>NZ_JBYMEN010000002.1:0-4800000 GCF_057766525.1 Micromonospora sp. MGP-C2
ACCGAACTCACCCTCGCCCTGGTGCAGGAACTGGTGCGGGCTGGCGTTGTCGCTCCGCTGTGGGTGGTGACCACCGGCGGTGCACCCGTGGGCCGCGCCGACGCCGTCACCCCGGAAGCGTCAGCGGTCTGGGGAGTCGGTCGGGTGGTCGGCCTGGAGTTGCCGCATCTGTGGGGTGGTCTGGTCGATGTCCCGGCCGGCTGGGATGCGCGGGTGGGTGCCCGACTGGTGCGGGTGTTGGCCGGTGGTTTCGGTGCCGAGGATCAGGTGGCGGTGCGGTCCTCGGGTGTGTACGTGCGGCGGTTGGTCCGTTCGGCCGCCGCAGTCGGTGACCAGCCGGGGTGGTCGCCGTCGGGGACGGTCCTGGTGACCGGTGGCACGGGCTCGCTGGGTGGTCGGGTCGCGGTCTGGGCCGCTGAGCAGGGCGCCGAGCACCTCGTGCTGGTGTCGCGGCGAGGTCCGCAGGCCGAGGGCGCGGCGGACGTCGTCGCTGCGGTCGAGGCGGCCGGAGCGCGTGCCACGGTCGCCGCCTGTGACATGGCCGATCGGGACGCGGTCGCCGCGCTGTTGCAGAACCTGGACACACCGGTGCGGGCCGTGGTGCACGCCGCCGGCGTCGAACGGTCCGCGCTGCTCACCGACACCACCCCCGACCTGTGGGACGAGGTGGTCAGTGGGAAGGTCGCGGGTGCGGTTCATCTGGATGAGTTGTTGGGTGATGACCTGGACGCGTTCGTGGTGTTCTCGTCGATCTCCGGTATTTGGGGTTCGGGTGGTCAGGGTGCCTATGCGGCGGCGAATGCGTTTTTGGATGGGTTGATCGCGGCGCGTCGGGCTCGTGGTGTGGTGGGTACGGCGTTGTCGTGGGGTCCGTGGGCTGGTGGCGGGATGGTCGCGGCTGCTGGCGATGACGTGCAGTTGCGTCGTCGGGGGTTGCCGCCGATGCCGGCGGAGTTGGCGATGGCCGCGTTCGCGCAGGTGGTGGGGTCGGGGGAGCGGGCGGTCACGATCGCCGACGTGGACTGGGAGCGGTTTGGTGCGTCGTTCACCTCGGCCAGGTCGCGTCCGTTGCTCGATGAGGTGTACACCCCGGTCGAGGACGTGACCGCAGCGCAGAGCACCTTCCTCGACGGCCTGAGTGCCACCGAACGCGCGAAGCGCCTCCTGGACGTCGTGCGCACCGAGGCGGCCGCGGTCCTCGGGCTGGGCGGCGTCGCCGACATCGGCACCGACCGACCCTTCCGCGAACTCGGCTTCGACTCACTCACCGCAGTCGAACTCCGCAACCGTTTGGTCACCACGACCGGCCTGCACCTGCCGTCCAGCGTCGTCTTCGACTACCCGAACGCCGCCACGCTCGCCGGCCACCTGGCCGCCCTGCTCGGCAACGACGACGGTGCAACCCCGCAAACGCGGGCGACGGCCGCCGCCAACGAACCGATCGCCATCGTCGGCATGGCCTGCCGCTACCCCGGCGGAGTCGGTTCGCCGGAGGACCTGTGGCGACTGGTCGACACCGGCACCGACGCCGTTTCGAGTCTGCCCGCCGACCGAGGCTGGGACCTGGACGCCCTCTACGACGCCGACCCCGACGCCCGCGGCACCTCGTACGCCGCAGCCGGCGGCTTCCTCGACGGCGTGGCCGACTTCGACGCCCGGTTCTTCGGCATCTCGCCCCGCGAGGCGCTCGCCATGGACCCGCAGCAGCGCCTGCTGCTGGAGACGTCCTGGGAGGCGGTGGAGCGGGCCGGCATCGACCCGGTCGCCCTGCGCGGCACCCACACCGGCGTCTTCACCGGCACCAACAGCCACGACTACCCGACCCTGCTGATGGCGGCGCCGGACGCCGTGGAGGGCTACCTGGCCACCGGCAACGCCGCCAGCGTCATCTCCGGCCGGGTGTCCTACGCGCTGGGTCTGGAAGGGCCGTCCGTCTCGGTGGACACCGCCTGCTCGTCGTCGCTTGTCGCGTTGCACCTGGCCGCGCAGGCGCTGCGGTCCGGTGAGTGCGATCTCGCCCTCGCCGGCGGCGCGATCGTGATGGCCACCCCGGGCACGTTCACCGAGTTCTCCCGCCAGCGTGGCCTCGCCGCCGACGGCCGGTGCAAGTCGTTCGCCGCGGGCGCCGACGGCACCGGCTGGGCCGAGGGCGTGGGCGTCCTGCTGGTGGAACGCCTCTCCGACGCCCGACGCAACGGTCACCAGATCCTCGCCCTGGTCCGCGGCAGCGCGATCAACCAGGACGGCGCCTCCAACGGCCTGACCGCCCCGAACGGCCCCGCGCAACAACGGGTGATCCGGGCGGCTCTCGCCGCCGCCGACCTCACGACCGCCGACGTCGACGCGGTGGAGGCACACGGCACCGGCACCGTGCTCGGCGACCCGATCGAGGCACAGGCGCTGCTCGCCACCTACGGCCAGGACCGCCCGAAGGACCAGCCGCTCTGGCTCGGCTCGATCAAGTCGAACATCGGCCACTCGCAGGCCGCCGCGGGCGTCGCCGGGATCATCAAGATGGTCGAGGCGATGCGACACGAGACCCTCCCGCGAACCCTGCACGTGGACGAGCCGACCCCGCACGTGGACTGGTCCGCCGGCTCGGTGGAACTCCTCACCGAAGCGCGACCGTGGCCGGCCGGCGACCACCCGCGCCGCGCCGCCATCTCCTCGTTCGGCATGTCCGGCACCAACGCGCACGTGATCATCGAGGAGCCACCTGCCGTCGACGCCGATCCGCCGGCCCGGCACCGGCCGCAGGCGGGCATCGTGCCGTGGACGCTCTCCGCACGCAGCCCCGGCGCGCTGCGCGACCAGGCCGCGCGCCTGCTGACCTGGGTCACCGGCGGGGAACAGCCGGACGTGATCGACGTCGGGCACTCGCTGGCCACCACCCGCGCGGCGCTGACCGAACGCCTGGTGGTTCTCGGCCCCCAGCACGGCGACGCCCTGGCGGCGGCAGCGGTCGGCAAGCCGGCCGCCGGCCTGGTGACCGGCGAGATCTCCGACGGCAAGCTGGCCTTCGTCTTCTCCGGTCAGGGTTCGCAGCGGCCCGGCATGGGCCTGGACCTGGTCGAGGCCTTCCCGGTGTACGCGGACGCGTTCGACGCGGCCTGCGCCGAGCTGGACCTCCACCTCGACCGGCCGATCCGCGACGTGATCGCCGACGACGCGCAGGCCCTGGACCAGACGGTCCACACCCAGGCGGCGCTGTTCGCGGTCGAGGTCGCGTTGTTCCGCCTGGTCGAGTCGTTCGGCGTCACTCCGGATTACCTGGTGGGGCACTCGATCGGTGAGATCGCGGCGGCGCACGTTTCCGGGGTGCTGTCCCTGGCTGACGCCGCGAAGCTGGTCGCGGCGCGGGGTCGCCTGATGCAGGCACTGCCGGCCGGTGGCGTCATGGTGGCGGTTCGCGCCACCGAGGCCGAGGTGCTGCCGCTGCTGACCGACGGGGTGTCGGTCGCGGCGATCAACGGTCCGCGTTCGGTGGTGCTGTCCGGCACGGAGGACGAGGTGTCCGCTGTCGCCGCCCACTTCGAGAAGTCGAAGCGGCTGCGGGTCAGCCATGCGTTCCACTCGGTGTTGATGGAGCCGATGCTGGCCGACTTCGCTCAGGTCGCGGGTTCGTTGACCTACGCCGAGCCCCGGATCCCGATCGTGTCCAACGTGACCGGGCAGGTCGCGGACACGCAGGACGCCGGCTACTGGGTGCGGCACGTGCGGGAGGCCGTCCGGTTCGCCGACGGCATCGCCACCCTGGAGGGCTTGGGCGTCGCGACGTTCGTCGAGATCGGCCCGGACGGCGTGCTCTCGGCGATGGGCGCGGACTGCGTTTCCGACGCGGTGTTCGTACCCGTGCAACGCTCTGACCGCGACCAACCGACCTCGCTGCTCACCGCCCTGGCCCAGGCCTTCGTGCGCGGCGTCGCGGTCGACTGGACCCGGTGCTACCCCGGTGCGCGGCGCGTCGACCTGCCCACCTACGCCTTCCAGCACGAGCGTTACTGGCCGGACACCGTGCGGCCCACAACCCGCGACGAGCACCCCACCGATGCCCGCTTCTGGGACGCCGTCGAACGCGCCGACCTCGACCTGATCGCCGGTGACCTCGACAATGCGGCCCGCGAGGCGCTCGACGCCGCCCTGCCGGTCCTCTCCACCTGGCGGCAGCGCAGCAGGCAGCACGACACCGTCCGCAACTGGCGCTACCGGGTCACCTGGAAGCCGCTCACCTCCGGCGCGGCACCCGCCCTCACCGGCACCTGGCTCCTGGTGTCGCCCACCGACGACACCCGATGGGTGCGCACCGCCCTGGAGGAGCACGGCGCGCACGTCATCACCACGACCGTCGACGACACCCTCACCGATCGGGGCGTGCTCACCGACCAGCTCTGGCAGATCGTCTCGGAGACCCCCGACCTGGCCGGTGTCGTCTCCCTCCAGGCCCTCTGCGACAACGGCACCGACCCCGCACTGTCGACGTTGCGCCTGCTGCAGGCACTCGGCGACAGCGGCGGTGCCGGCGCCCCACTCTGGTGCCTGACCCGGGGCGCGGTCACCGTCGACCGCACCGACCCGTTGCGGCGGCCGTCCCAGGCGACCGTCTGGGGCTTCGGCCGGGCCGTCGCCCTCGACCACCCACGACGTTGGGGAGGGCTCGTCGACCTGCCCGAGCAGATCGAGGAGCGTACCGCCGGGGACCTGGTCGCGGTCCTCGCCGCCGGCGGCGAGGACCAGGTGGCCATCCGCCGCACCGGTACGCACGGACGCCGCCTCGTCCGGGTCACCTCCGACGCCGACGGCACCTCCTGGCAGCCGACCGGCACCGTCCTGATCACCGGCGGCACCGGCGGTCTCGGCGCGCACGTCGCCCGCTGGGCCGCCCGGTCCGGCGCGGAACACCTGGTCCTGACCAGCCGGCGCGGAACAGCGGCGCCCGGCGCCGCGGAACTCTCCGCCGAACTCCAGAGCCTCGGCGCCCGGGTGACCATCGCGGCGGTCGACGTCACCGACCGGTCCGCGGTCGCCGACCTGCTCCTCGAAGTACACGCCGATCCCACCCCGCTGCGGGCCGTCGTGCACGCGGCCGGCGTCGACCACCCCACCTCGCTGGACGACTGCACCGCCGAGGAGTTCGCGGCGGTCACCCGCGTGAAGGTGGACGGCGCGACCCACCTCGACGAGCTGCTCGCCGGCCACGACCTCGACGCGTTCGTGCTGTTCTCCTCGATCGCCGGGATCTGGGGCAGCGGCGGTCAGAGCGGCTACGCGGCGGCCAACTCCTACCTGGACGCTCTCGCCGAGCACCGGCGCGCGACCGGGCTCCCGGCCACCGCGGTCTCCTGGGGGCCCTGGGCCGGGGCGGGCATGGCCGACGACCCCGCGGTCGAGGACCGCCTGCGCCGACGCGGTCTGCTGCCCCTCGACCCGGAGGCGGCGATCGCGGCCCTGGCCCGGGCGGTCGGTGGCACCGACGCCACCACCACTGTCGCCGACGTCGACTGGGCGAAGTTCACCCCGGCGTACACCATGGCACGGCACAGCAGCCTGCTCGCCGACCTGCCGGAGGCCCGCGACGCCCTGGCCGACGCGGACGGCGACGGCCCGCAGGCGGGCACCGACACGGTGACGGCCTTGCGCGACCACCTCACGGCCCTGGGCGAGCAGGACCGGGAGAAGCACCTGCTCGAACTGGTACGCACGGCGGCGGCGACAGTGCTCGGCCACTCCTCGGCGGACAGCATCCCGCCGACCCGGGCGTTCCGGGAACTCGGCTTCGACTCGCTCGCCGCCGTCGAGGTCCGCAACCACCTGAGCCGGGAAACCGGCCTCAAACTGCCCGCCACGCTGGTCTTCGACCGGCCCACCGCGACCGTGCTCGCGCGGTACCTCAAGAACGAACTCCTGCCCGACACCGCGACGATCCTGCCCACCGCGGCCGAACTCGACCGGCTCGAACTGGCGCTGACCAGCCGCGACGGCGACGACAGCGGCCGAGCCCGCATCGTCCTGCGCCTGCAGAGCCTGCTGGCGAAGCTGAACACCGGCGGGGCCGAGACCGACGGCGTCCCGGACGCCCTCGCCGACGCCTCCGACGACGAGTTGTTTGACCTGGTCGACAACGACCTCGGTCTGTAACGCCGGACATCCTGCCCCGCCCGATCAAGGAGCGTTCTGATGGCGGACGAACTACGCCTGCGCGAATCCCTCAAAAAGGTGATCAACGAACTGCAGCGCACCCGCGACCAGGTGCGCGACCTCGAAGCCGCGGACCGCGAGCCGATCGCGATCGTCGGGATGGCCTGCCGCTACCCGGGCGGGATCAGCACCCCGGCGGACCTCTGGCGGATCGTCGCCGACGGCGCCGACGTGGTCTCCGGGCTGCCCGACGACCGTGGCTGGGACCTGGCCGCCCTGGCCGGCGACCCGGACGACCGTGGCTCGTCGCACACCGCGCAGGGCGGCTTCGTCGACGCCGTCGCCGACTTCGACGCCGCGTTCTTCGGGATCAGCCCCCGCGAGGCCCTGGCGATGGACCCGCAGCAGCGGCTCCTGCTGGAGGTGTCGTGGGAGGCCATCGAGCGGGCCGGCATCGACCCGGCGTCGCTGTCCGGGTCGCGGACCGGTGTGTTCGCGGGCACCAACTCACACGACTACTCGACACTGCTGATGGGCGCCGCCGACGACGGCCTCGACGGTTACCTGGCCACCGGCAACGCGGCCAGCGTCGCGTCCGGGCGGGTCGCCTACACGCTGGGCCTGGAAGGGCCGGCGGTCACCGTCGACACGGCCTGCTCGTCGTCGCTGGTGGCACTGCACCTGGCCGCACAGGCACTGCGACGTGGTGAGTGCACCCTCGCGCTGGCCGGCGGCGCGGTCGTGATGGCCACCCCCGGCACGTTCGTCGAGTTCTCCCGCCAGGGCGGCCTCGCCGGTGACGGTCGGTGCAAGGCGTTCGCCGCCGCCGCCGACGGCACCGGCTGGGCCGAGGGCGCCGGCATGCTGCTGGTGGAGCGACTCTCCGACGCGGTCCGCAACGGGCACCGGGTGCTCGCCGTGGTCCGGGGCACCGCGGTCAACCAGGACGGCGCCTCGAACGGACTGACCGCGCCCAACGGGCCCGCCCAGGAACGGGTGATCCTCCAGGCGCTCGCCGCCGCCGGGCTCTCCGCGGCCGACGTGGACATGGTGGAGGCGCACGGCACCGGCACCACCCTCGGTGACCCGATCGAGGCGCAGGCGCTGCTGGCGACCTACGGTCAGGAGCGGGCCGCCGACCAGCCGCTGTGGCTCGGCTCGATCAAGTCGAACATGGGTCACGCGCAGGCCGCAGCCGGTGTCGCCGGCATCATCAAGGTCGTCCACGCCATGCGGCACGAGACGATGCCGCGCACCCTGCACGTCGACGAGCCGACGCCCGATGTGGACTGGTCGGCGGGTGCGGTGGAGCTGCTGGTGGACGCGCGGCCGTGGCCGGCGGGGGAGCGCCCGCGCCGGGCTGGGGTGTCGTCGTTCGGCATGTCCGGCACCAACGCCCACGTGATCATCGAGGAGCCGCCGGCCGCGCCGACTGTCGCACCGGTAGAGGTGACGGGGTCGGGTGCGCCGTGGCTGCTGTCGGGGCGTACGCCGGCTGCGGTTGCTGATCAGGCCGCGCGGCTGTCGACAGTGGCGGCGGACGCGTCGTCGGTGGCGTACTCGTTGCTGTCGTCCCGGTCGGTGTTCGATCACCGGGCGGTGGTGCTGGGTCCGGACGTCACCGGTGGGGTGCAGGCGCTGGCGGGTGGTGTCCCGTCGGGCTCGGTGGTCTCCGGTTCGGCGGCTCCCGATGCCGGTGTGGTGTTCGTGTTCCCGGGTCAGGGTTCGCAGTGGGTGGGTATGGCCACGGGGTTGTTGGATGCGGAGCCGGTGTTCGCGGCGCGGATCGCGGAGTGCGCGGCGGCTTTGGATCCGTTCGTGGACTGGAATCTGCTGGAGGTGTTGCGCTCGGACGATCCGTTGGAGCGGGTGGATGTGGTGCAGCCGGTGTTGTGGGCGGTGCACGTGTCTCTCGCGGAGGTGTGGCGGGCCAGGGGCGTGACCCCCGACGCGGTGATCGGCCATTCGCAGGGGGAGATCGCGGCGGCCTGTGTGGCCGGGGTGCTGTCACTGAGCGACGCCGCGAAGGTCGTCGCGTTGCGTAGTCAAGCGCTGCTGTCGATCGCGGGCAGTGGTGGGATGGTGTCGGTCAACGCCGGTTTGGACGTGGTCACCCCGTTGTTGACCGAGGGTGTGAGTGTCGCCGTGGTCAACGGCCCGACGAGCGTCGCCGTGGCGGGTGCGGACCTGGATGCGTTCCTGGCTGCTGCGGAGACGGCCGGGGTGCGGGCCAGGCGGGTGAAGGTGGATTACGCCTCGCACTGCGCTCTGGTCGAGCCGGTGGAGGCGGAGCTGGCCCGTCTGCTCGACGGGGTGCAGCCGCAGCCCGGTGCGGTGCCGGTGTTCTCCACGGTGGAGGACGGCGGTCAGATGGACGCCGACTACTGGTATCGCAATCTGCGCCAGCGGGTGCGCCTGGACCTGGCGGTCGCGGCGGCATACGCGGCCGGGCATCGGATCTTCGTCGAGGTCAGCGCGCACCCGGTGCTCACCGGAGCGATCGCCGACACCGCCGAGGTGGCCACGGTGGGCACGTTGCGTCGTGGCGAGGGCGGGCCCGAGCAGATGGTCCGGTCGTTGGCCGAGGCGTGGGTGCGCGGCGCACCCGTCGACTGGCACACCGTCATCCCGGCAGCCCCCGTCGTGGAACTGCCCACGTACGCCTTCCAGACCCAGCGCTACTGGCCGCGCCCCAGCACCCGGCCGCACGGCGACGCCTCGGCCTTCGGCCTGGCCCCCGTCACCCACCCGGTCCTCGGCGCGGCCCTCGGACTCGCCGGGACCGACGGCACGATCTTCGCCGGGCGGCTATCCCTCACCACGCACCCGTGGCTCGCCGACCACCGCGTCTCCGGCCGCCTGGTGGTCCCCGGCACCGCGCTGCTCGACCTGGCCATTCAGATCGGCGACCAGCTCGGCTGCGCGATCGTCGCCGACCTCACCCTGGAACGGCCGCTGATCGTGCCCGACCAGGCCGGTCTGGCACTACAGGCGGTGGTCGACGCCGCCGGGGACGGGCCGGACCGGGCGTTCACCCTCTACGCCCGGCCGGACACCGCCGACGCCGAACAGCAGTGGACCCGGCATGCGACAGGTCTGCTCAGCACCATCCGACCGCAAGCCCCGGAACCTCTCCCGGTCTGGCCGCCGGCCGGCGCGCAAGCCGTGCCGGTGGACAGCTTCTATCCGGACCTGGAAGCCCGTGGCTACGGCTACGGCCCGGCGTTCCAGGGACTGCGGGCGATCTGGCGCTCCGACGACGACGTGTACGCCGAGGTGGCCCTGCCCCGGGGGACCGACGCCGACGCGTACGGGCTGCACCCGGCGCTGCTCGACGCGGCACTGCACCCGATCGGCCTGGCCCTCGGACCGGCCGGCCCGGAACAGGGCGGGCTGCTGCCGTTCTCCTGGACCGACGTGGACCTGTTCGCCTCCGGTGCGGAGGTGCTGCGCGTCCGGCTGCGTCCGCTGGGCGCCGACACCGTCTCGGTGCTCGCCGCCGACCAGACCGGCAGCCCGGTCCTGTCGATCGCCTCGCTCGTGCTGCGCCCGATCGCCGCAGGCGCCCTGGAGGCGGCCGACGACCCGGCCCGGGACTCGCTGTTCCGTCTCGACTGGACCCCGCTGACCCTTCCCGTCGACGGTGCTCCGGCCTTCGTCGCGATCCTCGGCGCCGACGAGATTGGCGTGTCCGCTGCCCTCGCGGAGGCCGGGCACGACGTCGTGGCGTACGCCGATGTCGCCGATGACGCGAGCCGGCGCCCCGACCTGGTCATCGCGCCCCTCGGCCCGGGCGGCATCGCGGGTGCCGTCGCCACGGCCGCGACCAGCGCGACGCACTCCTTCCTCGCCCTGTTGCAGGACTGGCTCGCCGGCCCGGACGCCCGGCTCGTGGTGGTGACCCGCCATGCCGTGTCGACCGGCCCCGAGGACCCGATCGAGGACCTGGTGCACGCCCCCCTGTGGGGTCTGATCCGCGCCGCGCAGGCGGAGAACCCGGACCGGCTCCAACTCGCCGACCTGGACGGCGATCCCGCCTCGGCGGCCGCGCTGGTCACCGCGACCGGCACCGGGGAACCGCAGGTCGCGCTGCGGGGTGGCACCGCGCACGCGCTGCGGCTGGCCCGCGCCGCGACCACCTCCGCCCTGGTCCTGCCGGACGGCGACGAGCCGTGGCGCCTCGACGTGCGCGAGCGGGGCACCTTCGACAACCTGGAGCTGCTGCCCTGCCCGGAGATCGGCTGGGACCTGCCGGACGGTCACGTGCGCGTCCGCATCCACGCCAGCGGCCTGAACTTCCGGGACGTGGTGCTGACCCTCGGCATGGTTCCCGACCAGCAGGTGCTCGGCAACGAGGCGGCCGGTGAGATCGTCGAGGTGGGGCCGGGTGTGAGCGGCTACGCCGTCGGCGACCGGGTGATGGGTCTCTTCTCCGGCTCGATGGCACCGATCGGCGTCACCGACCACCGGATGATCGCCAAGGTCCCCGACGACTGGTCGTACCCGGTCGCCGCCACCGTGCCGGTCGCGTTCCTCACCGCCTACTTCGGCCTGGTCGACGCCGGCCACCTGCGCGCCGGGCAGTCGGTGCTGGTGCACGCCGCGACCGGCGGCGTCGGCATGGCCGCCGTCCAACTCGCCCGGCACTTCGGCGCCGACGTGTTCGGCACCGCCAGCCCCGGCAAGTGGGACGTGCTGCGCGCCAACGGCTTCGCCGACGACCGGATCGCCTCGTCGCGCAGCCTCGACTTCGAGCAGCGCATCCTCGCGGCGACCGACGGCCGCGGTGTCGACGTGGTCCTCGACTCCCTGGCCGGTGAGTTCATCGACGCGTCGCTGCGGCTGCTGCCCCGCGGGGGGCGGTTCGTCGAGATGGGCAAGACCGACATCCGCAACGCCGACACCGTGGCCGCCGAGCACCCCGGCGTCGGCTACCAGGCGTTCGACCTCATCGAGGCCGGCGGCGAGCGGATCCGCGAGATCTGGACCGACCTGATCGCACTCTTCGCGGCCGGGCACCTGCGCCCGATGCCGCTGCGCACCTGGGACCTGCGTCGCGCGCCGGAGGCGTTCCGCTTCCTCAGCCAGGCCCGGCACATTGGCAAGATCGCCCTCACCCTGCCGCCCCGCCCGAACCCCGAGGGCACCGTGCTGATCACCGGCGGCACCGGCACGCTCGGCGCCCTGATGGCCCGGCACTTCGCCCGACAGGGCCGCCGGCACCTGCTGCTCACCAGCCGGCGCGGTCCGCAGGCTCCCGGCGCCGCCGAGCTGTGCGCGGAACTCGCCGAGCTGGGCGCCCAGGCCCGGGTCGTCGCCTGCGACACCGCTGACCGGGACGCCCTGGCCGGGCTGCTCGCCGGCATCCCGCCCGAGCACCCGCTCAGCACTGTGGTGCACGCGGCCGGCGTCCTCGCCGACGGTGTGGTCGGCTCGCTGACACCGGAGCGCCTGGACGAGGTGATGCGGCCCAAGGTGGACGCCGCCTGGCATCTGCACGAGCTGACGCGCACGGCGCCGGTCGCCGAGTTCGTCCTCTTCTCCGCCGGCGCCGGCACGTTCGGCGGCGCCGGGCAGGCCAACTACGCGGCGGCGAACACGTTCCTCGACGCCCTCGCCCAGCACCGGCGCGACCAGGGACTACCCGCGGTGGCGCTGGCCTGGGGCCTGTGGGCCGACGCCAGTGGAATGACCGGTCACCTGGACGCGACCGACCACGCCCGGATGGCCCGCGGTGGGATGGCCCCGCTCACCGCCGGGCAGGGGCTCGCCCTGCTGGACGCGGCACTACGCCACGACGAGGCGATCCTGGTCCCGGCGAACATCGACACCGGGATCCTGCGCGGGCAGGGCGGCGCCGTGGCGCCACTGCTGCGTGGCCTGGTGCGGGCCCCGGCCCGCCGGGCAGCGGCCGCCGCCGCCGAGACCGGCGACGACCTGGGTCGGCGGCTGGCCGGGCTGGGCGCGGCGGACCAGCAGCGGATCCTGCTCGATCTGGTACGCGGGCACGCCACAGTGGTCCTCGGCCGCCCCGCCTCGGAGCCGATCGAAGCCACCCGCGCCTTCAAGGAACTCGGCTTCGACTCGCTGACCGCCGTCGAGCTGCGTAACCGGCTCAACGGCGCGACCGGGCTGCGGCTGCCCGCCACGCTCGTCTTCGACTACCCGAACGCGCAGGCGCTCGCCGAGCACCTGGGCAAGGAACTCACCACCGGCGCCGAGCCGGACGGCAACGCCGTGCACGTCGCGTTCGACCGGCTGACCGGCGCCATCTCGGCGCTGGACGCCGAGGCGCTGGCCGGCACCGGCATCACGGCCCGGCTGCGGGAACTTCTCGCCGCCGTGGAACCGGCCTCGGCCGTGCCCGCCGCGACGACGTCCGACGACGCCGACCTCGACAGCGCCTCCGCCGAGGACATCTTCGACCTGATCGACAACGAACTCGAATTCCCGTGATCCACCACTTCCGTCCTAGGGGAGGGCCGAACGATGGCCGATGAGCAGCAGCTTCTCGACTACCTCAAGAAGGTCACCGCTGATCTGCGGCGCACCAAGCGTCAGCTGCAGGCCGTCGAGTCACGCGACCAGGAGCCCATCGCGATCGTCGCGATGAGCTGCCGCTTCCCGGGCGGTGTGAACAGCCCGGAACAGCTGTGGCGGATGCTCGCCGACGGTCGGGACGGCATCACCGAGTTCCCCGCCGACCGGGGATGGAACGTGGAGGAGCTCTACGACCCCGACCCGGAGCACCGCGGCACCACGTACACCAAGCATGGCGGGTTCATCGACGAGGTCGGCGAGTTCGACGCCGCGTTCTTCGGGATCTCGCCGCGCGAGGCGCTCACCATGGACCCGCAGCAGCGACTGCTGCTCGAGTCGGCGTGGGAGACCTTCGAACGCGCCGGGATCGACCCGCTGTCGCTGCGCGGCACCAGCACCGGTGTCTACGCGGGCGTCACCATGCAGGACTACAGCGCCCGGGTGCTGATGAGCGCGCCGGACGCCATCGAGGGGCAGTTGCTCACCGGCAGCTCGACCAGCGTGGTGTCCGGGCGGATCGCGTACTCCCTCGGCCTGGAGGGGCCGGCCGTCACGATCGACACCGCCTGCTCGTCGTCGCTGGTCGCCGTGCACCTGGCGGCCCAGGCGCTGCGCCGCGACGAGTGTTCCCTGGCCCTCGCCGGTGGCGTCGCGATCATGTCGACGCCGACCCCGTTCGTGGAGTTCAGCCGGCAGCGTGGCCTGGCCCGCGACGGCCGCTGCAAGCCGTTCGCCGCGTCCGCCGACGGCACCGGCTGGGCCGAGGGCGTGGGCCTGGTGCTGCTGGAGAAGCTCTCCGACGCGCAGCGCCGGGGCCACCCGGTCATCGCTGTGGTCCGCGGCAGCGCCCTCAACCAGGACGGCGCGTCCAACGGTCTCACCGCCCCGAACGGCCCCGCCCAGCAGCGCATGATCCGTCAGGCGCTCGCCGACGCGAAGCTGACCGCAGCCCAGGTCGACGTGGTCGAGACCCACGGCACCGGCACCACCCTCGGCGACCCGATCGAGGCACAGGCCCTGATCGCCACCTACGGCAAGCAGCGCGCCGCCGAGCGGCCCCTGCTGATCGGATCGGTCAAGTCGAACATCGGCCACACCCAGGCCGCCGCCGGCATCGCCGGCATGATGAAGATGGCGTTGGCCATCCAGCACGGCGTGGTCCCGCCCACCCTGCACGTCGACGAGCCCACCCCGCAGGTCGACTGGTCGGCGGGAACTGTCGCGCTGGCCACCGAACGCCTGCCGTGGCCGGACACCGGGCTGCCCCGGCGCGGTGGTGTGTCGGCCTTCGGGGTCAGCGGCACCAACGCGCACGTGATCCTGGAGGAGGCCCCCGCCCCGTCGTCGGAGCCGGTGACCCCGGCGCCGACCGGAGGGGCCCTGCCCTGGGTGCTGTCCGGGCGTACCGAGGCGGCGTTGCGCGACCAGGCCCGCCGCCTCGCCACCCACCTGGACACCGCCGGACCCGTCGATCCGGCGGACGTCGGTTTCTCCCTGGCCACCACCCGGGCCGCCCTGGAACACCGGGCCGTGCTGGTCGGCCGCGACCTGGCGAGCCTGCGCGAGCGCCTGGATGCGCTCGCCGACCAGGGGCCGGACACCGCGGACGCGTACGCCTCCCGGGGTGAGGCGACCGGCGCGGTGCTGGTCTTCCCCGGCCAGGGCTCCCAGTGGGTGGGGATGGCCGCCGAGCTGATGGACAGCGCGCCGGTGTTCGCCGCGCGGATCGAGCAGTGCGCCGCGGCTCTGCGGCCGCACACCGAGTGGTCCCTGCTCGACGTGCTGCGCTCCACCGACCCGGCCGTGCTGAAGCCTGTCGACGTGGTGCAGCCCGCGCTCTGGGCGGTCATGGTCTCGCTCGCCGAGCTGTGGCGCTCGTACGGTGTCACCCCGGCCGCGGTCGTCGGCCACTCCCAGGGCGAGATCGCCGCCGCGGTCGTCGCCGGCGCACTGTCCCTGGAGGACGGTGCGAAGGTCGTCGCGCTGCGCAGCCAGGCCCTTTCGGCGCTGTCCGGGCTCGGCGGCATGGTCTCGGTCGCGGCTCCCGCCGAGGCGGTGCGGCGACGACTGGAGACCTACCCCGGTCGGATCAGCGTCGCCGCGGTCAACGGGCCGGCGTCGGTGGTCGTGGCCGGCGACGCGGACGCCCTGGACGAACTGCTCGCCGAGTGCGAGCGCGACGGCGTACGAGCCCGGCGGATCAACGTGGACTACGCCTCGCACTCCGCCCACGTGGAGCGGATCCGCGACGCCGTGCTGGCCGCCCTGGAAGGGCTCACGCCCGGCCCGGCGGTCATCCCGTTCTACTCCACTGTCACCGGCGAGCCGCTGGACACCACGACGCTGGACGGCGACTACTGGTTCCGCAACCTGCGCCAGCAGGTCCTCTTCGCGCAGACCGTGGAACGCCTGCGCGCCGACGGGCACACCGTCTTCATCGAGTGCAGCCCGCACCCCGTCCTGACCGGCGGGCTCACCGAACTGCTCGGCGGCACGGACGACGACGCCGCCGCGGTCATCGGCAGCCTGCGCCGGGACGAGGGCGGCCTCGACCGTTTCACCCGGTCACTGGCCGAGGCCCACGTGCACGGCGTCCGACTGGACTGGCCGGCGGTGTTCCCCGGCGCGCGTACCGTCGCCCTGCCCACCTACCCGTTCCAGCACCAGCGCTTCTGGCTGGAGGTGGAGTTCGGCGCCGCCGACCCGAGCACCGGCACCGGCAGCGGCACCCCGGCCGAGGCCGGCTTCTGGGCGGCTGTGGACCGCGCCGACGTCGACGCGCTCACCGCCACCCTCGGGGTCCCCGGTGACGTGGTCGAGCCGATCCTGCCCAGCCTCGCCTCGTGGCACCGGGGCAGTCGCGACCAGGCGACCGTCGACTCCTGGCGGTACCACATCGCGTGGCGCCCGCACCCGGGAGGCGCCGACGGCGCCCCCGCCGGCACCTGGCTGGTCCTGGTGCCCGCCGGGCGGCGCGACGACGACCGGGTCACCGCGGCCCTCGACGCCCTCGGCCAGCACGCCGCCGGGGTCATCGCCGTCGAGGTCGACACCCGCACCGCCGACCGGGACTCGCTGGCCGACACCCTGCGCGGCGCGCAGCCCGGAGGCATCCTCTCCCTGCTCGCCCTGGACGAACAGCCGCTGCCGGAGCACCCGGACGTGCCGGCCGGCTTCGCCGCCACTGTCGCGCTCACCCAGGCACTCGGGATCGCCGACCTCGGTGCGCCCCTGTGGTGCGCCACCTCGGGGGCGGTGTCGGTCGGTCGTACCGACCCGGTCACCAACCCGGCCCAGGCCCTGGCCTGGGGCTTCGGTCGGGTCGCCGCGCTGGAGCACCCGGACCGGTGGGGTGGGCTCGTCGACCTCCCGGCCGAACTGGACGACCGCACCCGACGACTGCTCGCCACCGTCGTCTCCGGCGCCACCGGCGAGGACCAGGTGGCACTGCGCAGCAGCGGTGTCTTCGGCCGCCGCCTGGTCCGCGCGCCGCTCGCCGAGACGGCCCCGACCCGCCGCTGGAACCCCGAGGACACCGTCCTGATCACCGGGGGCACCGGCGCGCTGGGTGGCCACATCGCCCGCTGGCTGGCCCGCTCCGGAGCCGGGCACCTGCTGCTGCTCAGCCGCCGTGGACCGGACGCGCCGGGCGCCGCCGACCTCGCCGCCGAACTCACCGGACTGGGCACCACGGTCTCCGTGGTGGCCTGCGACGCCGGCGACCGGGACGCGCTGGCCCGGGTCCTCGCGGACGTGCCGGCCGCGCACCCGTTGACCGCCGTCGTGCACACCGCCGCCGCCATCGACGACACCGTCGTCGACGCCCTCGACGTCGACCGGATGTCGCGTGCCCTGCACGCCAAGATGACCGCCGCGACCAACCTGGACGAGCTGACCCGCGACCTGGACCTCGCCGTCTTCATGCTCTGCTCGTCGGTGGCCGGCACCCTCGCCAGCTCCGGCGTGGGCAACTACGCCCCGGCCAACGCCTACCTCGACGCGCTCGCCCAGCAGCGTCGCGCGGCCGGCCGGCACGCCCTCTCGGTGGCCTGGGGCGCCTGGGACGGCGGCGGACTCGCCGACGGCCGGTTCGGCGACCTGCTCGACCGGCACGGCATGCCCGGCATGCAACCAGCGCTCGCCATCGAGGCGCTGCGCGGCGCGGTCGACCACGACGAGACGTACCTGGCCATCGCCGACATCGCCTGGGAGCGGTACTTCGTCGCCTTCACCGCCACCCGCGCGGCCCCGCTGCTCGACGCGGTGCCCGAGGTGCGGGAACTGCTGGCGCGCGCCGCGACGACCGCGGCCGACGACCCGGCCGCGACACCCACCAACGGGTACGCCCGGCAGCTCGCCGGCCAGTCCGAGGCGGACCAGCGGCGCACGCTGCTCGACCTGGTCCGCGCCCAGGTGGCCGCGGTGCTCAGCTACCCGTCACCGGAGGCGGTCGAGCCGCGCCGCACCTTCCAGGAACTCGGCTTCGACTCGGTGACCGGCGTCGAGCTGCGCAACCGGCTGGCCCGCGCCACCGGCCTGCGCCTGCCGGCCACCATGGTCTTCGACCACCCGTCGCCGCACGCCCTCAGCGCCCGTCTGCGGGAACAGCTAGTGGACACCGACCCGGGACCGGCCACCCCGGCCCCGACGACCCCGGTGGCGGCCGACGAGCCGATCGCCATCGTCGGCATGAGCTGCCGCTACCCGGGCGGAGTCGGCTCCCCGGAGGACCTGTGGCGGCTGGTCAGCGCGGACGGCGACGGCATGGGCGCGTTTCCTACGGATCGGGGCTGGGATTTAGGGGTGTTGTTCGATCCCGATCCCGACAACGCTGGGACCACATACACCCGGAATGGCGGGTTCCTCTACGACGTAGGTGAGTTCGATGCCGAATTCTTTGGTGTCAATCCGCGTGAGGCATTAGCGATGGATCCTCAGCAGCGGCTGGTGTTGGAAGCCTCGTGGGAGGCCGTCGAGCGCGCCGGAATCGACCCGGCGGCACTCGCCGGTTCGCGTACGGGCGTCTTCGCCGGCACCAACGGCTCCGACTATTCGGCCGTGCTGTTCGGCGCCTCCGAAGGCCTGGAGGGCTACCTGGCCACCGGCAACGCCGGCGCGGTCCTGTCCGGCCGGGTGTCCTACGTCCTGGGCCTGGAGGGGCCCGCGGTCACCGTCGACACGGCCTGCTCGTCGTCGCTGGTGGCGCTGCATCTCGCGGCGCAGGCCCTGCGCAGCGGCGAGTGCGATCTCGCCCTGGCCGGTGGTGTGACAGTGATGGCGACCCCGTCGTTGTTCGTCGGTTTCTCCCGTCAGCGGGGCCTGGCCGCCGACGGCCGCTGCAAGGCCTTCGCGGGTGCCGCCGACGGCACCGGATTCTCCGAGGGCGTCGGAATGCTCCTCGTGGAGAGGCTTTCCGACGCGCGCCGAAACGGTCACCGCGTACTCGCTGTGGTGCGCGGTTCCGCTGTCAATCAGGACGGTGCCTCGAATGGTCTGACCGCGCCGAACGGGCCCTCCCAACAACGCGTCATCCGGGCCGCTCTCGCCAATTCCGGATTGTCCGCCGCGGATGTCGACGTGGTCGAGGCGCACGGCACCGGCACCCGGCTCGGCGACCCGATCGAGGCCCAGGCGCTGCTCGCCACCTACGGTCAGGAACGTCCCGCCGACCAGCCGCTGTGGCTCGGGTCGGTCAAGTCGAACATCGGGCACACCCAGGCCGCCGCCGGTGTCGCCGGCATCATCAAGATGGTCGAGGCGCTGCGCCACGGGACCCTGCCGCGGACGTTGCACGTAGACGAGCCGACGCCGCAGGTGGACTGGTCCGACGGCGCGGTGGAGCTGCTCACCGAGCCGCGGCCGTGGAGTGCGGGCGAGCGCCCGCGTCGGGCCGGTGTCTCCTCGTTCGGCGTCTCCGGCACCAACGCCCACGTGATCATCGAGGAAGCGCCGGCCGTGGACGCCGACGAGGTCACCGCGACAACGTCGGACGTGCCGTGGCTGCTGACCGGGCGCACCGCGAAGGCGGTCGCCGACCAGGCCCAGCGGCTCGCCGCGCTGGACGCCGCACCCGGCGAGGTGGCCTACTCGCTGGCCGCGACCCGCTCGGCGTTCAGCCAGCGGGCCGTCGTGCTCGGCCCGGACCACGCGCCCGGTCTGGACGCGCTGGTCGACGGTTTGCCGTCGAGCACAGTCATCTCCGGGTCGACGTACCCCGACGCGGAGGTCGTCTTCGTCTTCCCCGGCCAGGGTTCACAGTGGATCGGCATGGCGGTGGGACTGCTCGACGCCGAGCCGGTCTTCGCGGCCCGGATCGCCGAGTGCGCCGCGGCCCTGGACGCGTTCGTCGACTGGAACCTGCTCGACGTCCTGCGCTCCGACGACCCGCGGTGGCTGGAGCGGGTGGACGTCGTGCAGCCCGTCCTCTGGGCGGTCAACGTCGCCCTCGCCGACGTCTGGCGGGCCAGGGGTGTCGTACCGGACGCGGTGATCGGTCACTCGCAGGGTGAGATCGCGGCGGCCTGTGTCGCCGGGGTCCTCTCCCTCGGCGACGCCGCCAAGGTGGTCGCGCTGCGCAGCAGGGCGCTGCTGACGATCGCCGGCACGGGCGGCATGGTCTCGGTCAACGCCGGCCTGGACGCGGTCACCCCGTTGCTTCCCGACGGCGTGAGCGTCGCGGCCGTCAACGGCCCCACCAGCGTGGTCGTCGCCGGGGTTCCGGAAAGCCTCGACGTCTTCCTGGCCGTCGCGGAGGCAGCCGGCGTACGCGCCAGGCGGGTGAAGGTCGACTACGCCTCGCACTGCGCCCTGGTCGAGCCGGTCGAGGCCGAGCTGGCCCGGCTGCTCGACGGTGTCACGCCGCTGGCCGGTGCGCTGCCGGTGTTCTCCTCTGTTCTGGACGGCGCCACGATGGACGCCGCCTACTGGTACCGCAACCTACGCCAGCCGGTGCGCCTGGACCTGGCCGTCGAGGCCGCGTACGCCGCCGGTCACCGGATCTTCATCGAGGTCAGCGCCCACCCGGTGCTCACCGGCGCGATCGCCGACACTGTGGACGCGGCCACGATCGGCACCCTGCGCCGCGACGCCGGTGGCACCGACCAGGTCGTACGGTCGCTGGCCGAGGCCTGGGTGCAGGGAGCCCCGGTCGACTGGAGCACCGTCATCCCGGCCACCCGGGTCGTCGACCTGCCCACCTACCCGTTCCAGCACCAGCGCTACTGGCCCACCGGAGGCGGCGCGATGAGCGCGACCGACCCGGTGGACAGCGAGTTCTGGAAGGCCGTCGAGGACGGCGACCTCAGCCCACTGGGCATCACCGGCGACGGCGGCGACCTGCTGCCCGCGCTCGCCACCTGGCGGCGCGCCCGCAGGGAGAGGGACACCACCGACACCTGGCGCCACACCGTCGGCTGGACCCCCATCCCGGACGCCGGCACACCGCCCCGGCTCGACGGCACCTGGCTGCTCGTCGTACCGGACACCACCGACCAGCACCGGATCGCCACCGACTGCGCCGCCGCCCTGCGCGAGCACGGCGCGGAGGTCCTGGAGATCGCACCCGCCACCACCGAGCGCGCCGAGCTGGCCAGTCTGCTCAACCGGCTCTCCGACATCGACATCCCGCTCGCCGGCGTCCTGTCGCTGCTCGCGCTCGACCAACGTCCGGATCGAGAGAACCCGCAGATCACCACCGGGACGACCGCCACGCTGACGCTGCTGCAGACGCTCGGCGACATCGGTTCCCCGGCGAAACTGTGGTGCGTCACCCGTGGGGCGGTTGCCGTCGCCCCCGGCGAGGACGTGCCGCATCCGGCCCAGGCGATGCTCTGGGGCCTTGGACCCGTACTCGAGGCCGAGGACCCGCAGCGCTTCGGCGGGCTGATCGATCTGCCCGACACTCTCGACCCGGTGGCCGGAACCCGGCTCGCCGTCACCCTTCGCGGCGAGCCGGGTTCAACCGGCGAGAACCAGGTGGCCATCCGGTCCGCGGGGGCGGTCGCCCGCCGCCTGCGACCGGCGCCGCTCAACGCCCCGGCGCCGACGACCGGTTGGGCACCGACCGGCACCACACTGATCACCGGTGGCACCGGCGCGATCGGCGCACAGGTGGCCCGCTGGCTTGCCGAACGTGGCGCCGAGCACCTGGTGCTCACCAGCCGCCGAGGCCCGGACGCCCCCGGCGCCGGTGACCTGCGCACCGAGTTGGAACAGCTCGGCGCCCGGGTGACCATCGCCGCCTGCGACGTCGCCGACCGCGACGCGGTACGCGGACTGCTCGACGGCATTGACAACCTGACCGCCGTCTTCCACCTCGCGGGAACCCGCGACTCGGGCCTGCTGACCGGGCTCACCGGTGCGCGTCTGGCCGCCGTCGCCGCCGGCCGGGCGACCGGCGCCCGTCACCTGCACGAGCTGACCCGCGATCACGACCTGACCGCGTTCGTGCTGTTCTCGGCGCTCGCCGGGACGCTCGGCAGCACCGGGCAGGGCGCGTACGCCGCCACGAACGCGTACCTCGACGCCCTGGCCGACCGGCGCACCGCCGCCGGCCTTCCCGCCACCTCGATCGCCTGGAGCGGATGGGCGCAGAGCGAGGCCACCGACGACCCCGCGACCACCCCGCTGCCCACCCCGGCCGCCCTGACCGCGCTGGGTCAGGTCCTCGACCACGCCGACACCCGGGTCGTGCTGGCCGACATCGCCTGGGACCGCTTCACCGAACAGCACCCGGCCGGCCCGCCGCGCCTGGTCAGCGACCTGCCCGCGGTGCGTGCCGCGGTGGCCGCCGGCACCGGCGACCCGTCGAGCGCGCCGTGGCTGCGCCGGCTCGACGGCCTGGACCCGGCCGAGCGGGACGCCGTCCTGCTCGACCTGGTCCGCGCACAGGCGGCCTCGGTGCTCGGCCACCCGGACAGCACGGCGGTCGAGCCGGACCGGGCGTTCAAGGAACTGGGCTTCGACTCGCTGACGGCGGTGCAGCTGCGCAACCAGATCAGCGTGGCGACCGGCGTCAAGCTCCCGGCGACGCTGGCCTTCGACCACCCCAACGCCCGGGCCCTCACCGCACACCTGGTGGGCCGGATCGTCGGTGACTCGGCTGCCGAGCTGCCGCTGCTGGCCGAGGTGGACCGGCTCGCCGGGCTGATCGCCGGGCGAACCCTCGACAAGGGCGCGCGGTCGCAGCTCACCGCGCGGCTCCAGACACTCCTGGCCGACCTGCACGGAACCACCGAACACAGCGGCGACACCGTCACCGAGAAGCTCCAGTCGGCCAGCGCCGACGAGATCTTCGACTTCATCGACACGCAACTTTCGGTGTCCTGACCGAACGATGCGCGCATCCGGAGGGGTTGGCAAGCGATGCTGACTGAAGACAAGCTCCTCGACTATCTGAAGCGGGTCACCGCCGACCTGCACCAGACGCGGCAACGGCTGCGCGAGGTCGAGGCGGGCGAGCAGGAGCCCATCGCCATCATCGGCATGGGCTGCCGCTTCCCCGGCGACGTGCGTGCCCCCGAGGACCTGTGGCAACTGCTGCTCGACGGACGCGACGCGATGGCCGAGTTCCCGGACGACCGGGGCTGGGACCTGGACGCGCTGTTCGGCGACGGGGCGGCGGGCACCTCCGACGCCCGCCAGGCCGGCTTCGTCTACGACGCGGCCGACTTCGACGCGGCCTTCTTCGGCATCTCGCCGCGCGAGGCCACCGCCATGGACCCGCAGCAGCGGATGCTGCTGGAGGTCACCTGGGAGGCCCTGGAGGACGCCGGGATCGACCCGTCGACGTTGAAGGGCAGCCAGACGGGTGTCTTCGCCGGCACCGCCGGTCAGGACTACGGCACGCTGCTGCTGGGCGCCTCCGAAGGACTGGAAGGGCACCTGCTCACCGGCAACGCCGCCGCTGTCGTCTCCGGGCGGGTCTCGTACTGCCTCGGGCTGGAGGGCCCGGCGGTCACCGTCGACACCGCGTGCTCGTCGTCGCTGGTGGCGCTGCATCTCGCGGCGCAGGCCCTGCGCCAGCAGGAATGCGGGCTCGCGCTGGCCGGCGGCGCCACGGTGATGGCCACCCCCGGCGCGTTCCTGGAGTTCTCCCGTCAGGGCGGGCTGTCCGGCGACGGGCGGTGCAAGGCGTTCGCCGCCGCGGCCGACGGCACCGGCTGGGCGGAGGGCGCCGGTGTGCTCGTCCTGGAGCGGCTCAGCGACGCGCAACGCAACGGCCACCCGATCCTCGCCGTGATCCGCGGCTCGGCGGTCAACCAGGACGGCGCCTCCAACGGGCTCAGCGCGCCGAACGGCCCGGCGCAGCAGCGCGTCATCCAACGCGCACTGGCCAACGCTGGCCTCACCCCGGCGCAGATCGACACTGTCGAGGCGCACGGCACGGGCACCAGCCTCGGCGACCCCATCGAGGCGCAGGCCCTCATCGCCACCTACGGGAAGGACCGCGACCCGGAGCGTCCGCTGTGGCTCGGCTCGATCAAGTCCAACCTCGGGCACACCCAGGCCGCCGCCGGGGTCGCCGGCATCATCAAGATGGTCCTGGCGATGCGCGCCGGTGTCCTGCCGCAGACGCTGCACGTCGACGAGCCGACCCCGCAGGTCGACTGGTCCGAGGGCGCCGTCGAGCTGCTCACCAGCCGGCGACCGTGGCCGCGGACCGGGGAGCCCCGCCGCTCGGCGGTCTCCTCGTTCGGGGTCAGCGGCACCAACGTGCACGTCGTCCTCGAACAGGCCCCGGAGGTCGCGGACGACACCGCGCCCGCGCCGGCGGTCAGCCCGACGCCGGACGGACCGTGGTTGCTGTCCGGGCGCACCGAACGGGCACTGCGGGCGCAGGCGGCGAAACTGCTCGCCAGGGTGGCCGGCGACGACCGGGTCGACCTGCGCGACCTGGCGTACGCCCTGACGACCTCCCGCGGCACGTTCGACCACCGGGCTGTGCTCCTGCCCGGTGACCGCGCCGACCTGGTGCACCGGCTCGCGGCGCTGGCGGAGGGGCGCCTCGACACCGGAGTGCTCATCGGCCAGCGGGGGACAGCGCGTACCGCCTTTCTCTTCGCCGGCCAGGGCTCCCAGCGCGCCGGCATGGGCACCGAGCTGGCCGCCGCGTAC
Source organism: Micromonospora sp. MGP-C2 (assembly GCF_057766525.1). Classification (NCBI taxonomy): domain Bacteria; kingdom Bacillati; phylum Actinomycetota; class Actinomycetes; order Micromonosporales; family Micromonosporaceae; genus Micromonospora; species Micromonospora sp. MGP-C2. The sequence goes on from NZ_JBYMEN010000002.1 coordinate 23,791, forward strand.
CCCGCCTTCGCGGCGGCGTTCGACGAGGTCTGCGACGCGCTCCAGCCGCACCTGGAGCAGCCGCTGCGCCAGGTGATCGCGGAGAACCCGGACGGCCTGCTGGACCAGACCGCCTACACCCAGGCCGGTCTCTTCGCCGTCGAGGTGGCGTTGTACCGGCTGATCGAGTCCTGGGGCATCGTCCCCGACCACCTGATCGGTCACTCCGTCGGTGAGCTGGCCGCGGCGCACGTCGCCGGGGTGCTGTCCCTGGCCGACGCCGCGACCCTGGTCGCCGCTCGCGGCACGCTGATGCAGGCGCTGCCCTCGGGCGGGGCGATGATCGCGGTTCGGGCCACCGAGGCCGAGGTGCTGCCGCTGCTGACCGAGGGCGTGTCGATCGCGGCGGTCAACGGCCCGCGCTCCATCGTGCTCTCCGGCCGGCAGGACGCGGTCGAGGCTGTCGCCGCGCACTTCGGCAAGGCCAAGCGGCTGACCGTGAGCCACGCCTTCCACTCGGCGCTGATGGAGCCGATGCTCGACGACTTCCGCCGGGTCGCCGAGAGCATCACCTATCACGAACCGCGAATCCCGATCGTCTCCAACGTCACCGGCCGGCTCGACGAACGACAGGACGCCGCCTACTGGGTGCGGCACGTCCGGGACGCGGTCCGCTTCGCTGACGGCATCACCGCCCTGGCGGACGCCGGCGTCACCACCCTGCTGGAGATCGGCCCGGGCGGCGTCCTCACCGCGCTGGCCGAGGACTGCCTGACCGGCGGTCAGGTGGTCGTCGCCGCGCTGCGCAAGGACCGTCCCGAACCGGTTGCCCTGCTCGCCGCGGTCGGCCGCCTGCACGTGCACGGTGTGTCCCCGGACTGGCGTGCCGTGCTCCCCGCCGGCCGGCCGGTGCACCTGCCCACCTACGCCTTCCAACACGAGCGCTACTGGCCGGACACCTCGCGCCGATGGACCGGCGACCTGACCAACGTGGGCGTACGCCCGGCCGGGCACCCACTGCTCGGCGCGGCCGTCGCGCTCGCCGACGGCGGCGGCTTCCTCTACACCGGCCGTCTCAGCCTGGAACAGCACTCCTGGCTCGCCGACCACGCCGTGCAGGGCACCGTGCTGGTGCCCGGCACCGGTTTCGTGGAACTCGCGCTGCGCGCCGGTGAGCAGGTCGGCTGCGGTCATCTGCGGGAACTCACCCTCCAGACGCCGCTGGTGCTGGCCGAGCGCGGCGACACCGAACTTCAGGTGTGGGTCGGCCCGGCCGAGGACGACGGCTCCCGCGCGGTGACCGTCCACTCCCGAGCGGTTGACGTCACCGACCCGGACAAGCCGTGGACCTGCCACGCCGCCGGTGTGGTCCAGGCCGCCGAGGCGTCCACCGCCGACTGGCGGGACTTCACCAACTGGCCGCCGGCCGGGGCGCACCCCGCCGACCTGACCGGCTTCTACGACAGGCTCGCCGCGCAGGGCTTCACCTACGGACCCGCGTTCCAGGCGCTCCAGCGGGCCTGGGTGGCCGGCGAGTACGCGTACGCCGAGGTGCGTATCCCGGACGGCAGCGGCACCGACCCGGCGGACTTCGGCCTGCACCCGGCGCTGCTCGACGCGGCCATGCACGCCACCGGCCTGCTCCCGGCCCGCACCACCGAGCAGGGCAACCGGCTCCCGTTCGCCTGGAACGACGTCGCCCTGCACTCGGCCGGCGCCACCGACCTGCGGGTCCGGGTGCGGATCGCGGAGAACGCCGACGTGAGCGTCGCCGTCGCGGACGCCACCGGCGCGCCGGTCGCCGAGGTGCGGGTGCTCACCCTGCGGCCCATCTCCGCCGAACAACTCGCCACCACCGACGACACGCTCTTCCACGTCGACTGGCCGGCCGTCACGACCACCGCCGTCGACCCGGGCCGGATCGTGATCCTCGGCGACGATCTGCCCGAACTCGACGCTCGCGGCGTCGACCGCTACCCGGACCTCGCGGCCCTCGGTGTCGCAGTGGCCGGTGGGGCGGACCGCCCGGACCTGGTCCTGGCCGGCTGCTCCGGGACGGACCCGGACCCGCGATCCACCCACACCACCACCATCGCCGCGCTGGTCACCGCGCAGCACTGGCTGGACGACCCGGCCTTCGACGGGGCCCGGCTGGTCCTGGTCACCCACGGGGCGATCGCCGCCGGCCCGGACGAGGACGTCACCGACCTGTCCGCCACCCCGGTCTGGGGCCTGATCCGCTCGGCCCAGTCGGAGAACCCGGAGCGCTTCGTCCTGGCCGACCTGGACGCGCACCCGGAGAGCGCGGGCCGGCTGATCGAGGCGGTCACCTCCGGCGAACCGCAGATCGCCGTCCGGCGCGGCACGGTTCGGGTGCCCCGGCTGGCCCGGCTCGCCCCGGCCCGCGAGCCGCACCGCCCGCTCGACCCGGACGGCACCGTTCTGATCACCGGTGCCACCGGCACCCTGGGCGGCCTGCTCGCCCGGCACCTCGTCACCCGGCACGGCGCGCGGCACCTGCTGCTCACCAGCCGCCGGGGCGGCGCCGCCGAAGGCACCGCCGAGCTGTGTGCCGAACTGACCAGGCTGGGCGCCGCGGTGACCCTGGAGGCCTGCGACACCGCCGACCGGGACGCGGTCGCCGCGCTGCTCGCCTCGGTGCCCGCCGCGCATCCCCTGACCGCCGTGGTGCACGTCGCCGGGGTCTCCGACGACGGCGTGGTCAGCGCGCTCACCCCGGACCGGGTCGGCGCGGTGCTGCGGCCCAAGGTCGATGCCGCCCACCACCTGCACGAGCTGACCCGGGACGCGGACCTCAGCGCGTTCGTCCTGTTCTCCTCGCTCGCCGCGACCCTCGGCGGTGGCGGTCAGGGCAACTACGCGGCGGCGAACGCCTACCTGGACGCGCTCGCCCAGCACCGGCGGGCCGCCGGGCTGCCCGCGGTGTCGCTGGTCTGGGGCCTGTGGGACGCCCGCAGCGGCATGTCCGAGCACCTGGACGACACCCACTTCTCCCGCATCGCCCGCGGCGGCATCGTCTCGATGCCGTCCGACGACGCGCTCGCGCTCTTCGACAGGGCGATCGCCGCGTCCGTACCGGTGGTCGCGCCGGCCCGGCTGGACTTCGCCGCGCTGCGCGCGCAGGCCGCCCAGGGCGGCGTCCCGGTGCTGCTGCGCGGTCTGGTCCGGCTGCCGGGTGGCAGGCCGGGCACCAAGACCCGCGCCGGCAACGCGTTCCTCACCCACCTCGCCGCCCTCGCCGAGGCGGACCGGGAGCGGGCACTGCTCGATCTCGTACGCGGACAGGCAGCCGCCGTCCTGGGCCACTCCGGTCCGGCGGCCGTCCCGCCGCAGCAACCCCTCTCCGAACTCGGCGTCGACTCGCTGACCGCAGTGGAGATCCGCAACCAGTTGGGCGGTGCGACCGGGCTGCGCCTGCCGGCCACCCTCATCTTCGACTACCCGACCCCGCAGGCGCTCGCCGGATACCTGCACGACCAGTTGATCGGCATCGAGGCGCCGGCACCGGCGAGCCCCGAGGCCGCGCCGATCGCCGTGGACGAGCCGATCGCCATCGTCGGCATGGCCTGCCGCTACCCCGGAGGTGTGCGGACGCCCGAGGACCTCTGGCACCTGGTCGACCTGGGCACCGACGGGATCACCGGGGTTCCGGAGGACCGGGGCTGGGACATCGCGGGTCTCTACGACCCGGACGCGGACCGACCGGGTGGCTTCTACGTCCGGGAGGGCGGCTTCCTCGACGGGGCCACCGACTTCGACGCCGCGTTCTTCGGGATCAGCCCCCGCGAGGCCGTCGCGATGGACCCGCAGCAGCGGGTGCTCCTGGAGGTCTCCTGGGAGGCGATCGAGCGGGCCGGCATCGACCCGGTGTCGTTGCGCGGCAGCCGGACCGGTGTGTTCGCCGGCACCAGCGGCCAGGACTACGGCGGCGTGCTCGGCCGTGACCCGTCCAGCGTGGGCGGTTTCGGCCTGACCAGCACCACCGCCAGCGTCATCTCTGGTCGTGTCTCGTACGCGCTCGGGTTGGAGGGGCCGTCGCTGTCGGTGGACACCGCCTGCTCGTCGTCGCTGGTCGCGCTGCACCTCGCGGCCCAGGCGCTGCGGCAGGGGGAGTGCTCCCTCGCGCTGGTCGGTGGCGTGATGGTGATGGCGACCCCGGCCGCGTTCGTCGCGTTCAGCCAGCAGCGCGGGCTGGCCCCGGACGGTCGGTGCAAGTCGTTCGCCGGGTCCGCCGACGGGATCGGCTGGGCCGAGGGCGCCGGCGTCCTGGTGGTCGAACGGCTCTCCGACGCGCGGCGCAACGGCCACCAGGTCCTCGCCGTGGTCCGGGGCAGCGCGATCAACCAGGACGGCGCCTCCAACGGGCTGACCGCCCCGAACGGCCCCTCTCAGCAGCGCGTCATCCGGGCCGCCCTGGCCAACGCGGGCCTGGGCACCGCCGACGTCGACGTGGTCGAGGCGCACGGCACCGGGACGGTGCTGGGTGACCCGATCGAGGCACAGGCGCTGCTCGCCACCTACGGTCAGGGCCGGCCCGCGGACCGGCCGCTGCGGCTCGGGTCGATCAAGTCGAACATCGGGCACGCGCAGGCCGCCGCCGGCGTCGCCGGGATCATCAAGATGGTCGCGGCGATCCGCAACGAGACGATGCCGCGCACCCTGCACGTGGACGAGCCCACCCCCGAGGTGGACTGGTCGGCCGGCGCTGTCGAGCTGCTCACCGACGCCCGGCCGTGGGAGGCGTACGGGCGTCCGCGCCGGGCCGGCGTCTCGTCGTTCGGTGTCTCCGGCACCAACGCGCACGTGATCATCGAGGAGGCGCCGGCCGCGCCGGTCGACGAGCCGGCCGTGGTGTCGCAGGACGTGCCGTGGGTGCTGTCCGGGCGTACCGCCAAGGCTGTCGCCGACCAGGCCCGCCGGCTCACCGACCTTGGCTCGGCCCCGGCCGAGGTCGCTCACTCGCTGGTGGCCCGATCCCAGTTCGTCCAGCGGGCGGTGGTGCTCGGTCCGGATCACCGCAGTGGCCTCGTGGCCCTGGCCGACGGGTTGCCGTCCAGCACGGTGATCTCCGGTGCGGCCCGTACGGCCGGCGTGGTGTTCGTGTTCCCCGGTCAGGGTTCGCAGTGGGTCGGTATGGCCACGGGGTTGTTGGATGCGGAGCCGGTGTTCGCGGCGCGGATCGCGGAGTGCGCGGCGGCCTTGGATCCGTTCGTGGACTGGAACCTGCTGGAGGTGCTGCGGTCCGACGATCCGTTGGAGCGTGTCGACGTGGTCCAGCCGGTCCTGTGGGCGGTGCACGTCTCTCTCGCCGAGGTGTGGCGGGCCAGGGGCGTGACGCCCGACGCCGTGATCGGTCATTCGCAGGGGGAGATCGCGGCGGCCTGTGTGGCCGGGGTGCTGTCGCTCAGCGATGCGGCGAGGGTCGTGGCGTTGCGGAGCAAGGCTCTGCTGTCGATCGCGGGCAGTGGTGGGATGGTGTCGGTCAACGCCGGTTTGGACGTGGTCACCCCGTTGTTGACCGAGGGTGTGAGCGTCGCGGTGGTCAACGGCCCGACGAGTGTCGCTGTCGCGGGTGCTGACCTGGACGCGTTCCTGGCCGCTGCGGAGGCGGCCGGGGTGCGGGCGAAGCGGGTCAAGGTGGACTACGCCTCGCACTGCGCTCTGGTCGAGCCGGTGGAGGCGGAACTGGCCCGTGTCCTGGACGGGGTGCGACCGCAGCCCGGTGCGGTTCCGGTGTTCTCCACGGTGGAGGACGGCGGTCAGATGGACGCCGACTACTGGTATCGCAATCTGCGTCAACCGGTGCGGCTCGACCAGGCCGTGCAGGCCGCGTACACCGCCGGGCATCGGATCTTCATCGAGGTCAGCGCGCACCCCGTGTTGACCGGTGCGATCGCCGACACCGCCGACGTTCCCGCCGTCGGCACGCTGCGACGAGGCGAAGGCGGCCCCCGGCAGGTGGTGCGCGCCCTCGCCGAGGCCTGGGTGCAGGGCGCCCCCGTCGACTGGAGCACCGTCGTCCCGCCGACCCGGACCGTCGACCTGCCCACCTACCCGTTCCAGCACCAGCGGTTCTGGGTCGACGAGGTCAACCTCCCGGTCACCGCCGACATCGCCACCGCCGGACTCAGCGCCGCCAACCACCCGATGCTCGGCGCCGCCATCCCGCTGCTCGACTCCGACGCGGTCCTCTTCACCGGCCTGCTCTCCGTCGAGGCCCACCCGTGGCTCGGCGAGCACAAGGTGATGGGCGCCAACGTCATGCCCGGCACCGCCTTCGTCGAACTCGCCCTGCACGTCGCCAACCAGACCGGATGCCGGCGGCTGGAAGAACTGACCCTGCTCACCCCGCTGATCGTGCCCGAGCGCGGGGCCCGCCAACTACAGCTCTGGGTGGGCCCACCGGACGGCAACGGCCGACGTGCCTTCAACGTCCGCTCCCGCTCCGACGACGGAGAGCCCGCCGACGCGCTCAGCCCCACCGGCTGGATCCACCACGCCACCGGCGCGATCAGCACCGCCGCCGATCCGGCCGCACCGACAGACCTCACCACCTGGCCACCGCCCGGCGCCCGGCCGGTCGACCTCACCGAGTTCTACGAGGCCGTCAGCCGGACCGCGTTCGACTACGGACCGATGTTCCAGGGCCTGCGCGCCGCCTGGGTCACCGAGGACGACGTCTACGCGGAACTGTCCCTGCCCGAGTCGGGCAGGGCCGCCGCAGGCGCGTACGGCATGCACCCGGCCCTGCTCGACGCCGGGCTCCAGGCCATGTCGCTCAACAACTTCCTGACCCGGATGGGCGACGGTGAACCCGCCGAACGGAGCCGCCTGCCGTTCGTCTGGAGTGGCGTCTCGCTGCACGCCACCGGCTCCTCCAGCTTCCGGATCCGGCTCAAGCCGGCCGGCGCCGTCGGTGTCTCGTTCACCGTCGCCGACAGCACCGGCGCCCCGGTCGCCGAGATCGATTCGCTGATCATGCGGCCGGTCTCGGCGGACCGGCTGGCCAGTGCCCGTGGCGGCGACCACGAGTCGCTGTACCGGCTGGACTGGACTCCGGTGCTGCCCGCAACCGCGCCGAGCACCGCCGTCGTCGGCGCCGACCCGTACCAGCTCACCGGTGTCGCCGGGACCGGGTATCCGGACCTGGCCGCGCTGGCGAACGCGCCGGCCGTACCCGAGCTGGTCTTCGCGACGCTCGAAGCAGATCCACTGCGGACGGCCGAACCCGGCGTCGGCGCCCGGCACAGCACCACGCTCGCACTCGACCTGGTGCAGCGATGGCTCGCGGAGCCGGCCTTCGGCGCGTCGCGCCTGGTCGTCGTCACCCGCGGCGCGGTCGCGGCGAACACCGACGATGCGGCCCGTGACCTGGCCGCGGCCGCCGCGTGGGGCCTGATCCGCACCGCCCAGGCCGAGAACCCGGACCGGTTCGTCCTGCTCGACCTCGACGACGATCCCACCTCACTCGCGGTGGCCGTCCCGGCGGTCGCCTCCGGCGAGCCGCAGGTGGTCGTCCGTGCCGGCCGCCCGCTGGCACCACGCCTGGCGCCGGTCCCGGTCGCCCCGGAACCGCGCGCGGACATCACCCCCGGCGACCCGGACGGCACCGTGCTGATCACCGGCGGCACCGGCACCCTCGGCGGGTTGCTCGCCCGGCACCTGGTCACCGAGCACGGCACTCGGCGGCTGGTGCTGACCGGACGTCGCGGACGCTCCGCCGACGGGGTGGACGACCTGGTCATCGACCTGACCGACCTCGGCGCCGAGGTCACAGTGGAGGCCTGCGACGCCACCGACCGGGACGCCCTAGCGGCGGTCCTGGACCGAATCCCGGCCGACCGGCCACTGACCGTCGTGCACGCGGCGGGCGCCCTCGACGACGGTGTCGTCACCGCGCTGACCCCGGAGCGCATCGACGCCGTACTGGCGCCGAAGACCGACGCCGCATGGAACCTGCACGTGCTGACCCGGGACCGCAAGATCGCCCGGTTCGTGCTCTTCTCATCGGCGGCCGGCGTGCTGGGCGGCGCGGGGCAGGGCAACTACGCGGCGGCGAACGCCTTCCTCGACGAGCTGGCCCGCCACCGCAGGGCGCTCGGCCTGCCCGCCGAATCCCTGGCCTGGGGCCTGTGGGAGCAGGCCAGCGGCATGACCGGGCACCTGGACGGCGCCGACCTGCGCCGGGTGGCGCGCGGCGGGGTCCGGCGACTGCCGACCGCCCGGGCGCTCGCCCTGTTCGACACGGCAGGTGTGCTGGACGAGCCGTTGCTGATCCCCGCCGACCTGGACCTGGCCGGGCTGCGCAACCAGCCGGTGGAGACAGTGCCGGCGCTTCTGCGCGGCCTGGTCCGTGGCGCCACCCGGCCGGTCGCCGAACCGGCCGATGGCCCGTCGGTGGTGGGCCTGGCCCAGCGGCTCGCCGGTCTCGCCGACGAGGACGCCGACGCCCTGGTCCTCCAGGTGGTACGCGCCAACGTCGCCGCGGTCCTCGGCTACCCGAGCCCGGACGAGGTGGACCCGACCCTGCCGTTCAAGGAGCTGGGCTTCGACTCGCTGACCGCCGTCGAGCTGCGCAACCGGCTCAACGTCGCGACCGGCCTGCGGCTGCGCGCCACCCTCGTCTTCGACTACCCGAACGCCCACTCGCTCGCCGCGTACCTGCGGGCGCAGGTGGTGCCGGACGAGGTCGGGGCGGCCGAGCCGCTGCTGGCCGAGTTGAGTCGGATCGAAGCCGCCGTGGCCACGCTGCCCGGCGACGGACCGGTCCGCGAGCAGGTGACCAGTCGCCTGCGGGACCTGCTGGCCGGGCTGGAGCCCACCGGCGCCGCGGACGTGGCGCAGGACCTCGAGTCGGCCACCGACGACGAAATGTTCGAGTTCATCACCCGAGAGTTCGGAGTGTCGTGATGGCAGACGACGAGAAGCTTCGCCATTTCCTCAAGAAGGTCACCACCAGCCTGCAGGAGACCCGGCAGCAGCTGCACGAGGCCGAGAACCGTGACCGGGAGCCGATCGCGATCGTCTCGATGAGCTGCCGGTTCCCCGGAGGCGTACGCGGGCCGGAAGACCTCTGGCAGATGCTGGTCGGCGGGCGCGACGCGCTCGGCCCGCTCCCCGCCGACCGTGGCTGGGACCTGGAGTCGCTCTACAGCCCGGACGCGGACGCACCCGGCCAGAGCTACGTCCGGGAGGGCTCGTTCCTGACCGACGCCGCCGACTTCGACGCCGCGTTCTTCGGGATCAGCCCGCACGAGGCGCTCGCCATGGACCCACAGCAGCGGCTGCTGCTGGAGGCGTCCTGGGAGGCGATCGAGCGGGCCGGTGTCAACCCGCAAAGCCTGCGCGGCAGCCAGACCGGCGTGTTCGTCGGCATCACGCAGCAGAACTACGGCACCGCGCTGCACGAGGCGCCCGAGGGCGTCGACATGTACCTCGGCACCGGCACCACCACCAGCGTCGCGTCCGGCCGGATCGCGTACAGCCTGGGCTTCGGTGGCCCGGCCGTCACGGTGGACACGGCCTGCTCGTCGTCGCTGGTCGCGATGCACTGGGCGGTCCAGTCGCTGCGGTCGCGCGAGTGTGACCTGGCCCTGGTCGGCGGCGTCACGATCATGGCGGCGCCGGGTGCGTTCATCCTGTTCAGCAGGCAGAAGGGGCTGGCCGCGGACGGCCGGTGCAAGCCCTTCGCCGAGGCCGCCGACGGCACCGCCTGGGGGGAGGGCGTCGGCATCATCATGGCCGAGCGGCTCTCCGACGCGCAGCGCAACGGCCACCCGATCCTGGCGATCGTGCGCGGCAGCGCGACCAACCAGGACGGTGCCTCCAACGGCCTGACCGCGCCGAACGGGCCGGCCCAGGAGCGGGTCATCCGGGCCGCGCTCGCCAACGCGCGGCTCACCCCGGACCAGGTCGACACCGTCGAGTCACACGGCACCGGCACCACCCTCGGCGACCCGATCGAGGCGCAGGCACTGCTGGAGACGTACGGCCGGGGCCGTCCGGCGGAGCACCCGCTCTGGATCACCTCGGTCAAGTCGAACATCGGGCACACCCAGTCGGCGGCCGGCATCGCCGGGCTGATCAAGGCGGTGCTCTCCATCCAGCACGGGGTCCTGCCGAAGACACTCAACGTCGACGCGCCCACCTCGCACGTGGACTGGTCGGCGGGCGCCGCGCAGGTGCTCACCGAGACGATCCCGTGGCCGGAGACCGGGCACCCGCGCCGGGCCGGGGTGTCGTCGTTCGGCGTCTCCGGCACGAACGGGCACATCATCCTGGAGCAGCCACCGGCCGAGACCCCCGTCGACGCCACCGACGCCACCGACGGCCAGCTCGCCGCGTGGCCGATCTCGGCACGTACCGAGGCCGGCCTCGTCGAGCAGGCCCGGCGCCTGCACGACCACCTGACCCGGCACCCCTCGCTCACACCGACGGACGTCGGCCACTCGTTGTGGAAGACCCGGGCCACCTTCGACCACCGCGCCGTCGTCGTCGGCTCCAACCGCAGGGAGATGCTGCAGATCCTCGCCGAGTTCCCCGACGGCAGCGCCCCCCGGGCCGACCGGCAGCTCGGCGGCAGGCCACTCTTCGTCTTCCCCGGCCAGGGCTCGCAGTGGCTCGGCATGGCGACCGAACTGCTCGACCAGGAGCCGGTCTTCGCCGCCCGGATCGCCGAGTGTGCCGCCGCCCTCGACCCGTACGTCGACTGGTCGCTGCTCGACGTGCTGCGCTCCACCGACCCGGCCGCGTTGAACCGGGTCGACGTGGTGCAGCCCGCGCTCTGGGCGGTGATGGTCTCGCTCGCCGAAACCTGGATCTCCCGTGGCGTACGACCCGGCGCGGTCATCGGCCACTCCCAGGGCGAGATCGCCGCCGCCTGTGTGGCCGGCGCGCTGTCGCTGACCGACGCCGCCAAGGTGGTCGCCCTGCGCAGCCGCGCGCTGCTGGCCCTGTCCGGCACCGGCGGCATGGTGTCGGTCAACGCCCCGCTCTCGGCGGTCGAACCACTGCTCACCGACGGCATCGCCGTCGCCGCCGTGAACGGCCCGTCCAGCGTGGTCGTGGCCGGCGCCGACGTCGCATGCTTCCTGGCCGCGGCCCAGGCGGCCGGTGTCCGCGCCCGGCAGGTCCAGGTGGACTACGCCTCGCACTGCGCCCAGGTCGAGCCGATCGAGGACGAGCTGGCCCGACTCCTGGACGGGATCACGCCGACCGCCGGCACCGTCCCGATCATCTCCACGGTCACCGGCGAGCCGATCGACGGCACTGCGATGAACGCCGGCTACTGGTACGACAACCTGCGCAACCCGGTCCGCCTCGACCGGGCGGTCCGCACCGCCCTGGGCGCCGGTCACGCCCTGATCGTCGAGATCAGCCCGCACCCGGTGCTGATCGCCGGGCTCACCGGCCTCGCCGAGGAGACCGGTGGCGACGCCGTGGTCCTCGGCACGCTGCGCCGCGGCGACGGAGGGCTCCGCCGGTTCACCCAGTCACTGGCCGCGGCGTACGTGCACGGTGCCGCTGTCGACTTCGCGACGGTCCAGCCGCAGGGGCGCATCGTGCCGCTGCCGACCTTCGCCTTCCAGCGCCGGCCGTACTGGCTGGGCGGCCAGCGGCCTCCGGCTCCCGCCGTCGCCACCTCGGGCACCGACGACGCGGTCTTCTGGAACGCCGTCGAGCGGCAGGACGCGAATGTGCTCGCCGAGACCATCGGCGCCGACCCGGCGGCCGTGGGGGACCTGCTCCCGGCGTTGTCGTCGTGGCGGCGGCAGCGGCAGACCGGCTCGATGCTGGACAGTTGGCGCTACCGCGACGAGTGGGTCCGCGTCCCCGACCAGCCGGCCCGTCTCACCGGCACCTGGCTGGTCGCCGTACCGGCCGGTCTCGACTCCCCGCTGCCCGCCCAGGTCAGCGGAGCCCTGCGGGCGGGCGGCGCGCAGGTGGTGCCGCTGGAGATCGACCCGGTCGACGTCCAGCGCACCGCCCTGGCCGCCCAGCTCACCCTGGCGCTCGACGCGGCCGGCTGCGACCGCCCCGACGGGGTGCTGTCCCTGCTAGCCCTGGACGAGCGGGTCCTGGACGGGCACCGCTCCACCCCGCGCGGCTTCGCCGCCACCGTCGTACTCGTGCAGGCCCTCGGCGACCTCGGCGTCGGCGCCCCACTCTGGTGCGCGTCGCACGGCGCGGTCGGCACCGGACCGGCCGACCCCCTGGCCAACCCGGTCCAGGCGCTGCTCTGGGGCTTCGGCCGGGTGGCCGCGCTCGAACACCCGGAACGCTGGGGCGGTCTCGTGGACCTGCCCGGGACGCTCGACGAGCGCGGCGCCGGCCTGCTCTGCGCCCTGCTCTCCGGCGCGATCGGCGAGGACCAGGCCGCGATCCGTCCGCCCGGCCTCCTCGGCCGGCGCCTGATGCGCGCCCCGGTCGGCGACCGCAGCCCGGCGCGGAGCTGGCAGCCGCGCGGCACCACCCTCATCCTGGGCGGCACCGGCGGCCTCGGGTCCCAACTGGCCCGCTGGCTGGCCGAGCACGGCGCCGAGCACCTGCTGCTGGTCAGCCGCCGCGGCCCGGACGCGCCCGGCGCGGAACGGCTGCGCGACGACCTCACCGCGCTGGGCGCGACAGTCACAGTGGCCGCCTGCGACGCCGCCGACCGGGACGCCCTGGCCGCGCTGATCGACGCGATCCCCGCGAAGACCCCGCTGACCACTGTCGTGCACAGCGCCGCCGTCCTCGACGACTGCGTGATCGACGCACTGGAGACACACCGCGTCGACGGTGTCCTGCGCGCCAAGGTCGACTCGGCCCGCCACCTGCACGAGCTGACCCGGGGCCTGGACCTGGACGCGTTCGTCACGTTCTCCTCGTTCGCCGGCACAGTGGCCAGCTCCGGCGTCGGCAACTACGCCCCCGCCAACGCCTACCTGGACGCCCTGGTGCAGCACCGCCGGTCGCTCGGCCTGCCGGGCACCGCTATCGCCTGGGGCGCCTGGGGTGGCGGTGGCATGGCCGACGGCGAGTTCGGTGAGCTGCTGACCCGCCACGGCGTCGCCGAGATGGCACCCGAGCTGGCGATCACCACGCTGCGCCAGGCGGTGGAGCACGGCGAGCCGTTCCTCACCGTCGCCGACATCCGGTGGGAGCGGTTCTTCGTCGCGGTCACCGCGACCCGGCCCAGCCCGTTGGTCAGCGCGATCCCGGAGGCACAGCAGGTGCTCGCGGCCATCGCCCGCGACGGGGACGGCGCCGGCGAGAGTGCCACGGCGCGCCTGGCGGGCCTGCCGCCCGCCGAGCGGGCCAAGGTCCTGCTGGAGACGGTACGCGCGCAGGTGGCCACTGTGCTCGGTTACGCCTCGGCCGACGAGGTGCCGCCGAAGAAGGCGTTCCAGGAGCTCGGCTTCGACTCGGTGACCGCCGTGGAGCTGCGCAACCGCCTGGGCGCCGCCACCGGGCTGCGGCTGCCCGTCACGCTCGTCTTCGACTATCCGAACCCGGTCACGCTCGCCGCCTTCCTGGACAGCCTGTGCGGCGGCGCCGACGACAGTTCCGCGCTGGACGACCTGGACCGGCTGGAAGCGGCCCTGGACAGCCTCGAACCGGACGACGTCACGTACGTCCGGCTGATGACCCGCATGCAGGCGCTCGTCGCCGACTGGAAGCACGGCCGCGCCGAGCCGGTGGAGACCGCGGGCGAAGCCCTGGCCGACGCCACCGACGAGGAGATGTTCGAACTCCTCGGCAAGAAGTTCGGCATCGCCTGACCCGCACGCTCACAAGGGGAGACCACCGATGGCCAACGAAGAGCGGTTGCGCTACTTCCTCAAGCGGGTCACCGCCGACCTGGAAACCGCCCAGGAGCGTATCCGGCACCTGGAGGTACGCGCCGACGAACCGATCGCGATCATTGGTGTGGGCTGCCGGTTCCCCGGTGGCGTGGACTCCCCGGAGTCACTGTGGAACCTCGTCGCGGCGGACGGGGACGGCATCACGCCGTTCCCGGCCGACCGGGGCTGGGACACCGAGGCGCTGTTCGACCCCGACCCGGACAACCCCGGGACGTCGTACGCCGCCGAGGGCGGGTTCCTCAGCGGGGCGGGTGACTTCGACGCCGGCTTCTTCGGGATCAGCCCGCGCGAGGCACTGGCGATGGACCCGGCGCAGCGGCTCCTGCTGGAGGTGTCGTGGGAGGCCATCGAGCGGGCCGGCATCGACCCGGCGTCGCTGTCCGGGTCGCCGACCGGCGTGTTCGCGGGCACCAACGGCTCGGACTACGCGGCCATGCTGATGGGTGCGTCCGAGGGCCTGGAGGGTTACCTCGCCACCGGCAACGCGGGTGCGGTGATCTCCGGCCGGGTGTCGTACTCGCTGGGCCTGGAGGGGCCGGCGGTCACCGTCGACACGGCCTGCTCGTCGTCGCTGGTCGCGCTGCACCTGGCGGCGCAGGCGCTGCGGGCCGGTGAGTGCTCGCTCGCGCTGGCCGGCGGTGTGACAGTGATGGCGACCCCGTCGCTGTTCGTCGGCTTCTCCCGTCAGCGCGGCCTGGCCGCCGACGGCCGTTGCAAGGCCTTCGCCGGTGCCGCCGACGGCACCGGCTTCGCCGAGGGCGCCGGTGTGCTGCTGCTGGAGCGGCTGTCCGAGGCCCAGCGCAACGGGCATCCGGTCCTCGCCGTGGTACGCGGCAGCGCTGTCAACCAGGACGGTGCGTCCAATGGGCTGACCGCCCCGAACGGGCCGTCGCAGCAGCGGGTGATCCAGGCGGCGCTGGTCGACGCCCGGCTCTCGGCGGCGGACGTCGACGTGGTGGAGGCGCACGGGACCGGCACCCGGCTGGGCGACCCGATCGAGGCGCAGGCACTGCTTGCCACCTACGGCCGGGAGCGCCCGGCGGACCAGCCGTTGTGGTTGGGGTCGGTGAAGTCGAACATCGGGCACACACAGGCCGCCGCCGGCGTCGCCGGGATCATCAAGATGGTCGAGGCGCTGCGTCATGAGACGTTGCCGCGGACTCTGCACGTGGACGAGCCGACGCCGCAGGTGGACTGGTCCGACGGTGCGGTGGAGCTGCTGACGGCACCGCGCCCGTGGGCGGCGGGGGAGCGTCCCCGCCGGGCGGGGGTGTCGTCGTTCGGGGTGTCCGGCACGAACGCGCACGTGATCATCGAGGAGGCGCCGGCCGCGCCGGTCGACGAGCCGGTCGTGACGGCGCCGGATGTGCCGTGGCTGTTGTCGGCGGCGGCGCCGGAGGCGCTGCGCGGGCAGGCGGATCGGTTGTCGCGGGTGACGGTGGATCCGGGCGCGGTGGCGTACTCGCTGCTGTCCACCCGGTCGGTGTGGAGCCACCGGGCGGTCGTGCTCGGCCCGGACCACTCTGCGGGCCTGTCCGCCCTCCGGGACGGCCTGCCGTCGGCCTCGGTGGTCTCCGGTTCGGCCCACCCGGACTCGGGCGTGGTGTTCGTCTTCCCCGGTCAGGGTTCGCAGTGGGTCGGCATGGCCACTGGGTTGTTGGATGCGGAGCCGGTGTTCGCGGCGCGGATCGCGGAGTGCGCCGCGGCGCTGGATCCGTTCGTGGACTGGAACCTGCTGGAGGTCTTGCGGTCCGACGATCCGTTGGAGCGGGTGGACGTGGTGCAGCCGGTGTTGTGGGCGGTGCACGTGTCCCTGGCGGAGGTGTGGCGGGCGAAGGGTGTGACTCCGGATGCGGTGATCGGTCATTCGCAGGGGGAGATCGCGGCGGCCTGCGTCGCCGGGGTGCTGTCGCTCAGTGACGCGGCGAAGGTCGTGGCGTTGCGCAGCAAAGCGCTGCTGTCGATCGCGGGCAGTGGTGGGATGGTGTCGGTCAACGCCGGTCTGGACGTAGTCACCCCGTTGTTGACCGAGGGTGTGAGTGTCGCGGTGGTCAATGGTCCGACCAGTGTCGCCGTGGCCGGTGCTGACCTGGATGCGTTCCTGGCGGCTGCGGAGGCGGCCGGGGTGCGGGCGAAGCGGGTCAAGGTGGACTACGCCTCGCACTGCGCTCTGGTCGAGCCCGTGGAAACGGAACTGGCGCGTCTCCTCGACGGGGTGCGAGCGCAACCCGGTGCGGTGCCGGTGTTCTCCACGGTGGAGGACGGCGGCCAGATGGACGCCGGCTACTGGTATCGGAACCTGCGCCAACCGGTGCGCCTCGATCTGGCGGTCGAGGCGGCGCAGGCCGCCGGGCACCGGATCTTCATCGAGGTCAGCGCTCACCCGGTGCTCGCCGGGGCGACCGAGGCCACCACCATCGGCACGCTGCGCCGTGACGCGGGCGGCCCCGAGCAGGTCGTACGGTCGTTGGCCGAGGCGTGGGTGCGGGGCGCGCCGGTCGACTGGAGCACCATCATCGCGGCCACCCGGGTCGTGGACCTGCCGACGTACCCGTTCCAGCACGAGCGTTACTGGCCCACCCGTGGCGGCGCGATCAGCGCGGCCGACCCGGTGGACAGCGAGTTCTGGCAGGCCGTCGAGAACGGCGACCTCACCCCGCTGGGCATCACCGGCGACGGTGGCGAGCTGCTGCCCGCCCTCACCGCCTGGCGCCGCCGCAAGCACGAGCACCACACCCTCGACGACTGGCGGTACCGGGTCACCTGGCAGACCAGGACCACCCCGACCGAGAACACCCTCACCGGCACCTGGCTGGTCCTGCGCCCAACCGGCGAACCCTGGTCGGACGCCGCCGAGGACGCCCTCGCGCAGGCCGGCGCCCGGGTCGTACCGGTGGCCATCGCTCCCGGCCCGATCGACCGGAGCGCCCTCACCGACGCGGTCAACGCCTCCATCGGCGCGACACCCGTCGACGGAGTGCTGTCCCTGTTCTCCCTGCCCGCCGCCGAGGCCGCTGGCGCGGTGCACGACGCGTCCACAGTGCTGCACGGTCTCGCGGACGCGGGCATCACCGCCCCGCTCTGGCTCGCCACCCGCTCCGGAGTCCGGGTCGGCCGTTCCGACGCCGCCCCGGCACCCACGCAGGCAGCGCTCTGGGGCTTCGGCCGGGTCGTCGCACTGGAAGAGCCGCACCGCTGGGGTGGCCTGATCGACCTGCCGGCGCAGCCCGACCCCCGGTCGGCCGCCCGGCTCGTCGCGGCACTCACCGCCGGCGACGACGAGGACCAGTTCGCCGTCCGCGCCTCGGGCCTCTACACCCGCCGGCTGACCCGCGCCCCGCAGGGCACCACTCCCGGGTGGTCGCCGTCGGGCACCGCACTGGTCACCGGCGGCACCGGCGCGATCGGCGCGCACACGGCCCGCTGGCTGGCCCGCAACGGCGCCGAGCACCTGGTGCTCACCAGCCGCCGAGGCCCGGACGCCCCTGGCGCCGACGACCTGCGCGCCGAGTTGGAGCAGGCCGGCGCCCGCGTCACCATCACCGCCTGCGACATCGTCGACCGGGACGCACTGCGCACCCTGATCGACGGCCTGCCGGACCTGACCTCCGTCTTCCACACCGCCGCCGTCCTGGACGACGGCACGCTCGGCAGCCTCGACCGGGACCGGATCGAGCGGGTGCTCGCCCCGAAGGCCGTCGCCGCCCAGCACCTGCACGACCTCACCCGGGACCGGGACCTGACCGCGTTCGTGCTGTTCTCGTCGCTGTCCGGCACCCTCGGCAACGCCGGGCAGGGCGCGTACGCCGCCGCGAACGCGTACCTCGACGCCCTGGCCGAGCAGCGGGCCACCGCCGGCCTGCCGGCCACCTCGATCGCCTGGGGCCGCTGGGGCGACGGTGGCCTCGCCGAGGAGGCCGTACGCCGGGAGCGGCTCAGCCGGGGCGGCCTGGGCGCGATGGACCCGGCGCTGGCCCTCACCGGCCTCGCCGCCGCGATCGGCGCCGGTGAGCCGGCCCTGGCCCTGACCGACGTGGACTGGGAGCGGTTCGCCCCCACCTTCACCGCGGTTCGCCCCAACCCCACCCTCGCCACCCTCTGGGAAGCCGCAGGGAGCACCGGCACCGACCCGTCCGGCGACCTGACCCGGCGGCTGCTGTCGATGACCGCCCGGGACCGTGCCGCAGCGCTGGTCGAGCTGGTCCGCGGGCACGCCGCGGCGGTCCTCGGCCACTCCGGCGCGGACGGCGTGGAACCGGAGCGCGCCTTCCGTGACCTCGGGTTCGACTCCCTCACCGCTGTCGAACTGCGCAACGCGCTCGGCGCGGCCATCGGCCTGCGGCTGCCCGCCACCCTGATCTTCGACCATCCGACCGCCCTCGCCCTCGGCGCCCACCTCGGCGGTCTGCTCGCCGGAGGGGCCGACGGTGACGCCGAGCCGGATGCCGGCCCGGACGCCTCCACCGCCGTCGACCAGGACGACCCGATCGTCGTGGTGGGCATGTCGTGCCGCTTCCCCGGCGGTGCGGACAACCCGGACCAGCTGTGGCAGCTCGTGCACGACGAGGTGGACGCGATCTCCACGTTCCCCGCCGACCGCGGCTGGGACGTCGACAGCGTCTACGACGCCGACCCGGACAACGCCGGCACCAGCTACGTGCGCGAGGGCGGCTTCCTCTACGGCGCCGCCGCGTTCGATCCCGAGTTCTTCGGCATCTCCCCGCGTGAGGCTCTGGCCATGGACCCGCAGCAGCGGCTCCTTCTGGAGACCGCCTGGGAGGCCTTCGAGCACGCCGGCATCGACCCGTCGACCGCCCGCGGCGAGCAGGTCGGCGTCTTCGTCGGCTCGAACGGCCAGGACTACGGCGCCCTGCTCTACGGCTCCACGGAGGGCGTCGAGGGGCACACCATGACCGGCAACGCCGGCAGTGTCGCGTCCGGCCGGATCTCCTACGCGCTCGGCCTGGAGGGACCGGCCGTCACCATCGACACCGCCTGCTCGTCGTCGCTGGTCGCGCTGCACCTCGCCGCCCAGTCGCTGCGCCAGGGCGAGTGCCGCCAGGCGCTGGCCGGCGGCGTCACGGTGATGGCCACCCCGGGCCGGTTCGTCGAGTTCAGCCGCCAGCGCGGGCTCGCCGCCGACGGCCGCTGCAAGGCGTTCGCCGACGGCGCCGACGGCACCGGCTGGGGCGAGGGCGCGGGCATGCTGCTGCTCGAGCGCCGATCCGCGGCGCTGACTGCGGGCCACCAGATCCTCGCCACGGTACGCGGTAGCGCGATCAACCAGGACGGCGCGTCGAACGGGTTGACCGCCCCCAATGGCCCCGCCCAGCAACGGGTGATCCGGGCTGCGCTCGCCGACGCGGGCCTGCGACCCTCCGAGGTGGACCTGGTGGAGGCGCACGGCACCGGCACCCGGCTCGGCGACCCGATCGAGGCCCAGGCGCTGCTCGCCACGTACGGGCAGCACCGACCGGCGGACCGCCCGCTGCGGCTCGGCTCGATCAAGTCGAACATCGGCCACACCCAGGCCGCCGCCGGTGTCGCCGGTGTGATCAAGGTGATCCAGGCGATGCGGTACGGGGTGCTGCCCCGGACGCTGCACGTGGACCAGCCGAGCGCCGAGGTGGACTGGGAGTCCGGTGCGGTAGCGCTGCTCGACCGGTCCCTGCCGTGGGAGGGCGCCGGGCCGCGCCGGGCCGCGGTGTCGTCGTTCGGTATCAGCGGCACGAACGCCCACGTCGTGCTGGAGGGCGACCCGGCCCCCGCGACCGCCGCCCCCGCCACGAACCCGCAGCGCCCAGCCACGTGGCTGCTCAGCTCGCGGACCGAGGAGGGGTTGCGCGACCAGGCCGGGCGGTTGCTCGCCCACCTGGACGAGCACCCGGGGCTGGACCCGTACGACGTCGGTTTCTCCCTCGCCACCACCCGTACCCAGCACCGGCACCGGGCCGCGGTGTTCGGGCGTGCAGAGCTGGCGGCGGTGGCCGCCGGATCACCGGCTCCGATCACCGGTTCGGTGGTGCGGGGCAGGACGGCGTTCGTGTTCTCCGGGCAGGGGTCGCAGCGCCCGGGCATGGGCTTGGAACTGGCCGCCACGTACCCCGTGTTCGCCGAGGCGTTCGACGCGGCCTGCGCGGAGCTGGATCTGCATCTGGACCGTCCGCTGCGGGCGGTGATCGCCGACGGCGGTGAGCTGGACCAGACGGTCTACACGCAGGCCGCGTTGTTCGCTGTCGAGGTCGCGCTGTACCGCCTGGTGGGTGCCACCCCCGACTATCTGGTGGGGCACTCGATCGGTGAGATCGCCGCCGCGCATGTCGCCGGGGTGTTGTCGCTGGCCGACGCGGCGAAGCTGGTTGCCGCGCGGGGTCGCCTGATGCAGGCGTTGCCCGCCGGTGGCGTGATGGTCGCGGTGCGGGCCACCGAGGCGGAGGTGCTGCCGCTGCTGGTCGACGGGGTGTCCGTGGCGGCGGTCAATGGCCCTCGCTCGGTGGTGCTGTCCGGTGCCGCCGACGAGGTGGCATCCGTGGCCGCGCACTTTGAGAAGTCGAAGCGGCTCAAGGTTTCTCACGCGTTCCACTCGGTGTTGATGGAGCCGATGCTGGCGGAGTTCGCACAGGTTGCGGAGACGTTGACCTACGCGTCTCCGCGGATTCCGGTCGTCTCGAACGTGACCGGGCAGATCGGTGCGACGCAGGACGCCGCGTACTGGGTGCGGCACGTGCGGGAGGCGGTCCGCTTCGCCGACGGCATCGCCACCCTGGAAGGCGCGGGCGTCAGCACGTTCGTGGAGATCGGCCCGGACGGTGTGCTGTCGGCGATGGGCGCGGACTGCGTGACCGACGCGGTGTTCGTGCCGGTGCAACGCGCCGACCGGGACCAGCCCACCGCCCTGCGCACCGCGCTCGCCCAGCTTCACGTCCGGGGCGTCGCGGTGGACTGGGCGGCTCTGCACCCCGGAGCGCGCCGGGTCGACCTGCCCACCTACGCCTTCCAACGGCAGCACTACTGGCCCGGTTCGGTCTCCTGGGCCCGGCCCACCGCCGACAACGACGAGCACCTGTGGGACCGCATCGAACGCGCGGACCTCGACGGCATCGGCGCCGAACTCGCCCTGCCGCCCGACGCCACCCTCCCGGCGGTCGTCCGGGCACTCTCCGACTGGCGGCGGCAGGCCCGGCGCAGCTCCACGATCGACGGGTGGCGCTACGGCGTACGCTGGCGCCCCCTGTCCTCGACCGGGACGCCCACCCTGACCGGCACCTGGCTGCTGGTCAGCACCCCGGAGCACCCCACGGCGGAACTCGCCGCCGTGCTGCGCCGACACGGCGCGGCGACCGGAACCGTCACGCTGACACCGGCCGACCTGACCCGGGCCGGCACCGCCGCGCGACTCGGCGCGGCCCTCGACGAACACGGCCCGGTGCACGGCATCCTGTCCCTGCTCGCCCTCGACCAGGAGCCGCACCCCACGCACCCGATCCTCACCAGAGGCGTCGCCGGAACGGTGACGCTGGTCCAGGCCCTCGACCAGCTCGGCGCCACCGCTCCGGTGTGGAGCGTGACCCGCGGCGCCGTCGCGATCGGCGGCTCGGAGCGGGTCGCCGCGCCCGCCCAGGCGCAGGTCTGGGGCCTCGGCCGGGTCGCCGCCCTGGAACAGCCCCGACTGTGGGCCGGTCTGGTCGACCTGCCACCCCTGCTCGACGACCGCGCCGGCTCACGGCTATGCGCCGTGCTGGCCGGTGCCGGCGCCGGAGGCGGTGAGGACCAGGTGGCGGTCCGCGCCTCGGCGATCTTCGGTCGCCGACTGGTCCGCCACCCGCGCAGCACGACACCGGGTCCGCAGTGGCGTCCGCGCGGCACGGTCCTGATTACAGGTGGCACCGGAGCGCTGGGCGGGCGGGTCGCGCGGCTGCTCGCCGAACGAGGAGCCGAGCACCTGCTCCTGCTCAGCCGCCGGGGCGCCGACGCACCCGGGGTGGCCGAACTGACCGGCGAGCTGACCGCGCTCGGCGCCCGGGTCACCGTCGAGGCCTGCGATGTCGCCGACCGGGACGCCCTGGCCGGCGTGCTTGACCGTGTTCCCGCCGACCTGCCGCTGACCGCTGTGGTGCACGCCGCCGGCATCGGCACCCCCGGATCGCTGCGGGACACCGATCTGGACGAGTTTGCCTCCGTGGTCCGCGCCAAGATCGCCGGTGCGGTGCACCTGGACGCGCTGCTCGGCGAACGGCCGCTCGACGCGTTCGTGCTCTTCTCCTCCATCGCGGGGATCTGGGGCAGCGGCGGCCAGGGTGCGTACGCGGCCGCCAACGCGTACCTCGATGCCCTCGCCGAGGCCCGGCGGGGTCGCGGCCTCGCCGGTACCGCGGTGGCCTGGGGTCCGTGGGGCGACGGTGGCATGGCCGAAGGACCAGCCCAGGAGCAGTTGCGCCGCCGTGGCCTGCCGGTGATGAACCCGGAGTCGGCGATCGAGGCGCTCGCCGCCGCCATCGACGACCGCGAGGTGGCGCTCGCCGTCGCCGACGTCGACTGGGCCCGGTTCGCGTTGCCGTTCCAGGCGGTCCGCTCCGGCCGGCTGCTGGACGAGATCGACGAGGCGCGGGCGGCGCTCACCGCCGCCGCGCCGGGCGCCGAGAGCGCGGCCGACGCCGACGCGTTGCGCCGCAGTCTGACCGGCCTGCCGGCAGCCGAGCGGGAACGGGTCGTGCTCGACCTGATCCGCAAGAACGCGGCCACCGTGCTGGGGCACACCGCCCCCGGCGGCGTCGACGTCGACCGCGGGTTCCTGGAACTCGGCTTCGACTCGCTGACCGGGGTGGAGCTGCGCAACGCGCTCTCCGCCGACCTCGGCCTGCCGTTGCCCGCGACGCTGATCTTCGACTACCCGTCACCGCTGGTCCTGGCCGAGCACGTCCTCGACCAGTTGGCCGGCCCGGAGGCGGGCGGGGACCCGGAGGAGCAGCAGGTCCGGCAGGTCCTGTCCCGGATCCCGGTGGAGCGGCTGCGCGCGGCCGGCCTGCTGGACACCCTGCTCGGCCTGGCACAGACCGGGCCGGAGGCGCCGGATGCGCCGCCGGCCACCGATGACGACGGTGAGGACCTGGCCGAGCTCGATGTCAGCGAGCTGGTCCGCCTCGCCCTCGACGGCACCGAGAGCTGACGGGGAGTAAACGATGGCCACGAGTTACGACGAGGTGGTGGCGGCGCTGCGTGCGGCGCTCGCCGACAACAAGCGGCTGAAGCAGCGCAACGCCGTCCCGGCGGCCCCGCCCGCGCCCGAGCCGATCGCGATCGTCTCGATGGGCTGCCGGCTGCCCGGCGGGATCCGCGGCCCCGAGCAGCTCTGGGACCTGGTGACCGACGGCCGGGACGCGATCGGCGAGTTCCCGCCCGACCGGGGCTGGGACCTGGGTGCCCTGTCCGAGCTCAGCACCGCCGGCGCCGGCGCGTTCCTCTACGACGCGGGTGACTTCGATCCCGGCTTCTTCGGTATCTCGCCGCGCGAGGCGATCGCCATGGACCCGCAGCAGAGGCTGCTCCTGGAGACCGCTTGGGAGACCTTCGAGCGGGCCGGGATCGACCGGGCCACCGCCCGGGGCAGCCGCACCGGCGTCTTCGCCGGCACCAACAACCAGGACTACACCGGCGTGCTGGTCGCCGCCCTGGCGCAGGGCTTCGACGGGCACCTCGGCACCGGCAACTCGGCGAGCGTGGTCTCCGGGCGGATCTCGTACACGTTCGGCCTGGAGGGGCCGGCGCTCACAGTGGACACCGCCTGCTCGTCGTCGCTGGTCGCGGTGCATCTCGCCGCCCAGTCCCTGCGCGACGGCGAGTGCAGTCTGGCGCTGGCCGGCGGCGTCGCGGTGATGGCCACCCCATCGGTGTTCGTCGAGTTCTCCCGGCAGGGTGGGCTCGCCACCAACGGCCGCTGCAAGTCGTTCGCCGCCGCCGCCGACGGCACCGGTTGGGGCGAGGGCGCCGCGATGGTCCTGCTGGAACGGCTGTCCGACGCCCGCCGCAACGGCCATCCGGTGCTCGCCGTGCTGCGCGGCAGCGCTGTCAACCAGGACGGCGCGTCCAGTGGCCTGACCGCCCCGAACGGCCCCGCCCAGCAGCGGGTGATCCGGACCGCGCTGGCCAACGCCCGGCTCACCGCGGCCGACGTCGACGTGGTGGAGGCGCACGGCACCGGCACCCGGCTGGGTGACCCGATCGAGGCGCAGGCGCTGCTGGCCACGTACGGCCAGGACCGGCCGGCCGACCAGCCGGTGTGGCTCGGCTCGATCAAGTCCAACATCGGCCACACCCAGGCCGCCGCCGGGGTCACCGGCATCATCAAGATGGTCCAGGCGATGCGCCACGGTGTCCTGCCGGCCACCCTGCACGTCGATCGGCCCACCCCGCAGGTGGACTGGTCCGCCGGAGCCGTCGAACTGCTCACCTCGGCGCGCCCGTGGCCCACCACGGGTCGGCCGCGTCGCGCCGCCGTCTCCTCGTTCGGGGTCAGCGGCACCAACGCCCACGTGATCCTCGAACAACCGGCGGAGGAAGAGGACCGGCTCGCCACCCCGGGGACCCGTGCGACGCACGACGTCCTGGCCTGGCCGGTGTCGGCCCGCGAGCCCGCCGGGCTCCGGGCCCAGGCGGCACAACTGCTCGACCACCTGAGGGAGCACCCCGGCC
This sequence comes from Micromonospora sp. MGP-C2, assembly GCF_057766525.1. Lineage (NCBI taxonomy): Bacteria > Bacillati > Actinomycetota > Actinomycetes > Micromonosporales > Micromonosporaceae > Micromonospora > Micromonospora sp. MGP-C2. Next base: position 48,327 of record NZ_JBYMEN010000002.1, read on the forward strand.
TGGACCCGGCCGACGTGGCCGGCTCGCTCGCTGTCACCCGGTCGCACTTCGAGTACCGGGCGGTGGCGGTCGGCACCGGGACGGACAGCCTGACCGCGGCGCTGACGCGGATCGCCGACGGGACCGACCCGGGCGACCTCGCGACCGCCCGGCCGCAGGTGGCCTTCGTCTTCTCCGGCCAGGGCGCCCAGCGGGCCGGTACGGGCCGGGACCTGTACGCCACCTTCCCGGTGTACGCCGAGGCGTTCGACGCGGTGTGCGCCGAACTCGACGTCCACCTGGACCGGTCGATCCGGGAGGTGATCCTCGACGACGAGGCGGCGCTGCAGCGGACCGGGTACGCCCAGGCGGCGCTGTTCGCCGTCGAGGTCGCGCTGTACCGCCTGGTCACGTCGTTCGGAGTGGTGCCGGATCAGCTCATCGGCCACTCCACCGGGGAGATCGCGGCGGCGCACGTGGCCGGGGTGCTGTCGCTGCCCGACGCGGCGGCGCTCGTCGCGGCACGGGGCGGCTCATCCAGGCACTCCCGGCCGGTGGCGTGATGGTCGCGGTCCGGGCAACGGAGGCGGAGGTCCGCGAGGCGCTCACCGGCCACGAGGCGGTGGTGTCCGTCGCCGCGGTGAACGGGCCGAAGTCGGTGGTGGTGGCCGGTGCGGCGGAGGCGGTCGAGCAGGTCGTCGCCCGGTTCGGCAAGACCCGGACGCTGGACGTGGGTCACGCCCTGCACTCGCCGCTGATGGCGCCGATGACCGCGGACTTCGCCCAGGCCATCGGCGGGCTGACCCACGCGCCCGCCCGCATCCCGGTCATCTCCACGGTCACCGGCGACGTCGCCAAGTTCGGCACCGACTACTGGGTGGACCAGATCCGCGCCACAGTGCGCTTCGCGGACGGCATCCGGGCTCTGCACGAGCGGGGCGTCAGCGCCTACCTGGAGATCGGCCCGGACGCGGTGCTCACCCCACTGGGCGCCGACTGCGTCGAGGGCGCCGACCGGGACAACGCCCCGCTGTTCGTCGCCGCGCAGTCACGCGACGGGGTCGAGGCCCTGGTCACCGCGCTCGCCCGACTGCACTGCCGGGGCGTACGACTGGACTGGGCGGCGCTGCTGCCCGGGACCACGCGGGTCGACCTGCCCACCTACCCGTTCCAGCGGCAGCACTACTGGCCGGCGCTGGAACCGGTCGCGATGCCGACCGCCGCGGCACCCGCCGAGCAGCCGCCGGCCGTCTCGTCGGCGCCGGTCCTGTCGCGGGACTCCGCGTTCGAGGAGGTCCGCGACCTCATCCGGCAGGAGACCGCCGAGATGCTCGGCTACTCCGGCATCGAGTCCATCCGGCCCGGGCGAGACTTCCTCGAACTCGGCGTCGACTCGGTGATCGCGCAGGAGATCCGCCACCGTCTCAGCGCCGCCACCGGTCTCACCCTGGCCCCCGGTCTGCTCTTCGCCCACCAGGACCCGGACCGGCTGGCCCGGCACCTGATGGCGGAGATGGCCGGGACGACCGCGGCCTCACCGGCCCCCACGCTGGACGTGATGTTCCGGCAGGCGCGGCACCGCGACGACCTGCACGAGTTCACGACACTGCTGATGCGGCTGGCCGAGTACCGGCCGAGCTTCACCGCGGCCGACGTGGACGAGGGGCGGGTGGCCGTACCCGCTCTGGCGCGCCTGGCCGAGGACGGCGGCGGCCCACGGATCATCGCCTGCTGCACCACCTCGCTGATGGCCGGGCCGCAGGAGTACGCCCGGCTGGCCGGCGCCCTGCGCGGTCGGTACCAGATCTCCGCCCTGGTCAACCCCGGTTACCAGGAGGACGAGCCGGCCCCCGCCGACCTGGCCGCCGCGCTGCGCCTCCAGGTCCGGGCGATCCGCGCGGACGTCGGCGCCGAGCCGTTCATCCTGCTCGGACACTCGGCCGGCGGCCTGGTCGCCAACGCCCTCGCCGCCGAGCTGGAGGCCGAGGGCGTCGGTCCGGCCGCCGTGGTGCTGCTCGACTCCTACCCGCCGGCCGACGCGGTGCTCGGCCGGTGGATACCCGAACTGCTCGACGGCCTGGACCTGGACGACGCCGGCGTGGCCGATCAGCGGTATCTCGCCTGGGCGTCCTACGTGCGTCACTACGGCGACTTCGAGCCGCTGCCCACCAGCGCACCGACCCTGCTGGTCCGCGCCGGTGAGCCCCTCGGCACGGTGCCGGACGACCGCGACTGGCGGCCGTCCTGGCAGCACCCGCACACCGTGGCCGACGCCACCGGCAACCACTTCACCATGGTCGGCGACCAGGTCGACCGCACCGCGCAGACAGTGCACGACTGGCTGACCGCGACCCTCTGACCTGACTTTCGTGAACGGAGACCCGACATGACCATCACGACGACCAGCACTGTCGACACCAGCCTGTGGCTGCGCCGGTTCCACCCGAAGCCGGACGCGCCGGTGCGTCTGGTCTGCCTACCGCACGCCGGCGGCTCGGCCAGTTACTATCACCCGGTCTCGCGCGCCCTGACCGGCGTCGAGGTGTTCGCGGTGCAGTACCCCGGCCGGCAGGACCGTCGCGCCGAGCCCTGCATCGACACCGTTCACGGCCTGGCCGCCAGGGTCGCCGAGCAGGTCGCCACGCTCGCCGACCGCCCGATCGCCCTGTTCGGCCACAGCATGGGCGCCTCGGTCGCCTTCGAGGTGGCCCGGCTCCTCGAGGAGGACGGCATCGTCCTGAAGCACCTGTTCGCCTCCGGGCGGCGTGCGCCCTCGCGGCACCGCGACGAGCACATCCACCAGCTGGGTGACAACGGCCTGATCGCGGAGATGCGCCGGCTCAACGGCACCGAGGGCAAACTGCTCGACGACGACGAGCTGATCCGCATGATCATCGGGGCGATCCGCAACGACTACAAGGCCGCGGAGACCTATGTGTACCGACCCGGCCCGCCACTGTCCTGCCCGATCACGGTGATGACCGGCGATTCGGACCCGAAGGTCACCGTGGACGAGGCCGACTCCTGGCGGACGCACACGACGGGCCCCTACGCCATGAAAGTTTATAGGGGTGGTCACTTCTACCTGAACAACCACCAGACGGACATACTGGAGACCATTGTGGATCGCCTGACGGCAGGCTGACGGCAACGGCGGCCCGACCAGTCCGAGACTTCCGGAGGTACCAGTGACAACCCCGACACCCACGCCGGCTCTGCGGCTCATCGGGCTGTCCAAGGCATTCGGTGACAAGCGTGCCGTCGATCACGTCGATCTGGAGGTTCCGGGCGGCTCGTTCTTCGGGCTGGTCGGTCCCAACGGGGCCGGCAAGACCACATCGCTGTCCATGGCGGTCGGGCTGCTGCGCCCCGACAGCGGTCGCGCCGAGATCTTCGGCGTGGACGTCTGGGCCGACCCGGTCCGGGCCAAGGAACTGATCGGCGTCCTGCCCGACGGCCTCGGCATGCCCGAGCGGCTCACCGGCCGGGAGGTGCTCAGCTACCTGGGTCTGCTGCGGGGCATGGAGCCCGAGGCGGTCGCCAAGCGCAGCCAGGAGCTGCTGGAGGTCCTCGAACTCGACCGGGCCGACAGCACCCTGGTCCTCGAATACTCGACCGGCATGCGCAAGAAGATCGGCCTGGCCACGGCCCTGCTGCACGCACCGAAGCTGCTGGTGCTCGACGAGCCCCTGGAGGCCGTCGACCCCGTCTCGGCGGCGACGATCAAGGTGATCCTCCAGCGCTTCGTCGCCGCCGGCGGCTCGGTGGTCTTCTCCAGTCACGTCATGCCGGTCGTCGAGCAGCTCTGCGACCACGTCGCGGTCGTCACCGACGGCCGGGTGGTCGCCTCCGGCCCGCTCGACGAGGTCCGCGGCGGCAGCTCCCTGGAGAACCGGTTCGTCGACCTGGTCGGCGGCCAGCCGGTGAGCGCGGGGGAGCTGTCATGGTTGGCATCCTGATCCGGATGAAGCTGGCCGTTCTGCGGCACTCGATGACCGGGCAGCGTGCCGCCGACATGATCGGTGGCGGCGTGCTGGGCCTGGTCCTCGCCGGCGGCACGATCTGGCTGGCCCTGCACGACTGGCCGGTCGACGGCCTGCCGCTGGACCTGGTCGGCGCGGCGTTCGCCATCTGGATGATCGGCTGGCTGTTCGGCCCGGTGCTGTTCGGTGGGGGCGACGAGACGCTGCGCCCGGAGCACCTGGCCCTGCTGCCGATCCCGCCGCGCCGGCTCGCCACCGGTCTGCTCGCCGTCGCGTTCGTCGGCGTCGCCCCGGTGGTCAGCCTGGTGGCCTTCACCGCGCTGATCGTCGTCGCTCTCCCGGTCGGTGGTGCCGCCGCCCTGATCGCGGTGCCGGTGGTCTTCCTCCAACTGCTGTTCGTGGTGCTCGCCTCCCGGTTCGTCACCGCCGCGCTCAGCACGCTGATGCGCGCCAAGATCGGTGCGGTCCTGGCCGCCGTGATCAGCGGCGGCATCCTGGCGCTCACGCACACCGGGTGGGTGCTCAAACCCACCATCCAGCACGCCCTCACCGCCGGTTTCCCGGAGAACCTGGCGGACTGGGTGCGCCGCCTGCCGTCCGGCTGGGGCATCGTCGCGGTGGAGGCCGCCGGCCGTGGTGACTGGCTGCTCGCCCTCGCCGCGCCGGCCGGTCTCGCCGTACTCAGCGTGCTGGCCATGCTCGGTTGGTCCGCGCTGCTGGTCCGCCGGCTCAGCCACCGGGGCGCAAGCGGCCGCCCGGCCCGTGGCCGCACCGCCGCGCAGCAGATCCGCGGTGGCGGCGTGCGAGCCGTCGTCGGTCGTGAGCTGCGCACCGCGTCCCGGGACCTGATGCGCTTTCACTACCTGGTCTTCTCCCTGGTCTACGCGCTGGCGTTCTGCCTGCTGCCGCTCCTGGTCGACCTGCCGATCTTCGTGCCGTTCATCGGTGTCGCGTTCGGCATCTGGGCCGCCGCCATCTCCGCCAACCTGTACGGCGAGGACGGCACGGTGATCTGGCAGACCGTGCTCACCCCCGGGGCCGCCCGCAAGGACGTCCGCGGTCGTCAGCTCGCCTGGCTGCTGCTGACCGCCCCGGCGGTCGTGGTCCTCAGCGTCGTGCCGACAGTGCTCAGTGGGCAGACGTGGGCCTGGCCGTGGCTGGCCGCCCTGGTGCCGGCCCTCATCGGCGGCGGCGCCGGCGTCATCGTGCTGATCTCGGTGCTGCGCCCGGTGCCGATGACCGACCCGCACAAGCGCAGCGGCAACCTCCTGGAGAACGGCACCGACTTCACCCAGGTGCTGCTCATGCTGGTGCTGGTCGCCGCCACCGCGGCCCCCGCCTATCTCACCGTCCGTTACGGCCCGGAGTGGGCGGGCGCCGGGGTCGGCCTGGTCACTGGCATCCTGCTGGCCTGGCTGCTCGGCGATCTGGCCGCCAAGCACCTGGAAGCGACCGGCCCCGACCTGCTCGCCACCATGCGGGCCTCCACCTCCCGCAAGAGCAACCTCAGCGGCGACGTCGACTGGGACCAGATCACCGCCTCCCTCGGCGGGGTGGATCTCGGCGAGAGCCGCCTCGGCATCGACAAGGCGTCGCCGGCCCGCCGCGCCGTCATCTACGTGTGCTTCACCGTCTGCTGGGTCCCGCTGGTCGCCCAGGGCGTCGTTCCGGCCTTCCTGAAATACAGCGACCCCGACCGCGACTCCTGGTTCGTGGCCCGCCTCGTCCCCGAGGCGCTGCACTGGCCGGTCGTCGGCGTCATGGTCGTGCTCGGCCTGGGTCTCATCGCCGTCGGCTTCCACCAGCTGCGGGTGGCCCGTGCGGAGAGCCGCCAGGCCACGGTGGACCGGGCCGGCCACGCTCCGGTGGTGACTCGCCAACCCGAGAAGGTGGACGAGCTGAACCACTGACCGGACGGAAAAGGGGCTCGGCCACCGTGGTGGCCGAGCCCCTTTCGCGTGCCTGGAGCGTCACCAGGCGATGGGCAGCTCGCGTACGCCGTAGATCAGGGACTCGGAGCGCAGCGGAACGTCCTCGATCGCCCCGTGCAGGCGCAGGCCGGGGAAGCGGGTGAACAGGGCCCGCAGGGCGATCCTGAGTTCCGCGCGGGCGAGTTGCTGGCCGATGCAGAGGTGCACGCCGTGGCCGAAGGCGAGGTGCTGGTTGCCGGTCCGGGTCACGTCGAGGACGCCGGGATCGGCATAGCGGGACGGGTCGCGGTTGGCGGCGGACAGCGAGAGGCTGACGCTCTCGCCGGCGCGGATGAGCTGCCCGCCCACCGGCACGTCCTCGGTGGCGAGGCGGGTCACGCCGAACTGGAAGGTCGGTAGATAGCGGAGCAGCTCCTCGACGGCGTCCGGGACCCGGTCCAGGTCGGCGCGCAGGACGGCCAGCTGCTCGGGGTTGCTGAGCAGCGCGAACACGCCGAGGCTGAGCTGGTTGGCGGTGGTCTCGTGGCCGCCGACGAGCAGCAGCATGGCGATGCTGGTCAGCTCCTCGTCGGTGAGCGGGTCGTCGTCCGAGTCGTGGATCAGGCCGGAGATCAGGGCGCCGTCCGGCTCGTCGTGTTTGGTGGCGACCAGGGCGGCCAGATACTGGCGCAGGTTCCAGGCGGACATCCCGATCTCCATCGGGGTGGCGTCGGTGCGCAGCATCGCCGCGGTCAGCGTCTGGAACTGGGCGCGCTCGGCGTAGGGGACGCCGAGCAGCTCGCAGATGACCAGCGAGGGGATCGGCAGGGCGAAGTCCCGGACCAGGTCGGCAGGCGCGCCGGCGGCCTCGATCGCGTCGAGGCGCTCGGTCACGATCTCCGCGATCCGCGGCTCCAGGGCGCGGACCCGGCGCATCGTGAACTGGCCCATCAGCATCTTGCGGTAGCGCGTGTGGTGCGGCGGGTCGACGTGGATGAAGAACGCCGGGTCCGGCGGAAGCAGCTTGGCCTCCTCCGGTATCACCTGGATCGGGTTGGACGCCTTGAGGATGTCCGCGCTGAACCGGTTGTCGGCGAGCACCGCGCGGACGTCCTCGGCCCGGGTGACCAGCCAGCCGACCGAACCGTCGGCCATGATCAGCGGACTGACCGGGTGTTCCTCGGCGCGCTGGAGGAGTTCGTCGGGTGGGGAGAACGGACACTTGCCGCGCTGTCGGGGCAGCGGAGCCGGCTCCCCGGTGCCCGATCCGGCCGGGGCGGGCTGTTGCGTCGCACTGGTCATCGTCACCACTCATTTCCGCATGGACATTGTCTCCACGTTAGGTTGAACGGGCCGTCAGGAAATGCGCCCCGATCCGGATCGGGGGTCGATCCAGGGGAGTAGGGGTCCCGTCCGAACGGCCTTCCCCCGGGGTGCACTCGATCGCTTAGGGGTGTCCGGCCTCCTCTGACGCTCATTACCGTCCGAACCGAACGCGCCATCGGGTCGTGTGGACGAGTGGGGGCCGCGGATCGTCATGAAGAGCGAATCAGCATTCACCGATGGAAATGCGGAATTTGACGGCGTCGCCATTGTGGGTATCGCGTGCCGATTGCCCGGCGCGGACGATCCTGGCGCTTTCTGGCGCCTGCTGGCGGACGGCCGCGACGCGGTCACCAAAGCACCGGCGCACCGCTGGGAGAGCGCGGGAGATCGCCCACGCGGCGGCTTCCTGGACCGCGTCGACGGCTTCGACCCGGGCTTCTTCGGCATCGCCCCGCGCGAGGCGGCCACCATGGACCCCCAGCAGCGCCTCATGCTGGAGCTCGGCTGGGAGGCCCTGGAGGACGCGGGCATCGTCCCGGACGCCCTCGCCGGCACGCGGGCCGGCGTCTTCGTCGGCGCGATCGGGGACGACTACGCCACCCTGTTGCGCGGCCTCGGCACCGACGGCATCACCCCGTGGACCCTGACCGGCACCAACCGGGGCATCATCGCCAACCGACTGTCCTACGTGCTCGGGCTGCGCGGCCCCAGCCTCACCGTGGACGCGGCCCAGGCCTCCTCGCTGGTCGCCGTCCACCTGGCCGCGGAGAGCCTGCGCGACGGCCGTTGCAAGGTCGCCCTGGCCGGCGGCGTCAGCCTCAACCTGGTCCCGGAGAGCACCCTCACCGCCGCCGCGTTCGGTGGCCTGTCGCCCGACGGGCGCTGCTACACCTTCGACGCCCGGGCCAACGGTTACGTCCGCGGCGAGGGCGGTGTGGTGCTCACCCTCAAGCTGCTCACCGACGCGCTCACCGACGGCGACCAGATCTACGGCGTGGTCCGTGGCAGCGCGGTCAACAACGACGGTGGCGGCGACAGCCTCACCACACCCACCAGCGACGGCCAGACCGACGTGCTGCGCGAGGCGTACCGGCAGGCCGGGGTGGACCCGTCCGTGGTCCAGTACGTGGAGCTGCACGGCACCGGCACCCGGGTCGGTGACCCGGTGGAGGCCGACGCGCTCGGTGCGGTCCTCGGGATGGCGTCCGGGCGGCGGCAGCCGTTGCTGGTCGGGTCGGCGAAGACGAACGTCGGGCACCTGGAGGGTGCGGCGGGTGTGGTCGGGCTGCTCAAGACCGTCCTGGCGCTGCATCACCGGGAGCTGCCACCGAGCCTGAACTTCGCCACGCCGAACCCGCAGATCCAATTCGACGAGCTGCGGTTGCGGGTGCGTACGACCCACGGGGCGTGGCCGGAGACGGACCGGCCCCTGGTCGCGGGGGTGAGTTCGTTCGGCATGGGCGGCACGAACTGCCATGTCGTGCTGTCCTCGGCGCCGGCCTGGCCGTCCGTGGCCGGACCGGTGGCTGGCCCTGCTTCCGGTGGGCCGGTGGCGTGGCTTCTGTCGGGGCGTACCCCGGCCGCCGTGCGGGCGCAGGCCGCTCAGGTGCGTGACACGCTCGCGCAGGACGCGCGGCTGGTGGACGTGGCGTACTCGCTGGCCCGGCACCGGAGCGGCTTCGACCACCGGGCGGCCGTGGTCGGCGCGGACCTGGCCACCCTGAAGGAGCGACTGACCGCACTGGCCGACGGTGAGTCGCCGGTGCAGCGGGCCGGCGACGGCCCGGTGGCGTTCCTGTTCGCCGGTCAGGGCTCACAGCGGGCCGGGATGGGCCTCGACCTCGCGGACACCTACCCGGTGTTCGCGGAGGCCCTCGACGACACCTGCGCCGCACTCGACGTGCACCTGGACCGCCCGCTGCGCGAGGTCATCGCGGAGGGGACGGAGCTGGACCGGACCGTCTACACCCAGGCCGCCCTGTTCGCCTTCGAGGTGGCATTGTTCCGGCTGGTCGAGTCGTTCGGGGTCACCCCGGACTACCTGGTCGGGCACTCGATCGGGGAGATCGCCGCCGCGCATGTCGCCGGGGTGCTGTCCCTGCCCGACGCGGCGAAGCTGGTCACCGCCCGCGGCCGGCTGATGCAGGAGCTGCCGGCCGGCGGCGTGATGGTCGCGGTGCAGGCGTGCGAGGCCGACGTGGTGCCACACCTCACCGAGGGCGTCGACATCGCGGCGGTCAACGGCCCCCGGTCCGTGGTGCTGTCCGGTTCCGCGGACCCGGTCGCGGCGGTCGCGTCAGAGTTCGAGAAGACCAAGCAGTTGCGGGTCAGTCACGCGTTCCATTCGGCGCTGATGGAGCCGATGCTGGCGGAATTCGCCGCGGTTGCGGAGACGCTGACCTATTCGTCACCGATCATTCCCGTCATCTCCAACGTGACGGGTCGGATCGCCGAGACGCAGGACGCGGCCTACTGGGTGCGGCACGTCCGGGAGGCGGTCCGGTTCGCCGACGGCCTCGCCACCCTCGAAGGCGAAGGCGTCACCACGTTCGCCGAGATCGGCCCGGACGGTGTCCTCAGCGCGATGGGCGCCCACTGCGTCCCGGCCGGTGCGTTCGTCCCGGCCCAGCGCCCGGACCGCCCGCAGGCGGAGACCTTCGTCGCCGCCCTGGCCCAGCTGCACGGCCGCGGCGTCCCCGTCGACTGGACGCCGTCGCTGACCGGCGGGATCCGCGTCCCGCTGCCCACGTACGCCTTCCAGCGGGAGTCCTACTGGCTGTCCGCCGACGCCGCCGTGGCACCGGCAGCGCCCAGCGCCGCGCGCACCGAGGACGAGCTCCTCGATCTGGTACGCACGCAGGCCGCCGCCGTCCTCGGCCACCCGGACCCGTTCACCCTCGACCCCACCCACTCCTTCAAGCAGCTCGGGTTCGACTCGCTGACCGCCGTCGAACTGCGCGACCGGCTCGGCACCGCCCTCGACCTGGCGCTGCCGGCAACGCTGCTCTACGACAGCCCCGACCCGGTGACGCTCGCCCGGTGGCTGCACACCGCGTCGGACGGTCCCCGGCCCTCGGTCGTCGAGCAGCCCGGGCAACCGGGGCGGGCCGACGCCGACGAGCCGATCGCGGTCGTCGCCATGGCCTGCCGTTACCCCGGTGGCATCACCGAGCCGGACGAGCTCTGGCACCTGGTGTCCGGCGGTGGTGACGCCATCACCGGCTTCCCCACCGACCGGGGCTGGGACCTGACCGCCCTCTACCACCCGAACCCCGGTCACCCGGGCACCAGCTACACCCGCTCCGGCGGATTCCTGCACGACGCCGCCGAGTTCGACCCGGGCTTCTTCGGCATCTCGCCGCGCGAGGCGCTGGCCATGGACCCGCAGCAGCGACTGCTGTTGCAGGCCTCCTGGGAGGCGGTTGAGCGGGCCGGCATCGTGCCGGGCGCGCTGCGCGGCAGCCGCACCGGCGTCTTCGTGGGCGCCACCTCCCACGAGTACGGGGCACGCCTCGCCGAACCCGCCGACGGCCTCGACGGCTATGTGCTGACCGGCAGCACGATGAGTGTCGCGTCCGGCCGCATCTCGTACGTGCTCGGCCTCGAAGGGCCGGCGCTGACCGTCGACACCGCCTGCTCGTCGTCGCTGGTCGCCCTGCACCTGGCCGCCCAGTCGCTGCGCCGGGGTGAGTGCGAACTGGCCCTGGCCGGCGGTGCCACGGTGATGGCGGGCCCCGGTATGTTCGTCGAGTTCAGCCGCCAGCGGGGTCTCGCCGGCGACGGCCGGTGCAAGGCCTTCGGCGCGGGCGCCGACGGCACCGGCTGGGGCGAGGGCGTCGGGGTGCTGGTCCTGGAACGGCTCAGCGACGCGCAGGCGAACGGCCACCACATCCTCGCCGTGATCCGCGGCAGCGCGATCAACCAGGACGGCGCGTCCAACGGCCTCTCCGCCCCGAGCGGCCCCGCCCAGCAGCGGGTCATCCGGGCCGCCCTCGCCGACGCCGGGCTCACCCCCGCCGACGTCGACGTGGTCGAGGCGCACGGCACCGGCACCACCCTCGGCGACCCGATCGAGGCGCAGGCGCTGATCGCGACCTACGGCGCCGACCGGCACGGGAACGCCCCGCTGTGGCTGGGCTCGCTCAAGTCCAACATCGGCCACACCCAGGCCGCCGCCGGTGTCGGTGGCGTGATCAAGATGATCCTCGCGCTGCGGGCCGAGGTGCTGCCCCGCACCCTGCACGCCGACGAGCCGTCACCGCACGTCGACTGGTCCGCCGGCACCGTCCAACTGCTCACCGAACCCCGCGACTGGCGGCGCTCCGAGCAGCCCCGCCGGGCCGGCGTCTCCTCCTTCGGCATCAGCGGCACGAACGCCCACCTGGTGCTCGAAGAGGCACCGGTCGCCACCCTGGTGCTCGAAGAGGCACCCCAAGCCGCCGCCCCGGCCCGCCCCGACGTGCGGCGAACCGTGCCGGTGCTGATGTCCGCGCGTACCCCGCAGGCCCTGCGACGGCAGGCCGCCCGCCTGCGCGACCGGATCGGGGAGAACGACACCCACCTCGCCGACATCGCGTACACCCTGAACGTCACCCGGACCCGGTTCGCGCACCGCGCGGTCGTCCTCGCCGAGGGCCCGGACGACCTGCGCGACGGTCTGGCCGCCCTGGCCGACGACCGGTCGGCGGGGAACGTCGTCACCGCACACCCGGCCGAGCCGGGCCGGATCGCGTTCGTGTTTCCGGGACAGGGCTCCCAGTGGCTGGGCATGGCGGTCGAACTGGCCGAGGCCGAGCCGGTGTTCCGTGACCACCTGGCGGCCTGCGGGGAGGCGCTGCGCCCGTACACCGGTTGGGATCTGCTCGCCGCGCTGCGCGGCGACGACGACGCGCCGTCGCTGGACCGGGTCGACGTGGTCCAGCCCGCGCTGTGGGCGGTGATGGTCTCCCTGGCCCGGCTCTGGCAGGCCGCAGGCGTCCGACCGGCCGCGGTGATCGGGCACAGCCAGGGCGAGGTCGCCGCCGCGCACATCGCCGGAGCCCTCACCCTGGACGACGCCGCCCGGATCGCGGCCCGCCGCAGCCAGGCCATCGTCGCGCTGGCCGGGCGGGGCGGAATGGTCGCGGTGCAGGCGTCCGCCACCACAGTGGAGCCGATCCTGGCCCGCTGGGGTGGCCGGATCAGCATGGCCGCCGTCAACGGACCGACCGCCGTGGTGGTCGCCGGGGAGCCCGCCGACCTGGACGACCTCGAACCGGCGCTGGCCGCCGCCGGCATCGAGGCGAAGCGCATCAAGGTCGACTACGCCTCGCACTCCGCCCACGTCGAGGTGATCCGCGAGGACCTGCTGGACGCGCTCGCCGGGGTCGAGCCGAGGGTCGCCGAGATCCCGTTCTACTCCACTGTCTACGGCTCCCGGGTGGACACCACCGAGCTGGGCGCCGACTACTGGTACACCAACCTGCGCCGCCCGGTCCGCTTCGCCGAGACGGTCGACGTGCTGCTGTCCGACGGGTACCGGGCCTTCGTCGAGACCAGCCCGCACCCGGTGCTCGTCGCAGCCGTGCAGGACTCCGCCGAGCAGGCCGGAGTGGACGCCGCCGTGCTGCGGACGTTGCGACGCCACGACGGCGGTCCGGCCCGCTTCCGGGTCGCGCTGGCCGAGGCGTACGCGCGGGGGCTCGCTGTCGACTGGACGGACCTGACCCCGGACGGCTCGCTGGTGGCCCTGCCCACCTACTCCTTCGAGCGGGAGCACTTCTGGCATCACCCGGCCGTGCCGGGCAGCGCCGACGACCCGGCCAACGACCCCTTCTGGGCCACGGTGGAGCGTGGGGACGCCGCCGCGCTCGCCGCCGACCTGGCCCTGGCGCCGGGCACCCTGGACGAGATCGTGCCGGTGCTGGCCGCCTGGCGTCGCGAGCAGCGAATCCGCGCCGGTGCCGCCGGTTGGCGCTACGTCGTCGAGTGGAAGCCGCAGCCGGACACCCCGGTGGCCGCCGACGGGCACTGGATCGTTGCCGTCGCCGGCTACGACCCCACCACCACTGCCGTCCTGCACGCCCTCGGCGACGCCGGGCTCACCCTCAACGTGGTCGTCGTGGCGGCCGACGCCGACCGGGCCACCCTCGCCGAGCGGCTCGCGGCGCGTGCCGACGGTGTCCTCTCCCTGCTCGCCTTCGCGGAAGGACCCCTCGGCGAGGGCCTTCGCCGCACCCTGACCCTCACCCAGGCGCTCGGTGACGCCGGCGCCGACGCCCCGCTCTGGCTGGTCACCCGAGGTGGCGTCGACACCGGGCCCGCGGACCGGGTCGACGACCCCGAGCAGGCCCTGATCTGGGGTCTCGGCCGGATCGTCGCCCTGGAACACGCCGACCGCTGGGGCGGCCTGGTCGACCTGCCCACCGATGTCGACGAGCGGGCCGCCGAGCGGTTGCTCGCCGCGGTCACCGCGGAGGACGACGAGGACCAGGTGGCCATCCGGGTCGACGGCCGCTACCTGCGCCGGCTCGGCCACGCCCCCCGCCCGACCCGGGTGGCCGGCGGCCTGCGCCCGGACGGGCCGGTGCTCATCACCGGCGGCACGGGTGCCCTCGGCGCCACCGTCGCCCGCTGGCTCGCCGAACGCGGCGCGCCGCAGCTGATCCTGCTCAGCCGCCGCGGCCCGGACGCGCCCGGTGCCGCCGACCTGGTCACCGAACTGGCCGAACTCGGCGCCACCGCCTCGGTGGTGGCCTGCGACGCCGGCGACCGCGACGCCCTCGCGGCAGTGCTCGCCGAGCACCCGGTGCGCGCTGTCGTACACGCCGCCGGGCTGCTCGACGACGGCACCGTCGACACCCTCACCACCGACCAGGTCGACCGGGTGCTGGCCGCGAAGGTCGCCGCCGCCCGTCACCTCGACGAGCTCACCCGGGACCGGGACCTCAGCGCGTTCGTCCTGTTCTCGTCGATCGCGGCGAGCATCGGCATCCCGGGGCAGGGCAACTACGCGCCGGGCAACGCGTACCTCGACGCCCTGGCGGAACAGCGCCGCGCCGACGGCCTGGCCGCCACCTCGATCGCCTGGGGCCCGTGGGCCGGTGGCGGCATGGCCGCCGACGCCGCGGTCGGCGACCTCATGCAGCGCCACGGCATCACCCCGATGGACCCACAGATCGCGCTCGCCGCCCTGCAACAGGCCCTGGACGACGACGCCACCACCCTCACCGTCGCCGACCTCGACTGGGACCGGCTCGCCCTCGCGCTCACCGCCGGGCGTCGCCGCCCGCTGATCGAGGACCTGCCGGAGGTGCAGCGCGCCATCGGTGCCGGCGCGGTCGCCGCATCCGGCCCCATCGCCGCCGGCGGTCCCGCCGAGAGCCTGGCCACCGCGCTCGCCGCGCTGCCCGAGGCGGCCCGCGAGCGGGCCCTGATCGGCCTGGTGCGCGAGCAGGCGGCGCTCGTACTCAGCCACGCCGGCCCGGACGCGGTCGACCCGAACCGCCCGTTCCGCGAGCTGGGGTTCGACTCGCTCGCCGGTGTCGAGCTGCGCAACCGGCTTCGCACCGTCACGGGCCTGCGCCTGTCGACCACCCTGGTCTTCGACCACCCCACCCCGGCCGTGCTCGCAGCGCACCTGCACGACGAGCTGACCGGCACGCTGCCGGCCCGGCCGACCGACGACCCCGCCACGGTACGAGGACCCGACGAACCCATCGCGATCGTGGCGATGGCGTGCCGCTACCCCGGGAACGTCAACTCGCCCGCCGACCTGTGGCGCCTGCTGGACGACGGCGGTGACGCGATCGGCGGCTTCCCCGTGGACCGTGGGTGGGACCTGACCCACCTCTACCACCCCGACCCGGATCACCCGGGCACCTCGACCACCCGGCACGGCGGGTTCCTCTACGACGTCGCCGACTTCGACCCGACCCCGTTCGGCATCTCGCCGCGGGAGGCACTGGCTATGGACCCGCAGCAGCGGCTCCTGCTGGAGACCTCGTGGGAGGCGTTCGAACGGGCCGGCATCGACCCCGCGACACTGCGCGGCCGGCACGCCGGGGTCTACGTCGGCCTCACCTACCAGGACTACGCGTCGCGGGTCCGGCAGGCGCCCGCCGACCTGGAGGGCTACCTGCTCACCGGCAGCACCGCGAGCGTCGCTTCCGGCCGCATCGCGTACGTCTTCGGCCTCGACGGACCGGCCGTCACCGTGGACACCGCCTGCTCGTCGTCGCTGGTCGCGCTGCACCTGGCCGTGCGGGCCCTGCGGGCCGGCGAGTGCGACCTGGCACTGGCCGGTGGCGTCGCCATCATGTCCACCCCGCACATGTTCGTGGAGTTCAGCCGCCAGCGTGGTCTCGCCCCGGACGGCCGCTGCAAGCCCTTCTCCGCCGACGCCGACGGCTTCGGCTCCGCCGAGGGCGTCGGCATGCTGCTGGTCGAACGTCTCTCCGACGCGCAACGGCACGGCCACCCGGTCCTCGCCGTGGTCCGTGGCACTGCGGTCAACTCCGACGGCGCGTCGAACGGTCTCACCGCCCCGAACGGCCCCGCCCAGCAGCGGGTGATCCGGGCCGCGCTCGCCGACGCGGCCCTGGCGCCCGCCGACATCGACGTGGTGGAGGCGCACGGCACCGGCACCCCGCTGGGCGACCCGATCGAGGCGCAGGCGTTGGGGGCGACCTACGGCCCGGACCGCCCGTCGCAGCGGCCGTTGTGGCTCGGCTCGGTCAAGTCGAACCTGGGGCACACCCAGGCCGCCGCCGGTGTCGCCGGGATCATCAAGATGGTCGAGGCCATGCGGCACGAGGTGCTGCCCCGCACCCTGCACGCCGGGACCCCGAGCCCGCACGTCGACTGGGCGGACAGCCCGCTGCGACTGCTCGACGCGCCCCAGCCGTGGCCGGCGGATCTGCCGCGCCGGGCCGCCGTGTCGTCGTTCGGCATCAGCGGCACGAACGCCCACGTGATCCTGGAGGCGCCGGCCGCGCCCGCAGCGCCACCCGACGCCTCTCCGACCGCCGACGGTGAGCCGTGCGGGGTCGTGCCGCTGGTGCTCAGCGGGCAGTCGGCCGAGGCGCTGCGCGCGCAGGCGGGCCGCCTCGCGGACCGGCTGACCGAGCCGGGCGCGCCCTCGCTGCGCGACACCGGCTGGACCCTGGCCACCGCCCGGGCCGCGTTCGCGCACCGCGCGGTGCTGCTCACCAGCGAAAGCGACGCGGTGGGTGCGCTGCGCGAGCTGGCGGCGGGCCGTGACCACACGAGCATCCACACCGATGGCGTACGTGCGGGAGGTCTGGCCTTCGTCTTCTCCGGCCAGGGGTCACAGCGACCCGGTATGGGCCTGGAGTTGGCGGCGTCGTTCCCGGTGTTCGCCGAGGCGTTCGACGCGGCCTGCGCGGAGCTGGACCTCCACCTCGATCGTCCGTTGCGCGAGGTGATCGCCGAGGGCGACGACCTGGACCAGACCGTCTACACGCAAACCGCCCTGTTCGCCGTCGAGGTGGCGCTGTTCCGCCTGGTCGAGTCGTTCGGCGTGACGCCCGACTACCTGGTCGGGCATTCGATCGGGGAGATCGCTGCCGCTCATGTGGCCGGGGTGCTGTCCCTGTCGGATGCGGCGAAGCTGGTCGCGGCCCGAGGCCGCCTGATGCAGGCCCTGCCCGCCGGTGGCGTCATGGTGGCGGTTCGGGCCACCGAGGCTGAGGTGCTGCCGCTGCTGACCGACGGGGTGTCCGTCGCGGCGATCAACGGCCCTCGTTCGGTGGTGCTGTCCGGGGCCGCCGACGAGGTCGCGGCCGTCGCGGCGAACTTCAAGAAGTCGAAGCGGCTGCGGGTCAGTCACGCGTTCCACTCGGTGCTGATGGAGCCGATGCTCGCCGAGTTCGCACAGGTAGCGGAGACGTTGATCTACTCGTCGCCGCGGATCCCGGTGGTGTCGAACGTGACCGGGCAGGTCGCGGAGGCGCAGGACGCCGGCTACTGGGTGCGGCACGTGCGGGAGGCGGTCCGGTTCGCTGACGGCATTTCCACACTGGAGGGCCTGGGTGTCAGCACGTTCGTCGAGATCGGCCCCGACGGGGTCCTCTCGGGAATGGGCGCCGAGTGCGTCAGCGACGCGGTGTTCGTACCCGTGCAACGCGCCGACCGGGACCAGACCGCCGCCCTCCAGACGGCCCTCGCCCGCGTCTTCGTGCGCGGCGTCGCCGTCGAATGGACGCCATGCCTGACCGGTGGTCGCGTCGTCGACCTGCCCACCTACGCCTTCCAGCGGCAGCGCTACTGGTTCGAGGACGACAGCGCCGGCGACACCCCCGACACCCCGTTCTGGCGGGCCGTCGACAGTGGAGACCTGGCGGACCTGCTCGGCGTGGCCGCCGACCGGCCCCTCGACGAGGTCCTGCCCGCGCTGCGCGCCTGGCGTCGGCAGGGCACCGACCCCGGCCTGCGTTACCGCCTCGACTGGCCGGTCCGCGACGTTCCGGCCACCGCCGCCCGCCCGGGCCGCTGGCTGGTCGTCGTCCCCAGCCTCGACCTGCCGGTGGCCGCGAACATCCTGACTGCGGGCGGTCCCGACGTGGTCGCGGTGCCGGCCGGCGACCTGCCCGCCATCCACCCGGACGAGGTCGCCGGGGTGCTGTCCCTGCTCGCACTGGACGAGCGCACCGACCCGGACCACCCGCACCTGCCCCGAGGGCTGACCGGCACGGCGGCGCTGCTCCGCGACCTCCCGCCGGGCACGCCGCTCTGGGCCGTGACCAGCGGCGCCGTGCGGGTCGGCGACGAAGCTCGGATCAGCCCGCACCAGGCCACCGTGTGGGGGTACGGCCGGGTCGCCGCCCTCGAACTCCCCGGCACCTGGGCCGGCCTCGCCGACCTGCCCGAGAACCCCGGCGCCGAGGCACTCGCCCAACTCTGGGCGGTCGTGCGCGGCACCGGCACCGAGGACCAGGTCGCGATCCGGCACACCGGTGTGCACGTCCGCCGCGTCGTACCGGCCGCCCCGCCCGCGACGCCACGGCCCTGGTCACCGCGCGGCAGCATCCTGATCACCGGCGGCACCGGCGCGCTCGGCGCGCACGTGGCCCGCTGGCTCGCCAGCGCCGGTGCCCCACATCTGGTGCTCACCAGCCGGGCCGGCGCGGACGCACCGGGCGCCGACCGACTCCACGCCGAACTGACCGCGCTCGGCGCCCGGGTCACCATCGCCGCCTGCGACGTGGCCGACGCCGACGCCCTCGCCGACCTGCTCGCCACCGTCGGGGACCTGAGCGGCGTCTTCCACACCGCCGGCGCCCTGCGGTTCGCCGGGGTGCTCGACGACGACCCGGCCGGGCTCGCCTCGGTCGCGGCGGCCAAGGTGGCCGGCGCCGCCAACCTGGACCGGCTGCTCGGCGACACCCCGCTCGACGCGTTCGTGCTGTTCAGTTCGATCGCCGCGCTCTGGGGCAGCGGCGAGCAGAGCGGCTACGCCGCCGCCAACGCCTACCTGGACGCCCTCGCCGACGACCGGCGGTCCCGTGGTCTGACCGCCACCTCGATCGCCTGGGGCCCGTGGGGCGACGGTGGCATGGTCGACGCCGGCACCGAAACGCTGCTGTTCCGCCGTGGCCTGCCGGTTCTCGACCCGGAAACCGCTGTCGCCGCGCTGCGGCAGGCCCTGGACGCTGACGAGACCTACGTGGCGGTCGCCGACGTCGACTGGTCCCGTTTCGCACCCATCTTCTGCGCCGCCCGGCCCCGGCCGCTGATCGCCGACCTGCCGCAGGTGCGGGCGCTGACCGCCCAGACCGTGGAGGACACCGCGACGCCGCTGGCCGACACGCTGGTCGCGCTGGCGCCGGCCGAACAGGAACATCACCTGCTCACCCTGGTCCGGGTTGTCACCGCCGCCGTGCTCGGCCACGACGGGCCGGACGCGGTCGGCCCCGAACAGGCGTTCCGGGAGATGGGCGTCGACTCGCTCACCGGCGTGGACCTGCGCGACCGGCTGCGACGCGAGGTCGGCTTCGCACCGCCCGCCACCCTCGTCTTCGACCACCCCAACCCGCTCGCGGTGGCCCGCTACCTGCGCGACCGGCTGCTCGACCAGCCCGCCGCCGCACCGGCACCGGTTCCGGCGTTGGCCGTGGCACCCGACGACGACCCGATCGTCGTGGTCGGCATGTCCTGCCGGTTCCCCGGCGGGGTGCAGGGGCCCGACGACCTGTGGCGGCTGGTCGCCGACGAGGCCGACGTCGTCTCCGGCTTCCCCGCCGACCGTGGCTGGGCCCTGGACGCGCTCTACCACCCGGACCCCGACCACCAGGGCACCGCGTACACCCGCTCCGGCGGCTTCCTGCACGACGCGGCGGACTTCGACGCCGACCTGTTCGGGGTGAACGGCCGCGAGGCCCTGGCCATGGACCCGCAACAGCGGCTCCTGCTGGAGACCGCCTGGCAGGCACTGGAGAACGCCGGCCTGCCACCACGCGGCCAGCGCGGACGCCGGACCGGCGTCTTCGTCGGCGGCGCCCACCTCGGGTACGGGGAGGGCGCAGCACCACCGCCCGGAGTCGAGGGCTACCGCCTCACCGGCAACGCCACCAGCGTGATGTCCGGCCGCGTCGCCTACACGTTCGGCTTCGAGGGACCGGCCGTCACCATCGACTCGGCGTGCTCGTCGTCGCTGGTCGCCCTGCACTGGGCGGCCCGCGCGCTGCGGCAGGGGGAGTGCACGCTTGCCCTGGCCGGCGGGGTCGCGGTCATGTCGAGCCCGGCGGTCTTCGTCGAGTTCAGCCGGCAGGGCGGGCTCGCCCCGGACGGCCGGTGCAAGGCGTTCGCCGCCGGGGCCGACGGCACCGGCTGGGCCGAGGGCGCCGGCTTCGTGGTCCTGGAGCGGATGTCGGACGCGCTGGCCAACGGGCACCACGTACTCGCGGTGCTGCGCGGTAGCGCGGTCAACCAGGACGGCGCCTCCAACGGTCTGACCGCCCCGAACGGTCCCGCGCAGCAGCGGGTGATCGCCGAGGCGCTGGCCGACGCCGGTTTGTCCACAGCGGACGTCGACGTGGTCGAGGCGCACGGCACCGGCACCACGCTCGGCGACCCGATCGAGGCGCAGGCGCTGCTGGCCACGTACGGGCAGGGTCGGGCGGCCGACCAACCGCTGCTGCTGGGCTCGCTCAAGTCGAACATCGGGCACGCCCAGGCGGCCGCCGGCATCGGCGGGATCATCAAGATGATCCAGGCGATGCGGTACGGCCTCGCGCCGCGGACCCTGCACGTGGACGAGCCGACCCCCCACGTGGACTGGTCGGCCGGCGCGGTGCGGCTGCTGACCTCGGCGCAGCCGTGGCCGGAGACCGGACGCGCCCGTCGTGCCGCCGTCTCGGCGTTCGGGGTCAGCGGCACCAACGCCCACGTCATCCTCGAACAGCCGGAACCCGCCGCGCAGCCGGTGACCGCTCCGGACGCGGACGCACCGCCGAAGCACCTGCCCTACGTCCTGTCCGGACGGTCGGACCGGGCGCTGCGGGAGCAGGCGGAGCGACTCCTCGCGGCCGGCGTGGACCGGCACGTCGAGGCCGGCGCCGGCGTGACCCTCGCCCGTTCCCTGGCCACCACCCGCTCCGCCCTCGACCACCGGGCGGTCGTCCTGGCCGCCGACGCCGCCACCCTGCGCGACGGCCTGCACGCCGTCGCGACCGGCGAACCCGACAGGTCGGTGATCGGTGGCGCCGCGACCGCCACCGGCAAGCTCGCCTTCCTCTTCACCGGCCAGGGCAGCCAACGCGCGGGCGTGGGCCGGGACCTGTACGCCACCGAGCCCGTCTTCGCCGTCGCGCTCGACGAGATCCGGGCCGCCTTCGAGCCGCACCTCGACCGCCCACTGCTCGACGTCATGTTCGCCGACCTGGGCACCCCCGAAGCGGCACTGCTGGACCGGACCGAGTTCACCCAGCCGGCGCTCTTCGCCCTCGAAGTGGCCCTGTACCGCCTCCTCGAAGCACGCGGAGTGACCCCCGACTACCTGCTCGGCCACTCCATCGGCGAACTCGCCGCAGCCCACGTCGCCGGTGTGCTGTCCCTGCCCGACGCCGCGCAGCTGGTCGCCGCGCGGGGCCGGTTGATGCAGGCGCTCCCGTCCGGCGGCGCGATGCTGGCCATGCAGGGCACCGAGGCGGAGATCCGACCGCTGCTCACCGGCGACGTGTCGATCGCCGCGGTCAACGGACCCGACTCGGTGGTCGTCTCCGGCGACGCGGACACCATCGACCTGATCGCCGAGCGCTGGCGCGCCGACGGGCGACGGGCCAAGCGGCTCACCGTCAGCCACGCATTCCACTCCGCCCAGATGGACCCGATGCTCGACGAGTTCGGGCGGATCGCGGCCGGGCTCACGTACGCGCCGCCGAGCATCCCGCTGATCTCCGACCTGACCGGCGAGCCGATCGGCCAGCCGGACGCCGCCTACTGGGTGCGGCACGTACGCGAGGCGGTGCGCTTCGCCGACGGAGTCACCGCCCTGGACGCCCGGGGTGTCACCGCGTACTGCGAGGTCGGCCCGGGTGGGGTGCTGACCGCGCTGGCCCGGGACTGCCTGCCCGCCGCGAAGCAGGTGGACGCCGTCCTGGTCGCCGCACTGCGCGGCGATCGGAGTGAACCCACCGCCGTCGCCGAGGCGGTGGCCGGCCTGCACGTCGGCGGCGTGCCGATCGACTGGTCGACAGCGCTGCCCGGCACCGGGACCGTGCCGCTGCCCACCTACCCGTTCCAGCGCCGCCGGTTCTGGATCGCCCCGGCCCCGGTCGGCGGCAC
This sequence comes from Micromonospora sp. MGP-C2, assembly GCF_057766525.1. NCBI lineage: Bacteria > Bacillati > Actinomycetota > Actinomycetes > Micromonosporales > Micromonosporaceae > Micromonospora > Micromonospora sp. MGP-C2. The sequence continues at coordinate 70,309 of NZ_JBYMEN010000002.1, forward strand.
CGCCGCGGATCCGTCGGACGACCCGTTCTGGTCCGCGGTGGAGCAGAACGACCTGGAGACGCTGGGTACGATGCTCGGCGACGCCCGGGTCGGCGAGGTGGCGCCGGCGCTGCCGGTCCTGGCCGACTGGCACCGTGGCCGACTGGCCCGTGGCTCCGCCGACCGCAGGCGCTACCGGGCCCAGTGGGAACCGGTCGCCATGCACGGGACCGCTCGTCTGACCGGGACCTGGCTGGTCGCTCTTCCCGGCCCGGTCGACGCGTACGCCCGTACCGTCATCGAGGCCCTGACCGAGGCCGGCGCCCACGCCCGGCCGGTGGTGCTGGACGGCCGCGACCGCGCGGCGATCGTCGCCGAACTGGCCACGGCCGACGAGGTCTCCGGCATCCTGTCGCTGCTCGCCCTGGACGACCGGGAGCTGCCCGGCCACCCCGGGGTGCCCAACGGGCTGGCCGCGACCCTGGCCCTGATCCAGGCGGCCGGCGACGCCCACCTCGACGCGCCGCTGTGGGCCGTCACCCGGGGTGCCGTCTCCGCCACCGCCGAGGTCACCGACCCCGCGCAGAACGCCGTCTGGGGCCTCGGCCGGGTCGCCGCCCTGGAACACACCGCCCGCTGGGGTGGCCTGATCGACCTACCCGAACGCGTCGACGGCCCCGCGCTCTGCCGGGTGCTCGCCGACGGCGGCGAAGACCAGGTGGCCCTGCGCGACGCCGGCACGTTCGTCCGCCGCCTGGTCCGCGCACCGCTGCCAACCACCACAGCCACCCCGTGGACACCGCGCGACACCGTCCTGATCACCGGCGGCACCGGCGCGCTCGCCGGGCACGTGGCCCGCCGGCTCGCCCAGGACGGCGCCGGTCACCTGGTCCTGGCCAGCCGGCGCGGTGGCGACGCCCCCGGCGCGGCCGACCTGACCGCGGCGCTGACCGCGCTCGGCGCCCGCGTCACAGTGGTGGCCTGCGACCTGACCGACTCCGACGACGTCGCCGAGCTGCTCCGCCGGGCCGACGCCGACGCGTTGCCGCTGCGCGCCGTGGTGCACACCGCCGGCATCGGCGACTCGGCCCCGCTCGCCGAGACCCCCCCGGAGCTGCTCGCCGGCATCGTGGCGGCGAAGATCGGCGGCGCCCGGCACCTGGACGACCTTCTCGGTGACCGTGACCTGGACGCGTTCGTCTGCTTCTCCTCCATCTCCGGGGTCTGGGGCAGTGGCGGACAGGCCGCCTACGCCGCGGGCAACGCCTTCCTCGACGCGTTCGCCGAACGACGCCGCGCGAGAGGCCTGGCCGGCAGCGCGATCGCCTGGGGGCCGTGGGGCGAGGGCGGCATGGTCGCCGACACCGGCACCGAGGAGCACCTGCGGCGCCACGGGCTCACCCCGCTGGTGCCGTCGGCAGCTGTCGACGCCTTCGCCCGCAGCCTCGATTACGGCGACATCACCGTCGCGGTCGCCGACGTGGACTGGGCCCGCTTCGCCCCCGCCTTCACCGCCGCCCGTCCCAGCCCACTGCTCGACGGAGTCCCGGAGGTCCGCGCGGCGGTCGCCGAACCGGTCGCGCAGGTCCAGGCCGCCGGGCCGATCGACGGGCTCACCGACCTGCCCGAGGCCGAACGCGGGCACCTGCTGCTCGACCTGGTCCGGACCGAGACGGCCGCGGTCCTCGGCCCGGGCGGCGGTTTCGAGGCGAACCATGCCTTCCGCGAACTCGGCTTCGACTCCCTGACCGCTGTGGAGATGCGCAACCGGCTCACCACTGTCACCGGGCTCAGCCTCCCGGCCACCCTGGTGTTCGACCACCCGACCCCGGCGGTGCTCGCCGCGCACCTGGACACGCTTCTGATGCGCGAGCACCGTCCGACCGCGCCGACAGTGGTGGGCCGGCTCGACGACCTTGAGGCGGCCCTCGCCGCCACGCCGGTCGACGACGCCGACCGGCCGGCCCTGGTGGCCCGCCTACAGGCGCTCGCACACCGCTGGGCCACCGCCGAGGAACCGGCGGAGGCGGGCGGCGACGAAATTGGCGACGCGACCGCCGACGAACTGCTCCAGATCATCCAGAACGAATTCGGCAGATCTTGATCCGCGCAGCGGGAACGGGGTACGTGTCATGGCGAACGACGAGAAGCTGCTCGACCACCTCAAGTGGATGACCGCCGAGCTGCGACGCAGCAAGCGGCGGCTCGAAGAGGTGGAGACGGCGGCCGGCGAGCCCGTCGCGATCGTCGCGATGACCTGCCGCTACCCGGGCCGGGTCAGCACGCCCGAGCAGCTCTGGGAGCTGGTCGCCGCCGGCGGGGACGCGATCGGTGACTTTCCGGACGACCGTGGGTGGGACGTCGACGGGCTCTACGACCCCGACCCGGACGCCAAGGGCAAGAGCTACGCCCGCGAGGGTGGGTTCCTCGCCGAGGCGGCCGACTTCGACCCGGCGCTGTTCGGTATCTCGCCGCGCGAGGCCCTGGCCATGGACCCGCAGCAACGCCTGCTGTTGGAGACCGCCTGGGAGGCGTTCGAGCGGGCCGGTATCCCCAGCGACAGCGTGCGGGGCAGCCGGACCGGCGTGTTCGTCGGCATCAGCGGCCGCGACTACGACACCCTGCTGCAGCGGCACACCCAGGACGGCATCGAGGGCTACCGGCTGACCGGCAGCGCGGCCAGCGTGCTCTCCGGGCGGATCGCGTACCAGTTCGGCCTGGAGGGTCCGGCGGTCACCATCGACACCGCCTGCTCGGCCTCACTGGTCGCGCTGCATCTGGCGGTCCAGTCCCTGCGGCAGCAGGAGTGCTCCCTGGCCCTCGCCGGTGGCGCCACAGTGCTCGCCACCCCGGAGGCGTTCGTCGAGTTCAGCCGTCAGCGTGGCCTCGCCCCGGACGGCCGCTGCAAGCCGTTCGCCGCCGCGGCCGACGGCACCGGCTGGTCCGAGGGCGCCGCACTGCTCCTGCTGGAGCGTCTCTCCGACGCCCGCCGCAACGGCCACCCGGTGCTCGCCGTCATCCGGGGCACCGCGGTCAACCAGGACGGCGCCTCCAACGGTCTCACCGCCCCCAACGGGCCCGCGCAGCAGCGCGTCATCCGGGCCGCGCTCGCCAACGCCCGACTCACAGCGGCCGACGTCGACCTGGTGGAGGCACACGGCACCGGCACTCGGCTCGGCGACCCGATCGAGGCGCAGGCGCTGCTCGCCACGTACGGCCAGAGCCGTCCGGACGGCGAACCGCTCTGGCTCGGCTCGCTCAAGTCCAACCTCGGCCATACCCAGGCCGCGGCCGGTGTCGGTGGCGTGATGAAGATGGTGCTCGCACTGCGGGCCGGCGTCATGCCGCGCACCCTGCACGTCGACGAGCCCACCCCGCACGTGGACTGGACGGCCGGCAACGTCCAACTGCTCACCGCCGAGCGCCAGTGGGCGCCGGGGGAGCGACCACGTCGTGCGGCGGTCTCCGCGTTCGGCATCAGCGGCACCAACGCCCACGCGATCATCGAGGAGGCCCCGGCGGCGGACGCCCCGGCGACGCCTGCGCCGGCCGGCACCGACCCGGTCTGGGTGCTCAGCGGCCACACCCCGGAGGCGCTGCGGGCCCAGGCCGCCCGTCTGAGCGCCTTCGCGGCCACCGCCACGGCGACCCACGCCGACATCGCCTACTCGCTCGCCGCGACCCGCTCACCGCTGCCGGTCCGGGCCGTGGTCACCGGCACCGACCTGCCGGGTGCCCTGGCGGCCCTGGCCGACGGCGTCGTCACCGCCGGGGCCGTCACCGGCGCGGTCCAGGACGGCCGCACCGCGTTCCTGTTCTCCGGTCAGGGCTCCCAACGCCACGGTATGGGCCTTGAGCTCGCCGCGCGCTTCCCGGCGTACGCGCAGGCACTCGACCTGGTCTGCGCGGAACTGGACCCGCACCTCGACCGTCCGCTGCGCGAGGTGATCGCCGACGGGGTCGACCTGGAACAGACCGTCTACACGCAGGCCGCCCTGTTCGCGGTGGAGGTCGCCCTGTTCCGGCTGGTCGAGTCGTTCGGGGTCACACCGGACTACCTGGTGGGGCACTCGATCGGGGAGATCGCCGCCGCGCACGTCGCCGGTGTGCTGTCCCTCGCCGACGCCGCGACGCTGGTGGCGGCGCGGGGCCGACTGATGCAGGCGCTGCCGGCCGGCGGGGTGATGGTGGCGGTACGGGCGACCGAGGTCGAGGTGCTGCCGCTGCTGACCGAGGGCGTGGACATCGCCGCGGTCAACGGTCCCCGGTCGGTGGTGCTGTCCGGTGCCCCCGACGCGGTGGCGGCGGTCGTCGCCCACTTCGAGAAGTCCAAGCCGCTGGCGGTCAGTCACGCGTTTCACTCGGCGCTGATGGAGCCGATGCTGGCCGAGTTCGCGCAGGTGGCGACCACCCTGACCTACCACGCCCCGGTCATCGGTGTCGTCTCCAACCTCACCGGGCAACTCGCCGGCACGCAGGACGCCGACTACTGGGTCCGGCACGTACGCGACGCGGTCCGGTTCGCCGACGGCATCGCGTGGCTGCGGGGCCGCGGTGTCACCCGGTTCCTGGAGATCGGCCCGGACGGCGTCCTCACCGCGATGGCACGGGAGAGCGACGACACCGAAGCCGCCTACCTGCCCCTGCTGCGCCGGGGCCGTCCCGAGGTGACCTCCCTGATCACCGGGCTGGCCGAGGCGTACGTGCGGGGCGCCGCGGTGGACTGGACCGTGCTGGCCGCCGGCGGCAGCCGTGTCGACCTGCCCACCTACGCGTTCCAGCAGCAGCGGTACTGGCCCGCCACCGGCGTCGCGCCGGCCGGGGACACCCGGGGCCTTGGCCTCACCGGTGTCGACCACCCGCTGCTCGGTGCCTCCGTCTCCCTGGCCGGTGCTGACGAACACCTCTTCACCGGCCACTGGTCCGCCGCCGGGCACCCGTGGCTCGCCGATCACCAGGTCGCCGGGGACCTCGTCGTCCCCGGCACCGCCCAGCTCGAGGCGGTCCTCGCGGCCGGTGCCGAGATCGGCTGCGAGACGGTCGAGGACCTGGTCCTCGCCACCCCGCTCGTGCTGCCGCCCGCGGGCGTGCAGGTGCAGGTCCGGATCGGCGCTGCGGACGCCGACGGCCGCCGCAGCGTCAGCGTGCACAGCGGTGACGGCGAGACGTGGACCGTGCACGCCTCCGGCACCCTCGCCGTCACCGGCAGCGCGGCGCCCGCCCCGGCCGAGTGGCCGCCGCCGGGCGCCGAGCCCGTCGACCTCACCGACCTCTATCCCGCGCTGGTCGAACGCGGCCTGGCCTACGGGCCCGCGTTCCGTGGCCTGGAAGCCGTCTGGCGCGGCCCGCTGGGGGACACGTTCGCCGAGGTACGCGCACCCGAGAGCATCGACTCCACAGGCTTCGGGCTGCACCCAGCGCTCCTCGACGCCGCCCTGCACGCCCTCGGCTGCACGGGCACCGGCGACGAACCGGCCGCCGTCCCGTTCGCCTGGAACGGCGTCACCCTGCACGCGGTCGGCGCCGACACGATCCGGGTGCGGCTGCGCGGCACCGAGACCGTCACCCTGGACGTCTGGGACACCACGGGGCAGCCGGTCGCCACTGTCGGTTCCCTGGTGCTCCGCCCGTACGCCCCGCCCACCCCGAAGGCACTCCCGGTGGCCGACGCCCTGCACCGCCTCGCGTGGGCCCCGATCGTCGCCTCGCCGCCCGCCGCTGGAACGGCCACCGTCCCGGCGCAGGTCTGGCGCCCGGAGACCGCCGGTGACGATCCGGTGGCAACGGTGCACACCGCGACCGCCGCCACGCTCGACCTGCTCCAGCGGTTCCTGCGCGACACCACCGACGCGGGCAGCCGCCTCGCCGTGGTCACCTCCGGTGCGGTGGCGACCTCGCCCGACGAGGACGTTCCCGACCTGGCCGCGGCGGCGGTCTGGGGTCTGGTCCGGACCGCCCAGACCGAGAACCCGGACCGCTTCGTCCTGGTCGACCTGGACGGCCACGACGACGACGCGGCGCTCGCCACCGCGCTCGCCACCGGGGAACCGCAGATCGCCGCCCGCAACGGCACCCTGTTCGCCCCCCGCCTGGCCCGCGCCGCGACCGGCCCCGCCCTGATCCCGCCGGCCGGCGTCCCCTGGCGCCTCGACGTCCCGGTGAAGGGCACCCTGGACAACCTCGCCCTGGTCCCGTGCCCCGAGGTCGACGAACCGCTCGGCCCGGGCCAGGTCCGGATCGCCGTCCGCGCCACCGGCCTCAACTTCCGCGACGTCCTGATCGCCCTGGACATGTACCCCGACGTCGCCCAGCTCGGCAGCGAGGGCGCCGGTGTCGTCACCGCCATCGGCCCCGGCGTCGACGGGGTGCGGGTCGGCGACGCGGTGATGGGCATGTTCTACGGCGCGTTCGGCCCGGTGACCGTCACCGACCACCGGCTGATCACGCCAATCCCGGCCGGCTGGACGTTCGAGCAGGCCGCCGCCGTGCCGATCGTCTTCCTCACCGCCTACTACGCCCTGGTCGACCTGACCGGCCTGCGTGCCGGGGAGTCGCTGCTGGTGCACGCCGCCACCGGCGGCGTCGGCATGGCCGCCGTGCAGCTGGCCCACCATCTCGGCGCCACCGTCTACGGCACGGCCAGCCCCGCGAAGTGGGACACGCTGCGCGGTCTGGGTGTTGCCGGCGACCGGATCGCCTCGTCCCGGACCACCGGTTTCGAGGAGAGGTTCCGCGCCGCGACCGGCGACCACGGGGTCGACGTGGTGCTCAACTCGCTCACCGGCGAACACGTCGACGCCTCGCTGCGGCTGCTGGCCAGCGGCGGTCGGTTCGCCGAGATGGGCAAGAACGACGTCCGCGACCCCGCCGCGATCACGGCCGCGTACGGCATCAGCTATCAGGCCTTCGACACCATCGAGGCCGGACCGGACCGGATCCAGCAGATGTTGCGCGCCCTGGTCGATCTCTTCGAGGCCGGAGCACTGCGACCGCTGCCGGTGACCACCTGGGACGTCCGCTCGGCCGGCGCCGCGTTCCGGCACGTCAGCCAGGCCGCCCACGTCGGCAAGGTGGTCCTCACCGTCCCGCCCGCCCTGGACCCGGGTGGTGTCGTCCTGCTCACCGGCGGCACCGGCGCGATCGGCGCAGCCGTCGCCCGGCACCTGGTCACCACCCACGGCGCCCGGCACCTGGTGCTGGCGGGCCGTCGTGGCCCGGACGCGCCCGGCGCCGCCGACCTCGCCGACGAACTACGCGGCCTGGGCGCGAGCGTGACAGTGGCCGCCTGTGACGTCGCCGACCGCAGCGCCGCCGCGGCCCTGGTGGCGGCCAGCACCACCGACCGGCCGCTGACCGCTGTCGTCCACCTGGCCGGCGTCCTCGACGACGGCGTGCTCGACGCGATGACACCCGACCGGCTTGCCGGCGTGCTGCGCCCCAAGGCCGACGCCGCCTGGCACCTGCACGACCTCACCAGGGATCAGCCACTCGCCGCGTTCGTGCTCTTCTCGTCGCTGTCCGGGCTGCTCGGCGCGGCGGGCCAGGCCAACTACGCGGCCGCGAACGCGTTCCTGGACGGGCTCGCCGCGCACCGGCGCGCCCAGGGCCGGCCGGCGATCTCGCTCGCCTGGGGTCCCTGGACCGCCACGACCAGCATGGCCGGGCGGCTGGACGACACCGACACGCGGCGGATGGACCGCACCGGTGTGCTCGGCTTCAGCACCGCCGAGGGGCTGGCGTTGTTCGACGCGGCGCTCGGCATCGACGAGTCGTTGAGCGTGCCGGTGCGACTGGCCCGCACGGTCGCGGCCGGCACCACCCCGCCGCCGCTGCTCCGCGGTCTGGTCCGCGGCGCTACCCGCCCGGCCGGCACCGCCGGACCGGCCGACGCGGCGACCGCGCTGCGCCGTCGCCTGGCCGCCGCCCCCGCCGAGGTCGAACGGATCCTCCTGGAGATCGTCGTGGCGGACGTCGCGGCGGTCCTCGGGCACGACCCGTCCGGCATCGTCGCTGGTCGTGCCTTCAAGGAGCTCGGGTTCGACTCGCTGACCGCCGTCGAACTCCGCAACCGGCTCGGAGCGGCGACCGGGCTCCGGCTGTCCGCGACCCTCGCCTTCGACCATCCGAGCCCGCTGGCGCTCGTCGCCCACCTGCGCGACGAACTGCTCGGCGGCGCGATCCCGCAGGCACCGCAACCGTCTGCCGAGGTCGCCGGGGACGACGACGACCCGATCGCGATCGTCGCGATGGCCTGCCGCTACCCGGGTGGCATCAGCACCCCGGAGGAGTTGTGGCGGCTGGTCGCCGACGGCGCCGAGGGCATCACCGCCGTCCCGACGGACCGTGGGTGGCGGGCCGACCTCTTCGATACCGGACGGGACGGCGGCTCGGCCACCGACCGTGGGGGCTTCCTGCACGACGCCGCCGACTTCGACGCCGACTTTTTCGGCATCTCGCCCCGCGAGGCCCTGGCGATGGACCCACAGCAGCGGCTGCTGCTGGAATCCACCTGGGAGGCCCTGGAACGCGCCGGCATCGACCCGGAGACGGTCCGCGGCGAGCCGGTCGGCGTGTTCGTCGGCGCATCGGCCCAGGGGTACGACACCCTGCTCCAGGGTCGCGACGCCAGCGCCGGCTACCTGCTCACCGGCACCGCCGCCAGCGTCATCTCCGGCCGGCTCGCGTACACGTTCGGCTTCGAGGGCCCGGCCGTCACTGTGGACACGGCCTGCTCGGCGTCGCTGGTCGCGCTGCACCTGGCGATCCGGGCGATCCGCAACGGCGAGTGCGCGATGGCCGTCGCCGGCGGCGCCGTGGTGATGGCCACGCCCACCATGTTCCTGGAGTTCTCCCGACAGGGCGGGCTCGCCGCCGACGGTCGCTGCAAGGCGTTCGGGGCGGGCGCCGACGGCACCGGCTGGTCCGAGGGCGTCGGTGTGCTGCTGGTCGAGCGGCTGTCCACGGCGGTCCGGCGCGGTCACCCGGTGCTCGCGCTGGTCCGTGGCACGGCCGTCAACCAGGACGGCGCGTCCAACGGTCTGACCGCCCCGAACGGGCCCGCCCAGCAGCGGGTGATCCGGGCCGCGCTGGCCGACGCCGGTCTGTCCACCGCCGACGTCGACGTGGTGGAGGCCCACGGCACCGGAACGGTGCTGGGTGACCCGATCGAGGCGCAGGCGCTGCTCGCCACGTACGGCCAGGGCCGCGCCGCCGACCGGCCGTTGTGGCTCGGCTCGATCAAGTCGAACCTGGGTCACGCGCAGGCCGCCGCCGGGGTCGGCGGCATCATCAAGATGGTCATGGCGATGCGGGCCGGCCTGATGCCCCGCACCCTGCACGCGGACGAGCCGACCACGCACGTCGACTGGTCGTCGGGTTCGGTCGCCCTGCTCACCGAGGCCCGCGAGTGGACGGGTGACGGGCGTCCGCGCCGGTCGGCGGTCTCCTCGTTCGGTGTCTCCGGCACCAACGCGCACGTCATCCTCGAAGCCGCACCCGCACCGAACCCGGTCCGGGGCAACGAGCGGGCGGACGCCAATGGCGACGTACCGCTGGTGCTCACCGCCCGCAGCCCCCAGGCGCTGACCGCGCAGGCCGCCCGGCTGCTGACCGACGGTGACCGGGATCTGGCCGACGTCGCACACACCCTCGCCGGCCGGGCCCGCCTCCCGCACCGGGCGGTGGCGTTCGGCCGTGCCGCGCTGGAAGCCCTCGCCGCCGGTCAGGCGGCCCCCGCCCTGGTGACCGGCACATCGGTGACCGGCCGGACGGCGTTCGTGTTCTCGGGTCAGGGGTCGCAGCGGCCCGGAATGGGTCTGGAGTTGGCGTCGTCGTTCCCGGTGTACGCGGAGGCGTTCGACGCGGCCTGCGCGGAGCTGGACGTCCACCTGGACCGGCCGTTGCGCGAGGTGATCGCCGAGGGCGACGACCTGGATCAGACCGTCTACACGCAGACCGCCCTGTTCGCCGTCGAGGTCGCCCTGTTCCGGCTGGTCGAGTCGCTCGGTGTCACCCCGAACTACCTGGTGGGGCACTCGATCGGGGAGGTCGCCGCCGCGCATGTGTCCGGGGTGCTGTCCCTGGCTGACGCGGCGAAGCTGGTCGCGGCCCGAGGTCGGTTGATGCAGGCCCTGCCGTCGGGCGGGGTGATGGTGGCGGTCCGGGCCACCGAGGCGGAGGTGCTGCCGCTGCTCACCGAGGGGGTGTCCGTCGCGGCGATCAACGGTCCGCGTTCGGTGGTGCTGTCCGGCACGGAAGGCGAGGTCGCCGCAGTCGCGGCGAACTTCAAGAAGTCGAGGCGGCTGCGGGTCAGTCACGCGTTCCACTCGGTGCTGATGGAGCCCATGCTCGCCGAGTTCGCGCAGGTCGCACAGATGTTGACCTATGCGCAGCCCCGGATCCCGGTGGTGTCCAATGTGACCGGGCAGGTCGCGGAGGCGCAGGACGCCGACTACTGGGTGCGGCACGTGCGAGAGGCGGTCCGCTTCGCCGACGGCATTACCGCCCTGGAGGCCGCAGGTGTCACCACGTTCGTCGAGATCGGCCCCGACGGGGTCCTGTCCGCCATGGGCGCTGACTGCGTCAGCGACGCGGTGTTCGTACCCGTGCAACGCTCTGACCGCGACCAACCGACCACGCTGCTCACCGCCCTGGCCCAGGCCTTCGTGCGCGGCGTCGCGGTCGACTGGACGCCGTGCCTAACCGGCGGACGCCTCATCGACCTGCCCACCTACGCCTTCCAGCGCCGCCGCTACTGGCCGGCTGCCGCCGTCGGCGAAACCGGCACCGGCGGGCACCCGCTGCTCGGCGCGATGGTCCCACTGGCCGGCAGCGACGACGAGCGGGTGCACACCGGCCACTGGACCACCGGTTCGGTGCCCTGGCTGGCCGACCACCGCATCGCCGGATCGGTCGTCGTGCCCGGCACCGCGCTGCTCGAACTGGTCCTCGCCGCCGGCACCGAGGCCGGCTGCGAGCACGTCGACGACCTCGTTCTCTCCGCTCCCGTGGTAGCCGGCGAACGCGGCGTGCAGCTCCAGGTCCGGGTCGGCCCGGCGGACGACGCCGGCCGCCGCCCGGTCGCGGTGCACGCCACCACCGACGGCGTACGGTGGGCGGCGCACGCCACCGGTACGGTCAGCCCCGCCACCCTGTCGGCCCCGGTGACCGGCGAGTGGCCCCCGCCCGGCGCGACCTCGCTCGACGTCGGCGACCTCTACGACGACCTGGCCGACCGCGGCCTCGACTACGGTCCCGTCTTCCGTGGGCTACGCGCGGCGTGGCGTGCCACCGACGGCAGCCTGCACGCCGACCTGGCCCTCGACGGTGACGCCGACGGATACGCGGCGCATCCGGCGCTGCTGGACGCCGCACTGCACGTCCTCGGCCTGACCGGTGACGCCGGCCGGGACGCCAAGGTCCCGTTCTCGTGGACCGGCGTCACCCGGCACGGTCAGACCGGCAGCGCGGCCCGGGCCCGACTGACAGTGACCGCGACGGACACCGTCCGGATCGAGCTGGCCGACGACCTCGGCCGGCCCACTGTCACAGTGGAATCCCTGCTGCTCCGGCCGTACGCCCCGCCCTCGGTGCTGCACACGCTGACGTGGTCGCCGATCCCGGTGCCCGTGGGGCCGACCACGCACGACCTGACCGTGCTGCGCGTCCCGCAGGTCCCGGGCGACCAGGCCGCCGCCGCGCACACCCTGGCCGTGCAGGCGCTCGCCGCCGCGCAGGCCGTCCTCGCGCAGGACGACACCCGCCTGCTCGTCCTCACCACCGGCGCGGTGGCGGCGACCCCGGGCGACGCCGTCCCGAACCCGGCCGGCGCCGCGGTCTGGGGCCTGATCCGCAGCACCCAGTCCGAGCACCCGGGCCGCTTCCTGCTGGCCGACGCCGAGCCCGGCGACGACCTGGACGACGCCCGGCTCGCGGCCATCACCGCAGCCGGAGAGGATCAGGTCGCGGTACGCGGGGGTGCTGTCCTCGTACCTCGGCTCGTTCCTCACCGCGCGACCGGCGACGGCCCGGCCTTCGGCACCGGAACCGTCCTGGTCACGGGTGCCCTGGGCGCCCTCGGCGGGATCGTCACCCGACACCTGGTGACCCGGCACGGCAGCACCGACCTGATCCTGCTCGGCCGCCGTGGCATCGACACCCCCGGTGCCGCCGAGCTGGTCGCCGACCTGACCGCGCTCGGCGCCACCGCGACCGTGGTCGCCGCCGACGCGGCCGACCGGGACGCCCTCGCGGCCGTCCTCGCCGGAGCACCCGACCTGACCGCTGTCGTGCACGTCGCCGGGGTCCTCGACGACGGTACGGTCGACGGCCTCACCCCGGACCGCGTCGCCGCCGTCCTGCGCCCCAAGGTCGACGCCGCCTGGCACCTGCACGACCTCACCCGCGACCGGAACCTCTCCGCGTTCGTGCTGTTCTCCTCCGCGGCCGGGGTCTTCGGCGGGCCGGGGCAGGGCAACTACGCGGCGGCCAACGCCTTCCTCGACGCCCTCGCGGCGCATCGCCGCTCCGCCGGACTGGCTGCCACCTCACTGGCCTGGGGACCATGGGCGGACGGCATGGCGGCCGGTCTCGCCCCGGCCGAACTGGACCGGATGGCCCGCTCCGGTGTGCTGCCACTGTCCACCGACGTGGCGCTCACCGCGCTGGACCAGGCCTGCGCCGACAATCAGGCCCTTCTCGTACCGGTCCGGATCGACCCGTCGGCGACCCCGTCGCACGTTCCTGGCGTGCTGCGCGGCATGATCCGCGCGATCCCCCGGCAGCGCGCGGGCCGCGTGTCCGGCGACGAGGCACTGGTGCGCCGGCTCGCCGGTCTGGCGCCGGCGGCGCGCCGGGACCAACTGCTCGATCTGGTACGCACCCACGTGGCCGGAGTGCTCGGCCACGGATCCGGGAGGGCCGTTGCCGCGGACCGCCCGTTCAGCGAGTTCGGCTTCGACTCTCTCGCCGCCGTCGAGCTGCGCAACGGGTTGAACTCCGCGACCGGGTTGCGGCTGGCCGCCACCCTGGTCTTCGACTACCCGACCCCAGTGGCCCTGGCCGAGCACCTGAACACCGCGCTCGGCGGCTCCGACGAGAGCCCCACCGCCGGTGTGACCAGGGCGGTCACCGCCGACGAGCCGATCGCCATCGTCGGCATGGCCTGCCGTTACCCGGGCGGTGTGACCACGCCGGAGGACCTGTGGCGGCTGGTCGACGCGGGGGGTGACGCGATCGGGGAGTTCCCCCCTGACCGGGGCTGGGATGTAGGGGTGTTGTTCGATCCCGATCCTGACAATCCTGGGACCACGTACACCAAGGAGGGCGGTTTCCTCTACGACGCGGGCGACTTCGACGCGGGATTCTTCGGGATCTCGCCACGGGAGGCTCTCGCCATGGATCCGCAGCAGCGGCTGCTGTTGGAAACCTCCTGGGAGGCGTTCGAGCGGGCCGGGATCGACCCGGCGGTCGTACGGGGAGCGCAGGTGGGTGTGTTCGCTGGGGTGATGTACCACGACTACGTCAGCCGTCTCGGGGCGGCTGACGGAGTCGAGGGTCTGCTGGGCGTCGGCAACGCCGGCAGTGTCGTCTCCGGCCGGGTGGCGTACACCTTCGGTCTGGAGGGCCCGGCGGTCACAGTGGACACCGCGTGCTCGTCCTCCCTCGTCGCCCTGCACCTCGCGGTGCGGGCGTTGCGCAACGGCGAGTGCGCCATGGCGCTCGCCGGCGGTGTGACCGTGATGGCGACCCCGGGTACGTTCGTCGACTTCTCCCGGCAGCGGGGCCTGGCGCCGGACGGCCGGTGCAAGTCCTTCTCCGACGACGCCGACGGGACCGGCTGGGCCGAGGGCGCGGGCGTGCTGCTGGTGGAACGGCTCTCCGACGCGGTGCGCAACGGTCACCGCGTGCTCGCCGTGGTGCGGGGGACCGCTGTCAACCAGGACGGCGCGTCGAACGGGCTGACCGCCCCGAACGGGCCGTCGCAGCAACGCGTCATCCGGGCCGCCCTCGCGGACGCCGGCCTGAGCACCGCCGACGTCGACGCGGTCGAGGCGCACGGCACCGGCACCCGGCTGGGCGACCCGATCGAGGCGCAGGCACTGCTGGCCACCTACGGTCAGGACCGGCCCACCGACGAGCCGCTGTGGCTGGGCTCGATCAAGTCGAACATCGGCCACACCCAGGCCGCCGCGGGTGTCGCCGGCATCATCAAGATGATCGAGGCGATGCGGCACGACACCATGCCGCGGACCGTCCACGTCGAGCGGCCCAGCGGGCACGTCGACTGGTCGGCGGGTGCGGTGCAGCTGCTCGTGGACGCGCGGCCGTGGCCGGCGGGGGAGCGCCCGCGCCGGGCCGGGGTGTCGTCGTTCGGGGTCTCCGGCACCAACGCGCACGTGATCATCGAGGAGCCGCCGGCCGCACCGGTGGTCGAGTCGGCGGTGGCCGAGCCGGGTGTGCCGTGGTTGTTGTCCGGGCGCAGCCCGAAGGCGGTCGCCGGTCAGGCGCAGCGGCTCGTCGAGTGGGGTGGCGCTGCCGCGGAGGTGGCGTACTCGCTGGCGGTGTCGCGGGCGGCGTTCGACCACCGGGCGGTCGTGCTCGGTCCGGATCACCGCAGTGGCCTCGCGGCCCTGGCCGACGGGTCGCCGTCCAGCACGGTGATCTCCGGTGCGGCCCGTACGGCCGGTGTGGTGTTCGTGTTCCCGGGTCAGGGTTCGCAGTGGGTCGGCATGGCCACTGAGTTGCTGGATGCGGAGCCGGTGTTCGCGGCGCGGATCGCGGAGTGCGCGGCGGCTTTGGATCCGTTCGTGGACTGGAATCTGCTGGAGGTGTTGCGCTCGGACGATCCGTTGGAGCGCGTGGACGTGGTGCAACCGGTGTTGTGGGCGGTGCACGTGTCCCTGGCGGAGGTGTGGCGGGCCAGGGGCGTGACCCCCGACGCGGTGATCGGCCATTCGCAGGGGGAGATCGCGGCGGCCTGTGTGGCCGGGGTGCTGTCACTGAGCGACGCCGCCAAGGTCGTCGCGTTGCGTAGTCAAGCACTCCTCGCGCTGTCGGGCACTGGTGGGATGGTGTCGGTCAACGCCGGTCTGGACGTGGTCACCCCGTTGTTGACCGAGGGTGTGAGTGTCGCCGTGGTCAACGGCCCGACGAGTGTCGCTGTCGCGGGTGCTGACCTGGATGCGTTCCTGGCTGCTGCGGAGGCGGCCGGGGTGCGGGCGAAGCGGGTCAAGGTGGACTACGCCTCGCACTGCGCTCTGGTCGAGCCGGTGGAAACGGAACTGGCGCGTCTGCTCGACGGGGTGCGAGCGCAGCCCGGTGCGGTGCCGGTGTTCTCCACGGTGGAGGACGGCGGTCAGATGGACGCCGGCTACTGGTATCGCAATCTGCGTCAGCCGGTGCGCCTGGACCTGGCGGTCGCGGCGGCATACGCGGCCGGGCACCGGATCTTCATCGAGGTCAGCGCGCACCCCGTGTTGACCGGTGCGATCGCCGACACCGCCGAGGTGGCTACGGTGGGCACGTTGCGTCGTGGCGAGGGCGGGCCCGAGCAGATGGTCCGGTCGTTGGCCGAGGCATGGGTCTGCGGCGCACCCGTCGACTGGACCACCGTCATCCCGGCGACCCGGACCGTCGACCTGCCCACCTACCCCTTCCAACACCAGCGTTTCTGGCCCGTCGGCGATGCGCCAGTGCCGGTCGTGGACCCGATGGACAGCGAGTTCTGGCAGGCCGTGGAGAACGGCGACCTCACCCCACTCGGCATCACCGACGACGGCACCGATCTGCTGCCCGCCCTGACCGCCTGGCGGCGTACCCGCAAGGAACGCGGCACCACCGACACCTGGCGCTACACCGTCGGCTGGACCGCCCTGCCCGAGCCGACCGACGCGTTGCTCACCGGCACCTGGCTGCTGCTCACCACCCCGACCGCGCGGACGGAGACCACATTCGCCACCGCCGCGATCGAGCAGGCCGGCGGCACCGCCGTCGTCGTCGAGGTCGACCCGGCGACGACCGACCGGGCCACCCTGACCGCACAACTGAGCGCGGCGACCGGCCCGGACCCCGCCATCTCGGGTGTGCTGTCCCTGCTGGCGGTCGCCCCGGACACCGACGGCGCCGTCCCGCCCTGCCTGACCGCGACCGTGCTGCTGATCCAGGCCCTGGCCGACGCCGGGATGCCCGGACGGCTCCGGATCGTCACCCGCGGCGCGGTCACCGTCACCGCCACCGACGAACCGCCACTGACCGGGCCGGCCCAGGTCTGGGCCACCGGCCGGGTGTTCGGCCTGGAGCAGCCGGACCGCTGGGGCGCACTGATCGACCTGCCGGCCCGGCTCGACGACGCCGCGCTCACCCGCTTCCAGGCCGCCGTCGCCGGCATCGACGACGAGGACCAGATCGCGGTACGCGACAACGGCGTCCACGCCCGACGCCTGCGCCCCGCCCCCCTCAGCGGCCCGGCACCGACGACCGGTTGGACGCCGACCGGCACCACACTGATCACCGGTGGCACCGGCGCGATCGGCGCACACGTGGCCCGCTGGCTGGCCGGACGCGGCGCCGAGCACCTGGTGCTCACCAGCCGCCGAGGCCCGGACGCCCCCGGCGCAGACGACCTGCGCACCGAGTTGGAACAGCTCGGCGCCCGGGTGACCATCGCCGCCTGCGACACGGCCGACCGCGACGGGCTCAGCGGCGTGCTCGACGCCATCGACAACCTCACCGCCGTCTTCCACGCCGCCGGTGTCGCCCGCTCGGCGTCGCTCGCCGACACCGGCCTCGACGAGTTCGCCGACGTGGTCGACGGCAAGGCGGCAGGTGCCGCGCTGCTCGACGACCTCGTCGGAGACGTGAGCGCGTTCGTCCTGTTCTCCTCCAACTCCGGTGTCTGGGGCGGTGGCGGGCAGGGCGCGTACGCGGCGGCCAACGCGTACCTCGACGCCCTCGCGGCCCGTCGTCGGGCCCGCGGCCTGCGCGCCACCTCGATCGCCTGGGGGGTGTGGGACGGCGGCGGCATGTCCGACGCCGCTATCGTCGAGCAGCTGCGCCGACGCGGCCTCGCCGCGATGGCACCCGACCTGGCCATCGCCGCCATGGCCCGGACCCTGGACCACGACGAGACCTTTGTCGCCATCGCCGACGTCGACTGGCAGCGGTTCGCGCCCGCCTACGAGTCGGCCCGACCCCGGCCGCTGCTGCACGAACTGCCGCAGGTGCGCCGGATCCGCGAGGCCGACCAGGCCGCCATCAGCGGCCAGGGGGCGTCCGCGCTCCACACCCGACTGCGCGACCTGTCCCGCGGCGAGCGGCACCGGGCCCTGCTCCAGACGGTACGGGCGGAGGCCGCCGCCGTCCTCGGCCACCCGTCGGCCGAGTTCGTCGAGCCGGAGCGGGCGTTCCGGGAGCTGGGCTTCGACTCGGCGACCGCCATCGAGATGCGCAACCGGCTCAACGCGAGCACCGGTCTGCGGCTCAGCACCACCCTCATCTTCGACTACCCCAACGCCCTGGTCCTCGCCGAGCACCTGCACGACGAGCTGTTCGGGCCGGACGAGCTCGACGACGACGCCCGCATCCGGCAGGCGCTCGCCGAGATCTCCCCGGCCCGGCTGCGGGCCGCCGGGTTGCTGGACGCCCTGCTGCGCCTCGCCGACGGCACCGGTGACGACGCCGAACCAACCGCCGGGGAGCCCGACGGCACCGACCTCGACGGACTGGATGAGGACGACCTCATCCGGCTGGCACTCGATTCCTCTCGCTGAACCACCGACGTGCGGAGCTCATGATGGCCACCTCCAACGACAAGCTCGTCGAGGCACTGCGCTCCTCCCTCAAGGAGAACGAGCGTCTGCGCCACCAGCACCGCCGACTCACCGAGGCGCAGCGGGAACCCATCGCCGTCGTCGGAATGGCCTGCCGGTATCCCGGCGGCGTCGACTCGCCCGAGGCCCTCTGGCGACTCGTCGCCGACGGCGCCGGGGCCCTGTCCGACTTCCCGGACGACCGCGGCTGGGACCCGGCCGCCTCGTACGCCCGCCCGGCCGGCTTCCTGGACGCGGCGGGTGAGTTCGACGCGGCGCTGTTCGGCATCTCGCCCCGGGAGGCCGTCGCCATGGACCCGCAGCAGCGGCTGCTCATGGAGACGGCCTGGGAGGCCCTGGAGCGCGGCGGCGTCGACCCGCTCTCGCTGCGAGGCCGCCAGGTCGGCGTCTTCGTCGGCTCCAACACGCAGGACTACGCGTCGGTGCTGATGCGTACGCCGATCGCCGACGAGGGGCACCTGCTCACCGGAAACGCGGCCGCCGTGGTCTCCGGCCGCCTGTCGTACTTCTTCGGTCTTGAGGGCCCGGCCATCACCGTCGACACCGCCTGCTCGTCGTCTCTGGTCGCGCTGCACCTGGCGGTCCAGTCGTTGCGGCAGGGCGAGTGCACGATGGCGCTGGCCGGCGGGGCGACCGTCATGTGCACCACCGGCGCGTTCGAGGAGTTCGAACGACAGGGCGGGCTCGCCGCGGACGGCCGCTGCAAGTCGTTCGCCGCGGCTGCCGACGGCACCGGCTGGGGTGAGGGAGTCGGGCTGCTGCTGGTGGAACGGCTCAGCGACGCCCGCCGGCTGGGCCACCCGGTGCTCGCCGTCATCCGCGGCACCGCTGTCAACCAGGACGGCGCGTCCAACGGCCTCACCGCCCCGAACGGCCCGTCCCAGCAGCGGGTCATCCGCGCAGCCCTGGAGAACGCCGGGCTCACCGGCGCCGACGTGGACGCGGTCGAGGCGCACGGCACCGGCACCGTGCTCGGCGACCCGATCGAGGCGCAGGCGCTGCTCGCCACCTACGGCCGGGACCGGGCAGAGGGAGACCCGCTCTGGCTCGGCTCGATCAAGTCGAACATCGGCCACACCCAGGCCGCCGCCGGTGTCGCCGGGATCATCAAGATGGTCATGGCGATGCGGCACCGCACCCTGCCGCAGACGTTGTCCGTCGACGCGCCCACCCCGCACGTCGACTGGTCGACCGGTGCGGTGGAACTGCTCACCGAGGCCCGTCCCTGGCCGTCCGGCGACCACCCGGCCCGGGCCGGGGTGTCCGCCTTCGGCGTCTCCGGCACCAACGCCCACGTCATCGTCGAGCAGGCCCCTCCCGGCGACGAGGAGCCGGCCCGCGAGCCGGTCACCGTCCCGGCGCCACTGCTGCTCTCCGGCCACGACGCCGCCGCCCTGAACGCCCAGGCGGCCCGCCTCGCCCGCCACCTCACCGACCGCGACGCCGACCCCGGTGACGTCGCGCACTCGCTGGCCACCACCCGCGCCGGTCTACGGCACCGCGCCGCGATCACCACGACCGACCCGGCGGAACGGCTCGCCGCGCTGACGGCGCTCGCCGAGGGACGCGGCACGGCCGGCGCCGTGCGGGACACCGTCACGCGCGGCCCGCTCGCGTTCGTGTTCTCCGGTCAGGGGTCGCAGCGGCCCGGCATGGGTCTGGACCTCTACGACACGTTCCCGGTGTACGCGCAAGCGTTCGACGCGGCCTGCGCGGAGCTGGATCGTCTCCTCGACCGGCCGATCCGCGAGGTGATCGCCGAGGGCGACGACCTGGACCAGACGCTCTACACGCAGACCGCGTTGTTCGCCGTCGAGGTGGCGTTGTTCCGCCTCGTTGAGTCGTTCGGTGTGACGCCGGACTATCTGGTCGGCCATTCGATCGGTGAGATCGCGGCGGCGCATGTGGCCGGGGTGCTGTCCCTCGCGGACGCGGCGAAGCTGGTTGCCGCGCGGGGTCGCCTGATGCAGGCGCTGCCGCCCGGTGGCGTCATGGTCGCGGTACGGGCCACCGAGGCCGACGTGCTGCCGCTGTTGACCGACGGGGTGTCCGTCGCAGCCGTCAACGGTCCGCGCTCGGTGGTGCTGTCCGGCGTGGAAGGCGAGGTCGCCGCCGTCGCCGCCCAGTTCGAGAAGTCGAAGCGGTTGCGGGTCAGTCACGCGTTCCACTCGGTGCTGATGGAGCCGATGCTCGCCGAGTTCGCTCAGGTCGCGGAGACGTTGACCTACGAGTCGCCGCGCATTCCGGTGGTGTCCAACCTGACCGGGCAGATCGTCGACGTTCAGGACGCGGGCTACTGGGTGCGGCACGTGCGGGAGGCGGTCCGGTTCGCCGATGGCATCGCCACCCTGGAGGGCCTGGGTGTCAGCACGTTTGTGGAGATCGGCCCGGACGGGGTCCTGTCGGCGATGGGCGCCGACTGTGTGACGGACGCGGTGTTCGTACCCGTGCAACGCTCTGACCGCGACCAACCGACCACGCTGCTCACCGCCCTCGCCCAGGCCTTCGTGCGCGGCGTCGCGGTGGACTGGACGCCGTGCCACCCCGGCGCTCGCACTGTGGACCTCCCCACCTACGCCTTCCAGCGCCGCTACTTCTGGCCCGACCTGCCAAGACCCGTGAGCGGCACGCCCGACGAGTGGCGCTACCGGGAGAGCTGGCAGCCCGTCGACGTCGCGCCCACCGAGGCCCTCGCCGGGCGGTGGCGCATCGTCGCCGACCCGGCGGACCCGACCGCCCGGCAGCTGCACGACCTGCTGACCCGGCACGGCGCCACCCCGGACATCGGCATCACCCCGGAGATCACCGACGGGCTGGCCGGGATCCTGCACGTGCCCTCCCGCACCGGCGACCTCGACGCCACGGCCAGCCTGCTCACCCTCATCAGAGCGGCAGACGCCGCCGGCAGCACCGCGCCGATCTGGACCGTCACCACCGGCGCTGTCACCACGGGAACCGACGGCATCGCGCCCAACCCCGCCCAGGCCGCGCTCTGGGGCCTCGGCCGGGTGGCCGCCCTCGAAGTCCCGGACACCTGGGGTGGCCTCGTCGACCTGGCCGGGGACGTCACCGACCAGCTTGTCGCGGTCCTGACCGGCACCACCGGCGAGGACCAGATCGCGGTCCGCGCCGACGTCCTGCACGCCCGCCGCATCGACCGCGCCCCCGCCACCGCCGCCGAACCCTGGCAGCCGACCGGCACCGTCCTGGTCACCGGCGGCACCGGGGCGCTGGGCGCCCACGTCGCCCGCTGGGCCGCACACTCCGGCGCCGACCGGGTCGTCCTGGTCAGCCGCCGTGGCCCGGATGCGCCTGGCCTCGACGCCCTGACCACCGAACTGGCCGGAACCGGGTGCCAGATCACCGCAGCGGCCTGCGACGTCACCGACCGCGCCGCTCTCGCCGCCCTCGTCGCGACGCTCCGCGCGGACGGCACACCGGTCCGCTCGGTCGTGCACACCGCCGGCGTCGCCCACCTGACCCCGCTCACCGGCCTGAGCCCCGCCGACATCAGCGAACTCGGCGCCGCGAAGGTGCTCGGTGCCCGACACCTCGACGAGATCCTCGGCGACGACCTGGACGCCTTCGTGCTCTTCTCGTCGATCGCGGGCGTGTGGGGCAGCGGCGACCAGGGCGGATACGCCGCCGCGAACGCGTACCTCGACGCGCTCGCCGCCCGCCGCGCCGCCCACGGTCGGCCCGCCACCGCGATCGCCTGGGGTCCGTGGGCCGGCGGCGGCATGGCCGACGCCGACGTCTCCGCCCACCTCGCCCGGCGCGGCATCACCGCCATGAACCCGACCCGTGCCATCGCCGCGCTGGCCCACGCCGTCTCCGCCGGCGACACCACTGTCGTGGTCGCCGACGTGGACTGGTCGCGCTTCGGACCCGCCTTCACCGTACGACGCGACAGCCCTCTGCTCACGCCGCTGCTCGCCAGCGCGCCGGACGAGGCAAAGCCCAGCGGTCCGGCCGCCGATCTCCTGGCCGGCCGCACCGCCGAGGAGCGCCGCGCGTACCTGCTGCACCTGGTGCGCAGCGAGGCCGCAGCGGTCCTCGGACACGAGTCCGCCGACGCCGTCCCGGCCGACCGCCCGTTCCGGGAACTCGGCTTCGACTCGCTGACCGCCGTGGAACTGCGCAGCCGCCTCGCCGCCGCGACCGGCCTGCGCCTGCCCACCACCGTCGCCTTCGACTACCCGTACGCCGCCGTCCTGGCCGCCGAGCTGGACGCCCTGCTGTCCGGCGCGGATCGCACCGCGAACACCGTCGCGCCGGCCGTCGGCGTCTCCGACGAACCGATCGCCATCATCGGGATGGCCTGCCGCTACCCGGGCGACGTCGGTTCACCCGAGGACCTGTGGCGGCTCGTCGAGTCCGGCACCGACGCGATAGCCGGTTTCCCCGCCGACCGTGGCTGGGACCTGGACTCCCTCTACGACCCGGACCCGGGCCAGCCCGGCGCCTCCTACACCCGGGCCGGCGGCTTCGTCGCCGACGTCGCCGGCTTCGACGCGGCGTTCTTCGGCATCTCACCGCGCGAGGCACTGGCCATGGACCCGCAGCAGCGGCTGCTGATGGAGACCGCGTGGGAGGCGGTCGAGCGGGCCGGAATCGACCCCGCCGGCCTGCGTGGCGAGCCCGCCGGTGTCTTCGTCGGGGCGTCCTTCTCCGGCTACGGCACCGGTGACCAGATCGCCGACGGCGTCGAGGGATACCGGCTCACCGGAACGGCGGCCAGCGTCACCTCCGGCCGCATCGCGTACACCCTCGGCTGGGAGGGCCCGGCCGTCACAGTGGACACCGCCTGCTCGTCGTCGTTGGTGGCGCTGCACCTGGCGGTCCGCTCGCTGCGGTCCGGCGAGTGCTCCCTGGCCCTGGCCGGCGGCGTCACGGTGATGGCCAGCCCGGACGCGTTCGTGGAGTTCTCCCGCCAGCGGGGTCTGTCCGCCGACGGGCGCTGCAAGTCGTTCGCGGCGGGCGCGGACGGCACCGGCTGGTCCGAGGGCGCCGGGCTCCTGCTGGTCGAACGGCTCTCCGACGCGGTCCGCAAGGGTCACCGCGTCCTCGCCGTGGTCCGGGGCACCGCCGTGAACCAGGACGGCGCCTCCAACGGACTGACCGCCCCGAACGGCCCCGCCCAGCAGCGGGTCATCCGGGCGGCACTGGCCGACGCCGGCCTCACCCCGGCCGACGTGGACGCGGTCGAGGCGCACGGCACCGGCACCCGACTCGGCGACCCGATCGAGGCGCAGGCCCTGCTCAGTGCGTACGGCCAGGACCGCCCGACCGGTCGACCGCTGTGGCTCGGCTCGGTCAAGTCGAACATCGGGCACACCGTCGCGGCGGCCGGTGTCGCCGGAATCATCAAGATGGTCATGGCGATGCAGCACCGGGTGCTGCCGCGCACGCTGCACGTGGACGCACCCACCCCGCACGTCGACTGGTCCTCCGGGGCGGTGTCCCTGCTCACCGAGGCCCAGCCGTGGCCCGGCGTGGACCGTCCGGCCCGCGCCGCGGTCTCCTCCTTCGGCATCAGCGGCACGAACGCCCACGCGATCCTGGAAGCGCCCCCGACGCCGGAGCCGCAGGTCGCCCCAGAGCCGCAGGTCGTCCCGGAGCCGCAGGCCGCGCTCGTGCCGGCGACGCTGCCGGTGCCGTGGACACTCGGCGCCGCCGAGCCGGCCGCGCTGAGCGCACACGCCGCGCGGCTGCTGCCGTACCTCGACGCGAATCCGGTCGACGTCGGTCACTCACTCACCCGGCGCGGTTCGTTCCCGCACCGGGCGGTGGTGTTCGGGCGGGACGCTCTCAACGCGGCGGCCGACGGGCGGACGGATCCCGGCCTGGTGACCGGTGACGTGGTCGACGGCAGGCTGGCGTTCGTCTTCTCCGGCCAGGGATCGCAGCGGCCGGGCATGGGTCTGGAGTTGGCGTCGTCGTTCCCGGTGTTCGCGGAGGCGTTCGACGCGGTCTGCGCGGAGCTGGACCGTCATCTCGACCGGCCGATCCGCGACGTGATCTCGAACGACGCGGAGGCTCTGGACCAGACGGTCCACACGCAGGCGGCGTTGTTCGCGGTCGAGGTGGCGTTGTTCCGGCTGGTCGAGTCGTTCGGTGTGACTCCGGATTACCTGGTGGGGCATTCGATCGGTGAGATCGCGGCGGCGCACGTTTCCGGGGTGCTGTCCCTGGCCGACGCGGCGAAGCTGGTTGCCGCCCGAGGTCGCCTGATGCAGGCCCTGCCGGCCGGTGGCGTGATGGTGGCGGTTCGCGCTACCGAGGCGGAGGTGCTGCCGCTGTTGACCGGTGGGGTATCGGTCGCGGCGATCAACGGTCCCCGTTCAGTGGTGCTGTCCGGCGCGGAGGACGAGGTGTCCGCTGTCGCCGCCCAGTTCGAGAAGTCGAAGCGGTTGCGGGTCAGTCACGCGTTCCACTCGGTGTTGATGGAGCCGATGCTGGCCGAGTTCGCTCAGGTCGCGGCAACGTTGACCTACGCGCAGCCGCGCATTCCGGTCGTGTCGAACCTGACCGGGCAGGTCGCGGAGACGCAGGACGCCGCGTACTGGGTGCGGCACGTGCGGGAGGCGGTCCGGTTCGCCGACGGCATCGCCACCCTGGAGAACCTGGGTGTCAGGACGTTCGTGGAGATCGGCCCGGACGGCGTGCTCTCGGCGATGGGTGCCGACTGTGTGACGGATGCGGTGTTCGTACCCGTGCAACGCTCTGACCGGGACCAACCGACCTCGCTGCTCACCGCCCTCGCCCACGTCTTTGTGCGCGGTGTCGCGGTCGACTGGGCACAGTGCCACCCCGGCGGACGCCTCATCGACCTGCCCACCTACGCCTTCCAACACCAGCGCTACTGGCCCGCGGCCACGGTCACCGGCAACGGCGACGCGGTCGACCACCCGCTGCTGGGCGGCATGCTCACCCTCGCTGGCGACGGCGACGAACGGATCTTCACCGGCCGCTGGTCGCACACGGCTCTGCCGTGGCTCGGCGACCACCGGGTCGCCGGCGACGTCGTCGTCCCGGGCACCGCGCTGCTCGAACTCGCCCTCGCCGCCGGTGCCGAGGTCGGCTGCGACCAGGTCGACGATCTCGTCCTCGCCGCCCCGCTGATCCTCGGCGAGCAACGGGTGGAGATCCAGGTACGCACCGGCGCGGCGGACAACTCCGGCCACCGCGCCGTCACCATCCACGCCAGCTCCGACGGCGACCGGTGGACCACCCACGCCACCGGCACCCTCAGCACCGCCGGGCGCGCCGACGACACCACGCCGACCACCTGGCCGCCAGCCGGGGCCGAGGCGATCGACACCACCGGCCTCTACGACGCCCTGCGCCGCCGGGGCCTCGACTACGGTCCCGCGTTCCGCGGGCTGCGCCAGGCGTGGTTGGGCACCGATGGCGCCGTGTACGCGGAGGTGGAGCTGCCCGACTCGGTGGACGGCAGTCGCTACGGCGTGCACCCGGCGCTGCTGGACACCGCTTTGCACCCGCTCGGCCTCGGCCTCCTGGGCAGCGACGACGGTCAGGCCCGGGTGCCGTTCGCGTGGTCCGGCGTCACAGTGCGGGCTGCCGGCGCGGTCACCGCCCGGGTCCGGCTGGCCGACGCCGGCACCGACGCCGTCAGTGTCCACCTCACCGACACCGTCGGCCGGACCCTGCTGACCGCCGACTCCCTCGTGCTGCGCCGCTACGCCGAGCGCACCGCCAGCACCGACGGCTTGCACCACCTCGACTGGATCCCGGTCGAGGCGCCCGGCACGTCCGACCGCACCGGAACCGAGGTGCTGCGCGTACCCGCCACCGACCCCACCGACCCGGTCACCGCCACCCATGCCACCACCGCCGCCGTCCTGGCCGCGCTGCGCGACGCCGTCGAACGGGACACCCGGCTCGCGATCGTCACCAGCGGCGCGGTCGGCTGTGCTCCCGGCGACCCGGTCACCGATCTGGCCGCCGCAGCCGTCTGGGGCCTGGTCCGCAGCGCCCAGACCGAGAACCCCGGCCGGTTCCTGCTCATCGACACCGACGGCGACGAACAACTGGGCGCGGTGCTCGCCACCGGCGAGGAGCAGATCGCGATCCGGGACGGTGCCCTGCGCGCACCCCGACTGGCCCGGGTCACCGAACCCGCCGCCGGCCACGACTTCGGCACCGGCACCGGCACGGTCCTGGTCACTGGCGCGTTCGGCACCCTCGGCCGGCTGGTCACCCGACACCTGGTCACCCGTCACGGCGTCACCGACCTGCTGCTGCTCAGCCGCCGCGGCCCGGACGCCCCGGAAGCCGCCGACCTCACCGCGGAACTCGACGCGCTCGGCGCGACCAGCACCGTCCTGGCGTGTGACCTGGCCGACCGCGACGCTCTCACCGCCGTGATCGGCAGCGCGGGCAGCCTGACCGGGGTCGTCCACATCGCCGGCGTGATCGACGACGGTGTGGTCACCGCACTCACGCCGGAGCGACTCGGCGC
Organism: Micromonospora sp. MGP-C2; assembly: GCF_057766525.1. NCBI lineage: Bacteria > Bacillati > Actinomycetota > Actinomycetes > Micromonosporales > Micromonosporaceae > Micromonospora > Micromonospora sp. MGP-C2. The sequence continues at coordinate 96,601 of NZ_JBYMEN010000002.1, forward strand.
GGTGCTCCGACCAAAGGTCGACGCCGCCTGGCACCTGCACGAACTCACCGCAGGGCACCCGCTGACCGCGTTCGTGATGTTCTCCTCGGCGGCCGGTCTGCTCGGCAGCCCCGGCCAGGCCAACTACGCGGCCGCGAACGCCTTCCTCGACGCCCTGGCCGACCTGCGCAACCGCGCCGGGCTCCCGGCCTCCTCGCTCGCCTGGGGACCCTGGGCCGCCGGCATGGCCGCCGACCTGGACCCGGACGCCGTCCAGCGGATCAGCCGCGGCGGACTGGCCCTGATCACACCCGAGGACGGCCTCGGCCTCCTCGACGCGGCCGGTCAGCGCACCGCTGTCGTTCCGCTGCGGCTCACCTCCGGGCGGACCGCGCCGACCACCGTCCACCCCCTCCTGCGCAACCTGGTCCGGGCCGGGCGGCGTGGCACCGCCCGGGCCGCCACCGGTGACGCCTCCCTGGTCCAGCGGCTCGGCGCCCTACGCCCGGCCGAGCAGCGCGAAGCGCTCCTCGACCTGGTCCGCACCCACGTCGCGAGCGTGCTCGGCCACGGCTCGGGTCAGGCCGTCGCCCCCGGCAAGGCGTTCCAGGAGACCGGTTTCGACTCCCTCGCCGCCGTCGAACTGCGCAACGGTTTGAACGCGGCAACCGGCCTGCGGCTGCCGGCCACCCTCGTCTTCGACCACCCGAGCCCGGCCGCTCTCGCCGCCCACCTGCACGAGACGCTGTTCGGCGCCGACCTGACCGGCGCGCCCGAGGTCACCGCGCCCGCCCGGGCCGACGAGCCCATCGCCATCGTCGGCATGGCCTGCCGCTATCCCGGCGGGATCAGCTCACCCGAGGACCTGTGGCGCCTCGTCGAGTCCGGCAGCGACGCGATCGGTGACTTTCCCGCCGACCGGGGCTGGGACGTGGACCGCCTCTACCACGCCGACCCGGACCACCCCGGAACCTCGTACACCCGCTCCGGTGGCTTCCTCGCCGACGCCGCCGACTTCGACGCCCCGTTCTTCGGTCTCGGCCCACGCGAGGCCCTCGCCACGGACCCCCAGCAGCGGTTGCTGCTGGAAACCTCGTGGGAGGCCTTCGAGCGGGGCGGCATCGACCCGGCGACCGTACGCGGCAGCCGCACCGGCGTCTTCGCGGGAGTGATGTACCACGACTACGTGTCCCGCCTGGACCCCGACGGCGACGCCGTCGAAGGTCTGCTCGGCATCGGCAACGCGGGCAGCGTCATCTCCGGCCGGATCGCGTACACCTTCGGGTTGGAGGGCCCGGCGGTCACCGTCGACACCGCCTGCTCGTCCTCGCTGGTGGCGCTCCACCTCGCCATCCAGGCGATCCGCAGCGGCGAGTGCACGATGGCGCTCGCCGGTGGGGTCACCGTGATGGCCACCCCGGGCACCTTCATCGAATTCTCCCGCCAGCGTGGGCTCTCCGCCGACGGTCGCTGCAAGTCCTTCGGCGCCGGAGCCGACGGCACCGGCTGGTCCGAGGGCGTCGGCATGCTCGTGGTCGAACGCCTCTCCGACGCCCGCCGTAACGGCCACCCGGTCCTCGCCGTCATCCGCGGCAGCGCCGTCAACTCCGACGGCGCCTCCAACGGCCTGACCGCCCCGAACGGTCCCGCCCAGCAGCGGGTCATCCGGGCCGCACTGGCCAGCGCCGGCCTGGGCGCCGCCGACATCGACACCGTCGAGGCGCACGGCACCGGCACCGTGCTCGGTGACCCGATCGAGGCGCAGGCCCTGCTCGCCACCTACGGTCAGGACCGCCCCGACGACCGACCACTGTGGCTCGGCTCGATCAAGTCGAACATGGGCCACACCCAGGCCGCCGCCGGTGTCGCCGGCATCATCAAGATGATCGAGGCGATGCGGCACGGCGTCCTCCCGCGCACCCTGCACGCCGACGATGCGTCCCCGCACATCGACTGGTCCGCCGGCGCCGTCGCACTGCTCACCGAGGAACGGCAGTGGACGGTGGACGGCCGTCCCCGCCGCGCCGCCGTCTCGTCGTTCGGTGTCTCCGGCACCAACGCCCACGTCATCCTCGAAGCCGCTCCCGAGCCCACCCCGGCACCCCGGCAGCCGCACGGCGGGCCGACGATCTGGCCGCTCACCGCGACCACCACCGACGGTGTACGCGACCAGGCGACCCGGCTGCTGGCCCACCTGAAGAGCCACCCCGGACTGGACCCCGCCGACATCGGGCACACCCTCAGCACGCGCGGCACCTTCCCCCATCGGGCGGTGGTGCTCGGGCAGGACGCCCTCGACGCCGCCGCCGAGGGGCGGACGGATTCCGGCCTGGTGACCGGTGACGTCGTCGACGGGAGGCTGGCGTTCGTCTTCTCCGGTCAGGGTTCACAGCGGCCCGGCATGGGCCTGGAGTTGGCGTCGTCGTTCCCGGTGTTCGCGGAGGCGTTCGACGCGGCCTGCGCCGAGCTGGACACCCACCTCGACCGGCCGATCCGCGAGGTGATCGCGGACGACGCGGAGGCCCTGGACCAGACGGTCCACACGCAGGCGGCGTTGTTCGCGGTCGAGGTGGCGTTGTTCCGCCTGGTCGAGTCGCTCGGCGTGACGCCGGACTTCCTGGTGGGGCACTCGATCGGTGAGATCGCGGCCGCGCACGTCGCCGGGGTGCTGTCCCTGCCCGACGCCGCGAAGCTGGTCGCCGCCCGAGGTCGCCTGATGCAAGCCCTTCCGACCGGCGGGGTGATGGTCGCGGTGCGGGCCACCGAGGCGGAGGTGCTGCCGCTGCTGACTGACGGCGTGTCCGTCGCGGCCATCAACGGTCCCCGCTCGGTGGTGCTGTCCGGCACGGAGGACGAGGTCGCCGCGGTGGCGGCGAACTTCAAGAAGTCCAAGCGGCTGCGGGTCAGCCACGCGTTCCACTCGGTGCTGATGGAGCCCATGCTGGCCGAGTTCGCACAGGTCGCGGCAACGTTGACCTACGCGCCGCCGCGCATCCCCGTGGTGTCGAACCTGACCGGGCAGGTCGCGGAGACGCAGGACGCCGGCTACTGGGTGCGGCACGTGCGGGAAGCGGTGCGCTTCGCCGACGGCATCGCCACCCTGGAGTCCGCGGGTGTCAGCACGTTCGTGGAGATCGGCCCGGACGGGGTCCTGTCCGCGATGGGCGCCGACTGCGTCAGCGACGCGGTGTTCGTACCCGTGCAACGCTCCGACCGGGACCAACCGACTGCGCTGTTGACCGCCCTGGCCCAGGCCTTCGTGCGCGGCGTCGCGGTCGACTGGGCACAGTGCCACCCCGGCGGACGCCTCGTCGAGCTGCCCACCTACGCCTTCCAGCACCGCCGCTACTGGCCCGCCGGCCCGGCCGCCGCCGCGCGCCGCGACCGCACCGGCCACCCGCTCTTCGACACCGCCGTCACCCTCGCCGAGGCGGGCGGGGAACGCGTCCTCACCGGCCACTGGTCGGTCGCGACAGTGCCGTGGCTCGCCGACCACCGGGTCGACGGCGCCCTCCTGGTGCCCGGAACCGCGCTGGTGGAAGCCGCCCTCGCCGCCGGCACCGGCGACCGCCTCGACGACCTGGTCCTCGCCGCCCCGCTCATCCTGGACGAGGGTGGCGCCCAGATCCAGGTACGGGTCGGCGCGGCCACCGACGAGGGCCGCCGCCCGGTCACCATCCACGCCAGCACCGACGGCGCCACCTGGACCGCCCACGCCACCGGCACCCTCGCCCTCACCGACGACGCACCGGCCCTCCCGGTGGGTCGCTCGGCCGCCGCGGCACCGCTGAACGTGGACGGACTCTACGACGAGCTGTTCCGACGCGGCCTCGACTACGGCCCGGCGTTCCAGGGGGTCCGGACCGCCTGGCGCGACACCGACGGCACCCTGCACGCTGACGTCGTCCTGCCGGACGAGGTGGACACCGCCGGCTACGGCATCCACCCGGCCCTGCTCGACGCGGCCCTGCACACCCTCGGCCTCGGCGAGCACACCGGCGACGGTGCCGCCAAGGTGCCGTTCGCGTGGTCCGGGGTCACCGTCCACCAGCCCGGCGCCACCGCCGCCCAGGTCCGCCTGAGCGTCGGCGACGCGGTCCAGGTCACGCTGGCCGACGCCGTCGGCGACCCGGTCGTCTCCGTCGCCGCCCTGCGACTGCGGGCGTACGCGCCGCCGTCGGTGCTGCACCGCCTCGACTGGACGCCGATCGACCTGCCCGACACCGGCGACACCGAGACCGTGATCCTGCGGATCGCGGCGGACGGCGGCGACCCCTTGGCAGCCACCCGCACCGCGACCGCCCGGACGCTCAGCGCTCTCCAGTCGGCCATCGCGGATGACACCCGCCTCACCGTGGTCACCGCCGGCGCCACCGGCCGCGATGTCACCCACCTCTCCGGAGCCGCCGTCTGGGGGCTCGTCCGCGCCGCCCAGGCGGAGCACCCCGGCCGGTTCACCCTGGTCGACGCCGAACCCGGCACCGGCGAGGAGGAGATCCGTGCCGCGGCGGCAGCCGAGCAGTCCCAGATCGCCATCGGTGTGGACGGCGTCTTCACCCCCGTCCTCACGCCGTACGTGGCGAGCGGCGACGAGGCCGCCGGCCCGGGCACCGGCACCGTGCTGATCACCGGTGCCCTCGGTGGGCTCGGCCCTGTCGTCGCCCACCACCTGGTCACCCGGCACGGCGTCGCCGACCTGGTGCTGCTCAGCCGGCAGGGCCCCGACGCGCCGGGCGCCGACGCTCTCGTCCGCGACCTCGCCGCCGCCGGAGCCACCGCCACAGTGGTGGCCTGTGACGCCGCCGATCGCGCCGCGCTCGCCAAGGTGCTCGACGGCCTCCCCGACCTGACCGGTGTCGTGCACCTCGCCGGGATGCTCGACGACGGGGTGGTCACCGCGCTGACCGACGAGCGCGTCGCCACGGTCCTGCGCCCCAAGGCCGAGGCCGCCTGGCACCTGCACGAGCTGACCCGGGACCGGCACCTGACCGCGTTCGTGCTGTTCTCCTCGGCGGCCGGCGTCGTGGGTGGCCCGGGGCAGGGCAACTACGCCGCCGCCAACGCGTTCCTCGACGCCCTCGCCGCCCACCGCCGGCGTGCCGGCCTGCCCGGCACCTCCCTGGCCTGGGGGCCGTGGGCGGCCGGCATGGCCGCCACCCTCGCCGGGACCGACCTGGCCCGGATGGCCCGCACGGGCATCCTGCCGATGACCGAGACCCAGGCACTGACCGCGTTCGACCTGAGCCTCGGCGCCGCGGAACCGGCCCTGGTGCCGCTGCGGCTCGACCCGACAGCCACCCCGGCCAGTGTGCCGGCGGTGCTGCGCGGCCTGCTGCGGGAGGCACCGAAGCGCCGGGCCAGCCGGCGCGGACCGGACCGTACGCTCGCCGAGCAGCTCGCCTCGACCGACCCCGCCGGTCGCAGCGAGGCGGTGCTGAACGTGGTCCTCACCCAGGTGGCCGCCACGATCGGCGACGGGGCGGCGCACACCGTCGACCCGGACCTGGAGTTCACCGGCCTCGGATTCACCTCGCTCGCGGCCGTCGAACTGCGCAACGGCCTCAACGCCGCCACCGGGCTCAGCCTGCCGGCGACGCTCACCTTCGACTACCCGACGCCGCGCGCTCTCGCCGACCACCTGCTGAGCACGCTCGCCCCGGCCCGTACGCCGCGTCTGCTCGACGAACTGGCCCGGCTGGAGCAGGCGTTCACCGCCCTCCTGCCGGACGAGGTCTCCGAACTGGCCGTACACGACGGTGTCGCGGCCCGGCTGAAAGCACTCACCGGCCAGTGGGCCGAGGTGACCGGAGCGGCCGCACCGGTTACCGAAACGCTCGACGAAGCCAGCGACGACGAGCTCTTCGCGTTCATCGACCGCCGCCTCGGCGCGTCCTGACCGGCTCGCACACTCTCTCGGACAGGTGATTCCCATGGCGAACGAAGATCGGCTCCGCGAATACCTCAAGCGCGTCACCGCCGAACTGCACGAGACCAGCGAGCGGTTGCAGGAAGTGGAGGCCCGGCACCGCGAGCCGATCGCCATCATCGCCATGAGCTGCCGGTTCCCCGGTGGCGTGGACTCCCCGGAGTCGCTGTGGCAGCTCGTCGACTCGGGTGTCGACGCCATCGGGGAGTTCCCCGCCGAACGCGGCTGGGAGGTGGAGAAGCTCTACCACCCCGACCCAGACCATCCCGGTACGTCGTACACCAGGCACGGTGGCTTCCTGCACGACGCCGGTGACTTCGACCCCGCGTTCTTCGGCATCTCACCACGGGAGGCGCTGGCCACGGACGCGCAGCAGCGCCTGCTGCTGGAGACGTCCTGGGAGGCCTTCGAGCGCGCCGGCGTCGACCCGGTCGCCCTCAAGGGCAGCCGGACCGGGGTCTTCACCGGCGTGATGTACCACGACTATGCCGCGCTGGTCGGCGAGCTGGGCGACTCCGCCGAGGGTTCGCTGGGCACCGGCAGCACCGGCAGCATCGCGTCCGGCCGGATCGCCTACACGTTCGGCCTTGAGGGCACCGCCGTCACCGTCGACACCGCCTGCTCGTCGTCCCTGGTCGCCCTGCACCTGGCCGCCCAGGCGCTGCGCCAGGGTGAGTGTGACCTCGCGCTGGCCGGCGGCGTCACGGTGATGGCCACCCCCGGAGCGTTCCTGGCCTTCTCCCGCCAGCGGGGCCTCGCCCCGGACGGCCGCTGCAAGCCGTTCTCCGACGACGCCGACGGAACCGGTTGGGGTGAAGGCGTCGGCATGCTGCTGGTGGAGCGGCTCTCCGACGCGGTCCGCAACGGGCACCCGGTGCTCGCCGTGGTGCGGGGGAGCGCGGTCAACCAGGACGGCGCCTCGAACGGCCTGACCGCGCCGAACGGGCCGTCGCAGCAACGCGTCATCCGGGCGGCGCTGACCAACGCCGGCCTGGGCACCGCCGACGTCGACGCGGTCGAGGCCCACGGCACCGGCACGACGCTGGGCGACCCGATCGAGGCGCAGGCACTGCTGGCGACCTACGGTCAGGACCGACCCGCCGACCAGCCGCTGTGGCTCGGCTCGGTCAAGTCGAACATCGGCCACACCCAGGCCGCCGCCGGTGTCGCCGGCATCATCAAGATGGTCATGGCGATGCGCCACGGCCGGATTCCCCGCAGCCTGCACGCCGACCAGCCGTCCACGCACGTCGACTGGACCGCCGGAGCGGTCCGCGTCGCCGCCGAGCCCCAGCCGTGGCCGCAACGCCCCGGACCCCGCCGCGCGGGTGTCTCCTCGTTCGGCGTCTCCGGCACGAACGCCCACATCATCCTCGAAGAGCCCGCGCCGGCCGCCGTCCCGGCGGGGGAGCGGCCCTCGGCCAGCGGGGTGGTGCCATGGGTGATCTCGGCGCGCTCCCCGGAGGCGTTGCGGGGGCAGGCCGCCCGGCTCGTGCCGGTGGAGGCCGACCCGGTGGATGTCGGGTTCACCCTGGCCGCGCACCGGACGGCACACCCGCAGCGCGCCGTGGTGTTCGGGCCGGAGGAGTTGGCGGCGCTGGCCGCTGGTGAGCCGGGGTCGGTCACCGGGTCGGTGGTGCGCGGGAAGACGGCGTTCGTGTTCTCCGGTCAGGGGTCGCAGCGGCCGGGTATGGGTCTGGGGTTGGCGTCGTCGTTCCCGGTGTTCGCGGAGGCGTTCGACGCGGCATGCGCGGAGCTGGACCTCCACCTCGACCGCCCGTTGCGCGAGGTGATCGCCGAGGGCGACGACCTGGATCAGACCGTCTACACGCAGACGGCGTTGTTCGCGGTCGAGGTGGCGTTGTTCCGCCTCGTTGAGTCGTTCGGTGTCACCCCGGACTTCCTGGTGGGGCATTCGATCGGTGAGATCGCCGCCGCGCACGTGTCCGGGGTGCTGTCCCTGTCGGATGCGGCGAAGCTGGTCGCCGCCCGAGGCCGGCTGATGCAGGCCCTGCCGTCGGATGGGGTGATGGTCGCGGTTCGCGCCACCGAGGCCGAGGTGCTGCCGCTGCTGACCGACGGGGTGTCCATCGCCGCCATCAACGGTCCCCGCTCGGTGGTGCTGTCCGGCGCCGCCGATGAGGTGGCCGCGGTGGCGGCGAACTTCAAGAAGTCCAAGCGGTTGCGGGTCAGTCACGCGTTCCACTCGGTGCTGATGGAGCCGATGCTGGCCGACTTCGCTCAGGTCGCGGGTTCCTTGACCTACGCCGAGCCCCGGATCCCGGTCGTGTCGAACGTGACCGGGCAGATCGCGGAGACGCAGGACGCCGACTATTGGGTGCGGCACGTGCGGGAAGCGGTCCGGTTCGCCGACGGCATCGCCACCCTGGAGGGCCTGGGCGTCGCGACGTTCGTCGAGATCGGCCCGGACGGGGTGCTCTCGGCGATGGGCGTCGACTGTGTGACGGACGCGGTGTTCGTACCCGTGCAACGCTCTGACCGCGACCAACCGACCACGCTGCTCACCGCCCTGGCCCAGGCCTTCGTGCGCGGCGTCGCGGTCGACTGGACCCAGTGCTACCCCGGCGCGCGGCGCGTCGACCTGCCCACCTACGCCTTCCACCACCAGCGTTTCTGGCCCGTCGGCACCGGCACGCCCACCGGCAGCGGCGGCACCGGCCACCCGATGCTGGACACCGCCATCACCCTCGCCGGCGCGGACGAACTCGTCGTCACCGGCCGGTGGACTCTCGCCACCCAGCCCTGGCTCGCCGACCACGCCCTCTCCGGGACGGTCGTCGTCCCCGGAGCGGCCCTCGTCGACCTGGCCCTGGCCGCCGGCGACCGGGTCGGCTGCGACCGGGTCGAGGAACTCACCACCGGAACACCGCTCACCCTCGGCAACGACGCCGTGCACGTCCAGGTCCGGGTCGGACCCGCCGACAACGACGGGCGTCGTGCCGTCGGCATCCACGCGAGCCCCGACGGCGAGTCGTGGGTCGAGCACGCCGCCGGCGTACTCATGCCTGACCGTGGCGCGGCGAACCCGCCGCCGACCACCTGGCCGCCGTCCGGCGCGGCCGCCGTCGCCCTGGACGGCCTCTACGAAGCCTTCGCCGACCGCGGCCTGGTCTACGGCCCGACCTTCCGCGCGCTGCGCGCCGCGTGGCGTGACCACGAGCAGGTGTACGCGGACATCGCCCTCGACGACACCGTGCAGACCGAAGGCTTCCAGCTGCACCCGGCTGCCCTCGACGCCGTCCTGCACGCCATCGGCGCCGGTGACCTGCTGCCCGCCCACGCCGACGGCGCCAGCGTGCCCTTCAGCTGGTCCGGCGTCACACTGCACGCGATCGGCGGCGCCGCCGTCCGCGCCCGGATCCGCTCCCTCGGCGCCGACGCCGTCCGACTGGACCTCGCCGACGCCACCGGCCAGCCGGTCCTCACCGTCGACCGTCTCGTCCTGCGCCCGCTCACCACCCCGACCGCCGGCGCCGCCACCGCCGACGCGCTGCTGCACCTCGGCTGGCTTCCGCTGGCGCCGTCCGCCGCGAGCGTCACCGGCCCGGTGGTCATCCACCGGGTCGACCCCGCTGGCGACGACGTCGTCACCGGCACCCACGACCGCGCCGCCGCCGTCCTGGAAACCCTCCAGTCCTGGCTGGGCGCCGGGCCGCAGGAAGGCGAACGGCTGGTCGTCGTCACGACCGGCGCGGTCGCCACTGCCGGCGAGCCGGTCACCGACCCCGGGGCCGCAGCCGTCTGGGGACTCGTCCGGGCGGCTCAGTCCGAGCACCCCGGTCGCTTCGTCCTGGTCGACGTCGACGGCACGGACGAGTCCGAGGCGGCACTGCCGGGGCTGCTCGCCACCGGGGAACCGCAGGCCGCGTTGCGCGACGGTGACGCGACCACGCCGCGGCTCACCCGACCACCGTCCGGCAGCGAGCCGCGGGCTCTCGATCTGACCGACGGCACGGTGCTGGTCACCGGCGCCACCGGGCAGCTCGGCCGGTACGTGGCGCGGCACCTGGTCACCGCGCACGGCGTACGCGACCTGCTGCTGCTGAGCCGCCGTGGCGCTGACGCACCGGGTGCGGCGGAACTCCTGGCGGAGTTGTCCGAGCTGGGGGCGTCCGCGCGGGTGGTCGCGGTGGACGTGGCAGACCGGGCGGCACTGGCCGAGGTGGTCGCCGGCGCCCCGGGGCTGTCCGGCGTGGTGCACGCGGCCGGTGTGCTCGACGACGGGGTCATCACCGGGCTGTCCGCGGAGCGGTTGTCGGCGGTGTTGCGGGCGAAGGTGGATGCGGGGTGGTATCTGCACGAGTTGACGCGGGATCGGGAGTTGTCGGCGTTTGTGTTGTTCTCGTCGGCTGCGGGGGTGTTCGGCAACGCGGGCCAGGGCGCGTACGCGGCCGGCAACGCGTTCCTCGACGCCCTGGCACAGCACCGCCACGGGCTCGGACTGCCGGCCACCTCGTTGGCCTGGGGACCCTGGGACGTCGGCATGGCGGCCGGTATCGACGCCGCCGACCGGGAACGCCTCCTCCGGGGTGGCGCCCGGGAACTCACCGCGGAGCAGGGCCTCGCGCTCTTCGACCGGGCGGCTGCCGAGGACACGGCCGTCACCGTGCCGGTGCGGCTCGACCTGCGGGCGATCCGGGCAGCCGGGGCCGTCCCGGCCGTCCTCCAGCACCTGGTACGCGTCCGTCGTACCGCTGCGGCCTCCGCGCCGCTGCGTGACCGCCTCGCGAACCTTGATCATGAGGCTCGTCGGGCTGTTCTTTTGGATGTGGTGTCGTCGCGGGTGGCGGTGGTTTTGGGTCATCCGCAGGGGTGGTCGGTGGATGGTGGTCAGGCGTTTGGTGAGTTGGGTTTTGATTCGTTGACGGCGGTGGAGTTTCGGAATGGGTTGGCGGCGGTGACCGGGTTGCGGTTGTCGGCGACGACGGTGTTCGACTACCCGACCCCGGATGCGCTTGTCGATCATCTTGTGGCTGAGTTGGTGGGGACGGCCGCTCCGGTCGCGGCGGTGACGGCGGCGGTGGCTGTGGATGAGCCGATCGCGATCGTCGGGATGGCCTGCCGTTTCCCGGGTGGTGTGGATTCCCCCGAGAGTCTCTGGCGGTTGGTCGAGTCCGACGGTGAGGGGACAGGCGACTTCCCGACCGATCGCGGTTGGGATCTGGAGACTTTGGCGGAGACGTCCCTGACGGGCCGGGGCGGCTTCCTGCCGAACGCTGCGGACTTCGACGCGGAGTTCTTTGGCATTTCACCGCGCGAGGCGTTGGCCATGGACCCGCAGCAGCGGTTGTTGCTGGAGGCGAGTTGGGAGGCGTTGGAGCGGGCCGGAATTGAGCCGTCCTCCTTGCGCGGATCTGACACGGGAGTGTTCGCCGGTCTGATGTACCACGACTACGCCGGCCTGGCCCAGCAGAGCCCCGATGGTCTCGAGGGTTTTTTGGGGACGGGTAATTCGGGGAGTGTGGTGTCGGGTCGGGTTTCGTATTCGTTTGGGTTTGAGGGTCCGGCGGTGACGGTGGATACGGCGTGTTCGTCGTCGTTGGTGGCGTTGCATTTGGCGGTGCAGGCGTTGCGTGGTGGTGAGTGTTCGTTGGCGTTGGCTGGTGGGGTGACGGTGATGGCGACGCCGTCGGCTTTTGTGGAGTTTTCGCGGCAGCGTGGGTTGTCGGTGGATGGTCGGTGTCGGTCGTTTGCGGAGGGTGCGGAGGGGACGGGTTGGTCTGAGGGTGTGGGTGTGTTGTTGGTGGAGCGGTTGTCGGATGCGGTGCGGGGTGGGCATCGGGTTTTGGCGGTGGTGCGGGGGAGTGCGGTTAATCAGGATGGTGCGTCGAATGGTTTGACGGCGCCGAATGGTCCGTCTCAGCAGCGGGTGATTCGGGCGGCTCTTGCAAACGCGGGCCTGGGCAGCGTCGATGTCGACGTGGTGGAGGCGCATGGGACGGCGACGAGGTTGGGTGATCCGATCGAGGCGCAGGCGTTGTTGGCCACCTATGGTCAGGGCCGTCCCGACGACCGGCCGTTGTGGCTCGGTTCAATCAAGTCGAATCTGGGTCACACGCAGGCCGCGGCGGGTGTTGCGGGGATCATCAAGATGGTTGAGGCGATGCGGCATGGGGTGTTGCCGCGCACGTTGCATGTGGATGCGCCGACGTCGCAGGTGGATTGGTCGGCTGGTGCGGTCCGGTTGTTGACCGAGGCCCAGCCGTGGTCGGCTGACGGGCGCCCACGTCGGGCGGGGGTGTCGTCCTTCGGGATCTCCGGCACCAACGCCCACGTCATCATCGAAGAGCCGCCCACCGTGGACGTCTCCTCCGAGGCGAAGCCGGAAGCACCCGAGGTGGTGCCGTGGGTGTTGTCGGCCCGGTCGCCGGAGGCGTTGCAGGGGCAGGCCTCCCGGCTCGTGTCGGTGGAGGCGGACCGGGTGGACGTCGGGTTCACCCTGGCCGCACACCGCACGACGCACGCCCATCGGGCGGTGGTGTTCGGGCCGGAGGAGCTGGCGGCGCTGGCCAACGGCGAGCCGGGGCCGATCACCGGGTCGGTGGTGCGTGGGAAGACGGCGTTCGTGTTCTCCGGTCAGGGGTCACAGCGGCCGGGCATGGGTCTGGGGTTGGCGCCGTCGTTCCCGGTGTTCGCCGAGGCGTTCGACGCTGCCTGCGTGGAGCTGGACCGTCACCTGGACCGGCCGATCCGCGACGTGATCGCCGAGGGCGACGACCTGGATCAGACCGTCTACACCCAGACCGCCCTGTTCGCCGTCGAGGTCGCCCTGTTCCGCCTCGTCGAGTCGTTCGGCGTCACCCCGCACTACCTGGTGGGGCACTCGATCGGTGAGATCGCGGCGGCGCACGTGGCCGGTGTGCTGTCGCTGTCCGACGCGGCGAAGCTGGTCGCCGCCCGCGGACGCCTCATGCAGGCACTGCCGACCGGTGGGGTGATGGTGGCGGTGCGGGCCACCGAGGCGGAGGTGCTGCCGCTGCTGACCGACGGGGTGTCCGTCGCGGCCATCAACGGTCCCCGCTCGGTGGTGCTGTCCGGCACGGAGGACGAGGTCGCCGCGGTGGCGACGAACTTCAAGAAGTCGAAGCGTCTGCGGGTCAGCCACGCGTTCCACTCGGTGCTGATGGAGCCGATGCTCGCCGACTTCGCTCAGATCGCGGAAACGTTGACCTACGCCGAGCCCCGGATCCCGGTCGTGTCCAACCTGACCGGGCAGATCGCCGAGAGGCAGGACGCCGACTACTGGGTGCGGCACGTACGGGAGGCGGTTCGGTTCGCCGACGGCATCGCCACCCTGGAGGCCGCAGGCGTCACCACGTTCGTCGAGATCGGCCCCGACGGCGTCCTGTCCGCCATGGGCGCGGACTGTGTGACGGACGCGGTGTTCGTACCCGTGCAACGCTCTGACCGCGACCAACCGACCACGCTGCTCACCGCCCTCGCCCACGTCTTCGTGCGCGGCGTCGCGGTCGACTGGACGCCCTGCCTGACCGGCGGACAACTGATCGACCTGCCCACCTACGCCTTCCAACACCAGCGCTACTGGCCGACCGCGCCCGACACCGCCACCGACGCGGCCGGCATCGGACTCGCGACCGTCGACCACCCGTTCTGGGCCGCCGCCGCCGACCTGCCCGAGCAGGACAGCGTGCTCCTCACCGGCCGCCTCTCCGCCCGCGCCCAGCCCTGGCTGGCCGACCACGTGATCAGCGGCGCACTGCTGGTGCCCGGTGCCGCGCTGGTCGACCTCGCCCTGGCCGCCGGCGACCACGCCGGCCTCAACCACCTCGACGAACTCACCATCGAAGCCCCGATGGTGCTGCCCACCAGCGGCGGCACCCTCACCATCCGCGCGCTGGTCGGCCCGCCCACCGGGGACACCCCGGCCGCGAACGGCGAACGGCGCGACATCACGCTCTACGCCCGCCCGGACGACACCGGCGAATGGCAGCGACACGCCTCCGGCACCCTCACCACCGTCGAGGCGGTCGACACCCCGGGTCACTGGACTCCGGGAGCAACCGACGAGGTGCCGGTCGACGGCGTCTACCCCGGCTTCGCGGAGGTCGGGTTCGACTACGGGCCGCACCTGCGGGGCCTGCACGGTGCGTGGCGCCGCGACGGTGAGCTGCTCGCCGACGTGGCCCTCGCCGACGACCTCACCCCGGACGGTTTCCTGCTGCACCCCGCGCTCCTCGACGCCGCCCTGCACGGCCTCGCCCTCGGTGTCCTCGACGGCGACACGACCGGCCTCCCGTTCTCCTGGACCGGCGTCACCGTGCACGCCACCGGGGCGCGCGCGGCCCGGGTACGGATCAGCCGGGCCGGCACCGACGCGGTCACCCTCGATCTGCGCGACGCCGAGAACCGGCCCGTCGCCACGGTGGACCGGCTCATGCTCCGCCCCTACACGCCGACGACGGGCGCGACGCTGCGCCCGTACCGGATGGAATGGACGCCGATCCCCCAGCTCGACGTCCCCGCGACACTGCTCACCGACCACGCGGATCTGGCCGCGACGCTGGCCGCCGGCCGCGTGCCGGCCGGCCCTGTCCTCTGGTACGCCGAGCCCGGCCCCGCCGCCGACCCCGTGATCGCCGCGCACGCCGCCACCACCCGCGCCCTGGAGGTGCTGCAGTCCTGGGTGGCCGACGAGCGGCTCGCCGGTGTGCGGCTGGTCGTCGCGACCCGGCACGCCGTGCAGACCGGCGACGAGCCGTTGACCGATCTCGCCGGTGCCGCCGTGCACGGGTTGGTGCGCAGCGCCCAGGCCGAACACCCGGACCGGTTCGTGCTGGTCGACATCGACGACGGGCCCGGGTCCGTTGCGCTGCTCCCCGCCGCCGCGCACTGCGGTGAGCCGCAGCTGGCGATCCGCGGCGGAGTGGTCAGCGTGCCGCGACTCGTCCGACCGCCGGCCGAGGAACCGCGCCCGTTCTCCTTTGGCACCGGGACGGTGCTGGTCACCGGCGCGTTGGGCACGCTCGGCCGACTCGTGGTGCGACACCTGATCACCACCCACGGTGTGCGCGACCTGTTGCTGGTCAGCCGTCGCGGCGCGGAATCCCCCGGAGCGACCGAGTTCCTGGCGGACCTCGCAGGGCTCGGTGCGTCCGCCCGGCTGGTGGCCGCGGACGCGACCGATCGGACCGCACTGTCCCAGGCCATCGCCGAGGCACCGGAGCTGACCGGCGTCGTACACCTCGCCGGTGTGCTCGACGACGGCGTCGTCACCGGGCTGTCCGCGGAGCGGTTGTCGGCGGTGTTGCGGGCGAAGGTGGATGCGGGGTGGTATCTGCACGAGTTGACGCGCGATCGGGAGTTGTCGGCGTTCGTGTTGTTCTCGTCGGCTGCGGGGGTGTTCGGCAACGCGGGCCAGGGCGCGTACGCGGCCGGCAACGCGTTCCTCGACGCCCTCGCACAGCACCGCCACGGGCTGGGACTCCCAGCGATCTCTCTCGCCTGGGGGCTCTGGGCCGACGCCAGCGACCTGAGCGCGAACGCCGACCAGCGGCGCCTCGGCCGTGGCGGGGTGCTCCCGCTGACCGCCGAGCAGGGACTCGCCCTGCTTGACGCCGGCTGTGTGTCGTCACCGCCGGTCAGCGTGCCGATCCTCCTGGACCTCGCGGCGGTCGCCGCGTCCGGCAGCGTGCCCGCCCTCCTGCGGCGCCTGGTCCGGCCCGCGCGCAGGGTGGCCGCCGCCGCGACCGACACGTCGTCGCTGCGAGCCCGGCTCGCCAACCTTGACCATGAGGCTCGTCGGTCTGTTCTTTTGGATGTGGTGTCGTCGCGGGTGGCGGTGGTCTTGGGTCATCCGCAGGGGTGGTCGGTGGATGGTGGTCAGGCGTTTGGTGAGTTGGGTTTTGATTCGTTGACGGCGGTGGAGTTTCGGAATGGGTTGTCGGCGGTGACCGGGTTGCGGTTGTCGGCGACGACGGTGTTCGACTATCCGACTCCGGATGCGCTTGTTGATCATCTGGTGGGGGAGTTGGTCGGGACGGTTGCTCCGGTCGCGTCGATGACGGCGGCGGTGGCTGTGGATGAGCCGATCGCGATCGTCGGGATGGCCTGCCGTTTCCCGGGCGGGGTGGATTCCCCCGAGAGCCTCTGGCGGATGGTCGAGTCCGACGGTGAGGGGACAGGCGACTTCCCGACCGATCGCGGCTGGGACCTGGAGACGCTGTTCGACCCGGACGAGTCTCGGACAGACACCTCGTACACGCGCCGGGGTGGCTTCCTCTCCACCGCCGCCGAGTTCGACGCGGAGTTCTTCGGGATCTCACCGCGTGAGGCGTTGGCCATGGACCCGCAGCAGCGGTTGTTGCTGGAGGCGAGCTGGGAAGCCGTGGAACGGGCCGGAATCGACCCGCATTCCCTGCGCGGATCCGACACCGGAGTGTTCGCCGGCTTGATGTATCACGACTACGGGCCATTCGCACAGCAGAGCCCGGACGGCCTCGAGGGTTTTTTGGGGACGGGTAATTCGGGGAGTGTGGTGTCGGGTCGGGTTTCGTATTCGTTTGGGTTTGAGGGTCCGGCGGTGACGGTGGATACGGCGTGTTCGTCGTCGTTGGTGGCGTTGCATTTGGCGGTTCAGGCGTTGCGTGGTGGTGAGTGTTCGTTGGCGTTGGCTGGTGGGGTGACGGTGATGGCGACGCCGTCGGCTTTTGTGGAGTTTTCGCGGCAGCGTGGGTTGTCGGTGGATGGTCGGTGTCGGTCGTTTGCGGAGGGTGCGGAGGGGACGGGTTGGTCTGAGGGTGTGGGTGTGTTGTTGGTGGAGCGGTTGTCGGATGCGGTGCGGGGTGGGCATCGGGTTTTGGCGGTGGTGCGGGGGAGTGCGGTTAATCAGGATGGTGCGTCGAATGGTTTGACGGCGCCGAATGGTCCGTCTCAGCAGCGGGTGATTCGGGCGGCGTTGGGTGCTGCGGGGTTGTCTGCCGGTGATGTGGATGTGGTGGAGGCGCATGGGACGGCGACAAGGTTGGGTGATCCGATCGAGGCGCAGGCGTTGTTGGCCACCTATGGTCAGGGCCGGCCCGAAGACCGGCCGTTGTGGCTCGGTTCAATCAAGTCGAATCTGGGTCATACGCAGGCCGCGGCGGGTGTTGCGGGGATCATCAAGATGGTTGAGGCGATGCGGCATGGGGTGTTGCCGCGCACGTTGCATGTGGATGCGCCGACGTCGCAGGTGGATTGGTCGGCCGGTGCGGTCCGGCTGTTGACCGAAGCCCAGCCGTGGTCCGCCGACGGGCGCCCACGTCGGGCGGGGGTGTCGTCCTTCGGGATCTCCGGCACCAACGCCCACGTCATCCTGGAGGAACCCCCCTCGACAGCGGCCCCGGCCCAGGAGAGGCCCCCGACCAACGAGATGGTGCCGTGGGTGTTGTCGGCCCGGTCGCCGGAGGGTTTGCGGGGTCAGGCGTCGCGGTTGGCGTCGGTGGCGGGTGTGGATCCGGTGGATGTCGGGTTCTCGTTGGTGTCGTCGCGGTCGTTGCACGCGCATCGGGCGGTGGTGTTCAGGTCGGAGGAGTTGGCGGCGGTTGCCGCTGGTGAGTTGGGTCCGGTCGTCGGGTCGGTGGTGCGTGGCAAGGCGGCGTTCGTGTTCTCCGGTCAGGGGTCACAGCGGCCGGGCATGGGTCTGGACCTCTACGACACGTTCCCGGTGTACGCGGAAGCGTTCGACGCGGCCTGCGCTGAACTGGACCGTCACCTCGACCGTCCGCTGCGCGAGGTGATCGCCGAGGGCGGCGACCTGGATCAGACCGTCTACACGCAGACGGCGTTGTTCGCGGTTGAGGTGGCCCTGTTCCGGCTGGTCGAGTCGTTCGGTGTCACCCCGGACTACCTGGTGGGGCACTCGATCGGTGAGATCGCCGCCGCGCACGTGTCCGGGGTGCTGTCCCTCGCCGACGCGGCGAAGCTGGTTGCCGCCCGGGGTCGGCTGATGCAGGCCCTTCCGACCGGTGGGGTGATGGTCGCGGTGCGGGCCACCGAGGCGGAGGTGCTGCCGCTGCTGACCGACGGCGTGTCCGTCGCGGCCATCAACGGCCCGCGCTCGGTGGTGCTGTCCGGGGCCGCCGACGAGGTCGCCGCGGTGGCGGCGAACTTCAAGAAGTCCAAGCGGCTGCGGGTCAGTCACGCGTTCCACTCGGTGCTGATGGAGCCCATGCTCGCCGAATTCGCACAGATCGCCGAAACGTTGACCTACGCGCAGCCCCGGATCCCGGTCGTGTCCAACGTGACCGGGCAGCTCGCGGAGACGCAGGACGCCGGCTACTGGGTGCGGCACGTGCGGGAGGCGGTCCGGTTCGCCGACGGCATCGCCACCCTGGAGAACCTGAGTGTCAGCACGTTCGTCGAGATCGGCCCCGACGGGGTCCTCTCCGCGATGGGCGCGGACTGCGTCACCGACGCGGTGTTCGTACCCGTGCAACGCTCTGACCGCGACCAACCGACCGCCCTGCTCACCGCCCTCGCCCACGTCTTCGTGCGCGGCATCGCGGTCGACTGGACCCGGTTCTACCCCGGCGCGCGGCGCGTCGACCTGCCCACCTACGCCTTCCAACACCAGCGCTACTGGCCGACGCCCGGCACCCGGGCGACGGACCCCACCGACGCCGCCTTCTGGGACGCCGTCGAACGGGCGGACCTCGACGCCCTCACCGCGACCCTGAAACTCGACGACAGCGCCGCCCTCACCCCACTGCTGCCGGCCCTGGCCTCCTGGCGCCGCGACAACACCGCCGGGGCGCTCGGCCGCTACGGCATCGACTGGGCCCCGCTGCCGTCGACCGCCGCACCCACCGGGACCTGGCTGATCGCCGAACCGGCCGATGACACCCGCGTCTCGGACGCCCTCGCGGCAGCCGGCCTGGACCTGCGGCGCGGCACCCCGGACGAGGCCACGATGCGGGACGTCACCGGCGTGGCCGCCGTGGTGGACGACCCCGCGCAGGCCCTGCACGCCGTGCAGACCCACCAGTCCCTGCGCACCGACAGCCCGCTCTGGCTGATCACCAGCGGCGCCGTGGCCACCGGCCCGCACGACCCGGCGCCCACCCCGCCCGCCGCAGCCGTCTGGGGTCTCGGCCGAGTCGCCGCCCTGGAACTCCGCCGTGGGTGGGGCGGCGTCGTCGACCTGCCCGCCGGCCCGGTCGACGGACGGTTGCTCGCCGCCGCGCTGACCGGCTCCGGGGGCGAGGACCAGATCGCCGTCCGTGACGGGCTGCTCGGCCGGCGACTCGTCCCGTCGGCCGGTACGGGTCGACCCTGGCAGCCGCGCGGCACCGTCCTGATCACCGGCGGCACCGGCGCACTGGGCGCGCACGCTGCCCGGTGGGCCGCCGGCCACGGCGCCGACCACCTGGTCCTGCTCAGCCGCCGGGGGGAGGGGGCACCCGGGGCCCTCGACCTGCGCGACGAACTCGCCGCCGCCGGGGCGCGCGTCACGATCAGCGCCGTCGACCTGGCCGACCGGGACGCTCTCGGTGCGGTCGTCGCGGATCTGAACGCTGCGGGTGACACCGTCACCGCGGTGCTGCACACCGCAGGCGTCGCCACCCAGGCCCCGCTCGCGAAGCTGACCGCCGACGCCATCGCCGACGTCATGGCCGCCAAGGTGCTCGGCGCGACGCAGCTGGACGAGCTGTTCCGCGACACGCCGCTGGACGCCTTCGTGCTGTTCTCGTCCATCGCCGGTGTCTGGGGCAGCGGAGACCACGCCGCCTACGCGGCCGCCAACGCGGCACTGGACGCGGTCGCCGAACAGCGCCGCTCCCGAGGGCTCACCGCTACCTCGATCGGCTGGGGCCCCTGGGCGGACGGCGGCATGGCCGCCGACAACGCCGTGGACGAGCAACTGCGCCGACGCGGCCTGCGCCCGATGGCCCCCGAACGGGCCCTGCGCGGGCTGCGCTCGGCGGTCACCGACGACCGTACGAGTGTCGTCGTCGCCGACGTCGACTGGGCGACGTTCGCCCCGGCGTTCATCGCCGTCCGGCCAAGCCCGCTGCTCGACGGTGTTCCGGAGGTCCACGCCCTCACCGCCCAGCCGGAATCCGAGACGGACGACGGCTGGCGGACCGAGCTGCTGGCCCTCACCGGGACCGAGCGGACACACGCGGTGCTGGAGACCGTGCGGACACACGTCGCGGAGGTGCTCCGGCTGGGGTCGGCGCACGCGGTGGACCCCGGCCGTTCGTTCACCGAGATCGGCTTCGACTCGCTGACCGGCGTCGAGCTGCGCAACCGGCTCGGCACCACCACCGGGCTGCGGCTGCCCACCACGCTGATCTTCGATCAGCCGACGCCGGAGGCGCTCGCCGCGTACCTCGAGAACGAGGTTGCCGGGGTGACCGACACGACGCCGGCCGCCGCCGTCGCGGGCCGCACCGACGAGCCGATCGCGATCGTGGCGATGTCCTGCCGCTTCCCCGGCGGCATCGGCTCGCCCGAGGAGCTGTGGCGGTTGCTCGCCGACGGTGGTGACGCCATCGGCGCCTTCCCCACCGACCGGGGCTGGGACCTGGACGCCCTCTACGACCCGGACCCGGACGCCGTCGGCACCACCTACGTCCGCGAGGGCGGCTTCCTGGCCGGGGCCACCGAGTTCGATGCCGGGTTCTTCGGCATCTCGCCCCGGGAGGCGCTGGCCATGGATCCGCAGCAGCGGCTGCTGCTGGAGACCGCGTGGGAGGCGTTCGAGCGCGGCGGTGTGCCGACCGACGCGCTGCGCGGAAGCCAGACCGGGGTGTTCGTCGGCACCAACAACCTCGACTACGGTCCGCTGCTCACCGGTGAGCAGGAAGCCGCCGAGGGGTACGTCAGCACTGGCAACGCGGCGAGCGTCGTCTCCGGGCGGATCTCCTACACCTTCGGGCTGGAGGGCCCTGCGGTCACTGTGGACACCGCCTGCTCGTCGTCGCTGGTCGCCCTGCACTGGGCGAGTCAGGCCCTGCGGCAGGGCGAGTGCGACCTTGCCCTGGCCGGCGGTGTCACAGTGATGTCGACCCCGGGCGCGTTCATCGAGTTCAGCCGCCAGCGTGGCCTGTCCGCCACGGCCCGGTGCCGGGCCTTCTCCGCTGGCGCGGACGGGACGATCTGGGGCGAGGGCGTCGGCATGCTCCTGCTGGAACGGCTCAGCGACGCCGTCGCCAACGGGCACCCGGTGCTCGCGGTGGTCCGGGGAAGCGCTGTCAACCAGGACGGCGCGTCGAACGGGCTGACCGCCCCGAACGGACCGTCGCAGCAACGGGTGATCCGGGCGGCCCTGGCCAACGCGGGTGTGTCGGCCGCCGACGTCGACGTGGTGGAGGCGCACGGCACCGGAACGAAACTCGGCGACCCGATCGAAGCGCAGGCGCTGCTGGCGACGTACGGGCAGGGTCGGTCCACCGACCAGCCGCTGTGGCTGGGGTCGGTGAAGTCGAACATCGGTCACACCCAGGCGGCGGCCGGTGTCGCCGGCATCATCAAGATGGTCGAGGCGATGCGGCACGAGACCCTGCCGCGTACGCTGCACGCCGACCAGCCCAGCCCGCACGTGGACTGGAGCGCGGGAGCGGTGGCGCTGCTCACCGAGGAGCAGCCGTGGGCGCGGACCGGCGACCGGCCGCGTCGGGCGGCGATCTCGTCGTTCGGGTTCAGCGGCACCAACGCGCACGCCGTGCTGGAGGAACCGCCAACCCCGCAGCCGTCGGTTGCCGCCGAGCCCGAGCAGCAGCAGGCGCCGGTGATGGCGCTGCCGCTGTCGGCGCGTACCGAGCCCGCGCTGCGTGAGCAGGGTGCGCGGCTGCGGCAGCGGCTCTCGGCGGGGGCCGATCCGAAGGACGTGATCCACTCGATCGCCACCACCCGCAGTGTCCTGGAGGAGCGGGCGGTGGTGGTCGGCGCCGACACCGACGCCCTGGTCGCGGCGCTTGACACCCTGGTCGCCGGCGGTGACCATGCCGCGCTGGTCACCGGTTCGGCGGTGCGTGGACGGACGGCGTTCGTCTTCTCCGGGCAGGGGTCGCAGCGCCCGGGCATGGGCCTGGAACTGGCCGCCACGTATCCCGTGTTCGCCGAGGCGTTCGACGCGGCCTGCGCGGAACTGGATCGTTACCTCGACCGGCCGTTGCGCGCGGTGATCGCCGACGGCGGCGAGCTGGACCAGACCGTCTACACGCAGACCGCCCTGTTCGCGGTCGAGGTGGCACTGTTCCGGCTGGTCGAGTCGTTCGGTGTGACGCCGGACTTCCTGGTGGGGCACTCGATCGGGGAGATCGCCGCCGCGCACGTCGCCGGGGTGCTGTCGCTGGCCGACGCGGCGAAGCTGGTCGCGGCGCGCGGTCGGTTGATGCAGGCGTTGCCCACTGGTGGGGTCATGGTTGCGGTGCGGGCCACCGAGGCCGAGGTGCTGCCGCTGTTGACCGGCGGCGTGTCGGTCGCGGCGGTCAATGGTCCTCGCTCGGTGGTGCTGTCCGGTGCCGCCGACGAGGTGGCATCCGTGGCCGCGCACTTTGAGAAGTCGAAGCGGCTCCAGGTTTCTCACGCGTTCCACTCGGTGTTGATGGAGCCGATGCTGGTGGAGTTCGCACAGGTTGCGGAGACGTTGACCTACGCGTCTCCGCGGATTCCGGTCGTCTCGAACGTGACCGGGCAGGTTGGTGCGACGCAGGACGCCGCGTACTGGGTGCGGCACGTGCGGGAGGCGGTTCGCTTCGCCGACGGCATCGCCACCCTGGAGAACCTGGGTGTCAGCACGTTCGTGGAGATCGGCCCGGACGGTGTGCTGTCGGCGATGGGCGCGGACTGCGTGACCGATGCGGTCTTCGTGCCGGTGCAACGCGCCGGCCGGGACCAGCCCACCACCTTCCTGACGGCTCTGGCCGGCGCCTTCGTCCGCGGGGTCGCCGTCGACTGGGACACGTGCAGCCCCGGCGGTCGGCGCGTCGACCTGCCCACCTACCCCTTCCAGCGCGTCCGCTTCTGGCCGTCCCCGGTCGAGCGGGCCTCCGTCGACCCGGTGGACAGCGAGTTCTGGCAGGCCGTCGAGGAGGGCGACCTCAGCCCATTGGGTATCACCGGAGACGGCAGCGACCTGCTGCCCGCCCTGACCGCCTGGCGTCAGGAACGGCGGGCCACCCGAGCCCGCGACTCGTGGCGCTACGAGGAGGCGTGGACCCCGACGACCCCGACCGCCACGACGGTCAGCGGGGCGTGGCTGGTGCTCGGCGACGACGCGTACCCGACTGTCGCCGCTGAAGCCCTCGCCGCGTCCGGCGCCGAGGTGCGTGGCGTCCCGGTCCTCGGCCTGGACCGCGCCGCCGTGGCCGACCAGCTCCGCCTGGCCGACGCCGGCGGTCCGATCGCCGGGGCCGTCGCGTCCGCTGGCACCCCCGAGGCCGCGCTCGTCCTCGTCCAGGCGTACGCCGACGCCGCTGTCGACGCGCCGCTCTGGATGGTGACCACCGCGGCCGTCGCCACCGACCCCGGTGACCCGCTCGACCCGTCCGCCGCGGCGGTGTGGGGACTGGGCCGGGTCGCCGCCCTGGAACTGCCGCACCGCTGGGGTGGCCTCCTGGACGTACCCGCCGACTGGGCCGGCGAGCACCTCGCCGCCGCGCTCGGTGGCGGTGAGGACCAGCTCGCCATTCGCGGCGACCGGGTGCTCGCCCGGCGCCTGCGGCACGCTCCCGCGCCCGTCGGCCGGTGGCGCCCGCGCGGCACGGTCCTGGTAGTCGGCGACACCAGCGGCGACATCGCCCGCTGGGCGGCGGCCGAGGGCGCCGACCGGGTGATCGTCACCGAGAGCATCACCGAGGTGGACCACGGCGTGGTCACCCTGGAAACCTGCACCGGCAACGACCGCGCCGACCTGGCCGACCTGCTGACCCGCGTCCGGGCCGACGGCGTCGCGCTGACGGCTGTCGTCCTCGCCGACCGCTCCGAGCCCGCCCCCACGCCCCTGACCGACACCGACCCCGACGCCTGGGACACCCCGGCGGTACGCCGGGCCCGGCACCTGACGGACCTGATCCACGAGGACCTGGACGCGTTCGTCGTCTTCACCTCGGTCGCCGGCACCTGGGGCGGCGGTCTGCAGGCCGCCGCGGCGGTGGCCGCCACCACAGTGGAAGCGCTCGCCCAGCGGGCCGGCGGCACCGCGATCGCCTGGGGACCGTGGACCGGGAGCGACGAACGCCTGCGCCGCCACGGCCTGGCCCCCCTTGCGCCGCACGCCGCCCTCGACGCGATGGCGGCTGCGGCCGCCACGGCCGGCCAGGTCGTCCTCGCCGACGTCGACTGGCCACGGTTCGCGCTCGCCTTCACCGGCACCCGGCCCAGCCGGCTGCTCACCGACCTGCCCGAGGTGCCCGTCTCGGCGGCGGAGCAGGCCCCGGCCGGGGACGCCGGTGCCACCGCCGCGCTGCGCGACGCGTGGCGCGCCCTGACCGAACCGGAACAGGATCGGGCGGCCCTCGACCTGGTACGCGGCACCGTCGCCGCCGTCCTGGGGCACGGCACCCTGGAAGCCGTCCCACCCACCCGGGCCTTCACCGAACTCGGCTTCGACTCGCTCACCGCGGTCGAGCTGCGCAACCGGCTCGGCCGGGTCACCGGTCTCAACCTGCCGCCCACGGCCGCGTTCGACCACCCGACCGCGCTGGCCCTCGCCGGTCACATCCGGCACACGGTCATCGGCGACGGTCTGGACCTGACCGGCGGGCTCTTCGCCGAACTGGACCGTCTCGAAGCGGGCCTCACCGTGTCCACACCGGACAGCACCACCCGCAGCCGGACGGTCCTGCGACTCCAGGCCTTCATCAACCGCCTCAACGACGTCGTCGAGCCGGTAACCGAGGAGGCACCACCGCTCGAAGAAGCCAGCGACGAGGAACTGTTCGCCTTCATCCGCAGTGAGCTCGGTCGCGCCTGAACGCGCCGGGACAAGGAGGAACACACTCATGACACGCGACTTCCCGGTGCCCGCCATCGAGGACTGGCAGCGGCTCACCCTCAGCGTGCTGCGCAGGTCCGGAAGAGCGGACGAGAACACCGCCGCGGGCGACGCCGCCGACCTGCTGGCCACCACCACGTACGACGGGTTCCCACTGGCGCCGCTCTACACCTCGCGGGACACCACAGTGCCCGACGGGCTGCCCGGGCAGGCGCCGTTCACCCGGGGCGGCGGCGTCGGCGGCCGGTGGGACGTGCGTACGGTGCACACCGACCCGGACCCGGTACGTACCGCCGCGGCGGCGCGTGCCGACCTGCACGGCGGGGCGACCTCGCTGTGGCTACGGGCTGCCGCCCCCGAGCAGCTGGGCGAGCTGCTCACCGGTATCCCGCTGGACCGCACCGGCATCGTGCTCGACGCCGGCACCGAGACCGACAAGGCCACCGCCGCCCTGCTGGACGTGGCCGCTCGGCAGACCATCGAGCCCCGCGTGTTGCGGGGGAACCTGGGCGCCGACCCGTACGGCGCGTTCGCGGCAACCGGCATCGAACCGGAACTCGGCGTCGCCGCGGACCTGGCGGCCCAGTCGGTGACGGCACACCCCGAGCTGCGGGCGCTGACAGTGGACGTGACCACCTATCACGACGCGGGCGGCAGCGACGCCGAGGAACTGGGCTGCGCGTTGGCCACCGGTGTGGCGTACCTGCGGGCGATGAGCGACCGGGGGATCCCGCTCACCAGGTCGCTCGACCAACTCGAGTTCCGTTACGCCGCGACCGCCGACCAGTTCGCCACGATCGCCAAGCTCCGGGCGGCCCGCCGACTCTGGCACCGGGTCACCGAGGTCGCCGGCGCGAACCGACAGTCGGCGCAGCGGCAGCACGCCGTCACCTCGGGCGCGATGATGACCGCCCGGGACCCGTGGAGCAACCTGCTGCGCACCACGCTCGCCTGTTTCGGCGCGGGCGTCGGCGGCGCCGGGGCGATCACCGTGCAGCCGTTCGACGTGGCCCTCGGCCGGCCCGACGAGACGGCCCAGCGGATCGCCCGCAACACCCAGCTCATCCTGCTGGACGAGGCGCACCTGCACCGAGTCACCGATCCGGCCGGCGGGTCCTGGTACGTCGAGTCGCGCACCGACGAGCTGGCCCGTGCGGCGTGGGAGTGGTTCACCACGATCGAGAGGGCGGGCGGCATCGGGACGGCGCTGCGCAGCGGTCTGGTCGCGGACCGGCTGGCCGCGACCTGGGAGCGTCGGGCGACGCGTGTGGCCCGCCGCCAGGACGCGATCACCGGGGTCAGCGAGTTCCCCGATCTCGACGAGCAGGTCCCGGCCCGCCACGCCGTGCCACCGGCTCCGGTGGGCGGTCTGCCCCGCCACCGTTACGCGGAACGGTTCGAGGAGCTGCGCCGACGGGCCGACGGCGCGACCACGGCGCCGGTGGTGCACCTGGTCACGATCGGCCGGGCGTCCGACCACGGCGCCCGGGTCGCCTTCGCCGCGAACCTGTTCGCGGCCGGCGGCATCCGCACCGTGACGACCGCTGCCGACGAGCCGGTCCCGCCCGGTGCCGTGGCGTGCGTCTGCTCGTCCGACCGTCTCTACGCCGAGCAGGCCGCGTCGGTCACGGCCGCGCTCCGGCAGGCCGGCGCCGCGAAGATCTGGCTGGCCGGGCGGCCGGGCGGCCAGGCGGGCGTCGACGACCACCTGTACGCCGGGTGCGACGCCGTCCGCGTGCTGGAGACCACGCTCGACGACCTCGGAGTCCCGCGATGATCCCCTCGTACGCCGACGTCGAGCTCGGCACCCCACCCGCACCGAGCGGCCCCGCTCCGGAGTCGACAGATGTGTGGCAGACCCCGGAGGGGATCGGCGTCAAGCGGTTCTACACCGCCGACGACCTGGCCGGTGTGGACTTCCTCGACTCGCTGCCGGGCATCGCCCCGTTCGTGCGTGGTCCCTACCCGACCATGTACGCCACCCGCCCGTGGACGGTCCGCCAGTACGCGGGCTTCTCCACGGCGCAGGAGTCCAACGCCTTCTACCGGCGCAACCTGGCCGGCGGGCAGAAGGGACTGTCTGTCGCGTTCGACCTGGCCACCCACCGTGGTTACGACTCCGACCACCCCCGGGTGGCCGGTGACGTGGGCATGGCCGGCGTGGCGATCGACTCGATCCTCGACATGCGGGAGCTGTTCGCCGGCATCCCGCTGGACCGGATCAGCGTGTCGATGACCATGAACGGTGCGGTGCTGCCGATCCTTGCCCTCTACATCGTCGCCGCCGAGGAGCAGGGGGTCACGCCCGAGCAGCTGGCGGGGACCATCCAGAACGACATCCTCAAGGAGTTCATGGTCCGCAACACGTACATCTATCCGCCGGAGCCGTCGATGCGGATCGTGGCGGACATCTTCGCCTACATCTCGCAGCGGATGCCGCGGTTCAACTCGATCTCGATCTCCGGCTACCACATGCACGAGGCGGGGGCGACCGCCGACCTGGAGTTGGCGTACACCCTCGCCGACGGCGCCGAGTACGTGCGCGCCGGCAAGACCGCCGGGCTCGACGTCGACGCGTTCGCCCCCCGGCTGTCGTTCTTCTGGGCGGTCGGCATGCACTTCTTCATGGAGGTGGCGAAGCTGCGGGCCGGCCGCCTGCTGTGGGCACGGCTGCTGCGCGACGCCGGCGCGACCGACCCGAAGTCGCTGTCGCTGCGTACCCACTGCCAGACGTCCGGCTGGTCGTTGACCGCGCAGGACCCGTACAACAACGTGGTGCGCACCTGCGTCGAGGCGATGGCGGCGACCCAGGGCCACACGCAGTCGCTGCACACGAACGCGCTGGACGAGGCGTTGGCGCTGCCGACCGACTTCTCCGCCCGGATCGCCCGCAACACCCAACTGTTGCTCCAGCAGGAGTCGGGCACCACCCAGGTGATCGACCCCTGGGGCGGCAGCGCCTACCTGGAGCGGCTCACCCACGACCTGGCCCAGCGGGCGTGGGGTCACATCCGGGAGGTCGAGCAGGCCGGCGGCATGGCCCGAGCCATCGAGCAGGGGCTGCCCAAGCTGCGGATCGAGGAGGCCGCCGCGCGTACGCAGGCGCGGATCGACTCCGGTCGGCAGCCGGTGATCGGTGTGAACCGGCACCGACCGGTCGTGGAGGACCCGATCGAGGTGCGCAAGGTGGACAACACGGCGGTGCGCGCCGAGCAGGTCGCCAAGCTGCGCCGCCTGCGGGCCGAACGCGACCAGCCGGCCTGCGACGCCGCCCTGGCCGCCCTCACCCGGGGCGCCACCGACCCGGCGGCCAACCTGCTCGACCTGGCCGTCACCGCCGCCCGGGCGCACGCCACCGTCGGGGAGATCTCCACGGCCCTGGAGACGGCGTTCGGCCGGCACGTCGCCCACATCCGTACGACCGAGGGCGTGTACCGCGACGAGGCGGGCACCGATCCCGGCGTCGCCCGGGCCCGCGACGCCGCCGACGCGTTCGCCGACCGGCGCGGGGTCCGTCCCCGGATCCTGGTAGCCAAGATGGGCCAGGACGGTCACGACCGCGGTCAGAAGGTGGTCGCCACGGCCTTCGCCGACCTGGGGTTCGACGTCGAGGTGGGTCCGCTTTTCCAGACCCCGGACGAGGTCGCCCGGCAGGCGGCCGACGCGGACGTGCACATCGTCGGCGTCAACTCACTCGCCGCCGGCCACCTCACCCTGGTGCCCGCGCTGCGTGCGGCGCTGACCGCGCTGGGCCGCGCGGACATCATGATCGTGGTCGGCGGGGTGGTGCCGCCCGGTGACATCGCCGCGCTGCGCCGGGCTGGCGCCTCGGCGGTCTTCCCGCCCGGCACTGTCCTCGCCGAGGCCGCGGTGGACCTGTTGGAACGGCTCCAGCGATGAGTACGGTCGCGGGCTGACCCTGGACGACACGGTGGCCGCCTCCCACTCGGGAGGCGGCCACCGTGCTGTGCGCGGGGAAGTGCGGGCTCAGCGGTGCGCGGCGAGGCGGCCGGCGGGCCGGGCCTTCGGGACCACCGGCGCGAGGACGGTGATGGCGGTGACGACGAGGCCCTGCTCGACGAGCCACCGGCCGCTGAACCCGCTGAGCCGCCGCCCGTGCACCCACGGCCCGGTCACCAGCAGCGTGGCGTTGAAGGTGCCGTTCAGCGGGTCGATGACGATGTTCGCGTCCTCGAAGTCGAGCCACCGTGCGGTCAGCGGGAACCAGGCCTTGTAGACCGATTCCTTCGCGCTGAACAGCATCCGGTCCCAGGCGACGCCGGGATGGTCGCGCAGCAGGACGGCGATGCGGTCCCGTTCCTCGGCCAGGGAGACGGCTTCGAGCACGCCGTTGGCGAGAGCCTCGTTGGGTTCGGCGTCGATGCCGACAGTGGTGACCTTCTCCTGCTCGGCGAGGACTGCGGCGCGGTAGCCGGCGCAGTGGGTGATGCTGCCGACCATCCCGAAGGGCCACTGGGGCTCGCCGCGGGTGCCGGGCAGGACCGGCGCGGGAGCGATCCCGATCTGGCGCATCGCCTGGCGTGCGCACCAGCGGGCGGTGGTGAACTCGCGGCGGCGCTTGTCCACGGCCTTGCGGATGACGGCCTCCTCCTCGGGGAAGAGGTCGGCACCGGGCGGGTCCACGAAGGTGTCGACGGCCGTCACGGCGCCGGGAAGGATGGACTCGATCATGGCTTCCTCCGCGCCGGAGAAACGGTTCCGGAGTCAGCGGTGGCCGACCTGACGCCCTCGGGCGGCAGTGCACGGGCACGGCTGGCATTGGTCACGCTTCAACAGTATCGACGCTGGTAGCCGTAGGGAACGAACGCTGCGGCTTTCACGGGCCGCGCTCGCGCAGCTAAGGGAGTGCCCGTCCCGGCTAGGGGCCCGGGCAGTCGGTGGGCGTCCGATCGCGGGCCGCCGCCCCGGCGCCGCCGCCAAGGGTGCGACCCGCGATCCGTCCCGCGTCATTCCGCGATCTTGGTCCGCGCGGTCCAGGTGAACAACAGCGGGGAGCCGTCGCCGAAGCGGCGCTCGAAGTGCTCGTAACCGGCCAGGTAGGGCACTTTGATCTTTCCGTAGACCAGCTGCTCGACGCTGGCCACCACAGTGCGGGGGATGTCGGCAGGTCCACCCTGGAGGAACACCAGCACGGGCTCGGACGGTGCCAGGGCCGGCGGGTCGAGTGTCAGGTACTGAGGCATCGGATCGGTCCTCTCTGCCACGGAGCCTCGTCGCTCCGAATTCAGCATGGGGGCGTCTCCGGTGCCGACACAGACCCCTAGCACCCCGATGCCAGGGCGGGGAGGGCGTCACCTCTTCAGGCCGTGCTCGATCGCCTCGATGATGCGGGGCCGCAGCTCGGCGGTGCTGACGATGGCGTCGACCGAGCCGACCTGGACGGCTCGCTGGATGCTGTGCACCCGGTCGAACTCCGCGGCCACCTCGCCCAGCTTCTCCGCGCGGACCGACGAGCGCACCTCGGCGAGCAGGACGTTGAGGGCCGCCCGTTCCACGCCGGTCGCGCCCGCGACCTGCGCGTGCAGCTCGGCGACGCGGGGGTCCTTCGCGGTGCGGTTGGTGACCTCACCGGAGAAGACGACGGCCGCGGCCGGGGCGCCGCCGAGCACCGAGGCGAACGAGCCTTCCAAAGCGAGCACGGACATGTTCGGGTTGAGGGCCTTGGAGAAGACCACGAACGCGCCGCCGTGGTAGCGGGAGATCACCGTGAAGACGATCGGGCCCTCGAAGTTGACGATCGCCCGGCCGATCTCGGCGCCGTACTCCAACTGGAGGTTGCGCATCGACTCGGGGGAGCCGTCGAAGCCGGACAGGTTAGCCAGCACGACGAGCGGGCGGTTGCCGGAGGCCGCGTTGATCGCCCGTGCCGTCTTCTTCGACGAGCGGGGGAACAGGGTGCCCGCCGTGTAGGTGTCCGGACCGTCGGTGGGCGGGAACCCGCGCCGGGGGACCGGGCGCGACTCGATGCCGATCAGGCAGACGGGATAGCCACCGACGTGGGCGTCCTGGACCACCGACGTGTCGGCGTCGGCCATCCCGGCCCAACGTTCGAGGACGGGGTGGTCCTGGTCGGACAGGGCGCGCATGACGGTACGGATGTCGAAGGCCCTCTTGCGGTCCGGGTTGTGGCTCGCCGAGAAGATCTGCCCGACGGTGGTGAAGTCGCTGCCGTCGACGAGGTGCGGGTAGTCGGAGACGTCCCGGTCGACCGGGTCGTCGGTGTCGGCCCGCCGAGGCCCGGTCTCCCCGGGTACGACGTAGGTGTGGTCGTAGTGGGCCATGAGCACGTCCCGTGCCGCCGGCAGGCTGGGTGCCCAGTGCTGTGCCTGCCCGTTGGGCCCCATGACCCGGTCGTAGCCGCCGATGCCGAAGTTGTCCTCGGCCGACACGCCACCGGAGAAGTCCAGCGAGTGCTTGCCGGTGAGCACCATCGCCGAGTCCGGGGTCATCACCAGAATGCCCTTGGTGTGCATGAGCATCGTCGCTTCGGCGTTCCAGTACGGCTGCGCGCCGACGTTGATGCCGGCCACCACGATGTTGATCTCACCACCGGCCTGGGTGAACGTCACGACGCGCTTGAGCGCGGCGGCGACCCAGTCCATGTTCTCGGTTCCGGAACTCATCGAGATGCGGGCGCCCGCCGACAGGGCGAACCACTCCAGGGGCACCCGCATGGTCTCGGCCAGGTCGAGGGCGGCGATGACGCGAGCGCACTCCGGCTCGGACAGCGCGCCCAGCGCCTTGGTCGGGTCGCCGAGCAGCACCACGCGGGTGACGCCCTCCGGGTAGCGCTCGGTCGGGGTGGTCACCACGCCGGCCACGATGGCCGCCGAGTTCTTTCCCTTCGGCCGTTCGACGGGTACGAGCGTCCCGGACGGGTCGAGGTCGTACTCGGTGAAGCGGCCCAGCAGCCCGGTCAGTTCGTACGGGTAGGTGGTGCCCCGACGTGCGGCACGCAGCACCTTCTGCCGGTAGTCGTCGAGCGGTCGCACCGGCTCGGTGGACGGCGCGCCCACGTTGAGGTGAGCGCCGTTGCCCGGGTCCAGGGTGATCGTCACCGCCACGTCCCCGGCCGAGTGCGGCTGCCGGGCGATGAACTGCACCTCTTCCAGCCCGGCCCCGGTCGAGGTGGGCAGGATCCGCTGGACCAGCGCGTTCAGCTCGTCGAGCGACAGGTTGGTGGGCGGCCAGACGTACATCAGGATCCGGTTGGTGTCGAACCGCTTGTCCTGCGGCCGCCGCGCCTGGATGTCGCGGATCGCGTCCAGGGCCAGGGTGGTGGCCTCCTCCAGGGCGGGCAGCGCGACCAGGCGTCCGTCGGTCTCCCGCAGCGGGGTCAGGTCGCGGACCTGGCCCATGGCGATGAGCCGTTCGTCGGCGGGGTTGCTGCGCGCCACTGCCTTGAAGAGGTAGATCTCCTCGTCGGCCGAGGGCAGCCGGGTCAGGTCGAACTCGCGCAGCCGCTCCAGTTGCAGGCGCTGGGCGATCTGCGGGTGCAGCCCACGGATCAGCCGGTCCTCGGTGAAGCCGGCCTCGCCGGGCCGGAAGGTGAAGTAGTGGTGCATGACGGCGCCGTTGGAGCTGGCGACGGTCGCGGTGACCCGCTGGACGGTCGACGGCAGCGGGTGTGCCGCGAACAGCTCAGCGAGGCGTACCGCGACGGCGTCGTCGTCGGGTTGGTCCTGCACCGCGACGTACAGGTCGGCGACCAGTGGGGCCGGGGCGTCGGCGGCCAGCTCGGCGAGCGCGGTGAGGGTGTCGGGAAGACGGGCGATGTCGGTGGCGCCCGCCACGATGTGGGTCGTGCCGTGCTCGGCGGTGAGGAGCCCGCCCCGCGCGGTCACCGCGGTCAGGCCCCGGTTGCCGTAGTAGCGGCGGGTGAGCACCTCCAGCAGCGGGCCGTGCTCGGTGTGGCCGGGGCGTCGGATGCGCTGACCGATGATCCGCACGAGGGGTTGTCGACAGGAGACCATGCGTTGGATGCGGTCGGCCCGGTCCGGGGCGTCCGGGTGCTCATCGAGGTGGCGCAGGTCGGCACGGACCTCGGCATAGACCTCGGCGCGGGTGCGGCGCAGCAGGGGCTGGGCGTACCAGCGGAAGACCAGACCACGTGCCAGGTCGGCGATCACCGGGAAGCGGACCTGGGTCGCCTCGATCAGGCGCTCGAGGACGACACCGGCGGGTTCACGCAGGTCGCCGACGGGTGCGGGCCCGGCGAGCAGTTGGCGCAGCACCTCGGAGACGACCGGCGTCGCGGCGGCCATCCGTTGCTGGGCCAGGAAGATCCGGAAGACGGCGTCCTCCAGTTCCGGTGTGCGGTCCAGCCCGGTCACGCCGTAGTGGGCGAGGACCCGTTCCAGGCGTGCCACGAACCCGGGGGAGGACGCCGGCCCGTTCGGCGTCGAGGCTCTGCAGGTAGCTGTGGAAGAACTCGCGCGGGGTGTGCACGGCGCTGCCCGGCTGGGCGTCGGCGGTCCGACGCGGCTTGTTGCGGGCCAGCTCCGCCAGGTTCGCGAAGATCGTCAGAAGGTCGAGGTGACCGGCCGGTGCCCCGGTACGCACGGCTGGGCAGCGCCCGATCTCGCCCGGGGCGACGTCGTAGCCGAGCAGCAGCGCGCGCAGATCGTCCAGGACCTCCTCCGCCGACGGCCCGCCCGGTGCCGCCGGCAGGTCGATCTCGACGACCTCGGCCGAAGTGGTCGTCTCCTCGGTGGTGGTGTCGGCCAGTGGTTCGAGGCGCATCAGGGGGGTGCCCGTCTCGACCTGGCTGCCGACCGCGACGGGGCACTCGCGCACGCGGGCCCTGAACGGGGCCCGGAGCACGTTCTCCATCTTCATGCTCTCCAGCACCAGGATCGGCGCGCCGGCCTCGACCTCGTCACCGACGGTCAGGGGAGTCGCGACGACGAGGGCCGGCGCGGGGGAGCGGACCACGCCGCCCTCGTCCCTGCTGACCCGGTGGGTGACGCCGTCGACCTCGATCGTGTGGATCGGCCCGTGGGTCGCGGTCACCAACCGGAAGCGGTTGCCGTTGACCAGCATCTGCCCGCGGTGCTCGTCGAACCGTTCCATCCGCACGTCCACGCGGTGGACGTCCCCGCCGGCCGACAGGCCGATGCGGAAACACCTGCGGCTCACGCGGGACACCGCCACCCGGTAGGCGACGCCGCGCAGTTTCAGGTCGAGCGGGCGGCCGGTCTCGTGGCGCACCTGCGGGCGGCCGCCGTGGGCGGTGGTGAACAGGCGCTGCCGGCTGACCTCCTCCTCGTCCTGGTAGGCCTCGATGGCCGCCGCGGCGAGGGCGATCGCGGAGTGGCGGTGGGTGACGAGGCGGCCCTCGGAGCGGACGCGGTCGATCCAGCCGGTGTCGGCGGAGCCGTCGATCACCTCGGACTGGTCGAGCAGGTCCAGCACGAAGCTCTTGTTGGTGGCGCCACCCTCGATGATGACGGTGGTCTCGGCCATGGCGCGACGCAGGCGGCCGAGCGCCTCGTCGCGGTCCCGGCCGTACGCGATGATCTTGGCGATCATCGAGTCGAAGGCCGCCGGGATGCTGTCGCCCTCACTGACACCGGTGTCGACCCGGATGCCCGGGCCGGCCGGCAGCGCGAGCCGGACGATCCGGCCGGGGGAGGGTGCGAAGTCGCGGTCCGGGTCCTCGGCGTTGAGTCGGGCCTCGACCGCGTGACCCGCCTCCACCGGTGCCGGACCGTCGAGCCGGCCGCCGCCGGCCACGTGCAGTTGGAGTTTGACCAGGTCGGTGCCGGTGGTGATCTCGGTGATCGGGTGCTCGACCTGGAGCCGCGTGTTGACCTCCAGGAAGGCGAACAGCTTCTGGGCCGGGTGGTACAGGAACTCCACAGTGCCGGCGCCCCGGTAGCCGACCGCCAGTGCGAGCCGCACCGCGGCGGCCTTCACCTCGGCGACCTGTTCCGCCGCCAGCACCGGCGACGCGGACTCCTCGATGATCTTCTGGTTGCGCCGTTGCACCGAGCAGTCCCGCACCCCGAGCGCCCAGGCACCACCCTGCCCGTCGGCGATCATCTGCACCTCGACGTGCCGGGCGCCGGTCACCAGGCGTTCCAGGAAGACCACGCCGGAGCCGAAGGCCCGCAACGCCTCCTGGCTGGTGCGCTCATAGGCGTCGGTGAGGTCCACCGGCGAGTCGACCCGCCGGATGCCACGCCCACCACCGCCGGCGGTCGCCTTGAGCATCAACGGGTAGCCGATCTGGTCGCCCGCGCGAAGAGCGTCCTGGAGGGTCGCCACCTCGCCCCGGCTCCACGGGGCGACCGGGACGCCGACCTCCTCGGCGATCAGCTTCGAGCCGATCTTGTCGCCGAGCTTGCGCATCGCCTCCGCGCTCGGCCCCACGAACGTGACGCGGATCCGCTCGCACAGCTCGGCGAACGCCGGGTCCTCCGCGACGAATCCCCAGCCGACCCAGGCCGCGTCGGCGCCGGTCTCGACCAGGGCGCGTTCCAGCAGCTCGTGGTTGAGGTACGGGCGGGTGGCCGCGGCACCCAGTGGATACGTCAGGTCGGCCGCCCGGACGAACGTCGCGGTACGGTCCTCGTCGGTGAACAGGGCGACCGTCTCGACGTGGTCACCCGACTCCGCCGACAGGTCCCGTACGGCATGGATCAGCCGCATCGCGGCTTCTCCCCGATTGATGATCGCGATACGCCTGAACACCGGTCGACCCCTCCCCCGACGCCTGACGCTTCGACAGACGACGATTCTTAAGTGACCCGCGCGCGCATCGCGGTACGGGCACGGCCGGACCGTAACGCGCCCGTGGGAGCAGCCGACACCCCTAGCTTGGCCTGGGACGCGAGCCCGCCCAGGGTGGCGATGCCGGGACGACAGGGGTCACCGGTCGTGCTCACCGTCCACCGCGGACCCCCGTGCCGCTCGGTTCGGCCGTCGGAGTCACCCGGGGGGCTCTGGACCCGGTGCGGCCCATCGTCTCCCGGTACGCCCCGGCGATCCCGGCCAGGCCGCGGCCCAGCTCGGTGCCGCGCAACCCGGCGTAGCCGACGACCAGTGCTGGCGGCCGGTCGTCGGCGCGCAGGGCGTAGAAGCGGCCGCCACGGACCAGGACCGAGCGGCGTCGGGCGGCCTGCACCAGCGCCTCCTCGGCGCACCAGGTGGGCAGTTCCAGGTACGCCTGCAACCCGCCGTGCCCGTTGCGCAGGGTGGTGCCGGGCAGCTCGCGGGCGACGAACTGGTGGACCACCTGACGGCGTTTCTGGATGTCGGCGGTGAGTCGCCGCAGGTGCCGGTCGAACGCCCCGGTGTCGATGAGGCGGGCGAAGGCGAGCTGCTCCAGGCTGGAGCAGCCGAGGTCCCAGCCGGCGCGCAGGCGCTCGATCGGCGCGGTCAGCGTGGGCGGGGTGGCCAGCCAACCGAGGCGGAGCGCCGGGGCGAGCACCTTGCTGGCGCTGCCGGCGTAGATCACCCGGTCCGGGGCGAGGCTCTGCAACGCCGGCATCCGCTGCGCCGGGGCGACGAAGGCGGCGTCGAAGTCGTCCTCGACGATGTAGCCGTCGACCGCCTCGGCCCAGGCGACGAGCTGCTCCCGGCGTTGCGCGCTGAGCGTGGCCCCGGTCGGGAACTGGCTGGCCGGGGTGACGAGCACGGCGCGGACCCCGCTCGCGGCCAGGGCGTCGACCCGGATGCCGTCGGCGTCCACCGGTAGGCCCACCGGACGCAGGCCGGCGTCGGCGATGAACTCCCACTCGCCCGGGTGACCCGGGTCCTCCACGCCGACCGTGTCGTGGCCCCGGTCGCGCAGCTCCCGGCACAGCAGCGCGAGGCCCTGGGCGAAGCCGGACGTGATCATGAGGTGGTCGGGTCTGGTACGCACGCCGCGCACCCGGCCGAGGTAGCCGGCGAGGGTGTGTCGGACGACCGGCAGGCCGGACGGCGGGGCGTATCCCAGCTCGCGGAGGCCGGCCGAGGTGACCACCGCGCTGACCGCCCGGATCCAGTCCTGCCCGGGGAAGGTGGAGGCGTGCAGGCCGCCGGTGCGCAGGTCCCGCAGTGCCGCCGTCGGTGCGCGGTCGCCCGGCGTGAGCGCCGAGCCGATCTCGTCGCGCGCCGCCGCCGCCACCGAGGTGCCCGAGCCGTGTTGGGAGACGAAGTAGCCCTCGGCGCAGAGCTGCTCGTACGCCTCGACGACCACACTGCGGGACACCCCGAGGTCTGCGGCGAGCTGCCGGCTCGACGGCAGGCGGGTGCCGGGACGCAGCACGCCCTCCTCGATCTGCGTACGAAATGCGTTACGGAGCTGCACTGCCAGCGTTTCGCGCGACTGACCGTCTATTGACAGGTTTAGATTCAACAACAAGTGGTCCGCTCCGGCGTAGTCGAAGTGGTATGGACAGCGCGATCTGTACTTGAGGAAAGTGTTGGCCGGACGCGCAACCGTCCAGCGACCGGCGAATCAGGGCGTACGTTCCGAGTTGTCCAATATGGACCTCACTAACGTCCCTGGTGCCGGCGCGGGGCCGGTCGTGCGAGTCCTTTTGTGCGGGGGGAAAGTCCGATCTGCCGTGTCACGCGGCGGGGTCAGCGCCAACGGTGGCGCCGAAATCGGGCTGCTCAGAGGGGGTTTCGCAGTGTCCTCATTGTCAACCAAGACCGCCACGTGGCCCATTCGGTCGCATTCTGTGGCGATGCGGCCTACGCCACTGGCCAACTCAATTCCAATAGAGGTGAC
The DNA here is from genome assembly GCF_057766525.1 of Micromonospora sp. MGP-C2. Classification (NCBI taxonomy): domain Bacteria; kingdom Bacillati; phylum Actinomycetota; class Actinomycetes; order Micromonosporales; family Micromonosporaceae; genus Micromonospora; species Micromonospora sp. MGP-C2. The sequence goes on from NZ_JBYMEN010000002.1 coordinate 134,212, forward strand.
ATCCGTCACACTGTCGGCAATCAATCCATTGTCGCTCTACACGGCACTCTCCGAATGTCGTCCGCACGACGATCTGTATCTCTTCGAAAGCCTAGACGGCCCGGCTCAGGACCGCTATGCGGCGGCAGTCGGCTGGGACACTCTCGCCGAGTTGCGGTTCATCGCCGACCGGCTTGAGGTGATCTGCGACGGTCCGCTCGGCGACGCCCTGTCCGCCGTGCTCACGGCGGTCCTGGGCGAGCCGGCCCGGCACCACGCGCCGGAGCGGGTCTGGTCGGTTTCCGGGCCACCCGAGGTCTGGGCGGCGGTCCGGGCCGTGCAGCGGGCCTTCGCGGTGCGGACCACCGCCCCCGCCGACAGCTTCGCCTTCGGCTTCCTCACCACCCTGGCGTACGAGGCCGCGCGGGACATGGACGAGCTCTCCGTCGACCGGGTGGTCGACGACATCCCGCGCTGCACCCTCGTGCTGTTCCGGCACACCGTCTGGTGGGACCTGCGCGCCGGCACCGTGCGGCAGCTCACCGCCAGCGGCCCGCACCTGCCCCCCGACAGCGGCGCTCCCCGGCTGTCGGAGCTGCTCGCCGGGCTTCCCGACGATCACGCGGCGGTGCCGGTCGCCCCACCGCCCACCCTGGTGCGGGACACCGTCGACGAGGAGACGTTCGCCGCCCGGGTCAAGCAGTGCCTGCGGCACATCGAGGTGGGGGACAGCTACCAGATCCAGATCGGCCACCGGATCGACGTGGAGACGGCTCTCGCCCCGCTGGAGGTCTACCGGCGGCTGCGGCACCGCAACCCGTCGCCGTACATGTACCTGACGCCCTGGGCCGGCGGGACCGTCATCGGGGCGAGCCCCGAGCTGTTCCTCCGCGTCGATGAGGGCCGGCTGTCCATGCGCCCGATCGCGGGCACCGCCGCCCGCAGCGCAGACCCGGAGACCGACCGCCGGCTGGTGGCCGAGCTGACGGCCAGCGAGAAGGAGCGGGCCGAGCACGTCATGCTGGTCGACCTCTGCCGCAACGACATCGGTCGGGTCTGCGTGCCGGGGACGCTCAGCGTGGACGCGATGTTCGACGTCGAGCCGTTCGCGTACGTGCACCACCTGGTGTCCACCGTCTCCGGGCAGCTCGCCGACGACGCCGACGTCTGGGCGGCGATCTGCGCCGCCTTCCCGGCCGGCACCATGACCGGCGCGCCGAAGCTGCGCTCCATGGAGATCATCGACGGGTTGGAGGACGAGCCCCGGGGCGTCTACGCCGGCTCGATCGGTCTCGTCGACGTACGCGGGTACGCGGTGCTGGCGCTCTGCATCCGCACCGCCGTGCACGACGGTCGCCGCTACCGCACCCAGGCCTCCGCCGGGGTCGTGGCCGACTCCACACCCGGGGCCGAGTGGCGGGAGACGCTGGCCAAGATGAGCGCCACGTTCTGGGCCCTGACCGGTACGGAGCTGCTGCCGTGAAGGTCCTGCTCGTCGACGCGTACGACAGTTTCACCCACATCATCGACCAGTACCTGCGGACCCTCGGCGCGCGGACCGTGGTGGTCCGTTCCCGGTCGCGGTCCACCGAGCAGCTCGCCGCCCTGCGGCCGGACGCGGTGGTGCTCGGCCCCGGGCCGGGGCACCCCGCCGAGTCCGGGCACGTGGAGCTGGTGCACGCCTTCGCCGGCCAGGTGCCGCTGCTCGGCGTCTGCCTCGGGCATCAGGCGATCGGCCTCGCGTACGGGGGAACGGTCACGGTCGCCCGGCACCTGATGCACGGCAAGACGAGCGTGGTCGCCCACGACGGCCGAGGTGTCTTCGCCGGCGCGCCCGCCCCGCTCACCGTCACCCGCTACCACTCGCTGATCGTCGCGGACCCGGCCCCGCCGGCTCTGGAGATCACCGCGCGCTCGTCCGACGACGGCTACGTGATGGGGGTACGACACCTGACCCTGCCGGTGGAGGGGGTGCAGTTCCACCCGGAGAGCGTGCTCACCGAGGACGGGCTGCGCCTGTTCGACAACTTCCTGGGCCGCGCGTCGGCGGCACTGCCGGCAGCCGGCGCCGGGGCGGTGGGGTCGCCATGACCGACCAGTCAGCCCCGCTCGCCGTGGTCACCGGCGCGGCGGGTGGCATCGGCCGGGCCGTGACCGTCGCGCTGGCCGGGGCTGGGCACCGGGTGCTCGGCGTCGACGTCGACCCGGCCGGTGACCCGGCGGCGTACGCCTCGCTGGTCGCCGACGTGGCAGTGCCGGAGCAGGTGGAGCAGCTCTTCGCGCGGATCCACGAGCGGTACGGCCAGCCCACGGTGCTGGTGAACAACGCCGGCGTCTACCACGCCCGGGACTTCCTCGACTACGACCCGAAGACGTACGCGCAGGTGCTCGACGTCAACCTGGGCGCCGCGTTCTTCTGCACCCAGGCGTTCGCCCGTGCGCTGGTCGACGCCGGCCGGCCCGGCACTGTGGTCAACGTGGCCTCGATCAGCGGGCAGTCCGGCAGCCCGGACGCTGCGTACGGGGCGTCGAAGGGTGCGTGCATAGCGTTGACCCGCAGCCTCGGCCGGGCGCTCGCCGAGCACCGCATCCGGGTCAACGCGGTCGCTCCCGGCCTGGTCGACACCCCGATGGCCGCCCGGATCCCGGCCGAGCGCCGGGACGACTACCGGGCCCGGATCCCGGTCGGCCGGTTCGGCTCGCCGGCCGAGATCGCCGCGGCCGTCGCGTGGCTGGCCGGCCCGGAGAGCAGCTACGTCACCGCCTCTGTTCTGGACGTCAACGGTGGCCTGCACTGACCTGCGCCACGGCCGGTGGCGACAACACCGCAGCCGGCTCACCCCTGGAGAGGATCCGACAATGTGGCTTCCGACCACCGGCCCGGCGGCGGACTTCGCCGCCGACTACCTGGCCCTGCACCAGGCCTTCTACGACCGCACCCTCGACACCGCCGACCTGGAGGCCTGGCGGGCACGACAGCTGCGCACGGTGCTCGACCAGGTGTCAACCGGCTCGCCGTTCTACGCCCGTCACCTGGCCGACGTCGACCTCGCCACGATCACCCCGGCGACCCTCGACCGGCTGCCCTTCACCACGAAGACGCACCTGCGCCAGGAGATGCTCGACGTGCTCAGCCGGCCACTGTCCGAGGGCGTCTTCTTCTACGAGACGACAGGCACGACCGGCCGGGCGACCCCGTGTCCCCGCGACGGCCGGGAGGTGGTGGCCAGCAACGCCCACGTCACCGAGTCCTGGGCGTCGATCTTCCGGCACCACTTCGGCGACGGCGCGCCCCGGATCGGGTTGATCGGGGCCGACCGAGGTGCACTCGTTCGGCGACACCCTCGGTGACGTCGCGCGCAACGTCGGCTCGCTGAACGCGAAGATCTGGCCGTACTCGCCGGTGATCGGGTTCGCCAAGGCGTTGCAGCTCATGAAGGACCTTGAGCTGGAGGTCATCTGCTGCACGCCGGGCGTGGCCATGATGCTCGCCAAGGCGGCCGAACACTACGGCTACCGGCTGCGCGAGGACTTCGCCGTCAAGCTGCTCTTCGTCACCGGCGAGATGTGCACCCCGGCGCTGGCCCGCAACCTGGAGTCCGTCTGGGGCGCGGACGTCTACAACATCCTGTACGGCTCGCAGGAGGCGTTCGTCATCGCCACCGCCTGCCGCAACAAGCGGATGCACCTCTCCCAGACCAACTACCTCATCGAGGTGGTGGACCCGGAGACCGGCGTGTCGCACGGCTCGCGCGGCAGCGGGGAACTCACCGTCACCATGCTGATCGACGGGGTGAAGCCGCTGGTCCGTTACCGCACGGGCGACGCGGTGATCATCGAGTCGTCGGACTGCGACTGCGAGATGGCCGGCGACCTGGTGCAGATCGTGGGCCGCACCCTGGACCGGATCGAGCTGGGCGGTAGACGTTTCACCGCCGGGCAGATCGAGATGGCCGTCCTGACCGGGGTCGTCGGCTCGGGCGGATACCAGGTGGTGATCGACCACGACCCGAGCGGCGGTGGCGACCGACTGACGGTCCGCCTGGAACTGCTCAAGGACCTCGTCGACGACCCCGGCGGGATCGCCGACGGCGTCCGGCAGCGGGCCGCCGCCGCGCTCGGCGTACCGGTTGAGGTGGAGCTGACCGACGGGCTCGACCCGATCACGAGCACCGGCGCCTTCGTGAGTTGGAAGGCCGCCCGGATCGTCGACCGGCGTGTGGAGGTCGACCACGAGACCCGGGTGGCGCAGCGAATGGCGGGCAACCGTGGCTACACCACCTGAGACGGCCGCGGACGAGTGGGTGCCGGCGCTGCCCGGCCCGCTCGCCGAGGCGTACGGGCGGCGCTGGCGCGCCGTGGTGGACCGGTGGGCGAGCCGGCCCGGCACGACGTTGGCCACCCTGGGCCCGCCCGGGACGTCCAGCCACCTGACGGCGGCCTTCCTCGCCGAGCGGCACGGGCTGCGCGTCGAGCTGTCCGACACCTTCGACGCGGTGCTCGCGGCGCTTGTGGACCGCCGGGTCGACCAGGCCCTCGTGCCGAGCGCGTACCAGGGGCTCACCCGCTTCCACTGGCACCGCGACCTGCGGCTGGACGCGTACTTCGCGCAGGCCACCCCGGAGTACGGCATCGCTGCCGACCCGGACCGCGAGCCGCCCGCCGGTCAGCTCGCGGTGGCCGCCCTCTGGGAGGTCCGGCGGCTCTTCACCGACCTCGCGCCACCCGCCCTGCGGGACCGCCCGATGCGGTGGGTCGACGCCGACTCCACCCAGCACGCCGCGGAGATCCTCGCCGCCGGAGGCGCCGACCTGGCGGTGACCAACGCGCCCGGGGTCCACCGCCACGCGTTGCGGTGGGTGGCCCGCCGCCCGGGCGCCGAGATCGTGTGGACCCTGTTCGGCCGCTGCTAGAGCCACCGTCGGCTCTCCTGCCCCGACACCGAGAGAACCGGAGTGATCGTCGTGTCCCGACGTACGTTGCTGCACCGCGCCACGGTCCAGGAAGGACTGGGGGTGGCGTCCCGCCCGCACCACAGCGTGCTGCTCGACGGCGAGCGGATCGTCGCGGTGCTGCCCGAGGCGCAGGCCCCGCTGCACGACCCGGACGTGGACGTCCTCGACCTCGACGGCCGGACGGTCATGCCGGGCATGACGCTGGGCCACACCCACATCGCGTACCTGAACGTGCTCGACGGTCGGGAGATGCTCTTCAAGTACACGATCCCGGAGGTCACCCTCGGCGCCGCCGCCAACGCGGCCGACATGCTCCGGCTGGGCTACACCGCCTTCGTCGGTGCCGGCTCGGTGGCCGGCATCGACATGGCCCTGCGCCGGGCGATCGACGCCGGCCGGCTGCCCGGCCCGCGGATCACCCCGTGCAGCCGGGACCTGATGGTGTCCGGCCCGCCGGAGCGCCGCAACCCGGGGGTCAAGCAACGCATCCCGAGCGACCTGATGCGGCTGGCCGACACCCCGGAAGAGCTGATCGAGTACGTCGACACCGAGGTCGCCCAGGGCGCGGAGATCATCAAGGTCTTCTCCACCGGGGACGACACCTTCCCCAACGGTCGATCGCACGAGCTGCTCTTCACCGCCGAGGAGCTGGTGATCGCGGCCCGGGCGGCGCACCGGCGGGGAGTCCGGATCCGGGCGCACTCGCGGGGGCTGGCCGGCATCCGCAACGCCATCGCCGCCGGGGTCGACGTGATCGACCACGCCACGTACGCCGACGACGCGGCCCTGGAGGCGATCGCCGAGCGGGGCATCTTCGTGGTGCCGAGCCTGCATCAGCCGCACCGGCTGCTCACCACCGGCACCCGGTACGGCAAGACCCCGGAATACCTGGAGACCCTCGAATTCCAGGCCGAGGTGGAGAACACCCTGCGCATCCTTCCGCTGATGGTGCAGATGGGCATCCCGATCGTGGCCGGCGACGACTTCGGCTTCGCGTGGACCCCGCACGGCCGCTACGCCGAGGAACTGGAGACGTACGTGACCATGGCCGGCATTCCCGCCCCGGTGGTGCTGACCTGGGCCACCGCCAACGGCGCACGGCTCGCGGGTCGCGGCGACGACGCGGGCACGGTGCAGCCGGGGCGGCTGGCCGACCTGGTGGTCACCGACGGGGACCCGGCCGAGGACATCACGGTGCTGGGCCGGCCGGAGGCGATCGAGCTGGTGCTGCTGGGCGGCAGGGTGGTCGCCGGGGACGCCACCCGTTACCGCGCCGGGCAGCCGGCGGGAGTGGCGTGATGCGCCGGAGCGTGCCGGTCGTCCCGCTGCTCGCCGTGGGCGCCTTCGCCATCGGCACCGACACCTTCGTCGTCGCCGGTGTGCTCCCCGAGGTGGCCCGTACGCTGCGGGTCAGCGTCGCCTCCGCCGGCTGGGTGAGCACCGTCTTCGCCCTGGCGTACGCGGTCGCCGCTCCGGTGCTCGGCGCCCTGACCGGCCGGCTGGAGCGGCGTACCGTGCTGGTGGTCTCGCTGGTCGGGTTCACAGTGGGCAACGTCGCCTCCGCGCTGGCGCCCGACCTGCCGCTGCTGCTGCTGGCCCGGGTCCTCACGGCGGTCAGCGCCGCGCTCTACATCCCCGCCGCCACCGCGTCGGCGGCCGCGCTGGCCCCGCCCGAGCGGCGCGGCCGGGCCATGGCCGTCGTGCTCGGCGGCCTCTCCGCGGCAACCGTGGCCGGGGTGCCGTTCGGCACCTGGCTCGCCGCCGACCTTCAGTGGCGCGCCACCTTCTGGCTGCTCGCCGCCATCGGTGCCGCCTGCGCGGTCGCGGTGACCGTCGGCCTGCCGGCGCTGACCCTGCCGCCCGGCCCGTCGCTGGCCGCCCGGCTCGCCCCGGCACGCGACAGTGGGGTCGGGTTGGCGGTGCTCACCACCGCGCTCTTCATGACCGGCGGCTACCTCGCGCTGACGTACGTCGGGGCGCTGCTCGCGCCGGCCACCGACGGCGACGGAACCCTGCTCGCGGTGCTGCTGCTGGTCTTCGGTGTGCCGGCGGTCGCCGGCACCGTGCTCGGCGGACGGGCCACCGACCGGTGGGGTGGCGTGCCGGTGCTGCTCGTCTCGGTCACCGGGCTTGCCCTGGTCCTGGTCACGCTGCCACTGACCCGGCAGGCGCTGCTGCCGGCCGCGCTGGCCATGGCGGCGTGGGGCATCACGGCGATGGCCACCCAACCGGCCCAGCAACACCGGCTCTTCACTGTCGCGCCCAGCTCCGGGCCGCTGCTGCTCTCCCTCAACTCGTCGGCCACGTTCGTGGGCATCGCCCTCGGCGGCTTCCTCGGCAACCGGCTGCTGCGACACGGTGGCACGGACGCCCTCGACCTGCTCGGGCCGGTCGGCGCGGCACTCTGCGTGCTGGCGCTGGGCACCACGCTGCTCGGTGCCCGGGCCCGTGCCGGCCGTCGCGACGACCAGCCTCCGACCGCCGGATTGGCCTCACCGGATCACCCCGGATTGGCCACACCCGGTGGTCGTCGCGCTGCGTACGGTCGGACCGACAATCGGACCCGAACCACGCGAGGATCACGATGACCCAGCTCAGCGACGGTGGGGACACCCTCACCGTGCGCATCGACGACCGGGTGTTGACCGCAGTGCCGGACTACGTGCTCGGCGTGATCGCCATACCGGCGATCGAGGTCCCCCCGGCGCCTCCCGCCGTGTCGGCACTGCTGACCGCCGCCGAGGACGCGCTGCACGCGGCAGGCCTGGACAAGGCGGGGGTGGCGGAGCTGCCGGGCATCGCCGCGTGGCGGGAGGCGTACCGGGCGGTGGGGGTGAACCCCAACCGGTTCCCGTGCGCCGCCGAGTCGATCGCCCGGCGGGTCGCCAAGGGTGACCGGCTGCCCCGGATCAACGCCCTGGTCGACCTCTGCAACGCGGTGTCGCTCGGTGCGGCGCTGCCGGTGGCCTCGTGCGCTGTCGACGGCCTCGCCGAGCTCGTCGTCCGGCCGGCTGACGGCACCGAGACCTACCTCCCGCTGGGCACGCCCGATGCGCCGGAGCAGCCCGAGCCGGGCGAGGTCGTCTACGCCGACGCCGACGGGCGGGCCCACTCGCGCCGCTGGAACTGGCGGCAGGGCCACCTGGTCCGCACCGATCTGGGCCGGCACCGGCTGCTGCTCACCGTCGAGTCGGCCCACCCCGGAGGCCGGGCCGAGGTGACGGACGCGCTGGCCCGGCTCGCCGCCGCCCTCGACGAGCTGTCCGACGGCACGCGGCAGGAGGCGGTGCTCGACGGCGCGACGACCAGCGCCGTCCTGCGCACCGCGGGTCCGGTCGCCAGCGACAGTGGGAGCCGATCGTGAACCGCGCGATCCTGGTGATCTACCGACCGGCGGCAGGCCGGTACGCGGCCCAGTTCCGCAGCGTGGTCGCCGCCGCAACCGAGCTGGGCGTGGCGACCGTCGCGCTGCTGCCGACCGGGCAGCCGGCCGCCGAAGCAGCTGGTCTGCCCTGCTATCACGCCGACCTCGACGACTCCGAGGCTGTCCGCTCGGCGGTCACGACGATCCTCGCCGCGCACCCGGTGGAGCGCATCTTCCCGCTCTTCGAGGGCGACGTGCTCACCGCCGCGCGCTGCCGCCGTGACCACGGCATCGGAGGGCTCGACCCGGAGCAGGCGCTGGCCTTCCGGGACAAGAACGTGATGCACCGCCGGGCCGTCGAGCTGGGCGTGCCGGTGGCCCGCTCGTGCCGTCCCGAGACGGTGGGCGCGGTCGCCGAGTTCGCCGCCGAGGTGGGCTGGCCGGTGGTCATCAAGCCGTACGCGGGCTGGGCCTGCGGCGACACCCACCGGGTGGACTCCACCGAGGACCTGGCCCGGGTCTGGCCGCTGGTCGCCGACGACCGGCACGACTACCGGGTGGAGGAGTACGTCCGGGGCGCCGAATACCACGTCGACTCGCTGCTGCGCGACGGCGAGGTGGTCTTCGAGCAGCTGTCCCGCTACACGTACTCGGTGCTGGAGTTCCGCGACGAGCCCGGCGGCACTGTCTCCCGCAAGCACGACCTGACCCCGGCGGAGCGGCGCATCCTGACCGCCAGCGCCACGGTGCTGCGCGGCTTCGGGATGCGTACCGGGGTGGCGCACGTGGAGTTCTTCCTGCGCGACGACGGCGAGCTGGTGTTCGGCGAGGCGGCCGCCCGGGCCGGTGGCGGCTCGATCGTCCCCGCCATCCAGGCCGGGCGGGGCATCAACCTGGCGGGGGAGTGGTGCCGGCTGGAGCTGGACCCGGGGCACGTGCCGGCGACCACCCTCGGCCCGGAGATCGGCACCGAATACCTCTGCTCCGACCGGTACGGCCGGATCACCGCGATCACCACCGCCGAGGAGCTGCGGGCGCTCGACTCGGTGCTCGACGCGGACGTGTGGAAGACCGTCGGGGACGTGCTCGCCGTGCCGACCGCCTCCAACGACGTGCTGGGCTGGTACGTCTGCGAGGGCCGCGACTTCGACGACGTACGCGCCCGGTTCAAGGTCATCCGGGACGCCTTCGAGGTGCTCACCGAGCCGGCCGGTGATCCGTCATGTGGCTGAGCCGGTTCCGGGCCCTGCCACGCCCCCTGCGGATGCTGGTCTACGCCTCGTTCATCAACCGGGCCGGGATGTTCGTCTTCCCGCTGCTCGCGGTCTACCTGGTGCAGAGCCGGCACCTCAGCACCGGCGAGGCGGGTGTGCTGATCTCCGTGGGCAGCACCGGCCTGCTCGCCGGCAGCCTGCTCAGCGGCCCGGTCTGCGCCCGGGCCGGTCGACGTGCCGCGCTGGTGTCGAGCCTGCTGCTCAACGCGGTCGGCTACCTGGGCCTCGCAGTGCTCGACGGTCCGACCTGGACGTACGCGGCACTGCTCTTCGTCGCGCTGGTCGGGATGGGGATGTTCGCCCCGGCGGCGAACACGCTGATCGCCGACCTGACCCAACCCGAACAGCGCCCCTTCGCGTACACGGTCAGCTACCTGGCCAACAATCTCGGCATGGGCGTCGGCCCGCTGCTCGGCGGGTTCGCGGCGGCCTACTCCTACCAGCTGATGTTCGCCGGGAACATCCTGCTCGGCCTGCTCGCGGCGGCCACCATCTGGCTCTTCGTACCGGCGGACACCCGGCGGGTGCCGACGGCCTCGCCGGCCGGCACCACCCGTCGGGCCGGCCTGCTGCGGGACATCGACGTGGCGGTGCTGGTGGTGGTCTCGATCTGTTTCGTCGCGCCGCTGATCGGCCTGGAATACACGCTGCCCCTCGCGGTCACCACAGTGCTGCACTCGTCGGTGGCGGTGGTCGGTGCCGTCTACACCATCAACAGCGTGGTCGTGGTCAGTGCGAGTCTGCTGATCGAGAAGCGGATGAAGGCGTACTCGACCCGGGCCCTGCTGATCACGGCGGGCCTGCTCTGGTCGACGGGGATGGCCATCCTGGTCTTCGCGTTCTCGCTGCCCGCCGTGCTGCTGTCGACAGTGGTCTGGACCCTCGGGGAGATCATCGCCTCGGTGGTGATTCCGACCTACATCGCCGACCACGTCCAGGAGCACCGGGTCGGCAGCTTCATGGCGCTGAACGGTTTCGTGCTCAGCTCCGCCCGGCTGGTCGTGCCGATGGGCCTCGGCTTCGTCTGGCAGGCCGGTGGGCACGGCCCCGTCCTCCTCCTGCTCCTGCTGACCCCGGTGGTCGGCGTGGTCGCGTTCGCAGTGCTGCGGATCCGACCGGCTGCCCGGCCCGTGCCGACGCCCGCCGAGCCGGCCACCGCCAGTTCCTGACACCCACCCCTGGAAGAGGCCATGACCGCGACGAAGTTCGTGCTGCCCGACAGTGACATCCCGACGACCTGGTACAACGTGGTCCCCGATCTGCCCAAGGGTCTGCCCCCGATGCTCCACCCCGGCACCCGGGAGCCGATCACGCCGGCGGACCTCGAACCGCTCTTCGCCAGCGGCATGATCGAGCAGGAGTTCTCCACCGAGCGGGAGGTGGACATCCCCGGGCCGGTGCTCGACATCTACCGGCAGTGGCGGCCCAGCCCGCTCGTTCGGGCCCGTCGCCTGGAGCAGGCGCTCGGCACGCCGGCCCGGATCTACTTCAAGTACGAGGGGGTCAGCCCCGCCGGCAGCCACAAACCGAACACCGCGGTCCCGCAGGCGTACTACAGCAAGCAGGACGGCGTGCAGCGGCTGACCACGGAGACCGGCGCCGGCCAGTGGGGCAGCTCGCTGTCGATGGCCTGCGCATACTTCGGCCTCGACTGCGAGGTCTTCATGGTGCGGGTCAGCTACGACCAGAAGCCGTACCGGCGGGGCCTGATGGAGACGTTCGGCGCGTCGGTCACCGCGAGCCCGAGCGACCGTACCGGGGCGGGCCGGGCGGCCCTCGCCGCCGACCCGGAGTCCAGTGGCAGCCTCGGCCTGGCCATCTCCGAGGCGGTGGAGGCGGCGATGCACAGCGGCGGCGCCGCCAAGTACGCCCTCGGTTCGGTGCTCAACCTGGTGCTGATGCACCAGACGATCATCGGCCAGGAGGCGCTGCTCCAGTTGGCGATGGCCGACGACTACCCGGACATCGTGATCGGCGCGGCCGGCGGTGGCTCCAACTTCGCCGGGTTGGCCCTGCCGATCCTGCGCCGGCAGTGGGGCGGCGGCCCGACGGTGCGGTTCATCGCGGCGGAGCCGGCCTCCTGCCCGTCTTTGACCCAGGGCAGTTACGACTACGACTTCGGCGACACCGCCGGGCTCACCCCGCTGACCAAGATGCACACCCTGGGCCACGACTTCCACCCGCCGGCGATCCACGCCGGCGGGCTGCGCTACCACGGCATGGCGCCGATCGTGAGCGCGCTACGGGAGATCGACCTGATCGAGGCGCGGGCGGTGCCGCAGACCGCGTGCTTCGAGGCGGGCGTGCTGTTCGCCCGCAGCGAGGGGATCGTGCCGGCGCCGGAGTCCACCCACGCGGTCCGGGTCGCGGTGGACGAGGCGATCCACTGTCGGGAGACGGGCGAGTCGAAGGCGATCGTCTTCTCCCTGTCCGGGCACGGCCACTTCGACATGCAGGCCTACATCGACTACTTCGCCGGAAAGCTGACGGACTGACCTCGCAGGGGGTGGGCGCCGTGCGGCGCTCACCTCCTGCCTCGCACCGGGGGTTAATGTGCACAGCGAAGCAGGGACCATCCTCGCCATCAACGGATCGGAACGGGTCGGCGGCAACACCGACCACGCCATCGCGTACGCGGGTCGGCTGATCGCCGAGCGCGGTGCGATCCTGCGCACCATCCAGCTACGTGAGCACCGGATCTCGCCGTGCAGCCCGTGCGGTGACTGCAACAGCCGTACAGTGCCCTGCCAGCTGGACGACGACGTCCCCGCCCTGGTGGAGCAGATGACCAACGCCGACGGGCTGATCTACGCGGCCCCGGTGCACGGCTTCGGCCTGGCCCACCTCATGCAGGTCTTCATCGAGCGTGCGGGCGTCGGCTACCTGCGGTTCACCCGTCCGCTGGCGGACAAGGTGGGCGGCATCATCGTCACCGGACGCCGCTACAGCGACTCCTCCGTACACAACCAGATCGTCAACAACCTGCTGCTCAACCGGATGATCCTGGTGGGCAGCGGGTTCCCCGTCCTGCTGCGCAACACCACCGGCACGCCCGGCCTGACCGACCCCGAGGGCATCGACGCGTTGGAGCGGATGGTGCACCGGATGCTCGACATGGTGCAGCTGCTCAAGCGACACCAGCGGGTCGACGGCGACCCGGTGCTTCCGCGCCGGGACCGCAACGAGCGCGTTCCGCGGCCCCGCCGCAACGAATCCGTCCAGACCAGAGGAGATATCGAGAATGTCCACTGAGCAGGTTGCCGCGCCGGTCGGCATCGACTTCCCGGCCACCGAGTGGGAGAGGTGGGACAAGCCGGGGGCCGAGGGGCGTGTCAAGATCTCGTACGTCGGTGGGCAGCGTCTGCGCCTGCTGGAGCTGCCGCCCGGCTTCGACGAGCATCACTGGTGCCTGCGGGGGCACACCGGTTACGTCCTGCAGGGCGAGTTCACCATCCACTTCCGGGACCGGTCGGTGCCGTGCCGCCCCGGGATGGGCTTCGTCATCCCCGACGACGAGGAGCACCGGTCCCAGGGCAGCGACGCCGAGCCCACCGTCGTCTTCGTGGTCGACCAGGTTCCCCAACCGTGAGCGACCAGCACCGGATCACCGCGCCGGCCGGCTCCCCGCCGGCCGGCTCCCCGCCGGCCGGCGCCGCCGACGGCCCGGCCCGGATCGCCGAGCTGCGCGGTGCCATCGACGGGCTCGACCAGCGGATCATCGCCCTGCTGGCCGAGCGCACCCGGGTGGTGCAGGAGCTGACCGCGCACAAGACGGACGAGGCGACCGTCCGGTCACCCGACCGGGTGCGGCAGGTGCTCGACCGGGTGCACGACCTGGCCAGCCGACACGGCATGCCGCCCGAGGTGGCGGTCGGCACCTACCGCGCCCTCATCGACGAGCTGACCCGGATGCAGCTCGACATGCTGGCCGCCCGTCGCGCCGCGGCGCCGCTGGTGGACGAGCGATGAGCCGCCCGCCCGTCGACCTGCGGCACGCCCTGGCCACCCTCGACCCGCTCCCCGGCGAGCTGGTCCGGGTCGCCATGGAGCTGCCGGCCCGCTACGGCGTCTCCGCCCACTATGCGCGCTGGGCCGGCGCGCCCGCCGCCCCGCCCACCGGCGCCGGCCCGGCAGTGCTCTTCGACCGGGTACGCCCCGACCACGGCCCGACCCGGGCGGTGCTGATGGGCCTGTACGGCACCCGCCGACGCGCCGCCGGCCTGCTCGGCTGCACACCGGCCGAGTTGCCGCACCGGCTGCTCGACGCGGTCGCCGCGCCCCGCCCGCCGGTGCCCGCACCCGACCCGGCCCGCTGGCCTCGCGAGACGCTGCCGGTGGACCTGACCGCGCTGCCGGTGCCGGTGCTCACCGACGAGGACGCCGGGCCCTACCTGACCCTCGGCGCGGTGCTCGCCACCGACCCGGACACCGGGGTCCGCAACCTGTCCGTGCACCGGATGTGCGTGCAGGGTCCGGACACGCTGACCATCTGGATGGTGCCCGGACGGGACCTGGAGCTCGCGCACCAGGCCGCGTTGCGCCGGGGGAGCCCGTTGCCGGTGGCCATCCACCTCGGCCTGTGCCCGGCGGTGCTGCTCTCCTCCTGCTGCCCGACCTCACTGGTGCCACCGGACCTCGACGAGCTGGCGGTGGCCGGTGCTCTCGCCGGGCAGCCGGTGGAGCTGCTGCCCTGCCGCACTGTGGACACCGAGTTCATCGCGCACGCCGAGTACGTCATCGAGGGGGAACTGCTGGCCGACCGGGCACCGGAGAGCCGGCACGGCACTGTCGCCACACCGGAGTTCCTCGGCTACCAGGGCCGGGCGCACCCCTCGTTGCCGTTGATCCGGGTCACCGGGATCACCGCCCGGGAGAGCCCGATCCTGCAGGCGGTGTCCGGCCCCGGGCACGAGCAGTCGGTGCTGCTCGGCTTCGGGATGGAGGCCGCGGTGCTGGACCTGCTGCGCCGCCGGGGCACGCCGGCGCTGGCCGCGCACTGTCACACCGCAGGTGGCGGTCAGCTCATGGTGGTGCTCCAGTGGCCGGCGAAGCGCGGCCCGGAGGACGACGTGGCGGTACGCGTCGCCGCCGAGGCCGTGCTGGAGCAGTTCCGGATGGCCAAGCTGGTGCTGTGCGTGGGCGACGACGTCGACATCGAGTCCGATCAGGACCTGTGGTGGGCGATGGTCACCCGCTTCCAGGCCGACCAGGACCTGCACGTGCTGCCGGACCGGGAGGGTTTCCCCCTCGACCCGAGCCAGCACACCGGCTACTCCCCGTCGCTCTCGGCCGACGGTCGGACGGCGAAGGCGGTCTTCGACTGCACAGTGCCGTACGCCCAGCGCGCCCGGTTCCAGCGGCCCCGGTTCACCGAGCCGTCACTTCCCGCACCGCGGCGGCCAGCAGCGCCACACCTTCGGTGATGCGGGCGGTGGGCAGTGCCGCGTACCCGATCAGGAAGGTCGGCTCGGTCGGCGACCGGGTGACGAAGTAGCCCGAGGCCGGGTAGATCCGGACGCCCCGCGCGGCGGCGGCGCGCACGATCGCCGCCTCGTCGGCGTCGGGCGCGCCGCCCAGGGTCACCAGCACGTGCAGTCCGGCGGCCGTGCCGGAGATCCGCACCCCCGCGCCGAAGTGTTCGTAGAGCGCCTCCAGCAGCCGGGCGCGTCGCTGCCGGTAGAGGCGGTCCATCCGGCCGATGTGCCGGGCGTACGCGCCGGAGGAGATGAACTCGGCCAGTGCCTCCTGGGTCAGCGTCGCCGTCAGCCGGTCGGTGATCCACTTGACGCCGAGGAAGGGTCGGACGAGGTGCGGCGGCAGCACCGCGTAGCCGATGCGCAGCGAGGGGAAGAGGGTCTTGCTGAAGCTGCCGACGTAGACGACGTCCGCGTCCTGCGGGTCGGCGGCCAGCGACGGGAGTCGCTCCTCGGCGAAGGTGAACTCGTTGTGGTAGTCGTCCTCCAGCACCGTGGCCGCGTGTTCGCGGGCCCAGCGCAGCAGCGCTCGTCGCCGCCGCTCGGACATGATGAACCCGGTCGGAAACTGGTGCGACGGAGTGACGTAGATCAGGCGTACCCGGGCCGGGTCGAGGCCGTGCGCGCGGACCTGGGAGTCGATCTCGTCGACCCGTAGGCCCTCCTCGTCGACAGCGACCGGCACCACCGCGGCCCGTGAGTAGCCGAAGATCTGCCGCAGCACCGTGTGGCTCGGGTCCTCGATGATCACCACGTCGTCGGGGCCGACGAGCAACCGGACCAGGATGTCCATGGCCTGGGTGGCGCCGCTGGTCACGACCGTGTGCTCGCGCGGGGCGTCGAGTGCCCGGCTGCGCCGCAGCAGCGCGCTGATCTGGGCACGCAGCGACGGGGAGCCCTCGGCCGGGCCGTAGCCCAGCGCCACCGCGTCGGCCCGGCTCACCGCCTCGGTGAGCGACTGTCGCCACCGGGTCACCGGGAAGCTGGCCAGCGCCGGGGTGCCGTGCCGGAAGTCGTACGTCCCGTCCGGCCGGTGCATCGGCGCTGGCTCCCAGGGCTTCCACAGTGGGCTGCCCGCGTCGGTGGGCAGCGGGGGCTCCGGCCACAGGTGCGCGCGGGTGGCGGCGCGTTGGGCGGGTGGCGGCGTGTCGGCCAGCGCGTCACTGACCCGCGTGCCGGATCCGCGCCGCGAGGTGAGCACCCCGTTGGCCCGCAGCAGTTCGTACGCCCGGGTCACCACGGTCCGGGAGACCCTGAGCTGGTGCGCCAGCTCACGGCTTGGCGGCACCGGGTCGCCGGGGCGCAGCCGACCGGTCCGGACGGACCCGCTGATCTGGTCGCAGAGCTGCTGCTGCAACGGCACCGAACTGGCGCGGTCCAGTGCGACGAGAAGCTGGGACGAACTCACCTGCGCACGCTCCCCCGATCGACGCCGGTGCCGAGTCTAGTCGCGCCACCCGCGTCCACCTCCGGTTCCCGCGGCGCGCCGGGCAGCCCGTGCGCTCACTGGTCACGACAGCCGAGCTGGTCGCCGAGCTCGTTCGGGATGCCGAACGGGCTGCATTCGAGCGCGCTGCCCTCGCCCAGCTTCTTCCACCCACCGCCCGTGTACTCGAACACCAGCACGCCGTCGCCTTGCATTTTCGGGTCGACAGCGATCACCCCGGCGGTCGCCCACCGACGTGCGCAGTTGATGTGATCGGGGTCGATCCGGTGGGTGTCGCCCAGCCCTGACGCCCGCTGCAGGGTGGCCGCGCTCACCGGACAGGCAGCCCGGGAGGTGGGTGTCGCGGGCGACGCGCTGCCGGTCGGCGAAACGCTGCCGGTCGGCGACGCGGCGGAAGAGGCGGGCGCGACGCTGGTCGCGGGCGGTGTGGTGTTTCCGCTGGCCAGCGGAGCGGGCGAAGTGGTGGTGCAGGCCGCCAGGCCCGCCAGTACGGTGATCGGCACCAGGGCACGCAGCGCTGTCGGTGTCATCAGGTCCTCCAGTCCAGCAGGGATGGGTCTCCCGATAGACGCCCTTCGGTCGGTCATGGTTGCGGCCGACAAGCCGGTCCGAATGTCGGTGTTGTTTCTCGGCCCTGTCCGCTGCCGAGCAGGCGTACCCGCGTGCCCGGCACCCGGTCCAGTTTCTCGGCCGCTGCGGCGACGGCAGAGCCTCGCGCGACGCACGAACACCAGCGCGCCGACACTCGGCGTACATCTGATGTATGTGGGTCTGAAGTGGTCTTTCCGGGCTGGTCCGCGCCCGCGATCCGCTGGTGGACCCGTTCTCGACGCGCTGCTCGGAGCCCTGCCGATGGGCGCAGACGCTGCCGATTCCACACATCGATCGACCATTGCCTATTCCGTCGCCTCGGAGTAACCTTCGCGAAACACATCGGATGTCTGGCTGGCTAAGGCGTTTTGGAGGATCGATGTCCGACCTGACCCGACGGCAGGCCCTCAAAGTCGGCGCGGCCGGCGCGGGTGGCGCTCTGCTGCCGTTGCCCTGGACCGCCGCGGCCCGAGCAGACTCGGCCGCGCCTCCGCAGGTGCTGGCCGCCGGGGACCTCGCACTCTGGTACGACGAGGGTGCCGGCACCGACTGGCTACGGGCGCTGCCGATCGGCAACGGGCGGCTCGGCGCCATGGTCTTCGGCAACGTCGACACGGAACGACTCCAGCTCAACGAGGACACCGTCTGGGCCGGTGGGCCGCACGACCCCAGCAACCCCAGGGGCGCGGGATCGCTGGCGGAGATCCGGCGGCTGGTCAACGCGAACCAGTGGACCCAGGCCCAGGATCTGATCAACCAGACCATGATGGGCAACCCCGGTGGCCAGTTGGCCTACCAGACCGTCGGCAACCTCCGGCTCGCCTTCGGATCCGCCAACGGGGCGTCCCAGTACGACCGGACGCTCGATCTCACCACCGCCACCGTCACCACGACGTACGTGCTCAACGGCGTCCGATACCAGCGCGAGGTCTTCGCCAGCGCGCCCGACCAGGTCATCGCGATGCGACTGACCGCCGACCGCAGCGGCTCGATCAGCTTCACCGCCACCTTCGACAGCCCGCAGCGCACGACGGTGTCCAGTCCGGACGGCAGCACGATCGGCCTCGACGGTGTCTCCGGCAACATGGAGGGCATCACCGGCGCGGTCCGCTTCCTCGCACTGGCCAACGCCACCGTCACCGGCGGTTCGGTGTCCAGCTCCGGTGGCACCCTGCGGGTCACGAACGCCACCAGCGTGGTCTTGTTGCTCTCCATCGGCTCCAGCTACGTCAACTACCGCAACGTCGGCGGCGACTACGGGGGCATCGCACGGCAGCGCCTCAGCGCCGCGCGGGGGAGCAGCTACGACCAGCTGCGCAGCCGGCACGTGGCCGACTACCAGGCGCTGTTCAACCGGGTCAGCCTGGATCTGGGCCGCACGTCCGCCGCCGACCAGACGACGGATGTCCGGATCGCCCAGCACAACAGCGTCAACGACCCGCAGTTCTCGGCGCTGCTGTTCCAGTACGGCCGGTACCTGCTGATCTCGTCGTCGCGGCCCGGCACCCAGCCGGCCAACCTCCAGGGCATCTGGAACGACTCGCTGACCCCGTCGTGGGACTCGAAGTACACGATCAACGCCAACCTGCCGATGAACTACTGGCCGGCCAACACGACCAACCTCGCCGAGTGCCACAACCCGGTGTTCGCCATGATCAACGATCTGTCCGTGGCCGGGGCGCGGACCGCCCAGGTGCAGTACGGCGCCGGCGGCTGGGTCACCCATCACAACACCGACGCGTGGCGGGCCACCGCGGTGGTGGACGGCGCGTTCTGGGGCATGTGGCAGACCGGCGGCGCGTGGTTGGCCACGATGATCTGGGACCACTACCTGTTCAACGGTGACATCGAGTTCCTGCGGGCGAACTATCCGGCCATGAAGGGCGCTGCGCAGTTCTTCCTCAACACCCTGGTGACCGAGCCGACCCTCGGCTATCTGGTGACCAACCCGTCGAACTCACCAGAGCTCAGCCACCACGCGAACGCCAGCGTGTGCGCCGGCCCCACCATGGACAACCAGATCCTGCGGGACCTCTTCGACGGCTGCGCGCGGGCCAGCGAGATCCTCAACGTGGACAGCACCTTCCGCGCCCAGGTTCGGGCCACCCGGGACCGGCTCCCACCCATGAAGATCGGCTCGCGCGGCAACATCATGGAGTGGCTCTACGACTGGGTGGAGACCGAGCCCAACCACCGACACATCTCGCACCTGTACGGGCTGGCACCCAGCAACCAGATCACCAAGCGGGGCACCCCACAGCTGTTCGAGGCGGCCCGTCGGACCCTGGCGCTGCGCGGCGACGACGGAACGGGCTGGTCGCTGGCCTGGAAAATCAACTTCTGGGCGCGGATGGAGGAGGGCAAGCGGGCCCACGACCTGATCCGCTACCTCGCCACCACCGCCCGGCTCGCCCCCAACATGTTCGACCTGCACCCGCCGTTCCAGATCGACGGCAACTTCGGTGCCACCGCCGGCATCGCGGAGATGCTGCTGCAGAGCCACGTCGGGGAACTGCACATCCTGCCCGCGCTGCCGCCGGCCTGGCCGAGCGGGCGGGTCTCCGGCCTGCGGGGTCGGGGCGGGCACACGGTCGGCATCACGTGGAGCAACGGGCAGGCCACCGAGATCCTCGTCCGACCGGACCGCGCCGGCACCGTCCGCCTGCGCGCCCGGATCCTCACCGGCACCCTCACCGTTGTCGACACCGGCGACGGTACGGCGGCGCGGGTCACCCGGATCGAGTCCGACCTAATCGAGATCACGGTGCAGGCGGGGCGCACCTACCGGGTCACCAGCTCCGGCGTGGCCACGCCCACGCTGGAACAGAGCTTCAGCAACGTCGGCATCACGAGTGACAGCAACACCAACGTCGGGAACTTCGACGGTGGCGGGGCCTCGCTCTCCGCGCAGGCCCTGGCGCAGGCCGGCGCCAGCCCGGGCGGCACGGTCAGCCGCAACGGGGTCAACTTCCGCTGGCCCAACGTCAGCTCCGGGGCCGCCGACAACGCCATCGCCTCGGGCCAGTCCATTGGCGTGACCGGCACCGGCAGCACGCTCGGCTTCCTGCTGACCGGCACCTACGGCACGGTGTCGGGCACCGGCACCGTGGTGTACGCCGACGGCACCCGCCAGACGTTCACGCTGAGCACGCCCGACTGGTACGGCGGGCCGCACTCCGGGGGGACCGCCGCCATCGTGTCCGCATACCAGAACCGGCCCAACAACCAGCGGCAGAACACCGCCGCCTGCATCTACTACGTGGGTGTCGCGCTGCAGAGCAAGGCGGTGGCCTCGGTCGTGTTGCCCAACATCAGCGCGCGGCCCGCGACCAACGTACCGACCATGCACATCTTCGCCATCGCGATCGGCGGCTGAGGGCACCGGATCCCGCATCCGGGGGGCTCTGACGGCTCCGGATCCCATATCGGGGGAGCGGGCCCGTCCCAACCGGGACGGGCCCGGCCCGTTGGGCGCCGACGCACCCCGCCCACCCCTGCCCCCGACCCCGGAAGTGGTGGAATACGACCGGTTTGCGGGGGGAAGATCGAGCATCGCCGACGTGAGTCGTGACAGGATTGTCGGCATGTCTGCTCGCGCACTGAGCTTCGGGATGGTGGCGGAACAATACGAGCGGTACCGGCCCGGTTACCCTGCCGAGCTTCTCGACCTGGTGCTGACGTACGCGGGTCGGCCGATTCGGACGGCCCTGGAGATTGGCGCCGGGACGGGCAAGGCGACCCGTCTGTTCACCGGGCGGGAGGTGACGGTCACCGCGACCGAGCCGGACGGCGCCATGCTCGCCGAGCTGCGCAAGCACGTGCCAGCAGGCGTCCGGACCATGCAGGCCGCCTTCGAGGACCTGCGGCCGGGGGAGCGGTACGACCTGGTCTACGCGGCGGCGGCACTGCACTGGACGAAACCGGAGGGCCGATGGTCGACCATGGCCGCGTTGCTGGAACCCGGCGGTGTGTTCGCCTCGTTCGGCGGGCCAACCCAGCTGGCTGATCCGGCCGTGGCGGACGCGGTCCGCGCCGCCCGGGCGCCCTTCCTGGAGAGCGACGAGGTCCCATCTCCCGATGGCACGCCCCCGGGGCATGCCATGCAGTGGCCGGGCACCGAACTCCAACGCTCCGATTGGTTCGCCGACGTCCAGCAGATCGTGGTCGAGCGTCGCCTGACGATGAGTGCGCGCGACTACGTCGGGCACCTGTCGACGATCTCGGCGTATCTCGAACTGCCGACCTCGGAGCAGGAGCAGGTCTTCGGCCAGATCATGCGGATCCTGCCCGAGACGGTCGAGCTTTCCGCCGACATCGTCGTGCATCTCGCGCGTCGGCGCGCCGAGCGGTAACGCCCACGGGCGTTCAGACCAGGAAGCTCTCTCGCATCCTCGCGCCCAGATTGATCCCACCGACAGCGCGGGGCCCGGCCGGGTCGTGCACGCTGACGGTGTTGTTGCGCCGCATCAGCTCACGGACCGCGGGCGGCAGCCGGGGCGGGTCGTCCATGGCCGCGATGACCTGCCCGGCGCTCAGGATCAGTCGATCGGCCAGGGCCGCCGCGTCGGTGTCCACCCGCACCCGCCCATACTCCCAGGCCGCGGTGGTGAGGTCGAGCACCTCGAACACGCGCGTCAGCAGCGGGTTCGGGTCGGTCACCCGGTCCAGCCGGGGCGCCTGGCTGCCGACCACCGCGACAGCGGCGGCCACCTGGGCGTACGGGTGGAAGCCGCACGGCAACGCGAACAGTGGCCAGCGCAGGGCGTGGCCGGCCTCCATCCACAGCGGCCGGTAGTTGCGGCGGTGCACCAGCAGTCGCCGGCCGGTCCGCCGGTGGATCTCCTGGGCCTGGGCCTGGAGGTCCGCGTGGGCCTCGTCGGCGACCTGGCTCACGATCCGGGCCGCCACCACCAGGCCGTCGTCGCTGTTGAGCGCCGCGGTCAGCGCCTCGACCTGCTCGGGGAACCGGACCTGTGCGTGGGTGCCGTACCGGGACTGGACGTCGCGGAGCAGCGCCTGCTGTCGTCCAGGGTCGAGCTGGACCCGCCTACCGCCCAGCAACCGCCGGAGCCAACGCATGTCGCCTCGTTTCAGCAGAGCCGTCGTGGACGGCGGCAATGCTAGTGCGTCGGGACTTCACCGGGTGCGGACGGGGTGGCTGACCGAGCCCGCGGGTCGTGTCGGCGACGACCGGCGACGCCGCGGCGTGCCACAGTGGTTCATGCCGCTGAGCAGGTATCACCTCAGAGCTTCGATCGCCGTCTCGGACATCGAGCGGGCCGTCGGGTTCTACGAAGGCACACTCGGCCTGCCGGTGCTGCGGTCCGGCCCCAGCGCCCATGTCGCCGGCGGCAGCCGCGTCTATGGTTCCGGCGGCGGGCCGGCACTCAACGTCTACCAGTCGGCCACCGCCGGGAAGACCCCGGCGACGCTGGCGACCTGGTACGTCGACGATCTCGACCAGACCGTCGACGAACTCGTCGCCTCCGGTGTCGAGTTCATCCGCTACGAGCAGCTGGAACACGACGCCAAGGGGATCACGCCTCGGGCCGGTGGTGGCCGCATCGCCTGGTTCCAGGATCCGGACGGCAACACCTTCGCCCTCGAAGCCGACACCTGATCCGGATCCGGTGTACGCCCCCGGGACGGCGTGGGTAGTTTTCCTGTCATGAGTGAGGACAGCTTCCGCTCGGTGCAGATCGAGCGCACCAGTGTGGGAAACTACGTCGCGCGCAACGTCCGCGGCGGGTCGATGTCGTTGGGCACGGGGGAGGACACCAGCTTCACGCCGGTGGAGTTGCTGCTGGCCGCCATCGCCGGCTGCACCGCGGTCGACGTGGACTACATCACCAGCCGCCGTGCCGAGCCGACCCAGTTCTCCGTCGAGGTCAGCGGCGACAAGATCCGGGACGAGACCGGAGGCAACCGGATGCAGAACATCCGAGTCGAGTTCACCGTGACGTTCCCGGAGGGCGCGGACGGCGACCGGGCACGCGAGGCGCTGCCCCGTTCGCTGCAACAGTCGCACGATCGACTCTGCACGGTCTCCCGTACCGTCGAGCTTGGCTCTCCGGTCTCGATCGTCGCGACCGGCGGGTCCAGCGGAGACTGACCCGCTCTGGCAATCAGGTCGGTGCCACCACCCTGACGATCAATTGACGTGCATCTACTTAAGGTTGATGCCGTGGGAGCGCTCCCGTAACATGCCTGACGCGGCCTGTTAACGCTCACAAGCCCCACTTGCAGCGACCACCACCAATGCATGGGCCGCCATCCCGTCAGGAGGGTGCTATATGACCAGATCCAGAGCCACCAATATCGGTCTGGTGTCGGCCGGCGTCGCATTACTGGTGTCGTCAACGGTCGTGGCTGCGTCACCGGCCGGCGCCACGGCTGCGGGCTGTTCGGTGACCTACGCCGTGTCGTCGCAGTGGCAGGGCGGCTTCGGCGCCAACGTGTCGGTCACGAACCTGGGTGACCCGCTGACCAGTTGGGCGTTGACCTGGTCGTACAGCGCCGGGCAGACCGTGACGCAGGCCTGGAACACGTCGTTGACGCAGAGCGGTTCGGCGGTGACGGCCGCGAATGTCAGCTACAACGGAGCGGTCGCGACCAACGGCACGGTGTCCTTCGGCTTCAACGGTTCGTGGACGGGCAGCAACCCGGCGCCGACGAGCTTCGCTCTGAACGGCGTGACGTGCACCGGCGACACGACGCCGACAACGCCACCTCCGACGACCCCGCCGCCGACAACGCCACCTCCCACGACCCCGCCGCCGACGACTCCACCTCCCACGACCCCGCCGCCCGGTGGTACGTGCAACCTTCCCTCGACGTACCGCTGGTCGTCGACGGGCGTGCTGGCGACCCCGAGGTCGGGTTGGGTGTCGCTCAAGGACTTCACCGTCGCCCCGTACAACGGCAAGCAGTTGGTCTACGCGACGACGCACGACTTCGGGACCAGGTGGGGTTCGATGAACTTCAGCCTGTTCACGAACTACTCGGAGATGGCGTCGGCCAGTCAGAACGCGATGAACTCGGCGACCGTGGCGCCGTCGCTGTTCTACTTCGCGCCGAAGAACATCTGGGTGTTGGCCTATCAGTGGGGTGGTACGGCGTTCTCGTACCGGACCTCCAGTGACCCGACCAACCCGAACGGGTGGTCCGCGGCGCAGACGCTGTTCACCGGAAGCATCACCGGTTCCGGCACCGGCCCGATCGATCAGACTCTCATCGGCGACGGTACGAACATGTACCTGTTCTTCGCCGGCGACAACGGCAAGATCTACCGGGCCAGCATGCCGATCGGGAACTTCCCGGGCAGCTTCGGCAGCAGCTACACGACCATCATGAGCGACACCACGAACAACCTGTTCGAGGCCCCGCAGGTCTACAAGCTTCAGGGTCAGGACCGGTATCTCATGATCGTTGAGGCTATCGGCTCGCAGGGCCGCTACTTCCGCTCGTTCACGGCCACCAGCCTCGGCGGTTCGTGGACGCCGCAGGCCGCCAGCGAGAGCAACCCCTTCGCCGGCAAGGCCAACAGCGGCGCCACCTGGACCAACGACATCAGCCACGGCGAGCTGCTGCGCACCAGTGCCGACCAGACGATGACTGTCGACCCGTGCAACCTGCAACTGCTCTACCAGGGCCGATCCCCGAGCTCCGGCGGCGACTACGGCCTGCTGCCCTACCGGCCAGGGCTGTTGACCCTCCAGCGCTGACGCGGGCCGAGCAGGACCGGACGGGCGGGCTCGGCGTTCGCGCCGAGCCCGCCCGACCCACGCCACGACATCCGTCATCGGTACGGGTCTGTGGCCGACGAGTTTGGGATGATGCGCCGGTCGATCCAGCCGACATCACCTGACTCGAAGGGACCTCCGCGATGGCAAAGGTCATCTCCACGTTGTTCATCTCGGCCGACGGTGTGGCCGAGATCGACCCCGACTGGCACTTCCCGTACTTCGACGAGAACATGGGTCGCGCCGTCAGCGAGGACTACGACACCGCCGACGTGCTGCTCATCGGCCGCGAGACCTACGACAGTTTCGCCGGAGCGTGGCCCGACCGTGAGGCCGCCGGTGGCGACGACGCCTCGTTCGCCAGACAACTCGGCGACGTCCGCAAGGTCGTCGTCTCGCGTCAGTCGCTCGACCTGCCCTGGCGCAACTCGGAGCTGATCCAGGGTGATCTCCTCGATGCCGTCGCCTCGCTCAAGGCCGACGCGGGTGTCCGAGGCATCCTCGTCCCCGGGTCGATCTCGGTGGTGCAGCAACTGCTCGCCGCGGGGTTGGTCGACGAGCTGCGTCTGCTGGTGCATCCGGTCGCGGCCCGCAAGGGCCGCAAGCTGTTCGACGAGGGCGATGCCGCGTACCACCTGCGTCTGGTGGCGTCCGAAGCATTTCCGACGGGGGTGCTGCGCGTCATCTACGCGCCGGGCGTGGCCCCCAACGCGGCCGGCTACGACGACGTCAAGGACCAGGTGCCGGCCCGAAGCTAGTACGCGTCCCACACCCTGACCCACCATTTAATTAGCCCCATCTATATTGACGTTCGGCCTTGGCAACGACAGGATCTTGGCACCACCCCCACTGTGATCCCGTCTGGGAGACGCCATGAACCGTCCTCGCCTGCCCCTCCTGCGGTCAGCCACCCGGCTGGCCGCACTCGCACTGGCCACCGCCGGCGTGCTGCTCACCGTCGCCACACCCGCCAGCGCGGCCGTGCCCGCCGGCCGCTACGTCGCGCTGGGCGACTCGTACGCCGCTGGTCCGCTGATCCCCACCCAGGTCGACCTGAACTGCCTGCGGTCCAACCGCAACTACCCGTCGCTGGTGGCCACGGCCGCCGGCTCGTCGTCGTTCGCCGACGTGAGCTGTTCCGGGGCCACCACGGAGGACATCCTCTCCGGCGGCAGCGGCGCGCTGGGCATCGCACTGCCGCCACAACTGAACGCGGTCACGTCGAACACGTCGCTGGTGACGGTGCAGATCGGCGGCAACGACATCGGCTTCTCCGGCATCATCACCGACTGCGCGGAGGCGAGCCTCAGCAGCCCGCTCGGCTCGCCGTGCAAGAACCGTTTCACCGCCGGAGGTGTCGACCAGTTGCAGGCGAGGATCGTCGCCGCGACGCCGAAGGTGACAGCGGTGCTCCAGGCCGTCCGCCGGGCCGCGCCGGGCGCGCGGGTCGTGGTGCTGGGATACCCGGCGATCCTGCCGGACTCCGGGTACGGGTGCTGGCCCGTCGTTCCGATCGCCTACCAGGACGTGCCGTACCTGCGGGGCGTCGAGAAGTCGCTCAACGCCATGCTGGCCAGCGCCGCAGGCGCCAACGGCGCCACCTACGCCGACGTCTACACCCCGTCGATCGGCCGCGACACGTGCAAGAGCAGCGGCACCCGGTGGGTCGAGGGGCTCGTCCCCCAGAACGCGGCCGCCCCGTTCCACCCGAACGCCCGTGGTGAGCAGGGCATGGCCACGGCCGTGCTCGCCAAGCTGAACAGCTGACCCGGCCCGCGAGCGGTTGAACCTGCCCCGTCGGCAACGGCGGGGCAGGTTCGCGCTTGCCGTCTCAGCGACGTGGCGATGCCCAGCCGCGCTGGTGCAGGCGTTCGATGCCGTCCAGCAGCAGGTCCAGCGCGAACTCGAACTCGAACTGGTCGTCACAGCCCTGCCCCAGGACGGACTCGTCGTCGTGCGACGCCGCCATGGCGATCTCCGCGACGTGCGGGAACCTGGCCGCGATCTCCGGTGGTAGGGCCGCCGGCGGTGGGGCCGGGTCGGTCCTGCCGGATCGACCGGCGCGCCGGGAGTCGTCGAAGAGTTCCTGGCTGAAGCCCAGAATTCGGCTGCCCATCGCGTGCATCACGTGGTGCGCGAGATCGACGGAGAATCCGCCGACCCGGAACGCCCCGATCATGGAGTCGAGGTAGGCCAGGACGGCCGGCGTCGCCATGTTCCGCGTCTCGATCGCCAGCGGCGCCCAGGGATGGCGCAGCAGCACCTGCCGCGCCGAGAGGATGCGCTGGCGGACCGCGTGCTTCCAGTCGGCCCCGGGCACGGGCGGGTCGATCTCACCGACGACCACGTCGATCATGCCGTCGAGCAACTCGTCCTTGTTGGCCACGTGCTTGTAGAGGGCCATCGGCACGACGCCGAGGTCCTGGGCGAGGTTGCGCATGCTGAGGGACTCGATCCCGGCCTCGTCGGCGAGCGCGACGGCGGCGCGCAGGATCCGGTCCCTGCTCAGCGGCGTACGGCGCAGCGTCTCAGCCTGCTCAGCCATCTCGCTCCTCGTCGTCGGGCGGGCATTCGAACCCTAATCCCCTTGACAGGTGTACGCCGTATACCTACCGTTCTCTGCAAGGTGTACGGCGTACACCAGGGGAGGGGAGAGGGATGAAGGCCATCGTTCAGGACCGATACGGTCCGCCGGAAACGCTCACACTCACGGACGTGGAGACGCCGGTGCCTGCCGCCGATGAGGTGTTGGTGCGGGTGGAGGCCGCCGCACTCAACGCGTACGACTGGCATGCCATGCGAGGCGACCCACGGATGGCCCGGTTGGCGATGGGCCGGTCGAGGCCCCGCGCGCGCATCCGTGGCCGGGACTTCGCCGGGCGGGTCGAGGCCGTCGGCGCCAGCGTTCGGCAGGTCCGCCCGGGTGATGCCGTCTTCGGCGACCTCGGTGACGCCAACGGCGCGTTCGCCGAGTACGTGTGCGTGCCCGAGACCCTGGTCGCGACGGCGCCGGCGAACCTGACGCCGCAGCAGGCGGCGGCCCTGCCGCTGGCCGGCATCACCGCGCTCATGGGTCTGGCCAGCGCCGGGCGGGTCGAGCCAGGCCACCGCGTTCTCATCAACGGTGCCTCCGGCGGCGTCGGCACGCTGGCGGTCCAACTGGCCACGGTGCTCGGCGCGAGCGTGACCGCCGTGTGCAGCACCCGCAACGTCGATCTGGTCCGGTCGCTCGGCGCCGAGAACGTCGTCGACTACACCCGTGACGACTTCGCCCGCGACACCCGCCGCTACGACGTCGTGTTCGACCTGGTCGGCAACCGTTCCCTCGCGGCGCTCCGACGGGTTCTGACCCCGACCGGGACGCTGGTGCTCTCCGGCGGCGGTGTGTACCGGGGCGGCAGCCTCATCGGCCCGGTCGGGCTCATCGCGCGTGGGCGGCTGCTGGCACCCTTCGTCCGACAGCGCATCGTCATCCTCGCGGCGGTGCCCGGTCGGCAGCACCTCGACGCGCTCCGCGCCCACGTCGAAACCGGCCGCCTCACCCCGGTCATCGACCGGACCTATCCGCTGCGCGAGGTGCCCCAGGCCATGCGTTACCTGGAGACCGAACACGCGCGGGCCAAGGTCGTCATCACCGTCTGACGTGCTGTTTCGCCATCGGTGTCGACGGTGGGGACGGTCAGGAAGCGGCCGGTCGCGCGCACCCACGAGGACGGTCGACCGACCGGGTGGTGCTTGAGATCGGGAAGTCCGGGGTACCGAAAGCTTCATGCCGAGTGTGGGGCAAGTCGTCGGAGACCGTTACCGTCTGGTCGAAAGCATCGCCAGTGGCGGTATGGGTGACGTGTGGCGAGCCGTCGACGAAACCCTCGACCGCTGTGTGGCGATCAAGATGCTGCAACCTCGGCTAGTCACCGACGCCGGCTTCAGCGAGCGGTTCCGCCGCGAGGCCCGGGCGATGGCGGCCCTGCGTCACCCGGGCGTCGCCCAGGTCTACGACTACGGCGAGGTGTCGCATGCCGGAGCGCCGGTCCTCGCCTACATCGTGATGGAATGCGTGCAGGGGCAGCCCCTGTCGCAGCGGATCGCCGAGGTCGGCCGGCTGGATGTGGCCGAGGCGATGTCGATCGCCGCGCAGACCGCCCGTGCCCTCCAGGCGGCGCACGACGCCGGGGTCGTCCACCGGGACGTCAAGCCGAGCAACCTGATCATCGAGCCGGACGGGCACGTCGTCCTCGTCGATTTCGGCGTCGCGGTGACGCAGGAGGCGGTGAGCCTGACCGCTACGAACCAGGTCGTCGGCACCGCCCTGTACATGGCCCCGGAGCAGATCGCGAAGAACGAGACCTCCTCGGCGATCGACATCTACGCGCTGGGCGCCGTCGTCTACCACTGCCTCGCCGGCCGGCCGCCGCACCAGGGCGAGACCGCCCTCGCGGTGGCGCTGCGGCACCTCGGAGAGGAACCGCCTCCGCTGCCCGAGGACGTTCCGGACGCGGTCCGGCGGCTGGTCGCCACCGCGATGGCCAAGGAGCCCGCCCACCGCTTTCCGACGGCGGCGGCCATGGCCACGGCGGCGCAGGCGGTCACCGACCCGTCAGATGAGTTGCTGCGGACCGCCACCGCGGCGACCTCGATCGCGGTGCCCGCCGAGCAGCGGGTTGCCCGGCGCTCAGCCCTCGGCGGCGCGGCGCGGCGGGCGCGTCGAGCGGGCAGCCCTGGGACCACCGGGCTCGCGGTGCTCCTCGGATCGCTGGCCGCCGCGGCTGCCGTCCTGGTGTTCGCCGATCCCACCGGGATGATGACGGGCCCGACCGGGCGGCCGTCGACGCCTCCCGCGGTGCCTCCCGCGGTGCCACCCGCGGTGTCGCCAACGGTGCCGCCGCAGGGGGAGCCCGGCCCCGGTGTCGGCGGCGGCGACCCGGCCACCCGCGATTCCGCGGGCCTGCCGGTGCGGGCACCCGGATCTCCGACCCCGACGGCCACCGGCTCAGCGGGCGGGGCCACGGCGAGCCCGTCGGCGTCGCCCGGTGGGGGCACCGTGGATACGCCCGAGCCCACCACGTCCGAGAGCGCCCCGGCTGAACCGACGGGAGCCCCGACGGGTGAGACGACGGAGGAACCGACGGACGAACCAGCTTCGGATGAGACCGACGAGCCGTCGACCGAGGAGTCGGCGGCGGGGGATGAGTCGGCGGCGGGGCAGACCGCGCAACCGCAGGTGTAAGGCGTGTTTCGGAAGTGCTGGCCGGCCTGCGCCGGGCCCGCCGGGAACGCCGAGGCGAGGTGGGGACGTACCCGTGGCACGGCTCTGGCGTGGCGGCCGGGGCCGCCACGCCAGAGTGTGATTGTCAGGAGCTGATCAGGTCAGCCCGTGCGGCAGGTGACGGTCGGCCAGTTCCAGTTGCCGTTGGCCATGATCGTGATCCCGAAGTTGTTGCCGTTGCCGTTCGGTCTCGCGGTTACCGTGCCGCTCGTGCCGCTGACGGAGGCGTTCCAGCTGTTCTGCACGCTCTGGCCGCCGCCGAGGCCGAGGCTGACGACCCAGCTGTTGGTGCCGCTGACCGCGACGTTGAGGTTGAACCGGTCGCCCCACTGCTGGCCGGCGGAGAGCGTCGCGTTGCAGTTGCCGTTGCCGGGCGGAGGGCTGGTGGTGGTGGTCGGGTCCGGGTTGCTGCCGCCGCCTTCCCGAACGGTGATGTCGGAGCTGCCGCTGCTCTGGTAGCCCTCGGTGGCCATGATCTGGTAGCTGTGGTTGGTGCCGAGGTTCAAGCCGGCACGGGCCCAGGCGTCGAAGTGGTTGGCGGTGGTGATGGTGCCACTCGAGCGCTTCTGCTGGCGGACGCTCCAGAACTGGTAGAACGTCTGGTTGCCGTCGATCGACGGGGCGTTGACCCGCTGGCTGCGCAGGATGTCGTAGGTGCCGCCGTCAGTGGTGACCGTGCCCATCCGGGTGGCGCCGCTGCTCGGGTTGTAGCTGCCGAAGTTCTCCACCACGTAGTACTCGATGAGCGGGTTGCGCGTCCATCCGTACAGGGCGAGGTAGGTGTTGTTGTTGCCCGGGTTGTAGCTGCCCGAGTAGGTGACCGTCCGTCGGTTGCCGGTGGCCCAACCCTTGCCGCCGACCCAGTTGTTGGTGCTCCTGTCCCAACTGCTGGTGTAACGGCCGTCGGCGCGCAGCGTCATGCTGGCGTTGCCGCTGTCCTTCCAGAACGAGAAGAAGTAGCCGTTGTGCGTGCCGGTGAGGTTCGAGGTGAGGGTCCGGTCGGCCTCCGCGTACGCGTTGGTGGCGGTCATCGTGCCGGTGACGGCCAGGACGGCGGCGCAGGCGGCGCCGAGGAGCAGCCGCATGCGGCCACGCCTCCGGGGTCTGGTGGGGATCTCGCCGGTGTCGATCATTAACGTGTTCCTCCTTGTGGCGGCTGGCGGGGGCCAGCGGTGCGATACGGCCCGCAGGCTGTCGGTGGCCCGGGACGGCCATCGGCGTCGTACCGCGTGGTGGTGGCCGGTCGTCCTGCGCGACGACCGGAGGAGTGGGTCGCGGTGACTGGTGCTGACGGCAATTGAGCGCCGTCGATGGCGACCGTATTAACCCGGCCGTCGACTTGTCAACAATTTCCGGAAACACGCTGGCAACGTCGCGACGACCGGCCGTCTGCCATGGGAGCGGTGTCTATCCAGGTCAGTAGTCGATCAGAAGCCGAGACGCTCTCCCTGGGAGCTGTGTCGGTCGACGAGAACGCTAGAAGAACCTGCTGAGAACTTCCGGAGACTTTCCGGACCGCAATCACCCGGCGGTCAAAAGGGTGCGAGGCAGGCAGGAGCCCGGTCAGCTCCGGAGGGCGTTGAGCCGCGCGGCCTGGCGGGTCAGGTGGTCGCGCTCGGCCAGGTTGGCGGCGTTGCGGGCCGCCTCGGCGTACAGCCGCGCCGCCGTCGCCGTGCTGCCGTCGCGCTCGTGCAGGTAGGCCGCGACCGCCGTGTAGCGGGGCAGTGCGTCGTCCAGTGCCGCGAGCGCCGCGAGACCGGCGCGCGGGCCGTCGGCCTCGCCGACGGCGACCGCGCGGTTGAGCCGGACGATCGGGCTGTCGGTCAGCAGCGCGAGTTCGCCGTACCACTCGACGATCTGCACCCAGTCGGTCTCCCCGGCGGTGGGCGCGTCGGCGTGCAGCGCCGCGATGGCGGCCTGGGCCTGGAACTCGCCCAGTCGGTCCCGGGCGAGGGCCGCCTGGAGGATTCCGACGCCCTCGGCGATCAACGCGGTGTCCCATCGGCCGCGGTCCTGCTCGGCCAGCGGCACCAGGCTGCCGTCGGCCGCCCTCCGGGCGGCGCGCCGGGCGTGGTGCAGCAGCATGAGGGCGAGCAGCCCCGCCACCTCGGGGTGGTCGATCGCGGCCGCGAGCTGCCGGGTGAGCCGGATGGCTTCGGCGGCGAGGTCGACGTCGCCGAAGTAGCCCTCGTTGAAGACCAGATAGAGGACGCGCAGCACGGTGGTGACGTCACCGGGCTGGTCGAACCGCACTCCGGAGACGGTGCGCTTGGCCCGGCTGATGCGCTGCGCCATGGTCGCCTCGGGCACCAGGTAGGCCTGGGCGATCTGGCGGGTGGTCAGCCCGCCGACGGCGCGCAGCGTGAGCGCGACCGCAGACGACGGCGTCAGCGACGGGTGGGCGCACAGGAAGTAGAGCTGGAGCGTGTCGTCCACCGTCGGGGTGGGGCCGGGCGGGGGTTCCTCGTCGACGAGGTCCTCACGCCGACGGCGGGCCGCGTCCGCTCGGGTCGCGTCGAGGAACCGTCGCCAGGCCACGGTGACGAGCCAGCCCTTCGGGTCCCGTGGCGGGTCGGCCGACCAGACGCGGACCGCCTCGACCAGCGCGTCCTGTACGGCGTCCTCGGCCGCCGCGAAGTCAGCTCCGCGGCGGACGAGGACCCCGAGCACACTCGGCGTGAGGCTCCGGATCAGTGCCTCGTTCACTCCGTGATGGTGGGCGGCTCGGTCAGGAACGGGCGCAGCTCGAGCCACTCGTGGATCGGCTTCCCGTCCTTTCCCGGGGCGGCGGACAGCTCCCCGGCCAGCTCGACGGCGCGCTCGTAACTGTCGACGTCGATCACCATCCAGCCGGCAATGAGGTCCTTCGTCTCGGCGAACGGGCCGTCGGTGACCGGCGGGCGGCCCTCACCGTCGTACCGGACGAACACCCCGTCGGGGGCCAGGGCCTGACCGTCGACGAACTCGCCGGTCTGCTCGAGCCGTGCCGCGAAGTCGTTCATGTACGCGATGTGCGCCGTGATCTCCTGCGGCGTCCACTGGTCCATGGGTACGTCGTTGACCCCGCGCGGGGCGCCGCGGTAGTGCTTGAGCAGCAGGTACTTCGCCATCGTCTTCTCCTCGGTGCGGGTGTGAGGCCCTTCGTGGCCGCCTTCACCCCGGGGACGGAGCGGGTCGCCGGTTCTCGACATGGCCGTCCGGATTATTTTTACTCTGGCTCAGGAGCGTGGGTGGAACCGGTCGGACACGGTGGCGCGGGATGGGCGTGAAACTTGATTCGTTCCAAAATAGTGAGCTAGTGTTCGTCGGGTGATGTCCGACTTCGAGGCGCAACTGCGGGCCGCTTCGCTGCGGGTGACCCGGCCTCGACTGGCGGTGCTCGCGGCGCTGCGCGACCACCCGCACGTCGGCACCGACGCCGTGATCGCGCTGGTCCGGGCGGATCATCCCACGGTGTCCCACCAGGCGGTGTACGACGTGCTGCGGGTGCTCACCGACGCTGGTCTGGTGCGGCGCATACAGCCGGCCGGGGCGACCGCCCGCTACGAGTCCCGGGTCGCGGACAACCACCACCACATCGTGTGCCGCTCCTGCGGCGCCATCGCCGACGTCGACTGCGCCGTCGGCCACGCTCCCTGTCTCACCGCCTCCGACGACCATGGTTTCGTGGTCGACGAGGCGGAGGTCGTCTACTGGGGCACCTGTCCCGACTGCGCGACCGAACGCACGCCCCAGAGATCCGCAAGCTCGGAAGGAATTACATGAGCGACACCCAGGACAACGGCCCCACCAGTGCGCAGGGCGTGGACCAGAAGGCAGCGGCCGGCTGCCCGGTCGCGCACGACTCGGTGACCGCGCACGGCAGCGAGAGCGAGAACCCGGCGATCGACTCGCCGACTCCGAAGACCGGCGGTCGTCCGCGCACCAACCGGGACTGGTGGCCCAACCAGCTCGACCTCTCGGTGTTGCACGCCCACTCGTCCAAGGGCAACCCGTTGGGCGAGAACTTCAGCTACGCCAAGGAGTTCGCCAAGCTCGACGTCGAGGCCCTCAAGCGCGACATCACCGAGGCCCTCACCACCTCGCAGGACTGGTGGCCGGCCGACTTCGGCCACTACGGCGGCCTGATGATCCGGATGAGCTGGCACTCCGCCGGCACGTACCGCATCGAGGACGGTCGCGGTGGAGCCGGCGACGGCGGTCAGCGTTTCGCTCCGCTGAACAGCTGGCCGGACAACGCCAACCTCGACAAGGCCCGTCGGCTGCTCTGGCCGGTGAAGCAGAAGTACGGCCAGAAGATCTCCTGGGCCGACCTGATCGTGCTCGCCGGTAACGTCTCCCTGGAGTCGATGGGCTTCAAGACCTTCGGCTTCGGTTTCGGTCGCGAGGACGTGTGGGAGCCCGAGGAGATCTTCTGGGGCCCGGAGGACACCTGGCTCGGCGACGAGCGCTACGCCTCCGAGAAGGAGATGGCGGCTGGCGTCGGGGCGACCGAGATGGGTCTCATCTACGTCAACCCGGAGGGGCCTCGCGGCAACGCCGACCCGCTCGCGGCGGCGCACTTCATCCGCGAGACCTTCGCCCGGATGGCGATGAACGACGAGGAGACCGTCGCCCTCATCGCCGGTGGCCACACCTTCGGCAAGACCCACGGTGCCGGCGTCGCCGACAACCACGTGGGTCCGGAGCCCGAGGGTGCCCCGCTGGAGGCGCAGGGCCTGGGCTGGTTGAGCACCCACGGCAGCGGCAAGGGCGGTGACACGATCACCAGCGGGCTCGAGGTGACGTGGACCGACGTGCCGACGCAGTGGAGCAACCGCTTCTTCGAGATCCTGTTCGGCTACGAGTGGGAGCTCACCACGAGCCCGGGCGGTGCGAAGCAGTGGGTCGCCAAGGACGCCGAGGCGATCATCCCGGACGCCCACGACCCGTCGAAGAAGCACAAGCCGACGATGCTCACGACCGACCTGTCGCTGCGTGTCGACCCGGCGTACGAGAAGATCTCGCGCCGCTTCCTGGAGAACCCCGACCAGTTCGCGCTGGCCTTCGCCAAGGCGTGGTACAAGCTGCTGCACCGCGACATGGGTCCGATCGAGCGTTTCCTCGGGCCGTGGGTGGCCGAGCCGCAGCTGTGGCAGGACCCGGTGCCGGCCGTCGACCACGAGCTCGTGGGTGACGCCGACATCGCCGCGCTCAAGGCGAAGGTCCTGGAGTCCGGTCTGACGACCGCCCAGTTGGTCTCCACCGCCTGGGCGTCCGCCGCGAGCTTCCGCTACACCGACAAGCGTGGTGGCGCCAACGGCGCACGGATCCGTCTTGAGCCGCAGCGCAACTGGGAGGTCAACCAGCCGGAGCAGCTCGCGACGGTCCTGACCACCCTGGAGGGCATCCAGCGGGAGTTCAACGAGGCCGGCGGCGCGAAGATCTCGCTCGCCGACCTGATCGTGCTGGCCGGTTCGGCAGCCGTCGAGAAGGCGGCGCGTGACGCCGGCGTCGAGGTGACAGTGCCGTTCCGGCCGGGCCGCACCGACGCCACGCAGGAGCAGACCGACGTCGAGTCGTTCCGGGTCCTCGAGCCGCGGGCCGACGGTTTCCGCAACTACCTGCGTCCCGGCGAGAAGACCCAGCCGGAGGTGCTGCTCATCGACCGCGCCTACATGCTCAACCTGACCGCGCCCGAGATGACCGTCCTGGTCGGCGGCCTGCGTTCCCTCGGCGCCAACACCGCTGGTGCCCAGCACGGTGTCCTCACCGACCGGCCGGGCGTGCTCACCAACGACTTCTTCGCCAACCTGCTGTCCCCGGGCACCCGGTGGAGCGCGTCGAAGTCCGAGGAGCACGTGTACGAGATCCGCGATCTGGCCACCGACGAGGTGAAGTGGACCGCCACCGCGGTCGACCTCATCTTCGGTTCCAACTCGCAGCTGCGGGCCCTCGCCGAGGTCTACGCCAGCCAGGACGCCCGCGACAAGTTCGTGGCCGACTTCGTGGCAGCCTGGACCAAGGTCATGGAGCTCGACCGCTTCGACATCGCCTGACCGCCTGACACCGACGAGCCCCGGTCAATCCATCAGTGATTGGCCGGGGCTCGTCGGCGTTCACGCCACCCGCGCCACTGTCGACGAGCGTCCGGAAAGGCGACTAATCTGTTGCCCCACACTCCATCGATGTGAGGAGATGCGATGGCGCGTCGCACCGGCCGGCCTTCCTACCTGTCGGACAAAGCCGACGTGCGCCATCGCCGCGCGACACGCTCCGTGGCGGTCGCGGGGGCGGTCGCGCTGGTCACCGCCCTGTTGGGTGGGCTGGTCGGCTACCAGGTGGGTCGCCCGGACGCCACCGAGGCGGCCATCGCGACCATCCAGGAGGCCGATGCGAAGCGGGACGCTCAGCAGATCCTGGAGCTGACCGGGACGGCTCGACGCGTCCGCGACCAGATCGCCCCCGTCCTGGCCGCCATCAAGACGGAGACGTCAGCCGGGCGTGCGCCGGATCCGGGCCAGGCGCGCCAATGGCAGGAGATCATGCGCCAGGCAGCCGAGCCGTTCGCTGACCCACCGTCGGGCACCACCGCCACCAACGTGGCGCGTGGAGGGTTGCGGGCGGCGATCCAGCAGGCGTCGCTGGCCGTCGACGCGTACGCGCTGGCCGTCGACGTCCCTGCGGCGCAGCGTGCGGCCCTGCTGGCCGTCACGGCGCGACAGGCGGCCCAGGCGGTGACGATGTGGTCTGTCGCGGCGACCCAGCTCGACCAGGTCAGCGTCGACGCCGGGCACGGCCATCAGCACGTGTTCCTCGACACAGACTCCCACGAGGGGGCGCTCACGCCGGACGGGGCGCCCGAGGGGACCGGCGGCTGAGCGGCGCTTTGCTGCTTGATGTCTGGTTCGACTGCGGGCGCTGCTGCCGTGGCCGCCGGACGGCCGCTCAAGATCTGGGAGTGGTCGGCCGGATCGGGTACGGTCGCTTATCGCAAAGTCTATGAACCAGATTGGCTTTCTGTGCAAGGGAAGCCGCATCGGAGGGACACAGCCGTGAGGTTCCCAACTGCCGTCCGTCGGGCCGGTCTCGTCGCGGCCATCGCCGCCCTCGCGCTGAGCGCGGGTTGCGCCAAGAAGGACGACAGCGAGGTCCAGGCGAGCGGGGTCAAGCTGGTCGAGGCGGGCAAGCTGACCGTCTGCACCCACCTGCCGTACCCGCCGTTCCAGTCGAAGGACGCCAGCGGCAAGGTCACCGGCTTCGACGTCGAGATCATGGACCTGGTGGCCAAGGAGCTGGGTGTCGAGCAGACGATCATCGACACCCCGTTCGAGGGGATCAAGTCCGGCCAGGACCTGAACACCGGCAAGTGCGACGCGGCCGCCGCCGGCATGACGATCACCGAGGAACGGCAGAAGGTGATGAACTTCTCCGACCCGTACTTCGACGCCACCCAGGCGCTGCTGGTGAAGACCGGTAAGCCGTACAAGTCGCTCGACGACCTCAAGGGCAAGAAGTTCGGCGTCCAGGCGGCCACCACGGGTCGTGACTACGCCAAGAAGTTCGAGGCGGAGAAGGGCCTTCAGCTCGTCGAGTTCGAGGACCTCGCCGCCCTGCAGCAGGCCGTCGCCAACGGCCAGGTCGAGGCCGCCATCAACGACCTGCCGGTCTGGAGCGAGTACCTCAAGAAGAACCCGGGCGGGTTCGAGGTCTCCGCCGAGTTCGACACCGGCGAGCAGTACGGCTTCCCCGTGAAGAAGGACGCCAACCCGGAGCTGCTCAAGAAGATCAACGAGGTGCTGGCCAAGGCCAAGCAGGACGGCACGTACGACACGATCTACGAGAAGTGGATCGGCAAGCGGCCGAGCGCCTGATCATCGCGTGGTACCGGAGGGCGTGCGCCCCGCGCGCCCTCCGTGTCGGTAATCTCCGGGAAGGCAACGAGCGAACGTGAAGCTGCGACGCCGCCAGCGGGAGCGGTTGTCCCTCGGGCTCCAGTACCTGGTCTTCATCGCCGTCATCGCCGCGGTGCTCTTCGCCGCCGACTGGGACAGGCTGGCCGACGCGTTCTTCCGCGTCGACATCATCAAGTCGATGTTCCCGACGATCATCACCGTGGCGCTGCGCAACACCATCCTCTACACGCTGGGCGCGTTCGCCTTCGGTCTCGTGTTCGGGACCATCCTGGCGCTGATGCGGCTGTCCCGGGTCGCGCCGTACCGCTGGGTGGCGACGGCGTACATCGAGCTGTTCCGGGGTCTGCCCGCCCTGCTGGTGCTGTTCCTCGTCGGGTACGGCATCCCGATCGCCTTCCCGGAGCGGGAGATCCCGGGCGGGGTGTTCGGTTCGATCGCGATCGGCCTCGGGTTGACCGCGGCGGCCTACATGGCCGAGACCATCCGCGCCGGCATCCAGGCCGTCCCCAAGGGGCAGATGGAGGCGGCGCGCACCCTCGGCATGTCGCACTTCACGGCCATGCGCACGATCGTCATCCCGCAGGCGTTCCGGATCGTGATCCCGCCGCTGACGAACGAGCTCATCCTGCTCACCAAGGACTCGTCGCTGGCGTACGTGCTGGGCGTGACGGCGCAGACCATCGAGATCACCAAGTTCGGTCGGGACATGCTGAACGACCGGGTGAACGCCACCCCGCTGCTGGTGGCCGGCCTCGCCTACCTGATCATCACTCTGCCCCTGTCCCAGGTGGTACGTCGCCTCGAACTCCGCTACGCCAAGGCCCGGTGACCGCATGACGACGACTCCATCCCGCCCTGCCATCGAGATCCGCGACCTGCACAAGTCCTTCGGGCCGCTCGAGGTGCTCAAGGGCATCGACTTCGAGGTCGGCCAGGGTGAGGTGGTCTGCGTGATCGGGCCGTCCGGGTCCGGCAAGTCGACGTTGCTGCGCTGCGTCGACCTGTTGGAGGAGCCGACGGCCGGCAGGATCTGGGTGAACGGGGTCGAGATGACCGACCCGGATGTCGAGGTCGACGCGGTACGCCGCGGCATCGGCATGGTCTTCCAGTCGTTCAACCTGTTTCCGCACCTGACCGTGCTGAGCAACCTCACCATCGCGCAGCGCCGGGTGCTCAAGCGCGGTCGGGCCGAGGCCGAGCGCGTCGCCCGGGCCAACCTGGAACGCGTCGGGCTGACCGACAAGGCCGACGTGTTCCCGGCGCAGCTGTCCGGTGGGCAGCAGCAGCGGGCGGCCATCGCCCGGTCGCTGTCGATGGAGCCGAAGGTGATGCTCTTCGACGAGCCCACCTCCGCGCTGGACCCGGAGTTGGTCGGGGACGTGCTCACCGTCATGCGCAAACTGGCCGAGGACGGCATGACGATGATGGTGGTCACCCACGAGATGGCCTTCGCCCGCGACGTCGCCGACCGGGTGGTGTTCATGGACGGTGGGGTGGTGGTCGAGCAGGGGCCACCGCAGGAGGTGCTGGGCGCCCCGAAGCACGAGCGGACCCGTGCGTTCCTCTCCCGGGTCCTCGACCCGACCCGGGTCGCCCAGCTCGGTCAGACCGACCAGTCGCCCGAGCCGCCGGAGGCCCCCGGCCTGCCGGCTGACGACCGCCACAACCTCTGACCAACTGATCCTGTACGTCGGGCCGCCTCAGCGATGAGGCGGCCCGACGTCGTTCTGGCGGCCTCGTGTCAGCTTCATGTCAATCGACGGCCGTCGTGATGTCAAGGTAATCTTCTTGCAACCAGACCCTGTACTTTCGTCGATGGATTACATAAGTTGCTGTCATCCACCGAAAGTCTTGAGTCTTCCGAGCAAAGTTCGCGACGAGCCTCACCCTCAGTCGTGCTACCGCCCCCGTGCTCGGGTCGATGCACCCTGTCCTCGTCGCGTCTTCGCCCGGTTGGGAACGGAGACCCATGGACGATCACGCCGTTGGCTCCCACCGCCACCTGTCCCGCCGATCGCTGATCGCCACCGGCGCGCTCGCCGCCGGGGCGTTGGGCGCGTCCGCCCCGACGATCGGCACCGCGTTCGGAGGCAGCCCCGCCCGGGCAGCCGCCGGCGTCACCAAGAAGATCACCATCTACGCCGAGCAGTTGCCCGGCAACCTGTTCGGCTACGGCCTCGCGCCCGGTCAGGCCACCGTGCCCGGGCCACTGCTGGAGATGTACGAGGGCGACACCCTGGAGATCACCCTGGTCAACACGACCGACCAGCGGTTGTCCATCCATCCGCACGGGGTGGACTACAGCACCGAGTCCGACGGCAGCCCGTTCAACGCCTCGTTCAACAATCCCGGTGAGACACGGACGTACGTCTGGCGCTCCCACGAGATGGTGGCCGCGGCGGGTCGGCGGTACATGCCGGGCAGCGCCGGCTACTGGCACTACCACGATCACGCGATGGGCACCGACCACGGCACCGCCGGTGTCGCGAAGGGACTGTACGGGGCGCTGATCGTCCGGCGCCGTGGCGACATCCTGCCGGAGAAGCAGTTCACTGTCGTGTTCCACGACATGATGATCAACAATCGGATGGCGCCGGCCACGCCCATGTTCGAGGCCAACCTGGGCCAGCGGGTGGAGTGGATCGCCATCGGCCACGGCAACCTGTTCCACACCTTCCACCTGCACGCCCACCGCTGGGCGGACAACCGCACCGGAATGCTGGAGGGCCCGAGCGACCCGAGCCTGGTCGTCGACAACAAGGACCTCAACCCGGGCAGCTCGTTCGGTTTCCAGGTGCTGGCCGGGGAGGGCGTCGGACCCGGGGCGTGGATGTACCACTGCCACGTGCAGACCCACTCCGACGGCGGCATGGCCGGGATCTTCCTGGTGCGCAACGCCGACGGCAGCATGCCACCGGGCGCCGAGGAGGCGATCCACCGGTTCCAGGGCCACACCCACACGCACGGAAGTTAACCGAAAGTGGGGACGGGGATGACCAGAAAAATACGACGAGCCCTTGCCGCGGTAGCGGCCTTCGCGACACTGATTCCCGCGACGACGGCGGCAGCCGCGCCGCCACCGGCAGCCGCCCCGCAGGCAGTGCAGGCGCAGCGGACCGCCGTCCTCGTGTTCCACGGGCCGGTAGCCGAGCAGCAGGACCCGGTGGCCCGTGCGGTGGACACCATCAAACAGCTTGCTGCCGGTCATGACATCGATGTCACGGCCACCACGGACCCCGCTGTCTTCACCACGGCCAAGCTGTCCGCGTACCGCAGCGTGGTGTTTCTCTCCGCGACGGGAGCCGCGCTCAACCGCGACCAGGAGTCGGCGCTGCAGAGCTACATGAAGGCCGGCGGCGGTTTCGTCGGCATCGCCGACGCCGCCCGCGCCCAGGTCGACTCCACCTGGTTCACCGGCCTGATCGGCACCCGCCCGGCGGGCGCCATCCCGGTGGCCGAGCCGGTGGCCCGGGTGACCGCCAGTGGTGAGAACCCACCCAACGAGACCAAGGAGAAGCTGACCGACGGCGACGCCAACACGAAGTGGCTCGTCCGCACCCCGACCGCCTGGGTGGCGTACGAGTTGAGCGCAGCCAAGCGGATCACCGGGTACGCGTTGACGTCGGCCAACGACTCCTCCGGCCGGGACCCGAAGGACTGGACCCTCCAGGGCTCCACGGACGGCCAGACCTGGACCGATCTGGACCGGCGCACCGGCCAGAGCTTCCCGGACCGGTACCAGACCCGCCGGTTCGACATCGCCACCCCGCAGGAGTTCACGCGCTACCGGCTCAACGTCACAGCGAACAGCGGCGAACCGCTGGTCCAACTCGCCGACCTGCGCCTGTTCACCGGCAGCACCACCGCTCCGGAGCCGCCCGCGGTGAACCGGGCGGTGATCGACATCCTGGACCGGAAACACCCGGCCACGGCGTCGCTGCCGCTGACCATCACCCGCTCCGACCGCTGGGAGAACTGGGACCCGAACCCGATCGGCACGGTGCACACCCTCGCCCAGGTCGAGGAGCGGCACTACAACCCGGGAGCGGCCGCCAACGGCGCCTTCCACCCGGTGTCCTGGTGCCGGGACTACGACGGCGGCCGGTCGTTCTACACCGGCATGGGCCACACCGAGGGCAGCTACGGCGAGGAGGCGTTCCGCACGCACCTCACCGGGGCTCTCAACTGGACCACCGGCCGCGTACGCGGTGACTGCCAGGCCACGATCGCCGCGAACTACAAGGTGGAGCGGCTCACCGCGGCCAACCAGACCGGGCAACTGGACCAGATCGGCGAGCCGCACGGGCTCACCATCGCGCCGGACGGCACGGTCTTCTACGTCGGCAAGGCGGCCTGCCCGAGCGGCCCGATCGCGGACTGGAACAACCCGCAGGTCGGCCTGGGCTGCGGCACCATCCACTCCTGGGACCCACGGACCAAGCAGGCAAAACTGCTCACGACCCTGGAGGTGATGGGCAACCGGGGCAGCGGCTCGGAGCTGGTGAAGAACGAGGAAGGCCTGCTCGGCATCGTGCCCGACCCGAAGTTCGCCGACAACGGCTGGCTCTACGTCTACTGGATGCCGCACGAGTCGGTCGACCGGGTGCAGCGGGTCGGGCAGCGCACCATCTCGCGGTTCACCTACGACCGCCAGGCGCAGACCATCGACCAGAGCACCCGCAAGGACCTGTTGCAGTTCCCGGTGCAGGTCCACAGCTGCTGCCACGCGGGCGGCGGCATGGCGTTCGACGCCAAGGGCAACCTCTACGTCGGCTCCGGCGACAACAACTCCTCCGAGGGGTCGCAGGGCTACTCCGGCAACAACTGGACCCAGGAGTACCAGGGGATCTCGTTCCAGGACGCCCGCCGCACCTCGGGCAACACCAACGACCTCGCCGGCAAGATCATCCGGATCCACCCGGAGGCCGACGGGACGTACACCATCCCGGAGGGCAACCTGTTCCCACCGGGCACCGAGAAGACCCGGCCGGAGATCTACGTGATGGGCGTACGCAACATCGCCCGCCTCCAGATCGACCCGGTGCACCAGTGGCTGACCGCGGGCTGGGTCGGCCCGGACGCCTCGTCGCCCAGCCCCACCCTGGGCCCGGCCAAGTACGAGACGGCCACCATCATCACCTCCGCCGGTAACCAGGGCTGGCCGTACTGCATGGGCAACCGGCAGCCGTACCGGGACCGCAGCAGCACCGACGCGACGGTGCTGACCGGCTGGTACGACTGCGACAACCTGAAGAACACCTCGCCCCGCAACACCGGTCTGGTGGACATCCCGGCCGCCCGGGACAACATGATCTGGTATTCGCCCGACGGCGGCGGCCCGGTCTTCCCGAAGCGGACCGACGGCAGCGGCCTGCCGACCTACGTCGCGGCCGACGCCACCTACACCCAGCCGTACCTGCGAGGCGGCGGCCAGGCCATCATGTCCGGCCCGACATACCACCGGGAACTCGTCGACACCACCAGCGGTGTGGCGTGGCCGGAGCACTGGGACGGTAAGTGGTTCATCGGCGACCAGTCCAACGCCGCCAACCGGGTAGCGGTCACCGTCGACCCGGCCGGCGTGCCGCAGGCCACCCCACCGGTGTACGCCGAGTCCCTGCGCGCCATCATCCCGGGCGGCAACGGCGACGCCCGGCTGCAGAGCTGGATGGACGCCAAGTTCGGCCCGGACGGCGCGCTCTACCTGCTGGACTACGGCGGCGGCTTCTTCAGCCTGCACCCCAACCAGAAGCTGATCCGGATCACCTACACCGGTGGCGCGCCCACCCCGGTGCCGGCGGCGAACTCGGTCGCTGTGCAGAACAAGCCGCTCACCATCGCCTTCGACGGCGCCCGCTCCGGCGGCGTCAGCCACCGGTGGGAGTTCGGCGACGGCA
Organism: Micromonospora sp. MGP-C2; assembly: GCF_057766525.1. NCBI lineage: Bacteria > Bacillati > Actinomycetota > Actinomycetes > Micromonosporales > Micromonosporaceae > Micromonospora > Micromonospora sp. MGP-C2. The sequence goes on from NZ_JBYMEN010000002.1 coordinate 178,096, forward strand.
CCACGTCCACCGAGGCGAACCCCCGGCACACGTACGCCACTGTCGGCACCTACACCGCGAAGCTGACCGTCACGTACGCCGACGGTGAGACCGCGACGGTGCAGAGCACGGTCACGGTGGGCTGCGCGGTGCCCGACAGCCGGCAGAACGTGTGGCTCGACGACACGGACACCGGGGTGCCCAGTCGCCCGGTCGGGCAGGGATGCACGATCAACGACCTGATCGACGACGAGAGCACCTGGGCCGACCACGACGCCTTCGTCCGACACGTGGGCGCGGTGACCCGCGCGTTGCAGGACGACGACCTGCTCACGGCCCGGGAGTCCGGCACCCTCACCCGCCTGGCTGCGGCGTCGGAGGTCGGTCGGAACGGGCGCACCGGCTACGAGCCGCTCTTCGACGGCACCGCCGAGTCGCTGCGCGGCTGGGAGCAGGCGCCGACGGGCTCGTTCGCCATCCAGCCGGACGGGTCGCTGCGCTCCAGCGGCGGCCTGGGCATGCTCTGGCACACGAAGGAACTGGGCGACTTCTCGCTGAAGGTCCAGTTCCGCGACATCGCACCGGGCACCGGCCGAGCCAACACCGGCGTCTTCACCCGCTTCCCGGACCCGCGGATCCCGCTGGAGCAACGCCCGCCGGGCAGCTGCGGCACTGTCGGATCGGCCCGCACCTCGCAGGCCTGGGTGGCGATCTACTGCGGACACGAGATCCAGATCTACGACGGTGAGACCGGCGAGCCGCAGAAGACCGGCTCGGTCTACAACTTCGACCCGGTGCCGCTCGCCCAGGCCGGCGTCACCCCGAAGGAGCAGTGGAACGACTACGAGATCCGCGTCGTCGGGCAGCACTACACGATGGTCCGCAACGGTGTGGTGATCAACGAGTTCGACAACACGCCGGGCAAGCAGTCGTCCCGCGCCGGCGACCCGCCGACGGACCTGCGGCAGTTCCTGCGTGGCTTCATCGGCCTGCAGAACCACGGTGACAACGACCTGACCGAGTTCCGCAACGTCCGCGTGCGCGAGCTCTAGGAGAGACGATGACCCGACGACTGACGGCTGCGCTGGCGGCGTTCCTGCTCACGGTGATCCCGTGGGCCGCGACGCCCGCCTCCGCCGCCCCGCGCGTCGCGGAACAGGTGTTGACCTGGACCGCCGACGGCGACATCACCCGCTACAAGTCCGCACCCGCCCAGGCGGTGGCCGGCGAGACCACGATCATCTGGGAGAACAGCGAGGCCACCGGCAACACCATCGGGATGCCGCACACGCTGACCTTCGACACCAGCACCGAGGGCTACAACCACGACGTCACGCTGAACATCCTGGCCAGCCCGTTCGACGCCAACAACGGCCGCCATCAGGCGACAGTGACGCTCACCCCGGGCCGGTACCGCTACTTCTGCTCGATCCCGGGGCACAGCCAGATGGTCGGTGAGCTGGTGGTCACCGACGGCGGCGGAGGCGACGACACCACGCCGCCGACGGTGACCGCCGCCGTGGCCGGTGACCGCGACGGCGACGGCAACTACCTGGGCGCGGCCACGGTGACCGTGACGGCCACCGACACCGGATCGGGAGTCGAGACCGTCGAGTACCAGGTCGACGACACCAGCTTCCTGCCGTACACCGAGCCGGTGCGGGTGACCGCGATCGGTGACCACTCGGTGCAGTTCCGGGCCACCGACCAGGATGGCAACGTCAGCGCGGTCGGCTCGGTGACGTTCCGGATCGTCGAGCCGGGGGAGGAGGACACCACCGCGCCGGTGGTCACGGCCGCACTGGCCGGCGAGCAGGACGGCGACGGCAACTACATCGGTACGGTCACCGCCACGCTGACCGCCACCGATGCCGGATCCGGTGTCGCCACCATCGAGTACGCGTTGGACGGGGCAGCCTTCACCGCGTACACGAATCCGATCGTCGTGAACGTGGCCGGGATGCACATGCTGCACTACCGTGCCACCGACGTCGCCGGCAACACCTCGGCGGAGCAGATGTCCCACTTCACCGTCGTCGCCCCGCCGGAGGAGGACGACACTCCGCCGGCCGTGGCCGCCACGGTGACCGGCGAGCGCAACGGCGACGGCGCGTACGTCGGTGCCGCGACCGTCACGGTCACCGCGACCGACGCCGGCTCCGGTGTGGCGTCGGTCGAGTACGCGCTCGACACCGGGGGCTGGACGGCGTACGCCACACCGGTCACGGTCCGCACCACCGGCGCGCACACCCTGCGGTACCGGGCGACCGACGCCGCGGGCAACGCCTCCACCGAGCAGTCGACGTCGTTCACCGTGGTAGCCGACGGCACCGACGCCTGCCCCGGGTCCGACACGCGGGCCACAGTGGTCATCGACGGTGACGACACCGGGGTCGGCAACGTCGACACCGGCGACGGCTGCACCATCAACGATCTGATCGACGAACACGCCGACTACCCCGGCCACGCCCACTTCGTCCGGCACGTCGAGGCGGTCACCACCGCGCTGGTGGCCGACGGAACGCTCGACCGGCGGCAGCAGGGCGCCATCGTCCGGGCCGCGGCCCGATCGGACGTCGGCGCATGAGTCCTCGAATCTCATCGACAGGGAGTACAACGATGCCCGGACGTACCGTCGCCAAGCTGGCCACCGTGAGCGCCGTCGTCGCCGCCTCGGTGCTGGCCGTGGCACCCACCGCCCACGCCGACCTGGTCACCCACTGCATCGGCACCGGTGGGGCGGTGACCGTGCCCAACGACCTGTACGTGCCGGCGGGGGAGTCCTGCGCGCTCACCGGCACCACGATCACCGGCAACGTCACCGTCGCGGCCGGCGGCAACCTGGTGGTGACCGGTGGGCGGGTCAGCGGCGAGGTCCGCGTCGCCGCTGACGGCTACCTCGACGCCACCGACACCACAGTCGACGGCCAGCTGGTGCTGGCCGCCGGCGGATACGGCATCTTCCTCAAGGACGCACAGACCGGCACCGTGACCGTGCGGCCGAAGGGCAGCGCGACCATCGACAGCTTCCTGTTCGCCGAGGAGTCGACGGTCGCCGGGAACGTCACCGTCGGTGCGGGTGAGGTCCGGCTCGACCGGGGCACCCAGGTGCAGCGCAACCTCAGCAGCACCGGCACCTACTACACCGACCTGCACGACTCGTTCGTCGACGGCACGCTGTCGGTGCTCAACAGCGCCACCGGCAGTGTCGTGTGCGGCAGTGCGGTACGCGGCAGGGCCACGTTCGCCGGCAACGTGGGCGGCGTCCAGGTCGGCCCGAACGGCGCCCTCGACAGCTGCGCCTCCGGTGGCTACTGGGGTGGGGACGTCAGCATCACCAGCACCACCGGCGGCGTCACCATCGACGACAACATCATCAACGGTCAGTTGACGGTGACCGGCAACGACCCGGTCGCCCAGGTGGCCGCCAACAACCGGATCCGTGGTGGCGTGACCGGCGACCAGGCGGCCACGACCACCAACCGGGCTGCGCGGGTGGCCGCTGCGGACCGGGACGACGCCGGTGACCAGCGGGCGGAGGTCCGGCGTACCTCGGCCGTGCTGGAGGCCGCCGCGGCCGGCGCCGCGAGGCTCTAGCCGAGCAAGCCCCAACCCTGGCTGGGACGGTGGGCGCAGCTGGCGGCCGGTGGTAATCGTCGGTCACCTCCGTCGGGGTGGATACGGTAGTGAGCGGTATACCTCAGAGGTGTAAATATGCCTCTGAGGTATACCGCTCAACAGCACATCGGCATGGCGGGCCAGCCGAGGCCCACGCCGTCAGCCCTGCCTAGAAGTTACCGGCCGAGTTGCACTTCACGCCCTGGTCGAGGCAGTTGCGCACCCGTGCCGCCAGCGCCTCGTCCTTCCACGCGTTGAAGAAGTCCGCGTGCATGGAGAACGACGTGCCGGACGCGAGGGTGATGCCGTCCGTGTTCGCGCTCAACGGGTACGAGATCACGAACGACACCGAGGGGACCGGCACCGGGTGGCTCTTCGGGCAGGCCCCGGTGTGGTCACCGTTGGCCATGTGCGCCTTGTGGTCCGGACTGTCCAGGTGCCTGCCGTCCCAGCAGTCCGGGAAGGTGATCTGCCGGACGATGTTCGCGGTCTTGGCGCACACCGGGAAGGTCTTGTCGGCGCTGCGGCCGACCTCGCCGCCGATACCGGCGCACCAGAAGTGGTTGCCCTGCTTGTCCGGGGTGTCGACCTGGTTCTTGGCGTTCCCGGTGATCATGCGCAGGCCGAACGGGAAGGGCTGGGTCCGGCTCGGGTCCTTCAGCCGGGAACCGTAGTAGACGGTCACCTCCGTCGGGTCCACGACCTTGCCGTTCTGGTACATCGTCGGCACCCAGTAGGCGGACTGATCGTCCGGCGAGTTGCAGGTGGTCGCCTTCGACGCCCGCAGCGACTCGGCGGTCGAGTTGGCGTCGGTCGACCGGTTGCCCCAGAAGGTGTGGTTGTGTGAGCCGCCGACGAGCTTGGGCAGCACGATCGGGTCGTCGCTGTTGTGGTGGCTGGTCTTGCAGCCGACATTGAACTCGGGGACCTTGACCGGGTTGCCGGTCACCGCCTTGGGTTTGCGCGTGAAGAACGCCTTCGTCGCGGCTGCCTGCGCGGCGGCGTCGATGGTGATCCAGCCCCCGGACGCGGTGGGTGGGACGGTGCCGGCCGACGGGGTGGTCGGCTTACCCGGGGTGGACGGCGTCGCGGACGTGCCCGGAGCGCTCGGCGTGACCGACGGGTCGGCCGGGGCCGCGTCCGTCGGCGCCTCAGGGCCGGACGAGCCGATGCCGGTGTCACCGGATGGGCCGGACGCACCGGGAGTGCCCGGGACCTCCTTGCATCCGCCGGCGAGCGCCAGGCTCACCAGCAGCAGGGCGGTGACGGAACGACGGTGTCGAGGGGTGGATCGCAGATTTATCAAGGGGGCGCACCTTTCTTCCGAGAAGGAAGAGTACGAGTCGCCCACCTGTTCGTTCGCAACCGCAGCGATTAAATCTGCCTTAAATATCGCTCAGCAATTGCCTGGTCAGCTTTGCGGAGCCGCCGCGCTGTCGATTCAATCTCATTTCCCTGATTCTTCTCCAAAAACTGTAATCGGCGACTCCGGCGGCACTCCACTTTTCTGGGCGTCCGGGGTTGCCGGGCGCGACGAGCTGATGGCCAGCACCGCGCGTCGACTGGCACCCCGTCTCGTCAGCAGCTGCCGCGTGCCTTGCGCAGGAAGGCCTTGCGCGACACCACCGTCGTCGCGTCCCGCCCGCGCGGGGCGAGCACCTCGTCCGGGCCGATCCGCGGGAGATCCGCGAGGGTGAAATCCACCGGGATGGAGTCACGACCGGCTGACCCTCTGACGGTGTAGGTGACCCCGGGTCGCAGTTCGGTGAGCGGCTCGACGTCCACATCCATGCCTGACTCGGCGGCGGTGAGGTCGACTGCGTCGGCGACCTCCCAGCCCTCCGGCGGCTGACCCAGCAGGGTGGCCTCCACGACCTCGCTCGTCGATCGGCCTTGGACGTCCCATGTGATCAGTGGTGGCCGGTTGGCCTGGTCACCCTGGTCGTCGTGGTTCACGTGCACGCCGAGCTGCCCGAAACTGCCACCGCACGGGACCAGTACGCCGACCGGCTGGCCATCGCGGACGGCGAGCGCGACCACCGGCTCGTCAGGTGGGCTGCAGGCGGTCAGGAGGAGGAGGGGAAGCGTCAGGAGAATCCAGGAACGTCGTCTTCTGCGCATGTCCGCAGCATTCCACGTCGGTATCACGCTTCGATGCCCCGCAGGTCACGAAAGGCGGACAGCGGCGACGAACCCCGGCCGGGTGGTGTGCGGCCGCGCCTTCCCACCTTCGCTTCGTGATTTCCAAAAACAGCGCGCGGCGCCGTGGACGTGGAGAGAATTGCGGCCACGGAAAGCACGTAGAGCCGGGAGACGTTCGATGGGTTTACGAAGGCGAATGGCGCTCGCGGTGGTGATCGTCGCGGCGACACCTCTGGTGCTCGGCGGATGCACCGTCGAGCGGAAGCCCGCCGCCCGGCCGGCCGAGCGGGAGGTGCCGTCGCCGGAGCTGACCCTCACGCCCGCCGACCGGTCCCGGAACGTGCCGCTCAGCGCCGAGGTCGTGCCGCTCGTCAAGGGCGGGACGATCACCGCCGTGCGTATCGCCGACGACAACGGGATGTTGGTCAGGGCGCAGCCACGGGAGGACGGCTCGGCGTGGGTGCCGACCGTTCCGTTGCAGCCCCAGCGCACCTACACGGCCGAGGTGATCGCCACCGGCGACTCCGGGGGGACCACCACCCGCACGACGACCTTCACCACCATGGCGACGTCGACGAAGCCGCAGGTGACCAGCACGCTGTATTTCGCCGACGAACGGACGTACGGCACGGCGATGCCGGTGACCCTCGCTTTCGATCCGCCCATCGCCAAGGCGGCTCGTGCCGACGTGCAGCGCCGGTTGTTCGTCACCACGAACCCACCGCAGCCGGGTGTCTGGTCCTGGGTGGACGACGGCAGCCAGGTCTACTACCGCGCTCCGGACTTCTGGCGGCCGGGCACGACCATCAGCGTCCGGGCCGGTCTGCAGGGTCTGCCGATCGGCCGGAACCGGGTCGGTGACGCCGACCGCACCGCGACGTCCACGATCGGGCGGCAGGTGGCGATCGAGGTCGAAAACGCCACCAAGCAGATGCGCGTGCTGCGCGACGGCAAGCTGATCCGCAAGATCCCGGTCAGCCTCGGCAAGCCGAGCACGCCGACCTCCAGCGGCAAGATGGTGATCATGGAGAAGCACCAGCGCACCAGGTTCGACACGCGCGGCGAGCCGAACGGCGGTTACGTGGTGGACGTCCAGGACGCCCAACGGCTCACCTGGGGCGGCGAGTTCATCCACGGAGCGCCCTGGTCGGTGTCGGATCAGGGACACCGCAACGTGTCGCACGGCTGCACCAACGTCTCGGCTGCCGCCGCCGACTGGCTGATGGGCATCACCCAGGTCGGTGATCTGGTCACCTTCACCGGCACCGAGGTCCGGCTGCAGCCGGGCAACGGGTGGACGGCCTGGAACACCAGTTGGGAGCAGTTCGTCAAGGGCAGCGCACTGCCGGTACCCGCCGCTCTTCGACCGGCTCCGACCCCGGTGCCCCATGAGGACGCGGTCGGCGGCGGCTCGCCGACGTCCGGTCCCTCCGCCTCCGGCGGCTGAACCGGCAGGTGTCCGACAGGCTCAACGCACTTGCCGGACGTCCCTACCCTCCGGGTCATGACGTACGAGCCGATGATGGTTCCCAGCCGGAAGCCCAACCGGACGACTCGTACCGTCCTGATCGTCGTCGGCGTGGTGTTGACGGTGTGCTGCGTTGTCGGCGTCTGCGGCGGGTTCTGGTTCTACCGCTCCATCAAGGACGCCGTCAAACCGGTCCGGGTTGCCACGGCTGCGTACATCGACGACGTGCGGGCCGGCAACTACCCGGCCGCGTACGGGCGTCTGTGCGGGGAGATACGCGAGACCATGACGCAGGCCGATTTCGCCCGTATCCAGGCTGCCCAGTTGAAGATCGGCAGTTACAAGATCGTCAGTGTGTACGTCAACAACTCCAACGGGCGGGTCACCGGGACCTCGACAGTCGAGATGGTCCAGGAGGCCACGGGTGCACGGATGACCCAGACCATGGTGCTGGTCAAGGAGGACGGTGAGTGGCGCGTCTGCCAGTGAGCGACGACCCGGCGAGTCGGTGGTCGGGGCTCAGGCCGGGGCGAGTTCCGGCACGCCGTAGTGCTGGTCGAGGACCTGCATGGCGGCGCCCGCGGCGATGACGTCGGCGCCGAGGCTGGACAGGGTCACCTTCGTGGTGAGCCAGTCCGCGCGTCGCGCGTCGGCCTGGACGGCCTCGGTGACCGCCGCGAGATAGGTCCGCGAATGCCGTAGGAGATCCGCGCCCGCCAGCACCACGTGGGCGAGGTCGAGTGTCTGGAGCAGGTTGACCACGCCCACCGCCACGACGCGGGCGGCGCGGTCGATGTCTCCGGCATCGGCGGCCTGGTTGTGCACGATCTCCAGGCACCCGTGGCGACCGCAGACACAGCGAGGTCCGTTCAGGTCGACGACCGTGTGGCCGAATTCGCCCGCGTTGGTGTGCGCGCCCCGATGGGCCGTGCCGCCCAGCCAGAATCCGCCACCGATGCCGGACTCGATCATGATGAGTGCCGCGTCGCCGAACGTGGCACCGTGGCGCCAGGCCTCGGCCGTGATCCCGGCGGTGACGTCCTTGTCGAGGTGGACGGGCAGGCCGAGGTGTTTCTCGGCGATCTCGCGCAGCGGTACGTCGTGCCAGTGCCGCAGGCCGTGGGCGTCACGGACCAGGCCGTGGGCGTGGTCCAGCGGGCCGATCATGCCGATGCCCACCCCGGTGAGCCGGCCCCGGACGTCGCTGCTGCCGGTCATCGCGTCGATGCCGGTCGTCAGGGCGTCGAGCAGCTGCTCCGGGGTGAAGTCGCCGGGCAGCGGGCTGACCGTCGAGTGGTGCACGGTGCCGGCCAGGTCGACCAGGACCAGCCGCAGGGTGCGCCGGGCCACGTGCGCGCCGATCGCGTACCGGCTGTCGGGGACGAGTTCGTAGACGACCGCGGGCTTGCCGATGCCCGTACGGCGCACACCGGCGGGACGGATCAGGCCGTCGGCGCTCAGGCGGGCGATGACCTTGGAGACCGCCTGCGGTGTCAGCCCGGTGGCCTCGACCACGGTCGACCGCTCGAACGTTCGCACGGTGCGCCCCAGTGCCATGACCCGTGCCTGGTTGTAGCCGCGCAGGAAGCTCACGTCGGCAGTGATGCGGGTCATCTCACCAGCCTATTACGCAACGCTGTTGCTAAATTTTTTCGGTGATCGAGTTGAGCAGAGGTCGACGGGTGGCGGCGTTGGTCGCGCTGGCACTGGGTGGCGTCGCGATCGGCCTGACCGAGTTCGCGGCGATGGGCCTGCTGCCCGACATCGCGCGCGGCCTGCTCCCGCAGGAGTACGCCCGGTCGTCCTCGGACGCGGTCGCCCGAGCGGGATGGACGATCACCGCCTACGCCCTCGGCGTGGTCGTGGGCGCGCCCCTGATCGCCGCGCTGAGCGCCCGCCTGCCCCGCAAGAAGCTCGTGCTCGGTTTGCTCGCGCTCTTCGCCGTCGGCACTGTCGCCTCCGCGATCGCCCCCACCTTCGACCTGGTGCTGGTGGCCCGGTTCGCGGCGGCGTTGCCGCACGGGGCGTACTTCGGGGCGGCCGGTCTGCTCGCGGCGACCCTGATGGGCCCCGGCAACGAGGCCCGTGGTTTCGCCACAGTGCTCAGCGGCCTGACCGTGAGCAACGTGGTCGGCGTACCCCTCATCACCCGGCTCGGGCAGGCGGCCGACTGGCGCGTCGCGTACCTGGTCATCGCCGGTGTCTTCGTGCTCACGCTGCTGGCGGTGCTGGCGGTCGTGCCGGAGGTCGCCGCGACGGTCGACGGCTCGCCGGCGGCCGAGCTGAGGTCGCTGCGGTCCTCGCAGGTCTGGCTCGTCGCGGCGACGGGGGCGGTCGGGTTTGCCGGGTTCTTCGCGGTCAACACCTACATCGCGCCGGTCACCACCGACGTGGCCGGCCTCTCGGCCACGACGGTGCCGTGGGCTCTGGTCGCGGTGGGGCTCGGCATGACCGTGGGAAATGCCCTGGGTGGCTGGTTCGCCGACCGTGACCTGCAACGGAGCATGGTCATCGGCTTCGTCGCGATGACCGTGAGCATCGCCGCGTTCAGCCTCGTCGCGTCGACTCGCGTCGGCCTTTTCGTCGGCGCGTTCCTGGTCGGTGCGACAAGCCTCTATCTCGGGCCGGTCCTCCAGGCGCGCCTGATCACGGTCGCCCCCCGAGCGCAGATGATGGGCGCGGCGCTCAACCAGTCCGCCATGAACATCGCGAACAGTCTGGGCGCGGCCCTGGGCAGCGTCGCCATCGCCGCCGGGCTCGGTTACCTCGCGCCGGCCCGGGTGGGCGTCGTCCTGGCGATCGTCGGGCTGGCCCTGGGGATGGTCAGTTTCGCCGTCGGACGCCGTACGCGTGAGCGGGTCCCGGCCACCGTCGGGAGCTGACGTGACCGGGCCGCCCGCGCTGGGGGTCAGAAGTCGTCGACGCTGACCGTCACGCGATGGGCACTCGATCTCCAGTTCGGCAGGTTGATCACGTCGTACCCGCCGCCGCGTTGACCCACTGTGATCCGCACCAGGCCGAGGTGCGCCGGCGTCGACGGGATGAACAGGTCGACGCCGGTGATGAAGGTCTGGCTGAAGAACTCCGGCAGGGGAGCGGTCAGATCGGTCACGCCGTCGCTGTCGTCGTCGAACGCGAAGATGGCGATCGTCCGCTTGACCCGCGGCGTGTTCGCCGCGTTCAGGACATCCCGGCCGTTGATCCAGAGGTTGTCACCGGCGTCGCCCTGGTCGCCCCACCACTCCTTCTGGCGTTGGATCGTCAGCGCGGTGTGCCGGTCGCTGGTGTCCACCAGCGCGCCGAGCCCCTCGCCGGGAATGCTGGTCGCCAGGCGGACGAACGAGTCCGAGCGGAGGAACGGCTGGGCGTAGAAGTGGTGCGTCGGCGCGCCGGCACGCACGATCGCGAACTCGTAGCGGGCCGTGGCGAGCACCGGGACGGGACCGAACGCGCCGTCGCCACTCAGGGGCAGCCGATGAGTGGGCCGGTCCGACAATCGACCACCGGTCAGCGAGTTGACCGGGTAGACCTCCAGGGTGGCGTCGGTGACGCCGACGTTGCTCGGGAAGAGCACCGCGCGACCGGAGACCTGGGCCGTGCCGAAGAGTTGCGGCACGATCCGTGTGGTGTGTGGCGCGCGACCCTGAAGGAAGCGGAAGATCTCGCCGAACGACTCCGCCGACGACACGGTCTGCGTGTGGGACTGGTCCGCCAGGTGCACGTTCGTCGCGCCGACGATGGCGCGGGCCGGATCGCCCTCACCCCAGATCGCGAGCGTGGGCACACCGCCCGGCGGGGACGTCGCGGTGCGCCCGTCCAGGTTGACGTAGTGCGCGACCCGGGCGGCACGCGCCGGTGAGCTGGTGAGGTAACCCTGCAGGACGAAGGTGCCCAGGGAGTGCGCGAGCAGGTCGACCCGGTCCGCGCCGGTCGTCGCCAGCAGGCGGGAGATCCGCGCGTCGAGCCCCGCGTACACCTGGGGGAGGATCGTGGCGATGTTCGGCGAGTCGTACTCGTGGGCCTCGATGATGTCGATCGGGTAGCCGTTGCTGGCGAGTCGTTTGGCCTGGGTCTGGAACTGCGAGGCCGACCCGGCGCTGCCGTGCACGAAGATCACTGGGCGGTACGTCGGCGTGGCTGCGGCGTCGGCGGCGCGCGGAACGGGGGTGACGGACAAGCCGACCGCGAGGGCGCCTCCGGCCAGCACGCAGAGCAGTCTCCGGCGGAACGTGTGCATCGGTCCTCCACCCTGAGCGACAAAGTATGTGCACTGTTAGCGCAAGTATCGTGTCAGGGTGAGGCGCGGCGGTCCACACCTTCCTTGGTCAGTTGACCTCTTTGGCGAGCAGGTCGCCGACGGCGGCGCGGACCGGGTCGGGGTTCGCCCAGCTCCAGTTGGGATGCGCGCGGTTGGTGAGCAGGGCCAGGACGAGTCTGCGGCCCGGGTCGACCAGGAGCGAGGGGCCGGCGAAACCGGTGTGGCCGAACGTCCGGGCCGAGGCGAGCCGACCCATGAACCAGCTCTGGTTGAGCACCACTCCCAGACCGTGGGCGGCGGTCCGATTGGGCCGCTCCGGGTCGACGGCGGGTTTCCCGGAGTTCTGGTTGGTGAGCATCCGGCGTACGGTCGCCGCCGAGAGGACCCGCTTGCCCTGGTAAGTGCCCCCGTCGAGGAGCATCTGACCGATCGCCGCCAGGTCGGTGGCGGTGGCGAAGATGCCGGCGTGGCCGGCCACACCGCCGAGGTGGTTGGCGACGTCGTCGTGGACGGTGCCCCGGAGCAGACCCCGCGACGAGCGGGCGTCGGTGGCGACGAGACGACCGGCCTTCGCGCTGCCGGACAGCCAGGTGTTCGGGTTGAAGCCGGTGTCGCGCAGGCTGAGCGGGCCGGTGAGGCCGCTCTTGAGCGCCTGGTCGAGGCGCTGACCGGTGACCTTCTCGACGATCTTGCCGGCGACCATGAGCCCGACGCTGGAATAGCGGAACGTGTTGCCGGGCACGGCACCGGAGACCAGCCCGGTGGTGAGCACGGCGTTCCAGCGAGCCGCGTTGTCGGAAAGCCCGGTGACCTTGGCGCCGACGGGCAGACCGCTGGTGTGGGTGAGCAGCATCTCGACGGTGACCCGCTCGGTGCCCGCGCCGGTGAAGGCGGGCAGGTAGTCGCGGACCGGCGTACCGAGGTCGACGCGTCCCTTGTCGACCTGCTGCAACAGCAGGATGGCCGTGTACACCTTCGTGACCGAGGCGAGGTCGAAGACGGAGTCGGGACGCATCTCGACGCGCTGGCCCGCCGCGAGCAGCTTGGGGCCCGCTCCGTAGCGCAGCGCGTCCCCGACCGCGGTGTGCACAGTCGTCTTCCCGTCGACCAGGACGACAGCGACAGCACCGGGAAAGCCCTTGTGCTGGACGGTCTGCGGTGTGGCGGGCAGGTGCCGCCGCAGCAGCGCGGTCACGTCCTGCGCGTAGCGGGCCTGCCCGGCCGGCGCGGCGGCGCCGCTCGGGGACGCGGTGGCGCTCGGAGAGCCCGACGGCGACGTGGCGTTCCCCGCCGCGCCGAAACCCACAGTGTTGCCAGCGGCGTCGGTCGCGGTCACCGCGTCACCGGGACCGGCCACACCCGGGTCCGGCGAGCCACTGTCGCCGCACCCGGCAATGGCGGAGGTGGCAGCGGCCAGGCCGGCCCCCAGCAGAGTACGACGCGCAACGAGCATGCCGGAGATCGTGACAGTTGACACTGACGCACGCCAACCGGACCGGCCGAACGTCGATGTCGTCCATCCCATCGGCCGACAAGTGGTCACCTGCCGGACACGGTCGGTCGACAACCGTGGGGTTGTGCGACGATCGGCGAGCGTCACGCCGAACGACCGTCCACCGGTCCGACCGCGCACCGAACGCTGGCGGGCACGGCGGAGGGCACACACCTCGCATCCCTTGGAGAGCACGATGTCCCTCTCCCCTTCCCGGGTCTTCGCAGAGCTGAACGCGGCTCGACCCCCTGACCAGGCCGCCCCGATGATGGGAACGGCCGTCGTGGTCGGTGGCAGCATCGCCGGCCTGCTGGCCGCCCGGGTGCTGTCCGATCACGCCGACAGCGTCGTCATCATCGACCGGGACGACCCCCAGGTGGCCGGCGCGCGGCCCGGCGTCCCCCAGGGGACGCAACTGCACGCGCTGCTGCCCGGCGGCCTCCTCCAGCTGGAGCGCCTTTTCCCGGGATTCCGCGAAGAGGCGCTGGCGCACGGGGCGATCGAGGCGCCACCCGAAGCCCGGCGCAACTACCTCGACGGCCGCGCGAAGGTCGTCGTCCCCGACGACGCCGACAGCCTGGCGGGCAGCCGGCCGCTGCTGGAGGGGCTGATCCGTCAGCAGGTGCTGCGGCTGCCCAACGTCAAGACGGTCACCGCCCGAGCCACCGGCCTCGTGTTCGAGGGCGCCGCGGTCACCGGTGTCCGCTGCGAGGTCGGCGGGGTCGTCGGCGTCGAGAGGGGCGACCTCGTGGTGGACGCCATGGGGCGGTCGAGCCGACTCTCGGACTGGCTGGAGCAGGCCGGCTGGGACCGGCCGGTCACCCGGCGGATGACCACGCACCTCAACTACGCGACCGCCCTGTTCCGACGCCCGGCGGTCACCCCGCCCTCGACGGTCGTGCTGGCGCTGCACACCCCGAAGATGGGGCTGGACGTCGCCGGGGCCGCGTTCTTCGCCATTGAGGACGGCCGGTGGATGGCCATGATGGCCGGTTACGGCGACAACCGCCCGGGGCGCACCGCGGAGGACTTCGTCCGCCGTCTGCGGGAGCAGTTCCCACCGGAGTTCGGCGAGCTCGCCGACCAGGAGATGCTCGGCGACGTCCAGACCTACCACCACGCCGACAGCCGGCGACGGGACTTCCACGCGCTGAAGCGGTTTCCGGCCGGCCTGGTCAGCGTCGGCGACGCCGTCGCGTCGTTCAACCCGGTGTACGGGCAGGGGATGACGTCGGCGGCCCTGCACGCGGCCTGCCTGTCGATGTATCTGCGGTCCGGCCCCGATCTGCGGGCGCCCGCGCACCACTTCCTCGCGCTGCAACAGGTCGTGGTCGACGCGGCGTGGTCGATCTCGACCTCCGCCGACCTGGCGTTGCCCCACGTCGACGGGCCCTACCCGCGCGGCTACCGGATCTCCAGCTGGGCGAGCCGGCAGATCATCGCCGCCACCGTCACGGACGTGGCGACCGCGCGCCGGTTCAACGACGTGGTCTCCATGCGCGAGCACCCACGGGCGCTGGCCCGGCCCGGCGTGCTCCTCGGCGCGCTGCGCGCCAACCGACGCGCCCGCTGACGACCCCGCACCTGAGCACTGACGGCCCGGCGACCTCGTGACGAGGCCGCCGGGTCCGATCGTCTAGCGGGGGAGCTTGCGCAGGACGTCGACGACGAAACGGTGGTCGTCGAGCTGCGGCAGCCCGGAGACACCGACCCAACCCACCACTCCGGTGCCGCGGACGCGCAGCGGCACCGCGCCACCGGCCGCCGCGTACCGCGAGGCCGGCAGGCCGTACCTCTCGGCCAGCGTCACCTGCTTGTCCTGGCACAACCGGGCCATGTACAGCGACGAGTGCTCGAACCGCATCACGACCCGACCCTTGCGGCGCAGCCACGCGTCGTTGTCGGCCGTCGACCCCGGCAGGCCACAGTGGAACAGTTGGCGCCCGGCCCGCCACACCCCGATCGAGACCGGCAGCCGCTGCTCGGTCGCGGCAGTGACGGCGAGCATCCCCAGCTCGTACGCGTCCGTCTCGGACAGGCCCGCGAGCTCCAGCTCGCCCTCCTCGCGTCTCAGCTCGTCCAGGGTCGGCCACGCGTCACGGTCAGTTGACATGTTTCTTCTCCTCGTCGAACGGGGCGGATCACCAGGCGCGGGGCGATCACCAGGCGCAGGGCGCGTAGTCCTTCAGGAAACAGCCGTACAGGTCCTCGCCCAGCTCGCCGCGGACGATCGGGTCGTACACCCGGGCCGCGCCGTCGACCAGGTCCAGTGGGGCGTGGAAGCCCTCGTCGGCCAGTCGCATCTTCGTCGGGTGGGGGCGTTCGTCGGTGATCCAGCCGGTGTCGACGCTGGTCATCAGGATGCCGTCGGTCAGCATCTCCTCGGCGCTGGTGCGGGTCAGCATGTTCAGCGCGGCCTTGGCCATGTTGGTGTGCGGGTGCCCCGGCCCCTTGTAGCCCCGGCCGAACTGGCCCTCCATCGCCGACACGTTCACCACGTACTTGCGGCGGGCCGCCGCCGCGGCCATCGCCGGGCGCAGCCGGCTGACCAGCACGAACGGCGCGGTGACGTTGCACAGTTGCACCTCGAGCAACTCGACCGGGTCCACCTCCTGCACCCGCTGGACCCAGCTGTTGACCGAGTCGAGGTCCGGTACGAGGCCACCGGCGTCGATGGCCGTGGACGCCGCGATGCGTTCCGGCGAGGCAGAACCGCTGGTGAGCGCCAGTGCGGTGAGCGCGTGCGGGGTGAGCGCCGTCGACTGTGGCGCGGCGGTCAGGCTCCCCACCGGGCCGCCCTGGCCGTCCGGCTTGGCGAAGGTGATCAGCTCCGGCAGCGGGCCGTCCGGGAGGGCCGCGGCCTCCGCGGCGATGAGCTGCGCGTACGCCCCGGGGGAGCGGCGGACGGTCTGCGCCGCGTTGTTGATCAGGATGTCGAGGGGGCCCTGGCTGCTGACCGAGTCGGCGAGGGCGATCACCTGGGCGGGGTCGCGCAGGTCGATCCCGACGATGCGCAGGCGGTGCAGCCAGTCCCCGCTGTCGGCCATCGCGGCGAACCGGCGGACCGCGTCGTGCGGGAACCGCGTGGTCACCGTCGTGTGGGCGCCGTCGCGCAGCAGCCGCAGAGCGATGTACATGCCGATCTTGGCCCGGCCGCCGGTGAGCAGGGCGCGCCGCCCGGTCAGGTCGGTACGGGCGTCGCGGCGCTCCCGGTTGAGCGCGGCGCAGGACGGGCAGAGCTGGTGGTAAAAGGCGTCCACCTCGCGGTAGCGCTGTTTGCAGACGTAGCAGCCGCGTGGGTTGTGCAGGAAGCCCGCCGTCTCGCCCGCGACGGAGGTGGCGAGCGGGATGCCCTGGGTCTCGTCGTCGATGCGTCCCGGAGCGCCGGTGGCGGTGGCCTCCGTCACCGCCCGGTCGGCCGCGAGGATGGCGTCCCGCCGTTCCTCGCGTCGCCTCTGCTTGATCACCTTGTAGAGCCGGGCGGTGGCCCGCTGCACACGCACCACGTCGGGATGGTCGGAGGGCAGCGCCTCCAACGCCTCGAAGACGCTGAGGCAGGCCTCCAGCCGGCTTCGGTCAATGCCGTCCTGACCGTTTTCGGTAATGTTGTCCACCGTCATGCGTCTTTGTCTCGTCCCGTATCCCGTGCCGGATCCAACCGGCTCGCCCGAAGTCCGACCCGAAACTGTACGCACCGTGCGGCCCGCGACGCACCTCGTGCTTCAGTTGGCGTCGGCGTGGCCGAGGCGCCAGTAGCCCATGAAGGCCACCGCCCGCCGGTCCAGACCTCGCTCGGCGACCAGGTGCCGGCGCAGTGTGCGGATGACGCCGGCCTCCCCGGCCAGCCACGCGTACAGCGGCGCCGTGGCCACTTCCTCGGGCACCTCCCAGAGGATCTCGGTGTCCACGTCCACGTCCGAGACGGGCTGCGTGGTCGCCGACGCGCGAGGGACCAGCAGGTGATCGGCCGCGGCGGCGACGGCGGGCACCAGCCGGCTGCCGTACCCGTCGACACCCCGGGGCATCCAGCGGACCTCGACGCCGGGAGGCGCCACCAGCGGCAGCACGTCGTCGGCGTCGGGCACCTCCAGCAGAACCACCCCCCGGGTGTCGAGGGGCAGTCGCTCGCAGATGCTGCTGATCGCCGGCACGGCCGTCTCGTCCCCGGCCAGCAGCAGGCAACTCCCGGCCGACGGTCGGAACTCGACCCCGCCGTGGTTGCCGTCGTAGCCGGAGTCCGGCCCGACGATGGCGATCTGGTCGCCGGCGCCCACCCGCCGCGCCCAGCGTGTCGCCGGCCCGCCGTCACCGTGCAGCACCAGGTCGAGGTCGACCTCGGCCAGGTGCGGTCGGACGGCCCGCACGGTGTAGGTGCGGATCGGGTTACGCCGGTGCTCGGGCAGCGCCCGCCACTGCGCGTACCAGTCCGCCCCCTCCGGGAAATCCACCCCGCGCTGGTCGGGCAGCGGCAGCGCCAACTTGATGCGCTGGTCGTAGCCGTTGTCGGCGAAGCGGTCGAGGTCCACTCCGGTGAAGGTCACCCGGAGGAAGGACGGGCTGAGCCGGCGTACCGCACGGACGGTGACGGTGAACACGCGCCACGGGGCGATGGGCAGGGTGTTGGTCATGGGTGCCTCTCCGGGTTCGGTCCGGCGTCTACCGGGTGTTGCTCGTCTTTGCGCGTGACCGCCACAGCAGCCAGACGAAGTACGGGGCGCCGATCATGGCGGTGACCAGGCCGGCGGGAATCTGGGCCGGAGCGATGAGCGTCCGGCCGACGGTGTCGGCGATGCTGACCAGCGCCGCGCCGAGCAGCGCGGCCACCGGGAGCACCCGGGAGTGCCGGCCACCGACGAGCGCCCGGGCGGCGTGCGGGGCGACCAGCCCGACGAAGCCGATGACCCCGACGGCCGAGACCGCGGTGGAGGTGAGCAGCGCCGCCGCGCCGAGCGCGATCAGACGGGTGCGTTCCAGGGGGACGCCCAGCACCCGGGGAGTGTCGTCGTCCAGCGCCATCAGGTCGAGTTCGCGACGGGCGGCGACGACGGCCGGGGTGAGCACCAGCAGGGCGATCAGCACCGGCAGCACCTGGGTGGGCATCCGGCCGTAGGTGGAGCCGGACAGCCAGGTCAACGCCTTGCCGGTGTTCCACGGGTCGAAGGCGACGACCAGGTAGGTGATGACCGCCATGCCGCCCTGCCAGGCGCCGAATCCGATCAGCACCAGCCGGTCGGAGCTCAGTCCGCCGCGCCAGGCCAGGCCGTACACCAGGGCGAAGGCCAGCATCGCGCCGAGCCCGGCGACACCGGAGACGGCCCACACTCCGGCCAGCGGCACGAAGGTGAGCAGTGAGACGGCCCCCAGCCCGGCGCCGGCGGTGATGCCGAGGATGCCGGGTTCGGCCAGCGGGTTGCGGCAGACTGCCTGCACTGTGGTGCCGGCAACCGCGAGCGCCGCGCCGGCCAGGACCGCCGCGGCGACGCGCGGCCACCGCTGGTCCAGCACAAAGGTGTACGCGGGCCCGGTGCTGCCGTTGAGCCAGTTCAGCACGTCACCGAGCAGCACCCAGGTGTCACCGGCGAGCATGCCGACCGCCACGGCCCCGACGGTCAGGACGGCGGTGACGGTGAGGACGCTGCGGTGGAAGGCGGCGGAGCGGACGGCCGCGTGCCCGCCGGGCGGGCGGCGGGTGGGGCCCGCGTCGCGGTGCCGGCGGGCCAGCCAGATGAGGATCGCCGCGCCGAACAGTGTGGTGACCACGCCGGTGGGAATGTCGACACCGGCCTGCCCGCCCATCACGGCGCGCAGCAGCACGTCGGAGCCGAGGACGATGATGACCCCGGCGATGCCGGACAACGGCAGCAGGATCCGGTGCCGGTGCACCCCCGGCACCACGGGGGCGAGCAGCCGGACGATCACCGGGGCGCACAGGCCGACGAAGCCGACCGGGCCGGTGAGGGTGACGGCCGCGGCGGACAGCAGCACGGCCAGCACCATGACGGTGAGCCGGGTGCGCCGCACGTTGAGACCGAGCACGGTGGCGGTGTCGTCGCCGAGGGCGAGGATGTCGAGGCGGTGCCCGAGCAGCATCAGCACCACGACGGCGCCGACGAGCACCGGGGCCAACTGGGTCAGCGCCGTCAGGTCGCTCTGCACCAGCGAGCCGTTGCCCCAGGCGAACAGACCGATGGTGGCCTGCTCGAACAGGAGCAGCAGCAGGGTCGTCACCGACCCGAGGGCCAGCGCGGTCGCCGAGCCGGCGAGGATGAGTCGGGTGGTGCCGGCCTGGCCACCGGAGGACATCGCCATCACCAGGCCGGCGGCGGCGAGCCCTCCGCAGAAGGCGAGGCCACCGGCGGGCAGCGCGGGCAGCGAGACGCCGAACGCGGCCACGGCGACGATCGCCAGGTGGGCGCCCGCGTTGACAGCGAGGGTGTCGGGGGACGCGAGCGGGTTGCGGGCGATCGACTGCAACGCGGCCCCGGCGAACCCGAGCGCGACGCCGATCGCCAACCCGGCGAGCAGCCGGGGCAACCGGGAGGCGAGCAGGACGCGGGCCGCCTCGTCGTCGGCGCCCGTCGCCAGCCGCAGCAGGTCGAGGGCGCCGACCGTCGAGGTGCCCTGGGTCAGGTGCACCGCGCCCACCACGAGCAGCAGCAGGATCGCGGCGACGAAGACACCGGCGACGCGGGGTACGGCCAGGCGTCCGCCCGGAGCCGGCCGGGTGGCCGGCTCCGGACGTGGGGGTGCGCTCAGCACGCTCACACCGCGTACGTCTTGACGAGTTCGTCGATGTACTGCTTGCCGGAGAGCGGGCCGCCGAAGGTCCACATGCCGTTGGGCATCTTGCGCACGTTGCCCTTCTGGACGAAGGGCAGCGACTTCCAGATGGCGTTGCCGGCGAGACCGTCGGCGAACACGTCGTCGCCGTCGGAGGCGTTGTAGAAGAAGCGCAGGTTCGGGTCCTTGAGGACCGTCATGCCCTCGACGTCGGTCTGGCCGAGACCCCACGCCTCGTCGACCTTGCCGGTCCAGGCGTTGGTGAGGCCGAGCTGGGTGCCGATCTCGGAGACGAGAGAGCCCTTGCCGAACATCCGGATGCTGACGGTGCTGCCCTCCTTCCAGCCGTCGGCCATGGCGAACGGACGGCCGGCGGCGCCCGCGTCGGCGATCTTCTTCTTGCCGTCGGCGATGGCCGCGTCGAAGTCGGCGAGCAGCTTCTCCGCCTCGGTGGTCTTGCCGACGGCCTTCGCGATCATGTTGAGGTCCGCGCGCATCCGGCCGAGGTTGTCGGTGGCGTCACTGCCCTTGGCGACCACGACGGGGGCGTACTTCTCCAGCTGGCTGACCATGTTGGCGCCCCGGTCGTCCTCCATCACGATGAGGTCGGGCTGGAGGGCGACGATCGAGTCGACGCTGGGCTCGCCGCGCGTGCCGACGTCCTTGACACCCGGGTCGAGCTTCGCGGAGGTGACCCAGGTGCCGTAGCCCTTGGGGTCGGCGACCCCGACGGG
Organism: Micromonospora sp. MGP-C2; assembly: GCF_057766525.1. Classification (NCBI taxonomy): domain Bacteria; kingdom Bacillati; phylum Actinomycetota; class Actinomycetes; order Micromonosporales; family Micromonosporaceae; genus Micromonospora; species Micromonospora sp. MGP-C2. Next base: position 198,567 of record NZ_JBYMEN010000002.1, read on the forward strand.
CATGACGCCCAGGCTGACCAGCATCTCGACCTCGCCCCACTCGAGCCCGACGACCTTGGTCGCCGGGGCCTTGAGGGTGATCTCCTTGCCGCGGCTGTCGGTGAGGGTGACCGGGCCGCCGGCCGCCGAGGATGAGGTCTCGGGGGCTGCGGCGTTCTCGGTGGTGCCGCAGGCGCCGAGCGTCAACGCGGTGACGACGGCGAGGAGGGCGGTGAAACGGGTACGGGTCATGACGGTCTTTCTCTGCTGGGGATGAGGGGTGTTCAGACCAGGGCGCGGATCGCGTGCCGCCCGACCGGGCGGGTGGTGACCAGTCCGCTGATCGGATCGGTGGTCACCTCGATGCGGATCCCGTAGGTCTCGGTGAGGGCGTCCTCGGTGAAGACCGCCGCGGGGGTGCCGGTGGCGCGCACCCGGCCCTGTTGCAGCAGGACCACCTCGTCGGCCACGGCGGCTGCCTGGTTGAGGTCGTGCAGCACGACGCCGACGGCGACGTCGTGGTCGTCCGCGAGGTCACGGACCAGGTCGAGGATCTCCACCTGGTAGCGCAGGTCGAGGAACGTGGTGGGCTCGTCGAGCAGCAGCACCGGGGTGTCCTGGGCCAGGCAGGTGGCCAGCCACACCCGCTGCAACTCGCCGCCGGACAGCTCGTCGACGGGTCGATCGGCCATCGCGGTCACGCCGGTGACGTCCATGGCGCGGGCGATGGCCGCCGGACCGTTCGGATCCTCCGCGCGCCAGCGCCCTCGGTAGGGGTGGCGGCCGTATCCCACGACGTCGTGGACGGTGACCCCGCTGGGCACCGGCCGGCTCTGGGCGAGCAGCGTGACCCGACGGGCGAACTCCCGGGACGGGAGGCTGGCGGCGGTGACGCCGTCGGCGAGGTGGACCGTGCCGGACTGGATCGGGTGCAGCCGGGCCAGGGCCCGCAGCAGGGTGGACTTGCCGCTGCCGTTGGGCCCCACCAGCGCGGTCACGGCACCCGCACGAAGGCTGATCATGGCACCGTGCACCACCGGCACACCGTGGTAGCCCAGACGGAGGCCGACGCCGGACAGGCTGCGCTCCCCGTTGGCCGACGCCAACTCGCTCTGCATTAGGTGAGGCTAACCTAAGGAAATGCCCGCGTGTCAAGCCGGTCCCGGAGTCGTGGTCCGCGGGGAGAGCGTCGGTGGTCGGGTCCGTGCACGCGTGGGGGATGCTGGTTCCGTGCAGATCACGACCCTCGGCCCACTCGCCGTCGACGGCCGACCGGTCCGGGGTGAACGGCTCGCCGCGGTGATCCGCGCGCTCGTCGACGCGCGTGGACGGGCGGTGTCGACGAGTCTGCTCATGGACGCCGTGTGGGACGGCGCGCCACCCGACGACGCGACCGGGGCCGTCCAGGCGCTCGTGTCCCGGGTACGTCGTCTCGGTCTGCCCGTGGTCGCGGTGCCGGGCGGATACCGGCTGCCCGCCGACGAGATCACCGTCGACGCGGTCGAGGCGCGCGCGCTCGTCGACCGGGCGCGGGCCGCGCTCCAGGCCGGCGACGCCGGTGCCGCCCGCAGCACTGCCGATCAGGCGCGAGCCCTGTTCCCCGAGGTCCCCGAACTCGGCACCACAGAGGACACCCGCCTGTTCGCGGACGTCGCCGCGCTGCGCGCACAGGCGGCACTCGCCGGCGCGGGCCCGTTCGACGAGGTCGACCTGGGTCGGCTCGTCGCGCGCACACCGCCGGACGAGCCGTCCGCCGCCCTGCTCGTCCGGGTCCTCGCCGCTCAGGGACGGGAGGCGGAGGCGCTGGAGGTGGTGGAGAGGCTCCGGGCCGAACTCGCCGACCGGTACGGCACCGACCCGTCACCCGTGATCACACAGGTCCACCTGGCGCTGCTGCGGGGCGAGCTGACCACCCCGGCCGTCGAGCCCTCGCCCCGGCAGCCGATGCGGATCGCCCTGCCCGCCGCGTGGCGCCGGCCGATGACCGCCCTCGTCGGCAGGGAACGCGACGTCGCGGCCGTGGTGGACGGACTCGCCGACGCGCCTCTGGTGACGATCGTGGCAGCCGGCGGCGCGGGCAAGACCCGTCTCGCCGCCGAGGTGACGCGTCGCACGGCGGCGGCCGGACGGTCGGTACGCGTGATTGAACTGGCCGGCCTGCGCTCGTCCGACGAGGTGCTGCCCACGGTGCTCGCGGCCCTCGGGGGCGCGGACACGTCGGCGACCGGCGGCAACCTGGGCCTGGAGCGGCGGGTGCTCAGCCCCGAGGAACGGCTTCGCGCCGTGGCCCCCGACCTCGACGGGTTGGTGGTGCTGGACAACTGCGAACACGTCCTCGACGCGGTGGCCACCGTCGTCGCGGACCTGGTCGCGGTGACCTCGCCCGAGGTCACCGTGCTCGCGACGAGCCGGGCACCGCTGGGCCTCGCCGGCGAACTGGTCCACCGGCTGACCGCCCTGCCGGACAGCGACGCGCTCGCCCTGGTCGAGACCCGGGCGAGGGCCGGTGGCGCGGTGCCCACCTGGGACACGACGCGGGCACTCGCACTGTGCCACCGGCTCGACAACCTGCCGCTGGCACTCGAACTCGCCGCCGCGCGACTGCGCAGCATGCCGATCGACGACGTCCTCGCCGGTCTGAGCGACCGCTTCGCGCTGCTCGACGACGCCCTGCGCGGCCTGCCGGAGCGGCACGCGAGCCTGTGGGCGATGGTCGACTGGAGCAGGGAGTTGCTCGCCGAGGACGACCGTGACCTGCTCCAGCGGGTCGCGGTCATCCCCGCGCCGTTCACCGCGGACCTCGCCGCTGCGGTCGCCCAGACCCCGGACGTCCGTCGTGGCCTGGCGACACTCGTGGAACAGTCCCTGTTGACCCTGGTCGAGGGGGACGGTCCACCGCGCTACCGCATGCTCGAAACGGTCCGTGAGTACGGCGAAGCCCGCCTCGACGCGGTAGGTGCACGGGGTCTGGCCATGGACGGCCTGGTCGAGTGGGCGCGGGAGCAGGCGGTCGCGCTCGCCGACCAGTTCATCGGCCCCGGCCAGATCGACGCGCTCACCCGCTGCGCCGACGAGCAGGACAACCTGCTCGCGGGTCTGCGCTGGGCACTCGGGCAGGACGACGAGCCCGCCGCCGTCGAGATCGCCACCGCGCTGTTCCACCTCTGGGCGGTTCGCGGACTGCACCTGGAGGTGTCCGGGTGGGCGGCGGGTCTGCTGCACGTCGAGGACCCGAAGCGACGGCTCCACTCCGCGATCACCTACGGCCGTCGCAGCGGCAGGCCGCTGCCCAACGCCGACCGGCTGGCCTGGATGTGCCTGTTGATCGGGGTCAACGCCGGCATCAGCGGCGACCTCCGGCTCGCCGTGCTCGCCCGTCGGGCACTTCGGACAGTCCTCGCCGAACGGCCGGACGAGGTGTCGTCCCGGTTGACCGTTATCGCGACTGCGCTACCCCTGTTCGACGCCGTCGACCCGGAGGAGAGCATGCAGGGCACCGTCGGCATGGTCGGGCATCCCGACCCGTACGTGCAGGGGCTCGGCCTGTTCGCCCGCGCCGCAGTCCGGGAGAACGGTGGCATGTACGAGGCGTCGGTCGTCGACGCCGAGCAGGCCTACCGTCGTTTCGAGGTGGCCGGTGACCAGTGGGGCATGGCGATGGCGGCGGGTGCCGTCGGGCAGTTCCTGGTGCCGGGCGAGGGTGCGCGGTCCGCCGAGTGGCTGGCGCGCAGCGTCCGCCACATGGAGCTGATCGGTGCCACGCAGGATGCCCGGTCCATCCGGGTGCGGCTGGACGTGCAGCTCGCCCTGGCCGGCGACCCGGACGCCGAGCGGCGACTGGTCGAGACGGCGGCGCCGGGCGAGGCCGAGGCCGTGGACGCCGCGGTGGCGTGTCTCGGGCTGGCCCACGTGGCGTGGCAGCGCGAGCGGTACGACGAGGCCCGGGCGTACGGCGACGGGGTGATCCGCATCCTGGCCGGCTGGACCGGCCCGCCGCCGCAGCCCCGCGCCATGCTCCGGGTCGCGGTGGCGGTCCTGCACCTGCGGGTGGCGCAGGTGCGACCGGTGCCGGGAGAGAACGCCGACGCGCGCGCGGCCGCCGCACTGACCCTCGCCAGCGACGAGGCGCTCTCCTCACGGGACCTGCCGGTCATCGGGGCATGGGCGCAGGGAGGCGCCGAACTCGCCGCGCACCGGGGCGACGTGGCGGCGGCTCGCGAGTTGTTCGCGCTCGCGACACGCATCGGCACCCATGCCGGGACGTTCTTCCCACCCGGCGACGCCGAACGACTCAACGCCGCCCTCGGGGCCGAGGAGCAACGCGAGTCGTTGGTGGCCGTGTGGCGCGGTCGGTCGGTCTCCGCGACCGTCGCCCGGGTCCGCGAGCTGATGGACGACCTGCTCGCCCAAGGGCCTGTGTCAAAGTCGCAGCTGGGCGCGGGCTGGGGTCTATCGTGAGCGGGAAGTGACGGTGCGGCGTCCCGGACCGGTGTGCTGGTGAGCCGCTGGTCCACCTTCCGGCCGGTCGACGAAATCATCGGGAGCAGGGCATGGGCCTCATCCACATCGAGCTGTTCGCCACCCTCGACCTGGTCGGGCAGTCGCCTGGCGGCCCCGAGGAGGACCCGGAGGGGTTCGCGTTCGGCGGTTGGCAGGCGCCCCTGCTCGACGAGGTCGCCGGGGCGCAGGTCGCCGCCGCGTACGAGGGCACGGACGCCCTGCTGCTCGGTCGGCGGACCTACGACATCTTCGCCGCCTACTGGCCGCACCAGGAAGGCGGCGAGGACAACGCCATCGCCAGCCTCTTCAACCGCATCCCCAAGTACGTGGCCTCCCGGGGCGCACCCGACCTCTCCTGGGCCGGCTCCACACAGCTCGGCCCGGATCTGGCGGGCGCGGTGCGCGAGATCCGTGACCGGCACCAGCACATCAAGGTCGTCGGCAGCCTGAACCTGGTGCAGACCCTGCTGCGCGAGCGACTCTTCGACCGACTCGACCTCTGGGTGCACCCGATCGTGCTCGGCGTCGGAAAGAAGGTGTTCGACGGCGGCGCGGTGCCCACCAACGTGACGCTCCTCGAACCGCCGGTCGCCAGTCCGAAGGGCACCGTTCACCTGCGCTACGGGATCGCCGACGGCACACCCCGGACGGGCGACATGTCCGCGCCCGATCGTGGTGTCGGGCGCGACGACTGACGCCGTCCGGGTGTTGCTGCCGTCGGCGGTGCATCCAGCCGGGCCAGCATTCGGCCACGGCGTCGGCAGGTCGAGGTGCCGACGCCGTGACCAGGTCAGATCTTCTTGCGGTACGCGCGCAGCGCCAGCGGCATGAACACCGCGACGAAGCCGGCGCACCAGGCGAGCGTCCACCAGACGTGGTTGCCGACCGGCGTGCCGAGGAACAGTCCGCGTACCGACGCCACCAGGTGGGTCATCGGGTTGACGTCCACGAACGCCTGCATCCAGCCCGGCAGCGTGTCGGCGCCGACGAACACGTTCGACGCGAAGCTCAGCGGCATGATCAGCGCGAACATCAGACCCTGTACGGCACCCGGGGTGCGCACCTTCATCGACACCAGCACCGGCAGCCAGCTCAGGCAGAGCGCGAACAGCACCGCGAGCAGACACCCGGCGATCGCCCGGAACGGGTCTGTGTCGATCCGGAAACCCATCAGGTAGCCGATCGCGAGGGTCGAGACCGTGACGATCACGTACCGGACGACGTCGCCGAGGACCGCACCGACCAGTGGTGCGGAGCGGGGGATCGGCAACGACCGGAACCGGTCGAAGATGCCTTTGGCGATGTCGGTGTTGAGGTTGACGCCGATCGCGATGGCGCCGGTGGCGATGGTCTGCGCCAGGATGCCGGGCAGCAGGAACTGCAGGTAGTCGTGGGTCGATCCGGCGACCGCACCGCCGAAGATGTACACGAAGATGATGAGGAACAGCACCGGTTGCAGCGTGACGTCGATGAGCGCCTCGGGCGTGCGCCAGGTCTTGATGAGGCTGCGCTTGGCCAGCGCCAACGAGTGCCGGACCAGCCGGAACGGGCGGGGGTTCGGGGTCGTTGTCGAGAGCGCGCGGCTTCTCGTGGGTGCCGTGTCGATCAGAGTGCTCATGCCGCGACCTCCGTGGGGCGGGTGGTGTCGTCAACGGACGCTGTACGCCCGGTGAGGGTGAAGAACACCTCGTCGAGGCTCGGCAGGTGCAGGGAGAGTTCGGTGACCGCGATGCCGGCGGCGGCGAAGCGCGCGACGCTCTCGGTCAGGGCCGCGTCGTCGGTGACCGGCACCGCGAGCACGCCCTTGCGGATCTCGTCGGCCTGCGCGCCGGAGCCGACCTGGGTCAGGATCGCCGCGGTGCGGGCCAGTTGCGCCGAATCGGCCGGCCGGACCTCCAGGGTCTGCCCGCCGACCACCCGCTTGAGCCCTTCGGGGGTGTCGTGCGCGATGACCCGGCCGTGGTCGATCACCGTGATCGCATCGGCGAGCGCGTCGGCCTCCTCCAGGTACTGGGTCGTGAGCAGCACCGTCGAGCCGTTGCCGACCAGCGAGCGGACCACGTCCCACATGTCCTCGCGCTTGGCCGGGTCGAGCCCGGTCGTCGGCTCGTCCAGGAAGATCACGTCGGGAGAGCCGACCAGGCTGGCGGCCAGGTCCAGCCGCCGCCGCATGCCACCGGAGTAGGTCTTGGCCTGCCGGTTCGCGGCGTCGGTCAGGTCGAACCAGTCGAGCAGTTCGGCTGCCCGCCGGCGGGCGCCGGTGCGCCCCAGTTCCAGCAGTGTGCCGAACAGTTCCAGGTTCTGCCGCCCGGTCAGGTCCTCGTCGACCGAGGCGTACTGGCCGGTGAGGCCGATGCTCTGCCGGACGCGCTCGGCGTCCCGTACCACGTCGAAACCGCCGATTCGGGCGGTCCCGCCGTCCGGGGCCAGCAGGGTGGAGAGGATGCGCACGGCGGTGGTCTTGCCGGCGCCGTTGGGGCCGAGCACCCCGAGCACCGTCCCGCGGGGAACGGTGAGGTCCACGCCCTGCAGCGCCCTCGTCTTCCCGAAGTTCTTCACGAGGCCCTCGGCCTCGATCACCAGGTCAGCTGTCATGCGTGCAGCCTGCGCGGGTCGGCTGACACCGCACTGACAAGCCACCGACACCGGCTGACACGGGCGCTGCGAGCGGTCACGGCGGGCAGTGATCGACTCGACTTTCGCAGAGGCGCTAGTCGGCGTCGTCGATTCCCTGATGGATGCGGGCGCGGATCGCCGGAGCATGCTGCTTGAGGTCGACGCGAGCCGCCTCACCCGCCTCGGTCACCCGGCTGTCCCCGTGCACGAGCCGCTACGGCGCAGACCGGCCGGCGACGGCGTTCGCGAGGGTCGTAGCCAGGTCTCCGTTGTGTGTAGGTTGCGGAAGTGACAAGAAGCGAGCGAATCGCGGACCAGCTGGACCGGCACTGGCAGAAGAACCTGCGGCCGCGGCTGCACGGTCTTGCCGATGAGGAGTATTTCTGGGAGCCGGTGCGTGGCTGCTGGAGCATCCGTCCACGTGGCACGTCGGCCACACCGATGTCGGCAGGTTCGGGGAAATGGACGATGGACTCCGCGTCCCCTGACCCGGTGCCGGCGCCGGTGACCACGATTGCCTGGCGGCTGGCGCACATCATCGTCTCCTGCCTTGGTTATCGGGTCGGATTTCACTTCGGCGGCCAGGATGTGGACTCCCGGACATTCGCCTACGCGGGGACCGCTGACGAGGCGCTGAAACAGCTCGATGAGATGTACGGGAGATGGAACGCGGGGGTCCGCGAGCTCTCGGACGCCGACCTGGATAATCCGCCCACTGTGGGTCCCGAACGGTTTCCCATGGAGGGCATCGTCCTGCACGTCAACAGGGAGCTGATCCATCACGGCGCCGAGATTTCCCTGCTGCGCGACCTCTACCGCTGGCAGGACGGCGGGGTCGGTTCCAAGATGGCGCAGCTTCAACGTTGAGGGGCACCGATGGGCAGCACGGTGTTGAGCATGAGCGTGTCGTTGGACGGCTTCGCCGCCGGTCCTGACGTCACCGCCGGACAACCGATGGGCAGAGGCGGCGAGCGGCTGCACGAGTGGCTGTTCCATGCCGACGGGGATCGCGCTGTTGCGGCTGACGGCGTCACCCCGGTCGGGGTCGACGCCGCGCAGGTACGAGAGCGTCATGCCACGACCGGCGCCGTGGTGATCGGCAAACGGACGTTTGATGTCGGTGTGGACCTGTGGCAGGACACTCCGTTTCCGGTGCCGTGCTTCGTGGTCACGCACGAGCCGCGCGACCCGTTGCGGATGAGGAGCGACGTCTTCACGTTTCTGAACGACGGCCTCCACAGCACGCTGCGCCAGGCGCGACAGGCAGCAGGCGACCGGAACGTCCTCATCATGGGCGGGCCCACCACAGGACAACAGTTCGTCAGGGCCGGGCTGGTGGACGAGATCCACGTGCAACTCGTACCGGTGTTCCTCGGCACCGGCACCCGCCTGTTCGACCACCTAGGCACCGACCACATCGAACTCGGACGCACCGCGGTGATCGAATCCCCACACGTCACGCACCTGCGCTTCCACGTCCCGAGGTGACCGCTCGGCGTCGGCCGGCTCGCGGTGCGGACTCGACTTCCGCCGTGCAGGCCGGCTGGCGCTTGCACGGCCGCACCAGTGGTCGAAGTCGCGATATATGCTGGCGACGGCAGAGCGCCTGCCAGCGCCCGATGTGGTGGCCCACGCCTGACCGCATCCCTGGGCCAAGAGTCTCCGACTCCGCGCCGCTGTGTCGACTCCCGGCGTGCCGGTCACGCCGCCTGCTCGGTGGAGTGCGTGGGGCTGCACCGGAGGCGTCATGTCTGATCACCCACCACGGCGGACCCCCACCCCGGGACGTGCTCGCAAGCGCGCCATCCGGGAGCATGCCGCCCAGGCCGGTGTCGCCTACTCGGTGGCTGCCCGCCACCTTGAGTCGGTGGGGCTGCGACCCGGCGAAACCCTCGCCAGGTACGGGCGGACGATCTATCCGATCGGGTTCGATCCGCATCGCCAACTGCTCGTCGAACGCCGTGAGCGGCGGTCGTTCGAGGAACGGGTGTCGGACACCAGGCGGGCCGCGGTCCTGCCTCATGGCCGCGCGCAGCACCTCGTCGAGCGGTTCCCGCCCAGCCGTGGTCGTACCGGCAGCGGGGTGGGCGCGCTCTATCACGGCGAGGGCCGGGTGGAACTGCTCGCGATGGTGTACGTGGTGATCGCGGCCGAGTCCCCGGGGCTGCTGCCCGAGGTGGGGGATCTCGTCTGGATCGCGGAGCTGGGCGAGGACACCGCGCTCGACACAGCCTGCGCCGAGGTCGACCGCGAGGCCCGCCGGGTGCTGGATCGGGAGCCTCTGGCGCTCTGGTCGGTCATCGAGATGGCGCTGGCCGTCGCCGAGCACACCGCGGACTGGCAGATCCGCCAGGAAGCGATCCGGCAGGCCGCGCTCCTCCGCACGATGATGACGCCGCGGATCGGGTACGCGGGCGAGCCGTACGTGCCGGGGCTGCCCGTCGCCGGCGTCCGGCAGATCCTCGACGCGCTGCTCATCGTCGCCGACGACGGACACGCGCCGGGCACCCGGGTACGCCTGCGCAGGCATCCGGACGACGTGGGGTTGGCCACGATCATCGGGGCCACGTGGGGGTCGTCGGGTCCGCCGGTGGGCTATCTCGTGTGGCCCGACGGGGCGACGGCGCCGCAGTCGGCCCGCGCCGACGACCTGATCGTCCTGGCCGACCAGGAGTCGCTTCCTCGGTGAGCGAGGGCCCGGCCGAGTCGGCTAGCTGAGGCGGCCGAGCCCGTGCGACCTCGCGGTGGACGGCCGCTGGCCGCAGCTCGGCGCGCGGTCGGCGCGCCGGGGGTGTACGAGGTGGCACGGCAGTGACGAGAATGGCGACCAACGTGAATGTCCCTCGGGCAGCGGCGCCCGGGGGCGACGGGGGGAGAACCGGTGACAGCATCAACACGCCTCGGCGCGGCGGGGGTGGTCCTGGGCTTGGTCCTGGTGGGCCTGAGCGGGCCCCCGGCCGGCGCGCACCAGCGCGACCGGGGCTACTCGGCCGAGATCCGACGCGCGTCGTACGGCGTCCCGCACATCACCGCCACGAGCTACGCCAACCTCGGCTTCGGGGTCGGGTACGTTCAGGCGGAGGACAACCTGTGCGTCATCGCGGAGAAGGCGGTGACGGTCAGCGGCGAGCGCTCCCGTTACTTCGGCGCGACCGGCCCGACCGACGCGAACGTGCGCAGCGACCTGTTCTTCCGCAAGGCCATCGAGGATCGGACGGTGGAGCGGCTGCTCGACGGTCGCCGCGACGGCGTGCACTCCCCGTCCGACGACGTCCGTGACCAGATTCGTGGCTTCGTCGCTGGCTACAACTCCTACCTGCGCCGCACCGGCGCGGCGAGGCTCACCGACCCGGCATGCCGGGCCAAGCCGTGGGTACGCCCGCTGACCGAGCTGGACATCTGGCGTACCACCTGGGACAGCATGATCCGGGCCGGCTCGGGGGCGCTGCTCGACGGGATCGTCGCCGCCGCCCCGCCCACCGCCACCGGCCCGGCGGCCGTCCAGGACGCGACCGGTGCGGCCGCCGTGCTCGCGTCGGTCGACGGCGCACCCGCTGGGGTGGGCAGCAACGCGTACGGGCTGGGCGAGGCGGCGACCGCGAACCGGGGCGGCATGGTGCTGGCCAACCCGCACTTCCCGTGGGAGGGCGCGGAACGCTTCTACCGCATGCACCTCAAGGTGCCCGGCCGCTACGACGTCGAGGGCGCCGCGCTGATCGGCGACCCGATCATCGAGATCGGGCACAACCGCACCCTCGCCTGGAGCCACACCGTCTCCACCGCTCGCCGGTTCGTCTGGCACCGCCTCGCGCTGGTTCCCGGCGACCCCACCTCCTACTACGTGGACGGTCAACCACGGAAGATGACCACCCGCACCGTCACGGTGCGGGTGCCCGGCCCGATCGGCGGCACGGTGCCGGTCAGCCGGACCTTCCACGACACCCACTACGGGCCGGTCGTGGTGGTGCCCGGCAGCTTCGACTGGACCGCCAGCACCGCGTACGCCATCACCGACATCAACGCGACCAACAACCGGGCCTTCGACGGCTGGCTGCAGATGGGCCGCGCCGAGACGGTCCGGGACCTCAAGCGCGTACTCGACCGTTACCAGTTCCTGCCCTGGGTCAACGTGATCGCCGCCGACGCCAGGGGCGAGGCGCTCTACGCCGACCACTCGGTCGTGCCCCGGGTGACCGACGCCCTCGCCGCCGCCTGCATTCCGGCACCGTTCCAGCCGCTCTACGCCAGCAGCGGCCAGGCTGTCCTGGACGGCTCCCGGTCGGCCTGCGCGCTCGGCGCCGACCCGGACGCCGTCGTGCCCGGCATCCTCGGCCCCGCGAACCTGCCCGTCCGCTTCCGCACCGACTACGTCACCAACTCCAACGACAGCTTCTGGCTCGCCAACCCCGAGGCCCCGTTGGAGGGCTACGCGCGGATCATCGGTGACGAACGCACCCCCCGCAGCCTGCGTACCCGTCTCGGCCTGGACCAGGTGCAGCAGCGCCTCGACGGCACCGACGGGCTACCCGGCCGCGGGTTCACCGCCGACCGTCTGTGGCGGACCGTCTTCGGCAACCGGGTGTACGGCGGCGAACTGGTCCGCGACGACCTGGTGGCGCTCTGCACCGCCCAGCCGACCGGGACCGCCTCGAACGGCGCGACGGTCGACCTGCGCGCCGCCTGCACGACACTGGCGCGCTGGGATCTGCACGCCGACCTGGACAGCCGCGGCGCACACCTGTTCACCGAGTTCGCCCTGGCCAACGGGCTGCGCTTCGCGGAGCCCTTCGCCGTCAGCGACCCGGTGCACACGCCACGCCGGCTCGACACAGCCAACCCGGGCGTACGTACCGCGCTCGCCGACGCCGTACAGCGGCTCGCTGGCATCCCGCTCGACGCGCGTCTCGGCGACGTCCAGACCGAGCAGCGCGGCGACCGGCGTATTCCGATTCACGGCGGGCGCGCCGAGGCCGGCATCTTCAACATGATCGTCAACAACCGGGTGCCCGGCGTCGGCTACCCGAAGGTGGTGCACGGCTCGTCGTTCGTGATGGCCGTGGAGCTGGGCCCGCACGGGCCGTCCGGGCGCCAGATCCTCACCTACTCCCAGTCGACCAACCCGAACTCACCCTGGTACGGCGACCAGACCGCGCTCTACTCGGGCAAGGGCTGGGACACGATCAAGTACACCGAGGCGCAGATCAAGGCGGACCCGAACCTGCGCACCTACCGGGTGGTGGAGGGCCGCCACCACTGACCCGCGAGCACGCGGCGGCCGGGCTCCCTGGCGGGGAGCCCGGCCGGTGCGGTTGCTCATTTCGGCAGGCGACCCCGCGTGGAGACGAAGTGGTACGACATGACGGCGAACCCGGGATCGCGGACCAGCCGCCGGAAGGCGTTCAGTTGGTTCGGTGACAGCCCGGCGGCGAGCAGGTCCGGTTCCAACTGGCGGGAGTTCGTCTCGTAGAGCGACGCTCCGGTCGAGCCGCCAGCCCAGCTCTGCGAGTGGGTGATGGTGTCCAGGTCGGTCAGACCGGCGAGGGCCATCTCGGTGTGCACGTCCTGCGCCCACCCGAGGTCGGCGCCGTGGTCCGCCAGGACACCCATCATGGCGTCCATGACCTGCGCGAAGAGCTTCGCGGCGTCGTCGGTCGGCGCGGTCAGCACCCGCAGCGGCGCGGTGCAGTCGAACTCCTCGACCACCAGCCACCCGCCGGGAGCCAGCGCGCCGGTGAGCGTACGCAGGACCCGTCGCCGGTCGGGGAGGTGCAGCAGCACCAGCCGGGCGTGGATCAGGTCGAACGCGTCCCCGGGTGGCGGTTCGGTGCGCACGTCGTGCCGGCGTACGTGCAGGTTGCCCTCCGCCACGAGGTGCGTGGGGTCGATGTCGGTGGCCAGCACGTGGCCGTCGTCGCCGACCGCGCGGGCGATCCGCCGGGCCATCGAGCCGCCGCCCGCCCCCACTTCCCAGCAGGTCGCTCCCGGTCGCAGCACCGGTTGGGCCAGTCGACGCGTCGTGATCGGGTCCAGGAAGGACTCCAGCGCCTGCATCTGGGGGACGGCCTCCGGTTGGCCGTTGTCGAACGTGTACGTGCCATCGCTGGTAGCGGTTGCCATCGGGTGTCTACCTCTCCGAGGGGTCGGGTGACGTGGGGGTGTCGGCCCAGAGCCGAGGGGCCGGTCGGTTGGGCGGCGGCGGCGGTGGGGCGGCGGCGACGCTCAACATCGCTGCCAGTGGGGCCGGGTCGACGCGCGCCTCGGCCGTCGGACGGTCGTAGACCACCCGGCCGTACTCCAGCACCGCCACCCGGTCCGCGACGTCGATCGCGTGCTGGAGCTGTTGTTCCACGAGCAGCACGGTCAGGCCGTCGGCGGCTAGACCGTTGACGAGTTCACGGACCCGCGCCGCCAGATCAGGTGAGAGGCCCTCACACGGCTCGTCGAGCAGCAGCACCCGTGGTTGGCCGAGGAGCGCCCGCGCTATCGCCAGCATCTGCTGCTCGCCGCCGGAGAGTTCGCACCCGCGGTGTCGCAGCCGCGCCGCCAACCTCGGCAGCAGTTCGAGGGTCCGGGCCACCGTCCAGCCCTCGCCACCGGAGACGGGTGCCCGCCATGGCGCGGCCGCCAGGTGCAGGTGCTCGGCCACGGTCAACCGGGAGAAGACCCGTCGGCCCTGCGGGACGAGACCGACGCCGGACTGGGCGATGCGATGCGGTTGCCGACCGGCCACGTGCACACCGCCGATCTCGATGCGACCACTGGAGGCTCGCACCAACCCGGCGATCGTGTGCACGAGCGTGCTCTTGCCCGCGCCGTTGCGACCCACCACGGCCTGGATGCTGCCCGGGCGGACCCGCAGGCTGACCTCGTGCAGCACGATCCCTCCGGCGTAGCCGGCGCACAGGCGATCCACCGACAGCATCACGCCACCCCGTCGGCGTACGCCTGCCGCACCAGCGGCGAGGTGCGGATCTCGTCCGGTGTGCCGGCGGCCAACGTCCGACCGTCGCGCAGGACGGTGACGGTGTCGGAGAGCGCGTACACCAGGTCCAGTCGATGTTCGACAAGCAACACGGCGACCGCCCTGGGCAGCGCCTGGAGCAACTCGACGAGCCGGCCGACCTCGACGGCGGACAGCCCGGCCGCCGGTTCGTCGAGGAGCAGCAGGCGAGGGCGACCGGCAAGGGCCATGGCGATCTCCAACTGGCGTCGTTGGCCGTGTGCGAGGTGCCCGGCCGGCACCGTCGCGACGTCGGCGAGGCCCATCTGCTCCAGCAGCGGGCCCGCCCGGTGTTGCGCGATGCGCCGACGTCCACCCGGCCACCACCTGCGGTGGGGTGTGAGCCGGGGCAGCGCGGCGACCACCACGTTCTCCATCGCGGTGAGTGTCGGAAAGACGGCGGGTCGCTGGTGGATGCGGTTGATACCTCGTCGGGCCCGGGCCGCCGGGCCGAGCCGACCGAGGTCGCGTCCATTGAAGATCACCCTGCCGCGCTGGGGTTTCGTGGACCCGCCGATCACGTTGAGCAGTGTCGTCTTGCCGGCTCCGTTGGGGCCGATCAGCGCGTGCCGCTGACCGTCGTGGATGCACAGGTCCACGCCGGCCAGCGCGGCCAGCGAGCCGTACCGCACGCTGACCTCCTCGACGTTCAGCAGACCGGTCATCGGTGCAGCTCCGGGACTGTGGCCTGGTCACGGGCGGGTGGCGCGTCCGGCTGATTCGCCGGCGCGCTCGGCAGACGCCACCGGCCCCGTGCCCGGTGCGTGCCGGTGGGCAGCAGATAGACCGTCGCGACGAACAGCGCGCCCAGCACCAGCGGCGCGTGGCCGGGCAGCACCCCGAACAACCAGTCCCGTACGGCGATGACCAGCGCCGCGCCCACCAGGGCGCCGCCGACCGAGGCGGTGCCACCGATGACGACACCGAGCAGCAGCAGCGCGGAGGTGTCGAAGCCGAAATCGGCGGGGGAGATGTACTGCTGGGCGACGACCAGGAGCGAGCCGGCCGCACCGGCTATCGCCCCGGCGGCCATGTGCGCGCCGGACAGGTACAGCGGCACCCGGTGACCGCTGGCCCGCAGCCGCGTCTCGTCGTCCCGGCCGGCCCGTAGCAGCAGGCCCGCCCGGGTACGCAGCAGCAACAGCACCGCGCCGACCAGCACGGTCACGACGACCAGGGCGTACAGGTAACGGGCCTGGTCGCTGGCCAGGACCGGAAGCCCCCAGAACGGGCGGACCGCGGCGATGCCGGCCAACCCGTCCGTGCCACCCGTCACCGACCGCCAGCGGCCGAGGACGGTGACGGCGAGTTCACCGATGGCCAACGTGATCATCAGGACGATCACCCCTCGGGCGTGGACGACGAGCGGCACGGTGAGCGCGGCCAGCACCGCCCCGGCGGCCGCCGCGACGGCGAGCTGCACGACGCCGACATCGGAGATCTGGCTGCCGACCACCGCGCAGGCGTAGGCGCCCGCCGCGTACGGTGCGGTCTGGCCGAGGGTGGGCATGCCTGCGACGCCGGTGAGCAGGGCGACGCTAACCCCGACCAGGGCCAGCGCCAGCGTCCGGGCGAGAATCGCCGTGGTGTAGTCGTCCACCACCCACGGCGCCACGACCAGGCCGGCCAGGGCGAGGGCCGCCACAGCGCCCCGCGCGCGCCGGATCACCTCGTCCCTCATGCCGCCCTCCACCTGCTGGCCAGGCCACGCGCCCGCACCGCCAGCACCGCCGCCATGGCGGCGAACAGCAGGAACGGTGCGGCGGACGGCAGCAGCGCCACTCCCAGCGTCTGGATCTCGCCGATCGCGAGAGCGGCCAGCAGGGTGCCGCCCATCGACCCGAGCCCGCCGAGGACGACGACCACCAGGGACAGCAGCAGCACGGTGTCGGCGGTGTCCGTGCCGGGGCCGATGATCGGCGCGCCCAGCACGCCGGCCGCACCGGCCAGCGCGCCGGCGGCGGCGAGCACGCCGGCGCGGATCCGCGCGGGACTCACGCCCAGACAGGCGACCATCTCGGGGTCGTCGACGGCCGCCCGGACCAGCATGCCGGCCCTGGTGCGTCGCATGACGAGGTAGAGCGCGGCGGCGATCACCGCGGCGACGACGATGAAGACCAACCGGTACGCGGCGTAGCGGTGACCGGCGACCACCACCGACCCCTCCAGGGCCGCGGGCACCAGGACCTGCGGATCGTCGGGACCGAAGCCGGCGACGAGCAGGCTGCCGCCGGCCAGCGCCACACCGAACGTCAGCAGCGCCTGGCTCAGATGGTTACCGGCGGCGACCGGTGCGAGCAGGCCGGCCAGGAGCACACCCGCCGCGGCGGCAGCCAGCACACCGACCGTCAGCGCCAACGCCAGACTCGCCCAGCCGCCGTCGAGCAGCGCCGCAGCGGTGTAGCCGCCGATCGCGTAGAGCATGCCGTGCGCCAGGTTGAGGATGTTGGCGACGCCGAAACAGAAGACCAGGCCCGACGCGGCGACGAACACGAGCAGCCCGTAGGCGACCCCGTCCAGCGCCGGTATCAGGTAAGGATCGATCCGATTGGTGCCGGCCGCCACCACCACCATCATCATCGGCCGACGGTCGCGAGGTCACCCACGACGGTGTTGGACAGCGCCCGCCCGTCCTGGCGGACCTGCCGCAGATACCACTTCTGCACCGGGGAGTGCGTGGTGGTGGAGAACTGCCAGGTGCCGCGCGGGCTGGCGATCTGGCCGAGCTGGCCGATGGCCGTGTTGATGGCCTCCGGAGTCGGGTCGCTTCCGGCGGCGCCGATCGCCCGGTCCAGCACCGCAGCCGCGTCGTACGAGGCGAGCGCGTAGGTCGTCGGTGAGCCGTCGTGCTTGGCCTTCCACGCCGCCACGAAGGCGCGGTTCTCCGCGTTGTCGAGGTCCGGCGAGTAGTTCAGCACGGAGAAGATGTCCCGGGCTGCCTCGCCCTGCGCGTTGAGCACGCCGCCCTCGGTGAGGAACCCGGCCGCGTACAGCGGGACGTCCTTGATCTCGGACTGCGCGTACTGCTTGACGAAGTCGACAGCGGCGCTGCCGGCGTAGAACGTGTAGACGGCTGCCGCGCCGGAGGCCTTGATCCGGGCGAAGTACGGGGTGAAGTTGGTGGTGGCCGGGAACGGGGTGAAGGTCGTCTTGCCGTCGGAGTTCGCGAGCTTCCCACCGATCTTCCCGAACGCGTCGGTGAACCCCCGCAGCTCGTCCCAGCCGCCCTGGTAGTCCGGGCCGATCGCGTAGACGGAGCCCTTCACGTTGTCGCGGACGTGTTGGGCGATCGCGGCCCCGGGCTCGTCGGAGAGGTACGAGGTGTGCCAGACCCGGGAGACGTCCTTGAGTTCCGGTCGCCCGTTGGAACCGACGAGCGGCACCTTCGTCTCGTCGAGCAGGGGGGTGACCCCGGCGACGGAGCCTCCACCGACGATGCCGGTGAGCGCGGACACCCGGTCCTGCTTGAGCAGTTTGGTCGCCGCCGGGACCGCGGTCTGGGCGCCGTTGCCCTCGTCGGCGATGACGAGGTCGACCTGTCGACCGCCGAGTTTGCCGTCGTGGGTGTCCAGGTAGAGCTGGAAGCCGTCGCGGATCTCCGTGCCGACCGCCTGGTACGTCCCGGACAACGAGGCGAGCAGGCCGATCTTTATCGAGCCGCTGGCGCTGGTGCCCGGCGCGTCGTTGCCGCAGGCCGTGCTGGTGGTCAGCGCGGCCGCGAGCAGCGCGGCGGTGAGGGCACGGCTGCGCCAAGGCGTGGTGAGAGGCATGTCTGACTCCAGAGGAAGGGAAGGGGTCACCGGCGTGGGGGCGCCGGGGTGGTCAGCGGCTGCGGGCGAGTGCCGCTCGGGCCGCGGGGGTCAGGGCGTCCCCGATACGGTTGGCCAGCTCGGTCATCTCGTAGGAGACCTTGCCCACGTCGCACTCGGGTGCGGCGAGCACCAGCAGCGAGGCACCGTCGTTGAAGGCCATCGAGAACATGAAGCCGCCCTCGAGCTGCGTGACGTTGGAGATCACCGCGCCGGCGTCGAAGAAGGCCGCCGCGCCCCGCAGCAGGCTGACGAGCCCGCTACCCGTCGCGGCCAACTGGTCTGCCCGGTCCGGCGGCAGGTCGCGGGTGGCGGCCACCATCAGACCGTCGCTGGAGATGGCGATCGCGTGGCTGACCTCGGTCGCCCGCGCAGCGAAGGTGTCCAGCAGCCAGCCGAGATCCTGTTGGTCGGTCACGTGCTCTCCTGTCGCGTCATTTGTTGCCGAGGTTGATCGGGGTGCGCCGGCGGTTCGCCACACCCCGCGCGTACGCCGCCATCGCCGTCGCCACCTGGGCCGGATCGCGGTACTCGGACCGTTGCTGCTGCTGGGGGACGGTCACGCCGCCGGGGACGAGTTGCCGTTGCGGTTGCCGTTTGGGCAGGCCGGAGTTGGTGGTGGTGGCGACCTCGGGGGTGTGCGCCTGGGCAGCCGTGCGCCAGGCGTCGTCGGCTGGACCGGACCATTCCTGGCCGTCGTGGCCCTCGGCGACGTCGCTCTGGAACCAGTGGTTGACCTGTTCGAAGATGAGGAGCTCCTCGGTGGGCGCATCACCCCGGTCCGGGGGCGGGGGAGCCGGTCGGAACACCGGCGCCGCCGGGAGGGTCCGCTCGGCCGGGGGTCGCCCGGCGGTGGGCTCGGGCCGCGGCTGATAGGGCGGCGGGGGACTGGCCGTGCGGGCCGCCCTCCGCGAGAGCCGTCCGGGTGCGAGCAGGTATTCCTCCGGTGGCAGAGACCGGATGATCGTCGCGGGCAGCGTCGCCTCGGCGAGGATGCCGCGTCGGGGGCCGCGTCGCAGTTGGACGGTGGCGTCCAGGCGGGCCGCGAGCTGACCCACGACGACCAACCCCATCGCCCGTACGGCGGCCACGTCGATCGCCGGTGGGCGGGCCAACAGCTCGTTGAGCTGCTGCATCCGTTGCGGGGACAACCCCACACCCTCGTCACTGATCTGGATGATGACGCGGTCACCGAGGCTCCGGCCGCTCACCCAGGTCTCGCTGGCCGGCGGCGAGTACGTCGTCGCGTTGTCCATGAGTTCGGCGATCAGGTGCACGACCTCGTCGACGGTCTTGGCCGCCACGGCGACGTCGCCGTCGATCATGCCGAGCCGGATCCGCGCG
The DNA here is from genome assembly GCF_057766525.1 of Micromonospora sp. MGP-C2. Taxonomy (NCBI): domain Bacteria; kingdom Bacillati; phylum Actinomycetota; class Actinomycetes; order Micromonosporales; family Micromonosporaceae; genus Micromonospora; species Micromonospora sp. MGP-C2. The sequence continues at coordinate 217,815 of NZ_JBYMEN010000002.1, forward strand.
TAGTGCTCGATCTGGGACAGCGCCGCCTGGAGCACCTGTTGCAGGGGGACGTCGCGTTGTCGTACGCGACCGACGCCGACGCCGCCGAGCACCAGCAGGCTGGCGTTGATGCGGCCCATCCGGGTCGCCAGGTTGTCCAGCGTGTACAGCTGGTGGAGCCGGTCGGGATCGGTCTCGTCCCGTTCGACGAGGTCCACCTGGGCCAGGACGGCATCGACGAGCCGCTGTTCGCGGCGGCTCAGGTGGATGAAGATGTCGGCGGTGTTGGCGCGCATGACGGCCTGCTCGGCGGCGGTCCGCACGGCGGCCTGGTGCACGGCGCTGAACGCCTGGCCCAGCTCGCCGATCTCGTCACCGGTGGACGGTTCGAGGGCGGCGCTGGACTGCTGGCGGGCCAGTTTGTCCGGGTCGACGGCGGCGCTGCCCGGCTGCTGGAGCTGGGCCACCACGGCGGGGAGCTCTTCGAACGCCACAGCGTTCGCGGCGTCCCGCAGGCGACGCAGCCGCCGGGTGATCTGCCGGGCGACGGCCCAGGTCACCAGCGCGGTGAGGACGAGCGCCACGAGGACGCCGACCGCCTCGGCGACGGCCCGGCGGCGCTGGTCGGTGTGCGCGGCCCGGACGTCGTCGCGGACCGCGGCGTCGACCCGCCCCCGCAGCTCGGCCAGACGGGCGGCACGCGTCTGGGTGGTGGACACCCAGCCGCCGGTCTCCAGTTGCAACCGCGACCCCGGTTGGGCCCGGGACACCTCGTCCTGCATCCGTTGCAGGGCGAGCGCCTCCTTGCCGGTGCCGGCCTGCTCCCACCAGAGGCTCCACTCGGCCGGGGCCAGGGCCAGGAACGACAGGCTCGACTCGGTGTAGCTGGTGCGGGCGGCGGTGATGTCCTGCTGCATGGCCGGGGTCAGCTCGCCGCCCGCGACCGCCCGCAGCACGGCGACCTGCTGTTGACCGATCGCCTCGGCCGTCTTCGACAGTGCCGCCGACGCCCGGATCCCGTCGGCGAGCCGGGCGTCCACCACGCCGTGCGAGACGGTCTCCCGGAAGTTGATCAGGTCGGCGATGGCGATGCGGTAGCTGAAGGTCATCGCCGACACCGAGGCGTGCGTCGCCGTGCGTACCTGGGTGCGCAGCGGGGGGAGGCTGCCCAGGGCCGCGTCGATGCGGCGCAGGAGAGCTCGGTTGGCCTCGGCGTCGGCGGACAGCCGGTCTCGCTGCCTCCGGTAGCGCGTGACAGCGTCGTCGGTGGTGGCCATCTCCGCACCGAAGGCGTCCTGCTGCTCCGGCCCGCCGTAGGTGAGCAGGTCGGCGGCGGCGATGCGTTCGCGTTGCAGGCGGTAGGCGAGGTCACCGGCCTCGGCGCCGACCTGGGCCAGGACCCGCAGGTCGCTGGCTCGGGCTGTCTGGCGTGCGCTCTCGGTCAGCGCGAGACCGGCGAAGCCGATCACGGCGACGAGCGGTGCCGCGACGATGAGGCGCATCCGGCCGGCGATCTTCCAACCGCGTCGCCGGGTCGGGTAGGGTCTGGCCGCGTGGGACCGGGTGCTCGACGCCAAGATTGACTCCCACGACTCGTCGATGACGGTCTATCCGCACGTTGCCGAATGCAAGTCCCATTCGGCCGGAAGCCGCGCTCGTAGGCCAGACCTGGCCGTGGTACAAACTGGCCGTACCAGCATCTGTACCCAACGTCAGCGGCCGGTGACGCCCTGACACCTATCCGGGATCGTGGGGTCAGCGCTGGTCGTCGCGGGGGTCGGCCGGCGGCTGCGGCCGCTGTGCGTCGTCCGGACCGGACGGGCCGTTGAGCACCTGCCCGATCAGCTCACGCAGCTCGTCGATCGCGTCCACCACGGCGCCGGGGTCGCGCGCGTCGCGTCGATCACGCTGACGTGGCGCCGGCCGGTCCGGCCGGACCGGTGGTGAGGCGCGGGGGCCCCGGCGGCCGTCGGCCGCCGCCTGTTCGGCCGCCACCTGCGGCCACAGCGCCGCGAGTCGGCCGTCGGTGCCGAGCACGTCGTCGCAGCGCAGCGCGAACTCATGACTGCCGAACCGGCGACCGGACTCGACCGCCGCGACCGTCTCCCGGCTGAACCGCACCAGATCCGCCAGCGCCCGCTGGGTCAGACCCCGTCGGACGCGGCAGTTGCGCAGTTCCCATCGGAACCGTTCGCTGGCCGCAGGGGGAGCAGGGCTCGACGGGGACGTGTGCTCCATGCGCTCACCTTCGTGGCTTCGGGAATCAGCAGCGGAAGCCGGATCGAGACTGGCCGATGAGCTGAACATTCACAGGGGACAATTCTTAACCCAGGACACGATGGGTGTGAAGACGTTCACCGACCTGAATCGTCGGGCAAAGCAGAAAAGGGTGCGTGTCAGGCCCCTTGCCGGTGCGGGCAGGGGCGAGAAGGTCACCCTTCCCGCACTCGTCCGCGCGCGGGCAGGCCCGTTGGCGCTCCGGCACTGTCAGGCGGCCTGCGCTTCGACGGCCGCCTCACCTCGCGCCGCCGGAACGTCGGCCGGTGCCATGGTGTCGATTACCGCGAGCAGCGTGTGGTGGGCGCGAAACGCGACATTGGCCTTGTACGAGCGCTGTTGCCCAGTCGCCAGGCGGAGGCCGGGAATGGCTTCGGTGAGTCGGGTGATGGTGATTTCGGCTTCCAGCCGCGCCAATCCCGCGCCTATGCAGAAATGCGGGCCGTGGCCGAACGACAGGTGATTGCCCACGTCCGCCCGATGTGGATGAAACTGGTCCGGGTGGGCGAAGACCGCGGGGTCGCGGTTCGCCGCCCCGATCAGCAGCAGGCAGCGTGCCCCGGCGGGGATGGTCACCGTTCCCAGTGTGACGTCCCGGTTGGTCACCCGCAGCCAGCCGTCGATGGCGGGCGCGAAGCGCAGGGTCTCGCCCACGAACGCGGAGACGGCCCCCGGGTCGGTGGTGAGCTCCGACCAGTGCCGCGGACTGGACAGGGCCTGGTCGAGGGCGTGGGCGAGCAACCCGGCGGTGGTCTCGTGGCCGGCGACGAGGAGGTTGAAGGCCAGGCTCGCGACCTCGGGCACGGTCAGCACCGTGTCGTCGTCGTCCCGGTATGCCAGGGCGCGGCTGATGAAGTCGTCGCCCTGGTGTCCACTGTCCACCCGTCGGCGGACAAGCTCCTCGCAGTAGTGCCAGAACTCCAGCAGATCCTGCGCCAGGCGCACCTGCTCCGCAGGCTCCGGTTGCCCCCAGATGAGCGCGATCTGGCCGTCCGCCCAGCTCCGGATCCGCCCGATGTCGCCGTCGGGCACCCCGAGGATGTCCAGGACGACCAGCAGGGGGAGTTCGGTGGCGAATTCCGGGATCAGGTCGACCTGATCGCCCCGGCGGGCGGCGAGCCGGGACACCAACTGGTCGATCCGGCGCCGGATGATCGGGCCATACTCGACCTCGACCCGCTCGGGGGTGCTGGCGAAGGCCGCCCGTAGGGCCCGACGGGTGCGGGGGTGCACCGGCGGGTCGGCGGCGGCCGTCGTGGGGGGCGCGTCGATCTGCATGATCACGCTCATCGCCTCCGGGCACACCTCGTAGACCGGGGCGAGCGTGAGGGCGTTGCCGAACGTCGCGACGTCGGCGAGTGCGCGCCGGACGTCCGCGTGTCTGCTGATCAACCACAACCCCAGATCCTCGGCGTAGTGCACACCGTCGGGATCGTCGAGAATACGCCGCCAGATGCTTGCCGGGTCGGTGAGATAGGCCCCGACGAACGGATTCAACCGCATGGAAAGCCTCCTGATGCGCGCGGCGCGAAACCGGCAGCGCCTCCATTTTCGAGGATCGGTCAGTTTGGGCCGATAATGGCGCGCATCTGCCTCTGGCTCTTTACGGTGCGCTGAGTAGCCGCACAAGTCGAGATTGGTCACCGTCTATTTACGCCGCGACATAATGCGTGCTGCAACGGACGGCTGAAACCGGCTGGATGCAACTTGCGCCTGGGTCCTTGCCGTCGGTCGACCCCATTTCACGACGAGATGCCCGTTGCGCGCGACAACGAGACCATCGGGAAGGGATGAGGCGGACGACCGCCCATGATGGACGGCGAAATCACGGTGCCGCTCTCCCTCATGACCGGAAAAACGATCTCCGGACCGGCAGGTGACGCCGGGCTCGGGCCACCTGCCCGGCCGAGGGAGTGGCGACGCCCGCACGCGTCGCGGGGGCTCCGGCCCAGGCCGGAACCCCCACGATGTTCTGGCGTGACGACCCGCCGGGGTCAGCGGTCAGGGCGCCCAGGGACTGGCGATGTTCCAGGTGCTGTCGGCGGTCCACAACGTCGGCGTGTTGTACGCGTCGCCGCCGGTGCCGTTGCTGAGCCAGACCTCCGAGTTGTAGTGCCGCAGGTACCTGCCCCGGAAGTTGTACGACTCCAGCGACACACCCGAGCCGGTCAGCCCGACCCGTGCGCACCAGGTGGCGTCGGCACGCAGGAGCGCCGAGCCGTCGTCCGGCGAGTTGCGGACCCGGGAGTTCTGGTGGCGCAGGTACTGCCCGGGAAAGTTGACCGACTCGAACGAGTAGCAGCCGGCATCGGCCAGGCCGGCCCGGATGGTGTACGTGGCGTCGGCCTTGAGCAGGCTGGGGCTCGCGGCGGCGACCACCTCGGTGTAGGCCAGGCTGTCCTGGTGGCGCAGGTAGCGGTTGGTGAACCCGGGCGTCGTCACCTGCAACGACCGCCGGGTGTTGACCGGCAGGGCCACCGGCGCCGAGCTGCCGATGGTCTTCGAGGCGTTGACCAGGGCGGTGTTGGCGGCGCGGACCCGCGCCTGATCCATCTTGATCACCTGCCGGTCATAGGTCAGGAAGCCGTTCAGCTCGCCCTCCAGATCGGTGATCTCGGTGTAGACCGAGGCGCTGAGCCCCTTGCCGACCATCAGGTTCTGGCTGCCCTGCACCAGACCCACGTACCGGTCGGTGAGGGCGCTCGAACTGGTCTGCCACTCGTAGGCGAAGAAGCCGCCGCTCGGGCTGTACTCGTGGCCCGGCGTGTGCAGGCCCAGCCCACCGAACTCACCAAGTACGGCGATCCGGCTGCTCGACGGTGCGGGCGCGTCGGGCCCGAGGTAGACATGCCAGTCGTCGATGTCGCCGTTGCCGGGATTGCCGAGGGACTGGCAGCAGTTGTGGCCGCTGTGCGGGTTGACCAGACGTGTCGGGTCCTGGTTCTTGATGTTCTGCGCGACCCGCCGGGTGTCGGCGAGGGATCGCTCGCCCCACCCCTCGTTGTAGGGCGTGTACGCGACCACTGCGGGCGAGCTGCGGTGCTCGTCGACGATCTCGCGTGCCTCGGCCTCGAACTGCGCCTGCTGGGCGTCGGTGGGGTTGATGTCCTGCGCGGTCAGCGACGGGATGTCCTGCCAGACCAGCAGGCCGAGCCGGTCCGCGTGGTAGAACCAGCGCTGTGGCTCGACCTTGATGTGCTTGCGCACCATGTTGAAGCCCAGGTCCTTGTGCTTCTGCAGGTCGAAGGCGAGCGCGGCATCGGTCGGCGCTGTGTAGAGGCCGTCCGGCCAGAAGCCCTGGTCGAGGGTGCCGACCTGGAACACGAACTGGCCGTTGAGCTTGGGGCGCAGCACCCCGTTCACCAAACCCGTGGTGATCTCCCGCATGCCGAAGTAGTGCACTGTGCGGTCCACAGTGGAAGCTGAGCTATTGCGGAGGGTGACGCGGAGGTTGTAGAGGAACGGGTCGTCGGGCGACCACCGGCGTGCGTTCGGCACCGGCACGCTGAACTCGGTGAAGCCGCCGGTGGCCGAACCGACCACGGTGCTCCCGTTCAGCGCCTCGGCGAGCACGCTGTGGCCGCTCACGTCGCCCCGGGTGAAGACCCGCACCCGCAACGTGTTGGTGCTCAGGTTCGGGTAGACGTCCACGCTGCTGATGGAGGCGGTGGGCACCGGCTCCATCCACACCGTCTGCCAGATGCCGGAGCTGGGGGTGTAGAAGATCCCGCCGGGTGTCTTGGTCTGCTTGCCGATGGCGGGCAGGCTGCCGTTCTGTCGGGTGTCGGTGGGGTCCCAGACCTTGACGACGATCTCGTTCGCCCCGGTGGTGAGCTGGGGGGTCACGTCGAAGGTGAAGGCGTCGTAGCCGCCGGTGTGCGCGCCGACCCGTACGCCGTTGACCCAGACGATGCTCTGCCAGTCGACGGCGCCGAAGTGCAGCAGGGTCCGCCGTCCCGACCAGTTGGCCGGGACGGTGACGGTGCGTCGGTAGAACAGGTAGTTGCGGTTGTCGTTGGCGGCCCGCTGGATGCCGGAGAGCGCACTTTCCACCGGGAACGGCACGTTGACCCGCTCGGGCAGGGCGGTGCCGAACTGCGGGGCGTCGTCGGTGGCCGACTGGCGTAGCTGCCACTCGCCGTTGAGGTTGAGCCAGTCCGGTCGCGTCATCTGGGGGCGCGGGTACTCGGGCAGGGGTGTGCCGGCCAGCGCCTGGCTGGTCCAGGGGGTGGTCAGTGGCGGCGTCTTGGCCGGTGCGGCGTACGCCGGTGGGGTTGGCGCGGCGAGAACGCCGGCGATCAGGGCGAGGATGAGCAGCAGCGGCAGGGCGGGGCGGATGGGGACCTGACGTGTCATGCCGTCTCCGAGGGGCGAGTCGCCGCGGGCGGTGCAGCCAGGCCCGAAGCGCGTGGGTGGTGGGCATCGGGTGGTCACTGACGGGGGGGCGGGCGTCATCGACGGATGCCGGTGGGATCTCCACACGTCGGCGGGACTGGCATATTGACATCCATCATCGCCTGTATAACGTTATAGAGCCGCGCCGGGTCTCCCGTCAATCCTTGTCCGTCGATGCGTGCCCGGCTCGGCGGTCCCCCTGGCGAAGGGTCGGTGGATGGGCGTCAACCTCAAGGACATCGCCCAACGCGCGGGCGTGTCGCTGGCCACGGTCTCGAACGTGGTCAACGGATACCGGCCGGTGGGGGAGCGGACCCGGCTGCGTGTGCAGCAGGCGATCGACGAACTCGGTTACAGCCCCAATCTGGGCGCGCGACATCTGCGTCGGGGGCGTACCGGGCTGATCGCCCTGGCCATCCCGGAACTGAACAACCCCTACTTCGCCGAGCTCGCCGAGATCGCCATCGCCGAGGCCGCCGGGCTCGGCTACACCCTGGTCATGGAGAACACCGCCGCGGACCGGGGAGCGGAACTCGCGCTCCTCGACGGGTCCCGGCGGCACATCATCGACGGCCTGATCCTCAGTCCGGTGCGGATCGGCCGGGAGGAGGTGCTGGCCCGGACCGCGGGCACTCCGCTCGTGCTGATCGGTGAGGGCGTCTACGACGTGCCGCACGATCACATCGCCATCGACAACGTCGCCGCCGGCCACGCCGCGATCCAGCACCTCGTGGCGATCGGCCGCCGCCGGATAGCGTTCATCGGCGCCACGCACGGTGGCGACCGGCAGTCCGCCCACCTGCGGGTACGCGGCTATCGCGAGGCCCTGGCCGCCGCCGGCCTGCCGTACCGCTCGCGACTGGTCGCCCGCACCGACGCGTTCGGCCGGCTCGACGGCAAGCGGGCGATGCGTGACCTGCTCGCGCTCGGTGACCCACCGGACGCGGTGTTCGGCTACAACGACCTGGTCGCCGCCGGCGCGCTGCGGGCGCTGGCCGAGGCCGGTCTCCGGGTGCCGGAGGACGTCGGGGTGATCGGGATCGACGACATCGAGGAAGGTCGGTTCAGCACCCCGACCCTCACCACGATCGCGCCGGACAAGCGGGAGATCGGCCGTCTCGCGGTGCGCCGCCTCGTCGCCCGGATCGAGGGAGCGCAGGTCGCGGCACCGCTGACCGTGCAGACGCCGTTTCGACTCATCCGCCGGGAGAGCACGGGTACGCCCGGCGGCTGACGGCCGGTGCGCACCGGGCGAGACCCATAGCCCCGGTGGTACGACCCAGAGAGGATGGCCCAAGAAATCCATGCAGCTCAATATGATGACCGCTATCTCGAACGAGGTGCGCTCACGAGGCGTGCCATCCTGATGCGGAGGAATGCATGGTTCGCTGGCGTACCCTCACTGGCCTGCTGGCCACCACGTTGGCCGCGGTCACCGCGGCCAGCCTCACTCTCACCGCGCCGGCCGCAGCGGCCGACAACCCCATGACGCCGAACGTCGTCGGCGGCACCCGCGCCGCTCAGGGCGAGTTCCCGTTCATGGTGCGACTCTCGATGGGGTGCGGCGGGGCGTTGTACAGCGCCCGACTGGTGCTCACCGCGGCGCACTGCGTGGGCTCGACCGGCACCAACACCAGCATCACCGCGACGCTCGGGACGGTCGACCTCCAGTCGTCCAGCCGCATCACCGTCCGGTCGAACTACGTCTACCGGGCTCCCGGCTACAACGGCTCCGGCCGGGACTGGGCGCTGATCCGGTTGGCCAGCCCCGTCACCGGGCTGAGCACCCTGAAGATCGCCAACACGACCGCCTACGACAGCGGCACCTTCACCGTGGCCGGTTGGGGCGCCGCGCGCGAGGGCGGCGGCCAGCAGCGGTACCTGCTCAAGGCGAACGTGCCGTTCGTGAGCGACTCCACCTGCAACGCCAACTACGGTGGCGATCTCATCCCCGCCCAGGAGATCTGCGCCGGCTACGCCAGCGGCGGCACGGACACCTGCCAGGGTGACTCGGGTGGCCCGATGTTCCGCCGCGACGCCTCGAACGCCTGGATCCAGGTCGGCATCGTGAGCTGGGGCAACGGCTGCGCTCGGCCCAACTACCCGGGTGTCTACACCCAGGTGAGCTACTTCGCCTCGTCGATCGCCTCGGCCGCGGCGAGCCTCGGCGGCTGACCGGGAGAACCATCGGGCGGCCCGGACGACGATGTCCGGGCCGCCCGCTCGTCACCGAGGGGTACGCGACGAGTGGGCCACCCGACAGATTCGGCGGGCCGCGCGTGCGGCGCCCGCCCGGGCGGCCATGATGAGCCGGTGAAGATCCTGTCCATCCAGTCGTCGGTCGCCTACGGTCACGTCGGCAACTCGGCAGCGGTGTTTCCCCTGCAGCGGCTTGGCCACGAGGTCTGGCCGGTCCTGACGGTGCACTTCTCCAACCACACCGGGTACGGCGCGTGGCGGGGGCCGATGCTGGCGGCCGCCGACGTGGCCGAGGTGATCGAGGGCATCGCGGACCGTGGAGCCCTCGGCGGCGCCGACGCGGTGCTGTCCGGCTACCAGGGCGACCCGGCCATGGGCGCGGTGATCCTGGACGCGGTGGCGAAGGTCAAGGCGGCCAACCCGGCCGCGTTGTACTGCTGTGACCCGGTGATGGGCGACGCCGGTCGCGGCATGTTCGTCCGCCCTGGCATTCCCGAGTACCTGCGGGACACCGTCGTGCCGCGTGCGGACATCATCACACCCAACCACTTCGAGCTCGACTTCCTCGCCGGCCGTACGACGACTTCGCTCGCGGAGGTGCTCGACGCGGTCGACGTCGTACGCGCGACCGGGCCGCGGCACGTCCTGGTGACCAGCGTGCTCCACGGCGACCTGCCCCCGGACTCGCTGGAGGTGGTGGCCGTCTCGGACGAGGGCGCCTGGGCGGTGACCACGCCGCTGCTGCCGATCAACCCGAACGGTGGGGGCGACGTCACGGCGGCGCTGTATCTCGCGCACCTGTGGACCACCGGCTCACCCGCGATCGCGCTGGAGCGGACCATCGCCTCCGTCTACGCGGTGCTCGAAGCGACACTCGCGGCGGGCACCCGGGAGATCCAGCTGATCGCCGCACAGGATGTGATCGCCGACCCGCCGGCCCGCTTCACCGCCCGCCGGCTGCGCTGACGACGGGTCGACACCGACCGCCGACGCGTCGAGGAACGCCTCGACGCGGTCGGCGCGGGCGGTGCCGCGTGCCTGCGGCGGTCAGCGGCTCTCGGGGACGGCCATCTCGCCGAGCAGCGACCAGGTCTCCTGCGGCACTGTGGCGTTCACGATGCGCGGCGTCTCGGCCAGGTGCGGAGGCAGGGTCTCCTGCGCCGCGCGGAAGTGGGCGGACTGCACGTGGGCCGCGCCGGCCTGGTCGTCACGGAACGCCTCGACCAGCACGTACTCGGTCGGGTCGTCCACGCTGCGGGACCAGTCGAACCACAGACAGCCCGGCTCGGCCCGGGTCGCCTCGGTGAAGTCGGCGGCGATCTGCGGCCACCGGTCGGCGTGCTCGGCCAGGACCCGGAACTTGGCGGTAATGAAGATCATGGCGTCAGGTTACCCAGCCGGACGGGTCACCCGTCGAAGTCAGCCGGACAGCCGGCCGGACCCGCGCACCTCTGCCCGAGCCACAGTCATGATCAGCTTTAGGGGCGCTCGAAATCCCGACGGAAATGTCAGCCGAGCGGACTACCGTGCGGGACATGCGAGCAATCGGAACGTTCGACGTGGCTGAGTTCACCGCGGTCCCCGTGCCGAGCCCCGAGGTCAAGACTGGCCTGCCGGTCGGCTTCGCCACCATGCGCAAGACATTCACCGGAGAGATCGACGGCCGATCCGAAACACTCTTCACGGCTGCCTTCGATCCCGCGACCGGCACCGGCACCTACGTCGCCATGGAGTCGTTCGAGGGCAGTGTCGCCGGCAACGCGGGCACCTTCAACTTCGTGCACTCCGCCACCACCACGGGTCAGGACCGGCAGGCCGAGTTCCTGACGATCGTCCCCACGAGCGGCACCGGCGGCCTGACGGGCATCCGTGGAACGGGAGGCCTGACAGTCGACGAAGACGGCACCCACAGCATCTGGTTCGACTACGACCTGTCCTGACGCCCGCCTTGCCGACGGTCGGTGGGTCAACCGTCGACGCCGGCCGGGCGGGCACGGGCGATGACCTCCTCGGGGCTCAACGGCGCCTTCGGATGGTGCGTCAGGCACAGCGGGGTACGGACCTTGACGAACGAGAACCCCTCCCCGGCGGCGTAGAACTCACCGCTGTTGAGCAGGCCGATGTCCGGAAGTCGCCCGCCCTTGGCCTCGGCGAGCTGCCGGGCCGCGTCGATCTGCGCGGGTGCGTTGAGCAGCCCGAAGAACTGCGTCGTCGCGTTGCCGGAGATCTGGTTGTGAAGACCCTTGGGCGCCTGGGTGGCGAAGACCAGCCCGAGCCCGTATTTGCGCGCCTGCGAGGCGAGCGCGATTGAGCTGGCGGTGCAGGACGTGGTGCCGGTCGAGGGCGCTAGCGTCTGCGCCTCATCCATCACGAACAGCCCGCCCAGGGGTCGGTCACCGGCCGGGTGCCGCTTGATCCAGGCGAAGAGCGCCATCTGCAACTGGTTGACGAAGCTCTGCCGCTCCTGGTCGGAGGTGAGTCCGACAAAGCTGATCACCGACACCCGGGCCCGCCGCCCCGGCGACGGCGTCAGCAGCAGCCCCGGGTCGGCCGGTGCACCGACCCCACCGAAGAGCGGATCGGTGACCATAGCCGCCTTGAGGGCCTCGGCCAGTTCCTCGGCGAGCTTCCCGGCACGGGCCAGTCGACTGACCCCCTCGGGCAGGTCGGTGAGGAACTCGGTGAAGCCGGGCAGGCCCACCATCCCGCTTCGCGCGTACGCCTGGAGGGCCTCGGTGAGGACGGCCTTGCCCTGCTGGGCGAGCCTGCTCGACCGGTCGACGCCGGCGCGCGGCGCGAGCGCCTCCACGGCGGAGCGGACGGCTTGATCGAACTCGTCGGGCCAGTCGCGCAGTGAGGTGAAGTCGGGCAGCGGCTGGAAGCTCAGCGGCCGGCCGGCGGTGACCCGGGGCGTCCATACCACCACCTCGGTGTGTGCGAGATAGTCGGTGGCTCGTTCGGCGTCGCCGGGCCCCCAGCCGCTCGGCGGTTCGGGCCACGCGTCGCCCAGCCGGGCGAGATCGTTGTTGGGGTCGAGCACGATCGCGGAGACACCCTCCCGGGCGCACTCCTCGACCAGGCGGCGGATGAGCACCGTCTTGCCCGAACCGGACCCGGCGAACACGACGGCGTGCCGGCGCAACGATTCCAGAGCCACCGTGAACGGGTGGCCTCCGTCGACGGTTCGCCCCAGCAGGATGGCCCGATCGCCCGCGCCGACCACAGTGTCGACCGCGTCCGCGGGTACGGGCACGCCGGCCGCATTGGTCGACGGACCACCGGTCACGTCTGCGACCGGCACGCTCGTGGCGCTGGGATCGGCGCCGCCAGGCGCGCTCGTCGCGCCGGGATCGGCGCCGCCCGTCGCCTGGCCCGTGGGGTCGGACGGGGTGCTGTCGCGCGTCCGGTCGGGCCCGGGCAGGACCGCCCGGAACAGCTCGGTGCCGCTGGCCGGACGACGGGCCACCAGCCACTCCTGCAAGGCCGTGGACGGCTCGGTCGCCAATACCCGGAGCGCCGCGAAGACCCGCAGATCCGCCTCGGACACTCCACGCCGGAGGCCGCCGGCCGCGTCGAAGCCAGTCAACACCTCGGTCGTACGCTTCCCAGTCGGCCACGGACCGTTGCGCAGCAGGATCAGCCGCCGCTGTGGGAGGTCCCGGTCCAGTCCGGCCAGTGTGCACGCGGCCTTGACGCGGGCGGTGACGGCGATGGCGTTGAGATGCGTGATGGCCCGGAAGCACCAGTGCGCCTCGTTCTCGGTGGCCTCGTCGAGCACCTCGATCAGCCGCCCGTGCAGCGCGGGCTTGCGACCGGGCGGCGGATCGTACTTGTAGGTGGCACCGGTGGGCGCCTGCTCGGCGATCCAGGCGGCCAGGCCGGCGGCGAGCAACGGCGGCATGTGCTCGTCTTCGCCTGCCGGATCGACGGCGGCTGACACGTCCGCGGCCTGGAGCAGCTCGCTGAACCGTGCGTCCAACTCGCGCAGGCGGCGGTCGTCCGTCGGGTCGCCAGACCCGCCGCGGACGGTGGTGCCCTCCGTCGGCATCGAGTCCGCGCCGTCGATGAGCCGGTCGAGCTCGACCACCTCGTCGCGGTCGCGGCACCAGGCGACATGGCGGTCCACCCTGCGCAGCAGGGCGCGTGGCGTCAGGGTGGGTGCGTCGGCGAAGGCGGCAGGGGCAATCGGCCAGGTGGGGTGCGGCGCCACGAAGTGCGGAACCGCGAACGCGGCGGTGAGGCGCTTTGCCACGATCGCCTGCCCGATCTCCGGGGTGGGGATCCGATCCGGCAGGGTCGCCACCCGGAACCGGTCGCCGACCGGGGTGGGGACGGTGCGTGTCATCAGCACCCAGGTGTCCGGCAGACACGAGACGACGACCAGCGTGCGGCGGGTGATGTCGCGGAGCTTGAGCAGGCCGTCGGCGATCGGGCCGAGCACCCTGGCCTGGCCGTCCTCCAACCCGTTGTGGTGGTTCAGCAGCGAGGTGCTGGTCTGGGCGAACAGCGTGTCGAGCTGATCCACGGCGATGACCGTGGGGTCCAGGGTCAGGGCCATCAGTCGGGAGATGTCCTGCACGATCTGCTGCGGCGTGCGGACCGCGGTGCTCAACCCCCATGCCGCCCGCGCCTCCGGGTCGCCTGGTTCGGAGATCAGGTGGGCGTAACCCACGTCCTGCGCCTCGAAGTCGATGGCACCGTGCAGGACGAGCGCCCGAGCGGTGTCCTGGGTGTCCCGCCCGACCTCCCGATCGCGGGCGCGCAGTGCCCGGATGAAGGCGTCGAGCTGCGCACGGGTCACCGGTCGGGCACCGGCGACCGCATCGCGGACCTCCACCGGCAGACCGAGCTGCGGGGTGAGTCGACGCAGGAAGGTCTTCAGCTGGGTGCCCCAGCCGACGTGGGTGCGGCCCATGCCCTCCACCAGGGCCAGAGCGACGCTCTCCCAGAACGTCTTGCCACTGACCATGTCGACCAGGAAGAAGTAGCCCCCGTCGCGCTGGATCTGTCCGCGGACCGCCCCGAGCAGGTGCGTCTTTCCGGCGCCAGCGCGACCCTGCATGGCGACACCGAGTGGCATGCTCGTGTCGTCGGTGCGGGCCCGCGCCACCCCGCGCAGGATCTCCGCGACCACCGTCTCGTGCAGCTCCGGCACGTTGTGCGGGCTGGGTCGCCAGACGTCATCGGGGGTGACCGCGGGGTTGAGACTCACTGCTTCCAGCGCGACCCGCTGGTCGTCGGGGATCACGCCGGGCCGATCGCCAGGGCGTGGTTGTCCTCGTTCCCGATGCGAACGGCTGCAGCACGATCCCGTGGGGTCAGTGACTTGGTGTTCGCCACCGGGATGATACGGACATCCTCCCGACCGACCATCGCCCGCAACGCCGCGTCCAGGGTGGGCCGGTCGGTGTGGGCAAGCTGGTCCCGGACGTCGGCGAGACCGACCCAGGCGCCCGGCGCGGGGGCAAGCTCCCGGTACGCCGTACGAACCAGCGCCTCCACGTCCGCCGCGGCTGCGGGTGCCGGCGCCGGTGTTTCGTCCCGAGGTTCGCTGGCCGGCGAGGCCGTGGCGTCGGTCTGCTTGAAGAAGTCGCCGTGGCTGACCCGGAGCCGGTCCAGCGAACGGTGCAGGTTGGACAGGACGACGAACAGTGACCGGGTGGTCGAGCCGCCCTGCTTCGGCGGGGCAGCGGTGTGTAGCTGACGTGCCACACGCCAGCCCTCGTCGGTCAGCTCGTGGGCGAAGGTCCGGCGAGACTTGTCGGTGTCGACCAGGCCCAGATCGACGAGCTTCTTGTTGTCCTTGCCGGTCAGCGTGAAACCGGCCAACTCGCGCAGCTCGACGTTGGTGAGTTGGCGCGCCTCGGCCATCAGCACCACGAGGGCGTTGATCTGGTTCGGCGTCAGGTGCGGGACGTCCGCCGGGCTCGTCATGTCTTCTCATCTCCGTGGGGGTGCGTGCCGCCCGCGCGTCGCCGGGCCAGCAGCCGACGGATCCCGTCGACTACCGCCGGCGTGTCGGAGAGCACCTGCTCGTTGGTGAAGCGGAGAACATCCAGCCCGAGTAGTTGAAGCTGCACGTCTCTCCGCCGATCGTTGGCGAAAGCGATTCGCCCACGATGCTCCGGGCCGTCCACCTCGACCGCAAGACCCTCCACGGGCCAAAAAAGATCCAGTCGGTACGCCACACCCAGTACGTGCCACTCGTATGTCTGGTTCCAACGCCGGCCCCGTGCCCAGTCGTGCGGTGCCAGCGCGCGTTCCAACGCCTGCTCGGCCGCGCTGTCACCACGTGGCACGCCAGCGATCGGCGGCCAGACCAACACCGTCGACCCCGGCTCGGCGGCCGTGGCCGGCATCCGGTTGATCGTGCTGGTCAGCCCGGCGAATCGCGCCGGCACCATCAGCGGCACCGACTGGACGCGGTCGACGTGGCGCAGCGGCCCGCCGGCCAGCCACACCGTGAAGTCGGCGTGCCGCACGAGCCACTCGGCGGTGGCCACGAGTGTCCGCTCCGCACCCGCGCCCAGGTCGGGCAGAGCGATGACGAGAACGCAGCCCTCCCGGTCGTACGCCTCGGCAATCACCCGGGCGAGCCCGGCGGCGCGTACACCCGGGGCGAAGCGGGACCGGCCGACGGGCCGGCGCGGACCGCGCAGCCCACGCTCGGCGAGGTCCGCGAGGAACGGGCCGAAGTGCCGGGAACGGGCAGCGGTCCGGGCCGCGAGGGCGCGCACCGCCGCCACGCCGAGCGTGCCCTCGGTCTCGAAGTGGTCGGCGCCCGCCAACCAGCTGGGGAACATAGCGAGCGCCGCGGTGTCCAGTTGGTCGAGGAGAGCGTCCACGAGGTCGCCGAGGGGACCCACGACCGTGGGCCGGTAGTGCACCACCGCGGGCGCCGCTGGTGGCAACGGGTCGAGTGCCACCCGCAGCAGCTCCGGGTCGACGGCCGGCAGGTGACTCACCCGCCGCGTCGGCGGGGCGGCCCACCACGCCGTGCCGGCATCGTCGTCAGCCCGGACGAGGTGCGCCATGTCGGCACCCTACGACAGGGGGATACGGTGGCCCGTCAGCGCCTGCCCGGCCACCGGAGACGCTGCGGTCGCCGCTCAGCGCAGGCGGCGGATGTCGCCGAACGCCCGGTAGAACCCGCCCCGGCCGGCCTCGCGGACCTCGGTCACCAGGTAGCGGGCGCCCGGCTCGCGGATCCCCTTGGGGAACTGCACCGACCAGTCGCGTCGGTAACCGTCGGAGAGCACCTGGACCCGCAACCGCCCCCGATCGTCCAGGCACTGCACCACCACGCCCGCGCCGACGTCGCTGGTCACCTCGACGACCGTCGGCTGCACGGGCCGTGGTGCCTCACGGGGGGCCTTGACGTCGCGCACCTCGGGCACGTCCCCGGCCTGCGCCGCGCGGATCGCCGGCTCGCTCGCGTCGATGCAGGCCAGGTGGCCGCCGGTGGTGACGACGTAGAGCCGGTCGTCGTGGTATTGCATGGAGTAGGCCGAGCCGCAGCCGGTGCCGAGCTTCCACAGCCGCGTGCCGGCCGCGTCGAAGCAGTAGATCGAGGACTGGCTGTCACCGGCGAAGACGTACTGGCCGCCCTCCGCGGTGGCGCACGAGAACACCGGGGCGTCGCACCGGTAGGTGCGATCCAGTCGCCCTGCCTTGGACAGTCGCACCACCTCGCGGGTGCCGGTGCCGGCGAACACGCTGCCGTGCTCCTGCCAGCCGAAGAGCACCGAACCGGTCCTGGTGTGCCACAGCTCGCCGCCGGTCCGCCACTCGTAGCCGGTCACCCCCTGCGAATGGCCGTGGTAGATGGCGTCGCTGTCGCACCGCACCATCCACGCCGAGCGGCCCCGCCCGGGCCGACGCCACAGGAACTCGTCCTCGTGGTCGACCGCCGTGATCCCGCCGTCGGCATCCGACACGCCCAGGACCCCGTCGTGGATGTCCAGCCAGTAGATGTCGATCTCCGGGGCGATCGCGTACGCCACCCGGGGCATCTTGCCCGAGAGGTCGTAGACGTTGCCGTCATCGCAGCCGGCGTAGATCCAGGCGTCGTCGGCGACGATGCACTTGACCCCGTCGGGGAGGCGGACCTGACTGCGCACCTGGGCGTCGTGGTCGAGCGTGGTGATCACGCCGTGCTCGTTGCCGACCATGCAGTGCTGCCCGTCGACGAAGATGCCGAAGGCGGGAGCGCCCGAGTCGTAGCGCCAGAGCACCGGAGCGGTGTGGGCGGTGGAGCGGGTGCTGACGATCTGCCGCCGGGAGACGGTGCGCTTCTGTCGGACGCCGGGAACCGCCGGCGCGTAACCCTTGCGGACCTTCTCCCCGATCTTCTTCGCGGCGGCGGCGCGGGCCCGCGCGTTGTCCGGGTAGGCGCTGGCCTTGATCTGCCCCTGGTCGCCGATCCGGCCGTAGCGCACGGTCAGCGTGGCGTTGTCGACGATGACCTCGTAGAACTTGTGCGCACCGTCCACTTCGGACAGTTCGAGGTAGGTCGTCTCCTGGGACATGGGGGCCTCCGAGGGGTCAGCGACCGGCCAAACGTGGCCGGCGCGGCGACAGTGCGCACACGCTAACGGCGGCCCCCGACAGAATCGGCGCCCGGCCAGCCCAGCGCGTCGTCACGGAGGACCGCGTGCGCGCCGACGGTCTGATTGACGATCTGCGTCACCCGCACGTCGACCGCGATGCTGGCCAGCGCCACCGCGTCCGCGCGGCTGAGGCCGTGCAACCGCTGCATCAGGGTCAGCATCGAGTCCAGAGCCATGAACGAGGCATCGTCGAGGGACGCGCCGACGCCCAGGGTCAGCCACGCGTCCGCGGTGCGGGCCACCGGGCCGGTGACCGGGAAGTCGTCGCGGACGTCGAAGGTCAACGTCACCTCGTCCATCGGGCACTCGATCGCGGTGCCGCCGACCTCGCCGTCGCCCTGTGCGGCGTGGCCGTCCCCGACCGAGAACAGCGCGTCGTCCACCGGGATCGGCAGCAGGAGGGTGCTTCCCGCGGTGAGGTCCCGGCAGTCCAGGTTGCCGCCCCACGGGCGCGGCGGGATCGTCGAATGACGCCCCGGCTCGGCGGGTGGCATGCCGAGCACCCCCATGAAGGGCCGCAGTGCGATCGTGTGGCCATGCTGGTTGCGGCCGGTCATCGTCGCCGGGTCCAGCGTCCAGGCATGCACCACCGGTTGTTCCTGCACGCCGTAGCGCTGGTTGAACCCGCTCGGCCAGCCACCGGCCACTGTGGTGCCCCAGGTGGCGGGGACGACCGCATCGATGCGTACCGCGAGGGTCTGGCCGGCGCGCGCACCGCGGACCGCGACCGGCCCGACCAACGCGTGACCGTGGTCGGGTTGATGCTGCGCGACCCGGGGCCGGTCCCGGTTCGCTCCGCCGGGATACGGACCGGCCGACCACCAGCAGTCCAGGGTGCGGTACGTGACGGTGTCACCGGGGTCGATCGTGAGCACGGGCGGGAAATCGGGGGAGAAGTGGCCGTGCAGGCTGTCGTCGGAGGGGGTGAGGGTGTGTCGCATCAGTGCAGGTTAGTGGCCCCCCGATCCGCGCGACGGGGTGTGCGGCGGGCATCCGGGCGCCCGCCGCACACCGGCTCGGTGTCAGCCCGCCGTGCAGGAGCGGATCTGCGGACGAGCGCCGCTGTTGCCGTTGGTCATCGTGGTGAAGCCGAAGGTGTTGCCGCTGCCGTTGGACCGCATGGTCATCACGGTGCCGCTGCTGTCCCAGGTGGCGGTGCCGTTCCAGATGGTGGAGACCCGCTGCGGTGCGGTGATGGCCACCACCACGGTCCAGGTGCTGGCGCCGCTGACCGTCACCGAGGTGTTGTAGCGGTCGCCCCAGACGTTGGTGGTCGACGCCGTCGCCGTGCAGGTGCCGCCGCTGGGTGGCGGGGTGCCACCGTCGGGCGGCGGGGTCGTGCCGTCGGGCGCGACCGCCCGGCCGGTGGACGGCGAGATCATGCCGGGGCACAGGTTGCGGCTGGTCAGGTTGGCCATGATCTGCGGTATGGCGTCGCGGGTGTTCTGGATCCCGTCGTGCATGAGGATGACCTGACCGGCCTGGAGGCGGCTCGCGTTGGCCACGATCTGGCTGACGCTCGCGCCGTTCCAGTCCTGCGAGTCCACGTCCCAGATCACCTGTCGCATGCCGAGCGATGACGCGACGGACTGGAGGGTGGAGTTGGTCTCCCCGTACGGCGGCCGGAACAGCTGTGGCCGGATGCCCGTGGCGGACTGGATCGCCGAACTGGTCTGGGACAGGTCGGACTGCATCTGAGCCTGGCTCATCGAGGTCATGTGGGCGTGGTTCCAGCTGTGGTTGCCGACCCACATGCCGGCGGCCACCTGTGCCTGGGCCGCCGAGCGGTTGTTCTGGACGTTCTGCCCGACGTTGAACATGGTGGCCCGTGCGCCGTTGCTGCGCAGCACGTTCAGCAGCGCGCTGGTGCTGCCGGTCGGACCGTCGTCGAAGGTGAGACCGACGTAGCCGTTGCAGGTGGCGGCGCTCGACGGGGTCGAGGTGGCCGCGAGGACCACGCCGCACATCGCGACGGCGGTGGCGAGGACGGCGAGCGCGGCGCGAAGCCGCCTCGACCACAGCGCCGTGCGGGGGAAGAGCTTGCTCATGTGGTGCCCTTCTCGCGGGAGGCATAACCGGGACATCACGGAGCCGTTGCATCGACCGTGATGGATCGGAGTATTGCAGCGGGATTTCCGGCACGTCAACAAGTTCCGGAAGCCGTCCGAAACGAGATGGGTCGGCGGTTCGCTGGTCCTGGCAGTCAGCAAATCGACGTCCGATGAGTTGATCCCCAAGGCATCGCTCGCATGATCCGGAAAATGGCCGAAACTTCCAACATCCCGTCACCGCTCCGCCGAGGCGGTGGCTCCATCGCAACAGTAAAGAAAGTAAACAGAAAATGTTACAGTCAGCTATGTCTATACCTGGCCGAGTCTGCGGCCAGTGGGATCCCAGGAAGGAGTGATCACATGACGAGACTGCGCGCGCTGGTCGCGCTGGTGGCACTGACCGTGGTCGGCGGGTTGGCTGCGGTCATCCCGTCGACCGCTGCGTCGGCGGCCGCCTGTTCAGCATCGTGGCAGGCCTCGGCCGTCTACTGGGGAGACGCACAGGTCTCCCACAACGGCCGCAACTACCGGGCGAAGTGGTGGACCCAGGCCGAGGCGCCACCGGGTACGACCGGTGTCTGGGAGGACCTCGGCGCATGCGGGGGCGGCACCACGCCGCCGCCCACCGGAGGCACCTGCAACCACCCGAACTGGGCTGCCGGAACCTGGTATGCGGCAGGGGCGATCGTGCGGTACACCAACGGTCTCTACTACGTGGCCGAGCACGACAATCCCGGCTACGACCCCATCGTCAGCACCTGGTACTGGGAGCCCTACACCTGCGGCGGCCAGCCACCCACCACCCCGCCGCCCACCGACCCGGGCGGCTTCGTGGTCACCGAGGCCCAGTTCAACCAGATGTTCCCGGGCCGCAACTCCTTCTACACGTACTCCGGGCTCGTCGCCGCACTCAGCGCCTACCCGGCGTTCGCCAAGAGCGGCAGCGCCACCGTCCAGCGTCAGGAGGCGGCCGCCTTCCTGGCCAACGTGCACCACGAGACCGGCGGCCTCGTGCACGTGGTCGAGCAGAACACCGCGAACTACCCGCACTACTGCGACCCCGGCCAGCCCTACGGGTGTCCGGCCGGGCAGGCCGCCTACTACGGGCGTGGGCCGATCCAGCTCAGCTGGAACTTCAACTACAACGCCGCCGGAAACGCCCTCAACCTGCCCCTGCTGACCAACCCGTGGCTGGTGCAGACCGATGCCGCGGTGGCCTGGAAGACCGGAATCTGGTACTGGATGACCCAGAACGGGCCGGGCACCATGACCGCCCACAATGCGATGGTCGGCGGTGCCGGTTTCGGTGAGACGATCCGCAGCATCAACGGCTCGATCGAGTGCAACGGCGGGAACCCCGCCCAGGTGCAGAGCCGCGTGACGAAGTACCAGCAGTTCGTCGGCATCCTCGGTGTGTCCGCCGGAGCCAACCTCTACTGCTGATCCGCGGCCGGGCCTCGGCGCACGTCGCCGTACGGCGTCGGGGCCCGGCAAGCGGTCGTGGGTAGCCCGGCCCGTTTCATCGCCATCAACCCGTTGACACGGCCGTGCTGCGCCCGGAACTATCAGCGACAAGTCCACCCGCCCCGACTCTCGTTGTTCGCCAACTCCAATGACAACGATGTCAGGGCACCGCCCACCACGCTCCACTCAGTCCAGACCTTCGACGTACTCGACCCGTTCGAGTCGAAAGGCCCCGTCCCTCATGTCGCATACCCCCCTTGCGCGTTCCCTGTCTCCCCGCCTGATCGCCGCGACGACAGCCGTCCTGCTACCGCTGGGCCTGCTCGTCGCCGCGCCCCTGGCCAACGCCGCCCCCACCTCGGCGACGCCCGGCAACTTCAGCTCCTCGTTTGAGACCGCCGACCCGCAACCCGCCACCAGCACCGTGGAGGTCGGCGCGAACGGAAAACCGGTCCAGGGCAACCTGAGTGGCAAGGTCACCACCCTGCCCGGCAGCCTGCTCGGCCAGGTCAGCGCCGTGACCGCGAGCGACGAGAACCAGCCCCGAGAGATCGCTGCGAACCTCAAGGACGACGACTCGTCGACCAAGTGGCTGATCTTCCAGTCGAGCGGCTGGGTGACCTACCAGCTCGCCAAGCCGGCCACAGTGCTGCGCTACTCGCTGACCTCGGCCAACGACGCACCGTCGCGCGACCCCAGGGACTTCGTCGTCCAGGGCTCCAACGACGGCAGCACCTGGACCGACCTGGACAAGCGCGTCGGCCAGACGTTCAGCGGCCGGTACGCCACCAACAGGTACAGCTTCACCAACACGAACGCCTACGCCTTCTACCGGCTGAACGTCACAGCGAACTCCGGTGACTCGCTCGTGCAGCTCGCCGACTGGAACATCAGCGACGGCTCCGACGTCCGTCCGCCGGCCACGCCGATGGTCAGCGAAGCCACCGCCGGTCCGAACGGCGGCTACACCACCAAGCCGGACGCCGGGTTCACCGGGCTGGCCGCGCTGCGCTACTCCGGTGGCGCCGAGGGCGACGGCCGGTCGTACGCGACCAACAAGCTGTTCGACGTCAACGTGCCGGTCGGGCCGAAGACCCGTCTGTCGTACAAGATCTTCCCGGAGTTCACCACGGGCAACGCCCGGTACCCGTCCACCTACGCCGCCGTCGACCTGCACTTCACCGACGGCAGCTACCTGAGTGGGCGCTCGCCCGTCGACCAGCACGGCTACCTGCTCACCGGTGCCGGCCAGGGCGCGTCGAAGGTGCTCTTCGCCGACCAGTGGAACCTGGTGCAGGCCGACCTCGGCACCATCGCCCGCGGCAAGACGATCGACCGCATCCTGCTGGCGTACGACAACCCGCAGGCCACCGGGGACACCCAGTTCCAGGGGTGGCTCGACGACATCGAGCTGACGGCCGCGCCGGCGTCGATCGACGGCACGAAGCTGACCAACTACGTGGACACCCGTCGGGGCACCAACTCGACTGGCGGCTTCTCGCGCGGCAACAACCTGCCGATCACCGCGGTGCCGAACGGCTTCAACTTCTTCACCCCGGTGACCGACGCGACCTCCAACTCCTGGGAGTACGAGTACCACCGGATCAACAACGCAGCCAACCTGCCGATGTTGCAGGGGCTCGCGATCTCCCACGAGCCCAGCCCGTGGATGGGTGACCGCAACCAGATGTCGGTCATGCCCGTCGTCGGTGGCGGTTCCCTCACCGGCCAGCCCGCCAGCCGCGCGCTCGCCTTCAGCCATGACGACGAGACCGCGCAGCCGGACCTCTACCGGGTCACGCTCCAGAACGGCCTGGTCGCGGAGATGTCGCCCACCGACCACGCCGGGATCATGCGGTTCACCTTCCCCACCGGGCAGGCGACCGGAAGTCTCGTCTTCCACAACGGCACCTTCACCATCGGCACGGACGGCACCCTCACCGGCTGGGTCGACAACGGAAGTGGCCTGTCGGCCGGTCGTAGTCGCATGTTCGTGTCCGGTGCGTTCGACCGGGCGCCGACGGCAACCGCCGCGACCTCGGCCACCTTCGACGTCTCCACCACCCGGGAGGTGACGATGCGCCTCGCGACGTCGTTCCTCTCCGTCGACCAGGCGCGCCGCAACCTCGATCTGGAGGTCACCGGCAAGAGCTTCGACCAGGTCCACGCCGCCGCGACGGCGATGTGGAAGGACCGGCTCGGCCGGGTCGAGGTGCGTGGCGCCACCGAACCGCAGCTGGTCTCGATGTACTCGAACCTGTACCGGCTGAACCTCTACCCGAACTCGCAGTCGGAGAACACCGGCACCGCCGCCGCGCCGCGCTGGCAGTACGCGAGCCCGGTCTCGGCGCCGACCGGCGCGTCGACCCCCACCCAGACCGGTGCGAAGATCGTCGACGGGCAGATCTACGTCAACAACGGCTTCTGGGACACGTACCGCACCGTGTGGCCCGCCTACGCGCTGCTGTACCCGGACGTCGCCGCCCGGACCTCCGATGGCTTCGTCCAGCACTACCGCGACGGCGGTTGGATCGCCCGCTGGTCGTCTCCCGGCTACGCCGACCTGATGACCGGCACCAGCGCCAACGTGGCTCTGGCCCAGGCGTACCTCACCGGGGTCAAGCTGCCCGACCCGCTCGCGGCGTACGACGCGGCCGTCAAGGACGCGACCGTCGCGTCAGGGCGCAGCGCGGTCGGACGCAAGGGCATCGAGACGTCGCTGTTCCTCGGCTACACGCCGACCTCCACCGGGGAGTCGGTGTCGTGGGCGTTGGAGGGCTTCATCAACGACTACGGCATCGGCAACATGGGTGCGGCCCTCGCGAAGGACCCGGCCACGCCGAAGTCGGAGCGCGCCCGGCTCAAGGAGGAGTCGCGCTACTTCCTGGAGCGTGCCCGCAACTACGTCCACCTCTTCGACCCGAAGTCGAAGCTCTTCCAGGGTCGCGACGCCGCCGGTAACTTCCTCGCCGGCGACCCGCTGGACTGGGGTGGCGTCTACACCGAGACCAACGGATGGAACTTCGCCTTCACCGCCCAGCAGGACGGTCAGGGTCTGGCCAACCTGCTCGGCGGGCAGAAGGCGCTGCGGGACAAGCTCGACACGTTCTTCTCCACCCCGGAGAACGCCGACCGACCCGGCGGGTACGGCGGCGTCATCCACGAGATGATCGAGGCGCGCGCGGTGCGGATGGGTCAGCTCGGCATGAGCAACCAGCCGTCGCACCACATCCCGTACATGTACAACTTCGCCGGCGCGCCGGCGAAGACCCAGGCGACGGTACGGGAGATTCTGCGGCGCCTCTACGTCGGCAGCGAGATCGGCCAGGGCTACCTGGGCGACGAGGACAACGGCGAGATGTCGTCGTGGTACATCCTCAGCTCGCTGGGCATCTACCCGCTGCAGGCCGGGTCGTCCGAGTGGACCATCGGTTCGCCGCAGTTCACGAAGATGACGGTGCGTCGCACCACTGGCGACATCGTCGTCAACGCGCCGAGCAACAGCACCCGCAACGTGTACGTGCAGGACGTCAAGGTCAACGGCAAGAAGCAGCACGGTCTGTCCCTGGACGTGGCCGCACTCGCCAAGGGCGGCACCATCGACTTCCAGATGGGCCCCAACCCGTCCTCCTGGAGCAGCGGCAGGAACGACGCGCCGCCGTCGTTGACCAAGGGTGACCAGGCGCCGAAGCCGTTGCAGGACACCACCGGCCCCGGCCTCGGCACCGCGACCGCAACCGGCGGTCAGGACGCCTCGAAGCTGTTCGACGACTCGTCCACCACGCAGCTGACCTTCACCTCGGCGACCCCGCAGATCTCCTGGGCGTTCCGTGGCGGAAAGCAGAAGCCGACGTACTACACCGTCACGTCCGGGGCGAGTGCTGGCGATCCGGCGGACTGGCGACTGCAGGGCTCCAACGACGGCATCACCTGGACCACAGTGGACTCCCGCAGGGACCAGGTGTTCCGGTGGCGCAGTCAGACCCGCCCGTACACGATCGACAAGCCGGGTCGGTTCGCGCAGTTCCGTCTCGCGGTCACGAAGACCGTCGGCGCCGCGCAGACCAGTCTCGCCGAGATCGAGTTGCTCGCCGGTGGCGACGTGGCCATCGGAGGCGGCGACATCGCGGTGACCGCCGCGTCCGGCGTGCACGCAACGTCCGGCGTACCGGTCTCGGTGCCGCTGGCGTCCGTCACCGGTGGCACCGCGACCGGCTACCGGGCCACGATCGACTGGGGTGACGGCACACCGGTCACCGAGGGCACCGTGACGCTGAGCTCGCGGGCCGTCTACAACATCGGTGGGTCGCACACCTACGCCACGCCGGGCTACCACCAGGCGAACGTCACGGTGACCGACGGCGAGAGCCAGAGCTCCGCGACGGTCGGCGTCGAGGTGGCGTACGCCCCGACCTCCGGCCTCACCGCCGCGTTCGACACCGTCTGTGTCGGTGACGAAGGCGTACTCGCGGCGGACTGCGACGCCAAGTCGTGGGCGTACTCGCGGGCCGCCCTGGCGGCGGGCGGTGCGACGCAGGGCCAGCGGCAGCAGGTCCCGGGGACCGCGTTGCAGTTCACGCTGCCGGTGATCCCGGCCGGGCAGCCGGACAACGCCACCGGCAACGGTGCCACGGTCCTGCTCGACCTGCCGGAGGACGCGAAGAGCATCTCCTTCATCGGCGCCGGAACGCAGGGCAACCAGAGCACCACCGGCACGGCGAACTTCAGTGACGGCAGCACGGCCAGCATCCCGATCCAGATGAGCGACTGGACGCTGGGCGGCAACGCCAACGGCACCCCGTCCTACGGCAACATCGTCGTTGCCCGGACGGCGTACCGACTGCACGGCACGAGCCGGGACGGCGCCCAGCCGTTCCTGTTCGCGACCGCGCCGTACCAGATCCCGGCGGGCAAGACGCTGGTGTCGGTGACCCTGCCGACGCAGACCGGTGACCCCCGCTCGGCGGGCCGGATCCACGTGTTCGCCGTCGCCAACGACGGCACGCCGGCCCCCGCGCTGGCCACTGTCGCTCCAAAGGACCAGACGGCGAACGCCGGGCAGGCCCTCGCGGCGAACCTCGGTTCGGTGACCGGCGGCGTTCCCGGCACGACCGGCTACCGTGCCCGCGTCCAGTGGGGTGACGGCACGGCTCCGGACGACGTCACCATCGGTGCGTCCGGTGCGATGAGCGGGCAGCACACCTACACGCGGGAGGGCACCTACACGGTGCGCGTCACCGCGTGGGACACGCTGTCGAGCAGCACCGAGGCCTTCACCGTGACCGTCGCGCGAGGCGGCTCCCAGCCGACGATCGCGCTGTCGGCTGCCGGCGCCGTCACCACCGGCGGCACTGTCACCGTCGACGGCAGCGGGTTCGCCGCCGGCGAACAGGTGACCGTCAGCGTCGGCACCGACCCGGCCCGGGCCACGAAGGTCGCGGCCTCCGCGACGGGCACGGTCCGCGTCTCGGTCCCGACCTCCGGCGACGCACAACCCGGCCGGTACGCGGTCACCGCGACGGGCGCGTCGACGCGTACGCCGGCCACGGCCATTGTCCAGGTGACCGGGCAGGCCCAGGCGCCGACCTACCAGCCGCGGGTGGCACTGCTGACCACCTCGGGTCCGCGTGGCACGTCGATCACCATCGACGGTTCCGGGTTCGTTCCGAACGAGGCGGTCACGATCACCGTCGGGAACGGCCTCGCGGTCAGCACGGTTCGCGCGAACGGTGACGGTGTCATCTCCGGCGCGACGGTCAGCGTTCCGGGTGCGGCGAAGGCGGGCGCGACCAGCGTCACGCTGAGCGGTGAGAAGTCGGCGACGAAGGTGTCCCGGCCGTTCACCGTCACCGGCTAGCACTGAGCCGGGGACAGCGCAGCAGGGTGGGGCGGGCCGTGATCACGGCCCGCCCCACGCGCTTGTCGCGCAACCACTGTTAGCGTCGTCTGCCATGGCCGATCACGCGCTGCTCGCCTCGGGGCGCGACGCCGACGTCTACGTGCTCGACGAGTCGCGGGTGCTGCGCCGCTACCGGCAGGGCGGGGACAGCGCGCCCGAGGCGGCGTTGATGGCGTACGTCGCGGCCGCCGGCTACCCGGTGCCCATGGTGTACGAGGCCCGAGGGCCCGACCTGGTGCTCGAACGACTCGACGGCGAGACTCTCCTGGTGTCGATGCTCACCGGGCGCACCGGCATCGGCGCCGCCGCCGACCTGCTCGTGGGCCTGCACGACCGCCTCCACACCCTGCCGGCCCGCTTCAGCGTCGACCCGGCGGACCGCGTCCTGCACCTCGACCTGCACCCACAGAACGTCATGGTGACCTCGCGCGGGCCAGTGGTCATCGATTGGCGCAATGCGACCGAGGGGCCGGCCGACCTGGACGTGGCCATGACCGCTCTCATCCTCGCCGAGGTGGCGGTCAGTCAGGACCCGCAGGTCGCCGATCTTGCCCGGGACGGCCTCGACGCCTTTCAGCGACGCGCGCAGCCGCCCCGGGCCAGCCAACTACGGCGTGCGGTGGGTCAGCGCCGGGTCGATCCGGCGCTGACCGCCGTCGAGAAGTCCGCCCTGGGCCGTGCCGCCGCACTGGTCCAAACTCGGGAGGGTTGAAGCAGACCGTCCACCCGCGCTCAGCTCACTGCGGGCCCTGGATTCATGACCACACCATCGCGGAGTCGACCCACCTCGGCTCCGCGCCCAGTCGGAGTTGCCAGCGCGTGCCCTGGCTGGTGAGCCGGACGATCGCCAACGGCTCCACGTCCAGCTGTCGGTACGTCGCCGTCGGCAGCCCGAGGGCGTGCACGACCGCGACACGGATCACCAGCGGGTGGGTGACCGCGATGACCCGCCCGCCGGCTCGGTGCTGCTCGTCCAGCCAACTGCCGACCCGATCCCGCACGGCCGCGACAGACTCACCGCCGTGCGGAGCGGACTCCGGTGTGGACAGCCAGTCGTGCAGCGCCTGCGGCTGCGATTCAGCGATCTCCTCGAGCGACCGTCCGGACCAGTCGCCGTAGTCGCAGTCGGCCAACGCCGTCTCGATTGTCGGCAGCAGACTGAAGGCGGCGGCGGTCTGTCGAGCGGCCACCGCGGGGCTGGACAGGCAGGTCGCGTTGACGCCGATAGGCCCGCGCCGGTCCGGATCCGCCTGGGCCTGGGCGAGTGCGGCACGCAGGCCACCCTCGTCCAGGCCGTCGTCAGCGCCGCCGAAGCGGGCCCGGCGCAGGGCGGCGGTGTGACCGTGGGCGACCAGCCGGAGGCTGGTGGCGGTCACGTGCTCGGCAGTGCGGTGCCGACCCGGCGACGCCGCTCGTGGTGCATCAGGGCCGCGAACAGCAGGCCGATCCCGGTCCAGAGCACCACCTGGGTGCCGAGGGAGGCCAGTCGGAAGCTCCACAGCAGCGTCGCGGGGAAGTCGGTGGGGACCTCCTGGAACGACGGAAGCACCACGTAGGACGCGACGGTGACCAGCAGGAAACCGCCGACGGCTGCGGCGACGCGTTGCCACAGTGGCGCCTGCGCGCCGACTGACCGGTAGCCCAGCGAGCCCGCCCACACGGCCACCAGACCGAGCACCACCATCAGCAGGTAGGTGGCGGTGCGTTGGTTGATGGTGGCCGGGTCGCCGACCGCCGGTGGGTTCGCCGGGTACTTGAGGAACGGCACGATCACCGCGCCGAGCAGCGCCGCACCGGCCAGCAGCAGGCCGGAGCGCCCGTCGTCGTCGGTCCGCCGCCGACGGGCCAGCAGGACGTACGCCGTGGCCAGCAGACCGCCCATCGCGGCGCCGAACAGTGCGGTGGCCAGGAAGAGCCCGCCGCGCTGGCCGCTCCGGGTGACCAGGGCCTCGTCGTGCTGGTGCCCGCCAGCGGCGGGTTCGGCGTGCGAGGCCGCCTCCTCGATAGCGATGGCGGCCTCGACGTGCGGTTCGCCGGCGACGTAGGCGAACGTTCCGGCGAGCAGGCCAGCGATCAGGCCGGCGAGCAGGCCGCGGACGAGGACGGCGAGGAACGGGGGAGCGGTGGTGGCGTTCAGTGGCACGGAACACCGAGCAGGTGCCGGCCGTCGTGCATGAGCTCGTGCAGGTACGTCCCGCTGCGCGACACCGCACCCTGGTCGAACGCGACGAGGTAGGCCAGCAGGGTGAGCGCGACAACGGTCGCCAGGACCGTCCACAGAAGACGCGTGGTGCCAGCGGGATTCACCAACGGCTGGCTGGACGTGGAGCTGGACATATGATCACGAACCTCCCCGGGGATGACGCGTCCCCATCGCAAGGCTGCGGACGACCGAGCGTCCTGGCTCGCGGGCCCCATTTCTAGGTGGGGGAACCGCTCACAGTGGCGCGACCGCGCCGGAATCACACCGGCTTCCCTCGCGTCGCCGCAGATAGTGGGTCGACGGTATCGGTGCCGCCGCAGGCGGTCAACCCGGCCCCGCAGTGGGTGAAGCACCTGTGCCCGAGGATTCAGCGCCGCCCGATTCGTCAGATCAAAACCCGATCGCTGGCGGCGGGCATCGTCCGCCGCCGCCGAACCCGACGCGACGGCGAAGCTCTCCGAGCGGTGGCCGGGTGGACGGCGTGGCCTGGACGACTGTGGAACCGCGGCCCGCTGTCGAGCACGCGCTCGACAGCGATCGGCCCGGGCCGGCTGATTTTCGGCTCGGACCGGCCGGTGTGTCTGCTCGCCGCCTCGTGCACCGGCTGAGTCGGAACGAGGCGAGCGCGGCGGGCGTCGAAGGCATAGCATGTTATCGATAACAATCGGAGTGTGGCTCGTTGGCTCGCGGGGCGGCCATCGACAACAGATCATGCCGTTCTGGTCGGACGTAGGGCTCCGAAGGCTCGCGTAACGACGGCAAAACATGGTCGCAAGACCTTGGCAACACACGTACGTGCATGGCATGGTAACGCCTGATCAAGGGAAACATCCGACCTATCTCCATGGGTGGTGCGGGCTTCGAGTCCGTCTCTCCCTGCCGAGGAGGCTCGGCCGGTCACCGGTGCTCCGCTCGCCGACGGCTCTCCCGTCGCGTGCGGCGCCACGCTTGGGGAGGTCAGGGCCGACGATGAGCACCGTCGAGGCAACCACCGGCACGCAGCACGGCACGCCCAGCGACTGGTTCCGGGAACGGATCTCCCACGCCGTCTCCGAGCTGACCGCCGCCACCGCGCTCGTCGTGCTGTTCATCGTGTTGAGTTTCGCCAGTCCCTACTTCCTGACCGCCGACAACCTCTTCAACATCGGGGCGCAGACCGCGGTGATCGCCATCATCGCCACGGCGCAGACGATGGTCATCATCACGAAGGGCATCGACCTCTCCGTGGGATCGGTCGCCGCGCTCGCCGGCGTGGCGGGGGCGCTGGTCGTACGCGACCTCGGCTTTCCACTCTGGGCGGCGACGGCGGTCGCGATCGGCGTCGGCGCACTGGCCGGGCTGCTCAACGGGCTGCTGGTGACCGTGGCTCGGATCCCACCGTTCATCGCGACGCTGGGAACGATGTCCGTCGGACGAGGGCTCGTCTTCATCATCACCGGGGCGGTCGGCGTCTACGGCCTGCCCCGATCCTTTCAACTGCTCGGCAACGGGGAGATCGTCGGCATCCCGTTCGCCGTGGTGATCACCGTTCTGGTCGCCGTCGGTGTCGCTTTCCTGCTCTCCCAGACCCGCTTCGGTCAGTACACGTACGCGATGGGCTCCAATCTGGAGGCCGCACGCCGGTCGGGCATCCGGGTCGGTCGGCACCTGACCGGCGTGTACGTGCTGGCGGGTGTGCTGGTCGGTCTGGGCGGCATGATCGCGGCCTCCCGGGTCAACTCCGGTCAGCCGAACTACGGGATCTCGCTGGAGCTCGACGTCATCGCCGCCGCGGTCATCGGCGGGGCCAGCCTCTTCGGAGGTCAGGGTCGGATCGTCGGGACCATCATCGGCGCGTTCCTCATCGCCCTGGTCCGCAACGGCGCCGTCCTGCTCGACATCAGCATCCACTACCAGCAGGTGATCGTCGGCCTGATCATCTGGGCCGCCGTCTACTTCGACCAGTACCGCCGCCGGCGGCTGGAATCACGGGGTTGACATGCCATTTCGAGAGTCCGAACGAGGAAGGACACACACCATGGCACACACCACCACCAGCCGGCGGGCACGAGGGCCACTCCTGCGCGCGCAGGCGATTCTGGCCGTGGCCGCGGCGACCGCTCTGCTCAGCGCCTGCGGCGGGGTCGAGGTCCGGGACGGAGGCGACGGCGCGACCAAGGACGCGAGCGGGCCGTTGAAGCTCGCCGTCGTCCCGAAGGCGGTAGGGGCCGACTACTGGAACACGGTGAAGGCGGGTGCCGAGTGCGCCGCGCAGCGCGCGGGTGACGTCACCGTCCAGTGGGACGGGGTGACCACCGAAACCGATGTCGAGGGTCAGGTCAACCTGATCCAGAACTACGTCACCAAGAAGGTCGACGGCATCGTCTACGCGGCCACCGACTCCAGTGCGCTGGCGCCCGCCACCGACAAGGCGCTCGCCGCGAACATCCCGGTCGCGATGATCGACTCCGGCACCAGCCCGCAGCCGTCGAACGTGCCGCTGTTCGCCACCGACAACCGTGCGTCGGCCACCGAGGCGGCGAAGCTGCTCGCCACCGAACTCGGCCCCGGCAACCACGAGGTGGCGCTGGTCGAGTTCCAGCCCGGTTCGCAGACCAACACCGAGCGGGTCGACGGCTTCAAGGCCGGTCTCGCCCAGTATCCGAACCTGAAGCTGGTCGGTCAGCAGCCCAGCCGCAGTGACGTCAACGAGGCACGACGCGTCACCGAGAACATCCTCACCGCCAACCCCAACCTCGCCGGCGTCTTCGCTGCCAACGAGCCGAGTGTGCTCGGCGCCGCGCAGGCCATCCAGGCGGCCGGCAAGTCCGGCAAGGTGGTCATCATCGGGTGGGACGCCGCCCCGGACGAGATCGCCGGGGTACGCAGCGGCCAGATCTCCGCGCTGGTCGTGCAGAACCCGTTCAAGATGGGCTACTTCGGCGTCGACAAGATGGTCAAGCACCTGCGGGACAAGGCGCCGCTGGCGTCGGCCGACACCGGCGTCACGTTCGTCACCAAGGAGAACATCGACTCCGCGGAGATCAAGGCGGTGCTCGAGCCCAGCTGCGCCAACCCCCCGGTGCAGTGATGGGTACGACCCCGACGGCCACCGCCGACAGCGACCGGCAGCCCACCGCCGACGAGCCGCCGGTCCTCGAAGCCCGTGGCATCGTCAAGCGGTTCGGGCACGTCGAGGCGCTGCGCGGCGCCGACTTCACTGTCCACCGGGGTGAGGTCGTCGCGCTGATCGGCGACAACGGCGCCGGGAAGAGCACCCTCATCAAGACGCTGTCCGGTGTGCACCCACCCGACGAGGGCGAGATCCGGGTCGGTGGTCGTCCCGTCCGGTTCTCCACCCCGGTCGACGCCCGGCGCGCCGGGGTGGAGACCGTCTACCAGGATCTCGCCGTCGCCGACGACCTCAGCGTGGCCGCCAACCTGTACCTCGGGCGGGAGATCCTGCGCTCCGGGCCGCTGGGTCGGCTCGGGCTGCTCGACAAGCGCGCGATGCGGCTGGGCGCGGCCGCCGCCCTTGACGAGCTGGGCGTACGGATCCCGCGGGTCACCACCCCGATCGCGATGTTGTCCGGTGGGCAACGGCAGTGCGTCGCGGTGGCCCGCGCCATCATCTGGGCGACCAATGTGGTCATCCTCGACGAGCCCACCGCCGCACTCGGTGTCGTCCAGACCGGGCGGGTGCTCGACGTGGTCCGGCGCGCCCGCGACGCCGGCATGTCGGTGGTGCTGGTGAGCCACAACATGCCGCAGGTGCTCGAGATCGCCGACCGGGTCGAGGTGCTGCGCCTCGGTCGGCGGGCGGCCCGACTGCGCGCCGACGAGGTCACCACCGACGACCTGGTGGCGGCGATGACCGGGAGCACCAGTGTGGAACGCGACGAGCGGTGACCGTGGCCGTCGACCGCGTGGGCGTTCACGACCGCGCGGTGTCGGAGCCGGCCTCGGCGTCGTCGGGCAACCCGTACAACGACTCCTCCACCCCGATCAGGTGGTTGGCCATCCGGATGCGGGCCCGCTCCGGGTCACGTGCCGCAAGGGCCTTGAGGATCGCCACGTGCTCGTCGTGGGTGCGCCGGTCCGCGCCTTCCTCGTGCAGGCTCCGCCACAGCCGGCCCCGCACGGTGCGCCCGGCGAACGCCTCGATCAACCCGATGAGCACCGGATTCTCGGCGTGCACCGCGATGATCCGGTGGAAGGCGATGTCGATCTCGAGGATGCGCTCGTGGTCCTGCGGTGACTGGCCGACCATCCGGGCCGCCTCGGCGAGCAGGTCCCCGGCCTGGGCGAGGGCCTCGTCGGTCATCCTGGTCGCCGCCAGTTGGGCGGCCTCGCACTCCAGCAGTCGCCGGACTGTGTGGATGTGCCGGGGGTCGCCCTGGCCCTGGAAGTCCACCACGAAGCCCATCGGGGCCAGCAGTTGCGGCGCGTCGAGGTTGGTGACGTAGGTGCCGTCACCCTGACGGATGTTGACGATGCCGAGGATCGACAGAGCCGACATGCCCTCGCGCAGCGAGCCGCGCGAAACGCCGAGCGACTCGGCGAGGTCCTTCTCGATGGGCAGTCGGTCCCCGGGCTTGAACTGCCCTTCGAGGATCATCCGCTTGATGCCGTTCACCACTTCGTCGGTGCGCGACATGACACCCCCTAGCGGCCGGCGGGGGTGGCCGTCCCACCCGCGATCACGTACGGCTCCGAGGATGACACGGTAGTCGGGTCCGACGCCGCCCAGTAGTGGCCGTCGGGAAACCGGTAGAGCGCGACCGACTCCTGACGCATCCGGGTGGAGTAGCCGGGCTGGCTGGGCAGGACGTAACCGCTGCCCGAACCGGTGTCCCGGACGACGCACGGGTCGGTGAAGTGCTCGTGCAGGTGGTCGACGAACTCGGTGACCCGGTCGGTGAGATCCCCGGAGATCGCGACGTAGTCGAGCACCGACACGTGTTGGACCATCTCGCAGAGCCCGACTCCGCCGGCGTGGGGGCACACCGGCACGTCGAACTTCGCGGCGAGGAGCAGCACGGCGACGATCTCGTTGATGCTGGCCAGCCGACCGGTGTCCAGCTGGCAGAAGTCGATGGCCCCGGCCTGGAACAGCTGCTTGAACATCACCCGGTTGTGACAGTGCTCGCCGGTGGCCACGCCGATGGGAGCGACAGCGCGGCGGACGGCCGCGTGGCCCAGGATGTCGTCGGGACTGGTTGGCTCCTCGATCCACAGGGGTGTGAACTGGGCGAGGGCCTTGACCCACTCGATGGCCTGGCCGACGTCCCAGACCTGGTTGGCGTCGATCATCAGGTTGCGGTGCGGGCCGAGGATCTCCCGGGCGATCCCACAGCGGCGGATGTCGTCGTCGAGGTTGGCGCCAACCTTGAGCTTGACGTACCCGTAGCCGGCGTCCACCGCCTCCTGGCAGAGCCGGCGCAGCTTGTCGTCGCCGTAGCCGAGCCAGCCGGCCGAGGTGGTGTAGGCGGGGTAGCCGGTGCGGTCGAGCTCGGCGAGGCGGTCGGCCCTGGTGCTCTCCTTGGCCCGCAGGATGGCCAGTGCCTCGTCCCGGGTCAGCGCGTCGGACAGGTAGCGCAGGTCCGCGATGGCGACGAGTTGCTCGGGGGACATGTCGACGAGCAGTCGCCACAGCGGCTTTCCGGCGAGCCGGGCGACCAGGTCCCATGAGGCGTTCAACACGGCGGCGAGGGACAGGTGGACGACGCCCTTCTCCGGCCCGAGCCACCGCAGTTGGCTGTCGGAGGTGAGGAGTCGGTAGACCGCGCCCATGTCCGCGGCCATCGTCGCCACGTCCAGGCCGACCAGAAGCTGCGCCTGGTGCACCGCGGCCGCGGCGACGATGTCGTTGCCTCGACCGATGGTGAAGGTCAGCCCGTGACCCGCGAGCGGCACGCCCACGCTGTCGACACCGTCGGTGTGCAGGATGACGTACGCCGCCGAGTAGTCGCCGTCCTTGTTCATGGCGTCGGACCCGTCGGCGGTCAGTGAGGTGGGAAAACGGACGTCCTCGACGGTGACGGCGGTGATCTGCGGCATGCGCTCCTCGCCCGGCTAGGCAAAAGATCGGATGATCACCCGGAGTATACGGAGGGCGGTTCTGGCGCGTCAACGACCTTGATCCACCCTGAAGGACGGACATCCACCGTCCCGGGGCCGTCGAACCTGGTCAATGTCCGAACCCGATCCACTGTGCCCATTGGCGCGATACATCAAATCTTTGCCGGTGTCGGCGGCCCGTGGGTCGTGTCGTGCCGTCAGTCGCACCGCCTGCGGCTGCTGCTGCCGTCGACGTGCCTCGCCGGCCGGGACGAACCCGCCCCGGTGCGGCTGGTGATCACCGTCACCGGCCCGGCCGCGACACGCCGGGACCGACATGTGGGGTGTGACAACGCCTGCATCCCTATATATGGTGTCGAGCGCAGCTGGTTCGACCGCTCATCCGGCGCGGTCGAGGCAAGAGGGAACCCGGTGGAAATCCGGGACTGTCCCGCAGCGGTGAGTGGGAACGACCGCCGTCATCAGCACTGGGCCACCAAGTGGCCTGGGAAGCGACGGCCAGTAGGAGACCGGCCAGCCCGGTTGTGCCCACGAGTCCGAAGACCTGCCAGCGCGCCGCGTACCCGCACCCGGGTGGGCGGCGGTCCGAGGCCGCGTGGGACGGCTGACGCCACCTGACCCACGCCGTGCCGGCGTGGCGTCCGTCGGTGTCTGTCTCCTCGCGTCCGGGCCACCAGGTCTCGAACTCCGAGGAGCGAGTGGTGACAGTCACCGAGGTAGTCCCCGTCAGCGGCGACGCGACAGTGCGGCGGACGCCGATGCAGGTCCGCAAGCGCAGCGGCGCCACCGAACCCGTGGACGTGAACAAGATCGTCCGGGCGGTCGAGCGGTGGGCCGACGACCTGACCGACGTCGACCCGATGCGCGTCGCCACCCGCACCATCAGCGGCCTGTACGACGGCGCGACGACGGCCGAGCTGGACCGGCTGTCCATCCAGACCGCAGCCGAGATGATCGGCGAGGAGCCGCAGTATTCGCGCCTCGCCGCCCGGCTGCTGGCCGGTTACGTCGACAAGGAGGTGCGTCGGCAGGACATCACCTCGTTCAGCGCGGCGATCCGGGTCGGCCACGCCGAGGGCCTGATCGGAGACGACACCGCCGCGTTCGTCGCCGCACACGCCACGATGCTCGACGCCACCGTCGATCCGGACGGTGACCGGCGATTCGAGTACTTCGGCCTGCGTACGGTGGCCGACCGGTACCTGCTGCGCCACCCCACCAGCAGGCTGGTGCTGGAGACCCCGCAGTACTGGCTGCTGCGGGTGGCCTGTGGTCTGTCCACCACGCCCGACGAGGCGACCGGTTTCTACCGGCTGATGTCCAGCCTGGCCTACCTGCCCAGCTCGCCGACGCTGTTCAACTCCGGCACCCGGCACACCCAGATGTCCTCCTGCTATCTGGTCGACTCCCCGCTCGACGAGTTGGACTCGATCTACCAGCGGTACGCCCAGGTCGCCAACCTGTCCAAGTTCGCCGGGGGCATCGGCATCGCGTACTCCCGGGTCCGGTCCCGGGGCGCGCTGATCCGCGGCACCAACGGGCAGTCCAACGGGATCGTGCCGTGGCTGCGCACGTTGGACGCGAGCGTCGCCGCGGTCAACCAGGGTGGCCGGCGCAAGGGCGCGGCCTGCGTGTACCTGGAGCCGTGGCACCCGGACATCGAGGAGTTCCTGCAACTGCGCGACAACACCGGTGAGGACGCCCGACGCACCCACAACCTGAACCTCGCCAACTGGGTCCCCGACGAGTTCATGCGCCGGGTCGAGGCCGACGAGATGTGGTCGCTGTTCGACCCGCACGAGGTGCCCGAGCTGCCCGACCTGTGGGGTGAGCGGTTCGACGCCGCGTACCGCGAGGCCGAGGCGCAGGGCCGCTACGTGCGGCAGGTCCCGGCGCGGGAGCTGTACGGGAAGATGATGCGGACCCTGGCCCAGACCGGCAACGGGTGGATGACCTTCAAGGACGCCGCCAACCGGTTGTGCAACCAGACCGCCGAGCCGGGCAACGTGGTGCACCTGTCCAACCTCTGCACCGAGATCGTCGAGGTGTCCAGCGACGCCGAGACGGCCGTGTGCAACCTCGGTTCGGTGAACCTCGCCGCCCACCTCACCGACGGTGGCATCGACTGGGAGCGACTGCGTGCCACGGTCCGTACCGCTGTGACGTTCCTGGACCGGGTCATCGACATCAACTACTACCCGACCTCGCAGGCGGCGGCGAGCAACCCCCGCTGGCGGCCGGTCGGGCTCGGGCTGATGGGCCTTCAGGACGTGTTCTTCGCGCTGCGGCTTCCGTTCGACTCGTCGGCCGCGCGGGAGCTGTCCACCAGGATCAGCGAGGAGCTGTACCTGACCGCGCTGGAGACCTCGGCCGACCTGGCGCGTCGCTTCGGCGCGCATCCGACCTTCGCGCAGACCCGGGCCGCGCGGGGTCAGTTGCAGCCCGACCTGTGGGGCGTCGAGGGCACCCAGACCGCGCGCTGGGACGCGCTGCGCGAGCGGGTCGAGGCGTACGGGCTGCGCAACTCACTGCTGGTGGCGGTCGCCCCGACCGCGACCATCGCCTCGATCGCCGGGTGCTACGAGTGCATCGAGCCGCAGGTGTCGAACCTGTTCAAGCGCGAGACCCTGTCGGGGGAGTTCCTGCAGGTCAACACCGCTCTGGTACGCGAGCTGAAGGCCCGCGGTCTGTGGACCGAGCGGATCCGGTCGGCGATCAAGCGGGCGGAGGGGTCGGTGCAGGACATCGCCGAGCTGCCGGCCGGCGTACGGGAGTTGTTCCGCACCGCGTGGGAGCTGCCGCAGCGCGCTTTGATCGACCTGGCCGCGGCCCGTGCCCCGTTCATCGACCAGTCCCAGTCGCTGAACCTGTTCCTGGCCGCACCGACCATCGGCAAGCTGTCCTCGATGTACCTGTACGCCTGGAAGGCCGGGCTGAAGACCACCTACTACCTGCGCTCCCGCCCCGCCACGCGGATCCAGCAGGCCACTGTCAGCGCTGTCGCGCCCGTCGCGCCCGTCTCCGTCGACGCGGAGGCGCTGGCCTGCTCGCTGGAGAACCCCGAGTCGTGCGAGGCCTGCCAGTGACCGCCGCCGACACCACCGCCGCCGACACCCGCACCACCGACACGAGGACCACGCACATGCTGCTCGACCCCGGGATGGACCTCACCCTCCGCCCGATGCGCTACCCGCACTTCTTCGACCGGTTCCGCGACGCCATCCGCAACACCTGGACCGTCGAGGAGGTCGACCTGCACGCCGACCTCGCCGACCTGGACAAGCTGTCGTCGGCCGAGCGGCACCTGGTCAGCCGCCTCGTGGCGTTCTTCGCCACCGGCGACACGATCGTCGCGAACAACCTGGTGCTCAACCTGTACCAGCACGTCAACAGCCCCGAGGGCCGCCTCTACCTGTCCCGGCAGCTGTTCGAGGAGGCCGTGCACGTCCAGTTCTACCTCAACCTGCTCGACACGTACGTGCCCGACGAGACCGAGCGCTTCGGGGCCTTCGCCGCCATCGAGAACATCCCCTCGATCCGTCGCAAGGCCGAGTTCTGCTTCCGCTGGATCAACTCGCTCAACGACCTGCGGGAGCTGCGGTCCCGGGAGGACCGGCGGACGTTCCTGCTCAACCTGATCTGCTTCGCCGCCTGCATCGAGGGGCTGTTCTTCTACGGCGCCTTCGCGTACGTCTACTTCCTGCGCTCCCGTGGCCTGCTGCACGGCCTGGCCTCCGGCACCAACTGGGTGTTCCGGGACGAGTCGATGCACATGGCGTTCGCGTTCGACGTGGTCGACACCGTCCGCGCCGAGGAGCCGGACCTGTTCGACGACGACCTCGCCGACCAGGTTCGGCGGATGCTCACCGAGGCCGTCGAGTGCGAGGTGCAGTTCGCCGAGGACCTGTTGGGCCACGGTGTGCCCGGTCTGACGCTGACCGACATGCGGGAGTATCTCCAGCACGTCGCCGACCGTCGCCTCGCCCAGCTCGGCATCGCCCCGCACTACGGGTCGACCAACCCGTTCGCCTTCATGGAGTTGCAGGACGTGCAGGAGCTGTCCAACTTCTTCGAGCGGCGCGTCTCGGCGTACCAGGTCGGGGTGAGCGGCACCGTCGCCTTCGACGACGACTTCTAGACGACCGATCCGGGGGCCTGGCGTCGCTTGGTGAGCCACCGCATCACGTGCAGGGGGTGCGACGCCGGGTCCGGAATCGGGTGGAAGACCTGTTCGACAACGCCGTCGGCGATGATCAGCGTCAACCGCTCGTAGAGCGTCATGTCACCGGCGGTGCGGGTCGGCAGACGCAGCGCGTCGGCGAGCGTCAGCCTCGGGTCGGGGATCAGCGGGTAGGGCAACCGCAGCCGGTGCGCGAGTTCCCGCTGGTATCCGGTCGACTGCGCGGACAGGCCGTACACCCGGGCGGCGCCGGCCGCGCGCAGTTCCGCGTGGTGGTCGCGGAACCAGGCGGCCTGCTCGGTGCTGCCCCGGGCGCCATGGACCTCCAGCAGCCCGTTGGGCAGGTCGACGCCCGGCCGTCCGGTCAGTGGGTACACGAAGATGACGGTGCGTCCGTCGCCGAGCGCACCGAGATCGACCGGGCGGCCGTCGGTGCCGTAGAAGGACAGGGGTGGCAGGCGGGTGCCGACCAGCGCGGTGGGGTCGGTGCCGACCGCCGCGCTGCCGGGCACGACCTGGGTCGCGGCCGCGTCGAGGCGGGCGTCCAGCGCGTCCCGCTGGGCGGTCAGTTTGCCGATCCGTTCCTGCAGGCCGGTGATGGTGCTGCGGTACGTGGCCACCGCCGCCGCGCACACGTCGGCGTCGTCGGCGCCACCGGCGATCGACTCGACGAACGGGCGGGTCTCCTCGACGGTGAGGCCGAGCGCCATCAACTCGCGGATCTGTGCCACCAGCCGCACCGCGATCGCGTCGTACTCCCGGTAGCCGTTGCCCAACCTCCGGGGCACGACCAGCCCGGCCGACTCGTAGTACCGCAAGGCCCGGACCGTCGTCCCGGTCCGTCGCGCCAGCTCACCCACCCGCATCCCGCGACCCTAAACCCGCACCCTGGGGTACGGGTCAACGTGTCCATCGTCGCGGTGCCAGGACCGCCGTTTCCTGCCAGTCTGGCGGCGAAAAGGCATCGTGAACAGGGAGTGTGTGATGACGGCAATCAGTCGGGTACGTGGTCGGCAGATTCTCGACAGCAGGGGCAATCCGACCGTGGAGGCCGACGTGGTCCTCACGGACGGATCGACCGGGCGGGCGGCCGTGCCCTCCGGGGCGTCGACGGGGGCGAACGAGGCGGTCGAGTTGCGCGACGGGGACCGCACGCGCTTCCACGGCAAGGGCGTCACGACGGCGGTCGGCGCGGTGAACGGTGAGATCGCCGACGCGGTGACCGGGCTCGACGCGGAGGACCAGGCCCTGATCGACGAGACGATGATCGCGCTCGACGGGTCGAAGGACAAGGGTCGACTGGGTGCCAACGCGATCCTCGCCGTGTCCCTGGCGGCGGCGAAGGCGGCCGCGCTGGCGCACCGGCAGCCGCTCTACCGCTACGTCGGTGGCGTCGGGGCTCGCCTGCTGCCGGTGCCGATGATGAACATCATCAACGGCGGCGCACACGCCGACAACCCGCTCGACTTCCAGGAGTTCATGATCGCTCCGGTCGGAGCGCGGACGTTCGCCGAGGCGGTCCGGATGGGCTCGGAGGTCTTCCACACCCTCCGGGCGTCCCTGGCGGCGGCCGGGCACAGCACCAACGTCGGGGACGAGGGCGGCTTCGCGCCGAACTTCACGGATGCCGACGAGGCGCTGCGTTTCGTGCTGCGCGCCATCGAGGATACCGGCTACGAGCCCGGCACCGACATCACGATGTGCCTCGATCCGGCCAGCTCGGAGTTCTTCCGCGAC
This sequence comes from Micromonospora sp. MGP-C2, assembly GCF_057766525.1. Taxonomy (NCBI): domain Bacteria; kingdom Bacillati; phylum Actinomycetota; class Actinomycetes; order Micromonosporales; family Micromonosporaceae; genus Micromonospora; species Micromonospora sp. MGP-C2. Next base: position 258,868 of record NZ_JBYMEN010000002.1, read on the forward strand.
GGCGTCTACGACTACGTCGGCGAGGGGCGGGAGCGCACCGTCGAGGAGCACGTCGACCACCTGCTCGACCTGGTCTCGCGGTACCCGGTCAGCTCCGTCGAGGACCCGATGGCCGAGGACGACATCGCCGGTTGGAAGCGGTTGACGGCGCTGGCGGGGGAGCGGGTGCAGTTGGTCGGCGACGACGTCTTCTGCACCGACGTCGACCGGCTGCGCGACGGGATCGAGGGCGGTTACGCCAACGCGATCCTGGTCAAGGTCAACCAGATCGGCACGCTCACCGAGACCCTGGCGACGGTGGACGCCGCCCACAAGGCGGGGTACCGGGTGGTGATGTCACACCGTTCCGGGGAGACCGAGGACACCACCATCGCCGACCTGGCCGTGGGCGTCGGCTGCGGCCAGATCAAGACCGGCTCGCTGTCGCGCTCGGACCGCACGGCGAAGTACAACCAGCTCATCCGCATCGAGGAGGAGCTCGGCGACCGCGCTGTCTACGCAGGCAGCCGCTGAGGCACGGGACCGTGCGGCTGCCGTGCGCCCGTCAGGTCGTCTGGCTCAGCTCGGCGAGGAGCTTCTCCACCCGGGCGCGGATCTCGTCGCGGATCGGGCGGACGGCGTCGACTCCCTTGCCGGCGGGGTCCTCCAGCTGCCAGTCCTCATAGCGTTTGCCGGGGAAGACCGGGCAGGTGTCGCCGCAGCCCATTGTCACGATGACGTCGGAGGACTCCGCGGTCGCGTACTCCAGACGTCTGGGGGTCTGGTCGGTGATGTCGATGCCGACCTCGCGCATGGCCTGCACGGCGGCGGGGTTGACCGTGTCGGCCGGCGCGGAGCCGGCCGAGCGGACCTCGACGGTGTCGCCGGCGAGGTGACGCAGCCAGCCGGCGGCCATCTGGGACCGGCCGGCGTTGTGGACGCAGACGAACAGGACGCTGGGCCTGGTGCTCATGAGGGGTTGCCTTCCGGGTTACGCGGTTGCCGAGGGTGCGGGAGTGAAGAAGCGGCGGCGCGCCCACAGGGACACGTAGACGAGCCCGACCAGGACGGGCACCTCGATCAGCGGGCCGACGACCCCGGCGAGGGCCTGACCGGAGGCGACGCCGAAGGTGCCGATCGCGACCGCTATGGCGAGCTCGAAGTTGTTGCCGGCCGCGGTGAAGGCCAGGGTGGTGGTGCGCTCGTAGCCGAGACCGATGGCCCGGCCGAGGGCGTAGGAGCCAGCCCACATGAGGGCGAAGTACACCAGCAGGGGCAGCGCGATGCGGACGACGTCCAGGGGGCGGCTGGTGATCGCGTCGCCCTGTAGCGCGAACAGGATCACGATCGTGAACAGCAACCCGTAGAGGGCGGCCGGGCCGATCCTGGGCAGGAAGCGTGCCTCGTACCAGGTTCGGCCCTTGGCACGCTCGCCGAGACGGCGGGTGAGGTAGCCGGCGATCAGCGGGATGCCGAGGAAGATGAGCACGTTGCGGGCGATGTCCCAGGCCGAGATCGTCAACTCGGCACCGGACAACCCCAGCCACCGGGGCAGCACCGAGAGGTAGAACCAGCCGAGCAGACCGAAGGCGACGACCTGGAAGACGGAGTTGAGCGCGACCAGGACGGCGGCGGCCTCCCGGTCACCGCAGGCGAGGTCGTTCCAGATGATGACCATGGCGATGCAGCGGGCCAGACCGACGATGATCAGGCCGGTGCGGTACGCGGGCTGGTCGGCCAGGAAGATCCAGGCCAGGGCGAACATCACGGCGGGGCCGACGAGCCAGTTGAGCACCAGCGAGGAGATCAGCAGGCGGCGGTCGCCGGTGACAGTGTCGAGCCGGTCGTAGCGGACCTTCGCGAGCACCGGGTACATCATGATCAGCAAGCCGATCGCGATCGGCAGCGAGATCCCGCCGATCGTCACCGCTTCCAGCGCGCTGTCCAGGCCGGGGGTCAGGCGACTGAGGAGCAGGCCGGCGACCATCGCCAGCCCGATCCAGGCCGGTAGGAACTGGTCGAGTCGGGAGAGGCGACCGACCACGGCGCTCTCGGCCGGGTCGCTCTGGACGGTGCTGGTCACGAGTAGTCCGGTCGGTCGGTGGGCGCGGCTGCGGGTGTGACGGTGAGCAGTGCGGAGAGCTGGCGCAGGAGGGCCGGCCGGGCGCGGTAGTAGACCCAGGTGCCCCGGCGTTGGGCGTCGACGAGCCCGGCCTCCCGCAGCGTCCTGAGGTGGTGCGAGATGGTGGGCCCGGTCAGGTCGAACGCGGGCGTCAGATCGCAGACGCAGATCTCCCCACTCTCGGCGGAGGCGATCATCGACAGCAGTTGCAGCCGCACCGGGTCGCCGAGCGCCTTGAACGCGGGCGCGAGCACCGCGGCGGCCTCTGCTGGCACGCGTCGCTCGGTCAGCGAGGGGCAGCAGGCCGCCGAAACCGGTTGATTAGACATCGCTCTAGGTTGACACTGATCTAATCAGTGTGCAACTGTCTGATTCGACAAGCGTCGAGACAGGCATCGTTGAGCAACGACCCCACCGGGAAGGAACACCTGGATGACTGACCTCACCGTGCGGCCCATGACCGAGGCCGACGCCGACCGGGTCCTCGCGATCTACCAGGCTGGCCTCGACGCCGGCAACGCCAGCTTCGAGATCACCGCCCCGACCTGGACGGCCTTCGACGCCGCCCGGTTGACCGGGCACCGATTCGTGGCCGTCGACCGCGACGGCACCGTCCTGGGCTGGATCGCGGTCTCGCCGACCTCGACCCGCGCGGTCTACGCCGGAGTGGTCGAACACTCCGTCTACGTCGACCCGGCCGCCCAGGGCCGTGGCGTCGCCCGACTGCTGCTGGACGCGCTGATCACCTCCACCGAGGCCGCCGGCATCTGGACGATCCAGTCCGGAGTCTTCCCGGAGAACGCCGCCAGCATGGCGCTGCACCAGCGGGCCGGGTTCCGCGTGATCGGCGTACGCGAGCGGGTCGGGCGCCACCACGACCGCTGGCGCGACGTCGTCCTGCTCGAACGTCGCAGCCCCACCATCACCTGACGAGCCCGCGCCCCTCAGGCGGGCCACCACATCGAGGAGTCAACGGATGAACGCTCTGGACGGCCTTCCCGTCGTCGTCATCGGCGCCGGCCCGACCGGTCTCGCCGCCGCCGCACACCTGCACGAGCGCGGCCTGCCCTTCACCATCCTCGAAGCCGGCGACACCCCCGGTGCCGCCGTACGGCAGTGGGGGCACGTGCGCGTCTTCTCACCGTGGCGGTACAACGTCGATCCGGCCGCCCGTCGGCTCCTCGACGAGGCCGGCTGGGTCGCCCCCGATCCGGAGGCCCTGCCCACCGGCGCGGAACTCGTCGGCGACTACCTCCAGCCTCTCGCGGAGTTGCCGCAGCTCAAGCCGCACGTGCGCTACGGGGCACGCGTGGAGGCGATCAGCCGCCTCGGCCTCGACCGGCTGCGCACCGCCGGACGCGACACCGCGCCCTTCCTGCTCCGCCTCGCCGACGGCGACGAGTTGTTCGCCCGCGCCGTCATCGACGCCTCCGGCACCTGGGGTACGCCGAACGTCCTCGGCGCGTCCGGCCTGCCCGCCAGGGGAGAGGCCGACTCGGCCGCCCATCTGGAGCACGCGTTGCCGGACGTGCTCGGTGCCGCCCGGGGCCGGTTCGTCGGCCGGCACACCCTCGTGGTCGGGTCCGGCCACTCGGCCGCGAACACCCTGCTGTCCCTGGCCGAGCTGTCCGCCGCCGAACCTGGCACCGAGGTGACCTGGGCGATCCGGACCGCCTCGCCGACGCGTACCTACGGTGGCGGGGCGGCCGACGCCCTCCCGGCGCGAGGCGCGCTCGGCTCGCGCCTGCGGGCGCACGTCGACGCCGGGCGCATCCGGCTGCTCACCGGGTTTTCCGTGCACGCGCTCGCCCCGACCGACGGGCGGGTGAGCGTGGTCGTGCGGCATGCCGACGGCACCGACGAGTCGATCACCGTCGACCGCATCGTGGCCGCCACGGGCTTCCGACCCGACCACTCCATCGCCGCCGAGCTGCGGTTGGACCTGGATTCGGTCCTGGGCGCGACCCGTGCGATCGCCCCACTGATCGACCCCAACGAGCACTCCTGCGGCACCGTTCCCCCGCATGGCGTGGACGAACTCGCCCACCCGGAGAGCGGCTACTACGCCGTCGGCATGAAGTCCTACGGCCGGGCGCCGACGTTCCTCATGGCCACCGGCTACGAGCAGGTCCGCTCGGTCGTGGCCGCCCTCGCCGGGGACTGGACCGCCGCCCGCGAGGTCCAGCTCGACCTGCCCGAAACCGGCGTCTGCAACAGCAACCCCGCCGAATCGGCGAGCGGCGACAACTGCTGCGGGCCGGAGCCGACGGGGCGTGGACTGAGCACCGGCATCTCCGGCGGGTTGCTGTCCGCGCCGCTCAGCCTCGTCGCCCTCGACGCCGCGCCCGCAGGCGCCTGCTGCACCAGCTGATCACCGGGTACGACGACGGTGCCCGTAGCCCTCGCGGTCGACGGGCACCGTCACCGCCGGCTGGCGCAGGCCACACACGTACGCGCCGACGGTCGGGCGACCAGCCGCTCGGCGGGAATGGGACGGGAGCACCGTTCGCACACGCCGTAGCTGCCGTCGTCGACCCGCCGCAGCGCGTTGTCCAGCTCGGCCAGGCGTCGGCGGGCCGCGTCCAGGACGGCGGTGAGCTGCGCGCGCTCGAAGGCGATGGTGCTGCCCTCGGGGTCGTGCTCGTCGTCGGCGTTGGACGACCGGGAGGCCTCGAAGAGGCTCCGAAGGTCACCGTCCAGGGCTGTGGCCTGCGCTTCGGTCTGCTCACGCAGCCGCAGTAGTTCCTCGCGGACCGCGCTGGAGTTCCTGTCCATGGCCACTCCACCGTACCCCCGCAGTGAGCGTGGTCGCTCACATGAAGTTGCGGGTGTGCAGGGCGGACAGCGCGGCCGCCTCGTCGGGCCGGAAACCCAGCCGTACCAGTCGGCGCTGGCGGCCCTGATCCATCGCGTGTTGCAGGGCCTGCACCCGGTCGAAGCCGGCGGACACGTCGTCGGGATGCCAGCCGCCCGCCGCGAGCACCACCAGCGCGTCGAAGACGTCCGCGTTGAGGCCGGCGGTGTCGACGAGCGCGTCGTGGCGGCGGTGGATGGCCGCCCGCAGCCGGTCCCGCAGCAGCGGGTCGAGCCGCGCCTGATGCTCCAGGTGCGCCATGCCGAACACCACGTGCCGGCGCTCGTCCTGCATGGCGAGCCAGCAGATCCGCCGCGTCACCGGGTCCGGGGCGAACTGGTGCAGGAACGAGAGCAGATCGACGAAGCTGCCCTCGCCCAGGACGGACAGCAGGAACGAGGCCAACGCGAAGTCGGACTCCGCGACGAGCGTGAAGAGCGACTGTCGACCGCCAGCGGATGACGTGCCCAACTCGGCGCCCCGCAGCAGCGCCCGTCGGCTGAACACCTCCATGTGCCGGGCCTCGTCGGCCATCTGCACGGCGAGAAGCTGCACCACCTCACGGAAGTGCGGATGGATCCGCCCGACGAACCGGGCCGGCACGACGAGAGCGGCCTGCTCGTTCTCGACCAGGTAGGTCATCACCTGCACCACCGCGGCCTCGACGTCGGCTGGCAGCGCGAACGGGTCGTCCCACGGCACCGCGGTCTGCGGGTCCCACTGCCGCGCCGCCGCCTGCGCGTAGAGGTGAGGAGCGACATCGGCCCACACCAGGTCGCGGTCGTCCAGGTCGAACCGGGCCTCGGGGCCACCGGCTTCGAGCAGCGCACCCCGGGCGCCGAGCCCCCACCGCGCCGGCGGACGGCTGCGAAGTGCCGTCGGGAGAGCGGGCCCGGCGCGCTCCGCGCCGAACCAGCGGTCGTCGTCCGCCGTGCCCCGGACCACCACCGCCACCACGTCGGTCCGGTCGCCCGGCTCCGGCGCTTCGACCCGATGACCCCGGCCACGACACCAGGCGGGCAGGTGCACCGGCAACGCCGGGTCGCGTCCGCGGACCGCCAACCGGCCTCCGGGCGGCAGACCGGCCAGGGCTCGGTGCACCAGCAGGTGTGCGCCCCGGCCGAAGCTCAGGTCACCGAGGTGGACCTCGGCGTCGGCGGCCGGCGCCGCGCTCACGGCCGGTAGTCCGTGGCCGTCACCCGCCCGTCAGGGGAGTAGAAGCCGGTGGCGTCGACCGCCCCGGCCAGGGCGTCGTACCCAGTGGTGCGGCCGTCCTTCCAGGCCGTCAGCCCTTCCAGGTCGAGCAGCGGACGCACCTGTGCGTCGGCGTACGACATGCTGAGCAGCAGCGTGCCGAAGAGCTGGACCCCGGCGGACTCCGGCTCGCGGACCGTCATGTTGCAGTGGTCGTACGGTGCGGTCTGCGCGACGATCCGGGTGCCGTCGGGCGGCAGCGTGCCCTCCTGGACGAACGCCAGGTGGTTGGCGTCGATCATGCAGGCGGCGTCGACCTCCCCGGCCAGCAGGGCGCGGGCCGCGTCGCGTTCTCCGCCGATGTGGTCGCCGTGCAGGCCGACGCCGACATCGAAGCGGCGCACGTCGACCTCGACCCCGGTGGCCGCGAGGTGACCCAGCGGAATGAGCGTCGCCTGGGGGCTGTCCACCGCCCCGACCGCGACCACCTTCCCGGCCAGGTCCGTGACCTGCCGCGCCGGCGAGTCGGCCCGAACCACCACGACCGAGGTGAGGTCCTGGTCGGTGTCGCGCATGGTGAGCGCGCGGACGGTCGTGCCGTTGGCGACCGCCAGTCGCTCGGCGCGCAGCCACGCCAGGGGTGAGTTCCATGCCGCGTCGATCCGTCCGGCGACGAGATCCTCGACCTGTCGCTCGTAGTGCGAGTAGAGGACGAAGTCGAAGTCCAGGCCGCGTCCACGTAGCCAGGCGCGGAAGCCCTCCCAGATGGTCACCACCTTGGGGTCGTACGCGACGGCGCCCATCAGGACCGATGGCGCCGGCATCAGCGGTTGGCCTTGTCGAGCAGTGGCAGGCCGGTGGCGACCCGGCCGACGAAGTCGTGCAGAGCGTCGGTGGTCGGTGCCATCACCCGGGCCGCCCGCGAGTCCCGGAAACGGCGCTCAAGGCCCAGCTCCTTGCGGAACGCGCTGCCGCCGCAGAGCTGCATCGCGCCGTCGGTCACGTCGGCGACGGTCTCGCCGGCGAGCGCCTTGACCTGGAGGACCCGCAGCGTCGCGTCGTCGCGGCCGGTCTCCAGAGCGGTGAGGGTGTCGCCCAGGAAGGCGCGTAGCGCGTCGGTGCGGATCATCAGTCGGGCGAGGTCGCGGCGGGTGACGGGCGCGTCGCGCAGGGCGGCACCGGTGTGCGCGAGCGTGGTCCTGGTGACATGGCGGCTCGCCTCGGTGACCGCGCTCTGGGCGAGACCGAGACAGAACGCGGCGTTGAGCACCAGGAACCAGGGGAGGACCGCACCGAGCGCGGTGTCGAGCCCGGCGCCGTCGGCCGCCATCATCGCCGTCGAGGGAACCCGGAGCCCGTCGGCGGTCATCGGCCGGGAGCCGTTGCCGCGCAGGCCGAGCCCGTCGAAGTCGCCCGTCACGCTCAGACCGGCACTGCCGGCCGGCACGAGCCACAGCGTCATCGGACCGGCATCGGGGGTCACCGGGAGGCTCGACCAGACGTAGCTGTCCACCTCGCCGGCGGAGGTGACCCAGCTCTTGCGGGCGTCGAGGCGGACACTGCCGTCGTCGGTGGCTGTCGCGGTGCCGGTGGGCGACCAGAAGTGGCTGCGGGAGCCGTACTCGGAGAAGGCCAACGTGGTGAGATGCCCGCCGGCCGCGATGTCGGCGCGGACCTCGCGCGGGCCATGCGCCTCGATGACGGCGGTCGCCGCGTAGTGCATGAGGACTACCATCGCCGTGGAGCCGCACTCGGCGGCCAGCCGCTCGACGACCTCGGCGACCACCCGCATGCCGTGGCCGCCGCCACCGACCTCGGTCGAGCAGGCCAGGCCGAGCAGGCCGGCCGCGGCGAGGGCGTCGACACCCTGGCGGGGAAGACCCCCTCCCGGTCGACAGTCGTCGCCTGCGGGCGGATCACGTCGTCGATGACGGTGCCGAGGGTGCTCGCGACATCGGTGGTGGGATGGGCATTGTCGACAGTGGTTGTCATGCTGGTGCCCCTTCGACCGAAGCGGTCAGGCCGCCGTCGACACTATCCGGTCTGGAGGACACAGCGCGAGCACCGGATCACCCTCTGGTACGCGTGCCGTCCCGGTGCGGCCGGCCGTGCCCGTCCTCCCGGTCGATCCGCAACTCCCGCTCCAACTCGGCGATGACCGCCCGCAGGTCGTCCAGCCGCTGGGTCAGCGCGATGCGGTCCACCTCGTCCGGTACGCCGTCGCCGTCCTCGTCGTAGTCGGGGGCCAGTCGCTCGGTCATCTCCAACCGGCGGGCCTCCTCCATCGAGTTGACGATGACCGCAATGAGGATGTTGAGCAGCAGGTTGACGGTGATGACCACGTAGCTGACGTAGTAGAGCAGTGTCCACGGCGAGATGGCCATGCCCTGCTCGATGAGATCCGGCAGGGTTTCCAGCGACAGCAGCACGAACAGCGTCAGCAGCGACTTGCCGATGTCGCCGTACTGCTCCGGGTATCTACCACCGAAGATCAGCCAGCCGGCCATGCCGTACACGTAGAGGGTCACCACGGCCAGGGCGAGGAACCCTGTCACGCCCGGCAGGCTGCGCCACAGCGCGGAGACGATGGTCCGCAGACCCGGCGAGAACCGCACCAGCCGGACCATGCGGGCGACCCGCACGACGCGCAGCAGCGCCGGGTCGCCGTGCAGGCCCGGTATGAAGATGGCCGCGATCACCACGAAGTCGAAGACGTTCCAGCCGTGCCGGAAGAAGTCCTGGGGACGCTTGCCGTAGGCCGCCAACCGCACACCGATCTCAACGACGAAGACGGCGCGGAAGAGCAACTCCAGCCAGTGCAGCGCCGTGTTGGCCCGGTTCGGGTCGTCGTAGGTCTCCAGGCCGAGGACGATCCCGTTGGCGAGGATGACCACGACGATGGCGACCTCGAAGGGGCGCGACCGGGCGAGCCGTGCGCAGCGGGCCGTCCAACCGGATCGGTGCTGCGGCGACGGGGTCGGCTCACCTCGCTGGGCGGGCGCGGGTGCGCCACTCACCAGCCGGCCGGCTCGAACAGGTGTGCCGGGGCCGCTGTGCGGGCCCACCTCCGGCCGTCGTGGTGGCGGTGCGGGTGGCGTGCGGGCATGCCCGTCAGCCTATCCAAGATCAATGATCGGGGGTACGGCCGTTGTGGCCGCCGCACACGACGAGGACTGCGAACCGCGCCCGCTATCTAGAGTGGGCCGGTGAGTGACACACCCCCCGTGAGCGCCGGTGATGGTGGCCCCGACCGCCCGCCCATCTGGAGCAGGCCCGAACGCGGCAGCCGTGGCCCCGCTCCCGCCCACAGCCGGGACGCCATAGTGGTTGCCGCCGTCGCCCTGGCGGACGCCGAAGGGCTCGCCGCCGTGTCGATGCGTGCCGTCGCCAGCGCCCTCGGCACCGGCGCCGGCTCCCTCTACCGGTACCTGTCGTCGCGTGACGACCTGCTGGACCTGATGACCGACCGGGTCATCGGGGAGCTGCGGCCGTACCCGCAGGCGGAGGGCGACTGGCTGGACACCATGGTGCTGTTGGGCCGCCGGCAGTTGGCGCTGTTCGGCGCCCACCCGTGGCTGCTCGACGTGTTCCACCGGGCCTCCGGCGTCGGCCCCGAGAGTCTGGCCTGGTTCGACAACTGCATCCGGGTCCTGGAACCCCTGCCCTGCGCGGTCAGCGCCAAGTTCGAGGCCATCGCGATGATGACCGGCGTCGTGAGCCTCTTCGCCCGCCGCGAGGCCGGGGCCCTCAGCTTCGCCGGTGTCGACCTCGCGGCGTACCCGCACCTGGTCGCGGCCTTCGGTCAGCCCCCCGTGCCGGCGCCCCGGGCGGACCTCGTCGAGCGGACCCTGCGCAGCCTGTTGACCGGTCTGCTGCTCGCCGAGGCGGGCTGAGCGGATCGGCCGATGGTGTCGGCCGATCCGTCGCCCGGCCGGTGTCAGCTGGTCTGGTTTTCGGTGGTGAGCGGGGGTCGGCCGGCACCGCCTGGCCGGTGCCGGGTCAGGCCCGCGCGGCCCGGACGGCGTCGCGCAGCGGGGTGCTCGGCCGCCCGATCAACCGGCTGAGGTCGTCGCTGTCGGTCGCCAGCTCGCCGATGGCGATCGAGTGGTCCAGCGCGGCGACGAACCTGGCCGTGCCCGCGTCGAGGCCGACGTTCTCCAGGGCCGAGGCCAGCTCGGCGGCGGACAGATCCCGGTGGACGACGGTGGTGCCGGTGACCTCCGTGACGGTTTCGGCCAACTCGTCGAAGGTGAACGCGGTGCCGCCCAGTTCGTAGACGGCGTTGCCGTCCTCCTCGCGGGTCAGCGCCGCCACGGCGGCCGCCGCGTAGTCGGCCCGGGTCGCGGCGGAGACCTTGCTGCCACCGGTGGCGCCGAGGATCGTGCCGGACCCCAGGTACTGCGGCAGCTGGTCGGTGTAGTTCTCCGTGTACCAACCGTTGCGCAGCACGGTGTAGGCGAGACCGGAGGCGGCGAGGACCTCCTCGGTGGCCTTGTGCTCCGGGGCGAGCGGGTTCGTGGTGGTGTCGGCCTTCAGGATGCTGGTGTAGACCAGCCGCTCGACCCCGGCGAGCGTGGCGGCCTCGATGACCGCGGTGTGCTGGGCGACGCGCTGACCGGGAGTGTCGCCGGAGATGAGCAGCAGACGGCGTACGCCGGCCACGGCGCCGGGCAGCGTCGACGGGTCGTCGTAGGTGGCCTTGCGGATCTCGACCCCGCGCGCGGCCAGGTCGGCGGCCTTCTCCGGGCTGCGGACGACGGCGGCGATGTCGGCGGCGGGAACGCCGGTGTCGAGCAACTGCCCGATCACCAGGCGACCCAGTCGGCCGGTGGCACCGGTGACGGCGTAGGTGGGCATGGGAACCTCCGGTGGGTAGCAGCAGATCTGTAAGCACTTACTAATCTACAGCACCAGTCGAAGCGTAACCGTCAGGTAAGCTGGTGAGGTGAGCGACATGCCCGCCCAGGACCCGGCGGGGCCTACCCAGGAATTCGTCAGCGATGTCTTCGCCCGGGGGTGCACCTCCCGGGCGGCCTTCGAGGACGTCACCTCGAAGTGGGCCTCGCTGGCCCTGTTGGCGCTCGGTGAGGGGCGCTACCGGTTCAACGCCCTGCGTCGCCGCATCGACGGGGTCAGCGAGCGGATGCTCTCCCAGACCCTGCAGACCCTCGAACGGGACGGGATGCTCACCCGCGAGGTGCTCACCGCGATCCCACCGCGCGTCGAATACTCGCTGACGCCGCTCGGCGCCCGCGTCGCCGAGCAACTGCGTGGCCTCGCCGACCTGCTGGAGGCATCGGTGCCCGAGTTGCAGACCGCCCGCGACACCCACGAGCGCGACCGGGGCTAGACGGGCCCACGCCTCGGGCGAACGGGGCCGTGCCTCAGGCGTTGAGCGTTTCGCGGGGCGGTACGCCGTAGCTGGCGTGGTAGCGGGCCGTGAACCTGCTGTGGCTGGCGAACCCCCATCGACTGGCGATCGCCGACACGGTCTCCCGGCGGGGGTCGGCGCGCACCAGGTCGTGATGGGCGCGGTCGAGCCGGATCCGACGCAGGTACGCCGTCGGGGTGGTGCCGAGATGACGGCGGAAGGCGAGCTGCACCGCCCGCAGGGAGACGCCGGCCGCACCGGCGATGTCGGCCGCGCTGATGTCCCGGTCGGCGTGCTCCTCGACGAACGCGATCGCCCGTCGCAGCGTGGCGGTGCTGGCGTCGTTCCGATCCGCTGTGGTCGGTTCGGTGAACGCGGTGTTGGGAAACACAGTGAGCGCCGCCGCGGCGAGCATCCGCGCGGCATTGCCGATCACCAGCGGCTGCACCCCGTTGGTCAGGCTGTTCCGCAGGACGTCGCTGACGAAGCTGGTGGTGTTGCGCCACTGCCGGGCGAGTGCCCCACTGACGGGACCCAGATCGGTGAACCGGATCCGACCGGGCCGTCGCGTCGGCGCCGTGGTGGCGACCTGCGTCAGCACCGACAGGTCCAGCACACAGAGTTCCACCTCGCCGGGATGCCACCGTACGCGGCACGGCTCCTCGGGCCTGGTGACGAGGAGGACGTCGCCGGGCGCGAACCGGTCGGCCGACCCGTCGCAGGAGCGCTCGCCACGGGCGGTCCGGGCGCTGCCGACGACCAACCCGCCGAGGGTGCTGGCATCGATCTCGAGATGCCCGGTCTGGCGGGTGGTCGAAACGACGAAGGGGCCGGCGTCGACACGGTGATGGCTGAGCCGGTATCCGTTCCTGCTGTGGATGCGCAGTTTCGTGTCGTACACGGTGGACAGAAACTGCTGAATGGTGACCGGGTCACAGCTCTCGAACTGGTCGGTCTGCAGTGGTGTTGACGACATCCGCTGTCTCCGTCCGGTGCGGGTGCCGCCGGTTGGTGAAACGGTGTCGGCGGCGAGATCGGGACGTGCCGGAATGCTCGGCGGTGACCCGGCACGTCGTTGGCCGGCGGTGCGGTGCGGTGAGGTGGGGTCGCGAGCGGGACGGCAGCGACCGGTCGAGGGCGTCGGATCTGGTCTGACCGTTGGATGTCGTGAGGACGCAATATCTGTCGATGGGAATGTCACCTTACGACAATCACGTCGCGTCGTCCCGCGAATCGCTGCGATGTGTCGCTAGGTCGACTTCGCTTTCCGGCTAGCGCGCCAACTGTTTCTACGCCTGCTGATCTAGCCACCCTCGTCGCCGACAGCGAAATCTTGTTCATGATTCCCCCGGGAGTCGGAGGACGACCGGGCCACCGCCGGGTGACCGGCCCACGGAAGGAGGAGCGTTGGACCGTATCGATCCTGACCGCGTCGTTCGGCTGGCCGTGGCCGAGGCGCTGGCCCGGGTGGCGGACGAGGACAGCCTGGGGCTGGGCGAGGGTGACGCGGTCGAGCGGCTCGGCCGCGCTCTGCGCGAGGTGCTGCGCCGCGCGCTCGACGACCGGGTGCCCCTCACCACGCCGGACTTCGTCGACCTCTGCCGTGACCTGGGTCTGAACCGGGACGCCTTCGACCTGCTGGGGCATTACCTGATGACGGCGTTGTTGGCCCACCACGTCGGGCCGGACGCCCTGATCCGCGTCGGGGTGCTCTTCGGCACCGTCGGGCGGTACCTGCCCGGTGCCCGCCCGGTCGGGCAGCGCAACGGCGGCCCCGCGCCACGGCGACGCGACGTGCGCGCGGACAACAGCGTCGTCGGCCGGTACCGTCGCACGAAGCTGCCGGAGCACCTTCCCAGCCCACCGAGCTGGACCTGCACCGGATGTGGTCGTGAGTGGCCCTGCGCCACGAAGCAGAGCCAACTGCTCGCCGAGTTCGGTGGCGCACGCGCCGCGCTCGCGGTCTATCTCGGCTCCTGTCTCGTCGCCGCCGCCCAGGACCTGCCCGCGGTGCCGCTGCCCCGGGTCCGGCTCCGATTCCTGGGCTGGCTGCCCCGCGCCCGGATCTGACCAGGACGCCCCGGCCGCCGGTGTCGGAGACCTCCCGACGGCACCCGGACCGGCGTGGGCACTAGTCAGCGAGGACATCGATGCGATGGAATGTGATCCACGCATCGCGCCCCGGGAGGACACCGATGACGCCTGCTCCGTCGCCCACCAGCATCCGCGCCCGCGCCGCCGTCGTCCTGGTCGGCCTGCTGGTCGCGGCACTACCGGCGGCCCCGGTGACCGCCTCTCCGGGGACCGCTTCCCCGATCGCGGCGGAGCCGGCGGCGCGGCATCCCCCGCTGCCCGCGCACGTTCGGGGCAACCAGACGGTCCCCGCCTACTCCTACGCCGACGCGATCCGCGAGAGCGTGTGGGTCCAGACCTCCGCCGACAGCGATGGTGACGGTGTGCGGGACCGGGTGGCCGTGGACCTCGTCCGGCCCCGGGAGGCCGCGGCCGCAGGGGTCCGCGTACCGGTCATCATGGACGCCTCGCCCTACTACCTCTGCTGTGGCCGGGGCAACGAGAGCGAACTGAAGACGTACGACGCGGCCGGTGTGATCGCCAAGGCGCCGCTGTTCTACGACAACTACTTCGTCCCACGCGGGTACGCCTTCGCCGCCGTGGACCTGGCGGGCACCGCCCGCTCCACCGGCTGCGAGGACGTCGGCGGCCCGGCCGAGGTGGGCAGCGCCAAGGCGGTGGTGGACTGGCTCAACGGGCGGGCCCGCGCGTACACCGCCGACGGGCGGCCGGTAAGCGCCACCTGGAGCACCGGCCAGGTGGGCATGATCGGCAAGTCGTGGGACGGTTCGGTCGCCAACGGGGTCGCCGCCACCGGCGTGCAGGGGCTGGCCACGATCGTCCCGATCTCGGCCATCTCCAGCTGGTACGACTACATGCGCTACCAGGGAAACCTGCGGACCACCGACTACCCCGGCTATCTGCACTCGTACGTCAGTGGCCGCACCGACGAAGCCTGCGCGGACGCTCTGGCCCGGCTGCGCGCGGACAGCGCCGAGGAGACCGGTGACTACAACGCGTTCTGGGCGCAGCGCGACTACCGGCCCTCGGCCGGCCGGGTCCGGGCCAGTGTCTTCGTGGCGCACGGCGTCAACGACCTGAACGTCACGACCAACCAGTTCGCCCGCTGGTGGCAGGAGTTGGCCGACCAGGGCGTGCCCCGCAAGCTCTGGCTCTACCAGGCCGGCCACGAGGACCCGTTCGACGTTCGACGCGCCGAGTGGGTGACAGCCCTGCACCGCTGGTTCGACTTCTGGTTGCAGGGGCTGCGCAACGGGGTGATGAACGAGCCACGCGTCGACCTCGAGACAGCTCCGGGCGCCTGGACGACGCAGCGGGACTGGCCCGCCCCCGGCACCCGCGACGTCCGGGTCGCCCTCGGCGCCGGCGACGGCGTGACCGGGACCCTCGGCGGGCGCGGCGCGCGACCGGGCCGGGAGCAGGCGTACGTCGACGCGTCACTGCCCGAGGCCGAGCTGGTCGCCCAGCCGAACACCGCGACCGCCGGGCGACTGGTCTTCCTCTCCGGTGCCCTGACCACGCCGCTGCGGATCTCCGGCAGCCCCTCGGTGCGGCTGCGGGTGCGGGTGGACCGGCCCACCACCGAGCTGACCGCCCGACTGGTCGACTACGGCACCGCCGAGCGGATCCGTTATGACAGCTCGGAAGGTGTGCGGACATTGGCAACCGAGTCCTGCTGGGGAGCCTCCACCGACGTCGACGACGCCTGCTACCGGGACACCGAGGAGATCACCGCGGTCTCCGACCACGCGGTGCTGACCCGGGGATGGCTCGACGCCGCGCACCACCGCTCGCTGCGGTTCAGCACACCCCTGCGGCCGGACCGCTGGTACACGGTGACCGTGCCGCTGAACGCGTACGACGCGGTGCTGCCCGCCGGGCACGTGCTCGGCCTGGTCCTCGGCCAGAGCGACCCGGATTTCACCGAGACCGACGACCAGGACGCCACCGTACGGGTCGACCTCGGCCGCAGTGAGCTGATCCTTCCGGTCGCCGGCCGAGCCGGGTTGCCCGCCGTGGACGTCGCGCCGCCGGTGGTCACCGCGCCCGCCGACCCGTCGGCCGCCTGGACGGCCGGTGACACGCGGCAGGTGCCCTGACCCGACGGGGCCTCGATCGGGCACCACGCGCGGTCGCGGTGTCACCCCCTGCTGCCCCGGCCCGGCCACAAACAGGCCGGGGCAGGGTGTTCATCGTGGGCACGCGTCCCGTACGACGGGTGTTCACCGCGCTCTCCGAAGCTCCTTGATCGAAAGAGCATTCGCTTGATCGAGGAGAGGCTCTCACGTGAGAGACAGACAACCCGAAGAGACCGAGCACGCGCAGCTGTCACGGCGCAAGCTGGTCAAGTACGCGGGCGTCGGGGCGACGCTGGCCGCAGCCAGCCCACTCGTCGGCGCGGGCGCGGCCTGGGCCGACGAGGAGCGCCGGCCCGGTGACGACGACAAGAGCGACCGGGGCGGCTCCAAGAACCGGGTGTGGCGTGCGGGAGACCACCACATCCACTCCGAGTACAGCGGCGAGTTCGACACCACGAAGTCCCCGATCGTCTTCCACAAGGGCGCGGACGCGGTCTACCCGATCGTCACCAACGCCATCATGGCGAAGAACTTCGGTCTGACCTGGGCCATGTGTACCGACCACGGTGGACCGACGCACTCGAAGGTGAACATCGAGCAGGCGTACCCGGACCTGCTGCGTTCGCGCAAGCTGGTCCCCGAGGTGCTCCAGTTCTGGGGCATGGAGTTCGACGCGCCCTCGCTGGACCACCACACGCTGATGATCCCGCGCCACGACGACGAGGCGAAGCAGCTCTTCGAGCTGGAGAGCCGGTTCGCGAAGTACGACGCGTTCCCCACCGACCCGGCCCGGGACACCGAGGCGAAGATGGTGGAGTTCCTCAAGGTTGCCCGGGGCATGCCGCACAAGCCGCTGGTGATCGCCCACCACGCGTCCCGTTCGGCGCCCGGCCTCGGCGTCTACGGCCAGGACACCCCGCGCGAGTTCCGCAACGGCAACAACGCCGCGCCGGACGTCTACATCGGTTTCGAGGGCGCACCCGGGCACCAGGCCGGCCCCCTCAACGGTGGCAGGCGCGGCGGTTACGGCAACCACCCCACCTACGGCGGCTTCGACCAGATGACCGCCCGGGTCGGCGGCCTGTGGGACTCGCTGCTCGGCGAGGGCCGGCGCTGGTGGATCACCGCGACCTCGGACTCGCACGTGCACTGGACCCGCGGCGGCTCCGACTTCTGGCCGGGCGAGTACAGCAAGACGTACGTGCACGCGCGCCAGGACTACGGCGACATCATGGACGGTCTGCGCAACGGCCGGATCTGGGTCACCACCGGCGACCTGATCCGCAGCCTCGACGTCACCGCCACGTCCCAGGGCCGGACCGCCGACGTGGGCGAGACCATCACGGTCAGCCGTCGTAGCCGTACCGACGTCGAGATCGAGATCACGTTCCGTCCACTGGGCGGCCCGAACGCGAACGGCGACCGCCCCGAGGTCCGCCGGGTCGACCTGATCATCGGCCAGATCACCGGACCGAGCGCCAGCCTGGACGCCGACACCAACCCCACCACCACTGTGGCGGCCCGGTTCGGCCCGCGGGACTGGCGCCGCAAGGGTGACAGCTATGTCATCCGGCACACGCTACGCAACGTCGAGGCCGACACCTACGCGCGCGTGCGGGGCACCAGCACCGACGAGGCCGAGCCGCTCGCCGACGGGCTGGAGAGCCCGTGGGACGACCTGTGGTTCTACTCGAACCCGGTGTTCGTGCACGTGCGCTGACCCGGCCCGGCAGTAACACCGCGGGTCCGTCCCGCGCCCCTCGACGTACGACAATCGGGCGGCGCGGGGCGGACCCGCGCCGCGTTCCCGCCCGTCGGTGGCCGTCAGTCGGTGTCGCGGCGGCGGGCTCGGGGGGCGGTGGTCCGCCCGCCTCGTCCGGGCGCGACGCCGGTGCGGCTCGTCGTCGGTGCCGGGGTGGGTTGCACCTGCGCCACCACCTCGCAGAGGTCGCGCAGCGGGTCCACCGCCTGGGCCGAGCAGGCGACCTGTTGGAGCAGCGTCCGTAGCGTCGCCGCGTCGGCTGGCGCGAGCGACCCCAGCAGGTGCGACTCCACCTGCCGCAGCGCCGAGCGCCGCTGCTCCCAGGCGGCGCGGCCGGCGTCGGTGACGTCGATCAGCCGGTTGCGCCGGTCCGCCGGGTCCGCGCGACGGGCGACGAAGCCGGGTCGTTCCAGGTCGTCGATCAGGTACGTGAGGACGGTGCGGTCGAGGCCGAGTTCCTCGGCGATCGCCCCCTGGTTGCGGGACGGCCCGTTGATCGCCGCCGTGAGCAGCTGGTAGCCGCGTGGACCGCCGGGGAAGTCGGTGAGTGTGTGCTCGGCCGCCCGGACGTAGCCACGGAAGACGATCCCGAGCATCCAGCCCAGGTCGTCGTCGAGCGGATCGGGCCGGTCCGGCCGGTGAGTGGCACCCGTCATTCCCCGACAGTAGCGCAGTGGCGCAGACCTTGTTGGCAGAAGATGTTCTGAGCGGCATAAGATTGAGGTCATGACGCATCGCCTGAGGCGTCGTGCGAATCGGGAGGCTCACAGATGAGCGACTACGGCCACGACCTGGTCTTCGGATCCTTCGTCACCCCCAGCAATGACGATCCGGACCGCACGGTCGGCGTCGCCGTCCTGTCCGAGCAGGTCGGGCTGGACCTGGTCACCTTCCAGGACCACCCGTACCAGCCGGCGTTCCTCGACACCTGGACGTTGCTGAGCTTCGTGGCGGCCCGGACCAACCGCGTGCACCTGGCGGCGAACGTGACGAACCTGCCGCTGCGCCCGCCAGCGGTGCTCGCCCGCAGCGTGGCCAGCCTGGACCTGCTCAGCGGCGGCCGGGTCGGCCTCGGCCTCGGCGCCGGAGCGTTCTGGGATGCCATCGAGGCGATGGGCGGCCGACGGTTGACCCCCGGCCAGGGCGTACGCGCGTTGGAGGAGGCCATCGAGGTCATCCGTCAGCTCTGGGACACCGAAACGCGCGGTGGAGTGCGGGTCGACGGCGAGTTCCACCGGGTGGTGGGCGCCAAGCGCGGGCCGGCCCCGGCGCACGCGGTCCCGATCTGGTTGGGCGCGTACAAGCCCCGGATGCTCCAGCTCACCGGTCGCCGGGCCGACGGTTGGTTGCCCTCGCTGGGCTACCTGCAACCCGGTGACCTGTCCAAGGGCAACGCGATCATCGACGACGCCGCGCAGCAGGCCGGCCGGGCACCGCAGGACGTCCGCCGGCTGCTCAACATCTCCGGCGAGTTCTCGGCCGTCGGGCGCGGTCAACTGAACGGGCCGGCCGAGCAGTGGGCGCGGGAGCTGACCGAGCTGGCGCTGGGGGAGGGCGTCAGCACCTTCATCCTCGCCAGCGACGACCCCGACGACCTGCGCCGGTTCGCCGGCGAGGTGGCCCCCGCCGTCCGCGAGTTGGTCGCGGCCGAGCGCGAGCGGGCTGCGGCGCCGGAGCGTACGCCGACTCCGGATCGGGCGGCGGAGCCGGAGCTGGCGGCGGAGCCGGAGTTGGCTGCGGAGCCGGCGCCGGTCGCCGCCGCGCCGGTACGGGCGAGTCGCGCGAGCGTGACCGGCGGCGCGTTCGCCGTGGTGCCTACCGCCGACGACGGCGTGCGGCGCAGCGACCAGAAGGTCTGGGACGAGTCGGTCCGGCCGACCGGGCCGACGCCCGACCCGGACCGTACCTACACCCCGCACGAGCAGGCCACCGGTGCGCACCTGGTGCAGATCCACGACGGCCTGCGCGCCGAGCTGGCCCAGATCCACGACCTGATCGAGCAGGTGGCGGCCGGCGAGATCGACGCGGGCACGGCCCGATCGCACATCAACACCATGACCATGCGGCAGAACCGGTGGACGCTCGGCGTCTACTGCGAGTCGTACTGCCGCATCGTCACCACTCACCACACGATCGAGGACCAGTCGCTCTTTCCCCGGTTGCGGGCGCGCGACCCGCGGCTCGGCCCGGTCGTCGACCGGCTGGAGCAGGAGCACCACGTCATCCACGACGTGCTGGAGGGCGTCGACCGGGCGCTGGTCGCGTACGTCGGGTCGCCGGACGGTCTGACCGAGCTGCGGGCGGCGGTGGACCTGCTGACCGACGCCCTGCTGTCGCATCTGAGCTACGAGGAGCGGGAGCTGGTCGAGCCGTTGGCCCGGTTGGGCATCGCCTGATCGGCACGGCCCCTCCGGGCGGCAGGGGTTGCCCCGACAAATCTGAGAGACTACTTTCGAAACATGTCTCTCAAGAACCCGTACGGGGATTTCGAGATCACCGAGCCGCAGGCGCTGCGGGCGCTGGCCCACCCGGTGCGGCTGGCGATCCTCGAACACCTTCAGCGGCATGGCCCGGCCACGGCGACCGGGCTCTCGCCGCACGTCGGGGCCACCCCATCGGTGGTCAGCTGGCACCTGCGGCACCTCGCGACGTTCGGTCTGGTCACCGACTGGGACGGTGCCAGCAGCAAGCGGGAACGCTGGTGGCAGGCCGCAGCCCGGGGCTTCCGTTTCACCGCGACCGACAGCGTCGAGGGGCAGTCCGCCAGCCAGCAGCTGCGCGGCGAGATGTTCGCCCGTAACGCCGACGCGCCGCAGCAGTGGCTGCTGAGCGAGGAGCCCCGACTGGACCCCGAGTGGCGCGCGCTGGCCGGCATCGCCGACACCCGGTTCGTGGCCACCGCCGACGAGCTGCGGCAGCTGGAGGAGTCGATCGAAGAGCTGATCGCTCCGTACGTGCGGCGCAAGGAGACGTCGGCGCCGGACGGCGCCCGGATCGTCCGGATGCTGCGCTACCTCCTGCCCGAGCTCGGCGACGACGCCCCGGGCGAGCCGGGCGACGACGAACCGGCCGCGTCGTGACCGCCGCCGGCACCGTGAGCGCCACCGGCGCCGTGCCCCCGCCGGCCCTGCACCGCGACCGACGGTTCCGCACCTTCTGGGCCGGCGAGACGATCTCCTCGTTCGGCGACCGGGTCAGCGAACTGGCCCTCCCGCTGATCGCCGTCTCCCTGCTCACCGCGACGCCCGTGCAGGTCAGTGTCCTCACCGCGCTGATCTGGCTGCCCAACCTGCTGGGCCTGTTCCTCGGTGCGTGGGTGGACCAGCGCACCCACAAGCGGCGGCTCCTGATCATCGCCGACCTGGTCCGCGCCGCCGTGCTGCTCAGCCTGCCGGTGGCCTACCTGTTCGACGCGATCACCCTCACCCAGCTCTACCTGGTGGCACTGCTCACCGGCCTCGGAGCGGTGCTGTTCGCCATGGCGCGGCAGGCCTTCTTCGTCGCCCTGGTGCCGCGATCGGCGTACGTGGACGCGAACAGCAAGCTGAGCATGAGCCGGTCGCTGTCCTCCATCGCCGGCCCCGCCGTCGGCGGTGGGCTGGTCCAGGCGCTCAGCGCGCCGGGCGCGATCCTCGTCGACGCGCTGTCGTTCCTCGGCTCCGCGCTGCTGCTGCGCCGCATCCCGGTCACCGAGACACCTCCGCCGCCGCGTCAGACGTCCACTCTCGGCCTGGTCCGCGAAGGGCTCGTGCTGGTGCTGCGGCACCCGGTGCTGCGGGCCGCCCTCGGCTGCACCAGCACTGTCAACTTCTTCACCTTCATCGTCGGCGCACTGCTGGTGCTCTACGCCAGCCGGGACCTCGGCCTGTCGGCCGGCGCGATCGGTGTCGCCCTCGGTTTCGGGGCACTCGGCGGGCTCGCGGGCGCGGCGCTCGCCCCACGGATCTCCCGCGCCATCGGGTTGGGGCGTACCGCCATGATCGGGGCGGTGCTCTTTCCCGCACCGCTGGCGCTGACCGCGCTGGTGACCGGCCCCACCTGGACGAAGGTGGCCATGCTGGCGGCCATCGAGCTGGTCTCCAGCGTCGGGGTGATGCTGATGGACGTCAACCTGAACGCCCTGCTCATCGCCGTGACACCCGACGACGCTCTGGCACGCCGGGCCGGGGCCTACAGTGCCGTCAACTACGGCATCCGACCGGTCGGCGCGCTGGTCGGTGGCGTGCTGGGCACCACCATCGGGCTGCGACCCACCCTGGCCATCGCCGGTCTGGGTGGCGTGCTCGCCGTGCTCTGGCTGGTCGCGTCGCCGGTGCGCCACATCAGAACCCTGGACGACCAGACGGCCTGACGCTGGAGCGGGTCGGCGCGGGCGGCGCTTACCCGGATGAGCGTGATGCCGCAGAGTCATCAACATGCCCCTGAGGCATCACGCTCATCGAAGCGACAGCGGGCCCTCGCCGCCACCGCCGGCTCAGCTCAGTTGGCCTCCGCCACCAGGATCCGGGCCAGCTCGGTGGGCTGGGAGAACATCGGCCAGTGGCCGGTGTCCATGGTGACCAGTCGCCAGTGGTCGCTGGTCAGCAGCTTGGCCACTGTGTCGTTGGGCTCAGGCCCGTCGAGCAGACACTTGACGTACGTCGCCGGAAGCTCACCCAACGGCCGGGTCAGCACGGCCGGCTCGGTCAGCGCGGCCCCCGGGTGCGGCGTGGAGCCCTCGATCAGCCGGGCGACCTGCTCGTCGGTGAGACCCTGACCGTCGAAGTCGGCCGCACCCAGCGGCGGCCAGTAGCCGCCGTTGTCGGCGATCAGCGCCTCGAAAACCGCCTGGCCCTGCCACCAACCGGACGCGAACGACCCGCCGTCGACCGGCACCTCCGCGTCGACGAAGACCACCCTGGCCAACCGATCGCCGATGCGCTCGGCGGCCTGACCCACCGGAATGCCGGAATAGCTGTGCCCGACCAGCACCACGTCGCGCAGGTCGCGGCGCTCGATCTCGTCGACGATGTCCTGCACGTGGGTCTGCTGCCCAGCGAGCACGCCCCGCTTGTCAGCGAGACCGGAGAGGGTCACCGCGTGGGCGCCGTGGCCGGCCGCCCGAAGGGGCGCCACCACCTCGTCCCATGCCGACGATCCCAGCCACGCCCCCGCCACCAGTACGAATTCAGCCATGGGCGGGACCCTAGCGGCACCCTCCGACAGCCCCGACGCGTCAGGACCAGCTGCGGGCCTCGGCGGCGAAGAGCTCCGGCGGGCTTTCCACCGGCAACACGCAGAGCAGGTGACCGCCGGGTGCCCGCAGGACCCGACACTCGAGCCACTGCGACACCTCGGTGGCGCCCAGACCGATCAACCGCGCGGTCTCGGCCGGCACGTCGTCGGTCTCGATGTCGAGGTGGAAACGCGGCTCGTCGTCGACCGCCTGGACCGCGGCGACCAGCCCCGGCAGCGCCTCGTGCAGACCGACGAACTGCGGCTCCGCCGGATGGGACCGGGTGCTGACGCCGAGCGCGGCCGACCAGAACTCCGCCGCCCGCGTGGCCTCCGCCGCGGGGGCGTCGATCAGCAGGGCGTAGACACGGCTTCGATGCATGCGTGGCAGCATATCGACGCCCGTCCACTCACCAATGGTCCAATGGGGACGGCCGGCGCCGGGCGCGCTCAGTCGGTCGGCGGGGCCGGCGGGCCGACCAGGGCGGCGAGCCGCTTCGGGGCCAGCATGCAGTAGCTCTCGGTGAGCAACTCGGCCACCTCGTCCCAGTCGGTGTCCCCGTCCAGGACCATGCCCATCACTGTCGGCCCCCACTCTGGCTTGTAGAAGGGGTGCCCGCCACCGAGGAGCCCGGCGATCTCGTCGAGTGGCGACCGGAAGGTCAGCAGACAGGCCGGCTCGTCGAGCTCGGCGGCCCGGGCGTGGGCCACCTGGCGGTCGGGGTCGACGGTGAGGACGTGGGCGAAGGTCCGCTTGCGGATCCGCCAGCGGGTGCCCACCCAGGCGGGCTCCTCGTAGGTCTCCGGCAGCCCGAGGCAGATCGGCCGCAGCCGGTCGAGGACCTCGGGCGGGACGTCTCCGGGTTCGGTCACGGGCAGCGACGCTAGCCGCCCGATGTGACAATTTCCGCTCGCCCCGCACCGCCCGCGCCGGTGGTGCGGGCCCTGTGGATCCGCCAGGATGGGGCCGGGGCGATCGTGGGCAGTCGTCCCGGCCCGTCCCACCCCCGTGCCCGCTGAGGAGTGCCGTGCCGTCCACCCTGCTCTCCCGCCGTGACCTCGACTTCCTGCTGCACGACTGGCTACGGGTGTCTGAACTCGTCGAGCGTCCCCGCTACGCCGAGCACTCCCGGGAGACCTTCGACGACGCCCTGGACCTCGCCGAGCGGGTCGCCACCGAGCAGTTCGCCCCGCACAACCGCGCCGCCGACCTCGCCGAGCCCACCTTCGACGGGCAGCGGGTGCGGCTGATCCCGCAGGTCCGCGCCGCGCTGGACAGCTTCGCCGAGACGGGCCTGCTCACCGCCGGCCTGGACGCCTCGGTCGGCGGCCTGCAACTGCCGCACGCCGTCGCGGCGGCCTGCTTCACCTGGTTCCAGGCGGCCAACGTGGCCACCTCGGCGTACCCGATGCTCACCCTGGGCAACGCCAACCTGCTGCTGGCGCACGGCAGCGCCGAGCAGGTGGACACCTATGTCCGGCCCATGCTGGACGGCCGCTTCTTCGGCACCATGTGCCTGTCCGAGCCGCACGCCGGCAGCTCACTGGCCGACATCACCACCCGTGCCGAGCCCCAGGAGGACGGCTCCTACCGGCTCTTCGGCACCAAGATGTGGATCTCCGGTGGCGATCACGAACTGTCCGAGAACATCGTGCACCTGGTCCTGGCGCGGATTCCCGGCGGCCCGCCCGGGGTGAAGGGCATCTCGCTGTTCGTCGTACCGAAGGTGCTGGTCGGCGCGGACGGGTCGCTCGGCGACCGCAACGACGTGGTCCTGGCCGGGCTCAACCACAAGATGGGGTTCCGGGGCACCACCAACACCCTGCTCAACTTCGGCGACGGCGGGCACACCCCGGGCGGCCGCCCCGGTGCCGTCGGTCACCTCGTCGGCGAGCCACACCACGGGCTGGCGCACATGTTCCACATGATGAACGAGGCCCGGATCGGGGTCGGGGCGGGTGCCACCGCGCTCGGTTACACCGGCTATCTCAAGAGCCTGGCGTACGCCAGGGAACGGCCGCAGGGCCGGCCGGTCGGCGCGAAGGACCCGGCGGCGGCGCAGGTGCCGATCATCGACCACCCCGACGTACGACGGATGTTGCTGGCGCAGAAGAGCTACGTGGAGGGGGCGCTGGCGCTGGTGCTCTACTGCGCGCGGCTGCTCGACGAGCAGGGGACCGCGCCGGTCGAGGCGGACCGCGAGCGCGCGCACCTGCTGCTGGACGTGCTCACCCCGATCACCAAGAGCTGGCCGTCGCAGTGGTGCCTCGCCGCGAACGACCTGGCGATCCAGGTGCTCGGGGGTGCCGGCTACACCCGCGATCACGACGTGGAACAGCACTACCGGGACAACCGGCTCAACCCGATCCACGAGGGCACCCACGGCATCCAGGCTCTGGATCTGCTGGGCCGCAAGATGACCATGCAGGGCGGCGCCGGCCTTGCCCTGCTGACCGCGACGATCGGGGACACCGTCGAGCGGGCCCGGCAGACCGGTGGCGAGGCGGCCGGTCTGGCGGACCGGCTGGCCGACGCGGCGGCCCGGGTGACGGCGGTGACCCGTCGGCTGTGGGCCGACGGTGACCCGGTGCTCGCGCTGGCCAACGCCAGCGCGTACCTGGAGGCCGTCGGGCACGTGGTGATCGCGTGGATGTGGCTGGAGCAGGTGCTGGCGCTGCCGCCGGAGGGGACCGGCGACGCGTTCCACGCCGGCAAGCGCCAGGCCGCCCGCTACTTCTTCGCGGTCGAGCTGCCTCGTACCGGTCCGCAGTTCGACCTGCTGGAGAGCCGGGACCGGACCACGCTCGACATGCGGCCGGACTGGTTCTGACTTCTCAGCGTCGTCGGCTCTGGTGCTGCATCGCCTGCCGCCCCTTGACGACGCCCCAGACGATCACGATCACCAGTGCGATGACACCGATGATGGCCAGCCAGCGGACCGCCTCGAGGAGCAACCCGAGCAGGATGAGCACGCCGGCGACCACGCCGACGACCCAGAGCAGTGCGCGCATCTCGAACCTCCCGTAACCGGCCGCGCCTGGTGCGGCGGGCCCGGGTTCAGGTTCCCCGTCCGGCCGACACCATGCCGATTGATCGACTCGGGTTCTTTCAGGCCAGGGTGTCCGGGGCGCGGAGACACCCCGACTCTCGAAAATCAGAGTCGATCAAGGACGAGCTCAGCCGCCGGCGCGCGCCACGTACACGGTGTTGGCCGACTCGCCACCGGTCAGCGGGTTGGCGAACGGCACGACGTGCGCCCGCACGTCCACGAACACCTCGGTGAGCGCCGCGGTGAACTCGGCGTCCGGCGGGTCGTCCGACCAGAGCGCGAAGACCCCCTCAGGGCGCAGCAGCGCGGCCAGCCGGCGCAGACCGGCCGGCGGGTAGAACGCGGCATGGCTGGGGTGCAGGACGTTGCGCGGGGAATGGTCGACGTCGAGCAGCACCGCGTCGAACCGCCGCCCGGGCACCTCGGCGTCGAAGCCGACGTCACCGGTCACCGCCGCGAAGAAGTCGGCCTGCACGAACCGGGTCCGCGGGTCTTCGGCGAGGCCCGCCGCGAACGGCAGCAGCCCCTGCCGGTGCCAGTCGATCACGTCCTCGATCGCCTCCACCACGAACAGCGAACGCACCCGGGGGTCGCCCAGTGCCGCGCAGGCGGTGTATCCCAGCCCGAGACCGCCGACCACCACGTCGACCGAGTCACCGGGCACCTCGGCGAGACCGAGCCGGGCCAGCTCGATCTCCGCGACGGGGAAGAGGCTGGACATCAGGTACTCGTCGTCGAGCTTGACCTCGTACACCTCGACCTGAAGTGCCGGGTCCCGGCGTCGACGCAGGCTGATCGCGCCGATCGGCGTCTCCCGCCAGGCCAGTTCCTCGAAACGCGCGCCCACGGGTGGCCCTCTCGCCGTCGTTTTCGTCCCCGGATGGTACCGGTTGCCCCGTGCCGGCCACGCAGGGAACACGGGACATCGACGGAACGCATATCCTGTGCCCGGCCGATCCGTCGGAAGGGACCTGATGCCGTCGCGGCAGGACCAGCTGCACTCCTACCAGTTCAGCGTCCAACGGGCGGTCGCCGCCCTGGTCATGCGGGAGACCGACCCCGCGCAGTCGCCGTTTCGGCGGCTGGCCGGCGCGGGTCTGGCCAGCATCCTGGTCGCGGCGATCGGGCTCGGTGGCTCGGCGCTCTACGGGCTGTTCGCCGGTGGCGGCAAGGGCTGGCGCGACCCGGGCGCGGTGATCGTGGAGAAGGAGTCCGGCGCCCGGTTCGTCTATCGCGAGCAGAAGCTGCACCCGGTGCTCAACTACGCCTCCGCGCTGCTCATCGTCGGTGCGGACCGGTCGAAGACCGTGCTGGTCTCCCGCCGCACGATCGACGGTGTGCCGCGGGGGCTGCCGCTGGGGATCGCGGACGCGCCTGATTCGCTGCCCGCCCCCGGCCGGCTGGCCAACGGGGGGTGGACGGTCTGCTCGACTTTCCCGGCCGGCGCGGGCAACGAGGCACCCCGCTCGGCCCTGCTGATCGGCACCGAGCCCGACGGCGGTCGGCCGCTGGGCGACGAGGCGCTGCTGCTGCGCCACCCCGACGGCGGGTTGTACCTCGTCTGGCACCAACGGCGATATCTCGTGCGTGATCCGAGCCGGGTGCTGGCCGCGCTCGCCACCACCCGGGCGCAGGCGGTGCCGGTGGCGCCCGCCCTGCTCAACTCGCTGCCGGCCGGCACCGACCTCGCCCCGCTCGACCTGCCCGGGCTGGGCCGTCCCGCCAGCGGCGTGCCGGGCACCACCGTCGGCACGGTCTACCTGGTGAGCAACTCCGGCGGCGGCCGGCAGTACGCGGTGGCGCTCGACGCCGGCTTGGCCGGCATCACCGAGTTGCAGGCGGGGTTGTTGCTGGCCCGCACCGGGCAGGGCGAGCCGGTGCCGATGACACTGGGTCAGTTCGCCGCGCTGCCCACGGTGCCCGACCTCGCCCCGACCGGCCCGAACGCCCCACCACCGAGCCCGCCCCGGCTCGCCGCGGGCGGCGACGGGGCCCTCTGCACCCGGGTCGCCGACGACGGCGGGGTTGGTGAGGTGCGGTGGGGCGTACCGCTGCGGGACCTGACGGCCGCTCCCCGCACCGCGCCGACCGGCGGCGCGGTGCTGGCCGACCATGTGCTGGTGGAGCCGGGTCGTGGCGCGGTGGTCGAGGCCGCCGCGGCGCCCGGTGCGACCGGCGGTGCGGTTTCCGTGGTCACCGACCTGGGCCGACGGTACGTGTTGGCCGACCGGGAGGTGCTCGCAATGCTCGGTTACCGCAGTGTCCGACCGTTGCGGTTGCCGGCCGGCCTGGTCAGCCTGGTGCCCGCCGGCGCGACCCTGGACCCGGCCGCCGCCCGCGCCGTCGCCGCCCCCGACTGAGGGGTGCCGCGGCCCGACCGGTGTCAGTCGGCCGGACGGCGCAGGACGCTGACCGCGAACGGCGCGTCGTCGCGCCACGGGCGCAGGTCCCAGGTGGCGAAGCGGTGCTCCACGCGCAGGCCGGCGGCCACGGCGTCGGCGTCGAACGCGGTCAGGGGATAACCGCGTTCGGTGCCGAAGCCCACTGTCAGCACACCGTCGGGGCGCAGATGCGCTGCGATTCGGCGCAGCACCTCCGGTTCGGTGCCGACGGCGACGAAGGCGAGCACGTTGCCGGCCAGCACCGCCGCGTCGAACGGCTCCGCCTCACCCAGCGACGGTAGGTCCAGCTCGGCCAGGTCGGCGACCAGCCACGTCGGGCCCGGATAGTCGGCGCTGGCCGCCGCCACCAGCGCGGGGTCGGCGTCCACCCCCACCACTGTGTGCCCACGCTCGGCCAGCGCGGCGCCGACCCGGCCGGTGCCGCTGCCGGCGTCGAGGATCCGTGAGCCGGGCGCGACCAGAGTGTCCACCAGGCGGGCCTCTCCGGCCAGGTCCGCGCCCTCGGCCGCGAGCTTGCGGAACCGGTCGATATACCACTGCGAGTGCTCGGGACCGGTGTCGGTCGCCCAGCGGGTCGGGTTGGCCATGAGGCCACCGTAACCGGGCCGGTGGGGGAGCGGCGGGGGACCCGGACGAGACGATCATCCCTTCTCCGCGCCGCTGGTCAGCCCCTCGGTAAGCAGGCGTTCGCTGGCGAAGAAGAGGATCACGATCGGCAGGGTGAGCACGACCGACCCGGCCATCAGCACCGTCTTGGGGACCTCCACCCCGTCGGCGAGCAGGGACAACCCCAGCGACACCGTCCACCGGTCGGGCTTGTCGACCAGGAACAGCAGGGCGAAGAGGAACTCGTTCCAGGCGATCATGAAGTCGTAGAGCGCGACCGCCATGACCGACGGCATGGCCAGCGGCAGGCTGACCCGCCGGATGATGCCCAGCCGGCCGGCGCCGTCGATGGCGGCGGACTCCTCCAGGCTGACCGGGATGGTCTCGAAGTAGTTCTTCAGCATGTAGACCGAGACCGGCAGTGTCTGCGAGATGTAGACCAGCACCAGGCCGAACAGCGAGCCGCGCAGCCCGGCGAGGCTGAACACCACGAACAGCGGGATCGCGATGACGATCGACGGGAACAGGTAGACCGCCAGGAACAGGAAGTCGACCTGCCGCCGGCCGAAGAACCGCAGCCGGGCCACCGCGTACGCGCCGGGAATCGCGACGAGCAGCGTGAGCACGGTCGCCGCGACGGCGACGAGGCCGCTGTTGCGGATGAAGGTGAGGAAGCCTTGGCCGCCGTCGTCGGTGGCCTTGAGCACCTCGGCGTACGTGGCGACGGTCAGCTCACCGAAGCCGACCACCAGCGCGCCCGGGTCGAGCAGCAGCCGCTCGATCGGGCGCACCGAGAGCACCAGCATGTAGTAGAAGGGAAAGACGGTGACCACCAGGAACGCGGCGATCACCAGTCGGCGCAGCCAGCGCAGGCTCACCGTCTCGACCACGTCCCGGTCCATCAGCTCACCCTCCGTCCGAAGAAGCGCAGGTAGATCAGCACGAACACGATGAGCACCACGGCCAGCACGACCGCCTGCGCGGCCGCGGCGCCGATGTCGGTACGCGCGGTGAGGAACTCGTACACCCGCACGCTGACCACCTCGGTGCCCGCCGCGCCGCCGGTGAGCAGGTAGACGTCGTCGAACTTGTTGAACGTCATGATGAAGCGCAGCACGCCCAGCAGGGCGATCACCGGCAGCAGTTGGGGCAGCAGGATGTGCCGGAACCGTTGGGTGGGGGTGGCTCCGTCGACCCGGGCGGCCTCCTCCAGCTCACCGGGCACCGCCTGGAGCCGGGCCAGCAGGAACAGGAAGGCGAACGGGAAGTAACGCCACGCCTCGAACACGATCACCGTGGTCAGGGCGGTCGACTCCTGGGACAGGAACGGCACCGGCGCGTCCCAGCCGAGCAGGCGCTGGCCCCACGCGTTGACGATGCCGAGCTGCGGGTCGAGCATCACCTGCCAGACGAAGGTCACCGCGACCACCGGCGCCACGTACGGCAGCAGCATGGACGCCCGGACCAGGGTGCGACCCCGGAACGGCCGGCGGACCACCAGGGCGGCCACCAGGCCGAGCACTATCGACCCGACGGTGCCGCCGACGCTGTAGATCAGCGTCACCCACAGCGTCTCGGCGAAGCCGGGGGTGTGCAGCACCCGGTCGATGTTGTCCATGGTGAAGTCGCCGAATAGGCCGGTCTTGCGCAGCGTGGCAAGCCGGACCCGTTGGAAGGCGAGCACCACGGTCCACACGATCGGAATGCCGATCACCGCGATCGTGACGAGCAGGGTCGGTGCGACCAGCGCGAGCCCGGCCCGGGATTCGCGGCGGCGCAGGGTCAGTGGTCGGCGCCGGGGTGGCTCCGGCCGCTCCCGGGTGGGGGAGCGGCCGGGGCCGGGCGCGGTGGTCGTCAATTGACGCCCGCCTTGATCGCGTCGACGTCCTTCTTGGCGCGGTTGGCGGTGGCCGTCGCGTCGGACTTGCCGGAGACGAGGTCACCCAGCACCTTCGGCACCGGCAACTCCCCGAGCATGGCGCCGACCAGCTTGCCCTGTCCCTGGCTGAGGCCCCACCGCCCGAACGTGTCCGGGCTGCGGCGCAGCGTGGCCAGCACCTCGTCGCCGTACACGTCGGCGAGGGGCTTCTTGGCGTCCACGCCGGCCTGGCTGGTGTTCCACCGGGTCAGGTACGCCTCCGGCTCGGTCGGTGTGCCCTTGCGGACCGGAAAGCGGCCCTCGGGGGACATGCCGAACCAGCTCGGGTAGCCGTCACTGAGCATGTACTCCACGAAGGACTTCGCCGGGTCGGCCGCCGCGCCGTCCAGCACGGCCCAGGAGCTGATCTCGCCGTACTGGGCCGGCTCGGTGCCGTTCGGGCCCTTGATCGCGGTGACGAAGCCGCTGTTCTTCGCGAGGAACCCCGGGTCGGCCTGGCACTGCGGGCAGGTCGGCTTGGCGTCGTTACGCAGACCGGCCAGCTCGTCGAGGATGAACGGCGACCAGATCACCATGGCCGCCTTGCCGGCGAAGTAGGTGGCCCGGGTGGTGTCGACGTCCTGCGCGCCCTTCACCGAGCTGGTGCGGATCAGGTCGCCGTAGAAGCGGAACGCCTCGACGCACTGGGGCGAATCCAGGGTGACCTTGCCCGAGTCGTCGCTGAGCTGGCAGTCGTTGGCCAGCGCCAGGTGTTCGAAGGTCTGCTGGGTGAACACGTCGCTGGGGGCGGTCGCCGCGGTGATTCCGGCGACGCCGCCGGTGTTCAGTCTCGCCGCGGCGGCGGTGATCCGCTCGTACGTGTCGGGGGCTGGCAGGCCGGCCGCGGCGAACAGGTCCTTGCGGTAGACGAGCAGTTGGCCCCAGCCGTCGCTGGGCACGGAGAGCTGCTTGCCGTCGTCGGAGGTGAGCTCCAGCGCCCGCGGTGAGAACGTCTGCCTGCCCAGCTTGTCGACGACCTCCGCGTTCGCCGAGGCGTGCAGCAGCTCGTTGCCGGCGAGCGTACGGATGCCGGCGAGGGAGACCGAACCCACCACGTCGGGCAGGTCACCGGCGGCGGCGTTGGCGGCGATCAGGGAGGGGAACTGGTCCTCGTTGACGGTCACCAGGTCGACCTGGATCCCGGTCTTCGCGGTGAAGTCGGCGACGATCGCCTTGGTGGCGGTGACCCGGTCGGCGACGTCTTCCAGGCTCCAGACGGTGATCTTCTTGCTGTTGCTGTCCGATTCGTCGTCTCCGCAGGCCAGCAGGGTGGACGCTGTCAGTGCCATGATCAGGGTGGTGGCGAGTATCCGCCTCGGAGGTGCTGACATCGGTGGCACTCCTCTCGAAGGGTACATGAAGGATCCAACACCTTCGATTGATCAATAGCAAGACATATGGCGATTTTTTGCTATCCTGGAACCCAGTGCTACCGGGATGTGACACATGGGCAACTGGGTGGTCTCTCTCGCCGGGCCTCGACGGATCAGCCTCGAGCCCTGCCCCCCGGATCCGCTCGGCCCCGGCCAGGTCCGGGTCCGCACCTCCTACTCGGGCATCTCCGCCGGCACCGAGCTGACCCTCTACCGGGGCAGCAATCCCCGGCTCAGCAAGGACTGGGACGATGCCGCCCGGATGTTCGTCCCCCGGCAGACCCCGGTGCCCTACCCGCTGATCGGCTTCGGCTACGAGGAGGTCGGCGAGGTCGTCGAGGTGGCGCCGGATGTCACCGACCGCCACCCCGGGCAACTCGTCTGGGGCATCTGGGGGCACCGGGCCGAGGCCGTGCTCGCCGCCGAGGCGGTGAATCCGCTCCCCGCCGGGTTGGACCCGCTCGCCGCGGTCTTCGCCCGCCCCGGGGCCATCGCGCTGACCGCCGTGCTCGCCGGTGACCTGCACCTCGGCGACTGGGTCGCCGTCTTCGGGCAGGGCGTCATCGGGCTGCTCGCCACCCGACTCGCCGTGCTCTCCGGCGCCCGGGTGGTGGCCGTCGACCCGGTGCCCGGCCGGTTGGAGCACGCCGCCCGGTACGGCGCGCGAACCACTGTGGACGTCCGCGCCGAATCCGCCGCCGCCGTGCTGCGGCGGGCCACCGACGGCCGGGGCGCGGACGTCTGCCTGGAGTTGTCCGGGGCGTACCCGGCGTTGCACGAGGCGATCCGATCCACCGCACACGCCGGTCGGGTCGTGGCCGCCGGCTTCTACCAGGGCCAGGCCGACGCGCTCGGCCTCGGCGAGGAGTTCCACCACAACCGCATCCAGTTGGTGGCCGCCCAGGTCTCCGGGCCCACCCCCGCGCCGAGCATGGCCGGGCGGTGGACCGGTGACCGGGTCGCGCAGACCTTCATGGACCTGGTGGCCGAACACAGCGTCGATCCGTTGCCGCTGGTCAGCCACATCGTCGACGCCAGCGCGGTCGCCGACGCCCTCGCGCTGCTCGACCGCGGCGCCGGTGATGTCCTCCAAGTGGTGCTGAGGTTCTAGATGACCACCATCGCGCTGGCCTGCCAGGAACAACTCCTGCCGGGCACCAACCTGATCCAGAAGTACGCCCTCGCGGCCGCCCTCGGCTACCAGGGCATCGAGCTACGCGGACGCGGTGACCTCGCGTTCGCCCGTCGCCTGCCCGAGCTGCGCCGCGCCCGCGCCGCCGGGGTGGTGATGCCCACCGTCTGCGTCGAGATGGACCACTTCATCGGCGACTTCGACCCCGCCCGGTCCGCCGACGCCGTGCGCAACCTGCGTTCCCAACTGTCGGTCATCGGCGAGCTGGGCGGCATCGGCGTGATGACACCGGCCGCCTGGGGCATGTTCTCCCGGCGGCTGCCGCCGTTCGAGCCGCCGCGCGCGCCGGCCGGTGACCGGCAGGTGCTCCTCGACGCCCTGGGCGAGCTGGGCGAGCACGCCCGGGCCGAGGGGGTCACCCTCTTTCTGGAACCCCTCAACCGGTACGAGGACCACATGGTCAACCGTCTCGACGAGGCGGTGGCGCTCTGCGCCGCTGTCGGGTTGCCGTCGGTCCGGGTGGTCGCGGACACCTTCCACATGAACATCGAGGAGGACGACATGCACCGCGCGCTGCGCGCCGCCGCGCCCTACCTCGGTCACGTGCAGGTCAGCGACTCCAACCGCTACCAGCCGGGCGCGGGGCACCTGGACTGGCCGGCGCTCGTGCGTACGCTGCTGGAGCTGGACTACCGAGGGTGGCTCGCCCTGGAGTGCCGGCTGCGCGGCGACCCGGTTCGGGCCCTGCAACAGGCCGCCACGGTGCTGCGTCACGCCCTGCCCCGGCGGGCCGCCGCGTGACCGCCGGTGCCGGGCCGACGCGCGTCGGCGTGACCGCCCACCTCGACACCGTCCGCACGGGTGGGCCGGCCGACGTGGCCGGGCTGCGCCGACTCGCTGTCGACACGCTCGACGCCAACTGGGAGCACGACCACACAGTGCCCTCCCGCACGCTCTACCCGCACCAGTGGAGCTGGGACTCGGCGTTCATCGCGATCGGGCTGGCCCAGATCCGTCCCGACCGGGCCTGGCGGGAGCTGACGAGCCTGTTCCGGGCCCAGTGGGCCGACGGACGGGTGCCGCACATCGTGTTCAACCCGGCGCTGCGGGTCGGCGCGTACTTTCCGGGGCCGGAGATGTGGCGCTCGGCGAACGCCCAGGGCACTCCTGACGTGGACACGTCCGGCCTGGTCCAGCCGCCGGTGCACGCGCTCGCCGCGTTGCTCGCGTACCGGCGGGCACCCGACCCGACCGGGATGGCCGCCCTGCGTCAGCTCTATCCCGCACTGGTCGCCCAGCAGCGTTACCTGGCCGACCGGCGGGACGTGGCCGGCGACGGGCTGGTCTGCATCGTGCACCCGTGGGAGTCCGGTCTGGACAACAGCCCCGCCTGGGACGAGCCGATGGCCGCGGTCGGAGCCGAGGCCGCGGTGATGCGCGCGTACCGCCGGCATGACACCGCGCACGCCGACGCCGCGCACCGCCCCACGGACCTGGACTACGCGCGTTACCTGGCGATCGTCGCCGCCTACCGCGACAACGGCTACGACGACCGGGGTCTGGCCGACGGCCATCCGTTCCTCGTGGAGTGCTCGCTGTTCAACGCGGCGTTCGGGGCGGCCGAGCACGCCCTGGCCGAGATCGCCGCGCTCATCGGCCACGACCCCGGGCCGCACCGGGCCCGTGCGTCCCGGATCACCGAAGCCCTGGTACGCAGGCTGTACGACCCGGACACCGGCACGTTCCAGCCCCGCGACCTGCGCACCGACCGGCTGGTCAGCGCCCGTACCGTGCTCGGGCTGACGCCGCTGATCCTGCCCGACCTGCCGACCCGGCAGGTCGACGCGCTGGTCGTCGAGGCCCGCTCGGCGCGCTTTGGGGTGGCCCGGCACATGGAGCGGCCGTTGCCCACCCACGACCGCACCGCGCCCGACTTCGAGCCGCTGCGCTACTGGCGCGGCCCGAGCTGGCTGAACACCGGCTGGCTGATCCGGCGCGGGCTGCTCGCGCACGGGCACCCGGAGCTGGCCGCCGGGCTGCGCCGCTCGATGATCGGTCTGGTCGCCGGGGCCGGCTGCCACGAGTACTTCCATCCGGACACCGGCGTCGGGTTGGGCTCACCGGCGTTCAGCTGGACCGCCGCGCTGCTGCTCGACCTGCTGGCCGAGTGAGTGTCTGGCGGGCCCCGGCTGGTAGCGTGCCCGGTCTTCGACCGGAAGGGGCGGCGTGCCCGAGATCGACAAGGTGGCCTGGGTCCTCATCGAGGACGGGCGGGTGCTGAGCACCCGGTCCGTGGGCAAGGACGTCTGGTATCTGCCCGGCGGCAAGCGGGAGCCGGGTGAGACCGACCTGGAGACCCTGCGCCGGGAGATCGACGAGGAGTTGAGCGTCGACGTGGACGTACGCGACGCGGTGCACCTGGGCACCTTCACCGCTGCGGCACACGGCCACGCGGGCGGCACCACAGTGCGGATGACCTGCTATCGGGCCGGATATCAGGGGCGGTTGCGCCCGGCCAGCGAGATCGCGGAGATGGACTGGCTGGGGTACGCCGACCGGCACCGCACCTCGCCGGTCGACCAGATCATCTTCGATCACCTGCTGGCCGAGGGCCTGCTGCGCTGACGGCGCAGTTTGCCGACGCCGGCCGGGGGTAACCGCCCGGGCGTGACCGACGGCGACGGGTTTCCGTACTTCATCGACGCGGTGTCCCGGCGTTCCGGCCTGCCGAGCGAGCAGGCCGCCGCGCTCGCCCGCGCCGTCCTCCAGACGATGGCCGAGCGGGTGACCGGCGACGCGCCCGACGACCTGGTGGGGCACCTTCCGGACGAGGTCGGCCGCTACCTGACCGGTCCCGCGCCGGATGAGCCCGGCACCGTCGGTCCAGCGCCGGACGCGGTTGGCCTCGCGCCGGACGCGGTCGGGACGGTTGGTCCTGCCCCGGGGCGGGGTGGGGTCGCCGGCCCTGGCCTGGACGGGCCGGACGCCGGGCTGGGCCTGGAGGTCGGCGGCACCGCCGTTCCGCCGCCTACGGACGCCGGTCCGGCGGAGTTCCTTCGTCGGGTGGGACGGCGTGCCGCGGTGGATCCGGCGACCGCCCGGGCCGGAACCGGGGCGGTCTTCGCGACCCTGCGCGAGGCGATGACCGTACGAGAGTTCCGGGAAATGGTGGCGAGGCTGCCGCGCGACGACGAGGGCGGGGCCGCGCCCGAACGGCTCTAGCCCTGACCCCTTCCTGTGCCCGTCCGGAGGTCGGCGGCGTCGGCCTCGGGCAGCTCTTCGGGCTCGGTGACCCAGGCGGAGAAGACCGGCACCCCGTGCCACGGCCCGGTGACACCGTCCGCCCGGGTGTCGGTGGCGACGGCCACCACGGCGTACGGGTGGCCGAACCGCAGCTCGGCGGTGCGGGCGACACCCTCGGGCGGCAGGCTGACCAGCCCGAACATGCCGGTGACGGCCGCCGCCTCGAAGCCGTACCGGCCGAACCGGGCCATCGCCACCTGACGCGCGTCGAAGCTCTCGATTGGTTGGGCAAGCGCCTTCGCCAGCATCGTCGACGCCGCCTTGAAGCCGAGCGCCGGCGCGATCAGGTCATGCTCACTGCGGGCAGACCAGCAGGGGAGGACGGCGTTGTGGCGCTCCTCGCGGCCGTCGCGCGCCCGGGTCCGCACCCGCTCCTCGCGTACCGTCCACAGCGGAGCATCACCGAGCGGCAGGTCGAACAGGGAACGGGCACCGGCCGGTTGCGCGCCGTCGGCCGCGCCGACACTGAGGTCGTACGCGACGGCCAGCACCTCGCTCGGCGGCACCTGCGGGTC
Source organism: Micromonospora sp. MGP-C2 (assembly GCF_057766525.1). Lineage (NCBI taxonomy): Bacteria > Bacillati > Actinomycetota > Actinomycetes > Micromonosporales > Micromonosporaceae > Micromonospora > Micromonospora sp. MGP-C2. The sequence continues at coordinate 295,835 of NZ_JBYMEN010000002.1, forward strand.
GGCGGCCACCGAGAGGACCACCAACCCGGCACCGTCGGTCGTCTGGGCAGGGGCGGCGTGCACGATCACGTCACCGAGCCGCTCGGTGGACACGATGGCGCAGCGGTGACCATGGCTCGGGCTGCGCAACGCCCGTCGTAGTCCGCGCGCCCACGGGCTGCCGCCACCGAGCGCGCCGGCGTCGGCGACGTCGAACGGGGTCGCCCAGGACACCCGGGTGGCCAGCGCGCTGGCCAGGGCAAAGACCACGTTCGGGCTGACCTTCAGGGGAAACGTGTCGATCAGGCCGTCGGTGTGCTCGCGCGCCCAGGCGTCCAGACCGGCCTGATCGGGCAGCTCACCGACGTCGGTCGTCCTGGGCAGCGCGGCCCGCCACGCGGCCGAACCGCCGTCACCCCGCCCCGCTCGGCGCCAGAGCGCGGTGGCGGACCTGACCAGCGGATGCGGCGTGTCCAGCAGCACGCGGGCGACCTCGGCCGCGCTGGCCAGGTCGGTGCCCAGGGCGTGAGCCAGGTCCTCGGCGGTCGGGCCGTCGGCGCTCGGGCCCTCGCTGGCCGCGTCCTCGGCGGCCGGGTTGGATTCGGCCGGGTTGGATTCGGCCGGCTCGGTGGCGCAGACCGCGAGCAGCAGCCAGGCCCCGAGCGGGGAGGCGACGTGGTGCCGGTCGCCGACCGTGGCGTGCAGCCGTGCGGCGTACGCGGAGAGCGGCCCGTGCAGATCGGTGGTCATGCCCCCACTCTGCCCGCCGACCCGGCTCACGACCACAGCTCGAACGGCTCGTCGATCTCCTCGCCGGCGAGGAAGGCGGTGATCAGCCGGGGGAGCTGCCCGGGATAGAACCGTTCCGAGCTCGCGATCACCTCCGGCAGCGGCCACCAGCGGAAGGCGAAGTAGTCCTCCAACTCGTAGTCGAGCCGGTGCGCCTCGTCCACGTCGGGACCGGCACCGGCGAGCCGTACGCTGACGACGACCTCATCCTGGACGTGCCGCAGCTGGCGGTGCAGGAAGCTCGCCCGTCGGCGCCAGGTCGGTGCGCCCACCTGGTCGGCGGTGATGAGGATGCCGGTCTCCTCGTGCAGCTCCCGCACCGCCGTGTCGAGGTAGGTCTCTCCGGGATCCATGCCGCCGCCAGGCAGCTCCCACCAGGTGCCCAGCCGGGGGTGGTCCGGGTCGCGGGTGTGGAACAGCAACACCCGATCCAAGCCGTCGGTGACCACCACCCGCACCGCGCGTCGTTCCAGGATCGGCAGGTCGCGGGGCAGCTCGTCCATCGGGCCAGTCTGTCGCACCGAGCACTCGGGGCGGCGGGTAGGCTGCCCGCCGTGGCTGGTCTGTTGAGGAATGTCGCGGCTCGCATCTCCCGGGTAGGCGCGGCGATTCCGTCGCCTCGGCGCACCGGGCCGGCCCCCGCGCAGGTGGCCCGCCGCCGCCAGGTGAGCGCGTTGCAGCGTCGGGAGCTGACCTACGCTCCGGAGCGCGACGGCCAGGCCGACCCGGGCGAGATCGTCTGGACGTGGGTGCCGTACGAGGACGACCCCCGCCAGGGCAAGGACCGGCCGGTGCTGGTCGTCGGACGGCACAGCCGGACGCTGTTCGGGCTGATGCTGTCCAGCCAGAGCGAGCGGGACGGGCAGCGGCACTGGTTCGCGCTCGGGCCGGGCGAGTGGGATCGGGACAACCGGCCCAGCTGGGTCCGGTTGGACCGGGTCCTCACCATGCGTGAGGACAGCATCCGCCGCGAGGGCGCCGTGCTGGACCGGCCCCGGTTCGACCGGGTCGGGCAGGCGCTGCGCGCCGGCTACGGCTGGCGCTGACCCGCACACCTGTAGAGCTGCCCCACGGGTGGGGCGTCTGGGCGGTGCCCTGCGGCCCGATGGTCGCTGCGCTGCGAGCTGCCCCATTACCGGGGCAGCTCTACAGCGACGCAGGTAGGCGTCCGGGGTCAGGAACCGACGCGGACGTGACCGACGTGGTCAGGCCGACTCGCGGCTCGGGCCGACCGCGGCGCCCTTCGCGTCCGGCGGCGGGTACGGCCGGTCGGCGAGCAGCCGCGCCAGGTGTGCGGTGTTGAGCGCCAGCGCCTTCGTGGTGCGACCGGTGGTGTCGGGCTTGGGGCCGGCGTCGCGGTAGTCCACCTTGTGCAGTGCCTCACCCACCCAGTAGGTCGCCGCGGCGGCGGCGAGGGTGAACCCGACCTCGTTGAGCGCCTGCTGCACCTGGCCGATGGTGTGGTGCGCGCCGTCCTCGTTGCCGACGACTGCCACCCCAGCCACCTTGCCGTAGGTGAGCAGCCGGCCCTCGTCGTCGGTCTCGGAGAGTTCGGCGTCGAGACGTTCGAGGACCATCTTGCAGACGCTGGACGGTTGGCCGAGCCAGATCGGCGTGGCGATGATGAGCACCTGCGCCGCCAGCAGCTTGGCGCGGATCGCCGGCCAGCCGTCGCCCTCACCCTCGTCGGTGGACACGCCGAAGCGCACATCGTGGTCCACCACCCGGACCAGTTCGCCCTCCACGCCCTGGGCGGCCAACTCGTCGAGCACCTCCCGACCGAGCTGTTCTGAGCTGGACGGGCCCGGTGACGGCTTGAGGGTGCAGTTGAGCACGAGGGCGCGGATGGTCGCCACGTCGAGTTCCTTTCGGCCGAGTTGCTTGCCCATACCCGGACGGCGCCCGTATATTCAACCAACTGGTTGATTAGCCGACAGGTTGAAAGCGGCAGATGACAACAGATCCCGTCAGCGCGGTGTTCGCCGCACTCGCTGATCCCACCCGCCGGGCCATGCTGGCCCGGCTCGCAACCGGCGAGGCGACGGTCAACGAGCTGGCGGCGCCGTTCCCGATCAGCCTCCAGGCGATCTCCAAGCACCTCGCGGTGCTGGAGCGCGCGGGGCTGATCGTGCGGACCCGTGAGGCGCAGTGGCGTCGTTGCCGGCTCGACCCGGCGCCGCTACGGACGCTCGCCGAGTGGGTCGACCAGTACCGCCGACTCTGGGACGACCGTTACGACACCTTGGACGACTACCTACGCGACCTGAAGGAGACCCGTCATGAACAATCTCCCTGACCTCACGATCGACCTGCCGTCCGATCGGGAGGTCACCCTCACCCGGTCCTTCGACGCCCCACGCGAGCTGGTCTACGCCGCGCACACCCAGGCGGAGCACCTCAAGCACTGGTGGGGGCGGGGCAACCCGCTGGACGTCGAGATCGATTTCCGGGTGGGCGGCCACTACCGCTGCGTCGAGCACGCCCAGGACGGCAACGACTACGCCTTCCGCGGTGAATACCGGGAGATCGTCGTGCCGGAGCGGATCGTGCAGACCTTCGAGTTCGAGGGCATGCCCGGCCAGGTGGCGGTGGAGACGCTGGTCTTCACCGAGCAGGACGGGCGCACCACCATCACGAGCAGCACCCGCTTCGACACCACAGCGCAGCGCGACGGCATGATCGACTCCGGGATGGCCCAGGGGGCAGCCGAGTCGTACGCAGCGCTGGACCGGCACCTCGCCACACTGCGCTGACTCCGCCCCCGTCACCGTTAAGCGGTTCGCTGGTGGGCCGCCCGGTGGGATGGTGTCCGCGTGAGTGAGGACATCACGCGGCAGGTGGCCGAGCGGGTCCACACTGGCTTCGGCCTGCACCTGTCCACACTGGAACGGGTGACCCACGGCGCGGACCAGCGCGCCCGACTGTGGCTGGCCCACAGCGTCGACGGCTCCCGCTACGCGGTCAAACTGAGCGATGGCGGCACTCGCGCCGGCCTGGCCGTGACGGCGTACCTGGCCGGCCAGGGGGTGCCGGGCATCGCCGCACCGATGCTTACCCGGGACGGGCGGCTGTCCGTCGACCACGACGGCCACCGCCTCTCGGTGGTGCCCTGGGTCTCCGATCAGCGGACGCTCGACGGCCCGATGACCGACGCGCACTGGCGCGCGTACGGCGAGGTGCTGGCCGCCGTGCACGCGGTGCCGGTGACCGACGAGGTGCGACGACTGTTGCCGGCGGGCGGCGCGGCGTACCCCTCGATCGTGGCCGGGACCCGCGCGGTGGCCGAGCGGCTGCGCGATCCGGACCCGGACGACCTCGCCGGGCCGCTGGCCGCGGAGCTGGCGGGCGTGTGGTCCGGGGTGGCCGACCTGGTGGCCACACTGACCCGCGAGGTCGAACGCCTCGCCGTCGATGAGCGCGCCCGGCCCGGCCCGGCCGTCGTCTGCCACGGCGACCCGCACCTGGGCAATCTGCTGCTGGGCCCGGACGGGCAGGTCTGGTTGATCGACTGGGACGACGTGGTGCTCGCCCCGCCCGAGTGTGACCTGATGTTCGTGCTGGGTGGGGTGCTCGCCTTCGCGCCGATCAGCACCCGTCAGCAGAAGGCCGTTCTGGCCGGCTACGGCCCGGCCCACATCGACCCGGCCCGCCTGGCGTGGTTCCTCGCGGTCCGCGCGCTCGACGACCTCAGCGACTGGACCCGCCAGGCGCTGGACCCGGACGCCGAGACGGCCGACCGGGATCGGGCGGCGCGCATCGTGCGGGGGCTGGTATCGCCGGTCGGTCTGGTCACCCTCGCCGACGTGGCGCTGCGCGATCTCGACCGGCGGCGTTGACCGCGAGACCGGCCGTCCGAGACGGGAAACAACAAAGGCAAGGAGCTCAGGGGCTCCTTGCCACCTCCAACATATATCGCACCCGGGGCCTTGTGGCAAGACCCGGGTCGTGCCGCAGAATCACCACCCTGAGCCCAAAACTGGGAAAATCGGGGGATTTCATGATCGATGTGATCATTGCCGGCGGTGGGCCGACCGGCCTGATGCTGGCCAGCGAGTTGCGACTGCACGGGGTGCACGTGCTCGTGGTGGAGAGGGAGACCGAGCCGACCCCGTACGTCCGTGCGCTCGGGCTGCACGCGCGCAGCATCGAGGTGATGGATCAGCGTGGCCTGCTGGAGCGGTTCCTCGCGCTCGGCCAGCAGCACCCGGTCGGTGGCTTCTTCGCCGCCATTCCCAAGCCGTCGCCGAGCGGGCTGGACACCGCCCATCCGTACGTCCTCGGCATCCCGCAGACCACGACGGACCGCCTGCTGGGCGAGCACGCCGCCGACGTCGGCGTGGAGATCCGGCGCGGCTGCGAACTGGTCGGGCTCAGCCAGGACGACGACGGGGTGACAGTGGGGTTGGCCGACGGCGGGCAGCTGCGGTCGCGCTATCTCGTCGGCTGCGACGGTGGCCGCAGCACCGTGCGCAAACTGCTCGGCGTCGGCTTTCCCGGTGAGCCCAGCAGGGTCGAGTCCCTGTTGGGCGAGATGGAGGTGGGCGTCGCACCGGAGACGGTGGCCGAGGTGGTGGCCGAGGTGCGCAGGACGCACCTGCGGTTCGGTCTCGGGCCGCTGGGCGACGGGGTGTACCGCGTCCTGGTTCCCGCCGAGGGGGTGGTCGAGGATCGCTCGGTCCCGCCGACCATCGAGGAGTTCAAGCGACAACTGCTGGCGTACGCGGGCACCGACTTCGGCGTGCACTCACCGCGCTGGCTCTCCCGCTTCGGCGACGCCACCCGGCTGGCCGAGCGCTACCGGACCGGCCGGGTGCTGCTGGCCGGCGACGCGGCGCACATCCACCCGCCAACCGGCGGGCAGGGGCTCAACCTCGGCATCCAGGACGCGTTCAACCTCGGGTGGAAACTGGCCGCCGCCGTCAACGGCTGGGCGCCGGACGGGCTGCTGGACAGCTACCACACCGAACGGCACCCGGTGGCCGCCGACGTCCTGAACAACACCCGCGCGCAGATGCTGCTGCTGTCGCCCGAGCCGGGACCCCGGTCGGTGCGTCAACTGTTGTCGGAGCTGTTGGACTTCGAGGACGTCAACCGGTACCTGATCGAGAAGGTCACCGCGATCGGGGTCCGCTACGACTTCGGCGAGGGCCACGAGATGCTCGGCCGCCACCTGCGCGACGTACGGCTCAAGCAGGGACGCCTCTACGAGCTGATGCGCGGGGGCCGCGGACTGCTGCTCGACCAGACCGGCCGGCTCTCCGTCGCCGGGTGGGCGGACCGGGTCGACCACGTCGTCGACGTCAGCGAGGAACTGGACGTGCCCGCCGTGCTCCTGCGGCCGGATGGCCACGTGGCGTGGGTGGGCGACGACCAGACGGAGCTGCTCGGCCAGCTGCCCAGATGGTTCGGCGCAGCCGCTTGCTGAACGGTCAGAGCTCGGTCAGCCAGGCGCTGTCGACCAGTTGCCGGGGTGACCGGGCACCGCCGAGGCTCTTCGCCTGGTACATGGCGGCGTCGGCGCGGCTGAGCGCGTCGGTGAGCTGGGCTGGGCCGGACACCGGGGCGAGCCCGACGGACGCGGTGACACGGACGCTGCACCCGTTGAGCCGGATCGGCGCGGCGACGGTCTCGGCGAGTCGGCGGGTGGAGTGCTCGATCCAGCGCCGGTCGACTGTGGGGCTGGAGAGCAGCCCGGCGAACTCGTCGCCACCGAGGCGGGCGACGAGGTTGTCCCCGGCGAAACCGGCGAGCCGGTCGGCCACACTGATCAGCACCTGGTCGCCGGCGGCGTGCCCGTACCGGTCGTTGATCTGTTTGAAGTCGTCCAGGTCGAGCACCACGGCGATCAACGGCTGACCGGCCGCGTCGGTGAGCAGGGTGGCCGCCAGGCGATAGAAGGCGCGCCGGTTGGGCAGCCCGGTGAGTGGGTCGTGACTCGCGGCGTGCCGCTCGGCGGCGAGCTCGGCCTGAAGGTGATCGATCTCGGCCTCGGCGCGCACCGCCCGTCGGCGTAGTTGCCAGGAGGAGAGCAGGGCGCCGGCCGCGCAGATCCCGGAGGCGACACTCATCGGATCCGGCACGAACCCTCCCATCCCCGCGACCGCCTCCAGCCTCCGGTCGACACGTCACACCGCGTCGGGCCCACTTTTGCCTGATGGTTGCCCCTGCGGGGGTAACTCAACGTGAACGGATGGGCACCGATCATGTGCGTTATCATGCTCGCCGTCCGGTGCAGATGCAATAGCAGATGCACGTGCAGAACTGTCCGAAGTCGATACCGCACCCCTCGCCGTCACCGCTCCTCCCACGGCCACCGGCGGGCTCGTGAGCAGAAAGACGCCTCCATGCATCAGCCACCCAATGGCGTACCGATCCATCAGTTGCCTCCGCTGAGCTGGCAGAAGAGCCGCCGCAGCAACCCCAGCGGCAACTGCGTCGAACTCGCCGAACTGCCCGGGGGAGCGGGCATCGCGGTCCGCAACTCACGGCACCCGGAGGGCCCGGCGCTGATCTACACAGTGGACGAAATCGCCGCCTTCGTTCTCGGAGCGCGCGACGGGGATTTTGACCACCTGATCAACTGACCGTCCCGCGTGAGCCGTCCCGGCGACGGGACTGAATCACCGGTGCGGAGGAGTTCATCTCACTGTCGGTCCATGGCATGCTTACACGTCGGCCGGGCCAGGTACCCGGTCACGGGGGTTGGTGTCCGGAGGTCCGCACGTGACGATGGTTCCCGCCGAGGGTGGCCCGACAACCGGGCCAACAGTGCTGCGCATGCTGCTCGGTGCCCAGCTGCGCCGTCTGCGGGAGTCCAGCGGGGTGACCCGGGAGGGCGCCGGCTGGGAGATCCGTTCCTCTGAGTCGAAGATCAGTCGGATGGAGCTGGGTCGGGTCGGCTTCAAGGAACGCGACGTCTCCGACCTGCTCACCCTCTACGGCGTCACCGAGGAGCACGAGCGTGACGCGCTGCTCAAGCTCGCCCGCGACGCCAACAGCCCCGGCTGGTGGCATCGCTACGGCGACGTGTTGCCGACCTGGTTCCAGTCGTACCTGGGCCTGGAGGCCGCGGCGGCACTGATCCGCACCTACGAGGTGCAGTTCGTCCCCGGCCTGTTGCAGACCGGGGACTACGCCCGCGCTGTCGTGCTGCTCGGGCACGGCGCGGCAGGTCCGGACGAGATCGAGCGCCGCGTCGCTCTGCGGATGCAGCGTCAGCAGTTGCTCCACCGGGAAAACCCACCGCAGCTCTGGGCCGTGGTGGACGAGGCAGCCCTACGGCGTCCGATCGGTGGCCCCGCCGTCATGCGCGGCCAGCTCACCGCTCTCATCGAGGCGACCAAGTCACCCAACATCCGGCTCCAGGTCATCCCGTTCGCCGCCGGTGGTCACGCCGCCGCCGGGGGAGCCTTCACCATCCTGCGATTCGGTGACCAGGAGCTGCCCGACATCGTCTACATCGAACAGCTCACCAGCGCCATCTACCTCGACAAGCGCGACGACCTCGACTACTACGCGGTGGCCATGGAACGGCTCTGCGTCGAGGCCGAGCCGCCGGAGCGTACGCCGGACATTCTCGGCCGGTTGCTGGACGAGCTCTACCCGGCGTGACCGCTGCCTGGGGCGGCGGTTCGGTGCAGGCGGCTCGGGGCGGTGCAGGTCGCTCGGGTGGCATTAGCATGGTCGGCGACCGGCGACAGTGGACGGACGTCATCGCGGAGGCAGCCATGACAAGCGAGGCCTCGGGCCCAACGGCCGGCTCGTCGAGCGACCGGATCGACACCACTGTGGCCCACCCCGCCCGCCGCTACAACTACTGGCTGGGCGGCAAGGACAACTTCCAGGCCGACCGCGAGTCCGGCGACACGATGGCGGCAGCCTTCCCGACGATCCGCACCGCCGCCCTGGAGAACCGCCGTTTCCTCCAGCGGGCCGTGGGCTTCCTGACCCGCGAGGCTGGCATTCGGCAGTTCCTCGACATCGGCACCGGCATCCCGACCGCCGACAACACCCACGAGGTCGCCCAGGCCATCGCACCGGAATCCCGGGTGGTCTACGTCGACAACGATCCGATCGTGCTGGCCCACGCCCGCGCGCTGCTCAGCAGCTCACCGCAGGGCGCCACCGCCTACATCGACGCCGACCTGCGCGACCCGGCGCGGATCCTCGCCCACCCGGAGTTGCGACGCACCATCGACCTGTCCCGACCGGTCGCCCTCATGCTGGTCGCCGTCCTGCACTTCGTGCCCGACGGCGACGACCCGTACGCGCTGGTGCGGCACCTGCTCGACGCGCTGCCGGCGGGCAGCTGGTTGGCCGCCTCGCACGCCACCCACGAGTACCTTCCGCCGGCGGTCGCCGCGCAGGCTCGGACGGCGGCCAGGGGCGGCGGCCCACACGGGCTGATCAACCTGCGCACCCGGGACGAGTTCAGCCGTTTCTTCGTCGACCTCGACGTGGTGGAGCCGGGCATCACCTCGGTCGCCGAGTGGCGGGCCGAGAGCGAGCCGCAGCCGCGCCCGTCGGTGGTCGAGGTGAGCATGTACGGCGGCGTCGCCCGCCTGCCGTGACCGCGCGGACCCCCGTAGGCGGGATTCACCAGCGGAGCGTTCAGCCGGCTGAGGCGTCGTGGCGGGCGCGGGCCGCGTGCACCTCGTCGATGTGCGTCTCGGCCCAGGCCTTGATCGCCCGCTGCACCGGCAGGAGGCTCTCGCCCAACGGGGTGAGCTGGTAGTCGACCCGGGCCGGCGCGTCGAGCCGACGTATTGACCGATGCCGACCGGTCGGGTTAATCTCTGCATCGATACAGACTGGATCGATACAGAGGGGTGCCGGTGAAGCCAACACTGCAAGCCGTGGCCGACGCCGTCGGCGTCTCCCGCAGCACCGTGTCCAACGCCTACAGCCGCCCCGACCAGCTCTCCGCCGCCCTGCGTGAGCGGATCCTGGAGGCCGCCCAGCAACTCGGGTACCCCGGCCCCAACCCCACCGCGCGCTCCCTGCGCCGGGGCTTCGTCGGGTCGATCGGGGTGCTGTTCACCTCGCAACTGTCGTACGCCTTCACCGACCCGTTCGCGGTGCGGTTCCTCGCCGGGGTTGGCGCGGCGGCCGAGCGGCACGGCACGAGCATGCTGCTGGTGCCGCTGCCGCCGGCCGTGACCGACGCCCGACGGGCGGTGGAGAACGCCGCTGTCGACGGGTTCTGCGTCTACTGCGTCGCCGACGAGGAATGGGCGTTGGACGTCATCCGCCAACGCGGGCTGCCGTTCGTCAGCACGGCCTCCCGCGACAACGCCGGCGCCGACGAACGGTTCGTCGGCATCGACGAGCGGGCCGCCGCGCACAGTGCCGCCGCGCACGTCGCCGGCCTCGGCCACCGTCGGGTGGCGCTGCTCGCCGACTCCGTGCTGCCCGACGCGCCGGCCGGCCCTCTCACCCTGGCCGGGGTCGACCAGGTGCCGCACCCGACCACCCGAGGTCGGCTCACCGGGTTCGCCGACGCCTTCGCCGAGGTCGGCGTCGGCTGGGCCGAGCTGACCCTGGTCAACGTCCTCGGCAACAGCCGCCGGGCGGCAGCCGAAGCCATCGCCGGGCTGTTCGACCAACCCGCACCGCCGACCGCCGTGCTGGCCGGCTCCGACGTCCTCGCACTCGGTGTGCTGGACGCCCTGGCCGCGCGGCCGGCCCATGATCGTCCGACCGTCTCGGTGACCGGCTTCGACGACGTCCCCGAGGCCGCCGCGGCCGGCCTCACCACCGTCCGGCAACCGGCCGAGGAAAAGGGCCGGATCGCCGCCGAACTCCTGCTCGACCCGCCCGCGGACGCCGCGGCCGGTCATGTGTTGCTGCCCACCGCACTCGTCGTCCGGTCCTCCACCGGACCTGTCCCGAGGAGTTGACCATGGAACTTCCCACCGGCTACGTCACCGCGCTCGACGCCATGAACCGACACGTCAACTCGGCCCGACCGGACGCCCCGGTCCAGCTCGAACGCCCTCGCCGGGCCCTGCTCGCCCCCACCCGGCAGGCCATCGCCCTCGCTCTGCGCCGGCTCGCCGACCGCATCCAGCCGCGACCGCTGCCCGGCACCGCCCGCTGCTCCTGACCCGCACGAAACCCATTCCGGCATGCACGGGACGAACAGTGTGGGCCCGGACACGGAGGGTGGTCGAGTTGGGCGTGACCAGGCAGACTGGTGAAGCCATGTCGCCCTTCATGCCCACCCTCCGTCTCCGCGACCGCTACGTACTGCACGAGCGGATCGGTCTCGGCGGCATGTCCGAGGTGTGGCGGGCCGACGACGACGTGCTCGGCCGGCCCGTCGCCATCAAGGTCCTCGCCGGGCAGCTCGCCGCCGACCCGCAACTGCGGGCCACCATCCAACGCGAGGCCCGCGCGGCCGCCCGCCTCACCCACCCACACGTGACCCAGGTGTACGACTACGCCGAGGCGACCCTGACCGGCGGCGTCGTTGTGCCGTACCTGGTGATGGAACTCGTCGACGGCCACAACCTGGCCGACCGGCTGCGGACCGGACCACTGCCGTGGCCGGAGGCGGTCCGGGTGGCCGGGCAGATCGCAGCCGCACTGGCCGCCGCGCATCGCATCGGCGTCGTGCACCGCGACGTCAAGCCCGGCAACGTCATGCTGACCGACACCGGCGCCAAGGTGCTCGACTTCGGCATCGCCGCCCTCGGCGGGCTCGACAGTCAGTCCGGCGAGCCGCTGATGGGCACACCCGCCTACTTCGCCCCCGAGCGGCTGACCGCCGGCCCGCCCGACCCGGCCAGCGACATCTACGCCCTCGGCGCGCTGCTCTACCGCACCCTCACCGGGCAGGCGCCGCTGCCCGTGCAGAGCTGGGAGGACGCGCTGGAGGTGCACCGACGTGGCACTCCGGTGCCGCCGCTGCGGGTGCCCGGCCTCCCCGCCGACATCGCCGAGCTGACCCTCGCCTGTCTGGCCGCCAACCCGGCCGACCGGCCGAGCGCCGCGCACCTGGCCCGCCGCTTCGGCGCCGGCCAGCCGGTCGAGCCGCCCACCGAACTGCTGCGGCGTGTCCTCCCGGCGGCTCACCCTCCCACCCTGATCGACCGCTCGGCGGCACGCCCCGCCCCGGTCGCCGCCGCGCCGGCCCGCCGCCGGTCGCGCCGACCCCTCGCCGTGCTGGTCGCAGCCGGCCTCGCCGTGCTGGTCGGCGTCGGCGCCCTGCTCGCCGAAGGTCCCCTCGGCACACCAGGCGCACCCAACTCTCCGCAGGTGGCCGCCCCACCGTCGACCTCCGCCCCCAGGCCCACACCCACGACGCAGTCGCCGACGCCGACGGCACCCTCCTCGCCCCGACCCAGCGCCAGCACCGCCCCACCGACCGCCGGGCAGCAGGTGCCGGTCAGCCTGCGGGAGGTGACCAGTGGGTTCTCCGCCGTCCTCGCCAACGCGGTGGCCCGCGGCGACGTCGACCGCAGGACCGCCGAAGATCTGCGCGACGACCTGGCCGACGTGAGCCGGCACAGCAGGGACCGGGCCAAGCGCGTCGCCGACCTGCGGGAACGCATCGCCGAGCTGGTGGAACGCGACAGGCTGGCAGCGCGGACGGGCGTCCAACTCGACGCTCTGCTCGCGCAGACCGGCAGCTTCACCACCGGCCGTACGGACGACTGATATCCGCGTCGATACCGCTGGCATGATGTCCCGATGCGGACACGTCTGATCTTCGTGCGACATGGCGAGTCGCTCCACCAGCTCGAAGGGATCGTGGGCGGGCCACGTGGTTGTCGGGGCCTCACCGCCCTCGGCCACGAACAGGCACACGATCTCGCCAACCGGCTCACCAACGAGGTCGCCGCCGACCGCCCGGTGGCGGTCTACTCGTCCGTGCTGCGTAGGGCGGTCGAGACCGCCCAACCGATCGCCACCGCCTTCGGCGTTCGGCCCGTGGCCGACTGTGGCCTGTGCACCTGGCACACACCCCCGTACGCCGACGGCCTGCCGACCGCCCGCTTCCGCACCGAACACGCGGTGCCCGGCGGGGGCGTGTTCCGGCCGTTCGAGGAGGGCAACGAGAGCTGGGCCGAACTGGTCGTCCGGGTCAGCCGGGCGATCATGGAGATCGCCCACCGGCACCGGGGCGCCACAGTGGTTCTGGTCGGTCACAGCGAAACCGTCGAGGGCGCGTTCCACGCGCTCGCCGCGCAGCCGGTCTTTCGGGGGTTCGACCTGGACGTGCCTCCGGCCTCGATCACCGAATGGACCACCGACCACGACCCCGGCGGTTGGCCTCCCGCCCGGTGGACGCTGCGCCGCTTCGGTGACACCGGCGGGTGGGCTAAGGCGTGATCCAGTACCGCCGTGCACCCGGTCGTTCTCGACGATCCACCGGTACGTGCATGGATGTCGTCGGCACGGCGTACTCGCCCATCGGTTTCTGCCGGTCGTAGTCTCACCGACATGACGACAACGCAGACACACACCCTCGCCGTACCCGGCGTCGACCTGGTCTACGACGTCCGCGGTCCGCTGCCCCCGTCCGGCGGGCACCCCGTGCTGCTCATGATCGGTCAACCGATGACGGCGGAGGGCTTCACCGCGCTCGCCCCGCACTTCACCGACCGTACCGTCGTCACCTACGACCCACGCGGGCTCGGCCGCAGCGTCCGCAGGGACGGTCGCATCGACCACACGCCGCGGCAGCAGGCGGCCGACCTGCACCTGCTGATCGAGGCGCTCGGCGCCGGCCCGGTCGACGTGTTCGCCAGCAGCGGCGGTGCGGTGACGGCACTCGAACTCGTCGCGACGTACCCGCACGACGTCGTCACGTTGGTGGCGCACGAGCCGCCGATCAACGCGGTGCTTCCCGACGCCAGCGCCGCCGAGCGCGCGCGGGCCGGCTTCTACGAGGCGTACCAGGCGAAGGGCACCGGCGCCGGCATGGCCGCGTTCATCGCGATGACGTCGTGGCAGGGCGAGTTCACCGATGCCTACTTCGCCCAGCCGACGCCCGACCCGGCGATGTTCGGCATGTCGACCGACGACGACGGCACCCGCGACGACCCGTTGTTGTCGCAGAGCTCGTGGGCGATCACCGACTACCAGCCCGACGCGGGCCTGCTCACCGCCGCACCGACCCGGATCGTGATCGCGGTCGGTGAGGAGTCGGCGGGGACGTACACCGCGCGGACGGCCCTCGGCATGGCGGCCGTCCTCGGTCAGCAGCCCGTGGTGTTCCCGAGTCACCACGGCGGCTTCCTCGGCGGTGAGTTCGGCTACGCGGGCAAGCCGGAGGAGTTCGCGACACGGTTGCGGGAGGTGCTGGACGCAGGCTGACTGCCCGCGCTATTCGGCCAGGAGCTGCTCACGCAGGATTTCGGCGTGCCCACAGTGCTGGGCCAGCTCGCGCAGCACGTGCAGGTACACCCAACGCAGCGGCAGCGGGCCGCGCCGGTTGCCGCGGAGCACGTCGTCCAGGCCCAACGACGCCGTCGCGCGGTGGGAGGCTTCGCACGCCTCGCGGTGTGCTCGCTGGATCGAGGCGATCGTGTCGTCGTCATCGAGGATGAACGACTCGTCCGGCGTCGCGGGAATGCCGATCTCGGAGCGGGGCCGGCAGGTGACGGCCTCGTCGAACCAGACCTTCTCCACGAACGTGGCGTGCTTCACGAGACCCAGCAGCGTGGTCCGGGACGGCACCAACGACCGGCGCGCCTGCTCCTCGGTCATCCCGTCCAGGCAGCCGTTGAGCGCCCGGCGGTGCTCGTCGATGAACGCCTCGATCTGCGCCTGCGCCGGCTGGTCGATGACATCGTGAGCGAACGTCCCCGGAAAAGAAGTCACCCGCGAAGCATTCCAAGGTCATGGTCGAGACGCAAACACCAGCCGCTCAGCCGAACGAGGTGAGCGCGCCGCGCTCGTCGAAGCGGGCCGTGCCCGCCCAGGCGATCTCCCAGCGGTTGCCTTCCGGGTCTGCGATGTAACCGGAGCGCCCACCCCAGGACCGATCGGTCGGCGCCGCCACCACCGTCGCGCCCGCCTCGACGGCCGCGGCGAAAGCCGTGTCGACCTCCTCGCGGCTGTCGACATTGCAGGCCAGGGTTACGCCCGACCAGCCACCGGCCGGGGCGGGCGCGTCCGGCGCCGCCTCGGCGGCCAGCTCCGGCAGCGGGTAGAGCGCGAACAGGACACCACCGAGCAGGAAGGCCGACCAACCATCGTCGCTGGCCGGCAGCTCAGGCCACCCCAAAGACCGGTAGAACGACCGCAACGTCACGATGTCGCGTGCTCCCACCGTGACCACGGACAGTCGGGAGGGGACAGTTCTCATCAGCTGATCCTGCCCGAGGCGTACAACACTGTGCTGACCGACTCGCCCGGCTCGGTGCCCGCGCGCGCGACGACCTCGCCCTGCGGCGTCCACACCCCCGACCGTCCGGCCGCCTCGGTGTAGCCACCGCCGGTCGAACCGGCGAAACTCGCCACCGCCACCCAGACCCGGTGGGCGGTGGCGATCCGGTGCGCCCGCTGGTCCGTCACGGCGGCGTCGCGCGCGGACTCCAGGACACCCGCCGCGTAGACGTCGATCCCGAGCGCCGCGGTCCGCTCCGCGTGGGCGGCGACCCCGGTGTCCTTGCAGATCGCCAACCCCATCCGCCAACCGTCCACATCGAGCACGACCGGCGCATCGCCCGGCCGGAACCGGCGGGCCTCCGCGTCCCCCAGCCACATCTTCCGGTACGCCACGGTCGCACCGGCCCCGGTCACCGCCAGCACCGCGATGTGATCACCCGCGACCGGTGCACCGGCCAGGGCCAGCGCGCCCACCTCGCCGCACGCCTCGACCAATGGCGCCAACCGCGGGTCATCGGACGACACGACCGGGGCGTCCAACTCGTACCCGGTCAGCGAAAGCTCCGGAAAGACCACCACCCGGGCACCCGCCGCACGGACCGCGGCGGCGTGCGCCCGCGCGTTCGCCGCGACATCCAGGGGTACGCACAGCGGCTGCGCCACCGCGAGCCGTAGCGGGGTGCGGGTTTCCGCACCCCCGCCGGTGGGGTCCACCCGCGCGGCCGGGCGGTCAGCCTCATGGTCGGCTCTCAGGATCACTTCGTAACGTGGGCGCATGATTCGAACGTCCCACGCCGTGCTCGCCACCGGAACCCCCACCGCTGCGGCCGAACCACCCCAGGATGGGATGGTCGGCTACGTCAGTGACCTGGTGGAACGACTCGGTGGGCCGGGTGCCGGCCTGGCGGTGGCGCTGGAGAACCTGTTTCCGCCGATCCCCAGCGAGGTGATCCTGCCGCTGGCCGGGTTCGTCGCCGCCCAGGGGCGGATCAGCCTGATCGGTGCGATCTTCTGGACCACACTGGGCTCGGTGGTGGGCGCGCTGGCGCTCTACCTGATCGGGGCGTCGCTGGGCCGGGACCGGATGCGCGCCATCGTGGCCCGACTGCCGCTGGTGAAGCTCACCGACGTGGACCGGACCGAGGCGTGGTTCCTCCGGCACGGCGTGAAGGCGGTCTTCTTCGGCCGCATGATCCCGATCTTCCGGAGTCTGATCTCCATCCCGGCCGGCGTTGAACGGATGCCCGTCGCCACGTTCCTGCTCTACACCACGCTGGGCAGCCTGATCTGGAACACGACCTTCGTGCTCGCCGGCTACCTGCTCGGCGACAACTGGCATCTCGTCGAGGGGTACGTCGGCATACTCCAGAACGTCGTGATCGTGGCCTGCGTGGCGGGCCTGGCCTGGTTCGTCGGGTCGCGCGTGCTGCGGGCACGGCGCGCTGCCCGTAACCCCGAATCGGATGACCTCGACTCGGGCCGGTCATCGGGTGTGCCCGGTGGGGTCGGTTCCGGTGGTGGCTTTGATTCGGGTGGCGGCTCCGGTTTGGGTGGCGGCTTCGGTTCCGGTGGTGGTTACGGGGCCGATGGTGGGTTTGGCGTGGATCGTGGGGTTGGGGCTGGCGGTGGTGTGCCGGATCCGGGTGGTCGCGGCACGCTCTACCGCAGCGGTTCATGGGGATCCGACCAGCGGTAGGGCCGGTTTCGCGGCATCGGTTGCGATTCTGGTCTTTCCAGAACGTCTGCCTCGAACGGTTTCGCTGCCGGCGAGGTGACCTTTCCGGGCCGCGATGGATTCGTCCCGTGACTCAAGGGCCCGGTTGGGGTGATTGTCCGATCCGGGCGGCCCTGGCACTGACGCCCTTGGACTTGATCGACTCGGTCTTCGTGAAGTCGGGGCATCCAGACGTCTTGGATGCCCCGACCTCCCTGAAGCCGAGTGGATCATGCCCGGCCGGGGTGGGTTCGTGACCGCCGGGGTGGGACTTTGGGTGATTTGCCGGATCCGGAGGCTCCGTGGGCAGTGACCGGCTACACCCGTCGGTCGGAATGATGGCCGGGGCGGGGTCGTTACACACTCTGACGATCGCAGGACCACCGGCTCACCGCCCCGCCCGCCGGGTGCCGTCGGATGGCCCGGCCTGCGGAATGACCCCGGGCCCCCGGTCGTTGCAGTCCCCACGAGCGACCACCCCGCCACCGCTTCACACGAGCGGACGTCGGTGGATGGGCCCACCGGGGAATGACCCCCGACCCCCGGTCGTTACACATGGACCCGGCGCCCGAGCCCTCCGCTCGCAGGCCGCCGACCCGGCCCCCGCAAGCCCCCCGGCTTAACTGGTGCCGATCTCCCCGAAGACTTTTCCCTTTGTTTGATGCAGCGCCGGACGAGGTGCTCACACCCTTGTGTCGCCGACCCCCCTTGGCGGTGCGGGTGTTTCCTACCCCCGAAGGAGCTACCCCCATGAACACGATCTTCCGTAAGAGCATGTTGTCTGTTGCTGGTCTCGCGTTCGCCGGTGGTGTCTTCGCCGGCCCGATCGCCGCCCACGCCAACCCCGTGGATGCCAAGCCGGTGGCGGTGGCGGTGCAGTCGGCCGCCCCGAAGCCCCAGGGCGAGCAGTCCCACATCACCCTGAATGACGAGCAGACCGCCAACGTCAAGGCGATCATCGCCGCGACGAAGAAGGCCGGCCTGCCCGAGCGCGCCGCGGTGATCTCCATCGCGACGAGTCTGCAGGAGTCGAAGCTGGAGAACCTGGGCCACCTCGGCGACGCCAACGACCATGACTCGCTGGGCCTGTTCCAACAGCGCCCGACCAGTGGTTGGGGCACCCCTGAGCAGATCACCGACCCCGCCTACTCCACCACCGCGTTCCTCAAGGGCCTCCGCCAGGTCGACGGCTGGCAGGACATGGCGCTGACCGACGCCGCGCAGACCGTCCAGGTCTCCGCCTACCCCGACGCCTACGCCCAGTGGGAACAGCAGGCCACCGACCTGGTCGCCCAGCACTGGAACAGCTGACACCAACACGAACACTGAACGACCCGACCGCTGGCCGGCACCCCCACCCGGGGTGCCGGCCAGCGGCATTTCCGTTTCCGTGCGGCAGGCGCACGGGCTGGTCGCTGCGGGGGATGGCGTGCGCGGCCGACGCCCGGCTCGGTGGTGGGTGGATGGTCGTGGCCGTGCGGCGATCGGCGGTGCAACTCGACGACGGGGCGATTCGGCGGCGGCAGACCGGCCGGCGGTGCGGCGAGCCCACGTGGCGGGCGGTGCGGTAAGCCCACGTGGCGGGCGGTGCGGCGAGCCGTTGCGGTGGGCAGTCGCCTGCCAGCGGGGACGGCGGACAGCCGGGCGGTGCATCGGACGGGCGGGTGCGGTCAGGTGGGGGAACAACGTGGGGGCCGAGCCGGTTGTGGTCAGTGTCGGTGTGACTCAGTGTCCCCGGGCCTCACCTAATATGCCTTCGCGGAATACCGTTCGGCTGGAGCCGCGCCGCGCCACTCGCCGAGAGGCGACCTGCACACCGACACCAGCGCCGCCCCCGAGCCCACAAGGGCCGGGGGCGGCGCTGTCTGTGCCCATGGATCAGTCAGTCGGCGGCACAATGCTCGGATGACCGAGCCGCAGCCATGGTCCGAGCAGTCGGGCGTACTCGTACTCCCCAGCGGGGCGACGGTGCGCGGGCGCCGCATCGGTGCGGTGACCTCGCCCGCCGACTTCGCCCTGCTGTTGGCGTCTGGTCCGGAGCCGACCTGGCCGC
Source organism: Micromonospora sp. MGP-C2 (assembly GCF_057766525.1). Taxonomy (NCBI): domain Bacteria; kingdom Bacillati; phylum Actinomycetota; class Actinomycetes; order Micromonosporales; family Micromonosporaceae; genus Micromonospora; species Micromonospora sp. MGP-C2. Next base: position 314,710 of record NZ_JBYMEN010000002.1, read on the forward strand.
ACCGGAAGATCCGGTGGCCCGATTTCTGGGTACCGCTCGATCGGGCGGACGCCCTCGATGCCCTACGGGTGGCGCTGCGGCGGGCGCACGACGGGGAGCGCGTCGAGGTGGCCTGTCGGGGTGGGGTGGGGCGCACCGGAACGGCGTTGGCCGCGCTGGCGATCCTCGACGGCCTGCCTGCCGACCGGGCGGTGCCGTGGGTCCGGGCGGGCTACCACCCGAAGGCGGTGGAGACGCCCTGGCAGCGACGCTGGCTGCGCCGAGTGGCCTGACCGCCGCGGCCATCGGCCGACGCGTGGCCGACCACCGCCCGCCCGACCACCCGGCCCTCGACCGCCGCAGCCGCGCCGCCCAGCGCAGGCTCCGCTGACCGTCGGGTCGCGCGCCTAGGCGACTGCTGCCGCCTCGCCGACGTACTCGCGCAGGTGGGTGGCGGTGAGGGTGTCGCCGTGGGCGACCAGTTCGGCGGGTGTGCCGGTGAAGACGATTCGGCCGCCGTCGTGCCCGGCGCCCGGGCCGAGGTCGACGAGCCAGTCGGCGTGCGCCATGACCGCCTGGTGATGCTCGATGACGATCACCGTGTTGCCGGCGTCGACCATCCGGTCGAGCAGGGCCAGCAACTGGTCCACGTCTGCGAGGTGCAGGCCGGTGGTGGGTTCGTCCAGCACGTACGTGGTGGTCTTCTCCGCCAGGTGGATGGCGAGCTTGAGTCGCTGCCGTTCCCCGCCGGACAGGGTGGTCAGCGGCTGACCGAGGCTGAGGTATCCGAGGCCGACGTCGACCAGCCGGCCGAGGATGAGGTGCGGGAAGAAGGCGTGCGCCTCGGTGACCGACATGGCCAGCACCTCGCTGATGTTCTTGCCGCGCAGCGTGTACGTGAGCACCTCGTCGGTGAAGCGTCGCCCCTCGCACCGTTCGCAGACGCTCGCGACGCCGGCCATCATCGCCAGGTCCGTGTAGATCAGCCCGATTCCCTTGCAGGCCGGGCAGGCGCCCTCGGAGTTGGCGCTGAACAGGGCGGCCTTGACGCCGTTGGCCTTGGCGAAGGCGGTACGGATCGGGTCGAGCAGCCCGCTGTAGGTGGCCGGGTTGCTGCGTCGGGACCCCCGGATCGGGGACTGGTCCACGATCACGACCCCGGCCCGGCCGCGCAGCGACCCGTGGATCAGTGAGCTCTTGCCGGAGCCGGCGACTCCGGTGACCACGGTGAGCACCCCGAGTGGGATGTCCACGTCCACGTCGCGCAGGTTGTGCAGGTCGGCTTGGCGGATGGTGAGCTGCCCGGTGGGCCGGCGCGTCTCGTCGCGCAGTGTCACCCGGTGGTCCAGGTGCCGGCCGGTGAGCGTGTCGGAGCGGCGCAGTCCGGGGACGTCGCCGGTGAAGCAGATCCGGCCACCGTCGGTGCCGGCGCCCGGCCCGAGGTCGACCACGTGGTCGGCGATCGTGATGGTCTCCGGCTTGTGCTCGACCACCAGCACGGTGTTGCCCTTGTCGCGCAACCGCAGCAGCAGGTCGTTCATCCGGGCGATGTCGTGCGGGTGCAGGCCGACTGTGGGTTCGTCGAAGACGTACGTGACGTCGGAGAGGCTGGAGCCGAGGTGCCGGACCATCTTCACCCGTTGGGCCTCACCTCCGGAGAGGGTGGCCGACTCCCGGTCCAGGCTGAGGTAGCCCAACCCGATCTCGACCAGGGACTCCAACAGGTCCCGGAGGTTGGCGATCAGTGGTGCCACCATGGGGTCGTCGATGCCTCGGACGAACGTCGCCAGGTCGCTGATCTGCATGGCCGAGCAGTCGGCGATGTTGCGTCCGGCGATCCGCGATGACAGGGCCGCCGCGTTGAGTCGGGTGCCGGCGCAGTCGCCGCAGGTGGTGAAGGTGACGGCCCGGTCGACGAAGGCGCGGATGTGCGGTTGCATCGACTCGCGGTCCTTGGTCAGCAGGAGCCGCTTGACCTTGACGGCCAGACCCTCGTACGTCCAGTTGTTGCTCCCCACCTTGATCTTGGTGGCCGGCTTGTGGAGGAAGTCCTCCCACTGTTGCGGGGTGAAGTCCTGCAGCTTGACGTCCGGGTCGAACAGGCCGGAGCCGACGATGGTCTGCCAGTACCAGGAGTCGACAGCGAAGTTCGGCACGGTGATCGCGCCGTCGTTGAGGGAGCGCTCGACGTCCACCAACTCGTTGATGTCGAGGTCGGAGACGCGGCCCAGCCCTTCACAGGTGGTGCACATGCCCTCGGGCAGGTTGAAGCTGAACGCCCCGGCGCCGCCGATCGACGGCTGGCCGAGCCGGCTGAAGAGGATCCGCAGCATCGCGTACGCGTCTGTGGCGGTGCCGACGGTGGAGCGGGAGTTGACGCCCATCCGCTCCTGGTCGACGACGATGGCCGCGCTGAGGTTGCGCAGCGAGTCGACGTCCGGCCGGTTGAGGTTCGGCATGAACGACTGGAGGAACGCGCTGTAGGTCTCGTTGATCATGCGCTGGGACTCGGCGGCGATGGTGCCGAAGACCAGCGACGACTTGCCCGATCCGGAGACACCGGTGAAGACGGTCAACCGGCGCTTGGGGATGTCGACCGAGACGCTGGCGAGATTGTTCTCCCGCGCTCCGCGTACCTCGATCATGTCGTGGCTGTCGGCGGCGGACCATGCTGGCTGCGACATGCGAACCCTTCACAGAGTCGTGGCGGGACTCTTCCCCGCGATGCTGGCGGGTTCCATTGTCTCATTCATCACCATGTAGAGACTTTTGCCGGAATCGGAGCGCTCACGTCAGCAGCACGTCCCGGAAAGTCTCAAATCACGTCGTAAGCGGTAGGGTGACTCGCGTGGACGGCACCCGGGAGAGTCGGCTGCGCGCCGTCGACCTGGCGGCCACCGTGGGGATCTCGGTGCAGCAGGTGCGCAACTACGTCGAGTCGGGGGTGCTGCCGCCGGCGGGGCGCACCGCGAGCGGCTACCGGATCTTCACGACCGAGCACGCCCGGGCGCTCACCGTGGCGCGGCGGTTGGCCGAGGGGCACGGCTGGGGTCGTACCCGGGAGATCATGTCGGCGGTGCACGGGGGTGACCTGCCGGCCGCCCTCGCGGCGCTCGACGGCGGTCACGCCGAACTGGACCGCGAACGCGCCGAGATCCGCCGGGTGCTCGGCGCGTTCGAGACCGTGCTGGCCAGCCCACCGGCGGCCCGGCCCGCACCACGCCGCGCCGCCCGCATCGGCGAGGTCGCCGCCCTGGTCGGCGTCCGGACGTCGCAGCTACGGCTGTGGGAGCAGCGCGGGCTGCTGCGGCCGCGCCGCACCCCGGGCACCAACTACCGGGTGTACGACGAGGCCGAGCTGCGTGCCGCGCAGGTCATCGCGTTGCTGCGCCGAGGTGCGTACCCGTTCGAGATCATCGAGGCGGTGCTGGGGGAGTTGCGGACCACCGGGAGCCCGCAGCGGGTCCGCGCGGAGCTTGCCCGCCGCGAGCAGGAGCTGCACGCACGCAGTCTGCGCCGGCTGCGGGGCAGTGCCGCCCTGGACGACTACCTGCGCGCTCGCGAGGAGGCCGGGCGACCGACCGCGGCAACCCGTCCCGCCGGAGGATCTTGTTGACCAGGGTCGGGCACATGAGGACTGCGCTGCTGGCGGCCACCGCGTCCGCCGTTCTGCTCGCTCCCGCGCCGGTCGCCTCCGCCGGAGCGTCCGCCGCGCCGGTCGTGCGGTGCCCCCGCGCGCCGGCGCCGGGGGTGTCCCGCCCGCCCCGGCCCTCGCCCCCGCCCGGCGTGCCCGAGCAGCGGGTGGTCGGCGGCGCGGCGCTGGACACGACCGGCCTGGTCGCGCCGGCCGGCGTCAGCGCGCCACCGGGGGTCAGCGCCACCTCCTGGCTGATCGCCGACCTGGACAGCGGCCAGATCCTCGGCGGGTGCGGCCCCCACGAGTACGGCACCCCGGCCAGCGTGCAGAAGCTCCTGCTCGCGGCCACGATGCTGCCCCGGCTCGACCCGAAGCAGACGGTCACCGTCACCGAGGATGACATGAACATCGAGCCCGGCTCCTCGGCAGTGGGTCTCGTCGCGGGCGGCCGGTACACCATCGAGACCATCTGGCTCGGGTTGCTGCTCAACTCCGGCAACGAGGCCGCCAACGCGCTGGCCCGACTCGGCAGCGGGACCGACAGCGCCGCCGGCGTACGCGCCATGAACGAGCACGCACACCATCTCGGCGCGCTCCAGACGCACGCGGTAACCCCGTCCGGGCTGGATGGCCGGGGGCAGTTCACCAGCGCGTACGACCTGGCGTTGATCGCCCGGGCCTGCTTCGCTGATCCGACCTTCCGCCGGTACGCGCTGACCGAGCACACGCGGATTCCCGTCCAGCCAGCGCAGCGCACCAAGGGTTTCGAGATCCAGAACGAGAACCAGCTCATCTACCGGTACCCGGGAGCGCTCGGCGGCAAGACCGGCTTCACCGACCTCGCGCGGCACACCTACGTGGGCGCGGCGGAACGCGGCGGGCGACGCCTGGTGGTGACATTGCTGGGCGCGGAGTCCACGCCCATGCGCGGTTGGGAGCAGGGCGCCGCCCTGCTGGACTGGGGTTTCACGCTGCCCCGGGACGCCTCCGTCGGCCGGCTGGTCGAGCCGGGTGAGTTGACCGCGACGCCGTCGGCTGCGCCGTCCGCGCTGGCGGCACCGGGTGCGCCTCGGCCGGCGGCAGCCAGCGGGCCGACGCGTACCGGCTCGGGTTGGCTCTGGTCGGTGACCGCGGTGAGCGCCGCGGGTGTGGTGATGCTGCTGGGCGGGCTGCTGTGGCGCCGCCGCCGTCGGCTGCCCTGACGAATCGACATCCGGCGCTGCCCTCCATAGACTCCGGTCGTTCTGGCACCACGAGTCCAGGAGGATCCCTGTGTCGAGTGAACTCCCACCGCGCCCCGGCGTGGCGGCACCCCGCCGACCGGTGCGCGCCCTGACCCGCCTCGCGGGGGTGACAGTGCTCGCCGGGGCGCTGGTCGTCGGCGCGTCCGCCGCCGCGGTCGCCGCGCCGGGCCCGTCGGGCGATGCGGTCACCGCGTCCGCCGCGCCGCCCACCGCTGCCGACGCCGCCACCCGACCGCCGCGCACCACCCACGGCCCCTGCGCGTACACCGAGACGCCGGACGAGCCCGCGGCCCGGCCGGTGCCGCTGCCACCCGACCCGCGACGCACGCCGGCCCGGGGCACCGTCCGGGTGACACTGGCGACCAACCACGGGCCGATCGGGCTGACCCTCGACCGGGCAGCCGCGCCGTGCACCGTGCAGAGTTTCCTGCACCTGGTGGGCAAGCGCTTCTACGACCGCACCCCGTGCCACCGGCTCACCGCGTACCCGACGTTGAGCGTGCTGCAGTGCGGTGACCCATCGGGCACCGGCGAGGGGGGCCCGGGATACCGGTACCGCGACGAGCTGCCGACCGACCTGCCGCCGGCGCCCACCGACCCGACCGGGGAGCGTCGGGTGTACGCCCGGGGCGTGCTGGCCATGGCCAACGCCGGGCCGGACACCAACGGCAGCCAGTTCTTCCTGGTCTACGCCAACTCGGCGCTGCGCCCCAACTACACGATCTTCGGCGAGGTCGACGCGGCCGGCCTGGCCACGCTGGACCGGATCGCCGCCGGGGGAGTGGCGCCGACCGCCGAGGACCCGGCACCCGTCGACGGCGCGCCCGCGCTGCCGGTGACCATCCGCAAGGCCGTCCGCACGCACCACCACCACTGACGGCGTCGGCGCGGTGGGTGACCCTCGGTCGCTCACCGCGCCGTACGGTCGACTGGCGTCAGCCGCGCAGCGCCGGAATTCCCGGAAGTGGACCGGAAGTGGTCCAACCGGATTCCGACGCAGTTCCGGCCGTCACGACGGGTCGGGCGACCCGGTCGGTGGGGCGGCGGTGCTGTCGCGGACGACCAGTTCGGTGGCCAGCTCCACCCGGGGCGAGTCGATGCCCTCGCCCTGGGACAGGCGCAGCACGGTCCGTGCCGCCAACCGTCCCATCTCGACCAACGGTTGGCGCACGGTGGTCAGCGGTGGGGACGCCCAGCGGGCCTCCGGCAGATCGTCGAAGCCGACGACGCTCACGTCGTCCGGGACTCGCAGCCCCCGACGCCGGATGGCCTCGTAGACGCCGAAGGCCATCTGGTCGCTGGAGGCGAAGATGCCGGTCGGCGGGTCGGCGAGGTCGAGCAGCGCGGTGCCGCCGGAGAACCCGGAGGCGTGGTAGAAATCGCCCGGGTAGATCAGCTTGTCGTCCACCGGCACACCGGCGGCCTCCAACCCGGCCCGGTAACCGTCGAGCCGGGCGCGGCTGCACAGCAGATGCGTCGGCCCGGCCACGAAGCCGATGCGGCGGTGCCCGATCGACAGCAGGTGTTCGGTCGCGGCGAGACCACCGGCCCAGTTGGTCGCCCCGATGGTCGGCACGTCCATGGCCGGCACGCCGGCCGGGTCGACGACCACCACCGGCACGTTGAGGCGACGCAGTTGCGCGTGCAGCGGCGGGCTCAGGTGGGAGGTCACGAAGATGACGCCGTCGGTGGCCCGGGTGCGCAGATTCTGCAGCCACTGCCGGGCCGCGGTGGGCTGCCGGTGGATCGCGGAGACCACGGTGCCGAGGCCCGCGCCGTGCCCGACATCCTCCACACCCCGGATGATTTCCACAGCCCAGGGGCTGTCCAGGTCGTTGAAGACCAGGTCGATGAGGCCGGCGCGGCGCACGCTGCGGCTGGTGCGCCGCCGGTAGCCGTGGTGGCGCAGCAACTCCTCGACCCGCTCCCGGGTGCCGGGAGCCACATCGGAGCGACCGTTGAGCACCCGTGACACGGTCGGCACCGACACCCCGGCCTCCCGTGCGATCGCGGTGATGGTCACCCTGCGTCCGTCGTCCGCGCCCACCCGCGTCTCCTTCACCGAGCCGGAGGAACGACCACAAGACGTCGTCCACCGTGTGTCCCGAAACGGCGTGCCCGTTCCACGCGTCATCTTGCCTCACGGGAGGGGGTTCACGACATTCCAGGTGAGTGCTGATGATCACCGAAGTTGCGGAAATCTTCCGGAAAAGCCAGTGGATCATGTCCTGTTGCCGCGGCGGCCCGAGCGCGGCTGATAGACAGGGTCGGTGGGTAACAGCATCGGGGTCGTGCTCGTGCTCGCCGCGCTGCTCGGGGGCTGTTCGCGGCCGGAGCCCCGCCCCGCGCCGGTCGCGTCGCAGCCGACCTCGGTGAGCCCCTCGCCGACCCCGGCATCGGTGGGCCCGCCGACGCCGACCACCAGCGAGCGGCTGCCGGGGTTCGTGGTCCTGACCGACCTCGACCCGCGCATCCACGCCGACATCCGCTACGCGACACCGCACAACTTCGTCGGCCGCCCGATCGCCGGTTACCCCGAGCCGTTGTGCCTGCTCACCCGGCAGGCGGCCGAGGCGTTGCGCCGCGTGCAGGACGCCGCGCTGGCCGGTGGGCACAGCCTCAAGGTGTACGACTGCTATCGCCCGCAGCCGGCCGTGGACGACTTCGTCGCCTGGTCGAAGCGCCCCGACGAGCAGCAGACCAAGGCCGAGTTCTACCCGGACGTGGCCAAGAACCGGCTCTTCGCCGAGGGGTACATCGGGGCGCCCACCGCGCACAGTCGAGGCAGCACCCTGGACCTGACCCTGGTCGACGAACCGGCCGCCAGCCAACCCCCGTACCGGGTCGGGCAACCGCTGGTCGCCTGCACCGCGCCCCGGGGGCAGCGCTTCGCCGACAACAGCATTGACATGGGTACGGGCTTCGACTGTTTCGACTCCCGGGCGCACACCGCCGACCCTCGGATCACCGGGACGGCGCGCGACAACCGCCGGTTGTTGCAGCGGCTGATGACCGACGCCGGGTTCGTCAACTACGACCGCGAGTGGTGGCACTACAGCCTGCGCGACGAGCCGTACCCGGACACCTTCTTCGCCGAGCCCGTCGCCCGCTCGTCGGTCGGCTGATCCTCCGCGGTCAGGCCGATCCTGTGCGGTCAGGCTGGTCCTCCGCGGTCAGGTCCAGTAGAGGATGCGGCAGGCCGGTACGCGGGCGGCCAGCTCGGCCGTGAACCACTCGCGCAGCTCGGCCATCGTGTCCCGGGGGTAGACGTACTTGATCGCGCCGAACTTGCCGTGTTTGCGGGTGCGGGACTCCTCGTCCATCTCCAGCCGGGTCCGTGGGTACCAGCCGAGCAGCACGTCCTTGCTGCCCGGGGTGAACCGGTGGGTGATCAGCTCGGCGGTCAGGTCCAGCTCGGGGACCCCGTCGACCGCCGCGCGGACCTGGTCGAGCAACTCGCCGTAGCGTTCCCGCCAGTCGGGCATTGCGATGATCGGCGCGATGGTCAGCCCGACCGGGTAGCCGTCGAGCGCGAGCCGGCGCAGCGCCGCCAGGCGGTCCGGCACCCGGGCGGTGCCGCCCTCGAACCGAACGCTCACCGGGGCGCAGTTGACGCTGAACCGGACCCGGGTGCGGCCGGCGTGCGGCAGCCCGACGAAGGTGCCCACGTCGGCGTACTTGGTGGTCCAGCGCAGTTGCACGGGCGCGTCCCAGTCGGCGAAGTGCTGCACCGCCCGCCGCCAGCTCCCGGTCAGGTGTTCCAGGGCGAGCGGGTCGGTGTAGCAGGACGCCTCGAAGGTGGTGCCCTCGTCGGCGCGTCGGGCGTTGCGACTGGTCACCGTCCCCCGACCGGCGTACGCGGCGAGCCCGTCCAGGATGTCGTCGAGGTCCGCGTACACCCGGGTGACCGGCGGGCCGGACAGTGATCCGGCGAGGTAGCAGTACTGGCAGTGCGCCGGGCAACCCTCGGCGAGGTCGACCCGCCAGTCGGCGCTGGGCGCGATGGGTTGCAGGTCGCGCCGCGACGGTGGGCTCACCACGATCGCCATGGTCGCCTTCGCTCGGGCGTACGTCTCCCGGTCGGTCTGCCCGCGGACCCCGGTGAGCCGGTTGGCCCGCAGGCGTTCCACCTCGATGCCCTGCGCCTGCACCCGCTCGACGATCCGTTGGCCGTGCGGGTGGTCGAGGGCGGCCGGGGTGGCCACCACCCGGCTCGGGGTCCAGCGGCGCGCCGGCCGGGCCGCTGGTGCGAGGCCGGCCAGGTCGCGAATCGGCACCCGCTCACCGCTGGCGTCGTGCGGGGCGGCGGGCAGGTCCACGGCGAGCGGTTGGTCGACGTCGACCGCGTCCGGGCTGGTCATCCGGCTGGGGTACCCGTTGCCGCAGGAATCCCACCCGGATCGGTCGGGTCGCGATTGACGACACCGGAGACGCGACATAATCTTTCGTCTATCTGTAAGGCTTGTGAACAGAAGCAGGTCGACGCGGCGGCGCGCGTCCCCACCGAAGGGACGATCAGGTGATCGCAGAACTCTCCTCCCGTACCAGACGGATCGTGTCGTTGTTCGTCGCACTGCTGGTCGCGCTGAGCGCCGGTCTCGCGGTCAACGCCTCGCGTGCCGCGCAGGCCGCGCCGACGTTCAAGGTCCTGGCCTTCTACAACGGCACCTGGGACGCCGCGCACATCGACTTCGTCAAGGACGCCCGGGCCTGGTTCCCGCAGGCCGCCGCCCAGTACGGCTTCTCCTGGGAGGCCACCAACAACTGGGGCCTGCTGAACACCGCGAACCTGGCCCAGTACAAGGTCGTCATGTTCCTGGACGACGCGCCGCCCACCGCGCAGCGTGCCGCGTTCCAGCAGTACATGCAGAACGGCGGCGCGTGGCTGGGCTTCCACGTCAGCGCGTGGACCGACAACCCGTCGAGCTGGAGCTGGTACTACAACACCTTCCTCGGCACCGGCGCGTTCCAGACGAACACCTGGGGACCCACCCGGGTCACGATGCGCGCCGACAACCGCACCCACGCCGCCACCCGGAACCTCCCGGCGACCTTCCCGTCGTCGATCAGCGAGTGGTATTCCTGGAGCAACGACCTGCGGCAGAACCCCAACATCGACATCCTCGCCTCGGTCGACCCGTCCAGCTTCCCGGTCGGCACCGACCCCAACCAGTCCTGGTACGGCGGCTACTACCCGCTGGTCTGGAGCAACCGGCAGTACAAGATGCTCTACGCCAACTTCGGGCACAACGCGATGAACTACAACACCAACACCGGGCTGTCGTCCACCTTCGACAGCGCCCAGCAGAACCAGCTGCTGATCGACGGGCTGCACTGGCTCGCCGGCGCCGGCACCGTCCCCCCGACGACGCCCCCGCCGACCGGCGGCCCGATCTCGCCCACCGCCTGGCACACGGTGGTCAACCGGGGCAGCGGCAAGTGCGTCGACGCCCGGGCCGCCGCCAGCGCGAACGGCACCGCCATCCAGCAGTACGCCTGCAACGGCAGCGCCGCCCAGCAGTACCAGTTCGCGCCGACCAGCGGCGGCTACCTGCGGGTCAACAACCGCAACAACAGCGCGCAGGTGCTCGACGTGACCAACGTGTCGACAGCAGACTCCGCGCCGATCCAGCTCTGGTCCTACAGCGGCGGCAACAACCAGCAGTGGCGGGTCGAATCCGAGGGCGGCGGCTACTACCGCCTGGTCAACCGACTCAGTGGCAAGTGCCTCGACGTGCCGGCGGCGTCCACGGCGGACAGCGTCCAGCTCGTCCAGTACACCTGCAACGGCACCGCGGCGCAGTCCTTCCGGCTGGTGCCGCAGTCATAGCTCCACTGCCGCGTCCGCGCCGGGGTGAACCGCGATTCGCCCCGGCGCGGGACCGGCGGCCCGACCGAACCGGGCGGCGACGTCGCGGATGACGGCGCGCAGCTCCGGTGGGTCCAGCACGTCGAAGTCGACAGCGAGGGTGCCGAGGAAGGCGGCCAGGTTGCCCAGCGACTCGCCGCCGGTGTGCAGCAGGCAGGTCTGCCCGTCGATCGCCTCCAGCAGGCCAGCCGTGGTCGGGATCCGTTGCGCCATCTGCTCGGCCGACGCGTGCAGGCGTACCCGTGCCGGGTGTGGCCAGGCGGTGGAGCCGACGCCGCGCAGCACGTGCGCGACCGCGTCGCCACCCGGCGGCTCCCGGGGCGTGAAGCGTGGGCCGGTCGGCACCCGGGGCCGGATCCGGTCGGCGCGGAAGGTGCGCCAGTCGGCCCGGTCGGTGTCCCAGCCCAGCAGGTACCACCGGCGCCCGGTGTAGACAAGCCGGTACGGCTCGACATCGCGCACGGTCGCCGTGCCGTCGTGTCCGGCGTAGTCGAACCGCAGCCGCTCCCGGTGATGCACCGCCGTGGAGACAGCGGTGAGCGTTTCGGCGTCCACGGTCGGGCCGCCGCCCGCGGCGGAGACCGTCGCCGTGCGCAGGGCGTCGACCCGGTGCCGCAGCCGCGACGGCAGCGACTGTTCCAGCTTCGCCAGCGCCCGCAGCGACGTCTCCTCGATACCCGTCACCGACCCGCCCGCCGCGGCCCGCAGCCCTACGGCCACCGCCACCGCCTCGTCGTCGTCAAGCAGCAGCGGTGGGAGCGCGGACCCGGCACCGAGCTGGTAGCCGCCGCCGACCCCGGGGTGCGACTCGATCCGGTAACCCAGCACCCGCAGCCGCTCCACGTCAGTGCGTACCGTGCGGGTGGTGACCGCCAGTCGATCGGCCAACTCCGCGCCGGACCACTCCCGGCGGACCTGGAGGAGGGTCAGCAGCCGCAGCAGCCGCACGGAGGTCTCCACCATGGCGGCAAGTCTGCCAGCGGTCTCGGACACTCATGGGAGCGTCGGTTATTCGGTTGCCCGACCCGACGACGGCCTGCTGAACTACCCGAAACCGCCACCAACCTCCAGGGAGCACCAATGCGCGCTGCGTCGATGTCCGACCAGAAGCGATCTGTCGCCTACCTGAAGGACCTGACGCTGCGTGAAAACCCTGAACCTCGGCATCCTGGCTCACGTCGATGCCGGTAAGACCAGCCTGACCGAGCGGCTGTTGCACGACGTCGGTGTGACCGACCAGCTCGGCCGGGTCGACGCGGGCAGCACCCAGACCGACACCCTGGCACTGGAACGGCAACGTGGCATCACCATCCGCTCGGCTGTCGTCTCCTTCGTCCTGGACGACGTGACCGTCAACCTGATCGACACGCCCGGTCACCCGGACTTCATCGCCGAGGTCGAGCGGGTGCTTGGTGTGCTCGACGGCGCGGTGCTGGTGATCTCCGCTGTGGAGGGGGTGCAGCCGCAGACCCGGGTGCTGATGCGGACCCTGCGCCGGCTGCGCATCCCGACGCTGATCTTCATCAACAAGGTCGACCGGGCCGGCGCGGACAGCGAACGGGTTTTCCGGGCGGTCGCGGAGAAGCTCACGCCGGCCGTCGTGGCGATGGGCTCGGTGGCGGTGCCGGGGACCCGCGGCGCCTACTGCACGCCGTACGGCCCCACCGACCTCGCCTTCACCGACCGGCTGCTCGACCTGCTCACCGGGCAGGATGACGTGCTGCTCGCCGACTGGGTGGCGGACACGTCCTCGCTGCCGTACCCGCGCCTGCGCGCCGCGTTGGCGACGGGGACCGGCCGCGCGCTGGTGCAGCCCGTGTACGCCGGCTCGGCGATCACCGGTGCCGGGGTGGACGCGCTGATCGCCGGGATCACCGAACTGTTGCCCACCGTCCAGGGCGACGCCGACGCCCCGGTCTCCGGCACCGTGTTCGCCATCGAACGGGGCCCAGCCGGAGAGAAGATCGCCCTGGTCCGGCTCTTCGCCGGCACCATCCGGATTCGCGACCGGGTCCGCGTCGGGGCTGTCGACGCTGAACTGGTCACTGCCGTACGAGTCGTCGCCCATGGGGCCGACGTGGAGGCGTCGGCGGTCGAAGCCGGCCACATCGCCCGGTTGTGGGGTCTCAAGCACGCTCGGATCGGCGACCCGGTGGGCGTACCACCCGAACGTGGCGGCGCGGACCGCCACTTCGCGCCGCCCACCCTGGAGACGGTGGTGGTGCCGACAAGCCCCGGAGACCGGGTCGCGCTGCACGCCGCGCTGGTCCAGCTCGCTGAGCAGGACCCGCTGATCAACCTGCGGCAGGACGACCGGCGGCACGAGATCACCGTGTCGCTCTACGGCGAGGTGCAGAAGGAGGTCATCCAGGCCACCCTTGCCGACGACTTCGGCGTGGGGGTGACGTTCCGGGAGACCAGCACGGTGCACGTGGAGAGGGTGTGCGGCATTGGCGAGGCGGTCGAGGTGATCGCTGTGGCGCCCAACCCGTTCCTGGCCACCGTCGGGCTGCGGGTCGCGCCGGCGCCGACCGGTGCCGGCGTGACTTTTCGGCTCGGCGTCGAGCTGGGTTCGATGCCACCGGCCTTCTTCACCGCCGTGGAGGAGACCGTGCGTCGAACCCTGCGCCAGGGCCTTCACGGGTGGGAGGTCCCCGACTGCGAGGTGACGATGACCCACGCCGGTTACTGGGCGCGGCAGAGTCATTCCCACGGCACCTTCGACAAGAGCATGTCCAGCACGGCGGGGGACTTCCGCAATCTCACCCCGTTGGTGCTGATGGCCGCACTCGCCCGCGCCGGCACGCGGGTCCACGAGCCGGTACACCGCTTCCGGCTGGAGGTGCCGGGTGACATCCTCGGCACGCTGCTGCCCGCGCTCACCCAGCTGGACGCGGTGCCGACCGACACCACCGGGCAGGGCGGGTCCTACCTGGTGCAGGGTGAGATCCCGGCCGGTCTGGTGCACGCGCTGGAGCGTCGCCTGCCTGCGCTGACCCGGGGGGAGGGCGTGCTGGAGACCGAGTTCGACTGCTACCGGCCGGTGCGTGGTGCCGCCCCCGTCCGGACCCGCTGGGACAACAATCCGCTGGATCGCAAGGAGTATCTGCTGGCGGTCGCGCGCCGGGTCGGCGGCCGGTAGCGGCGATATCCATTGCGGACGCGCCGTGGCCCTCCTAGTCTCGTCCGTGCAAGGTCAACCGATCACACCCCGAGGGGAGTACGCCGTGCCGCGACGCACCCGCACCGATGCCGCCTCGCACCTGCTCCCCGTCGGCGCCGCTGTGCTCATCACCGCCAAAACCTGTGCCTGCCGCCCATTGCGGCGCATCGACCCGGGGTGGCGCGACTGACGTCGACGCTGACGCGTCCGTCGGCCGCCCATCCCACCGGGATCGGGCGGCCCTTTCGTATCCGCGTACCGCCGCCGGGCCCCGGCCAACCAGCGCATGATCATTAACGGTCACCGCACGAAAGAAGGAGACCACTATGGGATTCACCCCTCTCGCCGGCACCCGGGCGCCGGTCCGGGTCTGGACCGACCCGTACGCCATCGAGCCGCAGGCCGCCCGGCAGCTGCGCAACATCGGAGCGCTGCCCTGGGTGCAGGGCGTCGCCGTCATGCCCGACGTGCACTTCGGCAAGGGCGCCACTGTCGGTTCGGTGATCGCGATGCGACAGGCCGTCTCACCGGCCGCGGTCGGCGTCGACATCGGCTGCGGGATGTCGGCGGTCCGCACCTCGCTGACCGCCGCTGATCTCCCGGACGACCTGGCCGCGCTGCGCTCGGCCATCGAGGCCACCATCCCGGTCGGCTTCGCCCAGCGGCAGGACATGGTCGACACCCGTCGGATCCGTGGTCTGGAGCAGTCGGGCTGGGACGACTTCTGGGGCCGGTTCGCCGGACTGGACCGGCGGGTGGCGCAGCTGGAGACGCGGGCGCGTCGGCAGATCGGCACCCTCGGCGGGGGCAACCACTTCATCGAGGTCTGCCTGGAGCAGGGCGGCGCCGACGAGGGACGGGTCTGGCTGATGCTGCACTCCGGGTCCCGCAACATCGGGAAGGAGCTGGCCGAGCGGCACATCGGGGTGGCCCGGGGCCTGCCGCACAACGCCGACCTGCCGGACCGGGACCTGGCGGTGTTCCTCGCCGGCACGCCGGAGATGGACGCGTACCGGCGGGACCTGTGGTGGGCGCAGGAGTACGCGCGCCGCAACCGGGCCGTCATGCTGGCTCTGCTCTGCAACGTGGTGCGCGAGCAGTTCCCGCAGGTCTCCTACGACGAGCCCATCTCGTGCCACCACAACTACGTCTCGGAGGAGAGCTACGACGGGATGGACGTGCTGGTCACCCGCAAGGGCGCGATCCGGGCCGGCCGGGGGGACCTGGGCATCATCCCCGGGTCGATGGGCACCGGGTCGTACATCGTGCGGGGTCGGGGCAACCCGGACGCGTACTGCTCGGCGTCGCACGGGGCGGGGCGTCGGATGTCCCGGGCACAGGCCAAGCGGACGTTCAGCACGGAGGACCTGGCCGCGCAGACCGCCGGGGTGGAGTGCCGCAAGGACGCCGGGGTGGTCGACGAGATCCCCGGCGCGTACAAGGACATCACCGAGGTGATGGCCCAGCAGGAGGACCTGGTCGAGGTGGTCGCGCACCTCAAGCAGGTGGTCTGCGTGAAGGGTTGAGAGGCCGTGCGGACCGGGTGACCGGCCCGCACGGCACCGGCTCAGAAGCCCACGAAGACCCGACGCAGGTCGTCCAGGGTCACCGGCCCGGTCACCCGGACCCCCTCCGGGGTGTGCTGGGGACCGAGCCGGCCGGTGGCCAGCCGCAGCCACGCCTCGGCGGGGGCGGTCAGCTCCCCGTCGGGCTGCTCCGGCGCGTCGACGACGTCAACCTTCTCGCCCAACCGCAGCCCGAAGGTCCGCTCGGGCGCCTGCAACCGGACCAGCAGGGTGGCCTCCCGACCGCCCAGCTCCTGCGGGCGGCTGGTCCAGGCCAGCATGCCGCCGATCTGGTCGAGCAGCAGCCCCACCGCCGCCGGCGTCACCGCCGCGAACGAGTTGAACCCCACCTCGACGTCCCACTGGTGCAGGGCGAACTCGCTGAGGCGGAACCGGGCCGCGGTGGCCACGTCGACCGGCTCCGGCAGGAAGCCGAGGTCGATCCGCATGGAGGCCCGGGTCTCGGCGTCCAGCGCCTCGTACGCCTCGACCAGCCGCTCGTTGGTGGCGAGGAAGCCGGCGGCGTGCTCGGCCGGGGACATCGCGTCCCAGCGTGCCCAGACGCCGCGGTTGAAGTCCCCGTCCGGGCCGGGCGCGCCGGTGCGGGCGGCGTCCAGCGTCGCCAGGTTGATCTCGGCGCCGCTGCCCAGGTGGCTCAGCACCTGGGACACCTGCCACTCGCTGGCTCCCGACGGGCGGAGCAGGTCGTCTTCCTTCAGGTCCCGTACGAGCGCGGCGAGCTCCTCGTGGCCCGCGCGCAGAGCCGTGATGATCTGGTCAGCAGGGGTCGACATGGATCTCCTCAAACGGACTTTCGACGATGGTCGGGACGTTACCGGAAGCGGCCGCCGGCCGGGCTCGCCCCACGTCGGGGCGGTCCGGCCAGCGAACGCGTCGGTCGGCTCAGCCCATGTGCACGGTGTTGCCGGTCGGGACGTCCTCCTTGCGCACCTTCACCAGGACCAGTGTGGCCAGCCCGGCGAGCACGATCAGCGCCGCCCCCCAGGCGAACGCCACACGGTAGCCGTGCACCAGTGCTTCGACCTGGTTGACCGGGTTCGGTGCCCGGCCGACCAGGTAGGCGGCGACCGCGCTGGTGTAGAAGGTGTTCAGCAGGGCGGTGCCGAGCGAGCCACCGATCTGCTGGGTGGCGTTGAGCGTCGCGCTGGCCGCGCCGGCGTCGTGCTCCGGCACCCCCACCAGGGCGAGGCTGGACAGCGGGACGAAGGTGAAGCCCAGGCCGAGGCCCAGGACCACCTGGGCGGGCAGCAGGTGGGTGAGGAACGAGGTGTCCACGTCGATCTGGGTGAGCACCAGCATGCCCACGGCGGCGAGCGCCGACCCGGCGACCATCAGCGGCTTGGCACCCACTCGTGGCATCAGCTGGCTGGCGCCACCCGCCGCGATCAGCACACCGGCGGTGACCGGAAGCGACGCGAGCCCGGCCTCAAGGGGCTTGTACTGCAACACCACCTGGAAGTAGAAGGTCAGGAAGAGGAACGCCCCGAACAGGCCGGCGCCGATCAGCGTCGAGGTGAGGAACGCCCCGCCCCGGTTGCGGTCCAGGAGGATCCGCAGCGGCAGCAGCGGGTGGCTGGAGCGCAGCTCGATGACCACGAAGACGGCGAGCAGCACCACGCCCGCGGCAATGAAAGCGAGCGTCGCGGTGGCGTCCCAGCCGTCCTCGGCGGCCTTGGTGAAGCCGTAGACCAGGGAGACCAGGCCGGCGGTCACCACGATCGCGCCGGGCACGTCGTAGCGGGTGTTGCCGTGCGCCCGGCTCTCCGGCACCAGCGGGAGGGCCAGGGCGATGGCGATGGCCGCCACCGGGATGTTGACCAGCAGGCACCAGCGCCAGTCGGCGTACTCGGTGAGCACCCCACCGAGCAGCAGACCGACCGCCGAGCCACCGCCGGCGATCGCGCCGTACACGGCGAAGGCCTTGGCCCGCTCGGTGGCCTCGGTGAACAGGACGGTGAGCAGCGCCAGCGCCGCCGGGGCGAGCAGCGCGCCGAAGGCGCCCTGAAGCGCACGGGCGGCGAAGAGCATGCCGCCGGTGGTGGCGAGGCCGCCCAGTGCCGAGGCGAGCGCGAAGCCCGTCATGCCGACCAGGAAGGTGCGCTTGCGCCCCCAGTAGTCGGCGATCCGGCCGCCGAGCAGCAGCAACCCGCCGAACGCCAGCGTGTAGGCGGTGACCACCCACTGTCGGTTCGCGTCGGTGATGCCCAGGTCGGCCTGGGCCTGCGGCAGCGCGATGTTCACGATCGTGGCGTCGAGCACGACCATCAGCTGCGAGACCGCGATGACCGCCAGCGCGATCCAGCGCCGCGGGTGCGGCGCTCCTGTCGACGTCCCGGCGCCGGGCGCGCCGGGGGCGGTCGAGGTGGTTCCGGGCATGGTGAAGCCTTCCGTGTTGCGAATGTCGAGAAAGAGATCAGGCCTGAGACGGGCGGTCGTGCTGGTAGCGGAGAACCGGGATCAGCACCTGGTCGACGACCTGGGTGAGGAACGCGTCATCGGCGGGTAGGCCGTGCGCGATGATGCGGGACATGGTGAGCGCGGGCGCCAGATCGTGGAACAACTCGCGCTCGCCGGCCTCCGGCGGGATCTCCCCCCGGGCGGCGGCACGGACCAGGATGGCGGTGCTCGCCACCCGCCCGGCCGGGAGCACCTGGCGGCGTACCAGGCGTTCCAGCTCGGGGTTGGTCCGCATGGCGAACGTCAACGCCTGCATGAGGTCACAGTCGGCCACGCAGATCGCCGCCGTGGCGCGCAGCAACTCGATCAGGTCACCGCGCAGGGAACCGGTGTCGGGCGGGTTGTGCACCCCCACCTGCCGGCCGCCCAGGGCGGCGACGACCAGCTCGGCCTTGCCGTCCCAACGCCGGTAGATGGTGGCCTTGCTGACGTGGGCGCGAGCGGCGACGGCGTCGATCGTCATCCGGTCGTAGCCGACCTCACGCAGCAGGTCGGTGACGACGGCGAACAGGTCGCCGTCGGTGCAGCGTGGGCCCCGGGCCGCCGGCACTCCGGCGCCCGCTCCCACCTGCTGACCACCCAGCATCCCCGCACCCCCATGAAACGATGTCGTACTGACACTAGTTCTCCAGGGTGGAAACATGCAGGCTTTCGTGAGTTGCGTCGCAGGGCGTCAACGAAACGATTACGTTTCCGAGCGGAGTCCGGTGGGTGAACGTGCTGGTCAGACGCCGGGTGCGAGGATCACCGGCACCGCCGTCGTGTTGATCCGTGAACCGTCGAGGGCGGACACCTCGTACACCTCGACGGTGCCCTGCTGCTCCCGAGCCGTCCGCCAGCCGACCACCACGCGGTAGCCGCCCCGGCAGCCGCTGCCGCAACTGGCGGTGCCGAAGCCGGTGGCCACCTCCCGGCCGGCGGCGTCCAGCACCCGCACGCTCACCGTGGCCTCGAACACCGTGGCGGTGCCCGTGACGACGAGCGGGGCGGCCACCCGCTCACCGGCGACCGGGCTGGTCACCACTATCGGCGGCAGCAGGTCCGCGTAGTCCGGCCGACCGACCGGGCCCGCGCCGCCCAGGCTGACCTGACGCACGGTGGGGAACTGGGTGAGCGTCCACACCACCTGCGCCTCGCGTAGTCGCCGCTCCGCCGGATCACCGACGGACGGAACCCGCAGCGTCGCCGTGCCGTCGGTGATTCGGGTGACCTCGATGCCGGCCGGGACGAGGGTGGACATCCCGGCGGCGGTCTCGGCCGACGTGGGTCCGGCGGCCAGCTCGGTCAGCGCCAGCCGGGACGTCGACACGGTGGCCGGCCGGGCCCGCCTGGTCGGCACGAGCTGCCCGGCGCGGACGAGCCACAGCTCGATGGTCACGGTGTCGCGGGTGCCGGCCGGCCCCGGCGGGGTCGTCGTGGGTGATCGTGGAGGCCCCGCCGAGGGGGTCGGATCCGGACGGTCGGTCGATGCGGCGCTCGGCGGGGCCGTGCTCGGCGGTGCGCTGGACGGCGTCGTGCTGGACGGCGCCGCCAGGGGTGCCGGGCCGAGGGCCCCGGAGCGCGGGGTGCCGCACCCGCTCACCAGCAGGCCGGCGACGAGCACCGACGCGATCACACAGTGCCGGCTCATGCGCTGTCACCTGCCGCCGTGCCGGCCGGCTCGCCGTCGTCGCTCGCTGGCGCGGGGGGACCGTGCGCCGGCAGCTCCAGCCGGAAGCAGGTGCCGGCGCCGGATTCGCTGCGGACGCTCAGCACACCGCCGAGCACTGTGGCGTGTTCCCGGGCGATGGCCAGCCCGAGCCCGCTGCCCGGCGCGGACCGGGACGGGTCGACCTTGTGGAACCGGTCGAAGACGTGGGGCAGGTGCTCCACCGGGATGCCCGGCCCCTGGTCGGTGACCTCGAAGACGACCACCGGGCCCGCCCCGGTCACGGTGGCCCGGATCTCCCCGCCGCCGTGTTCGACCGCGTTGGCGACCAGGTTGGCCAGCACGCGCTCCAGCCGGCGCGGGTCGGTGCGCAGCGTGATCGCGTCGCCGCCGACCAGAACCCGCTCCGACCAGCCGCGTGCCGCGACGATCACGTGCAGCAGCGCCGACGCGTCGACGGACCCGACGGCCGGCTGCTCCCGGCCGGAATCCAACCGGGAGATCTCCATCAGGTCCTCGACCAGCCGGCGCAGCCGGACCACGTCGCCGACCAGCAACCGCGCGGCCGGTCGCGCATCGCCGGGCAACTGGTCGAGGTGCTCACCCAGCAGCGACGCCGCGGCCACCAGGGCGGTCACCGGGGTACGCAGCTCGTGCGCCACATCGGCGGTGAACCGCCGCTCACGGGCCTGCGCGGCCGACAGTGCCGCGATCTTCGACTCCAGTGCCTCGGCCATCTCGTTGAACGTCGCCGCCCAGACGCTGAACTCGTCGCGCCCGCGCACCGGTAGGCGGGTGTCGAGCAGGCCCTCGGTGAGCGCCCGGGCGGCCCGGCTGGCCCGGCCCACCGGCTCCAACGTGCGGCGGGCCAGCGCGTGACCCACGCCGGCGGCGAGCAGCACCACGAGCACCCAGCCCGCCACCAGTGCGGAGCGCAGCTGACCCAGGTCGGTGGCGACGTCATCCTCCACGGTGAGGACGTACAGCTCGGCGGTCGAGCCGGGAATGCGCCCGCCGACCACCAGCAGCCGAGGACGTTGCGCCGGTGCGGAGCGCTGGTATCCGAGCTGTCCACCCGCGACGGTTGCCCGCAACCCGGTGCCCAGCGTCGGGGCGTACGCCGGGTGCGAGGGGCGGCTCGGGCCGTCGACGAGCACCACGTGCCGGCCGCTTGCCTCAAAGCTGGTGAGCAGGTCGGTGCTGCGTTGCTCGGTCAGCGGGAGGAACTGTCCGGCGAGCACGAGTTGATAGCGGGCGTCGGCGGCTGCCTCCTGCAGCGACGCGTCCCACCAGGACTGCCGCAGCAGCAGCCCGGTCCCACCGGCGAGCAGGCCGGCCGAGACCCCGGCGACCAGCACGAACGCGATAGTCAACCGGCGCCGCAGGCGGCCCGGGATCACCGCGCGTCCGGCCATCGCCGACCCTCCCGTCAGCTCACCGACAGCTTGTAGCCGGCGGCACGCACGGTACGGACCAACCGTGGCTGCGCAGGGTCCTCCTCGATCTTGGAGCGCAGCCGTTGCACCGCCACGTCGACCAGCCGGGAGTCGCCGAGGAAGTCGTGGTGCCAGACCAGGTCCAGCAGCAACTCCCGGGTGAAGACCTGGCCGGGTCGGCGGGCCAGCTCCAGCAACAGGCGGAACTCGGTGGCGGTCAACGCCACCTCCCGGCCGTGCCGACGGACCACGAAGCTGCCCGGGTCGATCTCCAGGCTGCCGACCTCGATGATGGTGGACGGGGCGGTAGCGCTCATTCTGCGAAGCACCGAGCGGACCCGGGCCACCAACTCGGGCAGGTCGAAGGGCTTGCGCAGGTAGTCGTCGGCGCCGCACTCCAACCCGACCACCACGTCGATGGTGTCGGTGCGCGCGGTCAGCATCAGGATCGGCACCTGGCTGGTACGCCGGATCTCCCGGCAGACGTCCAGGCCGTCCAGACCGGGCAGCATGACGTCGAGCACGATCAGGTCGACCGGGTGGGCTCGCCACGCCGCGAGGGCCTGCCGCCCGTCGACGGCGGTGTCGACCCGGAAGCCGGCGCGGCGCAGTCCGAGGGCGGTGACCTCCCGGATGGAGGCGTCGTCCTCGACCACCAGCACGCGGCCCTCCATCACCCGAGAGTAGACCCGCCGCCACGGTGCGCAGCCTGGCGAAACGGTCGGGTTCCACGGACCGGCCGGACCGTTGAGCGGCACCGACAACCCCACCTCGCACCGGGCCGAGCATTGATCTCGACGTGGGCTACTGAGATCATCGATCGCTCGGATCAGCACACCGCCTGATCCGGCGGTCAGCCCGTACCGACCGCCACGCCCATCGGCGGCGGACGGCGCGTGCCGTTGCCGGTGGCCCGCGGGCCGCCTCGATCCGACCAGTTCACACGAAGGGGCACGACGTGCAACGTCACGGCTGCGTGATCCGACTCCGACCGGAGCAGCGGGAAACCTATCTTCGGCTGCACGCCACCGTCTGGCCGAGCGTCGAGCAGACGCTGCGCGAGGCGAACTTCCGCAACTACACCATCTTTCTCCACGACGACCTGCTCTTCGGCTACTACGAGTACGTCGGCGACGACTACGACGCCGACCTGCGGCTCATCGCTGCGGACCCGCAGACACAGGAGTGGTGGAAGCTGACCGACCCGTGTCAGGAGTCGCTCGCCGAGCCCGGCTCGGGGGACTGGTGGGCGCCGATGCGGGAGGTCTGGCACCTGGCCGACGAGGCCGTCGAGCAGGCACCCGACCCGGCGGGGCAGGGCTCCGGCAGCTAGCTGACACGGAGCTACGACGGCAGTGCCGCGGACTTTCGTACGCCCCGGTGGGGTGACAACTCCGCTCCCGCATTGAAGACTACCTTCATTCGTTGGTGGAGATCGGTCAATATCCTACGGAGGAAGCGTGCTCACCAGAAGAAGCCTGCTCGTCGCTGCCGGTGCGGCGGTGGTCGGCGCCGTACCGCTGGCCAACTCGGCCACTGCCGCGTTGCCGCAGCTGGACATGGAAGCGCTGATCAAGGCGGCGCAGATCGACCCGCGTCGGCCGGACACCGCGCTCACCGACGGGGCCAAGGACAGCGTCCTGCTGGTGGAGCGCGCCCTCCAGGCGAGAGGGCTGCTGTCGTCGACGTACGTCGACGGGCATTTCGGCACCAGCACGATCGCCGCGTACGCGGCGTACCAGCGGTCCCTCGGCTACACCGGTCTCGATGCGACCGGCCTGCCCGGTCCGTCGTCGCTGCGGTCGCTCGGCGAGGGGCGTTACACAGTGGTCAGGGCGATCTCACCCGGCAGTGTGGTGACCCTGCGCGGTGTGCAGGTCAACACGCGCACCAGGTCGATGCTGTTCGAGGCCGAACGCCTGCTCGGCCGTCAGCTCGGCATCACGCAGGGCTCGTACAGCAGCGGTGTGGGCGCATCGGCCGGCACGCACGACGGCGGCGGTGCGCTCGATCTCTCGGTCAGCGGGCTCTCCTCAGCCGTGCGAACGGATGTGCTGCGTCGCCTGCGGACTGTGGGCTTCGCCGCGTGGCTGCGGACCCCGGCCCAGGGGGACTGGGGCTATCACATCCACGCCATCGCGCTGTCCGACACCGACCAGTCGACAGGTGCGCAGAACCAGGCCGGCGACTATTACCTCGGTCGTAACGGGCTGGCCAACCGGGGCGCCGATGACGGGCCGGCAGTCAGCCCCAAGCGGACCTGGGAGGAATACCAGCGCACGCTCTGAGGCTCACGGTCCTCCCATGACCGTGGCCGGAGCATGATCCACTCGCGTTCGTGACAGTCGGGGCATCCGCGGTGTCCGGACACCCCGACTTCACCAACGTCGAGTCGATCAAGTCTTCGAAAAGATTCTGGCGTGCCTGTCGATTGGGGTTGATCCTCTTCGTAGCCCTGGTGAGAGCCCGGCACAACAGCGGGCCACGCACCCACTGGAGGGCACGATGACCAGCACAGCGACCACCACTCCCACCACCACCTCGACCTTCGGCGCGCTGATTCGTACCGGTCTCATCGCCACGGTCGCCGCGAGCGCCGCCACCATGGCCGTCGCCGCCGTCGGCCACGCGGCAGGCATCAGCCTCGACGTGGCCGACGCGCCGATCCCGGTGACCGGGTTCGGCGTGCTGACCGCCGTATTCTCGCTCGTCGGGGTGCTCCTCGCCGCGTTGCTGTCCCGTTTCGCCCGGCGTCCGCGGCGCACGTTCGTCCGCACGACGGTGGTGCTGACCGTCCTGTCGCTGGTGCCGGACGTGATCGCGGACGCCGGGGCGGGCACCAAGGCGCTGCTGATGCTCACCCACCTGGTCGCGGCCGTGATCGTGATCCCCGCCGTCGCGCGCCGCCTGGCCGCCTGACCTGCCGCCATCCACCCGCCGACCTACCGGAGGAACGTCATGAAGCAGTACCTGCTGTCCGTGCACTTCGTCGAGGGCGCGCCGGCCCCGTCCGACGAGGAGATGCAGACCATGTTCGCGGAAACCGGCCGGATCAACGACGAGATGCTGGCCGCAGGCGCCTGGGTCTTCGGCGGGGGGCTCCTCTCGCCGGACAGCGCCACCGTCGTCCGGGTCGAGAACGGCGCCACCACCATGAGCGATGGGCCGTTCGCCGAGACGAAGGAGCACATCGCCGGGTTCTGGGTCATCAGGTGCGAGGACCTGGACCAGGCGCTCGCCTGGGCCGAGAAGTGCGCGGCGGCCTGCGGCCCGGTCGAGGTGCGCCCCTTCGACGACCTGTCCCAGGCCTGAACAGGGGTCGGTCACCCGACATGGACCTGGCGAGCATCTACCGCGCGGAGTACGGCCGCTGCGTCGCGACCCTGGCCCGCGTCCTCGGTGACATCAACCTCGCCGAGGAGGCGGTCCAGGACGCCTTCACCACGGCGTTGCAGAAGTGGCAGACCCCGCCGCCCAACCCGGGCGCCTGGATCGTGACCACCGCCCGCAACCGGGCCGTCGACCGGCTCCGCCGGGAGTCGACCCGCGAGGCCCGGCACGCCCAGGCACTGCTGCTGCACCACCAGGACGAGCCGCGAGAGGTGGGACCGGTGAAGGACGACCAGCTGCGACTCATCTTCACCTGCTGCCACCCGGCGCTCGCCCCCGACGCGCGGACCGCCCTCACGCTGCGCCTGCTCGGTGGCCTCGACGTATCGGAGATCGCCCGGGCCTACCTGGTCCAGGAGGCCACCGTCGCCCAGCGGATCGTGCGCGCCAAGAAAAAGATCCGGGACGCCAACATCCCGTACCGGGTGCCCGCCGAACATGAGCTGCCGGACCGACTGCCGCCGGTGCTCACCGTGCTCTACCTGATGTTCAACGAGGGGTACGCGTCGACCGCCGGGCCGTTGATCAGAACGGACCTGTGCACCGAGGCGATCCGACTCACCCGCGAACTCGCCGCGCTGATGCCCGACGAGCCCGAGGTCCTGGGCCTGCTCGCCCTGTTGCTGCTGACCGAGGCCCGCCGCCCGGCCCGGCTCGACTCGACCGGCGAGCTCGTGCTGCTGGCCGACCAGGACCGGTCACTGTGGAACCGCGCACTCATCGCTGAGGGCCACAACCTGGTCCGCCGCTGCCTGCGGCGCAACCGGCCCGGCCCGTACCAGATCCAGGCCGCGATCAGCGCGGTGCACACCGACGGCGCCGCCACCGACTGGCCACAGGTCCTCGCACTGTACGACCAGCTCCTCGTGATCACGCCAACGCCGGTCGTCGCGCTCAACCGTGCCGTCGCCGTCGCCGAGGTGCACGGGCCGGCAGTGGCCCTCGCCGCGTTGGAGGGTGTCGACCTCCCCGGCTACCACCGGCTGCCCGCCACCCGGGCCGAGTTGCTCGCCCGGCTCGGACGCGACGACGAGGCACGAGCCGCCTACGACCAGGCCGTGGCACTGGCCACCAACGAGACCGAGCGGGCCTACCTGCGGACCCGTCGTACCGCACTGAGTCACCCGTGAGCGGAGAACATCTTGAACAGCTCCCAGGAACTCGTCTACCGCCCCACCCTGCACGTCTGAGCCGTCCCGACACCCACCGCCCCGGCGACGGACGCGTCTGCCGGGGCGGCTCGGTGTCCGGTATTGATCACCACTGGTGGGCCACGTCGAGCACGACCCGACTGTGTCCGCCGGGGCCAGCGAGGACGAACGTGCGGAACGGCAACCGCGCCCGTACGCCGACCGCGAAGGTGCTGTAGCCCTCGAAGCTGCCGCCGAAGACGACGTCACGCAGTGTCGGGTAGCGCAGCAGGTTCGCGACGTGCTCACCGACCGCGTACGGCACGGTGCCCTGGTGTGCGTCGTCGTACGCCGGTGCGCGCAGCGAGACCCGCAGCAGCGCCCCTCCGGCCGTGTACGGCGACAACGCCAGCCCCTCGCCCTCGGTCCACGTCTCGCCGTAGCCGACCGCGTAACCGTCGACCGGGCCGGCGAACTCGAACACCACCCGGTCGTAGCAGTCGTGCCGCCCGGTGCGGACGTCGACCAGCGGGGCGTCGCTGAGCGCGCCGGCCGACTTCTCCCCGCTGCCCCAGGTGATGCCGCAGTACGCCGACCCGGTCGTGGTACCCGCCGCGGTGCTGCTGCTCGCGCCGACGAGCAGCCCGGCGAGGACGACCACCATCGCCGTCAGTGCGCTTCTGATCCTCATCGTGGTTCTCCGTTCGAGATTCGGGGCCACGTGGCGGCGGCGCTGCCGGTGGCCCTCTGCCGCCACCGTCGTCCCTTCTCGGCACGGGCACTTCGCCACGGCGTAACCGCCGCGTAACAGTGGATTCCCTCGGCGGTATGACGCTTCCGCTATGTCGGACATCGGTCGCCCGGGCTCTAGCATTCACATACATCGATGATCGGTGGCCGGTGGCCGCCGGGCGACCGTAGGGGAGTGCGTGATGTTCCGACGACAACTGAGACGTACGGCGATGGCCATGCTGGTGGCCGTGCTGGCGGCAGCCGGGGTGCAGCTCGCCACGGGCGCTCCGGCCGCCGCCGTACGGACCGTCTACTACGACGCGAGCCGGACCGGTGAGTTCCGCACCAACTTCGACCAGGCGGCACAGATCTGGAACAGCCGGGTCAGCAACGTCCGGCTGCTGGCCGGCACCCCGGCCAGCATCACCATCTACGTCGACGACGGCTGGCCCCGGGCGCAGCCGACCGGCCTCGGCTCGGGACGGATCTGGATGGGCCGCACGGCCGTCAACCAGGGCTACGACCGTAACCGCATCGCCGCCCACGAGATCGGGCACATCCTGGGCCTGCCGGACCGGCGTACCGGACTGTGCACCGACCTGATGTCCGGCAGCAGCGCCCCGGTGTCCTGCCGCAACGCCAACCCCAGCTCGACCGAGGCGAGCCGGGTGAACTCGCTGTTCGCCGGCAGCCTGGCCGCGCCGGCCAGCACGACGTACACCTGGACCGGCGACTCCGACATCGAACCGTTGGTGGTCGGCGGCCGACCGGCGTCGGAGAACTACCCGTTCATGGTCTACGTCTCCGGCTGCACCGGCACGCTGATCAAGGGCAACTGGGCGGTCACCGCCAAGCACTGCTCGACGCCGTCCTCGGTGCGGGTGGGCAGCGTCAACCGCTCCAGCGGCGGGACTGTGGTGCGGGTGACCCGTGCGGTCAACCACCCGAGCGTCGACGTCAAGCTGCTGCAACTGGCCAGCTCGGTCACGTACGCCCCCGCACCGATCCCGAGCACCTCCGGCGCGGTCGGCACCGCCACCCGGATCATCGGCTGGGGCCAGACCTGCGCGCCCCGGGGCTGCGGATCGGCACCGGCGGTCGCCAACGAGCTGGACACGTCCATCGTGGCGGACAGTCGGTGCTCCGGCATCAACGGCCCGTACGAGATCTGCACCAACAACACCAACGGCAATTCCGGCGCCTGCTACGGCGACTCGGGTGGGCCCCAGGTGCGCCGCGTCAACGGAGTGTGGAACCTGATCGGCGCCACCAGCCGGGCCGGCAACAACAACTCCACCTGCGCCACCGGCCCGTCCATCTACGTCGACCTGCCGTCCATCCGGTCCTGGATCTCCACCCAGGTCGGGGGTCTGCCCGTCTGACCATCAAGGACAGTGCAGCGGGGACGCGCGCACGACGCGTCCCCGCTCGCGGCGTGTTGGGGTCACCCCACGCAGTCGCCCATGGGATACGGTGCGTGGCATCTCGACACATCCGAGGTGGACCCATGCCTGCCCTCGTCGCCCTCGCGCTGACCCTCGCTCTCGCGCCCACGCCGTCCCCGTCGGCCACCTCAGGTCCGGTCGCTGACCTCCTCGGTGGCGTCGGTCGGATCGTCGACGACCTCCTCGATGGCGGCGATCCGCCGAGCACGGCGCCAACCGCGCCCCCCACGCCGAGCCCGACGGCGGTCACTGACCAGCCCAGCCCGGTGCGGCCAACCGCGGCCCCCACGCCCGCGGGGTCGTCGGCCGCGGTCCAGGTCCCGGCCGCTCCGGTCGCACCGGCTCGACCCGCCGGTGGCGAGGTCACCGGCACCCGGGAGGCAACCGTGCCCCGCCGTGCCGGTGCCCCTCCCGCTCCGGTCACCCCGCCGTCGCTCGCCAGCCCCGCCCGCGACAGGTGGCCGCCGGTGTCCTACGTGCTGGTCCTGGCTGCCATGGTCGTGTTGGCCGTGTGGCTCCTGCGCCGTCGTCCGTCGGCCCCCGCCGCCGCACCCGCGCCGGATCTCGCACCCGCGCCCGATCCCGCACCCGCGCCGGATCCTGGACCCGTGCCGGACAATGTCAGCCGGTTGCCGACCAGCCTCAACGCGATCTACGAGCTGGGCCGGCTGGACGAGCGGCTCGCCCAGGAGCGCGGTCGCCCCACTTGATGAGGCGCGCCCACTGGCCTCACTGCGCCGAGTAGGCACCACGGCCGCCGGCTGGTCGCTCAGGCCGGTTCGGCCAACCGGCGCTCGATGGTCACCGTCGTCCCCTCGAGCGTGGAGACCAGCCGCACGTCGCCGTACGCGTTCATCAGCAGCGCGCCGCGTCCCCGGTCCATCGCCGGTCGCCGGTCCCGCCAGGTGCCGAAGTCCCGCACCGAGATCCGGACCAGGCCGACACCGACCTGGACCCGCACCCGCACCTCCGGACGGCTGGGCCGCTGCGCGTGCTCGACGGCGTTGTTCATCGCCTCGGACGCGGCGAGCAGCAGATCCTCCAGCACGTCCGGGTCGACGTCGAGCTCGCCCAGTGTCCGCCGGACGTCCCGACGCATCATCGCGGCCGAGGTGGGTGCGGACGGGTACGCCCACCTGACGTCCAGGACGTCGCCGAGCCCGTCGCCCAGCCCGTTCCGGTCGGCCGGAGCCGCCGGCACCACTGACGTGTCGCCGACGGGTTCGATCGCCGAAGCCGGTGCGGTGGCGGTGACCTCGGCTGGTCGCGTCGTCGCCGATGCGGGATCGAGCGTCGCTGGGTTGGCGGCGATGCGGTCGCGGGCCCGCCGGATGGCCGCGCGGATCCGCGCGATCAGCTCGGTCGCGGCGAACGGCTTGACCAAATAGTCGTCGGCCCCCAGGCTCAGGCCCTCCACGCTGGCCTCACCGCCGGCACGGGCCGAGAGCACCAGCACCGGCAGCGCCCGGGTCGCCGAGTCCGCGCGCAACCTGCGCAGCAGGTCGAAGCCGTCCATCACCGGCATCATCACGTCGGTCAGGACCAGGTCGGGTCGCTCTCGGTGGATCTCGTCGAGGGCCTGCCGGCCGTCGGTGACGGCCCGTACCCGCCAGCCCTGCCCGGTGAGCAGCCGGGTGAGGTACGCCCGCATGTCGCTGTTGTCGTCGGCGACCAGGATCCGGGACCCGGCCAGCTCGTCCACCGGCGGGCCGATCGTACGGTCGGGCTCCGTCACACTGCCGTCCGGTTCGGCGAGCCAACCCATCGCCTCCTCGACAGCGGCGCGGGCGGCGTCGCCCCGCCCGTCCACCGGCGGGCCGGTCAACGCCGTTCGGCGCGCCGCCGACCAGGGAAGCGCCACGGTGAAGGTGCTGCCGACGCCCACCCGGCTGGCCACCCGGACCTCGCCGCCCTCCAGCCGGGCCAACTCGTGCACCAGGGCCAGGCCGATGCCGGTGCCCTCGTGGCTGCGTGAGCGGGCGCCCCGCACCCGGTGGAAGCGTTCGAAGAGTTTCGGCAGGTCCTGGTCGCCGATGCCGATGCCGGTGTCGGCGACGGTGAGGCGTACCTCCTCGTCGTCGGTGTCCAGGGTGACCCGGATCCGGCCGATGAACGTGTATTTCAGAGCGTTGGAGAGCAGGTTGGTGACGATGCGTTCCCAGTTGACCGGGTCGATGGTGACCGGCCGTGGCAGCGGTGGGCAGGCCACCTCCAGGGTCAGCCCGGCCCGCTCGACGGCGGCCCGGAACACGCCGGCCAGCTCGGTGGTGAGCGCGGACAGGTCGACCGCGCGGGCCTCGCTGCGGGCCCGCCCGGCCTCCAGGCTGCTGAAGGTGAGGAGGCTGTTGACCAGCGTCAACAGTCGGGTGGCGTTGCGCCACGCGGTCTCCACCCGCTCCCGCTGCACGGGGGCCAGGGGCGCTGTGGCGTCGGTGAGGGCGTCGGCCAGTGGGCCGAGCATGAGGGTCAACGGGGTACGGAACTCGTGGCTGACGTTGGCGAAGAAGTCGGTCTTGACCCGGTCCAGTTCGGCCAACGCCTCGACCCGGCGCCGCTCCTCCTCGTACTCCTGGGCGTTGCGCAGCGCCACGGAGATCTGCTGCGCCAGCAGCTGGTTGAAGGACCGGTACGCCTCGTCGAGCCCTCGGCTGGGGCTGATCCCCGCCAGCAGGACACCGAGCGGCTGGTCCTCGTCGCCGGAGGGCAGTGGCAGCGCCAGCGCGGTGCGGACCAGGTCGCCCCACGGGCCGGCGGGCAGTGGCAGTCGGTCGGCCACGTCGGTCACCTGGGTCGGGCGGCCCTCGGCGGCGTCCGGCAGCCCCCAGGCGTACGCGACCGGGCCGGGGTCGGCCAGCCCGACGGTGTCCGGGAGTGCCCCCTCGTGTTTCTGGCCGCCGAGGGTGCAGGCGAGCCGCCGCAGCACCGTGCCGTCGCGCAGGTAGATGGCGGCGAACGGCACGTCCAGCGGGTGGCTGTCGATCGTGTCGATCAGCCGGGCGGCGGTGGCGTCCACGTCGACGGTGCGTCCGTCGCCGAAAACGGACAGGTCGCGCAGCAGGCGCAGCCGGCGTTCGCCGACCACCTGCTCGGTGACCTCGCTGCACACGGTGAACACCCCGACCGTGCGGCCCTCGTCGTCGCGGGCCGGCGCGTGCGAGACGCTGAAGTACGCCTCCTCGCGGTAGCCGGCCCGCTCCAGCAGCAGTTGCAGCGCGGGGACCCAGCTGGCCACCCCGGTCGCCATGGCCTGCTCGATCAGCGGGGCGAGCACGTCCCAGCCCTCGGCCAGTGTCACCCGCACGTCGTTGCCGAGCGCTGCGGGGTGTTTGTCGCCGATCAGGGTGGAGTACGCGTCGTTGTAGAGCTGGGAGAAGTCGTCGCCCCAGAGCAGCAGCATGGGGTAGCGGGAGGAGAGCACGAGCCGGACCGCGGCGCGCAGGCTCTGTGGCCATCCGCTGACCGGACCCAGTGGCGTACGGGCCCAGTCCAGCTCCGCCATCAGCCGACCGGTGTCACCGCCGCCGCTGAACAGGTCGATGCTGGGTCGTGTCACGCTCGACCCGGCCCCATCGCTAGCCCCCGTTCCGGGCCCGACGACCCCTGCTGGCGTTACCTACCCATCCTGGCACCTCTACTCACCTGTGCCGCCGCCGGTACCCACCGTCGAAGCGGCGGCGGTTCGGGACGAACGACCGATGCCCAATGGATCGACATCTGTAAGTGTCTCGGGTATCTCTCCAACCCCCGAGGAGCCCCCATGAGAGGCAGAACGCTGAGCGCGGGAATCGCGCTTGCCGTGTTCGCCGGAATGACGGTGACGCTGGCTGCCCAGCCGGTAGCCGCGTCGCCCATGACCACGATGACGGAGGCCCGGCCGATCGCCGCGACCGCCGCCGCGTTGGCAGCACCGGACATCTCCGTCAGCAACGTCCAGGCCCACCTCACCCAGTTCAACAGCATCGCCACCAGCAACGGCGGTAACCGCAGGGCCGGCTCGGCCGGCTACACCGCCTCGCTGGCGTACGTCAAGACCAAGCTCCAGTCGGCCGGCTACACCGTCAGCGAGCAGTACTGCTCCAGCTGCACGTACCCCTCGAACAACCTGATCGCCGAGTGGCCCGGCGGCCCGACGGACCAGGTGGTCATGTTCGGCGCCCACCTCGACGGCGTCTCGGCCGGCCCGGGCATCAACGACAACGCCACCGGCTCGTCCACCCTGCTGGAGAACGCCCTGGTCCTGGCCGCGCAGAACCCGACCATGACGAAGAAGGTCCGGTTCGCCTGGTGGACCGACGAGGAGCAGGGGCTCAACGGCTCCCGGTTCTACGTCAACTCGCTCAACACCACCCAGCGCGGCTACATCAAGGGCTACTACAACTTCGACATGGTCGGCTCGGTCAACGGCGGCTACTTCATCAACCGGGTCACCTCGACCACTGCGGCGCCGCTGAAGGCGTACTGGGACTCGTTGGGCCTTGCGCCGGAGGAGAACGTCGAGGGCCAGGGCCGCTCCGACGACTACTACTTCCAG
Organism: Micromonospora sp. MGP-C2; assembly: GCF_057766525.1. NCBI lineage: Bacteria > Bacillati > Actinomycetota > Actinomycetes > Micromonosporales > Micromonosporaceae > Micromonospora > Micromonospora sp. MGP-C2. The sequence goes on from NZ_JBYMEN010000002.1 coordinate 346,957, forward strand.
CAGGCCGGCATCCCCACCTCGGGCTACGCCGCCGGGGCCAGCGCCCGCAAGACCAGCTCCCAGGCCGCCAAGTGGGGCGGCACCGCCAACTCGGCGTACGACCCCTGCTACCACCGTGCCTGTGACACCACCGCCAACGTCAGCGCGACGGTGCTGAACAGGGCGGCCGACGGTGTCGCGTACGCGCTGTGGCAGCTCGCCGTGGGCGGCGGCACCCCCACCAACGACTTCTCCGTCGCGGTGAGCCCCACGACGCGCACCGTCGCGCGGGGCGCCAGCACCACCGCCACGGTCTCCACCGCCACCACGGCCGGCTCGGCGCAGTCGGTCAGCCTTTCCGCCTCCGGCGCGCCCAGCGGGGTGAGCGTCTCGTTCAGCCCGTCCTCGGTGACCTCCGGCGGCTCGTCGACGATGACCCTCACCGCGTCGTCAAGCGCCGCGACCGGCACCTTCACAGTGACGGTCACCGGCACCGGCTCGGTCACCCGCAGCGCCACCCTCACTCTCACCGTGACCGGCACCGGCGGCTGCGCCGCCACCCAGGTGATCGGCAACGGCGGCTTCGAGAGCGGCGCCACGGTGTGGACGGCGTCCTCCGGCGTTATCACCAACTCCAGCAGCAAGCCGGCCCGGACCGGGTCATACAAGGCGTGGCTCAACGGGTACGGCAGCACCCGCACCGAGACCCTGTCCCAGTCGGTGACAGTGCCGGCCGGCTGCGCCAGCTACACGCTGTCGTTCTGGACTCGCATCGACACCGCCGAGACGACCACGTCCACGGCGTACGACAAGCTGACCGTGCGGATGGGCTCGACCACGCTGGCGACGTACTCGAACCTCAACGCCTCCACCAGCTACGTCCAGCGCACGCTCAACGTTGCCGCGTACGCCGGGCAGACGGTGACGCTCACGTTCACCGGCACCGAGGACTCGTCGTTGCAGACCAGCTTCGTGATCGACGACGTGACGTTGCAGGCGAGCTGACCGCGTACCCGCAGAAGCGAGCCGCCGCCGGGGTTTCCCGGCGGCGGCTCGTCGCGTTGGGGGTCAGGGGAGCTGCGGGTAGAGCGCGGCGACGCCGCCGGCCAGCCCGGCCTGCACCTGGCGGCTCAGGTCGTCGGCGAGGATCTCGTACGCGTCGGCCTCGATGCCGTCCACCCCGATCCGGGCGATCGTCGCCGGGTCCAGTTTCGGGCCGGTGACGTCGGCGGCCATGTCGGTGTCCAGGTAGCCGACGTGCAGGCCGGAGACCCGGATGCCCCGCTCGGCGAGCTGGACGCGCAGGACGTTGGTCATCGACCACTCGGCGGACTTGGCGGCGCTGTAGGCCCCGTGGATCGGCAAGCCGAACCAGGACAGCACGGAGAGCACGTTGAGGATCGTTCCGCCGCCGTTGCCGGCGATGACCGGCGCGAACGCCCGGACCGTCGAGAGGGTGCCGATGTAGTGGGTCTCCAGCTCCAGCCGGACGAGGTCCAGGTCGCCGTCGAGCAGATCGGTCCGGGTGTCGATGCCGGCGTTGTTGATCAGCAGGTTCACGTTCCCGGCCAGCTCGGCGGCTGCGGCCACCGAGGCGGGGTCGGTGATGTCGAGGCGGACCGGTGTCACGCCGGGCAGGTCGACGCTGTCGGGGTTGCGGGCGCCGGCGTAGACGGTGGCGCCCCGGGCGAGGAGTTCGGCGGTCAGGTGGCGGCCGAGGCCACGGTTGGCGCCGGTGACGAGTGCGGTGCTTCCAGCGATCTTCATGGCCGTCACGCTATCCGACCTGACTTGCGTTCACCAAAGTCAGCTACGTCACGACGGTGACCCCCCTGAATCGGGAATGCGACCCCGAGGCGGCCACAACCCTGCCGGTGACGGCTCGTATCCTTTCCGCGAACCTCCGCACGAGCCGAGATGGGAGACGGTGTGAGCAACCAGGCCGAAACGTTGGAATTCCAGGCCGAGGCGCGTCAGCTCCTCCAGTTGGTGGTCCACTCGATCTATTCGAACAAGGACGTCTTCCTGCGGGAACTCATCTCGAACGCGTCCGACGCCCTGGACAAGCTGCGACTGGCCACGCTTGTCGACAAGGACCTCGTCGCCGACACCGACGACCTGCACGTCGCCCTCGAGGTCGACCGGGACGCCCGCACCCTCGCCGTGCGGGACAACGGCATCGGGATGACCCGCGACGAGGTCGTCCAGCTGATCGGCACCATCGCCAAGTCGGGCACCGCAGAGCTGCTGCGCAAGCTGCGCGACTCCGCCGACGCCCACGCCTCGCAGGACCTGATCGGCCAGTTCGGCGTCGGCTTCTACGCCGCGTTCATGGTCGCCGACCGGGTCACCCTGCTGACCCGCAAGGCCGGCGAGACCGGCGGCACCCGCTGGGAGTCCACCGGCGAGGGCACCTACTCGATCGAGTCGGTCGACGAGGCGCCGCAGGGCACCACGGTGACCCTGCACCTCAAGCCGGTCGACACCGAGGACAACCTGCACGACTACACCGCCGAGTGGACCGTCCGGGAGATCGTCAAGCGATACTCCGACTTCATCGCCTGGCCGATCCGGATGAGCGTCGAGCGGCCCGGCGCCGACGGCGAGGCCGCCACCAGCGAGGTGCAGACCCTCAACTCGATGAAGGCACTCTGGGCTCGACCCCGCGACGAGGTCGACGCCGCCGAGTACAACGAGTTCTACAAGCACGTCAGCCACGACTGGGCCGACCCGCTCGAGGTCGTGCACATGAAGGGCGAGGGCACCTTCGAGTACGAGGCGCTGCTGTTCCTGCCCAGCCACGCCCCGCTCGACCTGTTCTCCCCGCAGGGCCGCCGCGGTGTCCAGCTCTACGTCAAGCGCGTCTTCATCATGGACGACTGCGAGGCGCTGGTCCCGACCTACCTGCGCTTCGTCAAGGGCGTGGTCGACGCGCACGACCTGTCGCTGAACATCTCCCGCGAGATCCTCCAGCAGGACCGGCAGATCCAGATCGTCCGCCGTCGCCTGGTGAAGAAGATCCTCGCCACGGTCAAGGACCTCAAGGCCAACCACGCCGAGAGGTACCGCACCTTCTGGACCGAGTTCGGCGCGGTGGTCAAGGAAGGGCTGATCGACGACACCGACAACCGCGACACCCTGCTGGACCTCCTGTCGGTCGCCTCCACCCACGACCCCGCCGAGCCCACCGACCTCGCCGGCTACGTCTCACGGATGAAGGACGGCCAGAGCGACATCTGGTACGCCACCGGCGAGTCCCGGGCCGCCATCGAGAACTCGCCGCACCTGGAGGCGTTCCGGGCCAAGGGCCACGAGGTGCTGCTGCTCACCGACCAGGTCGACGAGGTGTGGGTCGAGCGGGTCGGCGCGTACGACGGTCGGCCGCTGCGGTCCATCGCCAAGGGCGAGATCGACCTGGACACCGACGAGGAGAAGCAGCAGGCCGAGGCCGAGCGCGAGCAGCAGCGGCAGGAGTTCGCCGCCCTGCTCGACTGGCTGGGCACCACCCTGACCGACAGCGTCCGGGAGGTGCGTCTGTCGTCGCGACTGACCACCTCGCCGGCCTGCGTCGTCGGCGACGCCCACGACCTCACGCCGACCCTGGAGAAGATGTACCGGGCGATGGGGCACGAGGTTCCCCCGACCAAGCGGATCTTGGAGATCAACCCCGGTCACCCGCTGGTGTCCGGGCTGCGCAAGGCCCACGAGCAGGGCAGCGACCCCTCGGCCCTGACCGAGACCGCCGAGCTGCTCTACGGCCTGGCGGTGCTCGCCGAGGGCGGTGAGCTGACCGACCCGGCCCGCTTCACCCGGACGCTCGCCGACCGGCTGGCGCGCACCCTGTAGCTGGCGTACCCCCTCAAGCGGCGGGCTTCCCGGGTCACCGGGGGGCCCGCCGCCGGCGGTGGCCGGCTACCAGCGGTTCCAGTGGGCGAACCCGTCCGCGTCGGCCCGCGGACCGGGCTTGAAATCGGTGCCCAGGGTGTACGCCACCGGCGTGAGCGCCACCTGCACGACGGTGTCGTAGGGGATGCCGAGCAGGTCTGCCATCTCCCTTTCGTAGCTGAGATGGCTCGTGGTCCACGCGGTGCCGAGCCCGCGTTCCCGGGCGGCCAGCATGAAGCTCCAGAACGCCGGGATGACCGAACTCCAGGCCCCGGCCTGCCCGCGCACGCTGGCCAGCTCGGCGCGGGACTCGACCCGCAGGCAGGGGATGAGCAGCAGCGGCACCTCGTGCAGGTGATCCGCCAGGTGTTGCAGGCTGCCGGCGATCCGGCCCCACTGCTCGGAGGCGAAGTCCATCCGGCTGAAGGCCGGCCCGGTGCCGCCCGACGCGGGTGGCGGTGCCATCAGCCCGAGTCGCCACAGTCGGGCGACGGCGGCCCGGGTCTGCGGATCCTCGACGAAGATGAAGTCCCAGCGTTGCCTGTTGCGGCCGCTGGGGGCCTGAAGCGCGATGCGCAGGCAGTCCTCGATCACGTCGCGGGGGACCGGGCGTCCCAGGTCGAGACGCTTGCGGACGGCGCGGGTCGTGCTCAGGACCTCGTCGGCGGACAGGCCCAGTGTGCGCGGCCCGCTCGGCCGGGCCGGTCTGGTGTCGCTCATGCGGGAACTTCCACTCGTTCGGTCAGGTCGAGGTTGGCGATGACCGCGGGAAGGAGCCCGGGAAACCGGTCATTGATGTCGTCCGCACGCAATTCGTGTCTGCGGAAGCTGCCGTTGGGCGTGACGCGGAGGACGCCGGCTGCCCGCAGCACCTTCAGGTGATGCGACAGCGTGGACATGCTCACCTCGGACAACGCGTCGAACTTCCCGCAGACGACCCCACCGGCCTGCGCCAACTGTCGTACGACACTCAGGCGCACCGGGTCGGCGAGGGCGCCGAGCACGGTGGCGAGGTCGACGGAAGCGAGATCGGGATGATGCAGGGCTCTCATGGACGCCATGCTAGCTTTGGTTTAGTGATTTCGAAAATCGTCCAAATGAAGAGCGGAGCACGGTCATGCCGGTCGACACAGTGATCTTCAGCGGGGAGGGCCCGCACGCCGATCCCTGGCACCCGTTGGCCGAGACCAGCGCGGCGATCGCCCAGCTCGTCGGCGACGCGGGCCCGGTGGCGATCGTGACCACCGTCGACCAACTCGCGACCGCACTCGACGGCGCCCGCCTCCTGGTGGTGAACGCCAGCGCCGACCGCACGGCCCCAATCCCGCAGGACGAGGAGTTCGGCCGCGTTCTCGACGCCTTCCTGGCCCGTGGCGGCAGCCTGCTCGCCACGCACAGCGCGACGATCGCGTTTCCCCAGCTCGCGACCTGGCGGTCCACGGTCGGCGCCGCCTGGGACCACGGTCGGACCTTCCACCCGCCGATCGGAACCAGCCTCATCCGACGCACCGACATCGAGCACCCGATCACTACCGGTCTCGTGGACTTCGAGGTGCACGACGAGCGCTACACCGACCTGGAGTTGCTCGACGGCGTCGACGTCGAGACTCTCTACGTCCACGACGAGGGTGGCGACACCCAACCGCTCGTCTGGGCGCGCACGGCCGGGAGCAGCCGGATCGTCTACAACGCACTCGGTCACGACACCCGGTCGTACGAGTCGCCGGGACACGTCGAGCTGCTGCGGCGCATCGTGCTCTGGCTCCGTCACCGCATCTGATCCGCAACGGTCCACGGTGGTCACTGCACACTGACCACCCGCCCGCAACCGCTGCGAGTGACGCCCCGCGTACCCCGGTGAAGAACTTCACAGGGGTTGGGCGATCGTCACCGACCGTGCCTAACGTCGGTCGGGTTCGCCACTGCGGACACCACGGCCGGCAACGCCAAATCCTGCCCCCGGTCGGTGGAACCCAGTCACCCGGGCAGGAGCGGGGGACCCAAACGTTCCTCGGTGCACGTCACCTCGGGGTGAAGCCGCCATCGTGCGGCCGGGCTCCTCGGCCCGAACCCGACAGCTCACCTCGCCGGCGTGGAGGAAGTTCACATGACGTCTGTCTACACGCCCCGTCACCGACGGGTCACCACCCGCCGTCTCGCCGTCGGCACCCTGGCCGTCGGTGCGGTCACCGGTGCTGTCGCCCTCTTCGGCCCGGCCGCCCCCGCGCAGGCCGCGGTCAACTGGGACGCGATCGCCAAGTGCGAGTCCGGCGGTAACTGGAAGATCAACACCGGCAACGGCTACTACGGTGGCCTGCAGTTCTCCCAGAGCACCTGGGCCGGCTACGGCGGCAAGAAGTACGCCGCCCGTGCCGACCTGGCCAGCCGCGGCGAGCAGATCGCCATCGCCGAGAAGGTGCTCGACGGGCAGGGCATCGGCGCGTGGCCGACCTGCGGCAAGAAGGGCGGGTCGTCCGGCGGCTCCACCGCGAAGCCGTCGACGAAGTCCACCGCGAAGCCGTCGACGAAGTCCACGCAGAAGCCCACCGAGCAGCAGGAGCGGCCCTCGCGGCGGGAGCAGCCGGCGACCCGCAACCACGAGCGCACCGCGCCGACCACGGGCGGCCAGACGTACCTGGTCAAGCCGGGCGACACCCTGTCGGAGATCGCCGACAGCCACCGGGTGACCGGCGGTTGGCAGGCGCTCTACGAGCACAACCGGCAGCTGATCGGGGCCGACCCGGGCCTGATCTTCCCGGGTCAGCGGCTCAGCCTCTGACGGTCTTCCCGCGTCAGCGGCTCAGCCTCTGACGGATGACACACGAACGCTCGGCCGGGTCACCGGCCGAGCGTTCGTACGTGTGGTGCGATCAGCCCGAGCGCCCGTACCCCGGGGGGAAGCCGTCACGCCGCGGAGGCGGATGCCTTCGACCCTCGGTGCGACGTGACCGGGCCGGCGTTCCAGCCCCAGCGGGGCGCCGGTGCGCTGCCCTCCCCGGACCAGCCCGTGCCGCCCTCCTCGTTGTCGCCGCCGTCGACGGTCATCTCGACCGGGGCGGGTGTGCTGCGGGCCAGTCGCATCGACTGCTCCGCGCCGGCGCGGGCCGCGCACGGCCAGGACTGCCCGGCGCACTGAAGGTTGCGGCACTGACCCTCGTCGTCCGGCTCGTGGGCGCTCAGCACGTCGATCGCCAGTTGCCAGAGCAGCGGGTCGGTTACGTCGTGCGGCCGTTCGGCAGTGCGACTCGGCCGGTTGCTGGTGTCGTCGTCGGACATTGTGGGTCCCCCCTTGTCAGGCTGTACCCCACAAGGGTCACCCGTGAGCCGCTGGTTAAACCGCCGACCTGCTGTGATGTGTCTCCGGTCGCAGCGGTCGCCGGGACGCCGCACGCAGATCGGTCAATCCGGCAGCAGCGGCATCTCGACGCCCGGCTCCCGGCCGAGCAGGACCGCTCGGGTCAGCGCCGTTGAGCCGAACCGGTCACGGACCGCGTCCACCGCGGCGTCCAACTCAGCGCCCGGATTGCGGTGAAACGGCAGCTCCGGTTGCACGGGGTTGTCGTCCAGGTTGCCCACTGAGACACCGATCAGTGTGACACCGCGACGATCGATATCGGTCAGTGCGGCTCGCAGCAACGCGCGTGCGGCGGCGAGCAGCGGCGTCGTGTCGGCGGTCGCCTTGCCGATGGTGTGCGAGCGAGTGGCCCGGGTGTAGTCGCCGAAGCGCAGCCGCAACACCACGGTGCGACCGGACCGCCCCGCCGCCCGCATGCGGCGGCTGACCCGGTCGACCAGGCCGGCGAGGATGGCATCCAGCTCCGCCGGGGCATGCGGCGTGCGGCTCAGCGCATGCTGCGCGCCCATCGAGCCGCGCCGCCGGCCGACCTGCACCGAGCGAGGATCGCGGTTGTGCGCCAGGGCGTGCAGGTGCCTGCCGGCGCCCGACCCGAGCAGCGACACCAGGGCGGCCTCACCGAGCCGGGCCACCTCACCGACCGTACGGATCCGGCGTTCCCGCAGCTTCGCTGAGGTGACCGGCCCGACGCCCCACAACCGCTCGACCGGCAGCGGGTGCAGGAACGCCAACTCGGCGTCCGGTGCGACCACCAGCAGACCGTCCGGCTTCGCCACCCCACTGGCCACCTTCGCCAGGAACTTCGTGCGGGCCACACCCACCGTGATCGGCAGGTGGACCCGTTCACGAACCTCCCGGCGCAGCCGCTCGGCGATCTCGGCCGGCGACCCGACCAGCCGCCACAGGCCACCGACGTCCAGGAACGCCTCGTCGATGGAGAGCCCCTCGACCAGTGGCGTGGTCTGCCGGAAGATCTCGAAGACCGCCCGGCTCGCCGCCGTGTACGCCGACATCCGGGGCGGCACCACGATCGCGTCCGGACAGAGGCGGCGCGCCTGCTGACCACCCATCGCGCTGCGTACGCCTCGCGTCTTCGCCTCGTAACTGGCCGCGAGAACCACGCCGCCGCCGACGATCACCGGCCGCCCCCGCAGGCGCGGGTCGTCACGCTGCTCGACCGACGCGTAGAAGGCGTCCAGGTCGGCGTGCAGGATGCTGGCGCCGGGCGACACGTACACATGTTCGCATGGCAGGTGGCCATCTCTGCAATGAGCTGGGCGAACGCCCGATCAGTCGAGGCAGAACTCGTTGCCCTCCGGGTCGGCCATGACGAGGTGACCGGCACCCAGTGGGGGAGCGGGCTCGTGGCGACTGAGTCGGGTGGCGCCGTATGCGGCGAGTCGTTCCGCCTCCGCCTCCAGCGCCGCCATCCGCTCGTCACCCGTGAGCCCGGGAGCGGCCCGCACATCGAGGTGTACGCGATTCTTCACCCGCTTGGGCTCGGGCACCCGCTGGAAGAACAGGCGCGGTCGCACGCCCTCGGGGTCGACCACCGCCGAGGCGTCGTTGCGGTTCTCCGGCGGGACCCCCATCGCGTCCAGCGCCTGCTCCCACGACTCGAAGTTTCCGGGCGGTCCCTGCAACTGGTAGCCGAGGGCCTCCGCCCAGAACTCGGCCAACCCGGCGGGGTCGGCGCAGTCGAACGTGATCTGGACGTCGCGGGCCATGTCAGCTCCCTGTCTCGTGATCGGGTCGGTCATGATCCCAGCCTCTCGTGAATAGCGGACAGGGTCGTTCCGCGATCCGTGCGACGATCGGCGTGTGACCGTCGAGGCAACGACCGAGCGGGTGCTGCGGTTGCTGGCGCTGCTCCAGCGGCGACCATCCTGGACGGCCGCCGACCTCGCTGCCGAGCTGGGCGTCACCGACCGCTGCGTCCGCCGCGACGTGCAGCGACTGCGCACGCTCGGCTATCCCGTGCAGGCGGTGTCGGGCGTCGGCGGTGGCTACCAGCTTGGCGCGGGCACCCGGTTGCCGCCGTTGCTCCTCGACGACGAGGAGGCCATCGCGACGGCGGTTTCCCTGCGCCTCGCCTCGGGCGGCACGATCGCCGGAGCGGGCGAGGCGGCCCTGCGGGCGCTCGCGAAGCTCGACCAGGTGATGCCGTCGCGGTTGCGTGCCGAGGTGCGGGCGGTGCACGGCGCCACGGAGACGCTCCTGGGCCCGGTGGCCGAGATCGACGCGGAGCTGCTGGTGACACTGGCGCGGGCCTGTCGCGACGCGGTGCGGGTCCGCTTCACCTACGCCGGCCGCGACGGTGGGGACCGCGAACGGACGGTGGAACCGATCCGGATGGTCACCACAGGTCGCCGCTGGTATCTGATGGCCTGGGACGTCGACCGCGACGACTGGCGTACGTTCCGGCTCGACCGGATGGGCGCGGCGACCGCGACGACCTGGCGCTTCCGAGCGCGCGAACACCCGGATCCCGTCGCGTACGTGCAGCGGTCGGTGACCGAGGCGCCGTACCGGTATCTCGCCCGCGTGCGGGTGCACGCCCAGCCGGACCGGGTGCGGGCGTTGGTGCCACCGCAGGTCGGGCGGGTCGAGGACGACCGCGACGGATGGTGCGTGCTGGTCGTCGGCGGCGAGAGCCTGGACTGGCTCGCCGCGCATCTGGCACGCCTCGATCACGAGATGGAGGTGCTGGAGCCTCCCGAGTTGCGCGAGGCCGTCGGCCGCCTCGCCCGTCGCCTCGCCGTGCTGGCGGGTGGGCCATCGGAACCGGGCGGGTAGTGGCGCAGGGCGTAGTGCCGCAGCGACACCGGGCTGCCGTCCGTGGCGGTCCATGGTGCCGTGCTCGTCCCAACGTGCCGCCAGCCGGTGCGCTCGTAGAGCGCGGCGGCCGCGGCACCACCGGCGGCCAGCTCCAGCACCAGGTCCGTACCGCGTCTGCTCGCCCACTGGCGGGCACGGTCTAGCAGCGCGCTGCCCAGCGCCAACCCTCGGGCGGACGGCACCACGAAGAGGCGAGCCACCTCGGCTGTCGGCCGGGCCGGCGGCCCGCCCACCGGGTCGGGGATCCGATGCACCGCGACATGCCCCACGACGGCCCCGTCGGCGTCGACCGCCACCCAGGCGCGCGCCGGGTGCGGCTCGCGCAGCCAGCGGTGCGGGTCGGCGGGCCAGTTCAGCGGGTACCTGTCGACCCGGTGAACCTCGGCGAGCCCCGCGACGCAGCCGTCCAGGTCGGTGGCGCGCCGTCGGCGGATCCGGGGCTGGTTCACAGCTCGTCGAACGGGCCGGCGTAGCGGAACTCACCGCGGATCGACTCCCGCCACGCGGTCAGCGGCCGGGCCTGGAAATACTGCGGCCCCCACGGCTGCGGTGGGGTGACGCCCAGCTCGACGGCGGGCCGGAACCCGAAGCGCGGGTAGTAGTCAGGGTGCCCGAGCAGCACCACCAGCGGCTCGTCCCGCGCGTCGGCCGCGCCGAGCACCGCGTGCATCAATGCGTGGCCCACCCCGCGGCGCTGCCAGTCGGGCAGCACACCGAGCGGCCCCAGCCCGAGCGCCAGCGGCTCGCCGGCCACCCGGCCGCGCGTGGCCACCACGTGCCCCACCACCTGGCCGTCCGAATCGGTCGCCACCAGGGAGTACGCGGGCAGCCAACCCTCGTCGGCGCGGAGCGCGTCGACCAGGGTCGCCTCGACCGGTAGGCCAGCGCCGTCGGTCCTGGCGAAGGCGGCGGAGTGAACCGCCCGAATGGCGTCGGCGTCGGCGTCCGTCTCGCGTCTGATCAGCACCGCGCCACCATAGGCCCACCGTGTCGCCGGCTCCACGCCTTTATCACCTGCGCCGACGTCGACGGCGTCGCTGCGGCGTCGCTGCGGTGTCGTCGTGCCGACGGTCGTCGCTTCGGAGTTATGCCGGCGGGCACGCCCGGCGGGCATGACGCGAAAACGACTGATGACTGTGAGGCATAAATATGCCTCACAGTCATCAAGCTCATGGGCCCAAGGGCTCGGACCTGGGACCTCAGCCCACGGCGGTGGCCGAGGGTGGGGCGCTGCCGCCCTGGGGCACCTCCGGAGTCATCAGCCGGATGATCTCCGCCCGGTCGGCCGGCGAGGGCATACCCCATTCGGGCCGGTAGCCGTACACCTCATGCAGTGGGGTTGAGCAGGTGCGGCCGTTCAGGATCTCCACGGCGTCGGTGCCGATCAGGCCGGGGTGTTCGACGCCGCAGGCCTCGGCGACCTTGGTCAGGTCGCGGCGCAGCGTCTGCAGGTAGTTGGCCGCCCGGACCGACTTCAAAGTCGGGTCCAGGCCCCGGGTGAGCCACGTGTTCTGCGTCGCGACACCGGTGGGGCAGGTGTCGGTGTGGCACTTCTGTGCCTGGATGCAGCCGATCGACAGCATCGCCTCCCGGCCGACGTTGACCAGGTCGCAGCCGAGCGCGAAGGCCACGATGGCGTTGTCCGGCAGGCCGAGTTTGCCGCCGCCGATGAAAACCACCTGCTCGTGCAGGTCGTGCTCGGCGAACACCTTGTAGACCCGGGAGAAGCCCTGCTGGAACGGGAGCGACACCGAGTCGGTGAAGATCAGCGGCGCGGCGCCCGTCCCACCCTCTCCACCGTCGATGGTCACGAAGTCGACGCCTCGGCCGGTGTCGCGCATCAGGGTGGCCAGCTCCTGCCAGAAGCCCAGGTCACCGACCGCCGACTTGATGCCGACCGGCAGGCCCGTCTCGGCGGCCAGCAGCTCCACCCAGTCGAGCAGGCTGTCGCAGTCGGAGAACTCGGCGTGCCGGGACGGGCTGACGCAGTCCTGACCGGCCGGGATGCCCCGGGTGGCGGCGATCTCGGCGGACACCTTCGCCCCGGGCAGCAGCCCGCCGAGGCTCGGCTTGGCGCCCTGGCTCAGCTTGATCTCCAACGCCTTGACCGGTGCGCCGGCCACCAGGTCCTTCAGTCGGTCGAGGCTGAACCGGCCGTGTTCGTCGCGGCAACCGAAGTACGCCGTTCCGAGTTGGAAGACCAGGTCACCGCCGTTGCGGTGGTACGGCGACAGGCCACCCTCGCCGGTGTTCTGCAGGCATCCGGCGAGTGCGGCCCCCTTGTTCAACGCGGTGATGGCGTTGCCGGAGAGCGAGCCGAAGCTCATGCCGGAGATGTTGACCACCGACTCCGGGCGGAACGCGCGGGCCCGCCCCCGGGCCGCGCCGAGCACCTTCGCGGACGGCAACCGCACGTCGTGCCCGGCGGCGGGTGTCGACGGTGGCACGGCCCTGCCGAACGTGCGGTGCTTGATGATCGGGTAGCCGGGGGTGTACTCGATGTCGTTGTCAGTGCCGAAGCCGAAGTAGTTGTTCTCCTGCTTCGCCGACGCGTACACCCAGCGGCGTTGGTCGCGGGTGAACGGCCGTTCCTCGTTGTTGCCGGCGACGATGTACTGCCGCAACTCCGGGCCGATCGCCTCCAACAGGTAACGGGCGCGACCGAGCACCGGATAGTTGCGCAGCAACGCGTGGTCGCGCTGGATCAGGTCCCGCGCGGCGAGCGCCGCGACGGCGGCGGCGACAGCGGGTACGGCTCGACGGGCCCATTTCATGCCCGGCACTCTTTCCGCCCGCACCTCCGGCCAAACCGGCCCCGCCGATCCAATGCGCTGGTCAGGACCGGGGCGGGGACCAGGAGGCGCGCCCGGCGGCGGTGCGGGGCGTGCCCGCACCGCCGCCCCGAGGCTCAGCGGCGCCGGAAGGACTCGCGGACCGACCCGCCGACCACCGTGCACCACGTGCTCGTGCTCAGCTTGCCGTTGCGGGGCAGGCCGTGCAGCGCCTGGAGGTCCTGCACCGCGGCCCGGGTGGCGTGGTCGTAGGCCCCGGTGACGGTGACCGCGTACCCCTTGGTGGCGAGGATTTCCTGCACCGCCGTGACCGGCGCGCCGGTGGCGTGCTGGTTCAGCTCGGGGACCAGGGTCTCCCAGGTCGGCGTGGTCAGGGTGGCGTCCACGTCCACCGCGATGCCGTTGCGGGCCTGCCAGTCCTGCACGGCCGCCACTGTCGCGGCGTCGAACGTGCCGCTGACCGTGACCGCGTAGCCCCGGAACGCGAGCAGGTGCTGCACCACCCGGACCGAGGGGGAGTTGACGAACCGCCACAGGTCCGGCCAGCGGCGGGCCGGCACCTCGCCCAGCGTCGTGCCGAGGGCGGCGTGCACCCGCCGACGCAGCTCCGGGAACTGCCGGTAGAAGGCCGCGCCCGGGCACTCGGTGGTGCGGAAGTCCCAGTGGCCGAAGATGTCATGGGCGTGCAGCCCGTACTGCCGGCAGATCGCGACACAGAGCTTGACCAGCGAGTCGGTCAGCGCCTTCGGCGGCGTCTCGGTGACGTAGGTGCCCTCGTTCTCGATGCCGATGGCCCGGCCGTTCTCACCCGGGCAGTGCGCCGAGATCATCTGGCGGTCGCCGGCTTCGAGGCGCTCCAGGCTGCCCCGGCGACCCTCCAGCACGTAGCCGCCGCGGCTCACCGTGAAGTGCTGGCCGGTGTCCGACCAGCCGTTGCCGTCCATGTGCAGGTCCTGGCACTCGTGGGCCAGTTTGACCGCCTGCTCGCGGGAGTAGTCGGTGACGTTCGGAAACGCCATGTGGTGCACGATGATCTTGTTGGTGGCGATGGCGCTGACCGACAGCGGGTCCTTCGGCGGACGGGCGGCCCACTCGTCGCAGCTGATAATCCAGTCCAGGTCGGCGCCGGGGGCGGCGGCCTGCGCCGAGGTGGGGAAGGCCAGTTCGCTCCCGATGACGGCGACCGTGGCGGCGCCGAGACCGGCTCGCAGCAGTGTCCGGCGATCCACTTCGGAATGGTCGACGTGCATGACATCTCCTCCTGCGGCCGACGGCGGGGGATGAAAAGTAGCTCCAGTGGCCGCACGCACTCCGGAGAATATTGCCAAGACTCGGCGCGCGCCAGAGGTCCGCGCCACCTCATGATCACTTGGGTTTCCGCGACTCGGGTCGGGGGTAGGTCGGGGCTGACCATCCCGGCTGCCCGCATGAAGGAATGACCATATGAGTGACAACGTCAGCGACGCGGTGGGCGACGCCCTCCGATCGGTGATGCTCTTCCTGCCCAAGGCCGTCGCCTTCCTGGCGATCCTGGTGGCGGGATGGCTGATCGCCAAGGCCGTACTGAAGATCGTGGAAAAGGTCCTGGAACGGGTGGGCTTCGACCGCGCCGTCGAACGCGGCGGCATCCGCCGCGCGTTGAGTCGCTCCCGGTACGACGCCAGCGACATCGTCGCGAAGCTCGTCTACTACGGGTTGCTGCTGTTCACCCTGCAACTCGCCTTCGGCATCTGGGGGCCCAACCCGATCTCCGACCTGCTCGGCGCGGTGATCGCGTGGCTGCCGCGCGCGTTCGTCGCGATCGTCATCGTCGTGGTGGCCGCCGCGATCGCCAACGCGGTCAAGGACATCATCAGCGGCGCGCTCGGCGGCCTGTCGTACGGCCGGGTGCTGGCCACCATCGCCTCGGTGTTCATCCTCGGCCTCGGCGTCATCGCCGCGCTGAACCAGATCGGGGTGGCCACCGCGGTCACCACCCCTGTTCTGATCGCGGTGCTGGCCACGATCGGCGGCATCCTCGTCGTCGGGGTCGGCGGCGGCCTCATCCGTCCGATGCAGAATCGTTGGGAGGCGTGGCTGACCCGCGCCGAGCAGGAGTCGCAGCAGATCGCCGCGCACGCCCGCGCCTACCGCGAGGGACGCCGCGACGCCGAGGCCGAGCTGGCCCGGGCGTCCGCCGCCCCCGCCGAGCCGGCCCGGCCGCCGTTCGTCGCCGACGACCCGGAGCGCACCCAGATGCTGACGCGACCGACCGACACGGAGGCCACCCAGGTGGTGCGTGCACCCTCCGACCCGGAGGCCACCCAGGTGGTGACCCGCCCGGCCGACGCGGAGGCCACCCAGGTGGTCAGCCGGGGCGGCGACACGGACACGACCCAGGTGGTCGGCCGCGGTGATGGCGACTCGGACACGACCCAGGTGGTGAGCACCGGCACCGGTGGTGCGGTTCCCGGTCCGCGTACCAGCGACGACAGCGAGACCACCACTGTCATCCCGCCGGTGGACCGGCGCTGACCAGCAGTCGTTGAAGCGGGGCGGGACCGATATGGTCCCGCCCCGCTTCGCGTTGCTCGCCCCGCCGAAAGTGCTTTCCGGCGCGCCGGTGCGCGTCTAGCATCGCTGACATGACCTGGCGACATTGATCCAGCAGAGCAGGCCGATCCCGTGGGCCACCACCGGCACCGCACGTCCGGTGTCCGTCTCCACTCCCACGGGAAGGCCCCATGATTCACCTCGCCTCGCGCGTGCTCGACCCTGCGGTCCGTCGTCTGACGGCCACCCTCTACGGGTACGCGTTCCTCAGCGACCTCGTCCTGCTCTACCCGCTGTACGTGGTGTTCTTCGCCGACACCGGGTTGTCGGTGGGGCAGATCTCGTCGCTCTTCGTTATCTGGTCGGCCGCCGGCATCCTGTTCGAGGTGCCGTCCGGCGCGTGGGCCGACGTGGTGTCCCGTCGGCTGCTGTTGTGCCTTGCCCCGCTGGTGACCGCCGCCGGGTTCGCCCTCTGGGTCCTGCTGCCGTCGTACCCCGCGTTCGCGGTCGGGTTCCTCCTCTGGGGCGCCGGCGGAGCGCTCGTCTCCGGTGCCCTGGAGGCGCTGGTCTGGACCGAGTTGGAGCGGCTCGGCGCGGTCGGCCGATACGCCCGGGTGCTCGGGCGCGCGCGGACGGCCGGTGTGCTGGGCGTGGTGGTCTCCGGAGTGCTCGCCGGCCCGGTGCTCGCCGTCGGCGGGTACCCGGCGGTCGGCGCGGCCAGCGTGCTGGCCTGTCTGCTCGCCACGATCGTCGCCGCCCGGTTCCCGGAGCACCGCCCACCGGTCGACGCCCCGGTCGGCGCGCCCGTCCAAGCTGGCGTGCCCGTCCCGGCCAGCGGGCACGACCCGGCCGCTGCGGTACGGCCGGTGGCTGCGGCCATGCCCGGGGATCGCGAGCCGGACGGCTCCCCAGCGGACGACGAGGGCGACCTGGGTTGGTGGGACACACTGCGGGCCGGAGTGACGCAGGTGCGCACCCGCCCTCCGGTGCGGTCAGCCGTGCTGCTGGTCGCCGTGGTCGCCGCCGACTGGGGCGCCCTGGACGAGTACTCCCCGCTGCTGGCCCTGGACACCGGGGTGCGGGCGGAGGTCGTACCGCTGCTGCTCCTGCTGCTCTGGGCCGGGGTGACAGTCGGCGGGCTGCTCGCCGGAGTGGGGGAGCGGTTGGGCCGCCGCGGCTACGCCGCTCTCCTGGGCCTGGTCGGTGTCGGGTTGGCCGGTGGCGCGTTGACCGGGCGACCGGCCGGCTTCGTGCTGCTCGCGCTGGGGTTCGGTGCCGCGCAGTTGGCCACCGTGCTGGCCGACGCGCGGCTCCAGGCCAGGATCACCGGCAACAGCCGCGCCACCGTCACGTCGCTGGCCGGGATGGCCACCGACCTGCTGATCATCGGGACGTACGCCGGTTATGGCCTCCTGGCCACAGTGGTCGGCAACGCGGTGGCGTTCGCGGCGACAGCCGGCCCGTACCTCGTGCTGGGCCTGGTGCTGTTGACCCGCCGGCGCCCGACGGTCGTGCCCGCCAGCAGCGCGGCGGCTGCGGCGCACGGCCCGCGATGACCGGGGACCCGGCGGCGGCCGACGTGGCCGCCGCCGGCCCTCGCTCAGCTGGACAGGTGCAGGAAGGACCACTGGTGGCCGTCGAGGTCGCGGAAACCGCGCATGTACATCGGCCCGTTGGCCATGCCGGGCCCGAGCGACTGCCCGCCGGCGACAGCCGCCCGGTCGACCTGCTCGTCGACCTGCTCGCGGCTCTGCGCCGACAGCCCGACGACGACCTCCCGGCTGGTCTCCGTGTCGGTGGCGGCGACACCGGTGTACGACTCGAAGCCGGAGCGGAGGTGCAGCACCAGGCGGGTGCTGTCGGAGATGGTGAACACCATGGTGTCCCCGTCCAGGTCGGCCTGGTCACTGGTGAACCCGAGCGCCCGGTAGAACTCGGCGGCAGTGGTCAGGTCGCGCACCGGCAGGTTGATGAACGTCATGGTCATCGGTTGTCTCCGTTCGACTCGAGCAGTGCCTTCAACGCGGCGAGCCGCTCCCGCCAGTACGCCTTCAGCTCGGCGGCCTGCTCGGCTCCGGTCAGCTTCTCGTGCAGCACGCTGACCCGGGCCTTCGACTCGCCGACAGCGTCGAAGCCGACGACGATCCGGGTGGGACCACCGGCCCAGTCGCCCGGAAACTGCGGGGCGCGGTGGTGGTGCGGACGCGTACCTCGACGTCGGGCAGCCACCTGGCGCGTGCCGTCTCGTCGGCGAACGCCTCGTACAGTCGCGCCGCCGGCACCGCCACCGTCCGGCTGGCAGCGGCGGAGAAGCCCCCGTCGCGTTGCTGACCGGGCGCGCGCAGGCCACGCGCCTGCTCGTACCCGACGGTGATGGTCTGTGACCACCAGCCCGGCACGTCGTGCTCGGTGACCAGGTGGCGGGCGATCTGGGTGTGGGTCCGCTCGGTGGCCTTGTTGATCAGGTGTCGGCGGGCGGTGGTATAGCTCTCGCCGGTCTTCTCCATCCGGGCGCGGACCCGGGTCTTGAACGATCTCTGGTTGGTCATCACATGCTCCCGGTCAACGGCACGGTCACCGGGACCCACGCTCCCGCCGACCCCGCCGCAGTGGGGCATGTGGCACCACGTCCCGAGGGCTCAGGGCCCCCTTTGCCTCCGCGTTGCCGGCGGCGTGAGCGCCGGGAGGGAGGTGCGGCGCAGGACTACGCCAAGGAGATCCTACGCCAACTCGACCGTCAGGGCTGGTCACCGTCGAGGTAGACCCACCGGCCGTCCTCGCGGACGAACCGGCTGTGTTCGGTCAGGGTTCCGGGCCGTCCCGCGTCCCGGTAGTGGGCGTGGAACGTCACAGTGCCGGCGGCGTCGAGCAGGCCGCCCCGCTCGGTCTCGACGATCTCCAGTCGGGTCCACCGCTGCCCCGGGTCCAACTCCAGGGAGGCGGGCCGGGTCGAGGAGTGCCAGCTGCGCAGCAGGTAGCCGGTGTCGCCGAGGGCGAAGGCGCTGAACCGGGAGCGCATCAGCGCCTCGGCCGTCGCTGCCGGGCTGTCGCCGCTGTGCGCCGGGGCGCAGCAGTCCGCGTACGCCTGGCCGGAGCCGCACGGGCAGGCCCGTCCCGTCGTCGTGTTCGCCCGTCGGCGTCCTGCACCCTTACCCACGTCGTCATCCTGCCCCACCGCCGGGCGTCGATCGGCGACGACTCCCGCCGGTCGGGGCGGCCGGAGCGGTCAGAGCCAGCCGGAGCGGCGGAACAGCCGGTACAGGAAGAGGGCGGCCGCCGCCATCAGGGCGAGGGCACCGGCGTATCCGTAGCGCCAGGCCAGCTCCGGCATGTGGTCGAAGTTCATGCCGTAGATGCCGGCGATGCCGGTCTGGGTGGCCGCGATGGCCGCCCATGCCGCGATCTTGCGCATGTCGTTGTTCTGCTCCACGGCGAGCTGCGCCAGTCGCGACTGGACGATCGAGGTGAGCAGGTCGTCGTACGCGGCCACCCGGTCCACCGCCCTGCTCAACCGGCCGTCCACGTCCACGAACCAGCGGTGCAGGGCACGCGGCGGGCCGTCGGGGTCGAGCAGCGTACGCATCGGCGCCTGCAACGGCAGGACCGCCCGCTTGAACTCCACCACCTCCCGTTTGAGCTGGTAGATGTGCTGAATGTCGGCCCTGCGGTCGCGGGCGAACACCGCCTCCTCGACCCGTTCCAGGTCCCGTTCGACGTGCCCGGCCACCTCCAGGTAGGAGTCGACCATCCGGGCGCAGACCGCGTACGCCACCGCCCACGGGCCGGCAGCCAGCAGCGCGGGGCGGCCCTCGATGTCGGCGCGGACGGTGCGCAGCGCCCCGGCGGCGCCGTGCCGCACGGTGATGGCGAACCGGTCCCCGAGCAGCACCATCACGTCCCCGGTGTCGATCACCTCGGAGGTGTCGGTCAGCTCGGCGTGCTCCACGTACCCGGCGGTGCGCAGCACCAGCAGCGTGACCGACCCGTGGCGTTGCACTGTCGGGCGGTGCCCGTCGGCGAGCGCCTGTTCGACGGTCAGCTCGTCCAGGCCGAAGGTGCGGCCCACGGCGGCGAGCACGGCCGGGCCCGGGTCATGCAGTCCCAGCCACACGAAGGCGTCGCGACCGTGCCGCGCGCGGGCGTACGCGTCGTCGTAGTGCGGGCGGCCGGCCTCGCGCCGACCGTTGACGTAGACGGCGCAGTCGACCACGGCGTCCGGGTTGGACCGGCGGGGGCTGGGGGCGACGCTCTCGGGTCGGCCGAGCAGTCGACGGGCCAGCGCGCGTACGCCCTGACCGGCCCGGTCCCGTACCGGTCGCTGATCCACCACGTGCCTCCCGCCGCCCGCGCACCGCCCCGGTCACGGTGTGCTCGCGGGAGATGGTGCCACCGCATTCTGCCGAGCAGGGTCCGGCTCCCGACAGCGGGGCGGGTGGCTCAGGCCGTGCGGGTGGCGAAGACGACGATGTTGTCGACGTAGTTGCCGGTCGAGGCGTCGAACCGGCCGCCGCAGGTGATGAGGCGCAGCCCGGCCGCGTCCGCCGGGCCGTAGACCAGCGTGCTGGGAAAGCGGTCCTTGGAGTACGCCTGGACGTCGTCCACTGTGAATGTGGCGACCTGCGCGTCGGCGCGGGTGACCTGGATCTGCTCACCGGCGCGCAGTCGACCGAGGTCGAAGAAGACCGCCGGGCCGGCCGGTGAGTCGACGTGTCCCACCAGGACGGCGTTGCCGGTTTCGCCAGGGCTCACCCCGTGCCGGTACCAGCCGGCGAGGGTGGGCCTGTCCAGTGGCGGCACCTCCAGCACCCCGGAGGCGTCCGCGCCGATCGGGACGACCTCGGCGCGTACGCCGATGGCGGTGATCTGCACCCGGACCGGCGCGGCGCGTGACAGCGGCGCCAGGTCCGGTGCGGGATGGGTGCGTCGCGGCGCGTCGGCCGGCGGTCGTGGTGGCCGCGCCGGGTCGGCGGTGAGGCCGACGGTGATCAGCCCCAGCCCGGTCACGCCGAGCAGGGCCACCACGGCCGGTAGGGTCCGCCGCCACCACACGTGGTTACCTCCGCGCTGGATCGTCCGGGTGCCCGCGCCGGTGTCACCGGCGCGGGCACCCGTCCTCAGGGATGGAGCAGTCGCCGATCAGGCGACAGTGGACACCGGACGTCGCCGGCGGATCAGGATCACCGCGCCGGCCAGGGCGGTGCCGAGCAGCGTGCCGCCGGCGGCCAGGGTGCCGGTGTCGCGGCTGTCGCCGCCGGAACCGGCGGGTGCGCCGCCGATCGGGGTGACGGTGAACGTGGCCGTGCCGGCCGAGCTGCCGTCGCCGCAGGTCGCCGCGACCGTGTACGTGCCCAGGGTGAACCCGGCGGTGAAGAGTTCGGCGCTGAGCCCGCCGCCGGCCGCGGCCGTGGTGGATCGGACGTTCTGGTCGCGGTTGGGGCCGGTGACCCGGAAGAGGGCGTCACCCGACTTCGGGTTGCAGGTCGTCGCGGTGAGCACGACGGTCCCACCGACCGGGGTGGTGGCCGGTGACACCGTGGTGTCGGCCAGTGCGGCGCCTGGCAGCAGGAGCGTGCCGAGGCCCACGCCGAGCGCCGCCGAGCAGAGTGCTGTTGAGACCTTCATACGCGTCTTCCCTCACTTTTCGTCCGCTGACTGCGTGGGACGTCGTTCGGGTGGCCAACTCCGTGACTAGCACCGGTGTGCCCAACACTAGGTGGGTTGGGCCCACGATCAGGTGAAAATGAGAATTCCTCGTTGCCGTCACGTGTCCACCCGAAGGCGGGGAGAGCTGCGGAAAGGCCCGGACGGCCCGACCGGCACCGGTGCTCCGATCGATGTCCGCTCCGCCCGGGCTGTCGCCGCTGGGTCGATGGCGAGGTATGGCGTCGGCTGTCCAGGACCTGCTGGGCTGCCCACGGCTCGGCCGACCGGGCTTCTGCCGCTCGGATAAATCCGGGTGGAGCCGGGGGAGGCGCTGATAGGTTCGCTCGCCGTGACACAGGACAACACGACGGCCGGTCTGGGAACGGTGTTCGCCCGCCTCTGGGCGGCCAGCACCCTCTCGGCCCTGGGCAGCGGGCTGGCCACCGTCGCCGCACCGCTGTTCGTCGCCTCGCGTACCGACGATCCGCTCGTGGTGGCCGCGGCGTCCGCCGTGGCCTGGCTGCCGTGGTTGCTCTTCGCCCTGCCGGGCGGCGTGCTGGTGGACCGGATGGACCGACGCCGCCTGATGATCATCATCGACCTGGTCCGGGTGGTCGCGCTCGCCGTCCTGGCCACGGCGATCATGAGCGGTCGGGCCGGGGTGGTGCTGCTGTACGTGGTGCTGTTCGTGGTCAACACCGGTGAGATCGTGTTCCGCTCGGCCAGCCAGGCGATGTTGCCGACCGTGGTGCCCCGGCACCGCCTGGAGCGCGCCAACGGCTGGCTCGGCGGTGGCACCACCCTCATGAACGGGATGCTCGCCGGGCCGCTCGGCGGGTTCCTGTTCGCGCTCTCGGCGGGCAGCCCGTTCCTCGTCAACGCCGTCACGTACGCCCTCAGCGCGGTGCTGGTGGCGCTGATCGGCGGTGACTTCCGGGCCACCGCGACCGACACCCGCGTACGGTCGACCCGATCGATGCGCGCCGAGATCGTCGAAGGGCTGCGCTGGCTGGCCCACCAGCGGTTGTTGCGCACGATGGCCGTGCTGATCGGCCTGCTCAACGTGACCCTCACCGCAGCGCTCGCCGTGCTCGTGCTGCTCGCCGCCGAGCGGCTGCGACTCGGGTCCGTCGGTTACGGGCTGCTGTTCACCTGCATGGCCGTCGGCGGGGTGCTCGGCGCGCTCCTCGGCGACCGGCTCATCGCCTGGATCAGCCCCACCTGGACGATCCGGGCCGGTCTGCTGATCGAGGCGGGGTTGCACCTGGCGCTGGCCGCCTCACGCAGCACCATCGTGGTCGGGATCGCGCTATTCGCCTTCGGCGTGCACAGCGCACTGTGGAACATCGTGGCGAACTCCCTGCGCCAACGACTCACCCCACCGACACTGCAGGGACGGGTGGCCAGCACGACCCTCTTCGTGGCGGCGGGGGGCAACTGCGTCGGCGCACTGCTCGGCGGGCTGCTCGCCGCCCGGTTCGGCATCACCGCGCCGTACTGGGTCGGGTTGGTGGTGGCCATCGGCGTCTCCACGGCCACCTGGCGGGTCTTCGACCGCGCGACGGTGGCACGCGCCTACGCCGATCCGCCCCCGGTCGAGCAGCGGCCCACGCCGGTGCCCTGAGTGCTGTGCCGGGTGGCGGCGCGCGGCCGCCCGCGGCGGTGTGGCAGCGTGGTGCGGTGACCGATTCCGCGCCGCTCGATGTCGACCTCGCGCTGCTCGGCGGTGGCGGCGCGGCGTCGTTGCTGCTCGCCGCACTGGACCGGCGCGATGTGCGGGACCTGCGCATCGCCGTCGTCGATCCGGTCCGCCGGCGCGGTCAGGACCGCACCTGGGCGTTCTGGGGCCACCCGGGCACCGATCTGGACCCACTGCTCAGCGCGAGCTGGCAGCAGGTCGAGGTGGCGACGACGGCCCGGCGCCGCGTCCTGGACCTGACCCCACTGAGGTACGCCATGCTCCGCTCCGGCCCGGTCTACGACCGGGCTGCCGCAGCCGAGCGCCGGCTGGACGCCACCCGGATCGTCGCACCCGCCGAGACGGTGACCGACGACGGCACTCGGGTGCTGGTGCGCACCGGCGACGGGCGGACCCTACGGGCCGGCTGGGTGCTCGACTCCCGCCCCCGCCCGCCGGTGCGAGCCGGGCGGACCACCTGGTTGCAGCACTTCCGCGGCTGGTGGTTGGAGGCCGACCGGCCCGTCTTCGACCCGGCGCGCGCGGTGCTGATGGATTTCCGCACCCCGCAGCCGCCCCGGGGCGTCTCCTTCGGCTACGTGCTGCCGGTGAGCGACAGGTACGCCCTGGTCGAGTACACCGAGTTCTCGCCCGACCTGCTCACCGACGCCGGGTACGACGCGGCGCTGGCCGGCTACCGGGACCTGCTCGGCCTGGACCCTGCCGGGCTGCGCGTGCGCGAGGTGGAGAACGGGGTGATCCCGATGACCGACGCGCCCTTCCCGGCCCGGCCCTCACCCCGGGTGGTTCGGCTCGGTACGGCCGGAGGTGCGACCCGCCCCTCCACCGGCTTCACCTTCTCCGCAATGTACCGACAGGCCGACCAGGTGGCCCGTGCCCTCGCGGCGGGACGACCCCCGGTGCCGCAGGCGGCGTACCCGCGCCGGCACCGTTGGATGGACGCGGTGGCCCTGCGGGCGCTGGACCGGGGCGGGGTCGGCGGTCCGGACTTCTTCGACCGGCTCTTCGACCGCAACCCGGCCGAGCGGGTGCTGCGCTTCCTCGACGGCGTCACCACCCCGGCCGAGGAGGTCGCGATCATGAATTCGACCCGGCTGCTGCCGATGATCACCGCCACCGCTGGCGACGCGGCGCACCGCGTCCGCGACCGGCTGCGCCCGACCCGCCCGGCGCCGGCCGTCCCGCCCGCCGTGGTGGGCGACCCGTCGTCCTGACCTGACCGGCGTCGTCTCCTGCGCCGCCTGTCGAGCTGCCCCGGGAATGGGGCACCGTGCGCGGTGCCGCCGCCTCGACGCCGGCCCTGCGCGCTGGGCCTCCGTCTCGGCGCCGGCCCTGCGCGCTGGGCCTCCGTCTCGGCGCCGGCCCTGTGTGCGGGGCCTCCGTCTCGGCGCGCCGGCCCCCCGAGAGGGGAGGACGAGGTCACCGCCCGGTAGGTTGCCGGGCATGGTGGACGCGGCGGCCGGCAGGGGCGTGCAGATCTGGACCGACGGGGCGTGCAGTGGCAACCCCGGGCCGGGCGGTTGGGGCGCGCTGTTGCGCTACGGCGACCACGAGCGGGAGTTGTGCGGTGGCGAGGCCACGCCGACCACCAACAACCGGATGGAGCTGATGGCGGCCATCCAGGCGTTGGAGAGCCTGACCCGGCCGGTCACCGTCGAGCTGCACACCGACAGCACGTACGTGCGCAACGGCATCACCAGTTGGCTGGCGTCCTGGAAGCGCAACGGTTGGCTGACCGCCGCGAAGCAGCCGGTGAAGAACGCCGACCTGTGGCAGCGGCTGGAGGCGGCCTGCGAGCGGCACCAGGTCACCTGGCTGTGGGTCAAGGGGCACAACGGTCACCCGGAGAACGAGCGGGCCGACGGGCTGGCCAACAAGGGCATGACGGAGGCGCGAGCCGCACTGGCCAGCCGCTGAGCCGGGTCAGCGGGCCGCGTCGGGGTGCCCCGGCATGCTCGACCCGCCGCCGCTGCTGCCGGACGAGCCGCCGGTCATGCCCGCGCTGTTGTCCTCGGTGACGATGTCCGGCCGTACGTCGGTGTCTTCCGGCGCCGGGACCTCGGTGTCCGCCTCGACCTGCACCAACGGCACCTGGCCGGCCTCGTCCTCGCTGTGCTGCGGGTCGCCCGGCAACTCACCGTCGCGCTTTCGGTAGCCCACGCCGTGCCTCCCGTCGATGCCGGTCCGCGTCGGCGCTGGCTACCCGGCGTCGTCACGGCCGAAACCTCGCCCGCCAGGGGTGACCGCCGGTCCGAGAGTCTCGGCGGGCGGGGGAGCAGCCGGCAGCCGCAGCGTCCGGCGACGGCTGAGCGCCACGGTCAGCGCCACCGCCAGCGCGCCGCAGACCACCAGGAACGCCGGGAGTGTTACCGAGGTGGTCGTTGACCGCGCCGCTGGTCGCGGAGCCGGCGGCGATGCCGAGCTGACCCGCCGTCTGCAACCAAGGCCGCTATCGGCGCCGGCCGCGACGGGCCGTGGCCCGGGACGGCTGGCGGACCGGGGTGAGCGGCAGCGCCGTCCAGTGCGGTGGCCGGGTGCGGGTCGCCGGCAGGCCGGTGCGTGCGTCGCCCCGAGCGGCGTCCAGCTGGGACTGGTGCAGGAAGAGGGTGTTCCGCAGGTCGCTGCCCCGCAGGTCGGCACCGCGTAGGTCCGCGCCGGTGACGTCGGCGAGGCTCAGGTCGACGCCGCGCAGGTCGGCGCCGATCAACAGCGCCCCGCGCAGGTTGGCCCGGCGCAGGTCGACCCGGCGCAGGTCGGCGCCGGGCAGGTGTGCGCCCCGGTGATCGACGCCCCCGGGGGAGCGGGCCGTGTCGCTGGCCTGGGACAGCAGGGGGTTGACCCGGTCCCGGTGCGCGGCGACGTCCACCGTGCGCAGGCGTGCCGGGTCACCCTCGGTGAGTGCCGCCGTCTCGGCGCGGGCGCGGGCCAGCTCGTCGCGCAGGTCGGCCGGCGGGTGCAGCGTCAGCGCCTCGGTGACGTACCAGAGCAGTTCGTGCAGGGGCCGCAGCACGGCGAACGCCTCCGCCATGGCCGGCAGCGTCTCCGGCGCGCCCCGCCAGTCGCGCCCGCCGAAGGTGACCTGGGAGACCTGCTGGCCGGCACCGAAGCAGTCGAACACCGTGCAACCGGGGAACCCGCGTTGCCGCAGCTCGGTGTGGATGCCGCAGCGGTGGTCCGGGCCCAGGTTGGGGCATGCCTGCCCGGCCGGCTTGTCGATGGCGAAGTCCGCCGATCGGGCGAACGCGGGCACCACGCAGCAGAGGCCGAAGCAGCGTCCGCAGTCGGCGCGCAGCTGCGCCGATCGGGGAGGCGGTGCGGGGCTGGGCGACACGTGGCCGGTCCTCCTGGTGTCCGGGGCGAGGCCACCATTGTTTCGCGCGCCGAGCCGACCGGTCGGCTCGGGGTCACCGTCCGTGCGTGTCGCCGGCCGCCGCCGAGCGGGGAGCCGGGGTACGGGAGTGGCCCGGTGGCGGCACCAACCGGTAGATCGCCCGGTCCCCGTCGTCGTGCCCGTACTTCTGGTCGAAGTGCCGTTTCACTGCGTCGGCCGGCGTGTGGTCGCCGTCGGCGGGCTCGGCCAGCGCGAACACCGCGGGGGACGCCCCGGGCGCGCGGGGCGGCAGCATGGCCCGCACGGTCAGCGGCCCGGTCACCCGGAACCCGCGGCAGTCGACGTAGTGCTGCCCGTCCACCGTCACGTACGGCACGCGCACCTCGACCACGTCCGAGTCGTCGTGGCGCAGCGTGACCACGACCGACCAGTACCGCTCCAGGTTCAGGGTGGCCTGCTCGTGCTCCCACAACTCCTCGAAGCGGGCGTGCACGAACCCGCCCCACGGGCTGTCCATGTCCACCTCCAGCTGAGGCACGTTGAACGACAGCTTCCCGATCGGGAAGAACGAGATCAACGCCCGCCCGTCCCACTGGTAGAGCTGGATCGACGGGGACGCGTCGTAGAGCCGGACCTGCAGGCGCTGCCGTAGCCGGGAGTCGAGGGCGTCGCTGAAGGCGGCCAGGTGGCGCAGGTTGGTGCGGATCTGCCGGGGCACGTCCACCCGCTGCCGCTCCAACTCCTCGGAGCGCTGCTGGGCGGCGGTGCAGTCCGGGTCGAGCAGGAGCAACTGCACCTGGGCGCCGTTGCCGAGCGCCGCTCGTATCGCGGTCAGGGTCTCCTCGCGGTGCCGCTGCTCCAGCAGGATCGTCCAGGTGTCGAGGATGCGCACCCGGCGTCCGGAGCGGTTCAGCCGGCTCACGAACGCCTGCTGGTCGAAGCTCAGGTGCTCCTGCACCCGCGCCTTGCGGGCCTCCTCGAACAGCGGGTCGAAGATGACGTACGAGATGGCCGCGAGCACCACGCTGGCACCGAGGTTGAGCAGCAGGTCGCTGAGGAAGCCGGTGCTGCGCCAGGCGCCGACCAGCATGACGACGGCGACTCCGAGCAGTGCCCCACCGACGACGAAGGCGCGTCGTTGCCGCCCGCCCCGACCAGCCCACTCGGGCATCCGGTCCCCTTCCCTCGTCGGTCGGCCCACCGCCGCCCGCAAATCACCAGGATGCGGAGGATACGTGCCCGGTTTGCTGCTCGCTGTCCCGTTCGGGGCCAGCGGGTTCGTCGACCGGACCGTCACCACCGCTCATAGGGTGACGGTAACGGTGGCGCGCGACTACGCAGGGTGGGCTCTGATGAACGACAGTGAACGCGAACAGGCGCTGCTGACCGCCCTGACCACCGAGCACTTCGCGCTGGAGACCGCCCGCTCGGGCACCGTCGCCGAGTCCACCGGCCGGGCCACCATCTACCTGTCCGTCCTGTCGGCAGCCCTGATCGGGCTGGGCTTCGTGGCCAGCAACGACAAGCTGGTCCGGCCCTACCTGGGCGCGGTGCTGCCGACCCTGGTGGTCATCGGGCTGCTGACCTTCCTGCGGCTCGTCGAGACGACAGTCGAGAACTCGTTGGACCTGTGGAGGATCCAGCGCATCCGCGCGTACTACCACCACCGGTTCGCCGGCCAGCACGACTTCTTCGCCGACGCCGTGACCGACGAGGGCACGATGCGATCGGCCTGGTCCCTGGTGGGCGTCGAGCGCGGGCGTTGGGAGTTCCTGCTGACCACTGCCGCGCTGGTGGGCGCGGTCAACGCGTTGCTGGTCGGGCTCGGGGTCGCCCTGCTGGCCGGCCTGGCCGGAGTCGGGCACACGCTCGCGATCCCGGCCGGGGTGGTGGTCGCGCTGGCGGTGTTCGCCGCGCAGTTCCTCTACATCCTGCGCACGGCAGCGGCCGAGCGGAACTGACCGCCGCTCAGACCGAACGCCAGTCGTCGCTGGTCAACGAGTTGGCCTGCGGGCCCATCAGCAGCATCCCGCCGTCGACCGGCCAGGACGCCCCGGTGACGTAGCTGGCGGCGGGGGAGGCGAGCAACGCGACCACTGCGGCGACCTCGCGAGCGTCGCCCGGTCGCCCCACCGGCACGCCGGGCCGGTCCTGGGTGTACGGGTCGACGTCCTCCATGCCGGTCATCGGTGTGGCGATCTCACCCGGGGCGACCGCGTTGACGGTGATCCCCTCGGCGGCCAGCTCCTGTGCCATCACCCGGGTCAGCAGACCCAGCCCACCCTTGGCGGCGCAGTACGCGGCGGAGCCCACCCGGGGCGCGTGCTCGTGCACGCTGGTGATGTTGATGATCCGCCCGCCGGTGCCGGCGGCCCGCATCCGTCGCGCGGCCCGTTGTGCGCACAGGAACGGCGCGTCCAGGTCGACGGCGAGCACCTCGCGCCACTGCTCCCAAGCGGTGTCGACGAACGGCGTCGAGGCGCCGGTGCCGGCGTTGTTGACCAGCACTCCGATGCCGTCCAGTCGGTCGGCCAGCTCGTCCACGACCGCCGCCGCCTCCGGTAGCCGGGTCAGGTCCACCTCGGCGACCTCGCAGCGACGACCGGTGGCGCGGACCTCGGTCGCGGTCCGTTCGGCGCCGTCGGGGTCGCCGTACCAGGTGATGCCGATGTCGAAGCCGGCCTCGGCCAGCGCGACCGCGCAGGCCTTGCCGATGCCGGAGTCCGCACCGGTGACCACGGCGATCCTCGGGTAGTTCTCGTATCGCTGGGGCATGTGGTTCGCACTACCCCGAGCGGGCCGACCCAATCGCCACGCCCCGCCCGTGCACGGCGTACCGTCGCCGGATGCGGATCACCCGATTCACGCACGCCTGTGTCCGGGTCGAGCACGACGGCGGGGTGCTGGTCATCGACCCGGGCACGTGGAGCGAGCCGCGCGCCCTGGTCGGCGCGGACGCCGTCCTGGTCACCCACGAGCACACCGACCACGTGGACGTCCTGCGGCTCGCCGGCCTCGGCGTCCCGGTGTACGCCCCCGAGGGCGCCCGACTGCCGGATCTCGCGCCGCTGCCGGTGACCCGGGTCCGCGCCGGGCAACGCTTCACGGCGGCCGGCATCGAGGTCAGCGCCCACGGCGGCCGGCACGCCGCCATCCACGAGGGGCAACCGGACTGCCCCAACCTCGGCTACCTAATCGGTGCCGAGCTCTATCACCCCGGCGACTCACTGCACGTGCCGGACGAGCCGGTGCACACACTGCTCGTCCCGGCCCAGGGGTCGTGGCTGCGCCTCGACGAGGCGATCCGATTCGCCGCCGCCGTGGGCGCTGCGGCGGCGTACCCGATCCACGACGCGCAGCTCAACGAGCGCGGCCTGGCAAGCGTCGCCGGCTGGTTCACCGAGACGATCCCCGGCTACCGCCACCTCGTGCCCGGCGACACCGCCTGACTCCTGTCATTCGGGAGGGCGAGGGTCACGCCGAGCGTCTCAGCGTGGATCCGCCCGGCCTCAGCCCAGGAACAGTTGGACGAGCACCAGCACGGCGAGCAGCGCCGGCCCGCGTGAACCCTGTCGCATCAGGTCGACCGGGATCATCCCGAACGGGGTGTTGACCGTCGCGCCGCCGTAGTTGATCGGCGGGCGGGTGCCGGCCCGGAACGCGGCGAGCACCACCCCGACCGCCAGAGTCGGCGCGAGCCAGGCCGGCCCCGGGTCGACCGTCGGCAGGGTCAGCAACCACCACAGACCGGCGCCGATCGCCGGCACCACCACGTGGATCCCTCGCAGCAGGGTGTCGCTGCCACCGAGCGCCCGGCGGAGCCCGGGTGAGCGGCTGACCGACCGCAGACCACCCGTCAGCCGGTCGACGGCGAGGTAGGCGAACACCACCTGCGCGGCCCCGGCCAGCCCGGGCAGGGCGAGCGCGGCAGCATACTGCACCCCGATCAGGGCGGCCCAGATCAGCACGGCGCTCGGGTGGCGGCGCAACCGGCGTACGTCGGCCTGAAGCAACGCCCACCAGCCGGGGCCGGGCAGGAAGCGGCTGCTGCGAACCCGGCCGATCCGACGCCAACGCCGGCTCTCCACCAGGCCGGCGAGCAGGCTCGGGTCCAGCAGGATCATGGCCGTGGAGGCGGCGTTGGCGAACTGGGCGCCGGTGGTCAGCGTGGCCCGGTCGACCCGGGGCAACGCGCGTACCGCGAGGATGGTGCCCGCGCCCACGAGGGGCACCGCCGCGGCGAACAGCGCGACCGTCGGCATCGTCGCCGGCCGGGGCAGCCCGTCGCCGAAACGACCGACGAGCACCACCAGGGCGGTGATGGCCGCAGCGGCCACCATCGGCACCGCACCGACCAGTGTCGGCCACCGCCGACCCGCCCGGCTGCTCTGGGCGACGACGCTGAGCGCCAGCGCGGCCGCACCCCACCCCGCACCTGCCCCGGCCGCCCAACCCAGCGCCGCCAGGTCGGTGACACCGCCGAGCGCCGCCACCGCCACCCCGAGCGCCGCGGTGCCGGCCGCAGCACCCACCAGCAGCAGGGCGAAGCGCGGCGCCAGCCAGGCCCGCCGGTCCACCGGCGCACTGGTCGCCCAGCTCTGCGTGGCCGGGGTGACCAGCAGCGGCCCGAGCGCGCGCAGACCACGCCAGGCGAGCCCGGCGCCGGCCAGCAGCGCGGCGACCGCCAACCACCACCGCACGCCCGGCTCGGCCCGCCCCACCGTGGGCGAGTCCAGCAGGTCGCGGCTCGCGCTGATCGCGAACCAGCCGTACATGGCCCCGAACAGGACCATGACGTACGCGTCACCCAGCACGTCGCCGAGGGAGTGGTCGTGGTGTCGGCTGCGTGCCTTGCGCAGGTGTGTCCGCAGCTGCCGGGCGGTAGGCACCCCGGCCGGCGTGTCGGCGATCGTGGCCGGCGGGGCGGTCACCGGCCGATCTCGATGCGCTCGTCGACCACCGCGTCGATCAACTCCGGGTCGTGTGAGGCCAGCAGCACGGCAGTCCCGGCTGCGCGTTCCCGCAGCAGCCGCTCGGCGAGCCACTGCCGCCCGCGCACGTCCAACCGCTGCTCGGGCTCGTCCAGGATCAGCACCCGGCGCGGCCGAACGAAACACGAGGCCAACGCCAGCCGGCGGCGCTGCCCGCTGGACAGGGTCACAGGCAGCTGGTCGCGGGCCGGCTCCAGACCCAGCTCGGCGAGAACCTCCTCGACCGGCTCGGCGTCACCCCCGTGGGCGTACGCCACCAGCTCCAGGTGCTCGACCACGGACAGGTCGGGGAAGAAGTCGATGTCGTCCAGGGCCGCCGCCACCAGCGCCCGCACCTGCGGGTCGGTCTCGTCGGCCCGGCGGCCCTGCACCCGCACCTCGCCCGCATCCGGGCGGTCCGCGCCGACGACACAGCGCAGCAGGGTGGTCTTGCCGCTGCCGTTGGGGCCCAGCACCACCGCGATCCGGCCCGCCGCGAGCGTGAAGCTCACGTCGTCGAGCACGACCAGGTTGCCGAAGTTGCGACTGAGTCCCCGTACCGAGAGCGCGTCCACGATCACAGAGTCTCCCAGAGCCGTGCCACCGACCAACCTGAGCGACCTACGTCACGCGGTCCGTGGCGTCGGCCTCAAGTCGGGCGTCGGCCGCGGCCAGCCCCTGATCGTCGGAGACCTCCTCGGCGACCGCCGCCGCGTCCGCCCAGTGCCGCCGCGCGTCGGCATGGTCGCCCAGCGCGGCGGCAGCGTCACCCAGGTAGAGCAGGGTGCGCGCCAGCCCCGCCGTGGGCCGTGCCTCCTCGCGCAGACGCCGACTCTCGGCCAGCAGCTCGTACGCCGTGTGCGCCTGCCCCGGCGTGCTGCTCAGCAGCGTCGCCCCGGCGTTGAGCAGCGCCGTCGCCCGGCTGGTCGGGTCGTTGACCGACTCGTACTCGTGCAGCGCGGCCCGCCACGCCTGCGCGGCGTCCAGGTGCTCGCCGAGCGCCGCGTGCACCAGCACCAGGTTGGTCAGCGCCGCCGCGTAGCCGCGCGCGTCACCCACCGACCGGAACGTGTTGGCCGCCCGGACCAGGTGGTGGTGTGCGATGTCCAGCTCACCGCGGGCCAGCTGCGCCGCGCCCAGACCCAGGTCGGTGAGGGCGTGCCCGGCGCGGTCGGCCCCCGAGCGGTGCCGACGCGACATCTCCAGGTGCTCCACCGCGTCGTCGAGCTGCCCCAGGTCCAGCAGCGCCAGGCCCAGGTTCATCCGCGCCTGGGCGGTGCCCCGGCGCCCACGCTCGTTGACCGCGAGGGTGAGCGCGGCCGCCGCCCCGTGTGGGTCGTGGCGGCGACGGCGCAGCACACCGAGCTCGTTGTGCGCCCACCCGGCGATCTCCGGTCGGTCGTCGGCCGTCGGGGTGGCCAGCACGGTGCGGCAGACCTGCTCCCACTCGTCGAGCCGCTCGGCGTACGCCAGCCAGCCGCAGAGCGCCACGGCCAGCCGGAACCACCACCGGCGCACCCGGCGGGGCAGCGTCTCGGCCGCGCCGGCCGGCACCCGCACCACCGCCAGCAGCAACTCCTGGTGCAGGTCGAACCATCCGTACGGGTCGTCGTCCAGCGGCAACGACCACTCCCGGTCCGGTGGGGTGCCGAGCACCGCCAGGTTGGCCGCGTGCCGTTCCGCTCTGCGGGCCAGGTGTCGTGTCAGTCGGGCCTGCGCGGCGACCCGGGCCCGGGCCGGATCCGCGTCACGCAGGTGCAGCCGGGCGCTGGCGGCCAGCAGCGGGCGGATCTCGTACCGGTCGCCGGGCGCGCCGACCACGAACGCCGCGGCGGCCAACTGGTCGAGCAGCGCGGTCACCCGCTCGGGGTGCCGCCCGGCCAGCGCGGCGATGGTCGGCCGGTCCACCGGGGCGGGGGTCAGCGACATCACCCTGTACAACCGTCGGGCCCCGCGGGTCAACGCCCGGTACGCGGTGTCCCGTTCGGTGATCAGACGTGCGGCCGGCGAGACGGCGAGCCGCTGGTGTGGCGGTGTCTGCACGGCACGACGGAGCGCGTCCAGCAGGTCGGAGTGCCGCCAGCCGTGCTGCGCGGTGCGGTAACCGAGCGCACGGACGGTGCGCGGCTGACGGCCGCACAGGTCGACGATCTCGCGGACCTCCGGGTCGTTGCGGGGATCGGCACGGCGGACCCGGGCGGCGGGGGCGGCCCCACCGGCGGCGGCGAAAAGCTCGACCGCCTCGGAGGTGCCCGGCTCGGCGATCCAGTGTGCGACCACACCCTTGAGCCCCACCAGCGCCGGGCCGCCGGCGAGCAGCAGCCGGCAGGTGCGCGCGGTGGGTGGCAGCAGTGGCCACACCTGCTCGGGCCGGTCGACGTTGTCGAGCACCAGCAGGATCCTGCGGCCGTCGAGCTGACCGCGCAGGGCGTCGGCGGCGGCGACGAGCGCGTCCGGCCGGCCGGAGACCGGCGGGGCGGTGCCCAGGATCCGGGCCAACGCGGTGAGCACCTGCCGGGCCGAGTGAGCTCGACCGCGCTGCCGCAGGTCGAGGTAGTACTGCCCGTCGGGGAAGTCGTCCCGGCACAGGTTCGCGGCCTGCACCGCGCACGCGGAGGTGCCCACCGCGCGGCGGCCCAGCACGGCCACCGCGTGCTCGCGGGCGAGCAGCCCGAGCACCGCCTCGACATGGTCCTCGCGGCCGGTGAACTCGGCCGTGTAGGGCAGGGTGGGCGCGCCGGTGGACGGCGCGGTGAGCACATCCGTCGGTTCGGGGTCGACCTCCCGGTCGGCCCGGCGGCGACGCACCTCGTAGACCACGAAGCCGACGATGCCCCCGACGGCGAGGGCGATGCTCGTCGGCCCGAGCACGCTGGCCGCCAGCCCGGAGAGCAGGTCGCTGGCGAGGTTGCTGACCACGTTAGCGAGGACACCGCTGACCACCCCGCCGATCGCGATCAGCGCCGGCCAACGGGAGCTGCGGCGGCCACCGCCCGGCCGGGTCAGCGGACACCTCCAGAGACGAGCCCGGCGACCAGGTGTCGCCGTGACAGCACCACCAGCACCACCGGCAGCACCGAGGCGAGCACCGAACTGGCCGCCAGCGCGCCGCTGTTGCTCACGAAGCTGCGGGTCTGCTCGGCCAGGAACGGGCCGAGCGGCGACGCCCCCGGCCCGCTGAACAGCCGACCCACCACCAGGTCGTTCCAGACCTGGACGAACTCCAGCACGGAGACCGCCACCACCGCCGACAGGTTGTGCCGGGCCAACCGGCGCAGGGTGTGCCACCACCGACGCCCGCCCAGCCGGGCGTCGCGCACCTGCTCGACCGGCAGGTCAGCGAATGCGTTGCGCAGCACCAGCACCGCGAACGGCACACCCAGCGCGATGTGCACCAGGGCCAGGCCCTGGGCCGTGCCGGAGGAGAGCACCAGGCCCAGCACCTCATTGACCGGCCCGGCGATGACCTGGATCGGCACGACGCTGGCCGCCAGCAGCACCAGCCCGGTGGCCTGCGCGGCCGGTCCGGTCAACCAGGCCAACGGGTACGCGGCCAACAGCGCGACCACCAGCACCGTTGCGGTCACCGCGGAGGCCAGGAGCAGCGTGAAGCCCAGCGTGTGCCACAGCTCGGTGCCGGTGACCAGGTCGCGGTAGGACTCGCCGTTCGGCGGCGCCGACCACCAGCCCCGCGCGGCGGCGTCCACCCTGCCGTGTGCCGACGTGGCGACCAGCACCCCCAGCGGCACCAGCCAGGCGATCGCCGCGCCCGCCGCGAGCAGCCGGAACACCCGCCGGGGCGGGGCGACGGGGCCCGGCTCCGGGGCCGCCTCGGCGCGCGGCGGGGGCCAGGCCTGTCGGACGAAGAGCGCGGCCACCATGATCCCGCCGACGACAGCCACCAGCCACACCACTCCGAGCGCCGCGCCGTCGCCGGTCGTGGTGCCGCCCGACGTCTGCCAGATCCGCAGCGCGAGCACGGAGGCCTCGTCCCGGACCGAGCCGGGCGTCATCACCAGGATCAGGTCGAACGTGCGGCTGGTGCCGACCGCCACCAACGCGAACACCACAGCGGTCGTGCGCAGCAGCAGTGGCCGCCACTGCGCGTCCCACAGGACATGCCGACGCCCCCCGCCGTAGGCGCGGACCGCGTCGGCGAGACTCGACGGCACCGCGTCCAGCGCGGACCGGAAGACCAGCACGGCCAACCCCACCCAGGCCCAGACGAACGCCGACATCAGCGCCACGGTGACCAGCCCCGGCCCGAGCAGCTGCGGCGCGTCGTCGTACGAGCGGCCGGTCAGCCGGGCCGCGACCAGGGTGGCCAGCCCCCGGCGCGGGTCCGGGTCGTACATCAGCCGGAAGGTGACCCCGGTGACGACCAGCGGCAACGCCACCGGCACCAGGAGGATCAACCGGACCAGCCCGCCCTCCTGGGAGCGGCGGGAGGCGGCGGCGAGCAGATAGCCCAGTGCCGTCACCACCGCCGGCACCAGCAGTGCCCAGAGGACCGTCCGGCCGACCACCGCGCCGGTGCCCGGGGCGGCGAGCGCGGTGCGGAAGTGTTCCGCGCCGACCCAGCGGCCATCGGTGGTGACGCTGGCGTGCATGGTCCGCAGCACCGGCCAGAGCACGAGCCCACCGAGCAGCACCGCGGCCGGCAGCAACAGTGCGGAGGTCGCCCCCGCCGCCGGATAGGCCCGGCCGCGCCGGGGCGGCCCGACGTCGTCGAGCACCGCCAGCTCGCCGAGCACCCGCACCTGGCTCATCGGCCGCCACCCGCGCTGCGGGCCGCCAGAGCGAGCTGACCGGTGGCGCGGCGGATCGCCTCGTCGGCGCCGACGCCGTCGGTGACGTCGGCGAAGAAGCCCTGCATGATCCGCCAGATGCCGACCCCGTCCGAGCCGGTGAACGCGCCGCGCAGCTGGTCGGAGAGGTCGAAACGCAACGTGCCGGGCGCCTGCATCTCCCGGGCCAACTGCTGGCCGACCGGGTCGGTGTAGCTGCTGATCGGGACGTTGGTGTTGGGCGAGAGATAGCCGCCGGCGCGCAGCCACGGCCCGAACGAGCCGGCCCTGGTGAGCCACTCGACCAGCTCGACCCCGCCCTGGGCGCCGGTGAACGCCACCGCGGCGTCCCCGCCGACGATCAGTGGGCCGCCGCCCGGCTGGGCGCCCGGGAACGGGAACGTGGTCGGTGCCTCCGGGCCCCGCTGGAACGGGCCGACGACGTCGGCGGTGAAGTCGGCCCCGAAGAGCATCACCGCACGCCGGGTGTGCACCACCTGGATCACCGACTCCTCGTACTGGGTGAGCAGGGCCCGACGCCCGCCGCCGAGGAACGCGCCGTCGACGCTCCACAGCTCGGCGAGCCGACCAAGGGCGTCGCGCACCGGCCTGGCCTGCCAGTCGGCGTCCGGCCGGGCGAGGATGTTGTAGCTCTCGGGCGCCACGTCGGCCAGCACGTTCTCGAACCAGTCGGTCAGCACCCACCCGTCCGCCGCGCCGATGGCCAGGGGCGCCGGGCCGCCGTCGCGCCGGGCGGCCGCGCCGAGCCGGCGGGTGAGCGCGACCAGCTCGTCCCAGTTGGCCGGCTGCTCGGACAGCACGGACGGCAGGTGCCAGACGAGCGACTTGTGCGCCGCCTTCACCCAGACGCCGTAGCGCCGGCCCTCGGCGGTCAGCAGCTCGCCCAGCGCGTCGGGCACCGCGTACTCGGTGGACGGGCGCACCGGGCTCAGCCAGCCGCGCTGGGCGTACTCGGTGACCAGGCCGGGGCGCGGCAGGATCGCCACGTCCGGGCTGGTGCCGGCGAGGTGCCGGGCCCGCAGGAACGCGTCGATGTCGTTGCCGGCGCTGACCACCTGCACGTCGCCGGGGTAGTCGGCGACGACCTCGCGGAACCGGTCCAGCTCGCTGGTGCTCCAGACGACCGCGACCTGCACCGACCGGGTCCCGCCGGAGCAGCCTGCGGCCAGGGCCGCGGCACCCGCGGCGGCGGCCCGCAGCAGGGCACGGCGACCCAGTCGGACGGTCTGCGTCATGGGGTGGCCTCGCTCGGCTCGGTGACCAGCTCGTGGCGCACCGGGATCTCGGCGAGGGTGGCCGGGTCGGCGGTGCAGACCAGCACCGCCACCCCGGGGGAGGCCGGTGGCGAGAGTCGAGGCATCAGGTCACCGAGGGCGCTGTCGCCCGCAGACCCGGCCGGCAGGTCGATGACGAGCACCTCGGGCAGGCAGGCAGCCGCCCGGGCGAGCGCCACCCGGAACCGCTGGGCGGCGTTGATCTGGTGCGGCAGCAGGGTGAGTGAGAACGCCAGCTCGAGACGGTCGACCACGGTGGCCGTCCAGTCGTCGGCCACCTCGTGCACCCGTTCGCGTTTGCGCTGGCCGTACTCGATGTTGCGGCGCACGGTGAGCTGGGGGAGCAGCGCGCCACCGGCGGGCACGTAGCCGATCTGCCGGCGCGGCGGCGGCAGGGTGGTGACGTCCCGGTCGCCGACCATGATGCGACCGGTCACCGGGGCGGCGAGCCCGGCCAGCACCCGGGCGACCGCCGTGCCGAACCGGGGCGGCGCGACAAGGGCGGCGAGGGTGCCGGCGGGGACGTCGAGGGTCACCGGCCCGGTGCCGGGGACGGCGACCAGTGCACGTAGCCGTAACGTGGCCCTCACCTCCGGTGACCGCTGGGCGAACGTCCCCAGGGTGGCACATCGTGCCGACAATCGATGTCCTCACCATCTCCACTGTGGAGATGCGGAGCTTCTCAGCCGGGCCCGTAGAGCGCGGCGAGCCCGGCCGCCGTGGCGGCCAGACGCTCGCGGAGCGCCACCGGGGTCAGCACCTCGACGTCGGCGCCCAGGCGCAGCAGGTCACCGTGGGCATGGGTGAGCGACTCGATCGGCAGCACCGCGGTCACCCAGCCACGTGCGTCCGGCGGCCCGGCGCTGGCGTCCACCGCGGTCACCACCGGATCGCTGCCGATCTCCCGCAAGCGCTGGCGACCGGCGGGGGAGAGCCGGACGGTTGCCTCGTCGCGGTGCAGCTGGGCGCGGAACCGCACCACGTGCGCCCGCCACCAGGCCGGCAGGTCGAAGTCGGCGGGTCGGTCGAACTCCTGCGCCAGGGGGGTCAGCGCGAGGATCTGGTTGACCCGGTACGTCGCCGGCGAGCCCCGGCCGGGCTGGTCGGCCACCACATACCACCGGCCACCCTTGAGCACCAGGCCGTACGGCTCCAGCACCCGGGTCACCTCACCGTTCCAGCCGCGGTAGCGCACCTCGACGCGGTGCTGCCGCCAGACCGCCTCGGCCGTGCGGGCCAGCTCGGGGGAGGCGTCGCCGTCGGCGTACCAGCCGGGGGTGTCCAGGTGGAAGCGTTGCTGGAGCCGGGCGGCCCGGTCGCGCAGCGGCGCGGGGAGGGCGGCGTGCAACTTGAGTTGCAGCGCGGCGACCACGTCGCCGTAGCCCAGCTCGTCGGCGGGGCCGGGTAGCCCGGCCAGGAAGAGCCGGTCGGCCTCGTCGGCGGTCAGCCCGGTCAGGCGGGTCCGCCAGCCGTCGACCAGTTGGTAGCCGCCGGCGTGCCCGGCCTCTCCGTAGAGCGGGATGCCGGCGGCGTGCAGCGACTCCACGTCGCGGTAGATGGTGCGGGGGGACACGGCCAACCGGTCGGCGAGCTGCGCGGCGGTCAACCGACCGTGTGACTGGAGCAGCAGCAGGACGGAAAGGAGTCGACTGGCCCGCACTTCACTGACACTAGCTGTCAGGGGAGCGCTCGTACGGTCCCGGCATGGCTTTTCGCGACAAGGATCTGACAACACCGGGACCGATCACGGTGGACGGTCGACAACTGAAGCGCTACCACGTCGACCAGCCGGAGCGGCCGATCGAGCCGGAGGTGGAGAAGGCCGCGTACGACCTGCTGCCGGCGTTGCTGGCCGACGTCGTCGACGACGGCACCCCGGCCGCCGGGTGGGTGGTGCTGCACCGGGGCGCGGACACCGGCGCCTACCTGCTGGCGTACACCTGGGTGTGGGACAACGCGGTGGAGGTCCGTGTCGCCGCAGCCGG
The DNA here is from genome assembly GCF_057766525.1 of Micromonospora sp. MGP-C2. Taxonomy (NCBI): domain Bacteria; kingdom Bacillati; phylum Actinomycetota; class Actinomycetes; order Micromonosporales; family Micromonosporaceae; genus Micromonospora; species Micromonospora sp. MGP-C2. Next base: position 386,048 of record NZ_JBYMEN010000002.1, read on the forward strand.
GCAGCCGGCGCTGGACTGTCCCGACGACGACCCGGCACACTTCGTCCACCTACGCCGCCCGGCGGTGGGCTGCGTCTGGGAGTTGGCGGTGCTGGAGCACGAGCGGGCCGCCTGGGTCCGGCACATGCTGACGCCGGAGAGCCCGAATCTGATCGGTTATCTGCGTGACACGCGAGCGGAAGGGCCGGTGGGCCGCTGATGGGCGACTTCGACTTCTATGTGGGCACCTGGAACGTGGTGAACCGGCGGCTTCGCGAGCGGCTGGTGGGCTCCGACGAGTGGGAGGAGTTTCCGGGGGTGTCGGTCGCGCACAGCTTCTTCGGGGGTGGCGGCAACTTCGACGAGATCACCTTCCCGACCAAGGGCTCCGCTGGCGCCACGGTCCGGATCTTCGACCCGGCCCGGCAGGAGTGGTCGATCTACTGGATGAGCAGCGTTGACGGCGTGCTGGGGCTGCCGCCGATGGTGGGCCGCTTCGTCGACGGGGTGGGCCGCTTCTACGCCGACGACCAGCACGAGGGCCGACCGGTGCGGTGCCGGTTCATCTGGTCGGACATCAGCGCGACCACGGCCCGCTGGGAGCAGGCGTTCTCCGTCGACGGCGAGCAGACCTGGGAGACCAACTGGATCATGACGTCCACCCGGGTGGGGGACTGACGCAGGACGATGGTGGGGCGGTGGTCGCGGTGTTAGTGTCCGTCCACCGCCCCGGATGGAGGAACGCCTTGGCCTCCGACCACGTCGACGTGCTGATCATCGGTGCCGGCCTGTCCGGCATCGGGGCCGCCTGCCACCTTCGTCGTGACTGCCCCGACAAGACGTACGCGGTGCTGGAGGCGCGCGACGCCGTCGGCGGCACCTGGGACCTGTTCCGCTATCCGGGCATCCGCTCGGACTCGGACATGTTCACCCTCGGTTACTCGTTCAAGCCGTGGACCGCCCCGAAGGCCATCGCCGACGGCACGACCATCCGGGAGTACGTGCGGGAGACCGCCCGGGAGTACGACGTGCAGCGGCACATCCGCTTCCGGCACCGGGTGCTGCGCGCCGACTGGGACAGCGCCGCCGCCCGCTGGACGGTGCACGCCCAGCGCACCGACACCGCCGAAACCGTGGTGCTGACCTGCTCGTTCCTGTTCGCGTGCACCGGCTACTACCGCTACGACGAGGGTTACACCCCGGCGCTGCCGGGTCTCGACGCGTACGCCGGGCAGGTGGTGCACCCACAGCACTGGCCCGACGATCTCGACCACGCCGGCAAGCGGGTGGTGGTGATCGGCAGCGGCGCGACGGCGGTGACCCTGGTGCCGGCCATGGCGGAGCGGGCCGCCCACGTGACGATGCTCCAGCGCTCACCCACGTACGTCATGGCGCTGCCCTCGCGTGACCGGCTGGCCGACGCGCTGCGGCGCCGGCTGCCGGCGAAGGCCGCGTATCCGGTGGTGCGGTGGAAGAACGTGCTGCTGTCCACCGTCAACTTCCAGCTCAGCCGGCGTGCGCCGGGGCTGGTGAAGCGGGTGCTGCGCCGGGCCGCGAGGGGCCGGCTCCCGGTCGGGTACGACGTCGACAGGCACTTCTCGCCCCGTTACGACCCGTGGGACCAGCGGCTCTGCGTGGCACCCGACGGCGACCTGTTCACGGCCGTCGCGCAGGGCAGGGCGTCGGTGGTCACCGACACCATCGACACCTTCACCGCGCACGGCGTGCGGCTGACCTCCGGCGACGAACTGCCCGCCGACATCGTGGTCACCGCGACCGGGCTCAACCTGCTGGCCCTCGGTGGTCTGACAGTGCGCGTGGACGGCGTCGACGTCGACCTGGCGAACAGCGTCGCCTACAAGGGCATGATGCTCTCCGGCGTGCCGAACTTCGCCCTGACCATCGGCTACACGAACGCGTCGTGGACGCTCAAGGCCGACCTGGTCGCCGGGTACGTCTGCCGGCTGCTGCGGCACCTGGACCGCACCGGCCAGCAGGTCGTCACCCCGCTCCCGCCGCCCGACGCGCGGCGGGTGCCGCTGATCGACCTGCGCTCCTCCTACGTGCTGCGCGCCGTCGACGCCCTGCCCAAGCAGGGTGCGGCCGCGCCGTGGCGGTTGCACCAGAACTACGCCCGTGACGTGCTGCTGATGCGGCACGGCCGGCTCACCGACGAGGGTGTGCGCTTCACCCGGGCCGGCGAGGTGGCCACACCCGCCGGCGACCGGCGCCCCGACCAGTCCGTCTGCTCGTAGGTAACCGCCCGGAGAGGAGCACCCATCGTGCAGAGGTTCGACTTCGCCGGCGCCACGGCCGTGGTCACCGGCGCCGCCAGTGGCATCGGCGCGGCGCTGGCGCACGCACTGGCTCGCCGGGGCAGTGATCTGGTCCTGCTGGACCGTGACGCCGAGCGGCTGGAGGCGGTCACCGCCGCGATCCGCCTCGACCACCCGGGCCGCCAGGTGCACACGTACCTGGTGGATCTCGCCGACGTGACGGCCATCGCCCAGGTGGCCGCGGAGATCGGTCAGCGGCACCCGCGCGTCCGACTGCTGGTGAACAATGCCGGCGTCGGCCTCGGCGGCCGGTTCGACCAGGTGACGTTCGACGAGTTCAGCTGGGTGATCGACGTCAACTTCCGGGCCGTGGTGCAGCTGACCCACGCGCTGCTGCCCACCCTCAAGGCGGAGCCGGGCGCGCACCTGGTCAACATCTCCAGCCTGTTCGGGCTGATCGCGCCGGCCGGGCAGACCGCATACTCGGCGAGCAAGTTCGCGGTGCGCGGTTTCACCGAGGCGCTGCGTCACGAGTTGGTCGACGACGGCATCGGGGTGACGTCGGTGCACCCCGGCGGGATCCGCACCCGCATCACCGAGAACGCCCGGATCGGCAGCGGCGTCTCACACGAGGAGTACGCGGCCGGCCGGGCGCAGTTCGAGAAGCTGCTCACCATCTCGCCAGAGCGGGCCGCCGAGGTGATCCTGCGCGGCGTCGAGCGGCGTCGGGGCCGGGTGCTGATCGGCTGGTCGGCGAAGCTGCCCGACCTGCTGGCCCGGGTCCTGCCGGCCTCGTACAACCGGCTTCTGGTCACCGGTCTGAACCGGGGCGTCGTCCGTCCGGCGCCGCCGACCCCCGGCGTACCCGCGCAACGCCCCGGCGACGCCACTGTCGACCCGGCCCGTGAGGTGGCGTGACCGGCGGCCCGGTCACGGGGGTGTGCTGCCCCGCTTCTCCTCCTGGGCCAGCACCGCCTCGCGGTGCTCCGGCTCGTCGCGGCGGGCCAGCTCGGCGGCGAGCCGCGGGTCGCCCACCAACCGACCCCGGTTGCGGTGCAGGAAACTCTCGAAACCCCCGGTGTACGGGCACGCCAGCTCGCCGAGCGCCTGCTCCGGTGCGTAGCGGCAGCCGGCGCAGTAGTCGCTGATCTCGTCGATGTCGGTGCCGTCCACCGCGTACGGGCGGGTGTCCAACCGGGCGAGGTCGGCGTACTGGCTCATGCCGATCACCGTCGCGTTCATCACCCAGTCGGTGCCGTCCACGAAGCAGCGCTGGAACCAGTCCGCCAGCTCGGTCGGCCGCCAGCCGCGCTGCAACGCGTAGTTGCCCAGCACCATCAGTCGGGGTGTGTGGTGGGTCCACGCCCGGTCCCGGACGCCGCCGAGGACGTCCGCCAGACAGCGGGCCTCCACGGCGTCGGCGTCCAACGCGGCGAACCACTCCGGCAGGGGCTCGGTCGCGGCCAGCCAGTTCGCCCCCCGGAAGCGCGGCTCGAAGTACCAGTACAGCTGCCACAGGAACTCCCGCCAGCCGAGCAACCCCCGAACGAAGGTGTCCACCGCCGTCCGCGGGGCCGTCCCGTCCCGCCACGCCTGCTCGGCGGCCCGCACTGCCGGCTCCGGGTGGAGCAACCCGAGGTTGAACGAGGACGACAGCACCGAGTGCGCGAACACCGGGTCGTCGCCGCTCATCACGTCGGCGTAGCGGCCGTACACCGGTAGCCGGTGGGTCAGGAAGTGCGCCAGCCGGGCCTGCGCCTCGGCATGGGTGGCCGGGTGCCGCCGGGGGCCGTCCCGGCCGACGAACCGCACGCCGTCGGCCGCCCAGCGGTCCAGGTCGCGGCGGACCTCGGCGTCGATGTCGTCCTCGACGATCGGTGGGGGCGGCGGCGACACCGCCGACGCGTCCCGCCCCTCGGCGCGGGCTCGACGCCCCGGCCCGGCCGCTGCGGCCGGCGCGGTCAGGATGTCGTGCCGCCGCTTCGCGTACCGGTAGAAGTCGGCCACCCGCAGCGGACCGCGCCGGGGGCGGTCCGCCCAGCCGGCGAAGTCGGCCCGGCTGGTGATGAACCCACGAGGTGGCAGCACTGTCAGCTCCGGCACCGACCGGGCGAAACGCAGGGCCGCCCGGGAGTGCGGATGACACACCTCCACCGGCTCGGCGACCTGCGCCAGCGCCTCACGGAACGTGCCGGTCCGCAGCAGCAGCGCCCGGTCGCCCAGCTCGGCCGCCCGGTGGCGCAGCGCGGACAGGATCAGATGAGCCTTCTGCCGGTGCATCGGCCGTCGGCGGAACAGCTCTCGGATCTCCACCAGCAGCACCGGCTGGTCGGGGTCGTCGAGGAAGTGTGGCCCGAGCTGGTCGGCCAGCAACCATCGGCGGCGATACATGCCGCAATTCTGCCCACTTTCCGGCCGCCGCAACCGACGCCGGTCCGGCAGTTCGGGCACCGGATTCCGCGCGGCGTCGGGTCAGGCCGGGTCGGACACCGTCGCTGCGGGTCCGAGGTCGCGGCCGCGCAGCAGCACGGTCAGCGTCACGAGGGCGACCAGCAGGGCCGCGAGCACGTACACCGGGGCCGGGCCGAGCGGCGCCAGCAGTGCGAGCAGCGCCACCACCGGGAAGGCGACGACCACCGCGCCGTGCTGCTGCCGGCGCACGTGCAGCACCCAGATCGTGAGCAGGAAGACCGCGACCGGGATGGCCACCGCGTACCCGGCGGTGGTCTCGGAGATGTGCGCGAGGTGCCGCTCGACGTCCACCGTCGCGCCCAGGCCGGCGCCGACCGCGGCGACCGCGCCGAAGACCAGGTAGTGGCCATAACCCCAGATCAAGGAGTACGGCAGCCGGTCGGGCGCCTCGATCGGCCGGTCGAAGTAGAGCCACCAGAGCGCGAACACGATGACGGCGCCGGCCGCCGCGAGCGACCACAGGTCGTGCTCGCCGGCGTCCAGCCCGGTCTGGATCGCCATCGAGATGGCCAGGACCGCCTCACCGAGCACGATGAGGGTGAACAACCCGTACCGCTCGGTGATGTGCCGGGGGTGCCACGGGGTCATCCCGGGGCGTTCGGCCACCGCCGGCACCAGCAGGTCGGCCAGCACCAGCAGCACGAACGACGCGATGCCCCACTCTGCGGGCAGCAACAGCCGCAGCAGCCACCCGAGCTGCACCACGCTCACGCCGATCGCGTAGCGACGCGCCGCCGCGCGGTGCCGGGGGTCGCCGGCCGCCGCGCGGGTCCAGTGCACGACGGCGGCCAGCCGCATCACCACGTACCCGTAGGTGATGACGGTGAAGTTGCCGCCGGCGAAGGCGGGCGGCACCCCGGCCGCCAGGATCAGCGCTCCGCAGATCTGCACCAGGGTGGTGATCCGGTAGACGTCGTCGTCGGTGTCGTAGGCCGAGGCGAACCAGGTGAAGTTCACCCACGACCACCAGATCGCGAAGAACACCATGAGGTAGCTGGTCACCGCATGGCGGAGGTGCCCCTCGGCGACGTCGTGGTGCAGGCTGCTGGCGGCCTGTGCCACCGCCACCACGAAACACAGGTCGAAGAAGAGTTCCAGCGGCGTGGCCGCGCGGTGCGGCTCGTCGCGGCGACGAGGTCGCATCGGCCGGTAGAACGGCCGCACCGAACGGGAGACGGTCAACGCCGCTCCTCAGGCCGGGCTCAGCGGTGCCACCGACGGCGGTGGGTCAGCCCCTCCAGCACCAGGGTCAGCCCCGCGCCGACCAGCCAGATGTCCTTGGCGAGCCCCGAGCCCTGCTGGGTCGGGCGTACGCTGCCGGGCTCCCGCATCCCCGGCGTCTTCAGGTACAGCTGCACCAGGCCCGCGCCGAACGCGGTCAGGCCGAGCCCGGCCAGCGGCGCCGGGACGAACGGCGCGAGCAGCGCGGCCCCCAGCGCGATCTCCGAGTACGACAGCAGCTTGGCGAAGCGCGCCGGCTCGAACTGGCCGAGCTGGGGCATGGCGGCGACCGCCATCCCGTGCATGCCCTCCGCGGCGGCGCCCTCCAGGTTGCGCTTGCCCAGACCCGAGTTGAGAAAGTACGTGCCGATGCTGACCCGCAACGGCAGGTGTGCGAGCTTCATGGTCACTCCCGATGGCCGTGGTCGAATGCGGCCCGCGTACCCCGGACCGCCAGCGATAACCGCCGGGCCGGCTGGGCTGACCGTGGTGGTCGCGGTAGGTTCGCCGGGGGGCCCACCGCCGAGCCCGTGGCACACCCGCCCACCCGGCGCCCGGCCCTGCCGCAGACCACCAGCAGGAGGCGAAGTGAGCCAGGAAGTCCGGGGAGTCATCTCCCGCAGCAAGGGAGCACCGGTCGAGGTCACCACCATCGTGGTGCCCGATCCCGGCCCCGGTGAGGCCGTTGTCCGGATCCAGTCCTGCGGCGTCTGCCACACCGACCTGCACTACCGCGAGGGTGGCATCAACGACGACTACCCGTTCCTGCTCGGCCACGAGGCGGCGGGCATCGTCGAGCAGGTGGGCGAGGGCGTCACCGACGTCGCCCCGGGTGACTTCGTGATCCTCAACTGGCGCGCGGTCTGCGGGGTCTGCCGTGCCTGCCGCCGGGGTCGCCCCTGGTACTGCTTCAACACCCACAACGCCACCCAGCGGATGACCCTCACCGACGGCACCGAACTCGCACCGGCGCTGGGCATCGGGGCGTTCGCCGAGAAGACCCTGGTGCACGCCGGGCAGTGCACGAAGGTCAACCCGGCCGCCCGGCCGGCCGCCGTGGGCCTGCTCGGCTGCGGTGTGATGGCCGGGCTGGGCGCGGCCATGAACACCGGCAACGTCACCCGCGGCGACTCGGTCGCGGTGATCGGCTGCGGCGGTGTCGGAGACGCAGCGGTCGTCGGTGCGGTTCTCGCCGGCGCCACCACGATCGTCGCGGTGGACACCGACAGCCGCAAGCTGGACTGGGCCCGCCAGTTCGGTGCCACGCACACAGTGAACGCCTCGGAGACCGACCCGGTCGAGGCGATCCAGGCCGCCACCGGCGGCTTCGGCGCCGACGTGGTGATCGACGCGGTGGGTCGGCCGGAGACGTGGAAGCAGGCGTTCTACGCCCGGGACCTGGCCGGCACCGTGGTGCTGGTCGGCGTACCGACCCCGCAGATGCAGATCGAGCTGCCGTTGCTGGACGTCTTCGGGCGCGGCGGTGCGCTGAAGTCCAGCTGGTACGGCGACTGCCTGCCCAGCCGGGACTTCCCGATGCTCACCGATCTGTACCTGCAGGGCCGCCTCGACCTGGACGCGTTCGTCACCGAGGAGATCGCGCTCGACCAGGTCGAGAACGCGTTCGAGCGGATGCACCACGGCGACGTCCTGCGCTCGGTGGTGGTGTTCCCGTGACGGCCCGGATCGACCGCGCGGTCACCTCGGGCACCTTCTCCCTGGACGGGCAGACGTTCGACGTCGACAACAACGTCTGGGTGATCGGTGACGACCGCGAGTGCGTCGTCCTGGACGCGCCGCACGACGTGGCCGCGATCCTCGCCCTGGTGGGTGATCGCCAGGTCCGGGCGATCCTGGCGACGCACGCCCACGACGATCACGTCCGGGTGGCACCCGAGTTGGCCGAGGCCACCGGTGCGCCGGTGCTGCTGCACGCCGCCGACCGGGTGCTGTGGGACATGGTCCACCCGCACCTGCCGCCGCACGGCGAGTTGCACGACGGGCAGGACATCGAGGTGGGCGGCACGACGCTGCGGGTGCTGCACACCCCCGGGCACAGCCCCGGCGCATGCAGCTTCCACGCCCCCGACTTGGGCGTGGTGTTCACCGGCGACACGCTCTTCGCCGGAGGGCCGGGTGCGACCGGGCGCTCGTACAGCGACTTCGACACCATCGTCCGGTCGATCCGCACCCGCCTGCTCACCCTTCCGTCGGAGACGGTCGTGCACACCGGTCACGGCGACGACACCACGATCGGCGCGGAGGCGCCGCACCTGCAGGAGTGGCTGGACCGCGGCCACTGAGCCCAGCACACCGGCCTGCTGGCGCGCGGTCGACGGCTCAGCGTTCGTCGACCGCGCCCAGCACCGGCTTGACGTCCAGGACCGGGGTCCCGTCGAGGGCCTCCAGATCTGCCACCTGGACACGCAGGCCGTCCACCGCCAGGACCCGCACCCGGTGCAGCCCGATCGGGTTGGGCCGGTGCGGGGAGCGGGTGCTGAACACGCCGGTCTCCGGCCGGCTCTCGTCGCCGCGCGGGTGCACCGCCAACACGTCCCGCCGGGCGCGGTCCAACCAGGTCAGCACCAGCAGCTCCGCGCCGACGTGCAGGTCGCCCAGGGCCCGTTCGACACGCGCGTCGAAGATCAGCCACGCGGTTGGCGCGCCCTCGTCGCCCTGACGCGGTGCGCTCGCCGCATCGGACAGCGGGGAGACGACCCGCCCGACCGGTCGCAGCAGGTACGTGTCATCGCTCGCCGCCTCGACCACTGTTGCTCCCCTCTGGACGGTCCCAACCTAACCTCGCCGCGGCGCTAGGATCTTGAACATGGCCGCCGACTCGCCCGCCCCCGTTGTCCGTCAGCTGCGACTCGTGGTGGAGGCCGCCGACCACGACGCCGCCGTCGCGTTCTTCCGCGACGCACTCGGCATGCCGGAGGAGGCGGCGTTCAGCGGCGACGGCGACGCCCGGGTGGTGATCCTGGACGCCGGCCGGGCCACCCTGGAGATCGCCAACCCGGCGCAGAAGCGCATGATCGACGAGGTTGAGGTGGGTCGGCAGGTCGCGCCCCGCATCCGGGTTGCCTTCGAGGTGGACGACGCCGAGGCGACCACCGCCCGATTGGTCGCCGCCGGGGCCAGCGAGGTCGCCCCGCCCACCCGCACGCCGTGGCAGTCGCTCAACTCCCGCCTCGACGCCCCGGCCGACCTGCACATCACCATCTTCCAGGAGCTGGGCACCGGGGTGGACGACGATGACCCCGGACATGACGGCGACGTCTGAGCGGCGCGTCGCCGCTCTCACCCCGGCGCAGACGGCTGCCGTCGCGTACGTGCGGTCGTTGGCCGTGGTCGAACGTCCTGCCGCGCTGGCCACCATCGCCCGGCAACTCACCACCGCCGACGTCGGCCACCGCCCGGAGCATCTGCTCGGGGCCATCGGGTCCGGGCGGCTGACCGTCAACTTCCACCCCGACCGGTTGTGTGCCGACGGTCGGACCGTCGCCGACGCCCTGGCCGAGGACGGGGTCTACCGCAGCCAGTTCGTCACCGGGATCTCCAACGGTGGGCTCACCGCGTACCCCGGTGGTGACCGGGACCGCTGGGAGCACCGGATGTTCGGCGGCGCGTACCAGCGGCCCGGCGTGACGCCGGCGCAGCGGCCCACGTACGGCGGCCTGAACCTGCTCGACCACGCGGACGGCGCCTGCCCCGCTTCGGTTCCTGCCACCTGCGGCTGCGCCCGGCGGTGCTCAGCCGGGCGACGTTCTGCCTCGGCGACAGCCACCTCAGCCCGGAGGTGGTGGGCACGGCAGACGCGTTCGAGGCGGTCCTCGCCGGGCTCCTGGCCGGCGTCGCCGCCACCGGCGAATGCCTGGGCCGTGCCGGGACGGGCGTCGCCGCGCTGGCGCGGACGTTGCTGGACCAGCCGAACGCGACAAGTGAGCCGGGCGTGCGAGCCCCGCAGTCGCGAGTCAAGGGGGTGCCGAATACCCCGGGCGCGGTCGGTCGCGCGCTCGACGACTACGTGGAGGCCCAGGTCCACGGCACGCTCGACCTCGCGTACGACGTCGAGGAGTTGGTGGTCGACCCGTCCTTCGCCGGCACCCCGACCGGCGCGACCCTGGAATCGATCGCGGAGCGGTTCGGTTTCCCGTTGCGATGGCACCCCGGCTTCGCGCTGGCCGTCGACCAGGTCGACGCGGAGTTCCGAGGGTCGGCGATTCCCGTGCTGGCAGCCCGGGTGCACCGGGAGTTCGCCCGGTCGGGTGACCCGGTGGACGCGGCGCTGATCGGTCGGGCGGCGGCCTCGGTGGTCGCCGAACCGCACCGCTGGGCGGATCGCGGCCCGATCGCGGACACCCTTCAGCACCTCAAGCAGCTCTGGCACGTGCTGGTCCGCTTCGGCACGCCGTACGGCACCTGATCTGCCGACTCGTCAACCCTGCGCCGATCGTCCGTTTCCCGCCGGTCTTTCGCCGGTGTGGTCGGCCGTCCCGTTTCCCCAGGTGACCGGGACCGCACCTCACCCCGGCACCGGCATTTCCGGAATGACCGACACGTGAACATGGTTGTGTCCCCCGTACCGCCGGAGCCCAAACCCTTTTCCGCGGTCATCTCCCGAGGAGTGTTCACCCCGGAGCGCTCCGCACGATCGAAAGGGCAACCATCGTGAAGGTCGACTTCACTCGATGGCTCCCCGCCATCGCTAAGGACTCGTACCGCAAGACCGCGCTGAGCGTGGCGGGTGTGGCCGCTCTCGGTGGTCTGGCCCTCGCGCCGACCGCGGTCGCCGCACCGGTCACCTCCGGACCGCACCAGGGCGCCGTCGCCGCCATCGACCGCGCCACCGGCAAGGCAGCCACCCAGGCCCGCCAGGACGACCAGCCCGTCGAGTCGGGCCTCACCACCGGCTCCGCCACCGGCAAGCCGCCGGCGGGCAAGCCCAGCCGCGACCAACTGATCCCGCACGGCATCGAGGGCGCCCAGTCGCGGGTACCGCTCGACGACGCACAACTGGCCAACGCCCGGGCGATCGTCGACGCCGCCAAGAAGACCGGCGTCGGTGACCGGGGCGCGGTGATCGGCGTCGCCACCTCGCTGCAGGAGTCGAAGCTGTACAACCTCGGCCACCTCGGCGCCTACAACGACCACGACTCGCAGGGACTGTTCCAGCAGCGCCCGTCGTCCGGTTGGGGCACGCCCGACCAGATCACCGACCCGGAGTACTCCGCCACGGCGTTCTTCACCGCGCTCAAGAACGTCGGCGGCTGGCAGGACCTGCCGCTGACCACCGCCGCGCAGACCGTCCAGGTCTCGGCCTTCCCCTACGCGTACGCGCAGTGGGAGGAGCAGGCGGCGGACATCGTCCAGCAGATGTGGTGACACCCGTACACAAAACCGGCCGGCTCCCCTTCACGGGAGCCGGCCGGTTTTGTGCTGCTCGGTTGTGCTGCTCGGTGTCGTGCTGGCTTGTGTCGTGCTGTTTTCGTGCTGGTCGACTGCTCAGCAGGCTGCGTAGAGGCGCCGGGTGCCGACGCCCGCGGCGTACGCGTCCCGGTCGCTGAACCGGCAGCCGTAGTCCGGCCGGGCCACCACCGCCGGGTCGGTCACGGTGTCGCCGGCCGGGCGCTTGCCGGTGCGTACCCAGGACGTCAGGTCGTCCCAGGCGGCGCCGGCCTCCGCCGGGCTGAACTCGCAGTGCTGCGTGGCCCGGATGGCCCGCTGGACCACCAGCTTGCTGCGACCGTTGCGTGCCACGTCACTGGCGTACGCCTGCTCCATGCTGAACGGGACGAACATGTCACCGAGGCCGTGCAGGCTGAGCACCGGCGCGGTGGGCCGACCAGCGATTCGCGGCACCTCGGTCAGCGTCGGCAGAAGCCGCTGCACGACGTTCTCCGGGGCGACCCGCTGCACTGTGGCGTTGACGTTCACCGGGCTGTTCGGGGCGTACCGGGTGAGCAGGTTGGTGGACAGCTGACCGGGCCGCTGGGCGGGGGAGTTGCCGCTGCCGGTGGGCACGCTGATCGAGAAGAGGAAGTCCTTCCACACCGCGAACGCGGCGTCGGCTCCCGGACGCGGCCCGCCCGAACGGTTCACCGTGATCGCCCGCAGTTGCCTGCCCCGCTCGGTGGTGGTGTCCGGCCCGGTGGGAGTCAACCCGGCCAGACCGAGTGCCACCTGGATGCGGGGCACCGCGTTGGTCAGGTAGTCGGCCGGGGTGGGATAGGCCGGCACCTCGGCGAGCGCCTGCGCGACCAGGTTGTAGTCCAGGTAGAAGTCCAGCAGCGTCTGATCGCCGAGCACCCCGCACATCGGCAGCGCCCCGTCGTAGTAGCCGGGATACTGCTCCAGCGAGCGCCCGATGACGTATCCGCCCATGGACACCCCGGCGATGTAGGTGTGCTGCGGCCGGCGGACCGTCCGCCCGAAGTGGTCGGCGAGATCCTTGGTGCCCAGCACCCCCGACCGGATGTTGAAGCCGTTGCTGTCGTACGACGACGACGCCCACGCGTACCCCTGCTCCAGCAGTCGCTGGCGCAGCCCGAAGCCCGGCTGCTCCGGCGACAGCACCGTGCCCTGGCCCCGGTAGCCGTGCGCCCACAGAACCAGGTCACCGTTCCACCGGGCGGGGACCTCGATGATGTACCCGGCGTGGCGGTGCACGCCCTGACGTACCGTCGTCGGCTTGCCGCCCACGACCAGCGGAGCCAGCGGCGGATTCTCGATGGTGTACCCGGGTAGCGGCTCGCCGCCTTTCGGGTCGCGACCGGTGGCGCTGGCCGGCGCGGCGCCGGCCAGCCCGACCGCGAGGGTCAGCGTCGCGGTGGCGGCGAGTAGCCGGCGAAGGGTACGAACGGGTGTGGACAGCATCGATGCTCCCCATCGGGCGGACGTCGCCCGGGGGCGACCAGGCGGGACGGTTGCCTACCGGCCGGTAGCGTCCTGAACCTAGGACGGCCGTCGAACAGTGTCAATGGCTACGCTGATCGGCCGGTCAAGCACGACTGTCCGGCCGATCAGCCCGGGGCGCTCCCCGTGCCGGCGCCCTCGTCGGCGTCCGCCCTCGTGTTCCGCCTCGTCGTGCCTGGGCGGCGCTCCTGTCGGCGTCCGCCCTCGTGTTCCGGGCGGCGATCCCTTCTTTGGTCAGGCGTCTGTCGTTCGCCGTACCCGGTCGCGCGGGTCGGGGAGTCGGTCGGGTTGACTGGTCGCCGTGGACGAGTCGATCTGGGAGGCGGCCCGCGCGTCGCGTAGCTGGTTGGACGCGGCGAACGGGGCCGGGCAAACCGAACTGACCTGCCGCATCCTCAAGCTGACCGAGGAGGCGGGGGAGGCGTCGGCCGCCTGGATCGGTCTGCTCGGGCAGAATCCGCGCAAAGGTGTCACCCACACGCGCGACGATGTCGCGGCAGAGTTGGCCGACGTCGCCTTCACGGCGTTGGTGGCCATCGAGAGCCTGGGGCTGGACGCGCAGACGGTCCTGGACGCCTGCGCCGCGAAGGTGCGCTCCCGCCTCTCGGGCTGAGTGGCACTCGTTCGTGCAAGCCGTCGCGATCTGACCCAGCCGGCCTTCCCGATCCTGTCCGGCTGGCTTTCGTAGTCCTGATCAGCCTTGGCCCGGCCGGTCGGCTCGCACGACTCTGCCGTATTTGCCTGGATTGCCACGCGCTGATCCGTCCGATGAGTTGGTGATCGACTCGGCTTTCACGAAGTCGGGGTGTCATGCCGTCCCGGATGCCCCGATATTCAGAAAGCCGAGTGGATCAAGGTCAATCGGGTGGACCCTGGGGTCCAGTCATGTTCGATGCGTAGGGGCGCCTGTCCGTTATAGGTATTTGTGTCGGGTGCGCCAATGGTCAAGGCGCGAGGTTCGGGGGCCTTCGGGGGCCTTTGGCCTGTGACCGGGTGCACCGGTGGGTCGGAATGATGGCCGGGGCGGGGTGGTTACACACTCTGACGATCGCAGGACCACCGGCTCACCGCCCCGCCCACCGGGGTCGGAACAGCTGGTAGCGGGGTTGGAATGCCGACCCGGGCCGCATCGTTGAAGCCTCCCCAGCACCCCGCCCCATCGGGTGCCACGGAATGACCCGGCCCCCGGAATGACCCCGGACCCCCGGTCGTTACACATGGACCCGGCGCCCGAGCCCCGCTCGCAGGCCGCCGACCCGGCCCCCGCAAGCCCCCGGCTTGACGGTGCCGATCTCCTAAGACTTGTTTGATGCAGCGCCGGACGAGGTGCTCACACCCTGCGCCACCGTCTCCCCCGAGCGGTGTGTGGGTGTTCCTACCCCCGAAGGAGCTACCCCCATGAACACGATCTTCCGTAAGAGCATGTTGTCTGTTGCTGGTCTCGCGTTCGCCGGTGGTGTCTTCGCCGGCCCGATCGCCGCCCACGCTGCCAACCCCGTCGACGTCAAGCCGGTCGCGGTGGCGGTGCAGTCGACCGCCCCGAAGCCGCAGGGCGAGCAGTCCCACATCACCCTCAACGACGAGCAGACCGCGAACGTCAAGGCGATCATCGCCGCGACGAAGAAGGCCGGCCTGCCCGAGCGCGCCGCGGTGATCTCCATCGCCACGAGCCTGCAGGAATCCAAGCTGGAGAACCTGGGCCACCTCGGCGACGCCAATGACCATGACTCGCTGGGCCTGTTCCAGCAGCGCCCGAGCTCGGGTTGGGGCACGCCGGAGCAGATCACCGACCCCGCCTACTCCACGACCGCGTTCCTCAAGGGCCTCCGCCAGGTCGACGGCTGGCAGGACATGGCGCTGACCGACGCCGCGCAGACCGTCCAGGTCTCCGCCTACCCCGACGCCTACGCCCAGTGGGAGCAGCAGGCCACCGACCTCGTCGCCCAGCACTGGAACAGCTGACCCACCAACACACACAACGGCACAGCTGGCCGGCACCCCCAACCCGGGTGCCGGCCAGCGGCATATCCCGCACAACCACAAGAACAACGACAACCAGGCCCGGCAGACCTTGGACACTTTCCGTTAGCCGCTAACGGAAACTGTCCAAGATCTCGCGTTGGCGACCCGCCGGAGTGCCGTGATCGGCGCGGAGTGATCCGATCGGCGGACGGGTACGTACCTCCCGACGGGGACCGGCGGAGGGGCAGAGGTATGGCCGCGGTGGGGTACGGCACGGATCGCGAACCGCAGTCACCGCCGGAACCTGCCGGCGACGCCACACCAGGGCGCTGGTCCACCGGGGTTCGCCTGTTGGTGGCTGCCGCAGCCGTCGTGCTTGTCCTTGGCGCGGCCGCCGTGGCTGTGATCGTCGCCGACCCTGACCGCCTCGGCATGACCTACTCCGGCGCACCCGACGGCACCCGAGCAGACGGCACGCGACCGGACGGCGCCCGACCGGACGGCACCTGGCCCGGTGACGCCGGCCGTCCCGGAGGTGCCGACCCGGACTCGGCTGACGGCCGACCGGGTGCGGCTGGCGGGGAGTTGCTGACCGCGCCGCTGGCGGGCCGCCAGAAGGGCACCTTCGTGCTCGCGGACGGGCTGTCCTCGTTCGAGCTGGGGGTGGCTGATCTGGGGGATGACCTGTACCGGATCAGCAGCCCGGCAGGTTCGGGTGTGCTGGGTCGACCGACTGTGGTCGGCGAGACCGTCCGGCTTGAGGTCGTGAAGTCAGGGGCTTCCGCGACGCGCAGCCTGCGGGTGGCGCTCAACGAGCGGGTCGCCTGGCGTCTTCAGCTCGTCGGCGGGGTGAGCAGTCAGGTGCTGGAGCTGACCCGAGCCCGGCTGCTGGGAGTGGAACTCGCCGGCGGGTCGTCGCGCACCGAGATCCTGCTGCCACCGATCACCGCCACCAACACCGGCAACGCGAGCGACCCGAGCATCATGACCGTACGACTCATCGGTGGGACCAGCCAGCTCGACATCCGGGCCGCCGGGGAGACGCCGGTGCGGGTCCGCGTGGGAGCTGGCGCCGGCTCGGTTGTGGTACGCGATGACCGCTGGGATGGGGTGGCGGCGGGTGCGGTGTTGAGTACGCCGGGCTGGGACCGCTCGGCCGCGCGGTTGTTCCTGGATCTGGTCGCGGGCGCCAACACCGTGACCGTGTCCGCCAACCGGTAAGCCCAGCAACGGCTGAGGACAGCGACCCCCACCCGCCCTGCTGGAAGCGCCGCGGTCGTGGGCGGGCGTGAGCGTACAGTCGGGCGGTGGAGCGTACTGAATCGATGCTGGCGCAGACCCGACCACCTGGTGTGGCCGACGTTGATCCCGGCAGCGTGCTGCTGCCCGGCCACGACGTGCCGTTGGGTCGGTACACCACGGTGCGGCGACTGCTGCCGCAGCGTCCCCGCCGGATGGTTGGCGCGTGGTGTTTCGTCGACCATTTCGGCCCGGACGATGTGGAGCAGCGGCCTGGCATGGAGGTGCCGCCGCACCCGCACACCGGTCTGCAGACGGTGACCTGGTTGCTGGAAGGGGAGATCCTGCACCGGGACAGCCTCGGCAACGTGCAGCCGATCCGGCCCGGTCAGCTCAACGTGATGACTTCCGGTAACGGGATCGCCCACTCGGAGCGGTCGCCGGCCGTCCACCCGCCGGTGATGCACGGCGTGCAGCTCTGGGTGGCTCTGCCGGACCCCGCGCGGGCCGGGGCAGCGGACTTCGCGCACCACGCGGACCTGCCGCGCTGGCGCGACGGCGATCTGGACTGCACCCTGCTGGTCGGCGAGTTCGGCGGGCATCGGTCGCCGGCGGTGGTGCACACCCCGCTGGTGGGTGTGCAGGTCGAGCTGGGTGGCGGGGCGCCGACGACGCTGTCGCTGCGGCCCGATTTCGAGTACGCGTTGCTGGCGATGTCCGGGTCGGCGGAGGCCGCCGGGGTCGGGTTCGAGCCGGGGGCGTTGCTCTATCTGGGCTCGAGCCGCCGCGAGCTGACGGTGCGTGGTGGGGCCGGGGCTCGGTTGTTGCTGCTGGGCGGTACGCCGTTCGAGGAGCCGCTGGTGATGTGGTGGAACTTCGTGGGCCGCTCCCACGAGGAGATCGCCGCCGCACGGGAGGACTGGATGGCGGGGGACCGACGATTCGGGGTGGTGGCCGACGACTCGGCGCCTCCGCTGCCGGCGCCCGCCCTGCCCACGACCCGTCTCAAGGCCCGCGACCGCACCGGCGGCCTGCACGGCTGACCCCTACGCCGGGGCGCCCACGCCAGGGCCACACGCAGGCCCGAGGCCTGCACGGGCGCCAGCACATCGCGGCCCGTGTGACCCACTGTCGCGCGGGTAGTCGTCGACATGCCGACCACTCTGATCACCCCGGTCGAGGACCGGAAGCGCCTGGCGCGCCGGCTCGCCGGCAGCGGGCGGGGCTTCGCCGAGCAGTACGGCTTTCGGGTGACCAACAACCCGGCGAGCCTGTTCCAGGTGCTCTATCTTGCGGTGCTGCTGGCCCGTCGGGGTGACTTCCGCCGGGCGTTGGACGGGGCCCGGGCGTTGCGTGACGAGGGGTGGGACAGCGCCGCGAGGCTGGCCCGGTCGTTGCACGAGGACCGGGTGCGGGTGCTGCGCGCCAGCGGTCAGCGCGGTGACGTGGACGCGTTGGCCAGCGCGCTCGGTGACCTGGGCCGCACTGTGGTCGAGCGGTACCGGGGCGATCTGCGCCGGTTGCGGGCGGTGGCGCACCACGATCCGGTCCGGGAGCGGGCGCTCCTCGCCGAGCTTCCCGGCGTGGACGATCAGGTCGTCGACCTGTTTCTGCGTGAGGCGCAGGCACTGTGGCGGGAGGTGGCCCCGGTCGCGGACCGGCGGGCGTTGGCCGCCGCCCGTCGTCTCGGGCTGGGCAGGTCGGCGAATGACCTGGCCGGTCTGGCCAGCGGCGAGTCGGAGCAACTGGCCTGGTTGGTGGGGGCGCTGGCGCGGGTCGACCTTGAGCACCGGTACGCGGAGGTCACCGGCAGGCCGTGACGTGCCCTGGCCCACACTTCGCCAAATTCTGACCAAACGGAGGATGTTCTGTCGTATGGTTAGACCCGGCAGTGCTGGCCGCTCGGTTCGAGCGGGCATCCACCGCCTGGTGACCGCGACCGGTTCGGAAGCGGCTCACCGCCTGGGCAGGTTTGCGTGGCGCCCTAGGTCGCGGTTCGTGACCAGGGGCGCCCGCCTGTCCCGGCGATTCAGGCGAGCCCCCACCCCGTGACGTCCCCGGGGTCGCCAGGCCGCCCAGCCAGCCGACAGAGCCATTCCAACGGCCCAGCCTCAGCGTGCCAGGCCCGCCAGCAGGTTCACGGTCACGGCGATGATGAACGCGCCGAACAGGTACGACACCATCGAGTGCCGCAGCACCGTACGACGCATCTCGTTGCTGGTCAGGTTGGTGTCGGAGACCTGGAACGTCGCCCCGATGGTGAACGCCACGTACGCGAAGTCGGAGTAGCGCGGCGGGTCGTGCTGGTTGAAGTTCACCCCGCCGTCCGGGCCGGTGTAGTAGATCCGGGCGTAACGGGCGGCGAAGACGGTGTGCACCACGAACCAGGAGAGCACCACACTCAGGACGCCCAGGCCGCTGTGCAGTTCCCGGGCCATGCCGGGTGGCGCGCTCTGCGCGCTGGCAACGACCAACCCCACGGCCAGCAGGCTGGCCAGGCAGGCGACGAGCAGCAGCGCGTCCCGGATCGCCCGGTTCGGGTCCTCGTGTACGGCCAGTTCGGCGGTGCGCTCGGCGTCCATCGGCCAGATTTTGTGCCAGACCAGCACGAGCCAGCTCAGTGCGCCCACGTCCCAGCCGGCCAGCGCGGCGAGCGGCACTGGCAGCATCAGCGTGAAGACGCCGCCGGCGATGACGCCGACCACTGCCACCACGGCCAGCTGCTTCGCAGCAGCCGGGAAACGTACGTCCGCTGGGCGGTCGGGGCCGGTCTGGGTCATCCGGGACGCTCCCGGGTCGGGGTGGTGGGCGCCACCGCCGGGTCAGATGCCGCGCAGATGCTGCGAGACCCGGTTGTGCTTCTTGTCCCGGGCCTGCTCGGCCCGCTGGGCGGGGCTCACCTCGGGCGCGGCCTCGATCCCGGCCGACCGGGCAACCTCGGTCCCGTTGGCGTAGTCCACCGGCGGGAGGGCGCGCAGCGCCTTCAGCACGTCCGGCGGGGCGCCTTCCCGTTCGGCCTCGCGGACCACGTCGTTCTTCTCGGCCGGGTAGTCCAGGCTCGACAGGTACTGCAGGACGTCGGCGTAGCTCGCCATGGCATGGGCTCCCTCGGGCATCGATGTGGTGACGACCGGCGGCGGTTACCCGCCCGCCGGCCGGTCACGCCCACCCGGCGCAGGAAACAGGCGCCGTTTCCGCCGGGCCGTCGCGGGTACCCGCAGGCGCCGACGCGAGCCAAGGGAGTACGCGATGAACTACGACACCTTCATCGACCAGGTTTCCCAGCGCACCGCGACGTCCTCCGAGCGGGCGGTCGAGTTGACCCGGGCCGTGCTGGAGACGTTTGCGGAGCGGTTGACCGGCGGTGAGAACCTGGATCTGGCCGCCCAGCTGCCCCAGCCGTTGCAACTGGTGCTCAAGCCGAGCCCGAGCACCGAGCAGGCCGACCGGTTCGGTGCTGCCGAGTTCGTCGCCCGGGTCGCGTTGCGCGCCGGGGTGGAGGAGTCGGCGGCCCGGGACGCCAGCCGGGCGGTCTTCACCACCCTGCGTGAGGCGATCACCGGTGGTGAGTTCGACGACGTGGCGACTCAGCTGCCGCGTGACTACCGGGGTCTGGTCGAGCAGGCGATGGCTCCCGGGGCGACGCTGCGTCGTGGCTGACGGGCACGACGCACAGCGGTCGTCCCGGGCACGCACAGCGGTTTACCAGGGCAACCATCGATGTCCCGCTTGGCATGGCGATTCAGCCTGGCCTAACCTTGTCGTGGCGAGGGGAGTACTTCCCACGAACCATTCCGGTCAGTACGGCGCGCCCGGCGCGCCTCGGGTGGTTGCCCATCAGGTGGTGGGTGAAGGAGACCTCGAACATGACGGTGTTCGAGGAGACCCCACATGAGCGAAGTGTCATATCTGTCTGCCGCCAGTGACCTGTCGTCGGTGGGCACGCCCACGCTGTGGGCGGTCACCATCATCGGCGTTCTCCTGCTGCTGGTGCTTGACTTCCTGGTCACGCGTCGCCCGCACGAGGTGTCGATGCGGGAGGCCATCGGCTGGTCGGCGTTCTACATCGCGCTGCCGCTGGCGTTCGGCGCCTGGATCTGGTCGCGTTACGGCTCCCAGCAGGGCGTGGAATACCTCACCGGTTACCTGGTGGAGAAGTCGCTCTCGGTCGACAATCTGTTCGTCTTCATGCTGCTGCTGGCCGCGTTCGCGGTGCCGGCGGTGCTCGCCCAGCGGGTGCTGCTCTACGGCATCGCCGGCGCGCTGGTGCTGCGGGCCGTCTTCATCGCCCTCGGCGCGGCGGCGCTGCAGACCCTCGACTTCGCCTTCCTGCTCTTCGCGATCATCCTCCTCGCCACGGCGGTGAAGCTGCTGCGCGACGCCATGTCCGGGCATCAGCAGGAAGTCGACATCAACAAGATGCGCTCGGTGAAGCTGCTGCGCAGGGTCATGCCGGTGGTCGACGAATACCACGGCACCAGGATGACCGTCCGGCAGGGCGCGAAGCGGGCACTCACCCCGTTCGCCCTGGTGGTGGTCGCGGTGCTGGCCACCGACATCGTGTTCGCTGTCGACTCGGTGCCGGCGGTCTACGGCATCACCGAGGACCCGTACCTGGTCTTCGCCACCAACGCGTTCGCCCTGCTCGGCCTGCGGGCGCTCTACTTCGTCCTGCACGCGGCGCTGAGCCGGCTGGTGCACCTCAGCTACGGCCTGGCCGTCATCCTGGCGTTCATCGGCCTCAAGCTGGGTCTGCACTGGGCGCACGGCATCTGGGACAGCGTGCCGGAGATCCCCACCCTGGCCTCGCTCGGCGTGATCATCGGTGTGCTGGTGGTGGTCACCCTGACCAGCCTGCGTGCCACCCGCGGCGGCGACGTGCCAGAGGAGCGCCAGGTGGTCACGGAGCGGCACTGACCGCGCCCCGCCGGGGCGACGAGGAGGTACGCGGGAAAGCTCCCGCCCCGGCCGGCGCGGGTGGTACGACTGTGCAATGGGAATCGTGTCACCGGGCTTTCAGGGTCGGCCCCGAACGCAGGAGCCGGCCCTGCCACCCGGTCAGTACCTGACCGAGGACTTCCCGGTACTCTCGGCCGGCCCGACGCCCCGGGTCTCCCTGGACACCTGGGAGTTCGTCATCGCCGCCGAGAACGGCAGCGAACACCGGTGGTCGTGGCAGGAGTTGATGGCCCTGCCACAGGAGACGCCGATGGTGGACATCCACTGCGTCACCCGCTGGTCCAAGCTCGGCACCAACTGGCAGGGCGTCTCCCTGGACACGCTCCTCGCCGACGTGGACACGGCTGCGCACTTCGCGCTCGCGCACTCCTACGGCGGGTACACCACCAACCTGCCGCTGGACGACCTGCGCGGCGGCCGTGCCTGGGTGGTGCACACCTTCGACGGCGCGCCGCTGCCCGCCGAGCACGGTGGGCCGGCGCGGTTGCTGGTGCCGCACCTGTACTTCTGGAAGTCCGCGAAGTGGGTGCGCGGCATCCGGCTCAAGACGATGGACGAGCCGGGGTTCTGGGAGACCGCCGGCTACCACGACTACGGCGACCCGTGGCGCGAACAGCGGTACCAGGGTGACTGAGCGCGCCGTGGCCACGAGCAGACCACGGACGGCCAACCGGTGGCAGGTGGGCCGGCTGGTGGAGCGCCGGGTGGAAACCCCGACCGCGCAGACCCTGGTGCTGGAGGTCCCGGACTGGCCGGGGCACCTGCCCGGGCAGCACGTCGACCTGCGACTGACCGCCCCGGACGGCTACCAGGCGGCCCGGTCGTACTCCATCGCCGGGCCCGTCGTGAACGGGCCGGGCGGGCCGCGCGTCGAGGTGACCGTCCAACGTGTGCACGACGGCGAGGTGTCCCCGTACCTCATCGATGTCTTTTCCGACGGCGACCCGGTGGAGGTCCGCGGACCGCTCGGTGGTTGGTTCATCTGGCGGCCGGAGGAGACCGCGCCGGTGCAGCTCGTCGCCGGTGGCTCGGGCATCGTGCCGTTGATGGCGATGATCCGGGCCCGCCGGGCGGCTGGCAACAAGGCGCCGTTCCGGCTGATCTACTCGGTGCGCACCCCCGGGGACGTGATCTACGCCGACGAGCTGCGCCGCCGGGTCCGCGACGACTTCGGCCTGGACATCGCGTACGTCTACACCCGGGAGGCACCCGAGGGTTGGCGCGGCGAACCGCACCGCATCGGGCTGGCCGACGTCAACACGCACGGCTGGCCACCGGACCTGCAACCGCTCACCTACGTCTGCGGCCCGACCGCGTTCGTGGAAACCGTGGCCGATCTGCTGGTGGGGCTCGGCCACCCGTCACGGCAGGTCAAGACCGAACGTTTCGGTCCCACCGGCTGACCGCTCGCCCCCGCAACGTCGAGGAGATCCGATGACCGAGATGTCGTACCTGGACGGCAACATGCTCGACGGCCCGATGCGCGAGCTGTTCACCGTGGACCTGAGCAGCGCGACGGGCCGCTGCGAAAGCTGCGGGATGACCGGCTCGATGGCCAGCCTGCACGTCTACTCGCACGCCCCGGGCCTCGTCGCCCGCTGCCCGTCCTGTGAGCAGGTGATGCTGCGGCTGGTCCGCGGGCCCGACCGGGCCTGGCTGGACATGCGCGGCACCACGTTCCTCCAGGTGCCGATGCCGATGGAGCAGCCCTTCCCCGGGCCCCTCTGACCGACCCCGGTCAGCTTTGCCCGGCGGAGGCAGAATGGCCGGATGAGCGCCGGCCGATGGGGTTCCACACCGCCGGCGGCCCTGCCGTGGCGCACGATACGCACAACTTCAGCGATGTTGCTGCCTGCAAAGCACGCGAGGCAGCAACATCGCTGAAGTTGCGCAGATCTTGACCGTGTCCCCGAGCGCGGGTCGGCGTGGCAGAGCGGCGGGCGTCCTCATTCTCGGCCGGCGGCGACGAATGGCACTTCCTACCGTGCCGCTCCGGCGAGCAGCCACCGCCGGACGGGGATCTCCAGCAGCACTCGCTCGCTGCCCGGGCCGACCTGTCGGCTGACGTCCCAACCGTCGTACTTGCTCGCGAACGCCTCGACGACCGTGCTCGGGAACCCGTCGCGGTGCACGCGCGCGGCGCCCTCGGCCACGACCGGGGCGTCGCCCCCCTCAAGGGCCAGGGACACCCGTGGGTCGGCCAGGACGTTGCGGACCTTGACGCTGCGGCCGTCGGTGCCGATCCACCAGGTCCCGGCGATGTGGACGAACCAGACCGGCGTCAGGTGGGGGGAGCCGTCGCGCCGCACCGTACACAGCCAGACGTTCCGCTCCCGACCGAGTCGCACCTCGACGTCGGCCGGCAGGACTGAGGGGGATGGGCTCATCGGGCCAGTGGATCACAGCGCCGCGCGGCCGGCCGAATACTCGGGTGCGGGCGGCCCGGCTTCCTCCCTAGGCTTGCCGCCTCACGGTCCGCACGGCGTGCGGCCGGATCGGAGATGAGCGAAGCGATGACGTCCCACCTGTTCGCGATCAGCTACGACGCAGCCGACCCCGTCCGTCTCGGGAGGTTCTGGGCCGGGCTCCTGGGTCGGGAGATGGTGGATGACCCACGGGACGGCGTCCTGGTCCTGCCTCACGCTGACACCGAGCTTCGACTCCGCTTCGTGCCGCACCAGCAGCCGAAGACCGTGCAGAACCGGATGCACCTCGATCTGACCAGCGGCTCCCTGGAGGAGCAGCAGCGGACGGTGGCCAGGGCGTTGGAGCTCGGCGGACGGCACACCGACGTCGGTCAGCTCCCGGAGGAGAGGCACGTGGTGCTCGCCGACCCCGAGGGCAACGAGTTCTGCGTGATCGAGCCGGGTAACAACTTCCTCGCCGGCTGCGGGTTCATGGGCGCGCTCGCCTGCGACGGTTCGCAGGCGGTCGGATATTTCTGGAGCGAGGCGCTGGGATGGCCGCTGGTCTGGGACCAGGACGAGGAGACCGCGATCCAGTCGCCCCTCGGCGGCACGAAGATCACCTGGGGTGGGCCGCCGATGGCGCCCAACGGCGGCAGGGACCGACTGCACTTCGACGTGGCCCCGCCTGCCGACGGCGACCAGCAGGCCGAGGTCGACCGGCTGCTCTCGCTCGGGGCGACGCTCCTGAACGAGGGCCGGAGCGACACGGGCCGAGTGCTGATGGCCGATCCCGACGGCACCGCGTTCTGCCTGCTCACGTCCGGACAGTCGGGGTCTACCGCGTGAAGTAGGCGGCGCTCTGCGCGTCTGCCGGGTAGTAGGACTCGATGGCGATCTCGTCGATCGTGACGTCCATCGGGGTGCCGAACGTGGTGATGGTGGAAAACAGGCGCAGCTCCCGTCCGTCGATCCGGAGAATCATCGGGATCACCACGTCGGCGTCGACCCGTTGGCCCACCGTGTCCTCGGGCACCTGGTGCAGCAGTTCTTCATAGAGCGCGGTGAGCTCCGCGTCGGGGGCGATGGCGAGCTGGCGCGAGATCCGGCTGCGGAACACCGCCCGTACGTCTGCCAGGTTGACGACCAGGGAAGCGAGCCCGCGCGGGTCCAGGCCCAGCCGCACCAGGTTCACCGGTGGTCGCAGCAGATCGGGCGCGACGCGCGCGAAGAACGGGTCCACCGCGCGGTTGGTCAGCACGATGTTCCACCGGCGGTCGAACGCCAGCGCCGGATACGGCTCGTGCGCCTGGAGCACCCGGCGGACCGCGTCGAGGGCAGCCGACAGAGCGGTGTCGTCGAGCGGACGCTCGGCGTACCGGGGTGCGAAGCCGGCGGCGAGCAGCAGCCGATTGCGATCCCGCAGCGGGACGTGGAGCTGGTCGGCGAGCCGCAGGATCATGTCCGCGCTCGGTGTGGACCTCCCGGTCTCGACCAGGCTGACGTGACGAGCCGAGACGTCCGCGGCGATCGCCAGGTCGAGCTGGCTGAGCCCGCGGCGCTGCCGCCACTGCCGCAGGAGTGCCCCGACCGTGTACACGAGCAGGAGCGTACTCATCGTCGCGCCGTACGCCATGAAGTGCGATTTCATCGACAATCCCCGCGGCCGTGGAAACACTGGGCCCCATGACCACTGAGAAACAAGGGCATCGTCCAACGGGCGCTGGCGGGGCTGATCGAGACGGGCGACGTGGACACCCTCGCCTCGTTCCTCAGCGACGACTTCCTGCACCACCGGTCGGATTCGACCACCTCGACCAAGGTGGAATGGCTCGCCGCTGTCCAGGCCGCGCTCGGCCCGACCGCCGGCATGCAGGTCGAGATCCTTCACCTGCTGGCCGACACCGATCACGTCGTGGTGCACTCGCGACGCCGGCTACCCGACGCGGGACCGGAGATCGTGGTCGTCGACGTCCTGCGGGTCGCCGACGGGCTGATCGCCGAGGGATGGGAAATCATCGAACCCGTGGCCCAGGCCGCCGCCAACGGGACGTGGTGGGAACCAGCGCTCCTCTAGACCAGCGGCGCACGGACGGCGTACGCCCGCTTCATCTTGATGTAGTTGCCGCACCCGGCCATCGAGCACCACCGACGCCACGCCTCGGTGACCGGGGCGACGGCCGGTAACCGGTTGGACAACGGCGGCGTCGGTCGGTCAGAGTGGTCCGCCGTGAGGTACCTGCGTACCGGTGGTCCCGCCGCGATCCGGCGGCCCCGGCCCACCGACTCCGACGAGTTCATCGCCGCCGTGCGGCGCAGCCACGACCTGCACCACCCGTGGTTGGTCGCGCCTGGCAGTCCCGAGGAGTACGACAGCTACCTGCGCCGAATCCGCCGCCGGGACAGCGCCGGCTACCTGATCTGCGACCGGGCCAGTGGCGAGATCGCCGGCTACGTGAACATCAGCGGGATCGTGCTGGGCGCACTGCGCGGCGGGTTCCTGGGGTACGCGGCGTTCCGGCCGTACAGCGGGACCGGGCACGCGTCGGCGGGCGTCGCCCTGGTGATCGACCACGCGTTCACCACGGTCGGGTTGCACCGGCTGGAGGCGAACATCCAGCCGGGCAACGAGCCGTCCCGGCGGGTGGCCCGCAAGCTCGGCTTCCGGCTGGAGGGGTTCTCCCCGGACTACCTGTTCATCGACGGCGCCTGGCGCGACCACGAGCGCTGGGCGATCACCGCGCCAACCCCCGCCTGACCGTCGGCGCGGCTGCGCCGGCCCAAGATCCGCGCAAGATCGGGGAAAGTGCTGCCTCACGAGCTGCTGAGACAGCAGGATCCCTGATGTTGCCCGGATCTTGGGGCCGGCCCGGCGGCGGGTGCCACCGGCGGAGGGGCGCAGCGTCGCGTCGGACGTTTGTCGAGGGCTTCGACGGGAAACGGCCCGCAATGACGAAACCTCGTGTGGTGATCGTGGGGGCCGGGTTCGCCGGTTACCACGCGGCGAAGACGTTGAGCCGGATCGCCCGGGATCGGGCCGAGATCGTGCTGCTGAACTCCACCGACTACTTCCTCTACCTGCCGTTGCTGCCCGAGGTGGCTGCCGGGGTGGTCGAGCCCAAGCGGATCGCGGTGCCGCTGACCGGGACACTCAAGGGCGTACGCGTGGTGATCGGCGAGGCGGACCACGTCGACCTGCAGAACCGCTGGGTCGGCTTCACCCAGGCCGAGGGGGAGAAGAACCGGCTGGCGTACGACCGGTTGGTGCTCGCCGTGGGCAGCGTCAACAAGCTGCTGCCCATCCCGGGGGTCACCGAGTACGCGCACGGCTTCCGCGGTCTGCCGGAGGCCGTCTACCTGCACGACCACATCGTTCGTCAGATCGAGCTGGCCGAGCAGGCCGAGGACCCGGCCGAGCAGCGGGCCCGCTCCACGTTCGTGGTGGTCGGCGCGGGCTACACCGGCACCGAGGTGGCCGCGCACGGGCAGCTGTTCACCGACGCGCTGCACGCCCAGCGGCCCCGGCTCACCCTCCGCCCCCGCTGGATGCTGCTCGACGTCGCGTCGCGGGTGCTGCCGGAGCTGGACAAGCGGATGTCGGACACCTCGCACAAGGTGCTCAACCGGCGTGGGGTGGACGTGCGGATGGGCACCTCGGTGGCCGAGGCGACCTGCGACGGGGTGAAGCTCACCGACGGCGAGTACGTGCCGACCTGCACGCTGGTGTGGTGTGTGGGGGTGCGCCCCGACCCGTTCGTCAACGAGTTGGGTCTGCGGACCGACCGGGGTCGACTGGTCACCGACGAGTTCCTCAACGTGCCCGGCTATCCGGAGGTGTACGCCTGCGGCGACGCCGCCGCGGTGCCCGACCTGGTCAACCCGGGCAAGGTCTGCGGGATGACCGCCCAGCACGCGCAGCGGCAGGGCAAGCGCGCGGCGTACAACATCGCCGCGTCCTACGGTTTCGGCAAGCGCAAGCCGTACAAGCACCACGACCTGGGCTGGGTCGTCGACCTGGGTGGCAAGGACGCTGCGGCGAACCCGTTGCAGGTCAACCTGGCCGGGTTGCCGGCCAAGGCGGTCACCCGGGCGTACCACCTGATGGCGATGCCGGGAAACCGCACGCGGGTCACCGCCGACTGGGCGCTGGACGCCGCGCTGACCCGGTCGGCGGTCCAGCTGGGGTTGGTGCCGGCCAACGCGGTGCCGTTGGAGAGCACCTCACCCGAGGTCGCGACGCGGGCCCGCTGAAGCACGCACCACCCGGCCGGTCAGCCCTGCGGGGCGGGACCGGCCGGTCGGCGTGACCGCGTTTCCGGACCGGCCGGTGGGGCGGGCCGGAGTCGGCGTGGCCCGTACTCGCGCAGCAGCGTCTGCACGATGCCGGCGGCGGGGATGGCCAGCAGCGCGCCGAGCAGGCCGGCCAGCTCCGCGGCGAGCAGCACGCTGACCAGCACGGTCAGCGGGTTGAGCCGGACCGCCCGGGACAGGATGAGCGGTTGGAGCAGGTGGTTCTCGACCTGCTGGTAGACCACGAAGAAGACGAGCACGACGATCCCGGCCGTGGGGGAGTGCAGGAAGCCGGCCCCGGCCGCGATCACCGCGCCCAACGTCGCACCAACCAGCGGTATCAGGTCGGTCACCGCCACCAACAGGGCGATCACGGCCGCGAACGGCACCCCGGTGAGGGCCAGCACCACGTAGGTCAACAGCCCGCAGATCACGCTGATCAGCAGGTTGCCGGTGAGGTAACCGGTGACGGTGCGCGACACCTCCCGGCCGACCCGGCGCAGCCGGTCGCCCTGACCGTCCCCGGCCGCCGCGAGCAGGCCGCGGGTGATCCGCGGCGCCTCCAACACCATGAGGTACGCCAACACGACGACCGTGACCAGCCCGGCGACCGTCTCGACGACGCCGCGCAGCACGCCCACCGCGGGTTGACGCAGTCGGGTGCCCAGGTCGCGGAGCTGGTCGGAGTGTTCGCTGACGTACCGGCGCGCGCCGGTGCGCTCCAGCAGCTGCCCCAGCGGACCCCGGCCGGCGCGGGCGTCGTGCAGCAGCTCGGGCGCCCGGTCGGCGAACCGGCCCAGCTCCCTGGACAACGGCACCAGGATGAGCGCGCCCAGGAGCGCCACCAGCACGAAAGCAGCGAGGAACACCAGCAGCGTGGCCAGGGCCCGACGCCGGACGAGACGCCGTTGCAGCCGGTCCACGAGGGGCTTGAGCGCCACGGCGAAGAACGCGGCGACCACGACCCAGACCAGCACCCGGCGGGTCGCGTACACGAACGCCAGCGCGAACGCGGTCGCCAGGACCAGACCGATCACGATCAGGGTGTGGCGGGCGGTCACCCGATCGTCGGCGTTGCTCATCCGCCGCGCCTTCCCCGCGCTCGCCGTCGGAAACCCGGCACTGCGGGCGCGACGGTGTGTTCTGGTCCAGACGCGAGCCGACAGGGCGTAGGTGCTCAGCGGTCGTCGTCGGTGACGGGGTGGGCGCCGGCGACGAAGGTGTCGAGCGCGGCGGCGTGCAGCAGACCGCCGGGCACCGGGTCACGCAGGGCCGCCACCGCCAGCCGCCCGACCGGCAGGCCGCCGGGGCGCGACGTCGCGGCCAGCACCAGGTTTCCGTACCGCCGGCCGCGCAGCATCCGCCGGTCACCGAGGATGCACACGTCGGCGAAGACCGCCCGCAACGCGGCCACCTGCGCCCGGGTGCCGACCAGTGGCGGCAGGTCCGTGACGTTGACCAGGTATGTCCCGTCCGGGCGCAGGGTGCGGGCCACCTCGGCGGCGAACTCGACGGTGCGCACGTGCCGGGGCATCTGGGCCGCCCGGTAGATGTCGGCGATCACCAGGTCGTAGGAACCGGCCGGGGTGGCGGTGAGCGCGTCCCGGGCGTCGGCGACGTCCACCCGCACCTGCGGCGGCAGCGGCGGCAACTCCCGGGCGACCAGCTCCACCACGGCGGGGTCCCGCTCGACGACCCGTTGCGGGGAGCCGGGCCGGGTGGCGGCCAACCATCGGGGCAGCGTCAACGCGCCGCCACCCAGGTGCAGAACGCTCAACGGGACGCCGGCCGGGGCCGCCACCTCCACCGCCGAGGCGATCCGTCGGACGTACTCGAAGTGCAGGTGCAGGGGATCGGAGACATCCACGTACGACTGCTCGACCCCTGCGGACAGCAGTGTCCGCCCGGTCCGGCGGACCGGGTCGGCGACCAGCTCCAGCCGGTCGGCGGCGCGGTTCATGACCGGCACGCTAGCCGAGCCCACGGTCCACGACGCCGGTGGCCCGGCACGGCCGACGGGCCGGCGGAGCGGGGATGACCCCCCGTCCGCCGGCCCGCCCGGGTCAGGACTGCCGGTCAGCCGCCGGCCATCCCGGCCCCCACCTCGTCGATCGCGTCGTCGATCTGGTGTGCGAGGTCCACGTCGAGCGCGGTCACCCCGTCGGCCTGACTGGTCCGTACGGTCAACACGGCGGCGGTGCCGCCGGGGCGTCCGATGCTCGGGCCGCGGCCGTTGTCCTGGCGCAGCCGGTCGAGCCGGGCGAGCACCCGGTCCAGGTTGTCCGGTGGCAGCGCGACCACCCGGTAGAGGCCCTGGCTGTCGCCGGCCCAGTACGGCAGGTCGTCCAGTGCCGCACTGATCTCGTCCGCGTCCAGGGTGGGCGTGGTGGTGGAGGCGCCCACGAGGCCACCACCGGCCTCCGGTGGGTTCAGTAGGTCACGCAGACCGTCGGGTACGTGCAACGACTCGACCAGGTCGCCGTCCTGCTCGGCGAGCGCGGCGATCGTCGCCTCGGCCTGGTAGCGGGCCTGCTCCGGGGTGTTGCCGCTGATCCGGCCCACCTCGGCCAGGAAGCCGGGCAGGTCCTGGTGCCGCTCGATGCCGTCGACCGGCAGCACGTCGTGCAGGGACGCGGGCACGGCCGCGAGCAGCCGCTGCCGCTCGGCCGCCTCCAGCGCGAACGCGAGGACCAGCACTGTCGCCTCGGTGCCCACCTTGGCCGTCTTGAAGTCGACCCCGGCCCGACGCCGGACCTCGTCGACGAGGTCGTGGTAGCCCATGGTGCTCACGCCGGCCGCGCCGCTGGGCGGGGACGGCTGTGGCCTCGGGTTGTCGGCCGTGCCGAGTGGCGGCGGTGCCGGCCCGCCACGCGTGCTGTCCGGTTTGTGCAGCCCGGCGGCCGGTGGGCCGGCCCGCTTGCCCGAATCGAGGCTCTTGAGCTGCTTGGTGGCGCTCAGGCTGGCGCCGATCTCGCTGGGCTGGCGATTCTGTTCCCGGGCCTGCCGGGCCAGTGCCCGGCGCCTCTGGTTGTCGCCTTCCATCTGCTTGCGCATGCTGGCATCCCTTCCGCTGGGGATCGTGGCTGCTCCGGTCGCGTTCCCGCCGTCCCCGAGAAGGAAACGGAGGCCGCCGGCCGGGTCGGACCGGCCTTCTCCACGCTTCATCCGGCCGGGGTGAGGGGTGCTCACCCGCTCGGCCCGCACGATCAGCTCAGGACCGGAGTTCTTCCGAGGTACGCGGAAGGAAGGTCGTCATGAAGCAGATCGTCGAGATCGTCCCCGCTCGACCGGGCTGGTACGCGCGCTGGCAACTCACGCCCGATCTCACCAGGTGTTACCCGGTGAGCCTGTGGGCGCTGCTGGAGGAGGCCGACGGGACGGGCCGCGAGGTGGTCGGCATGGACTGCATCGGTCAGTGGCCCGGCGCGGACGACAACGAGGCGGGTGGGCAGTTCGTCCGCTACCTGTATCAGACGCCCGATTCGGGACAGCCCGAGGACGTCGAACCGCCCTCGACCGGCGAGCTGCGCGAGAGCGGTCCCCGGCTCCAGCCGGTGACGGCACCCTAGACATTCCTCCGGCCCCCGACCCCAGGTCCCAGGGTCGGGGGCCACCCCGTCCCGGGGTGGCCGGAGATCAGCCGGTGGCGCGCAGGTCGTCGGCGTGCTCGACGGCCAGCAACTCGGTCAGGCCGGTGCGGTCGAGCATCCGCTGCAACTGCGGGCTGACCCCGGTCAACCGGATCGCCCGGGCGATCCGCTGCACCACCAGCAGCGCGCTGAGCCCGGAGGAGTCGCAGAGACTCACGCGGGTCAGGTCGATCAGCACCTCGTCGTCGCCACTGAGGTCGGCCACCACGGCGGTCAGCTCGGGCGCGGTGTCGTAATCGAGCTCGCCCGTCAGCTGAAGGAGGACGTGCCCGGCGTCGAGCCGGGTCGTCTCGATGGTCAGCAGCTGATCGGACATCCCACCATGTTCGCAGCCCTGCGGAAGAACGCAAAGCCGGGGGCGACATCCGCGCGTCCAAATCGACCGTCCGGCACCGTTCAGGCCGTGGTGGCGACGCCCGGCTACGGCTCTGAGGTGCCGCTTTCCGCGTGCCGGCGTAGGGTGGTCGGAAGACTTTTGACCGTGGACGCCGGTTCCGGCACGGGTTCGGGTGGACGACAAGGAGTGAGGCTCAGCTGGTGACTGCTACCGACGTCAGGGACTGGGACCCGGGCGACGGACGGCTTCCCACGCCGAGTACGACACGGTCCCCGGCGTGGTCCGCCGACGTCACGCCCCGGTCCACCGCCGCGCTGCCGCCGCTCGCCCCCGACCGGGATCCGGCCGCCCCCGACTGGTCCGAGGTCGTCGAGCACTTCCGGGAGGGGCTTGTCGTCTGCGACGCCGACGGCGTCGTACGACACGTCAGTCCGGTGGCCGAACGACTGCTGCCCGAGGTGACGCCCGGCGAGCTGCTCAGCGCGGCGGGTGTGCCCGGGCTGAGCGACGGCGACGCCGGTGGCTTCACCCATCACGGGCGTCGGCTCACCGCCCGCCAGGTGCCCCTCTCCGGTGCCCGCTGCTGCTGGTACGTCGAGGACGTCACCGACAGCGTCAGCCGCGCCGACGCGCTGCTCGCCGAGCGGGCCCGCTCGGCGTTCCTGGCCGTGGTCGGTGACAAGCTCGGCAACCCACTGCACCCCGACCGGGCCGCTGCCGCGGTCGTCCGCCTCGCCGTGCCGACCCTGGCCGAGGTGGCCGTGCTCGTGCTCGCCCCCCGTGGCGGTCGTGCCCGCTGGTGGCGGGCCTCGCGCTCCGACGACGAGGCCCCGACGGTGGACAGCGGCGTGCTGGCCGGCGGGGACCTGCCGACCGCCATCGCCGACGGGCTGACCGGGGTCGAGCCGCACGCGGTCGACTGGTTGGTCGAGCAGGCGGTCGACGCCGGCTGGCTGCCCGGGCTCGCCGGCACCGACAGCGCTGCCCGGGTCGTTCCGTTGCCCGGCCGCGACGCGCCCGTCGGCGTGCTGCTGGTGGCCCGCCGCTCCACCCGCTGGTACGACGAGGCCGACGTCGAGCTGGCTCGCGCGTTCGCGGCCCGTGCCGGCGCGGCGCTGACCACCGCCCTGCTCTACCGCGACCAGGCGGAGGTGGCCGACACCCTCCAGGCCAGCCTGCTGCCGGTCGAGCCGGCCGAGGCCGCTGGGGTGCAGTGGGGCACCGCGTACCGGCCCGCCCAGGCGGGGCTGCGCATCGGCGGCGACTTCTACGGCTCGCACCGGCTCGCCGACGGGGGCTCGGTGTTCTTCCTCGGCGACGTGTCGGGCAAGGGCGTCGAAGCGGCCGTCTTCACCGGCCAGTTGCGTCAGTGCCTACAGGCGTTGCACCGGTTGGAGTCGCACCCCGGGCGGTTGCTGCGGCTGCTCAACGACGCGCTGCTGGAAACCACCCAGGCGCACGGCCAGGGCCGCTTCGCCACGATGGTGCTCGGCGTGGCCCGCCCACAGCGCGACGGCGGCCTGACCCTCACCATGGCCGGCGGTGGGCACATGCCGCCGCTGGTGCTGCGCAACACCGGTGAGGTGGAGTCGGTGCCGCTGAGCGGCATGCTGATCGGTGTGGTGCCCGACCCCCGCGTCGGTGAGGTGACCGTACGGCTCGCGCCGGGGGAGACCTGCCTGCTCTACAGCGACGGGGTGACCGAGGCCCGGGGTGGCCGCCGCGGCGACGAGCAGTTCGGCACGGAACGACTGGTCGCCGCCGTGACCCGCTGCCAACGGATGCCCGCGCCGGCCCTGGCCGAGCGGGTCGAGCAGGTCACCTGCGACTGGTTGGCGCACGGCGACCACGACGACATCGCGGTGCTGGC
The DNA here is from genome assembly GCF_057766525.1 of Micromonospora sp. MGP-C2. Classification (NCBI taxonomy): domain Bacteria; kingdom Bacillati; phylum Actinomycetota; class Actinomycetes; order Micromonosporales; family Micromonosporaceae; genus Micromonospora; species Micromonospora sp. MGP-C2. Next base: position 419,623 of record NZ_JBYMEN010000002.1, read on the forward strand.
GCTGCGGGCGACCGGTCCGGGTGGTCGCGGGTCGCGGCACCTGCACTCGGTGCCCGCGCAGGCCGGCGCCGACCGACAGAGGGAGACCGACGCGTGACCGCTGCCACGACGGCCGCCGATCCGACCGAGGCGTACGCCGGCTATCTGGACTGCCTGGCCGACGCCGACGAGTACGCAGCGATCGACATGGCGATCGGCCTCCTCGACGCGGGCGTGCCGGCGGAGCGGGTGCTGCTCGACCTGGTCGCGCCCGCGCAGTCCGAGGTGGGCGAGCGCTGGGCGCGCAACGAGTGGAGCGTCGCCCAGGAGCACGCCGCCACGCACATCAGCGAGCAGGTGGTGGCGGCGGTCGCCGCGCATGCCAACCCGCGCCCGACCGGCGGGCGGGTGGTGGTCGCCTGCATGGACGGCGAGTGGCACGCGCTGCCGCCCCGGCTGGTGGCCGAGGTGCTGCGGCTGCGTGGCTGGCAGGTGACCTTCCTGGGCGCCAGTGTCCCGGCAGCGCACCTCGTGTCGTACCTGCACCGCTACGACGCCCACGCGGTCGCGTTGGCGTGCGCGTTGCCGATGCGGCTGCCGTACGCCCACCGGATGATCGAGGCCTGCCGTCGTTCCGACGTGCCGGTGGTGGTCGGTGGGCGTGGGTTCGGTGCGGACGGTCGGTGGGCGCGCCGACTCGGTGTGGCCTGGGCGCCGAACGCGCCCGCGGCGGCCGAGCTGATCGCCGACGAGCGGGCGCTGCGCGGGGTGCCGCCGGCGCGGCTGGCCCACCTGGCCGACGACGAGTACGCCAGCCTGGTGCGGCGCCGTGGCGAGCTGATCGACAGCGCGTTGGCCGACCTGCGGGAGCGGGTGCCGGCGACACGGGCCTACAGCCCCACCCAGTTGGACGCGACGGTGAGCGACCTGGGTCACATAGTGGATTTCCTGGCCGCGGCGGTCTACGTCGACGACGCCTCGTTGTTCACCGAGTTCGTGGAGTGGCTGTCGGAGATCCTGCTGAGCCGTGGGGTGCCCGCCGGCGCCGTCGCCCAGCCTCTGGATCACTACGGCGTCGCGTTGCGTGACTTCCCCCGGGCGGTGCGTGTGCTGGCCCTGGGGCGCGCCGTGCTGCCCGCCGCCGACCGCTGACGGACCCGTCGCCGGCTACCAGGGCCGGTCGGCGGACGAGCCGACACTGCGTATACTTGCCGCACTGCAAACGTCCCACCCCAGGGTGGAGCGAGGGGGAGAACGGTGACGTTCAGCGTCCGCCACGTCGAGCGCGACGGCGGTGTTGCCTGTCTGCGCCTCACGGGCGAGCTGGACCTGAGCACCGCTCCCGAGCTGAGTGCCGCGATCGACCGGCTCTCCGCCGCTGGCGAGACCCGGGTGCTGCTCGACCTCACCGACCTCACGTTCTGCGACTCCACCGGGATGGCCGTGTTCGTCCGCGGCGACAACCGGGCGGCGGCCGAAGGCGGTTGGCTGCGGCTCACCGGCGCCAGTGGCCGGGTCGAGCGGGTGCTGCGGGTCACCGGCCTGGCCGACGTGCTGCGGTACGAACCGGAGGCGGTCGACCCCGCGTCGCGCAGTGCCTCCTGATGGGCTACATTTCCCCGCCAGCGCGGTGACCGTCCGGTCCCGTTCCGCCGACCCGAAGCAGGTAGTGATGGGCGCAGACAGCGCGCAGCCGGTACGCATCCTGGTGGTCGACGACGACCCGGGCGACGTGCTGATGATCGAGGAGGCGTTGGCGGATTCCGACGTCGACAAGGTCATCGACGTGGTCAGCGACGGCGAGGAGGCGATGGAGTTTCTCCGCGCCGAGGGCCGGCACGAGCACGCCCGCCGCCCGGACGTGATCCTGCTCGACCTGAACATGCCGCGGATGGACGGTCGGCAGGTGCTGGGCGCGGTGAAGCAGGACGAGGATCTGCGGACCATCCCGATCGTCGTGCTGACGACCTCCAACGCCGACACCGACATCGTTGGCAGCTACACGCTGCAGGCCAACGCGTACGTCACCAAGCCGATCGACCTGGACGACTTCAACGACGTGGTCCGCCGCATCGACGAGTTCTTCGGCCGGGTTGTGGTGCTGCCCAAGCGCGTCTGACGCGGGCCCCGCCGCGCACGCATGCTGAACATTTTTCCCGAACTCCCTCGGCCGTCGCCCTCTGGGCCGAGGATCCAGGTGGGGAAGTAACGGCAGCTGCCTGGGGGCGACAGTATGAGGTTCTCCGTCGTTGAGACCGGCTACGACCAGCGGCAGGTGGATTCCTGCCTGGACGAACTGGGGATCCGGTTGTCCCGGCTGGCGGCGCGGGCGCAGGGTGCCGCCGGAGCGACCCGGGAGTGGGACGAGATCCGCGAGGAGGCCGCCTGGCTCAGCGGGCTCCTGCAGAGGTTGGACCTCGGTGACACCTCCGGCGGCCGGCACGACGGCGCCCGGCGCGAGGCAGCCGACCTCCGGGCCCAGGCCCGTGCCGAGCTGGCCGAGGCCCGCGAGGAGGCACGGCAGGTGCGGGAGCGGGCGTACGCCGACGCCGTGCAGGCCCGACGGGACTTCGAGGCGGCGCTGTACGTCCGCCGGCGACGTGAGGCTCGGGTGGACGAGATCCTCAGCCAGGTGACGGAGGACCAGGTGCCCGCCGACACCCCGACCGCGGCTGCCGGCGTGCCGGGAAGTCGGGTGGGAGTCGGCGGGCAGGACGCGGGCGCGGAGCGGCCGCCCGGCCGTCGCTGACGCCGGAAGGCCGTTGCGTGGGTGCCCGGCTCAGGCGGTGAGCGCCGCCACGACGGTGGTCGCCCGGTCCTCGTGCTGTGCGTACGCGTCGGGGTAGGCGGAGATCTGCACGGACTGGGCGGCGTAGGTGATGCTCATGTCCTGCCAGCCGGGGATCTCGTTGAGCGCGGTGTAGAAGGCCCGTGCGGCGTACGACGGGCGCATCAGCTCGGCCACCGTGCCCCAGCCGCTGCTGGGTCGCTGCTGGAACAGCCCGACCGAGTCGTGGTCGGAGCCACTGCCCTGGTTCGGGTAGTTCGCCGACTCCGGCAGGACGTCGCTGGCCAGGTTGTAGAGGTTGCTCTCCTGCATCGCGGTGGCCAGTGCCACCACCAGGGCGCGGCGCGGCATCTTCATGTCCAGGCCGACGTCCACGATGATCTTCGCGTTGTCCATCTGTGCCTGGTCGAGGCCGGCGACCGGTCGGGGTCGGCGGGGCTTGACCGGCTTCTTGGGCGCCTTGCGGACGACGGTGGGGCGCGGGGTGGGCGACGCCGCCGTCGGGCTGGGCAGGACCCGCGCGGGGGCGAGGTCGCGGTCCAGCGACCGGGAGGCGCGCTCGTCGGCGATGGCGGCACGGTCGGCCACGGCCTCGGCGAGCGGCTCCACAGTGCGGGGCGCGTCGTCGCTCCCCCGGGCGGTGGCCACCGCGACGAGGCCGAGACAGCAGGTGACACCGGTGGCCAGGGCCACCCGCACCGGGGTTGAGCCCAGCAGGGTGCGCCGGGGTGGTTCGGGGACGCGGTGACGGCCGATTGTCCGTTCGGTTGATGCGGCGTCGCCCGGTTGGGTGGTCGGGCGCGCGTCGGTCAGCTTCTGGTCGGAGGGGTCGTCGGGATGCACCTGACGAGGCTAAAGACCCAATTGCTCGATATCGCCTGCCCGTACAGTGGCCTGCGCCACAGTTTGCCCCGATCTTGGGGATTTCAGAGGGCGAAGGTGCCGCAAGAACGATCAACCTCGCGGAACGGGCCAGACGGGTATTACCGATTTGTCGGGCCAATGCGACCGCGTCACCGCGCTTGACGTCCCGCATGAGGCCGCGCGACAGGCTCGGCCGAACGGCCGGTGCCAGCTCCCTCGAACGGTCCGCAGCGCCTCGCCCGCCTGCCCATCGGGAGCCGTCGTCACCCGGATCTCAGTGTCGACCGTTCTCTGCCGGCGTGACGGTCAGCCGGTGCCTGCTGGTGTCGCCGCTGGAGAACGGCCAGAGTCGGTCGGCGTACTCGACAAGGTCGGCCAGTTGATCCCGACTCAGACCGGCGGACGAGATCTCCGCGTGCACGTCGGCCCGGTACCGGCCGTCGTCGTCGCGCCCCAGCTTCGCCTCCGCCCGGACCTGGACGGTGTGCGCCTCGTCGGTGATCTCCCCGGCCACCTCCACCGCCGCGTGGTGCAGGCAGGAGGCGAAGGCCGCGGCCAGCAACTGTTCCGGGGTCAACCCGGTGCAGTGCGGCGCCAGCGGCGAAGCCAGCGCGGTGGAGAGCCCGCCATCGTCGGTGCGTACGTGACCGCCCTCGGCGGTCGCTGTGGCCTCACGCAGCCAGGAACTCTTTTCCGGCATCGCGTTTCTCCCGTCGCTCACCGGCTCGGCTACCCGGCCACCTCCCGGCGAAACGCCGGAGGGCGTACCGGCATCAGCGCCCGGCGCTGCGGTAGGACTCGTCGAACACCGCCACCGCCTCGGTGGGCTCCGCTGCGGCCCGTTCGGTCCACGGTGAGGTCGGAGCCGCGTGGCGGGCCGTCGGGATCATCATCGGCACGTACACCCGGGCGTCCACCGCCTCGGCCAGCAGCAACGCCGCGACCAGGCTGGTGGGACGCTGCCCGGGCTCGTCGGCAAGACAGGCGTGGCACAACTCCACCACCTCAGGCGGGAGCCCGTCGATCTCGGGCAGCGGCTCCGGTGGCTGACGTCGGCGTACGCCGAGCAGTTCGCTGGCGGTGACCGCGTCGTACGGCAGGCGGGCGGTGAGGCTGTAGTAGAGCAGCACTCCGAGGGCGTACATGTCGGCTGCCGGGGTGGCCGGCTCCCCGTCCAGCTGCTCGGGCGCCAGGTACGCCGGGGTGCCCAGCACGACCCCGGTCGGCAGCGGGTCCGGTGCGCCGGCCGGGATGGCGATGCCGAAGTCGAGCACCTTCACCCCCGCAGGGGTGAGCATGACGTTGGCCGGTTTGACGTCGCGGTGCACGATGCCCTCCGCGTGCGCGGCGGCCAGCGCCGCGGCGACCTCCGCGCAGACCCGCACCGAGATCCGCCAGTCCAGCGGCCCGGACCGCAGGTGCGCGGCGAGCGTCTCACCCTCGGCCAGCTCCATCACGATGTAGGGCACCGGCCGGCCGGGCCAGGTCGACGAGGTGCCGAAGTCGTGCACGCTCGCCACGTTGGGGTGCACCAGGCGGGCGGCCGACCGGGCCTCCGCGCGGATCCGGTCCACCGGGCCGTCCTGGTCGCCCGGGCCGGGCAGGATGAGCTTCACCGCGACCGACCGGTCGAGCACCTGGTCGTGTGCCCGCCACACCTCGGACATCCCACCCACGCCGATGCGCTCCTCGAGCTGATACCGCCCGTCCAGCGTGCGCATCGATCACTCCTCGTCCCCGCCCCGCCGACGACGGGTGCACCGGACGCGGTACCCGGGCTCCGAGCTGGGCAAACCGCAGCGGCATTCGGGGCGACCCCCGCGCGCAGCGCGCTGCGCCGACAGCGGCGGGTGCGGTAGCTTGCGAGCCAGAGCCGGTGTCACCGATTGTGCCGGCACGGTCACCCGAGAGGGCGCTGCGATGAGCGAGGTCACCGTACGCTTCGTCGGCGGGCCCGCAGACGGTCTGGTCCGGTTGCTGCCGGCCGGGTCGGACGGCGCCCCACCACCGCGTTGGATCATGCGGCACCCGGACGGCACCGGTCCGGTCCAGCCCGGCCCCGACCACCTCTACGAACGCGACCGGCCCGACGACGCGGGTGGCTGGAGCATGCGCTTCGTGCGCACCGACGCGTACGGGGTGTCCGAGTGACCACGAGGCGGGGCTGACCGGTGGCGACGCCGGCGTCCCGTCGGCCCGGCCGCACAGCTGGGGCACAGCCTCCACAGGGGCGCGGCACAGGCGTCGCGGCCACGATGGCGGACATGGTCATGAACGGGCAGGGCGCGCCGAGCCGGATCGAGCTGCGCCGCCCCGACGGTGAACCCGTCCGGGTGCTGGTGGTCGACGACGAACCCACCCTCACCGACCTGCTGTCGATGGCGCTGCGCTACGAGGGCTGGCAGGTCCGCAGCGCCGGCAACGGCATGGCGGCGTTGAGCGCCGCCCGGCAGTTCCAGCCGGACGCCGTGGTGCTCGACGTGATGCTGCCCGACCTGGACGGCTTCCAGGTGCTGCGCCGGCTGCGCGAGCACGCCCCCACCGTGCCGGTGCTCTTCCTGACCGCCCGCGACGCGGTGGAGGAACGCATCGCCGGGTTGACCGTCGGCGGCGACGACTACGTCACCAAGCCGTTCAGCCTGGAGGAGGTGATCGCCCGGCTGCGCGCGCTGCTGCGCCGCTCCGGCTTCGCGGTCGCCACGCGGGAGGACGCCGTTCTCACCGTCGGCGACCTCAGCCTGGACGAGGACAGCCACGAGGTGCGCCGGGACGGCCAACTGATCACCCTCACCGCGACGGAGTTCGAGCTGCTGCGCTATCTGATGCGCAACCCCCGCCGGGTGCTCAGCAAGGCGCAGATCCTCGACCGGGTGTGGAACTACGACTTCGGCGGCCAGGCCAACGTGGTGGAGCTGTACATCTCGTACCTCCGCAAGAAGATCGACGCCGGCCGGGCACCGATGATCCACACCCTGCGCGGCGCGGGCTATGTCCTCAAACCCGCCGAGTAGACGCCGCCCGCTGCGCGCCGCCCGCCGCTGGCTGGCCGGCCGCTCGCTGCGTACTCGACTGGTGTTTGCCCTTCTCGCGCTGCTGGCGGTGGTCAGCGTCGCCATCGGTGGGCTCACCACAGTGGCGCTGCGGCACTTCCTGATCGAGCGGCTCGACGCCCAACTGGCCCCCGCGACGGTCATGCGGGGTGACCGTCCGGGGCGGCCGGCGTTTCCAGGCACCGGGCCGGCCATCCCGCCCGGCTTGCCGTCCGGCACTGTGGTCGCCGAGGTCACCGGCGGCCGGGTGGCCAGCGCGCGGACCCTGACCAACAGCCCGTCCAGTGACGACCCGTTCCCCGACGAGCAGTCCGTTCCGGTCGACGAGGTCGCCACCCTGGCCGACGTGCCGGTCGGCACCGAACCACGCACCGTCGACCTCGGCGCCCGCGGCGACTACCGGGCGGTCGGCCGGCAGTACTGGGACGGCAGGGTCCGCGTCGTCGCGATCCCCCTCTCGGGCGTCCAGGAGATCGTCTGGCGGATGGTCACCGCGCAGGCTGCGGTGGCGGCCATCGGGCTGGTCATCGCCGGGGCGGCCGGCGCGCTGATCGTCCGGGCCACGCTGCGCCCGCTCAACCGGGTGGCCGCCACCGCCACCCGGGTCACCGAGCTGCCCCTGGACCGCGGTGAGGTGGCCCTCGCCGTCCGCGTCCCGGCCGCGGACACCGACCCGCGCACCGAGGTCGGTCAGGTCGGCGCGGCGCTGAACCGGATGCTGGGCCACGTCGCCGATGCGCTCTCCGCCCGGCAGGCCAGCGAGACGCGGGTACGCCAGTTCGTCGCCGACGCCAGCCACGAGTTGCGCACACCCCTGGCCGCGATCCGCGGCTACGCCGAGGTGGCCCGGCGTGGCCGCGACGAGGTTCCTCCCGACGTGGCACACGCGTTGCGCCGGGTGGAGTCCGAGAGCACCCGGATGACCAGCCTCGTCGACGACCTGCTGCTGCTGGCCCGCCTCGACACCGGCCGGCCGCTCGCGGTCGACCCGGTCGACCTGACCGCCCTGGTGGTGGACGCGGTCAGCGACGCGCACGTCGCCGGCCCCGAACACCACTGGCAGCTCGGCCTGCCCGAGGTCGCGATCCGGGTTCCCGGTGACGCCGCCCGGCTGCACCAGGTGGTGGCGAACCTGCTGGCCAACGCCCGGGTGCACACCCCACCCGGCAGCACCGTCACCACCACACTGGCCGTCGACGCGGGCAGCGCCGTGCTCACCGTCGCCGACGATGGGCCCGGGATACCGGCGGAGTTGCAACCGGAGATGTTCGAGCGGTTCGCGCGCGGCGACAGCTCCCGGTCCCGGGCGCACGGCAGCACCGGCCTCGGTCTGGCGATCGTGGCGGCCGTCGTGGAGGCCCACCACGGCACTGTCGACGTGGACAGCCGCCCGGGGCGGACCGTGTTCACCGTCCGGTTGCCGAATCCCACAGCTGACGCATAGTCGGGGCGGCTGAGGCATCCAGTCGGCGCGGCTGAGGCGCCGCCGGTCAGCCGTCGGCGGAGCCCAGCACCTCGGCGAGGACCTCGACGACGCGTCGGGTGTGACGCCCGTCGGGGTCCTCGTCGGTGTTCAGGTCGGTGACGCTCATCCCGAGCAGCCGGTCGGCGTGGGCCAGTGGCGTGACCAGCGCGATCAGATCCGCCCAGCGGGGGCCGTCCGGCTCGGGGTAGGTCACCGCCGGCAGGTCCCGCGGGTCCACCACGTCCAGGTCGAGGTGCAGCCAGGCCGGGCCGTCCCCGCCGGTGGCCAGGCCCGCCCCGACCGTGCCCGCACCCCGGCGGAGCAGCTCGGCGGCGGGCACCTGGTGGATGGCCGGGTCGATCCGGGCGGCCTCGGCGCGGCTGCTGTCGTCGGTGGCCGGGCGGTGCCCGAGCAGGTGGACCCGACCGGGGTCGAGCAGCGGGCCGTCGCAGCCGATGGCGGCGACCGGGCCGTGCCCGGTGACGATCGAGAGGTCCATGTCGGCGGCCTCGCCGGTCGGCGACGTCACGCCGTCGAGGAAGTCCGGGTGGGCGTCCACGAACCACAGCTCGGTCGTCGGCGGCAGGGCACGGCAGATGCCGGGCAGGATGGCGCAGTCGCCGCCGAGCACCAGGGGCCGCCGGCCGTCGGCGATCAGCGCCACGACCCTGGCGGTGATGGCCGCGCCGGCCCGGACCAGGCCGGCGGCGCCGATCACCCCGCTCGCCGGGTCGCGGACAGCGTCGCGCAGGCACGCCTCGTCCACCCGGCCACCGTCGTCGGCGGCCAGGGCGTCCAGCAGGCCGGCGTCGCGCAGCGCGGCGGGGGCCCGTTCCTCACCGCGCCCAGCGCCGGACGAGTCCAGCGGCGCGTCCACGACCGTCCAGCGCACGTCCGCAGCGTACCGGCGAGGTCCGGCCTCCCGGCCACATTCTGTGGCGAGGCTGGGAGTACGCCGATGTGCCCGCGACGGCGATGACCACCGGCGTACGGTGAGGGACAAGTCCGGCTTTCTGGGTCAAAAGCCTCACCGGTGTACGCCCGGGACGCCGGTATCGAGACGGCGAGGGCAAGGAGCGATCGGTGAGACATCTGGCCTACCTGGACGCGGGATCCGGCAGCCTGATCGTGCAGGCGGTCGTCGGCGGGGTGGCCGGCGCCGCGGTCGCCGCCAAGCTCTACTGGCGACGGCTGGTCGACCGGTTCCGCCGGCAACCCACCGACCAGCGGTGAGCGGGCCGGTCCCCACGATGGCGATCTCACCCACCGAGGTACGGCCCGAACCGGCCTCCTTCCGCGACCCGGCCAACCGGGTCTTCCACGTCGGCGACGAGGTTCTGCGCGGGCTGGACACCCGGGCCGCCGAGCACTGGCGGGCGCTGACCGGCAGCAGGTTCTTCCCGGCGCTCGTCGCCGCGGGCAAGGTCTGCGCCACCGAGGACGCCCCGTCGACACTGGTGCCCGCCGCGACCGGGGCGCCGTGGGCCGCCGTGCTGCGCCACGAGCGCATCCCGTTCGTCTCCCACCCGTACGAGTGGTCGTTCAGCATGCTGCGCGACGCCGCGCTGCTGCACGTGGAGATCCTGCGGGCCGCGCTCGGCGAGGGTTTCACCACCAAGGACGGCTCGGCGTACAACCTCCAGTGGCACGGCACCGAGCCGGTCTTCATCGACATCGGCTCCTTCGAACCGGTCCGCGACGGCGAAGCGTGGGCCGGCTACCGGCAGTTCTGCCAGACCATGCTCTACCCGCTGATGCTCACCGCCCACCTGGGCGTCGACTTCCAACCGTGGCTGCGCGCCCGCGTCGACGGCATTGAGGCCGACGAGCTGCGCCCGCTCTTCGGCGGGGCCCGCCGGTTGCGCCCCGGCGTGCTGACCCACCTGCACCTGCACGGTGCCATGCAGCAGCGCAACGCCGCCGCCAGCACCAGCGACGTCCGCGACCAACTGCGGGCCGCCGGCTTCTCCCGGGAGTTGCTGCTGGCCACCGTACGCGGCATCGAGAAACTGGTCCGCAAACTGGACCACCGCCCGGCCGGGACCCACTGGTCGGACTACCAGCGCACCTGCGGCTACTCGGCACGCGACCGGGTGGCGAAGGAGCAGTTCGTCGCCTCCTCGGTGGCCGCCGGCGCCCGACCCCGCCTGGTGCTCGACCTCGGCGCCAACGACGGCCGGTACTCCCGGCTGGCGGCCGGGCACGCCGACTACGTGGTCGCCGTCGAGCAGGACCCGGCCGTGGTCGACGAGCTGTACCGCAAGCTGCGCTCCGAGGGGCAGCGCCGGATCCTGCCACTGGTGCTGGACCTCGCCGACCCGTCACCGGGTGGCGGCTGGCGGGGCGTCGAGCGGGCCGGCTTCGCCGAACGGGCGTCCGCCGACGTGGTGCTCGCCCTGGCCGTGGTGCACCACCTGGCGATCGGGCGCAACGTGCCGCTGCCGGAGGTCATCGACTGGCTGGCCGGGCTGACCGCGCCGGGTGGCGCGGTGGTGGTGGAGTTCGTCCACCCGGACGACCCGATGGCAAGTCGGCTGCTGGCCAACAAGCCCGCCGGCCTCTTCCCGGACTACCGGCGCGACACCTTCGAGACGCTGCTGGCCGCCCGGGGTCGGATCACCGAGCGCCTGGAACTGCCCTCGGGCACCCGCACGCTCTACCGGACGGTGATGGGTGGCTGAACCCCCCGCCGCCGACCCGCCAGCGGCCTCCACGCGGTGGTACGAGGGCTGGCGCAGCGAGCTGGGCCGGCTGCTGGAGGTGACGGCCCTGGTCGGCCTGGTGGTCACCCAGCCACTGCTGGACGTGCTCGGCCGCAGCCCCGACTTCTTCCTGTTCCACCGCGCCGACCCGGCCCAGATCCTGCTGCTGGTCGCCCTGGTGGCGGTGCTGCCAACGATCGCGGTGGCGCTGCTCGGAGCGCTCAGCCGACTGGCCGGCCGGACCGCCCGCGCGCTCACCCACACCGGGCTGGTCGGCCTGCTGCTGGCCGCCCTCGCCGTGCAGGTGGGCCGACACGTGACGCCGCTTCGGGGCGTACCCCTGCTGCTGGTGGCCGTGCTGGCCGGGGCCGCCGGCGCGGCCGCGCACCGACGGTGGCGGGCGCCGGGCCGGGTGCTGCGACTGGCCGCCGCCGGGCCGGTGGCCTTCCTGGCGCTCTTCCTGCTCGCCTCGCCCACCTCGGCGGTGGTGCTGCCCCGCAGCGACGGCGGCGCGGCCGGCACCGCGCAGGGCACCGGCGTGCACCCGCCGGTGGTCATGCTGATCCTCGACGAGCTGCCGTTGGTCAGCCTGCTCGGCGCCGACGGGCGGATCGACGCGACCCGGTACCCGCACTTCGCAGAGCTGGCTGGCGGCTCGACCTGGTATCGCAACGCCACCGGCGTCAGCGGGTGGACGCCCAACGCGCTGCCGGCGATGCTCACCGGCCGCTACCCGGCCAAGCCCGTCGCCCCGCACTACTCGCAGTACCCGGACAACATCTTCACCGCCTTCGGCGGCCTGTACGACATCCGCGCCGAGGAGAGCATCACCCGCCTCTGCCCGCCCAGCCGTTGCGAACAGCCGGTCACCCCCGAGCAGGGGCTCGGCGTGCTGGTCCGGGAGACCAGCAAGCTGCTCGGCCGCATCGCCGGGCCCACGGAGAGCGCCGTCGACCCGGAGGACTCCTACCGGGAGCAGACCCGCGCCGAGGCCGGCCTGGACGCCGCCGAGCCGGTGCCCGCCGACCCGAAGTTCCGCTGGGACAGCCTCGACGACAACCAGCCTGCCCGCTTCACCAGCTTCCTGGCCGGGCTGAAGCCCACGCCCCGGCCCACCCTGCACTTCCTGCACCTGCTGATGCCGCACTCACCGTGGGCGTACCTGCCGTCCGGGGCGCGCTACGACGCTCCCGAGGACCTGCCCAACGACGGCGCCGGCTGGGTCGACCTGGCCCGGCAACGGCACCTCGCCCAACTCGGCTACACCGACCGGCTCATCGGCGAGACCCTGCGGACGCTGCGCGCCAGCGGCCTCTACGACCAGGCGCTCGTCGTGGTGACCGCCGACCACGGCGTCAGCTTCCGCCCCGGCGCGCAGGGCCGGGGCATGGACGCGATCAAGGCCGCCGCCGGCGAGGTCGCCTGGGTGCCGATGTTCGTCAAGGAACCCCGGCAGCAGACCGGCCGGGTGGACGACCGCAACTGGGAACACGTCGACCTGCTGCCGACAGTGGCCGACGAGGCCAACATCCGGCTGCCCTGGCGCGTCGACGGCCGCTCGGCCCGGCAGGCGCCGCGCACCGACGGCACGAAACACTTCTACGACCGCCCAGGCGAACCGGTCACCTTCCCCGGCGGGGTGCCCACCCCGCCGCCGCTGCCCACACCGCACCCCCTCGTCGGCACCGAGGTGCGCGCCGGCCCGCCCGCCGGCAGCGCCCGGGTTGCCGACCTGGCCGCGTTCACGGCCATGGACCCGGACACCGGCACCCTTCCGGCGCTCGTCTGGGGAGACGTCCCGGACCGGATCCCGAACGGCACCCTGCTCGCGGTGGCCGTCAACGGCCGGATCGGGGCCGTCGTCCCGGTCGCGCCGGCCGACCCCGGCGGACGCAGGTTCGCCGCGCTGCTCACCGACGACAGGCTGTTTCGCGCCGGAACCAACCAGCTCGACGTCTACGAGATCGCGACGGACGGTACGCTGCGACGCCTTGCCCTCTCGTGACCTACTCAGTCAGGGGTGTCGTCCGTGGCTCCCGGCTCCGTGTCGTCCGTGTCCCGCCCAACGGGACACCGGGTTTCCCGGCGGCCCGGTCGGGAATCGGGTGACGCATGCCTCACCGCCGAACCACGGCGGGCGTTGTCCCCCGAACCGCAATTACGGTAGAAGCGAAGGCAATTCAACGTAGATCTGCCGGCGAAGCGAGGAACCACATGACGGAAGTCAAGCTCGATCACCCCGGTGGGCAGCTGTCGATGCCGGTACATCCCGCGGTCGAGGGCCCCGCCGGTATCGGGGTGAGCAAGCTGCTGAAGGAAACCGGGATGACCACGTACGACCCCGGTTTCGTCAACACCGCGGCTGCCTCATCCGCGATCACCTACATCGACGGCGACGCGGGGATCCTGCGTTACCGGGGATACCCGATCGAGCAGCTGGCCGAGAAGTCCTCCTTCCTGGAGGTCTCGTACCTGCTCATCTACGGTGAGCTGCCGAGCGAGCAGCAGCTGACCGAGTTCACCGAGTGGATTCGGCGGCACTCGCTGCTGCACGAGGAGATGCGCCGCTTCTTCGACGGCTTCCCCCGGGACGCCCACCCGATGGCCGTGCTGTCCTCCGCGGTGAGCGCCCTGTCCACCTTCTACCAGGACAGCCTGGACCCGTTCGACTCCGAGCACGTGGAGATCTCGACGGTCCGGCTCATGGCGAAGGTGCCCACCATCGCCTCGTACGCGTACAAGAAGTCCATCGGGCAGCCGCTGCTCTACCCGGACAACTCGCTCGGGTACGTCGACAACCTGCTGCGGATGACGTTCGGCGTGCCGGCGGAGCCGTACGAGGTCGACCCGGTGATGTCGAAGGTGCTGGACATGCTCTTCGTCCTGCACGCCGACCACGAGCAGAACTGCTCCACCTCGACCGTCCGCCTGGTCGGCTCCAGCAACGCCAACCTGTTCGCCTCGGTCTCCGCCGGCGTGAACGCGCTGTTCGGCCCGCTGCACGGCGGCGCCAACCAGGCGGTGCTGGAGATGCTCCAGCAGATCCACGCCGGCGACGACGACGTCCGGTCCTTCGTCCGCAAGGTCAAGGACAAGGAGGACGGCGTCAAGCTGATGGGCTTCGGCCACCGGGTCTACAAGAACTACGACCCGCGGGCGGCGATCGTCAAGAAGGCCGCGCAGGACGTGCTGGGCCGGATGGCCAAGCCCGACCCGCTGCTGGACATCGCCATGGAGCTGGAGGAGATCGCGCTCGCCGACGACTTCTTCGTCTCCCGGCGGCTCTACCCGAACGTGGACTTCTACACCGGCCTGATCTACAAGGCCATGGGCTTCCCGACCAAGATGTTCACGGTGCTCTTCGCGCTCGGCCGGCTCCCCGGCTGGATCGCCCAGTGGCGCGAGATGATCAGCGACCCGGAGACGAAGATCGGCCGTCCGCGGCAGGTCTACGTCGGCTCCGCCGAGCGGGACTACGTCCCCTTCGCCGACCGCTGACGTCCGTCTTTCCCGCTTTCCGCAACACCGGCAGGCCGTCGACCGATCCAGGTCGACGGCCTTCCGCATTCCCGCGCGCGGCGTGGCGGCTTAGCGCAGGCCCGCTGCGGCGAGCAGGTTGCCTTCGGGGAGCGCCGGGAGGGCGCGGCCCTGGGACATGCGCTGCTCGGCGCGTTCGGCCGTGAACGTGGCGTCCGAGGTGATGGCGGCTGCGTAGCTGGCGGCGGTGCGCTGGGCAATGGCCGACCAGCCGTACTGGTCGTGGACCATCCGGCGTGCGCGACGGGCCATGACGCGGGCGCGGTCGGAGTCGGACAGCAAGGCGTCCACGGCGTCGGTGAGCCCGTCCGGGTCGTGCGGGCGGAAGGTCATGCCGGTGACGCCCGGCTCGACGATCTCGGCGAGGCCACCGGTGGCGGCGACCGCGAGTGGCGCGCCGGCCGCGGCGCCTTCCAGGGCGACCATGCCGAACGGCTCGTAGATGCTCGGCACGGCGAAGCAGTCGGACGCGGCCATCAGCGCCGGCAGGTCGGTGCCGCCGAGGAAGCCCGGCATGCTGACCATGCCGCCGAGGCCGCGGCGGTGCACCTCGGCCTCCAGCTCGGCGCGGTACGGGCCGTCACCGGCGATCACGGCACGCAGCCCGGGGTGCCGCTCGCGCAGCCGGGGCAGCGCGGCGATCAGGTGCTGCACACCCTTCTCGTAAACCAGGCGGCCGGCGAAGGTGACCAGCGGGCCGTCCCCGGCGAAGCGGGCGCGGGCGGCGGCGACCGCGCGGGCGGGCACCCGCCAGCGGTGCGGCTCGACGCCGTTGGCGACCACGTCGACCCGGCCGGCCGGTACGCCGAAGAGCGCGTTCACCTCGTCGCGCATGTAGCCGGAGCAGACGATCAGCCGGTTGGACTCACTGGTGAGCCACTGCTCGACGCCGTGGATGGTGCGGTTCATCTCCTCCGGGAGCCAGCCCTGGTGTCGGCCGGCCTCGGTGGCGTGGATGGTGCTGACCAGCGGGATGTCCAGGTGGTCGCGCAACGTCATCGCGGTGTGCGCGACGAGCCAGTCGTGGGCGTGGATGACGTCGTACGAGCCGGCCTGGGTGGCGCGCAGGGCGGTGCGGGTGAGGGTGTGGTTGAAGGCCATCGTCCAGGCCAGCAGGGAGCCGGTGGCGAGGGGGAAGGTCACCGGGTCCTCGGGGGCGCGCAGGATACGCACGCCGTCGGCGTACTCCTCCAGGGGTGCGCCTTCGCTGTGGCGGGTGACGACGGTGACCTCGTGGCCGGCGGCGGCGAGGGCGACGGAGAGCGCGTGCACGTGTCGGCCGAGACCGCCGACGAGCACCGGCGGGTATTCCCAGGACAGCATGAGGATGCGACGGGTCTGCGGGGGCACCCCGGAGCCGGACTGCGTCGGCACGGGTGTGCCGGGCTGCGCGGAGAGGCCGGGCTGCGCGGGAAGCTGGGGCCGGGAGGTCACTGTGGGCCGGTGGGCCCGGTCCTTGGTGGCAGCGAGCTGCTCGTCGACCCGCACTGTCACATCAATCTCCGTCCATGCATGGTGATACGCGCCGGCGTCAGTGGCGGCGGAGTGGGAGGTGTAAGGGGTGGCCGAGGGCCTGGCGGGCACGCGCGAACGCTTGTCCCCGGTCAAGGAAAGTGCATCGGGCCCAAGAACGCACCTCGAAAACGGTCATCGTGACGGAGGACACCTGATCGGTGTAGTGCGCATCAGACAGGTGGTTTTCGGCCATCGCCTGAAAGGATGGATTGGCGCGACCGGGCCGGGGGCACTACCTGCGTGCGCGCGGGCGATCTCGGCCGGTGCGCACATAACCATGGTCTAAGGAGCGACATGCAGGTCTGGCCGGGCGAGAGGTATCCCCTGGGCGCCACCTACGACGGGATGGGCACCAACTTCGCCATCTTCTCCGAGGTGGCCGAGCGGATCGAGCTGTGCCTCTTCGACGAGTGGGACACCGGCGCGGAGCGCCGCGTCGAGCTGCGCGAGGTGGACGCCTACGTGTGGCACGCGTACCTGCCGGGCATCGAGCCGGGTCAGCGCTACGGCTACCGGGTGCACGGCCCGTACGACCCGGCGAACGGGCTGCGCTGCAACCCGCACAAACTGCTGCTCGACCCGTACGCCAAGGCCATCGACGGTGACATCCAGTGGGACCCGGCGGTCTACGACTACGACATGTCGGAGCCGGAGCGGATGAACGAGGCGGACTCGGCGCCGTTCATGCCGAAGTCGGTGGTGGTCAACCCGTACTTCGACTGGGGCAACGACAAGCCGCCGCGCACCCCTTACCACCACTCGGTGATCTACGAGGCGCACGTACGCGGGCTGACCATGCGCCACCCGGACATCCCGGAGGAGCTGCGCGGCACCTACGCGGGCATCGCCTCCCCGCCGATGATCGACTATCTGACCCGGCTCGGGATCACGGCGATCGAGTTGATGCCGGTGCACGAGTTCGTGCACGACCACCGTCTCGTGGACCTGGGGCTGCGTAACTACTGGGGTTACAACACGATCGGCTTCTTCGCCCCGCACCACGGCTACTCCGCGCTGGGCCGCCTCGGTCAGCAGGTGCAGGAGTTCCGGGGGATGGTCAAGGCGCTGCACGCGGCCGGCATCGAGGTCATCCTCGACGTGGTCTACAACCACACCGCCGAGGGCAACCACCTCGGGCCGACGTTGAGCTTCAAGGGCGTGGACGCCCCGAGCTACTACCGGCTCAGCGAGGAAGATCGCCGCTACTTCGTCGACTACACGGGCACCGGCAACAGCCTCAACGTGCGCAGCCCGCACTCGCTGCAACTGATCATGGATTCGCTGCGGTACTGGGTGACCGAGATGCACGTCGACGGCTTCCGCTTCGACCTGGCCGCCACCCTGGCCCGCGAGTTCTACGAGGTGGATCGGCTGTCCACCTTCTTCGAGGTGGTGCAGCAGGACCCGGTGGTCAGCCAGGTGAAGCTGATCGCCGAACCGTGGGACGTCGGCCCGGGCGGCTACCAGGTGGGCAACTTCCCGCCGTTGTGGACGGAGTGGAACGGAAAATACCGCGACACGGTCCGCGACTTCTGGCGCGGCGAGCCGGCCACCCTCGCCGAGTTCGCGTCGCGGATCTCCGGTTCCGCCGACCTCTACCAGGACGACGGGCGCCGCCCGTTCCACAGCATCAACTTCGTCACCGTCCACGACGGGTTCACGCTGAACGACCTGGTGTCGTACAACGACAAGCACAACGAGGCCAACGGCGAGGAGAACCGGGACGGCGAGAGCCACAACCGTTCCTGGAACTGCGGGGTCGAGGGCGACACCGACGACGAGGCGGTGCTCGCGCTGCGGGCCAAGCAGCGGCGCAACTTCCTGGCCACGCTGATGCTGTCGCAGGGCGTGCCGATGATCGGCCACGGCGACGAGCTGGGTCGCACCCAGCACGGCAACAACAACGCCTACTGCCAGGACAGCGAGCTGGCCTGGGTCGACTGGGACAACGTCGACGAGCAGCTGCTGGAGTTCGTCCAGACGTTGACCGCGTTCCGCAAACGGCACCAGGTGTTCCGCCGCCGCCGGTTCTTCACCGGCCTGCCCGTGGGTGGGCGCGGCAGCGACGAGCCGCTGCCCGACCTTGCCTGGCACACCCCGGACGGGCGGGAGATGACCGGCGACGACTGGGGCAACGACTTCGGCCGCTCGGTGGCGCTGTTCGTCAACGGTGAGGGCATCCGCGAGCGCGGCCAGTACGGCCAGAAACACCACGACGCCTCGTTCCTGCTCTGCTTCAACGCCCACGACGCGCCGCTGGACTTCACCATGCCCGGCAGCGAGTACGGCCAGAAGTGGGAACGGGTGATCAGCACGGCCGAGCCCGAGCCGGGCGACGCCACGGTGATCAGCGCGGGCGGCACCATCCGGGTGCCGGACCGGTCCCTCGTCGTGCTGGAGAGGACTATCTGACATGCCGGCCACCCCTCCCAAGGCCACCTACCGCGTCCAGGTCCGCCCCGGCTTCGACCTGGACGCCACCGCCGCCATCCTCGACTACCTCGCCGATCTCGGCGTCAGCCACCTTTACAGCGCCCCGCTGCTGGCCGCCACCCCCGGCTCTCAGCACGGCTACGACGTGGTCGACCACCGGGAGGTCAACCCGGAGGTGGGCGGCGAGGCCGGTCGGCAGCGGCTGCTGCGCGCGCTGCGCGACAAGCAGCTCGGGCTCGTCGTCGACATCGTGCCCAACCACGCCGGGGTCGCCGTCCCCGCGGCCAACCCCGCCTGGTGGGACGTGCTGCGCCGGGGGCGCGACTCGGCGTACGCCGACTGGTTCGACATCGACTGGGACCGGGGCCGGCTGCTGCTGCCCGTGCTGGCCGACGACCCGGCCGCCCTGGACGACCTCAAGGTGGTCGACAACGAGCTGCGCTACCACGAGCACCGCTTCCCGATCGCCGACGGCACCGGCGACGGCAGCGCGGGCGAGGTGCACGACCGGCAGCACTACGAGCTGGTCTCCTGGCGTCGGGGCGACGCCGAGCTGACGTACCGCCGATTCTTCGCCATCGCGGGCCTGGCGGGTCTGCGCGTGGAGGACCCGGCGGTGTTCGCCGCCACCCACGACCTCATCCTGCGCTGGGCCGCCGCCGGGGAGGTCGACGGCATACGCGTCGACCACCCGGACGGCCTACGCGACCCGGTCGGCTACCTGGCCAGGCTGCGGGCCGCCGCGCCGCAGGCCTGGCTCGTGGTGGAGAAGATCCTGGAGTACGGCGAGGAGCTGCCGGACTGGCCGGTGGACGGCACGACCGGCTACGACGCCCTGGCAGCGGTCGGCGGGCTCTTCATCGACACCGACGCCGAGGGTGACTTCACCGCCCTGGACACCCGCCTGACCGGGCAGCACACCTCCTGGGAGGACCTGACCCACGCCACCAAGCTGGCCGCCGCCACCCGGCTGCTCGCCGCCGAGCTGACCCGGCTGGCCGCCCTCGCCCCCGAGGTGCCCACCGAGCAGGCCCGCGCGGCGCTCGCCGAGCTGGCCGCCGCGTTCCCGGTCTACCGCGGTTACCCGCCGCACGGCGCCCGGCATCTCGCCGCCGCCCGCTCCGAGGCCGGCCGCCGCCGCCCCGACCTGGCCGCCGCCCTGGACGCGATCACCCGCCGGCTGCGCAACCCCGACGACGAGCTGGGCCAACGGTTCCCGCAGCTCACCGGCGCGGTGATGGCCAAGGGCGTGGAGGACACCGCGTTCTACCGGTGGAGCCGGTTCGTGGCGCTCAACGAGGTCGGCGACAGCCCCGCCTACTTCGGGGTGTCGCCGGCGGAGTTCCACCGCTTCGCCGGCGCCCGCCAGGTCCGCTGGCCCGCCAGCATGACCACCCTCTCCACCCACGACACCAAACGCGGCGAGGACGTCCGCGCCCGCCTCGCCGTGCTCAGCGAGCTGCCGGGCCGCTGGGCCGAGCAGGTCAAGGCCTGGATGGAGTACGCCCCGCTGCCCGACCCGTCGTTCGCCCACCTGCTGTGGCAGACCGCCGTCGGCGCTTGGCCGATTGAGCGGGAGCGACTGCACGCGTACGTCGAGAAGGCCGCCCGGGAGGCCGGGGCCTCGACCAGTTGGGCGGACCCCGACCCGGCCTTCGAGCAGGCCCTGCACGCCGTGGTCGACCTGATGTACGACGACCCGAGCCTGCACGACGAGCTGACCGAACTCGCCGCAGCGATCACCCCGGCCGGCTGGTGCAACTCCCTCGGGCAGAAGCTCGTGCAACTCACCATGCCCGGTGTGCCGGACACCTACCAGGGCACCGAGCTGTGGGACAACTCCCTCGTCGACCCGGACAACCGCCGCCCGGTCGACTTCGACGTACGCCGAGAGTTGCTGGCACGGATCGACGGCGGCTGGCGTCCCCCGATCGACACCGACGGCGCAGCGAAGCTGCTCGTCGTGTCGCGGACCCTGCGGTTGCGGCGGGCGCACCCGGAGCTGTTCACCGGCTACCGGCCGGTGCCGGCGCACGGCCCGGTGGGCCGGCACGCGGTGGCGTTCGACCGGGGTGGCGTGATCGCCGTGGCGACCCGGCTGCCGCTGGGCCTGGCCCGCGCCGGCGGCTGGTGTGACACCGCCCTGTCGCTTCCCGTTAACGAGGTTACCGACCTGTTCACTGGCCGGGTCTACAGTGGCGGTGAGACGCCCCTGGACGACCTCCTGGCCGATTATCCCGTCGCACTGCTGGCTCCTCCCACCGCTTCCGTGGAGGCTGCTTCATGACCGAATTCTCCGTGTGGGCACCGGACGCCACCCGCGTCAGGCTGCGCCTGGCCGGCGACTCCGACCACGAGATGCGCGCCGCCGCCGACGGGTGGTGGCGGGTCGACGTCCCCGACGCCGGCGTCGACTACTCCTTTCTGCTGAACGACGACGAAACGCCGCTGCCCGACCCCCGGTCACCGTGGCAGCCTGCGGGGGTGCACGGGCCGAGCCGACGCTACGACCACGCGGCCTTCGCGTGGTCCGACAGCTCGTGGACCGGCCGGCAACTGCCCGGCAGCATCCTCTACGAGCTGCACATCGGCACCTTCACCCCGGACGGCACCTTCGACGCGGCCATCGACCGCCTCGACCACCTGGTGTCGCTGGGGGTCGACCTGATCGAGCTGCTCCCGGTCAACGCCTTCAACGGCGAACACAACTGGGGGTACGACGGCGTCTGCTGGTATGCCCCGCACGAGCCCTACGGCGGCCCCGACGGCCTGAAACGGTTCGTCGACGCCGCCCACGCTCGCGGGTTGGGGGTGATCCTCGACGTCGTCTACAACCATTTCGGGCCCTCCGGGGCCTACGCGCCACAGTTCGGGCCCTACCTCGCCGAGCAGAGCAACAGTTGGGGCCGCTCGGTCAACCTGGACGGCCCGCACTCCGACGAGGTACGCCGCTACATCATCGACAGCGTGCTCATGTGGCTGCGCGACTACCACGTCGACGGGCTACGCCTGGATGCCGTACACGCCCTGCCGGACACCCGCGCGGTGCCGCTGCTTGAAGAGTTGGCTATTGAGGTCGAGGCGCTGTCGACGCACCTGGGCCGGCCGCTGTCGCTCATCGCCGAGTCCGACCTCAACGACCCGCGGCTCATCACCCCTCGCGAGGCGGGCGGGTTCGGGCTGCACGCGCAGTGGAACGACGACGCGCACCACGCGCTGCACACGTTGCTGACGGGGGAGCGGCAGGGCTACTACGGGGACTTCGGCTCCCTGGAGACGCTGTCTGACGTGCTGACGGGTGGGTTCTTCCACGCGGGGACCTGGTCGAGCTTCCGTAACCGGCACCATGGGCGGCCTGTCGATCCTCGGGTGCCGGGGCACCGGTTCGTGGCCTACCTGCAGAACCATGACCAGATCGGGAACCGGGCTACCGGGGATCGGATCTCGGCTTCTCTCTCGCCTTCGCTGCTGCGGGTCGGGGCCACGTTGCTGTTGACGGCGCCGTTCACTCCCATGCTGTTCATGGGGGAGGAGTGGGCGGCTTCTACGCCGTGGCAGTTCTTCACGTCGCATCCCGAGCCGGAGTTGGCCTCTGCGGTGCGGACCGGGCGGCGGCGGGAGTTCGCCTCGCACGGGTGGCCCGAGGGGGACGTGCCTGATCCGCAGGACCCGCAGACGTTCGTACGGTCGCGGTTGGACTGGGCGGAACTGGACAAGCCTGAGCATGCTTCGATGCTGTCGTTCTACCAGCGGTTGATCGCACTGCGGCGGTCGCTTCCTGACCTCTCGGATCCTCGGTTGAACGCGGTTTCTGTGCAGCATGGGGACCAGTTCCTGGTGATGCGGCGGGGGGACACGCTTGTGGTGGCGAACCTGGCTGGGCGGGGGCAGGGGGTGTCGTTGCCTGGGGTGGCGCGGCGGGTGTTGTTGGCCACGGGGGAGGGGGTCACGGTTATGCGGGACCGGATCGAGCTGCCGGCGGAGACTGCGGCGATCGTGGCGCTGTGAGGCATGCCCTGCAACATTACATAGGTAAGTAACGGTCGCCGGCTGCCTCCAAGGCGCGGCGCGTATTGTCGCGACCCGGTCTGGACTCGACGCCGAGGAACCTGCGTCCGTCTCACTGTCTACCTACCCCTTGGCGCTTTCGCGCGCCGGCCCGCTGTCTGTGTTGGCACCTCAAGACCCGGAAGCTGACCTTGCTTAGCAAGCATATCGAAGTGTTGAAATAAAACGGAAAGTCGCCTATCTTCGCCAACGTCTCGGCCGCCGACGCGGAATGCTTTGTCGACAACCTTATCCAAATCTGCATGCGCCGCCCGGAGACTTGGCTCCATGACGGATGAATTGTAATGTTCAGCCAAGGTTCGGTCGGGGTAGGCGGCACGCGCCTCTTGTACGGACTTTCCCGCATCAATGATCATGTCTCGTAGCTTCGACTGAAGAGGCGGGACTGGGAAATTGTTCCAGACGAGCGTATTGCTAAAGCGTATATCTGATTTGATGCGGCCGCCGACGGCTTTTTGCCATGCCATGAACATTGCCGACGAAACGAGACCGAACACGAGCCCATCTGCGTCTTCGGCCGTAAAATTCGCGTTGCTTGAAATTACGTCGGGTGTCAAGCGTGAAACCGTAGCATATCTCCGCTCTGAACTCACATGACCGGGGATGCATAGATAGGGCACCCGAGGCTGGCTGTCAAAATCAAATAAATGTGCTCTATCTGCCCATGCGCGGGTTGAGGGCCGCTCGCTGTCCAGCCGATGCTGCCGACACCGTTCGATACGTTCCCGCAGCAGCCCACTCCGAGCCGCGTCCTCTGGAGTCAGGTCAACCATCCACAAGACCCATCGGCGTTCATCGTGCAACAGCTCACGTGCGCCAACGAAACGGCGCACGTACTTTCGAGCAATCGGGTCGGCCAGAAAGGAATCATAATCGGCCTCATTGATTGTGAGTGCACCGCCATCATTCGGTCGGCTCCCATAGCGGACTTTAGTGATGACTGGCGAAAGCGGCTTAGACCGTGTCGTTACAAGCACATTGGGTCCGTCGATCAGGTAAGCGTTGATGTTAGTTGCTGGACGTTCAGATGGCGTACCTCGCAACGAGACATAGTGAAACATTCGCGGTCGGACAACAGGGCGGGAAAATCCAACGATGACGCAATGGACAGAAGCGGCACCTGGCGCCTCAGACGTCCAGGCAAAGGTCCGGTGGGCGAATAGTATTCGCCAATTAGCGGCGAAGGCCCTGCCGAAAACCAGAGCGACGGGCTGTCCTTGGGTAACTGAGTTGGTGGAAACAAACGCCCAACGTCCGTTGATGTTTGTCCCGAAGTACTCTAGTGTCTTGGCGTACCAGCCGGTTACGTAATCAATCCGTCCAATATCGTTGCCCCAGAGTGCTCTTAGCTCGGTCGCTTGCGCCGGTGTCCGGCTGTCGTGGCCGAGGAAGGGTGGATTGCCCAGCACTATTACGCTGTCGGAGGGCTCTAGGAACAGCTTCCAATCCGTGGTAAGCGCATTCGCGTGCGCAATCGCTGGCTTCGTTGTAAGCGGTAGCCTGTTTGGAGCCCAGCCTAGCCGGCTAGCCATCTTTTGATTGGCGAGATGGTCCACAAGGAACATCGCAACTTCGGCGATCCTCGCTGGCCACCACTCTATTTCGATGCCGAAGAACTGGTCCATATTTACAGCGAGCTGTTCCGCAAAAATGAACTCGTCTTGAGCGACGCCGGAAAGTGTACGAATGCGTACACGTATATCCAGCTCTAGCTCGCGAAGCTCGCGGTATGCCACCACGAGAAAGTTGCCACAGCCGCAGGCTGGGTCTAGTAAGCGGAGTTCAGAGAGGTCATTGAGGAGCCTCTGCAAGCCGGGGGCGTAGTTCATATTCCGGTCGAAACGGGTTCGAAGTTCGTCAAGAAAGAGCGGCTTGATAGTTTTTAGAATATTTGTTTCAGTGGTGTAGTGTTCGCCAAGCTCGCGCCGAGCCTGCCTGCTCTTCACTGCTTGAAACATTGAGCCAAAGACTGCAGGGCTAATAGACCCCCAGTTGAATGAGCAGCATCGCAACAGCACGTCACGCGTGACCGTGTCGAAGTAGGGGATCTGCAATGGCTTCGAGAAAAGGTCACCATTCACGTACGGAAAGCGCGAAGCGACCGAATCAACTCGCGAAGGCCTGCCTCCTACAGGTGTATTTAGGACCTGAAACAAGGAAGACAGTTGCGCACCGAGATCCGACCCATCCTCTGCCGTTCGAGTACGCACATATTCTTGGAAGAGGTGGGGCTCCCAAAGGGCGGTATCGTCGCCAAACATCAAGAACAATATTCGAGTAAGAAATACGGAGGTTGACTCGTCGTCATACTGATCGAGCCTGAGTTGTTCGTATAACCCCGCCATGAGTCGAGCAGCCTCAACGGATGCGGCTTCTTCTTCCGCACTCCCAAACTCAGTCCGGTTGTACCCGGCGAAGAAGCCGAAGCGATCCAGGTTCGAGGGCAGCGCGAGCTCGGCTAAATCGAATTCGAACTCCTCGCCAGTGGCAAGCACATGACCTTTAAATCGACGGAAGTCGCACATCACTAGCAGCTTGGGAAGTTCGTGATCCTTCAACCCGGGTAGGTAGTCGAAGGCTTGGAACCTGGCTTGGTCTAGGTCTTTTCCGGCGCCTTTCTGCTCAACGAGCAGCATCCCGGGCCAGAATAGATCGATGAAACCACGCGCCTGCGTGGAGAATCGTTGAACTGTGTGCTCGAAGGTTGCTACACGCTCCGCACGCACCCCGAAGCAATCCAAAAAGCGAACCCAAAAGGTCTGTGATTGACTGCGTTCGTTCCCCGCAGCGCCTTCCCACTCATGCGAGAAGACTGCGGCCCGCTGAGTGATCTCCGGCCATGACAGTGCTTTAGCACGGTTCGCTGGTCGCTGCATGTGAGTCCTTCAAAGGCGGAGCGTGGGGGGACGGTGCGATTGTAGTGATAGGGCGGCCCGGGGGTGCACGGAGGCGCGTACCCTCTATCTCAGTCCTCGCCTGGGAGAAGGCGCCTCGGATGTGCGAGTGCGGCAAGTGCTTGCCACCTGCACCTCATGGCTGCGCTGGCCTCGACCGTCGATGGCCATCCGTAGGTAGCCCGCGACCACCTCGCGGCGGCGGCTACCCGTGAGGCGGCGAGTTTGGGAGATCCGGCTGACGGCTGTCCCCCGGACGTTACGGCCACAGGTGCTGGTGGCATCAGGCGCCAGTTGTCCTACTGGCTCGACACCGGTCGCGCCTTGGCCGACAGTGAGCCGTTCCGCGCAACGGGTCGATCACTGAAAGTTGTCACGCGATTGTGAGGACTTCAATCCTTCCGCCGAATCGCGGTCGCGGTTCGCGTCTGGGGGTTCGGCGGTTGGATGTCTGCTAGAAGGCCCCACTCGAAGCGGGTCCGCAGGCGGTCATCCAGGGTGTACAGCTGGCGCGGGGAGCGGTCGGAGCTGATGACGATCCGCTTGTTGTCGTTGTGCAGGGCGTTGAAGGTTTGGAGGAACTCCTCCTGTGCCCGGTCGCTGTTCTCGAGAAACTGGATGTCGTCGATCAGCAGGACGTCGACGTGGCGGTGGCGGCGTTGGAAGTCATGCGTCTTGTCGTGGCGCAGGGACTTGATGATGTTGGTGAGTTGCTGGGACGAAACGTACTGGATGAACTGTGCGTTGCGGAGGATGGTGGCGCGCTGTCCGATGGCGTGCAACAGGTGGGTCTTGCCCAGCCCGGAGCCGCCGTAGATGAACAGCGGGTTGTACGCCGTCACCGGTGCTTCGGCGACGGCGACCGCCGCCGCGTGCGCGAATCGGTTGGACGAGCTGACGACAAACGTGTCGAAGGTGTGCTCGGGTTGGCGCCAGTCCTCTTCCATGGGGGGCACGTTAGGCCCGGACCCGCGCACCACGCAACGCGCGTCGGAGGCCGGCCGTGGCACGCCGAACCCGTGGCGGTGCAACGTAAAGACGCAAAACTTCGGTAAGGTGGTCCTCTCACAGATCAACTTCGTAGGGGTCCTGCGTCGGGAAAGTCACATACGTCGCCACGTTGAGCGTGCGTGAGGAGACCGTGCTGTTCGTCTCAAGTCGGCTACACGCCGAACGCCAGCGACGCGGGACTCGCACCGGCACCCGCGCTCTCGGCTGCTTCAAACAGGCGATCCTGGTCATCCGCTGGTTTTTGGACGGCACCCGGGTCGCCCAGCTGGCGGTCGACAACGCGATCGGCAGGTCCACTACCTATGACTACCTCCACGAAGGTATCGACGCGCTGGCCGCTGCGGCGCCGAGTCTGCACGCGGCGCTGCTCGCCGCGAAGATGGCCGGCTACGACCACATCAACATCGACGGCACGCTGATTGAGGCCGACCGCTGCCGCGCCCCGGGCCCCACCCCGGGCGTGGACCTGTGGTGGTCGGGGAAACACGACAACCACGGCGGGAACATCCAGGTCATCACCGCACCGGACGGCTGGCCTCTGTGGACCTCCGAGGTTCGCCCCGGCCGCGAGCACGACACCACCGCCCTGCGCGAACACACCGAGATACTGCCCCTGCTCGCCGCCTGGAGCGAAGACCAACTCCGGGTCCTGGGCGACCTGGGCTACGAAGGCGAAGCCAACACGATTACCGTCGCGTTCAAGAAACCCAAGGGCGGGCAACTCACCGACGCCGAACAGACCTACAACAAGGTCCACAACGGCATCCGGGCCATCGGCGAACGTGGCAACTCGCTGCTGAAGACCACGTTCAAAGCACTGCGCAACGTCAGCCTCTGCCCCTGGAAGATCGGCAAGATCGCCAGAGCCGCACTCGTCCTGCTGCATGTCGAACACCGTCGCACCACGTGATCACCTAACGCCACGGGGCGTTGCGCGGAAAGGCTCAGTGGGTCGCCGAGATGCTGACGCGCTTGCCGCGTTCGTGCAGGCTGGGTAGACCGCGCCAGTGCCGTTCGCCCTGACCCCCTTCGCCTCCGATGGCGTAGGGGGCATGTGCAGCGTCGAGGCGTCCCTGACGAACTGCGCCTACTCGCCGGCCGGATCTGGCAGGGCAGACCGCCACAGCGTCGAATAGGTCTTGAGATTGTAGACCTGCCGGCAAGGGAAGCGTTTAGTCCTTTTGCCTCGCGCCTCCATCGCCGAGCGGATTCTCCGAGCGTCGGTGTCGGGCAGGCGCGGGGCGGCTTCGTCCGCTGAGCAGAGGCGGCGTCCTCCAACCCCCGTATCCGCACACTGAAACCGTCGTGCCCCGCCACGGTCCGCTTCGAACGGAGGCTGGTGATCGCGTGGAACCGCTGCCCGGCGGGCGGTACCCGGTCCACGAAGAGCAAGTCGCCAACCACCACCGTGACCCCCAACTCATCTTGGATCTGGCGGGCACAGGCTTCATGCGGGCGCTCACCCTCGTCCAAATAGTCGTTCGAAAAGGCCCAGTGGTCGTGAAAGGTTGGCTTTAAACAGAACGTCGCCAACCTGGGTCAGTGATGACGGCCGCTGCCGCTGCGTGGATTGCAGCTAGGCTGGCGTGCCAGGCAGCGCGCTGCTTCCGTCCCGGCCATACCAGCGACGTTAGCCAAAGCTGGCGCAGCGGCGCGTGCTGGGAAGGCGTTGGGATGGCGCGTCACAGAGGCTCAGCGTCGCGGTTAGGACGCTCTCCCGGGGTAGCGTCGAAGAATGCGGAAGTAGTGGCCCGAGGCCGCTACCCCAGTTCTCTCGGAGCGGGTGAAGGCATGGTGAAGAAGGCGGACACCATCGGTGCCAGGATCAGGTACTGGCGGATGCGCCGTGGCGGGATGACCCAGGCCGTCCTCGCCGGGCTTGCTGGCGTCACTCAGTCGTACGTCTCGCAGATCGAGTCGGGTCGGAAGACCATCGACCGTCGCTCCACTCTGGTCGCTCTCGCGGCCGCACTCCAGGTCACGGTGGCTGACCTACTCGGCCAGGGTACCGAGTCCGGCGATCCGGCCCGCGAGAGCGCCGCTGAGTGCGTACCAGCGATCTGGTCAGCCCTGATCGAGATCGAGGACGGCGAGCGCCGCCCGTCGACCTACACGACAGATCGCCTGGCGGCCGAGATCGCCCGCGCCGAACAGCTCCGCACCTCGTGCAACTACCAGGCAATGGCCCGTCTGCTCCCACATCTCCTGCTGGAATCCGCCGCCGTAGGTGGCACCGTGCTCGTCCAGGTCGCCTACCAAGCCGCCACCTGCCTGCGGAACCTCGGCTACCGCCACTTGGCCCTCAATGCCGCCCGGCTCGCTGGGGCGGTCGCAGAGGACACCGAGGACCCGGCATGGATCGCGGCCTCCCGCTTCGCCTACGCGCAAAGCCTGCCGATTGAGTCCGCACCGATCGCGGCCCGTGCCGCCGACCGGTCACTGACCGAGCTGCAAGCTGACGCCGCCGACGAGCGGGTGCGACAGATGCTCGGACAGCTCCATCTGTCGGCCGCGTTGACTTCGACAGTCTGCGGTCGATTGGACGTAGCGCGCGATCACCTTGCCGAGGCAGCGCGCGAGGCGGCAACGCTGGGGGATCCGGTCGACGGCGCGGGCTTCAACGGCTGTGGGTTCGGCCCAACCAATGTCGGGCTATGGGAGATGTCCATTGCGGCCGAGCAGGGTGAGTCCGGCCGGGTTATTGAGCTGTCTCGGACGGTCCGACCGCAGGTGCTCGCGGCGTCGATCCGCCAGCAGTCCTACTGGCTCGACCTCGGTCGCGCCCTTGCGGACGGCGGCCGTCGGGATGCCGAAGCCCTCGCCGCGTTCGTGCAGGCCGAGCGGGCAGCACCAATCCCGTTCGCTATCAACCCCCTCGCCCGCGATGCCGTAGTGACCCTGGCCCAGCGCGCCCAGCGTCGAGCCATCCCCGACGAGCTTCGGCTGCTGGCCGGCCGCATCGGCATCAACCTAGCCGCATAACCGCCAGTAATCGAGCCATCACCAATCGGCCCTATCGTCCGGTTTGGGACGCAAGCACGTCCCGTGGCCTGGTGCGGCGGTGATCGATCCCGAGCATCACCGCTGGGCCTCTACGGAGGAGGCGGGCATGAGCAGTCAGGACGACAAGGCTCCGGATAACACGGGTGAGGCGGCCGAGCGGGAGGCTGCCAAACAGCGCCTCCTCGCCCAGGCCGAGGCGGAGCGCGTACCCATAGACGACACGACCCGCGCGGTCCCGGACCGGCGGTGGCGGCGTGACCAGCGATGACCTCCCGATCGGCCGCCGGGTGGCCCGCTGGCGGGTGCGGCGGTCGATGACGCAGCAGATGCTTGCCGATCGACTGCGCAGGTCGAAGAGTTGGGTGGACAAGGTGGAGCGGGGCGTGCGGGCCCTGGACCGGTACTCGGTGATCCAGGAACTGGCCGACGTCCTGCGGGTCGACCCGGAGGTGCTGCTCGGCGAGCAGCGGCCGACGCCTGCCGGCCCTCCGGACGGGGTGGACGACATCCGGGCTCGCCCGCTACGACATCCCGCAGGCCCCGGCCCAGACGATTGAGGAAGTCAGGAGGCAGGTCGGGTATGCCTGGTTGACCTACCAGCATGCGCACTACGGGCAGTTGATGCGGGTGTTGCCGGGTCTGCTCGACGCCGCCCAGGGCGCGCGGTCGGCGGAGGTGCTGGTGCAGGCGTACCGGATCACCTCGTCGCTGCTGGTGAAGCTCGGCGAGGCCGACCTCGGGTGGCTGGCCGCCGACCGGGCGATGGCCGCCGCTGGCGACGACCCGATCCTGGCGGCAACGGCGGCCATCTCGGTAGCCCAAGCGCTGCGCGCGTCAAACCGCGACCGCCTGGCCCTGGCCGCGACCCTCGCCGCCGCGAACCGCATCCTCCCGCCCACCACCGACCCGACCCCCTCCCGCTTCGGTGATCATGGGGTTGACGGGCCGGATGGAGATCGAACCACCCGCCAACCCCATGATCGCGGGGGCGAGGGCCGGGGGTGGTCGGCGGGGGAGCGGGGCGTGGGCGGGACGCTGCTGGTGCAGGCCGCACTGGCCGCCGCCGGCTGCGGCGACGCCCGCCGTGCCGACGAGCTGACCGACCGGGCCGCGGGCGTCGCCGCCAACCTTCGGGGGCACGACGACACGCACCGCACCAGCTTCGGGTCGATCGCCGTGGACCTGGCGCGGGTGCTGTCAGCGGCGCAACGGGGTGACGCCGACGAGGCGCTGCAACGGCACGTGAACGTGGTGCGGCGGGAGGCGTTCCGGCGGTTGCCGGCCGAGTATCGGGGCGCGTACCTGGTTGATGTCGCGCGGGCGTACCTCCAGGTGGGTGACCTGCGCGGCGCTGCCCGCGCCCTGGTGGACGCGGACAGTGTCGCGCCGGCTGAAGTTCGGTGCCGGCCGTTGGCGCGTACCGTGATCGCCGAGGTTGCTCGCGCGCAACCGGCGCCGGCCGGCGTGGCGCGACTCGCCACGCTGGTCGGGCTCACGAGGTGAAACCTCGCCGTCCTGCTATGCGCGGCCGACCCAGGTGGCGACGCACGCCTCGTTGCCCTCGGCGTCGGCCACGTCACCAACCTGTTTAGGCTCGCCGCTCGACGAGCACTGGACCGGGCGGTAGAGGCAGGCGTTGCGCTCGCGATCCTTGTCGACGGCAGCCCAACCTGCGGCAGTAGCGTGATCTATGACGGCTCATTCACCGGCCGTACCGTGCCCGGACGGGGAGTAGCCGCAGAGGAACTGCTACGTCACGGCATACCGGTGTTCCACGAAGGGCAGCTTGCGCAAGCCGCAGCGATGCTCGCTGACCTGGAGAAGTCAGAGCGCTGCACCGGGTAGCGAGCCCAGCGCCGTCAGCGGTCGGCAAGTCGGCCACAGGTCCGGAAGATGTCTCTCATCTTTCACGACCACCGTGCACATTCGACCTCGAGGCGTGGGTCGGTACGCACCCAGACTTCGCCCCCGACGGCCCCGGCCGGGGCGTCGACCCGTTCGAGCCCGAGGAACTCGATCAACTGGAGAAGTTCGGCTCGATCGGCTCGGTCATCGTCGACATCATGCGAGTCGAAGAAGACGTAATGCTTGTCGCTCGGGTCGACGACGCCGGAATCTGCCCAGATCCGGCCGACTTCTTCGATTGCCGCTGCTTCCGTCGTGAACGTGGCGGCGCGGGCGGCACCGCGGGTCTCCGGCGACGCGTCGAGGTCGGAGAGGTCGGAGAACCACTGGCCGAAGTGGTCGAGGCCGGCATATCCGTTCTCGAAGAACAGCATCGCGCTCGGAAGGTAGCGGTTGGCCCTGTCGACCCGTAGGTGTTCCGACCGAGGTTGGTCCGCATCCTTGATCCGGGAGATCACACCCAGACGGGGCATGAGTACCAGACTCTGCCTTGCCGCTTCGTCAGTGATGGTGTAGGTGTCAAACTCTCGACCCCGGAAGAACGCGGAGAACGCCACGTAGGCCTCTTGAGGGTCGCCCACGGAGACGTGTTGATCGTTGCCATCACCGACGGCGAAGACGAACTGCTTCGGTCCGGGACTGTAGGGGCGGGCCATGTGCGTCCTTCGGTCACGTGGGATAGATCCAGCAGCGTAGTGGATCGAGGGGACATGTCCGCGGCCCTGATCAGAGGCGTGCTGTGCGCGCTTACCCTGCGCCAGCGACCAGCTGCCCGCAAGCCCTGAACCAGACCACGATCGAGCGAGGGTTTCCCCGAACGTGAGATTCGGGCATGTACCTGGGCACTGCTGGAGGGGAGATTCGGCAATGCTGGTAACTGGCTATCTCGGCGCGGTGCTCATCGGTGCGCTCGTCGGTCTGCTCGGCCGACTCATCCTGCCGGGGAGGCAGCGGATCGGTTTCTTCGCCACGTTCGTCATCGGCGTCGGCTCGGCGGTGCTGGGCACCGTGGTTGCCCGGGCGCTCGATATCGACGACGGAGCCGGCGTGAAGGTGTGGGTGCTGCGCTGGGACTGGGTCGTGCTCGCGATCCAGGTCGGCGTCGCGATCATCGCCGTGGCGCTGGCGAACATGCTCACCTTCACCCGGCTTGCCAGCGGCGACGAGAAGCCCCGTCGGCGGGTCCGCCGCAGCCAGGCCAAGGGCTGAACGGGCGAGCCACCCCGGGTGGCCGCGACGTGCGCCGCCCCTGTCGTCGGCTGTCCCAGCCGACCCGTCCGGGATGCCAGCGGAGAGACCACCCGTCCGAGTGGTCCCTCCGCTGGTTTGCTGGTGAGTGGCTAAACTTCAGATCGGCAGTTCACCTGTGCTCTGCTGCGGCGGGGCCTGCTGTGCGGTGATCTCACCGCGGCGCAGCCTGTCGATGATGTCGGCCCGCGACGGCGCCGGGTCGGTCTCGACGAAGTCGAGCATCTGCGTGATCCGGTTGAGTCGTGACTTGATCGTCGGGTAGCTCACCCCGAAGATGCGTTCCATCTCCTTGATCGAACCGTGGCAGCGCACGAACGCCGTGACGAAGACCTGATCCTCGATGTTGAGCTGAGCCAGTTGGGGTGGCTCGAACTCGCCCTCGATCGCGACGCCGTTGCTCGCCAGGCGCACCCGCTCGACGACGAACGGCTGCCCTCGCGTCAGGCTGGTGAGTTCCTGCCAGTCCATCGCCTGCTCTGTCATACACAATTTGTAGCGCTGAAATTCTTAACTTACAAGAGTTTGATCTTAACTTTCTTAAGATGACGCCGCTCGGGGTGGTGAAGGTGAGCGACGGGAACCGCATCCTCCCACCCCTGCCCGGCCTTGGTGATCAAGAGATTTGCGGGACTGTTGGAGATCAAACTGCCCGCAAACCTCTTGATCACGGGAGCGAGGGCGGTCACCGTGGTCGGGGTGATCGCCGGGAGTCGGCTGTGGGTGCAGGCCGTTGGCAGCCATCGGCTGCGGCGACGCCCGCCGCGCCGACGAGCTGGCCGACCGGGCCGGGCGTGGCGCGACTGGCCACGCTCGTCGGCCTCACCCGTTGACGGTCTGCGGCTTGGTGGGGGAGGGGCCGACCAGTTCGGTGGGGGCATACTCGGTATGCTCTGCGGCCATGCGACCTGGCGATCGGGCGGTGGCGCTCGCCTCCGTGGTGGGCGGATTCCTGCTCGGCTTTCTCGACTTCTGCTGGATCAAGTGGCTGCCGTATCCCTTCGCGGAACTCGGCAACTCCACAGCGACCTGGGCGGTCGCTGCCTTCTTCTTCGGCTACTGGGCGCGGTCCGGGTGGCTGCGTTCGGCACTCGGTGCCGCCGTCCTGCTCGTCGTCGCGGTGCCCAGCTACTACCTGGCGGCGGCGCTCCTGCAGGGCGACGACCTCGCTGTGCTCTGGGCACCGTCGTCGCTGGTCTGGATGGTTTTCGGCGTGCTCGCCGGAGTGGTCTTCGGCACCGGCGGGACGTGGGCGCGTGGTGAGGGGTGGCGGCAGGTCGTCGGGGTCGCGCTGCCGGCCGCCGTGTTCTTCGAGGAGGCGGCGCGGTTCGCCGGCAAGGCGACCGACCCCGACCATGGCGCCGACGTGTGGTGGAACGTGGCCATCGATGTTGCGCTGGGTCTGCTGATCGTGGTGCTGACCGGCGGGTCACATCGACGGCGGGCCCTCGCCGTCGCGGTGGCCGTGCCGCTGGCCGGCGCGATCCTGGTGAGCTTCGCGGTGGCCGGCGGGACCGTCTCGTCCGCTGGTGTCTCAGTGCGGCAGGTCGATGCCCTGGCTGCGGGCGAACTCGCGGTGGGCGGTGACGACCGTATCGATGAAGTAGGCGGCCATCTCGTCGGCGCGCAGCACCCGGGTCGTCTCGACAGTGAAGTTCTCGTCGCAGTAGTGCTCGGCTGAGCTGACGCCCGGCTGCGCCACGAGCGCGTCCCGGAGGAAGTCCACGGGCTCGTCCCCGGGGTCGACGATGAACTTCACGCCGTCGCCGAAGCTCAACTCCCAGTGCAGCCCGTCGTCGCTGCCGACCCAGAGCTGCCGGCAGAGCGCGCCGCGGCTCTGGGCGAAAGCCTCCCGCATCGCGCTGTCGTCCGAGCAGATCGCCGGCAGGACGCTCGGGGTGCGGCCGATGGCGGCGGCGACCGGGGGAAGCCGGCGAGTCGGTCGACTCGGTAGAAGAAGTAGCCCGGGGTGTTGGTGGGGTCCTCGGACTCGACGCCCGGCACCGCGTACGCGGGTGATTCAGAGGTCATGCGTTCATGGTCCATCCTGGATCTCGGCGTCCGCCAGCAGGCGCAACCGCCGCAGGTTCGGCGCCGGCTAGCCTGGCGCGGCTGGCGACCCTCGTCGGGCGCACCCGCTCACGCTCGCCGGCCTCTAACGGGGGTGCCGCAGCCACGGCCGTGCACGACTTCCGTGTTTCGCGCTGCGGTTCCGTGGTGACGACCCGGGACAGAAGTCCGACGCTACGTGTCCGCCCGGTCACGAAGGGTTCAATCTAGAACCCGGCTCGCCGTACGGGCGGTCCGTGCACAAAGGACAGTGGAGGTTCGGATGCTGAACATCGCCGAGGAACGGGACACCTATCCACCGGGCGGTCAGATCCCCAACCTGGAAACCGACGAGAAGGCGTGCGCCGACATCCTGACCAGGATCGCGCCGCTCCTGCCCCTTGAGCTGCGACAGGAGGTGGTCAGCGCGATGGTGAACTGGTCGGCGAGCGCGCTGCGGCCCTCCCAGAACTTCGGAACGTGGGCCGAAGCCATCACCGCCGCGACGAGCTACGCCCGGCGCGAGATCGCGCGTGCCACCGACACCAGTCAACGGCATCGTGACCAGGCCGTCGGTAACGACGATCTGGCGAAGCTCGGCGTAGCGGTGGCGAGCACGGGACGGACCGACGACCGGCAGATCAAGTTGCGCGACGAGAGCCGCAGGTGGGCCAACTGCGGCATGGCCGCGTTCCAAATTCGGG
Organism: Micromonospora sp. MGP-C2; assembly: GCF_057766525.1. NCBI lineage: Bacteria > Bacillati > Actinomycetota > Actinomycetes > Micromonosporales > Micromonosporaceae > Micromonospora > Micromonospora sp. MGP-C2. Next base: position 454,838 of record NZ_JBYMEN010000002.1, read on the forward strand.
AGCAGTTGCACAGCAAGGGCGGCGATCCCCAGCGCGTGTCGAACCGGACCTACGGGGCGGGGGAGGGCGACGCGCTCAGGCAGGCGCTGCTCGTCCGGCCGGCCAGCGCGGCAACCGTCCTGCTGCTCGACTGCCAGTTCCCGCAGGTGCACAACTTCGTCATCGAGGTGCACCACGGCGGGGCGCGCTACCTCGCCCAGGGCTACCAGGGCACCTACTTCGCCCACTGGTGGCTCGGGGTGAACGACAGCTACTCCGGAGAGCCCACCGGCCAAATTCTCGCCCTGCGCGAGCGGTACGGGATGGGCCGCGCGATCAGTGCGCAAGACTATGAGCGCATGCTCGACGGTCTGGTCGCGGCCATCTCGTCGGGCTGGCAGGAGACCGCGAACCAGTGGAAGACGTTGCCGTTCAACCCGGACCGGCAGGAGATCGACGGGATCCGCCACCGGTCCGGATCGCCGACGATCCTCGTGGAGGGGTTCGAGCTGCGCAGACCGGCGGTGGCTCGTGCGGCGCTCGGCGGTAACGGCGCAGCGTCGCTCAGCGAGCTGGCGACCCGAGGACTGACGGCCGGCTGACGGGACGTTCCGGTCGGCGCAACGCCGGCCTGGTCGGGGTGCCGCCTCCCGCGCCGGGCACGATCCACTCGCCTTATGGAAGTCGGGGTGTTCCGGGTCCTCGGACACCCCGACTTCATGGAACCCGAGTTGATGTCGCCACCGACCCGAGCCGTCCGTTGGCCTCCAGGCGGGGCCACATGCTTCCGAAAGGCTTCTTGCGAAAGCATGTCGATGGAGCGTATAAACGAAAGGAGTCTTTCGTTTAGGAGTGCTCATGGAGCTGAACGAGCCGGAACGCCGGCTGCGCGTCCGGGACGCGACCAAGCTGCGTGCACTTGCGCACCCGTTGCGCCTGCGGCTGCTGCGCTATCTGCTGGCCGCCGGCCCGAGGACCGCTGCGCAGTGCGCCGAGGCCCTGAACGACACCGGATCGAACTGCAGCTACCACCTGCATCAACTGGCCCGCCACGGCCTCATCGAGCGGGACCACTCCGACGGGACCAACCGCCGTGACCGGCCGTGGCGTGCCGCCGCCACCGGGCTCGAATTCCTCCCGGATCCCGATGATGCCGAGGGGCGGCAGCTCAACGAGGCGCTGACCGCCCTGGAATTCGACGAGGTGTTCCGATCGCTGCAGCGCTACCAGCATCAGCAGCACAAGCTGACCGACGAGTGGCAGGAGAGCGCCACCTTCCACAGCTACACGCTCTCGCTCAACCCGGAGGAACTACGGCACCTCACGCTGACCCTGGACGCCGTCATCCGGCCGTACCTGCGTCCGTTGCGCAACGCGCCTCCGAGCGACGCCCGGGCCGTCACCCTCAACCTCCAGGCATACCCGACGCCTGAGTTCATCTAGATGGTGGCGCTGCTGCGACACCGCGGATTCGTCCTGATCTGGGCTGCCGGGCTCTTCTCCAGTGTGGCGAGCTGGCTTCTGCTCACCGGCCTGCCGATCTACGTGTTCGGGGTGACCGGCTCGGCGTTCACCACCTCCGCGGTCTTCTTCGTCGAGCTGCTGTGCGGCGTCACCCTGGGATCGTTCGCCGGTGCTCTCGCCGACCGATTCGATCGCTTCCGGCTCATGAGCTGTGTCGCCGTGCTGCAGACGGCGGTGGTGATTCCCCTGCTCGGTCAACCTGACCACCAACTGTGGGTCATCTCCCTGGTCGCAGGCGCCCAGGCGGTGCTCACCCAGACGTTCGACTCCGCCCGCAACGCCGCGTTGCCACGACTCGTCGAACCCGCGCACCTGGTGCGCGCCAACAGCGTGGTGGCGCTCAACGTCAGTGTGGGACGGCTCATCGGAGGTTCGCTGGGCGGCTTCGCGATCACCCGCGACGGCACCCGCTACCTGGCTGTCGGCAGCGCCGTGGCCTTCGTGATCACGGCAGCTCTGATCGCCGCCGGCCGTCGGGCCGCGCACCACCACGCCGCAGGACAGGCGATTCCGGACCGTACATCGTCATTCCTCACCGAGTGGCGATCCGGCCTCAAGGCGATGCGACGCAACCGCGTCGTGCGGGTGACGCTTCTGAGCGTGGCGCTCGGCGGCATCGCGCAGGGCCTGTTCGTGGTGCTCTTCGTCGTCTTCGTCAGTCGTGCGCTGGATGCCGACGGCACCCTCACCGGTGTGCTGCGCGGCGTCCAGGCGATCGGCGGGGTGGCGGGCGGGCTCATCGTCGGCATGCTTGGCGCGCGGCTCAGTCCCCGGCTGCTGATGAGCCTCGGCGCGACCACGTTCGCCCTGATCAGCCTGGTCATCTGGAACGGGCCGGCGGTCACCCGTCAACCCGAGTGGTACATCCTGCTGTTCATCCTGGTCGGCGCGCCTGGAATCGCGTACGCCAGTGGAGCCTTCGCGCAGATCCAACAGAGCGTGCCCGACACCGAGCTGGGCCGGGCCTTCGGCGCCTACTTCGCGATCTACAACGCGTCGCAGGGGCTGGGCATGGCCGCCGCCGGCCTGCTCGGAGACGCGCTCAGCGTCGTGCTCGTGCTCAACGTGCAGGCCGTGCTGTACCTGGCGTCCGGTGCCGTCGCCTACGTGGGCCTGCGCTCCGTTCGGCGGCGGCGCCCCACCGAACGGCAACCCGCCACCGTCGACGTCGGGTAGGCCCCGGTCACCGGCCGCAAGCGGGTGCACCCGAAGCGTCCACAGTGTGACGTCGGCTGCGGTTCGGTGTCGGCCGCTGGCGCGCCCGGATCACTCGAAGAACTTGATGCTGAACCCGGTGTCGGCCGTCGGGCCGGGCACGTTGGCGCGGCGGTAGGTGGTGTTGCCCCACCAGCAGAAGGTGCCCGTATACCAGTGCCGGTTCGCCCAGGAGTACGCGGTGCCCTTGGGTACGCCGTGGTACATCAGCGGGAACCTCGGCCCGGCGGGCGGGCTCGTGGCGATGTCGCCGTTGAGCAGGACGAAGCTGTGGTGGCCGGGCCCGTTCACGTACAGGGTGGGATCCCAACCGGCCATCATGGTGGCCCGGTTCGAGCCGAACAGGCAGCCGTTCGACTTGTACCAGTCCCACACGTACGTGGGGTCGCCTCCGGCGCGCAGTCTCAGGTCGGCGAGGCAGTACTGGTCACTCCAACTGCCGTTGGCGGAGTAGACGATGTGTAGCTGCCCGTTGGGGTCCCTGATCGCCTCGGGGGACTCGTTGATGAACGGGTTGCCCACGACGCGCTCCCAGCTCTCGCGTGGCTGGGAGATGATGTACCGGCTGCCGGTCGGGGTGAGCGGGTCGCTCATCCGGCTGAGGTAGATGTTCTGCTCGACGTTCGCGTCGCCGGCCCAACCCGACCAGACGAACCACCGCTGCCCGTTGAAGGTGAACAGGCTACCGTCGATGGCCCACTTGCCGCCGGGCAGCGCGAGCTGGCGCTCAGCCGTGTAGCCGCTGGCCGGTGACGCCGAGTGGATCGCGTACATGCGGTGGGCGGTGCCGCGCCCGGCCGAGAAGTAGATGTAGTAGCGGCCACCATCGGTGACGATCTCCGGGGCCCAGACCTCACCGAGGTTGCGGCTGTCCGTCCACACCTGCCGCGCGGCTGCAGCGGCCAGCGCGTCGGGGGAGGCCGCCTGCCGGACGGCGATCCCGCCGTTGAGCGACTGGACGGAGATGTAGGTGGCACCGACGCGGATCACGCTCGGGTCGGCGGCCCGCAGGCTGGTCTGCCCGGCCGCCGCCGGCCCGGCACCGACCAGGGACAGACCGGTGGCGAGCACGACAGTCAGCAGGATGGAGAGGAGTCGCGGAAGGGTTCGGTTACCGACGTTCACGATCGGGATTCCTCTCCTCGAACTGACGTGATAGATAGCCATAGATTAGTTGAGGACGTGGCCAGCCACAGCGTTGGTTGCCAGAACCTGAACCGACCGCGGGCACATCGAGGCTGCGGGCCTTCTGATCGGCTCAGCGGCTCGATGCCGTGGTCGGGTGCGGCCGCACCGCCGGTTCGAGCAGCGACAACGTCCGCTGCCCCGCGTCGACGGCGACGCGGATGCCGACCGGCATCGGCAGATTCGGGCCGGCGTGTCCGAACTCGACGTTGCCCAGGACCGGGATGTCACGGTTGCCGAGGACGTCGAGGACTATCTCCGGCAGGGTTGGAGACTGGTCGGGCGCCCCGAGTCCGTCGATTGCATGCGGGACTCCCACGACCATGCCGGCGATCCGATCGAGGATGCCGCAGTGCCGCAACACCTGCAGATCGCTCCACACCCACGACGCGTAGCCGCCCATCTCCTCCCAGAAGAGCACCGCGCCGTCGAACCAGTCGAGCGGCAGCGCGTACCGCGTCGCCTGCGTCCGCATGATGCGATTGAGCACCCCACCGATCAGCGGGCCCTCGGCGCGACCGGCCCGCCAGCACTCCCACGACGGCGTGATCGGCAGCGTGCCGATCGCCTCCGTTCCGGTCAGCAGCGTTACGTAGAGCTTTTCCAGCTCGGCTTGGCGCGCTGCGGGCGCACGCTGCCATGCCCCGCCGAGCCCGGGTGTGGCCATGTCGGCGTGGAACCCGACCAGACCCGTGCGTGCGTAGAGCACCAGATGCAGCAGTGAGATGTCGCTGTAGCCGAGGATCGGCTTGGGATCGGCAACGATCGCGTCAACGTCGATCAGGTCGAGGTAGCCGAGCGCCGTCTGACCGCCGTCATGCGCCACGATGGCGCGCACCTCAGGGTCACGCAGCAAAGCGTTGAACTCTGCGGCGATCTCCGTCGGCGTGCCCGCGCTCCACCAATGGTGACGCCCCGCTTCGAGCAGCGGTGCTCGGCGTACGCGGAATCCCATCCGTTCGAGCACGGCCACCGACTGATCGAGATCGGGCTCGTAGACGGCTTGCAGTGGCCCGGACAGCGACGCGATGACAACGAGGTCTCCGGGCCTCAGAGCACGAGGCCGAAGGAGTTGCGGGAGCACAGGACCAGGCACCGCCGCAGTGTTCCAACACGGTACGAACCGTGCAACCTTGTTCGATCTCTGACCACGGCGCACAGGTGCGCTAGCGTCTGGGCCCATGGACTCCGTGGACGTGGCCTTGGCCGTCGTTTGCGCCGCCGCCAACCTGGCCATGGCCGCCGTTCTGCTCGTCAAGAGCCGTGGCGGCACGACGGTGCCCCTGATCTTCGGCCGCCCGCAGCACCTTCCACGCCTGCGGGCCGCGATGTACGCCTGCATCGGGCTGGGGTTGGGCGTGGGCTGGCTCGTCAAGGACGTCTTCCCGCCGCACTCCACGGGCGACACGGTGGTGTACAACGTGGTGAGGGTCCTGTTGGCGGCTGGTGTCGTCACCGCACTGCTGAGCGCCTTCCGGTACCCGCGGTCCCTCAGTGACAAGGCCGCTCGCTAGGCGTTGGCCCGCTGTGCCTGACGGCGAGGCACACGGACGCGGACAGCGTCGGGCCGGCTGAGGTTCGGTGCTGGCCGTTGACGCGTACCTTGATCGCCATGATCGCCCGCGCACCCCCGGCGCCGGCCGGCGTGGCGCGACTGGCCACCTTCGTCGGCCTGAGGTGGTCGATCATGCAGGTGTGGTGCCCGATCGGGGATGGATCGCGACTTTCCTGCCCCACCACAACCCCCTGATCGACCGGCAGGATCGGTAGGCTGCGCCGGTCGTCGATCAACGGGGAGTTCGATCATGGTTCGCAGATGGCTGCTCGTCGGCCTGCTCGTGCTGGTGGCCGGCTGCGACTCGGGCGGTGACGCCTTGCCGGAACCGACCCCTGCTGACCCGCTTGCGCAGGTGCGTGCCGCAGCCGCCAGGACCGCCGGGGTGCCGGCGCACGTGACGTTGAGCGTGCCCAACGTCGAGGTCGTCGGGGACACCGACCCGGCCGGCAGAGCACTGACCCTCACGGTCACCACGGGTGCCGACGGCGAGACCGTCGAGTCCAAAGTGCGGGTGGTCGGCGACGACGCATGGAGAACGCTGGGCAGTACCTACCTGCCAAACCTGGACCCGACGAAGTTCATCTGGTTCCGGACGTCGGAGTTCGCCACGGCGTCCCTGCTGCATCTGGGGGACACGTTCGACCCCGCGGGGATCAAGGGCCTCTCCGCGGCGATGACGGCCGCCACGCGTACGGGTGAGGGCACCTACACCGGCCAGCTCGACTTCACCGTGGCGCCAGCCGGGGTGTCCCGGGGCCTCCTGCCAGCGACGGCTGAGCAGTTGGAGCACCACGGTGGCGTGTCGCAGTCCGTGCCGTACGAGGCGTCGGTGGACGCTCAGGGCTACCTGACGTCGCTGACGGTCATGCTGCCGACCTACGCGAGCACGGCCACGTTCTCCGACTTCGGCAAGCCGGTCAAGATCGAAAAGCCCCGTGAGGTCGAGGTTGTCGAAGTGCCGGACGCGTTGCGCCGCGTCCTGTCGAGCTAGGTGGTGCGTCGGAGCCGTGGTGTGTCGGAGCCAACGACGGCCCACCGGGCGCGGGGCGACGTCACCATCAGCCATCTGCTCGCGCTGATCACCGGCATCGCCCTGGCCACGGAACGCCATCGGGATCCTGCCGCCGAAGCGAACCGGCTACTCGCCTTGGCGGTAGCGGGAATCAGCCCCACGCCGAGGAGCGCCGTCACCACGGGGTGAGCAGGCGACCCCCATCCCTACCCTTTGGCGGTGGCGCGACCTTCCAGGATCCTCTCCACGTCGTACACCTGCCATCGGCGCGAGTCTGTGGGACCCAGTTCGGAACCCATTTGGCGTAGCACCTCAAGGCCGTGCCGATCCCCGCGAACAGCGAGGCCAAGGGCTGCGTAGAACCGTGCGTTCAGATGGTCGTCGGTCAGGTGCGCGGCCAGCAGTTCGCGAATCGCCGGAGTGTCGATGCCCGACTCAGCCAAGATGGACAGAGCGCTGGCGCGGACTCCGCCGTCGCCGTCCGACGCGAGTTGGACGACCGTCGCCACCACGTTCGGCGGCGTGTCGAACGTCTTCGAAGACGGATTTGCGTACATCCCCAGGCGCGGGTGCTCGCCGATGGCGTTGCCGAGCACGCCAGCGACGTGTCCACGGATGATCGGGTCGGGGTGACCAGCATGGTGCAGGACGTCCGTCAGGTCACCATGGTCGGTGTACTCAGCGAACGCACCGATCACGTTGTTCAGGGCGATCTGATCCTCTTCGGCGTGCATTCGTGTCCTGAGCACCTCCAGCGCCTGCGCCTTCAAGGGTTGCTCCTGGCAGCCCAAAGAGTGCAACAGCTCGGTGGCGAATCTCCTTGTGCCCACTGACGGGTGTGCCACAAGGTCGGCAGCCCAGCGGAAACTGTCCTCAGCACCCCGATGCTGCGCCAGGACGACCTGGGCTTGGCTCCAGTCGCACGACTCCGGGTCCGCGTAGAAAAGGGCACGGGCCAACAACTCGTCGCGAGAGACAGGTATGTCGAACTGATCTTCGAGATGGGTGATGATCGCCCGATGGGCGATCTGCGTCTCGGCCTTGCGCCCGTCGGCGAGGGTCACCCGGATCCTGGTCGCCTGCGGCCATGGCCACTCGTGCCGGATCGCGATCCGCACATGCTCGACGAAGGCCGGCTCGTCCTGATGCGCACTGAGCCGACGACGCAGGTCCAACTCCGGGTCGAGGCTCAGCCACGCTCGGGCGATCTCCAGTGCACCGCGCGTCAGGTGCTGTGGGACCTGCTTACGCCACGGTGAGCCGCTGTACGTCAGCTCCCACAGGACCTCGTACGCTCCGAAGTCGGCCGCCCAGGACACCGGATCGACGCCGTCCTCCCACGGGCGGGCCGGATCGACCCCGGCGTCGAGCAAACTGGCGACGACATCAGCGTCACCGGCGAACGCCGCCGCACGGAGCAGCCTGCTGCCCTCGTCACCCGCGAGCGCGTCCGCCGGCGCCGTCCGCAACAGCTTCTCGACGGACTCGGTATCGCCGGCCTGCACCGCCGTGAGCAACTGAGCATCCATTCAGCCATCCTTTCCTAATGGACGCCGGCGGCCGATCGAGTTTCACAGCGCTGTCCTGCCGACGCCGCGCGGGCGTACCTTCAGGCGAGTGACCAGCGCGTCGGCCGAGGTCCGGCGGCCCGGCGTGGCGACCGGCCACGCTCGTCGGCCTGACCCGATGATCGGGGCCGATCATGGATTTGGTGCCCGTTTGCAGACGGGTCGCGGCTCTTGTCACCCACCACAAGTCCATGATCGACGGGCGCGGGCGGCTCAGCTGGTGCGGTCGGGTGCGGCACAGCCGTCCGGGGTGCACACGTCACCGGTGCCGGCAAGGGTCGGCAGTGGTTGTGGCGTGGGATGGCTCTCGGCCCACGCCTTGGCGATGACCGCGAGCAGGTCGTCGATGCCGATCGCCCCGGGAACGGCGAAGCGGCCGTCGAACACGAGGAAGGGCGCGCCACGTGCCCCGAGGCGTTCTGCCTCGCGCTGGTCGGTCGCCACCCGGGCGCGGTAGCGGCGGCTGCGCAGGGCCTCAGCGGCGTCGGCGCGGTCCAGGCCCACCTCGGCGGCGAAGTCGAGGACCTCCTCGGCGGTCCACAGCTTGCGGGCCTGCCCGAAGTGCGCGCGGAACATCGCCGTCCAGATCTCGGTGCCGCGGCCCTGGTCGGTCGCGTAGGCGAGCAGTTCGTGGGCCAGGTCAGTCGGCCCGAGCGTGCGGTCCACCGCGTGGTAGGGAGTCAGGCCCTCTGCCTCGGCGGCCCGTTCGATGGGCCGCAGGACCCGGTCGACGGTCGTCGCGGGGGCCCCGGCCATCGTGATCAACTCTCGTTGACTGACGCCCTCGCGGGGCAGGTCGGGGTGAAGCTGGAAGGACCGGTGGACCACCTGCACCTGATCGCCGTACGGGAACTGGTCCAGGGCCTGGTGGAGCCGGTGGTCCATCAGCCCGCAGTACGGGCAGACGATGTCCGACCAGAACTCGATCTTCATGGCACTCCTCCTCTATTCTCACTTCTTGTTCGTAACGCCATCATGCATGAGAATTGGAAGGCCACAAAAGGTACATTCATGTTCGTGGCAAGGGGCTGACGGAGAGGTGGCAGGGGATGAGCGCAGGGGATCTTCGGCGCAGGCGCACCAACGTCCGGGCTAACGTCCGGGCAGTTCCGGGGCCCTGTGCGCACTGGAACGACGACGATGCCGACTTCATCCGCGAGGTCCTGGACCTCGTCGGCGACAAATGGAGTGTGCTGATCATCGGCACGCTCGCCGACGGGCCGGTCCGCTACTCGAATCTGGGTGACGCGATCCCCGGCATCTCGCAGCGCATGCTGACGCTGACGTTGAAGCACCTCCAGCGCACCGGCCTCGTCACCCGGACCTCATATCCCGAGGTTCCGCCCCGCGTCGAGTACGCCCTCACCGAGCTGGGCAGGTCACTGCTCTCCACCGTCCTGGCCCTGGCGGCCTGGTCGGCCGACCATCATGCCGAGATCCGCCGCCACCAGACGACGTACGACAACGGCAACACGGACTGACGCTGGTCGATCATGAAGTTGTGGTGCCCGTCCGGGGATTAATTGTGGCTTTTGCGGACCACCACAACTCCATGATCGACCGGGTTCGGGGCCTCATTGAGCCGCCCGACGCCGGGCGAGCGCGTCGCGTACGGCGAAGATGACCAGTGCGAGCGGCACGAAGACCCACAGTTGAAGAACGCTGTAGCGGCGCAGGTCCCGGTCGATGTCGACACCGGTGAGTTCGGCGTCGAGGGCGCCGGGCCTCGTCAGTGCGATCGCGTGGATGGACAGTGGCGCGTAGTTGAGCCCCGCCCCGGTGAACCACAGGCCGATCGCCCGGCTGCCGAGGCCGCTCGACGACGCCAGCAACCAGATGCCCAACGCCACCATGGCAACCACACCGACCAGGAACTCGGCCAGGATGATGCGCCGTCGGCGGGCGGTGCCTCGGGTGCCGTGCATGTCGACGGCCGCCAGGCGACGAACGTTCATCGAACGATGATGCCACCGGCGGGCAGATCACCGGGCCTCGCTCGCGCGCCCACCCGTACGTCAGGGCACGGGTTGGTGGCAAGACGCGGTTCGGCCGGTCATGAGTTCGCGGTAGTCGAAAGCTCGTCCTAGGCGCAGAGCTGCGCGTGGAGCGTGTCGTAGACCCACTGTTCCCAGCGATCTTGGGTCCAGGCTCGTTCGCGGACGAACAGCAGGTACAACTGCGGGCTCAGTAGGCCGAAGAGCAGGTCGGCAGCGTGCTCGACGGGCAGGTCGGCCTTAGCGCCGGGCTTGGCCACGAGGCTGCGCGCCGCGACGGTCTGGACTTCGAGTCGCGGATCGGCGTCCTGCGGCCACATGCTGGCCAGACTCGGATCCTGCGCGCCGGCGGCGCTTAGTACGTCCATGATCGGCGCGACCCGCTGGAGCACCTCGCAGGTGCCTCGCACGTGTGCCCGCAAATGCGCCTCGGCAGTGTCGGTCGCGAGGGCGTCGAGGAACCAGGTCCGCTGCATCGTGGAGATGGGCTCGTCGTCGCCGGCGATGGTGACGTCAACCAGTTCCTTGAGCAGCGAGGGCTTGTTGCCGAAGGCGAAGTAGATGGTCTGTACGGCGACGTCGCCGCGCTCGGCGATGCCTTGCAGCGTCGTGGCTCCGTAGCCCTGAGCGACGAACAGTTCGTAGGCGGCCTGGAGGATCCGTCGCCGGGTCTGCCGGGACTTCTCGCCTTTCTTGCCGGTGCTCTTGACCCGTTGCATACCTGTACCTTAACACTAGAGTTAAGCTCTAGAGAACGACTCTAAAGAAGAGGTGCGGAGATGGCTCTCATCCGGACGACACGATTCACGGCCGACCCCGCTGACGCCGACGCGGTGCTGGAGCGGCGCACGAAGCTCATCGAAGCGATCCGGGCGGCATTCGCCGGTCCGACCGAGACCCGACTGATCCGCGTCGACGAGCGGACCTGGGTGGACATGTGGCGGTGGGACTCGCCCGAGGCCCTGCAAGCGGCCCTCACCGGAGCGCCGAGCCTGCCCGAGGCCGCCGCGGCGTTCGCCGTCGCCCGTGATGTCAGCGCGGAGCAGGGCGAGCTGGTCGACGAGGACGGCTGGACCCGATGACGAACTCCAGCGACCTGGCCGTCGAAGCTACGGGCCTGGTAAAGACGTTCGGCGCGACCCGAGCCGTGGACGGTATCGACCTGAGCATCCCCGCGGGCTCGGTGTACGGGTTTCTCGGTCCCAACGGCGCCGGCAAGACGACCACGATCCGCATGCTGGCCACGCTGTTGCGCCCCGACGCGGGTAGCGCGCGGGTGTTCGGCCACGACGTGGTCAGCCACGCCGCTGCGGTACGTGACCGGATCAGCCTGACCGGCCAGTACGCCTCACTCGACCATGGGCTCACCGCGCGGGAAAACCTCGTTCTCCTCGGTCGGCTGCACGGCCACTCCCGTGCTGGTACGGCAGCCCGGGCCGAGGAGCTGCTGAACGCCTTCTCTCTGACCGAGGTGGCCGACCGTCTGGTCGAGACGTACTCCGGCGGCATTCGGCGCCGGTTGGACATCGCCGCCGGGCTCATCGTGACCCCCGACCTGCTGTTTTTGGACGAGCCCACCACCGGGCTGGACCCGCGCAGCCGCAACGACGTGTGGAACGTGGTCCGGGTCCTCGTCGCCGAGGGCGCCACGGTCCTGTTGACCACCCAGTACCTCGACGAGGCGGACCAACTCGCCGACCGCATCGCCGTCATCGACCACGGCACCCTCATCGCCCAGGGCACCAGCAGCCAACTCAAGGCATCGGTCGGAGGTGGCACCCTGCACGTCCGTCTGGCCGAACCTGACGACTGGGCCGCCGCCGAACGGTTGCTGACCCAGGCGTTGCACGGGCCTGTGGCGCTCGGCTCCGATCCAGCCGCCGTGACCGCACAGGTGCCGGAAAGCGGGCCGGCCGCCACCGCGGCAGCGGTGCACGCGCTGGCCGAGCTGTCGCGAGCCCGGGTCGAGGTCACCGAATTCACCCTCGGACAGCCCAGTCTGGACGAGGTGTTCCTCGCCCTGACCGGCCGTCCGGCCACTGTGGACGCCGCCCGGAAGGAGAAGACCGCATGACCACGCTCGACAGTGTCACCGGCGCCCGACGGTCCGGGGCGGTGCTCGCCACCCGCCCGCGACCGTCCCGGCCCAGCACCCTGACCGCCAGCCTGGCGTTCACCCGACGCGCTCTGCTGAAGATCAGGCGCACCCCCGTCCAGATCTTCGACATCGCCGTCCACCCGGTCGTGTTCACCCTGATGTTCACGTACCTGTTCGGCGGCGCGGTCGGCGGATCGACCGGCGCGTACGTCGGCTACCTGGTCCCGGGGATCCTCGTGATGACACTGCTGGTGACCACCGGCACCACCGGCGCCGCGCTCAGCATCGACCTCGCCAGCGGCGCGTTCGACCGGTACCGCACGCTGTCGATCCGACCCGCCGCACCACTCATCGGGGCAATGCTCAGCGACACCGTACGGTACGTGCTCGCCTCGGCGGTGGTCGTGGGGCTCGGTCTCGCACTGGGGTTCCGCCCACACGGCAACGTCCTCGGTGTGGTGGCCGCGGTGCTGCTTGTCGTCACCTTCAGCGTCAGCCTGTCCTGGGTGTGGACAACGCTGGCGCTGCTCATGAAGTCACCCGGCGCCGCGCTCGGCGTGACCCAGGCGCTGCTGTACCCGCTGTCGCTGTTCAGCAACATCTTCGTCGACCCGGCCACGCTGCCCGGATGGCTGCAAGCCTTTGTCGATGTCAACCCGGTCACCCACCTGGTGACCGCCGCCCGAGAGCTGATGGCCGGCGGCACACCCGGCCTCCAGCTCGCCTGGATCCTGATCGCCTGCACGGTGCTGACGGCGGTCTTCGCGCCGCTGTCGGTGCGCCTGCTCCGCAGCAGCTGACGACACATCACGGCACCGAGGGGTGCTGGCCGCACCCCTCGGCCGCCGACTCGAAGGAGACAAGATGATCGACACGACAGCCGCTGAGCAGCGCTGGCTGAGCACCCTCTGGCCCTTCGTGCAAGCTCACCTGCCACCGGCACCATCCCATGTGGTGGAGATCGGATGCGGCCCGACCGGCGGCTTCGTCCCGGCCATGCGGGAGCACGGCTATGACGCCGTGGGCGTGGATCCAGCCGCACCGCCCGAGCCTGGCTACCATCAGACGGAGTTCGAAAACCACGAGGGGACCCGCCCGGTCGACGCGATCGTGGCTTGTGCCTCGCTGCACCACGTCAGTGACCTCGACCGGGCACTCGACCGAGCCGCGGCGGCCCTCGCGCCGGGCGGCGTGCTCATCATCGTCGAGTGGTCGTACGAGAAGTTCGACGAGGCAACCGCACGATGGAGCTTCGACCGGTTGCCCGGCAACGGCGAGCACGGCTGGCTACACCACCACCGGGAGCTGTGGCTCGCATCTGGGCAACCCTGGCAGACCTACCTCGATGACTGGGCCGAACGCGAGGGCCTGCACAACGGCCACGCCATCGTCCAGGCGCTCCAGGCCCGGTTTCACACCCGGCTGCTCACCGAGGCCCCCTATCTCTTCCCCGACTTGTACCCCAGTTCGGTAACCCACGAGCGGGCGGCCGCACACCGAGGCGAGATCCGAGCCACGGGCATCCGTTACATCGGAGTCAAGCCGTGACGGTCGCCGCGCCGCCCGCATTCGGCGCGGTGAACTGGGTGACGAGGAAGTCGAGTCGTGCGTCCTGGCCCTCTGGGGGGATGCGGCCGGTCTCCGACAGGACGGCCATGCCGTGCAACGCGCTCCAGGTGACCTCGGCGATCAGTTCGCGGCGCTCGTCGTCCGGGTCGAAGCAGCTCACGAACTCGTCGAAGCCCGCCCGCAGGGGAGCCGGTGTCTCGGGGCTGGCGAACCTCAGGTCGGTGGGCAGGACGAACATGGCCTGGTAGAGGGCGGGTCGTTCGGTGGCGAAATCCAGGTAGGCGCGGCAGACGGCACGCAGGGCCTGCCCCGGCTCGGGGGCGGCCAGTCGCGCGCGGCGCAGGTGGGCGGCGAGTTCGCCGAAGCCGTCGATGGCGACGGCGCTCACGATCGCTTCCTTGCCGTTGAAGTGGCTGTAGAGCACCGGCTGGCTGTATTCGACGCGTTCGGCCAGGCGTCGCGTCGTCACCGCCTCCCAGCCCTCGGTCTCCGCGAGTTCGCGCGCGGCCGTGACGATCAGCTGGTGACGGTGGGCGCGTTCGCGTTCGCGGCGCTCGTTGATGCCGGACATGACTGCATCCTAGCAACGCTTGACTTCCTGTCGAAGCTAGATCTAGCGTTGCTAGCACAACTAGCGCCGGCAACAATCGCTGCGGGCGCTGCCGTCAACAGGGGAGACAACCCATGCTCACCACCGTCGCCACCGTGCTCGCCGCACTGATCGACGTAGGCATCATCGTCATCGGCGCGCGCGTCTTCTGGGCGCCGCAGGCCGCAGTCGGGTTCGGCATCCCCGGCACGCCGACCGACGACAGGGCCTTTCAGGCCTGGCTCACCGTCAAGGGCGTGCGCGACATCGCGTCGGGGCTCTTCATCTTCGTCCTGATCATCGGAGCGACATCGCACCTGTTGGGTTGGTTCATGCTGGCCGCCACCCTCATACCCATCGGGGACGCGCTGATCGTGCTGCGCAGCAAGGGCCCAAAGGCGATCGCGTACGGCGTCCACGCGAGCACCGCCCTGGTGATGCTGGCGATCAGCGTGCTCCTGCTCGTCGGCTGAGCGCGTGCCGGCCGAGCGCTCACAGTTGGGCGACGACCACAGTGGTGGCCTGGGCGATGAGCGCGTCGTCGGGGGTGGCGTCCAACTTGTCACGGCTGGACAGCACGGCGACGACGATCGGGGCACGATCGGGCGGCCAGATCACCGCGATGTCGTTGCGGGTGCCGTACCCTCCGGTCCCGGTCTTGTCCCCAACCACCCAGCCGGCGGGCACCCCGGCGCGGACCAGCGCCGCGCCGGTGGTGTTGCCCTTCAGCCAACCGAGCAGCACGTCGCGGTCCGCGGGCGTCAGGGCATCCCCCACTGTGTACGCCCGGAGGTCGCCCGCCAGAGCCCGCGCCGTGCTGGTGTCCCGTCGGTCGCCCGGGGTCGCCTCGTTGAGGGCGGTCTCGTAGCGGGCCGGGTCGGTGACCGTGTCGCCGATCCCGCGCAGCTTCTTCTCGAACCCCTGCGGGCCGCCGAGGTGACGCAGCAGCAGATTCCCGGCCGTGTTGTCGCTGTAGCGCACGGCGGCGTCGGCGAGGGCACGCAGGCTCATGCCCTCGGCGACGTGCTTCTCGGTGATCGGTGCGTGCGACACCAGGTCCTGCGCCGAATAGCGCACCACCCGGTCCAGCTCGGCGTCGGTGGTGCCGTCCAGCACCTCGGCGGCGGCCAACGCCTTCCACGTCGAGGCGTACGCGAACCGCTCGTCGGGTCGGTGTTCCACAGTGCGGCCGGTGCCCGTGTCGACGGCGTAGACGCCCAGTCGCGCCTGGAACGTCTGCTCCAGCCGCTGGAACTCCTGCTCGGCGGCCGGCGACGGGCTGGCCGTCACCTCGGGGCTGGCCGTCGTGCGCGCCTCGGGGCTTGGCGTCGTGTGCGCCTCGGGTGCGTCGCCGGTGCCGCACCCCGCCAGCGACACCACTGTCGACGCCGTCGCCACGACGGCCACCAGACGTCGGACAGACATCGTCATCGTCGTTCCTCCTCCTGCGCCGCCGACCCGGGCAGAATCTCGACGTACCCGTCGCTGCCGTGCACCCGGATCCGCTGCCCGTCGCGGATCAGCCGGGTGGCGTCGAGCACGCTCACGACAGCCGGCAGGCCATACTCCCGTGCGATCACCGCGCCGTGCGTCATCAACCCGCCGACCTCCGTCACCAGGCCGGCGATGCCGACGAACAGCGGCGTCCAGCTGGGGTCCGTGTGGGTCGTGACGAGGATGTCACCCGCTTCGAGATCAGCCTGGGCCATGTCGAGGATGACGCGGGCGCGTCCTTCGACAGTCCCGGCGGACACCGGCACCCCGATCAGGGCGCCGGCCGGCACGTCGTCGCGTCGGTAGGCCCCGGTGATGACCTCGCCGTCCGAGGTCAGCACCCGGGGAGGCGTGAGCGCCTGGTACGACCGGAACGCGTCCCTGCGCTGCCGGATCAGCTCGTCGTCCACCCGGTGCGAGCGCACGACCTCGTGGAACTCCTGGAACGTGAGGTGGAAGACGTCTTCGGTCTCGGTGAGCACACCGGCCCGCACGAGGCGCTCCGCCTCGCCCAGCAGGGCCTGCTTGTAGACGAAGTAGCGGCTGACGATGCCGTACTTCGGGTACTCCCGATAGCCGACGAAGGTCCGTACCCGGTCGATCATCCGCTCGGTCTCGTCGGCCTTCTGCTGCCCGTCCGGCAGCGCCCGCAGGCGCGTCAACACCTCCTGCGCCTTCTGGTGCGCCCGCTGCTGCCCCTGCTCGAAGCGCCGTCTGGCGGCGCCCGGCTCGAAGAGCCGGACGTTGTCGAGGATCACGGGCACGAGCGTGCTGGGTCGTTCGCTCCACCGCGGCCTGGTGATGTCGATCTCGCCGACGCAGCGCATGCCGTACCGGTCGAGGTACGCCTCGATGGCGTCGCGCGCCTCGGTCCCACCCGCGAGTTTCGGCAGCTCGTCGAGGAAGCCGTCGTCCTCGACGCCCCGCAGGAACGCCACCACCTCCGGATGCGGACGGATCGCGTCGGCGACGTCGAGCAACGCCAGGCCCATCTCCGACGTGATGTTGCCGGGAGCCGACAGGGTGAGGGTGTCCGCGGCGTTCTTCTCGCCCAGCCACTCGTACAGCCGGTCGTTGAGCCACCAGGTGGCCTCCATGCCAGCCATGATCGCCTGCATGTTCAGCGGCTCACCGAGGACCCGCTTGTGCTCCCGGAAGGCCTCCAGCAGGAAGTCGAACAGCGCCGTACCGGTCACCGTCGCGATGTCGCGCCGCAACGCGGCGATGGACCCCTCGCTGCGCCCGATCAGTTCGGTCACGATGGCCGGGTCGGTCTCGATCGGGGCGGACGCGCCGCCGGTCGTCGGCCTGCCGGGACCACCGTCGTCCGGGAGCGTCGGAATGAAGTCCGGGCGATCGAGCAGCGTTTCCAACGCGTCGCGCATCAGCGGATCGGACTTCCCCGCCATCTCCAGGAAGCCGGTGCGGCTCGCGGGTGAGGCAAGCAGCCGAGTGGCGTCGACGAACAACCTCCCGCCGGCCTCCAGCATCGGGGCCATGGCCGTCAACTGCCACATCGAGAGCCCCAGCGGCCTCATCGCATCGGTCATCATCTGCTGGTGACCGACCGACAGGTAGACGTGGTTCTCCTGGTCAGCGGCCGCGGGAATGGGAAACAACGTGGTGATCGGCCGGCTCTGCACGATCTGGAAGTCGTCGTCGACCAGGCACCATTCGATGTCCTGCGGACGCCCGAAATGCGCCTCGATCCGTCGCCCGAGCCGCACCAGCCGCACGACCTGCTCCTCGGTCAGCGCCGGCTGCTCCTGCCGCTGCCTGTCGATCGCCACTTCCCGCGTACCGCCGCCAGGCAGAGCAGCGACGGCACGGTGTTTGGCGGCGACCGCGCCGGTGACGACCTCCCCGTCGCGCACCGTGAAGACGTCCGGGTTCACCAGGCCGGACACCAGGGCCTCGCCGAGCCCGAAGCTGGCGTCCACTGTCGCGACCTTCCGGTTGCCCGAGACCGGGTCGGCCGTGAACAGGATTCCGGCCGCATCCGGAAAAACCATCTGCTGTACGACGACAGCCATGTCTACCGCGCGGTGGTCGATGCCGTTGCGCAGGCGGTAGATGATGGCCCGCTCGGTGAACAGCGAGGCCCAGCATCGGCTGACGTGTCGCAGGACCGCCTCCGGCCCCACCACGTTCAGGTAGGTGTCCTGCTGGCCCGCGAAGGAAGCCGTGGGAGTGTCCTCTGCCGTCGCGCTGGACCGCACGGCGTAGGCGGCCTCCTCGCCGAACCGGGCGAGCGCGCGGGTGATCGTGGCCGCCAGCTCGGCCGGAATCGCGGTCTCCTCGATGCTCCGGCGGATCTCCGCGCTGAGCGCGCCGATCGCCTCCCGGTCGTCCGGGCCCAGGCGCGACAGCTGATCGAGCCGGTCGTCGATCGACGGTGCCTCCGCCATGACCCGCCGGAAGGCGGCCGTCGTCACGCAGAACCCGGCCGGCACGCGGACGCCGTCGATCCGCGACAGCCCGCCCAGGTGCGCGGCCTTGCCACCGACGACCCCTACCTGCGTCTCGTCAACCTCCCGAAGATCCAACACCGGTGCGAGGTCGCTGCGGTCCCCGTCCATCGACAACACACCCACGTCATGCCCCCCGTTACGTCCTGATGCTGGTCCGGCCGCAGATTCTGCGCCAGGACCGGGGTCTTGCCGCAAGCCCCCAGGTGCGATATACGTTAGAAGTGGCAGGGAGAGTTATCTCCTTGCCTTTGCTTTTTGTCCAGGGCGGTGCGGTGACCCGCCTGGCCGCCGCACACCCTCGTCCGGCCTAGAGTCGCCAGCATGCGGATCCGGATCGACGGCAGCGACCTCCCGGGGCGGCGCGCCGGGGCGGAGGCCGACGCGCTGCGGCTGGGCAACGTGCACGTCGGGGTCCAGCGCAAGGCCGAGGTGGTCGAGCTGGTGCCGGCCGACGCGGCGACGGCAACCTGGTGCTTCGAGGTGTCCAGCCGCGAGATCGACGGGATGCTCGACGTCGGCGGCCCCTGGGTGCACGGGCGGCCCGGGGCGCGGTTCCTGTATCTGAGCTGGGGAGCGGTGACCGAGGACGGCTTCGCGATGTTCCGACGAGCGAAGTTGATGTTCACCGACATCCCGACCGAGCTGCTGCGCGCCGCACACGAGGGCAACGGGACACTCGTCGGCCAGGTCGGGTTGACCGATGCCACGGGCGGACCACTGTCCGCGCGCGTCCGACCTCCCGGTGTCGCCTGGACGGTGGAGTGACGTCTGCCGTGGCGCGGCCGACGGCGCTGGTCGGTGTCGTCCGTCGACCAGCCAGCGCCGCACTCCGGGTGACCCGCGGGCCGCCCCTCGGCCGCCTTGACCTTGACACAGTGGCAAGGTCTTCAGTGGGGTCCGGGAGGTGGTCCCGATGACCAGGCCGGAAAAGGACACGAACACGATGCGGGCGCTCCAGGCGCTGGAGAACGCCGACCCGTCGGTGCGGCTGCGCGCGGCGCTGGCGGTCGGCACGGCCCCGGACCCACTGTTCGTCGACACCCTCGTCGAGCGGTGCGCGATCGAGCCCGAGTTCTCCGTACGCGAGATGCTCACCTGGGCACTGATCCGCCACCCAACCGCGCTGACCGTGCCGAAGCTCACCGACCAACTCACCTCGGAGCGTGCGCAGGCCCGGAGCCAGGCGTTGCACACGTTGTCCAAGATCGGCGATCGGCGGGCCTGGCCGGCGCTGACGCGGGCGCTTCTGACCGACCCGGACGACGAGGTGGCCCGAAGCGCCTGGCGGGCGGCGGTCGTCCTCGTGCCGCCGGGTGACGAGACCGAGTTGGCCGGCGTGTTGGCGACACAGCTCGGGCGCGGCATGCGGGACACGCGGTTGAGCCTCAGCCGGGCGCTGGTCGCGCTCGGTGCGGTGACCATGCCGATCCTGCGCGCCGCGATGACGGATCTCGACCCGCACGTACGCGCGCACGCGATCGCGACGGAACGGCTGGCGCGGGACCCGGATGCCGGTGTCGAGTTCGCGATCGAGGAGGCGAAGCGCGTGGTGGCCCTCGGCGCGATCGGTGAGAAGGGATGATGCGCAGGTGTTGATCGGTGACGTGGCGCGCCGGTCCGGGGTCAGCGCCCGCATGCTCCGGCACTACGACTCGCTCGGCCTGGTCCGGCCGACCGGTCGGAGTGGCGCCGGCTATCGGGAGTACTCCGACGAGGACATCCGGCTGATCTTCCAGGTCGAGAGCCTGCGGTCCCTGGGTCTGTCGTTGCGTGACGTCCGGCGGGCACTCGACGATCCCGGCTTCGCACCCTCCGACCTCGTCGACGACCTGATCCAACGGACGCGACAGCGCATCGCGGATGAGCTGGACCTGCTCACCCGACTGCGTCGGATCGGTGCCGCCGAACCCGCCGACTGGGAGGACGTCCTCCAGGTCGTCGCGCTCCTTCAGGCGCTGGGCTCGCCGAGCGCGGGCAGGCGTCAACGCGCGGCCCTGTCCTCGCTCGACGGGGCTCCGGTGCCCGTGGAGGCACTCGTCGAGGCGGCGCTCAACGAGTCCGACCCGAACGTCGCCGGAGCCCTGCGATGGGCGCTGGCACAGTCGGGGGACGGGGGCCTGGCGCTGCTCGCGGACGGCCTCCGCTCACCGCAGGCCGACGTACGCGAGCGTGCCGTCCAGACCATCGCCGAGATCCCGCACGACGCGGCGGCCGACGCGCTGCGCGACGCCCTCGCGAGCCCCGACGTCGTGGTCCGCAGGTACGCGGCGCTGGCGCTCGGTGCACGGGGGGCGGCGGACGCGGTCCCGACGTTGATCGACATGGTCGTCGAGGAGACGAAGGACGCCGAAGCGGCCGACGTGTTGGGCGTGCTGGCGACCGATCCCGCGGAGGCGGACCGGATCGCGACGACCCTCGTCGACTGCCTCGCCCGGGGGAGCCTGACCCCGTCCGCGCGTCGGCGGCTGACCGAGGCGCTGGCGGACATCCCGGGTAGCACCGCCGCACGCGCGCTGGTGGGCCTGTCGCAGGACGACGACCGTGCCGTCGCGCTGACGGCGACATCCATCCTGACGCTCCGCGAGGGGGCCGGGAAGCTCCGCGACGGGACCGGAAGGCGTCGCCACGGGGCTGGGCCGGGCCCGATGCCGGACGGCCCCCTCGACTGAGCGAGAGGGCCGTCCGTCGACAACGGGTGGACGCGCTGGTCAGCCGCCGGCGAACGTCGTGTCGATGCCGCACTTGGCGTTCTGGTTGAGGCAGGACTTCACCAGGTCGGCGAGGCGCTCCGGCTCCCAGGCGTTCATGAAGTCGCCGTGCATGGAGGACGGCTTGCCGGAGGAGAGGCTGAGACCGTCACCGCCCAGCGACTCGTAGTTGACCATGAAGGACAGGTCCGGCACCGCCACCGGGTACTTGCCGGTGCAGACGCCGTTCACCGGGTCGCCCATGTGCGACTTGTGGTCGGGCGAGTCGATGTTCCTGCCATCCCAGCAGTCCTTGAACACGAGCTGGAAGATCAGATTGCCGCCCGGGGCGCACCTCGGCCAGTTGCCGTCGGCGCTGCGACCGATCTCGGCGCTGCCCGCGCACCAGAACTGGTTGCTGCCGGCGTTCTTGGGGGTGTCCACCTGCCGCTTGGCGTCACCCTCGACCACCACCAGGCCCGGCGGGAAGGGCTTGACGGTCGACGGGTCCTTGACCCGTGAGCCGTAGTAGACGCGCATGCTCTTGATCGGGACCGGCTTGCCGTCCTTGCGCAGCTCCGGGGTCCAGTAGGCGCTCTTGTCTCCCGGGGCGTTGCAGGTGTTCGCCGCGGCGAACAGCTTGTCCGTCGTGGTGAAGGCGTCGACCTTCGGGCCGAAGAAGGTGTGCATGTGCGAGGCGCCCGACAGGCCGGGCAGGACGATCGGGTCGTCCGCGGCGGAGTTCGCGACACCGCAGTCGGTGTGGAACTCCGGCACCCGGGTGGTGCCCGGCGGCACCGCCTTGGGCTTGAGCGCGTTGAACGCGGCCAGCTCCTTGTTCCACTTGGCCTGGTCGACCGGCACCCAACCGCCGGCCGGCGCGGTCGGCGGCACCGACGAGGAGGGTGACGCCGACGGGGTGGCACTCGGCGCGGACGAGGCGGTGGGCGTCGGCGAGGCGCTGGCCGACGCGCTCGGCGACGTGCCCGCCGGGGGACCGAACGTGAACCAGTTGAGGTTCACGAAATCCGACGGCGAGGTGCTCCTCATGACGGCGAAGACGGTCTGCGCGCCGGTCGGCACACCGGACGCCTTCGCCGTGACGGTCTTCCACTGCTGCCACCCGCCGGTCTGCGCGATCGGGAAGCTGGCCAGCAGCTGGCCGTCCTGCGCGCCGAGGTGCAGCTCGACGGTGCCGCCGGTGGCGTTGTGCGAGGAAACCCGGGCCGCCAGGTCGACGCCGGTGATCGACACATCGTCGTACCGCAGCCAGTCGCCGTTGGCCAACCAGCCGACGTTCCGGCCGCCGCCGGTGTCGCCGGTGCCCTCGGTCTGCGCGCCGGAGTGCGCCGCGAAGGCCTCCGCCCGGACCCGGCCGGGCACGTCGACCTCTTCGGCCTGGGCGCCGGCGATGTAGATGCCACTGGCGCCGAGCGCGGCGACGACTGCGGAGGCGAGCGTGATGCGAGTGAGGCGACGACGTTTCAGCGCCCGGTCCGGGGGTGCGACGTGCGCGGGGGGAGTCCGCATTACCAGTGTTGTCCTTCGAGTCGGCGATAACGCTCCGGTCGGAAGAAGTATGTGCACGTCAGGAGCCTGCATCAACTCGCGGGGAAAGAATTAAGGAGGCCCCTCCGCAAAGGCGCAGGTGGCCGGCTCCGGCGCTCGGGATAACAATTTTTCACGCGCGCGGTCTTAAGTTTTTTTAAGTCTCCGGCGCGCCGCGCTATTGGATTATTACGCATTCTGGGTAACGAGTTCGGGCCGATTTTCGTCGGGGTGCCGGTCGACGGAAATTGAGGGCGACAGCGCGCGGAGGAAATTGGGCGCGTCGAAGATCTCGCCGGCGGAGGCGACACCGCTCGTCCTCGTCTGACCGGCGAGGATGCGGCGGACCGCCTCGACGGCCAGGGGTGCGCTGACCGCGTAGATGTCCCGGCCGGTGGCGACGACACGCCGTCGCGTGTCGCCGCGCCGCACCACGACGTCGACGGTGAACGTCTGCGCGGAGCGGCCCGACTCGTCGGCCGCGACCGGTGCCTGCGCGGCGGCCAGGTCGGTGGCGGCGTCGGCGGCCATGTAGGTGCGGACCTCGGGGATGGCCAGGTGGCTCGGGACGGTGACGACGTCGGCCATGGTGAATTCACCGAGCACCCGGCGCCGGCCCAGCGGCGGGGGAAAGTCCCACACCAGGCTCGGCAGATCGTGCTCGTCGACGTGGTACTCCAACCGGCCGCCGGTGTAGCGGACCCGACGGCCGTCGCGGCGCTCGCGGGAGACGGCGCCGGCGGCGACCGTCCCGGCCGTCGGGTGCCAGCTGCTCAGTCCGTACGCCACGTGCGCCTCGTCGGCCGACGTCCAGTCGCCCATCGCCGTGGTGACCAGCAGGTCGCCGAGCCCGCCGAAGAACGCCATCGCCGGGACGACCGCGATGCCAGCCGCACGGGCGGGCTCGCCGAAGTTCGCGAACGTGTCGACGTTCGCCTCGATTTCGGCCGCCACGTCCACGTACGGGATCCGGGCGCGCAGCGCGGCCTCGATCACCGGCGCGGCGGTCGAGGCGAACGGGCCGGCGCAGTTGATGACCGCGTCCGCGCCGATCAGTGCCTGGTCGAGCGAGGCCGGATCGTCGACCGACGCCACCCGGTAGGCGAGCCCCGACGCCGCCAGCCTGCTCTCGTCGCGGCCGAGCAGCAGCGGCACGAACCCGCGCTCGCGCAACTCCGTCACCACGAACCGTCCGGTGTGCCCGTACGCCCCGAACACCGCTACACGCTGACCCATTGCTGCCCCCTGAGAAGATCGACTGAGTACAGCCTCCAGCAGCGGCCGATAACCGACCAGTGTCGGGAACGCCATTACCCGTACAGTTTCGGACATGACCTTTGTCGCGATCGCCGCCACCGACGGGATGCTGCACTTCGAGGTGGGCCTGGCCTGCGAGGTCTTCGCCCGCGACCCCACCGGCCAGGCGGACCCGTGGTACGAGGTGGTGGTCTGCGGTCCCGGCCCGGTCCGGGTCGGACGGTTCCAGATGGAGCCCGACGACGGGCTGGACCGACTCGCCCGCGCCGACACCGTGATCATCCCTGCGGTGGAGGACGTCGACGTGGACGTGTCGCCCGCCCTGCTCGACGCGGTGCGCGCCGCCCACGCGGCGGGCGCCCGAATGGTCTCGCTGTGCACCGGCGCGTTCGTGCTGGCCGCCGCCGGGGTGCTCGACGGGCTGCGCGCCACCACGCACTGGGCCCACACCGAGGCGCTGGCCGCCCGCTACCCCCGGGTGCGGGTCGACCCGGACGTGCTCTACGTCGACAACGGCACCGTGCTCGCCTCCGCCGGCAAGGCCGCCGCGATCGACCTGTGCCTGCACCTGATCCGCCGCGACCACGGCTCGACGGTCGCCAACGCCGTCGCCCGCCGCCTGGTCGTGCCGCCGCACCGCGCCGGCGGTCAGGCCCAGTACGTCACCACCCCGGTGCCCGCCCGCGACGACCACCCGCTCGCCGCCCTGTTCCCCTGGGTGCTGCAACGGATGGACCGACCGCTGACCGTCGAGGACCTGGCCCGGCAGGCGAACATGAGCTCGCGCAACCTGGCTCGGCACTTCCGGGCGGTCACCGGCACCACCCCGCTGCTGTGGCTGTCGACGCAGCGGATCCGCCGCGCCCAGGAGCTGCTGGAGAACACCGACGACAGCGTCGACGTCATCGCCGAGGCGGCCGGCCTGGGCACCGCCACGACACTGCGGCGGCACTTCCACCGCACCGTCGGCGTGCCGCCGGACGCGTACCGGCGCACCTTCCGGGCCACCGGGCCCGCCGGGGGTTGAGCCCTGACCGGGGTACGCGCAAAGGGGCGTCGCTCGTCGGCGTCGGGCAGAATGCCAAGTTCCTGCTCTGCTGGCGGTCGGGGGTCCGATGGGCTACAGCTTCGAACACGTTGATCTGCCCGAACCCGCCGCTACCGCGCGCGCCCACGCCGAAGCGTGCTTAGACCTGAACGGGTCGTGCGGCAACTGGCCACAGTGCTACGACGAGTACTCGTCGCTCGCCGACGCCTACCAGTTCGCCCTGAACATCGCCGGCATGGGGTTCTGCCGGGAACGCATGCGATGGGCCGGCATGACCTACCAGGCAACGCCGCAGCCCTTTCCGGACTGGCCGTTCGACAGCGTCGCCGACTGGCGCAACGACCAGCGTCGACGCGACGCCTACAAGGAGGCCGAACGGGCGGCATCCGCGCAGACCAGCCCCGGCAAGGTGGGGATCCCCGAGTTCAAGTTGACGAGCAACGGCCCCTGGGTGGTGGGCGAGACCGAGATCGAGCAGGCGTTGATCCTCTACGACGCGTCGCCGACGAGCCTGCGCGCCGAGTGGGAGACCGACGAGCTGTGGGTGGCCTGGCTCGACTGGCTGCGGGAGACACGTACCCACGGCGGCTTCACCGTCAGTTGAGCGTCTCGCTAGCGCTGGTTGGGGCGGTGACGTGCGAAGGCGTCGGCCTTGCCCCAGCGGCCGGGGATGTCCAGGAGCGCGATCCGCCCGAAGGCGGCCGGTAGCGCGGGGGCCACGGCCAGGTGGTCCTCGTGCGGATCGAGGCCGAGCATGGTGCGGATGAGCAGCATGCACGCTCCGCTGGACCACGCCTGCGGGCTGCCGGCGGTCGGGTACCGGACCGGGTACCGGGTGGTGTCACGGTCGAACCCGCCGAACGCCTCGGGCAGCCGACCCTCGAAGTAGGTGGCGGCGGAGAGGATGCTCTCGGCGATGCGGCCCGCCTCGGTGGTGAACCCGTACCGGCGCACACCCCAGGCGATGAACGAGTTGTCGAACGGCCAGACCGTGCCGTTGTGATAGCCGAGTGGGTTGTAACGGCCCTGCCCCTCGGCGAAGGTGCGCACACCCCAACCGGAGAAGAGTCTGGGACCCATCAGGTGTTCGACGACCCGCGGGGCCCGCTCCGGCGGCACGATCCCGCTCCACAACAGGTGCCCGATGTTGGACGACAGGCTGTCGACCGGAGTGCCGTCGTGGTCGAGCGCGAGGGCGTAGTAGCCGCGGTCCTCCAACCAGAAGTCCCGGTTGAAGCGGTCGTACAGCGCCGCCGCCTCGCGCTCCAACTGGTCGGCGAAGTCCGGGTCATTCCAGACGGTACGGGCCAGCCGCGCTCCCCGGATCTTGGCGTCGTAGGCGTACCCCTGGGTTTCGCAGGTGGCCCTCGGGAAGCCCGGCAGCCGCCCGTCGGCGTAGGAGATGCTGTCCCAGGAGTCCTTCCAGCACTGGTTGTCCAGGCCGGTGGCGCGGTTACGTCGCTGGTACCAGATGTAGCCGGTGGAGGTCAGGTCCGCGTACTGGTCGATCCACGCCAGGGCCGCTCGCGCCTCCTGCTCCAACTCGGTCACCAGCGCAGTGTCGCCGCTCCACCGCTCGTACTCGTCGAGCAGCACGACGAACAGCGGCGAGGCGTCCACAGTGCCGTAGTAGGGGGAGTGCGGCTGCTCCTCGAACGCGGCCGACTCCCCGTAGCGCAGCTCGTGCAGGATCCGGCCGGGGTCCTCCTCCAACACGTCGTCGGTGCGGACGCCCTGCAGCGACCCGAGGATCCGCAGCGTCGGTGGGGTCAACGACGGGGTGACGGCCAGGGTCTGCAGGCAGGTCAGCAGGCTGTCGCGGCCGAAAAGGGTCATGAACCAGGGCAATCCTGCCGCGGGTACGGCGGCGCCGCTGAGCGAGAGCGGCGCGAAGCGCAGCGCCGCCAGGTCCACCAGGCTGCGGTGGTACACCTGCTTGAGGGCGACGCTGTCGGTGTCCAGCGTCGGGGCCGCCTCGACCCAGGCCCGCAGGCTGGTGGGCAGGGTGGAGGCGTCCGGCCGCTGAGCCCGCAGAGCCGAGCGCAGGTCGACGCCGTCCGGACGCAGCGCCCTCATGTCAGCCTGCAACTGCGTCGACCACTGCTCGCCAGGGCGCAGCCTGACCCGGAAGCGGATGCCGTCCGGGTCGAACTCGGCCGGCTCACTCGCCGACACGACCACCTCACGTTGGTAGGTGCCGCGCCGGTAGCCCAGGCGCAACTCGTTCGGACCCACGTGGGTGTAGTGCGTGCCGACCTTCTCACCGACGTCGAACTTGATCTCGAAGATGTCGGCGAAGTCGGCTGCCACCTCCAGGCGTACGTCGAGGTCGGTGTCCTTGTCGCCGTAGTTGAAGATCGTCAGCGATTCGGTCAGGTCCGGGCCGATACGCCGGCGCCGGATGGCCGACAGGTCGGCCTGCACGTAGTCGACCGCCGCGCCCGGCACCACGAAGAACGTGACCTCGTAGTACTGGCTGTCGTCCACCGACAGCGCGGTCATGCACTCGCCGTTGACGAAGAGCATCCAGCGGGACAGGAAGCGCGTGTCAGCGGCGAACAGCCCGACCGGCGTGGCGGGAGAGGACTCCACATCGCCGCTGGAGTCGGACACCATGAAGGTGTTCCCGTCGATGCACGCCACAGTGCCCGCGATGTCCCTCATCGGTCACCTGCCGCTGTCGTGGTCGTCGCGCTGAAGCGGCCTCGCCTCGCGCGGGAAGAGCCGCCCGAGTCGCAGCGCCAGGCCGAGGTCACCGTCGACCAGGATGTCCCCGCGGGTGATCGCCGCCAGGCCGTTCACCTCACCTCGCGCCATCGCGTCCGCGACCTGCGCGGACACCTGGATCACGGTGGTGGCGGGACCACCGTTCCTGGTCACCCGCATCCGGCCATGATCGATTTCCAGGAGCCACTGCTCCAGGTGGCCTCCGTCCCGGATGTCGAACCGCACGCTCCCGCAGACCTTGCTGAACCGTGGGTCCCGGCCGGCAACGGTCAACCGCTCGAAGAAGGCGTTCGTCGCCGTCATCCCACCTCCCCGACCGCCGGTAGCAGCGGATGCCGGCTACCCGGTACGGGTCACTGTTAACGCCGGGCGGCACGCCGTTTTCATGGTTTGAGCGCGAAGCGGGTCCAGGTGGTCGCGTCCGTGGTGACGATCAGATGGTCCGGCTCGCCCGTCGACCCGTCGTCGCGCCCGAAGAGCCAGGCGTAGCCGGGCACCACACTGACCGACCCGACAACCGTGCCGTAATCACGCGCGACAGTGAAGCGCCGCCCGTCGTCCCGGCTGACCAGGAGCCGCGCGAGCTCGTTCGGCTCGGTGCCCCCGTTGGTGGTGATCGCGAGCAGGGAGCCGTCCGACCCCACCGTGAGGTCCCACGTCCGCTGCGGCAGGTCGGCGCCGGTGTCCGTCCAGGTCTTCGCGCCGTCCGTGGTGTGCAGCAGCCGCATCCCGCCGCTCGTCGTCCGTGGCTCCGCCAGCGCGTACCCCTCGCGGTCGTTGAGCCCGACCACCGCGAGCACGTTCGCGTCGTCGCCCGCGTCCCAGGTGGTCCAGGTCGCGCCTCTGTCGGAGCTGCGGGCGACGGTCGACCCCGAGGCGCCTCCCATCCGGTACACCGCCCAGATGGCGCCGCCGGCAGCGGGGTAGAGGCTGAACAGTGGACGCCACGAGGGTGCCGTGGTGAGGCGGTACACGGTCCCGTTCGACGGATCCACAGCGAGTGGTTCGGACAGTGGCTCACAACCGAACCCGCAGAAGACCGGCCGGGCCGTCGCCGGAAATCGTGGTACGGGAACGATCGCGGAATTCCCGTCCCGCCAGGTGCGACCGTAGTCGGTGGAGAGACGGGGCAGCCCGACGTCGCTCACCAGGTAGGACCGGTCACTGAGCACGGAGACCTCGACAGGACCGGACGGTGTCGCGGTGCGGGAACTGGCCACACACCTGGTGCCCTGGAACCGGGCCGCGTCCCAGTCCGACCAGGTCCGGCCGCGGTCGCCGGTGTACGCGAAGCGCACGACGCAGCCGTCCTCCGACACGTCGACGTCGACCCCCGACTCGGGCCCGGTCAGCGTGAAGTTGTCCCCGTGCACGGGCGACGGTTGCGCGGGGACCACCGGGTCCGCGCCGTCCGCCCCCGCCACCAGCGGCAGGACGGCCAGCCCGGCCAGTGCGACCAGTGCGGCCGCCATCATCGCGACCGACCGGTGCCGGCGGGACCGGGCGGTGGACCGCAGCGCGTCGAAGGGCGGCGGCGACACGGCCTCGGTGAGGGTGTTCACGTCGAACCCAGAGAACTCACGACCGGACATCGATCCTCCCGGTTTCCGTAGCGTCGGTGGCGCACTTGGTGCCAGTGCCAGTGCCAGTGCCAGTGCTGGTGGTGGTGTCGGAGGTGTCGGTGTCGGTGAGCAGCGCCGCCAGGGCGACCCGGCCCCGCGACAGCCTTGACTTCACAGTGCCGGACGAGACGCCCAGCGTGGCCGCGACCTCGTCCACCGGCAGATCGACGAGGTAGTGCAGAGCCAGGGCGTGCCGCTGCCCCTCCGGCAGCACACGCAGGGCGGCGAGCAGGGCGAGGTGCTCCGGGGAGTGGTCGGCGACAGCCGGCGGCGGGCCGATGCGGCGCAGCAGCCCGTCGAGCACCCGGCGGCGCCGGTACCGGCTGCGGGCCCAGTTCACCGCGACCCGGCGCAACCACGCCTCCGGGTTCTCCAGCGCGGCGAAGCGCCGTGGTGACACCAGCGCCCGGGTGAACGCCTCCTGGACCGCTTCCTGCGCCTCGGTCAGGTCGCCGGTCACCGCGTACAGCTGCACCACCAGGCGTCGGAAACAGCCGGCGTACAGCTCGGAGATCAGATCGCCGTCGGACACCGTCACCCCCCTTCTCCACCACTCCCACCAACGGGCCGGGAAGAAGGTTCCGGTGGCCGGCCAGAATATGTGGCCCGGTGATATTCGGCTGTCGGTGCGGCACCCGTACCGCTCACGGTGGGACGCGCTGGGCTGCCTGGTGGCAGGGCTGACCGGTCTGGTCCTGGTGGCGCTCACCGTCGTCGGCCTGATCACCGTGCTCCGCTGGGCTTGGTAGGCCAGCGGAGCAGTCGTGGCAGGAGCGTCGCCCGCGCTGCCCGCATCGGGCGTTCTATCCCGAACCGGGCGCGCACGTCACGCCTACGGCATAGCGTCACGGGGGCGGGACCACCGCCGCTCCGCCGGCGGACCGGCGGTCACGTCCACCGGAAGGGACCAGGCATGACCCGGATCGACAGTGTGCTCCTGCCCGAGCTGGACGGGCCGGTGCCGGCGACGCTGCCGAGCGCCCTGGGCCTGCTGAGCCTGGCGCTGGGCGTGGGCGCCCTGGTCGCGCCCGGACCCGTCGCGCGACTGACCGGGGTGGACGACTCCCCGTCCGCGCGGGCCGTGCTCCCGGCCGTCGGCCTGCGGGAGTTGGGCAGCGCCGCTGGTCTGCTCAGCGGCCGTCGCCCCGCCGGCTGGGCCTGGAGCCGGGTGGCCGGCGACGCCATGGACCTGACCCTGCTCGGGAGGGCACTCGCGGACCGCAGCGGTGAACGCCGCCGCCGGGTCGCGCTGAGCACCCTCGCGATCGCCGGCATCACCGCCGTCGACGTGCTCTCCGCCGTGCGGATCGGGCGGGCCCAACGGGCCCGGGCCCGGATGATCCGGATGGAGATCGCCGTGACCGTCAACCGTTCACCCGCCGAGGCGTACCGGTTCTGGCGGGACATGGAGAACCTTCCCCGGTTCATGGCGCACCTGGAGTCCGTACGCGCCGACGACCTGCGCCGCTCGCACTGGATCGCCCGTGGCCCGGCCGGTCACCGCGTCGAGTGGGACGCCGAGATCATCGACGACCAGCCGAACAAGTCGATCACCTGGCGTTCGCTGCCGGGCACCCGGGTGCCCAACGCCGGGCGGGTCCGGTTCGTGCCCGCACCCGGTGACCGGGGAACCGAGGTCCGGGTCGAGCTGCGGTACGCGCCTCCGGCCGGCGCGCTCGGGCGGGTGGTGGCGAAGCTCTTCGGCGAGGAACCCGAGCAGCAGGTCCGCGACGACCTGCGCCGGTTCAAGCAGGTGCTGGAGACCGGCGAGGTGGTCCGCTCCGAGGGCAGCCCCAACGGCATCTCCGTACGCCAGCAGGCCATGCAGCGTCCCGCCCAGCCGCTGCCGTCGTCGCGCCGTTGACCGTCCACGCATCCGAAAGGGACCGACCATGAAGGCCACCGCCTGGATGGGCACCGACAGCGTCAAGGTGATCGACGTGCCCGACCCGAAGATCATGAATGCCCGGGACGCGATCGTCCGGATCACCACCACCGCGATCTGCGGCTCCGACCTGCACCTCTACCACGGCTACATCCCGGCGATGCGCAAGGGCGACATCCTCGGCCACGAGTTCATGGGCGAGGTGGTCGAGGTGGGCCCGGAGGTCCGTAACCTGAAACCGGGCGACCGCGTGGTGGTGCCGTTCCCGATCGCCTGCGGGCACTGCTCGTCCTGCCAGCGCGGCCTCTACTCGGTCTGCGAGAACTCCAACCCCAACGCCGGCATCGCCGAGAAGATCATGGGGCACTCGCCGGCCGGCATCTTCGGCTACTCCCACCTGCTCGGCGGCTACGCCGGCGGCCAGGCCGAGTACGCCCGGGTGCCGTTCGCCGACATCGGCCCGCTCAAGGTGCCCGACGAGGTCAGCGACGACCAGGCGGTCATGCTCGCCGACGTGTTCCCGACCGGCTACATGGGCGCCGAGATGTGCGACATCAAACCCGGCCAGGTGATCGCGATCTGGGGCGCCGGGCCGGTGGGGCTGTTCGCCGCGGCCAGCGCCCGGCTCCTGGGCGCGGAGCGGGTGATCGTCATCGACCGGTTCCCGTACCGGTTGCGGCTGGCCGAGGAGCACACCGGCGCCGAGACGATCAACTACGAGCAGGCCGACGTGCTGGACACCCTCAACGAGATGACCGCAGGCCGGGGGCCCGACGCGTGCATCGACGCGGTCGGCCTGGAAGGCCACCACGGCAACGCCGCCATGTACGCGTACGACCGGGCGAAGCAGGTCGCCCGGGTCGAGACGGAACGGCCGTTCGCCCTGCGCCAGGCGATCCTCGCCTGCCGCTCGGGTGGGGTGGTCTCGGTCGTCGGCGCGTACGGCGGCTTCGTCGACAAGTTCCCGATGGGCGCGTTCATGAACCGCTCACTGGTCATGCGGACCGGTCAGTGCCACGTCCAGCGCTACACGCGGCCGCTGCTGGAGCGCATCCAGCGCGGCGAGATCGACCCGAGCTTCATCGTCAGCCACCGCATGCCGCTGCGCGACGCCCCGAAGGGCTACAAGATCTTCCAGAAGAAGCAGGACGACTGTACGAAGGTGCTGCTCAAGGTCTGACCGGAGGTCAGGTCTGCCGGCGGGGGAGTGCTTCGCGCGCTGCCTGTGGAGCTGATGTCGTAAACGATTCAGCTCCATAGGAGCCGACCACCACCGCAGCTCGCCCTGCCCGCCCGACGCGACTGGCATGTTTTGTGAGACCCCGCCCGTCGATGGCGGGGAG
This sequence comes from Micromonospora sp. MGP-C2, assembly GCF_057766525.1. Lineage (NCBI taxonomy): Bacteria > Bacillati > Actinomycetota > Actinomycetes > Micromonosporales > Micromonosporaceae > Micromonospora > Micromonospora sp. MGP-C2. Next base: position 487,211 of record NZ_JBYMEN010000002.1, read on the forward strand.
TCCGGATCCGCGCGTGACCCCGTTTGTGACCAGGGAGCCGGGGAACTCGCCCCGTTCGTCCGCAGGCAGGCCTGACGGCATGCCGAGGAGACCGAAGGAGCGGAGCATGGAGTACGAGCAGATGATCGCCACGGTACGACAGCGCGCTGGTCTCGGTGAGAACGAGGCGGTGCGGTCCGTGCAGGCCGTCCTGTCGGTGCTCGGCGAACGGCTCGCCGGACGGGAGGCCGACAACCTGGCGGCACAGCTACCGGAGCGGTTGAGCGGGTCCGTCACTCGCAATCCGGAGGGCCGCCGGTGGGACATCGGTGATTTCCTGAAGCACGTCGGCGACCGCGAACAGGTCGCGAACGCAGACCATGTGCGTCAACACGCCCAGGCGGTGCTGCGGACCGTCGCCGAGGCGCTGAACGATGACGAGCGACACGACCTGCTCGCCCAGCTTCCCGGCGGCATCATCGATCTCTTCGGTGTTCCCCACCCCGCGAGGCTGAGCCCCGCGCGGATCGGGCCAGCCGGGGCGCTCACGGGATGGGCCACTCGTGCACCGGTCGGTTGCTGTGCATCAGGTCCACGTAGTGGCGGACCACCTCGCGCAGCGCCTCCGGCCGGTCCAGGTGGTCGGCGGACTCCAGTCGGTGCAGCGTCTCCACCTGCCAGGTCGCGCCGTTGCGGCTGGTCAGGCAGCGCTGCTCGATGACGCCGAGCAGCCGGTCGCGCTCGGCCGGGTCGAGCCCCCACCGGTCCAGACCGTGATGCGCCATCGGCAACAACCGGCGCAGCACCAGCTCGGTCACCGGCAGGTAGCCGAGGCCGGGCCAGAACACCTGCGCGTCGATGCCGTGCCGGGCGCAGCTGGTGAAGTTTTCCTCGGCGGCGCTGAACGACATCTGTGACCACAGTGGCCGGTCCGATTCGGCGAGGGCGCGGACCAGTCCGAAGTAGAAGGCGCCGTTGGCGATGGTGTCCAGCACGGTCGGGCCGGCGGGCAGCACCCGGTTCTCCACCCGCAGGTGCGGTCGGCCGCGCGACACGTCGTACACCGGGCGGTTCCACCGGTAGACGGTGCCGTTGTGCAGGCGCAGCTCGGCGAGACTGGGCACCTCACCGGCCGCAAGGGCCTGCGTCGGGTCCTCCGGGTCGCAGACCGGCAGCAGCGCCGGGAAGTAGCGCACGTTCTCCTCGAACAGGTCGAACACGTTGGTGATCCAACGTTCGCCGAACCAGACCCTGGGGCGTACCCCCTGGGCTTTGATCTCTTCCGATCGGGTGTCGGTGGCCTGCTGGAACAGTGGGATGCGGGTCTCGCGCCACAGCTCGCGGCCGAAGAACAGCGGCGAGTTCGCGCCGACCGCGACCTGGATGCCGGCGATCGCCTGGGCGGCGTTCCAGTAGTCGGCGAACTGGGCCGGGCTGACCTGCAGGTGGAACTGGGTGCTGGTGCAGGCCGCCTCCGGGGTGATCGTGTCGGCGGTGACGGCCAGCCGCTCCACGCCGCTGATGGCGATCGGCAGATCCTCACCGCGGGCCGCGAAGATCTGCTCGTTGAGCAGCTTGTAGCGGGGGTTGGCCGAGAGCGTCTCGGCGGTCAGGTGCTCCGGGCGCAGTGTCGGCAGAATGCCGATCATGACCATGTGGGCGCCGATCGCCCGGGCCTTCACCTCGGCGGCGTTGAGGCTGGCCCGCACGTACTCCTCGAAGTCGGCGGTGCCGGTGCCGGTCAGCCGGCGCGGCGGCACGTTGATCTCGACGTTGAACTGGCCCAACTCGGTCTGGAAGCTCGGATCGGCGATGGCCGCCAGCACGTCGGCGTTGCGCATCGCCGGATTCGACGCCTCGTCGACGAGGTTCAGCTCGATCTCCACGCCGGTCAGTGGGCGGTCCACGTCGAAACGGGACTCGCGCAGCATCTCGGCGAAGACGTCCAGGCAGCGGCGGACCTTGTCGCGATAACGGGCCCGGTCTTCTCGACTGAAGGTTCGTACGCCGACGTCCTCGCCCATGGTCACCACCTTGTCACCGCTGGTCCCCCCTAACCTCGCACGTCCGGGGCGGGCGGGGAAAGACCCGATGGTCCCTTCCTACCCACCTGCCCGCCCTGATAGCCCAGTCAGGCCGCCCCGATAGCATTGCGGCCCTGAGAGGTGGTGGCGTGCGGATGCGCGAGAAGGTGACCCGGTTGTTCGTCGCGGCGGCGATCGCCGAGGCCTGCTCCTGGCTGGCCCTGCTGGTCGGCATGCTGGTCAAGTACGGCCCGCCGGACAACGAGCTGGGTGTCAAGATCTTTGGGCCGATCCACGGCGGCCTCTTCGTCGCGTACGCCCTGCTGGTGCTGGCCGTGGCCCGGCTGCGCCGGTGGAGCCTGCTGGCCACGGCGGTGGCTCTGGCCAGCGCGGTGCCGCCGTTCGCCACCCTGGCCTTCGAGCGTTGGGCCCGCCGCCGGGGGATGCTCGGCGTCGACCGCCAGCCGGCCCGCGAGCCCGCCCCGGTCGGCTGAGCCGCCAACCCGCCCCGGTCGGCTGACCCGCCGGCCGCCTGCCCGAGCGGTCAGGTCAGCGCGGAGCAGGCCACGACGCCGGCCAGCAGCAGCGCGCCCAGGAACGCCTGCAACAGCAGCGGCGGCCCGAGGTGCGACCAGAGCGTCGCGGTACGCGGGGTCAGCAGCTGCCCGGTGGTGAGGTTGACGATCCGTTCGATCCGGGGCGGCAGCTCCGGGTCCCGTTGCGGGCGCAGGGTGAGCTGCACCTGGTCCGCCGGGTGCAGGGCGCTCTGCGGCAGGTGACCGTGCAGCTCCACCTCGCAGAGCTGCCCCGCGGTGTTACGCAGTCGCACCGGCGTGACCAGATATTCCGGACCCTGCTTCAACTGCTTCCAGCGCCGGCGGGTGCCGCCACCGCCGAAGGAGAAGAGCGAGCGCAGCAGCAGGGCGGGCAGCCGCGCGAACGCCGCCGCCGCGAGCACCGCCACCAGCACCGGCTGCCCGATGCGCACCTCGCGCGTGTAGCCGTCGAGCAGGCGGATCAACCGCCCGGTGACGATGCGCTCCGTCGGGTGCACGATCCGTCGCGTTTCGAGTCCGCTGTCCATTCCCACCACCGAGAGTCCGCATGTGTTCACAGATCGTATCGACGTCCTCAGTTGAACGACGTGAATGAAACCTGGTCACGGGCTCACGGCCACGAGGTGACATCCCGGGCGACCCGGGTAAGCGGGGGGCCGAGCTGGAAAGGGGTCGAGCATGCAGCTGTCCTTCCTGCGCCCGCTCTACGACCGTCCCGGGCCGTGGTGCTCGGTGTATCTGGACGCCTCCGCGGACACGGAGGACGCCCATCCCGCCCTGGACCTGCGCTGGCGCGCCCTGGAGCGCCGGCTCATGGAACAGGGAGCTGACGAGGCGAGCATCGCCGCTTTGGACCGGGTGGTCCGTGGCCACGACCCGATGGTCGGGGACTACGGTCTGGCGGTCTTCGCCAGTCACGGCCGGGTGGTGCTCTCCGAGTACCTGTCCGCGCCACCACTGCGCGATCTGGCCAGTTTCGCGCCGCTTCCGCACGTGATGCCGTTGCTCGCCCAGCGGGGCGAACAGGTGGCCTGGGTGCGGGTGCTGGCCGACCGGATCGGCGCGGACGCCATCGCGATCAGTGCCGGAGGAGTGCCCCGGCGGGCCCACGTCGTCGGCCGGGAGACCTTCCCGCTCCGCAAACCACAGCCCGGCGGCTGGTCCCAGGACATCTACCAGAAGGCCGCCATGGAGGCCTGGCACCGCAACGCCGGTGACGTCACCGCGGCGACCGTGCAGCTGGCCGAGAAGGTCGGCGCGGAGGTGGTGGTGATCGCCGGCGACGTCCGGGCCACGGGGATGATCGCCGCCCAGATGCCCGAGCGCTGGCAGGACCTCATGGTGCGCACCGATGCGGGCTCGCGGGCCGAAGGCGCCGACCAGACCCTGCTGGACGACCTCACCGTGCAGACCATCGCGGAGGTCGCCGATCAACGGATCAGCGCCGCGCTGGACAGGTTCGGTGTGCAGGAGGACGTGGGCGGCGGGCTCGACGCGGTCGTCTCGGCCCTGCAACGCAACCAGGTGGACACCATGATCATCGTGGACGACCCGTCGGCCAACGGCGAGCTGTGGATCGGCGCAGAGCCGACCGAGATCGCCGTCGACCCGGGGCAGCTGGCCGCGATGTCGGTGACCGACCCGCAGCGGGTACGCGCCGACGCGGCACTCGTCCGGGCACTCGTCGGCACCGACGCGGCGCTGACCGTGCTGGGCCCCGAGGAGGCGCCCGAGCTCACCGACGGCGTCGGCGCGGTGCTGCGCTACGTCGACCCCAGCACACCGGGGCGCGAGAATGGCTGAGCGGCGGGTCGCGGATCTGGTGGTGGAGCGGCTCCTGGCCTGGCGGGTGCCCCGCGCCTTCGGGTATCCGGGCGAGGCGATCGCCCCGCTGATCGAAGCGTTGGACCGCACCGGCGGTGAGCCGGCGTTCATCCCGGCGCGGCACGAGGAAACCGCCTCGTTCATGGCCACCGGGCACGCCAAGTTCACCGGCGGTATCGGGGTCTGCCTCGCCACCCAGGGGCCCAGCGCCGTCCAACTGCTCAACGGCCTCTACGACGCCAAGCTGGACAGCAAGCCGGTGGTGGCGATCGTCGGGGAGGACATCTCCGGGCCGCTCGGCGGCGCCCACCAGGAGATCGGGCTGAGTCGCCTATTCGGCGACGTGTGCAACCAGTTCGTCCGCTACGGCCGCAGCCCGGAGGACGTGGGGGCGCTGCTGGACCAGGCGTTCCGTACGGCGGCGGCGACGCGCAGCCCGACCTGCGTCGTGCTGCCCCGGCAGTTGCAGGAAGCCGTGGTGCCCGACCTGCAGACGTACGCCGCCGGGGTGATCACGGCGACCCCGGGTGAGCCGCTGGCCCGGGTGCTGCCCCACGAGGTGGACCTCGACGCCGCCGCGCAACTCCTCGGCGGCGGCCAGCGCGTCGCGATCCTGGTGGGTCAGGGCGGTCGCGACGCGGCCCCCGAGATCATCGAGATCGCCGACCGGCTCGGCGCCGGGGTGGCCACCTCACTGCTGGGCAAGCCGGTCCTCGACGAGCGGCTGCCGTTTCACACCGGGGTGCTCGGCGAGGTCGGCACCCCGGCGGCGGCCGAGCTGATGGGCGGCTGCGACACGCTGCTGATGGTCGGCACCAACGACCCGTGGACCGACTACTTCCCGATGCCCGAGCAGGCCCGCACGGTGCAGATCGACATCGACGGTCGCCGGATCGGCACCCGCTACCCGGCCGACGTGCCGCTGGTCGGTGACGCCGCCGAAACGCTGCGGGCGCTGCTGACCCGCCTGCGCGGCCGGCCCGAGCAGCAGTGGCGCGCCACCGTGGAGAGCTCGGTGGACCGGTGGCGGGAGGTCGCCGCCGAGCGGGTCGCCGCGCCCGCCGACCCGGTCAACCCGCAGCTCGTCCTCCAGGAGCTGTCCGCCCGGATGCCGGGCAGCGGCGCGGTCGCGGTCGACGTCGGCTCGGTCCTCTACTGGTACGCCCGGCACCTCACCCTGCCACCGGGGGTGAAGGCTCAACTGTGCGGCACACTCGGCTCGATGGGCTGCGCACTGCCGTACGCGGTGGCCGCCAAGCTCGCAGCCCCCGACCAACCGGTGATCGCGCTGGTCGGCGACGGGGCGATGCAGCTCAACGGGCTCGCCGAGCTGATCACCGTGTCGCACCACTGGCAGCAGTGGCGCGATCCTCGGCTGGTGGTGCTGGTGCTCAACAACCGCGACCAGAACGGCATGGGTGGCGGTCGTGAGCCGTCGACCGACCCGACCCGCCGTCGACCCGACGTGCCGTACGCCGGTTGGGCCCGGCTGCTCGGGCTGCACGGGGTGCGGGTGGACCGCCCGGAGCTGGTCGGCGCGGCCTGGGACGAGGCCCTCGCGGCGGACCGCCCCTGCGTACTCGAGGCGGTTGTCGACCCGGCGGTGTCGTTGGCGCCGCCGGAACCGGCGTTCGCCGACCTGCGCGGCCTGTACGCCGAAGGCGCTCCCGCCCGGAAGGTCCGGGAGCAGGTGACGCTCACCGCGAACGCCGACGACCTCGTTTAGTCGCCCTGGGCCAGGGCATCAGAAGCGGCCCGACGATGCTGGAGGTCCCATGTCCGAGACCGCTGACCGCCGCTACGGCCCGGCGATCCTGCCGCGGCCGCGTGGCCCGCTCTCCGCGGCGGTGGTCGAGGCTCTGCGGCGCCCGCCGCACGACCTGCCGACCGGTCTCGGCGTCGACCTCGACCCGGCGGACCCGATCACCGACGAGGACCTGCAACTGACCCTGTTCCTCTGCTACGAGCTGCACTACCGGGGCTGGCTCGGGGTGGACGACTCGTGGGAGTGGCAGCCGACGTTGCTCGCGTTGCGCGCCCGCTGCGAACGGGTCTTCGAGGCGGCACTGCGCCGGCTGGTCGGGACGCCGACGGTGCCCGCCGCCGGGGTGGCTGCCGGCCTGACCGAGCTGGTCGCGGCCGACGACGGGCCGCCGCTGGCCGCGACGCTGCAACGACGTGCCGACCTCACCCAGTTCCGCGAGTTCGTCGTCCACCGTTCCGTCTACCACCTGCGTGAGGCGGACCCGCACAGCTGGGCGCTGCCCCGCCTGGGCGGCCCGGCCAAGGCCGCGCTCGTGGAGATCCAGACTGACGAGTACGGCAACGGCCGGCTGGACCGGATGCACGCCGAGCTGTTCCGCCGCACCCTGGACCGGCTGGGGCTGGACACCGCGTACGCCGCTCACCTGGACGCCGTGCCGGCGGTGACCCTGGCGACCAACAACCTGATGTCGCTCTTCGGCCTGCACAGGCGGCTGCGCGGAGCGCTGCTCGGGCACCTGGCCGCGTTCGAGATGACGTCTTCGCTGCCGAACCGCCGCTACGGCAACGGGCTACGCCGACTCGGTTTCGACGAGGTCGCCACCCGCTTCTACGACGAGCACGTCGAGGCCGACGCGGTGCACGAGCAGATCGCCGCGCACGACATGTGTGGTGGCCTGGTCCGTGTCGAGCCGGACCTCGCCCCCGACGTGCTCTTCGGCGCGGCGGCCGGGCTCGCGGTGGACCGGTTGTTCGCCGGGCACCTGCTGGACAGTTGGGCCGCCGGTCGCAGCTCACTGCGGCCACCCGCCCCGCCGACGGTGCCGCCGACCGTCTCGATCGGCAGGGCCGCGCCCGCCGTGGCCGCGCCCGCCGCTGTGACCCCGCCGGCCCCGCCCGCGCTCGTCTGATCCGAAGGGCTTGTCACACCCCGGAAGCCGACAAATCACACCCAATCGTTTGGGGTCCGTCTAGAGCGCCGGCCGTTGGGTGAGGGCTTGCCGCTCCCTTTGCTCTGCACCCGCCCACGCGCCACACACGCTCCGTAACCGGTGCGTGGATGGGTGCAGAGCAAAGGTGGCGTCGTGCCTATGGTCTGGGCCGTCCGCGCGCTCTCGCTACGTGACGTGGCGACGTGGGGTCACCCCTCGCGGGTGGTGCCCGCGCGGAAGTTGATCGCCTTGTGGGTGCCGTCGCAGAACGGCTTGAGCCCCGACTTGCCGCACCGGCACAACGCCACAGTGCCCCGGCGCGCGTCGATGCGCTCGCCGTCCGGCGTGACCAGCTCGAAGTCGCCGCGGACCAGCAGCGGGCCGTCCTCGTACGGGGTGATCGTGGCGGCGGCTGGCTCGCTGGTGTCCTCGGTGCGCATGGCCCCGGAAGTGCCCGCCCTGGCCCGGGCGAAACACGTCCCGCCGCCGTGTTCCGGCACATGGCAGAAGGCCGTTGCCGGCCCGCTCCCGCCGATCGTCGCCGAACGCCGAGGATGACCGGCGCACCCCGCCGACCGGCGGAATGTGCCGCCGGGTGGGTGATGCCCCGTTTGAACCCCATCGGGACGGGAAGCCGGGCCGCGTGGTGAGCGAACGAGGCAAGGTGGGCCCGGTGCACAAGGTGCACAAGGGGCTGACGGCCGATGGCGCCGGTATGGCCGGCGACCGGGTCGTGGCCGCGGGCAGCGCCGCCCGGGTTCTGGTCGCCGCCACCGCCCGGGCGCTGCGCGGGGTGGACTGTGCCGACCTGGGCCAGACCGGCCCGACGTCGCGGTTCCCCGGTGCGCCCGAGCCGGTACGCCGTGCCGCGGTCACCCGCGCCGCCGGTCGGGTCGCGCTGACCGTGGCCCAGGCCGACGAGGTGGACGCCGCCCGGGTGGCCCGCTGGTTCGTCGACCAGTACCCCCGCCGGCGCTACCCGGGAGTGCTGATCGGCTCTCCGCACGGCGGTGCGGCACACCTCGCGGTGGCCCTCGGCGTACCGCTGCTGCCGGCCGGCTTCGACATGATCGTGCACTGGTCCGACGGAGCGGTGGACCGCCCGGCGGCCGCCCTGGAGCACGGCGCGACACTGGCCACCCGGCTGCTCGCCGGCAACGCCGACCTGCACCTGCGGCAGGTGCACTGCCCGGCCAGCCGCGGCGCTCTGGCCGGCGCGACAGTGGCGCTGACCGCCGCGTGGAGGGCCCTGCCGGCCGCGTACGCGCAGTTCCTGACCGACCGCCTGCTCCCCGGCGCCCCGGTGCTGCTGGTCCACGACGCGCGCACCTGGCCGGTCCTGGAGCGCAACGCTGGGCACAGCTTCCAGGTCGGCTGCCCCGCCAGCGGGCTGGACCCGGTGGACTTCCACCCGGACAGCCACGCGCTGCGGCAGGTCCTGCGCTCCGTCGGCGGCAGCGTGGCCCGGTGGGAGCCGCCGGAGGTGTCCGTGCCGTCGGGTCACGCCGAACACGGCGTCGACCCGGGCTTCGAGACCGCCACGCGGGACTGGTCGGCGCGCCACGAGCACCCGCTGCACCGGGTGCTGGTGCCCCGACCGGCGGCGTTGAGCGCGGGCGTCGCCGACCTGTACCGGCGGTGGCTGCGCGGCGCCGGCAAGACCGGTGACCGGTTGGTGGTGGAATGCGGCCGGCTGCTCGATCCGTGGCAGGTGGTGCGCGCGGGGCTGGTGCCGTACTGGTGCGAGAACGCCACCCGGCGCACCGTCGACGAGGCCGAGTGGTGGCTGGCCGGCAGCGAGGCGTTCAGCTCGGTGGACGTGTTGCCCGAGCCGCCCGGGATGCGCTCGCCCGCGCTGGCGGGGCTGCCCCAGTGGCTGGCCGTGGCCGGGTTCGGGCGACGGCGTCGGGCGTTGGACCGGACCAGCGCCCGCGGCTACCCGGTGACCTCCGTGCCCACCCGCCGAGCCACCGAGGTCATGCGTGCCCAGCCGTACGACCTGCCCGTGCCGCCCCCGCTGGGGGCCGCCGAGGCGTTGGCAGTGCTCCGCGACAGCGGCGGCCACCAGGGGTTGCTGGTCTCCTGAGGCGGAGCACGCCGAAACATCCTCGCGAACCCGGGGTCCCGTGATTGAGTACCTACGGAGCGGGAACATCGCTGGCTGCGACGGCCTGATTGCGCCGCGTAGAGGCGGTGTCGCCCGCTGGCATCCCAGTCACTGACCCACTTTTCCGGCCCGGTGCGTGGCTCGACCACGCGCACGACCGGTTTCCCGATCCGGGCGGGGGACCTTCCTGAGGGAGGCGCGGATGTTCGGACAGACGAGTACGACCACGACCACACCACCACCCACCGAGCGAGGTCTGGAGGATCTCGACGCGGCGGCACTGGCGTACGCGGCCCGGATCGAAGGGCTGCCACCGGAGCGGCGGGGAGAGGCCCGGGACGACCTGGTTCGCTTCGCGTTGCCCTTCGCCGGGCGACTGGCCCGCCGGTACCGGGGTCGTGGCGAGCCGCTGGAGGACCTGGAGCAGGTGGCCCGGCTGGGGCTGGTCAACGCCGTCGACCGGTATGACCCGGAACGGGGTTCGTTCACCGCGTACGCCGCGATCACCATCGTGGGTGAGATCAAACGACACTTCCGGGACCGGACCTGGGGCGTACACGTGCCCCGCCGGCTGCGCGACCTCATCCTCGAGGTGGGGCAGGCCACCGCCGCGTTGACCAGCGAGTTGTCCCGGGCCCCGTCGGTGGCCGAGCTGTCGGCCCGACTGGAGACCCCGCAGGCGGAGATCCTCGCCGCGCTGGAGTCGGCGGCCGGCTACAGCCCCGCCTCACTCAACGCCCCGGTGGGCGGGGAGAGCTCCGCGGAGTTCGGGGACCTCGTCGGCGAGTCGGACAACGCGCTCGAATCCGTCGACGACCGGGTCACGGTGAGCGGCCTGCTGCACCGGCTTCCCTGGCGTGAGCGGCGCATCCTGGCGATGCGGTTCTACGGCAACCAGACCCAGGCGGAGATCGCCGCCCGGTTCGGCATCTCGCAGATGCACGTGTCCCGGCTGCTGTCGCGGGCGCTCACCTGGCTGCGCCAGGCGATGCTCGCCGACGCGCCGCCGCCGTGGCAGAACGGCGCCGCCGAGCCCGACCCGGGCAAGACCCGGATCTCGGTCAAGCAGAACGGCGACCGGGTGGTCGTCGAGGTCGGCGGCGAGATCGACCGCGACGGCGCGGACCAGCTGCGCCGGGCCATGCTGGAGGCGGTCACCGGCCAGCCCAGCGAGGTGGTCGTCGACCTGGTGGGGGCGGGTGGTTTCGACGCCGGCGGGATCGCCGCGCTGATGGCCGGACGGGACGCGGCGGAGCGGACCGGGGTGCCGCTGCGGCTGACCCGGGTGCAGCCCGCCGTGCGCCGCTCGCTCACCGCCGCCGGCCTGGCGCCGGCCCGGGACTGACCGCACACGTACGGGCGAAGGGCCGACACCCACCGGGTGTCGGCCCTTCTGTGCGCGTACCCCTGGTCAGCGCTCCTCGGGGTTGCCGTCGCTGTGCGGGTGGCGCCAGCGTTCGTGCGGCTTCGGCGCGTCGTCGGCGTCCTCGGGCGGGTCGCTCTCCTCGAAGCTGGGCCGGCGGACGCCGTCCGGGTCCGGCACGTCCACCGGCCGTGCCCCGGACCGCGGCGCCGGCTGGTACTCGGCCGCCTCGGTGGCGCCGTGCGCGCCCTCGGCTGACGGCGACTCCGGGGCGTGGTGTTCCATCCGCAGCTCGTCGCTGAACTGCTGCGGCGGCTTGGTGGTGCGTTGCGGCAGATCCCGGCCCAGGTCGGCGACGAGCGGGCCGTACTTCAGGTCGAACGCCGGACGTTCCGACCGGATCCGCGGCATCCGGTCGAAGTTGCGCAGCGGCGGCGGGCAACTGGTGGCCCACTCCAGAGAGTTGCCGAAGCCCCACGGGTCGTCCACGGTCACCATCGCCCCGTACCGCCAGGACTTCCACGCGTTGTAGATGAAGAACAGGGTGGACGCGCCGAGGATGAACGAGAAGATCGTGGAGATGGTGTTCAGGGTGGTGAAGCCGTCGCTGGGCAGGTAGTCGGCGTACCTCCGGGGCATGCCCTCGTTGCCCAGCCAGTGGTGCACGAGGAAGGTGCCGTGGAAGCCGATGAACATGGTCCAGAAGTGCAACTTGCCGAGCCGCTCGTCGAGCAGCCGCCCGGTCATCTTGGGCCACCAGAAGTAGTAGCCGGCGAAGAGCGCGAAGACCACGGTGCCGAACACCACGTAGTGGAAGTGAGCCACCACGAAGTAGCTGTCGTGGGTGTGCCAGTCGACCGGCGGGCTGGCCAGCAGCACGCCGGTGAGGCCGCCCAGCAGGAACGTGACCAGGAAGCCGATGGCGAACAGCATCGGTGTCTCGAAGGTGAGCTGGCCCTTCCACATGGTGCCGATCCAGTTGAAGAACTTCACGCCGGTGGGCACCGCGATCAGGTAGCTGAGGATGCTGAAGAACGGCAGCAGCACCTGCCCGGTGGCGAACATGTGGTGCGCCCACACGGTCATGGACAGCACGGTGATCGCGATGGTGGCGAGCACCAGCCCGGTGTAGCCGAAGATCGGCTTGCGGGAGAAGACCGGGATGACCTCGGTGATGATGCCGAAGAACGGCAAGGCGATGATGTAGACCTCGGGATGGCCGAAGAACCAGAACAGGTGCTGCCAGAGCATCGGGCCGCCGGTCGCCGCGTCGTACACGTGAGCGTTGAGCAACCGGTCGGCGGAGAGCGCCAGCAGCGCGGCGGCCAGCAGCGGGAAGACGAGGATCACCAGCACGCTGGTGAACAGCATGTTCCAGGTGAAGATCGGCATCCGGAACATGGTCATGCCGGGGGCGCGCAGGGTCAGGATCGTGGTGATCAGGTTGACCGCGCCGAGGATGGTGCCGAGTCCGGACACGACCAGGCCGAGCACCCACATGTTCGCGCCCACCCCGGGGGAGTTCTCGACGCTGCTCAGTGGGGTGTAGGCGGTCCAGCCGAAGTCGGCCGACCCCTGCGGTGTGAGGAAGCCGCCGACCACCATCAGCCCGCCGAACAGGTACAACCAGTAGGCCAGGGCGTTGAGGCGGGGGAACGACACGTCCGGCGCGCCGATCTGGATCGGCACGATGTAGTTGGCGAACCCGAAGGCCGCGGGCGTGGCGAACAGCAGCAGCATCACCGCGCCGTGCGAGGTGAAGAGCTGGTTGTACTGCTCCGGGGACAGGAACTGCATCCCCGGGCGGGCCAGCTCGGCCCGCATCACCATCGCCTCCAGGCCGGCCAACACGAAGAAGGCGAAGGAGGTCAGCAGATACAGCAGGCCGATCTGCTTGTGGTCGGTGGTGGCGAGGAACTTGATCAACGAGTTGCCGGGGACCGGCGCGCGTACCGGTCCGGGGAAGCCCCCGAAGCGGGCCGGAGCCAGGATCGCCGGGCCCCGATCTCGACCGGGTTCCGTGGTTACCCGCTTGGGCATGGTTGCTCACCCCGTCGTGACGGCAGAAAGGACGGGCGTGCCTACCCGACCCTCTCCCCATGTAACCAGCCCAGAGCGGTAATTTCGGTCAGATCGCCAGTACCGGCACACCTACCGTCATCGCTCAGGTCGCGGGCAGCATCGCCCAGACGGCCTTGCCCTGACCGGCCGGCACGCTGCCCCAGCGCTGGGTGAGCTCCCGGACCAGCAGCAACCCCCGCCCGCCCTCGGCGTGCAGGTCCGTCCCGCCCTCCCGGGCCTGGGCACTGCTGCCGTCCACCACGGCCAGGTGCAGATACGGCCGGCGCAGGGTCACCGTCACCTGCATCGGCGTGCCGGCGTGCCGAACCACGTTGCCGACCAGTTCGCTGAGCACCAGGGCCGCCGGGCCGGACGCGTCCGGCAGATTCCAGCGCGCGCACGCGTCGGTGACCAGCTCCCGGGCTCGCCGGCAGGCGCCGGCAACGGGCTCCAGTCGGGCCCGCATCCGCAACGGGGAGGTCGTGCCCGCCACCCGGGTCGCCTCCGCGCAGTCGGGGGACACCGGGACCACCCGGCACGTCGTCGACTCGGACAGCCAACGGGCGGCGACCGGCGACGGGCAACAGAGCACCACCGGCACGCCCGGCCACTCCTCAGCCCGACGGGCCGTCGCGGCGAAGACGGACAGGGCCAGCCGGTCCTTGACGTCGACCTCGGCCATGTCGACCACCAGCGCGTCCGGCTGGTCGACCAGCGCGTCGCGGAGCGCGTGGTGCACCGACCGCATGGTGCCCAGGTCCAGGGCGCCGGTGAGTCGGACGACCGCCACCGGTGCCGTGGTGCGCACCTCGCAGGTGATCCGGCTCGACATTGGTGCCCTCGATTCGCTACGGGGTCGGGATCTCACCACTACCCGAGGTCGAAGCGGATCAAACGGACCCGGTGCCGAGGGCGAGGCAGGTCACCGCCGGGGTCGCCCGGTCAGCAGGCCCAACGCGATCATGCCGATGCCCAGGCCCAGGTGCAGCCAGCCGTCGGCGTCGTTCACCGGCAGCACGTTCGCCCCGGTGTCGTGGTCCACCGCCAGCCCGTACAGCCAGAGCACCAGGTAGACGGCGCCGCCGCCGACCAGGAACGCCCGCGCGCCGGTGACCGTCCGCGCCAGCACCAGACCCGCCACCCCGAACGCCAGGTGCACCAGGTTGTGCAGCACCGACACCTGGAAGACGCCGAACAGGAAGGCGCCCGAGCCGTGGCCGGCGAAGCGCAGGTCGTTGGTGCCGCTGGTGATCCCCGGCACGAAGCCGAGCACACCGATCAGCAGGAACAGCACCCCGACCGTCGCCGCCGCCCGCCGGACCAGCGGCTTGCCGTCGGCCGGGTTGGGTCGGGCCCGGGAGTGGGCCATCGGTCCGACCATTCCCGGCTCCTCGCTGCGCGGCGGGCATGAGCGCTGCCGCCTACCCGCTGCCGACGCCGACAAACCGGCCGCCCAGACACCGCCGCTCCTACCTTCAGGCGGGCAGCAGCCTCGGCGCGCTGGACAGCTTACGGACCCGCTCGTACAGCTCGACGTAGCGCTGGGCCATCACCGCCGGGGTGAACCGCTGCGCGGCCACCCGCCGGCACTCGTCGGGATCGAGCAGGTCGGCGGCGACCACGAGGTCGCCCAGCTCCTCCTCGTCGGTGGTGAGCAGCCCGGTGCGGCCGTGCTCGATCAGCTCCGGCAGGCAGCCACGGGCGGTCGCCACCACCGGCGTGCCCAGGGCGAGCGACTCGACCACCGCCGTGCCACCGGGCTCCTCCCAGCGCAACGGGAACAGCGACGCGCGGGCGCTGGCGAGCAGGTCGTCCCGCTCCTGACCGGCCACGGTGCCGATCCAGCGGACCAGGTCACCGTCGACGTGCGGCGCCACCTCGTCGAGGAAGAACCGCACGTCCGGGTTCTGCCGGGCCTCGTCACCCGCGGCAGCCAGATCGGCGGGCCGATGGTACGGGCCGACCGGCCCCGCCAGGACCAGCGGGAACCCGACCCGGTGTGCCAGCCGGGCACCCACGTCCTGCCCCTTGCCCGGGTTGATCCGGCCGAGGATGAGCAGATGCTCGCCCTTCTCCGGTCGGGGCCGCCGGTCGGCGTCCACGGCCAGGGGGGTGGACAGGTGCACGTGCCCCACCGAGTGCTCCCGCAACGCGAGCGGGGCGCGGGCCAGCTGCGACGCGGAGACACCGTTGACCCGGACCCGGTCACCGCCGTCCAGCCCGCCGTAGAGCGCGGGGTGCTTGGCCAGGTCCCAGTGCAGGGTGTGCAGGGTCGGCGGGCCGGCGGGACCCATCGCGGCGAGAGTGGCCAGGCCGACCGCCTCCACGTGGTCGTGCACCAGGTCGATGTCGTCGCGGGAGTGCAGCTCCCGGACCACACCGGCCAGGTGCGCCTGGGCGATCCCGCAGACCTGGTTGTACGGCCGTTGCAACGCCGCGAACTGCCCGTCGTCGAAGACCGACATCTGTTCGTCCACCGGCAGGGTGCTGCTGCCCACCGAGGCGAGCACCACCCGGACGCCGAGTCGCCGCAGCTCCGGCACCAGCGTGGCGATCACGTTCTCGATGCCGCCGTAACCGGGCGGCGGCACGGACAGCCACGGACCGGCGTTCATCAACACGGTGAGGCTCATCGCGCTCGTCCCTTCCTGGCGTTCACGCGGCGGCCACCCGGCGACGGGGCACGCGGTGGCGCAGTTCGGCCAGCGGCGGGCGTTCCTCGATGGACACGTCGCTGACCACGATCTCCCGGTCCAGGTGCGGCAGCGTGTCCGACCCACCGCGACGGAACTGGGTCAGCAGCGCCTCCGGCGTCGCGCCGGGGACCGCCCAGCCGCGCCGCTGCAACCGGGACCAGGCGGTCAGCATGATCTGGGCGGACATCCGGCCGAGGGCCGCCGTGTCCTGGTGGCGGTGCTTGCGCTCGCCCAGGTCGACCTGGGCCAACGCGTCCAGCCCGACCAGCTCGAGCAGGTCGATCAGCATGGCCGTCTCCACGCCGTAACCGGAGACGAACGGCACCCGGGCCAGCACGTCACGGCGGCCGGCGTACTCGCCGGCGAGCGGCTGCACGAAGCCGGCCAGCTCGGGCCAGAAGAGGTTGAGCAGCGGGCGGGCCATCAGCTCGGTCACCCGGCCCCCGCCGTCCGGCTCCACGCTGGCGGTGCCCACCAGCGGCCGGTGGTAGAAGCCCTTCACGAAGTCCACCGACGGGTCGGTGAGCAGTGGGCCGAGCAGCCCGCTCACGAAGTGCGGCCGGAACTCCCGCAGGTCGGCGTCGATGAACGCCACCACGTCCCCTTCGGCGGCGGCGAGCCCGGCCCAGAGCGCGTCGCCCTTACCGGTGAGCTGCGGCAGCCCTCGGGTCATCTCGTCCTGACTGACCACCTCCGCGCCGGCGGCACGGGCCACCTGCGCGGTGCGGTCGGTCGACCGCGAGTCCACCACGATCAGCTCGTCGACCAGGGCGACCCGGTCCATCAGGTGCTCGCGGATGGTCGACACGATCGCGCCGACGGTGGCCTCCTCGTTGCGCGCCGGCAGCACCACGCTGACCCGGCTCCCTCCCTTGGCGCGTAGCAGCCGGCGTGCCGGCCAGTCCGCCGCCGAGGTGGTCCGGTACGTGGCCCACGCCTCCACCACCGGTGACACGGTCGTATCCCGCACGGGCACCCCCTCCGTTCGTGCGTGGAAATAGCGACACAGTTACTTCCCATTCGCCACCACGCGCTAACCGCTTCCAGGGCGTCAGCTTGATCACAACGGTGACATTGTCGCGTTCCCAGGGCATGAACGTTTGATTGCGGACACCCCAGGGGACTGCTCCCATCGAAAAGGAAACGTTCTCGAAAGAGGTTGTCGCATGCGGAAATGCCGGGTTGGTCTCGTGGGCGCTGGCGGGGTGGCACAGCGCCATGCCCGGGTGCTGTCCGGGTTCGACGACGTCGAGCTCATCGGGGTGACCGACGTGGCACCGGAGGCGGCGGCAGCGCTGACGGCGCAGCACGGCGGCCAGGTCTTCCGCGACGTCACCGAACTGCTGGGCGCGGCCCCGGACGCGGTGTACGTCTGCGTTCCGCCGTTCGCGCACGGTCCCGCCGAGGAGGCGGTGATCGAGGCCGGAGTGCCGATGTTCGTCGAGAAGCCCGTCGCGGTCGACCTGGGCACCGCCGAGCGGATCGCCGACCTGGTCGCGCGCAGTGGGCTGCGCACCGCCGTCGGCCACCACTGGCGCTATCTGAGCGTCCTCGACCAGGCCCGAGACCTGCTCGCCGACCGTCCGGTGCGGATGGTCAGCGGCGCCTGGCTCGACAAGGTGCCCCCGGTGGCGTGGTGGTCGAGGCGGGACCGCTCCGGCGGCCCGGTGGTCGAGCAGGCCGCCCACGTGCTGGACCTGATTCGCGTGCTGGCCGGCGAGGTGACCGAGGTCACCGCGTACGGCAACGGCACCCCGCCGCCGGTCGACGGCGCCGACATCGACTCGGTGACCACCGCCGCGCTGCGCTTCGCCGACGGGGCGGTCGGCACCCTCAGCGCGGCCTGCGTGCTGGGTTGGAAGCACCGAGCCGGCCTGGAGATCCTCGCCGATGGGCTGGCCCTCTCGCTCACCGAGGACGGCCTGACGATCCGCGACGCCGACGGGGAACGACACGTCCCCGCCGACCCGGAGGCCGCCCGGATCGCTGTGGACCGCGCCTTCGTCGACGCCGTCCGCGGCATCGGCGACGACGTCCGTGTGCCGTACGCCGAGGCGCTGGCCACCCAACGGCTGGCCCTCGCGGTGGCCGACTCGGCCCGCACCGGCACCACAGTGCGGCTCGCCACCCCGACCGCCCCGGCGGCAGTCAGCACGGGGGTGACCGTCGATGCGTGACAAGGTCGTGGTGGTCACCGGGCCCGGCCGGGTCGAGCTGGTCGAGCAGGACGCCGCCCCGCTGCGTCCCGGCACGTTCCGGGTCGAGACGCTCTACAGCGGCGTCTCCGCCGGCACCGAGCTGAGCTACGTCAAGGGCACGAACCCCTACCTGAACGTCACCTGGAACGCCGACCTGGGGCTGTTCCAACCAGGCGAGGCGAGCACCCCGTACCCGGTGAACCGCCTCGGCTACATGCAGGTCGGCCGGGTGGTGGAGAGCGACACCCCGGCCGTCGCCGTGGGCACTGTCGGCGCGATGACGTACGGGCACCGCACCGGCTGGCTCGCCGACCCGGTCGCCGAGCGGTTCGTGCCGTTGCCGGACGACCTGGATCCGCTGCTCGGCGTCTACGTCGCGCACATGGGTCCAATCTGCGCCAACGGTCTGCTGCACGCCGCGGCCGACCTGCACGGCACCGACGTCCGCTCCCTCGGCGACGGGGTACGCGGCCGGCGCGTCGCCGTGGTCGGCGCCGGGGTGGTGGCGCTGCTGACGGCGCTGTTCGCCCGGCGCAACGGCGCCGCCTCGGTGGTGGTGCTCGACCCCACCCCGCACCGTCGCCAGGTCGCCGAGGCGCTCGGTCTGGAAACCCTCGACCCGGACGCGGACGACCCGGCGGTCGTGCTCAAGACCCGGTGGGCCCACACCGCCGGTGACCGGGGCGCCGACGTGGTGTTCCAGTGCCGGGGGCAGGCGTGGGCGTTGCAGCTCGCCCTGCGGCTGCTGCGCCCCCAGGGCACGGTCATCGACCTCGCCTTCTACCAGGAGGGCGCGGACGCGGTTCGGCTCGGTGAGGAGTTCCACCACAACGGGCTCTCGCTGCGCTGCGCGCAGATCGGCCGGGTGCCGCGCGGGCTCGCACCCACCTGGGACCGCGAGCGGCTCTCCGCCGAGACCATCGACCTGCTCCGGACGTACGGGGACGTGATCCGCAAGCACCTCGTCTCGGCGGTGGTGCCGTTCGACGAGGCGCCCACCCTGCTCACCGATCTGGCCGACCGTCGTCGCCAGGAGCTTCAGGTGGTGCTGTCCACCTGATCCGGCGGGGAGCGCGCCCGCCCGGGTGACGCGGCGGACTACCGTTCCCGGCATGAGCACCTCGACGCACCGGCCGACCGGCGGCACCTCGACGGACCGGTCGGCCGGTGGCGCCGCCGCGGGCCGACCGGTCGGTCTGGGGGCGCTGCTGCCGTACCTGCGGGAGCACCGCGGCACCCTGGTCGTGGTGGGCGTGCTGTCGCTGGTCGGCGCGGCCGCGTCGCTGGCGCAGCCGCTGCTCACCCGTACGGTGCTCGACCGGATCGGCGCCGACAATCCTGTCGCCGACCTGGTGGCGGTGCTGGTGGCGCTCGTGGTGCTGGGCGCGGCCATCGGTGGGCTGCGCGACTACCTGCTGCAACGCACCGCCGAAGGGGTGGTGCTGGGCACCCGGCGACGGCTCGCCGGTCACCTGCTGCGGCTGCCCATCGCCGAGTACGACCGCCGGCGCACCGGCGACCTGCTGTCCCGGGTCGGCTCGGACACCACCCTGTTGCGAGCGGTCGTCACCTCCGGGCTCTTCGAGACGGTCACCGGGGCGGTGACGGTGGTCGGTGCCGGCATCGCCATGGTGCTGCTCGATCCGCTGCTGTTCGGCGTCACCCTGCTCGGTGTGGCACTGGGGCTGGGCTTCGCCGCCACCTTCGCCCGCCGGGTCCGGGCGCTGGCCCGAGCCGCCCAGGAGCGGATCGGTGAGATGACCTCGGCGGTGGAGCGGGCGATCTCGGCGGCCCGGACCATCCGGGCCAGTCGCGCCGAGGCCCGGGAGGCGGAGACCGTCACCGGCAGCGCGCGGGAGGCGTACGACGCCGGCCTGCGGGTGGCCCGGGTGCAGTCACTGGTCGGCCCGATCGGCTCGATCACCGTGCAGGGCGCGTTCCTGCTGGTGCTCGGCATCGGCGGGGCACGGGTCGCCGCCGGGGCGATCTCCGTCGGTGACCTGGTCGCCTTCGTCATGTACCTGTTCCTCCTGGCGCTGCCGCTGGCCCAGGTGCTGCGGGCGTACACCCAGTTGCAGTCCGGTCTGGGTGCCCTCCAGCGGATCGAGGAGATCCTGGCCGTGCCCGCTGAGGGCGCTGCCGACCGGGCCGCTCCCGCCGCCGTGACGACCACCCCGCGCCGGCCCGCACCGATGATCGAGTTCGATCGGGTGGGGTTCGGCTACCCGGGCGGAGAGCCGGTGCTGCACGAGGTCAGCTTCGCGGTGCCCGCCGGTACGCGTACCGCGCTTGTCGGCCCCTCCGGCGCCGGCAAGTCCACACTGCTGGCCCTGGTCGAGCGCTTCTACGAGGTCAGTGCCGGCGCGGTCCGACTGGACGGCCACGACGTACGGGACCTGCCCCGCGACGCGCTGCGGGCCCGGCTCGGCTACGTCGAGCAGGAAGCACCCGTGCTGGCCGGTACGCTGCGGGAGAACCTGCTGATCACCACCCCGGACGCCACCGACGACCGGTTGCGCCAGGTGCTCGACGAGGTCAACCTCGCGCACCTGGTCGAGCGCACCCCCGAAGGTCTGAATGTCCAGGTGGGGGAGGGTGGGGTGCTGCTCTCCGGGGGTGAGCGGCAGCGACTGGCGATCGCCCGCGCGCTGCTCGCCGGCCCGCCGGTGCTGCTGCTGGACGAACCGACCAGCAACCTCGACTCGCGCAACGAGGCCGCGCTGCGCCGCGCCATCGACGCGGTGGCCGTCCGCCGGACGCTGTTGATCGTGGCGCACCGGCTCGCCACCGTCGTCGACGCCGACCAGATCGTCGTCCTCGACGGCGGCCGGGTGGTGGCCGTCGGCACCCACGCCGAACTGACCGCCACCGACCCGCTCTACCGGGAGCTCGCCACCCACCAACTGCTGGTCGGCTGACTCCGTCCGTTCGGGGGCCGACCTGTACTCCTCCGCCTGGGTTGTGGTGCTCTCTCCGTTCGGTGTCGACTTGCCGGCGGCCGGGCCGCGCAAGCCGGCCGGAATCGCGTACCGTTGCCGCTCATGGGTGTGTCGCAACGGTTCAAGAGCAAGTTCCGGCGGTTCCTTCAGCGCCCCGGCTCGACCGTGGATCTTGCTCCGCTGGAGAAGCTGCTGCCGGCTGTCGAGGCGCGCGAGGACGAGCTCGCCGCGCTGGACGACGCCGAGCTGACCGAGGCCGCGGGTGCCGCCACCGGTTACGAGGAGATCTGCGCGATTGGCCGCGAGGCCGCCCGCCGCGGCCTCGACCAGCGGCCGTACGACGTGCAGCTGCTCGGCGCGATGTCGCTGCTGTCCGGCAAGGTCGCCGAGATGGCCACCGGTGAGGGCAAGACACTCACCGCCACGATCGCCGCGTACGGGCACGTCCGGCTCGGCAACGGGCCGGTGCACGTGCTCACCATCAACGACTACCTGGCCCGACGCGACGCCCAGTGGATGGAGCCGGTCTACACCCTGCTCGGCCTCACCGTCGGCTGGGTCAACGAGGCCTCCACCCCGCAGGAGCGGCGCGACGCGTACGCCTGCGACGTCACCTACGTCTCGGTCAGCGAGGCGGGCTTCGACTACCTGCGCGATCAGCTGGCCACCGACGTGGAGGACCGGGTGCAACCGGCCCTGACCACCGCGATCGTCGACGAGGCCGACTCGATCATGATCGACGAGGCTCGGGTGCCGATGGTCCTGGCCGGCGCCGTGCCGGGCGAGCAGGACCCGGTGCACGCCGCCGCCGCGCTGGTCCGTGGCCTGCGCAAGGGCAAGCACTACACGGTCGCGGACGACGGCCGCAGCGTGGCGTTCACCTCCGCCGGCCTGGCCGCCATCGAGGCCAAGCTCGACATCGACCTGTACGACGAGGAGCACGTCGAGCAGCTCTCCGCGGTCAACGTTGCGCTGCACGCGCACGCCCTGCTGCACCGTGACGTGGATTACATCGTCCGGGACGGCTCGGTCGAGCTGGTCGACGAGATGCGCGGGCGGGTGGCCCAGCGCCGCCGCTGGCCGGACGGGCTCCAGGCCGCGGTCGAGGCCAAGGAGGGCCTGGACGCCACCGCCGAGGGCGAGGTGCTGGGCACGATCGCCATGCAGGCGTACATCGCGCTCTACCCGAAGGTCTGCGGCATGACCGCCACGGCGGTGCTGGTCGGCGACCAGCTGCGGGAGTTCTTCGGACTTGAGGTCGCGGTGATCCCGCCGAACACCCCCTGCATCCGCGAGGACGAGCCGGACCGCATCTACGCCACCCGGGCCGAGAAGGACGAGGCGCTGATCGACGAGATCCAGCGCTGGCACGCCAAGGGGCGGCCGGTGCTGGTCGGCACGTTGGACGTCAAGGAGTCCGAGGGCCTGGCCGCCGGTCTCAACGCGGCCGGGGTGCCCTGCGTCGTGCTGAACGCCAAGAACGACGACGAGGAAGCGGCGATCATCGCCGAGGCCGGCGCGTACGGCGCGGTGACCGTTTCCACCCAGATGGCCGGCCGGGGCGTCGACATCCGACTGGGCGGCAGCGACGGCCGCGACCAGGAGCGGGTCGCCGAGCTGGGCGGCCTCTACGTGATCGGCAGCGGCCGGCACGACAGCCGCCGGGTGGACGACCAGCTGCGTGGTCGTGCCGGCCGGCAGGGCGACCCGGGCGGCTCGGTCTTCTTCGTCAGCCTGGAGGACGACCTGGTCGTCCGGCACGCCGCCGACTCGGTGCCGGCGTCGCCGCGGATGAACGCCGACGGCCTGGTGACCGACGAGCAGGTCGACTACGCGGTGGAGCACGCCCAGCGGGTCGCCGAGGGCGTCAACCACGAGATCCACCGCAACACCTGGCGCTACAGCGTGGTGATCGAGCAGCAGCGCAAGGCTCTCGCCGCGCGCCGCGAGCGGTTGCTGACCAGTGACGTGGCCGCCGTGATGCTGCTGGAGAAGGAGCCCGAGAAGGCCGGCGAGATGGACGAGGACCTGCTCGCCCGTGCGGCCCGCTCGATCGCGCTCTTCCACCTGGACCGGCTCTGGGCCGAGCACCTGGCCGAGTTGTCGGAGGTCCGCGAGGGCGTGCACCTGCGCGCGCTGGGCCGGCTCGACCCGCTGGACGAGTTCCACCGGGCCGCCGTGCCGGCGTTCAACGACCTGATCCCGGAGATCGAGGCCCGCACCATCGCCACCTTCACCGAGACCGAATTCGATGAGGACTGGCAGCCCGACGACGGCACCCTGGTCCGGCCCACCGCCACCTGGACGTACCTGGTGCACGACAACCCGTTCGGGTCCGAGCTGGACCGGCTGATCGCGTCGATCGGGCGGCGACTCAGCGGCACCTCGCGCTGACGTAAGGCCATCGGGGCCCCTGTCGTGCCTCCGCATGCGGCAGGGGCCCCGATTTACGTCGTTTCGACCCAGGTTTCCTCGGGTAGTAGCGCTGGTCGGTCAAGTCGGGAGAGAGCAGACGATGACACAGGTGACGATGATCGCGGGCCGGGCGCGAGGGCGCACGGAGGCTGTGAACCGGTGAACCTCGACACGCGGGAGCCGGTGGTGCAGACCCTCGGTGTCCTGGAAACCGCAGCCCTGTTACGCGAGCTGACCGCCGGCCTGATCGCCCTGACCGACTTTGACGAGGCGCTGCTGGCGCTGGTCCGGGTCACCCGGGACGCCGTGGCCGGAGTGCGCTGGTGCGGGTTCACCGCCCTGCGCGCCGGCGAACCCGCCGGTGTGGCCGCCTCCGACGAGCGGCTGGCCGGGCTGGACGACCTGCGACACGGGCCGGACTCTCCGGCGATGAGCGCCATCCAACGCCGCGAGATGATCCTCGCCGCCGATCTGGCCGGCGAGACCCGCTGGCCGGTCTGGACGGCGCGCGCCCGGGATCTCGGCGTGCGCGGGGTCATCTCCGCGCCGGTGGACATCGACGACCAGGTGATCGGCGCGATCAACCTCTACGCCGCCTCGCCGGAGCTGCTGACCCCGCAACACCAGTTGACCGCGATGCTGCTCGCCGAACACGCCGGCCTGCTGTTGGCGGCCGTCCGTGACCGCAAGCGGCAACTCACGCTCGCCAGCGAGCGGGACGCCTCGCTGCTGCACGACGGGGTGGTGGGCCAGGCCGTCGGGGTGATCATGACTCAGCGCGGGTGCCCGCCAGCCGAGGCCCTCGACGTGCTGCGCACCGCCGCGTCGTCATTGGACATTCCGCTGCGCGAGGTGGCCGAGCGCCTGGTCCGGACAGTCTCCCGCCCCCGCGACGCCTGACCGGCGCGACGCCTGACCGGACCGCGCGCCGAGGCTCACCCGGGCGGGTCGGCGTTCGTGGTTGGGCGTTCGGCGCTACGGCCTTGATCGACTCGGGTTCCTTGAATCCGGGGTGTTCGCGGCTCGTGGATGGACCGGTTTCCTGAATCCCGAGTCGATCAACCTCCCGGCGGTCCGTGTGCGCGCGGTGGTGCCTGTGCCCGCGGCGGTGCGTGTGCCCGCGGCGGTGCGTGTGCCCGCGGCGGTGCGTGTTCTTTCGGTGGTGCCCGTTCTCTCTCGGCGGCGAGTCGGGCGGCGTCGTTTCGTCCCGACCGGCCCCGGGTAGCACTCTGGTCAGGTGAGCTGCGCCGACCTGGGGGAGGACCGATGCAGAGCCGGCTGCGGGTGCAGGGGCACCCGATCCAACCGATGCTGGTCACGTTCCCGCTCGGGCTCTTCGTCAGCGCCACCGTCTTCGACTTCACCGATGTCGTCGGCGGACCGGCGTTCCTGGGCGAGGTCGGCTACTGGACCGGCGTCGCCGCCCTCGTCGCCGCGGCACTGACCGCGGTAGCCGGCATGATCGACCTGTGGGACGTACCGGTCGACCGCACCCGCCGCACAGCGGTCGCGTTCAACCTGGTGAACGCGGTGATGGCCGGCTTGTTCCTGCTCACCTGCCTGGTCCGGTCGCAGTCACCGGAGCATGGCGCGTCGGCCGCGATCCTGATCACCGAGTTGGTCGCGCTCGCCGCCGGCGGCATCGGCGTGCACCTGGGCGCCCGGCTGATGCGCCAGTTCGACAGCGGCCGCACCGAGACGGGCGGCCTCGACGCGCTCGCCAACGGCACCGTCGAGATTGTCCGCCCGCGCCCCTGACGCGCACTGCCGGGAGAGCATTACAGACCACGCGCTGCTAGCCCCGTTGCCGGTCCCACGCTGCCAGTCTCACGCTGCGGGCCCCACGCTGCCGGCCCGTGACCCGACCCGCCTGGTTCGTCCGACCTGTGACCCGGTTGGCCGGGCGGCGACCGGTCCGGCCGGTCGGCCCTGATCCGACCCGCCCGGCCGGGCCATGGCGGGCGCAAATGAGTTGCCGGTCGGGTGGTCGGCCGGTGAGGCTGACCGCCATGACCGATCTGCGGAATGCCGAGGAGTTGATCGCGGAGGCAGCCGCCGCGCCGATCGACGGGTGGGGCTTCGACTGGCTGGCGGGCCGGGCTACCGAGGAGCGTCCACAGTGGGCGTACGCCCGACTGGTCGCCGATCGGATGGCGCGTGCCACCGCCGCTCTGGACGTGGACACCGGCGGCGGCGAGGTCCTCGCCGAGGTGCCGCATCCGCCGAAGCTGCTGACAGCCACCGAGGGCTGGCCGCCCAACGTGGAGGTTGCCCGGCGCACCCTGCGCCGGGTGGGCGCGACGGTGGTGGCGGTCGACCCGGACGGGCCGCTGCCCTTCCGCGACGCCTCGTTCGACCTGGTGGTCAGCCGGCATCCGGTGCGGACCGACTGGGCGCAGACCGCTCGGGTGCTGCGGCCGGGCGGGACGTTCCTGTCCCAGCAGATCGGGGCGGGCACCATGCGGGAGTTGAGTGAGGCGATCCTCGGCCCGCTGCCGCCGCCGGCCCACCGGCATCCCGAACACGCGGCGGCCGCCGCCGAGGACGCTGGACTGCGGGTGGTCGACCTGCGTCGGGCCACCCTGCGGGCGACCTTCTCCGACATCGGCGCGGTGGTCTGGTTCCTGCGCAAGGTGATCTGGACGGTGCCCGGGTTCACCGTGGACCGCTACCGCGAACAACTCCTGGCCCTGCACGAGCGCATCACCACCGAGGGCCCCTTCACCGCCCACGCCCAACGCTTCCTCATCGAGGCGACCCGGCCCTGAGCCCTGACCGCGGCGATCATGCACTTGTGGTGCCCCGCAAAAGTGGCGCACCGGGCCAAGCCGCCCACCACAACTCCATGATCGACCGGCGGGGCGGGCCAGGCCAGGCCAGGGCGCGGCGGACTAGTGGTGGGCCTTGTGGTGGGTTGCCAGGACGTCGGCACCGAAGTCGCTGGCGGGGCGGCGTAGCACTGTGTGGGCGTGGTTGCCGTCGGCGCTCGTGTTGTCGTACTCGATCAGCAGGTCGTCGCCCTGCACCCGGTAGTAGTGCCGCTGCCCGGGGTGGGTCGCCCCGGCCCAGGCGAAGTGCAGCCGGCCGGCGTCCAGTCGGCGCGCCTCGCGGATGGCCAGCTCGGGCGGCAGCCGGTCCAGGTAGAGCGCGACCACCTGGTCGAGCAGTGCGCGCCCGGTCGGCCCCAACCGGTCGGACGGCACGCCGAGCGGCTCCAGCGGGGCGTCGACCTGCCCGCGGGTGGCGCTGATGATGTCCGCGGGCGCCTCGTCGGCGATGATCGCGGCGGATCGCTCGGCCGGCCCGATCGCGTCGAGCAGTGCCCGGCCCAGGTCCTCCTCGATGCCGAGTGGGCGGGAGACCGGGCGGCCGGCGTAGCGGACCGCTGCCGGGTTGGCGCCGAAGAAGATCGGTGCGGGGGAGACCTGACCGTCCACCACTGTCATGTTCACCGACAGGTGGTGCCCTTCGAGTCGCCACGCCCAGCGGTCGTCGCGCGCCGGGTCACCGAACACGGCCACCCAGTAGTCACCGCTGTGCCGCCCGCGGTGCCAGCCTTCGGCGCGGTCCAGCACCTCCTCCAGCGCGATGATCGCCATCGCCTGGGCGTACGCCGAAGGGCTGAGCGCGGTGGCCAGCAACCGGTGCGCGGCCTTGCGGCCGGCGACGTCGAGCTCGGCGAGGCAGACGCCGGGCCGGGGTCGAGGCCGGTACTCCAGCCAGCGTCGGGACGACTCGTCGTCGAACGGGTGCACGGCGCTGTCGCGTGCGGCGGGGTCGAGCGCGGCCAGCAGCGTGGTGCCGGCGGCCCGCATCTGCTCGGGCAGGGGATCTTCCACCGACCCTGTATACCGGCCCGTCGGCGCTGGTGTCAGCCGGCGCGCAGTAGCTCCGTCATCTCCGGCAGGTCGAAGAACTGCGCGGTCTCCAGTGCCGAGGGGTTGCCGTGTGCCGGGTCGGCGCCGGCGGCGAGGAGCGCGCGGACCGCTTCGGTGCTGCTGCGGAACACCGCGGCGGCCAGCGCGGTCTGACCCCGGTCGTTGGCCCGGGAGTGGTCGGCGCCGCGACTGAGCAGGGCGGCCACCGTGTCCGGGTGGGCGTGGTACGCGGCCAGGATCAGCAGCGTGTCGCCCTTGTCGTTGGTGAGGTTGACGGGCAGGCCGGCGTCGAGCTGTGCGGCCAGCTCCTCGGTGGAGCCGGCCCGGGCCAGGTCGAACATCCGGTGCGCGAACGCCAGCGTCTCGGCGTCGAGGTGGTCGGTCACCGGTCCAGGTTAGTCGCAGCGGTCCTGATACGTTGCTCGGCCGGTGTGCTGGGGGAGGGGTCCGATGGCGGAGACGGTGTACGTGGGCAACGCGGGTGTCGACGGTGCCACCAATGCCGGTTGGCTGCTCGGGCACTTCGCGCCGCCGGGGGAGATCCGGCACAGCGCCGATGTCGAGGTGAAGTGGGGAGTGCACCCGCCCGGACAGGCCCGGTCCCAGTGGGCGACCGGGGAGCGGCGCACCACTCTGCTCGTACTCATTGAGGGGTGCTTCCGGGTGGAGCTGCCGGACCGGACGGTGCGGCTGGCCGCGCCGGGCGACTACGTGGTGTGGGGTCGGGGAGTGGACCACTCCTGGTTCGCGGAGCGCGCGTCGGTGGTCCTGACCGTGCGGTGGCCCTCGCTGCCCGGCTACCGGGTGGACCCGCCGGTGCTGCGCTGATCGACACCAGGTCTGACCTGCGTCCCAGCAGGTGGAATTACCTACTAAACCTATAGGCTTTGCCGTCTAGAGTACGAGGGCACCCCGCCGAACGACCCGCGAGGAACCGCCATGACGCACCGCCGCCCGGAGCTTGACCTGCTCACCGTCGCCGCCCGGTGGGCCGACCCGGCCGGCTGGCCGGTCGCGCTGCGCTTCGACCCGGCCGAGCGCTGGTACGCGCGCCTCGACGTCGGCGACGACCACGAGGTGTGGGCACTGAGCTGGCTGCCCGGGCAGGGCACCGACCTGCACGACCACGGTGGTTCGGCCGGAGGGTTCCGGGTCGTCAGCGGCACGCTCACCGAGGAGACGGTCGCCGCCGGCCGGCTGCGCCCACGACTGCTGCCCGCCGGCGCCGGTCGCCGCTTCGGCCCCCGACACGTGCACCAGGTGACCAACCAGGGGCCGGCGCCGGCGGTCAGCGTGCACGTCTACCGGCCGGCGTTGCTGCGGATGACCCGCTACCACCTGGTGGACGGGCGGCTGCGGGTCGCCGAGGTCGCCGAAGCCGGCCGGTCCTGGTGACCGCGGCGAGCCCACGATCCACTCCCTGTCACCGGAAGGAACCGATAATGCAGGTAACCGCCGAGCACTGTCCGGCCCCCGTGCCGCCGCCGGGCTCCCGGGGCATCGACGAGATCCTGGCCGCCGCGCGTGCCCGGCTGCACCGGTTGGACCCGGAGCGCGCGCACCTCGCGTACCGGGCCGGAGCACTGCTGGTCGACATCCGACCGGCAGCGCAGCGGGCCGCACACGGCATGGTGCCGGGCTCGCTCACTGTCGAGCGCAACGTGCTGGAGTGGCGCTTCGACCCCCGCTGCCCGGCCCGACTGCCGCAGGCGGTCGACTACGACGTGCCGGTGATGATCCTCTGCCAGGAGGGCTACACCTCCTCGCTGGCCGCCGCCGCCCTGCAGGACGTCGGTCTGCACCGGGCCACCGACGTGATCGGCGGCTTCGCGGCCTGGCGGATCGCCGGCCTGCCAGCCCTCGGCCCGACCCCGCTGCACACCTCCCCACTAGCGTCCCCCGTCAAGACCGGGTGGGCGCGCCGCTGACCGTCACGCCGCACCCGGCGTGGCGGGCGTACCGCCACTCAGGAGGCACCATGTCCGTCGTCGCCATCCCCACGCGCCGCCACCCGGGCACCCGCCCGGCCCGCCCGCGCACCGGCCCGACCCTCACCATCACCCTCGACCTCGTCCCCGGGCCGCTGAGCCCCCGGCTCGCCCGGTTGGTGCAGCTGCTCGGCGAGCTGGCCGAGTCGGGGGAGGGCCAGCTGCGTACCGTCGAGGACGTGGTGCCCGCGCCGCGAGCGGCCGCGAGCCCCGCCGCCGGCGCGCCGTCCGCCGACGCCGCCCACGTCCGCATCCTGGCCGGCTCGCGGATGGTCCGCCAGGGCGACCGGGTCGTCCCGCTGACCCGCATCGAGTACGAGCTGCTGCTGTTCCTGGCCGAGCGGCCGCGCCGGGTCTTCACCCGCCTCCAGTTGTTGTCCAGTGTGTGGGGGTACGAGCACGCGGTGGCCCGGACCGTGGACGTGCACGTTCGACGGCTGCGCGCCAAGCTGGACGGCTCGGAGGTGGTGACCACCGTCTACGGGGTTGGTTACCGGTTGGCCGACGAGGCGCGGATCAGCGTGGACCACAGCCGATAAGCCCTGGTCCGGCGGCCTGCGACAACCTCGGTGAACCGGGCGGGGACCCCCGTATCGGGGCATCTCGGCGACTCTGCTGTAATCATCAGGCCTCGTACGCAGAGCGAGCATCTGGCTCCGATGTGTTCGTCAATTGTCACATTCATGCAACGCAGCCGCCTCTTGATTCTCGCCCGGGCGCCGGGAAGCATCGATGAAGCGGCGTCCCGGGCCGTGGGGAGATACCCGGACCAGCCCAAGGAGGACCATGTCGGTCAGCCCTGCCTCGTCGCGCGCCGGATGGCATACGTCGCAACCCGCGGTGCCCGGTCGACCGCCCGGCGGTCAGCGTCGCCCGGCGAACACCGCGACGCCCGTGCTCACCGTGACGCTGTCCATCCCGCTGGCCTGTGAGGAGTCGCTGACCCCAGCGGCACGTCGGCTGCTCGAAGCCGCCCGGGAGATGCTGGAGCGCGGCGAGGGCGTGATCGTCGGGTCCGTTCCGACCGAACGCCGCCCCGACCAGGCGCCCGCCAACCGGTCACCGACCCGGGCCCTCAGCCCGACCATCCCGGCCCTGCACATCCTCGCCTCGTCCCGCTCGGTGCTGCGCGACGACGAGCCGCTGCCGCTGACCCGGCTGGAGTTCGACCTGCTGCTGCACCTGGTCGCCCACCCGCGCCGGGTGTTCACCCGGCTGCAACTGCTCAACGCCGTCTGGGGCTACGAGCACGCCGGCGTACGCACCGTCGACGTGCACGTGCGTCGGCTGCGCGGCAAGGTCGGCGTGGACGTACCCCTGGTCACCACCGTCTACGGCGTGGGCTACCGGCTGGCCGACGACGCCCGGGTCACCATCGACCGCAGCAGCTGACCGGCGTCACCCGCCCACCCGACGCGGGGCAGGATGGTCCGGTGCGCATCCGTCCCATCTCGCCCGACCTGCTCGTCACCGAGCTGACCGGCCGGCTGGCCGACGCCGCGACCCGCGCCGCCACCGGGCCCGCCCGGCTGCGGGTAGCGGTGGACGGCGCTCCCGCAGCCGGCCCGGACGAGCTGGCCGCCGCGCTCGTCGACCCGCTGCGCGCCCGGGGCCGTCCGGTGCTGCACGTACGCGCCACCGACTTCCTCCGCCCCGCGTCCCTGCGCTACGAGCTGGGCCGCACCAACCCGGACTCCTTCTACGAGAACTGGGTCGACGAGGCCGGCCTGCGGCGGGAGGTGCTCGACCCGGCCGGCCCGGGCGGCACCGGGCGGGTGCTCCCGTCGCTCTGGGACGCCGACGCCGACCGGGCCAGCCGTGCTCACTACGTCGACCTGCCACCCGGAGGCGTCGTCCTCGTCAGCGGCCCGCTGCTGCTCGGCGGCGGCCTGCCCTTCGACATCGCCGTCCACCTGCAGCTGTCCCCGGCGGCGCTGCGTCGACGCACCGAACCGGCCCAGGAGTGGGCGCTGCCCGCCTTCGACCGGTACGCCGAGGAGGTCGCACCGGCGAGCTTCGCCGACGTGGTGGTGCGAGCCGACGACCCCCGCCGCCCCGCGCTCGTGGAGGCCGGCGGAGACGGCTGACAACCCCCGGGAATTCGCCGGTTTGCCCGGCCGATCCCGTGGGTAATCGCCCGGCTCACAGAGCGCAGGTGATCGCCCGCGCACCGTTTGCGACCGTGACCGGGGCTTCACGCCGCCGGCACCCGGTTCACAGTGAGCCACAGGCCCAGGAAAGGCAGGCAGCGATGCTCGTCCACGACACGGTCGGTACGACCCGTTCCCAGACGGAGATCGACCAGATCCGGCTCTCCCTGCAGTCGCGCTACGACGAGCTGACCGCCGAGTACGACCAGGCCGTGCTCCAGAGCCAGGTGCTGCGGCTGGTGGAGGTCGGCGACACCGCCGGCGACGACCAGGCCGACAGCGGCACCAAGACCGCCGAGCGGGACACCGCGCAGTCCCTGTTGCGCACCATCCTCGACCGCCGCGCCCAGTACGAGCACGCGCTCGGCCGGCTCGCCGAGGGCACCTACGGCTGGTGCGAGGGCTGCTCGGCGGCGATCCCGGTGGAGCGACTGGAGATCTTCCCGGCCGCCACCACCTGTGTGACCTGCAAGCAGACCCGCGAACGGCGGGCGGCCTGAGCGACGTCAGCGGTTGCCGGTCGGTCCGTGACGCGATGGACTTGAACCATGGATGACATCCTCGTGGGCACCGCGTCCTGGACCGACCGCACCTTGCTGGACTCGGGTTGGTACCCGCAGACGGCGGACACCCCGGAGAAGCGGCTGGCCTACTACGCGCGGCAGTTCCCGCTGGTCGAGGTGGACGCCACCTACTACTCGCCGCCCGCCGAGGCGACCGCGAAGCTGTGGGCCGAGCGCACGCCGGCCGGTTTCACCTTCAACATCAAGGCGTTCAGTCTGCTGACCGGGCATCCCACCCGGGTCAGCGCCCTCTACAAGGACCTGCGTCCGGAGACCGACAAGAAGAACGTCTACCCCGACGACCTGCCCGCGCAGTCGTACGAGGAGGTCTGGACGCGCTTCCTGTCCGCCCTGGACCCGCTGGTCGAGGCGGGCAAGCTGGGTGCGCTGCTGTTCCAGTTCCCACCCTGGTTCACCATCAAGCGGGCCAACAAGCAGTACCTGCTGGAGGTGGCGAAGCGCTGCGCGCCGCTGCGCCCGGTCTACGAGTTCCGGCACGCCTCCTGGTTCGACGGCGACAACGCCGACGAGACCCTGGCCTTCCTGCGCGAGCACAAACTGCCGTACGTCTGCGTGGACATGCCGCAGGGCCACCGCTCGTCGCTGCCCCCGATCCTGGCCGCCACCGCGGACCTCGCGGTGGTGCGCTTCCACGGCCACAGTGACAAGTGGACCAGCAAGGACATCCACGAGAAGTTCGGCTACCACTACTCCAAGCGGGAGTTGGCCGACTGGGCGCCGAAGCTGCGCGAGCTGGCCGACGAGGCCGGTCAGACGCACGTGTTGATGAACAACTGCTACCGCGACTACGCCCAGACCAACGCGAAGACCCTCGCTGGCCTCCTCGACGCCAACTGACCTCACCCGATCCGGGTGGGGCCGGGTCACCCGCAGCGCCGGCAGGCTGGGGACGGTGGGTACGACCGCCCGGGGGTGGTCGACGCCGCAGACGACACGGAGGTGACGGGGATGACGGTTCGAGTGGTGACGGATCGACGGCGCGGTGCCGTCCTGCACGTGGTCGGTACGGCGGACAACGCCCGCCGCGCGCCGCAGGGCAGCCCGGTGCGGGCACGCCGCGGCCCATCGGGGCCGCCTCGCCGCGCCGACGACCGACGGTGGGACAGCACGGAACGGGGGTCGACCGATGGCTGACTCGATGATCTCAGCGTTCGAGTCCTCGCTGGACAAGACGAACCTCATTCTCAAGGACATCGAGAACGCCTACGGCTGGCCGAAGGAACGGCGCAACCAGTCGTACGCGGCTCTGCGCACGGTGCTGCACCTGCTGCGCGACCGGCTGCCGGTGGACGAGAGCGTCGAGTTCGCCCAGCAGTTGCCGGTGCTCGTGCGGGGGATCTACTTCGACGGCTGGGTGCCGTCCGACGTGCCGATCAAGCTCAACCGGGACGACTTCCTCTACGAGGTCCGTCAGGGCTTCCCGTACGACGCGGAGGGCGGCCCGGAACGGGTGACGCAGGTGGTGCTCGACACCCTGCGCCGACACGTCACCCAGGGCGAGTGGCAGGACGTGAAGGACACCATGCCCAAGGACCTCGCCAAGATGATGCCGTGACGGCCTGACGCTCGTGAGCCCGCCCGAGGAACGCCTCGGGCGGGCTCAGTCGCCGGAGGTGTCTGCCTCGGCCGGCGTCGGCACCCGCGACACCGGGTGCCCGGCCGCACGGGCCAGCGCGGCGAACGCGACAGCGTCCACGATGGCGGCGCCGCCCGGGTCGTTGTTGAAATAGACGTACGCCGGCTCGTCCTCGCCGAAGGCGTCGGTCAGCCGCCGCACCCATGAGGTGAGCGCCGCGCGGCCGTAGCGGGGCCACGGCCGTGCCCGCCCCTCGTGCAGCCGCAGGTACCCGAAGTCCGTGGTGCGCCAGCGCGGAGCGACCGGGCGCCCCAGCCGGTCGGCCCAGACCAGCGCGGCCCGACGCCGTTCCAGCACCGCCCGGGTGGCGTCGGTCCACCAGGAGGGGTGCCGGGGCTCGACGGCGACCCGCACCTCGGCCGGGAACAGTCGCAGGGTCGCGTCGAGCGCGTCGACGTCCGCCCGGAGGTTCGGCGGCAGTTGCAGCAGCACCGGGCCGAGACGGTCACCGAGCGCGGTGGCGCGACCGAGGAACCGGGCCACCGGCTCGTCCGGATCGCGCAGCCGCTTGATGTGGGTGAGGTAGCGGCTCATCTTCACCGCCACGCAGAAATCCGCCGGTGTGCGCGCCCGCCAGGCGGCGAAGGTCTCCCGCTCCGGCAGCCGGTAGAAGGCGTTGTTGACCTCGACAGTGGCGAACCCGGCCGCGAAGTGCTCCAGCCAGAGCCGCTGTGGCAGTTGTTGCGGGTAGAAGCGGCCCCGCCAGTCCCGGTACTGCCAGCCGGACGTGCCCACCAGGATCACCACCCCATCCTGGCACTCTCCGCCGCCGCTGGCGAACTGCCCGTGTCGCCCCGGTTCGGCGTCTACGGTGAGGGTTAGAGAAGATCGCGCGTGGGGTACCACCCGCAGCACGACGGACCCCGGCGCACGGCGGGGCGGCACACCCAAGGGAGTACCGATGGCACTCAACGATGACGACATGCAGACCATGGGCGGCGGCGGCGCGGAGGGCCCGGCCGACGGTGGCGCGACCCCCGGTCAGCACGACGGTGGCGCCGACGGTGGCGCGGAGGGTCCCGCCGACGGTGGTGCCACCCCGGGTCAGCACGACGGTGGCGCCGATGGCAGCGCGGAGGGTCCCGCCGATGGCGGTGCCACCCCGGGCCAGCACGACGGCGGCGCCGACGGTGGCGCGGAGGGTCCCGCCGACGGCGGTGCCACCCCGGGTCAGCAGGACGGCGGCGCTGACGGCAGCGCCCGGTAGCGGCACATCATGACGCACCTCGACCCGCCGGGCGGCCACGGCCGCCCGGCGGTTCCGTCCGCAAACGCCGCCGAGGCGCTGGCCCGTTGCGTCTCGGTCGAGCCGGCCAAGTTCGCCGCCGCGCACTGGGGACACACCCCGCTGCTCTCCCGCGCCGCCGAGCTGCCCAACGCGTCCGGCTTCGCCGACCTGCTCAGCCCCGCCGACGCCGACGAGCTGCTCAGCCGGCGCGGTCTGCGTACCCCCTTTCTGCGCGTCGCCAAGGACGGCCAGTTGGTGCCGGCGGCGCGCTGGACCGGCGGTGGCGGCGCGGGCGCCGAGATCGGCGACCAGGTGCTCGACGAGCGGGTCCTGGAGCAGTACGCCTCCGGCGCCACGTTGGTGTTGCAGGGCCTGCACCGGATCTGGCCACCGCTCGTCGACTTCGCCCGTGACCTGGGCCTCGCGCTCAACCAGCCGTTACAGATCAACGCCTACCTCACCCCGGCGGGCAGCCAGGGGTTCGCCACCCACTACGACACCCACGACGTGTTCGTCCTCCAGGTCGACGGCCGCAAACACTGGCGGATCCACCCGCCGGTGCTGCCCGACCCGCTGGAGAAGCAGCCGTGGGGTGGCCGCGCCGACGAGGTCGGCGCCACCGCGCAGGGCCAGGCCGCGCTGGACGTGGTCCTCGCCCCCGGCGACGCCCTCTACTTGCCCCGGGGTTGGCTGCACAGCGCGCAGGCGCAGGACGCCAGCTCGCTGCACCTGACCGTGGGCATCCGCGCGCTCACCCGCTACGCCCTGGTCGAGGAGCTGTTGGCGCTGGCCGCCGAGGACCAACGGCTGCGGGCCAGCCTGCCGTTCGGCACCGACGTCGCCGACCCGGACGCCATCGAGCCGGAGCTGACCGAGACGGTCGAGGCACTACGGGACTGGCTCCTGCGCGCCGACCCCGGTGCGGTCGCCGCGCGCCTGCGCCAACGTGCCTGGCCGGCCGCCCGCCCGGCACCCATCCGGCCGCTCGCCCAGGCCGACGCGGTGGCCGCGCTTGACGCCGACGCCCAGGTCACCCTGCGTCCGGGCCTGCGCTGGCAGTTGGTGCCGCACGGGTCGGACTCGGTGGCGTTGCGGCTGTTCGACCGGACGATCACCCTGCCTGGTGACTGCGAGGCTGCGGCTCGTGTCCTGCTCAGCGGCGCAGTGACCCGGGTTGGTGACCTGCCCGGGTTGTCCGACGACGCCGACCGGGTCACTCTGACCCGTCGACTGCTGCGCGAGGCCGTCCTGGTCCCGGCCTGACCTCGCCGGCCCGCGCGTCCCGCCGGTCTTGCGCTGTCGGCCCGGTCGGCGGTGTCCACCCGGCCACCCCGCGCGTCAGCGGCCGAGCACCAGCAGCAGCACCGTGGTGACCACCCCGGCGCCGAGGACCACGGTGATCGGTCGAGGACCGAGCATCGCGTGCCGGCGGTCGGCCAGCACCCGCGCCGGCACCAGGCCGATCAACGGCCCGAACAGGGTCACCACCAGCGCCAGCACCGGCATCCCGACCGCGAGATCGCCGCCGTACCCGACGCCCAACGCCCGCGCCCCAACCCCCAGGGCGTACGCCAGGACGGCGCCTGCCACCCCGCACAGCGCCAGCAGCGGGTTGACCGAACCCGGCAGCTCACCCGGCTGCCCGGCGCGGTCGAGCAGGTCACGGGCCTTTCCGAGCAGCAGCACCGGATCGGTGGCCGTGGTGCCGTTCGCGGGTGCGGGCGGGCCACCGAGGCGACGGGCGCCGAGGCGCGAGCGGACCTGCTGCCACAGGTGGGCCACCTCGGCGTCGACGCGTTCCTGCTGCTCGCGGGCGGCGACCAGCTCCTCCTCGGCGTACTGGAGCTGCTCGGCGGCGTCGGCGACGGCCCGCTCGGCAGCGGCGCACTGCCGCTCGTACCAGGTGTGCGCCTCGGCGCGCTGCTCACCCACTCGTGCGGTCAGGTCAGCCAATCGTCGGAGCTGGGCCGTGTACGTCTCGCTGGCCACCGGTTCGTTCATCGCGACGGACCATAAGGGATGATCACCTGTCCGGTGCGGTGCACCGCCCGGTCGAAGAAGAGGCCCCGCCAGGGGCGGGGATACCAGTCCGGGCCGCCGGTGCCCGGGTAGAGCGAGGAGCCCAGCTCGCCGCCGTGGGTGTCCAGCGCCACCCAGGCGCCGATCTGGTCGGTACGCGCGGCCGGCCCGCCGAGGTCGGCACGCATCCGTGCCACTCCCCGCCACCAGGCCAGCACGTGCGTCCGTCGTTCCGGCCCGTCGTGCAGGATCCGCCGCAGCTGCTCCAGCCCGGTGCGTCGGCCGGCTCGGGCGGCCAGCGCGCCGGCCGCCGCGTCGACAGCGAACAGCAGCAGGTAGTGCGGGCTCCCCGGGCCGGTCAGCCCGTCGGCCGTCTCGGCCATCAGCTCACCGACTGTCTCCTCGTCGTACCAGGCGGCGTCGTCGGCCAGGTCGTCGTAGAGCGCACGGGCGATCGGGTCAGCGTCGGCGTCGAGGCAGGCGATGGAGAACCGGGCGGTGCCCGGCGGGTGCTGGCGGGCCAGTGAGCGGGCCGCCGCGTCGAGCACCGCGCAGGCCTCGTCCACCCGGGTGCCGAGCACGGCGAGGTTGCGCCCGGGGGCGCGCGGCAGCCGCAGCGCCGCCGAGCGGGACTGCACGTCGATGATCTCGCCGAGTAGGGCGACCGGGCTGCGCGGCACGCTCCCGTCCGCGGGCGCGGCGAGCGTACGGAAGTCCGGGGCGTCCGCCAGTCGGGGAATCGCGTCGCCGTCGAAGAGCCGGGCCGGTGCCGCGTCGGCCGGGCGCATCCGCCACAGCCGGTGCTGCAAGCCGCTCCACGTCTCCCAGTCGCTGGCCGACGGGATCCGGGCGACCTCGTTGCCCTCCACCATGCCCGACTCGGCGTTGACCACCGCGTGCCAGCGAGGCAGCGACTGCGCCGCGTCGTTGCGTTCGGCGAGGATCCGCAGCGCCTTGGGCAACGCGATGCGCAGGGTGAACTGGGCGACCAGCGCGGGACGGCCCCACAGGGCCTCGATGCCCCGTACGTCCTGTGAGGCGAGCACCAGGTGGATGCCCTGGGACCGGCCGCGTCGGGCCAGGTCCTCCAGCAGGTCGGCCGACTCCCGGGCGACCACGTCCCGACCGGCCAGCAGCATCTGGAACTCGTCGACCACCGCGACGATCCGTGGCCAGTGCCCGGTCGGGTCGACGGCCCGCAGCTCGGCCAGCTTGGTCACCTCGTGCTTCTTGGCCGCGTCGGCGCGCCGACGCAGCTCCTCGGCGAGGAAACGCAGCAGCGCCAGGCCGAACTCCCGGTCGGTGTTGACGTTGATCCCGACCAGGCGCATGTGCGGCAGCCAGCTCGGGTCGCGCCGGCCCTGCGCGAACCGCGCGAAGGACACGCCCTCCTTGAAGTCCAGCAGGTAGAACTCCAGCTCGGCGGGGGAGTAGCGGGCGGCGAGGGCGCCGATCCACGCGAAGATCAGGTTGGTCTTGCCGGTGCCGGACGGTCCGCCGATCAGCGCGTGCGGTGGATAGTCGCCCAGCGTCAGCCGCACCGGCCGGCCCTGCGGCCCCTCGCCGATCGGCGCGGTCAGCCCGTCGGATGAGTCCTCCCGCCACATCAGCTCCGGCGGGGGCAGCAGGTCCGCGAACGGGGTCGGCGGTGGGCCTGCGTTCACCCGGACGGCGATCTCCCGGCACGTCTCGGTGACCAGCGTCGCCGGTGGCGGTGGATCGAGACGGACGGGCAGCCCGGCCGACCCGCCGATGCGTGCGCCGGACACCCCGGCCACCACCCGGGTCACCGTCGGGTCCTCCGGCAGCGGCACACCGTGGACCACCAGGTGCACCCCACAGGCCGCGCCGGCGCGTACCACCCGGTCCAGTTGCCCGCGCTCGTGCCGGTTGAGCTCATCACCGCCGAGCAGCACCGCCACCCGCCACGGCTCGGGTCGTCGGCCGGTCGCCGCGGCCAGCTCGCGCAACGACGCGTACTCGCCGGCGAGCACCGTCTCGTTGATCCGGCGGATCTGCTCCACCAGGTCGTCCAGCAGTGGGCCCAGACCGCCGGGGCCGACGAAGGTGAGCAGCCCCGCCGTGCCCAGCGGCGCGAACCCGGCCAGGCCACCGCCGAGCTGCTCCGGGTCGTACCCGACCAGGCGTACCGCGCCCGGGTCGGCGCGGCCGGCGGCCCGCAGCAGCAACGCGGACACCACGGCGTCGCAGCCGGCGCGATCCTCCCCGGACAGGTGTACGTGCCCGGCGTCGAGCAGCGGCACCAGCGCGGGCACCGGGTCGACGCCGTCGATCCGGACCGTGCCGACCCGTAGCGCGCCGGGTGGCTCCGCACGGCGGGCGGGCGTCGGGGCCCACCCCGCCCAGTCGGCCCCCGCGCAGCCCGGCGCCTCCTGCCGGGCCGCATCGGCGGCGCGCCGGGCCAGCTCGGCGATCCGGGTCGAGTAGCGGGCGTCGATCTCGGCGACGCGGCGGTCCCGCTGGGCGCCCACCCGTGCCGGTACGGCCGCAGCCGCCCGCTCGACCCGGGCCAGCCGTTCGCGCCCGGCGGTCAGCTCGGCCTGGGCGGCGGACAGACGGGTACGGGTCGCACCCAGCGCCTCGGCGAGGGTGTCGCGGACCCGGCTGGCCAACTGGCCGCGCCGGTCAGCCATCGGAGCTCCGTCGAGCCGGCGCGTCCCGCCACGGGCTGCCCGAGCGCGGCGGCACACCACCGGAGCGGGGCGGCACACCATCCGTGCGCGGCGGCAGGCCACCGGGGTGCGGCAGCAGGCCACCGGAGCGCTGCGCACCCGGCCGCTGAACAGCACCGCCGACGCGCGCGCCCGCGCCCGCCGACTGTCCGGCCCCGCCCGACTGCCCTGCGCCGGCCGGCCGACCGGCCCGCGCCGGTTGCCCCGCACCGCCTCGTTGCTCGGCCCCGTTCGCTTGTCCCGCGCCCACTGGCTCTTTCGCGCCGCCTGCGGGGAGGTCCCGGCCGAGTCGGGCGAGCAGCAGCCCGGTCGCCACCCCGGCGGTGACCGCGGAGTCGGCAGCGTGCGGGGGCTCCCCGGAGGCGCGCGGTGGCGGCATCCGGCACACCCGGGTCAGCAGTGTCTCCAGCACCGGCGGCGGCAGCCCGGGCAGCAGGTCGCGTACCCGCCCGTCCAGCTCACCGCGCAGCCGCCCGAGGTCGGTGGCGCGGGGCGGGTGCCCGAGCAGCTCACCGGCCAGCTCGCGCAGCAGGGGCGGCGCCAGCGCCGCCATGCCCAGCCCCACGTCGGCCGGGGCCCGGCGCAGCTCCTTGCGGAGCCGGTCCCGGTCGCCGGAGCGGACACCACCCACCACTCGGCGCAGCAACTCCTGGGAGTCGTCCACCCGCTCGTCGGGTTCGTCGTCGGTGCCCTCGCGCCCGCCGGTCAGCTCGGCCACCCGCACCGACCACCAGCGGCTCATTCGCACCTGCTCGGCCGGCTCCGGCGCGACCGCTGTGGGTCCGGCGGCCGGCGGCGTGTCGTGTCGGGGGGCGCGTTGTTCGGGGCGGGGCGCCGGGGTGCCGTCCGCGCCCAGCCCGATCGCGGTCAGGTACGCCGAGAGCTGCTCCTGTGCCACCCGCAACGCGTAGCCGGCGCTCTCGGCGTGCTCGGTCGCGGCGGACAGCTCCGGCACCCCCATCGGGTTGGCCGACTCCTGGCGTACCCAGCGCAGTCTCTCCGCGGCCAGGCCGAACTTCTCCAGCGCCTGCCCGAGCAGGGCCACCGGGAACTCCTCGCTGGCGGCACGGACCTGCCCACCGACGTCCTCGATGATGGACATGGTGGCCTACAGGGTGGCGACGTAGAGCTGCGCCTGCTCCACCGCGACCAGTGTCGCGGCGAGACACTCCTCCAGCTCCTGGCTGGCCTGTGTCAGCGACGACTGGGCCGCCTCCACCGTCTCGTGCCCGCTGCCCTCGAGCGCGCCGGCGAGGGTCTGCTGCGCCTCGGACAGTTTCTCGCCGGCCGCCTGCACGGCTGTCTGCCCGTCCCCGATCTGTTGGAGGGCAACATCAATGGCAGCCTTCAACTCGGCGACGCTCGCCACGGCGGAACCTCCTGGGGGCGGGGAGATCTCCATTAGAGCCTATCGGGGGCCGCGAAAGAACATCCGCCCTGTCGGTGTTCCTGCCCGCCTGTCCGGAAGGCACCCTGAAGTGCCGGGAGTCCGTTCTGTGGGAGTCCCAGTGCGAGAATTTCTCAGTTGCTGGCGGGGGCCTCGCGGAGCCAACGCGGGCCGTACACCTCGGCGCCCAGCGCCGTCACCCGCCCGCGCAGCTCCCGGTCCGCGGTGACCACCAGCCGACGGCGCTCGGGCGCGTCGGCCACCAGCTCGACCACTGTGTCGTCGCCGGAACCGGCGGCGGAGACCACCCGCACGCCCTCGGTGCCCGGCACGTCCCGCGCCGCACCCTCGACCACCAGCACCACCTCGACCGGGGCGGGCAGCCGGGCCGGCAGCCCGACGGTCGCCACCGGGGCGAGCGAGTCGCGTAGCCGGGCCGCGGCGCCGGCGCGGTCACGCCACCACCCGTTCGGGCGGGAGCCGACAACGTTGGCGCCGTCCACGATCAGCAGCGGGGTCTCAGTCATCCCCTCAGCCTGCCACCAAACGGCCGGCCCCGGCCGGACGCCACTCCCGGGATGCCGGTGCTCCACCACCTGCGGCGTTTGTCGGGGCGCGCGCCGGGTAGCCCCTGCCGACCGTGCCGCGCCCGACTGCGGAGGACAGACATGATGGGACCCGGTGACATCGGCTCCGACCCGTGGGACGAATTCCTGGCCAGATACTTCGGCCGGGGCGAGGGAGGGCGCCGGCCACCGCACCGGGTCGACATCACCCGTCTGATGACGGCCGACGCCCGGGAGATGCTGGCCGACGCCGCCCGGCGGGCCGCCCAGCGCCAGAGCAGCGACCTGGACACCGACCACCTGCTCTGGGCGGCGCTGCAACGCGAACCCCTGCGGGACCTCGTACGCCGGGCCGGCGCCGACCCGGACACCCTGCTCAACGCGCTCGGGGGGAAGGGCGACGGCGCACCGCGCGGGGAGGTGCCGCCGAACCTGTCGTTGACCCCCGCCGCCAAGCGGGCGCTGCTCGACGCCCACCAGCTGTCCCGGGCGATGGGCGCCAACTACATCGGCCCTGAGCACATCCTGATGGCGTTGCCGCTCAACCCGGAGTCGCCGGCCGGGCGGATGCTGGCCGCCGGGCGGATCCAACCCGAGTCGTTGCAGGCGGCCAACGCCGAGCGCGGGCCGATGAACGGCCCGAAGCCGGATCGCGGCACGCCCACCCTGGACCAGTACGGGCAGGACCTCACCGACCTGGCCCGCAACGATCAGATCGACCCGGTGATCGGACGGGCCGACGAGATCGAGCAGGCCGTGGAGATCCTGTCCCGGCGTACCAAGAACAACCCGGTGCTGATCGGCGAGGCCGGTGTCGGAAAGACCGCCATCGTCGAGGGG
The DNA here is from genome assembly GCF_057766525.1 of Micromonospora sp. MGP-C2. NCBI lineage: Bacteria > Bacillati > Actinomycetota > Actinomycetes > Micromonosporales > Micromonosporaceae > Micromonospora > Micromonospora sp. MGP-C2. Next base: position 529,258 of record NZ_JBYMEN010000002.1, read on the forward strand.
CTGGCCGAGCGGATCTGCGACGGTGACGTCCCGCAGACCCTGCTCGGCAAGCGGGTCGTCCAACTCGACCTGGCCGGTCTGGTCGCCGGCACCCGCTACCGGGGCGACTTCGAGGAGCGGCTGAAGAAGGTGATCGACGAGATCCGGGCGCACCGGGACGAGCTGATCATCTTCATGGACGAGATCCACACCCTGGTCGGGGCGGGTGGCGCCGGCAGCGAGGGCGGGATGGACGCGTCCAACATGCTCAAACCCGCGCTGGCCCGCGGCGAGCTGCGGGTGATCGGCGCGACGACGCTGGACGAGTACCGCAAGAGCATCGAGAAGGACGCGGCGCTGGCCCGGCGCTTCCAGCCGGTGCTGGTGCCCGAGCCCGGCGTCGACGACACCATCGCCATCCTGCGTGGTCTGCGCGACCGGTACGAGGCGCACCACCAGGTGCGTTTCACCGACGAGGCGCTGGTCGCGGCCGCCGAGCTGTCCGACCGGTACGTCACCGACCGGTTCCTGCCGGACAAGGCCATCGACCTCATCGATCAGGCCGGCGCGCGGGTGCGGCTGCGTACCCGCACGCCCGCCTCCGACGTGCGGGAGCTGGAGCAGGAACTCGACGAGGTACGCCGGGACAAGGAGCAGGCCGTCAGCGACGAGCAGTACGAGCGGGCCTCCGCGCTGCGCGACCGGATCTCCGAGCTGGAGGAGGAGATCCGTCGGGCGAACGGCGACGACGGGTCGTCCTCGCAGGTGCCCGAGGTGGGTCCGAAGGAGATCGCCGAGGTGGTCTCCCGGGCCACCGGCATCCCGGTCAGCCAGCTCACCGAGGAGGAACGGGACCGGCTGCTGCGCCTGGAGGGGTACCTGCACCAGAAGGTGGTCGGTCAGGACGACGCGGTCACCGCGGTCGCCGAGGCCGTCCGTCGTTCCCGGGCCGGGCTGGCCGACCCGGAGCGGCCGATGGGCAGCTTCCTGTTCCTCGGCCCGACCGGCGTCGGCAAGACCGAGCTGGCCCGCGCGCTGGCCGAGGCGCTGTTCGGCGAGGCGGACCGGATGGTCCGGGTGGACATGAGCGAGTTCCAGGAGCGACACACGGTCAGCCGGCTGGTCGGCGCGCCACCCGGATACGTCGGCTACGAGGAGGCCGGCCAGCTCACCGAGGCGGTGCGTCGCCGCCCGTACGCTGTGGTGCTGCTCGACGAGATCGAGAAGGCCCACCCGGACGTGTTCAACATCCTGCTCCAGGTGCTCGACGACGGGCGGCTGACCGACAGCCAGGGTCGCACTGTGAACTTCAAGAACACCGTACTGATCATGACGAGCAACCTCGGCTCGGAGCTGATCACCGGCGCCCAGCGCTCGGTCGGCTTCGGCAGCGGGGACGTGGGCAGCGAGCAGGAGAGCAACGAACTGCGGGAGCGGCTGATGCGCCGCCTGCAGGAGAACTTCCGCCCGGAGTTCCTCAACCGCATCGACGAGGTCATCATCTTCCGCCGGCTGGAGGCCGAGCAGCTGCGCGACATCACCGCGCTGCTGCTGGAGGAGACCCGCCGCCGCATGCACGCCCAGGACCTCCAGGTGGAGTTCACCACCGCCGGCATCGACTGGCTCGCCGAGCACGGCTACCAGCCGGAGTTCGGCGCCCGACCGCTGCGCCGGGTGATCCAGCGGGAGGTGGACAACCACCTGTCCCGGATGTTGCTGGAGTCGGCGATCTCCCCGGGGCAGAAGGTCATTGTGGATGCCCGCGACGGCGCGCTCACCTTCGACGTGACCGCAGGCGAGCGGGGGTACACCGCCGCCACGACCACCCATCCGCGATGAGCGGGCCGGCGCGACGAGACGAGCACGAGGAGCCGCGCGAGCCTGCGAAACATCGGGACGAGGAGGACCATCCCGACCCGATCCTGGCGCCGCCCACCGCGAACCCCCGCCGAACGCGGCTGGCAGCCGAGGGCCTGCGTCCGTTGACCGACCAGGACGACCCGGAGACGTCCGGGCCGCCGCCCGGAGAGGAGACCTGATGGTACGCGAAGCGAGGCTCGACCCCGAGGTGGAAGTGCTCTGGGAGGACTTCCACGCCGAGGTCAACGTCCCGTCGGAGCAGCTGCGCACCTGGCTGCTGACCCGGGGTTCCGGGGAGGAGTCGTTCAGCCCGAACCCGAACCTCGACCTGCCCCAGCCGGGCCGGGAGATCCTCAAGGTGCTGAACAAGCGCAAGGTGGACCTCACCCCGGAGGACATCGAGGTGATGCGGGAGGCGGTGGAGCGCATCCGCGAGCTGATGGACGCCAAGCCGTCGCGCGGAAACGCCGACGACAACTGGCGGCACTCGTTGCTCGACCTGGGTCACGACCCGCTCGTCGAACGCTGAGCGAACGCACGACGGTGCCGTCCCGGGCGGGGACGGCACCGTTCGGCGTCCTGCTACTGGCCCTGGTCGGGTTCCAGACTGCCGATGGTCAGGCCGGCCGCGTCGGCGGCGGCGTCCCGGTCACCGCGGGTCTGGTCCTCCCGGGTGAGCAGACTGGCGTACTCGGTGACGTCGGCCGGGTCGGGCACCGCCGGTAGGCGGCGCAGGAACGCCTCCACCTGGCGGGTGGCGGCGGTGTGCGCGGCGGCCGCCTGGCGCAGCAGTTCGCGGTCGTCGGCGGGCGGGTAGAGGTCGGTCATGTCCGCCAGATACCCGGCCAACGGCGGTTCGCACCGCCACCGGCAGGGAATACCGGCTCAGACCGGTCGGATCCCGCTGGGTCGCCGCACCCCGAACCCGGGATTGCTCAGCAGCCAGGACAGGTATTCCGGATGCGGGGCCAGCGAGTCGACGTACGCCGCCTTGGCCGTCTCCAACACCAGGTCGGCGCCCTGGGCGGCGGGGGAGTCCGGGTGCCAGCCGAGCAGGAGCCGCCAGCGCAGCGGTGTGCCGGCGATCCGGCGGGTCACCAGCCCGGCCACCGGGCGGAACGTCGCCTGACACAGCGCCACCGCCACGCCGGCGTCCACCAGGTCGACGCAGCCGCGGATGTCGGTCTCGTACACCTTGCGGGGGGTGAAGCCGGCGCGGGCGCAGGCGGCGGCGAAGCAGTCGCCGAAGCAGCCGTCGCCCGGCGCGGCCACCCACTGCTCGTGGCGCAGGTCGGCCAGGCGCACCTCGTCGCGTTCGGCGAGGGGGTGCGACTCCGGCAGCAGCACCAGCACCGGGTCGATGGCCACCTCCTGCCAGCTCAACCCGAACCCGGCCGACGGGATGGCGTCGCCGCACACACCGGTGAGCGCGAAGTCCAGTCGGCCGCCGGCCACCAACTGCGCCAACTCGTCCACCGACCACGAGGCGAACGTGGTGATCTGGGCGGGCGGGTGTTCGGCTGCCAACCGGTGCACCAGCCGGCCCAGGATCGGGCTGTTGACCCCGCCGAACCGGTAGCACGGCGGTGCCCCGCCGGCGCCGGCCAGCCGGGCCGCCTCGTCCTGAAGTCCCTTCATCGCCGGCAGCAGGACCCGGGCCCGGGCCAGCACCAGCTCGCCGAGCGCGGTGGGCCGGGCGCCGCGCCGGTCCCTGTCGAACAGCGGGCCGCCCAGGGTCCGTTCGATGCGCTGGAGCTGGGCGGTGAGCGCCGGCTGGGCCAGGCCGAGCGCCGACGCCGCCTTCGTCACACTCCCCGTCTCAGCGATCGCGCAGACCACCCGCAGGTGACGCAGCTCCAGGTTCATAGGGTGACGGTAGGACCACGGGTCAGCCGGCGGAATAGCCCGAGCGGATCGGTGATAATGAATGCATTGGCGAGCGTGGCCTTGCCTCAGTCGCGGGGTGGCTCCGGCAGGTCCGCCAGGTAGGTCGGCCGCCGGGTCACCACGTCGAGCACCTTGTCCACCACGCCGACCGCCGGCTCCACGATCCGGTTCCACGGAGGGGTGCCCGGAGTGCCCGGGTGCGGCCGGGTCGGCGCCGCCTCCTCGGCGATCTCCAGCCGGTTGCCCAGGCGGATCAGCTCCTCATCGGTCGCGACCGCGCGCAGCTCCGTGACGAGCCCGCCCACCCCGTCGACGTGCTGACGAACCCGCTCGGCGACCTCGGTCAACGCGTCATCCGTCAGCCCCTTCAGGGCGTTCAGCAGACCGGCGTCGGCCGCGATCTCGGCGTCCACGCGCTCGGTCGCGGCCGGCAGGGCGGCACGCACCGCCGGCAGCAGGTACTGCTCCTCGGCGGACAGGTGCCGCGACAGCGCGGCGCTGAGCACCGGCAGCCCTCCCTGCGGCGTGGCGTCCGGGCCGGTCAGCTGGTCCAGCAGCGCCAGCAGTTGCCGGTGCTCCCGGTCCACGATGTCGGCGATGCTGCGACCACCGGGCCGGAAGCCGTCCTCGGGTGCGGGCGGCAATGGCGGCAGGGGAACGGTGGACATGGTGCCCTCCTCGACTGGCGGGCGGAAGCTCCGGCAGGGACGTACGGTCGCAGGCGGCGGTACCCGAACGCGCTCACGGCGAAACCGACCCGTCGATGTGGCGGCGCGTGCGCGACGGGTGCGTGGCCCTGCCGCGCCGCCGCGCCGGCCGGTCCGCGCCGCCGCGCCGGCCGGTCCGCGCCGCCGCGCCGGCCGGTCCGCGCCGCCGCGCCGGCCTGTCGACCGGCGCGGGCTGGTATGAAGAGGCGATGACGAGCGATGCCGCCTCCGCCCGACCCGACCCCACCGCAGAGGTCGTGGACCTGTGCCGCGACCTGCTACGCATCGACACCACCAACACCGGGGACAACGACACCAGCGTGGGCGAGCGCCGCGCGGCCGAGTACGTGGCGGAGAAGCTCGCCGAGGTGGGCGTGGAGTCCGTCCTGCACGAGTCCGCACCGGGCCGGGCGAACGTGGTGGCCCGCATCCCGGGCACCGACCCGAGCCGGGGCGCGCTGCTGGTGCACGGCCACCTGGACGTGGTGCCCGCCGACGCCGACGAGTGGTCGGTGCACCCCTTCTCCGGCGAGCAGCGCGACGGCTACCTGTGGGGCCGGGGCGCCATCGACATGAAGGACTTCGACGCGATGGTGCTCGCCGTGGTGCGGCACTGGCAGCGCACCGGCGTACGACCCCCGCGCGACATCGTGCTCGCGTACACCGCCGACGAGGAGGCGGGCAGCGACTACGGCGCGCGCTTCCTGGTGGACAACCACCGTGGCCTCTTCGACGGGTGCACCGAGGCGATCGGCGAGGTAGGCGGCTTCTCCTACTCGGTCAACGACAACCAGCGGCTCTATCTCATCGAGACCGCCGAGAAGGGCATCGACTGGCTGCGGCTGCACGCCAAGGGCCGCCCCGGGCACGGCTCGATGATGCACGACGACAACGCGGTCACCGCGCTCGCCGAGGCGGTCGCCCGGATCGGGCGGCACCGCTTCCCGGTGGTCGTCACCGACACCGTACGGGCGTTCCTGACGGAGGTCTCCGACCTGCTCGGCATCGAGCTGGACCCGGACGACCCGGAGACGGCCATCGCCAAGCTCGGCCCGATCGCCAACATCATCGGCGCGACGATCCGCAACACCGCCAACCCGACCCGGTTGAGCGCCGGCTACAAGGACAACGTCATCCCCGGCCGGGCCACCGCCACCATCGACTGCCGCAGCCTGCCCGGCCAGTCCGAGCTGCTGGAGCGGCAGCTGCGCGAGCTGGTCGGCCCGGACATCGCGATCGAGTACGTCCAGCGGCAGCCCGCCCTGGAGACCACCTTCGACGGTGACCTGGTCGAGGCCATGTCGGCGGCCCTGCGCGCGGAGGACCCGGGAGCACGGCCGGTCCCGTACATGCTCTCCGGCGGCACCGACGCCAAGGCGTTCTCGCAGCTCGGCATCCGCTGCTTCGGGTTCGCCCCGCTCCGGCTGCCCGCCGACCTGAACTTCTCGGCGTTGTTCCACGGCATCGACGAGCGGGTTCCGGTGGACGGACTACAGTTCGGCGTGCGGGTGCTCGACCGGTTCCTCCGCACCTGCTAGCCGTGTCCGGCAGTTGCCGCCGGCACGCAATCTCCCCATCGTGAAGGGACTGCCCCACATGACCGACCAGCACGGTGAGCTGGACGCCGCTCTCGAGCGCGTGATCGAAGCGGCCCGCCACCACCTGGCCGCCGTACGCGCCGCTCAGGGCCGCGTCGACGACGACGACGTCTGGCAGGCGTACGTGGCGTTGAACAACGCCTCCTTCGCCTACGACGAGCGGTTGCTCGACGCCTTCGGTGAGGTGACGCCGTGGGATGTCGACTCGATCGACCCGGACGAGGCCGACGAGCGTTTCGGCGGCGTCGACGGTGCCGAGGCCAGCGACCCGCACCCGCGGGTGATCTCGGTACGCCAGCGTCGCGACTACCGGGTGCCGAGCGTCGCCGCGCTGCTGCGGGTGGCCGAGGCGGCCCGGCGCGAGGGCACTCCCGAGGACGACGAGCCGGCGCCGGTGGAGGGCGTCGGCGAGGCGGTGCTGGAGCTGCTGCAGAGCGGCGACGGCTCGCTCGGCGCGCTGGACGTCCCCGAGCTGGAACCGCTCGACGGGGTGGTCATGGTCAGCGAGGTGGGCACCCCGGTCGACCTGGAGTCGTTCGACGACGACGACGCGGTCGGCCCGTTCCAGCCGGCGGCCGACGACCGGCTGGTCGGTCGGCTCGACGAGCACCCGTTCCTGGAACTCGACGACGACCACGACCACGCCGGGCACCAGCACTAGGTCGGATCACGCCCGGGGCCCGGTTCGGGGCCCCGGGCGTTCCCGCCCGACTCTTCAGTACGACAGGCCCGGCTGCGGCTGGTTGACCCGCCGGCGACGCAGCACCACCTGCCGCGTGCCGTCGCGGTACAGCCGCACCCGGGCCAACTCCCATCCTGAGAACTCCGCCTGGATCGCCAACTGCGCCGCGGCGGTCAACCGGTCGACGTTCGGCGGCAGCCGCAGCGGCGCGTATTCGTAGTCCATGCCATCCATGCTGCCCAGCCCAGCGGCCGTTCGCCACCCCCTCGGGGGTGACCAACGACGCTGCCGTGGGCGGTTCGTGCCGCCCTGTGCGCGCCGCCCGGTCTCGGGGGACGGCCAGCTGGAAGCGCCGATCCGTACCGCCTCGTCGACAAGACAGGTACGCGCCCGTGGTGGACCGCGTCGTGTGCCCGGGGAGGACGTCAGCCGGCGGGGACGTTCGCCGTCAGCAGTGCGGCGAGGGCCGGCGCGGCCAGGGCGACTCCCCAGGCGTTGCCCGGGTCGACCGCCAGCCCCCAGGACGGGTCCGGCCAGTCCTCGAACAGGTCGGCGCAGGCCAGCGCGACGAACGGCACCCCGTCCCCGGCGAACGCGGCGAGCGCCCCGGGCGAGGTGAAGACCGGCAGCAGCGGCGCGCCGGTCGCGTCGCCGACCACCGTCCACGGGAAGTCGGCGTCTGGCGCCGGTTCCCCGGCCAGCGGGACGCACACCGGGGCGCCGGCCAGCGCCCCGAGGTAGCCGGGCAGGTCACGCCGGTCGACGGCCGCGACGAGCACGGCCACCACCGCCGGCTCCGCCTGGGCGGCTGTCGTCCCGGCCGGAGCCGCCTGGGCGTGGGTCACCGCCCGACAGGAGAGCGCGCCGGGCTCGTCGGTCAACACCTCGGCGGCGGTACGGGTCACTAACGCACTGAGCCGTTCCACCTGCTCAGGAGTGCGCGCCGCCTCGTACCACCAGCCCTCGGCGCCGGTCGGGCGGTGCCAGCCGAGCGCGGCCAGGCGTGCCTCGTCGTGGCCGGGGCAGACAGCCCGCACCACCTGGCGGCGCACCAGCAGCCGGATCCCGCGCGGACCGGCGGAGAGCACCAGGTCGGTGTCCCGGTCGCAGCGGACGACGGTGTCCCGCAGCCGAACGGCGATCTCTGGCCAGGTCGGCGACGACGGCGTCACGCTGGTGCGCCCGGCAGGCGGTCGTCCAGCCGCCCGAGCCGGGCCACGGTCTCCTCCAGTCGGCCCAGCGCCGAGAAGTCACCCGGCGTGCCGAACAGGTCCCCGAGCCCCGCGCCGAGCGCTACGTCCAACCCCTCCGTGTGCTCGTCGACGTGCGTGGAGGCGACCGCGCGGGCCCGCCGGTACGCGTCGAGCACCAGCTCGGCCACCCCCTCGGTGCCGGCGCGCAGGGCGGCGGGCGCGAGGGTGAGGCTGGTCAGCACTCCGGTGGCGTCGACGGTCGCCGAGACCAGCCCGCTCTCGTCGGTCGCGGTGCCGGACAGCTCGGCCAGGTCGTCGCGGATGCCCGCGAATTGGCGCTCGATGTCGGCGATCCGCCCGGCGAGCGCGTCGAACGCGGACGTCGGGTCAGTCATTGAGATTCCTCCCCGTGGATCGTGCGACCGGGTGGTGCCCGGCGGCCGGGAGATCGTATCGTCGGTGCGCTCGACTCATGGGGGAGGAACGGCATGCCGCCGGATATCGATGTCGACGTGCAGGCGGTCCGTCGACTGGAGACAGCCGCCAAGCAGGTCGCCAGCTCGCTCGCCGCGTTGGAGGATCAGATCGTCTCGGCCGGCGACGTGCCGTCGGACGCCTTCGGTCATCTGCCGTTCGCCAGCGACATGCTCCGCGACAAGTACGCAGAGCAGGTCACCGGCGGCAAGGAGTTGTTCGCCGCCGCGAACGCCGCGTTCGGCCGGGTCGCCACGGCGCTGGCCGACACGGCGGAGGCGTACGAGCACAACGAGCGGGACCTCGACGCCGGGTTCAAGGCCATCCAGTCGGGGCTGCCCGGATGAGCGGTCCGGCCGGCAGCGCCGTCCAGCTGTGGAACGGCCTCGACAACGCGCTCTCCGGAGTGGAGGACGCGGTCAACAGCGTCTGCCGGACCTTGGCCTGGCCGCTCATCCAGCTCGTCGACCTGGTCGACGGGGAGCCCGCCGTGCTGCGCGCGAAGGCCTCCGAGTGGGACGCGCTGGCCGCGCAGGTGCGCGACCTGGCGCAGGGGCACCGCGGCACCCGGGAGTCCGCGCAGGCCGGCTGGCGCTCACCCTCCGGTGTGGCGTACGGCCAGCGGTTGGCCGAGGTGGAGCAGCAGCTCCTCGACGTCGCCGAGCAGTTCACCGCGACCGCGGAGTACCTCCGCAGCGTCGCCGACGGCCTGCAGACCGTGCACGACGTGCTCGTGGACATCTGCGTGGAGTTCGTGAACTTCCTCCTGGTGACGCTGGTGACGGCGTTGCTGATGGCCCCGGTCACCATGGGCGCGTCCTGGGCTGCCGGCGTGGGCGTGGCCGTCACCAGGGGCCTGATCGTGGTCACCAGGATGTTGAAGGTCATCCGACCGCTCGCGGTGCACCTGCAGAAAGTCATCCGCCTGCTCCAGCGGGTGCTGCTGTACCTGCGCAAGCTGCGCACGCACCTGGACAAGCTGGTCGACATGCAGAAGGCGCTGCGCACCGGCAGGAAGTACGCCGACAAGCGCAGCGCCGCCGGCAAGCTCGACAAGTGGCACCACAAGTTCCTCGACCCCACCAAGGGCACCTACAAGCTGGGCAAGTCCGGTTCCCCGTTCGACATGGGTTTCCTCGACCGGGCCGCCGCGCTACGGACGCACGGTGTTGCCGACGGTGCCCGGGCGATCGCCCGGGACTGGGCGACCAACCTGCCGTGGAACGTGCCGAACTCGGTCGTGCACGGCGTCACCTGGGGGACTGTCGCGCTGACCAGCGGCCTCTCCATGCCCGGCAGCGAACAGATCGGCGACCAGGTCGACCAGGCGGTGCAGGGCGGCGCCGACTGGATCGACCAGAATGTCTTCGGGCAGCCGCCCGCGGGCCAGCCGGCGGGCCGACAGGGAGGCGACGGGTGATGTCAGGGGAGCGGGGTCGGCTGGGTCGGTTCACCGACGCGGTGCTCGGCGGCGCGCGGGTGGCCCGGGACAAGGCCCGCGAGCTGCGGGACGAGTTTCGCACCAGCGACGAGCCGGAGCGCGCCCTGGTGGCACCGCTGGTGGCCGGGCAGGACCTCCGCTACGTGGGGCTCGGACCGGTGCGCATGTCGCAGACCCACCAGGCCGGTCGGCAGCTCGCCGACGACGTCGGTGCCGAGTTGACCGACGCGCTCGACCCGAAGGTGCTGTTCGGCCTGCTCAACATCGTCAACCCGGTGGTCTGGGTGGACGCCGTGCTGACGCCGGTGCGGCTGGCCGCGGGCGTACTGCTGCTGCCGGGCAAGGCCGGTGCCATCGCCGCCGGTGTGCCGGAGCTGGCGGCGCCGGAGCCGGGCCTGCCCCAGCAACCCGCCCAACGGGAGCCGATCCCCCTCACCGAGGAGCAGGAGGCGTTTCGGGCGCTGTTCCGGCTCAGCCTGTACCGCCCGCTGGCCGACCAGCTGGCCGAGATCGCCTACCGCCGGCGGTACGTCTTCAGCGGTGACCTCGCCACCCTCGCCGGGAGCCTCCTGCTCTTCCTGGAGCGCTACACGGGTACCCCGCTGGCGGTGACGGACACCCACCTCCACCTACTGCGGATGGGCCCCCGCCCGGACGCCGACCGGCCCGACCGCCGTCAACCGCGGGTGCTGTGGAGTGTGCGCCGCGACCGGGTGGCCCGGGTCGACTCCGAGCGTGGCGCGAGCGGGCTCGTGCAGCTCGCCTCCACCATCGTCTTCGACGACGGCTCGTGGATCCGGCTGACCCAGCCCGCGCTCCGTGACGACCAGTCGCGCTTCCTGACCGCGATCCAGGACCTCCCCGGACAGCGTCCGACGCCGTGACCGGGACGGCGTCGGGCGCGGTGCGCTGACCGACGGGTCTGCCCGTGGCCCGGCGGTCGGGTCAGCCGTCGCGCTCGGGGTAGCCGACCGGCACCGCCGAGACGTCGTCCAGCGCTGTGGTGATCTCCTCGGGCAGTGTGATCCGTTCCACCTGGAGCGCGCCGAGCAGCTGCCCCACCGTCCGGGCGCCGAGGATCGGCGCGGTCACCCCGGGCCGGTCCCGGATCCAGGCCAACGCCACCTCCAGCGGCGACACACCCAGCCCGCCGGCCGCGGTCGCCACCGCCTCCACGATGCTGGAGCAACGCGGGTCCAGGTACGTGGCGACGAACCGCTCGAAGTGCGGCGACGCGGCCCGCGAATCCGCCGGACGGCCGTGCCGGTACTTACCGGTCAGCACTCCCCGGCCCAGCGGCGACCAGGGCAGCACGCCGAGACCGAGCGCGTCGCAGGCGGGCAGCACCTCCCGCTCCACACCCCGCTCCAGCAGCGAGTATTCGACCTGGGACGCGACCACCGGTGCCCGTCCCGGCCAGGCGGTCTGCCAGGCGGCGGCCCGCGCGGTCTGCCACCCGGAGAAGTTCGACACCCCGACGTAGCGGACCTTGCCGCTGGCCACCGCGTGGTCCAGGGCGGCCAGGGTCTCCTCCAGCGGGGTGTCCGGGTCGTACCCGTGCACCTGGAACAGGTCGACGTGGTCGGTGCCCAGGCGCCGCAGTGACGCGTCCAACGTCCGCAGCAGGTGCCCCCGGGAGCCGTCCCGGCGCCGGCCGCTGCCCGGGCGCAACCCGGCCTTGGTGGCGATCAGCAGCTCCTCGCGGGGCACCAGGGAGCCCAGCAGTGAGCCGATCACCGACTCGGCGTCGCCGTCGCCGTACACGTCGGCGGTGTCGATCAGGTTGCCGCCCGCGTCCAGGTAACTCTTCAGCTGGGCGGCCGCATCGTCGGCGTCGGTGTCCCGGCCCCAGGTCATGGTGCCGAGCGCGAGCCGGGAAACCGCCAGCCCGCTTCGGCCGAGCGGTCGCTGTTGCATGGGTGAACCTTATTTCGAACCTGCCGCCAGAGATATCCTCGCTCCCGTATCTCTGCCGGTTCTGCCGGTTCCGCCGCCATGGGCTGCCCCGATGGAGGGGGGACCAAAGGTGTCGAGCCGGTGATCGAGTCTGTTATCGGCATTGCGTAACCTGGTGCGACCTGTGCCACGGATGGGGGAGGACCAGTGCGACTCGGGCTCAGTCTCGGATACCAGACGGCGTGGAGCACACCGGCCGACCACCTGGCGTTGGCCCAGGAGGCCGACCGGCTGGGTTACTCGGTGGTGTGGGCGGCGGAGGCCTACGGCTCCGACTCGCCCAGCATGCTCGCCTGGATGGCCGGCCAGACCGAACGGATCGACGTCGGCGCCGCGGTGATGCAGATCCCCGCGCGTACGCCAGCGGCCACCGCCATGACCGCCGCCACCATCGACGCGCTCTCCGGTGGTCGGTTCCGCCTCGGCCTGGGCGTCTCCGGCCCGCAGGTCTCCGAGGGCTGGCACGGTGTGCGGTTCGCCAAGCCACTCGCCCGGACCCGCGAGTTCGTCGACATCGTCAAGCTGGCCATCGCCCGCAAGGAGGTGGCGTACGACGGCGAGCACTACACGCTGCCGCTGCCCGACGGCCCCGGTAAGGCCCTGCGGCTGGGCTTCCACCCGCCACGCGAGCACATTCCGATCTACCTGGCGGCGGTCGGCCCGAAGAACCTGGAGCTGGCCGGCGAGATCGCCGACGGCTGGCTGGCCGTGTTCTACGCCCCGGAGTTCGCCGAGGAGCAGCTCGCCTCGGTCCGCGCCGGGCGGGCCAAGGTCGGCAAGGAGCTGGCCGGGTTCGACGTGGTGCCGTCGGTGCCCGTGGTGATCGGTGACGACGTGGCCTCCTGCGCCGAGCTGGTGCGCTGGTACGCGGCGCTGTACGTGGGTGGCATGGGCAGCCGCCAGCAGAACTTCTACAACCAGCTCGCCACCCGGATGGGTTACGGCGACGCCGCCCGCGAGGTGCAGGACCTGTACCTGGCCAAGCGGCAGCGCGACGCCGCCGCCGCCGTACCGATGGAGTTCATCGACCGCACCTCGCTGCTCGGCCCGAAGGAGCGCATCGCCGAGCGGATGCGGGAGTACGCTGCCGCCGGCGTCACCACGCTGTCGGTGACCCTGTTCGTGGCGGACCGGGACAGCGGGGTGCAGACCCTGCGTACCGTCGCCGAGGCGCTCGACCTCTCCGGAGTTGGCGAGTGACCTGGGTCGAGGCCATCGTCCTGGGCATCGTCCAGGGACTGACCGAGTTCCTCCCGGTCAGCTCGTCGGGGCATCTGCGGATCACCTCGGCGATCTTCTTCGACCGTGATGCCGGCGCGTCGTTCACGGCGGTCACCCAGCTCGGCACCGAAGCGGCCGTGCTGATCTACTTCGCCAAGGACATCTGGCGGATCACCCGGACGTGGCTGGTCGGCATCAGGGACAAGTCGGTGCGCTCCAGCCTCGACTACCGGATGGGCTGGTACGTGATCGTCGGCTCGATCCCCATCGGGCTGTTCGGCTTCCTGTTCAAGGACCAGATCAAGACCGCTGGGCGCAACCTGTGGGTGGTGGCGACCACGCTGATCGTGTTCGCCTTCGTGCTGGCGTTCGCCGAATACTGGGGGCGGCAGACGCGTACCCTGCAGAACTTCCGGATGAAGGACGGCGTGGTGATGGGCTTCGCCCAGGCCATGGCGCTGGTGCCCGGGGTGTCCCGCTCCGGCGGCACGCTCACCGCCGGCCTGCTGCTCAACCTCACCCGGGAGGCGGCGGCACGCTACTCGTTCCTGCTGGCCATCCCGGCGGTGGTGATGTCCGGTGTGTTCAGCCTCGGGGACGTCTTCGAGCCGTCCGCCCCGGGCACGTCCGTGCCCACCGTGGCACAGACGATCGTGGCCACCGTCATCGCCTTCGCCATCGGCTACGCGGCCATCGCGTGGCTGTTGCGCTACGTCGCCCACCACACCCTGTACGTCTTCGTGCTGTACCGGGTCGCGCTGGGCACCCTGGTCCTGGCTCTGCTGATGACCGGCACGATCAGCGCCACCTGATCCGTCCGCACCTCGGCCCCCGCCCTCTCGCAGAGGAGGCGGGGGCCTTTCCGTGGCCAAGGCGGGCCGTTTCCGCTGATCCGCACAACAAGGACTTAGCGGTTCTATTCTCCTGATATCGGGCTGTCTCCCCGGATGGGATCTGTCGGTGGCTCGCGTCGGAGGGGGCGACCGTGACTGCCAGCGCTGGCCCGAAGCGTGGCCGGGGTCGGCCACCGAGACGCAACCTCGTCGCGGTCGTCTCGATCGTCGTGCTGTCCGGTGCGTTCTTCGGCTACGACCAGGGCGTCATCAGCGGTGCGCTCCGCGACATTCGCCAGACCTTCCACGCGGACACCTTCGCCGTCGAGGTGGCGGCGAGTTGGGTGACCCCTGGGGCGCTGGTGGGCGCGCTGCTCGGCGGCCACCTCGCGGACCGGATCGGTCGCCGCGGGGCGCTGTGGGTCGCCGCCGCCACGTTCGCTGTGGGCACGATCCTGCAGGCGACCGCACCGGTGATCGGGGTCATGTTCGGCGCGCGGTTGATCCTGGGGCTGGGCATCGGGGTGGCCTCGGTCGCCGGGCCGATGTACGCGGCGGAGGCCGCGCCGGAACGGATCCGCGGCAGCCTCCTGGCGGTCTACCAGTTCTCCACGACGTTCGCCATCTTCATCGGTTACCTGGCCGACGAGCTGTTCGAGGCCGGCAACTCCTGGCGTTACCTGCTGGTGGCGGCGGCGCTGCTGGGTGTGGCCCTCGCCCTGGTCACCACAGTGATCCCCGACTCGGCCGTCTGGTACTTCGGACGGGGGGACCGGCGCCGGGCGGAGGCGTCCCTGCGGGCGACAGTGCCGGAGCGGAACGTGCCCCAGCGACTGCACGCCATCGAGGAGAGCCTCTCGGCCGGCAAGGCGGGCTGGCGGGAGGTGCTGTCGCCGCAGTGGCGGCGCCCGTTGGCGCTCGGTGTCGGCATGGCGCTGTTCCAGCAACTGACCGGGATCAACGGGATCATCTACTACGCCGACGAGATCTTCTCGTCCGCCGGGTTCCACACCCCGCAGGCGCAACTGGCTGCGACCACCTGGGCGATCGGCGGGGTCGACTCACTCTTCACGCTGGTCGCGGTCGCCTTCCTTGACCGGCTGGGTCGCCGGCCGCTGCTGCTGGTCGGGCTGCTGGGCATGGCGGTCTCGCTCGTGGTGGTCAGCATCAGTTTCGCCAGGATGGCCCCGGCGGCGCGGACGGCGGGAGCGACCGCGCACCATCCCACCGACGCGGGCATCTTCCTGCTGATCGGTGTGGTCATGTTCGTGGCGTTCTACGCGATGTCGATCGGGCCGACCGCCTGGACGGTCATCAACGAGATCTTCCCGGGCCGCATCCGGGGCCGGTGCGTGGCGATCGCCTCCGCCACCCACTGGGGCACCGAGTACCTGATCACGCAGTTCTTCCTGAGCATGCTCGACGCCCTGGGGAGATCGGGGGTGTTCGCCCTCTTCGCCGGCACCTGTGTGCTCGGCTTCCTGTTCGTCTGGCGGTACCTGCCGGAGACCAAGGGCAGGACCCTCGAACAGATCCAGCAGATGTGGCAGACCGACGCTCGTGCTCGGCGTCCGCACCGTGCCGATGACCGGTCGGCCGGTACGGCGTGATTCCCGCCTTCTGACCCGCGACGCAGGGGCGAGGCGTACGGTCGATCCGAAGCCGCCCAAAACGGATCAGCAGGACAAAGTAGCTCAATAGGGTCAAGCGTAAGCGCTCACCCTGTGGCGAGTCCTCTCGGCGCAATGGCGGCTCCCGACCGACAGTCGCGAAGGACCAGGACGTGCATCTGACACCAAGGGAATTCGACAAGCTGACGATCCTCTCGATGGCCATCGTCGCCAACGCCCGCAAGGCCAGGGGGATCAAGCTGAACCACCCCGAGGCCGTGGCGGTGATCTGCGCCGCGGCCCTGGAGGGGGCCCGGGAGGGCAAGACCGTCGAAGAGGTCATGAACGAGGCCCGCAGCACCCTCAGCACCGACGACGTGATGCCGGGCGTGCCGGACATGCTGCCCATGATCCAGGTCGAGGCGGTCTTCACCGACGGCTCGCGACTGGTCACCGTGCACTCACCGATCCGATAGACGCAGCCAGCCCAGAGGGCGATCTCCAGGAAGGTGGAGCAGGAAATGGCCAAGCAACATCCCGGCCCCAACTCGAAGCACGTGCGACCCATCGGGGGCTACGTGCTGAGCGACCAGCCGTTGGAGCTGAACGCGGGGCGGCCGGTCACCGAGGTCGTCGTCCAGAACACCGGCGACCGACCGATCCAGGTCGGCTCACACTTCCACTTCTTCGAGGCCAACCGGATGCTCGCCTTCGATCGTGAGGCGGCCTTCGGGCGGCGGTTGAACATCCCGGCGACGACCTCCATCCGCTTCGAGCCGGGCGACAAGAAGACGGTCGAGCTCATCCCCTTCGGCGGACAGCAGCGCGTGTACGGATTCAACGGCCTGGTGCAGGGGTGGAGCGGCAGCGAGTCGACCCCCAGCTACCGGCCGGACCGCACCGAGGCGATCCACAACGCCAGGACGCGGGGCTTCAAGTTCGCCCCGGAGCAGCAGGACAGCCCCAAGGACAAGAAGAAGTAGATCCGCTATCCCGCAGGGCTGCCAGCCTCGGGCAGGAGAGATGATTCGATGAGCCAGATTTCGCGGCAAGAATATTCCGGAATGTACGGCCCGACGACGGGCGACCAGATCAGGCTCGGCGACACCGACCTGTACATCGAGATCGAGAAGGATCTCCGGGTCCTCGGCGACGAGGTGATGTACGGCGGCGGCAAGACCCTGCGCGACGGCATGGGGGTCAACAACCAGTACACCAACGCGCAGGGTGGCCTGGACCTGGTCATCACGAACGTGACCATCGTCGACGCGACCCTCGGCGTGATCAAGGCCGACGTCGGTGTCAAGGACGGCAAGATCGCCGGCATCGGCAAGGCCGGCAACCCGAACATCATGGACGGGGTCACCCCCGAGTTGGTGACCGGTCCGGGCACCGAGGCCATCTCCGGCGAGCACCTCATCCTGACCGCCGGGGGCATCGACACGCACGTGCACCTGGTGACGCCGCTGCAGGCGTACGCCGCCCTGAGCAACGGCGTGACCACCCTGTGGGGCGGCGGCACCGGCCCGACCGACAGCACCAACGGCGTCACCATCACCCCGGGTCCGTGGAACCTCCACGCGATGATGCGGGCCTTCGAGACCATCCCGATCAACATCGGTCTGATGGCGAAGGGCAACAGCACCGGCCGTGCGCCGCTGGTCGAACAGATCATGGCCGGCGCGCCGAGCTTCAAGATCCATGAGGACTGGGGCGCCCCGCCGGCGGTGATCCGGGCCTGCCTGGACGTCGCCGACGAGTTCGACGTGCAGGTCAGCATCCACACCGACACTCTCAACGAGAGCGGCTACCTCGAGGACAGCATCGCCGCGTTCGAGGGCCGGACGATCCACACCTTCCACACCGAGGGCGCCGGTGGTGGGCACGCGCCGGACGTCATCAAGGTCGCCAGCCAGATGAACGTGCTGCCCAGCTCGACCACGCCGACGGTGCCCTACGGCATCAACAGCCAGTCCGAGCTGTACGACATGATCATGGTCTGTCACAACTTCAACCCGCAGGTCCCCTCGGACGTGGCCTTCGTGGAGAGCCGGATCCGGACCGAGACGATCGCGGCCGAGGACGTCCTGCTCGACGAGGGCGTCATCTCGATGATGCAGAGCGACTCGCAGGCCATGGGGCGCGTGGGCGAGACCTGGCTGCGGACCATCCAGCTCGCCGGGCAGATGAAGACCGCGCGCGGCAAGCTCGCCGAGGACTCCAGCGCCAACGACAACTTCCGGGTGCTGCGGTACGTGGCCAAGATGACCATCAACCCGGCCATCACCCAGGGGATCTCGCACGTGCTGGGCTCGGTCACACCGGGCAAGATGGCCGACCTCGTGCTCTGGGAGCCGGCCTTCTTCGGCGCGAAGCCGAAGCTCGTCCTCAAGGGCGGCATGATCGCCTGGTCGATCATGGGTGACCCGAACGCGTCACTGCCGACCCCGCAGCCGGTCTACTACCGGCCCTCGTTCGCCGCGTACGGTAGCCAGCTCGCCAAGACCTGCGTGACCTTCGTGTCCCGGGCCGCGCACGAAGCCGGCATCGCCGAGGAGCTCGGCCTGCAACGGCAGGTCATGCCGGTGTACCGGACCCGGGGCCTCACCAAGCGGGACATGGTCCGCAACGACAGGACCCCCAAGCTCGAGGTCGATCCGGAGACCTTCGCCGTGAAGATGGACGGCGTCCACGCGACGGTGCCGCCGGCCCGGAACCTGCCCCTGAGCCAGCTCTACTTCTTCAGCTGACCCCCGTCGGGACCGTCTCGCACGTGCCTGGTCCCGGCACACCGACCGAAAGGAGAGGCCCGTGCTCGTCGAGACGGTGCTGGGCAATATGAACGAGCCCGACTGGACGCTGCGCCTGAAGGAAGCGCGCATCGACGACCTGGTCCTCGACCAGTGGGACGCTCAGAAGAGCCGCATCCGCAAGATGACCAGTTCCGGGTCGGAGCTGTCGGTGGCGCTGGCGCGCGGCGTCCGGCTGCGCGACGGCGACGTCCTCGCCTGGGACGACCTGACCGCCACCGCGGTGGTGGCCCGGGTGCAGTTGGGCGAGGTGATGGTGGTCCACCTCGACAAGCTGCGCGGCGAGTCGGCCGAGCTGCTCATCCGCTCGGCCGTCGAGCTCGGTCACGCCATCGGCAACCAGCACTGGCCGGCCGTGGTCAAGGGCACGAAGATGTACGTCCCGCTGACCGTGGACCGCAAGGTCATGGACTCGGTGATGCGCACCCACGCCTTCACCGGGATCACCCACGAGTTCGTTCCCGGCACCGAGGTCATCGCGTACCTCGCGCCGCACGAGTCGCGGCGGTTGTTCGGTGGCGCCGACTCGACGCCGCACTCCCACCTCCCCGCCGACCTCAACTGAGCGGGGCCGGACGGTGCGCACCATGGCGGAAACCCTGAAGCTGCTGCAGTTCGGCGACTCGGTCTTCCCGGTCGGCGCCTTCTCCTTCTCCAGCGGTCTGGAGATGGCCGTCCAGCACGGCGTCGTGCACGACCGGGAGACCCTCCAGGACTACGTCCGGACCGTCACCCGGCTCGCCGCCACCGGGGACGGTGTCGCCCTGCTCGCCGGGCACCGTGCCGCCGTCGCGGGAGACCTCGACCGGATCCGGCGCGCCGACGAGGCCGTCCACCTGCGCAAGATCAACGAAGAGATGCGGACCATGTCCGTACGCATGGGGCGCAAGCTGGCCGAGGCCGCGACCCGGATCGTCGGGGAGACCCTGCTCAAGAAGCGGCTCGGCGAGTCGGCGCCGGGCGCGCCGGTCACCTACCCGGTCGCGCTCGGGGTGGTCTTCGCCGACCTCGGGGTGCCCGAGGAGGACGCGTTCGCGGCCCACCAGTACGGCGCCGCCTCGACGGTGCTCAGCGCCGCCATCCGGTTGATGCGGGTCGACCACCTCGACGCGCAGTCGATCCTGTTCGCGGTCAACGAGAAGGTCACCGACGACTACCGCGACGTGCGCACCGCCGACCTCGACGACATGCAGACCTTCGGGCCGCACATCGACGTCCTGGCCGGCGCGCACCAGCACATCCACGTGCGGATGTTCATGAGCTGAGGGCTGACCTCCGCGATCCCACACGTTTCTGACCCTCAACACGTCTCCCAGAAGGACTGGTCACATCATGAAGTCGGCAAGTCGTATCGGCGTAGGTGGCCCGGTGGGCAGCGGCAAGACCGCGATCATCGAGGCCGTCGTGCCCCGTTTCGTGGACAACGGGCTGCGCGTACTGGTGATCACGAACGACGTCGTCACCACCGAGGACGCGAAACACGTCCGGCGCGCCCTGACCGGGGTCCTCGTCGAGGAACGGATCCTCGGGGTGGAGACCGGGGCCTGCCCGCACACCGCCGTGCGCGAGGACCCGAGCATGAACCTGGCGGCGGTGGAGGACATGGAGTCCCGGTTCCCGGACAGCGACGTGGTGCTGATCGAGAGCGGCGGCGACAACCTCACGCTGACGTTCAGCCCCGCCCTGGTCGACTACTTCATCTACGTCATCGACGTGGCGGCCGGCGACAAGATCCCGCGCAAGAACGGCCCGGGGATCTCCAAGTCCGACATCCTCGTGATCAACAAGACGGACCTCGCTCCCTACGTGGATGCCGACCTCGAGCTCATGGCCCGCGACGCGGACGTGACGCGCAACGGCAAGCCGGTCATGTTCACCAACTGCAAGACGGGTGAGGGCATCGACGAACTCGTCTCGTTGATCCGCCGCAACGCGCTCTTCGACGCCGAAGTGGTCGCATGATCACACTGGACGGTGCGCGGGAACTGGCGCCGTACCAGGACCAACCGGCACAGCTGCCCGCCGCGTCCAACGGCAAGGTCGGCGTGCTGCGCCTCGGGTTCGAACGGCGCGGTGACCGGACGATCCTGCACGACCTCTACCGGCAGTCACCGCTGCTCGTCCAGCGGGCGCTCTACTGGGACGAGGAGATGCCGCAGCTTCCCTGCGTCATGATCCTCACCACCTCCGGCGGTGTGCTCCAGGGCGACCGCCTGCACATGGACGTCGACCTGGCACCGGGCAGCCAGGCGCACCTGGTCACCCAGGCCGCCACCAAGATCCAGGAGATGGACGCGAACTACGGCTCGCAGATCCAGCGCTTCACCCTGGCCGAGGACACCTACCTCGAATACCTCCCGGAGCCCGTGATCCCGTACCGGGGCAGCCGGTTCGTCACCGACACCCGGGTGCGGCTCCCGGAGAGCGCCACCATGCTCTACGGCGAGGTCCTCCAGCCCGGCCGGAAGTACTACCGCGACGGGGAACTCTTCGCCTACGACCTCTTCTCCTCCTCCCTGGGCGCGGAGCGGCCCGACGGCCGGCAGTTGTTCGTGGAGAAGTTCGTGGTGGCTCCCGGGCAGTTCCCGGTGGCGCGGCTCGGCGTCATGGATCGCTTCCACATCTTCGGCAACGTCGTACTCCTCACCAGCCCGGAGCGGGCCGCCCGCGTCTACGAACGGACCTCGACGCCGGTCTGGGACGAGGAGACGCCGCTGGCCAGCGCCGTCAGTCGACTGCCGAACGACGCGGGCCTCATCTTCAAGGTCCTCGGCCAGGAGACGGAGCCGGTCCGTGCCGCGGTCCGTGCCTTCTGCGTGGCCGCCCGCGAAGAGGTGACCGGCCGGACCTTCCCGCCGGCCTTCAGTTGGCGATGACGGATCCCCGAGGAGAATGCCGTGACGAGCGTGACCCGCAGCTGGGACAGGCTGAGTGACCACAACCCTCTGATCGGGTTCGTCGACGCCTGCCTGCGCGGGCCGGCGCAGGTCGTCCTGCAGAACAACCCGCTCACCGGGCTGCTCGTCCTCGTCGCGATCGCCTGGGGAGCGTTCGAGAACGGGCAACCACGGATCCTCGGGGGAGCGGTCCTCGGTCTCGTCGTCGGCACCGCCACGGCCGTCGCCCTGCGGGTGGATGAGCCCTCCTTGCGCAAGGGACTGTTCGGCTTCAGCCCGCTGCTGACCGGGATCGCCGTCCCGACATTCCTCGACGACCGGCCGTTGATGTGGCTCTACCTGGTGCTCGGAGCGATCGCCACGACAGTTGTCACCCTGGCCCTGAACGCGATCTTCAAGACCTGGGGCCTGACCGCGTTCACCATGCCGTTCGTGCTGACCACCTGGGTGCTGCTGCTGGCCGCGTACCAGTTCGACCGGTTCACCGTGCTGACCAACCTGAAGCCGATGTTTCCCGGCGAGGGGCAGTTGACCGGTGGCCGCTTCGACTGGGACCTGGTCCCCACCTTCCTGCGCGGCGTCTCCCAGATCTATCTGATCAACAGCTGGGTCACCGGCCTGATCATCCTGGTCGCGCTGCTGGTCAACTCCCGCTGGTCGGCGCTCTTCGCGGTGATCGGCGCGGTCGGCGCGACACTGCTGGCGCTCTCGTTCGGCGCCGACGCGGCCTCGCTGGACAAGGGCCTGTTCGGCTTCAACGCGGTGTTGACGGCGATCGCCGTGGGTGCGGTGCTGCACCGTCCCGGAGCGCTGGTGACCCTCTACACCCTCTTCGGAATCGCCCTGACGCTCTTCGTCCAGATGGCCCTGGCGACAGTGCTCACCCCACTGGCCATCCCGGTGCTCACCGGACCCTTCAACATCGCCACCTGGTTGCTGCTGCTGCCCAAACGGCACTTCGCGCCGGTGCCCAACCACGAACGCGCCAAGGAGACCGTCGTCTCGACGGTGAAGCACTCCGTCTGACCGTACCGAGAGGAGAGGTGAGCTTCCGTGCTCGCTCAGGACGCGGTGAACTCGGGCGACACCGCCTGGGTGCTGGTTTGCGCCGGCCTCGTGTTGTTCATGACCCCGGGCCTGGCCGTCTTCTACGGTGGAATGGTCCGCACCCGCAACGTGCTCGCGATGTTGCAGCAGAACATGGTCGCGTTGGGGGTCGTCAGCCTGACCTGGGTGCTGGTCGGCTACACCATCGCCTTCGGAGACGACGCCGGCACCGGCCTCTTCGGCAACCTCGAACTCTTCGGGCTCAACGACCTTCGGGTCCCGCCCGCGCCAAACCTGCACGTGGTCACCGGCCAGGTGACGATCCCGACCCTGGCGTTCGTCGCGTACCAGATGATGTTCGCGGTGATCACGCCCGCGCTCGTCACCGGCGCCACCGCGGGCCGGCTGAGGTTCGCCGGCTGGGTCGCGTTCCTGGCGATCTGGTCCATCGTGGTCTACGCGCCGGTCGCGCACTGGCTCTGGCACCCCGACGGCTGGCTGGCCCGGTTCGGCACCCAGGACTGGGCCGGCGGCATGGTGGTCCACGCCTCCGCGGGAGCCGCGGTGCTCGGCACCCTGCTGGTCGTCGGACGCCGCCGTGGTTGGCCCCGCACCGCGTCCCCGCCCAACTCCATCCCGCTGACCATCCTCGGGGCGGGTATCCTCTGGTTCGGATGGTTCGGCTTCAACGGCGGCGACGGACTCCAGGCCAACGGGCTCGCCGCCCAGGCGCTGATCAACACCCACCTCGCGGCCGCCGCCGGCATGCTCGTCTGGCTGGTGGCGGAGCGGCTCAAGGACGGCCACAGCACCGTCGTGGGCGGCGTCTCCGGCGCTGTCGCGGGGCTCGCGACGGTCACCCCCGCCGCCGGTTACGTCAACACGCTCTCCGCCATCGCCATCGGAGCGATCGCCGGAATCGTCTGCCACTTCGCGTTGCGGTTGAAGTATCTGCTCCGGCTCGACGACGCGCTGGACGTCCTCGCGGTCCACTTCGTCGGCGGCATGCTCGGCTCGCTGCTGGTTGGCTTCTTCGGCGACAGTGGCGTCAACCCGCTCGGCAAGGACGGTCTCCTCTTCGGCGGAGGCGGGTCCCTGCTCTGGCACCAGATCGTCGGCGTGGTCGCCGTGGTGGCCTTCTCCTTCGTGCTCAGTTGGGCGATTGCCGCCGCCGTGCAGGCCGTCCTCGGGCTCCGTGCCCCCGCCGACGAGCAGGACAACCTCGACCACGCCCAGCAGGACGCCGACGCGTACCACCTGGGCGGTGTTGCGGGCCTCAACGGCACTGGCGCACCGCAGCGTCGACGCGAACCCGGACGGGAACGCGGCGCCGAACGGCCCGCCCGGCCGGCCCAGAACGCCCGGCTGGTCACCGCGACGGTCAATCCGACGCTGCTGCCGACCACCCGGGAGCTACGGGACGCCCTGGTCGGTGCGGGAGCCACCTCCATCGTGCTCTTCGACGCCACGGTCTCCACCGCCGAACCGACCGCCCGTTCGCTGCCCCGGGGCTACTGGCAGGACCAGGACCTCGTGGACCGCGCCCGGGTCGAGGTCGTGGTCGAACGCGAGGCGGTGTCCGCCGTGCTGGACGTGCTGGGTCGTTACGGTGCCGAGCGCTCGGAGTGCTTCGTGCAGGACGTCCAGCTCGCGACGGACGTCCGCTGAGCTGGTGCCCGTCGGCGCGGGCCTCGGTCACCTCTTCGACCGGCGGGAACGGAGCAGGAACGACACTGTGGACAGGGCGAGCGTTCCCCAGGCCGGCACCCAGCGTGGTTGTTGCTGCGCCAGCGTTCCGATGCCACCCCCGGTGGCGTAGCAGAGCAGTGCCAGGAGCCCGAGGAAGGTGCCCTGGCGGGCCTGCTTCCGGCGGGTGTCCGGTCCGGCGAGCCAACGCCCGACGCGTTCGCCGATCTTCGCCACCGTGCCCGACTGGTAGGTGATGTGGGTGGTGATCCCGGCCGTGCGGACGAACAAGGTCGCCAGCGCGCCCATGGCGAAGCCACCCGCGGCGGCCAGCGCGATCCGCGGCGGCCCGCCCTGCCGGCCGTGGTGGAGCAGGACGTTGAGCACCGCCCAGAGCGCCAGCGTGAGCACGGCGCAGGCGAGTCCCCGCAAGGACGGCGACCACGGGCTCCGTGCCGCGCGTACCTGTGAGACCACGCCCGTCCCGGCGGCGAACGCGATCAGTGAGGCCGCGGACTCGGGCCAGGCGGCGTGTCGTCCGGCCAGGCCAATGCCCAGGAGGACGGCGTTGCCTGACTGGTTGGCGACGAACGCGCCGTAGCGCAGGAAGGCGAACGCGTCCACGAAGCCGGCGATGCCGGTGGTGAGGGCGAGGACCAGGAGTGGGCGCCGGAACTCCCCGTACACGTCCTGGGGGTCCGAGATGGCCGAGGGCCGCGCGGGTGCCGGGTCGCCCATCGCCTTTCACACCCTCCGGACAGAGGGCCCGGACAACCCGGGCATTAAGTATTTTACCGCCAAGGCAGCGGCTCGATCCGTTTCCCGTCCGATCCCCTCGGGCGACGCGGACACGGGCAGGCCGGAGGGCGATGCTGCCGGTCGGGCGCAGGTCATAGGGTGGTCCCCGTGGCGACCCTTCTGCTTCTGCGACACGGCCGGACGACCGCGAACGCCGACGGCGGCCTGGCCGGCCGCCAGCCGG
Source organism: Micromonospora sp. MGP-C2 (assembly GCF_057766525.1). NCBI lineage: Bacteria > Bacillati > Actinomycetota > Actinomycetes > Micromonosporales > Micromonosporaceae > Micromonospora > Micromonospora sp. MGP-C2. The sequence goes on from NZ_JBYMEN010000002.1 coordinate 554,121, forward strand.
TCGAGCTGGACGAGACGGGCCGGGCCCAGGCGGCTGCGGTCGGCGAGCGGCTGCGGTCGGTGCCGCTCGCCGCAGTGGTGACCAGCCCGCTCATCCGATGCCGGCAGACCCTGGAGCTCGCGCTGCCCGACGCCGACCCGCTCGTGGAGGAGGGGTTGATCGAGTGCGGCTACGGAGCCTGGGAGGGACAGCCACTGAAGAAGCTGGCGAAGGAGCCGCTCTGGCCGGTGGTCCAGCAGCACCCCAGCGCCGTGGTCTTCCCGCAGGGTGAGGCGATGGCGGCGATGGCCGCACGGGCGGTCGCGGCGGTGCGCGCATGGGATGCGCGGATCACGGCCGAGCACGGCCCGGAGGCGGTCTGGCTGGCGTGCAGCCACGGCGACGTGATCAAGGCGATCGTGGCCGACGCGCTCGGCGTACACCTTGATCTTTTTCAGCGGATCGTTGCCGACCCGGCGTCGGTGACGGCGATCCGGTATACGACGCTGCGGCCGTTCCTGCTGCGGCTCAACGACACCGGGGGCGACCTGGCCGCACTGGCGCCGCCGCCACGCAAGCGCCGCCGGGCGACGCGGGCGGCGACGAGCGCGGCCGACTCCGACGCCCCGGTTGGCGGCGGCGCGGGGGCCGGCCGGTGAGCCGGAGTGCGCCACGCCCGGGTGCAAGGGCCGTTGCGCCGGGCGTGGCGGGGACCACGGTGATTCGGGTCGGTGGGGTGCGCGGTGCCATGGCGGGCCGGATAGGGTCGTGGGTATGACCCACCAGGTGCACGCCTTCGAACCGCCGGAGCGGTTCGTCGCCGGGACTGTCGGGCCGCCGGGGGAGCGCACGTTCTTCCTGCAGGCTCGCGGCGGCGGCCGGCTGGTCAGCGTCGCGCTGGAGAAGGTCCAGGTGTCCCTGCTCGCCGAGAAGCTGGAGGAGCTGCTCACCGAGGCACAACGTCGCTTCGGGGTGGATCTGCCCGAGCTGGCGCCGGTGATCGGCGACAACGAGCCACTGGACACTCCGGTCGACGAGGAGTTCCGGGTCGGGACCCTCGGGCTGGCCTTCGACGTGGACACCGCGACCGTGGTGATCGAGGCGATCGCCGCGGGCGAGGTGGAGCCCGAGGTCGAGCTGGGCGACGAGGACGACGAGGACGAAGACGACGACGAGGACGAAGAGCCGGACGAGGACCTGGACCGGCTCCGGGTCCGGCTCACCCCGCAGGCGACCCGCCAGTTCATCGAGCGGGCCCGGCGAGTGGTCAACGCGGGCCGGCCGCCGTGCCCGCTCTGCGGCCAACCGTTGGACCCCGCCGGGCACCTGTGCCCGCGGCACAACGGTTATCACCGGTGACCTCGTCCGGCCTCCAGCCTCGCCAGGACGGCGACGCCGCGCTGCGGCTGCTGCGTGACGGCGTGCTCGACCTGGAAGGTCGGCTGGTCGACGCGTCCAACACGACCCTGCGCGGCATCCTGACCCTGGAGGGGGTCACCGCCCGCTGCGTCTACAAACCGGTCCGGGGCGAGCGCCCACTGTGGGACTTCCCCGACGGCACCCTGGCCGGCCGGGAGGTCTCGGCATACCTGGTCTCCCGGGCGACCGGTTGGGACCTGGTGCCGCCCACCGTGCTGCGCGACGGCCCGTTCGGCCCCGGCTCCTGCCAGCTGTGGATCGACGAGCCGGAGGACGCCGAGCCGCTGGTCGGGTTCCTGCCGGCCGCTGAGCTGCCGCCACGCTGGTTCCCGATCGCCGCGGCCCGCGACGACGACGGTGCCGCGTACGCCCTCGCGCACGCCGACGACCCCCGGCTGGCCCGCCTCGCGGTGCTCGACGCGGTGATCAACAACGCGGACCGCAAGGGCGCTCACGTGCTGGTCGGTGCCGACGACCGGATCTACGGCGTGGACCACGGGGTGAGCTTCCACGTGGAGGACAAGCTGCGTACGGTGCTCTGGGGTTGGGCCGGCAAGCAGCTGCCCGCGGACGCCGTGGAGATGCTCGACGGGTTCGCCGGGCAGATCGCCGGCGCGCTCGGCGCGGAGTTGGCCGACCACCTCACCATCAGTGAGGTGACCGAGGTGGCCTCCCGGATCGACCGGTTGCGCGAGACCGCTCGCTTCCCGCAGCCACCGGAGGACTGGCCGGCGATCCCCTGGCCGCCCATGTGACCCGTTGTCATCTTGATCACCCGTGAGGCGCTCCGACCTCGTCGTCGGGCTGGCTAGGCTGATCCCATGGAGTCTTGGGCGGGACACGAGGTGCCACGGCTGCCGGGCAGGGGCGAGCCGTTGGCGCTGTACGACTCGGCGCGGCAGGGTGTCCACCCGAGCGAACCGGCCGACGCGGGGAGCATGTACGTCTGCGGCATCACCCCGTACGACGCCACCCACCTCGGCCACGCCGCCACCATGATCACGTTCGACCTGGTGCAGCGGATGTGGCGGGACGCCGGCCGCCCGGTGCGCTACGTGCAGAACGTCACCGACATCGACGACCCGCTGCTGGAGCGGGCCGCCCGCGACGGCGAGGACTGGGTGGTCCTGGCGATGCGGGAGACGGCGCTGTTCCGCGAGGACATGGAGGCTCTGCGGATCATCCCGCCGGAGCACTACGTGGGCGCTGTCGAGTCCATCCCGGACATCGCCGACAAGGTCGAGGTGCTGCTCAAGGACGGCGCCGCGTACCGCCTCGACGACGGCACCGGCGACGTCTACTTCGACATCTCCGCCACGGGCCGGTTCGGCTACGAGTCGAACCTGACCCGCGAGCAGATGCTGGAGATCTTCCCGGAGCGCGGCGGTGACCCCGACCGCGCCGGCAAGCGCGACCCACTGGACCCACTGCTGTGGCGTGGCGCCCGCGAGGGGGAGCCGTCCTGGCCGGGCGGGGAGCTGGGCCCGGGCCGCCCGGGATGGCACATCGAGTGCGCGGTCATCGCGCTGAACCTGCTCGGCGACCGGATCGACGTCCAGGGCGGCGGCAACGACCTGCTGTTCCCGCACCACGAGGCGTCCGCCGCGCACGCCGAGCGGCTCACCGGTCAGGCGCCGTTCGCCGAGCACTACGTGCACGCCGGGATGATCGGCCTGGACGGCGAGAAGATGTCCAAGTCCCGCGGCAACCTGGTCTTCGTGTCCCGGCTGCGCGCCGACAAGGTCGACCCGATGGCGGTCCGCCTGGCGTTGATCTCCGGGCACTACCGCAGCGACCGCACCTGGACCGACGAGCTGCTCACGACCGCCAAGGAGCGCCTGGACCGTTGGCGGCGGGCCGCCTCCGCGCCGGCCGGGCCGTCCGGGGCGGAGCTGCTGGCCGGCGTACGCGAGCGCCTGGCCGACGACCTCGACACTCCCGGTGCCCTGGCGGTCGCCGACCGCTGGGCCGAGGCGACCCTCGCCGGCGCCACGGACGACGCCGAAGCGCCCGCCCTCTTCGCGAACACGGTGGACGCCCTCCTGGGCATCCGCCTCTGACACCTCTCCCGGCAGACGGCACGCGCGCCGCAGGCCACGATGCGCCCGCGCGGTCGTGGCGCCCGCGTCGTTGCGGGGCGGGATCGGTGGGGTCAGCCCAGGACCAGGCCGGGGTCGGGTTCCGGGTCGGGGGTCGGGGCGGGGATCTTGTATTCCTCGGTGAGGGTCGTCATCGGGCCGGGCCAGGTGGCCTGGGCCACCTCGATCGGCTTGTGGTGCGTGTCGTACGCGACGTGCAGCAGGTGCAGCACCGGGGTGTCCGGCCGGATCTGGAGCGTCTCGGCCTCCTCCCGGCTGGGCTGGCGGGCGCTGATCGTGTCGGTGGCGGAGACGTACCGCCGCCCGGTGGCTTCCTCCGCCTCCTGATAGAGGGGGCGGCCGAAGGCCTCGGTGCGCTCCAGCGAGGTGCCGGCGGTGTCGCGGGGCAGGAACCAGGACGCGCCGACCTCGACGGGGGAGTCGTCGGTGCGGACGAGGTGTCGCCGGCAGAGCAGGTTGGTGCCGTCGGGCACCCCGAACGCGTCGGCGACCTCGGCGGGGGCGGGGGAGTGGCCGACGGAGACGAGTTGTTGGCGGTACCGGGCGGCCAGGTCGGTGTGGTAGCCGCGGAAGCCGCCGTACCGCCCTCGGGAGAGTCGGTTGAGTCGGCGGCGGGTGCCCCGGACGTACGTACCGGAGCCGGGTTTGGTGATCAGGATGCCCTCGACCCGCAGTTGGTCGACGGCCCGTTGCACGGTCTGCTTGGCGACGCCGAACATCTCGGCGATGGCCGGGATGGACGGCAGTCGCTCGCCGGGTCCCCAGTCGCCGCGGCGGACCTGGGCCTTGAGCTGCGTGGCAATCTGTCGGTGCGGGAACTCGGCGGCCCCGGGATTGATCTGCACACCCGCCTCCTTGATCACATCTAGGTTCCTAGGATGCCCTAGCGGGTGTGACGGCGCCACCCCGGACACGCCGAAAAACGGGCCCTCGGACCAGAGAAGGTCCGAGGGCCCGCAGTGAACAGTTGGCTACCAGGAGCCGGCGGTCGGGCCGGCTGAACCGCCCCGTCGGCGCAGGTATTTCTCGAACTCCTGGGCGATCTCGTCGCCGGTCAACGGGGTGATGCCCTCGTCGCCGACCCGTTCCTCCAGCTCACGGACGTATTCGCCCAGCTCGGCGTCCTGCTCGGCGGCGCTGCGCACCCGCTGCTCCCACTCGGCGGACTCCTCGGCCAGGTCGGCCATCGGCACCGGCAGGTCGACGACCTCCTCGACCCGGTGCAGCAGGGCGAGGGTGGCCTTGGGGCACGGCGGGTTGTTGGCGTAGTGCGGCACGTGCACCCAGAACGACACGGCGTCGACCTCGGCGCGGGTGCAGGCGTCGTGCAGCACACCGACGATGCCGGTCGGCCCGTCGTAGCGGGTGGGGGTGAGCTGGTAGCGCTCGGCGGCCTGCGCGTCGGACGCACTGCCGCTGATCGGCAGCGGCCGGGTGTAGGGAACATCGGCCAGCAGCGCGCCGAGCAGCACCACCCGTTCCACCTCGAGGCTGTGGCAGATCTCCAGCACCTGCTCGCAGAACGTCCGCCAGCGCATGCTCGGCTCGATGCCGCGGATCAGCACCACGTCGCGGTCGGTGCCCTCCGGGCTGGCCACCATGAACCGGGTCGTCGGCCACTCCACGCGGCGCGTCTCCCCGTCGGCCATGGTGATGGTGGGCCGGCTGACCTGGAAGTCGTAGAAGTCCTCCGGGTCCAGCTCGGCGATCTGCCGCGCGTTCCAAACCTGTTCCAGGTGCTCGACGGCCGCGGTGGACGCGTCGGCGGCGTCGTTCCAGCCCTCGAAGGCGGCGATGGCCACCGGGGACCGCAGCACCGGCAGTCCGTCGAACTCGGTCACGCCGTCACCTCACCCTGCTCGTCGCGGTCGGCGCCGGGATCGCGCCCGGTCGTCATACCGTGTGGCACAGCGGCGTCCCTGTTGTCCTTCACGTCCGCCAGCCTACGTGCCGGGCAGGGATGCGGCCCGTCGGCCGCGCCGGTCCACCGGACCGACGACCGGTCATACACGAACGAACCAGACAGGGTGATCCCGCTGACACAATATGGGATCGGGTGCCGAGGGGCGCTGGGTGCGGTGGGGACGGCACTAACCTGAACGGGTGCGGACTTCGTTGATGGATGTGCTGGCCGACCGGATTCTCATCGCCGACGGGGCGATGGGCACGATGCTGCAGGCCGCGGACCTCACGCTCGACGACTTCGACGGCCTCGAAGGGTGCAACGAGATCCTCAACGTCACCCGGCCGGACGTGGTGCGTGGGGTGCACGACGCCTACCTGGCCGCCGGCGCGGACTGCGTGGAGACCAACACGTTCGGCGCCAACCTGGCCAACCTCGCCGAGTACGACATCCCGCAGCGCATCCGGGAGCTGTCCGAGGCGGGCGCCCGCATCGCCCGGGAAGCCGCCGACGCGGCCAGCACCCCGCAGCGGCCCCGGTTCGTGCTCGGGTCGATCGGGCCGGGCACCAAACTGCCCACCCTCGGGCACACCGCCTACGCGACCCTGCGCGACGCGTACCAGGAGAACGCCGCCGGTCTGATCGTCGGCGGCTCGGATGCGCTGATCATCGAGACCTGCCAGGACCTGCTCCAGGTCAAGGCGGCCGTGGTCGGGTCGAAGCGGGCGATGGCCGAGCTGGGCCAGTCGGTGCCGATCATCTGCCACGTGGCGGTGGAGACCACCGGCACGATGCTGGTGGGCAGCGAGATCGGTGCGGCCCTGGCGGCGATCGAGCCGCTCGGGGTGGACCTGATCGGGCTCAACTGTTCGACCGGCCCGGCGGAGATGAGCGAGCACCTGCGCTACCTGTCGCAGCACTCCCGCATCCCGCTGTCGGTGATGCCGAACGCCGGCCTGCCGGTGCTGACCGCCGACGGGGCATACTTCCCGCTGACTCCCGTGGAGCTGGCCGAGGCCCTGGAGCGGTTCATCACCGAGTACGGCGTGGGGCTGGTCGGCGGCTGCTGCGGCACCACCCCGGAGCACATCCGGGTGCTGTCCGAGCGGTTGCACGGCGTCACCGCCCCGGCCCGTGAGCCCCGGCACGAGGCGGGTGTCTCCTCGGTCTACCACCCGGTGCCGTTCGCCCAGGACGCGTCGGTGCTGATGGTGGGGGAGCGGACCAACGCCAACGGTTCCAAGGCGTTCCGGGATGCGATGCTCGCCGGCGACTGGCGGGCCTGTGTGGAGATCGCCCGCAGTCAGGCCCGCGACGGCTCGCACCTGCTCGACCTGTGCGTGGACTACGTCGGCCGCGACGGCACGCAGGACATGCGCGAGCTTGCCGGCCGGTTCGCCACTGCGTCGACGCTCCCGATCATGTTGGACTCCACCGAGCCGAACGTGGTGGAGGCCGGTCTGGAGATGCTCGGCGGCCGGTGCGTGGTCAACTCGGTGAACTTCGAGGACGGCGACGGCCCCGACTCCCGGTACGCGCGGGTGATGCCGATCGTCCGCGAGCACGGCGCCGCGGTGGTGGCGCTGCTCATCGACGAGGAGGGGCAGGCGCGTACCCAGGAGTGGAAGGTCCGGGTCGCGGCGCGGCTGATCGACGACCTGACCGGCCGGTGGGGCCTGGACCGCTCGGACATCCTCATCGACGCGCTGACCTTCCCGATCGCCACCGGCCAGGAGGAGACCCGCCGCGACGGCATCGAGACGATCGAGGCGATCCGGGAGATCACCCGCCGCTACCCGGGCGTCAACTTCACCCTGGGCATCTCGAACATCTCCTTCGGGCTCAACCCGGCCGCCCGGCAGGTGCTCAACTCGGTGTTCCTGCACGAGTGCGTGCAGGCCGGGCTGACGTCGGCGATCGTGCACGCCAGCAAGATCCTGCCGATGTCGAAGATCCCCGAGGAGCAGCGCGAGGTCGCCCTGGACCTGGTCTACGACCGGCGCCGCGAGGGGTACGACCCGGTGCAGCGTTTCCTGGAGCTGTTCGAGGGTGTCGACGTGACCAGCGCCCGGGCCAGCCGGGCGCAGGAGTTGGCGGCGCTGCCGCTGGACGAGCGGCTCAAGCGGCGGATCATCGACGGTGAGCGCAACGGCCTGGAAGCTGACCTGGACGAGGCGATGGCCGGCGGCCGGTCCCCGTTGTCGATCATCAACGACATCCTGCTGGACGGCATGAAGGTGGTCGGTGAGCTGTTCGGCTCGGGCCAGATGCAACTGCCGTTCGTGCTCCAGTCCGCCGAGGTGATGAAGACCGCCGTGGCCTACCTGGAGCCACACATGGAGACCGCCGAGGACGGCGGCAAGGGCCGCATCGTGCTCGCCACCGTGCGCGGCGACGTGCACGACATCGGTAAGAACCTGGTCGACATCATCCTGTCCAACAACGGCTACGAGGTGGTGAACATCGGCATCAAGCAGCCGATCAGCGCCATCCTGGACGCCGCCGAGCAGCACCGCGCCGACGCCATCGGCATGTCCGGCCTGCTGGTCAAGAGCACGGTCATCATGAAGGAAAACCTCGCCGAGATGGCCACGCGCGGGGTCGCGGAGCGCTGGCCCGTCCTGCTGGGTGGGGCGGCGCTGACCCGCGCGTACGTCGAGGACGACCTGCGGTCGATGTTCCCCGGGCAGGTGCACTACGCCCGGGACGCCTTCGAGGGGTTGTCCCTGATGGACAAGGTGATGACCGCCAAGCGTGGCGGCGCGCCGGTGATCGACCCGGAGCGGGAAGCGGCGCTCGCGGCGCGGCGGGCCCGCCGGGAACGGCAACGGTCCATGGTCAGCGAGTCCCTGCCGGAGCTGCACGACTCCTCGACCCGCTCCGACGTGGCAGTGGACGTGGCCGTGCCCACCCCGCCGTTCTTCGGCACCCGGGTGATCAAGGGCGTGCCGATGGCCGACTACGCGGCGCTGCTCGACGAGCGGGCCACCTTCCGTGGGCAGTGGGGGCTGAACGGCGCCCGAGGCGGCAACGGTCCGTCCTATGACGAACTGGTGGAGACCGAGGGCCGGCCGCGTCTGCGCTACTGGCTGGACCGGTTGATCGCCGACCAGGTTCTGGAGGCAGCCGTGGTGTACGGCTACTTCCCCGCGTACTCCGAAGGCAACGACCTGGTGGTGCTCGACGAGAACGGGCACGCGGAGCGCGCCCGGTTCTCGTTCCCCCGCCAGCGCCAGGAGCGGCGGCTCTGCCTGGCGGACTTCTTCAAGCCCAAGGGCGACCAGCTCGATGTGGTCGCGTTGCAACTGGTCACCGTGGGTCAGCCGGTCAGCGAGTACGCGGCGAAGCTGTTCGCCCGCAACGAGTACCGCGACTACCTGGAGGTGCACGGCCTGTCCGTGCAGCTCACCGAGGCGCTCGCGGAGTACTGGCACCGGCGCATCCGGGCCGAGATGACCCTGCCCGACGGTCGTCCGCTGGGCCACGACGACCCGACGGACCTGGCCGGTCTGCTGCGCAACGACTACCGGGGCTGCCGGTACGCGTTCGGCTACCCGGCCTGCCCTGACCTGGAGGACCGGGCGAAGATCGTGGACCTGCTCGGATCGGAGCGGATCGGGGTCGAGCTGTCCGAGGAGTTCCAGTTGATGCCGGAGCAGGCCACCGACGCGATCGTGGTCCACCACCCGGAGGCCAGCTACTTCAACGCCAAGTGACGTTCGCAAGGTCGCTGACCTGCACCTGAGGCCGTCCGGAAGACCGCCGAACCATGATCATGCCGTCAACGGGTGCCGGGCTGCTATTGGATGGCACGGTGGACTCAGTGCGGCGTTGCGAGAGCGGCCGTCGGAGTTGGGGCACCGCAGCTCGCTTGACTGGTGCCTGCGCCCGCGATTGGGTGGCGCCGTGAGCAAACTGTGGACCGCCCCCGAGGACGACCCTAGGACCTTCGGTCAGCCCGTCGGCGAAAAGGCGACCTACCGCGAGTACCTCGGCAACTACCGTCTGACCATAGAGATGAAGTGCGACGGACTGGACACCGAGCAGCTCGGCCGACGCTCGGTACCGCCCAGCACCCTGAGCTTGCTCGGCCTGGTCCGCCACCTGGCTCAGATGGAGAACCACTGGTTCCAGCGCGTGCTGCAAGGCCGGACCGACGCACGGCGCCTTTACAAGCACGAGGACGACCCGGATTGGGACTTCGTTGGCGCGGTCCCCGACCCAGCGGTGGTGAAGGACGCCTTTGCAACCTGGAAGGCTGAGAGCGCCAAGGCCGACGAATGGCTCGACGCCCTTGAGGAGACCGACCTGGGCCGCCAAGTGCCGGCCGACGGTGGCAGCCACGCCACGCGCGACGTGCTTGTCCACGTACTCGAGGAGTATGCGCGGCACGCTGGCCACGCCGACCTCCTGCGCGAGTGCATCGACGGGCGAACCGGGCTGTGACCCATCGGGGCGGTGGGTCAGCATCAGGACCGCCGTCAGGGTGCACCTTCATTGTGAGGAACGGCGGTAAAGCAGAACCGGGGCGGCCCCGGAGCCAGTGAGCGACAGACTGGGTGACGATCACGACTGACACCCGTGACGCGTCGGGACGAAGTCGCTCGGTGGCGGGGGGGTCGGCTACTGTCCGGATCATGCAGTGCTTCGCCGCTGAGCGCACCCGCTTCTGAGGGACGGCTCGATCTGAGCCGTGAGTTGCCCGACCTGCCGATCAGGTCGGGCTATTCGACACACCCTCAAACGGAAGGCACTGGACATCATGAATCTGCGTCCGTTTCGGTCATCAGACGTGGAGCCACTGCTCGAATTGACCATCGCCACCTTCGGCCCGTTCTACGAGGACTCGTTCCGGTCGATCGTGGGCGACGCCATCATGACCAACCAGCATGGCACCTGGCGTGAGGACTACCGCGAGATGTGGGTCGGGCTGCACGACCCACAGCACAACAAGCACGTTGTCGTCGTCGAGGACGGCGACACGCTCCTCGGATTTGCCGCGTGGCAGACGAACCCGGACAAGCGCAGCGGTGAGATCGACATCATCGCCGTGGCGGCGGATCAACGCCGGCACCACGTCGGCAGGGAGTTGTGCACACACGCCTTCGATGCGATGAAGCACGCTGGGGTCGAGGTCGTCTCGATCGGCACGGGAGGCGATCGGTTCCACGACGCGGCCAGGGCGTTCTACGGCAGTCTCGGCATGACTGCCCTGCCCTTGGTCCGCTACTACATGGCCCTCTGACGGCGTACCGGTCGGCCGTCGATCGCGGCCGACCGGTATCCCAGTCCCGTGAGGTTGAGCCCCGGCCGGTGACCACTACAACGCCACGTGACGAGCGGTTGAGATCTGTGGTGTGAGCGAGCCGGCACCGTGCTGAGGTTTCGTCGGCCCGGTGGCGGGCAGGCGCAGGCGTGCGCATCAACGTGGAGGAGCCAGGGGCTGCCGAACTGTTCTGGGAAGGGATGCGGGAGGTGGCTGCTGCCGCCGCCCGGCATCAGGATCCCGACCTGTACCACTCGATTGTCAAGATCGGCAGGGCTGCACTGTCTCAGGGCGTCGAGCTGGTGCCGTCGAGTGGACTCTTTCTGGTATGCCCTGTGTGTGAGGTCTTGGCAGGTCAGCGGTGTGTCAACGTGCCCAGGCACCCTCTGCAGGACAACGTTCTTCATGCGGAGCGGACGGAGTTGGCCGAGAAGGCGCTGAGGGGAGAAGTCCCCTTCCCCGATCCGCTTCGCTGACGTCTCCTGCCCGGACCCGCAGCGTCTCACGAGGACCGAGCTGCCACCGAGGCATGCTCGGCTCCTGCCGTGCAGCTCTCGGAGCGCTGCGGGCGGAGGCGGTTGACGGTTGGACGGCCGCCAGCGGATGATCCAGCGGTGTGTCGCTCGGCTCAGCGAGCCGGGACGCTGGCCTCAATGGACAACATGTTCGCCGTCATGTGGTGGCTTCAGGAGAGCGGATTTCATGAAGTTCCTTCTCACGTCGTCGGGCATTTGTAACCCGAGCATCTCCGACGCGCTCGTCGAGCTGCTGGGCAAGCCGATCGCCGAATCCACGGCCCTGTTCATCCCGACCGCGGTCTACCCCTTCCCCGGTGGAGCTGAGAGGGCATGGAAGGCGATCCACGGCCAGGCTTCGATCCCGCTGTCCCAGCTCGGTTGGAAATCCCTGGGGATGTTGGAGCTCACCGCGCTGCCGACCATTCGGGAGGAGAACTGGGTCCCGGCGGTCCGGGAGGCCGATGCCCTCCTCGCCTGGGGCGGCGATGTGCTGTACCTGACCTACTGGCTGCGCCAGTCGGGCTTGGCCGACCTCCTGCCGTCGCTGAGTGACACGGTCTATGTGGGGGTCAGCGCCGGGAGCATCGCGGTCACCCCGTACAACTGCGACGCCGAATTCGACAGTCAATTCGTCCCTGACGGCAGCGACATGGCGCAGGACGCCGATCGGGCGCTGGGGCTGGTGGATTTCACCCTGTACCCCCACCTCAACCATCCGGAGATGGAGGACACCGAGCTGTCCAACATCCAGAAATGGGCGTCCGGAATCCCGGTCCCGACTTACGCCATCGACGACAACACTGCCATCAAGGTGGTCGATGGCACCGTTGAGGTCATCTCCGAAGGCGACTGGAGACTGATCAACCCCTGACCGAGACGGACGTCATGGCCGCTCTCCAACGCCTCACTGATCGGGTAGGGCGCGAAGCCTGGCGGGATGAGCCACCCGCCGTCCGCCTGAAGGCCGGAATGCGCCCCGTCGGCGTACAACCACCAGGCGCGCAGGTCCGGCGGCAGCGGCTGGACGACTGCCTCCTGTGCCGCCACGAGGTCGTCCTCAGACGCCGGCGGTCGTAGAGCCGTGCCGCCGCCGGGCAGCTACCCCTTTGGATTCGGACGGTTGGGTCGAAAATACCCTTGCCGCGCCGCTCGCCCCACCCCGAGTTGACGCTCTGACTTGCGTATGCCAATAATAGTTGGCATGAGCCAAGGTGAGGTATGGGAGCTGAGCGGTGACCGGCTGGTCGAGGTCCTCGCCACGCTGGCCAGCCCGCACCGATTGCGTGTGCTCGCGGCGTTGGCCGGCGAACGCGCCTACGTCTCACAACTCGCCCGCGACCTGGGCATCAGCCGCGCGCTGCTGCAGGTGCACCTGAAGAAGTTGGAAAAGGCCGGGCTGGTCACCGCGCATCTGGAGTTGTCCGCGGACGGCAAGGCACTCAAGTACTACGAGGCCACCCCGTTCTCACTGCACCTCACGCCCGACGTGGTGGCGGTCGCCGCCACGACCCTGAGCACCGCCGGAGACGGCGACGCCGTACCCAAAGGAAACAGTTAGATGGACATCGCCGCCTCGGTCTTCCTCATCGTCATCGCCGCCGTGGTCATCGCGGCCATCTGGTATGCCGGCGTCCGCAAGCGGGTCGCCGTCTCCGGCGAACTGCAGCGGCAATACGCGGAGCAGGCCGCCGAAACACAGCGCCTGCTCGCCGACATGGGCGCGCAGCTGGCCGATCTGAACCGACGCACCGCCGAGATGCACCGCATTCTCAAGGACGCCGAATGACAGCCCTCGGCCTCAGCCCGCCGGTCACGCTGGTCAACGTCCCCAACGCCATCACCGCCGTCCGGACCGCCATCTCGGTGGCGCTCGCCGTGGCGGCGCTGACCCACCGCAGCGTCCACCTGCTCGTCGCCGCATACCTGATCTACTGGATCGGTGACATCCTGGACGGCGCCGCCGCCCGGGCCTTGGGGCAGGAGACGCGCACCGGCGCGGTCTTCGACATCGTCGCCGACCGTGCCTGCACGTCGGCCTGTGCCGCCGCGCTGGTCGTGCTGCGGCCCGCCACCGCCCTGCCGGTCGCGGTGTTTCTCGTCCAGTTCATGGTCATCGACCAGTTGCTGAGCCTGATGTTCCTGCGTTGGCCGCTGCTGAGTCCGAACTACTTCGCCAGCGTCGATCGCCGCATCTACCTGTGGAACTGGTCGCCGCCTGCGAAGGCGTTGAACACCGCCGCGGTGGTGATCCTGGCGATCGTCGCCCCGACGGCCGTGGCCGTCACGTTCGCCCTCGCGGTCGCAGCGGTGAAGGTCGTCTCGTTGGTCTGCGCCGCCAAGTTGCCGGCGGGCCTGCCGCACAGCCGGCCATGATCGCCGTCCTGGCGGCTGCGGCCGTCGGGCTCCTGTCGGCCTTCCTGCCGTTCACACCGGCCGAGCCGTACCTGATCGCGGCCGTGGCGACGACCGGCGCGCCGTCGGTGGCGCTGGGTGTAGCTGCCGCGGCCGGTCAGACTGCCGGCAAGGTCCTGATCTTCCTCGCCGCGCGCGGCGCGATCCAATCGTCCTGGCTGCAAGGCCGGCTCAGCAGGCACACACCCGCCGTGCGGGAGCCGGCGGGGCGGCTGGCGACGATGCTCGCCCGCCCGAAGGCGGCCGGGGCGCGGCTCGTCGAGGTGATGGAACGCCCCCGCCAGGCCACCGGGCTGCTGCTGGTCAGCGCCATCACCGGATTCCCGCCGTTGCTGGCCGCCAGCGTCTACCTGGGCCGTACACCCATGCGTTCCACGGCCTTCGCGGTGACCTGCCTGCTGGGCCGGACGATTCGCTTCGTGACGATCGCGCTGGCTCCGCACTTCGCTGGCTACTGAGCAGACCGCCGGAGCCGAGGCCTCACCAATTCAGGTCCGGTGTGGATCAAAGTGACTGCTAGACTCCACTGCCGCCCGACCCCGTATCCTCCGGGCAGGATGGAGCCTCCGGTGGGAAGAGCCTGGCGACTCGCCGCCGCCCTGTCGCTCATCGTGGTCGTGCCGGCGACCGCAGGGTGTTCCCGGTACCTCGGATGCGCGCCCGGTCCACCCTCGGACATCACCGTGTCGGACCTGGCAGGTGTCTACACCAGTTCTGGCGGCGCGAAGATCGAGCTACGCGAAGACGGTCGCTATGGCGCCAGCAACGTGCCGCCCGATCTCGTGGAACGCACCGCAGAAGGCACCTGGACCCTCGATGTCGCCTCGGATACCAGCGAGGATCTGAGGCTCGGGGATACCCAACTGTGGATTTCAGGCGATCGCGCTGAGCCCTGGCTGTACCGGTTCGAAGGCGATCCCGACAGTTGCGACCTCGTTGAGTTCCGCAGGAACCGCTGACGCTTCACCACCCGCATCCTCCTGCTTGCCTGCAGGATAACAACGAGCGCGGCGGCGAGGGGCATCACACCGGCGAGAGAAGTTCCTGCACCACCGGGTTCCCCCGATGGTGGGGACCTCTTCGACAAGCCGTTGTAGACGACTCCCGGAACTAAGCCAGCGCGACAAGCAGCTGCTCGTGTCGGCCTCCGTGCGGTTCTTCAGAACCGACGACTCGATCGAGACAACTGGGCCGAGCCGCTAATGCGCCCGCACAATCGCCAGGAACTGCTTGGGTTGTCGACGACAGCACCGTCGTCGTGGCCGTCACGACGGCGAACACCGAGGGACGTGCCGCTGTCCACGGCCGGACTCTAACGTGCGGACCTGGCCCTGCCGGCCGTGGCCGTCGACCCGGGCCCTGGCCCGACAGGGGACCAGCCACTGACTGACGAAACCTGTGTCGAGAACGGCCGGGCGGCTCCGTCCCCGGGGAGGATGCGGCCACAGGGGCCGTATCGGACCAGGGAGATCCAGCATGGCGATCCAGCGGATGGACAACGTCCTCATCGTTGTCGAGGACCTCGACGCTGTCATTGCGTTCTTCGTCGAACTGGGCATGGAACTGGAGGGCAGAGGGCCGGTCGAGGGACGATGGGTGGAGCGTGTCATCGGGGTCGACGACGTCCGACAGGAGGTCGCGATGCTGCGCACCCCGGATGGCCAGGGCAAGGTCGAGCTGGCGATGTTCCACACGCCGAAGGCGATCAGCCCCGATCCCAGGGACGCGCCGGCGAACACGCTCGGTCTTCGTCGCATCATGTTCGCCGTCGACGACATCGAGGACGTCGTCGCCCGTCTTCGTGCCCGTGGCGCGGACCTCGTCGGCGAGTTGGAGCGGTACGAGGACATCTTTCGGCTCTGCTACGTGCGCGGTCCCGAGGGCATCATCGTCGGACTGGCCGAACAGCTCAGGTGAGGGGTGTTCTCGGGCGTCAGGCCTGGATCTCGGCCACCATCGTGTCCGCGTTCTCGAACGACTCGACACTGCGGAACCCTTCAGCCACGTACAGCCGTCTGGCGGTGTTCGCCCTCTCCACGCTCAGCGAGACGGTGCGAACGCCACGGTCGCGCGCGGCGTTCAGGACGGCGCGCAGGAGGGCCCGACCCACCCCCTGGCCCCGCCACGACTCCACCACACCGATGGTCAGCTCCGGCACGTCGTCGCTCACGTACCCGTAGCCCGGGTCAGCGGCAATCAGGTACCGGAACCAGGCCGCCCCGACCGGCCGACCCGCCGGCTCCGTCGCGACCATCCCGAAGTCGTCGGGCCGCATCCAACCGGTGACGTAGTGAGCCAGCGCCGGGTCAGCCAGGATCTGCTCGCGGGGCCAGTTGCGCTCCGGCAACCAGTTCACTGCCGCCGCGAGCATGTCGACCATGAACGCGCGATCTGCCGAGCTGGCCGCGCGGACACCGAAGTCCTTCACCGCCAAACCCTGCCATAGAAGCAGGTCCTCTGTCGATCATGGAGTTGTGATGGGTCGTAGTACCAACTGATGAGGCCGTTCTCGTTCCCCGCGTCGATGGCACGGCTGACATTCGGGGCCAGGGTGGATGCAGCGTCGCCGCACGGTCGGCGGGGGTCCTGGCAGCACTGTCGAAAGAGGTCATCCGTGAGCGGGGAAGAGCAACCGAACGGCAAGTGGGCGCCCTGGTGGATCTACGTCCCCGTCATCCTCGGCAGCAACTACGTCAAGCAGTACCTGGTTCGGGACCTGCCCGTGGCGGTCAACGCCGTGATCACCCTCGTGCTGGTCGGCACGCTCTTCCTGATCATCACTGTGGTGTATCGCAGCATGAGACGCGTCGACCGGTAGCGACGTGGGAGCGGCCGCGGCGGCGGCTCTGGTTACGCTCACTGTATGTTCCGTGCGGCTCGGCCTGACGACCTGGCGCAGATCATCCGCCTCTACCAACAGCTGAACCCGGACGATCCGGTGCTGGACGATGACTCCGCTGCGGCGGTCTTCCGCCAGATCCTCGGCTCACCAGGGCTGCACCTCTTCGTCCTCGAACTGGACGGGGCCGTCGTCGCCTCGACGTACCTCAACGTGATCCCCAACCTGAGCCGATCGGCGTCCCCGTACGCCGTCATCGAGAACGTCGTCGTGGAGGAATCACGGCGAGGCACCGGTCTGGGGCGGCAGATCATGGCCGACACGCTCCAGGCGGCATGGGACGCGGGCTGCTACAAGGCGATGCTGATGACAGGTTCGCGCAACCCCGCGACGCACGGCTTCTACCGCGCCTGCGGGTTCTCGCCCGACGTCAAGACCGCCTATCTCGCCCGACCACCGGCCTAGGCCTGTCGGGCGAAGGTCTGCCGCAGCGCCGGATCCAGCGGCCGGCCGGTCGTCGGCTCGATGAACAGCTCGGCGAGCAGGAGATCGGCGAGGTAGCTGGGGTTGACGCCCGACTCCTTGCGGGCGAGGGCCTGTAGCGCGCCGCCGAGGCGCAGCGCGGCCTTCGCCGCGCCGGCCGGCAGCCGGGCGACCCGGCGGCGTCGGCCGACCGCGTCGGTGATGCGCGCGATCATGTCGACCCAGGTCAGGTTCTCGTCGGCGACCGGGATGTCCGCGCCGCTGGCCTGCTCCAGGGCGTCGGCCGCGACCTCGGCCACGCTGCGGGCCGAGGCCGCGGCGCTTCCGCCGGTCGGCGCGACCAGAGGTGTACGGGAGCGGACCCACCGGTCCAGCGGCCCGGCCCAGTTCGGCAGCCGGTCACCGGCCCGACCGAAGACGAAGGGCAGTTCGAGGACGGCGACCGGCAGATCCGGGCCGGCTGCCGCGCGCCCCTCGCGGGCCTGCTCCAGCCGGCAACGGATGTACGTGTGACGCTCGGCGAGCCGCCACTGCGGATGCAGCCGGTCGAAATAGGTGTAGTACGACCCCATCACGACCCCGCGGGTGAGGCCCTCCAGGCGGGCGGCGGTGAACAGGCGTACCACCGGTTCGACGTTGTCGCGGCGGAACTCCGGATAGATCGGCTTGGGCAACGGCTTCTGCTCGTCGGTGCGGGTGGCGTACACGACGCCGTCGTGCCCGGCGAGCAACGGCCGCAGCTCCTCGATCGAGGCGGACCCGACATCGAGCAGGTGGTCGACCCCCGGATGGGCGGTACGCGCCACAGTGGTGGTGGCATGCCCGCGCTCGCGCAGCACGTCCACGACATGAGCGCCGATCAGGCCACTGCCACCCACCACGAGAATTCGCACGGTGCATCGTCCACTCTGGATCCGGGTCCTTGTCAAGCCGCCACGACTGCCACCGAGCTTGCAGTGCCGCAAATCCCGCCGCCGGTGCCCGGTGCGCTCCGACGTCGCACCGCTCACGCCAAGTGCGAACAGCCGATCCAATGTGGTCAACTCGTGTACGGTCAGTGACGGTTGCCTGACTGCGGCACCCTCCGCACCGTGCCGGAAACCGTCCTCACCAACCGGGGCCGGGTGCCGAAGGCGGGGGTGCCATCGCGACGAACGGGGGAGACGATGCCGGAGCCGCGCGCCTTCTGGCTGGATGAGCAGTTCGACCGTGAGCACGGCACCGACGGGCGGGGCCGCTACGAGGCCGAGGTGCTGGGGCGGATCGACGAGTTCGCCGTGACCTGGGGTGACATCGCCCCGGTCGAGTTCGCGGCGACGGCCTGGCGGATCGCCGGCGAGCTGTCGCCCGGCTTCGCCCGCTGGCATCGGCGGATCGTGTCGGCGACCTGCACGCGAAGCCCGTGGGACGGCAGCATGGTCTGCGCCGTGACGGTGGTCTCCGGCTGGCCGGCCGAGCTCACCTGGACCAAGCAGTGGCAGCGCGACCGCGGCTGGCGAGACTGGCCCCAGCTGTTCGGCCAGTTCACCACACCGACGGAGCAGGATCAGACGCGAAGCCCGCACCTGCGGGCGATGCTCCAGGTGGAGGCACCGCTCCCGCTCGACGACCTGCCGCCCGCCCCGGACGGTCCGGACGATTCCGTGGCGGTCACCGCGCGCCGAGCCGTGGCGGTGTTGGCCCGGGAGCTCAACGACCTCCTCGCGCCGATGATCGGTCAGCTTGAGGCAGGGGTGCCGGCAGACTCCTGAGTCCGCACCCCGAGACGACGGCGAGAAGAACCGGGGCGGGCGGATGTCACCGCCCGCCCCGGACTCCCACTCTGGATCAGCGGGCCGGCCCGGCCACCGACCAGGCCGGGCTCCGTCGCTCAGCCAGTGAGGACGAACCTCTCCCAGGAACCGACCGACGTGCGGTTGGCGATCAACGCCCCCGCCCCGGCGTTCTCGGCGGCCACGATCTGGTTGTTGGCCAGTGCCCGCAGGCCGACCGTCCCGTCCGAGTTGGTGATGATCTGGAAGGTCTCCCACGGTCCGACCGTCGTGCGGTTCGCGATCAACGGCTCCGCGCCCGCGTTCTCGGCGCAGACGTACAGCCCGTTGGCGCGTGACCGGAGGGCGATGTTGCCGTTGCCGGCGTCCACCCGGTCGAACTGCTCGGTCGTCGAGACGCTGGCCTTGTTGGCGATCAGCGGGTTCGTGCCGACCGCAGACACGTACTGGTTGTTGACCTGCGCCCGCAGCGTGATCCCCCCGCTGGGGGTGGTGGTGCCGGTGGTGAAGGTGAACGCGTCGACGTCGAACAGGTTGCCCGAGCCACCCTTGAAGACCAGGTACAGCGAGGTCGACGCGCCGGGCGGGTTGCTGATGGCGGTGGAGACGTCCACGAAGGTCTCCCAGCTACCGGTCACCGGCACCGTGGCGGTGCCCAGCAGGCTGCCCGTGGCGGAACCGGCACGGACCTCGATGGTGCCGCCGGCGCCGGCCGAGGAGACCCGGGCGGTGAACCGGGTCGCGTTGGACAGGTTGTACGGCTGGTACGAGATCCAGTCGTTGTTCTCGATGAACCCGGCGGTACGGCCACCCTCGGCGTTGGTGTGGTCGGTGGCCTGGACGCCGGACTGGGCGCTGAAGTGCTCACCCTGCCGGTGCTTCGGTTGCAGGGTCTTGATGCTGTGCGTGGTGAGCCCACCGTTGTCGGTGTAGGCGGCGTCGAAGACGCCGTAGATGTTGGCCGCCGAGTCGTGCTCCCCGTCGGTCGGCACGGTGATCGAGCCGCTGCACCCGTTCTTCGAGGTGATCTGGTGGGCGTGGCTGTCGTGGCCCAGCGCGTACGTCAGGCTGACCTTGGAGCAGTCGATCGTGCCGTCCTGCGGGTCGCTCACCGAGATCTGGTACGGCACCGTGTCACCGAAGTTGAACAACTGCCCGTCGCTGGGCGCGGTCAGCGTCACCGTCGGGGCCGTGTTGCCGACGGTGATGACCAGGCTCGCCGTGCCGGACAGGCCGGTCGGATCGGTGACCTTCAACGTGGGGGAGTACGTGCCGTTCGTGGTGTACGTCTTGGTGGGGTTGGCCGCCGTCGACGTGGTGCCGTCGCCGAACGTCCACAGGTAGCTCAGCGCCCCACCCTCGGGGTCGGAGCTGCCGGCCGACGAGAAGGTGACAGTCAACGGGTTGGCCCCCGACGTGGGGTTCGCCGAGGCGACAGCGATCGGGCTGCGGTTGCCACCACCGATGTACTCGATCCGGAACAGCGCCTGGTTGTTCGAGCCGGTGCCGTAGTCCAGCACGTAGAGTGCGCCGTCCGGGCCGAAGGCCATGTCCATGACCTGTGTGCCGCTCCACGGGAAGTTGGAGATCTCCCCCCGGGAGCCGTCGGAGTTGACCGCGATGGCCTTGATCCAGCGGCGGCCGTACTCGCCGGCGAAGAACTGGCCGTTCAGCGACGCCGGGAACTTGATGCTGGAGTTGAGCGAGGCGTCGTACCGGTAGACCGGCCCACCCATCGGCGACTCCGAGCCGCTGCCGAACTCCGACGGTGAGCCGGAGTCACCCGCGTACTTGATCCAGGCCGGCTTCGCCGCGGGCAGCGTGCCGAGCCCGGTGTTGCGGAACGAGTTGTTCGTCGGCCCGCCCGTGCAGTTGTACTTGGACTGCGACGGCCCGGACGGGAAGGTGTATTCATTGTATGTTTCCGTGCTGGTGTTGGCGCCCGTGCAGTACGGCCAGCCGTAGTTGCCGGGCGCCGCGATGCGGTTGAACTCGACCTGACCCGACGGGCCACGGCTGGAGTTCGTGCTCCCGGCGTCGGGGCCGTAGTCGCCGAGGTAGACGACACCGGTCGCCTTGTCGACGCTCATCCGGAACGGGTTGCGCAGACCCATCGCGTAGATCTCCGGACGGGTGCCCGACGTGCCGGGCGCGAACAGGTTGCCCGACGGGATCGTGTACGTGCCGTCCGCCTGCGGCTTGATCCGCAGCACCTTGCCCCGCAGGTCGTTGGTGTTGCCCGCCGAGCGCTGGGCGTCGAACTGCGGGTTGCGGTTGGTCCGCTCGTCCAGCGGCGCGTAGCCGGACGACTCGAACGGGTTGGTGTCGTCGCCGGTGGTCAGGTACAGGTTGCCTGCGGCGTCGAAGTCCAGGTCACCGCCGACGTGGCAGCACTGCCCACGGTCGTTGGCGACCTGGAGCACGATCTTCTCGCTGCCCAGGTTGAGCGTGTCGTCGCTGTTGAGCGTGAACCGGGACAGCCGCAGGTGCCCCTTCCACCGGTCCCAGTCAGACTGCGATCCGGTGGTCGGTGCGTCCCCGGACGGCGTGCTCAACGTGGGCGAGTAATACAGGTAGATCCACCGGTTGCTGGCGAAGTTGGGGTCGACGGCGACGCCCTGCAACCCCTCCTCGTCGTGGGTGTAGACCGACAGGGTGCCGGACACCTTGGTGTTGCCGGCCACGTCGGTCACGCGCAGCACACCGTTGCGGGCGGTGTGGAGCACCGAGCGGTTGGGCAGCACGGCCAGGGACATGGCCTCACCCAGCTCGGCCGAGCCGGTGGCGAGTTTGACCTGCTGATAGTCGGAGGCGGGAATGACCGCCGCCTGGGCGGTCGACGGTGCGGCCACAGCCAGGGTCACGCTCGCGACGGTGGTGACCGCCGCGAGGAGAGCCCGGGGCCAGCGCCGGGGGTACGAAAGCATGATCGTCCTTTCTCGACGACCGGTGGACGGGCGCGCGGGGGCGCACCACGACCAGATGGGGATCGTGGGGAACGTGCGGGGGACCAGGTCAGCCGGTGACGAGGTCGAACTTCTCCCACTGACCGATGGAGGTCCGGTTGGCGATCAGCGCGGAGGCGCCCGCATTCTCGGCGGCGACGTAACGGTTGTTCACAGTGGCCCGCAGGCTCACCGTGCCGTCGGAGTTACGCACGAGCTGGAACGTCTCCCACGCGCCGGCGGTGGCCCGGTTGGCGATCAGCGCGGCGGCACCGGCGTTCTCGGCGGCGACGAACTGCCCGTTGCCCTTGGAGCGCAGCGCCACGTTGCCGTTGGCGAGGTTGACCAGGTCGAACCGCTCGGTGGTGCCGACGCTGCTGCGGTTGGCGATCAGCGCGGTGGTGGCGTTGAGCGCGCTGACGTACTGGTTGTTGGCCCGGGCCCGCAGCGTGGA
The DNA here is from genome assembly GCF_057766525.1 of Micromonospora sp. MGP-C2. Classification (NCBI taxonomy): domain Bacteria; kingdom Bacillati; phylum Actinomycetota; class Actinomycetes; order Micromonosporales; family Micromonosporaceae; genus Micromonospora; species Micromonospora sp. MGP-C2. Next base: position 576,210 of record NZ_JBYMEN010000002.1, read on the forward strand.
GCCGCTCGGCGGCGGGGTCGTGGTGCGCGGCGAGCAGTCGGCCGTGACGGAGCCCGCGGCGACCTGGAGGCCGCCGAGCAGCATCCGGGTGAAGTTCGGGTCGGTGTACGACGCCTCGGTGTGCCCGAGGCCCGTGTACCAGGCCCGTCCGCCGCCGTACGCCTTGCACCAGGTGATCGGGTGGTCGCCGCTCATGTTGCCGCCGCTGTAGGACGACTCGTCGAGGCTGGCCAGGACCCGCGCGCTGGACCGGGGGTTGGTGCGGTAGTTGTACCACTCGTCGGAGCGGACCCAGGTGTCGCTCAGGTGGGCGGTCGACGGGTTCGTCCGGTCCTCGATCTTCACGGTCGCGGTCTGGATCGCCGGGTGCGAGTCGAACCATGCCCCGACCAGCGAGCCGTACCACGGCCAGCTGTATTCGGTGTCGGCGGCTGCGTGCACACCGACGAACCCGCCACCAGCGGCGATGTACGACTCGAAGGCCGTCTGCTGGCTGGCGTTGAGGACGTCACCGGTCGTCGACAGGAAGACCACCGCCTGGTACTGCGCCAGGTTGCTGGTGGTGAACTGGGCGGCGTCCTCGGTCGAGGTCACGGTGAAGCCGTTGGCCGAGCCGAGCTGCTGGATCGCGGCGATGCCGTTCGGGATGGACGAGTGCCGGAAGCCGGCGGTCTTGCTGAACACCAGGACCTTGGTCAGCGGTGCCGCCGAGGCCGGCGTCGGAAGGGCCACCAGGCTGGTCAGGAACACAGCGAGGCCGGTGACGAGTGCTAACAGACGGGGACGGGAACGCATGCTCTTGCTCCTCTGCTGAGCGTCGACCCGGGCGCGCGTCACGGAGCTGTGGGGGCTCGCCGGGGCCGAGATGGCGGTGGTACGGAGCCGGGCCGCCGATGCTCGGCTGAGATGGTGCGGGGTGGTGCCGTGCCGGTGGGGATCGTCCTGCGGGGGAGCGCGACGCTGCGCAGTGCGGGTTGCCGTGCCGGTGCTCCCCGCCCGCCGAGGGGGGAGCGTCGCGTCGCTGCCGACAGTGCCAGGAGACGGCTGGCGCGACGGCGACGACGCGTTCGCGATGGCAGCGACGACGACCTCAGCCGGCCAATGTGGACGATCGAAGCTCATCGACATGCATCGCTGACGCAGTAAACCTCCGATGTCTGCGCTCCGTCAAGCCCGTGCCCGTCGGCTACCACCCACTGGACGGTGCCACCGGGACACTTCAGTCCGGTACGGCCGCAGGCGCGAGCGACAGCTGTTTGATCTGGCGCAGCATCAGCGCGGTCTCGACGGTGCGGATGCCGTCCAGAGCGCCGATCTTGTCGTTCAGGTACGCGTACAGCTCCTCGGTGCCCCGGCAGCGGACGGCAGCGATGATGTTGGTCTGGCCGGTGGCCGCGGCGGCGAACTCCACCTCCGCGTGCTCGGCGAGCGCGTGCCCGGCCGCGGCCAGCGCGGACGGCGCCACGGTCAGCCACAGCATCGCGCCGATCTCGCGGCCCACGTGTTCCGGCAGATACTGCACGGCGAAGTAGAGCGCGCCGTTGCCGCGCAGCCGGTCCAGGCGGCGCCGCACCACGTCCTCGGACTGGCCGCACGCTCTCTGCAGGTCGGCGAGGCCGGTCCGGCCATCCCGGAACAGCGCGGCGAGCAGCGCCTCGTCGGTGTCGTCGACCGTGACGGTGCCGGGGGCGGCCGCGTCCAGCGGCGCGGGGCGCAGCGCCGCCTCCTGCTCGGCGCTGAGGGCGTTGGCCTTCTGCAGCCAGCGCAGGGGACCGCCGTAGAAGCGGTGCAACAGGCAGTGTGCGCTGAACCCGATCACCCGTGGGGTGCGCTGCAACCGGCCCAGCAGCAGTTCGTCGCGGGCGGCGCGACTGCGCGGCCTTATCTCGCAGACCACCTCACTGCCGCCGGAGATCAGCGCGACGTAGGAGGTGTCCGGGCGGCGGGCGAGGGCGTCGGCCAGCCGTTCGGACATGTCCGGGGTGCACCGGAGCCGGACGATCCAGTTGGAGCGGCCGACGCGGCTCTCGTCGGTCATGCCCAGCACGCGTAGCCCCGCCTGAATTTGCAGGCGGCGGAAACGGCGGGCGACGGTCTGGTCCGAGACGCCGAGGGCGGCGGCGATCCGGCTGAAGGGGGCGCGACCGTCGAGTTGCAGGGCCTGCAGCAGTTGCAGGTCGAGCTGGTCCAGGGAAGGAGTCACGGTCTTCCTGATCGTCGTCGGCGTCACCAGCGTAGAAGCCGGTGACGCCGCCGTCCTTCGGTTGGCGAGGTCAGGCCGGGACGGATTCGGGTCGCTGGGCGGCTGGCTGTGGGTCGCGTACCGGGCGCGGGTGGCCCAGCAGGAGGACCGCGGCCAGGGCGGCGATGAGCATCAGCGTGGCCGACACGCTCAGGGACAGGTGGAAGCCGTCGAGGAACGCCTTGTCGAGGGCGTTCAGAGCGACGTCCCGCTGAGCGCCGTAGTCGACGGCGGCGACCGCCTGGAAGCCACTGTCGTCCATCGCCGCGGTCGCGGCCTGCCGGTGGTCATCGCTGACCCCGGCGTCGGCGAGATGTCCGGGCAGGGAGCTGGCCGCCCTGCTGGTCAGCAGGGCGCCCAGGACGGCGGGGCCGAGCGCGCCGCCGACCTGGCGGAAGGCGTTGTTTGCCGCCGCGGCCATGCCGGCCAGCTGGAACGGTACGGAGCTGACCGCGGTTGCGGTCATCGGGGTCAGCACCGCGCCGAGGCCCAGCCCGAACAGCGCGAGCCGCCAGCTCAGCTGCCCGAAGGACGTGTCGGCGTCGACGCCGCTGAGGAGGAACAGGGCGATCGCCGCGATGAACAGGCCGGCGCTGAGCAGCCAGCGCACGTGCACGCGGTGCATGAGGCGGCCGATCAGCGGCCCCACGACGACCGGGACCGCCGTGTTGGTCAGCAGCCGCAGCGCCGCTTCCATGGTCGACAGCTGCTGGACCAGGCCGAGGTAGAGGCTGAGCACGAAGATGCTGCCGATCACGCCCATGAAGCTGACCGCGGCGATCACGGCGGTGGCGTTGAACCCGCGGCTGGCGAACAGGGCGGGGCTCAGCATCGGCGAGTTGCTCCGCCGCTCGATCACGAGGAACGCGGCGAGGCTGAGCGCGGCCACGGCGAACGCCAGGAGCACGACGGGGTCGGTGAACGAGCCGGCGCCGCCCTCGATGACGGCGAAGACCAGAGCGACGATGGCCAGGGCGGCCGTGATCTGTCCCGGCCAGTCCAGGTGCCGCTTTCCCGGCGCCCGCGAGTCGGTCACCAGCGGAATGGCGATCAGGGCGGTGAGCAGGGCGAGCGGGATGGCCGGCAGGTAGATCCACCGCCAGGACGCGTGCTCGAGGATCGCCCCCGCGACGAGTGGGCCGAGTGCGAGGGCGAGCATCAGGGAGGTGGCCCAGAGGCTGATGTAGCGGCCGCGCTTCCTCGGGTCCGGCACGGCGTGGCTGATCAGCGCCAGCGTGGCGGGCAGCAGAGCGGCCGCGCCCACACCGGCCAGCGCCTGGCCGACCCAGACCATCGCGATCGACTGCGCCGACAGCGCGACGGACGCGCCGATCGCGCAGAACAGCAGGCCGGCCTGGAAGACCTTCTTGCGCCCGTGCACGTCGCCGAAGACGCCGGCGGTCAGGATCAGGGCGGCCATCGGCAGGACGAAGGCGTCCGACACCCAGGACAGGTCGGCGGTCGACGCGTTCAGCCCTCGTTGAATCGCCGGCAGGCTCACCGACACCGTCGTCACCGGCAGATATGCGACGAACACCCCCAGGCAGGCCATGACCAGTGTCGCGCCGAGCCGGTCTCCCGACGCCTTGTCCGTTGTTGCCATCTGCGCGCAGCTCCTCTTCGGCGGACCGGGTGTCCGGCCGACGTGTCAGCATCCGTGCCGTTGAGGTGCGTCGCCCGCCGATCGCGTCGAATCCCGGAATACCGACGGATCGGCCCCCGGAGGCGGGGCTTTCCGACATTCCCGGACGGCCAGCGGGAGCTGAGCCCGTGGGCGAACCGGAGGCACGAAGGCCCTGGGGACTCTGCGGGGATCGGCGAGCGGGCTAGGCGCCGGTGCTGGTCCAGTGGCCCCGGTGCGACGCCGCGGGAGCGGCCGCGGCGAGTGCGGTCCGGACGGTTTCCGCCATCGGGTCGCCCGGGTGCTCGATCCAGTGCTGGACGGCGACCCGGAGGATGGCCAGGAAGGTCGCGGCCAGGAGGCGGGAGCGCAGTGCCACGTCGTCGTCGGTGAGCCGGTGGGCGAGTTCAGCGGCCAGCTCGCGCTCGATCGCGGCGTACGCCGCCACCTGGTGTGGGGCCAGGCCGGGGTGCCCGCGCAGCTTCCGGCGTTGGGTCAGCCAGGAGGGCTCGGAACCGCCGAAGACCTCCTCGGTGAGGCGCTCGGCTGCCCGGCTCAGGACGGTCCACGGCGCCTCGTCGACGGGCTGCTCGCGGATCAGCTGCAACAGCCGGTGCAGGCGCATGGTGTCGCCGTGGAAGAGGGCCTGCTCCTTGTTCGAGAAGTAGTTGGAGAAGGTCCGCCGGGAGACGTTGGCGGCGTCGGCGATCGCCTCGACCGTCACCGCGTCGATGCCCTCTTCGGCGGCGAGACGGAGGGCCGCCTCGTGCAGGGCGAGACGGGTGGCCGCCTTCTTGCGCTCCCGCAGACCGGTCGTCTCGTCCATCGCACCGAGGGTACGTGCGGGTGAGCGACTTCTCAATGAGCAAACTTGCCTAGTGGGCAAGATCGGTGAATGCTTGCTTGAGGCAACCAACTCTCGTGTGGGAGCAGACGTGGAAAGCGGCGCTAGTGAACTCGGCCTTCGCCTGTACGACCTGGTCAGAAGCGTTCGACTGCTGAAGCAGCGACGGGCTGACGAACGCCCGGCGATTCCGGCGGGCATGCTCGGCATGCTCGTACAGATCGATCAGCTCTCCAGCGACTGCCACGCCCGCGACCTGGCCGACCGCACTCGGCTGGACGCGTCGACCGTCAGCCGCTCGGTCGCGGCGCTCGTCGCGCACGGCCTGGTCGAGCGGCGGCCGGACCCGACCGACAGGCGGGCGACCTTCCTGGCGGTCACCCCGGCCGGCCGTGCCGCCCTGGCCGACAGCCACCGCTGGTACGGCGAGGTGCTCGAACGAGCGCTCGCCGACTGGACTCCCGACGAGGTGGCGGCGCTCAGTGCCGCCCTCGGCCGGTTCACCGGCGACATCGAGGTCGCCCTCGGAAACAACGACAACGACAACCTGGAGGCCGCGCGATGAGCGCACCCACCATCACGGCCGGCGCTGAGCCGATGACCCATCGGCGGACACTGGAAGCGCTCAGTGGCCTGCTGCTGGTGCTCTTCGTCGCGATGCTGAGCAGCACGGTCGTCTCGACCGCGCTTCCGAAGATCATCGGATCGCTGAACGGCTCGCAGACCCAGTACACCTGGGTGGTCACCGCGACCCTGCTCACCGCGACGGCAACCACCCCGATCTGGGGCAAACTGGCCGACCTGTTCAACAAGAAGCTCCTCATCCAGATCGCCATCGTGGTCTTCCTGGTGGGCTCGGTCATCGCGGGCTTCTCGCAGAGCGCCGGCCAGCTCATCGCCGCCCGCGCGTTCCAGGGCATCGGGGTCGGCGGCCTGCAGGCCCTCGTCCAGGTGGCGATCGCGGCCATGATCCCGCCGCGCGAGCGGGGCCGCTACAACGGCTACCTCGGTGGAGTCATGGCCGTCGCGACGGTCGGCGGTCCGCTACTCGGCGGCCTCATCGTCGACACGTCCTGGCTCGGCTGGCGCTGGTGCTTCTTCGTCGGCGTGCCGGTGGCCGCCATCGCGCTGATCCTGCTCCAGGCCACCCTGCACCTGCCGACCGCACGCCGGGAGAACGTCAAGATCGACTACCTGGGTGCCAGTCTCATCGCCGCTGGCGTCAGTCTGCTGCTGATCTGGATCTCCTTCGTCGACAGCTCGTTCGCCTGGGCCTCCTGGCAGACCGCGGCCATGGTGGGCGGCACGCTCGTCCTGCTGGCACTGGCGGTCTGGGTCGAGTCGCGCGCTGCCGAGCCGGTCGTCCCGCTCGGCATCGTGCGTCAGCACACCACCGCGCTGGCCATCCTCGGCAGCCTCGCGGTCGGCATGGCCATGTTCGGCGGTGCTGTCTTCCTCGGCCAGTACTTCCAGATCGGCCGCGGCTACAGCCCGACCGAGGCGGGCCTGCTCACCATCCCGATGATGGCCGGCGTCCTCGGCTCCTCGATCGTCGCCGGTCGGCTGATCACCAAGAGCGGAAAGGTCAAGCCGTACATCGTCGCCGGCTCGATCCTCCTCGTCGCCGGCTTCGCCCTGCTCGGCACCATCGACCACGAGACGTCGCTCGTCCTGGTCGGCGCCGCCATGTTCATCGTCGGCGTCGGCGTCGGTATGACCATGCAGAACCTCGTTCTCGCCGTCCAGAACACGGTCTCGCTCAAGGACATCGGCGCGGCCAGTTCCAGCGTCGCGTTCTTCCGGTCGCTCGGCGGCACCATCGGCGTCTCCGTTCTCGGCGCCGTCCTCGCCCGCCGGGTCAGCGACCAGATCACCCACGACCTCGCCGCCGCCGGGATCCCCACCTCCGGCAGCGCGGGTGGCAGCAGCAACCTCAACATCACCGCCCTGCCCGAGCAGGTCCAGGACATTGTCCGGGCCGCGTACGGTGACGCCACCGGACACATCTTCCTCATCTCCGCCGCCATCGGGGTCGTCGGCATCATCGCCGCGCTCCTGCTCAAGCCGATCACCCTGCGGACCAGCCTCGACCTGCCGGACGCCGCCACGTCGACGGCCGTCGGTGCCGACGCCATCGACGGCGCTCCCGCCTTCGACCAGGTGCGCGTCGACACCACGGACGACGGATCGACCCCCCGACGCTGACGTCGGGCCGTCCGACCCGGGGCCGCCGCCGTCCGAAGACGGCGGCGGCTCCGGTCTGTCCAGCCAGGGCCGCTACGAGCGAACGTCACCGAATCGAGGGGTCTGTGGATACCGCGGAGCTGCCATCGGCGCGGCCGGTGGCACCCGCCCGGCGAGCCGCCGCACTGCGCCGGGCTCTCCGTGAGCTGGGGCTCGTCGCCGCACTGTTTCTCATCTACAAGGCGGCTCGGGTGGCGGGGGCCGACCGGGTGTCGACCGCTGTGGGAAACGGGGAGTGGATCTGGCGGGTGGAGCGCCTGTTCCACCTGCCCGACGAAGCCGCCTTCCAACGTCCGGTGCTCTCCCACGAGCTGTTGGTGCACCTGGCCAACGGCTACTACGCGTACGTGCACTTCCCCGCCACGGTCCTCTGTCTGGTCTGGCTGTACGTACGACACCCCGTGCGTTATCTCTGGACGCGTCGCATGCTCGCCGGGCTCACCGCGGCCGCACTGGCGCTGCACTTCCTGGTCCCGCTGGCACCGCCGCGACTGACCGCCCTGACCGGCATGGTGGACACGGGCAGCCGTTACGGGCCCGCCGTCTACGGCCCACCCGACACGGACGCGTTGAGCAACCAGTACGCCGCCATGCCCTCCCTGCACGTCGGCTGGGCTCTCGCCGTGGCCGTCGCGCTCATCGCGGTGACCGGCGGGCGCCTGCGGTGGCTGTGGCTGGCGCACCCGCTCGCCACCCTGCTGGTGGTGGTGACCACGGGCAACCACTACTGGCTCGACGGCATCGTCGCGGCCGTGCTGCTCGCCATCGTCTGCCTGGTGGTGCCCAGGCCCGGCGCCGGCGACCAGCCCACCCACCCGCCGACGCGGCGCCCGGGCGGATGGCCCCGCCAGCGCGTACCGGCTCCGCAGGCGCCGCCCGGTCACCCGGCCGGGCGAGCCGACGCCGGTGACGTCGTGCGAACGCCATGACCGTTGGTGTGCTCGTCAGCCGGTCGCCTCCGGTTCACGTGCCTGCCAGCTCAGGCGGTCGCGGTGCAGCCGTTGCACGGCTGCCCAGCCGAACGTGAACGGTATGGCACCCATGGCGACCAGTCCCAGGACGCCCGATCCGGTCACGTCGAAGACGGCGCCCACGTCGCCGAACAGTTGGGCGACTGCCTGGAAGGCCACGTGGAAGCCGATGCCCGCCCAGATGTCGCCGGTGGCGACCCGGAAGCCACCCAGGAGCAGAGCGAAGACGAAGAACAGCAGCAGTCTGTCGGGGGAGGTGGCGGCGCCGACCAGAAACCCGAACAGGGTGAACAACACGGACTGCCCGAGGACGGCCTGCCAGGCCGGTAACCGGGTGGCGAGGTTGCGCTGAAGGTAGCCGCGGAAGACGAGCTCTTCCGGCAGCGCCTCGTACAGGAAGACGAGGACGACCAGCAGCGCCGCCACGCCCAGGGCGTGCGCCGCGGAGGTGCGCAGGCGGATCTCGACCCAACCGAAGCCGAGGCAGAGCGCGAACCCCGCGGCGGCGGGGATGAGCCAGCAGGCCATGCCGAGCAGCAGTCGTCGCCAACCGGTGCGCAGGGAGGGCAGCCCGAGACCGGTCCAGGGGCGACGGTCGAGCAGGCGACGGGCGGCCACCACCAGGGGTACGACGAGCACCGTCGTGAGGATGGCCCTGGCCACATGGGTCGGGCGGCCGTAGTCGCCATCGAGAAGAGCCCCGACAAGCAGCCACACCAGCACAGCGCCGACGGACACGACGAGGACCCGCCAGGGCAGGGCGAGACGAGGTCCGGCGCTCACCGCGCGCAGCGTAGCCAGGGGTGGCAAGGGCGACCGGTCAGCGACCGAGGACGAGGTAGGCGAGGCCGAGAACGCCGCGATAGCCGTCGACGTACTCGCGCAGGCGATCGTCGAGTTCCGCGCGGACATCGGCCGACCGGGGGTCCTCCGGGTAGCTGAGCAGCCACTCCTGGCGGCCCGCCAGCCAGGTGGATTCGAAGTCGTCCCACTCCCGTTGGTCGGCGGTGCTCAGGTGCAGCACCCGCCATCCCCGCTCACGGGCAGCTTCGACGAGCCCCGGCAGATCCGTGACCTCCGCGCCGAAGGTCTGCTCGACAGCCGGCGTGGGGGGACGTTCCCAGTACGCCTCACCGAACAGCAGCCTTCCGCCGGGCCGGACCACCCTGGCGAGGGCGTCGAGGGCGGCGTCGGTGCCACCGAAGGCGTGCGCCGAGCCGATGCAGAGGACCCGGTCGGCGGGCTCCTGCCAGGCCGCCGCTTCGCCCATCACGAAGGCGACGTGCCGGTTCAGGGACCGCCCCGCGGCCAGCCGCCGCCCCCGGGCGAGGGCAGCGTCGTCGGTGTCGACGCCGACGCCCCTCGTCGCCACCGGGCCGGACACGCCTCCGGCGGCGACCGCCCGCAGCAGCAGCTCACCCCAGCCGCAGCCGAGGTCGAGCACGCGCGCGCCCGTGCGGACGTCGAGTCGTTGCAGCAGCAACGCCGCGTGCTCCTGCGACAGCGGAGTGTTCCAGCGCATCCGGGCGTAGCGGCTGGCGGCGAGGTGGTCGGTTGACTGCATGCGTTGAGGGTGTCAAGGCGTGATCGTCGGCGTGCGCCGGGTCCGACACTCCGGCGTACGGCAGGATCGGTCAGATGGGCGCGCAGCAGGCGGGGCCGTTTCGGCGGCCGACCCCGCAGGAGGTGGCGGCGGCGGCCGGCCGCGGCCTCGCGGACGTGATCGGCCCCGGCCTGCGGGTGCTGTTCTGTGGCTTCAACCCGGGCCTCTATTCCGCCGCCGTGGGGTTGCCCTTCGCCCGCAAGGGCAGCCGGTTCTGGCCGGCCCTGCACGGCGGCGGCTTCACCGAGCGGGAGCTGCACCCGTGGGAACACGACGAGCTGCTGCGCCAGGGCCTGGGCATCACCAGCCTGAGCAACCGGGCCACCGCCCGCGCCGACGAACTGACGTCGGCGGAACTGGTGGCCGGCGTGACGGGGTTGGCGGTGAAGGCGCAGCGGTACCGGCCGCGGTGGGTGGCCATCCTCGGGGTGACCGCGTACCGGATCGCCTTCGTCCGACCCCGGGCCGGGCTGGGTCCGCAGCCGGACCGGCTGGGCCCGGCCCGGCTCTGGGTGCTGCCCAACCCCAGCGGTCTGAACGCGCACTTTCCGCTGCCGGCGTTGACCGCCGAGTTTGGCAAGCTGCGCCAGGAGATCGACGGTTAGGCGTGCGGGGTGGACGCCTCGGCGGTCAGCGCCTGGTAGTAGGGCTGCATCGTGGGGTGGTAGTCGTCGAACTGGGGGAGGGGTGAGCCGTCCCGGGAGGCGACCAGCATGTCCAGGTAGTACTCCCAGCCGGCGCCGACCTCGGCGATGCCCTCCACGCTGGTGAGGTGCTGGACGAACCGCAGCTCGGTGGTGCCGTCGGTCTCGGTCAGCACCATCTCCAGCAGCCAGGTCCCGTAGCTGTCGATCATCGACACGGCGAGGCGTCGCTCTGGTTCGCACGCGTCGATGCGCACGTCACACCAGGGCTGCTGCTCCTCGTACGCCATCTGGACCTGGATGGTCCGTCCGGGCGCGGCGTCGCCCTTCCAGGGGCCGAACCAGCGGGCCGTGCGTTCCGACTCGGTCAGGCCGGCCCAGACGTCCGTCGCCGGGGCGCGGAACGTCCGGGTCAGGACGAGATCGTGGCCGGTGGCGGTGCGAAACAGGCGTCCGGCGGGTGTACGGGTCATGCCGTGTGCTCCCTTCGGTGCTCCGCCGGGCCGCGGCTGCGGCGCTCTCGGCGGGTGCGATAGACCTCGGTCTCCAACGCGTCGAGGTGCCGCTCCCACCGGTCGGGGGCCGCGAGCGCGGCGAGCCAGTCGACCAGCGGGGCGAGCGGGCGCGGATCGAATCGGTAGATCCGCTGTCGGCCGACCATCTCGTCGTGCACCAGACCGCTCTCGCGCAGCAGCCGCAGGTGGCGGCTGATCGCGGGTCGACTGATCACGAATCGCTGGGCGATGTCGCCCGCGGACAACGGCTCGTCGCGCAGCAGGGTCAGGATGTGCCGTCGTACCGGATCCGCGATCGCGGTGGCCACCTCGTTCACCTGGGAAGCGTAACCTATCGGTTACGGGTTAACGTGGTGAAGGCCACGGACGGCCGCATTTCGCCGCGTCGATGGTGGGCACATGATCACTTGACCTGGCACTCTGTAAGGCATGGCCGCCCTCCTTCGCTCCCGCTTGACCGACTGGACGTTTGTCGTACCCGTGCTCGCCGTCCTGATATTGATGGTCACCTGGGGGCGGAGCCTGCCTGGGCCCGTCATCGTGCTCGTCGCGGTGCTGCTCGGCGGCGCGGTGCTCGCGGCCGTGCACCACGCGGAGGTGGTCGCCCACCGGGTGGGGGAGCCGTACGGGTCTCTGGTGCTCGCCGTCGCGGTCACCGTGATCGAGGTGGCCCTGATCGTCACGCTCATGATCAGCGGGCCGGAGAAGACCCAGTCGCTGGCGCGCGATACCGTCTTCGCCGCCGTCATGATCACGTGTAACGGGATACTCGGCCTGTCCCTGCTGCTCGGGGCGCTGCGCCGCCGAGTGGCCGTGTTCAACCCGGAGGGCACCGGCGGTGCGCTGGCCACCGTGATCACCCTGGCCACCCTGAGCCTGGTCATCCCCAGCTTCACCACGGCCCGCCCCGGCCCGGAGTTCAGCCCGGCCCAACTCGTCTTCGCCGCCGTCGCGTCGCTGGCCCTGTACGGGCTGTTCGTGCTCGTGCAGACCGGCCGGCACCGCGACTACTTCCTGCCGGTCGACAGCCGGGGCAAGGTCATCGAGACGGAGGAGCACGCCAAACCACCCACCACCCGTGCGGCGCTGGTCAGCCTGGGCCTGCTGCTGGTGGCGCTGGTCGCGGTGGTCGGCGACGCCAAGACGGTCTCCCCGACCATCGAGGCCGGGGTCGCGGCGGCGAACCTGCCGCACGCGTTCGTCGGCGTGATCATCGCCCTGCTGGTGCTGCTGCCGGAGACCCTGGCCGCCGCCCGCGCCGCCCGCCGAGACCGGGTCCAGACCAGCCTGAACCTCGCGCTCGGCTCCGCGATGGCCAGCATCGGCCTGACCATCCCGGCCATCGCGATCGCCTCGATCTGGCTGGACGGCCCGCTGCTGCTCGGCCTCGGCGGCACCCAGCTCACGCTGCTCGCGCTGACCGCCGTGACCGCGGTGCTGACCGTCGTGCCGGGTCGGGCCAACGTGCTGCAGGGTGGCGTACACCTGGTGTTGATGGCCGCCTTCGTCTTCCTGGCCGCGAGCCCTTGACCGTCACACGCTGCCGCCCGCGAGCCGGTCCGCGCGGGCGTTCAGGTAGCGCTGCTGCGCCAGGTTCGTCGACCGGGACGCCGCCATCCGGTACGCCTCCCGCGCCGCGACCCGCTCACCGACCAGCTCCCACAGGTGGGCGCGGGCGGCCGGCAACCGTGGGTCGTCGGCCAGTCGGGGATCGTCGGCCAGGTCGGCGAGCAGCGCCAGGCCAGCCGACGGACCGCGGCTCATCGCCACCGCCACCGCATGGTTGAGCGCCACCACCGGGTTGTCGGACATGCCGAGCAGCACCTCGTACAGGGCGGTGATCTGCGGCCAGTCGGTCGCCGCCGCACTGGGCGCCTCGTCGTGCACCGCCGCGATGGCCGCCTGGAGCTGGTAGGGCCCGACGACCCCGCGCGGCAGTGCCCCGGTGATCAGGTCGACCCCCTCGGCGATCTGGTCGGCCCGCCACCGGCTCCGGTCCTGCTCGGCCATCGGCACCAGGTCGCCGTGCGGCCCGAGCCGGGCCGGAGCGCGGGCGTCGGTGAGCAGCATCAACGCGAGCAGCCCGGTGACCTCAGGATCGTCGGGCAGCAGCCGGTGCACCAGGCGGGTCAGCCGGATCGCCTCGGCAGTCAGGTCGGCGCGTAGCAACCCGGGGCCGGCCGTGCGCGCGTACCCCTCCGTGAAGATCAGGTAGAGCACGTGCAGCACGGCGTCGAGCCGGTCCGCGCGCTCCGGGCCGGTCGGCGGCGCGAACCGCAGTCCACTGTCGCGGATCCGTTGCTTTCCCCGGCTGATCCGCCGGGTCATCGTCGCCTCCGGCACCAGGAACGCACGTGCCACCTCAGCGGTGCTCAGCCCGCCCACGGCGCGCAGCGTGAGCGCGATCTGCGACGCCGGCGACAGCGCCGGGTGGCAGCACAGGAAGAGCAGGATGAGCGTGTCGTCCGCGTCAGCCGTCGGGTGGTCAGCCGCCGGAGCGCGCCACTGCTCCGGCAGCACCCACCGCGCCACCGTGTCCTCCCGCCGCCTGCGGGCCTGCTCCCGGCGCAGCAGGTCGGTCAGCCGGCGGGACGCGACGATGATCAACCAGCCGCGCGGGTTGTCCGGTACGCCGTCGCGCGGCCAACCGCCCGCCGCCGCGATCAGCGCCTCCTGCACCGCGTCCTCGGCGGTGTCGAAATGCCCGTAGCGACGTACCAGCGCGCCGAGGACCTGCGGCGCCAGCTCGCGCAGCAGGTCCTCGACAGGTGTCTGGGCCACCGGTCAGCCGGCCAGGTCCTCGATGCCCTCCAGCACCGGCCGCACGTCCACGTACCCGCCGGGGGCGTTGGGGTCGACCAAGCCGGCGGCGATCTCGGTGGCCCGGTCGAAGCTGGCGCACTCCACGATCGTGTAACCCGCCAGGACCTCCTGCGTCTCCGGGTACGGCCCGTCGGTGACCACGGGTGCGCCCTCGCGGACCTGCACCCGGCGCGCGTGCACGGGCTCGCTCAAGCCCTGGGCGTCGACCAGCTCCCCGGACTCGGCCAGCGCCTGGTGGAACGTCTCCATGTGCTGGTGCATCGCCGCGATCTGCTCGGCCGACATCGCGGGCCGGTCGGAAGCCCGCCCCGACAACACGTCGTAGTCCTGCTGCGATCCGTAGAGCAGAATCATGTACTTCACGGGTGCTCCCTCCTGTTGGCTGGTGCCGCCGCGGCACCGCCTCACCAGAAACGTCGAACCCAACCCCCAACCCCGGACACCCACCCCACCCCGACCCCACCAGATCCCTACCACCCCACCCCAACTCCACCCCGACCCGCCCCGGTGATCAAGAGCTTTGCGTCACGACACGCCGGGCGGGCTGACGCAAAGCTCTTGATCACCAGCGCGGAGCAACAGGGACAGTCAACGGGTGGTGGGTGGGGGTTAGCTTGGCGGGATGGGGACTGTGTGGGTGGTGCTGGGGATCTTTGTGGCGGTGGCTGGTTCCGCGTTCGGGGTTGTGGTTTGGCGGGGGCGGGGGACCCGGGTCGGTGGGGTGGGGGGCGACGAGCCGGTGGCTGGGCGGGACGCCCGGGTGCGGCAGCAGCGGTACGAGGCCGAGCGGCACGGCGACCAGGGCGGCACCTGGCAGCGCGGTCGCGAGTCGGGCGGTTGAGCGGCACTGCCCGTAGGACCCGCCCGGGCAGTGCCGCCCGTTGGAGCCGCCGCCCGTCGAGCCCGCCGCCCTGAACCGTCCGGTCGCGCCGCGCGTGAAACCGGTGACGGGGCGTTTCGGTCGCATCGTCGGGGTACTACCACCGCGAGCACCGATGTCTGGGGAGGCACAGTGGGCACACGGTCGAGGCGCGATGCCCGGGGTCCGGTGGCCGCGCTGCTGATCGCCGCGCTGGTGTCACTCGCCTGCGCGGGCGGCGGGCTGGCCGAGCCGGAGGGTGAGCGTCCCGCCCCGGGCCGGTCGCAGGCATCCCCGGGGCCGAGCACCACCCGGGCCGACAGCACCACCAGCGTCGCCGAGTTCGAGCAGGACGTCGCCGACGCGCAGGAGATCGCCGAGCGCTACTGGGCGGCCCAGTTCAAGGAGTCCGGGCAGCGGTTCCAGCCCATCCGGCGGATCACCCCCTACCAGCGGGCGGGCGAGGTGTCCTGCGGTGGTCAGCCGTTGCCCCGCAACAACGCCGTCTACTGCTCGCAGGGCGACTTCATCGCGTACGACGTCGCCTGGTCCGTGGCGGCGTTCCGCCAGGTCGGCGACGCGTTCGTGTTCTACCTGCTCGGCCACGAGTACGCGCACGGCATCCAGGTGCGCCTCGGCATCAACTACAGCTTCACCATCCAGCAGGAGTTGCAGGCCGACTGCATGGCCGGGGCGTACCTCGGCGACTCGGTGCGTGCCGGCGCGCTGACCCTGGCCGAAGGCGACCTGGACGAGTTCCGCGAGGGGGTGGCGGCGGTCGGCGACGACCCCGACCAACCGTGGTTCGCGGAGGGCTCGCACGGCACCGCCGAGCAGCGCACCGACTCGTTCTTCCGCGGCTACGAGCGCTCACTGGAGGCCTGCGACCTGGGCTGAACGGGTTGCCCGGATCACGTCGGCACCCGTCGCGGCCGTCGGCGGTGGCTCGGCCTGGCAGGATCGCCGATGTCGGCCACGACCCTGGAGGATCCGCTGAGCAGCCATCACCCCGCCGCCGTGCTCTTCGACATGGACGGCACGCTGGTCGACAGCGAGAAGCTGTGGGACGTCGCGCTGCAGGAACTCGCCCAGGAGTACGGCGGGGAGCTGTCCGAGGACGCCCGCCGGTCGATCGTCGGCACCGCCATGGCCGAGTCGATGCGCATCCTGCACGACGACCTGGGGCAGCCCGAACGGGATCCGGAGATCAGCGGGGCGTGGATCAACGCGCGGATCCTGGAGCTGTTCCGCACCGGCCTGCCCTGGCGGCCCGGCGCGTTCGAGCTGCTCCGCGCGGTCCGCGCGGCGGGAATCCCCACCGCGCTGGTCACCTCCAGCCCCCGGGCGCTGGTCGAGATCGCCCTGGACACCCTGGGTCGGGACAACTTCGACACGGTGGTCGCCGGTGACGAGGTGGTCGCGGCCAAGCCGCACCCGGAGCCCTACCTGACCGCGGCGCGGCTGCTGGGTGTGCCGATCGAGCGTTGTGTGGCGATCGAGGACTCCGCGACCGGGGTGGCCAGCGCGCTCGCGTCCGGCGCGGCGGTGCTGGCCGTACCGGCGGAGGTGGCGCTCGCGAGCACTGTCGGCGTACGCCAGACGGAGAGCCTGACCGGCGTGGACCTGGAGTTTCTCGCGGCGTTGCTGACCGACCGGGCCGCGGCGACGGGCTGACGGGTCGACCCGGGTCACGGGCGTTCGGCGAAGACCGCCCCGACCACCTGGTAACTGTCGAACGCTCTCGCGGCCCCCGCGTACGCGGCCAGGTGGATGAACACCTCGACGATCTCTTCCTTGGTCACGCCCGAGCTCAACGCGATGCGCAGCTGGCCCCGCAGCGGCTCGTGGGTGCCGAGGGTGGCGGCGACCGCCACCGAGACGAGGCAGCGGCTGCGCAGGTCCAGGCCCTCCCGGGGCCATGCCTCGCCGAAGGTCTGCACGGTGGCGAGACGACGGAAGTCGTGCCCGACCGGCGGTTCGCCCTCGCCGAGCGGCAGCACCAGTGGCTGACCGAGGAGCCGCTCGGCGTTGTCGAGTGCCCGCTGGTACGCGTCCTGATCGGTCATGTCACCGGCCCCCGCTCACCGCCGTGGTCGCTGGCGGGCCGGTGCCCTGCCGGCACCACCAGCCTGGCAGTCGATCGCTGGCGGCCGCTGTCGAATCGGTCAGCCCGCGACGGCCGATGCCCCCGATCGCCAGGCGACCGGGGGCATCCATGGTGCCGATCAGTCGTGGGCGATGGCGCCCAGCACGTTGATCCGGGCCGCCCGGATGGCCGGCAGCACCGCTGCCACCACCCCGATGATCGCGGCGAGGCCGAGGAAGACACCCATCTGCCCCCAGGGGAGGATCAGGTCGGTGATGCCCTCGTCCTTGAGTGCCTCGACCACCGCGGTGCCGAGGCCGGTGCCGACCACCACGCCCAGCAACGCGCCGAACACGGAGATCACCACCGCCTCCACCGTGATCATGCCCATTGTCTGGCCGCGGCGCAGGCCGATCGCCCGCAGCAGACCCAGCTCGCGGGTCCGCTCCAGCACCGACAGCGCCAGGGTGTTGATGATGCCGAGCACGGCGATGATGATGGCCAGCGCCAACAGGATCTGGATCATCGTGAGCAGGCCGTCGAGCGAACTCGTCTGCTGCTCGATGAACGCGTCCCGGTCGGCCACCGACACCTCGGGGCTGTCCGCGAGGAGCGCCTCCACCTGCGGCTGCACGTCGGACACCCGCGCGCCCGGGGCGAGCTGGATGAAGCCCTGGATGGGCTGCGGGATGGCGAAGTCCTTCGCCGCGGCCGGCGGCAGCGTCACCGGGTTGGTCAGCTGCGACGACTCGTAGATGCCGCTGACCGTGTACGTGCGGACCTCACCGCGGGTCAGCTGCACGTTCACCGTCGAGCCCACCGACCAGCCACGGGACGTGGCGGTGTCCGAGCTGGCCAGCATCTGGGTCGGCCCGAGCCGGTCGATGTCACCGGCGGTGGCCTTGGCGCCGAAGATCTGCCGCAACGACGCGATGTCGCTGCTCGCCGCGACCCAGGTGCTCTCGCCGTCGACCCTCGCCATGTCGCCGTACTCACCGTCGACCAGCTGCACGCCGGGCAGAGCCTTCGCCTTGTCCAACACGCCCGGGTCGAAGCTCGGCGGACGCGGACCGCCCTGCTGCCCGGAGATCACCAGCTGGGCCTTGATGGTGTCCTGGGCGAGCGCGCTGATGCTGCCCTTGGCCGAGTCGAGGATCACCGTGACGCCGGTGACCAGCGCGATGCCGACCATCAGCGCCGCGGCGGTGATCGCCGTACGGCGCGGGTTGCGCCCGGAGTTGAGCCGGCCCAGCTTGCCCGGCACCGACCAGGAGAAGATCGCCCCGAGCAGGCTCACCACCGGCCGGCTGATCAGCGGGGTCAGCAGCGCCACGCCGATGAAGGCGAACAGCACCCCGCCGAGGATGGTGGCCAGGGTCTGACCGCCGGCGTTGCCGCTGAGCCCGAGGAACAGCAGCACCGCGCCGATGCCGGTGACCACCGACCCGGTCACGGTGATCTTGGTCAACGGCCGGTCCGGCGTGGCCACGTCCTGCATCGCCGCGATCGGCGGGATCCGCGATGCCCGCAGCGCCGGCAGCAGCGCCGCCACCACAGTGATGACCAGCCCCACGGCGAATGACCCGATCACCGCTGCCGCCGGCACACCGATCCCGGCCAGGGTCAGGCCGCCGGCCAGCTTGCCGAACAGGAACGCCAGCAGCGCGCCCACCCCGATGCCGGCGGCGAGGCCGAGCACCGAGGCGATCAGACCGACCGCGATGGCTTCCAGCACCACCGAACCGATGATCTGCCGCCCACTGGCCCCGATGGCGCGCATCAGCGCCAACTCGCGGGTGCGCTGGGCCACGATGATCGAGAAGGTGTTGAGGATCAGGAACGTGCCCACCAGCAATGCCACCGCGGCGAAGCCGAGCAGGATCTTGTTGAAGAAGGACAGGCCCTCCTTCAGGCTGGCCGAGGCGTCCGCGGCCACCTGCTCGCCGGTCTTCACGTCGAAGTCCGCGCCCAGGGTGCGGGCCACGTCGTCGCGCAGCTTCTCGTCGGAGACCCCGTTGGCGGCGTTCACGGTGATGCTGCTGAACGTGTCCGGCTCGCCCAGCATCAGCCGCTGCGCCACCGGCGTGGTGAAGAAGACCTCGTTGACCCCGCCGATGGAGTCCCGGTCACCGCTGTAACCGGCGATGCCGACCAGGGTGAAGTCCCGCTTCTTCGACTCGAACGCGGTGAGCACGCCGACCTTCTGGCCGACCTGCACCTTCGCCGTGGTGGCCAGGGACTTGTTGATGACGATCTCGTCCTCGGCCTGCGGCGCGCGGCCCTCGCGCAGCTGCAGCAGGTCGCTCTCACCGGTCCAGTTCTCGCCCAGCTGCGGCGGACCGAACGAGCTGACGACCTTGCCGTTGCTGCCGATCACCCGCGCGCCGTCGGCGTTCACGATGCCCGTGGCCGAGGCCACGCCCGGCACCTGCTTCACCCGGTCCACCAGGGCGGCCGGCAGGGGAGCGGAGGTCTGCTCGCCCTCCATCTCGTTGAGCTCCACCTTCGGCTTCGCCGCGACGTTCACGTCGATCTCGGAGAAGCCGTCGGCGAAGACCGAGTCGAAGGAACGGCCCAGCGTGTCGGTGAGCACGAAGGCGCCGGACACGAACATGACCCCGAGCACGACCGCCAGCCCGGACAGGATCAGCCGGACCTTGCGGGCCAGCAGACTCTTCAGTGTCGCCCGGAACATCAGTTGCCCACCTCAGCCGGAGTGTCCAGCTTCTTCATGGTGTCCAGCACCGTCTCGGCGGTCGGCTCGATCAGCTCCGAGACGATCTCCCCGTCGGCGAGGAAGACCACCCGGTCGGCGTACGCGGCGGCGGTCGGGTCGTGGGTGACCATGACGATGGTCTGGCCGTGCTCGCGCACCGAATTACGCAGGAAGCCGAGCACCTCCGCGCCGGAGCGCGAGTCCAGGTTGCCGGTCGGCTCGTCCGCGAAGATCACCTCCGGGCGGGAGACCAGGGCCCGCGCGCACGCCACCCGCTGTTGCTGCCCGCCGGAGAGCTGCGCCGGCCGGTGGTCCAGCCGGTCCCGCAGACCAACCGTGTTGATCACCGTGTCGTACCAGGCCGGGTCCGGCTTGCGCCCGGCGATCGACAGCGGCAGCAGGATGTTCTCCTTCGCGGTCAGGGTGGGCAGCAGGTTGAACTGCTGGAAGATGAACCCGACCTTGTCGCGGCGCAGCTTCGTCAGACCCGCGTCACCCAGCCCGGTCACGGTCGTCTCACCGATCTGCACCGTCCCCCGGGTCACCGAGTCCAGGCCGGCCAGGCAGTGCATCAGCGTCGACTTGCCGGACCCCGACGGCCCCATGATCGCGGTGAAGCGGCCACGTTCGAACTCCGCGCTGACCCCCCGCAGCGCGATGACCTGAGCCTCGCCGCTGCCGTACACCTTCCACACGTCGTTCGCCCGGGCCGCGGCCTGCGCCTGCTGGCCTACCGTCGCGGTCACGTCATCTACCTCTTCCGTCTGTCCGAAAATGCACGCCGCCCCCCGATGGTCCGGCGCGACTAGTTCAATCATCGGTGCTGCTCACGCCCGCCCCGTCCGCCCAGGGGCTGACCCGGAGCGGATATTCCGCTGCGGGTGCACCCCCATGTCGGATCAGGGTTGCCCCTGACCCGGCGACCGGTCGACCGTGTTTCCAGCCGGCGAAACCCCCCGCCGGCTCCGACTGTGTCCCCTCACGTCACAGGAGGGTCAACCGCGCCGGGCCGTCTCCGGTCACGGTAGGTGACGGAGGCAACGGCGGCCGTCACCCCACGGTGGGATCTTCGAGTACGCCGGGTGAGGTAGTCGGGCCGCCGGCGGCTACGCCCTGGGGCGGACCAAGCCCGACTCGTACGCCAGCACGACGGCCTGCACCCGGTCGCGCAGCCGCAGCTTGGTCAGCACATGCCCCACGTGGGTCTTGATGGTGGTTTCGCTGACCGACAGCACCGCCGCGATCTCGGCGTTGGACAGCCCTCGGGCGACCTGCACCAGCACCTCGCGTTCCCGGTCGGTGAGCGCGTCGAGCGCCGCCGACGGCGTCGCCGCCGGGTCGGGCAGCAGCTCGGCGAACCGGTCCAGCAGTCGCCGCAGGATGCGGGGAGCCACCACCGCGTCCCCACCGGCGACAGTGCGGATCGCCGCGATCAACTCCTCGGCGGGCACGTCCTTGGCCAGGAACCCGCTGGCGCCCGCACGCAACGCGCCCACCACGTACTCGTCCAGGTCGAAGGTAGTCAGCACCAGCACCCGCACCGGCAGTCGGGCGTCGACGATCGCCCGAGTCGCGGCCACCCCGTCCATCCGGGGCATCCGGATGTCCATCAGAACGACGTCGGGCAGCAGCCGGCGGGACAGCTCCACCGCCTCCACGCCGTCACCGGCCTCCGCCACCACGTGCAGGTCGCCCTCGGCGCCCAGCACCATCCGGAACCCGGTACGCAGCAGCGGCTGGTCGTCGGCGAGCAGGATCCGCACCGGCCGCCCCGGTGTCGCCCGTTCGGTCATCCCGCCTCCTGTCCGGCCTGCCGCACCCGGTCATCCTCGCGTACGTCGGCGGGTGCGTCGCGAATCACCGTAGAGGCCGGCCGGTCGCCCTGTCCCGACCGCAGCGGCACCGCTGCGGTCGGGTCCCCAACCGATCGGCGCGGCTCGCCCACCGACCCGAGGAGGCGATCAGCGTCGCCGGAGCCGGACCGACCTCACCGCGACGCGGGGGTGGCTGTCACTCGTCGGCGCCCGGCACCACCGGAACCGACCGGGAGTCGCGCAGCGGGTCGGCACTCGCCGCCGCGACCGGGAACGGCGGCGGAGTGCCACCGAAGGTGGGACAGAGCGCCTGGTGGCTGCACCAGTCGCACAGCTTGCTCGGTCGAGGCCGGAAATCCTGCCGGGCGGTGGCCTGCTCGATGGCCCGCCACAGGGCCACCACCGTGCGCTCGAAGCGGACCAGCTCGTCGGCGTCCGGCGTGTAGTCCAACACCTCGGCGTCACGCAGGTAGAGCAGCCGCAGCACCCGGGGCACCACCCCCCGGGTGCGCCACAGCACCAGGGCGTAGAACTTGAGCTGGAACAGCGCCCGCGCCTCGAACGCCTCCCGCGGAGCGCCGCCGGTCTTGTAGTCGACCACCCGCAGCGCCCCGTCCGGGGCGACGTCGAGCCGGTCGAGGTAACCCCGGATCAGCAACTCGTCGTCGACCACCGCCGAGATCAGGCTCTCCCGCTCGGCCGGCTCCAACCGGGTCGGGTCCTCCACGGCGAAGTAACCCTCCAGCAGCCCGGCGGCCGAGCGGAGGAACTCCACCGGGTCGGCCGGCTCGGCGCCGTCGAACACCCCGGCCAGCTCCGGCTGCTCGGTGACCAGCCGGTCCCACTGTGGGGCCACCAGATCGCCGGCCGCCGCCGGTGTGCGGCCCTGCGCGGGCAGGTCGAACAGGCGCTCCAGCACCGCGTGCACCAGCGTGCCCCGGGCCTGCTCCATGGTGGTGCGCTCGGGTAGCCGGTCGATGCTGCGGAACCGGTAGAGCAGCGGGCAGGTCTTGAAATCCGCCGCACGCGACGGCGACAGCGAGGCCCGCACCGTCGGCGGCGCCTGCGCCGGGGTGGAAGGTTGGGGAGTGGTGACCGGTTCCGCCGTCATGTCGGCAAAGGTTAGGGCACCGGTGTGACACCGACCGCCGCCCGCCCCACACAGCGACGGTCCGTAGCATCGTGGCGATGGAGCAGACATCCCGGCCGCCGCGCCGACCCGACCGGCGCCCCGGCCTGAACGTCGGCCGGGTGTTCGGGGTGCCGCTGCACCTCAACGTCTCCATGGTCCTGTTCGCGGTGCTCATCGCCGTGCTGTACGCCGAGTTCGCCCGCCGGCAGCTGGACCTGCCGCAGATCAGCGGCTATCTGATCGGCTTCGGCTTCGTGGTGTCGCTGCTCGGCTCGGTGCTGCTGCACGAGCTGGGTCACGCCCTCACCGCCCGGCGGTACGGCATCGGTGTGCGCGGAATCACCCTGGAACTGCTCGGCGGCTACACCGAGATGGACCGGGACGCCCCGTCACCCCGTGTCGACCTGCTGGTGTCCCTGGCCGGCCCCGCGGTCTCCGCGGTGCTCGGCGTCCTCGCGGTCGCCGCCACGCTCGCCCTGCCCCAGGGGACAGTGGCCCACCAGCTCGCCTTCCAGCTCGCGGTCAGCAACGTCATCGTCGCGCTGTTCAACAGCCTGCCCGGGCTGCCGCTCGACGGTGGCCGGGCGCTGCGCGCCGCGGTGTGGGGGCTGACCCGGGACCGGCACCTCGGCACCGAGGTCGCCGGGTGGGCCGGCCGTGTCGTCGCCATCGGCACCACGGTCGTGGTCCTGCTGCTCACCGTCGCCGACCGCCTGGCGCCGCTGGCGCTGCCGCTGATGCTGCTGGTCGCCGTCACCCTCTGGCGCGGCGCCGGACAGTCGATCCGGGCCGCCCGGGTCAGCCGCCGGTTCCCGCTGATCGACCTGTCCCGGCTGGCCCGCCCGGTCTGGCCGGTGAGCACCGGCACGCCCCTGGCCGAGGCGCAACGCCGACGCGCCGACGCCGCTCAACCCGGCGCCGCCTTGCTGGTCACCGACTCCACCGGCCGACCGGTGGCGCTGGTCGACCCGGCCGCCGCCGAGGCGGTCCCCGTCGAGCGCCGGCCGTGGCTGGCGGTGGACGCCGTGGCCCGGTCCCTGGGCACACTTCCCACGCTCACCCTCGGGTGGGACGGCGAGCGGGTGATGGAGGCCGTACAGACCCACCCGGGCGCGCAGTACGTGGTGACGTCAGGCGAAGATGTCGTCGGCATTCTGCACATCGCGGACCTGGCACAGCTCCTCGAACCCAACCGGAAGATGACACCGTGACCGCAACTCCCTCCACCGTCCCCGCCACCCCGGCGCTGACACCCGTGCACCGAGGGCCGTTCCGGCCCGGCGACCGGGTCCAGTTGACCGACCCCAAGGGGCGGATGCACACCGTGACGCTGGAGCCGGGCAAGGAGTTCCACACCCACCGCGGCATCCTGGCGCACGACACGCTGATCGGGCTCCCCGACGGCAGTGTGGTGACCACCGCCGGTGGCGGCACCGCGTTCCTGGCCCTGCGGCCACTCCTGTCGGACTACGTGCTGTCCATGCCGCGCGGCGCGCAGGTCATCTACCCGAAGGACTCTGCGCAGATCGTCGCGATGGGTGACATCTTCCCCGGCGCGAAGGTCCTCGAGGCTGGCGCCGGCTCCGGCGCGCTGAGCTGCTCCCTGCTGCGCGCCGTCGGCACCGAGGGTGAGCTGCACTCGTTCGAGTTGCGTGACGACTTCGCCCAGATCGCCAAGCGCAACGTCGAGGCGTTCTTCAACGGGCCGCACCCGTCGTGGAATCTGCACGTCGGCGACGTCGCGCAGTGCCAGGAGACCGGCTTCGACCGCATCATCCTGGACATGCTGACCCCCTGGGAGACCCTCGACATGGTCGAGCGGGCCCTGGTGCCCGGCGGGGTGTTCATCGGCTACGTGGCCACCACGCCGCAGCTCTCCGAGCTGGTGGAGGCGCTGCGCGAGCGTGGCGGCTGGACCGAGCCGCGCGCCTGGGAGTCCCTGGTCCGCGACTGGCACGCCGAGGGTCTCGCCGTCCGCCCGGACCACCGGATGATCGCGCACACCGCGTTCCTGGTGTCCGCGCGCAAGCTCGCCCCGGGGGTGACCGCGCCGCCGCGTCGGCGCAAGCCCAGCAAGGGCAACGAGGCGTACGCGCAGCGCCGCCAGGACCTGCGTGAGGCGGAGGCGGCCCGACAGGCCACCGCCGCCCAGGCGGCCGGTGCGCAGCCCGACGGTACGGGGGAGATGGACAGGCCGTGACCATCGAGCTGGGCGTGGGCACCGCCGAGCAGGGGGAGGCGCCGGCATGAGCCGACCGGGCTACGGCGGCGGTGACCTTCCCGCGGTCTTTCCCGACTGGTCGCCGTACCAGGATCTGGAGTCGGCGGCGCGGGCCTACCTGCGCGACCCGGACGTCGCCCTGGAGGCACTCGGCGGCGTGCTGCGTGGGGCGTCGGTGCTCGGCTTCACCCTGGAACGCTTCGTCAACGAGGTCAACGGCGTGTGGCAGGAGGTCGTCGTGTGCGACGGCAGCCGCCTGATCCTCTGGCACGGGGAGGACGTACCCCCGGAGGAGGGCCCCCCGGGCTCGATGACCTCGTCGCTGCGGGTGGTGCCGGTCTCGACCGTCACCGAGGTCGGCTGTCGGCGGCGACTCAACCGTGCCGAGAGCGGCGAGATCCGGGTCGACAGCATCGATGTCTACCTGCTGCTGACCTCACTGGACGAGGCGCCGCCGACCGAGGAGATGGCCGGCACGCCACGGCACGACGCGTTGCGCTTCGGCAAGACCCTCGACGATGGCGGGGCGGGTCAGATCGCCCGGCTGGAGGAGTTCGCGCGGCTGGTCGCCTCGGTGGTCGGTCGTCCGATGCTCTGAGGCGTACCCCTTTCGGGGCCGGCCGGGCCGTGCGGCCCGGCCGGTGGGTCGCTCAGTCCTCGGCGTCCGGGCCGGCGACCTCGACACCGTCGCCGCGCACCACGTGGATGCAGTCGCCGGGGCATTCCTTCGCGGAGTCGATCACCTCGAGTCGCAGGTGCTCCGGCACGTCGACGCGGCTGCCCGGCGCCATCCGCAGCTCACCGTCGGCGCCCTTGACGTAGGCGAGACCGTCGATGTCGAACTCGAAAACCTCTGGCGCGTACTGCACGCAGAGCCCGTCGCCTGTGCAGAGATCCTGGTCCACCCAGACCTGCAGCTGATCGGTCGCGACCTCGGCCACGGTGCACCCCCCATGTTCTCCCGTCCTACGCTTCGACGGTACCCGAACGCCGGTAACGGCCCGTCAGGCCACCCTTGGCGATCAAGGTTCGGTGACGAGGGTGTTGCGTGGGACCGAATCGGCCTCATAGCGGCTAGTGTTAGGGCAGAACGTTCAAGCCCCCCGGGGAGGTGGGACGTGGCAGCACGCAGCGACGACGCGGACTCGCGCGCCGCACGGTGGGAGAAGGAAGCCCACGATCTCTCCACGCAGGTCGCGTTCCTTCAGGAGGAACTCGCTCTGGTGCGGCGCAAGTTGACCGAAAGCCCCCGACACGTCCGGCAGCTCGAAGAGCGGCTGGCGGCCACCCAGGCACAGTTGGCGCGGCTGACCGAGAACAACGACCGGCTGGTGAGCACCCTCAAGGAAGCTCGCACGCAGATCGTGACGCTCAAGGAGGAGATCGACCGGCTCGCGCAACCGCCGAGCGGGTACGGCGTCTTCCTGGCCAAGCACGAGGACGGCACGGTGGACGTCTTCACCGGTGGCCGCAAGCTACGGGTCGCGGTCTCGCCCTCCCTCGAGGTGGGTGACCTGCGCCGTGGCCAGGAGGTCCTGCTCAACGACGCGCTCAACATCGTCGACGCGTTCGGCTACGAGCGGGTCGGTGAGGTGGTGATGCTCAAGGAGATCCTGGAGGGGCCGAACGGCGGGCCGGGCGACCGGGCGCTGGTGGTCTCCCACTCCGACGAGGAGCGCATCGTGCACCTCGCCGAGACACTCATCGGCTCGGCGATCCGGGCCGGCGACTCGCTCATGATCGAGCCCCGCTCGGCCTACGCGTACGAGCGGATCCCGAAGAGCGAGGTCGAGGAGCTGGTCCTGGAGGAGGTGCCCGACGTCGACTACGGCGACATCGGTGGCCTTCAGTCGCAGATCGAGCAGATCCGCGACGCGGTGGAGCTTCCCTTCCTGCACGCGGACCTGTTCCGTGAGCACCAGCTCCGCCCGCCCAAGGGCATCCTGCTCTACGGCCCGCCCGGCTGTGGCAAGACGCTCATCGCCAAGGCGGTGGCCAACTCGCTGGCCAAGAAGATCGCCGAACGGCAGGGCAAGGAGAAGCACACCAGCTTCTTCCTCAACATCAAGGGCCCTGAGCTGCTCAACAAGTACGTCGGCGAGACCGAGCGGCACATTCGGCTGATCTTCCAGCGGGCACGGGAGAAGGCCGGCGAGGGCACCCCGGTGATCGTGTTCTTCGACGAGATGGACTCGATCTTCCGGACCCGCGGCTCCGGTGTCTCCTCCGACGTGGAGAACACCATCGTCCCGCAGCTGCTCAGCGAGATCGACGGCGTGGAGGGCCTGGAGAACGTCATCGTCATCGGCGCCTCCAACCGGGAAGACATGATCGACCCGGCGATCCTGCGCCCCGGTCGACTCGACGTGAAAATCAAGATCGAGCGACCGGACGCCGAAGCGGCCAAGGACATCTTCTCCAAGTACATCCTCTCCGGGCTGCCCCTGCACCCGGACGACCTGGCCGAGCACGGAGCCGACGCCCAGGCCACCGTGGCGGCCATGATCGACGCCGTGGTGCTGCGGATGTACTCCGAAACCGAGGAGAACCGCTTCCTCGAGGTCACCTACGCCAACGGTGACAAGGAAGTCCTCTACTTCAAGGACTTCAACTCCGGCGCGATGATCCAGAACATCGTCGACCGGAGCAAGAAGATGGCCATCAAGGAGTTCCTCACGTCCGGCCGCAAGGGGCTGCGCCTGCAGCACCTGCTCGACGCCTGCGTCGACGAGTTCCGCGAGAACGAGGACCTCCCCAACACCACCAACCCCGACGACTGGGCCCGCATCTCCGGCAAGAAGGGCGAGCGGATCGTCTACATCCGCACGCTCGTCTCCGGCGGCAAGGGCGCCGAGGCCGGGCGGTCCATCGAGACCGCCAGCAACACCGGTCAATACCTCTGACCGTCCAGCGGCGGCACCGGATCTCCTCCGGTGCCGCCGCTGCGTGCGTCCGAGCGCGTGCTGCGCCACGCCCAAACACCGGCCGGGCCTACGGTCCTCCGCGTTCCGGCTAGACTGCGGCGACTTCGCCGACTTACCCGAACGAGGACCTTCGTGCGTGCCGACGCCACCGTGCAAATGCCAGCCGTGCTGAGCAGCACCGAAGCTCACGAGCCGGTAACCACACCGACGGCCACCCGGCGTCCCAAAACCAGCCTGCTGCTGGGCCTCCTGCTCGCCTGCTGGCTCGTGCCCCTCGCCGCGAACGCCGTACACGCCGCGTGGCTGCTCCCCCCGGTGGTCCTGCTCGGCACCGCCAGCCTGCTGCGTTCCGGCCGGAGCCTGCTCGACCGGGTGGTCCTCGCCTTCGCCCTGCTCGCCGGCCTCACCTGCGCCGTCGGGCTGCTGTTCACCGTCTGGCCCTGGGGCCTGCACCCGGTGCCGGTCACCGGCCTGGCGCTCACCGTCCTGACCCTGGCCGCCGTGCTCTCCCAGCGCGCACCCCGGCTGCCCCGCCCCAGCTGGTCCGACCTGCTCTCCCTTGCCGCCGCGGCCCTCGCCGCCGGCTACCTCGCCACCCCCTACCTGCGGGCCAGCAGCTTCGGTCAGCGACTCAACCTCGCCATGGTCGGCGAGGACAACGGCCGCCACCCCGCCCTGGTCGACGTGATCGGCCGCGTCGGCGGATACCTCTTCCTCGACCCCGACACCGCCCGCGAGCACATCTTCTCCGGCCTCGTCCACTACCCGCAGGGCTGGCACTTCACCACCGCGCTGCTCGACGGCTTCCTGCGCAGCGCCGGCGACCCACCCACCGGGGCGCGGCTCATGGACCACTACGTGCTCTGGTGCCTCGCCACCTTCGGATTGCTGCTGCTCGCGCTGATCTGGGCCGCCCAGCACGTCGCCGGCCCCCTGCACGCGCTGCGCCGGCTAGTCCTCATCATCGCCGTCACCGCCCTGGTCCTCGGCACCGAACTGCCCCGCCTTTTCGTCGCCGGCTACCCCAGCGAGACGTTCGGCCTCAGCCTGTCGGCGATCCTCATCGCCCTCGTCGTCCGCCCCCTGTACCGGCTGCGCGAACAACTCATCCTGGTCGGGGCGCTGCTGATCGCCATCGGTTTCAGCTACTACCTCTTCCTCTTCCCGACCGGCGCCATGGTGCTCTGCTGGCTCATCGCCGACCGGCGCCGACTCCGTGCCCGCGCCGGCACCGTCGCCGCCATCGCCGTGCCCACCGCCGTGCTGGCCCCGCTGATTCCCCTGCTCGGCCTGCTCGTCGCCGGCCAGAGCGAGGCGCTCGCGGCCCCCGGCGGCACGCCGCCGGTCGAGACCTACAACACCATGCTCGGGCTCGGCGCGGCCGTCGTCGCCGCCGTCCTCGTCCGCACCAACCTCGCCGAGTCCACCTGGCGGCGCTACCTCGTCACCCTCGCCGTGGGCCTTTTCTTCTCCGCCAGCATGGCCGCCGTGAACCTGGCCAACGGCACCCAACCCGCCTACTACTTCGGCAAGACCGCCCACCTGGTCATCGCCGTCCTCATCATCGGCGCCGCCGCGCTCGCGCGACTGCTGCCCGTGCCCGCCCAGAGCACCGACTCCGAGCCGCGGCGTCGCCCCATCACCAGCGCCCTCCCCGCTGTCGCCACCGCCGCCCTGGTGACGCTGGCGGTGCTCGCCGGCACCGGCCTGCTCGGCTGGACCGGCGGATACTTCCACCGCACCGGCAGCAACGGCACCTGGGCGAAGGACTGGGCCGACCGGGACGTCCGGGACGTCACCCGCTCCGCGTCGGTCACGTCCATCGCCTACCGCAACTACCCGGCGATCCCCGGCACGGTCACTCTCGTCGTCGACAAGCAGGGCCTCCAGGGCTACCGGGAGTCGGTCTTCCTGTCCGCGATGCAGGGCACCAGCGGCCAGACCGAACCCGGGATCTACTTCCAGATCTACGACGAACCCGAACGGACCGCGGAGATCCTGCGCCGCGTCCCCCGCCCGCTGCGCCTCATCGTCGCCCACCCGGAGGCCCAGCAGGCCATCGACCGCGCGCTCAAGGCAGACCCGACCCTGCGCGACGGCCTCACCATGGTGCCGCTCAAACCCACCACGCCCCGCTAGCCGCGCCGCGCCGGCCGACAGGGCCGCGCGATGCGCCATCGCGCAGACTAGTCTCGATGGTGTGAGCGGCGGGCACGCCGGCTCCGTGGACGAGCGAAGCGAGTGGTCGCATGTCGGTACGTCGGATCATGGGCACCGAGGTCGAGTACGGCATCTCCGTGCCGGGACAAGCTGGAGCCAACCCGATGGTCACCTCATCGCAGGTGGTCAACGCCTACGGTGCGCGCCCGGAACTCAACCGGGGCGGGCGGGCCCGCTGGGACTACGAGGAAGAGTCGCCGCTGCGCGACGCCCGTGGCTTCACCTACTCCGGCGCCGCCTACGACCCCGCCGAGGCACTCGCGGACGAAGACCTCGGCCTGGCCAACGTGATACTCACCAACGGCGCACGCCTCTACGTGGACCACGCCCACCCCGAATACTCCACCCCGGAGGTCACCACCCCCCGCGACATCGTGCGCTGGGACAAGGCCGGCGAGCGGGTGATGGCTGAAGCGTCCCGCCGCGCCGCCACCATCCCGGGCACCCAGCCGATTCACCTCTACAAGAACAACACCGACAACAAGGGCGCCAGCTACGGCGCCCACGAAAACTATCTGATGCGTCGGCAGACACCGTTCGCCGACATCGTGGCGTACCTGACGCCGTTCTTCGTCACCCGGCAGATCGTCTGCGGCGCCGGCCGGGTCGGCATCGGTCAGGACGGCGGGCAGAGCGGCTTCCAGATCTCCCAGCGTGCCGACTTCTTCGAGGTCGAGGTGGGCCTGGAGACCACGCTCAAGCGCCCGATCATCAACACCCGCGACGAGCCGCACGCCGACGCCGACAAATACCGCCGGCTGCACGTCATCATCGGCGACGCCAACCTCTCCGAGATCTCCACCTACCTCAAGGTCGGCACCACCGCGCTGATCCTCACCATGATCGAGGAGAAGGCGCTCGGGGCCGATCTCGGCATCGCCGACCCGGTCAGCGAGCTGCGCGCCGTCAGCCACGACCCCACCCTGACGCACCGCATGCGGCTGCGCGACGGCCGCCGGCTCACCGCCCTGGACCTGCAATGGGCCTACCTGGAGCGGGTCCGGTCCTTTGTCGACGACCGGTACGGCACCGATGCCGACGAGCAGACCGTCGACGTGCTCGACCGCTGGGAAAGCGTCCTGGACCGGCTGGGCCGGGATCCGATGCTCTGCGCCGACGAGTTGGACTGGGTGGCCAAGCTGCGGCTGCTGGAGGGTTACCGGGAGCGGGAGAAGCTCGCCTGGGGCTCACACAAGCTCCAGCTGGTCGACCTTCAATACTCCGACGTCCGGCCGGAGAAGGGGCTCTACCACCGCCTGGTCAGCCGGGGGGCGATGAAGACGCTGCTCACCGACGACGAGACCCGCACCGCGATGACGCAGCCGCCGGAGGACACCCGGGCCTACTTCCGTGGCCGCTGCCTGGCCCAGTACGCCTCCGAGGTGGTCGCCGCGAGCTGGGACTCGGTGATCTTCGACGTGGGCCGGGAGTCGCTGGTCCGGGTCCCGATGATGGAGCCGGAGCGGGGCACTCGCGCGCACGTCGGCGCCTTGTTCGACCGCTGCGCCAGCGCCAAGGACCTGCTGGAGACGTTGACCGGGGGCTGAACACACGTCCGGATGCCCGTCGTGTGCCGCAAGCCGGCGCGCGGCGGGCTTTTCGTCGCCCGCGCGAGGTAAGTTCATCGCAGACGATCGTGGAGGAGGCAGCAGTGGCCACTCATGACAGCGGCGGCCAGTCGCAGTCCGGCAAGTCCCGTCAGGGCGAGGAAATCGAGGACGTCACCACCGAGGCCAACCCTGAGGTGGCCGAGCGGCACGCCGAGATCACCGAGGATGTCGACGACCTTCTCGACGAGATCGACTCCGTCCTCGAAGAAAACGCAGAGGAGTTCGTGAGAGGTTACGTACAAAAAGGCGGGCAGTGAGCATATAGGGTTAATTCGGGCATGCCTAGAGCGAGCGATGATCGAGACGGGCTTCGTCGCTGCCGAGATTGCAGCGAATGGAAGGCGCTCGATCAGTTCTGTGCGAGCTCCAAGAGGCCGGACGGGCGGGGAAGTTACTGCAAGCCCTGCTTCAACGAGCGGTCAAAGGCAAGCTATGCGCGTCGGGTGAAGGCAAAGTTCGACCGTGAGGTGCGCGAGCGTCGCATCGTGCCGAGGGCCACAGGTTCTGTTCGGCCTGCGATGCGGTCAAGCCGTTCGATGCCTTCCCCCGTAACCGGGCGGACAACTCCGGTTATGCCACCTACTGCAAGCCCTGCCGCAACGCCAGGACCAGAGAGACCAAAGAGCGGCTGTACGGGGGTAACCGCGAGTACCACCTGCGGCGGCGGTACGGCGTGGGGGAGAAGGAGTTTCAGGAGCTCCTGGCCGAGCAGGGCGGGGTCTGCGCGATCTGTGGCGGTGCCGACCCACAACATCTGGACCACGATCATCGCACCGGATGGGTGCGCGGGATACTCTGCTTCAACTGCAACGGTGGTCTTGGCCAGTTCCGTGACAGTCCCATGAGGCTGGCCAGGGCGATCACGTACCTGAGAGGAACCACGTGGCAGCGGGCTTTGATCCATCCGGGCGTCTACCAGATGTGTTCACCAACGCGGGGACGTCCTCCTTCACGACGTTTCTGAGTCGGGTGGCCCCCGAGATGCTGCCCGGTCGGCGACCGCTGCCGCCGGGCATGGCCGCCGACCTGGCGCCGCACGCGACGACCATCGTGGCCATCGCGGCCGCCGAGGGCGTGGTGATGGCGGGCGACCGACGGGCCACCATGGGCAACCTGATCGCCCAGCGCGACATCGAGAAGGTGCATCCGGCCGACGCGCATTCGCTGGTCGGCATCGCGGGCACCGCGGGCATCGGGATCGAGCTGATGCGACTGTTCCAGGTGGAGCTGGAGCACTACGAGAAGATCGAGGGCGCGATGCTCTCGTTGGACGGTAAGGCCAATCGGTTGGCCTCGATGATCCGGGGCAACCTGGGGGCAGCCATGCAGGGGTTGGCCGTGGTGCCGCTCTTCGCCGGCTTCGACCTGGCCGCCGCGGACCCGGCGCGGGCCGGTCGGATCTTCAGCTTCGACGTGACCGGTGGCCCGTACGAGGAGACCGGCTACGACGCGATCGGGTCTGGGTCGCTGTTCGCCAAGTCCGCGTTGAAGAAGCGGTTCCGGGCCGGGATTTCCGTCGCCGACGCGACCCGGCTCGCGGTCGAGGCGCTCTACGACGCGGCCGACGACGACACCGCGACGGGCGGGCCCGACCTGACCCGGCGGATCTACCCGGTGGTGATGACCGCGACCGCCGAGGGCACCTACCGGCTCACCGACGCCGAGACGGCGACGATCGCCGAGGGCGTGGTCGCCGGCCGGATGGAGAACCCGGGCGGCTAGTCCCCGACCACCCCCACCAGCCAGCAGTCGTCAGCACAGCGCCGTAAGGAGAACCGCCGCCGTGGCAATGCAGTTCTACGCCTCGCCCGAACAGATCATGCGCGACCGCTCCGAGCTGGCCCGTAAGGGCATCGCCCGGGGGCGCAGCGCCGTGGTCCTGAGCTACTCCGGCGGGGTGCTCTTCGTCGCGGAGAACCTCTCCAGCGCCCTGCACAAGGTCAGTGAGATCTACGACCGGATCGGCTTCGCCGCGGTCGGCCGTTACAACGAGTTCGAGAACCTCCGTCGGGCCGGCGTGCGGATGGCCGACCTGAACGGGCTCAGCTACGACCGCCGGGACGTCACCGGCCGGGCCCTGGCCAACGCGTTCGCGCAGACCCTGGGCGCGATCTTCACCGAGCAGTCGAAGCCGTTCGAGGTGGAGATCTGCGTGGCGGAGGTCGGGGCCACAGCCGCCGACGACGAGCTGTACCGGCTCACCTATGACGGCTCGGTCAACGACGAGCCGGGGCGGATGGCGATGGGTGGCCAGGCCGAGGCCATCACCGGCGTGCTGAAGTCCCACCATCGGCCGGACATGTCGCTCGGGGAGGCGGTCCAGGTCGCCGTGCAGGCGCTGAGCAGCGTCGGTGGGGAGGGCGGGGCGGCTCGGACGATCGCCGCGAACCAGCTTGAGGTGGCCGTGCTGGACCGTCAGCGGGTCGGTCGGACGTTCCGGCGGATCACCGGCGCCGCGCTGACCGCGCTGCTGGACGGGAAGGCGGCACCGCCGGCGAGCGACCTGCCGGACACGCCGAGCGTGCCGACCGGGGAGGCGGGGAAGCCGACCAGCTCGGCGGGCTCCGCGGATCTGGAGGATCGGCCTGGCCAGGCCGACAAGTGATCGGGTAACGCGAAGCTGATCGGGTAACGCAAAGCGTCGGGGACCGCACCGCGGTCCCCGACGCTTTTTCGGTGCCGGTCGGGTCAGCGGCGCTGCAGCAGCGGCCGGGCGAGGGCCCAGTAGCCGGCGGCGACCGCGTTGAAGACGCCCATGCCGGGGGGCGAGTCGACGTTGGAGGGGGCGACCCGGGCGGTCATAAGCTCGGCGATCACTCCGTCGGGCACGGTGCGTTCGGTCTGGAGTTGACGGCGGCGGGCACCGACCCAGGATCGGTTGCGCCACAGCCAACCCCAGCCGCGGGTCTTCTGCTTGGTCCAGCCGCCGGCCAGCGCGGCGGCGAGCATGGCGGCCTCGGTGAGCAGCAGCATCGGTGCGAGCACCACCAGCGTCCGGGTCTGGTACGCGGTGAGCAGGGTGACCAGGCGGTTGCGTTCCACCAGGTAGAGCTTCAGGTCGTTGCGGGAGAACTCGTAGTGGTGGCACACGACGGCGTCGGGGACGTACTCCAGCCGCAGGCCGCGTTGCCAGAGCCGCAGGCTGAGTTCGGTGTCTTCGTGGTAGGCGAAGTATTCGGCGGCGAAGCCGTCGAGCTCCTGCCACCGCTGGCGGCTGATCACGAAGCAGCAGCCGCTGAGCGAGGGCACGCTGGTGCGTACGGCGTGGGCGGTGGCGGGTTCGCCGTTGCCGCCGGCCCAGGACAGCCCGGTGAAGTGCAGCGGGTTGCCGGAGGTGTTGATCAGCTCGGGGGTGTCGGCGAGCCGGATGGAGGCCATCGCGGCGCCGACGCCCGGTTCGGCGGCGACGGCTACGGTCTTGGCGAGGGCGTCCGGGGCGACGATGGCGTCGGAGTTGACGAAGGCGAGCCAGTCTCCGGTGGCCTCGGCGGCGCCGACCCGGCACCCGCCGGAGTAGCCGGTGTTCTGTTCGGGGCGGACGACCCGCACCTGGGGGAAGCCCTTGACGATGTCGATGCCGTCGCCGGTGCAGCCGTTGTCGACGACGACCAGGTCGATGTCGATGTCGGTGCTGGCCAGGATGGCTTGGGCGGCGTCGACCAGGTACGGCTCGGCGCCGTAGGCGAGCATTACCGCGGTCACCTGTGGGCGGGTCATCGGATGCCTCCGGATACGGCGGGGGTGACGGCGTCAGTGAGGGGCCGGGCGGGGGGTCGGCGGACGCCGCCGCGCAGCAGCACTGCCATGGTGGCGGCCACGATGACGGAGCCGATGGTGTACGCCAGCTCGACCCGGAGGATCACCGGCGCCGGGAGCAGCGTCACGATGATCAGGGCGGCGACGCCGACGGTCCAGGCGAGGGCCTGGGCGCGGTGCCGGTCGAGGGCGAGTAGGGCCTGGCCGAGCACCATCGCCCAGAGGTAGGCGAGCGTGGCGGCGGCCAGCCAGGCGAAGTCGCCGTGGCCGAGGACGCCGGGGGCGTCGAAAAGCACGCCGACCAGCCACGGGCCGAGCAGCACAGCGCCGACGGCCCCGGTGAGGCCGAGCGCGGTGACGATGCCCACCGCCCGGCGCAGCAGGCTGTAGAAGCCGGCCTGGTCGCCGGTGGTGGCGGTGGTGGCCAGCCCGGGCAGCAGTGAGGCCTGCATCGAGCCGAAGACGAACAGCGGGATGCGGACCAGCACGAGGGCGGAGAGCAGTGCGCCGGCGGCCGCGGTGTCGGAGGGGGCGAGCAACTGCAGGTTGATCACGCCGACGTTAACCACGACCTGGGAGAGCAGGCTGGATGCGGTGAGCAGCCCGAGGCCGCGCAGGAGGGTGGCCCAGGCGACCGGCGGGCCGCCGCCGATGGCGCGCAGCACTGGCGGCAGGGTGAGCAGGACGCTGGCCAGCGGGGCGACGACGAGCACGACGCCGTACCAGATGGGGGAGGTCACGCCGGCCAGCCCGAGCAGGGCGACCATGACGATGCGCAGCCCGCCGTCGATGCCGAGTTGGGTGCCGTACCAGGGAAAGAGCTGCAGGCCGGAGAGGACACCGCGGGTGGCGTAGGCGACGGCCATCGCGGCGAGCGCGCCGACGAGCACGGTGACCATGGTGCCGTCGCCCTGGAAGAGACGGTCGGCGAGGAGTTGGCGGCCGGCGGTGACGGCCAGCACCAGCACGGCGAGCATCGCGGCGGCGACGGTGACGCCGCGGGCCAGCACCGGCCCGGGGGGGAGCCCCTGGCTGTGCCGGGCGGCGACGACCCGGGCGACTTCCTGCTCGATCGGCATGAAGACGCCGATGCCGAGGGTGAACACGATCGACCAGAGCACCGACAGGCGGTTGTAGTCGGCCCCGCTGAGGCTGTGGCCGGCGACGGCGAGGTGGACGTAGGAGGCGAGGCCAAGAAGACCCAGCCCGGCACCAACAGCGATGGTGCCGGGCGGGATCAGGCGTAGCAGGCGACTGATCACCGGCGAATGAGCGCCAGCGTGAGGACGGCGAATGCGCGACCGAGGTAGATCATCGCCCGGGCGGGGGAGTGGCTGGGCGTGCCGGCCATCCGCTTGCGCATGGCGACGGGCACCTGCTGGATGCGGTATCCGCGTCGGGCGGTGTGCACCAGGGTCTCCACCGTGTCACCGAGGTACTCCGCCGGGTACCAGGTGGCGAACATCTCGATGACCCGCCGGTTGGCGGCCCGGAAGCCGGAGGTGGTGTCGGTGAGTTTGGTGTGGGCGACCTTGGACAGCACGGCGGAGAGCATCACCATCGCCCAGCGGCGGGGGCCGCGGACGTTGTAGTCGCCCTCGCCGGCGAACCGGGCGCCGATGACCAGGTCGTTGTCGTCGAGCAGGTCGACGAGCTTCGGGACGTACCGCGGGTCGTGCTGACCATCGGCGTCGATCTGGATGGCGACGTCGTAGTCGTTGTCGCGGGCGTAGCGGTAGCCGAGGCGCATGGCACCGCCGACGCCGAGGTTGTACGGCAGTTTGGCGACGCGGGCGCCGGCGGCCACGGCGACGGCCGCGGTGCGGTCGGTGGAACCGTCGTCGACGACGAGGACGTCGACGCCGGGCAGTTCGCCACGGACCTCGCCGACGACGTCGGCGATGGAGCCCGACTCGTTGAGAGCCGGAATGATGATCAAGGTGCGCTTGCCGTTAACCATCGGTGGACACCAGTTCGTCTCGGGCTGCCCGGTCCGCGTCGATCTGCGCGCGGAGCAGGGCGAAGTCTTCGGCCAGGGTGCGGGTCTCTTCTTCGAGGGCGCTGACCTCCCAGCTCAGGTGCACGCACACGAGCAGCAGGAAGACGATGCCGAGGAAGAGCACCAGGCTGACACCGGAGGCGACGCCGAGGAGTTCAGCGACGTTGTCGAGCAGCCGGGGGAACAGTGACAGCGGGATCACGACGACCAGAACGGCGAGCCAGAGCATGCCGTACTTCTCGCGCAGCTGACGGCGGCGCAGCAGCTCGACGATGGTGCCGAGGAGCAGCAGGCCGGTCAGGCCGGTGACGAGGGTGAGCTTCATGCGACCTTCCACGGGGCGGGTGGAGCGGGGGAGTGGAACGCGTCAACCAGGGCGCTGTGCCAGTCGGGAAGCGGCGGCAGACCCGCGGCCGCCCAGCGGCTGTGCCCTAGCACACTGTACGCAGGCCGGGTAGCGGGACGCGGATACCGGTCGCTGGTGGTGGGTCGGATCCGGTCCGGATCCAGCCCGGCCAGCGCGAACGCGGCACGGGCCAGCCCGTACCACGTCGTCTGCCCGGCGCAGGTGCCGTGGTAGACGCCCGGCGTGGCGTTCCCGGCCAGTGCCGCGTCGGCGAGCGCGACCAACCGCTCGGCGAGCGCGTACGACCAGGTGGGTTGGCCGTGTTGGTCGTCGACCACGTCGAGGTGTTCGTGCTGGGTGGCGAGCCGGAGCATGGTGGACACGAAGTTCGGGCCGTGCGCGCCGTAGAGCCAGGCGGTGCGGACGACGTACCCGGTGTCGGGAAGCAGCCGCGCGACGGCCTCCTCGCCGACCAGCTTGCCGCGTCCGTAGGCGTTGACCGGCGCGGTGGGCGCGTCC
The DNA here is from genome assembly GCF_057766525.1 of Micromonospora sp. MGP-C2. Classification (NCBI taxonomy): domain Bacteria; kingdom Bacillati; phylum Actinomycetota; class Actinomycetes; order Micromonosporales; family Micromonosporaceae; genus Micromonospora; species Micromonospora sp. MGP-C2. The sequence continues at coordinate 613,919 of NZ_JBYMEN010000002.1, forward strand.
TCCGGGTAGGGGGTGTGCGCGTTGCCCGCGAGGACGTAGTCGGTGGAGACCTGGATCAACCGGATTCCGTCGGCGGCGCACGCCTCGGCCAGGTTGGCCACGCCCCCGCCGTTGACGGCGGTCGCCGCTGCCTCGTCGGTCTCGGCGCCGTCGACGTTGGTCCAGGCCGCCGCGTTGATCACGACGTCGTGGCCGGTCACCGCGTTGCGGGCCGCGGCGGGGTCGGTGATGTCCAGGTCAGCGCGGGTGGCGGCGGTCACCTTGAGGTCGGGCCGGGCCGTCAGGACGGCGACCAGGTCCTGCCCGAGCATGCCGCCGGCGCCCGTGACGAGAACGCGGCTCATGCGGTCGGTGCCGACTTCAGCGGTTCCCACCAGGCCCGGTTCTCCCGGTACCAGGCGACGGTGTCGGCGAGGCCCTGGTCGAGGGTGATGCTGGGGGTGTAGCCGAGTTCTTGGTTGATTTTGGTGATGTCGAGGGAGTAGCGGCGGTCGTGGCCCTTGCGGTCGGTGACGGGGACGACGCGGTCCCAGCCGGCGTCGCAGGCGTCCAGGAGCAGGCCGGTGAGTTCCTTGTTGGTCAGTTCGGTGCCGCCGCCGATGTTGTAGACCTCGCCGGCGCGGCCCTTGTGCTGGACCATGGCGATGCCGCGGCAGTGGTCGTGGACGTGCAGCCAGTCGCGGATGTTGGCGCCGTCGCCGTAGAGGGGGACGGTGGCGCCGTCGAGCAGGTTGCTGACGAACAGCGGGATGACCTTCTCGGGGAACTGGTAGGGGCCGTAGTTGTTGGAGCAGCGGGTGACGACGACGTCCATGCCGTGGGTGCGGTGGTAGGACAGGGCGAGCAGGTCGGAGCCGGCCTTGGACGCCGAGTAGGGGGAGTTCGGTGCGAGGGGCCAGGTTTCGGTCCAGGAGCCTTCGTCGATGGAGCCGTAGACCTCGTCGGTGGAGACGTGCACGAAGCGGCCGGTGCGGTGGCGCAGCGCGGCGTCGAGCAGGGTCTGGGTGCCCAGCACGTTGGCGGTGACGAACGGCGCGGCGCCGGCGATGGAGCGGTCGACGTGTGATTCGGCGGCGAAGTGCACGATGACGTCGTGGTCGGCGACGACTTCGTCGACCACGACGGGGTCGCAGATGTCGCCTTGGACGAACCGTAGCCGCGGGTCGTCGCGGACGGGGTCGAGGTTGGCCATGTTGCCCGAGTAGGTCAGCTTGTCGAGCACGGTCACGACCGCCGGCTCGAGCGGCGGCACGCCGTCGGCACTGCCGAGGGGCTTGCCCAGCAGCAGGCGAACGTACTCCGACCCGATGAATCCGGCTCCGCCGGTGACGAGGATCCTCACGGGTCGGGAAGTGTACGCGAAGTTCGTCGCAGAGGGTGAGGCCCGACCCCCCGGCACGCCCGGCATTTGTGCGGCTAGGCTCTCCCGGTGCGTGGAATCCTACTTGCGGGCGGCACCGGATCCCGGCTCTGGCCGATCACCCGGGCGGTCTCGAAGCAGCTGATGCCGGTCTTCGACAAGCCGATGGTCTATTACCCGCTCTCCACCCTGGTGATGTCCGGGGTCCGGGAGATCCTGGTGATCACCACGCCGGACGACCAGGACCAGTTCCGTCGGCTGCTCGGCGACGGCAGCCAGTTCGGGCTGCGACTGGAGTACGTCAGCCAGGAGCGCCCGGAGGGCATCGCGCAGGCGTTCATCCTCGGTGCGGACTTCATCGGCGACGAGTCGGTGGCGCTGGTCCTCGGCGACAACATCTTCCACGGCGTCGGTCTGGGCCGGCAGCTCGCCGAGCACGGTGACCTGGTCGGCGGGCGGGTCTTCGCCTACCAGGTGGCCAACCCGCAGGAGTACGGCGTGGTCGACTTCGACGACGCGGGCCGGGTCCTCTCGATCGAGGAGAAGCCAGCCCGGCCGAAGTCCCGGTACGCGGTGCCCGGCCTGTACTTCTACGACAACCGGGTGGTGGAGATCGCCCGCAAGCTCACCCCGAGCGCCCGCGGCGAGCTGGAGATCACGGCGGTCAACGAGGTGTACCGGGAGACCGGCGAGCTGTCGGTGACCGTGCTGGATCGGGGCACCGCCTGGCTGGACACGGGCACGTTCACCTCGATGATGCAGGCAGCCGAGTTCGTGCGGGTGGTCGAGGAGCGGCAGGGCCTGAAGATCGGTTGTGTCGAGGAGGTGGCCTGGCGGGCCGGCCTCATCGACGACGACCAGCTGCGCGCGCTCGCCGCACCGTTGACCAAGAGTGGCTACGGCGACTACCTGCTCGGCCTCCTGGCCGAGCCGGACGGCCAGCACGGGGCGGCCTGGTGAAGATCCGGGAGCTGAGCATCGCGGGCGCCTGGGAGATCACCCCCCAGCAGCACGGCGACCCGCGCGGCATGTTCATGGAGTGGTACCGCTTCGACAAGCTCGCCGAGGCGGTGGGCCACCCGATGCGGCTGGCCCAGGCCAACCTGTCGGTCTCCGCGCGTGGCGTGGTCCGCGGCATCCACTTCGCCGACGTCCCGCCCGGGCAGGCCAAGTACGTCACCTGTGTGCGCGGCGCGGTCCTCGACGTGATCGTGGATCTGCGGGTGGGTTCGCCGACCTTCGGCCGCTGGGAGGGCGTCCGGCTGGACGACACCGACCGTCGGGCGGTCTACCTCAGCGAAGGGCTGGGGCACGGTTTCTGCGCGCTGACCGACGACGCGACGCTGAGCTACCTCTGCTCGACCACCTACAACCCGACCGGCGAGCACGCGGTGCACCCGCTGGACGAGGAGCTGGGCATCGAGTGGCCCGCCGACGTCCCACTGCTGTCCGCCCGCGACGACGCGGCGCCGACCCTCGCCCAGGCCCGCGAGCGGGGTCTGCTGCCGGAGTACGACACCTGCCAGCGGTTCGTGGCGAGCCTCGGGCCGGACGGAATGTCGCACTCAACCGGTATGTGACCACGCCCGGAGTACGACCTGTGGTGTGACAGTGACGAACGGGGCCTCCGGGCGGCTAATGTCACACCATGGAGCGGCGAATCTTCGGCCTCGAGACCGAGTACGGCGTCACCTGCACCTATCGCGGGCAGCGGCGGCTGTCCCCGGACGAGGTCGCGCGGTATCTGTTCCGCCGCGTGGTGTCCTGGGGTCGGTCGAGCAACGTCTTCCTGCGTAATGGGGCCCGGCTCTACCTGGACGTCGGGTCGCATCCGGAGTACGCGACTCCGGAGTGCGACTCGGTGACCGATCTTGTCGCCCACGACCGGGCTGGCGAGCGGATCCTGGAGGGCCTGCTGGTCGACGCGGAGAAGCGACTGCACGACGAGGGCATCGCGGGTGAGATCTACCTGTTCAAGAACAACACCGACTCGGCCGGCAACTCGTACGGCTGCCACGAGAACTACCTGGTCTCCCGGCACGGCGAGTTCGGCCGGCTCGCCGACGTACTCATCCCGTTCCTGGTCACTCGGCAGTTGATCTGCGGGGCCGGCAAGGTTCTGCAAACCCCGCGCGGCGCGGTCTACTGCCTGTCGCAGCGGGCCGAGCACATCTGGGAGGGCGTCTCCTCGGCGACCACCCGCAGCCGTCCGATCATCAACACCCGCGACGAGCCGCACGCCGACGCCGAGCGCTACCGGCGGCTGCACGTGATCGTCGGTGACTCCAACATGAACGAGGTCACCACGCTGCTCAAGGTCGGCACCGCCGACATCGTGCTGCGGATGATCGAGGCCGGGGTGGTGATGCGCGACCTGTCCCTGGAGAACCCGATCCGGGCCATCCGGGAGGTGTCGCACGACATTACCGGCCGGCGCAAGGTGCGGCTGGCCAACGGCAAGGAGGTCAGCGCCCTGGACATCCAGCAGGAATACCTGGCCAAGGCCACCGAGTTCGTCGAGCGGCGCGGCGGCGACCAGGCCGCCAAGCGGGTCGTCGAGCTGTGGGGCCGGGTGCTCAACGCGGTGGAGACCGGCGACCTGGAGCCGGTCTCCCGGGAGATCGACTGGGTCAGCAAACTGCGGCTGATCGAGCGCTACCAGCGCAAGCACGACCTGCCCCTGTCGCACCCCCGGGTGGCGCAGATGGACCTGGCCTACCACGACGTGCGTCGCGGTCGGGGCCTCTACGGGCTGCTGGAGCGCCGCGGGGAGGTCGACCGGGTGACCACCGACCCGGAGATCTTCGAGGCGAAGGAAACCCCGCCGCAGACCACACGGGCCCGGCTGCGCGGCGAGTTCATCCGGCACGCCCAGGAGAAGCGGCGCGACTTCACCGTCGACTGGGTGCACCTGAAGCTCAACGACCAGGCGCAGCGCACCGTGCTCTGCAAGGACCCGTTCCGGGCGTACGACGAGCGGGTGGAGCGGCTGATCGCCAGCATGTGACCGGTGTGCCGACCCCGGCGGTGGTGTGCGCCGGCGGGGTCGGCCTACCCGGCGGGCTCCACGGCGCTGTCGGCGCGGGGGCCCGCTAAGCTGGGTCCGCCATGACGACTTCTGGACCTTCCGACCGCTCCGAGCGCGGCACCGAGCGGCAGAACTGGGTCGAACGCCGACGCGAGAAGATCCGCGCCGAGGTCGACCGAAACCGGCGCGGTGAATACACCGTCCCGACGTGGGTGCTGGCCCTGGCGCTGGTGCTCATCGTGGGCGGCTGGCTAGCGCTGATCTTCCTGGCCTAACCCACCCCACCCCACCCCACCCCACCCCACCCCCGCAGCTGGCGTTGATCATGAAGTTATCGCCATGACACGCCGGGGCGGCGGGCAATAACTTCATGATCAACCGGGCCGAGGCCGAGGCCGAGGCCGGGGCCGAGGTTGGGGCGGTCAGGGCAGCAGGGTTACGGCGTGGCGGCCGGCGGCGGCGGCGGCCAGGAAGTACGCGTGATCGGCGTCGAGGCCACGGCCCATGGTGGACAGCGGCACGGCGCTGGCCCGCAACGCGGCGTCGAGACCGGTGGTGGGCACCCGGACGATCCGGTGCCGGGCCGCCAGGGGGGCCAGCGACGCGTTCACCTCGGCGAGCAGCGCCGGGGCCAGGTCGTCGGGCACCACCAGCTCCGCCGGGGCGAGAGCCACCCGGCCGTACGCGGTGAGGCTGTGGTGCGACACGCCCCGGTGTCGGGGGCGGGCGTCGGCGTCGGAGATGCGCAACGAGCCGACCGGCCGGCCGCCCAGCGTGGCGATCGCGTTGACCGCCTCACCGACGGCGACGCCGGAGAACCCCCAGCGGGTGCCGGTGCCCAGATTGCCGGGCCCCTGGGCCACGATGGCCACGTCGGCGCCCAGCACGTACCGGGCGGCGAGCAGGCCGCCGTGCAGGGTGGTGGCCTCCAGGTCACCGCCGAAGGCCTGCCCGACGGTGATCGTGCCGGCCAGTTCGGTCCGCAGCCCGGCGAGGGTGCGGGAGAACCACGCCGGCAGCGCCCCACCGTCGGTGAGCAGGTACGCCACCCGCGCCTGCGGCGCGTCGGCCCGGATGCCGGCCAGGATCGCCGGCAGCGCCGAGTGCAGGTCGGCGGTGACCACCGGCAGGCCGCCCAGGTCGTCCGCGTCGGCCAGCACGTCGCGGTGCGGGGACGCCTCCTCGTCCACGCCGAGCAGGATCGGCTGCAACGGCGTGTAGCGGGCCTTGACCAGGTGACCGGCGTCGCGGGTGTCGCCGACCTCCGGCGGGTCCGGCGGCAGCCGGTCCGGCAGGGCCACCACCAGGGCGTATCCGCCGGTGCCCAACCCCATCAGCAGCGCACCGGCGTTGAGCAGCACCCGGTCGCCGGGCTCCGGCGTGCCGACCAACTCGGGGTAGGCCAGCGCCCGCATGCGGGTGCCGTCGGGCAGGTCGACGTCCAGCTCCACCGCCCCGGTCCACTGCCGTCGCAGCGTCGCCACCGTCCCCGTACGCCATCGCACCATGACGGGCAACGCTAGCCGCGCGGGCCCGGCGGCCCGCGCCCGGGTGCTGCCGGGCGGTTCGTTCAGGGGCGGTCGGGTCCGTCGTCGGCCCGCGGGTCCGGCGCGGCCTGGGTGTGCCGGGGCCGGCCGGTGGCGCCGGGCAACGAGCGGGTGGGGTCGAGGAACACGTAACGGATCTCCGGGTACAGCCCGGTGAGCCGCCGTTCGGCCTCGTCGGCGGCGGCCTCGATGGCCGCGCCGGTGGCCTCGTCGCTGAAGTCGACCTTGGCGGCGACCAGGATGTCGTCCGGGCCGAGCTGCATGGTCATCAGGGTGTCGATCCGCTCCACCTCGGGTAGCCCGGTCAACTCCTGCTCGATCTCGTGACGCAGCCGCTCCGGGACGGCCCGACCGACCAGCAGCGACAGGTTGTTGGCGGCGAGGATCCCGGCGACCGTCAGCAGCAGGAGCCCGATCAGGATCGACGCGACGCCGTCCCACACCTCGTCGCCGGTGGCGTGGGACAGGCCGACGCCGGCACCGGCCAGCAGCAGACCGATCAGGGCCGCGCTGTCCTCCAGGAAGACCGCCTTGACGGTGGTGTCGGCGGTCAGTCGCAGGAAGCGTCGGGGAGTGGTCTGCCAGCGCCGGGACTCGCTGCGGACCTGCCGCACGGCCCGGGCTAGGGAGATCGACTCGATGACGAACGACACCGCCAGGACGATGTACGAGACCAGGTAGTCGCCGCTGTGCTCGTGCACCAGGATCGTGGTGACGCCGTGGGTGACGGCGAAGCCGGCGCCGGCGACGAAGGTGAACATCGCCGCGAAGAACGCCCAGACGTAGCTTTCCTTGCCGTACCCGAAGGGGCGCCGCTGGTCCGCCGGCCGGGCACCGCGGCGCAGTGCCTGGTAGAGGAGCACCTCGGTGGTGGTGTCGGCGACCGAGTGGGCCGCCTCGGACAGCATGGCGGCCGAGCCGGAGATCACCCCGGCGATCAGCTTGGCGATCGCGATGGCGAGGTTGGCGACGCCCGCGACGATCACCGTGCCGACGCTCTCGCTCTCGGGCCTGGCGTCCGCTTGCGACATGAGCCTCACCCTATGACCGGAGACGGCAACGCGCCGGGGGAGGCCCGATCCGAACAAGTGTGCGGCACGCCCGCGCGGGTGCACGTCGTGGGCGTGTCGACTGCTAGCGTCTACCGCGTGTCGCGGACCCGCACCGAACGCCTGGTCAACCTGGTGATCTGCCTGCTGTCCACGCGACGGTTCCTGACCGCCGCGCAGATCGCCGCGACCGTGCCCGGCTACGAGCATGATCCCGATGACGCGCGCGACCACGAAGCGTTCCAGCGCAAGTTCGAGCGCGACAAGGCCGAGCTGCGTGAACTGGGTGTGCCGCTGGAGACCGGCACGGCGAGCGCCTTCGACGCCGAGCCCGGCTACCGGATCGCCCACCGCGAATACGCGCTGCCCGACATCCTCCTGGAACCGGACGAGGCCGCCGCTGTCGGCATCGCCGCACGGCTCTGGCAACACGCCGGGCTGGCCGCCGCCGCGTCGTCCGGGCTGGCCAAGCTCCGTGCCGCCGGGGTGGACGTGGACCCGCAGGCCACTCTCGGCCTGGAGCCCATGGTCACCGTCGACCCGGCGTTCGCGCCGCTGACCGCCGCCGCCCGGGACCGCCGCGAGGTCGGGTTCGACTACCGGGTGCCCGACCGGGACGCGTCCAGCCGGCGTCGGCTGCAACCGTGGGGCGTGGTCTGCTGGCGCGGCCGGTGGTATGTGGTCGGCCACGACCTGGACCGGGCGGCGACCCGCTGCTTCCGACTGTCCCGCGTCGTCGGCACGGTCCGGGTGACCGGCGCGCCCGGCGCGTACGAGCCGCCAGCCAACGTCGACCTGATCAGCCACGTGGCCCGTTGGTCGGGTCCGGTGGAGCGGACCGGCCGGGCCACCGTGCTGGCCGCCCCGGGCCGTGCCGCCGGGCTGCGCCGCTGGGCGGTGGAGGTGACCGCCGGGCCGGACGGTGACCGGCTCGTCCTGCCGTACGCGGACCCGGACGGGTTGGCCGGCCACCTCGTCGGCTACGGCCCGGACGTGCGGGTGCTCGACCCGCCGGAGGTCCGCGAGGCCGTCATCCAACGACTGAAGGAGATCGCCGTCCGACACGACGAGCTGGCCGTCAGCGGGGGTGCCCGGTGACCCGCCCGGCCGCCCGGGGCGGCTCCCGCGCGTCCGCCGACCGGCTGGCCCGGCTGCTCAACCTGGTGCCCTACCTGCTGGCCCGGCCGGGCATCGAGATCGCCGAGGCGGCTGGTGACCTCGGCGTCACCGAGCGGCAGCTCCGGGAGGACCTGGAGCTGCTCTGGGTGTGCGGGCTGCCTGGTTACGGCCCGGGTGACCTGATCGACATGGCGTTCGACGGTGATCGGGTGACCATCACCTACGACGCCGGCATCGACCGGCCGCTGCGACTCACCCCGGATGAGGCCCTCGCGTTGGTCGTGGCGTTGCGGATGCTCGCCGAGACGCCCGGGGTGGCCAACAGGGAGGCCGTCGAACGGGCCCTGGCGAAGATCGAGGACGCGGGGGACCTGGTGGGCGCGCCGGTGGCGGTCCGACTGCCCGGTGACACCCGGCGGGTCGAGGCGCTGCGCGCCGCCGTCGAGGGCGGCAAGGCACTGCGGATCACCTACTACACCGCTGCCCGGGACGAGACCACCGACCGCGTCATCGACCCGCTGCGGATGCTGATGGTCGGCGGCCGGGCGTACGTGGAGGCGTGGTGTCGGCGCGCGGAGGCGGTCCGCCTGTTCCGGGCCGACCGGATCGACGCGATCACCGAGCTGGCCGAGCCCGCCACCGTGCCCCCGCAGGCCGTTCCGCACGACCTCACCGAGGGGGTCTTCCGCCCCTCGCCCGACCTGCCGCTGATCACGCTGCGCATCGGCCGCAGCGAGCGGTGGATCACCGAGTACTACCCGTGCGAGCGCGTCGAGGCCGGCGACGGCGACCAGTGGCTGGTGTCGCTGCGGGTCACCGACCTGGGGTGGGCTCGCCGGTTCGTGCTGGGCCTCGGCCCGGAGGCCACCGTGGTCGCCCCGGTCGAGCTGGCCGAGCAGGTGCGGGCGACGGCTGCCGCCGCTCTGGACGCGTACGCCGTGCCCACCCCGACCGCCGAGCCCCGGCAGTCCGAGGCCGACCCGGAGATCGCCCCGTCGGGCGACCCGGCGGTGGTCGGGCGCACCCAGTAGGCTGACCGCCGTGCTGATCTGGATCGTGCTCGCGGTGGTGCTGCTTCCCCTCGTGGCGCTCGCGTTGGCCGTGCGCCCGGTGCTGACCCGGCTGCCTGGGCTGCGGCGCGCCGCCGTGGCGTTGCAGCGGCGGGCCGCCGAGGCCGAGGCGCTACGGGAGACGGCCGAGTCGTTGCAACAGCGCGCCGAGGGTGTGCAACGCCAACTCGACACCACGTCTCAGCGGATCGCGCTGATCAAGGCCAAGCGCGGCTGACCAACCGGTCGTTCGGGTTGTTGACGGATCATCCCGGGTTGGTCAAGACTTCACCCTCCGAGCCAGACCATCACCACCCGGCGGGTGGCGGGCGGCCGATCCGCACGTACGATGGGCTGCGTACCACCCCTCGGACACAGACCGACTGGAGCTTCTCATGGGTGCCCTCAAGCCGTGGCACATCGCTGTTCTCGTGGTTGTGCTGATCCTGCTCTTCGGTGCGAAGCGGCTCCCCGACGCTGCCCGTTCGCTGGGTCGGTCGCTGCGGATCATCAAGGCCGAGACCAAGAGCCTGCAGGACGACGACCGCGACCTCGCCGAGAAGGCCGACGCGCAGTCCGGCTACCAGCCGTTGCCGCCGCACGCCGGGCAGCAGGCGCCATACACCGGGCAGCCGCAGCAGGCGCCCTACCAGCAGGCGCCGACGCAGCAGCCGGTCGTCGACCCGGTGCACCGCGTCCGCGACAACTGACCGAAGGGCCCCACCATCGTGGCCTTCGCACTGCGTAAACGCGGCCCTAAGGCGTTCGAGCGGGCCGCCGACGGCTCGATGACGCTCATCGAGCACGTCCGCGAACTGCGTAACCGTCTGTTCCGCGCGTCGCTGGCGATCATGATCGGCTTCGGCTTCGGTATCTGGCTGGCCGAGCCGGTCCGGTTGTTGCTGTCGAAGCCGTACTGCGACCTGCCGGGGTCGGTCGACCCGGTCACCGACAAGTGCCTGTTCGTTCAGCTCGGTCCTGCGGACCTGTTCCTGCTGAACCTCAAGATCGGCCTGTGGGTGGGCCTGATCATCGCGGCGCCGATCTGGCTCTACCAGCTCTGGGCGTTCATCGCGCCTGGTCTGCACCGGCACGAGCGGCGCTACGCCTATGCCTTCACGGCCCTGGCAGCGCCGCTCTTCGCGGCCGGCGCGGTGCTGGCGTACTTCGTCACCGCCAAGGGCCTCGAGTTCCTGATGAACGTGTCCGGCGATGACATCTCGACCACGCTGGAAGTCACTCGCTACATCTCGTTCGTCACCAATCTGATTCTGCTGTTCGGGGTGGCGTTCGAGTTCCCGCTGATCGTGCTGATGCTCAACTTCGTCGGCATCGCCAGCGCGAAGCGGCTGCTCAGCTGGTGGCGGGTGGCGATCTTCGTGTTCTTCGCGTTCTCCGCCGTGGTCACCCCCACCCCGGACCCGTTCGGGATGACCGCGTTGGCGCTCTGCCTCTCCGCCCTCTACTTCGGTGCGGTCGGGGTCGCGTTCATCAACGACCGGCGGCGTGGGCGGGGCAAGGAGGTCTACGCGGGCATCGACGACGACGAGGTGTCGCCGTTGGAGTTCGACAAGGACCCGGTCGTGGCCGGGCAGCGGGTCGACTCGACAGCGCCGATCGGCGTACCCGAGCCGGTCGCCAGGCCGGCACCGATCGAGCGTCGCTACGACGACATGACCTGACGCCTCGGCGTGCTGGGTCCACCAACGCCGTCCCCGCCTGGCGGGGACGGCGTTGCCGGTCCTGTGGGCAGACGCCCGGGTCGCACGACCGTTGCGGCGAAGGGCATCATGCATCCATGAACTCCGGTGCCGTCATCACCATTCTCATAGGTGCGTCCCTTGCGTGTGTCGGCGTGGTGCAGGCATGGGGGATCCGGAAGCTGCGCCGAACCGGCGTGGCATCTGTCGGCACAGTGATAGGCCACGAGAGGACCGTCGACGACGGCACGCTCTACGCACCGGTGATCGCCTTCGTCGACGAGAACGGCAGAAAGCGCCAGTTCACGGTCGCCATACGAACCAGCGGACTTGTCCACAGCGTCGGGGAGGAGGTTCCGGTGATCTACCCGCCGGGGCGGCCGAACGACCCGAGACTGGCCTCGTTCAGGCACCACCTGGTGAAGGTCGGTCTGCCGCTGACAGTGGGCGCGTTGTTCACTTTTCTCGGCCTGCTCGGTTTACGGCAGGTGTGAATACCGTTTCGCCGTGCAGCGCCGTCTGAATGCGGCTTGGCCGGCCGTCGCCCGACCGCTACGGTGCTGCCCGTGACCGCAGAAGATCACCTGAACGGCCCCGTCGCCGTGCTCGCCAACTCGGCCGCTGGGCGAGGCCGTTACAGCGCTCTGCTGCCACGGCTGCTGGACGGTCTGGCTGCCGCCGGGCGACCGATCCGGCTGCTGACGGCAACCGGTCCGGCCGAGGCGGAGGCGGCGTGCCGTGCTGCGGTCGCCGACGGTGCGGGCGCGCTGGTTGCGATCGGCGGGGACGGAACCGTGCACCGGGCGTTGCAGGCGGTCGCCGGCACGGATGTGCCGTTCGGCCCGATCCCGGCCGGCACCGGCAACGACTTCGCCCTGGACACGGGTTTTCCGGCTGACCCCCTCGCAGCGGCGGAGGTGATCGCCGACGCGGTGCGCGCCGGCCGAACCAGCGCCGTGGACCTGGCCCGGATGACCGGCGGCGACGGCACCGAGCGCTGGTACGGGGCGGTCCTCGCGGCCGGGTTCGACGCGATCGTCAACGAGCGGGCCAACCGGATGCGCTGGCCGCGTGGCCCTCGCCGCTACGATCTGGCGATCCTGGTCGAGCTGGCCCGGCTGCGCCCCCGCCGCTACACGCTGCGCCTCGACGGGGTGCCGCACGAGTTGGACGCGGTGCTGGTGGCGGTGGGCAACTGCCCGACGTACGGCGGCGGGATGCGGATCTGCCCCGACGCCGACCCGACCGACGGGCTGCTCGACGTGGTGGTGGCGGGCCGGGTCAACCGGCGGACCCTGATCCGGGTGAAGCCGCGCATCTACCAGGGCACCCACGTCAGCCACCCGCTCGTGCGCAGCTTCCGCGCCCGCACCGTGGAGTTGAGCGCCGAGGGCATCACCACGTACGCCGACGGGGAACGCTCGTTGGGCCTGCCGGTGACGATCAGCGCCGTCCCGGGCGCCCTGCGACTGTTGCGTTGACCCGTACCGCCCCGATGCTGGCCGCGATGACCAGCACGATGGCGGCGCACTCCAGCAGGGTCAGGGCCTGTCGCAGCACCAACCACCCGGCGAGCGTGGCGATGGCCGGCCCGAGGCTCATCAGCACGGCGAAGGTGGCGGTGGGCATCCGCCGCAGCGCCAGCAGCTCCAGCGTGTAGGGCAGGCCGGAGGCGAGCACCGCGAGGGCGGTGCCCAGCGCCAGCACCGGCGGGTCGAGCAGCACCGCGCCGCCGTCGACGATGCCCAGCGGCAGGGTGACCAGCGCGGCGAGGGTCAGTGCCAGGGCCAGCCCGTCCGCGCCCGGGAACCGGCTGCCGACGCGCGCGCTCAGCACGATGTATGCGGCCCACATGGCGCCGGCGCCGAACGCGAAGGCCACGCCGACCGGGTCCAGTCGGTCGAAGCCGCCCTGGCCGAGCAGCGCCACCCCGGCCAGCGCGAGTCCCGCCCAGCCCCAGCTGGCCAGTCGTCGGGCGCTGAACACCGACAGCGCCAACGGGCCGAGCACCTCCAGCGTCACCGCCGGACCCAGCGGGATGCGTTCGATGGCCTGGTAGAAGAGCGAGTTCATGCCGGCCAGCGCCAACCCGAACGCGCCCGCCGCGAGCCAGGCCGAACGGTCGTGGCCGCGCATCCGGGGCCGGCACACGATGAGCAGCAGCACCGCTGAGATCGTCAACCGCAGGGTCACGGCGCCGGCCACCCCGGTGCGCGGGAAGAGCAGCGCGGCCACGGCGGAGCCGAACTGCACCGAGAGGGCCCCGCCGAGCACCAGGCCCACGGCGGCGACGCCACCGCGCCGGGCCGGTGGTGCGTCGGCCGGTGGTGGCGTGGGCAGCAGGATCTCGGTCACGGGCACGACGGTAGGCGGCCCCTTACGGCCATCCTTCGGCGGGTCCACCGGCCGACAAGGGCGAGCCCTTTCCTCGACTCGTGCCCAAGGCTGGGCCGACACGGCCGTAAGCGGTCGCCAACGTGGTGCTACCGGCGTACGGTCGCTGGTATGACCAGCGCGATGAGGAAACTGTCCATCTCCGTGCCACCCGATGTGGCTGAGCGCCTGGAGCGCGAAACCAACGCGAGCGCGTACATCACCCAGGCCGTCCGTGACCGGATGCGGCTGGACGCCCTGGACGCGGAGCTGGCCCACCAGGGCATCCCGATCACCGAGCAGGGCGTGGCCGAGGCGCGTGCCCGCCGGGCCGCCGTGGAGGCCGACTGGTCCCCGGAGCGCCGCAGCGCCCTTCGCGAGCGGGTCCGCCAGCACGCGCTGGACGCCGCCGCCGGTACGCCCGAACAACCGGCCGCGTGAGCCCCGAGGACGACCGCCCGGTCCGGCTCGTGCTGGACCGGTCGGCACTGCTGGCATACCTGGCGGGGTCGGTGCATGTCGGGGAGCCGCTGCACGAGGTCATCCAGGACCGCAACAGGTTCGGCGTCACCGCCGTGACCGCGGCGGAGGCCCTGGCGATCGTCACCGACCCGAAGGAACGAGCGACCCTGCACCGCCTGCTGACCCTGGACGCCTGTGAGGTGCTCTCCACCGAGGGGCACTCCTGGCACGAACTCAGCTTCTGGCGCACGGTGACGGGCCGTACCGATCTGGCCACCACGGCGCTGGCCGTCCTCGAACACGACGCCTCGATCCTGACCGCTGAGGACCGGTACGGCGACGGCGAGCTACCAGTGATCCACATTCCCCGCTGACGGCACGGAAACCACAGGTCAGGCCGGCAGGGCGAGATCGAGGACGGCGCCCAGCCCGTTCTCCCGACCGGGTTCGGCGGCCGGGAGCACCAGCGCCGCGCAGCCGGCGGTCACCGCGCCCGCGTCGGCTGGTGTGTCACCGACCATCAGCGTCTGTTCCGGGTCGACACCGAGCATCCCGCAGGCGCGCCAGAAGATCGCCGGGTCGGGCTTGCAGCGCCCCACCTCGTAGGAGAGCACGAACGCGCCGACCAGGTCGGTCAAACCCCACGTGTCGAAGTGCGGCCGCAGGTCGAAGCCGATGTTGCTGACCACGGCGACCGGCACCCCGGCGTCGCGCAACGCGGTCAGCGTGGGCTCGGTGTCCGCGTACGGCAGCCAGCCCTCGGCGGTCAGCAGCCGCTCGTAGAGCGCGTCGGCGAAACCCTCGATGCCCGCGTCGACCGTCTCGGCCAGCCCGGTGTACGCGCCCCGGTGGGCGTGTTGGTAGAGGTCCCGGTCGGCCCACAGCTCGGCCAACCGTGGTGGCACCCGCGCCGGCAGGGGCCCTCCGGCACGCCCGGCGGTGAGGAGCCGGTCGGCCAGCGAGGTGGCTCGGACCCGATCCAGGGTGACCCCGCACGCCGCCGCGGCCTCCAGCACCCACTGCCGGGGCTCCTCCACCTGGGCCAGGGTGCCGTGGAAGTCGAAGAGCACCGCCTTCACGGGCCGTCGGGACGCCCTGGGGGCGGCGGCCTCGTTGCCCGGCGAAGGAGTCTGGGTCGGTTCGGCATGGTCCGGCACGCCGTGCACCCTACCGACCGCCCCCGATGGCACCTCCGGACGGCCTTGTGGGGTGTCGTGTCCCGGCACGCACTAATCTTGGTGTCATGTCGAGTCCCGCCGAGCGTTACGCAGCGGCGCGCCGCCGGGCCGCGCAGGCCTCACAGTTTCCCGCGCTGGACGAGTTCGCCCTTGACCTGGGGTTCGACCTCGACGACTTTCAGCGTGAGGCGTGTCAGTCGCTGGAGCGGGGCAGCGGTGTGCTGGTCTGCGCACCCACCGGCGCCGGCAAGACGGTGGTCGGCGAGTTCGCCGTCCACCTGGCGTTGCGGGGGCGGCCCGACGACCCCGTGACCGCCGACGACACGGCGACCCCGCCGCCCCGGCGCAAGTGTTTCTACACCACGCCGATCAAGGCGCTGTCCAACCAGAAGTACCACGACCTGGTCGCCCGGTACGGCGCCGAGCAGGTCGGTCTGCTGACCGGCGACAACGCGATCAACGGCGATGCGCCAGTGGTCGTGATGACCACCGAGGTGCTGCGCAACATGCTCTACGCGGGCTCCAGCACGCTGCAGGGGCTGGCGTACGTGGTGATGGACGAGGTGCACTACCTGGCCGACCGGTTCCGTGGCGGGGTGTGGGAAGAGGTGATCATCCACCTTCCAGCCTCGGTCACCCTGGTCTCGTTGTCGGCGACGGTCTCCAACGCCGAGGAGTTCGCCGACTGGCTGGTCACCGTGCGAGGCGAGACCGCGGTGGTGGTCAGCGAACACCGGCCGGTGCCGTTGTGGCAGCACATGCTGGTCGGCAAGCGGATGTTCGACCTGTTCCACGACGCCGACGCCGCCCGCAAACACGACGTGCACCCCGAGTTGCTGCGCTACACCCGGGAGACCGTGCGGCGGCTGGATCTGGGCGAGGGACGCAGCGCGGGGCCCGGCGCTGGTCGGCGCGGCCCGCGCTGGCGTGGCCCGATGCGCCCCGACATCGTCGACCGACTGGACCGTGAGGGTCTGCTGCCGGCGATTCTGTTCATCTTCAGTCGGGCCGGCTGCGCCGCCGCGGTGCAGCAGTGCCTCGCCGCCGGGCTCCGGCTGACCTCGCCGGACGAGCGGGCCGAGATCCGCCAGGTGGTCGAGTCCCGGGTCACCGCCATCCCCGGCGAGGACCTGACGGTGCTGGGCTACTGGGAGTGGCTCGACGGCCTGGAGCGCGGCCTGGCCGCCCACCACGCCGGCATGCTGCCGGTGTTCAAGGAGATCGTCGAGGAGTTGTTCGTCCGCGGCCTGGTCAAGGCGGTCTTCGCCACCGAGACGCTGGCGCTGGGCATCAACATGCCGGCCCGCTGCGTGGTCCTGGAACGGCTGGTCAAGTACAACGGTGAGGCGCACGTCGACCTGACCCCGGGGGAATACACGCAGCTCACCGGGCGCGCCGGTCGCCGGGGCATCGACGTGGAGGGGCACGCCGTCGTGGTGTGGTCCCCGGAGACCGACCCACGGCAGGTGGCCGGGCTCGCGTCCACCCGCACCTACCCGCTGCGCTCCAGCTTCCGGCCCTCGTACAACATGGCGGTGAACCTGGTCGGCACTGTCGGCGCGGAGCCGGCCCGGGCGCTGCTGGAGTCCTCGTTCGCCCAGTTCCAGGCGGACCGGTCGGTGGTGGGTCTGGCCCGGCAGGTGCAGCGCAACACCGAGACGATCGAGGCGTACGGCGCGGAGGCCGCCTGCCACCACGGCGACTTCGACGAGTACTTCGCGCTGCGGGTGGCGATTGCCGATCGGGAGAAGGCCATCGCCCGGCAGGGGCAGACCCAGCGCAAGGCCGCCGCGGTGGCGTCGCTGGAGCGGCTGCGCGTCGGCGACGTGATCCGGGTGCCGTCGGGCCGTCGGGCCGGGCTGGCGGTCGTGCTGGACCCGGCGACCGGTGGGTTCGGTGAGCCCCGGCCGCTGGTGCTCACCCAGGACCGCTGGGCCGGACGGGTCAGCCCCGGCGACTTCACCACCCCCGCCGAGGTGCTGGCCCGGATCCGGGTGCCCAAGCACTTCAACCACCGTTCGCCGGGTGCTCGGCGGGATCTCGCCGCCGAGGTCAGCGGCACCGGTCTGGACCGGCACGGCGGCCGACGGGGTGGCCGTTCCCGACAGGTGTCCGGGGAGGACCACCAGATCACCCAGCTCCGCACCGAGCTGCGTAACCACCCCTGCCACGCCTGCCCGGAGCGGGAGGACCACGCCCGCTGGGCGGAACGGCGTCGGCGGCTGGAGCGCGACACCGAGGAACTGCGCGAGCGCGTCTCCGGGCGTACCGGGTCCCTCGCCCGCACCTTCGACCGGATCGTCGCGCTGTTGACCGACCGTGGCTACCTCGCTCGCGACGGCGCGGTCACCGACGCGGGGCGGATGCTCGGCCGGATCTGGACCGAGGCGGACCTGCTGGTCGCCGAGTGCCTGCGCCGGGGAGTGTGGAACGGCCTGTCCCCGGCCGAGTTGGCCGCCGCGGTGTCCGTGGTGGTCTTCGAGGCGCGCCGCGACGTCGACGAGCGGGCGTCGCTGCCGCGCGGGCCGGTGGCCGACGCGGTCGACGAGACGTTGAAGCTGTGGGGGGAGATCGAGGCCGACGAGGCGGCGCGCGGGCTGAACGCGACCCGGGAGCCGGATCTCGGCTTCGCCTGGCCGGTCTACCGGTGGGCCCGGGGCGAGGTGCTGGCCAAGGTGCTCGGCAGCGGTCACGAGATCGACGGTGAGATGCCCGCCGGTGACTTCGTCCGGTGGGCGCGACAGGTGGTCGACCTCCTCGGTCAGCTCGCCGATTCCGGCGGCGCCTCCCCGGAGCTGCGTTCCACGGCACGGCAGGCGATCGCGGCGATCAACCGGGGTGTCCTGGCGTACCACACTTCGGCCTGATCACCACATTCGATCACCATCGGTGTCGAATCGACGCATCGGACGGTCACCGTGACAGCACCCCCCGGATAGCCCGGGGGGCGCTGTTGCGCCTGATCACGGCACCCCTGATCATTGCCGGAGCGCCTTGTTGACGCGCCGCTAACAAATGGGGAGAAACCGCCGTGGCGGAGATCAATCACTTTGAGTACGGGTGGATCACGCCCGCGCTGAGCTACGCGCTGTCCGTGCTCGGCTCGATCCTCGGTCTGGTCTGCGCCGGGCGAATCCGCAGGGCGCAGACGAACGGCCAGCGGGCCTGGTGGGGTCTGCTGTCGGCCTGGGCACTGGGCGGCACCGCCATCTGGGCGATGCACTTCATGGCCATGCTCGGGTTCGCCGTCGAGAACACCCGGATCCGCTACGACGTGCCGCTGACCGTGGCCAGCACGGCGATCGCGGTGGTGGCGGTCGGGATCGGCCTGGCCATCGTGGGCACCGGCCGGTTGAACGCGGTGCGACTGATCGCGGGCGGCATCTTCACCGGTGCCGGTGTGGCGTCCATGCACTACACGGGCATGGCGGCGATGCGGCTCAACGGCAGCCTCGGCTACGACACCGTCCGGGTCGTGCTCTCCGTGGTCATCGCCGTCGTGGCGTCCACCGTCGCGCTGTGGCTCGCGATGACGGTCCGCCGCGGGTTGGCGATCTTCGCCTCCGCGCTGGTCATGGGTGTCGCCGTGAACGGGATGCACTTCACCGGGATGAGCGCCCTGTCGGTGCACCGCCACGAACGGGCGGGCGAGGTCACCGGCGCCGGGGTGAGCACCCTGCTGGTGCCGATCATGCTGGCGGTGATCTTCGGGGTGGTCGGTCTGCTCTACGCCCTGCTCGCCGCCCCGACCGACGACGACCGGGCCGCCGCGGCGTACCTGGACGGGCGTCGGGTCGCGGAACCGGCCGCGGCGACGCCCGTCGCCGCCCCGGACCCGGTCGGTCTGCGCGCCCGCTCCACCCTCGGCCAGCCCGGCACCCCGTTCCCGTCCCGTCGGGACACCCCGTCCCGTCGGGACACCCCGCCCCGCTGACCCGCGACGGGCGGACAGGTCACCGGCGGCTCACGTCGGCGGGCGCCCGGGCCGGCTGCCGTCGATGACGACGGTGGCCAGCAGCCCGGGGTGGTCGGTGGCTCCGTGCATGGTCACCGACCTGCGGCAACAGAGTGTGATGCCGGTTGTCGCCACGATGTGTTGTCGTGCGCCGTCGTCGACCCGGGAGTGGCCCGGCGGCGCACAGGAGCGCACGTCGGGGTCGTCGGCCCGCAGATTGAGGTCACCACCGAGCACGGCGGGCCCGGAGCCGGTGCCTCTGAGGATCGTCGGCAGGATCGTGTCGAGCAGGTGGCCGCACTGGGCGAGCGCGACGCGGTAACCGGTGTTGGCCAGGTGCGTGGTGCAGGCGAGCAGGCCGCCGTCGACGTCGACGCAGAGCCAGGCCCGTTCCTCCGGGTCCGCGAGGTCCTGCGTCGGGTGGATGCCGCTGTACACGACGCGCGGGGTGTCCGGCGTCCGGACGTGGGCCAGCAGCCCGATGCCGTACGGCTGACCGTTGCGACACCTTGTGTCGGCGCCGCTGGGCCGGTCGCCCGCGGCCTGGAACGCGGCCACGACGCTGCGACCCGGGTGGACGGTCTCGAACACGCCCCGCAGGGCGGGCACGTCGTCGTCGCAGATCTCGTTCAGGGTGACCAGGTCGGGGGCCTCGGCCCTGATCACGTCGGAGGCGACGGCGACGGACCGGCCGGTGTAGCAGCCGGCGCGGCCACTGTTGCAGAGGTTCAGCTGGAGCATCCGCAGGACCGTGGGTCTGCCGGTCTCCGTGGAACTGGCCACCGTCGGCCCGGCCGGCAGCCCGGCGGCGACGATCAGGAGGCCCACGGCCAGGGCTCGGCGCGGGAACCGGTGCAGACGATTGGCCACGCGCACTCCGGGTGGGGGAGGCGACAGTCGTCGCCGCGGTGCCCGTGATCGTACTCGCGGCCGGCCGCCGCCTCACCCCGCGCGGGATGCCGATGGGGGCACGCGGGTGCGCGTACCCCCATCGGGCTGGTCAGCGCGCGCGGACCGCGACGACCGTGTACGGCGTGGTCGGGGTCGGTGGGGTGGTGAAGCGGGCGTTGGGCAGGTAGAGCCGGCCGAGTGCCTTGGCGACGGTCGTGGGGACGTCGAAGTTCGGGTCCGTGATGGTGGTGGTGAGAGTTCCGGCGGTGCCGGCGTGGTTGAGCGTGACCACCGCGATCTGGTTGAGGCGGTTCTGCACGACGTGCAGGGTGCGGCCGAGCAGCAGCAGCCCGTCGCCGTTGGTGAAGGTGTGGCCGGGCACGTCCACGACGGTGCTCACGCCGGTCGCCGGGTCGACCCGGAACAGCGTGCCGGTGGTCGACTGGACGACGATCAACGCCTTGCCGTCCGGTGTGGTGGTGATGCCGTTGAGGTTGACGCCGGTGCCGACCTGCTCGTACGCGCCGGTCAGCGCGATGGTGGTGAAGCCGTCGGCGGGCGGCAGCGCGCCACCGCGGCCGAGCGGCAGCCGGTAGAGCACCGGGCGGTTGGAGTCGGTGAAGTATGCGGCGTGGCGGGTCAGGACGACGTCGTTGACGAACGTCGGGGCGGTGGCGAACTGGTAGCGGGCCAGCACCTCGCCGGTGCGGGTGTCGAGCACGCGGGCGTCGCCGGCCGTGCCGCCGGAGACGAACAGCCGGCCGCGCGCGTCGACCTTGAGGCCGAGCGACGGTGTGCCGGTGGGCGCACCGATCGTCGTGCCCCGGCCGGTGATCAGGTCGACGCGCTGGATGGCGCCCGTCGCGCGGGAGCCGAGGTAGGCGTACCGGCCCGCGGTGGCGATGCCTTCGGGCTGGAACCCGTCGGGCAGGGCGAGGACGGTGGGTGGCCGGACTCCGGGGTGCGCCTGCGCGGGCGCGACGGCGACCGAGGTCAGGAGGGCGGCGGTCAGGGCGCCGCCGAGGGCGGCCCTGAGGGGTCGGTTCACTGTGCTCCTTCCGGGCGGCGAGGCGGCACGAGCCGACCCATCCGCCACGATCACTGGGGCCAGGACCCGATCCACTGTACGACCGCTGCCGTCCGCCCGCCCGGCGTGCGACGCCCGACGTCACCGGCACGGCCCTCGGGAGCCGCGCCGGTGACGCGTGCAACTGCGGATCTCAGGGGTTGCGGACGAGCCGCCACCGGTTGTCCGCGCTGCCGTTGTCCGAGTCCTGTACGGCCTGCGCGCCCCACGCGGTCGACCCGTTCAGGATCCCGAGCAGCTTGTTGCTGTTGACGTTGCGGATCTTGTAGGTGCCGTCGCCGTTGTCCACCAGGATCCACCGGTGGTCCGCGGTGCCGTTGTCCGACCATTGCAGGACCCGGGCGTTGTCCGCCGTGGACATGTTCTCCACGCCGAGGACCTTGCCGCTGTTGACGTTGCGGAACCGGACCGCGTTGCCGTCGGTCACGATCACCCAGTTGTGGTCGGCGGTGCCGCTGTCGCCCCACTGCACCGCCAGCCCGCCGTCGGCGGTGGACATGTTCTGAACGCCGAGGACCAGCCCGGTGCCGACGTTGACCAGGCGGCTGCTGCCGCCGGTGCTGCCGCCGCCGCTGGTGCTCCAGTAGACGGTGTAGTTGTATCCGTGGGCGTCCTGGAAGGGGGCCAGGTTGACAGTGGACCCGTTGGCGTTCGCGGTGAACGCCAGTGCCGTGGTGCTGGTCCGGGAGATCGACGAGACGGTGAGTGCCGGCAGGGTGCTCAGGGCGGTGTTGCCGTAGTTGCCGGCCAGCACCGACGGGCCGTACGTGACCGCGGCGACGTTGGCGTTGTCGTTGGCGGCCCGCACGACGACCTGCATCGGCAGGCGCACGGTGATGGTGTCGCCGGCGGCCCAGGTGCGGGTGACCGTGGCGTAGCTGCCCGGTGTGGTGGCGACGTTCTGCACCGTGCCGTTCACGGCGATCGTGGCGCCGTTGGTCCAGGACGGGATCCGCACCCGGATGCTCCACGAGCCGCTCATCGACCCGGACAGGGTCAGCGTGCTGGTGTCACTGACCGGGTAGTTGGTGCTCTGCGTGACCGTGATGCCGCGTTGCGACCAGGTCAGCACCGACGGCGTGAACAGGTTCACGGTCAGCGTCGTGCCGTTGTGGAAGTAGATGGAGTCCATCAACCTCGTGTTGATCTCCAGGCCGGTGCCCTGGCAGCACCAGAACGAGTTGTAGTCCGTGCTCCAGGTGCCGCCGCCCCACGCCGGCCCCACGCCTCGACGCCCGCCCGGCCGCAACGGGGTGAAGTAGGTGATGTGGCCGTGGCTGTCCGCCGGGTTCTGTCCGCCGATCAGGTGGTTGATCGTCGCGCGCTCGTAGAAGTCGAAGTAGTCCGCCCGGTTCGGGTCGAGCAGCCACAGCTCCCGGGTCAGCTTGAGCATGTTGTAGGTGTTGCACTGCTCGCAGGTGTCGTTGTTGAGATATCCGGCGATCGCGTTGGGTGCCCGGAAGTGCTCGGCCTGGCTGTTGCCGCCGATGACGTAGGAGTGCGCGCCGACGGTGATGTTCCACGCGTTGCTGGCGATGTCCCGGTAACGGGTGGTCCCGGTGGCCTTGAACTCCCGGGCGGCGCCCACCCACTTGGGGACCTGGGTGTTGGCGTGCAGGCCGGAGAGCTGGTCCTGGTTGGAGGCCAGGGGGTTGAACACGGCGGCGTGGTCGAAGCGCTGGGCGGCGGTGAGCCACCGGGTGTCGCCGGTCTGCTGGTAGATGTCGGTGAGCACGTCGTTCATGCCGCCGAACTCGGTGCCCAGCATCGACTGCATCTGGCTGGAGCTGAGCCGGGCCGTGCGGGTGTCGACCCAGCCCGCGAGGGACAGCAACACCGTACGGGCCTGCGTGTTGCCGGTGTAGCGCCAGACGTCGAGCAGCCCGGCGAGGGTCTTGTGGATGCAGTAGTAGGGCACGTTGCCGTTGGACAACGTCCGCGCCTCCAGCGCTGTGAAGTCGGACTCGGGGAAACCGGAGAGGTAACCCGCGCCGAAACCGGCAGCCCCGTTGTTCGCCTGGCACTTGGCCAGCTCGGCCACCATGTAGTTCGCCTTGTCCCGGCAGGTGGTGTCGCCCAGCACCGCGTACGCGTACGCCCAGGCGGTCAGGAAGTGCCCCTGCATGTGGGTCCGGAAGGGGAAGTTCGGCGCGTCCCAGCCGCCGTTGGTGGCGGCACCGTTGGTGGACAGCCGGTGGTTGGCGCGGAAGTTGTAGAGCATGCGGTCGACGTCGACGAACCGCAGGTAGTTGAGCGTCCGTGTCTGGTTGTCCATCCAGCGGCCGCTGGTCAGGCGTACCTGGCCGAGGTCGAACGGGTACGCCGAGACGCCGATGTCCGGCCGGACCGGTGGCACCACGGCCGCAGCCGCGCTGCCGGCGGCGACAGTGGTGCCGGTCGCGGAGAGCACCACTGTGGCTCCGGCGGCCTGGAGCAGGTGTCGGCGGCTGAGGGGTGGCATGGAACCTCCAAAGGGACTTGTGACAGCGGGACGGGTCTGGTGGTGGACGACCGCAACGGCGGGCGGGGCTGGGCGCGCCGGCGGCGGCCGTCGCGGGTGGGGGTGCTGCCGCTGTGGACTTCCACGTGCTGCCCGGTGTAATCGCTCCACGTCAATGTGATCGCTAACATAGTTGGTCGTTAACATGCCCGCAACCCCCGTGACGCCTGCTGTCCGATCCGGTCGTGCCGAACTCGCGCCTCGGACGACTGGCCGCGTCGTGTCCCACCTCGGCGACGGTCTGAGGGCTCCGACGTGGTCCGAAATAGAGGTTATGGCGGAATGGACCAAATCTGCGGGTGGCGGATCATGATGACCTGCCCTCCGTTGACGCCCGCCGCACCCCTCAGTACGGTGCATCGTAAAACGTGGATGTCAACGCTGATACATCAGCGTTACGGCGAGGTTGCGCCGGTCGTCTCACGCCAGCTCAAAAACCCAGGTCAGAGGCAGTGAAAGGGGGTATTGGCGATCACCTGTTAGCGCTAACAGGATGCCCGTTTGTGCTGCTGGGTCTGGCGACAACGAACGCCCGCTCGATCGGCAGCCGGGTGGCGGCAGTCCGCCGAGTCAGACATCGCGCACCGCGCATTCGGTAGGAGAAATCGTGAAGGTGAAAGATCGCAGCAGAACCGGCGCCGGCAGCCGCGCCCGACGCGCCGTCGCCTGGCTGGCGAGCATCGTCTGCGTGCTGGCACTGGTGCCCGGCACGGCCAGGGCCGACAACCCCATCGTCCAGCACATCTACACCGCCGATCCGGCACCCCTGGTGCACAACGGCCGGGTGTACCTCTACACCGGACACGACGAGGACGGCTCCACCTACTTCACCATGCGTGAGTGGCGCGTCTGGTCGTCCGCCGACATGGTCAACTGGACCGACCACGGGTCGCCGATGAGCCTGTCGACCTTCGCCTGGGCGGACGCCAACGCGTGGGCCGGGCAGGTCATCGCCCGCAACGGCAAGTTCTACTGGTATGTGCCGGTGCGCCAGCGCTCGAACGGGCAGATGGTCATCGGAGTGGGGGTGGCGGACAGCCCGACCGGGCCGTTCCGGGACGCCATCGGCCGACCTCTGGTCGGCAACAACGAGATCGACCCGTCCGTGTTCATCGACGACGACGGGCAGGCGTCCCTGTACTGGGGCAACCCGGGCCTGTGGTACGTGAAGCTGAACTCGGACATGATCTCCTACTCCGGCAGCGCGACCCGGATCACGCTTACCACGGCGGGGTTCGGCACCCGGACCGGCAACGCGAGTCGGCCCACCCTCTACGAGGAGGGGCCGTGGGTCTTCAAGCGCAACGGGTTGTACTACAACGTGTTCGCGGCCGAGTGCTGCTCGGAGTTCATCGCCTACTCCACCGCGCCGGGCCCGACCGGACCGTGGACGTACCGGGGGACGATCATGCCTCGGCAGGGCGGCAGCTTCACCAACCACGCCGGTGTCATCGACTTCAACGGCGGCTCGTACTTCTTCTACCACAACGGGGCGTTGCCCGGCGGTGGCGGTTACACGCGCTCGGTGGCGGTGGAGAAGTTCACCTACAACTCCAACGGCACCATCCCGACGATCACCATGAGCACCGCCGGGGCGCCGCAGGTGGGCACGCTGAATCCGTACGGGCGGCAGGAGGCCGAGACGATCGCCTGGGGTTCCGGTATCGAGACGGAACCGTCCAGCGAGGGCGGCATGAACGTCGGCTGGATCGAGAACGGCGACTACGTCAAGGTCAAGGGGGTCGCCTTCGGCGGCGGCGCGACCTCGTTCAGCGCCCGGGTCGCCTCGGCGACCAGCGGCGGCCGGATCGAGGTGCGGCTCGACAGTGCCAGCGGCCCGGTCGTCGGCACCTGCACCGTGGGTGGCACCGGCGGCTGGCAGACCTGGGCCACCACCACCTGCGCGGTGAGCGGCGCGACCGGCACGCGTGACCTGTACCTGCGCTTCGTCGGCGGCAGCGGCAACCTGTTCAACCTCAACTGGTGGCAGTTCGGTGGCACCGGCGGCAGCGGGAACGTCCTGACCAACGGCAACGTCGAGAGCGGCACGACGGGTTGGGGCGTGAACGGCAGCGGCACGCTCTCCACCAACACCTCGGTCGTGCACGGCGGCAGCGGATCGCTGTCGATCACCGGGCGCACCTCGGCGTGGAACGGCCCCAGCCAGGACGTGACCTCGAAGCTCACCAACGGCAAGAGCTACACCACGAGCGTCTGGGTACGCGCGCAGAGCGGCACACCGTCCGTGAAGGCGACCATCGCGCTGACCGCCAACGGCACGACGAACTACCTTCAGCTGACGCCGACGGCGGACGTGAACGTCAACGGCTGGACCCAGCTCACCGGCACGGCGACCGTCTCGTGGAGCGGCACGCTGACCGGGGCCACGTTCTACGTGGAGACGGCGGCAGGCACCGACAGTCTCCTCGTCGACGACGCCTCGTTCCAGTGACGCGCGGTGCCGGAGCCGTGCCCGTACGGCTCCGGCAGTCCGCCGCAGCGCGGGATCGGCGCGAGCACCACTCGATGCTTGACGAACGGCATGTTATCGCTCACAGTCGATGGGTGAGGGCGGCCGCACCTGTGGCTCACCGGGCGAGCCTGCCGGTCGCACCTCCGCACACGACGTCCGCCCAGGGCATGCCGGACGTCGTGACAGGGCTCCCACCAACGGTGCCGTGACGGCCACCGGGCTCTCGCTCGTCACGGTCCCGCCGGTGGTTGGACGAATCCGCAATCGGCACTGGCGTCGGCGCTGACATCGCCGTCGCCGGTCTCTCCGACATTCGCGGGAGCAGATTCGGGCGCTGCACCTCCATCGCTGAACCACCACAGAGAAGGAAGTCGCATGAAGCACAAACGAGCCCTGCGAGCGGCGGTGACCATCGCAGTGGCCGGCGCCCTGGCAGCCGGAATGACACTGACGATGACCACCGCGGCCAGCGCTGGCACGACCCTGCGGGCCGCGGCGGCGGAGAAGGGTCGCTATTTCGGTGCGGCCGTCGCGACGGGCAAGCTCTCCACCAGCGCGTACACGACCATCCTGAACCGTGAGTTCAACAGTGTCGTGGCCGAGAACGAGATGAAGTGGGACGCCACCGAGCCGCAGCAGGGTCAGTTCAACTACGGCGGTGGTGATCGGTTGGTCAGTCATGCACAGGCCAACGGCATGAGTGTGCGGGGTCATGCGCTGTTGTGGTATCAGCAGCAGCCGGGCTGGGCGCAGGGGATGTCGGGTAGCGCGTTGCGGAACGCGGCGATCAATCATGTGACGCAGGTGGCGACGCATTTCCGGGGCAAGATCCACTCGTGGGATGTGGTGAACGAGGCGTTCGCCGACGGTGGTAGTGGTGGGCGTCGTGATTCGAACCTGCAGCGCACCGGTAACGACTGGATCGAGGCGGCGTTCCGGGCCGCGCGGGCGGCGGATCCGGGTGCGAAGTTGTGTTACAACGACTACAACACCGATGGGATCAACGCGAAGTCGACGGGCATCTACAACATGGTGCGGGACTTCAAGTCCCGTGGGGTGCCGATCGACTGTGTGGGTTTCCAGTCGCACCTGGGCACGTCGTTGGCCGGTGACTACCAGGCCAACCTGCAGCGTTTCGCCGACCTCGGCGTGGACGTGCAGATCACCGAGCTGGACGTGATGACCGGCGGCAACCAGGCCAACATCTACGGCTCGGTCACCCGCGCCTGCCTGGCTGTCTCGCGTTGCACCGGCATCACCACCTGGGGCGTGCGCGACTGTGACTCGTGGCGGGGTTCGGACAACGCCCTGCTCTTCGACTGCAACGGCAACAAGAAGGCCGCGTACACGGCCGTCCTGGACGCGCTCAACGCCGGCCCGGGCATCCCCACGGACCCGCCGCCGACGACCCCGCCGCCCACCGACCCGCCGCCCACGACCCCGCCACCGGGGACGCCGGACGGTTGCTCGGCGTCGGTGTCGGTCAACTCGTGGACCGGTGGGTTCGTCGCCACCGTGAAGGTGACCGCCGGTTCCGCCGGGACGAACGGGTGGAACGTCAGCGTTGCGCTTCCCGGTGGCGCGAGTGTCACCAACACCTGGAGTGCGACGGCCAGTGGCACCACCGGCACGGTCCGGTTCACCAACGTGGACTACAACGGTCGGCTGGGTGCCGGCCAGGTCACCGAGTTCGGTTTCCAGGGCAACGGCAGCGCCTCCGGCCTGGCGCCCACCTGCACCGCTTCCTGAGCACACGATGACCGACTGACGTCGGCCGGTGCGGAGAACCACGACGGTCCTCCGCACCGGCCGACATCAGGTCGCGCCGTGCAGGTCGATCAGGAGTACGGAAGCCGCAGCACCGACTGGTTGCCGATGCCCACGGTGCTCGGGTTGTTGCCGATCGCCGACCAGACCTCCACCCGGACCGTGCCGTTGCTCAGTGCGCCCAACGTGCCGGTCGCCGAGGAGAGGCCGGCGTTCTGGGTGTAGTGCTCGTAGCCGGGGACCGGGTCGGTGGCGAAGTAGCGCAGGGTCTCCACCCGCTCCCAACTGCCGTTGCCCGTGAGGTCGTAGGAGATCCGCACCTGCACGCCGTTGCCGACGGCCGTCCCGGCGTCCACGAACAGGTCGAACGTGGTCTGCCCGCCGGTGTAGGCGAGGTTGAGGCCGGTGGCCGTGAAGACCTGCGCGTTGGTGGGCGTACCGTCGCGGTTTCCGTTGGCCGCCGCGACAGTCGTCGTGGCCGCGCCACCGGCGGCGCCCAACCCGCCTCCGGGCAGCAGGTACCGCGTCGGACCGCCCGTGGCCGGCGGCGGGGTGGTCGTCGGCGGGGGGTCCGTCGGCGGGGGGTCCGTCGGCGTCGTCGGGGGAACGCCGCCGGCTGCGTTGCCGCCGCTCCAGGTGTACGCCCCGGTGGTGGCCGTCTTGCCGGCTCCCACGGTGAGCGTGGTGCCGTTGGAGAAGGTCACCGTGATCGGCGCGGCGGTCGGGTTCGATGCCACGTAGGTGCGGGCACCGTTGCGCGAGAAGACCGCCGACAGCGGATGGTTGCCGGTCACCGTCGTGTCGACATTGCCCAGGGCCGCCAGGTTGCGGATCCAGTGGAAGGTGTGCGCCCGGCTCTCGCCCTCCTCCGGGGTGTAGCCCGGGTTCGCGCGGAGGTTCGCCAGCGCCGCGTCGGGGTCGCCGAGGGCCTGGAACTGCCAGAGGATGTCCTGCCACACCGTCGGTTGTCCGCCGTTGTTGCGGACGAGCTCGGCGTAGTTGGTCCGCACGTACGCCGGGTTGTTGCCCAGGTAGAGGTGACCGCCGGTGACCGGCAGCAGGTTGATGCCCTGGATCATCTCCGGCTCGGCGCTGAACCAGGTGGCGTACGCGCCGCCGTCACCCCAGACCATGCCGACCGTCGAGTGCCCGAACGCGGCGGGGAAGTTCTGGTCGCTGACGTCGAACCAGTATTCCTGGATCGCCGCGGCCTGCGTGGTGTAGAGGAAGACACCCGCGTCGCGGACGGCGGTGTCGCCGGTCGTCTGCCCCCACTGGATCAGGGCGCTCGCGAAGTTCATCCCCTCCGACGAGGACTCCTGGTTGTTGCCGGAGCCGAACGAGCCGTGCCCGGACGCCCAGTCGTGGCCGGCGTAGATGTCGAAGTCCCGCAGGTACGGGAAGCGGGTGTCGTCGCGACGGTAGTTGTTGGCGTCCCGGATCAGCAGGTCGACCATGCCGCCGTAGCGGGTGGTGGCCGCCCAGGTCGGGTCGAACTTTGCCAGGGTCGCGGCGGCGGCGATGTAGTAGCCGTAGTGGAAGTGGTGGTCGTTGAGCTCCTGGTCGGATCCGTACGACGCCGGGTAGCCGATCAGGGTGCCCCAGGTGTTGTCGTAGTAGAAGACCCTGCTGGTCTTGCCGCTGGACGCGGTGAACCAGTCGGTGAGCGTGCTGCGGATCGCGTTCAGCGCGCTGTCGCGCGTCGTGGTGTCGTTGACCTGGTCGGCGATCTCGGCGATCCGCGCGGCGCGGCCGAGGCCCTTGCCCGTCCAGTAGGTGTCGTTGCCCCGCTGGTCCATCGGGTTGGCGCGGGTGGCGGCCAGGTGCCCGGTGAGCGTCGACAGGTCACCACCGCTGCCGTCACCGACGGCCGGCAGCTCCGGCAGGATGCCCTGGAACTTCATGGCGGTGCGGAACTGGTTGACGCCGGTGAGCACCTTCATCCGGCCGCGCGCCGACGGGTAGGTCGGCGTGATCGCGGTGGAGCCGCTCAGCGACTTCCACTGGTGCGGGTAGAGGCTCACCACGGTCTGCGTGGCGGTGCCCTCCCGGGGGGTAGTGGTGAACGCGTACGTGGTGGTCAGGCCGCTGGTCGCGGGGTTGTAGGCGTACGAGACCTGGGTGCCGGTCACGTGGGCGTGCGCGTACTGACCGTAGGTGGCGGCCAGCGCGGCGCGCTCGGTCGCGCTGGACGTCGGCGGCAGCAGGGCGACGGAGAAGTAGCCGCGACCGGCCAGGGTGGACGAGATCCGGCCCGACGCCACGGTCCAGCTGGCGCCGCTGGGGGCGAACCCGACGTAGTCGTGGCCGTTGACCCGGAAACCGATGGTGGCGCCGCTGTTGGACCAGACGTCGGGGGTGCCGGCGGTGCTGATCTGCGCGTTCCCGCCGGTGGTCTGGAAGTACGCGAAGGGCAGACCGTGGCCGATGGTGGCGCGCATGGTGCGCGTGCCGTCGCTCCAGTGCGGGCTGACCGTCCAGTCCGTCCAGCCGTCGACCTTCACCAGGGGAGCGGCGAGCCCGGCCACGCCGACCCGGATGTCCTGCACGTACGGGTAGTGGAACTCACCGACACCGGTGGCGGTGCCGCTGATGGCGGGAGTGGAGTTGCCGGAGAAGCCGAGCCCGTCACCGAAGGTGTCGTACGAGATCGGGTGGGCGTGCAGCGGCTCACTGAACGAGCAGTCGGTGCGCTTCCACAGCAGGGAGGACCACCAGTCGTTTGTGGGTATCGGGCCGGTGGGCGCGTTGGCGGTGGCGAACTGCCGGGGGTTGCTGGACATCGCGCCGCACCCGCTCGGCAGCGGACCGACGGGGGTGGTGGTGTAGCTGCCGGCGCCGACGGGCGCGGCTTCGGCGGCGCGGGTGACGGGGATCGCGAGGCCGCCGACGATCAGGGCCAGCGCGGTGGTGGCGGCCAGGACCCATCGGCGGTGGGGGACGGGAGGTTTCATGGTGCCTCCATCGCGCGTCGGGTGCGGCCCTTGCCGGCTCCGACGCGTTGCGTCTGAATTGGGGGGAAGGTCGGGTGAGAGAGCGCTCTCACGGCCACGGTAGTGGAGCACCTAGATCCCCGTCAATGTGTCCATCCTGTTGCGTACTGATGTCGCTATTTGCCGGCGCCCTCGGGCTCGCTCAGCAGTGCCTCCGGCGCGCGCATCCGCCACGCGTCCGTCACCAGCTCGTCCAGGCGTTCGAGGTCGATCTCCGCCAGCCGCAGCAGCACCAGGGGCAGGCCGTCGTAACCGGGCGCGGTGAAGAAGACGTCCGGTTCGCCGAGCAGGAGAGCCTGCTTCTCCGCCTCGTCCCCGACGAACAGCACCGCGATGTCGAGTCGGATCACCCGCGGCCGGCCCGGCACCCGCTCCGGATAGGACCAGACGAAGCCCTTGTCGGCCACCCGGAAATCGAAGCCGTCACTGGCGATCTCCACCACGTGCGGCAGGGCCAGCGCCACCCGGCGTACGTCCTCCGCGTCAACCACCGGGGCCCCTCACACCGCGTACCGTCCGCATGTGCCGAGATTACGCGGTGGACAGGCCGATAGCGGTCGCCCCGATGACGGCCCGGTTGCCGCTCTCCTGCACGTAGCCGACGACCATGGCACCGCGCGGATCGAGATCGGGCGGCACCGTCAGCTCCATCCGTCCGCCCTCAGCGCCCGCTCCCACCGACGTGAAGGCCCGTACGACGTTGTCCTGCCGTAGCGTCCGCCCGGCGTTCTCCCCCCGGGCGATCTCGCTGTCCAGGCCGCGTTGCACGATCGCCACGTTCAGCACCGCGCCCTCCGGTGGGTGATCGACCTGGTAGTCCAGCACCACCCGCGGCCCGCCGACGTCCGGTGCGGACAGCGTGAGGGTGGTGGCGGCGGTCGTGGCCAGGGCGGACGCGATCGCACCGGCCGCCCGTCGACGATCGGACCCGACGAACTCGACGGTGCCGTTGACGACCATCTGCGGCGTGTACAGACGTCCGGAGCCGAAGGCCCGGGCGTACGCCTCCTGCCGCGCGGTGTAGGCCGCGTCGGCGAACTGGTCGGGCCAGCCCAGATCGTCCCAGTAGTCGACGTGGAACCCGAGGCCGAAGAACAGGTTGGCCCCGTTCCCGGGCGTCACTCTCGATCTCGGTCAGCAACTCCTCGGCGGGAGGGCAACTGGAGCAGCCCTGTGAGGTGAACATCTCCACGACCGCGAAGCCGCCGTCCGTCGATGGGTTCGTCATGTGGCGTGTCTCCTCCCACGTGCCGGCTGCGGCGCTGCGTTTCCCGTTCCGGCCCGGACAATGCGCGGCGGGTGCTCTCCTGCTGGCCTCGGGGGAGGCGTCACCGGCGCGGGTGGTTGGATGGTCGGGTGCAGTTCACCGTGACAGACGCGCCGGAGCGGGAGCGCTTCGAGGCGCGCGATGAGGCGGGCGTGGTCGCCGGGTTCGTCACCTATCAGCTGACCGGCTCGATCATCGCCTACACCCACACCGAGGTCGATCCGGCGTTCGAGGGCCGGGGCGTCGGGTCGACGCTGGCTCGCGCTGTGATGGACGACGCGCGCGCCAAGCGCCGGACCGTCGTGCCGATCTGCCCGTTCCTCGCCGACTGGCTGGTCAAGCACCCGGAGTACGAGGGCATCGTGGTCCGCTCGACCCGCAAGGTCAAGTAGACCCGCCCCCGTCCGCCCTTCATCCCGTCGGGAGACGTGCACGATGACAGCTCAGACCTTCCGGGCGCTGCACCACGGCCGCGCCCTCGGAGACCCGCTCGTCCTCCCCGGTCCCTGGGACGCGGCCAGCGCGCTGGCCTTCGTCGAGGCCGGCTATCCCGCGCTCGCCATCCCCAGCGCCGGGGTCGCCGCCTCGCTCGGCTACGAGGACGGCGCTACCCCGCCCGACGAGATGTTCGCCGCGGTGGCGCGGATCGTCCGGGCCGTATCCGTGCCGGTGTCCGCCGACGTCGAGGGCGGGTACGGCCTCACCCCCGGCGAGCTGGTCGGGCGGCTCCTGGAGACGGGCGCCGTCGGCTGCAACCTGGAGGACTCCGAGGGAGGCGCCACGCTGAAGGATCCCCAGCGGCACGCGGACTGGCTGGCCGAGGTCCGCGCGGAGGCTGGCGACGCGCTCGTCATCAACGCGCGCGTCGACACGTTCCTCGTCGGCGTAGGTGACCCGGCCGAGGCGGTGGCACGAGCCCGCCTCTACACCGCCGCCGGCGCCGACTGCGTGTACCCCATCCTGGCGCCGCCGGAGCTGCTGCCGGTGCTGCGCGAGGGCATCACCGGCCCGATCAACATGGTCGCCGGCGCGGACAGCGAGTCCGTGGCCGAGTTGGCGCGCTGGGGCGCGACGCGCATCACCTTCGGGCCGGCCATGCAGCGGTACGCCATCGGGGCGGTCGGCGACCTCGCGGCACGACTGCGTGCCTGAGCCCGCCCGCCGCCCCGGGAATGATCAAGCGCCAGCCGCGCGGCGATCGGTCGGGCGCCAGCCATGCGGTGGTCGGTCAGGCGTCGGCGCGGGCGGCGAGGGCGTCCACCAGGCGGCGGGCCGAGCCGGCCAGGTTCCACCGTCCGGCCAGGTCGAGCAGCCGCTCCGGATCGACCGGGGCGGTCGGCAGCGCGGTGGACAGCTCCGGCAGTGGCACGTCCAGGGCGACCCGGACCACCGTCGGCGCCACGGCCAGGTAGTCGCGGGCCGCGGCCAGCTTGGTGCGCAGGCCCGGTGCGAAGGACGAGTCGGAGTCGTCCAGCGCGGCCAGGATGCCGGCGATGCTGCCGTACCGCTCGATGAGCCGGGCGGCGGTCTTCTCACCCACGCCGGCGACCCCGGGCAGCCCGTCGCTGGGGTCGCCGCGCAGCGCGGCGAAGTCGGCGTACCTGTCGGCCGGGACGCCGTAGCGTGTACGCACCGCGGCGTCGTCGCAGTCGTCCAGCTTGGCGACGCCGCGCCCCACGTAGAGCAGCCGGACCGGCCGGGTGTCGTCGATGAGCTGGAACAGGTCCCGGTCGCCGGAGACCACCTCGACCGGGCCGGGCTGGGTCACCGAGAGCGTGCCGAGCACATCGTCGGCCTCGTAGCCGGTCGCGCCGACCGCGGTGATGCCCACGGCGGTCAGCACCTCCAGGATCATCGGCACCTGCGGGGAGAGCGTGTCCGGGACGATCTCGCCGCCCTGCGGGGCCACCCGGTGCGCCTTGTACGACGGCAGCAGGTCGACCCGCCACGCCGGGCGCCAGTCGTAGTCGAGGGCGCAGACCATCCGGTCGGCGCCCCGCACGCGAATCAGGGTGGCGAGCATGTCGAGGAAACCGCGCACCGCGTTGACCGGGGTGCCGTCCTCGGCCTTGGCGGCGGACTCCGGAATGCCGAAGTAGGCCCGGAAGTAGAGGCTCGCTGCGTCGATCAGCAGGATCGGGGGTCGGTGTGCCACGCCGGACAGCCTGGCACAGCCGTCCGACGATCCGGGGTACCCCCGGCCGCCCAGTGCTGTCAGCGCTGGTCGTCGTGCCGGTAGACGGTCTCCCGCCGGGCCAGGTGCTGCACGACGTAACTGGTCACCAGCAGCAGGATCGCCACCAGCACCTCGACCCAGGCCGCGACGCCGTCGGCGACGGTGAGCCCGATGATCAGCAGAGCCAGGCCGACGAGCGCGAGGACTCCCGCCCACAGTTGGCGGCGACGGCGTGTCGCCGCCCGGTTCGCCTCGTTCCCTGCCACGTCGGTCCTCCCGGTCGGGGTCGCCCGCGCGGGACCCCGATCCCAGGCTAGGGCCGCGGGGGACGCGCCGGGCCGGAAAACGACCGTGCGGGCTGGTCGCCGCGCGGCGCAGACTGCCGGTATGGCGTTTCTTCCCGGCCTGACGTTGGCCCGTCGCTACCACGACGAGGTGGTCGCGCCGATCCTGCGCCGCCGGTGTCCCGACCTGCCGTACGCGGCCGGACTGCTCGACGGCGGCTCGGAGTTGCTCGGCCTGGACACCGTGCGGTCCACCGACCACGACTGGGGGCCACGCGTGCAGCTGTTCGTCCCGGCAGCCGAGGCGGCCCGGGTCCCCGCGCTGCGCGCCGCGCTCGACGCCGAGCTGCCGGTGGAGTTTCTCGGTTGGCCGACCCGCTTCGTCGGCGACGACGGGCGGCTGGGCGTCTCCGACCCGGAGGGCAGCCGGCACGGGGTCGACGTCGCCGAACTGGCCGGCTGGTGGCGCGACCGGCTCGGCTTCGACCCGGCCGTCGGGGTCACCACGGCGGACTGGCTCGCCACCCCGACCCAGCGGCTGGCGGAGGTGACCGGCGGCGCGGTCTTCCACGACGGTCTCGGTGGGGCGCTGACGGCCCGGCGTACGGCGGTCAGCTGGTATCCGACGGACGTGTGGCGCCACGTGCTCGCCTCCGCCTGGACCCGGATCGCCCAGGCGGAGCACCTGCCCGGCCGGTGTGCCGAGGTCGGTGACGAGCTGGGCAGCCGGGTGGTGACCGCCGGGCTGGCCCGGGATCTCATGCGGCTCGGTCTGCTGCTGCACCAGCGTTGGCCGCCGTACGACAAGTGGCTCGGCACGGTCTTCGGCCGGCTGGACGACGCCGAGCCGGTGGTCGTGGCGCTGGCCGACGCGCTCGGCCCGGGCGACTGGGCGCGGCGTCAGGCGGGGCTGGTCGAGGCTCTGGAGACGGTGGCCCGCTGGACCGACGAGACCCGTCTCGCGGTGCCGGTGCGCGCCCGGGCGCGGCCGTTCCACAGCCGCCCGTTCCTGGTGCTGCGCGCCGAGCGGATCGCCGCCGCGCTGAGTGCCGCCGTGACCGACCCGGCGCTGCGTGTCCGGCCGCTGGTGGGCGCGGTGGACCAGTACGTGCACAGCGTCGATGTCCTCACCGACGCGGCCCGGGTGCGCCGGATCGCCGGCAGCGTCTGATCAGCCGCCCGGTCACCGACCTCCGACGCCGACCGCCGACCCGACCATGCTGGTCGTGCCGGCGGTCCACCAGCGCCAGAACACCCCGGCCCGTTCGTCGACGTGCATGTCGCCGTCCCCCGTTCGCCGAGCCAGCACGTTCCAAACTGGAACGGACTATAGTCGGAGCGGAAGCAACGGAGGTAGCGGGTGCGGCGAGAGGATCTTGCCGATGCGGACTGCGGCATCGCGCAGGCGCTCGGCGTACTGGGGGACTGGTGGACGTTCCTCATCGTGCGCGACGTCGCCGGTGGGACGACCCGCTTCGACGCGTTGCAACGCGAGCTGGGCGTCAGCCGACGGGCGCTGACCGAGCGCCTCGGCGCGTTGGTCGAGCACGGTGTGTTGGAGCGCCAGCCGTACTCACGACACCCGCCGCGCTACGACTACCTGCTCACCGCGAAGGGCGAGGGGCTCCTGCCGGTGCTGATCGCCCTGCAGGACTGGGGAACGAGGCATCTGATGGGTGATGGAGAGTTGACCGCGACGGCCGACGCCGGGTCTGCCGAGGCGCGCCGGGCACACGGCCTGATCGGGCGGCGGTTGCCCGAGGCCGTGCTGCCGGGTGCCGACGGTCAGCCGGTGTCGGTGGCCGCGACGGGCGCGTGGAGCGTCCTCTACCTCTTTCCCGGGGCGTACGCGCCGGGGACGCAGGGCTATCCGCCGGCCTGGTCGGAGATCCCCGGCGCCCGGGGCTGCACCCTCGAATCGACCACCTACGCGAAGCGGCACCCGGACTTCCGGGCCGCCGGGGTACGGGTCTACGGGATCAGCACGCAGCGACCGGACCAGCTCGCCGACTTCTCCGCGTACGCCGGGCTGCCGTTTCCGCTGCTGTCCGATCAGGACGGCCGGTTGGCCGCCGGGCTGCTGCTGCCCGTCTTCCGCGCCGGCGGGATGACCCGGTTCAAGCGGCTGACGCTGCTGGTCGACCCGCAGGCAGTGGTGCGAGCCGTGCAGTTCCCGGTCACCGACCCGGCCGGCTCGGTGGAGGAGATGCTCACCCTGGTCCGCGAGCACGCAACGATCCCCGGCTGACGCGGGGCGTCGACCGGGCGCCCGTAGCGCTGGTCCGTCTGCGAGCCAGCACAGCCGTGGCGACCTGCGCGATCCAGATGGCACCGGCCATGGTCATTATCGGGGGGACGAGGTTCGGGCCAGAGATGTGGAACGGCTGCGCGGTCATCGCGACCCCGAGCATGAGGCACCCCACCCACGCCCCGATCGTGCAGACGGCGTACGACACCGTGACGTCGGAGCTGGACTTCATCCTCCCCACGTACCGGCCCACGGTCGGGGGTACGGCCAGTATCAGACCGAGCGGTATGGCAAAGAGAACGAACGCGCCGAACACCAGACCGCCGCCGGCGGCGATGCTCACGCAGATGAACAGGATCGGAATGACGGTCGGGGCCGACCACTGCCCGCGGTGCACGACCCGCTGGAATCTGGATCCCATTGCACGTCCTCAGTCGGTCGGCAGCCTCCGGCCGGAGCCCGATCGGTCCACATCTATGATCGGCCGCAGGGTCGGGTCACTCTAGCTGCCAACGGCGTGACCTGCTCGCAGACGTCAGCGCGTACGCCGTTGCCGCTGCTGACCCATCCGGATGACCCTGCCTGCCCTGGCTCGCGAGCACGCACCGATCCCCGGCTGACGCGGGGGCGTCGACCGGGGATCGTTGCGTCCGAACCGTCAGGCCGGGAGCGTCCAGCGCTGGTTGGCGCCAGCGAAGCAGTCCCAGATCTGCAGCCGGGTGCCGTCGGCGGAGCTGTTGTCGCTGGCATCCAGGCACTTGTTCGACTGCGGGTTGCGCAGCGTGCCGTTGGACTGCGACTGCCAGACCTGCGCGCCGCTGCCGTTGCAGTCCCAGAGCTGGATCTTCGCGCCGTTGGCGGTCGAGCCGTTGGTGATGTCGGCGCACTTGCCGAGGGCGCGTAGCGTGCTGTCGCTGGCGACGGTCCAGGTCTGCGCGTTGGTGCCGTTGCAGCCCCACAGCTGGATGGGGGCGCCGTTGGCGGTGCTCGCCGAGGCCACGTCGACGCACTTGCCGCCGATGCCGGTGATCCGCCCGGTGCGGCCGGTCGGCGGAGGCGTGGTGCCACCCATGATCGTGTCGTACATCGCGCTGACCAGCGAGGTCGAACCGGTGGTGTCCTGCGACAGCTCCCAGTTCATCACGCCGCCGGCGTTGGCGAGTGCCCACTGCGTCTTGCGCTTGACCGTCGGGATGCCGTTGTAGCACTGCTGTGCGCCACCGGCCGTGGTGCAGTCCCGGTTGGCGTTGGCCGGGTCCAGCGCGACCAGTGCCGAGTAGGTGAGGTAGCCGGGGCGGCTGTAGAACGGGATGCCGAGCACGGCCTTGCTGGCCGGCAGGCCCCGGGCCTTCCACAGGTTGATGCTGTTGATCGACCAGTCGTAGTTGGCGTGCGGGCTGCCGCCGTCGTACGCCATGATGTTGAGCCAGTCGACCTGGTTGAACACGGCCGTCTGCACGCCGTCGACGGAGTAGCCCTCGCTGACCACGGCGGCGGTGAGCAGCTTGCCGCGGCTGTGCATCGCGCTGCCGAGCTGTGTCATGAGCGCCGTGTAGTTGTTGGCCGAGGCGCCCGGGTCGGGGTATTCCCAGTCCATGTCGACGCCGTCCAGGTTGTACTGGTTGACGAAGTTGACCAGGTTGTTGACGAAGGTGGTCCGGCTGCCGGAGTTGGCGGCCAGGGCCTCGAAGGCCGAGTCGTTGCCGTCGTTCCAGCCGCCGACGGCGATCGACACCTTGACGTTGTTGGCGTGCGCGAGGGAGACCAGCGAGGAGAGCTTGCTCGGGTTCTCGACCGCACGCAGGCTGCCGTCGTTGTTGGGCAGCACGAACGCGTAGTTGATGTGGGTGAGCTTGTTGTACTGGATGGTGTTGACGTTGCCGGCCCAGGAGGGCATGTAGCCGACGCTCTTGAAGTTGTTCGGCAGCACCACGGCCTGCGCGGCGGTGGGGGTGATGGCGAGGGTGGCGCCGGCGGTGGCCAGCGCGAGGAGGCCGGCGGTGAGGGCGCGGCGCAGTGGTGAGGACATCGGGGGGCCTTCCCGTGGGCGGGGGACGACGCCCGCCCGCGCAGGGTTGTCGCGGGCGGGAGTTGCGGGGGGACGCAGGGACGGGTGGCCTCGAGGCAGCCAAATCTTAAAGAGTGTTAACTGTGCGCGTCAATCAACGTCGATGGATTTTCCGACGATCGGTGTCGATATGGGGTTTGCCCAAACGACCGTTAAGCTGACGGGGTGGGAATCGACGAGCTGTATCCGCCGGATCGGCTGATCGCCGCGCAGCGCGCCACCGCCGCCGCCGGCCTGGACGCCCTGCTGCTCACCCCGGGGTCCGACCTGCGCTACCTGACCGGCTACGACGCCCACGCGGGCGAGCGGCTGACCTGCCTGGTGCTGCCCGCTGAGGGCGAGCCGACCCTGATCGTGCCCCGGCTGGAACGCCCGGCGGCGGAGGCGTCCCCCGCGCCCGCCACCGGGGTCCGCATCGTCGACCACGTCGACGGCACCGACCCGTACCCCCTGGTGGTCGCCGCCCTCGACGGCCCGCCGGCGGCGGTGGGGCTGGCCGACCGGATGTGGGCCGAGCAGGTCCTCGCGCTGCGCGCCGCGCTTCCCGGCGCAACGCAGCGGCTGGCCGGGGAGGTGCTGCGTGAGCTGCGGATCCGCAAGTCCCCCGCGGAGGTGGCGGCGCTGGCCGAGGCCGGTGCGGCCATCGACGAGGTGCACCTGCGGATGGGCGAGTGGCTGCGCCCCGGCCGCACCGAGGCCGAGGTCGCGACGGACATCGCCGCGGCGATCCGGGCCGCCGGGCACGTCAGCGTCGACTTCGTCATCGTGGCGGCTGGCCCGAACGGGGCCAGCCCGCACCACGGCACCTCGGACCGGCCGATCGGCGTCGGAGAGCCGGTGGTGGTCGACATCGGCGGCACGATGCCCTCGGGCTACCGCTCGGACTGCACCCGCACCTACCTGGTGGGCGGGCCCGCGCCGGCCGACTTCCTGGACTACTACACGGTGCTGCGCGACGCCCAGCGCGCGGCGGTCGCGGCGGTGCGGCCCGGGGTCACCGGCGCGGCGGCCGACGCCGCGGCGCGGGAGCCGATCGCCGCCGCCGGCTACGGCCCCGCGTTCCTGCACCGCACCGGGCACGGCATCGGTCTCGACGGTCACGAGGAGCCCTACCTGGTGGCCGGCAACGACCAACCCCTGGAGGCCGGCATGGCGTTCTCCATCGAACCGGGGATCTACCTGGCGGGCCGACACGGCGCCCGTATCGAGGACATCGTCGTCTGCACAACGGACGGCGTGCAACGGCTCAACACCACCCCCACGGAGCTCATCGCGCTATGACTGTCGACCGGATTCTCCCCACCGACGAGGCCCACGACCTGCTGGGTCTCGCCACCGAGCTCGCCGACCGCGAGCTCGCGCCGAAGGCCGCCGCCTTCGAGGAGCGCGCCGAGTTCCCCCGCGAGGTGCTGCGAACCCTCGGCCGGGCGGGCCTGCTCGGGCTGCCCTACCCCGAGGAGTACGGCGGCGCGGCCCAGCCGTACGAGGTGTACCTGCAGGTGCTGGAGATCCTGGCCAGCCGGTGGCTCGCGGTCGCCGAGGCGGTCAGCGTGCACACCCTGTCCTGCTACCCGGTGGCGGCGTTCGGCAGCGACGAGCAGCGCAAGCTGTTGCCGGACATGCTCGGTGGCGAGTTGCTGGGCGCGTACTGCCTCTCCGAGCCGCAGGGCGGCTCCGACGCGGCGTCGCTGAGCACCCGGGCGGTCCGGGACGGGGACGCGTACCTGGTCTCCGGCACCAAGGCGTGGATCACGCACGCGCGGACCGCCGACTTCTTCAACGTCTTCTGCCGCACCGGCGGCTCCGGCCCGAAGGGGATCTCCTGCCTGCTCGCCGACGCGGGCACCCCCGGCATCGCCCCGCAGGCGGCCGAGCGGACGATGGGTCTGCGCTCCTCCCCGGTGGCGCAGATCGCCTTCGACGAGGCACGGGTGCCTGCCGACCGGTTGATCGGCGGCGAGGGCGTGGGCTTCACCATCGCCATGTCCGCGCTGGACTCCGGCCGGTTGGGCATCGCGGCGTGCGCGGTCGGGCTGGCCCAGGCGGCCCTGGACTACGCGGTCTCCTACGCCCGGGAGCGGCAGCAGTTCGGTCGGTCCATCATCGATTTCCAGGGCCTCGGCTTCCTCCTGGCCGACGCGGCCACCCAGATTTCCGCCGCCCGTGCGCTGACCCTCGCGGCGGCCCGGTTGCGGGACGCGGGTCGCCCGTACGCGATCGAGGCGGCCAAGGCGAAGCTCTTCGCCACCGACATGGCGATGCGGGTGACCACCGACGCGGTGCAGGTGCTCGGCGGCGCGGGCTACGTGGCCGATCACCCGGTGGAGCGGTACATGCGTGAGGCCAAGGTGTTGCAGATCGTGGAGGGCACCAACCAGATCCAGCGTCTGGTGATCTCCCGGGCGCTCGCTCAGGGCTGAGGACGGCGCGTGGTGGTGGGCTGCGGTGGTCCGCCGTGGCCCACCGCCCGCGTGGCCGCGTCGGGTGCTGCGTCGCAGTCGGGCGGTTTTCCCGGTAGGTTGCACGCCGTGGAGGAGATCGACCGCGCTATCGTCGCCGCGCTGACCGCCGACGGCCGTCTGTCGTACACCGACCTGGCCGAGAAGGTGGGCCTGTCGGTGTCCGCGGTGCACCAGCGGGTGCGCCGGCTGGAGCAGCGTGGGGTGATCAAGGGGTACGCCGCCCGGGTCTCGTTCGAGGCGCTGGACCTGCCGCTGACCGCGTTCGTGGCGATCCGCCCGTTCGACCCGTCGCAGCCGGACGACGCGCCGGAGCGGCTGTCCCACCTGCCCGAGATCGACTCCTGCTACTCGGTGGCGGGGGAGGACTTCTACATGCTGCTGGTGCGGGTGGCCAGTCCGGCCGACCTGGAGCGGGTGTTGCAGGAGATCCGCACCTCGGCGAACGTCACGACCCGGACCACTGTGGTGCTGTCCACCCCGTACGAGAACCGGCCGCCGAAGATCAGTGCCGCGGTGCCGAGTCGGTCGCGGTCCCGGGGGCCGGAGGAGCCGGCTGGTTCCACCGCAGGATGACCTGTCGGCCGTGCTCGTGACCGAGTGCGCTGACCGTGGCGGTCTCCAGGCGGAGCCGTCCGCCGGCGGACGGGGGCAGGCCGATCCAGCGGGCGCCGAGCACCCGCAGACTGTGCGCGTGACCGACGAGCGCGACGGTGCCGCGGTCGAGCAGCGGGGTGACGCGGGCCAGCACCCGGTCGAGCCGTTCGCCCACCTGCGCGGGTGACTCGCCGCCGGGGCAGCCGTCGGTCCAGATGTTCCAGTGCGGCTGGTCGGCGTGGATGTCGACGGTGGTGCGGCCCTCGTACTCGCCGTAGTTCCACTCGCTGAGGTCCTCGTCGACGGCGTCGACGGTGAGGCCCGCCAGCTGCGCGGTGCGCAGCGCCCGGGAGCGGGGGCTGGACAGCACTGTCACGAAGCGCCGGCCGGCCAGGAACGCGGCGAGAGTGCGCGCCTGTCGCTCGCCGTCGGG
Organism: Micromonospora sp. MGP-C2; assembly: GCF_057766525.1. NCBI lineage: Bacteria > Bacillati > Actinomycetota > Actinomycetes > Micromonosporales > Micromonosporaceae > Micromonospora > Micromonospora sp. MGP-C2. Next base: position 655,982 of record NZ_JBYMEN010000002.1, read on the forward strand.
GGTCAGCTCCAGGTCGGTGTACGAGGTGTGCCGCAGGCTGGCGCTCCACGTGGTTTCGCCGTGCCGGATCAGCAGGAGCTCTCCCATGCGGCCAGTTAACCACCGTGGCCGGGGCCGACATGCGGCCCTCCCTCAACCTATCTTCCTAGGATGCCTTAGCGGGTGTGCCGACCGGCACCACCGGTTTCGACACCGCGAGAGGGGGCAAGCGTGCGGGGACAATCGCCAGACCGAGGAGGCGCGATGAGCTTCACCGAGAAGGCAAAGAACAAGGTCGAGCAGATGGCGGGCGCCGCGCGGGAGCGCATGGGCGACATGACCGACAACGAGCGGATGCGTGGCGAGGGCGCCAGCCAGCAAAGCGACGCGCGCGCCAAGCAGGCCGGTCAGAACGTCAAGGACGCCGGTCGCAACGTGAAGGACTCCTTCAACAAGTGACCTGAGCGGTTCACGGGTCCCCGGGCGCATCGTCGCCCGGGGACCCGCTGTGTGTGGCGGCTAGTCTCGCCGGGTGACAGTGCTCCGTTCGCTGGTGTTGTTCGCGTTGGCCGCGCTGGCCGAGATCGGTGGCGCCTGGCTGATCTGGCAGGGCTGGCGGGAGCATCGTGGCCTGTGGTGGATCGCCGCCGGGGTGGTCGCGCTGGGCTGTTACGGGTTCGTGGCGACGTTCCAGCCGGATGCGAACTTCGGCCGGATCCTGGCCGCGTACGGCGGGGTGTTCGTGGCCGGTTCGTTGGCCTGGGCGATGGTGGTGGACGGCTTTCGCCCGGACCGGTGGGACCTGACCGGCGCGGCGTTCTGCCTGCTCGGCGTCGCGGTCATCATGTACGCGCCGCGCGGGGGTTCCGCCTGACCCGCGCAGTGGCTGCGGGCGGTGTTTCCCTGGCAAGCGATATACCTCAGAGTCATATTTATGCCTCTGAGGTATATCGCTGACCGGAACGGCACCGCTGGGGCGGGCCTGGGACACGCGCCCACGAGCCCTCACGACAGCACGCGCGGGACAGTGAAACGCATTCGCGTCTGCGATGATCTCCGGCGTGATCCGAGCTGGGCTTCGCCCGTTTCTTGGCGTACTGGTTGTGGCGACCATCCTCGGCAGTGCCGGGTGCGAAGCGTCCCGGGTGCCGCCCTCGGACCAGCCGGTCTTCGTCGGCTCGTCCGACTCGTCGAGCCCATCCACGCCTTCCGTCGCGCCGTCCGTCGGTGTCCCGTCGCCGTCGGCGGTTGCCTTGGTGCCGGGCACGACGCCGACTGGGACCAGGGCGCCGGTGGTGGATCACGGCCCGCGTACCGGCGCCAAGGTCGCGTTGACCTTCGACGCGGACATGACCGACGGGATGCTGGCCAGTCTGCGTGCCGGTCGGGTGAAGTCGTACGCCAACCTGCGCATCCTGGACCTGCTGGAGCGCGACGAGGTCCCGGCCACGTTCTTCCTGACTGGCAAGTGGGTGCAGCGGTACCCGGACGTCACCCGGCGGATCGCCGACAATCCGCGATTCGAGTTGGCCAACCACACCTACGGGCACGCGGCGTTCACCGGCGACTGCTACGACCTGCCCTCGCAACCGGTGAACGAGTTGCGCGGCGACGTGGCGAAGACCTTCGAGGTGATCAAGCCGTACGGGGGTCGGCAGACCCGGTACTTCCGCTTTCCGGGGCTCTGCCACGACGCTGCGACGCTGGACGCTCTGGCGCCGCTGGGCGTGACGGTCGTCGACGGGGATGTGGTCAGCGGTGATCCCTTCGCGACCGCGTGGAAGCCGCTGGTGCGGGCGGTGCTGGACCACGTTCGCCCGGGGTCGGTGGTGATCATGCATGTGACCGAGGCGAACGCCGCGATGACCGATGAGGCGTTGCCGCACATCCTGGCCGGGTTGCGTGAGCGAGGGCTGGTGCCGGCGCCGTTGTCCGAGGTGCTGGGCGGCGCCTGAGACGGCACGGTCCGTGTCGGTTCCGACGGCGCGCGTCCGGTGGGGTGTCACGGTTGGGGTCCCACCGGACATGGAGTGAATGTGAGCTCCGGGATGGAACAGGACGAGGACCGCTTCCGACGGGTGTACGCCGACGATTTCGAGTCGCTGCTGGCGTACGCATTGCGGCGTGTCGCACATCCGGAAGACGCGGCCGACGTGGTCGCGGAGACCTTCCTGGTGGCATGGCGTCGCCGGCAGGACATCCCGATCGCCGGTGCGACCCGGCTGTGGCTGTACGGGGTCGCCCGGCGTGTGCTGGCCAATCATCACCGTGGTGGCGTTCGCCGGCAGCGCCTCGGTGAGCGGTTACGCCAGCAGATTGCCGCGTCGGTGGCCGATCCGGGAAGCGAGGTACCGGAGCGCCTTGCCGTTCGGGCGGCGTTGGCGGGTCTGGCCGAGGTGGACCGGGAGGTGCTGATGCTCACCGTGTGGGAGGGGCTGCAACCGCATGAGGTCGCCTCAGTGCTGGGGGTGTCTCCTGCGGCGGTCCGGACGCGGCTGGCGCGGGCGCGGACGAGGTTGCGGGGGTTGGTTGGTGACGATCCGGGGCCGCCCGGACATGTACTCGACGTGCTGACCACATCCACCCGCAAGGAGGACTGATGACCACAGAGGAGCGTGTCGACCAGCTGGTTCGGGATTCCGACCCGGGTGGGCTCGGGATGATGGGGGACCTCGGCGGGGTGAAGCAGACCCTCCTGGAGGACATCATGTCCGAGTCGTTGGTCCGGCGTAGCGTCGGGATGCCGCCGCGGCGGTTGTGGGTGCGTCGCTTCGCGGGCGTCATGACGGCGGCGGCCGTGCTCCTGAGCATCGTGCCGGCGTCCATGGTGTTGCGGGGGCAGGGCGAGGACGACGGAGTCTCTCCGATCGTCAGCGCGGGTGCTGGAGCCGGGGCCGTCTTTTCCCCGTTGGCGATGGAGGCGGCGGAGAGGAGCCCGCGGTTGCTGATCGATCAGGCCGGTTGGACGGTCGTGGCCCTGGCCGAGTTCTCCGAGAACTATGGCGTGGTCAGGTTTCGCCGGGGTGGGCGGGAACTGGAGATGAACTGGTATGCGGCGTACGTGTACACGGACCGGTATGCCGGTCAGCGCGATGCGGGGCCGGGGAAGTCGGTGCGGGTGGACGATTGGCCGGCTGACGCGTTCCAGAGCCTCAGCGGTGATTTCACTGTGCTGTTGCGTCCCCGCGACAACCTGGTCGTGGAGATGAAGACCTCCGAAAACTGGTCGCGCAAGGACCTGGACCGGGTTCTCGCGGACATCGTTCGGGTGGACGCGCGGACCTGGTTGGCCGTTCTTCCGGCGGAGATGGTCATGCCGGTGCGGGAGCGGGCGGCGAAGGTGCTCGCCGACGTGCCGCTGCCGCCGGGGTTCGATATGGCTGCGCTGGAGGAGATCGGGGTGAGCGACCCGTACCATTTCAACGTGGGGGTGACGTCCCGGGTGGGTTGCGGGTGGATCGCTGAGTGGCAGCGGGCGAGGTCGAGCGGGGACGAGGCCGGGGTGCGGCGGGCCGCCGACGCGTTGCGGAGCAGTCACGGGTGGCGGGTGCTGCGGGACATGGACAAGGCCGGCGACTGGCCGGAGGTGTTCTGGGAGTACGCCGACGAGATCGCGGCCGGGACGTTGCGGGCCAGCTATTCGCAGGGTCTGGGTTGCGCCTGACCAGGGAGTGCGCGACACCCCCGGGAGTGGTCTCCCCGGGGGTGTCGTCGTCGGTGGGTCAGTCGTCGCGGTGGTCGTTCCACCACTGCTGGCCGTCGGCGGGCAGGGTGTCGATCGGGTCGTAGTAGGCGTAGCGCTTGTTGAGCGCCTCCAGGTCGGCGGACTCGATGGAGGTGCGGTAGTTCTTCGTCCAGTAGGAGATGCCGCGTTCGCGGTCGTAGTCGGTGAGCATGTGCACCCAGCGCTTGCCGACGAAGGGGACGTCGCAGACGATCCGGGGGGTGGCGTAGCCGGGGAGGTAGCCCATGATGTCGTGCTGGAGCTGCTGGGCGTGCCAGACGGGGACCCGCCAGTGTTCGGCGTTGGGGATCATGTCGCACATGTAGAAGTAGTACGGCAGGATCCCGGCTTCGCCCTGGAGCGCGAAGCAGAGGTCGAGCAGCTCGGGGGTGGTGGCGTTGACGCCGCGCATGAGCACGCCCTGGTTGCGGACGTCGCGGACGCCGACGTCGAGGGCGGTCTGGGCGGCTTTGGCGACCAGTGGGGTGAGCGACTGGGCGTGGTTGACGTGGGTGTGGATGGCGAGGTTGACGCCTCGGCGGGCGGCGGTGCGGGCGACGCGTTCGAGGCCCTGGACGACGTCGGGCTGGAGCCAGTGCTGGGGGAGGCCCATGAGGGCCTTGGTGGCGAGCCGGATGTCGCGGACCGTCTCCAGTTCCAGCAGTCGCATGAGGTAGGACTCGAGGTTGCGCCAGGGGACGTTGGCGACGTCTCCGCCGGAGACGACGACGTCGCGGACGCCGGGGTGGGCCTTGAGGTACGCGATGTGGGCGTCGTAGCGGTCGACGGGCTTGAGGGTGAGCTTGAGTTTGTCGACGGCGGGGGTGGAGTTGCCGACGAGGTCCATCCGGGTGCAGTGCCCGCAGTACTGGGGGCAGGTGGAGAGCAGCTCGGCGAGGACCTTGGTGGGGTAGCGGTGGGTGAGGCCTTCGGCGACCCACATGTCGTGCTCGTGCAGGCTGTCGCGGCTGGCGTAGGGGTGTGACGGCCAGTCGGTGCGGCGGTCGGAGGCGACCGGGATCATGTAGCGGCGGATGGGGTCGGCGAGCAGCGCCTCGGTGGTGAGGGGCGCGAACGGCACCATCGTGTTGATCATTTGTGGTGGCACCAGCATCGACATGGTGGCCAGGGCCAACTGGTCGGCCTCGAGGTCGGCGTAGAAGGTGTCGTCGATGAGGTCGCCGAAGACGGCGCGGAGCTGCTTGATGTTCTTGACGCAGTTGACGCGCTGCCACTGGGCGGATTCCCACTGGTCGCGGGTGACGTGGCGCCAGCCGGGGAACCGGGTCCAGTCGGGTTCGACCAGGGGGCGGCGGTGGTATTCGTAGGGCTGCCCGGCGGTCGGTACGGCGACCGGGGCGTGACGGGGTTGAGGGATGGTCTCAACCGGTTGGGTCTGGGTCACGGCCCCTCCTCGGTGTTGCGGCTGATCATCGAAGCCCGAAGGCTACTGGAAAATATTCGGTACAGAAACTAGTCTGCCGTAAGTTTTCCCGTTACGCGAGCCTTGACCGGGGCTTCGAGCGGCTGGACAAGGGGAGGTCGGCGTGACGTCACCGGTGGGACTGCACCGCGTCGTGCAACCGGCGGGGGTGCTGCCGCAGGCGGCCTGGCGCCTGGACGCGTCGGCGGCGATCGCGCCGAACGAGGTGCGGATCCGGGTGCAGCGGCTCAACCTGGACGCGGCGAGCTTCCGGCAGTTGTCGGAGAAGCACGGCGGCAACGGCGACGCGGTCCGCGCCGAGGTGCTGGAGATCATCTCCACCCGGGGGAAGATGCAGAACCCGGTGACCGGTTCCGGCGGGATGTTGATCGGCACGGTCGAGGAGGCAGGTCGGCGTTCCCCGCTCGGGCTGAAGGTGGGGGAGCGGGTCGCGACGTTGGTGTCGTTGACGCTGACCCCGCTGGTGGTGACCGACGGGCTGGCGCGGTGGGACGGGCGCAGCGAGCAGGTGCCCTGTGACGGTTGGGCGATCCTGTTCGCCCGTTCCATCGCCGCGGTGCTGCCCGACGACGAGGACCCGCAGTTGTCCCTGGCGGTGCTGGACGTGTGCGGGGCGCCCGCGCTGACCGCGCGGGTGGTGTCGCGCTACGTGGAGGACCGTCGTCGCGTCGGTGACCCGACGCCGGTGCGCGTCGCGGTGATCGGCGGGGCGGGCAAGAGCGGGTCGCTGTCCCTCGCCGCGGCGCGGCGGGTGGGCGCCGCGCGTACCGTCGGGGTGGTGCCGGTGGCGGCCGAGCGTGACGCGCTGACGGCCGCCGGCCTGGCCTCGGTGGTGGCGTTGGCCGACGCGCGGGACCCGGTGGGGTTGTCCACGGCGGTGACGACCGCCCTGGGGGCGCCGGCGGACGTCACAGTGGTGTGCGTGGACGTGCCGGGGTGTGAGCACGGCGCGGTGCTGGCCACCGCGGACGGCGGCACGGTGATCTTCTTCTCGATGGCGACGAGTTTCTCCGCGGCGGCGTTGGGCGCGGAGGGGCTGGCGGCGGACGTGACGATGCTGGTGGGCAACGGGTACGTTCCGGGGCACGCGGAGCTGGCGTTGGGGCTGTTGCGGGCCGAGCCGGGGGTGCGTCAGCTGTTCACTGCGCGGGTCGCGGCAGACTGAGGTCATGACGAACCCCTCGACGTTGTACCGCGGCGGCGTGCTGCACTGCCCCGCCGACCCGAGCGCCACCGCGCTGCTGGTGTCCGGTGGGCGGATTGCCTGGTTGGGGGCCGACGGTGACGCGCCGCCGGCCGACCGGGTGGTGGACCTGGATGGGGCGTTGGTGACGCCGGCGTTCGTCGACGCGCACGTGCACGCCACCGACACGGGGTTGGCGTTGTCGGGGCTGGAGTTGTCCGGGGTGCGCTCGGCGGCGCAGTTGCTCGACGCGGTGGCCGGGTTCGCGGCGGGCCTGCCGGCGGACGCGGTGCTGCTGGGCCACGGCTGGGACGAGTCGGGTTGGTCGGATGCGACGTTGCCGGACGCGGCGGCGTTGGATCGGGCGGCCGGGGGTCGGCGGGTGTACCTGTCGCAGGCGTCGATCCACTCGGCGTTGGTGTCGTCGGCGTTGCTGGCGGCGTGCCCCGACGCGGCCGACGCGGCGGGGTACGACGCGTCGGGGTGGTTGCGGCGCGACGCGCACCACGTGGTGCGGGCGGCGGCGCAGGCGTCGGTGAGCCGGGCGCAGCGGGTCGCCGCACAACGGGTCGCCCTCGCGCACGCGGCGTCGTTGGGGATCGCGGCGGTGCACGAGTGCGGCGGTCCGGACATCTCCGACGAGGAGGACTTCACCGGGCTGCTGGGCATCTCCGGTGCGGGGTTGCCGGAGGTGTACGGGTACTGGGGTGAGCTGGGTGGCGCCGCCCGTGCCCGGGAGTTGGGTGCGGTGGGCGCCGGAGGTGACCTGTTCGCCGACGGGGCGTTGGGTTCGCGTACGGCGCACGTGTCGCAGCCGTACGGCGACGGTGACGACTGCGGGCACGGGTACCTGACGGCCGAGCAGGTGCGTGATCACCTGCTGGACTGCGCGGCGCACGGCATGCAGGGCGGTTTCCACGCGATCGGTGACGCGGCGATCGGCACCGTCCTGGACGGTTTCGCGGCGGCGGCGGAGTCGCTGGGTGTGGAGCGGCTGCGGGCGGCCCGGCACCGCATCGAGCACGCGGAGATCATGAACAAGCGGTTGATCGCGCGGTTCGTGGAGTACGGGGTCGTGGCGAGCATGCAGCCGGCGTTCGACCGGCTGTGGGGTGGCGCGGGCCGGATGTACGAGGCGCGGCTGGGGTTGGACCGGTCGTTGGAGTCCAACCCGATGGGTGCGATGCACTCGGTGGGTGTGGCGATGGCGTTCGGGTCGGACTCGCCGGTGACGCCGCTGGACCCGTGGGGTTCGGTGCGGGCGGCGGTGTCGCACCACAACCCGGCGCAGCGGATGAGTGTGCGGTCGGCGTTCGCCGCGCACACCCGTGGTGGGTGGCGGGCGGTGCACCTGGACGTCGAGGGGGTCCTCGCGTTGGGTGCGCCGGCGACGTTCACGGTGTGGTCGACGCCGGCGGGGGTGGAGCGGGGCCTGCCGGTGCTGCTCGCCGGGGACCCGGAGGAGCGGGGTCCGGACGACCCGACGCCGTTGCCGGTGTGCCGGCGGCTGGTGCTGCGCGGTGAGGTCATCTATGAGGAAGGGTCATCATGACCGGGAAGCTTGATCTTGATCCGGTGCTGGTGGCGCGGGCGCGCGAGTTGGCGCGCCGGGCCGGGCAGCCGGTGGTGGACCTTGCCCGCAGCCACACCACGGTGTCGGTGGAGCGGGCGGTGCTGCGGCTGGCCGGGGTGAGCGGCGCCGACCCGGACGGCATTCCGTGGGTGAACCGGCTCGTCGACGCCGTCGTCGCGGACGTCGGGTTGGGTCACGGGGTGGCGGTGCCGGTGTTCGACGCCCTGGCCCGCGAGGGCATCACCGATGTGACGTTGCTGGCGCAGAAGGCCGCGGCCGGGTCGGTGCGCTTCGCGCTGCCCACCGGGCGGGCCGCGACGACGGCACGGTCGGCGGCGCGCAGGTCCGTCGGGGCGGGTATCCGGCGCATCGACCGGCGGCGCGCCGAGCGGGACCGGCTCATCAAGCGGCACGGGGACCCGAAGCAGCGGCCGTGGATCTACCTGATCGTGGCGACCGGCGACATCTACGAGGACATCCCGCAGGCCCAGGCTGCCGCCCGGGCGGGCGCGGACGTGATCGCGGTGATCCGCTCCACGGGGCAGTCGCTGCTGGACTACGTGCCCGAGGGCGCGACCCGGGAGGGTTTCGCCGGCACGTACGCCACGCAGGAGAACTTCCGGCTGATGCGCGCGGCGTTGGACGAGTCGTCGAAGGAGTTGGGCCGCTACGTGCGGTTGACCAACTACGCGTCCGGGTTGTGCATGCCGGAGATGGCAACCCTGGCGGGCCTGGAACGGCTCGACATGATGCTCAACGACTCGATGTACGGGATCCTGTTCCGCGACATCAACCCGGTGCGCACGTTCGTCGACCAGCGGTTCTCCCGGCAGGTGCACGCCCGCGCCGGGATCATCATCAACACCGGTGAGGACAACTACCTGACCACCGCGGACGCCGTGGACGAGGCGCACACGGTGACGGTGTCGCAGCTGCTCAACGAGTTCTTCGCGCACGAGGCGGGGTTGGCGGACTGGCAGTTGGGGCTGGGGCACGCGTTCGAGATCAACCCGGAGGTTCCGGAGTCGTTCCGTCTGGAGTTGGCGCACGCCCTGCTGGCCCGGGAGTTGTTCCCCGAGGCGCCGCTGAAGTGGATGCCGCCGACGAAGCACATGACCGGTGACGTGTTCCGGGGCAACCTGCTCGACGGTTTCTTCAACCTGGCGGGCGCGCTGACCGGTCAGGGCATCCTGCTGGTGGGGATGATGACCGAGGCGGTGGTGACGCCGTGGTTGTCCGACCGGGACATCGCGTTGCAGAACGTGCGGTACGTGTTGGGCGCGGCCGGTGGTCTGCACGAGGACTTCGTGCCGGCGCCCGGCGGGTTCATCCGCCGCCGCGCCAACCAGGTCCTCGGTGAGGCCCTGGACCTGCTGGAGCGCATCGGGGAGCAGACGCTGCTCACGGCCATCGCCGAGGGCACCTTCGGGATCATGAAGCGGCCCGCGGACCGGGGCAAGGGCCTCGCCGGGGTCGCCGCGCACGAGGCGGACTACTGCAACCCGGCCACCGACATCCTGGAAGGGGACGCGGCATGAGCGCCGCCGACGCCGCGAAGAAGATCGTGCGGCCGTACGGGGACACCACCGGCGACGGGATGGTGCAGGTGTCGTTCACCCTGCCGGTGAGCCACGACAAGCGGGCCGAGGGCGCGGCGGTGCAGTTGGCCAACCGGATGGGCATCGACCCGGCGATGGTCGTGCACGCCAAACCGATGGGCGACGAGTTCACGTTCTTCGTGGTCTACGGGCGGGTCAACCACCTGGTCGACCTCAACGCGGTGCAGGTCGTGGAACGCGACTTCGCGCTGCTGTCGGCGAAGGACGTCAACACGGTGATCAAGCAACGGTTGCGGCGCAAGCTGTCCGTGGTCGGGGCGTGCATCGGCACCGACGCGCACACCGTGGGCATCGACGCGATCCTCAACGTCAAGGGCATCGCGGGGGAGAAGGGCCTGGAGTACTACCGGGAGTTGAAGGTCACCAACATGGGCGCGCAGGTCAGCGTGCCGGAGCTGGTGGAGACCGCCCGGGCGGAGAAGGCCGACGCGGTGCTCGTGTCGCAGGTGGTCACCCAACGCGACGCGCACCTGCACAACACCCGGGAGATGTCCGCCGCGTTCCGGGAGGCGATGCCCGCCGGGCGGCGGCCGCTGCTGATCGTCGGTGGCCCCCGCTTCGACGAGACGATGACCGACGAGTTGGGCGTGGACCGCATCTTCGGTCGCGGCACCACTCCCGGCGAGGTGGCCAGCTACCTCGTGCACGCCCTGATCACGCAACGGAAGGCGATGGCATGACCGACGCAAGGCTCGGGTTGACCGTGACGCACCGGCGGTACGTGCCGTACTCGCACGCCCACTACGCCGGCAACCTCGTCGACGGGGCGTACGCCCTCGCGCTGTTCGGCGACGTCGCCACGGAGGTGTGCATCCGCACCGACGGCGACGAGGGTCTGTTCGCCGGGTACACCGACGTGCGGTTCACCGCTCCCATCCGCGCCGGTGACGTGGTCGAGGTGACCGCCCAGGTGTCGCGGGTGGGCACCCGCAGCCGCACCCTGGAGCTGTCCTGCGCGGTGGTGTGCCGGGGCCGCCCGGAGCGCTCCGAGTCCGCCGCCGAGGTCCTCGACCCGCCGATCGTGGCGGTCACCGCGACCGGCACCGTGGTCGTTCCCGCCGGCTCGTGACCCTGGCGGTCTGCGCGGACGTCGGGTCCACGTACACCAAGGTGGCCGTGGTGGACCTGGCCGCCGGTGTGCTGGTGGGAGCGGCGGCGGCGCCGACCACCGTGGGCACCGACGTGTTGCACGGCCTGGACGCCGCGGTCGCAGCGGCCACCGACGGGCTCGGGGTGCGCGACGCGCCGTGGTACGTCTGCTCGTCGGCCGGTGGTGGGTTGCGGCTGGCCGTGATCGGCTACGAGCCGCTGGTCACCGCGCAGGCGGGCCGGCGGGTCGGGTTGTCCGCCGGTGCGCACGTGGTGCACGTGGCCGCCGGTCGGCTGGGCGCGGCGGACCTGGCGGCGTTGCGGGCGGCCCGACCGGACGTGGTGCTGCTGGTCGGTGGCACCGACGGCGGTGACGCCGAGACGATCACCCACAACGCGACCCGCCTGGCCCGCGCCCGGTGGCGGGTGCCGGTGGTGTACGCGGGCAACGCCGACGTCCGCGCGGAGCTGACCGGGCTGCTGGAGGCCGCCGGGGTGCCCGTGACGGGCGCGGAGAACGTCCTGCCGCGCATCGGGGTCCTCGCCCCGGCGTCGGCGCGGGCGGCGATCCGCGCGGTGTTCCTGCGCCACGTCATCGGGGGCAAACGACTGTCGAGGGGCACCCGGTTCGCGCGGCTGGTACGCGCGGCCACCCCCGACGCGGTCCTCACCGGTGTGGAGGTGCTCGCCGACACCATCGGCGGTGACCTCGCCGTGGTCGACGTGGGCGGGGCCACCACCGACGTGTACTCGGTGCTCACCCCCGACGAGCGGGCCACCGGCCCGGCGCGGGAGGTCGCCGGCAGCCTCTGGCGGGCCCGCACGGTGGAGGGAGACCTGGGCATGCGGTGGAGCGCCCCCGGGGTGCTGCGCGCCGCCGTCGAGGAGCGGCTGCTCACCCCGGACGAGTCCGAGGAGCTGACGGACGCGGCGGCCCGCCGGGCGGCCGACCCGGCGTTCCTCGCCGTCGACGACGTCGAGCGGGCCGTGGACCGGCGGATCGCCACCCTCGCGGCGACCGTGGCGTTGCGGCGGCACGCGCGGGGCGCCGCCACCGGCGAGCGGGCCGGGCGGGACCTGCGCGACGTGCGGTTGATGGTGGGTTCCGGTGGGGTGCTGCGGCACGCGCCGGCGCAGGCGTCCGCGCAGGTGCTGGCGGCCGTCCTGGCCGACCACGCCGGCGGGTGGGCGTTGCCGCGGGCCGCCTCCGCCGTGGTCGACGCCGACTACGTGCTGGCCGCCGGAGGGCTGCTCGCCGAGGAACACCGGGCCGCGGCGGGGGCGCTGCTGCGTCACCATCTGCGGACGCATTGAGACTCGCCGACCCGACACGCCGTGGCGCAACACACGACAGGCCGGGGGTGGGTTGACAAGCGACGGGGGTTGGCACGTACCGTCTTTGAGTCCTACCACGGGAAGCGGCTGTTGTTCGCTTCGTCCCTTCGTCCGCTGGCCGAGCGACATTTTTGAGCGTCATCGTCGCGGCGGCCAGGTCCAGCGGGCGGGGGTCGGCGGGGCGGCGCGAACCGGCCGCGGTTACCGGTGTACGGGCAGGGTGAGGTGCACGGCCAGTAGACAACGGCCCGGCGGGGGCAGCCAGTCCGCGTCCGGTCGGTCCGAAGGTCGTCGTACCCCATCCTCGCCACACCGGCCGGGAAGGGCCTGGGAGCATCGGGGCGCGGCGTGAGCCGCGCCCCGATTTCATGTCCGTCGGGCGGTTCGTGCCCGGCGGCCCGATGCGGCTGCTCCGGCCGCCGGCCAGGTAGCCTTCGCCCCGTGATCGAGGTGAAGCGGTGACGATTCTGGACCGGGACGAAACCCACAGCCCGGCGGCGCCGAGTCAGCCGGTCGTGACCGGTCGGCCGCTGCCGCTGCGGTTCGCCGTGCCCCTGGCCGTGGCCGCCGGCCTGGCCCTGCTGGTGGCGTTCCCCCCGTACGGGGTGTGGCCGCTGGCCCCGGTCGGGGTGGCGTTGCTGGCCGCCGCCGCGCACCGGCGGCGGTTGCGCGCCGGCGCCGGCCTGGGCTTCCTCACCGGGGTGGCGCTCTTCGCCCCGCTGCTGGCGTGGACGAACCTGCACACCGGCTACCTGCCGTGGGTGCTGCTGTCGCTGCTGCAGGCCGGCTACCTGGCGCTGCTGGGCGCGGCCACCGCCTGGGTGTCGCCGCTGGCAGACCGCGTCCGCTGGACGTGGCCGGTGCTGACCGGGCTGCTGTGGGTGGGGCAGGAGGCGCTGCGGGACCGCACCCCGTTCGGTGGGTTCCCGTGGGGGCGGTTGGCGTTCAGTCAGGACACCTCACCGCTGCTGCGCCTGGCCGCGTTGGGCGGCGCGCCGCTGGTGACCTTCGCGGTGGCGCTCGTCGGCGGGTTGCTGGTCACCGCCGCCTGGCGTGGCTGGGCCGCCGCCCGCACATCGCCCGCTGAGGGCTCCCAGGACGCCAGCGGCGCGCAGGGGGTCACCTCGGCACGTCGGTGGGCGCCCGTGGCCGTACCGGCCGCCGTGGCGGTCGCGCTGACCGCCGGGGGCCTGCTCGTGCCGGTCGCCACCGCCGGGTCGGGCGCCACCACCACCGTGGCCATCGTGCAGGGCAACGTGCCGCGCCTGGGCCTGGACTTCAACGCCCAACGGCAGGCGGTACTCAACAACCACGTCGACGCGACCATCGAGCTGGCCGGTCGGGTCGCCGCCGGGCAGGAACGGCAACCCGACCTGGTCGTGTGGCCGGAGAACTCCAGCGACATCGACCCGCTGCGCAACCCCACCGCCGGTGCCCGGATCTCCCAGGCCGCCGACACCATCAACGCGCCGATCCTCGTCGGGGCGGTGCTGCTGGGCCCCGGCGTCGGGCAGGTCCGCAACGCGGGCATCCTGTGGCGCCCCGGCACCGGCGCGGACCTGGACCAGCTGTACACCAAGCGGCACCCCGTGCCGTTCGCCGAGTACGTGCCGCTGCGCGACCTGGCCCGGATGGTCAGCAAGCAGGTCGACCTGATCCGCAGCGACTTCGTGCCCGGAAGCACCCCGGGCGTGGTACGCGCCGGCCCGGCCGTGCTCGGTGACGTGATCTGCTTCGAGGTCGCCTACGACGAGGTGGTCCGCGACACCGTCACCGGTGGCGCGCAGCTGCTGGTGGTGCAGACCAACAACGCCACGTTCGACGTGGCTGAGGCCCGCCAGCAGATGGCCATGGTGCGGCTGAGGGCGGTGGAACACGGCCGGCCGGCGTTGATGGCCTCCACGGTCGGCGTGTCCGGGTTCGTCGCACCCGACGGGCGGGTAAGCGATGCCACCGGGTTCAACACCCGGGAGGTCGTGGTGCGGCAGGTGCGGCTCGACGACGGTCGTACCCTCGCCACCCGCCTCGGCTGGTGGCCGGAGGTGGCGCTCGCCGCGCTGGCCGCGGCGGCCCTCATCGGCGCGGCGGTGCTGCGCCGCCGGCAGCGGGTCATGTCCGGATAGCAACAGCCGGTACGCCGGCGGGAGCGGAGGAACCGTGATCCAGGCGACCGATACGATCCGACGCCCGGACGAGGTGCCCGGTGTGGGCCGGGTGCTGGTGGTGATCCCCACCTACAACGAGGCCGACAACATCGCCGCGATCGTGGGCCGGGTCCGACGCGCCGCCCCGGCGGTGCAGATCCTCATCGCCGACGACAACAGCCCCGACGGCACCGGCGCGATCGCCGACGCCCTCGCCGACGGCGACGCGCACGTGCAGGTGCTGCACCGCCACGGCAAGCAGGGGCTCGGCGCGGCGTACCTGGCCGGGTTCGGTTGGGCGCGGGAACGCGGCTACCAGGCGGTCGTGGAGATGGACGCCGACGGCTCGCACGCCCCGGAGGACCTGCCGGCGCTGCTGCACGCCGCCCGCGACGCCGACGTGGTGATCGGGTCGCGGTGGACCAGCGGCGCGCGAGTGCTCAACTGGCCGCTGCGGCGGCTGCTGCTGTCGCGCTGCGGCAACCTGTACGCGCGCCTCGCGCTGGGCATGCCCGTCTCGGACGCCACCGGCGGCTACCGGGTGTACCGGATCAGCGCGTTGGACGCCATCGACCTGGAGTCGGTGACCTCCCAGGGCTACTCGTTCCAGGTGGAGCTGTCCCGGCTGGCGCACCAGGCCGGGGTGCGGATCGTGGAGGTGCCGATCACCTTCGCCGAACGGGAACACGGCGACAGCAAGATGAGCCCGAAGATCGTGGCCGAGGCGCTGTGGCGGATCACCGCCTGGGGCGTGCGCGACCGCCGCCAGGCGGTACGCCGAGGTCTGCACGGCACGGCCACCGGTCAGGCGCGGTGGCCGTGAGCGCGGCCGTGTCATGCTGGATGAGCGGGACACGTCCGTGGTGCCCGCGGGAATGGCGATGAGGTGAGATGCGCCGAGGACTGAGGTTCGTGCCGTTGGCCCTGTTGCTGGCGGTGGTGCTGGAGCTGGCGGTGTTCGTCGGTGTGGGGCGGGCGCTGGGGTTCGGCGTGGCCGTGCTGCTGGTGTTCGCCGCGTCCCTGCTGGGGCTGGTGCTGCTGCGCCGCGAGGGGATGCGCGCCTGGCGTGGTTTCCGCTCCGCCGCGGCGGCCGGACAGCCACCGGGTGGGCAGGTGACCGACGGGCTCGTCGGGTTGGCCGGCGCGTTGCTGCTGGCGGTGCCCGGCCTGGTCAGCGGCCTGGTCGGGTTGCTGCTGCTGGTGCCGCCGGTGCGTCGACTGGCCCGCGCCGGGGTGCGCCGTGCCACCGAGCGGCGGGTGTCGTCGATGGTCGCCGGTGACCTGTTCGGCCCGCGTACGGTGCGGGTGCGTCAGGGCGCGCCGCAACCAACCCCGCAACCGACCCCCCAACCGGAGCAACCGGTCGTGGTCGACGGCGGGCGGGCCATCGAGGGAGAGATCGTCGAGCCCGGTCGCCACTGAGACCACCTGTGCAGACACGACGGCGCCCCCGGGTTGTCCCGGGGCGCCGTCGTTGTTCGTCGTGCGGCTCAGGCGCGGCCGCGGCGGGTCCGAACCTCCTGCAGGCGCTCCTCGAGGATGTCCTCCAGCTCGGCGATCGAACGCCGCTCCAGAAGCATGTCCCAGTGGGTACGCGGGGGCTTGGCCTTCTTCTGCTCCGGCTCGTTGCCGTCGACGAGTCGGGCGACGCTGCCGTCGAACTTGCACTCCCAGGTCATCGGGACCTCGGCGTCGACGGCGAACGGCACCTCGAACTGGTGGCCCTTGGCGCACAGGTACTCGCGGGTCTGACGCGGCGCGAGCTCCGTGTTGCGGTCGGATTCGTAGCTCACCGCGCCAAGGCGGCTTCCGCGCAGCATACGCTCGCCCATGATCGACTTCCCCTCGTTCGTGGTGCTGGTCTTCTGGGTGTAACGGTGTGTGCCCGTCGAGCCATTCCCGCCCGAGGGCGTGAGGCGTCCACGTGTGGGCCGGGACCAAGGGTAGCCGGCCGGGACGATCACCCGGTGAGGTGATCACCAGGCGGGTCGCAACGGGCTGTGTGTCCGCTGCCACCGGGGATGTTAACCGCCGAAGCGTAGCGAAGGTTGCGCGACGATCATCGGGTGGCGTCGTCGGGGGTGGCAGCGCCGAGGCGCGCCAGCGCCAACGCCAGGTCGCTGACCTGGTCGCCGAGCTGCGCCACCCGCCGCTGGGCCAGGTCCCGGTCGGTCTCGGCGGCGTCGAGTCGTACCGTCAGGGCGGTGAGGCGGCCCTCGGCGGTCGCCGCGGCCTGCCGGGCCGCGGTCAGCTCGGCGGTCAGCGTGTCCCGCTGGGAGGCGGTGGCGTCCAGCTCCGCGCGCAGCCGCGCCGCGAACTCCGCCGCCTCCTGCCGGGCGTCGTCGGCCTGCACGGCCGCGACCTGCGCGCGGTCGCGGGCCCGGTCGGCCTGCTCCCGGGCGCGGGCGGCGTCGGCGGCCTCGGCGCGGGTCCGCGCGGCGTCGGCGCGGGCCTGCTCGATCTGGCGCCGCACGTCCTGCACCTCGGCCTGCCACCGGCCGGCCCGCTCGGTGGCCTCGGCGGCGGCCCGGGTGGCCCGCTCGGCGTCGGCGCGCGCCGCGTCGCGTTCCACGCTCAGGTCGGCCACCCGCTGCCGCTCGGCGTCGCGCTGCGCCCGCAGGTCGCGCACCTCGGCGCGGGCCTGGTCCCGGTCGCGTTCAGCCTGCGCGCGCAACGCCTCGGCGGCGCTGACGTCGTGGCGCGCCTGATCGCGGGCGGCCTCGGCGCGCTGTGCCCGCTCGTCGGCGGCGGTGGCCTGCCGGTGCGCCTGCTCGGCGCGCTGGCGGGCGTCGTCGGCCTCGGCGAGAGCCGCCCGGGCCTGCTCGCGGGCGCGCGCCGCGTCGGCCGCCGCGTTCTCGGCGTCGTCGCGGGCCTCGTCGCGTTCGGTCTGCGCCGCCGCGACCTCGCTGGCGGCCTCCGCGCGAACCTGGGCGACCTGCCGCTGCACACCCACCGGGGACAACTCGGCGTGCAGCGACTCGGTCAACGTCTCGACGATCTGATCGAGGCGGTCCACCGCCTCCCAGGTGCGGGCCACCTGCCCGGGCAGGCCAGGGGCGTTGCGGTGCCGCATCCGGCTGTTGCGCGAGGCGCGCTGGCAGGCACCGTCGTTGTCCCGGCAGTAGCGAAACGGCCGGCCCGCGCCGACACGCTGCGGCACCGGCGCTCCACAGTGGGCGCACGGGCGGGTTTCGGTGGTGGTGGGCTGGGCGTCCATCGAGGGCGAAGTCTAGTGCCGGTCGTTCACGTCGTCGTCCGGGCGGTCGCGTCCAGGGTGTAGCGGCGTTGCAGCAGCAGGGCCGCGAGCATCGCCACCGCCGGCAGCAACCCGAAGCCGTAGCGGACCGCCGCCAACGCCGCGTCCGGCTGCACCGGCGACTCACCGGCCGTGGAGGCCACGAAACCACCAACGGCCAGGCACAGGGCATAGGCGTACGGGCCGAGGGCGGCGCCGGTGGCCTCGGTGGCCGTCCACACCCCGGTGTAGGTGCCGGCGCCGGTGGCGGTCCCGTCCTTGGTGGTGGCGGCGCGGATCACGTCGGGCAGCATCGAGAACGGCAGCAGCTGCATGCCGGCGAACGCCACCCCGAGCACCGCCACCGCGCCGATCAGCACCGGCAGCCCGGCCGGTCGACCCACCGCCAGCACCAGCGACCCGACGGCGAACGCGCCCTGCGCGCCGAGCAGCGCCCGCTGCTTGCCGACGCGGCGGGCCACCACCAGCCAGACCGGGGTGACCAGCAGCGCCGGCGCGACGAACGCGGCCACCAGGACCGTGGTCAGGCCGGGGGCCCGCAGCTCGTACTCGGCGTAGTAGGGAACGCCGGCGAGCACCAGGTGGGTGGTGGTGGACATCGCCAGGTACGCGGCGACGAGCCAGCGGAACTGCCGGTCGCGCAGCGCGATACGCAACGCCGGCCACCCGCCGTGCCCGGCCGGGGTCGGGTCCGCCGCCGAGCCGCGCAGCCGGGCGATGCCGACGACACCGACCAGCATGGCCACCAGCATCCCGACGGCGAGGACCATGCCCATCCGCTGGTAGCCGTCGCGGGTCGCGGCGTCGCCGCCGGTGAGCAGCGGGGCCAGTAGGCCGGAGACCAGGATGCCCAGGGTCAGCACGACCATCCGGAACGCCATCAGCCGGGTGCGTTCGTGGTAGCCGATCCGCAGGTCGGCCGGGGTGGCCAGGTAGGGGACCTGGTAGGCGGCGAAGAGCAGGTTGCCGGCGATGAAGAACACCGCCACCCACGCAGCCGCTGGGGCGCCGGTCAGGCCGCCGGGCACCGCGAAGAGCGCCGCGAACGCGAGCGGCAGCGCGCAGCCGACCAGCAGCAGGCGACGCCGGTCGCCGCGTCGGGTCTGCTCGACGTCGGCGCGGTGCCCCACCCACGGGTGCAGCAGCACGTCGGCGATCTTCGGCAGCAGCAGCACGAGACCGGCCAGCCACGGCCCGACGGCCAGCACGTCGGTGAGGAAGTAGAGCAGCAGCAGGCCGGGCACTGTCACCCAGACACCCATGCCGAGCGACCCGGCCGCGAAGCCCGCCAGGGGGCCGCGGGGCAGTGCCGCGTCGGGGGCGGCCACGGGCCGCCGGTCGAGCCCGGTCATCGCCGCATCCTCTCCGCAATCCAACAGTTGCTGGATTCTAGGGGCAGAATGGCGGCCATGACCATGCCCCGACGCCGTCCGGGTCGCCCGCGACGCGACGAGACCCGGCCGACCCGCGAGGTGGTGCTCACCGCCGCGACAGCGCTGTTCGCCGAGCGCGGCTTCGACGCCGTCGGGCTGCGGGAGGTCGCCGCAGCCGCCGGGGTCGACGTCGCCACGGTCGCGCACCACACGGGTACGAAGGCAGCGCTCTACGACGCCTGCTTCGCCCGGGTCTTCGCCGCCGAGCGGGAGGTGCTGACCGAGGCCGCCGAGCAGGCCCGCGCCGCCCTCGACGGGGGGCCGGACGCGGCGCGGCGGGCGCTGCACCAGTTGGTCGACGTCTTCGTCGACTTCCTGGAGGACCGCCCCGAGACCACCGCGCTGTGGCTGCGTCGCTGGTTGGAACCGCAGCGGCACGCCGAGCTCGACCAGCGCTACGCCGAACCGTTGTACCGGCTGGTGGCGGAGCTGCTCGCCGCCGCCGCGGCGGCCGGCGCGCTGGCCGAACCCACCCCGCACATCACCGTCCGGAGCCTGGTGTGGGCGACGCACGGGCACGTGGTGGCGCTGGCCGCGGGTGCGCCGGGCGCTCGGGAGCGGCGTGAGTTCCGGGCGTTCGTGCACCGTCTGCTCGACGGGCTCTACGGGCCGTCGACGACTTGACGGGCCGCCGTCCGCCGACGATTATCCATCGGACGTTGGATTAAAGGGGGCGGCGATGGGCGTACCACCCAGGGTGGCGGTGATCGGCGCCGGCGCTGCCGGGCTCGCCGCGGTCAAGGCACTGCGCGACGCCGGTGTCCCGGCGGTCTGCTTCGAGAGCACCGACCAGGTCGGCGGCCTCTGGGTGTACGGGGCACCCGACTCGCCCGCGTACCGGACACTGCACCTGAACACCAGCAGGGGCCGCACCCAGTTCGCCGACCACCCGATGCCCACAGACTGGCCCGACTATCCCGACCACCGCCGGGTCGCCGGCTACCTCGCCGACTACGCCGACCGTTTCGGGCTGGGCGAGGACATCCGGCTGCGCCACACCGTCGAACAGGTCACCCGCGACTCGGCAGGCACCTGGACGGTGATCGCCCGCGGGCCGGACGGGCCGGTCGAGGTCACCGTCGACGCCGTGGTCGTCGCCAACGGGCACAACCGGGTGCCCCGGCTGCCCGACCCCGCGTACCCCGGCACCTGCACCGCCGAGCAGATCCACAGCCACGACTACCGGGGCCCGGAGCAGTTGGTCGGCAGACGGGTCCTCGTCGTCGGCGGCGGCAACTCCGCGATGGACATCGCCGTGGACGCCTCGTACGCCGCCACCCGCACCCTGCTGTCATTGCGCCGGGGTGTCTGGGTGGTGCCGAAATACCTGCTGGGTCGCCCCTCGGACACCCTCAACGGGGCGCTGGCCCGCCGGTTGCCGTGGCGGCTGCGTCAGCGCATCAGCCAGACGATGCTCACCGCCACCGTCGGCAGCCCGGCCCGCTACGGGCTGCCCGCGCCGACGCACGGTTTCCTCCAGGACCACCCGACGCTCTCCGACGGGCTGCTGTCGCGGCTGACCCACGGTGACGTCGAGGCCCGGCCCGGCGTCGCCGCCCTCGACGGCGACCGGGTCGAGTTCACCGACGGTCGCAGCGACAACGTCGACCTGATCGTCTGGTGCACCGGCTACCGGGTGGAGATCCCGTTCCTCGACCCGGCGCTGCTCGGCGGGGGCGCCGACACCCTGCCGTTGTACCGGCACGTGTTCCACCCGGACGCCCCCGGCCTGAGCTTCGTCGGGCTGATGCAGTCCACCGGTTCGGCGTTTCCCCTGGTGGAGGCTCAGGCCAAACTGATCGCCGCGAACCTCGCCGGCCGCTACGCGCTGCCCGATGAGGACCGGCAGCGGGCCGTCTGCCGCGCCGAGCTGCGGGCCGCGACCGCCCGCTGGGGTCAACGCCGCCCGGCGATGCGCGTGGACTTCGACGCCTACCTGGCCGAGCTGACCCGGGAACTGGCCGCCGGGACGCGCCGGGTCGGGGCGAGGCAGTGAGCCGCCGGACGCTGACCGGCCGCCGGGTGCTGGTGACCGGGGCCAGCGGCACCTTCGGGCGACACCTCGGGGCCGCGCTGACCGCCGCCGGCGCCCGGGTCGTGGGCCTCGACCTGCACGCGCGACCCGACGACGACCTGCCGGTGCTCGGCTGCGACCTGACCGACCCGGACGCCGTCGCGCCGGCGGTGGGCGCCGCCGTCGACCAGCTCGGCGGGCTCGACCTGCTGATCAACAACGCCGGGGTGGGTGGCCCCGCCCCCGCCGAGTTGCCGCCCGACGAGGTGGTCCGCCAGCAACTGGAGGTCAACCTGCTCGCCGCCTGGCGGACCACCGCCGCGGCCCTGCCCCCGCTGGTCGCCGCCCGGGGGAGGGTGATCTTCGTGTCCAGTCGGATGGCGGTGCTGCCACTGCCGCTCGCCGCCGCGTACGGGGTCAGCAAGCGGGCCCTGGTCGCCTACGCCGACGCCCTGCGCCACGAGGTGGGCAGCCACGTGGGGGTGAGCGTCGTCTACCCGAGCATGGTCGCCTCACCCATCCACGACAGCACCGCCGAGGCGGGCCTGTCCCTGCGGGGCGTGTCCCGCCCCGAGCCGGTCGAGGGGGTGGTCGCGGCGATCCTGCACGCCGCCACCGCCCGCCGGGCGCCCAGGGACGTGGCGACCACCACCCGTGGACGCCTGGAGATGGCCGTCGGTCGACACGCGCCCGCGTTGGCCGACCGGCTGGTCCGCCGTACCCTCGCCGCCCGGCTCGCCGCCGGTGACCTGGACGCCGCGCCGCTGGCCGCCGGGATGCTCCGCCGCCACCGGGGGCAGTGACCGTCGGCTGTCAGGGTGTGGCGACCGCCGCGCGGGAGCGGTCCGTGGCGATCCGGACGGCCAACGCGGCGAGGGCCGTCCCGGTCACCCACCGCTGCACCCGCAGCCACACCGGCCGGCGCGCGAAGAAGCCGGCCAGCGCCCCGGCGCTGAGCACGATCAGCGCGTTCACGCTCAACGCGACGGCGATCTGGGTCAGGCCCAGCAGCAGACTCTGCATCGCCAGGTGCCCCTGCGCCGGGTCGATGAACTGCGGTAGCAGCGACACGTAGAGGATGGCGATCTTCGGGTTCAGCAGGTTGGTGATCAGGCCCATGGTGAACAGCCGGCGGGGCGGGTCCGGCGGCAGCGGGGTGGGCGCGAACGGCGAGTGGCCGCCCGGACGCAGCGTCCGCCAGGCCAGCCACAGCAGATAGCCGGCCCCGGCCAGCTTCACCACCGCGTACAGCGTCGGCACCAGGACGAAGACCGCGGCCAGGCCGGCGACCGCCGCGACCAGGTAGACGCCGAACCCGGCGGCCACCCCGAGCAGCGAGATCAGCCCGGCCCGGCGGCCCTGCGCCACCGAGCGGGACACCAGGTAGACCATGTTCGGGCCGGGCGTGAGCACCAGGCCCAACGCCACCAGCGTGATGCCCAGCAGTGCACCCGTACTCACCACGACGCTTCCCCCGTTCGGTAGTCCCCACACCGACCGTAATCGGGATGAAAATCCCAACCCAGGGCCACCTGGCAGGCCGTGGCCTGCGATCCGGGGTGATCCACCCGCGTCCGGCGCAACGCCAGCACCGTCGGCGGGAATGCTCGCCGTGGCGGGCGCGCTGACCCCTGGCAAGTGCGTGTCGCCGGCCGGAGGCGGCGCGTTACGGTGGCCAGGGAGGTGCCGCACGGTGACCGAGGCGTGGGAAGCGTCAGTGGAGGCGAAGATCCAGGATGCCGTTCAACGCGGCGAGTTCGACGACCTGCCCGGCATGGGCAAGCCGATCCCCGGTCGGGGGGCGCCGTACGACGAGGCGTGGTGGATCAAGAGCTTCCTGGAGCGCGAGGCGCTCCCCAGTGACCTGCTCCTGCCCACGTCGCTGCAACTGCGCCGACGCATCGAGCAGGTCCCCGACGAGGTCCGTGACCTGCCCACCGAGCAGTCCGTCCGCGACTTCGTGGGGCAGTTGAACGCGCAGATCGTGGCGTGGCTGCGCTTCCCCGACGACGGCCCCCGGGTCGCGGTGCGCCCGGTGAACACCGAGGACGTGGTCCGCCGCTGGCGCGCCGAACGGGCCCGCCCCAAGGTCACCTCGACCGCCACCGAACCGGCGACCGTTCCGACACCGTCGCGCCGGCCCCGCCGCAGCTGGTGGCGGCGGTGGCGCCGACGGGGCTGACCCCCGGCCACGACCACGGCAGACTGTGCCGATGCTGATCGAATCGCGGTCACCCGACACGCCCTCGACGCCGGGAGTCGCGCTGCGTCCCTGGTGCGCCGACGACCTGGATGAGCTGGTGCGGGCGTACCGGGATCCGATCCTGCGCCGCTGGACCAGAGCTCCGGTGACCACCGCCGCCGAGGCACGACGGTGGCTGGACGGCGCACAGCGGGACTGGGCCGACGGCCGGCGGTACACCTTCGCCGTCCTCGAAGAGCAGACCGACGGCCCCCGGCTGGTGGGCAACGTGGTGCTCAAGGGGGTCACGCCGCAGCGCCCGGCTCCGGAGGTGGGCTACTGGACGCCGTCGTGGGCACGCGGCCGCGGCGTCGCCCCTCGCGCGGTCACCGCGCTGAGCCGCTGGGCGTTCGACCGGTTCCCCGAGGTGACGCATCTCGACCTGCTGCACCAGGTGGACAACGTCGCGTCCTGCCGGGTGGCGCAGAAGTCCGGCTTCGTGTTCCAGGAGATCCTGCCGGCCCGACCGCCCTTCCCACTCGACGGTCACCGCCACACACTCGACGCCGGCTAGTGGTCGCCCCGACAGGCGACCACCCACCCCTCGACGCTGGTGCGAGTCAGTCGACTGCGGCGCGCCAGACCCAGGAGGTACGCCGGGCACGGCCGGGCAACTCGCCGCGGCCGGTCATCCAGAGCAGCACCTCGGGTGCCGCCCCGGCCGGGGCGTCCGGGAAGAGTCGCCGCAGCACCAGCGCGCTCAGCCGCTGCGGCGGCTGCCACGGCACACCGAGGCCGAGGGTGATGTCGTGGGTGTGCAGCACGGTCTCGGCCACGCCCATGGCGGCGAAACCGGCCGGATCGCACGGACCGAAGTGCCAGGCCCGCGTGTCTGCCGGGGCGGCGTCGACGGCGGCGCTGAGCAGACCGGCGCAGGCCCGCACCACGGTGAGCACCTGCGTCGGGCTCGCGTCGGGGGAGACCCGCAGGTCGTACGGCAGGTAGCCGTCATCCGGGCGGCCGGTGACCTGCCCCGCGTACGCGAGAAGGTCGTGCGCGACGTGCGCGGCGGTGGTCCAGCAGCTCCAGCTCAGCGAGCCGGCCGGCACCGACCAGTCGCGTTCCCGGTGTGGCTGCAGCACCCGGGTCATCTCCTCGGCCGCCTCGCGCAGGTCGGCGCCGGTCACCGCCGACATTCGCCAGCCCACTGGGCAGCACCGGGCGTGGGAATCCGGTCATGGGTAAAGGGCGTCGAGGCATGCAAGAATCCATCCTCGCATGTGGGGGGAGGTGAACGGAATGCTGCCCAACCTGGTGGTGGACACGACGGTGGTGCCTCCGGCGGACAGGTTCGCCTTCTGGTATGCCCTGGTCGCCCAGGAGACGGCGCCCGCGCACATCAGCAGCGGTCACCTGGACAACTTCGTCGCGTACGCGCAGGCCATCGATCTCGGCCGCATCCGGATGACCTCGCTGGGCTACCCGTCGTTGGACTCGATCCGGCCCACGACACTGGTCCGCCGAACCGAGGGGGACGTGTATCAACTGGCGCTACCACTGACGGGTCACAGCACCCTGATCCAGGACCGCACCGAGTCCACGCTGGAAGCCGCGAACCATTTCACGCTCCTGGACACCGCGCGGCCGCACGTCGCCCGGCACCGCGCGGACGGCCCCGGTCTCGCCACCACGATCACCGTGCAGATACCGCACGCGGCGCTGCCGCTGGCGCCGGACCGTCTTCGCCGCCTGTTGGCCACGCCGATGCCGTCGCACCTCGGCGTGGCCGGGCTGTTGGCCCACCACCTGCGGAGCATCGCGGCGCACCCGGAGCAGTTCGAGCCGGCTCAGGCAGAGATACTGGGCGGGGTGGCGGTGGACCTGCTCACTGCCGCGCTCGCTCAGTACCTCGACATCGAGGACACCCTGTCACCGGAGGCGCGGCAGACCGCACTGCGGGCCCGGGTCGTCGATTTCATCGACCGCCACCTCGACAGTGACGAGCTCAGCCCTCGCAGCGTCGCCGCCGCCCACCACATCTCGCCGCGGTCGCTGCACCGCCTGTTCGAGGCGGAGGCGACGACGGTTGCCGAGCTCATCCGCGCCAAGCGCCTGGAGCAGTGCCGGCGTGATCTCGGCAACCCGCTGCTGCGGCAGCCGATCCAGGCCATCGCCGCCCGTTGGGGTTTCCCGGACAAGGCCCACTTCAGCCGCCTCTTCCGTGCCCACTACGGACGTTCGCCGCAGGAATACCGCACATGCGTCTCTCGCCAGGATCGGTGACCCGCCCCGACCGACCTCGCAGGGACGCTGCGACAGTGCAACGTCAGCTCCGCGCCGGTGACCACCCGTCGGCGACGAACCGGAGGGCGTCGGGACCCTCGCCCGAGAAGAGGACGCCGTGCTGGTCCGCTGCCACGACCCGGTCGACGTAGACGCCGCGCCCCTGGCCGGAGCCGTCGGTGCTGCTGCTCCAGCGCAGGTGGGTGGCCTGATCGGGCAG
This sequence comes from Micromonospora sp. MGP-C2, assembly GCF_057766525.1. NCBI lineage: Bacteria > Bacillati > Actinomycetota > Actinomycetes > Micromonosporales > Micromonosporaceae > Micromonospora > Micromonospora sp. MGP-C2. Next base: position 681,460 of record NZ_JBYMEN010000002.1, read on the forward strand.
CGCCACCGTGACCTGCCACCACACGCGACCCCCGTAGCCGGTGACCGTGCCGTCGGCGCTCCACCGGCGGGCGGCATCGCGGAGCTGCATCGTCGCCGGCACCCAGGTCAGACCACCATCGGTGGAGACCTCGAATCGCGCGCTGTCGAAGCGGGGCTCGGTGTCGTACCAGAGCAGGAAGCTCGCCGTGCCGCCACGGCTGGGCCGACGCAGCGGCGCCGTGAGCGTGCTCGTCGCGGAGTCGCGTGGGTCGGCACGCCAGGCGCTGGCGGACTGCGGCCGCACCGGCAACGCCTCGGCGAGGTCACGCGCGACGGCCCGTCGGGCGACGTTGTTGCTGCCCCAGCCCCGGTCCGGGTGCACGCGGTTGCTGAGCATGACGACGAACGAGTGGGATAGCGGGTCGATGACGATCGACGTGCCGGTGAAGCCGGTGTGCCCGAAGGCCACCGGAGAGGAGAGCCCCATCATGTACCAGTGCTTGTTCAGCTCGAAACCGAGCCCGCGGTCGCTCTCCGGGTAGGCCGACTCCAGCGGCGCGTTGTAGTTGACCAGCATCGCGCGCACCGTTTCCGAGCGCAGGATCCGCCGGCCGCGGTATTCGCCGCCGTTGAGCAGTGACTGGCAGAGCACGGCCAGGTCCGCGGCCGTGGAGAAGACCCCGGCGTGCCCGGCCACCCCGCCGAGCGACCACGCGTTCTCGTCGTGGACCTCACCCCACACCATGCCCCGTCCCGCGTACGGCTGGTATTCGGTCGCGGCGATCCGCGACCGCCGCTGCGGGCCGGGGTTGTAGCCGGTGTCGGTCATGCCCAGCGGCCCGGTCACGCCGTCGCGGACGAGGTCGGCCAGCGGCCGACCAGTCACTCGCTCCAGCAGGACTCCCAGCGCGATCAGCCCCAGGTCGGAGTAGACGTACTGGCCACCGGGCGTCGCCCCGGTGGCCAGCGGCGTGGCGAGCGCGGCGGCGAACCGCTCGGCCGGTGTCGGGTACCTGCTCCACAATGGTGTGAACGCGGGCAGACCCGATGTGTGGGTGAGCAGCATCCGCACGGTCACCGTCGCCTTGCCGCCGGCGGCGAACTCCGGCACGTACCGGGCGACCGGCGTGTCCAGCTCCACCCGTCCCCGCTCCACCTGCTGCATGGCGACGATCGTGGTGAACAGTTTCGACACCGACGCCAGGTCGAAGATGGTGTCGCGCCGGGTCGGGATCTGCTGGTCGGCGGGGAGTTCCACACCGACCAGGTCGGGCGGCGGCCCCACCGCGGAGTACTTCACCGCGCTGCCCACGGCGGCGTGCTGGACGATCACGCCGTCCTTGGCGGCCAGGACCACCGCGCCGGCGTACGCCGGGTAGCCGGGGTGGTCCGGGGTCGGCTGCAGGTACGCCGCCAGGTCGGCGGGCATGCGATCCACCTGGTCGGGGAGCAGTCCGACCTGGCGGGCGCTGCCACGCCGCAACGTGTCGTGGCGGAACTGGATGTCGGCGGGGGTGACGGTCGGCGGACCGGACGACGGTGTCGCGGCGGCCGCCCCGGTGGCGGGCAGCGCCGTGCCCAGGGTCACCAGAGCCAGACCGAGCGCGAGTGAGCGGAGCGGACGACGAGCCGACCTGGTCATGACCGCGCTCCTCAGTAGAGCAGGTAGGGCCGGCGTTGCCGGTTGAAGGTGGCCAACTCCTCGGCCCAGGCGCCGACGACGTCGTCCACGTCAGCTCCGGCGTCGATCTGGGTCCGCAGTCGCGGCGACCCGGTGAGTTTGTCGATCCAGTACGGGCGCACGGTGTCCCACGAGTCGCGTCGCCAGGCGAACGCCGGGTACTTGTGCGCCTCCACGAGCATGGCCACGCCGGTGCGGATCGGGTCGTACACCGCCGGGTCGACGACCTTGACCTCGACGCCGGCGCAGAGCTTGTTGAGCAGGTCCGGCTTCTGCCCGGCCGAGGTCGGCGAGAAGTACGCCTCGCGGAACTCGACCCCGGGCAGGTTCCGGGCGTTGAGCCGGTCACCCCAGTGGTGGTCGAAGTCCGTCGCCAGCCCGCCGATCAGCTCGAACGGGCGAGTCGTGCCGCGCCCCTCGGTGATCGACGCGACGCCCTCGAACAGCCCGGTGCCCGGGTAGACCAGAGCGGTGTCCGGGGTGGGCATGTTCGGGCTGGGCATCACCCAGGGCACGCCGGTGTCGGCGGCGAGGGCGTCGCGCTTCCAGTGCCGGCACCGGATGACGTGCAGGTCGACCGGTCGTCCCGCCTCGGCCGGCAGGAAGGTGGCGTTGAAGAAGCGGGCCAGCTCCCCGACGGTCATCCCGTGCTGCTGGATGATTTCCTTCAGGCCGACTCCTGAGGTGTACGGGCTGGTCATCAACGGCCCGTAGGGCCGCCCGCCGATCGGGTTGGGCCGGTCCAGCACGACGTAGCGTTTGCCGACCCGGGCCGCGGCGACCATCGAGGTGTACATGGTCCAGATGTAGGTGTAGAAGCGGACTCCGACGTCCTGGATGTCGAAGACCACCGTGTCCACCCCGGCCTCGGTGAACATGGCTTCCCACCGGGCCTGCGTGGCGCCGTACGCGTCGTACACCGGGATGCCGGTGCGTGCGTCGACGCCGGTTCCCTCGCTGCCGCCGGCCTGGGCGGAGCCGCGGAAGCCGTGCTCGGGGCCGAACGCCGCGACCAGTCGCACCCGACCGGAGCCGTGCATCAGGTCGACGAGGTGCCGGTAGGACGCGTCGACCCCGGTCGGGTTGGACACGACGCCCACACGCTGACCGGCGAGTTCGGCGAACCCGGACGACACCAGCTCGTCGAGGCCGGTGCGGACCCGACGGGCACGGGAGCCGGCCGACGCCGGTCCCGCACCGAGCGTTCCCGCCCCCAGCGCGCCCGCGCCGACCGCGCCGATGAGGAGATTCCTCCGCTGCATGCTTGCCTCCTACCAGCTCAGGCCGTGGCCGTAGGGGTAGAGCACGGAGCCCGCCCCCTCGGCCTTGGGGATCGTGACGGGCAGTCGTCCGCTCGGGGACAACTCGCCGTGCAGCGCGCGGACGAGGGCGTCCATCGCCGCACGGGTGTACGAGTACGTCGCCAGGTAGGTGGTGACACCCGGCAGGTAAGCGATGTCGTACGGGTCGCGGACGGCCACGACGACCACGGGTTTCCCGGTGCTCAGCAGCGCCGCGACCAGGCGCTGCTGGGTGGCTCGCGGGTCGGTGACGGCGGTGTCCCACGCCTTGTTCACGAGCACGACGGTGAGGTCGTGCTCGGCGGCCTGGCTCGCCGTGGCGGCGATCGTCGCGTCGGAGGGCAGGGTCGCCGGTCGTGCGGTGGCTCGGGCACCACGCGCGGTGAATCCGGCGGCGACCGTCGCGACCGGGGCGAAGGCAGCGCTGTCCCAGCCGGTGATCAGGACCGACCGGTCGGCGTGGGGCAGGGGCAGCACTCCGGCGTCGTTGCGGACGGCGGTGAGCGTGGGGTCGGTGACCCGGGTGACGGCGGCGAGGTGCTCCGGAGCGCCGACGGTCCGCACGGCCTTCTCCACGTCGACCAGCGGGGAGCGGGCCAGTCCCTGGCGATACTTCACGCCGAGGATGCGTCGGACCGACTCGTCGATCCGACGCTCGGTGAGCTCGCCGGTGGCGACAGCCCGCAGCACCGCGTCCCGCGCCAGCGCGAGGCTCGGCGGCATCAGGAGCTGGTCGGCGCCGGCCTTGAGCGCCAGGACGGGCACCCGCTCGTCACCGTACTTCGCCCGTACGCCAGCCATGTTGAGCGCGTCGGTGACGATGACGCCCCGGAAACCGAGCTCGCCACGCAGCACGCCGGTGAGGATCGTGGGCGACAAGGTCGCGGGGTCGCCGGACGGGTCGAGCGCCGGGACCACGATGTGCGCGGTCATGATCGTGTCCACACCGGCGCGGATGGCCCGCCTGAACGGCGGCGCGTCGATCCGATCCCACTCGGCGCGGCTGTGGTTGATCACCGGGAGACCGGTGTGGCTGTCGGTGGCTGTGTCGCCGTGACCGGGGAAGTGCTTCGCCGCGGCGGTCACCCCGGCCCGGTCCTGGAAACCGGTGACCTGGGCGGCGGTGAGGTCGGCCACGAGGGTGGGGTCGGCGCCGAAGGACCGCACCCCGATCACCGGGTTGCCCGGGTTGACGTTGACGTCGGCGATCGGCGCGTACGGCTGTCGGATGCCGACGGCGCGCAGCTCGCGTCCGGTGACCTCCGCCGCCGTCCGGGCGGCCTGGGCCGACCGCCCCGCACCCAGCGCCATCGACCCGGGGAACTGGGCGGCGGGGGAGGGCATTCGCACCACCGCGCCCTGCTCCTGGTCGGTGGAGATGAGCAGCGGCACCCTGCCCTTTGCCCCGTCGCCGAGGGCGGCCTGCTGGAGTCCGTTGGAGAGGGTCGCGATCTGCCGAGGGCTGTCCAGGTTGTGCGACCAGGAGAAGTAGCAGACGCCGCCCAGGTGGTACCGCTCGATCACCTCGGCCGGGGTCTCCACACCGAAGGCGGCGAGGTTCGCGGCCCGGTCTGTGGCGCTGGGGTCCACGGCGTCACCGCCGTAGACGTAGGTGGCGAAGAGTTGGCCGACCTTCTGCTCCAGGCTCATGTGTCGCAGCGTGGACGTCACCCAGCCGTGCTCGGCATTCGGCGGGCGCGCCGGCGTGGCGGCGTGGGCAGGGAGGGAAGCGAGGGTGGCCACCAGTGTGGCCGCCCAGGCGGTCGCGGTAACGAGTCGGGTCTGCATAGACGCCTCTCAGTCCGGGTGGCTGAAACTTAGCTACACGTCAGCCGCCCGTCAAGAAGACAACCTACAGATCGCCGTCAGGCCCCGCCGACCGTCACCGCCGGGCGTCGCTCGGGTCGTCCGCGGCGAACTCGCGGATGGCGGCGCGGATGGCCTCGCCGTACGGGTCGTCGGACAGGTGCACCAGGTGTTCGCCGGCCCGGGCCAGGTGCTCCCGGGCCTGGGCGGGGTTGCCCAGGCGCCGGTGGCAGTCGGCCAGATTCAGGTACAGCGACGGCAGGAACGCCTGGACCTGGAGCGAGGACAGGTAACGCTGGGCGCGCTCGTCGGTCAGGTCGGACACGGCGGTCAGGGCGCGCTCGTCCCACACCAGCTCCGCTTCGGTGGTGTCCTGGAGATCGGCGAGGTAGTGGGCGAGGGTGCAGCGGTGGAAGGCGTCGCCGGTGGGGCCGATCTCGTCCCACAGCGCGGTGAGGGCGTCCCGGGCGAGAGCCTTCTGCCCTGATCGGCCGAGCTGCACCGCCGCACCGATGCGGGTCATGGTCGGGTCGGGTGTCGGCTGGTTGTCCATGTCGCCGATGGTCGGGCCTCGACCCGGTCGAGGGTCAACTCAGCGGCTCGCAGGCCCGGTGCTCGTCAGCACGCATCACCGTTGGGAGACGATGGCCTCGAGCACCGAACGGACGGACGTCGGTCGACGACCGATGAGGGTTTCCAGCGTCGGGTCGGTGACGGCGAACTCTCCCCGTCGCGCTGCGCGGTACAGGCCGAGGGTGAATTCGGCGGCTGCCGCGGGCATGCCATGCGTGACGGCATCGGCCTTCCACTCGTCGTCGCCGACGACCACTCGGGTGATGGCGCGGCCGGTGATCCCGGCGAGGATCCCGGCCACCGCTTCGAGGTCGAGCGCCTCCGCTGCGGTCAGCGCGGGCGTGACGCCATCGAGCAGGCCCTCCTCGACCATTGCGATGGCTGCGGCCTCGGCCAGGTCGGAATGTGCGGTCCAGGACACCGGGCCGTCCGCCGGCGCCACGAGTTGCCCGGTCTCCAGCGCCGCACCGATGGAGTAGCTGAGCGTGCTCACGTAGAACCCGTTGCGCAGTGCGGTGAAGGGAACTCCCAGGCCGGCCAGGTGCTCCTCGGTCGCGGCGTGCGTGGGCTGGGGGGCGAACAGCGAGTCCCTGGAGGCGGCCTGGTGGCTGGTGTAGAGGATCCGTTTGGCTCCCGCGGCCCGGGCGGCGTCGATGGCAGCGCAGTTCGCGACGATCGCGCCGCTGCCCCGGATGGCGGTGGACACGACGAGGACCTTCTCGGCACCCTCGAAGGCGCGCTCCAGTGTGGCTGGGTCGGTGAAGTCTCCGGCACGGACCCGGACGCCGCGCTCGGCGAGGCCCGCGGCCTTGTCGACGTCGCGCACGCTCACGCCCACGGCCTCGGGTGGCAGCCGGTCGAGGAGCAGGTCGACGATCTGGGACCCGAGCTGACCAGTGGCACCGGTGACGACCAACATGATGAAAGCTCCCTTGTTATCGGCGATTCGCCCTTGACGTTAACACCGATATTCCGTAGATAACAAGGCGCTGTTAGCATTGGTTCATGGTGACGACGCAGGACACGGCATCCCGCGACGACGTCCGCTCCGGGATCGTCGCGGCAGCCACCCAACTGCTGCGCGCGAAGGGCGCGAACGCGGTGACGACGCGCGCCGTCGCGCAGGCCGCAGGGGTGCAGGCCCCGACCATCTACCGCCTGTTCGGCGACAAGGACGGCCTCATCGACGCCGTCGCCGAACATGTCATGGCCACCTACGTCAGCGGCAAGTCGGTCGCGGCGGACGTCGCGGCGGGTGACCCGGTCGCGGACCTGCGCGCCGGATGGCGTACGCACGTGGATTTCGGCCTGGCGAACCCCGAGCTGTACGCGCTGATCGCGACGCGGGGGAGCGGCGCACCCTCACCGGCGACGGTCGCGGGCCTCGACGTGCTGCGTCGCCGCGTTCGGCGACTCGCCGCAGCCGGCCTCCTGCGGGTCGACGAACAGCGCGCACTCTTGATGATCCACTCTGCGGGCAACGGAACCATCCTCACCCTGCTGGGAGTGCCCCCGGAGCAGCGCGACCCCGGTCTGAGCGAGGCCATGCTCGACGCTGTGCTCACCAGCATCCTGGCGACAACTCCGGCGACACCCGACACGGCCACGAACGCGGTCGCCGTGACATTCGCGACGGTGCTGCCCGACCTCCCGGGGCTCACCGACGCCGAACGCGCGCTGATGGCCGAGTGGCTCCACCGATCGCTGACCCGACCGCAGGACCGCTGACGGCGACAGGGCGAGCGCCGCGAACGCCGCGCGGACGAGAAGGCGTGGGCCCGTGACCATGACTGAAAAGAGCTGGCGGGACGATGGTCGGGCTTGTAGCTTGCAGGTGACGTGACCCGCCCGAGGAGGTGAGACCCATGAACGATGCAGCGATGTGGGTGCTCCCCCTTCCCGTCACGACCGGGCGATTGACGTAGGTGTCGCCGGGAGCGCCCCGCCAACAAGGCCCTCCCGAAAGGCAACACCCATGCGCCCTCAACAATTCACCGCCGAGCCCGCGTCTCAAAACGGGGTCGAGTCGCCGTCGACCAGTGCGGATCGCCCGCCCCTCATCTTCGACGTGATCATTGCCGGGTGCGGGCCGACCGGTGCGATGCTGGCCGCCGAACTGCGGCTGCACGGCGTACGGGTCCTCGTGGTGGAGAAGGAAACCGAGCCCGCCTCGTACGTCCGTATCGTCGGTCTGCATGTCCGCAGCCTCGAACTGCTGGCCATGCGCGGCCTGCTGGATCGCGTCCTCCCGCACGGCAGGCAGCGGCCGGCCGCCGGCTTCTTCGCGGCCATCGCCAAACCCGCACCGAAAGACCTGGATTCCGCGTACGCCTATCTGCTGGGTATCCCGCAGCCAGTCATCGTCGGCCTGCTCGAAGAGCATGCGATCGAACTGGGCGCGCAGGTTCGGCGTGGTCGCGCGGTCGTCGGCATCGAGCAGGACGACCACTGTGTGACAGTCGAGCTGACCGACGGGGAGCAACTGCGCTCGCGCTATCTCGTCGGCTGTGACGGCGGGCGCAGCACGGTGCGCAAACTGCTCGGCGTCGGCTTTCCCGGGGAGCCCGCACGGACCGAGACGCTGATGGGCGAGATGGAGGTGGGCGCGCCGCAGGAGGAGATCGCCGCCACGGTGAACGCGATCCGCGAAAACCATCACCCCTTCTGGCTCCGGCCCGCAGGCAACGGGGTCTACAGCGTCGTTGTCCCCGCCGCGGGAGTCAGCGACCGTGCGGTGGCGCCCACCCTCGAGGATTTCCAACAACAGTTGCGCACCATCGCCGGAACCGATTTCGGTGTGCACTCCCCGCGCTGGTTGTCCCGCTTCGGGGACGCCACCCGGCTGGCCGACCGATACCGGGTCGGCCGCGTCCTCCTGGCCGGCGATGCCGCCCACATCCATCCGCCCATCGGGGGACAGGGCCTCAACCTGGGCGTTCAGGACGCCTTCAACCTCGGCTGGAAACTGGCCGCGCACATCCGGGGCTGGGCGCCGGAGGCTCTGCTGGACACGTACCAGGCCGAACGTCATCCGGTCGCCGCGGACGTGCTGGACAACACCCGAGCCCAGATGGAGTTGCTGTCCCCCGAACCAGGCCCGCAGGCCGTGCGCAGGCTGCTCACCGAGCTGATGGACGTCGACGAGGTGAACCGCCACCTGATCGAGAAGATCACCGCGACCGGCATCCGGTACGACTTCGGCGCAGGCCCCGACCTGCTCGGTCGCCGCCTGCCCGACGTCGCCGTGAAACAGGGCAACCTCTACGATCTGTTGCATCGCGGCCGGGGCCTGCTGCTGGACCGCACCGAACGCCTGACCGTCGGCGGCTGGTCAGACCGGGTCGATCACCTGACGGATCCCACCGCGGAGCTGGACTTCCCCTGTGTCCTGCTGCGCCCCGACGGTCACGTCGCCTGGGTCGGTGACGATCAGCAGAGCCTGGACCAACACCTCTCCCGCTGGTTCGGCGAGCCCGCCCACTGATCGCAGGCCGGCGGCCCGGACGTCGAGGAGTGTCGCCCTAGACGTACCAGCGGCGGACGGGCTCGGCGTGACCTCAGGTGCGGTTGAACCGCCAACGGGTCGCGGTGAGCCCGTCCGTGCCGTAGCCGAAAGCCCGGACCGGGGAGACCTGGTGGAAGGCGTACTCGGGTGATCCGGGCAGACTCTCGTCGTGGACCCGGCCGTCCCTGATGTCGAACGTCCAGCCGTACTTTGTGACGAAGGCGGCAGCCACCCGGCGCAGTGCGGTCCCGCCGGACACCTGGTGAGCTTCACCGCTCACCACCAGGTCGAGATCTTCGCTGCTCACCGTGATGACAGCGCGGGGGTTGCCAGCCAGGTTTCGGCTCTTACGGGAGTGCGGGCGGCTCGCAATGCACGGCGCCCCGTCGACCAGCACGACCATCACCGGCGCGGCGTGTGGCCGACCATCCGGTCCCACAGTGAACAGCCAACACTTGTGCGCCGACCGCAGGCAGGCCAGTGCCTGGCTCCACGGCTTGAGTGTCGCCGCGTCGGTGTTGAAGGGTGTCGCATCCTCCTGCTGGAAGAGGAGTTCAGCGACTGGCGTGTCGACCGTCATGACGGATCCCCGGTCGTGTCGTACTCGTCGTGCAGTCGCCACCACCGGTAGGGCTGGGTTTGCGGCCAGCCTTCCGGCGAGTCCTCCCAGGTCTCCTGTCGGCCGTAGGGCGTCAGGTCGAGGAAGGTCCAGTTGCTGCCGAGCCGTTCCACGCCGCGGGCGGTGGTGGTGTAGGTGCGGAAGATCCGGTCGTCGGCGCGGAGGAAGACGTTCAGCGCGAATCCGTCACCGGTGCCCATGTCGGCGTTGAAGCTGTTGTTCAGCGACGAGTACCAGGGCAGGTCCCAACCCATTCGCCGCCGCACCGCCAGCAGGTCGTCCAGTGGGCCGTGAGACGTCAACGCGAGGCTGACGTCACGGGCATTGAGGTGGGCCGGGTGTCCGACGTTGTCGGTGAACATCGAGCAGCCGGAGCAGACGGCGTCGATGCCGTGCCACATGAACGTGTACACGATGAGCTGGCGGCGGCCCTGGAACAGGTCGCTCAGACTGGCAGGCCCGGACGGGCCCTCGAACACGTAGTCCTGCTCGACCGACGTCATCGGCAGCCGGCGACGCGCCGCAGCCACTGAGTCGAGCTGGCGGGTGAGTGCCTTTTCGCGTACGCGCAGGGCGTCTACCGCGTCCTGCCAGTCCCTGGTCGGCACGATCGGCGGATGGTTCATGCGGGCCTTCCTTCGGCTTCCACTCGCGTGTGGAGAGGGGGACAGGGCCAGTCCGTTCCTTAAGGGGATGGACTGATGTGACGCTAACAGAGTCAGTTCCTTGAAGGAACCACCTTTGCGTATCGTGGCGTCATGCAACGAACGCAGTTCGGCGCCATGGCGTGCTCTATCGCCCGCACCCTCGACGTCATCGGTGAGCCGTGGTCTCCGCTGATCCTGCGGGACGTCTACGCCGGCACGCACCGCTTCGACCAACTCCAGCGGGGCCTCGGCATGTCCCGCAAGGTGCTCGCCGAACGGCTGAGCTGGCTGGTTGAACAGGGCGTCCTGACCCGGCGTGAGTATTCAGCCCGGCCGGTCCGCCACGAATACCTGCTCACCGACAAGGGCAGGGAGCTCTGCGATCTGCTGCTGGTGATGGTGCGGTGGGGTGATCGGTGGACGGCGGGCGAGGCCGGCCCGCCGGTGCTCTACCGCCACCACGCCTGCGGCAAGATCAGCCACGTGGAGCTGCGGTGCTCGGAGTGCGAAGAGCCCATGCGGGCTACGGACATCGACCTGTTGCCCGGGCCTGGAGCCCAACCAGGATCCTGACCGGTCGATCGGCGGTGCCGCCGACCTTGCGAGACGTGCAGCGTTTGGACCTCAGCGTTGCTGCGGCACCTGGGCGGGTGGCCTGCTGCCCGGTGGCCGTCGACTGATCGCGGCGATCTCGGTGAGAATCGGGTGTAGTCGCTCGGCCAGGGTCGGGTCCGTGCGAGTGAGTTCCGCGGTCAGGGACGTTGCGGCAGCCGAGAGCGCACGGCGTAACTCGGCTCATCAGTGGAGCGGACCAGGGTCGTTTCGAGCGGGCCGGTGATGTCGGCGGGCAGTAGGTGGGCGCCTTTGGCGTAGCTGGCGGGGTGGCGTGTGAGCCGGTGATCGCGGCGGCGACGACAGCGGGGTCCTGTTCCGCCAGGTGCAGCAGCCACCACCGGATCAGGTCGCGTTCCTCCACTGAGAACATGTGTCGATGCTGGCAGACTGATCGCATGACGGGTCTGACCGCCGAGGTCGTGGTCGACGGTTGTGCCCCGCAGACCCCGGCGCTGGCCCCGAACGGGCGCTTGCTCTGCTACGTCCTCGCTCCCATCAGCCGGGCCGGTGACCACCTCGACACCCAACTCTGGCTCGCCGGCACCGATGACGCCGTCGCGCCGCGCCGGGCGACAGCCGACACCGCAACCGAGTCCCGGCCGCTCTGGGCGGCCGACTCGGAGACGCTGTTCTTCCTGTCCGACCGCGCCGACCGCGGCACCACGCAGCTACACAGATTCACCCCCGCCAACGGCGCGGTGACCACGGTGACCAACTGGCGAACCGGCGTCGTCGACCATCTGCCGCTCAGCGACCCCCACCTGGTCGCTCTGCTCGCGGAGGACGGACCCAGCGAGCAGGACGCGCGCCGAGCCCGGGACCGAGACGATGCCGTCGTCGTCGGCGAGCGCGAATCGCGTGCCCGTTTGCGGATGCTCGACCTGCGCACCGGCCGGGTCACCACCCCGGGTGTGTTCGGCGACCGGCACGTCGTGGAACTGTGCCAACGTCCCGGCGGCGGCCCACTTGCCGTGCTCACCTGGGCCAGCGCCGACAACGACCACGGCCCGCGCACCGGCCAACTGCACCTGTTCGACCCCACGACCGGGAGTGCGGAGAACCTTGGCCCGGTCGCGGCCGACGCACGATCTCTAGCCTGGTGGCTGGGCGAGGACGGTTGGCACCTCGGTTACGTCGCGCTCACCCCACCGGTGCTGCAGGCCGGCACCGCCGTGTTCGACCTGGCCGTGGACAGCCGCGTCCTGCGCAACCGGACAGCTGGTCTCTCGATGTGCCCCACCCAGCTCTGCCAGACCGGTGCCGCCCCGCTGGTGGTGTGCGCCGACGGTCTGAACACAACACTGGCCCGGCTCGACCCCGCCGGCCTCACCACCCTGTCGCATCACCCCGGACGCCTCGACAACGTCACCACCACTCCTACCGGCACAGAGATCGCCGCCATTACCGGCACCCGCTATCAACCCCCGAACGTTCACATCGGGCCGTTGACCGGGCCGCTGCGAAGAATCACCAACACCCGCCCGGACCTGGACGGCATCGCACTCGGCACGCAACAACCGCTGGCCTACCGCGCCGCCGACGGCCTCGACCTGGACGGTCTGCTCGTGCTGCCGGTCGGAAGGGCCGCATCGGAAGGCCCGTTCCCGCTGGTCACAATCGTGCACGGAGGCCCCTACGACCGCTACGCCGATCGGTGCCAGTTGTTCTGGTTCCCCAGCGCACAGTGGCTGGCCGCCGCCGGCTACGCGGTGTTCCTGCCCAACCCGCGCGGCGGCCAGGGCCATGGTCACCAGTTCGCCGCCAGCGTCGCCGGTCGGGTCGGAGGGCAGGAGTGGACCGACATCCTGACCGGCATCGACCTGCTCATCGCTCAGGGCATCGCCGACCCCGACCGGCTGGGCATCGCTGGTTGGAGTCACGGCGGCTTCATGTCCGCCTGGGCCGTCGGCCAGACCGACCGCTTCCGCGCCGCGCTGGTCGGTGCCGGCGTCGTCGACTGGGGCATGCTCGCCGCGACCGGGGAGAACGGCCAGTTCGAAGCCGCGCTCGGTGGCAGCACCGGCTGGTCCGGCATCGGCCCACACCCCCATGACGCGGTCAGCCCGATCTCCTTCGCCAGCCGCATCCGCACTCCGGTGCTCATCCTGCACGGTGCCGAGGACACCAACGTTCCCCTCGGGCAGGCCGTGTACCTCCACCGGGCGCTGCGCCACTTCGACGTCGAGCACGAGTTCGTGATCTACCCGAGAGAGGGCCACTCGGTCCGGGAACGCAACCATCAACTCGACGTCCTGCGCCGGACCCGCGCCTGGTTCGATCGCTGGCTCCGGCCCTGAGCGGGCGCGTGGATCAGATGTCGTCGCTTACCTGAGCTGACCCCAGGACCTTGAGGTCCTTGAGAGCTCGGTCAACTCACCAACTCGCGCGCTGCCACAAGCTCCTCTTCGCCGTCTGGACGCATTACCGGTTTGCCGGTAACAGTAATCCGATAATTAGCTGCCACAAAGGGGGTGAAGCGGGCATGCATCATAATGACAGTTCTTGTGCGTAATGGTTCAGGATGTTGTAACGATCCACCTAAAGCTGTCCTGGCTCCGCGCGACAGCTGCTCGAGCGGCACGGCGGAGGAGCCGCCGCAGCGGTTCCCAGTCTGCGGTGACCGGTTGCCGGCGGCGGCCCGGATGTCGATGGCGTTCGCGCCGCCGTACCCCTGGGAGTTGGTTGAAGGTCGGCGGCGCCGACTGCCGGTCAGGTCGCGTCGCCCCGCCGGGAGTTGACCACGGTGAGCAGGCACTGCGCCATGCCGATCGCTTCGAGCAGCGTCAGCACCTGCGCACCGACGTCCAGCACCAGGTCCGCCGACCGCATCGACAAGGCGCTGCTCGTGGTCACCAGCGTGGCCACCGGGCGGCCCGACCGGTCGGTGATGGCGAAATGCTGGGCATTGCGGTCGCCTTCGGTCGTGAACACCCGGCCGTCCGGCAGAGTCACCGTCCCCCGCCGGCGACCCGCATAGTCGATCAGGTATTCCAGGATGACCTCGGAACGCGGTCCGATCAGCCGGTGATGGTCGTTCGCGAAGCTGGTGGCGGCACCGGTGGCGAGCAGCGTCGTAGCTCCAGCATCAAGAACGTCGAACTGGTGCCGCTTGGACACGAACTTGCGGCGCAGCACCGCCACCGGAGTTCCGTCCCCCAGGGTGACCGCGGCAGTACGCCGGAGCGGGGACAGCAGGGGCAGCAGGAGCCGGCCGGTGAAGATCGAGTGCATGGCGCCATCCTGGTCGATGAGCGATCAGCGACCGCACCAGGCCCGGGCCGAAGCGGTGCGGAGCAGCAGCCCGCTGACGAGCAGGGCCAGCACCGCCAGCAGCCCGCCCAGCATCCCCACGACGACAACGGGTTCGACCGGCGGCGTGATCAGCGACCCGAGACGCGGCCCGAACAGCAGCATCGTCCCGGCACCACCGAGAAAAGCGAGCCCGACGCCCACGGCGAATCGCTGGGCCACCCGCCACGCGGTCGGACCCCCGCGCCGGAGGCCACGGAGCAGGACACCGACGGCCACCGTGCAGCCACCCAGGGCGAGCCAGTTCCCGGCGCCGCCGACCTCGGCCAGGAGCGCGATGTCAACGGCAAGCACGTACACCCACCAGAACGCGAACAGCAGCACGCTGGCGCTGATGCTGGGCGGTCGACGCCCGGTGGCCGCCGGGCCGGGGCGCAACGACTCACTGATCATCGCCGGATCATACGGACCGGTCACCAGGGAAGCCTCGTGGCACCACATGACCGCTACCGGCCCACCCGCTCCTGACCGGCGTCCGAGGCGGTGAGCAGGCGGATGACCTGATCGACGTAGCGGTCAACATTCGCCAGTCTCACGGAGCCAGGACAGAAGCGACCCGATGCCCAGCTCACGTGCTCACTCAGCCGGTTGCCGGGAGGGCTTCAACCAACCTGGCGCCCGTAAGCGGCCCGGGCTGCGGCAACCTCTGCGGCCTGGCGCACCCGCCACCTTCTCTGGGCCTCGCTGTTGCACGCGCGACACACCGTGCGGTTCCGGCCACTCGTGGGATCGATCTCTCGCTCGTGCCCGTTGCGACAGCGCGGTTGCTGGGTGCGGCTGCGGCAGTTCTCGGCGCGGGCCACCTGCTGTAGGTGAGTGGGTTCGATGCAGTCACGCACTCCACAGAGGTGTGCACGTCCAACCCGGGGTCGTAACCGCCGACGAAGACAACGTAGGCCGTGATGTGCGCCCAGGCCCGCCCAGCGGCCTTCTGGTACACGGCCCGCTGGCTGCCGTAACCGCGCACGATCAGGCAGCCGTCGTCTCGACGGACCGAACGACCGATGAGGTATGCGCGCAGGGCTAGGTCAGCGCCCTGACAGACCCGATCAGGTGGGAAGCAGCCAAGCGGCTCAGGTCGGCGATCGGCCCTGCGCGCCGGCAGCCTGACCGCCGAAATCCCAGGAGAATCGTTCTGACAGAACCGTTCAACCCGTTCGAGGGCAGCGCTTCCCCCGAGACTGCGACATCCTGGTCACCGTGATCACGCAACGGCTCCGGGTCGCCGCGTACGCGGTGTGTCTCCGGGATGAGGACGTGCTGCTCGCCCGTTGGGTTTCGCCCGACGGTGCTCGGCGGCACTGGACGTTGCCCGGCGGCGGGGTCGAGCACGCCGAGGATCCGTTCGACGCCGTCGTGCGGGAGGTGACTGAGGAGACGGGGTACGAGGCACAGGTCGAGCAGTTGCTCGGTGTGAACTCGCGTACGAGGAATGTGGAGCGCAACGACAGGGATGTTGTCGAGTTGCACATGCTGGCCATCTTCTACCGGGCCCGGATCGTTGCCGGTGAGCTTCGATCCGAGACGTCCGGCACGACCGACCTGGCGCAGTGGACACCCATGGCACAGGTCTCGACCCTGGAGCGCTCCGTCGTCGTCGACGTCGGGCTTGAGCTGCACCGCAGTGCGCCGCCGACCGGGCACGTGGAGACGATCCAGACGACCGGACTCCTGCGGCACTGATCGCGGGGCAGCGCTCGCGGCTGACCAGGGTGACCGCGGCAGTACGCCGGAGCGGGACGGCAGGGGGCAGGAGCCGGCCGGTGAAGATCGTGCGAAGGGCGCGTGTCCCGCGCGCTCAGCCCACCTGCCGGCCGTACGCGGCCCGTGCTGCGGCAACCTCTTCGGACTGCCGTACGCGCCACCTCTTCTGCGCCTCGCTGTTGCACACTCGACACACAGTGCGGTAGCGACCACTCGTTGGATCGAGCTCCCGCTCGTGCCCGTTTCGGCAACGCGGCTGCTGGGTGCGGTTGCGGCAGTTCTCGGCGTGGGTCACCTGCTGGAGATGGGTGGGTTCGATGCAGTCCGGCGCGCCACACAGGTGGCGCACGTCCAACCCGGGGTCGTATCCACCGACGAAGACGACGTAGGCCGTGATGTGGGCCCAGGCCCGCCCGGCGACCTTCTGGTACACGCCCCGCTGGCTGCCGTAACCGCGCACGATCAGGCAGCCGTCGTCTCGACGGACCGAACGACCGATGAGGTACGCGCGCAGGGTCTCCTCAGTGAAATGTCGGGACAAGCCCTTCACCTGCGACAGCATCTCACCAGGCTAGATCAGAGGGCCACGCGTGGGTGACGAGGACCGACCGGGTGGACCGGCGTGAGCGAGCGACCCGCCGGTCCTGGCCGAGTTGGTCCCCGCGTTGCTGGTCGGCGCTCGATAGATTGGCGGCCATGTCGTCACTGGGCAAGCTGGACGGGTGGGAGTCGCTGTCGCCGGAGTTGCGGGAGCGGATGGTCGCGGCCGACCTGCCGGAATCGCTGCGACTCGACGAGTACGACCTGTTTCTGCTCGGCCCGGACCTGATCTTTCGGGATGGCCTGTTGCGATTCGGCTACGGCACGGACGCGTGGGGCGGCGAATTCTGCCTCAACCTGGAAACCGGTGCCGTGCTGGTCATCGATGACAGTCGGACCCGGACGTTCGTGAACTCGTCGCTCGACCTGTACGCTCGTTCGCTGCGCCTGGTCGCACGTCTGGCGCCCGCAATCGTCGGCGGCGACCCGGACGGGTGGGAAGACGCCAAGAACGAGATGCAGCGGGTCATCGGGGAGTGGGACGCACCGGCGATGACCTCGGACAACTACTGGGACGGGCTCTCGTGGGACATCGCCACCGGCAACTACGCCGACCAGTCTGACCTCTGACTCCTGCCCGAAATGTCGGCCGGGGCCACCCGCTAAAGAACGGCCATCTAACATCCCTCAAGGCCGCGTGGCATTGACACTCGGGCATGTCATCACCCGTCTTTGACAAACGGGTTAACAGAAATACACCCGTGCCGCCGCGCGATCTTCCACGCGCGTTGGGGGCCTTTGTGTCACGGGTGCGGAGGGGAACAGCGAATTTGATGGGCAATGACATCAAGGAGCGCTCGAGGATCGCGGTGCTGACGCGACTCGCCGCGGTCCTGGTCCTGATCTGGTCGGTGATCGGCATTGCGCCGGCCGCCAGCCACGCCGGGCCACGCGCCGTCGCGGACTGGCCGATCATCGATGCCCGGTGTGCTCCAATCACGCCTCAGGGACTGGTCGGTTACGGGTGCCACAAGCTGAGCACGTACCTGCAGGAGGCGCGGTTGGATCTCCGGTACAACCGGCCGCCGAAGACCACCGACAAGCTTTACACCAACGTCCGGGGCAACTACGCGATCGCCCAGCTGCAGGATGGCAAGTACATCATCGGCTACAGCGACGGTGCGAAGCACGCCGAGATCCGACTGATCGAACAGATGCAGGGCAAGGCCCCGCGCATCGAGTTCGACCCGAAGACCGGCAAGGTGTCGTACCAGCCGGCCAAGGCGTCGCCGATCAAGGAGGGATACTCCGAGATCGAGCCCTGCAAGAAGACCTGCAACCCGGCGCTGGAGAACGCGAAGGTCCGGGACAAGTTCACCTACAGCTACCGGTGGAACGCCGCGCCGGGCGAGGACGAAAAGGTTCTGCGGGATCGGACCAACAACCGCAACACGGGTGCGAAGCAGGTCGCGGTCCAGACGCTGCTCAACGAGACGAAGGCCTCGGGTCCCATCCTTCCGAAGTCACCCGAGGTGTTGGCCAAGGGCAGCGCGGTCAGCAAGGCAGCCGGCAAGCAGATGGGGCCGATCCGGCCCGGTGGCATCGACTTCTCGTCGGTCCAGTTGCGCTATGTGACGGACGGTGGGGGATCGGGTGGCGACACGTACTCGTTCGAGACGGCGACCACCCCGGGCCAGGAGTCCAAGGACGGCACCGACCAGATCTACGACGCCGACGAGGCACTCAACACCTGGATGGCCGTGGAGCCGTCGCGTTTCTGGGTGAACCTCAACCCGAGTCAGCCGGACAAGGTGATCGACCAGTCCCTCGGCCGGACCGAGGTCGGGCGCATCCTGCTCGAAGCCGACCTGGAGTTGAAGCGGGCGTGGACGCGATTCCAGGACCCGAAGACGGCGGTCGGCCTGGAGTACTGGAACCGGATGACCGGCCTGGACGGGGCCTGCATCCGGCAGTGGATCGTGCCGAAGACGGCGACGATCCGCGAGGAGGGGAACCGCCTTTACATCCTCGACGCGCCGCTCGAGGTGAAGGCCGAGGCGTTCGACTTCACGATTCCCGGGGACCCGGACTTCAAGTGTCCAGCCAATCCGGAGCCGTCCATGGCCGTCTACCGGGACCTGCTCCTGCCGGAACTGAACAAGGCCGTGAATGACGCGCCCGGGTTCAAGGACCTGCGCCGGGTCTACATCAGCCGGGTGGCCGCCGAGTGGTACCGCGGCCGGATGGCGGCCGACGGTCGCGCGGCCGATGCCGGCATCGACAGTAACGACGTCAGCACTCTGGAGCGCGAGGATGACTGGAACCCGGTCGACGTCTTCAACCAGTACGTGAAGGAGATCTCCGGCACCACGTACGAACTGCCGAACGGTGTGCAGGTGACCACGGGTGGCGTCGACTTCACGCAGCCGGTCAAGACGACCAAGCTGAGTGACACCACGTTCAAGGAGCAGCACGCGGGCCTGCCGACCACCGTTGACAGGTCGCTCACCGAGGTCACGAGATCCTCGGACGAGAAGCAGGCCTACCTGGGCGGCGCCGACGAGATCCCCGACTTCGTCGGCCTGAACAAGGCGAACCCGGCGCCGAGCGGCCCGCCAGGCGGTGGCGGCGGTGGACTGCCGATCACCGGTTCACCCATCCTCACCATCGCGGCGGTCGGGATCCTGCTGATCCTGATCGGCATGGCGGCCCTGTGGCGTACCCGCCGCCTGCGGTGGGTGGTCAAGTAGGTCACGCCGTCCCGTCGCGCCCCTGACAGGCGCGGCGGGACGGTCCGCCGCTGGTCATGCCCACGTTGGCAGCCAGATCTCCGCATCGGCTGGGCTCGATCGTCGCGAATCGAGGTGATTGCAGAGTGTGGCGAGCGCGGGATGCGGGTTGTCGTCGCGCCAGATCAGCGACATGGGATAGATCGGCGCCGGCCCGCGTACCGGTATGCGCCGCAGGTCGTAGCTGTCCGGCCACAGGTACCGGGTGCGTTCGCCGGCGAACGTCGCCAGTTCCGCGGAGTCGGCGATCTCGGCCAACAGTGCCTCGTTGCCGAAGACCGGCCCGACCAGATCGATGGTGAGGCCGAACGCGGCGGCGAGTTCGTCGTAGTAGTCCGCCCACTCGGTGCCGGGGGCCATGCCGGGCATCCAGATGCGGTGCGCGGCGAGCTGTGCGGGCGTGACGGTGCGGGCGTTGGCGAGGGCGTGGCGTGGCCCGACGAGGAGTTCGTGGTGTTCGTCAATCACGCGGGCGGTCCTGATCCCGTCGGGCAGATGGCGGGCCGGGATGGGGACGGCGTGGAACGTGGCGTCGACCGCCCCCGCCTCGACGGCGGCCATCGCGGCATGGACATCGGCGTCGAGGGTGACGACATCCAGCTCGATGCGGGGGTACGCCCGGTGGAAGTCCTGCAACAGCACCGCCGGGGCGATGCGCCGACTGTGCACATCCACGCGCAGGGCGCGCCGACCGGGGCGTACGGAGGCGTCGGCGCGCGCCTCGACGCGCAGCAGTTCCCGGGCGTGGGGCAGGAAGGTCTGGCCGTCGATCGTGAGCTGGGCGCCGCGAGCGGTGCGGTTGAACAGTCGTACCTGAAGATCCTTTTCCAGGGCGGCGATGCGCTTGGACACGGCCTGCTGGGTGATCGACAGCGCGGTGGCGGCGTCCTGGAACTGACCGGCGTCGGCGGCGGCGACGAACGTGCGTACGGCGTCGAGATCCACGCCAGGAACCCTACTTCCACAACATCTGGTTGTGGCTCACCGTCGGTTCGGTTGTTTGATCTGGCCTCTGCGCCCTTGCTTTGATCGCACCGGCCAACGGCAGGTTGTTGGAAGCGGGGGTGGGGTGTGGCGGCGAGACGATCCCTGGGTCGGCGGTTCCGGTGGTTGTGGGCGGCGTACGCGGTCAGCGCCTACGGTTCCGGCTTCGGCTTCGGTGCCCTACCGCTGATCGCCGTGCTGGTGTTGGACGCCAGCCCCGCCCAGGTGTCCGCGCTGTCGGCTGTGGGGCCGGCGGTGGGCGCGCTGGTCGCGTTGCCGCTCGGGCCGTGGGTGGAGTTCCGCCGCAAACGGCCGGTGATGGTCGTGATGGATCTGACCCGGTTCGCGGTGCTGCTGACGATCCCCATCGCGTACGCGCTCGGCCGGCTCGGGTTCGCGCAGTTGTTGGTCGTCTCGGCAGTCGTCGCCACCGCCAGGATCGCTTTCGGTGCGGCCAGCGGCGCCTACCTCAAGGCCCTCGTCCGGCCGGACGACCTGCTCGTGGCCAACGCGAGGTTCGAGTCGACGACCTGGAGCGCCATCGCGTTCGGGCCGCCGCTGGGCGGCGCGGCGGTCGGCCTGTTCGGCCCGGTCGCCACCATCGTGGCCGATGCCGTGAGCTATCTGCTCTCCGCGCTGGGGATCACGGCGATCGGCGGGCGGGAGGAACACCCCCGGCGCGGTGGCGGCCGCCGGGTGCGTGCCAGCGAGGTGCTCGACGGCTGGCGGCACCTTCTGACCCACAGTGGCCTGCGGGCGCTCTACCTCAACCAGCTGCTCGTCAGTGGGCTGATCATGGCCACCGAGCCACTGCTGGCCGTGCTCCTGCTCGGCGAACTCGGGTTCCCACCCTGGCAGTACGGGCTTGCCTTCGCCGTGCCCTGCGTCGGCGGGCTCATCGGCTCACGCCTGGCCCGCCGGGTCGTCGCGAGGTACGGCCGACACCGGATCATCCGCACCGTGGGCACGTTGCGCGCGATCTGGCTGGTCGGCCTCGCCTTCGTCCAGCCCGGTGTCGTCGGGCTCGCCACGGTGATCGTCGTCGAACTTGCGATCATCATCAGCATGAGCCTGTACAACCCGGTTCTCGCCACCTACCGCTTGGAGCAGACGCCGAAGGACCGCGTGGTCCGGACTCTGACGGCCTGGTCGATCGGCAGCGGTGCCACCATCGCGGTCCTCAGCGCGCTCGGCGGACTGTTCGCCGCCGCCACCAGCCCTCGCACGGCCATCCTGGTCGCGGGACTGATGATCCTCGCCAGCCCGTTGCTGCTACCGCGCCGCCCCGATCCCGGAGCGGCAGGGGACGCCGAGGCCCACGATGACGGCCGCCCGCAGACGATGCGGGAGTTCGCCTGATGTTCCAGCCGACCTATCCGATCCGCACCGCTCGGCTCACGCTGCGTCCGTTCACCATCGACGACCTCGATGACGTGTACGCGTACCAGCGTCGACCCGACGTCGTTCGCTGGATGCTCGGTGCCGAGCCGCGTACGCGTGAGCAGTCGCGGTCGTCGGTGCTCGCCATGGCCGGCGAGGACGCGCTGCGCGCGGAGGGGGACTGCCTGGCATTGGCCGCGGTCGGTGAAGCGGGGGTGATCGGGACCGTGGAGTTGGTGTGGCGCAGCCAGCTCGACCGTACGGCTGAGATCGGTTTCGTGTTCAACCCCGACCATGGGGGCCGCGGGTTGGCGACGGAAGCCGCTTCGGCGTTGGTGGACTGGGGTTTCACCGAGTTCGGCCTGCACCGGATCTATGGCCGGTGTCACGGGCGCAACGCCGCCTCCGCCCGGCTGATGGCCCGGCTCGGCATGCGCCGCGAGGCACACCACGTCGCGAGCTATCTGTTCGCGGGGGAGTGGGCTGACCGGCTCGTGTTCGCGATCCTCGACCACGAGTGGCAAAGCCGTACCCGCACGTCGCCGCGGTGATCGACTGCCACGGCGACGTGCGGGTAGGGCCCGACGCTCAGCCCTGGCGGCCCAGCCACTCCCGGTAGGCGGTGGGCGCGATGACGGCGCCGTCGGGGGCGACGAGGACGTCGTCGGGTGCGGCGGCGAACATGCCAGCGCTGTTGTCGGTCGTGACGGTGCGCTGGTCACCACGGGCGGCGAGGGTGATGCGCCCCAACTCGTCGAGGGCGAAGACCTCGGGGCCGGCGACGTTGCGGATGCCCCGCAGCGGCGCGCCCATGCTGACGTCGGCGACGGCCTGCGCCACGTCGGCGGCGGCCATCGGCTGCACCGGGGTGCTGGGCAGGCGAACGGTCTTCTCGTCGGCGGTCCAGGAGAGGATCGACTCGACGAACTCGAAGAACTGGGTGGCGCGGACGATCGAGTACGGAACCGGACCGGCCTTGAGGATGTCCTCCTGGAGGGTCTTGGCGCGGTAGTAGGCCAGGTCGGGCACCTGGTCCACGCCGACGATGGAGAGCACCACCGCGTGACCGACGCCCGCACGCTCGGCGGCGGCCAGGAGGTTGTCCATGGTCGTCTGGAAGAAGGCGGGGGAGGCGTCGTCGAAGGTCGGCGAGTTGGTCAGGTTGACGACGACGTCGGCGCCGGTGAGCGCCTCGGACAGCCCCTGCCCGCTGAGGAGGTCCACCCCGGTGGACAGCGAGTGCGGCACCGCCTCATGCCCGGCGGCCTGCAAGATCTTGACGACCTGCGACCCGATGAGGCCGGTCCCACCCAGTACGGCGATCTTCATGCTCATGCACCTTCCCGTTATATGTGGTCGTCTGTCCGGCTTTCCTCGCTCAAGCCAAACTCGGACCTCTCCTATCCGAGAACAATACTCGGACATTGCGAGTCCGAGTATCCGGGGTTGGCTAGGGTGAGGTCATGAAGATGTCCGGCGGGGTCGAGTGGGCGCTGCACTGCTGCGTGGTCCTCACGACCAGCAGCACGCCCGTCCCGGCGGCCAAACTGGCGGAGCTGCACGATGTCTCCAGCAGCTACCTCGCCAAGCAGCTCCAGTCGCTCGCCCGCGCCGACCTGATCCACTCCGTTCAGGGCAAGTCGGGCGGTTACGTCCTCACCCGGGCGCCGGAGAGCATCACCCTGCTCGACGTGGTGCGGGCCGTCGACGGCCCGGGGCCCACTTTCGTCTGCACGGAGATCCGCCAGCGCGGCCCGTTCGCGACACCGGCCGACTCCTGCACCACGCCGTGCCCGGTCGCCCGTGCCATGTGGGCAGCGGAGGACGCGTGGCGCCAGGCGCTCGCCGCGGTCACGATCGCCGATCTCGCCCGCGACGTCGACACCGCCTCCGGCCCCGAGGCACTTGCCGGCATCCACACCTGGCTCACCAGCGACCGCGCCGGCTGACCACTGTCAGCCGGTGTGGCGTACCTCGGTGTCCCAGATCTGCGCCCACGGACGCCGCAGCCCCCGGCACACGTGGATCGGGCCGCCGTTCTCGTCGTTCTCCACCTCGACCCGCTGGTCCACCCGCCCGGCGAGCGTGCACGTCTCGAACCAGGCGTTCAGCGGGTCGGGCCGTTCCCAGCCGACGGCGATGACCACGTCCGCTTCGGCGGGCGGCCGACCGAAGTCGACCATGCTGTTGTGCCCGGAGTACGCGCGCGGAAGACCACGGGCCGGACCGTACCGGGCCACCGCACCGGCCTCGCCGTAGTTGCCGGTCAGGATGACCGCCCGGGAGCGCTCCTCGGGCGACAGGCCACCGTGGACGGCGGCGAGCGAGTCCGCGAACGCCGGCCAGCCGATCGTCTCGCCGGCGTCGTAGTTGACGTCGACCACGAACCCGGGGAGCCGCTCGGCGGGCAGCACCGGCAGCAGCAGCACGATGTTGGGCAGGAGGAACGGCACCACACCCAGCACGAGCAGCCCTCGACGCAGCCGGATCGACCCGCGCGACGCCCACGCGACGGTGACCAGCACGCCGGCGGCGGTGAGGACCAGCAGCAGCGGCGCGTCGTAGTAACCCTTGCCGCCGGCGATCAGCACGATGCCGACCACCACCAGCCAGGCCCAGCCCACCGCCCGGTACGCCCGCCACGCCGGTCGGCGCAGCAGCGCGACGAGGCCCGCGATCCAGATCGGTACGGCGTACGGGCTGATGATGACGAACTGGAGGGTCAACGCGTCGACCCGACCGCTGTAGGAGCTGTCTCCGTCGGAGATGGAGGCCGCCACGCCGAGTTGCGGGAAGCCGTGTGCCGCCTGCCAGATGAGGTTCGGAGCGGCCAGCAGCACGGCGACCCCGGCAGCGGCGAGCACCCACCGGTCACGCAGCAGCCGACGTGGCCCGGCGATGAGCACCCCGGCGATCAGACCCACTGCCAGCAACGCCGGCAGGAGCTTGCTGAGCATGCCCACCCCGAGCGCCAGACCGATGCCGAGCGCCCAGCGGCTGTCGCCGGTGCGCAGCAACCGCACCGCACACCACACGGCGGCCAGCCAGACCAGCAGGTCGACGGTGGTGGTGCTGAGCAGGTGACCGCTGGCGAGAACGATGCCGGACAGCGCGGCCAGCACCGCCGCGAGGGTCTGAGTGCCACGCCCGCCGCCCAGCTCCCGGGCGATGGCGGCGACCAGCAGCACTGCGCCACCGGCCAGCAGCGCCGACGGCGTCCGCAGCACCACCAGGTTGCCCGGTGCGATCGTGTCGAGCAGTCGAGCGAGCGCCGGGACCAGCGGACTCTGGTCGACGTAGCCCCAGTCGAGGTGTCGGCCGGCGAGCAGGAAATACAACTCGTCGCGGTGGTAGCCGTACCGGCCTGTCAGCAGCAGTAGCGTCACAGTGGTCGCGGCGGAAACCAGCCACGGGCCGTGCGCTCGTGCGCCAACCTCCGGTGGCGCACCCGGCGGTGACGCCGGAGCCAGCCGCTGAGGCCGGTCAATGTCGATCGCGGGGTCGCTCACCTGCTCATGATGACCCGCGAGGTGGTCGCGCGGGTGCCCGTACCGCGTTCGGCACTGTCCCGCATGCGGGTGGTCGGGACGGGTGCGAAGATCAGCTTCGTCACTCGGACCGAAAGGACGATATGCGCTATCGCACTCTGGGCTCCACCGGCACTGTGGTCTCGACCCTGTGCCTGGGCACCATGACCTTCGGCGCGGAAACCGACGAGGCTGGCAGCTTCGCCCAACTGGACCGGTTCGTCGAGGCCGGTGGCACCTTCATCGACACCGCCGACGTTTACTCCGCCGGCGTCTCGGAGGACATCGTCGGGCGTTGGCTGCGGGCCCGACCCGACCTGCGCGACCGGCTGGTGATCGCCACCAAGGGGCGTTTCCCGATGGGCCCGGGGGCGAACGACGCCGGCCTGTCCCGGGTGCACCTCACCCGCGCGCTGGACGCCAGCCTGCGGCGACTCGGGGTCGAGGCCGTCGACCTCTACCAGGCGCACGCCTGGGACCCGATGACCCCACTGCCGGAGACCCTGCGGTTCTTCGACGACGCGGTGAGCGCCGGAAAGATCCGCTATGCGGGGGTCAGCAACTTCACCGGCTGGCAGTTGCAGAAGGCCGCCCTGCTCACCCAGCACCTCAACCTCACCCCGATCGTGACCCTGCAACCGCAGTACAACCTGCTGGCTCGGGAGATCGAGTTCGAGCTGGTGCCGGTCTGCGAGAACGAGGGCATCGGCA
Source organism: Micromonospora sp. MGP-C2 (assembly GCF_057766525.1). NCBI lineage: Bacteria > Bacillati > Actinomycetota > Actinomycetes > Micromonosporales > Micromonosporaceae > Micromonospora > Micromonospora sp. MGP-C2. The sequence continues at coordinate 707,132 of NZ_JBYMEN010000002.1, forward strand.
TCCTGCCGTGGTCACCGCTGGGCGGCGGCTGGCTGACCGGCAAGTACCAGCGCGACAGCACGCCCACCGGAGCGACCCGCCTCGGCGAGAACCCCCAGCGCGGCGTCGAGGCGTACGCCGGTCGCAACGCCGAGGAGCGCACCTGGCGGGTGCTCGACGCGGTCCGTCAGGTCGCCGGGGAACGCGGCGTGTCCATGTCGGCGGTGTCGCTGGCCTGGCTGGCGGCTCGACCGGAGGTCACCTCGGTCATCCTCGGCGCGCGCACCACCGAACAGCTCGACGACAACCTGACGGCCGCCGACCTGGTCCTCGACGCCGAGCAGATGCGGTTGCTGGACGAGGCGAGCGCCCCGCTGGTGGGGGACTACCCGTACGGCGCGGCGGGCGTGCGGCAGCGCGGCCGCGACCTGCCGACCTCATCATGATTCCCTTCCCCGAGCCCACCGCGCCGGCCGGCAGCCGCACCGAGGTCTTCCTGCGCTACCTGGACTACTTCCGCGAGTCCACTGTGGCCAAGGTGTCGGCGTTGGCCGAGACGGAGCTGCGCCGCAGCCGGCTGCCATCGGGGTGGACCCCACTGGAGCTGCTCACGCACCTGCGCCACGTCGAGCTGCGCTGGATCGAGTGGGGTTTCCAGGGCCGGGACGTCGCCGACCCGTGGGGCGACCGCCGCGACGACCGCTGGTACGTCGCCCCGGAGGAGACCCGGGAGGACCTGGTGGCGGCGCTGCGGGCCCAGGGCGAGCACACCAGCGCGGTGGTGACGGCGCACGACCTGGCGGAGATCGGAGCGCCGGGACCGCGCTGGAACAGCGCGGACCCGGCGTCGCTGGAGCGGGTGCTGTTCCACCTGGTCCAGGAGTACGCCCGCCATCTCGGCCACCTCGACGTGGTCGCCGAACTCGCCGGCGGCCCCGTCGGCGAGTGAGCCCCCGGCTCGATAATGGGCGAATGCCGTCGCTCGTCACACCCGCCCTGCCCGCCGGGAGCCTCGGCGCCCAGGACCAACCCCACCTACCGGTACGCCCCGGGCTGGCACTGCGGCCGTGGCGCGACGACGACGCCGGGGTCGTCCGGGTCGCGTTCGACTGCCCAGCGATCCAACGCTGGCACGTCCGCCGTCTCGACAGCGACGACGAGGCGCGGGCGTGGACGGCGCAGTGGGCCGGCCACTGGCACGAGGAGACGTCCGCGAGCTGGGCGATCGTCGACGCGGACGACCGGCCGCTCGGTCAGGTGGGGTTGCGGGGCGTGCTGCTGGCCGAGGGGTCGGCGCACCTGTCGTACTGGCTGCTGCCGGGTGCACGCGGTCGGGGGATCGCCACCGAGGCGTTGGGAGCTCTGACCCGGTGGAGCTTCACGGACGCCGGTCTGCACCGGCTGGCCCTGGAGCACTCGACCGCCAACCCGGCGTCGTGCCGGGTGGCCATGCGAGCAGGTTTCCCCGCCGAGGGCGTGGCTCGCGGGTCGGTCCGCCACAGCGACGGCTGGCACGACATGCACCTGCACGCACGGCTGCGCACCGACGGCTTGACCTGATCAGTGGACGCCGGCGGATGTGGGCCTGGGTGGGCACCACCGCCGACTCGACGGGCCCTACCATCTCCGGCATGGCAACGCGGCTCGTACAGATCAACATGAAGGCCCGCGACGATTCCGCGCTGGGCGGTTTCTGGGCGTCGGTGCTCGGCTGGGAGATCTCCAGCGAGGGCCCCGGCGTAACCAACCTCGAACCTGTGGGCTTCGTCTACCCGGACCCCGTCGCTGTCTGCATCGACCTCGTCGTCTCCCCGGAACCAAAGACGGTGAAGAACCGCGTGCACGTCGACCTCGCCACCACCTCGGCGGCTCACCAGGCGGAGGTGGTGGCGCGCCTGAAGGATCTCGGCGCGACACCTGCCGACGTGGGCCAGGGCGACGTTCCCTGGACGGTCCTGGCCGACCCGGAGGGCAACGAGTTCTGCGTGCTGGAGCCCCGACCGCTCTACCGGGACACCGGGCCGATCGCGGCGGTCGTGGTCGACTGCGCGGATCCGCGAGCCATGGCCGACTTCTGGAGCCAGGCCACGGACTGGGTCCTGCACGACGTGACCGACCGCCAGGCGGTGCTGCGCTCCGCCAAGGGCGTCGGCCCATACCTGGAGTTCGTCCGGACACCCGACGTGAAGACGGTGTGGAACCGCGTCCATCTCGACGTCCGCCCCTATCCGGGTGACGACCCGGAGGCCGAGGCGGCCCGACTGCGGGCTCTCGGTGCCACCGCCGTCGATCTGGGCCCCGACGATGTCGCGTGGACCGTCCTCGCGGATCCCGAAGGCAACGAGTTCTGCCTGCTCAGCCCGAGCTGACCCGTGCCCTCGTGAGCTGCTTCGACGGAGTCTGGCTCAGCGGGCTTCGGCCCAGCCGACGAAACGCGGGGTCAGATCGGGCAGCGCGACGCCCGGGTTCAGCGCAATGAGATCGGATTCGGCTGCCTCCTGAAGCTTTGCCAGGTGACTCAACAGGCCCGGCCGATCCTCGCGGTAGTCGCCGAGGAGGTGCAGCTTCGCGGCCGAGCACGGCCACAGGATGCCGCAGACCGGGCAGCGCCACGCTGGCCGCAAGGGGGAGTGCTTCGGTCGCTCGGGCATCAGACGACCTCCACCGTTTTGACAGGCCGGATCGGTGCGAGCGAGCGGGCGTCCCCGGAGGAGCGGGGGGCCTGAACCTGCACCTGCACGCCCGCACGCATTACGAACAGCTCGCGCCGGGCGACCGCCTCGCCCTTCTTGCCCAACTCGTACGCGTCGAGCCAGAGCCAACCGTCGTAGGTGTGGCGATCGGGCAGCTCGCGGATGACCCGGACGACGATCGGCTTCATAAATTGGACGCTCGCGGCGGTGGTCAAGCGGATCACGTCCCCAGCCCTGAGTACTGGGCGGGCTTCTTCTCCGTCCTCGTCGGACACGGCTCTCCCCCTGATCGACGTGTGGGAAGGGGCCGCCCCCGTGAGTGCTCGCTCAACGGAAGCGGCCCCGCTACGAACGCGTCCGCCGGGTTCGGGTCCCCTGCCGGCCGCGCCGTCTACAGAGCACCTTGCCGGGGGTTGCTGGACAAATACACAGCGTTATCTAATCTCTTCAAGGCAGTTGGTTTGTTCCACGGGAGGGATGGCATGAATCACGCCTTTGTCGCAGCACTGGCTGGGGCGGGTCACACCGCCGAGAGCCTCGCAGGTCAGATCGGCGTGCACCCGAAGACCGTCGCCAGGTGGGCAAACCCGGGTCACATTCCCCAGAGCCGTCATCGCTCGACCGTCGCAAAGCTCCTGGCAAAAGATGCCGACGCACTTTGGCCGGACGTCGTCCGTCGCCGCGAACCGGTGTGGTTCCGGCCGTGGGTCGACCTCGAACGCGAGGCCGTGACGCTCCGGTCGTTTCAACTCGCGTGGGTGCCCGGACTGCTCCAGACGGAGGCGTACGCGCGGGCGACCCTGGCGGGTGGGGTGCTGGCACCGGACGCGGTCGCCGAATTCGCCGAGGCCCGAATGAGCCGCCAGGCGATCCTGAGTCGCGACGGCGGACCACTGCTGATCGCTGTGCTGGACGAGGGGGTGCTGAGGCGACGCGTCGGCGACGCCCGCGCGTTGATGGCGTCGCAACTCGCGCGCCTGCTTGGCTTTGCCGAGATGGGCAGCGTTCAGCTCCACATCGTCCCGGCGGACGCGCCCAGTTACCCCGGGCTCGACGGACCATTCACCATCGCCGACATGCCGGACGGATCGAGGGTCGCGCACGTCGACAGCCCCGCACGGGCGCAGATCCTCGATCAGATGTCGGACCTTGTTAGCCTGGAACGACGGTGGGAGCGTATTCGCGGAGAGGCACTGCCCCGAGGACGTTCCGTGGACCTTCTGAGAGAAGCGGCAGCATCATGGACCTGATCGGCGCCCGGTGGCGTAAGAGCACGAAGAGCGGCGGCAACGGCGGTGACTGCGTCGAGGTTGCCGACAACCTTCCCGGCGTGGTCCTCGTCCGTGACACGAAGGACCGCGACGGCGCGACGCTGGCCTTCAGCCCGGAGTCGTGGCGTGGCTTCGTGACGATGGCACGCGATGCCGACTGACTGACCGCCTCGCGGGAAGGATCCGGCGCTGGTCTCAGCGGGAAGCGACGGGTGCGACCGGTTGCGGTTGCGGGGTCGCTGGCCAGGTGAGTCGGCGTACGCCGGGGACGAGGGCCGTGCCCGCGCAGGAGGCGAGAACCAGCGGAAAAATCGCGTGGCGCCTCGCGTACAGCTGATGCGAGGGTGACCGGCGTGACTGCGCATGCTCTGGCCGGAACCCTGGCCGACGACGGACGGCGACGGATCTTCGCAGCGATCGTGCTGGGTGCCACCAGCGCGACGGAGGTCGCCGAACGGACCGGCCTGCCGGCGCGGGTGGTGCTCACCGGGGTCCGCCGGCTCGCCGACGCGGGTCTCGTCACCGGCGCGGACGGCTCGCTGGCGGTCGACGAGGCGTCGCTGCGGGCGGCCGCCCGCAACAGTCGCCCGGCCGACGACGCGGAGCCCGACGCCGACCCGGTGCTGCGGACCTTCCTGCGCGCGGGCGTCCTGGTGGGTCTGCCGGCGCAGCGCAGCCGACGGAGGGTCCTGCTGGCACATATCGCCGAGCGGTCGTTCGAACCGGGCACCCGCTATCCGGAGCGCGCCGTCGACGACGCGCTCAAGGCGTGGTGCGCGGCGGGCGGGTCGGATCACGCGACGCTGCGTCGGTACCTGGTTGACGAGCGGTTGCTGACCCGCGAGCACGGCATCTACCAGCGGCCCTGATCGTCCGCTTGGCGAACCGTCTCGTCGCGGAGGATCTTGCTAGCCTCGGCGCATGACCTCCTGCACGCCCGCTGACGGCCCCCCGGATCTGTTGTTCCTGCTCTCTTGGGCGAGTCACGCGCTGCAGACCGAACACGCCGCGGGGTTGGCCGAGCTCGGCATCTCGCCGCGGGCGCACTACGTGTTGGCGCAGGCGCGCACCGGAGACCTGACCCAGCGGCAGATCGGCGAGCGGTGCGGCGTGGACAAGACCACGATGGTCGTCACGCTCGACCAGTTGGAACGGGCCGGGCTGGCCGAGCGTCGCCCCGTGCCGACGGATCGGCGCGCCCGGCTGGTCGCGGTGACCCCGGCGGGGGAGGAGGTCCTGCTGCGGGCGCGGCAGGTGGTCGAGCGCATCCAGGAGGACCTGCTCGCGACCCTGCCCGAGCAGGATCGCGAGGTGTTCCTGCGTGCCCTGGTGGCCCTGGTGACCGGTCCGTTGGCCACCAGCTCCCCGTACGCGCCGGGTAGCCGCTCGGGCTGTTAGTTCCGAGAAAGATAGTTCCGAACAAGACTATCTGTTACGGTCGTACTCGTTCGTTTCCCCTGAACGAGGAGCCGTCATGAGTGCTGCCGCCGTCACGACCCCCACCACCTCGACCCTGCGCCGCCGCGCCCTCGCTGTCGGCGTCGCCGTCGTGGCCTGCCTGGCCATCTGGTCGATCGGCGCGCTGGCCGGGGTCGACTACACCGTCGAGAGTCCGGGTCAGCCCGCCACGGTCATCGGTGCGGGCGCGATCTTCGTGGTCGCCCTGGGCGCTGCCCTGCTCGGCTGGGCCGCGTTGGCCCTGCTGGAGCGGTTCGCCCCACGGGCCGCCCGTCCGGTCTGGATCTCGCTGGCCGTCGCGGTGACCCTGCTGTCCCTCGTCCCCCTGGTTGGTGTCGAGGCCACCGGCGGCGCCAAGCTGACCCTCGGGGCGACACACGTTGCCGTGGCGGTCGCGCTGATCGCCCTGCTGCCCCGCCCTCGCCGCTAAACGGCCGGCGGTCGGGTGAGTTTGGCGGCCACGGCGTCGAGGACCCAGTCCAGGCCCGTCGCGAAGGATGTTTCGGGGTCCACGTCTGCGCCGTCGTGCACGGCCCTGGTCAGTGCCGGGAAGCGGCCCGTGGCCAACATTTTCGTCAGGTGTGGGCCGGAGGCGCGCTGCCATTCGCGTTTGGACAGGCCTGTGACGCGCTCGGCCCGCAGGTTCGCGATCTCACGCCTGATTGCGCCGGTGAGGTAGGAGCTGACGATTTCCACGGCGCGCAGAACGGTGTCGATGTCGGCGAAGCCGTCGAGGGCGGCCAGCTTGGCCTCGGTCACGGCCATGCCGTTCGGGCCCAGGGTCGGACGGCCGCCTAGCAGGTCGGCCAGCCAAACGTGGCGCAGGGCGGCCTGCCTGGTGCGGTGGGCGAGGATGCGCAGCGCCTCTCGCCAGTCACCGGGCTGCTCTGCGGGGAGAATCTCGGCGTGGACCTCGTCCACCATGAGGTCGAACAGCTCCTGCTTGGTGGAGATGTACCCGTACAGCCGCATCGGGCCGGCGTTCAGTCGGGCGGCGACCTTGCGCAACGACACCGCCTCCAGCCCGCCCTCGTCGGCCAGCGCGATGGCGGCGGCGACGATCCGCTCGCGGTCGAGCGGCACGGGAGGATTCGACGGCTCGGGCCGGTCCCACACAGTCAATGGTCACCACCGTTCTGTTGCTGTGCATCGTACGAGGGGAATACAGTGTATCGACATGAGACACCGTATCGCCGTGGTCGGGGGTGGCCCCGCGGGCCTCACCTTCGCCCGTGTCCTGCACCGCCACGGCCACCCCGTCGCCGTCCTCGAACGCGATCCCACCCCGGACGCCCGCCCTCCGGGCGGCGCTCTGGACCTGCACGAAGGACTGGGCCAGCTGGCACTGGACAAGGCGGGGCTGCTGGCAGAGTTCCAGGTGCTGTCTCGCCCGGAGGGGCAGGCCATGCGCATCCTGGACGCCGCTGGGACCGTTCTGCGGGACTGGCGACCCTCTCCGGATGAGCAGGCCAATCCGGAGATCGATCGCGGGCAACTGCGCGATCTGCTGCTCGGCTCCCTCGACGTGGGGTGGGGTCGAGAGGTCGTGCAGGTGGTGCCGGGGACCCAGGATGGCGTACTGGTTCGTTACGCGGACGGGGGGCAGGAGACGTTCGACCTCGTGGTGGGCGCGGACGGCGCCTGGTCCCGGGTCCGCCCGGCAGTCTCGCCGGTGACGCCGCAGTACACCGGCGTCACCTCGGTCGAGACCTCCCTCGACGACGTCGACACCCGCCACCCTGACCTCGCCCAGTTGATCGGCGACGGTTCGGTGGCCGTGTACGGCGTGAACCGATCTGTCGTCGCCCAGCGCAACAGCGGCGGTCACGTCAAGGTGTACACCAAGTTTCGCGCGCCGCTGGACTGGCACGCGGGGCTGGACCTGGCCGACGTCGAGGCCGCGCGATCGGGCCTTCTGGCGCTGTTCGACGGCTGGGCCCCTCCCGTCCTCGACCTGCTCGGCCACGGCACCGCCTTCGTCCACCGCCCCTTCTACGTCCTGCCCGTATCCCACTCCTGGGCCCACGTCCGCGGGGTGACGCTGCTGGGCGACGCCGCCCACCTGATGCCACCGTTGGGGGCGGGCGCGAACCTCGCGATGCTCGACGGTGCCGAGCTCGCGGAGTCCATCGCTGCCGACCCTGAAGATCTGGACGGGGCCGTCCGCGCCTTCGAGGAACGGATGTGGGCACGGGCCAGCAGGTGGGCGACGATCACGACGGCCGGTCTGGAACGCCTCGTGAGCCCGGATCCGGCCGAAGCCCTCGCCCTCTTCGACCAGGTCCAGCCATCCTGACCGCCAGGACCGACCGGGATAATGCCGTTGACCGGGCGGTGATGATCGACTGGTGACCGTCACCGCCCGAGCAACCTGGACGACCAGCGTCAGCCGACCCGACCAGCCCGACGCGGTGCTGCTGCTGCGCGAGTACATGACCGAGATGGTGGTGCGCTACCACCGCCGCCCGGCCCTGCCCGGCGAGGTCGACGAGGTGCTCGCGGAGATGCCCAGCGACGACCTGACCAACGCGAGCGGGTTGCTGCTGCTCGCCCACCACGGCACCGACCTGGCCGGGTGCGCCGGGCTGCGTTGGCACTCGGGCTGGGCCGAGCTGACCCGGGTGTTCGTCCGACCCGCGCATCGTGGCGCCGGTGGGGGTGCCGCGTTGCTGACCGCCGTCGAGCAGCACGTGCGGGCGGCCGGAGCGCAGGCGATACGGCTGGACACCCGCGCCGACCTGGTCGAGGCCCGCGCCCTGTACGCCCGGCACGGCTACGTCGAGATCCCGGCGTACTCGCACGGCCCCTACGCCGAGCACTGGTTCGAGAAGCGGCTGGGTTGAGCGGTTGACGCTCGCCGGCGGATGCGCTAAATAAGAAGAGGAAGTTGAGTCACCCCGGCTCAACTCATCACCTTCGGCCAGGAGAACCGAGGAGGCATGACCATGTTGATGCGTACCGACCCGTTCCGCGAGATCGACCGGCTCGCCGAGCAGTTCTTCGGTACGGCGGCCCGTCCCGCGATGATGCACCTTGACGCCTACCGCGACGGCGACCACTTCTACGCGGCGTTCGACCTGCCCGGCGTCGACCCCGACACCATCGACTGCACCGTCGAGCGCAACGTGCTCACCGTCCGGGCCGAACGTCGCCGACCCTCCGGCGACGGCGTCGAGCTGGTGGCAGCCGAACGTCCGATGGGCACGTTCACCCGGCAGCTGTTCCTCGGCGACACCCTGGACACCGACAAGCTGGAAGCCGGCTACGAGCACGGGGTGCTGACGCTGCGCATCCCCGTCGCCGAGCGTGCCAAGCCGCGCCGGGTGACCATCACCGCCAACGGCGACGGGCGTCGACAGATCAACGCCTGATCATGGTGTCGGGTGGGATCGGCGCGCCTGCACGCCGATCCCACCCGAGGCTGAGAACCTTTTTCACATGGTGTTCTCCGACGCTCCGGTGCTGGCCCGCCCGTCCGCGTCACCCGCGCTGCCGAGTGGGCCGGTCGAGGTCACCGAGGCGTGGCTGCGTAACCGGCGGTTGTCCGAGCACACCCGCGACGCGTACCGGCGCGACGTCACCGGCTGGCTCACCTGGTGCGCCGGCCGGGACCTGGACCCGCTGCGGGCCACGTTCCTGCACGTCAACGACTATGCCCGGGCGTTGGAGTCCACAGTCGCCGCCCGCAGCGGCCGGCCGCTGACCCCGGCGACCGTGGCGCGCCGGCTCTCCGCGCTGTCCAGTTGGTACGACTTCCTGGTGAAGCTGGGCGCGGTGCCGGCCAACCCGGTCGCCGGCGCGGACCGGCCCCGCGTCGACCGGGACCACTCCGCCACTCTCGGGCTCACCCCCGAGGAGGTGGACGCCCTGCTCGGCGCCGCCGACGCGGACACGGGCGCGACCGCCCTGCGCAACCGGGCGGCGATCGCTCTCCTCGCCGATCTGGGCCTGCGCGTCGGGGAGCTGATCTCGCTGGATCTGACCGACCTCGGCACCGAACGCGGACATCGCAGCGTGCGTTTCGTCGGCAAGGGCGGCAAGCAACGCCGTCGGGCCCTCACCCCCGGCAGCGGGTACGCCGTGGACGCCTACCTGGCCCAGCGGGCCGCCGCCACCGGTGTGCCGGTGACACAACTGACCGGGCCGCTGCTGGTCACCGCCAGCGGTGCCCGGCTGGACCGGCACTCGGTGTTCCGGATGGTCCGCCGGCTCGCCCGGGCCGCCGGCATCCCGGCCTGGGCGAAGCTGTCCCCACACTCCCTGCGGCACGCCTTCGCCACCACCGCCCGCTCGGAGGGCGTGCCGCTGGAGGACGTGCAGGACGCGATGGGGCACGCCGACCCGCGTACCACCCGCCGCTACGACCGGGACCGGCACAACCTCGACCGGGACCCGGCCTACGTGGTGTGGGCGGCGCGGTCCCGTCGGAGCAACTGAGCCGCAGCGGCCGCCCCCGGCGTGCCGCTCAGCTCTGCGGTCGGGGGCAGATGCAGAACGGCTGCCCGATCGGGTCGAGAAGCACCACCCACCGCTCGCCGCCGGGCTGGAAGTCCGGCTTCGAGGCGCCGGCCGCGACGAACGTCTCCTCCGCCGTGGCGAGGTCGTCGACGTACAGGTCCAGGTGGTAGCGCTTGTCGCCCGACGGGTCCGGCCAGGACGGCGGACGGTAACCCTCGACCAGCCCGAAGCCGATAGAGACACCACCGGAGCTGATCATCGCGTACTCGGGTTGGCTGTGGGTGATCTCCCAGCCGAGCGCCTGGTGGTAGAACGCGGCGTGGCCGGCGGGGTCGGAACTGTCGAGGTTGACCATGGCGAGGTCCGCAGAGGCTGTCACGCCAGCAGTATGCCGCCGGGGCCCGACAAGCCCGCGTGACCGACACACGCGTCAGACCCCCGTCCTACGGTCGACGGATGAGACATGGCCTGGAGATCTCCTGCGGTGGCGCCGCCATCCCGGTGTCCGTTCTGGTGGAGTTGGGTGAGCTGGCCGAACACGCCGGTTGGGACGGCGTGTTCCTGGAGGACTACCTCATCCACTACAGCGGGGACGAGCCGTCCACCTACGACCCGTGGCTGGTGCTCGCCGCGATCGCCGGACGCACCGGGCGGGTGCGGCTGGGCACCACGGTCACCGCGCTGCCCCGGCGCCGCCCGGCGAAGCTGGCGCGTGAGGTCCTCACCCTCGACCACCTCAGTGCCGGCCGCGCCACGGTGGCGGTCGGCGTCGGAGACCCCGGCGACCGGGGGCTGGCCGCGTTCGGCGAGCAGACCGAGGTGTCGGTGCGCGCCGCGATGCTCGACGAGGGCCTCGACCTGCTGACCGGGCTGCTCAGCGGTGAGCGGGTCAACCACCAGGGCACCCACTACCGCGCCGACGGGGTGGCGCTGCGACCGGCACCGGTGCAGGCACCCCGGGTTCCCGTCTGGGTCGGCGGCAGCACCCAGGCCGCGGCGGTGCGTCGCCGCGCGGCCCGCGCCGATGGCATCGTTCCGTACAAGCTCACCGACACCGACACATGGTCCGACTTCACCCCCGACGAGGTACGCGAGCTGGTCAACGCCCTGCCACCGACCCGCGCCGACGGCCAGCCGTTCGACGTGGCGATCGGTGGCCGGCGCCGCCGACCCGACGAACGCGCCGAACGGGCGTACCTCGAAGACCTCGGCGCGGCCGGCGCCACCTGGTGGCTGGAGTTCGTCCCGGTCGGCGATCCGGCGGCCATGCGCGCCGCCGTCGCCCGCGGGCCCCTGCGCTGACACGGGTCAGGATGCGAGCACGGGTCGTCGGGCGTTCAGCAGAGCAGATCCAGGTGGTGGTGTGCGTCCTCGGCGATCTCCTCGTGCCGCAGCCAGCGACGCGCCCACAGCCGGGCGGCCAGTGCCGCCTGTTCGTCGCCCCACGCGGCGTGCTCGATGAGCAACGCGGTGGTCAGCGCGTACGCCAGGCGCAGTGCCAGGCCACGCGCGCCGGCGAGCACCGTCGGTGAGCCCGGGTCGGCGGTCACCGAGGTGATGGTGTCGCCCAGCTGTGCGGCGGCGCCGGCCAGGGTGTCGGCCAGCACCGGCGACAACGGGCGGGCCAGGTCGACGGCGGCGGCGAGCCGGGCCAGCAGCGGCGCACCGGCGTCCTCCCGGGTCAGCGCGCGCAGCACGTCCAGCGACAGCACGTTGGTGGTGCCCTCCCAGATCGGCAGCACCTGCGCGTCGCGCAGCAGCCGGGGCACCCCCGTGTCCTCCACGTAGCCGGCCCCACCGAAACTCTCCACGTACTCGCTGGCGGAGCTGACCGCCAGCCGGCCGGTGGCCAGCTTCGCCAGCGGCGCCACGATCCGCAGCTCCGCCGCGGCCTCCGGGTCGGCGCCGACCTCGACCCGCCCGAGCAGGGCGAAGGCGTGCCCGGCCAGGGCGAACGCCCCGGCCGCGTCGACTGCCAGGGTGCCCAGGGTGGCCCGGTGCAGCGGCGAGGACGACAGCGCGCCGCCCGCGACGTGCCGCACGTCGGCGTACGCCCGGGCGTAGGCGAGACCGCGTCTCATCCCGCCCGCCGCCGCTGCGGCGTTGTGCACCCGGGTCACCACGACCAGGGTCATCGCCCGGACCAGGCCGGGCACCGCCGGGTCGCCCAACGGCACGGCGTACGCGTCGTGCAGACCGATCTCGGCGGTGGGCAGCGCCCGGGTGCCGAGCTTGTCCTTGAGGCGGTGCACGGTGACGCCCGGTGCGGGTGCGCCCGGCGCCAGCCCGTGGGCCAGCGGGGAGTCGACCGCGTAGCGGGGAACCAGGAACGGCGCGAGCACCCGACTGCCGCGCCCCGAGCCCTCCGGTCGGGCCAGCGCCACCGCCATCGCCGCGTCGGCGGCCGAGCAGAACCACTTCTCGCCGGTCAGCCGCCACGAACCATCCACCGCTGGCCGGCCGATCGTGCTGGAACGGCCCAGGTCGGAACCGCCCTGCGACTCGGTCATCCACTGCCCGCTGGTGATCGCCACGGCCGGGTCCGTGGAGATCAGCCGGGGCAGCCACGCGTCGCGGACGCCGTTGTCCACCTCGGGCAGGCTGAGCAGCGCCGCAGCCCCGTCGGCCATCGCCACCGGGCAGGAGAACGTCGCGGACTCCGGCCCGTACAGGTGGAGCAGGGCGTGTTGCACCACCCGGGCGGCGGCACCCCAGGTGCCGCGCGCGTCCGGCAGGTAGGGCAGCGCGACCACGGCGTGCCGGGCGGCGGCTGCGCGCTGCTCCTGCCAGCCGGCGGAGGTGTCGATCCGGTCGACCCGGGCGCCCCACGGGTCGTAGCGGACCAGCGTCGGCGGATGCGCCTCCGCGTCGGCGTGCGCCGCGCGCAACGGCCCGGCGACGTCCGCGGCCAGGTCGGCGAGACGGCCCTTGGCGGCGGCGTGCCCGGCCGGGCCGAGGTGACGCTCCAGCCAGGACCGCAGCAGGCCATCACCGGCGTACGGGTCGACGGGCGGTGGTACCGGCTGCACGAAGCGGCTCATCGATCGGCTCCTGGCACTGCTCGGGGGTGTGCGCCGACGGTAGACGATCCGTGGTCGCCGCGAACAGGGCACACCCACTTACCGGGGGCACCCAGTTTCCGACTTGTCGTACCTCGGTGCGACCACGTTCTCTACGGTCGGTAGTCGTGGGTGCCGGCCAGTCGTGGAGCCGACCGGCCCGGCGCAGCCGCCCGATGCGCACCGGGTTGGCGTTCGCCGGGTTCGGGGTGGCGCTGTGCTGCGTCGGGGTGGCCGGGCTGGCCGCCTGGAACCTGCAGACCGTCCGTCAGGCCGCCGGCCCGATCCGGGAGACCGCCGACGGGTTCCTCAACGAGGTGAGCCTCGGCGACAGCGACAGGGCGTACGACCGGCTCTGCGAGGACGCGCGCAGCCGGTGGAGCGCGATCGGCTTCACCAGTTGGGTGCGTACGCCGCCGATGGTCACCGACTACGAGATCACCGACGTGTCCGTCACCACCCGCAGCGGACGACCGCAGGGCACGGTGACGGTGAAGCTGACCCGCGACGGCGGGCTCAGCGAGGAACGCCGCCTGCCGGTGGTCCGCGAGGGCGGCGACTGGCGGGTGTGCGGTGACCCCTTCTGAGCCACCGGCGGTCACCCCGGCGCGTCCCTGGCTGCTGCGACCGCGTCAAGGGGTGGAGCCGACCACGTCGACGGAGCTCTTCTTCGACCTGGTCTTCATCTTCACGATCACTCAGCTGTCGCACTACCTGATCGAGCACGCGGACTGGCGTGGCGCCGCGCGTACCGCGTTGCTGCTGGCGTTGGTCTGGTTGGTGTGGATCTACACCGCCTGGGGGACGAACTGGCTGCGACCCGACCAGGCGCCGGTGCGGGCGCTGCTGATCGCGCTGATGCTGGGCAGCCTGTTGCTCTCGGCGGCGATCCCCGAGGCGTTCGCCGGCGCCGGGCTGGTCTTCGCGCTCGTCTACGTGACCCTGCAGGTGGGCCGCACCGTGTTCGCGTTGTGGGCGGTGCAGGGCCACCCGTGGCTGGTCGACGGGTTTCAGAAGGCGCTGCCATGGTTCGCCGTGACCTCATCGCTCGTGGTGGTCGGCGCGGTTGTCGGCGGGGCTTTCCAGGAGGCGCTGTGGGCGGCGGCGATCGTGATCGAGGTGATCGGCCTCTCGACCGGGTTCCCGGTGCCCGGCCTGGGCCGCAGTCCCGCTGAGCGGTGGATGGTGGAGGGCGGGCACCTGGCCGAGCGGTGCCAGGCGTTCATCCTCATCGCCCTGGGTGAGTCGATCCTGGTCACCGGGAGCACACTCGCGCAGCACCTGGACCTGACGATGTCCGGCGCGTTCGTGCTGGCGTTCGCCGGTTCGGTGGCGCTGTGGTGGGTGTACTTCGCCCGGTCCGCCCCGGCGGCGGCGGAGGTCATCGCCCGCGCCGGCGAGCGCACCGGCGCGTTGAGCCGGCTGGCGTTCAACTACCTGCACCCCGTGATGGTCGCCGGGATCATCGTCACCTCGGCGGGCGACGAGCAGCTCCTGCGCGAACCGGGTGCTCCCGCCACACCGGCCGCCGCACTGTTCACGCTGGGCGGCCCGGCGTTGTTCCTCGCCGGGCACGCCGCCTACAAGGCGGTGCTGTGGCGGACCCTGCCGACAAGCCGGATCGCGGCGGTGGTGCTCCTGCTCGCGTTGGTGCCGTTGTGTGTGGGACTGGGGGCCAACGTCGCGCTGTGCGCCACGCTGGCGTTGGTGGTGACCGTCGCCGTCATCGTGGCCGACCGGTTCCGCGTACGGCCAGGCGTCCCGCAGCCGTCCTGAGCCGCCCGGCCGCACTGCGTCGGTTCTCGGACAACGTCACCGCAGGTGGGCCCCCGGGTGGTTAGCGTGGGTCACCGGCCCTCCGGGTGACCTTCCGCGGTGCTCGGACGAGCGGAGGCGACGCGATGGCAACCGAGCAGCGGCCCCGGCCACGGCGGTGGCTGATGCTGGTGGCCGCCGCCGGGTACGGCAAGACCACCGCCCTGGAGACCGTCGGCGGGCACGAGCCGACGGCCTGTCACCGGGCGACGGACCTGATCGACGCGGCGACGCACACCACCAGCCCGCCAACGGGCACGCAACCGCCGACCCGGGTCGCCGTGGACGAGGTGTCCGCGCTCACCGGGGACGACCAACTGGTCCTGGTGCGGTGGTTGGGCGCGCTGCCGGGTCAGCCAGCGGTGACGCTGGCCGCTCGACACCCCCTGGCCGACGCGGCGCTGAGCGCCTGCGCCGGGCCCGTCGTGCACCGCGGCCCGGAAACCCTCGCCCTCGGCCGGGACGCGGTCGCCCGGATCCTGCGCGACGAACACGCGGTGCCCGACAGCGACCTGGCCTACCTGGTGTACGAGCTGACCGCCGGCTGGCCGGCGTGGGTGCACCTCGCTGGCGACGCCCTCGGCCGGCAGGGCGTCGGCCGGCGGGAGTTGCTCGCGGCCCTGACCGAGCCCGGCACCGCCGGTGGGCACTTCGCCCGCGACGAGATCCTCGCCGACCTGCCCGCACAGGTGGCGACTCTGCTCGGTCGCGTCCACCACCTCGACCCGATCAGCGCGCCGCTGTGCGTGGCCGTCGACGCCGACACGCCAGCCGACGTCACCGCGCAGGCGCTGCGCTGGGCGACCCGCACCGGGTTGCTGGTCGCCCACCCCCGCCGTCGTGCCGGCCACACCTCGTCGACTGTGCAGCTGGTCCGGGTCCTCGCCGCGGTGCTGGCCCAGCAGGCGGGTCGGCCGGACACCTCGGGACGTCGCAGGCTGTACGCGGCCGCCGACTGGTACCTCGCCAACGCGTACCCGATGGCGGCGGCCCGAGCCCTGCACGACGCGGACGACACCGGTCAGTGCGCGGAGCTGATTGCCAGCCACGGCGAGGGCATGCTCGCCGGTGGTGGTGCGCCGGACGTCACCGAACTGATCAGCGCGTTCCCGCACGCCGAGCAGAACCCCGACCTCCAACTGATCTTCGGCGACGCGTTGCGGATGTCCGGCTCGGTGACCTGGGCGTCGAGGGTCTTCGCCGCGCTGCTGGCCCGGGCCGACCACGACCGTCGCTGGCCGGCCCGGCTGCTCTGGCGGGCGGCGATGGTGCCGTACCTGCGGACCGACTACGCCGGCGCCCTGGCGGTGCTCGACCGCGCGGGCGCACCACCGACGCTCACCCCACCGGGTCCCGACGACGTGCTGCTGCTGGCCTGCCGCGCCAGCACCCTGGCCCAGCTCGGCCGGGTCGACGACGCGGTCGCCGCCGGGGCCCGGGCGGTCGCCGCCGCACACCAGCTCAACGAGGACACCCCGTTGGCGGCGGCGCACATCGCGGCCGCACTGACCTCGTCCGGCACCCGCCGCGATGAGCACCTGGCCGAGGCGCTGGCGGCGGCGGAACGCGCGGGTGACCTGGTCCAGCAGGCACGGGTCCTGGTCAACCAGGCGCACTGCCTGCTGCGCGAGGCCCGATACCCGTCGGCGCTGGCCACCGCCGTACGGGCGGTGCGCGCGGCGGAACTCGCCGGCCCGCCGGGAGTGCTGGTGACCGCCCTGCACAACGCGGGCGAGGCGCTGGTACGCCTGGGCCGCTACGACGAGGCGACGCTGCACTTCACCCGGTCCAAGCTGGTATCCCAACGGTTGGGTTTGAACCGGGCTGCCGCCGGGGTCTACGGGTTGGCCGAGGTCAGTCGCCGCCTCGGCCGGCGGGAGGAGGCATTGGCAGCGTTCGCCGAGGCCGCTGAGCTGGCCCGTGACGTGGGGGACCTCCAGGTGCGCATTCCGGCGTTGGCCGGTCTGGCCCGGCTGCGCTGCGAGGGCACGGGCGCCGACCTCGCTGCCGCTCGTGCCGCGGCCGACGAGGCGCACCGGTTGGCACCGGCGTTCCTGCTGTCCTGCGCGCTGGTCGCGACGGGTTGGGTGGCGGACGCCGGGGGTGATCTGGGTCTGGCCCGGCGGCGGGCGGCCGAGGCGGTCGGAGCGGCCCGCACCGGTCGGCAGGCCGACGCGTTGGCGGAGGCGTTGGAACTCACCGCGGCGGTCGCCGCCGAGCCGGACGCGAGTCGAAGCGCGTTGCTGGAGGCCGGCGCGATCTGGCAGGCGGCGGGTGCGGGACCGGCCGCCGAACAGACAGTCGTCCGGCTGGGCCGTCTCCCGGGTGCCGACGCCGCGCAGCGGTCGGCGGCGCGGTTGGCCGCCGACCGGCTGCTGGCGCTCGGCATCGAGACGGTCGACGGGCGGGCGTTGGCCGAGACGCCCGCCGACGCGGACACCGTCGAGGTGCGGGTGCTCGGCCGGTTCGAGGTCGTCGTCGGTGGGCGGGACGTCCCACTGCCGGCGTGGCGGTCCCGGCAGGCCCGCACGCTGCTGAAGATCCTCGTCGCCCGGCGCGGTCGTGCCGTCGGGCGGGGGGAGCTGTGCGAGCTGCTCTGGCCCGACGACGAGCCACGGCGGACCGCACACCGCCTGTCGGTGCTGCTGTCCGCCGTGCGTGCCGTGCTCGACCCGTCCCGCCGGTGGCCCGTCGACCGGTACGTCCGCGCCGACCTGACCGGTGTACGTGTCGACCTGACCCGGGTGGTCGTCGACGCGGAGAACCTGCTTACCGCCGTCCCGCGGGCCGAGCGCCTCGCCCGCGACGGTGACCCGGCGCGGGCCCGCGAGCTGCTCGCCGAGGTGGACGCCGCCTACCGGGGGGACGCCTTCGCCGACGAGCCCTACGCGGACTGGGCCGACGGGCTGCGGGAACAGGCCCGCGCGGTGTGGTTGCGGGCGCTGCGCGAGCTTGCCCGTCGGTACCGGAGTGACGGTGACGCCGACCGGGCCGCCACCGCCCTGGTCCGGCTGCTCGACGCCGACCCGTACGACGAGTGGGCGCACCAGGCGCTGGTCGGGACACTCGTCGGTGCCGGCCGGCACGGGGAGGCCCGGCGTTCGTTCGAGAGGTGGGCCGGGGCGATGCGTACGATCGACGCACCGCTCCCGGACCCGGGTGTGCTGCGGGCAGGGGCTGGTCAGCAGGCGTAGAAGTTCTCCTGGCCCGCGTCGGTTAGCACGTACGCGTAGAAGATCGCGCCGGGGTCGGCCGTCTCGTCCTCCGCGCAGGTGTCCACCCCGGGCCCACCGTCGAGGGTGTCACCGCCGGGCCCCGTGACGGTGTCGCCCGCCACCCCGATCAGCAGGTCGGCGCCGTGGGAGCCGGAGAGGACGTCGTTGCCCTCCAGACCGGCGAGCAGGTCGGCGCCGGCGCCGCCGGCGATGAAGTCCCCGCAGCCCTCACCATAGATGGTGTCGTCACCACCGCCGCCGTGGATCGTGTCGACGCCACCGCCGCCGTAGATGGTGTCGTTGCCACCGAGCCCGTAGATCTCGTCGGGCCCGCCACCGCCGAACAGGGTGTCGTCGCCCTCGGTGCCCATGATCGGGTCGCCGTCGGTGGTGGCGCACGGGTTCGCGTCCGGGTCGGCCTGCGCCGCGGCGCCGCCCACGCCAACCAGTGTGCCGCTGAGCAGGAGGGCGGCCAGCACCGCCGCCACTCGGGTACGCATGATGAAACCTCCTGTTCGTGGGCCCCGTTCGGAGCCCGGTGACGCCGCGATGACGTCACCGGCACTGTCGCAGCCGACCGTCATCGTGGCGTCAGTACGCCGTCCGCACCCGCGGTGCTGACGCCCTCCTGACGGCCGTGCGGAGGCTGACCTCACAGCCGTCGTCGACAGTCGACGAGGCAGTACGGAGGGAACACCCATGAAGCGGAAACTGGCCGGTCTGGCAGTGCTGACCGGCATGGCGGCGGCCACGACGCTGCTCGCACCGACGACCCCGGCGCAGGCGTCGGTCGGCCTGTACCGGGTCGGGGCGACCAGCGTCCTGGACGCGACGAACGCCAAGACCATGTCCATCTCGTGCAACGGCGTCGACCAGGTGGTCGGCGCCGGCGGACGAATCAACGACGGTCAGGGCGACGTCCTGATGACCCGGGTCTACGCCGACGCCACCCTGCACACGGTCACCGTGCTCGGCGTGGAGGCGAACGCCACGAACGTGCCGTGGTCGGTGGACGCGTTCGCGGTCTGCGCCCCGGTCGGAGCGGTGGCCGGACTGCAACTGGTCACCACCACGTCGGCGAACAACGCGGCGAGCAAGGTGGGCATCACCGCCGTCTGCCCGCCGGGCAAGAAGACCTTCGGCGGTGGGTACCGGATCGACAACGCCAACGCCGCGGTGGCGATCGACGAGCTGGCGTTCACCCCGGCGCTCGGCTCGGTGTCGAGCACCGCGTACGTGTTCGGCGCCCCGGGCAACTTCACGTTGCAGACCCAGGCGTTCTGCGCCACCCCGCTGCCGGCGATGGCGTTGACGGAGGCGACGAGCGCACCCAACGCGACCTCGCCGAAGCCCGTGACGACGCCGGCCTGCCCGGCGGGGTCGCAGACCGCGGGGGTCGGCGGCGTGCTGAACGGGCTCCTCGGGGCCGGCTCGGTGACGACGTTGTTGCCCAAGCCGGCACTGGACACCGCTGAGGCAACCGGACGGGAGATCGTCCCGTTCGCCGCGGCGTGGACCCTCAGGGCGCAGCAGGTCTGCGTGGGCTGATCCACCCGCACCACGGCCGGCCGTCCTCGACCAGGGGGCGGCCGGCGCGGTTGGCAAACGCCCCCCCATCAGCCGCCTCACCAATTTGCCGGGGCCGTACACCCAGCTCAGTCGTCGTCCACGGTGTCCGGGTGCAGCCCTTCGGCCGACGACCGGTCCACCGTCGGTGACGGAGTCTCCGGCTGCTCGCCCTCCTGGTCCGGTGGCAGTTGCTCCTGCGGGTCGACGACCTGGTTGGGCTCATCCGCCGCCTCGTCGTCGTCCTTTCTCTCCCCGGCAGCCGACCCCGCTTCTTCGAAGATCTCCGAGGTTGCCGCCAGGGCCCGTGCGGCCTCAGGTAGTTTGTCGTCCGTCTTGTCCCAACCGAACATGCTGGACACCGAGACCACGAGCGCCCCGACGGAGGCTCCCGCGACCTCGCCCACCCGCTGCGTTCCGGCCAGCATCCGCTCTCGCAGCGACGCCTCGTCGGTCGCCGCCCGCTCCTCGGCCGGGTCCAGCGTCTCCGCCCGCGTACCCGGACCCTCGGTGTCCCTCCCATCGCCCGGCTCGGGCGACCGTTCTCCCCGGTCACGATCCTCGCTCAGCTCGGTGTTCTCGGAGCGTCGCGTGTCGTCGTCGTCCGGGCTTTCGGCCGCGGGCTTCGGGTCATCCCAGCGTGGACTCATCTGTCACGCCTTTCCGCGATATCGGCCGCTCGCGAGGACCCGCATCGGCCATTGGCAGGCGGCGAAATGGGTGTCGACGGCCTCGGCGAGTCGGTCAGGCCAGGACGGGGTGTCGTATCCGACCCCGACAGCCGTCTCGATGACCGACGGCGTGCGGGACCCGAAGGCCACGACCTGACAGGCTGCCCGATCCCGCTGGTCGATCTCGAACAGCGTCGAGACGACGGCGAACTGCTCGGCAACGGTACGGCCCGGGATGCCGGTGTCATACCGTCGCGCCCACTCGGCGCTTCGCGGGGAGCCCCCAGCTCCGGCCGCCTCGACCCGCAGGTCGTCGCGCAACACCGCCCAGCGGTACCGGTGTGCCAGGAAGTCCGGCTCCTGCTCCGCGCAGTGCCCACCGCCGAACGCCGTCCAGTGCAGCGAGTCGACGACGTGCTTTACCAACTCGTCCGGGTCGCACCGGCTCGACAGTTGCGCGGACCTGGCGGCGACCGCACGGTCGACCGCGTGCGAGAGGGCGCATTCGCGTAGCCGTACCGGCATCATGTGCAGGATCTGGATCAGTTCTGCGCGGATGGCCGGCGTGGGCCACCCGGTGAGGTGCCCGACCACCGCCAGTTCGCCCCAGAGTCCCAACCAGGGCAGATCCGCCAGCAGCAGCTGCGCCCGGCGGATATCCCGCAAGGTGCAGGGCTGGGCCAGGCAGGCGGCGCCACAGCTGGCGCTGCGACGGCCGATGATCTCCGACGGGTCGGCGGCGGAGGCAGGTGCAGCTGTCTCGCGATCGGTACCGTCCGGCACGCGGACAAGCACCGGGTGGTCCATGCCGTCGGTAAAGACGGCGCCGACACCGGGCGGCAGCGTAACCACGAACTCCGACTGACGGGCGGTGAGATTGACCGTCGCTCCGACGGCGTCCCGGTCGTCCCGAGCCGGCAACCTGTGCAGGACCTTCACGGCGGTGTTCTTGATGACGTCCGGGGCGAGCTTCTCCGGGATTTGCTCGGCGATCACCAGGCCCTCCCCGTACGCGCGGATCTCCGCCAGCAGGCCGGCGAACAGTTCCACCGCATGCGCGGCCGGGCCCTGGTGGTCGGTGCGCCGCAGGAGCCGGTGCGCCTCCTCGACGACGCACAGGTGCCGCAGGGTCACCCCGGTGCGGAGATCTTCCCGGCGTTCCCGCATCCGTAGGTGCTCGGTCAGCTGGATGAGCAGGGCGCCCATGAGGAACGCCTTGTCCCGGTCGTCGCCGACGTCCTCGATCTCGACGACGACGTTCGAGTCCAGCAGGCGCGCGACGTCGATGGGGTGGCCACCCTCGAAGAAGCTGCCGGTCGTGCCCAGCCGCAGGCTGGCCAACCTGACCCGGATGAACCCGCGGACGTTGTCGGCGACCTCGCGACCGTACCCGATCTCGTCCACCACCTCCGCCGCCGCCTGTTGCAGGTCACCCAGGGTCGGATAGCGGGGCCGGTGCCCGGTCAGCCGCGGCTCGCCCAGGGCCAGGTCCCACCCGAGCTGTTCGTACGAACGGGCCAGGGCCGCGGCGAGTACCTGCGGAAAGGGCTCGTCCGTGTCGAAGGCGGCAAGGAACAGGGCGCGGACGAGGTCTGCATGGGTCTGTAGCGGGAACCCGGGTACCGGCTGCAGGGGATTGAACCCGGCGGGCGGCGCCGTAGTGTCGCCGGGGCGGACCACGACGACATCGGCGTGCGGCAACCGGTTGGCCATCCGCCGGTACTCGGCTTTCGCTGGCTCGATCACCAGCCAGGGCAGCCCCGCCTCGGCGGCCTGTTCGAGCAGGTGCCGTATGGTTTGCGACTTGCCGGCCCCGGTCGCCCCGCAGACGAAGGTGTGCCGGTTCAGACTGGTCAGCGGCACCCGCAACTGGTCGCTCACGTTGCCGTGCCGGTCCAGCACGTCACCGATCGCTATCGACTCAGCACGTACCCGACGTGACTCCCCGTCCGTCGCGGCGTCGGTCACCGCGTGCACGGCCGAGGGTTGCCGTACCTCGACGGCGATGGTCTCCGGGGTGACGTCGAACTCCGATCGCACGGTCAGGCGGACTCCGGGCGCCTCCTCCGTCGGGGGGATCGCCAGTGCGGCGACCAGCGAGGAACTGCCGAGAAACGAGCCACTCGGGACGGCGGGCGGCTGCCCCGGGGCCCGTTCCGGTTCGCCGGTCAGGGTGGCCAGCTCGGCCCGCCCGAGCAGGTCGGTCAGGACGCCGGAGGCTCGGGTGGGCGCCAGGGCGTAGGGCAGACCGTGCAGGTCGACCGATGCGCTGAGCAGGCCCGCCACGGCCGCGGCGGCCGCCGGCGTCGTACCGGCGGCCAACAGGTTGATCCGCCACCACCCGAGCGTCTCGGCCGCAGCCAACTCCCGGTGCCGACGCTCGAGCCGCAGTGCGCGTACCGCCTGGGTGGGCGAGGAGCCGCGGGCCCTGGCGTCGCGTTCCTGAACAGCGAGTTGCCGGGCCTGCGCCGCGACCTCGTCGGCGGGCACGGGGTCGGCAAGCAGCAGCCAGGCAAAGGCGCCCGGCCAGACGCCGAGCAGGCAGTCGTCGAGGCGGGGGCGCAGGTCAGTGGCCCGATCCCGGTCGTCCCGCTCCTCGACCAGGCCGTCGGTCATCCCGGCGATCCGCGTCCAGCAGGGCAGCGCGTCGAGCATCGCGGTCAGGCCTCCGGCGGGGTAGGCACGGCCGACAGCGCCAGCGAAGAGGCTGGTCCGGCGCCGACCAGCAGGGCCCGCGGCTTCGACACCGCCGCCGGTGAAGACGTGCACCCCGCTCTGCGCGTCAGGCCGGCACCAGCCGACGGCGAGGCGGCCGCCGCCCCCGGTCGCTGCAGCCGCGTGGTACGCCGCGACGACGGCGGCCAGCCGCTGCCGGCGCCCCGGATCAGCGCTTATCTGGTCCACCTGCGGGGGAAGCCGAGGAAGTTCCACGATCCGGTACGCCGTCATGTGGTCGAGCCAGCCGCGTACGGTCGACCGGGGACCGGTCGGAGATGTCACCACCTGTCCTCCGGGTAGTGCTCCTCGGCCCATCCCGACTGGTCGTCATAGGCGGGGCGGGGTTGCCCGGGTAGGTTCAGCGGCGGTCCGCCCCCCTCAGCGGACGGCAGGACCGCCGCCTGCGAAGGATGGGGCAGACGCAGGTCCGGCAGTGGACCGGTGGTGACCCGGGGGAGCGAGATGATGTCCGGGTTGCACTCCACAGTGCGTACCGACAGTCTTCCCGTGCCCTGCGTGACCTCGATCAACGCGTAGTCCGGCAGGTCCTGGAGCGTGCGTGGCTCGACCACGTACTCGTACGACCGTTGCTCACTCGCGGACTCGTTCCAGTTCACGCTGTCGGCGACCGTCCTGGTGTGGGTCCAGTTCCGGCCGACGCTGACGTTCCGTGGCACCGGGCCACCGCTGATCTGGTCGGAGGATCCGAGGCTGTTGCTCTGGGAGTGGGTCTGGCTGCCGCCGAGCGTACGGGCGAGCTGGCTGAGGCGAAATGTGTGTTGCCTGCCGATGAAGTCGGCCGCTCGCGCGGCCTCCTCGTGGTTGCTCAGGCGCATGAACGTGACCACGTCCCCGCCGACGGCGCGGACCGCCGAGTCGCGTAGGTGACGGAACATCAACACGAGTCGGACTCCACGGCGTACGCACAGATCGCTCAGCCGCTCGATGTGCCGGTGGCCGAGGTCGTCCGCCCCGGCGATGACCAGTGGGCCGATGAACGGCTCTGGCGAGGTGAGCCGCTGGACCAACCCCTGCAACACCAGTTCCTTGAGCAACTCCTCCCGGACGTTGTGCGCGGTGCTCTCGTAGACGAGGCAGGTCAGCCCGGGTTTCCCCAGATCGTGCAGGTCCTTTCTCTGGCCGGTCCCGGTGAACAGTTCGCGCAGCGGATGCAGATGGGATTCGATCCGTCGCAGGTTCGGGTGGGTCTGGCGTCGGAACTCGTCGGAGAAGAGCGAGTCGCTGATGTGCTCCCGCTCGGCCTCGCTCAGCTCGGGGAAGTCGCCTGGCTCGTCAAGCAGGACGCTGACCGCCGCGGCGATCCTGCGAATCGTGACGTCCTCGCCGAGTGCCCGGCAGACGGTCGACAGAAGGCGGTCGTCCTGGGCGCGGTCGGCCCGCCGACCGGCGGGGGCGTCCCCGTGCATCGCCTCGACGAGGCTGTCGACCAGACCCTGTCCATCCAGCTCGGACAGCAGCGTGGTCTCGCCCACCTGCTCGGGCAGGCGGATGGCGGTGACGTCGACGGAGGCCGCCCTGGCCAGCCAGACCAGTTCGTGGCAGGCGGGCTCGCCGGTGAAGTCCACGAGTGTCATCGCGCCCCTGGTGCGCAGCATCGAGGCACCCATCACGGTCAGCAGGGCCTCCCAGCCCCAGGCGCTGCCACCGACGATGTCAACCCGACGGGTCGTCGGCGGCAGGAGCGCGGCCCCCCATTCGAGATAGCCGCTGACCCGATCCCGCTCCGCGTCGTCGAACTGCTCGCGGCGCTCCTCCCACCACGCGCACTCGGCCTCGTAGAGCCGCAACTGCCTCTCGCGCTCCCGCATCGGCCCATCCTCGGCGGAGCGGCTGTTGAACCAGCTCAGCAGAGCGCCACCCACCATCACCGCGAGCCCCACCACGATGATGACACCGAGATTGGTGGTCGGCCCGTTGCCGAGTATCCCGAGGCAGAGGAGAACCACCATGACGCCGAAGCCGATGCCCACCCAGCGGCGCATCCGGTACCACTTGTCCTGGCTCGCCGTCACGGCGTCGAAGAAGACCTCGTCCCGCACGCCATCCAGCCTCGGGTACGGCTCGGGGAACCGGTGGCGGTAGAGGTGCCGGTCGCGAAAGATCCAGCCGAGGCGTTCGCCCTCGACGAAGAGGAAGTCCAGGTACTGCGATCCGTCCGGGGAATCGATCATCATTCACCTCATCTGGTGAAGTGTGGATCGTCGCAGTATCCCGAACCAACGAATCAACGACCATCGTTCTCTTGGTCGCTCCCTCCGCCTGGGGTGGCTAGGAGCGTGGGCCCAGGTCGCCCGAGCGGTAGTGCCGGCGGCACAGCACCTGGTAGCGCACGTCGGCGGTGTCGACGGTGTCGCCGATGACGACCTGGGCGCCCTCGCGAACCACCCGCCCGTCGACGACGCGGGCGTTGAGCAGCCCTTCCCGGCCGCACCAGCAGAGCACCTCGACCTGGATGCGGGCCACCTCGTCGGCCAGCTCGAACAGCCGCTGCGTGGCGGGGAACAGGCAGGACCGGAAGTCGGTGGCGAGGCCGAACGCGAACACGTCGACGTCGTAGCTGTCGACCAGCTCGGCCATCTGCTCGACGTGGTCCACGGTGTAGAAGCACGCCTCGTCGCAGATCAGGTAGTCCACGCGTACGCCGTCGGCCCACCGGCCGCGGACCAGGGCCCGCAGGTCCAGGTCGTCGGTGACCTCGATGGCCTCGTGGGCCAGCCCGATGCGGGTGGTGACCTGCGGGCCCAGCGACCGGTCGATGCGGGTGGTGACCAGCCCCCGACGGCCCTGCCGGGCGTGGTTGTAGTTCATCTGCAACGCCATCGTGGACTTGCCGCAGTCCATCGGCCCCCAGAAGAACTTCAACGCCGCCGCGTGCACCGGACGCCCGTCGAGCCCGCGTGCAGCCGCGCACCCGGCCGGAGCGTGCGGCTGGCCGGGGAACGGGTGGGCCAGGCAGGTCGGGGCAGCGGCGGCGTCGTCAGTCACGGTCGGGCAGCCTAGCTGATCGACCGCCTCTGATCTGTCGGGCGCGGGACGCGTGCTCAGAGCACCCGGGGTGGCGTGTTGCCCGCGGCCACGATGGCCCGGCGGATCGGCACGGCCGCGAGGAGCAGGAAGCCGACCACGAAGAAGATCAGCAGTGAGACCAGGCCCACCCGGTACGAGGAGGTGAGCTGGAACACCAGGCCGAAGGCGAGCGGCCCGAGCCAGCTGGTGCCCTTGTCGCTGATCTCGTAGAAGCCGTAGTACTCGCCTTCCTTGCCGGCCGGGATGAGCTGGCTGAACAGCGACCGGCTCAGCGCCTGGCTGCCGCCGAGGACCAGGCCGATGGCCGCGCCGAGGACCATGAACGGCAGCGGCGCCTCGGCGGGAAGCCGGAACGCGGCGATGATCACACCGGTCCAGAGCACCAGGCTGAGCAGCACGGTCTTCCAGGCGCCGATGCGCTTGGCCAACGCGCCCAGGCTCAACGCGCCGCCGAAGGCGAGGAACTGCACCAGCAGGATCGTGATGATCAGGGTGCTCTGCTCCAGGCGCAGCTCTTCGGTGCCGTACTGGCTGGCCAGGGTGATGACGGTCTGGATGCCGTCGTTGTAGACCAGGAACGCCAGCAGGAAGTACAGCGTCAGCGGGTATGCCTTGACCTCGCGCATGGTGCGGGCGAGTTGCCGGAACCCGTCGGTGAGCACGTTGCCGCCGCTGGCCAGGGCCGCGACGCTGGGGCGCTCGCGCAGCCAACGCAGCGGCACCAGGGTGAACAACGCCCACCACACGCCGGCGGACACGATCGACCAGCGGGCCAGGTCCAGGGTGCGTTGCGGGTTGTCGCCCTCGTCGAGCAGGGTGATCGCGACGAGGTTGAGGGCCAGCAGCAGGCCGCCGCCGAGGTAGCCCAGCGCCCAGCCGCGACTGGAGATGCCGTCGCGTTCGTCGGGGCCGCCGAGCTGCGGCAGGAACGAGTTGTAGACCACGATCGCGGCGCCGAAGGAGATGTTGGCGACCAGGAAGAGCGCCCCGCCGAGCAGATAGCGGTCGCCGGTGACGAAGGCCATCGCGATGGTGGCGCCGGCGCCGGTGAACGCGGCCCCGCCGAGCAGCCGCTTCTTGTGCGCCGACCGGTCGGCGATCGCCCCGATGACCGGCAGCACGAACACGGTGAGGAACACCGACAGCGAGATCAGGTACGGGTAGTAGGACCCGGCAGCGATCTTGATGCCCAGTGGGTAGACGGAGCCGTCGCAGGAGTCCGCGCCGAGTTCGCAGCCGGCCGCCAACTCGGCGACGGTGGTCAGGAACGGGCCGAGGAACACGGTGATGACGGTGGTCTGAAACGCGGAGTTGGCCCAGTCGTAGATGTACCAGCCCCTGCGTTCCCGGCGGGTGCTCGCCGGAGGCGGGGTGTCGTCCACCGTGGGGGTCACGGTCTCGGCCATCGGGGGTCCTTCGATGGTCAGGCGGCCCAGTGGCCGCGGCTGCGGTAGACGTCGCGCAGCACGCCGACGTGATCGGTCATGATGCCATCCACGCCACGATCCAGTAAGTCGTGCATCTGGGCTGGTTCGTCGATCGTCCAGACGTGCACCTGCAGGCCGATCCGGTGGCAGTAGTCGAGGAACCGGCGGTCCACCACCGGCACCCGCCCGTAGCTCGGCGGCACCTGCGCGGCGACCACCGACGGGGGCAGTCGCAGCGGGCGTCCGTGCAGGGAGGCGAGCCGCAGCCGGGCGACCCCGCGCATGCCGAGGCTGGTGGCGACGCGCCCTTCGGTGAGCGCGCGCAGCCGGGTCAGGCGGGCGTCGCTGAACGAGGCCAGCAGCACGCGGTCGGCGGCGCCGGCCCGGGTCACGGTGGCGACCGTCGGCGCGACGCCGCTGTCAGCCTTCACGTCGATGTTGAAGCGGACCTGCGGCCAGGCGCCGAGCACCTCGTCGAGCCGGGGTACGACGGCAGCGCCGCCGACGCGTACCGAGGCGAGGTCGGCCCAGCTCATCTCGGCGATGCGCCCCGCCTCACCGGTGACCCGTCGCAGCGTCGGGTCGTGGAAGATCACCGCGACGCCGTCCGTGGTGGCGTGCACGTCGGTCTCCACGTACCGGTAGCCGAGCCCGATGGCCCGGGCGAACGCCTCGGTGGTGTTCTCGTCGCCCTCGGCGGCGCCGCCACGGTGGGCGAACGCCAGCGGCGCGGGCGCGTCGAGGTAGCCGGGTCGGGTCAACACGCGACGCAGTATGCCCTCGGCGGGTGGCCGGTGGGTGGCCGGCCGCCGTCTGTCGCCCGCTCGCGCCGCCGCCCGGGCCCGCCGAGCTGACCAGCGCGAGGCGATGCGGTCGGCGCCCGGAGGGTCAGCCGGCGGGTCGGTGGATCAGCTGGAGGCTGCGCCGGATGCGGTCGCGGAACTCGCCCCTGGTGGCCGCGGTCGATTTCCAGGTCAGGGCGGCGGAGAAGAGCAGATCCATCACGTCGTGTCCGGTCAGGTCGGCGTGCAGCAGGCCGGGTGGGGCGAGCGCGGTGATGTGGGCGCTCAGCGTCGCCCGGGCCCGCTCCTGGTAGTCGTGGAACATCGAGCCCAACCGGGGTTCGCTGTTCTCCAGCAGTTCGTTGAGGTCGCGGGCCAGCGGGGTGTCGATGTAGGGGCCCATCAGCGCGTCGAGCGCGGCCACGATTCCCGCGTCGAAGCTCAGCGAGCGGTCGGCGAGGTGGACTTCCATGGCCCGCTGGGCGCGCTCCAGGACGCCCTGCATGGTGGCGCGGTACAACTCTTCCTTGTTGGGGAACATCAGGTAAAGGCCAGGTCGGGAAATGCCGGCAGCCCTGGCTACGGACTCCATGGACGTCTTCTGAAATCCGTAGCGGCCGAACACCCCGACCGCCGCCACAAGGACTGCGGCGCGCTTCGGGTCTTCGACGTCCATCTCAGCGTTGCTCACGGTAGACAGATTAGATGATCTTGCAAAAATTATCTAATCTGTCAGCCCGCGGGCGCGGCCAGCAACATCATCCCTGGTTGCGGCGGTGGGCGCGACTCGAGTCGCTGGGCCGACCGGGGTCGACGTGCCGGGGCAGGTCGGGTTCGTCGGGCCGCAGCGGGGCGAGGGTGTCGGTGAGCGCGTCGATGATCCGACCGGTGGCCCGCCGGGCGGCGCCAGGGCTCGCGGCGCTCGACTCGCCGAGGTCGACGGGCGCGCCGAAGTGCACCCGGATCACCGGGCGGCGCCACAGCGAGCGGGCGATGCCGCGCAGCATGCCCCGGGGCGCCCGGTAGGGCAGCACCTCGTGGGCGCCCCACTGGGCGACCGGTATGACCGGGGCGCCGCAGGCCAGCGCGAGTCGGGCCGTGCCGGTCTTGCCGCTTTCGGGCCACATGCCGGGGTCCAGGCCGATGCGCCCCTCGGGGTAGATGAGGATCACCGACCCGCGCGCGACGGCGGTGGCGGCATCGTCGAGGGCCCGGTGCACGGCGCTGGTGCCCCGGTCGACGCGGATGTGCCCGGCGTGGCGCATGGCGGCGCCGAGCACCGGGGCGCGGAACAGGCCGGCGGTCGCCATGATCCGGGGGGCGATGCCCCGGGTGTGGCAGGCGGCGGCCATCACGACCGGGTCGAACGGGCTGATGTGGTTGGCGGCCAGCACCAGCGGGCCACGACGCAGGTGCGCCGGGACGTCGCCGGTGACCTCGAGGCGGGCCAGCAGGCCGACCAGGGCCCGGGTCAGCAGGAGGGCGCCGCGCCAGATCAGCGGCGGTTGCCAGGGGGAGTGCGCGGTGTCCATCAGCGCGACATCGTCGCACGCGGCGGTGTGGTCGCGAGGGCGGGTCGGCGGGTTGCCCAGGTCCGTGGTCCGGGGTGATCAGGGTCATTGGTCCCGGGACGGTTCGGGCCGCCCGGCCCTGCCCAATCGTCTACGACGAGCAGTAGTATTTACTACGTCTCGTAGTACGAACAGCAGCTGGGGGTTTCAGGTGGACGCGTTGGACGTCGCCCGGTGGCAATTCGGTGTCACCACCGTCTACCACTTTCTCTTCGTGCCACTGACCATCGGTCTGTCGGTGCTGGTGGCCATCCTGCAGACGTTGTGGCACCGCACCGGCAACGAGCGGTACCTGAAACTCACCAAGTTCTACGGCAAGCTGTTCCTGATCAACTTCGCGATGGGCGTGGTCACCGGCATCGTGCAGGAGTTCCAGTTCGGCATGAACTGGAGCGACTACTCCCGCTTCGTCGGCGACATCTTCGGCGCACCCCTGGCCATCGAGGCGCTGGTCGCGTTCTTCCTCGAGTCCACCTTCATCGGCCTGTGGATCTTCGGCTGGGACCGGCTGCCCAAGCGGGCGCACCTGGCCAGCATCTGGGCCGCCGCGATCGGCACCAACCTGTCCGCGTACTTCATCCTCGCGGCGAACTCGTTCATGCAGAACCCGGTCGGCTACCGCATCAACCCCGACAGCGGGCGCGCCGAGCTGACCGACTTCCCGGCCGTGCTGACCAACAAGGTCGCCCTGATCACCTTCCCGCACACCCTGGCCGGCTCGTTCCTGGTCGCCGGGTCGCTGGTCGTCGCGGTCGGCCTCTGGCACGTGATCCGCAACCGCGACTCCGCCGACACCGGCGCCTACCGCTTCGCCACGAAGTTCGGCTCCTGGGTGGTCCTGGTCGCCTCCGCGGCCGTGCTGTTCACCGGCGACATCCAGGGCAAGATCATGACGGACGTGCAGCCGATGAAGATGGCCGCCGCCGAGGGCCTCTACACCACCGAGAGTCCCGCCTCGTTCTCCGTACTCACCATCGGCAGCCTCGACGGCAGCCGCGAGGTGTTCGCCCTCAAGATCCCGTACCTGCTGTCGTACCTGGGCACCGGCGACCCGAACGGCACCGTGCAGGGCATCAACGACCTGCAGGCCCAGTACGCCACCCAGTACGGCGCGGGCAGCTACACGCCGATCATCCCGGTCACCTACTGGAGCTTCCGCTTCATGATCGCCTTCGGGATGGCCGCCGGGGCCATCGCCCTGCTGGTGCTCTGGAGCCAGCGCAAGGGCCGCACCCCGAGCAGCAAGTGGCTGCTGCGCGCCGGGCTGGCCATGCCGGTGCTGCCGTTGCTGGCCAACTCCTTCGGCTGGATCTTCACCGAGATGGGCCGCCAGCCGTGGATCGTCTTCGGCGAGATGCTCACCCGCAACGGGGTGTCCCGCAGCGTCTCGCTGGCCGAGGTGCTCACCTCGTTCACCGCCTTCACGCTCATCTACGCCACCCTCGCCGTGATCGAGGTCAAGCTGCTGCTGCGCTACGCCAAGGCCGGCGTGCCCGACGTCAGCGAAGAGCACCCCATCGACGACACCCACGACGACGCCGAGCGCCCGCTCGCCTTCGCCTACTGATCCCGGAGCCCATCGTGGAACTGACCACCATCTGGTTTCTCCTCGTCGCCGTGCTGTTCACCGGGTACTTCATCCTGGAGGGCTTCGACTTCGGCGTCGGCATGCTGCTGCCCGTCCTGGGCCGCGACGACCGCGAGCGCCGCGTCCTGATCAACACCATCGGCCCGGTCTGGGACGGCAACGAGGTGTGGCTGATCACCGCCGGTGGTGCCATGTTCGCCGCGTTCCCCGAGTGGTACGCCACCCTGTTCTCCGGCTTCTACCTGCCGCTGCTGCTGATCCTGCTGGCCCTGATCGCCCGGGGGGTCGCCTTCGAATACCGGCACAAGCGGCCGGAAGCGTCCTGGAAGCGCCGCTGGGACACCGCGATCGTGGTCGGCTCGCTGCTGCCGGCGATCCTGTGGGGCGTCGCCTTCGCCAACATCCTGCGCGGGGTGCCGCTGGACGCCGACCACGAGTACGTCGGTGGCCTGGTGGACCTGCTCAACCCGTACGCCCTGCTCGGTGGCGCGACCACCCTGGCGTTGTTCCTCACCCACGGCGCGGTGTTCCTGGCCCTGAAGACCACCGGTGACATCCGCGAGCGCGCGGGCGCGCTCGCAGTGCGCCTGGGCGTCGGCGCCGCCGTGCTCGCCGTCGGGTTCCTGACCTGGACGCTGAGCATCCGCTCCAGCGCGGCGGCCGTCGTGCTCGCCGTCGGCGCGGCCCTCGCCCTGCTCGGTGGTCTGGCCGCCGCCCGGGTACGCCGGGAGGGCTGGGCGTTCGCCGGCACCGCCGTGGCGATCGGCCTGGCCGTGGCGACCCTGTTCGCGGCGTTGTTCCCGAACGTGCTGCCGTCCACGCTGGACGCGGCCGGCACGCTGACGGCCACCAACGCCGCCTCCACCCCGTACACCTTGAAGATTATGACCTGGGTGGCGGTGATCTTCACTCCGATCGTGCTGGCCTACCAGGGCTGGACGTACTGGGTGTTCCGCAAGCGCATCGGCGTGGCCAACATCCCGCAGCACTGACCGGCGGCCCGGGGAGCGCGCCGTCCGGCGGTAAATCGGCGGTCGTCGGGAGTCGCCCCCGCTAGGGTGTGCCGATGCCCGACCCCGTGCACGTTCGTGAACTCACCACCGACGACCTCGACGCCGCCTGGGAGCTGGGACGGGTCGCGTTCGGCGCCACCTCGGAACGAGCCGCCAGCACCACCGTCGCGGTGCCCGGCATGAGCCGCTACGGCGCCTTCGACGACAGCGGTCGGCTCGTCGGCAAGGCCGTCGACCTGCACCACGACCAGTGGTGGTCGGGCCGGACGGTGCCGGCAGCCAACGTCGCTGGTGTGGCGGTCGCCCCCGAGGCCCGGGGCCGGGGCGTGGGCCGTGCCATGCTCACCGGTCTGCTGCGCGGGGCCCACGAGCGGGGGGCGGCGGTCAGCGCGCTCTACCCGACCGTCGCCGCCCCGTACCGGGCCTGCGGGTGGGAGGCCGCCGGTGTGCTGCGTACCGTCGATCTGGCCACCGCCGCGCTGCCCCGGCACCGGCCCTCCCCGGACCTGACCGTGCGGGCCGGCGCGGTGGCCGACCTGCCCGCCGTCGCCGACCTGTACGAGCGGGTCGCCCGCCACCGCAACGGCATGCTGACGCGCCGGGGCGAGCTGTTCGACTTCTTCGCCGCCGACCGGGGCCTGCCCGGCGACGGCCTCACCCTCGTCGAGGACCACGGCGACCTGGTCGGCTACGCCACCTGGCAGCGGGGCCGGGGCTACGGCGCCGACTCGGTGCTCACCGTCGACGAGGCCCTGGCCGTCACCGCCGAGGCCGCGCGGGAGCTCGTCGGGGTGCTCGGCAGTTGGGCCAGCGTCGCGCCGACGCTGCGGCTGTGCCCGCTCGACGGCGACGCGGTCAGCACCGTCCTGCCGTTGGAGTCGGCCCGCGACCACGAGCGGGACCTGTGGATGCACCGACCGGTCGACGTCGCCCGCGCGGTGAGCGCGCGGGGGTGGCCCGCCCACACCCGGGGCGTCGTCGATTTCGGCCTCACCGACACCCTCGCCGAGTGGAACACCGGCACCTGGCGGCTGACCGTCGCCGACGGCGCCGCCGAGCTGACCCGGGTCGACGGCGAGGCCGACCTGCGGTTGGACGTACGCGGCTTCGCCCTGCTCTACGCCGGCGCCGCACGGGCCCGCTCGGTCGCGCAGGCCGGGCTGCTGCACCACAGCACGGGTGTCGACCCGGCCGCGCTCGACCTCCTCGGCGCTGGCGGGCCGGCGCAGTTGCTCGACTACTTCTGACCGGCGGCCACTGGTGCGGTGTCGGGGTTCTGACGATGAGCGTCTGGCGGGCGGCGAGTCACCAGCGTGCTCAGTCGCCGTCGATCTAGCCCGCGCCGTTGAGGTAGGTGAGCACGGCGAGGACACGGCGGTGGCCGCTGTCGGTGACGGCGAGCCCGAGCTTGTTGAAGATGTTGCCGATGTGCTTGTGCACGGCGTTGTCGGTGATGACAAGCCGGTCAGCGATGGTGTTGTTGTCGTGTCCCTGGGCCATCAGTGCGAGTACCTCACGTTCACGGGGAGTGAGGACGGCGATCGGGTCGCTGCGGTTGGCGAGGAGTTGGGCGATGACTTCAGTGTCCATGGCGGTGCCACCGGCGGCCACTCGGCGCAGCGCGTCGACGAACTCGTCCACCCGGCTGACGCGATCTTTGAGGAGGTAGCCGACGCCGCCGCCGGTGGTGGCGAGTAGTTCCGCGGCGTACTGCTGCTCGACGTACTGCGACAGCACCAGGACCGGTAGGCCAGGGCGCTCTCGGCGGGCCTGAAGGGCGGCTCGGATGCCCTCGTCGCGAAATGACGGCGGTAGCCGGACGTCGACGATGGTGACGTCGGGCTGGTGCTCCCGCACGGCGATGAGGAAGCCCGCCGCGTCGCCCGCGATGGCGGCGATGTCGAACCCCACGCTGTTGAGCAGCAGTTCCAGTCCGGTGGCCAGCAGCACATTGTCTTCAGCGATTACGACCCGCATGGCAGCTCCATGATGATCGTCGTAGGCCCGCCGGCCGGACTATCGACGTCGACGGTGCCGTCGAAGGCGAGCACACGGCGACGGATCCCGGCCAGGCCGGTGCCCAGCCGATCGTCGGCGCCGCCAGCGCCGTTGTCGGTGATCACCACCGATAGCCGGTCTGCCTTACGGCTCACCCGTACGCCGGCCGTAGTCGCTTGGCTGTGCTTGGCGACGTTGGTGAGTGCCTCGGCGACGGCGAAGTAGACGACGGCCTCCACGGCCGCCGGCACTGTGTCGAGGTTGTCGATGTCCAGCCGGGTTGGCACGCCACAGCGAGCCGTCACTGCGGTCAGTGCACCGGTGAGGCCGCGGTCGGCGAGGATCGGCGGATAGACGGTTCGGATCACGTCGCGGAGTTCGGTCATCGCCTCCTCGGTTCCTTCGTGTGCGTCCCGAAGAAGTTCTTCCAGGAACTGCTCGTTTCGTGGGTTGTCGGACAGTGCTCGCCGGGCCACGGCCAGCCGCATCGCGATGGCCACCAGCCGCGCCTGGGTGCCGTCGTGCAGGTCGCGCTCGATCCGGCGCAGCTCCGCGCCGTGTGCATCGAGCACGTCTGCCCGGGTGCGGGTCAACACGGCGACCCGGTCGGCGAGCTGTTCGGCCGTCGAGTGCGACAGCACTACCAGGCAGATCCGGGCATGTGCACGAGCGATCGGTGCGAAGACCAGGTATGACAGCGCGGTGAGCAGGAGGATCTGCAGTGCACCGAGGGTGAGGGCTGTCGCCCAGTTGGTCACCGGGACATCGATGAACAACCGTGGCCGATTCTCCGGCGCGAACACCCACCACAGTGGTGTGGCGAGTGCGGCGGTCAGGAGGTTACCCACGCACAGCAGCGCAAGCAGGCCGAGCGCCACTCCGGTGATGGCGTTCACCGGCAGCCAGAGCAGGTCGCGGGGCGTTGCCGGATCGGCCCATGCTCGGCGCCCCGTCAGGTGCAGAACAGGGCGCGGTGCCAACGGCGTCTCGAGCAGCCGGCCGGCGCGGTCACGGTGCCAATTCGCCCATCGCCGGGCGAGCCTCGGATGGCACAGCAGCGGCAGTGCGAGCAGCGTGGCGATCCCGGTGGCCAGTGATCCCAGGAGGTAGGTCCCGCCACGCCACACCTGCACCCACGGCCGACCCGACGTCACAGGATGCCCTTTCTGCGTACCCTCCTTGGGGCCGTGTTCACGACACCGCGTCAAGTTTGCCCGGTGCCCGCCGCCCGCGGCACTACAGCCACCTGTACCTCACATCCGGTGGTACGGGGTATCGGCATCCGACGGTCGCGGAATTTAGCGTCGGAGCATGAAGTTCTACAGCAGAAACCCATCGAGACGACGCGGGGCGCTGGTCGAGGCCACCGCGGCCCAGTCGCTACGGCCGGGTGCACTGCCGACATTCAGAACACCATCGTGCGCGGTGCAATTGGATTCGGTGTCAAAAGTATACGGGTCGGGGAGGAACGAGGTACGCGCTCTCGACGGGGTGACAGCCGGATTCCCGCGCGGTACGTTCACCGCCGTCATGGGTCCGTCCGGGTCCGGCAAGAGCACGTTTCTGAACTGCGCGGCCGGTCTGGACGGTCCGACATCGGGCCGGGTCGTGCTGGGTGACACGGATCTGTCCGGCCGGTCGGAGACCGAGTTGACCGAGCTGCGTCGCGACCGGATCGGGTTCGTCTTTCAGGCGTACAACCTGCTCGGTGCGCTGACCGTGGCGGACAATGTCACGTTGCCCCTCCGGTTGGCCGAGAAACCGGTCGATGCCGAGCAACTGGCGAGCGTCCTCGCTGCGGTCGGGCTCGCCGAGCATCACGACCGCCGCCCGAGTCAGCTCTCCGGCGGCCAGCAACAGCGGGTGGCGATCGCGAGAGCTCTCATCAACCGGCCCGACCTGGTGTGCGCCGACGAGCCGACGGGCGCGCTGGACAGCCGTAACGGCCGCCAAATCCTGGCACTGCTCAGGAAGATCGTCGACGACCTGGGGCAGACCGTGCTGATGGTGACGCACGATCCGGTCGCGGCCGCGCAGGCCGACACCGTGGTCTTTCTCGCCGACGGCCGGTTGGTCGGCGAGATGACCCGACCGTCCGTCGAGCAGATCGCCGAGCGGATGACTCACCTGGGGGAGCAGTGAGTCGCCACGTGATGTCGAAGCGCATGCTGGCGCTGGCCTGGAAGACAGTCAAGGGGCGGAAGGGCGGGTTCGTCGCGGCATTCGTCGCGGTGCTGTTCGGCTCGGCGGTGATCACGGCCTGCGGGATCCTGCTGGAGAGCAGCGAGCGCTCGGGCGTGCCGACCGAGCGCTACCAGGCTGCCGACCTGGTGGTGGGCGCCTCGCAGGCACTGCCGGTGGCCGACGACGTAGATCCCAGGTTCGGCGAGCGGGCCACCCTGCCGGCCGCCCGGGTCGGCGACATCGCGCGAGTGCCTGGCGTCCGATCGGCGATCGCCGACGTCAACGTCCCGGTCAGCCTCGTGACGGCGGACGCCGAGGTGCTCGCCGGGCCGGACGGCGCCCCCGCGCTCGGGCATGGTTGGCAGTCGGCCGCGCTCGGCCCGTTCACCACGAGCACCGGCCGGTCACCGGCCGGGCCGGACGATGTAGTGCTGGACTCCGCGCTGGCCGAGCGGGCCGGCGTTACCGTCGGCGCGTCGGTGCGACTCGCGGTCGGCTCGAACACGTCGATGTACCGGGTGACAGGCATCGCGGGTCTGCCTGGCGGCCGACTCGCCCGGCAGTCCGCGCTGTTCTTCACCGATGATCGGGCCCGAGAGCTGACCGGCCAACCGGACCGGGTGGACGCGATTGGCGTACTGGCCGCACCCGGAGTCAGTGCCGACGAATTGGCAAGCGCCATCAAGTCGGCAGTTCCCGATGCGGTCGTCTACACCGGCAGCGACCGAAGCGAGGCCGAGTTCCTCGACATCGGCACCACGCGTTCGTTCATCAGCGAGCTGTCCCTGGCGTTCGGCGGCAGCATGATTTTGGTGATCATGATCGTTGTGGCGAGCACACTCGCCCTGTCCGTTCGGCAACGGCTGCGGGAGCTGGCGCTGCTGAGGGCGATCGGCGCGACCCCGAAGCAGGTGCTCGGGATGATCGCCGCAGAGACCATGGTGGTGGGGACGCTCGGAGCAGTGCTGGGCGTGATTCCCGGTATCGGCCTCAGCTTCCTCCTCCGCGAAACCTTCATCCTGGTCGGCGCGGTACCAGACGACTTTGAACTGTCGATCAGCCCGCTGCCGGCACTCCCGGCGATGGTGCTGTGCCTGGTCGGCGCCCGTTTGGGCGGCTGGATAGCGGCGCGGCGCGCGGCCAGGCTCAGGCCGGTGGACGCGCTCGGCGAGGCCGCGGTGGAGCCGCCCAAACTCGGGTGGCTTCGGTTGACCGTCGGCTTGCTGCTGGTCCCCGCCGGTCTCGCCATGGCGGTCGTGCTGCCATGGGTGCTGCCCGGTGAAGGGGCCGCTGAAAGTGCGGCCTTCTCTGCGTTCCTGCTCCTCTTCGCCGTCGCGCTGCTGGGGCCGCGGTTGCTCGGCGGTGCCGTCACCGTGCTGGGCCCCTGGTTGAGCCGCGGGTCGGGCGTCAGCGGGTTCCTTGCGACAGCGAACGCGCACGCCAACTCGCGGCGGCTTGCCGCGGCGACCACTCCTTTGATCATGGGCATCATCCTGGCCGCCGGGCAGCTCTTCAGCGGGACGACCGCGAGCTCGGCCGCGCAGGATCAGGCCGCAGACGGACTGCGCGCGGACTACGTCGTCACATCCACGTCCGCCGGCGTGTCGCCCGAGGTCGCGGACATGCTCCGGGACGTGCCTGGCGTCTCGGCGGTGACCCCGGTCGTGCGTACACGGACGCTGGCGACCTTCGGCTCGAGCGACGGCCCCCAATTCAGGACCTACTCGTCGCAGGGGGTCACCAGTGATCAGCTCGCCGAGACCATGGATCTCGCCGTTCTCGAGGGCGATGTCGCGGATGTGCGGGGCAACACGGTGGCGTTGAGCCGGATCGCGGCGGGCACCCTCGGCGTCGCTCTCGGCGACAGCATCGACCTTCGCCTTGGTGACGGCACACCGATCAAACCCACGGTGGTGGCACTCTACGAGAGAGGACTCGGCCTCGGCGACGTCACGCTGCCGCACGACCTCCTCCTAGAGCACACCACCGACCGCCTGGACCTCGCGGTGCTGGTCACGGCGGCCACGGGAACCGACGCTGCGGCATTCGACGACGCATTGCGCTCCGCCGTCCAACACCTCCCCACCGTCCGGGTCAACAACCGCGAGTCGTTCATCGCCGCGCAGAGCGCCGCGGCCGCTGGTGAGTCGGCGGTCGGCCTCATCCTCAACGCGGTCCTGCTCGGCTACCTCGCGATCGCCGTGGTGAACACCCTGGTGATGGCTACCGCCTCGCGCTTCCGCGAATTCGCCCTACTCCAACTGGTCGGCGCCACCCGCCGCCAGGTGTTCGCGATGATGCGCAGCGAGACGCGGATCATCGTCGTCGCAGCCGTGCTCATCGGTACCCTGGGCGCGATCCCGTCTTTGATCGGCACAAGCATCGGACTGACCAGGACGCTGATTCCGTCTGTCCCACCGCTCGTCTACCTGGGAATCGTCGCGGTCACCGCGCTGCTCGGCTCGGCCGCCATCATGACCTCCACTCGAATCGCCATGCGGCCGCAGCCGGTCAACGCGATTGGCGTTCGCGAGTGACGCCGGCGGCACTACAGCCAGCCGTGAACGGGACACCGACCCGATCCGCGCCCTCGGGGTGACCGGCGCTCAAACAGGCTGATTCAAAACGGTCTGTGCGGCCGGGTGTAACCCAAGCGCCCAGCGTGTCGTGAACGAGGGCCCTGAACTGGCGATGGCCACGCCACTCAGGGACCGTTCGGAGGAGGAGGCCGACAGAACGCGAGTCGCGCAACTGCACCAGAAAACGAGTCCAGCTACGGTCGCTGGTGGCGGCGTCCGGTCAGGCCGGATCGCCGCCAGTTCGGCGTTCGTTCGGTCAGGCGGGGACCGCCGCCAGCTCGGCGTTGGCGCGTTCGGTGACGAGGGTGAGCACCCGCGCCGCCGTGCGGGCGTCGTCGGCGGGGATGTCCGCGTACAGCCGGGCACTGAGGTCGGCGACGGCGGCGACGACGCTGCGTTGGGTGGCGCGACCGGTGTCGGTGAGCGCCACCCCCGGCTCGTCGCCTCCACTCGCGGGGGACGGTCTGTCGACCTGTGCGAGGCCGGCGTCGACGAGTTGGGCGACCACCTGGTGCACGGCCGACTCGTCGATCTTGCGTGTGCTGGTGACCCGGCGCGTGAGGTGTGCGCGTTCGACGGGGCCCTGGGCGAGGGCGTGCAGCGCGACCACCTGGTCGAACGTGACGCCGAGGGGGCCGATGGCCCGTTCGAGCAGGGCGCGGGTGGCGTAGTGGGCCTGGCCGATGACCTGGCCGTTGAGGGTGGGGACGGTGGACATGGAACCTCCTTCGAAACGTTGGCCACGCCAACGTTGGAGCGGCCAACGTAACACCAGATCGTGGGTCGCGCCAACGATTACTGGTAGGCTGCACCCATGGATCCCGTGGCCCCGCAGTCACCCACCGGGCTCCGCAGCACCCCGACCTGGCTGCTCAACCAGACCGCCGGCCACGCCGCCCGCCTGCTCAGCGAGGGCTTCGCCGCCCACGACCTCCGCGGCTACCACTACCGGCTGCTCACCGCGCTCGCCGAGGACGGCCCGGCCAGTCAGGCCGACCTCGGCCGCCGCTGCGCCATCGACCGCAGCGACGTCGTCGCGGCCATCAACGACCTGGCCGGCCGAGGGCTCGTCGTGCGCGCCCCCGACCCGGCCGATCGCCGCCGCAACGTCATCAGCATCACCGACGTCGGCGCCGACGAGGCCCGCCGGCTGGGCGACACCCTCGACCGCGTCCAACGTGACCTGCTCGCCCCGTTGTCCGCCACCGAACGCGACCAGCTGACCCGCCTGCTCACCCGGCTGCTGGCGCACCACAGCCGACAGTGACCCGCCTCAGCGGGCCTCGCGCAACTCCGCCAACCGGGCCTCGATCTCGGCCAACTCGGCGCGCAGCTTGTCCGCCTGCTGCTCCGCCTCGGCCCGCTCGGTGCCGAGGATCTGCTCCACCGCCTCCTGCACACCCGGCACGTCGACCAGGCCCACCATCTTCAACGCCTCCGCCGGCTTCACCACGTACGGCTTCGCCAGGGCCTTGCTGCCCTGCTGCGCGGCGACGGTCCACTCACCGTCGGCGTACGCCAGCGTCACCGTGAGACCCGCGGGACCCTTCGGCTTGACGGCCTTGACCGCCCGCCGCGCCGGCGGCTTCTCCGTCTGCTCCACCTTCGGCTCCTCCTGTCGCTGCGCGGGCACCCGCGGCGTGTCCAACACGAACTCCGGCGCCGCCGCCACCGGCGACTCCTGCGGCTCCGGCTCCGGTTTCGGCTCCACCACCCGACGCGTCACACCCTTGGGCGCCACGGCCAGGTCCGCGGGGGAGAACGGCAACTCGTCGCGGCCGAAACGCACCACCACGAACTCGTCGGACACCTCAGGGTCGGTCAGCTCGATCACCTGACCGACCTGACCGGCGATCTGCCCCGCCGACGCGGTGAACACCACCCGCGGCTTACGCCCGGCAGCCAACGCCTCCCGGATGCTCTGCACCTCGCTAGTGGACAAACCCTGGCCGGCATCCATCACAACCCTCTTCCGTACACCTGTTTGATTGCTGTCTTGATACCAGCCGGCTGCGACACCCGCCGCACAGGGCTCGCGCCCATTCAGCCGCCCAACGCCCGCAGCGCCCGGTCCGCGTGGTCGTTCATGCTGACCTCGCTGTGGATCACCTCGATGACCCGACTGTCGGCGCCGATGACGAACGTCATCCGCTTCGTGCTCAACGGCCCCAACGGCAGCCGCCGCTTCACCCCGAGCTGCTGCGCCACAGTCCCGTCCTCATCCGAGAGCAGCGGATAGTCGAACCCGTTGAGCTTGGAGAACTCCGCCTGCTTCGCCACCGGGTCGCGGCTGATGCCCACCCGGGACGCGCCCAACGCCGTGAACTCCGCCGCGAGGTCCCGGAAGTGGCAGCTCTCCGCCGTGCACCCACGGGTCATCGCCCCCGGGTAGAAGAACAGCACCACCGGCCCCGCCGCCAGGAACTCCGACAGCCGCCGCGGCGTGCCCGTCTCATCTGGCAGCTCGAAATCCTCGACCACGTCGCCGACACCCACACTCGCCATCGCGCACCTCCATCGTCAGACCGGACAGGCGGTGAGCGTAAGCGATCAAGCCCAGAGCGCCGCCACCTCGTCCAGCACCGCGGCGGCCTGGGCCCGCCCGGCCCGCGCCGCGCCCGCCCGCCGGGCCGGGTCCAGCACGTTACGGCCGATCGCCGTGCGCGCCGCCGCGTCCGGCGTCAGCACCGACACCCGCGACCCGGCCGCCCGCAATCCGTCGACCTGCGCCGACAGTCGCGGCATCGGCCCGATCGCCGCCGACGTCGGCGCGAGCACCAGGACCCGCTCCGCGCCGGCCGCGAGGTCCGCGTTCACCGTCGAGCGCATCCCACCGTCGACGAACCGGCGCGCGCCGATCGTCACCGGCGGCCACACCCCGGGCACCGCGCAACTCGCACCCACCGCGTCCACCAGGGACACCTCGCTGTCCCGGTCGAACACCACGAACTCACCGGACGACGCGTCCACCGCCGTGACCAGCAGCCGCCGCCGCGGCCACTCCCGCTCCGGCAGGCGGGCCTCGATCACCGCGCGTCGCGACGCCTCCGACGGGGTACGCGCCGCCAACGCCATCGCCCCGATCCGGGCCCGGGAGCGCGCCGCGTCGCGGGTACGACCACCAGCCCACACCAGCCGCGCCAGCGTCGCGAAGCCCAACCGCGCCGCCACCTCACTCGACGGCGGCGCCAACTGCTCCTCGTAGAACCGCTGCACCGGAAGCTCGGAGCACACCAGCGCGCCGACCACCGAACCCGCCGACGTCCCCACCACCAGGTCCGCCTCCGTGACCGGCACACCCCGCTCGACCAGACCCGCCAGCAGCCCCAACTCCCAGGCCACCCCGGTCACCCCGCCACCACCGAGCACCAAAGCCCGCCGCATGTGACTCTCCTCTCGACGACCGACCCGCGCCGGTCACGGTAGCGTCGGCACGACACCTGCGCAGCCGTCAGCACCCTGGGGAGGCACCGTGGCACCCGTCACCGTCATCACCGGCGGAGGTCGCGGCATCGGCGCGGCCACCGCCCGCCGCCTCGCCAACGCCGGTCACCACGTCGCCCTGTGCTACCGCCGTGACGAAGCCGCCGCCACCGCCGTCCTGGCCGACCTGCGCGCCGCCGGCGCACAGGCCATCGCGGTACGCGCCGACACCACCGACCCCGATCAGGTCGCCGAACTGTTCGACGCAGCCGCCCACCTCGGCCCGCTCACCGGCCTGGTCAACAACGCCGGTGTCACCAGCCCGATCGGGCCCTTCACCGAGTTGCGCGTCGACGACCTGCGCCGCGTCGTCGACGTCAACCTCGTCGGCTACGTCCTCTGCGCCCAGCAGGCCGCCCGCCGCCTCACCGACGGCGGCGCGATCGTCAACGTCTCGTCGGCCGCCGCGACCCTCGGCAGCCCCGGCGAATACGTGCACTACGCCGCCGTGAAGGCCGCCACCGACACCCTCACCGTCG
The DNA here is from genome assembly GCF_057766525.1 of Micromonospora sp. MGP-C2. Classification (NCBI taxonomy): domain Bacteria; kingdom Bacillati; phylum Actinomycetota; class Actinomycetes; order Micromonosporales; family Micromonosporaceae; genus Micromonospora; species Micromonospora sp. MGP-C2. Next base: position 750,187 of record NZ_JBYMEN010000002.1, read on the forward strand.
GGCTGGCCAAGGAACTCGCCCCGAAGGGCATCCGGGTCAACGCCGTCGCACCCGGCATCGTGCGCACCGACATCCACGCCGACTCCGGCGTACCCGACCGCGCCGACACCGCCGTCGGTCGCATCCCGCTGGGCCGCGCCGGCGAACCCGACGAGATCGCCGCCGCCATCGCCTGGCTGCTCAGCCCCGACGCCTCGTACGCCACCGGCACGGTCCTGCGGGTCTCCGGCGGTCTCTGACCTCGCTTTCGCCCAGTCAGAGACCGCCGGACCCGGGTCACTGGGTGAACAGCTTCGCCGCGGTGATGACCGTCTGCGTCACCCCGTAGCCCAACAGCGCCGCCACCACCAACCACGAAATCCACAACCGGGCCTGCTGCCCGGATCGGCTGTCGTCGCTCATCGCGTACCACTCCTCTGCGCCGTCTTGTCCTCGTCAACGTCCCGATCCGCCGACGGCTCGTGGTAGCGCTGCGGCACCGGTCGCACCAACAGGTTCGCCACGAAGCCCACAGCCAGCACCCCCACCATCGTGAACAGCGCCGGCCGGTACGCCGCCGCCGTCAACGAACCCGGCTCACCCTGCGCGTCGAGGAACCCGTTGACGATCAGCGGGCCCGCGATCCCCGCCGCCGACCAGGCGGTCAACAACCGGCCGTGGATCGCACCGACCTGGAACGTGCCGAACAGGTCCCGCAGGTACGCCGGCACTGTCGCGAACCCGCCGCCGTAGAACGACAGGATCACGCACGCCAACAACACGAACAGCGCCGTCGCGGTCTGCCCCACGAGAGCCAGCAGCGCGTACAGCACCATCCCGACACCCAGGTACACCATGTAGATCGGCTTGCGGCCGATGACGTCCGACGTCGACGACCACACGAACCGGCCCGCCATGTTGAACAGCGACAGCAGACCCACGAACCCGCCGGCCGCGGCGACGCTCACCGCCGAGGTGCCGTTGTCCCGGAAGAAGTCCTGGATCATCGGGCTGGCCTGCTCCAGGATGCCGATGCCCGCTGTGACGTTGCAGAACAACACCACCCACAGCAGCCAGAACGAGCGGGTCTTCACCGCGTTCGCCGCCGACACGTTCGCCGTGGTGACCAGCGGTTTCGCCGCGACGCTCGCCGGGTCGAAGCCGGCCGGGCGCCAGCCCTCCGCGGGCACCCGAACGTTCGCCACCCCGAACATCATGATCACGAAGTAACCCAGGCCGAGCGTCACGAACAACCACACCAGGGCGCTGCCCGACGCCGTCGACCCCGCGTTGGACGGGTCGTAACCGGCGTCGAAGAACGACAACAACTGCCGGGACAGGGGAGAGGCGACCATCGCCCCACCACCAAACCCCATGATCGCCAACCCGGTGGCCAGACCCGGCCGGTCCGGGAACCACTTGATCAACGTGGAGACGGGGGAGATGTAACCGATGCCCAGACCAATGCCGCCGAGCAACCCGTAGCCCAGATACAGCAACCACAGTTGCTTCGTGGCGATGCCCAGCGAGCCCACCAGGAAGCCCGCGGCCCAGAAACAGGCCGAGACGAACATCGCCTTACGCGGGCCGTTCGCCTCCACCCAGGTCCCGGCCACGGCCGCGGACAACCCGAGCATCACGATCGCGATACTGAAAATCACCCCGATCGCCGTCTGACTGGCGTCGAAGTGGGCGATCAGCGAGTTCTTGTAGACGCTGGTCGCGTAGACCTGACCGATGCAGAGGTGGATGGCCAACGCCGCCGGGGGAATGAGCCACCTGCTGTAACCGGGCGGCGCGACGGTGTGCCGACGATCGAGTGCGGAAAGCATGCGGTGCTTCCTCTCCGAGGAGGACGAAGGACGTCCCGCACAACGTGCCCACACCACACGCACACCGCAAACCTCACCGTCGCCGGACGGTCATCCCGGTGAGCTGAGCGGTCAGTCAGCGACCGCACGGACCTGACGATCAGCGCAGATCCGGGGTGTGCCAGCCGCCAGCCAACGCGTCGGCGTCCGCCGGACCCCAACTGCCCTTCTCGTACGACTGCACCGCCGCCGGCAGATCCAGGATCGGCTCGACGATGCGCCACTCCTGCTCGATCGTCTCCTCACGCGCGAAGCGCAGATGCTGCCCGTCCATCGCGTCGTCGAGCAACCGCTCGTACGCCTCCTGACGGCGACCCAGCGCCATGCCGAAGTCGACCGACAGGTCCACCGCACGGCTCGCCACCTCGGCGCCCGGACTCTTCGCCTGGATCGACATCGTGATGCCGTCACCACGCCCGAGGCGGAACCGCAGCAGGTTCGCGGCCGTCACCGTGCCCCGCTCGGCCGGGATGAGCGACCGCTGCGGCTGCTTGAACTCGACCACGACCTCCGTCGCCGTCCCCGCAAGGGACTTACCGGCACGCAGATAGAACGGCACACCCGCCCAGCGGGGGGAGTCGATCGTCAACCGGGTGGCCACGAACGTCTCCGTGTTCGAGTCCGCAGCGACACCCTGCTCGTCGCGGTACCCCGCGTACTGACCCCGCACCGTGGACTGCGGCGACAGCGCCTCGATCTGGCGCAGCACCGCGACCTCCGCCTCACGGAACGCGGCCGCGTCGTCAGCGGCGGGCGCCTCCATCGCCACCAGCGCGACAACCTGCAGAATGTGGTTCTGCAACACGTCCCGAGTGGCGCCGACGGTGTCGTAGAACCCGGCCCGACCCTGCGTGCCGAAACCCTCGGCGAGAGTGACCTGAATGTTGTCGATGTGCTCGTTGTTCCACAACGGCTCGAACAGCCGGTTGGCGAACCGGAAGGCGTAGAGGCCCTCGACGGCTTCCTTACCGAGGTAGTGATCGATGCGGAACACCCGCTCCGGGTCGAAGGTCGCCCGCAGCGTGCGGTCCAGCTCGCGGGAGGACTCCACGTCACGCCCGAACGGCTTCTCCACGATCACCCGGCCCCGGTCAGCCAGACCGACCGCCGCGAGACCGTCGACGACGGCACCGAACACCGCCGGAGGAATCGCCAGGTAGAAGACCGGTCGCTCGGCACCCCGCAGACGCTCCGCCAACCGCTGATAGGTGACCGGGTCCGCGTAGTTGCCAGAGATCATCGAAAGGTTGCCGGCCAGCCGGTCGAAAGTCTCGTCGTCGACCTCGTCGTTGGCCTCAGCGACCGACTTGCGGGCCATCGTGACGAGCTGTTGATCATCCCAGGGGGAGCGGGCCACCCCGATCACCGGGACGTCCAGACGGTCGCGCCGGGTCAACTCGTACAGCGCCGGGAACAGCTTCTTCGAGACGAGGTCTCCCGTGACGCCGAACAGCACGACCGCGTCTGAACGCATGCGCATGGCACTTCCATTCGATCATGTAATTCTGATCTTCCGAACGGACAACCGCGCGGCCCAGCGCGAGAATTCCCTGCGAGGGGCGCACGTGAGGTCGGCGACAGCGACGGCGCTTACCCTAAGAAGGTTCGCAGCTCAGGTGTGATGCGGGCAACGCCCCACCGTGATCGACGAAGTTCGATCATCATAATGCCTGCGAAGACCTGTCGGTAGGGCAGGAGAGACTGCCGACATGAGTCCACCCTTCGGGACCGTGGTCATCACGGGCGCCGCCGGCCGCATCGGCAGCGCACTCCGCCACGCCCTCCGCGACGAGACCCGCCACCTCGTCCTCATCGATCGCGACCCACTGACCGCGCAGTCGCCGGAGGAGCGGGTCATCCGCCTGGACCTCACCGACCTCGACGCCCTGATCTCGGCGTTCGAGGGCGCTGACGTGGTGATCCACCTCGCCGGGCTGCCGGACGAGGCCCCACTCGCCGACCTGCTGGACGCCAACGTGCTGGGCACGTTCCACGTCCTCGAGGCCGCCCGCCGGCAACAGGTCGACAGGGTCGTCCTCGCCAGCAGCAACCGGGTCACCGGCTTCCACCCCGTCGGAAAGACCGTCAACCCCGAAGATCCGGTCCGACCGGACGGCTTCTACGGGGTCAGCAAGGTGGCAATCGAGGCTCTCGCCCGCATGTACGCGGACAAGTTCGCCCTGTCCGTGGTGTGCCTGCGCATCGGCAGCTACGAGGACAGACCAGACGACGCCCGATATCTCGCCACCTGGCTCAGCCCACGCGACTGCCTCGGGTTTATCCGAGCGGCCATCACCGCACCCGAGATCTCCTTCGCCACCGCCTACGCCGTCTCCGCCAACACCCGCCGTTTCTGGGACCTCGACGCCGGCATCCAACTCGGCTACACGCCAGTCGACAACGCGGAAGACCACGCCCCCCACGTCGTCGGCGCCGACAACCCCATCGACTCCCGCGCGCCCCAGGGAGGCAGGTACGCCAGCGCCGAGACCACCCTCAGCCACATTCGAGGCGGGCAACCGAACCGCTGACGAGGAGTACAGAAGGGACCGCACCGGCCAGCAGGGGAGAGCCCGACAACGAACCTGGCAGTCGACCAGTCACCGGGCACAGCACCAGAGGTGGTGTGCCCGCCGATGTTCGGCATGACCCGCGCCGCCACGGCTGCCGCGTTCGGCCCAGCCCTCGCGGGCGCGGGCATGCGCGCGGGCGGGCGGTGGTGACGAGCTGCTGGTCATCCCAGGGGGAGCGCGCCACGCCGATCACGGGGACGTCGAGGCGGTCGCGTCTGGCCAGCTCGTACAGCCGCCGGAAAGAGCTTCTTCGAGACGAGGTCTCCCGTGACGCCGAACAGCACTATCGCGTCTGGGCGCACGCGCATGGTTCTTCCATCCGTTCCAGGGAAACCTGATCTTCCGAACGGAGAGCCTCGCAACCCCTCGTCGAATTCCCCGCGTGAGGACCGCGACAGGGCAGCGGCGACTCCCGACGCCCAGATTGTGGGCAGTTGCCCTGGTCAGGTGGGCGCGAGCCGCTGCCCGCGATGGGTTGACCGGCCCCACCGCAGCCCCTATCGTTCCAGTACGTAGAACGCCGTACGGCTCAGTCGAACGATTTGGCGGTAGTAGTGGTCGAGGCAGCTCTGGGCATCATTGTTCCACCGGCCAACCCGACGGTGGAGCCCGAACTCCGCCGCCTGCTGCCGGCGCGGGTCCGCTACCACGCCGCCCGCCTGCCGGTCGTGAACGGTTCACTCGCGCAGCGGTTGGACCGTTACGCCGACCTGTTGCCGGACACTGCGGCCACGCTGGACGGCCTGGGCCTGCGGGCCACCTACGTCGCCTGCACCGGCTGCTACTACCGGCCGGGGCGCGCCGACGCGCAGCGCATCGACGGTGCGGCCACCGAGCGGCTCGGCTCGCCGGTGTTCGGAGCGGCTACCGCCGTGCGGCAGGTGCTCGACCGCCTCGCGGTGCGGTCACTGACCCTGATCTCGCCGTACCCGGACTGGCTCACCGAACAGGCGGCGGCGTTCTGGCGGGCGACCGGCCGCCGGGTCGACACGCCCGTGCCGGTGCCCGGCACTGGCGCCATCTACGACCTCACCTCGACCACCGTGCGGGACACCGTGCGCCAGACCCTGGGGTCACTGGCCGACAGCTTCCCGCCCGGGCACGCGGTGCTGCTGACCGGGACGGGTGCGCCCAGCCTGGACGTCCTCGACGAGGTCCTGCCGCAGGCGCCCCTGCCGGTGCTGTCGTCGAACCTGGCCGGCGCCTGGCAACTGCTGGAGACCGCCGGCATCACCCACCTGGCGAGTGAGTCGCCCAGCCCGGCGCTGCGGCACCTGGCCGCCACCCTGGCCCAACCCCCCTTGACCGGAATCGTCGGCGGTATCGCCGGCGGGAAGGAGTGAACGTGGCACCACCCAGTCACGCCGTGCAAGCACCCGTCGTCGTCCTCGGCGGCGGCCCGGTGGGCATGGTGACGGCCCTCGCCCTGGCCCGCCGGGACATCCCGGTGATCGTGCTCGAACGCGGCCCCGACGAGGTGCAGTCGGAATGGCGCGGCTCGACCGTTCACCCGCCGACGACCGAACTGCTCGACGAGCTCGACCTGGCCGCCCCGCTGCTCAAGGACGCGGTCCGGGTGCACCGGCTGGACTACCGCGACCTGGAGCTGACCGAGTCCGCCTGCTTCTCCTACGAGGCGCTGGAGGGCGAGACCCGGTATCCGTTCCGGCTGCAGTACGAGCAGTACAAGCTGGTCCGGCTGCTGCGCCACGCGGTCGCGGAGGCGCCGAACGTGGAGATCCGGTTCGGGCACGAGGTGGTCGGCGTACGCCAGGACGACACGCACGTCGAGTTGGACGTCGCGGTGGGCGACACCCGGACGATGGTGGCCTCGCAGTGGGTGGTGGCGGCCGACGGCGCGCACAGCATCGCCCGCAAACTGCTCGACGTCCCGTTCCCCGGCTTCACGTACCCGTCGCTGAGCCTGGTGGTGGCCACGCCGTTCCGTTTCGAGGACGCGGTGCCCGATCTCGGCGCGGTCGGATACTGGTCCGGCCCGAAGGGCCGCTTCTCGCTGATCAGGACACCCGACATCTGGCGCGCGGCGCTGTCGACGGGGACCGGGGTCGACGAGGAGCCACCGACCGGCACCCACCCGGCGTTCCTGGCCGCCGTCGAGCTGCTGCTGGGCGGTCAGTCCGACGCCCGGGAGCTGCCGCTGAGCCAACACCAGCTGTATCGCAGCCACCAGCGACTCGCTGCCTCCTTCCGGATCGGCCGGGTGCTGCTGGCCGGCGACGCCGCCCACCTGAGCAGCACCACCGGGGGCATGGGTCTGAACTCGGGAATCCACGACGCGGTGGCGGTCGCCGCCGCGCTGGCCGAGTCCGACCAGGACGCGGCCACCAGCGAGTACGCGCAGCGTCGCCGGTCGATCGCCGAGCGCTTCGTTCAGCCGACCACGACGGAGAACCGCACCTCGGCGGACGGGGTCGAACTGGCCGGGCGTCGCGAGCGGCTGCTGCGCCTGCGGGCACTCGCCGAGAACCCCGAGGATGCCCAAAAGTACCTTCGGCGTGTCAGTATGCTCGGGATCCAGCACTAGGCGCCGGGCGCCCACCACAGCCAGATCGGTCGACCGCTGGCGTGCTCACACGCACCTTCGAGAGGTGATCTGAATGGGGATCAGCGTGCCGGTGACTGAGCCGGAGGACGGTCATCGCTACACGACGAGCGGTCTGGGTCGGGCGTTGGCCGTGATCGACCTGCTCGCCGAGCGCAGCCCGGAGATGATCGGGGTGTCCACTGTCGCGCGGGAGTTGAACCTGCCCAAGGCGGTGGCCCACCGGATCCTCAAGGAGTTGACGGCCAACCAGTTCGTCACCTTCGACGAGGGCACCCGGCGCTACCGGCTCGGGCCGGGCGCCCTCGCGGTCGGCCTGGCCGCCCTGCGCGCCATCGACGTGCAGGCGATCACCAATCGGCACATGCGGCGGTTGGTGGAGGCCACGGGGGAGACGGCGACGCTGTCGATGCGGCAGGGTTGGGTGCGGGTCTACACCGACCAGGTGTTGTCGCCGCACGAGATCCGGATGTCGGTCACGCTCGGCTCCCGACATTCGCTGGTCGCCGGGTCGTCGTCCAAGGCGATCCTGGCGGCGTTGCCGGATTCCGAGATCGCCGAATACCTCGCCAGCCACGAGCTGGTCTCGGTCACCGCGGCCACCATCACGTCGGTCGAGCAGCTCTGGGCCGACCTGCGGATGGTCCGTGAGCAGGGCTACGCGGTGAGCCGGGGTGAACGGCAGGCCGGCGCGGCGAGCGTGGCGGCAGCCATCCAGCTGGCCTCCGGCGAGGTCTACGGGTCGTTGTCGCTGTGCGGCCCACAGGACCGCTTCTCGTCGCAACTGCTGGCCGAGTACGGCGAACTGGTGGCCGACGCGGCCCGCCAGGTCAGCGCCGAGCTGGGCTACCAGCCGGCCCCGGCGGAGGCGGCCCCTGAGCCGGTGGAGCGCAAGCGCGCCACCCGGCGTCAGGCGACCCGCTCCGTCGCGGACCACGCCGCGACCAGTTCGGCCGAGGTCGTGGTCTCGCAGAAGTAGAAGCCCAGGTTGCGGATCGCCGCTTCGGCGAGGTCCGCGCGGGTCCAGCCGACCAGGTCGGTCGGCATCGTGGTGGTCAGGTCGGCCATGTACGCGTCGCGGATGGTGGAGTCCACACAGACGTTGGCGGCCGTCCCGACCACCACCACGTGGTCGCGTCCGTGCGCACGCAGCATGTTGTGCAGGGGCGTGCCGACGAACGCGCTGTAGCGCGTCTTCTCCAGGTGGCAGTCGCCCGCCTCGGGCCGCAGGCCGTCGGCCAGCTCGGCGCCCCAGGAGCCGGCGGCGCAGACGCTGAGCGGGCTGCGGCCCATCGCCTCGGCGCGTGCCCGCCGGGCCGGTGAAACGAGCTGCTCGTGGGCGGCCTGGCGCACCCAGATGACCAGGCAACCGGCGGTCCGAGCGTGGTCGAGGAAGCTCGGCAGCCGGCGGGCCAGGTCGGCGTTGACGCTGACATCTGCACCGAGGTTCGCCATAGCTCCGGTGGGGGCGCAGAAGTCGTTCTGCATGTCGATGACCAGCACCGCAGTGCGCTGCGCCAGGTGTTGCATGTCAGTTTCTCCGGAGTTGGGCGATTGGTAAGGAACTAGTGGTATGGAGTCGGGCCCTGAAGACCATTGACCTTGCCGCCGAACATAGCTTACGTTCCCTCCAACAGAACGGCGTACTGCACAAGCGAACAATCTCGCGTTAACTGCGGACCGGTCGGTGACAGGGGTAGCCATGAGTGCGATCAAAGTGGAGGGCGTCAGCAAGGTCTTCGCCGACGCCGGTGGGCAGTCGATGGTCGCGTTGAGCGATGTCTCGCTCGACATCGCCGACGGCGAGTTCGTCGTGCTGTTGGGCCCGTCCGGGTGTGGCAAGACGACGCTGCTGCGGATCATCGGCCAGTTGGAGAGCCCGACCGTGGGGCGGGTACGGCTCGACCACGGCGAGCAGCAGGAGAACGCCGACCGCCCATTGGGCTTCGTTTTCCAGGAGGCCACCCTGATGCCGTGGCGGTCGACGGGCGCCAACGTCGCCCTGCCGCTGGAGATGGCCGGCGTCGGCCGGCGGGAGCGCGCGGAGAAGGTCCGGGAGATGCTGTCCCTCGTCGGGCTTCCCGACGCGGAGAACAAGCTCCCGCACCAACTGTCGGGCGGCATGCGGCAGCGGGTCTCCATCGCCAGGGCGTTGGCACACGACCCGCAGGTGCTGCTCATGGACGAGCCGTTCGGCGCCCTGGACGCGCAGACCCGCGACATGATGAACGCGGAGTTGCAGCGCATCTGGCTGGAGAACCGCAAGACGGTCGTATTCGTGACGCACTCCGTCTCCGAGGCGGTGTTCCTGGCCGACCGCATCGTGATGCTGGGGACCAAGCCCGGGCACATCCACTCCATCACCGAGGTGACGCTGCCCCGGCCGCGCACCCTCGCGATGACCGAGTCCGCCGAGTTCCGCGCCCTCGCTACAGAGCTGCGTCGGCAGATCGGCGAGGTGCAGCAGGACAACGACAATCGACCCGCCGTCTCGGCCTGAGCAGCACTTGAGGTGTCGCACGTGACCACTACAGATCAGCGCCACCCGGCGCCGACGACGTCTTCCGGACAACAGCTCCGCCCCCCGCCGCCGACCCTGTCGCAGCGGCTGCGCAACAACCGCTGGTTGTCCTTCTACACCAGCCCCCTGCTTATCGCGTTGTTCCTGGTCGCCTGGAAGGTGTACGTCGAGGTCACGGACCTGTCCCGGTTCGTGCTGCCGGCACCGGAGGCGGTGTTCACGTCTTTCATCGAGCAGATAACCGACCCGTTCGTGTGGCAGACGCACATCTGGACGACCTTCTACGAGGTCATGATGGGCCTGGCGCTGGCCATCATTCTGGGTGTCGGGCTCGGCCTGATGATCGGCAAGTCGCCACTGTTCGACCGGATCGCCCGCCCGTTCATCGTCGCCACCCAGGTGGTGCCGAAGGTCGCGCTGGTGCCCCTGTTCATCCTCTGGCTGGGCTTCGGCCCGTCGTCGAAGGTGGTCATGGCGGCGCTGCTGGCCTTCTTCCCGCTGCTGATCAACACCTCGTTCGGCGTCCGCTCCGTGCCGGGCTCCATGCACGACCTGATGACAACCCTGAAGGCGTCGCGCTGGGAGCGGTTCTGGCGGGCCGACCTGCCGTACACGATGCCGTTCATCCTCGCCGGCATGGAGCTGGCTGTCGTCCAGGCGACCATCGGCGCGATCGTCGGTGAGTACCTCGGCGGTGACAAGGGCCTCGGCCGGTACGCCGTCAACCTGCAGAACGGTCTCCAGGTGGACAAACTGTTCGGCGCGATCCTGATCATGGCGTTGTTCGGCTTCACCCTCTACAGCGTCGTGACAGGTGCCCGCCGGCTGCTGATCCCCTGGCACGAGTCTGTGCAGCCCCGCCGCACCCCCTGACGGGCCGCGCTCCACACCCCCACCTCCGATCCATGGTCGGCGCCGCGACGCGGCGTGGGCAGGCCCCTCCTTGCCTCTATCCGTCGCACCTTCTTCCATTCCCCCCCTCGGCACCGGGAGATTCTCATGAAAAATGACCGTTCCATCAGCGCGCCGGTCTCGCGGCGCTCGTTCCTCCGGGCCAGCGCCACAGCAGGGCTCCTGCTGCCCAGTGCCGGCGGCATGACCCTGCTGCTCAGTGGCTGCGGCGGCGACGACAACAAGGTCAACGCCGACGGCAGCATCTCCGGCTCGTACATGACCGCCTCCGGCATGACGCTGAGCTTCGTGGAGACGATGGTCGCCAAGGAGCGCGGCTTCTTCTCCGAGTACGGCCTGAACCTGGACATCAAGGGTGGGCAGGGCACCGCCACGGCCATCCAGGCGGTGCTCGGCGGTTCGGCCGACCTGACCCGGGCCAACGGCATCAACGCGATCATCGCCGTGGCCAACGAGCAGGCGCCGTTCATCAGCATCGCCAGCGTGCGGCAGAAGTCGCAGTTCGAGGTGGTGTCCCTGCCGAACAAGCCGATCCGCAATCCGGCCGAGCTGGCCGGCCGTACCTGCGGCATCGTGTCCACCGGTGGCGCCACCGAGAACCTGCTCGACGTCATGCTGATCAATGCGGGGGTCAACCCCAAGTCGGTGAAGCGTCCGGTCACCGGTGTCGGCACCGCCGCGTACGAGCTGGCCCGCAAGGGCCAGGTGGACGCCTGGATCTGTGTCAACACCGACCGGGCCACCATCCAGAAGGATGTCGGCGAGGTCGTGTTCTTCAGCACCGACGACTTCGCGCCGATGCCATCGGACTCGTACAACACCAGTTCCAAGATGGTCGAGTCGGGCAGCGACATGCCGGTGAAGTTCCTCGCCGGTGTGCTCAAGGCCATCGACTACGCCAGCAAGGAAGAGAACTGGGACCAGGTCATCAACGACCTGCGCAAGTACAACCCGGAGGCCGACGCGGCCCAGGCCCGCGCCGAGTTGCCGCTGCTGGTGGAGAGCTGGCTGGCGGCCGGTCCCGACAAGGCCCTGGAGATGAACGACCAGACCTGGCTCACGGGTCAGGAGAGCCTGATCAAGGCCAAGCTGGTCAAGTCCGCTGCGCCGATCGACAAACTGGTCAACCGCACCTACCTCGAGCGCGCGAGGAACCTGTGACGGGCGGCCCGGCCGCCGCCAGCGCCGCCTCCGCGGTGCTGGCGGCGGCCGCGGCCAGCGGCGTGCGGCGGCTGTGGTTCAACAGCGGCTCCGAGCTGACCTCGTTCCAGGAGGCCAGCGCGCAGGCCCGGCATCGGGGCGAGCCGACCCCGGAGGTCATCACCTGCCCGCACGAGCACGTCGCGCTCACCGCGGCGATGGGCGAGACGATGGTCTCCGGCCAGCCCTCCATGACCGCGGCCCACGCCGACCTCGGCCTGCTGCACCACGGCGGTGCCATCCACAACGCCATGTGGGGCGACCACCCCATCATGATCATGTCGGGTTATCCGCCCACCCGGACGGAGTCGCGTAACTCGCCGGTGTTCTGGAAGCAGCAGCGCTGGGACCAGGGATCGATCGTGCGGCAGTACGTCAAGTGGGACTACAAGCTGTCCGCCCTCGACGACGCCGCCCTGGTCGTGGCGCGTGGCCTGCAGGTCGCGCTCGCACCCCGGCGTGGCCCCGTCTACCTGGCGATGCCCGAGGAGGTGGGCCGGTACCCGGTCGTGACCGGCGACCCGGTTCCCAGCGCCCAGCGGCTCGGCATTCCGACCCTCGGCGCGGGCGACCCCGGCGTGGTCAGCGAGGTGGCCCGCCGCCTCACGACCGCCCGGCGGCCGGTCATCGTCACCGACCGGGTCGGCGTCGACCCACGGGCCGTGGCGTTGCTGGCCGAACTGGCCGACACCCTCGGCGTGGAGGTGCGCGCCTCCCGCTACCGGGTGAACCTGCCCGACGACAACCCGTGGCACACGAGCGCGTCGCTGGACGAGTTCGACGTCGTCATCGTGCTGGACCACCCGGTGCCCTGGATGCCCGCGGTGGAACGACCACGCGACGACGCCTGGATCGGCTGGGCGGGACCCGACCCGATCGAGAGTCGCGTGCCGCTGTACGAACTGCGCGCCGACGCCCGTACCACCGCGGACCCGGCGGCGTTCCTCGCGGCGGTGCTGGCCGAGGTCGGCACGGCCGGCCCGGGCGACGCCGACGCCGTGCGCCGACGGCGGCAACGGCCCCCGTCCGCCGCGCCGGCGCGGGCCGGCGGCGGCGACGCAACGGTCTCCGGCGTACCCACGCCGGCGCTGATCGCCGCGGCGCTGGACCGGCACCTGCGCCCCGACGACCTGCTGACCTGGGAGGTGTTCGACACCGCGGCGGTCCGCCGGACGAAGCCGGGCACCCTCTTCGAGAAGGGTGGGTCCAGCCTCGGCTGGTCGGTGGCGGCGGCGACCGGCGCCAGCATGGCCGCCGGCGGCGCCCACGCGGTGGCGGTGACCGGGGACGGCTCGTACCTGTTCGGCTCGCCGGACTCCTGCCTGTGGTTGCAGCAGCAGCACGACGCCCCGGTGGTCACCGTGGTCGTCAACAACGGCGGGTACCGCACCGGCACGACCACGCTGGCCGCGCACTACCCGGATGGCCTGGCCGTCACCGAACCCACGGTGATCGGCGGGCACCTCACCCCGTCGCCGGACTTCGCCGCGCACGCACGCTCACAGGGCTGCTACGGCGAGCGGGTGGTCCGGGCAGCCGACCTGACCGCGGCCCTGGACCGGGCCCGCACGGCGGTGGCGCGGGACCGCGTCCCGGCCGTGCTGGACGTCTGGGTGCCCGAGCACCTCACCGGGTCGATGGACCCGGGACGCCGGGCGCGCTCGGCTCACGACGAAGGGAACACCGATGGCTGATGTCTTTTCGCCTATCGACGGCCAGGTCCTGACCCGCGTCGCGTCGGCCTCGCCGGCCGACGTGGACGCCGCCGTCCGGGCGGCACGCGCCGCCCAACCGGCGTGGGCCCGCCGTACCGGCAGCGACCGTGGCCGGATCCTGCACGCGGTCGCGGATCTCATCGAGGCCCGGCTCGACGAGCTGGCCGAGACCGAGACCCGCAACACCGGCAAGATCCTCAGCGACACCCGGCGGGAGGTCCTCCGGGCGGCCGGCAGCTTCCGCTACTACGCGGGCTGGGCCGAGCAGGTCCGTGGCGAGACCATCCCGGTCGGACCGGAGTACCACACCTACACGGTGCCCGAGCCGCACGGCGTCGTCGCCGGCGTCATCCCGTGGAACGTGCCGTTCTTCTTCGCGGCCAAGAAGATCGCCCCGGCGCTCGCCTTCGGCAACGCCTGCGTGCTCAAACCGGCCGAGGAGACGCCGTTGACCGCCCTGCGGTTGGGCGAGCTGCTGGCCGAGGCGGGTGTGCCGGAGGGTCTGGTGCGGGTGCTGCCCGGTGGTCGGGAGACCGGCGTGGCGCTGGTGTCGCACCCGGACGTCGACCTGATCGTGTTCACCGGCCACCACGACACCGGTAAGGCCATCGCGCGTTCGGCGGCGGCCAACCTCACCCCGGTGGCGTTGGAGCTGGGCGGCAAGTCGCCGCAGATCCTCTTCCCCGACGCCGACCTGGATCGGGCGGTCGACGCCGTGGTCCTGGGCGTCTTCGCCTCCTGCGGGCAGATGTGCATCGCCGGTTCGCGGCTGGTCCTGCACGAGTCCATCTACGACGAGGTCCTCGACCGGGTGGCCGAGCGGGTGCGGGCGCTGCGGGTGGGCGACCCGTTCGACACGCAGACGGACCTGGGTCCGCAGATCACCGCCGCGCAGCGGGACAAGACGGTGGCGTTCATCGCCGAGTCCACCGGCGCCGGACGGCTGGTGGCACAGGCCGCCCTGCCCGACGACGAGCGGCTGCGCGACGGTTTCTACGTACCCCCGACGGTGTTCGACCGGTTGGACGACGATGCCCGCCTGCTGCGTGAGGAGGTCTTCGGGCCGGTCCTGGCGGTGTCGTCGTTCCGCGACGACGCCGAGGCCCTGCGGCTGGCCAACGACACCGAGTTCGGCCTGGCGGCGGGCGTCTGGACCGCCGACATCGCCCGGGCGCACCGGTTCGCCGGGCAGGTACGGGCGGGCACAGTGTGGATCAACACCTACCGGGTGCTGTCCGACCTGGTGCCGTTCGGCGGTGTCGGCCTGTCCGGGTACGGCCGTGAGAACGGCACCGAGGCGGCCCGGCTCTACCTGCGCCCGAAGTCGGTGTGGACCTCGCTGACCAGCGGCACCCCCCAGGGGTACGGAATGGGAGGCGCGGGTGCGGCAGGCTGACCGCCCGGCCGACGCACCGGCCGACGCGCCAGCCGACGAGAGAGGCCGCGGCGGTCTCGCGTTGCTGCGGGACCGCCGCTTCGGCCCGTACTTCTTCGGGTCGCTGGCGTCGAACACCGGCACGTGGTTCCAGAACGTCGCGGCGATCCTGACCATCTACGCGCTGACCCGCTCGGCGTTCATGGTGGGTCTGGTGACAGCCCTGCAGTTCGCCATGCAGTTGGTCCTCGCCCCGGTGATCGGGGCGTTGGCCGACCGCGCCGACCGGCGGCTGCTGATCATCGTGGGGCAGACGCTGGGTGGGTCCGCCGCCGCGGTGCTCGCGCTGCTGGCGTTCCTGGACGCGTTGAACCCGTGGCTGCTGCTGACGTTCATCGGGCTGTCCGGGGTGGGTCAGGCGATCACCGGCCCGGCCGCGCAGGCGCTGGTGCCCAACATCGTCGGACGCGCCGACGTGCCCCAGGCGATCGCCCTGCACTCGCTGACGTTCAACCTGTCGCGGGCCATCGGTCCGGTGGCCGGCGCGGCCACGTACGCGGTGGCCGGCGCCGGTACGGCGTTCGCCGTCAACGCCGCCAGTTTCCTGGTGTTCGCGCTGGCGCTGACCGGTGTCCGGCTGCCCCGCTCCGACGGCGCCGGAGGGCGCGGCCGGTTGGGCGTGTTCGGCGGGGTCGCCTATGTGCGGCACCGACCCGAGTTGGTGCGGTGCCTGGTCGCCGTGGCCCTGATCGGGTTGGCGATGGAGCCGATCAACACGTTGTCCCCGCTGTTCGCGGAGAGCTTCGGCGGCGGCGACATGCTGGTGGGTGTCTTCATCACCTTCTTCGGTGTCGGCTCGGCGTTGATCGCCATCTGGGTCGGCCGGCTGCGGCGCACGGTGGGCAGCGGCCGGACGGGCGCGGTCGGCGTGGCCGCGCTGGGCGTCGGGATGGTGATGCTGGCGGTCAGCCCGGGACCGGTGCTGGCCACCGTGGGCATCGCCGTCGGCGGGGCCGGCTACCTGCTGGCCGTGAGCGACGTCAACGCCACCATGCAGGAGGGGCTGTCCGACGCGGTACGCGGCCGGGTGATGGCGCTGTGGTCGATGTGCTTCCTCGGTATCCGGCCGGGCGCGGCGATGCTGCACGGCTGGCTGGGGGACACGTTCTCGGCGCGTACCGGCGCGTTCGTCGCGGCGGCGTCCGCGGTGGCCGCCGCGGTGGTCCTGCGGGGTCGGCTGACCCGGCGGCGTCCGGCCACCGGGCCTGTCCAGCAGGGATGACAGTCGATGCCGTTGACCCCGAGCCTCATCACAATCTATTCTGCTGAGCGAAACGTCGTTCGCTTGAAGCGAACGAGCCGAGTTGGGGAGGCCCAGTGCACGACGGACCGCTGACCGGACTCCGTGTCATCGACGCCTCGACGATCCTGGCC
The DNA here is from genome assembly GCF_057766525.1 of Micromonospora sp. MGP-C2. Lineage (NCBI taxonomy): Bacteria > Bacillati > Actinomycetota > Actinomycetes > Micromonosporales > Micromonosporaceae > Micromonospora > Micromonospora sp. MGP-C2. The sequence goes on from NZ_JBYMEN010000002.1 coordinate 766,330, forward strand.
GGCCCGCTGTGCTGCCAGATCCTCGGCGACTTCGGAGCCGACGTCATCAAGGTCGAACACCCCGTCGCCGGTGACAGCATGCGCGGACACGGCCACGCCAAGGACGGCGTACCGCTGTGGTGGAAGGAGATCTCCCGCAACAAGCGCACACTCGGCCTCAAGCTGTCCGCGCCCGAGGGCGCCGACCTGCTGCTTCGCCTGGCCGCCACCGCCGACGTGCTGGTGGAGAACTTCCGCCCCGGCACGCTGGAACGGTGGGGGATCGGCCCGGAGCAACTCCACGAGGTCAACCCCGGCCTGGTCATCGTGCGTATCTCCGGCTTCGGCCAGCAGGGCCCGTACGCCAAGCGGCCCGGCTTCGGCACCCTCGCCGAGGCGATGAGCGGCTTCGCCCACCTGACCGGCGACGAGAACGGGCCGCCGACGCTGCCGGCGTTCGGCCTGGCCGACAGCATCTGCGGCATCGCCGCGTCCTCGGCCACGATGGTGGCGCTGTTCGCCCGCGACCGCAACGGCGGCAAGGGCCAGGTCGTCGACATGAGCCTGCTGGAGCCGATCATGATGGCGGTCGGCCCCGGCCCCACCGTGTACGACCAGCTCGGCGTGGTCGAGCACCGGCACGGCAACCGGTCCACGAACAACTCTCCGCGCAACACCTACCGCACCAAAGACGGCGACTGGGTGGCCGTGTCCACCAGCGCCCAGTCCATTGCCGAGCGGGTGCTGCGCCTCGTCGGTCACCCCGAGGTCATCGACGAGCCGTGGTTCGCCTCCGGGCGGCAGCGGGCCGCGCACGCCGACCTGCTCGACGAGTACGTGGGCGGATGGATCGCCGAGCGCACCCGCGACGAGGTCATGCGCGCCTTCGAAGAGGCCGGCGCCGCCGTCGCGGCCGTCTACACCGCCCGCGACATCGTCGCCGACGAACACGTCCAGGCCGCCGAGATGGTCGTCAAGGTGCCCGACCCCGACCTCGGCGAGGTCCTCATGCACAACGTGCTGTGGCGTATGTCCGACACGCCGGGCCGCATCCGTTTCACCGGTCGGCCCCTCGGCGCCGACACCGACCAGCTCCTCGTCAACGAACTCGGCTGCACCCCCGACACCGTCGCGGAGCTGCGCTCGCGGGAGATCGTGGCCTGACGGCCGTCACCACCGAAGCTAAGGATTGCCGTGACCACAACGAACATCACCACCGACACCGGCACGGCCGCGCTCCTGGCCGCCGTCGACGCCGGAGTCCGGACGTACGACCTGGGTCGTCGCCTGAGCATCGGCATGCCGCAGTCGCCCAACCATCCGCCGTTCTGGCATGCCCTGCCCCGCCGGCACGGTGACTCGGTGCGCTCCGACGGCGGCTCCGCCGCCAACGACATCATCACCATGGGCACCCACGTCGGCACCCACATCGACGCCTTCTCCCACGTCTCGCAGGACGGGCGGCTGTTCGACGGCTCCGACGCCTCCGACGCCGGACGCGGCGGCCGGTACGCCGAACTGGGCGCGCACACCATCGCCCCGATGGTCCGCCGGGGCGTGCTGCTCGACGTCCCGGCCGCCCTGGGCCAGCCCGACGGCTGCGACCCCGGATACGAGATCACCCCGGCGGACCTGTCGGCCGCCGCCGACCGGCAGGGCACCCCGATCCGGCCGGGCGACGTGGTGCTGGTCCGCAGCGGCTGGGGCCGGCTGTTCGACCACGAGGACCGCACCCGCTACATCGGGCTCACCACCGGCGTACCCGGCGTCAGCGAGGCCGGCGCCACCTGGCTCGCCGACCAGGGCATCCACGCCGCCGGGGCGGACACCATCGCCTTCGAGTGCCTGCGACCGGGCGCCGGGCACAGCGTCCTGCCCGCGCACCGCGTGCTGCTGGTCGAACGCGGCGTCTACATCATCGAGACGATGGCGCTGGAGGAACTGGCCGCCGACGGCGTCCACGAGTTCCTGTTCGTCCTGTCGCCCCTGGCCATCTTCGGCGCCACCGGCTCGCCGGTCCGCCCCCTGGCGGTGATCGCCAATGGCTGAGCAGACCCTCGCCCGGCAACTGGCCGCCTTCGCCGCCCGCACCGGCGACGAACCCCTGCCCGAGCGGCTCGCCACCAGCGTGCGCCAACGGGTCCTCGACATCCTCGGGCTGTGCGTGGCCGCGCACCGGCTGCCCACCAGCCGCGCCGCCCTGGACTACGTCGCCGACCAGGGCGGTCGCGCCCAGGCCCACGTCGTCGGGCTGCCCGACGCGGTGCCCGCGGCGCAGGCCGCGTTCGGCAACGGCGTCCTGGCGCACTCACTGGACTACGACGACACCCACCTGCCCTCGGTGCTGCACCCCAGCGCCGCCGTGGTCCCGGCGGCCCTGGCCGCCGCCCAGGCCGCCGGCGCAGACGGCGTAGCGCTCACCAACGCGGTAGCGGTCGGCATCGAGACGACCGTACGGCTGGGCATGGCCGGCTTCGACCCGGTGCTGAACAACTCGGTGTTCTTCGAACACGGTCAGCACGCCACCTCCATCTGCGGCGCGATGGGCGGCGCCGTGGCCGCCGGCATGCTGCTGGGCCTCGACGAGGACGGGTTGCTGGACGTGCTCGGGGTGACCGCCTCCATGGCCTCCGGGGTCATCGAGGCCAACCGGACCGGCGGCACGGTCAAGCGGCTGCACTGCGGCTGGGCCGCGCACAGCGCCGTCACCGCCGCCGACCTGGTCCGGCGCGGCTTCACCGGGCCACCCACCGTGCTGGAGGGCCGGTTCGGCTTCTTCACCGCCTTCCTGCGCGGCGAGGCCGACCATGCCCAGGTAACCGACGGGCTCGGCGAGCGGTGGGCGGTGCCGGACATCTTCTTCAAGCCGTACCCCGCCAACCACTTCACCCACGCCGCCATCGACGCCGGCCTGGCGCTGCGCGCCCGGGGCGTGCCCGTGGACAGGATCACGCACATCGAACTGCGCGTACCCGCCGCGGTGATCCGCACCATCGGGGAGCCGATCGCCACCAAACGCGCCCCGGACACCGGCTACCAGGCGCAGTTCAGCGGACCGTACGCGGTCGTCGCCGGCCTGCTCGGCGGCGGCGGACTGGGCCTCGGGCTGGGCGACTTCACCGACGAGCTGGCCCGCGACCCGCAGCGCCGCGCCCTGATGGCACGCGTGGACGTGGTCCCCGACGACGAGTGCAACGCGATCTTCCCGCACCAGTTCCCGGCCGTCGTGGCGGTACGCACCGACGACGGCCAGACCTGGCGCGAGGAGGTGCTGACCAACCGCGGTGGGCCGCAGCGGCCACTGTCCGACGCGGAACTGGCGTTGAAGTTCCGGGACAACGTCGCCGGGCGCGTCGACCCGGACACCGCCGACCAGGTGGTCGCCGCGGTGCTCGGCCTCGCCGACGTCACCGACGTCAGCGACCTGCTGCGCCCCCTGACCCGACTACAGGCCGGCACCGGCGCCGACTGACGCCGTCACCGACTCGCTGTCCGCCAAACCCCAGGAGCACACCGTGGAACCTTTCGACCTCGTAGTGAAGAACGTCAGAGTGGTGCGGCACGACCAGGCCGAGCCGGCGGCGCTGGACATCGGCGTCCGCGACGGCCGCGTGGCCCACCTCGCGCCGTCGATCGACCCCACCGGCGCGAAGGCCGTCGTCGACGGTGGCGGCAAGCTCGCCTTCCCCGGCGTCGTCGACGCCCACCAGCACTGGGGCATCTACCACCCCCTTGCCGAGGACACCGCGACGGAGAGCCGCGCCTGCGCGCAGGGCGGCGTCACCTCCGCCATCAACTACATCCGCACCGGGCAGTACTACCTCAACCGCGGCGGACCGTACCGCGAGTTCTTCCCAGAGGTGCGCAGCGCCACCGACCAGAAGTCCTACGTCGACTTCGCGTTCCACGTCGCGCCGATGACCGCCGAGCACATCGACGAGATCCCCGAGCTGATCCGCGACCACGGCATCACCTCGTTCAAGGTCTTCATGTTCTACGGTGGCCACGGCCTGCACGGCCGCTCCACCGACCAGAGTTCCTTCCTCATGATCCCGCCGGACGCCCGCTACGACTACGCGCACTTCGAGTTCGTCATGCGCGGCGTGCAGGCCGCCCGCGAGCAGTTCCCCGACCTGGCCGACGAGATCTCGCTGTCGCTGCACTGCGAGACGGCCGAGATCATGCGGGCGTACACCCGCCTGGTCGAGGAGGACGGCAGCCTCACCGGGCTGGCCGCCTACAGCGCCTCCCGGCCGCCGCACTCCGAGGGCCTCGCGATCAGCATCGCCTCCTACCTCGCCCACGAGACCGGCCTGCCCACCATCAACCTGCTGCACCTGACGTCGGAGAAGGCCGTCGACGCGGCGCTGCGCATGGCCAAGGCGTTCCCGCACGTCGACTTCCGCCGCGAGGTGACCATCGGCCACCTGCTGGCCGACATTGACACCGCGTACGGCCTCGGCGGCAAGGTCAATCCGCCGCTGCGTCCCCGCGAGGACGTGGAGGCGCTCTGGGGCCACCTGCTCGACGGTCACCTCGACTGGGTCGTCAGCGACCACGCGTGTTGCCGCGCCGAGACCAAGTTCGGCGAGCCGGCCGACGACATCTTCGTCGCCAAGTCCGGCTTCGGCGGCGCCGAGTACCTGCTGCCCGGCCTGGTCAGCGAAGGCTCCAAGCGCGGCCTGTCGTACTCCCGGGTCGCCGAGCTGACCTCGTGGGCGCCGGCCCGCCGCTTCGGTCTGGCCACCAAGGGCGCCATCGCCGAGGGCCTGGACGCCGACTTCTGCCTGGTTGACGAGAAGCACACCTGGACGGTACGGGCCGACGAGTCGCTGTCGACGCAGGAGTACACGCCGTTCGAGGGCATGGAGTTGACCGCCCGCGTCACCGACACGTTCCTGCGCGGCGAGCAGATCCTGCGTGGCGGCGCCGTGGTCGGGCAGCCACGCGGCCGGTACCTGGCCCGTCCCACCCGCCCGTGACCGCCGTCGGACGACCTCGGCCGACCGCCCGCAGCTACCTGTACGTGCCGGGGGACCAGCCGGACAAGGTGGCGCGTGCGGCGGCCCGGGGCGCCGACGCCTGCATCCTCGACCTTGAGGACGCGGTGGCGCCGTCCAACAAGACCACCGCCCGCGGCACTGTCGGCGTGTCCCTCGCCGACGGTGCCGCGGGGGTGCCCGCCGCCCCGCAATGGTGGGTACGCATCAACGCGGACACGCCGGCCGCCGACATCGCCACGGTGGTCGGCCCGCACCTGACCGGCGTGGTCGTGCCGAAAGCCGACGTCGACCTGCTGGCCGAGGTGCACCGGCTGCTCGGCGACGCCGAACGCGACCGTGGCCTTCCGGTCGGGGAGATCGCGGTGTTCGCGCTGCTGGAGACGGCCAGCGGCGTGTTGCGCGCCGAGGCCGTGGCCGCCGCCCCCCGGGTCGAGCGCCTCGGCCTGGGCGAGGCGGACCTCGCGGCGGAACTGCGCCTGCAACCCGGCCCGGACCGGGAGGAGTTGTGGCCGTACCGCTCGCGCGTCGTCCTGGCCTGCGCGGCGGTCGGCCTCGCCGCGCCGGTCGGCCCGACCGAGACGGCCCTGCGCGACCCGGAACGGCTCGAGGCCACCAGCCGGCTGCTGCTGCGTCAGGGATTCCGTGGCCGCACGGCGATCCATCCCGCGCAGGTGCCCGTCGTCAACCGGGTGTTCTCGCCGACGGCGGCCGAGATCGACGCGGCCCGCGACGTCGTCGACCGGCTGGCCGACGCCGAACGCAACGGCTCCGGGGTGGCGGTCGCCGCCGACGGGCGGATGATCGACGCCGCGGTCGCCCGCAGCGCGCGGGAGGTGCTGGACCGCGACGCGGCAGGCCGATAGGCCGGCAGTCGTCGACCGCGTCTTCCCGGCCGGCCTCTGTGGTGGAGGGGCTGGCCGGGAACCACCCGGACTGACCCTTGCCCTCTAAACATCATCATGTTTAGCATGTTAAAACTGGTGGTGGAGGGAGAACCCGCATGACCGTCGCGCACCACCCGCTCTCCGTGCAGCGCTACACCTGCCCGGTGTTCACCTGCGAAGTGACCCTGGCCAGCCACGGACCACCCGCGACGCCCTTCACCGAGGTGCAGCGGCGGCTACAGGCACTGGACCGGCGCTACTCCCGCTTCCGCCCCGACAGCGAACTGTCCCAACTGAACGCCGCCGCCGGCCGATGGCACCCCATCTCCGCCGACCTGCACGCCATGCTCCGACACGCCCTGGCCGTCGCCGTCGCCAGCGCCAACCTCGTCAACGCGGCGATGCTGCCCCGGCTACTGGCCGCCGGCTACGTACGCTCCTGGGCCACCGGCACCCCACACACCGCACCACCCACGACACCCACGCCCGTGCCACCACTGGCAGAGCTGCTGGAACTACGCGCCCACACCGCCCGCCTGGCACCCGGATACGGCGTGGACGTCGGCGCACTGGCCAAGGGCAGATGGGCCGACGACGTCGTGACCTGGCTCGGCCCCAACGCGGCAGCCAGCATCGGGGGAGACGTCACCTGCCGCGGCCCCGGCCCCAACGGCGACGGCTGGCCCGTCAACCTGCCCAACGGCAACGTGCTGCTGGTCCGCGACGGCGGCGTCGCCACCAGCGGCACCGGCAAACGCCGCTGGGGCACCGACGGCCACCATCTCATCGACCCGCGCACCGGCCAACCCTGCGCCTCCGACATCACCCAGAGCACCGTCCTGGCCCGCACCGGCGCCTGCGCCGACTGGGTCGCCTCAGCGACGGTGATCGGCGGCAGCCCCGCAGCCGCGCACCTCAACGCCCGCGCCGACGTGCACCGCCTGTGGCTGATCCGAACGACCAACCCACCGACAGGGGAGCGGCGCCATGAACCCTGACCTCACCACCCGAGACCGCCTCGTCGAAACCCCCCGGTTCCGCGCCGCGTTCCGCCAGGTGCCCGCACCGGTGGCGATCCTGCTCGTGCCCGGTGGCGCCGCCGGCGTCACCGGTCTCACCTGTACCTCCGCCACCTCCCTGTCCGGCGAACCACCGATGGTGATGGTCGCCGTCGACACCAAGACCGGCCTCGCGCCGCTGGCCGAACAAGCCGGCCGATTCAGCGTCAACTACCTCGCCGCCGACCGCACCGCCTGGGCCCGAGCCTTCGCCACCCGCGGCCGGGACCTCGAGGACCTCGCCGCCGCCGTGGTCCCCGGCCGCACACCGGTACCCACCCTCGCCACCGGCACCACCGCCGTCCTCGAATGCCGCACCACCACCATCCACCAGGGCGGCGACCACTGGATCCTCTGCGGCGAGGTGCTGCACGCCCGATCCCAGACCGACGCCCAACCCCTGCTCTACCTCAACGGCCGCTACGGCACCTTCCACTCCGAGGCAGGACAATGACCCAACCACGGACCCACACCATCGACGCCGGCGGCTTCACCACCCGCTACTGGGAATGCGCACCACCCGGACAACCCGAGGGCACCGTCGTCCTCGTCCACGACGGCGCATTCGGCGGCGACGCCATTGGCAGCTGGGCCAGCGTCATGCCCCTCCTCGCCAAGCACTACCGGGTCCTCGCACCCGACATGCTCGGCTACGGCGACACCGACAAGGTCGTCTACCTGGACCGCTCGCCGTACTCCTTCCGCGCCGACCACCTCGCCGCGTTCTGCGCCGCCCTCGACGTCGACGCCGCCCACTTCGCCGGCCAGTCCTTCGGCGGATCCCTCCTGCTGCGCGCCCTCGCCACACCCGCACCCACCCTGCCAGCCCTCTCCGCCGTGAGCATCTGCGGCACCGGCGGCCCCTGGCGCTCCACCAAGGGCACCACCGAACTCGGACAGTTCGACGGCACCGAACAGGACGTACGCCGCCTCGTCTCCCTCATGACCGACGACTACGCCGGCTTCGACGACACCGTCGGCGTCCGCTACGCCAACACCCGCAAACCCGGCCACGTCCAGGCGTGCCTGGCCCCCCGCCTGCGCCACCCCACACTGCCCAAACCCAGCCCCGACGACTGGCCAACCCCCCTGCGCGACACTCCCGTGCCGATCCTGGTCGTCGAGGCCACCCGCGACGACCTCCTCGCACCCGACTGGGGCCGACACCTCGAAAACCTGTCCCCACAGGTACACGTGCACCGCATGGACGCCCGACACGCACCGAACCTCGACCAACCCGAAGCCCTCGCCACCCTCCTGCGAACCTTCTTCACCCGGGGGAGAAGCACCCCATGAGCACCCTGCTGTTCCTGCACGACGCGGACGTCCTCCCCGGACCGGTCGGCGCCCTCACCCTCCTCGCCGACGACCTCGACGTTGACGTACCCCGACACCCCGGCTTCGGCACACCAATGGACGACACCGCACAGGAGTGGGACAGCGTCGCCGACCTCGCCCAGCACTACCTGTCCGGCCCCGTCACCGACCTGACCAACAGCCCACTCCACCTCGCCGGCGCCGGCTTCGGCGGCTGGATCGCCCTGGAGATGGCGGTACGCGCACCCCACCTGTTCGCCTCACTCACCCTCGTCTCCCCGTACGGGGTGAAACTGTCCGGGCCGACCGAACCCGACTTCGCCGACATCCTCCTGCTCGACCCCACCGAGATCGTCGAACTCGGCTGGGCCGACCCCACCGCCTGCCACGACCTGCGCATGCCCGGCTTCCCGACCGGCCTCACCGACACCGAGTACGAACAGACCTTCGCCGACCGAGCCGCCCTGTCCCGGTACGCCTGGAAACCCTTCCTGCACGACCCCCGACTACACCGATGGCTGCACCTGGCCACCATGCCCACCCTCGTGATCGCCGGCACCCACGACCGGCTGGTACCCCCACGACACAGCGCCGCCCTGGCCGACCTCCTGCCCTCGGCGCGCTTCGTCGAACTGCCACACGCCGGGCACTACCCGTACCTGGAACGCCCCGACGAATTCCACCGGCTGCTCCGGTCCTTCCTGATCGGAGAGGCCTCGTGAAGCTCTACCACTTCACCGAAATGCCCTACCCGTTCGTCACACCCGAGGCCGAAGAGGCCAACCGCGGCCTCAAATACTTCATGCCCAACCGCTACTACGACCCCGTCCTCGGCCACGAGCTCTACCAGCGCTACCTCGACGAATACGAACTCGCCGACGAACTCGGCTTCGACCTGATGGTCAACGAGCACCACCAGTCCGCCTCCACCCTTCAGGTCTCGGCCACCCTCAGCGCCGCCTCCGTCCTGCACCGCACCCGACGCGGCCGGGTCCTGGTGCTCGGCACCCCACTGCCGCACCGCGAAAGCCCCATCCGCGTCGCCGAGGAGATCGCCTACCTGGACTCCGTCAGCGGCGGCCGCATCGACTGCGGCTTCGTCCGCGGCGTCCAGGGCGAAACATTCCCCTCCAACCAGAACCCCGTGCACAACCTCGACATGTTCATCGAAGCCCACGACCTGATCAAAAAGGCGTGGACCAGCGGCGACGTCTTCTCCTGGGAGGGCCGCCACTACCACTACCGGTACGTCAGCGTCTGGCCCCGCCCATACCAACAGCCACACCCACGGATCTGGATCAGCGGCACCTCGACCCGACTCGTCGAATGGACCGCCCAACACGGCTACACCCTGTGCAACCTGCTCGGCACCTACGACGACACCGCGACCTCGTTCCGGCTCTACCGCCGAACGGCCGTCGCCGCAGGCCTTCCCGAACCCGGCCCGGACCGGTTCGCCTACATGGCCCTGTGCCACGTCGCCCCGACCGAGGAGAAAGCCCGCGAGGTCGGCCGCAAACTCATGTACTACCTCAAGCCCGGAAACCTGCGCCTCGGCGCCGCCAGCCCACCCGGCTACTTCCCACCGGCAGCCGCCGTCGCCGCGCTCCAGGGCCGCCTCGGCGCCGTACGCCGAATGAGCTACGAGGACCTCATCGACGCCGGCATCCTGCTCATCGGCACCCCCGACCAGGTCACCGCGCAGATTCACCGCCTCTACGAGCAGACCGGCGCCGGACACCTCATCCTGATGAACCACGCCGGCGACATGACCAGCAATGAGGTACGCGACCACCTCACCCTGTTCGCCAGGGAAGTCATGCCCGCCGTCACCGCCCTCGGCACCGACTGGCGCGACCAGGACACCACCTGGCGCGTCGACCAGGACCGCACACCCGTACAGGCGGTGCTCTCCAGCGCACTGTCCTGACCGGACGTCACCACCAGCCGATCACCTCGTCGCGCAGACCGGCATAGTCGCGTTCGAGGTGATCGGCCAGGGCGACCATGTGCGCCCGCATCAACGTCTCCGCCGCAACCCCATCGCCGTCAGCGATCGCCGCCGCGACCGCCTGATGCTCACGCCGCACGTCCTCCCACCGCTCCGGACGACGCTCAGCCGCGACGACCCGCTCGGTGTAGATCTCCTTCAGCGCCCGGCCGAACAGATCCAGCACCCCATTGCCCGACAACCCCGCCACCACACCGTGGAAACGCTGCATCACCGCCAGGTAGCTGGCCTCGTCGCGCTCCTCCAACGTGGCGTGCTCACGCATCGACTCCGCCAACTCACGCAGGTGCGCGGCATCGCGCCGCTCGGCGGCCAACCGAGCCATCAACGGCTCCATGATCACGCGCGCCTCGACGAGCTCACCGAACCGGGTCCGGCCCATCTGCATGAACAGCGCCATCATCCGACCGAACGTGTGCGGATCGACGGACCCGACGATCGGCCCACCACCACGACCCGGCCGCACCCGCACCAGACCGTTGGTCTCCAGAATCCGCAACGCCTCCCGCAGGGTGCCGCGACTGACCCCGTACGCCTGCACCATCTGCGCCTCGGTGGGCAGCGCCGCCCCAGCGGACAGCCCCTGCTCGACGATGTCCTCCAGAATCTGCCGGGCCACCAGCTCACCCATCTTCGCCGCGTGCTGGCGGAACCGCGGGGTCGGCTGGGCCTCAGACATGCCCCGATCCTACGGGCCCGCGATCTTGCCGCCATCGACCACTTCGCCGCCGACCAGCGGGGGGAGGGCGGTGGCCGCGCCGCGCTCGGGGCACCCACGCTGTTGTCCCCGGTCGCTGGCACCATGATCACCAGCCGCAGGGGTTCGCCGGCACCGAAACCTTCAACGACATGATCACCGTCGTCCGGGTCGTCCACGGCGATCCCACGACCGGCCCGTGGGCGACCGTCGGCGCCGGCCCGCTGGGCCGACCTCCCGGTCGACGCCGGCCCGCTACGCTCGCAGTTCGAACACGGCATGCGACTCGCCGGGGACCAATTCTCCGGTTTTTGGTCTGGCGCGATGTCCCGACCTGCATCGTGCTGGGATTCGATAATGCACATTATGTAAAGCTGCGTTATCTGGCGGTCCCCTCGACCACCGGTGGGCACTCTCAGTCGCGCGTCAGTCCCGGCGGACACGCGTCCTCGTCGGGTCGCACGCGGCGGGCACTCACCAGCGGGTTGCGTTGCAGACCGGCGATGACAGCGGCGCTGCCGCCGACGTCGGTCCAGGTGTCGTCCCACAGGGCGGAGACGAGCCACGAGTGATCCGCCGGGAAGAACAGGTCGGGCAGCGGACCGTCACCGCGTATGTGACCGGTCCGCCAGGTGAGGGCCTGCTCGGGTCCCGCTTCGACCAGGACGTAGGGCCAACTCCAGTAGAGCGACACCCTCGGGGCACGCGGAAAGACGACGTCGTGCGCGCCGGTGTCGAGGTAGCCCAGCCACCAGGGCTGCTCCGCGGTACGGGCCGCCAGCTCGCGGACCACGGCCTGTTCGTGGGCGTCCATACCGACACCCTCGGGCGGGTGGAAGGTGGCGTACGCGTCGAACACCTCCGGGATCGCGGTGGTGATCGCAAGGCCCTGTGTGGTGTGGCCGGCGAGCCAGGCGACGTCGCTGGCCGTGCCGATCCGCCAGTTCCGTCCGTCCTTGTGGACGTCCAGGGGTTGTGTCGAGGCGCCGTCAGTGTCGGGGCGTCCAGCCACGATGGTGGGCGATGCTGAGGGAGCCCACCCGGGTTCGCCGTCCGGCCGCCACTGGTGCCCCTCGGGGCAGACCACGTCGATGGGGTGGGCCGGGTCCCGGTAGACGGTGGGCGTGCCGGGTCGACCACAGACGGGGCAGGTGGCGACGGGCGACGTCATGCCGCGCAGGATACGTGCTTCTACAGCGCCCCTGGCCTGCGACGTGGGGGCAAGCCGATGTGTCGCTCGGCGCCTGTCGAGCTGCCCCATCCGTGGGGCGCGCCGACCATCGGCCCAGGGACCGTCGGCCATCGGCCCTGGGGCGCGCCGACCATCGACCCTGGGGCGCGCCGACCATCGGCCCTGGGGCGCGCCGACCATCGGCCCTGGGGCGCGCCGACCATCGGCCATCGGCCATCGGCCCTGGGACCGTCGGCCCAGGGACCGGCGCGCCCTCACCGCTGGTCACCTACCCACAGGGTGATGGCGCTTGCCGGGACGTGATCGGCTTCGAAGAACCAACCACACCTGGTCCACGCGCCGGGGATCACCCGCCCCACACGTGGGGCAGCTCGACAGGCACCTGAGGAGACAGCGGCACCTCCCGTGCGGACTGGGTCCGCTCCCCCTCTCCCCACGCTTCCCCGGAACGCGAAAATGCTGCATAATATCCCTTATGCATGACAAACAGGACGAATCGCTCATGGTGCTGATCGAGGAGTTCCTGACCGCCCGAGCGACGCGCAAGCCCTCCCCCCACACTTTGGCCGCGTACCGTCGGGATCTGCACGCGGTGGCGGCGCTGGTCGCCGAGGACGCCACCACTCCCCTCCCCCTGGGCGCGCTGTCGATCACCGATCTCTCCCCCAGGGTGATGCGCGCGGCCTTCGCGCGGTTCGCCGCGCCTCGCGCGCCCGCGTCGGTGCACCGGGCCTGGTCCACCTGGAACAGTTTCTTCACGTTCCTGGTGGCCGACGGGATCGTGGCCGGCAACCCGATGCCGGCGGTCGGGCGACCTCGGGCGCTACTCCCCCAGCCGAAGCCGCTGCGGGGGGCGGACACTCCCGAGGTGCTGCTCGCGTCCGCCGCGCGCGACGAGGGTCGGCAGCGCGACCCGTGGCCGGAGCGGGACGTCGCGGTGTTGGCGGTGGCGCTCTGCGCGGGTCTGCGCCTGTCGGAGTTGCTGGCGCTACGGGTCGGCTCGCTGGGTGGTCGACCTGGTGAGCGGCGGATCGAGGTGCTCGGGAAGGGTGGGCGGCCCCGGGTGGTGCCGATCGAGGCGGATCTGGACCGGGTGCTGGTGGACTACCTGGACAGTCGGGCGCGGCGCTTCGGTTCGCGGTCGGTGCGCCCCGACTCGGCGTTGCTGGTGGATCGGCGTGGTGAGCCGTTGCGCCGGGGTGGGCTGCAGTACCTCGTCGAGTCGTGTTTTCGGCGGGCGGGCATCGGTGACCGGGTGCCGCGGGGTGCGCGGTTGCACGCGTTGCGGCACACGTTCGCGACCCGCTTGGCCGAGGACGGGGCGAGCGCTGCGGAAATCATGCGTTTGTTGGGGCACGCGTCGTTGGCGTCGTCGCAGACGTACATCGAGGTGACGGCTGGGCAGCAGCGCGACGCGGTGCGCGCGAACCGGACCAACCGGGCGCTGGCGGGTCTGGTGCCGGTGAACCAGGAGTGAGCGCGGTCAGTGTGCCCGGTCGCTGTCGTTGGCGGTGGTGGGCAGCGGGCCGAGGACCGCGTTGATGATGTGGATGCGGGTGTCGGTGGCCCGGTAGTCGGCGCAGACGGCGTCGGCGCGGTCGGCCAGACGGACGGTGGGGCCGTTGCGGGTGACGGTGACGGTGGTCCCGTCGAGGGTGGTGGCGGTGCCGGTGTCCGCCAGTTCGCCGATCGGGTGGGTTCCCTGGATCAGGTGTGCCTTCAGCAGGGTGCGCAGCTGGTCGGTGTGGCGGGTCATCAGGTCGTCCCAGTTGTCCTCGGAGAACTTGGCGGCGAAGGCGTCGTCGGAGGGGGCGAGGATGGTGACGCCGGTGCCGGTGGGCAGGTCGGTGAGGACTCCGCTGGTGCGCAGTGCCGCTTCGAAGGTGGTGAGGGTGGGGATCCACCGGAGCGCCTGGTCGACGGGCTGACTGGCGAGGAAGGTCGGGTTTCCGGGGTCGGTGCCGGTGGGCAGGGCGGCGCAGAGGGGTCCGGTGACCTGGGGCGCGTTGGCCGGTGGTGCGGAGTCGGTGCGGGGAGTCGCGGGGCTGCTGGTGCAGGCGGCGAGCAGCAGTGTCGGCGCGAGGAGCCCGAGGGTACGCAGGCGGGGGCGTCGCGGTGGGGTGGCGGGTTGCGACACGGCGGCCTCCACGGTTTCGGGTTGGTGGTGGGGATGTGCCGGCGGCGCGGGTTCGAGACCCGCGCCGCCGGCAGTTTCGGTTCGGTCAGGTGGCCGTCACAGTGCCGCGCACTGGGTGGTGCGTGGGCCGTGCACGGTGTTGGCGACGCCCAGGTTGGTCGGGGCGGGGCTGTTTGCCGTGCAGGTGAGCGGGCCGCGGATGGTGTTTCCGGCCAGCAGGGGTGCGTCGGTGCCGGTGGTGTTGCCGGTCAGGCTGACCGGGCCGGCGATGGTGACGTCGATGACGGAGACCGCGTTGGTGGTCTTCGTGATCTGGACCGGGCCGTTGATGGTGCTGTCGGCGAGGAGGATGCCGGCGGCGCCGGTGGCGGTGACCGGGCCGCTGATGGTCGTTCCGGTCGCGACGAGTGCCGCGCCGGCCCGGACGGTGACGGGGCCGTTGATGGTGGCGTCGTCGGCGCAGGTGAAGCCGGAGACGGTCAGTGGTCCGTTGCGTCGGCCGGTGAGGGTCGGGTAGACGCGTTCGCCGTCGGTCAGCTTCTCCACGCCCTTGGTGTCGAGCAGCAGCGGGATGAGGCCGCGTTCGGGTTGGTTGAGGGGGACGTAGTAGCCGTCCTCGGTCTTGATGACCTTCCAGCCGTGTGCGGCGATGCGTTGCGCGACGGTGGTGCCGACGCCGCCGGGTCCGTCGGTGCGGGCGCCGTTGTACTGCTCGTCGGTGAGTTTGTAGGCGCAGGGGGCGTTGTCGAGGATGAGGTCGGCGCGGGGTGCGTCCAGCGGCGGCGGGCTGTCGCCGGGGTGCGGGGCGGGGTAGGCCGGGATGGGGCGGGAGCCGCGGAAGACGAGGCGGCCGGTGTTGGCGGCCTGGATCTCGATGGACTGGGCGCGGGAGTTGAGGATGTCGGCACGGTCGGCGCGGTGGTAGTCGAGGAACTGCTGGAAGGTCCACAGCGCGGAGTAGGTCTTGCGGCGCCGGTTGTTGGCGGTGTTGCCCTCGTCGGGTCGGGTCTGACCGCCGGAGCTGCGCAGTTCGAGCAGGGAGTTGGCGACGTTCTTGAGGCCGAGGGTGTTGCGCAGGATGGTTTCCTCGCTGAGGCCGATGTTGCCGCCGCCTTCGCAGCCGTAGGGGCAGGCCCACCAGCCGGCTTCGGCGCCCTTGGCGTACATGTGACCTTCGATCATGTCCTGGGACTGGTCGAAGATGGGTTGGGCGACGTTGTGGTGCCGCGGGGGCAGCATGGGCAGGTCCCCGGCGCGGGAGTTGCCGAACTCGTGGCCGTCGTAGCCGGCGACGGGTCGGTAGTCGCGGACCATCTTGATGTACGCGGCGGTTTCCGGCTGGCGGATGAGCGAGTAGTCGCGGTTGAGGTCCTGGCCGGTGGAGTTGCCGCGGGTGTTGTTGGCCCGGCCGTCGCCGTTGATGGTGGGGACGATCAGGACGGTGGTTCGGCTGAGCAGGTCCGTGATGCGGGGGTCGGTGCTGAAGGCGAGTTGCCGGGCCATGATGAGGCAGGCCTCGCGGTCGCCCGGTTCGTTGCCGTGCACGTTGCAGTTGATGGCCACCGGTGCGGTGGCGGCGACTGCTTCCGGGGTGGTCGCCGGGGTGGGGTGGCCGATGACCATCATGTTGATGGGTCGGTTCTGCACGGTGCGGCCGAGTTCGACGACGCGGACGCGGTCGCTGAGGGCGTCGATGGTGGCGGTGTAGGCGTACTCGTCGGTGTCGCTGGTGTACTGCGCGGCGTTGGTGGTCTCCCAGCCGGTGCGCAGTTGCTCGCCGGGGGTCGTGGGGTTGCCCCAGGGTGCGGTGGTGGTGGCGACGACCGGGTCGGAGTAGGGCTGTTCGGTGGTGTCGGTGCGGGCGCGTACGCGCCACTGGAAGGTGTCGCCGGGGTTGAAGCCGGCGTCGGCGAAGGTGGGTGCCTGTTGGTTGATCTGGCGGTTGGGTCGCCAGATACCGACGATGGTCGGTGCGCCGGTGGGGGTGCCGTTGGCGTCGATGGCGGTGCGTTCGATCTGGTAGTCGGTGGCGCCGTCGACGGGTTGCCAGGCGAGGGTGGCGTACCCGTCGGCTTGGCGGACGGTGAGGGCGGTGACCTGGTGGGGTTCCGCGGCGCTCTGGGCGTTGGCGGGGGTGGGTGCGGTGGTGAGGGTGAGAGCGATGAGGGTGGATACGGCGATGAAGGTGGATCGCTGACGTCTCATGTGGCCTCCGACGAGTTGATCGTGGCGCGTGTCGACCAGAATGATCGTCGAAGTGGGTCGATGCAATGATCTTGAGGGAATCTTGCGTCTCGGGGCGGTGCTCCCCCGGGCGCGGCTGAGCCACGGTGCGGCCGGTCGGGCGATGACGCTCAGGCGAGGTCGACCAGCAGGGGGCGGTGGTCGGAGATGGTGGACGCCGGTGCGGTGACCGCCCGTACCGGTGGGAGCTGGTCGAGGGCGTGCCGGTCGGCGAGGATGTGGTCGAGTTGGACGCGGGGCTGCCCGGAGGGGTAGGTGGGGCGGCGGCCCAGCGGATGCCAGCCGGAGACGAGGCGGGCCGCGCCGGCGGGCAGGTTGAGGTCGCCGAGCAGGACGCGGGGGGCGGGCAGGGCGCGCAGGGCGCGGACGGTCTGTCGCAGTTGGCGGGCGTTCCAGCCGGGCACGAAGGACAGGTGTGTCGCGGCCACGGTGAGCGGGCCGTACGGGGTGTCGAGGATGGCGGCGAGCACGACGCGGGGTTCGTCGTGCAGCAGGATCAGGCCGCCGCGGGGGCCGGGCACGTAGACCGGTGAGCGGACGGGTGCCGGTTTGAGTCGGGTGATGTGCCAGCTGCGTACGGGGTGTCGGCTGATGAGGCCGATGCCGTAGCAGGGTTCGCCGTGCCCGTCGTCGTCGTGGCGCAGCGGGCGGAAGTGTTCGCCGGGGGTGCCGACGACGGCGGCGGCGAAGCGGTGGTGGGGTGCGTCGAGGGCGCGGGCGGCGATGGCGGTGAGGTCGAGTTTGCCGCTGCGGTGTTGGTCGCGGTCGACCTCCTGCAGGGCGAGCACGTCGGCGTCGAGGGCGCGTACGGCGTCGGCGAGGCGGTCGGAGTCGACGAGCCCGTCGGTGAGGGATCGTCCGTGCAGCAGGTTGAAGGTGGCCAGGCGCACTCCTGCACCTTACGTGCCCGTGGCATGGTTGCCGGGTGCTGAAGGTGCTGCTGTGTTCCGTGCTGGTGTTCGTGGCGGTCGGCGCGTTGGGGGTGTGGTTGCGGCGTACGAGGGGTCGGTGACCGGGTGAGGCTGGCCACTCGGGTGCTGGTCGGGCGCGTCGGGTAGGCAGAATTGCCGCCCGTGGACGCCGTGACGCTGAGTACCCTGCTGGCCGCCGCCGCGATGGCCGGGTGGGTGGATGCCGTGGTCGGTGGTGGTGGGTTGTTGCTGCTGCCGGCGTTGTTGGTGGCTGCCCCGGGGTTGCCGGTGGCCACCGCGTTGGGCACGAACAAGCTGGCCGCGATCTTCGGTACGGCCACCGCGGCGGCGACGTACGCCCGCCGGACGAAGGTCGACTGGCGGGTGGCGGCACCGGCGGCGGGGGTGGCGGTGCTCAGCGCGGGGGTGGGCGCGGCGCTGGCCGGGGCGGTGCCGGCATCGGCGTACCGGCCGGTCGTGCTGGTGGTGCTGGTGTCGGTGGCGGTGTTCGTGCTGCTGCGTCCCCGGATGGGGGTGGTGGCGGTGCCGGCGAGGCGGACTCCGGTGCGGGTGGCGGTGGTGATCGCGGTGGCCGGTGTGGGCATCGCCCTGTACGACGGTCTGATCGGTCCGGGGACCGGCACGTTCCTGGTGTTGGCGTTCACCGCTGTGATCGGCGCGGACTTCGTGCACGGCTCGGCGATGGCGAAGGTCGTCAACGCGGGCACGAACCTGGGCGCGTTGGTGGTGTTCGGGGTGACCGGGCACGTGTGGTGGCTGCTGGGCGCGGGGATGGCGGTGTGCAACATCGCCGGCGCGGTGCTGGGGGCGCGGATGGCGTTGCGCCGCGGGTCGGGGTTCGTGCGGGTGGTGCTGCTGGTCGTGGTGGTGGCGTTGGTCGCGAAGCTCGGGTACGACCAGTGGGTGGCCCGCTGATGGCGGTAGGCCCCGAGCATGACCGTGCGGTCCTGGCGCGGTTGCTGGGCCGTGATCCGGTGCTGCACGCCTACCAGTTGGGTGACCTGGACGACTTCTTCTGGCCGTACACCTCGTGGTTTCGCTCCGGTGAGCAGGTCGCGCTGCTCTATCGCGGGGTGGACCCGCCGACGCTGCTGGCGTTCGCGGCGCCGGCGGACACCGCGGCGCTGGCGGCGCTGCTGGCCGACCTTGCGCCGACGCTGCCCGCCCGGTTGTACGCGCACCTCTCCCCCGGGCTGTCCGACGTGCTGGCCGGGTCGTTCCGGTTGGATCCCGGTGGCGCGCACCACCGGATGGCGTTGACCGATCCGGTCCGGTTGTCGGCGGTGCGTCCGGAGGGCGTGGTGCTCGGGCCGGCGGACCTGCCGGGGCTGCGCCACCTGTACGAGCGGGCGTACCCGGGGAACTGGTTCGATCCTCGGATGCTGGACACCGGGCAGTACCTGGGCGTACGCGAGGGCGGTGAGCTGGTGGCGGTGGCCGGGGTGCATGTGTGGTCCCCGGCCTACCGGGTGGCGGCGTTGGGCAACGTCACGACCCATCCGCTGTGGCGTGGACGGGGGCTGGGCGCGGCGGTGGTGGCGGCGTTGTGTGTCCGGCTGCGCGAGACCGTGGAACACGTCACGCTGAACGTGAAGGCGGACAACACCGCGGCGGTAAGGCTCTACGAGCGGGTGGGGTTCACCCGGGTCGCCGACTACGAGGAGTGGACGCTGACGGCCCGGTGACGCCTCGCCGCTCGTCTCGGGTGGTGTCGCCCGCGGTCGGGTCAGCGGCGGCGGCTGGGTGAGTCGAAGCGGCCGGCGCGGATCTCGCGCAGGGCCCGGCGGCGGATGTCACCGCGCAGGGTGTCGACGTAGAGCGTGCCGCGCAGGTGGTCGGTCTCGTGTTGCAGGGCGCGGGCGAGGAACCCGCTGCCGGCGATGGTCAACGGTTCGCCGTGCTGGTCGACGCCGCGGGCGGTGGCGTGCAGGGCCCGGGCGGTCGGGAAGTACAGCCCGGGGATGGACAGGCAGCCCTCCTCGTCGTCCTGGAGCTCGTCGGACAGTTCGAGGGTGGGGTTGATCAGGTGGCCGCGGTGCCCGTCGGCGTCGTAGACGAACACCTGGGCGCTGACGCCGATCTGGGGTGCGGCGACGCCGGCGCGGCCGGGGGCGCCGAGCAGGGTGTCCATCAGGTCGGTGACCAGGGCCCGCAGCTCGGCGTCGAAGGTGGTGACCGGTTCACATTCGGTGCGCAGGACGGGGTCGCCGATGATCCGGATGGGCCGCATGGTCATGTCGGTCAGCGTATCGCCGGTGGCGGTGGGGTCACCGCCCGGCCAGGGTGGCGCGGATCGGAGTGGTCTTCGCGGCGGCTTCGGCGACCTCGGCGGACGCGTCGCTGTCCCAGGTGATGCCGCCGCCTGCCCAGGTGTGCAGGTGCTGGCCGTCGGCGGCGGCGGTGCGGATGGTCAGACCGAGGTCGACGCGGCCGGGGGCGACCCAGCCCAGCGCGCCCATGCTGGCGCCGCGACCGACGGGTTCGAGAGCGGCGATCTGGGTGAGGGCGGCGCGTTTGGGCGCGCCGGTGACGGACCCGCCTGGGCAGGTGGCGCGCAGCAGGTCGGCGAGGCCGAGGCCGTCGGCGGCCGCGGCGCGGACTGTCGACTCGGCCTGCCACAGGTCGCACCAGCGGCGGACGGTGAACAGGTCGTCGACGGTGACGGTGCCGGTGCGGGCGATGCGGGCGAGGTCGTTGCGTTCCAGGTCGACGATCATGACGTGTTCGGCGCGTTCCTTGGCACTGGCGAGGAGTTCGGCGCGGCCGGTGGCGGTGGCCGGGCGGGTGCCCTTGATGGGTCGGGTGATCAGGTGTCCGTCGGTGACCTCGATGAGGGTTTCCGGGGAGGCGCAGCCGATGGCCCAGCCGTCGCCGGTGAGGACGCCGCCGTAGCGGGCGCCGGGGAGCGCGCCGAGGCGGCTGAGGGCGGGCAGGGGGTCGCCGGCGTAGCGGGCGGCGGCGTGCCCGACGAGGTTGGTCTGGTAGACGTCGCCGCGGCCGATGGCGGCGCGGACCTGGTCGACGGCGTCGGCGTGTTGACGCGGCGTCCAGCTCTCGGCCCACTCGCCGAGCCACCACGGCGACGCCGGTGCGCCCGGTGGGGTGGCCCGGGCGGGGCGGTGGTCGTAGACGACGACGGCGAGGTCGGGCAGGGCCGGCGCGGGCTCGGGCGCCGCGCCGGGTGCGCCGGCCAGGTGGGCCCCGGCCGCGGCGGACAGGTAGAGCGCCGCACCGCAGACCCCGGTGTGGTGCTGGCGGGTGGCGGGTCGGGTGAGGTCGTGCAGTGGCAGGCCGTGCGCGGCGAGGAACTCCTCGGCGAGTGCGGCGGGGTCCCCGCCGTCACTGAGACGCCACTGCAGTCGGGCGCGTTCGGTCAGGGCGCCTCGGCACGCGGCCGGCGCCGCCGGCACATCGACCAACGCGGTCGGGCCGCTGCCCGCGGCCAACGTGGCTGAGCCGCTGCCCGCGGCCAACGCAGCTGAGCCGCTGCCCGCGGCACCAACCTGTGGGAGCGTTTCCACGCCGTACGGTCCGACCTTCCTCATCCGTTCAGTGGATTTCCGGTGCGCCAGGTGGGCACCTGCTCGATGCTGGACACTTTCGCTTGGTACTGTGCGTCACTGGTCATGTGAACCATGACACAGTGCCCCCACAGTCCGGAGAACCCGATGTGCCAGCACCAACCGACCTGCCCCTCTGCTGAAGCCACCGATCGGGAAGCCGCGCGAGTCCTCGCTTGCTTCCGTGAGCAGGGCTGGAGCCTGCTCTGCAATGGTGTCATCGTCTTCGAGGACACCGGCGAGCTGCTCCCCGACGGCAGCAGCATCGCACCGCACCGCGGCCCCGCCCGTCACGCCCTCGTCGCCTGATCGACCACTCAGAGTCACCGAATAGCCGCCGTCGACCCAGGCTGGTCCCCCGGTAAGGGACACCGAGCCCAGGTCGCAGCGGCTGCCGGGGCGGCCAACACCGCCCGCCCCGGCTCGCCGTCGTTCGTCCTCGAACGCCCCCGGCGTTGTCAGTCCTCGAACGCCTCCGGCGACGGGCACGAGCAGACCAGGTTCCGGTCGCCGTACGCGCCGTCGATACGCCGCACCGGCGGCCAGTACTTCCCGGCCCGGTCCACCCCGGCCGGGTACGCGCCCACCGACCGCGGGTACGGGTGCGGCCACTCGTCACCGCTGACCATCGCCGCGGTGTGCGGCGCGTTGGCCAGGGGGTTGTCCCCCGCCGGCCACGCCCCGAAATCCACCTGCTCGATCTCCGCCCGGATCGCGATCATCGCGTCGCAGAACCGGTCCAGCTCGGCCAGGTCCTCGCTCTCGGTCGGCTCCACCATCAGCGTCCCCGCCACCGGGAACGACATCGTCGGCGCGTGGAAGCCGTAGTCGATCAGCCGCTTCGCCACGTCGTCGACGCTCACCCCGGTCGCCTTCGTCAACGGCCGCAGGTCGAGGATGCACTCGTGCGCCACCAGGCCCTTGTTGCCGGCGTACAGCACCGGGAAGTGCCCCCGCAGGCGCGCCGCCACGTAGTTCGCCGCCAGGACCGCCACACCGGTCGCCCGGGTCAGTCCCTCGGCGCCCATCATCCGCAGGTACGCCCACGGGATCGGCAGGATCCCCGCCGACCCGTACTTCGCCGCCGAGATCGCCGGCGTGGAGTCCGCGTGCGCGCCCAGCGGGTCACCGGGCAGGAACGGCGCCAGGTGCGCGCGCACCGCGACCGGGCCCACGCCGGGGCCACCGCCGCCGTGCGGAATGCAGAACGTCTTGTGCAGGTTCAGGTGCGACACGTCCGCGCCGAACTTGCCCGGCTTCGCGAACCCGACCAGGGCGTTGAGGTTCGCCCCGTCGACGTACACCTGACCGCCGGCGTCGTGGACCTTCGCGCACAGCGACGCGATGCCCGTCTCGTACACGCCGTGCGTCGACGGGTACGTCACCATGATCCCGGCGAGCGCGTCCCGGTGCTTGTCGATCTTCGCGTCGAGGTCGACCAGGTCGACGTTGCCGTCGTCGTCGCAGGCCACCACGACGACCCGCATGCCGGCCATCACCGCCGACGCCGCGTTGGTGCCGTGCGCCGACGACGGGATCAGGCACACGTCGCGGTGCGACTCACCCCGCGAGGCGTGGTAGGAGCGGATCGCCAGCAACCCGGCCAGCTCACCCTGGGAGCCCGCGTTGGGCTGCACGCTGACCGCGTCGTAGCCGGTCACCTCGGCCAGCCACGACTCCAGCTGGCCGATCATCTCCCGGTACCCGGCGGTCTGCGCGTCCGGCGCGAACGGGTGGATGTGCGCGAACTCCGCCCAGCTGATCGGCTCCATCTCGGTGGTCGCGTTCAGCTTCATCGTGCACGACCCGAGCGGGATCATGCCCCGGTCCAGGGCGTAGTCGAAGTCCGACAGCCGGCGCAGGTAGCGCAGCATCGCCGTCTCGGAGTGGTGGCTGCGGAACACCGGGTGGGTGAGGAAGTCACTGGTGCGGGCCAGGTCGACAGGCAGGGCCGCGTCCACGGCCCCGTCGAACGCGGGCACCTCGAACGCCGCCCACACCTGCGCCAGGTGCGCGGCCGTGGTGGTCTCGTCGCAGGACACGCCCACCCGGTCGGCGTCGACCAGCCGCAGGTTCACGCCCCGCTCGGCGGCCGCCGCGACGACCTGCTCGGCCCGGCCCGGCACGCTGACGGTCACGGTGTCGAAGAACGCGACGTCCGCGACGTCCACGCCGCCGGCGCGCAGCCCGGCCGCGAGCCGCGCCGCCATCTGATGGGTACGCGCCGCGATGTCACGCAGCCCGTCCGGGCCGTGGTAGACGGCGTACATGCCGGCCATCACGGCGAGCAGCACCTGCGCGGTGCAGATGTTGCTGGTCGCCTTCTCCCGCCGGATGTGCTGCTCGCGGGTCTGCAACGCCAACCGGTAGGCCGGATTGCCGTCCGCGTCGCGCGACACCCCGACCAGGCGCCCGGGCAGCATCCGCTCCAGGCCCGCGCGCACCGCCAGGTAACCGGCGTGCGGCCCACCGAAGCCCATCGGTACGCCGAAGCGCTGGGTGGTGCCCGCGGCGATGTCCGCCCCGATCTCGCCCGGTGCCCGCAGAAGTGTCAACGCCAGCAGGTCCGCGGCGACCGTGACGAGAGCCCCGGCGGCGTGTGCGGCCTCGACGAGGGCGCTGTGGTCCCGGACCGCCCCGGACGCCCCCGGGTACTGCAGGTGCAGGCCGAAGAACTCCGCCGGCACCTCGTCGCGCTCGACGTCGACGACCCGCACCTCGATGCCCAGCGGCTCGGCCCGACTGGCGATGACCGCGATGGTCTGCGGCAACGCGTCGGCGTCGACGACGTACACCCGGCTCTTGCTCTTGGAGGCACGCCGCGCGAGGGTCATGGCCTCGGCCGCGGCGGTGCCCTCGTCGAGCATGGAGGCGTTCGCGGTGGCCAGGCCGGTCAGGTCGGTGACCATCGTCTGGAAGTTCAGCAGCGCCTCCAGGCGGCCCTGGCTGATCTCCGGCTGGTACGGCGTGTACGCCGTGTACCAGGCCGGGTCCTCCAGCACGTTACGGCGGATCACCGCCGGGGTGTGCGTGCCGTGGTAGCCCAGACCGATCATGGAGACGGCGACGGTGTTGCGGGCCGCCAGGGCGCGCAGCTCGGCGATCGTCTCGGCCTCGGTGGCCGGGTCCGGCAGGTCGAGGGTGCCGTGCCAGCGGATCACCTCGGGGATCGCGGCGTCCATCAGCTCGTCGATCGAGCCGTGCCCGACGACCTCCAACATCCGACGCTCGTCGTCGGGGCCGGGACCGATGTGACGGGTGGCGAACTGCTCTACGGTCATAGGAGGCACTCCCGGGGCGAGGTCGACGTGTCGGCCTCCCCCTCTGTCGCACCCCATGGGGCGCTCCACAGTGCCTGCCCACGAGGTCCTTTTGCCTGAGAGGTTCCGGGGAGGATTTGCCCCTTCGGCGCCGCCCTGCGTGCTGTCGGGCGGTCTCTCCCACGTGGGTGTTACCGGCGCTGTCAACGCTACCAGCGCCGGTGTTTCCCGCAGATGTCCTACCCCCGGCCCCCGTGCCCGCCGTTCAGACCCCGACCGTCGCCGCGTTGCCGGCGACCCGGGCGGCCAGCTCCGGCAGCAGCGCACCCAACGGGGCGTCGACGCACACGCTGGCGTGTGCGTCGCCCCGCGTCGGACCCTGGTTGACGATCGCCACCGGGATGCCCTGTTTCGCCGCCCGAATCACGAAACGTCGCCCCGACATCACCGTCAACGACGACCCCAGCACCAGCAACGACCGGGCCTGCCCCACGGCCGCGAAGCAACGCGCCACCCGCTGCGGCGGCACCGTCTCGCCGAAGAACACCACGTCGGGCTTCAACATGCCGGTGCCGCAGATCCCGCAGTCCACCGGCCGGAACGCCGCCACCTGCTCGTCAGGGAGATCCACATCACCGTCCGGGTTGACCGCGGCGACCCGGGCCACGAAATCCGGGTTGGCCTCGCGCAGCCGCCGGTCCAGCTCCTCCCGGGAGGTCAGGTTGCCGCAGTCCAGGCAGGTCACCTCGTCGAGGCGACCATGCAACTCGATCACCGAGGTGCTGCCGGCTGCGCCGTGCAGACCGTCGACGTTCTGGGTGATCACCGCGTCGACCAGCCCGGCCCGTTGCAGCCCGGCGACCGCCCGGTGCCCGGCGTTGGGCGCCGCGCCCGCGATCAACCGCCATCCCAGGTGGCTGCGCGCCCAGTAGCGCCGCCGGGCGAGGGGGTCACGGGTGAACGCCTGGAAGGTCATCGGGGTGTGCCGCCGGGCCACCCCGCTGGGCCCCCGGTAGTCGGGGATGCCCGACTCGGTGGACAGGCCCGCACCGCTGAGCACCACCACCCCACCACCGGCCACCAGCGAGGTCAACGCGTCGAAGCTCTCCGTCACCCCTCCATGCTGCCTCAGCGCACCCGCCGACGCCGAGCCATCACCCCGGCGGGAAGCGCCGCGACGTCTACACCGCCACGATGTCGGCGACGACGCAGGCGATGTTGTCCGGCGCACCCTCGGCCCGCGCCAGGTCCATCAACCCCCGCACCGTCTGCTCGGGATCGGTGGCCGCACCGAGCACCGCGCACAGATCGGCCCGGTCGACGACGGCGGACAACCCGTCGGAGCACAGCAGGTACCGGTCACCGGGCAGCGCCGTACGAAGCGCGAGATCCGCCTCGACCTGCGGACCGGCGCCGAGGGCACGCACCAGCATCGCCCGCTGCGGATGCGTGGCGGCCTCAACGGGGTCGAGGCGACCCTGATCCACCTGGGCCCGCACCCACGTGTGGTCCTGCGTCAACAGCGACAGCTCACCGTCGCGCAACAGGTACGCCCGGGTGTCACCGACGTGCACGAGGGCCAGTTGGGAGCCGCTGCGCAGCAACGCGGTCAGCGTGGTGACCGGCTGATGATCGTCGGTCGCCAACCCGCGCACGGCACTGTCGGCGTCGGCGACCGCACCGGCGAGCATCGTCAGCAGCTCCACGGCCGGCGCGTCCGTGAGCTCCAGCGGCCTGAGGGCGTCGATGGCGGCAGCGCTCGCGTCCGCGCCAGCGGCCCCTCGCATGCCGTCGGCGACGGCGAGCAACCGCTGGCTGGCGTACGCGGCGTCCTCGTTGCTGTCGCGCACGGCACCGGTCTCACAGTCGGAGGCGTAACGGACGGCAAGGGTGGGGTTCGGTGATGACACGGTGGTGCTCCCTCCGGACAGATGATCCACGAGGACGGTGGCGAGCCGGGCGCGCGCCGCGGTGTCGGCGGTGACCTGCCGCCAGTACGCGGCGATCGCCTCAGCCGCCGCCGCGGGCGCCAACCCACACACGGTGCGGATCATGGCCAGCGGCATGCCGATGCGACGCAGCTGGGCGACCAGCCGGGCCAGCGGCACCTGGTCCGGGTCGTAGAGCCGGTACCCCGACTCGGGATCGACCGCCGCCGGCAGCAGCACCCCCACCTGGTCGTACAGGCGCAGGGCCTTCGGTGTCAGTCCCGCCGCCTGGGCGAACGCCCCGATGGTCAGCAGCCCCACGTCGGCTTCCTCCTCGTGCCGGTCACGGCGACCGACAGGCACCAGACTGGGCCTTGACCAAAGGTCAACGTCAAGACCCGGACCGCGCGCATCGGGTTGGGACGCCTTGTGCCGCACGTGCTGGCGGCACCGCCGGTAGTTTGGTCATATGCGAGTCGTCATCGCCGGAGGTCACGGCAAGATCGCCCTACTGCTGCAACGTCACCTCGCCGGGCGCGGGGACACCCCGGTGGGTCTGATCCGCAACCCCGAGCAGGCCGCGACACTGCGCGCCGCCGGCGCGACCCCCGTCGTCTGCGACCTGGAACACGCCGACGTCACCGAGGTCGCCGCGCACCTCGACCGCGCCGACGCGGTGATCTTCGCCGCGGGCGCCGGCCCCGGCAGCAGCGCCGCCCGCAAGGACAGCGTCGACCGGGGGGCCGCCGCGCTGCTCGCCGACGCCGCCACCCGCGCCGGTGTCCACCGCTACCTGCTGGTCTCCTCCATGGGCGTGGACGACCCACCGGCCGCCGGCACCGACGACGTGTGGGCGGCGTACCTGAGGGCGAAACGCGCCGCCGAGGACGACCTGCGCGGCCGCGACCTGGCCTGGACGGTGCTGCGACCCGGCCAGCTCACCGACAACGAGCCCACCGGGCGGGTCACCCTCACCCGGCACGCCGGCCGTGGCGCGATCAGCCGCGCCGACGTCGCCCTGATCCTCGCCGCGCTGCTGGACACACCCGGCACCGCCGGCAAGACCCTGGAACTCGTCGACGGGCCCACCCCGATCGCCGACGCCGTCCAGGCCGCCCACGCCTGAGGGGGACAGCTCCGCCCACCCCGGGCCGCTAGTCGCCCGCTCCGGCCGCTGCCAGGAAGATGTTCGCCATCGCAGCGGCAAGATCTTTGGGGTTCTGCGCGGCCTCGGCCCGGCCGCCGGTTGTCTCGGCGACCGCGCGCAACGTGTCCAGGTCCGCGCTTTCGCCGATGCCGATCGAGAACACCGGCACCGGGGGCTGGCTCTGGGTGAGCTGTTTGAGGAATTGCGCCTTGCCCATGGCATGGGGTGAGTTTCCGTCTCGACCGTCGGTCAAGACGACGACGATCGCCCGGCGATCTGGCCTGATCTTGGTTTGCATATACTCCACGGCGTCGAGCACCGCCTTATACAGCGGCGTTCCGCCATCAGGAATAGGAGTGTATGCCGCAATCTTTCGGCCGACGGCTTCGCGACGCGTTTCGCTCTTTACGGTGCCGGTGATGGGCCCCAGGGGAACAACCACCTCGGTTGACGGGCTTTTCGCAGTTGGCGTGCCGAAGAACCACAATCCGAGTTCGGTGTCATTGGTGAACGTCTGCGCGGCGACAGCGCCGAAGGACCGAAGCAGCGTCGCTTTGGTCTCGGTGCGACCCGGCCCGACGACCACGGGAGCGGCCATGGAGCCTGAACGGTCGACGACCACGAGCACCTGAAAGCGCTCCGGTAGGTAGCGGGACCATTCGGCCGCCTCCAGGCTCAAGCTCACGTCTGCGACCGCCGTCGGCTCGGCGATCTTCAAGGGCAGACCCTTGGGTACGCCGACCCGAGGCGACGGCCCCCCGAAACCGGTGAGGCGAAAACCTGCGGCCACCAGGGCGTTGCTGGTGTCCACCGATCGCAGAGCCCCAATGAACTGGGTGAGCAGCCGGCGCTGCACGGCAGTGGCGGTGGACTGACCTGCGATCGCCACGGGGTAATCAGCTTCGACCGCGATGTCGGTGGCATACAGGTTCAGCACTGGATTGTCGCGACCATCGTTGTGCTTCCAGAGCTGCTGCTCGAGCACCAGGAACATCCCGAGGTCGGCAAGGGCCTTCCGGTCGCCGCCCTGCTCGGCGGCGACACGTAGCAACTCACCAGCCGACGCGTCCGCGTCGAGCAGCCTGCTGCGCAACGCGAGGGCCCGAAGCTTCGCCACGCCGGGCTCGGTTCCCGGCACGGCGGCGGCGGCCTGCACCGCCACGAAAGACAGCAGACCGGCGGTGTCCCGGGTGGGGTCACCCATGCTGAGCTTGACCGACCCTCCCACGACACCGCTCAACAACGTCGCCCACGAAAAGCCGGATCGGGCCCACGGCGAACCGGCCACACCCGCGGGCGCAGCAAGAACCACAGGAGACCGTGCCAGGGAGTCGTCGTGGATGGGGTAGACACGCCGGTCCGGGTCGACGCCGTCCAACCAGATGCGAGACGACGGGATCCACACCTGCAGCCCTTCCGGCGCACCCTTCTGTGCCGTGATCGCCGGATCTTCCCCGACGACATCCACCGCGCCGCAGACTTCACCCATCTTTCCCACCGCCGCTGCCACCGCAGGCACAATCTCGGGGGCCACGACAACGCGCAGGGACTCCGCGCCCTTCCCGCAGGACGAGCCCGGTGACAGCTTGTCGATGATCCCCGCGTAATTCGTCGTGGCGGCGATTACCGCTCCCGCGACAACGACAGAGGTCAGCACAAGAAATCTGTTCCGGAGTCGAGGCCGGCGACGATGGCGTTGCGGAGGCTCAACCCCGCCCAACTCCGCACCACGCTGGCCATGACGATTGGTAGTCACCGACGAACGATCCCTGCCACCACTATCGGTAGTCATGTCTTCTCTCACAGTTGCATACGCGCGCGAATTTCGGCCGCCTGAACGAGCGGTAACTGATCTTCGCGTAAAGTTACTTCACAGGTGACAAGGGCCCGAAAGCGGTCGCCGAAACTGCACCTGTTCGCATTTGAACAGATAGCGTCACACTGTCTATGGCGATTCTGACAGATAGCGTCATGCTGTCTATGTCGATCCACGACAAGCGGCACGCGCGGTGTGGACCCGCCTCGAACTCGGCGGTTCGTTCGTTCCCACCAACACCGGAGCCGGGGTGAGGTCCGGCAGAAGCGGACCCCACCCCGGCGGCGTCACCGCTGCTGGTGCCGCGGCAACGCCGACTGCCCCGCCGTGCCCCCCACGAAGGGCGCACCGGGCGTCTCCGCGGCGATCCGGGCCATCGTGCGGGCCAACTGCTCACTGCCATCGTCGAGATGCCGCGCCGCCGCCTGCATGTGCGACACCATCATCTCGCCGAAGATCCGCAACGCCTCCCGGGTGGCCACCGTGTCGTCGAAGCTCGGCCCCGCCGCGCTGCGGTACTCCGCCACCGCCCGTTCCGCCTCCTGCTTCGCCTCCGCCTCCGCCGCGTGCAGGTAACTCTCGTACTGCACCCGGGCGTACTCGGCGACCCGCCGCGCGTAGTCATGCGCCTGCGCGATGATCTGCTCCGCCTCCCGCTGCGCCGCGGACAGCAGATTCACCTCCCGCGCCGCCGGGACCTTCGCCGCCGCCCCCGTACTCGGGATCACCCCGTGCCGGTGCAACTCCACCCGGTCGGTCAGCCGCTCGTTCTCCGCCCGCAACGTCGCGATCTGCGTCGCCAACAGGTCCAACTCGTCGGCCACCTGCATCCGGAACCGGTCCACGTCGGCGTTGTCGTAACCACGCCGGGCGAACGACGCGACACCGAACTCCCACCGCCGAACCCGGTCGGCGGTCATCCGCACCTGCACACCACCGGAAACCTGCATCCCGTCATACCGACTGATCGGGGTCGCGCTCACCTGTCCGCCCCTCCGATCGCGACTGCGGGACCCGCAAGCTCACCTCTCGCGCTCACCTGAGCCCACCTCCCGAAGTGTCACCGGCGGTCGTCTCCTGCACCGCCGTGCGCCAGGCCGCGCCATACCACTGCGCGCCCAGGCCCTCGTGGTGCACCTGACCCGCGTGGAAACCCGCCTGGGCCAACGTCCGCACCGCATGCGAAACCATCTCGTCGGACCCGCACACGAACACGTGCCGGGAACGCCAGTCACCGTCGGCCAACGCCCGATCCACCGCGTGCACGAACTCCCCCGGCCGGTGCACGTCGGCACCCACCACGTAGGTCACCGTCAACCACGGGTACGACGACGCCAACTTGTCGATCGCCTCACTGTCATAGAGCTCACTGCGCGAACGGGCCCCCACATAGAGATCCACCCGCCGGCGGGAACCCTCCGCCGCGACCTGCTCCACCAACGCCTTCACCGGCGCCCAGCCCGTCCCCGCGACCACCAACAACAGGTCACTGGAACCCGCCGACCACAACCCCAGCCGATCCCCCACCGGCGCCGCCAGGTGGATCCGATCCCCCACCGCCGACCCGTACACCAACCGAGACGACACCGCCCCGCCCGGCGCGGCCCGCACATGCAACTCCAACGTGCCGTCCGCACGCGGCGCGTTCGCCGGCGAGTAGTACCGCCACGACCGCACCGCCGGATGCGACACCCCGATCGACTGACCCGGGGTGAACGGCAACAGATACTGCGGGCGCACCGTCAACACCGCCACGTCGAACGCCCGCCGCTCGTGGGCGACGATCTCCGCCACCCACCACGGCGGGTTCACCGCCTCGGCGGCCTGCGCGGCCTCCGTCATCACCTGGGCCACCAACCCGTACGCGGCCGCCCAGTCCGACGCCAACTCGTCGGTCCACTGCTCGGCGAGGAAATGCTGCAACGTCGCCAACAGCGCCTCACCGACCGCCGGGTAGTGCTCCGCGCGGACCGCGAACTTGCGGTGGTCCGCACCGAGGTCCTGCAGGAAACCCACCAGGTGCTCCACCTGGTCCACGTTCGACACGATGTGACCCAACGCCGTCACCAGGCGATCCCGCTGCCCGGCCATGTTCGTGGGGAACATCTGCCGCGTCTCGGGATGAGCGAGGAACAACGTCGAGTAGAAGTAGAGCGGCACCTGATCACCGTGCCCGGCGACCACCGACCAGCTCTGCTTGAGTCGGGCCGCGTCCACGCTCAGACGCCCGACCGGTTTCCGCGGGACACCACCTGGTCCTGCACCTGCCCCAGCACCGTCTGCACGTCCGCCAGGATGTCCGCCGGCACACCCAACTCGGTCAGCGTCACCACCAGGTGCCCACCGACCATCGCGTAGTGCTCCACCGGGATGTTCAACGGCTGGTGCGCCTCCGCCAACCCACGACCGGCGTACTCGTCAGGGCCACCCAGCACCGTGGTCAACATCAACGTCAGATGCCGCCGCTGACCCACCATGTCCACATCGGAGAAGTAACCCGCCAACTCCGGGTCGACGAGCACCTTGTCGTAGAACAGGTCAACGGCCGCCTTCACCGCGCTGGCACCGCCAATGCGGTCGTAGTGCGAGGCGGGCGCGGTCTCTTCGGTAACCGTCACGGTCATTCCTCCGGGGGGTGAAGGGGCCAGAACCGTGTCGGACCATAGCGTGTCAACCGCCTCCGGTCAGTGCCCCCTTATCGGGTTCCCGACAACACAAAGACACGCTGCGTCACCACTACCGCTGGGTATCTCGACAAGGAGCCACCACAACGACACCCACAGTGTCCACAGTAGACAACAGGGCCTGGCGAACCCGCTCACCGTCACCGACGGTCGCGACAGAACGAACCGAAAAAAACCCGGAACCCGCCAACGCCCTCGGCGCTCAGCCCGCCCGCCGCCGCGCCCGCCGCGCCGCCAACTCGTCACCGACCGGATCCGACTCGGACGCCGCCGCCGGCTCCACCGGGCCGCTCGTCGCCGGCTCCGCCGGCAGATGCGACAACGACCCCTGGATCTCCTTGAAAGCCCCACCGATCGCGATCCCGAAGACACCCTGGCCACCCTGCAACAGGTCGACCACCTCCTCCGGGGACCGGCACTCATACACCGTCGTCCCATCGGAGATCAGCGTGATCCCGGCCAGATCTTCCACACCACGCGACCGCAACGCCTCGATCGCCTTACGGATGTTCTGCAGGGACACCCCCGCGTCCAACAACCGCTTCACGACCTTCAACACCACCAGGTCCCGGAACGAATACAACCGCTGCGTCCCCGAACCCGAGGCGTCCCGCACGCTCGGCACCACCAGCGTCGTCCGCGCCCAGTAATCCAACTGCCGGTAACTGATGCCCACCGCGTGGCAGGCCGTCACACCCCGGTAGCCAACCGAACCCTCACCCTCAGCCACCCCATGAGGCGACGAGGCACCAGGCTCATCGAACTGTCCACCCGGATCAGAATCCCGCGGCTCGTGCATCCGGACAACCTCCCCGTCAGTGTGGCGACGCGTCGTTTCCGGGACGCGCACCCCTCGACATGGCAACCCTAACGCCACCGTCAGGGGTTACCACGGAGGAACCGACGCGACACGCCGCGCAGCCACCGAGAAAGATCACCAACCCGCCCGCAGCATCACCCACAGTGACACCTCAAGGCGCAGAGCCCAGGCCCGCCTCAGCCCGCGAAATCCTCCGGACGCACCTGCTCCAGGAACTCGCGGAACTTCTCCACCTCGTCCTCCTGCTCGTCAGGGATAACGATCCCCGCCTCGCTGAGGACCTGCTCCGAACAACGAATCGGCGCACCGACACGCAACGCCAACGCGATCGAATCGCTCGGCCGCGCCGACACCCGCACCCCGTCACCGATCAACAGATCCGCGTAGAACACGTTCTCCTTGAGCTCGGTGATCTCCACCGCCTGCAAGGGCGCCTTCAACGCCGCCAACACATCCCGCAGAAGATCGTGAGTCAACGGCCGGGCCGGCTTGACCCCCTGCTGCTCGTAAGCGATAGCCGTCGCCTCGACCGCGCCGATCCAGATCGGCAGATAGCGGTCACCCTCGACCTCCCTGAGCAGGACGATCGGCTGGTTGCTGGGCAGCTCCACCCGAACTCCGACCACGCTCAGCTCGCGCACCGCCGCCTCCGTGTCGTTGTCACCTACGCCGCACCGCGCCCTTCCCTGCACGGTACACGGACCGCGACACGGCCGTCCCATGCGCTACAGCACCACGCCCGCGCCAGAAAGGGGTTACCCCGGCAAGCCTACGGCACGCTTCCCGGAAGAGATCTTTCCGCTCAGCCGCCACCCACCGGGCACATCACCGACCCAACGTCGACCGCAAACCCACCCGCACCAACGCCGCGTGCAACTGCTCCGACAACGCCACCAACTCCCGCGCCATCTCCGCCGCACGCGCCCGCGCCGCCGGATCACTCTGCCGCGCCAACGGCGCCACCAACTGCGCGAACAAACCAACCTCACGGTCAGCCGCAGTCCGGTAACCCCGCAGATGCCGCGGCTCCAACCCGTACGACGCCAACCCCGCCACCGCCGACGCGATGATCAACGCGTCCGCGTCATACCACCCCGGCGGATCCGACACCAGCACACCGAGCCGCTCCAACTCCACCAACGTCGACTCGTCGATCCCACTGCGCGCCACGAGATCCGCCCGGCCGAGCCGCACCTGCGACGACTCGGCCGGCTCCGTCAACTCACGGCCCGGCACAGCACCATCGGGACCAACCGCCACCAACGCCGGCCGCGA
This sequence comes from Micromonospora sp. MGP-C2, assembly GCF_057766525.1. NCBI lineage: Bacteria > Bacillati > Actinomycetota > Actinomycetes > Micromonosporales > Micromonosporaceae > Micromonospora > Micromonospora sp. MGP-C2. Next base: position 800,274 of record NZ_JBYMEN010000002.1, read on the forward strand.
CCGCCCCGGCTGCTCACCGGACGAATCCCACTGCGCCAACTGCTCACGGATCACCCGCAACGGCAGGTACTTGTCCCGCTGCGCGGTCAACACGAACCGCAACCGCGCCACATCGTCCCAGCTGTACTTCCGGTAACCCGCAGCCGTCCGCTGCGGCTCGACCAGACCCTCAGCCTCAAGAAACCGCAGCTTCGAAATCGTGGTGTCCGGGAAATCCACCCGCAACTGCCCGAGCACCTCACCGATGCTCATCAGCGGCTGAGACCGGGCCGCACCGGGTGACGTGGAGGCCGCAGGCTCGTTCACCCCCGGCCGGCCTCCTCCTCCGGGCGCGGACCGGCGATGAACACGACCCGGAACTTACCGATCTGAACCTCATCACCATTACTCAACGTGGCCGCCTCGACGCGCTCACGATTCACATAGGTGCCGTTCAAACTACCCACGTCCCGCACCGTGAACGTGCCACCGTCACGGTGGAACTCCGCGTGCCGACGCGACACCGTCACGTCATCGAGGAAGATGTCACTGTCCGGATGCCGGCCACTGGTCGTCACATCGTGGTCCAACAAGAACCGGGCACCCGCATTCGGGCCTCGACGAACCACCAGCAGCGCCATACCCGGCGGCAACGAACCGGACATCCGGCTCGGCACCACATCGGTGTCCGGACCCTCCAGCACTTCGTCGAGCGAACCGAGATTGAGCGTCGAAGTGACGTCGAGCGGGGGGAACTCGTCGTCTGGCCGCGTCATGGGACCACCTCACGGATCTGTTCGGTCGGCGTCGGGTAATGGCGGGTCTGGCCGCCGGGCACTTGAACACCCGGCGGCTGGCTCCCCGTGCCCGGGAAGGCAATTCCGCAACGCTCAACTATTGGGTTCTCGGTCGACTGGGCGAGCCTAGCCAGCGCCGAAATGCAGGGCAACCGGACGCGCGCAGACAACCCACGCGCCGGATCAAGCACACTCAGCCTTCGGTGATCTTCTGATACGCGCCGGCCGTGAGCAACCCGTCCGTCGCGGTCGGATCATTCGGCGTGATCTCCACCAACCAACCCTCACCGTACGGATCAGTGTTGATCAGCTCCGGCGTGTCACCCAACGCCTCATTGCGGGAAGCGACCGTACCAGCGACCGGGGCGTAGATCTCCGACACGCTCTTGGTCGACTCGATCTCACCCAACGAGTCACCGGCCGCGACCACCGCACCCGCCTCGGGCAACTGCACGTACACGATGTCGCCCAGCGCGTCCTGCGCGAAGTGCGTGATGCCGACCCGGATCGAACCCGTGCCGTCACCCGCCACCCACTCATGCTCGGCGGTGTATCGCAGATCCTCGGGAATCACCAGACGCGTCCTTCATCCATCGGTGCCCCGGACCACCCGGATCCGGCGCGGCCGCGCCGGTCAGGAGACCGGACGGGCGTGTTCCAACTTGATCGGCACGTGCAGCACCGAAACCTCGGCAACCTCACGCTCCCCAAACGTCACGTTACCGCCGACACCACGGACCGACGCCACCACCCCACCAGGAATGTTCAACGCCGTGCGCATCGTCGCCGGATCACCGATCACCGTGATCGTGAACGGCGCCGTCAACCGACGCCCCTCCACCACCAACGACCCGTTGTCCCCGTCGAGGAAGTACGTCGAGGCGATGATCCGCACCGACGCCCCGTCGCCGCCGGAAATCTGCATCGCCTCCGCGCCAGCGCCCCGCAGCTCCTGCACCGCGTCCAGCACCCGATTCGCCGAGATCGGCTTGGCACCGGCGTCGAACCGCACCGTCAACCCCGGCCCGACCGCCGGCAACGTGCCCGCCAGGATGCCCAACTCGTCCGCCCGCCGCGTCGCCTCGTCCAACGCCGCCTGACGCCCCTGCTCACCCGAACGCAACTGCCGCTGACTGTCCTCCAGAGCCCGGATGTCCTGCTGAAGACGGTTCTCCCGCGCATCCAGATCCGACAGGATCCGGACCAGGTCCTCCTGGCGCGTCGCACCCAACGTCGGATCCGTCGACGTCGTCTTCAACTGCACCACCAACGTGAAACCCAGCAACGCCAACAACGCGGCGATCATCACCCCGGCCGTACTCCACCGGGACCGACCCGCCGCCGCCGGCGCCGCCGACTCACCAACCGGCTCACCCAACCCGTCGGAACCCGCAACCGGCTCCCCCGACCGCGGCACCGCACTCAGGTCCACCGTCGCACCGTCGTCGACCGGCTCCACCGCCGGCTCATCGACCGACTCGCGCTCCGCCGGCCCCTGCGGCGCCAACGGGCTCAACTCGTCCGGATCCGGCGCGTCCGGACGAGGATCCGGCTCACCCGCCGGCCCACCCGGCCGCGCCGGACCCGCAGGCTGCGGCCACCCCGTCCCCGTGTCGGTCTGCTCGTCACTCATCGCAACCCAACCTACGCCCGGAACAGGTGCCGGCGGATCGCCGCCACGTTGCCGAAGATGCGCACACCCAGCACCACCACCACACCGGTGGACAACTGCCCGCCCACCCCCAACTGGTCACCCAGATACACGATCAGACCAGCGACCAGCACGTTGGAGATGAACGACACCACGAACTGCTTGTCGTCGAAGATGCGGTCCAACCTCGCCCGCACCCCACCGAACACCGCGTCCAACGCGGCCACCACCGCGATCGGCAGGTACGGCTGCAACGCCGCCGGCACCGTGGGATCAAGCCACACACCGAGCACCACACCGGCGAGCAACGCCAGCACCGCGATCATCGGCCACCTCCGGAGGGGCTAACGGTCGTCGTCGGACCAGACGACCCAGGACTGCCGGAACGGACACCCGACGCGGAAGGGCTCGGACTGACCGACGGCTTGGCGTAGCGTAGCTGCGGCTCCGGAGCTGCCGGCAGGGTGAGGTGATCCGCCTCCCGCACACCGAACGACAACCCGGTCTTCTGCGCGACCTCCCGCATCAACGCCGCGTTACGACTGTCCTCGAACTTGCGCCGCATCGAACCCGGCCCGATCGCCGACACCTCGTACGGCCCGGTCACCGGCCGGAAATCCACCAGCATCGCCTCACCCGCCGACCGGATCGTCGACGTCGACGTCAACCGCTGCCCGTTGATGGAGACCGCCTCCGCGCCGGCACTCCACAACGCGTTCGCCACCCCCTGCAGATCGCTGTAGAGCACCCGCGACGGCCCAGCGCCAGCACCGGTCACCGCGTCGGCCTTGTCCGGAGCATCCGCCAACCGCACCACGACACCGTCACCGCGCACCCGACCCAGCCCCGTGCTCGCCTCCATGTCCCGCAACCGGGCGGCGGCCGACCCGCTCAACGCCGCGTCGCGCTGCCGGCTGACCTCCTCGCGCAGCTGATCCGCGCGCGTGGACAACCGGTCGGTCTGGTTCTCCCGTTCCTTGATCTGCGCCACCAGGCCGGAACGGGCCTGGCTGCGCCCCGGCTCGTCCGCCATCGTCTGCCGGTACGCGACCGCGAACAGGAAACCGAGCATCACCAGCACGACCAGACTGACCGACCGCGTCGGCCAGGCCCGCCATCCCGCGGCGCGCCCGGTGGACGCCGACCGCTGACGGGCGGCCGCCGCGTCCGCGTAGCCCGGGTCCAGGGGGTTGCGGAACAGTTCGGTGAGGAAATCCGGCGCGTACACCCGGTCCTGGCGGGGCTTGCCCGGCTCCGGCGCGCTCACGCCGCCGCCCCCGGGCCGCGCGCCGCGCGCACCAGCCGAGCCGCCTGCACGACGTACATGCCACCGGCCACCCAGTAGAGCACCAGCCCCCACCAGGCCAGCCCCCAGCCGATCGCGGCCATCGCCGTCGACGCCGCGCTCCACTCGGTGGCCAACAGCAGCACCGGGAACGCCGCGAGCAGCAGGAACGTGGCGGTCTTGCCCATGTAGTGCACCGGCGGCGGCCCGTAGCCGTAGCGGCGCAGCACCGCCAGCGAGGCGAGCAGGAGCAGCTCACGGGCCAGCAGCGCCGCCGTGAACTGCCACGGCACCACCTCCCGCGCGGTGAAGGCGAGCAGGGTGGCGAGGATGTAGAGCCGATCGGCCAGGGGGTCGAGCAGCTCACCGAGTCGGCTCACCTGGCGCAGTCGGCGGGCGATCCAACCGTCGACCCAGTCGGTGGTGCCGCCGATGGCCAGCACGATGATCGCCGCCACGTCGGCCCGCTCGACCAGGAACAGGTAGAGGAAGAGCGGCACGCCCAGCAGCCGCCCGAAGCTGATCAGGTTGGGCAGGGTGAGCACCTGGTTGCCGGGAGTCTGGTCACCGGTGTCCGGCGGTTGCTCTGCCCGAGCCGGCCGACGCGACACCGATCCTCCTCCACGGCACGTGGGCCCCGAGCCGACGTCGAGCGTGGCTGAGGGTCGTACGCGCTGTCGGGCCGGCCACCACCGGCTCCCCCTGCGGCCCCGGGCGGGGCCCTCCCCTGATGCGGCCCGCGATCATCGAGATCGCGGGCCGGGTAAGTGCGCTGTCACTATATCGGGCTTGCCCCAGCGTCCCGGGTGCCGTCGTGCGGCGTCCCGGTGCGGCTCTGCCGATCTGTGGCGTGGATCACCACGCGTAGAGCGTCCTAGGATACTAGTGGAAGGAGGGTCGCGCTCACGCCGTCTGCGCTGCGGGATCGGTCTGCTGCTCGGGCACCGACTGCGTCGCCGCCCGGCCGAACGCGAGCAACGCCAGCAACAGGTCGTGCTGCATCCGCGTCGGCATCCGATCCAACACCGCCTGCACCGCCCGCTGCCGCCGCTCGGCCAACTCCCCCAGCAGGGTCAGCGCCGCCGCGGTCGGCACCAGTCGCACCTCACGCCGGTCGCGTGGATCCGCCACCCGACGCAACAGCCCGGTCGCCTCCAGCCGGTCACAGAGGCGACTCGCCGACGAGGGCACCACGTCCAGCAGCTCCGCCAACCCGTTGACGTTTGTCTCCTGCCGGCTGCTGATCAACGCCAGCACCCGCAACTGGGTCGGCGGCACCTGGCGCCGCGACGCGGCCGAGTCGAGAACGGCGATCAGTGTCTCGGCAGCCGCGTCGATCGCCGCGGCGAGATCCGCAGGTCGCTCCACCCGATGTCCCCTGCCGTCGTCGCGCTGCTGACCGCCCGGCCGAGCGGCGGCCACCCTCACCCGCCGCTCCGCCCACGCGGACCGTGCCAGTCCAGACAGACCACGACGGCGTCGTCGCGCAGATCGGAATCCGCGTGGTAGGCGTGCAGTTCGCGCATCACCGTACCAACCGCTTCGGCCGCTGGCTGCAACCGCGTGGCGCGCAGGGAACGCGCCATCGCCCGGTCCCCGTACGGTTCCCGACCCGCCGGCTCGGCGGCCCACACCCCGTCGCTGACCACGAAGAGGCGGTCACCGGGGGCGAGTTGCAACTCCTGCAGCTCGTAACGAGTTTCCGCGAACATGCCCAGCGGCATCTGCTGATCGAGCTTCACCGGCTCCACCACGGACCCCCGCACCCGCAGCATGTGCGGGGAACCCGCATCGACCGCCCGTACCTGACCCGTGCGGGTGTCCACCTCCAGCAGCAGGGTGGCCACGTACCGACGACCCCGGTGTTGGTAGAAGACGGTGTCCGAGGCCAGCTCGGCCTGCTCCACCAGGCCCCCGCCGGAGCGGCGCGCGTTGCGCATCGCGTTGACCGTGACCGAGGTCAGCATCGACGCGGTCAGACCGTTGCCCTCGCCGTTGAGCACCGTCACGGTCAGGCGGTCGCCGTCCAGGGACCAGTCGAAGTGGTCCCCACCCACCGTGTAGGCAGGTTCGAGTTGACCGGCCAGATCGAACGCGTGGTGCGCCACACTGCGGCCCGGCAACAGATCCCACTGCATCTCGGCGGCCATCGTCATTCGCTCGCGGCGGCGCGCCCGCCGGTAACGGTCGGTCTCCCGGTCCGCCGCACGCATCGCCACCGCCAGGGCGCCGGCGATGTCCGTCGCCCGGCCCGTGACGGCCGGGTTGGCCACGTCGGGAAGCTCGATCAGCAGCACACCCAGCCGTTCCCCCCACACCGTCAACGGCAGGTAGAGCCGGCACGGGCCATCGCCGTCGCGCACCGGTTGCTGACTGCTGAAACACCGCTGAGCCACGGTGTGACAGGCCAGGAAGCCCGCCGCCGGCAGATCCGGATCCAGCAGCGGCCAGAGCCCACTGATCCGGTAGTCGGCGACGAACACGTCGGTGCGCAGCGCGCCCAACGTCGACCGGATCACCCGGTCCGCCGCCTCCGCCAGTTGGTCGGGCGGGGCGTCGCGCAGTGCGCGCGACACCACGTCCGGCACGTCAACCATGGTCGTCCTCTCCAGAAGCTTGCTACAGGGCAAGCATCATACGGACGCCCCGGACGACCAAACCGGCGCGGTCAGTCGCCGTCCCGGGCCGCGAGCACGCCGTGGAACGCGTCCGGCACCTGCGCCGGCGGACCCTCCGGCCGCCACTGGGCGACCGGGACGATCCCGTCCGTCGTCGGCACCCAGCGACCCAGCAGCGGCGCGAACGCCGCCGGTGGACGCATCCGGAACTGCGGCCCCATCATCGCCAGCGCCTGCGGGTGACCCGCCAGCTCCTCGGTGTCGAAGTCCACGGCGAGCAGGCTGCCCGGCGCGGCGGCGGCGTACAGCTCGTCGAGCGTGCGGGTCAGCGTGTCGTCGTCGAGGAACGCGGCGAGCCCGAGAAAGACCACCCCGACCGGCCGTCGACCCCAGCCCGGGACGAAGCGGTGCAGCTGCGCCGGGTCGACAGTGCCGATGTCGGTCGCGTCGCCGAAGCCGTAGCCGGCCCGGTCGCTGCCCGCGAGGATGCTCTGCCCCAGCCGGATGGTGACCGGGTCGACGTCGGTGTAGAGCACCGTCGCGTCGGTGGCGACCTCGTGCACGTTGCCCATCGTGGGCACCCCCGCGCCGAACACCAGGAACCCGTCCACGCCCTGCTCGGCCATCGCCCGCACCGCCCGACCCAGGAACGCCCGCAGCTCCCGGAACACCGGCGCGCACGGCCCGTACGCCTGCTCGAAAGCGTTCGCGGCGGCCACGTCGACCGGGAAGTGATGCTCCCCGCCGAGCCAAAAGTCGATCATGCGTGCCGTGCTCGGCTGGTCCGGTTCACCCATCGATGACGCCCCCTCCCCGGCCGCTCGTCGCCAGCGTACCGACCGGGACGCTGTCGGCGGTATCGCGACGCGGAGGCGCCCGGGCCCGCGATACTGGCCGCGAGCGGGAGGTGGGCGGTGAACTCGGCGAACAACGCGGCGGTGGTGGTCGGCGTCGACGGCTCGGAGCCGGCGCTGCGCGCCGTTCGCCTCGCCGCCACCGAGGCGGCGCGCCGGCAGCGACCCCTGCGGGTCGTGCACGGCTTCATCTGGCCGCTGCTGCACGTGCCGGTCTCCCCCGCCCCGGACGCGCCGCCCGGCGGTGGGCTTCGCCACCAGGCCGAGGAGCTCGTCGAGGCCGCGGTGGCCGAGGCCGAGGCGACCGTACCCGGGCTGTCGATCTCCGGCGAGATCATCGACGGCGAGGCCGCGGCGGTGCTGGTGGGCGAATCCCCCACGGCCGCGCTCATCGTGCTCGGCGACCGCGGGTTGGGCGGCTTCTCCACGCTGGTGGTCGGCTCGGTCGCGGTGCAGGTCGCCGCGTACGCCGACTGCCCGGTGCTGGTGGCCCGCGGCGAGCAACGACCCGACGAACCGGTGCTGGTCGCGGTGGATGGTTCGGCGGCCTCCCGGCAGGCGGCCGACTTCGCCGCCGAGACCGCCGTGTCGCGCGGGGTGCCGCTGGTGGCGATGCACGCCTACCGGCACCCGGGCAGCAGCGGGCCGGGCGACATGCAACCCCTGGTGTACGACGAGGCGAAGCTGCACGGCGAGCAGGACCGGATGCTCGCCGAGTGGCTGAGCGGGCTGACCGAGCAGCACCCGACGGTGCGACTCACCTGCCGGGCGGTCCATGGCCGGCCGGGCGCCGTGCTCGCCGAGGCGTCCCGTTCCGCCCAACTGGTGGTGGCCGGTGGGCAGGGGCGTGGCGAGGTGTCCGGTTTGCTGCTGGGGTCGGTCAGCCAGTCGCTGCTGCACCACGCGCACTGCCCGGTCGCCGTGGTCCGCGCACCGCGTTAGGCCGGGGTTGGCCCGTCGCGAGACGGGTAGACGTCCGGACCGACGAAGGAGGCAGCAGATGCCAGGACCACGGCCGGGCAGCAACGCGTACGACAAGCAGCGGGCGCGGTTGCGCAACGCGATCGACGACTCCGGACGCCGGGTACCCGACGGCAAGGCCAACCAGGTCGCGAACAGGATCCTGCAGGAGGATCGCGGCCAGCGGGGTGTGGTGCGTGGTGAGCGCACGTACGGTCCCAAGAGTGAGCGCGAACCGGGCGACCCGAAATGAGGAGGGTCGACCTTGCCGACGGCGCCATCGCTGGCGCCGTCGGCAGCACCGCGCTGAACGTGGTCAGCTATCTGGACGTGGCGCTGCGGGCTCGACCGGAGAGCGACGTCCCCGGTGAGACCGTCGACCGGTTGGCCGATATCGCGCACGTGAACCTGGGTCCGGGGCCCGGGCGGCCAACCGCCGCTCGGGCCTCGGCCCGCTGATCGGCTACGGACTGGGCATCGCCGCCGGCGTCGCGTTCGCGCTCTACGCCGGTGGCCGGCGCCAGCCGCTGCCGATGGCCGCCGGCGTGCTCGGGGCCGGCGTGATGACGATGACCGACGGGTCCATCACCGCGCTGGGCATCAGCGACCCGCGTACGTGGCGGCGCTCCGACTGGATCTCCGACATCGTTCCGCACCTGGCGTACGGGCTGACGGCCGCCGCCACCTGGAACAGGTTGCGGCGGCCGTCCGATCGCGGTCGCTAGCTGAAGGTCTGTCAGCGGGTGTCGCTGTCGTCCTCGGCCACCGGTTCACCGGCCGGGCCGTACGGCGACACCTGCCCCTTGGGCACCGGGCGCCCCTCATCGCCCCGCGACGATCCGCGGTTGAGTGGATGACCGGTCGGCTTGGGCCCCTTGCTGTCCTGACTGGTGGCGCCCTTGGCGTTACGCCGGAACTCCTCCTGCTGCGGGTTGACCATGGGTGTCTCCCTCCCGGTACGGCGGGCGGCATCGACCGCCTCCACCGTCGCATACCCGCCCACCCCGGCGGCATTCCGACAGTGGTCGCCGACGCGACGGCTAGCAGGGCCCGGATCGGGTACCCGGTCGGTGTGGGCAACGATCGAACGGTGGTGCGGGTCCTGCTGGACCGGCGTGGCCGCACGTACGCGGAGGAGGCCGGTATCCGGCTCTCCGACCGCCCCGGGCCGCTGTACCAGCTGCTGGTGCTGACCACCCTGCTGAGCACCCGGATCCGGGCGTGCGTGGCGGTGGACGCGGCACGCGAGCTGTTCGCCGCGGGCTACCGCACGCCGCAGGCGATGGAGGCGGCCAGTTGGCAGGAACGCGTCGACGCGCTGGGCCGGGGCCACTACCGCCGCTACGACGAGCGCACCGCCACCATGCTCGGCACCGGCGCCCGACTGTGCCTGGACCGCTGGCACGGTGACCTGCGACGGCTGCACCGCGACGCCCAGGGCGACCCCGTCGGGCTGCGTCGGCGGCTCACCGAGTTCCCGGGCATCGGCCCCACCGGCGCGGACATCTACCTGCGCGAGGCGCAGACGGTCTGGTCCGACCTGCGCCCGTACGCCGACCGGCGGGCTCTCGCCGGAGCGAAGCGGCTGGGCCTGCCCGGCAACCCGCACGGGCTGGCCACCCTCGTCGACGAACCGGACTTCGGCCGTCTCGCGTCGGCGCTGGTCCGGGTTGCGCTCGGCGAGGAGTCAGCCGGCGAGGTCACCCGCGTCGCCGCCCGCTGACGGCGGTCACTTCACCGTCTTGTCTCCCGGCCGGGTCAGGTGCCACACCAGCAGGGCGGCGAGCAGCGCCAGGACCACCACCCCGCCGGAGATGCCACGGCCCTCCTCGGGGCTGCGACCCGCACTACCGAAGTAGATCACCGCGAGGCCGGCCAGCACCGTGACGAACGTACGAAACCCTCGGTCCTTCACATATCGCACAGTAGGCGGGCGCGCCCCGTTTAGCCGTATTGTTGGTTATTGTCCATCGACCGGGTGACAGGTCACCGCTCGCTGACGAAGCCGCGCAACCGCACCCGACGCACCGCCCGATCGCGGACCTCCACCACCTCAAGAGTCAGCCCGGGCAGACGCACCGTCTCCCCCGGCTCACAGGGCAGGTGCCGCAGCCGGGCCAGCACCAACCCCGCCACCGTCGTGTAGTCGCGCGACAACGGGAAACTCAGCCGCACCCCGAGGTCGGGCAGGTCGTGCAGCGGGAAGTCACCGGGCACCAGCACGGACCCGTCCGCCTCCCGAACCACCCCGCGCACGTCGCGGTCGGTCTCGTCGTACAACTCGCCGACCACCTCGGCCAGCAGGTCCTCCATGGTGACCATGCCGTCGATGCCACCGTGCTCGTCCACCACCAGGGCCAGTTGCTCGTGCTCCTGGCGAAGCTGACGCAACGCGTCGGCGACCGGCAGGGTGACCGGCAGCAGCAGCGGCGACCGGACCTGCTCGCCCACCGGGGCCGTGCCGGCCCGCACCAGGTCGCGGATGTGCACCACCCCGAGCACCTCGTCCAGGCCACCGGGACCGGTGACGGGGGCGCGGGACCGCCCGGCGGCGGCCAGCCGGCGCACCCCCTCGTCGGCGGTGAGGCTGGCCGGCAGTGTCATCACCTCCCGGCGGGCGACCAGGATTTCGCGCAGTGTCCGGCCGGCGATGTCGAACGCGCCGGTCAGGATTTCGCGCTGCTGGGCGGACAGGCCGCGCTGGCTGGCCAGCATCTCCCGCAACTCCTCCTCGGTCATCTCCTCCCGATTGGCCCGCGGGTCACCCCCGGCGAGCCGAACGACCGCGTCGGTTGCCCGGCTGAGCAACCACACCGCCGGTCGGGACACCCGTGCGAGCAGGTCCAGCGGGCCGGCGCTCAGCAACGCCCACCGCTCCGCCCGCTGCATGGCCAGCCGCTTCGGGGCCAGCTCGCCGAACACCAGCGTGACGAACGTCAGCAGCACCGTCACCAGCACCACCGCGGCGGGACGGGCCGCGCCGCCGAGGAAACCCAGCGGGCCGACCAGCGGCTCGGCCAACGACACCGCAGCCGCCGCCGAGGCGAGGAAGCCGGCCAGCGTGATGCCGAGTTGGATGGTGGCCAGGTAGCGGTTCGGGTCGCGGGACAGCTGCACCAACCGGTCGCCGGAGCGGGACCGTCGGCCCAGCCGCCGCAACTGCCCCTCGCGCAGCGTCACCAGCGCCATCTCACTGCCGGACAGCGCGGCGTTGACCAGCACCAGCACGGCCACCAGCGCCAACTGCCCGAACTGACCGCCCATCGCGCACCCCCGTCCGCCGCCTCAGGTCACTCAACCGCAGCGGGGCCGTCCCCGGGCCTGGTTCGCGACCGCGCCCCGCTCAGTCGACCTCCAGGTCGTCCAGTGAGATGGCGTGCGTCATCAGCCACCGGGCCAGCGCCGACATCCCGAACAGCCACAGCGGCACGGACTCGGTGGGCCCGTTGGTGGCGTAGATGGCGAAGCGCAGGTCCGGCGCGCGGTACGCCTCGATCCGCCACCGGTGCTGCCTGTCCCGCCAGACCGCCGAAGGGTCCATGGCGTCACCGTAGGTGACCGCCGCCGGCCGGGGGGGCCGGTTGGCCAGCACGCTCAGCCCGGCACCACCGTCGTCCCGATCACGACCCGGGCAGTGGACACCAACAGGCTGATGCCCACTCCCGCGAGGACCAGCCAGCCGAAGCCACGCCACCCGGAGCCACGGTCGAGCACCGGCGCCGACGGTGGCCTCCAGAGCTCACGGTAGGTCCAGGCCAGCACACCCACCCCGAACGGCAGGAGCCCGACCCAGAACCAGAACCACCGGGTGCCGGCCAGGGGCGGCGCGCCGCCGATCAGCCGGGCCAGCCACAGCGCGGTCAGCGCGCCAGCGAGCAGTGCGGCCACGTTCGCGATCCGGTGCGTCCAGCCGCCGGCGGTGTTCCACCGGTCCGGAATGGCGGCGAGCCGGGCGTCCCGCCAGTCGGGCCCGGCGCCGGCCGACCGGTCCGGCTCGCCGAGGTACGAGTCCGGGTCGGGCGGTACGTCGAAGGTGTACCGGCTCTGGCCGTTCGACACGGTCCAGGCCAGCATCCCGCCGTACTCCGCGTACTGCGGCCGCGGCCGGCTGCCCCAGTAGGCGCCGTCGTCGGCCCAGCCCTGCGCCCGTTGGACGCTCACCACCCGGCCGGCCGCGAGATCACGGTCGAGCCGAGCCTCGGTCGACTCGCGGGGCTCGACCCACCACGCCAGAGACGCCCACAGCACCCAGAGGACCGGCAGACCCCAACGCAATGCCACCGGGACGATCTCACGCCACCGGCGGCCGGAGGGCCGTGACCGGGAAGGGGTGACGTCGACCATCAGCCCACCGTCGCACCCCGGCGCGATCCTGTCAGCCCCGGATCGGCCGCGACTGACGGCCGTGCGGTGGTCAACGGTCCGGTTGATCCTGGTCCCTCGGCACAGTGGCTCGCCGAACGCAGTCGCGCAGCAGGGCGCGGCGTTGATCATGAACGTCGTCGGGTTCCTGGTTGCTGGCCGCGTAGACGTTGCTGACCGGCGACCAGGCCATGGACATGGCGATGACCAGAGCCATGAGGTCGAACGGGTCGCCCGTACGTACCCGCCCGGCGGCCTGCGCCTCGGCGATGGCCGTCAGCTTGCGATCGTCGTAGTGCTGGTGGGTCTCGACCAGGTGCCCGGCGGGCCGGCGCTCCAGTCGCGTCCAGGTCGCGAGGCGGATGAGGTCGGGGCGGCGCAGGTATTCGTCGTAGAGGCGAACGGCCCAGTCGGCAAGATCGTCAGCGTCGATCGGCACCACGTTCGTGATGCGTTCCAGCGAGCTGAGGAAGATCGCGTCGAAGAGCCGTTCCTTGTAGCCGAAGTAGCCGTAGAGCTGCGCCTTGTTGGTGCGCGCCGCCGTCACGATGCGTTCGATGCGCGCTCCGGCGATGCCGTGCTGGGCGAACTCCTCGGTGGCGGCGTCCAGGATGCGCTGGTAGGTCGCGGTGCCGCGCGAGGTCAGGGGCTGCTCCGGCATGCCGCCACTCTAGCAACAGAACAGTTGGTTTGCTTCTCTCCGCGACCAGGGCTACGGTCGACAGACCGAACAGTCTGTTTAAGGATGTGTGTATGCGAACGACCATCGGATGGCGGGCGAGCGGCCCGACGGCGCTGCGGCGTACGTCGCTGGAACGCCGTGACCTGCGCCCAGACGATCTGGCGGTGCGAGTCGACTACTGCGGCGTGTGCCACACCGACCTGCACTCCCTGCGCGACCATGACCAGCACGCGAAAGCGCCTCTGGTGCCCGGTCACGAATTCACCGGTGTGGTGACCGGGACCGGGGCCGAGGTGACTGCCTTCTCGGTCGGCGACCGCGTCGCGGTGGGCAATATCGTCGACTCCTGCGGCACCTGCGCCATGTGTCGAGCAGGACAGGAGAACTTCTGCCACTCCTTCCCGACACTCACCTACGGCGGCACCGACCGGCGGGACGGGTCGACCACCTTGGGCGCCTTCTCCCGCGAGTACGTGGTGCGGGACCGCTTCGCCTACCCACTCCCCTCCGGCCTCGACCCGGCCGCAGCCGCCCCGCTGATGTGCGCCGGCGTCACAGTCTGGGAACCGCTGCGTTCCCTCGGCGTGGGCTCCGGCAGTCGCGTCGCCGTGGCCGGGCTCGGCGGCCTGGGTCACCTCGCGGTCAAGCTGGCCGTGGCACTCGGCGCCACCACGACCGTCATCAGCCGCACCCAGGAGAAGCGCGACGATGCCCTCCGGCTCGGCGCACACGATCTCCTGGACTCCACCGACACCCGCCAGATGGCAGCGACACGCGACACCTTCGACGTCGTCATCGACACCATCTCCGCTTCGCACGATCTCGCCCCGTACCTGAAGGTGGTGGCGATGGACGGCACCCTCAGCCTGCTCGGATACCTGGGCCCGGTCACCGTCGAGGCGATGGACCTGCTTGTCGGCCGCAAGAAGCTCAGCTCCGCCGGCAGCGGAGGCCGCCGTTCAACAGCCGAGATGCTCCAGTTCTGCGCCGACAACGGCATCGCCGCCGACGTCGAGGTGCTCCCGTCGGCGCAGGTGGAGACGGCACTCGACCGCCTCCGGCGAAACGACGTCCGCTACCGCTTCGTGCTCGACATGTCCGACCTGGACTGACAGCGGTTGACCCGGCGGGCGCCACGCCCTCAGGTAAGGACGATGCGGACGTCGTCGGGCAGTCGTCGGGTCGCGCCCCGACGGTCCAGCAACTCCAGCAGGGGCACCGCCACCCGGCGGGTGGTGTCCAACGCCTGCCGGGCCGCGGAGAGCGTGAACGGCTGCGGCAGCCCGGCCAGCACCCGGACCGCGTCGTCGAGCGCGTCGGGCAGCAACACCACGTTGTCGGCCAGCCGCAGCAGCGCGCCGGCCCGCACCGCGGCGCCGATCTCGCGTGGCCCCAGGCCGAGGTCGACGAGGCGGTCCGCCTCGGGGGCGCGAAACGGCCGGTCGCCGTACTCCGCGCGGACCCGCTGCACGGCCCGGGCCACCGGCTCGGGCAGCGCATCGGCGCCCGCCGCCCCGACCCGCCCGGCGTGGATCCGCAGCGGCGGCCGGACCAACGCCTCGACCAGCACCCGGTCGGGCAGGGCGAGGCGCTGGCGCAGCGCGTCCACCGGCATCCCGGGTTCCAACGGGTGCTCCCTGGCGTAGCGGGCGACCTCCTCGGTCACCTGCTCGCCGAGCCGCCGCCAGTGCGCCGGGTCGGCCAACCAGTCACCGGCCACCGGAGCGGCGTCCACCGGCACACCCATCCGGATCAGCGCACCGGCCCGAACCAGCCGGCGACGGCGCAGCTCCCCGGCCAGGTCGGGACGACCGTCCAACTCGGCGAGGACCTGTGCGCGGGTGACGGCGGCACCCCGGCGGGCCAGCGGTGGCGGCGCCACGTCCAGCACCCGCACCCCGCCGGTCACGTGGTGCCGCCCCGGGTCACGCAGCAGCGCCCGATCGCCCACCAGCAGCGGCAACGGACGAGCCAACCGCAGGCGTACGGTGTCCGGGCCGAGCGGGCGGACCCGTACCGGCACGGCCGCCGACCCGACGTGCAGGGTGAGGGTGGCCGGCAGGTCGGCCGCCGGATCGCCGGTCAGCCGCACGTCGACGAGGTCGGTGTGGTGAAACCGGCCCGGGGTGAGCAGCGCGTCGCCACGACCGAGCCGGTCACGGGGCGTACCCCGCAGGTTGACCGCCACCCGGGCCACCGCCGTCACCTCCGGCCGGGCCTCGCCCAGTGAGTGCAGGCCACGTACCCGCACCGGCTCGTCGGCCCCGGCCAGCTCCAACTCGTCGCCCACCCGCAACCGTCCGACGCCGAGGGTGCCGGTGGCCACGGTGCCGCTGCCCCGCACGGTGAAACTGCGGTCCACCCAGAGCCGGACCGGGTCGTCCACGACCGGCGCGGGCAGCCCGGCGGCGAGCCGGTCCAGGGCGGCCCGAAGCTCCGGCAGGCCGGCGCCGGTCAGGCCACTGACCGCCACCGCCGGCACCGTGCCGAGGCTGGTCGCCCCGATCTCGGCCAGGGCGCGGGCCATGGCCGGCCCCGGGTCGGCCAGGTCCGCGCGGGTCACCGCCACCAGGCCGTACGCCACACCGAGCGCGTCGAGCGCGGCCAGGTGCTCGGCGGACTGCGGCATCCAGCCCTCGTCGGCGGCCACCACGATCAGCGCCGCCGGCACCGGGCCGACACCGGCGAGCATGTTCGGCACGAACCGCTCGTGCCCGGGCACGTCGACGAAGGCGACGGTGCCGCCGGACGGCAGCGTCGTCCAGGCGAACCCCAGGTCGATGGTCATCCCCCGGCGGCGTTCCTCGGCCCACCGGTCAGGTTCCATCCCGGTCAGCGCCCGGACCAGTGTCGACTTGCCGTGGTCGACGTGCCCGGCGGTGGCGACGACGAACACGTCAGTCGTCCCCGGGTATGCGGAGCACGGCCGCGCGGACCGTCTCGTCGGCCTCTTCGGGCACGCAGCGCAGGTCGAGCAGGAGCCGGCCCCGCACCACCCGCCCGAGCACGGGCTGGTCGCCGGTGCGCAGCGGCTCCGCGTACCGCTCGGGCAGACTCAGCGCCCACGAGTCCAGCTCGACGCCGGGCGCCCCACCGCCACCGACCACCGCGGCGGCCGGCACCACCTCCGCCTTGCGGCCGTCCGCTCCGAGCCGGTCGCGCAGCCGCTCCACCCGGCTGCGCAGCACACCCGGGTCGGCGTGCAGCGCCGTGCGGGTGGGCGTGTCCGGCTGGTGCAGGGTGGCGGCCAGCGCGGCCAGGGTGAGCTTGTCCACCCGCAACGCCCGGGCCAGCGGATGGCGGCGCAGCCGGTCGACCAGCGCGACGTCGCCGAGCAGCAGCCCTGCCTGCGGGCCGCCGAGCAGCTTGTCGCCGCTGGCCGTGACGAGCGTGGCACCGGCGCGCAGGGTGCTGGCCGCGTCCGGCTCGTCGGGCAGCAGCGGATCCGCGGTGAGCAGACCGGAGCCGATGTCGGCGACCACCGGCACGCCGAGGGTGGCCAGTTGTTTGACCGGGGTTGCCGAGGTGAAGCCGGTGACCTGGAAGTTCGACGGGTGCACCTTGAGCACGAACCCGGTCTGCGGGCCGAGGGCGGCGGCGTAGTCGGCGAGGGTGGTGCGGTTGGTGGTGCCCACCTCCCGCAGTCGCGCGCCGGTGCTCTCCAACAGGTCGGGCAGGCGGAAGCCGTCGCCGATCTCGACCAGCTCGCCCCGACTGACCACGATCTCCCGGCCGGCGGCCAGCGCGGTGGCCGCCAGCACCAGCGCGGCGGCGCCGTTGTTGACCACGTGCACGGCGCCCGCGTCGGGCACGGCGGCGGCCAGCGCGTCGAGGGCGTCGCGACCGCGACGGGCACGCCGACCGGTGCTCAGGTCCAACTCCACGTCGGTGTGCCCGGCGGCGGCCACCACCGCGGCGACCGCGGCCGACGACAGCGGCGCCCGGCCGAGGTTGGTGTGCAGCACGACGCCCGTGGCGTTGAGCACCACGCGGGGGCCCGACGCGGGCAGCGCGGCGACCGCGGCGTCGCGTACGTCATCGGGGTGCAGCTCGCCACGGCGGGCCCGCTCCTGGGCCCGGGTGACGACCGCCTTCACCCGGTCCCGGCCGAGCGTCGCGCTGGCCGCGGCCAGCCGGGGGTCGGCGAGCAGCGTGTCGGTGCGGGGCACCCGGCGTCGCGGGTCCACCGGCCCGTCACCCATCGCGTCATCTCCTGCACTGGTTGGCGGAGACGGACGGGAATCGAACCCGCCTGGCCCGGGTCCCGGACCACACCGGTTTTGAAGACCGGGAGGGGCACCAGCCGCCTGAACGCCTCCACCGGACATTCGATCACATCGCGGGCGGGGCCGCCCGATCAGATGGAAGATCCATGCCCGTCCGCCGGGCGTCGGCCCGCTCGCGCTGCGGCACCACCGTGTACCGAGGGTCGCGCGCGGAGGCCACCCCGCCGTAGAAGATGCCGAACCGGGTCACCACCGACGCGGCCAGCAGCGCGGCCCCGGACAGCGCGCCGACCAGCCGGCTACGCCGACCGAGCAGCGCGCCGGCGACACCACCGGCCGTCAACATCCGGCCGGCGCGCAGCAGCCGACCGGGGCTGCCCTGCCGGTAGGGCTCACTGAGCAGACCGAGGCGGGTCTCCACCCGATGCGCGCCGTACAACTCCAGGGCCGCGCCGGCCACCGCCATCCGCCGGGCCGGCCCCGCCTGGGCCGGCGGCGCGGCGAGCAGACCCACGCCGGCGCCGCTGGCCAGCGCGCTGCCCGCGAAGATCACCGGCAACTCGGGGTACGCCTCATGCCAGGAGGGCACCGCCGTGTCGGCGAGCAACACCCCGGTGTACGTGGCCAGCGCGGGTGCGGTGCCGGCGGCGAGCAGCCCGGCGACGTGCCCGGCCGACGGCAACGCCCGACCGGCCAGCCCGAGCAGGCCGTGGCGCGGCAGCACACCGGCGGCCTCGGCGATCGCGGCGACACCAGCGGCCGGCCCGTACGCGGTGAGGATCCAGGTGCCCACCGACATCGGCGACGTCAGCTTCGCCACGCGCAGCATGTGGTGGAACCGCGCCGGCCGGCCGAGGTCCTTGACCAGGAAGACCGCGCTGGCGCTCACGGCGGCCAGCGCGGTGACCCGACCGGCGCGTCGCAACGCCGGCCGGCCGGTGAGCTGCCCACCGGCGGCGAGCAGTGACGAGCCGGCCGCCAGCCCGCCGGTGAACAGGTACGCCGCGATGTCCCACTTCCAGACCGGCGCCTTCAGGATGGGCCGACCGTAGTACGACGTGAACTCCGCCTCCGGCACCCGCAGTTCCTCGCCGCCTCCGCGACGACCACCTCCGCGACGCCCACCCCGCCGGCCGGGTTCGGCGGTGCGCCGCTGCTGTCCGACCGCCGAGCTGGTGCCGGCGCCGTTCGCGGCCGGCAGCCCGGTGCTCTCGCCGTTCGCGGCCGGCAGCTCGGTGCTGGCCGTCGGTCGGTCGCGAGCATCGGCGGCCAACCGGTCCCGGAAGCGACGGAAGATCTCGCCCACCTCGGGGCGTTGCGGACTCACGAGGAACCTCCGACGAACGCGGCGACGGTGGCCGCCGCCATGGCGAGAGCCGCGAGGCCGGCGCGCTTCCACATCTTCGGCAGGTCGCGGGTGGTCACGATCGGGTCCGGTGGCAGCCCGTACACCTCCGGCTCGTCGAGCAGCAGGAAGAACGCACCGTCCCCACCCACGCCGTCGTTCGGGTCGTGCCCGTACAGGCGGGCCTCGGGGACGCCCCGCTCGTGCAGCGTCTCGACCCGCGCGGCGGCCCGCTCCCGCAACTCGTCGAGCGGCCCGTACTGGATCGACTCCGTCGGGCACGCCTGCGCACACGCCGGGGTCATGCCCGCCCCGAGCCGGTCGTAGCACAGCGTGCACTTCCACGCCCGACCGTCGTCCTTGCGCTGATCGATCACCCCGTACGGACAGGCGGAGATGCAGTAACCGCAGCCGTTGCAGATGTCCTCCTGCACCACCACGGTGCCGAACTCCGTCCGGAACAACGAACCCGTCGGACAGACATCCAGACACGCCGCGTGCGTGCAGTGCTTACAGACGTCCGACATCATCAACCACCGGAAATCCGTCCGCCCCTCCACACCGGACCCGCGCCCCGGCGGCTGCGCCCCCGGCATCCCCAGGAACTGTGGACCCGCGCCACCACGGCCCGCGGCGGTCGCATCGGCCTCGATCGTGCCGAGCACGTCTACCGGCCCGCCCCCGGCCATCCGGGCGGCGGCGGACGGCGTGCCCGTCGGCACACCCGGGTCCGTGCCGGTGCGCTCGCTGGTGCCAGCCGCCACGGCCGCCGACGCCGCGCTGACCGAACCGTCGGTCGGCGTACCCGCGAACGGCGGTGTGCGGTGCCCGGCCGGCCGGGGCTGCTCGATGAACGCGACGTGTCGCCAGGAGTTCGCGGTCAACGCGCCGGTGTTGTCATACGACATGCCGAGCAGGTCGAGCCCGCTCTCCGGGACACCGTTCCACTCCTTGCAGGCCACCTCGCAGGCCTTGCAGCCGATGCAGACGCTGGTGTCGGTGAAGAACCCCATCCGCGGCGGCGCGTCCTCGTAACCGGCGTCCCGCGCCGGATCCAGCGGCCCGTAGAGGCTGTTCGGGTCAGGAAGCACCGCGATCCCTCCCCTCACTGTCAGTGGTGACCGCCGGGGCGTTGTGGCCCGGGTTGATCCCGGCGCGCCGCTGGTAGTCGGCGACCAGGTCCAGCAGCGCCGGCCCGGTCGGCCGACGGCCGGCCCGCACGTCGCAGGTGCCGACCTTGCTCTCCTGGATCAGCACGTTCGGGTCCAGGCTGATGCCGAACAGGTCGTTGGCCGAGTCGCCGGTCACCAGACCCTCGAAACCGAAGTGGTACGGCAACCACACCTGGTGGATGATCCGGTCCTCGACCCGCAACGGACTGAGCCGATCCGTCACCAGCACCTTCGCCTCGATCACGGCACGACCGCTGACCAGGTGCGCCCAGCCCAGGTGGTCGAGGCCGCGTTCGACGGCCAGCTCCGGAGACACCTCCACGAACATCTCCGGCTGCAACTCGGCCAGCGGCGACACCGTCCGACTCATCCCGCCGGCCGTGTGGTGCTCGGTGAGCCGGCTGACAGTGAACACGTACGGGAACACCTGGCTGTGCTCCTCCGGCGGGCTCGGGTTCACCGAGTTCACCGGATGCGCGTACATCTTGCGGGTCGGGTTGGCCTGCTGCCCGTAGAGCGGGTTACGCACCGGCGACTCCACCGGCTCGTAGTGCGTCGGCAACGGGCCGTCCAGGACACCGCTGGGCGCGTACAGCCAGCCCTTCCCGTCGCCCTGCATGATGAACGGGTCGTCGCCGGCGATGCCCTCCGTCCCGGACGCGCCGGGTGGCGGCCGGTACGACGGCGGTTTGGTCTTCTCGAAGTCCGGCACGTCGTGACCGGTCCACTCGCCCTTCTCGGCATCCCACCAGACGTAGCGTTTGCGCTCACTCCACGGGTTGCCGTCCGGGTCGGCGGACGCACGGTTGTAGAGGATGCGCCGGTTCGCCGGCCACGCCCACCCCCACTCGGCGGCCACCCAGTCCTGCTCGTGTCGGGACTTGCGCCGCGCCGCCTGGTTCACGCCGTCGGCGTACACCCCGGTGTAGATCCAGCAACCGATCGCGGTGGAGCCGTCCGCGCGGGCCTCGGCGAAGCTGGACAGCGGGCGGCCGGTCGTCACGTCGTACCCGTTGATCTCGCGCAGCACCGCCTCGGCGCTCGGCTCCGCGTTCGGGCCGTGCGTGGGGTAGTCCCAGGTGAGGTCGAGCAGCGCACGGTCGCGCGGCAGCTTCGAGTCGGCCAGCTTCTCGCGCAGCTTGCGCCCGAGGTGGTAGAAGAACCACAACTCGGAGCGGGCGTCGCCTGGCGGCTCGACGGCCTTCTCCCGCCACTGCAACAGGCGCTGCGTCTGGGTGAACGTGCCCTCCTTCTCCACATGCGAGGCGGCGGGCAGGAAGAACACCTCCGTGCGGCACTCCTCGGGCACGATCTCCCCGGTGGCGACCTCGGGACCGTTCTGCCAGAACGTCGCACTTTCGATCATGAACAGGTCCCGGACGACCAGCCAGTCGAGGTTGGCCATGCCCAGGCGCTGCGCCCGGCCGTGCGCCGAACCGACCGCCGGGTTCTGCCCGAGCAGGAAGTACCCCTTGATCTTCCCGTCGATCATGTTCAGCACCTGCTGGTAGGTGCCGTGGTCACCGGTCAGCCGCGGCAGGTAGCCGTAGCAGTAGTCGTTCTCCGGTGTCGCCGCGTCACCCCAGTACGCCTTGAGCAGGCTGGCGGCGAACGACCCGGCGTTACCCCAGAAGCCCTTCTGGCCGGGGTGCCGGATGCTGTCCACCCACTCGTCGAAGGTCGGGTGGTCGGCGTGGTGCGGCATCGGCAGGTAGCCCGGCAGCAGGTTGAACAGCGTCGGGATGTCGGTGGACCCCTGGATGCTGGCGTGCCCGCGCAGGGCCATCACCCCACCACCCGGGCGGCCCATGTTGCCGAGCAACAGCTGGATGATCGCGCCGGTGCGGATGTACTGCACACCGACACTGTGCTGCGTCCAGCCCACCGAGTAGATCAGCATCCCGGTGCGCTCCCGGCCGGAGTTCTCCGTCCACGCCCGGGCCAACTCCAGGAACTTGTCCTGGGGGATGCCACAGACCCGCTCGACCATCTCCGGGGTGTAGCGGGAGAAGTGTCGCTTGAGGATCTGGTAGACGCAGCGCGGATGCTGCAACGTCTCGTCCCGCGGGGTGTCCCCGTCGACCTGCGCGCCGTGCGACTCGTGCTCCAGCCCGGACGCGGTGTCGCGCTCCTTGGCCGTGTGCCCACTGCCGGACGAGTCCTCGTTGCCCTCGTACTGCCAGCTGTCCTGCACGTACGTGCCGGTCTCCGGGTCGAACCCGGAGAAGAACCCGTCGCCGTCCTCGGTGTCACTGAACCGCTCGCTCACGATCGTCGCCGCGTTCGTGTACGACAGCACGTACTCCCGGAAGTCCAGCTCGTTGTCCAGGATGTAGCGCACCACCCCGCCGAGCAGCGCGATGTCCGTGCCCGCCCGGATCGGCAGGTACGAGTCAGCCAGCGCGCTGGTGCGGGTGAAACGCGGGTCGACGTGGAAGACCTTCGCACCCCGACGCTTGGCCTCCATCACCCACTGGAAACCCACCGGGTGCGCCTCAGCCATGTTCGAACCCTGGATGACGATGACGTCAGCGTTGGCGATGTCCTGCTGGAAATCCGTCGCACCGCCACGACCGAAGCTGGCCCCCAGACCGGGGACGGTGGCGGAGTGTCAAATACGCGCCTGGTTCTCGATCTGCAACGCACCGGCCGCGGTGAACAACTTCTTGATGAGGTAGTTCTCCTCGTTGTCCAGCGTCGCCCCACCCAGACTGGAGAAACCCAGCGTCCGGTTGAGCGGTCGGCCCTGCGTGTCGACGTCCTCCCAGGTCTGCTCACGAGCCGCGAGCACCCGGTCGGCGATCATGTCGAGCGCGGTGTCGAGGTCCAGATCCTCCCACTGCGTCGAGTAGGGACGGCGGTAGCGGACAGTGGTCTGCCGCAGCGGGCTGGTCACCAGGCTCTTGCTGGCCGAACCCTTCGGGCAGAGCCGACCCCGCGAGATCGGGCTGTCCGGGTCGCCCTCGATCTGACTGACCTGCCCGTCCTTGACGAACACCCGCTGACCGCAACCCACCGCGCAGTACGGGCACACCGATCGGGCCACGCTGTCGGCGGTTTCCGTGCGAGCCGTGAGCGCGCGGGACCCGTCGGACTTCGCCGCGGCACCCCGCCCCAACGGGTCGGTGCCGGTGAGCTGGCGGTAGACCGGCCAACCCTCGATGAAGGTACGCAGACCCATGCCACGACACCCCCTCCCACGCGAGCGACCCCATGAACATAGGCCAGCCGAGACATCTTCGCGAGCGGAGGGAAGTCAGACAGCGCCGCCCCCGGCCCTTGTGGGCTCGGGGGCGGCGCTGGTGTCGGTGTGCAGGTCGCCTCTCGGCGAGTGGCGCGACGCGGCTCCAGCCGAACGGTATTCCGCGAAGGCGATATTAGGTGAGGCCCGGGGACACTGAGTCACACCGACACTGACCACAACCAACCAACCCCCGCCCGTGTTCCCGCTTCCCTGCCCGAGCCCAGTCCGGCCCGGGCGGACTGGGCCGGGCGGCCCGCCCCACCCGCTTGGGTCGATCAAGGAGTCGTGGTGCTGGACAAGACCACCCGAACCATCCTCAGTCCGGCACCACAAGTCCATGATCGACCCGAGCCAGGGACGTGCGAGGTGCGGATATGCCGCTGGCCGGCACCCCGGGTGGGGTGCCGGCCAGCGGTCGGGTCGTTCAGTGTTCGTGTTGGTGTCAGCTGTTCCAGTGCTGGGCGACGAGGTCGGTGGCCTGCTGCTCCCACTGGGCGTAGGCGTCGGGGTAGGCGGAGACCTGGACGGTCTGCGCGGCGTCGGTCAGCGCCATGTCCTGCCAGCCGTCGACCTGGCGGAGGCCCTTGAGGAACGCGGTCGTGGAGTAGGCGGGGTCGGTGATCTGCTCCGGCGTGCCCCAACCACTGGTCGGGCGCTGCTGGAACAGGCCCAGCGAGTCATGGTCATTCTTGTCGCCGAGGTGGCCCAGGTTCTCCAGCTTCGACTCCTGCAGGCTCGTCGCGATCGAGATCACCGCGGCGCGCTCGGGCAGGCCGGCCTTCTTCGTCGCGGCGATGATCGCCTTGACGTTCGCGGTCTGCTCGTCGTTGAGGGTGATGTGGGACTGCTCGCCCTGCGGCTTCGGGGCGGTCGACTGCACCGCCACCGCGACCGGCTTGACGTCGACGGGGTTGGCAGCGTGGGCGGCGATCGGGCCGGCGAAGACACCACCGGCGAACGCGAGACCAGCAACAGACAACATGCTCTTACGGAAGATCGTGTTCATGGGGGTAGCTCCTTCGGGGGTAGGAACACCCGCACCGCCAATGGGGGTCGGCGACACAAGGGTGTGAGCACCTCGTCCGGCGCTGCATCAAAATCAAAGGGGAAAAGTCTTAGGGAGATCGGCACCGTCAAGCCGAGGGCTTGCGGGGCCCGGGTCGGCGGCCTACGAGCGGGGCTCGGGCGCCGGGTCCATGTGTAACGACCGGGGGCCTGGGGTCATTCCCCGTGGGCCCATCCGCCGACACCGGCTCGTGTGAAGGGGTGGTCGGGTGGTCGCTCGTGGGGACTGCAACGACCGGGGGTCCAGGGTCATTCCGGGGGCCGGGTCATCCCCGTGGCACCCGATGGGGCGGGGTGCTGGGGAGGCTTCAACGATGCGGCCCGGGGCGGCATTCCAACCCCGCTACCAGCGGTTCCAACCCCGGTGGGCGGGGCGGTGAGCCGGTGGTCCTGCGATCGTCAGAGTGTGTAACGACCCCGCCCCGGCCATCATTCCGACCCACCGGTGCGACCGGTCACAGGCGAAACGCCCCAGAGGCCGCGAACCTCGTACCGCGATCATCGGCGCGCTCGGTTCAACCCCTCAGCCCGGACAAAGCTCTCAGCTTCGACGTGCGTCGACCCTCGGGACGCCACGTTGGGCTTGATCGACTCGGCTTCCTGGAAATCGGGGCATCCGAGACCGCATGACACCCCGACTTCAAGGAACCCGAGTCGATCACGAAGACGCCAGCCGCCGCAGGCGGGGGCAAACCGGATGAAATTCCGTTGGAGGATGCCCGACCCGGGCGCGCGGGCGGCCAGTTGGCCTGGGCTCGGCGAAGCACCGTCAACAGCCTGCGGCAGGGCGCAGGGATCGTCTTGAGCGACACCGGCTCGGGTGGGCGTTACCCTGACACCATGCAGGCCGTCTCCCCCACCGCGACCGGCGTGGCCTTCCTGGCCCGACCGGGTCGCCCTGCCGTGGTGGCGCGGACGCTCGTCGAGCTGGCCGGGCCCACTCGCGGCGTGGTGGAGCTGCCGGTGCGGTTGATGTGGAACGCCGAGCGCACCTTCGACCTCGCCGACCCCGACCAGCTGCTCTGGATGTACGAGAACGTGCTACGCGAGACGACCCGCACCGAGGACCTGCGCGTCCTGATCAACGGGCGGACGCTACGCCGGGTGTGGCGACTGCTCAACCTGCCTCGGGGCGTACGGCAGGCGTGGGAGAGCCGGCACCGCGGCCTGCGCGCGGCGTGACCGAGCCTCATCTGCACGACTTCTACCGGGAGGTGGCCCGGGTGGCGCTCACCGCCGCCGGACCGTACCGGTTCGTGTTGGGTGGCGGGGTGGCCTGGGCGGCGCACGGGTTGGTCGCCCGCCCGACGGAGGACGTCGACCTCTTCGCGGACGTGGAGGGTGCCGCCGCGGCGGCCTCCGCGGGGGTGCGCGGGGCGTTGGAGCGAGCCGGCTTCCTCGTCACCGACGCCGACCCGGACAGTGAGTTGGGCGAGCTGTTCGACGGGTACGAGCAGGACATGAAGGACTTCGTGGTGAGCCGGGACGGACGGCAGATCCGGCTCAGCCTCGCCCGGTTGGACCGCCAGCAGAGCCCGGTGGTGATGGACCTCGGCCCGGTGATGGACGTCCGCGACCTGGTGGCCAACAAGATCGCGGCACTGGTCAACCGGCGGGAGGTCCGTGACTTCATCGACGTGGCGGCGGCGTTGGAGCACTACGACGTGACCGAGCTGCTGGTGCTGGCACGGCAGGTCGACCCCGCGCTGGACCCGGACGACGTGCGCGCCGCCGGCCGCTACCTGGACCGTCTGCCCGAGCAACGCTTCGGACGTTACGGCCTGAGCGCCGCCGACATCGCCCAGGTCCGGCAGCGCTTCGCCGCCTGGCCGCGCTGACCCAGCCGCCGTCGGCGAACCACGCAACGAGACGGGCAACGCCTCCGCAACACCGGATGCCGGACCGAGCCGCGTCGGGGCGGGCACCCGAGCAGCGCCCGCCCCGACGGCGAGTCACTTGGTCGGTCGGCCGCCCGTGACGCCCAGGATCTCGCCGGTGACGTAGCTGGATTCCTGCGAGGCGAAGAAGACGTACGCCGGGGCCAGCTCCGCCGGCTGGCCGGGGCGACCCTCCGGGGTGTCGGTGCCGAACTGCTTCACCTTCTCCTCCGGCATCGTCGACGGGATCAGCGGCGTCCAGACCGGGCCGGGCGCGACCGCGTTGACCCGGATGCCCTGCTCCGCCAGGTCGGCGGCGAGGGCCTTGGTGAAGTTGGCGATCCCCGCCTTCGTGGTCGCGTAGTCCAACAGCTGCGGCGACGGGTCGAACGCCTGGATCGACGCCGTGTTGATGATCGCCGACCCCTCGGCCAGGTGCGGAATGGCGGCCTTGCAGAGCCAGAACATCGCGTACAGGTTGGTCTTGAGCACCCGGTCGAACTGCTCGGTGCTGATCCCGAGGATGCCCTTGTCCTGCGACATCTGGTACGCCGCGTTGTTGACCAGGATGTCGATGCCTCCCAGGTCGCGGACCGTCCGGTCGACCAGCTCCTGGCAGTGCGCCTCGTCGGTGACGTCGCCGCGGACCGCGATCCCCCGCCGGCCGGCGTCCTCGATCAGGCGGATCGTCTCCTGGGCGTCGGCGTCCTCCTCCTCGCTCAGGTACGAGATCAGCACGTCGGCGCCCTCCCGAGCGAACGCCAGCGCAACGGCCCGGCCGATGCCCGAGTCACCGCCGGTGATCAGCGCCCGTTTGCCGTCGAGCTTGCCGGTGCCCCGGTACGACTCCTCGCCGTGGTCCGGCTTCGGAGTCATGTCGCCGGTCGTGCCGGGCGGTGACTGCTGTTGTGCGGGCTGGCCGGACTGCTGGCCGTACTGGCTGGTGGGGTCCTGCTGGGTGTGCTGGTCCTCGCTCACCGATCTCTCCTCGCGCCGCGCGGGAAGCGGGGGCTGCCCCGCGAATGTCGTCCCTGACCGCCGTACCCTGCGCCGGCCTGCGGAAACCGCAGCAGCACCTGGGGCTGGCGTGGCAGGAGTGTCCGCTGCTGGTTATGGTGCGCAAGGCGCTCACGAGGCGCGTCCACCCCCATGGAAAGGCACGTCATGACCTCTCCCTCCGGCCCGTCGCGTCGCCAGGTGCTCGTCGCCGCAGCGGCGGCCGCGACCGCCCCGCTGATCGCCGCCGCGCCCGCGCAGGCGGCCGGCGCGGCCCGGCCGCGCACCTGGGACCTCACCCTCCTGGGCACGTCGGACACGCACGGCAACGTCTACAACTGGGACTACTACCGCGACGCCGAGTACGACGACAGCAAGCAGAACGACATCGGCGTCGCGAAGCTGGCGACTCTGATCAACCAGATCCGTCGGGAGCGGCGCGGCAAGGCGACGCTGGTGCTCGACGCCGGCGACACCATCCAGGGCACGCCGCTGGCCACGTACTACGCCAAGCAGGAGCCGATCACCGCCACCGGCGAGAAGCACCCGATGGCCCGGGCGATGAACGTCATCGACTACGACGCGGTGACGCTGGGCAACCACGAGTTCAACTACGGCCTGCCGTTGCTGGACCTGTGGATCCGTCAGCTCGGTTTCCCGGCCCTCGCCGCGAACGCGGTCAACGCGAAGACCGGCAAGCCGGCCTTCCTGCCGTACGTCATCAAGAAGGTCTCCCTCGGTTTCGCCGCGCCGACCCTGCGGGTCGGCATCCTGGGGTTGACCAACCCCGGTGTGGCCATCTGGGACAAGGGCAACGTCGAGGGCAAGCTGCGCTTCGACGACATGGTCGCGACCGCGGCGAAGTGGGTGCCGATCATGCGGGCTCGCGGCGCGGACCTCGTGCTGATCTCCGCGCACGGCGGTGACAGCGGCACCTCCAGCTACGGCCCGGAGCTGCCGAACGAGAACCCTGTGGCGTTGATCGCCCAGCAGGTGCCGGGGATCGACGCGATCCTCTTCGGTCACGCGCACAACGAGGTGGTCGAGCGGTTCGTCACCAACGAGCGGACCGGCGCGCAGGTGCTGCTCTCCGAGCCGTCGAAGTGGGGCCAGCGGCTCACCCGGATGGACTTCACCCTGACCCGCGAGCGCGGCCGGTGGACGATCACCAAGAAGGCCGCCAGCATGCTGAACACCAACACCGTGGTCGAGGACCCGAAGGTGCTCGCCGCCGTGCGGGCCCAACACCAGAAGACCATCGCGTACGTGAACCAGGTGGTGGCCCAGGCCACCGTCGAGATGTCCACGGTGGAATCCAGGTACAAGGACACTCCCATCCTGGACTTCATCAACCACGTCCAGGCCGAGACCGTCACGAAGGCGCTGGCCGGCACGCAGTACGCCGACCTGCCGGTGCTGTCCCAGGCGTCCCCGTTCAGCCGTACCGCGGTCTTCCCCGCCGGGGACGTGAAGATCCGTGACGTGGCAGGGCTCTACGTCTTCGACAACACGCTCGAGGCGGTCGTGCTCAGCGGCGCGGAGGTGCGCACCTACCTGGAGTACTCGGCGAAGTACTTCCGGACCCTCGCTCCGGGCGCCCCGGTCGACCCGGAGCAGATCAGCGACTCGCCGGCGGTGCCGGACTACAACTACGACGTGATCTCCGGCCTGGACTACGACATCGACATCTCCAAGCCGATCGGGCAGCGGATCACCCGCCTGGTGCTGGCCGGCACCGACACTCCGGTGGCGGACAACGCCCAGTTCGTGATGGCGGTGAACAACTACCGGCGCAGCGGTGGCGGCAACTTCCCCGGCATCGTGAAGACCCAGGTCTACAACGCGCAGCAGGAGATCCGGCAACTGCTCATCGACTGGGCGCAGGCCAAGGGGACGATCGACCCGGCCGACTTCTTCCAGCAGAACTGGCGACTGGTACGCGAGGGCGTGCCGGTCTTCTGACCCCAGCACATCGCTAACGGGCCGTGGGTGGCGACACCCGCGGCCCGTTGTGCGTTCTCAGCCCTGCACGTTCCAGCGGATCGGGTCCTCGGCCTCCTCCGGGCGGTCGCGCCCGGGGTCGGTCTCGGTCAGGGCGACGCGTTCGTCGGGACGCACCGCGAGCGGCAACTCGCCGAACCGCGCGTGGCGCAGGAACGCGTACTCGTCATCGGTGAACGGCTGCTCGGCCATCTGCACCTCCCACTCCCCCGCCATTGTCCAGCGGCTGGGCCACTGGACACCAGTGCGCGGTCACACCGCGTAGGGCATCCTAGGATCCTGGGTGAATAGAAGGAGCCCGGCGCGGGGCTGGCACCCGATCCAGCAGCGCGAGGGCCGCGCGGATGGGCCGACGCCGCAGCATTTCGTCGAAGCTCGCCCGCCCCTGGCAGAACTGGACGAACATCCGCCAGCCCGGCGGCGTCGCCAGCAGGGCGTGGAACACGTCCGGGCGGCGGGTGAACACGTCCAGCAGCCGGAAGCCCGCCCGCATCTCCGGCACAAGCCCCTCGGCGACCGCCCGCTCGTACCCGGACAGGTCACCGGCCGCGACCGCCGCACCGGCCAGCCCGCCGGAACGCAACGCGAAGCTGATGCCCTCCCGGCTCCACGGCTCCAACAGCCCCGCCGCATCCCCCACGACCAGCACCCGGCCGTTGCGCAACGGCGAGTCCTCCTCCCGGCACCGGGTCAGGTGCCCGGAGTCGTGCTCCGCCGGCAAGCCGGTCAGCCCCAACCGGTCCACGAACCGCCGCAGGTACTCCCGGGTCCCCTCCCCCGCGCCCCGCCCGGCGATCACCCCGACAGTCAACCGGTCACCCTTCGGAAAGACCCAGGCGTACGACCCCGGCATCGCGCCCCAGTCCAGCAGCAACCGCCCCCGCCACCGCTCCTGCTCGGCCGGGGGCACCGGGATCTCCAGCTCCAGACCCAGGTCCACCTGCCGGTACCGGACCCCCACATGCCGGGCGGTCACCCCCGACGAACCGTCCGCCCCGATCACCGCGCGGGCAGCGATCGTCGTACCGTCGGCCAGCCGCAGGCGTACCCCCTCGGGGTCCTGCTCGATCGCGCGGACGGCGACCCGCTCCCGCATCTGCGCGCCCGCGGCGACCGCCGCCGCGCGCAGCCGGTCGTCGAACTCCTCGCGGCGCACCATGGTCACGACCGGGCTGTCGCTGCGGCGGGTGAACTCCCGACGGCCGTCGCGGGTGAACGTGACCCGGTCCACCCGGTCGTGCGCCGGCACCTCGATCCGATCCGCTACGGCCGCCAGGGAGGTGCCGATCAGGCCACCACCACAGGTCTTGTAGCGCGGATGCGCGGCTCGCTCGACAACAAGAGTGGAGACACCGGCGCGGGCAGCGGCGTGCGCCGCGGAGAGCCCGGCGGGGCCGGCGCCGACGACGACGAGGTCCCAAACGATCACGAAAGCAGCCTAGGGCACCACCGAAGGCCCGGACCGTTCGCCACAGCCGACACCGACCGCCCGATCGGGTGTGCATCTTCGGTCACCCAGGGGGTAACCCGCGCACGGCAGCCGCCGCACGACGGCGGACGAACGAAGGAGGAAGCATGCAGCAGGTGCAACTGTCGGAGGCCGAGCAACGCGTGTACCAGGCGGTCACCACCCTGGAGGCACGCGGGCAGGTGCCGTACCCGGACCTCATCGCCGAGGTATCAGGGCTGACCCAGGAGCAGGTGGACAGCCCCCTGCACCTGCTCACCGAGAAGGGCCTGCTGCACCGCGAGGACTCGCCGATGGCCGGCCTCGACTTCGGTCCCCGGTTCTGCGCCCGCCAGATGGCGTGAGGGCACCGAACAATCCACGACGATTCGCCCCCCGATGCTCCGGGTAGCGATCAGCAATGCGTGATCGACGGTCAACGGGGGGCGCGATGAGTGCGGCGCAGACGCCGCAGCCGGTGACGGCGGCCGAGAACCGACGACGCTGGCAGGCGGTCGGTGTCGGGTTGGTCGCCGCGTTCATGACGCTGCTCGACGTGAGCATCGTCAACGTCGCGGTGCCCTCCATCGACCGGGCGCTGCACGCGTCGCCGAGCGACCTGCAGTGGATCCTCTCCGGGTACGCGCTCACCTTCGGCCTGGCGCTGGTCCCCGCCGGCCGCTTCGGCGACGCACGCGGTCGACGCAACGCGTTCGTCTTCGGCATCTCACTCTTCACCGTGACCAGCGCGCTCGCCGGCCTCGCCACCTCACCGACGTGGCTGGTCATCGCCCGACTGCTTCAGGGTGCCGCCGCCGGCGTCGTCAACCCGCAGGTCATCGGGCTCATCCAGCAACTCTTCCGGGGGCCCGAACGGGCGCGCCCGTTCGGGCTGCTCGGCGCCACCATCGGAATCTCCACAGCGGTCGGGCCGCTGCTCGGCGGGCTGCTCATAGCCATCGGCGGCGAGGAACACGGGTGGCGGTGGGTCTTCTTCGTCAACGTGCCCGTCGGCATCCTCGCGGTGATTCTCGGCTGGCGTCTGCTGCCCGGCCGCCCCGCCGGCCAGG
Organism: Micromonospora sp. MGP-C2; assembly: GCF_057766525.1. Classification (NCBI taxonomy): domain Bacteria; kingdom Bacillati; phylum Actinomycetota; class Actinomycetes; order Micromonosporales; family Micromonosporaceae; genus Micromonospora; species Micromonospora sp. MGP-C2. The sequence continues at coordinate 831,905 of NZ_JBYMEN010000002.1, forward strand.
TCGGCTGGCATCGACTCGACCCCGTCGGTGTCCTGCTGCTCGGTGTGGGCGTCGTCCTCGTCCTGCTTCCGCTCGTGCAGGAGCAGCAGTGGCAGACCCCCTGGAAGTGGGCGCTCATCCCGGCCGGCCTGGCCGTGCTGGTCGTCTTCGGGCTCTGGGAGCGACGCTTCGCACGCCGTTACGAACCCCTGTTCGACCTTCGACTGTTCAACCTCCAGTCGTACACACTGGGCTCGATCCTGGCGCTGGTCTACTTCGGCGGCTTCACCGCGATCTTCTTCATCTTCACCCTGTTCCTACAGATGGGTCTCGGTTACAGCGCGTTCATCGCCGGTCTGGCCATCACCCCGTTCGCCCTGGGATCGGCGGCTGCCGCCGTGCTCGGTGGCCGCGTCGTCAACCGCTTCGGCCGACCACTGGTCGCCATCGGTCTGCTCACCGTGGTGATCGGCCTGGCCGCAACGGTGGTCGCGCTGAAACTCGCGCCGGACGCCCCCGCGCCCTGGGTTGCCGCCGGTCCACTGCTCGTCGCCGGCATCGGCAGCGGGCTGGTGATCGCCCCCAACCAGACGATCACCCTCTCCGAAGTGCCGGTAGGGCAGGCTGGCAGCGGCGCCGGGATGCTCCAGACCGGTCAGCGCATCGGCGCCGCGGCCGGCATCGCCGCCGTCGGTTCGATGTTCTTCTCGTCGCTGGCCGACAGCCGCGGCAACTGGACCAGCGCCTTCGAGCGATCGCTCCTGCTGGCCACCGGCATCATCGTGCTCGCGCTGATCTGCGCGCTGATCGACATCGTCCGCACCCACAACCACCACAAGAACTGACATGGGTACGCCGCTGGCCGGCACCCCGGGTGGGGTGCCGGCCAGCGGTCGGGTTGTTCCGTGTGTGTTGGTGGGTCAGTTGTTCCAGTGCTGGGCGACGAGGTCGGTGGCCTGCTGCTCCCACTGGGCGTAGGCATCCGGGTAGGCCGACACCTGAACCGTCTGCGCGGCGTCGGTCAGCGCCATGTCCTGCCACCCGTCAACCTGCTTGAGGCCCTTGAGGAACGCAGTCGTCGAGTAGGCCGGGTCGGTGATCTGCTCCGGCGTGCCCCAACCCGAGCTCGGGCGCTGCTGGAACAGGCCCAGCGAGTCGTGGTCATTGGCGTCGCCGAGGTGGCCCAGGTTCTCCAGCTTCGACTCCTGCAGGCTCGTCGCGATGGAGATGACCGCGGCGCGCTCGGGCAGGCCGGCCTTCTTCGTCGCGGCGATGATCGCCTTGACGTTCGCGGTCTGCTCATCATTCAACGTGATGTGGGACTGCTCGCCCTGCGGCTTCGGGGCGGCCGACTGCACCGCCACCGCGACCGGCTTGCCCTCCACGGCCGGGCTGGCAGCGTGGGCGGCGATCGGGCCGGCGAAGACACCACCAGCGAACGCGAGACCAGCAACCGACAACATGCTCTTACGGAAGATCGTGTTCATGGGGGTAGCTCCTTCGGGGGTAGGAAACACCCGCACCGCCAAGGGGGGTCGGCGACACAAGGGTGTGAGCACCTCGTCCGGCGCTGCATCAAAATCAAAGGGGAAAAGTCTTAGGGAGATCGGCACCGTCAAGCCGGGGGCTTGCGGGGGCCGGATCGGCGACCTGCGAGCGGAGGCTCGGGCGCCGGGTTCATGTGTAACGACCGGGGGCCCGGGGTCATTCCGGGAGCCGGGCCATCCCGTGGCACCCGATGGAGCGGGGTGCTGGGGAGGCTTCAACGATGCGGCCCGGGTCGGCATTCCAACCCCGCTACCAACCCGTAGGCGGGGCGGTTAACCGGTGGTCCTGCGATCGTCAGAGTGTGCAACGACCCCGCCCCGGCCATCATTCCGACCCACCGGTGCGACCGGTCACAGCCCAGACACCCCCGAATCGGACAAACTTCGCGTCAGCCTGTCGCCGGCACCCCGGCACCCCGGCACCCCGGCACCCGCGACAAACTCACCCGAGCCTGGCGTGATCCACTCGGGTTCACGGATAACGCGGTAACCGGGACGGGTTGACACCCCGACTTCAAGGAAACCGAGTCGATCAAAGAGGCCTCGACTGCGCCGAGCCTGCCAAGCCGGACAAATGACCCAGGGCGGGCTGACGAAGAGCTGGCGCCCGTCGGAGTGGTCCGACGGGCGCCAGCTTCAGTGCGAACCGGGCGTTGCCCGGTGGTGCGGGTTAGTGCGCAGCACCGCCGAGGCGCTGGCGGCGACGCCAGGCCAGGGTCAGCAGCAGCATGACCGCTCCGGCGCCGACCAGGCCACCGCCGAGCTTCATGGGCGTACCCATGCTGTCACCGGTGACGGGCAGCGGCTGCTTCTTGTGCAGCACCCGCAGCTGCGTGCTGGCCGTACGGCCGGACTCGCGACCGGTCGCGGTGAAGGTCAGCAGACCCGTCACCGACGGCTTGTAGCTCCGGGTGAAGCGACCCTGGGCGTCGGTTCGCGCCGTGAAGGTCAGCGGCGCGCTCGCCTGGTGGGCCACCGGGGCCATGGCGACGGTGCTGCCGTCGCTGCGGCGAGCCGGAGCCTGACCGCCGGCCGGAGCCGCGAACGGGGTCACCGTCACCACGATGTCGACGGTCTCGTTCGGACCGAAGCCGGTGCCGGTCAGGATGACCGTCTCGCCGAGGTAGATCGTCGGCCGGTTGACGGTGAGCGACGCGGCGGCCGGTGGGTACGGCGGCGGCTGCGGCGGGTCAGTGGTCGCGGTCGCGCTGGGCGTCGGCTGCGGCTGTGCCGCCACCGCTGCCGTCGGCACGGCCACCACGGCCAGGCCGACCGTGAGCGCCATGATGATGCGGGATAGCCGCATGATTGGTTCCCTCCTACTGGTCACAGCTTGGTGCGGAATGAACTTGGGTGGTCCAGGGGCTGGCGGTGGGGGTCAGTCGCAACTCGGCCTGGCCGACGCCGGTCTTGGCCGTCAGCACGGTGACCTCCAGCGCCCTCTCGGCACCGGGGCCGACGTCGACGCTGGCCGTCGCCACCTGGCGGTGGCGTTCGGTGCCGCTACCAAGCGCCGTCTCGGCCCCGTCGAGCCGGGCGTCGAGCACCGCCCCGCCGGCCGGGCTGAAGATCGACACCAACGTGCGGGCGGTGTACGGATCGCCGGCCAGGCCGAGGCCGAGGACCGACTCGCTAAGTCCGGACTTCGGCGCCGTCGAGCGCAGGGTCACCCGCAACCGGAGCTCACGGCGTCCGTCGGGTCGGCATTCGCCCACCGTGAGGTTCGCCGTCGGCCGCAGGTAGTAGCCGAGCTTCGCGCCGCTGCCGTCGTTGAGGAACACGCCGACGGTCGGCACGGTGTCCTGTTCCGGAAGCGTCCCGGCCATCCGGCTGTCGCCGAACGTCCGCTGTTCCTCAGGTCGGGCACTCCAGAACAATATCCGCCGTTCGGTGATAGCACGGTCAAATGCGGACAACAACACCCGTGGGTTGACATTCTTCTTGAAGAAGGCATCAAACACCGAGGCTGCCGACGACGCGAAGAACTCGTCCTGCTGCTTCACGTTCAGCCGTTGGTAGCTGTCGTTGAGCAGGGTCTGCACGACCTTCTCGCTGGCGAGCGGGACCCCGCCGGGCACCAGAACCGGGCCGGTCGCCTTGAGCAGATAGGACAGCACCACCGGGTCCACGGCGAGCACACCGTCGACTGTGGTGCCCGTCTTACGGCGGAACATCTCGCGGTACAGCGCGGCGGCGGTCGGGAAGTGCGGGGAAAGATTGACGTCGGCCGGGTAGATGCCGGGCAGGTCGGTCCAGAGCGCTCGCGTCTCGGCGGGCAGCTTCAACGCCGGGGTGAACTGGCCGAGCGAGGCACTGCTGCCCTGCTTGCCCATCTTCACCTTGCCGTTCTCCGCCTCCATGATCGCGTACGCGCCGAACATGCCGCCGGTGGCGCGCAACTCGGCGAGGTTCTGCGAGACCAGCAGGTAGCGTCGCGGGCCGCTCGCGCCGAGCAGTGGCGGCAGCAGACGGGCTCCCTGGTCGGCGGCCGAGGTGAGGCTGGCCAGGCGGTCGATCTCGCCGCGCAGGTCGATCAGCGCCTGCCGGACCTGACTGACCAGACTCTCGGCCGGCACCGCGGCCAGGTCTCGACGCGTCCGCTGCACCGACTCGTCCGCGCGGGTCAGTTCGGCGGAGACGTCGCCGAGCCGGGCCAGGTCCAGTCGACCACCGGCCGGCACCAGGCTGGTCAGATCCGTCCGGAGCAGGGTCGGGAACGCCTGCCGGGCCAGCTCGTCGATGGCGATGGCGATCTGCCGGACGGCATCGAGGTCGTCGCCGGCGATCGGGGTACGCCGACCGAGTTGCCAGCTCGGGTCGCCCGTCGCCTTCCGGGCCGCGCCCGACTGCGACTGCAGAGCGGCGAGCGTCCGCAGCGCCCGGTCGGTGTCCCCACCGACGACCTGGGCGCTCAACTCCCGAGCCAGACCGGCGGCGTTGAGCAGGTGGGCGCGCGCCTGCCAGCCGCGGAAGCCGACCCACCCGCCGGTCGCCAGCAGCAGCGAGCCGACCACCAGGGCACTGAGGAGCACACGCCGCAGTCGGGCACGCCGACGACGCCGGGACCGGCTCCGTCGCCGGGTCGGCCGTTCGCTTTCCGTCACACCACACTCCCGTTCGCGGAATCGGACAGATGGTCGATTCCCTGACGTTCTTAGCACGCGCCGGGGAACTTCGTACCGTTATTGCAATTGTTGTCCTTTAGGCGAGGTTTCCTCGCGAGTTGCCGGCCGGCTCCGCGACTCGTCCTGCCGCCTCGTGCAGCAGTCGCTCGATCCGGTCCACACCGGCGGGCAGCGACATCTCCCGCAGGTACGCCGCCCGGCCCCGCCGACCCATCTCGGCCCGGGTCGCCGGAGGAATGGTGGCGGCCAACCAGAACCGGTCGGCCAGAGCCGTCCAGTCCTCCGGGGGGCAGGAGAGCCCCGCTCTGGCTCGTTCGACAAGTTCGGCCGTGTCCCCGCCGGCCGACGCCACCACCGGTGCGGCACACGAGAGCGCGGCCTGGAGCTTGCCCGGCACCGTGCCGCGCAGCTCCGGAAGGTCACGCAGCATGACGAGCTGATAGTCGGCGGCGGCATACAGCTCGGGCATGTCGACGGGCGACCGTCGTTCCATGAAGCGCACGTTGTCCGCGCCCAGCTCGGCGGCGAGCCCCCGCACCCGCCGCTCTTCAGCACCCGAACCGACCAGGACCAGATCCATCGTCCGGTCCAGTGCCGCCGCCGCCCGGACAGCGGTCTCCAGTCCTTGCCGGGCACCGATGGTCCCGGCGTGCATCACCACGCACCGGCCGTCCCGGCGAACCAGCTGACGGGCAGCCGCGCCGGGCGTCACCGGATGGAAGATCCGCTCGTCGGTCCAGTTCAGCACCAGTCGGACCCGGGTCGGGTCGGCGCCCGCGGCGACGACCAGGTCCCGCATCGACGGTGCGGCTACCGCGATCCGCGCCGCGGCCCGGTAGATCCGGGTCATCGCGCTGCCCATCCGCACCGCCCAGCGACCCTCGCCCGTCTCGTCGACGCCGTCCGAGGCCCAGACATCCTGCACGTGCAGCACCGCCGGCACCCGGCCGAGCAGCCGGAGCACCCCGGCGGTGGCGAACGTCGTCGCCGGCAGTTGAAAGACGTAGAGCGCGTCCACGTCGCGGAAGTACCGGCGCGCGGCCAGCGTCGCGCTGCCGGCGAAAGAGAGGTAGCTGGCCATCCGGGTACCGGTGGACGCGGCACGCCCGGGGTAGCGCGGCACCCGTCGGACGGTCAGCCGTTCGCTGTGCGTCTCGTGGTGCCACCGCTGCCGCCAGCCGGGATAGACGTGCCCACCGGGATAGTCCGGAAAGCCGGTGAGCACCCGGACCTCGTGCCCCCGCGCGGCCAGTTCCTCGGCGAGGCTGCCCGGGATGAACGCCGGCTCGGGCGGAAAGTGGTACGACAGGATTCCGATCCTCACCGCAGCGCCCCCGTCCGGCGTGGATCGACCTCGACCGGCGCGGCACCACGACCGGCAGGCGCCCGGCCCGCGTACGATGCCGACAACCCCTCCCCGCGCGGCCTCCGGCGTCGACGCACCGCCCTCGCGGTGCGGACACCCGCGTCCGCACCGATGAGAGGGGCACCGATGGCTGATCGCGTGTTGTTCGTCTGCCACGCCAACCTGTGCCGGTCGCCGATGGCCGAGTTCCTGGCCCGCCGACTGTTGGCCGACCGGCCCGTCACCGTGGCCAGCGCCGGCACCGACGCGATCGACGGGCTGGCGATGCACCCGTACGCGATGGAGATCGCGGCCGACAACGGCGCCGACCCGGCGGAGTTCCGGACCCGGGGGTTGCGCCCCGAGTACCTGGCCGACGCGACGCTGGTGCTGACCGCGACCCGACGCCAGCGCTCGGTCTGCACCGCGCTGACACCGGCGGCGCTGCACCGGACGTTCACCGTGCGCCAGTTCGGCCGGCTGGCCGCTGCGGCCGAGCCGCTCGACGGATCGAGCGACGACCCGTTGGGCGCGGCGATCGCCGCCGCCGCCCAGGCCCGGGGACGGCTGCAACCTGCCGCCCCCGAGGCGGACGACCTTCGGGACCCGATCGGCGGCACCGCCGCCGACTTCCGACGCTGTGCCGAGGAGATCGAACGGTCGCTGCGACCCCTCGCCGCGCTCATCGGGGCAACCGGCTGAGTTCCTGGGTGTGGTCGGCGACGCCGTTGACCCCGTCGGTGGTCGCGACGTGTCTGCCGGACGCGGCCCGGTCGGCCGGCACCGACGCCTTGGGCGTCGAGGTGACCACCCGGTAGGCCTCGTACTGGTACGCCTCGGCCTTGGCCACCTTCGCCATGTTCAGCACGCAGCCGAGCAGCCGGACCGAGACCGAGTGCAGCGAGCGGGCCGCGGCGGCCACCTGGGTCCGGGAGGTACGGCCCTGCTGGGTCACCAGCAGGGCACCGTCGGCCTGCACGGCGACGACCACGCCGTCGGTCACCGCGAGCAGCGGCGCGGTGTCGATGATCACGATGTCCGCCGACTCGCGCAGCGCCAGCAACAAATCCGACATCGCCTTGGAGCCGAGCAGCTCGCTCGGGTTCGGCGGGGCCGACCCGCTGGGCAGCACCAGGAGCGACTTGTCCCCCCAGCGCTGCACGACATCACCGACCTGCACGTCGCCGACCAGCACGTCGGTGAGACCGACACCGGCGTCCAGGCCCAGGTAGTCGTCGACCTTCGGGCGGCGCAGGTCCGCGTCGACCAGCAGCACCCGCCAGCCGGCCTCGGCGAGCGCGATGGCCAGGTTGCAGGAGAGGGTGGTCTTGCCCTCGCCCTGCAGGGCGCTGGTCACGGCGATGACCCGGGCCGGCTCGTGGACATCGACGAAGCGCAGGTTGGTCCGCAGTTTGCGAACCGCCTCGGCACGCGCCGAGGTCGCGGCCTCGCCCACGATCAGCGGCGCGGTGCGGGCGCTGGCCTCGAACGGGATCTCGCCGAGCAGTGGGCTGCCGGTGGCGCGTTGCAGGCCCGCGGAGTCGCGCAGCCGTACGTCGGCGATGCCGCGCAGGATCGCCAGGCCGACGCCGAGGAGCAGCCCGATCAGGCCGCCGAGGGTGAGATTGCGGACCGGCTGCGGCGAGACAGGGTTGGCGCTCACCCGAGGGCCGCTGACCACTTCGATTTTGATCGGCGCCTTACCTTCGGGCGTCGTCTCGATCTTCTGCACGAGTTCGACGAACTTCGCGGCGAGGGACTCCGTCACCCGCAGCGCGCGGGTCTGGTCGGTGTCGGTGACCGACGCCCGCAGCAGAACGGTGCCGGTCTCGGTGGAGGTGCTCACCCGGCGCTGCACCTCGTCCGCGGTGAGACCCACCGGCGTTTCGGCCACCACGCTCTGCGCCAGTCGATCGCTGCCGAGCAGGTCGGCGTACGACTTGACACGCTGCTGGAGGAAGAGCCCGCCCTGGTAGGCCTCGCTGATGCCCGAGTTGGGGGTGGTGACGAAGAAGGTCACCGAGGCGACGTACCGGGGTTGGGCACGCACGGTCAGGAACGCCGAGACGCCCAGAGCCACCATGATCGTGACCAGCGGTACCCACCAGTGCCGACGCACGTGACGCAAATGGCGGAGCAGGTCCATCAGGAGCGCCTCCGTGCCGGTCCGGTTACGCCAATAAACTTCACGAAAACCCCCAAGGTCGTCTCTAAACTCGTGAAACCATTAAAGCGGTTGATGCGCCTTATGTCCGGAGTTATGTATTTTCTGCAGTGCGATGTGCATCCGGATGACCAACCCGACAAACACCCATTCGGCAGCGGCGACAACGCGGAAAAGGTCGAAAGCCGATCAGGTGGCGTCCGATCGGCCCAGCGCGCGCCGCCGGGCGCGAAGCCGGATAGGGTCGGTGAAGGTGTGCCGGGAAGTCTGGTCGGCAAGTGGATTCCTGCTGTCCTGACTCCCGAGGTGACCCCGCACATGACCTCCCGCACCCCGCCGTCCGAGCAGCGCCCGCCGAGGGTCCGGCTGTTCTCGCGCTCATCCTGGCCGCAGGCCCGACACCTGGCCGACGTGCTGCGCACCGAGACCGTCGGCGGAGCGCTGCTGCTGCTCGGTGCCGTGGTCGCGCTGACCTGGGCAAACTCGCCCTGGTCCGACTCGTACACCCGGCTCGGTGCCTGGGTGCCCTGGCCCGGCGGCGCATCGGCGCACCTCGACCTGACCCTGGCCACCTGGGCGGCGGACGGCCTGCTGGCCGTCTTCTTCTTCGTCGTGGGTCTGGAACTCAAACGGGAGTTCGTCGCCGGGGAACTGCGCGACCCACGCCGGGCGGCGCTGCCCGTGGTGGCCGCCCTCGGGGGAATGCTGCTGCCGGCGCTGATCTACGTGGGGGTCGTCCTGAGCGCCGGCGGCGACGGGTTGCGCGGATGGGCCATCCCGACCGCGACCGACATCGCCTTCGCGCTGGCCGTGCTCGCGGTGGTCAGCTCACACCTGCCCCAGGGTCTGCGCGCCTTCCTGCTCACCCTCGCCGTGGTCGACGACCTCTTCGCGATCACCATCATCGCGGTCTTCTACACCGCCGACTTCCAACCTCTTCCGCTGCTCGCGGCGCTGCTGCCGATCGGGCTCTTCGCCCTGCTGGTGCAACGCGGGCGCACCTGGTGGTGGGCGCTGATCCCACTCGCGGTCGCCGCCTGGGCGCTGGTGCACGCCTCGGGTGTGCACGCCACGGTGGCCGGTGTCCTGCTCGGTTTCACGGTCCCGGTGCTGGCCCGCCGCCCAACGGTCGCTGGTGGCCAGCCGGCCGCCGCATCGGACGAGGGCGGGCTCGCCGAACGCCTGGAGCACCGGTGGCGCCCGGTGTCGGCCGGCTTCGCGGTGCCGGCCTTCGCGCTGTTCGCCGCCGGGGTCACGCTGCGCGGCAGCGACCTCGGCGCCCTGCTGACCGACCCGATCGTGATCGCCGTCGTCGCCGCCCTGGTCTTCGGCAAGAGCATCGGCATCTTCGGATCGACGTACCTGCTGGCCCGATTCACCCGCGCCGAACTGGACGAGGACATCAGCTGGTCGGACCTGCTCGGGATCGCCCTGCTGGCCGGCGTCGGGTTCACTGTGTCGCTGCTCATCGGCGATCTGGCCTTCGGCGCCGGCAGCACGACCGACGGTCGGGTCAAGGTGGCCGTGCTGCTCGGGTCGGTGATCTCCGCCGGCCTGGCCGCCACGGTGCTCGTCCGCCGCAACGCGACGTACCGCCGGGTGGCGGAGCGGGAGCGGCTCGACGCCGACGGCGACGGTGTGCCCGACGTCTACCAGCGACCCGCAGGCGCTTGAACGGATGGCCGCGCGGGCCGGCGAACGGCCGACCCGCGCGGCGTGCCGCCTCCGTGCCGTACGACGGACCTCCGGTCAGCGGCGACGATGGGCGGGCGGCGGCTCCTCGGTCTCCTCGACCACCGCCTCGGCCGCCGGGGCGGTGAGGTCGTCGCCCGGCACCGCCACCGCCTCGACGCGATCCTGCTCGTCAGCCTTGCCGCCGGGCGGCGGCTCGGGAGCGGTGGCACCGCCGGAGAAGCCGTACTCGTTCGGTTCGTCGTGCCGGCTCATGTGGTTATCCTCCCGTTTTCCCGGTTCCACGTCTCAATGCCAACGGTAGGTGGTGATCGTCCCCGGCGCAGGGTGCCGGGGATTGTCGCCCGGACCACGGCGGCGGAGCGCTCATCGCCGCACCGAGCAGTTGCCGCAGGGCGATGATCGCGACCGCGCCGGCCAGGCCGTTCCAGCCAGGGTCGCCGGCCAGCCGCAGCAGGCCGGCCGCGGTCAGCAGGTCCAACAGCAGCCGTACGCCGGTTCGCAGCGCCCCGGTGCTGAGCACGGTGACCACCCCGACGACCAGGGCCAGAGCGGTGACCACCGTGAGCAGGACGTCCATCACCGGGACTGCTCTGCCTCGGCCACCTGGCGCTGCTCCTGACGGATCTCGCGGCCCAGGAAGTAGTTCAACGCCGTTCGGATCGTGGCGATGGCCGCCAACTGGCCGATCTGCTCGAACGACGGCGACACGGCGGTCCGCAGCACGTCGGCCGCCAACTGGAACTCCAGACCGAGGGTCAGAAAGCGGCCGAGGGAGAGCCGGATCGGCGTGAAGAGGGCGGCGGAGCGGTGTCGTAGCCCTTCGACCACGAACCGCACCGCCGCCCAGACCGCGCCAACGAAGATCACCAGTGCGCCGGCCACCTCCACCACGGCCACCAGCACCTGGTCGCCCTGACGCAACAGCTCGGCCGGCTCCACCTCGGGCCGTTACCCGCACTCGGGGCAGCTAGTCGACACTCAGGTCAGCTCGTTCACCGCCTCCAGGATCAACCAGAGACCGGAGATGGCGAACAGGATCGCGGCACCGTACTTGATGGCCTTCTCCGGCAGCCGACGACCGAGCATCCGGCCGACCAGGATGGCCAACGCGTCCGCCGCCACCATGCCCAGCGTGGAGCCGAGCCAGGTGCCGAACCAGCCGTACTTGGTGGCGAGCGTGATCGTGGCGAGCATCGTCTTGTCACCCAGCTCGGCCAGGAAGAACGCCACCGACACCGCCACCAGCGCGGTCTTGTTGGTCTTCTCAGCCTTTCGCTTCTCGTCCTCGGTGAGCTTGTCCCCGCGCAGGGTCCACGCGCCGAAACCGAGGAACGCCACACCGGCCACCAGGGAGATCCACTCGGTCGGCAACACCGCCCCGAGACCCGCGCCGATGGCGACCGACGCCAGGTGCACCACCGCCGTGGCGATGGTGATGCCGATCAGCACCGGGATCGGCTTGAACCGCGTGGCGAAGGTCAGCGCCATCAGCTGGGACTTGTCCCCCAGCTCGGCAACGAAGATGACGCCGAAGCTGACGACCAGCGCGGCGAAAAATCCCTCCATGACGTCCTTCCCGCTCATGCCGGGAGGAGGTACAGGGCGCCCTCGACCCGGCTGCAACAGCCTGAGTCGAAGGTCTCGCCCGCCTCGGAGACCGAGGCCGCGTGGCCGGATGCGGAACGCACCAGTATGTCGACCACGACATTGGGGGCTACTCCCCTTCGCCCGGTCAGCCTATCCGATCATCGGCTGGCCGGTTCTCGGCGGGTGGACAGGCTCACCGGGCTCGCGCCAACGTGACCCCGAAGAGCCCATCAGGGTCGGTCCAGAACTCCGTCGTGTCGAAGCCCGCCGTCACCAACTCCGCGGCGATCCCCTCCGGGTGGAACTTCGCCGAGACCTCGGTGCGCAGGTCCTCCCCCGCCGCGAAGTCGACGGTCATGCCCAGCACCCGCACCCGCATCGCCCGGGTCGCCCGCAACCGCATCTCGATCCACTCATGGTCCGGATCCCACAGGGCGACGTGCTCGAACGCCGCCGGGTCGAAGTCCGCACCCAACTCGCGGTTGATCACCCGCAGCACGTTGCGGTTGAACTCGGCGGTGACCCCGGCCGCGTCGTCGTAGGCGGGCACGATCACCGACGGATCCTTCACCAGGTCGGTGCCGAGCAACAGCCAGTCGCCGGCCTCCAACGCGGCGCGCATCGCCGTCAGGAACCCGGCCCGCTCGGCGGGCAGCAGGTTGCCGATGGTGCCGCCCAGGAAAACCACCAGCCGGCGGCCACCGGTGGGCAGCCGGTCCAGTTGCCGGGTGAAGTCCCCCACGATGCCCCGAACCCGCAGGCCCGGATAGTCAGCGGCGATCTGGGCGGTGGACCCCCGCAGCGCGCTGACCGACACGTCGAGCGGGACGAACGTGCCCAGCCCGCCCTCACGGGTGAGGGCGTCCAACAGCAGCCGGGTCTTCTCCGACGAACCGGAGCCCAACTCGATCAAGGTCTTGGCCGAGGTCAGCGCCGCGATGTCGGAGGCCCGCTCGGCCAGCACCGCCCGCTCGGCCCGGGTGGGGTAGTACTCGGGAAGTCGAGTTATCTCCTCGAACAGCTCACTGCCCCGGGCGTCGTAGAACCACTTCGGCGGCAGCCACTTCTGCCCGGCGCTCAGCCCCGCCCGGACGTCGTCGCGCAGGCCACGCTCCAGATCGCGCTCTTCGAGGTAGATCTCCAGCGGTTCCGCGGTCATCGGTTCGCCTCTCTGCTCGATCAACTCTGCTCGATCAACCGTTGCGTGCCCGACCGGTGCGACTCACCGGGTCGGCAGGGGACGTGTCCGCACCTCGTCAGCGGTGGCGACGACCAGATGCCCCTCCGGCACCGCCCGCCACCCGGGATCGTCGTCGTGCGGCTCCGAGGCGAGCAGCACCCAACCGGGCCCCTCGCGGACCGACAGCGCGTGCCCGGCCACGCTGGCCACCGCCCGGTGACCGTCGGTGAGCAGCAGGTTGAGCCGCGACCCGGGGGCGGCCGCGGCGACGTCGGCCACCGTCTGCCCGACCGCGTCCGCCGGGTCCACGCCGGCCCGCAGCCGATGCCGCACCAACGCCCAGAGCAACGCCGAGTCGGTGGCGGCGTCCAGGGTGAGCAGGTCACGGACCGGCAGGCCGGCCGCGAGTGGCACCACGGTGTCCGGCCAGCCACGAACCACCCCGTTGTGGCTGAACAGCCACCGCCCCTCGGCGAAGGGCGCGGCGGCGCCATCGAGCACCGCCATCCCGACGGTGGCCGAGCGCACCGCCGCGAGCACCGCACCGGAGCGGGTCACGGACGCGAGCTGGGCGATGGTCGGGTCGCTCCAGATCGGCTGCGCCCGCCGGTAACGCACCGGCTCACCCTCGCCCGGGTACCAGCCGACGCCGAACCCGTCAGCGTTGATCGTGCCGCCGCCGCGCATGTCCCGGGGCGCCCAGGACTGCCGCACCAACGAGTGCGGGGGGTCGAACAGGACCTCGGCCAGGGTGACCGGCGGCCCCAGATAGGCCAGGTGACGACACATCAGCGCGCCCAGCCCGCCGGGCCGCCGACAACGCAGTGGATCACCGGTGCGACTCGTCGGGCCGGGCGTCGCGGGCGCAGCGGAAACCGCTGAAGATCTGCCGGCGGATCGGATAGTCCCAGTTGCGGAAGGTGCCCCGGCAGGCGGAACGGTCGGTGCCGAACGAGCCACCCCGCAGCACCCGGTAGTCGCCACCGAAGAAGACCTCCGAGTATTCGCGGTAGGGAAACGCGGTGAAGCCGGGATGCCCGTCGAACGTGCTCGACGTCCACTCCCAGACGTCACCGATGAGCTGGTGCACCCCCAACGGCGACACACCGGCCGGGTACGCGCCCACCGGCGCCGGCCGCAGGTGACGTTGGTCGAGGTTGGCGTGCGCCTCGGTGGGGTCGTCGTCCCCCCAGGGATAACGGCGCGAGCGCCCGGTCGCCGGGTCCCAACGGGCCGCCTTCTCCCACTCCGCCTCGGTCGGCAACCGCTTACCGGCCCACGCCGCGTACGCCTGCGCCTCGTAGAAGCACACGTGCACCACCGGCTCGTCGGCGCGCACCCGGCTCCACCGGCCGAAACGCTGGTAGGACCATTCGTCGCCGTCCCGACGCCAGTGCATCGGCGCCTCCAGCCCCTCCCGGAGCCGATGCGCCCAGCCGGCCGAGCTCCACCAGCGATGATCGCGGTAGCCGTCCTCCCCGATGAAGGCCGCGAACTCCCCGTTCGTGACCGGGGCGGCGTCGATGACGTACGCCGGGAGGTCGACCCGGTGCGCCGGACGTTCGTTGTCCAACGCCCACGGGTCGGTGTCGGTGCCCATGGTGAACTCCCCGGCCGGCACCAGCACCTCCCCACCGACCCGCACGGACGGCTCCGGCGGCGGCGGGGCGTGCAACACCGCCGGCCCCGAGCGCAGTTGATGGGTGGCGAGCATGGTCTCGTCGTGCTGCTGCTCGTGCTGCACGATCATGCCGAACGCGAACCCGTCGGCGACCAGCGGCCGCTCGGTGAAGGTCACCGCGTCGAGCAGATCGTGCACCTTGTCCCGGACGGTGCCCAGGTAGGCACGCGCCTCGGCCGGCGGCAGCAGGGGCAGCGCCGGCCGGTCCCGGCGCGGCTGCTTGAACGCGTCGTACAGCTCGTCGATGTCGCACCGCACCGGCTCGCGCCCCCCGACATCGCGCACCAACCACAGCTCCTCCTGGTTGCCCACGTGGGCGAGGTCCCAGACCAGCGGCGACATCAGCGGAGAGTGTTGGCGCATCAGGTCGGCGTCGTCGACCACCTCGGTCAACAACGTGGTGCGGGCACGGGCGCGCGCCAACTCCACCGCGATCCGGTCGCGCAACCGCTCCCCGTCGACGTGCCCCATGGCGCCGGCGGGCACCGCGTCCCCCTGCACACTCACCGCCTCCCCTTCCGTTCGCGACTGCGGGGCTCGCAACCCCGGCTCACTCCTCGCGCTCACCGCGTCCCCTTCCGTTCGCGACTGCGGGGCTCGCAACCCCGGCTCACTCCTCGCGCTCACCGCCTCCCCTTCCGTTCGCGACGGCGAGGCTCGCAACCCCGGCTCACTCCTCGCGCTCACCGGTCGTCTCCCCTCTGGGCGGCGGCCAGCCGCCCTCGTACGCCTCGCTCGATGTCGTCGTGGGTGCCGGCCGGCAGGTCCAGCCGGGGCAGGGTGGTCAGGGCCAGGTCGAGCAGGGCCGCCGCGGTGGCGGCCAGCGCGGGGTCGGTCAGACCGTGCCGGGCGGCAGCCGACCAGCGGTCCGCCACCGGTGCGGCGATCGCGTACGCCCCGCGCAGCGTGCCCGGGTCGTGGAAGAGGGCGCTCAGCACCGCCAGCGGGAGCCGCCAGTCCCGGTCGGGTTGGGCGTCCAGGTAGCGCAACTCCAGGTAACCGCGCGGCCGCACCGGCGGAAAGAGGGTGCTGACGTGGTAGTCGAGGTCATCGGTGGTGGGTGGTTCCGGCAGCGCGCCGTCGAGCCAGTCGGCAAAGGTCACACCGGCCGGCGCGGTCCAGTCCGAGCCGTCCCGACGCCGGCACAGCAGCGGCGCGGCCAGCACGTACCGGATCCAGGCGGCGGTCGGGTCCTCATCGGCGTGGCCCGGCGTCCAGACCGGGCGGGTGCGGGCCGGGTCGATGGCCAGCCAGGTGGCCATCCGGGCGGAGGCCCAGCCGGTGCGTCGCCCGGCGTGTCGGGCGGCGGATGCGAACGCCGCGAGCAGCGGCGGCCCGACGGCGTGGGCCGCGGCCCAGCGGTCAGCGACCTGGTCCGGCTCACCGGCGTCCAGACAGACCTGAAGGCCGGCGGTGCTGTACATCATGGTGCGGCCGGCCGGACCGCGCCGGTCGAAGGCACCGCGCATCGCGCGGTAGCGGGGAGTTTCCAGCACCGGGCGGGGCCGTCGGTGTGGGTCGATGCCGCTGCGGCCGAGAATCAGCCCGGCGGTGGCCAGCAGGTCGGTGACCTGGGCGATGTCGGCCTCGGTGGCTCGGATCAATGCGGCTGTCGAGGCGCGGGGCGGGGTGGAGATCTCCAACTGGCCACCCGGCTCCAGGGTCACCATGCCGCCATGCCGCAGAGGCTCGGAAGGGCTGGTGGGATCCAGTGTGACGGGGCTGTGCCGCCCCAGCGCCGCCCGCAGTCTTGTCGGATCGACGGGGCGGACGGGGTCGACGGCGTCGTGCACGGTCCATTCCAGTTCGACGCCGGTGTGTGTCGGTGGACCGGTCTTGAAGCAGATCCGGGCGAGGTGCCGGCCTGCGGCTGCGGACTCGCGCAGAATGGCGCTGCGGTCCAGCTCGGGCGACGTCACCAACGGTCAGGCCCCCTCTCGTGTGCCGCCTTTGCGACACTGTGCCACCGTAAACCCACCCACCGACACCGTCGGGGGCGTGCACGGCGCCACCAACTTCTGTCTAACAGACGAATTTCCGACGCAGGGCGGAACAGACCGCCCCCGGCCGCCGGCCGATCACTGCGGGGTGGGGCGGCCCGTCGGTGGGGGTGGCGGGCTGACCTTCGCCGGTTCCGACGGCTTCTCCTCGGGCACCAGCCGCCGGCAGTACTCCTCGACCTGGCCGGCACTGCCCGCGGCCGTCACCAGCCTCTCGTAGGCCGGTGTTCGCAGCGCCTTGTCCCGCTGGTCGGGCTTCTTGGCCAGCCAGGCGCGGCACAGACCGTGCAACGACCCGCCGGGCGCGGTCTGCGCCGATGGTGCGCCCGGGGCAGATGGCGTGCCGGGCGACGGCGGGCGGGGCGACGGGGTGCCGGCCGACGGGGTGCCCGGGGAGGACGGCGACCGACTGGGCTCGCCGGACCGGGGAGAATCCTGGCCCGGGGTTGGTGACGTGCGGGTCGGCTCCGGTGCGCCCGGGTCGGGCACCCAGTCCTGACTGACCGCGGCGAAGGCCGCACCCGCCGTCGCGGTGACGGCCACCGCACCGATCCAGGCCGCCGCGCCAGCCGTCAGACGGCGACCGCGCGGCCGGTGCGACACCGACGGCGTCGGGTCTGCTCGGGCCGCCAGGAACGCGGCAACGGCCGCGTCCTCGCCAGCCAACTCTCGCGGGAGGCCCGGGCCGGCGGCCGCGGCGAGCAGCCGCGCCACCGGCTCGGCGGGGGCGGACTCCGGGACGGACGTCGAGGGGGTGTGGGCCTGGCCCGGGGCGGTGTCGGAGCTGCCGTGGGCGGAGTCGAGCAGCCGGTCGGTTTCGGCATGGTCGGCCCGCCGGAACGGGTTCATCGGAAATCCCCTCACGTCAGCCGTCCGCCGGCTCGGTGTGCGGCGTTCGCAGGGCTGGACTGCTGGCGGGGCGGGGCGCCGGCACCCCCTCGACACCGACGGACAACCCGGCCGGGCCCTCGCGCTCCAGCAGTGCCGCGAGCCGCCGCAGGCCTCGGTGGGCGGCGGTCCGAACGGCACCGGCCCGACGACCGAGCACACGGCCCGCGGACCCCGCGTCGAGCCCGATCACCGCCCGCAACAGGACGGCTTCGGCCTCGCGGGGAGGCAGGGTCGCGATCAGCGCCAGGGCGGTCTCGGTGCCGATCGTCTCGCTGGCCCCCTCGGCGGTGTCCGCGTCGCTGGCGAGGTCGGCGAGCGCCTGCACCGGGACCGGAAGTGACGGGCGGCGGCGCATTCGGCGCAGATGGTCCATCGCCCGGTTGCGGGCGATGGTGACGGTCCAGGCGCGGAACTCGCCGCCGGTGAAGCTGGGCAGGTCACGGGAGATCTGCAGCCAGGTCTCGGAGGCGACGTCCTCGGCGTCCGCGCCGACCAGCGCGGTCAGATAGCGCAGCAGGCCCGGCTGGAGGCTGCGGTAGAGGAAGCGGAAGGCCTCCTCGTCCCCGCTCTGTGCCGCGCCGACCGCTTCCGACAGGTCGCCGGTCATCCGCAACCCGTGCACTGCCCGGGGCGCGCCGGCCCGATCCGCCGGGCAAAGGCAGACCACGCGGTACGAGAGGACCCGCCGACCAACTCCCGCACCCGCACCGCCCCCCGCCGATCTGATCGCGCCCGCTACCGGAGTGGCCCGGGCGGGACGTCCGGGGCCGACGCCAGGGTGGGCGACGCGGCTCGACCGCGCGCCGAGATCGCCGGGCGGGCCCGAGCCGGGCTAACGCTAGGAGGGGGACCACCGACGAGCAAGTCGGCACCGTGTCACGGAAGAGTGACAATTATCAACCCGGCGGGACGGCGCGTTGCCGTAACAGGCAGTCGCCAGGGGGTGCGCTCTGTGCCCGACGGTGGTTTTTTGCGACCATCCAGCGTTCCCATGCCGAAATATGTCAGTTGTCGTCACACCCCGTCGCGGCCTGGTCACAGAGACGCAGCGTCCACAGAGGTCAAGCCGGATGACCCGACGTGTATGACCCGTCGGCTGGCCGGCCGCGGCGCGCCGCGCGGCGCTGCTCTAGGTACGGTAATGCGGTGTTGTCATCGGAGGTCGTGCTCAGCGGTCGGTACCGCTTGGACGAACGTGTCGCCACCGGCGGTATGGGCGACGTTTGGCGTGCCTCCGACCTGGTCCTCGGCCGGCAGGTCGCGGTCAAGGTCCTGCTGCCGGCGCTGGTCTCCGACCCCGACTTCATCGCCCGGTTCCGGGCCGAGGCCCGGATCATGGCGGCGCTGCGGCACCCCGGCATCGTCCAGGTCTTCGACTGCGGCGCGGATGATCTGCCCGACGGCGGGCGGGCGGACTACCTCGTCATGGAGTTCGTCGCCGGCGAGCCGCTGTCCAAGCGGATCGAGACGGCCGGCCGGCTCGACGTGGCCGAGACGATGTCGATCGTGGCCCAGGCGGCCGCCGCGCTGAACGCGGCACACCGCGGTGGCATCGTGCACCGCGACGTCAAGCCCAGCAACCTGCTGGTGCACGAGGACGGCACTGTCGTCCTGGTGGACTTCGGGGTGGCCCGTTCCACCGACATCACCAGCATCACCAGCGCCAACGCGGTGCCCGGCACCGCCCTCTACATGGCCCCCGAGCAGGCCGCCGGCCGGCCGGTCAGTGGCGCCACCGACATCTACGCGCTGGGTGCGGTCACCTACTGCTGCCTCACCGGCAGTCCCCCGTTCACCGGCGACAACCCGCTCCAGGTCGCCGTGCGACACCTGGACGACGAACCACCCGAGCTGCCGCACGACATCCCGGAGGCGGTCCGGGCCCTGGTGTCCCGGGCCCTGGCCAAGGACCCGCTCGACCGGTTCAGCAGCGCTGCGGCGATGGCCGAGGCCGCCCGGACCGCGGTCACCGGCGGCGAGCCGCCGACGGCGATGGCAGCGGCGGTTTCGTTGCGCGAAGCCGGCCCGGGCACCCGCACCGACGTGCCGGCCGGCGCGGCGGTGGCGAGTGGGGCACAGGCCGGGCGTCAGCGTCGGCGAGGCCCGCTGGTCGGTGCGGCGGCGGCCATGCTGGTCGCGCTGGTCGGGCTCGGTGCCGCACTGGGCGCGGCGCGCAACGCCGCCGATGATGACCCGGCGGTCAATCTGCCGACCACCTCACCGACGGTGAGGCCGAGCGGGCCGCTGGACCTGCCGGCCGCGAACGAGCAGGTCGCCACCGACGACCCGAGCCGACCCGATCGGGGCCCGGTCCCCAACACCTCCCCGTCGGCCCCGGTCTCCGCCACGCCGAGCATCCAGCCGAGCCAGACGACCGCCCCGCCGACGCCGGCGCCGACGGTCACCACCGCGCCGCCCAGCGATCCGCCGAACCCCAGTACGCCGAGCAACCCGCCACCCGCGACCGATCCGACCCCCACCACGAGCCCACCGACCGCGCCGGAGGACCCGATGGGCGGCTGACCGCCCAGTCCCACCAGCACCGATATCCCCAAAACGGACTTACGTCGCCGAAGACGCCTCTAGGCTCTCTGCAGGTCATTTCCACCATCTGCCGCAGGAGCCTGGGTGAGCGCTGAAAAGCTGGTCGTGATCGGTCAGGGGTACGTCGGACTGCCGCTGGCCATGCGTGCCGTCGAGGCCGGGCTGGACGTGGTCGGCCTCGACGTCGATGCCGATCGGGTGAAGCGTCTCGCCTCCGGTGAGTCGTTCATCGAGGACATCCCGACCGACCGGCTGGGCCGGGCGTTGAGCAGCGGCCGGTACCACCCCAGCACGGAGTACACCGACGCCGAGGATTTCGACATCTGCGTCATCACGGTGCCGACCCCACTGCGCGACGGCACCCCCGACCTGAGCTTCGTCGAGCAGGCCGGCGTCGGCATCGGCCCGTACGTCCGGCCGGGTTGCACGGTGATCCTGGAGTCGACCACGTACCCCGGCACCACCGAGGAGCTGCTGCGCCCGCTGTTGGAATCGGCCAGCGGGCTGACCAGCCCCGGTGACTTCCACCTCGGCTACAGCCCCGAGCGGATCGACCCGGGCAACCCGGACTGGCGGCTGGAGAACACGCCGAAGGTCGTCTCCGGTGTGGACCCGGCGTCACTGACCCGGGTGGACGAGTTCTACCAGCGCCTCGTGCACCGCACCGTGCCGGTGGACTCCACCCGCGTGGCCGAGCTGACCAAGCTGATCGAGAACACCTTCCGCCAGGTCAACATCGCGCTGATCAACGAGCTGACCATGCTCTCGCACCACCTCGACATCGACGTCTGGCAGGCCATCGACGCCGCAGAGACCAAGCCGTTCGGCTTCATGCCGTTCCGGCCCGGCCCCGGCGTCGGCGGGCACTGCCTGCCGATCGACCCCTGCTACCTGTCGTGGCAGGTCAAGCGCCGCCTCGGCCGGCAGTTCCGGTTCATCGAGTTGGCCAACGACATCAACCACGAGATGCCCGAGCACGTCGCGCAGCGGATCATGGCGGGGCTGAACCGGAGCGGCCGGGCCGTCAGCGGCGCACGACTGCTGCTGCTCGGTCTGGCGTACAAGAAGAACACCGGCGACATGCGGGACTCCCCCGCGGTCGACGTGGCCCGCCGCCTGCAGGCCCTCGGCGCCGAGGTCCACGCGGTGGAGCCGTACGCCGAGCCGCACCAGATCCCGGCCGGCGTCACAGTGGTCGGGCTCTCGGAGCGGGAGGTGAGCGCCGCCGACGGGGTGGTGGTGGTCACCGACCACGACAGCATCGACTACGACCTCGTGGTGCGGCACGCCCGCTACGTCTTCGACACCCGCAACCGTTGCGTCGGCCCGATGGTCGAGCGCCTGTAGACCCGGCACCGCTGGCCGGTCCCGCCGCTGGGGAAGATGGCGGGGCCGGCCGGCGGATGTCCGTTCGGGTCGCGCCCGGCAGGGACCGCATCGGTCACTGGTCGGCGAGCGCCTCGACGACCGGGCGGGACAGCGCCCGGCGGGCGGGCAGCACCGAGGCGAGCAGGGCGGCCAGCACCGCGACGCCGAGGGTCAGCCCGAGCTGGCCGAGCGGCAGCACCACGTGGAAGTCCCCGCCGAGGCGGGTCAGGAGTGCCATCGCGGAGGCGCTGACCCCGGTGCCCAGTCCCACCCCGAGCACCGCGCCGACCAGCGCCATCAGCACCGCCTCGATGGCGAGCACCGCCCGCATGCGCCCTCGGGTGAGCCCGACCGCCCGCAGCACGGCGTTCTCCCTGGTGCGCTCGACCACCGACAGGCTCAGCGTGTTCGCCACACCGACCAGGGCGATCACCACGGCCAGGCCGAGCAGCGCGGTGACGAGGACGAGCAGCATGTCGACGGTGCCGGTCAGCATCTTCTTGTACGCCCCCTGGTCCATCAGGTTCACCGTCGGGTAGCGGCCCAGCACCGCCTCGATCGCGTCCCGGGCCCGTTCGGCGCTCACGCCGGTGGCGGGGTCGATCTCGGCCAGGTAACCGCGCTGGGCGGGGAAGAGCGCCGCGAAGTCCTCGTCGGCCATGTCGATGACGTGCCCGACGGGCGCGCCGTCGGAGCGGGTGTCGTCGGTGACCACGGCGGCCACCCGGAACGACCGGCCCTGGACGGTCACCGGCGAGCCGACCTGCCAGCCGCGGGCCTGCGCCAGCTCGCGGTGGACCAGCACCTGCCCCGGCCCGACCCGACCGGCGTCGCCGGCGAGCACCCGCTCCAGCGTCCGGCCGACCAGCGCCGGGTGGGCCGCGCGGATCTCGACGTCGGCGACGACCGTGCTGCGCTGCTCGTGCACCACACCCAACTCGGGGCGGGCGGCAAGCTCACCGGCGAGCGCGCCAGGCAGATCCTGACCGATACCGCTGACCACGAAGTCGGTCCCGATCTGGGCGTCCACGCTGCGTTCGATGCCGTCCTTGGTGCTGCGGGCACCGACCATGAACGCCGACACCAGTCCGATCCCGATCACCAGGGCGGTGGCGGTCGCGGCGACGCGCCGCGGGTTACGGACCGTGTTGGCGACTGCCAGCGCTCCGGTCGCCCCGAGCACGCGCCGTGCCGGCCAGCCGAACACCCGGGCCAGGGCCGGAACGAGCACCGGTCCGAACAGGACGATCCCGAAGAAGGCCAGCACCCCGCCGCCGGCCACCAGGATCAGTTGGCCGGCGCTGGCAGCGCCGACCAGCGCCGCGACCCCGATGGCCAGCACCACCGCGCCGAAGGTCAGGCGTACCCGACCAGCACTGCGGGCGGGCTGCACCGCGGCATCGGTCAGCGCGGCCACCGGGGCGACCCGCGTCCCCCGCCAGGCCGGCAGCAGGGCGGCGCACACGGTCAGCGCGGTACCCAGCAGCAGGCCGGTCAGGACTGTCGAACCGGACACGGTCAGGCCACCGGCGACCGGCACGTCCAGTCGGGACATCACCAGCCCCATCCCGCCGGCGAGGCTCACGCCGAGCAGCACCCCGAGCGCGGAGGCGACCAGCCCCAGCACTGCCGACTCCAGCACGGCGGCCCGGAAGACCTGCCCGCGGGTCGCCCCGATCAGGCGCAGCAGCGCGGTACGCCGGGTGCGCTGGGCCAGCACGATCGCGAAGGTGTTGGCGATCACGAAGCCCGCCACCACCACGGCGACCCCGACGAAGATCAGCAACAGCATCCGGAACTGGTCCACGTTGCGCACCGCGTCCTCGACGGCCTCGTCGAGGATCTGCTGGCGACTCTTCACTGTGGCTTCGGCGCCCGCCGCGGCGCGCACACGGTCGGTCAGCGCCGAGACGGAGGCCCCCGGTCGGGCCGCCACCAGAATGCGGCCGTAGCCGCGCTCGCCGGTGAGAGCCAGCGCGTCCGGCCCGACCATCCCGACGAACGGACCGCCGACGTCGCGGGCGGTGCCAGCCACGTCGACGGTGCCGACCAGGGTGTACGGGCGGGCCGGGCCACCGGAACCGCCGACGCGGACCGGCGTGCCGAGCACGAAGCCCTCCTTGGCGACCGTCGGCGCGTCCAGCACCACCTCCCCGGCACGGTCGGGCAGTCGGCCGGCGACCACGTCGTACGAGCGCAGGGCGTCCTCGGTGGGGATGGCGGCGAGCACGGTGAAGCCGAGCACCGGGCGACCGTCGACGCCGACGACCCCGGCGGTGTTGGTCAGCTCACCGGCTGCGGCGGCCACCCCGTCGACCGCGCGCACCTCATCGACCAGGGTCGGGGGCAGCAGCTCACGGCCGGCCGAGTAGACGCCCAGGTCGGTGTGGCGGTCGAAGGTGCCGGCCCGCTCGTACGTGCCGGCGCGCATCCCGTCGACGAAGATCATGGTGCCGGCGACGAACGCGACACCGAG
Source organism: Micromonospora sp. MGP-C2 (assembly GCF_057766525.1). Lineage (NCBI taxonomy): Bacteria > Bacillati > Actinomycetota > Actinomycetes > Micromonosporales > Micromonosporaceae > Micromonospora > Micromonospora sp. MGP-C2. The sequence goes on from NZ_JBYMEN010000002.1 coordinate 855,487, forward strand.
CACGACGGCCAGCGCGGAGAGCAGCATGCGCAGGGCTTCGGCACGCAGCGAGCGCAGGGTCAGGCGGATCAAGCGGGGCTCCCGGTGCAGGTGGCGGATCGGACACCTCCGACGCTATGGCCGGTGTCGGTTCGTCCATCTCCACCTGTGCGCTCGACCTGCGTGCGTCCCGGGTCGCGATGCACACGTCGGCCGCTACGACCCAGGTCGTACGCGGGGTCATCCGCCGGGTGTGACCAGCCCGCTCTCGTACGCCAGGACCACCGCCTGGACCCGGTCACGCAGCTGGAGTTTCGCCAGGATCCGCCCGACGTGGGTTTTGACCGTCGCCTCGGCCACGTGCACCCGGGCGGCGATCTCCGCGTTGGACAGCCCCTGGGCGACCAGCAGCAGCACCTCCCGTTCCCGGTCGGTGAGCTGCGTCAGCCGGGGGTCGGCGCTCGGGCCGGCACCGAGTTGCCCGGCGAAACGGTCCAGCAACCGCCGGGTGATCGACGGGGCCACCACGGAGTCGCCCTGGGCGACCACCCGGATCGCGGCGAGCAGTTCCTCCGGTGGGACGTTCTTGAGCAGGAAACCGCTCGCGCCGGCCTGGAGGGCCGCGAACGCGTCGGCCTCGGTGTCGAAGGTGGTCAGGACCAGCACCCGGGGCGGGCCGGCGGGCCGGTCGGCGCAGAGCCGCCGGGTCGCCTCCACCCCGTCCATGGTCGGCATGCGGATGTCCATCACGACGACGTCCGCCTCGGTGCGGGCGAGCACCCGCAGGGCGTCCGCGCCGTCGATCGCCTCGCCGACCACCTCCAGGTCGGGCTGGGAGTCCAGCACCATCCGGAACCCGGCGCGGACCAGCGCCTGGTCGTCCACGATCACCACCCGGATCGTCATGCCGCGATCACCTCCGTTGCCGGCTCCGACGGTAGTGGTAGCCGCACTTCGACCTGCCAGCCCCCGACGGGTCGGGGGCCGGCGGTGAGGCTGCCGTCGTACACCGTCACCCGCTCCCGCATGCCGAGCAGGCCGTGACCACCCGACGGAGTGGGGCTGACCAGCGGGCGGCCCTGGCCGTTGTCGACCACCCGGACGACGACGGCCTCGGCGGTGTAGGCCAGGCAGACCTCGACGCCGGCGCCGACGCCGGCGTGCTTGAGCGCGTTGGTCAGTGCCTCCTGCACCACCCGGTAGACGGTCAGCTCCAGGCCCGGGGGCAGGGCCGGCGGCGCGCCGGTGACGGTGCTGCGGATGCGCAGCCCGGCGTCGCCGAACCGGGTCAGCAGGTCGGGCAACTCGGCCAGGGCCAGGCGCCGGTGCTCCGGGTCGGCGGCCACCACGAGCCCGTCGGCCCCGTCTGCGGCGCCACCCGGGCCGGCGTCGCGCAGGACGCCGACCAGCCGGCGCATCTCCTCCAGTGCCTGCCGGCCGGTGTCCGCGACCACCTTGACGGCGGTGCGCGCCTGGGCGGGGTCACGGTCGAGCATGAACCGGGCGCCGTCCGCCTGGACGATCATCACCGCCATGCTGTGGGCGACCACGTCGTGCAGCTCACGCGCGATCCGGGTGCGCTCCTCGGCGACCGCCGCCCGGGACTCGGCCTCCCGTTCGCGTTCCAGGGTCGTGGCGCGTTCCTCCAGGCTGAGCACGTAGAGCCGCCGGGTCCGCACGTTCAGCGCCACCAACCACACCGCGCCGGTGACCAGCGCGTACCACAGCGCGGTGATCCACCACTGGACGACGTGGGGGGTCTGCGCGGCGGCGAGCAGCACACCGACGGCGGCGACCGCGCCGGCCACCACGCCGTCGCGGAGCCGTTCGCCGTACTTCACCACGCTGTAGAGCGCGATCAGGACGGCGATGTCGTAGACGAGCGGGCCCCACCCGGCGATCACCTGGACCAGGGCGAGCGCCGCGACCACCACGGTCACCGCGCTCGGGTGGGTGCGGCGCAACACCAGCGCCGCCGCCATTGCCACACCGACCAGGGTGGCCGCCCAGCCGCCGGGCTGGTTCACCGCCGCGGTCAGGCTGACGAGCGCCACCAGGGCGGACACGGCCACGTCGAAGGCGACGCCGCGCAACGGCCGACCGAACATGGTGCGTCTCACGGTCACCCAGCGTACGTGCCGGGAGGCCGGGCTCAGCCCCCGAGGACCTCACGCATGCGGTCGATCTCGACGGTCTGCTCGGTGGCGACCGAGTTGGCGAACTCGTTGAGCGTCAGGTCGGAACCGACCTTGAGCAGGTTGGTGGCCATCTCGATGGCGCCCTCGTGATGCTCGGTCATCATCCGCACGAAGAGCCGGTCGAAGTCCGCGCCACGGGTCGCGGCGAGCTGCCGCATCGCCTCGGGCGTCTGCATGCCACGCATGGTGCCGTGGTCGTGCCCCTGGACCTCCGCCGGGAGCCCGCGGGTCTGGAGCCAGCCCCGCATCATGCCCATCTCCGGCCCCTGGCTGGCGCGAATGCGGTCGGCGAGCGCGCGGATGTCGGGGTCGGCGGCCCGGTCGGGGGCGAGTTCCGCCATCGCCAGAGCCTGCGCGTGGTGCGGGATCATCATCCGCACGAACCAGACGTCCAACGAGTTGTGCGGCGCCGGGCCGGCGTCGCGGACCTCGTGGGCCGCGCGGGTGGTCGCGGACTCACCCGGACGACCGGGCGCGATGACGGTCAGGTCGGTGGGCACGGGGCTGGCCGAGGGCGACGCGGGGGGCGCCGAGGTGGCGGGCGCGGAGGCCGGCCGCGCAGCCCCCGTTGCGGTGTCGTCCCCGGAGCGGATCACGATGAAGGCCACCAGCGGCAGCACAAGCGCCAGTGTGACGATCGCCAGGGTTCGTGCACGCCGGTTGGTCATGGGCAACTCCCTGGGGTCGAGGTCATCGCGATGTTATCCATTGAAGAAGACACTTTCATGTGACACAGGTCACATCGACGTTCTTCTCCGGACGGTAAGGTGTCGACCATCGTCTTCCCCTTGCGAAGGGCCTCGCCGATGATCAGACTCCACAAGCCACGGTTACGACAACTCCGCATCGTGGCGCTCGCCGCGACCGGTTTCCTCGTCGCCGGCGTCCTCGTCGCCCCGGCGAGCAACGCCCAGGTGGTGCCCCAGGCGGCGACAGCTGCCGCCCCCACCAACACGATCCCCGGCGTCGACGAGATCGTGAGCAGCCCCAACCTGCGTCAGATCGCCAACGTGCCGAAGGTCGCCCCACTGGACGCGACCAACAGCGACATCGCCTTCCAGGGCAAGTACGCCTTCGCGGGCAACTACAACGGCTTCGTCATCTACGACATCTCGCGGCCGAGCGCGCCAACGGTCGTGTCCCGGGTGCTCTGCCCGGGGTCGCAGAACGACATCTCCGTCCACGGTGACCTGCTCTTCCTCTCCACCGACTCGTCCCGCAGCGACGACTCCTGCAACAGCACCACGCAGGGGGCGGACGTGAAGGAGTCCTGGGAGGGCATCAAGGTCTTCGACATCAAGGACAAGGCAAACCCGCGGTACGTCAAGTCCGTCGAGACGGCCTGCGGCTCACACACCCACACCCTGGTGCCGGGCAAGAGCGGCAAGACGGTCTACCTGTACGTCTCGTCGTACAGCCCGCGGGCCGAGTTCCCGGACTGCCAGCCGCCGCACGACTCGATCTCCATCATCAAGGTGCCGGTGAAGAAGCCGACCGACGCCGCGGTGATCGCAGCCCCGAACCTCTTCCCGGACGGCGGTTTCCCGGGCAGTGAGACCGGCTCGGCGACCACCGGCTGCCACGACATCACCGTCTACCCGGCCAAGGACCTGGCCGCCGGCGCGTGCATGGGTGACGGCATCCTGCTCGACATCAAGAACCGCGAGAAGCCGCGGGTCATCAACCGGGTCCGCGACACGGTCAACTTCGCGTTCTGGCACTCGGCCACCTTCAACAACGCCGGCACCAAGGTGATCTTCACCGACGAGCTGGGTGGCGGCGGCGCCGCGACCTGCAACGAGGCCGTCGGACCGACCCGGGGCGCGGATGCCATCTATGACATCAGCGGTCGCGGTGACGCTCGGAAGATGAACTTCCGCAGCTACTACAAGATCCCCCGCAACAACTCCGACACCGAGAACTGCGTGGCGCACAACGGCTCGCTGATCCCGGTGCTCGGTAAGGACATCATGGTCCAGGCGTGGTACCAGGGTGGCATCTCGGTCTGGGACTTCACCGACTCGGCCAAGCCGAAGGAGATCGCCTTCTGGGAGCGCGGTCCGCTGTCGGCCGACAGGCCCGTCGGTGGTGGCACCTGGTCCGCGTACTACTACAACGGCCACATCTACTCCAACGACATGGTGAAGGGCCTGGACGTCCTGGAGCTGAACGACTGGCGTACCTGGACGGCCAACCTGACCCGCTACAAGGAGCTCAACGTGCAGACCCAGCCCAGCTACCTGGGCTGGTAGGCACCGAAGCACGAAACCGGGCCCGGCCCCCGATCCCTGGGGGCCGGGCCCGGTCGTGTTCGGGCAGGTCCGCCCGGTCTGTCTGGTTCCCCCGCACCGGGCCACCTCGCCCGGCCGGCCGCGCTCCCCCGGCGATGGTGGGGCTGGTCACGACGGCGGTGCCAGCGCGGGCGGCAGACCGACCGTCATGCGAACGTCGTCAGACGTGAAGCTTGCCGCCGTCGCCGATGCGCCGCCCGCACCGCCCGAGCCGACCAGGCGCTGGCGACCCCACCCGCTGGACCTGGTCGCGGTCGTCCTGGCCGTGGTCGGCGCGGCCTGCGCGCTGAGCGGCCTGCTGCCCCGCGCGGAGACCACCGCGACAGTGCAGCGGATCCTGCCGCTGCTGCTCTTCCTCGGCACCGTGATCGTGCTCGCCGAGCTGACCGCCGTCGCCGGCGTCTTCGACGTGCTGGCCAGCCGGCTGGCCATCGCCGCCCGGGGCAGGTGGGCTGCCCTCTTCCTGCTCTGCGGCGGGCTGGCCACGGTGACCACCCTCGTGCTCAACCTCGACACCACCGCAGTGCTGCTCACCCCGGTGCTGCTCGCGCTGGCCCGCAACCTGCGCGTCCCCGCCGCCCCGCTCGCGGTCACCACCGTCTGGCTGGCGAACACCGCCAGCCTGCTGCTGCCGGTGTCGAACCTGACCAACCTGCTGGCCGCCGACCGGGTCGGACTGACACCGCTGGCGTACGCCGAGCGGATGGCGCTGCCGCAGCTCGCCGCGGTGGCGGTCACCATGGCGCTGCTCTGGTACGCCTGGTGGCGGCGCGAGCGGCCGGTCGGGGGACGGTTCGTTGCGCCGGCCCGGCACGTACCGGCCGATCCGGTGCTGCACCGCACCGCGCTCGCCGGATGCCTGCTCTTCGTCGCCGGCATCGTCGCCGGGGTGGAGATCGGGCTCGCCTCCACCGTCGCGCTCGCGCTGGTGCTGCTCGGCTTCGTGGTCCGGTCCCCCGCCACGTTGCGCCCCGGGTTGGTGCCGGTGCGGCTGCTGCTCTTCGTCACCGGCCTGTTCCTGGTCGTGCAGACCCTCGGCCGGCACGGGCTGGACGACCTGGTGGGCAACCTGCTGGGCGCCGACGGCGGGGCGCTGGGCGCGCTGCGCGCGGGCGGCACCGGCGCTTTGCTGTCCAACGCGGTGAACAACCTCCCCGCCTACCTGGCCGGGGAGTCGGTGCTGCCGGCCGGCGACCACACCCGTCTGCTGGCCCTGCTGATCGGCACCAACGTCGGCCCGCTGGCCGCCCCCTGGGCGTCACTGGCCACCCTGCTGTGGTTCGAGCGGTGCCGGGCCGCCGGGGTGAGGGTGCCGGTGACCCGGTTCGTGGTGACCAGCACGGTGCTCGCGGTCACCGGCACCCTCGCCGCCGTCGGCGCGCTGCTGCTGGTGAGCTGAGCGATCGGGCGCGGACAGGACGGCCAGGGTCATCCGGTCGTCCGCCGCACGACGAACATGAGGCAGCCGTACACCACGTTGCGGCTGTGCAGCTCACGCGCCGTCGGGTCGGCCAGCAGCTCGGCGATCACCCCCTCCGGGTCCGTGCCGTCGTGCAGCCGGCCGCCGCAGATGCGGCCCTGCCGGTCGTACGCCCGAAGGACCTGGGGTCGCCCCCGCCAGGCCGGCGGGTGCCCGCCCGCCGGGTCCGGGCCGGGGCAGGCGGTGGCGTGCGCGAAGACCGGTCCGATCTCCCGGTACGGGCCGGCGGCGCCCGGCGGCGCGTACCCGAAGAGCAGCAGGTCCTCACCCTCGTCGGCATCGCGCAGACAGCAGCGCAGGGCTTCGCCGCCACCGGCTCGGAGCGACTCGACGGGCCGGTCGGCAGCGTCCCGGCCGGTCCGGCGGACGGTGTCGAGCGCGGCGGCCGGCAGGGCGTGGACTCGGAACGTGGTGCTGTTCGTCATCGGTCCAGCCTGGCGCGGTGACGGCGGGAGTGCTGGCGGCGATCGGACCTGACGTTGGTCCGCCGGTCACTCAGTCCCGGTAGACGGCGAGCTGGAGTTCGGTGACGCCCTTCTCGGGGGCGTCCGGGCAGTAGTCGAGGTAGACCTCCCGGGCGAACCCGTCGGTGCGGTAGCCGTTGTCCTCGATCCACCGGGCGAGGACCTGCATGCTCTCCTCCACGTCGTCCATTGCACCGTGGTGGATGATCGTCGCGGCGGTGCGCACCGCGGGCAGGTCCACCACCGCGACGTCGGAGGCGGCCTCCGCCCCGACCCCCACGGTCACCCCGGCGTGCACCACCACCGCGTCGCCGTCGTCGCCGGGGGCCGGCTCGTACCAGGCGATGCTCGGCCCCGCCGGCGTGATCCCCGCCTCGGCCAGCCGACGGAACAACTCCGGGTAGAGCGGTTGGATCACCGGGCCGATGTCCTCGCCCTGGTAACTGGGCGCGACAGCGGTCAACTCCGCGACGCGGACCGGCACGATCTCCTTGAGTACGACCTCCTGGGTGGTCATCCGACCCTCCGACTCGATCAAACGGAGCCTCGCCTCGACGGCCGTCAACCGGGCGCTGTCGGCGGCCAGCTGTTCCGCCAGCTGGCTTCGGCGCAGCCGCAGCATGCCGCGCAGCTCGGCCACGTCGACGGCGTCGTCGACGATCGCGCGCACCTGTTCGAGGGTGAGGCCCAGCTCCTTGAGGGCGATCACCCGGTTGAGCCGGCGCAGCTGGTCGGCCCGGTAGAAGCGGTAACCGGTGTGCGGGTCGACGCTGGCGGGGCGCAGCAGGCCGATGCTGTCGTAGTGGCGCAGCATCCGCACCGACACGCGGCCGAGTCTGGCGAAGTCTCCGATGGTGAACATGGTCCCTCCACGCTCGTCCCTGACACCGTGTCAGAGTCAAGCGTGGCCCGCGGGGCGGTTCAGCGGCGGGCCGGGCGCGGGCCGACCAGCCGACGGACCATCGGCGCGGCGTTCCACCTGGCCGCGCCGACCAGGTCGCGGGCGTGCTCCAGGACCGTGTAGTCGGGCCGGGTCAGCCCGTCGGCGATGGCCCGGTCCAGGTCGTTGCCGCAGCGGCTGAGGACACTGTCGAAGTCCCGGCGGACCGGCTCCTGCAGGTCGTAGCCGAACGAGCGGTGCAGCCGCGCGAAGAGCGGCTTGTACAGCCGCACCCGCTCGTGCAACCCCGACGAGTACGACATCGGGTTCTTCGGGCGGCGCAGGATGTAGTCGGGCAGCACGTCGGCGAACGCCCGCCGGACGATCCACTTCTCCTGCCCGTGGCGCAGCTTCAGGTCCAGCGGCAGCCGCATCGCCAGCTCCACGACACTGAGGTCGAGGAACGGCAACCTCGCCTCCACCCCGTGTCCCATGGCGGCCCGGTCGACGCGCTGCAACTCCGTACGGCACAGATTGCGGATGCGGTGCAGGAACAGTCGGCGCGCCGCGGCCGGGCCGACCTGGTGATACATCCGGTAGCCGCCGAACAGCTCGTCGGAGCCGTCGCCGGTGAGCACCACCTTGATGCCCAGGTCGCGGAGCCGTCGGAAGATCGGCACCGAGACGACGGCGTTGATGATGTCGCCGTACTCGGTCAGCTCGGAGATCCGGATCGCCTCGCGGACGTCGGCGAGCCGGATGTCGCGCGGACGCAGCTCGACCACCACGTGCGGCACGTCGAGGTCGGCGGCGAGCCGCCGGGCGTACGCCACGTCGGGGCTGTCCGCAGCGCCGACGGTGACCGCCACGCAGTCCGGGTGGATGTCGCGCACCTGCCGCAACGTCAGCGAGCTGTCCAGCCCACCGGAGAGCACCACCCCGACGGTCAGGTCGGTTTCCACGCGCATCCGGATCGAGTCGCTCAGCGCGGCGCGGACGAGCAGGGCGGCCTCGTCCGGGTCGTCGATGATCGGCAGGCCGTCACCGATGGTGAGCAGGTCGACGTACGGGTTCAGCCGCACGTGCCCGTCCGCCTCGGCCCAACCGTGGTGCCCGGGCGGCACCTCGGCGATCGGGGCACCGTGCCCGACGAGTGCCTTGACCTCGGAGGCGAGGTGCAGGCAGCCGGGCCGGCGGGACCAGTACAGCGGCTTGACCCCGATGGGGTCGCGGGCCAGGTACGTCCGGCCGGTGGCCCGCTCGACGACCGCGAAGGCGTACTCGCCGCGCAGCCGCGTCACCGCCGCCTCGCCCCACTGCTGGAACGCGGCGAGCAGCACCTCGGTGTCGCTCTCGGTGCGGAAGGCCTGCCCGAGGCGGGTCAGTTGGGCGCGCAGCTCCCGGTAGTTGAAAATCTCGCCGTTGAAGCAGAGCAGCCAGCGCTCGTCGGTCGAGGTCCACGGCTGCACCGCCCGGTCCCGGTCGACGACACGAAGCCGGCGGGTGCCGGCGAGCAGGCTGTTCTCGGACCGGGTCTCGGTGACCTCACCGCGGGGGGCCAGGACGGCGAGCATCCGCCGGAACGTCGCCGGGTCGGCCTCGGGGCCGATGCTCAACGCGATGCCGCACACCGGGGTCAGACCCCCATCTCGGCCTCGTAGGCCCGGCGCAGGCGACGCCGGGCGGTGGGCGCGAGGCACAGGTGCCAGGCCTGCCCCTCGTCGATCACGTTCAGCTCCCCGGCCCGCTGCCTGTTCAGCAGCACCTCCGCGAGGGTGTCCCGCGCGCCGAAGCGCTCGAACCAGGCCAGCTCGACGTCGACTGAGTAGCCGAGGCAGTGCCCGCTGGGCAGCATCGCGGCGTACCCCAGGCGGCGCAGCCGGTACTGGTGCTCGGCGCTGCGGACCAGGCTGGTCACCCACAGCGGCGGGGTGGCCGGCGGCGCGGCGGCGGCGAACTCGCGTGCGATGTCGTTGAGCAGCGCCACCACCTCGCGTCGTGCCCGACGGAACAGCAGCCCCGCCGTACGCGGGGTGAGGTCCGGTCGCAGCCGCCGACGCAGCCCGCGCGCGGCCCGGCCCAGCATGGTGGCGGGCTGCTCCTGGTAGCGGAAGCCCAGCAGGTCGCGGCGGCGCAGCCACTCCAGGTCGACCAGGTCGGCGCTGCCGTTGACCTGGTCGTCGGTGAGGAACGTCGGGGCGTCCTGCCACCACAGCACGTCGATGCGGGAGAGCAGGTAGATCCGGACCAGCGCGGTGAGGTCACGCGCCGAGGTGCGGTCGTTCGGCTGGTAGCGGGCCATCTCCAGCAGCAGCGTCTCGCGGGCTCCGATCAGCCCCTGCGGGGTGGCGTCGAGGACGTCGGCGAGCGCCGGCTCGCGCAGTCGTTCGTCGATGAGCACCTGTCGAGCCCGGATGCTCGACGCGTCGGCCAGCGCGCCCACCTCGACCAGAAGCTCGGCGACGGCTGTCCGGTAGGCGGCCAGGTCCGGCTCGGGGGTGGGAACGCGGCGGGGAGTCGTGCCGGGGGGCCGGCGGCGTGCCGGCGCGGTGGGCGACACGGGCGAACCGGGTTGCTGTCCCGGGCTACGGCTGGGCACACGCATGACGGGGTCCCTTCTCCGGTCACGACACTGGGTGGTTCGCCCTGTAACACACCGTAATTGCCAAGACCGGAGTGGACCGAACAATCCTCCTATCTACTCCTAAGGGAGCCGACCGTCCGGTTGGACACCGGCGCTCGGCGGCATCAGGCCCTGCACCTCGGCGTACGACGGCAGCCCTTCGTGCGCCGCGAGCCCGCCGGCGCGTACCTGGTCGGCGGCGGCGAGCGCGGCGGCCAGCGCCACCCGGAACAGCAGGGAGCCGGTGCTGACCCGGGCAACCCCCGCGGCGGCCAGCTCGTCCAGTCCTGGTCCACCCGGCTGGTACAGCGCGTTCACCGGGGCGTCGATCCGCCCGGTGAGCACGCGCAGCGTGGCCGGGTCGACGATGCCGGGCACGAAGATCCCGTCGGCGCCGGCGGCCCGGTAGGCGTGGGCCCGGGCGAGAGTCTGCGGCAGCGGGTCGTCCACCCCCAGCCACCAGGTGTCGGTCCGGGCGTTGACGAACAGGTCCGGCACCGCCGCCTTCACCGCCGCGACCTTGGCGGCGATGCAGTCCGGCTCGGTGAGGGTGCCGTCGGCACGTCCGTCCTCCAGGTTGATACCGACCACGCCGAGCCCGGCCAGCTCCGCCACGTACCCGGCGACCGCCGCCGGATCATCGCTGAACCCGGCCTCGATGTCGACGCTGAGCAGCACCGGCAGGTTGGCCAGCCGGCGGGCCAGGGCCAGGGTCTCCTGCGCGGTGGCCGCGGTGCCGTCGGGTCGGCCCGCCGCCGCGGCGACCCCGAGGCTGGTGGTGCCGATCGCCGGGTGGCCGCGCGCGGCGAGCGCCGCCGCCGAGGCGTGGTCCCAGGCGTTCGGCAGCAGCAGGGGTCGGCCGGTGTGGTGCAGGGCGCGGAAGTCGGCACGGCGGTCGGTCATCGGACGCTCACCTCCAGGTTCGTCGGGACGCGCAGGGTCGGGTGCGGCTCGTGGCGCAGGTCGGCTCGGAGACGCCGGCAGCGTGCGCGCAGCACGTCGAACACCCCGGCGGCCAGGGCCAGGGCGTGCCGGTCGCCGGGGCAGCCGCGCTCCCCCGCCCCGAAGGTCAGCAGACCCGCACCGGGCCGACCGGGCCGGAACGCCGCCGGCTCGCAGAACACCAGCGGGTCACGGTTGGCGGCGTCGAAGCGCAGCAGCACCGGGCTGCCCGCCGGCAGGTCCCGCCCACCCAGGCGTACCCCGGCGGTGGTGACGCGCCGGGTCGCCCGCACCGGCGGGTCGAGCCGCAGCACCTCGGCCAGGATCGCGCCGGTCTCCGCCGGCCCGGGCACACCGCCCGGCAGGCCGCCGAGCGGTGGCAGGAGGTGGTGGGCGGCGGCACCGATCAGACCGGCCGTCGCGTCGCACGCCTGGACCAGCAGACCGATCAGGTTCGCCCGTACCTCCGGCGGGGCCGGCGGCGCGAGCGCCAGCAACGTCGCGACCGCCTGGTCGGCCCGCCGGGCCAGCGCCGGATCAACCCCCGGGTGGTACGCGGCAGCGACGACAGCGACCGCCGTCCCGGCGGCTGCCGGATCGGCGAAACGGAGCCGACCGGCCAGCACCCGCAGCGGCACCGGCCGGGCCACGTCACGCGTCACGTCGAGACGGTCGCCGGCCCGGTCCAGGACAGCGACGGTCAGCCGGGCCGCCTCGTGCCGCAGGTCGTCCGGGTCCAGCTCGGTCAGCACGCTCACCACGACCGCCCGGCGCTCGGCGTGCTGCTGCGGGGGGCTGAACCGGCTGACTGAGGCGCGCAGCCAGGCGAGCGTGCCGGGCGGGCCGCTCTCGACGGCCGGCACCCGGAAGGCCGGGTCGGTGAGCGCCGCCCGCACGTCGACGTGCCGTGTCACCCACCAACCGCGCTCCGGTTCGAACGATGGCGGGCCGCAGTCCGGCGTTGCGGGAGCGGGAGCGATGTCAGACCAGCTGTCAGTCACGGCCCGACCGTAGAACCCGAACCCTTCGCTCCCCACCGAACAGTCAAGCCCGCACCGCGCCGCGCGCCCCGCGAGGGCGGCCGCTGGCGGGGTGGGCGGTGGGTCAGGCTCGGCCGCTGGTGGGTGTCGGGGGCGACGTGGGGGTGAGGGTGTCGTCCGGGACGTGCAGGGTCTCGGCCAGGGCGACGCGACCGATCGGGGTGAGGCGGATCGCGCGGCCGGCGCCCTGGGTGATCCAGCCCAGGTCGGTGAAGCGGCGGCACAGTGCCGCCCCGAGCGCCCCGGCCAGGTGCGAGCGGCGTTCGGTCCAGTCGAGGCAGTCGCGGACCACCGGGCGGCGGGCGGTGCGCAGCACCTGCACGGGTACGCCCAGGTCGGCCGCCCACGCCCACCCGTCGGCGGTCAGCGCCAACCCGCTGGACCGGTCCAGCCGTCCGTCGGCGAGCAGCGCGTCGTACATCAGCACACCGAGGCGCCCGGCCAGGTGGTCGTAGCAGGTCCGGGCGTACGCCAGAGCGGCGCTCGCGGTGGCGGCCCGCAGCGACCCGACCGGCGCGGGTGGGGTCGGCGCGTGCCCGGCCAGGTCCTCGATCAGCTGGGCCACCGACGGCCCGGCCAGCCGCAGGTAGCGGTGCCGACCCTGCCGTTCCTCGACCAGCAGCCCGCCCCGGACCAGTCGGGTGAGGTGGTCGCTGGCCGTCGACGGGGCGACCCCGGCGCGGCGGGCCAACTCCCCGGCGGTCCACGCCCGGCCGTCGAGCAGCGCGAGGCAGATGCCGGCCCGGGTGCCGTCGGCCAGCAGCGCGGCGAGTTCGGCCATTCCCCGGCCCTCGGTGCCACCACTCATGGCCCCATCATCGCCCCGGCCATCGGCGCGGTGAGCGGCCGGGGGCGGCGCGCGGGTACGCGAGACCGCAGACGTCGATCTCTTTACAACGTTGTATCCATCGTTGTAGAAACGAGGGCACGACCCCACGCCCACTCCCCCGAGGCAGGTCCACATGCGACATCTTCGCCGCGGCGGCGCGCTCGCCGCCGCGCTCGGTCTGATCCTGGCCACGTTGGCGCCCCCACCCGCCGCCGGCTCCGGCGGTCCGTCCCGCTACGACAATCCGATCTCGGTCGGGGTGGGCGACACGTTCGCCGACCCGGTCATCGTGCGCGGCGACGACGGTTTCTGGTACGCCTACGGCACCACCGACCCACTGCGCGAGGGCGAGCACGAGTTCCACCGGGTGCCCACCGCCCGCTCGGCCAACCTGGTCGACTGGGCGTACGTCGGGGACGCGTTCGGCCCCGAGCAGCGGCCACCGTACGCGGCGCCCGGTGCGGCCTTCTGGGCACCTGACGTGCGCCGCGTCGGCGATCAGTGGGTCATGTACGTGACGGTCACCGACACCACCGTCTCCGCCGAGGGCAGCGACTACGCCATCGGCGCGGCCACCGCGCCCACCCCGACCGGCCCGTGGACCTTCGCCGCGCAACCCGTGGTGGCCCCCCGCCCCGGCGGGGGCGGCGGCTATCTGTGGACCATCGACCCCAGCCAGTTCACCGACGTCGACGGCCGGGGCTACCTCTACTACGGCAGCTACTACGGCGGCATCTCGGTCACCGAACTCAGCGCGGACGGGCTGAGGGCCGTGGGCACACCGACGCAGGTGGCGATCGACAACAAGTTCGAGGGCAGCTACGTGCTGCGCCACGACGGCTGGTATTACCTGTTCGCCTCCACGGCCAACTGCTGCGCCGGCCCGGCCACCGGCTACTCCGTCCAGGTGGGACGCGCACGCAGCCCGCGCGGCCCGTTCACCGACCGCGACGGCGTCGCGCTGACCGCGTCCCGGGCGGGTGGCACGCCGGTGCTGACCCAGAACGGCAACCGGTGGATCGGCACCGGGCACAACGGCTTCCTCACCGACCTGTCCGGTCAGGACTGGATCGTCTACCACGCGATCGACCGCGCCGACCCGTACCTCGACGAGCCGTTCGGCATCAACGAACGCCCGATGCTGCTCGACCGCCTCGACTGGATCGACGGCTGGCCGACCGTGAACGCCGGCGCCGGACCGTCCGAGGGCGCCCGACCCGCACCGGTGACCACCGGCCGGGTCGACGACCGGTTCGACAACACCGGGCTGGCCGGCTGGCGACGTGTCACGGGCCAGTGGCGGGTCACCGACGGCCGGCTCGTCGGCAGCGGCGCGCTGACCAGTCGTACCACTGTGGGCGGTGACGTGCGCGCGGAGACCGACCTGCGGCTCACCGGCGCGGCGAGCGCCGGGGTCACCCTCGGCGACCGGGTCGAGGTCCGCGTCGACGCGGCCGCCGGCCGGCTCGTGGCCAGCGACGGCCGCCGCCGCGCGACCACGCCGCTGCCCGTCGGGCTCGACCTGGCCGACCCGCACAACCTGGCCATCGAGGTACGCGGGCAGCAACTCGTCGCCGAACTGAGCCCGGCCCGCCTCGGTGACCAGGTCGCCGTGGTGTCGCTGCGGCTGGACCGCCCGGTCGTGGGGAGCCCTGGGCTGGCCGCCGCCGGTGGTCCGGCCGAGTTCGACAACGTCAGCGTGGCCCGACTGTTCCAGCCGGCGAAGCGGGCGGTGCCCGAGCCCCGCGTCGGCGCGCCGCTGCGGACGTACTCCGACGAGTTCACCGATGGGCTCGACGGCGACTGGCGGTGGGTCCGCGAGGACCCGGCGGTCACCGCCGCCGACGGCGCGCTGCGCTGGCCGGTGCAGTCGGCCGACCTGACCGGCACCGGCAACACCGCCGGTGTGCTGCTGCGCGACGCGCCGCGTGGCGACTACGTCGTCGAGACGAAGGTGACGCTGGACCTGGGTGAGGAGTCCGTCCGCAACTACCAGCAGGCGGGCCTGGTCGCCTACGTGGACGACGACCGGTTCGCCCGGCTGACCCAGGTGGCGATCTGGAACACCCGGCAGGTCGAGTACGGCTACGAGCTGCCCTTCGCCGGCCAGCCGGTCTACGGCGGCAGCATCGTCGGCACCCCGGCCACCACCACCTGGTTACGACTGGCGCACCACGTCGACCCGGCCACCGGGGAGCACGAGTTCCGGGCCGGTTCCAGCCGCGACGGGCGTACCTGGACGTGGGGTGCGGTGTGGACGTTCCCGGCCGACACCACTCCCCGGATCGGCCTGGTGGCGCACGGCGGCGCCGAACCGGCGGTCACCGCCGAGTTCGACTACCTGCGCTTCTACCGCTAGAGCGGCGGGCCCCCTGCCGACGTGCAGGGGGCCCTTCGACCCGGTCAACGTCGTGTCTGGTGACGCACTTGCCGGCTGCCCTACCCTGAAGGAGCCGCGGCGCCACTTCGGCAAGTCGAGGCCCTAGCGCCCGCACCCGGGCGGATGGAAGCAGCCGCATGAACTGGACAACGTTCAGAAGCAACCGCACCCCTCACCGACTCCGCGCCGTGACCGACCTGCAGTTCCCTGCCAGCGGGCGGCAGCAGCTACGAAACCGGCACCCCCATCTCAGCGACGACGACATCGCCCTCGTCGAAACCGCGACCCGGCAGTGGTTCCGGATCATCGCCCGCCAGCCCAACGCGAAACTGTCGGTGCCGTCGGTGGCCGTGGACGATCTGTGGCAGGAACTGACCCGGCATACGCAGGACTACGCCGCCTTCTGCGACGCCGCGTTCGGGCGCCCTCTGCCGCACCAGCCCAGGCCCGCGACCGGCGGAGGCATGACCAACGCCGATCGCAGCGCCCTGCTCGCCACGCTGAACCACGGCCGCCGGGACGAGAATTGTGGTCCGACCGGCCTTCCCCTGCTGTTCCGGGTGGACCAGGAGGTGCGCGTCCAGAATGGCAACCGCTACCTGGCCGACTGCGGAGGCCGTGGCGAATGTTTCCCGGTCTCCGACCGCGTCTGCCTGCAACACCTCGCGGGGCCGGGCAAGCGGCCCAAGCCGCGCGGCATCCGCGGTGATCTGCCCTTCAACGACGGCCGTCACGGCTACGCCGGCGGTGCAGGCGGCAGTGGCGGAGGCGAGTTCAGTGGCGGGAGCGACGGAGGGGGCGGCGACGGCGGTGGCGGCGGGGGCAGCAACTGAAGGCCCCTGACACGCCGCGACGGGGCTAGGGCGTGGTCAGCGGTGTCAGCGTCCGGTCCGTGCCGTCGTAGCTGCGCGCGGCGTCGAAGTCCCCGGTCGGGCGCTGCCCACCGGCGACGGCACGGGCCAACCGCAGGTCCGCGTTGCGAAAGCGCAAGGCCAGGCTCAGGTGAGGCACCCACAAGCCAGGCGCGTGCCACGGCCGGTGCCCGTCGGCCTCGGCGAGAACGTCCCAGACGGCGGCGTGCAGCGCGGTCAGCGCCGACGTGGGTTGCACGAGCCAGACCAGCGGGGCGCTGCCGTCGAGGACGACAACGCGGTCGAGCGTGACCGGGATCGGGAGCGCGGCGTCGAACAGCTCGGCGAGGCGGCGCTCGACGCCGGGCGAAAACTCGTCGACGGCGGCGAGGGTCAGGTGCGGCCGGTTGGTCGGGTGGATGTTGCGGGCCAGGCTCGGCAACCCGGCAGCCGCCAACCGGTCCCAGACCGCCCGAACCTCGGCGTCCAACCCAGGCGAGCAGACCAGTTCGACGGTACGCACCCCGCCACGCTAGCGGGACTGCTCCGCCCGACCGTCTGATCCCCCACGGCAATGCGCTCCGCGCAGCCACCCCCGCGTCGATCATGAAGTTAGCGTCGCGACACGCCGGCATCGACGCCGCTAACTTCATGATCGACGGGGCGGGAGGGGGCCGGGGAGGGCCGATGAGTGGGTGGGCGGGGGTGGGCTCCGTTAGAGCCAGCCGTTGTTTCGGGCGGTGCGGACGGCTTCGGCACGGTCGGTCGCGCCTAGCTTCTGCACGGCGGCGGAGAGGTGGTTGCGGACAGTGCCGGTGGACAGGTGCACCCGGCGGGCGATCACCGCGACCGGCGCGCCGACCTCCGCCAGCCGTAGCGTCTCCAGCTCCCGCGGCGTCAGCGGGCACGCCGGCAGGGTCAACGCGTCGGCGGCCAGCGACGGGTCGACGTACCGTCCGCCGGCGTGCACCCGGCGGATCACGTCGGCGAGCGCGCCACCGGGCGAGCCCTTGGGCACGAAACCGCGCGCCCCGGCGGTCAGTGCCTGACGCAGGTGCCCCGGGCGGCCGTGCCCGGTCAGCACGACCACCGCGCACTCAGGACGGACCCGGGCCAGCTCGGCGGCCACCGCGATGCCGTCCAGGCCGGGCATCTCCAGGTCCACCACCGCCACGTCCGGGCGGTGCGCGAGCGTCGCGGTGACCGCCGTGGGTCCGTCGGCGGCCTGGGCCACCACGTCGATGTCCGGTTCGAGGCCGAGCAGCGCGGCGACCGCGACCCGGATCAGGTCCTCGTCGTCGGCGAGCAGGACACGGATCACGACGGCACCGGCACTGTCGCCTCCAGGGTGAACACCCTGTCCTCCCGGCGGACCCGCAGCTCTCCCCCGACCGCGGCCAGCCGGTCGGCCAGGCCGCGCAGGCCGTGGCTGTGCTCGTCCGGGCCGCTGTCGTCGGCCCCGTCGTTGGCGATGGTCATCCTGGCCCCGTTCTCGTCCCGGTCGATGTGGATCCGGCACCACTCGGCCCGGCTGTGCCGCAGCACGTTGGTGCCCGCCTCGCGCAGCACCGCCGCCAGTTCGGTGGCGGCCGGCTGAGGCAGGTCGACGTGTGGCGGCACCGTGCAGCGCACCCCGCAGGAGCGCAGCACGTCTGCCACCGCGGTCAGTTGCTCGCCAAGGTCGACGGCCCGGTAGCCGTGCACGCTCTCGCGGACCTCGGTGAGCGCGGACGCGGCCAACCGTTGCACCTCGGCGGCCTCCCGCCCTGCCCGCTCCGGGTCGACCGGTGCGAGCCGCGCGGCGAGTTCGGCCTTCAGCGCGATCACGGTGAGACTGTGCCCCAGCAGGTCGTGCACGTCACGGGCGAAGCGCAGCCGCTCCTCGGCGGCGGCCAGCCGGGCCTGGGCGGCCTGACCCTGCCGAGCCTCCACCAGCAGGTCCCAGAACCAGACCTGGAACCAGTTGACCGCGGCCACGCCCACCCCGATGCCACCGGTCACGGCCAGGGACCGCCCCACGGACCCGCCGGTCCACCAGGCCACCGCGGCCGACACGAACAGGGCGCCGGCGGTGACCGCCAGCGCGCCCGGGAGGCGGACCAGCAAGGGGGCCATCCCGACCAGGGAGGCCCCGATCCACGCCCAGGTCGGCCAGGCCCCGGCCGCGACCGGGGCCACCAACGGCACGGTCAGCGCCGCCACGACGACCAGGCCGAGCTGGGCGCGACGTCGCCACCGTTGCGCGAGCCAGGGGGTGACCGCCGCGTACAGCACAGCGGTCTGGGTGGCCGCGAAGAGGACGATCCCGACCGCGCCGAGCGCGACGCGGCCGGGGGACGGCTCCCGGGTCAGGCCGGCCGCGGGCAGCAGGACACTCGCCCACACGCCGGTGGCCAGCGACAGCAGCGTCGCCCGCCGGGCCCGGTGCAGCCGGCGGTCCGCCCGGGGGGTCACCGCCTCGCTCGCCACGCACCGATCCTAGGACCGCCCGGCGCCCGGTCCACCCGTGCGAGATGTCACGGTTGGACCGTGCGATCCGCACGGGTTTCCGGTGACGGACGAGCCTGCCCACCGCGCCAGGACACCGGCAGTGTCAACGGCATGGAAAACACACGGGTGTACGCGGACAGCATGGTCGTACCGTCGCCTGCGCCGATGCCGGCAGCGACCGGCGCCGGCACGCGGCGGCTGTGGTGGCATCTCGCCGAGATGGCGCTGGCGATGGTCGTCGGGATGCTGCTGCTCGGGCCCCTGTGGGACGCGGCCGGCGCCCCGCTCGGGATCACCGGGACGCTGGACCGGCCGGACGTCGCCGCGCTGGTGATGGCCACGAACATGACGGTCGGAATGACGGTGTGGATGCGCTACCGGGCGCACCACTGGCGTGGGGTCGTGGAGATGGCCGCGGCGATGTACGTGCCGTTCCTGTTGGTGCTCGTACCGTTCTGGGCCGGCCGGCTCGATGGCGATGCCCTGATGCTCGGCGGTCACCTGCTGATGGTGCCGGCGATGGTGCTGGTGGCGGTGCGCCATCGGCACGAGACGCCGGTGTCGGTACGCCGGCACCCGGCCGTGGTGGCGCTGGCCCACCGCTGGCCGACCGGGCTGGCGCTGCTGATGACGGTGGACATGTGGGTCGAGCCGAGGGTGCTCAGCGCGTGGACGATGCTGGTGCTGCCCGGTGGGTACCTGCTGATCGGCGTGGTCCGACGCACCCTGCGCGGGCCGGGCGTGCTCGCCACCCAACTGGTCGGCCTGGTCGTCTGGGTCACGCTGACGCTGGTCGCGGTCGCGGTCGGGGGTCAGACGGCCGCGTGGCTGGTGGCGCTCGGTTGGCTGGCGCACGCCGGGTGGGACCTGGCCCACCACCGCACCGGCCGGGTGGTGCCGCGCGGATACGCCGAGTGGTGCGGCGTGTTCGACACGACACTGGCGGGCACCATGATCCTGGCGATCCTGACCGGCGCTGTCTGACGGCTCTGGCCGCGGGGCCGAACGGGCAGGATCCACGCAACAACGGTGAAACTGCTGCCTCAGACGTCGCGGAGGCAGCAGTTTCGGCGTTGCTGTGCCGATCCTGCGGGGGTGTCCCGGGGCGCTGATCGCGCTCTTGTGGCGGTCGGCGCAGCGGCTTGGACGGCGTAATGAAAGGCTTGGCACATGAGTTCCGCACCTGCACAGCACGACGCACCGATCGACGCACCGATTGACGCCGCCCCCGCCGGCGCCGAAGAGGTGTACGCCTTCACCGAGCTCGGGCTGCGTCCCGAGCTGCTGGGCGCGCTGTCCGCCCTCGGCTACGAAGAGCCGACCCCGATCCAGCGGGAGGCGATCCCACCACTGTTGGAGGGTCGGGACCTGCTGGGCCAGGCGGCCACCGGCACCGGCAAGACGGCGGCGTTCGCGCTCCCGCTGCTGAACCTCATGACGGCGCACCGCCAGGGCGGTGACCCGGTGGCGCTGGTGTTGGTGCCCACCCGTGAGCTGGCGGTGCAGGTCTCCGAGGCGTTCCACCGCTACGGCAAGGACCTGGGTGCCCGGGTGCTGCCGATCTACGGTGGGCAGCCGATCGGGCGGCAGCTGCGGGCACTGGACAGCGGTGTCGACGTGGTGGTGGCCACCCCCGGGCGAGCCCTCGACCACATCGCCCGGGGCACGTTGCGCCTGGGCGGGCTCGCCACGGTGGTGCTCGACGAGGCCGACGAGATGCTCGACATGGGCTTCGCCGAGGACATCGAGGCGATCCTGGAGCACGCTCCGGCCGAGCGTCAGACGGTGCTCTTCTCGGCCACCATGCCGTCGCGCATCGACGGGATGGCCCGGCAGCACCTGCGCGAACCGGTCCGGATCGAGATCGGCCGGGAGCCGACGGTCGCGGGCGAGGCGCCGCGGGTGCGGCAGAGCGCGTACATCGTGACCCGGGCCCACAAGCCGGCCGCGTTGGGCCGGGTGCTGGACGTGGAGTCGCCCACCGCGGCGATCGTGTTCTGCCGCAGCCGGGAAGAGGTCGACCGGCTGACCGAGACGATGAACGGCCGGGGCTACCGCTCCGAGGCGCTGCACGGCGGCATGAGCCAGGAGCAGCGCGACCGGGTGATGGGCCGGCTGCGGGCGGGCACCGCCGACCTGCTGGTGGCCACCGACGTGGCGGCCCGTGGGCTGGACATCGAGCAGCTCTCCCACGTCGTCAACTACGACGTGCCGTCCGCCCCGGAGTCGTACGTGCACCGGATCGGCCGGGTGGGTCGGGCCGGCCGCGAGGGCGTGGCGATCACCCTCGCCGAGCCGCGTGAGCACCGGATGCTCAAGACCATCGAGCGGGTGACCGGCCAACGGATCACCATCGACAAGATCCCCACAGTGGCCGACATGCGGACCCGCCGGTTGGAGCTGACCCAGGCAGCGCTGCGGGAGAGCCTGCTGGAGGACGACCTCGACCCGTTCCGGGTCATCGTGGAGACGCTGACCGACGAGTTCGACCTGATGGAGGTCGCCCTCGCGGCCGTGAAGCTGGCGCACGAGGTGACGTCGCCGGGCTCCGACGACGAGGAGGAGATCCCGCAGGTCCCGGTCCGCGGTCCCCGCGAGGGTCGACCGGAGACCGGCGGCCGGGGCGGCGACCGGCGGGGCGGGGGCCGGCCGCGCTCCGGCGGCGGCAACACCGTCCAGGTCTTCGTCGGCCTGGGCCGGCGCGCCGGGGTGCGCCCGCAGGACCTGGTCGGCGCGATCACCGGGGAAACCGGGATCCGTGGTCGGGACATCGGCTCGATCGAGATCGCCGACCGGTTCTCGCTGGTCGAGGTGCCGCAGGGGGTGGCCGACGAGGTGATCTCCGGTTTGCGCCAGAGCACGATCAAGGGCCGCAAGGCCACAGTGCGCCGCGACCGCGGGGGCGACGAGCGCTGAGCACGCCGCCGGCGACCGCCGGCCCGAGCACGCCGCCGGCGACCGCCGAGGTACGACGGTCGCCGGCGGTGCGGATCAGAAGGAGTACGGCCCGAACCGGCCCCACGCCACCACGGCGGCGAGCACGAGCAGCACCGCGCAGGTGATCGCGCCTTGCAGCTCCGTACGACGCTGCTCCGCCGTGTCCTGCTTCTTCCTGTCGCGCAGGTGCACGAGGATGCCGCCGATCATGACGATGACCAGCCCGGTGGCGGCGAGCGGGGTGAGCACGGTGGCGATGCCGGTGAGTGGGGGCAGCACCAGCCCGAGGGCGGCCAGCAGCTCGACGGCGCCGAGCGCCTTGACCTGGGTCGGCGGGACCGGGTCGACCCACCGCATCATCTCGCGCAGCTTGTCCTTGGGCTGGGTCAGCTTGGCGAAGCCGGCGCCGGCGAAGACGACGGCGAGCAGGATCTGAATGATCCAGAGCACCACGTTCACGGGGGTTCCTCCAGGGGGACGCCTCGCGGCGAAGAAGAGGTAGTTGAGGATTCAAGCGAGACAGTAGACCTCTCCCCGGGTACGCAGAGGACCCCCGCCGTCTTCACAGACGGCGGGGGTCCTTGTGCTCCGAGCGTCAGGCCGCGAAGAGCGCCGGACCGTCCAGCGTATTGACGTCGGCCGGGCGCAACGCCAGGGCGAGCACATCGGCCACGTCGGCCAGGGTGTGCACGGTCAGCGCCTCGCGCACCTCGGTCGGCAGGTCGTCCAGGTCGGGCTCGTTGCGCGCCGGGATGATCACCTCAGTGAGGCCGGCCCGGTGCGCGGCGAGCAGTTTCTGCTTCACCCCGCCGATCGGCAGCACCCGACCGGACAGCGTCACCTCGCCGGTCATCCCGAACTCGGGGCGGACCGGGCGGCCGGTGACCAGCGAGGCCAGGGCCGTCACCATGGTGATTCCGGCGCTCGGGCCGTCCTTGGGCACCGCGCCCGCCGGGAAGTGGACGTGGATCCGGCGTCCGGCGAGGACGTTCGGGTCGATGCCGAACCGACGCCCGTTGGAGCGCAGGTACGACAGGGCGATGTGCGCCGACTCCTTCATCACGTCGCCGAGCTGGCCGGTCAGGGTCAGCCCCGGCTCGCCCTCCATGCTGGTCGCCTCGATGAAGAGCACGTCCCCACCGGCGCCGGTGACGGCGAGGCCGGTTGCCACGCCGGGCACGGCGGTGCGCTCGGCCGACTCAGGGGTGAACTTCGGTCGCCCCAGGTAGCGGGTGAGGTTGTCGGTGTCGACGCGTACCGGCGACGGGTCGGTCGCCAGCGTCACCGCCACCTTGCGCAGGATCTTGGCGAGGCCACGTTCGAGCTGCCGGACACCGGCCTCCCGGGTGTACTCCCCCGCGATCAGCGCCAACGCCTCGTCGGCGATCTCCACCTCGTCGGCGGTCAACCCGGCCCGCTCCCGCTGCCGGGGCAGCAGGTGGTCACGGGCGATGGCGACCTTCTCGTCCTCGGTGTAGCCGTCCAGGGTGACCAGCTCCATCCGGTCCAGCAGCGGGCCGGGGATGGACTCCACCACGTTGGCGGTGGCCAGGAACAGCACGTCGGACAGGTCGAGGTCGACCTCCAGGTAGTGATCCCGGAAGGTGTGGTTCTGCGCCGGGTCGAGCACCTCCAGCAGGGCGGCGGCTGGGTCACCGGCGTAGCCGGCGGCCAGCTTGTCCACCTCGTCGAGGAGCACGACCGGGTTCATCGAGCCGGCCTCGCGCAGCGCGCGGACGATCCGACCGGGCAGCGCGCCGACGTAGGTGCGCCGGTGACCGCGGATCTCCGCCTCGTCGCGGACGCCGCCGAGCGACACCCGGACGAAGTTACGCCCGAGCGCGCGCGCCACGGACTCGCCGAGGCTGGTCTTGCCGACCCCGGGAGGGCCGGCGAGGGCGAGCACCGCGCCCGAGCCGCGACCGCCGACCACGCCGAGGTTGCGCTCGGCGCGACGGTTGCGCACGGCCAGGTACTCCAGGATGCGGTCCTTCACGTCGGACAGGCCGGCGTGGTCGGCGTCGAGCACCGCCCGGGCGGCAGCCAGGTCGGTGTTGTCCTCGGTACGCGTGCCCCACGGCATTTCGAGCACGGTGTCCAGCCAGGTGCGGATCCAGCCCGCCTCAGGGGAGGCGTCGCTGGCCCGCTCCAGCTTGCCGACCTCGCGCATGGCCGCCTCGCGGACCTTCTCCGGCAGCTCGGCGGACTCGACCCGGGAGCGGTAGTCGGCCGAGCCGTCCGGCTCGTCCTCACCCAGCTCCTTACGGATCGCGGCGAGCTGCTGGCGCAGCAGGAACTCCCGCTGTGACTTCTCCAGCCCCTCGCGGACGTCACTGTTGATCTGCTCGGTGACCTCCTGCTCGGCCAGGTAGTCCTTCACCCAGCCGACCAGCAGCTCCAGCCGGGCGGTCACGTCCGGCGCGGTGAGCAGCTCGGTCTTCTGGTCCAGGGTCAGCCAGGGCGCGTAGCCGGCCGAGTCGGCCAGCTCGGACAGGTCGGTCATCCGCTCCACGGCGTCGATGACCTGCCAGGCACCCCGCTGCTGGAGCACGGAGGTCACCAGGGCGCGGTACTCGCGGGCGAGTTCCCGGGCGCGGCCGGCGGGAGCGGGTTCGTCGAGTTCGGAGGCCTCGACCCAGAGGGCGGCGCCGGGGCCGGGCACGCCGGAGCCGATCCGGGCCCGGGACAGGCCACGGATGACGGCGGCGGGCTCACCCTCGGGCAGCCGGCCGACCTTCTCGATGGTGGCGACCACGCCGACCGGGCCGTACTCGCCGTCGATCCGCGGCACGGCCAGCAGCTTGCGGTCGCCGGTCGCCCGAGCTGCGTCGATCGCGGCCTGGGTGGTCGGGTCGAGGGTCACCGGGATGACCATGCCGGGCAGCAGCACGGCGTCGGTCAGGGGAAGTACCGGAAGAGTTGCCATCGAACACCTGCTATCGCGTTGAGTTGAGCGTGTCTGGCTCAAGTAACAAAGCGTTCCCCTTGTTCCGCTCTGTGACCCAGACCACTCTTCCGCCCGGTCCGTCGGGCCGCCCGAAACCGGCGGGCGACCCGACCGGACACGTCAGGTGAGCTTGCTCTTTACCGTGTTCACGACCGAGCCGGCCACACCCGGATTGGTGCCGTACAACCGCGGGTCCCCCGGCGGCAGGACAGGCTCCGGCGCGTTCGCCCGCGGGCTGTCGCCGTAGCGGAACTCACCCTTGCCGTCCGGCGTGGGCCCGGACGCCCAGCGCCCCTCGTTGGCATCGGTGCCCGAGGAGAAGCTCAGGTAGGTGTAGCCGAACTCCTCGGTGAACTCGCCGGAGTCCGGGAACGCCTCCGGCACCGGCATGTCCTCCAAGCCGTCCTCCTTGAGCTGCTCGATCGCAGCCAGCCACATGTTCTGGTGCATCGTGTCGCGGGCCAACAGGAAGCGCAGCATCTGCTTGACGCCCGGGTCGTCGGTCATGTTGAACAACCGGGCGACCTGGAGGCGACCCTGCGCCTCCGCCGTGACGTTGAGCTGGAAGTCGGCCAGCAGGTTGCCGCTGGCGGTGACGAACGAGCCGTTCCAGGGCACCCCGTTGGAGTCGGCGGGCAACGCCCCGCCACCACCATGGATGAAGTGCGCCGGGTTCGACCCGGCGTAGGTCGCCGCGCCCCCGGGATCCTCCGCGATCCCCTCGGTCAGCGACAGCGGTGCGCTGTCCAGCAGCCGGGTGATCATCGTGACGATCATCTCGACGTGGCCCATCTCCTCGGTGCCGACGTCGAGCAGCAGGTCCTTGTACTTGCCGGGCAGCCGGCAGTTCCACCCCTGGAACAGGTACTGGTTGGCGACGGTCATCTCACCCCACTTGCCGCCCAGCACCTCCTGCAGGCGGCGGGCGAACGCGGCGTCCGGGCCGTCCGGTTTGGCTTCGAACTGCAGGTCCTTGACATGGCTGAACATCTGACCCCCTCATGACGGGAACTGGTAGAGAGTGCCGTTCCCGTCTCGGTGACCCGACCGGGCCAACCCGTGTCCCGGTGGGGTCAGCGCAGCGGGTGAACCGTCGGCAGCAGCACCTCCAGCGCCACGCCGCGCGGTCGCAGTCGGTGCACCCGCAGCGCTCCCCCGTCCGGCACGAGGAGCTGCTGCACGATCCACAGCCCCAGCCCGGACATCCCCACCGCCGGCGCCGGGCGGCGCAACGCGGACAGCAACGCGTCGTCGACCCGTCCCTCGTCGGTGACCAGGACGCTCAGGCCAGGCCCACGCACTGTGGCGTACAGCCCCACCTGCCCGTCCGGTGGCCCGTGCCGCAGCGCGTTCTCCACCAGGTTGACCAGCACCTGGCGGGTCCGTCCGGCCGGCACCGGGCAGGCGCCCGCCCGCCGGGTGGCCCGCGCACGCCGCCGACCGGCCGGCACCAACGCGGCGGCCTCGCGCAGGATGCCCGCCAGCGGGACGACCGGCTCCGGCTGTGGAGCCAGCGCCAGCGCGCCGGTGCCGGCGGTCGCGTCGCGTAGCAGACTCTGCAGGTGGACGGCCTGGTCGCGGGCCAACTCGCTGATCGCCCGCCGGTCGGCGCCGCTGAGCTCTCGCTGCTCGTCGGCCAGCGCGCGGGTCAGCGACGTCAGGGTGCTGATCGGCGTACGGAACTCGTGGCACAACACCCGCAGCAGCAACTCCGAATCCGCCACCGGTGGTCGCATCTCGCCTGGAGTTGGCTCGATCCGGCGCAACCCTCGCAGCAGGCCCTGCAGACCGTGGCGTGCGCGCATCCACCCGACTCCCCTCGTTCGGTGCGTACCCGCATGATCGGTACCCGCTGGGGAACGGCGCAGACATGCCGGGAGCCTCCACCATGCGACTTGTCGTCGTGGACGATCACCCCCTCTTCGTCCGCGGCCTCGAACTGCTGCTCCCCATCACCACCGACGGCCGCGCCGAGGTGGTCGCCTCGACCGGCGACGCCGCAGCCGCCGCGGCGCTGGTCAGCCAGTGGCAGCCCGACCTGGCCCTGGTCGACCTGCACATGCCCCCACCGGGAGGCATCCGGGCGGTGGGCGCGATCCGGCGGACCACCCCACGGGTACGGGTGGTCGCGATGTCCGGTTCAGCCGACCCGGCGCCGGCGCTGGAGGCGCTGCGGGCCGGCGCCGAGGGCTTCCTGCCGAAGACCAGTGAACCGGAGGAACTGCTGCCCCCGCTGCTGGCGGTCCTGGAGGGGTGGGCCGTGCTGCCGGCCGAACTGCTGCACGCCATGCTGCGGCCGACCCGCGCCGCCCCGGTCGACCTGGACGGCGAGGAACGTCGGCTGCTGCGGGCGATCGCCGCCGGCCGCAACACCATCGAGATCGCCGACGAACTGCACGTCTCGGAGCGGACGGTGAAACGAATGACCGCCGCGTTGCTGCGCAAGTTGCGGGTGTCCAACCGGGCGGAGGCAGCCGCCCTCGCCGGGCACGCCGGCCTCCTCGACGAATGAGACCGCTTCATCGCGCGCGATTCACGGTTTTGCTCGGTAACAGAATCGCGACGCGCCGAATGAATGGGACGCATATTGTTGCGGATTACCGGGGTGATAGGTCAGACTTTGGACACATCCCGCCGCACACAGGGAGTAATCGGCAATGGCGAGAAAAGTAATCACGGTCCTGACCGACGACCTCGACGGTGGGAAGGCAGACCGGACGGTCGAGTTCAGTCTCGACGGCGTGGCCTACACGATCGACGTCTCGGACGAGAATGCGGGTGTCCTGCGCAAGGCACTGGACCCGTACATCAATGCGGGTCGGCGGATCGGGCGTGGCCCGGTGGAGAGCGCCCGCACAGTCCGGCGGCCGGGGCGACCCGCCGGCGCGGGAATGGATCGGGAGCAGAACCGGGCCATCCGGGAATGGGCCGTCAAGAACGGCTACAAGATTTCCGAACGAGGCCGGATCCCGGTCGAGGTCGTCGAGGCTTACAAGAGCCGCTGACGCAGGAGTTGACGATGGGGCCACGCCGGAAACGGTGAGGCCCCATCGGATTGTCCGGGCACCAGAACAACGCGGCGGCCGGTCACCCGGGGGTTGTCGCCCCGGGTGACCGGCCGCCGCCGGTCAGCCTGGATCAGTTGACGGTGATCCGCACCGAGTCGAACGCGGGCGTCTGGTTGGCCCGCTCCATCATCGGCAGTCGGTGCGAACCGTCGCCGGCCCAGACGGAGCACTGTGCCGTACCCGACTCCGGCAGGCCTGGGATCTGGATGGTCACCTCGTCAGGCTGGGCGCCACCGCGGCCGTCCTCGGTCGCGACGAAGAACGCGGGCACCTCCTGCGGCTCCGGCGGAGCGGTCAGGCTGTCCAGCATCCGGCATGCGGTGTGGAAGTGGCCCCGGACCAGGCCCTGGGCGTTGAGCAGCGAGCTCTCCACGTAGTAACCACCCTGACCGGCGGCGAGGAAGCGGTCCCGGACCAGGTTGCGGGTGCTGACCCGCAGGGTGAAGGCCTGATTCTGGCCGACCTGCTGGGGGAACTGGGTGATCAGCAGCGACGGGTTGTTCGCGGCGGCGCCGACCTCACCGAACTCGGTGCTCACGCAGCGGTTGCCGTTCTGGAAGCCGTTGTGCGGCTGGAGCTGGCTCTCGTCACAGTCGTTGGCCAGCACGCCGAGCCCGGCGCCGGGGGCGGTGCCGCCGTTGTTGCCACCGGGAGTGGTGGTGGGGGTGGTGGTGGGGGTGCCGCCACCGTTGTTGCCGCCGGAGTTGTTGGTCGGCTGCACCTGGCACTCGGCGAGCTGCGCGAGACCCTGCGGCCGGGGACCGACCCGGTCGATGGCCGTCGTGATCCGGTCCAGCACCGCGCGCCGCTTGCCGGCCAGCGGTTGGAGGATCGCGCTGCGGATGAACGCCTCACCCTTGTTGCCCTCGGCGGCCAGCCTGCGGTCCGCCTCGGCGATCTGGGCCTGCAGCTGGGCGAGGTTGCGGTCCACCTCGGCCCGCGCCCGGTCCGGCACCTGCGGCAGTTTGGCCGTCACGTCCGGGCAGGCAATGGCTGTGCCGGTGCCCACCGTGCCGTCCTTACCGTCCTCACACTCGGGGACCGACTGCTGTCCGTCACCCCAGTGATTACGCACCCACCGACCGTTCTGCCAGGTGCGGCTGGTCGAACCGCCGCCCGTCGGCGCGGTCGCGCCCGGGCTCGGTTCCACGCACTGCCCAGCAGCCGGGCGCGGCTTATTTGTCCGCCGGTCCTGGGCCGACGAAATCTGGGTCACGGCGACGACTCCGCCGAAGACCGCGAGCGTGCCGACAACGGCCAGCAGACGCTTGCTCCGCGCGTTGCCGGATGACCGGCCCGCCCGTGTGGACCTGCGCATCGAATTGTTCTCCTTCTCGATCCGGTAGTGGATTCCTGGCCTCGGCGGACCGACGGATGTCAGATGGCACGCCACGGCGGCGAGCACCGTGACCTACCCGGTAATGCGTCGATGGCCGACGATGCCCTTTCCACACCGTCCCCCGGGTCCCGACGACGCGGATGGGAGATCCTGTTCATTCGCGCAGGAGTACGGGTGGGCGACGGGGAAGGTTCAACCGGCGCACAGGAAATTGCCGCGACCCGGCATCGAGCTGGCGCGGAGCGGAAAATCAGCAGGTGGAACGGGTGCCGATCAGTCGGCGCAGAGGTGGTCGAAGGCGAATCCGCCCACCAGTTCGTGGCGGCGCCCGCGCAGCGCGACGATCTGCGCGGTCAACTCGTCGCGCGGGACCAGGTCCGAGGCGACGTTCTCCCGCAGCCGTTCCCCGACGGCGACCGTGGCGAGATCCTCGGCCAACCGGGCCGCGTCGATGCCGCAGGAGAAGCGGTGCTCGGTCACCGAGACCCGCTCGACGAGGCACGCGTCGGGGCGGACCTGCACCCAACTCCACCCCTGCGCCGGCCCGTCCACCCAGCGCACGTGCAGCCCTCGCACGATCGGGTCGGCCACCCGCCCGGCCACGTACGCCTCGACCGCCGCCGCCCGGGTCAGCGCGCCGAGGTCGTTGACCGGTCCGGTACGGCCGTCGGGCAGCCGACCGAGGATGTCCCGGAATCCCACCGGGGCGGGGTCGTCCCCGGCGGCGGTCACACCGGCGCCTCCCGCGGCGTAGGCGCGCGCGTCGATCACGTACTCCACCAGGCGGCGGCCATGCTCGGCCGCCCGCAACGTCGGCGAGCCGATCCGCAGCACCGGCAGGCCGACGGCGGCGCTCACCGCGTCCTTCAGCCGCTCGACGCGCTGCTCGGCGGAGCCGGCGGGCGCGACGGGGCCGATCTCCACGGCGACGATCGCCCGGCCGGTGTCGGCCGCGTAGACCACGAAGTCGAAGCTGGCGCGGCTGGCCGAACTCCACTGGCTGCCGGTGACACCGGGCGGGCGGCCCTGGACCAGGTCACTGAGCCGGCGCGCCGGGTAGACCCGGTGGCCGGCGCGGGCGAGCAGCTGGTCGCGCCCATCCTCGGCGGGCACCGCCCGCAACCAGCCGCGGTCGTCGCTGCCGATGCTCGTCATCTGCCTGATCCATCCGCCGGTCGGTCGAGCCGGGCCGAGTCTAGGTGGTCGATCATGACCTGCACCTCGGCGGTGCGGCCGGTCCGGCGTACCCGGCCGCCCGTTACTCGGCGGCGCCCATCACCAGGCCCTCGATGGTGTGCTTCTGCCGGATCGGCTCCAGCCGGTCCACCACCGGGCAGGGCAGGTGCTGCCGGACCAACGGCGGCAGGCTCTCCCAGTAGCCGCGGGTGACGGCCATGTCGTGGTGGGCGGCGTTTCCCGCTCCCGGGGCGTCGACGCCGAGCACCAGCACGGGGCGGGCCGACCGGGAGACGTTCGGGGTGCCGCGGTGGATGGTCAGCGCCGAGCGGGCCGAGATGTCCCCGCGCTGCGGGTACTTGCGCACCGCCCGCCGCTGGTAGCGCGGGTAGCGCTCCCGTGGCGGGAACATCTCGTGGTCGAAGTCGGCGCCGTGGTCCCACTGGGTGCCCGGGGCGATCTCGAACGGCCCCATCTCCTCCACCGTGTCGACGGTGGTCAGATTGAACGCCAACGAGGTGAGGCGCCGCTGCCTGCGGGTCTCCTCCGGCATCGGGAAGTCCCGGTGCCACGGTTGCATGGCAGCGCCGGGGAAGGGAATGTCGAAGCCCAGCTCGACGATTTCGTACTCCGGGCCCAGGACCGCCTGGCAGACCGACACCACCCAGGGCTGGGTGACCAGGTCGACGAAGCCCCGCAGTTGCTCCGGATGGATCTCCACATACCACCGCTGCGGGCCTCGTCCGACGGCACCGTCGGGCCGGGAGCGCGCCTCGTCGAACGCGGCGGCGACATCCTCGCCGACCTGGTCCACCCACGCCACGTCGAACGCGCCCCGGCAGGCCGTGATCCCGTCGCGGTAGAGGTCGCCGAGCGTCTCGACCGGCACCTCGTCCGGGGCGACGGACGTGGGGTGGGCGGGCGACGCCGCTGGTGGGGCCGGGGAGACGCGCATCGAGGGCTCCTGGGGGTCGAAGCGTGGATTACAACGTTGTAGAAGCGTGTCAAGAACCAGCAACCGGCGCCAGCACTCAAGGCGAGTGTGTGACGCAGGTCACGTCGAAGTCGTGTTCCACGGGTGCGCGGCGGGTGTATTCAGCCGGGTCGCCGGTAGCGGACCGGCCGGGAGGTCAGCATGTCGCGACAACAGCTCGGCACCGCCGCCGCCAGCGGTATGGCCGCTGGCCACCAGCAGGATGACCCGCGTCGCGCCCGCCGGCCCCGACTGGCCGGTGACCCGACCATCCGCCGCCGCCCTCGCGCTGATCGCGCGGGTCGACACCACCGGCTTCCTTCGCGGCCCGTCGCCATCCGCCCGACCGTCGGCACCACAGGGACCACGCGCGTCATCCGGACCAGCAGTCCCACCATGCCTGCCGACGCGGGCCGGTATCCGACCAGTCGACGTCCTGCCGGGCCGGACCGCCGTGGGCCGAGCACCGTCACGGCGGCGGACGTCGCGCGGATCGCGGCCGAAGTGGCCCGCCGGGTGTCCGGCGTGACCGGCGCTCACCCGACCGCCGTGCGTCTGGCCGGTGGGTCCGTGGGACTCGACCTGCACCTGGTCACCTCGTACGGGCACAGCGTGCCCGCCGTGGCCGAGGCGGTCCGGGTGGCGGTCTCCGAGCGGGTGGCCGCCGAAACCGGCGTCTTCGTGGCCGCGGTGACCATCACGGTGGACGACCTGCTCGTGCCCGGGGTGGACGGCACTGTGGCAGGGCGGCCCGTCCGGCGGCCGGAGGCCGACATGCCGACGATCAACCGGGCCGCCTCGGTGCTGCTGGCCGTCGCCCTGCTCGCCGGTGGCGTGCTGCTGGCCGTACAGGCGCTGCTGGTCGCGCTGGGTCGCCCGGCGTCGCTGCTCGCGCGCACCGGCTGGTACGACGCGCTGACCAGCACCCGTTGGCACGACCCGGAGGTTCGCGCCGTGGCCGGCGGGACCGTACTGCTGGGCCTGGTGATCCTGGCCGCCCAGCTGCGCCGCTGGACACCGGCCCGGCTGCGGATCGACGAGCGGGATGGTTGGCACCTGCGGCGGCGGTGTCTGGAACGCCGGTTGACCGAGGCGGCCGCGACCGTGCCGGGTGTACGCCAGGCGCGGGTGCGCATCCGGCGGGACGGTGACCAGTGGCGCCCCGGGTGCGAGCCACCGGCGACCCGGCGGCCCGTTCGGAGGTCGAGTTCGCGGTGAGCCAGGAGCTGCGGCAGCTCGCCTCGCATCGTGCCGGCCGGATCGAGATCCGCCTGCTGCCCCACCGGCGGCCGGCATGACGGATGCCGCACACCGGCTGCTGTGGACCGTCGTCGCGCTGCTGCTGGTGGCGCTCGGAGCGACAGCGCTGGGGGCCAGCCTCGGCGCGCTGCCCGGCAGCGACCCGGGTGCGCCGCTGCTCGGGGCGGGGTTGCTGGACGCGTGGCGAGTGGCCGCGCCGTGGAGCACAGTGGCCGCGGCGGTCGCCGGAGCGCTGACCGCCCTCACCGGCCAGCGCCTGTTGGGCCGTGAGCTACGTCGGCCCCGCCAGGCACTGCACGGCATGCTGAGCCACCCCGGACGCCACCCGGGACGCACCCGCCTGGCTACCGACGTCCTCGTCGACGCACTGGAGCGCGACCTGACCGGCGACCCCGGGGTGCGCCGCGCCCGGGTGGTGCTCACCGGCACACCGGGACGTCCCGACGTGTGGATCCGGGTGGATCTGACGGCCGACGCCCGGGCCGACGCCGTACGCGAGCACGTCGACGCCGCGGTCCGCCGGTTCGCGACGACCGCCGGCTGCACACCGGCGCACCTCGACGTGACCGCCCGCATCGAGCCCCGCCGGCCCGGACCGGGGTTGCCACGACGGGCATGATCGGTGCCGGGACCGGTGGCGGACGGAGGTGGGCGGGTGCGGGTGGTGTCGTTGGTGCCGTCACTGACCGAGGCGGTGGCGGTGACAGTGCCGGGAGTTCTGGTCGGGGCCACGGACTGGTGCAGCCACCCGGCCGGGCTCGACGTCGCCCGGGTCGGCGGCAGCAAGTACCCGGACCTGGACCGGGTGCGCGCCCTGCGGCCGGATCTGGTGCTGCTGAACGTGGAGGAGAACCGCCGCGACGACGCGGAAGCGCTGCGGGCGGCCGGCGTGCCGGTGCGGGTCACCTATCCGCGTACGGTCGCGGGCGCTCTGACCGAGCTGGGCGAGCTGCTCGCCGAGCTGGGGGCGCCGACCGAGCCGGCCTGGCTGCGCGACGCCCGGCGGGCGTGGGCCGAGCCGCCCCGGCTGGCCCCGCCCCGCCGGGCGGTGGTGCCGGTGTGGCGTCGGCCGTGGGTGGTGCTCGGCGGCGACACGTTCGCCGGTGACGTGCTGCGTCGGCTCGGTGTGGTCAACACCTACGACGAGCATCCCGAGCGCTATCCCCGTCCCACGCTTGCCGAGTTGCGCGAGCGGGAGCCCGAGCTGGTGGTGCTGCCCGACGAGCCGTACCGGTTCACGGCCGACGACGGGCCCGAGGCGTTCCCCGGCGTACCGTGCGCGCTGCTCTCCGGTCGGCACCTCACCTGGTACGGCCCCTCGCTGGCCGAGGCGCCCGCCCTGCTGGCCGAGCAGCTGACCCGCCCGGTCGTGGTCGGCTGACCCGACGCGGCCGGCGGCTCAACCGCCGGCTCCGGCGGCCTGGCGCCTCAGCGGCCGTTTCCGGGACGCCGCGCGGCTGGGATGCTGGCGCCGATGGAGACCGCCAGGGTCAGCACCACCACCGCGAGGGTCAACCAGACCGGCAGTTTGCCCACCGGCGTCTCGGCGAGGATGAGCTTCAGCCCCGCGAAGGCCAGCAGCAGCGCGAGCCCGTACCGCAGGTAGCCGAAGTGTCGCAGCAGGCCGGCGAGGCAGAAGTAGAGGCTGCGCAGACCCAGGACGGCGAACGCGGTGGCCGTCCAGACCAGGAACGTGTTGGTGGTGATGGCGAGGATCGCCGCCACCGAGTCGATGGCGAACACCACGTCGGTGGCCTCGATCGCGACGAGGGCCACCAGCAGCAGCGTCGCCACCCGCCGGCCGGCGACCCGGGCGGTGAACCGGTCGCCGTGGAAGCGGGCGTCGGTGGGCACCAGCCGACGGAACAACCGGACCACGACGTTGCGGTCCGGGTCGACGTCCGGCTTTCCGCGTACGGCCAGCCGCCAACCGGTCCAGATCAGGAAGGCGCCCAGCACGAACCCGGCCCAGGCGAGCCGGTCCAGCAGCTCGGCGCCCGCGAAGATGAACAGCAGACGGAAGAGAAGCGCCCCCACGACGCCCCAGAACAGCACCTTGTGCTGGTAGCCGGGCGGCACCTGGAAGTAGCCGAAGAGCAGGGCGAAGACGAAGACGTTGTCCACCGAGAGGGCCTTCTCCAACAGGTAACCGGAGAAGTAGGCGATGGCCGGGTCGCCGCCGAGGCCCCACCACACGACCAGCCCGAACAGCAGGCCCGCGCCGATCCAGACGGCGCTCCACAGGATTGCCTCGCGCAGCTCGATGACGTGGTTGTCCCGGTGCAGGAGCACGTCCACGGCGAGCATCACCGCGATCACCGCGCTGACCGCCGCCCAGGCCCACAGCGGGACCGTGACCGTCGCCTCAGCCACCGACGCCCTCCGCATCGACCACGGTGCACCGCCCGCACCCCGCCGGCCGGCCGTTCCCGAGCCTAGGCGAACGGCCGGCCCGACGTCGGCGGTCGGGCGAAGTCCGGGGCCTCTGGTCGTACCGTCGAGGGGTTGGTCGTGGCCGTCGGCCCTGCCATCGCCGGCGCGGCGCGGCGGGCGATCGAGCAGGTGGCGGGTCCGCCGCACATCGGTGAGGGGCGATCCGGCAGGATCGACGGTGACCGGACACATCACCCAACACGGCAGGAGATCCCCGCATGAACCAGGCAGCAGGCGCCCGATCGGGCAAGCCCGAGGTGGGTCCGATCGAGGGTGCACCGCCGGCCGACCTCGTGATCGAGGACATCACCGTGGGCGACGGCCCGCAGGCCGAGGCAGGCCAGCTGGTCAGCGTGCACTACGTCGGGGTGTCGCACTCCACCGGCGGCGAGTTCGACTCGTCGTGGAACCGGGGTGAGGCGTTCGAGTTCCCGCTCGGCGGCGGTCAGGTCATCGCAGGTTGGGACCAGGGCGTCGTGGGCATGCGTGTCGGCGGCCGCCGCCGCCTGACCATCCCGCCGCACCTCGGGTACGGCGACCGGGGCGCGGCCGGCGTCATCGCGCCGGGCGAGACGCTGATCTTCATCGTCGACCTGCTCGGCGTGCGCTGACCGATTGTCCGGGGGTCGCCGGCTCACGCCGGCGGCCCTCGCGCCGCGCCTCGGGTCAGGCGACCAGTTGCAGGTGCGCGGTCGCGGGAAGCGGGCGGCGCGCCGCCTCGACCACCCGGGCCGGCTCCAGGATCGGCATCACGCGGTGCAGACCGGTCGCGCGCAGCACCCGCGCCACCACCGGGCTCGGGTCGACCAGGACCAGCTCGCCGCCGCGAGCCCGCACGCGCAGATGCGCGGCGAGCAGGGTGCGGATGCCGGCGGCGGAGAGCAGCCGCAGCTCGGACAGGTCCAGCTGGAGCACCGGACGAGGCGGCGCGGACCACAGCGCGGATCGGAACGCGGCGACCGTGGCGATGTCGACCTCGCCGGCCACCCGCATGAGGACCATCCGGTCACCCACGCTGACCTGCACGTCGAGCCGGTCGCTGTGCTCTTCCATGCCCTGAAATCTAGCCGCCACCCCCGACAGTTTCGCCCCTCCGCGGAGTGATTCCGGGTACGCCCAGGGTCATACCCCGAGGTGCTGCCCCTCCCACTCAGGGTGGAGCCCGGAGCCCAAGCGTCGGCACGCCGCGCGAGCGGCGAAACGGGGACGGCCGACAGCGGCGGTGGAGAATAGGCGGATGCTGATCCCCCGGCCCCGACCGCCCCGGTTGATCCGTCCCGTCCGGGAGCCGGCAACCGTCCCTCCGGCACTGACCGGGGCGTGGGCTCCCACCGACCGCCGGCTCGACCAGGCCGAGGTGCTGCCCCTCCCCGACGGCGCCGTCGGGCCGGAGGACGTGCTCATCGACCGCACCGGGCGGGTGATCAGCGGCGACGAGGAGGGTCGACTCTGGTGGTGGCCGGTCGACGCGCCGGCCGGCACCCGACCCCGGCTGCTGGCCGAGACCGGTGGCCGACCGCTCGGCATCGAGCTGGACCCGTCCGGCGAGGCCCTGGTGGTCTGCGATGCGTACCGGGGGCTGCTGCGGGTCACGCCCGACGGCACGGTACGCGAACTGACCGGGACGACACCTCCGGTGCACCTGGCCAACAACGCGACGGTGGGCCGCGACGGCACCATCTACTTCACCGACAGCTCCGACCGGTTTCCGGTGTCGCACTGGAAACGGGACCTGCTGGAGCACCGCCCCAACGGCCGGGTGCTCGCCTACCACCCGGGCAGCGGTCGCACCGAGGTGGTGGCCGACGGGTTGTACTTCCCCAACGGGATCGCGCTGACCCCGGACGAGTCGGCCCTGATGCTGGTGGAGACCAGCACCCACCGTCTGCTGCGCGTGGAGTTGGGCGGCGGTGTGCGGGTCCTGGCCGACCTGCCCGCGTACCCGGACAATCTCGCCGCGGTGGGCGACGGGACGTACTGGATCGCGCTGCCCAGCCCACGGGTGCCGATCGCCGAACGGTTGCTGCCGCATCCGCGACTGCGCCAGATCGCCGCGCTGCTGCCCGACGCGATGCAGCCACAGCCACGCCGCTACGGGCTGGTCGCGCTGGTCGACGGCGACGGCGGGGTCCGCCGGACGCTGCACGGCCCGAACGGGCACTACCGGATGATCACCGGGGTACGCCAGCACGGCGACCACCTGTGGCTGGGCAGCCTGATCGGGACCGGGGTGGCCCGCGTACCCCTGGGGTGATCGCTCCCACGCCCCTTGGCGGTGCGGCCCTTGCCTCGACGGCGTCAAGGCGACGACGGGGCCGGTCCGCCAGGTGGCGGGCCGGCCCCGAAGGCTGGCGGCGGTGACTCAGCGACCGCTGACCGAGGGTGCCGGGGCGGGCGACCCGCCGGCCACCGCTCCCGGGTGCGCCGGGGCGACCGGCGCGGGCTTGAGCCCGGGCGGCACCGGCAGGGCGCTGCCCCGGACGAACTCGTCCCAGCTCACGTTCCACGCGGTCCAGCCGTTGCCGGGCTGCAACTCCACCTCGGTGCCCTTGACGGTGACCAGGTCACCGACCTGGGTCACCCCCATCAACCAGTCCGCCGCGGTGGCGGACACGTTGGCGCAGCCGTGCGAGACGTTGGTGTTGCCCTGGTCCCCCTCCGACCACGGGGCGGAGTGGATGAATTCGCCACCCCAGGTGTAGCGCTGCGCGTCGTCGACGTCGACCACGTACCCGCCGTTGGGCTCCCCCCGGGTGTCGAAGGTGGTCCGTTGGTGCTTCTCCATGATCACCATCTTGCCGCTGGAGCTCGGGGTGCTCGGCTTACCCAGGCTGACCGGGATCCGGCGGACCTGCTTGCCGTCGCGCATCACCGTCATCTGCTTGGTGGCGTTGTCGATCTCCAGTGAGACCTGGCGTCCGATCTTGGAGGTCGCGGTCCGCTCGGAGTCGCCCACCAGGTCCTTCCCGATCGGCAGACCCTCCAAGCCGGCCCGGACGCTGATCGTGGTCCCCGGCTTCCAGAAATCGGGTGCCCGGTAATAGACCTGACTTCCGTCCTCGAGCCACGACCAGGTGCCCGGCTGCGGGGGATTCGTCTTCACGAACAACCGCCGCTGGACATCCGCTCTGGCCTCTTTCGGAATTCCCGGGTCGAACGCGACGGTTACCGGCATCGCCGTGCCGTACGTCCGATTGCCGACGAAATAGAGAGTGCTGGTGATCTGCGGTTTGGTGGATTTCGCCATCGTGGTGAACGTGGTGCTGCGAGTGGTGGTGGCACCGGAGTCGCCGGTGGCGGTCACCTCGGCGGTGTAGGTCCGTCGCGGTTGCAGCGGCGCGCTCGGCACCCAGCCCGAGCCATCCTCGCGCGGCTCGGCGTTGACCTGCTTGCCCTTGTCGTCAGTGAGGCGTACGCCAGTGACCCTGCCGCCCTTGACCACGGTGCCCACCTCAGCGCTGACCGGCACGTCGCGGGTCTTGTCCCCCGGTGTCACGGCGAGCTCCGGCGGGGCGGCGTGCCCCTTGGCCGAACCGGTCGCCGACTCCCGGTTGGCGGTGCACCCACCCAGGACGAGTGGTGCGGCTGCGATGGTTACCGCCAACATCGTCAATCGCCGCCTAGACGTCATGTTCAGTCCCCCCGTTTTTGACTTCCCTCTGTCACATTCTCGCTTCTTCGACAGGGGCGTCCACGGCATTCGCAAATAATCGGAGGCGCATTTATCGACGCATTTTCCGCCAATGTTCCGCTTGGCGGATGGGGCGTTCAAGCGACCTGTGTCACGCTCTTTGCTCTGCTTGAGCGACCGCCACACCGGCTGTCCGGATCAGGGCGGACCCCGGGGCGCGGCTCGGCGCGGCCCGGCCGGCGCGGCGCGGAAGTAGGAGGTCGCGGCAGGCGGCGCACCTCGGGGGCGGACTTTTGTCAGTTGGAGCGAAACTTCTGCCGATCACGACGAAGCTTTGCCTTCGTCCGGAGGCAAGGGTAGGGTCACGATCCAGATAGAGGGTTGCCCATTCGTCGATCAGCTCGCCGCCACCCCTGCCGGGTCGCCGCGTTCCGCCCCCGAGGGGTCCGGGCCGCACCCGAGCGCCGTCCCTCACCGTCCAGCCGGAGCCAGCCTCCGGCCGGTTCGGCGCGTCCGGGCGACGGCAGCCAGGTCGACTGCCGTAGACGGCATGCCAGCCGTCAGGAAGGGACCACCACCATGGATCAACAGATCAACCAACCGGAGCCGACAGCGGTGTCCGAGCCGGTCAGCCGCCGTGCGGTTCTGCGCGCCGCGACCGTTTCCGCCGCTGCCGTCGGCGCTGCCGGTATGTTCGTCGCTCCGGCCGCCGCCGCGCCCGCCGCGCAGTCCCACGGCCGGCGCCGGGTTCCGGTGGACCGGATCAGCATCCAGCTCTACACGCTGCGCGATCAACTCGCCGCCGACCTGCCCGGCACCCTGGACGCGCTGCGCCGGATCGGCTACCGCCGGGTGGAGCACGCCGGTTTCGTCGGACGCACCGCCGCGCAGTTCCGGGCGGCGCTCGACGAGGCCGGGCTGCGCGCCACCTCCGGGCACACCGGCATCCCGCAGCCGTTCGACGCCGCCACCTGGGAACAAGCCCTCGCCGACGCGAACGTCGTGGGGTGCAAGAAGATCGTCCACCCGTACTTCGGTCGGGACGCGAGCGGCCAGGCGATCCGGGACCCCAACGTCTACCGGGCCCTGGCGCGCGACCTGAACAAGGCCGGCCGGATGGCCGAACGTGCCGGGCTCGACTTCGGCTACCACAACCACCAACTGGAGTTCGTGCCGTTGACCGACGGTTCGACCGGGTTCGACATCCTCACCGGGCAGACCGATCCCCGACTGGTCCACTTCGAGCTCGACCTCTACTGGACCTGGCGGGGCGCGCACGACCCGGTCGACGTGATCCGGGCCAACCGCGGCCGGATCCGTCAGGTGCACGTCAAGGACCTCGACGTCGAGGGCGGTTTCGCCGACCTCGGCGACGGCCTCATCGACTTCGGTCGGATCTTCGCCCACGAGCGCGAGGCCGGCATCGAGGAGTACATCGTGGAGCGCGACGACGCAGGCACCCCGCCACGCTCCCCCGCCGACGCCCTGGACACCGCCCGGGTCGGCTTCGACTATCTCGCTTCACTCCGGTACTGAAAGCACCTCGGGGGACCACTTGATGAACAGGACCGCATTCGCGTCCGCCCTGCTGCTGGTGACGGCCGGCCTGGTCGTACCACCGTCAGCCGCGGCCGCCGCACCGGCCGCACCGCCGGACAGCAGCTTCCAGAAAGTGACACTGAACGACTTCCCGGGCGAGCCGATGAGCCTCGCCGTCCTGCCCGACCTGCGGGTGCTGCACACCTCCCGCACCGGCGAGGTCCGCATCCACGACCCGCGCACCGGGCTGAACACCCTCGCCGCCGACATCCCCGTGTACGAGCACGACGAGGAAGGGCTGCAGGGGGTCGCCATCGACCCGAACTTCGCCCAGAACAAGTGGGTCTACCTCTACTACTCACCGCCGATGAACACGCCGGTCGACGACCCGGCGACGCCCGACGTCAACGAGGGGGACGCGCCGGAGGTCGGCACGGAAGCGGACTGGCAGCGGTTCAAGGGCGCGCTGCGGCTGTCCCGGTTCAAGCTGGACGGAATGAGGTTGAACCTCGCCAGCGAGCAGCAGATCATCGACGTGCCCACCGACCGGGGCATCTGCTGCCACGTCGGCGGCCAGATCGACTTCGACAGCCTGGGCAACCTGTACCTGTCGACCGGTGACGACACCAACCCGTTCGCCTCCGACGGCTACATCCCGATCGACGAGCGGGCCGACCGCAATCCGGCGTACGACGCCCAGCGCACCTCGGCCAACACCAACGACCTGCGCGGCAAGCTGCTGCGTATCAAGGTGAAGGCCGGTGGTGGTTACACGGTGCCGGCCGGCAACCTGTTCAAGCCGGGCACGGCGAAGACCCGCCCGGAGATCTACGCGATGGGGCTGCGCAACGCGTTCCGGTTCGCCGTCGACCGGCGTACCAACGACGTGTACCTGGGCGACTACTCCCCCGACGCCTCCAACCCGAACCCGGAGCGCGGGCCGGCCGGGCACGGCCGCTGGATGCGAATCGACAAGCCGGCGAACTACGGCTGGCCGTACTGCGTCACGCCGACGATCGCCTACCGCGACTACGACTTCGCCACCGGTCAGTCCGGCGCCAAGTTCAACTGCAAGCGCCCGGTCAACGACTCACCCCACAACACGGGCAAGCGGATCCTGCCGCCGGTGGAGCAGCCGGAGGTCTGGTATCCCTCCGCCGCCTCCGGGGAGTTCCCGCAGCTGGGTTCGGGCGGCATCGGCCCGATGGGTGGCCCGGCGTACGACTACGACGGGACCAGCACGTCGCGTACCCGCTGGCCGGCCTACTACGACGGGGTGCCGCTGTTCTACGAGTGGACCCGCGACTACATCAAGGAGTTCCGCCTCGACGAGGACGGTGACGTCACCGACATCCGGCCGGTGGTGCCATCGCTGGTCGTGGACAACCCGATGGACATGGAGTTCGGCCCGGACGGCGCGCTCTACGTGCTGGAATACGGCGACGGCTACTTCGCCGAGAACCCGGATGCCCAGCTGTCCCGGATCGACTTCGTCCGGGGCAACCGGACGCCGATCCCGAAGATCAGTGGCACCCCGACGGTCGGGCAGGCCCCGCTGACCGTCGCGTTCTCCAGCGCCGGCACCACCGACCCGGACGGTGACAGGCTCAGCTACGCGTGGGACTTCAACGCGGACGGCTCGGTGGACAGCACCGACCCCAACCCGACGTGGACGTTCCAGGAGAACGGCTCGTACACCCCGACGGTGAAGGTGACCGACCGCACCGGACGCTCCGCCTCGGCGACCCTGCCGCTGGTGGTCGGGCCGACCGCGCCGATCATCGAGTTCGTCACCCCGGTGGCCGGGCAGCCGTTCCAGTTCGGGCAGACCGTCGCGTACGAGGTGAAGGTCACCGACGACCTGCCGGTGGACTGCTCCCGGGTGAAGGTCACCTACGTGCTCGGGCACGACGAGCACGGGCACCCGCTCTCCACGGCGACCGGGTGCTCCGGGACGATTCCCACCTTCGTGGACGGTGGGCACAGCGGCGCGGACAACCTGACCGCGGTGTTCGTCGCCGAGTACACCGACGCGCCGACCGAGCCGGGTGTGCCGCCGCAGTCGGCCTCGGCCACTGTCGTGCTGGACCCGGACCCGGTGGCGGGTCTGGCCGGCTGATCACCTCACGATGACAGCGGCGGCGACCGGAGTGATCCGGTCGCCGCCGCTCGTCGTTCCACCACCGACCGCCGGTCGAGGGCGGTTGCCCGGCTGACCGCTGCCGCCGGGTGGTCGCTCAGGTCCAGTCGCTGTCGACGTGGTTGTCCCGCCAGCGTCCGCCCACCGGCGGGGTGTCGAGCTGCATCCCCTCGTCGGCGTTGCCGGCGAGGTCGTTGTCCTCGACCCGGCTGCCCACGCAACTGCCCCGATCGGTGATCCACAGCCCGTGCGTCTGGGTCTGGTGGTCGTGGTTGTCCCAGATCCGGTTGCCGCGGATGGTGGCCGAGTCGAACGGCGCGTCGATGGTGATGCCGGCCCGCCGCTTCGGCGCGGCAGCCAGTTCGTATCCACATCCCGGCGGCGGGATGTCCCCGCTCCACGCGCTGAACGCGTCCGGGCGGACCGGGGCGAGGGTGAGTTCGTCGCCGGTGTTGCCGGCGACCATGGCGACGGACCGTCCGACCCGCAGCATCTTGCCCCGGTGCCCGTCGTGCGGCCAGTTGGCCGACCGATCCACAACGGACCGCTCGCCGTAGCGCACGGCATCACCCGTCCCGCCGGTGCCTTCTGCGTACTGTCGCCCGTTGTTGCGGATCCGGTTGTTGAGCACCACCGCGTCGGTCATCTGGTGGTCGACCCGGACCGCGTCCAACCCGTTGCCCCAGATCTCGTTGCTCTCGATCACCACGTCCCGGATCGCGCCCTGGTAGCCGCGCCTGAGGTTGCGCGTGTGATAGCCGTGCTGGCCGTTGCCGCTGATCCGGTTGCCCCGGACGGTGTACGGGCCGGGGGTGTTGCCGATGCTGACCCCGTCGCGCAGGTTGCCGTCGATGACGCAGTCGGTGAGCAGCCCGCCCCGGCCGGCCACCGACGAGGTGCCCTGCGACGACACGTCGAAGCCGGTCTCCAGGTTGCCGGTCATCGTGCAGGCCGAGACGATCAGACCGTCGGCGCCCCAGTCGGAGATGCCGAACCGGTTGCCCTGACTGTGGCAGCCGATGATGCGGTAGCCGCGTGGCGGCTCCCAGTAGTCCTTCTGCAGCTCCAGGAAGATCCCGTTGGTGCCGTTGGCCAGGGCGGTGCAGTTGGCGATGGTCAGCCGCTCCACCGGGCCCCACCCGCCGATGCCGATCCCGATGCCGGCGCCGCCGATCTGCTCGCCGTTGTCGAGGCGACCACAGCCGACCACCACCACGCCGTCGATCAGGGAATCCTGGAGGAAGTCGCAGCCCAACCCGGTGGCGGCGGTGTGGTGGATGTAGAGGTTGCGGAACACTCCCCGCACCATGTACTGGATACCGAGGCCCTTGGCCAGGTAGCTGTACTCGGCCATCGCGACCCCGGAGCCGTCGATCTGGAAGTCGGAGAAGGTGCAGTCGGCGATGTGCCGGTCCCGGTCGGCGCCGTGCTGCACTGTGGTCCAGAAGGCCAGCGGCGTCGGATCGGCCCGGTTGCCCTCGTTGCTGAGCATGAACCGGGTCGCCGCCGGGCCGGCCCCGATCAAGGAGACACCGCTGCGCCACACCGTTCCCGCGTCCCGGATCGAGTAGATGCCCGGCGGGCAGTAGATGACGCGGGCCCGCCCGTCCGAGGCGTAACCGGCGCCGAGACGTTCCACGAGGGCGGCCAGCGCCGGCTGGTCATTGGTCGCGCCGTCACCGGTCAGCCCGTATTCCAGCGCGTCGCAATAGAGGGGCGCGCCCGCCGAGGCGGGTCGTCGTACCCGGACCGAGTTCAGTAGCAGCTCGTTCGCCACGGCCACAGGTGGCTCCCTTCGACGCGTGCGGTGCGTTCCGGCGGGGCCGACTTCCCGATGACACGGTCGGGAAACCCCCCGGGCCCGACGACGCACGCCGGGCAACCCCGGACATGGGTCGGCCCCGGCGCCGCACGGGCGGCGCCGGGACCGGGAGGTGTACGCCGTCAGACGGCGGCGATCAGCAACGCCGGGCGCTCCACGCAGTCGGCGACGTGGCGCAGGAAGCCACCGGCCACCCCGCCGTCGCAGACCCGGTGGTCGAAGGTGAGGCTGAGCTGGGTCACCTTGCGCACGGCGAGTTGCCCGTCGACCACCCATGGCTTGTCCACGATCCGCCCGACCCCGAGCAGTGCGGCCTCGGGGTGGTTGATGATCGGCGTGGAGCCGTCGACGCCGAACACCCCGTAGTTGTTCAGCGTGAACGTGCCTCCGGTCAGCCGGGCCGGCGGCAGGCTGCCGGCCCGCGCGGCGGCGGTGGTCGCCGCCAGTTCGGCGGCCAACTCGGCGGTGGTGAGCCGCTGGGCGTCGCGCAGCACCGGCACCAGCAGACCCCGGTCGGTCTGCGCGGCGATGCCGAGATGCACGCCGGCGGACTGGACGATCCGCTGCGCCTCGGTGTCGACCCGGGCGTTGAGCTGCGGGAACCGGCGTAGTCCGCTGAGGCAGATCCGGGCCAGCAGGGCCAGGAGGCTCACCGGCGCGTCGGGAGTCGCCGCGTTGATCGCCGCGCGGGTCTCCAGCAGCCCGGTGGCGTCCACGTCGACCCAGATGGTCACCTCGGGGATCTCCCGCCGGCTGCGGGAGAGCTTGTCGGCGATGACCTTGCGTACGCCGGTGAGCGGGATGATGACGTCGCCGTCCCCGGCCGGGGCCAGCGCGACGTGCGGGTCGGGCACGGCGGTGAGCCGGGCTGCTGGCACGGCCAGCGCCGCCTCCACGTCGGCGCGGCGGATCACCCCGCCCGGCCCGGTGCCCCGCACAGTGGCCAGGTCGAGGCCCTGCTCGCGGGCCAGCCGCCGCACGATCGGCGAGATGACCAGGGCGGTCGCCGCAGCTGCGGCGGGGCCACCGCCCGCGGTCGGACCGGTGTCGCCAGCCACGTCGGACCCGCGAGCGGGACCGGCAGTGGCCGGTTCGGGAGCCAGCGACAGCCGGGGTCGACGCCGACGCCGGGTGGCACCGCCGTGCCCGGTGCCGTAGCCGATCAGCACATTGCCGGAGCCGGCACGCTCCTCCTCGCGGTAGGTGGCGTGCCCGGC
This sequence comes from Micromonospora sp. MGP-C2, assembly GCF_057766525.1. Lineage (NCBI taxonomy): Bacteria > Bacillati > Actinomycetota > Actinomycetes > Micromonosporales > Micromonosporaceae > Micromonospora > Micromonospora sp. MGP-C2. The sequence goes on from NZ_JBYMEN010000002.1 coordinate 900,416, forward strand.
CGGCTCGTCGCCGCCGTCCAGGGGCGCGATGGTGATCAGCGGCTGGCCGACCGGACGTACCTCACCGGCCGCGCCGTGCAGGGTGACGACCCGGCCGGCGTACGGGCAGGGCACGTCCACGACCGCCTTGGCGGTCTCCACCTCGACCACGCTCTGGTCGACGGTGACGATGTCGCCCACGGCGACCCGCCACTCGACGATCTCGGCCTCGCTCAGCCCCTCGCCCAGGTCGGGCAGGAGGAAGACCTGCGTGCGCTCGACGGTGGTCATGCCGCGCTGCCCTGCGCCGCCCAGCGCGGGTCCGGCTGGTCGTCCCATTGCAACCGCGCCACCGCGTCGAGCACCCGGTCCACGCCGGGCAGGTGGGTGTGCTCCAGCATCGGCGCCGGGTACGGGATGTCCAGCCCGGCGACCCGCAGCACCGGGGCGTGCAGCGCGTGGAAGCACCGCTCCTGCACCCGGGCCGCGATCTCCGCGCCGACACCCGCGAAGCCCTGCGCCTCCTGGATCACCACGCACCGGCCGGTCCGCCGGACCGAGGCGGCGATGGTCTCGTCGTCGAACGGCACGATGGTGCGGACGTCGACGACCTCCAGGTCCCAGCCCTCCTCGCGGGCGGCCTCGGCGGCCTCCAGCGCGACCGGCACCGCCGGCCCGTACGCCACCAGGGTCGCGTCGCGTCCCGGCCGGCGCACGACGGCCCGCCCGAACGGCTCGGTCCGGGTCGGCAGGGCCGCCTCGGCGCTGCCGAAGTAGAGCTTCTTGGGCTCCATGAAGACCACCGGGTCGGGGTCGTCGATCGCCTCGCGCAGCAGCGAGTACGCGTCCTCGACGGTGGCCGGGGTGACCACCTTCAGCCCGGGGGTGTGCGCGTAGTACGCCTCGGACGAGTCGCAGTGGTGCTCGACCCCGCCGATGCCGCCGGCGTACGGCACTCGGATGACGATGGGCACGCTGAGCTTGCCCCGGGTGCGGTTGCGCAGCTTCGCCACGTGCGAGGCGATCTGCTCGAACGCCGGGTACGCGAACGCGTCGAACTGCATCTCGACGACCGGCCGCAGCCCGGACATGGCCAGGCCCACCGCGAAGCCGACGATGCCGGCCTCGGCGAGCGGGGTGTCGAAGCACCGTTTCTCGCCGAAGCGGGCCTGGAGGCCGTCGGTGATCCGGAAGACGCCACCGAGTTGACCGACGTCCTCACCGAAGACGACGACCCGGTCGTCGGCGGCGAGGGCGTCGGCGAGCGCGGCGTTGAGCGCCTTCGCCATGGTGGTGGCCATCAGGCGTCACCCTCCTCGTCGCGAGCGGCGGCCAGCTCGGCGCGGACCTGCTCGCGCTGTTCGATCAGCTGCGGGGTGGGTTCGGCGTAGACGTGGTCGAAGAGGCTCATCGGGTCCACGGTGGGCTGCTCGTTCATCCGGGTCCGCAGGTCCGCCGCGTACGCCTCGGCCTGCTCGGCGACCTCGGCGACCGCCGCGTCATCGAGCACACCGCGGGCGCGCAGGTAGGTCTCCAGGCGGGCGACCGGGTCCCGGTCACGCCAGGCGTCGACCTCGGCGCCGTCGCGGTAGCGGCTGGCGTCGTCGGCGTTGGTGTGCGCCTCCATCCGGTAGGTGTGCGCCTCGACGAGGAACGGCCCGTTGCCGGCGCGGGCGTGCGCGACCGCGCGGGTGAGGACGGCGAGCACGGCGACCGGGTCGTTGCCGTCGACCTGCTCGCTGGGTACGCCGTAGCCGACGCCCTTGTAGGCCAGCGACGGCGCGGCGGTCTGCCGGGACAGCGGGACGCTGATCGCGTACCGGTTGTTCTGCACGAAGAAGACCACCGGCGCCTTGAACACGGCCGCGAAGTTGATCCCCTCGTGGAAGTCACCCTCGCTGGTCGCGCCGTCCCCGATGAACGCCAGCGCCACAGTGTCGCGCCCCTGGTACGCCTCGCCGTGCGCGAGGCCGGCGGCGTGCACGCACTGGGTGGCGAGTGGGGTGCACTGCGGCGCGGTGTGCACCTCGGTCGGGTCGTAACCGCAGTGCCAGTCGCCGCGCAGCAGGGTGAGCACCTCGACCGGGTCGATGCCCCGGGCAACCAGCGCCATCGACTCGCGGTAGGTGGGGAAGACCCAGTCGGTGTCGCGGACCGCGAGAACCGCGCCGACCTGGCACGCCTCCTGGCCCCGCGAGGACGGGTAGACGGCCAGCCGGCCCTGCTTGGTCAGGGCGGTCGCCTGGGTGTCGAAGCGGCGGCCGAGCACCATCCGGCGGTACAGCTCGCGCAGCACCTCGACGGGCGGCTCCGGATAGTCGGTGCGGGCCGGCAGCGGCGTGCCGGTCGGGTCGAGCAGGCGGACGGGTTCGGTGTTCGGCAGCAGCGGGCGCGCCGGGTCGGGCGGGGTGGCCGCCCGACGGGTGCGCGGGGATGCCCTGCGGACCGCCTGGGGAGTGGTCGTCACGGCGGAACCTCCTGGGACGTGTGGTGAGCCTATGCTTCCGCCTGTTGGATGATTGACTCAAGATCCACGTAGAAGGCGGGACGGTTGGCATGGGGAGGGACCGGCAGTGAGCCAGGAGACCGCAGACGGCGCGGGCCGGGCGGCGGGATCGGGACGATCGGCCCGAGCCCTGGACGAGGTGGACCGGCGGATCCTCGACGAGCTGGTCCGGGACGGTCGGACGTCGGTGCGCACCCTCGCCGAGCGGATCCACATCTCCCGCACCAACGCGTACGCGCGGGTGGAGCGGCTGCTGCGCGACGGGGTGATCACCGGCTTCCGGGCCCAGGTGGCACCCGAGGCGGCCGGGCTGGGCACCTCGGCGTACGTCGCGTTGACGATCGAGCAGAACACCTGGAGGGAGGTGTCGGCCGAGCTGGCCCGGGTCCGCTACATCGAGCACGCCGCGCTGCTCGGTGGCGACCACGACGTGCTCGCGCTGGTCCGCGCGCCGGACAACGCCGCACTGCGGGATGTGGTGCTGGGCCGGGTGCAGAGCATCCCGGGGGTGTTGTCCACCCGCACCTGGTTGGTGTTCGAGGAGTTCGACGGGGCCGGCAGCCCCTGGGCCTGAGCGCTCAGCGCTCCGGTGGGGCCTCCAGCCCGTCCCTGTCGGCCAGCTCCAGCAACGGCTCCAGCGAGTGCCGGTCGCCGTCCAGGCCGGCGTGCGGGTCGCCACGCTCGGCGAAGCGGGCCGGCATGCTGAGCACGTCGACGGCGAGGTTGCCGCTCGGTCAGGCGATCAGCAGCGCGCCGACCACGATCAGTGGCAGCCCGACGAAGAGGAAGATGCCGACCCCGGTGAGCACCCGCCCGCCGCCGGCCGTCTCGCGCTCCGATGCGGCGCCGAAGATGGCGCGCGGGCCCAGCATGCCGATCCGACTCATCGTCAGGTCACCCGTCACACCGAGGAGCCCACCCACCACTATCAACGCGATGCCCAGCCGGTTGGTGTACTCGCCGCCGGCGACCGCCACCCAGATCGCTGCCGCGACCGCGACCAGCACCCCGGCGATCACGAACAACAGAAGCGCTTCCCGCAGACCTCGCACGATCGTCACATCGACACATCCCCACCAGTTGCCCCGGACACATTGTTCCGCATCGAACCGTCGTGGCGCTGCCCCCAAGCCGACAACTGTGGCTGGCGCACCGCGCTGGTGGTCGGCGGCTCCCCCTTGACCCCGCGCAGTGTTGCCCGCCGGAGTGGCCGCGCCGGGCGCCTTCGACGGGGCCGCCAGCCCCTGGTCGTGACGGCCGGGGCTCAGCGTTCCGGCGGGGCCTCCAGCCCGTCCCGGTCGGCCAGCTCCAGCAACGGCTCCAGCGAGTGCCGGTCGCCGTCCAGGCCGGCGTGCGGGTCGCCACGCTCGGCGAAGCGGGCCGGCATGCTGAGCACGTCGAAGTCCTCCGGGCGGGCGTCGTCCAGCTCCGCCCACTCCAGCGGCGCCGACACCAGGGCCTGCGGTGTCGGCCGGATCGAGTACGCCGACGTCACCGTGTGGTCGCGGGCCATCTGGTTGTAGTCGATGAAGACCGGCCGGTCGCGTTGGTCGCGCCACCAGGTGGTGGTGACCAGGTCCGGCAACCGGCGTTGCATCTCCCGACCCAGGGCGAGCACCGCCCGGCGACACTCACCGAAGCTCCACCGCGGCTCGATCGACAGGTAGACGTGCAGGCCCCGCCCACCGGTGGTCTTCGGGTAGCCGGTCATCCCCAGCTCGGCGAGGAACGCGTTGACCTCGCGGGCCACCGGCACCACCTGCTCGAAGCCGACGCCGGGCATCGGGTCGAGGTCGATGCGCAGCTGGTCGGGGCGTTCCACGTCCGAGGCGCTGACCGGCCACGGGTGGAAACGCAACGTGCCCAGGTTGGCCGCCCAGATCACCACGGCCAGCTCGCTCGGGGCGATCTCGTCGGCGGTACGGCCACTGGGGAAGGTGATGTGCGCGGTGCGTACCCACTCGGGCGCGCCCGCCGGCAGTCGTTTCTGGTAGAACGCGTCGCCCCGGTTGGTCTGTCGGGTGGCGATCGTCGCGCCCTCGAAGACACCGCGAGGCCAGCGCTCCAGCATCGTCGGCCGGTCCCGCAGGGCGCGCAGGATGCCGTCACCGACCGCCAGGAAGTAGTGGACCACGTCCAGCTTGGTCAGCCCACGCTCCGGGAAGTAGGGCTTGTCGGGGCTGGAGACGCGCACCAGCCGCTCCCCCACCTGGATCTCCTCGGCCGCCGTCGCCACGCCACCGAGGGTACGACCTGCGCACACGCCGGACGCCCACCGAGCGGACATCGGCATGGCGGATCACCGGACACGGTTACCGTCGGTGGCGCCCGGGTAGGGGTGCCGCATGGCGGAACTGGCAACCCTCTGGATCGTCCGACACGGCGAGAGCACCGCGAACGTCGCGGCGACGCACGCCGAGGCGTCGGGCGCGGAGCTGATCGACCTGACCCACCGCGACGCCGACGTGCCGCTCTCCGCGACCGGCGAGGACCAGGCCCGGGCGACCGGCCGTTGGCTGGCCGAGCTGCCGGACGCGAAGCGCCCGGACGTGGCGGTGGTGTCGCCGTACCTGCGCGCCGTGCAGACCTCCCGACTGGCGCTGGCCGGCACCGACATTCCCGTCCACCGCGACGAGCGGCTGCGCGACCGGGAGCTGGGCATCCTCGACGGGCTGACCGGGCACGGGGTACGGCGGCGGCACCCGGACGAGGCCGACCGTCGGGAGCGGTTGGGCAAGTTCTACTACCGGCCGCCGGGCGGCGAGTCCTGGACGGACGTGGCGTTGCGGCTGCGGACGCTGCTGGGCGACCTGCGCCGTGACCACGAGGGTAGCCGGGTGCTGCTCTTCGGCCACGACGCGCTGGTCTTCCTGCTTCGTTATCTGGTGGAGGGGTTGACTGAGGATGAGCTGATGGCGCTCACCCGCCAGGAGGTGATCGCCAACTGTTCGATCACCGAGTGGTCGGCCGACGAGGGCCGACTGGCGCTCACCGCGTTCAACCGTGTCGAGCACCTGCGTCAGCAGGGCGCCCGGCCAACCAGGGAGGACGAGATCCATGCCGAGCCGGTCTGAGGTGAAGGTGATCACGCCGGGGCTGCTGCGGGACTGGGCACTGCCGGTGCCGGCCGGAGGCAAGGAGAGCCGCGGCACCGTGCTGGTCGTCGGCGGCTCCCGTTTCACCCCCGGAGCGGTGCTCCTCGCCGGGGTGGCCGCGTTGCGCGCCGGGGCCGGGGTGCTCCAGCTCGCCGCCGCCGAGTCCACCGCCGCCACGCTGAGCATCGAGGTGCCCGAGGCGCTGGTGGTCGGCTTGCCGGAGACCGCCGACGGCGCGGTCGCCGCCGACCGGGACGGCCAGCTCGGCGAGCTGGTGGCACAGGCCGACGTGGTGGCCCTCGGCCCCGGGCTGAAAGCGATCGACGAGACCAACCGCCTGCTGAGCCTGGTCCTGGACGCGGCCCGGCCGCAGACGTCACTGGTGCTCGACGCGTACGCGCTCGGTGCCCTCAGCCACGCACCGGACCTGCTGGTCGGCTCGGGCCGGCCCGTGGTGCTCACGCCCAACGTCACCGAGGCCGGGCACCTGCTCGGGCGGGATCCGGGCGACGACCTGGACGCCGAGGCGGCCGAGCTGGCCGTCCGCTACGAGGCGGTCGTCTCGTTGTACGGGCACGTGGCCGCCCCCGACGGGCGGGGCTGGCGGGAGGAGAGCGGCGACGCCGGGCTGGGCACCTCGGGCAGCGGGGACGTGCTCGCGGGGTTGCTGGCGGGGCTGCTGTCCCGGGGAGCCGACCCGGCTCAGGCCGCCTGCTGGGGCTCGTTCGCGCACGCGGTGAGCGGTCAGCGGCTGATCCCCCGGTACGGCCGGATCGGCTTTCTGGCTCGGGAGTTGCTCGACGAGATCCCCGCACCCTGGCGATGGTCTGAGGCGGTTTCACCTGTTTTCCGCGTTCGGCGTGGGGGTACCGGAACCCCACCAGCCGAGACTTTTCAGGGAGGTCATACCGGTGTCGACCGATGCCATCGTCCTGCTCAAAGAGGACCACAAGGAGATGCGCCGCCTGTTCAAGGCCTTCCAGGATGCCGAGGAGGGGCCGGCGAGCAAGCGGCAGAAGCTGGTCGGGCAGATCATCGAGGCCCTGACCGTGCACACCTACCTCGAGAACGAGGTGATGTACCCGGAGGTCCGCCAGCTGCTGCCCGACCTGGAGGACGACATCCTCGAGTCGTACGAGGAGCACCACGTGGCCGACGTGCTCTGCGCCGAACTGGCCGCCATGGACGCGGACCACGAGCACTTCAACGCCAAGACGACGGTGCTGATCGAGAACGTGACGCACCACGTCGAGGAGGAGGAAGAAGAGTGGTTCCCCAAGGTCCGCGAGGCCCTGGGTCGTAAGCAGTTGCAGGAGATCGGCGAGAAGATGATCGCGCTGCGGGCGGACGCCCCTCGTACGCCCAGTGACCCGAAGGCGATCAAGAAGGCGATCGACGCGGTGACCGCCTGAGGCGCCTGCTCACGACGAAGGGCCCGGCACGATGCCGGGCCCTTCGTCGTGCACCGGGTCAGTCGCCCGAACCCGGCTCGGCCATCCGGCGGTGCTGTTCGGCCTTGAGCTTGTCCGGGATGATCTTGCCGGCAGCGGTCTGCACCTTGTTCATCAGCGAACCCGCGGTGACCGTCTGATCGCCCTTCATCAGCGCCTCGAAGCCCTGCGCGGCGACCTTCGCCGGGTCGTCCTTGGAGCCCGAGCCGACCCGGGTGTCCTCCATGTCGGCCCGATCGAAGAACTCGGTGTCGGTCGGCCCGGGCATCAGCGAGGTCACCGTGACACCGGTGTCCTTCAACTCGTTGCGCAGCGCCTCGGCGAAGGACTGCACGAACGACTTCGAGGCGTTGTACACCGCCTGGAAGGGCCCCGGCATGGTCGAGGCGATCGACGAGGTGAACAGCACCCGGCCGGTGCCCCGCTCGACCATGCCGGGCAGCAACCGCTTCGCCAGGTGCACCGTCGAGCGGACGTTGAGGTCGACGACCTCCAACTCGTCGCGCAGGTCGGTGCCGCCGACGAAGGCGCCGCCAGCGCCCCAGCCGGCGTTGAGCGCCAGGGCGTCCACCGGGCGACCGGTGGCGGCGATCGTGGACGCCAACTCCTCCACGCCCTGCTCACGGGCCAGGTCGACACGGACGGGCTGGACCTCCGGGCCTCCGTCGCGGCGCAGCTTCTCGGCCGCCGACGAGATGCCGTCGTCTTCGGCGACCACGATGAGGTCGAAACCGTGCTCGGCGAACTGCACCGCCAGTTCGTACCCGATTCCGCTGGACGCCCCGGTCACCACGGCGAGCGGCCGGTCGGTGGACGGTGTGGTCATGATGGGTGACTCCTCTCGTGCGGGTGGCGGCGGTCGTACCGGCAGGGGTGACCGCTCCCTACCGTGTGCCCCGACGTCGGCCGCCCAACCCTTCCGACGCGCGGCGTGCGGAGGTCGCCCGGGACGGCCCCGGCCGGCCCGGTAGGATCGGACCGGGCCGTTACTGGCGCGTGGGGATGGACAACCATCGGGGAGCGGCCCCGTCATGAGGACGTTTGCCGAGCGCCTGGGCCTTCCCGCACGTCTGTTGGAGGTCGCATGTCGCGCAACGCCGAGTCCACCGCATTCCGTAGTGCCCTTGAGGTGATCCGGGCTGTCGAGCCGCGGGTGGCCGACGCCATCGGCGCCGAGCTGACCGACCAGCGGGAGTCGCTCAAGCTCATCGCCAGCGAGAACTACGCCTCCCCGGCGACCCTGCTCGCCATGGGCAACTGGTTCAGCGACAAGTACGCCGAGGGCACCGTCGGCCGCCGCTTCTACGCCGGCTGCCAGAACGTCGACACGGTCGAGGCGCTCGCCGCCGAGCACGCCCGGGAGCTGTTCGGCGCCGCGCACGCGTACGTGCAACCGCACTCGGGCATCGACGCCAACCTGGTGGCTTTCTGGGCCGTGCTGGCCGACCGGGTGGAGTCCCCCGCCCTGAAGAAGGCGCAGGTCCGCCACGTCAACGACCTCACCGAGGCCGACTGGTTCACGCTTCGCCGTGAGCTGGGCAACCAGCGGATGCTCGGCATGTCGCTGGACGCGGGTGGCCACCTCACCCACGGGTTCCGGCCGAACATCTCCGGCAAGATGTTCGACCAGCGCAGCTACGGCACCGACCCGGCGACCGGTCTGATCGACTACGACCGGGTGGCCGAGGCGGCCCGCGAGTTCAAGCCGCTGATCCTGGTCGGCGGCTACTCGGCGTACCCGCGGAAGGTGAACTTCCGGATCCTGCGGGAGATCGCCGACTCGGTCGGGGCGACCTTCATGGTCGACATGGCGCACTTCGCCGGCCTGGTCGCCGGCAAGGTCTTCACCGGCGACTTCGACCCGGTGCCGCACGCCCACATCGTCACGACCACCACCCACAAGTCGCTGCGCGGCCCGCGCGGCGGCATGGTGCTCTGCCAGCCGGAGCTGGCCGACCAGGTGGACCGGGGCTGCCCGATGGTGCTCGGCGGTCCGCTGCCGCACGTGATGGCCGCGAAGGCGGTCGCCCTCGCGGAGGCACGCCGGCCCGACTTCGCCGACTACGCCCAGCGGATCGTGGACAACGCGCAGGCGCTCGCCGAGGGGCTGCTGCGGCGGGGCGCGAAGCTGGTCACCGGCGGCACCGACAACCACCTGGTGCTGATCGACGTGTCCGGTTACGGGCTCACCGGCCGGCAGGCCGAGCAGGCTCTCCTGGACTCGGGCATCGTCACCAACCGCAACTCGGTCCCGCAGGACCCGAACGGGGCCTGGTACACGTCCGGCATCCGGGTCGGCACGCCCGCCCTGACCACCCGGGGGCTCGGCACCGCCGAGATGGACCAGACCGCGGAGCTGATGCACACCGTGCTGACGCAGACCACCGCCGGCGCCAACGCCGACGGCACCCCGTCGAAGGCGAAGTACACGCTCGACCCGGCCCTGGCCGACAAGGTCGCCCGCCAGGCCACCGACCTGCTGGCCCCGCACCCCCTCTACCCGGCGATCGACCTGACCTGACCGGCCGTGGCTGCGGTCCCGGCTGCGGTCCCGGCTGCGGTCCCGGACGCGTCGATCATGGAGTTGTGGTGCCCGAAACGGGCGGATGCACGGCGTTCGTCCACCACCACAACTCCATGATCGACGACGCGGGTGGGGCTCGGGGGCGTCGCAGGCGGTTAGTTTATGGGGCGCTTCAGGTGGTAGCGGTGGACCTCGGTGCTTCCCTGGACGTTGTTCACGTCCTCGGCGGCGGAGACCAGCTCCCATCCCTCCCGGCCGGCGCGGTTGAGGTGCGCGATGGCGGTGTCACCGAAGGCGGTGATGTCCTTACGGGACCCGTCCGGCGCGTACCAGACGAACGAGACATGGAAATTGCGGCCCTGTCCCTGATAGCGGCGGACGAGCAGGGCGTACTCCCAGGCAACCATGCGGCCTATTATGACCGTCCAACCAGGACGCCGGCACGCGGGTCGTCGCGCATTGCCATCCGATGAACGCGCTGTGTCAACCCGCCCGGCGGGCCACCTCGTCGGTGATCAGGGCGGCCAGGCGGTCCAGCCCGACGTCGATCTGTTGTGGTGTCACCGCGCTGACCGACAGCCGCAGCGCGCACACCGGCGCGGTGTCGTCGTAGAAGTGCGCCATCGGCGTCCACAGCACCCCGTAGTCGCGGGCCGAACGGTCCAGCAGCGCGTCGTCGACCGGAAACGGCACTGTCACCACCACGAAGAACCCGCCGGCCGGCACCGTCCAGCGCACCGCCGCCGGGCCGCCCGCCCGGCCCGGGAACCGCCGGCGCAGCCCGGTCACCAGATGGCGCAGATTCCGGGTGTACGCGGAACGCTCCCGGGTGTTCGCGGCCACCAGGCTGCACCCGTTCTCCAGCAGCCGGCCGCCGATCACCGCCTGCGCGATCGGTGACGTGTTCACCGTGACCATGCTCTTGATCATGGCGAGCTGGTCCGCGAGCGGGCCGACCCGGCCGTCCGGCCCGGCCACCCGCTGGTCGGCGACCACGTAACCGACCCGCGCCCCGGGCAGCACGGTCTTCGCGAACGAGCCGAGGTAGACGACCCGGCGCCCGGTGTCCAACGCCTTGAGGGTGGGCGGGCGCGGCCCGTCGGCGGAGTGGAACAGCCCGTACGGGTTGTCCTCCAGCAGCAGCAGGTCCTCCTCGGCGGCCAGCGTGAGCAACCGTCGCCGGTCCTCCGCCGAGATGCTGACCCCGGACGGGTTGGCGAAGTCCGGCATCACGTAACAGGCACGCGGCCGGAGCCCCGCCGCCCGGGCCCGCCGCACCTGGGCCGACAGGTCGGCCAGGTCCACCCCGGACGGTCCGCCGGCAACCGGCCACACCGGCAGGTCGACCAGCCGGGCCGCCCCGGTCAGCCCGACGTAGGTCGGGGCGACCGCGAGCAGCACATCCTCCGGTCCGGCGCGCAACGCCCGCAGCACCAGGAACATCGCCTCCTGGCAGCCGACGGTCACCACGACGGCCTCCGGGTCGACGGTGATCCCCTCGTCGACCGCGAGGTTGCGGGCGATCAGGTGGTGCACGATGCCCTTGGTCCGGCCGTACTGCAGCAGCAGCCGCCGGGCCTGCTCGGACGAGTGACCGAGGTCGTCGGTTAGGTGCCGGTGGAACGTGTCCAGGTGCCGGTGCACCGCCGCGAGGTCGAAGAACTCCTCGTACGGCCGGCCGGCCGCCAGCGACACCGCCGCCGGGTAACGCTCGGACACCTCGTTGAGGAAGTTCATCGAGGTCAGCGCCGGATCGCCCAGCGCGGGGTGCAGGTCGGCGACGGCCAGGTCGACCGACTCGGTGGCAGTCACCGCTCAGCCCGCATCGAGCGTCCGCAGCGCGGCGGCCGCCGCGGGGTCGGCGCAGCCGGCCAGGGTGAGCGCGTCGGTCAGCTCGGCGGCGAGCAGCGTCAGCGCGTCCCGCGCGCCGCGTTCGCCACCGGCGGCCAGCGCCCAGAGCAACGGCCGGCCGACCAGCACCCCGGCGGCGCCCAGCGCGAGCGCCCGCAGCACGTCGGTGCCGCTGCGGATGCCGCTGTCCAGCAGCACCTGACAATCGCCGCCGACCGCGTCGACGACCTCCGGCAACATGGTGACACTGGCCGGCGCGCCGTCGAGTTGCCGGCCGCCATGGTTCGACACGACCAGCGCGTCCGCGCCCACCCGGACCGCCTCGACCGCGTCGCGGGGGTCCAGCACTCCCTTGACCACCAGCGGCAGGTCGACCTGCTCGCGTAGCCAGGCCAGGTCCGCCCACCGCAGCGCCGGCGCGAACGAGGAGGCCGTGTGCGCGGCGAGCGCGGACACCCCGGGTGCGCCGGCGTGCGCCAGGGCGTCGCGCCCGTCGGGCAGGTTCGCGGCCACCACGTCGTCCGGCAGCCGGAAGGCGTTGCGCAGGTCCCGGGGACGCCGGCCGAGCACCGGGACGTCCACGGTGACCACCAGTGCCCGGCAACCAGCCGCGACGACCCGGGCCAGCAGGTCACGGACGAGGGCCCGGTCGCGCAGCCAGTAGAGCTGGAACCACACGTCCGCGCCGACAGCGGTGACCTGTTCGAGAGGTGTGCTGCCCAGCGTGCTCGCCAGGTACGGGATCCCGGCCGCGCCGGCCGCCGAGGCGAGACCCAGCTCCCCGTCCGGGTGCACCAGGCGCTGGTACGCCATCGGCGCCACCCCGATCGGCATGGCGTACGGGCGGCCGAGCAGCCGGGCGCCGAGGTCGACGGTGTCCACCCCGCGCAGCATCCGGGGCAGCACGGCGACCCGGTCCAACGCGCGACGGTTGGCCGACACTGTCACCTCGGACGCGCTGCCGCAGTCGACGTAGTCCCACACGTCCTCCGGCAGCACCGTGCGGGCCCGCTCGGCGTAGTCGGTGAGCGACACGGCCGGCAGGTCGGTCAGCACCGGCTCAACCACCGCGCACCGCCGTGCCCGTCGGGTCGTCCGCCGGCTCGTCACGCCCGGGCGACAGCCCGAACCGTTCCCGCAGGAACGCCGCCGCGTCGGCCTGAGCCCGCCGGCCGTCGGTGAAGACGCCCGGCATGGCGAAGAAGCCGTGGATCATCCCCGGGTAGTGCCGCACCCGGGTGGGTACGCCGGCGGCGGCCAGTCGCTCCGCGTACCGCTGCCCCTGCGCGCACAGCGGGTCCAGCTCGGCGGTGACCACCAGCGCCGGGGGCAGGCCGGCCAGGTCGTCGGCGAGCAGCGGCGACGCGAGGGGGTCCTGGGCCTGCGCCTCGTCGGCCAGGTAGTGCGTCCGGTACCAGGCCACCGAACGGCTGTTGAACAGCGTCGGGTCGTCGTCGGCCGGGCCGGTGGGCTCGCCGCTCTGGTCGGTGTTCGGATAGACCAGCAGCTGCGCGGCGAGCGTGGGCCCGTCCGCGCGGCTGCGCAGGGTGACCGCGGCGGCCAGGTTCCCGCCGGCGCTGTCCCCACCCACCGCCAGCCGGTCCGGGTCAACGCCCAGCCGGTCGGCGTGGCCGACGACCCAACTGGCGGCCGCGTGGCAGTCGTGCACCGCCGCCGGGAAGGGATGCTCCGGGGCGAGCCGGTAGCCGACGGTGATCACCTGACAGGGCACGGCGTTGGCCAGTCGACGGCAGATACCGTCGGCGGTGTCGATGCTGCCGAGCGTCCACCCGCCGCCGAAGAAGTACAGCAGGGTGGGCAGCGGGCCCGACCCGGCCGGCCGGTACACCCGCAGCGGCAGCTCGCCGGCCGGGCCGAGCATCCGCTCGTCGCGTACCTCGGCCACCGGCTCGACCGCGCCGGAGCCGGCGCGGATCGCGGCCAGGTCCGCGGCGCGCGCCTCGGTCAGCGTCTGCGTGTACAGCGGCGGGGTGCCGGTCGCGGCGCGGGCCGCCCGGTACGCCGCCACCTCCGGGTGCGGGGCCATGTCGCTCCTATCCGCCGGTGCTGACGAGCAGCTTGTCGATGCCGCGCAGGAACAGGCTGCCGCTGTACGTCGGCGTCTCGGTGACGGTCAGCTCGGGGAACCGGGCGAACAGGCGGGGCAGCGCGAGGCGGCCCTCCAGTCGGGACACCGCCGCGCCGAGACAGAAGTGCAGACCCACCCCGAAGGCCAACGACGGCGGGCCGGGTCGGGTCGGGTCGAAGACGTCCGGGTCCGGAAACCGTGCCGGGTCGCGGTTGGCCGCCCCGATGATGATCAGCACGTTGTCGTCCCGGGCGACCGGCACATCACCCAGCACCATGTCGGCCGGCGCGGCACGGGCCAGGAAGTGCACCGGACTCTGCAACCGCAGCACCTCGTCGACGCAGCCCGCGGTCAGCTTGTCGTCGGTGGGCATCGCCGCGACCGTCTCCGGGTGGGCCAGCAGCAACGGCATCCCGTTGCTGAACATGTAGACGGTGGTGACGAAGCTGGCGTTGAACAGCACGATCAGGTTGCTGACCAGCTCCTCCTCGGTCAGCTCCACCTCACCCGAGTCGAGGGCCTCCACCAGCCCACTCAGCAGGTCGTCCCCGGGCACCCTGCGGCGGTGCGCCAGCAGCTCCCGGTAGAAGACCCGCAGCTCCTCGGCCGCGGTGTTCGCGGCGGCCAGACGTTCCGGGGTCTTCCCGGCGACGTCCAGGAACTCGTCGATCCATTCCACCCGCTCGCGGTACCACGCCAACTCCGCCACCGGGATGCCGATGAACTCGGCCATCACCAGCGCCGGGACCGGGTACGCGAAGTCCGCCACGAAGTCCACCACGGCGTTTCCGGCGTCGGCCATCCGGTCCAGCAGCTCGTCGACCACCTGCAGGATCACCGGTTCCAGCGCACCCAACCGGCGCGGGGTGAAGGTGCGGGAGAACACGTGCCGCATCCGCGTGTGGTCGGGCGGGTTCACGAACATCATCGACGTCTGGAAGGTGCGCAGGATCTCCTGCTCCTGCCAGCCCGGCGGCGGCTGTTTGGTCCACTCCGGATCGCGCAGCAACCCGTCGACGAGGTCGTAGCCGACCGCCACCGCCGCCACCGTGCGGTGCTCGGCCCGGGCCGGGACCGCGCTGACCGGCCCGAGCTTGTGCAGGCCTGCGTACCACGGGTACGGGTTCTGTCGGCCCTGCTCGCTGTACAGGCCGGTGAGCAACTCCTGCGCCGTCACGATGCGCTCCTCCCCAGGATGTCGGTGCCGGGGCGGCGAGGATCACCCGCCGCCCCGGCCGGTGTCACAGGCCGAGCAGCCGCAGCGGCACGGCGTTCGCCAGCGCCTGGTTGCCGGCGTCGTTCGGGTGGATGTGGTCACCCGAGTCGTACGCGGGCAGCAGCTGACTGGGTCGCGCCGGGTCGCGCAGCACCCGGTCGAAGTCGAGCAGCCCGTCGAACTCGCGGCTGCCACGCAGATACGTGTTCACCGTCTGCCGGGTGGCTTCCTTCTGCGGAGTCCACACGCCGGGTGCCCCGTGCCCTTCGTACGGGGTCAGCGTGGCCACCAGGCTGGTCAGCCCTCGTTGCTGGAGCTGCTGGTTGATCTGCCGCAGGGTGGCGATGATCGCCTCGGGTGAGTCGTTGGACATCCAGATGTCGTTGATGCCCAGGTGGGTGACGACAGTGCGCACCCCGG
Organism: Micromonospora sp. MGP-C2; assembly: GCF_057766525.1. Taxonomy (NCBI): domain Bacteria; kingdom Bacillati; phylum Actinomycetota; class Actinomycetes; order Micromonosporales; family Micromonosporaceae; genus Micromonospora; species Micromonospora sp. MGP-C2. Next base: position 915,547 of record NZ_JBYMEN010000002.1, read on the forward strand.
TCTGGGGAAAGACGTCCTCGTTGAGCCGGGCCGCCGCGTTCGGGCCGAGCTGGTAGTAGCCGGGGTAGTTGCCGTCGCCCGGCTCGGTGCCCTCGTGGTTGAGGCGGTTGCCGGCCAGGCTGAGGTTGAGCACGCCCGGGGTGCGCGGGTCCGGCCGGTCGGCGAGCAGCCGGTCGGAGAGCAGGTCGGGCCAGCGCCGGTTGGCGTTGACGGTGCTGCCGTTGCCGTCACCGATGGAGTCACTGAGCACCACCACCGCACCCGGGGTGGCCCTGCGCTGCACGTCGATCCCGGAGAGGAAGAACCAGCAGCAGGTGGGACGGGTGGTGAACCCGGTGCCCTCGGCGGCCCCGGTCAGGTCGCCGGCGCCGATGAAGTTGGCCTGCTGCGACTGCCCGTGGAAGGTGGTCGGGCCGGTCGGCGTCGGGAAGTGCACTGTGACCACCAGGTCGCTGTCGTCCGCGACCGGGAACGTCAGCGGGTCGCTGAGCAGCTCCGCGCCCCGGTTCATGGTCGCCGAGGCGTTGCCGGTGAAGGTCAGCGGGCGCACCGAGGCCGGATCGATGTCGGAGAGGTCGTCGGCGGTGGCGGTGTCGGGTCGGGCGACGGTGGCCCGACCGACCGCCACCGCCTGCTCGCCGTAGAGGTTGCTCAGACGGACCCGCAGCGCCGGACCGCCCACCGAGACGTGCACGATCATCCGTACGCTCTGGTCGTTCAGACCGGTGTTGGTCAGCCCGACCGAGTTGCCCCGGGTGACCGCGGTGGCCCAGCTGCCCGCCCACTCGGACCGGTCCGGTCGGCCGGCGGCGGTCCCGGACGGACCGGCGCTGGCGACGACCGCGGGTGTGCCTGTGACCAGCAGCGCGGCCGCGGCGGCGATGACGTGCCATCTCTTCGGGGTCGACATTGAACCTCCATCGTGTGGCAGCCCAGGGCCGTCCGCTGACGGCGCCCGCCTGGACGATGGTCCAGAAACCTAGCCGCCGCCGCTGACGGGCGTCAATCAACCTGATCGACGCGATCAAATGTCCGGCGGGCCTGTCGGATCGCCCCGTCGGCACGGTTCCGACCAACCGTTACCGGCCTAGGCTCGCAGGCGGCGGGCTCACCGGAGCGCGCGCCACCGTCGCGTCGTCACCGGGCCCTGCCCGGGGACCGCCGCTTTCTCGGATGGGGGCAGTCGGATGACTGACGGACCTGGGCACACCTACGTGGACCGAGTGCTGGATCTCTTCGCCGGCTTCGGTGACCGGGAGGCGCTGGTCGGCGGGGGCCGCCGGCTCACCTACGCCGAGGCCGCCGCGTTGGTGCGGACGATGGCCGCGACGCTGACCCGGCACGGCGTACGCCCCGGTGCGGCGGTGCTGGTGACAGTGGCGAACGCGGTCGAGGGCCCGTTGCTCCAGCTCGCGCTGCATCTCATCGGCTGCCGGACCATGTGGGTCGCCCCGGTGACCGCGCGCCGGGAGGTCGACGAGTTCATCCGCCTGGCCCGCCCGGACGCCCTCGTCTACGACGCCCGGGACCCGGCCAGTCTCGGCCCGGACCTGGCCGCCGCGCTGCCCGGCACGCCGGTGTGCTGTCTCGGCCCCGGGGCGCCGGCCCGGACCTCACCGCCGACGCCGACGCGGCGGAACTGCCGGCGTCCGTGCCGGCGCCGGAGTCGTTCCTGCAGACCAGCGGCACCACCGGCAGCCCCAAGCTGGTGCACCACCGGGAGAGCTTCTACGCGCAGATCCTCACCCTGGCCGCCGACTTCCGCGCCGCCGGGTTCCCGCTGCTGCGGCACCTGTCGCACTCACCGATGTGGTTGGCCAGCGGGCAGATCACCACCCTGTTCAACCTGTTCACCGGCGGGGTGCTGTTCCTGCGCGACGACTGGGACCCGGTGGCGTTCGTGGACACCGTGCAGCGGGAGCGGATCAACTCCACCTTCGTCACACCGCCGATGCTCTACGAGGTGCTGGACCACCCGGCGCTGGTCGGCGCGGACTTCAGCGCCATGTTCATGTTCAACGTGGGAGCGGGGCCCGCCGCGCCCGCCCGGCTGCGCCAGGCCATCGCGCGGTTCGGCCCGGTGCTGCGCATCGTGTACGGCCTCAGCGAAGCCGTGGTGATCACCGCGCTGCCGGGGTTGACCGATGACCCGGAGCACCCGGAGCGGCTGCGGTCCTGCGGTCGACCCTACGGCGACGTGCGGATCGAGATCCGCGACGACGACGGCACGGTGCTGCCGCCGGGGCGTGACGGCGAGGTGTGGGTGCAGACCCGACTGAGCTTCGCCGGCTATCACGGCCAGCCCGAGCTGACCGCGCAGACGCTGGTCGACGGTTGGGTGCGTACCCGCGACATCGGGCACCTCGACGACGACGGTTACCTCTACCTGGTCGACCGCGCGCACGACATGATCGTCACGCACCGGCGGAACTGGGCGATCTTCTGCCGCCCCATCGAGGACGTGCTGGCCGGGCATCCCCAGGTGCGGGCCGCCGCCGTGATCGGCGTACCGGACGACACCGTCGGCGAAGTCCCGTACGCGTACGTCGTGGTCGCCCCGGACGCCACGGTCACCGGCGCCGAGCTGATCGACCTGGTGACCGCGGAGCTCAACGAGATGTGGGCGCCGACCGCTGTGGAGTTCGTCGACCGGTTGCCGGTGAACCGGTCGGTCAAGGTGGACAAACGGGCGCTGCGCGAGCGGTACGCGGCGCGTCGGGCGGCGGCGGTCGGGGCGTGACCCCCCGCCGGCAACTGGTCGTCCTGGTCGGCGCGGACCTGATCTCCAACCTGGGCACCCGCATCTCGGTGGTGACCATTCCGTGGCTGGTGCTGGTCACCACCGGCAGCCCGACCAAGATGGGCCTGGTCGCGTTCGCCGAGACCCTGCCGTACCTGCTGTCCAGCGCGCTGGGCACACCCTGGGCGGACCGGATCGGCCTGCGCCGCACGTCCATCCTCTGTGACGCCGGCAGCGCGGTGGCCATGGTGGTCGTCGCGCTGACCCCGTGGTTGGGTTTCGGTTCGCTGGTGGCGCTGGTGGCGCTGGCCGGCGCGCTGCGCGGCATCGGGGACCGGGTGAAGCACGTGATGTTCCGGCCGGTCGCCGAGGCCGCCGGGGTGCCGCTGATCCGGCTGACCTCGGCGTACGACGGGCTGAGCCGGGTGGTGACCCTCTTCGGCGCCGCCGTGGGCGGCGTGCTGATCGCCGCGTTCGGGGTGACCGAGGCGATCCTCATCGACGCGGCCAGCTTCGGTGTCTGCGCGCTGCTGATCGGTGTCCTGGTCCGGCCACCGGCCGCGCCGGCGAAGCCCGCCGAGCCGGAGAGCTACCTGAGCGCGCTGCGTGCAGGGTTCGGCTACCTGGGCCGGGACCGGCCGCTGCTCAGCATGCTGCTGGTCATCTCGGCGCTGAACATGGTGGCCAACGCCAGCGTGGCCGTCTACATCCCGGTCTGGGTGGCCCGGGAGCTGCACGGCCCCAGCGGGCTCGGTCTGGTGCTGGCGTCGTTCTCGGCGGGCGCGCTGCTGGGCAACGTCGTCTTCACCGCGCTCGGGCCGAGGCTGCCCCGCCGGCTGACGTTCCTGGTCGGGGCGCTGATCGCCGGCACACCCCGGCTTGTCGCACTGGCGATCAGTGACGAGCTGCCGGTGGTGCTCCTGGTGACCTTCCTGTCCGGCATCGGCATAGCGGCGGTCAACCCGCTCCTCGGGGTGGCGCTCTACGAGCGGGTGCCGGCGGAGTTGCAGACCCGGGTGATCGGCATCGCCGGTTCGCTGGCCTTCGTCGGTCTGCCGGTCGGCGCGCTGCTCGGCGGCTGGTCGGTGGACGCGCTGGGTCTCACCCCGGCGCTGCTGACCATGGCGGCGGCGTGCCTGCTGGTCAGCGCGTACCCACTGTTGACCCGGTCGTCCGAGCCGAGGACACCGACGCGGCCCACCCCCGCCGTCGCGCCCTGACAGTTGGGCTCGCACGAGCACACTGCGGCCCGCTGAGCGCGTACCGTCTGGGCATGCCGAGCTGGGAGGACGTCCGCCGGATCGCGCTCGCTCTGCCGGAGACCACCGAGCGTCCGTCGTACGACGGGTTGCCGGCCTGGCGGGTCCGGGACAAGCCGTTCGTCTGGGAGCGACCGCTGCGCCGCGCGGACCTCGACGCCCTCGGTGACGCCGCGCCCGACGGCCCGCTGCTCGGCGTGCGGGTGGCCGACCTCGGCGTCAAGGAAGCTCTGCTCGCCGACGACCCGGCGGTCTACCTTACCACCCCGCACTTCGACGGGTACCCGGCGGTGCTGGTCCGGCTCGACCGGATCAGCATGTCCGAGCTGACCGAGGTGGTCACCGAGGCGTGGTATGCCCGCGCCCCGAAACGCCTCGCCGCCGCCCACCGCGCCGATCAGGAGCCCACGAACGCCTAGGGCATGTCCTGCCGATCTTGTAGTGGTTGATCGTTGACGATGTGCTGGTGGTGCGTCGTGGGGAATTGACGGATGAGGCGTGGGCGGTGATCGCGCCGCTGCTTCCTGAGCCGCCAGGCCCGACCGGCGGCGCGAAAATCCCGACGGACACCCGCGGATCGGCAGCGATGTTGCGCATCTTCGGGGAACGCGGCGCGGCCGTGAACACCACCGCGAAGGCGAGCGAGTAGTACCGCACCGGGGTAGCTAGCGGCCCTCCAGGACCCGCGGTCGCGAGCACATACATGTTCTGCGACGACAACAGGTTGAAAATGCGCTCTTCAAGCCGTTCAGTCGAGGGTACCCGCCAACTGTGCCCTGCCTCACGCTGCACCACTTCTATCCAATAGAAATCTATATACCTTTCCGCCCGGAAAATCTTTCCCTTCCCAAGCTGCTCTCGTCACAGGTATGCTCTCATGCATCTCGATATGTCAATACGGGGAGAGTGCCGTGAGAGCTGTGTGCCAGACCGACCATCCAACCCTTGCAACGCCGAGCCTCCAGGGCGCCGCCGCTCCGGTAGTGCGGCGCTGGTTTGCCCGAGGGGTTACGCCGCTGCTCGCGATCGTCGCGATGTTCATGGCGCTGTTGCCTACGGCGGCAACGGCCGCGAACTCGGCGGACGACGATTTTCTCGTGTTGCAAAATGCTCCCCAGGCCTCCAACACCTACATTTGGGCCTTGGCAAACTATCGGTATGTCCGTGCCAACGTCAGTGGCGGAGTCGGCACGCTGCAAGCCAACGCGACCTCCGTGGGGGCATGGGAACAATACGACATCGTTCCTCTATCTCTCTCACAACCCCACGTGGCCATCGTATCGCGAGCAAACGGCCGGTACGTGACCGCCAACATTAGCGGGAGCGGTGGTGGCAAGCTGGAAGCCACTTCGTTGTTTGCCGGGGAATGGGAAAAATTTATGATGTATGGAGTTGTTGGCAGCACCGACCAGAGGGCGCTGAAGTCCTTGGCTAACGGCAAGTTCGTGACTGCCAACGTCAGCGGCGGCGTTGGCACACTGCAAGCCACTGCGACCAACATCGGGCCATGGGAGAAATTCCTGATCCCTCATAATTAGCAGATCCTCTGCTCTATAGCAGCGAAAGCAATTCATCCAGCCGTCGCCGACCCACCCGGGTCGGTGGCGACTGGATGTCTTACAGCAGCCAGACTCGTCCTGTGGAGTTTGTCGAGCTGGGTGCGGGAAGCTTCCCGGCGACGGCGGCGCCCTGCCTGATCCGCGTTTGCGACCCATTTCCCCCGTGGCTTAAAGGCACAGCGGCGGCGCCAGGGGATTACGTCGGCGCGTCCTGGCGTGTCTGCGCCGGCCCGGCAGCGTCGCGCAAAGGTGCTCGACGTACGTTGGGCTAATGGCAGCGCGGGCGTCTGGCGGGCCTGGCCGGGCGGGCGGTGGTCGGCTAGCGTGCCGGAATGGCATCGACGTTGGCCGAATCGACTGATCCGTACTGCCTGCGATCCGGCGAGGCCGCCGAGCTGCTGCGCGGGCACCGGTGGCGGCGATTCGTCGCACTGGGCGACAGCGTGGTCGAGGGCAACTGCGAGCCGACGCCCGGCTACTCGGACGTGCAGTGGGCCGACCGGATCGCCACCGAACTGGACGCCGCCCGCCCGGGTCTGGCGTACCTCAATCTCGGTCGCAGTGGGCTGCGCGCGCATGAGGTCCGCGCCACCCAACTGGCCCCGGCTCTGGCGTTCGGCCCGGACCTGGCGCTTGTGGTGTGCGGCGGCAACGACGCCTTCCGCCCGGCGTACGACGCGGACGCGGTCGACGCGGAGCTGACCGCGATGATCATTGCGCTGCGGGACGTCGGCGCGGACGTGGTCACCGTGGGGATGTTCGACGTCTCCTACAGCCCGGCGGTCCCGGAGGCCCTGCGCCCCGGCCTGCGGGAGCGGATGCGCCTCCTGTCCGCGCGCACCGCGAAGCTCGCCGAGCGCCTGGGCACCGTCCACGTGCACCTGACCGACCACCCGCTCACGGCCGACCCGACCCTCTACAGCACCGACGGCCGACACGGCAGCGCACGCAGCGACGCCATCGCGACAGCCGAAACCCTCCGTCGCCTGCACAGCCACCTGGCTGGCTCCGCAAGCTGACGCGCCGAACCGGCATCACGAGCCGCCCGCCGAACCGCCTCCGCGCCGGGGTCGGTCGACGGGAATCACACGGGGCACCGCCCCGGCCACGGTTCTTCTATAGTGACGTCCGTCGAGATCACCCGCGGCGGCGCCGGTGGTCGACACGTATCAGGAGAATGCGGCGGAGCAGGCGGTCCGTCGTCCACGGGGGAGCCGATCGCGGCCGTTTCGGCGGCGGGCGACGGCAGATCGGAGATCTACATGCGGCGTGTCCGCACGTTGACATTGGTGATTGGCGCACTTGCGCTGGCGGTCGCCGGATCCGTACCAGCACAGGCGGTCAGCGGTGGCCAGCCGGTCACCGACAACAGCTATCCCTTCATCGCCAAGGTGGACTTCGGAGCGGCAGTGCGTTCCTGCACGGGCACCCTCCTCGATCCGCACTGGGTCGTCACCGCCGCGAGCTGCGTGAGTGAGACCGGGCAGCCGCCGGTGGCCGGCGCGCCGACCCAGACCACCACGGTCACCGTCGGCCGGGTCGACCTGGCCAGCACGGCCGGGCAGGTGCGTACCGCCGTCTCGGTGGTGCCGCACCCCACCGAGAACCTGGCGCTGATCCGACTCAATCAGCCGGTTACCACAAGCGCCCCGGCCCGGATCGGCGCTGCTCCCGCCGTTGACGAGCAGCTTCAGGCACTCGGCTACGGCCGCACCGCCACCGAGTGGGTCCAGAACCGGCTGCACAGTGGCACGTTCAGCGTCACCTCGGTGACCAGCGGCACCGTCGGCCTCGACGGCACCGGTACCGGCGCCACCCTGTGTCGTGGCGACGCCGGCGGCCCGTCCGTTCGGCGCAACGGCAGCGCGGTGGAGGTGGTCGCCGTGCACGACCGTTCCTTCCAGGGCGGCTGCATCGGCGAGACCGAGACCCGGCGCACCGCCGTCGACACTCGTCTGGACAGCCAGGCCGGCTGGGTCGCAACCAGCATCGACGCCGCGCCGGACTGGCTCGCGGGTCAGGCGCTGCCGATCACGAACGGGCGTAGCGGGGACTGCCTGGTGACGACCGGCAACACGGACCGCACGCCGGTCGGCACCGCGGCCTGCTCGGCGACCGCGCCCGCCCAGCAGTGGACGTTGGTGCCGAACGGGTCGGGCACCTTTCATCTGAAGAATGTCGGCAACGGCAAGTGCGCGTACGGCGAGGCACCGGTTCTCGGCGATGTGAAGATCTACAACTGTGACAGCGGGATCACCCAGCAGTGGCGGATCACCACCGACTCGGTCCGCAGCCAGTTGAAGAACCTGGGCTCAGGGCTCTGCATCGCCTCCCCGTCCACCACCCCGAACGACATCCGGATGGACACCTGCGGCGCGTGGGACGACCACCACTGGGTGCAGAGGGGCAACGGCGGCGGCGCCTACGGCGCGCTCAAGGCGGAGGCGAACGGGCTCTGCCTGAAAAACATCACCGGTGCCGGCTATCGCGTGGGCCTGATACTGGCCGGTTGCACCAGCCCTCAACCGTGGACGCAGAGCGGTCTCACGCTCCAAGCGGACGGCGGCTGCCTCACGACAAAGGGAGCCACGACCCCTTTCCCTCGCGGCACCGCGATGAAACTTGAGGCGTGCAACGGCGCCAAGGAACAGGACTGGATGCTCATGCCCGATGGCACGATCAAGAACCCAAGCACCCGCAACTGCCTCGGCTACCGCTACGACTCCCTTGAGGGCGGCGCCTGGGTGCCGTCGATGGTCGCCTGCACCGATGGCGTGATCTGGCGGCTACCCGCCGCCTGACCGGCTGGCGTGGGGTGTGGCTGCGGAGATGCCTCCGCAGCCACACCCGTTGGTCCGGCTGACAGGCTCGGCAAGCGGTCAGTCGTGCAACAGCACGCCGGTCATCAGGACGCCGTGGGCCAGGTTGAGGACTCCGTCGCAGCCGGGGTAGCCGACCCTCGCCAGCCCGCCGGAGGCGTGCCGGCCGAACAGGTACGGAGCGAGGGAGTACGGCACCTCCGCCGTCACCGTCTCGCCCGTCTCGATCTGCACGAAGTCCATCGACACCCGGTCGGTCGGCAGGTATTCCTGAAGGATCGCGCCGCCCTGGTCGACGGCGGCCCGAATGCCGTCGGCCCAGTCCGTCGGGCTCAACTCCGGGCCGAGCAGCACGCCGTGCCCGGCGGAACCGTCGGCCGGTTTGGCCACCAGCTTCGCCTGGTCGGCGATCGCCCGGTCGAGCACCGCGGCGGTCAGCGGCACCGTGTACGGCACGTGCCGACGGATCAGCGTCTGATCGTCGGCGGGTAGCCCGTCCACGTCCTCCCACAGCCACGCGAAGGTGGTCTTGTTGCCGAGCAGCCAGGCCGCCGCCGAGACGAACATCGGCAGCGTGCCCGCCGCGAGGGCACCGGCCACCGCGTCCAGGCCGGCGGTCGGGGTGACCCGGTTGGGCACGAACAGCCGAAACAGCGCGTCGACCGGCGCGCCGTCGACCACCAGGCGACTGTCGGCGTCCAGGGTGGCGGTGGAGACCGGGGCGATGACCAGGTCGATGCCGAAGTCCCGGGCCCGTACGGCCAGTGGGTCGAGGATCCGGATGAACGTCTGCGGGTCGTCCAGACCGGGATAGTCGGAGTCGAAGTCCATCAGCAGCGCCACCCGGGCGCCGTCGGGCAGCCCCAGTTCCTCGCGGATCGCCACGAACCGTTGGTCGAGCAGTGACGGTGCGGCCCGCGCCGGCAGGTCGTCCAGGATGCCCTGCTCCTGGTAGAGCCGCGCGAACCGCTGGATCACGGTGTCGGCGTCGAAGCCGCCACCGAGGCTGCTGTCGATGTTGTACTCGACGAACTTCGGCACCCCCGCCGAGAAGATCACGTCCGGCCGGTACGCGGCCAGCAGCGCCTCGCTCAGCGGCTCCGACTCGTCCAGCAGGCGGGTCTCCCCCGCCGGTACGTCGAGCAGCCGGCGCAGCTCACCGGCGGTGCCCGCCCGACGACGGCAGGCGTCGAGGATCAGTTGGGCGAGCCGGTCGCAGACCTCGTTCAGCTGCCGCCAGGCGTCGGCGGTCAGGACCGGGGGGCGGGCCAGCCGCCACTGCTTGTTGTAGGTGGCCCGGCCGTGGAAGACCTGCTCCCAGGCCGCCGCCCCACTGGTCACCATGGCTCGTCGGGCCGGCTCCGGCAGGTCGGTCCAGGCTCGGTCGGCCGCCGGCCACGCGTAGTTGGGGTCGATCATGATCCGTCCTTCATGGTCAGGTGGATGGCGGTGGCGAGCTGGTCCCGGGACGGTTGCACGGCCCGGTCCAACGCCGGTGCGAACGGCAGCACCGCCCCGTCCGGGCGGGTGACCCGGCGGGGAGGGGCGAGCAGTCGTACGCGCTCCACCACCGAGGCGATGATCTCGGCGGCCATGCCGCAGGAGCGGTTGGCGTCGTCGACCACCACGAGCCGCCCGGTGCGCGCCACCGACTCGGTGAGGCCGTCGATGTCGAACGGGTACAGCGTGCGCGGGTCGAACACCTCTACCGAGACCTGATCGGCCAGCTCCTCGGCCACCGCGAGCGCGTCGTGCACCAGGTGCCCGACCGCGACCACTGTGACGTCGTCGCCGAAGCGGTGGATCCGGCCCCGGCCCAGCGGCACCGGGGTCAGGTCCTCGACGTCCTCCCGCAGGTCCATGGCCCCAGCCGGGGCGAACACCACCACCGGGTCGTCGTGGCGGATCGCGGTGACCAGCAACCCGTACGCGTCGGCCGGGGTGGCCGGCACGACGGTGACCACGCCGACGTGCGCGAAGAGGCTGTACGGCTGGTCAGAGTGCTGCCCGGCCCAGCCCGTGCGCGAGCCGGAGCCGGGGACCAGGTAGGTGACCGGGACGGCGCACTGCCCACCGGTCATCAGCGGGAACTTGTGGGCGTGGTTGACGATCTGCTCGAAGACCAGGAACAGCAGCGACGGGATCTGGAACTCGATCACCGGCCGCAACCCGGCAAGCGCCGCGCCGGTGGCGAAGCCGGTGAACGCCTGCTCGGACAGCGGGGTGTCGCGTACCCGCTCGGTCCCGAAGCGCTTGGCCAGGCCGGTGGTCACCATCGACGCCCCGACCTGGACGTCCTCGCCGAGCAGGAACACCGCCTCGTCGCGGGTCAGCTCGTCGGCGAGTGCCCGGGTCAGCGCCCGGCGGTACGACAGTCGGGGCACCTCAGCCACCTCCGGTGCATGCGGTCATTCAGCCACCTCCGGTGCATGCGGTCATTCAGCCACCTCCGGTGCGGGCGGTCATGCCGCTGGCGTACAGGTAGGCCAGGGCGTCGGCCGGGTCGGGTTGCGGGCTGGCCAGGGCGAAACGCACGGCCGCGTCGAGGGTTTCCTCGACCTCGGCGTCCACTGCGGCACGGTCGACATCGGAGAGGCGCTCACCCTGGATACGCACCGGGTCGCGGGCCCGACCCCGGGTCACCTCGTCGGGCGGGCGGTAGTCGAGGCGTACCGCGTGCTCGAAGGTGTGGTGGACGTCGAAGCGGTAGGTACGGGCCTCGATCAGCTCGGGACCGCCGCCGACGCGCATCCGGTCGACGGCGGCGGCCGCGGCGACGCGTACCGTCTCGGGGTCCTGGCCGTCGACCTGGACGGCCGGGACGCCGAACGCGGCGGCCCGGCCGGTGATGCTGCCGGCCACCGCGCCGGCGACCGGCATGGTGGTGGCGTAGCCGTTGTTCTCGCAGACGAACAGCACCGGCACCCGCCAGAGCGCCGCCAGGTTGAACGCCTCCAGCAGCATCCCTTCGTTGACCGCGCCGTCGCCGAAGAAGCTCACCCCGACGGTGTCGCGCCCCCGACGGCGGTGGGCCCAGACCGCACCCGTGATGATCGCCCCGGAGGCCCCCACGATGGCGTTGGCGCCGAGCACGCCGAGGCTGAAGTCGGCGGCGTGCATCGAACCGCCGCGCCCGGCGTTGAGGCCGGTGACCCGACCGCACAGCTCGGCGAGCATCCGGGCCGGGTCCGCACCCCGGGCCAGGACGTGCCCGTGTCCGCGATGGGTGCCGGCGATCACGTCGTCGGCACCCAGGGCGGCGCAGACGCCGGCGGCGATCCCCTCCTGACCGAGGTACGGGTGGATGCCGCCGACGATCTGCCCGCCGTGGACCAGCTCCACCGCCCGTTCCTCGAACCGGCGGATCAGCCGGACCGTGCGGTAGAGCCGGACCGGGTCGGCGTCGGTCACGCCGGTCCCTTGATGGCGGCGAGGATGTCGTCCCACAGTCGGGCCCGGGCGGTGAGGGCGGTGTTCACCGTGTCGGCGCACTCCTGCCACTTGGTGTCGTCGTCGCCGCACAGGTCGGCGAGCATCTGCATGGCCATCGGGGTGTGCTGTTCGCCGTCGACCTCGATGTGCCGCTCCAGGTAGTCGACGAACGTGTGTAGCCGGTTGCTGCGCTCGTTGACCGAGACGACCTGCGTGAACATGTCCGGGATGAGGTCCTCACGACCGAACGCGAAGGCCGCCGCCTGGCAGTGCACCGGGGTCGACTCGATGATCCGCCAGGTGGTGGCGGCGAACCTCGCCGACGCGGCCGGCACCCCGGCCTCGGTGAGCGCGTCGGTCACCGGCCGGCCGGCGCGCAGCAGGTCGACGAGGGCGTTCACGGCCGTGGTGTCCGCGCCGGCCTCGACCATGCCCTGCACGTACAGCTCGAAGTGGCTGATGTAGCCGCCGCCCAGCTCGTCGCTCTCCTCGACCATGACGATGTCGTTGATGAGGCGGCGGCTGCCGGTCGGGCCGGTCGGGATCCACGGCACGGTGACGCAGGTCAGCTGCCGTTGCAACGACTTCAGCAGGGACATGAAGTCCCAGACCGCGAAGACGTGGTGCTGCATGAAGGTGACCAGCGCCTCGTGGGTGTCCAGGTTGGCGTAGAGCGGGTGCTTGACCACCACGTCACGGCGGTCGGTCACCGCCTTTTCCAGCCGTTCGATGCCCGGGTGGGTCCTACCCCAGTCGTAGCGTGACATGTCAGCCTCCCTGTTGGGCGCGGTGGCGCCAGATGACCGGGCAGTAGTCGGGGTCCGCGTAGTCGGGCCGCCCCTCGTGGGTGCGGCGGACCAGCACGTCGTGGTTGTACGCGGCGAGCGTGCCGTCGGAGAGCGGATACTCCCGCCAGGCGTTGTCGCCGTCCTGCAGGTGCAGCGAGATCGCCTGTCGGGGGCGACCGCTGACGTTGGGGCCGCTGCCGTGGTAGGTGCGGCAGTGGTGGAAGCTCACGTGGCCCTTGGGGATCACCATGGGGATCTTGCGGATCGCCGCGCCGTTGTACGCGGCGTTCTCGGCCAGCATCTCCTCCAGCTGGCTGCGGTCCCGGTCGGCGAAGTGCCGCACCACCGTGTCGTCGGCGCCGATCTCCTTCCACCGGTGCGAGCCGTCGACCATGGTGATGGTGCCCATCTCCTCCCCACAGTCGTGGAACGGGATGAACGCGGTGAGCATCTTCTCCGACGACGAGGACGCCCAGTAGTGCTTGTCGAAGTGCCAGGGCACGATGTTGCTCGGCTCACCGTCGATCGGCGGCTTGTAGATCAGCGTGGACTGGAAGACCCGGATCTCGTCGGCCTGGGCGAGCCGGGCCGCCACCGCCCCGACCAGCGGCTTGCGCAGGATCGCGCCCAGCCCGTCGTGCTCGTGGTGGACGTAGTCGTTGTGCCGTTGCACCGGCCCCGACGACGGCTCCCAGTAGGCCAGCTTCGGGGGCCGAACCGGCAACCGCCGGTCCCGCTCACCGTCGTAGTAGCGCTGCGCGGCGGCGGCGAGGGCGTCCACCTCGTCGTCGGTGAACACCTTCTTCGACAGGTACCAGCCGTGCTCGGCGTAGTGCCGCACGTCGTCGTCGGACGGCAGCAGAGCCTGCTCCTCGGCGGTCAGCGCGGGTTCGAACTCGGTAGCGGTCACTGTGCCTCTGGTTCGCGACTGCGGGGCTCGCAAACCCGGCTCACTCCTCGCGCTCATGCCCCCACCCCCTGTGGTGTGGCCGCCACCGCGGCCAACTCCCGTTCCTTGGCCTCGTAGAGCGCCTTGATGTTGCCGCTGCCGAAGCCCCGCGCGCCGCGCCGCTCGATCAGCTCCAGGAAGAGCGTGCGGCGTACGTGCATCGACTCGGCGAAGATCTGCAACAGCTGGCCGTCGTGGTCGGAGTCGACCAGCACGCCCAGCTCGCGCAGCCGGTCCAGTGGGGCGTCCACCCGACCGACCCGCGCCTCCAGGGAGTCGTAGTAGCTGCCGGGTGTGCCGGCGAAGCGCACCCCGCGCCGGCCCAACGCCTCGACCGCGGTGAGGATGTCGTCGGTGCGCAGCCCCAGGTGCTGCACTCCCCCGCCGGCGTGCTGGTCGAGGAACGCGTCGATCTGCCCCGGCCGCCGGGCCCGGTCCGGTTCCAGCAGCACCACGGTGACCCGCCCGGACGGGCTCTGCACCACCTTGGAGTTCATCCCCTGCCCGTCGACCTCGATGTGTTCCTCGAAGATCTCCGCGAAGTCGAACAGCTTCTCGAAGTGCCGGACCGTCTCGTCGAGCTGACCGGGCGGCACGCAGACCGCCAGGTGGTCGATCTCGGCGAGCACCGGCGGATGACCCTCCCCACCGGACGGTGCCGGTGTGATGATGCCGGGCAGGAACTCGGCCCGGTCGCCGCGGCGCTGCACCAGGCGGTGCCGCACGTCGGCGAAGCCGTCCACCTCGGCGGTCACCACCTCGGCGTCCGCACCGGTGACGGTGGTCGGTGGCGTCACCCCGGTCGCACCGCGGCCCACCAGCTCGGCGTACGCGGACGCGACGTCGTCGACCTCGACCGCGACGACGGCGATGCCGTCACCGTGGCGCTGGACGTACCTCGCCGCCGGATGCTCGGCGCTGAGCCCCGAGGTGAGCAGCAGTCGGATGTCGCCGTGGCAGAGCAGCAACGAGCGCTGCCCTTCCAGCCCGGTCTCCGGGCCACCCTGGCCACAGATCTCGAAGCCGACGGCGGTGCTGAAGTAGAAGGCCGCCTGTCGGGCGTCCCCCACGTAGAGTTCGATGTGGTCGATACCACGGATGTCCATGTCCCCTGAAACCCCTCCCACACGCTTCCCCCCGTGTTGCCGTCCGGGCGCGCCCGCCCGGGATGCCGCGTCGATCACCTCCTCGGCTCGGCGACGCGCGCGAGCAGCAGGCTCACGTTCTGACCGCCGAACCCGAACGAGTTGGTGACCGCGTACTCCGGGTCGGCCTTGCGGGGCGCGCCACGGATGTGGTCCGCCGGGCAGGCCGGGTCCGGGTCGTCGAGGTGGTACGTCGGTGGCAGCAGCCCCCGACCGAGCGCCAGCGCGGTGACCGCCGCCTCCAGGACCCCGGAGGCGCCGAGCAGGTGCCCGGTGAGCGCCTTGGTGGAGCTGACCGGCACACCGCCGACGCCGAACACGTCGGCGAGGGCGGTGGTCTCCGCGATGTCACCGAGTTTCGTCGCGGTGCCGTGCGCGTTGACGTAGCCGACCGCCGCCGCGGGCACACCGGAACTGCGCAGCGCGCGCCGGATGCATGCGGCCGCGCCGGCACCGTCCGGGCGGGGTGCGGTCGGGTGGTACGCGTCAGTGGTCGCGCCGTGGCCGGCCACTTCGGCGTACGCGGTGACGCCGCGCGCCGCGGCGTGCTCGGCGCGTTCCAGCACCAGCAGCGCGGCGCCCTCGGCCAGCACGAACCCGCTGCGGGAGGTGTCGAACGGCCGGCTCGCCCGGGCCGGGTCGTCGCCTGCTCTGGCCAGGGCGCGCGCGTTGCCGAAGGTGTCGGCGAAGGTCGGGAACAGCGGTGCCTCGCTGGCCCCGCAGAGCACCACGTCGGCCTCTCCGGTGGCGATGAGCCGAACCCCGTCGGCGACCGCCTGGGCACCGGAGGCGCAGGCGGTGCCGACCGACGAGCTGTAGCCGCGGATGCCATGCGCGATGGCGATCCGCGCCGCCGGCATGTTCGGCAGGATCCCGGTGAGCAGGTACGGGCTGACCGCCGCCCGACCCCGGGCCGCCCGGGCCAGCACCTGCGACTCCAGGGTCGCCATGCCCCCGACACCGCCGACGATCACTCCGATCCGGTCGGGGTCGACGTCGCGGCCGACCTCGATGCCGGCGTCGGCGAGCGCGTCGGCGGCGGCGAGGAGCGCGAGCACCACGATCCGGTCCAGCACCCGGGTCTCCGGCCCGGACGCGACGGTGCGCGGGTCGATGTCGGGCAGCAGGCCGGCGACGTCCAACGACTCCCTGACCGGGTGCCCCTCGGGCGGGCGGGTCAGCCCGGAACGGCCGGTGGTCACCGCCTCGAAGGTCTCCTCGACGCCCCGCCCGACCGGGGTGAACAGACCCATCCCCGTGATCAGGGCGGTCACGCCGCCACTCCGCTTCGCTCCGCGCCGGCGCCGGCGCCGAGCTGCCTGATTCGCTCGCTCATGACGCCGCCTCGGTGAGGTAGCGCTCGCGCAGGACCACCTTGCGGACCTTGCCGGTCACCGTGACCGGGATGTCCGCGGAGCGCACCGGCACGACCCGGCGCAGCGTGCCGCCGACGTCCGCGCCCAGGGCGGCGCGGACCCGTTCGGTGCGGTCCTCGGCCTCGTCGGCGCCGGCGGCCAACTCCAGCAGCACGTCGGTGACCACACCGTCGGCCTCGGCGACGATCACCACAGTGCAGTCGGTGACGTCCGGGCAGGCGGCCAGGATGCGCTCCTCGGACAACGCGGTGAACAGGCGTCGCCCGTCACCGGCGTCGACCGAGTCCACCGCCCGGTCCAGGTGGTAGTAGCGCCCCTCGGCGTCGGTGCGGACCAGGTCGCCGGTGAGGTACCAGCCGCGCTGACGGAACCGGTACGTGGTGACCGAGTCGTTCCAGTAGCCACGGAACAGCGACGGCGAGTCGACGCCCAGGAAACCCACCTCGCCGGTCGGCACCGGTTCGCCGTCGGCGTCGAGCACCGCGACCTTGGTGAACTGGTACGGGCGGCCGATGCAGCGGCCGTACCGGTCGGTGTCGGCGCGGTGGGTGATGTGGAACATCGAGTGCCCCATCTCGCTGGAGCCCAGCCCGTCGATGAAGACCGAGCCGGGCACCCGCACCACGCCCTCGCGGGTGACCGTGTCCCGGGAGCCGACCGCGACCAGCCGCCGGATGTGCGGCTCGTGCGAGCAGTCGCCGGTGTTGAACCACAGCCGCACCGAGTCCAGGTCGTACCCGGACAGGTCGAAGCGGGCCAGCTCGGCCCAGGTGACCGAGAAGCCGAACACGCCGTCGGGGTGCCAACGTTGGATCGCGTCGAGCACCCGCTCACCGTCCTGTTCGGACAGCAGCAGCATCTGCGCGGAGTTGCCCAGCGCCTGGTTGACCATCAGCACGGTGGCGGTGTGCGGGGCGGGCAGAGCGTTGAGGATCCGGGTGGTGCCCTGCGCCTGGGGCATGGTGAGCAGGTGCCGGGTCGCGGCGAAGAGGCTGGCGTGCGAGTGCAGCACCGCCTTGGGCACCCCGGTCGTGCCGGAGGTGTGGGTGATCACGATCGGGTCGTCCTGGTGGTGCCGGTAGTGCGCCGGGGCGGCGGACGGGTCACCCGTACCGGCCTGCGCGGGGGTGCCGAGCAGGGGTACGCCCAGGTCGTGCCCGGCCAGCAGCGCGGTGTGCGCGTCGTCGGCGAGCACACCGAAGCCCCGCAGCCGACGGATGTACTCGGCGGCGATCTCCGGGCGGAGCTTGCCGTTCATCAGCGCCGGAATCGCCCCGAGGCGGGCCAGCGCCAGGAAACTGAGCACCATGTCGGCGGCGGCGGTGGCCCAGACGGCGACCGGGTCGCGGGGACGTACCCCGCGCTCGTGCAGCCAGGCCGCCCGAGCGGCGACGCGCTCGTCGAGCCGACCCAGCGTGAGCGGCTCCTCGGCCGGGTGCCCGTCGACGGCCGTGTCGAAGGTCAACCCGGGGCCGTCCGGGTCGGCGCCGTGTGCCAGCACCCGGGCCAGGACGTTGCCCGCGCCCACCTCGGTGTCGGCGGCCAACGCGCCCCGCAGTCCTCGTGTCCTCATGGTCGTCCTTCTCCCCCCAGCAGCACCGCGACCGCCTCGGTCGACGCGTCCGGCGCCTGTTCGATCAGGATCAGCAACACCTCGTCGGCGTCGCCGTCGTACCGCAGCAGGTCCGCCTCGGCGGTGCCGTCGGCGTACGGGTCACCGGTCGGGCTCAGGCAGACCACCGGGCCGCGCAGGCCCCAGCGGGCCGCGAGGTGCCCGGCGACGCTGTTGGGCACCGACTGGAAGAAGAACAGTGGGCCGATCCGCCCGCCGGCCTCCACCGCCGCCCGTACGTGCTCCGCGCTGGCGCGATCGCCACTGGCGCTGACCAGCACGATCGCGGTCCGCCTCCCCGGGGGCACGCCGGCAACCCCGTACCCGCGCCCCAGGCACCGCTCCGCCACCGCCACCACCACCGGCGCGAACTGCGAGGACACGAACCCGGGGACTCCCGGCGCCGGCCCGTCGTCGCCCGCCTCGGGCCACCGCGCCTGCGCCAACACCCCCGTCCCCCGCTCCGCCGACCCCGCACCGACGGGTGCCGTCTCGGGTTCGTCGGGGCGGACGGTGGACGACCGCCCGGTCATGGCGCGCCGACCAGGAGGGCGGTGTTCGCGCCGCCGAACGCCGCGTTGAGGGTCAGCGCGTGCGTCGTGGTCGTCCGGCGAGGGTGGTCCGTGATGACGTCCAGGGGGCACGCGTCGTCCGGGGCCAGCCAGCCGGCGTTGACCGGCAGTTCGCCCTGCCGCAGCGCGAGCGCGGTGACCACCAGTTCGAGCAACCCGGACGCCTCCAGGGCGTGCCCGTGCACCGACTTCGTGGAGCTGACCGGGACCTGCGCGGCGTGCGCGCCGAGAGCCCGGCGCAGGGCTGCCGCCTCGGCGGAGTCGCTCTGTGGGGTGCCGGTGGCGTTGGCGTTGACGTAACCGACGGCATGCGGCGGCAGCCCGGCCCGGCGCAGCGCGGCGTCGACCGCACGGGCCAGGCCGGCGCCGGTCGGGTCCGGCTGGCACGGATGGAACGCGTCCCCGGCCCGCCCCCAGCCCACCACGGTGGCCAGTGGCTCGACGCCCCGCCGCCGCCCGGCGCTTGATTCCAGCACCACCGCGGCCACGCCGTCGCCGAGCAGCAGCCCGCGTCGGTGAGCGCTGAACGGGCGGACCGCCCCGTCAACCGCGAGGGCCCGACCGGCGTCGAACAACGCGAACTGGTCCGGCTCCACCAGGTAACCGGCGGCGACCACCACCCGGTCGACGTCACCCCGGGCGATCAGGGTCGCCGCGTCGGCCACCGCTGTGCTCGCCGACACGCAGGCGCTGGTGTAGACCCGGGTGTGCCCCGAGAGCCCACACGCCACGGCGAGCTGGTCGACGAGCGCACCCGGGGCGGGGCCCGCTCCCGGTGCCGGTCCGCCGTGCACGGCGAGCAGCAGAGCGCATTGCTCACGCTGCGCACCGGCCAGGCCGGCCGCGCGGCACGCCGCCTCGATCGCGGTGGCCAACTCGTCGCCGAGCGAACCGACCTCGGGCAGGGTTGCCGCCACGGTGACCCGGCGGGCGGCGGTGTCGAAGCGGCATACCGCGCCGAACGCCGGCACCCCGGCCAGCACGCCGGCGAGCTGCGCCTCGGCGCCCCGACCAAGGGCACTGACCGCGTGTACGCCGGTGAGCTGGGTGACGCGCGGCTCAGCCATCTGCGGGGGTGGTCAGCGACGCCCGGAACACCGCCAGGGCGTCGTCGACGGTGCGAATGCCGGCCAGCTCGTCGTCGGTGAGGTCGAGCTGGCGGTCGAAGCGTTGCTCGACGAGGTGCACCAGCCAGGCCAGCTCCATCGAGCCGATCCGGTCGGGCACCTCGGCGGCCGGTTTCGTGGTGAGTTCGGCGAGCATCGTCAGCAGGTCAGCTCGCCCCAGGTCGGGCTGACCGTCCATCAGGCTTTGTCGCTCGTCGCCTCGGTGACCCGGTTGGCGACCATGGTGGTGAACTCGCCGACCGTCATCAGGGCCAACTGCTCCGACTCGTCGTCGGCGAACGTCACGCCGTACCGGTCCTCGACCCGGACGGACAGGTCGGCCAGGGCGAGCGACTCCAGGTCGACGCCGGCCGGGCCGAGCGTGGTGTCGTCGTCGAGCCCCTCGACGTCGTAGTTCATGTCGGCGAGCTGCTCGACGACGAAGGCGCGGACCTCGGCTCTCATGGATACCCTCTCTGCGTGGGTCAGCTGACGGCGTCCGGTCGGGACACCGCCTACGTATGGGTCGGTCGGGATACCGGCGGTCAGCCGGATCCGGCCGCTGAGCTGCTGTGCCAGGCGGGACGTCTGCTGCTGGACCGCCCGATGGCCGAGCTGGTGCTGACGCACGGCCCGGGTGGGCGGCCGCTCGTCCGGGCCAGCGATGACCCGGCCGGGTCGGTCGGGTTGCCGGTCAGCGTCAGCCGCACCGCCGGGCTGGTGGTGGTCGCCGCCCGCCGTGCCGGCGCGATCGGCGTGGACGTGGAGCGGGTCCGCCCGCTGCCCGCGCTCGCGCTGGCCCGCCGCTGGTTCCCGCCCGCCGAGCTGACCTGGTTGGCCGATCGGCCCGAGGCTGGCCGGGCGGTGGATTTCCTGCGGCTGTGGACCGCGAAGGAGGCGGTCGGCAAGGCTCTCGGGCAGGGCCTGCGCGGCGGCGGACTGCGCCGGCAGATGCCGCCCCCAGGGCTGCCGTGGCGACCGGTGCCCGGTGCCGAGGCCCTGTGGGTCGGCCACCCGGAGTTGGGCGGTGACCTCGTCCTGGCGGTCGCGGTGCACGCCACCGGGCAGGTCGACGTCGAGGTGGTGCAGCGGACCGGTCAGGGTGCCGTCGAGGTGGTGCAGCGGCCCGGTCACGGGGTGGCCGCCGTGCGCAGCGCGTCGGTCGAGCGGACCAGCTTGCCGGTGGTGGTGCGGGGCAACTGGTCGAGCAGGTGCAGCACCCGGGGCCGCTTGTAGCCGGCCAACCGCTCGGTGAGGAGCTTGTCCAGCGTCTCCTCCGACAGCGGGCCGTCGGGTTGGACGTACGCGGTGATGCCGTCGTCCCACACGACCACCGCCGCGGTCACCCCGGGCAGCTCGGCGACTGTCGCCTCCACCTCGGTCAGGTCGACCTTCATCCCACCCACGGAGACCTGCGAGTCGAGTCGGCCGCGCACGGTGACCAGGCCGGTGGCGGGGTCGACGGTGCCGGCGTCGCGGGTGTGCAGCCAGCCGTCGGCCCAGCGGGTCGGGTCGCTCAGCCCCACGTACGGCGACGCCGGGCAGGACACCCACAGCTCGCCGTCGGTCTCGCGGACCTCGATGCCGGGCGCCGGGACGATCGACGGCCGGTGCGATCCGTGCAGGTCGGTGCCGATCACACCGACCTCGGTCATCCCGTACATGTTGCCCAGCGGCACGCCGTACCGGTCGGTGAACGCCTGGGCGACCGCGGCCGGCACCAGCTCGCCGCCGGTGGTCATCCGCTTGAGCTGCGGCAGCGGACCGGTGGGTCGGGTGGAGGCGAGCAGTCCGATGTGGAACGGCACGCCCAGCACGGTGGCGGGCGTCGCGCCGGCGCTGATCGCGGCCAGCACGGCGTCGCCGCTGAGCCGCTCCGGTGGCACCAGCTCGACCCCGGCGTGCAGGCCGTAGAGCAGGCCGCCGACCAGGCCGAGCACGTGCACCATCGAGGGCAGCAGGATGATTCGTTCGCCGGGCAGTGCCACCCCGTCGATCCGGGTGTAGCGGTGCACCTCGGCAACCAGGTCGGCGGCAGTGCGGCCGATCACCTTGGACGGTCCGGTGGAGCCGGAGCTGAGCTGGATCACGGCGTGGCCACTGACCGCCGGGCCGTCGGCGTACCGGGAGACGCCCTCGGTGACGTCGACGAAGATCCGCAACGCTCCGCCGCCGCTGCGGACCGGCGCGACGACCACCTGCGGGGTGAGCCGGGTCAGCGCGCGGTCCACCTCGTGGTCGGTCAGTCGGTGGTCGAGCAGGATCGCCTGCGCCCCGGCGCGCCAGGTCGCCAGGAGGTTCACCACGTACGCCAGTGACGGCGGCAACCGCAGCGCGGCAGCGCCACCGGGGCGCAGTCCGGCCGCGACGAGACGGTCCTGCGCGGCGGTGACCAGCCGGTGCAGGGTGGCGCGGTCGATCGGCTCGGGCAAACGGAGACAAATGTCTGTCGGGCGGCCGGCGAACAGGACTTCGTCCACCCATCCTGGGTCGGTCGCCGTAGGATCTTCTGTCGTCACTGCCGTTCACCGCCCAGCATGAAATAGGGCAAATATGCCCATGACGTACGCTTGTCGGGGTGCTGCGGGGAACCATACGACGCCCCGCGCGGCCATTGCTAGATGCAAATGGCTGGATCAAAAGAGGCGGCCAGCCGGATTGCCGACAGCCCGTTCGACGGGCAGGATCAGGCGCGTGCCTCGGCAGATCGTCACCGTGGGATGACCCCTCGTACAACCGTCGTGCGGCCCCATCCGGACGGCCGATGGTGCCACCGGGTGAGCCCGACGAGGGTTGCGAGTCGCGCCACGCTGGTGCCTGCGCGGCCGCTGTGGGCGATCTCGGCGATGAGGGTACGGGCCAGCAGGCCGGTAGCGGATCTCGGCAGGCGCGACGGCGTCGGCGTGGGCCAGGGCGCGCCCGGGGGGCGGCGCGATCGCCGACGCCGGGGCAGGCGCGGGCGGCGTCGATGAGGTGGGCGGCGCGATGCTCGGCGAGTGGTCGGCGCCAGCCGTCCGGCGGCAGGACCGAACGCGGTGCGGTGCGGGTCGTCGGTGCCCGTATGCCGGCCACGAGCCCTCACGGTGGGCGGGGACATGACACGAGCCTGCCGCTCTTGCCGGCGACTACCGCCGCACACGCCGCCTCACCCGCGACAGCTGACAATCTTGGACAGTTCCGTTACGGCGTAACGGAACTGTCCAAGATCTACCCTGCCAGCTCTCCGTCACGTCCAGATACGCCGGCTTGCACAGGTGAACGCGACCATCTCGGCGGCCCAAGGGCCGTCAGGCGAGCGCCGGCGTCTGCGCGTGGATGCGGAACCGCAGCGAGCGGGCCTCGGTGAAGCACTCCCGCATCGGGCGCACCAGGTCCCGGTGTTCCGGGCTGCGTTCCCAGCTCTCGAAGTCGGCCAGACTCGCCCACTCGCTGGTGATCAACCACTGCTCCGGGTCGGTCGACGAGCGGCACACCTGGTCGACGAGGTGCCCGGGCACGCCGCCGGCCACCAGATGCCGCACCTGCTCGTACGCGGCGAGGAACTGCTCGGTGCGCGGCACCGGCACCCGCACCAGAAAGACCACCCGGGCCCGCTGCTCACTCATGACGCCTCTCCCCTCATCGGTGCGGCCCCCCGCAGGACCAGCGCGCTGTTGAACCCGTCGAAGCCCCGCGCGCACACCAGCGCGAGCCGGTTGCGCGGCCGGCGGTGCTCCCGCAGGAAGTCCAGCTCGCACCCGTCGGCCACCTCGTCCGGGCCCGCCGACGCCGGCAGCGTGTCGTGCGCGAAGGCGAGCAGCGCGGTCGCCACGTCCAACGCCGAGCCGCCCTGGTACGCCCGCCCGGTCAGCGACTTCTGGGTGGTCACCGGAGGCGGCCGGTCGGCGAATACGGCCCGCAGCGCCTCGGCCTCGCTGCGGTCGTAGCGGGGCACACCGAGCGCGTCGGGCAGCACCACGTCCACCCCGGCCGCCGCGACGCCAGCCCGGTCCAGGGCCAGCCGCATCGCCCGCGCGTACTGCGCCGGATCGCCGGCACTGTCCGCCGTGGTGTGCGCGGCGTCGTGGGTGGAGCCCCAACCGCTCACCTCGCCGTAGACCCGGGCTCCTCGGGCCAGCGCGTGCCCCAACTCCTCCACCACGAACACCGCTCCCCCCTCCGCCGGCAGGTAGCCGCTGGCCGTGGCGTCGAACGGCCGGTACGCCCGCTCCGGGTCGGCGACGTCGCTGAGCAGCCCGGAGCGCAACTGGCAGGCCAGCGCGTACGGGCTCAGCGGGCACTCGGTGGCCCCGGCGATCACCACCGGAGTGCCCCGGCGCACCGCGCGGGCCGCGTGCGCGAGGCTGTCCAGCCCGCCGGCCGCCTCCGCGACCAGCACCCCGCTCGGGCCCTTGAACTGGTGGTGGATGGAGAGCTGCCCGACGCTCGCCGCGTAGAACCAGGCGATCGACTGGTACGCCCCGACCGTCCGCGACGACCCGCCCCACAGCCGTTGCAGCTCCCGCTGGCCGAACAGGTTGCCCCCCGACGAGCTGGCCAGGGTCACCGCGTAGCCGTACGGGTCGGGGGCCCGCTCGGGCAGCCCGGCGTCGGCCAACGCCAGCCGGGTGGCGGCGAAGCCGAGGTGCGTCCACCGGTCGGTCTGCACCAGTTGTCGGCTGTCCGCGTAGGAGTCGGCGGTGAAGCCGGGCACCTCCCCGCCGAACCGGGTCGGGTAGCCGGACGGGTCGAACAGCGTGATCGGCCCGGTCCGGCGGGTGCCGGCCAGCACCGTACGCCAGTGGGCGTCCGCGCCGATGCCGCTGGGCGCCACCACACCGATGCCGGTCACCACCGCGCGGGCGGTGCTCACGCCGTCGCGGTGTGGGGCGCCCCCGTGCTGCGCGGTGCTCACGCCGCCACCGTTCCGGGCAGGCGGCGGAACACCATCGCCGACTGGAAGCCGCCGAACCCGCTGCCCACCGAGAGGGCCACGTCGACCGGGACCTCCCGCGCCTCGTTCGGTACGTAGTCCAGGTCGCACTCCGGGTCCCTGGTGCTCCAGTTCGCCGTCGGGGGCACCACGCCGAACTCGATGGCCAACGCGCACGCGGCCATCTCGATCGACCCGATCGCGCCGAGCGAGTGCCCGACCATCGACTTGATCGAGCTGATCGGCACCCGGTACGCGGCCTGGCCCAGCGCCCGCTTGAAGGCGGCCGTCTCGTGCCTGTCGTTCTGCCGCGTGCCCGAGCCGTGCGCGCTGATGTAGGAGACCTGCTCGGGCAGGATCCTGCCCTGCTTGAGCGCGTCGGTGACGGCGAGGCCCATCTCCAGCCCGTCCGGCCGCAACCCGGTCATGTGGAAGCCGTTGCTGCGGCTGGAATAGCCGGACACCTCGCAGTAGATGTGCGCCCCCCGCCGCAGCGCGTGCCCGGCCTCCTCCAGCACCAGCACCGCCCCACCCTCGGCCAGCACGAACCCGTGCCGGTCGGCGTCGAACGGGCGGGAGGCGTGCGCCGGGTCGTCGTTGTCCGGGCTGGTCGCCTTGATCGCGTCGAACGAAGCGACGGTGACCGGCGAGATCGGCGAGTCGGCAGCCCCGGCCAGCATCACGTCCGCCTCACCGTCCACGATCATCTGGTGGGCGTAGCCGATCGCGTCGATGCCGGAGGTGCACCCTGTCGACACGACCTGCGCCGGGCCGTGCAGCCCGTACCGGCAGGCCACGTCGGCGGCGAGGCTGCTGGGCACCAACGCCTGATAGAGGTACGGGCCGCCGCGCGCCGCGTCGACCAACCAGCGGCTGCCGTGCTCGCTGAGCGTGACGTACTCCTGTTCCAGCGCCATCGTCCCGCCCACGGCGGTGCCCAGCACCACCCCCGCCCGGTTCCGCTCGGCGTCGGTCAGCACCAACTGGGCGTCCGCTACGGCCTCCGCGGCGCAGGCCAGCGCGAACTGCACGTACCGGTCGGCCCGGCGTCGCTCCGCCTCGGTGAGCCCCGCCGCGACCGGGTCGAAGTCGCACTCCGCCGCGATCTGGGACCGGAACGGCGACGGGTCGAAGAAGCTGATCCGCCGGGTGGCGGTCCGCCCCTCGGTGATGGTCTTCCAGAAGCGGTCCCGGCTCGCGCCGCCCGGAGCGACCACCCCGACGCCGGTCACCACAGTGCGACGACCGGTCATGACCCGCCCCGCTGCTCGACCAACTCGGTGTCGACGTGCCCCAACTCGGGGCGGGGGGCGAGCGGCCCCAGGTGGAAGACCACCTCGGCCGGTTCGACGCCGGTGTTGCGCAGTCGGTGCCGCACGTTCACCGGGACGAACAATCCCTCCCCGGCGGCCAGGAGCGTCGGCTGGTCGTCCAGGTCGACGGTGATCGCGCCACGCACCACGTACAGGAACTCCTCGCTGTACGGGTGGTAGTGCTCGGCGATCCGCTCCCCCGGCGCGAGCGCGGCCACCCCGAGGAAGCCCGAGGTGCTGCCGACGGTGCGGGGGCCGAGCAGCACCCGCAGCTCACCGCCGCGCCGCCGGTCGGCGGGTACGTCCCGGGCGGCGATCGGCCGGGTGCTCAGGTCACTCATCGTCGGCCTCCGTCGTCTCGTCGGTGGCCGCCGGGCGACCCTGGTCGGCGCGCTGCCGGGCGATCCGCTCCACCCGGTCCTTGATCACTGCGAGTTGGATGACGCTGTTGGTGTTGATCCGCTCGGTCATCCCGGCGTTGTCGACAGGTGCGGTCGGCTTCATCGCGAAGTCCTGCGTCCAGGTCATCCGGGTGCCGCCGGCTTCCTCGGTGTAGCGCCAGTGGATGCGCATGTACTCGAACGGCCCGGTCTCCACCCGGTGTGCCCGCACCTGGCGGCTCACCGGGTCGGCGGTGCGCTCACTGACCCAGCTCCACGACACCCCGTTCTCGTCGGGGTACATGGTGAGCCGGAACCGCACCGTGTGCCCGTCGCGGTGCAGGATCTCCACCACTGCGTACTCGGTGAACAGCTCCGTCCAGTTCGCCACGTCGTTGGTGACCTCCCAGACCAGCGCGAGCGGCGCGTCGAGGACCACGCTGTTCTCGGTGTGCCCGGGTGGGTCGGCGCGGCGGGTGACCAGGTCGGCCACCGCCGGAATGCTGAGCTGCCCGGCCTGCTCGGGAATGGTCACCTGCCACCGGTCGGCGACGACTGCGGAGAGCTCCAGCAGGGCGAGGGAGTCCATGCCCAGCTCCTCCAGCGAGGCGGCGGGCGCCCGGGCCGCGGCGTCGGCGTCCAGCCCGCAGTGCGCCACCAGGATGTCGGTGATCTCGGCGGTCATCGGGCGACCATGGGTGACGGTCATCGGGTCCTCCTGTGGGTTGCGTCGGGCTTTGCGGCGGGCGCGGGGCGCGGGGCAGGGGTGGCCGTCGGCCGTTGCGCGGGCGCAGCACCGGGCACGCCGAGCAGACGGTCGACCAGGCCCGTGGTGTAGCGGCCCTTGCGGAATGCGGCGTCGTCGAGCACCCGCCGCACGAACGGGATGGTGGTGTGCACGCCCGGCCCCGCGATGTCGAACTCGTCGAGTGCGCGCTCCAGCCGGTTGAGGGCCAGCTCCCGGTCGGGCGCCCAGACGATCACCTTCGCCAGCAGCGAGTCGTACCAGGGGCCGACCAGGTAGCCGGCGCTGGCGTGGGTGTCCACCCGGGTGAACGGTCCACCGGGTGGGGTGAAACGCTCCAAGCGGCCGGGAGTGGGAGCGAAACCGCGCTCGGGGTCCTCGGTGTTGACCCGGCACTCCACAGCGACACCGTGCAGGTGGATCTCCTCCTGCCGCCAGCGCAGCGGCACCTCGGCGGCAATGTGCAGCTGCTCGTGCACCAGGTCGATCCCGGTGACCATCTCGGTGACCGGATGCTCCACCTGGATCCGGCAGTTGATCTCCAGAAAGTGGAACCGTTCCTCGGCGTCGACCAGGAACTCCAACGTGCCGGCGCCGACGAAGCCGACCTCGAGGGCACCCCGCAGCGCCGTCTCGGCGATGGTGCCGAGAACGGCGGCGGGCAGCGCCGGGGCGGGTGCCTCCTCCACCAGCTTCTGGTGCCGGCGTTGCACCGAGCAGTCCCGGGTGCCCAGGTGCACGCCGTTGCCGTGGGAGTCGCAGAGCACCTGCACCTCCACGTGCCGCGCCTCGGTGAGGTACCGCTCGACGTACACCCGGTCGTCGCCGAAGGCGGCCTGGGCGGCGGCCCGGGTCCGGGTGTAGGCCCGACGCAGCTCGCCCGGGGTGTGCACCACCGTCATCCCCCGGCCACCACCCCCGGCGGCGGCCTTCACGATCACCGGGTAACCGACCGCCTCGGCCACCTCGGCCGCGGCTGCGGCGTTCGGCACCGGCGCGATGCTGCCCGGCGACAGGGGCAGACCGGCGCGGCTCATCAGCGCCCGCGCCGACGACTTGTCGGCCAACGCGGCCATCACCGCCGGCGGCGGGCCGATGAAGACCAACCCGTTGTCCGCGCAGATCTCGGCGAAGTCGGCGTCCTCGGACAGGAACCCGTAGCCCGGGTGCACGGCCTGCGCGCCCACCTGCCGGGCCGCCTCCACTATCGCCGCGGCGTTGAGGTAGCTGCGTCGGCTCGACGCCGGCCCGATCCGGATGGCCTGGTCGGCGAGTCGGACCGCCGCCGAGTCGGCGTCCGCGGCGGAATAGACCACCGCCGTCCGTACGCCCAGCTCCTTGCAGGCGCGCAGCACCCGCAGCGCGATCTCGCCCCGGTTGGCGATCAGGACGGTCTCGAACATGCTCAACCACCCCGCGCCGTCATGCCGGGTCCAGTTCGACCAGCAGCTGGTCGTACTCCACCGGCTGGCCGTCCTCGACGAGGACCGCGACCACCCGGCCGGCGCGGTCGGCGGTCACCTCGTTCATCAGCTTCATCGCCTCGACGATGGCGACCGGCTGGCCCGGGCGGACCAGGTCACCCACCGCGACGAACGGCCTCGCGCCGGGCTCCGGCGAGCGGTAGAAGGTGCCGACGATCGGCGCCCGCACCACGGCGCGCCCGGGCACCGACGGCCGGATCAGCGCCGCCGGTGGGCCGGGTGCCGGCGCGACCGGCGGTGCCGGCGCTTGAACCGGAGCAGGGAGTACGTCCGGTCGGGCCGCCTCTTCGGGGTGCCACTCGATTTCGAGCACCGCCGGCCCGCTGCGCAGCCGGACCCGGCGCACCGGGCCGGCCAGCTCGGCGATCAGGTGCTGTGCCTGCCGGCGGAGCCCGGCCAGTGCCTCCTCGCCGCCCACCTCGGTGTCGTCGGGCGCCTCGACTGTCGACACCGCCCCGTCGCCGGCGGTCACCGGACACCTGCCCGGTTGACGCCACGGGTGGTCCCGAACCGTCGGAAGCGCTGCCGACGGAGGCGGACCAGCATGGCGGGCGGCACGTCCAACAGCGGCAGCAGGTTGGCCAGCAGGGCGGCCCGCAACCGGTGGGCGGTCTCCGCCGGGTCGTCGTGCGCGGCGCCCGACGGCTCCGGCACGACCTCGTCGACCACGCCGAGCCGGCACAGGTCGGGCGCGGTCAGTCGCAGCGCGCGGGCGGCCTGCGGCGCCGCGGACCGGTCCGGCCAGAGGATGGCCGCGCAGCCCTCGGGGCTGATCACCGAGTAGACGGCGTTCTCCAGCATCAGCACCCGGTCGGCGACCGCCAGCGCCAAGGCGCCGCCACTGCCGCCCTCTCCCGTGATGACCGCCAGCACAGGGGTGGGCAGCACGGTGAGGGTCAGGATGTTCTCCGCGATGGCCGCTGCCTGGCCCTGCTCCTCGGCGCTCACGCCGGGGTCGGCGCCGGGGTGTCCACCAGAGTCACCACGGGCAGGCCGAGCCGGGCGGCCAGGCGCATCAGCCGCAACGCCTTGCGGTGCCCGGCCGGGCTGGCCATGCCGAAGTTGCGGGCGACCAGTTCGGCGGTGGTGTGCCCCTTCTGGTGGCCGATGACCATGACGTGCCGGCCGGCCAGCCGGGCCACACCGCCCACGATGGCCGGGCAGTCACCGCCGAGGCGGTCACCGTGCAGTTCCACGAACCCGTCGAAGACCGAGTCGAGGTAGTCCAGTGTGGTCGGTCGAGCGGGGTGACGCGCCATCCGGACGGTGTCCCAGGCGTCGCGTACCGCCGGCGTCTGGCCCGCCCCCGGAGTAGGTGACGGCGCCACCGCCGCCGCCGGGCCTGCTGGCCGCGCCAGGGCGGCATCGTCGTCGGCGAGGCGCTCGCGGCGCGACGCCGGCTCCTGCCGGGGTACGGGCGGGTGGCCGGCGTGGGCCGCACGGCCGGCGCGGGTCGCGGCCAGCAGCGCCACCAGCCGCCCGCGCAGCGACCGACGTTGCACCACCATGTCGACCTGTCCGTGCCGGAGCAGGAAGTCGGCGGTCTGGAAACCCTCCGGCAGCGCCCGACCGGTGACCTGACGGATCACCCGGGGGCCGGCGAAGCCCATCCGCGCGCCGCTCTCGGCGAGCACCAGGTCGGTGTTGGTGGCGAACGACGCGGCCACCCCGCCGTAGGTCGGATCGGTGAGGACGCTCACGGTGAGCAGACCCGCTTCCCGCAGCGCGGCGATCGCCTGGCTGACGGTGGCCATCTGCATCAACGACAGCGCGCCCTCCTGCATCCGCGCCCCGCCCGAGGCGGTGACCAGGACGAGCGGGATGCGGTCGTCCAGCGCCCGCTCGGCGGTCCGGGTGATCAGCTCACCCACCGCGCAGCCCAGGCTGCCACCGAGGAAACGGAAGTCCATCACGGCCAGGGCGACCGGGTGCCCGCCGATGGTGGCCGTGGCACAGACGACCGCCTCGGCCAGGCCGGTGCTGGCCCGCGCGGCGGTGAGCCGGTGCGGGTATGGCAGCACGTCGACGAAGTTGATCGGGTCCGCCTCCGGCAGCAGGTCGGACAGGGGGCGCAACGATCCCGGGTCGACGAGTTGGCGCAGCCGTTCCGGTGCGCCGAGTCGGGCGTGCTCCCCGCACTCCGGGCAGACGTCCAGGTTGCGGCGCAACCGTTTGCGGTAGAGCAGGCTCGCGCAGCCGGCGCAGCGGGACCAGAGCTGTTCCTCGCGGCGCGCGATGGCCGTCACGACCGCCGTCCGGGGTCCGGGGCGTCGAAGCGGTAGAAGCACTGCGCCATGGCGTCGCGCGGCGAACGCCAGGTCGGCAGGTACGGCGAGACGTACGGGCGCAGGCGGTCGCTGACCCGGATGAACTCGGGGTGGCCACGGGCGGACTCCACCGCGCCCTCCGCCGGCTGCTCGGTTTCGAGCAGGTGCACGTAGAGGTCGTGCAGGCGGTACAGCGAACGGTGCCGGACGCCGACCAGGCGCGGCAGCTCCGTCGCGTCCGACTCGGCGAAGATCTCGGCGACCCGCTCCTCGGCGGTCGGATCCACCTTCGCGACGATCAGCGATCGGTCCATACAGGCCTCCCCCCACGGCGTCCGGCCGGCGACGGGTCGCCCCCGGACGCGCTGGACGACTGCCCACACGATGCGGCAATCCTCGTCACGGCGGCGTCACCGTGAAGGGATGATCAGCTACGCATAACGGTGACGCTGCGTTGACGCAACCTGTGTATCAGCTATGCGTCGAGCGCGCCCGGATCGACGGAACGGTCAGATGTTTGCCCAGTTCAGAACCGATCTCAGGTTGACTGTCGCGAATAGAAGGCCCACGTCGGCGTTGACTCACCGTGACCGCTATTGATAATCTTCACGGTGGCCAGCCCGGCGGCCTCAGCGGGCGGGGCCGCGCCCGGCCCCGCCGTCAGTGGTGAGGTCGACAGTGGCGTCACGGGCAACCGATCCGGGACACAGCAGACAGTCGGGACGAGCGTCCCGCAGGGGGTGCCGCCGTGGCCGCTGATCCGTCCGTGCCGACCGCCGGAGAACCGCCCGAGGAGGGCGTCTCACTCCACCTGCTCGGCGGCTTCCGCCTGCTGCGCGACGCCGTACCGGTCGTGGTGCCGCGCGGGCTGCAACGGGTGATCGCGCTGATCGGGCTGCGCCCCGGCGCCACCCGCAGCCAGCTCGCAGGGCTGCTCTGGCCCGACGCCTCCGAGGAACGCGCGCTGTCCTCCCTGCGCACGGCGCTGTGGCGACTCCGTCAGGACCCGTGCTGCCCGATGACCATGGCCAGCGACACCGTACGACTCGGCACGGCGGTCCGGCTCGACGTGGACGACCTGGTCGGCACCGCGGCCCGGGTCCGCGACGGCGACGACCCCCGCACCGCCGCCGGGGCACTCGCCGCCGGACGACACGACCTGCTCCCCGGATGGTACGACGACTGGGTGCTGCTGGACCGGGAGAGACTGCGCCAACTGCGCCTGCACATGCTGGAACAGGTCGCCGGGCACCACCTGACCGCGGGGCGACACGGCGAGGCCCTCGAAGCCGCGCTGGAGGCGATGGCCGCCGAACCGTTACGCGAGACACCGCACCGGCTGGTCGTCCGCATCCACCTCGCCGAGGGCAACGCCTTCGAAGCCGTCCATGCCTTCTACGTCTACCGGGACCTGCTGCGCAGGGAGTTGCGCCTGGAGCCGAGCCCGGCGATGTGCGCCCTGCTCGACGACACGCTCGCCCCGATCCGCCAGGCCAGCCGGGACGCCGTCACCGATCGCCCGTCACCGGCCGGCAGACGTACGTGACGGTGACGTGACAGGCGCTGCGGCACGGTGGGCGCACAGAGCACGTGGCGCCGGTCCGAGGGTCGGAAAGCCACCGGCGGAAGGGGTCCCATGAGTCGTCTACTGATCGTCAGCCGGATCATCCCGGGCGCGGAGGGGCGGGTCGCGCAGATCTTCGCCGAATCCGACGCCACCGAACTGCCCGGTCTGACCGGCGTCACGCACCGATCCCTGTACTGCCTGCACGACCTGTGCGTACACCTGCTGGAGACCTCGGACGTCGACCCGGACGCCCTCGCGGCGGCCCGCAACCACCCGCTCTTCCAGCAGGTCAACGAGCGGCTCTCCGCGCACACGTCGCCGTACCTGCCGACCTGGCGCTCCCCCCGCGACGCCATCGCCAGCTGCTTCTACCGGTGGGACGCCACCGGCCCGACCAGCACCGACACGCCCGCAGCGCGCCCAGCCAGCACCGAGGCACCCGCAGCACGCCCAGCCAGTGCAGGCGCTCCCGCAGCGCGCCCGGCCAGCACCGACGCACCTGCCGCGCACCCGGCTGGCTGAGATGCCCGCCGCCCCACCACACGTACTGATCATCGGCGCCGGCACCGGCGGACTGTGCCTGGCGCACGGCCTGCGCCGGGCCGGGATCACCGTCGCCGTCTACGAACGGCACCGCGACCGCACCGACGGGCTGCTCGGCTACCGCGTCGGCATCGGCCCGACCGGTAGCCGGGCACTGCGCGAGTGCCTGCCGCCGGAACTGTTCGCCACCTTCCTGGCCACCTGCGCGCGGCCACCGCACTACTTCAACGTGGTCACCCAGGGGCTGCGCCAGACCGCGTCGTTCGCGCTACGGCCCAGCGCCGACCCGGTGCACACCGAACACTCGGTGGCCCGGATGGTGCTGCGCCACGTGCTGCTGACCGGCTTGGACGACGCGGTGCACTTCGACAAGACCTTCACCCGGTACGAGCAGCGCGACGACGGCACGGTCACCGCGTACTTCGCCGACGGCACCAGCGCCACCGGCGACCTGCTGGTCGGGGCGGACGGCACACACTCGGCGGTACGCCGGCAGTACCTGCCGCACGCCGTCACCCGCGACGCCGGCACCATCAACATCGCCACCCGCATCCCACTGACCGCACACACCCGCGACCTCGTCCCGGAACGCGTCCGCCAGGGCATCTCACTGATCTTCGGCATCGGCGGGATAATGGGCGTGCTGCACGTCATGGACTTCAAGTGGGACGCCGAACGGGCGATCAAGCCCGGCGTCAGCGACGCGGACGCCGCCCTGCTGCGGCAGTGGCCCGGCCTGTCCGACGACACCACCACCGACAACATCAACCTCATCATCTGGAGTGCCGCCCGCCGGTTCCCCGCCGACGTGATGGAACGACGAGGCGAGGACCTCGTACGGGTCGCCCTGGAACTCACCACCAACTGGCACCCGAACCTGCGGGAACTCCTCACCCGCGCGGACCCGGCCAGCGTCCTCCCGATCAACGTGTCGACGTCCGAACCGGTGCCTCCCTGGAAGAGCAGCACCGTCACCATGCTCGGGGACGCCATCCACACCATGACCCCCGGTCGCGGTGTCGGCGCGAACACCGCCCTGCGCGACGCCCGCCTGCTCTGCGAGCAGCTCACCCGGGCCACCACCGGAGACAAGACGCTGCTCCAGGCGGTGGCGGACTACGAGGCCGCCATGGCGCCGTACGGCTTCGCGCGGGTCGCCGAATCGTTGAACCGCAGCGGCACCAGCGGCGACGACCGGATGTACCGACCGGTGGTGGGTCGGCTCGCGCTGCTCGGGGCACGCGGCTACTTCGGAGTGACCAGCCGGGTGCCTCGACTGCGCCGCCGGTTCGTCGACGACTTCCACACCTACGAGGGCGATCAGGACTGACCCGGGCAACAGCCCGTCGACCCGGGTTCGGCGTTCCGCGCCGGGCCCGGGTCTTCGTCGTGTTCGTGCTGATCTCGTCGAGTCGCTGGCTTTCGTCGGGCCCGGCTTTGTGCTGCTTGAGGCGACGCTGTGTCACTCGGCGGGCACCGGCTGAGGTGGTCGCCCCACGCACAACGCCCCTGGCCGATCCTGTCTCTCGCCCGCAATACGCGTGTGCGAAGCTGCGGCGAGTTTTTCTCGTGACTTATCCAACGAGCTGAGAGGGAGGTTCGCCGTGGCGTGGTCTATCGGACACTCGCTGATAGTGGTACTGGCACTGTTGCTGGGACTGGCCGCCGGATGGTTGCTGCGCGGCCGGCGGGGCGTGCAAGGCAACTCGATTGTGGAAGGTGACCCCGTCGCCGGCCTGGCCGTGATCTCCACGCCGACGCCGGCGGCCACCACCGACGAGGTCCAGCCCGCGGCCGCCGTCGACCCGGCCCCGACCGCCGTCGCGGACGAGCCGGTGCCGGTGGACACGGTCAGCGCGCCAGCCGCGGTGACCGCTGCGGACGGTCCCACCCCGGTTCCCGTCCCGACGGAAGCCCCGAGCACTATCGACCCGGCCGACATGGCGCTGACCGAGCCCCCGCCGCCCGTACCGGCCGCCGAGCAGCCCGACCCGGCCGAGCTGCGGTCGGAGCCCGTCGTGGAGTCGACCCCCGAGCCGGTCGCGGTCGATGAGCAGCCCGCCCCGGCGGCCGTGGTCGCCCCCCGTAAGCCTGCGGACGACCTCCCGCCCGTTGACAGCACGCCGCTCGACAGCACCCCGGCCGACGAGCCGGTCGCGGTCACGCCGGCCGACGAGCCGGTCGCGGCCACCCCGGCCGACGATGCGGTCGGGACCACCCCGGCCGACGAGCCCGTCGCGGCCAGCCCGGCCGACGATGCCGAGACCCGGGCCGCGGTGGCCGATCCGGCGGAGGAGCCGGTGACCACCGACGCGGTGGACGTGGACCCGGTGGACGCTCACCGGGTGGACGCGGAGCCGGCGGACGCGGTGCACACCAACGCCGTGAGCACCGACGCTGACGCTGACGCTGAGTCGGTGCGGGCGCCGGTGGCCACGCCTCCGGTCCGGCCGGCCGTGAGCGCGACCCCTCCGGTCCGTTCGACCGCCGACACCGCGATCAGCACCTACGAGGGCGACCCGACGGGCCCGGCCGACGACTTCCGCCGCATCCAGGGAATCGGCCCGAAGATGGCGGCGGCGTTGCAGGACGCCGGCGTGCGCACGTACGGCCAGCTCGGCGATTTGGACGAGCCGGCGCTGCGCGACCTGATCCGTGCCGCCGGTCTGCGCGCCGCGCCCGGGCTGGCCAGCTGGCCGCAGCAGGCCCGTGTGCTCGCCGGAGCTGGTGAGGAGATGGCCGCGGTGCTGCCGAGCAGCAACCAGGCCTGACGCCCGAGACCGAGCCCTCGGCCCACCGTCCAACGCGACGGTAGGCCGGGGGCTCGTCCGTGCGGGTCGGAACACCGCAGGGCCGCACGCAGAACCGACGGAGTCGATCAGCCCCGGTTGGGGGAAGGGCCGGCGAATTCGGGGCCGTGCCGTCGACCGATCGTTACCGTCCGGGGAGGTGGACCGGACGGGTCCGTCGAGTCGACCGGTTCCGCAGGAGAATCCCGTGAACCTCGCCGCGCCGGAGCCCGGGTCGCCTGGGCCCCGCCGCCCTCCGGTGCGTGATCCGGCGGCCCCGCGCCGGGTGACACTTCTCGAACTCTTCTTCGACCTTGTGTACGTGGTCGCGTTGGCCCTCATCTCCCGCGGACTGGTCGACCAGCTCGACTGGCACCGGGCAGGTCAGGCACTGATCATGCTGGCGGCCGTCTGGTGGACCTGGGTGATCACCACCCTGGTCACCGACCTGTACAACCCGGAACGCACCGAGATCAAGCTGCTGATCAGCGCCGTGATGTTCGGCGCCCTGCTGATGACCACGGCGATCCCGGAGGCGTTCAAGGACCGCGGGCTCGTCTTCGCCGGCACCTACGTGACGATCCACCTGGGGCGCGGGCTGTTCCTGATGCCGGCGGTACGCCGAGAACCGCAGACCCAGCGTCGGGCGGTACGCATCTTCATCTGGTTCGCGGTGTCCGCGATCCCGTGGATCATCGGCGGGTTCGTCAGCGACGACGCCCGGCTGGTGTGCTGGGCCATCGCGCTCGCCATCGACTACATCGGTTTCCGGCTCGCGTACCCGGTGCCCGGGCTCGGGATGGTGCCGGAACCCCAGCGCAACGTGACGGCGGAGCACCTTTCCGAGCGCTACCAGCAGTTCTTCATCATCGCCCTCGGCGACGCGATCCTGATTATCGGCACCATGTTCAGCGCGCAGCACAGCGAGACGGAGAACATCGGCGCGTTCGCGGTGGCGTTCCTGACCACCCTGCTGCTCTGGCGGATCTACGTGCACAAGTCCGGTCAGCTCCTACCGATGGCCATCAAGGGGTCGGCGTCGCCGAGCAAGTTCCTGTTCACCGCGCCGTACACCCATCTGTTGATGGTCGCCGGGGTGGTGACCACGGCCTCCGGGTTCCACCTCGTGCTGCTCGAACCGAGCGGCCGGACGCCACCGGCCTGGGCGGCGGTGATCCTCGGCGGTCCGGCACTCTTCCTGGCCGGACGGGCCTCCTTCGAGTACGAGGTGTTCAGCCGGGTGTCGTGGTCCCGCCCCGGCGGGGTGCTGGCGCTGCTCACCATCGCGCCCGCCGTGCTGTACCTGCCACCGGTGTTCGCCTCCCTCGGCGCCCTCCTGGTGCTGGCCGGCGTGGCGTACGCGGACTTCCGACGCAGTTACGGCAAGCCGCCGGAGGCTCCCAGCCCACCGCACTGAGCCAGCCCACCGCACTGAAGCAGCCCACCGCACTGGACCGGCCCACCGCGGCGTCGGCGGGTCAGCGGGCCGTCCCGGCCAGCAGGAGGCCGGCGTCCGGCACGTACGGCTCGACGCCCAGACCGGTCAGCAGTTGGTGCACCGTGGCGGTGGCCGCGGTGAGCACCGGGCGGCCGAGGCGGGCCTCCACCTGCGGCACCGCCGCCAACGACGGCAGCTGCACGCAGGCGGAGAGAACCACCGCGTCCACGTCGGTCACGTCCAGCCGGTCGGCCAGCTCGACCAGGCGGGACGTGGGGATGCGTCCCACCGCCACGTTGTCCGGCTCGCTCAGGCTCACCGCGTCGGTCACCTGCACGCCGTGCGCGGCAAGGTAGGCGGCGACGGTCGCGGTCAATGGCGGCAGGTACGGCGCGATCAGGGCCACCCGTCGGGCACCCAAGGCCCGCAGCCCGGTGACCAACGCGCCCGCGCTGGTCACCACCGGCATGTCGTGCCCGGCACGACCGGCCGCGCGGCCCAACCGCCGCTCGGCCCGCTCGTGCGCCCCGGCGCCCTCGCACATCACCGCCACCAGGCAGGCGTACGCGAGGACGTCGCAGCGGGCGTCGGCCAGCTCGGCGGCGCACCGGACGGCGGAGCGGTTCATCCGGGCCAGTTCGTCGAGGGTCACCTGGCGCAGCCGTACGCGGCTGGAGTGCGTGGTGAAGCGGACCGTCGGGTCGACGATCTCGCGTCGGCGCAGCATCGCCGGGATCTCGGTCTCCATGGTGGTGTTCGAACTGGGCACCACCAGGCCGACCCGGTAGTCGCTCACACCAGCGCCCCGGCGTACCCCCGGACCTGCAACCGCTGCCGGGCGGTGCCGGCGAGGCGCACCTGCAGGCCGAGCGGCGCGGCCGCACGGCGGACGTCGTCGAGGTGCAGCGACCCGTGCCGGTCCACGGTGAGCACGGGCGGCTCCTCCAGCTCACCCTCCGGCGCGTGGAAGGAGAGCAGCGTGACCGAGGTGGTGAGGTAGCCCGGGTACGCCGCGCGGGCCGCCGCCTCGTCCCGGTGCAGGAGCACCACCAGGTCGTCGAGGTGGGCGAAGTCGGCGGCGATGCCCCCGGCCTTCCAGTGCGCCGGTTCCTCGGCCGTGCCGGTGAGATGGCGGGACCGGTTCGCCGAGGTGATGTAGAGGTGGTCCGACCCGGTCTCGGCGAGCGCCCGCTCGAAGAAGGCGTTGGACGGGCAGGTCAGGCCCGGGGCGATCACCTGGGTGGTTCGTACTCCCTGGTCGACCTGGACGAGGTGCTCGGGAAGCCGTTCCGCCGCCGGGCCCCGGAAGCCGAACGGCCCGGCGCCGTAGAGGGCGTCCATCAACGCCCGCACCCGACCGACCGGCAACCGGGGCGATATCCGGGTCCAGTCGAACATCCCCGAGATCCGTCCGATCGCGGTGGTGATGCTGCCGACCTGGTTGGCCGGACGCCCCTTGGCGAGGTTGACCCGGCCGACGGTGTCCGCGTCGGGACGCGTGACGATGACGTAGAAGTTGGCGAACGCCGCCGCGACGACCGCGCCGCCAGCCAGCGCGCGGGCCGCGACCGCGACGTCCTCGGGGCGGTCGATGTACAGGGGCGGTGACGGGGCGTCCATGAGTCCTCCTCGGCGGGGCGCTGAGGCAGTTCTACGTCCACCGGCCCGTACGACGGCGAGGTCGGTCGGCGATCCGATAGCCGATTCGCGTGACCCGGTGCGGGCGGCCGATGCGCGGGCGGTACTCAACGGCGGACGGCATCGGCCGGACGGACGATCCCCCGGGGGTCGTGGCGGGCGACCGTTAGCCGCGTGACCCGATTGGGTACAACGCCTGCACCTCAGATCCACCACATTCCCCCAGGAGGCAGCGATGCGCGGCACCTCGATACTCGGAGTCATCGTCGTGATCTGGTTGGTGATCGGCGCAATCGCCGGTGGCCAGCGAGGCTATTACAGCGGCGACGACACCAACTGCGCCGAGGCCGGCACCATCCTGGTCACCATCGTGGCCGGGCCCTTGAACTACATCGGCGCCAACCCCAAGGTCGACTGCAAGCTGCCCGAACCCTCTAAGTAGGTCGAACGCACTCCGGCCCGTGCCCCCCTGACCGGGGGCACGGGCCGGTGCACGTTCGGTAGGAACGGTTCAGTTGTTGTAGACAACCGAGTCGCAGCGGCCGTTGTAGTCCTCGGGCCTCGCGTAGCCCATGCAGACGAAGACCTCAGTCCAGCGATACGAGGTGCCCGCGCCGGATTCCCACCGCAGCCGCACGCTTCCGGCGTTGCTGGTGTCGTCGACGGCGATCGCGCCGGTGTACTGCTGCGCCCAGTAGACGTACACGCGGGCGGCGTACCCGTCGGCCTTCTTGTCGGTGACCGTGTTGGTGCGGTTCGTGTCCAGCCAGGCGTAGCCGGCGCTGTTGACGCAGAGGGTTGCCGTCGCGCTGGCTCCCGCCCCGCCCGTCGGGCTCGGCACGTTGCCGGTGCCGGTGAGGCAGCCCTCCGCGTGGGCCGGTGACGCGGCGGCGAGGGCCGCGCCGCCCCCGAGGACGGCAGCCACCGCGAGGGCGCTGGCTCGGCGAGACAGTCGGTTGGTCATTCCCCTACCTCCAGGAGCTCACTGTCGCGACCGGTCCGGCCGCCAACATCGATCGGGTGCCTGTTCCGCCCAGCCGCTGGTCCCCCGTCGCACCGCGGTGGGTGAGGTCGCGCCGAGGTGCACGCGCCCTGTGCCGACAAAGTTTCGGGGCCCGACGGCGACCGACGAAAGAGATGACCCCGGTTCCGAACAGGCGATCGATGGTTCGACCTGGTCACCGGCGTGTTCGGAGTTGTTCGACGGACGGTTCGCCCGCCCTCGCGCCGACGTCGTGACGCGCGGGCTCCGAACGCTGTTCGACTCGAGTTCCTGGAAGTCGCGGTGTCCGAGGCTCGGCGACAGCCCGATTTCCGGAAACCCGAGTGGATCACGGGCTGCGGATGACCACACATCCGGTAAGCCGTCCTAGGAGGCTGGTTTGCAGGCCTGGGCGGCGTTTGTCGACGCCGAGGGCGGGAAGCCGACCCGGCGTCGACCGGCGGACGGAATCGGAGCGTGCCATGCAGATCGGCTACAAGCTGGCCTCGGAGGGCTACGGCCCCCAGGAGATCATCCGGCAGGCCGTCATGGCCGAGCAGGCCGGTTTCGACTTCGTCGAGATGAGCGACCACTTCCACCCCTGGCTCGACACGCAGGGCCACTCGTCGTTCACCTGGAGCGTGCTCGGCGCCATCGCGGCCAGGACCAACACGCTGCGGCTGGCCACCGGCGTCACCTGCCCGACCGTGCGCTACCACCCGGCGATCATCGCGCAGGCCGCGGCGACCATGGCACTGGTCTCCGACGGGCGGTTCACCCTCGGGGTGGGCGCCGGCGAGCGACTCAACGAGCACGTCGTCGGCCAGGGCTTCCCCAGCGTGCGGGGCCGACACGAACGGCTACGCGAGGCACTGGAAATCATCCGGCTGCTCTGGCAGGGCGGATACCAGTCGTACGAGGGCCGGCACCTGCAACTGGAGGACGCCCGCATCTTCGATCTGCCGGACACCCCACCGGTGATCGCCGTCGCGGCCAGCGGCGAGGCGTCGGCCCGCCTGGCCGCCGAACTCGGCGACGGGTTGTTCGCCACCGAGCCGGAGGCGTCCATCGTCGAGCACTACCGACGCGCGAACGGGTCAGGCCCGCGCTACGCCGAGGTTCCGCTGGCCTGGGCCACCGACGAGCAGCAGGCGGTGCAGGCGGTGTTGCAGACCAGCCGGTGGATGGTCACCGGCTGGAAGGTGATGAGCGAGCTGCCGAACCCGGTCAACTTCGACGCGGCCAGCGCGTACGTCGAGGAGAAGCACATCCGCCAACTCTTCGCCATCGGCCCCGACCCGGAGCCGCACGTCGCCAAGGTCCGGTCGTACGTCGAAGCCGGCTTCGACCACATCGTGCTGCAGAACGCCGGCCCCGACCCGGACGGCTTCCTCGACTTCTTCGCCGGCGACCTCGCCGGCCGTCTCCGGGCGATGAGCTGACGGCCGCCGCACCTGACACCACGACCGCTCCGAGCGCCGCACGGCCCGAGCGGGACGCGCCGAGCCGCCCCGACTGATCGTCGGGGCGGCCGGTTGCGCGGGTCCGCTCAGCGCGGGTCGTGAACGGGTCCGCTCAGTGCTGATCCGCTCAGCGGAAGCAGTGTGCGATCGGCACCTGGCTGCCCTCGCAGTTGGTCGGCTCGTTCTCGACGACCACGCTCTCATCGTCGATCTTGACCTGGGCGTGCGAGGCGAAGATGCCGCCGGGCTTCACCGTCGACGCGTTGTGGGTGACCTTGCTGGTGTAGATGGCCACCGAACCCGCCGTCGCGTAGATGCCGCCCCCCTTGGAGGCGGCGCCGACGGCCTCGTTGCGGGTCACGTCGCTGCCGCGTACCAGCAGGTTCGCCTTCTCGGCGTAGATGCCGGCGCCGAGGCCGTGGGTGGTGTTGCCCTCGACCACGCTGTCGTCGAGTGGCGTCAGGCCCTTCACTGTCGAGATGCCGCCACCGTTGACGGTGGACGTGTTGCCGCGGATGGTCATCGTGCGCATCACCAGCACCGCGTCGGAGTTCGCGGCACCGCCGCCGACCTGCGCGGTGTTGTTCAGCAGCTCGGTGTCGGAGACCTTGGTCCGGGCCGAGAAGCTGGCCAGCCCACCGCCCTGGCTGGCGCTGTTCTGGGTGAACGAGACGCTCTCCACGTCGGCCGCGCCACGGTAGTTGCCGAGCCCGCCGCCGTACCCGTTGGCGCTGTTGCGGTGGAACTCGGATCGCTTCAGCGTCAGCACGCCACCGTTGAGCAGGCCCCCGCCCTTGCCCGCGGCGCCGGATGCGCTGTTGCCGATGAACGTGGAGTCGGTGACCACCATGTTGCCGTCGTTGAAGATGCCTCCGCCGCCGCCCTCGGGGGACAGCGAGGTGCTCTGGGTGACGGTGACCCGCTCCACCACCGCTGTCGCGCCGTGCACCACGTGCACGCTGCCGCCCTCGATGGCCGAGCGGCCGTTGTGCAGTTCCACGTCGCGCAGGGTCAGCTCGCCGCCGTCGCGGACGGTGAAGAACCGGAACGCGGCGGCCTGGGCGTCCCGGGCGATGGTGGCTCCGGCGCCGTCGATCGTGATGGGCTGGTAGATCACCGGCAGGCCGGCGGTGTCGTCGGCCGGGTTGTGCGGCGGCGCCTCGGCGTCACCGGGGGTCTCCGCGGCGTCGGCCGCTTCCCGTGCGTCGCGGATCCCACCGTCGTACTGGTCGGTCTCGTGGAACGCCTCGGTGAGGGTGTAGCGGCACTTGGGCGCGAGGCGGAGTTCCGCGCCGCCCTCGGCGTTGGCCGTCACCAGCGCCGCCACCAGCTTCGCGGCGTCGCAGGGCACCGACACCACACCGCGCTTGCCGGTGCCCGGGGTGGCCGGACGGGCCCGCTCGGCACCATCCTTGTCGCGCCCCTCCCCACGCTGGTCGTCGGCCCGGCGGTCGTCGTCGCTTCCGGCCGTCGCGCTCAGTCGGCCCAGACCGGGGAGGGAGAGGGCGCGGTCCGCGGCGGCGGCAACGCCGGCAACGCCGGCCGCTCCCACGACCAGGCTCCCCGCCAGGAAGCCGCTGGCGAGGAACCATCGGGACCGCCGTCTGGGTCGGGTCGCGCGGTCTCCTCCTGGGTACGTGGACATCAAGAATGCCTACCTTCCTGCCTGCCTACCGTGACCGCGCGCCGATCCGGGCGCGGGGCGCTCGACGTACCGTCGACCACCAGACGTCACGATAAGTCCGCAATACGGACAAGAAGGTGTGAACGTGAATAGTGCCCTTATTCATCTTTGGAACCCACCAAAAGGGCAGCCGGTCACCCGCCGACGTGGATCCCCGGCCGACGCAGCGGGTCCCGCTCGGTCCGACGGATGATCTCCCGTACCACCGGCGGGGTGTCTCCACGGCCGAGGATGAGATAGCGCGCCAGGTGCGCGATCGGGCTCCCCTCCGACCACTCGAAGTGCGCGTGCGGACGTACCCCGGTGGCGTCGCGCAGAGCCAGCAGGATCGCGGCGATCGCGTTGGGCGCGGCCGGGCTGCTGGCCCGCAGCACACGAAAGCCCCCCACCTCGATCCCGTGCACCTGCAGCACCTGGCTGAACCCCGACGGGTCGACCACGTCGATCTCCAGGAACAGCACGTCCGCGGCCCCGGGCACCGGGTTCATCCCCCGCTGCGCCCTTTCCTTGACCGTGTACTCCTTCACCGAGCCCTGCTGCCGCTTGTTCGCGATCAGGTGCAGCTGCCCGTCGTGGGCAAGCGACTCGGTGATGAACCGACGGGCCGGCTCGTCGAACTCGATCCGCTCGGCACGCAACTCGGTGGTCCGGGTGACCCGGGAGACCAGCGAGACCACGATGATGCCGAGGATGAACAGCGCGGAGATGGTGATCCCGTCCGGCTGCTCGACGACGTTCTCCAGCAGCGCGTACAGCAGCACCAGGGTCAGCACCGTGAAGCCGATCGCGGCGGCGCGCTGGTGCCGTCGGGCCGCCGAGATCGTCACCGCCACCGCTCCGGAGACCATCATCGCCAGGATGCCGGTGGCGTACGCCCCGGCCTGGGCATTGACGTCGGCCCGGAAGGCGATGGTGATGGCCACGCTGACCACCGTGTAGACGATCACCACCGGGCGCACCGCCCGCGCCCATTCCGGCGCCATGCCGTACGAGGGCAGGTAGCGCGGCACGATGTTGATCAGCCCGGCCATCGCCGAGGCGCCGGCGAACCAGAGAATGAGCACGCTGCTCACGTCGTAGACGGTGCCGAACGCCTCCCCCAGGTAGGTGTGGGCCAGGAACGCCAGCGCCCGCCCGTTCGCGGCGCCGCCCGGGCGGAACTCCTCCTCCGGGATGAGCGCCGTGGTCACGAAGGTCGTCGAGATCAGGTACACCGACATGATCAGGGCGGCGGTGGTGAGCAGCCGACGGGTGTTGCGGATCCGGGCGGCGAGTCGGGCCTGCTTGTCCGGACCGTCGGCCGAGATCAGGGGCATCATGCTGACCCCGGTCTCGAAACCGGACAGCCCCAGCACCAGCAGCGGGAACGCCAGCACCGCGGTGAGCAGCACACCGCCGGGCCCGCCACCGGTCTCGGTCAACGCGGCGGTCCAGTCCGACACGATGTTCGGGTCGCCGACGATCCGGACGACCGCGACCACGACGATCACCGCGTTGAGCACCAGGAAGACCGCGACCAGCGGGATGGCGACAACCACCGCCTCGCGGAACCCGAGCAGGAACACCCCGCCGAGGATGAGCAGCAACGCGACGGTCACGACGACCGGCACCAGGGGGCCGTGCATGGCGTCGGGCAGGTACGGGTTCTCCAGCAGGTGCACTGTGGCGTCGGCCGAGGAGAGGGTGATCGTGATGATCCAGGAGGTCGCCACGAAGCCCAGCAGCACCAGGACGAAGATCTTGCCCCGCCAGAACGGCAGCAGCCGTTCCAGCATCGCCACCGATCCCTGGCCGTGCGGGCTCTCGTGGGCCACCCGCCGGTACATCGGCAGCATGCCGAACAGGGTGAGCGCGACGATCAGGAGGGTCGCCAGCGGGGAGAGCGCGCCGGCCGCCACCGCCGCGATGCCCGGCAGGTACGACAGGGTGGAGAAGTAGTCCACGCCGGTCAGGCACATCACCTGCCACCAGGCGTGCCTGCGCTCCTGCCCCTCGGTCGCCTCCGGGCCGGGTG
Organism: Micromonospora sp. MGP-C2; assembly: GCF_057766525.1. Classification (NCBI taxonomy): domain Bacteria; kingdom Bacillati; phylum Actinomycetota; class Actinomycetes; order Micromonosporales; family Micromonosporaceae; genus Micromonospora; species Micromonospora sp. MGP-C2. Next base: position 960,123 of record NZ_JBYMEN010000002.1, read on the forward strand.
GCTGCACCTGATGCTGGAAGAGCCACCGGCGCAGTCGGCTCGCCGGCGGCCCCGAACGGACCGGTGTGGGCACGCGTTCGGGCACCACGACGCCCTGCCGGCCGCTCCGGTGCGGGCGGGCCGGGTCGCGGGCCGCCCGCAGCGCCGGGTCCGGCCCGTTCGGCGTGTGCCGGCGTCCACTCCAGCGTCGTGGTTTCGCCCGGTGCTCGTCACCCATCGTCCGTCCCACCCTCACAGGTCCTGATCCGACGGTAGGCGGTGGCCGGGGGCCCGGCCTGCGGAAACGGGGACGTGGACGGCCTGCTCAGGACAGGTCCGGGACGGCGAGCAGCCGGGCCAGCGCCGGCGGGTCGGTGACGGTCATCGTGGCCGCCGGGTGCCGTGGGCGACCGCCGGGTACCAGGGCCGGCACCGGTTCACCGAAGCGCAGACAGATCCCGCCGGCCGTGCTGGTGCCGAAGCTCGCGCCCCCGTCGGCCAACGACAGGTGCGGCCCGATCACCCGCCACCAGCGGTACGGGCCGCTCAACTCGACGGCGGTCACGTTGTCCCGGCGGGTCCGCAGCCGCCACGGCCCGTACCGGATCGTCAGGTCCCGGTCGGTCACGGCCACCCAGGCCGTCGCCGGGCGGACCCCCAGCAGCGCCAGCACCGGGCGGAACGCCGGATCGAAGCGGAACGGAAACCGCGTCGCGGCCTCGGTCATCGCGCACCGGGCCGGGCGGTGGGCCGCGACACCGGGCCACCCGGCCGCAGGGGCCCGGGCCGCGCCGGCCGGGGTCGGGCGGCGGGACGGTGCCGGGCCAGGACGGTCATGGCGCGGGCGTACCCGTTGCGCGCCCGCCGACACCACCTAATCTCGCGCCGTCGCCGCCCTCCCCCACCGCCGGCCGGCACCCCCCGGGCCGGCCGACGGTGGCAGACGGTCGACACCCCCCGGGCCGACCGGCTGTTCTCCCCGGGGCCGACCGAACGTCGGGCGACCACGCGGGGTGGGTGGAGCTGGTGGGACGCACCCCCGCGCTCCGCCGCCCCCCACGGGGCGGAGCGCGGGGGCCCCCCGTCCCGACTACTGCAGGAACGCCCCGAGGGGCGAGAGCAGCAGCCGGCCGAGCGCCGCGGCGTTGTCGTCCAACCGCATGCGCTCACACTCGCGGGCGTCCGGGTCGTGCCGGCACCGCCAGATCTTCTGCGCGTTACGCCAGGCGACATCGCGCGTGTACTCGACCAGTTCCCCCTGGTACCAGTCGTCGATGTCGCCGTTGAGCATGTCGATGAGCAGCTGCCACCGCTCCAGATAGCCGCGGCGCAGACCGGGGATCTTGTCCGCGAAGATCTTGTTGATCTCCAGGTAGTCGTGGTGCTGGTCGCTGCCGTCGACCGGCTCCGACTCCAGGTGGTCGAACGTGGTCACCAGGGCGAACGGCAGGTCGAAGTTGATGTGCGCGTTCACCCCGGCCGCCGCCGAGGGCAACGGGCGGGCGTCCGGCCCACGCATCCGCTCGAAGAGACACGACCACGCCTTCGGCGTGCCCGGGCTGGAGTCGGTCCACAGCCGCATCGCGTCGAAATACCGCGCCGCGAACTCGACGTCGAGCCGGGAGAGGAACGCCGGGTCGACGAAGCGGTCGTCGTACAGCCCGTCCAGCACACTGCTGGTGATGGTCAGGTAGAGCCTGTTGAAGTCGGCCAGTGGGCAGCTGGCCTCCAACGGAGGCAGCCGCACCAGCAGGTCCTGAAGCTTGGTGAGGTGATCGACCACGGCCGGCACGTCCGCGGGATGGTCGGCCAGCAGGTCGACGATGTCCCGGTGCACGGGCCCCCAGACCGGTTCGGTCATCTCTCCTCCATGGTGGTCGGCGGCATCCCCCGTGCCGTCGTCGACGCGGCCCAGCCTCTCAGCCGACACCCGTGCGCCGGATCAGTAGAACGACGTATCCCGGCGCGCGCACCGGCCTAGGTACGGCCGGGGACGATCAGTCCCGGTGGTTGCGCAGCTGGATCGCGCTGGCCTGGACGCGGGTGCGGACCTGGAGCTTGTCGAAGATGTGCGACACGTGCACGCCGATGGTCCGCTCGCTGATGAACAGCCGCTGACCGATCTCCTTGTTGGTCAGCCCCTCGGCGACCAGCGCGAGCACTTCCCGCTCCCGTGCGGTGAGCGCGGCCAACTCGTCGTCGGACTCCTCGGTGGGCGCCCCGCGGGTGGCGCCGTTGGGCTCCCGCTCCTCCAGCGACACCCGGGCCCGCCCGGCCAGCTCGCGGATCTCCGAGGTCAACGGCACCGCGCCCAGCCCCTGCGCCACGTGGTACGCCTCCCGCAACAGCTTGCCCGCGGTGGCCACCCGGCTGCGACGAGCCAGCAGCGCCTCGGCCTGCCGCAGGCGGGAGTACGCCGCCGGGTAGGGGTGATTGCGTCGGTCCCACTCGGCGGCCGACACGGCCCACAGCTCCGGGTCGCTGCCGTCGAGGCGGCTCACCTCGGCGGCGCAGAGCGCCAGGAAGCCCTCCACCACCGAGCGCACCGGTCGGGCCGCGCCGGCGCTCTTGCGGGCCACCCGGTCCGCGACGTCCCGCAACCGGCGTACGGCGGTCGGGTCCACGTCCACGGTGCGGCTGGCGTGCGCCTCCGCCTCGGCGCGCAGCCCGTGCCAGACCAGGGCGGACAGGATCATCACGTCGTCGGAGCGACTCTCGGTGAGGCCGCGCTGGACCGCCAGCCGCGCCACGTCGTGCCGGCCCTCCCACATGGCCAGCCCGGACCGCAGGGTGAGCAGCGGGATGACGTGGCGCGCCCCACCGCCGGCGAGCAGGGTCGCCACCGCGTCGAGGTCCCGACCGGCGGCCTCGATGTCCCCGTAGCCCACCGAGAGCCGGCACCGGGCGAGCAGCAACTCGACGGCGTCCGCGCCGGAGGGTCGGTGCCGCAGGGCCGCGGCGACCACCTTCTCCGCCTCGGCCCACTGGCCCACCCGGAACAGCCCGTTGATGGCGATGGCCAGCAGCCGGGTGCCCCAGGTGCGGCCCAGCCCCAGCTCGGCCACCCGCTCGGCGCCGCGCCGCGCCACCACCACGCCCTCTTCGAGGATGTTCAGCGGGCCGGTCAGCAGCTCCGCCAGGTGCAGGTAGGCGCAGGCCACGTCCTCGGGTTGGCCGGCGCGCTCGGCGGTGTCGAGGGCGTCGCGCATGACCGCCAGACCTGCGTCCGGGTCTTCCAGACAGGCGTCGCTGAAGCCCAGCGCCGAGCTGGCCAGCACGACCTCGGTGGCGGAGCCCTCCACGTTCTCGGCCAGCGCAAGCGCCTCGCGTGCCCGCTCGCCGGCGTCGGCGTAGCGGCCCAGGTGCAGCAGCAGCTCGGCCAGGCGCGCGGCTGCGGCGGCGCGGTCGCGCGGGGAACAGTCCGCCGCCTTCAGCGCCCGCTGGTATTCCTCCTCGGCCAGCGCCGAGCGGCCGGCGGCGGCCAGGTAACGGGCCCGACGGATGTGCAGCGCGCAGCTCGGCTCGCCGCCCCGCAGCGCGGCCAACTCCTCCAGCAGCGCCAACGCGCGGGCGTGCTCCCCGCAGTGGTGGGCGGCCTCGGCGGCGTTCTCGAGCAGCTCGACGCGGTCCACCGTCAGCGGGCCCGGGTCGGCGGCCAGTTGCAGCGCCGCCGACCAGTGCCGGTGCGCCTCGGCGTAACCGTGCAGCCGCTCGGCCTCCTGTGCGGCGGCCACCGCCGCCGGCAACGCGCGCGCCGGCTCCCCGGCCAGCCGCCAGTGGTGTGCCAGTCGCGCCTGGTGCAGCTCACCCGGCGCGGCGGTCAGCGCCTCGGCGTAGCGGCGGTGCAGCCCGGAACGCTCGGCCGGCAGCAACTCGTGCGCCAGCACCTCGGCGACGAGGCGGTGCCGCAGGCGGTAGCCGTCGTCGGCGCCGACCAGCAGCCGGTGTGCCACAGCGGCGCGGGCCGCGTCGATCAGCTCGTCCTCCGGCAGGCGCAGCACCTGGGCCAGCAGCCAGTGCTGCACCGGCTCGACACCGGCGGCCACCGCGTGCACGACCGCGTGCGCGTGCTGGGGCAGCGCGTCGACCCGGTCGAGGAAGATCTCCCGCAGCGTCTCGGACAGACCGTCGCGGCCGTCGCGCAGGTCGCGGGCCAGCTCCTCGATGACGAACGGGTTGCCGCCACTGCGCTGCCACACCTGCTCGGCCGCCTCGGCGGACAGCGTCCGGCCGACCACGGCGGCGGCGAGCTCCTCGGTGTCGGCCCGGCCCAGCGGCGCCAGGTCGAGCACCCGCACGGTGCGCAGCCGGCGCAGCTCGGTCAGCACCCGGCGCAGCGGGTGCGCGCCCTGCAACGACTCGGCGCGCACCGCCGCCAGCACCGAGAGCTGGAGGTCACCGAGCCCGGCCAACAGATAGAGCAGCAGCTGCCGGGTGCTGCGGTCGACCCACTGCAGGTCGTCGAGGATCAGCACCAGCGGTCGGCCCTCGGCGATCAGGTGCAGCCCGCGCGAGACCCGCTCCAGCAGCGCTCCCGCGCCGTCCGGGCCGGCGGTCTCGTCGGCGAACATCTGCAACAGCCCTCGCACCGCCGAGGAGGTGCGGGCGCGCGTGGACAGGTCGGCGTCGAAGCGCCGCAGCGCCTGCAACAGCGGGTGCAGAGGCGACGCGTCGCCGATGTCCAGACAACTGCCGGTGAGCACCACGGCGCCCTGCTCACGCAGCCGGTCGCCGATCTCGCCCAGCAGCCGGGTCTTGCCCACACCGCTCTCGCCGGTCAGGAAGACGGCGGCGGTCTGCCCGTGCGCGCCGTCACCGAGCAACGCGGACCGAACCGTCTGCACCAGCTCGGCCCGACCCACGAGCGGTGCGGTGTCCACATCGCTGGCCATGGCACGCAGCCTAATCACAGGGCCCCTCACCGTTCTACGGCCACACGTCGCTTGTGGTACTCCTCGCGTCGACTTTGCGACTAAAGGTTGCGGGTGGCCGACATACGTCGTTCGGCAGATCCCCCGTGAGCCCAGGAGTGCCAATCTCCGGAGGTCATCAGGCATGAGCGGGGAGAAGGGCCGGTGCGATACCCATGACCACCATCATCGTCGACGCGCAGCGGACCTCGACCCCGCACTGGCCGGTGCCCCAGGAGAGACGCACAGTCACTGTGCTCTTCGCGGACATCGTCGGTTCCACCGCGTTGGTGGACCGACTCGACCCGGAGGACGTCCGCGCGTTGCAACGGGCCTACTTCGACACCGTGGCCGGTGTGCTGCACCGCTGGCAGGGGGTGGTGGAGAAGTACGTCGGCGACGCGGTGATGGCGCTCTTCGGCGCCCGGCACTCGGACGGCTTCGACGCGTACCGGGCGGTGCGCGCCGGGCTTGAGATCCAGGCCGCGCTGGACCGCCGGCCGATGGTCGGTGACAGCAGACTGCGGGTCCGCGTCGGTGTCGCCACCGGCGAGGTCGTGGTCGACCTGGGCAGTGCCGTCAGTGGTGGGCACGGCGTGGCCAGCGGCGCGGTGATCACCAGCGCAGCCCGCCTGCAGGAGTACGCGCCACCCGGCGCCGTCGCGCTCTGCGCGGCCACCGCCCGGGCCACCGCCGGCCTGATCACCCAGCGTCAGCTGACGCCGGTGTCGGTCGCCGGCCGGGTGCCGCCGATGCCGGTCTGGCACGCCGTCGGTCCGGTCCGTCCGGGCACCGACCGGCACGACGGCCCGCTGATCGGTCGCCGCCGCGAGCTGGCCACGATCCGCGACCAGTTGAGCCGGGCCATCCGCGAGCAGGACCCGCGCTGGATCTCCCTGGTCGGCCCCACCGGCAGTGGGCGAAGCCGGCTGCTGCACGAGTTGACCCGTGGGCTGACCACGGTGGACGGGATGCCGGTGCGCTGGTGTGTGGCGACCTGCCAGCCGTACCCCGATCAGGTCATGGCGCCGGCCGCCGAGCTGCTCCGCGGCCTCGCCGGGGTGCGGCACGGCGACGGCCCGGCGGTGGTCCACGACCGGTTGGTGGCCGCCCTGGCGTCGCTGTTCCCGCCGGAGCGCGTCGCGGCGGCGATCCCGGCCCTGCAGCGGTTCCTGACCACCCCGGACGGCTCCTCGGCGGCGCTGGCGGGGGCGGCGATCTGCCGGGACGTCCTGCTGCGTCTGGCCGCGCACCAGCCGCTGATCGTCGCCGTGGACGACGTGGACCGGGCGGCGCCGGCGATGAGCCGTTTCCTGCACGCGCTGTTCAGCACGGCGACGGCGCGCGGGTTGCCACTGGCCCTGATCACCCTGCACCAGCCGCAGTGGGCCGACACCCGGCCCAGCCCGGCCCGACGGGTGACGATCGGGCCGCTGGCCACGGTGCAGTCCGGGCGGCTGCTGCGCCACCTGCTCACCCGCGCCGGGCAACCCGTGACCCTCGCCGACCGGCTACTGCACCTGGTGGGGGGCCGACCCGGGCACGCGGCGGCGTACGTGCGGTCGATCATGGACGGTGCCGACCGGATGACGCTCCCGCTGCCCGAGGCGGTCCGCCGGGCCGTCTGCGCGGAGCTGGACCACCTCGACGGTGAACGGCGGGCGGTGCTGATGGCCGCTGCCACCATCGGCGGTGTGATCTCCGGCGGTGCCGTCGACCGGGCCCTCGGTTGGGCGTCCGGCCGGTCCGCGCCGGCCCTACGAGGGTTGGTCGCGGCCGGGCTGCTGCTTCCCCGGCGTGCCGACGGGTACGCGTTCGTCGCGCCCGCGCTGCGCCAGGTCGCCGCCGAACGCTTGCCCCGCGCGTTGCGGGCCGTCTTCGGCCGCCGGGCCGCCGAAGCGCCGCCCCTCGACACCGTCCGCCCGGACGCCGCCCTTCCCCGTGACCACTCCGCGGCCGACCGTGCTGGGTCCGGCCGTGCTGCGGCCGACCGAGCTGGGTCCGGCCGTGCTGCGGCCGACCGAGCTGGGTCCGGCCGTGCTGCGGCCGACCGAGCTGGGTCCGACCGAGCTGGGTCCGACCGCGCGTGGTCCGACCGCGCTTGGTCCGACCGCGCTGGGTCCGATCGGGCTGCCGTCAGCGGCTCGGGCGTGCGGCGCGCCGAGGTCCTGCCCCTCGACGTCGTTCGCGCCGGGGACGGCCGCCGCGACGTCGTCCTCGCGGTGCCGCCCTCCGACCCCACCGACCCGCTGCGCCGAGGCCTCCCCAGCTCGACAATGGCCACCTCACCGACCGCGCCGAACGACGGAGCCAACCGATCGTTGGGGTTCCGCCGGCTCCGGGCCGTCGCGTCGGCTGGCGACGTGCCTCCGACCCGAGCGTCCGCGACACCGAACAACGCGGGCGGTCACTGGCCTGCGGCCCCCGACCGGTCCCCGGCAACGATCCGCGCGGTGCCTGCCGTGCCGGGGCCGGCCGGACGCACGGCGGCTGCCGGTGCCGGGGCTCCGCCGGACGTGGTGCGCACCGGACCACGCCCGCCGTTGATCCGCTGGCCGACCGGCCTGGCCGCCTCCGCCTGAGGGACCGGCGTCGTTGACGTTGGCAGCTGAGCAGCTCGACACGCCGAGCACCCGTCTGCTGAGCTGCCACCGATCGGCACGACCGTCCCGAGCAGGTCTCGGGAGCGAGTCAGGACGGACGCCCGCCGAACTGCCAGCGGTGCACCTCGACGTCGGCGTACCAGTCCCCGGTCAGGATTGCGCGCGCCGCGTCCGGGGTGGGTGCGCGGAGCAGCGCGGCGGTGCCGAGCCAGGTGTCGCCGTCGTCGGACAGCAGCGGCCCGTACGCGATCAGCTCGTCCGGGTCGCGCGGCACGGCCAGGTCGACGGCCGGCCCCGCGCCGAGGCCGAGCACCAGGTACCGGTCACCGCCCGTCCGACCACCGGGGAAGTCCCACATCGTGCGGCCCAGCGTGTTGCGCCACCGGCGCAGCAGCACATCCCGGTACACGCCGGCCTGGTAGTTCGGCTCCTCGAAGGCGAACGCCCGTGCGGCGGCCGGATCGGGCACGTCGACGATGTGCACGCTGCCGGTGGCCGTGTCGCCGGACAGTGTCGGGCCGCGGGCGATCATCTCCGCCGCGTACCGGTCCATGTAGGTCCAGTGCTCGGCCAGCAACTCGTCGCGCAACGCGGCCGAGTCGGGCCGGTCGCGGTGGTAGCACAGGAACTCCATGCCGCACATTGTCGACGCCGTGCCCGATCCACTGCCGGCCGGGCGCAGGCGAGTCGTCCTACGGCACGGACGCCGAGGCCAGCAGCGCCGCGGTGGGGAGCGCGAGCAGGCCGTCCGGGTCACCTGGCCACCGTCCCGGAGCCGGTGCCGGCGGGGCGGTGCGCTCGCACAACCCCCAGGGAACGGCTCAGGGCCTCATCGCTGCGGAGGAATGGCGGCCCTGTCGCCCGCCGAGATCGTCGTCTCGGCGTCGGCGTCGGGCTTGGGGCGAACCCCTCCCCCGACGCTGGCGCGGGACGGCCGCCACCGGGCCTTGTGCCCCGTGACGAGGGGATGGGCCTGCGGTGCGCCGGCGCGGATCTGCTGCTGAAGCAGGTGCAGCGTCGGCCACCACTCGGGGTGGCTCTCCACCACCTCGTCGAGGATCGGGCTGTTTCGCAGCATCTCGGCCGGCCAGTGATGCCACGAGTGGGCGAAGTTGAAGGCGGGCAGCAGCGAGGCCATCTGAAGATTGCACTCGAGCACGTCGCCGAGCAGTTCCGCGAAGGTCAACAGCTTCGGCCGCTCCACGTCGTCCGGCGTGCAGGGCTTCCCGTCGAAGAAGTACGGCCGCGCCGACGGGTCCTGGAGCAGACGTTCGTGCCAGGAGCGAATGAGGTTGTTGACCTCGACAAGCGCGGTAGCCGAACCGATGCCGTTGTTGATGCGGCTCTGCCTGGCCACCTCCCGTGTCTGTAGCGCGGAGAAACACAGCGAGACCGCGACCAGCACCAGACCAACGACGCTCAGGACCGTTTCGTTCATGCCGGCACGCCCTTCGATTGCGAGAGTCCGTCTGTCCTCACGCTACGGTGGTGCCACAACCACTGACCGTGGCTGGACCTGACGCTCAGCAGGCGGCCAGGAAGGCCAGCACGCGCGGCCAGGTCGCCGCGGTGGCGTCCGGGGAGTGCTCGGCCAGGCCCGGGTCGGTGAACAGGTGCCCCATCCCGGGATAGCGGAAGACCATCAGGTCGGCACCGGCGTCGGTGAGCGCCTGCTGCCACTCGTCGACCTCCTCCGGCGCGTCGTACGGGTCGGGGTCGGCGAGGTGCAGCTGCACCGGCAACCCGGCCCGGACCGCGTCGGGCGCGCCGCCGGTGCCGTGCAGCAGGAGCAGACCCGCGGTGTCGGGGCGCTCGGCCAGCAGCGCCCCGGCCACACCGGCGCCCATCGAGAAGCCGGCGAGCACCGTCTCCGGTGGGAGGTCGCGCAGCGCTGCCCGGGCCCGGTCGAGCACCACCTCCTGGCCGATCTTGTCGAGCAGCGCGAAGCCCTCCTCGACGGTGTCGGTGGCCGGCACGCCGTACAGGTCGGGGGTGGTTACCTGATGGCCGGCGGCGCGCAACCGGTCGGCGGCGGCGCGCACGGCGGGTCGCAGGCCGTACACGGAGTGGAACAGCACGACGTGTCGCATCACGTCATCCTGCCGCAGCCGACCGCGCACCCGGTGTGGCCACGCGGGGCGAGCCTCAGACCAGTGCCGCCAGGCGCGCGACGAGGTCGGTGGGCGGCGGCATCGCGGTGATCTCCTGGCTGACCTGCCCGGCGGCGGCACGCAGGCCGTCGTCGGTGAGCAGCCGGGTCAGCGCCTGCGCGGTGATGTCCCGGGGACGCAGGGCCAGGCCGGCACCCCGCCGGGCCACCAGCTCGGCGTTGTGCCGGCGGTCCCCCGGACCCACTGTGGCCAGTTGGGGCAGGCCGGCGGCGAGGGCTCCGAGTGCGCTGCCCGCCCCGCCGTGGTGGACCAGCGCCGCGCTCGCCGGCAGCGCCTCGTCGAGCGGAATCCAGTCGACCACCCGCACGTTCGCGGGCAGAGAGCGCGCCGACCGATCGTCCGGGCGGACGAGCACGATCTCGGCGTCCACGTCGGCGGCGGCGGCCACCACGGCGGGCATCGGCCCCCGGTCACCGGGGCCCGTCAGGGTGCTGCGGGTGACCAGGATCCGGGGCCGGTCACCCGGCTCGCGCAGCCAGGCCGGCAGCTCGCCACCGCCGACGTAGGACGCGTAGCGCATCGGCCAACCGCCCTGCACGGCCACGCTGGGCGGGGCCACGGCGAGGGCGGCGGCGGGTGGCGGCAGCTCACCCAGGCCGTGCCGGCGCAGCGCGCCGCCGAGTCGGGCCACGGTGGCGCGGACGAGGTCCCGGCCGTCGAACAAGGCGTTCTCCTGGCGTACGGCAGGCACGTCGAGCCGCGCGGCGGCCACCGCGCCGGCCACCGCGAACGGTTCGTGCAGCACCAGATCCGGCCGCCACCGGGAGGCCAGCGCGACCACCGGGTCGGTGAGCTGGTCGTTGAGCGCGCCGAACAGCAGGCCGGCACCCCGGGTGCCTGCGGTGCCGGCCAGCTCGGCGCGCGCGATCAGCGGATGGCGGGGGAAGACCCGCAACGCGATCCGGCCGAAGTCGAAGCCGGGTGCAATGTCGTGCACGGGCAGACCGGCGCCGGCGGCGGCCAGGCCACCGCCCCCGGTGGCCAGCAGCACGTCGTGGCCGGCGTCGCGCAACGCGACGGCGAGCGGCACCAGCGGGAAGACATGCCCGACCAGGGGCGCGGAGACCACCAGCACACGCATGGGCAGGATCCTATGCACCGGGAGTCAGGACTCTCGACGCGCTCGACCAACCAGTTGCCCCACAACCGGGGCAGCTCTACAGGAGACAGACCTGCTGCCCGGTCCAGGACGGGACCGGGTGTCGGCCGTGGGTCAGCCGGCCGACCGGTGGTCGACGACGCGGCGCATCTTGCCCATCGACCGCTCCACGGCGTCCGGGGCGAGCACGTCGACCGCCACGCTCACACCGATGGTGTTCTTCACCAGCTGGACCAGCGTCGCACCGGCCCGTTCGGCGGCGTCCACCCCAACCCCGGCCCGTCGTTCCACCCGCACGGTCAGGGTGTCCAACCGGCCCTGCCGATCGAGTACGCACTGGAAGTGCGGCGACAGCTGCGGGGTCCGCAGGATCAGCTCCTCGATCTGGGTGGGGAAGATGTTCACCCCGCGCACGATCATCATGTCGTCCGTCCGACCGGTGATCTTTTCGATCCGGCGCATCGGGCGGGCGGTGCCGGGCAGCAGCCGGGTCAGGTCGCGGGTGCGGTAGCGCACGACCGGCATCGCCTCCTTGGTCAGCGAGGTCAACACCAGCTCACCCCGCTCACCGTCGGGCAGCACGGCCCCGGTGACCGGGTCGATGATCTCGGGGTAGAAGTGGTCCTCCCAGACGTGCAGCCCGTCCTTGGTCTCGACGCACTCGGTGGCCACGCCGGGACCCATCACCTCGGAGAGCCCGTAGATGTCCACCGCGTGGATGTCCAGTCGCTGTTCCATCTCCCGGCGCATGTCCTCGGTCCACGGCTCCGCCCCGAAGATGCCCACCCGTAGCGAGGTGGCGCGCGGGTCGACGCCCTGGCGCTGCATCTCGTCCACGATGGCGAGCATGTAGCTGGGCGTGACCATGATGACCTCGGGTTCGAAGTCGCGGATCAGCATGACCTGACGCTCGGTCATGCCGCCGGAGACCGGGATGACGTGCAGCCCAGCTCCTCGGCGCCGTAGTGCGCGCCCCGACCCCCGGTGAAGAGCCCGTAGCCGTACGCGACGTGCACCCGGTCGCCGGGACGGCCGCCGGAGGCGCGGATCGACCGGGCCATCAGTCGCGCCCAGGTGCGCAGGTCGTCGCGGGTGTAGCCGACCACCGTCGGTCGGCCGGTGGTGCCGGAGGAGGCGTGCAACCGGGACACCCGCTCCCGGGGGACGGCGAACATGCCGAACGGGTAGTTCTCCCGCAGCTCCGCCTTGCCGGTGAACGGGAAGCGGGCCAGGTCGTCGAGGTCCCGGCAGTCGTCGGGGTGCACCCCGGCCGCGTCGAACGCCCGGCGGTAGTGCGGCACCTTGTCGTACGCGTGCCGCAACGACCAGCGCAGACGTTCGCGTTGCAGGTCACGCAGCTCGTCGATGCCGGCGCGCTCGATCGGCTCCAGCTCCTCCGCACGAGGGGTGCGGTCCTGCATCGCGTGCCTCCTTGGCGCGGGGGTCCCGGTGGGGCTGCGGGTACCGTACGCCGCCGTCGCCCGGTCTGTCGGGGCGGTCAGCGGGCGGCCGGCAGCCGGTGCAGGGCGTCGCCGCCCTGGTCGAGACTGCGGCCTGACCCGCTGACACGAGGACGCCGGGCCGGGCGGATGCCCGACCCGGCGTCACCCTGATCATCGCCCTGCCATCTTCTCGCAATTGCAAGTTATGTGCAACAAGGTCTGGACAGCGCGCCCGAACGGTAACTAGCCTTCCCATCATGAGTCCTTACATCACGGATGCGTGGGCCTGGCAGGAGAGCTGGGACCGTCAGCAGGAGGCCTACCTACCGGACCGGGAACACCGGTTCACCGCCATGCTCGACACCGTCGACGCGGTCCTCGACGGTCGACCGCCACGAGTGCTCGACCTGGCCGGCGGCACCGGCAGCATCTCGCTGCGCACGCTGGCCCGTTTCCCCGGCGCCGAGGCGACCCTGCTGGACCTCGACCCGGCGCTGCTCGCCATAGCCCGCTCGTCGCTGACCGACCGGGCCACCATCGTCACGGCAGACCTCGCCACCCCCGACTGGCGTGACGCGCTCCCCCACCGCGAGTACGACGCCGTCCTCACCGCCACCGCCCTGCACTGGCTGCCGGCCGACCGGCTCGGGCAGCTCTACGCCGACCTGCGGGACGTGCTGCGACCGGGCGGGGTCTTCGTCAACGCCGACCACATGCCGGACGACAGCCTGCCGGAGCTGACCAAGCGGCTGATGGACCGGGCGAGGGACCGACGCAACGCCCGGTACGCGGCCGGCTCGTTGCTGTCCTGGTCGGACTGGTGGAAGCAGGCCGGGGCGGACCCGGCGCTGGCGCCACTGGTCACCCAGCGGCAGGACATCTACCCGACCGGGCACAGCCCGGAGTGGAACCCGCCGGTCTCCTGGCACCTCGCCGCGCTCACCGCCGCCGGTTTCGCCGAGGTCGGCACGGTGTGGCGGGGCGGCGCGGACGCCGCCGTCGCGGCAGTACGCTGACGCCGTCGTCGCCGGCACTACGCTGAAGAGCCGTGCCAGAGCCATCCGAGCCGCGTAGCGACCCCGACGTCGACCTGCGTGTCCCCGCCGACCGCCGCGAGCTGACCGTGCGCCCCACGACGGTCCTCGCCGCGATCGCGGCCGGCGGGGTGCTCGGTGCGCTGGCCCGGGCCGGTTTGCAACACACCGCCCCGCACCCGCCGACCGGCTTCGGTTGGGCGACGTTCGCCATCAACACGTCCGGCTGCCTGCTGATCGGCGTGCTGATGGCGGTGCTCGGGCACCTCGGCGGCGGGCACCCCCTGGCTCGCCCGTTCCTCGGGGTCGGGGTGCTCGGTGGGTTCACCACGTTCTCCGCCTATGCGGTCGACATCCAGCAGGCACTGGTCGCGGGCGCGCCGGGCACCGCGCTGGCGTACCTGGCGGCGACGGTGCTCGGGGCACTCGTCGCGGTCGCGCTGGGCGACGCCGTCACGGCGTCGCTGCTGAGGCGGCGGGCGGCCCGATGACCGTGCTGCTCATCGCCCTGGGCGCGGCCGTTGGCGCGCCGTTGCGTTACCTCACCGACCGGGCGGTCCAGACCCGGCACGACTCGGCGTTCCCCTGGGGCACGTTCACCGTCAACGTGGTCGGCTCACTGCTGCTCGGCGTGCTCGTCGGGTGGCCGGCCGGCCCGGCGCTCACCGCGCTGCTCGGCACCGGGTTCTGCGGCGCGCTGACCACCTACTCCACCTTCAGCTACGAGACGTTGCGGCTGGCGCAGGGCGGTCACCGGCTCCTCGCGCTGGCCAACGTCGTGGGCAGCGTCGCCGTGGGGCTCGCCGCGGCCGCCGCCGGCTACGCCCTGGCCCGCCTCCTGCTGGGCTGACCTCCGGAAATTGCGCCCCGACCAGGGGACCCTCCGAGAACACACCGAGGGTATATACGCGAGGTATACCCTCGGTGTATTCTCCTCCCATGAGCGTGCCACTGACCCTTCTCGGCCTCCTCGAACGAGAGCCCAGCCACGGTTACGACCTGAAGCGCGACTACGACGCCTTCTTCGGCCGGGGCAAGCCACTGCCGTTCGGCCAGGTCTACTCCACCCTCAGCCGGCTGGCCCGCGACGGCAAGGTGGTGATCAGCGACGTCGCTCCCGGCTCCGGCCCCGACCGCAAGCGCTACATCATCACCGACGTCGGCGCGACCGAGGTCGAGCAGTGGCTGACCCAGCCGGTCGACCCGGAACCGCACCTGCAGACGGTGCTCTTCGCCAAGGTCGTGCTCGCGCTGATGCTGGACCGGCCGGCCGCCGAATACCTCGACACCCAGCGCAGCGCGCACCTGCGCCGGATGCGTGAGCTGACCGAGATCAAGCGCGCGGGCGGCCTGGTCGACGCGCTGCTCGCCGACCACGGCCTCTACCACCTGGAGGCGGACCTCCGGTGGATCGAGATGACCGGCGCCCGGCTGGACGCCCTACGGAAAGAGGTGCGGCCATGAGCGTCGTGATCGAAGCACGGGACGTGGCGTTCTCCTTCGGCCAGACGCCCGCCCTGCGCGGCGCGAGCGTCGCCGTTGACGCGGGCGAGATTGTCGCCATCATGGGCCCCAGCGGCTCGGGCAAGTCCACCCTGCTGCACTGCCTGGCCGGCATCCTCGTGCCCGACTCCGGCGAGATCCTCTTCGACGGAGCGCGGGTCGACGCGATGGCCGAGACCCAGCGCAGCAGCCTGCGCAGGGACCGCTTCGGCTTCGTGTTCCAGTTCGGCCAGCTCGTCCCCGAGCTCACCGCCGTGGAGAACGTCGCCCTGCCACTGCTGCTCAGCGGCGTACACCGGAAGCAGGCGCTGCCGAAGGCGCGAGCCTGGTTCGCGCGCCTCGGCCTGGACAGCCTGGAGCAGCGCCGCTCGGGTGAGCTGTCCGGCGGGCAGGCACAACGGGTCGCCCTGGCCCGCGGTCTGGTCGCCGAGCCGCAGGTGCTCTTCGCCGACGAACCGACCGGCGCGCTCGACTCGCTCACCGGCGAGCAGGTGATGGACCTGCTGGTCGGCGCCGCCCGCGAGCAGGGCACCACCGTCATCCTGGTGACCCACGAACCCCGGATCGCCGCGTACGCCGACCGTGAGGTCATGGTCCGCGACGGGCGCGTGAACGCGCCGGACCGGATCGCCTCATGATCCGCTTCGGGCTCCGCCTCGCTGTGTCCGGCGGCCGGGAGGCGCTCACCCGCCTGCTCGTCATCGCTGCCGCCGTCGCGGTCGGCAGCGGGCTGCTGCTGACCACCCTCGCCGGGGTCAACGCGGTCAACGCCCAGCTCACCCGGTACGCGTCGGTCTATCCCAACGCCTCGACGGGCGGCGATGCCGATCCTCTGTGGTGGTCGACGCGCGAGGACTACTTCCACGGCAAGCAGATCATTCGGATCGACGTTGCCCCGACCGGCCCGGACGCGCCCGCCCCGACCGGCGTCCCGAGCACGCCGGGGCCCGGGGAGTACTACGCCTCGCCCGCGTTGCGGAAGCTGCTGGCCGCCCACCCCACCGACCAACTGGCTGACCGTTACCCGGGGCGCGACATCGGCACCGTCGGTCCGGCCGGACTGACCTCACCGGACACGCTGCTCGTCATCCGGGGCGGCACCCCCGACGAGGTGGCCACATTGCCCCTTGCCAGGCAGCTCACCACCGTCGGCGACACTCCCGCGCTGCCCGAGACGACGGTGAACCTCATCCTGAGCGTGATCGCAGGCGGGCTGCTGTTCCCGTTGCTGATCTTCGTCGGCACCGCCACCCGGCTCAACGCGGCCCGCCGGGAGCAGCGCTTCGCCGCGATGCGCCTGGTCGGCGCCACCCCGAAGCAGATCTCGGTGGTCGCGGCGGTGGAGGCGACCACCGCGGCCGTCGTCGGCACCGCCGTCGGCTTCGGCCTGTTCTACGCCTTCCGCGGCCCGATGGCGGGCATCCCGTTTACGGGCATGCCGTTCTTCCCCAACGACATGTCGCTGGGCGTGCTGGACACCCTGCTGGTGGCGCTCGGCGTTCCGGCCGGCGCGGCGGTGGCGGCCCAGGTCTCGCTGCGCCGGGTACGGATCTCGCCGCTGGGCGTGACCCGCCGGGTCACTCCCCGCGCCCCGCGGGCGTACCGGCTGATCCCGATGATGCTCGGTGTCGCCGTGCTGTTCTTCGCCATCGGGTTCCGGCCCCCGACATCCGATGGCCAGGCCGCGGTGTTCCTTCCCGGCCTGCTGCTCATCATGGCCGGCCTGATCCTCGCTGGCCCGTGGCTGACGATGGTCGGCGCCCGGGTGATGGCCCGGTTCGCCAACCGCCCCGCCACCCTCATCGCCGCGCGACGCCTCGCTGACAACCCGAAGGCCGGCTTCCGGGCGATCAGCGGCATCATGCTCGCGCTCTTCGTGACGAGCGTGGCCGTCGGCGTGATCACCACGATCGTCGCCAACCGCGGCCCGGCACCGGTCGGCTCGACCGAGGCGGGACAGGTGTCGCTCTACCTTCCTGAGGATGCACCGGCGACGCCTGACTCGCTCTTCACCGACCTACGCTCGATCACCGGCGTGCGGTCCGCGTTCGCGGTGCGCGAGAACCCGGACTGGATGAGCGCCAGCGAGCCCGGCCTGATCGCGTGCGCCGAGATCCCGAGCGCGTACGGCCGGTGCGCCGAGGGCGCCACCGTCGCCGAGGTGGCGACGGGTCTCATCCCCTTCCGGGAGCCGGCGTCGTCCAGCAGGGTCTGGCCCGCCGCATCGGTTCCACTCGGCGACCTCCAACAGCTGCCGGTGATGTCGATCGTCGTCGACACTGACGGTTCCGCCGCCACCATCGAGCGCTCGCGCACGGCGCTCGAGACCGCCCTGCCGGCCTTCCGGGTGGCGCCGAACGTGCCCGGTGACTTCGAGTCGGAGTTCGCCAACACGCTGCGCGGCTGGGAACAACTGGCCAACGTCGTCATCATCGCCAGCCTCGCGCTCGGCGGGTGCAGCCTCGCGGTCAGCGTCATCGGCGGGCTCACCGAACGCCGACGCCCGTTCAGCCTGCTGCGTCTCAGCGGCGCACCGGTGCGGGTCCTGCGTCGGGTGGTGGCCCTGGAGAGCGCCGTGCCGATGCTCGCCGTCGCCGCCGTCGCCATCGGGATGGGGCTCCTCGCCGCCCACCTGTTCCTGCGGGCACAGATGGGCTACACGCTGGTCGCGCCGGAGCCACGCTTCTACGTGATCGTCGTCGTCGGGTTGGCCGCCTGCCTCGGTGTCATCGCCTCCACCCTGCCGCTGCTGGAGCGGATCACCGGTCCGGAGACCGCCCGCAGCGAGTGATCGTCAGACGGTGGGCCCGGTGGTCGACAGCGCGACCACCGGGCCGAGGACGAAGACGGCGGGCGGACGAATGTCCTCCCGGGCGGCTACCGCGCCGATCTCGTCCAGCCGGGCGGGCACCGACCGCTGGTCGGCCTGCCCGGCGTCCTGCACGGCGAGCACCGGAGTCTCCGGGGCGCGACCGTGCTCGATCAGCACCGACGCGATCTTGGCGATGGTGTCGACGGCCATCAGCAACACGACGGTGCCCCGGGCCCGCGCCAGCGCCGCCCAGTCGACCAGCGAGTCGGGGTGCCCGGGCGGCAGGTGTCCGGACACGACGGTGACGTCGTGCGCCACGCCGCGGTGCGTCACCGGCACGCCGGCCAGTGCCGGTGCGGCGAAGGCGCTGCTCACCCCGGGGACCACTGTCACCGGCACACCGGCCGCCACGCAGGCCTGCACCTCCTCGTGGCCGCGTCCGAAGACGTACGGGTCGCCGCCCTTGAGCCGGACCACCCGCCGGCCGGCGCGGGCGTGCGACACCAGGGCCGCGTTGATCGCCTCCTGGGCCATCGACGGGCCACGGGGCACCTTCGCGGCGTCGACCACCAGCACGTCGGGGCGGAGCCCGGCGAGCAGACCCTGCGGGGCCAGCCGGTCGACCACCACCACGTCCGCGGCACAGAGGAGGGCCTTACCGCGTACCGTGATCAGGTCGTCGGGTCCGGGCCCACCGCCGACCACAGCGACAGAGCCGTGGTAGTGAGCGTGCCCGTGGTCGTGACCGTGGTGATGGTGGTGGCCGACCGGGTCGTCGGGGTGGTCGTGCGGGCGTTGCGGGCGACCCACCTTGTCCGCGAAGCCCGGCATCAACACCCGGTACGCGCAGGTGTCGCAGTTCATCCGGATGTCGCCGCCCAGCGCCTCCGCGTAGCGTTCCCGCACCAGATCGGCGAGGGCGTCGCAGTCGCCGATCACCTCGGCCACCCGCACGTCGAGGTCGGGGTGGGCGGCGGCGAACTCCGCCGACTGGGCGACGATCCGGTCCGGCAGCACCCCGGCGAACAGGAAGTACGGCGCGACGACGATCCGCCGCGCGCCGAGGCGGCGCAACCGCTCCAGCACCGCCGGCACCGACGGAGACGCGAGGGAGACGAAGCCGGGCTCGACGCCCGCGTAGCCGCGACCCTCCCAGAGCAGCCGGGCGACCTTCGCGACCTCGGCGTTGGCGTCCGGGTCGGTGGAACCCCGCCCGATCAACGTGACCCACGTGCCGGCCCGGTCGGCACCGGCCAGCGCCGTGCCGGTCCGGTCGGCGCCGGCCAGCGCCGTGCCGGCCCGGTCGGCGCCGGCCAGCCCCGTGCCGGCCAGCGCCGCGTCGATGCGCTCTTCGAGGGCCTCGTGCAGCAACGGGTGCGGGCCGAGTGGGCGGCCGTAGCGGTAGCTCAGCCCGGGGTGACGTTCCTGCTCGCGGGCCATCGCGGCGGGGATGTCGCCCTTGCCGTGTCCGGCGGCGGTGAGCACCAGCGGCAGCGCCACCAGCGCCCGGTGCCCGCGCGCGACGAGCGCGCCGACCGCGTCGGTCAGCGGGGGGCGGGACAGCTCGATGAAGCCGCCCTCGACGTCGCCGACGTCACCACGACGGCGGACCCGCTCGACGAGCGCGGCGAACTGGTCGACCCCGACCGCGCTGCGCGTACCGTGCCCGACGATGACCAACCCGGTCATGACTTCTCCTCGACGTAGAGCAGGGCGTTGAGGGCGGCGGCGGCGACCGCCGACCCGCCCTTCTCGCCCACGTTGGACACGGCGGGCAGGCCGCTGGCCCGCAGCGCCGCCTTCGACTCGGCGGCACCCACGAAGCCGACCGGCAGGCCGACGACCAGCGCCGGCGCAGCGTCCACTCTGAGTAGTTCGACAAGCGCGGTCGGCGCGCAGCCGACCACCCAGACCGCGCCCGGGCCGACCCGGGTCAGTGCGATCCGCACGGCCGCCGCCGAGCGGGTGATTCCGGCCGAGCGGCCCAGCTCGGCGGCGGCCGGCTCGGCGACCGGGCAGACCAGCTCCAGGCCGGCCCGGGTGATGCCGGCGGCGACCATCGCCACGTCGGTGACCACGGGCGCCCGGCGCGCAGCGCCGCCAGGCCCGACTCCAGCGCCCCCTCGTCGCAGACCAGCTCGTCGACGTACGCGAGGTCGGCGCTGGCGTGCACCACCCGTTCGGTGACCGCTCGGCAGAGCGGCGGCAGGTGCGACAGGTCGACCCGCTCGCGCAGGATGCGGTACGACTCGACCTCGATGGGATGCACCACCCGGCTCATCGGGCTCCTTCGCAGGGTCGGGTTCGACGACGCGGATCGCGTCAGGGTCAGCGACGACGCGGATCGCGTCAGAGTCAGTGACGACGCGGATCGCGTCCACCGGGCAGATCTCCAGGCACTCCAGGCAGCCGGTGCAGCGGTCGGCGCGGACGGTCAGGCCGCCGGGGACGGGCCGGATCGCGTGCGTGGGGCAGGTGAGCAGGCAGGCGCCGCACCCCTGGCAGGCGCCGATCGTCACGATCGCCACCGGTACCCCCGGGGTGTGACCATCCGGCCGGCGACCAGCCTCGTGTCGCTGTTGCCGACCACCACGACGTTGTACATGTCGACCGCAGCCGGGTCCACCGTGGTCACGGTGGCCAGGTGCACCCGCTCGCCGGGGCGGCTGGCGTTGCGTACCACCCCGACCGGGGTGTCCGGCGGCCGGTGCGCGGCGAGGATGCCGAGCGCCTTGCCGAGCTGCCAGTCGCGCGCCCGGCTGCGCGGGTTGTAGAACACCGTCACGAAGTCACCCTCGGCGGCGGCGGTCACCCGCCGCTCGATGACCTCCCACGGTGTGTGCAGGTCGGACAGACTCACATAGGCGTGGTCGTGGCCGAGGGGCGCGCCGAGCAGTGCCCCGGCGGCGAGGGCGGCGGTCACCCCGGGCACACCCACCACGTCGATCCGCTCGTCGGCGTACTCCAGGGCGGGGCTGGCCATCGCGTACACCCCGGCGTCGCCGGACCCGACCAGCGCGACCGCCCGGCCGGCGACGGCCTCGGCGACGGCGGCGCGGGCCCGCTCCTCCTCCGCGCCCAGCCCGCTGGACAGCACCCGGGTGCCCGGGCGGAGCACGTCGCGGACCTGGTCGAGGTACTGGTCCAGGCCGACCACCACGGCCGCGCGCCGCAGCTCGGCCACCGCGCGAGGGGTGCGCAGGTCGGCCGCGCCCGGCCCGAGCCCGACCACGGCGAGCCGGCCGCGCGGCGCGTGCCGGGCCACCGCCACTGTGGCCATCGCCGTCGCGGTCTTTCCCACCAACAGCGTGGCGTCGTCCGGTCGGCCCGCCGGGCCGAGCAGCGCCGCCGCCTCCGACACGCTCGGCGTGCCGACTGCGGCGCGGACCACCTCGCTGGGATGCGGCACGTCGACGGTGGCCAGCCGCGTCGCCGGCCAGGTCACCAGGGGTACGCCGAGCGCGTCAGCGGTGCACAGGATGCCCGCCTCGTCGGCTTTGACGTCGGCGCTGGCCAGGCAGCGCAGGCTCGCCGGGTCGAGGCCGGCCTCGGCCAGCACCCGGTGCAGCAGCTCCCCCACCTCGGCGGCCGGTACGCCCCGACTCGCGCCCACGCCGGCGACCAGCGACGGTGGCCGCAGCACGGCGGTCCGCTCGTCGAGCGGCACCACCCGGTCGGTGACCAGCAGCCGGTAACCGCCGTTCACGGCGTCCTCATCGGTGGTCTGGACGTTCGGGGGCAGGGCGGGCAGCGGCCAGTCGGCGTCGGCGACCAGTCGGACCGGCTCGCCGTCCAGGATGGCCCGGGACACCGCGGCGACCGCGCCCTGCACGGGCCAGCCGAGGGTGTCCAGCCCCGGTAGGTCGACCGCGTCGGTGGCGGTGGTGATCACCGGTTGGGCGTCCAGCACCGCGCCGACCTGCTCGGCGAGGTCGTTGCCGCCGCCGGCGTGCCCGCCGAGCAGCGCCACGGCGTGCCGGGCGGCCTCGTCGACGACCACAACGGCGGGGTCTCTGCGCTTGTCGGTGAGCAGCGGCGCGAGGATCCGCACCACCGCGCCGGTGGCCAGGAACGCGACAACCGCGTTGCACTCGGCCCAGGCGCTGCGCAGCGCGTCGGCCGCGCTCTCCCCCTCGACCAGTCGAGCGTGCGGCCAGGCGGTGGCCAGGGTGTCGGCGTGCCGTCGGCCGGCGGCGGTGGCCGCCACCAGACCGATGCGAGCGGGCGGGTTTCGGTGGTTCACGGGCGCTCCCCGGTGAGGACGACCACCGGGTTGGTGGCCGCGAGGCGGATCGACCCGCCGGGCAGGTCGGCGAGGCGGGCGGCGGAGAGCTGGCTGCCCTCGACCGTGTAGCCGGCGGCGCGCAGCAGACCCACGGCCGGCGCGACCCGGTCCAGGGCGGCCAGGGTCAGCACCACCCGCTCGGGTTGGCGAGCCACGACGGCGGTGAGGGTGTCGGGGCCGCCACCGCCGACGAAGACGGCGTCCGGTTCGGGCAGGCCGACCAGCGCCTGCGGGGCTCGACCGGTGACGAGCCGGACGTGCACGGCGTGCGCGGTCGCGTTGGCCCGGATGGTCGCTCCGGCCACGGGGTCCTGTTCGACGGCGAGCACTGCCGCGCCGAGCAGCGCGCACTCGATGCCGACCGAGCCGCTGCCCGCGCCGACGTCCCAGACCAGCCGGCCCAGTCGGGGTCGCAGCCGGGCGATGACGAGGGCGCGCACCTCCGACTTGGTAATCATGGAGTCGCGGTGGGCGTACCGGGTCTCCGGCAGCGCCCACCCGCCGGCCGGGGCGGCGGCCGGCTGGTTGTCGGAGCGCATCCCAGCGGGCGCGACCCGATCGGGCGCGGCGTCGGTGGTCGCGACGGGTGCGACGTCGGCGAGGCTGAGCAGGACGTGCGGGTCGGCCCAGATCTCGGCGGCGGCCTGCTCGGGGGTCACCGCGCGGATCCGTTCGGCGGCGGTGCCCAGGTGCTCGGCCACCAGCAGGCGGCGGGACCAGCCGACCAGGCCGGCCCCCAGCTCGGCTGCACCGGCACCGGGTGCGGTGAGCACCGCGACCAGCGGCATCGCGCGGCAGGCGTTCAGGGCCGGTCGCGGGTCGCGGCCGTGCGCGGTGACCACGGCGGCGCCGTCCCAGGGCAGGCCGGCACTGGCGAACGCGGCGGCCACACTGGACACCGCCGGCACCACCCGCAGCGGCAGCCCGGCCGCGCGCAGCCGCCGGACGATGCCGAACAGGCCGGGATCCCCGCTGGCCAGCACGACGGCCGGCACCCCGGCGGCGACGGCCTCGGCCAGCCGGTGCACGGCGGGGGCGAGCGGCCCGAGGGTGACGGTGTCCGCGCCGGGCGGTACGGGCACCGCAGCCAGGTGCCGGGCCGCCCCGACGACCAGCCCGGCGGCGGTCAGCAGCGGCGCGAGCGCCGGGTGCGGTGGGGCACCGGCGGCGTCCAGCCCGACCACTGTCACGCCGGTCGCCTGTGCCGTCCGCGTCATCGGGGCCACCGGCCGGACGAGGCGACGACGTGGGAGCCTGCGAAGTCGACCATCGCCACGTCCACGGTGACCGTCGGCCCACCGAAGCGCCGCAGCACCTGGCGGACCCGCTGGCAGAGCAGGTCACCGGCCGGGGCGAGCAGTCCGGCGGCCTCCCACAGCTCGTACGCGTGCCGCCCGGTATTGGCCTCGGCCACGGCGGCGACGAGCGACGCGTCGCCACCGGCCTCGGCGGTCACGGCCCCGAGCAGGGAGAGGTCCACCTTGGAGCGCGTGTAGTGCGTCATCAACACCCCGGCGGCGAGTTTGGCCAGCTTGCCGGCCATGCCGACGAAGACCACGGCGGTCATGCCGTCCTCCACCGCGGCGGTCACCGCGGCGCCGGTGAAGTCGCCGACCTCGACGAAGCAGACCTCGGGCAGGTCGGGCAGCAGCGCGCGGGCGGCCCGCTCGGTACGCCCACCGGTGCAGAGCACCACAGTCGGCTCGCCCTGGGCGGCCATCACGTGCACGGCCTGCACGACGCTGGCCCGCCAGGACGCGGTGGAGAACGGGCGCACGATGCCGGTGGTGCCGAGGATCGAGATGCCGCCGAGGATGCCGAGCCTCCGGTTGGTGGTCTTGCGGGCCATGATCTCGCCCCGGGGCACGCTGATCACCACGCGTACGCCGACCTCGCTGAGGTCGACCACCTCGGCCACCGCGTCGCCGATCATCCGGCGGGGGGTGTCGTTGATGGCCGGGCCGCCGACGGTAAGCCCCAGACCGGGTTTGGTGACGGTGCCGACGCCGGCGCCACCGGCGAGCCGCAGACCGGGGACGTCGGTCCAGTCCACTGTGGCGGTCAGCTCGGCCCCGTGGGTGACGTCCGGGTCGTCGCCGGCGTCCTTGACCACCACCGCTTCGGCGCGCACCGGTGGCGTGCCGGTCACCTCGCAGCGCTCGACCGGGAAGCGCACCCGCCGCCCGGCGGGCAGGCCGATCTCCACGTCCGGCTGGATCTCCCCGGTGACCAGCGCGGTGACCGCGGCCTTGGCCGCCGCCGTCGCGCAGGCCCCGGTGGTCCAGCCGGTACGCAGCGCGGTGGGCCGCACCTTCGCGGTCCGCGGCAGGTCCGGCTCACGCAGCGGCGGTTCGGCGTACGTCATGGTGTGCCTGTTCCCCCGGTGCGGTCGCCTGCCTGGCGGCGCAGCTCGGCACGGGCGGCCGGCTCGGCCTTGCGGAAGGTGTGGAAGTGCCCGGGGTGGTACAGGTGCGAGCGGGTTCCCTCGGCGGCGAGGGCCGGCCCGACGAGGAACAGGGTGTGCTTCCACAGCTTGTGCTGCTTGACCGTCGCCTCCAGGGTGCCGACCGTGCAGCGCACCACCAGCTCGTCGGGCCAGGTCGCCTGGTACGCGACCACGGCCGGGGTGTCCTCCGGGTAGCCGCCGGCCAGCAGCTCGGCCTGCACCTGCCCGGAACGGGCAGCGGAGAGGAACAGCGCCATCGTGGTGCCGTGCCGGGCGAAGTCCCGCACCCGCTCGCCGGGCGGCATCGGGGTCTTGCCACCCTCCAGGCGGGTGAGGATCACCGACTGGGCCACCTCGGGCACTGTCAGCTCCCGCCCGACGATCGCCGCGACGGCGGTGAACGAGGAGACCCCGGGCACGATCTCCACGGCGAGGCCGAGCGCCCGGCACAGCTCCAGTTGCTCCTGCACCGCGCCCCACAGCGCCGGGTCGCCGGAGTGGATCCGCGCCACGGTCAGCCCCTGCTCGGCGGCACGCTGGTAGAGCGGCAGCACGCCCTCGATGGGCAGCTGCGACGAGTCGACGATCTCCGCGCCCGCTCGGGCGTGGTCGAGCACGTCGGCGTGCACCAGGCTGGCCGCCCAGATCACGATGTCCGCCTCGGCGATCACCCGGGCGGCCCGCACTGTCAGCAGGTCCGCCGCCCCCGGCCCGGCTCCGACGAACCACACCTTGCCGTCGCTTGTCACAGCTTTCCTCCTCGGTGGTCGCGGCGGGCCGGCACCAGCAGCGTCGACAGGTACGGCAGGTCGTGCTCGGCGTCGTCGACCGGGCCGATCCGTTCACCGGGCAAACCCAGGCTGCGCCCGAGCACCGCGTCGGGGAGCCGGCCCTGTCGGCGCAGCTCGGCGAGCAGTTCGGGGTGCCGCCGCCAGCCCTTGTAGGCGACCACGGTGCCCGGCCCGGCGAGGGCGTCGGCGAACAACGCCAGACCCGCGGTGGCGGGCAGCAGGGTCAGCGGTTCGCGTCCCTCACAGAGCGGGGTGCCGCTGCGCGCAGCGAGCTCCTGCATGGCGGTGACGCCCGGAACGGTGGTCACCCGCAGGCCCGGGCGCAGGGCGCGGACGCTCTGCGCCAGGTAACCGAAGGTGGAGTAGATGTTGGGGTCGCCGATGGTGGCGAACGCGAGGGACCGCGCCCCGGCGTCGACCGTCTCGACCACCACCCGGGCGGCGTCGTCCCAGGCGGCCGCCCGGCGGGCGGTCACCCCGCCCCGATCGTCCAGGGCGAACGGCAGTCGGCGCAGCCGGTCCACCGCGACGTGGGACCGCACTGTCGCCTCGGCCCGCCCGGCGTCCGCACCCGCCGTCGTCGCAGCGGCGGTCACCGTGGGTTCGACAGGGTCCGCCATCACGGGTACGAAGACGACGTCGGCCTCGCGCAGCACCCGCACCGCCTTGACGGTGAGCAGTTCCGGGTCGCCGGGTCCGACACCGACCCCGGTCAGCGTGGCGTCGGCGCTCATCGGCACGCCTCGACGAGCCGGCGGGCCGCGTCCGGGTGACCGGCCCAGTGGGTGTGCAGGTAGGAGGCGTGCACCCGACCGCTCACGAAGCCGTGCTCCGCGTCGTTCCAGCGCCACGCCGGTCGGTCGCCGTGCCCCGGGTCGGTGGTGGTGCGGTGGAACTCGTGGCCGCGTACCGGCTCGCCGGCACGGGCCACCGGGGAGTCGGTGACCGCCACGGCCTCGCGGTAGCCGAGGGTGAGCCGGCCGGTCATCCGGGCGGTGAGGTCCAGCCGCCCGCACATCGGTACGTCGTCCAGGGACCGCCCGAGGTAGAGCAGCCCTGCGCACTCGGCCACGATCGGCCCGTCGAAGTCGGCCAGCTCGGCGCGCAGCGTGGTGTTGCCGGCCAGCGCCTGGGCGTACGCCTCGGGGAAGCCGCCGCCGATGACCACCGCGCGGGTGCCGGCGGGCAGTGCCGGGTCGCGCATCGGGTCGACTGTGAGCACGTCCGCGCCGGCGGCGGTGAGCAGTTCGGCGGTCTCGGCGTACGAGAAGGTGAAGGCCGGACCACCGGCGAGCGCGACCACTGGCCGCTCGGCGCCGGCCGGCCCGCCGACGGCGGTGACCGGGTCCCACGCAGGGGTGGTCAGCGGTGCGGCGGTGCGGGCCAGGTCGAGCACGGCGTCCAGGTCCACTGTGGCTTCGACCAGCTCGGCGAGCGCGGTGACGATCGCCAGGGACTCGGGGGCCCGCTCGGCGACCGGGACCAGCCCGAGGTGCCGGGCCGGCGCGGCCACCTCGGCGGCGCGGGTGACGGCTCCGAGCACCGGTACGCCGACCTCGGCGAGGGCGTCGCGCAGCAGGGTTTCGTGCCGGGGCGAGCCGACGCGGTTGAGGATCACCCCGCCGATGCGCACGGCCGGGTCGAAGGCGGCCATGCCGAGGGTGAGCGCGGCGGCCGAGCGGCCTTGGGCAGTGGTGTCCAGCACCAGCAGCACGGGCGCCTCGATCAGCCGGGCGACGTGTGCGGTGGAGGCGTAGTCGCGGCGGCCGACGGCACCGTCGTGCAGGCCCATGACGCCCTCCACCACGGCGATGTCGGCGGGTGTGGGGACGCTCGCGCCGTGGCGCAGCAGACCGGCGATCCGCTCGACGCCGACCAGGAACGGGTCGAGGTTGCGCCCGGGCCGGTCGGCGGCGAGGGCGTGGTAGCCGGGGTCGATGTAGTCGGGGCCGACCTTGTGCGGGCTGACCGTCAGGCCGCGACGGCGCAGTGCGGCGAGCAGCCCGGTGGCGATGGTCGTCTTGCCGTGGCCGCTGGCCGGTGCGGCGACGACGACCCGGGGCAGCGGCCACGGGTCGGTGGTCGTGGTCACCACTCGATGCCCTTCTGGCCCTTCTGGCCGGCGTCCATCGGGTGCTTGACCTTGGTCAGCTCGGCGACCAGGTCGGCGGCGGCGACCAGGCGCGGGTCGGCGTCCCGTCCGGTGATGACGACGTGCTGGAAGCCGGGCCGGTCGGCCAGTGTGGCGACCACCTCGTCGACGTCCACCCAGCCCCACTTCATCGGGTAGGTGAACTCGTCCAGCACGTACAGCCCGTAGCGCTCGGCGGCCAGGTCGCGCTGGATCTGCCGCCAGCCCTCCAGGGCGTCGGCGGCGTGGTCGGCGTCGCCGCCGCGCTGGATCCAGGACCAGCCCTCACCCATCTTGTGCCAGGCGACCGGCGCGCCCTGGCCGGTGCGCTCGTGCACCTCGCCGAGCGCCCGGAAGGCGTTCTCCTCCCCCACCCGCCACTTGGCGCTCTTGACGAACTGGAACACGCCGATCGGCAGACCGGCCGTCCAGGCTCGCAACGCCAGCCCGAAGGCGGCTGTCGACTTTCCCTTCATCTGTCCGCTGTGGACGATCAGCAGCGGTCGGTGCCGCCGCTGCCGGGTCGTCAACCCGTCGGCGGGCACCACACTCGGCTGTCCCTGCGGCATCAGCACTCTCTCCTTCGGGCGATCCTGCGGTTGCGGTCGGTCATCGGTGCCCGGCGTCACGCCGCGACGGGAAGCGCGCTGCCGCGGGTGTCGGGGTGGGTGAGGGCGGCCAGCGGGTGGTGGGGGGCACCCAACTGGGTGGCCAGTCGACGCGCCAGGTTGAGGCGGACCGGGCCGGTCTCGCAGTCGACGACGACGCAGGGCGCACCGGTCGCCGCGAGCACTGCCCCTGCTGCCGCGGCGCGGTCCAGCGGGCGGTTGCCCGCCGTGGCCCGGCCGTCGGTGACGACGAGGACGAGCGGACGCCTCAACGGGTCGCGCAGGCGCTCCACCCGCAGCAGGTCGGCGGCCGCGAGCAGCCCTTCGGCCAGCGGCGTACGCCCACCGGTGGGCAACTCGGCCAGCCGAGTCGAGGCGGCCAGCACCGACGAGGTGGCCGGCAGCAACGTCTGCGCCTCGGCGCCCCGGAAGGCGATCACCGCCACCTTGTCCCGCCGCTGGTAGGCGTCGGTGAGCAGGGCGAGCACCGCGTCCTTCACGGTGGTCATCCGCTGCCGGGCACCCATCGAGCCGCTGGCGTCCACCACGAACAGCACCAGGTTGCCCTCCCGCCCCTCCCGGACCGCCTCCCGCACGTCGTCCGGGCGCAACCGCAGCGGGCCGCTCAGCCGTCCCCGGGATGCCTGGTGCGGCGCGGCGGCGCGGACCGTCGCCGGCAGGTGCAGCGCCCCGACCCGGCCGGTCGGCACCCGGGCCCCGGTGGTGCGCCCCCGCCCCGTGCGGGCCCGCGAACGTCGGCCCGGCACGCCGTCACCGACACCGGGCGCGGTGAGCACCCGCGCCTTCAGCCCACCCCGGGGTACGGCCACCGACTGCCCGTCGGCGCCGCCGTTGCGCCCCTGGTCCGGGTCGTCGCCACCGTCCGCGGTGTGCCGGTCGCCGGGCTGAGCGTGCCCGCCGGGGTCGTCCGTCGGGCGCTGCGGCGAGCCGCCGTCGTCAGCTCCGCTCGGCACCTCGGTCCGCCCGTCCGGGCCGGCGTCACCCTCGGCGGGCGCACTCTCGGCCGGGCCGGGTACACGCTGGTCGACCACGTCGCCGCCGCTCCCCCCACCGCCGGCCGGGCCGCCACCGCCTGATGGGCCGCCACCACCCGGGCCGTCGTCGTCCGGGCCCGGGTCGTCCGGTTCGTCGGGGTGGGCGTCCTGGGCACGCTGCAACGCCTCGTCCAGGCGCTTCTCGTCCAGCCCGCGGGTGTCGAACGGGTCGCGGCGGCGGCGGTGCGGCAGGGCCAGTCGGGCGGCCACCCGGACGTCGTCGATGCTCACCCGGTCCCGGCCGTGCCAGGCGGCGTGGGCCAGCGCGGTACGGGCGGTGACGATGTCGGCGCGCATCCCGTCCACGTTGAACGCGGCGCACACCTCGGCGATCTGCCGCAGCGCGGCGTCCGGAAGTCGTACCCCGGGAAGCCTGCGTCGGGCGGCGGCCACCTGGCCGGCGATCTCCGCGTCGGCGTCGGCCCACCGGGCGGCGAAACCGGCCGGGTCGGCGTCGGCGGCGAGCCGGCGGCGGACCACCTCGACCCGGACCTCCGGGTCCCGGCTGGCGCCCACCTCGACGGTGAGTCCGAACCGGTCGAGCAGCTGCGGACGCAGCTCCCCCTCCTCCGGGTTCATCGTGCCGACCAGCAGGAACCGGGCCGCGTGGCTGACCGAGACGCCTTCGCGTTCGACGTGGCTGCGGCCCATCGCCGCCGCGTCCAGCAGCAGGTCCACGAGGTGGTCGTGCAGCAGGTTGACCTCGTCGACGTAGAGCACCCCCCGGTGGGCGGCGGCGAGCAGACCCGGCTCGAAGGCGCGTACGCCCTCGCCGAGGGCCTTCTCCAGGTCCAGCGAGCCGACCACCCGGTCCTCGGCGGCGCCGACCGGCAGCTCCACCAGCCGGGCGGGACGCGTCTCGGCGGCGGCACCGGCCGGATGCGGCCCGTCCGGGCAGGCCGGGTCCGGCTCGGCCGGGTCACAACCGAAGCGGCAGCCGGCGACCCGCCGGACCGGCGGCAGCAGCGCGGCGAGTGCCCGAACGGCTGTGGACTTGGCGGTCCCCTTCTCCCCTTGGACCAGCACACCGCCGATCGCCGGGGACACCGCGTTGAGCAGCAGCGCCAGCCGCATGTCGGCCATGCCGAGCACCGCACTGAACGGATAATTGACGATCACTGTGCCTTCCTTCGATCACGACTGCGGGGCTCGCAAAACCGGCTCACTCCTCGCGCTCACACCCGGTCCTCCAGGTCGCCCTCGCTGGCCAGGTACGTGTCGCGCAGCCGGTCCAGGGTGGCCGGCTCGGGTTTGGCCCACAGCCCCCGGTCGGCGGCCTCCAACAGGCGTTCGGTGATGCCCCGCAAAGCCCACGGGTTGGACTGCTCCAGGAACTCGCGGGTGGTGTCGTCGAACAGGTACGCGGCGGCCAAATGCTCGTACATCCAGTCGTCGACCACGCCGGCGGTGGCGTCGTAGCCGAACAGGTAGTCCACTGTGGCGGCCAGCTCGAACGCGCCCTTGTAGCCGTGCCGGCGCATCGCGGCGATCCACTTCGGGTTGACCACCCGGGCCCGGAACACCCGCCGGGTCTCCTCGCCCAGCGTGCGGGTGCGCACGTCGTGCGGCATCGCCGAGTCACCCACGTACGCCTGCGGTGACGTGCCGGTGAGGTGACGGACCATCGCCACCATCCCGCCGTGGTACTGGAAGTAGTCGTCCGAGTCGACGATGTCGTGCTCGCGGGTGTCCTGGTTCTTCACCGCCACCGCGATCCGGGCGAAGGAGCGTTCCATGTCGGCGCGCGCCTCCCGCCCGTCCAGGCCCCGGCCGTAGGCGTAGCCGCCCCACACGGCGTACACCTCGGCCAGGTCCGCGTCGCTGCGCCAGGTCCGCGCGTCGATCAGGGGCAGCAGGCCCGCGCCGTACGCCCCGGGCTTCGAGCCGAAGATCCGGGCGGTCGCGCGCCGCTCGTCACCATGCTCGGCGAGGTCGGCGGCGACGTGCGCCCGCAGGTAGTTCTCCTCCTCCGGCTCGTCCAGGGCGGCGACCCGCCGCACGGCATCGTCGAGGAGTGCCACCACGTGCGGAAACGCGTCGCGGAAGAACCCGGAGATGCGCACTGTCACGTCGACGCGCGGCCGGCCCAACTCGGCGGTCGGCACCACCTCGATACCGGTGACCCGCCGGGACCGCTCGTCCCACACCGGCCGGCAACCCAGCAGCGCGAGCACCTCGGCGATGTCGTCGCCCTGGGTGCGCATCGCGCTGGTGCCCCACACGGTCAAACCCACCGAGCGGGGGTACGTCCCGGTGTCAGCGAAGTGCCGGGCGAGCAGCGAGTCCGCGAGGGCCACCCCGACGTCCCAGGCGTTGCGGCTGGGGATGGCCTTGGGGTCGACGGAGTAGAAGTTGCGGCCGGTGGGCAGCACGTTGACCAGACCGCGGGTGGGTGAGCCGGACGGGCCGGGCGGCACGAACCGGCCGTCGAGCGCGCCGAGGGTGTTGGTCAGCTCGTCGGTGGTCCGGTCCAGCCGGGGCACCAACTCGGTGGCCGCGAAGTGCAGCACGGCGGCGACGTCCGGGATCGGCTGGCCGGTCACCTCCGCGACCACCGCGTCGACGGCCTCGGCGTCCCAGCCGAGCGTCTCCATCCCGACGACCAACCGCCGGGCGAGGGCCTCGATCAGGTCCACGGCGTCGGCGGCGGTGCCGGCCGGCCCGTCCACCACGTCGGTCAGCGCCACCGGGAGGGCGATCCGCTGCCCGGGCGCCGCGAGCAGCGCCTGCTCGTCAAGCCCGTACGCGACGGCCAGCGCCTGCCGCAGGCCGGGCAGGGCGCGGGCGCCACCCCAGATCTGGGGGGCGCGCAGGACCGCGAGGACCAGGTTGACCCGGGGCTCACCGGTGGGTGCGTCGGCGAGGATGTGCAGACCGTCGCGGATCTGCACGTCCTTGACCTCGCAGAGGTACCCGTCCAGGTGCAGCACGAACTCGTCGAAGTCGTCCGCGTCGGGCATCGCCTCGGCGTGCAGGTCGTGGTGCAGCTCGGCGGCGCGTACGAGGTCCCAGATCTGGGCCCGCACGGTGGGCACCTTGGCCGGGTCGAGGGCCTGCACTGTGGCGTACTCGTCGAGCAGTTGCTCCAGTTTGGCCAGGTCGCCGTAGGTCTCGGCGCGGGCCATCGGCGGCACCAGGTGGTCGATCACCACGGCGTGCGCCCGGCGCTTGGCCTGGGTGCCCTCACCGGGGTCGTTGACGATGAACGGGTAGACCAGCGGCAGGTCGGCGAGGACCGCGTCAGGCGCGCAGTCGGCGGCCAGACCGAGGCCCTTGCCGGGCAGCCATTCGAGGGTGCCGTGTTTGCCCAGGTGCACCACGGCGTCCGCGCCGAAGCCGCCGTCGGCGACCGGCGCGGCCAGCCAGCGGTACGCGGCCAGATAGTGGTGACTCGGCGGCAGGTCCGGGTCGTGGTAGATGGCGATCGGGTTCTCCCCGAAGCCGCGCGGCGGCTGGATGAGCAGCACCACGTTGCCGAAGCGCAGCCCGGCGAGCACGATGTCGCCGCTCTCGGTGTAGAGCTGGCCGGGAGGCTCACCCCAGTGTTCCCGCATCCGTTCGCGCAGCTCGGCCGGGACCTGGTCGAACCAGCGCCGGTACGTCTGCCCCGGTATCCGGGCCTCGGCGGCGGCCAACTGCTCCGGGGTGAGCCATTCCACGTCGTGACCGCCGGCGGCGATCAGCGCGTGGATGAGCGCGTCGCCGTCCTCGGGCGGCGGCGCGTCACCCAGGTCGTAACCCGCTTCGGCGAGTTCGGCGAACAGGCGGACCGCCGAGACCGGGGTGTCCAGCCCGACGGCGTTGCCGACCCGGGAGTGCTTGGTGGGGTACGAGCTGAGGACGACGGCGACCCGCTTGTCGGCGTTGGGCACGTACCGCAGCCGGGCGTGGCGCACCGCGATCCCGGCGACCCGGGCGGCCCGCTCGGCGTCGGCGGCATAGACCGAGAGCCCGTCGGCGTCGATCCGCTTGAACGAGAACGGCACGCTGACGATCCGGCCGTCGAACTCGGGGATGGCCACCTGCATCGCCGCGTCCAACGGGGACAGTCCGGCGTCGCTGCCGGCCCACTGCTCACGGGTGCTGGTCAGGCAGAGCGCCTGGATGATCGGCACGTCCAGGGCGGCCAGGGCGCCCACGTCCCAGGCGTCCTCGTCGCCGCCCCCGGACGCGTCGGCGGCGACCGCGCCGCCGGCCGCGAGCACGGTGACCAGCAGCGCGTCGCAGACGGCGAAGAGCCCCAGCGGGCCCGCGCCCGTGGTCAGGCCCCGCAGCGAACCGCAGAAGATCGGCAGCGGGTTGCCGCCGGCTTTGTGGACCGCGTCCGCGAGCACATCAACGAAGCCGGTGTTGCCGGCGAGCGCGTGCGCCCGGTAGAAGACGATCCCCACTGTGGGCCGGTCCGGGTCGGTGGGGTGTTCGCCGTGCTCCCCGTACGCCGGGGTCGGTGCGGGCGGGGCGAACCCCTCGCCGGTGAGCAGCACCGTGTCGCAGAGGAACCGGGCCAGCTGCCCGAGGTTGTCCGGCCCACCCTCGACCAGATACGCCAGAGCCTGGGTGACGACCCCGGACGGCACTGTGGAGATGGCCATCAGCTCCGCGTCGGGCAGCGTCTCGCCGCCCAGCACGACCGTCGGCACGCCGGTGGCGAGCACCGCGGCGAGGCCGTCCGGCCAGGCCTGTCGGCCGCCGAGCAGGCGTACGACGACGAGGTCGACCCCGTCGAGCAGGGCGGGTACCTCGTCGGCGGCGACCCGGGCGGGGTTGGCCAGCCGGTAGTCGGCGCCGCTGGCGCGGGCGGCCAGCAGATCAGTGTCGGCGGTGGAGAGCAGCAGGATGCGCACGGCAGGCTCCGGAGAGTGACGCCCTGGCCGCCATGGAGGCGACCTGGACGAAGCGGGTGGGTGCGGCGTCAGCCGGCACGACGGCCGGCCAGCTCGCCGACGCGGGCGTCGGGGCCGGTCAGCGCCGGGCGCTCAGCTCAGCGGGCCCGGTGGCCGACGCGGGCGACCTGGAGCACGCCGACGAGGCCGGCCCGGAGCATGCTGGTCCGGCCGGTCGTGGGTGCGGTGTGGCGCCCGCGATGCGGGTCATGACGATGATCGTCGATGAATGAGACGCCGTGCGTCATCGGGTCCTCCTCGGGTGTCCACGCCCTGGGGTACGTCCCGACGGCCGAAGTATCCTGGCTTCCGGATCGACGCTCTCCCCCGGCCTTCCAACCGCAGACACACGGCCGTGACTCACGAGGGGGGATCGCTCCCCGGTGACAGTGGCGGGACCGCGTCGGAATCGCACCGACTTCCTTCACTGCCGTCAGGCCGCGAATGCTGCCACACCGCCGCGCCGCCGGTCAACGCCGACCCCAGCGCCGCCAAGCAGGTGCCATTCATCGGGTTTCACCGATTGCTGCGACCTTGAACCCCGCACGTCGCAATGCCCGGGGTCAATGCTTGACGACCTTTGCTCTGCTTACCTATGTGCACCAGTGACGCTTCGTGCCTGGTGCAGATAGGTAAGCAGAGCAAAGGGGGGTAGCACCTACCCTGGCCTGCGCCGATCGTCCGAGGGGGCGGTGGTACGCGGCACTGTCACCTAAGATCGGCGACCACCGGAGCAGCGTCCGCGATCAATCCCGGGAGTCGATCACCATCGTCGCCATGCGATTCCACCACCTCGCCGGCCGTGTCTGGTTCTGCCCGGGCGATCCGGACCCGGAGGCGGTCCAGGCCGGCGTCGCCGTCGTGGCCGACGAGCGCGGCAGTGTGATGATCGACGCCGGGCAGAGCCCCGCCCACGCCCGCGAGATCCAGGCCGCGCTGACCGCCGCCGGGCTACCCCGCCCGCGTTGGCTCGTCTACACCCACCACCACTGGGACCACGTCTGGGGCGCCTGCGCCTGGCCGGGAGTGGAGATCGTCGGGCACGAGACGGCCGTGCCGCTGCTGCGCGCCGAAGCCGCCCGACCGTGGAGTCACGACTACCTGGACGAGCAGATACGCCACAACCCCCGCCTCGGCCCGAGCTTCCGGGCCCGGGCACGCGCGGTGGCCTCCTGGGAGGATTTCGCCATCCTGCCGCCGACCCGGACCTTCGCCGACGTGGACGAGCTGCCGGTCGGGGTCGGGCTACGCCACGTCGGCGGCGGGCACGCACCGGACTCGACAGTCGTGCTGGTGCCCGACTCGGGCGTCATGCTGCTGGGCGACTGCTTCTACCCACCGCCGGCGCACCTGCGCAGACCCGAGGACGGCCTCGACCTGGGCCTGGTCCGGCGACTGCTCGGCGACACCTACCACTGGTACGTGTCCAGCCACGCCGAGCCGATGACGCTCGAGCAGGCCCGCTCAGCCGTCGAGGACGCCTGACCCCGGCGGCAGCACCTCGCCCGGCACGCGGGAGTGCGGGCCCTCTGCGCCGACACGCCGAGCCCTCGTCACGACGACGAGGCTCCGGCCACGAGCGCCCGGGCGGTGTCCGTCCACCAGTAGAGGACTTCCCGGCCCGACCGGCGCTTCTGGAGCAGACCGGCCTCCGTCAGCACGCGCAGGTGGCCACCGACCGTGCCGAGCGGCAGTCCGGTCGCGGCGACCACTGCCGTGGTGCTGACCGGTTCGGCGGCCTGCACCAGAACGCTGCTCCGCGCGTTCCCCAGCAGACGGCGCAGCGGATCCGGTGTGGTGGAGGCCACCCCGGTGAAGATCCCCGTCACCGGGTAGACGATTCCGAAGCGGCCGGGCAACCTCCAGGAGATCCAGCCTCCCCGGCAGTGGGCCGCGAAGAACGTCAACGTCCCGCCCCGTACGTCGGACGGTGGGTAGGGCCGCTCCTCGACCTGCAACCGGCCGTCGCCGAGCCACCGCATGCCCGGCCGCATGTCGTTGACGACCCCGGACCACCCGTCCCTGGCCAGGCGGGAGATCCGGGACACCACATCGGCACGCAGCACCGACTGCCGGCGCGGCCAGTCCGGCTCGATCGTGTGGCGCCAGACCCAGCGCAACAGCGCGGCCGTCCGGCTCGCCAACCCCGAACCGCGTAGTTCCGGGGCCAGCGGGGAGCGCACGTGGGCCAGGTCCTCACGAATTCGGTCGTCCGGCAACGACTCCAGCTCCACGAGCTCGTCGTCCAGCGTCATGTCCGGGCGGGCGGGCGGCACCGTCAGGAAGTCAGCCATCCAGGAGGACGAGATCGCGTGCGCCAGAATGGCCGCGGTCACCGGGTCGCCGTCGAGATAGCCACGGAAGGCATCGACATGCTGGTCCCGCCAGGCCCGGTGCCACGGAAGCGGCTGGGCCCGGCGGAGGATGTTCAGCGCCCCCAACGTCTCGGTGAGCTGTGAGGTGCCGAAACGCGCGTGCGCCATCACTTCGGCGTCGACCAGGAACACCGCCACGTTTCGCCTCCAGTCGAAACTCTAGGGCGGCAGCGCGGATCGCTGCAAGCTCCCTGGCCATGCACAGCGACAGCCAGCCATACGACCCGACGACCATGAGCGCGCGGAACTTCAAGGCCCTGTGGGCCGGTGCCGCGATCACCAACCTCGCTGACGGCGTTGTCAAGCTGGCCCTGCCGCTGGTGGCCGTCTCGATGACGGACTCCCCTGCGCTGGTTGCCGGCGCCACCCTGGCCAACACCCTGCCCTGGTTGTTGTTCTCACTGCCCGCTGGCGCGCTCGCCGACCGGATGGACCGGCGACGCCTAATCATGATCATGGTCGCCGCGAGAGCCCTGGTCCTCGCCCTGCTCACCGGTGCCATCCTCGCGACCGGGCTCCCGCTGGCCGGCCTGTACGCGGGGGCGCTGCTCCTCGGCACCGCCGAGGTGTTCGCCGACACCACCCGGATGTCGGTGGTGCCGATGGTCGTGCCCCGCACTCGGA
This sequence comes from Micromonospora sp. MGP-C2, assembly GCF_057766525.1. Taxonomy (NCBI): domain Bacteria; kingdom Bacillati; phylum Actinomycetota; class Actinomycetes; order Micromonosporales; family Micromonosporaceae; genus Micromonospora; species Micromonospora sp. MGP-C2. Next base: position 996,874 of record NZ_JBYMEN010000002.1, read on the forward strand.
TGGAGTCCGCGTTCGCGACGTTGACCGCGACCGAGACCGTGGCCAACGAGTTCGTCGGGCCACCTCTGGGCGGTCTGCTGGCCGCCGCCGGACTGGCCGTCGCGCTGGGCGCCGGCGGGGTGGGCTACGCAGGCGCGCTGCTCGCCCTGGCGGTCATGACCGGCCGGTACCGCAGCAACCGTCACCCCGGATCGGCGACGAGCGCGTCCGGCCTCAACAACGACATCTGGGAGGGCGTCCGATACGTGTGGCGGGAACGGGTCCTGCGAACCCTGCTGCTGGTGGCCGGCGCGGCGAGTGGATGCTGGGCGGCTTGGATGGCTGTCATCGTTGTCCATGCGGTCGCACCCGGACCCTTGGGCCTGACCAGCTCGGAGTATGGCCTGCTGATCGGCACGCTGGGAGTGGGCGGCGTCGTGGGAGCCTCCGCCGCTCCCGCTCTCACCCGCCGGCTGGGCCGGCGGGTCGTCCTGGCCGCGTCGATGGCCTGCTTCGCCGCGCTGCTGGCGGCCCCGGCGATCTCCTCGTCCGCCCGGCTGATCGCGGCGACGACCTTCCTGGGTGGCGCCGGCTCCGGCGCGTGGAACGTCACCTACAGCTCGCTGCGCGCGCTCGTCGTGCCCGAGGAGATGATGGGGCGCTACAGCGGGGTGAGCCGCCTGGCCAGTTGGGGAGCGATGCCGCTCGGGGCGCTGGTCGCCGGCCTCACCGCGGAGTTGGTCAGCGTACGGGCGGTCTTCTGGGGCGGAGCGGCTCTCTGCATTCTCGTGCTTGCCGTGACGTTACGAACGGTCACATCGCCCGATTTCCGACGGGTGGAAGCCCGCGCGGCCGCCTCTCAGCGAGCTGCGCCGTGAAGCTCAGCGGGCGTGGCGTTCCGGGTGGGCCCGGCTCCAGGTGCGCATCCGTTCCGGGTAGCCGGTGCGCGCCGCCTCGTACAGCGGCACCGCGTGCTTGCGGGCGATGGACCCCGCGGCCCGCGGCGTGCCGGTACGACGACGGATCCACTCGCCGTCGTCGGCGATCGCCACCACTGTGGTGTCCGTCGCGGTGGTCTCCGGCTCCAGGTAGAACTCCACCCCCCGCCGGCTGGCGACGAACTCCTCCAGCGCCGCGAGATCCTCGCGGGTCGCCTCCCGGTCCAGCTTCGTCGGGGTCGCCTCGGCACCCCGCGACCGGCGGTTGAACCAGCTCATGACCAGCCCCTCTCCTCGACGCCCCTCCAGTGCAGCACCGAATCCTGGCAATACGCTGCACGCCGGATGGGAGACAGCTGACCCGCGTCAAGAAGGACGGGTGGAACCACCGGGGCGTACGCGGTGTCATGAGTGTGATCCGAACGGAGGCCTACCCCTGGACGACGACGCTCTCGTCACCCGCGCCCGGGCCGGTGACCTGGAGGCGTACGACCTCCTGGTCGCCCGGCACACCGCGTCCGCACACCGGACGGCGGTGCTGCTCGGCGCGGGATCGGACTCCGAGGACGTCATCCAGGAGGCGTTCGTGAAGGCGTACCGCAAGCTGTCCCGTTACCGGGGCGAGTCGTCCTTCCGGTCGTGGCTGCTCGCGATCGTCGCCAACGAGACCCGCAACCTGCACCGGTCCCGCGGCCGGCGGGACGGGCTCGTCCTGCGGGCCGCGGCGGCGGACCCGACGGCCGAGATTGCCGAGGACGGGGCGGTCGACGCCGTCCTCGCCGGGGAGCGCCGCGCCTCACTGGTGCAGGCCCTGCGTCAACTCCCGGTACGCGACCGCGAGGTGATCGTCTGCCGGTTCTTCCTCGACCTCAGCGAGGAGGAGACGGTGGCGGCGCTGGGGTGGCCCCGGGGCACTGTCAAGTCGCGCACGTCCCGGGCGCTGGCGAAGCTTCGCGGCCTGCTCGACCGCGAGGAGGTTCGGCATGGGTGACCTCGAACGGGAGCTGCGCGACCTCTCCGCCTGGCTGGAGACACCCGACGCGCCGGACGTGACCGCTCGCGTCCGCGTACGCCTCGACGGGCCGGCGCGTCGGTGGCGTCCGCTTGCCGCGGCGGCGCTCGTCGCCGTGGTCGTGGCGGTGGTGCCCCCGACCCGCGCCGCCGTCGCCGACGCTGTCACGGGGCTGCTGCGCTTCGCCGGTGTCAGCATCGCCACCACGCCCGCCCGCACGCTGCCCGGCGGCACGCCGTCGCCGTTGCCCGGCCAGCGGTCCATCACTCTGGACGAGGCCCAACGGGCGGTGCGGTTCCCGATCCGTCAACCCGCGAAGCTGGGCCCACCCGAGCGGGTGCTGGTCGCTGACCCCGACGCCACGGGCACCTGCCGGGTGGCGACGTTGCTCTACGACGGGGGCGCACTGCGCGTCGACGCGTTCGACGGTCGTCTCAATCTGGCCTTCCACAAGGAGGTCACGCCGCCGGGAGCGGACTGGGTCCAGGTCAACGGCGACTTCGCCATCTGGGTGGACGGGCCACACGTGCTGTCGTACGTGGACCGCGCGGGCGAGGTCCGCCAGGAGACCGCCCGACTAGCCGCCTCGACCCTGATCTGGCAGGAGGGCGACGTGAGCTACCGGCTGGAGGGTGCCGTCGGCAAGGCGGAGGCGATCGAGATCGCCCGCTCGCTGCGCTAGGTGTTTCCAGGGAACCTGGCGGGCGCGGCCGGTGTCATGACGGTGCGACGAGTCGCCGACGCGTACCGGAAGGGGCGAGATGGTTTCCTGGGGCAGATGGGTGCTGGCATCATCGGTGGTCCTGCTGGCGGGGTGCACGACCACGACCAGCGGCGGGGCAGCCGCGCCGACGAGCTCTGCCGCCACCACGGCGAGCGCCACGGCCGCCACGGCGAGCGGCGCGACCGGCTGCGCGACGCGGGTCGAGACGGGGTCGCTGCCGGACTGGGCGGACGCCGGGTTCAGCGGGGACGCCCGGGTCCCGCACGTGTTCGGCGCGAAGGGTGACATCGTGGCGGTGGTGTTCGCCCATCCGCTGCGCCAGCACCGCAAGGACGGGTCGAACAACAAGATCCTTTGGGTGGCCCGGGCGGCCACGACCTCGCCCGACCCGAGCGCACCGGCGACCCTGGTGATCACCGCGACGCTCGACGGCACCGACACGCGGGTCACCCGGGAAGTCGCCGGCGGGCCGGGCCCGTCGATCATCGACATGCCCCAGCCCGGTTGTTGGCGCCTCGATCTGCGCTGGTCCGGGCACACCGACACGATGGACCTGGTGTACGCACCATGACGTCGTGCCCTGGCGCCGTCTAGGCTGCCGAGCGTGCTGAAGGACGCGCGGGCGGCGGCGGCCCGCAACAACGCCGAATGGTGCGACATCGTCTGCGGCAGCCACGGGCTGGCCGGGCGTACCGACGACGAGGCCTGGTCGGTCCCGCGCCGCTCACCCCCGTGGTATCCGGACGCGGTCACCCTGCGGCCGGGGGTCGACGCCGAGGCCCTGCTGGCGCGCATCGACGCGGGGCCCGGCGCGTCGGTGAAGGACAGCTTCGCCGACCTCGACCTGTCCGGGTACGGCTTCCAAGTGCTCTTCGACGCCCAGTGGATCCACCGCCCTCCGGCGGAACCACCGGCCGACGCGCCGCTCACCCCGGTCAGCACCCCGGACGAGTTGGCGGCCTGGGCAGCGGCACACGGCGGTGGCGAGCTGTTCCGCCCCGCGCTCCTGACCGATCCCCGGGTACGGGTGCTCGCCCGCCACGACGACAGCGGTGTGATCACCGGCGGCGCGGTGCTCAGTGGCGGCGACGGCCGGTACGGCGTCTCCAACCTGTTCACCCGCACCGACGACCCCGAGGCCATCTGGTGGGCGGTGTGCGCCACCCTGCCCACCGCATCCCTGGTCGGCTACGAGGAAGCCCCGGACCTACCCCCAGCCCGACAAGCAGGCTTCCACCCGACGGGCCCCCTCCAAATCTGGCTCCACCCCTAACCCCCTCCCGCCCTCCCCCCTTTCACACCGTTGATCATGAAGTTAGCGACATCGGCACCGGCGTGTCGCGCCACTAACTTCATGATCAACGGGGCAGGCCGGGCCGGGGGCAGGCCGGGGGGATTAGGTCAGGTTTTTTAGTTCTTCGGGGGTCAGGGTCAGGGCTCCGGCGGCGATGTTCTGCTCCAGGTGGGTGGGGTCTGCGGTGCCGGGGATGGCGAGCACGTGGGGGCCCTGGTGCAGGGTCCAGGCGAGGCGTACCTGATGGCCGGTGACGCCGTGGGCGCGGGCGACCGCCTCGACGGCCTCGCCCTGCGCAGCGCTCGCGCCCGCCTCCCGGCCGCGGCCGGCCAGCGCGAAGAACGGCACGTACGCGATGCCCCGTTCACCGCAGGCCCGGACGAACGCGTCCTGCTCGCGGTAGGCGTCCACCCCGTAGTTGTTCTGCACGCACACCACCGGCGCGATGCCCGCCACGTCGTCCAGCTGCTCGGGACGGACGTTGGAGAGCCCGAGGTGTCGGATCAGCCCGGCGGCACGCAGCTCGGCGAGGGCGCCGAAGCGGTCGACCAGCGGCACGGTGCCCGGTCCCCGACCGAGGCGCAGGTTCACCACCTCGAGGTGGTCGCGGCCGAGCCGACGCAGGTTCTCCTCCACCTGAGCGCGTAACTGCGCCGGGGTGAGCGCCTCGGTGAAGCCCGCCTCCGGGTCGTACCCGAAACCGACCTTGGTGACGATCACCAGATCCTCCCGGTACGGGGCGAGCGCCGCGCGGATCAGCTCGGTGGCGTAGCGGACCGGGCCGGTGCCGACCCGCAGGGTGCCGCCGGGTGAGACGTAGAACGCGGCCGTGTCGATGTGGTTGACGCCCAGTTCCACGGCGCGGCGCAGCAGGGCGACGGCCCGGTCGCGGTCGGGGTTCGCGGTGATCCGCATGGAGCCGAAGCCCATCCGGTGCACGGGGCGGTCGCCCAGGGTCCAGGTGCCCGCCGCGGCGGCGGTGATCTCGTCGGTTGGCATCGGGCGACCCTAACCAGCCCGGGTACGCGGCGCAGTCGGCCGCGCACCCGATACCGCCCGGCGGTGAATGGGGTTAGTTTTTGTGTGCTGACGGAGCCGGTTCGACGGCGTGCGGCGGGCGCAGCACCCGCACCAGCAGCAGGGTCGGCAGCAGCAGCAGCGGCACCACCAGCAGCGCGCGCAGGGTGCCTACCTCGTCGCCGAGCAGCCCCAGCAGCGGCGGCCCACCCAGGAACGCGGTGTAGCCGATCACCGCGACCACGCTCACCCGCACGGGCGCGTGGGCCTCCTCGTCGGCCGCCGCGCTCATCCCGACCGGGAAACCCAGCGACGCGCCGAGACCCCAGAGCGCGACGCCGACGATCGCCACCGGCCCGGAGCCGGCCAGTACGGCCAGGCTGGCACCGACCACGGCGAGCCCGATAGTGCCGCTGAGCACAGGCACCCGACCCCACCGGTCCAGCGCGACGGTGCCCGCGGTGCGCCCGATGGTCATGCCCACGACGAAGACACCGAAGACCGCCGCGCCGGCGGCCTCGCTCAGGTCCCGACCGTCCACGAACGCGACCGCCAGCCAGTCGTTGGCGGCACCCTCGGTGAACGCTGCCACCAGCACGAACAGCCCGATCAGCAGGGTGCGCGGCTCCCGCCAGGCAGCGAGCTGCGCCCGGCGACGGGCAGCCGGGGTGGCGTCCGCCGGGTCGCCGGCGTGGTCGCCGCCCAACGGCAGGAACGTCCGGGCCGCGAGTGCGGTGCCGATCAGTACGACCACCGCAACCCCGACGAGGTGCGCGCCCACCGACACGTCGAACCGGGCCGCCCCGGCGCCGAGCGCCGCGCCGGCCACCGACCCGAGGCTCCACGCGGCGTGGAAGCGGGGCATGACGGTACGCCTCAGGCGTCGTTCCACCGCCGCGCCCTCGACGTTCATCGCCACGTCACAGGCGCCGGAGCCGTAGCCGAAGGCGACCAACCCGAGCGCGACGACGGCGAAGGAGCCGGCCATCGTTGCGCCCAGCCCCGCCACGGTGAGGCCGACCGCGACCAGCACGGTGGCCAGTGTCACGGTGCGGGCCGCGCCGAGTCGCTGGGCGAGCAGGCCGGAGGTGGGCATGGCGAGCAGCGCGCCGACGCTCATCGCCAGCAGCAGCAACCCGAGCCGGCCGGCGGAGAGGTCCAACGCCTCGCGGACCGCCGGCACCCGGGAGAACCAACTGCCGACGGCCAGCCCGTTGAGGGTGAAGGTGACCGCCACGCCGTTGCGGGCGAGCAACACCGCCCGTGACGGCGGCGGTGCGGTGTCCGGGGCAACGGGACGGCTGGTGGGGGCGCTCACGGGGTCAGGTCCTCTTCCTCGGGGTGATCTCCTCGCACGATCGCACACCTGAGAGCGCTACCACCACAACCGGTAATCCCCTTACCGCTGTTGGAGTGACCAGGGCATGATGTGAACTGGCGTTTGTCCGACCAGATGGGCCGCCGCAGGAGGCAACGATGACGGCAGCGGCACACCGACCGGCCACTCTCGAGGACGTGGCGCGGGTCGCCGGGGTGTCCCGGTCGACGGCGTCCCGGGTGATCGCCGGCACGGGGTTCGCCTCGCCGGCTGCCCGGGAACTGGTCACGGCGGCCGTCGACCAGCTCGGTTACGTGCCCAACCCGGCTGCCAGGGCGCTGGTCCGCGGCGGCGGTGGCGGCGTACGAATGGTCGTGGCTGTGCTGGGCACCAGCGCGGCGGTGCTGGACGACCCGTACGTCCACCGGGTGGTCGGCTCGGCCGCCCGGGTCTGCACGGCCGCCGGCGTGGGGGTGGCGCTGCAGTGGCTGCCGCTCGGCGGCTCGCGCAGCCTCGACAAGCTCGCCGAGGATCGCACCGTCTGCGGTGTGATTCTGATCAACACCACCGAGGATCTGCTGGACGGGGTGCCACGGTCGCTGCGCGGCAGGGTGGTCTCGATCGGCGTCGGCTCGGCGAGCGTGCCGTCGTTCGACGTCGACAACGGCGCCGGCTCCGAGGAGGTGCTGCGCCACCTGTACGCGACGGGTCGCCGCCGGATCGCCATGGTGACCGGCCCCCGGTGGCTGCCCTGCGCGCAGCGCCCCGTTCAGACGTACCGCCGTCTCATGAGCCAGGCCGGCCTGCCGGAGCGGGTGCTTCCCGGGGACTTCACGGCGGCGCGCGGCCGGGTGGCGGCGGGCGTGGCGCTGCGTCAGTGGCCGGACCTCGACGCGATCTACTCGATCAGCGACGACACCGCGCTCGGGGTGATGGCGGGCCTGCGGGACGCCGGTGTGCGGGTGCCCGACGACGTCGCGGTCGCCGGCTTCGACGACATCCCGCTGGCCGGGCTGACCGCCCCGGCGCTGACCACGGCGAGCCACCCGGTGGGGCGGATCGCCGCCGCCGCGGCCACCGCCCTGCTGGACGGACGTCCGTCCGCGCCAGTGACCCTCTTCCCGTCCGCCCTGGTGGCCCGGGCCAGCGCCTGAGTCGACGGTCAGCACCTCGGCGACGGTTAACCCAGGTCGGGGCGGGTAACCGCGTAGGACGTCTTCCTCGACTGCGAGGGGTGGCCTGTGCCCGACTCCGCGCCGCCGTACCGGATCCCGCAGGACCCCCGGCACGGCCGGTTGACCGCCCGCCGCCACGCGCCGGTGGTGCCGGGGCCGACCGGGCTCGTGCCCATGAATGGCCCCGACGGTGACCAGCTGGCGATGGCGTACGCCCCGGAGCCGGCCGCCGACGGATCGGTGTACCGGTTGGTACTGCTCCTGCACGGTGCGGGTGGCTCGGCGCGGCAGGGGCTGGACCTGCTGCTGCCCGTCGCGGACGAGCACCAGCTGCTGCTGGTCGCCCCGCAGTCGTCGGCGGCCAGTTGGGACCTGATCGCTGGCGGCTTCGGCGCGGACGTGGCGCGGATCGACGGGCTGTTGGCGACCGTCTTCGACCGCTACCCGGTCCGGGAGGTGACGTTCGGTGGGTTCTCCGACGGCGCCTCGTACGCGCTGTCGCTGGGCCTGGCCAACGGCGACCTGGTCGACGCGGTGCTGGCCTTCTCCCCCGGTTTCGCCGCGCCACCGGTCACCCACGGTCACCCCCGGATCTTCATCTCGCACGGCGTCGACGACCGGGTGCTGCCCATCGACGTGTGCAGCCGTCGGCTCGTCCCGCACCTGCACAGCCGTGGCTACGAGGTCACCTACGAGGAGTTCCCCGGCGGTCACGAGATCCCGCCGCCGATCCGCGCTGCCGCCACCACCTGGCTGACCACCTGACCGGGCCGCGGCCAGGAGGCAGGGCGTCGGTCGGGGGCGCGGTCAGATCGCCGGGAGGCCGAGGGCTTCGTCCACCCGGGCGAGGACGGCGGCGTCGTCGTCGGGGTTGACGCCACGTAGCAGGTCGATGGCCGTGGCCCGGACCTGACCGATGATCATCGCCAGTGGGAGGGCCTGCGTCGAGCCGAAAAGCTGCCCGGCGGTGCGCACGGCGGCGAGCGCCGACTCGTCAGCCCGAGTGGCGTGCTGATCGGCGGTCTCGTCCTGCCCCGTCAGGTCGGCGGCGAGGGCGGCGCCGGCCTCGCGGACCGCCTCGGCCAACGACCGCAGGGCCGCACCCAGCTCGGGTGGCGCCGGGGTGTGCGTCCGGCTGAGTGTCACGCCGGCGCGGGCCAGCACCCGGACGTTGCGTACCGCGTAGTCGATCTGCCGGATCGACTCGTCGACCGACTTCAGCCGACCGATGTGTCGACGTCGACGGACGTTGAGCTGCAGCGCCTCGCCGGCGGCGAGCACTCCGTCGCGCAGGCCGTCGACCCGGGCGTCCATCCCCCGGGCCTGCGTCAGCGCGGCGACCGCCGCGGCCTCGTCGCGGTGGTCCAGGGCGTCGGCGATCCCGCCCAGCAGCCCGGCCAACTCGTCGAAGGTTCGCCGAACCTCGGCGACCAGCGGCGCGAGGGGCCGCCGGGCGTCGACCAGCAGACTGGCCGCGAGCGCGACCGCGCCACCGATCAGCGCGTCGACGAAGCGGAACGGGACCAGTGTGCCGTCCGGTGGTGCGACCACCACCAGGTAGAGCGCGGAGACCGCGGCCTGCACCAGCGTCACGCCGGTGGCGCCGAAGGCCACCGCGAGGAGCACGGTGAGCAGGATGACGGTGAAGACCGTCCAGGTGCTGCCGGGGCCGAGCGCCTGCACGACCAGGTCCGCGACGAGCACCCCGGCGGCGACCCCGAGGACGACCTCGACGGCCCGGCGGATGCGCTGGCCCCGGGCCTGACCGAGAACGATCAGCGCTGCGGCCGGCGCGAAGAAGGGCTGCGGGTGCCCGAGCAACCGGGTGGCGAGCAGCCAGGCCACGGTGGCCGCGACGGTTGCCTCCACCACCGGTCGCCAGCCGTGCCGCACACGCCCGCCAGCCGTCCGCAGACCGCTGAACCGCACCATCGCCAATCTCTCCTTCACTGCGCCGACCGGGTCTGACCGCGACCGGTCGGTACTCCGCCGCCACCCGCCACCGGTCGCCAGCAGTTCGCGGCACCGCGCCGCCCGCGCTCGCTCTGGAGCTGATGTCGTGAACGCATCGCGGGCGTCTGATGTCGTAAGCGGTTCAGCTCCAGAGCGCCAGCTCACCGCACCACGCCGCCGATCCACAGCACGACGGCCAACCCACGGCGCCTTCAGACGAACTGGTCGCCCTGCCGATCGGGGTCGGTGGACGTGCAACCGGCTCGTCGTCGCGATGCGGGACGCCGCGACGCGGCTCACCCCGGGCCGAGCCGCCCTGCGTGGCATGGCATGGCCCGCTATGCGGACTGGAGTCCTCCGGCGGGTTGAACCGGCCCCGTGGCCGCCCGGCCGGTCGTCATCGCGGCGTACTCGGGTGAGGCGAAAAACTGGGTCAGCACCTCGACGGCGCCCGGTGTCCAGGGGCGGCCGTCGAGCACCTCGTCGCCGGGGACGAAGACCATCGCCGCGCCCTCACCGAGCACCACGTCCTCCTGTCGGGCCCGGGTGCGGCCGAGGAAGTAGTGCTTCACCCGACCCAGCTCGGGAAACGGTTGCACGGCGATCGGGCGCAGCGGCCCGTCCGCGCGCAGGCCGGTCTCCTCCCACAGCTCCCGCTCGGCGGCCCGCTCCGGCGTCTCCCCCGGCTCGCCGTGGCCGCCGGGCAGGCCCCAGACGTCCGGGTGGTGCGGCGCGTTGCTGTCGCGCAGTTGCAGCAGCAGCCGACCGTCGGGGTCCACCAGGAGCACGCACGCGATAACGACCATCCGGTCAGCCTACGGCCGCCGAACAACTGACGTCGCCCCAAAGCTCCAGAATAGTCATTCGGGCTGTCGTCGGGCTCAAACAAATGCGACAGCGCGCCGGTACAATCGGCGACTGCCTTGTGACCGATCGCTGACTGCTGACTGTGAAAGCGATCACACACACTGAGCCCATGAACAGGAGAGTCAACCGCGGTAAGGCACTCCGCGTCGCGGTGTGTCTCGTCCTTCTCGCCGCGCTGAGCAGTTGTATGCAGCTCAACATGGGCCTCACCGTGAACGCCAACGACACGGTCGACGGGCAACTGCTGCTCACGGCCGAGAAGTCCGTGCTGAGCGCCCGGAACAAGAACATCACGGCCGCCTTCGCGGAGCTGCGGCAGAACATTCCGGCCCTGCCCGCCGGAGAGGAGACCGGGTACGAGGACAACAAACTCTTCGGCTCCCAGATCAGTTACCGCAAGGCACCACTGGCGGGTTTCGACACGGAGAGCGTGAAACTGGTCCGGGACGGCGACCTGTATCGCTTCACATTGCCGCTAGACCCGAAAAAATACGGCGGAATGATCGCGCAGCAGAATCCGCAACAGCAGCAGGCCTTCCTCAAGCTCATGTCGTTCGAGATCTCGGTGACATTTCCCGGCCGGGTGATCGACAGCAATGGCACGGTGAACGGCCGGTCGGTCAGCTGGCGGGTCGACTCCAACCAGGACAAGCCGAGCGAGCTGCGGGCCGTCGCCGAGGCGCCACCCCGAACGTCCGCCTCGCCGGCCGCCGCCGGGGACGAGGGCGGGTTCCCGTGGCTGCTGGTCGGCGGCGGCGCGCTCCTGCTGCTGCTGCTCGCCGCGATGGGCGTACTCCTGGTGCGCCGCCGTCAGGCCGCGACGCCCGCCGCGCCCGGCCCGACGTCGCCCGGTCCGACGTCGCCGGGCCCGCCCGTCGGCGCCCCGGGGCCTGGCTGATCCACCTGGTGGCCGGCTCAGCCGGCCACGCCCGGCCCCGGCCGCCCCCGAGACCACGGCGACCGGCCCCGGTGTTCCCCACCAGGAGCACCGAACCTCACCACCACCACATCCCGGTCGCACCATCGCAGAAAAGGGGGATCGCCATGAACGATCTCTTCACCTGGGCAGCCCTGGGGACCATCGCCGGCGCGAGCGCCGCCACCCTGCTGGCCACCAACGTCATCGGCGGGCTGCTCGGCCCGAGCGGCGACAAGTTCCGCAAGTGGATCGCCATCGCCATCGCGCTGCTGCTGTCCTACGTGACAGCGGCATTCGCTGACGACGCCGGCGGCGAGAAGTGGGTCATCGCGTTCTTCAACGCCCTGGTCATCTTCTCCGCCGCGCTCGGCGTCAACCAGTTCCCGCCCGGCAACCGGCAGGCGACGCAGCCGTCGCCAACCCAGGTCGCACAGGGTCGTGAGCCCCGAGTCTTCCGTTCCTGGGTTTGAGGGTGACGTCATGGTCTTCGGAATCATCAGCGCGGCGGTCCAGGTCAGTCTTGGTGCCCTGTTCGGTTTCCTCGCCGGTGGCACGATCGGGCTGATGGTGGGCGCCGTCGTGGGCCTGCTGGTCGGCGCGGTCTTCGGCTGGGCGGTGGCCTCCGCCGGGGTGTACGCGTCGGACGCGCGCGGCATCGTCCTCTTCGTCGTCGACCACACGTGGAGCCTGCTCAACACGGTCGTCGGCGCCATCTACCTGGCCGCACACCTGATCTTCGGGCACTCGCTGGACCGGCCCACCTCACAGGGCAGCGGACGTGTCAGCGTGGTGGAGGGGGTCTCGCCCCGCTACGCCACCACCATCGGCACCGTCTGCGCCGGCTCCACCTCCGGCATCCAGCGGCACGAGGACGTGCACATCTTCCAGGGTCGCCTGCTCGGGCCGCTCTACATCCCCCTCGTCCTGGCGAACTACGTGCTGTTCACCATCGCCCCGGTGTGGCTGCTCTACCACGACCACACCAACGCCCCGATCAACCGCTTCACCCGGTACTTCGAGATCGGCGTCTACCCGCACGTGTGGAACGAGGCCATCGCGTACCGGATCCAGGGGACGCCGCCGCGATGACCACTGACGGGCGCGGACCGATCGAGACCGCCACCGCCGAACTGGTCGCCTGGGTGACCAGCGCGGCGGGGGAACCGGTCCCGGTCGGCCCGCCCCGCACCGACGGCGACGCCGACGGGCTCACCCTCTGGCCACTGGAGCTGCGCCCGGCCCGGCAGACCCGCTCCAGCGGCGCGGTCCGCGAGCCGTACCGGTTCACTGTCCGTTTCCTGCTCTGCGTGACCGGGCCGGCCGGGTTGCCCCGGCTGGACCGGGTGCTCACCGCCGCGACCAGTGACGGCAGCTATCCGGTCGTCCTGGAGGCCGGTGACCCACCGCTGTGGACGGCGTTCGGCTCGGCACCACGCCCGGCGCTGCTGATCGACGTGCCCGCGCAGGTGGACCACCCGACGCCGGCCGCGCCGCCGGTGCTGCAACCGCTGCGCCTGCGGCAACTGGGGGTGCGCGGCCTCGCCGGCCGGGTGGTCGGACCCGAGGACCAACCACTCGCGGCGATGCGGGTCGAGCTACCCGGCACCGGGTCCGCCACCCGTACCGACCCCGACGGCCGGTTCCTGATCGTCGGCGTCCCGCACGACCCCGAGCACCCGGCGCCGGTCCGACTCCGGCTGACCGGGCGGGGCCTCGTCCTCACCGCCGACGTCGACCCCACCGAGGCCGACATCGTCATCGTCTGCGCGCCACCGACCCACTGACACCCACCCGCACAGGAGGACCGATGCCCAGTTACTTCTCCCCCGGCATCTATGTCGAGGAGGTCCCGAGCGGTGCCCGACCGATCGGGCCGGCGAGCACCAGCATCGCCGCGTTCGTCGGCATCGCACCGGACCGCTCCGCCCACCTGGGCAAGGCGGTGCCGGTCAACAACTGGACGGAGTTCCTGCGGCTCTTCGCCGGCGGTGAGCGGGTGGAGAGCACCCCGCTGGCCCGGGCGGTCTTCGGCTTCCTGGACAACGGGGGCGCCCGCTGCTGGGTGGTCAACGTGGGCGAGGGCGGCGCGATCACCGGCAGCGGCCAACGCCGTGGCGGTCTGCAACTGCTGGAGGCCGTCGACGAGATCTCCATCATCGCGGCGCCCGGCTTCCACGACGTGGTGTCGCACGAGGCGCTGCTCAGCATGGCCGAGCGCACCCGAACCATGGTCGCGATCTGCGACCCGGCACCGGACATCGACGACATCTCCGCGTTGACAAGGGTCGCCACGCCGTCGTCGGGCAAACCCCCCAAGCCCGCCGAGGGTACGGGCGGCGGCTCGGGCGGTCCCGGTGGCGGCCCGGCCCAGCCGGGCGGCTCCGGTGGGCACGAGGGGGCGGCCTACCGGCCCCGGCAGTCCGAGTTCGGGGCCTTCTACTACCCCTGGCTGCGGGTCCGCGACCCGATCAGCGGCGAGCTGGAACTCACCCCGCCGAGCGGGCACCTGGCGGGCATCTGGGCCCGCACCGACGCCCTGCGCGGAGTGCACAAGGCACCGGCCAACGAACCCGTACGCGGCGCCGTCGACCTGGGCTACCTGGTCACCCGACCGGAACACGACGTGCTCAACCCCAAGGGCGTCAACGTGATCCGCTACTTCGCCGGTGAGGGCATCCGGGTCTGGGGTGCCCGTACGCTCGCCGCCGAGGCCAGCGAGTGGCGCTACCTCAACGTGCGGCGACTCAGCATCGCCATCGAACAGGCCATCGCCAACGGCACCCGGTGGATGGTGTTCGAGCCCAACGACTTCACCCTCTGGCGCTCGATCCGGCGTGACATCGGGGCGTTCCTCACCCGGGTGTGGCGCGACGGCGCGCTGCTCGGGCGCAGCCCCGAGGAGGCGTTCTTCGTCAAGTGCGACGAGGAGACCAACCCGCCGGACGTCCGCGACGCCGGCATGGTGATCGCCCACATCGGCATCGCCGTCGTCAAGCCCGCCGAGTTCGTGGTGTTCAAGCTGAGCCAGTGGGCCGGCGGCACCGAGACCGAGACGATCGGAGGCTGACATGCCCACCACCGCCACCCCGCAGCCCGGCGCCCCGGTCGACCCGTACCGGGCGTACAACTTCCGGTTGCTCATCAACGGCGTCACCAACGGCCACTTCACCGAGATGACCGGGCTGGAGGTGAACATTCCCGGGCAGCCGTACCGGGAGCACGGCCTCGGTCGGATGCGGATGGTGCCCGGCCAGGCCGAGTACGAGCCGGTGACGCTGCACTTCGGCCTCACCGCCTCCCGCGAGCTGTGGGACTGGGTGAACGCCACCGCGCAGGGCACCCTCAACCGGCGCAACGTCTCGGTGGTGCTGCTCGACTCGGTCGGCACCGCCGAGGTGCTGCGCTGGAACCTGATCGACGCCTGGCCCACCCGGTGGCGTGGCGCGCACCTCAACACCCTCAGCCACGAGATCGCCATCGCCTCGTTGACCTTGCGCTACGAGGGACTGGAGCTGGAGACCGGCGGTGCCACCGCGCCGACACCCGCGTAGCTGGCTGGCCGGCCGGCTGCGCTCGGCCGCCGGGGCGGTGCAGCGCCTCGCCGGCCGGGTCGAGCCCACCGGCCACCTTCCGCAACGGCCGCCCCCGGACGCGCCGACGGCCGCGCCACGCCGCTTCGGGGAACCCCCACGGCACTGGCTGGACCTGGTCGCCGCTCACGCCCCCGGCCTGCTCCGCGATCTGGACCTCGACGCGTCCCCGACCGACGGCGGGCAGATCCGGGGCCACGACGACCAGCAGGACGGCCCGGCGACAACCGCCGTGGCTCCGGAGGACGGGCCGGTCCGGTGGGCGGACGAGCCGACCCGGTGGGACACGACGGATCGACCCGGCACGCCCGCCGGGGAGGACACCGGGCGCTCCAACGGCACTGACGGATTCCGCGCCAGCGGCACCGGTGGCGGGTTCGGCGACACCGCCGGCACCAGCCGGACCGCCGCGGTCACCCAGGCCGATGCTCGGGGTGGTCGTGTCCTGTGGTCAACCGGTACGCCGGGCAGCTTCGGCGTACCGGGCGGCGCCGCCACGGCGGGCGGCGTCGAACCCGTGGACGGCACCGGACGCGCAGGCATCCACGCAACGGTCGGTGACCTCGGACCGTCGGGCCGACACGACACGGCAGGCCAGCACGGCACCGATGGCACCGCGACCGGCAGCGACGGCAGGGCAATCAGCGTCGGTGGCACGGCGACCGGCGTCGGCGGGCCGCGCACGGTGGACGGAGCCGGCAGGTCGGGCGGATCCCGGTCAGCGGGCGGGACCCGTCGGTCGGACGGCGCGCCTGACGGCCTGGCGAGCGGCAGCGCGATCCGCGGCGGCGGTGCGGTCGGCGGCGGCGGTGCTTCCGACGCCGCGGTGCCTCCCGGAGGACCCGGCTGGGGCACGGCCTTCGCGCCGTCGGATCGGCGCATGCCGGGCCGGGTATGGGACGGTTGGCGGTCGCCGTTTCGACGAGGCCCGTCGGCCGGGTCAGCCAGACCGTTCGGACCAGCGCCACGGGGCGACACCCCTGCCGTAGACAGAGACGGTCTGCCCCGAGCGAGCGACTGTCCCCTCGCCCCTGAGGAGTTCCTGGACCGTCTCGATCCCTCCGGCCCCAACTCCACCGCCGACGGCACGGGGCGGGGCGGGCTCGCGGCGGTCGAGGCCGCCGACAACGGTCCGTGGCCGGCGCTACCCGGCGAACGGAGGTGGTCCGAACAGCACGCCGGCCCGCGCCCGGGACAGCACCGCGACCAGCGCGCCGGGCACCCGGGCGCGTGGCGTGACGGCGACCTCGGGGCCGGGAGCGGCGGGTCGACGCGCGATCCGGGTGGCGGAGGGTGGCCGGTGAGCAGTGCGTTCGGGCCGACCGCGCGGACCACCGACCCGTGGCCGGCGCTGCCCGACGACGGAACGTTGTGGACGGTGCCGGGTGACGCCCTGGACGCCGCCCAGATCGGTCGACTGGACCGGGAACAGGCGGGCGACTGATGGAACGCGTCGCCTTCCTCATCGACTCCTCCGGGGAGCGGGTGGACTGCCTGCTCAACCCGGAGACCGTGCAGGTGACCCGGCTCGCCGGCGTACGCCATCGGGGTGTCGCCGGCGGGCAGCTCACCGGGTCCGGGCTGGCCGACGACCCACTGGTCTTCACCGGCGGGGGCCGCACCGAGCTGGTGCTCGACCTGCTCTTCGACGTCGACTTCGTCCAGGCGCAGGTCCGACCCGCCGACGTGCGGGTGCTGACCCGTCCCCTGTGGATGCTGGCGGAGAACTCCACAGCGGAGCACGGGTGGCTGCGACCACCGCTGATCCGCCTGGTCTGGGGCAAGACCTGGAACGTGCCGGGTGTGATCATCGCGGTCGCGGAGCGATTCGACGCGTTCACCGGCACCGGGTCACCCCGACGCTCCTGGCTGCGGCTGAAGCTGGTCCGGGCTGCCGAGACGGCCGATCAGGCGGAGGCCGGCTTCGCCGAGGAGCTGGCCGCCGCGAGCACCCCGACCGCCGCACCGGGCGGCGCGGTGATCGCCGCCGGCGACGGTGCCGCCGAGCCGGGCCGCTCCGGGGTGCGCTTCGACCTGCTGGCCAACGACGCGCTCGGCTCGCCGCTGCGCTGGCGCCTGCTAGCCGAACACAACCGGATCACCGACCCGCTGTCGGTGCCGGCCGGAACCACGCTCGCCGTGCCACCACACGGCGCGCCGACCGGTGGATCGGTGGTGGGTGCGGTGACCGGCGCCGCGCGGGCGCTGGCCGGCGCGGTGGGCGCCGGCGCGTCGTTCGTCGGCGCCTCGATCGCCACCGCGCCCGCCGCCTGGGGCCCGACGGGCCCCACCGCCACCAGCACCAACCCGGGGGGTACGCCGTGACGAGCGTCGCGCCCCGGGCGTTGATCGTCGTGCTCGACGGCGTCGAGCTGGCCGGCGCGGCCCGTCAGCGGATCCGCTCGCTGCGGGTGGCCGCACGGCTCGACCAGCCCACCCAGGCCGAGCTGGTGCTCGCCACCAGCGCCGGGACCGGCGCGTTCGACCCGGCGGTCCGCCCCGGGGCGACCCTCGACGTACGGCTGGCCGATCACGCCGACGCCCTGTTCGGTGGAGAGGTGACCGCCGTGGAGGTCGAGTACGCCGCCGACGGCGCGGCGGTGCTGCGGCTGCGGGCGTACGACCTGCTGCACCGGTTGCGCAAGCGGCAGGGGTTGCGGGTCTTCACCTCGGTGACGGCCGTCGAGCTGGCCCGGGAGCTGTGCGGCGACGTGGGGCTGGAGGTGACGGCCGAGGTCGACGGCCCACGGCTGGAGCGCCTGTTGCAGCACCGGCACAGCGATCTGGACCTGCTGCGCGAGGTGGCCGGTCGGGCCGGGCTGCACCTGGCCGCCGATGGTGACGGGGTGCGGCTGGTCACCCTCGCCGGTTACGGGGAGCCGGTCGCGTTGACCCTCGGCGCGGGCGTGCACACAGTGCGCCTGTCCACCAACGCCGACCAGGCCAGCGGTGCGAGCGTGGCCCTGGGCTGGCACCCGCAGCGGGCCGAGGTGATCAGCCAGCAGGCCGACGACGCGCGCTGCGGTCGACCCGCCGGCGACCGCCCGGACCCGGCCGACGTGGGTGCCGACGGGGTGCGCACCGCCGTCGACCAGCCCGGCCGCAGCGACGACGAGTTGGCGGCGCTGGCCCAGGCGCGACTGGACACCCGGGCGGCGGCGCTGGTCACTGCCGAGGGGGTGGCCGAGGGCGATCCGGCGCTGCGGCCCGGCCGGCGGATCGCCCTGACCGGTGTGCCCGACCCGGTCGCCGGGGCGTACGTGCTGACCGAGGTGGTGCACACCGTGGACGGCAACGGGCACCTGACCCGGTTCTCCACAGTGCCACCGGTCGCCCCACCGACCCCGGCCGGCGGGACTGTGGTCACCCTGGGCACCGTCACCGACGTCGGTGACCCGGACGGGCTGGGCCGGGTCCGCCTGACCCTGCCGGCGTACGGGGACCTGGACGCCGGCTGGCTCGCCGTGCTCTGCCCCGGCGCGGGCCGGGGAAAGGGCCTGGTGGCGCTCCCCGACCCGGACGACACCGTGCTGGTGGTGCTGCCCGGAGGCGAGCCGGCCTCGGGCATCGTGCTGGGTTCACTGTTCGGCGCCGTCGAGCCGTACGACGCGGGCATCGACGACGGTCGGGCGCGGCGCTGGACGCTACGCACCGCCGGCGGGCAGTCGATCGTCGTCGACGACGTGCAGCGCAGCCTGCGGCTGGCCACCGAGGGCGGCAGCTATCTGGAACTGACCCCCGACCTGGCCACGCTGCACGCCGCGTCCGACCTGGTGATCTCCGCACCCGGCCGGGCCATGGTGGTGCGCGCCCGCAGCGTGGACTTCCTGCACGCCGAGTCGACCGAGGACCCGACGACCGCGGCGAGGCAGGCCCGTTCCCTCGCCCGCGCCCACCACGAAGGAGGCGGCTGATGCGCTGGATCCACAGTGACTCCGTGATCACCTGCGACCACGACGGCCGGGTCGAGAACCGGCCCTCGCAGCAGTGGGTGACAGTGACCGCCGTACCCGTGCTCGTGGACGACGACCCGGAGGGCCGCGACATCAAGGCCTGCCCCAACTACGGCCCGACGATCAAGCCGTGCGGCAAGACGCTGAACGTCCGCGTCGGCTACAGCGACTGGCTGCGGGTCGACGGGCACTGGGTGGTGCTGTCACACCTGGAGGGGTTCACCGACGGCACGCCGCCGGGGCTGGTCCACCACACGGTGCGGGACCCGCGCCAGCCGTTCCTGGGGGCGGACCGATGAGGGCCTTCCGCTTCGTCGGCGCCGGCTTCGACGCCGGCCGGAGCGGCGGGTTGGCGCTCACCGCGGCCGGCGGCCTGGCGATGACCGAGGGCGACGAGAGCGTACGGCAGGCGTTGTTCCTGCTCCTGTCGACGACACCCGGCGAACGGCTGATGCGACCCGGGTACGGCTCCCGGCTGCACCGGTTGGTCTTCGCGCCCAACGACGACACCACGGCCGGCCTGGCCATCCACTACGTCCGGCAGGCCATCGCCCGCTGGGAGCCGCGGGTCGAGGTGATCGACGTGGACGCCGGGCCGGATCCGGACGACGCGTGGCGGCTGGTGATCCGACTGGACTACCGGGTGCGGGCCAGCCTGACCCCCGGGCAGCTGGTGTTCTCCGTGGATCTGCTCCCGGTCGACGAACCCGCGCAGGGAGGACCCTCATGACGCTGCCCGTGCCGCACCTGGACGATCGCGGCTTCCTCGACCTGGTCACCGAGGCCCGGGAACGGATCCGGCAGTCCTGCCCGGAGTGGACCGACCTGTCGGCGCACGACCCCGGCATGGCGCTGGTGGAGGCGTTCGCGCACCTCACCGAGGTGATGATCTACCGGTTGAACCAGTTGCCGGAGAAGGCGTACGTCTCGTTTCTGAACCTGCTCGGGGTCTCCCGGCACGCGCCCACCGCGGCCTGGGTGGACGTCCGGTTCACCCGCAGCGGCACCGACCGCGGCGCGGTGCGGGTCCCGGCCGGTCTGCGGGTCGCGGCGGCCCGAGGCGCCGACCCCCGGCCGGTCGTGTTCGTCACCACCGAACCGGCGCTGCTGCCCGCCGACGAGGAGTCGGTGACGGTCCGGATGCACCACTGCGAACCGGTCGAGGCGGAGCTGCTCGGCGTGGGCACCGGCCAGCCGGGTCAGGTGCTGCGGGCCGCCCACGCTCCGCTGACCCACACCGCCGAGGCGCTGGACCTGATGCTCGGTGTGGAGGTGCCGTCCGGCACTGTGGAGCTGGGCGCGGCGGCCCGCGAACACGACGGCCGCACGTTCGAGATCTGGCGACCGGTGGACAGCTTCGCCGGGCTCGGGCCGCAGTCCAAGGCGTACCTGGTGGACCGCTGCTCGGGGACCGTCACCTTCGCCCCGGCCCTCGACCTGCGACCCCCCGCCGCGCCCGGCCAGCTCCCGGCGAGCGGGGCGACGGCGGTGACAGTGGCGGCCGTGCCGCCCGCCGGGCGACAGATCCGACTCTGGTACCGCGCCGGTGGCGGGCCCACCGGCAACGTGGCGGCGGGCACCCTGACCAGCCTGCGCGATCCGCTACCCGGGGTACGCGTCGACAACCCCACGCCGGCAGCCGGTGGCCGGGAGATGGAGGCGCTGGAATCGGTGCTGCTGCGCGGCCCGTACGAGTTCTTCGCGCAGCAGCGGGCCGTCACCGCCCGCGATTTCGAGGTACTCGCCACCAGCTCCGGCGCGGTGGCGAGGGCCCGGGCGTTCACCCGCGCGGCGGTGTACAGCTTCGCCCGGCCCGGCGAGGTCGAGGTGGTGCTGGTCCCGTACGTGCCGCCGACGGCCCGCCCCGGTGGCCGGCTGCCGGTGGCGGTGCTGCGTGAGCACGAGGTGCCCGAGGCGCGGCGTCGGGTCGAGGCGGACCTGGAGGAACGCCGGATGGTCGGGATCCGGTCCCGGGCGACCTGGGCGCGCTTCAAGGCCGTGTCGGTACGGGCCCGGGTGGTGGTCCGGCGCGAGGAGGACGTGGACGCGGTCCGCAGCCGGATCCACGACCGGCTGCACCAGACGTTGAGCCCGCTGCCGACCGCGCTCAACCCGACCGGCTGGCCGTTCGGGGAGCCGCTGCGGGCGTCCAACGTCTACCGGCTGTTGGAGCACGCCGAGCCGGGCGTGCGCTACGTCGAGTCGGTGCGGTTCGTGGTCGACGAGGCGCCCGACGCGGAGGTGCGCGCCCTCGCCGTCGACCAGTACCAGCCCCGCACCTGGTACGCCGGTCGCGGCCCGGTGCTGTTCCGTTCCAGCAACGGCGGCGCGGGGTGGGAGCCGGCCGGCCGCTTCGACGGCGAGACGGTGCTGCGGGTGGCGCCCGCGCCCGCGCCGGTGCGGCCGGGCATCGTCGCGCGCCCCGGCTCGGTGGCCGTGGTGACGCTGCGCGCGTCCGGTGGCTCCCGGGTGCACCTGAGCACCGATCTGGGCGAGACCTGGTCGCTGCTCACCGACCTGGACTCGCGGATCTCCGACGTGGCCTGGCTGGACCGCGACGGCGCGGGCGCGCTGCTGGTGGCCACCGACACCGGCCTGTACGAGGTGTCGTTGCTGCCCGGCGCGGTGCCGTTGCAGATCCTGGTCGACCCGTCGGACGCCGACCGGGGGTTCTACGCGGTGCGCGCGTTCGTCTCGGAGCGCGGCGCGCCGGGTGTGGCGGTGGCGGCGCAGGCCAGTTTCGGGGTCTACCTGTCGACAGCGGGTGGCCGACCCGGCAGCTTCACCCACGTCGGTCTGTCCAACGTGGACAACCGGGTCCTCGCCGTGCAGTACGACGGCCCGGCGACCCTGCTGTGGAGCGGCGCCGGCGAGCCGGACCCGAAGAAGCCCGGCCAGGGCTGCCACCGCACCCGGCTGTTCGAGTCCGACGTGAAGTGGCAGAGCATGCAGGCCGGCTGGATCGGCGGCACCTGCCGGGACCTGGCGTTCGCCGGGCCACTGGCGGTGGCGGCCACGCAGAGCGGCGGGGTGCTGCGGTTGGACACCCTGGCCGCGCAGCCGCAGTGGCAGTCGGTGTCGGTCAACTGCGGGCTGCCGCTGCGCGACCGGACCCGCTTCGTACCCGTCGACGCCATCGCCGTGAGCGGTCCGACGGCCGGCGGCGCGGCCGGCGGGCCCGGTGCGGCGGAACGGCTGATCCTGGCCGGCGGCGAACGCGGCGTCTATCGCAGCGCCGGGGCCGTCGACTGGACGCCCAGCGCCAACCAGGCCACCGCCGACGTGGTGACCGTCCCGGATACCTGGCTGCTCTGCTCCGGCGAGCACGACATCGAGGTGGTGCGCCAGGATGCGACGCTCGGCGATTGAACGGCTGCTGCCCGCCGCCTACCAGCGGGCCTGTGTGCCCGGCAGCGTGCTCTGGACGCTGCTGGACGTGATGGAGGCGCTGCACGCCCCGGACGAGGCGATCCTCGCCGAGGTGGACGCCCTGTTCGACCCGTACCGGGCGCCGGACGGGCTGGTCGTGCGCCTGACGCGGTGGGTGGCGATGGACCACGTGGTGGCCTCGCCCCGGCCGGACACCCCCCTGCCGCTGCCCGTGGGTCGGCTGCGTGACCTGGTGGCCAACGCCGCTCTGCTGGCCCGGTGGCGCGGCACCCCGTACGGAATGCGCAGAGCCCTCGAGCTGGCCACCGGGTTGCCGGGCTTCGCGATCGACGAACCCGACGAGCAGCCCTTCCACGTCGTGGTGCGGGTGCCGGCGGCCGCCGCCGGCCAGCTCACCGTGATCACCCGCATCGTCGAGGCGGAGAAGCCCGCCTCGACCACCGTCGAGATCGTTCTCGAAGAGGAGTCGTCATGACCACCGAGTGGGCGGTCGTCGCCGCCGCCGAGCAGTTCACCCTCGACCCGCGCAACAGCGGCGAGCTGACATTCACCGTCTCCAACCCGGGCACCGCACCGGACACAGTGGTGTTCGACGTGGCCCCCGGCGACGGCTCCCAGCGGGCGTGGTTCACCGTCGCCGAGCCGCAGCGGGTGGTCCCCGGGCAGGGTTCGGTGTCGTTCCTGGTCAAGCTCGCCGTGCCCACCGGCACCCCACCCCGGCGCTACGACATGACCGGCTTCGCGTACTCGGCGAACACCGCGCCGGAGGAGAGCTCCCGCTCCAGCGGTCGGGTCACCTACGAAGTGCGGGCGGTCGCGCCGCCACGGCGTACCCCGTGGTTGTGGATCGTCGCGGCGGTGGCGCTGGTGCTGGTGGTGGTGACAGTGGGGGTCGTCCTGCTGACCCGTGACGGCGAGCCGGCCCCCGGCGAGCCGCGGGTGGTCACCGTCGAGGCGGAGAGCCTGGTGGACGCCGCGGTGCTCAAGTCGCCGCAGAACAGCAAGGCGGCAGTGGGCGCGCAGCCCAACTGCTGCGGGGTGACCTGGTCCGGCGACAAGCAGCTGTTCTTCACGGGGCTGGCGATCGGCGATCAGGTCACCGTGACGGTGCAGATCCCGGCCGACGGCACCTGGCGGTTCGCGACGGTACGGACAACTGCCCCCGATTACGCCAACACCGTCTTCACCATCGACGGCAACCAGGTCGGCGACACGTTCCTCGGCTTCACACCGAAGGTGCAGAAGACGGAGTTCCTGGACGTCGGAACGGTCCGGCTGGCCAGGGGGCCGCACCAGGTCACGCTGCTGGTGGTCGGCAAGACACAGGGCACGAACTTCTACTTCGCCGGGGTGGACACGATCCGGTTCACCGAGGTCGTGGCGCAGGCCGTGACGCGATGAGCGGCCGGCAGAAGGCGCTGCTGGCGCTGTTCGCCGTCCTGCTGGTGGCGTTGTTCGTGGTCGCGGTCGGCGCGGGCGGTGGCGACCGGGGTGACCCGGGCGCCCGGCACGGGTTGGTCGACCGGTTGGGTGCGCTGGGCGCCGAGCGTGCCTCGGTGGACCCGGCCACGGTCAGCGCCGACTGTCTTGCCGAGGTTGGCCGGCTGGTCTTCTCCGGCGGTTGCGTGCTGCGGGTCGCCGACCCGGGCGGGTTACGCACCCTGGTGCTGCGTAGCGCGGCGCGGTTCACTGTCGTCGCGCCCGCACCCGGCGACGCCGACCTGACCATCCGCGACGAGGTGGAGCCGGCACCGGACGGCACCGGTGCGGTGGCGAAGGTCGCCGTGGACCAGGCCACCGAGGTCGGTGTGCGCTGTCCCGGCCTGGGTTCCTGCACGGTCGTCGTGGCCGCATCCTGACCGGCTCGTTCCGATTCGAGAGGAGGCCGCCGTGGGTGACCTGCGCAAGCCGTTCCTGCTGCTGGCCATGCTCGCCATCGTCCTGGCGATCGGCGTGGAGCTGGGCGCCGGGCTGCTGCTCGGCGGCGCCGACGCCGGCGCGGCCCTCGCGGACAGCGCCGGAGCGTTGGACGTCGAACTCGACGACGTGTCCGGGGTCAGCGAGCCGTCCGGTCGGGGCACCGGCTATCTCGCGTTGATCGACGCGGTGGCGGTCTGGAGCACCGGGCTGTTCTGCCTGGCGCTGCTTCTGCCCGAACGCGTCCAGGGCCGGGTGCAGGGCGTCGCCGGCCTGATCTTCTCGATCATCCTGATCATCGTCGGGCTGGTCGCGCTGGTCATCGCGTTCGTCGAGCTGACGATCATGGTGTCGCTGTTCCTGGCCGCTCCGTTCGGCACACTGGCGTACCTGGCCCTGTGGGGGTTCTTCCCGGTCGGCGAGGCGTCGGTGCTGCTCGGGCTGGTGCTGCTGCTCAAGCTCGTCTGGGCCGGGCTGCTGGTGGCAGCCCAGCCGCGATTCCTGCAGAACATGGGTCTCGTCCTGCTGATCCTCACCACACTGCTGTGCACTGTCGTGCTGGAGTTCCTGCACAACCTGGTGCCGGTGATCCTGGTCAGCATCGTCGACGACGTGGCGGCACTGGTCTTCGCGATCATCGCGATCATCTGGGGGCTGGTGCTGCTGATCGGCTCGATCCCGGCGATCGTCAAGGCCATCCGGGTCACCGCCGCCCTGCCAGCCCGCGCCGCCACCGCCCGCCCCTCGCCCCGTTGATCATGAAGTTGTTGCCCTGACACGCCGGGCGGAGTGGCAACAACTTCATGGTCAACGCGCGGTGTTGGCGAGGGCCGCGGCCTGGGCGCGGTTGAGGAGGCCGTCGGCGACCACCACCGCGTGCCGGCCTCGACGGTCGGTGCCGGCCGCGACGGTGACCGGCTCGTCGAACGCGAACGCCACCCCCACACCCGGGTACATGGCGGTCCGCGTGAACCACCGGTCGCCGTCGCCGAGACCGGTGAAGACCAGGGTGTACGCCCCACCGTCCGGCCCGGTGCCGAACAGCGCGACCCAGGGCTCGGCGGAGCCGTTGACCGCCTCCTCCCCCGTCGCCGTGGCGCTGAACACCGACGCCGGGGCGGCCGAGACCGCCCGCCAGAAGAACCCGCCGTATCCGGCCCCGCCGGGGCGGCCGTTGGTGGCCGGGCTACCCAGTCGCACGTCCTGCCACGCCGGGGCACTCAGCGTGTAGTCCACCTCCAGCCGCCAAGCCGACACACCGTCGCTCGGGCCACCGGTGCTCGGCCCGTCGCCGCTCGGGTCAGCGCCGCTCGGCCCCTCGCTGGTCAGCGGGATGGCACCGGTCAGCGCTACCGCGGTGAGCTGGCGGTGTTCGGTGAGCAGCACCGCGCCGTGCGGGTCGCGCCACTCCAGCCGGTGGGCCAGCCGGTCGGCGGCCCGCTCCGACCAGCGGACGTGCGCGATCCGCCCGTGGTCGTCGCGCCAGGTGTAGCCGACGTCGCGCATGTAGGTGCGTCCACCCCAGAGGTTGGTGCCGTTGACGTCCTGCACGGCCAGGGAGGCCCCGAGGTGCCACACGTGGTCGGCGGGCAGCGCGTCGGTGACCACCGTGCCGCCCAGGGTGCGTACCGGGTGCAGGTACGGCCGGGGCCCGTGCCGCGCGTCCAACGCCGGGTCGAGCACGTACCGGGCCACCTCCGTCCCACCGACCAGCAGCCCGATCTGCTCGTCGGTCGTGGTGGCGTCGGCGGGCCCGGTGGCCCGGGCCGGACGATCGGCGGTCATGGCAGCTCCGGGTGGGCGGGAACCGGTGCGGCGCCCGTCGCGAACCGCTGGCGGCCGGCGACGGCGTGCAGGGCGGCCACTGTGTAACCGGCGAGGATCGGCACCGCGACCGGGGTGACCAGCACCGCGAGCAACCCGGCCAACGCGGTGACGCCGGTGAGCGCGGCCCAGCGGGTGGGCGCGTCGAGGCAGGCGCGGGCGGCGGACCGGGCCGCCGCCCGCCACCGCCCGCCCCCGTTGCCGCCCACCTCGACCACGACCAACCCGGCGTACCCGGCCAGGCCGGCCGCGACCAGTGCCGTCACCAGCAGCGCCACCGGGCCGCCCGGCACCCGACCGGTGGCCAGTGCCGCCAGGTCGGCGGCGAGGAGCCCGGCCACGGTGAGCGCGAGCAGACTGACCGGCGCGCCGGGCAGCACCGAGCGCCCGAACCGACGCACTGTCGTCCGCGCCGACGGCCAACTGCCGGTACGCGTCCAGTCGTGCACCGCCGCGCTGGCCGTGCCGACCGCCGCCGCGGCGGTGACCAGTGGAACCGCCGCCAGCACCAGCAGGATGCCGAGCAGCGCCAGGTCGGCGGCGTCGCGGGCGACGTCGCGCCAGTCCCGCCGCTCGCCGGCCTCCTCGGGTTCAGCCCTTGATGCCACTGGTGTTGATCCCCTCGACGAGCATTCGCTGGAACGCGACGAAGAACAGGAAGACCGGCAGCAGCGACAGCACCGACATGGCGAACATCGGCCCCACCGCGCTCTGGCTGGTCGAGTCGATGAACAGCGTCAACGCGACCGGCACCGTGTAGTCCTCCAGTTGGGACAGGAAGACCAACTGCCGGAAGAAGTCGTTCCAGGTCCAGATGAACGAGAAGATCGCCGTGGTGACCAGCGCCGGGCGGCTCAGCGGCAGGATGATGTGCCGGAAGATGCCGTACGGGCCGGCGCCGTCGATCCGGGCCGCCTCGTCCAACTCGCGCGGGACACCGCGCATGAACTGCACCATCAGGAAGACGAAGAACGCCTCGGTGGCCAGGAACTGCGGGATGAGCAGTGGCAGGTAGGGCCAGTCGCCGCCGACCAGTCCCAACGTCCGGAACAGGATGTACTGCGGCACGATCAGGACGTGCTGCGGCAGCAGCAGCGTGCCGATCATCACGGCGAACCACATGCCGCGCAGTCGGAACCGCAGCCGCGCGAAGGCGTACGCGGCCAGCAGGCAGGAGAGCCCGTTGCCGACCACGGTGAGCAGGCTGACCATCACGCTGTTGAGGAAGAACCGGCCGAAGCTGACGTCGAAGTTGGACCACCCGGCGGTGTAGTTGCCCGGGGTGAACCGCTCGGGCAGCAGCCCGAGGTTGTTGACGATCTCCTCCTGGGACTTCACCGAGGTCCCGATCATCCAGAACAGCGGGTAGAGCACCACGGCGACGATCGCCACCAGGATGAGCAGCCGCAGCACCGGCCGGCCGCCAGGCTTTCGGCGCGCGTTCGGCGGCGTTGTGGTCGGCGCCGCGCTCGTCGGGGTCACCGTCACCATCACCGGTCCTCGCCGTCGGAGTAGTGCACCCAGAACCGTCCGGTGCTGAAGAAGATCGCGGTGATCACCGCGATGGCGAGCAGGAACACCCAGGCCATCGCCGAGGCGTAGCCCATGTCGAGCTCGGTGAAGCCGGTGATGTAGAGGTTGAGCGTGTACATCAGGGTGGAGTCGACCGGGCCGCCGGTGCCGTTGCTGAGCACGAACGCCGCGGTGAAGCCCTGGAAGCCGTTGATGGTCTCCAGCACCAGGTTGAAGAAGATCACCGGGGAGAGCATCGGCAGGGTGACGTTGCGGAACTGGCGGAACCGGCCGGCGCCGTCGACGGAGGCAGCCTCGTACAGCTCGGTGGGCACCTGCTTGAGCCCGGCCAGGAAGATCACCATCGGTGCGCCGAACTGCCAGATGGCCAGCACCATCAACGTCTCAAGGGCCCAGTCCGGGTCGTTGACCCACGGCTTGCCCTGGATGCCGAAGAGGCTCAGCAGCGAGTTGAACGCGCCGTCGCGGTTGAACATGTTGACCCAGACGATGGCCAACGCGACGCTGCCGCCGAGCAGCGACGGCAGGTAGAACAGCCCGCGGAACAGGCCCACGCCGCGCCAGGCGCGGTTGAGCAGCAGCGCCACACCGAGCGCCGCGGCCAGCTTCAGCGGCACGGCGATCAGCGCGAAGGTCAGTGTCACCCGCACCGCGTGCCAGTACGACGGGTCGGCGGTGAACATCCGTTCGTAGTTGGCCAGCCCCACCCACTGGACCTCGGAGAAGGGGGTGAGGATGTCGTAGTTGGTGAAGCTCAGGTACAGCGACAGCAGCATGGGGACCGCCGTGACACCCATCAAGCCGATGAGCCACGGCGACAGGAAGACGTACCCCGCCAGACCTTCGCTGTGCCGGAAGCGCCCGGGCCCACGCCTTGCGGTGTGGGCCCGAACGGATCCGGGGCCGCGTCGGGTCGGGTCGGGCGCCGTGGTCAACGCCACGAACAGCTCCTCTCCTAGCCTGGTGAGGCGGTCAGGCGATGGCGGACTTGCACGCCTCGATGAACTGGGCGGCGGCCTCGGCGGGGGTGGCCCGGCCGTACTGTGCGTTCTCGGCGGCCTTGATCAGCTCGGACTTGACCTTGCTGTGCCCCTTGATCGGCACCTGCGGCGACTTGCCGAACTTCTGGGTCAGCTCCGCCTCCACGGCGATCGACTGCTTCATCGCCGGGTCGGTGGTGTCGTCGCTGACCACCCGGCGCAGGTCCAGGTTGGACGGCAGGCCGCGGTCGGTGCCGAGCAGCTTGACCGCCTCCTGGTCGTTGTTCAGGAAGTTGATCACGTCGACCGCGACGTCCTTGTTCTTGCTGCCCTTGAACACCGACCAGTACATCGAGGCCCGGGCCCACTGCGCGCTGGGGTCACCGGGGTAGGCGATCACGCCCAGCTCGTCCTTGGTGTTCTTCTTCAGGTCCGGCATCTGGTTGGCCCACACCCAGGAGGTGGCCGACTTGCCGGTGACCACCAACTGCTTGGTGACATCGCTGGAGTTGCCCTCGTGGATGACGTCGGCGCTCGGCGTGGCCTTGCGGTCCCGGGCGCCCTTCCACAGGTCGAACCACCTGGTCACGTCCTCGGCGGTGAAGCCCAGCTCGGAGCCCTTGTAGAGGTCCTTGCCCTGCTGCCGGAGCCAGACCCAGAACGCCTTGTAGTCGGCGCTCGGGTCCTGCGTGCCGGGCACCTTGGTCTTGGCGGTGACCTGCTCGGCCCAGGCGATGTGCTCCTCCCACGACATTCCGGTGGTGGGCTCGGGCAGGTTGTTCCTGGTCAGCAGCGTCTTGTTGTAGACCAGGCCCTGGGTGTTCTCCCCGGCGGCCAGACCGGCGAGCTTGCCGTCGACCACGCCGTACTGCCAGAGGCTCTCGGGGAACTTGGAGGTGTCCAGCTTTCCGGACTTCTGGTACGAGGTCAGGTCGAGCGTGGTGTTGCGGGACGCGTACTCGGCCAGGTAGTTGTCGTCGATCTGGAACAGGTCCGGCGGGTTGCCGCCGGCGGTGAGTGTGGCCAGCTTGTCGAAGTAGCCCTGGTTGGCCTGCCAGGTCTTCTCGAACGTCACGTTCGGGTGCTTCCTGGTGTAGAGCGCGAGGGCGTCCTCGGTCAGCTTGGCCCGGGCGTCGCCGCCCCACCAGAAGATGGAGAGCTTGACCGGGGCGTTCGGGTCGGCCGCGCCGCCGCCGTCGTCGTCTCCGCAGGCGGCGGCTCCGAACATCAGCGGCGCGGCGACAGTCACGGCGAGCAGGCCGCGCAGCAGGCGCCGCCGAGGCAGCGCGGTACGGTGATTGCGCCCGGCAGGCGCGTTAGTGGTGGGGGGCGTTGCGGGGTGCATGTGCGCTCACTCCTCGGCATTAGGAGGCGACGGCGTCACCGGTGGCCGCGGTCGGGATGCCCGGGCCCGCAGGGCAATGCGGGTCCGGGCCAGGCGGCGCGGCCAGGGGACGTGCCGGCCGGGCGTACGGGCCCGGGCCGGTCGAGTCGCGGATGACCAGGTCGGTCTGGAGCATTACCTGTGCGGTGGTACGACGGACGCCGAGCGCCGTGCCGGCACCGAGCCCCCGCGCGCCGCGCGGTGATTCGGTGTCCTGTTGCAGCAGCATGTCGACGGCCGTCCGGCCGGCGGCCCCGGTGGGTGTGGCCACCGTCGTCAGTTTGGGGCGGGTGAGCCGGCTCAGGGCGATGTCGTCGACCCCGACGACGCTCACCTCCTGCGGCACCCGCACCCCGAGCGCGTCCAGCCCCTCGATGAGGCCGATCGCCATCAGGTCGTTGTAGGCGAGCACGGCCGACACACCGCTGCGCCGCACCTGCTCGGCGATGGCGGAGCCGCCGGTCTCGGTGGGCGCGTTCGGGCCGAGCACTGTCAGCTCCGCACCACCCGCCCGGGCGGCCGTGCCGGCGGCGCGGCGCATCTCCCGGTTGGTCCACGAGCTGCGCGGGCCACCGAGCAACGCGATGCTGCGGTGCCCCAGGCCGATCAGGTGCTCGATCGCCGCCCGGGCACCCTGGCCGACGTCCATCAGCACGCAGGGCAGACCGGTCACCTGTCGGTTGACGACCACCAGCGGCACCTCACGGCTGAGCTGTTCGATCAGGCTGTTGCTCATCCGAGGACTGCACAGCAGCACCCCGTCCACCTGCTTGGCAAGCGCGTGGACCAGCTCCTCCTCGACGGTCGGATCCTCGTTGGTGTCGGCCACGAAGACGTGGTAGTCGCGGTGCCGGGCCTGGCTCTCCGCCGCCTTGATCAGTGGCGGGAAGAACGGGTTCGCGATGTCCGCGATGATCAGCCCGATGTTGTGCGTACGCCCGGTGATCAGCGCCCGGGCGGCCCGGTTGGGCCGGTAGCCCAGATCCTCCGCGCAGGCCAGCACCCGGACCCGGGTCTCCGGGTTGACCAGGTGCGGAGCGGAGAAGGTGCGGGACACGGTGGAGATGTGCACACCGGACGCCCGAGCGACGTCCCGGATGGTGACTGGCACGGCGGCCCCTTCGTCCGATGTGGTGGTGGTCACGTGGGTGTGGCCATTAATGCAAACGGTTGCGCCAGTGTCAACGGTGGATGGTTACGGCTTTGTTGCACCCACACTCCCCTTGGTGACTTGCTGCCCCGCAAACACGGATATTTGCCGCCGATTGCGTCACCCTCGTTGACGCAATCGGATCGATCGTGATTACTTCACTGCAAACGTTTGCAGGATCACCGGGGAGGCGACCGCATGTCACCGAGAGTCGACGGCCGGGTCCGGTACGCCGTCGTGGGCACCGGCGCCCGGGCGGAGATGTTCGTCCGCGCCCTGGTGCTCGACCACGCCGACACCACCGAGCTGGTCGCGTTCGCCGACGTCAACCAGGCCCGGATGGACGCGCACAACCGCTGGCTGGCCGAGCTGAGCCACCGCCCGGTGCCCACGTACCCGGCCGGTGACTTCGCGGCCATGCTGGACTCCGAGCGCGTCGACGTCGTCCTGGTCACCAGCGTGGACGTCACCCACGACGAGTACGTGGTGACCGCGCTGCGCGCCGGGCGGGAGGTCGTCACCGAGAAGCCGATGACCGTGGACGCGCCGCGCTGCCGGCGCATCCTGGACGCGGTCACCGAGACCGGCGGTCGGGTGACTGTCGCGTTCAACTACCGCTACAACCCGCTGCACGAACAGGTCCGCCGGCTGCTCGCCGAGGGCGCGGTCGGCGAGATCGGCTCGGTGCACTTCGAGTGGCTGCTCGACGTACGCCACGGCGCCGACTACTTCCGCCGCTGGCACCGCGACAAGGCCACCTCCGGCGGGCTGATGGTGCACAAGGCCAGCCACCACTTCGACCTGGTCAACTGGTGGCTGGCCGCCACCCCCGTCGAGGTGTATGCGGCCGGCCGGCTGTTCTTCTACGGCGAGGACGGCCGCCGGCACGGCTACGCCCGCGACTACGACCGGGCACACGGCTCCCCCGCCGCCGTCGACGACCCGTTCGCGCTGCGACTCGACGCCCACCCCCGGCTGCGTGAGCTGTACCTCGACGCCGAGGCCGAGGACGGCTACCAGCGCGACCGCAACGTCTTCGCCCCCGGAGTCAGCATCGAGGACGACATGGCGGTGCTCGCCCGCTACTCCACCGGCGCCACGATGACCTACCACCTCACCGCCTACGCGCCCTGGGAGGGTTACCGGGTGATGGTCAACGGCAGCCGGGGCCGGCTGGAGCTGGAGGTCACCGAGAACGACTTCGTCGACCGGGGCACCGCCGGTGCCGTGAAGGGCGCCGCCCTGCACGGCACCGAGGCGCCGGCCGAGGGCGGTGGTGCGACCCTCACCCTGCGCCCGTTCTGGCAACCGCCCCGACAGATCCCCGTCGAGGGTCGCAGCCGGCACGGCCACGGTGGCGCGGACGCCCGGATGACCGCTGTGCTCTTCGGGGGTCAACCCGACCCCCTGGAGCGCGCCGCGACCGCCGACGACGGCGCGTTGGCCCTGCTCACCGGCCTGGCGGCCAACCGGTCCTTCGAGACCGGTCAGCCGGTCCGGGTCGCCGACCTGCTCACCCCCCGCTGACCTGGAGACGAGGAGCCCTTCCCCGTGCCGACGTTCGACCACAACGACCTGCTCCTGCCGCCCGAACCGGGCCAGCGCGCGCTGGCCCGGGAGCTGTACGCCCTCGCAGCGGAGCAGCCCATCATCTCGCCGCACGGGCACGTCGACCCGGCCCTGCTGGCCGAGGACCGACCCTTCCCGGACCCGGCGCAGCTGCTCATCGTGCCCGACCACTACCTGACCCGGATGCTGCTCAGTCAGGGCGTACCCCCGTCGGACCTGGGTGTGCCCACCCGGGACGGCAGCCCGGTGGAGACCGACGGGCGGGTGATCTGGCGACGCTTCGCCGCGCACTGGCACCTGTTCCGGGGCACCCCCTCGCGGCTCTGGCTGGAGCAGACCTTCCGCACCGTGTTCGGGGTGCACACCCCGCTCGGCCCGGCCACCGCCGACACCCTCTACGACGAGATCGCGGCCCGGCTCGCCGAACCGGACTTCCGGCCCCGGGCGCTGTTCGAGCGGTTCAACATCGAGGTGCTCGCCACCACCGAGTCGCCGCTGGACGACCTCGGCCAGCACGCCAAGCTCGCCGCCGACGGCTGGGGCGGGCCGGGCGGCCGGGTCGTCACCACCTTCCGCCCGGACGACGTGGTGGACATGGAGTTCGACGGGTGGTCGACCAACGTGGAACGGCTCGGTGAGCGGGCCGGCGAGGACACCGGCACGTACGCCGGTTACCTGGCCGCGCTGCGCGCCCGGCGCGCCGCGTTCATCGCCGCCGGCGCGACGTCCTCCGACCACGGCCATCCCACCGCGCGGACGCTGGACCTGACGCCGGCCGAGGCCGAGCGGCTGTACGACCGGGGCCGGCGCGGCGAGGCCGACGCCGCCGACGCCGAGGCGTTCCGGGCGCACATGCTTGTGGAGTTCGCCCGGATGTCACTCGACGACGGCCTGGTCATGCAGCTGCACCCCGGCGCGGTGCGCAACCACAACCGTTGGCTGCACGCCCGGCACGGCCGCGACGTCGGCGGCGACATCCCGCAGGCCACCGAGTACGTACACGCGCTCGCCCCGCTGCTGGAGCGCTACGGCAACGACCCGCGGCTGCGGGTGGTGCTCTACACCCTCGACGAGGACACCTTCACCCGGGAGCTGGCGCCCCTCGCGGGCGGGTATGCCGCGCTGCTGCTCGGCGCGCCCTGGTGGTTCCTGGACTCCCCCGAGGTGCTGCGCCGGTTCCGGGAGACGGTCACCGAAACCGCGGGCTTCTACAACACCACCGGGTTCGTCGACGACACCCGGGCGTTCTGCTCCATCCCGGTACGCCACGACGTCGCACGTCGGGTCGACGCCGGCTTCCTGGCCCGGCTGGTCGCCGAGCACCGGCTGCCGATGGACGAGGCCGCCGAGACCATCGTCGACCTGGCGTACCGGCTGCCCAAGCGGGTCTTCAACTTCGGAAAGGCCGACCAGTGACGGTGACCATCACCTCCGTCGAGGTGCACGACGTGCGGTTCCCGACCGCCGCTCGGGGCGACGGCTCCGACGCGATCAACCGGGGCGACTACTCGGCGACGTACGTGGAGCTGGGCACCGACGCCGGCCCGACAGGCGCGGGGTTCACCTTCACCAACGGCCGGGGCAACGAGATCACCTGCGCGGCGGTCCGCGCGCTCGCCCACCACGTGCGGGGGCGCACGATCGAGGAGATCACGGCCGAGCCGGTCGCGTTCTGGCGCTCGCTCAGCGCCGACGTGCAGCTGCGCTGGCTGGGCCCGGAGAAGGGCGTCATCCACATGGCGACCGGGGCGCTGGTCAACGCGGTGTGGGACCTGCGGGCCACGTTGGCCGGCAAGCCGATGTGGCGGTTCCTCGCCGAGCTGCCCACCGACGAGCTCGTGGCCAGCGTCGACTTCCGGCACATCACCGACGCGATCACCCCGGACGAGGCGGCGGCCATCCTCGACAAGGGATTAATCGGAGGGGATGGCCGGCTCGCGGAACTCAAGCAGAGTGGTTTCGCTTCGTATACCACTTCGGTCGGCTGGCTCGGCTACCCCGACGACAAGGTGCGGGCGCTGACCCGGCAGGCGTACCAGGACGGCTGGCGGGCGATGAAGATGAAGGTCGGCGGCCCGCTCGCCGACGACCTGCGGCGGGCCCGGATCATCCGGGAGGAGATCGGCCCGGACGCGCTGCTGATGATGGACGCCAACCAGGTCTGGGACGTCGACGAGGCGATCACCGCGATGGCCACGCTGGCCGAGGTCGACCCGTACTGGATCGAGGAGCCCACCCACGCCGACGACATCCTCGGCCATGCCCGGATCGCCCGGGCGGTGACCGAGCTGACCGGCGGCCGGTGCCGGGTGGCCACCGGTGAGGTGGCCGCCAACCGGGTGATCTTCAAGCAGTTGTTGCAGGCCGACGCGATCGGCGTGATGCAGATCGACGCCTGCCGGGTCGGCGGCGTCAACGAGGTCCTCGCCGAGCTGCTGCTGGCGGCGAAGTTCGGGGTGCCGGTCTGCCCGCACGCCGGCGGTGTGGGCCTCTGCGAGTACGTCCAGCACCTGGCGATCTTCGACTACCTGCGGGTGGGCACCGGCCTGGACGGTCGGATGGTCGAGTACGTCGACCACCTGCACGAGCACTTCGTCGATCCGGTCCGGACCCGCGGTGGCCGCTACCTGCTGCCCGAGCGACCGGGATACAGCGCCACCATGAAGCCGGCCTCGATCGCCGAGTTCCGCTTCCCGGACGGCCCGGCATGGCGGTGACCGTCGGCGCCTCCCGGCTCGGCCTGGGCATGCTGCGCCACCTGCCCGCCGAGGCCCGCCCCCTGATCCGGCCGGGCACCGTGCCGACAGGCATCGTGCACCTGGGCCTGGGGGCGTTCCACCGGGCACACCAGGCCGTCTTCACCGAGGCGGCGGTCGGCGCGGCCGGCGGCGACTGGGGCATCATGGCCGTCGCCCCCCGCAGCACCGCGATGGTCGAGGCGATCGCCGCCCAGGACAACCTGTTCAGCGTCAGCACCCTCTCCGCCGCAGGCAGCGCCACCCGGGTGGTGGGCGCCCTGAGCGGCGTACGGCACGCTCCCCGCGACCCGGACGCCGTGGTGGCGTTGCTCGCCGACCCGGCGGTACGCGTGGTGACCCTGACCGTCACCGAGAAGGCGTACCAACTCGACCCGGTGACCGGCGAGCTGTCCCCGGACCCGGCGCTCGCCGCGGACCTGGCCGGCGGCCGACCACCGACCACGGTGCCGGGGCTGCTGCTGCGCGGGCTGGCCGCGCGGGCCGCCGCGGACGCCGGGCCGGTGGCACTGGTGAGCTGCGACAACCTCCCGGCCAACGGCCGGCGACTGCGCGGAATGCTCGACCAGGCGGTCGGGCGTGCCGACGGGTTGCCCGCCGGGCTGGTCGAGTGGGTGGCCGCGAACGTCACCTGCCCGGGGACGATGGTTGACCGGATCGTGCCGGCCAGCACCCCGGAGACGATCGAGGCGGCACGCCGGGTGCTTGGCGTGACCGACCTGGCCGCGGTCGCCGCCGAACCGTACGCGCAGTGGGTGATCGAGGACGACTTCCCCGGCGGACGGCCCGGCTGGGAGCACGCCGGGGCGGTGCTCACCGACGACGCCGGCCCGTGGGAGCGGCTGAAGCTGCGCACCCTCAACGGCGTGCACTCGGCCATCGCGTACCTGGGTGCGCTGGCCGGTCGGGAGACCATCGCCGAGGCGCTGGAGATCCCGCACCTGGCCGACGTGCTGCGCCGGCTGATCGCCGAGGACGTCGCGGCCAGCTTCACGCCGCCGGACGGGGTCCGGGTGGTCGACTACGGCGAGCAGGTCCTCGCCCGGTTCGGCAACCCGGCAATCCACCACCGCACCCTCCAGGTCGCGTTGGACGGCTCGCAGAAGCTGCCGCAACGCGTCCTGCACACCATCGCCGACCTGCGCG
Source organism: Micromonospora sp. MGP-C2 (assembly GCF_057766525.1). Lineage (NCBI taxonomy): Bacteria > Bacillati > Actinomycetota > Actinomycetes > Micromonosporales > Micromonosporaceae > Micromonospora > Micromonospora sp. MGP-C2. The sequence continues at coordinate 1,033,262 of NZ_JBYMEN010000002.1, forward strand.
CGGCCGGCCGGTCCGCGCGCTGGGGCGCGCTGGTCGTGGCGTCCTGGTTGCGCTTCGCGCTGGGGTACGCCGACGACGGGCACCCGTTGCCGTTCCAGGACCCCCTCGCCGGGCCGATCCGCGCCGCGCTGGACGCCGGTGCGCAGAGCCCGGCGGGTGCCGTCGACGCGCTCTTCGCGCTGCGCGAGGTCATCCCGGTCGAGGTAGCCGAGGACGACGAGGTCCGCGCCGACGTGATCGCCTGGTTGACCGCGCTGGAACGACACGGCGTCGAGGCCACACTGGCCGGTGCCCGGTGAACGGGCCGACACCGGCCGGTCGGTGGTGAGCGCTGTGACGCCGCCCCGGGTGGCGGTGATCGGGGCGAACGGGCACGGTCGGTGGCACCGGCGGGTGATCGCCCCGCTGCACGCCGCCGGCCGGTTGCGGCTGGTCGCCCTGGTCGACGTCCGACCGGTGGAGGACGACCCGGCGGCGCCGGTGCCGCCCGGGGTCGAGGTGTTCACCGACCACCGGGCGATGCTCGCCGCCACCCGGCCGGAGGTGGTGGTGATCTGCACGCCGCCGCACACCCACCTGGCGATCGCCCGGGACGCCCTGGCCACCGGCGCGGACCTGCTGTTGGAGAAACCGCCGGTGTTGTCGCTGGCCGAGCACGAGGAGCTGACCTGGGCGCTGACCGCCGCCGGCCGGGTGGCGCAGGTCGGCTTCCAGGCGCTCGGCTCGGCGGCCCTGACCGCGCTGACCGACGCGCTGGCGGCGGGCCGGCTGGGCACGGTCACCGGCATCTCCACCGTCGCCGCGTGGCAACGGCCGGACGCCTACTACGCCCGCTCCTCGTGGGCCGGTCGGCGAAGCCTCGACGGCCGGCCGGTGCTGGACGGCGCGCTGGCCAATCCGCTCGCGCACGCGGTGATGCAGTGCCTGGCGGTCGCCGAGGCGCTCGGTGGGGCGACGCCCTGGCCGGTGGCGATCGAGGTGGAACGCTACCGGGTCCGCCCGATCGAGGTGGAGGACACCGCCGTGCTGCGGGTCCTGTTCCGCGCCGGTCCGCCGGTGCTGGTGGCGGTGACCCTGGCCGCCGAGGAGTTCGTGGCGGGTGAGGTGGTGGTGACCGGCACGGCGGGTCAGGCGGTGCTGGAGTACCCGACGGACCGCTTGCGGCTGCCCGGGGACGTGGTGACCCGCCGCGTCCCGGGGCGGGTGGGGTTGCTGGAGAACCTGCTGGCGCACCGGGACGACCCGGCGGCGGTGCCGCTTATCGCGCCGCTGGCCCGCACCGCGCCGTTCACCGCGCTGCTGGACGCGCTGCGGGTCGCCCCCGAGCCCCGGCTGCTCGACGGCGACCTGGTGACCGTCGTCGGTGAGGGCGGGGACCGGGTACGCCACCTGCGGGGCGTGGTCGACGTGCTGCGTCGGGCGGCCGAGCGGGGGGCGCTTCCGAGCGAACTGGCGGTGCCGTGGGCGGCGGCGGCGTACCGCGCCGAGTTGACCGGATAGGGGGCCCACGGCAACCGGAGTGCAGACATCGCCCGCACGCGGGGCGGTCACATCGGACACATCCCCGAATATCCGACTGCCCACCACCACCACCAGCGAATGGGAAGAGTCGATGCGCAGAATCCTCACCGGCGTTACGGTGATCGCCCTCCTGCTCGGTCCCAGCCCGGCCGCCGCCGCTGCGCGCCCCGACACCCCGGCCACCGACGGGCTCTCCTGGCTGGCCGGCCATCTCGGACGGCAGACCCTGCCCGAGCGGGACGGCTGGGCGGCCGAGGGCACCGGCACCACCGGCGGTTCGACGGCCGCTCCCGACCGGACCCGGGTGGTGCACAGCCGGGCCGAGCTGGTCGCCGCCCTGGGCGGTGACAACGCCAGCAACGCCACCGACGCCACGCCGAAGCTCATCTACGTCGACGGCGCCATCGACGGTTTCGAAGGGCCGGAGGGCACCGCGCTGAGCTGCGCCGACCTGGCCGACCCGGCGTACCGGTTGGACGCCTACCTGGCCGCGTACGACCCGGCGGTGTGGGGACGGGTGCCCCCGAGCGGGCCACTGGAAGAGGCCCGGGTGCGTTCGGTGACCAACCAGACCCGGCAGACCCAGATCAACGTCGGCCCGAACACGACGATCGTCGGGCTGCGCGGCGCCCGCCTGACCGGGCTCACCCTCATGATCGACCGGGCGTCGAACGTCATCGTCCGCAACCTGACCCTCGTCGACGCCCGGGACTGCTTCCCCGCCTGGTCACCGACCGACGGCGAGGCCGGCAACTGGAACAGCCAGTACGACCAGATCTCGGTACGCCGCAGCGAGAACGTCTGGGTCGACCACAACACCTTCACCGACGGCGACAACCCGGACAGCGCCCAACCCGTCTACTTCGGACGGCCCTACCAGGTGCACGACGGGTCACTGGACGTCACGCACACCGCCAGCCTCGTCACCGCCTCGTGGAACCGCTTCACCGGGCGGGACAAGCTGCTGCTGATCGGCTCGTCCAACACTGTCGGCCCGGACGTGGGCCGGTTGAAGGTCACTCTGCACCACAACCTCTTCGACGGCGTCCTGCAACGGCTGCCCCGGGTGCGCTTCGGTCAGGTCGACATCTACAACAACCACTACCGGCTCGGCGGGGACGACTTCCAGTACGCGCTGGGCGTCGGTGTCCAGTCGGCGATCTACGCGCAGAACAACTTCTTCACACTGGACGCGCCGGTCGACCCGGCCGACCTGCTCTACGACTGGGGCGGCACCGCGCTGACCGAGCGGGGTTCCTGGGTGCGCCAGAGCGGCAGCCCGGCCCGGCCGGTCGACCTGCTGGCGGCGTACAACGCGACCCATGACCCGGACCTGGCCGCCGACGCGGGCTGGACGCCCACCCTGCGCCGCGACCCCGTCCTGCCGGCACCACTGGTCCCCCTCCTGGTGGGCCCCCTCGCCGGTGCCGACCGGCTGCCGATCTGACGGGCTCGGCGCGCCCGCAACTCGCGGTCGGGTCGGCGACGTAGGGGCCCATCGATGTGGTGAAGATCGGCTATAAGTGACGCATGGACTTCCCGCCGCACCTGGGCAGCATGCCGATGCACGCGATCACCGAGATCCACGGCGAACCGGGCCTGCTGGAACGCTTCCGGTTGGAGGTCCAGCAGTTCGACGACGACGACCGGGAGCGGCTGAACGCCGCGCTGGACCTCGCCGCCGAGTTGCACCGCGACGACCGGCGGGTCCGCGAGCCGTACCTGAATCACCTGCTGCGGGTGGCGATCCGGTTGATGCACCACTACCAGGTGCGCGACGTGGAGGTGATCGTCGCCGGCCTGCTGCACGACGCGGTGGAGGACCACCCGGCCGAGCTGGCCGGCGGTGAGCCGGGAGCCGACCCGACCGCTGCGGCGCTGGTCGCGCTCGCCGCGCGGTTCGGGCCGCGGGTGGCCACCCTGGTCGCCGCCGTCACCAACCCGGGGTACGACCCGGAGCGGGACCGCAACGCGCAGTACCGGGAGCACCTGGCGGTCAGCCTGGACCGGGAGCCCTGGGCCCGGGTGATCAAGGTGTCGGACTTCACCGACAACGGCGTGGGGGTGATCCACACGGTCGGGCCGAAGGTCGTCTCGTCGGCCCGGAAGTACCGGCCGCTGGTGCCGCTCTTCCGGGACCTTATCGGCCGGCCGGACACCCCGTTGTCGCCGGCGGTGAAGCGGCACATCTTCGGCCAGCTCGACCTTGCCGAGGAGCGGTTCAGCGCCATCCTCGACCAGCCCGCCCCGAACTGACGGCCCGCTCCCGAGCTGACCGCCGCCTCTGAGCTGACGGTTGCCGCATCACCCGACCGGGTTCCGCGACAAGTTCTCGGATCTTCGGCGAACCTCTCGCATTACGGTGAGTTTGCACCAGATGAGAGGCATCAGCCCTCTTGGTCCCGATTTCTGGTGTGACCCCGATCGAGAGGATTCGGACCATGCGCGACCTTTCTCGTCGTGATCTGCTCAAGGCGACGGCCGTCGGCGCCGGAGCGGTCGCTCTTCCAAGCGTGATCGCCGGCAGCTCGGCGATCGCGGCCGACGGTCCCGGGTCGTCTCCCGGCGCCACGTACCCGCCGGCGGAACTGACCGGGCGCATCGTCCGCCCCCAGAACCCGAACTACGCGGAGGCCAGCCTCGGCTGGGACGAGCTGTTCGTGCGCTACCCCCTGGTCATCGTGTTCGCCCAGGAGACCCACGACGTGGTCAACGCCCTCACCTGGGCGCGGCAACACGACGTCGCACTGCGGGTACGCAGCGGTCGCCACAGCCTCGAAGGCTGGTCGAACGTCGACAACGGCATCGTGATCGACGTCAGCGAGCTGAAGGACGTCCACATCGACGCCGCCGCTCGCGTGGCGAAGCTCGGCGCGGGGCTCAACCAGTCGGAGGCGATCACCGCACTCGGGGAGTACGACTTCGCGGCGACGACCGGAACGGAGGGGACCGTCGGCCTGTCCGGCGCGACCCTCGGCGGTGGCTTCGGGTTCCTCACCCGCTATCTCGGCATGGCCTGCGACAACCTGATCGGCGCGGAGATCGTCGTCGCGGCCGGCGCCAACGGCGCGAAGGTGCTCGAGGTGGACCCGTGGAATTACCCGGACCTGCTCTGGGCCCTGCGCGGCGCCGGAAACGGCAACTTCGGGATCGTCACGTCGCTGACCTACAAGGTGGCCCCGCTGAAGAGCGTCGCCTACCTTCAGGCGACCTGGCCGGGCCTCGACAACCTGCACGAGGTCTTCGAAAACTGGCAGCGCACCGCGCCCTTCAGCGACCCCCGCCTCGGCACCCAGGTCGAGGTGCACCCGAACGAGATCCTGCTGTTCGCGGTGCTCGCCGAGGGATCGGAGGCCGAGACGAGGAAACTGCTGGAGCCCATCCTCTCGATCGGCGACCCCGAGGTCACAGTCCAGATCGGCGGCTGGAGCGAGACCTACTCCGGCTTCCAGATCCCGAGCGACGAAGAGCCGGCGAAGTGGAAGTTCTTCTCGCAGTTCACCAGGGAGCCCTTCCCGGCGAAGGCGATCAGTATCGTCCGCGAGTTCATGGAGAACTCCCCGTCGCCGGACAGCAACTTCTTCACCCAGGCCTTCGGGTCCGGAGCCCAACGACAGGAACCCTTCGGCGGCGCGGCCTTCCCGCACCGCGACGCGCTCTTCTACTCCGAGCCCGGCGCGGGCTGGGGCACCCGCGGCGAGCCCGACAGCGATGACGCCATCACCCCGATCGCCCAGACCTGGATCGCCGAGTTCAGCCAGGCGCTGCGGCCCTACGTGGACGGCGCCTACGTCAACGTGCCGAACATCGGCATGGCGGAGTGGGAGGAGGCCTACTGGGGCCGCAACTTCCCACGGCTGCGCAAGATCAAGGCAAAGTACGACCCGCACAACGTCTTCCAGTACGAGCAGAGCATCCCGCCCGCGACGCACTGACCAACCTGACCGGTCAGACCAGCCGGACTGGTAAGACCAGCCGGACTGGCCTGACCAGCGACGCGCGAGGCACACCACCCGCTCGGCTGGATCTCCTCCCACCCCACCCACCCCAGCCGCCCCCTTTGCTCTGCACCCATGGACGCACCACTTACAGACCGTGAGCGTCGCCTCCGTGGGTGCAGAGCAAAGGACGGATGTCCGGGGCGCCGGGAGGCCGGCGTGGGCGGAGTCTGGGCTGGTGGGACGCCGGCATGGGCCCTGCGGCCGGCCGGTCACGGAAAGGGGACGGTCACCCTGGGTGCAGGCCGGCGCGAACAAGACGCTCGAGCCACGGGGTCGGTGCGACCCCCAACTCGCGGCCCAGGTCGGCGCGGAACAGCTCGAACCGCCGTACCGCCTCGTTGATGTTGCGCTCCGCCAGGTGCACCGCGATCAGCGTGCGGGTGGCGCTCTCCCGCAGCGGTTCCAACTGCACAGCGGTCAACGCCACCTGCACCGCCTCGCTGTACCGGCCCTGCGAGGTGAGCCGCTCGGCGAGCGCCTCCAACGCGTACAGCTGGGTCTGGCGCAACCGTTCCCGCTCGGTCAGCACCCAGTCGTCGTACCAGCCGGGCAGCAGCTCACCGGTCGCCAGCGCCGGCACACCGGGGCCGACGTCGACAGGTGACCCGCCGGCCAGCAGGGCGGTGGCCGCCGCACCCAGGGTGGCCACGTCGCTGGTCACCCCGGCGGCCAGGGCCAGCCGGTCGTCCTCGTCCACCAGGGGGTCGGGAGTCACCCGGTGCAGCCGCCAGAGCATCGTGCGCAGGTTGGCCCGGGCCCGGTCCTCGTGCGAGCCGGGCCAGAGCGTGCCGGCGGCCTCCGAGCGGGCACACCGCTGGCGTACGCCGAGGTAGGCCAGCAGCCGGCGGGCGCCCTGCGGCACCGTCACCACCCGCCCGTCGCGTTCCAACCCGAACCCACCGAGCAGCCGCAACGCGTACCGGGGAGGCCGCCCCGCCTCGATCTCGGGTGCCGCGGTGCGAAGGTCGTGCGTAACCTCGTGAACAGCCATTCCTGCGCCTCTCGCACCCGATCGCCCCGTGGGACTTCACGGTCGGGTGTGGACGATCGCCGCGCCAGCGCAGTGTCGTCACACCGACCCGGCGAGCGGCGTGGATCAACCGTTCGCCGGATCCGGCACCGACCGTTCAGCGCAGCTTGCTCAGCGTCCGGGCGTACCCGGTCCACTCCGCGGCGTCGCCGACGTTCGCGCGCACCTGTGCCTCCTTCATGATGGCGAGCACCTGCTCGGTCGGAGCCTCGGCCAACTTGCCGAGCGTGCTGATCCCGGCGCGGGCCAGCGCCGCCCGGGCCTTGGTCGGCACCCCGCTGAGCATGGCGATGTCGGCGTCGCCGACGTTCTCCAACTCACCCTCGATGCCGAGCGCGGCGGCGACCGCCGACTGGGCGCCAACGGTGGTCCGGACGATCACCGCCTCCCGCTCGCTCACCTCGCCGAGCATCGCGTCCACGCTCGGGTAGCTGGTGTCCGCCGGCAGCACCTTGAGCACGTCGCGGATCAGCCGACCGTCGGCCACCTCCTCCTCGCCGAACGCGCGGATGAACTCCGACAACTTCACCTCACGCGGGAAGCGCTGCCGGACGTCACCGTTCTCGGCGGCGTACCGCTGCAGGTAGGCCGCGCCCCGGACCTTCGGCCCGACGACCACGTCGACGCCGAGGGTCTCCACGGCGGGCAGCACGATGGTGCCGGCCTTGGTCTGCCAGATGCTGACCTTCTTGTCCATGAACATCGTGGTGCCCATGTACTTGCCGAAGTCCAGCGCGCCGATGTAGTTGGGGATCTGCTCGATCGCGTACGGGCCCGGGCTGACCTTGTTCTCGTGCACCGTCGAGTGCAGCCGGTTGATCTCCGCGCGGATCTCGTCGAGCAGCCGCCGCAGGCTGACCCGCATCGCCGCCATGCAGGAAAACGCCTTGGCCAGGTCGGTGCCCAGATGGTCCAGGTCGTGTTCGATGCGGTGGAACCGCTCGTTGAAGCCCTGCTCCCCCGGGGTCTGCCCGGCCTGCACCACGTCCTCGCCGTCGACCCAGTCGCTGTGGGCGAAGGTGCGCGCGAACGGCGGCGGCGCGCAGCCCGGCTCCACGGCGGGGAACGACTCGGCGTAGCTGAACACCCGCTTCGCGGTGCCCACGTTCTCGTAGATCCAGGATGAGACCAGCACACTGGCGTCCGAGGCCGGAATGCCGTGCTTGGTGAACGCCTCGTACAGCTCGGTGACGGTCACCCCGTCGTAATTGATCTCGCTCGCCATTGTGGTGTCCCTCTCAGAGCTGGTCGTACACGCCGCGGTGCCGGCGCTGCTGGAAGGTGCGGAAGGTCCGGGCCACCGTCGGGCGCAGCGGCTCGGCGGTGCCGTCGGCGTCGAGGTCGACGTGGTCGCGGCGGATGCCGAACGTGTTGATCTCCACGCCGAGCGGGCAGACCCGGGTCAGCGCGTTCATCAGGCGCTCGTACTGCGCCAGGGTCAACGTCACCCCGTCGGGCAGCTCCACCCGGAACTCGTACGGGTCGGTTCGGCCGGTCCGCACGTAGGAGAGCGCCACCACGGCGACCAACCCGGCGTGGGTGGGCCGCAGCGCGGTCCGCGCGCCGACCGCCTTGATCTCCGCGGTGCCGCCGCCGAGCCCCACGGTGTACCAGCGGAACCCGGTGGCCCGGCGCTCGGCCAGGTTCAGCCCGGCCTGCGGCAGCCCGATCACGCTGCACACCAGCAGGATCCGGTTGCCCGTCTCGACCAGCGGCAGCGCGGCGGCGAGGTGCTGCTCGCGCAGCAGCCCGACCAGGCGGGCCAGCCGGTCGCCGGCAGCCGGCTGGCCGGCGATCAGCGCGCTGGCCAGCGCGGCCGGCAGCTCGATGGTCTCCACCAGCTCGTCGGGGAGGCGGTTCAGCGCGGCGACCACCGGGGCCGGGTCCCGTACCGCGGGAAGACCCGCGGCGGCCAGCACCTGGTCCACCGGCTGCCCGGCCGGCCGGATCGGCACCGCCGCCCACCGGGTCCGGGCCGCCGCGTCGGTCAGCGGCGTCCACGCCGGCTCCCCCGCGCCGGTCCAGGCCGACGCGGCGGCGACCAGACCGGCGAGGAGCAGCGCGTTGCCGCCCGGGTCGCCCGGCGCGTGGAACTGCGCCTCGACCGGCGTGTCGGCCCCGACCGCGGCGCTCAGCGGCGCGGTCACCGCCAGCCCTCGGGTGGGCAGGTGCGACAGATACATCCTGGTGGTGCTGACCCGGTGCGTCGTCGGCAACCCGCACACCCGCCACAACCAGGCCAGCTCCCCGTCGGCTGCCACAGTGGGCACGCCCTGCGCACGGGCGGCGGCGATCAGCGCCTCGGCGGTCCGGTCGGCGGTGACCGCCCGACCGGTGTCCAGCACCCGGTTGCGCAGGTCGGTGGCCTGCGCGGGGGTCGGCCAGCTCACGTCGACGCCGAGGCCCAGCTCGTAGCGGCTGCCACCGGCGTCGTCCTGGGCCCGGGTCACCTGCCAGACGATGGACGAGCCGAGCGCCCGGCAGACCCGACCGGCCCGGTCCAGGGCGGCGGCCAGCGGCGGTGCGACGCCGTGCGCGCTGTCGAAGGCGTACGACTGGCGCAGGCTGGCCCGCAGCGCGGTGACCTCGGCCAGCCGACTGGCCGGCAACGCCCGGCCGGCGTGCACTGTGTTGTTCGGCGGGGTGTTCGCGGGCAGCACCAGCCGGTCGCGGCGCAGTTGCGCGAGGAAGTTCGTGCGGTGCTGCGGATCGCCGGCGGCCACCAGGCGGATCGCCACCGCGAACCGGTCGTCGTCCTCGCGCACTGTGAACCGCGCGCCGCCGGGCAGGTCGGCGAAGAGCCCGGTGTTCGGGTCGGTGTCCGTGCCGGGCCCGTTGAGCAGCCGGCGCACCGCACCAGGGGTGGGCAGCAGGAACCGCCGGTAGAGACCGAGCCGATGGGCGTACGCGGCGTCCGGCTCGCGGGCCGGCGGGGCCAGCCGGCGGGCGTACACCTCACCGGAGGCCGGCTCGTGCACCAGCTCGTCGACGAAGCGGGCCACCCCGACGTCCGCGCCGATCCGGTCCAGCGCGTCGCGCCGGGCGTGCGCGAGGGTCCGGTACGCGTGCACCTCCCGGGCCGCGCGGCGCAGCCGGTGCTTCTCGTACGACATCAGGTAGAGCAGCCGGCCCAGGTTGCCCTCCAGCACGGCCAGCTCGACCAGCCCGGTGAGCGCGGCACCGGTGACCGCCGTGGTGGCGGCGCCGTCGATGGCCCGCTCGGCCGTCACGGCGACGGGGAACGACGCGACCAACGGCTCGTCGGCGGTGTCCGGGGCGTACGCCGGCACCGACGCCCCGGCGGCCGACCAGGGCGCGAAGACCACCGGCGGCAGCACCCGCTGGCCCGCGCCGCCCTGGTCCACAGTGACGGTCACCCGTACGGTCTCCTCGGCCAGGTCGCGGCGCAGCACGACGGTGAGCAGCGGGTGGCGGCTGGTCCAGTCCACGACGGCGGCGCCGGTGCCGGCCAGTGGCACCACGACCCGCCGGACGGTGCCCGGGTACGGGCCTTCCAGCTGGTCGACGAGGTTACGTTCGACGGACGGGTCGGCGCCGTCCACGGGTACCCGGATGTCGGTCATCGGTCCCCCGCTCAGACGATCCGGAACGGCCGGGGGTCGTCCCGGTCGACGTAGACGGGCACCTGGTTCGCGGCGAGCACCGCGTTGTCGCCGACCGGCAGGCGCTGCACCCCGTCGCCGGTGGGCGCGCTGCCGGTCACCACCACCGCCGAGTCGGCCGGGAAGCGGACCAGCCGCAGTGCGCGGACGTCCGCGACGCCCGGCTCGTTCATCAGCGTCCAGATCACCTCGGCGGCGCGGACCGGCTCGCCGAAGGGCAGCTCGTCGACGTAGCGGCGCAACCGGGCGTGCAGGCGGGCCCGCAGTTCGGTGGCCGCTGTGGACGCGTTCACCGTCTCCTTCGAGCCGGTGGGCAGGGGCAGGCCCCGGATCACCAGGTCGGCCTCGACACCGATGCCCACCTCGTCGGCACGGTCCACGGAGGCGAAGATGCCCACCGGGCGCAGGTCCTCGATGACCGACTCGACGGCGGCGTGCAGCCCGTCGGGGCCGTCCCAGATGGCCGCGGCGGTGGGCGCGACCAGCACCGTGACGTAGTACGGGTTGCCGAGGTCGCGTTCGGTGCTGAAGACCCGCTCGATGAAGTTGAAGTTGCCGAAGATGGACTGGTTGAGGTCCAGCCCGCCCCGACCGTCGAAGACCTGCACCTGACGTACGCCGGGCACTGTCGCCACGGCCAGACCGATCGCCTCGGCCGTCCAGATGGAGCGGGGCGCGGCCAGCAGCAGCTGCCGGTAGCGCGCGTCGGGGACCTGCTGTTCGCCCCCGGTCAGCGCGACGGTGTGGGTGATCTCCACCAGTTCCTTGCCGGCGGCCTGCTCGGCGTCGTCCAGGTCGGCCAGCAGGGTGTCGGCCCGGTTCCAGCGGTCGATCTTCTGGCTGGATTGCGCGGGGTCGAGGTTGTGCGCCGGGCCGGGGTAGAACGCGGCGACGGCCGGCACCCGTTCGCCCACGGCGGCGGAGAGCACCACCGTCTCGTCCAGTGCCACGTGGTGCCCGCCGGGTGTGGACAGCCGCGCTCCCCGGGGCAGTGTGAGCTGGGTGCGCCCGGTGGGCAGGGCGGCCTTCAGCTTCAGCTTCACCGTGCCCTTCGCCGGCAGGTACGGGCGGGGTATGCCGAGTTCCTCGCCGAGGCGGGTCAACGCGTCGGCGGTCGCCGACACCACGTACGAGTTGTCGTAGACGGCACCGAGCGCCGCCCACAGCCGGGCGTCCTCCAGCGCGGCCAGTTCCAGGACCTTTCGGAGCACCGCTCCGCTGGTCAGGTCGATGTCGTCGCCGAAGAGCAGCCGGGCGGTGGCCAGCTTCTCGGCGAGCAACCGGGCGAAGGACTTCGGCACGAAGCCGCTCTCGACGATGCCGAAGCCGGTCGAGCCGGTGGCCCGCAGCGCGGCGGCGTCGACGGCCAGGACGTCGGCCAGCTCGGCCGGGAGGGTGGGATCAGACACTGGGCAGCTCCCCGAGATGCACCGAGAGCCGGTCGTCGGTGATGGTTTCGAACTGGACCTGCACCTGGAGGGTGCGGGACGCGCGCAGCGCGGCCTTCGCCGCGTCGTCGGTGCCGTTCGCGCCGAGTCGACCGTCGTCGAGGTTCACGTCGACGATCTTGCGGACGCGGGGGTCTCGGTCGAGCAGCGTGATGATGCCGATGCGCACCTGCTCGCGGATCAGGTTCGGCTCGATCTGCTCGGCGAGGGCGTTGAGACCGTCGAAGCCGAAGGTGGCGTCGAAGACGTTCGAGCCGCGCAGGGTGGTCAGGGCCACCGCGAGGCTCTGGGCCACGTTGTCGGTGCCGGCGACGAGGGCCAGCACCCGGCCGTCCGGGCCGTCGTCGAAGACGATGTCGCGGGCCAGATCCACGCCGGGCATGGTGGGTTCGAAGGTGAGGCCCCAGCCGAGGTAGCGGCGCTGGGCGGCCTGCCGTTCCCGCTCGGTCCGGTCCATCTCAGACCGCCTTCAGCTTGCTCTGCCCGGCGCTGGCGGACAGCCCGGGGCTGGAGCCGTCGGTGGCGCCGCTGAGTGAGTCCAGGGCCACTGCGAGGTTGCCGACCTTGAGCTTGCCGGCGGCTCCGGTCGCCGAGGTCACCGTGCTGCACGGCTTGGTGGAGTTGCTGGTGGTGATGGTGCACCCTGACACCGACTTGCCACTGATGCCGTCCAGCCGGACCACCGGCGCGTGGCTGACAGTCAGCTTGCCCTGCCCGGCCGGGGTGACCTTCCCCTGGTTGGGGCAGTGCACGTTGCTCGACGTGGTGAGCACGAAAGCCATGTCGCTCTCCTCAGTGGACGTTCATCGCGTTGCTGACCTGGACGTCGACGTCGTCGGCGGCGATGTTGACGGTGCCGCCGCTGATGTTCACCGCGCCGTTGCCGGCGTCCAGGTCGATCTGGGTGGCGGTGATGGTGATGGAGCCGTCCTGCTTCATCACGATCGACGACCCGCCGGCGGCGTGCTCGATGGTGATGCTGTCGGCCTCGTCGGCGCGGGCCGGGCGCTGGCCGCGCCCCTGGAGTTGGGCCCGGCCCACCCGCACGGTCAGCTCACCCAGCTCGATGACCCGGTTGCCGTCGCCGTCGGTGAGGTCGTGCGCCACCTTGCCGTCGTGGTCGGCCGGCACCACCGTGTCGCCGACCGACGAGCGACTGTTGGTGGCCACCCCGACCGGCAGGGACAGCCACCAGTCCCCCGGCTGGGAGACCGGGGCGTGCCCGGTGGGCCAGAGCGCGCCCACCTCCACCGGGTCGTCCGGAGCGCCGTTGCGGTAGGCCAGCGCCACCCGGGTGCCCGGGTAGCGGGGCAGGATGAGCCCGCAGCCACCCCAGGCGAACGGGGTCAGGTAGGTCACCCCGGGCAGCGGCGCGGGCTGTTCCCGGCGTACCGGAAGGCGGCGGGCGCCGTTGGGGCGGCCGTCCGGGCGGGCCAGCCCCTCCCACACCGTCTCGGTCTGCGCCGGCGGTTCGACCGCGCCGGTGGCGTTGGTGGCCGCCGCGCGTACCTCGCCGATCTCCAGGCCACGCGTCTCGCCCCGGGCCGCGCGGGCCGCCCGTCGCACCGCCTCGGCGGCGGCCACCCCGGGCGACGACGCCGGGCCCGCCGGCTCGGCCGCGCCCACTCCGGAGGCGTCACTCCAGCTGTCCCAGGCCTGGGCGCCCGAGGTGACCTCGACGCCCTGCACCACGGTGACGAAACCGGCGGTACGCGACAGGGTGTGCCGCGCCGCGCTGAGGTAGAGCAGCTTCGCCCCAGCGCCCAACTCCCCGGTCGACGGGGCGAACGGGGCCGCGAACGAGCCGAGCAGTGCCGCTCCGACGCTGCCCAGCGTGGTGGCCTCGTCCACCGCCGGCGGGTCGAAGCGCACCAGGTCGCCGGGCTTCAGGTCGGGGCGGCCCTTGAGGGTCAGCGTCCACGCCCGACGGCGCGGCGCGGCGGTGCCGCCGGCCTCGGTGGCCGCGTACGGGTCGGTGTCCTGGCTGCCGTTCTCGGTGCAGGCGAGGAGGCCGGTGGCGAGGGTGAGCGGCTTGGGCTCCCCCTCCGGGTAGGGGATCGGCCGCTTGCCGACGTGCACGGTGCCGTCCCGGATCAGCAGCATCCCCCGCCCGTACGCGTTGAGCGACTGCTGCAACGCGCCGCCGATCCGCTCCAGCGCGGCGCGGTGGAGCAGCCCGGCGCCGAAGGCGACCCGCTCGTCGCCGGCCGCCTCGGTGGCGCCCCTGGTCATCGTGCCGTCCGGGTTCGCGCCCCAGGTGGCGATGTCCACTCTGGTCCGCTCGGCGACGGCCCGGATCGCGGCGCTGAAGTTCGCCGCCTCGAACCGCTCGGCGACCCGCTGACCCAGCCGGGCGTACGCCTGCTCGACGAGGGTCAGCTCGGTGTCGTACGTCCGCTCGCCGGTGAGCCGGCGTACCTTCGTCACCCGCAGCACGGCGACCAGCGCCTGGGTCAGCTCGGCCGGGGTCGGCCCGGCGTTGACGCCGACCAGGTTGGTGAAGAAGGCGCCGACCGAGGTGTTGGCGTCGCGCCAGTACAGGTGCAGTTTCGCCACCAGCGGTGGTTGGCCCTCGGCGGTGCGCAACAGGGCGAAGTGCTCGTCGATCAGCCCCTGCACGGTGATCGTGTACGCGCCGGGGCCCAGCCCGTCGGGCAGCGCGGCGTCGATGGCCGCGTAGTAGTCGGCGCTGGACAGTGTGAGCGCCGCGTCCTGGCTCAGCCCGGTCGGGGTCTCCCGGTGGAAGGTCAGGGTCCAACCGGCGTCGTTGCCGACCGCGCCTTGGCGGACCTGACCGGTCTGGAACGGCGTGAGCGTCATCGCAGCACCCTCCGCAGCTTCTTGTCGAGCAGATAGCGGTAGCGCAGCCGGCCGGGGCCCAGCTCGGATTCGACGCGCTGGGCGGGTGGGCGGCGACGCCAGACGAACTCGTTGATCGGTGGCGGCCCGAACTGGTCCGCCGCGCGGTCGGCGCGCCGCCAGGCCAGCGCGATGGACGAGCCGTAGTCGCCGGAGCCGCGTACCGTCCCGGCGTGCAGCAGCCAGCCGAGCACCACCACCTCGACGACGATCGGGGTGGACCCGGCGGCGACCGCCGGGCCGGCGTCGGGGCAGACCCGGCGCAGACCGGCGGCGAGCGGCACCGAGCCGAGGATCCGGGTGCCCTGACGGACCACCAGTCGCAGCGGCACCCGCCCGACCAGCGCCGGTGGCGGGGGCACGGCCGGGGGCGCGGGCCGGGGCGCCAGGTCGTCGGCGGAGGTGCTGACCACCGCGAGGGGGTCGGTGTTCAGCCACTGCCGGGCCAGGCCCGTGGGCAGGATCAGCACCGCGTGGACACCGGCGCCCAGCTCGACGCGGTGCGGGAGGCCGGCGGTGAGGCTCTGCCGCACCTCGGTGAACCCGTCGGGCACCTCGACAGGTGTCTCCGGCAGCAGATAGCGGTCGATCGGGAACGGTGGCATCAGTTGCCCAACCCGTCGGCGAGCGCGCCGACTCCGATGCTGGCCACGTCGAGCAGCTTGCCGAGCAGGCTGGGACGGGGCACGTGGACGAGGGTGATGGTGGTGTCCAGGACGTCGCGGCGGGCGGCGGACGCGTTGAAGGTCAGCGACTGCACCTGCATGTCGGTGCGGATGGTCATCGAGGTGACCAGGATCAGTCCACCGAACTTCCCCCCGGAGTACGCGGCGAGGGCGGTGCCGCGTTTGCTCGCCTCGGCCATCGTCTCCAGGGCGAACTTCCAGGCGTAGCGTTCCGCGCCGACGAGGACCCCGGTCAGGGTGATGGTGTCGTCGTGGGTGGCCACGATGGCCTTGTGCGCGGTGGAGCCGATCGGCGGCAGGTGGTAGGTCTGCGCGAGGGAGATGGCGGTGACGGCCCAGAGCGGGATCGGCAGCACCCCGTCGCTGATGATCGCCGACGGCACCGTGCCGTACCGCATGAAGCTGCTGGTGATGGCCATGCTCAGCGCCCTCCGATGGGTGGCAGCGGCACCGGCGTACCGGTGGGTTCGACGGCCAGGCCCAGGGCGCGCAGCGCCTGGGTGATCTCGCGGACCTCGCCGGCGGCGCTGGTGACGCGCAGCCGCAGCCGGCGGTCCTCCAGTGCCCGGCTGATCCGCGCGGGCCGGGTGGACGCGGAGCCGCGCCGGTTGATCCGGTCGATCTCGGCTGCGGCGTCCTCCATCCGGGAGATCGCGTCGAGGATCCGCGGGTCGGGGGTGAAACCGGGGTCGTCGCGTTGCAGCCGGGCGATGGCGTCGCGGAAGTCGGAGGCGTCGCGGCGCAGGTTGGTGACGAGGTTGTCGGTGAGCGCGCTGACTCCGCTGACACTCCTGGCCCGGTGCGACTTGTCGTCGATCAGCCACACCCAGCCGTCGTGGCCGATGCCGACCAGGTCGGTGCCGGCGACCTTGACGTTGGCGTCGGGGCCCTTGAGGAACAGCTCGATGCTGCTCAGCGAGAACGCGGCGCCGTACTCGCCGAGCACGCCCCGCCCGTAGGTGACCATGTCGTGGCGCAGGTAGGCGCGGAAGCCGGGGCCGTCGTCGGGGCGGCCGCCCCGGTCGCGGAAGCGTCGCCACAGGGTCGCCAGGGCCTCCGGGTTGTGCACGGCCAACTGCTGGGTGAGCCAGATGTCGCCGCTGGCCACCACCGCGCGCAGCTCCGGGTCGGCGATGCGGGCCAGGGCCTCGGTGAGCCGGGCGTCGTTCATGTGCAGGCCCTTGGAGCGGGCCTTGCCGAGTTCACCCACTGCGGTCCGCAGTCGGGCGACGTCGTCGGGGGTGAACCGGCCGCCGAGCCGGGTCTCCAGGTCCGTGACGGCGGCCCGGCTGCCGCTCTCGGTTTCGGCGGCCACCGCCCGCCACAGCGCCTCCGGTTCCAGCTCGGCGGCGCGGCGCAACGCGGCCTGCTGGTCCGCCGGCATGGCCCGGAACGCGTCCTGGACCACTGCGGCGGGCTCGACGTGCCAGCCGGCCGCACTGGTACCGCCGGCGACCTCGAACTCGCGCAGCAGCGAGTCGGCGTACTGGGCTGCGTCGTCGGCCAGCCGCAGCGGCGCGTCCCCGACGATGCCCTCGCGCGGGCGGCTCAGTTCGCGCATCTCGGTGTTGAGCTGGTCGAAGCGCTCGCCGAGCGTCTCCAGCCGCACCCCCTCGGGCAGGGTGCCGCCCTCCAGCACGTGGTCGAGGATCGCGGCGATGTTGTCGCGCAGCACGGCGATGCGTTCCAGCCGGTTGAGCGCGTTGTTCAGGTGCAGGTCGCCGACGTCGTCGACGACGCGGCGGATGAGGTGCTCCAGCAGCCGCCGGGAACGCACGTCGCCGGCCTCGCTGTGCGCGGCGATGGTTCGCATGAAGCGTTGCAGTCGTGGGTTGGCGTCGGCGGCGGCGTGCACGGCGGCGGCGTCGAGGAACCGGCCGGCACGGAACCGGCGTGGCCCGGTCACGGCCGCACCACCGGGACGCGCGGACCCGCGGCGGTGCCACCGGGCTGTGAGTCCAACACCATGAGGATGAACCGGGCGCCCTCCGGGCCACCGACAGCGCCGCTGAGCATCGCCTCGCGCTCCACGTACGCGAGCACCGGCTCCATCAGCTTCTGCACCACCCGTTCCAGCACCTCGTTGAGCAGGATCTCGGTGAGGAACCCCTGAAGCAGGTCACGGGACGCGGCTTCGACGATCTGCCGGGTGACCCGGCGTACCACGTACCCTCGGGCGGTGCGCAGCCCGGCGCGGACACCGAAGCGCAGGGCGACCCGGCCTCCGCGCACGGCCGCGCCGCCGATGGTGCCGGCCTCCGGGATCAGCGACAACGCCATTCCGAGGTACGCGGCGAACAGCTCGACCTCAACCTCGGTGCGGGTGAGCACCAGCTCCGGGTCGAGCATCGAGGAGTAGAGGCGCTCGCGCTGGTGTGCGTGTGCCACGTCGACGGCGGCGACGGCCACCCCGACCACGAAGCCCAGCGGCGGGCAGAGCAGCGACAGCGCGATGATCCCCACCATGACGCCGAACGCGCTCAGCGCCTCCCGGCCCAGCTCGGTGTGGAACAGGCTGTCGACACCGGTGGCGTAGTAGAGGTTGCCGCCGAAGAACTCGCCGATCTGCTGGTGGGTGACCAGGTGGATGCCCTGCAGCGCGAACTGTCCTCCGGGGATGGTGGCCGACGGGATGTGCTCGCTGATCCGGCTGGACCGGAACGCGAAGCGGGCGTCGGTGCGGGCACGGCCGAGCATCTCGGTGTTGTTGCGCCGCATGTCCTGCAGCACCCGCCACAGCTCGTCGCGGATCGCCGACCGGTTGCCGGCGAAGCGGGCCAGCACGTCGGGCAGGTCGGTGATCTGCTTGACCAGCGGGTCGATGCCCTCGGCCTCGCCGCGTTGGATGACCAGCGCCTGCTCGATCTCGGCGAGGGTCCAGAGCACCGCGTGCGAGTCGCGGATCCGGGTGGTGCCGTCACGTTCGACGATCTCGCCGGCCGCGCCGGGACTGCTCAGCGCGGCCTCGGTGGCGAGGAACGCGCTGGAGATGGCGCGGGCGGCCCCGTACCAGGCGGTGGACGGGTTGGCCATGGACACCGTGGCGAGGGTGCCGCCGCCGAGGTCGGTGTGTTCGGCCGTCCACCGGGCGGCCTCGTGGCGGCGCAGCCGCTCGCGCAGGCCCTGGAGTTCGGCGTAGTCGGTGAGCTGGGAGACGATCAACCGCTCGAAGATCGGCGCGTACCTGTCGAAGTGGGTGATCCGCGCCTCGATGCCAGTACGCGAGCTGAGCAGCAGTTGCACGAGCATCGCCTGGCTGCCGACGACGAAGAGCTGCCCGACGGCGTCCTTGACCGCGCCGCTGAGCGCCTGGACGAAGTGCAGGTTCCAGGACGCGGACGTGTCGATCCAGCCGCCCTGGATGCGGGCGAAGTGCTCGGGTTGGCTGTAGCGGCGCATCACCAATTGGGCGAGGTGATCCAGGCGGGGCACGACCCCGGCCAGGTGGCGAAGGAACTGCACGGCGGGCGAGGCGACCGGCCGGAAGTCCAGCGGGCCGAGCCCTCCGGAGCCCTGTGGCACGGGTCGGGTGAACGCCTCGCGCTCCGAGGCGCCGACCAGCTGGCTGATCGCCGCGGCCCGGCCGCGCAGCACGGCGGCGGCCTGGAGGCAGAAGTTCGCCGGGTAGCGGCAGGCCTCGCCCATCTGGAGCCGGAACGCGATGTCGTCCATCAGCCGGCGCAGTTCGTCGCCGTCCGGGCCGAGCGCGGCCAGCTCCGGTTCGCCGTTGAACGGGGCGCAGGCCCGCATCTCGGAGTGTTCGCCGGTGACGGCCGGAAACCGTCGACCCTCGGCGCCGGGCGGGGCGCTGGGGCTGCTCGGGTCGAAGACGAACCCGCCCCGGCGGGCCCCGCCGCTGCCGTCCCCACCAGTGCCACCGCCGTCCGGCCCGGTGCCGGTGCCGGTGGGATCGCCCGGGCCACTGCCGGTTCCCGCGCCGGTGCCACCGCCCGCGCCCGTTGCGCCGCCCACGCCGGAGCCGCTACCGGTGCCCGTCCCCGAGCCGGTGCCGTCGCCGATGCCGCCACCGGGGGGTGCCTTCGGATCCGGTGGCGCCGCCGGTCGCTGCTCGACACTGATCGGCAGGAGGTTGGCGGTGCCGGTCCAGTGCAGCGTCTTGTCGGTCTCCTCGGTGCCCACCAGCAGCAGCGAGACCCCACCGATACTGATCACCACGAGGCAGGTGGGCACCGCGCCGCCCACCGAGGCGAGGATCGCGTCGACCCGCCGGGTCACCTCGGCGTCGACGGCTCGCTCGATCTGCGCCTGGTACTCGTCCACACTGGTGGTTTCGCCGCGCGGCTGGGCGGTCCGCAACCGCTGCCGGATGTCGGCACTGAGCTCCTCGTCCACCATCGCGACCAGGGCGCTCCGGTCGGCGACCAGCCGCCGCTGCACCGTGCCGGGCTGCGGGCTGGGCACCCGCTCCTCCACCTCGAAGTGCGGCTGCGGAGCGGCCCGGAACACCGTCTCGCCGAACCGCTCGAACGTGAGGACCGACCACGGGGTGGTGTTCACCATGACGACCCAGACCGGGCGACCGTCCGAGCCGACCACCCGGGCGATCACACCCTGCGGTGTGCCCGACGGCAGGCCGCCGTGCTGACGTACCGCCTCACGGCCCAGCTCGGCGAAGTGGCTGGCCAGGTACGTGACCGGCCGTAGCAGCCACTGGTAGGTCACCGACGGCGGCTCGTCGCCGTCCACCGGCACCTCGGCGGCGTCCCCACCGTCGTCGTAGGACGGCACCCGGTAGACGGCCAGCAGGTGACGCATCCGCTGCGGGTCGAACACCTCGGCTGCCGGTCGGCTCAGCGGCGCGGCCACCCCGGCCGGAAGCCCCGGATCCAGCCGCGCCGCCGTGATCACCTCGTCGATGCGCCGGCGCAGCCGGGCCTCGAAGGCCCGCCGGTCGTCCGGGGACACCCGCTCGCCGCCCGCGCCGGTCCAGCGGAACTCCGGCGCGTTGGGGCGTACCTCCAGGTAGCCGCCGCGGGGCGCGACCACCTCGCGGCGGGAGCGTTCCAGCGCGCGGGCCAGGGCCGCGCCGAGCGCGTCGGTCACCGCCGCCGGCCGCTCGGTCACCGACCGGGCGTCCAGCCGGATCCGCACCGGGACGTGCACCGAGATGGCCACCGTCAGACCTGCCCGTCCAAGTGGTCGGCGAGGCGGGCCAGCGCGAGGTCGGCGAGCGCGTCGGCGTCGACCGCGCCGCCGGCCACGACCACCTCGATCTCCACCGGGAAGTGGTACGCGATGACAGCGCGGTCGTCCTCGGCCACCTGCGCGGCCTCCGCCTCGCTGCCGGCCGCCGGCAGCACCAACTCACCCGCGTGCACCAGGGCCAGCCCGGTACGGGTGACCCGGGCGGCACGGCCAGCACCGGTCGTCATCTGCTACCTCCGGTTGATCGTTGGCGGGCTGTCACGTCCTGCCCGGTCAGGGCAGCACGGACTGGTCGCCGGTCTTCGGGTCGACGGTGGCGGCCAGGCTGAAGCCACTGAAGGTCGCGGCCGGGGCGCCGGAGATGGTGGCGGTGGTCGGCGTGGCGCTGGTGATCATGCAGTCGCGCAGGACGAAGGACGAGAACGCCCAGTCGTCGCCGGTGTGCTCCAGCAGCGCGATGTCGAACAGGTCACCGTCGAGGGCCAGCTTGGTGAGCCGGCCGGCGACGTCCCCGATCGCCTTGACGGTCATCGTGAAGTTCATCGACACCGGCGCGTGGATGACACCCATGTGGGTGACCTCGCACGAGTGCAGGGCCTCGACGTTGAGCGAGAAGGATGGGCTGAACGAGTCGATGGGGCTGATCAGCACCGTCTCGGTGCCCTTGGTGTACTGCACCGCGAGGCGGGTCTTCCACTCCATGGTCTGGTTCCTCCGGGTCAGAACTTGGCCACGAGCGTGACCAGCAGGCGGCTCACGGCCGGGCCGTACGTGACGGTGACGACCAGGTCGACGGTGCGGTCGGCCCGGGCGGCGGTGACGATCGAGGTGTCGGTGGCGGTACGCGCGACCTCGGGGATGGTGAGGATGTCCAGCACCGGGATCTCGATGCGGTAGTCGTCGATCACCGACTGCCGCTTGAGTGGGCCGAGGATGCCGTCGACCTGGGTCTTCAGCAGCGTCATGCCCGGCTTGGTGATCCGTGCGTCGCCGACCAGCCCGATCAGGCCGGCGCGCAGCATGAACTCGATCGCATCGAGGGTGCGCACCAGGTCGACGTGCAGCAGGCTCGCGTCGGAGGTGAACAGGCGCCCGTCGGCGAAGTGCAGGCTCTCCCCGGTGATCAGCGTCGGGTCGATGATCGGCGTGAGGTTGGCCTCGGACAGGCCCTTGATCTCAGCCGGGCTGTACTGCTTGGCCACCGGGATGGCGACCCCGCGGATCTTCTTCAGCACGATGCTGTGGTGCACGGGCAGCCCGGCCACGGCGGCCATCGCGGCGGTGGCCGCGTCACCGTCCGCGCCCCGGGCGGCGATCATCACCATCCGGCTGGTGCTGCTCTTGAGCGGGTTCGCGGCTGTCGTGATGTCCGCGACGTAGGTGGGGCCCTTCTCGGTGGCCGGGTTGACCATGGCGAACCCGAGCCGCCGTTGTCCGGCCGCGGACATCGTCTCCACGTGCGCCTTGAGCGCGTGCAACCCGGTGGGGGCGCCCGCACCGGCGGGGTTGCCGACGCCCGACTCGTTGGCCAGCGACACCATGGTCACGTCGTCGGCGGCCTCCAGACCTCCGAGCGCGGCGGCGTAGTCGTCGCCGGCGACCTTGACGCCGTACACCTTGGCCGGGCGCGGGTCCTGCAGGAACGCCAACTCCAGGGAGTTGTAGAGGGCGTTGCGCACCACGTTGCCGGCCTGCCGGCGGGCGAAGTTGGTGACCGCGTCGTCGAGAGTCTCGATCCGGACCGGCGTGTTCGCCGGCGCCGAGCCGCCGTCGGCCGTGGCCGGCGCCTTACCCACCACGGCGATGACGCCCGGTGAGCGCTGGGCCAGCGGCGCCGGTGGCGGCACGATCCGGACCTCGATGAACGGGAATGCTGCTGTCGGTGCCACGGGTCCTCCCGGACGAAGTTGCTGCTGCGGTCTGGGGTCTCAGGTCGTCACGGCGGCGAGGCCGATGCCGCTGCGGGCGAGCCACTGGCCGGCCCGGGCGAACCGGGCGGCCCGCTTCTGTGCGTCGGTGCCGGTGTCGCCGCCGGGCCAGCCGTCGTCGTCGAACGTCTCGACGGGGACCACCCAGACGGCGACCACCCGATGTCGTCGCCGGACGTCGTCCGGTGCGGGCACGTCCAGGCCCAGCTCCTCGGCGCGGGCCCGCACCAGGCGGGTCTCGACGAGCAGGTCGGCCAGGGAGAAGCCCTGGTCGCGGATCAGCACGGCGGCGGCGAACGGCAGCGGACGCGGGGTCGGTGGGGCGGCTGGCGGCGCCGCGTAGCGCAGCTTCACCGTGGCCCCCGCGGCCTGCCCGCGCATCCGCGTCACCAGGTCGCCGGCGTTCGCCGCGCCGACACCCGCGAGCAACCGGTCCAGGTGCGCGTCGGTGAACGCGGCCGGCTGATGCAACCCGGCCCGAAGGCGGGCCACCAGCCGGCTCCGGCGCTCGGTCTCCAGTTGCGCCGGGTCGGCCGGCAACGCGCCCAGGTCGGCGACGATCTGCGGATCCACGTCGAAGGCGGGCACCGCCACGTCGAGGTCCTCGACCCGGTCCCGGGCGGCGCTGGTCCGCACCACCAGGCTGCCCCGCCACAACGCGTCGATCCGCAGCGCCGCACCGCCGAGCCCGTGCAGGCGCACCCGCAGCTCGGTGCGGGTGGTGCCACCGGAGCCCAGCCACTCCCCCTCGGCCACCGTGACGGGAGCGGCGGCGAAGCCGAGGGTCAGCTCGTCGAAGACCGCCGCGTACGGTGGCGCGACCGGCATCGCCTCGGTGTCGTACGCGGCCTCGACCAGGTGAGCCAGCGACGCGTCATCGAAGAGCGCGGCGCGCGTGCCCGGATCGGCCAACCGCACCAGCACCCCGTCGACGAAGTCCACCGCACGGCCTCCCCGCTGCCCGCGCCGGTGCACAGTGCCCGGCTCGGCACGAGGATCGCGAAGGGCCCGTCACCGGACCGTCACCGCCACCGTCACCGTTGCCCGCCGCCGCCGCGACTGTCGGAAACTGAGCACCCGCACAGCTCTCCGCAGCCCCTGCCGCCCGTCCTCAACGGCGGCAGGGCGCGGCGCGGCCGGAGGCGGTCCTGCTCATGAGCGTGATACCTCACAGTCATATTGATGCCTCACAGTCATCACGCTCACCCGCGCATGCGCCTCCGACTGCCCTCACCCACCGAGAGACACCCTCCGCGCGGGCCGGCTAGCGGTCGGCGGGCGAAGCTCCGTGCAGGACCACACGGAGAGGATGTGGGGCGCTGGTGGCGAGATCGCCGAACACGGCGAGCAGCAGGGCGTACTGACCGGCCGGCTCGTCGACGAGCAACTCTCCGGCGTCAACGACCAGCAGGGTGAGCGGGCCGGCGTCCAGCCGGTCCCGGAGCACGTCGGAGAGGGCGTCCCAGGTGCTCCCCAGGTACGCCGGTAGGCCCAGCGCAACGGCCAACGCGGCGAAGAGCGCGGGCCGGGTTCGAGCTGCTCCACCGGACAGCACCACCGCGCCGGGCAGCTCCGGGACGGCGCCGCGGCAGACGGTCAACCAGTCGGGCAGCCGACCGTCGTCCTCGTCGTACATCAGGTTTCTCCTGGTCTGGCTTGTGCGACGACGCCGGGGGCCGGCCGGACGCAGCCGGCCGGCCCCCGGTCGGTCAGAGCCGGTAGAAGTCGGTGTAGTGGTTGGGTGAGAACCAGGTGACCCCGGTGCTGCGGTTCACCACGATCCGGTACGCGTCCCGGGCGGCGCCCTGGGTACGCGGGTAGACGTCGTACTCGTAGTAGGTGGCGTTGGTCGGCAGTTGACCCTCGTAGTTGTAGAACCGGCCGCCGGCGAAGTTGGATTTGCCGGCGCTCCAGGAATACCAGCCGCGGCTGGTCGGGAAGCCCTTGGCGGACCAACCCGAACGGGCGGCCCGGGCGTCCGCGCAGCGGCTGACGGTGCAGGAGCTGTAGACCGCCGCCGAGGCGGAGTCGGTCGACCGCGGGGCCACCACGGACGGGCCGACCAGCGCGGCGGCGACCATGGCGAGGAGCAGGGCGAGAGTGGTGGTACGCCGGCGGATCGCGCCGAGCGTGGCCAACGGGGACACGAGGGTGGACACAGGCTGCCTCCAGAACCATCCGATCCATCGATTCTTGTCATTGGCGAATCCGAACCAGTCTCACCGATGCCGGCCCTGGGCGACAGCCCTCACCACCCCAACTGCTCCCCAATGCTCGGTGAACCCCGGACGATCCACTGCCCCGCCGAGCGGGAGCGACGCGAGCATCCCGATGCCGACCCGGCACCTGGTCCTCGGCGCGGCGACGGGCATTTCGGTCATCGGTTGTTAGCGTGACATGCGGACCCGTGACCGTGGAGGGGTGCCATGACGGACGCTCCCGAGCAGAGGCCGAGGCCCGCGGATCTGTGGCGGCAGCGGGGCGTCCGTGGGCTGACCATCGCCAGGGACGTGAGTGTCGGGGGCTGGCGGTGGTGGGCGCGGACGTGGGATCGGCTGGTGGCCGCGCTCCGGGACGAGGCACCTGTCGGGGCCGGGGCCGGACCGTCCCCGCCAGGCCCGCTCATCGAACAGCGCGACGCGCCCCGGCTGATCGCGGTCCCCGCTCGGGGGTACGTGTACTCGTTCTACGTCCGCGCCACCTTCGCCTGGTCGTCCCCGGCGAGCCTCCGGGCCGAGGTGCTGAGCTGGTACGTGCGGTACTTCGAGCCGAACGCGATCCAGCGGCTGACCCGTCTCGCCGCCGATGCCGCCCGGAACCTGCCGCCGAACCGGGCAGCGGACCTGGAGGTGGCGTTGCAGCGGGCGCTCGCCGACGACCCCGTCTGGAGCTACAGGCGGGGCGAGGTCGTCATCACCTGCCGACCCGACGCCGCCGTCCGGCTCGACGAGCGGATCCTGCCGGCGCTCAAGCCGCATATCGACCGGCTGGTCAAGCTGGAGTACCAGTTCGACGAACAGCTCCGGCAGGCCAGGTACGCCGAGGAGCTGAGCCGTCGGTGGACAGCGATCCTGAACGAACACGTCGATGAGACAGCTGACCAGGACGTCACCGACGCCCGCGACCACATGCTCACCGCCCAGCAGGACGCCGCACGCTGGATCAACGAACTCCTCAGCCACCACCCCGACCACCCCACCGACCCGGCCCCCTCCCCCTCCATCCCACCCCAACAGACTCGCTCGGCCCCTGATTCATCCCCTTCATGATCACTTGATGGTGGGTGGTGGGTTGCGGCGTTCCTGGGTCAGGTAGCGGGGAGGTATGTCACTCGGGCGGGTTCGGCGAGCACCGCCCGTGCCGCGGGGACATCCGCCAATCGGGCGGCAAGAGTAGCGACAGCGAGGCGCTGCGGCAGGGCAGCACTGAATTTGAGACCGGCAATTGCCTTGTCGGTGACGTCCGGTAGACAGATCCGCTCCACCGCATCTGTCATTGCCGCCCGTATCGTCCGACTGTCGAGGTCCGCCCGCAGCCGGATCGACGCGTCGTCATATCGTTGGGTCGGGTCGGCGAGCTCGCTGAGCGTGGCGATCAACGTGGCATTGGCACGGAAGCCGGCCCAAGTCCACCACCGCACCTCACCGTCATTTTCCCTGGCAACCACCGTGCCTGCGGGATGGATGACAGACATCGCGTCCTCCCGCAGATCGGTCAGTCTCGTCTTCGCCCGGCCGGTCAGGGCAACCGGCGGGTCGGCGCCGAGCAGCACATCACGCATCGCCCGGACCATCCGGTACGACAGCCCCTGGGGGGAACCGCCGGTCATCCAGAGCGCCTTTCCCCCACCCTCGGCCGGCTCGACGAAGCAACGGCGGCGCTTCCAGTCGATGTAGGTGACCCGCCAGCTTCGGCCGGCGAGCAGCAGCAGCCGGGGACCGAGCACCTTTGCGGTCAGCAGCGCGGGATCGGTACGACCGATCTCGGTCCGACCGGAGAGCACGGTGAACTGCGGCGCAGCGGTGAACACCGCCAGCATGTCCATGAAGTGCCGGCGCCCGAAGCGCAGTTCCGCTTCGGGTCCGATAAAAAGCATCCCAGAGTCGGTATCGAGGTAGCCCTGTTCGACGAGATGGCGCACGATCACGTCGGCGGTCTTGTCGAAGGGCGCCAGCCCGTTCCACTCCTGCGGCCAGAGGTGGTCACCGACCCGATGTTGTTGCACCGACAGCGCGAGCATCTGCTGGGCGACGATGTGTCGTGGCTCGGGCGGCGGGACGACGGCTTCGACCCAGCCCTGCGCCCAGAGGTGCAGCAGCCCGGCGGCGTGCAGCAGTCCTTCACCGTCCAATGCGAGGAATAGACAGTTGCGGCTGCTGCCGGGCCGTCGACCAGTCCGGCCGATGCGCTGGAGAAACGCGGCGACGCTGCGCGGCGCATTGATTTGGATGACCCGGTCAAGGTCGCCCACGTCGATGCCGAGTTCGAGGGTGCTGGTGGCGACGATGACGCAGTCCCGCTCCTGCACGAACGCCTCTTCAGCTCGCCGCCGCTCGTCGACCGAGAGTGACGCGTGGGAGAGGAACGTCGTCACGTTGAGCGCACGCAGTCGTTGGCCGAGGTCCTCGACCAGCGCTCGGGAATCGCAGAAGACCAGGCGCTTCTGTCCCTGGTGCAGCGACGCGATGACCTTGGCCGCGTTGTGCACCGATCCCACGTAGTCCAGCTCGACCTCGCCGGCCGGCACGGCCGGCGGCCCGGTGCTCAGCGTCGCGCCCAGGTCGGGCGCGACGACCCGCGCCGCCCGCTGACCCCGGCCCGAGCCCTGCAACCAGCTCAACAGCTCGTCCGGGTTACCGACGGTCGCGGAGAGACCGATTCGCTGTATCGGCCGTCCCGCCACGCGGCCGAGACGTTCGAGAACGGCCAGCAGGTGCCAGCCTCGGTCGTCGCCGGCGAACGCGTGCACCTCGTCCACCACGACCGCCCGGAGCTGGCCGAAGAACGAGTCATGGTCGACCGCGGCGCTGACCAGCATCGACTCCAGCGACTCCGGGGTGGTCAGCAGGACGTCGGGCCGGTCACGGAGGATCGCCCGCCGCCGTCCCATCGTCACGTCGCCGTGCCAGAGCGCCGTCCGGCGGCCGAGCCAGCCGGTGTAGGTCTCCAGTCGAGGCAGCAGATTGTTGAGCAGGGCCTTCAGCGGACAGACGTAGATGAGCGAGGTGCCCGACCAGTTCTCCTGCGCCATCCGGGACAACAGCGGGAACACCGCCGCTTCGGTCTTACCTCCTGCGGTAGGCGCCAGCAGCAGGGCGTCCTCCCCGTCGAGCAGCGGACGCACGGCCGCTTCCTGCAGCGGTCGCAGCGCCGGCCACTGCAGGGAGTTCACCACGTGGTGCAGCACAACCGGATGCAGCAGCTCCGCACCACTCGTCATGATTCGACAAGCCCCTACAGCTCGAGCGCGATCTCGTCGGCGCTGTTCGCGTTGCGCTCGACGTCGGTCATCTCGGTCGTCGACAGGGTCGGGGCGTAGTGCTGCCGGGGATCGAACTCGGGGAACTGGTCCACCCGGTCGAGCACCTCCCCCACCAGTTTCTTGAGGAACAGGCGCGGTGCCACCCCCACCTTGCCGCCCAACCCGCCGGCGACCGCACGGGCCAGGGCATCGAGGTACGCATCGTCGACCAGCGCGGACACCCGCTCCGGCGCTGCCGATCCGTCCGCGTACAGGTCGCGGACCCGACCGCCCAACTCGACGAGCGAGTCGACGGTGAAACCCGGCAGGCGAATCTGCACCGCGCGCGGGTTGTCGAAGCGCGGATCGGTGGTGAAGTCGACGGCGAGCCGTTGGGCAAGCGGTGCGAGCCGCTGCACGCCCTGCGGGCCGTCGTAGAAGGCCGGGGTGCCCGTGATGATCAGATACAGCCCGGGGAACCGCCCCGAGTGCACCTCGTCGATGAGCTGCCTCAGCGCGTTCAGCGCCTTGTCGCGGGCATCCGACCGGACCCGTTGCAGCGTCTCCACCTCGTCGAGCACCAGCAACAACCCGGGATGCCCGCTGTCACGCAGCACCGCGAGCAGGCCCTGCAGGAAGCTCAGTGCCGCGAAGTGGTCGAGGTCGCCACGGACGCCGGCGACCCGCCGAGCGGCGGCGGCAACGTGCGGCTGTCCGCCGAGCCAGGCGAGCACAGCGTCAGCGGTGGCCGAGTCGCCCAGTGCGGTGGCGGCGCGGTAGCCGCGAAGCGCCGCGGCGAAGGCGGGGGCGCTTCGGCTGACCGTTGCGAGGCGCTGGTCGAGCAGGCCCTCAACCGCTCGGTCGAGGGCGGAGGTGTCATCGGGCGCGACGTCCCCCGCTGCCAGGACGTCTTCTTCCAACGCGTAGAACCATCCGTCCACCACCGGTCGCAGGGCACTGGCCGAGAACGTCGAGGTGGTGAGCCGCTCGGTGAGTCGGCGGTAGACCGTCTCGAGCTTGTGCAGCGGCGTCTCGTTCTCCGAGACCTGCACCTCCGCGGTCGCGAGGTTGGCGCGTTTCGCCCGCTCGGTGATCCACCGGGTGAAGAACGTCTTTCCGGATCCGTACTCACCACGGACCGCCTTGAAGACGGAGCCGCCGGCGGCGACGGTGTCCAGGTCCGCCCCGATCGCGGCGCCGAACCGGTCCAGCCCCACGGCGAAGAGATCCAGTCCGGCCGACGGCACCGCACCTCGCCGTAGTGCGTCGACCACCTCACGCCGGCGGGCCGGGCTCACCGCACTCACGAAGACCCTCCGGGCAGCCGAAACTGCTCCCGCAGCAGGGGGATGTCCAGCCGGACGGTCCGGTTGTTGTCGGTCAGGGACAGCACCGGGTAGTTATCCACGTTGAAGATCCGCTGCAGGGTGGTGGCGAATCCGGTGGCGCGAGCCGGCACCTCGCCGGCCCGCTGGGCCAGCACGGCCACCGGCAGCACGCCCTTGGCGTCCAGCAGCGCCCGCAGCGCCGCCTGAATCTTCTTGACCTCCAACCGGCGCGGGGTCAGGCCGTGCTGCGCCTCGAACAGCTCGGTGGCGAGCAACGCGTCCACCAGGTCACCGTCGCCAGCAGCCGGTGCCGCTGCGGACGCCGTGGTGCTTTCGGGTACGTCGAACAGCGCCTCGCCTGCGGCTGCGGGCGCCTTCCGGCGTGCCTTCGGTACGGGCGTCTGCCGCGCCGGAGCCACCGGCACCGGCGCGGCAGTCGTCGGCTCCCACCAGTCCGGCCGGCGCTCCTCGACGGCTGCCCAGCCGACCGGCGGCTCGGTCACGTTGGGCAGCAGGTAGGCCAGCAACGGAATGGTCACCTCGGCGAGCGAGGCGCCGCCGTGGTAGCCGGCCTTGCTCGGGCGGTACCGCAGCAGTGGATCCCACAACGCGATGATGCGGTTGCCGTCCGCGACGACGCGGGGGCCGGTCAGCTCGATCTCGCCCGGACCGGCGGGCCCTGGGCCGGTGCGGTGCCGCGCGGAGACGGCGTCGAGCGCCTTGACGTGCTCGCCGCCCCGCTCAAGCACGTGGCCGTGGTCGCTGGTGATGACGACCGCCCGCCCGGAGGAACGGGCTTGGTCGAGCAGGCTCCGCAGGAAGCCGAGGTCGTCGAGCTGCCAACCGGCCTCGTTGCCCTCCCGACCGTACGCCAGGGAGTCGTCCACTGTGTTGATCACGACGGCGACGACGGGCGCCGAACCAGACACCGCCTCAGCCAGTCCGCCGGCCAGCACCTCCCCCGCTCCGCCGCGCGCCGGGCCCTTGTGGAAGATCCGGGAGTCCCTGCCCCACCGGCCGTCGGCGAAGAGCCTGATCTCGTGCTCCTGCTTGCCGGCTCGCAGCGCGCCGGCGAAGAGCGACGTACGGGAAACCGCAGTCAGCGTGGGCAGGGCGGCCACGATCCCTCGCCGCCGGCCCGCGCCGGACCCGGCGAGCGGGTCGTACTCCACCCAGTGCGGGGACAGCTGATCGGCCAGTTGCACGGCGACCGCGGCGCTCATGCCGTCGAGCACGACGAGCAGCACCGGCCGGTCCGCGCGGATCAGCGGGTCGATCACCCGCGGAAGCAGGTTCTCCACCGTCAGCAGGCCACCGTCGTTGCCGGGGCCCGCGGTGGCCCAGGCAGCCAGCCGGCCGGCGAAGGCGCCGTCGAGGTCGCGGCGACGTTGCTGCGCCCGCTCATGGATCTCCCGGAACGCGTGCTGCAGCTGCGGGTGGGCCTCCTCGCCGGCCCAGACGTGGTTGAGTGCGAGGTCCACCCAGCCCCATTCGGCGATCTGCCGGTCCACGCCGTCCGCGACACTCTGCGGCGCTGCCACCGCCGTGCCCAACCAGCGGACGAGCCGCTGCGCCATCCTGATGCGGCGGACCCGCTCGGCCTCGGCGTCGGCGAGCCGGTGCCCGGCGAGGTGCTCGACGGCCTGGTCGAGGGCCGGGTCCGCCGGGTCCCGCAAACCGGCGAGCAGCGCCTGGGCGGCGGCGGCGATCCGCCGGGTGAACCCGGTCCGCAGGATCGGGCTGTGGCCGGCGCTGCTGACCGCGTTGAACTGGATGAGCAGTTGCTCGGCGCGGTCGAGGACGGCGTGCCCCTGTCGCTGCACCTCCGGCACCGGTGCGCTGAGCAGCGCGCTGACCACCTGCACGGCGGCCAACGCGAATCCGCGCACGGTAGCATCGTCGTTGAGGTTGCCGAAGTACTGGTCGACGCGCCCCTGGGCGCGTACCGCGTCGGCGCTGTCAGTGCTCCAGAGCGCGTCGCAGACCAGACCCAGGGGCAGGGCTTCCGCGCCATGTCCGGCCGCGATGAGCGCGAACAACGCCTTGGCCGGTCGGCCGAACTGTTCCACCAGCCAACGGCCGAGCCCGTCCCGTTCGGCCTCCCGCAGCAACCCGTACGCCTCGACGGCGCCCGGTTCCGCGCTCCAGCGCAGCAGGGTCGTCACGTCGAGGTCGTCCGGGGCCTCGCCCCGATGATCGAGGCCGAGACGCACCGCGGCGAGGTGCCGCAGGGCGACGTCCCGGGTCAGCACGGAGGTGGTGAGCTTCGGCCAGCCCGCCGGCGGCATCGCGTCGAGCAGCGCCACACCGGCCCACGATTCGCGTTCCAGCGCGCTGTCCGGCACTTGCGCGCCGAACGCGTCGACGACCAGGTCCCACGGCTCGACGGTGATGACCCGCTGCCGGAAGATCCGGCTCCGCACGCCGTGGTGCAGGACTGACTCCGGGACATCGGTGAGCAGGACCAGCACCTCGTCGCCCCGCTCGGCGACGAGGTGCTCCCAGACGGCGAGCGGCGACACGCACGGCACGACCCGGACCGGACGTCCATCGGGCAGCAGCACCATGGGGTCGTGCGGCCACGCCGGTTCGGCCCGCACGACCAGCACCGGGTACGCGTCGCCGTTGCGGTGCCGTTCGAGCTGCTGCGCCACCTTCTGCCGCAGCGCCACCGGGTTGATCCGCAGCGCCTGAGCGGCGGCAGGTGCCTGAGTCACGACACGATTCTCCAGGTCACCTCGATAGTCGCGTCACCCTGGTCAGCGGCGAAGGCGCGCAGTTGCTCCACGGCTCGGTCGAGGTCGCCGGCCGCCACCGAGACACGACCGCTCGGCTTGTCGATCTCGCCCTCTGGAATCCGAGGCGTCTCCTCGTCGAGCGGGCGGCGCGGTTGGACGATTTCGTCCTTGCCCTCGTCACGTCCGGGCACGTAGACGATTTCCGGCTTGCGGGTGGCGCGACGCAACAGTGCGGTCGCGTCGCCCTGGGCGCGGCGCAGGGCCGGGGCGAGTGGCGCGGTCAGCTCGTCAGCCTGCGCCACCCGGCGCAGCTCGGCGAAGATCGCAGCCGCTTCGGCCGCGTGCGGCTCAGGCAGACCAGCCACGATCTCGAAGGTGTCCCAGGGCGCGGCGGCCAACGCCGCCGACACCTGCGAAGCACTGCTGATGCTCCGACCGGTGCGGTCGGCGGGGCCGGCGAGTTCCGCGCGGGCGAGCCGTTCGACCGCCTCCACCGCCGACCGTCCGTTGACCAGCGTCTCCAACAGGTCAGCGGCGGCCCTGGCCGTGGCGAGCCGGCCGGACTCCTGATCGATCTTCAGCCAGCTTGCGTGCTGTTGTAGACGAGCGACCAAGCCGTGAGCGGCTTCACGATGACGAGTCGCACTGGTGACCAGGTCCCGGCCGAACATCGCCACCAGCCGACCCCGCCGCAGGGCGAGCGGCTGAACTCCGAAAACCGCGGCGGACCGGGCACGGGCGATGTCCCAGTCCTCCTCGCCGGGCAGACGCTGCTCGCGCAGCGTGTGATCGGCGGTGATCCTGCCGAGTTCCGGAGCGGGGATCACCTCGCTGCCGTGCAGGTGGAACGCACGGTCGGTCTGCTCGGCGAAGGTCGCCACCACCAGCTGCGCGACGATCGGGTCGAGACCCCGTGGGCTCGGGTCGTCGATCCAGCGCAGGAGGTCGGCCACCCGCAGGTCGCCCGTGATGCCCTCGGCGGCGGCCCGGCGGTGGAAGTGCTGGGTCCACTGCCCCTCGATGACGAACGCCGCCTCGTGCATGGTGCCGAGCTGAAGCGGGTTGGCGATCCGGCGCAGGGTCTGCCGGTTTGCCCGCTCGACCTCGACGCGTCCCTCCGGTGACTCGACGGCCCGCCGGACGTGGTCGAGGACGACCTTGACGTCAGGCAGGCGTACGGCCTCGCCCTTGCGGTCGGGGTCGAAGTCAGGGTGGGCCGGGAACTGCTGGCCGAGCATCTGGTCGCCGATGCTGCGCAGCGCGTCGTTGAAGGTGGCGCCCATGGGCAGCTTCGGCTCCAGGGCGCGGGTGAGCGACTGGAGGTGGTCGTCGAATCCGAGCTGCACGTCGGTGGGCTGCTTGCCGGCCAGCCCGTACGCCTGGCGCAGCACGGCCTGCATCTTGGCCAGCAGCGCGCTGCGCTGGTTGGTCAGCGCGGCGTGCGCCCGGCGCCGGTCGTCGGGGTTGAGGTGCTCGGCGTGGCTGTCGAAGCGCTGCCCTTCGAGCAGCTTGTCGATGATGACGAGCTTGCCCAGCTCGGTGCGGCGTTCGATGGTCAGCGCGGCCGGGATCCAGCAAACGGTGCGAGGGCTCATCCGGCTGGTCAGCTCCTGCACCCGCTGCCGGTCGTCGGCCGGGCCGTGGCTGCCGTCGTCGAACGGGTAGTCGATGATCATCCGCCAGCCGGCCGGGTCGTTCGGGTGGAACGCCTCGTCCCGGATGTCGTGCGGGTCGCGGACGTTGCCGTAGACCAGCTCGACCGTGCGGCGACTCCCCCGCCAGGTCAGCCCCGCCTCGGCGAAGAACGAGTCGCTCCACGGCACGCCGAGCTGCTGCCAGAGCAGCCGCTGGACGATGTGCTTGCGGGCGCCCTCGTTGTCGTAGTGCTTGGCGGTGGCGAGGACGCTGTCGACGTCCACGCCGACCAGCTCCAGCGACACGATCGGGTCGTCGCCCTCGCCGATGCGGATCTCGGCGAACCGGCCGGCCCAGTCGGCGAGCTTCCGGTTGACCTGGGCGACCTCGCCCCCGGGGATCGGGCTGGTGATGCTGCCGTGGTTGAGCGCCGAGAGGCGTCGGGCGGTGAGGTTGCGCAGCGCCGGAACGCTGGGGGCCAAGGCGGCGAGAAGCAGCGTCTTGATCAGCCGGTCGTCGCCGGTGAAGGCCCGAATGCGCCCGGCCATCTCGGTGGGCTGCGCGTCGCCGCGGCGGGCTGCGTCCAGGTCGTCGTCGGTGAGGTCGTACTGGCCGAGCAGGTAGGGGCGGAGCTTCAGGTCGTACAGCTTCTGAGCCATCTCGAACTCGGCCTTGAGCTTCTCGGTGAAGGGCTGGTCGCCGCCGCCGCTGATCACGTCATAAAGGTCGCCGAGCGGGACGAGCTGACCGAGGCGCAGGGTGTCGCGGCGGTCGACCAGCAGCTGCCGCATCAGCTTGAGCGCGGTGCGGGAGCGCTGCAGCGCGCTGGAGACGTGCACCAGCGTGGAGAGGAACGCCGGGCTGAACGGGTACGTCGAGCGGAAGGCGTCGATGTCGGCGCCGCTGCCCGAGTCGGTGCCGAGCAGGGTGTCGAACACCTCCCGGCGTACCTTTGTGGTGGCGTCGAAGGCCCTGCCGATCGCCTCGCCCGCCGTGATGTCGCGGGGTTTGAGCAGCCGGCGGCGGGCGATCTCGGGAAGGTTGCGGTCCTCCAACTTGATCACGTCGAAGCGGCCGCTGGCCAGGTTGAGGGTGTCCTGGTAGCTCAGCTCGTTGGCGCCGGTGACCTCCTCGCCGACAAGTTCGCGCAGGTCGCGCTGCCGGGCGATGAAGCTGACCACCGGGATCGGCCGACGGGTGTCGCCGCCCTCGACGAAGTTGGTGATCTTCTGGATCTCGCGGGAGACGAACTGCTGGTCGCCGATGGAGTTGGCCAACCAGAGGATCAGCTCGTCGAGGAAGAGAATCAGGCCGTGGTAGCCGAGCTCCTTGGCGTGCCGGCTGATCTCGGTCAAACCCCGGTCGAGCGAGACGAACGCCTCAGCGTCCTCCCGGGCGTTGCTGAAGAAGCCCTTGTTCCAGCTGGTCAGCAGGTCGTTTACGAGCTTGCGGCGCAGCTCGTCGGAGTACGCGCCGGCGAACGCCTGGTCCAACCGCTCGGACGTCCAGAAGGTCTCGCTCTCGCCCCACTCGTCCTCGACGTCCCCGCCGGGCAGGCCGTCGATGAACTGCTTGTCACCGATCTTCTCCCGCAGCGAGGCGGCCTGCTCCAGCAGCGAGTCGGTGCGGTGCACGGCCGGGATGGACGCGTCGGGGTGCAGGGCACGCACCCGGTCGACGTAGCCGCCGAGCACCCGCTGCTCGAGCGAGCGGGCGTCGAGGAGGTGGTACGGGACCAGCAGGAACTTGCGGCCGTCCAGCCACACGCTGTGCTTGGCGACCAGCGGGGCCAACTCGTCCCGGCCCCGGGCGGCGGCCTCGCCTCGCAGCAGCGCATGCAGCACCGCCATGAAGTGCGACTTGCCGGAGCCGAAGGAGCCGTGCAGGTAGGCGGCCTTCGACGCGTGTCCCTCGACCGCGGAGCGGATCAACCCGAGCGCCTCGTCGAAGTTGCCGACCAGCCGGTCCGTGACGACGTAGTCACGAAGGGTGGCGTCGGCGTCGGCGACACTGTCGGCGAGCTTGAGCACGAAGTCGCTCGTGCTCGTGCGCTCCGGGATGTCGATGAACTCCCGGAGCAGCGGCGCGGGGCTGGGCGAAGACATGCTGCATACCGTACCGATCCAGCCGTCACGCGTAGGACCCGCGCGCCCGACGCCGCGTCGGCATTGCGACGCGGCTGCCAGAACCTGGTGGTGATTGAGTCGCAGCGAGCCTTCGTGGGACCCTTCACTCATGCTGACGTCGCATCTGCTTTCAGAAGCTGCGGTATGAGACTGTTCCGAACGAAGAGCCACCTCGACCGTGAGGAATGCAGGGCGACCATCGCGGCGGTGTCAGCGTTCTCGTCGATGTCGCACATCGCGTGGGAGGTGAACGATTGTGCGGCGGGTCAACCCCTGCCGACGCTTGCCGAAAGCCTGATCCAAGCTCGTCGCGACGGGCGCGCGCTCCACCTGCCCAAGGATTCCCGGCACTGGCTGGATCTGAGATACCAGTATCCCGACACCGGGTACTCCCTGGCCCTAGTGCTCGTCTGGTCATTCGCCGTAACTCGACTGCCGGATGACGGCCCGGGCTCAGGGGACTACGTGCGGATCGCGACGTGGCATCTGCGCCAATTTTTGCCGCACTCCGCGCTCAGCGCCCTCCCGGCCGTCGAGGGCGCCTTCGACCGGCATCGTCAGTCGATGAAGGCACTGGCCGGCTGAGCGAGCATGACCGGAGCGGTGGTGATTACGGGAACCGCTGCCGGGCCGCCCGTTCGAGGTGCATCAGCAGCAGGAAGGGCTTCGCCCTCTGCACCGCCTTTCGCCAAGTGAGCGCGCGGAGACCGTACTTGAAGACGACGGTTGACGGCACGGTGGCGGCCAGGACGTCCCATACCACTTCCTGCGCCACCTGACCGGCGATCTGGGGCCGGGCGAACTCCGCGACGGTCTCGCGGTAGCGGCGGGCCAGCTCGCGCGCCGTTGCTTCGGGGGTGAGGACAGGGTCGTAGCCCCGCGAGACCGCTAGCAGCGATTCGTCAAGCAAGCTTCGGAAGTCGGCGTTGTATCGTCGCGACTCGATGATCTGGTCGACGCTCAGCTGGTCCAGGGGGCCGATCTGAAGTTGCCCCAGCACGTCTCGAACGACCGCCGCATCGAAGCGTTCCGACGGCGGCCGTCCGAGGCTCTTGGCGAGTTGGGCCTTCACCGCGGGATTGGACAACATGCCGTCCTGCTTGAGTTCCGAGGAGATGACGAGGGAAGCCATGTGGTTGCGCAGGCTGACGATCTCCGCCGGCCCCTGCCGGAGGGCAGGGGCCCCAACCTCGGACTGCCGGTACGCCTCTTCCCGGATCGCCCGCATCACTTCGTCCATGCGGGTCAGGCTCTCCCGCATCTGCCGCTGCGGGATCACCAGGTCGGCGCGGCGTCCTGGGCCCGCGCCCCGCCCGAACCTCACCCTGCCGCCGTCATTGACCTCGTACTCGTGACCCCAGAGCCTCAGCAGTCCGGCTTCGTGCAGCTCGTCGATGCGTCGGTTAATCTCGGAAGCGCGTCCGCGGTATGCGGCGGCGACCTCGAAGGAGGCCCGCAGGACGATGCGGTCGGAGAAGAACACGACCGCCTGCAGGACCTTGTCGATGGTGTGCGTGTCGACCAGACCGCTGTCCAGCAGCGTGAGCGATCGTGTCACTGCGCCCCCGCGAGGTAGGTGAGGTAGTCGACCTCGTACAGGTGAGTGCTGAACGAGTGGTAGCAGACCTTGCTGCCGCCCAGCCCCAGAGCGAGCGTGGCGTCCGATGCCAGCTGGGCGAAGGTGAGCAGCTCCGGAACAAAGCCGACCCATACATCGACACTCCGCGCTGTCAGGAAGAGGACCAGGTCACCGCCGACGATCCTCAGGGCACCGCCGACCGGCGAAACCGGGAAGCGGCCTCCGAGGTCCTCGTCCGGCCGCCACATGGAGAACACGGCCGAGCGGCTGTGCTCGTCCTGTCGGAGCATGGCGACGGCCTGCTCGAACTGGTCGACCGGCGATCCATCGGCCGTGGGCCACCTGCGCAACCGTTGATGGAGCAGCGACGACTCGCGCTGATCGCCGAAGATTCGGTCCCGGTAATCCTTGATCAGTTCCGGATACAGGTAACCGGGCGGGGGTGTCAGGTCTGCCGGGTTCTGCAGCCATACCGTCAGCCCCGGGATGTCGAAACAGATGCCGTGCCGTGTCGCGACCCGGGTCGGCAGGTGACGCGAGAACACCGAGATGACGTCGTGCCAGCCGGACGAGACGGTTGCCACCTCAAGCTCCACCGGTAGGTCCTCCTGGCGGTCTCAACATCACGCACCTCACCCCTTTATTCCGTCACCGGCAAGCGGCGGGCCGGACAACGTCTGCAGATACTTGTTCGACTGGTAGAACGCCTCGATACTGTCGGTGTCCCACCACCCGGTGAGAACGGGCTGAACGATCAGGTCGGGCCGGTGGAATCTCACGGCTCCGGAATCAAGGCAGGCGCCCGGCGAGAGGTCATTGGTGTCCCGGCGCCGCAGGCGGACCAGGTCCACTCCCTCGAACCAGATGCCGAGCCGCACGAGCACCCGCCGCACCGCGATGTCCTGGAGGTGCTGTGCGCCCGGCCGTTGGCAGGTGTAGTCCAATCCCGACTCGACGTCGTCGACGCTGACGTCGTAGACGTTGCGTGCCCTGGTCAGCAACGTCCTGCGAAGCTCCGGATCGGCGACGAGCCGCCGGAAATAGGCGTCCTCGTAGAGTGCGAGTGCTCCTGGCCACGGATGCGACACCGGCCCGATGCGCCAAGCAAGGCGCCAGCGGCCCGGTCCGAACTGCTCGTCCCATTGCGCCACCAGCGTCGGCCGGCGAGATCCCAGGTGGCCCGGCCGCTCGACGTCGACCCAACTCCACCTCACGGGTCTTTTCCCCAGCCTCGGCTCACGCGACACGTTCCGGCTGTGGCGCGCTGTCGCAGAAGCCAGGGATGCCCAACACCGGCAGAGCGTCCAGATCGATCAGCCTCTGCCCGCGGGGCGGCGACGTACGGGTCACAACGCACATGTCCGTGGCGAGAAGAGGCACTTCCACATCCAGCCCGTTCGCCGCCAGGGTCTCACCCGACGTCACGAGAAGCACACCGGCACCGTGGGGGTCAGCGCGGATGACGCCTTCGGTTGATCCATGCAGTTGAACGATCCTGACCGGTCGCGCCTCGGCCCGCGCGGCCAGCCACGCACGCGTGATGGCCGGGTACTCCGTGTAGATCGTGTCGATCTCTCGGCCCGCGACGGTGCAATAGGTGACAAAAGACGTGCGGACTGCCGGCAGCGCGTACATGCGGAGCGCCCGGCCGTGGGCGAGCCACCACTCGACACAGACGTCGTAACCCGTGATGCCCACGTCGACAGCCTCAGACGCCACCAGTTCGGGTACGTCGAAACCGCGGCAGAAGACGAGCGTGTCGTCACCTGACCGGTGCCACAGCGACCTTGGATGCGCCTCACCCAGACCGGCGAAGAGACTGCCGACGACGTCCCGGACCGGGCCGTACAGTCGGCTGGACGAGCCAGGCGCCGCGACAATCACAATGGCGTCCTCGCCGCAGCCCTGTTCAGCGACCGCACCTCCGCGTCGATGTGGTCGACCGGAACCACCGCGTCGACCAATGCCCGGAGCGCGAACTCGGCCGGCTGCTCGGAAAAGAGGATGGCCCTGCCCTGCCCGACTGCGTAGCCGACCTCAATACACACGCTGACGCCCGCGTAGCCACCGTTGGCGACGACAAAGATCGCGTCGGACTTGGAGATCTTCGCGAGAAATTCGCGGGTGAGCTGGACCTTGTCCGACTCGTGGACGGTCACCCGTTGCTCGTTGTAGTCATAACGGGGGGTGTAGACGGTCATTCCCAGAGCACGGAACGCCGCCTCCGCGCGCTGCGCGGTGTCGTAGAACTTTGAGCTGCTGCAAATTGTGATGGCCTCGATCACCGACGTCGTTCCTCCATGTGCGGGTCAGCATTTCCTCAGGTGAGCGATATCAGATGTCGAGGGCGTTCTAGGTAATCCACACCAAGTCGCCGGCGGAGAATTTTCTCCCAGACCGCCGAGGGCGCTTCGGACTCGGCCGGTCGAGGCAGCCGCCGACGGTCGGCGAGCGCGGGATAGTCCAGATGGAACGGCCGTACCGCGAGCCGTCGCGGAAGCCCTGTGCTGATTCTGGTCAACTCGTCGAAGAGCGTCTCGAGTTGGAGTGGGGTCCAGTCGGTGGCACCGACCGCCGGGAACACGTCGAAGCCCAGTTCGAGCGCGAAGGCGATCCCGTCCCTGATCGCCGGCCAGTTACCGCTGCCGGGTGGATGGTGCAGGGTGGTGTGCAGCTTGATTCGACGCAGCCAGTCGCGTTCCGGTACGGCGAGTCGCACGCTGCCCTGCCCCCAGGCGTAAGGGAGGGCCGAGAGGTTCGACTCCACCTTGAGGACGACGGACGGGAGCAGTCCACGTTCGACCAGGACGCGGTAGATCTCGATGACGAGGGACGGGGCGAGCAGGGGCTCGCCGCCGCTCACCCGCAGCAGGCTGAGCTTGCGGCCCGTCTCAAGCGCCATCCCGCGGAGCGCGACGAAGTCGTCCACCACGGCGTCCGCGGCGGCGACAAAGCTGTCGCGGCCGGCCAGATGGCGGTAGTCGACGTAGCAGTAGGAACACCGGAAGTTGCACGCGGCAACGTGGGTGATGGCCGCCAGGTTGTGCTCGGTCCAGTGCCCGCCAATAGCCGCAGCGACCGTCACCGGGCTGTCGGAGAGGTTGGCCACGTGGCGCAGTTCGGCGAACTCGGGAAGCGACGTGGGCAGCCGCATCCGCTCCCGTTTTACCGGAGTGAAGAAGCGGAACTGCCGGGTCTGCACACCGCCGAGGGACGTCTCGCGGAGATCGGTGAAGGCGTATTCGCCCCCGCCGACATTCACGAGCCGATAGGCCCTGGCCAGTAGGGGTCTGTCATTCGGTCCGGACACCGACACACTGCTGACCACTCGGACCTCCGCCCGGGAAGTGATGCGACAGCCGCTACACCGACGCCGGTCGATGACCCGATCCTCTCGTTCTCATGACGACCGGTCAAGCGTCCTGGGCGGCCGTCAACTTGCCGGCGCCCCCTCCGCACCCGACCATGTCGTGCCGAGGAGCTCAGCCAACCGACGACCGAGGAGGTGGTGACGCTGTTCGCACCATCCGAGGTAATCGTCCAGCGACGTCGGTAGCCCGGGCAGGGCGTTTAGCTGGAGGTAGCTGGCGTAGGCCTCGTCGGTCATGGTGGCCCGCGCCCACTTTTCGGGCAAGCGGTCCTTCTTCGCGATGTTCTCCGCGCCCTCGATCAGCTGGAGGTTGGCGAGACTGTCCCGGTACCAGATGGCGTCGTCCAGTTGCTCCTCCGTGAAGGAGCGGTGCTTCTTGAGCTTCGGCGTGGTCAGCAGCGATCGCGGAAAAACGTGGTCGACGTGATGGTTGTTCCTCGTGTTGACGTGCGGGAACAGCATCGCCAGGACGGGGAAGGTACCCACGCCCCCGTACTGCCACTGCATGAGGTCCTCGACCTCCTCGGGAGTGAAGGCGAGGGCCTTACCACGGGCTGCCATGCGCGCCTCGAGTTGCGCGACGGGAAAGGAGTCCGCGCCGTGTTTGTTGATCACCTCGCGCAACTCCCGGAGCAGCGTGTCGAGACCGGACCCCCAGACACCGGACTTCAGGAGACTCCGAATCACCCAGGAGCGAATCGCCGCCCGATCGTTGCGCTCTGCTGGACGCTCACGGTAACGCTCGTCGAGACCACGCCGATGGACGTAGTACGCGATCGGTATGAGGACGCTGTTTGCGGTCAGCGTGGTCGAGGACAAGCCGAAGTCCCCGAGCAGGCCGGCGGCGACAGTCAGCGCGGAGCTGACGTCGTCCCACTGCTCCTCCAACCGGGCCATGTTGTCCCGGTTGAAGTTGCGAACCTTGAAGCCGACGTCAGCCACGCCGGTCAACATCAGGCCGCTCTTGAGCACCACGTCCTTGCTGAACCAAAAACGCTGGTCGGGGCCGTTGAGCGTGTCCACCAGCGACTGGATCTCCTTGCGCGCGTCGCGCTTGTCCCACTGCGCTGTGGCGATGCTGAGGAGGAGGTCGCTCTGCGACAGGACGGTGCCGCCGGAGTTGACCCGGATGAAGATGTCGAGGACCTTGTCGATGTCCTGGCTCGACTCCTCGTAGAAGTGCAGCGTGTGCTCGCTGTGGATGGCGTTGAACAGGTCGCCGATGACCGTCGCGGCATGTGCGTTGTTGCCCAGTCCGTGCGAGGCCAGAACGCCCATAAGCGCCCCGAAGTTCGTCATCTCGAACAGGCGGTAGACCGGGAACCAGTACGCTGAACCATCCGACGGTTGCGTCACGGGTTCGGCGAGCATCCGGAAGTCATACGTCATCCCCGGTCGTTCTCTCCCGCGTTCTTCAGCACGTTGAGGTGAAGGCGACGGGCGGGGAATGACTTGGCCTGGTTGTGACGGCCGTAGCGGACGCGACTCGCGTACGAGCCGCGCAAGGCAACGTTCAATGACGTCAGCCGCTGCTGCCCGTCGAGGAGAGCGGTGACCGCCTGGCCCGGAGGCAGGTCCAGCTCGCGGCTGTGCCGGTTGTCCTTCTCGTGGTACTCCCGCATGAACTCGTAGAACCTGAACTGGCCCGACGTCTCCGGCTGCACGCGCCAGGACAGGAACGACCCGATCGGATAACCCCGCAAGATGCTGTCGAAGAGGCGGCACATCTGGTCGTCGTTCCAGACGAACGAACGTTGAATAGCGGGAAGCACCAACTCACGACGCTGGATCTTCTTCACCGCCTCGGCGATCGTTATCGCGTTCTGGAAGCCCATGAGGAGTCCTTCGGGTCGACGGGTGGGGACAGAGCGGGATAGGGCCTACGTCCGAGCAGTCAGCGGCAACCACGCCGCATCCGCGTCACCGGCGAGGAGGGCGACGCCGTTCGCCGCGCAGACCTGCTGCCAACTGGGGTCGGAAACGCGGCTCACCAGCAGGACGACGGTGACCGGCATGCCGAGCGCCGCCAGTCGGTGCCGATATTCGAGGACCTGGCCGAGTCCGAGCCGGAGCTGCTCGACCTCGTTGCCGTCGACCACGCTCTTCACCTCGGCGATGAACTGCCGCCCGCTGGTGTCGCGCCAGGCCAGGTCGACGTTCACCCCGGCGAGTCCGGCGCCGGCCGGTATCCCTGACGCAGTTAGGTGGTCGACCAGCGCTCGGCAGAGTCGGTCGTGCTCGCTCACCCCGGCCCGGTAGGCCGCTGCGTCGAACGACCGCTGAGGGGGCAGTTCGACGGGTACCGACGAGCCGGCGTACGGCCGGTCGAAGCCCCAGCCACCGATGGAGGGCGCCGCCTGCGACTCAGCATCGAGCAGCGTCTCGGCGGCCAGCCAGGCGCGTGCCGCGGTTTCCGGCCGGTATCTGCTCGCGAAAGGGAATGGCCCGGCGGCCACCCACCCGTTGAGCATCCGCGCGCCGGCCAAGGCCGGCGGCTGCCGCAGCAACCACTGAGCGGTACGGATGTCTGGGCAACGCAGCAGATACTTGTCGTTAGCGAGGGTCTTGGTGCCGTCCCGTAGGAGTTCGACACCGCGCCGTTCCCACTCGTCCGCGTCGAGCGCGCCGCCATCGGCGGCGCTGTGGAGCGGCACCGCGAAGACCCGCAGCCACACCTCCGCGCCGTCCTCCAGGACACCGAAGGTTTCCAGGACGCCCACCGTCAGCCGCAGCAGTGACCCGCCACCATGATGGATCCGGGACAGCAGCCAATGCCTGCCGGCGGTGGCTGCGGCTTCCGGCACGGTCATCCGAGTAACCCAGCCGGCGAGCGCCCACGCAGCCTGCCGGCTTCCGTCGAGGCCATCCGTCCAGTCACCGTCGAAAGCGGCCGGCCCCGGGTCGAGCGGCGCCGGCTCCGGTTCGGCGAGCGCCCAGGCAGCCAACTCGCCCGGGCTGGTGACCTGCCAAAGGCGAGACTGCCGCTGCGCCAGGGCGTCGGCCAGCTCGCCGACGTCGTCCGGCGGCCCGGGGGTGGGCGAAGACATGCGGGATACCGTACCGACCAACCCCCCGGTCGCGTCGCCCGCGCGGAACCGGACTGACGGACACGCACCTGATGTGCTAGTTGCTGGCGCCCCTGCTGTCGGATACCTGACGGCTCACTGCCGGCTGCGGCGCGGCGAGCAGTTCGGCCGCGAGCTCTCTCTTCAGCATCGCCGACTGCGCGACTGAGCCACCCCGCACACCGAGACTCGACCGAGCCGCACGGTAGAAACCGTCTCGCGCCTCATCAGCGCGGTTGAGCAGGCTCGCGACATCGCCCGGCTGGTCGGCGAACCCTCGCGCACGGTGCTCCACCTGCCAGACGGCATCTCGCCAGGTCCGAGCCGCAGCCACCGTCCGCTCATCACCGAGCAGGAGCATGCTTTCCCACACCAGAGTCCGGCGGACGTCTGCCTCGGCCAGCATCGCGATGCCCGCCTCTCGATCGATGCGATGGCTACGCGAGGCCGGCCGGTCAGCAGCGGTCATTCGCAACGCGATCGCATGGATCTCCTTGATCGCCCGGGCGTACTCGAC
Organism: Micromonospora sp. MGP-C2; assembly: GCF_057766525.1. Lineage (NCBI taxonomy): Bacteria > Bacillati > Actinomycetota > Actinomycetes > Micromonosporales > Micromonosporaceae > Micromonospora > Micromonospora sp. MGP-C2. The sequence goes on from NZ_JBYMEN010000002.1 coordinate 1,077,343, forward strand.
GTAGGCCTCGAGCCGCCGCTCGTCCCAGCGGACGTCCTGGCTTCGCTTCCATCGTGCACGGTCGGCGAGCGTGGTAGCCAGGATCGTTCCAAGTGTTCCGACCAGTACGCCGACGAGGGCCGGAAGCTGCGCGCCGAAGGTTTCCACGGTCATCAGGTTGCCACGGCGGGGCTAGGGTCCCTATACGGTCTGGACGAGACAACCGAGCGGCCGACAGTGGGGACATCCCCGACCGGTCCTCCTCCTGCTCCTGAGAATCGACGAATGGCTCAGGGTTGACGACTGCCCAGGGATTCTTGCGTCCACTCTAGAACGGAGGGGCGGACACGCAACCTGGCAGCCGCCGGACGTGTCTGGCGGGGCGCCTCTACCGTCGCCTACCGTCCCCGGTATGGAGAGCGTACGCGAGGAACAAGCCGATCGCCGCGCCGATCGCCATAGGAATCTTCTCACTCCAAGACGAGCTACCGGTGCAGATTCCCCATCCACAGAATCCACCTATTATCAGTACGATAACGCCGGGGAACGGCGCGGAGGTCCTAGTTCTGCGGGCCACGGCAACCTTTCATCGTAGTCCAATATTCGCCTCTAATTGTTCGGACATCGCGGCCACCGGGATCCACATACAAATAGCCGATGTCGCGGCGGAAGGGTGACGACATCAATTCGCATCCTTCCTGCCGCAGGTCGCCTTGGCCGGTCGCCAGGAGGTCATCGCCTCTCCGGTGTGGTGCAGCCAGTTGGTGGTCTCGGCGAGGAAGCCGTCATAGATGTCGGCCGGCGACGAACCCCACCTCCGGGTCGAACTCGCCGTGCCACTGGCGTACCCAGGGCAGGAGCTCTCGCAACCCCGCGACCAGCGGCACCAGCCGGTCGGCGGCCCAGCCGTCCTCCTGCTCGCGGGCGACGATCAAAGTGGCCAGGGCCTGGGCCTGCTCGCGGTGATCCCAGCCCGCCCAACCGACCAGCAGCGACGGATCACCGTCGCCCCTGGCACCCGGGTACGACACGAACCGCTCCTTGGGCACGTCGAACTGAAGTCCGCCGAGGTGTACTTCGGCGGCACACGGATCTGCTTGCGGAACTACCGCTTCGCCGCCTCGTCGGGCAGCGTGTCCTCCTGCCGTTGCAGGTCCCACATCGCGCTTACCGCAAGCGATGGCGCGGGCGGAGCCTGCAGTCCCATCGGAGAGCCCACGTGGCTGACGGCCGGCGCCCACTCAGCCTTCCTCGTCGCGTTCCTCGTCGTTCCCGCGCCGACGGAGTGTTCGCTCAGCGATCCGGCTGGAGAGCTTGCCCGTCGCCCACTTGGCCCGGCCGAGGGTCTCGTTGCCAAGGCGCTTGGCGGCACCAACGCCGTCTGCTCCCGTGTCGAGCGCCTGGTCCCTCACCTCCTTGGCCGCGTCCGTCCATCGCCTCGCCTCCGATGACTGGCGAGCGCCCTCGATCCCGAGCCGTCCGTGGAACTCGACGATGGCGATCGAGACATGGTTGCTCGACTTCACCACAGCCGGGGAGTCCATCGGATTCAGCAGCACCTTGGCATTGGCTCTGCCCGCAGCCGCGTCCATCCGGGCCAGCAGGCGTTCGGTGCACCGGGAGATGAGTTCCAGCCGGTTCTGCCGGGCAGTCCTCAGCCCGAGGCGATGCCCGTCCAACTCCCCCGGCGACGCGTCCAGCACCCGGTCGAGCTCAAGCACGGCGATCGCGTCCTGCAGCTGGAAGCAGCGAGCCAAGACGACGAGCCACTCCTGCCCCTTGGACTCTGCTTCCTTGGCCGCCTTGGCGAGATCACCGATGGTGGTCTTGCGCTCCAGCTTCTCCGCGAGTGCGTCGAGTTGACGCAACGCGTACGCCTGGGTTTCTGCAATCGTCGCCGGCGCCCCCTGCACCTTCGACCAGGTGACCTCGTCGACCCGGCCCCTCGCCTCTCGGATGGTCATGGCCTCCTCGATGACGAAGCCGACTCCGGTCATGCGGGCCAACACGGCGTCCTTCTGGGCGCGGAGCACATCGTCGACCTTCTCGTCGATCGTGGCGAGATAGTCGGTGATCTCCTTCATGCTCTGTTGCATCGCAAGCTGCGCCATGATCCCCGCCGCACCGGCCAGGAGCGCAGGGTTGGTCAGCTGCGATCCCTTCACGAACTGGAGGTTCTTGACGAATTGGCCATTCTGCGCCCTCAGAGTGGCATGGGCGTTGCCGGAGACCGAGTTCGTGACCATCGGGAACTTGTCCGCGACCTTCGCGGACTCCGCAGTCAATTTCATCCAGCGACCCGAGTTGGCGGCGATCTCGGAACCTGCCTGTGCGACTCCCGCCGCCTTACCAAGGGCAGGTCCGAGCCGATGTAGTCCGAGGTCCTTCGACTGCAGCCCCTCGGAGACGAGGAAGAGTTCCACCGCCGCCGGGTCACCGATGACAGCCAGGCCATCGCCGTCGCTGATCAGCTGAATCTCGTTATCCATTGTCGGCTCCTGACGGCTGGGAAGCGTACACAGCGACGATTTCTGCTCTGTTCACTGCTTGGCCTTGCGGCCGCGGGTGGCCTTGGCCGGCCGCCACGACGTCAGCGCCTCGTCGGTGAGGTGGAGGCGGTTGGTGGTCTCGGCGAGGAAGCCGGCGTAGATGTCGGCCGGCGAGGCGCCCCACTCCGGGTCGAACTCGCCGTGCCACTGGCGTACCCAGGGAAGGATCTCGCGCAACCCTGCGACCAGCGGCAACAGCCGGTCGTCAGCCCAGCCGTCCTCCTGCTCGCGGGCCACGATCAGGGTGGCCAGGGTCTGGGCCTGCTCGCGGTGGTCCCAGCCGGCCCAACCGACCAGCAGCGACGGGTCACCGTCGCGGCTGGCACCGGGGTACGAGACGAACCTCTCCTTGGGTACGTCGAGCTTGCCCCGATGCTTCCAGTAGCTGCTCTTGAGGAAGTCCGCCGAGGTGTACTTCGGCGGCACCGGGATGCCCTTGCGGAACTCCCGCTTCGCCGCCTCGTCGGGCAGCGCGTCCTCCTGCCGCTGCAGGTCCCACACCTGCTCCCAGTCGGCGCGCTTGGCCAGCCCGGTGTCCTTGTAGCGCAGCGCGGCCAGGTGCGGCACGTGCTCGTCGGCGACCAGGCCGGCGATCACCTTGCCGAGATCCTGACCGGGCGCGTAGAGGTTGGCGACGGTGAGCACGTCGGCGTCGCGGCGCAGCTCGTCGGCGAGCTGCGCGGTGGTCAGCGGGCGCGGCTGTTCGAGGCCATCGACGTGCTGGTACCACAACTCCCGCGCCTCGCACCGGTCCAGCAGCCAGTCGCGCAGCGCCTTCTGCTGCATGACGTCCCAGCCGTCGGTGGCCCAACGCCGCTTGCACTCCGGCCGTTCGATCAGCCCGATGTTGCGGTTGCCCTCAATGACCGCGATCCGCCGCTCCACAACCGCCCGGTACTCATCCGACCAGTGCGCCGGCAGCTCCGTGATCGGCGTCGACCCGTGCCGCGCGAACCACTGCGTCTCCGCCTCGCCGGCGGCTACCTTGCGGGCGAGCACGACCTCGAACGCCCGCTCCCCCAGCTTCAACTCCGGCACCGAGCCGACCGGTGCGGTCAACTCCTCGTCCAGCAGCCCGTAGAGCGAGTAGACCTGCCAGTCCAACTCCTCCTGCAACGCGATCATCCGCGCCCGGATCGAATGCCACTCGTCGCGAGCGGCGGCCAGCCGCTCGCGGGCGGGCACGCCAGAGACCCCGACCGCCGCCGGGGTCACCGTAGCGAGCCGCTGCGCCAGGCCGTCAATCTCCCGGCTCAGTTCTAGCGGGTACGCAGGCGGTAGCGGAAACTCCTGCAGCTTGGTCCCAGTAAACTCGTAGAACCGTTCCCAATCCTCGCTAGCAATTCCGCCACCAATACCACCGTTACCCTTGTCGTGGCTGACCTGCTTGAGCCAGAAGCAGGCGGTCGAGCTGTTGAGCAGCCCAAGTAGCCGCAGGTGCTCCTCTTCTGACGCCCCCTCCGGCAACTTGATCACAGGCGCCGAACGGTTGAAGACCTTTCCACCCCGATCCAAGACGAGATGGTTGTGCGTGGCCACAAACGCAAATGCAATCGACAACGGGGTCCGATACCGCTCGGGGACCCAGCGGTACCAGGTCCACCACAGGGCGTCCGATTCCGCGCGGGTCTGACCGCCGAACCCCGTGGTCGAACCCAGGAGTCGACGTAAAGACCACAAGTGCCTACCCCAGGCCGCCCTGATATCGAAAGACACAGGTTTGAAATCGGCCTTGTAGGGCACCAGCGCATGCTCTTCAGCAACGCTGTCCCAGTCACGGACGACTTCGCCGATTACGAGAGGGCGCCGAAGAGAGTCCGTTCCGGTGCGGCGGAACCAGGCCGCTGGCGCAAAGAATGCCTCGTCTTGGCCGGGGAAGCTCGCGAACCCGACCGCGCCGCTGATATTGCGCTGGAGCGGTCTCCGGTCGCCTGCTTCCAACGCCACCATCAACCCAGCTGCGCCGCCTCCACTCAGGCTCCACGGAAAGGTTGCAAGATCCGAACGCTGAGTATCGGCGGCGCTTACCCACTGGCTCTCCGAACCAGGGTGGCTGACCTGGCCGACGATGGCCTGCCACACGAAGCCATCACGCGGGTTGTCCGGAGCGCTCGGCTCACCCCGGATGCCCATGACTGTGCGGATAGTGCCAGCCCGACCACGGTTGGTATTGCGGCCGACGAGAATCACGGTTGGTGTGCCATGGCCGGGGATATGTGCACCGGAAGTGTCGATGACATGGGTCAGGTTGACGTCGACCGCGAACAGCTTTTCGATCATCTTCTTGCCGAACTCGCGCTTCATGAACGAGTTGGCGGTGATCTGCCCGACGCGCCCCGCGCCCTTACCGTCGCCGTCTCCGGGCTTGGCGAGTTGGAAGAATCGCTGGGCGAACGGCACCGACAGGGCGTACTTGCCGGAGCAGGCGTCGTACATCTCGCGGTAGGCCTCGTTGAGGCCCTTGTCCTTGACAGTGATGTAGGGCGGGTTGCCCACCACGACGTGATAGCGGCCGGGGCTGAGGATGCCAGAGTGCTCGTGCACGTCCTCGGTCGCGTAGGCGAACTCGGTCATCGGGTCCTCGCCGAACAGCATGGCCTGCCGCCGCTTAATCAAGGAGTCGCCCACCGCGAGGTGCATCGGGAAGACGTACCCCGCCGAGTCGGTGAGGGTCTTGACGTTGCAGGCGCGGAGGGCGGCGACTAGGAGGCGGAAGCGGGCGATGGCCACGGCGAAGGGGTTGATGTCCACGCCGTGGACGGCGTCGAGGGCGAGACGTACCCGCTCGTGGGGGTCGCGGTTGGGGGCGTGCTGCTCCCACTCCTTCAGCAGCCGGTCGAAGGCGCCGAGGACGAAGTGACCCGAACCGCAGGTCGGGTCGATCATCTTGACCACGTCGTGGCCGAATTCGGCGATCGCCGGGGTGAGAGTCAGGTCGAGGATGAACTCCTCGACGAACTCCGGCGTCTGAAGCAGCGCGTAGGTCTTGCGGGCCGCCTCGGAGAGGTCCTGGTAGAGGTCGCCGAGGAAGCGGGTGTCCCACTCCGGGTCGGTGAAGTCGTGGACCAGGCCGCCAACCTCGCCCCGTCGACGCCAGAAGGCGATCAGGTCCTTGGCCGCGTCGTGGGAAAGCGGGATCTGGTAGAGCGGGTTGTGCCGCTCGTCAAACAGTGACTTACCGGCCTGAGTGCCGGCGATCGCAGCGAAGCCCTGTTTCAGCCAACCACGGAGCGTCTCGCCGGGCCGGTCGCGGAAGAACTGCGCTTCGGCCTCCTCGGCGAGGACCAGTCGGTCCCCCGGGCCGGCCAGGTAGGGGTCGGGCAGCAGGCCGTTGTCCTCGCAGAAGCGTACGAAGACGGTGCCGAGCACCCAGGCGACGGCGACCTGCGTCACCCGGTCGTCCCGCCAGGCCGCCCAGGTGGCGGCGGTACGCCCGACCTTGAACGCGTGGTCGTACTCGCCACGCAGCCGGAGGCGTACCTCCTCGACCGACTCGGCCTGCTCACGCAGGTCCTTTTCCAGGTTCTTGACCTGCTTCTGCAGGTCGGACAAGAGCAGCTTCCGGTCGATCACGCGACGACTCTAGTCGCAGGGCTGTCACCAGGGAGTTACCCGTAAGGCCCGTTCTGGCCGACGGGTCGCTACCTACGGCTCCCGCATCCAGGTCCTTGGATCGGTGACGAAGACACCCTTGCCCTGCTGCCGACGGATCACTCGCAGCGCTTCGAGCCGGGCGTAGGCCATCTGTACGGTCCCGTGGCTGACGTCGTAACGAGCGCGCAGCTCAATGATCGAGGGCAGCCTGTCCCCCGGCTTCAACTTCTTTGACCTGACGTCGGCGATCACATCATCGGCGATGCGCCAGTAGTCCGGCACTTCTCGCATGGCACTCCTCGCGTGGCAATCCGATTCGATCACAACGCGACGCGCCTAACAAGCAGCGTTGACTCATCTGACATGTCTAGATATGTTGGAAAGGAGCCGGTCCTCGCGTGGCAACGAGTTCGGCTCATCCCCTGGTCGGGGCGGGTGCGTGCGCCCGTCCCGACCCGTTGGACTGCTCTGCTGTCGTACCGCTGAATCGAGCTGCGGCGGCCGAGGGGGCGGGTCGTCCGCGGCCCCCGCGCGGACGGCCCGCCCTTCCACACCCCCCGACCGGGAGCTTCCGCGCTCCCGCCTGCCCGCAGAGAGGATCGTCGTGGCTCAGGTGTATCGAGGTGGCCAGCCCTACCCGGCCGGTTACCCGGGCCGGTTGACGCCGCACGAGGTGCGGACCCGCGAGTTCGCCGCGAGCCGGCGCGGCGTCGACCCCGATGAGGTACGCGAGTTCCAGGCCCGGGTGGCCGACGAGCTGGCCATGCTCAACGAGGCGGTACGGCTGCTCAGCCAGGAGAACGACCGGATCAAGCGGGCGCTGCGTGACTGGCAGGCCATGCACGCCCGCGAGTGCCCTCCGGCGCAGGAGCAGCGCCACAACTCCGGCCACTGGTGACCGCGCGTCCCTCCCCCGGCGACCTGCTCGTCATCGACGGCCGGGCCTCGGTGCAGTTCGCCGGCGACCGCGCCCTGACCTTCCGCGTCGTCTCGGTCTCGGACCAGCCGACGTACCACGGCTGGATCTGGCTGACCGGCTACGTGATCAACCGTCGTGGCGACGCAACCCTGAGACGAGAGATTTACGTCCAAACCGCTGGTCTCCGTGCACTCCGTCGAGCCGGCAACCAGCACCCGGAGTGAGGGCACGCAGGGAGAGCTGGTCGTCACTGAGCCTCACAACATCGCGTCGGCTATACGACAACCCGCTGGCACAGATTCTGACTCGACACTAGCTTCCGGCGGAACGGCTTCACGCCGCTAGAGCGCCCCTGACGAATGCGTGCCGTTGAGCACCAGATAAACATGAGGGAGTCCGGGTGGATTTCGATTTCGACCCTTCCCGAATGCCGACCCGAGCGCCGGCCGCAATTTGGCGGGCAGTTCGCTTCCTTAAATGGCGCAAGGCGCGACGCCAGATAGTAAAGACAATCATGGAGGAGTCCCTCCAGATTGCGATATACCCGCATGCCCACGAGTCCCGGGACGCTCAGTTAGCCGCGTGCGAACTCTGGGAGATCATGCAGGAGACTCGCGTACCGGGTGAAGCCTCGGCGAAAGGACTTTTTTCAAGCAGCAGCGCCAGGACGGAAGACTTCATATACGGCAAGTTTCCGAGATTCGGAATATCCTCGGTCGACATCAAGACGCGTATAGCGCATTGGGTTCGCAAGGCGGCGCTTTCAGAGCGAGGTCGTGAACTCTTCGAGACGTTAGAGGCAGATGAACTCAAACCTCTAGACGCAAAGCACCTCGGATTAATGGTAGCGGAGCTATTTCTGCAGAGACTGGAGGTGAGTCGATCCCGGGAGAGGGATCTTGAGTCGGCGCGACTGTGGCTCAGGGAGGAAATCAGAAAGCACGAGGAAAACGCCCTCGATCTTCATCGACGAGGTGTGGAGACCGAGGCAGCGCGCGCCATCGAGGTATCGAGCGCTCTAGCGCTCGGCGGTACAGTCTCTTACTTGCTTGACAACGTCGGCGTGCACGGCATACCTACGGTGGTCGCAGGCTACAGTACAGCCATCGTGGTTGCACTTGGAAGTAGGTACGTCGTACGACGAAGGCCACTGTTACCACGCCAGGTTGAGTATCGCCTATATGTGCTGGAAGTACTCTGCGCCTTTTTGCAAGGAATCTTCCGCATGCCCGTAATGCGGTCGGTTCCGGCGGCTAGGTCGATCGTGCAGCAAGCCCTTTATTTCCAGGCCGTGGACAGGTCTGCCATACCAGCACTAGAGGGTTCCAGGATCCCGGATAGTCGGGGTTCGCCAGATCTCTACAGTGCGAAAGAAAGCCTTGTCTGGCAGGGAGACCTGATTGTGAACGAACAACCATCGACCACAGCGTTCTCTGATGCCTTGACTCAATTGCGCACCGACGCCAGTCGCCTGAATGATCTCGGTGCAGCTGTTACTGACCCTCTCGTGCAGGCCGCTGTCATGCGACTGGAAAAAGTTGCCGCAACCGCGACGCAACCAGAGGACGTATACGGTGCGGTAATCCACGTTCTAGACGCGCTATCGCGTTGATCAAGACACCGGGAAGCCAACGAGGTTCAAAAGCTGACGGCGGCGCTGCGGTGGGCGTTGGCGACCCAGGCGTCCGGCAGCGCGATCCACTCGTTGTCGCCCACCCGCACCACCGCACCGTCCAGCTTGGGCAGCAGCGCCGGGTCCTCCATCGGGCAGAGCACCCACACGCCCCCCGCCCCACCGCGCGCCGCGTCGGCCAGCTCGTAGAGCCGGTCCATTGCCCGGTACCGCGCCAGCACCGCCGCGTCGTGCAGCAACACCGGCCCAGTCGCGGCCGACAGCGAGGCGTGCAGCGCCGGTGCGCTAAGCTGCCACGCCTGCTCGACGTACTCCCCCAGCTTGATCGCCGCCCTCGAACCCTCCTCGGCGACGTCCGCACCGAGCACCGTTTCCCAGGTCGGCTTCGGCCTGGCGTCGACCAGCGCGTGCAGGTGGTCGAGGAAGCGGGCCGCCACGTTGACCGGCCGGGCGTCGAAGCGCCGGGCCAGCTCCTCGCGCGCCAGCCCGTACCGGGACAGTCGTACCGTCAGCGCCCGGAACCCGCCGGCGGACCTCGCGCCGGTCAGCCGCTCCTCGGCCCGCATCGCCGCCGCCAGCTCCGGCGACTCGGCCGTCCACCGGCTCGGCGCGGCGGTCACCGACGGACGCCGCTGCAGGATCGACATCGACGACGAAGCGGCTCGCGGCGGCGGCGGCACGTACCTGTCGCGGTCCCAGCGCAGCTCGAAGCCCGCCTCCGCGAGCAGCCGGTCCAGCTTCGGATGCGGGGGCAGCGGATCCAGCTCCGGGAAGCGGGCGCTCACCCGGTCGGCGACCTGCATCGGGGTGAGGCCGCGCCGCCCCTCGCTGGCCGGGGGCACCACGCCGGCCTGCGCCAGCCGCAGTGCCCGTACCGGATCGAGGTCGCGCGGGTAGAGCTCCAGTCGCGCGGTCGCGGCGGCCCGCTCCGAGGCCACCGCGGCGAGCAGGACCCTCCGCCGCTCGTCGAAGGCATCGGCCGCCCCGCCGGGCGCGGTCACCGCCGCGAGGGTACGAAGCACCGTCGCCGGGCTGGGCAGCACCTCGCTGGCGGCGAGTCTGTCGGCGGCCTTGCCGAGCGCGTCGGCGTAGTCCAGCAGGGCCGGCGCGGCCGGGGTGTCCGGCGCGTCGTCCTCGCCGGCCTCCAGCGCGACCAGCAGTCGGTCGCCGCGCGGGTGCGGCTTGCCGTTGATATCGGCGCGGGCGTGCCGGCGCAGCAGCAGGCGCGGCTCCTCGGCGAGCGCGTCGACCTCCACGGCGGCCCGCACCGCGGCGACCGCCACCGCGAGACGCAGCGCATCCCCGGTGCGCACGGAGCCGCGGCTGCTCAGCAGGGCCGCGGCCAGCTCGGCGACGCCCATCACCCGGCCGCCGTCGCGCAACAACTCGATGATCTGAGTACGCACGCTGCCGACCACCGGGATCTCGTCCCAGCGTTTGCGCTGCTTGCCGAGAATCTGTGCGACCCGGGCAGGGGTGACACCCAGCGGCTTCGCCACCTGCGGGTGTTGCGGCCACAACGGCAGGTCCGGCAGGGCGCCGGCAGCGTCGGGCAGGTGCAGCGCCAGCCTGGTGGCCTCGACGTCGTTGGGGTTACGGCTGGCCGGGACGAGCAGCGTGGCGATCGCGTCCAGGCCGACGCGTACCAGATCGGGATCACCGTCCCCGGCTACGGCCTCGGCGGCGACCTCCTCCGTCGCGGCCTTGCGGGCGGCGGGCGTGGTGGGAATGGTCTCCCGCTCCCCCAGCCGGCCGCGCCACTCCTTGACCCGGCGCTGCAGCTCCTGCCGGGTCTTCGCGCCGAGGCCGGGCAGGTGCGCGAGCTTGTTGGCCACGGCGAGCAGGTCGCCGACGGTGGTGGCCTCCAGCCGGTGCGCGGCGGAGACCGCGCGCGGGGTGAGGCCGGCGGCCTCCAGCGCGGTGGCCCGGGTGGCCCTCGTGGCCGCCTCGTCGCGGGCCGCTTCGGCGCCCTCGACGTCCGGCCCGTCGGGAGCGATCTCCGGATGGTCGGTGCCGACCGGGGCGCTGGCGTCGGAGCGGCGGAAGACCTGCTGCCAGGCGTCGCGCAGGTCCTTCAGCGAGGCGTACCGCTGGCGATGATCACGGTGCAGGGCGCGCTGGAAGAATTCCACCAGCTCATCGCGGATCGCCGGGTCGAACGCCTCGGCGGCCAGCACCGGCGGGCCCTCGGTGAGCTGCGGCTCGGTGCCGCCGTCGCCCCAGACCGGCAGCTCGCCGGAGGCCATCTCGTGCAGGGTGACCGCGAGGGCGTACCACTCGGCGTGCTTGTCGTAGACCTGCCGGGTGGCGGTACCGAGGAAGGGGTCGAGGTAACGCGGCGTGCCGGCGTTGATTTCCTTGACCGAGACCCCGGCCAGGGAGAAGTCGAAGAGCACCAGCTGCCGGGTGCGGTTGGGGCGGATCCGGATGGCGATGTTGTCGGGCTTGATGTCGCGGTGGTAGACGCCCTCACCCTCGAGATAGTCGAGGGCGCCGAAGAGGTAGTCGCTGTAGGTCTCCAGCTCGTCGACGGTGAGTCGGCCGTCGTCGCGCAGTTTGCGGGCCAGGGTGTGGTCGCCGGCGTGCTCCAGCACCACGACAGTCCGGTTGCCGAGTTGCAACGGCTCGGGCCGGGCCAGCCGAATCACCCGGGAGTCGGTGAGCGGGCCCAGCACCCGGGCCTCGTGAGCCAGTCGAGCACCCTTCTCGTCGGAGAGCCCGACCTTGAGCACCTCCTCCCGCCGGGTGCGCTCGTTGAAGCCGAGGAATGCCCGGCACGTCGAGCCGGTGCCGAGGCTGCGAACGATCTTCCACTCGCCTACCCGGTCGCCGCCACGCGCTTCGAGAGGGTCGACCTGCTCGGGCTCCGGCTCCTCGGGGTGCACCGAGGGGGCGGGCGGGGCGGTCAGCTCGTCCTCGACGACCTGGAGCATCTCCACGAAGTCGGCGACAGTGGTGAGCCGTTGGGTGGGCACCGGGGCGGTAGCGGCCTGGATCAGCTCATCGGCGAACTCGCTGATGCCGTCGGCGACCGCAGCGGCCCGCAGGCCGTTGTCCCGGGCCAGCCGGGCGAGCAGCTCCGGGCGCTTGGCCGCCGGCGGCTGGCCGGTCAGGATCAGGTACGCCAGCGCGCCGAGGCCGAAGACGTCCATCGCGACCGCGTCGGGCTTCGGCGCGGTCAGCTCGGGCGCGAGGTACGCCTCCGCCGAGCGCTCGATGTGCGAGGCCGCGTGCGAAGAGAGGGTGACCGGGTCACCGCTGCTTCCACCGCTGGAATCTGCGCCGCGGGTCGCCGCCTGCCAGTCGCTGATCTGCAGCTGGGGCATCAGCCATGCTTCGTCCTCGCTGCCACCTCTCCTGGCGCGCCCCGGGCTGACCAGCACGCTGCGGGCCGACAGGGCCCGGTGGTGCAGCCGCCGGCGATGCGCGTACGCCACGGTCTCGGCGAGCTGGCGGATCATCGCCAGCCGGCTCAGCGCGTCCAGGCGGTCGCCGTACTGGGCCATGTAGTGGTCCAGGCGCACCGAGCGGGGGTCGAACCGGAAGATCAGCGCGGGGCCGGCCTCGTGCGACTCCATCGAGTCGACCTGCACGATGCCCGGGTGGTTGATGCCGTGCAACGCGAGCATCTCGCGCTTCGCGGCGCGTTCGATGCTGGCCCGCTCGGTCTGCACGGCGTTGCGTTCGACCAGGTAGATGCGCACCCGGCGGCGCTCCCGCTCCAGGTCACGATGCCGGGCCTGGTGGTCCTGCCACGTCGGGCCGACGTCGAACGGACGGGTCTCCAGATCCCACGCGCCAATCTGGTAGTGCCGGCGGCTACGGGCGATGCCAACCGCCTTGAGGAGCTCCGGTAGCGCCGCCGACATCTCCTTGGTGACCCGCTGGCGCTCGTCCTGTGGGGGCCGCTGCAGCAGCGAACCGATCGTCGGCAGCGAGCCAGGCTGGTGGCCGGGTGCCGGCTCCGGGCCAAAGATGCCGTGCAGGTGGTGCTCGGAAAGGCCGACGTGCAGGCCGGGCTTCGACAGGAAGACCGCCGCCTGCACGAAGGGGATCCTGACCGGCGGCCCCTTGCGCTGGCTCGCGGCGACCTGAAGCAGGGACTTGAGCTTCTTGGCCTTCATGTCCGCCAGGTGCAGCGGGTTGTCGAAGGTACGGGTGGCGCTCCCCGACGGTCCCTGCAGGATCCAGTTGGAGCCGCTGGAGATCAGTCGACCGTTCAGGCTCTTGATCTCGATGAGGTAGAGCCCGCCCGGGGCGGCGACCAGCAGGTCAACCTCGTAGGGGTGCCCGGTCTGGGCGGTGAAGGTGAAGTTCGACCAGGCGCGGTAGGGCTCGGTGTCCGGTAGCAGAGCCTGGACGTGGGCCAGCGCCTCCCGCTCGTGCGCGAACTGCGACGGCGTGATCGTCGTCCACCGGCCCTCCTGCATGCCAGAGATCCTAGGGCCAGGCGACCAGGGGCCGTCGCCCGGCGCTATCCCATCGGTCAGCGTCATTAGGGGTCAGCGGCCAAGTTCGCGATACGCCCGCGGGAGATCGTCCACGGCGAGCACCTGCACCGGTGCCCTGTTGGCCTTATCCGTCACCAGTACCAGCGGGTAACCGCCGTCGGCGTCGTGGGGCAGGTGCAGGGCCGACTCGAGCGCAACCACGGCGCTCGCGAGGGTGGCCGAGGGATCGAGTTGAGTCGGCCGCACCGGACCGACCTCTGGGTGATCCGCGAGTTCCGACACCGCTGCCCTCAGATCGAGCAGCACCATTCCGTCGGCTTCAGCCTTGGCCTCTGCCCATCGGCCGACCTGTTCCCGGGTCACGAGGAGCCAGCCGCGCCGCTCGTCCCGGTAGGGCAGTTGGGAGAAGTCGCCCCGGTGCATCGTCTGTAGGGCCTCGCGCAGTGGCGTGGTCGGGAGACAGGTGCTGGCCTTGGTGGCGATGTCCCCGACCGTCTGCGGATGCCGCAGGCCGCCGAGAATCTTTTCCAGGCGCTCCACGATCTCTCGCGGTGGGGACGCGATCGGCCCCGAGTAGCCCTCGAACGACACGTGCGTGTAGGCGTTGCGGACGCTGCGGCAGCGGTCCAGGAATCGCTCCTGATCGGTGGTGAGCAGCTTCTGGTCCCGGGCCCAGGTCAGCATGCTGAATGCGGTTTGCTGCTGCCCGGAGCCGCCTCCGGTCCGCTCCCTCCAACGATGCTTCAGTTCCGATTCGAGCGCCTTCCAGGCCGCGTCGAAGCGACTGGCCATTGATTCCCTGTCGTGCTTCGCCATCAGCCAACCCTTCATCCGCGCTGGCCGTCCGGGGCCAGCCCGGTGCCGCAGCGGATGATCATAGGGCCATGATCAGCTCAGGTCGCAGCCTGCGCCAATGGCGGACGGTAGGCGCGCCCCACCCAGGAGGTCGGGACGTACCAACAGGTGCAGTCGCAGTAGTCGCATGCGCCACTCACCGGAAGCTAGATGCCGCAGGTGGGGCGGCGAGGTCACGAATCGCTCCGGTGGTGGCGCCGGCTGGTCTCCTCAAGCTTCGGTGGGGAGGGCTGCCTGGCCGCCGTCCGCCGGAAGTCCTGACGGGGCCAGCATCTCATCAGCTCGGATCGTCGCGCCCGCCTTACGGGTCGCCAGGATAGCCAGTGTTTCCCGACGCACCGCGTCGATGTCGTTGACCAGACGACGGTGGGCGAAGCGGACCACAACGATCCCGACGGTCGCCAGCAGCGCGTCCCGGCGCAGGTCGATCTCCCGTTGGCGCGGGTCACCGTGGGTGGTGGCCCCGTCGAGTTCGATGTTGACCCGTTCCCGCTGGGCGAACATGTCGAGGTACACGGTGGTGCGCCCTACGCGCACAGGCACCTGCCGGCGGAACCTCGGCATGCCCGGTCCAGTGAAGACCTGTTCGTGTCCCCAGATCTCCAGCGGGCTGCGGCAGCCGTCGGCGAGCCTGGTCAGCAGCGTTCGGAACGTTGCCCGGTCGGTCAGCTTCGGCGCGCGTTGCAGGGCTACCGACAGCCGCTCGGGTGTGGTCAGCCAGTCGTTGACCGCCCGGATCACGGGTCCCCGCCGCTCGCCGGGCGGCAAGGTCTGCCACGAGTCGACAAGGGTCTGCTCAAGACGGGTGACCGTCAGGCCCCTCCGGACGACCACCTGCGGCGGTTCGACGACGAGCCCTCGACGTCGGTGCACGACCAGGCCAGGTCGGGTGCGCAGGCTGGCGCTCGACGCCGTGCTCAGGTGCACCAGGTCACCGACCGCCTGCGTGCGCAGCCCCCAGACGCTGAGCGCACTCAGGTGGCTGAGCGCGCCGCAGCCCTCGGCCCAGGCGAGGGCCGCGCGATGACCCAGAACCGGGTCGAGCCGACTGAGGGCTGGGGCGCCGGGCTGGCCGCCGACGAGTTGCGTCGCCACGAACACCTCGGGCAGCACCCGCACCAACTCGCCGTTACGGCAAGCCGACTCCAACGTCCACGATGGCACCACCTGCCGGGCAGCTCCGAGCGTCACCAGCCCGCCGCCAAGCTCCACCAGATCCCGAAGCACCGAGTTCACACCACGGACCGTTCAGCCTCACCCCAACCCGAGGCAACCACACATCCAGCCCTCTGTGGACAGCAGGCGATCTGTGGACGGCGACCGGACGCGCCCGATCTGTGCTAGCCAAGATGATCGGTGGCAGTTCAGCAGTCTGGTGCGCGGCGTGTCGAACTGCTCAGCTGCCAACGATCAAGGCGAGCAGGCTCAGCTCGGCACGTCACGACGGCGGAAGCCCGCGAGGCCGACGGCGAGCAGGGCCGCGGCCACCGCCGTCAGCACCACCAGCGGCGCCACCGCCGGGTCGACCGCGGGCACGGACGGCACATGGGTGTACGGCGAGACGTTGAGCGCGGCCTGGGGCAGCTTGAGCACCGCGCCGAGTTGCCCGAGGAGCAGGAAGATCAGCAGGGCTGTCCAGGAGAGCACCACGGACCAGCGGGGCAGCAGCCCGAACAGGGTGGTCACCACCCCGGCGACCACGAGCAGGGCGGGCAGTCGCAGCAGCGCGGCGCCGCCCAGCTCGACAGCCTTGCCGAGCGGGTCGTCGGTGACGAGGCCGTAGCCGAGGCCGGTGGTCACGCCGGCGAGCAGCAGCAACGCGACCGCGCCGAGCGCCGCGGCGAGGACCTGGGTGCCGAGCCAGCGGGTACGGCTGACCGCCGTGGCGAGGGCGGCTTCCAGGACGCCGTCGGTTTCGTCGCCGCGTACCCGGAGCAGGGCCTGCACCACGTACGCGCCGATGGTCAGCGCGAAGAGGCCGAGCATCGCGGCCAGGTACGCGTCGAGGAGGTTGGCTCCGCCGCCCATCGCGTTGATCGCCTCGGCGGCGGCCGGATTCTGGTCGATCATGGCGTTGAACTCGTCGCCGGCGATGCCCATGGAGAAGCCGAGTACGGCCACCCCGACCGCCCAGCCGAGGAGCGTGCCGCGTTGCATCCGCCAGGCCAGCCCGGCGGGGCTGAGCAGCCGTGGCGTGCCGCTCGCCGGTCCGCGTCGGGGCGCGATCAGCCCGGCGCCCAGGTCGCGGCGCTCCGCGAGGGCGTACGCGAGTGCCACACCGGCGAGCAGCAGCGCGACGGGTAGGGCGAGGACCCACCAGCGTTCGCCCTCGAAGGCCCGCACCTGGTTGCCCCAGCCGAGCGGGGAAATCCATGAGGGCCAGGCGCTCTGCACCCGCGTGCCGTCGGCGCTCTGCTCGCCGAGCACGTCGCCGGCGGCGCGCAGCACGAAGGAGAGCCCGACGGTGGCGGCGGCGAGCGCGTTGGCGCCCCGGGAGGTGACGGAGAGCTGGGCGGTCACGGCGGCGATCGCCGTGAAGGCGACCCCGACGCCGCCGATCGCGGCGGCTGCGGCGAGGGAGCCGGCCAGCGGTAGGCCGGCGCCGATGAGGGCGAGCGCGAGCAGCCCGGCGGCCAGCACGTTGGCGGCGACGATGACGAGCAGTGCGGCGGTCAGCGGCGCGTACCGGCCGACCACGGAGGCGCCGAGCAGCTCCGCCCGGCCGGTCTCCTCGTTCTGGCGGGTGTGCCGGGTCATGGCGAAGGTGCTCAGCAGGGCGACGATCAGGGCCAGCGTCACGTACGTCTCGGCGACCACCACCGCGCCGAGCTCGGTGCCGGCGATGGGGCCGTTGAAGGCGCGGGCGACCAGGCTGGACGCCGAGGTGCTGGCGTATCCCTGGCGGGCCGCCTGGTCCGGGTAGATGCCGGCGACGCTGGCCGCGAGGGCGTAGCCGAGCAGGGGTGTGCCGAGGACCCAGATCGCGAGGCGGATCCGGTCGCGGCGCAGCACGAGCCGGGCCAGCAGCGCGGTGTTGGTCAGCGCGCTCACCGGGCACCGGCCTGCGGGGCACCGGCATCCGAGGCGGCACCGGCATCCGAAACGGCGGGAGCACCGGCGCCGGCGGCGGGGTCGTCGCCGTAGTGGCGCAGGAAGAGCTGCTCCAGGGTCGGTGGGGTGCTGGTGAGGGCGCGGACGCCGAAGCGGATGAGCTGGCCGAGCAGCGCGTCGAGGTGCGCGGGGTCGACCTCCAGGTGGGTACGCCCGTCGACCTCGTGCACGTCGTGCACGCCGGGCAGCGTGTCCAGGCCGGTGACCGGCCGGGCGGTCTCGACGGTCACCGCCGTGCGGGTGAGGTGGCGCAGCTCGGTGAGGGTGCCGGACTCGACGGTGCGGCCCTCGCGGATGATGCTGACCCGGTCGCACAGGGCCTCGACCTCGGCGAGCACGTGGCTGGAGAGCAGCACTGTGGCGCCGGCCTGCTTGACCCGCCGGACCTCGTCCTGGAACACCGCCTCCATCAGCGGGTCGAGGCCGGAGGTCGGCTCGTCGAGCACGTACAGCTCCACGTTGGAGGCGAAGGCGGCGACGATGGCGACTTTCTGCCGGTTGCCCTTGGAGTATGTGCGGCAGCGGCGGGTCGGGTCGAGGTCGAAGCGGTGCAGCAGCTCGTCGCGACGACGCCGGTCGAGGCCGCCGCGCAGCTGACCGAGCAGGTCGATGGCCTCCCCGCCGGTGAGGTTGGGCCAGAGGTTGACGTCGCCGGGCACGTACGCCAGCCGGCGGTGCAGGCGGACCGCGTCGCGCCACGGGTCGGCGCCGAGCACCTGGGCGTCGCCGGAGTCACGGTGGAGCAACCCGAGCAGGATCCGGATGGTGGTGGACTTTCCGGAGCCGTTGGGCCCGAGGAAGCCGTGCACCTCCCCCTGCTCGACCCGCAGGTCCAGCCCGTCGAGTGCCCGGATCGCGCCGAACGTCTTGACCAGGTTGCCGATCGAGATGACGGGCATCGCCCCTCCTGCCGTTGGCTGCGTCGACCGGTTCTCACTGTACTGACCAACGGTCAGCCGAATCAACGGTGATCGTGCCCACCGGTCAGGGCGTCGCTAGGCTGGCCGGCATGACCGCCGATCCCGCGGACGACACCCGCACCCGGATCCTGCGCGCCGCGCTCGACCTGTTCGCCGAGCACGGCTACCAGCGGACCTCGCTGCGCCAGATCGGCGAGCGGCTGCGGCTGACCAAGACCGCGATCCTGTACCACTTCCCGGCCAAGGAGCACCTGCTCGCCGCCCTGGTCGAGCCACTGCTGGCCGACCTGGAGAGGCTGCTCGACGCCGCGCAGACGCAACCCACCGAGCGGGCCCGGTGGACGGTGCTGGAGGGCTGGGTGGACGTCATACTCGCTCATCGTCGACCGCTCGGCATGCTCTACCACGACATCGCATTGGTCGGTCGGGGCGACACGTACCATCGGTTGATCACGATCGCGATGCGGGCCAACGACATCATCGCGGGGCCGGATGCCGGACGTCGGGAGCGGGTCCGGGCGGTGCAGGCGGTCGCCGCGTGCAGCGATCCGGTCGTCTTCTTCACCGACGTGTCCGACGAGGTGCTGCGCGCCGACATGCTCGACGGCGTACGCCGACTGCTGACCGCACCGACAGCGGACGCCGCAGGTCCGACGGAAGCCGACCCGGCGGGCGCGGACGCGGGCCCCACGCACCCGCCGAGCCTGGCCCTCGCGAGCCGTGCGGACGCGGCGCCGGGCGGCGGGGCGGCTGCCCGTCGGCGGCGGCCCGGTCGGCCGCGGGCGCTGGGTCGGGAGCAGGTCGAGGCGGCCCGGCGGATGCACGCGGCGGGCACCCACTCGGT
The DNA here is from genome assembly GCF_057766525.1 of Micromonospora sp. MGP-C2. Lineage (NCBI taxonomy): Bacteria > Bacillati > Actinomycetota > Actinomycetes > Micromonosporales > Micromonosporaceae > Micromonospora > Micromonospora sp. MGP-C2. The sequence goes on from NZ_JBYMEN010000002.1 coordinate 1,096,198, forward strand.
GGACGCCATCGCCGCCACGTTGGGTGTCTCGCGGGCCACCGTCTACCGCCACCTGGACGGACAATAATGAGACAGTTTTAGCGACGGTTTCGAGACGGTTGTGAGCGGATGCTCAGGCCGCCAGGGTGGCGTAGCGGCCGTTGCGGTCCAGCAGACTGTCGTGGGTGCCGGCCTCGACGATCCGGCCGTGGTCGAGCACCGCGATCTGGTCGGCGTGGCGCACTGTGGAGAGCCGGTGCGCGATGGTGATGGTCGTCCGCCCCTCGGCCAGCACGTCGAACGCGCGTTGCACGGCACGCTCGGTCTCGGTGTCCAGTGCGCTGGTGGCCTCGTCGAGGACCAGGATGCGCGGGTCGCGCAGCAGCGTGCGGGCGATGGCGAGCCGCTGCTTCTCGCCGCCGGAGAAGCGGTGGCCACGGGAGCCGACAGTGGTGTCGTACCCGTCGGGCAGCCCGGCGATCAGGTCGTGGATCTGGGCGGCGCGGGCGGCGTCCTCGATCTCGGCGTCGGTGGCGTCCGGTCGGGCATAGCGCAGGTTCTCCCGGACGCTGGTGTGCAGCAGGTACGTCTCCTGGCTGACCACGCCGACGATCGCGGCCAGGTCGGCCAGTCGCAGGTCGCGCAGGTCGACGCCGTCTATGGTGACCCGGCCGGCGGTCGGGTCGTGCAGTCGGCTGACCAGTCCGGCGAGGGTGCTCTTGCCGGAGCCGGTCTCACCGACCAGGGCGAGGCTGGTGCCTGCGGGCACGTCCAGGGTGATCCCGGCGAGCGCCGCGGTGTCGCTGCCCGGGTAGCCGAAGGTGACGTCCTCCAGGCGCAGGTGGCCGCGCACCCGAGCCGGGTCGAGGCGGACCGGCTCGGTGGGGTCGGCCACGTCGACGGGCAGGTCCAGGTATTCGAAGATCCGGGCGAACAGCGCCAGCGACGCGGTGAGCGAGACGCCCACGTTGAGCAGACCCATCAGCGGTCGGAACAGGCCGCCCTGCAGGGCGGTGAACGCCACCAGGGTGCCGATGCTCAGCGTGCCGGCGGCGCCGGGCAGGCCCGCGGCGAGGTAGATGACCGCCGGTACGGCGGCGAAGATGATGCTCATCGAGGCCATCCGCCAACGGCCGGCCAACTCGCTACGCAGTTCCAGGTCGACCAGGCGGGCCGACGAGGCGGTGAACCGGTCGACCAGAGCGGGGCCGGTGCCGAGGGTCTTGGCCAGTTGCACGCCGCTGATCGAGAGCCCCTCCTCGACGGTGACGTTGAGGTCGGCGAGTTCGCGTTGCCGTTCGGCGGTGATCTCGCGGCGCATCCGGGCGACGCGGCGGGTCAGCCAGACGGCGGGCGGCAGCACCACGAGCGAGACCAGGGAGAGCTGCCAGGAGAGCGCGACCATGGCGACCGCTGTGGCGACCACAGTGGTGAGGTTGGACGCGACGGCGGTGGCGGTGGACGTGACCACCGACTGCATGCCGCCGATGTCGTTGGTGATCCGGGACTGCACCTCGCCGGTGCGGGTGCGGGTGAAGAAGCCGAGCGACTGGCGCTGGAGGTGACTGAAGACGTCGGTGCGCAGCCGGTGCATGACCTGCTGGCCGACCTGGGTGGAGATCCAGGTCTGTACGACGCCGAGGGCGGAGGTCACCGCGGCCACGGCGACCATGCCGACGACCAGCCAGACCAGCAGGGTCACGTCGCCCTGGGGTAGGGCGCTGTCGATCACGGCACGCAGCAGGAACGGGCTGGCCATCGCGATGATCGAGGAGAGGACGATGATCGCGGTGACGGCGGCCAGCGCGGGACGGTGGGGGGTGAACAGGCGGCCGATGCGACGCAGCGACACCTGGCGGGCCTGCGTCTTCTCTTCGGCGCTGACAGTGTGGTGGCCGCGGTCGCGGCCCATGGGGGTGCGTTCCAAGGGGCACTACCTTCCGGTCAGGGAAACATTACTGAGGTTACCTCAACATGAGGGAACAACCGCATCGGCTGCTACGGTATTCCGGTGATCGAGCACACGTCCGACGGCGCGGACGACGAGAGCCTGGCCGAGACGTTCTGGGCGGTGGCGTCCCGTCTGCGCCGGCAGACCCGGGAGTCGTTGGCGCCCTGGGACATCACCCCGAGCCAGTCCCGGGCGCTCGGTGTCCTGGGCCGGCACGGCGAGGTCCGCCCCGGCACGCTCGCCGAGCACCTGCACATCGCGCCCCGCTCGGCGACCGAGGTCGTCGACGACCTCCAGGTTCGTGGGCTCGTCGAGCGCCGGCCCGACCCGGCCGACCGACGGGCGACCCTGGTCGCGCTCACCGAGGAGGGCAACCGGGTCAGCGCCGCCATCCGGGCCGCCCGCCGGGCCGAGGCGGACCGCTTCTTCGGCCACCTGGACGACGCCGACCGGGCCGAGCTGTCCCGCATCCTGCGCACCCTGCGCGCCTGACACCACGGGTTTACCCACACCGGGCGGGGGTAGCCAGCGGCCCCGTTCGGGGACGAGGTGACAGGAGGACGCTGTGTCGCTGGTGCCACACCTGATCCACCGCCCCGCCTGATGTGCGGGATCAGCGGGGAGGCCCGATTCGACGGTCGCTCCCCCGACGCGGCGGCGGTCACCCGGATGACCGAGGCGATGCGCTCGCGCGGCCCGGACGACGAGGGCCTGTTCGCCGACGGATGGGTGACCCTCGGGCACCGCCGGCTGACCATCATCGACCTGTCCGACGCGGGCGGGCAGCCGATGGTCCGCGACGACCTGGGCCTGGCGCTGGTCTTCAACGGCTGCATCTACAACTACCCCGAGCTGCGCGAGGAACTGCGGAACGCCGGGTACGCCTTCCACTCCACCAGCGACACCGAGGTCATCCTGGTCGCGTACGCGCACTGGGGTGAACGGTTCGTCGACCACCTGGTCGGCATGTTCGCGATCGGCCTGGTCGACCGGCCGCGGCGGCGGCTGATCCTGGCCCGCGACCGGCTCGGCATCAAACCGCTCTACCTGGCCGAGACACCTGGGCGGCTGCGGTTCGCCTCCACCCTGCCCGCGCTGCTGCGGGCCGGCGACGTCGACACCAGCATCGACCCGGTGGCGCTGCACCACTACCTGTCCTGGCACTCCATCGTGCCCGCGCCACGGACGGTGCTGCGCGGTGTGCGCAAGCTGCCGCCGGCCACCCTGCGGGTGATCGAGGCGGACGGGCGCAGCCGCGAGGAGGTGTACTGGCGACCCGACTACGTGCGGGAGCCCGCCGACGCGGGGATGGACGCCGCCGACTGGAAGGCCGCCATCGGGGACGCGCTGCGCGCGGCGGTACGCCGACGGCTGGTCGCCGACGTGCCGGTCGGCGTGCTGCTCTCCGGTGGACTGGACTCCAGCCTCATCGTGGCGCTGCTCGCCGAGGCCGGGCAGCAGCACCTGCGGACGTTCAGCATCGGCTTCGACAGCCGCGACGGCGAGTCCGGCGACGAGTTCCACTACTCCGACCTGGTGGCCCGCGCGTACGACACCGACCACCACCGGATCCGGCTGGCCGACGACGACCTGGTGCCGGCCGTACGGCGTGCCGTGCTGGCGATGACCGAGCCGATGGGCAGTCACGACGTGGTCGCCTTCCATCTGCTGTCCGAGCAGGTGGCGCAGCATGTGAAGGTGGCGCAGTCCGGGCAGGGCGCCGACGAGGTGTTCGCCGGCTACGGCTACCACCAGCCACTGGTGGAGGCACCCCGGCACAGCGCTGCCGAGACGTTCGCCGCCGCGTTCTTCGACCGCGACCACGACGAGCTGCGGGGCATCGTCGGCCCGGCGTACGCGCTTGAGCACGACGCCAGCCGGGAGTTGCTCACCGAACACCTCGCCGCGCCCGGGGCACAGACCGCGCTGGACGCCGTGCTGCGCCTGGACACCCACCTGATGCTCCCCGACGACCCGGTCAAACGGGTGGACAGCATGAGCATGGCGTGGGGGTTGGAGGTGCGTACGCCCTTCCTCGACCAGGACCTGGTCACCCTGGCCGCGCACTGCCCGCCGGAGCACAAGGTCGCCCAGAACGGCAAGGGCGTGCTCAAGGAGGTCGCCCGGGAGGTGCTGCCGGCCGAGGTGATCGACCGTCGCAAGGGCTACTTCCCGGTGCCGGCGCTGCGCAACGTGGACGGCCCGGTGCGGCACCTGGTCGCCGAGGCGTTGCAGGCGCCGGCCGCGCGCGAGCGGGGGCTGTTCCGCCCGGAGTACGTGGCACAGCTGCTCGCCGAGCCGGACCGGGCCGAGGCGGCGGCCGGCAGCAACAAGCTGTGGCAGCTCGGCCTGCTGGAGCTGTGGCTACAGACCCACGACATCCGCTGAACGCCGCCGATCAGCCGGCAGTCGTGCGGGCGGCCAGGTCGTCGACGACGGCGCGCAGGTCACCGGTGCGCTCCAGCACCCGACGCTGACGGGTCGCGCCGGTGCCGTCGCGGCGCAGCCGGGCCAGTTGCGCCAACACGTACCCCAGGTCGCCGTGGCGCAGCAGGGCCGGGGCGATCACCGCCATCAACTCGTCGACGAGCGCCCAGGCGGGGCGGGTGCCGCCGGCGCGCAGGTCGATCAGTTCGCCGTCGAGGCCGTCGTGGGCGGCCCGCCAGTGGGCGGCGGCGACCAGACAGTCGCGCACGGGCGGCGCGGTCACCCCGGCGCGTACGTCGTCGGCGAGGGTGGCGACCAGTGACCGGACCAGCGCGGCGACCAGCACCGCGTCGTCCACGTCCGGGCAGACGTCGCCCACCCGGATCTCCACCGTCGGGTAGGCCGACGACGGTCGGGCGTACCAGTAGACCATCGCGGCGTCGAGCATGATGCCGGCGGCGATCAGCTCGTCGACGGTCCGGTCGTAGTCGGCTGCGGAGTCGAAGTACGGCGTCGGGCCGATGCTGGGCCAGCGTTCCAGCTGCATGGACCGCCAGCTGGCGTGGCCAGTGTCGTGCCCGTCGTGCAGCGGCGAGTTGGTGGTGATCGCCTGCACCACCGGCAGCCACGTCCGCAGGTGGTTGCAGACCTGCACGGCCAGTTCCCGGTCGGGCAGCCCGACGTGGACGTGACAGCCGCACACCGCCGGGTCGTGCGCCACCGGGCCGTAGCGGCGCGACATCGCGTGGTAGCGCGGTTCGTCGGGGACCGTCCGGTGCGGCTCGGCCACCGGGGTGGCGCCGATCGCCACCAGCCGTGCCCCCGCCGCCCTGGCGGCCTCGGCGGCGGAGTGGCGCAGCGCCACCAGGTGCGCGCGCAGCTCGCTGAGGTCGGCGCAGACCGGGGTGACCATCTCCACCATGCTGTGCCGGAACTCCTGGCGGCTCTGGTCCCGGGCGGACCCGCGCAGCGCGGACAGCACCTGGTCGGCCACCGGCAGGTTGCGCCCGCTGTCTGGGTCGAGCAGCAGGAACTCCTCCTCGACGCCGAGCGTGAGGGTGGACAGGTCGGGCACGGTGCCGGCGGTCGCCGAACGGTACTTCATGGTTTCTCGCCCTCCACTGCTGCGGCCGGCGCCTCGGTTTCCCGGCCCGGCCCGACGGCAAACGCCCGCTCAGGAGGCCGCCAGGGCCGCCGCGCGGGCGGTGAGGAAGGCCCGTTCGGCCGCGTTGTCCGTCAGGGCGACGGCTGTCCGGTACGCCTCGACGGCCTCCGCCTCCCGGCCGAGGCGGGCGAGCAGGTCGGCGCGGACCGCGTGGTGCACGTGGTAGCTGTCCAGGTCGAGCCGATCCACCTCGGCCAGCCCCGCGGCCGGCCCGGCCACCTCGGCGAGCGCGACGGCCCGGTTCAGCGCGACCACCGGGCTGGGGGCGACGACCGTCAGGTGGTCGTACAGCTGGAGGATCTGACCCCAGTCGGTGTCGGCGCTTCGCGGCGCGGCGCTGTGCACGGCGGCGATCGCGGCCTGGATCTGGTACGGCCCGGGCCGGTCGCGGCGCAGGCAGCGGCGCACCAGCGCCTGACCCTCGGTGATCAGCTCGGCGTCCCACCGGGCCCGGTCCTGGTTGGGCAGCGCCACCAGCTCACCTGCGGCGTTGGTCCGCGCGTTGCGGCGGGACTCGGTGAGCAGCATCAACGCGAGCAGACCGAGCGCCTCCGGCTCGTCCGGCATCAGCTCGACCAGCAGCCGGGTCAGCCGGATCGCCTCGACGCACAGCTCGGCGCGGACCAGCTGTCGCCCGGCGCTCGCCGTGTACCCCTCGTTGAAGATCAGGTAGAGCACCGCGAGCACCGCGTGCAGCCGGTCGGGCAGGTCGGCGTCGCGGGGCACGCGGTACGGGATCCGGGCGTTGCGGATCTTCGACTTGGCACGGACCAGCCGTTGCGCCATGGTCGCCTCGGGCACCAGGAAGGCCCGGGCGATCTCGGTGGTGCTCAGCCCACCGAGCAGGCGCAGGGTGAGCGCGACCCGGGCCGCCGGGGCGAGCGCCGGATGGCAACAGGTGAAGATCAGACGGAGTCGGTCGTCGCGCACGGGTCCCTCCTCGACGGGTCCGTCGGCGGCGAACAACAGGGCGGCCTGGGCGTGCCGGTCGACCCGGGACGCGTCGCGGCGCAGCCGGTCGATCGCCCGGTTCCGGGCCGTGGTGATGATCCAGCCGGCCGGGCTGGGCGGCAGGCCGGTCGTCGGCCAGCGCGCCACGGCGACGACGAAAGCCTCCTGCACAGCCTCCTCGGCGAGGTCGATGTCGCCGAGGAGGCGAACCAGAACGGCGACCGCGCGCCCGTACTCCGCGCGGAACACCGCCTCCACATCCGGCACGGTCAGTCTCCGGCCCCCGCCTGGAAGGGGCGGACCTCGATCGGCAGCGTCGTGGCCAACGCGTAACGGCGGCCCACGTCCAGGGCGGCGTCCAGGTCGGGCACGTCGATGATCGTGATGCCGCCCAGGTACTCCTTGCCCTCGGCGAACGGGCCGTCGGTGACCAGGACGTCGCCGTCGCGGGCGCGCAGCACGGTGGCGGTCTCCGGGCCGTGCAGTCCCTGGCCGAAGACCCACGAGCCGGTGGAGACCAACTCGGCGCGCAGCTCACCGAGCTGGCGCATCACCCCGGCCAGAAACTCCGGGTCCGGGGGCAGCTCGCCCTGCGGCTGGTGAAGGCTGAGCAGGTACAGCGTCATCGTTCCTCCTCGCGGGGGGCCGGCCCGTCGCCGACTTCTCATCCTCCACACGATCGGCCGGGGCCCGGATCGACAGGCCGACGGAAAGTTTCTCGGAGGCCGGCCCGGCCCCGGGGTCGGCGTGCCCTTTGCTCTGCACCCCCGGATGCGACAGTCGGCGGCCCACCGAGGCGTCGCCTCGGTGGGTGCAGAGCAAAGGACGAAGGACAGGGGGTACGGTCCGCCCAGGTGCGGGTGCTGGAGGCCCCCGACCGGGTGGGCGGTGCCGGCGAGCGGGTGGCCGCCGAGGTGCTGGGCCGGTTGACCGGCACGACCGGAGCCGGCCCGGTCTCGGCGGGACCGGGCCGGCCACGGCCCTGGGTGCTACCCGGGCCGACCCGGTCACGGAGAACCGGGCCGGCGCGGGCGCCCCGGTCAGGGGTAGGTGGTCAGGTACACCTGCTGGTTGGCCGCGTTCGCGGTGCCACCGGCGTTGTTGATCACCCGGTTGATGGTGCCGACGCCACCGAGCGAGACGGTGACCATGTTGGTGAAGCGCACGTTCGGGTTGTTGGGCACCTCGAAGGCCCGCTCCTCCACGACGGCGGGGTTCACGTTGAAGTAGCTGTAGCTGCCCAGCCCCCACGCCTGGTGGCTGGTCACCGAATCGGCGACCTTGTACGCGGCGTAGCCCCGGGTCGACCCGTTCATCCAGGCCGCCTGGTTGGGCGGGTCGTACGGCAGCTCGTTCTGGTAGAAGTACGTCCGGCCGCCGTTGCCGTTCCAGATGGTCTGGTACTTCTGGTAGTGCTCGACGAAGAGGCCGTACATGGTGACGTTGTCGCCGTTGACCGTGAGCCCGGTGTCGGCGGTGTTCAGCGTCCACCCGGTGGGTACGCCGCTGGCCGCGTGGTCGGCCCGCCACAGCCACATGTGGTCACCGATCACGTTGTCGCTGTTGACGGTCAACGTGTTGGTGGCCTTGCCGACGTGTGGGCCGCCGATGCGGAAGAACACGTCGTGCAGCGAGGTCGGGTTGCTGGCGTGGCTCGCGGACGAGCCGGACGGCCCGACCTCCATCAGCACCGGCGAGTTCGTGGTGCCGGCCTCGAACATCAGGCCGGCCACCTTGACGCCGTCCACATCGGCCACCCGCATCCCCACGCTGCCGTTGTCGGCCTGGATGGTGGCCAGACCGAGGCCGAGGACGACAGTGTCGGCGCGGTTGACCTGGATCGGTTCGGTGACGTGGTGCACGCCCGGGGTGAAGAGCAGGTGCCGGCCCTGGGCGAGGGCCGCGTTGATGGTGGCCGCGCTGGTGCCCGGCTGGACGACGTAGAACTGCGACAGCGAGATGGACGAGCCGGCCGGGGTCTTGTTGTACCAGCTGGTGCCGGTCGAGTTGGTGCGCAGCGCCGGCACGAAGACCCGGTACTCACCGGTGCCGTCGACGTAGAGGAACGGCTTCTCCCGCACCTGCGGGGTCTGGCTGATGACGGTGTGCGACGGGTTGGGGAAGCTCGGCGCGGGAGCGCCGTTGACGCCCTGGAAGACCATGTTCCACACCGAGCCGGTCCAGCCGTTGCCGAACTCGCTGTTGCGCGAGTACCACTGCTGCTGCGAGCCGGAGACGACCAGGCCGTCGACGCGGGTGTCGGCCATCAGGCCGCCGCTGGACCAGCCGTCTCCGCCGTTCCAGAGCTGGATCTGGTTCTGCGCGCCGCGCAGGTGCATCCGCCGGTACGGCGCCGCCTGGGACACCGCCCAGCGCTCCACGGTCTGCCCGGCGGGCAGGGTGACCGACAGGTTCTCGGCGGCCCGCCAGAAGTTCTGGGTGGCGTTGCCGCCGAACCAGAACGCCTCGGTGCGCACGTGACCGTTGAGGTTGACGTCGTCCGGGCTCATGCCGAGGCCGGCGACCTGGGTGAAGAAGCCGAGGTTGACGTCGGCGGTGTAGGTGCCGGGCTTGAACAGCACCGCGTAGCGCTGCGGGCCGAACTGGTTGGTCTCCTGCTGGGTGAAGAGGGTGTTCAGTCGACTCTGGATCGTCGAGGTCGGGGTGCTCGGGTCGAAGACGAACGTGTTCGGCCCGAGGTTCGGGTTGCGCGGGTCGGTCGTGTCGACCGGTGGCTCGCCGGTCCCGCCGCCGGTGGTGTTCACCGCCAGCTCCCACAGCGAGTAGCCGTACGCGGTGCCCCGGGCGGTGCCGTACATCCGCAGGTACCGGCCGCTGCCGCTGACGGTCAGCGACTGCGTGCCGCCGGTGCCCGTGGTGGTCGAGTAGATGGTGGTCCAGGTGGCACCGTCGGCCGAGGTCTGGAGCTGGAACGCCCGGGCGTACGCGGCCTCCCAGGTGAGCACCACCCGGCAGATCGTGCGGGTGCTGCCCAGGTCGACGCGCAGCCACTGCGGGTCACTGGCGGCGCTGGCCCACCGGGTGCCGGTGTTGCCGTCGACCGCGGCGGATGCCGCGAGGCCGGCGTCCTGCGTGGACGACGCGGTCGCCGGGCTGCCCTGCGCGACGTTGGTGCTGCCGCAGGTGGGCGTGCTGCCGCCGGTCTCGCCGTAGACCTGGAACTCCCAGAGCGAGTAGCCGTAGCCGGTCCCCCGGGCGGTGCCGTTCATCCGCACGTAGCGGCCGGCGCCGGTGACGGTGAGGTTCTGGGTGCCGCCGGTGCCGGCGGTGGTCGAGTAGATCGTTGTCCAGGTGGCGCCGTCGTCGGAGGTCTGGAGCTGGAAGGCGCGTCCGTAGGCGCCCTCCCAGAGCAGGTTCACCTGGCTGATGGTTGCCCGGGCGCCCAGGTCGACCTGGAGCCACTGCGGGTCGCTGAACGCGCTGGCCCAGCGGGTGCCGGTGTTGCCGTCGACCGCGGCGGAGGCCGGGGTGCCGGCGTTCTCGGTGGACGACGCGGTGGCGGGGCGGCCCTGGGAGAGCAGGGTGGGTGCGGCCTGCGCGGGTGTGGTGGCACCGGCCGGGGTGAGCGCCGCGACCAGGGCCACGGTGAGCCCGACGATCAGGTGCCGGACGGCCCGTCGGGGACGCGGGCGTGCGGATATTGCACGAGATGTCATGACATCGCCTGTCGATAGGGGGTTACGGATGCCGGACGGGTGGGATCGGGTTGGGCCCCGTGGCGCCGTGGGTGGTGCCAGCGATGGGCGGCGCCGCGGACCGGAGAGCGCTCTCGAGTGAGTGTTGCGGCGAGATTGCGACGGCGTCAAGACATCGATCTATAACACCGTTATTTATCCCGAGCTTCGGGTTTTGTGTAATTTGCCGTCGCCGGCGCCGTCGTTCCGCCTCAGCGGCGGATGCCGCCCTCGGTGAGGAAGCGGGCGATCGGCAGGGTGGCGGCGCCCAGCGCCACGGCGTCCACGCCGAGCCGGCACAACTCGATCGACGCCTGCTCGTACGGCTGGCGCAGCGCCTGCCGGCCGGCGGCCTCCCGGACGGCCGGCAGCAGGTCGCCCAGCGCCATCGCCGCCCATCCGCCGAGCACCACCCGCTCCGGGTTGAACAGGTTGATCAGGTTGGCCACCCCGGCGCCGAGGTAGCCGGCGGTGTCGTCCAGCACCCGCCGGGCGGTGGCCGAGGTCTCGGCGGCGGCGACCAGCGCGGCGATCTGGGACTCCTCGTCCTCGCCGGGCACCGGTCGACCCCGGCGCGCCTCCCGGTAGCGGTCGATGATCGCCTCGGCGCCCACGTACGCCTCCAGGCAGCCGCGCGCGCCGCACCGGCAGGCCCGGCCGCCGTACACGAGGGTGGTGTGCCCCCACTCCCCCGCGCTGCTGGACGCACCCCGGTAGGTGGCGCCGTTGGTCACCACCGACGCGCCGACCCCGGAGCCGACAAGAGCGAAGACGGCGTGCCGGGCGCCCCGGCCGGCGCCGAACCACATCTCGGCCTGGCCGAGGGTCTTGGCGCCGTTGTCGATGTGCAGCGGCAGATCGGTGCCGACGCCGATCAGACGCTCCAGCGGCACCCGGTCCCAGCCGAGGGCCTGGGCGTGCACGACCGCCTCGGCGCCCTGCTCGACAACGCCCGAGACGCCGATGCCGACGCCGAGCACGTCGCCGGGGGCCACCTGCGCCTGGGCGGTCACCGCGTCGATGCCGGCCACCACGTGCCCGGCCACCAGGTCCGGCTCGGTCCGGGCCGGGTCGAGCGGGTACTCGATGCTGGCCAGCAGGGTCATCGCGAAGTCGAACAACTCCACCCGGACCCGGGTCTCGCCGACGTCCACGCCGACCACGAAGGCGAACCGGGGTGCGATCCGCAGCAGCATGCTGGGCCGACCGCCGTCGGACTCGGCGGCGCCGGCCTCGGCGACCAGCCCCTCGTCGATCATGTCGGCCACCACGTTGCTGACCGCCGGCTGACTCAGGCCCGTGCTGCGCACCAGGTCCTGCCGGGTGAGCGGGCCGTCGAGGAAGAGCTTGGTCAGCAGGGCAGACCGGTTGCGCAGCCGCACACTGCGGTTGGTGGCACGCGCCAGCTCCACTCGTCACCTCGTTTCCCGTCGGCCGTTCGAGGCGACTGTAACCGCCTCGTGCTTGACGACCCACCGGCCAGCAACTTTAATGACGACATAATTTAAGCCGTGATGTAACTCCCGGGAAACGCCGACGGACCCCGACGGCGCACCCCCGAACCCTGTCCGCAGCCGACCGCCCGTCGTCCCGACCCCTATCGGCGACGGAGGTCGGCGGACCCCCACCACGCACCGGAAGGGCTGACCCGTGTCGAGACGACACCTCGGGATATTCACCGCCGCCGTACTGGCCGCCGCCTCGCTGACCGCCTGCGGTGGCTCCGGCGACGACTCCGCCGCATCACCCAAGACCCTCACCTACTGGGCCAGCAACCAGGGCGCCAGCCTGGAGGCCGACAAGACGATCCTCCAGCCCGAGCTGGACAAGTTCGAGAAGCAGACCGGGATCAAGGTCACCGTCGAGGTGGTCCCGTGGTCGGACCTGCTCAACCGCCTGCTCGCGGCCGCCGCCTCCGGCAAGGGCCCGGACGTGGTCAACATCGGCAACACCTGGTCGGCCTCGTTGCAGGCCACCGGCGCGTTGGTCGAGTTCGACGACGCCGCCCTGCAGGCCGTCGGCGGCAAGGACCGGATCGTGCCGGCCGCGCTCGCCGCCGCGGGCGCCCCGGCAAGCCGCCGGCCGCCGTGCCGCTCTACAGCATGGCGTACAGCCTGTACTACAACAAGAAGTCGTTCGCCGACGCCGGCATCACCGCACCGCCGACCACGTGGGAGCAGCTCGCCGAGTACGGCAAGAAGCTGAGCACCGGCGGCAAGTGGGGCCTGGCGATCGAGGGGGCCAACCCGTCGGAGAACGCCCACCACGCGTTCACCTTCAGCCAGCAGTACGGCGGTGAGTGGTTCGACTCGGCCGGCAAGCCGACCTTCGACACCCCGCAGAATGTCTCGGCGATCAAGCGCTACATCGACTTCATGGCCGCCGACAAGATCACCAACCCGAGCAACGCCGAGTACGCGCAGAACCAGTCGGTCTCCGACTTCGCCAACGGCAAGGCCGCCATGCTGCTGTGGCAGTCCGCGGGCTCGAACCTGAAGACGCAGAACATGCCGGCCGACGCGTACGGAGTGGCCCCGGTGCCGTTCCTGGCCAGCCCGCCGCCCGGCGGCAAGAAGGTCAACAGCATGGTTGCCGGGATCAACATGGCGGTCTTCAAGCACACCAAGAACAAGGACGGCGCGCTGAGCTTCGTCAAGTTCATGACCAGCGACGAGGAGCAGACGCTCCTCAACAAGACGTACGGCTCGCTGCCGGCGGTGAAGACGGCGGGCTCCGACCCGGCGTTCAGCGCCACGGAGCAGAAGACCATCCAGGAGACCCTGGTCACCACCGCGGCCCCGCTCCCGCAGGTGCCCGAGGAGAGCACCTTCGAGACCCTGGTCGGCACCGCGATGAAGGAGCTGTTCGCGGACGCGGCCAGCGGCAAGCCGGTCACCGAGGCGTCGGTGAAGGCGAAGCTGACCGACGCGCAGCAGAAGATGCGCTGACCCAGGCGTCACCGGTGGCCGTGGTCGGGCGCTGAGCCCGGCCACGGCCACCGCCTCCGAGAGGACCCCGATGGCAACCAGCACCACCGCGCCGGACGCCGACCGGCGCGAACCCCGGGCCGGGTCACCGGCCCGGAGGCCGGCCCGCCGGCCCCGCGGCCCTCGCCGCTCACTCCTGCCGTACCTGCTGCTCGCACCGGCCATCGTGCTGGAACTCGCCATCCACGTCATCCCGATGGTGGTCGGCGTCTGGATGAGTATGCTGGAGCTGACCCAGTTCCACATTCGCGACTGGTCCACCGCACCCTTCATCGGGTTCGAGAACTACCGGGCGACGCTCGACCTGAACAGCGCCGCCGGCAAGGAACTGCTGCACTCGTTCTGGGTCACCCTGGCCTACAGCGTGCTCTCGGTCGGGTTCGCCTGGCTGCTGGGCATCTCGGCGGCCGTCGTGCTGCAACGGCCCTTCCGGGGGCGGGCGATCCTGCGTGCGCTGTTCCTCACCCCGTACGCCCTGCCGGTCTACGCCGCGGTGATCACCTGGAGCTTCCTGCTGCAGCGCGACACCGGCCTGGTCAACCACGTCCTCGTCGACCAGCTCGGGCTGCTGGGCGAGCGGCCGTTCTGGTTGATCGGCGACAACAGCTTCTGGTCGCTGCTGGTGGTGTCGGTGTGGCGCAACTGGCCGTTCGCGTTCCTCTGCCTGATGGCGGGTCTGCAGAACGTGCCGGGCGAGATGTACGAGGCCGCCGCCATCGACGGCGCCGGGTTCTGGCGCCGGCTGCGCTCGGTCACCCTGCCGATGCTGCGGCCGGTGAACCTCGTGCTGCTGCTGGTGCTGTTTCTGTGGACGTTCAACGACTTCAACACCCCGTTCGTGCTCTTCGGCGGCTCCGCGCCGGAGCAGGCCGACCTCATCTCCATCCACATCTACCGCAGCTCCTTCAAGACCTGGGACTTCGGCTCCGGCTCGGCGATGTCCGTGGCGCTGCTGCTGTTCCTGCTGGTCGTCTCGGCCGTGTACCTGCTGATCACCAACCGTCGGAGGGACGACCATGCGTGAGACCGCCGGTGAGCGCTGGGGCCGGCGCATCGTGCTGACCCTGCTCACCCTCTTCGTCGTCATCCCGCTCTACGTGATGGTCACCTCCGCGGCGAAACCGTTGCAGGACGTGCAGAACGGCTTCACCTGGTGGCCCAGCCGGCCGACGCTGCAACCGTTCGTGGACATGTGGAGCACCGTCCCGCTGGCCCGGTACCTGGTGAACAGCCTGGTGGTGTCGACCATCGCGGCGGTCTGCTCGGTGGTGGTGGCCATCTTCGCCGCGTTCGCGGTGAGCCGGTACCGGTTCCGCGGCCGGGGAGTCTTCTCGGTGACGGTGCTGTCCACCCAGATGTTCCCCGGCATCCTGTTCCTGCTGCCGCTGTTCCTCATCTACGTCAACCTGGGCAACGCGACCGGCATCGAGCTGTACGCCAGCCGTACCGGCCTGGTGATCACGTACCTGACCTTCTCGTTGCCGTTCTCGATCTGGATGCTGGTCGGCTACTTCGACTCGATCCCTCGCGGGCTGGACGAGGCGGCGCAGGTCGACGGCGCAGGTCCGCTGCGCACCCTGTTCCAGGTGATCCTGCCGGCCGCAGTGCCCGGCGTCGTCGCGGTCACCGTGTACGCGTTCATGACCGCCTGGGGTGAGGTGCTCTTCGCGTCGGTGATGACCGACGAGGGCAGCCGCACCCTGGCCGTCGGCCTCCAGGGCTACTCCACCCAGTTCAACGTCTACTGGAACCAGATCATGGCCGCCTCGCTGGTGGTCAGCATCCCGGTCGTCGTCGGCTTCCTGGCCCTGCAGCGCTACTTCGTCGCCGGCCTCACCGCCGGCGCGGTCAAGTGAGTCATCCAAACCCAGAGGAGATCCGTCCCGTGCCCGACCTGTCCAAGCTGCCACCCGACTTCCTCTGGGGCGTCGCCACGGCGGCGTACCAGATCGAGGGGGCCGTCGACGTCGACGGCCGGGCACCGTCCATCTGGGACACCTTCTCGGCGACCCCCGGCAACGTCGACAACGGCGACACCGGCGCGGTGGCCTGCGACCACTACCACCGGTGGCCCGAGGACTTCGCGTTGCTGCGCCGGCTCGGCGTGGACGCGTACCGTTTCTCGGTGGCCTGGCCCCGGGTGATGCCCGACGGTGTCGGGCGGGTCAACCCCGCCGGGCTGGACTTCTACGACCGGCTCGTCGACACGCTGCTCGCCGACGGGATCCGACCGTTCGTCACCCTCTACCACTGGGATCTGCCGCAGGCGTTGCAGGACCGGGGCGGTTGGCCGGAGCGGTCCACCGCCGAGGCGTTCGCCGACTACGCGGCGGTGGTGGCCGCCCGCCTCGGTGACCGGGTCGGCGACTGGAACACGGTCAACGAGCCGCTCTGCGTGTGCTGGATCGGGCACCTGGAGGGGCGGATGGCCCCCGGCGAGCGGGACCTCACCCGCGCGGTGCACGCCTCGCACCACGTGCTGCTCGGGCACGGGCTGGCCACTCAGGCGATCCGCGCCAACGCCGCCCGGCCGGCCTCGGTGGGCCTGGTGCTCAACCTCAGCCCGATCGAGGCGGCCACCGACCGACCCGAGGACGTCGCGGCTGCCCGCCGGGCGGACGGGCACGTCAACCGGTGGTGGCTGGACCCGATCCACGGGCGGGGCTACCCCGCCGACATGATCGCCACCTACGGCGTCGAGCCACCGGTACGCGGCGACGACCTCGCGGTGATCGCCACGCCCACCGACTTCCTCGGGGTGAACTACTACTTCCGTCAACTGGTGGTCGACGACCCGACCGGCGCGGCACCGTACGCCCGGCAGGTGCCGGTGCCCGGCTCGGTGGAGACCGCGATGGGCTGGGAGATGTACCCGGCGGGGCTGGAGCGGCTGCTGGTCGACGTGCACGAGGAATACCAGCCCGGTCGGATCATCGTCACCGAGAGCGGTTCGGCCTGGCCGGACGAGGTCACCGCGGACGGCAGGGTGGAGGACAAGGAGCGCACCGACCACCTGGAGCAGCACCTGGCGGCGTGCGCGTCGGCGGTGGCCCGGGGTGTGCCGCTGGACGGCTACTTCGTCTGGTCGCTGCTGGACAACTTCGAGTGGGCGTACGGCTATGACAAGCGCTTCGGGTTGGTGCACGTCGACTACCCGACCCAGACCCGGACGATGAAGGCGAGCGGCCTGCGTTACGCCGAGCTGATCCGCGCCCACCAGCGTCTCGCCCGCACGACCGGGACGGCCGCACCGGTGGCCTGATCGGGGGCGGTGCGGTCGGCCGCCCGGGGGTAACCCGGGCGGCCGTTCCCGTTCTAATCGGACGAAACCGCCACCTGCCGCCACGCCCGGTGGCTAGCCTGCGGCAATGTCCGCAGCGCCCGACGAGGCCGAGCAGCCCGACGCCGGAGCGCAGGTGTCCGGCATCGACCGGATGACGGCATTCAGCGACGGCGTCTTCGCCATCGTCATCACCCTGCTGGTCATCGAGTTGCGGGTGCCGGAATACCACGAGGGCGAGCTGCTGACCGGCCTGCTCGGCGAGGGTGCCTCCTACCTGGCCTTCGTGGTGTCCTTCGTCTACGTCGGGGTGCTCTGGCTCAACCACCACGCGCTACTGCGGTTGATCCGTGGCACCACGCTCACACTGAGCTGGATCAACCTCGGCGTGCTCTTCGGCGCGGTGATCATTCCGTTCCCCACCGCGGTGCTGGCGTCGGCGTTCACCCACGGCGACACCGACGACCAGCGCGCGGCCGTCGCCCTGTACGCGCTGTCCGCCGCGCTGATGTCGGCCCCCTGGCTGGTGTTCTTCGGCTACCTGCACCGGCACCCGGCGCTGCTGAGGCGTGGGGTCAGCCCCGAGTACGCGCGCACGCAGCGGCTGCGACCGGTCACCGGCCTGGTGCTCTACGGGCTCAGTGGTCTGCTCGGCTGGTTCGTCAACCCGCTGCTGGGCCTGATCGGCGTCATCGTCATGATCACCTATCACGCGGTGACCAGCGAGGGGTTGCCCCGCTGGCTCACCCGTCGCTGAGGGCGCGCAGCCGCAGCAGGTCGGCCGGGGTGTCCACGTCGAGCGGTGCGCCGACGTCGTCGCAGGGCACCTCGACCACCAGGTCCGGCCGGTCGCGCAGCAGGTCGCGGGCACCCCGGTCGCCGACTGCGTACCGGTCCAGCAGCGGCCAGGTCTCCCGAGTCAGGAGCACCGGGTGCCCCGGCCGACCGGCGTAGGTGGCGACCGCGACGAGCGCACCGCCGGCATACGCGGCCCGCACCCGGCGGACCGCGACCGGGCTGAGCAGCGGCTGGTCGACGAGGACCACGACCGCGGCCGGTACGTCGGCCGGCAGGGAGGCCAGGCCCCTGCGCAGCGACGATCCCAGCCCTTCGGGCCAGCCGTCGTGTCGGACCGGCACCGCGCCGGGTAGATCGGGCACGTCGTCGGCGCCGGCGCCGAGCACCACGTGCACGGGTGTGCAACCGCCGTCGCGGAGCAGCGTGATCCCGCGCCGCACCAGCGGCACCCCGTCCAGCTCGACCAGCGCCTTCGGACGGCCGTACCGCCGCCCCGCGCCGGCGGCCAGCAGCAGCCCTGCGGTCACCGGCATCACCCCCGTACGAACGGCTTTGCGTTATTCGCCCTCAGATGTACCGACAAAGCTAGTCTGGGCCGGTGCAGGGCGGACCCGAGAACGCGACGACGACCGACGAGCGGCACTCGTCCCGGGTGACGTTCGAGGTCAACGGCTCGTCCCGCGAGGTGACGCTGGACAACCGCACCACGCTGCTGGACGCGCTGCGCGAGCACCTCGACCTGACCGGGGCGAAGAAGGGCTGCGACCACGGCCAGTGCGGCTCCTGCACGGTGCTGCTGGACGGTCGCCGGGTGAAGAGCTGTCTGGTCTTCGCGGTCACACTGGACGGCCGTTCGGTGATCAGCGTCGAAGGGCTGGCCGGGCCCGACGAGCTGTCGCCGTTGCAGGCCGCGTTCATCGCCCACGACGCGTTCCAGTGCGGCTACTGCACACCCGGGCAGCTCTGCTCCGCCCGCGGCATGCTCGACGAGGTCGCCCGAGGCTGGCCCAGCGCCGTCACCGACGACCTGAGCGCACCGGCCGAGCTGACCGACGCGGAGATCCGCGAACGGATGGCCGGCAACCTGTGCCGCTGTGCCGCGTACCCGCACATCGTCGCGGCCGTGCGCGAGACGGCGGCGTCCTCGTGAGGGCGTTCCGCTACCACCGGCCCGCCGACGTGGCGGAGGCGGTCGCCGTGCTGGCGGCCGAGCCGCAGGCCGCGTACCTGGGCGGCGGCACGAACCTGGTGGACCTGATGAAACTCGGGGTGCAACGCCCCGACGTGCTGGTCGACGTGACCCGGCTCCCGCTGGACACCGTCGAGGAGTTGCCCGACGGCGGGCTGCGGATCGGCGCGACCGTCCGCAACAGCGACCTCGCGGCCCACCCGGTGGTCCGCCAGAACTACCCGGTGCTGGCCCGCGCCCTGCTCGCCGCCGCCTCCGGACAGCTGCGCAACATGGCCACCACCGGCGGCAACCTGTTGCAGCGCACCCGCTGCGTCTACTTCCAGGACACCGGCAAGGCGTGCAACAAGCGTGAACCGGGCAGCGGTTGCGCCGCCCTGCACGGCCAGAACCGCGACCTGGCGGTGCTGGACTGGTCCGAGCAGTGCGTGGCCACCCACCCGTCCGACCTGGCCGTGGCGCTGGCCGCACTCGACACGGTGGTGGAGGTGCACGAGGCCGACGGGCCCCGCGACGTCCCGCTCACCGCCCTGTACCGCTCCCCCGGCACCCACCCGGAACGGGAGACCACCCTGGCCCGGGGCACGCTGATCACCGCCGTCCGGTTGCCACCGCTGCCGGCCGCGCGCCGCTCGACGTACCTCAAGGTGCGCGACCGGGCCTCGTTCGCCTTCGCCGCCGGCTCGGTGGCCGCTGTGCTGGACCTCGACGGCGACGTGGTCCGCGACGTCCGACTGGCGTACGGGGCGGTGGCGCACCGACCGTGGCGGGCGTACCGGGCCGAGGAGGAGCTGCGGGGTCGACCGTTCAGCCCCGAGCTGGCCGCCCGGGCCGCCGACGCGGAGCTGGCCGAGGCCCGCCCGCTGCGGCACAACGGTTTCAAGGTGCCGCTGACCCGGGCCATCACGGTGCGGGCGCTCAGCGAGCTGGCGTCGTCGTGAGCACCGACGCGGTCGGCCACGCGTACCCCCGGTTGGAGGGCCGCGAGAAGGTCACCGGCACGGCCCGCTACGCCGTGGAGTACCCGGTGGACGGGATCACCTACGGCTGGGCGGTGCCGTCGGCGGTGGTACGGGGCCGGATCACCCGGGTCGACACGTCGGAGGCCCTCGCGTCCCCGGGCGTGCTGGCCGTCCTGCACCACGGCAACGCGCCCCGCCTCGCGGCCGGCCCCGAGCCGGAGCTGTGGCTGTTGCAGGATCCGGCGGTGCACTACCGGGGGCAGTTCGTCGCCGTGGTGGTGGCCACCAGCCTGGAGGCGGCCCGCGAGGGCGCCCGGCTGGTCCGGATCGACTACGACGCCGCCCCGCACAGCACGGTGCTCACCGACGACCACCCCGGCCTGTACCAGCCGGACCACGTCAACCCCAGCTATCCGACGGACACCGCCGAGGGTGACTTCGACGCCGGGTACGCGGCAGCCCCGGTGCGGGTGGACGCCACGTACCGCACCCCGGCGTACCACAACAACCCGATGGAGCCGCACGCCACGACGGCGCAGTGGCGCGACGGACGGCTGCTGGTGCACGACTCCAACCAGGGCGCGTCGTCGGTACGGGGCACCCTCGCCGAGCTGTTCGAGGTGTCCCCGGAGTCGGTGCGGGTCGTCACCGAACACGTCGGTGGCGGTTTCGGCAGCAAGGGGTACGCCAAGGCCGCTGTGGTGCTGACCGCCCTCGCGGCCCGGCACGTGGACCGTCCGGTCAAACTGGCGCTGACCCGCCAACAGCTCTTCGGGCCGGTCGGCTACCGCACCCCCACCATCCAGCGGGTCCGCCTCGCCGCCGACGCCGACGGGCGACTCACCGCCATCTGCCATGACGCGATCAGCCAGACCTCGACCATCCGCGAGTTCGCCGAGCAGACGGCCGTCTACACCCGCAGTATGTACGCCGCACCCCACCGCCGCACGACCCACCGGCTGGTCCGCCTCGACGTGCCCACGCCGTTCTGGATGCGCGCCCCCGGCGAGTGTCCCGGCGCGTACGCCCTGGAGTCGGCGATGGACGAGCTGGCCATCGCCGTCGGCATCGACCCGGTGGAGCTGCGCATCCGCAACGACACGGAGGTCGACCCCGACCAGGGGCGGCCGTTCACCAGCCGCAACCTGGTGGCCTGCCTGCGCGAGGGTGCGCAGCGGTTCGGCTGGACGGACCGGGACCCGACGCCCCGCGCCCGGCGCGACGGTCGGTGGCTGATCGGCACGGGGGTGGCCGGGTCGAGCTACCCGGCCCGCGCCAGGCCCTCGTCAGCCAGGGCCACCGCCCGGCCCGACGGGAGCTTCCTGGTCCAGATCAACGCCACGGACATCGGCACCGGCGCCCGGACGGCGATCTGGCAGGTGGCCGCCGACGCGCTCGGGGTGCCTCCGGAGCGGGTGGAGATCCAGATCGGCGACACCGCCCTGCCGACTGCGCCGGTGGCCGGGGGCTCGATGGGCACCGCCAGTTGGAGCTGGGCGGTGATCCGGGCCGGTCAGGCGCTGCGTGAGAAGCTGCGGGACACCCCGGGCGGCGTGCCGACGGACGAGGTGTCCGCCGATGCCGACACCACCGACGAGGTGGGCGGGCAGCCGGCGCTCCCCCGGTACGCGTACGGGGCGCAGTTCGCTGAGGTGAGGGTGGACGCGGACACCGGCGAGGTACGGCTGAACCGGATGCTCGGCGTGTTCGCGGCCGGCCGGGTGGTGAACCCGACGACGGCGCGCAGCCAACTCATCGGCGGCATGACGATGGGGCTGTCGATGGCCCTGCACGAGGAGGGACTGCTCGACGAGCGGTACGGCGACTGGGTCAACCACGACCTGGCCACGTATCACATCACCGGCTGCGCGGACGTGGAGTCCATCGAGGCGTACTGGCTCGACGAGCACGACGACGAACTGAACCCGGCTGGCGTGAAGGGCATCGGTGAGATCGGCATCGTCGGGGCGGCGGCGGCGATCGCCAACGCGGTGCACCACGCCACCGGCGTACGGGTCCGGGATCTGCCGATCCGGTTGGACAAACTCGTAGGCGCATCAGCCTAGGCTTAAATAAGCCGGTGGTGATATAAAGGTTGTCGTGCACGCCTTCGACGTGCTGGGCGATCCGGTCCGGCGCCGCATCCTGGAGCTGCTCGCCGACGGCGAGCAGACCGCCGGCACGGTCAGCGCGGTCATCCGCGACGAGTTCGGCATCTCCCAACCTGCCGTGTCCCAGCACCTCAAGGTGTTACGGGACAACGGCTTCGCCACCGTGCGGCCGGAGGGCACCCGGCGGTTGTACGCGGTCGACCCGCGCCCGCTGCGCGAGGTCGACGGCTGGCTGGAGCACTTCCGCCGGTTCTGGACCCCACCCCTGGCGGCACTCGCCACCGAGCTGGCCCGGGGCCGACGCGAGCGTCGGCTGCGTGGGCCCGCCGACCCACCCGACGAGAGGAACACCTGATGTTCGACGCGACCGAGCAGATCAACGCCGTGCAGCGGAAGGTCGGCAGCCGCACCCTGGAGGCCGGTGAGGCGCGGGTGACCACGATCAGCCAGACCTACCAGGCGACCGCCGAGGACCTGTGGGACGCCTGTACCAGCGCCGAGCGCATCCCGCGCTGGTTCCTGCCGATCACCGGTGACCTGCGGCTGGGCGGCACGTACCAGCTCCAGGGCAACGCCGGCGGCACCGTGGAGAGCTGCGAGCCGCCGCGCCGCTTCACCGCCACCTGGGAGATGGGCGGCGAGGTGAGCTGGATCGAGGTGCGGGTCACCCCGGTCGGCGACGAGCGGGCCCGCCTCGACCTGGACCACATCGCGCACGTCGACCAGGACCGGTGGGCCCAGTTCGGGCCGGGCGCTGTCGGCGTCGGCTGGGATCTGGGGCTGCTCGGTCTCGCCTCGCACCTGGCCGGCGACGGCAGCGGGATCACCCCGGAGCAGGGCGCTGAGTGGACCGCCTCCGCCGAGGGACGGCGGGCCATGGAGTTGAGCAGCCAGCTGTGGTGCGAGGCGAGCATCGCCGCCGGCACCGACGCCGACGAGGCGAAGGCCGCCGCCGAGCGCACCACCGCCTTCTACACCGGCGCCCCGGAGGCCTGAGCGCGGGCGGCGGCGCGGCGGCCTGAGCGGCGACCGGGGTAACGTGCTGCGGATGACCGGCACGCCGTACTCGCACTGCTCCTACTGCGGCGCCGCCTACCCGCCGGCCGCCGGATGGCCGCGGGTCTGCGTGGCCTGCGGTGAGACCGTCTGGCGCAACCCCCTGCCCGTGGCGGTCGCGGTGCTGCCGGTCCGCACGGCCGAGGGCCTGGGCGTGGTGGTCGTCCGCCGGGACATCGAGCCGGCCCGCGGCCTGCTCGCGCTGCCGGGCGGCTTCATCGAGTACGGCGAGGAGTGGTCCGACGCCCTCGTCCGTGAGCTGCGGGAGGAAACCGGCCTGGTCGCCGCGGCCGAGGACGCGCGACTGTTCGCGGTGCACGGCGCCCCGGCGGGCGGCACGATGATGATTTTCGGGGTGCTGCCCGAGCGAGCGGCCGAGGATCTGCCACCGTCGACGCCGACCGAGGAGGCGACCGAGTGGCTGGTGCTCACCGACCCGGTCGAGCTGGCGTTCTCCACCCACACACGGGTCCTGGCCGAGTTCCTGACCGGCACCCCCTGAGTCACCGACGCTGCGCCGGGTCGTCCGACACGTTCGTGGGGGATGATGAGGACATGGTGCAGGCGTTCGCAGCCCACCCGCCCTGCGCGGTGTGCGGCCGACCCGCGACACACGTCGAACTCGTCGCCCCCGGTGCCAAGCCCGCCGACTGGGCCGACCGCTCACCGCAGGAACGCGACGTGTTCGACGCCGCCCGACAGCGTCATGGCGACCAGCAGTGGTGGCTGATCTTCTCCGGCATCGAGGCCGGCAATGGCACCGGCGACCCGGTCGATCTGGCGAGAGCGACGCGGATCGCCGCCGCCTTCACCGAGCCGTACCGGTTCGCCGCCGTGACGACTGCCGGCTTCTACGATGACGCTGGCTTCTGCGGCCCCTGCGACGCACCGTACTGCCACCGCCACTGGAACGTCTCCAGCACCGGATACGGCACCTGCCCACACGGCCACGGCAAGAGCCTCGATCCATTCTGGTGGCCCGACGACCTCTGACCGTGGCCGTTGCCGCCATCAAGGGTTACGTCGATCCGCAGTATCAGCGAGCGTCGCCGCGCCGCTAGGCTACGGCCTCGACATCGCATGGCTGGTAAGGGGAGACGGACATGTCGCAGGACCAAACTGAGCAGTCCGTGGGAGGCTCGGCCGCCAAGATGGACATCACCGTGCCGCACTCGGCACGGGTATGGAACTACTGGCTCGGCGGTAAAGACAACTTCGCCCCGGATCGCGAGGTCGGCCAACAGGTACGGGCGGTCTTCCCGGAAATCGTCGAGGCGGCACGGTATTCGCGCGCGTTTCTCGGACGAGCGGTAACCTATCTCGCCGCCGAGGCGGGGATCCGCCAGTTCCTCGACGTCGGTACCGGCCTACCCACGGCCGACAACACCCACGAGGTCGCCCAACGGATCACGCCGCAGGCGCGCGTCGTCTACGTCGACAACGACCCGATGGTTCTCGCACACGCCCGGGTGCTCCTGACCAGCAGCCAGGAGGGTGCCACCCAGTATGTCGACGCCGACCTGCGCGACCCGGAGAGGATCGTCCAGGACGCCCGCGAGACACTGGACTTCAGTGAGCCGATCGCGCTGATGATGCTGGGCGTCATGGGTCACATCGAGAAGCCGGCCGAGGCGCGGGCCATCGTCAACACTCTGGTCTCGTCCCTACCATCGGGCAGCTTTCTGGCGATGTCCGACGGTACGGCTACCAGCGAGCGGGTCATCGAGTCGCATCGGCAGTACAACGAAAGCGGCGCTCTGCCGTACCACCTGCGTGAGGTCGCGGACTTCACAGCGTTCTTCGACGGCCTCGACCTCGTCAAGCCGGGTGTCGTGCCGCTGGGGCACTGGCGGACTGACAGCAGGCCCCCGGCCATGGTGGACGGCTACTGCGGGGTCGCCCGCGTGCTCTGACGCGGGAACTGCCTGGCCGATCCGCACGGCATAGACTTCGCCGATGCCTGAGGTGTCGGGGGATTGCGGAGCGGCCGACCGTGGGCGGCTGCCGCTGACGTCTGGTCTTCACCCCGTACGCCGTTCGGCGGGTCGCTTGATGGTTGGTTGCTGGCGTCGGCCATGACCAGTTCCCCGACGCGCCTCTAGGTAGCCTGCGCGTCGCCCGGCACCTCGGTGATCGGCAGCAGGACCCGGAACGTGGTTCGTCCGGGCTCGGTCTCCACCCGAATGTCGCCGTGGTGCTTGTGCACCACGATCCGGTACGAGATGTCCAGCCCCAGGCCCGTGCCCGCGCCGACCGGCTTGGTGGTGAAGAACGGCTCGAAGATGCGCGGACGCACCTCGGGCGGGATACCCGGGCCGGTGTCGGTGACCTCCACCGCCAGCGAGTCACCGACACGTCCGGTGTGGACGGTCAGCACCCCCTTCTCCCCCATCGCGCCCAACGCGTTGTCGATCAGGTTGGTCCACACCTGGTTCAGCTCGGCCGCGTACGCCGGGATGGGCGGGATGCTGCGGTCGTACTCGCGGACCAGCTTGACCTCGGCGGGGATCTTGCCCTTGAACATCACCAGCGTGGCGTCGAGCAGGTCGTGCACGTCCACCACCCGGTGCGGCGCGCGGTCCAGCTGCGAGTACTGCTTGGCGGCGCCCACCAGGCCGGAGATCCGGGTGACCGCGTCACCGATCTCGCGCATCAGCAGCTCGGTGTCCACTGTGTAGGTGAGCCACCGCACCGCCGCCTCCAGATCGGCGGATCCGACCGCAGCCTTCACCTCCGTCAGCCAGGCCGTGTCGAGCCCGCCCCCGACCAGGATCGGCGCCAGGTCCCAGGCGCCGCCGACGCCGTGCTCCTCCAGCCAGTCGGTCAGGGTGTCCTCGGCGTCGGCCGTGGCCATCGGGGTCAACTTCGGCGCGGTGGCGACCCGGGCGACAGCCTCCTCCTGCAACGCGACGAGACCGTGCAGGGCCCTGCCGTCGAGCCGGCCGTCGGCGATCATGGCGAGCTTGTGCCGCATCCCGGCGACCCGGTCGCGCAGCACCGAGGTGGCCCGCACCGCCGCCGCGGCCGGGTTGTTCAGCTCGTGGGTCAGACCCGCCGAGAGCGAACCGAGGGCCAGCAGCCGCTCCCGTTCACCGACGATCGTCTGGGAGTCCCGCATACCGAAGAACAACCCCTCCAACAGGTGCATCGGCATCGGGAACCAGGACCGCAGGGCGTGCGCGAAATCCTCCGCCGGCAACACGAAAAAGTCCGCGTCGGTCACCGCCCGCAGGCTGTTGCGGTAGACCTGGTCGACCTGGTCACCGAGGTACGCCTGGACAGCTCCGCCGTACACGCCGCGCTGGTCGGTGCGGCTGACCTCGACGTCGTCACCACGCACCTGCCGACTCAGCGCCACCGCACCGCGCACCAACACGAAGAAGCAGGTCGCGGGCTCGCCCTCGGCGTACACGAGGGTGCCCCCGGCACGCTGCTCGACCCGGCCGCGCTCGGCCAACCAGTCGAGCTGGCCGTCGTCCAGGGCCTCGAACAGGAACAGGGTACGCAGCTGCGCGGGTGTCAGCCGATCAGACTCCATGGTCATTGGGCCTCCAGGTAGCGGTGCACGAGCGAGACGGCCATCGCACCCTCGCCGACGGCCGAGGCGACCCGCTTGACCGACTCGGCGCGCACGTCACCAGCGGCGAACACCCCCGGCACGCTGGTCTCCAGGTGGTACGGGTCGCGCGACAACGACCAGCCCGCCGGCCGTCGTCCGCCGGCGAGCAGATCCGGGCCGGTGACGATGAAGCCGCGCGGGTCGCGGACCAGCACCCCGTCCAGCCAGTCGGTGCGCGGCTCCGCTCCGATGAAGATGAACAGCCAGGACGTGTCGACCGAACGGGACTCCCCGGTCCGCGTGTCGCAGAGGGTGAGCCGTTCCAGGTGGTCCTGCCCGGACCCACCGACCACGGCGGTGTGCGGGTGCACGAAGATCCGGTCGATCCGTTCCAACTGGTCGATCAGGTAACGCGACATCGAGGCGGTCAGGTCCGCGCCGCGGATCAGCAGGTGCACCTTCGACGCGTACCGGGAGAAGTGCACCGCCGCCTGCCCGGCGGAGTTGGCCCCGCCGACGATGTAGACCTCCTGCTCGACGCAGCTCGGCGCCTCGGTGGCGGCGGCACCGTAGAACACCCCCCGGCCGGTGAAGTCGGCCAGCCCGGGGGCGTCGAGCACCCGGTACGACACGCCGGTGGCCAGCACCACGGTGTGCGCCGCGATCTCGGTGCCGTCGCCGAAGCGCAGCAGCCGGGCTCCCCCAGCCTCACTGAGACCGACGACCTCCCGGGCACTGAGCAGCTCGGCGCCGAACTTCACCGCCTGCCGCCGGGCCCGGTCGGTCAACTGCGCGCCGGAGACGCCGTCCGGGAAGCCCAGGTAGTTCTCGATCCGGCTGCTCTGCCCGGCCTGACCACCGGTGGCCCGCCGCTCGACGAGCACGGTCCGCAGCCCCTCCGACGCGCCGTACACCGCCGAGCCGAGGCCGGCCGGACCACCGCCGATCACCACCAGGTCGTAGAAGTCGCACGCCGGCACCACTGTCAACCCGGCCAGCGCGGCCAGCTCGGTCTCGTTGGGGGCGATCAGCGCCTTGCCCTCGGGGGTCACCACCAGCGGTACGTCCGCCTCGGTGGCACCGGCCGCGTCGAGCAGCCGGACGCCCTCCGGGTCGTCCGACAGCAGCCAGCGGTACGGCACCAGGTTGCGGGCGAGGAAGTCGCGGACCTTGAACGACGGCGCCGACCAGCGGTGCCCGACGACCCGGATCTCGGCGCTGGCCGCGTCCGGGGTGACCGCCCACGCCTCCAACAGCCCGTCCACCACCGGGTACAGCTTCTCCTCCGGCGGATGCCACGGCTTGAGCAGGTAGTGGTCCAGGTCGACCACGTTGATGGCCTCGATCGCGGCGTCGGTGTCCGCGTACGCGGTGAGCAGCACCCGGCGGGCGGCCGGGAAGATGTCCATGGCCGCCTCGAGGAACTCCACCCCGGTCATCTCCGGCATCCGGTGGTCGGCCAGCAGCAGCGCCACCTGTTCGCCGCGCAGTTTGACCTCTCGCAGCGCGTCCAGCGCCTCCGGCCCGGAGGAGGCCCGCAGCACCCGGTAGCGGTCGCCGTAGCGGCGCCGGACGTCCCGGGCCACCGCCCGGGACACCACGGGGTCGTCGTCGACGGTCAGGATCACCGGGTTCGCCATGGCGCCATGAAACCACCTGGCACGGGTCGACCGCACCAATGCGTGAGCTCCACCGCACGGTTGACCGGCCCGGGACCGGGTAAGCCGGTGAGCCGCACGGGCGCCCGAACACCGGCGACCCGCCCGGTTGCCGTGCACACCTCGGGGGGCCCATGGCGGACGCGACACCGACCGGACCGACGATGTCGGGCGCGATCGTGGAGCTGCGGGTGCACGGCGTCTCCGGCGCGGGGGCGGACCAGGTGCTGGACCGGCCGTACGTGCACCAGGTCGCCGGGGACCGCAGCGGAGGGTTCTACCGACCGCGCCCCGGTTATCCGGACTCGACGGGGACGGACGGGGTGACGCTGGAGGCGTACCGCTGGAGCGACCTGCCGTCCGGCACGGCCGTGCGGACGCTGTCGTTGGTGTTCCTGTTGCCGTTCATGCTCTGCAACGTGGCGCTCTGGATGCGCCCGGCGAACACCGCTTCGAAGCTCGGCTTCATGGCGCTGTGCCGGGTGCTCGCCCTCACCCTCACCATGCTCTACGTGCTCTCCATCGTCGGGGTGGCGTTGGACCTGGTCGCCTGGCGCTGCATGGACACCCCGTCGTGCCTGGCCGGGCGGAGCTGGCTGTCCTGGCTCGGCGGACGCCCGACCGGGCTGCGCCTGGGAGTGCTGGCGTTGGTGCCGGTCGCCGCCATCGGGTTGGTCTGGTGGCTCGGCGCCCGCCCGGGCCACTCGTTCGACGCGTTCCGGACCCCGTCGACCCCGACCTCGAAGCACCAGTTGAGTGCGGTCGGCCAGTGGGACGGTGAGCCACTGGTGGGTCGGCTGCGCTCGGTCCACGTCGCGGCGGCGTTCGCCACCCTCGACGGCAGCCTGCTGGCCGCCCGTGCCAGCCAGCACCGCTCGTGGGTGATGGTGATCCTGCTGGCGGCCACCGGGGCGGTGCTGCTGACCTGCCTGGTCCTGCTCACCGTGGTGCCGAGCATCGACCGGACCGACCCGGCGCCCCGGGTGGACGCCTTCTTCCGCGGGCTGCGCACGATCGCCTGCGGTGTGACGATGTTGGTTATCGTGCACGTCGTCATCAGTCCGGCCCCGTGGCCGCAGGGCCGCGCGCTGCCGGGTTACGGCGCGATGGTGGCCTGGCTGTTCGTCAGCCAGATGATGCTGATGACCGCCCTCGCCGCGCTGGTGATCTGGCGGCGGGGTGGCGGGCAGCGCGGGGCGCCGCTGCGTTCGTTGGGTGCGCCGGTCTTCGTCACGATCGCGGCCGGACTCGCCGTGGCGTTCTCCGCCGAGCTGGTCTACCGGGTGGCGGACCTGCTTGATCGCGAAGGGACGACCGCGGACGGCCTGGAGACCAGCCCTCCCCTGCCGTACAAGTGGGCGATTTTCGGGTTTTTCATGGCGGTGGTGACCGCCCTGCTGGTGGCGGCTCTGGTCACCAGGCTGACCCGGCGCGGGCGGCGGCGGGCCGCCCAGGCGATCGTGGCCGCCGACTTTCCGCACGCGCCCGCGTCGGCGGCGGACCGGCTGCGTCGGGTCGAGCGGGCGATAGCCCGGGCCCGGTTCACCGAGCGGCTGGAACCGCTCTCCGTGGTGTACGCCGGGCTGGCGGCCCTCGGCCTGTCCACCAGCGTTCTCGGCCTGTTCCAGCTCATGCCGGGCGAGCTGGCTCAGCGCTACGTCGGGGTGCCCGAGGGCATGGTCAACTTCCTGATCGGGTCGGGCAGCTACGCGATCGCCGCGATCCTGCTCGGCCTGGTGATCGGCGGCCTCTTCGCCTACCGCACGGCCGGGTTCCGTCGCTACGTGGGTGTGCTCTGGGACCTGGGCACGTTCTGGCCCCGGGCGGCACACCCGTTCGCACCGCCCTGCTATGCCGAGCGGGCCGTGCCGGAGTTGGCCAAGCGGATCTCCTACCTGGTGGAACAGGGTCACGGCGTGCTGCTGGCCGGGCACAGCCACGGCTCGGTGCTGCTCGCCGCCACCGTGCTGCAACTGCCCACCCGGATCACCGACCGGGTCGCCCTGCTGACCTACGGGTCGCCACTGGGTCGGTTGTACTCGCGGCTGTTCCCGGCGTACGCCGACGAGCCGGCGCTGCGGGAGATCGGCGAGCGGGTCGGCTGGCGCTGGATCAACCTGTGGCGCGACACCGACCCGATCGGCGGGTGGATCTTCGCCTCCCACCGGCCCGGGGAGGCGGAGACGCTGACCGGGCCGGCGGCGATGGTGGATCGCCGGTTGGTCGACCCGGAGGATGTGGTGCCGGCGCCCAGCGACAGCGTTCCCCCACCGATCCTGGGGCACTGGCCGTGTGAGTCGCAGGATGAGTTCGCCGAGTCGGTGCGGGAGCTGACCGGGCGACTGCTTCCGGGGCGGCAGGCGACCGGCGGAGCCGGCCGGCCCGGCTGAGGCAGCGGCCGGATATCGTCGCGGGGTGAGCCCCTCCAAGCAGCCCGAACGCCGGTTGATCGCCTCGAACAAGAAGGCCCGGCACGAGTACACAGTGCTGCGGACGTACGAGGCGGGGATCGTGCTGGTCGGGACCGAGGTGAAGTCGCTGCGCGAGGGGCGGGCTTCGCTGGTGGACGCGTTCGCGCACGAACGCGACGGTGAGATCGTGCTGTACGGCCTGCACATCGCCGAGTACACCTACGGCACCTGGACCAACCACGCTCCTCGCCGCAATCGCAAGCTGCTGCTGCACCGGGCCGAGATCGACCGGATCCTGGACAAGGTCCGCGAGGGTGGGGTGACCATGGTCCCGCTGTCGATGTACTTCGAGAACGGCTACGCCAAGGTCGAGCTGGCCCTGGCCAAGGGCAAGCGCTCCTACGACAAGCGGCAGACGCTGGCCGAGCGCGACGCCAACCGCGAGATCGCCCGCGAGCTGGGCCGGCACCTCAAGGGCCATCCCCGCCGGCCCTGACGTCCACCCTTCTCGCTAGCGGCCGATCTTGTCCAACTCGGCGAGGTCGTCGTCGGAGAGGGGCAGTGCGGCGCCCGCGATGTTCTCGCGCAGGTGTGTCGTGGACGAGGTGCCCGGGATCAGCAGGATGTTCGGCGAACGCCGCAGCAGCCAGGCCAGGGCGACCGACATCGGTGCCGCCTCCAGCCGAGCCGCCACGGTCGAGAGCACCGAGGACTGCAGGGGGCTGAAGCCGCCGAGAGGAAAGAACGGCACATAGGCGATGCCCTGCTCGGCGAGCGCGTCGATCAGCTCGTCGTCCTGGCGGTGCGCGAGGTTGTACATGTTCTGCACGCACACGATCGGCGCGATGGCCTGCGCCTCGGCGACCTGTTCCGGCGTCGCGTTGCTCACTCCGAGGTGCCGGATCAGGCCCTGCTGCTGAAGGCCGACGAGTGTCTCGAACGCCTCGGCGACCGAACCGGGCTGCGGGCCCGCGGCATCGCCGAGCCGGAGGTTGACAAGGTCGAGCACGTCGAGGCCGAGTGTCTCGAGGTTCTCGTGCACGGACCGGCGCAGGCTCTCCGGGTCACGGGCCGGTGGCCAGCCGCCCTGCTGGTCGCGGTTCGCGCCGACCTTGGTCACGATGTTCAGCGAATCGGGGTACGGGTGCAGCGCTTCCCGGATCAGCTGGTTGGTGACATGCGGCCCGTAGGCCTCGGAGGTGTCGATGTGGGTGATGCCCAACTCGACGGCCGCGCGAAGGACGGCGAGTGCGCCGCCGCGGTCGGCCGGCGGTCCCATGACCCACGGGCCGGCCAGCTGCATGGCGCCGTAGCCGAACCGGGTGACCGGCAGGTCTCCCAGCGTCCAGGTGCCGCCGGGAAGGGAGGTGGAGACCATGTTCGTACCTCTGGCTTTCGTGTCGCACTGAGCGGTGCTGGTGCATCGTCTACCTGCTCCACTATCGGGGTGTAACTTCATGATGGGAAGTAGGCACCTGAAGGTGCGTAACGCCCCCAACGGCGGGAGGAGCGGTCCGATGACAACGACGACGGCGGCGCGGAAGAGGGTTCAGGCCAAGGCGGAATATGACGCCTTCCTGGCGCAGTGTCCGAGCCGCAAGCTGCTCGACCGCATCGCGGACAAGTGGGTCACGTTGGTTCTGGCCGCGCTCCGCAGCGACGGTTCGCACCAGTTCGGCGCCGACTGTGCCGGCGAACCGCGGCCGATGCGGTACTCGGAGCTGTCGCGCCTCCTGGCCGGGGTCAGTCAGAAGATGCTGACCCAGACGCTGCGCTCCCTGGAACGCGACGGTCTGGTCACCCGCACCGTGGTGCCGACCGTGCCCGTCACCGTCACCTACGAGCTGACCGACCTCGGTGTCTCCCTGCACGAGGTGATACGCGGCCTGAAGGGCTGGGCCGAGACGCACATGGACGACGTGCTCGCCAACCGCGCGACGTACGACAACCAGGTCGCCTGAGCCGCTCCGCCTCCCAACGACGGAACCACGCAACACCCGGTCGCGCACCTACGGCCGGACAAGCCCACAGGAGTACGCAGAAACAGCACAGTCCGGCCTTTCGTGCTCGCAGATGCGGCAGCTAGGGTGAGCCGGTGACGATGTTCCGGATCGGTGAGGCGGCCGACCTGCTCGGCGTCAGCAGCGACACCATTCGCCGCTGGGTCGATGCCGGGCGGCTGACGGCCGGGCGCGACGAGCACGGCCACCGGGTGATCGACGGTGTCGACCTGGCCGCGTTCGCCCGCGCCCAGGCCGCCGACCCGGACGCGGGCGCCGAGTTCTCCTCGGCCCGCAACCGGCTGCGCGGCATCGTCGTCGACGTCCGCAAGGACACGGTGATGGCCCAGGTCGACATCCAGGCCGGCCCGTTCCGCGTCGTGTCGCTGATGAGCCGGGAGGCGGTCGACGAGCTCGATCTGCGGGTCGGCTCGATGGCCGTCGCGGTGATCAAGTCGACCACGGTCGTGGTGGAGCGGGCCGCACCCGCCCCGAGCAGGGGAAGGTCGGGCGGATGAGCGCGCGGGCGACGCGTACGGCGATGGCCGTGGTCATGGCGTTGACCGTCGCCGGCTGCGGCGCGGGCGACGACCGAGCCTCCGGCGGCGCCGCGGACGGCCGGGGCACCGGCGCGGTGACGGTGTTCGCGGCCGCCTCGCTGACCGAGTCGTTCCGCCGGATCGGCAAGGACTTCGAGGCCGTCAACCCCGGCAGCACCGTGACCCTGAATGTCGCGGGCAGCTCGGCCCTGGCCAACCAGATCAACCAGGGCGCGCCGGCGGACGTGTTCGCCTCCGCTGCCCGGGCGAACATGGCCACGGTCACCGAGGCGGGCAACGCCGACGGCACACCGACCACCTTCGCCCGCAACCAGTTGGTCATCGCGGTGCCCCGGGGCAACCCGGGAGGCGTGACCGGGCTGGCCGACCTGAGCAGGCCCGGCGTGAAGGTGGCGCTCTGCGCCGACCAGGTGCCCTGTGGCGCGGCGGCCCGCACCGCCCTGGACACGGCCGGCGTCGCGCTGACGCCGGTCACCCTGGAGCAGGACGTCAAGGGTGCGCTCGCCAAGGTGAAGCTCGGTGAGGTCGACGCGGCCCTGGTCTACCGCACCGACGCGCGAGCGGCGAGCGCCGACGTGACCGGGGTGGAGTTTCCCGAGTCGGCGCGGGCGGTCAACGACTACCCGATCGTCGCGCTGAAGGACGCGCCGAATCCGGCCGGCGCGAGGGCCTTCGTCACGTACATCCGCTCGGCGCCGGCGCAGGCGGTCCTCGCCGAGGCCGGTTTCCAGGCGCCATGAGCCAGCTCCTTGAGCACGCAGCGCCCCGACGGCGGGGGCGGGTGCCGATCGCGCTGCTGATCCCCGCCGGGTTGGGGCTGCTCTTCCTCGTCCTGCCGTTGGCTGGGCTGGTGATCCGGGCGCCGTGGACCACGCTGCCGCAGCGGCTCACCGAGCCGGGCGCGCTGACCGCTCTGCGGCTGTCGGTGCAGACCGCGACCCTGGCCACCGTGCTCTGCCTGCTGCTCGGGGTGCCCCTCGCCTGGGTGCTGGCCCGGGTCGAGTTCCCCGGCCGTCGACTGGTCCGCGCGCTGGTCACCGTGCCGCTGGTGCTGCCGCCGGTGGTCGGTGGGGTGGCGCTGTTGCTGGTCTTCGGTCGGCGTGGGCTGCTCGGCGGCTGGCTCGACGCCACGTTCGGCATCACCCTGCCGTTCACCACCGCGGGTGTCGTGTTGGCCGAGTCGTTCGTGGCCATGCCGTTCCTGGTCATCGCCGTGGAGGGTGCGCTGCGCGCCGCCGACCACCGCTTCGAGGAGGCCGCCGCGACGCTGGGCGCGAGCCGATGGACCACCTTCACCCATGTCACGCTGCCCCTGGTGGCGCCCGGGTTGGCCGCCGGCGCGGTGCTCTGCTGGGCCCGGGCCCTCGGCGAGTTCGGCGCCACCATCACCTTCGCGGGCAACTATCCCGGGCGTACGCAGACCATGCCGCTGGCCGTCTACCTGGCGTTGGAGACCGACCTGGAGTCCGCGATCGTGCTCAGTCTGGTGCTGCTCGTCGTGTCGGTGGGCATCCTGGTGGCGTTGCGCGACCGGTGGATGAGCAGCGCATGAGCGGTGCACTGCTGGACGCCCGGCTCGTCGTCGACCGGGGCGCCTTCCGGCTCGACGTGCCGCTGCGGGTCGCGCCCGGCGAGGTGGTCGCGGTGCTCGGCCCGAACGGCGCCGGCAAGACCACCGCGCTGCGCGCGCTGGCGGGGCTGCATCCGCTCACCGCCGGTCACGTCACCCTCGGCGCCATCGACCTGGACCGCCCGGCGACGCGCGGCTGGGTGCCCACCGAGCGCCGGCCGATCGGTGTGGTCTTCCAGGACTACCTGCTGTTTCCGCATCTCAGCGCACTGGACAACGTGGCCTTCGGGCCTCGCCGGCACGGCGTCGACCGGAAGACCGCTCGCGCCACGGCCCGGCACTGGCTCGACCGGGTGGGGCTGGACGCCCAGGCGCACCGCCGCCCCCGGCAGCTCTCCGGTGGTCAGGCGCAGCGGGTGGCGTTGGCTCGCGCGCTGGCCGTCGCGCCGTCGCTGCTGCTGCTGGACGAGCCACTCGCCGCGTTGGACGCCCGCACCCGACTGGACACCCGCGCGGAGCTGCACCGCCACCTGTCCGCGCACCCGGGCGCGACGGTGCTGGTCACCCACGACCCGCTGGACGCCCTCGCGCTGGCCGACCGACTGGTCATCGTCGAGGGTGGTCGCGTGGTGCAGGAGGGTGACGGGCCGAGCGTCACCGCCCGCCCGCGCACCGACTACGTCGCCCGGCTGGTCGGGCTCAACCTGTACCGGGGCAGGGCCGAAGGGCACGGGGTACGCGTCGCACCGGACCTGACCCTCACCGTCGCCGACCGGTTGGACGGCGAGGCCTTCGTGGCGTTCCGTCCGGCGGCGGTGGCCCTGCACCCGTCCCGACCGGAGGGCAGCCCACGCAACACCTGGGCGGGGACGGTGGCCGGCGTCCAGCGGCACGGCGACAACCTCCGGGTGCAGCTGGACGGGCCGATCGGGGTGGCCGCCGACGTCACGCCGGCCGCCGCCGCCCAGCTGCGACTGATTCCCGGTCAGCGGGTCTGGGTGGCGGTCAAGGCGGCCGAGACGCACGCCTACCCGGCCACCGGCTGACTGCCGGGCCACCAGCCCGCCCAGCTCATGAGGACACGGACGAGGAGCCAGCCGCGACGGTGGTGGGCCCGCTGTCGTTTCGTCCAGGACGGCCACCGCGGTCGCCATCTAGCCTGGACCCGGCAGCTCACCCGAGCATGAGGAGACAGCACAATGCGCAACCTGGTCTACACCGGTTTCATGTCGCTCGACGGCGTCGTGGACTCGCCCGGCGGCGGGCCGTCAGAGGAGCACCGCAGCGGTGGGTGGGTGTTCAAGGACCTCGAGTTCGTCCCGGAAGCCTGGTCGCTGAAGGGCGAGGAGCTCGCGGACACGACGGCGTTGATGTTCGGCCGTCGCAGCTACGAGGCGTTCGCGGCGGTCTGGCCCGGCTCCGAGGACCACGCCGACTACAAGGACCTGCCCAAGTACGTGGTGTCGACCTCGCTGTCCGACGACGCCATCGTCGACGGTTGGGGGCCGACCACGATCCTGCGCTCGACGGAGGACGTCGCCGCGCTCAAGGAGGGCGAAGGCGGCGCGATCTTCATCCACGGGAGCGCCGAGCTGGCTCGGCGGCTGTCCGACGCGGGCCTGATCGACCAGTACAACCTGCTCGTCTTCCCCGTGCTGCTCGGTGCCGGCAAGAGCCTGTTCGGCCGGGCCGACCGGGACAAGCACATGCTGACGCTGCGGGAATCGGAGAGCTACCCGAACGGCATCCTCAAGCTGGTCTACGACGTCAAGCGGTGATCCAGGTCGAGGGCGATCGCGCCGCCGGCCCGGTCGCGCAGCTGCCGGTGCGGTCGACGGAGGAGCGCTGTGATGGAGCAGGGCACGCGCGAGGAGGTGCTCGGCCGGCTGGCCGAGGCCGTCGGGTCCGTGACGGTCGCACACCCGACGCGGGTGGCCGTCGACGGACCGCCCGCGGCCGGCAAGACCACCCTCGCCGACGAACTGGCCGTCGTCCTGCGAGCACAGGGTCGCGACGTCATCCGGGCGACGATCGACGACTTCCTCTTTCCCCGGGCACAGCGCTATCCGCGTGGCGAGTATTCGGCCGAAGGCTGCTACTTCGACACGCACGATCACGGCGCGCTGAACCGGGTTCTGCTGGATCCGCTCGGGCCGAACGGAGATCGACGCTTCCAACCCGCGGTCTACGACCACGCCACGGACACTGTGCTGGCCCCGCCGGTCACGACTGCCGCAGCCGACGCCGTGCTGCTCTTCGACGGCGTCTTTCTCATGCGCCCGGAACTGATCGACCGGTGGGACCTGCGCGTCTTCGTGTCGACCGCGCTCGAATCGACAGTGGAACGTGCCGTGATCCGGGAGCGTCGGGTGTCGTCACAGGTCGACGTCGAGCGGCGCTGGCGGGAGCGTTACATCCCCGCCCAGCAGCTCTATTTCGCCACCGTCCGTCCGACCGATCACGCCGACATCATCGTGCACAACGACGAGCCCCGACGGCCGCTCTGGGAGACCCGGACACGCTGACCGTGCTCCGGGTCCGGATGCCTGGAGACGCCGAACTGCCCGCCGTCAACCGGGCGGAGCGGAGGCGGTCAGTCGGCGAGCAGGTCGTGGTGTGCGGCGCGCAGCCGGGCCAGCGCCGGGTCGCTGCCGGGGACGACCCGGCGATCCAGCTCGGCCCACACCTCGGCCAGCGCCACGCGGACCGCACTCAGCTCGGCGGCGTGCCGCTGGCTGCTGCGTCGGTGCTGCTCGTCGAGGCGCCGGGCCCAGCCGGCGGTGACCGCGGCGAGCCGGTCGGCGTCGGCGCGGGCCTGCGCGGCGCTGCGGGCGGCCGAGGCGGGGACGATCGCGGCGACCGGGCGGGGATCGCCGTCGCGGGTGACGACGGTGACCGCGTCGGTCAGCTCGGCCAGCGCGACGAGCTGGCTGAACCGGGTGCGCGCCTCACGCAGCGGCACGGAACGCGGCGGGTCGGGATGAGGGGTGAGCGCGGGGACGGCCATGGATGCATGGTGTCGCCCGGGTACGACAGATTTGCGTCGTCAGTGGACGGTGGTCGGCGATCCGCTCGCTCCGGCCAGCCACTCGTCGGCCAGCACCGACCAGACTTCGAGGTCGATTCGCCCCTG
This sequence comes from Micromonospora sp. MGP-C2, assembly GCF_057766525.1. Lineage (NCBI taxonomy): Bacteria > Bacillati > Actinomycetota > Actinomycetes > Micromonosporales > Micromonosporaceae > Micromonospora > Micromonospora sp. MGP-C2. The sequence goes on from NZ_JBYMEN010000002.1 coordinate 1,133,640, forward strand.
CGGGCCGGGGATGACCTGGCGCAGCGTGCCGTCCAGGCGCAGGCCGAGTCGACGGGCGAGTGCCTTGCTGCGGGTGTTGTCGGCGTTGGTCCGCCACTCCACCCGCTGGATGCCGCGCTCGCGCACCGCCCAGTCGACGATCCGGCGGACCGCCGGCGCCACCATGCCCTTTCCCTCGGCTGCCGGCTCCACCCAGCAGCCGACCTCGCAGACACCCCGGGTCACGTCGAACGACACGAGCATGACCCCGCCGACCAGCGTGCCGCGCCGCCACATCCCCCAGATGCCGCCACTGTCGCTGGCCCACCGGTCGGCGTACCGCTGCAACACCGCACGGGCCGACGCCAGGTCGGTGGCCACGAAGGTCGGCGACACCCAGGGCTGGATGTGCTCCCGGGCCCGGTCGAGGTTGGCGAGGAACTCCTCGGCAAGCCAAGGGTCCAGCGGGCGCAGCTCGACCTCCTCGGTCAGCGGCAGGGCGAACACCGGGCCTCCCCGAAGGTGCGCTGGCAACGACGGGTAGCAGACTCGCACAGGGCCGCAGGCCGGCTGCGGGCCGGGGCCGCTCACTCCGGCAGATGGGTACGCAGGGCGGCGAACTGGGCCACTGTCAGGTAGGAGGGGTTGGCGGCCTGCGGTTGACGGAACACCTCCAGGTCGGCGAGTCGGTCATCGGCGCGCAACACCGTGCGGGGCACCCGGTCGCCGGCGGCGAGGATGGGCAGGTCCAGTGGCACCGACCAGGGCTGGCCGCCAGCGCCTGGCTCGGGCGCCCCGGTGACCCGTCCGACACCCCACACCCCGTACGGCAGTCGGGCACGGCTGCCGCTGGCCCAGAAGACCACCGGCTGCCCGGCGCGCATGAGCCGCGCCCGATAGCCGGGGCGTACGCACCAGCTCGTCACCAGTGGCTCGGCGGCGAACCGGGCGGTGAGGTCGACCAGGTCGGCGTTGCCCTTGATCAGCCAGGCACCCAGGTCGTCGAGTCGCACCCGTGGCTCGGTCATCCGCTCATCCTGCCCGGCAGACGGCCACCCCAATCAGATGATCATGTGGGTCCAGTAGCTGAGCCAGAGCACGAACAGGGCGCCCTGCACGACGGCGAGCGTCGCGGTCAGCCACACGTCGACGCTCGCGCGGCGGGCCCAGCGCGCCAGCACCAGCGCCACCGGGAAGGCGGCGAGCAGGTAGCGCAGCAGACTCTTGTACACCGCCGGGCCCATCGACAGGGGCACCAGCACCATGAGTACGCCGTACACCAGGTAGGGCAGCTCCCGGCGGCGGAACCCGGCGACCAGCACCGCCAACACGGCCACCGCGAACCACAGCCGCGCGGCGTCGCGTGGTTCCCCGGCTAGCCCGTGCAGCAGCACCGGCACCGGGTTCTGCACCCTGATTCCCCAGCCGGTCTCCTGGGCGTGCTGGTAGGCGAACCAGTCCCCGCCGCGCCACCGGCAGTACGCCATGAAGGTGAACCACCCGGCGGGCAGCAGCAGCAACGGCCAGCCGATCCGCAGATAGCCGAGCAGGGCGCGCGGCCCGAGCCGCCAGTCGTGCTGGCGGAGCAGCACCAGGGCCAGCGGCAGCGCCACGAGCAGCCCGACGGAGCGGCTCATCGCCAGGAAGTAGCCGAGCACGCCGACCAGCAACCAGCGGCGCCGCTCGGCGTAGTAGAACGCGGCCAGCGCGAGACAGACGAACAGCGACTCGGTCAGCGCCGCCTGGAACAGGAAGGCGGTCGGCAGCAGCACCAGGTACCGGGTGAACCGGCGGGCCGCGGCCGCGTCGCCGAGCAGGAGTTCGGCCAGCCGGTAGCCGTACCAGAGCGCCAGCAGGAACGCCACGTTGCTGATCACCAGCAGGGCCAGCGCGTTGTCGCCGCCGAGCACCGCGCCAAGGGGCCGGGCCAGGAACGGGTACAGCAGCGGGAACCCGAAGTCCCGCCACGCCCCGGTCAGCGGCAGCTCGCTCAGCCGCAGGTAGAGCAGAGCGTCCCAGGCGAACCAGAAGGAGATCCACCGGTGCCCGGAGATCTCCCGCTGTTGCGCCCACATCAGCGCCTCGTCCGGCGGTGGTGCCCCGGGAATGCCGTCCCATGCGTGCAGGGCCAGCAGCCCGAGCAGGGTCAGCACCACCTTCGCGCCGAGGAACAGACCGATGACGTACGCCCAGGGCTCCGGCACCCGGCGAGCCAGGCGGGCCGCGCCGCGGCCGGCCGTGGCCGTGCGGGCGGCCAGCGCCGCCGCGCCGCTGCGCCACCGGTGCATCCGCCCCCGCTCCCCCACCTCCGTCGGCCCGCCCGCCGCCGACGCGGGGTGTCGCCCTTCTCGTTGTACGCCGCCGCACGCCGCACCGGAGCGAAAATGAACCACCATCAAGGGTGACATTACGCGCAGAACGGGTACGCGCCGCGCCTCAACCATCACGGTGGGCAGGGAGCGCGGCAGCATGAGTGAGCAGCACGGCACGGTGATCATCGGTGCGGGGCCGGCAGGGCTCACTGCGGCGTACGAGCTGCTGAGACACGGCCTGCCGGTGCAGGTGTTCGAGGCGGACGAGGTGGTCGGCGGGATCAGCCGGACCGTGGAGCGCGACGGGTGGCGGTTCGACATCGGCGGGCACCGGTTCTTCACGAAGGTGCCCCGGGTGGAGTCGTTCTGGCACGAGATCCTGCCCGACGAGGACTTCCTGACCCGACCCCGGATGAGCCGGATTTTCTACCGGGGCGCGCTGTTCAACTACCCGCTCAGCGCCATGAACGCCCTGCGCAACCTGGGGCTGCCCGAGGCGGCCCGCTGCCTCGGCTCGTACGCCCGGGCCCGCCTGCGCCCACCGAAAGATCAGTCGCACTTCGAGGGCTGGGTGTCGGCCCGATTCGGCTGGCGGCTGTACTCGATCTTCTTCAAGACGTACACCGAGAAGGTGTGGGGAATGCCGGCCGACCGGTTGCAGGCCGACTGGGCCGCGCAGCGGATCAAGAACCTGTCGCTGGCCACGGCGATCCGCAACGCGCTGCTGCCCAGCCGCCGACGCACGGACGTGACCAGCCTGATCGAGGAGTTCCAGTACCCGAAGTACGGGCCGGGGATGATGTGGGAACGCTGCGCCGAGCAGGTCCGCAAGCGTGGCGGACAGCTGTCGACCGGCACCTGGGTGACCGCCGTGCACCGCGACCCGAAGCGACGGCGGGCGATCAGCGTGACGGTCGACGGCGCGGGCGGGCAGCGTACCCAACCGGCCGACGACGTGATCTCGTCGATGCCGATCTCGGAGCTGGTGGCCGCGCTGCGTCCGCCGGCACCGCCGGAGGTGCTGGCCTGCGCCGCCGACCTGCGTTACCGCGACTTCCTGACGGTCGCGCTGGTGGTGCCGGCGGAGTTCTCGTTCCCCGACAACTGGATCTACGTGCACGACCCGGGAGTGCGGGTGGGCCGGATCCAGAACTTCGGCTCCTGGTCGCCGTACCTCGTCAAGGACGGGCGCACCTGCCTCGGGCTGGAGTACTTCGTGTTCGAGGACGACGAGATGTGGCGTACCCCGGATGCCGACCTCGTGGCGTTGGCGACCGCGGAGCTGGAGCGGTTGGGGTTGGTCCGACCCGGTGTGGTGGAGGCCGGCTACGTCGTGCGCATGCCGAAGGCCTACCCGGTGTACGACGAGCGCTACCAGCACAACGTGGACGTCATCCGTGCCTGGCTGGCCGAGGCGGTGCCGAACGTGCACCCGGTGGGCCGCAACGGCATGCACCGCTACAACAACCAGGACCACTCGATGCTGACCGCGATGCTCACGGCCGAGAACATCGCCACTGGCAGTACCCATGACGTCTGGTCGGTCAACGTCGAGCAGGACTACCACGAGGAGTCCTCCGGCGGCGACGGTCGACGGGGCACGGGCCGGGACGCGCCGGTGGTGCCCAGCCGGATCATCGCGGGTCCGATCAATGCGCCCGAGGGTGTCGGCGCCGCGGGGAGTGGCGATCGACCCAGGCAGGTGCCGCTGGGCTGACGCCGCCGGACCCTGCGCCGCGCCACACATCGGCGATCCCGACGGCAGTTCAGCGATGGTGAAGCAGGCCTCGCTCGGCCATGTGGGCTCGCAACGTCTCGGCATCCTCGGCCGACATCAACCAGCGTGGGATCACGGTGGCCGGCATCCGGCCGACGTACACGATCCAGAAGTCCGGAGTGTCCCTGACCTGGGCGACCCCGTCCCAGGCGATGCCGCCGGACTCCGAGCCGCTACGCATCATGATGTTGGCATCGGTGATGTCGTAGGCGCCCTCGACGGCATAGCCACTGGAACGGCGTCGGGCGCGCAACCGCACCCAGGGCCAGTAGAGCATCGACAGCACGCCACCCACGATCAGCGTCACCCACAGCGGCGAGATCTGCTCGCCCCACGAGAACCCCCGCGACAGTGCCAGACCGATCGCTCCGACCGCCGCCAGCGTCGCACCGATGTAGCTGAACCTGCGCAGCCGAACACTGGCGAGCGCAGCGGCCACCCGGCCCGGGTAGGCGGGATCGGCGGGGACGTCGAATCGGATGTGCACGTCAGAACGATAGTGCCCCGAACCACGTGTGGGCCTGGCGGACACCGAACCGCCGGTGCTGGCCGGGATGCTGTGACATATCGCCCAGCCCAGAGGCCACCGAAGCAGCAAGCCGATACCTACAGTCGGGCCATGAGCACCGACGAAGCCGCGCGGGCCTGGCTCCGCCGGCACGGAGCGGAGCAGATCGCCCATCCCGGTGGCAACCTGTACGACCACCTGTGTCGGGTCAGCGAACGACTCGCCGTGCTCGGCTGCGGCAGCGACGTGCAGGTCGCGGGCCTCACGCACGCCGTCTACGGCACCGACGGGTTCGACCTCGCCCTGCTCGATCGCGCCGATCGCGCGGTGCTGCGGGACCTCGTCGGCGCCGACGCGGAAGAGCTTGTCTACCTGTACGGCGCCTGCGACCGTGAACGCAGCTGGCGAAAGCTGGCACAGACCGGCCAGGTGTTCGACCGCTTCGTACATCAGGTGCGGACGCCGGATGCGGCTCAACTGCGGTCGCTCGTGGACCTGAGCATCGTCAACGAACTGGACGTCATTGAGCAGGATCCTGCGGTGGCGGACCGGCACGGCCCCTACTTCCGCGACCTGTTCGCCTCCTGGGCCCCACTGGCCTCCGAGGAGGTCATCCGCGATGCGCAGCGGGTCCTGCGGCCGTGACATCGACGGCACACACCCGCGTACCTGTCCGCGCCGTCTACCCCGGCAGCTTTGATCCCTTCACTCCCGGGCATGCGAACGTGGTGAACCGGGCACGGGGCCTGTTCGACGAGGTGGTAGTGCTCGTCGCGGTCAACGGCACCAAGCATCCGACGATCAACGAGGAGGAGCGAGCGGCCGCTGTTCGGGCCATCCTGCCGGTGGAGTGGACCTCCGTCACCGTTGTGGCCTGGAGTGGATTGACCTCCGCCTACTGCCGAAGCCACGACGTGGGGGTGATCGTCCGCGGCGTGCGCAACACCACCGACCTTCAGGCCGAGTGTCAGCTCGCCGCGATGAACCAGTCGCTGGGCGTCCCCACGGTATTTCTGCCCACGCGGCCCGAACTGGCCGGGGTGTCCTCCACCGCGGTGCGGGCGCTGGGGACGTTGCCCCCGTCCACGCAGCCGTAGGACGCGAGACATCGGCGGACCCCAGGCATCACGGCAGGCGCGTGCAGTGTGCCACCGTGGCGTCGTCCGGGGCCTGAGCGGCAACGGCACCGAGGCCGTCGGCTTCGGCCTGCCGGACGCGGCGGATGACACCGGATGGACCGTCGGCGGCGAGCAGTGCCAGGACGCCCGGCCAGTCGGTGAGGCCGTACGGGCTGACGATACGGCTGGCACCGTTGCTGAGCAGCGCGGCGCCGTTCAGGTCGGCGAGGGACCGGCTGCCGGTCACCGCCTCCCGGGCCGCGCGCGGGTCGTCCTTGGCGATCCAGTAGCCGCCGACCTGGTTCCGGCGGGCCCGCAGCGCCTCCGCGCAGGAGTCGCGGACACGGTCGTACTCCAGGGTTCCCGGTGCAATGCCGTCCAGGGGCGCCGAGCAGTCACGCCGGGCGGTGACCTCACGGTCGTCGGTGATCACCTGAGGGCCGCCGTGGGCCGGGTCGAGGATGAGGAACGAGTCCGCGAGCAGCAGATAGTCAAGGCGGCCCCGGTACGTGCGCAGCACCGCGACGGTGGCCTGCGGGCTGCGCGGGTCCCCGATGTCGCAGGTGTCGCCGTGCTCGGCGGCCACCTCGTCGATGGCGGTGGCGAGGACGGCCGTGAGGTCCTGCCCGTCGTCGCGCGACAGGTGGCCGAGCAGTGCTCCGCCGAGGCGCTGCGTGTACCAGGCGACCCCGTGGAGGCAGAGCGATTCGGCCCCGGGGATGCCGGCACCGTCGAGCAGGACGACAGCGCCGGGAACGGCGCCGACGAAGTCCTCGTTCGACCGACCGGCCCGACCGGCGCTCGTCGCCAGGCTGACGTGCACGTGTGCGCTCCTTCTCTGGGTGAGAGCAGTAATCGAGGTTGACAAGCTCAAGCCAGCTGCGGCAACCTTGCGGTCCACCACGCGAATGGCGTGGCCACTCTGCATGAAGGAATGACGCCTGTGATCCGGGTAGGCCGAGCGACCGCCTGAGTGTTGACCACGCGACGAATGGTCGTCGCGCTGTTCTCCACGGTGAGCGGTCCAACGCTTCCTTCGCCCATCGCAGCTTCTCCCATGCATCGAGGTTCACGTTGACCATGGATGTCCGCATCCAGCAGTCCGTCGTCGCCAATCTGTCCAACCGACCCGCACCCGTAGAGGTGGGGCCATTCGTGATCGGGATGGATCCGACAACGGCCAGTCCCCACATCAACTACGCGACTCCGCATCCCGGTGCTGTCATCACCGCAGCTGACGTCACCGCCCTGGTCGCGGCCTTCCGCGCAGCTGATCGCAAACCGCGCCTGGAGTACGTCATCAGCTGCGCCTCCGGTCTGGAGGCACTCCTGGTCGCTGCCGGCTTCATCGTGGAAGCGCGGCACACCTACCTGGTCTGTGTGCCGGGCGCATTGACGACACCACCCACGCTCGACCACCTCAAGCTGCACGAACCCGGCACCGATGCTGAACGCGCCGCACTGATCGGTGCCCAGAACGAAGCCTTCGGGGGCGATCCGGTGGCCTCCAGTGCTGACGTGGCTCGGCTCCGGCGCCAACAGGAGGCGGGCGGCGTGATCGTCATGGCCGTCACTGACGACGGCACCTGCGCCGGAGGCGGTGGAGCGGCCCCGCCCACCGACGCGGTGAGCGAGGTCGCCGGCATCGCCGTTCGCGCGCCCTACCGCCGTCGGGGACTGGCTGGCGCGATCACCGCCGAGATCACCCGGCGGCTGTTCACCACGGGCACGGAGATCACCTGGTTGGAGGCCTCCAGCGAGGATTCGTGGCGGATATACGAGCGCGTCGGTTACCGACCCGCCGGTGAACGGCTCTACATCGGTTTGGGCTGAGGTCCGAAACAGGCCCCGGGCCGAGGTCCACCGACCAGGGCCCGGGGTTGCCTCTCCGGCACACGACGAAACACCCCGATCAGGGTTTGCGGGCGACCGCGCCGTAGATCGAGGCGTCGGCCAGGGCTGGCCGCTGCTCCGGCGGCACCTGCGGGCGCCACTCGGTGACCGGCACGATGCCGGGCTCGGCCAGCTCCAGGCCGGTGAAGAAGCGGGCGAACTCGGCACGGTCGCGGGGCACGGCATCCTGCTTCATCCGGCCGGAGGCGAACTCGGCGTACATCCGCTCGACGATCTGGTTGGGGATGTGGTCGGTGGTGAAGTGGGTCAGCGTTAGCCAACTGCCTGACGGCAGCGCGTCGAGCAGCCGGGCGACGTGCTCGTGTGGGCGGTCGTCGTCGGTCAGGAAGTGCGTCACGGCGATCAGCACCAGGCCCACCGGCTGGGACAGGTCCAGTGTGGTGTGCAGTTGCGGGTCGGCGAGGATCTTCTCCGGATCGCGCAGGTCGGCGTCGAGGTAGGCGGTGGCACCGGCAGGGTCGCTGGTCAACAGCGCCCGAGCGTGGACCAGCACCATCGGGTCGTTGTCGACGTAGACCACCCGGGACCCGGGCGCGACGGACTGCGCAGCCTCGTGGGTGTTGTCGGCGCTCGGGATGCCGGTGCCGATGTCGAGGAACTGCCGAATGCCGGCCTCCTGGGCGAGGAACCGGACGGCCCGGCCGAGGAAGGCCCGGTTCTCCCGGGCGAGGGTGCGTACTCCCGGATAGACGGCCGCGATCTGGTCCCCGGACTCCCGGTCGACAGCGAAGTTGTCCTTGCCGCCGAGCCAGTAGTTGTAGCGGCGAGCCGGATGCACCACAGTGGTGTCGATTCGGTCGGCACCCCGACCCTCGGGTGATTCCGACGTGGATGGCACCGTCACGAGACCTCCCCAGGTCACCCGGCTGCGTCGCCGTCTGGCACGACGCACGATCTGACCATGGTAGGTGCTGGGCGTGGGACCGCGGGGCCCGTCCGGGCCTCGCCGACCCGGCGGCGACACCGCAGGAAACCGCTTACCAGTACGCTATTGACGGTCGTCACTGGCTGTCAGTACCGTGATGCGGGCAGCAAGAAAGCGCTTTCCGACCCTCACCGTCCAACAGGGAGCGAGCGCCCCCATGCCCCGACACCTCCGCGCGTTCTGCCTCATCCTGCTCACCATCGCCGCCGTGGTGAGCACCACCACCGCCCTGCCCGCCGAAGCCGCCCCACGCTTCCGGGTGCTGGTCTTCTCCAAGATCACCAACTTCTACCACGACTCGATCCCGGCCGGCATCGCCGCGATCCAGCAGCTCGGCGCCGCCCACAACTTCGAGGTCGTCGCCACCACCGACGCCGCCGCGTTCACCGACGCCAACCTCGCCACGTTCGACGCCCTGGTCTTCAACAACACCAACTCGCTCCCGACCTCGGGCGACCTGCTCAACGCCAGCCAGCGGGCCGCGCTGCAGACGTTCATCCGCAACGGCGGCGGCTGGGCCGGCCTGCACGCCGCCTCGGCCAGCGAGCGTGACTGGTCCTGGTACGAGGGCCTGGTCGGCACGATCTTCGACTACCACCCCGACTTCTCCTCCACCGGCGGCACCTTCCCCGGCCGGGTGAAGGTGCTCGACCGGGCGCACCCCTCCACCCGCAACCTGCCGGAGCTCTGGGAGCAGAGCGAGGAGTGGTACAACTGGCGGACCAACCCGACCGGCAACGTGCACACCCTCGCGCAGATCAAGGTGCGCGACGGGATCAACGGGCTGGACGAGGGCGTCGACCACGCGTACTCCTGGTGTCAGCGCTACGACGGCGGCCGGTCCTGGTTCACCGCCGGCGGGCACGCCAGCTCCCAGTTCAGCAGCGCGACGTTCCTGGAGCACCTGCGCTACGGCATCGAGTGGGCGGCCGGCGCTGTCGCCAGCGACTGCTCGGCCACCAGGACCAGCAACTTCGAGCGGGTGGGGCTGGTCACCGAGAACCTGGCCGACCCCTTCGAGTTGGCCGTCGGCCCGGACCGGAAGGTCTACTACATCCAGCGCACCGGCGCGCTGAAGGTGGTCAACTCCGACACCCTCCAGGTCACCACACTGCTGGACTTCGCGTACACCTCGGCGATGACCGACCAGTCCGACGGGCTGCTCGGGATGACCCTCGACCGCAACTTCGCCAGCAACGGCTGGATCTACCTGCTCTGGTCGGACAAGACCCTCAAACAGCTCAACCTGTCCCGGTTCACTGTCGCCAACAACAGCGTCGCGCTCTCCTCGGAGAAGCGCCTGCTGACCGTCCCCACCTACCGGGGTGAGGGTCGGGCCAACTCGCACATGGGCGGTTCGCTGGCCATGGACGCGGCCGGGGCGGCTCTACGCGGCGATCGGCGACAACACCGACCCGTTCGCCTCCAGCGGCTACACGCCCGTCGACGAGCGGGCCGGCCGCGCCGCCTGGGACGCCCAGGGCACCGCCGGCAACACCAACGACCTTCGCGGCAAGATCCTGCGGATCACCCCACAGGCCGACGGTACGTACACAGTGCCGAGCGGAAACCTCTTCCCGGCCGGCACCGCGAAGACCCGCCCGGAGGTCTACGCGATGGGCATGCGCAACCCGTTCCGGATCACCGTCGAGCCGCAGACCAACGCAGTGCTGGTGGCCGACTACGGCCCGGACGCCCGCGCCGCCGATCCCAACCGTGGCCCGGAGGGCACTGTCGAGTTCAACCGGATCACCGGTGCCGGCAACTACGGCTGGCCGTACTGCGTGGGCAACGACATCCCGTTCAACGACTACAACTTCGCCACCAGCACCTCCGGGGCGAAGTTCAACTGCGCCGCGCCGGTCAACAACTCGCCCAACAACACCGGCCTGACCACCCTGCCGGCGTCGAAGTCCGCGCTGGTCTGGTACGCGTACTCGGCCTCCACCCAGTTCCCCGAGGTGGGCACCGGCGGCGGCGGGCCAATGAGCGGCCCGGTCTACGACTACGACCCGGCCAACACCCGCACCACGAAGTTCCCCGAGTACTTCGAAGGCAAGTGGATCACCTATGAGCTGACCCGCAAATGGTTCAAGACGCTGTCGATCCACAAGACAGCGCAGACCTTCAGCAACGCGCGCTTCGGCCCCACCGCCGTGGGTGACCTCCAGTCGATCAACGGGATCTTCGGCAACATGAGCTGGATCCAGCCCTTCGAAGCGGAGTTCGGGCCGGACGGCTCGCTCTACGTCATCGACTTCGGCGAGGGCACCGGCAGCGGTCGCGGCGGCAGCAACGCCGGCGCGGGCATCTACCGCATCGACTACGTCGCCAACGGGCGGCCACCGGCCGTGAAGATCGCCGCCACCCCGGACAGCGGGCGCACCCCACTCGCGGTGTCGTTCTCCTCGGCCGGGTCGTCCGCCGGTGACGGTTCGGCGCTCAGCTACGCCTGGGACTTCACCAACGACGGCAGCACCGACTCCACAGCGGCCAACCCGAGCCACACCTACTCGACAGCCGGCAGGCACACCGCCCGGCTGACCGTCCGCAACAGCGGCAACGGGCTGACCGCCACCGCGGTCACCGAGGTGGTGGTCGGCAACACCCGGCCCACGGTGACCATCACCGTGCCCGACGGGGGCTTCTTCGACTTCGGCGACAAGATCCCGTACACGGTGACGGTCACCGACCCGGAGGAGACCACCATCGACTGCTCCAAGGTCACCGTGCAGACGCAGCTCGGTCACGACTCGCACGCCCATCCGCTGGACGTCTACACCGGCTGCTCGGGGCTGCTCGCCACCGAGGCCGACGCCGGTGACGGGCACGGGCCGGGGCAGAACCTCTACACCGTGGTCACCGCGCAGTACACCGACGGCGGCGCGGCCGGCGGCGTACCGGCACTGACCGGCTCGACCCGGGCCCAGTTGCAGCCCAAGAGCAAGGAGGCCGAGCACTTCACCGCCCAGTCCGGCATCATCGTGAACGACCGGGCGACCGCCCGCGCCGGCAAGCGGCTCGGCGAGGTCGACCACAACGACTGGGTGGCGTACGGGCCGGTCGACCTGCGCAACGTCGGCTCGGTGACGCTCGGGGTGACCAACGGCGGGCTCGGCGGCACCATCGAGCTGCGGACCGGCTCCCCCACCGGCACCCTGGTCGGCGCGGCCACCATCGGTTCGACCGGCGGATGGGACAACCTGGTGTCGCCCACCGTCACGCTCACCAACAAACCAGCCGGCACCACCACCCTGTACGCGAAGTTCGTCAACGCCGCCCAGGTCGGTGGCACCCCGGACCTGCTGTCGCTGGACTGGTTGCGGTTCAACGGCGCCGGGGTCAAACAGGAACCGGGCGGGACGCTCTCCCTCGCGGCCAACCCGGCCAGCGGCACCGCGCCGCTGGCCACCACGCTCACCGCCACCGCGACAGCGCCGTCCGGGCAGAGCATCACCGACTACGCGTGGGACTTCGGTGACAACAGCGCCATCACACACGGGGCGACGCTGCGGTCGACCGCCCACAGCTATCCCCGCAAGGGGACCTTCACCGCCCGGGTGACGACCACCTACACCAGCGGAGAGACCCGCTCGGCCAACCTGACCATCACGGTCAACTGATGATCGAGCGGTGGCGGGCAGGGATCGACCTGTCCGCCACCGCTCGGCCGCCGAGACGTCCAGAGGGGCGTGCTTCGGATGGCAGCGTCGACCGTTTGACGATGTTGCGGCCAGAAGATCCATTCCAGGGCCCGACCGCGCCAGCGACGCCGGCCGGGGCTTGGGCGGGAGCTGGCAGCGTAGATCTTGGACACTTACCGTTCAGGCCGAACGAAACTGTCCAAGATTGTCAGCTGTGGTCCGCCGGCGTACGTCACCACAGCAGGAAACCGGCGTTTGTCGATGCCGTACTAGGCTCCCTTCATGCTGATCATCGAAGGCGCGGGCCGGTGGACCGCACCCGCCGGGGCCGCCAACGACTGGGTCGAACAGCTGAGAGTGCCAGACCTGTCGGTGGGGACGTACTGCATCCCGGCGGGCGGTCTCGACGAGCAGAGCCCGCACACCGAGGACGAGATCTATGTGGTCACCGCGGGGCGGGCCCGGATCGTGACCCCGGACGGCGCGGCCCAGGTGGGCCCGGGTTCGGTGATCTTCGTGCCGGCTGGCGAGGAGCACCGGTTCGACGAGGTGACCGAGGACCTGGCGCTGCTGGTGGTGTTCGGCCCGGCGTACGGCTCGCGCGCTCCGGGTCCGCGAGCCGAGTAGGGCGGACGGGCCGCCAGCCCGGAGGGTCGACGTCCGTCGTTGGTGGACCGCCGAGCGGTGGGGTGGCCACCCGAGGGCGAGCAGGTAGATGTCCAGGCGTCGGGCCTGGCAGCCGCCCCGGTCAGTTGCGGGGCCAGACCTGAACCGGCACGTGCGGGAAGGCCACGGTCAGGAACTGTTCCGTGCGGCGGTCGCGCAACACGCAGTCCGGCCAGGTGTCCAGCACCTCCGGCAGGGTGCGGTGTCCGGGGGCCAGCTGGAGCAGGGCACCCGGTCGCTCGCCATTGTCGTGCCGTGTCTCCCGTGGGGCTCAGATACGGGTTCGCCCTCCACAATGGTTGCACGCTCGAACCATCTGGTTGTAGCGTCGAACCATGCAGCCTGGCGAGATCGACGCGGCGCAGGAGGCCCTGATGCGGTTCGTCCGCAACTTCGGCCTCCACCAGCCCGACCGGACTCCGTGCGGGCAGCCGCTGCCGGTCTCGGAGGCGCACGCCATGGTGGAGATCGCCCGGGAGGGGCAGATCCGGCAGGTGGAGCTGGCTCGCAGGCTGCGCCTGGAGAAGAGCACCGTCAGCCGCCTGGTCACCAACCTGGTCAACAGGGGCTGGTTGCACCGGGAGACAGCCGAGGGTGACGGTCGTGGCGTTCTGCTTCTGCTGACGGCTGCCGGCACCACCGCCGCCGCCCGGCAGGCCGACGCCCGCCGGGACCGGCTCACCACCCTGCTCGATCGCGTCCCCGACGACCAGCGCGCGGCAGTGGTGCGTGCGCTCCAGACCCTCGCGGAGGCCACCAATGAACCGTCCTGACCGCCCTCGTGCCCATCGCGCGCTGCTCCTGGCGGCCGTCGCTGCCACCGCGCTCAGCTTCGGCTGCGCCGACGACCCCGCACCGTCGACACCGACGGCCAGCTCCAGCCGACAGGCCGACGTCGCCGAGCGAGGCGCGTCCGTCATGCCGTTCGACCTGGATCGCACCACGCACCGCTTCACCAAGACCGACACCGGTGGCGTGCAGACCGTGGTCGCCGACGACCGCCAGGACACCACCCAGATCACTCTTGTCCAGCAGCATCTGACCGCTGAGGTCGAGCGGTTCCGGCGTGGCGACTTCGGCGATCCCGCCCGCATCCACGGCACCGAAATGCCCGGCCTGGCAGCGCTTCAGGCACACGACGGGCGGATCACCATCGAGTACGCGACCACACCCGACGGCGCACAGGCCACCTACACCACCGACGACGCCGCGCTCCGCGATGCCCTGCACCACTGGTTCGACGCCCAGGTCAGCGACCACGGCGAGCACGCCACCCGCTAGGCGCCACCATCGGCCGCCCGGGCCGCGTGTCCTTGCCGCCGCCAGAGCACGGTGCACGCCCCGGCCAGGGCCAGCCCGAGCAGCGGCGCGACGCCGACCCCGGCGAGCGTGCAGGCCACCGCCAGCAACGCGGCCGGCACCCAACACCAGGCGGGCACGGTCCGCGGCGCACGACCGCGTCGACGGGCCGCGGCTTCCACGGCCATCGGCACCACCAGCACCGGCAGCGCGGCGGCCAGGAGCGTCAACCACTGCAGCACGAGGCGGTCGAAACGCGCCACCGCCAGCACCCCGCCGAGGACCGCGACGACCAGCATCGCTGTACGAGCCGGCACGCGGGGTGCCAGGCCACGGATCGCCAGCGCCCCGGAGTACGTGGTGGTCAACGCGGCGGCGAAGACCGCCACAGCGACGAACAGATTCGCGTACGCGGCCAGGCCCGAGCCGGCGGCCAGCAGCGCGACCACGTCGGCCGAGCCGGTCCGCAGCCACAGGCCGGCGCCGGCGATCACCCCGAGCAGCGCGGGCCCGATCAGCAGCCCCACGCACCAGGCCAGGTCCCGCCGCCGGGCGAGGCCGACGCTGAAGTCCGGCGCGCGCAGCGCGAACACCGCCGCGTAGCCGATCAGCGCGGCGGCGTCGGCGAGCCCACCGGTGGCGAGGCGAACCGGCGCACCGGGTGGCGGCAGCACCGTCAGGCACCAGCCGACCAGGACCACCGCGCTGAGCGTGGTGAGCACGGCGACGCGGTTGCCGAGCCGGGCCGGCCCCCAGGAGACGGCCAGCACCGCCACCTCCAGCAGGACCGGCCCGGCCCAGCCCGGCAGGTCCGTCAGGGCGGCCAGGGAGGCCCCGCCGAGCCCGACGTTGAACCCGTTCCAGCCGACCATCGACACGGCCAGCACCGCCGCCAGCAGCAGCCGTGACGTGTTGCCCAGGTAGGCGGGCAGCACCGCGGTCAGCGTTCCGCCGTCGCCGAGCGGCCGGCGCAGGCCGATCCGGCCCTGCCCCCAGAGCAGCGCCGCCATCAGCACCCCGCCGACCAGCAGCCCGGCGACCGGCACCGCGCCGCCGTGCCGGGCCGCCATCGCCGCACCGAGCACCAGCGTGGCGGGCGCGGTGCCGATGCCCAACCACGCGCCGACCGCCGCCGGCCAGCGCCGCTCGGCAGTCTCAGACAACGTGGCGCAGGTAGCCGGCTATCGCCGCGTCCAGCACCTCCGCGCCCGGCCGCGCCCACACCTCGGCGGAGAAGACCTCCACCTCGATCGGGCCGCCGTAGCCGGCCGCGTCGACCGCCTCGCGCAACCGGCGCAGTTCGATGCACCCGTCGCCGGGCAGCGCCCGGCCGAGCAGCACCCCCTCCGGCAGCGGTGTCACCCAGTCGCAGACCTGGAACGCGGCGATCCGGGAGCCCGCCCGCGCGATCTGCGCGTACACCGTGTCGTCCCACCAGACGTGGTACGCGTCCACGACCACGCCGACCACCGTCGGGTCGAACCGCTCGGCGATGTCCAGGGCCTGACCGAGGCTGGCGATCACGCAGCGGTCGGCGGCGAACATCGGGTGCAGCGGCTCGATCGCCAGGCGTACGCCGGCGGCCTCGGCGTGCGGGGCCAGCTCACCGATCGCGTCCGCGACCCGCTGCCGGGCGCCGTCGATGTCCCTGCTGCCCGGCGGCAGCCCACCGGACACCAGCACCAGCTCCGGGGCACCCAGTGTGGCCGCCTCCTCGATGGCCAGCAGGTTCTGCGCGCGCCAGTCGTCGGTGGAGAAGAAGCCGCCCCGGCACAGCGAGGTGACGGTGAGACCGGCGTCGCGGACCAGCTTCGCGGATCGGGCCAGCCCATGATCGGCGACCGGCTCCCGCCACAGCCCGACGCCCGGCACCCCGGCGGCCACGCAGCCGGCCACCACGTCGGGCAGTGGCCACCGCTGGGCGGTCGCCTGGTTGAACGAGAAGCGCGCGAGGCTCTGTGGGCTTGCCGTTCGCGACTGCGGGGCTCGCAGGACCGGCTCACTCCTCGCGCTCACTGCTCCACCCCCGCCACCGTGAACAGCGCTCGGGCGCGGGAGGCGGCCAGGTCGGCGTCCGGCAACAACCCCGCCGCGTCGGCCAGGGTGAGCAGCGTGGCCAGATGTGCCGGGGATCGCCCGGACTGCGCGCCGCCGACCATGGTGAAGTGGTCCTGGTGCCCGGCAAGCCAGGCCAGGAAGACGATCCCTGTCTTGTAGTGCCAGGTCGGGGCCGCGAACAGGTGCCGGGCCAGCGGCACGGTCGGCGCGAAGATCTCGTCGTACGCCGCCAGGTCCCCCCGGTCCAGGGCGGCCAGCGCGGCGGCGGCGGCCGGTGTGATGGCCGCGAACACCCCGAGCAGCGCGTCCGAGTGCCCCACCTCATCGCCCCGGATCAGCTCCGGGTAGTGGAAGTCGTCACCGGTGTAGAGGCGTACCCCGGCGGGCAGTCTGCGACGCAGCGCGACCTCCCGGCCGGCGTCGAGCAGCGACACCTTGATGCCGTCCACCTTCGACTGGTGTGCCTTGATCAGCTCGACGACCGTGTCGGCGGCCAGGTCCAGGTCGACCGCACCCCAGTAGCCGGTCAACGCCGGGTCGAACATCGGGCCCAGCCAGTGCAGCACCACCGGCTCGTCGGCGGCGCTCAGCAGCTCGTCGTACACCCGGAGGTAGTCCTCCGGCCCGCGCGCCGCGGCGGCCAGGTGTCGGCTGCACATCAGCACCGGCCGGGCGCCGGCAGCGCGTACGTCGTCGAGCTGCCCCAGGTACGCGGCGGTGACCGCCGCCAGGGTGGCCGGGCCAGCGGGCAGCTGATCCGTGCCGACCCCCGCGACGATCAACCCGCCCGCCGCGCGGGCCTCGGCGGCACTGCGGCGGATCAGCTCCCGGGTCGCCGGGTAGTCCAGCCCCATCCCCCGCTGGGCGGTGTCCATCGCCTCGGCGACCCCCAGCCCGTACGACCACAGGTGCCGCCGGAAGGCGAGGGTGGTGTCCCAGTCCACCGTCGCCGGGGCGCCCGGCACGTTCTCCGCGGTCGGGTCGGCGACGACGTGCGCTGCCGCGTACGCGATCCGGCTGGTCGCCGGCCCGGCCGGACGGGCGAAGCCGCTCCCCCCGGCCAGCCGGTGCCGTCGCCCGCCCGGCAACACCACCTCGGCGGTCATGAGCGCAGCTCCGGCACCTCGATGCGACCACCCTCGCGGGCGGAGCGCAGCCCCAGCTCGGCGAGCTGCACACCGCGCGCGCCGGCCAGGAAGTCCCACCGGAACGGCTCACCGGCCACGACGTGCCGCAGGTACGCCTCCCACTGCACCTTGAAACCGTTGTCGAACTCCTCGTTGTCGGGCACCTCGACCCACTGGGCCCGGAAGTCCTCGGTGGCCGGCAGGTCCGGGTTCCACACCGGCTTCGGGGTGACCGCCCGGTGCTGCACCCGACAGTTGCGCAGGCCGGCGATGGCGCTGCCCTCGGTGCCGTCGACCTGGAACTCCACCAGCTCGTCGCGGTACACCCGCACGGCCCAGGACGAGTTGATCTGCGCGATGATGCCGCCGTCGAGTTCGAAGATCCCGTACGCGGCGTCGTCGGCGGTCGCCTGGTAGACCTGACCGGTCTCGTCGACCCGTTGTGGCACGTGGGTGGCGGTCACGCAGGACACGGCGGTGACCCGGCCGAACAGCTCCTCCAGCACGTAGTGCCAGTGCGGGAACATGTCGACCACGATGCCGCCGCCGTCCTCGGTCCGGTAGTTCCACGACGGACGCTGAGCGGGCTGCCAGTCGCCCTCGAAGACCCAGTAGCCGAACTCACCGCGCACCGAGAGGATCCGGCCGAAGAAGCCGCCGTCGATGAGGCGCTTGAGCTTGCGCAGGCCGGGCAGGAAGAGCTTGTCCTGCACGACACCGGTGCGTACGCCGGCCGCGTCCGCCGCCCGGGCCAGGTCGAGCGCGGCGGCGGTGTCCTCGGCCAGCGGCTTCTCCGTGTAGATGTGCTTGCCTGCCTCGATGGCCTGCCGGATCGCCTTCTCCCGCTGCTGGGTCACCTGGGCGTCGAAGTAGATCTCGACGTCGTCGCGGGCCAGCGCCGAGGTCAGGTCGGTGGTCCAGTCGGTCAGGCCGTGCCGCTCGGCGAGCTCCCGGAGTTTCGTCTCGTTGCGCCCGACCAGGACTGGTTCCGGCCAGATGGTCGTGCCGTCGGCCAGCGCCACGCCGCCGGATTCGCGGATGGCCAGCAGCGAGCGGACGAGGTGCTGGCGGTAGCCCATCCTTCCGGTCACTCCGTTGACGATGATGCCGATCGACCTGCGGGTCATGGTTTTCCTTCCGTCGTGCTGGTCGTGCCGATCCGCGCTCAGTGGTTGGCGGCCGCGCTGCCGAGCAACCCACGCAGGTCGGTGGCGAGGCGGTCGAAACGGCGGTCCGACATCACCTGCGCGTAGTCGCGGTGCGCCGGCAGCTCGACCGGAAAGGTGCGGATGATCCGGCCGGGCCGGGCGCTCATCACCACGACCCGGGTGCCGAGGAAGACCGCCTCGGCGATGGAGTGGGTGACCAGCACGACGGTGGTGTCGGTCTCCCGCCAGATCCGGTGCAGCTCGGCATTCATCTGCTCGCGGGTCAGCGCGTCCAGGGCGCCGAACGGCTCGTCCATCAGCAGCACCGGCGGGGAGTGCAGCAACGCACGGCAGAGCGCCACCCGCTGCTGCATGCCGCCCGACAACTCGTGCGGCAGGGCCTTCTCGAAGCCGGTCAGGCCGGTCATCTCGATCAGCTCGTCGGCCCGACGGGACGCCTGGGCCCGGTCCATGCCGCGCATCTCGGCCTGGAGCAGGATGTTGGCCCGCGCGCCGCGCCACTCCAGCAGCGCGGCCTTCTGGAAGACGAAACCGATCTCCTTCTGTGGGCCGCGTACCGGGCGCTGCAACAGCGACACCGCACCGCTGGTCGGCTTGACCAACCCCGCGACGATCTTCAGCAGGGTGGACTTGCCGCAGCCGGAGGGACCGACGATCGTCACGAACTCCCCGGGCTCGATGTCCAGTGAGACGTCGTCCAGCGCGGTGGTCTGCGACCGTCGGGAGGTGAACCGTACGGTCACCCCGGACATCCCGATTGCGGTGCCGGTGGCTGCCGGCGCGGCGGTCACGGCGTCACCCCTGCGCCGCGTACGAGGAGTCCCAGTACGCGTTGGGCGCGCCCGGGTCCTTCAGCTCCGCGTAACGGGACATCAGGTCGATGGTCTCGGTCCACTGGGCCTCGGTGTTCACTCCGGGCGGGCCTTCGGAGCCGAGCAGCGGCAGGTTGAGGGTGAGCTGCTTGGTGAGCACCTCGGGGGCGGGCTCGTTCTCGGCGAGGGCGACCATCGCGCTGACCGCTCCGGCCGGGTCACGTGCGGCGTCGGCCCAGGACTTCTGGGTGGCACGGACGAACTTGCGGGCCAGATCCGGGTCCTTCTGCAGGGTCTGGGTGTTGGCGATCAGCCCGGTGCCGAGCAGGTTCATGCCGTAGTCGGCGAAGAGCAGCACGTCGACCTTCTTGCCGGTCTTGCTCTCGATGGTCGGCGCCTGGTCGTGGAAGAAGCCCATGATGGCGTCGACCTTGCCCTCGGCCAGGGCGGCGATCTTGCCGGCGGCGTCCACGTTCACGACCTTGACCTCGTCCTTCTTGACGCCGTTCTTCTCCAGCCAGGCCGGGAATGTGGCGTAGAGGGCGTCGCCGGGCGTGCCGCCCACGGTCTTGCCCTTGAGGTCGGCCGGGGTCTTGATGTTCTCCTCGGTGAAGAACTCCACCGAGGACGGGCCCTTCTCCAGGTACGCGCCGAGGCTGCGCACCGGCATCCCACTGGCCACCGACTTGAGCAGCACCGGGCTGTCCGCCCAGCCGAAGTCGGTCTGCTTCTGGGCGACCTGCTTGACCGTGTTGCCCGAGCCGTTGCCGGGCAGGATCTTCAGGTCGATGCCCTCGGCGGAGTAGTAGCCCTTCTGCAGGCCGTAGTAGAACGGCGCGTGCTCGCCGTAGGGCACCCAATTGAGGGTGAGGGTGACCTGTTTGCTGCCGTCGGCGCCGGTCTTGCCGGCGGAGTCGTCCCCACCGCAGCCGGTGGCGGCGAGGAGCAGGGCTGCGGTGGCCAGGATGGTGGTGGCGGTGCGTTTCATCGGTGCCTCCGTGATGGGGTCGGTCAGGAGGTGGTGAGGGACACGCCGGCGCGGCGGCTGGCATGCCACGGGATGAGCAGTGCCTCGGCGATCTCGACCAGGACGAACAGGACGATGCCGATGGCGGACATCAGGATCAGGTCGGCGAACAGCAGCGGGGCGTCGAGGTTGCCGTTGGCCAGCAACAGGACGTAGCCGAGCCCTTCGCTGGCGCCCACGAACTCACCGACCACGGCGCCGACCACCGCGAGGGTGACGGCCACCTTCAGGCCGGCCATCAGGTGCGGCAACGCGTTCGGGAAGCGGATCTTGCGGAAGGTGCGCCACGGCCCCGCGCCCATCGTGGCGGCGAGGTCGAGCAGCTCCGGGTCGGTGGAGCGCAGCCCGGCCACGCCGGAGATGACCACCGGGAAGAACGCGATGAGCACCGCCAGGATGATCTTCGGGGTGAGGCCGAGGCCGAACCAGACCACCAGGAGTGGCGCGATGGCGATCTTCGGGATGACCTGTGCGAACAGGACGATCGGATAGAGCGCCTTGTCGAGGGTGCGGGAGTAGGCGATGGCCACTGCGGTGGCCAGACCCAGCGCGGCGGCCAGCACGAAGCCGAGCACCGTCTCGTAGAGGGTGACGAGGGTGTGTCGGGCCAGCTCGGACCACTGACCGGTCATCGTCTCCCAGACCTGGGCGGGTGTGGGCACCAGGTAGTTCGGGACGTACTCCTGCGCGGCCACGAACCACCACGCGGCGAAGACGACGGCGAGCACCAGCGCCGGACGCCAGAGCGAGTCGGCGAAGGCCGCCGCCCGGCGACCGAGCGTCGGTCGGGGTGGCCGGCCGCCGGTTCCGGGCGGTCGGCCAGCCACTGTGGACCGGCCCGGATCCTCGGCGGGTGTCGACGTTGCGGAGGCGAGCGAGGCCGCAGCCGCCGGATCACCGCCCGCCGCCTCGGCGGCGGCCTGCCGGCCCGCCGTGTCCAGAGAGTTCTCGGTCACGCGGAACCTCCTCGGGGCCCGGCACGGCACCCGTGGAGGGGGCCGTTCGGCGGATCAGGCAAACGCTTTCCTGGAGCGTAGGCGGCACCCTCACGCCGGGCAAGGCCTTTCCTCGATCTGTTTCCACCGATGCCTGGTGACCCACCGGCTGTCCCGAAGGGACGGTCAGACGGCCGCCGGGTAGGTGTCCAGCAGGCCGCACATGCCGAGCCGACCCCGCTCGACCGGCTCGTCCACCGCGTACACCCCGGCCTCGGCCAGGTGACGGGGGTCGCCTCGCTCCAGGGCGTCGAGCTGGCTGCCGGTGCTGGCGGCGGCCCGGCCCGCGCCGGCCTCCCATCGCTGCCGCCACCCCGCCAGCAGTGGCTGGCGCAGGGCGACCGCGGCGGCGTGGAAGGCAGCCAGCGCCGCCGGACCGCCGGACCGCAGCGCCTGGAAGCCGGTCACCGCGAGGTCACGTCGACGGTACGCGGCCCGCACGTCCGCGCCCGGCGCTCCCCCGTCGGGCAGCTCGGCCGCCGCGGCATACACGCCCGGATCGGCCAGCACGTCGGGAGGGAAGGTCAGCACCGCGTCGCCGGCCTCGGGCAGGCCGCTGTTCTGCATGAGCACCACGATGCCCAGCCCGCCGGTGTTGACCAGGCGGTGCACGGTGCCCGGCTCGAACCAGACCACCACCCCCGGCCGCAGGGCTGTCTCCCGGAAGCCGGCGGTCGTCAGGGTCTGCACCGCGCCCTGGCCGTCGGTCACCACGTACCCCTCGGTGCAGCACAGGTGCACGTGCGGCGTGCCGCCGACCAGGCCATCCGGGGCGACGGTGTCGTAGACACGCAGCCGAGAGAGCCCGACCCCGCCGGGCAGCGGGGCCGGCCCGTCAGGCATCGAAGCACTCGTCGGCGAAGCGATCGGACATGGCCGGGCCTCCCTGCGGGAAAGGGCTTTCTCTGCGGTACCGTGACGCTAGCCGGCACGGCGAAATGCCGTCAACAGACCAAGGGGGCGGGCCATGGCGACTCTGTCCGATGTGGCACGTCGCGCGGGCGTGTCCCCCGCCACCGCCTCCCGCGTCATCAACGGCAGCAGCAAGCCGGTCACCGACGAGCTGCGTGAGCGGGTGCTCGCCGCCGTCGCCGAGTTGCAGTACGTGCCGAACGCCCATGCCCAGCTGCTCGCCCGCTCGCACCGCAGCGCCGTGGGTGTGATCGTGCACGACGTCTCCGACCCGTACTTCGCCGAGATCACCCGTGGGCTGCAACGCGTCGCCACCGACCAGGGGCGGCTGCTGATGATCTGCAACAGCTACCGGGACCCGGACCGTGAGCTGGAGTACGTGGAGCTGCTGCGCGGTCACCAGGTGGCGGCACTGATCCTGGCCGGCTCCGGCTACCACGACGAGGCGTTCACCCGGCAGCTCAACGAGAAGCTCGCCGCGTACGAGGCCACCGGCGGGCGGGTGGCGGTGATCGGCCGGCACGAGCACTCCGGCGACGCGGTGATGCCGGACAACCGGACCGGCGGCTACCTCGCCGGGCGGGAGCTGTGCGGGCTGGGGCACCGGGCGATCGGGGTGGTCGCCGGCCCGCGGATCCTGACCACCACGACCGACCGGCTGGCCGGCCTCCGGCAGGCCCTCGCCGAGCAGGGCCGCGAGCTGCCGGAACGGCGCATCCGGTACGCGGAGTTCGACCGCGACGGCGGCGCGGAGGCCACTGCCCGACTGCTCGACGCCGACCCGGAGCTGACCGCGATCGTGGCGCTCAACGACTCGATGGCCATTGGCGCGCTCGCCGCCCTCCGCGCGCGCGGGCTGGCCGTGCCGCAGCAGATTTCCGTGGTGGGCTTCGACGACATGCCGATCGCCCGGGATGTGACCCCGGCGCTGACCACCGTGCGACTGCCGCTGGTCGACATGGGGGTGCGCGCGATGTCCCTGGTGCTGGGTGCCGGAGCGCCGGAACCACGGGTCGAGGTGCTGCCCGCCGAGCTGGTTCGCCGCGACACCGCCGGTCCCGCGCCGCGTTCCTCCCCCGCCACCGCCGCGTCGGCGCCGCGTGCCCGACGGGGTGACGCGGGGCCGTGACCGGAGCCAGCCCCACCCAGCGTGCCCTCCGGCCGGACGAGGTGGCGTACCTGCTCCGCGCGTCGCTCGGGTCGCACGTCCAGGTCAGGGACTCCGGTCCACTGGACGGCGGCGGGTACGCGACCGTCTGGTGGGCGTTGCTCGACGACGACCGCCGGGTGGTGCTGAAGCTGGCCCCGCCGACCGGGACGCCGCTGCTGCGCTACGAGCGCGGGCTCTGCGCGGCCGAGGCCCGCTACTTCCACCTCGTCGCCGACCGTGCGCCGCAGGTGCCGGTGCCCGAGGTGCTGCACCACGGCACCGACCCGGCGTACGGCGAGTGGTTGGTCACCGCGATGCTGCCCGGCCGGTCGCTGGTCGACCTGGCCGAGGGTGGTGTCGACGACGGCCCGGCGCGATACGACCTCGGGGTTGCCCTCGCCGCGTTGCACCAGGTCACCGGCGACCGGTTCGGGTACGACGACGACCGTCCCGGCGCGTCGACCTGGCGTGCCGCGTTCACGGCGATGCTCGATGCGTTGCTCGCCGACGCGACCGACTGGAACGTCCGGCTGCCGGTCACCCCGGAACGACTGCACGCGCTGGTGCAGCGGCACGCCGCCGTGCTGGACGAGGTGCGCCGGCCGGCGTTGCTGCACTTCGACTGCTGGGACGGCAACGTGCTGGCCGCGCCCGACCCGGACGGCCGGTGGCGGCTGCGTGGCCTGGTGGACGGCGAACGGTTCCTCTATGGCGATCCACTGCTGGACCTGGTCTCGCCACTGCTCTTCCGGCGTGTGGAGGAGGAACCGGAGCATCCCCTGCTGCGTGGCTACCAGGCCAACGCCGCCGAGCCGCTGCTGCTGGACGCCTCCGCGCGCCGCCGGTTGGGTCTCTACCGGCTGCACCTGTACCTGCTGATGACTGTGGAGATGCCCAGCCGCGGCATGACCGTTCGCACCCACGCTGGGCGGCATGCCCGGCTGGCAGGTCTGCTCGACGAGGAGCTCGCCGCGCTCGCCTCGGCCTGACGGCCGGCGCGGGTGGCGCCCGACGCGTGGTCGGACGCCACCCGCTCTCGGTCAGGGCAGGTCGATCGGGCGCAGCACCCGGTCCACCGAGTGCGCGATCTGCCGGTTGCCCTTGTTGACGTCGAAGGTGACGACGCGGGCGTCCCGGTCGTTGGTGTCGGCGTCGATCAGGCGCACCTGGCGGAAGAAGTACAGGTAGGTGCGCACGTCGACCTCGACGGTCGAGCCGAGCGCGGTGCTCAGGTCTGTGCCGTCGGCCCGGACCGCCGTCCTGCGATCGATGGTGGCGCCCGGGACCACGTGGTAGAGCAGCACCGATTCGACGGTGTCGATGCCCAGCCCGGCGACGGCGGAGAAGGCCGCGCTCTCGCTCGGCAGCTTCTTCGCCTCCGTGATCTCGCGTACCAACTGCTGGAAGGCCGCGTCGGTGGGGATGAACGCGGTCAGTGCGACAGTGCCGTCGGTGAGCACCTTGACCGGCGAGTTCGGCTTGGCCTCCAGCACGGCCAGCACGGCCGCGGTCAGCACGTCGAAGTCCCGCGAGTTGCGGTCGAAGCCGCTGGTGTCCTTCGTGAGCACAGCGGCGAGTGAGGTCGTGCCGAGCGGCTTGGCCTTGCCGGTCGCCTGAGCGGCCGGCACAGCGATGGCCGTGGTGGCCAGCGCGGTGGCCATGGCGCCCACCGCCATCCTGGCGGCGAGTCGTGCGATCTTCATCAGCGGGCCTTTCGTCGAAGCGTCGGATCCGTGACGTCTCGTCACGACCCATGCTTCGCACCGGGACCGCCACTCGGATGCACCCGGGGATAACCGATTGTCCGGGGCACGTCGCGGGCTTAACCTCCCCCGGTGCTGATTAGGGAGTTCGTCGACCAGGACTGGTCGCAGGTGTGGCCGATCATCGAGGGGGTGATCGGGGCACAGGAGACCTTCACCTACGACCCGGCGATGACCGCCGAGCAGTCGTACGGCATGTGGGTCGAGGTGGCACCAGGTCGGACGGTCGTGGCGGTCGACGGCGAGCGGGTGCTCGGCACCGCGAAGATGGGCACCAACCGGCCCGGGCCGGGCGCGCACGTGTCGACCGCGAGCTTCATGGTCGCCGCCGACGCGCGGGGCCGGGGCGTGGGCACCGCGCTGTGCCGCGATGCGCTGACCTGGGCCCGCGAGCAGGGGTACGCCGGCATGCAGTTCAACGCAGTGGCGGAGAGCAACCGGTCGGCGGTGGAGTTGTACCGGCGGGAGGGCTTCGCGGTGGTCGGCACGGTGCCGGGCGCGTTCCGCCATCCCGCCCTCGGCCGGGTCGGGCTGCACGTCATGTACCAGGAGTTCTGAGCGGCCGAGTCTCGCGGACGCCCGAACGCGGCTGGCGGATGGGGTGCGGCGTCTCACCCGCCGACCGTGCCGCCGGCCGGGGCGGCGCGGAGTCCCACCTGCGCAGCGGCTGGCTCGGAGCCGGCGCGGCGGACCGGGCTGAAGAGGCCACCAACGGCTACCAGCAGGCACCCCGCTCCGGCCGCGAGCGTGACGGCCGCGACGCCGAACCGGGCGGCGGCCCAGGTCAGCACGACTGCGCCAGCCGGACCGAGCGCGTAGTGCGTGCTCCAGAACGCCGACGTGACCCGGCCGAGCAGGTGGTCAGGGGTGATCTCCTGGCGCAGCGACATCGAGCAGATGCCGCCGACGCTGAGGCAGCACAGGTACACGGCGGTCAGCGCGGTGACAGCGGGCACGCTCGTCGCGATGCCGACGCCCGCCACCGCGAACCCGCAGACCGCGTGGGCGCCGATCCACGTCGCGCCGAATCCGCGCCGTCGACGCAGCGGGGCCACCAGCAGCGCACCGGCGACCGTGCCCAGCGCCGCCAGGCCGAGCACCGTGCCGACGGTGCCCTCGGAGCCGCCGAGGTCGTGGGTGACGTGGTAGATCAGCACGTCGACGAAGCCGTAGGTCAGGAAGATGAACACCGACAGCAGGATGGTCAGCGCGCGTAGGACGGGCTGTCGCCACAGGAACCGCGCCCCGGCCAGGAACTCGGCCAGCGGCCGCTCCCGGGTCACCGTCGCGGCGCCGTCGGCCGGTGCGGGCCGTAGTCGGATCATCCACAGTCCCGCCGCGGAGAGCGCGAAACTCGCCGCGTTGACGGCGATGGCGGTCGACGGGCCGAAGCGGGCCGACACCACGCCGGCGAGCAGCGGCCCGAGGACGGCCGCCGCCGCGTACGTCGCCTGCAATCGACCGTTGGCCTCGGTGAGCCGATCACGATCGACGAGGTTGCGGACCGCGGTGACGGCGGCGACCTGGAAGACCATGCCGGCGGCCTCGCAGATCGGCAGCACGACGAAGAGCAGCCACACCTGTGGGCCGGCCAGCCACGCCAGCGGCACCAGGCCGTAGAGCAACAGGCGGGTCAGGTCCGCCACGATCATCAGCGTGCGGCGGTCGTACCGGTCGACCAGCACCCCGCCGAAGATCCCGGCGGCGACGGACGCCGCGCCCGCGACGGCGGTGAGCAGGCCCATCTGCGCCACCGACCCGGTCGCCTGGAGCACCAGCAGCGGCACCGCCAGGTACGCGAACGAGTCGCCGGCCGCCGAGAGCGACTGCGCGACCCAGTACGTGCCGAAGGTGCGATCCCGCCACAGGGGAGGCCGGTCTGCGCCGGCAGGTCGGCTCATGCGGCCGAGGGTAGTACGCGTCGCCGATCCGGTTGGCCCGCACATGCGGGCACGGCGGCGGCCGCGGGAAGGATCCCGCGGCCGCCGCCGGAAAGCCCGAAACGGTCAGCCCTTGCGCAGCGGAGCGAGCGCGGAGCTCCAGGCGACCACCTGATCGAGCGTGGTGGTCAGCGCGTCCTGCTGGAACTGGTTGGGCTTGAAGGTGCTGAAGTTCTCGAAGTCGGTGAAGAGCGACAGCGCGACCTGCGAACGCACGTCGGCCATCTGGAGCTCACCGGAGATCAGACGCAGGTGCTCCACGGCACGCGCCCCGCCGACCGAGCCGTAGCTGACGAAGCCGACGGCCTTGTTGTTCCACTCGGCGTAGAGGAAGTCGATCGCGTTCTTCAGGGCGCCCGAGGTGGAGTGGTTGTATTCGGGGGTGACGATGATGAACCCGTCGTACGAGGCGATCGTCTCGGCCCAGCGCAGCGTGTGCGGCTGGGAGTACTGACCCATCGAGGGCGGGTACGCCTCGTCGAGGTGCGGCAGCTGGTAGTCGAGCAGGTCGATCAGCTCGTACTCCGCGTCGGAGCGCTGCTTGGCGATCTCCAGCACCCAGCGGGCGACGGCTTCCCCGTTACGCCCCGGACGGGTGCTTCCGAGGATGATCCCGATCCTGGTCATGTGTGGTGCCCTTCCAGAGGTCCTTGCCTGACGGCCAGAACGCTAACCGGTGCTTGATTGGTCAAGCAAATACTCTGGTTATGGTCGTAGTCACACGGAGAATAACCATTTGCTCAGTCAAACAAGTATGATATGAGGATGTCCAACCCCTCCGCGCCGACGCCGCAACCCCTCAACCCCGACGAGGAGGCCCTGGTCCGCGCTCTGGGCCAGGTGATGCACGTGTTGCCCCGTGCGATCGACGCAGACATGGTCGGTGACCGTCAGTTACCACTCACCGAGTACACCGCCCTGATGAACCTGTCGGAGGCACCGGACCGGCGGATGCGCATGCACGAGCTCGCGGCGCTGTGCCACCTCTCGCTCAGCGGCATGACCCGCACGATCATCCGGTTGGAGACGCAGGGCCTGGTCAAGCGGGAACGGTGCGAGGAGGACGCCCGCGGCTGGAACGCCGTCCTCACCGACGCCGGCTTCGCCCGCCTCGAGGAGTCCTGGCCCAGTCACCTGGCCGCCGTACGCCGCCGGTTCCTCCAGCACTTCGAGGGCTTCGACCTGACCGAGCTGGCCCGTGCGTTCCAGCGGGCCGGCACGGCGGAGCCGACCCGCTGAGAGTCCGTGGTCAGCGGGTCGGCGCGTGGGCCGCCAGCGGGTTGACGAGGGTGCCGACGAACTGGAGAGCCGCCGACGGGTCGGCCAGATCGATCATCTGCTGGTTGTTGCGGAGCTGGAGCCGGTTGAGGCAGGACAACGTGAACTCCGGGGCGAACAGGTCGTAGTGGCGGGCCCGCTCGGCCAGGTGCGGCACCCGGTCGAAGTAGTCGGCCGCGCAGGCCGCGACCGTACGCCAGAAGTCGTCCTCGGCGAGCACGTCGGCCTCGACCAGGACCGCGTTGAGGTGACGCAGGAAGCAGTCCACCACGTCGGTGAAGATGGTCAGCAGCTTGGTGTCGTCGGGCACGTCGACCCGGATCCGCTCCACCTCGGCGGGCAGCTCGACGTCGGCGCTCATCACCGCGATCTCCTCGGCGATGTCCTTGAAGATCACCCGCTCGACCGTGTCGTGCTCGTCGAGAACCAGGATGACGTTCTCGCCGTGCGGCATGAACGCCAGGTCGTGAGCGTAGAAACTGTGCAGCAGCGGGGTCAGGTAGGCGTCCAGGTAGCGACTCAGCCAGACCTCGGGCGCCAACCCGGACCGGGCGATCAGCGCCGCGGCCAGCGAGCCGCCGTCGTTGTCCACGTGCAGCAGCGCGGCCATGGTGGACAGTCGCTGCCCCGGCGCCAGGTCGGGCACCGGGCTCTCGCGCCACAGGGCGGCCAACATCTTCCGGTACGGGGAGGTGCGGTCGGTCGCCGCCTCGTACTGCCGGTGCCGGTAACCCACAGCGGCCCGTTCCCGGATCACGGTCAGGCCGGTGCCGGTCAGCACCTCGTCGTGCGCGATCAGGTCGGCCAGCCAGTCGTTGATCGCCGGGGTGGCCGCCATGTACGCGGCCGACAACCCCCGCATGAAGCCCATGTTCAGCACCGACAGCGCGGTCTTCACGTAGTGCCGGCTCGGCTCGCTCACGTTGAAGAAGGTGCGGATGGACTGCTGGGCGAGGTACGCGTCCGGCCCGGGGCCGAGGTGCACCAGCCGACGTTCGGCCAGCTCCCCGGCGAAGGTGACCGCCAGCTTGTTCCACCACTGCCACGGGTGCGCGGGGATCAGGTGGTAGTCGTCGAGGTCGAGGCCCAGGTCGGCCATCGTGGCCGCGAACCGGGCCCGGGTCTGCGCGTCCAGCTCGCTCTCGATCAGCGCGTCGTAGTCGAGGTCGGCGGCGCTGCTGAACGTCGAGTGGTCCCGGTGCGCGGCGAGCCACTCCAGGCGTACCGCCTCGGCGGTCTCCGGGGCGTAGCGGTGGTACTCGTCGACGCCGAAGCCGAGGCGGCCGTTGTTGGCCACGAAGCAGGGGTGACCCTCGGTCATCGACGTCTCGATGGTCTGGAAGTCCGCAGTGGCCAGCTCGGCGGCGCTGGGCGCGGCCTTGGCCAGCTTGTACGCGGTGCCCGCCAACGTCGAGGTGATCTCCTCCAGGTAGACCGGGAGCACCCGCGCGGAGAGCCCGAGGGTGCCGCGCAGCTCGACGATGAAATCCACCGCGTCGGGTGGCAGCGGCGTGCCGTCGCGGTGCCGGGTAATGCTGTCGGCGTCGATCTGCCAGTGCGCCAGGGCGAGCACCCGCGCGGCGAAGCGGTAGGTGACAGTGCCGTCGTCGCTGCGGACCTCGTAGAACTGCCGGTCGTCGGGGCCCGGCACGGGCTCCGGTGCGAGCAGTCGTTCGTGGGTGAACTCGGCGAGCGCCTTGCGGACCAGCAGCCGGTTGGCCCGGGCCCAGCGCTGCGGGGTGAGGTGCCCGACCGGGTCTCCGGAAGCGGCGTGCCCGGCGGCGGGCGTCTGGGTGGGAACGGCGGTGGCGGTCACGCCGGGGCTCCTTCGGTTCGGGCGGCGGCGGGGCGGTCAGCGGCCTGGAACTGGGCTCGGGTGCAGACGCTGAGCAGCGCGTCCTTCTCGGGCTTGGCGATCGGGCCGACGACCTCGAAGCCGACGGCGGCGTTCAGCGCGTGCACGGCCGTGTTGCGGACGTCCGGCTCGACCACGACCCGTCTGGTCGCGGGGTCGTCGAAGAGCCACGCCATGACGGTGCCGAGGACCGCCCGGGTGAAGCCGTGCACCGGAGTGCCGACGGGCGCGCAGAGGAAGTGCATGCCCACGTCACCGGGTTGGTGGTCGTAGAGGCCGGCCAGCTCGACGTGGGCCGGGTCGTAGCGCTCGGCGAGGAAGGCGGGACTCCCCCGCCACAGCCCGAGGTACGCGTCGTGGTGCGGGTGTTCGGCGATCCGCTGGTACTCCTCGGTCACCCGGGCCAGGTCGGCGTCCTGCATCAGCCAGAACGCCGCCTTCGGGTGGGTCACCCAGGTGTGCAGCAGCGCGGCGTCGGTGTCCAGATCGAGCGTACGCAGGGCGAACTCGCCGAGCCGATCGTCGGAGCGGGCGAAGACGACGCTCACGACGTCACCCCGAACTCCTGGAAGGTGATGCTCTTCTCGATCGGGTAGTACTCCCGGCCGAGCAGCTCACGGATGATCCAGGAGTTGCGGTAGGGGCCCATGCCCAGGTCCGGTGAGGTGATGCTGTGCGTGTGGGTGCCCGCGTTCTGCAGGAAGATGCCCCGCCCGCTGTGGTCGATGCTGTAGTTGCGGGCCACGTCGAACCGGCCGTGCCCGTCCCAGCGAATCCGGTCACGCACCGGCGCGAGGAACTCCGGCACCCGGTAGTGGTAGCCGGTCGCCAGCACCAACCCCTCGGTACGCACTGTGAAGTCCCGCTCCTGCTCCACCTGACGCAGTCCGAGCGTGTACACCCCGTCCTGGTGGTCGGCCCCGACCAGCTCGGTGTTGGTGAGCAGGCGGGTGTTCACCGGTCCGTCGACGGTGTGCGCGTACAGCAGGTCGAAGATCTCGTTGATCAGATCCGCGTTGATCCCCTTGAACAGGCTTTTCTGCTCGGTCTCCAGCCGGTAGCGGGTCGCCTCGGGCAGCGCGTGGAAGTAGTCCACGTAGTCCGGTGAGGTCATCTCCAGCGTCAGCTTGGTGTATTCGAGCGGGAAGAACCGCGGCGAACGGGTCACCCAGTTGAGCTGGTAGCCGTACCGGTCGATGTCACCGAGCAGGTCGTGGTAGATCTCAGCGGCGCTCTGCCCACTGCCCACCACCGTGATGCTGCGCTTGGTGCGCAGCGCCGCCCGGTGCTCCAGGTAACGGGAGTTGTGCACGGCGTCCCCGGGCAGCGCGGCGACGGCGTCGGGCAGGTACGGCGGGGTGCCGGTGCCGAGCACAAGGTGCCGGGCCGCGTACTCGACGGTCTCTCCGGTGCCGGTGCTGGCCCGCACCACGTACCGGTCGTCGGCGGAGTCGTACTCCACAGTGGTCACGGTCTGACCGAAGCGCACGTTCGGCAGCTTCGCCGCCGCCCACCGGCAGTACGCGTCGTACTCGCTGCGCAGCGGGTAGAAGCTCTCCCGGATGTAGAACGGGTAGAGCCGGCCGATCTCCTTGAGGTAGTTGAGGAAGGAGTACGGCGACGTCGGGTCGGCGAGGCTGACCAGGTCGGCGATGAACGGGGTCTGCAGCCGCGCCGACTCCAGCAGCATGCCGGGGTGCCAGGCGAGGCTCGGGCGGGCCTCCAGGAACACCCCGTCCAGCTCGTCGATCGGCGCGGTGAGGCAGGCCAGGCCCAGGTTGTACGGGCCCAGCCCGATGGCGATGAAGTCGTGGGTGGACATCCGGCCCTCCTGGCCCAGATTGGAGTTCATCGGCATCAGCCGACGTGGCAGATTGATCGGCATCAGCCGACGTGGCAGGTGAGGTCGGCGGTGACGTGGTCGTGCACGTACCGACCGGCGTGGGTGGCGATCAGGTCGAGGACGTAACCGACGTCTTCGACTGTGGTCGCCGGGTTGAGCAGGGTGAACTTCAAGAAGTGCCGGCCGTCGACCCGGGTCCCGGCGACCACGGCGAGGCCGGACGCCGCAAGGGCCTCCCGGGCGTGCAGGTTGGCCGCGTCGGCCAGGTCCCGGCCGGGGCCGGTGGGCAGGTAGCGGAAGACCACGGTGCTCAGTTCGGAGCGGGTCACCACCTCGAAGCGGGGGTCCTCGCTGACCAACTGCCAGGCGTCGGCGGCCCGGTCGACCACCTCGTCGAAGAGCGCGCCGAGCGCGTGCGGGCCCATCACCCGCAGTGTCAGCCAGAGCTTCAGCGCGTCGAAGCGGCGGGTGGTCTGCAGGCTCTTGTCGACCTGGTTGGGAATGCGCTGCTCCACCATGCGGGCCGGGTTGAGGTAGTCGGCGTGGTAGGTGGCGTGCCGCAGCACCCCCCGGTCGCGGACCAGCAGCGCGCTGGAGCTGACCGGCTGGAAGAACGACTTGTGGAAGTCCACTGTCACCGAGTCCGCCCGTTCGATGCCGTCGAGCAGGTGCCGGCGCGTCGGCGAGATCAGCAGACCGCAGCCGTACGCGGCGTCCACGTGCAGCCAGACATCGGTCGCCGCGCAGATCCCGGCGAGCTCCGTCAACGGGTCGATGGAGCCGAAGTCGGTGGTGCCGGCGGTGGCGACGACCGCCATCACCACCAGCCCGGCCTGCCGGCAGCGCTCGATCTCCTCGCGGACGGCGGACGCCCGGACCCGTCGCCGGGCGTCGGTGGGCACCGCGATCACGGCGTCCGGGGCGAGGCCGAGCAGCTTGGCCGACTTCTGCACGCTGAAGTGACCGGCCGCGGAGGTGAGCACCCGCAGTCGGGGCAGCAGCTCCGCGCGGGCCGCCGGGCCGACCGCGTCGACGCACGCCTCCTCGCGGGCCAGCAGCAGCGCCTGCAGGTTGGACTGGCTGCCGCCGCTGGTGAAGACGCCGTCCGCGCTGGGGCCGAGGCCGATCCGCTCGGCGGTCCAGTCGATCAGGCGCCGCTCGATGAGGGTCGCCCCGGCGCTCTGGTCCCAGGTGTCCAGGGACGAGTTCACGGCTGTGAGCACCGCCTCGCCGAGCAGCGCCGGGATGGCCACCGGGCAGTTGAGGTGGGCGAGGTAGCGGGGGTGGTGGAACCAGACGGCGTCGCGCAGGTAGACGTCCTCCAGCTCGTCCAGCGCGGCTCCGGCGTCGCCCAACGGCCGGTCCAGGTCCACCCGGTCGACCAGGGGGGCCAGCTCGGCAGGCGTGATCCCGGTGACGGGACGGTCCACGGTGGCCACCCGGCGGGCGACGCGGTCGACGCCGTCGGCGATCGCCCGCCGGTACTGCTCGACCGAGCCGTCGTGCAACAGTTGGGCCCGCGCGGCGGCGGGCGCCGGTGACGGCGCGGTGTTCTCGACGGGGTACGTCGGCACGGTCACTCGAAGTCCTTCCACGTTCTGGACGAGGGCAGCCGGAACCACCCCCGGCGCGGCGGTGCGCCTCGGGGTGGTGCTGCCTTTCTGATGGGTTCGCCACTCAGGCCGTGGCGCCGACCAGCGCCTCGGCGCGCAGGTCCTCCTCGGAGAGCCCACAGCGCCAGTAGCCGGCGAAGGTCACCCGCCGACGGTCGAAGCCGCGCTCGCCGTCAGGTCCGCACCGCCGAAGGTCACCCGCACCAGCGAGGCGCCGACCCGACGGGCCCGTACGACGTGCGCGGCGAAGAAGCGGTACTGGAGGGCGATCGGTTCGACGGTGCTCGTACTCATGGCGTCAGCTGACCTTCTTCGCGTTCCGGATGGCGGTGGCGAGGTTTTCCAGCAGCGGCGCGGAGCCGGCGTACGAGAAGCGGGGCACCGCGTCCCAGGCGGTGACCTGGTTGGCCTTGACCGCCGGCAGTTGCTGCCAGGTCGGCTTGGCGGTGAGGTCCTTGGGCTGGAGGGCAGTGCTGCGGTTGTCCAGCAGGATCAGGTCGGCCGGGAACTTGCCGGTGTTCTCCCAGCTCAGCGCCTCGAAGTAGTCGCCGGATTCGAGCTTGTTGGGCACCACGATGTCGACGCCCAGCTCGGCGAAGTACATCAGGTCGGTGCTGACCTTCGGGTTGGAGACGTAGAACAGGTCGGGGCTGCCGGAGCAGGCCATCACCTTGATGCCGGGGTTGGCCTTGACCGCCTGCCGGACCGCCTCGGCGGCGGCGTCGAAGCGGGTCTTCGCGTCGGTGACCTTCTTCGCGGACAGGTCCGCGCCGAGCGACTCGGCCAGCGCGGCGTAGCGCTCGATCGGCTTGGTCATCGGCACCCGGGCGGTGGTGATCGCCACACTGGGCGCGAGCGGGAGGATCTTGCTCTTGCTCTCGTCCGGCACGTACCAGAGGGCGTCCGGGTCGTACATGTGGGTGACCAGCAGCTCGGGGCGCAGCGCCGCGTACTTCTCCAGGCTGAACTCGCCCCACACGTTGCCGAGGATCTCGACGCTCTCGACGTTCAGGTCGCCAGCCTGGGGGTCGGCACTGCCGTCGGCCCGCTTGGTTTCACCGAACACTCCGACGAGCTGCTTGTCGAGACCGAAATCGATCAGTGCCGCCGCCACGCCGGTGAAGGCCACGACACGGGTTGGGCGGGCTGCGGCATCGACCTTCGTACCGCGGTCGTCGGTGAACGACCAAGGACCACTTCCGTTGCCGGCGGCGGGCTTCGCGGTGTCGTCCTTGCCGCAGGCGGCGAGCAGGGTGGCCAGCGTGGCGGCACCACCGGCGGCCAGCAGGCCACGGCGGGAGAGGCGACGTGCGGACAGGGCATCGGTCATGGTGTTGTCTTTCGATCAAGGGTCTGGCCGGGCTCGACCAGGGCAGCGGGGTTAGGTTAGCCTAACCTCGGTCATTGTCAACAGCGGTCCGCCGTGCCACCACAACTCCGGAGCCCACACTGGACGCCACAGCTACCGTCACCGAGGCGACACCGTCGGTGACGGACAGGAAATCGGCCGGGCCCCCGGCTCGGCGCGGCGCGCGGACGGCCCGCGCCGCCGGCCTGGTCGCCGCCGTGGCGCTGCTCGGGGTGATCGTGGTGCTCAGCATCGCGGTCGGAGCGAAATCCCTACCGCTCGCCGACGTCTGGTCCGGGTTGCTGCACCGCGACGCCACCGAGTACGCCGTGGTGCACCGGATGCGCCTGCCGCGTACCCTGCTCGGGTTGCTTGCCGGCGCCGCGCTCGGCGTGGCCGGCGCGGTCATGCAGGCCCTCACCCGCAACCCCCTCGCCGACCCCGGGCTGCTCGGCATCAACGCCGGCGCGTCCGCGGCCGTCGCCACCGCCGCCGCGTTCCTGGGTGTCACCGCCATCGGCGGGTACGTCTGGTTCGCGTTGTTCGGCGCGGCGGTGGTGACCGCACTCGTCTACGCCGTCGGCGGCGGGCGCGGCGCCACCCCGGCCCGCCTCGCGCTGGCCGGCGCGGCGCTCAACGCCACCCTCTACTCGTACGTGAGCGCCGTGATGCTGCTGGACACGGCCTCGCTGGACCGCCTGCGGTTCTGGACGGTCGGTTCGCTGGCCAGCGCGGACTCCGCGACGGTGACCCGGGTGCTGCCGTTCATCCTGGTCGGCCTCCTGGTCGCGCTCGGCGCCGCCCGACCGCTGAACGCCCTCGCGCTCGGCGACGACGCCGCACGGGCCCTGGGTGCCCGACCGGGGCTGATCCGCGCCGCCGTGATCGTGGCGGTCACGCTGCTCTGCGGCGCGGCGACCGCCGCCTGCGGCCCGATCGTCTTCGTCGGGCTGCTGGTGCCACACCTGGTACGCGCCCTGACCGGCCCGGACCTGCGCTGGCTGCTGCCGTACTGCGCGGTGCTCGCGCCTGCCCTGCTGCTCGGCGCGGACGTGCTCGGCCGGGTGCTGGGCCGGCCCGGAGAACTCCAGGTCGGCATGGTGACCGCCGTGCTGGGCGGCCCGCTCTTCCTGTGGCTGGTCACCCGCGCGAAGGTGGCCCACCCGTGACTGTTCTTCGTACGCCCGGTGGGTTGTCGGTGCGGTTCCGTCCCCGCGCGATGGCCATCGGTCTCGGTGCGGCAGTGCTCGCGGCCGGGTTGGGCCTGGTCGCCCTGGGCAGTGGCGACTATCCGATGGGCCCGACCGACGTGCTGCGCACCCTCGTGGGCGGCGGCACGCCGGCGGAGCAGTTCATCGTGCACGAGCTGCGACTGCCCCGACTGGTCACCGCCCTGCTGGTCGGGGCGGCGCTGTCGCTGGCCGGCACGGTGTTCCAGTCGCTGGTCCGTAACCCGCTGGGCAGCCCGGACATCCTCGGCTTCACCCAGGGCGCGTCGGCCGGCGCGCTGGTCGTGATCGTGCTCGGTGGCAGCAGCCTGGCGCTGGCCGGCGCCGCGGTCGTCGGTGGCCTCGCCACCGGCCTGGTGATCTACGCGCTCGCCTGGCGACGCGGGGTGCACGGGTTCCGGCTCATCCTGGTCGGCATCGGCATTTCCGCGATCCTGACCGGCGTCAACGGCTACCTGCTGACCCGGGCACCGCTGATGGATGCCGCGCGCGCGGTGCTCTGGCTCACCGGCAGCCTGGACGGGCGGGGCTGGGCCAACGCCGGGCCGCTGCTCGTCGTCCTGGTCGTGCTGGCGCCCGTGGTGCTCATCGGATGCGGCACGGCGCTGCGGATGATGGAGTTGGGTGACGACACGGCCAGTGCCCTGGGCGTGCCGGTGCGCCGGCTGCGCCTGGTGCTGCTCGCGGCGGCTGTGCTGCTGGTCTCGTTCGCGGCGGCCGCCGCCGGGCCGGTGTCGTTCGTGGCGCTGGTCGCGCCGCACGTGACGAAGCGGCTGACCCGGGCGCCCGGCCCGAATCTGCTGCCGTCGATGGCCGTCGGCGCGGCGCTGCTGGTCGGCGCCGACCTGGTGGCCCAGCGCGCGTTTCCCGGGCACCAGCTTCCGGTCGGTGTGGTGACCGGAGTGATCGGCGGCGGCTATCTGGTCTGGCTGCTGGCGATGGAACGCCGGGCGGGCCGGCTGTGAACACCCGCGACGCCCTCGAAGGAGCACCCATGCACCCCGGCAGTTCCCGGCTCGGCGGCACCGCGCTGACCCTCGCCTACGACCAACGCACCATCACCGAGAACCTGACCGTCGCGGTACCCGACAACTCGTTCACGGTGATCATCGGGCCGAACGCGTGCGGCAAGTCGACGCTGCTGCGCGCGCTGTCCCGGATGCTGCGCCCGAGCGCCGGCACCGTGCTGCTCGACGGGCGGGACATCCACGACCTGCCGGCCCGCAAGGTGGCCCGCACTCTCGGTCTGCTCCCCCAGTCGTCGATCGCGCCGGACGGGATCACCGCCGCCGAGTTGGTCGCCCGGGGTCGCTACCCCCACCAGGGGCTGCTGCGGCAGTGGTCGCGCGAGGACGAACGGGTGGTCGAGGAGTCGATGGCCGCGACCGGTGTCGACGACCTCGCCGACCGGTCGGTGGACGAGTTGTCCGGCGGGCAACGGCAGCGGGTGTGGATCGCCATGGCGCTGGCCCAGCAGACCCCGCTGCTGCTGCTCGACGAGCCAACCACGTACCTCGACATCGCCCACCAGATCGAGATCCTGGACCTCTGCGCCCGGTTGCACGAGGAGCAGGGGCGCACGCTGGTCGCGGTGCTGCACGATCTGAACCACGCGGCCCGCTACGCCACGCACCTGATCGCCATGCGCGACGGGCGCGTGGTGGCCGCCGGGGAACCGTCGTCGGTGGTCACCGCCGACCTGGTGGCGGAGGTGTTCGGGCTGCCCTGCCGGGTCATCGACGACCCGGAGACCGGCACCCCGCTGGTCGTGCCGGCGGCCCGGCGGCGCGCCACCACCCTCGCCCCGGAGCCGGCGTGAGCGAGCGCAGCGAGCGCGGCGGCGCCCGGCGTTTCCGTGACCCGTGGGGCGTGCCGCACCTGCGTGCCGGCGACCCGCTCGCGTTGGCGGCGGCGCAGGGCCGGGTGACCGCGTACGACCGGGCCTGGCAGATCGAGGTGGAACGGCACCGCGCCCAGGGCACCAGCGCCGCATTCCTCGGCGTCGACGCGCTCGACTGGGACCGGTTCGCCCGGCAGGTCCGGCTCGACGACACCGCACGCCGCTGCCATGCGGCGCTCGACCCGGCGACCGCCGAGTGGGTGAGCGCGTACGTGGCCGGGGTCAACGACGGTCTCGCCGCCGGGGCGGCCCGCGCGCCGGAGTTCGCCGCCACCGGGCTGACACCGGGCCGGTGGGAGCCGTGGACGCCGCTCGGGGTCTGGTTGGGCCACCACATCCTGTTCGCGGGCTTCCCCGGCAAGCTCTGGCGGGAGCACGTGGCGCAGCACCTCGGCCCGGAGGCGGTGGACGTGTTCGCCACCGACGGGCCGTCCGTCGCCGGCAGCAACGGTTGGCTGCTCGCCGCCGAACGCACCGGCACCGGCGCCGCGCTGCTCGCCGGGGATCCGCACCGGTTCTTTGAGGATCCGGGCGTCTACCAGCAGATCCGGCTGGCCTGCCCGGAGTACGACGTGGTCGGGCTGGCGGTGCCCGGTGTGCCGGGCATCGCGCACTTCGGGCACACCGGGGCGGTGGCCTGGGCGATCACCAACGCCATGGCCGACTACCAGGACCTGTACGCCGAGCGGCTGCGCCGGGACGGCGACCAGGTGCAGGCCCTCGGCCCGGACGGTTGGCGGCCCGCGCACTCCCACCTGGAGACGATCGAGGTGGCCGGGGCGGACCCGGTCGAGGTCGAGGTGGTGGAGACCGACCGAGGTCCGGTGATCGTCGGCGGGCCGGACGACGAGACGGCCATCAGCCTGCGCTAC
This sequence comes from Micromonospora sp. MGP-C2, assembly GCF_057766525.1. NCBI lineage: Bacteria > Bacillati > Actinomycetota > Actinomycetes > Micromonosporales > Micromonosporaceae > Micromonospora > Micromonospora sp. MGP-C2. The sequence goes on from NZ_JBYMEN010000002.1 coordinate 1,172,673, forward strand.
CCGCCCCGGGTCCGCGCGGAGCTGGGCTTCGCGACGCTGCCGGAGTTGCTGCGCGCCCGCACCGTGACCGATGTGGACGACGCGCTGCGGCACTGGGTGGAGCCGGTCAACGTGGTGCAGGCCGCGGACACCGCCGGAGGGCTGTTGCACCGGGTCGCCGGGGCGGTGCCGGTGCGGCATCCGGACAACGGTCGACGGGTGGTCCCCGGGTGGGACGCCGAGCACGCCTGGCAGGGCTGGTACGCGCCGATGCCACGGGCCACGGTGGTCGGCCGGGCAGTGATGGCCAACGAGCGAGGGTTGGCGGCACCGCTCGGGGTCGAGTTCGCCCCGCCGCACCGGGCGCACCGGATCGCCGAGCTGCTCGACGCCGGTCACGACTGGACGGCCGACGGGCTGGCCGAGGTGCACACCGACACGTACCTGGGCTCGGCCGAGCCCCTGCTGGCGGTGCTGGAAGGGCTGACCGGGCTCGACCCGGCCACCACCGCACTGCGTGAACGGCTGCGACGCTGGGACCGGCGGATGACCGCCGAAAGCACCGACGCGGCGCGGTTCGCCGTCCTGCGTGCCGCTGTCGTACGTCGGATCGCCGCCCATCCGGCGCTGGCCGCGTTGGCCGAGCCGCCCGCGTACCCGGAGGTGTTCGCGCCCTGGTTGGCGCTGACGCCGCGCGTCGGTTACGCGCTGGAGCACCTGCTCGGCGCGGCGCCGCTGCCCGGCGTGGACGTGGCAGCGCTGGTGCGTGCGGCGGCCGAGGAGGTCGCCGGCGCGGCGGAAGACCCGGTGCGCTGGGGCGATCTGCACCGGCTGGCGGCGTGGCGGGCGTTGCCCGACCCGGACCCCGGGCCGGGCCCCCGACTCGACGGCGATCACGACTGTGTGCTGGCCACCTCCAGCGTGCCCGGGGTCACCCACTGGTGCTTCCGGGGGCCGACGGCGCGCTTCGTCTGGGACCTCGCCCGACGAGAGGACAGCCGTTGGGTGGTCCCGCTGGGCACCTGTGGGGTGCCCGGCGACGCACACCACGACGACCAGAGTGCCGCCTGGCTGTCCGGGGAGCTGCTGCCGGTGATCACCGAATGGGATCAGCTCGCCGAGGAGCGGGACGCCCACGATCGGAACGCGGACCGGCCGCCGCCCGGAATGCGCCAGGCAGCGGCCGATCTCGGTGGCGTCAGCGCAGGCTGAACACTGCCATGGCGCGAACCCGCCATCGCCGGCTCACCTCGCGGGCACGCCGAGGGTGGTCAGCTCGGCCAACCGGTCCAGCTGCTCCGGGTCGGACAGGGCGGAACCGACCGCCACCACCCGTACGCCGGCTTGCAGGAACGCGCCGGCGTTGCCCGCGTCCAGGCCGCCGGTCGCGACGAACCGCAGCTGCGGCAGCGGACCGGCGACGGCCTTGAACCAGGCGGGCCCGAGAGAGATCGCGGGAAACGCCTTGAGCCAGGTGAGGCCGTGCCGCAGCGCCTGCTGGGCCTCGGTGGGGGTGGCCACACCGGGCAGGTGCGGGAGGCCACGCGCGGCGGCGGCGTCGGCGACCGCGAGGTCCAGGCCGGGCGCGACGGTGAAGGCGGCACCCGCGTCGGCTGAGGCGGCGACCTGCTCGACGTCGAGCACGGTGCCCGCGCCGACGATCCGCCCGCGCTCGGTGCCCGCCTGGACGGCGGCGCGCAGAGCCGGCACCGCCTCGGGGGTGGCCACCGGAACCTCCACCACGTCGATGCCGAGGTCCCAGGCCCGCTCAGCGAGCCGCACCGTCTCGGCGACCGGCAGGCCGCGCAGGATGGCCATCACCCGGGCGCCGCCGAAGATGTGGTCGAAATCCGCTGTGGTCATGGTCCACTCCATCCGAGATCGCGATGAGTCTGTTGGCTGCTGGCCCGATCGGAAACCGACCACTCAGAACCGCGCTGGCGCGCCGGTCAGATCGAGCGGCGACCAGGCCTCGTCGGGGGCGGCGAGCAGCCTCTCGAACCAGGCCCACGGCGGGACCGGGGCGTTGTCGCCGCTGCTGGTCAACGCCTGCGCCGCGACCAGGTGGCCGAGGCGCAACCGCCGCACGGGATCCAGGTCGCGCAGCAGCCCGGCCAGGTAGCCGGCGGCGAAGGCGTCGCCGGCGCCGACCGGCTCCACCACGGCCACCCGGGGAGCGGGCACGAAGACCGGCTCGGCGTCACGGCACATCGCTGTGGCACCGACCGCGCCGTCCTTGACCACCAGCGTCTCCGGGTCGGGCAACAACCGGCGCACGGCCAGCGGGTCGGTGGTGCCCCACAAGGTTTCCGCCTCGTCCTGGCCCACGAAGACCAGGTCGCAGCGGTTGGCGAGGCCACGCAGCACCGGCGCGGCCTGCTCGGCGGGCCACAGCCGGGACCGGTGGTTGACGTCGAAGCTGACCAGCGACCCCGCCAGCGGGCGGGCGGTCACCGCGTGCTCGACCAACGCCCGGCAGGACGCGGAGAGCGCCGGGGTGATGCCGGACAGGTGCAGCACACGGGCGCCGGCCAGCCTCGGGTCGGCCAGCGTCTCCGGGGCCATCCGGGAGGCCGCCGACCCGGCCCGGTAGTAGTGCACGGCGGTGCCCTCCGGGCCCGGGTCCTTGACGTACAGGCCGGTGGGGGCGGCCGGGTCCACGACGACCTGGTCGACCCGGACGCCGGCGGCGGCGACGTGCCGGACGACGGCCCGGCCGAAGGGGTCGTCGCCGACCCGGCTCACCCAGGTCGCCCGGTGCCCCAGTCGGGCCAGGTAACCGGCCACGTTGGACTCCGCGCCGCCCACCGAGACGGCGACCCGTTCGGCGTGCTCCAGCGGCTCACCCGGCGCGGGGCAGAGCACCACCATCGTCTCGCCGACCGCGACCACCTCGACCGGCGCAAGGCCGCCCGGGACGGACGCCAGGTCAACTCGGTGGTCGGTCGGCATGGGCGCACACGTCCTCGCGGCGGGAGTCCTGGGCGCCGCCGAGCCTATGGTGTCCCGCGTGAGCCGGGCAACCCGGTGCCGAGGGTCAGGGCAACGTCAGCCCGTACGCGGCCAGCACCTCCGCGATCGGCTGGTAGTAGGTGGTGCCGCCGGAGGTGCAGTTGCCGCTGCCGCCGGAGAGGATGCCGAGGATGGCACCGGTGGAGGCCACGTAGAGCGGTCCGCCGCTGTCCCCCGGCTCGGCGCAGATGTTGGTGCGGATCAGGCCGTAGATCACCCCGTTGGAGTAGTTGACGGTCTGGTTCAGACCGGTGACGGTGCCGCACCGCACCCCGGTGGTCACACCGCTGCGACACACCGCCTGACCGACGTACGCGTTGCCGGGACCGTTGATGGGCAGCAGTCCGGGGTAGGTGTAGACCGCGCTCGGATGCGCGATCCGGCCGGTGTAGCGGATCAGCCCGTAGTCGTTGCCGGGGAAGCTGGTGGCGGTGCGGGTGCCCAGCACTGTGGTCTGGGCGCTGTCGGCGTACCAGGTGCTGGCGGTGGTGGTGCAGTGCCCGGCGGTGATGACGTAGTAGGTGCTGCCGCTGCGCACGTTGGCGCCGAGCGAGCAGCGACCGCCGCCACCGCCGTAGATGCCCTGCCCGGCGGCGATCAGGGTGCGCAGGGTTCCGGGTTCGCGGCGCAGCAGCGCGCCGGCCCGGTCGGCCGTCGCCCGCAGCGCCGTCAACTCGGCGGTGGTCACGGTGTCGTCGACGGTGAGGGTCATCCGGCCGGTGGCGGGGTCGACGCCCCAGGCGGTGCCGGCGGTGCGTACCCCGGCCAACACGGCCGCCGGATCGGCGGCGGGCGCGGCGGCCCGGTCGGGGACGGCGGCCTGCGCCGCGCCGGGTGCGACGAGCAGGAGGACGGTCAGGACGAGGGCGACGAGCGGGGAGCGGCGCATCCAGGCCTCCGCAGAGATCGAGATAGATGGATGCCGTTCAGCATCGCCCGGCGTCCGACGCGGTGGCAACCTTCGGCCGTCCCCTTCCCCGACCCGCGAGAATCGCCGATCCGGGGACGGGTCGCGCCGACGCCGCCGATAATCCTCGGGAGACGGCGGGAGGCCGGGCATGACCACCGGAGGCACCGCGGCACTGGTACGCCGGCCGGACGGGTCGACCCGGGCCACGCTGCTGGAGTTGCTCTTCGACGTGGTCTTCGTGGCCTCGCTCGCGCTGACCTCGACGCTGCTGGCGGGACACCACTCCTGGTCGCGCGCGGCGATGGTGCTGCTGATGTTGACGGCGATCTGGTGGACCTGGTCGGTCACCTCGACCACGACCGAGTTCTACGACCCGCAGCAGCGGCCGATCCAGCTCATCCTGATGGTCGCCATGGTCGGGTCGGTGGGGATGGCGGCGTCGCTGCCGATGGTCTCCGACGGGCACGCGATGGTCTTCGCGATCTCGTACGTCGGCACGCACGTGATTCGCGGCATCGTCCTGGTCACGTCGTTGCACCGGCAACGACACCGGTCGGCCATGATCCGGGCCACCCGGTTCCTGTTCTGGTTCGTGGTGTCCGGCGTCTTCTGGATCACCGGCGCGGTGTCCGGCACGGTCAACTGGGGCCTCTGGGCCATCGCCATCACGATCGACCTGGTCTCCGCAGCGGCCCGCTACCCGACTCCCCGGGTCGGTCGGGTGCCTCTCGACCAGTACGAGCGCACCACCGGGCACCTGGGCGAGCGGTACCAGCAGTTCGTCATCCTGGCCCTCGGCGACATCATCCTGGTGCCCACGCTGCAGGTCAGCAAGGGCGAGCTGGCCGGTCTGCGCGTCACCGCACTGTTCGGCGCATTCGCCATGATGCTGCTGCTCTGGCAGGTCTACGTCTTCCGGGCCGGCGAGTTGTTGGAGGCCGGGGCCGGGCCGAAGTCGGGCCGGCCAGCCCGGGTGGCTCCGTACACCCATCTGGTGATGCTGGTCGGCGTGGTCGGCACGGCGGCCTCGTTCGACCTGGTCGTCACCCGGCCGACCGGCACGACGCCGGTGGGGTGGCTCTTACTGATCATGGGTGGCCCGGCGCTGTTCGTGATCGGGCGCATCCTGTTCACCCTGCTGATATCAATGGTCGTGCCGTGGCGGCGAATGTTCTGGCTGCCCCTCCCGCTGCTGGCGCTGCCATGGGCCGGGAGTTGGCCACCGCTGCTGGTCACCGCGGCCGTGGCGCTCGGGCTCGCCGGTCACGTCCTGACTCCCGGAGCGGTCCGGGAGACCACACCGGGCCTGCGGATGCGGCGATCCGACGACTGACCTCCGCCGGGTCAGGCGATGTGTCGGCCGGCCCACTCGGCGAGGTCCCGGGCACACGCGTCCACCGACTCCTTCCAGGTCCGGGCCGCGCCCTCCCCCGCCTCGTCGCTGACCTGCTTGACCACTCGGCACGGCACACCGGCCTGCGCGGCGGCCCACGCCACCGCGTACCCCTCCATGTCGACCAGGTCGGCGCGCTGCGCCAACCGGTCCCGGGCGTCGTCGTCGGCCACGAACGTGTCACCGGTGGCCAGCACCGCGCCCTCGGTGGCCAGCGACAGTGGCGCCCCGTAGGTCTCGCCGGTGAGCGTCCGCAGCAGGTCGGTGTCCAGGTCGTGCTGGAGCACTGTGGCGACCTCGTGGATGCCGGCCCACCCGGGACGCAAAGCCCCGGCCGTGCCCAGGTTGAGCAGCAGGCGCGGTCGTGGCCCGGCGGCCAGCACCGCCGCCACCGCGCTGGCGGCGTTCACCTTGCCCATGCCGGTGAGCAGCACCGGCAGGTCGGGCGGCAGGTAGCGGGCCTCCTCCCCGACGGCGAGCACCACCAGCGGACGATCGGCGCGGACCGTACCCCGAAGATTCACCGGAGCATCGTACGAGCCGGCTCCTCGACCACCAACCGCACCCAGCCACCGCTCAGCGGGGACGCATCGCGCGTTCAGCCGGGTGCGGCAGGCTGAACCGGCGAGCAACCGGGCGACGGCGGTCCGGTCCGCCGACGGAGAGGTGACGACGGTGTACGACGGACAGGAGTTCCTCCGTGACAACCGCTGGTGCCTGAGCCGGCGCGGTCTGCTGACCGGGGCGGGCGCCCTCGGTGCCGCCGGGCTGCTGAGCGCCTGCGGCGCCGGTGACAGCCCGACGGGCGGTACGGCGTCCACTGCGCCCGGCACGGTGCTGGCCCGCACCGGGGACGTTCCGGTCGGTGGCGGCACGGTCGCCGGGGGCCTGCTGGTCGTCCAGCCGGAGGCCGGCACCTTCAAGGCCTACGACGCGACCTGCCCGCACCAGGGCGTCCGCGTCGGCGCACCCCGCGACGGGGTGATCACCTGCCCCGCGCACAACTCGACCTTCTCCGCCGGCGACGGTGCCCGACTGGGCGGCCCCGCCACGAAGGGCCTGACGGAGATCCCGGTCCGCGTCGACGGCACGAGCATCGTGCGCGCCTGACGTTCGGTCAGTCTTCAGCGAAGCGGTAGAGCACGAAGTCCTTCTCCGCGCCGCAGGCGATCACGTGGGTGTTCCACGAACAGGACGCGCTGCGGACGTCCTTCAGCTCGCCCAACTCGTCCACCTCACCGGACTCGGCCCACACACCGGCCAGTACGCGGTTGTCCGCGACCACGCTGGGTGCCTTGGCGAAGACCAGCAGGTTGCCCTCGTCCAGCCGGACCGCCACACCGCCCCGGTCGGACAGCACCGGCTTGCCGGAGGCGTCGAAGAGGGTGACGGTCGGGTCCGGGTACTCCCGTTGGGCGAGCAGCCGCTCACCCAACGGGACCAGGTCGGTCACGCCCGGCGCCGACCAGCGGATCGCGGGCTCACCCTCGGTCGCCGCCACCACCTCGGTGCGCGCGGTGTCGTTGTTCGGCACCTGCAACAGGCAGGCCCGCCGCTCGCCGCAGGCCACCAGTCCCTTCGGGCGGTAGTCGTCGTTGCCCGCCCGGTGCAGCACCACCGGCGCCGCGTCGGAACCCAGGTCGTACGACAGCAGCTGGTATCCGCCGTCGTTGCCGGCCACATACAGGCGGTCCTCGTGCGCGACCACCAGGTCGTCCAGGTCGGCGACACTGCCCCAGCGGCGCAGCACCTTGCCGGACGCCATGTCGAGCAGCCGCACCGACCGGTCCGCGCCGACCTGGATGAGCTGCCGCCCCTTGCCCGTCCACGAGTTGCGGGGCGTGCCGTCGAGGAAGGCCGGGCCGCCCGCCGCCTTCGCGGTGCCCACCGGGCGGACCACTGTGCGGCTGCCGTCGAACTGGTCGCGGGGGGTGGGCTGGGCCCACTTCTGGGTGCCGTTGCTCAGGCGCAGGCCGACCAGTTGGGCCGCGGTCCGGTCCACGAGAACCGCCGTGTCGTCGGCGAAGTAGACGTTGTCGTCACCACGGACCGACCGCTGCCAGCGCTGTTCGCCCGTACGCGCGTCGAGCACGGCCAGCGGGCGCAGGGTGCTGTCGCCCGACGCGTCGGCGAGAACCGCGACCGCCCCCGGGACGGCGATGATCGCCTCCCAGTCGTCGGCCCGCGCGTCGGTCTGCTCGCGCCACAGCTCGTCGCCGGTTGCGGTGTCGACGGCCACCACCTCCAGCCGGTCGTCCGGCAGCGGGAACCCGAGGTAGGCCCGGTCGCCGAGCATCGCCGTCCACATGCCGGCCGGCCGCTCGGTCCCGGCCTTGGGCCGGGACAGTTCACGCAGCGACCCGAACTCCAGATCCGGGTAGCGGTCACGGGTCAGGTAGATCGTCGCCGCGGCGCCCACCCCGACCAGGGCCAGCACCGCGCCGAGCACCACCCAGCGCGCCCGCCGCCAGCGCGGCCCACCCGCCGGCAGGGTCGGGGCCGCTCCGGCCCAACCCGGCCCGGGAGGCGGGCCCGCCGGCGGGGTCGACCCCGGCCAGGGCTGCGACGGTACGACCGGCGCGGCGGCTCCGGCCGGTGCGGGCGGGCTAACGGGGCCCGGCGCGGGCGGGCTCACAGGGCCCGGCGCGGGCGGTGGTCCCGCGTACGCCGGGGCGGGCAGCGGCTTGCGCAGCGGCAGGTCGGTCAGTGCGCCCTCGGCCACCGGCAGCTCCGGCTGGTCCAGCACGGTTGGGGCGACCCCCAGCTCGGCGTGCAGCATCCGGGCCACCAGCGGGATCCGTGACGAGCCGCCGACGAGGAACAGCCCGGCGAGCTGGTCGGGGCTGAGACCGGCCGCGGCGATCACCTCCCGGGCCCGCTCCACCGCCCGACGCAGCAACGGCGTGGCCGCCCGCTCGACGTCCGCCCGGGTCAGCTGGACCGTATCGGCCACCCCCGGCACGGCGACCGGCGCGACAGTGGAGCGGGACAACGTCTCCTTCGCACCCCGTACCTCGTCCCAGAACCGCACCTGGTCGCGGCGCTGCGCCGGGTCCGCCGGCCGGGTCAACCGGGCCCACTGCGCGGCGTGCCGTTCACCGACCAGCTCACCGACCCGCCGCACCAGGGCCGCGTCGAGGTCCAGACCGCCCAGGTCGGGCAGGCCACCGTCGGCGACCACGCTGAAGCCGGAGTCACCCCACGGGTCGGCGCCCTCGTTGCGCAGCACCGCGACGTCGAGCGTGCCGCCACCGAAGTCGAACACCGCGATCGCGCCGCCGACCGGCACCGGACGATGCAGCACCTGCGTGTAGTAGCGGGCGGCGGCCACCGGCTCCCGCAGCAGCCGGGTGCCCGGCGGCGTCGGCCCGGCCAGGGTGTGCTCGGCCACCTGCGGCCACCCCGCCAGCAGCAGGGCGTCGGCGAGCACCTGCCGTCGCGTCGCGTCCCAGGCGGCCGGGCAGGTGAGAACGGCCGGGGGCAGGAAGCCGACGGTGCCCACTGCGGCCCGCGCGACCGACGCCAGCACCGCGGCGAGCAGGTCGGCCGGCGGGTACGAGCGGTCGCCGAGCACAATGGTCGGCTCGTCCACCCGGCGCTTCGGGTTCGCCTCGAACCGGGCCGGGTCCGCCTGCGCCAACCGCCGGGCGTCCCACCCGGTGTGCAGGGTGCCGTCCGGGTCGGCGTACACCGCGGAGGGGCTGAGCGGTTGACCGTCCATCAACAGCGGACGGGTGCGCCCGTCGGGCCAGCGCAGCACTGCGACGGTGTTGGACGTACCAAGGTCGACGCCGAGGGCGAAACCCTCGTGCTGGCCTGCCATCTGCCCGATACCTCCGCCGCGACGAGGGGAACCCGACCCCGCATCGTACGCAGGCCCCGCCGCCGGGCTGATCACTCGGTCAGGGGACGGTCGGGATCGTCCGCTCAGTGCGTGGAACGTTCGCCGACGACTTCGCCTCCGCTGCTCTCCCCGGTGGGGCGAAAGCCGAGCTTCAGGTAGAACTGCTCCGGGCCGTCCGCCCCCGGATGCCACGTCGTGAAGACGCGGTCGTGCCCGCGCTCACGCGCCTCCGCACGGACGGCGTCCACCGCGAAGCGGCCGTACCCGCTGCCCTGGTGCTCGGCGGCGATGTTCAGCCGCCACAGGCCCGAGCGCAGGTCGTCCGGTCGGGCCGGGTCCCACACGATGTCGAAGAAGCCCATCATGAAGCCGACGATCTCGTCACCCTCGACGATCAGACGTGGCCACGCGACCTCGGGCTGCGCGTACGCCTCGGCGAGGGACCAGGCGACCGGGGACGAGAACTTCTCCTGGTCCGGCCGCACACTCACCCGGCATGCGGCTTCGACGTTGTCCGGGGTGATCTGCACGAGTCGCGGCACGCCGGCCACCCTATCCACCGACCCTCTCGTTGGTCGTTTGCACGTCGACCGCTCGCAGGAGCCGGAGTTGACCGATCTCCGCGACGTTCTTCATCAGCTCGGCGTTGACCCAGCCGATCGTGTGCGTGACCGTGTGGTCGGTTTCGCCCGGCCAGGGGAACGTCGCGTTGCCGTCGAGGTCGGCGTCGCTGAGGTGGTCGAGCAGGCCCAGCCATTCGGTGCGCAGGCCACGCAGCCACGCGACGCTCGGCTCGCCCGCGCCGGGCCAGACCACGGCCGTGCGCTGGCGCGGTGGCGCACCCCGGAGATGATCCATCGTCACCGTCCACCACCAGCCGATATGCCAGGTGAGCCAGCCGATCGTCGGCACCGGGACCGGGTCGGGTTCGGTGTCGGCCCAGTCCGGGGTCCAGGTGCCGTCGGCGCTTCGCCGGACCGACCAGCAGTGCGGGGTCGGCTCCCAGAGGAAGTCGTCGGCTTCGAGTCGTTCGAGGTGGTACTCGAACAGCGCCCACGTCAGGTCGAACTGCCAGCGCAGGAGGGCAACGGACGGTACGGACATCCGAGGATTCTGTCGGGGCACCGGCGTCGCCGTCGACAGATTAAGCAGCCACCGGCCCGTGCGGGTGATGACTGTGCGGCATCAAGATGCCGCACAGTCATCACGCTCGCAGCGAGTACCCCGCCGGCGCGGGCCCAACGCGACGATCAGGAGTCGGCGGCGCAGCGCGCGGAGAGGGCGTAGCGGAGCAGGACCACGTCGCCGATCTGGCGGGCCTCGGCCAGCCGGGCGCGGCGGCCCGGGTGCCAGGGGAAACGACCCTCGCCGACGAACCGGGGCGCCCGCCCGTCGCCGACGAAGAACGGGGCGACCACCAGGTGCAGCTCGTCGGCGAGACCGGCGGCGAGGAACTGGGCGTGCACCGTCCCGCCGCCCTCCACCATCAGCCGCTGCACACCCCGCGCGGCCAGGTCGGTCAACAGCCATCCAGGGTCGACCGGCTCGCCCGCGTCGATGACGGTGGCCAGGCGACCGAGGCGCTCCCGGGTCTTCTCGACCGCGTCCGTGGCGCAGTAGACGAGCCGGGTCGAATCACCGGCGGTGAAGAAGCGGGCGGTCGGGTCGAGATCACCCTGGGCGGTCAGCGTGACCTTGGTGGGTGATTCGGGTCGGCCCGACGCGGCCCGCTCCGCCCGCCGACTCGGCGAGCGCACCAGCAGCCGCGGGTCGTCGCGGCGGACGGTGCCGGCGCCGACCAGGATCGCGTCGCAACTGGCCCGGACCGCGTCGACCCGGTCCAGGTCGTCGTCGTTGGACAGCAGCAGGCGTTGCTCGGAGGCGTCGTCGATGTAGCCGTCGATCGAGGCCGCGCAGCTGAGCAGCACGTACGGTCGCGGAGGCTCCGGCTGGCAGCTCATCGGGGGCCAGCCCGGTCGGAGGTGCCACTCGTGAGCGCTTCCGCCGCCTCGGCCTCCGCCGCCTTGGCCGCCTTCGCCGCCAGGTAGTCGGCGTTGGCCGGGGAGAGGAACACGCTGGTGGGCACCCGCTCGGCGACGTCCACGCCCAGCCTCGTCAGCTGCTCGGCCTTGTCCGGGTTGCTGCTGAGCAGTCGGATCCGCGGCACGTCCAGCGTGGCCAGCATCTGTGCGGCGGCGGTGTAGTCCCGCTCGTCCTCGCCCCGGCCCAGCGCCACGTTGGCCTGGTAGGTGTCCAGCCCGGCGTCCTGCAACGCGTACGCGTCGAGTTTGGCGTACAGGCCGATGCCGCGACCCTCCTGGCGCAGGTAGAGCAGGAAACCGCCAGCTTCGGTGATCCGCTGCACCGCCTCGCGCAACTGCGGCCCGCAGTCGCAGCGTTGGCTGCCGAACACGTCGCCGGTCAGGCACTCGCTGTGCGGGCGGACCAACGGGGGCTCTCCCCCGGCGGCGAGCCGGTCCAGAGCGCCCGCCCAGTCGCCGAGACCGAGTGCGAGGTGCTCCCGGCCGTCCACCAGGCCCTTGAACGAGAACACCCGGACCGTCGTGGAGTAGCCGTCGGGAAACGTCAATGGCACCGTGACCTGCGTACGGATCGTGGCGACCGGCAATGCTTCGGGCATGGGACTCCTCTGTCCGGCGCCGCCGACGCGCGGCGACGCGTACGTCTCACAACCGACTCAACAGCCGCCGACGGGGGCGGCTTCCCGGGCGGCGGCCGGAACTCGATTGCGCCGGGCCAGCAGCACGGCCGCTCCGGGCAGGCTGGCGACCAGGATCAGTGCACCGTAGACGGTGGCGGTGGCGACGCCCTCGGCCGCGCTGAGGCCGGCCGCGCCGAACACCCACGCGGCCACCCCCTCGCGCGGGCCGAAGCCGGCGACGTTCAACGGCAGGCCCATGGCGAGCAGGGCGAGCAGCGTCAACGGCAGCAGTCGTGACAGCGGGGCGTCCGATCCGGCGGTACGTGCCGCCACCAGGAAGGTGGCCAGGTGACCGGCGACCATCACCGCGGAGGCGATCAGCACGCCGAGCCAGGTGCGCCGGGCCAGCAACCCGGACCGCACGTCCGCCACGGCGGTACGCATCGCCCGCGCCCAGCGCGAGGGGCCGGCGTTCGGCACGGCCCGGGCCAGCAGCACGGTGACCAGCCCGCCCGCGAGCAGCAGCCCGGCGGCGACCGGCAGGTACGGCCGCACCGGGGACGGGAAGGCCGCGAGCACCACCAGCGCGACGCCGACCAGCACCACCTGCCCGGCGGTGCGTTCCCAGACCACCGCGCGGATGCCCCGGCTGACGTCACCGGCGTCCCGGCCGTGGCGGACCGCCCGGTGCACGTCGCCGAGCACACCGCCGGGAAGGGTGGCGTTGAGGAACACGGCCCGGTAGCAGTGCGCCACGGCGGTCGCCAGCGGCAGCCGCACGCCCAGGCCACCGGCGACCAGGCTCCACCGCCACGCCGCGCAGACAGTGGTGAGCACCCCGATGACCAGCGCCGCAGCCAGCGCCGGCGCGTCGATCAGTCGCACCCCGGCGAGGAACGGGCCGGTGCCCACCTGCCACAACAGGACGGCGAGCAGACCCACCCCACCGACCACTCGTGCCCAGGCCCAGAACATCGGCGTCGGCCCTCCCCTTGAAGATCGTCCACTTGCCCTAGTCCACGTACCCAGGGTGAGAACGGTTCATCCGTCGGCGAGGAGGTCACTGTGGTCGACCAGGACGGTGAGCCGCCCGGCCGCCGCGTCGGCCAGCCGACGCCGGGCGTACGCCTCGGCCGGGCCGGCCAGGTCGGGACGCTCTTCGCAGGCCGCGCCCAGCCAGCCCCGGAACCACTCGGCGGCCAGGTCGGCGTGCTCCGGGCCCAGCCGCCACGGGCTGGGCCGTTCCCGCACGTGCACGCCCCGCCGGGCGAACGCGGCGACGGTGGTGGCGGCGGCGTCCGGGCCGAGCAGCCGCCGGCCGTCGACCGTACGCCGTTGGTGGTCGTTGAACGCGGCCTCGACCACCGCGTCCAGTGGATCGGCCGGGGTGAACCGGACCCGCCCGGTCACCGAGAGGGCGAAGAGGGTCGGCCGGCCCACGCAGGCGGCCACCACCCGCTCGATCTCCTCGACGCTGAGCATGTCCAGCAGCGCGGACGCGGTGAACAGCGAAGCGTCGGCCAGGTCGGCGGCGCTCAGCCGGGTGAGGTCACCGCAGCGGGTGCTCACGGTGACCGGGGCGCCGTCGGAGGCGGTCACCCCGGTCATGCCCTCGGCGGCGCGGGCCAGCAGGTCGGCGTCCCGGTCGTGCAGCACCCAGTGCTGCGGGCCGGGCAGGCGGGGTGCCACCCAGCGGCTCATCGAGCCGGTGCCGCTGCCCAGGTCGTGGATCACCGTCGGGGCGTCACCGGCCAGTCGGGGGCGAACGGCGTCCAGCAGGTCCTCGGCACGCGCCGTCGCGTCGGCCGGCTCCCGCAGTCGCAGCCAGTCGGCGAACGGCAGGGTCTCCTCGACGGTCATCCCGCCACCTCCTCCAGCGCGGCGGCCAGCAACTCGGTGGTCACCGGCCAGTCGGTCAGGGTGTCGCGCCGGGCCAGAGCGGCACGCCGCAGTCGGGCCCGCAGCGGGTCGTCGGTCAGCCAGCGGGTCAACGCGTTGGCCAGCGCGGCGGGGTCGTCCGGGGCGACGAGCAGGCCCGGCCTGTCACCGCCGGGCGCGTGGCCGAGCGCCTCCGGCAACCCGCCGACCTCGGTGGCGAGCACCGGCAGGCCACGCGCCAGCGCCTCGGTGACGACCATGCCGTACGTCTCGCCCCGCGACGGCAGGACCAGCAGGTCGGCGTCGGCGTACGCGGCGTCCAGCGCCGCTGCGGTCAGCGGACCGACGAGGCGCACCCGCTCGGTGAGACCGGCGCCCGTGAGCCGCTCCCGCAGCCGCCGCACGAGGTCCGGCTCCCGGGTCAGGGTGCCCGCGCACACCATCGTCCAGCGCAGCCCGACCAGCGTGGACAACGCGTCGACCAGCACGTCGTGCCCCTTGTGGTGGGTGACGGCCGCGACGCAGAGCAGCCGGTCGCCGGTGATCGAGCCGGGTGCAGGCGGTGCCGGCCGCACCCCGGGAGGGGCCGCCCGGATCCGGTCGGCGAGCGCCGGATGGCGCGCCACCAGGTGACGGCGGGTCCACTCGCTGGTGGTGACGACGGCCCGGGCGGTGGTCAGCGCCCGGGCCTCCGCCTCGTCGTCGAACGGCAGGTGCACGAGGACGACCAGGCGCAGCCGGCGGGCATGCGGCACGAGCAGGTCCGGCACTGCCGAGGCGATCAGGCCGTCGAGCAGCACCACGGCGTCGTCGGGCGTGGCGTCGAGCAGCTCGGTCAGCTTCGCCCGGTCGACCGGGTCGGGGTCCGGCCACGCGCCGGGCACCGGGTGCTCACGCACCGACCAGCCGCGCTCACCGAGCCCCGCGCAGACCCGCCGGTCGTATGTGTTGCCACCGCTGGGAGTGGCCACGTCGTCGATGTCACCGGGCAGGACGACGTGCACCGTGCGGAAGGTCGTGTCCGACCCGCCGGTGGACGCCGTCCGACCGGCATCGATCACAGCGAACGCTCGTAGCTCGCCCAGGCGATGTGCGACTCGTGCAGCGTGACGGTGATGCCGGTGAGGTCACGCGCCCCCGCGCCCAGGTCACCGGCGTGGACCCGCTCGACCAGCCGGTCCGCGATGGTGCGGGCCAGCACCTCGGTGGTGGTGTTCACCCCGGCGAAGGCCGGCTCGTCGTCGAGGTTGCGGTAGGTCAGCTCGCCCAGCACGGCCCGCAGCTGCTCGGTGGCCAGGCCGATGTCGACCACGATTCCGTCGGCGTCCAGGTCGGGCCTGCGGAACGTCGCGTCCACCACGAAGGTGGCCCCGTGCAGACGCTGGGCCGGGCCGAACACGTCGCCCCGGAAACTGTGGGCGATCATCATGTGATCCCGAACGGTCACGCTGAACACTGTCACTCCCCGTCGTCGTAGGTGATGAGGTGGCAGAGCGCGGGCAGGTCGCCCGTGCTCAGTCTGGCAAGCACGTCGGGCAGCTCCGCGAACCGGGACGCACCGGTGATCAGGGCGTCGAAGGCCGGGTCGTCGAGCAGGTCGAGGGCGAGCGCCAGCCGGTCGGCGTAGCTGCGCCGCCCACGCCGGGCGGGCGCGACCATGCCGACCTGGCTGCTGCGTACGCTCAACCGGCCGGAGTGGAACGCCCCACCCAGCGACACCTGCACCTGGCGGTCGCCGTACCAGCTCAGCTCGATGACAGTGCCCTCCGGCGCGAGCAGGTCCAGCGAGCGTTGCAGGCCGGCACTGGTGGCGCTGGCGTGCACCACCAGGTCCCGGTCGCCGGTCGCGTCGTCCGGTTGGGCGAACTCGACACCGAGCGCGCCGGCCACCCCGGCCCTCCGGGCGTCGGTGTCGACCAGCTCGACGTGCACGCCGGGAAAACGGGCGAGCAGCGCGGCGACACAGCAGCCCACCATGCCCGCACCCACGACGGTGACCCGGTCGCCGACCAGTGGCGCCGCGTCCCACAGCGCGTTGACGGCGGTCTCCACCGTGCCGGCGAGCACCGCCCGGGCCGGAGGCACCCCGTCCGGCACGGGCACCACGGCGGTGGCCGGCACGACGTACGCGCTCTGGTGCGGGTGCAGGCAGAAGACCGTGCGCCCGAGCAGGTCCGGCGGGCCCTGCTCGACCACGCCGACACTGAGATAGCCGTATTTCACCGGGCCGGGGAAGTCACCCTCCTGAAAGGGCGCGCGCATGGCGGCGTGCTGGTCGGCGGGCACCCGGCCGGCGAAGACCAGCGTCTCGGTGCCCCGGCTGACCCCCGAGTACCGGGCCCGGACCAGCACCTCGTCGGGCCCCGGAGCGGACAGCGTCACAGGCCGGATCTCCGCCGCGCCGGGCTCACGCACCCAGCAGGCGTACGCCTCGCGGTTCACCGTCGCGCACCTCACCTCTTGCTCGAGGCCGCACCGAGCGGCCAGGCTTCCGTGCCCCTCCCGGGTTGTCGATCATAAACACGGAGCGGAGGTGTCCACAGTTCGAAGTGGTCCGATGACCGGCTGACCACGCAACTGCTACCAGCGGTTGCGCGCCTCCTCGGCCCAGCCGACGAGCCCGTCGAGGCTCACCTTCGTCCCGTCGTCCGTCTTCGCCCAGCCGGAGAAGTGCCCGAAACACTGGTGGGTCTCGTTCGCGACGACACCCAGGTTGGTGCGGGCCACCTTCTCGTGGAACGGCTGGAACTCGGCCTCGACCCGTTCCCCGCTGATCCGCCACGGGCGAAGCCAGTCCGACCGGTCGTAGGTCCAGCGCAGTTCCTCGCCGATCTTGTGCAACCGGCCGTCGACGAACAGGCCGTTCTCGGTGACCCCGGTGCCGTCAGTCCACTGACCGCCGAGCTGGATGGCCCGTCCCGGTGCCGCACCGGCGGCCCAGTTCCACGTGATCGCGTACGGCCATCTGCCGCGACCGTGGTCCAGCACGGCGAACGCGTCCGGCCCACCGATCTCGTACGTCTGGCCGTGCAGTTCCAGTGTGCCGAGGACAGGGCGGCCGACGTCCTTGACCGTGTACTGGAATCGCGTGGGGCTCCACGGCACGACGACGCCGAGCGACTCGTGGCCGGCCGGCAACGGCACGTCCACCTCCAGCCGTACTCCGGGGGCGCTCGCCGAGATGGCGGTGCCGTCCGGGCGCTGAGCGATCCGGATCGCCAGGCCACCGCCCTGTGCACGAACCTCGCCCACGCCGCTGTGCGGCGGTAGTACCGTCCCGCGCGCCAGCGGCACCACCACGTCGGCCTTCGTCTCGGTGCCGCTGTCCCGGTCGAGCACATAGACGCTGTGCACGCCGGCGTAGTCCAGCGACGAGGCGACCAGCCCGACGATGTGCCGTGGCGTCACGATGCCCCAGTACTCCCACCGCTTGGTCCGGCCCCAGCCGCGGAGGTTCGCGGTGTGCAGCGGGCGGCGTGTCCAGCCGACGGCCGCGGGATTGAGCCGCCCGCCCGGTTGGCACAGATCGACAGGTGAGGACAGTTCGCGTTCGTGGGTCACGAGGTGCACGATAGCCCCGCCACTCTCCGAGACACCCGACCACAGGGTCGGTGGTGCCGCCTGGAAGGGCTTCGCCAGCTGCGGGTGCTACCAGCTGCGCACTCGCCAGAGTTCCACCACAGCTGGCCGCATCCCGCAGCCGGCCGGCTGACAGGTCCGGGACTTGGCCGGGTCCCATACCTGCTCGCCGGTCGGCGTCCGGCTCGGCCTGCCGGAGCACCTTTTGACTCAACTCGTTCTAAGTGAGCCATAACGGAGGCTATCCGGACCAAGAAGTCTGGTCAACGGCAGCATTTAAGACTGTTTTCGTCCTTAAATCGGTATGCTCGACGCATGACGCGTGCTGTCCCCGCCCCACCGAGCGGCACCCCCGGCAACGAGCGACTGGTCCTCGCCGCGCTGCGGGGCGGAGCCGTTCTCAGCCGGACCGAGTTGAGTGCCACGACCGGCCTGCCGAAGACGACGGTGACCGGCATCGTCAATCGCCTCCTGCAACGGGGCATGGTCGTCGAGCACACGGCCGACGCCGGACGACGGCATCGCAGTCG
Source organism: Micromonospora sp. MGP-C2 (assembly GCF_057766525.1). NCBI lineage: Bacteria > Bacillati > Actinomycetota > Actinomycetes > Micromonosporales > Micromonosporaceae > Micromonospora > Micromonospora sp. MGP-C2. Next base: position 1,190,460 of record NZ_JBYMEN010000002.1, read on the forward strand.
CGGCCGACCCGCGAGTGGCCTCGCGCTGGCGGACCCCGGCGGCCTGGTCGCCGCCCTGTGCTTCAGCCACACCACGATCCGGGCCGCGGCGGTCGGCTGGGACGGCGCCTTTGCCGCCCACCGGCAACGCGACATCGGTGGCGATCGCGACCAGCAACGCGTGCTCGACCGAGGGCTGCGCCTGCTCGAAGAGGCGTTCGCCGAGGCGGGGTCGACGCCGGGCAGGCCGACTTTGCCGTCATCGGCGTTCCGGCAGCCTTCGAGCGGGGGGTCGGGGCGGCATTTGGCCGGATGCCCGATGCAGCCCGCGAGGCCGTACCCGAGCTCGGAAAGGTCTTCGGTTGGTTTCGCTCAGACCCGCAACCCATGGTCACCGAACGCCTGGGCATCCCGACGGCGGCGGAGAACTACGCCAACCTCGCAGCGCTGGGCGAGGCGACCGCCGGGGCGGGGCGCGGCCTGGACGACCTCATCTACATCAAGCTGGTCGAGGGGGTCGGCGCCGGGCTGGTCCTCGGTGGCGGACTGCACCGGGGGGCGCGCGGCCTGGCTGGGGAACTGGCGCATGTGCAGGTGCTTCCCAACGGACGATGGTGCCTCTGCGGAAGTCGCGGCTGCCTCGCGGTGACGTACGGCGACTTCGTGGAAACGATCGGCTCGACCTACCCGCAACCGTTGACTGTCGCCGACATCCGCGAGCTCGCGGCTGCGGGCGAGGTGGGCACCCGACGCATCCTGGCTGACCTCGGTCGGGGCTTCGGGCGAGTGCTCGCCGACGTCTGCGTGCTGCTCAGCCCGGAGGCAATCATCGTGGACGGAGCGCTCGGTGCGGCGGCAGAACCGTTTGTCGCAGGCATGCGCGAAGCGATGGACCAGCGCATGCCGAGCGTCATGGCGGAGTCCGTGCAGCTGCTCACCGGCGAGCTCGGGGAACGGGCCGAGCTGCTCGGTGCGGTCGCGCTCGCTCGGGCGGGACAACTGCCCGCCGCGACCGTCAGCCGGTAACGGACGGGTCACGGGCGCAGCGCGTCCGCAACACCAAATTCACCCTGGTGTTGCGAAGTCTCCTGGTAGCGGTAATGTTCTGCCGGACAACAAAGCCTTCCTCCGTCCTCGGCCGGTCGGGGGAAGCGCCAGCGTCGCGACCGTTCCACTCCGGCTCCTTGCCCGGTACTCGCCTGAACCGTCGCCTGGCCTCCTTCACGGGCCGGTGCATTCGTTGATCCGATGCACCTCCCGTTCACGTGGACTCCCCCGTCCACGACAACCTGCGGCACCGGACCGGTGCGAGCCGGGGACCTCCCCTGCCGCAAAAATGGAGGTACGACCACCGATGAAGATCCGACCCACCGCTCGATGGGTGGCGGGGGTGTCAGCCGCAGCGGCTGTTGCCCTGGCCGTCACCGCAGGCCCACCCGCCATGGCAAACTTCGCCAGCGCCTCACGCGGCGCCAGCACCTACCCCGGCCAGTCCTCCGCTGTCCAGACCGACAAGGGTGCGGTCCGTGGCGAGGCCAAGAGCATGGTGACCTCCTTCAAGGGCATCCCCTTCGCCGCGCCGCCGACCGGCGACCTTCGCTGGAAGGCACCGCAGCCGGCCGCCAGGTGGAAGGGCACGAGGGACGCGACACAGTTCGGGGCTTCCTGCGTACAGGGCACCGGCTGGGACCCCGGATATGACAAGCCCACGTTGACCGAGGACTGCCTCTACCTCAACGTGTACCGCCCCAGCACCGCCTCAAAGAAGAACCTCCCGGTCTTCTTCTGGATCCACGGCGGCGGCAACTTCGCCGGCGCAGGGCGCGACACCAACCCGGACAAGTTCGTGACGCGAGAGGACGCCGTCTACGTCACGATCAACTATCGGCTCGGCGCCATGGGCTACCTCGTGAACCCGGCCCTTGAGGCAGCCAACCGCGACGGATCGGCCGGCAACTTCGCGATCCTGGACCAACAGGCGGCCCTGCGCTGGGTGCAGAAGAACATCAAGGCGTTCGGCGGCAACCCCGACAACGTCACAGTCGCCGGGCAGTCCGCAGGCGCCGGCAACACGGCCGTGCAGCTTGCCTCGCCCACCGCGCGAGGTCTCTTCGACCGCGCCATCCTCCAGAGCGGAGGCGGCAGTCCTCTGCGGACGTTGCCGGCAGCCCGAGAGAGCGGCGAGCAGTTCAGCGCCGAAATCGGCTGCCCGACGGGCGCGGGCCAGGTCGACTGCCTTCGCTCGAAGAGCCCCACCGAGATCCTCGCGGCGCAGGCCAAGGTCCGTCAGTCGGGCGCCGTCGCCGGCACTCGCGTCGTGCCGACCGATCCGATCGAGCTGATGAAGACCGGCAAGCTGACCGACCTGCCGGTCCTGGTCGGCGGCACCTCCGACGAGTCGCAGCAGAGTGTCTTCGCCGCCTACGACTACCTCGACAAGCCGCTCACCACCGCACAGCTCAACACCCTGATCTCCACCACGTACCCGAATGGTGCCGACCAGATCCGTGCCACCTACCCGGTGGTGAACTACAAGTCGCCCACCGTCACCTGGGGTGCGATCCAGAGCGACCAGCGTGCGTGTCGGGACCAGACGCTGCGCGAGCGGCTGGCGAAGGACACCAGGACCTACGCCTACGAGTTCGCCGAGAAGAATGGCCCGGCCTTCGTCTCGATCTGGCGCCTCAACACCGACTACCCCTTCGGTGCCACCCACGTCAACGACCTCGGCTACCTCTGGGACTACCTCGGCACGGCCCTGCCCTTCAGCAGCGAGCAGGTCGACCTGTCCAACCAGATGATCAGCTACTGGGGCAGCTTCGCCCGCGACGGTAACCCGAACGTGGAGTTCGCGCCGACCTGGCCCCGGTACGCCCCGCAGGGTGACCTCCTGCAATTCGCGGCACCCAGCGCCCAGCGGGTCGCCGACACCAAGGTCGGCGAATCGCACAACTGCTCGGTGTGGGACGCGGTCAGTCCCGCTGTCTGACCACGTCAATGAGGTCCGCGAAATGGTGCCTCGGCACCACCTCGCGAATCCCGGCAACGAGCGCTTCGGCAAGCAACAGCTGCGTACACCCCTTCGATTGACCGAAAAGGACTAATTCGTGAGAAGTTTCCCCAAGCGTCGCCTGGCCACCTGGGCTGCCGCCGTGATCGCTCCTGTGCTGCTGCTCGGCGCGGGCGCCAGCGCCGTCGCCCAGGCGGACAGCAAGGGCGACGGACGCGGCGGTGACCCCGTCGTGCAGAGCCGGAACGGGCTCGTCCGTGGCGTCGCGACGAACCAGTTCGACCAGTTCCTCGGCCTGCCGTACGCGGCACCCCCCGTACGCGACCTGCGGTTCGCCCCTCCGGCCGCGCCGGAGTCGTGGCGGGGAATCCGGTCGGCCGATCAGCAGGCCCCGGCATGCGTGCAGTTCGAGCCGACCGGGATCCGCGAGGAGCAGGCCGTCAGCGAGGACTGCCTCTACCTCGACGTCTACCGGCCGAGCAAGGTCGCGAAGAACGCCAAGCTGCCGGTCATGCTCTGGTTCCACGGCGGTGGCCACACCCAGGGCACCGGCGTCATCTACGGCGGCGGAACGATGGCGGCCAAGACCGACACCATCATCATCTCGATCAACTATCGCCTCGGGGCGCTCGGCTTCCTCGCCCACCCCGCGCTCAGCGCGGTCACGGACGGCGGCTCCGGCAACTACGGCCGGATGGACCAGCTCGCGTCGATGAAGTGGGTCCGGGACAACATCGCCAACTTCGGCGGCGACCGGAACAACGTGACGATCTACGGCCAGTCCGCCGGCGGACAGGGCGTGTGCGACATGCTCGCCATGCCGGCCGCCAAGGGGCTGTTCCACAAGGCGATCGTGCAGAGCCAGCAGTGCCTGGCCACCCGCAACACGCTCGCGGCCGGCGAGCAGCGGGGTGTCGGGTTCGCCGAGTCGGTGGGTTGCACCGATGCCGCCACCGTTGTCAACTGCCTGCGCGCGGCGTGGCCCGGGAAGCTCGTCGCCAACCAGGCGAACTACCTCGGTAACTCCAAGGTGGGCGGCTCGCTGCTGCCCAAGTCGTTCGCCGACGCGTTCGCCGACGGCACCTGGAACAAGGTGCCGGTGATGTCCGGTACCACGCGCTCCGAGAACCGGCTCACCGAGACCGCCCTCGCCGGAATCACCGCGCAGGGCTACGTCGACACGATCAAGCGTGAGTACGGCGACAAGGCCGACCGCGTCCTCGCGACGTACCCGCTGAGCAAGTTCAAGAGCCCGTGGGACGCCATCACGCAGGTGCACACCGACGCTGGTCGCGCCTGCCAGACCGAGCAGGCCGCTCGGGTGATCTCGACCAAGACCCCGCTCTACCGTTACGAGTTCAACGACCCGACCTCGCCGACCCTCTACGGGTTCCGCGTCCCGGGTGAGGACGTCTCCAACGGCCACAGCGGCGAGCTCGCCTACCTGTTCGACTTCACCCTCGGCGAGCGGCCCCTCACCGCGCAGCAGAAGAAGCTGTCGGACCAGATGATGCGGTACTGGGGCGCCTTCGCCCACAACGGCAATCCGAACTACCGGGGTGCCCCGTCGTGGCCGACCTACGGCGGCGACGAGAACGTCATGCAGTTGCGCACCGGCGGAGCGAGCCGAGTGATCAACACCTTCGCGGCGGAGCACAACTGCGGCCTCTGGCTCAGCTGACCTCGTACCGCGCGCACCAATAGACAGAACAGTGCGGGCTCGCCCTCCACGGGGCGGGCCCGCACTGTTGCATGTCACCGATCGACTGCGGTCGAGGCTGCCTGCGCGGCACCGTGGCGGTGGGTGACCGCGCTGGATCTGGTCGCGGTCCAGCATCGACGCGAATCGTGATCGCGGTCGGCGGGGAGTTTGCGGGTACGGCGAACACTTGACGGACGCATCGATGGGCCCTACGTTCATACGACATCGGACATACGATGTCATAGGATCTGGTGCATGCAGCAGCTTCGGCTGCTCCTGACTCTTCCCTCCTGCACAAGAGCGGCAGGACTCCCTCGTCTGCTTCAGCTCCGCCGGGCTGGCGCGATCCGACGCTGCCGAACCCAGTCGTACAGCCACGGACACCGGCGTCCTTGGCGCCCAGGCATCCCCCCTTGAAGGAACAGGACCCCATGAAGCTGTCTGCCCTCGGCCGCATCGCTCTGGCCACAGGCATCGCCGTACTGACCACCGCCACGCTCCCCGGCACCCCCGCGGCCGCCGCCCCGGTGAAGAGGAAGATCCTCCCCGTTCTGGTGGAGTTCAACGACGCTTCCTTCCAGTTTCCGGACAAGGTGAAGGCGTCCACGCCGGACACCTACTTCGGGGCGAAGAGCGACTCGGCCGCGTCGTACCTGTCGGAGTTGTCGCGTGGGCAGTACACGCTGGTGCCCGCCGTACCGGAGCAGTTCCTCGGCCCGATCAAGCTCGATCTCAGCGCCGCCGGCTGCCCGCAGGGCAAGATCAACCAGATGACCCGGGAGGAACTCACCAAGCGGGGCCTGGTCGCGGGCAAGGACTACGAGAGCCTCTCGATCGTCTTTCCGGCACAGAAGACCGAATGCCCCTGGGCCGGCCTTGCCACCCTGCCCGGCCCCACCACCTGGATCAACCTGTACGGCACCGCCAGTGGCATCGACGTCGTCGGCCACGAGCTGGGGCACAACCTGGGCTTCGGACACCAGGGTCGCGTCAAGTGCACCGGCGGCAACCTGGGCGCGTGCAAGTCAGGGGGCGCCAGCCACACGACCATCATGGCCGGTGGGTATCGGCCGGCCGGCTTCTCCGCACCGGAGATGATCCGTGCCGGATGGCTCAACGGCGGGGCGTCTCTCAAGGTCACCAAGTCGGGGGTCTACACGCTGCGCTCCCTGCACGGCAAGGGCAGCGGAGTCCGGGCCCTGGACATCGCCCTGGGCGGCGACCGGCTCGTCATCGAGTACCGCCACGCGGCCGGCAACTTCGACGCGAAGCTCGAGGGCGTCCACGCCTACCGTGTCCCCAAGGGCTCCTACGGTGCCTCGTCACTCATCGACACCACGACGGCGGACAAGACGGCCACCAACAACGCACCGCCGAACGCGGACGCCATCACCAAACTGACGGACAAGGCGAGCAAGCTGTCCGTCGCCGTCGTGTCCTCCGGCGGTGGTCAGGCCAAGGTCAAGGTCGCGCTCAACGGCGATTCGCTTGCTGCCATCGACGCGACCCCCTCGAAGTCCGCGTCCCCGACCCCGAGCGCCGCCACTCCCACCCCCAGCGCGAGCGCGAGCACCGCCACGGAAGCCGTGACCGACGACTCCGAGCCGGACAGTGACCTCGGCTCCGCGGAGCTCGCCGCCGCCGGCGGCCGCTCGACCACCCTGCCGCTCGCCGCCGGCGGCGGTGCCGCAGTGCTCGCGGCCGGCGTGGGGTTCCTGCTGCTGAAGCGTCGTCGCAAGCGCGCCTGACCGGCCTGTCGGGCCCCGGACGACCGCTTGCGCGGCGGGCGGCCGGGGCCCGGTCAGACGGTCAGTCGAACTCCTCCACGTACTCCTCGGTGGGGCCCAGCTCAGGATGGTCGCGCAGCTCCAGGACCGGGCCGAGCCGGTCGGTCTCCAGTACGACAACCGTGTTCTCGCCGGCGCGCAGCAGTGGTGCGGGGCAGTAGAGCGTCACCTGCGGGCCGATGTCCCAGTAGCGGCCGAGCAGGAATCCGTTGACCCAGACCAGGCCGTGCACCGACCCGGGCAGGGCGAGGAAGGTGTCGGCCGGCTTCTCGATGGGCACCGTCGCCACCGCGAAGCCGGCACCGGTGCTGGCGGGTCCGGCAGAGGTGGCGCGGCGCAGGTCGTCCGGTGTCCACTCGGACAGGGCGATCGGCGAGCTGGTCCAGCCGTGCACGATCCGGCGGTCGACGAGCACCGGCCCGAGCAGGCCCTTGTGCTGACCGACCAGCGGGCCGTAGTTGATCCGGCCCAGGTTCTCCACCAGGATCTCCAGGCGCACTGCCGCACCGGTGCCGCGGATCGGCAGTTCCGGCTGCTCGGAGTCGGCTACACCGATCGGCACACCGTCGACGAGGACGATCGCCCGGTCGCGTACGTCGGTCAGGATGATGACGTGGTCACCCGTGGGGATCCTCGGGTGGGCGGTGAGCAGCACCATCCCGGCGTCCAGGCCGAGCTGCTCGAAGGTGGCCGGTCGTGCACCGGTCGACTCCGGGGTGGGCACGGCACGCAGGCCGGCGATCAGGTCGGCGCGGTGGGTCAGCGGCACCTGTGCCGGCGGGAGCACCGGCATCCGCTCGGAAACTCGCAGCTGCCCGGTCGCGCCGAGGGCCGCGCGCATGGCGTGGAACTTGGCGGTCAGCGTGCCGTCCTCGGCGATCGGCGCGTCGGAGTCGTAGCTGGTGATGGTGGGCTGCAGCCGGCCTCGGTCCGCGTTGGCGCCGGCCCACAGGCCGAAGTTGGTGCCTCCGTGCGCCATGTAGAGGCTGACGCTTCCCCCCTCGTCGATGATGGCGTCGAGAGTCTTGACAGCGCTGTCCACCGCGCGGACGTGGTGTCGCTCGCCCCAGTGATCGAACCAGCCGTTCCAGTACTCGGCGACCACGAACGGTTCGTCGGGCCGGCGCCGGGCGAAGAGGCTACGAGCGGCTTCGGGCTTCGAGCCGAGGGTGGCCGCGGCCAGCGTTCCGGGCACCGTCCCGGCGTCGTGCATCAGTTCGGTGGGGCCGTCGGCGGTGAACAGCAGCTCGGTGATGCCGCGGTCGAGCAGTGCCGAGCGAATCCAGCGCAGGTACGCCTCGTCGTCGCCGTAGCTGCCGTACTCGTTCTCGACCTGCACCGCCACGACGGGCCCGCCGGCCTGCGTCTGCTGCCGTGCGATGCGGGGAATCAGCTCGTCGAACCAACGCTCCACCGGCCCGGTGAACGCCGGGTCGGAGCTGCGCAGGACCACGTCGCGGGCGGTGAGCCAGGCTGGCAGGCCCCCGTTGGACCACTCCGCGCAGATGTACGGGCCGGGCCGCAGGACGACGTCGAGACCCTCTTCACCGGCGAGCGCGACGAACGCCTCAAGGTCGTGCCAGCCGTCGAAGCTGGGCGCGCGGTCCGCGTGCGGCTGGTGGAAGTTCCACGGCACGTACGTGTCGAGGGTGTTGAGACCGAGGTCGGCCAGCCGCCGGATCCGGTCGCGCCACAGCTCCGGGTGGACCCGGAAGTAGTGCAGGGCGCCGGAGAGGATGCGGTGGGGGACGCCGTGTCGGTGGAGCTGACGGTCGCTCCATCCGAGCGCGGGCGATGGCCTGTTCAACGGTGTCAGTGTGTTGCCCGGCCGGGTCGTCTCGATCATGGCGGAAGCCTATGTTACCCGTGCCATCCGTAACAATGGCGCTAGGATGCCGCCGTACCGGGTTCTCAGGAGGGCGGGCGGATGACCGAGGCGACAATGCGTGGCAGGCAGCCGAGCATGGCTGACGTGGCACGCGCCGCCGGTGTGTCGGCACAGACGGTCTCGCGCACGCTGCGCGACTCGCCGAACGTCAACGCGGAGACCCGGCGTCGCGTGCTCAACGCGGTCGATCAGCTCAAATACCGGTACAACGGCGCTCCCCGACTGCTGTCCTCGGGTCGGAGCTTCACGCTCGGCCTGGTCCTGCTGCAGGCCGGCGGCTACTACTCGCGCTCGGCGGTGACCGCCGGGGTGGAGGCGGCGGCCGGTCAGGCGGGTTACTCGGTGAGCATCGCGACCCTCGCCGAGCTGGACACGGCGTTGATGGAGAAGTCCCTGCTCAAGCTCTCCGACCAGGGCGTCGACGGCATCATCATCGCGGTCCCCCTGATCTCCGTGACCCAGCGGATGGAGGACATCACGCGGGACATCCCCACCGTCACGGTGGACGGCTCGCGCACCACCGGGGCGCGGGTGCTGGGCATCGACCAGCACGAGGCGGGGCGCACGGCCACCCAGCACCTGCTGGACGCGGGGCACCGCCAGGTGTGGCACGTGGCCGGGCCGGACGAGTGGATCGAGGCACGGCAGCGTCGGCAGGGCTGGCAGGAGTGCCTGGCGGCTGCCGGGATCGACGCGCCACCGGCGCTGGAGGGCGACTGGTCGCCCGAGTCGGGCTACCGCCAGGGGCAGATCCTCGCGATGATTCCCGAGGTCACCGCCGTCTTCGTCGCCAGCGACGAGATGGCCTTCGGCGTGATCAAGGCGCTGCGGGAGCGCGGGCGGTCGGTGCCGCAGGACGTGTCGATCGTGAGCGTGGACGACATCGAGCTGGCCGCGTACTGCCACCCGCCGCTCACCACCGTTCGGCAGGACTTCTACCGCTCCGGGGCGGCCGCTGTCGCACTCCTGCTCGGCACCGACGAAGACGGCGAAACGCTGACGCCGGCGACCCTGATAGTCCGGGAGTCGACCGCGGCGCCGCGGGCCCGCTGACCGTCATGCCGTCGGCACATCGTTCTTGACGACTCATGTTACGGGTGCCACAGTAACAACGCGCGGCCCGCCCCAGTGATCTAGCGGACCGCGCCCCCGTGCACGCCGATCACTCCCGCACCGATGTGCGCCCCGCCCCGGAGGACCACCCCCATGTTGAGAAAACCCATCGTCCTTGCTGTCGTCGCGACGACAGCGCTCAGCCTGATCGCGGGCTGTTCCGGAGGCGACGACAACGCCGACGGCAAGAAGACCCTGAAGGTCGCGGCCTTCGAGGGCGGCTACGGCCGGGACATGTACGTCCAGGTCGTCGAGGCGTACAAGGCCAAGCACCCCGATGTGGACGTGCAGCTGCAGCTCTCGAAGACCCTTGAGGACGAGATCAGCCCGAACATGAAGGCCGGCAAGTTCCCGGACGTCGTGGTGCTGCCCCAGGGCCGCAAGGCCGCGCTCGCCGAGACGCTGGTCAAGGACAAGGCGCTGGAGGACCTCACCGGCGTCCTGGACATGACCGTGCCGGGCGAGCAGACCACGGTGCGGGCCAAGCTCGCGGACGGGATCGTCGGCAACCTCAGCACGAACCCGTACAACGACGACAAGACCTACCTGATGCCGATGTACTACGCGCCGACCGGCCTGGTCTACAACAAGGGTCTCTTCGCGCAGAAGGGGTGGCAGGTCCCCACCAGCTGGGACGACATGTTCAAGCTCGGCGACACCGCCAAGGCCGAGGGCATCGCGCTGTTCACCTACCCGACCGCGGGCTACCTCGACTCGTTCTTCTTCGCGCTGCTCGCCGACGTGGGCGGTGACCAGTTCTACAAGGACGCAATGACCTACTCCGACGGCGTCTGGAAGACCGCCCAGGCCCGCCAGGCCCTGGACATCACCGCCAAGCTGCTGAGCTACGCGGCGAAGACCACTGTGGGGTACGCGAACGAGCAGGACTTCACCAAGAACCAGCAGTCGCTCCTCGACAACAAGACGCTGTTCATGCCGAACGGCACGTGGGTCGTCGGTGAGATGAAGGACGCGCCGCGCGCCAACGGGTTCGAGTGGGCGATGGCTCCGCTGCCGGCGGTCACCGCAGGTGGCAAGCGCTACCTGACCACGATCGTCGAGTCGGCCTGGGTTCCGAGCGGAGCCCAGAACAAGGACGCCGCGAAGGACTTCGTCGCGTACCTCTACTCCGACGAGGCGGCCGGCATCTTCGCCAAGGCCAACGCGATCCAGCCGGTCAAGGGCATCGCCTCGACGCTGCCCGCCGAGATCGCCCCGTTCTACCAGCTCTACGAGGACCCGACCGTCACCGCTCTGGTTGGCGGCTTCGCCAGCACCGCGCCGGTCGAGGGCGTGAACATCAAGGGCACGCTCTTCGACACCGCGAACAGCATCATCAGCGGCGACAAGACGGTCGACCAGTGGCAGACCGCGCTGAACGACGCCAGCGAGAAGCTGCGGCAAGCGGGCAAGTGACGCCCCGGCGGCAGCCCGGGACCGGGCTGCCGCCGATCCCCTCCCCCGCGAGAACCAAGGACTGGTCACGGTGACGACGACCCTCACTCCACCACCCACGGGCACCAGCAGGCGTACGCCCAGCAGGTCCCCGGCGTCAGCGCGTGGCTCCGCCGCACGCGGCCGGCGCGGCGACGGTCGGTTCGTCGCCGCCTGCCTGCTGCCGGCGCTGGCACTGTTCGCGCTGTTCATGATCTGGCCGACCGTCAGCGTGTTCCGGATGTCGCTCTACAGCTGGAGCGGCTTCTCGGCGCAGATGCGGTTCGTCGGCCTGGACAACTTCGCCAAGCTCGCCGACGACGAGCAGTTCCTGCGCGCGTTCCAGAACACTGTCGCGTTGCTCGTGGTCGTGACCGTGGTGACGATGGGGATGGGCCTGTTCCTCGCGGCCGTCATGACCCGGCAGAAGCTGCGCGGCCACACCTTCTACCGGTTCGTGCTCTACATCCCGAACGTGCTCTCGGTCGTGGTCATCGCGGCCATCTTCTCGGCCGTCTACGACCAGGAGAACGGCCTGCTCAACGGCACACTCCGGCTGCTCTCGCTGGACGGACTGCAACAGGTCTGGCTGGGCGACCAGAAGGTGGTGCTCTATTCGGTCGCGACCGCGATGCTGTGGCAGTCGCTGGGCTACTACATGGTCATCTACATGTCGAGCATGGCGAGCATCCCGGAGGAGTTGTACGAGGCCTCCGCGCTCGACGGCGCCTCGGCCAGCCGGCAGTTCTTCGCCGTCACGCTGCCGCTGATCTGGCAGAACCTGCGCACGACGTTGACCTTCTTCATCCTCAGCGCGGTCAACCTCAGCTTCGTGCTGGTTCGCGCGATGACCGGCGGCGGCCCGGACGGCGCCTCCGAGGTGCTGCTCAGCTACATGTACAAGCAGGCGTACACGAACTCGGCCTACGGCTACGGCATGGCCATCGGCGTGGTGATCTTCGCTTTCTCGTTCCTCGTGTCGCTCCTGGTGAGCCGCGCGACCCGGCGTGAGCCCCTCCAGTTCTAGAGGACACTCCCATGACCACGATCAACAAATCCGGTCCACGGCCCGGCCGTGGCCTCACCCACCTGCTCGTCGGCGGGATCACGCTGCTCATCGTGATCCCGGTCGCCTGGGTGCTGGTGGCCTCACTCAAACGCAAGAGCGAGTTCTTCGGCAGCCCCTGGGCCCTGCCCGAAGGCCTGCACCTGCAGAACTACGTCGACGCGTTCGGCGGCGCGCAGATGGGCCGCTACTTCGCCACGTCGGTCCTGGTCACGCTCCTCGGCCTGGTCTTCGTGCTGGCGGTCTCGGTGCCGGCGGCGTACGTCGTCGCCCGATACGAGTTCCGCGGCAAGGGCATCGTCGAGGTGGCACTGCTGGCCGGGCTCTTCGTCAACGTCAACTACATCGTCGTGCCGATCTTCCTGATGCTGGTCGACTGGGACCGCGCGCTGGTCGACGTGTTCCCGGACGGGTTCTTCCTCGACAACCCGGCGATGCTCTCGCTGGTCTACGCGGCGACCTCGATCCCGTTCACGATCTATCTGCTGACCGCGTACTTTCGCTCGATTCCAGCGGAGTTCGAGGAGGCGGCGCTGCTGGACGGCGCGTCCCGGTTCCGGATCATGACGCGGGTGATGCTGCCGATGGCCCGGCCGGCGGTCACCACGGTGATCCTGTTCAACTTCCTGGCGTACTGGAACGACTTCGTCATCGCGCTGACCCTGCTGCCCGGCGAGGGCAAGACGTTGCAGGTCGGCCTGCTCAACCTGATGGCCGCGCAGAAGGCGGCCGCGGACCCCGGGCGGCTCTACGCCGGCATGGTCATCGTCATCGTGCCGGTGCTGCTCCTGTACGCGCTGATCCAGCGTCGCCTGATCCAGGGTATGGCTGCCGGCGGCGTCAAGGGCTGAGGCCCGAGAAAGGGATGTCATGAAGGAATCCACGCGTGCCACTCTGCTCATCGTCGCCCGGCTGCTGATCGCGCTCGTCTGCGTCGTCACCGTGGTGGTCGTCCGGCCCACTGTCGGATGGGGCAACCTCGCGATCATGCTCGTGGCGCTCGCCGTGCTGATCGGCCTTCTCGCGGACTACAACAGAAAGTTCCGGTGACCCGGACCGGCGCCGGCCGACGAGCCCGCGGTCCCCCGGGCCCGTCGCTGGCCTCACCCCCGGTCGTACGCGCAGAACAGCTCCAAGGAAGTGAACTTCTCCCCCACCACCCCCATGGTTAGGACTTCCGATGCGTTTGTTCAGGTCCTCGTTGATGGCTTTGACCACGCTAGCCACCGCGATACTCGTCGCCGCACCCCCCGCCGCGGCAGCCGCAACGAACTACTACGTCGACTGCTCCGCGAGCACTTCGGGCAGCGGCACCCAGGCCAGTCCCTGGAACAGCTTCACGCCGGTGAACGCCAGGACGTTCGCCGCCGGAGATCAGATCCTGATCCGGCGAGGCACGACCTGCGCCAACCAGCAACTCTTCCCCAAGGGTTCCGGCGCGGCCGGCGCACCGATCATCGTTGACGCGTACGGCAGCGGCGCCAAGCCGGTGCTCGCCGGCAACGGCGCCGTCATCGACGTGGTCAAGCTCTACAACCAGCAGTACTGGGAGATCCGCAACCTGGACATCTCCAACAAGGGATCGGCGATCGCCACCCGCCGTGGCGTGCACATCATCCGCGAGAACTCCGGCACCGGCACCTACTACCGGGTGACCGGGCTCAGCGTCCACGACGTCAACGGCAACCAGACCAAGAAGGACGACGACGCCAGCGCCGGCATCTTCTTCGAGGTCCTCGGCTACACCACGCAGACGAAGTTCGACGACGTGCTGATCAACAACAACACGATCGCCACCGTCGACCGCTACGGCATCCACTTCTGGACCCGCTGGATGGTCCGACCCGAGCTGGCCAACCCGAACTGCGGCTCCACCTGCGGAAACTGGCTTCCGCAGACCCGGGTCGTCGTACGCGGCAACACGGTCACCGACATCGGCGGCGACGCCATCGACGTGCACCACACCCAGAGCGCCCTGGTCGAGAACAACCGGGTGGACGGCTTCCGGGTCCGCGAGCCAGCGCAGTGCGCCGCCGGCATCTGGGGCTGGAACATCAACGACGCCCTGTTCCAGTTCAACGAGGTCAGCGGTGGCCGGAGCACCTGTGACGGCCAGGGCCTCGACCTGGACGAGGGCAACATCCGCACCATCTACCAGTACAACTACAGCCACGACAACGAGGGCGGCTTCATCCTGCTGTGCAACGGCGGGGGTTCCACCACCAAGGACAACATCGTGCGCTACAACATCAGCCAGAACGACCGCGGCCAGATCTTCGACCTGGTCTGCGGGAAGCTCACCAACACGAAGATCTACAACAACGTCTTCTACGTGGGCGAGGCAGCCCAGATCATCAACAACGGCAACGGCTCAGCCGGTGCCAACGTCGAGTTCTACAACAACATCTTCTACGTGACCACGACCCAGGCCAGCTACAACGCCGGCGCTCTGCTGTTCGACTCGAACGTGTTCTACGGCCAGCACCCGGCCGGCGAACCCACCGACTCGAACAAGCTCACCGCCGATCCGCTGTTCGTCTCGCCGGGCACCGCCACCTCGATCAGTGACGCCGGTGGCTACCGGCTTCGCGCCGGCTCACCGGCACTGGCGAGTGGCCAGGTCATGACCGCCCCGGGCAGCCGCGACTACTTCGGTGGCGCCGTCACCCAGGGATGCCGTCCCGACCGGGGCGCGCACCAGCTGAGCACGGTCTGCGTGCCCAGCGCCGGCGTCATCCCCCGCACCGGCTGGTCGCTGAAGTACACGGACAGCCAGGAGACCGCCGCCGAGAACGGGGCGGCCACCAACGCCTTCGACGGCAACCTCAGCACGATCTGGCACACCAGGTACACCGGCGGCAACGCCCCGATGCCCCACGAGATCCAGATCAATCTCGGTGCGAGCTACTCCGTCTCCGGAATCCGCTACCTGCCCCGGCAGGACAGCGGCGGCGGCGCCGCCAACGGGCGCATCGGCCAGTACGAGGTCTATGTCAGCACTGACGGCGTCAACTGGGGAACGGCCGTGGCCACCGGCACCTTCGCCAACAACGCCAGCCAGAAGGAGGTCCGGTTCACCGCCAAGACCGGGCAGTACCTGCGGCTGCGCGCCCTGAGCGAGGTCAACGGCAACCCGTGGACCACCGCCGCGGAGATCTACGCCCTCAACTGACCGGGCACAAACACCAGGGAGCCTCCGGCATCGCGCCGGAGGCTCCCTCACGAGTACATCAGGTGCAGCGTCATCCCGGCTTCGGCGTGCGCCAGGTTGTGGCAGTGGTTGGCCCACATTCCTAGGTTGTCGGCCCGGAACGCCACCTCCCACACGTCGCCGGGGCGCACGTCGAAGGAGTCCAACCACAACGGGCTGCCCGTCGCCCGTCGGTCGTTGCGGGACAGCACCAGGACGTGATGGCCGTGCAGATGCCACGGGTGCACGATCTGGGACCGGTTGACGATCGTGAACTTCACGGCGTCACCGAGGCGTACGACCTGCGGTGGGATGTCCGGGTCGGCCGCGCCGTTGACGGTGTGGGCGTATCGCGGGAGCAGTCCACGCAGGTCCAGGCCGCGGTCGAGAACGAGGGTGAACTCCCTGTCGAACCGGGACCACGGCACCGCGGAAGCGCCGCCGTAGGTGAGCGGATCCAACACCGGCCAGGCGGTGGTGGCCGCCGAGACCGGTCCGGTCGAGTAGACGGCCCGGCCATCGACGAACAGGGCGACCGGCGTGGCGGGCGCGGTGAACACCAGGTCGTAGCGTCCCCCGGCCGGGATCGACACGGCGGTGTCCACGAGCGGGGTCGGGCCGTGCAGGTCGGATCCGTCGATCGCGGCGACCCGGAACGGGGTGCCGGCCAACGCGTACCGGTGCGTCGTGCTGTCGGTGTTGATCAGCCTCAGCCGCACGGGCACCCCCGCTGCCACCGGCTCCGTTCTCGGCTCGGGCAGCGCGACACCGGCCAGGGTGTGCACCGGCACTGTGACGTCGACGCCGGTCACCGGCGTCGGGCGCACCACCAGGACACCGTAGAGGCCCATCCGCACGCCGACGTCGGAGACCGAATGCGTGTGGTACCAGTACGTGCCGACCTGGTCGGCACGGAACCGGTAGACGAACTCCTGCCCGGGCCGGACCGCCGCCTGGGTCACTCCGGGCACCCCGTCCTGGCTGTTCGGCACGTCGTACCCGTGCCAGTGCAGGGTGACGCCCTTGGCGATGTCCCGGTTGCGCAAGGTCACCTCGATGACGTCGCCGACGGTGGCCGTCAGCTCCGGCCCGGGGACCTGCGCGTTGAACGCCCACGCCGCGACGTCCCGGCCGCCCGCCCGCACCGTGGCGGTCGCGGCCGTCAGGGTGAACCGCCTGGTCGGTTCGCCGACGGTCCGCGCATCCCCATATTCGTGATCATGGGGTACGCCGGGCGCGGCGGTCGGGGCGACGACCAGCCCGGTTCCGGTGACCAGCGCCGCGACCGCCACCCCGAGGGCCGTCCGGGAGACCATCCGGGACGGGCGCGCGCCGAGGGCGAGCCACGAGACCGCCGTTGCCGCCAGCACCCCGGCGACCGCCAGCAGTCCCACACCCGCCGACGCCGGATAGCCGTGCAGCAGCGTCACGAGCAGGGCGCTGCTCTGCGCGTACCCGGCGAAGAGGAGCGGGACCGCGACGGACCGGATGTCACCCGCGGCCCGCAGCAACCGCGGCCCGGCGACGGCCACCGCCACGAGCGACAGTGGGGCGGCGATGAGAACCTTCTCCGCCGCGAACCACCAGCCGGTGCGGGCCAGCGCGGTGATCGTGACCGCGCGGGCGAGCGTGGCGAGCAGCGCGAAGGCCGCCAGCCCCAGCGCGAGCGGGCGACGCCGAGCGGCGGACGCCGCACCGCCGCCCAGCCATCCGCCGGCCGCCAGGACCGCGATCACGAGGTCGGCCGCGAGCAGCGAGCCGGTGGTCATGCCGGCTCCCCCTCGAGAACCGTCACGGGTGCGGCGTCGACAGGTTCCGGTCGGTCCAGCTGTCGCGCTGCCCTCAACACGCCGACCACGACGTGCACAGCGATGATTCCGTTGACCGCGTGCAGCCCGGCGATGGTCAGGCCCAGCGGCGTGCTGGCGCCGGCGTCGTCGGTGGACGCGTTGGCGAGCATGGCGATGAGCGCCTGCACGACGACGAGCCCGACAGGCAGGACCGCCAGTCCGATGATCCGGCCCGGCGCCTTCGCCAGCGCGGCGAACAGGGCGGTGAGCACTGTGAGAACGGGGATGACCGCCATGCCGTTGACGCTGTGCAGGGCGTACGCGCCGTCGCCGGCGGGCTTCGTGAACCCGCCCACGGCGGCGAAGACGAACTGCAGGGCGAACGAGACGAGCAACAGGATGCTGGCGATGACGAATGCCTTGCGCATGGTGAGCTCCTAGAGGTGTGCCGAGGTCAGGGCCCGGGCGACGTGATCGGTGGCCGTGATCGCCCCGTACGCGACGAGCCGCACGAGATCGGCGTCGGCGGGATGGGAGAGCCGCCAGAGGGCCACGTCGCCCACGCTGATCGCGCTGGGTGCGAACGCCGCCAGCAACGCGATCCGGGTCCCGACGCGGTCCGTTCCGGGTACGTCCCGGACCAGGTCGACGGCCCAGTCCGAGGGCCGGGCGGGGTAGCGGCCGTCCTCCCAGCGCACGGTTGCCGTGACGGTCTGGCGCGCCACGTCGCCCAGCAGGTCCCCGCACTGGATGGCGGCGTTCCTCAGGGCCGCGTACGCGACGCCGACCGGGCTCTCCCCCGCCCAGGCCGGTGGTTCCGTCGTACCGACGTCGAGCAGCGGGAGGCTGCGGCCGGGTTGCCTCGGTTCCCGGGCCGTC
The DNA here is from genome assembly GCF_057766525.1 of Micromonospora sp. MGP-C2. NCBI lineage: Bacteria > Bacillati > Actinomycetota > Actinomycetes > Micromonosporales > Micromonosporaceae > Micromonospora > Micromonospora sp. MGP-C2. The sequence goes on from NZ_JBYMEN010000002.1 coordinate 1,208,298, forward strand.
CTGGCGTAGAGCCGACCCCCGACCGACCGCACCACTGAGGAGCGTTGCAGGCCGCCGGGCAGCAGATCGGGGTCGAGCAGCGCCGAGACGACCCGGTTGATGAAGTGGAAGACGAGCAGGGTGCCGGTGACCTCGGGGCCGTACCGACTTGTCCAGCCGGCGGCCATCGGGCTGCGGCTCGCCTCCGCCCAGGCGGCCAGCTCGGCGTGCCCCGGCTCGGACGGCGTCCCGCCACGGGCAATGACCTCGGCCACCTCGTGCTCACCCAGCGCGTGCAGCAGCATCACGTGGGCGTCGACGCAGAACCGACAACGGTTGGCCCGCGACACCGCCGACGCGACGATCTCGCGGTCGACCCGGGACCCGTCCCCGGCGAGCAGGGCCTCACGCATCAGCGACCAGGTCGCGGCCAGCACCTCCGGCACGGCCGCGAGCGCCTGGAAGGTGGGCGCCGGCCCGAGGAACTCGTCTCTCAGCTGCCGGTAGACCTCGCCGGTCAGACCGGTCGCCGTACTCGCTGGAACGGGGGTGAAGAAGCGGTATGTCATGGGTTCGATGCTTGACCCGAGAGGTCGGAAAAGCGTCGTGCCACCGCAGGCACTTGGCTGGCCGCCGATACCGCGTCCGCAGTACGCCCACCTACCGCAGGCGGTGGATGCTCGCGGGTGGCGGCCCGTTCTACAGTGCGACCATGCGTCGCGACCTGCCGTACGCCCTCAGCGGCCTCGCCCTCGGTGGCCTCCTGCTCGGCAATGCCGCGCTCGCGCCGGACGCCGCTCCGGTGCGGGTGGTCGACGTCTTCCTGGTCCTGGCCATGGCGGCGGCCATGGCGGTATGCCGGCGTTACCCGGTGGTGGCATTGGGCGTGGTGACCGCCGCCATGCTGGCCCTGCACGTCCGGGTGCACCCCGGATTGTCCGTGGCGTTCCCCGTCCTCGGCGCGGCGTACGTCGCCGCCTGGCGGGGGCACCGATCGGCCACCGTTTCGGCCAGTCTGGTCTTCCTCGGCGGCTTCCTGGCCCGCGACATCTCGGCCGCGCCCGCCGACCGGCCCGGCCAGCTGATCGTCGACTGGACCGCCCTCCTGCTGGGCTGGTTTGTGGCGGCCAACGTCGCCGGGCTCGTCGCCCGGCAGCGTCGGGCGTACCTGGAACAGGTCGAACAACGGGCGATCGAGGCCGAACGCACCCGCGAGGAGATGGCGTTGCGTCGTGCCGGGGAGGAGCGCCTGCGCATCGCCCGGGATCTGCACGACTCGCTGACCCACAGCATCTCCGTGATCAAGGTCCAGGCCGGGATCGCCGTGCACCTGGCCCGCAAGCACGGCGAGGAACCGTCGGCCACGTTGCTGGCGATCCAGGAGGCCAGCGGCGCCGCGATGCGGGAACTGCGCACGACGCTCGACGTTCTCCGCTCCCCCACCGACGGAGACCCCGTCGGACTGGCCCGGGTGGACGAGCTTGCCGAGCGGACCCGGGCGGCCGGCGTACCGGTGCAGGTGACCGTCACCGGTCGGCCCCGGGACCTACCCGCCGAGGTCGACCAGGCCGGGTACCGCGTCGTCCAGGAGGCCCTGACCAACGTGGCCCGCCACGCCGGTCCCGCCACCGCGCAGATCCACGTCGAGTACGCCCCGGCACAGCTGACCGTCTCGGTCGCCGACGACGGCCAGGCGTCGCCGGACCGGACGACGACGCCCGGCGTGGGCCTGCGCGGCATGCGGGAACGGGTGACCGGGCTGGGCGGTACGCTGCGGGCCGCCGCCCGCGACGACCACGGATTCACGGTACGGGCGACGTTCCCCCTGGACGGCCCACCATGATTCGAGTCCTGCTCGTCGACGACCAGGCTCTGATGCGGGCCGGATTCCGGGCACTACTCGACGCCGAGGACGACCTGGAGGTCGTCGGCGAGGCCACCGACGGCACATCGGCCGTCCAGCTGTCGCGACGCCTACGCCCGGACGTCGTGCTCATGGACGTGCAGATGCCGGGGCTCGACGGTATCGAGGCCACCCGGCTCATCGCCGCTGATCCCGACCTCGCCGCGGTCCGCGTCCTCATCCTCACCAACTACGGGCTCGACTCCTACGTGTTCGCCGCACTCCGCGCCGGCGCCAGCGGTTTCCTCCTCAAGGACGCCGACCCCGCCGACCTGCTGCAGGCCGTTGCCGTCGTGGCTCGCGGCGACGCGCTACTCGCCCCGGCCGTCACACGTACGCTCATCAGCGAGTTCGTGGCCGGCCCACCGCCGGCCGAGCCAGTGGCCGGACGCGAGGTGCTGACCGCGCGCGAACAGGAGATCGTCGAACTCGTCGCCCGCGGGCTGGGTAACGACGAGATCGCCCTGCGAATGGTGATCAGTCCGTTGACGGCGAAGACGCACGTCAACCGGGCGATGGCGAAGCTGCACTGCCGCGACCGCGCCCAGCTGGTCGTGTGGGCGTACGAGTCGGGGCTGATCACACCGCGTCGCCGGTGATCACCGGTCCGGTGGCGCAGACCGTGGTCGGAAATCCCTGCCGCCCGGCCCGCCACCAGCGGGGTCAGCGCCTCAGCCCGCGGCGGGTCGGGCGCGAACGTGCAACCGCTCCCCCTGCGGCCCGAAGAGACTGAGGGCCTCGGCCGTGCCGGGGCCGGGGTTGAGGACGAGGTGCGGGACCCGGGTGTCGAACTCGGCCACCTCGCCCGGGGTCAGCATTAGGTCACGGTCGCCGAGCAGCAGGCGCAGTCGGCCGGACAGCACGTACAGCCACTCGTACCCCTCGTGGGCCTGCGGGGTTCGCTCCCCGGCGGACGGATCCGGCGGGAAGATCTGTTTGAACGCCTGCAGGCCGCCCGGTCGGCGGGTCAACGGCAGGAACGTGATGCCGTGGATGACGATCGGTTTAGGGCGTACGCGAGGGTCGCCGGTGGCCGGGGCGTCGACCAGCTCGTCCAGCGCCACCTGGTAGGCGCGGGCCAGCGGGAGCAGCAGCTCCAGGGTGGGTCGGCGGCTGCCGGATTCCAGCCGGGACAGGGTGCTCACCGAGATGCCGGTGAGGTCGGCGAGCTGGGTCAGCGTGATCGCGCGTTGATTGCGCAGGGCACGCAGCCGGGGGCCGACAGCCGCCAGCGCGGCGGAGTCCTCGTTTGCCATAACGGCAAGGATAGTTGCCACCTGGACGGGGGCGACGCATGGTGGGCTCAGCCGACAGAGTCAGAGGGAGATACCGGTGGAAGAGACATACGACGTGGTGGTGGTGGGCGGCGGCGCCGCTGGGCTCAGCGGAGCCCTGGCGCTGAGCCGGGCCCGCCGGTCGGTGCTGGTGATCGACTCCGGTGAGCCGCGCAACGCGCCGGCCGACCGGGTGCACAACTACCTGGGTCGGGAGGGGACGCCGCCGGGCGAGTTGCTCGAGGTCGGGCGGGCCGAGGTCGCCGGGTACGGCGGGCAGTTCCACACCGGGCGGGTGGAGGAGGTGACCCGCGACGACGACGGGTTCCGGCTCGGCCTCGACGGCGGGGGTTCGGTGCGCGCCCGTCGGCTGTTGGTGACCACCGGGCTGACCGACGAACTGCCCGACGTGCCCGGTCTGGCCCAGCGGTGGGGACGCGACGTGCTGCACTGCCCGTACTGCCACGGCTGGGAGGTCCGCGACCGGCGGATCGGCATCCTGGCGACCGGACCGTTCGCCGTGCACCAGGCCGAGATGTGGCGACAGTGGAGTGCCAACGTGCTGCTCCTGCTGCACGACGCCCCCGCACCGGACGCGGAGGCCGCCGAGCGGCTCGCCGCCCGGGGCATCGCGGTGGTCCCGGGCCCGATCGCCGAGATCGAGGTGACCGGGGACGCGCTGACCGGCGTACGGCTGGCCGACGGTCGGGTGGTGGCGCTCGACGCGGTGGTGGTCGCGACGCGGCTGACCCCCCGCTCCGGCCTGCTGGTGGGGCTGGGCCTGGCCCCGGAGGAGGTGACGATGGGCGAGCACGTCATCGGCGCCCAGATCCCGGCCGACCCCACCGGCGCGACGAGCGTCCCGGGCGTCTGGGTGGCGGGCAACGTGGCCGACATCCGTGGCCAGGTGATCACGTCCGCCGCGGCCGGCCTCACCGCCGGCGCGGCGATCAACGCCGACCTGATCGCCGAGGAGACCCAGGCTGCGGTCACCGCGTACCGCCAGGTGGTGGCCACCGCGTTCGAGGAACCGGCGTGGGAGGAGCGCTACCAGTCCCGGCCGTCGGTCTGGAGTGGTCGGCCGAACCCGCAGTTGGTCGCCGAGGTCGCGGACCTGCGCCCGGGGCGCGCGCTGGACGTGGGCAGCGGGGAGGGCGCCGACGCGGTGTGGCTGGCCGAGCGCGGCTGGCAGGTCACGGCGGTGGACATCTCCACCACCGCACTGGACCGGGCCGCCGCGCACGCCGACACCGCCGGCGTCGGTGCTCGGATCGACTTCACGCACGCAGACCTGCGCGACAAGCCCCCCGCCGAGGAGGCGTACGACCTGGTGTCGGCGCAGTTCATGCACCTGCCGCCGGTGCAGCGACAGGAGTTGTTCGCCCGGTTGGCCGCGGCGGTGGCGCCGGACGGAGTTCTGCTGATCGTCGGGCACCACCCGTCGGATCTGTGGACGACGGCACGCCGGATGCACATGCCGGACATGATGTTCACCGCCGAGGACGTGGCCGCCACCCTGGACCCGTCTGACTGGGAGGTGCTGACGGCCGAGGCCCGCCCCCGCGCAGCCACCGACGAGAACGGCCAGCAGATAACAATCCACGACGCGGTGCTCGTGGCGCGCCGCCGCTAGACCGCCGTCGCCGCGCGGGAAGTCCACTCAGTCGATCATGGAGTTGTGGTGCCGGAATGGTGATGGTCCACGACCTTTGTCACCCACCACAACTCCATGATCGACGCAGGCGGGGGGTGGGCCGAGGGCCGGCGGGCTCTGGGACGTGAGAGGGGGTGGGGCGGGACTTCGCATGAGGTCGGCTCGGCGGTAGCGTTGCGCCACACTGACGGCCCGCGGGGCAGGCGACCGCCGACCCTCACGCCCCCCGATCGTACGGAGGATGGTGCATGTCCATTGGCGCTGAGCCGCGCGCAGGACGCGACGATGCGGCCTCGCGGCCACACTTCGAGCTCACCCTGCGCGGCTACGACAAACGCCAGGTGGACCGACACCTGGAGCAGCTCGACGGTCAGATCGCGATGCTCAGTGGGGAGCATGGGCGTTCCGCCGTTCGGGTCCGTGAACTGACCGCCGAGGTGCAGCGACTGCGTACCGAACTGGCCGACCTTCAGGAGCAACCGGTGCAGGTGGACCGCGCGACGATCCACGATCTGGGGCCGATGGTCGCCGAGATCATGACGCTCGCCGACAAGCAGGCTGCCATGATCATCGAGTCGGCGACCGACCGGGCGAACGAGCTGCGCAGCGAGTCGGAGCGCATCCTCGCCGACACCCGTGAGCGGGCCGCGCAGGCACGCCAGGACCTGGCCGAGGAGTTGGCGACCCGGCGCACCGAGCAGGAGCAGGCGCACGAGGAGCGGCGCACCCTGGCCGAGGCCGAGCTGACCGCGATCCGCGAGCACGCGGAGCAGCTGCGTGCCGACGGTGAGGCCGCCCACGAGCGCGCCCAGCACGAGGCGAAGCGGATCACCGAACAGAGCGCGCAGCAGCTCAACCAGACGCGGGTCGCCGCCGACGCGTTGATGAAGTCGGCCCGCACCCAGATCCAGCAGGAACTCCAGTCGGCCCGCGCGAAGAACCAGCAGGAGATGGCCCAGTGGCAGGCCAACGTGGAGCGCGAGGTCAACGAGCGACGGACCGCCGCCGAGCGGGACATCGCCGAGCAGCAGGCCGCCGCTGAGCAGGAGCTCGCCGAGCAGAGCAACGCGACCGAGCAGCAGATCGCCGCACTGCTGGCCGAAGCGCAGCAGCACGTGACCGAGCTGCGCAACCGCGCCGACGAGCAGGCCGCCAGCCACCAGCAGCAGCTCACCGCCCTCCAGCAGGAGATCGAGGAGCGTCAGCAGGAGGCCACCGCGCTGCACACCGAGCTGGAGACCGGCAGTCAGCAGCTCGCCGAGATCCGCGAGGAGGGCGAGACGCTGGAGAACGAGCTGTCGAGGATGCAGCAGCGGCTCAGTGAGGTCCGCCGGGACCTCACCGCCGAGAGCGCCCGGCTGGAGGAGGCCCGACGCGCCGGGGACTCCGCCGAGCGGCACGCCAAGGAGGTCCGCGCCCGGGTGCAGCGGGAAGCGAAGCGGGTGGCCGACCTCGCCGCCGCCGCGGTGATGGCCGCGGCCGCCGGGGGTACGGAGACCGCCGAGTACCCGATGCTGGGTTCCCGTTCCAGCTTCGATCGACCCAGCGCCGACCGCTCCCCCGCCGATCGGGTCGCTGAGGTGCGCAACGAAAGCGACCGGCCTGGTGACGACGAGTCCGCTGCCGACCAGTCCGGGAGTGAGCAGTCCGACGCCGAGCGCTCGCACCGGCCGACCAACCTCGACGAGTCGGTGAACACGCCCACCGACCGGCCGGCGGACGCGCCCACGGACGAGGCCGAGCGGATCTTCACTCGGCCCGACGCCCCGACCCCCGTGCCGTTCCTGGCCTTCGGGCAGCCGGTCAGCGAGAACGGCGCCGCCCGGCACTGATGACGGTGACGGTTGTCCCGGGCCCCTGCGATCCCGCACGGCCCGGGACGACCTCGCCTGCGGTCGTCCCGGGGGGATTCTGGGCCGAACCGGGCCGGCGTCTTCAATGCAGCTGGCAGGCTGGGCTGACCGCCGCGCACCAGCGGTGGCCGCCGGCCCGCCGGCGACCGAGAGGAGCACCCGGTGACCGACCGACCGGAGGAGTTCGACCTGCTCGTCGTGGGCGGCGGCAAGGCCGGGAAGACGTTGAGCATGGACGTCGCCCGGTCCGGGCAGCGGGTCGCCATGGTCGAACGCGGCATGATCGGCGGCAGCTGCATCAACGTCGCGTGCATCCCGACGAAGGCGCTGGTGACCAGCGCACGGGCGGCACGCCTGCTGCGTGACGCGTCCGCGCTCGGCCTGGTGCTGGACGGCGGCCGGGTCGACGTGGACCTGTTGCGCGCGCACAAGCAGGACGTCGTCGAGGGGATGGTCGCCGCCAACCGGCAGCAGTTCCTCGACTCCGGTCTGCACCTGGTGATCGGTGAGGCCCGGTTCGTCGGCCCCCGGACCGTACGGGTGTCGCTCGCCGACGGCGGTGAGCGGCTGTTGCGCGGCGACGACGTGGTGATCAACACGGGTACGCGTCCGCATCTGCCCTCGGTACCCGGGATGGCCGAGACCGGGGTGCTGACCAGCGACAGCCTGCTGCACCTGGACCGGCTGCCGAGCCGGCTGGTGGTGCTCGGCGGCGGCACCGTCGGGGTGGAGTTCGCGCAGATGTTCGCCTCGTTCGGCTGCGCGGTGACGCTGATCGAGGGCGGCCCGCGACTGCTCACCCGCGAGGACCCCGACGTCAGTGACGCGGTGATGCGCGTCTTCGTCGACGACGGCATCGACGTACGGGTGGGCGTCGCGGTCGCACGGGTCGACCGCGACGTCGACGGCACGGTCCGGGTGACGCTGGACGACGGCAGCCTGGTGACCGGGGACGACGTGCTGGTGGCGGCCGGCCGGGCGCCGGTCACCGACGGGCTCGGCCTGGACGCCGCCGACGTACGCCTCAGCGAACGGGGCTTCGTGGAGGTCGACGAGCACCTACGCACCAGCGCCGAGCGGACCTGGGCTGCCGGAGACGTCGCCGGCAGCCCGCAGTTCACCCACGTCTCGCTGGACGACTACCGGATCATCCGGGCGAACCTCGCGGGTGGACAGCGCAGCACCGCCGACCGGTTGATCCCGTACACCGTCTTCACCACCCCGGAGCTGGCCCGGGTAGGGCTCACCGAGACCGAGGCGCGCCGCGCAGGGTACGACGTCCAGGTCGCCCACCTGCCGGTCGCCGCGATCCCCCGGGCGCGCACCCTGCGCCAGACCAAAGGCATGTGGAAGGCAGTCATCGACGCCAGCACCGACCGGATCCTCGGCGCGGCGCTGCTCGGCGCCGAGGCCGGTGAGGTGATCACCTCGGTGCAGTTGGCCATGCTCGCCGGGATGCCGTGGACCGCCCTGCGCGACGCGGTCATCACCCACCCGACCATGACCGAGGGTCTCAACCTGCTCTTCGCCTCGTTGCAGCCCAGCCCGGTTCGCTGACCGTCTTCACGTTGGCGGCCGGTCGGCTACGCGGCGATCTCGTCGCGTACCCGTTGTTGGAAGGCTCGGGCCTGCGCCCCGGTGGGCGGCGGCCCGCCGTGCCGCGCGGCGATCGCCTGGCCGATCACCTCGGCCCGGTCACCGGCGTCGACCAGTCGTTGGCCGGCCGCCACCTTCGCGAGCCAGACGCCGTCGCGGTGTCGCACCAGCGACCGGCACGCGCCGAGCACCGCGTCCTCCGTGCCGGGCGCGGGTTGGTCCCCCGGTGGTGTCGGCAGGGCCAGCCACCAGCACAGCGCCTCGATGAGCAGTCGACGCAGGTCGACCGGGGTGAGGTCGGCGAAGACCTCCCCCGCTGGCGGCCCGAGCAGCGGCAGCCCACTCTGGTGCAGGATGCTGCGGTCCAGCCCGTACCAGAAGCGGCCGTCGGCGGCGGGCCGGTCGGCCGGGTCGAGGGTGCACCGGAAGGGCATGCCGGCCCCGGTGTTGATTTCGAGCTCGAAACCGGGTTCCGGGGTGCCCGAGGCGGCCACTGCCCGGTCGTAGGCGACCAGCTCAAGCCCTCGCGCCGGGCAGGGCAGGGCCTCGTGCCGCAGCCGCGCCACCAGCGCCCGCTTGGCGGTGGCGGTGAGCGGACCGGCGCTGACCAGCGCCACGTCCACGTCGCTGCGGCCGGCCTGGTACGCGCCGAGCCCCACCGAGCCGGCCGCGTACGCGCCGACCAGGTCGGCCCCGAGGACGTCGCGGGCGGCGGCGACCAGGTCATCGAGGTAGCGCTGAAGATCGGAGTCCACGGGCCATCATGACGCACGGGTCGGAACCAGGCGGGGCTACCCCGCGTAGAGCAACAGCAGACCGGCGACGGTGTACGCGACCATGAGCGCCAGCAGCGGCAGCTGGCCGGCCACCGCCCGGGCGCGGGGGAACAGGTACAGGGCGCGGTCGTGGGCGAGCAGCGTGCCGAGCAGGTGCCCGAGGATGATGACGGTGATCTGGAGGGTGGCCACCCCGGACGGCGTGATCAGCCCGGTGTGCGGCTCCCAGCCGGCGGTGCCGAGCCAGTTGGCGCCGGTGACCAACGGGTCGGAGAGCAGCGCGACGGTGCGCTGGCCTTCCAGGATCAGCAGCGAGTAGTAGTGCGCCACCACGTAGCCCACCGCGATCGGCACGATCGAGTGGGCGATCTCGCCCGGCACGCGCCGGACGGCGGCCGGGTCGGAGCGGCCGATGCGCGCGGCGGCTCCGGTGGCGGCGAGGTACGCCACCGCCACGGCGGCGACGACAAGGGTCAGCCCGGCGCTGCCGGTGACCGCCGGGTGCAGGCCGTTCTCCTGGCTGAACCGCAGCCAGCCGGGCGCGTTGGAGAGACTGTCGTACATGGTGGAGCCGAGCAGCACGATCACCACGGCGACGAGGCCGGGGCGGGGCCGGAGCCCGGCGATCCCGTCGAGCGGGTTGCGCCACACCAGCACGCCGTCGGCTGCCCGGCCGACCGGGGCGAGCTGACCGATCAGGGCGCTGTACGTCTCGAACGGATCGGCGTGGTCGAACCAGCCGGCGCCGAACACCGCAGCGCCGGCCAGCATGACCACCGCGTACACGGCGAGCCAGGCGGTGATGACCGGCAGGGTGGCGCGGTCGGGTGCGACCAGTTCCAGCCAGACGAAGCCGAACAGGGTGGCGGCGGCCGGCCACCATCCCACGCCGGCCGGCAGCTGACGGAGCCCTCGGCGCGGGTCGCGCCGCACGGCCAGCGCCACCAGCAGGTAAACGGTGCGCAGCGGGTTGACCGTTCGCCAGACCGGGCCGAGCAGCAGCGACAGCGGCGCCAGCCCGACCCAGAGCAGCACGTAGAGCGCGCCGGCCGTCGGGTTGTCCGCTGTGTCCGGCCCGCCCAGCAGACCCAGGCAGAACCAGGCGGCTGCGAGCAGGCCGAGCACCCGTAGCACCCACCGGAAGGTGGGCGCGTCGACGAGTCGGGCGAGCCATCCCGGCACCGGTCGGCCCCCGACCGCGTCCCGGTCGAGTCGCGGCTCACGCCAGAGCAGGCCCAGGGCGAGGAACGTGACGACGAGGGTCAGCGCGGCGGCGACGACGAGCTGCGGCAGCGTGATCGGCAGGTCCTGGCGACCACCGACGCCGTGTGCCAGCAGCGTGGGAGCGGCGGTCATGTCGCTCAGCGGACGACGAGCTGGAACAGCACCAGCTCGGTCTCGTGCGTCTCCACCTCGAACAGCCCGGTCTTGTCGGCCCGGAACTCCACCAACCCGGGGGTGCCGGCCGGCAGTCGAGCGCCCAGGTCGTAGCCGTGCACGTGCAGTTCGTCGGACACGTCGGAGGTGACAGTGATCCGAACCAACTCGCCCTTACCCACGGTGATTCGTCCGGTGGGCGGATCGACCCGCCGCTTCGCGATCGTCACGGTGATCTGCCGGTCCACGGCCGGGGTGCTGGCGGCGGCGCTCGGGGTGGCGGCGGCCGTCGGGGTCGGCGCGGTGGTGGCGCTCGGCGGCGCGGCGGACGTCGGTGCCGTCGAGGGGGCGGCGACGGAGGGATCGTCGTCCTGGCCGCACCCGACGAGGAGCAGGGCGGTGAGGGCGGTGGCGGCGAGGGCGGCGGTAGTACGGCGGGCGGGGGTACGGACGGACACGGGCGGGCTCCGAACGACGCGAGGGGACGGGTGTCGGGTTGATCGTCGGGGATGAGAACTGTACGTCTTGTTCGGCGGCGGGGATATGACCATGATGAACCAATGCGATCGAGGCTCGTCACTATGCGTCACATCCTGAGCCGCGCCTTGGCGGCCCTGGCCGCGACGGTGGTGGTGTCGCTGGTGCTGCCGGTCGCACCGGCGTCGGCGCACGGCCAGTTGGCGACCAGCACCCCGCTGACCGGCACCGTCGTGCGCGAGCCGCTGACGCAGCTGGGGTTGTACTTCACCGAGAAACCAGCCTCCAACGCCCACTTCACCGTCACCGGGCCGGACGGGTCGCGAGTGGACAATGGTTGGTCATTCGGCGAGCCGAAGCGCCTGGACAAGCCGGTCCAGGAGTACTTCATGGTCAACGGTGTGTTCGAGCCGCGGCTCTACCACACCGGCTTCCCGGCCATGGTGACCGTCGCCCACTGGCCGGCGAAGGGTCGCTACACCGCCAGCTATCTCTCCGTCGCCTCGGACGGTGAGGCGGTGCGGGGCAACGTCACCTTCGACTACCAGGGGCCGAGTACGCCGGCGCCAGCCGGTTGGGTGGTGCCCACGGCGGGGCCGGACGCGACACTGCTCGCCCAAGCCGAGGGCGAGGGGTCGGCGAGCCCGGGGGCGACCGGCGGCCCGGCGGATGCCACCGGCGCCCCGGCGAGCGATCCGGCTGGCGCCACGGAAGAGCAGCGGGACGGCGGGTTCCCGCCCTGGCTGGTCCCGGCACTGATCGTCGTCGTGGTCGCCGCGATCGTGCTGGTGGCGGCCCGCCGTCGACCCGCCGCACGGGCAGGCGCCACCGCGACCCGCCGACCGGTTGGCAGGGCGGGCAAGACGGCCAACGTGGGGAAGGCGGCGAACACACCTCGCAAGCCCGGCAACCGGGCTGGTGGCCGGGCCCGAGGCGGACGGCGATAGGCCGCCAAAACCCGCATACCTGCGCGTACCATCGCGAACTTTCGCACGGGCACGAGGAACTTTTGATGTATCGAGGCGAAGCCATGGACACTCCAATCGAAACGCCTTAATGTCTCGATCCATCCACCCGGTGTTTCCGCAACGTCACTCGTCGGCGTCGAGGACGTTACGGACCCGGGCCGACGGCCATCCTCACCGCTGCTCCGCCTCGGCCGTCGGACACTCCACCGCCTCCTGGAGGAACGATGGGCACACGCCTGCTACGCCGACTCCACAAACCCGCACTGGGTGCGCTGGCACTCGTCCTCACCGCCGGCCTCTGGGCCGCTCCGGCCACCGCCGCCCCCGCGCAGGAACCGGGTGTCACGCTGCGCGTCTTCGACGTGCAGGTGCCGCTCTCCACGCTCTGCACCCTCAAGCCCGCGCAGACCCCGAACGTGGACAGGCTGATGTCCACAATCAACTGGACCTCGGCGACCGACTTCGGCTTCGAGGACAACTTCGTCTCGCAGGTGCTCGGCAACATCACCACCACCCAGGCCGGCAGCTACACGTTCCGGCTCAGCAGCGACGACGGGTCCAAACTGACGATCGACAACACGGTGGTGATCGACCACGACGGGTTGCACGGAGCGACCCCGCCCAAGGAGGGCACCGTCACCCTCGCCGCCGGGCTGCACCCGCTGCGCATCGACCACTTCGAACGCGGCGGCGGGCAGCAGATCACCCTGGAGTGGAAGACGCCCGGCTCGTCGTCCTTCGTGGTCGTACCGAACTCGGCGCTGAGCACCGACGCCGGCGTCGTCCGGGTGACCGCACCGGGCCGCAAGGAGTGTGAGGGCATCGCCGACACTCCCGGCGACGGCCTGCCGCTGACCGGGGTGCACCCGGGCTACACGCTGACCAACCTGCGGCCCAGCGGCTTCCAGCCGAAGGTCACCGGGATGGACTGGTTGGCCGACGGGCGGCTGGTCGTCTCCACCTGGGGCGGCAGCGACCAGTCCGGCACGTCCCAGGACGGTGAGGTCTGGATCCTCGGCAACACCGGCGGCGCGACCACTCCGGGCGCCGTGACCACCAAGAAGATCGCCGGCGGGCTGAAGGAGCCGATGGGGCTGAAGATCGTCGACGGGGTGGTCTACGTCTCGGAGAAGCAGCGGCTGACCCGGCTGGTCAACACCGGCGGCGACGAGGTGGCCGAGCGCCTGGAGACCGTTGCCACCTGGCCGTACGGGGGCAACTTCCACGAGTTCGCGTTCGGCCTGCTCTACCAGGACGGGTTCTTCTACCTGAACCTGTCGGTGTCGATCAACTCCGGCGGTGCCACCACCAACCCGCAGCCCGCCGCCAACCGGGGCAGCACCCTCAAAATCAACAAGGACTCCGGCGCGGTCAGCTACGTCGCCGGCGGCCTGCGCACCCCGCACGGCATCGGCTGGGGCCCGGAGGGCGGCATCTTCGTCACCGACAACCAGGGCGGCTGGCTGCCCTCGTCGAAGCTGGTGCACGTCAAGCAGGGCCGGTTCTTCAACCACTACACGAACCCGGCCGGCCCGTTCGACACCAACCCGGTCACCCCGCCGGTGCTCTGGATGCCACAGAACGAGATCGCCAACTCGCCCAGCACCCCGCTGTACCTGACCACCGGCCGCTACGCCGGTCAGTTCGTCATCGGCGACGTGACGTACGGCGGCCTGCAACGGGCGAATGTGGAGAAGGTCAACGGTGAGTACCAGGGCGCCCTGTTCCGGCTCACCCAGGGCCTGGAGGCGGGCGTCTCCGAGGTCAACGTCGGCCCGGACGGCGCGATCTACGTCGGCGGGCTCGGCGCGGGCGGCAACTGGGGCCAGACCGGGAAGCTGTCGTACGGCCTGCAGAAGCTCATCCCGAACACCGCCACCACGTTCGAGATGCTCGCCATGCGCGCCACCACGACCGGCTTCGAGGTCGAGTACACACAGCCCGTGTCGACGGCGACCGCCGCCGACCTGGCCGCGCGGTACAAGCTCAAGCAGTGGAGGTACGTGGCGACCTCGAACTACGGCGGTCCGAAGATCGACGAGGAGACGCTGACCGTCACCTCGGCCACCCTCTCGGCGGACGGCAAGAAGGTCAGTCTCACGGTGCCCGGACGCAAGGCCGGCAGGGTGGTGCACCTGCGGTCACCGCGCCCGTTCACCTCCACCAGCGGGCAGTCACTGTGGAGCACCGAGGCGTGGTACACGCTCAACTCGATCCCCGGCAGTCCCCCGCCGCCGACCGGTGGGACCATCACCGGCGTCGGTGGCAAGTGCCTGGACGTCGACAACGCGGGCACCGCCGACGGCACGAAGATCCAGCTCTGGACCTGCAACGGCACCACCGCGCAGTCGTGGACGAAGGTCGGCGACACGTACCGGGTGCTGGGCAAGTGCCTGGACGTGGACAACGGCGGCACCGCCAACGGCACGAAGGTGCAGCTCTGGACCTGCAACGGCACCGCCGCTCAGGTCTGGCAGCCGCAGTCCGACGGGTCGATCCGCAACCCGCAGTCCGGCAAGGTCCTGGAGGCCGCCGGCGGTAGCAGCGCCGACCGCACCCAGATCCAGCTCGGCACGTACGCGGGCGGCGCCCACCAGAAGTGGGTGGTCAGTGCCGGGGTAACCGGCTGACGTCGGGCGAGGGGCGTGGTCCGACCTCCGGTCGTGCCGCGCCCCGAACCGTGTGGCGCAGGGTCACCGGCGCGCCGGCCTTACGGCGCCAGCGCGGCGGTGAGGCTGCCGTCGGTCAGGGATCGTGCGGCAGCGGCTGCGCCAGCGCGCGGAGATCCGATGGGAGTTGGGCCAGGGCGTCCTCGAACTCCCGGTGCCCGACCACCCGGTGCATCGTCTGGAGAACCGCCCGAATGCCCCGCTCTGCGGCTGGACGGTCGATCCCGGCGCGGTCGGCGACCCGGCGGAGGAACTCGTCGTAGCCGAACGCCTCCGGCGGCTCGGCGGCCTTGACCAGCAACGGGCTCAACTCGACGGCCAGGTGGGGGGCCAACGCGCCCGCCTCACCGCCGCTGAGCCGCTCGGTGAGGGTCCGCAGAACGGCCTCGGTCAGTGGGCGCGCCTGCTCCGGCGGGACGCCCGCCCGTGCCGCGACCTTGTCGACGAACCCCAGCTCGGCCATTCCCCCGCCCTTCGTTTCGGAGATGCGTGGCTACCCGGGCCCGTCGACGGCAAACCCGGCGGGCGGAGCCGGACGGGTCTGATGGTTGCTCCGCGCGGCGCCGTCGGAGTCTCGTACGGTGAGGTCGGACCGGGAACCCGACGGCTGCCCGACGGCGGCCCGTGCCGCAGGAGGAGCAGATGGCCGTCGACCTACCCGACGTGATCGACCGGTACTTCCGGGCCGTCAACGACCGGGACCTGGACGCCTTCGTCGCCTGCTTCGCGGACACCGCGAGCGTCGCCGACGAGGACCGGCTGTACGACGGACGGGCCTCCATCCGCGCGTGGCGGCAGAAGACGATGGATGCCTACTCCTACACGGCCGAGCCGGTACGTGTCACACCACAGGCCGGCGACTCGTACCTGGCTCTCACCCGGGTCTCCGGTGACTTCCCCGGCAGCCCGGTCGAGCTGCGGTACCGGTTCACGCTGCGCGACAACCTGATCGGCGCCCTGGACATCCGCCCGTAGCAGCGGTCGCTGCTCGGCGCCGACGCGGCCCCCTGACCGCCCGGTGCCGGATGCCTGGTCGGGCCGGCGCACGACGTGATCAACCGCCGAACGGACGAGACGGCCCATGGGTCGGCGGATGACATGATGTTGCGACAACGGCTGTGGCTACGGAAAAGGGTTGCTGGTGTCCGATGGCGCACGTCGAGGCGAACACGTCCACGGCACCCGGGCGGATCGTGGTGACGCTGACCGGCGACCCGCGGCCGGAGGACTGATGCCGGCCGAGCGGCGCGACACCGTGGTCGAGCAGAGCGTCCCCGCCCATGTCACGGACACCATGGCGTACCAGGTAGCGACCGACGTGCGAGCGCTGCGCGCGTTCGTCAGCGCCGGGGCGCTGTCCCGGGGCCTGCCGCCGCATCGGGTGGAGCTGCTGACACTGGCGGTCAGCGAGCTGGCCACCAACACCCTGCAGCACACCACCGGCGGCGGCCGGGTCCTGCTCTGGGCCGAGTCCGGCCAGTTGTTCTGCGACGTCGTCGACCGGGGGCCGGCGCGTGAGTTCGGCCAGGGAATGCCGTCCGCCGACTCGATCCGCGGCCGAGGGCTGGCGATCGTGGAGCAGGTCTGCGACGAGGTCGCCGTGCTCACCGGCCCCGGGGAGACCGTCGTACGGATTCGCCTGAGCCTGTGAGCCGGGCGGCGATCCACGCCCGCTCGGGTCGCGTTGCCTGCCACAATGCGGACAGCCCGGGCCGACGGTGACCCCGGGTGGGACCCGACCGGGAGGACGGCACGATGCCGGACAGCGCACGCGAGGCAGAGCTGCTCGATGCCGAGCGCACCCTGCAGGCCGCCCAGAGGGCCGGCGACGTCGACGCTCTCGATCAGCTGCTGGTCGACCAGCTGATCGCCATCGGCCCGGACGGCCGTCCGCACACCAAGCAGGACGACCTGGCCGCGCACCGGGACCGCCGTTCGGTGGTGCAGGAGCTGGTCGAGGAGGAGCTGGACCTGCTCGTCGTGGGGAAGACCGGGGTGACGTTCTTCGTGGGCCGGGTGTCCGGTGTGTTCGAGGGGGCACCGTTCGCCGCTCGCCTGCGTTACACCCGGACCTGGGTCCACGACGACCCGCACGGCTGGCGGGTCCTCGCCGCGCACATCAGCCCGGTCTGACTCAGCTCAGGTCCTCGTCCTCGTCCTCGTCGTCGAGCAGGCCCTGCTCGTCGAGGAACGCGAACCACCTGTCGTCCGCCGGGGTCAGGTCGGCGTAGCCCGGGCCGAGCAGGTAGTAGTCCACGAAGGATCCGAGGTCGGGGGCCAGCTCCTCGAACGCGTCGGACATGAACCACTCGGTGCCGTTGGGCGGGAAGTACCAGATCGCTCCCGTGCCACGGTCCATGAAGATCGGCTCGTCGCTGCGGGTGCCCACCACCAGCCAGCCCGCCCGGTCCTCGGGGATGGCGGAGAAGTCCGGCACGTAGTCGAGGTGGTACTGGATTCCGGCGAGGGTCGACGTGGACGCCAGCTCAAGCCGACCCGCCCGCAGGCCGTCGGCCACCAGCAGGAGATCGCGCAGGTCGGCCGGGAGGCTCGCCGGCACGACATCGATGGCGGCGCCCTCGCCGAACTCGGCGTACGCCAGGCTCGCCGGCTGGTCGGCCAGATCGGCTCGCAGCTCCTCGATGAGCTGCCGCAGCTCGGGGTTCACTGCACCACCTCTGTTCGGATGAGGTCCTGTCCGGCAAAGCTCCCGGCTGCCCGGAGGCCTGCGAGCCGATGTGCGGATTGGTTCTACCACGCGGCAGCTCGCCGGGGCGTCACCTCGCAGAATCCGCCAACCGGGCCGACACCACCTGTCCAAGATCTAGTGGTGAGGGCGTCCGGGCCGCTGGCGTCGAGCCCTTTCCTCAGCTGACGACCGCGTCGACCGGGCCGACGCGCAGGGTGCCATCGTTGAGGGGCGTGCAGCGGATGCCACCGGTGGTGCGCAGCGCCTTCCATGCTCCCGGGCCGACGGTGACGTCCATCCACGCGCAGGGCCGGGCCGCCCGGTTGACCCGCAGGCTGACCGGGCCGTTGCCGGAGTCCAGCACCAGCACCCTGCCGATCAGCTCGTCCACGGCGATCCCGGTGGTGAGGATGTTGCGCCGGACCTCCGCCAGGCCGATGCCGACCGGCAGCGACTCCTGGGCGATGACCGTGACGCTGGCGTCGCGGTGTGCCTGCTGGCCGAAGTACCGGTCGCCGACGATGCCGAGGCCGGCCCGGATCCGGACCACGTCGACCAGCTCACCGGGCGGAGCCGGGGCCGGGCCGTCGGCGGGCCGGCCCAGGAAGCGGTGCACGGGCGAGGCCAGCAACTCGACGATCTCCGGCATGGCTGGAAGTCTACGAAGCGGACCGGGTCGTCCGGGGCAGGTCGACGGATGACCCGGTGGGGACGGCGGCACGTTCGCCGCCGTCCCCACCGCGACACGGCTCAGGCCGGCGTGCCGGTCACTGTCAGGTTCCGTACCCGGCCGACGTTGTCGAACGAGCCGAAGCCCACCCGCCCCGAGCCGAACGTGGTGTCCTTCGCGGTCATCAGCGGGTCCCGGTTTCCGTCGACGTAGACGGCGATCTCACCCGTGGATGGCAGGTGCACCACCCGGACGCGGTGCCAGTCGGCATCGGTGATCGCCGGGTTGGCGCCCCGGGAGCGGCCGTTCCACTGGTGGTCGATGCGCTCCCGGTCGGCGTTGTCGACCTTGAAGATGCCGTTGTGCGGGTAGATGGTGTTGTCGGTGGATAGGTGGGCGTAGTAGAACTCGGTGTCCGAGCGCCAGCCGAAGACGATGATCACGTCGCGGTTGCTGACGTCCACCGGCGTGTCGAGGCGTACCCGGGCGTCGACCTGCACCGACGACCACGCCGGGCCGGCGGTCAGCACGGCGTACTCGAACGGCCGGCGCGGGCCCGGCCGGCTCTCCCCGGCCTCGGCGAGGATGACCTGGTCGCGGGTGAACTGCCACTTCGCCGGGGTCACCGGTGCCCAGTTCGACGCCCCGGCGGTGCGGCGCACTGTGGTGTCGCCGACGTCGCCGCTGGCGAACTCCCTCGTGCCGGTCACCTTCCAGATCTTCCCGTTGGCCTTCGCGACGAGGTAGAGCTCACCGGCGGCGTCGGTGCCGAAGCGCAGGTCCACCCGGTTGGGGTCGCCGGGCGCTCCGGGTCCGGAGAGGTCCCGCATCCGGACCGGACCGCCCGCCGCGTCGAAGAGCGCGAGCTGGTGGATCGTGGCCAGCTCCCGGCCGCGGCGCATCTCGTTCGCCTCGGTGTAGAGCACCCGGCCGTCGACCAGGTCACCGAAGACGTACTTGCCGCGCAGCGCGGGCAGCGTGCGCCCCCGGTAGACGAACCCGCCGGCCACCGCGACACCGACGTCGTCGGTGCAGTTCCAGCCCGGTGCCGGGTCATGGTCGTACGCGGCGACGGGGTAGGTGTAGCCGTACCGGTCGTCGTCGGCGGGCAGCGGGAGCAGCCGGTCGCAGGGGCTGGTGGCGGCCTTGTCGAAGACGAAGGAGCCCTCGCGCTCACTCCAGCCGAAGTTGTCGCCGGCGCGGACCTCGTAGATCGCCTCGACGGCGTGCTCACCGATGTGTCCGAGGTACATCCGGCCGGTCGCCCGGTCCCAGCTGAACCGGTGCGGGTCACGGAAACCCACGGCGTAGATCTCGCCGAGCGCGCCGGTCTGGCCGACGAACGGGTTCCCCTGTGGGATGCCGTAGCGCCCGTTGGCGGAGTTGGTGCCCCGGGGGTCGATCCGCAACAGCTTGCCGTGCGGCAGCGCCAGGTTCTGCGGGTCGGTGTTGCGGGCGCCCTGGCCACCGTCGCCGACCGCGAGGTACAGCAGGCCGTAGTCGCGGTCGTGACGCTTGGCCGTGGGGTTGAAGTTGATCTCCTGAATGCCGTGCACCTGGCCGCCGAAGCCGATGCGCAGCACCTCGCGGTGCGTACCGACGAAGGTGGCGGCGGTCGGATCGGTCGCCGTCCACTCGGTGATGACCCCGTGGAAGAGCGCGTTGGGCTGGGCGTAGTCGGGTGTGGCGGTCGTCGTGGACGCCAGCTCGGTGTGGATGGTGTAGAACCGGCCGTTGACGCCGAACTCCGGGTGGAAGGCGACGTAGCCGAAGCCCTGGCCCAGCCCACGACCGGAGAAGAACTGCGGCGCGAACGTCGCCGCCACGTCCAGGTAGACGTGCGGCACGCCGCCCTCGACCAGGTAGAGGTTGCCGTTGAGGTCGGGCACCGCCCGCCGGCCGGAGCCGTCGGGCAACTCCATCACCGTGTTGATCCGCGCGGTCCGCATGAGCCGCGCATCGGTCGGGGCGGGCGTGGGGTACGACTGCGGGAAGCTGGCGTACTCACTGAGGACCAGCCCGATCCGGGACTGGACCGGCATCTCGGGGATCGGGTCGTCGACGCCGTCGGCGGCCTGGGCGGGCGACGCGAGCACTGTGGACAGGACCAGCACGAGGGCGGTGAGGCCAGCCGTCAGCGCGGGTCGGCGGGCACCTCGGGTGCGGCGGTGGAGGACGAGCACGCGTGTCTCCTTCTCGGTGGGACGGTGCCGAGGGTGGTCAGCGGGCCAGGTGGTGGTACTGCCTCCGCACGTCGCTCGCGGAGACCACGCTGTCGAGGAACATCAGGCCGTCCATGCGGCAGTCGCACGGGTTGCGCTCCAGGGTGTCCTGGGGGAAGCTCCCGCCGATCTTGATGCCGCGCGGGTCGGAGGCGGTGGTCAGGTGTGGACCCGGCCCGGACACCAGCCACGGGTCGTCGGTGCGGGTGTAGAAGCCGTCCACCGGCTCGCCGTTGCGGTAGAGGGCGAGGGCGCCGGTGTCGAAGTCGAAGGTGGCGGCGAGGTGCACCCACTCCCCCACGGGCAACAGCTCGCGCCAGTCCTGGTTGGCGGCGAAGGTCTGCGAGTTGCCGCCGTCGAGTCGCCGCCCGAGCGCGACCAGGCGCAGCTCCCCGTCGACGTCGATCAGCTCCAGCAGGGCCCGCACGCCGTGGCCGTCGGAGTCGCCGGTCAGCACCCCGGCCAGCCCGATCGCGTTGTAGCGGTCGGCGGGGTCGGCGGTGGTGGAGTTGAGCAGCGGGCTGTCCATGTTGAGCTTGAACCAGCCCATCACGGTGGTGCCCGCGGTGGCGCTGAAGGCGCGCAGCGTCCGCACCCCGCTGGCCGACCAGGTGCCGGCCTTCCAGTCGTCGTTGCCGGCGACCGCCGGGTCGACCTGCCGGGTCTGCACCGCGTTGCGGCTGCCCCGGTAGGCGCGGTCCGGCACCCGCATGGCGGCACCGCCGTTGATCAGCTCGATCTCGGTGCCGGAGCGGCCCTGGTCGCGTTCCAGCGCGGGATCGCCGGGCACCGGGTGGTCGAAGTCGTACGCGGCGACCAGGTGTGCGCGCAGGGCCGGGTGGACGTCGTGCGAGATGCTCCGATCCGCCTGCGCGGGCGGCGGCGCGGCGGCGCCGGTCAGTGCGCCGATCGCCAGGAGGGAAACGGCCGCTTGGCGGGCCCTGGACATGGCTGTCACCTCGTTTCGCGGCATGACTGATGCCGGTCACGTAAGCGCTTACGTAAGCGCTTACGTACCCTAGGCTCCGATGAATGGCGCTCGCAATAGATCGGGTGACATGGATGTTTCCGGAGGGTTGCGGATGCCCAGGGCCAACCAGCGGCCGCGCCTCGTGGACGTCGCCGAACACGCCGCCGTCTCGCTGGCGACCGCCTCCCGCGCCCTCGCCGGCCGCGAGGGGGTCAGCACCGAGGTGGCCGACCGGATCCGGCAGATCGCCCGTGAGCTGGGCTACGTCGCCAACCCGTACGCCCGCACCCTTGCCGGCGGGGCCAGCTCAACCGTGGGGCTGATCGTCCACCAGGTCGACGACCCGTACTTCGCCGAGATCGCCGCCGGCGTCATCCAGCTCGCCGCCGAGCAGGGGCTGCTGGTGCAGATCTGCCAGTCCGGCCGCGACCCCGGCTACGAGCTGCAACAGCTGCGGCACCTGATCGCCCAGCGGGTCGGCATCGTCCTGATCAGCGGTTCCGGCTACGACGACCCCCGCATGGAGGCCGCCGCCCGCGCCGAGCTGGCCGCCTTCCAGGACCACGGCGGACGGGCCGCCGCCATCGGACGGCACGCGCTCGGCATCGACGCCGTCCTGCCGGACAACGAGGCCGGCGGTCACGCGCTCGCCCAGCACCTGATGGACCTCGGCCATCAACGGATCGCGGTCGCCGCGGGCAGCGCCGGGCTCACCACTGTCGCGGACCGACTGGCCGGCGTGTCGTCGGCCCTGCGGCAGCGCGGGCGGTCCCCGGCCGACCTCGTCGTCGTGCACAGCGACTTCACCCGCGGTGGCGGGCGGGCCGCCGCCGAGCAGATCCTCAACGAGCACCCGGCGACGACGGCGATCATCGCGCTCAACGACGCGATGGCCATGGGTGTGTTGTCGACGTTGCGCTCCCGCCGGGTGCCGGTGCCCGCGCGGATGTCCGTCGTCGGCTTCGACGACGTCTCCGTGGCGGCCGACCTCGCGCCCAGCCTCACCACCATCCGCCTGCCGATGACCGAGATGGGCCGCACGGCGCTCACCCTCGCCCTCAAGCCCCGCTCGACCCGCCCCCGCCGCCGTCCCACCGGGCACCTGCTGGTCGTCCGCGACTCGACCGGGCCCGCGCCGACGACCTGACCGGCGACCACGCTGCCCGAAGGGTCAGACGGCTCGGCGGGTCAGACTGCCAGGGCCGCCCGGACGTCCCGTTCCGCAGTGACACCACCGTCCCCCTGCGAGGTGACCCGGCCGGATTCCAGCACCTGGTAGCGGCTCGCCACCCGCAGCGCGAAGCCCAGATGCTGCTCCACCAGCAGCACGCTGAACCCGGACTGCCGGGTCAGCTCGACGATCCGTTCCTGGATCTCCGCGACCACCGAAGGCTGGATGCCCTCGGTCGGCTCGTCGAGCATCAGCAACCTCGGCCGGGTGATCAGCGCACGGGCGATGGCCAGTTGCTGGCGCTGACCGCCGGAGAGCAGCCCGGCCCGGCGTCGCAGCAGCGGGCGCAGCGCCGGAAAGAGGTCCAGCACCTCCGCGGTCGCCACCGCGCCGTCACGCCGACCGTCGGCGACCAGTCGCAGGTTCTCCGCGGCGGTCAGGTGCGGGAAGCACTGTTGACCCTGCGGGACGTACGCCATCCCCCGCGCCACCCGCTCGTGCGGCCCGAGGCGGGTGACGTTCTCGCCGTCCAGCTCGACGGTGCCGGCGCTCGGGCGCAGCAGACCGGCCGCGACCCGCAGCACTGTGCTCTTGCCAGCGCCGTTGTGCCCGAGGACCGCGGCGACCCCGTCGGGCGGGACGGCGAGGTCGACCCCGTGCAGCACCCGGCTGCGCCCGTACCCGGCGTGCACCCCGCGCAGCGTCAGCATCATGCCTCCAGACCGGTGCGGGCCGACCCGGCGTCGACCGGGTGGCCAAGGTAGACCTCCTGCACACGCGGGTCCGCCTGGACCTGCGCCACCGTGCCCTCGCTGAGCACCCGGCCGGCGTGCAGCACTGTGACGCTGCGCGCGAACCGGCGCAGGAAGTCCATGTCGTGCTCGATCACGACGACCGTGCGGTCCCGGCTCACCGTCTCCAGCAGGGCACCTGTGGCGTCGCGTTCCTCGTGGCTCATGCCGGCGACCGGCTCGTCGAGAAGCAGCAGCCGCGCGTCCTGCACCAGCAGCATCCCGATCTCCAGCCACTGCTTCTGCCCGTGCGCGAGCGTCCCGGCGAGGTGCTCGGCCCGTGCGGCCAGACCGATGGTCTCCAGCGCCGCGGCCACCTCGTCGGGGACGCCGCGACGACGGCGGGCCAGGGTCGCCCAGCCACGCCGGGCACCGGCCGCGATGTCAAGGTTCTGCAGCACCGACAGCTCCTCGAAGACCGAGGACGTCTGGAACGTACGCCCGACGCCCAGCCGGCTGATCCGGTGCACCGGCCGACCGAGCAGTTCGTCGGCGCCGAAGCGGACCGAGCCGGTGGCCCGGACCAGGCCGGTGATCGCGTCGACCAGCGTGGTCTTGCCGGCGCCGTTCGGCCCGATCAGGAACCGGATGTCACCGGCGGGTACCTCCAGCGAGACGCCGTCGACGGCGGTGAAACCGTCGAAGCTGACCCGCACGTCACGGACGGACAACCCGTCCAGTCGGTCGCCGCTCATGCCGCCGGCACCTCCGTCCGGCGCGCGCCGCGTCGTCGGGCCAGTGGCGACCACCCGCGCCGGGCCGGTGCCGTGCTGCCGTCGCGGCGGCGGGTCAGCGCCCACAGCGACGCCAGGCCGCCGGGAAGGAACGCCACCACGACCACGAAGAGCAACCCCTGGAGGTACGTCCAGGTGCCCGGGAACCGCTCCGAGAGGGCGGTACGCGCCCAGGCCACCGCCACCGCGCCGAGCACCGGCCCGAGCACTGTGGCCCGACCACCCACCGCGACCCCGATGACGAACTCGATCGACGGGACGATGCCGATCAGCGCGGGCGAGATGATGCCCACCGCGGGCACGAACAGCGCCCCGGCCAGGCCGGCCATCCCGGCCGCGACCACGTACGCGACCAGCTTGACCGAGGCCGGATCGTAGCCGAGGAACCGGACCCGTTCCTCGCCGTCGCGGACCGCCACCAGCAGCTCGCCGTAGCGGCTGTGGATGAGTTGACGGGTCAGCGCGAGCAGGGCCAGCAGTGTTCCGGCGATGATGAAGTACACCATCCGCTGGTTGACCGGGTCGTCCAGGTCGTAGCCGAAGAAGCCCTTGATGTCGGTGAGCCCGTTGGTGCCTCCCGTGGTGCCCTGCTGGCCGATCAGCAGGATAACCATCGCGGCGGCGAGGGCCTGGCTGAGGATGGCGAAGTACGCGCCGCGCACACGACGGCGGAAGACCAGCGAGCCGAGCCCGAAGGCGACCGCCATCGGCAGCAGCACCGTCGCGGGCAGCGCGAACCACGGGCTGGCGAAGGGCCTCCACCACAGCGGCAGTTCGTCAAGCTGCCCGTACAGCTGCATGAAGTCCGGCATCCCGGCCGGGCCCGCGTCGGCGAGCTTGAGGTGCATGGCCATCGCGTAGCCGCCGAGGCCGAAGAAGACGCCCTGGCCGAGGGTGAGCATGCCGCCCCGTCCCCAGGCGATCCCGATGCCGACCGCGACCATGGCGACGCAGAGGTACTTGGCGAGCAGGGACAGCCGGAAGTCCGACAGGATCAGCGGCGCGACGGCGAACAGCAGCGCCGCCCCGAGTGCGAAGCCGGCCGCCGTCCGCAGTCGCGAGCGGCCCGCGGGCCGGCTCGGCGGTACGGCGCTGGCGGGTGCCGGGGCGAGTGCGGTGTCGGGCGGCGCGGGGGTGACGGCTGTCATGCGAGGCTCCTGGTCCGCAGCGTGAACAGACCCTGTGGCCGCCACTGGAGGAACGCGACGATCGCCACGAACACGATCACCTTGGCGACGCTGAGGGTGGTGAGGTATTCCCCGGTGGCCTGGAGCACGCCGAGGGCGAAGGCGACGATCACGCTGCCCTTGAGCTGGCCGATCCCGCCGACCACGACGACCAGGAAGGCGTCGATGATCAGGTTGGTGCCCATGGTCGGGCCGATCGGGCCGAGCAGGGTGAGCGCCACCCCGGCGAGCCCGGCCAGGCCGGAGCCGACGAAGAAGGTGGTCCGGTCGACCCGGGAGGTGGCGATGCCGGACACCGCCGCGAGGTCGCGGTTCTGCACGACCGCGCGGATGCGACGCCCGAGTGGGGTGAGGCGCAGCGCCAGGGTGAGCGCCGCGACGGAGGCCAGCGCCAGGGCCAGGATGAACAGCCGGTTGTTGGCGATGGTCAACCCGCCGGGGAGCGCCACGTTGCCGGTCAGCAGCTCCGGCGCGCGGGTCTGCACGTTCGGGCTGCCGAAGACGTCGCGGGCCAGTTGTTGCAGCATCAGCGACACACCCCAGGTGACCAGCAGGGTGTCCAGTGGTCGGGCGTACAGCCGGCGGATGAGCAGCATCTCCAGCAGCGCGCCCATCGTGCCGGCGACCACGAACGCCACCGGTAGCGCGACGACCAGCGACCAGCCGGCCCCGGTGATGCTCTGCTGCAGGACGTAGGTGGTGTACGCCCCGGCCATGATGAACTCACCGTGCGCCATGTTGATCACGTTCATCTGGCCGAAGGTCAGCGCCAGCCCGAGCGCGATGAGCAGCAGCACCGCGCCGATGCTGATGCCGGTGAAGAGTTGACCGAAGAGGACTGTCACGGTGGGTACTCCGAACTGCTGGTCGGGTGGCCCGGGCGGGGCGCGGCGTCGCGCAGCCCGCCCGGGCCGGCGTCGTCAGCTCAGGCCGCTCGCCCACGGATAGGTCTTGAGGTACGGGTCCGGCTGCACCGGCTTGCCGGAGTTCCACACCTCGGTGATCAGACCGTCCGCGCCGATCTTGCCGATCCGGGCGGTCTTGGCGATGTGCTGGGTCTTCCCGTCCACCGTGACCAGGCCCTCCGGCGCGTCGAAGGTGATCCCGTCCGACGCGGCGCGGACCTTCTCCACGTCGAAGGCGCCGGCCTTCTCGACCATGGCCTTCCAGAGGTACACGCCGACGTACGCGGCCTCCATCGGGTCGCTGGTGGGCTTGTCCGCGCCGAACTTCGCCTTGTACGCGGCCACGAACTTCGAGTTCGCAGCTCCCGGAGTGGTCTGGTAGTAGTTCCAGGCGGTCAGCTGACCCTCCAGGTACTGGGTGCCGATGCCCTTGACCTCCTCCTCGGCGATCGAGACGGACACCACCGGCATCGCGGCAGCGGTCAGACCGGCCGACTTGTATTCCTTGAAGAAGGCCACGTTGCTGTCGCCGTTGAGTGTGTTGAAGACGGCATCGGCGCCGGACGACTTGACCTTGTTGACGATGGTGCCGAACTCGGTGGATCCGAGTGGGGCGTAATCCTCACCGAGCACGGTCATCCCGTTCGCGGTCGCGTACGCCTTGATGATTTTGTTGGCGGTGCGGGGAAAGACGTAGTCGCTGCCGACCAGATAGACCGACTTCGCACCCTGCGCCTTGAGGTAGTCGAGCCCGGGAACGATCTGCTGGTTGGTGGTCGCACCCGTGTAGAAGATGTAGGGCGACTGTTCGAGGCCTTCGTACTGCACCGGATAGAACAGCAACGCCTTGTTCTTCTCGAACACCGGCTTGACCGCTTTGCGACTGGCCGACGTCCAGCAGCCGAAGACGGCGGCGACCCGGTCCTCGGAGATGAGCTTCTCGGCCTTCTCCGCGAAGGTCGGCCAGTCCGAGGCGCCGTCCTCGCCGACCGGCTGGATCTTCCTGCCGAGGACGCCACCGGCCGCGTTGATCTCCTCGACGGCGAGCATGATGGAGTCGCGGACGGTGACCTCGCTGATCGCCATGGTGCCGGAGAGCGAGTTGAGCAGCCCCACCTTGACGGTGTCGCCGGAGATGTCGGCGGTGACGCCTGTCGCGCCACCCTCGTCGGTGGTCTTGCTGCCGCACGCGGTCATCGCGGCCGCGGCGACCAGGATCATGGTGCCCGCCAGGATGCGGCGGCCCCGGAATAGTGACATCTACTCTCCCTGCGGTGCACTCAAGTGGCGAAAGGACGGTCGGTGCGGTCCGGTGGAGCTGACGTGGGCGATGCCGAGGCCGACGGGTGGACGCCGCTCAGGGCACCGGTTCGGATATGGGCACCGAAAGCGTCGACCGACATGATTGCGCTCATGTTTCCCGGCCCTTAATTGGCTGTTTCCGCGCGGTCGATCCGACGCGCACGAAAAACGGCCGGCACCGTCGGGGAGGAAACGGTGCCGGCCGTTCGGAAAGACGCAGATTTGGTGTCACCACAATGGTCGGCGGGCAATTCCGTCGATGGTGGGGACACAGTGGTGACATCTGACCCGAGGCCAGATCCTTCACGCAGGAAGCATCTTAGGACGGGATCGGGTGGCGCTGTCAAGGGTCCGGGCGGGCCGGCTGGCGGCCCCTGGTCTCAGAGCTGGGCGAGCACTGTGAAGTCGAGCCCGTCGGCCTCGGCCAGGTAGATGCGCTGACGGACGTGCCGCTGGCGCAGCAGCAACCGCCCGCGTGGCCCCTGGTAGGCCACCGTGTCAGCGGCCGTCTCGATGGCCCGCACGTCGAGGGTGCGGGCCTGGCCGATCAGCGCGGCGAGCAGCATCACGCCCTCGTAGCAGGACTCCCCGAGGCTGCCCAACGGCGGCGCCTCCACCCCGAAGCGACGGACGAACTCGCCGTGGAAGTCGAGGTTCTCCTGGGTGACCAACCCGGCGAAGAAGCCCGCCGTGCTGTACAGCCGCCGGGTCGCACCGGCACCGCTGGCGAGCAGCATGTTCTCGTCCATCAGCGTGCTCAGCCGCAGGCACCGCTGATCGAGGCCGGATCGGGCGAACGCCCGGTTGAACCGCACCGCGTCCGCACCGACGAGCAGCATCAGCACCCCGTCGGCGTCACTGTGCTCGATGCGGCGCAGCACCTCGGTGAAGTCGTGCGCGTCCAACGGCAGGAAGTGCAGGCCCACCACCTGCCCACCGCCGCGCAACGCGTACCGCTGGGCTGCCCGCGCGGTACGGCGTGGCCACACGTAGTCGTTGCCGACCACGAACCAGCGACGCACCCCCTGCTCTTCGGCGAGCAGCCGTATCGCGGGCCACAGTTGGGCATCCGGCGTCTCGCTGGTCAGGAAGACCCCCTCGGTGCGTTCACCGCCCTCGTAGAGTGCGGTGTAGACGTACGGCACCCGGTGCGCGACGCGTGGCGCCAGCGCCTGGCGCACCGACGAGATGTGCCACCCCGTCACTCCCTGCACCGCCCCCACCGACACCAACGCCTCGACCTCGGCGGCCACCTCGGCCGGCGGTGCGCCGCCGTCGACCGGCACCAGCCGCACCTCCCGGCCCAGCACACCACCACATCGGTTGATCTCCTCGACCGCGAGCTGCGCGCACAGCTCGCAGGTGGGGCCGAACATGCCGGCCGGCCCGCGCATCGGGTAGACCAACGCGATGCTGACCACGGCGCGGTCGACGGTCAGCCACGGCGGTGCCGGCGCGGACATGAGCACATGATTGCCCGGCCCGCGACCGAAGGCCAGGACTCACCACGGACCGGGACACTCGCTACCATGACAGGGCCACCGGACCAGGGAGTTCCATGTCAGACGTGCCCGGGGCGCCAGCCGACCTGCTGCGCTCGCTCACCCGCGCCGAACGGCTGCTCTCTCGCCGGCTGGGCGCCGTCCTGGCCGAGGACGCGCTGAGCATCGAGGCATGGCGGGTGCTCTGCCTGCTCGCCGACGGCCAGGGCCACCCAATGAGCGAGGTGTCCGCCGAGGCGTCGCTGCCTCCGGGCACCCTCACCAAACTGGTCGACCAGCTCGTCGACCGTAACCTCGTCTTCCGCCGGATAGACCCGATGGACCGTCGGCGGATCCGCGCCTACCTCACGGCCCGCGGCCGTCGCGAGCACGATCGTCTCGATGAGCGGGTGCGGGCCAACCTCGCCGAGCTGGGCATGCCACAGGTCGACGATCTGACCGTTCAGCTCGCCGACCTGATCGGTCGTCTCGACCCGGCCCGCCGCCGCGCCGACGCGATCGGCCCACACCGCTGACGAGGCTCAGTCGACCCTGGTGAGAAGCGGCTTGCCCTTCTCCACGACGTACGTGGCCAGTTCGACGGCGACGCCGTCGCCGACGTTGCGGGCCTGGTGGTGGACGCCGTACGGCACGGTCAGCGCGTCTCCGACGTTGCACACCATCGGCGGCTGACCTTCGAGCGTGTACTCCAGAGACCCCTGGAGCACGCAGATGATCTCTTCGCCCGGGTGGAAGTGCTTGAACGGCGGCGAGTCCGGTGTGAACTCCACCCGACTCTGGACGACCTCACGTCCCGGGATGCTGAGATCGTGTTTCTGGAGATCGACACGCCACAGCCCCGGCGCCGCCTCCACCGCCGTCGGACTGATGCCCTCGGGCCGGTCTTTCCCACTCATCACGGCCTCCTGTGAGCCGTCGCGGAACGGCAGTCACCCCGGTTGGCATGGCCTTCCGAGGATATGGGCCCCAGACCCGTCCCGGGCCGGGATGGGCGAACACGAGAGCCGACGACGTGCCGGGGTCGAGTGGGCGCTCGCGTCACCCGGTGAGGTGGGTGCGCAGGGTGTGCGCGTCGGGAGCGGTGGCGGTCCACAGTGTCGCCGGGCCCCCGGCCAACGGCAGTCGGGCGACGGTCCCGTCGACCGCGGCCGGTTCGGCGGGCCGCGACGGGTCGACCACCAACAGCGAGCCGGTGGCCGGTGCGCCGCCGAGCACCGCGGGGCCGGCCCAGCCGGGTGCGCGCGGCCCCACCGCCAGGGACTGGCGCAGCAGCGGCCGACCCGCGTAGTCGACCTGCGTGTGCACGACGGCGCCGCCCGGCGGCTCGCCGTACCGGCCACAGATCAGCTCGTCGCGCCAGCGCAGGCTCGCCCCGGCGGCCACCGCGACGCGGGACTCGGCGAGGTGCGCGCAGCCGGCCGCCGCGACCAGTTGTTCGGGGAGCCAGTGCAGCGTGGCACCGGCGTGCACCACCGCGGACACCGCCATCCGGGACACCGCGCCCGGCCGTCCCGGCAGGGCGATCGACGCCGCCACTGTGTGCACCCGCACCGCGGCGCCCGGTCCCACCTCGATCTCCAACCGCAGGTCGTCGCCGGCCAGCGGGCCGGCCGCCCCGCCGACGAGGTGCACCGTGGCGACACCACCGTCGGCCGGGGTCTGGCGCAGCAGGAGCGGCGTCTCGCCGTGCAGCTCGACCAGGACCGTGCCACCCCGACCGTCGGCCCGGGCGACCAGCCGGGCGAGCGCCCGCATCAGACCGGTCCGGCCGGTACGGCGAGCGGGTGCAGGGCCGCGTGGTGGGCCAGCTCGTGCCGGATCCAGTCGGCGACCCGGCTCGCCGTCGGGTCTCCCACGATGGACAGGAAGAGGGTCGGAAGGTCGCCGCGCCGAGCCCGCGCGTCACGGTCCATCACGGCGAGGTCCGCGCCCACCATCGGCGCCAGGTCGGTCTTGTTGATCACGAGGAGGTCGGCGGCGGTGACCCCCGGCCCGCCCTTGCGGGGCACCTTGTCCCCGCCCGCCACGTCGACCACGAAGATCTGCCGGTCGACCAGGCCCCGGCTGAAGGTCGCGGTCAGGTTGTCTCCTCCGCTCTCCACAAGGACCAGGTCCAACGGGCCGACCGCCTCGGCCAGCTCGTCGACGGCGTCCAGATTGGCGCCGATGTCGTCGCGGATCGCGGTGTGCGGGCAGCAGCCGGTCTCCACCGCCCGGATCCGGGCCGGGTCCAGCACTCCGGCCCGCCGCAGGAAGTCGGCGTCCTCGGTGGTGTAGATGTCGTTGGTCACCACGCCGAGCCGCAACTCGTCGGCGAAGGCCCGGCAGAGCGCGGCCACCAGGGCCGTCTTGCCGGACCCGACCGGGCCGCCGATGCCGACCCGCAGGGCACGACCGGCGCGGGCCAGTGGAGGGTGCGGGTCGACCCCCGGCTCGGGATGGGTGTGCGGGACGCTCTCGTCGTGCGGCGGGGCGGTCGGTGGTGGCGTGGTCGGGTCGACGGGCGCAGCGCTCGGCACAACAGTCTCAGGACGCAAAGAGACGCACCTCCCAGGTGGCATGGATTTCGGCGTGGATGTCGGCGAGTGGAGCGGCGGCGGCCGGCAGCCGCTCCGGTGGGTCGTCGGCGGCGCGGGCCGCGTCGGCAGCCGTGCCGTCGCAGGCGTCGGCCAGGCTGACCAGCAGGGCCTGGACCTGGTAAGGGTCGAGGCCGAGCAGGCGTACGCCGGCGCTGGCCGCCCCGGTCACCGTCCCGTAGGCGGCGACAGTGGCGGTGTCGAGACGGGACAACCCCGCCGTGGCGCAGAGCAGCCCGAGCACCAGCGGCTGGTGTGTGCCGGCGGGCGTCGTGGGCAGATCGCCGAACGGAGCGTCCGGCCAGATGGCCCGCCCGGCCCGCAGCAGCGCTCGGCCCTGCCGGCGGGAGACGGTTCGCAACGTCGGCGCCGCGGTACGCGCGTCCAGCTCCGCGTCGAGCTGGGCCAGGGTGGTTGCCAGCGTGGCGGTCCCGGCGGATTCGGCCGCGCCGACGGTCCCGGGCACCGCGGCCCGGTGTGCGGCCGCCGCGAACGCCGCACCGACCAGCCCGGCGGTGGCCAACCGTCCGGCCAGGAACGCCTGCAACGAGGCCAGGTCGGTGACCCGGCCGGCGGCGACGGCCGCCTCCAGACCGCCGGAGTGCGCGTGCGCCCCGGCCGGAAAGCGTCCGTCGGCCAGCAGCAACAGCAGGCTCGGCGTGGCCATCAGAACAGGAAGTACCGCTGGGCCATCGGCAGCCGGGGCACCGGGTCCGGTTCGACCACCACACCGTCGATCCGCACCGTGAAGGTGTCCGGGTCCACCTCGATGCGCGGCATCGCGTTGTTCTCCGGCAGGTCGGCCTTGCCCCGCGACCGCACGTCGCTCACCGGCACCACCCGGCGGCGCACGTCCAGCCGAAGCCCGGCGTCCAGGGCCGCCGGGGCCACGAACGCCAGACTGGTGGCGGCCGCCGCGGCACCGTACGCCCCGAACATCGGCCGCGGCAGCATCGGCTGCGGCGTCGGGATCGAGGCGTTCGCGTCACCCATCTGGGCGTACGCGATCATGCCGCCCTTGAGCACCAGGTGCGGTCGTACGCCGAAGAACGCCGGATCCCAGAGCACCAGGTCGGCGAGCTTGCCGGGTTCGACCGAGCCGACCTCGTGCTCCAGCCCGTTGGCCATCGCCGCGCAGATGGTGTACTTCGCGACGTACCGCCGGGCCCGGTGATTGTCGGCGGCGTCGTCGCCCGGCAGCGCGCCGACCCGCTCCTTCATCACGTGGGCGCTCTGCCAGGTCCGCAGGATCACCTCGCCGACCCGGCCCATCGCCTGCGCGTCGGAGCCGATGATGGAGATCGCGCCGAGGTCGTGCAGCAGATCCTCGGCAGCCATCGTGGACGGTCGGATCCGGCTCTCGGCGAAGGCCAGGTCCTCCGGCACGGACGGGTTGAGATGGTGGCAGACCATCAACATGTCCAGGTGCTCGGCGAGGGTGTTGGCGGTGTACGGGCGGGTCGGGTTGGTCGACGACGGCAGCACGTTCGGTTCACTGGCCACAGTGATGATGTCCGGTGCGTGCCCGCCGCCAGCACCCTCGGTGTGGTACGAGTGGATCGCCCGCCCGCCGATCGCGCGCAGGGTGTCGGCGACGAAACCGGCCTCGTTGAGCGTGTCGGTGTGGATCGACACCTGGACCCCGGACTGGTCGGCCACCCGCAGGCAGGCGTCGATCGCCGCCGGTGTGGTGCCCCAGTCCTCGTGCAGCTTGAAACCGCCCGCACCGGCGCGCAACTGTTCCCAGAGCGCCTCGCTGGAGACGGTGTTGCCCTTGCCGAGCAGCAGCACGTTGACCGGCATGGTGTCCAGCGCCTCGTGCATCCGGGCCAGGTGCCAGCCGTTCGGGGTGACAGTGGTCGCCCGGGTTCCCTCGGCCGGGCCGGTGCCGCCACCCACCAACGTGGTGACGCCGCTGGCCAGGGCCTCGGTGACGATCTGCGGGCAGATGAAGTGCACGTGGGTGTCGACCGCGCCGGCGGTGAGGATCCGCCCGTTGCCGGCGATCACCTCGGTCGACGGGCCGATGACCAGGTCGGGGTGGACGCCGGGCATGGTGTCCGGGTTGCCGGCCCGGCCGAGCGCCACGATGCGCCCGTCGCGCAGCCCCACGTCGGCCTTGACCACTCCCCAGTGGTCGAGCACCACGGCGCCGGTGATGACGGTGTCCAGTGCCCCCTCGGCGCGGGTGGCCCGCGACTGCCCCATCGACTCGCGGATCACCTTCCCGCCGCCGAAGACCGCCTCGTCACCACCGACGCAGTGGTCGGTCTCCACCTCGATGAGCAGGTTGGTGTCGGCCAGCCGGATCCGATCGCCGGTCGTCGGCCCGTACAGGTCGATGTAGCGGTCCCGCCGCACCGCGCTCACTCCGGTGACCCGTCGGCCGTCGGCGGGTCCAGTGGGCCCGCACACGCGCCACGCAGCCCCGGCACGACGCGCGCGCCGCCGAACGGGACGAGGTCGACGCTGCGGCTGATGCCCGGCTCGAACCGGACCGAGGTGCCCGCCGGCACGGCGAGCCGCTGCCCCCAGGCGACGTCCCGGTCGAACGCCAGGGCCGGGTTGGCCTCGGCGAAGTGGTAGTGCGAGCCCACCTGCACCGGCCGGTCGGCGGTGTTGACCACGAGCAGCGTGGTCACCGGGCGGCCCGCGTTGATCTCGACCGGGCCGGCCGCCGGCAGGACCTCCCCCGGGATCACGGGATCGGGTGGTGCACCGTCACGAGCTTGGTGCCGTCCGGGAACGTCGCCTCCACCTGCACCTCCCTCAGCAGCTCGGGGATGCCGTCCTGGACGTCGTCGCGGCCCAGCACGCTCCGGCCGGCCGACATCAGGTCGAGGACGGACCGGCCGTCGCGGGCCCCTTCGAGCAGGAACGCGGTGATCACCGCGACGGCTTCGGGGTAGTTGAGGCGCAGGCCGCGCTCGCGGCGGGCGCGGGCGACATCGGCCGCGACGTGGACGAGCAGGCGGTCCTGCTCATGCGGGCTGAGAAACACGGGCTTCTCCCGGTGGGGTGGGCGTGCCCGGCTCGCCGTCGGCCCCGCAGGGGGCCGCGCCGGGCAGCAGACACCCGGGGGTACGAGCTGGAGTCACACCACCGCCGAGTCCCCGCCGACGGGGCGACCCGGGACTCCACCATCCCGGCCCGCGTGACGGGCAACCGGCGGTGTCTCGGTCGGATGCGGACCGCACCGCCCACCGCTGAGCCGACCGTAGAGGATCACCACCGGCCCGGGCAACAGTCGATCCGGGTTCGCGCCGGCCCACTTCTGGGTGCCGGTGCTCATTCCCCTCGCGTACGACCCAGGGCATGATCGCCGGATGACGGCGACAAGGGGTACGCGCGCACTGCTCGGTGTTCTGTTCCTGGCGGCGGCCACGGTCGGGGCGTGGCTGCTCTGGCTGGGCTGGGACACCGACTACACGGTCGATGCGGAGACCGGCGCGAGCAGCGGCCCGTACGAGGCGTGGCAGGTGGTCGGCTGTGTGCTGACGCTCGTCCTGCTGGCCGCGCTCGCCGCCACGCGACTCAGCCCGTGGCTGGTGGCGACGGTGATGACTGTCGCCTTCACTGCGGCCTGGGGGTGGCAGGCCGCGTCCACCGACGACACCGGCCTGTGGGCCGTCGGGGCGGTGCTGGTGCTGGTCGGGATGGCGGCCGGCAGCACGGCCGTGAGCCTCGTCGCGCGGCGGGTCGGCCGACGCGTCGCCGGCCGACCCAGCTAGCCGCAGGTCGGCCCGTCAGCGGGCCACGGCGGGCGACGTCGCTGCCTGGTGGCTTCTGCACCGTCTGGTCTCGTTTGGAGTGTCCGGCGGAGCTCGTATCCGCGCTTCCTGCCCTTCGTTGACCCGAGTGTCGCATCCGGTGGGGCTTTCGCCCGCCAGCGGAGATCGGCGTCCGCGCGGCATTGTGCAGCACTACGTCCGGGCCGGCGGGTAACGAACGGGAGAACCAATGAGGGCGACTACCGCGTGCCGCCGAATGGTGATCTCCGACGGGACCCGATGCCTCGCGCGGACCACGGCTCGACGACTGCGCGACCAGGTACGTGATGAGGTGCTCGTGTGCTGAGCCTGGCCGTCACCGGCGCCGGTGGCTTCCTCGGCTGGCACGTGCGGGTCCTGCTGCACGCGCTCGGCTGGCCCGAGCCGATCGTGCTGACCCGCTCCGACCTCACCGACCCCGCAGTGGTCGCCCGCAAGGTAGCCAGAGCGGACCGGGTGCTGCACCTGGCCGGGGTCAACCGCGGCGACCCCGCCGACGTGGCCGCTGGCAATGTCCAGCTCGCCGCCCAGCTTGCCAAGGGTCTGCTGGCCTGCCCGAACCCGCCCGGCGGGCTGGTCTTCGCCAACTCCGTGCAGGCTGGCAACGGCACCCCGTACGGCGACGCCAAGGCCATCGCCGCCGACATCCTCGCGGACACCGCCGTGCCCCTGGACGACCTGCTGCTGCCCAACCTGTACGGCGAACACGGAAGGCCCTGGTACAACTCGGTGGTCGCCACCTTCTGCCGGATGCTCGCCGAGAACGGCCGGCCAGAGGTGCACGGGGACCGCGAGATGGATCTGGTGCACGTCACCGACGCGGCGGCCCGGCTGATCGGGGTGGCGACGACCGGCCCCTGGGACCCCGAGATGCCAGCCCTACGGGTCGGGGTCCGCGATCTCGCCGACCAGCTTGCCTCGTACGCCGGCATCTATCGCACCGGCGAGATCCCGCCGTTGCGCGACCGGCACGACGTGCGGCTGTTCAACACCTACCGGTCGCACTGCTTCCCAGCGCACTACCCGCTCGCCCTGCCCACCCGGGCGGACGCCCGGGGCGCCCTGGTCGAGGCCGTGAAGACGCACGGAGGAGCGGGGCAGACGTTCTGGTCCACCACCCGGCCGGGCGCCACCCGGGGCGAGCACTTCCACCTGGCCAAGGTGGAGCGGTTCGCGGTGCTGCGTGGCACCGCCGAGATCAGCCTGCGCCGGATCGGTGACACCGAGGTCGTCCGGTTCCTAGCCAGTGGCGACGAACCGGTCGTGATCGACATGCCGACCATGTGGGCGCACAACATCACCAACACCGGCCCGGACGATCTGCTCACCCTCTTCTGGACCAATGAGCTGTTCGATCCGGATCGGTCCGATACGTGGCCGGAGCCGGTTGGTGACGTACACCGGGTGCCGGCCGAGGTCCGATAAGTGACCCGTGAGAGTGCAGGAGCGCGGGCCTGACCGTCGACCGACCGCCCATCGTGGACGGAGCCGATCTGTGGTCTCATGGCGGCATGATCACTCCGACTCCCCTCATGCGTCTGGTGGCCGGTGTGTGGGGGTTCAAGACCCTCGCGGCCGGCGTCGAACTCGGTCTGTTCACCCGGCTCGCCGGGGGTCGGACGATGACAGTCGAGCAGGCCGCCGCCGAGTTCGGGCTGCCGGACCGGCCCGCGGACCTGTTGCTGGCCGCCAGCGCCTCGCTCGGCCTGCTGGAGAAGGCCGGCGACGGTTACCGCAACTCCGAGTTGGCCGAGCAGTTCCTGGTCGAGGGTCGCCCGTACTACTTCGGTGCGCAGGTCCGTTACTCCGACCTGCGCACCTATCTGCCCTGGCACCGCATCGGCGAGGCCCTGCGCACGGATCGGCCGTTGACCTGGGACCCGGAGGCACAGCAGTCGATGTTCGACACCGCCGACCCGGAGATGCTGACGCAGTTCTGGGACGCGATGTTCTCCACGTCCAGCTTCACCGCCGCCGCGTTGGCCGACGCGTACGACTTCTCCACGCACCGCCGCCTGCTCGACGTCGGGGGCGGTGCCGGGGCGTTCCCGATCGAGTTCTGCCGCCGCCTGCCCGAGCTGCGGGCCACCGTCCTGGATCTGCCGCACGTCTGCGTACGGGCACGGGAGCGGATCGCGGAGGCCGGCCTGACCGAGCGGATCGACGCGGTGGGGGGCGACTTCCTCGCCGACCCGGCGCTGCCGGACGGGCACGACGTCATCCTGCTCAGCATGATCCTGCACGACTGGGACGAGCCGACGAACCGGGCGCTGCTGGCCCGGTGCCACGCGGCGCTGCCGCCCGGCGGGGCGATCGTCGTCTGCGAACTGCTACTCAACGACGAGCGGACCGGGCCGCCGGAGGCCGCGCTGATGGGGATGAACATGCTGGTCGAGACCGAGGGTGGCCGCAACTACTCGGGCGCCGAGTACGCCGCCTGGCTCACCGATGCCGGTTTCGTCGACGTGCGTACCGTGCCGTTCGACGCCCCCGGTGCCAACGGCGCTGTGGTGGCCCGGCGGGCCTGACCGACGACGACACCCGGCCCCGGTGCGAACCGTGGGCCGGGTGTCGCGGCGCCTCACGGCGCTGGCGTCCGATCGGCTACCGGTACGGGTCAGGCGCGAGCCTTGACCGGCTGCTTCATGAAGTCCAGGATCGCCTTGTTGACGTCCTCGGCGTGTGTCCACGGGATGCCGTGCGGCGCGCCCTTGAGCGTGACGAGCTTGCCGGTCGGCATCATCGGCCCGAGCCGCTGGCCGGTCACCGGGTAGGGCAGCACCCGGTCCTGGTCACCCTGCACGATCAGCACCGGAATGTCGATCTTCGGCAGGTCGGGGCGGAAGTCCTCCTGCCAGGCGTCCACGCTGTCGTGGGTGCCCTTGGCGGAGGCCATCGCGCCGATCTGCCAGTGCGCCCGGTACGCCTCCTCGCTGACCCGCTTGCCCATGTTCTGGTCCGGGTTGAAGAACGCGTCGCAGAACGACGTCAGGTACGCGAAACGGTCCTTGATGATGGCGTCCTGGAAACCCTTGAAGAGGCTCCGGTCGACACCCTCCGGATTGTCGTTGGCCTTGGCCAGCATGGGTTGCAGCGGGCTGAGCACCACGGCCCGGCTCACGCGCTGGGAGCCGTAGTTGCCCAGGTAGCGAATGACCTCACCGGTGCCCATCGAGTGACCGACGAGGGTCACGTCGCTGAGGTTCAGCTCGGTCATCAGCACGTCCAGGTCCGCCGCGAACGTGTTGTAGTCGTACCCGAAGGTCGGCTGGGCGGAGTTGCCGTAACCGCGCCGATCGTAGGTGATCGTCCGGTATCCGGCGTTGAGCAGCTGGCTGGTCACCTTCTCCCAGGTAGCCCCGTTGAACGGGAAGCCGTGGATCAGCACCACCGGCTTACCGGAACCGTGGTCCTCGTAGTACAGGTCGATGGGCGCGGAGTTTTCCGTTCCCACGGTGATGAAAGGCATGTTTGTCTCCTGCTCCGGTATCGGGCTGTCGGACGTCAGCGCGCTTTCCCGCCGGGTCGGCGGATATGCCGGCCGTCGCTGTCCCGACAGGCGGAAGGCTCTGACCGAATGCTGGACAGACCGCTCGGTCAGACCGTGGCACCGCCCCAAATCCGACGGCCGGACTGCGGACGCGGCCACCGAGGGCCCGAGCCGGACGAAGCGAGCAGGACGACCGCCGCTCCCCCGGCGGTCGCCCTGCTCGTCGGCTCAGCTCTGGTAGACCTCCAGGGTCGACAGTTGCCCGGCAGGCCAGCCGGTGTTGCCGGTGACCGTGATGCGCACGTACCGGGTCTGCGCGGCGGTGAAGGTGATGCTCACCTGGTTGCCGGTGGCCGGGTTGAAGGTCCGCCCCGCCGAGCCGGCCAGTGTGCTGAAGCTGGCGCCGTCGGTGCTGCCCTGCACGGCCAGGGTCTGCGTGCGGCTGGCCCAGGCGGTGGCCGGGGGCAGCTTGAGCACCACCCGCCCGACCGTGCGCGTCGCACCGAGATCGACCTGGACCCACTGCGGGAACGCGTTGTTGGCGCTCTCCCAGTAGCTGTTCGGGTCGCCGTCGACCACGTTGCCCGACCCGTAACTCTGGACGTGGCTGCTCTCGCTGGTGGGTCGACCCCGGGCGAGGTCCGCGTTGGTCGGGGCGTCCGTGGTCACGGTGACCGTGTTGGACGCGCCGGACGTGTTGCCGGCGGCGTCGCGCGCGGTGACCGTGAAGGTGTACGCGGTGGACGGGTTGAGCCCGCTCACGGTCGCCGTGGTGCCCGTGACGGTGGCGACGACAGTGCCGCCCTGGCGCACCTGGTAACCGGTCACGCCGGTGTCGTCGGTGGAGGCCGTCCACGCCAGCGACACGCTGGTCGACGTCCGGCCGGTGACCGTCAGGCCGCTCGGCGCGGTCGGTGGGATGTCCGGTGTGGTGGTGCCCGCGTACACCTCGACCTGGGCGAGTTGGGCGGCCGGCCAGCCGGTGTTGCCGCCGATGCTGAGGCGGACGTAACGGGCGGTGGTGGTCGTCAGCGTGCGGGTGACGGTGTTGCCGGTCGCCGGGTCGAAGGCGAAACCGGCGGCCGGGGTGATGGTGGCGAAGGAGCTGCCGTCGACGCTGCCCTGCACGGTGATCGTCTGGGTGCGCGCGCCCCAGCCGGCGGGCAGCCGCAGCACCAGTCGGTTGACCTGGTGACTGGCGCCGAGGTCGACCTGCCACCAGTGCGGGAAGGCGCCGCCGCTGCTCTCCCAGTAGCTGCCGACGTTCGAGTCCACAGCGTTCGACGCCGGGAACCCGCCACCCTGGCTGCTCGCCGAGGTCGGCCGGCCGGCGGCCAGGTTCCCGCCGGTCGGTGGCGGCGTGCCGATCATCGGTGGCGTGGGACGGACCGCGGTGAGCGCCAGCTGCCCCTTGAGCATCCGACCGCCGTCGGCCGTGATCCGCAGGTAGTAGTCCGAGGAGCAGGCCACGCCGTCCTCGTCCAGGGCGCGGATGTTAGCGCCGGCCGGGGTGGTGGCCTGGGTCTCGGAGGTCTTCGCGATCTGGTTGCCCTCGTTGTACTCGTCGTACATGGACACGTAGAGGCCCTGGGACCCGAGTCGAACCATGTTGTAGATGTGCCGCCAGTAGAAGTCGCCGTGCTTGCGGTGACCATCGGCGAGGTCACCGGGCATCACGCAGGGCAGGTAGTCGAGGCCGCGTGCCGCGCAGTCGGCCATGTCGCCGACGTTGACGTTGTTGTAGTACGAGTCGAGTTCCTCGACCGTCCTGGCCCGGTAGACCATCCACGGCGAGATCGCGTTGAACGCGTGGTAGACGTCGAGGAAGCCCGGACGGGAGTCCTCGATGCCCTGCCGCCACCAGGTGGGCACGCCACCGATGACGTAGCAGCCCTGCGCCTTGAACCAGTTGATGACCTCCAGGCAGGGCCCGGGCGTGAACGGTCGGCTGGGCTCGCTGAAACCGAAGCCCCAGATGCACACGACCGGCTTGCCGTTCTGCCGGGCGTACGCGGAGGACGCGACGTGCGCCGACATCTTCGTCGTCCAGTCGGTCTTGATGTCCGACTGGAAGGTCAACCAGTCGGTGACGTCGTACATGATGTAGAACTTGCGGCCGTAGCGCTCGGCGGCGGAGCGGACCTTCTGCGTCATCGCGTCGCGGGTCGGCCCCTCGTCGCCCGTCGGGTTGAACCGCTGCAACGCGGCGGTGTCGCAGCCATACTCCTGCATCCACCGGAAGTGGGTGTCCACCGTCTGCTGGTCGTAGGAGGAGAACAGGGTGGCCGGCTGGCCGTTGCCCAGGTTGGGGTACGCGGTGGGATAGGTGCGCGTGTACTCGCGCATGTCCGGCCAGGACACGATGGTGGTGTTGGCGGGCGAGGGCGGCTGGAAACGGTCGCGGCTCCAGTGCCACCAACCGCCGATCGGCGCCGAGTCACCGGGGGCGCTGAACCAGCCCTGGTAGCCGACCGTCACCTTGCCGACCACGTCCCCGGGAGGACTGGCGGCGGAGGCGGGGCTGGGCAGGGTGGTGAGCAGCTCGGTGCTGGAGGCGGCGGCGAGGGCGGACCCCGCCATCACGGACGTGACGAACCTGCGGCGGGAGACCGCCATGACGACCACTCCTTCTTCGACGGAAGGCATTGACGGCCATCGTGGCAGCAGTCGATGCCAACCCGCAAGAGTTAGACTGATCGATGAAATTCCAGATCAGATGGCGGGAATTTCACGCTGGGTCATCAGTGGGTCAGAGCCTGGTCCAGGGCGCGTACCGGGGACAGGATCCGGCTGCCGGCCTGCCAACGGCGGGCGTCGCGCACCGTCATCCGCACGCCCTCGGTGAAGCCGAGCTTTGGCTGCCAGCCGAGCAGCTCGCGCGCCTTCCTGGTGTCCAGCGCCATGTTGCGGACCTCGCCCGGCCAGGGCAACGGCTCGTAGCAGGCCGTGTTGTCGACACCGGACGCCTCCCGGACCGTGTCGTAGACGTCGTTGATGCTCGTCTGCTGGCCGGAACCGATGTTGACCATCCCCACCCCGCTGTGGTGGCAGGCGACGGCCACCGCCTCGGCGACGTCGCTGACGTGGATGAAGTCCCGGGTCTGCGTGCCGTCGTCGTAGATCACCGCCTGGCGGCCACCGAGCAGGGCATCCACCATCAGGGACACGACGCCGTAGTCGCCGCCCTCCTGCCGGGACCCGTAGACATTGCCGAAGACCATCGACGTGTACGACAGGCCGTGCTGGCGTCCGTACCAGTCGAGATAGTGCACGCCGGCGGCCTTGCTGATGCCGTACGGGTCCACCGGAGCGATCGGGTGGTCCTCGCGGACCGGCAGGTCGTGGGCGGGGACGCTGCCGAAGATGGCGCTGCCGGCCGCATTGACCACCAGTCGTACGCCACTGCGGGCGCACGCGTCCAGCACGTTGGCGGTGCCGAAGACGTTCACGTCGGCGTCGTACAGCGGTGAGCGGCGACCCACCGGAGCGTTCGCCTGCGCGGCGAGGTGCACCACGACGTCCGGCTGCCACTGGTGGATGACCTCGACACCCTCCGGCGTACGGATGTCACCAGAGACGACGTCCGCATCGGTCAGACCGCCGCACACGGCGTCCGCCAGATTCTCGAGCCGGCCGGTGGAGAAGTTGTCGAGCACCCGGACCTGGCTGCCCATCAGCATCAGCCGGGCGACCACGTGGCTTCCGATGAAGCCGGCACCTCCCGTGACCAGAACACGCCGGGGCGTCAGAGCGGTCGCCGGGTCGACGCCGACGGCATTAACTGGCAGGTCCACCTGGAACTCCTTGGACGACAGAGCCTGTCGGCCCGCTTCGCACACCAAGACCACCAGGCACGACAGTAACCCACCAAATAACCACGAAAGAGACTTTTCGTCTAATGCAGCGGAGTGGACATGAGGTTTCGTCGCGGCCACTGTCGGCCGGCAGCGTTCCCGCGCGGATTGGATCCGTTGACCGTTCCACAGCCGACGGGGCCGGAGCCATGCCGGCTCCGGCCCCGTCGGTGCACCCGAGACCCTTACGAAGTCGGGTACTGCGCGAGGTAGACCGGCACGCCCACCTTGGTCATGTCGGCCGCCTCGCCGACGCCGTTGACCACGTGGTCGATCGTGCCGGCGCTGAGGTTGACGGTCATGACGTGGTGCAGCTTCACGCCCGGCCGGTTCGGCACCTCGAAGCCGTTCTCGGTGTGGATCGACGGGTTGTTCTGGTTGAAGACGTACACCCCGCCGCCGTGCAGGGTGTGGTGACGCACCCGGTCACCGACCTTGTACCCGGCCCAGCCCTCGACCGCGCCGTTCATCCAGTCGGCCTGCGTCGGCGGGTCGTACGGCAGCTCGTTCTGGTACAGGATCGTGGTGCCGTGCTCGCCGTTCCAGACCGTGTTGTAGCGCTGGAAGTGCTCGACGAACAGACCGGTCGCGGTCACGTGGTCGCCGTTGATGACGGCGCCGTAGCGACCGGTGTTGGTGCGCCAGCGGTCGGTGTCACCGTTGACGCCCTCGGTGAAGCCCTCGACGCCGTGGTCACCGCGCCAGACCCAGGTGTGGTCGATGAGCACGTTGTCGCTGTTGACCTCCAGCGCGGTGTTCGTCCGGCCGATGTGCGGGCCGCCGACCCGGAAGTACACGTCGGACAGCGTGGTCGGGTTGTGCGGGCTGCTGGCGTTGTGGCCGTGCTGGCGGCCCACCCGCAGCAGGACCGGCGACTCGACGAGACCGGCGTCGATCGTGACACCGGCGACGATCACGCCGGGGACACCGGCGACGTCGAGCGGGATGGCGCCGTTCACCGCGGTGAGCGTCGCGTGGCCGATTCCGAGCACCACGGTGCCGGGCCGCCGCACCTCGATGCTGCGAGCGATGTCGTACGTGCCGGGGGTCAGCAGCAGGTGCTTCCCGCGCGCGAGTTGGGCGTTGATGACGCGTACCGGGTCGGACGGCTTGGCGACGAAGAAGTCGTCGATCCCGATCGTCCGTCCCGGCGTCATTCCGTTGGCCCAGGAGACTCCCCGACTGTCGCGCTGCGCGGCGGGCACCCGCACGTTGTAGCGACCCTTGCCGTCGACGAAGAGGTACGGCTTCTCCCGGCTCAGCGGGGTGGTCTCCAGTGTGGTGTACGGCGGGTCGGGGAACGTGGCGTCGTCCGGCGCGCCCTCCACGCCCGCGAAGACCTGGTTCCACACCGCGTTGGACCAGCTGTCGACCTCGCTGTTGCGGGTCAGCCACTGCTGTTGCGAGCCGTTGGTGGTGGCCGGCAGCCGCGAGTCGGCGATGAAGCCGCCGCTGGCGAACTGCGGCCCGGCAGTGCAGTAGTCCATCAGCGACAGACCGCCGCCGTTGATGTTCAACCGGCGCATCGACACCGCCTGGGACACCGCCCAGAAGTTCGCCGTCGACCGGCAACCGTCCTGGCCGGAGGCGTTGATGGTGAGCGACAGGTTGGACAGGGTGCGCCAGAAGTTGACCAGCGCGAGGCAGTTGCCGGTGCCGCCGTCGGCCAGGCAACGGTTGTAGACCTCGAGCTTGCCGTTCACCGTGACGTCGGTGGGCGAGGCGCCCAGACCGGACACCTCGGTGTAGTAGCCGACCTTGGCCTGCAACGGCTGCTCGGCCGTGCCGTACGTGCCCGGCTTGAACAGGTAGGCGTGCCGCTCGGTGCCCATCTCGTTGTCGACCTGCCGGGCGTGGGCCGCGTCCAGGGTCTGCTGGATCTCGGCGACAGGCATGCCCGGGTCGAAGATCGTCACGTTGGGGCCGAAGTCCGGTGCGCCGTGGGTCGGGCGGCCGGCGGTGGCGGCGGTGCTGGTCATGGTGACCGCGGTGGTCACCAGCAGAGCAAGGGTGAGGCTACGTAGGGACGGGCTTGTCATGTAGTTCGTCCTCTCCGCTGGCCGAAGATGCTTCCGGCGCAGCTGGGGGCGGTGAGAGCGCTCTCTGACCCCTGCCGCCGGAGGTTGGGCCGGACCAGAAGGGGGTTGACATCTTTCTACCCGTTAATCCGGCCGCCCGCCATGACCACGGACAGCGAACTTCGTCGGTCCATTCCGGAGTCCGGATACGGCGAGGCCCGCCCTCCTGAGGAGGGCGGGCCGCCACGAGGTGTGAGAGGTCAGCGC
This sequence comes from Micromonospora sp. MGP-C2, assembly GCF_057766525.1. Lineage (NCBI taxonomy): Bacteria > Bacillati > Actinomycetota > Actinomycetes > Micromonosporales > Micromonosporaceae > Micromonospora > Micromonospora sp. MGP-C2. Next base: position 1,252,942 of record NZ_JBYMEN010000002.1, read on the forward strand.
ACCCGGCGTCGGCCGTAGGCACCGGCGACGATCGCCACGCCGACAGCGGCGAAGACGACCTGCAGGATCAGCTCGATCCAGTCGATCCCGCTGGTGTCGTCGACACCGAGGGCACCGGCGACGAGGGTGCCGAGGATCGCCGCGACCACACCGATGAGCAGGGTCAGCCAGATCGGGATGTTCTGCTTGCCCGGCACCACCAGCCGGCCCAGCACGCCGATGATCAGACCGATGATGATGGCGGCGAAGAAGCCGGTAATTTCCACGGGAGTCGTCCTTTGCGAGGGGAATGTCGTCGGCCTTTGATTGCCCTGGGCAACGAGCCGCGAAACACCCTCTGGATCTTCAATCTTGCGGTCGGCTTCAGGCCGCCTTACCGGCGTTAGGATGACCGCCGTGCAGTTCGGGGTGCTCGGGCCGCTCGCCGTGACCACGGACGCCGGCGAGCCGGTGGTGGTGCCCGGCACGAAGGTACGCGCGCTGCTGGCCGACCTGCTGGTCAACCGCAACCAGGTGGTCTCGGCGGACCGCCTCATTGACGATCTGTGGGGCGAGGACTGCCCCGCCAACCCCGCCGGCGCCCTCCAGGTGCGGGTGTCCCAGTTGCGCAAGGCGCTCAACGACGCCGAGCCGGGTGCCCGCGAGCTGGTCGAGTCCCGGCCGCCGGGCTATCTGCTGCGGGTCGACGCGGTCGACGTCGCCCGGTTCGACGAGCTGGCCCGGTGCACCGACGTCGAGCGGTTGGCCGATGCCCTCGCGTTGTGGCGCGGCGAGGCGTACGCCGACGTGGCCGACGCCGAGTTCGTCCGCGCGGAGGCCAACCGCCTCGCCGAGCAGCGCCTCGCCGTCCACGAACGGTTGGCCGAGGCCCGGCTGGCCCGGGGTGAACACGACCTGGTCGCCGCCGACCTCGCCGAGCTGGTCACCCGGCATCCGCTGCGGGAGGGCCTGCGGGCGGTGCAGCTCCGCGCGTTGTACGCGGCCGGCCGCCAGTCCGAGGCCTTGGACAGCTACGCCGACCTGCGGGAGCGGCTCGCCGAGGAGCTGGGCCTCGACCCCGGCCCCGAGCTGGTCGCCCTGCACCGCAGGATCCTCGAACAGGACGCCGCCCTCAACGCGCCGCCGAAGGCCGCGGTCATCCGCACCAGCCTTCCCGCCCCGCTCGACGAGCTGGTCGGGCGGGCCGAGGCGCTGGCCGAGCTGGGCGAACTGCTGCCCCGCCAGCGGTTGGTGACGCTGGTCGGGCCCGGTGGCGTCGGCAAGACCAGACTGGCCGTCGAGACGGCCCGCGCGCAGTCCCTTCCCGACGGAGTCCAGCTGGTCGAGCTGGCCCCGCTGCCCGCCGGTGACGCGCTCGTCGCCGAGCAGGTGCTCGCCGCTCTGGGCAGCTACGAGGCGGCCGGCACGAGCATGTCCCCCGCCGACCGGCTGGTGGCGACTCTGCGGCACCGACACCTGTTGCTCGTGCTGGACAACTGCGAACACGTCATCGACCCGGTCGCCGAGCTGGTCGCCCGGCTGCTGCGCGAGGTGCCCGGGCTGCGGGTGCTGGCAACCAGCAGGGAGCCACTCGGGCTGACCGGTGAACTGCTCTGGGAGGTACCCCCACTGCCCGTGCCGGATGACGGTGACCTGGACACGGTCCGGCACTCGGCGGCGGCCCGGTTATTCGCCGCCCGCGCCGCCGCGCAGCAGCGCGGGTTCCGCCTCGACGGGCAGAGCGCCGCCGCGGTCGCGCAGCTCTGCCGCCGCCTCGACGGCCTGCCGCTCGCGCTGGAGCTGGCCGCGACCCGGGTGCGCGCGCTGGGCGTGCGCGGTGTGGTGGAACGGCTCGACGACCGCTTCCGTCTGCTCACCACCCAGCAGCGGGACGTGCCACCCCGGCAGCGGACGCTGACCGCGGTGATCGGTTGGAGCTGGGACCTCCTCGACGAGACCGACCGGCTGGTGCTGGCCCGGCTGGCGGTGTTCCGGGACGGCTGCACCCCGGAGGCCGCCGAGTACGTCTGCGGGACTGACCTGGACACCCTCGCCCGGCTGGTGGACCGGTCGCTGGTGGTGCTCGACGACTCCGGCGCCAACCCGCGCTACCGGCTGCTCGAATCGGTCGCGGCGTTCTGCCTGGACCGCCTGACCGACGCTGACGCCGTGCGCACCCGGCACGCCACCTACTACACGGAGCTGGCCGAGCGCGCCGACCCGGAGCTGCGCGGGGCCGACCAGCAGCGGTGGCTGGCGCTGCTGGACGCCGAGATGGCGAACCTGCGATCCGCGCTGGTGCACGGCGGAGGGCTGCGCCTGGCGGTCGCGCTGAGCTGGTACTGGCACCTGCGCGGCCGGCTCACCGAGGCGCGGCGCGCCCTGGCTGTGCCCGGTGACCCGGAACAGGAGACCCGGGCGGCCCCCTGGCGGATCGGCTTCGCTCTGTCGCAGGGCGAGGCGACCGAGCCGGACGACGTACGCGCCGCGGTGGCCGCCGACCCGGGCGGCCACGCCGCGTGGTTCGCGGCCAACGCGGTGATCGAGCACGGCGACCTGGCCCTGGCGGCGGAGCTGCTGCCCACCGCCACCGTCGACAGGTGGACCGAGGCCGCGGTGCTCACCTCCCTGGCCCACATCGCGCACGCCAACGGTGACCAGGCCGCCCTGGAGGACACCGCGACCCGCAGCGCCGCGCTCTTCGCCGACCTCGGCGACCGGTGGGGTCGGCTCCGTGCGACCGAGTGGGTGGGCGGCCTGGCCGACATGCGCGGCGAGCACGAGCGCGCCGCCGCGCTGCACCGCGAGGGGCTGCGCTGGGCCGAGGAACTGGCCCTGTGGCCGCAGGTCTGCGCAGAGCTGTCCTGGCTGGCCTGGCTCGCCGTGCAGACCCGCGACTACGCCCAGGGTCGGGAACTGGCCGAACGCGCGTACGCCCTGGCGGTCGAGCAGGGCTCGCCCGGTGCGCTGGTCTTCGCGGAGATGAGCCTCGGGCTGGCCGCCCGCCGCGACGGCAAGCTCGACCTGGCCGTCACCCACCTCAGCCACCTCGCCGACCTGGGTCGGGGCGAGAGTCAACCCGCGCTCTACCTGCCGATGGTCCTGGTGGAGCTGGGCTACGCCCTCGAGCAGGGCGGTGATCCGGATGCCGCGCTGGCCCTGCACATCGAGGCGTTCGAGGCCGCCGAGGCGATGACCACGATGCGCGACGCGGTCGGCCCCCTGGAGGGGATGGCGGCGGCGGTGCGCTCCCCCGAGGTGGCCGCCCGACTGCTGGGCGCCGCTGCCGCTGCCCGGCTCGCCACGCAGTCCCCCGCAGCGCCGGCCGAACGCGACGACACCGACCGGACGACCGAGCGCCTGCGAGCCGCACTCGGGCCGCAGCGGTTCGACGCGTTGCTCGCCGAGGGCGCGAAGCTGAGCCCGAGCGAGGCCCGGGCTCAGCTCTGATCTGGTCAGGCCGGCGTCTTCGGCGCGTACGAGGCGACGATCACGCCGCTCTTGTGCACCCGGGTGTCGACCAGGTCGAACGAGGCCTTGAAGTCGGTCAGCGGCACCGTCAGGTTGGCGCCCCCCTCCAGCACCGGGTGGATCCAGAACCGGACCTCGTCCACCAGGCCCGCCCGGATCAGCTGCGCGGTGACCGAGCCGAAGCCGTACTGGATGATGTTCTTGCCCTCCTGGGCCTTGAGCGCGCTGACCGCCTCGACCAGGTCGCCCTGGAGCACCTCCGTGTTGTTCCAGGTGGGGTCGGTCAGGGTGGTCGAGGCGACGTACTTCTTGACGTTGTTGAAGTACGCGGCGCCCGTGGTCGGGTCGCTCTCGTCCCTGGTCGGCCAGGCGGCGGACATGCCGTCGTAGGTGGCTCGGCCCATCAGCATCGCGTCAGCCTCGGTGGTCTGCGCCCCGGCGAGGCTGGCGGCCTCCTCGTCGAAGTACGGCATGGTCCACATGGGGTTCTCGATGACGCCGTCGAGGGTGATGTAGGTCGAGTTGATGAGCTTGCGCATCGGGATCTCCTGGGTGTCTGTCGTGCTCTCCGGTGACACCCAGAACTCTGCCAATGCCCGCTTACGATTCGCTTCAGGTGCCCTTACCGGCGTCCCCGGCCGTGCCTGGCGCCGCTTGCGCCAGCGGGTCGGTCAGCGGGATGGGCAGCGCCTGCGTGGCCACCGTGCCGCCGCCGGTCGAGTGCGCCGGCGCGGGGCGGTCACCGGTGCGGCTGTGCAGGCGTCCCTGCCCCGCCGGCCCGGCACGCCGGGTCACCTCGACGGTCACCATCCGCACCGGCAAGGGCGGCGCGGTGAAACGCCCGACACCCCACCGCACCCAGATCGGAATCCGACCGGCGTCCGCCTCAGCCAGCAACTTCTGCACCGTACGGGCCCGGTCGGTGTGGTCGACCTCCACCACGACCGGCGGGCCGTCCGGGCGGGCACACGCCACGTCCAGGACCGAGTGCCGTTGCTCCAGCGGCGGCGGCAACGGCAACACGCTGGGGGCGCGCCGATAGACCCGCCAGCCCTGGGCCTCGGCCCACCCCACCACCGAGTCGATCACCCGCGCGGTGACCTCGTCGGCGCTCAGGTCGACGAAGGTCAGGTCCGCCAGAGCGCGACCGAGGTCGGCCGCCAACCGCTCGCCCTGCGCCGTGACCTCCACCGGCGCAGGATAACGCCTCAGCCGACGGTGGCCGTGGCCGCGGCGAGGTGCCGGGTCAGCCAGGCGGTGGTGGCCGTACGCGCCGCCTCGGCGTTGGCGCGCGTCAGGAAGTCGTGCCCCTCGCCGGCGAGCACCAGGTGCCCGTGCGGCACGTCCCGGGCGGCGAGGGCCTGCGCCACCTGCGCCGACTCGCCCGCCGGCACGTTGGTGTCGTTGGCGCCGTGGATGAGCATCACCGGCACGTCGAGCCGGTCGAGGTGGGTCATCGGCGAGAGGTCACGCAGCAGTTCCGCGTCGCGCTGCGGGTCGCCGTACTTGCTGACGGCGGCGGCGGCGATCCACGGCTCGGTGCCGGCGTAGAAGGTGTGGAAGTCGGAGATCCCGCACTCGGCGACCCCGGCGGCGAACAGCCCGGGAAAGTTCACCAGCACCGCGAGGACCAGGTAACCACCGTAGGAACGGCCCAGACAGCCGAGCTGACCGGGCCGGGCGACGCCGCTGTCGACGAGGAAGTCCGCGCAGGCCGCCACGTCGGCGATCGCGCCGTACCGGCCGGCGAGGTTGTCGGCCGCGACGAAGGACCGGCCGAAGCCGGACGAGCCTCGCACGTTCGGCGCGAACACGGCGATGCCCTGCGCGACGAGAGCCTGGAACAACGGGTTGTAGCAGGGACGCTCCTGCGCCTCCGGGCCCCCGTGCAGACTGATGGCGGTCGGCCAGGGACCCGGCCCGACCGGGCGGTAGAGCCAGCCGGAGAGCGGCAACCCGTCGCGGGCACGCAGGTCGACGAGGTGCGGCGCGACCCCGCCGTCGCCCGTACGCGCCACACCGGTGTCCGGCCGCAGCGGGCGCAGCGCCCCGCTCGTCGGGTCCACCAGCCAGACCTCCCGAGGCTGCACCGGCCCCTGCGCGGTGACGCAGAGCAGGTCACCGCCGGCGGCGAAGACGGCGTCGTCGAGCACCTCGCCCGGTGCCACCACGGCCCGCTGCACGCCACTGGCGAGGTCGAGCAGGCTCATCTCACTGCGGCCACCGTAGGTGTTCCACAGCAGCGCGACCCGCCGCCCGTCGGCGCTCGGCACGGCCTGCTCCAGCTCGGCGTCCGGCCGTCCGGCGAGCCGGGTCGGCGGCTGCTCCGGTCGGGTCAGGTCGACCCGCACCAGCGCGGCGAGTTCCGAGAACGCGTCGGTGCGGGCCAGCACGCTGGTCCCGTCCGCTCCGAACCAGCCCTGGTCGGTGCTGCCCTGGCCGGTGTCCGGGAACAGTCGCCGCCGAAAGCCGGTCGCCACGTCGAGCACCTCCAGCCAGCGCGCGTTGCGCGGGCCGCGGCGCAGCAGGGCGATGCCGACGTCCGGGGTGACGTCCAGGAGCGTGAGCAGGTCCCCCTCGGCGAGCACCCGCCGGTGCCCGGTGCCCGCGTCGACCAGGACGGCCCGCGCGTGCTCGTCGGTCTCGGTGACCATCAGGACCGCGCCCTCGGGCAGCCAGCCGGCCAACGCGGCGCTGCGACGGCCGAACCCGGCGACCTGGCGGCGTCGTGACCCGTCCGGGCGCAGCACCCACAGCTCGGTGCGGGGAGCGCCGCCGGGGGCGACGACGCAGGCCAGCCACTGCCCGTCCGGGGACCAGCTCAGCGCGAGCACCGGGTCGTCGCCGGTGGGCAGCGCGACAGCCTCGGCGGCGTCGACGTCACGGACCCAGACGCCCGGCGCGCCGGCCCGGTCGGAGAGGAACGCCACCCGGCGACCGTCGGGCGACGGCGCGGGCGCGTGGTCCTCGCCGGGAGGCAGCGGCGGTGCCGGCCGGTGGCCGACGGGTCGGGCCCGTCGGGCGGTGCGCGGCACCTCGGTCCGTACGCTCATCTAAACCCCGATCCGCTGCAACCAGAGCTCCAGCAACCCGAGTTGCCAGAGCGCGTTGGAACCCAGCGTGGTCCGCCGGGCATTGGGCGCGTCCAGCAACTCCTCCAGGTAGTCCTTGCGGAACAGGCCCCGCTCGCGGGCCGGCCGGGCGGTCAGCGCGTCGCGCACGTCGTCGAGCAGCGGGCCGGAGAGGTGCCGGATGGCGGGCACCGGAAAATAGCCCTTCGGCCGGTCGATCACCGCGTCCGGGACGATGCCCCGGCTCGCCGCCTTCAGCACGCCCTTGCCGCCCTGCGCCAGCTTCATCCCCGGTGGGCAGGCGGCGGCCAGCTCGACGACCTCGTGGTCGAGGAACGGCACCCGGGCTTCCAGCCCCCAGGCCATCGTCATGTTGTCCACCCGCTTGACCGGGTCGTCGACCAGCATCACCAGGCTGTCCTGCCGCAGGGCCGCGTCCAGCGCGGTGTCCGCGCCCGGTGCAGCGAAGTGGGCGGCCACGAACTCCAGGCTCGCGTCGTGGTCGAGCATCCACTCGGGCGCCAGGTGCCCGCCGAGCGCGTCGTGACGACGGTCGAAGAACACCCGGGCGTACGCCTCGACGGCGTCCGCCCTGGCCACGTTGGCCATCGGCGGGTACCAGTCGTAGCCGGCGAGGATCTCGTCGGCGCCCTGCCCGGACTGGACCACCGTGATCCGCTGCGAGACCTCCTCGGACAGCAGGTGGAACGCGACGCAGTCGTGGCTGACCATCGGCTCGCTCATCGCGGCGATGGCGTCGTGCACGGCGGGGACGAACCGGCTCGCGCCGATGCGGATCTGGTGGTGGTCGGTGCCGAAGTGACGAGCCACCAGATCGGAGTAGTGGAACTCGTCCCCGCTCTCCCCCGCCGCCGCCTCGAAGCCGATGCTGAAGGTGGCCAGCCCGGTCTGGCCCTGTTCGGCCAGCAGGGCGACGATCAGGCTGGAGTCGAGGCCGCCGGAGAGCAGCACGCCGACCGGCACGTCGGCGACCATCCGTCGGCGTACGGCGGTGCGCAACGCCGCCATGAGCCGTTCCTGCCACTCGTCGGCGGACATCGGATCGGCCGCGGCCCTGGTGAACTCCGGCCGCCAGTACAGCGTGTCGGTGCTCCGGCCGGTCGCGGTGATCACCCGCACGGTCGCCGGTGGGAGCTTGCGCACCCCGGCGAGGATCGTGCGCGGCGGGGGCACCACCGAGTGGAAGCTCATGTAGTGGTGCAGCGCCACCGGGTCGAGGTCGGTGTCCACGTCACCGGCGGCCAGCAACGCCGGCAGGGTGGAGGCGAAGCGGATCCGCCCCGGCCCCTCGGCCAGGTAGAGCGGCTTGATGCCGAGCCGGTCGCGGGCCAGCACCAGGGTGTGCGTGGCCATCTCCACCAGGGCGAACGCGAACATCCCGTAGAACCGTTCGACGCAGGCCGCCCCCCACCGGTGGTACGCCTTGAGGATCACCTCGGTGTCCGAGGTGGATCGGAAGGTGTAACCGGCGGCGATCAGCTCGTCGCGCAGCTCCCGGTAGTTGTAGATGCAGCCGTTGAAGACGAGGGCCAGACCCAGCTCGTCGTCGACCATCGGCTGGGCGCCCGCGTCGGAGAGGTCGATGATGCGCAGCCGTCGGTGCACCAGGGCCGCCGGCCCCTGCTGCCACCGGCCCTCACCGTCCGGGCCACGGGAGGCCAGGGCGGGGAGCATCCGCTCGACGGCCGCCATGTCCGGTGGCGTCCCGTCGAAGCGGAACTCGCCTCCGATACCGCACATGCCACGCACCTCTGTTCGGCTCGGGTCCGCTCGGGCCGCTGACCGGTCCAGGCTTGGCGGACCGGGTTGCGTCCCGATGACGGGCGGGTCAAGCGTGGGTTACACCGACGGCCGTTCGTCTCCACCGAGCAGCCAGGTGTCCTTGGACCCGCCGCCTCGGGACGAGTTGACGATCATGCTGCCGGCCGGCGCGACCCGGGTCAGCGCGACCGGCGCGACCTCGGCGGTGTCGCCGAGGAACACGAAGGCCCGCAGGTCGACGTGACGGGGGGCGAGAGCCGTGCCGTCGAAGACCGGGTGGGTGGTCAACGCGATCATCTCCTGGGCGATCCACCGGTGCGGGGCCGCGAGGATCTGCTCCCGGACGGCGTCCAGCTCCTCCGCCTCGGCCCGGGGGCCGATCACCACCCGGTCGCCGCCGTACCCGTCGACCGGTTTGAGCACCAGCTCGTCGAGCCGGCCCAGCACCTCGGCCCGCTGCTCGGGCAGCCCGCACAGGTACGTGGGCACGTCCCCAAGCAGAGCCTTCTCGCCCAGGTAGTACTCGATCAGCCGGGGCACGTACGCGTACAGCGCCTTGTCGTCGCCGACGCCGTTGCCCAGCGCGTTGGCCAACGTGAGTCGCCCGGCGTGCACCGCGGCGAGCAGCGGCCAGCCCAGCGGCAGCCCGTCGGCGCCCGGCGCGTGCAGCAGCGCCTCCTCGTCCATCCGCAGGTAGATCACGTCCACCTCGCGGCGGCAGCCCTCGCGGACCAGCCGGACCCGGCCGTCCTCCACCAGCAGGTCGTTGGTCTCGGTCAGGGGCACGCCCATCTCGTCGGCGAGCAGCCGGTGCTCGAACCAGGCGGGATCACCGGGACCGCTGCTGAGCACCACCACGGCGGGATCGTCGGCAGCCGCAGGCGCGGCGGCGACCAGCGCCCGGTGCAGCATCGCCGGTGTCTCGTCGGCGGGCAGCAGATCGGCCGGCACCGGCAGCTCCGGCAGCACCGCCTGTGTCAACCGGCGGTTCTGCACCGCGTAGCCGATCCCGGAGGGCACCCGCAGGTTGTCCTCCAGCACATACCAGCCGCCATCCGGGTCCCGGACGAGATCGGTGCCGGACACCTGGGCGCGGGTTCCCCTCCGGCCCATCAGCGCCCCGGTCGGGCGCAGACCGGGCGAGGATTCCACCACCCATGCCGGCACGACGCCGTCGGCCACCACGGCCCGGTCCGCGTAGACGTCCCGCAGGAACGCGTCGAGGGCGCGGGCGCGCTGCACCAGGCCGGTGCGCAGGGTCCGCCAGTCGGCGGCGGGCACGACGCGCGGCACCAGGTCGACGGGGAAGAGCCGGGTGCTCGCCTCACCGGCAACGCTGAACGTCACACCGCGGGCCCGCTGCTCCTCGTCCCGGTCGTTCTCCCGTTGACGCAGGCCGCCGGCGCCGAGGCCGCGCAGGGCGGCCAACAGCGGACGGTACGCGGGCTCCGGCCCGCCGGGCCCGAAGACCTCGTCGGACGAGTCGGTGTACGTGGGCAGGACGGGCAGCGGCGACACTCCGGGCAGTGGCCCCCGGACCCGGCCCCGGGTCTCGTCGAGGAGCAGGTCGACCACGTCGGCCAACCGGCCGCGCCGCTCGTACGCCCGCCGCTGCCGCGCGGCGGAGCTGCCGCGTTCCAGCGCGTGACGGGTCAGCTCGCTGACCTGTTCCCAGTCACCGGTCGCCTCCAACTGCGGACGCAGGTCGGTCACCAGGCGGCGGACCGCCTCGGCGGCCGGCACCGGCCGGGCCGAGCGGGGCAGGTCGAGCAGGTCACCCTCCAGCCCGGACCGGGCCGCCCGCCACACGGCGGCGCGCAGCACCGGTGGCCGTACGCCGGTGCGCTCGACCCCGGCTCGCAGCGCCGCGACCTCCCGTCGGACGAGCGCCCGGAACAGGCCGGTGAGCAGGACGATGGTCTCCACGTCGGAGTTGGCGTCGGTGATCCGCAGCTCCACTGTGGGAACGTGGGCCGACGGCCGGACGTCGAAATAGATCATGGCAGGGTCGGTGATGGTCTCGGAGGAGATCAGCTCGGCGACCAGAGCCTCGTGGTCCCCGGCGCTGGTCACCTCGCCCGGGTCCCCCGCCGTGGGCCAGCGTTGCCAGACCAGCGACCGGACGCTGGCGTAACCGCTGTCCTGACCCATCCAGTACGGCGAGCTGGTGGAGAGGGCGAGCAGGACCGGCAGCCACGGCTGGACCCGGCGGGTGACGGCCACCGCGAGATCCCGGTCGGACACCCCGACGTGCACCTGCGCGCCGCAGATCAACTGCTCCCGGGCGAGCAGCTGGTATTCGTCGAGCATCCGTCGGTAGCGGGAGGTGGGGGTGACGCTCGGGTCCCCGTCGGCGCGCAGCGGCACCGTACCGGCCGCCACGATGCCCAGCCCGGCCCGGTCCGCGACCCGGACGGCGAGCTGACGCAGCCTGGTCAGCTCGTCGCGGATCTCGTCGAGGGTGCGACAGACCGCGGTGTTGGTCTCCACCACGCTGCGGTGCAGTTCCGCGGTGAACGAGGTCGCCGGCAGCCGGTCGAGCAGTTCCCCGGCCCGGGGCACCAGCTCGCGGGTGTGCAGGTCGACGACGTGGAACTCCTCCTCCACGCCGATCGTGGCCAGGTCCGCCGGGTCACCGTCGTCCAGCGACGCGACCGGGTTGGTGCGGGGTGTGGGCAGCGTCCGGCCGTTGCCGGACCGGCCCATCGACCCGTCGAACGTCGGCACGTTCGTGGTGTTGTCGGCCATGGTCACCCCGGTTCGCGTGTCGGTGGTCTCGGCTGTCCGACGAGCGTTCCCAGGGTTGGTACCGGGGGTGTTTCCAGCGCGTTAAGGTGACGCGCCGTTCTGGCCGGGCTGCTCAGCGACGCGCAGCACGCTCCTGCCGGGTCGACGGGCATGGTGATGTCGGGGTATCCCGTCGATCCGGATACCCCGACATCAGTGAACGCGTGTCGATCACGGCCTGGGAGCGGCCGGGATCACCTCATGTTGGCGACCACGAACGGCGCGTGGCCGTGCAGGTAGTTGTTCCACCCGCCGGTGACCGGCGCGCCGGGGCTGAGCAGGTTGGTGGTGTCGGTGCCGACGTCGAGCTTCCACGCGGTCCAGGAGATGCCGTTGGTCTTCATCCAGTCGATCCAGGACTGCGCCTCCGGCAGGCAGGATCGGCCGTCCAGGCCACCGTCGGCGTGGCTGGCGCCCCACTCGGTGACGAACAGCGCCAGGCCGGCGCGGATCGCCGCATCGCCCTTGGCCCGCAGCGACGCGCCGTGCGTGCACGAGTAGAAGTGCAGCGTGTACATCAGGTTGGTGCCGGTGACCGGGCTGGCCGCCGCGACGTCCACGTCCTGCGACCAGGTCGGCGTGCCGAGCACGACGATGTTGTCCGGGTCGGCGGCGCGGATCGCGGAGACCACCGCCTGGTGGTACGGCTTGATGACGTTGGTCCAGCTCACCTGCAACGGCTCGTTGTAGGGCTCCCAGATGACGTTGGGCAGGTGACCGTAGCGGCGGGCCAGATCACCGAAGAACGCCACCGCCTGGGACTGGTTGTTCTGCGCCTCGTGGGCGTGCCAGTCGACGATCACGTACACACCGGCGGTGACCGCGTTGTTGATGATGGTCTCCACCTGTGCACGCGCCTTGGCCGGGTCACTGAGGTACGCGCCCGCCGGCTCCACGCCCATCGCCGCGCGGATCACCTGGAGGTTCCAGTTGTCCCGCATCCAGGTCAGCGCGGAGAGGTTTTCGGCGTACGGGGCGGTCTCCCAGTTGAGCCACATGCTGCTGATGCCGCGCAGCTGCACCCGTGCGCCGGTCTTGTCGCACATCGTCGTGCCGCAGACCCGCAGCTGCCCGTACCGCTCGACCGGGGTGCCGGTGGTCGGTGGTGGGGTCGTGGGCGGTGGCGTGGTCGGGGGCGGCGTGGTCGGGGGTGGGCCGCCGGCGCACGACGCGCCGTTCACAGTGCAGTTGACCGGGGTGCCGGAGCCGTTGACGAGGAAACCGAACGACGTCGAGGCGCCCGCGGCGAGGGTGCCGTTCCAGGACACGTTGGTGAAGGTATAGCGGCTGCCGGAGGTCGACTGCTGCGCGTTCCACGACTGGCTGACGGTCGAGGAGGACGGCAGGTCGAACTCGACCCGCCAGCTCGTGATCTGTGCGGAGGTGTCGTTGGTGACGGTGATCTGCCCCTGGTAGCCGTTGCCCCAGTTGTTCGTCACGGAGAACACGGCGGTCGCCGCGCTGGCCGGGGTGGCGGTGATGGCCACCCCACCGGCCAGCAGGCCGGCGACGGCCAGGGTCGTGACAAGTCTCAGTGCGCGCATGCGGAACCCGCTTCGGATCGACGGTGGTGGTCTGAGGCGGGGCGGCGCCTTCGCGCACAATATCGATCAATGCAAATGGAGGCAAGGCGGGGGCGCCAGGACCCGAGGCCGCTGAACCCCCGGGCGGGTGCGGGCCGGCAGCGCTGGTCGTAGCGTGGGGCGCATGCGAACCACCACGCTGGGCAGCGCAGGTCCCGACGTCGGCGTCATCGGCCTCGGGTGCATGGGCATGAGCCACGGATACGACATCAGCGGCCCCCGCGACGACGACACCTCGATCTCGGTCATCCACCAGGCTCTCGACCTGGGCGCCACCCTGATCGACACGTCCGACGTGTACGGGCCGTACACCAACGAGGAACTGGTCGGGCGGGCGCTGGCCGGCGGCCACCGGGAGCGTGCCGTCCTGGCGACGAAGGTCGGCCTGGTGGCGACCTCCCCCACCGGTGGTCCCGGCAACTCGCCGAAGATCGGCAACAACGGCCGTCCGGAGCACATCCGCGCGGCGATCGACGACAGCCTGCGCCGGCTCGGCACCGACCACGTCGACCTCTACCAGTTGCACCGGGTCGACCCGGAGGTGCCCATCGAGGACTCCTGGGGCGCGATGGCGGAGGTCGTGGCGGCGGGCAAGGCGCGGCAGATCGGGGTGTCCGAGGTGACGGTGGCCCAGATCAAGCGAGCCCAGGCGGTGCACCCGGTGGCGTCGGTGCAGTCCGAGTTGTCGCTGTGGACCCGCGACCCGCTGGCTGAGGTGCTGCCGTACTGCGCCGAGCAGGGCATCGCCTTCCTGCCGTTCTCCCCGCTCGGTCGCGGTTTCCTCGCCGGCCGGTTCACCTCGTTCGACGACCTGCCCGCCGACGACTTCCGTCGTGGCCTGCCGCGTTTCCAGCAGGACGCGCTGCGCGCCAACCTCGCCATCGTCGCCCGGGTCCGGGAGATCGCGGACCGGGCCGGCGTCACGTCCGCGCAGGTCGCGCTCGCCTGGGTGGTCGCCCAGGGTGACCAGGTCATTCCGATCCCCGGGACCAAGACCCCGAAGTACCTGGCGGACAACTGCGCCGCCGGCGACGTCCGGCTCGGCGCCGAGGACCTGGCCGACCTGGACGCCCTGCCCGCACCCGAGGGCGGTCGCTACTGACAGCCCGGCGGCCCGGCTCCACTCAGCCGGGCCGCCGGACCGCCACGGGCGGGCCGAACCTGACCCCGACACCGGGCGAGTAGAGCACGCTGACCGGCGGGCCGACCGGTGCCGGCAGCCCGGCGGCGGCAATCAGCTCGTCGTCGAGGTGCAGCAACTCGGCCCGGTGCAGCGGCCAGCGCGGGTGCCAGTTCGGCAGGTGCAGCGTGCGCCCGTACGCCCGGGTGTGCAGCCCCCAGCGGGCGGTGACGAAATGCTCAAGGGGCGTCGGGTCGTCGACCTGCTCCCCCACCCGCACCACCATCCGGCTCGTCGTGCCCGCCGGGCCCGGCCAGCGTCGCCGGCAGCGGTAGGTGAGGCGGTCACCGTCGCGGTCCATCCGCATCGACGACCAGAGGTACGGCAGCCGCAGCGTCGCCCGTGCCACCAGCACCGGCACCAGGCGGGACGCGTCGAGCGATCGGAACACGACGGCCCGCCGGCCGAGGTCGTCGACCGAGTAGAGCCGGACGTTGGTCTCCCAGAAGGTGCCGAAGTACGGCACACCGGGGCCCCGCCCGAAGCCCAGCCCCACCATCCGGAAGCCGATCAGCCCGACGTGGCTGACGCCGTCCAGCGTGTCAGGACGGGTTCCGGCCGGCAGCAGCGGTGCGACGAGCGCGGGGTCGACGGCCCAGTGCAGGAAGGTGAGGTCCTCCCAGCGCTGGCCCAGGACGGCCCAGGGGAACGACTGCCGGGGCGAGTGGTCGACCGGTTCGGGGTGCACGCTCTCATCCTCGCCCATGCGGTGGGCCGGCGTGGTCTCAGGCGTGTGGACCGACACTGACGGTGCCGATGGTCAGCGACGCCTCGCCCTCCAGGATCTCGCCGATGCGTTCGACCTCCTCCGCCAGTTCCCGTTGCCGGGCGGCGTCGAGCGTCCGCAACGGCTCGACGGTGACACGGATCGAGCGGCCGGTGCGGCGTTGATGCCACACCCCGGCGACCACCCCGTCCACCAGCAGCACCGGATAGTTGCCGGCCTGGCCACCGGCGAGCGCACGCTCGGCGGCGGCACCGGGAAAGAGTTGCTCGCGGGGGTGGCAGCCGACCGCGTACGCGTCGAAGTAGGGCAGCAGTCGCAGCCCGGACGGCCGGTCGTCGGGGAACTCGGTGTCGTCGGCGGCCACCCAGGCCCGGGTGCCCTCCACTGTCACCTCGGTCAGGTCGAGCGAGTCGAACAGCGACGTCGCCCATCCCGGGGGCACCGCCATCCACCGGGCGAACTGCGCCGGGGTGGCCGGCCCGTACGCGTGCAGGTAACTGCGGACGAGTGCGGCCAGGGCGGCGGGACCGGGCATCGGCGCGAAGTCGGGCAGCCACCGGGTCGGGCTGGTGTACGTGCTGACCCGACCGCGATTCGGGCCGAAGCAGATCACTCCGCCCCGGGTGGCGGCGGTCATCGCGGCGATCCACCGGGGCCATTTGTCCTGGAACGCCTCCATGACCAGGTCACCCGCCCACGGGCCGGTGCGGGCGACGATCTCCTCGGTCAGCTCGGCGGTGGTCAGGTCGGCCTCGGCAACCGCCTCGGCGATGGCCGCGAGGACCTGCTCGGTCTGCCGGGGTGTCAGCAGGACCGCACTGCGCTCCCACGAGGGGGTCGGCAACGCGGTCATCGCGCCGACCCACATCGGCAGGTCCGCTGCGGCGAGCAGGTGCACGGTGCCGCGCGGCCCACGGGTCTTGACCAGCGTGCGGTCCGTCCACAGTGCCCGGAGCACCAGGGCGCGGGTGGCGCCCGGCACCCGCAGCCCGATGGACAGCTCGGCGGCGGATGCGATCTGGGCGTGCGCGCCGCAGATCGTCGACACCACGTCGGCGACGCGTGCGGCGTGCGGTGCCGCGTCCACCACCGGTGTGCCGAGCCGGTGCCGCCGTAGGCGTCGAGCGGACACCTGCGCCCAGCTCAGGTCGGTCATCGCAGGCCCCTGAAGAACGCGCGGATGTCCGCCGCGTGCGCTAGCGGTTCGTCCATGGCCACGAAGTGGCTGCCCGGGTTGCCCTGCGGCCAGTGGACGATGGTGTTGTCCCGCTCGGCGAGGCGGCGCATCAGCGCGGACCCGCCGCCGTACACACCGGACGGCACCCGCCGCTGGCCGGTGGGCCAGGCGAATCCGCCGTCGTCGGCGACGGTGAGTCGCTCGTACATGGGCCACGCCGACGTTCCCGACGTGCCGGTGAACCAGTAGAGGCTCACGTTGGTGAGCAGGTGGTCCCGGTCGATGGCCTGCTCCGGCGTCGGCACCGTCATGGTGAACTCCTTGAACTTCTGCATCATCCAGGCCAGCAGCCCGACCGGCGAGTCGTTCCAGGCGTACGAGAACGTCTGCGGCGCCGCTCGCAGCAGGGCGTGATGGTCCACGCCACCGCTCATCCACTGCTGCATCTGCTCCCACTCGGCGCGTTCCTCCGCGCTCATCTCCGGCACGTCGGCGGCGGTCGGAAAGCCGAAGCCACCGTCGATGTGTACGCCGACCACCTGCTCTGGCGCCACCGCCGCCACCTGCGGCGCGACGTACGCACCGAGGTCGCCGCCCTGGGTGCCGTAGCGGTGGTAGCCGAGGTTGGCCATCAGCTCGGCCCACATCCGGGCGAGCCGGTCGATCGTGAACCCGGCCGGCGGCGCCTGCGAGAAACCGTAGCCGGGCACCGACGGCACCACGAGGTGAAACGCCTGCGTGGGGTCCGCGCCGTGGGCGCGCGGGTCGGTCAGCGGGCCGATCAGCTCGGTGAACTCGACCACGGAGTTCGGCCAGCCGTGTGTCAGCAGCAACGGCAGCGCGTCCGGCTCCGGCGAGCGGACGTGCAGCAGGTGCACGTCCAAGCCGTCGATCTCGGTGACGAACTGGGGCAGGTCGTTGAGCCGAGCTTCGTGCGCCCGCCAGTCGTATCCGCTCGCCCAGTGTTCGGTCAGCTCGCGGAGGTAGTCCACCGGCACCCCACGGCTCCAGCCGGTGCCGGGCAACGAGCGGGGCCACCGGGTGCGGGTGAGCCGGTCACTCAGGTCGTCCAGGTCCGACTGCGGTATGTCGATGCGAAATGGCGTCATGCCGGAAACGCTACGGGCCATGTAGGACAGGTTCTGTCACACATCGCTGGCAAGCTGAGGTCATGTCCGACACCCCCGCCCGACTGCTGGGTCTGCTGTCGCTGTTGCAGACGCCGCGCGAGTGGCCCGGCAGCGAACTGGCCACCCGGCTCGGCGTCAGCCTGCGCACCATTCGCCGCGATGTGGAGCGACTGCGTGACCTCGGCTACCCGGTGCAGGCGACGATGGGGGCGATCGGCGGTTACCGCCTGGTGGCCGGCAAGGCGATGCCTCCGCTGTTGCTCGACGACGACGAGGCGGTGGCGATCGCTGTCGGTCTGCGCACCGCCGCCGGTCACGCGGTGGCCGGCATCGAGGAGGCCTCGGTACGGGCGCTGACAAAGCTCGAGCAGGTGCTGCCGTCCCGGCTGCGGCACCGCGTCAGCGCGCTGGGGGCGGCCACCGAGCCGCTGCTCACCTGGGCGGGACCGACGGTCGACCCGGCGCACCTGAGCGCGCTGGCCGGCGCCGTCAACAACCGGGAGCAACTGCGGTTCACCTACCGCCGTCGTGACGGCGTGGACACCGAACGGCTCGTCGAGCCGTACAAGCTGGTGTCGGCGGGTCGGCGCTGGTATCTGGTGGGCTACGACAACGACCGCGACGACTGGCGCATCTTCCGGGTCGACCGGATCACCGACCTGCGGCACACCCGGACCCGGGTCGCCGCCCGGCAACTGCCGGCGTCGGACGCCGCCTCGTTCATGACGGAGAAGCTGCTTGAGCTGACGCCCGTCTACCGGGCGGTGGTGACGCTGTACGCGCCGGTCGAGCGGATGGCGGGCCCGCTCGGTGGCGCTGGCGTCGAACTGGAGCCCATCGACGCGACCTCCTGCCGGTTGCGCAGCAACGCCGACACGTTGGAGTGGTTGGCGTGGCGCCTGTTGACTCTCGGTTGCGACGTGGAGGTGCACGAGCCGCCGGAGTTGATCGCGCACCTGCGGCAGCTCGGGGTCCGAGCCACCCGCGCCGCCAGCCCATCCACAGCGTAGGACGGCCGCCGAGCCGGGGCATCGGCCCGCCGACCCGCCGTACGCTTGGTCGAGCACAAGCGTACTAAATCGGTATTTCGGGGAGGAACTGGGCGTGACGCAGAGCGACGCGGAACTGGTCGCGCTGGCGCAGGCGGGAGACGCGGCGGCACTCGGAGCGCTGCTGGCCCGGCACGAGGCCGAGATGCGGGCCGTCGCGTTGAGCGTCCTCGGTTACGGCCCGGACGCCGAGGACGCGGTGCAGGACGCCATGGTGGTGGCGCTGCGTCGCATCGGCGAGGTCCGCGACCCCGCCGCCGTCGGCGCGTGGCTGCGTGCCATCGTCCGCAACAACAGTCGGATGACCGTGCGAGGGCCCAGAGCCGTCCCGGTCGCCGAACCGGATTGGTTCGCCCGCCCCGCCGACACACCCACCCCCGAGGAGGCACTGGACCGGGGGGCGATGCGCGACTGGGTGTGGCACGCCATCGGGCAGTTGTCCGAGCCGGACCGGCTGGTCACCCTGTTGCGCTACTTCAGCGACGCGTCGTCGTACGAGCAGATCGCGGCCGTGTGCGGCGTGCCGGTCGGCACCGTCCGCAGCCGCCTCAGCCACGCCCGCCGCGCGCTAGCCGGCGGCCTCCGCGCGGCGGCGACCGCGGCGCACACCGACGTCACCGCGGCGACCAAATCGCGGTGGCGGGAGGGTCGCGACATGATCGCGACGGCGATGGGCGGCGACTTCGACCGGGTGGTTCGTGAGAGCTGGTGGCCGGACGCCGAGATGGTCGTGCCGGGCGGCCCGCGCGGCGGTCGTGACCTGGCGATCCAGGGCATGAACCGAGACCTGACAGCAGGGGTACGCCAACGGCTGCGCAACGTGGCGGCCAGCGGCGACGTGGTGATCTGGGAGACCGACCTGATCAGCCCGCCCGACGACCCGGAGCACTGCCCACCCGCGGCGCTGTGGTTGCAGGTGCTGCGCGAGGGGCGAGTGCGCCGCCTCACCCTCTTCCACCCCGTCCCGGCGCTGGTCTGAAGAACACTTCCCCGACCGAGCGAACTTTTCCCTCGTCCCGCGCATCTGGTCCGCGTCATGCGCCAGTTGCCGTGCGGGCATTCGCCGCACGGGTCTCGGAACGGGAGATAGTTCATGGGTTCCACCAGCCACGACGTCAGCGCCCTCGCGCCGGGCGCCCACACCTTCACCGTCGACGGCGTTCGGCAGGTCTACCACGTCGCCGGCACCGGCCCGGTCTGCGTGGCGCACTCCGGCGGCCCCGGCATCGAGTGGGCCTACCTGCGGGCGCCGAGCCTGGAAGAGCACTTCACGATGGTGTACGTCGAGCCGGTCGGCACCGGCGCCTCGGGGCGCCTCGACGACGCCGCCGACTACCGTCTCGACACGTACGTCCGGTTCCTGCACGCCGTCGTCGAGCACCTCGACGCACCCCGGGTCCACCTCCTCGGGCACTCGCACGGCGGTTTCGTCGTCCAGCGCTACGCCCTCGCACACCCGGACCGGGTCGCCGGTCTCGCCCTGTACGACACCTCACCCGTCACCGGCGCCGAGTTCTGGGCCGAGGCGATGGCCGGTCTGGCCGCGTACCCGCAGCGGCACCCGGACCGGCCGGAGGCGGCGGCGGTTCCGGCCGCCTTCGGGCAGATCGGCGCGGCGACGGACGACGAGTCGTTGGGGGCTGCCCTGCGTGCCGCCCTCCCGGTGTACTTCGCGGACTTCTGGGGCCGACAGGACGAGTTCGTCCCGTTCCAGGCCGCCGTGCGCATCTGGTCGGCGCCGGCCGGCGCGCAGGACCCCACGCCCTTCGACGTACGGGACAACCTCGGCGAGATCATCGTGCCCGTCGTGGTGATCGTGGGCGCGTACGACTTCATCTGCGGTCCCCGTTGGGCCGAGCAGGCGCACGCGGGCCTCAAGGACTCACGGCTGGTCGTGCTGGAGCACAGCGGGCACTTCGGGCACATCGAGCAGCCGACGGATTTCACCGAGGCCGTGGTGGGGCTGCTGAGCCGCTGACCCGGCACCGGCGTCGCAGCCCGAGGTCCGTTCGTCACAGCGGGCAGGCCTCGGGCTGCGCCGGCGTTGGACGGTCATAGGCTGGGCACTTTGGTGCACCGTGACGAAGAGGAGACCGCCGTGAGCCAGACCGAACGGATGGATTCCGTCGACGAGTGGAACGTGGCCGAGGACGACGGGGTCCTGGACGCCTCGGACACCCTGGACGACGACCGCGTCGGCGACCCCCTCGACACCGGCATCGTCGCCGAGGACCACTGGACGGCGGCGAACCGGTTCGGCACCACGCCGGCCGAGGAGCGGGCGGGCGAGTCCCTGGAGCAGCGCCTCACCCAGGAGGTGCCGGATGTCGACCCGTACGCCGAGGGCGGCGACGACGAGGACGAGCTGACCCGCCGGGGCTACGAGGCCGAGGCGCGCGCCGGCCGTCTCGTCGCGTACGACGAGGGCGTCCGCGAGGACGACGAGGCCGAGTCGGTGGCGTGGGACGCCGGGATCGACGCGGGTGCCGCCAGCGCCGAGGAGGCCGCGGTCCACGTGGTCGAGGACCCGGACGGCCCCGGCGACGGCCCGCTGCGCTGACGACCGCCCGACAGCGCCGCGCTCACCATCCGTGGATGGTGAGCGCGGCGGGCGGGTTGCTCAGTGGATGACGACGGGCGTCTTGACCAGCTCGCCCTGCGGGTCGTCGAGCTGCGCCGGCTGACGTCGGCGCGGCAGCAGAGCCGCAGGGATGAACGTGAGCACGACCAGCGCGAACGCGACCCAGAACGTGGTGGCGAACGACTTGGCGGCGAAGTCGAGCCCTCGTTCGATGATGGACGGGTCCACCGGCATCTGCTGGAGCAGCTCCGGCCGCTGCTGGGAGGCGATGGCCAGCCCGGCCTCGGTGACCGGCTTGCCGCTCTCGTCCACCAGGCCGGGGATCGGCCGCGAGCCGTTCAGCTCGTTGGTGAGGATCACCGACATCACGGCGGCGCCGACCGACCCGCCGATCTGCTGGAGGATGTTGACCAGGGTGGAGCCGCGTGCCACCTCCTGAGCCTGCAACGTCCGCAACGCGGACGTCATGATCGGCATCATCGTGCCGCCCATGCCCAGGCCCATCACGAACAGCGACCCGCCGAGCAGCCAGTACGAGGTCTGCGGGTCGACCTGGGTGAAGCTGAAAAACCCGACGACGATGAGCCCCAGCGCGAACGGGACGGTGCGCCCGATCGGCACCCGGTCGGCCAACGTGCCGGCGATCGGCATGGTGATCATCGCGCCGATGCCCTGCGGGGCCATCAGCAGACCGGCCGCCAGCGTCGTCTCGCCGCGCACCTGGAGGAAGTAGCTCGGGAACAGCAGGCCGGCGCCCATGAACGCGATGATGAACACGAACAGCGTCAGCGACGCGATGGTCAGGCTGCGGTTGCGGAACAGCCGCAGGTCGAGCAGCGGGTGCCGGGGCTTGAACGAGTAGAGCACGAACGCCACCACCAGCGCGCCACCGACGAGCATCGGGGCCCAGACCTTGGCCTCGGTGAAGGTGCCCGCCTCCGGCAGCGACGAGACGCCGTAGAGGAAGAGCGCCAGGCCCGGCGAGAGCATGAGCATGCCGACGAAGTCGAACGACTCGGACGGCTCGGGGGCGTCCTTCGGCAGCGCCATCTGCGCGTAGATCAGTGCGACGACGCCGATCGGCAGGTTGATCAGGAAGATCCAGTGCCAGCTCGCGGTGTCGATCAACCAGCCGCCGAGGATCGGGCCACCGATCGGCCCGAGCAGCATCGGGATGCCGAGGACGGCCATCAGTCGGCCGATCCGGTGCGGCCCCGCCGCGCGGGTCATGATGGTCATGCCCAGCGGCATGAGCATGCCGCCGCCGAGGCCCTGCAGGACGCGGTAGCCGATCAGCTCGCCGATCGTGTCGGCCGTGGCGCAGAGCCCCGAGCCGATGGTGAACAGGGCCAACGCCACCATGTAGAGGCGTTTGGTGCCGAACCGGTCGGCCGCCCAACCGCTGAGCGGGATCACGGTGGCCAGGGCCAGGGTGTAGGCGGTCATCGTCCACGCGACGCGGGCGTACGACGCGTCGAACTCGCTCTGGAAGGTGGGCAGCGCCACGCTGACCACCGTCACGTCGAGGATCGACATGATCGCGCCGAGGACGACGACGCCCGCCACCTTGAGCACCGCGGCGTCGAGTTTGTCCGCTGTCGCGACGGATTGCTGTGTCACTGACTCTCCTGAAGTCGATTGAGCCGGCCAATGGTGGGCGGTGGCGGCGATGCCGCGCCGACCAGGCGCGGGGGCGCGACGTGCCAGGACGACGACGCGCGCAGGCAGACTAACTGCCGGTTGTGACGATTCGCCGCCGGTTTTCGTGACCGCCGGGCCGCGTATCCGAACGGCCGTCCATTTACAGCCACTCGTCGGGGTGGCTACCAACCAGCAGAACCGCCAGCCGGACGGGCAGCGGCCCGGATCAGCCCGGCGAAGGCCAGGGATCGGCGGCGCGGCAGCCACGCAGTCACCATCGTCACGCTCGGCGCGTCCACCACCGGGTCGCAGCGAGGGCGGCGGCGGGCACGGCGGCACGGCGAGCACAGCGGCACGGCGAGCACGGGCGGCACGGCGAGCACAGCGGCGTCTACCGCGTTGAGGGCAGCCCGGCCCTCGACCAGCAGCACCGAACCGGGGTCAGGGCGAGCCAGCGTGCGGATCCTGGTCCGCGCCGCGGTGGCCGGGTGGAATCAGGGCGCTGTGCTGGCCACTCGATCGGCCTGCTGACCGGGGTGGTCGTTGCTGCTCGTGGTGCTCACGTTCGTCGGTGGTAGTGGTTGCGACGGGGTAGTTGTTCGGGGTCGAGCCAGGCCGGTGGGACGAATTCGGGGTGGCCGTCGCCTGCCAGGCGCACGGTCCACTCACTGTGGTGCAGGTGCCGGTGATGGTGGCCGCAGAGCAGGACGGCGTTGGCGAGGCTGGTCTGGCCGCCGTCGGCCCAGTGCTCGATGTGGTGGGCGTCGCACCAGCGCGGTGGTCGATCGCAGCCCGGGAAGGCGCAGCCACCGTCCCGCAGCACCAGGGCTCGCCGGAGGGGGCCGGTGATGAGACGGCGTTGCCGGCCGATGTCGAGTGGCTGGCCGGCTCCGCTGAGGACGGCGGGAAGGATGCCGGCGTCGCAGGCGAGTCGGCGCACGGCCTCGGGGGTGAGGTGCAGGCCGGTGTCGAGAGTGCCGCTGCCCAGTTGCCGGGTCAACCCGTCGTAGTTGGTGGTGACGACGACCTGGGCGCAATCGCCGCCGTGCTCGGGCAACTCGCCGGTGCGCAGGGCGAGGCGGCACACGTCACTGAGGGCGTCGTGCCGGCGCTGCGCGGGAGTGCGCTGGTCATCAGGGCCCGACGGTGCGCTCAGGGGGTCGATGGCGGCGCGGAGCAGCCCGGCGGTCTCGGTGTCGAGGATGCCCGTGAGTCGCAGACGGCCGTCGGTGAGGGTGGAGAGGGTGAGGTGCCGGTCGCGGGTGGCGCGGCGGGCTTCGGCATCCAGGGCAGCTTTGGCTGCGGCGTCGGCGATGTCGGGTGCGACGTGGTCGAGGATGCGGGTGCTGAGTTTACGGAGAAGGGTGGGGTCGAATTGCCCGGCCCACTCGACGAGCACTCCGAGGGCCTTGTCAGCGGCCTCGGGACCGGCGGCGGTCTGCACGGTGTCGATCGTGTCGGTGATGACCCGGGCCTGCTCCACGGTGATGTGGCCATCGGCCAGTGCGTGGCGTACGCCAGGGTTGCCGGTGTCCAGGACGGCGGCGAGGTCGACGAGGCGGCGAGCGGCCGGGATGGTGAGGCGTAACCGTTCGCGGAGCCAGACCGCGGTGGATGAGGCACCCTGCGTGGTGGCGGTGCCTCGGCCGTCGAGCTCACGGACCAGGGCCAGCTTCACCGCCGCGAGACGCTGCTCGATGCGGTACGCGGTGTCGAGGGCGGCGATCAGCTCACCCTCGGGCAGTGCCCAGATGGCCGTGTCGGCGCAGGCCGCGATGGCGTCCTCAGCCTGCGGCAACTCCTCGACCATGACCTGAATCTAGAACACATGTACGACACTTTCAGTTATCATGATCGATCCGCAGCAGGCCAACCTGGCCCTCATCGCCGCCACCATCTGGCTGCCATGATCGACAGAGGACCTAGTTGCTGCGTTTGCCGGCGTCGAGGGCAGCCTGCTCCACTCGCTGGCGGTGGTCCAGCCACCACGACTCGTCGGCGGGGGGCAGGTTGTCGTTGCTGGGCAGCAGCCCGGCCGCGCCGTCGATGAGTTCGCGCACGATGTCAGCGTGGCCGGCGTGTCGTTGGGTTTCCGCGATGACGTGAACCAGGACGTGGTGCAACGTGACCGCTGCGTCACCCCACCACGGCACGCGGCCGACCTCGTCCAGCGCGAGGGCTTCGATGGTGGTGTCGGCGTGGGCGATCGCGCGACGGTACATCCCGACGATCTCCTCGCGGGTCTCATCCGCGGTCGCCCACATGTCGGCATTGGCCTCCGCACCGTCACCGACGTACGACAGCTCCTGGTCGAAGGGTCGGCCGAACACGACGCCGAAGTAGAGGATCTCCATGGCCGCCGCGTGCTTCACCAGACCGAGCAGGTTGGTCCCGGTCGGGGTCAACGGACGCCGAATATCGTATTCGCCGAGCCCGTCGAGCTTCCACAGCAGCGTGTCGCGGCCGCCACTCAAGTAACTGTGCAGGTCTGCCTTCATCGCGGCACTATGGCATCCGGCCGGGTGTCGGCGCCGCCCCGGACGATCCGCGGAGCTCATGCCGGCAGGACAGGACGCCTAGGCGTGTCCTGCCGATCTTGGTGCGGCGGGACGGAACCTCAGAGGGTTAGTGTGTCGATGTGACGACTGCACGGCCGCTCGACAGCGAGGAACTCGCGAGCACGGCTCCGGAGCGTGAGCTTCTGGAAGCCTTCATCGATGCGTACCGCGATGTCATCATCGCCAAGCTCCGAGGGCTGCCGGAGGATGACGCCCGCCGGAGCCTGGTGCCCTCGCTCACCACGCTCATCGGTCTCGTCAAACACGCCGCCGCTGTTGAGCGGAACTGGTTCCAGCACTGCCTGGGACAGCAGCCGCGTGAACAGATCCCGGGTAACTCGTTCGGTGACGACGCCAGTTGGCAGGTCGGCTCGGACGAGACGGTCGCAGACGTCATCGCGGAGTACGCCGCGGTCTGTGATCGATCGAGGCAGGTCGCAGCCGGCTTCGCCCTCGACGACACTGTGCCTCATCCCCGCCTGGGCAGGGTGTCACTGCGCTACATCTACGTGCACATGATCCGTGAGTTGGCACGGCACTGCGGCCAAGCCGACGTTCTCCGGGAGCAGATCGACGGCACGACCGGCGACTAACGTGCATCCTTGCTGATCATCGAAGCCAGATGACAGCGGCGATGAGGGCCAGGCTCGACCGGTGGAGGGATGCCCGTTTGGCGTAGCGGGTGGCCAGATCCCGCCACTGCTTGAGCCCGTGCCGGATCCCGCGTTGCCGCAGTGCTCGGCGGTCCACCGTCGCAGGCGTTCGTGGCAGGTCTTCCACGGTCCGAACCGTTCCGGCAGGTCACGCCACGGGGCACCCGTGCGCAGCTTCCACGGAATCCCGTTGATGACCTGACGGTGATCCCGCCATCGCCCCGACTGCTGCCTGGCTCCGGTAGCAGCGGCGCGATCACCGCCCATGCCTCATCGGTCAGTTCACCACGACGCACCACCGACACATCGTCAACGACCCACCGCTACAAGATCGGCAGGACACGCCCTGGCCAGCGCACCTAGACGGTGACCACCGGCACGGCGGCGGTCAGCGCCCAGTCGTGCCCGATGTCGGCGGCGGCGCGCAGCAGCCTCGGCAGATGCTCTTCCCGCAGGGTCTCCAGCGAGGTCTCGGCCGCGTGCACTGTCACGTTGATGGCGGCGACGACACGTCCGTCGCCGTCGCGTACGCCGGTCGCGACGGACCGGATTCCCGGGGCCAGGTCCTGGTCGGCGAGGGCCCAGCCCTTCGCCCGCACCTCGCGCAGCACGGCGTCGAGGTCGCCCGGGGAGGGCTGCCAGCGTGGTGTGATGCCGGAGCGGGTCGGCTCGGCGAGCACGGCGGCCAGGGTTTCCGGTGGCAGTGCCGCGAGCAGCACCTTGCCCATCGAGGTCGCGGGAGCCGGGAAGCGGGTGCCGATGGTGACGCCGAGCGTCACGATCTTCGGGACGGCCACCCGGGCGACGTAGACGATGTCGCTGCCGTCCAGCTGGGCCATCGAGGTCGACTCGTTGGTCTGCGCGACCAGCTTCTCCATGTGCGGGCGGGCCACGTCCCACATGTTCAGCGCGTTGACGTACGCCATCCCCAGCTCCAGGACGCGCGGGGTGAGGGTGTGGCCACGGCCGACCGCGCGGACGTAGCCCAGCGATTCGAGCGTGATGAGGATGCGCCGGACGGTCGGCCGGGCGAGGCCGGTGGCGGCGGCGATCTCGCTGAGCGTCATCGACGGGCAGGCCGGACGGAAGGAGCGCAGGACGTCGAGGCCACGGGCGAGAGCCTCGATGAAGTCGGGCCCGGCGCCCCTTCCGTTGTCACTCATGTCCTAATGCTTCCATTGCGCCGAGCCGGCGTCCCACTCGGTGTACTGGTAGGGGTTCTCCAGGATCGCGGTCTCGGGGACGTCCGGGTTCATGCCTCGCTGCCACGCCTCCTCCCCCATCGTCTCGCGGAGGTGGTCGATGGTCGACGCCACCGCGGCCCGCGCGGCGGCGAGGTCGACGCCGACGAGGCGGCCGTCCTGCTTGACGATTCGCCCACCGACCAGCACGGTGTGCACGTCGCCGCGCTGGGCCTGGAAGACGACGTGACCGTGCGGGTTCAGGATCGGGAACATCACCGGCGACGCGTCGTTCTTGATCAGAACCACGTCGGCCTGTCGGCCGGCGGTGAGGGCGCCGATCGTGGAGTCCATGCCGAGCGCGCGGGCGCCGCCTCGGGTGGCCCACTCGACGACCTGCTCGGCGCGCAGGTGACAGTGGGTGATGGTCTCCTGTTTGGCGTGCGCCTCCAGGTGCTCGCGGGAGCGGTCCGCGCCGAGCGTGCTCCGCATCGCCGAGAAGAGGTCGCCGCTCCACCACACGCTGGTGTCCATCGACAGCGACACCGGGATGTCGTGGTGGCGCAGCTGCCAGGTGGGCGGGTAGCCCTGACCCGCGCTCTGCTCGCTCTCGGTGGAGACGGAGACGGAGCCGCCGGTCGCGGCGATCCGGTTGTACGAGTCGTGGGTGAGCGTCGCCGCGTGCACGTAGACCGTCGACGGGGTCATGAACCCGTTCTCGTGCATCAGCCGGATGCCGTCGTCGTTGGTGGCGCCCCAGACTCCGGCGTGGGTGGTCACCGCGGCGCCCAACTCCCGGGCCACCTCGAAGGCGGCCCGCTCCGGGAAGGCCGGGTCGCCGGTGACGTCGAACGCCATCTGGAAGCCGGCCAGCTTGCCGCCGTCGATGCGGCGGCGGTGGAAGTCCCGGAACTCCGGCGAGGTGGCCCACTGCCAGGGCCCCTGCTGGATGTTTCCGTAGGCGAGCACGAACCGTCCGTCGACCGCCTCCAGGGCGTCCACTGCCGCGTCGGCGTGCTCGGGCGTCTGGAGCCCGTGTGACCAGTCGACGGTGGTGGTGACGCCCGCGTCGATCGCCTCGATGGCACCGAGCAGGTTGCCGGCGTAGACGTCCTCGGGGCGGAACAGCTTGCCGGATTCGAGGTAGTACCAGACGAAGTACTGGGTCAGGGTCCAGTCGGCGCCGTACCCACGCATGGCGGTCTGCCACATGTGCCGGTGGGTGTCGACCATGCCCGGCATCAGGATGCCGCCGGTGGCGTCGATCTCCAGGGCGTCGTCGGGCGCGGTGAGGCCGACGCCGACCTCCGCGATCCGGTCGCCGACGACCAGCACGTCGGCGCCGGGCAGCACGGTGTGGGCGTCGTCCATGGTGAGAACCAGGCCGTTTCGGAAGACCACCGGCCGGTCGGTTGCGCTCATCGCCACCCATTCCTTTCCGGGGTACGAGGGGAGTCCGGACTCTTGTCCGCTGTGCGGCCAGCCCGAGTGGCGCAAGTGTGGTCCCGGTCACGAGACGTGTCAAGAGCGTGTTTCCTCGCGATGAATACACCGTTGACAGCCTCCTTGCGGTATCGCAAGCTGTGCGGGCGGACAGGTGTCCGCAGGACGGGCGGAAACATGGTGCAGCAATCGGCGGGGCCACTGGCCGGCCTGCTCGTCGCGGACTTCTCCCGGATCCTCGCCGGGCCGTACGCGACGATGCTCCTGGCCGACCTGGGCGCACAGGTGATCAAAGTGGAGAGTCCCGGTGGCGACGACACCCGCACCTGGATGCCGCCCACCCGCGACGGCGTCTCGACGTACTACCTCGGCATCAACCGCAACAAGCGGTCGGTCGCCCTGGACCTCAAGAAACCGGACGACGTGGCCGCCGCGCAGGAGCTGGCCCGCCGCGCCGACGTGATGATCGAGAACTTCCGGCCGGGCGGCCTCGCCCGGTTCGGCCTCGACTACGACAGCGTCGCCGCGAGCAACAACAGGATCGTGTACGCGAGCATCAGCGGTTTCGGCACCGGCGCGGGTAGGGACTTCCCCGGCTACGACCTGATGGTGCAGGCGATCTCGGGCCTGATGAGCCTCACCGGCGACCCGGACGGCTCGCCGTACCGGGCCGGGATCTCCGTCTTCGACGTCATGGCCGGGCTGCACGCGAACATCGGCATCCTCGCCGCGCTGCGCCACCGTGGCGAGACCGGGCGGGGTCAGCACGTCGAGGTCAACCTGCTCAGCTCGGCGCTGTCCGGGCTGGTCAACCACTCCAGCGGCTACGTCGCCGGCGGCACCGTCCCGTTCCGGATGGGCAACGCGCACCCCAGCCTCTTCCCGTACGAGCCGCTGCCCACCGCCGACGGCGAGCTGATCGTCATCGCCGGCAACGACGGGCAGTTCCGCAAGCTCTGCCAGGTGCTCGACCTGCCCGAACTGCCCGACGACCCGCGCTTCGGGCGCAACCAGGACCGCACCGCCAACCGCGAGGAGCTGCGACCGCTGCTGGTGCAACGACTCGCCCAGCGGACCAAGGACGAGTGGTTCCGGGACCTGCTCGCCGCGGGCGTCCCCTGTGCGCCGATCAACACCATCGACGGCGGCGTGGCGCTCGCCGAGGAGCTGGGGCTCGATCCGGTCGTGGCCGTCGGTGACGTGCCCGGCGTCCGCAACCCCATCACCTTCTCCGACACCCCGGCGCGCTACGAGCTGCCTCCGCCGGGGCTCGACGAACACGGCGAGGAGATCCGCGCGTGGCTGAAGAACTGAGCTTTCCGACCGGGATCGGCACGTCCGACCCGACGAGCATCTCCCTGCTCGGGCAGGACCTGGCCGGCGACCTGATGGGCGAGGTCGGCTTCGGCGAGCTGGCGTACTGGCTGGTCGCCGGCCGCCGGCCCACCCGGGGTGAGGTGCGGGTCTTCGAGGCGGTGCTGGTGGCACTCGCCGATCACGGCTTCACCCCGACGGCGATCGCGGCCCGGCTGACGTACCTGTCGGCGCCGGAGTCGTTGCAGGGCGCGCTCGCCGCCGGCCTGCTCGGCGGCGGCTCCCGCTTCCTCGGTGTCACCGAGGACTGTGGACGCTTCCTCGCCGACACCCTCGCGGGGGCCGGTGAGGTGACCGACTACGACGCGCTGGCGCTCGACGCGGTCACCCGGGCCAGGCAGGAGCGCCGACTGGTCCCCGGGCTCGGGCATCCGGTGCACAAGGAGCAGGACCCGCGCACGCCCGTGCTGATCCGGATCGCCACCGAGGAGGGTCTGCACGGCCCGCACCTGCGGCTGTTCGAGGCGATCGGGCGGGTGCACCCGCAGGTGCTCGGCCGGACCCTGCCCCTCAACGGCGCCGGGGTCTGCGGCGCGGCGCTCGCCGACCTCGGGCTCCCCGTCGAGATGCTGCGGGGTTTCGCCCTGCTGGCCCGCGCGGCGGGGCTGCTCGGGCACCTCGCCGAGGAGCGGCGCCGCCCGCTCGGCATGGACATCTACCGCACCGTGGACCGCAACGCCGTCTACGAGCCCTGATCCCCCTCTGCTGCCAGCGAAAGGAGCCCAATGGCCACCGTCGTAGCGGTCATCGCCTCCACCCACCACCCCTTCTACTACCGGGCCAGCACGGCCACCGGCGATGACCGGCCGCCGTTCGCCGACGAGTGGACCAGCAAGATCCTGGCCTTCCGGGAGACGTTGACCCGGGCCCGGCCCGACGTGCTGGTGATGGTCGGCTCCGACCACTTCCACCAGCTCTGGCTGGACAACATGCCGCAGTTCCTGGTCGGCAAGGCACCCTCGTACGACGCGAACTGGTACAACGAGGAACGCGAGTTCGGGCTGCCCCGGATGCTGCTCAAGGGCCAGGAGGACCTGTCCGGGCACATCCTGCGGGCCGGGCTCGACTCCGGTTTCGACCTCGCGTTCAGCAACGAGCTGCGCATCGACCACAGCATCACCTGCCCGATCATCACGCTGCGGCCCGAGGCCGACCTGCCGATCGTGCCGATCTACACGAACATCTTCGCGCCGCCGCTGCCGCAGCCGAAGCGCTTCGTGCAGCTCGGCGAGGCCATCCGGGAGATCGTCGAGTCGTGGCCCTCGCACCTGCGGGTGGCCGTCATCGGCACCGGTCACCTGTCGCTGGAGCTGGGCGGGCCCCGACAGTTCGGCCCGCACGGCCCGGACCCGGAGTTCGACCAGCGGGCCGTCGAGTGGATCGCCAACGGCGACCTGGACGGCTGCCTGCGCGAGGTCACGCTGGACAGCCTGCACTCGCCGGGCAACGCCACCCACGGCTTCATGGACTTCATGCTCATGATGGGCGTGGCCGGGGCCGGCGCGAAGGCCGACCACGTCGACACCCTCGATCTGTTCCACACCATGGAGGCCTACTTCACCTGGTACCCGAACGGAGCGCCGGCGGCATGAGCAAGTACCTGCTGAACAAGTTCCTCTTCATGGTCGACCGGGACCCCGAGCTGGTCGAGCGCTACCGCGGCGAACCGCGCGAGTTGGTCACCTGGTGGGAGGCCGAGTGCGCCAACACAGTGCTGAACTGCCACACCGGCGAGGCGAGCACCTGGTTGCGCTTCGACGACGTGGAGCGGGAGGCGCTGGCCACCCACGACCACGTGAAGCTG
The DNA here is from genome assembly GCF_057766525.1 of Micromonospora sp. MGP-C2. Taxonomy (NCBI): domain Bacteria; kingdom Bacillati; phylum Actinomycetota; class Actinomycetes; order Micromonosporales; family Micromonosporaceae; genus Micromonospora; species Micromonospora sp. MGP-C2. The sequence continues at coordinate 1,284,113 of NZ_JBYMEN010000002.1, forward strand.
TTCGAGTTGGGGGCACACCCGTTCCTCACCCTGACCCTCTTCATCGCCCTCTTCGAACGGGACAACACCGAGCCGCTGGAGTACCAGAAGTCCTACGGCGCACGGCTGGCGCACTTCCCGATGCCCTACCCGGACATCGCGACGTGATCCGCGCGGCAGTGCTCAACGCCTGCGGCACACCGCCGACGATCACCGAGCGGCCGGCGCCCGTGCCGAACGACGGCGAGGTGGCGGTCACCGTCGAGGCAGTGCCGATCACCCCGCTGGACCTGCTCTGCGCCAGCGGCACCAGCTACTTCGGCGCGCCGAGCACCCCGTACGTGCCGGGTGTGCAGGGTGTCGGCCGGCTCGCCGACGGCTCGGCCGTCTGGTTCGGCACGTCGGCCGGGATGAGGTCCGGCGTCGACGGCAGCATGGCGACCACTGTCGCGGTGCCCTCCGCCGACGTGGTGGCGCTGCCGTCCGGCGTACCGCTGACCCTGCTCGCGGCCCTGGGTCTCTCCGCAGTGGCCGCCCACGCGGCGCTGACCCACGGCGGTGGCCTGACTGCCGGCGAGCAGGTCATCGTGCTCGGGGCCGGCGGCGTGGTCGGTCAGGCCGCCGTCCAGCTGGCCCTGCTCGGCGGCGCCCGCCGGGTCATCGCCGTGGCCCGCTCTGCCTCGGCACGGGCCCGCGCCGAGGAGCTCGGCGCGGCGGTCGCCATCCCGCTGCTGCCCGACGACGACGTCGCGTCGATGGCCGACCGACTCCGTGAGGTCGCCGACGGTCCGGTCGACCTCGTCCTCGACCCGGTCTTCGGTGTCCCGGCGGCGGCGGCCCTGCGGGTGCTGCGCCCCGGTGGCCGGCTGGTCAACCTGGGCAGCGGCGCGGGGGCCACCGCGCCGATCGAGTCCGCCGTGCTGCGCGGCGGCTCGCTGCGCCTGGTCGGCTACACCAACAACGGGCTGTCGACCGCGCAACGGGCGGCGGCGCTGGGCGTGGTGGCCGGGCACGCGGCGGCGGGGCGGCTCACCGTCGACCACGAGATCGTGCCGTTCGACTCGGTCGCGGACGCCTGGGCCCGGCAGGACGCCGGCATCGCCGCCGGGCGAATCGTGCTGGCGCTCTGACCGGGCCGGGCCCCAGCCAGGGACCGCGAGACCCTGGATAGAGCGCACCTGGTTGGGGTGCCGGGCCGGTGCGACGGTCGGTCCATGACAACTTCCACCTACGCCCTCACCGGCCACTGGATCGGTGGCGAGACCGTCGCCGGCTCCGCCGGCACCCTTCCCGTCGTGAACCCCGCCACCGGCGAGGTCGTCGCCGAGACCCCGGCCGGCACCGCCGATGACGTCGACAGTGCCGTCGCCGCCGCCCGGGCAGCCTTCCCGGCCTGGGCGGCGACCACCCCGCAGCACCGGGCGGACGTCCTGCGCCGCCTCGGCGCGGGCCTCGCCGCCCGCACGGAGGAGATCGCCCAGGCGATCACCGCCGAGATGGGCTCTCCGATCGGGATGTCCCGGACCGCCCAGGTCGGTTTCCCGGCCGCGGTGGTCGAGTCGGTTGCCAGCCTGGCCGACGACTTCGCGTGGACCGAGGAGGTCGGCAACTCGCTGATCGTCCGTGAGCCGATCGGTGTGGTCGGCGCGATCACACCGTGGAACTTCCCGCTCCAGCAGATCGTCTCCAAGCTGGCGCCGGCCCTGCTCGCCGGCAACACGATGGTCTTCAAGCCGTCCGAGAACGCCCCGCTGACCGCGCGCATCCTCGCCGAGGTCGCCGCCGAGGCCGGCGTACCGGCCGGTGTGTTCAACGTCGTCTACGGCACCGGCGCGATCGTCGGGGAGGCGATCTCCGCCCACCCGGACATCGACATGATCTCCTTCACCGGCTCCACCCGGGCGGGGCAGCGGATCTCCTCGGTGGCCGCGGCGACCGTCAAGCGGGTCGCGCTGGAGCTGGGTGGCAAGGGCGCGAACATCATCCTCGACGACGCCGACCTGCCCGCCGCGGTCGAGCGGGGTCTCATGATGGCGTTCAGCAACGGCGGTCAGGTCTGCGGCGCGTGGCCGAGGATGCTGGTGCCCGCCTCCCGTCAGGACGAGGTCGTGGCTTTGGCCGTCGAGGCGGCGAAGCAGTACACCGTCGGCGACCCGAACGACGAGGCCACCCGGATCGGTCCGATGGCCTCCGAGGCACACCGGCAGAAGGTCGTCGGCTACATCGAGCGGGGCAGCGCCGACGGTGCCCGGCTGGTGTTCGGCGGGCCGGACCGGCCGGAGGGCCTGACGAACGGCGCCTACGTCCAGCCGACGATCTTCGCCGACGTCGACCCGTCCTCCGCGATCGCTCAGGAGGAGATCTTCGGGCCGGTGCTGACGATCATCCCGTACGCCGACGAGGAGGAGGCCGTGGCCATCGCCAACGGCACCCCGTACGGCCTGACCAGCGGTGTCTTCGGCGAGCCGGAGCATGCCCTCGCCGTGGCGCGGCGGCTGCGCGTGGGCCAGGTCGACGTGAACGCCGGGCACTGGAACCCGCTCGCGCCGTTCGGCGGCTACAAGCAGTCCGGCAACGGCCGCGAATTCGGCCGCTTCGGCCTGGAGGAGTTCCTGGAGACCAAGTCCATTCAGCGCTGACCGAACCGGACAACCCCCACCCGCGGGACGCACCGGCCCCGCGTCCCGCTGGCCCGCCTGCCCCAGGATCACGTGCGATCGTGGGGCAGGCGGAACACCGTCGCCGGGCTCGCCTGTTGCAGTGAAAAGGCCGGCCCCTGCCGGCACGCAGTGATCGGAGACACCGTGGACCGCGCCCAACTCGCCAGTTTCCTGCGCACCCGACGGGAGGCGCTCCAGCCCGAGGACGTGGGGTTGCCCCGGGGGCCGCGTCGGCGTACCGGTGGGCTGCGGCGCGAGGAAGTCGCCACGTTGAGCGGGATGTCCACCGACTACTACAGCCGGTTGGAGCAGCAGCGGGGGCCGCACCCGTCGGAGCAGATGCTCGCCGCCCTGGCCCGTGGCCTGCGGCTCTCCCTGACCGAACGCGACCACCTGTTCCAGCTCGCCGGCCACGCGATCCCCCACCGGGCGGTACGGGCCGACCACGTCAACCCGGGGATGATGCGCATCCTCGACCGGATGCACGACACCCCGGCCCAGGTGGTGAACCACCTCGGCGAGACCCTGGCGCAGACCGCGCCGGCCGTCGCCCTGCTCGGCGACGAGACCCGGTACGCCGGGCTGGCACGCAGCGCGCACCACCGCTGGTTCACCGACCCGACCGCGCGGCAACTGCACCCGGCGGAGGACCACCGGACGCAGAGCCGCCTGCTCGTGGCGGACCTGCGGGCGTCGTACACCCGTGACGGGCGCGGCTCGCGGGCCGCCGCCCTCGTCGACGACCTGCTGGCCAGGAGCCCGGAGTTCGCGCAGCTGTGGCGCGAGCACCCGGTGCCGACCGGCTACTGCCCGTCGAAGCACTTCCTGCACCCGGAGGTCGGGGCGTTGGAGCTGCACTGCCAGACCCTGGTGGACCCCGACCACTCCCAGACGCTGCTGGTCTTCACCGCCGTGCCCGGCTCGGAGAGCGACGAGAAGCTGCGGCTGCTCGCCGTCATCGGCGGCCAGCTCGTCTGATCCCGGTGACCGGCCGGCCGAGGTAGCGGGCCGGGCTGACGCCCAGGTACCGCCGGAAGTGGCGGGTCAGATGCGCCTGATCGAAGAATCCGGCCGCGACGGCGGCCTCGGCCGGTCGCTGCCCGGCGAGGAGCAGGCGACGGACCAGCTCGACCCGGCGGCCGGTCAGGTACGAGTGCGGCGGCACGCCGTGCACGTGGGTGAACGTCCGGACCAGGTGGGTCGGGTGGGCGTGCAGCAGCTCGGCGGCCTCGCCCAGCGTGACGCCCTCGACGGTGCGGGCGTCCAGCAGCTCCCGGAGTCGCACCGCGAGGCCGGGTCCGGCCGGCTGACCCTCGACCGGGGGGCGCTGACGGAGCTGGCCGCGCAGCCGCTCCAGGATGAGCGCGAGCCGACTCTCGGCCTCGAACTCGTCCCCGGGTGCGGCGAGCACCTGGTGCAGGTGGTGGATCCGGTCGCGTAGCTGCGGGTCGGCCAGGTCCGGTTCGTCGACCGCCCGGCCGACCAGCTCGGCACCGAGCGCCGAGGTGTCGAGATACAGGACCCGTTTACGGAACCCGCCCGGTGTGGCGGAGCTGCCGTCGTGCGGCACGTACGGCGGCAGCAGGGTGACCGACGTGCGCAGCGCGCCATGCCGATGCCGGTCCAGGTCGAAGCGGACCGCTCCGTCGTCGACGATCAGCAGCGTCCACACGTCGTGGATGTGTCGGGGATAGGCGTGGTCCACGAAATGGGCGTGGAAGACCTCGGCGACCCCGGCTACCAGGGGTCGCCACGCGTTGACGTGCGAGCCCGCCGGGCGGGTGGCCACGCTAAGAACGTACAAGACCGGTCGGTCTCGGGGCGGGCAGGCTCGACGCCATGACCGAACCGATTCGCTTTCCCACCAAGATCGCTGTGCTGCTCCGTGACGACCTGGCGAGCTGGCAGCGGCTGAACGTCACCGCCTTCCTGGTCAGCGGCATCGCGAACGCCCAGCCGGAGCTGCTCGGCGAGGAGTACCGCGACGCGGACGGCACCCGGTACCTGCCGATGTTCGGCCAGCCCGTGCTGGTCTTCGCCGGCGATCGGGCGACGCTGGTCGGCGCGCACTCGCGAGCCCTCTCCCGCGGGCTGCGGCTCGCGGTCTTCACGGCCGACCTGTTCGCCACCGGCAACGACCGGGACAACCGCGCGGCCGTGCAGGCGGTCGGTCGAGAGAAGCTCGACCTGGTGGGCCTGGCGCTGCACGCCCCGCGCAACGTGGTGGACAAGGTGCTCAAGGGCGCGTCGATGCACCCGTGACGCTGACCGTGTCACCACGGGGGTCAGCCGTCGGCCCCCAACGCCGCCACCGGGCTGACCCGCGACGCCCGTCGTGCCGGCAGCACTCCGGCCAACGCGGTCAGCACGACCAGCGTCACGAAGAGCCCGACCAGCGGCAGCACCGGCACGGTCAGCGGTGCGTTGATCCCGAGGGCGTGCACCGCCAACCAGGCGTACGGGACGCCGAGCAGCAGACCGATGGTCGCACCGATCACCCCGTACAGGCCGGACTCGACGGTCAGCATGGTGCGCAGGCCGGTCCGGGACAGGCCGATCGCCCGCAGCAACCCGGACTCGCGGATCCGCTCCACCACCGACAGCGCGGTGGTGGAACCCACGCCGACGACCGCGATCAGCACGGTAAGGCTGACCAGACCGACAGCGATCCAGACCAGGGTGCGCACCAGGGCGTCGTTGCGGTCCCGTTCGTCGGCGAGCACCGTGAGGCCCACCCCGTCGGTGCCGGCGATCGCCTGCCGCAGCGCCCGCACGCCGGCGGTCCGACCGTCCTCACCGGCTCCGGCCGCGTCGGCCAGCAGACCGGTGTACGCCGTGGGAACGCCGAGCCGGTCGAGGTCGCCCCGGTCGGCCAGGATGCCGACGTGCAGGGGGCCTTCGGCGGGGAGGACCGCGGCGACGCGTACGTCCACGGTCCGTCCGCCGAGGACGAGCGTGGCGGTGTCGCCGACGTGCAGTCCGGCGTCCCGCGCGACCCAACCGGCGAGCACGATCCGACCCGGACCACGATCGGCCAGGGCACCCTGCGCCACGTCCAGGTCCCGGATCGTCGGCAACGCGGCCACGTCCAGGTCGCTCGTCGGGTAACCGGACTCGACGTCGCCGAGCTGATCACCGCCGCGCGTCAGGGTGACGTCGCCAACCCGCCGGTACGGCACCACCCGGGCCAGCGCCCCGTCCGCCGTCTTCGCCTGGGTCACGAGGGCCCCGGGCAGCGTCCCGCCGTTGCTGGTGACCTCGAAGTCGGTCGGCGCGGACAGCGCCACCTCGCGGTCCGCGAGGACCTGAAGCGACGCGCCGCCGATGACCACCCCGGAGATCAGGGTGACGCCGAGCGCGACGACGACGGAGACCGCTGCCGCCCGACGCGGCGCCCCACCGATCCCGCCGACCGACATCCGCCCGAGCGGTCCGAGCTGGCGCAGCGGCCAACCCACCACGGCCAGCACCGGCCGCACCAGCAGCGGCCCGAGGGCCACCAGCGCGAAGAACGCCAGCCCGCCGGACCCGACCAGCAGGAGCAGCGGCATCACGGGGTCGTACGTCGACTGGTCCGGCTCCGGCAACTGGCTGACCGTCACGACGACGGCCAGCACCGCGCCGACCGCCAGGAGCAGCCCGAACACCAGGCGGAGCACCCCGATGCCGCGCCGGCCGGAGGTGGTGCTCGCCGCCCGCAGTGCCTCCAGCGGGGAGACCCGGGCGGCTGAGAGCGCCGGCGCCAGGACGGCCAGCACGGTGACCACGACAGCACCGATCACCACCACGCCCGCCGTCGCCAGTGGCAGACCCGGCGAGGAGACGGCCATGCCGGAGGCGCGCAGGATGGCCGGCAGCGCGTACCCGAGGGCGAGTGCGCTGGCCACCCCGATGACGCCGGCGACCAGCCCGGTCAGCGCCCCCTCGGCGGTCATCGCCCCCACCAGGGCGCCCCGGTCCGCGCCGACCGCACGCAGCAACGCGAGCTGCCGCATCCGCTGGGCGAAGACGATGCGGAAGGTCGAGGTGACCACCAGCGCCGCCGCGACGACAGCGATCGAGACGAACATGCCGACCAGGATGAAGAGCCTCCCGACCTCCTCGGCCGCCGCGTTGGCCTCCGCCTGGCGCACCTGCGCACCGGTCCGGATCGGCTGGCCGGCGACCGCCGCGACCACCTGTTGGCGGATGGTCTCCGTCGACGTGCCCGGCGCCACCCGCACGTCGACGCGCTCCAGGGCCGTCAGGCGTCCCCAGGACGTCACGACGTTGTCCGGGGCGTACGCGTCGTACCCGGCGTCGGCCGCGCTGTCGACCAACCCGGTCACCGTGAGCCGGGCGGGCGTGGTGAGTTCACCGCCCGTGCCGCTGGTCGTGGCGCCGACCGGCAGCCCGAGCCGCTCGGCGGTTCGCGGGGTGACCGCGATCTCGCCGGGGGCGTCGGGGTAGCTGCCGTCGACGACCCGGACCCTGGTCAGCGGGCCGGTGCCCGGATCGGCCTGGAGGTTCAGGTACCCCTCACCGATGGACACCCCGATCGACACCCGGCTCGCCGCCTCGGCCACACCGGGCACGGCGCGGACGCGCTCCAGATCCGCCACAGTGGGTGGCGCGTGGTCGAAGTCGCCGATCACCAGGTCGGTGGCGGCCGGGGTGCCGCTCAGGTTGTCGCGCACGGTCCGTTCGGTGATCTGCTGCACCAGCACGGTGCCGAAGACGACGAAGGACGCGACCAGGATCGCCAGACCGGTCAGGATCAGCCGGCCGGGTCGTCGGGCCGCGGCGCTCGTCTGGGTACGCAGCACTGTCGCCCTCATGCGCGGGCCGCCAGATCACGCAGCGCGTCGGTGACCGAACCCTGGTCCGGCTTGTCGATCTCGCCGGCGATCCGGCCGTCGGCGAGCAGCACCACCCGGTCGGCGTACGCGGCGGCGATCGGGTCGTGGGTCACCATGACGACGGTCTGACCGAGGTCGCGCACCGAGTCGCGCAGGATGGTGAGCACCTCCGCGCCGGAGCGGGAGTCGAGGTTGCCGGTCGGCTCGTCGGCGAAGACCACCTCGGGCCGCGCCACCAACGCCCGGGCCAGCGCCACGCGCTGCTGCTGACCGCCGGACAGTTCGCTCGGCCTGTGCTTCAGGCGGTCGCCGAGGCCCAGCACGTCGACCAGGCGCGCCAGCAGTTCGGCGTCGGGCTGCCGGCCGGCGAGGTCCAGCGGCAGGGTGATGTTCTGCGCGGCGGTCAGCTGCGGCAGCAGGTTGAAGGACTGGAAGACGAACCCGATCCGCTCCCGGCGTACCCGGGTCAGCGTCCGGTCCGACTGGCCGGTCAGCTCCGTGCCGCCGAGCAGGACACGGCCGGAGGTGGCGGTGTCGAGGCCGGCGAGGCAGTGCATCAGTGTCGACTTGCCGGACCCGGACGAACCCATGATCGCGGTGAACTCGGCCCGACCGAAGCCGACCGAGACACCGTCCAGGGCACGGACCGCGGTGTCCCCGCTGCCGTACACCTTCACCAGGTCGACGGCGGCGACGGCCGCTTGGCTGGTGTCCGGTGGGGCGTGGGTCGTCATTGTTCCTCCAGTGGCTGCGATGTGACCCGAGAAGCCTCGCCGCCGACGACGGGTGGGCGCATCGGCCCGGGGCCGGGTATCGCGGTCGCCGGGTCTGCCTTTCGGCCGATCTGCCACCTCCGTCCGGTTGGCTACGCTGGGTCATCATGAGCGCGCCGGATCTTCGACTGTGGTGGATACGTCTGGCCCAGGCTGCCGGGCTGGTGGCCTTTGGCCTGCTCGCTCTCTTCGACTTCGCGGCCAGCACGGCGGATGACCGCGGCATCGTCGGTCTCCTGCTCCTGCTGGTGCCGATGGGGTTGGCGGTGGCGACCGTGCCACTCTGGCTGCCGGTGCACCGGCCGGGTTCCCGCCGGCTGCCGCTGGCCGCGCTGGCACTCGCCACCGCCTCACTGGCCGTGACCGCGGGAGGGGTGCTCCTCTCCGGAGGCGGTGGCATCCTGCCCGCCCGCACCTGGGGGCTCGCCGAGTCGGCTGGGCTGATCGGTGTGGTCTTCGTGGTGAGCCGCTGGGGCGCGCCCCGGCTCGCTCCGTGGGCGGCGGTGGCGGCCGGGCTCGCCGTCGCCGCGATGCCGCTGCGCGTCGGCACCGACAGCCTGCTGGTGATCTTCGGTCTGCTCCAGGTGCTAGCCGCGGCGGGCGCCGCCGGGGTGGGGCTCTACCTGCGGATCGTGGCCGCCGGCCGGGAGCGGGCGATCGCGCTGGTCCGTGCCGAGCAGCGTGCCGAGTTCGCCCGCGATCTGCACGACTTCATCGCCCACCACGTGACCGGCATCGTGGTGCAGGCGCAGGGCGCCCGGTTCGTCGCCGAACAGGACCCGCAACGGGTCATCGTCGCCCTGGAGCAGATCGAGCGGGCCGGTGCGGAGACGATGGCCTCGATGCGGCGGATGGTCGGGATCCTGCGTAACCCGAACGCCCCACCGGACGCGCCGTTGGCCCCACTGGCCGGTGTGAGCGAGTTGGAGCCACTGGTGACGGGGTTCAACGGGGCAGCGAACGCGCCAGCCCGGCTACACGTCGACGGCGACCTGGGCGGACTGCCGGTGGAGGTCTCGACCTCGGCGTACCGGGTGGTGATGGAGGGGCTGACCAACACCCGCCAGCACGCGCCGGACGCCCGATCGGTGGACGTGGCCGTGCGACGTACCTCCGACTGGCTTCTGGTCCAGGTGGCCGACGACGGCGCCACCGGGCGCACCGCGCCGGCCCGGGGGCACGGCTTCGGTCTGATCGGCCTCACCGAGCGGGTACGCGCCCTCGGTGGCACGATCACCGCCGGACCGGGCGTCGCCGGTGGGTGGGTGCTCGATGCGGCGTTCCCGCTGCGCACGGCGGTGGGGCGGTGATCCGGGTGTTGATCGCCGACGACCAGGCGATGGTCCGGACCGGCTTCGGCATGATCATCGGGTCGCAGTCGGACATGACGGTGGTCGGCGAGGCCGCCGACGGGGTCGTCGCCGTCGAACTGGCCCGACGGCTGCGCCCGGACGTGGTGCTGCTGGACATCCGGATGCCCCGCCTCGACGGTCTCGAAGCACTGCGGCTGCTCGCCGGGCCGGGCGTCGCCGACCCGATCCGGGTGGTCGTGGTGACCACCTTCGACCTGGACGAGTACGTGCACACCGCGCTGTCCAACGGCGCCTGCGGCTTCCTGCTCAAGGACTCCGGTCCGGCGCTGCTCATCGAGGCGGTCCGCGCGGCCGTGTCCGGTGACGCGCTGATCAGCCCGTCCATCACGGTACGGCTGCTGGAGCACCTCAGCTCGCCCGCTCCGGCCCACGACGACGCCGGGCTGTCACCACGGGAACTCGACGTGGTGAAGCTCGTCGCCCGGGGCCTGACCAACGCCGAGATCGCCGCCCAGCTCTTCATCGCCGTCGGCACGGTCAAGACCCACCTGGCCAGCGTGCAGATGAAGCTCAAGGCCCGCAACCGGGTCGAGATCGCCGCCTGGGCCTGGGAACGACGCCTCGTCGGCTAGCTCGGGAGAATGCTCGCGGCGGGGTCTGGCGCGCGCCGCGACATATTGCGACGCTAACGCCTGTGTATGACTACGACCTGTTGGTGCTGGGCTCCGGACCCAGCGGTCAGAAGGCCGCGATCGCCGCCGCCAAGCTCGGCAGGCGGGTCGGCATCGTGGACCGCCGCGACATGATCGGTGGGGTGTGCATCAACACCGGCACCGTCCCCTCCAAGACCCTGCGCGAGGCCGTGCTCTACCTGACCGGGCTGAGCCAGCGCGACCTCTACGGCAGCAGCTACCGGGTCAAGGACGAGATCACGGTCAGCGACCTGGCGGCCCGGACGCAGCACGTGATCGCCCGGCAGACCGACGTCATCCGCAATCAGCTGGCCCGCAACCGGGTCGCGATGATCACTGGCACCGGGCGCTTCGCGGACGCGCACACGATCTGGGTCGACGGCGGCTCCGGCCGCGAGTCCAGAGTGACCTTCGACAAGATCATTATTGCTGCCGGCACGCGCCCGGCCCGCCCGGACAGCGTCGACTTCGACGACCGGACGATCGTGGACTCCGACGGCGTCATCAATCTCCAGGCCGTGCCGCGCAGCATGGTCGTGGTCGGCGCCGGCGTGATCGGCATGGAGTACGCGTCGATGTTCGCCGCGCTCGGCACCAAGGTGACAGTCGTGGAACGCCGCGACCGGATGCTCGAGTTCTGCGACGAGGAGGTCGTCGAGTCGCTGAAGTACCACCTGCGCGACCTGTCCGTGGCGTTCCGCTTCGGCGAGGAGGTCGCCGCCGTGGAGAAGCACCAGACAGCGGCGCTCTGCATCCTCAAGAGCGGCAAGAAGATCGTCGCGGACACGGTCATGTACTCGGCCGGCCGGCAGGGCCAGACCGACGACCTCGCGCTGGAGGCGGCCGGGCTGGAAGCGGACCGACGCGGCCGGATCGCGGTCGACTCCAACTACCGCACCCCGGTCGACAACATCTACGCCGTCGGCGACGTGATCGGCTTTCCCGCCCTCGCGTCCACCTCGATGGAGCAGGGCCGGCTGGCCGCGCAGCACGCCTGCGGTGAGCCGATCCGGGAGATGCACGGGCTGCAACCGATCGGCATCTACACGATCCCGGAGATCAGCTTCGTCGGGCAGACCGAGGCGCAGCTCACCGACACCTCGACACCGTTCGAGGTGGGCATCGCGCGCTACCGGGAGCTGGCCCGGGGCCAGATCGTGGGCGACTCGTACGGCATGCTGAAACTGCTGGTCTCCCCCGACAACGGCCGACTGCTCGGGGTGCACGTGTTCGGCACCGCCGCCACCGAGATCGTCCACATCGGTCAGGCGGTGATGGGCTGCGGCGGCACGATCGACTACCTGATAGACGCGGTGTTCAACTACCCGACGCTGGCCGAGGCGTACAAGGTCGCGGCCCTGGACGCCTCCAACAAGATCCGCAACATAACCCGCATAGACGGCTGACCCCGCGCCGACCACTGCCCCCGGCCTGCCCGCCCTTTGGCCCGGTGATCAAGAGGTTTGCGTCACGACACGCCGTACCCGGTGACGCAAACCTCTTGATCACGCGGCCGGTGGGCCGGTGCGGAGGCCGTAGGGCCTCCGCACCGACCCTTGGGGTTCAGCTTGCTGAGCAGGTTGGGGTCAGGGTGCCAGCGGTGCCGTTGGCCTGGAAGCCCCACTCGGTGGCTTGGCCGGCGCCGACCTGGCCGTTGTAGGCGACGTTGGTCCAACTCGTCGAACCGGTGCTACCACTGCGGTTGGCGTTCCAGGCGTTGGTGACCGTCGCGCCGGACGGCAACGCGATGCCGACCGTCCAGCCGTTGATGGCCGACGAGCCGGCCGTCACCTTCACCGTGGCCACGAAGCCACCCGTCCACTGGTTCACCGACACCGTCGCGGTGCATCCGCCCTGCCCCGGAGGCGGAGTCGTGGGCGGGTCGGTCGGCGGATCGGTCGGCGGATCGGTGGGCGGGTCCGTCGGCGTGGTGCCGTTGTTCAGTGCGGCGAGGACCGCGTCGTACGCCGGCTTCTTGGACCCGTTGCTGTTGAACAGCAGCGGCGTCTGCGACGCCCGCCACGAGTCACTGTCGCGGATACCCCACACGGTGATGCCGTTGCAGCGGGGCACCGCGAGGCAGTCCTCCACCACGCTGCGGTAGGTGGCCGCGGATGCGCCCTGGATGTCCAGTTCGGTGATCTGCACGTCCACACCCAACGCGGCGAAGCTCGACAGCGTGGTGCGGTAGTTGCTCACGTAGGGCGAGTCGTTGTTGAAGTGCGACTGGAAACCGACGCAGTCGATCGGCACACCACGGGCCTTGAAGTCGCGGACCATGTTGTACACGCCCTGCGTCTTGGCGTGCGTCCAGTTGTCGGTGTTGTAGTCGTTGTAACAGAGCTTGGCGTTCGGGTCGGCGGCACGCGCGGCCCGGAACGCCGCCTCGATCCAGTCGTTGCCCGTGCGCTGGAGGTTGGAGTCACGACGGCCACCGGAGCTGCCGTCCGCGAACGCCTCGTTCACCACGTCCCACGCCACGACCTGACCCCGGAAATGGGTCGCCACCTGCGTCACGTGGTTGAGCATCGCCGACCGCAGAGCGGTCCCACTCATGCTCTCCATCCAGCCGGGTTGCTGGGAATGCCATGCCAGCGTGTGACCACGCACGTTCATGCCGCGGCTGCGCGCGTGGCTGACGATCTGGTCCGCCGCCCCGTAGCTGAACTGGTTCTGCTGCGGCTCGGTGGCGTTCATCTTCATTTCGTTCTCGGCCGTCACCATATTGAACTCACGGTTCAATATCGTCGTGTAGGCGCTGTCGGAGAGCTTGAATCCGGCCACGGCCGTACCGAAATAGCGACCTTTCTCGGCGGCGGACGCGCCGAGCGTGGTCCCGGCGGCGGCGGGTGCCGTCATGAACAGCGCCATGCCGGCGGCGAGCGCACCCGCGCCGGCCAGCGCGAGCGCCGCTCTCGATGCCGCCTTCCACTTCGTTCTTCTCATCGTGCGACTCCTTCTGTGGTGATGGGGTGGTGGGGAATCAGGACACCGAGCAGACGGCACCGTTCAGGGCGAACGACGAGGGCTTGCCGGTGCCGCCGGCATGGGTGGCCTGGAAGCCGATCTCGACCGACGCGTTCGGAGCGATGGCGGCGTTGTAGGAGACGTTGCGGGCGGTGACCGCACCGCTCGTCGGGGCGTACTGAGCGTTCCAGCCGCTGGTGATGACCTGTCCGCTGGGCAGCGTGAAGGCCAACGCCCACCCGTTCACGGCGGCCGTGCCGGTGTTGGTGATGGTCACGCTCGCGGTGAGCCCGTTGTTCCAGGCGTTGACCGTGTAGCCGACGCGGCAGGCGCCCGCGCTGGGCGGCGGAGTCGTCGGGGGCGGCGTCGTCGGAGGCGGCGTGGTCGGGGGCGGAGTGGTCGGTGGCGGCGTCGTCGGGGGCGGAGTGGTCGGCGGCGTGGTGCCGTCAAGCCCGAAGAAGCGGATCACCTGCGCGGCGTCGACCGGCAGGTTGTGCGAGACACCCTGCATGCTGATCGCCTCGACCGGCGCCATCGCGCCGCTGCTGCCGTAGCGGGTGCGGGAGTAGCCGGACTGCGGGGTGTCGGTGAACGTCGGGGTCTGGCTCAGCCCGTGCACGTTGGTCCACTGCTTGACCTGCTCACCGAAGTTCGGATAGCGCAGCGTCTCGTCGTTGGTGCCGTGCCAGATCTGCATCCGCGGTCGCTGGCCGGTGTAGCCCGGGTACGCCTCGCGGACGAGGTCACCCCACTGCTGTGGGGTCTTGATGAGCTGCCCGTTCGCGCACTCGCTGTTCCACTCGGAACTGCCGCCGGTGGCGAAGCAACCGAAAGGCACCCCCGCGAAGGACGCGCCCGCCGCGAACACGTCCGGGTAGACGCCCAGCATGACGTTGGTCATCATCGCCCCGGAGGAGGTGCCGGTGGCGAAGATCCGCGCGGGGTCGGCCGAGTAGCGCTGCCGCACGTACTCGACCATCGACATGAGCCCTACCGGATCGCTGCCACCGCCACGACGTAACGCCTGCGGCGAGTAGACGTCCCAGCACTTGCTGCTGCGGGTGGCCGACGGGTAGATCACGATGAACCCGTACCGGTCCGCGAGGGATGCGTACTGGGTGCCCGAGTGGAACGCCGGGCCCGTTCCGGTGCAGTAGTGCATGGCCAGGAGGATCGCCGGCCGGGTCGCCACCCGGTCCGGGACGTAGAGGTGCATCTGGAGGTTGGTGGGGTTGGTGCCGAAGTTGGTCACCTGCGTGAGCGTCGCCGCCGACGCCGGTGTGGGGAACGTCAACGCGGCGGCGGCCAGCGTCACGGCCGCCAGCACGGCGCCAAGCGTCCTTGTCTTCAGTGTCATCGTCGCGATCCCTTGCGAAAAAGGCGCGTGAAAGGGGACTTAAGTCGAGGACTGCCCTTCGCCCGACCTTGACCGCGGCTCGCGTGACCATGCCAGCTTCAATCGAGGACACTCGATTGTCAAGAGTTCCGGAAACCTTTCGCCGCAACGCATCCGGCGGCCACCTGCGCTCCGATCGGTATCGACGGGCGTGAGCACCGCCGGCTGGTGGCGAGCAATTACCGGGACGTTCTCGAAAGGTACCGGGCTTACCGGAGACACCGCGGGAAGGCCCGACCCGACGGCCGCGCCTCCCCGTCGTGCCGATCAGTAGATGGTCCGCCCGCGCTCGTCGGGCACCCCGGACTTGCGGTGGAAGTACGTGTTGATCTGGTCGCGCCACTCGGTGGCACAGCGCACCTGCTCGTCGAGGCGCTCGGCCACCCGCTCGTACACGGCCGGGTCGATCATCCCGTTCAGGGTCTGCCACCGCCGTCGCATCGCCACCACCTCCTCGACACCGGCGAAGTGGGTGTCGTAGATGTGCTGGATGACTGTCGACCCGCTGTGCAGGACATGCCCGTACGGCACGTGGTGGAAGAAGAGCAGCAGCTCGTCGGGGCAGCTCTGCGGCGACTCGTACACCTTGGCCCAGTACGGCGGGTACTGGCCGGCGAAGCCGGTGCCCGACGCACGGCTGCGGTCCACGCCCACACCGTCGCGGTCGGCGAAGTGGTAGGTGCCCCACCGCGTGTACTCGTACCCGTCGACGCCGGGACCGTAGTGGTCGCCCGGGTTGACCATGAAACCGACACCCAGCGGCGCTGTGTAGCGCTCGTAGGTGCGCCACGAGTCGTCCATGATCTCGTGCAGGGTCCGCCCCACCAGCTCCGGTTCGGCGGTCGCCGACGGCGGGAAGGTCAGCGCGATCCACTCGTCGAGGACCGCCCGCGGATCCAGTCGCGGATCCCAGGCGAGCCGCCCGAACGTGTACAGGTTGGCCTGCGCCAACGGGTGCCCGGTCCAGAAGAGGTCATCGCCCACGTTGGCGACCGCGACCAGACCACCGCCCGCGCTCGACTCCCCCGCGGCGATGTCGGCGACCGTCCGCCCACCCGGCCCCCACGGCGCGAACCGCAGCACCTCACCCCACCACGGGCCGAGGTGGCAGACGTGTCGCTGCTGACCGGTGTATTCCTGGGTGACCTGCAACTCCACCGCCAGCCGGGTGGCGGGCATCGCGGCGATCACCGGGGAGACCGGTTCCCGGGTCTGGAAATCCACCGGCCCGAACTTCACCTGCACGACCACGTTGGTCCGGAAGCGCCCGTCGAGCGGGGCGAAGTGGTCGTACGCGGCGCGCGCCCGGTCGGTGGACCGGTCCCGCCAGTCCTGGTGGTGGTTGTAGACGAACGCCCGCCAGTGCACCACTCCCCCGAGCGGGGCCAACGCCTCGGCCAGCACGTTCGCCCCGTCGGCGTGGTCTCGCCCGTAGGTGAACGGGCCGGGCTGCCCCTCCGAGTCGGCCTTCACCACGTAACCGCCGAAGTCCGGGATGCGCTCGTACACCCTTCGGGTGGTCGCCGCCCACCAGACCCGCACCGCCTCGTCCAAGGGGTCGGCGGTGGACAGGCCACCGAGGACCACCGGAGCGGCGAAGGTGATCGACAGGTGCACCCGGATGTTGTACGGCCGCAGCACGTCCGCGATCTCGGCCACGTCGCCGAGCCGGTCGGTGAGCAGCAACGCCTCCGTCCGGGCCACGTTGACGTTGTTCACCGAGATCGCGTTGACACCGCTCGCGGCCAGCAGCCGCCCGTACTCCCGGACCCGGGCCAGGTCGCCGCGCGGGCGGCCGTCCTGCCAGAAGATCGAACCGCCCGCGTACCCCCGTTCGACCTGGCCCATCACCGGGTGCACGGCCACGTTGTCCCAGTGGTTCAGCATCCGCCGGCGCAGCGCCGGCCGGTGCCGCTCCGGCGGGCGGGCCGGATCGAAGGCCGCCGCGCAGAGCCGGACCACGTGGAACAGCCCGTACAGCAGGCCGGCGGGCCCGTCGGCCAGCACCACTGTCACCTCGCCGTCGCGGGCCAGCAGGAAGCCCTCGTCGCCGAGCGGCTCACCGCCGATCCCGGTCAGCGCCGCCTCCGCCGCCGACCGCGCCGCCTGCACCGCCGGGCTGGGCAGCTCGCCGGCACCGCGCAGGGCGAGCACCAGGTCGACGTCGACGTCCCAGGAGGGTGAGTGCCACACCCGTCCGCCGTAGCGCGCACAGGCACGCGAGACCTCGTCCAGGACGGTGTCGACGAGCAGGCCGTCGCCGTGGACGAGGACGCGGCGCGCGCCCAGCGACCGGAACGCCTCCGGGGGCAGCCAGGCCGCGTGGACGTGCGGCTCGCGGGGTTCCATCGGTTCCTCGACGAACATCAGGTGCTCCAGGTGGACGGACTCCTCGGCGTTCACCCGTCCTCCCGCACGGCGACGACACCGTACGCCGGCAGGCGCAGGGCCGAGCCGATCAGTGCCTGGTCACCGGTGAGAAGGTCGATCCGGGCGCTGTCGATGAGACGGTGGTCCTGCTTCCACACGTCCTCGGGCCACTGCTCCGGGTTGTAGTCGCCCCCGAAGGGCACCTTGGCGGTGACGGGCAGGCTCATGGGGTGAACTCCTTCCGGATCAGGTGGATCATCGGGTCACTGACGCGCAGGAACGCGAGGATCGCGACCGAGCCGAGCATCGCCAGCACCGCCTCGGAGAAGACCGCGGTGATCCCGGCCGCCGCGGCCAGCAGCAATGCCGTGCCGACGGTGACACCGGGGGTACGCACGAGGAAGTGCACGGCCAGCCGGAGCACGTCCCGGGTGCGGAAGTCGAACAGCGCGGTGATCACCAGGGCGTTGGCCGCGCAGAGCGTCACTCCCACGGCGAGCAGGACCAGCGGCACCACCCACCAGCCCGCGAGGCCGACGGCACCCCGGTAGGCGAGGTTCAGGGCGAGCACGGTCAGCCACAGCAGCGTCGGCACCCAGACGCGCAGCGTGCCGGACAGGTTCGCCCGGTACCCGCGCCAGAACAGGGCGGCGGGCCGCAGGTCGGTCAGGTCGAGGCGCTGGTGGCGCAGGGCGTACAGGGCGGCGGAGATCGCCGGGCCGACCGGCAGGAGGAACAGCGCGACCAGTGGCAGGTTGCTGGGGTCACGACCCAGCAGCAGCAGTGGGAGCAGGCCGGGCACTGTGGTGAGCAGAAGCAGCAGCTCGACCACGAGCAGGATGTAGACCCGGGAGGTGATCCGCGACAGCGGCCCGTCGCCGAACTGTCGCCAGACCTGGGCGGTGCCGCTCACTGTTGCTCCTTCCGGTCGGTCCCGACGACCGGCAGAGCGCGGTGGGTCACGCGCGTCGTACCGGCCGGTGGTGGCCGGGAGGTCCGGTCGGGCCGCGGGTGCGCCGCCCGACCGGATCTCCCGCTGATCAGCCGTTGTTCTTCTGGAACCGTTCGTACGCCTTGTTGACCACGTCGATGTACTGCTCGGAGTTCTTCGCCTTCAGCTCGGCCACGTACGCGTCCCACTCGGTGAGGGGCCGCTGGCCCAGAGCGAACTTGAGCGTGTTCTGGGTGACGAAGTCCTTCAACGGGGTCTCCCAGAGCGACACCTGCTCGCGCTCATCGTCGGTCAACGGGGCGGGCGGGGGCACCACCCTGGGCGGGCGGGCGTCCATCACCTTCTGGAACTCCAGCTCCTCCGGGGAGAAGAACCCACGCACCAGGTCTGGGCTGCCACCGTAGGCGAAGACGCCGTTCTGGAAGCCGAAGTCCTTCTGCAGGTGCTTGGGGGCCTTCGGGTTGAGGCCGAGGAAGTCGACTCCGGGGTTGAGCGTGCGCTTGCCGGACGCGTCCTTGGTGAAGGTCGTGCCCTCGATGCCCCAGCGGGCGAACTCCAAGCCGGCGTCGGAATACCACAGCCAGTCGATGAACTGCATCATGGCCACGAAGTTCTTGCTCTCCCGGGCCTTCGAGGAGATCATGATGCCGTTCTCCAGTCGGGGGAACGGGTTGACCTCGCCGGCCGGGCCGATCGGCAGCGGGATCTTGGCCATCTTCGCATTCGGCAGGGTCTTGGCCAGGTCGGGCCGGTGGTTGTTGACCAGCGTCTGCGCGTTGCCGGTGACCACGAAGGACTTGCCGTTGGCGAGCTTCTGGCGTGCCTGGTCGTCGGTCTGGGTGAAGCTCTCCGGGTCGAGCAGGCCCTCGGCGACGAGCTTGTGCAGGAACGTGACCATCTGCCGGTACTGCTCGGACGCCCCGGTGTAGTTGAACTTCTTCGCCGCCGGGTCCCAGGTGGCGTGCTGGTAGTCCCAGCCGGCCTGGGTGCCGTGGGCGGAGCCGAGGATGTTGAGCAGCGCACCGGTCGGGTTCGGCTTGCTGAAGAGGTCGGAGTACGGGTAGACGTTCGGGTACTTGGCCTTCATCGCCTTGAGCACTGTGTACAAATCGTCCCAGGTCTTTGGGACCGCGAGGTTGAGCTCCTGCATGATGTCGGTGCGCACCAGCACCGTGTAGTCCTGCGTGGGCTTCTCGTGCATGCCGGGCAGCAGGTAGAACTTACCGTCGGACTGCCGCAGGTTGTCGATCTCCGGCTTGAGGTTCCATTTGGCGATCTTGTCCTTGAGGTTGGGCATCAGATCCAGGTAGTCGCTCACCGGGAGGACCGCCCCGGACGACACGAACGCGTTCTCCTGCGGGTGGTACGTCTTCGGGATGATCAACGGAGCGTCACCGGCGCCGATGAGGAGGCTGCGCTTCTGCTCGTAGTCACTCAGGGGGACGGCGACCGGCTCGATCTTGACGTTGGTCCGCTTGGTCAGCTCGGACCAGAACAGCCAGTCCTCCTTGAGCGGATAGAAGGTGTGGTTGTTGTAGAGCGTGGAGAAGGAGAGCGCCTCGGTGGCCTTGAACTGGTCGCCGACGCCGTAGTTGGCCATCGCGCCGGCCCGGTTCTCGGAGAGGTCCTTCGACTCGCCGGGGTCCTCGGAACAGGCGGTGGTGAGGCTGAGCGCGAGCACACCCGCGGTGGCTATCGCCACCCGGCGCCACGTCTTGTGGAGCATGGCTCGTCCTTTCGGTGGTGGGGGTGAAGGAAGTGATGCGATGCAGCGCCCGGCGTCATCCCTTGACCGCGCCGAGCATCACGCCGGAGACGAAGTACCTCTGGACGAAGGGGTAGACCGCCAGGATGGGCAGTGTGGTGAGCACGATCGTCACGGCCTGGAGCGTGGCCGCGGCCTGCACGACGTCGGCGTCGGCGGCGCCGGACTGCTGTGCGTCGGTGGCACCCGCGATGAGGTTGCGCAGGTACACGGTGACCGGCAGCAGATCCTGCTGGTCGATGTAGAGGAACGCGGTGAACCACGAGTTCCAGAACGAGACGGCGTAGAAGAGCACCATCGTCGCGATGATCGCCTTCGACAGCGGCAGCACGATCCGCAGCAGGATGCCGTAGGTGCTCAACCCGTCGACCGCCGCGGCCTCCTCCAACTCGGTCGGCAGGCTTTCGAAGAACGCCTTCATGACCAGCAGGTTGAAGACACTGATGGCGTTGGGGATCACCACGGCCCAGATGGTGTTCTTCATTCCCAGGCTGGTGACCAGCACGTAGTTGGGGATCAGGCCACCGGAGAAGAACATGGTGAAAAGCGCGATGCCGACGAGGACCCCGCGGCCCTTGAGCTGCGGCTTGGACAGCACGTACGCGTAGCACGTGGTCAGCACGATCGAGATGAGCGTGGCGACCACCGTGTACACCAGGGTGTTGCGGTAGTTCGTCCAGAACAGCGAGTCGGACATCACCAGCTTGTACGCGGTCACGTCGAACCCGCGCGGGACGATGCTCACCTTCCCGGCGAGGATGTACGCCTCGTCGCTGAGCGAGCGGGCCACGATGTTGAGGAACGGGTACAGCGTCACGATCACGACGCCGATGAGGACGACCGTGTTGACGATCCGGAAGATCCGGTAGCCCCGGCTGTCCACCGGCCCGCGCGTCTTCGGGGCCTCGCGCTTCGTACCGAGGGTCACCACAGGCTCGTCCCCACCGTGCGACGGGAGATGAGGTTCGCCGACAGGACCAGGATCAGCCCGATCACCGCCTCGAAGAGACCGATGGCGGCCGCATAGCTGAAGTTGCTGGACTGGAAGCCCATCCGGAACAGGTAGGTGGAGATCACGTCCGCGGTCGGGTACGTCAGCGGGTTGTAGAGCAGCAGGATCTTCTCGAACCCGACGGCCATGAAGCTGCCGATGTTGAGGATCAACAGGGTCACCATCGTGGGCCGGATGCCCGGCAACGTCACGTGCCAGGTCTGCCGCAGCCGGCTCGCTCCGTCGATCCGGGCGGCCTCGTACAGGTCCTCGTCGATGGTGGTGAGGGCTGCGAGGTAGAGGATCGTTCCCCAGCCGACGGTCTGCCAGACCTCGGACGAGACGTAGATGGTGCGGAACCATTCCGCCTGCTGGAGGAACGCCACGGGATCGCCGCCGACGATCCGGACCAGCTGGTTGGCCGTGCCGTCGATCGAGGTCAACTGCATGACCATCGCCGCCACGATCACGATCGACAGGAAGTGCGGCAGGTACGACACCGACTGGACGAACCGCTTGAACCGGCGGGCACGCACCTCGTTGAGCAGCAGCGCCAGCACGATCGGCAGCGGGAAGCAGAACAGCAGGGTCAGCGCCCCGAGCACCAGGGTGTTGGTGAAGACCTCCCAGAACGTCGGGTCGGTGAAGAACATCCGGAAGTACCGCAGCCCCACCCAGTACTCGCCGAAGATGCTGCCGCCCGGCTTGAAACGACGGAACGCGATGATGTTCCCGAGCATCGGCAGGTAGCGGAAGACCAGGAAGAACAGCAGCGGAAGGATGGCCAGGGAGTAGAGCTGCCAGTCCCGACGCAGCGCCTGCCGCCAGCTACGGCGGCGGCGCGGCGAGCGCGGGGCAGGGCTGGGAGCCGCCGCCGAAGACCGGGGCGGCGCCGGCGGCGGTGGCCGCAAGGTGGATGTCATCCTCGCCTCCTAGACGGACTGCGGAACGGCCACGAGGGGCTCGACCCGCACCGACGTGAGCAGCTCCCGGTGGTGGCCGACCTGGCGCTCGGCTCCGGTCAGCCGCAGCGACAGGGCTGCCGCCACATCACCGCTGGACCGGCCGAACCGCAGCTCGACCTCGCCGGGCTCGACGATCCGCCGACCGGACAGCCCGATGAACGACGCCACGTCGGCCGGTACGCCGAACGTCACGTGCGCCACCTCGCCGGCCTCCAACGGCAGTCGGGTGTAGCCGACCAGTCGGACCACCGGACGGGTGGTCTGCGCGACCGGGTCGTGCAGGTAGAGCTGGACCACCTCGGTGCCGGCCCGGTCGCCGGTGTTGGCGACAGTGATCCGCACCCGCACCTCGCCGTCGGTCGGCCATGCCGCCGGCTTGTCGTGCGTGCCACCCGCCGGCTCGACAACCGTGGCGTCGGACCAGTCGAAGGTGGTGTAGCTCAGCCCGTGACCGAACGGGTAGGCCGGCGTCGGGTCGATCGAGGACACCTTGTTGCGCCGCCCGAGCGGGGGTGCCAGGTAGGTGCTCGGCAGTCCGCCGGCGGCGCGGGGCACACTCACCGGCAGCCGCCCGGACGGATTGACCGCGCCGGTGAGCACCTCGGCGAGCGCCTGCCCGCCGAGCTGGCCGAGGAAGAACGCCTGCACGACGGCCGCCGCGGCGTCGAACTCCGGGCCGAGCGCGTAGGGGCGCCCGGTCATCAGCACCAGGACGACCGGGGTGCCGGTGGCGAGGACGGCACGGACCAGGTCGGCCTGCACACCGGGCAGTCGCAGGTCGGCGGCGTCGCACCCCTCGCCGGAGGTGCCCCGACCGAACATTCCCGCCCGGTCGCCGACGGCGAGCACGCACACGTCGGCGGCGGCGGCCGCGGCGACCGCGGCCGGGATGCCCGAGGTGTCCTCACCGGTGATGGTGCAACCCTGCTCGTGGCTGAGCAGCGGGACGCGTCGGGCCAGCTCGTCGCGCAGCGAGGGGATGTCCAGGCCCAGCCCGAACTCGCTGTGGTGGACGCCGACGTGGTTGGGGAACGAGTAGCAGCCGAGCATGGCCATCGGGTCGTCGGCGACGGGGCCGACCAGGGCGACCCGGTTGCCCACGGGCAACGGGAGGACGCCGGTGTTGCGCAGCAGGACGACGGCCTCCCGGGCCAGGCGTACGGCGACGTCCTGGCTGGCCTCGTCGTCGAGACTCAGCGACGCCACGTCGTCGGGCAGTTCCTGCCAGCCCTCGTCGAGCAGACCGATCTCGATCTTCTGGAGCAGCACCCGGCGTAGCGCGCCGTCGATCAAAGCCTCGTCGACCTCGCCACGGCGCACCGCCTCCACCAGCGGGGTGCCGAAGGTGTCCACTGTGGGCAACTCGACGTCGATCCCGGCCCGCAGGGCGAGCCTTGCCGCGTCGGCGGGGCCGTCGGCGACACCGTGCAGGGTCTCCAGGAAGCGTACGGAGAAGTAGTCGGCGACCACGGTGCCGGTGAAGCCCCACTCGTCGCGCAACAGCCCGGTCAGCAGCCCGTGGTCGGCGGCCACGGGCAGGCCGTCGATCTCGGCGTAGGAGTTCATCACCGAGCGGGCGCCGCCGTGGCGCAACGCCATCTCGAACGGCGGCAGGATGACGTCGGCCAACTCCCGGGGGCCCATCGGCACCGGCGCGAGGTTGCGTCCGCCACGGGAGGCGGAGTAACCGGCGAAGTGCTTCAGCGTGGCGACCACGCCGGCCCGCTCCAGGCCCCGCACGTACGCGGCACCGGTCGTCCCCACCAGGTAGGGGTCCTCGCCAATCGTCTCCTCGGTGCGGCCCCAGCGGTAGTCGCGGGTGACGTCGAGGACCGGGGCGAGACCCTGGTGTACGCCGGCGGCGCGCATGGACCGTGCGATCCGGTCGGCCATCGCCTCGACCAGGTCGGGGTCGAAGGACGCGCCCCAGCTCAGCGGGGTCGGGTAGACGGTGGCCCGCCACGCGGCGAACCCGGTCAGGCATTCCTCGTGCACCTGCGCCGGGATGCCGAACCGACTGGCGGCCACGATCTGCGCCTGCGAGGCCGCCAGCGACCGGGCGCCGAGCACCGGGTCGACCGGCGCGGTGCCGAACGGGCGGGTGAGCTGGCCCAGCCCGTGCTGGATGACGGTGCTCCACTGCGGCAGCTCGCTGATCATGTCGGACTGGTGTGGTGCCACACCCTCGCCGGAGGCCTCCGCGCCGACCCACACGCCGACGAGTTGGGCGATCTTCTCCTCCAACGACATCTTCGGCAGGAGCGCGTCGGCCCGCTCGGCCGGCGTCAGCCGCGGATCGCGCCACGGCGCGGTGTCGCTGTCCCCGGGCAACTGACTACTCATGCCTTGACCCCTCAGCTCCGGCCACGTCCCCGTGCCCTCGTGGAACCCGTTCCGTGGCGGACATTTTCACGATCCGAAACTTTCCGGAAATCCGCGCAACCTTTTCGGCAACCTAAGGTCCCCATCGATGTGTGTCAAGAGTCTCAATCGGACGTCCGACGGCCGCATTCTGCACACAGTGACTCTGCAGACAGCACTCCGTGGCGCACGCGCCCCGTACGGGCCCACCTACGGCCGGACCGACTGTCGCACCGGCTGGTGTGGCCGACTGATCGTGTTAAGGTCTGCCGAAACTTTCGGATGCTGCTTGAGGTCGCGATGACAGAGCACCGCCCGCTCGACCCACCCGCCTCCACCACCATCGCGACCATCGCCAACGATGTCGGCGTCTCGGTCGCGACGGTGTCCAAGGTCCTCAACGGACGCGGCGATGTCGCTCCCGGCACCAGAGCCCGCGTGGAGGCGAGTCTCGACCGCCACCAGTACCAGCGCCGCGCCCGCCGGCCCTCGCCCGGCGGAGGACGCATCGAACTCGTCTTTCACGAGTTCGACACGGGATGGGCGATGGAGATCCTGCGAGGCGTGGAGGCGGTGACCACCGCGGCCGGCATCGGGTTGTCGGTCGCCCAACTCGACGGCGCGCACCGCCCGCCGGCCCGATGGCTGGAGGCGCTGCTCGCCGACCGGCCGTTGGGCGTGGTGTTCGTCCTCTCCCACCTGGCCGAGGCGCAACAACAGCACCTGCGGCGCCAGGGCATACCGTTCGTCGTCGTCGACACCGACAGCGCGACCTCGGCCTCCGTGCCCACCGTCGGCTCGAACAACTGGAACGGCGGCCTGCTCGCCGCCCGGCACCTGCTGGATCTGGGCCACCGACGGATCGCCATCATCTCCGGGCCACCCGACGTGCTCTGCAGCCGCGCCCGCGCCGCCGGCTTCCAGTCGGCCCACGAGGAGGCCGGGATAACGGTCGACCGCGAGCTGGTCCGCTACGGCAGTTTCTCCGCCGGCGCCGGGCACGCCCACGGGCTGCAACTGCTACGCCAGCCGTCCCGACCGACGGCGATCTTCGCCGGGTCGGACATCCAGGCCATGGGGGTGCTCCGGGCCGCACGCCAGTGCGGCCTCCGAGTGCCCGAGGACCTTTCGGTGATCGGGTACGACAATCTGCCCGTCTCCGCCTGGACCGACCCGGCTCTCACCACGATCAACCAGCCGTTGCGCGACATGGCTGGCATCGCCACCCAGATGTTGCTCGACCTGACCCGGGGCAACGAGCCAGCGACCAGCCGGATCGACCTGGTGACCGAGTTGGTCGTCCGGGAGAGCACCGCACCCCCCGCCGACCCGCACTGATCCCGGCCCCCTGCGAGGACCCGTGTCTGACTCCGCCTTCATCCCCGACGAACTCCAGCGGTACGCCCCCGAGGTCGCCGAACCCGACGACTTCGACAGGTTCTGGCGGGACACGCTCGCCGAGGCGGCTGCCCGACCGGTGCTCGTCGACGTCCGGCCGGAGCCCACCGACCTGCGACTGCTCGACTCGTGGGACGTCACGTTCGCGGGCTTCGGCGGTGACCCCGTACGGGCCTGGTACACCCGCCCGGCCGGTCGACCCGAGCCGCTGCCCACCGTGGTCGAGTACGCCGGGTACGGCCGCGGCCGTGGCCTGCCGCACGAGCGGCTGACCTGGCCGGTGGCCGGCTACGCGCACCTGCTGATGGACAACCGGGGTCAGGCGGGTCAGTACGGGGCCGGGGACACCCCCGACCCGCACGGCGCGCCGGGCGGACCCTCGCCGGTCACCTGGGGCATCCACGACCCGCGTGACTACCACTTCCGCCGTCTGATCACCGACGCGGTGCGGGCGGTCGAGGCGGTCCGCGCCCTGCCGGGGGTCGACGTCGACCGGGTCACCGTGGTCGGCAACAGCCAGGGCGGCGGTCTGGCCCTGGCGGTGGCCGGTCTCGTCGCCGACCTGAGCGCGGTGCTGACCACCGCGCCGTTCCTCTGCGACATGCGACGGGCCGTCCAGCTCAGCGAACCCGCGCCGTACGGCGAGATCGCGCGTTACCTGGCCGTGCAGCGGGAGGCCGAGGAGTCCGTGTGGCGCACCCTGTCCTACGTCGACGGTGTGAACTTCGCACGACGCGCGACGGCGCCGGCGCACTTCGGGGTGGGCCAGCGTGACACCGTCTGCCCGCCGCGCACGGCATTTGCCGCCTACAACCACTACGGCGCCGGCAACGGGAGGCCGATCCGGCCGGAGCGGGAGATGCACGTCTACCCGTTCAACGGCCACGAGGGCGGCGAGGCCGTCCACGTCCGGCGGCAGCTGCGCTGGCTCGACTCGGTGCTCCAACCCTGACAGGTGGCGCGGCTCACCGCTGAGTCATAGTCGAGCGTTGATGCATTGCCGATGTTGACGCATTGCCGATGTTAGCGATAACACGCTATGGTGCGTCGGGCGGAGTGCAGGGCACACTCCCGCCCACGGCCCATCGCGCCAGATCCTCGACGGCCGGTGCCAGGTTCACCGCCACGACCACCAGTGAAGATGTCCGGGTTCCGGTCGTTGCGCGCACCCCCACCTCCGCGTACCGCGTCGTGGCGGCAGCCGTCCCTCGGTGGCCGCCGCCGCGTACACCCACCAGGAGCAGCCCATGAACAGTTCGACCCTCGACCGTCCCGTCCCTCCCTCACCCGCCACCAGCGCGACGACGTCGCGACCCCGCCGGGCTCGCCGGTGGTGGGCCGTCCTGGCCGCCGTCGCCGCCATGGTCGCCGCCGTGCCGATCGCGACCACCCCCGCGAGCGCGGAGTCCAACGGCGGCGTACGCGTGATGCCCCTCGGCGACTCGATCACCGACGGGTTCAACGTTCCCGGCGGTTACCGGATCGAGCTCTGGCAACGGTTCACGACCGGCGGCTACCGCGTCGACTTCGTCGGCTCCCAGTTCAACGGTCCCGCCAGCCTCGGCGACCACGACCACCAGGGCCATTCCGGCTGGACGATCGCGCAGATCGACACCAACGTCGTCAACTGGTTGCGGGCCACGAATCCCCGGACCGTGCTGCTGCACATCGGCACCAACGACATGTACGGCGACACGTCGGGCGTCCCGGGCCGGCTTGCCGCACTGGTCGACAAGATCACCAACAACGCACCGAACGCGGACGTGTTCGTCGCGACGATCGTCCCGAAGTCCGGCGCGGACAACCAGGTCCGGGCGTACAACGCCACGATTCCCGGGATCGTGCAGACCCGGGCCGCCGCCGGGAAGCGCGTCCACCTGGTGGACATGTACCGCGCGTTGACGCTCAGCGACCTGGCCGACGGCGTGCACCCCAACGCCACGGGCTACCGCAAGATGGCCGCGGCCTGGTACGACGCGCTGCGGACCGTGCCCGGCAGCATCGGGGGCGACACACCTCCGACCACCACGCCTCCGACCACCACCCCACCGACAACGCCGCCCGCGTCGGACGGCTGCCGTGTCGCCTACACGGTCAACGCGTGGAACAACGGTCTCACCGCGTCCATCTCCGTGACCAACACGAGCAGCACGCCGGTCAACGGCTGGGCTCTGGCGTTCACGCTCCCGGGCGGGCAGAGCATCACCAGCGGTTGGAACGCCAGCTTCGCCCCGTCCAGCGGAGCGGTCACCGCCCGCAACGTCTCCTACAACGCGACGATCGCGCCGAACACCTCGGTCGACGTCGGTTTCCAGGCGACCCACACGGGCAACGCCGGCCGACCGTCCGCGTTCACCCTCAACGGCACGGCCTGCGCGACCGTCTGACACCACCCGTCGCGGGGCCGGGCAGCCCAGGTTCGGCACCGCGATGGGGAGCGCCCGCCATCGCCGACCCCTGGCGGGCGCTCCCCCGTCGCGAGGCCGACTCTCTCGTCCACGTCGCCGGAGCTGGATGTCACCGCTGCCTGCGGGTGCACAGACGACGGGGCGGCGACGGGATCCGTCGCCGCCCCATCAGCGTGTGGTGGTGCTCAGGAGACGGTGCAGGAGCGCACCACTGGACGGGTCCAGGTGCCGTTGGCCATTGTGGTGAAGCCGAAGACGTTGCCGCTGCCGTTCGACCGCATGGTCATGACGTTCCCGCTGCTGTCCCAGGTCGGGGTGCCGTTCCAGGTGTTGGAGACCTTCTGCGGCGGGGTGACGGCGACCACGACGGTCCAGTTGCTCGCCCCGCTGACGGTCACCTGGCTGTTGAACCGGTCGCCCCATCGAGTGCTGTCCTGCAGCGTCGCGGTGCAACTGCCGCTGGGCGGAGTCGTCGGGGGGGTGGTGGGCGGAGTGGTGGGCGGGTCGGTCGGCGTGGTGCCATTGTTCAACGCCGCCAGCACAGCGTCGTACGCCGCCTTCTTCTGACCGCTGCTGTTGAACAGCAACGGCGTCTGCGACGCCCGCCACGAGTCACTGTCCCGGATGCCCCACACCGTGACGCCGTTGCAGCGGGCCACGGCCAGGCAGTCCTCCACCACGCTGCGGTAGGTGGCCGCCGGGGCACCCTGGATGTCCAGTTCGGTGACCTGAACGTCCACGCCCAGTGCCGCGAAGCTCGACAGCGTGGTGCGGTAGTTGCTCACGTACGGCGAGTCGTTGTTGAAGTGCGACTGGAAACCGACGCAGTCGATCGGCACACCGCGAGACTTGAAGTCGCGGACCATGTTGTACACAGCCTGCGTCTTGGCGTGCGTC
This sequence comes from Micromonospora sp. MGP-C2, assembly GCF_057766525.1. Classification (NCBI taxonomy): domain Bacteria; kingdom Bacillati; phylum Actinomycetota; class Actinomycetes; order Micromonosporales; family Micromonosporaceae; genus Micromonospora; species Micromonospora sp. MGP-C2. The sequence continues at coordinate 1,312,838 of NZ_JBYMEN010000002.1, forward strand.
CAGTTGTCGGTGTTGTAGTCGTTGTAACAGAGCTTCGCACCCGGATCAGCCGCACGCGCGGCCCGGAACGCCGCCTCGATCCAGTCGTTGCCCGTGCGCTGGAGGTTCGAGTTACGACGCGCACCGGAGGTGCCGTCCTCGAACGCCTCGTTCACCACGTCCCACGCCACGACCTGACCACGGAAATGCGTGGCCACCTGCGTCACGTGGTTGAGCATCGCCGACCGCAGCGCGCTGCCACTCATGCTCTCCATCCACGGCGGCTGCTGCGAGTGCCACGCCAGGGTGTGACCCCGCACGCTCATCCCCCGGCTCCGCGCGTGGTTCACGATCTGCTCCGCGGCGCCGTAACTGAACCGACCCTGCTGCGGCTCCGTCGCGTCGATCTTCATCTCGTTCTCGGGCGTCACCGAATTGAACTCTCGGTTGAGGATCGTCGTGTAGTTGCCATCCGACAACCTGCTCGCCGCCACCGCCGTACCGAAATACCGGCCCTTCTCCGCGGCAGAAGCGCCGAGGGTCGTCCCGGCGCTCGCCGTGCCGGGCAGGAACGCGGCGCTCGTGGCGGCGAGCAGAGCCGCGGCGGCGAGAACGATCGCCGTACGCGCTCGGGGGCCCGTCCGTGGACGGGTGTCCCCCTGGCACCTTTCGGTCATGTCTCTTCCTTCCGTGGGGCCCGGGGCGGGGCAACTGACGCACCGCTCCGGCGGTGGTGGGTGCCGGGTCGGGACCGCGCACGGAAAAGGCGTCCGGGAAGAGGCGCCAACCCTCGGTCATCGACTCCGGTGGATGAGGAGTATGTCAGCGCCGTTCATCGACGAGCAAGAATTTCCGGAAGTTTAACGAGACGTGGACCGCCCCGGTCAGCACACCAAGAGACTGCTGCCCAGGTGGCGCCCCATGCCGCAGCACGGTGAGGTCGTGGTGCATCGACCCCGGAGGGAGCGAGAGGAACCCGCCGCCGCAAGTTCCGGAACTTCTTCCGCAACGCCCACCCGCCGTACGGGGCAGAGCGACGTGCCCGCTAGATGATCACCGACCGGTGGCGGGGTAGAGCCGGCTCACGGTCTCGGCCACGCAGACGGGCTTGCCGCCGGTGTCGCTCTCCACGGTGACCGTCGCGACCATCTGCACACCGCCGCTGACCGGCGACACCTCGGCGATGACGACGGTGGCGCGCACGGCGGCGCCGACCCGGACCGGCGCGGGAAAACGCACCTTGTTCAGCCCGTAGTTGACCCCCATGGCCACCCCCTCGACCCGGTAGAGCCGGCCAGCCAGGGCCGGCAGCAGCGACAGGGTCAGGTAGCCGTGGGCGATCGTGCCGCCGAACGGCCCCGCCGCGGCCCGCTCCGGGTCGAGGTGGATCCACTGGTGGTCGTCGGTGGCGTCGGCGAAGAGGTCGACGCGGCTCTGCTCGATGCGCTGCCACGGGCCGGGCCCGATGGTCTCGCCGACAGCGGCGGCCAGCTCTTCGAACGAGCCGAAGACTCTCATGCCGGATCTCCTTGGAGCTAGAAGGCGTTGACGCCGGTGAGCGCGCGTCCGATGAGGAGTTGCTGGATCTGGCTGGTGCCCTCGTAGAGGGTGGCGACCCGGGCGTCGCGCAGGTACTTGCCGACCGGGTACTCGTCGATGTAGCCGTACCCACCGAAGACCTGGACCGCGTTGTTGGCCGCGCGGACGGCGGCCTCGCTGGCGAAGAGCTTGGCCATCGACGCCTCGGTGGCGAACGGCTGGTCGCGGTCGATCAGGTCGGCCACCTGCCACACCAGCAGCCGGGCGGCGGCGGTGTCGACCGCGATGGCGGCGAGGAGCTGTTGGACCAGCTGGTGCCCGGCGATCGGCTTGCCGAACTGGGTTCGCTGCCCGGCGTAGCCGACCGCCGCGTCGAGGCAGCCCTGGGCGATGCCGACGCACCCGGCGGCCACCGACATCCGTCCCTTGGCGAGGGTCGCCAGGGCCAGCCGAAACCCGCCGCCCTCGGCGCCGAGGCGGGCCGCGTCGGGCACGCGTACCTCGTCGAAGCCCAACTCACCGGTGGCCTGGCCTCGCAGGCCCAGCTTGCCGTGGATCTCGCGTCGGGTCAGCCCCGGGCTGTCGGTGGGCACCAGGAACGCGGTGATGCCCCGGTGCCCGGGACCGCCGGTCCGGGCGAAGACCAGCGCGACGTCGGCGGTGGTGCCGTTGGTGATGAACATCTTCGTGCCCGTGAGCAGCCAGTCGTCGCCGTCGCGGACCGCACGGGTGCGCAGCGCGGCGGCGTCCGAGCCGCTGTCCGGCTCGGTCAGCGCGAAACAGCCGAGGGCGGTGCCGGCGCAGAGCCGGGGCAGCCACTCGGCCCGCTGCTCGGCCGACCCGTGGGCGGCGATGGACTTCGCGACCAGGCCGAGGGAGACCGAGACGATGCCGCGCACCGCCGAGTCGCCCCGGCCGAGCTCCTCCAGGACCAGGCAGTACGCGAGGTGGTCGCCACCGGAGCCGCCGTCGGCCTCGGCGATGGTCAGCCCCAGGAAGCCCAGGTCACCGAGCTTGCCGACGATGGCGGGGTCGACCGACTCACGTCGATCCCAGGCGGCCGCGTGCGGCAACAGCTCCCGGTCGGCGAACTCGGCGGCCAGTTGGCGCACCGCCGCCTGCTCGGCGGAGAGAGTGAGCTCCATGACGCTTAAACTAGCGGTGATAGTTTACCGCGTCCAGACCGGACGATCACCGATCCGAGGCCAGCCCGACCTGCCGCTCGGTGGCGAACGCCCGCGCCAGCTCGGTACGCGAGCGGATGCCCAGCCGGTGGAAGACGTTGCGCAGGTGGTGGTCGACCGTACGGGTGGAGAGGAACATCCGGGCCGCGATCTCACGGTTGGTCGCCCCCTCCGCGACCAGCTCGGCGATCTTCAGTTGCTGGCCGGTCAGCAACCGCGCCGCCGGCAGGTCCGGCGGACCGACCGACTCCCCGGCCGCCCGCAGCTCGGTGGTCGCCTGCTCAGCCCAGCAACTCACCCCGAGCAGCGTGAACATCTCACGGGCCTGGTGCAGGTGCGTACGCGCGTCGCGCGGGCGCCGGCTGCGGCGCAGCTCCTGACCGAAGAGCAGCTCGGTGCGGGCCCGTTCGAACGTGCCGGCCTCCGTCGGGTGCAGCCGCAGCGCCGTCTGGAACTCCTGCTCGGCCTCGGGGCCGCCGCGCGGCGCGAGCAGCGCGTGGCACCGGGCGGACAGGGCCCGGCGCAACGGGCTCGCGGTGCTGCTGGCCCACCTGTCGAACACGGCGAGCGCAGCCGTCGCCGCAGGCCGGCAGGGCAGGTGGGCTGCCGCCTCCACCAGGTAGGGGGTGGCCATCACCTGCACGAGAACCTGACCGCGCCCGGTGCCCAGCCGGGCCAGTGACGCCAGCCGGTTCGCGGCCTCGGCGTGCCGGCCGTCGACCAGGTCGAGCACCGCAAGGGCCCACCCGGCAAACGCGTGCGGACGGCTGCCCGGCGTCGGCGTCTCGCCCATCTCGCGGATGCGCCGCAGGCTGGTGTCCCGGTCGGCCCGCACGGCGGCGAGCACGGCGAGCATGCCGAGGTGGACGTTGGCGCAGTTGGCCTGACCGGTGGCCCGGGCGACCCGCAGCCCGTCGCGGGAGGTTTCCGCCGCCGCCTCGTGCCGGCCCAACCAGTACTCGGCGACCGCCCGCAACTCCAGCGCCCGCGACAGCATGGACAGCTCACCCCGCTCCCGGGCCAGCGCCACGGCGCGATCGGCCAGCCGGTGTGCCGCGCCGTCCACGGCGACCACCAGGCCGGCAGCCGCGGCACAGCTCAACGCGGTGGGGGTCAACGCCGACCCGGTCAGTCGGCCACCCAGCACGACGGCGCGACGCAGTGCGGGGCCGGCCCGCTCGTGGTCGCCCCGCAGGGTCGCCGCCACCCCGCCGACCAGACTGCCCATCAGCTCCATGGATGGAGGATCGTTCGGCCGCCGCAACGCCGACGCCCGGCGGCCGACCTCGGCGTACCGGTACTGGTCACCGGCGAAGCAGACCGCCTCTCCGGCCCGTACGAGCCCGGACATCGCCAGCGCGCGGTCGGTGCCGGCCACCGCTCCGGCCGAGGCCAACAACCTGGCCGACGCCCGAGCGGCGGTGCCGCACCGCAGCTCCAACTCACCGCGCAGCAGGTCGGCGCGACCCCGGACGGCCGGGTCCCGGTAGACCGCGCGGAGACGGTCGAGCAGGAGCCGGGCCACGTCGGGCTGGCCCCCGGTCCAGGCGTAGTGGGCGGCGGTCAGCAGGCGGGCGGCCGACTGGGTCGGCTGGTCGCTGAGGTCGGCGGCCCAGCGCAGCGCCGCCGAGGCGGTGGCCCAACCGTCGGCGCCGCCGGCTGCCGCCGCTTCCAGCTCGTCGGCGAGGGCGGGGTCGGCGCCCGCCGCCGCGGCGGCGAGGTGCATCGCCCGGCGCAGCCGCTGCCCGTCGGCCACCAGCACGCCGGCCAGCAGTCGGTGCGCCGCGCGCCGCTCCGCGAGTGGGGTGCTGGCCGCGATCATCGTGCGCACCAGGGGCTGAGGAAAGGTGACGCCTCGCGGCTCGACGCGGACCAGGCCGGCGACCTCCGCCGGGGCGAGCGCCTCGATCTCGGACCCGGCGACTGCCGCGGCCCGGATCAGGGTGCCCGGCTCGCCGTCCTCGTCGAGCGCCGCGAGCAGCAGCATCCGTCGGGTGTCCGGTGGCAGCCGGTCCAGTCGGGCCCGGTACGCGCGGCCCAGAGCACCGTCCGCCGGTGGCGCGGCGGGTAGCGACTCCTCCCCCCGCCACTGGCCGGGACTGAGCACGTCGACGAGGTCCACCAGGGCCTGCGGGTTGCCGCCGCCGATCGCGGCCAGCGCGGTCACGACCGACTCGGCGGGCCGCTCGGGGAGCCGGTCGACGCTGCCCCGCTCGATCAGCGATCGGAGTCGGTCGGTGAGGACGGCGGCGCTCTCGTGCTCGGTCAGGGCGCGAAGCCGGTGTGCCGGTATCCCGTCGACAGTGGCGGTCACGTCCGCGGTGAGCAGGATGGCGATCGGCAGGTGGCGCAGCCGGCGGGCCACGAAGGCCAGCACCTGGGCGGTCTGCGGGTCACCCCGGTCGACGTCGTCCATCGTGGCGAGCAACGGACGGTCGCGGGCGGCAGCGGTGAGCAACCCGAGCACCGCCATCGACAGCGTCAGCCGGCGGTCGGCCGGGCAGCTCTCGCCGCCCAGCGCGCGCCGCAGCAGTCGACGCTGCTCGTCCGGGAGGACGGTGGCCCGGTCGAGCACGGGGTCGACCAGACGTTGCAGGCCGGCGTACGGCAGGGCGGCCTCCTCGGCTAGCCCGCTCCCGCCGAGCACGGTGCAGCCGTCGGCGTGCCGGTGGGCGTAGCCGACCAGCGCCGTCCGACCCGATCCGGGCTCACCGTGCAGCAGCAGGGCACCGCCGCCGTTGGGCATGCCGTCGAGGAGGCTCCGGACAGACCGGCACTCGTCGTCCCGGCCACGCAGCACGGTTAGTTGCACTCTCGATGCAGTAACCATGCATGTCAGTGTCACTCATCGGAAACCGAATGGAAAGAGGGGGCGATATCGGGCCGGACCGGAGTCAGTCGGCCGCGACCTCCGCCAACAGGGCCCCCACCGTCCGGGTCATCACCGCGCGGGCCTGGTCCACGCCCAGCCCGAGGCCGTAGCGCAGCATCGACCAGGCTGGCCACATGCTCGCGGCGATCAGGGCGTTGAGCAGTTGCTCCCGACCCCGACCAGCCTGGGCCAACTCGGCGGCGAAGAGTTCCTCGACCTCGTCGCGGACCCGGTCGATGTGCTTGAGGCGGTTGCGGTGCAGTTGGTCGGAGACCGGCTCGCGCATCTGCGCGGCACGCGCCGACGGCGTGATGAGCTGGAGCAGCCGGGCCCGTTGCCGGCAGTACGCGTCGACCCGCTTCGCCAGCGGCAACCCGGGCGAGACCGGCCGGTAGGCGGCGTCCTGCTGGCGGAGCACCTCCGCGCCGCTCGCCTCGAAGAGCGTCTCCATGTCCTTGAAGTTGGTCCAGAGCGTCCGCAGCGAGATGCCGGCCCGTTCGGCGATGCGCTCCCCGGTCGGGCGGAGGTCTCCCTCGCCGATGAGCGCGAGATGAGCCTCGACGATGGCCGCGCGGGTGCGCTCCGCCCGGGCGGTACGCCCGTCGACCCGGCTCGCGACCTCGACCCCGTCCATCCGCCCCCGCCCTCTCACCGCCACGGCGCCTCCTGACGCACCGCCGAGTCTAGACAGGCGGTGATCAGCGGTTCCGGGCCGACCGCCGGGGCTGTCATCCGGCTCGACCGGTCAGCGTGACGCCGCCGTCGCAGACGATGGTCTGCCCGGTGATCCAGCTGGCGTCGTCGGAGGCGAGGAAGGCGACCGCGCCAGCCACGTCCTGCGGCAGGCCGAGGCGGCCCAGCGGGTACCGTGCCGCGACCTCGTCCTCGCGCCCCTCGTAGAGCGCGGCGGCGAAGCGGGTCTTCACCACGCCGGGTGCGACGGCGTTGACCCGGACCGTCGGCCCCATCTCCACGGCGAGACTGGCGGTGAGGTGGTTGAGCGCGGCCTTGCTCACCCCGTAGAAGGCGATGCCGGGCGACGGCGTGAGACCGGCGATCGACGAGACGTTGACCACGCAGCCGCCGCGCTCGGTCATGCCGGCGGCGCACACCTCCTGCACCCAGCCGAGTGTGGCGACGACGTTGACGTCCAGGATCTTGCGGGCCGCGGCCGGGTCCAGCCCGATCAGCGGACCGTGCACCGGGTTGATGCCGGTGTTGTTGACCAGCAGGTCCACCGGCCCGAACGCCTCAGTGACCTGGTGCACCGCCTGGGCGCGATGCTCGGGGTCGTCGGAGCGGCCGGGCACGGCGACGGCGTACGCCGACCCGCCCAGGGCGGCGACCGCCTCGGCGAGCGCCTCGGGATGTCGGGCGGTCAGCCCGACCCGGGCGCCTTCGGCGACGAGGCGTTGGGCGATGGCCAGACCGATGCCCCGACTGGCGCCGGTCACGATGGCGACGCGTTCCGCGAGCCGACCCGAATATGCATTCACGGTGCAGATAGTAGGAGGACTGATCGGTGTCGGTCAACGTCCCGGACAGCCGGTCACGAGACCCGGTCACCCGAGCGCGCGCAGCCGTCCGACCGGGCGTGGTCACGCGAGACCACGCCCGGTCGGGCGTCGCTGGTGCGGGTGATCAGGAGACGGTCGGCACCCCGTTCGCCGGCGGCGCGGCCGGGGTGGCGGTGTACTCGTTGACCGGCCCGTCCGCCTCGTCGGTCTCGTACGCGGGCCCGAAGTAGGTCTGCACTCCCCCGGTCACCCGGCTCAGCCGCTGGCCGCCGTAGCCGGAGTGGTCCTTGGCGGAGAAGCGCAGCGGCACCAGCCCGGGGCCCTGGAAACCGCCCTTCTGCACGGCGTCCAGCACCTTCTCCCGGGTGACGTCCTTGCCGGCGGCGAGCAGCACCTGCACGAAGAGGTAGCCGACCGACATGCCGTAGACGGTGTTGCCGTCGAACGGCGCGTCCCCGTTGTGCTCCTTGTTGATCTTCGTGAAGAGCTGCACCCACGGGTTCGCTGTGTCGTTCTGCATCGGCAGGTAGTTGGTGCCGACCATGCCCTCCAGCAGCGGGGCGGCGGCACCGAGCTGCTTGGCCAGGGTCGGGTGGTCGGCGCCGACGTTGGACACCAGCCACTGCGGCTTGAAGCCCAGCCGAGCGGCGGTGCCGACGGACAGCGCGGTGAAGCCGGGCACTGTGGCGAGCACGACGACCTGGCAACCGGCCGCCTTGAACGCGCCGATCTGCGGCGCCACGTTGGTGTTGCTGGTGACGTACGTCTGCTTGACCGCCACGGCCGACGCACCGAGCACCTTCTCCACGCCGGCCAGGCTGTCCCGGCCGAAGTCGTCGTCCTGCCCGAGGAAGCAGACCTTCTGACCGGCCAGGTTCGTCTTCGCGTAGGTGGCGAGGATCTTGCCCTCCACCGTGTAGTCCGGGTTGAACCCGAACGTCCCGGGATACTTGTCCGGCTGGTCCCAGCTGCGGCTGCCGGAGGCGACGAAGAGGTCCGGGACCCGGTTGGTCTTCAGGAAGTCGAGCACGCCACTGTGCGTCGGTGTGCCGAGGCCGTTGAGGATCGCGAAGACCTTGTCCTGGAGGACGAGCTGACGGACCACCTGCTGGGTGTTCGCCGGGTTGTAGCCGTCGTCCATGACCTTGTAGGTGATCTTCCGACCGTGCACACCGCCGTTGGCGTTGACGTAGTCGAAGTACGCCTTCGTCGCCGGGGAGATCTTCGAGTAGCCGGCCGAGGCCGGCCCGGTGAGCGGCATGTGGGTGCCGACGACGATCTCGGTGTCGGTCACGCCCGGCACCGACGCCGCGCCGGGACCGGAGCCGTCGTCACCACTGCAACCAGCGGCGGCGGCCAACAGGGCAATGGTGCTGGCGATCGCGAGACCACGTTGTGCCAAACGGTGCATGGAGAACACCGACCTTTCTCGGTCCGGTTCGGGGGAACGGTGTGTGTGGTGGAACGCCCGGCCGGGGCCGGGCGCGGAGCAGCTCAGGAACGCCGGGCCCGAAGGCGCCGACCAAGACGGGACAGCAGCCCGTGGATGCCACCGGGTGCGGCGATCATGACGACGATCAGGGTGAGGCCGAAGATCGCCAGCGGCAGGTTTCCCTCCAGCCGCTGCGCCACCGCGGGCGAGAGCGTGAGCATCTCGGTCGCGGAGTGGGTGAGGTCGGGCAGCGCGACCAGCAGGACGGCCCCCCAGAGCGCGCCGGTGAGCCGGCCGAGACCGCCGATCACGACGGCCATCAGCAGGAACAGCGACAGGGTCAACGAGAACGCCCCGGGCGAGACGCTCTGCGCGAGCACCGCCAGCAACGCCCCGCCGAGCCCGGCGGTGGCGGCACTGACCACGAATGCGAGGACCTGGGTGCGGGCCACATGGATGCCGGCGAGGCGGGCCGCCACCTCGTCGTCCCGGACCGCTCGGAAGGTGCGCCCGTACCGGCTGCGAATGAGGTTGGCCAGCAGCAGCAGGGCGAGCAGGGTGGCCGCGCCGGTGAGCCAGAGCTGCCACCGCTCATAGGGGAAGTACGCGCCGAGCGACATCGGCGGCGGCTCCACCGGCACCGACAGCCCCTGCTCGCCGTTGAAGACGCCGTCGAAGGTGACGGCCAACGCCGGCACGACGACGGCCACCGCCAGGGTGACCCCGGCCAGGTAGGGACCACGCAGCCGGGCCGCCGCCACGCCGACGACCGCGCCGATCGCGACCGTGCTGACGATCGCCGCGACCAGCGAGAGCGGCAACAGCCAGCCGCCGGTCATCCCCCGCTCGGCGAACGCGTTCTGGCACAGCGCGACGGTGTACGCCCCGGTGGCCATCAACGCGCCGTGCCCGAGCGACAGTTGACCGTTGAGGCCGGTGAGGACGGTCAGCCCGGCGGTCGCACAGAGGTAGGCCGCCACGGTGGCGAGCTGGAAGTTGCGGAACGGCTCGACGGCGTAGCTGACCCCGACCAGCAGGAGCCCGACGACGAGCACGATCGCGAGGTGGCGCAGCAGTGTCGAGCCGCGTCGCCGGTCGACGGGTCGGCCCTTGTCGACGAGCTGCTGTGTCGGCGGCAGGGCCGCCCTCGTGGCGCTCACACCCGCCTCGCCGCGACCGGGGCGAACAGCCCACCGGGCCGGACCAGCAGCACCGCCAGCAGCAGGACCAGCACCGCGAGCGGCGTGAGGTCACTGCCGGCGTAACCGCTCACGTAGGAGAGCAACAGACCCACCACCAGGCCACCGACCACCGCCCCCGGTGGGCTGTCCAGCCCACCGACCACCGCCGCGGTGAACGCGGAGACGAACACCAGGTCCATCGCGTGCGGGTGCAGGCCCAGCTCGGTCGGGATGACCAGCATGGCGGCCAGCGCGCCCACCCCGGAGGCGAGCGCCCACCCGAGGGTCAACATGCCACCGACGTTGACCCCGAGCAGCCGGGACACCTCGGGGGCGAAGGCCGCCGCGCGCATCCGCAACCCCACCGGGGTACGGGCGAACATCCAGGCCAGCCCGCTGACCACCACCACGATGGTGGCGAAGACGAACAGGTCGTACGGCGACAGCACGGCCACCCCGCCCACGGTGAGAGCGGACCGACTGAACGGCGCCTCGGCGGGGCGGAACTCGTTGCCGTACACGATGCCCAGCACTGCCTGGATCAACAGCACCAGACCGAGCGCGACGATCACGGGGTTGAGGTGTGAGGTGTGGTCGACGTGCCGCATGACGACGCGGTCCACCAGCGCACCGAGCAACAGGCCGGCGACGATCGCGACCGCGAAGCCCAACCAGTAGGAACCGGTCGCGGCGGAGACGGTGTAGGCGACGTACGCGGCGGCGACGGCCATCGCGCCCTGGGCGAAGTTGACGACCCGCGCCGCCCGCCAGATGAGCACCAGGGCCAGCGCGAACGCGGCGTACACCGCGCCTCGGGACAGGCCGTCGATGGTGAGGAAGACGAAGCGGTCCAACAGTCCTCCCTCCGGGGGACGAGGTGGTGGTCAGAAACCGAGGTACGCGTGGCGCAGGTCGACGTCGTCACGCAGCTTCGCCGCCGGGGCGGCGATCACCACCCGGCCGAGGGACATCACGACGCCCTGGTCGGCGACGGCGAGCGCGCTGCGGACGTTCTGCTCGACCAGCAGCACGGTCAGGCCGGTGCGGTCGCGTAGCTGACGGAGCAGTGCCATGGTCCGGGCGACGACCCGCGGCGCCAGGCCGAGCGACGGCTCGTCGAGCAGCAGCAGCCGGGGCCGGCCGACGAGGGCCCGACCGAGCGCGAGCATCTGCCGTTCACCGCCGGAGAGCTGGTGGCCGAGGTGCTTGCGACGCCGGGCCAGGGGCTCGAAGAGCTCGTAGACCTCGTCGAGGGCGCGCCCGGCGTCGGCCCGGTCGCGTCGCCACAACCCGCCGAGGCGCAGGTTCTCGTCGACCGTCAGTTCGCTGATCACGCCCCGTCCCTCCGGCACGTGCGCCATGCCGCGTCGGACGAGCTGCTCCACAGGCGTGCCGCGCAGGTCCTCCCCGGCGAGGAGCACCTGGCCGGCGACCGGGCGGATCATGCCGGAGAGCGCGCGCAGCAGTGTGGTCTTGCCTGCGCCGTTGGCGCCGACGACCGCGGCGATCGTGCCAGCCGGGACGGTGAGGTCGATGGCCTGCAACACGGGCGCGGCACCGTAACCGGCCACCAGCCCCCGCACCACGAGCAGGTCAGGTGTGCTGTCCGCGCTCACGGATAGGCCTCCTCGACGGCGGCGCCGAGGTAGGCGTCCGTCACCGCCGGGTCGTCGCGGATCTCGTCGGGGGTGCCGGCGGCGATCACCCGGCCGAAGTCGAGCACCACGAGCTCGTCGCAGACCGCCATCACCAGGTCCATGTGGTGCTCGACCAGCAGCACCGCACACGGGTTGTCGTCGCGCCGGGGCAGCTGCCGGACCAGCTCGGCCAGCTCGGCGATGTCGTCGGCACCGAGGCCACCGGCGGGTTCGTCGAGCAGCAGCAGCCGGGGTCGCGCGGCGAGCGCACGGGCCAGGGCGACCCGCTGACGTACGGCGAAGGGCAGTGTGGTCGGTGCGGCCTCGGCGTGCCCGGCGATCCCGAGGTCGTCGAGGATGTCCAGGGCGTCGCGGCGCAGTCGACGCTCGTCGCGGTCGCTGGCCGGCAGCCCGAGCAGCGCCGGGACGAAGCCCGCCCGGGCGGTGTGGGAGGCGCCGGTCATCACGTTCTCCAGCACGGTCAGACCGGCGAAGAGCCCAGTCCCCTGGAGGGTTCGGGCAATGCCGAGCCGGGTCAGCCGGTGCGGCCGTGGCCGCAGCGGTCGACCGTCGAGGGTGAGCGAACCCGTCTCCGGTGCGACGAAGCCGCAGATCACGTTGAACAAGGTGGTCTTGCCGGCGCCGTTGGGCCCGATGACGCCCACCACCCGGTTGGGTGGCACGCGCAGTGAGACGTCGTCGAGGGCGGTGAGGCCGCCGAAACGGACGCCGATGTGGTGCAGTTCGAGGCCGCGCTCCATCACCCATCCCTCTGTCGTGGCGGGTGTTTATTTACACTCGCAGTGTACGTTTCTCGGGTATCGCGTCAAGACCTTCAATACCCGGCCCCACACGCGGACGGGGCGGTCGCCACCGGCGACCGCCCCGCGACCACGGTCAGGCGCTGGGACAGGTGTTGCGGTACTCCTGGATCTGCGAACCGCTCGGGCCGGGGCACAGGAACTGCTCGTAGCGGGTGTCGTCGTCGACGAACCGCTTCAACCAGGCCACCATCTGCCGGGCGGTCGGCGTGTTCGTCGTCTGCGGGAAGAAGTGGCTCGCCCCGTTCAGCTCCAGGTACGCCTTCTCGGCGGAGGCCGGGATGCTGTTGTAGAAGGGCACCGAGTGCGACGAGACCGGAGCGACGGTGTCGCTCTCCCCGCCGATGATCAGCGTGGGCACCCGCAGCTCGGACCAGCTCTTGTCCGAGTTCCACGGCGCGAGCGGCACCGCGGCCTGCAACGACGGCCGCGACGAGGCCGCCTCCAGGCTGCCCCCGCCACCCATGGAGTGACCGGCCACCGCGAGTCGACTGCTGTCGATCCGGGTACGCACCGAGCTGCGCTCAGTGAGGTAGTCCAGCGCGGCGAGGAGCTGCCGACCCCGGCTGTCCGGCTGGTCCAGCCGGCTGTTGGTCTCGATGCCGATCACCACGAACCCGTGCGAGGCGAGTCGCGGCCCGAGCCAGCTGATGCTGGACCATGCGGCGGTGAAACCGGGCGAGATGGCGATGGCCCCGAAGGTGCCCTCGCTGGTGCTGGTCGGGTAGTAGATCACGCCGCCGCCGAAGCCGGTGACACTCAGCGAGGACACGCTCTGTGAGGCGGTGGCGAACGGACCGCGACTGGCCTCCAGGATCGCGGTGGTGGGGGCGGGGCCCCGCTCGTACGGGCTCGCGGCCTGGGCGGCGCCGGACGATCCGGCCAGGACGCCGCCGGCGGCCAGGACGGCGGCCAGCGCGAACCGGGTCGCTCGGGCGGCGACGGAACGGGGACGGGTGGTGGTTGGTGACGACACGTCGGGCACTCCCTAGAGTCGAGGGATATCGACGTGCGTCAGTTTTGGCTTCTCCGCCCACCCACGCATCGGTGAAATCACCAGTCCCGGTGACGGATGCCGCATCCAGTTGTGTTTCGACCCTCTGACCAGGGGTAGCAGGGCAGACGCCTGCCCGACACGCACCACGGAGAGGTTCGTTCAGTGGATTCAAGCAAGCCCGCCGAGGCGGTCAAGAACGTTGTGAAGAGCGCCACGGGGAAGATCGCCGACGCCCTGTCCCCCGATGTTCCCGGCGCACCGGGCAGCGGGACGCCCACCGTCGAGGAGCCGACGACGCCGCACGACCCGCTGCCGCCGAAGCCGGAGCAGGGGGCACCGCAGACGCGTACGCCGACCGGCGCCGAGACCGGCGCACCGACGATCGCGAACGGTCAGCAGGGCGCCTACCTCACGACCGCGAACGGGGCGCGGCTGCGCGACACCGATCACTCGCTCAAGGCCGGCCCGCGTGGCCCGGTGCTGCTCCAGGACCACCACCTGCGCGAGAAGATCATGCATTTCGACCACGAGCGCATCCCGGAGCGCGTGGTGCACGCCCGGGGCGCCGGTGCACACGGGGTGTTCACCGCGTACGGCACCGCCGAGGCGGTCACCAGGGCCGGCTTCCTCAAGAATGGGCGCGAGACCGAGGTCTTCGTCCGGTTCTCCACGGTGCTCGGCTCGCGGGGATCGGCCGACACGGTCCGCGACACCCGTGGCTTCGCCACGAAGTTCTACACCGACGAGGGCACCTTCGACCTGGTCGGCAACAACATGCCGGTCTTCTTCATCCAGGACGCGATCAAGTTCCCGGACATCATCCACGCGGCCAAGCCGCACCCGGACCGGGAGATCCCGCAGGCGCAGAGCGCCCACGACACGTTCTGGGACTTCGTGTCGCTGCACACCGAGGCGCAGCACCACGCCATGTGGAACATGTCCGACCGGGGCATCCCGCGCTCGTACCGGACCATGGAAGGGTTCGGCGTGCACACCTTCCGCCTGGTCAACGAGGCCGGCGAGACGGTGCTGGCCAAGTTCCACTGGAAGCCCAAGCTGGGCGTGCACTCCCTGACCTGGGAGGAGGCGCAGATGCTGAACGGCATCGACCCGGACTTCCACCGGCGCGACCTCTACGACGCCATCGAGGCCGGCGCGTACCCCGAGTGGGAGCTCGGCATCCAGGTCTTTCCCGACACCGAGGATGAGACCTTCGCCGGCATCGACCTTCTGGACCCGACGAAGATCGTGCCGGAGGAGCTGGCGGAGGTGCAGCCGATCGGCCGGCTGGTGCTCAACCGGACGCCGACGAACTTCTTCGCCGAGACCGAGCAGGTCGCCTTCCACCTGGGTCACCTGCCGCCGGGCATCGACGTCACGAACGACCCGCTGCTGCAGGGCCGACTCTTCTCGTACCTCGACACGCAGCTGACCCGCCTCGGCGGGCCCAACTTCACGCAGATCCCGATCAACCGCCCGCACGCGGCCGTCAATGACATGCTGCGCGACGGTTTCCACCAGCACGCCGTGCACGCGGGCGTCGCCCCGTACCGGCCGAACTCGCTCGACGGCGGCAACCCGTTCCCCGCGGGGGACGCCGAGAACGCGTTCGTCGACGTACCGGTCACGGTGGCCCAGGCACCGAAGGTACGCGCGAACCCGGCCTCGTTCGACGACCACTACAGCCAGGTACGCCTGTTCTGGCTGAGCATGTCGCCGGTCGAGAAGGAGCACATCATCCGGGCGTACACCTTCGAGCTGGGCAAGTGCTACCACCAGGCGATCAAGGAGCGCCAGCTGCAGAGCCTCGCCAACATCGACCCGGTGTTGTGCGAGCAGGTCGCCACCGGTCTGGGCCTGCCCGCCCCGCAGCCCACAGTGCCGCTGGCCGATGTCGCGCCCAGCCCGGCGCTGTCGCAGGTCGGCCGGGAGTGGCCGGCGGACGGGCGGATGGTCGGGATCGTGGTCGACCCCGACGGTGACCTGGACGGCGTCGCCGAGGTGCGCCAGGCCGTGTTCGATGCCGGCATGGTGCCGCTGCTGATCGCCCCGCACGGCGGCATGGTCGGCGGCATGCCGGTCCAGCGCACCTTCGCCACCGGCCGGTCGGTCGAGTTCGACGCGGTTCTGCTGGCGGGAGCGCCAGCACCCGCGCCGGATGCCATCCCGGCCCGTGACGACAAGGCGGGCAGGCCGGGCCCGGCGGCCGTGGACCCCCGCGTGCTGCTCCTCGTCGAGGAGTGCTGGCGGCACGCCAAGGCGATCGGCGCCTGGGGCGCCGGCGTCACCGTGCTGGAGCAGGCCGGGGTGGCCGGCACCCCCGGCATCGTGGCGGCGGGCTCCGGCGCCGAGGCCCTGACGGCGGTGCAGCAGTTGATGGCCGCACACCGGGTGTGGGAACGGTTCCCGGCCTCGGTCGCCTGACCCGTCACCGAGTGGCCTGACCGATCACCGACGAGGGCTGTCCTCCGCAGTACGGGGGGACAGCCCTCGTCCGTGCTCAGGCTGCGTCGCTGGACGCTCCGAGCACGTCCAGGCAGCGTCCGCCCAGCTGCACACTCCCGTCCGGCCTCATCGTCCAGAGCTGGTTGCGGGCCCGGTCGTCCCGGCAGTCCGCGACCTGGCCGGCCCGGACGGTGTCGGCCGTCGTTTACACAGTGGCGCCGTCGGGCGAGAGCACGGTCGGCTCCACCGTGGGCGGTGGCCGGATGCTGGCAGGCCGTGGTGCCATCCGACAGATACCATCCTGAAACTACCTCAATCGTCATCAGACACAGGTGGACGCCAGCTTCCAATTGATCCGCCGGCCTACGTCGCTTCAGGTGCTTGACGTGTCAATTTTCCGCAGGTAGTTTAAATTCGCATCTACAAGCATCTATCTAAAGCAGGTGAACCGTGCTGTTGAAATCCATCGCCATCGCCGTGGCCGCGTCCGTCGCAGGCGTGCTGGCCGCCGCCCCCACCGCCTCGGCGGCAGCACCCGGAGTGTCGATACAGGGCTGGGGGTCCGGGAACTGCCCGCAGGGCATGCTCTGCATCTGGCCCAACTGGAATCACCCGCCGCAGGGTCCCGTGGAGACGCCGTCTCTGACGACCAACAGCGAGTGGACCGGCAGCATCCAGGGATTCAACTTCTACAACGGCACAGGCCGCGACGCCGTAATATCCGGGTTCACTTTCGGCTCGTCGATTCCCTTCAAAAACTGCGCTCCTGCCGGCGGGACCGGGGGCGACCTGTATATACCGGTCAACGTGACGAAGGTGACCTGGCAGCTGACCCCCTGCTGATCCTCCACTGGGCCTTTCCGAGTACGGACTTGAAAAGGCTCAGTGAGCCAACCGTGTGACGGACGCAGCCGCGCCTACGCGCCCGAGATGGCAGTGAGTGCCGTGTCGAGTGCCTGGTCCGCCGGGACCTGCACATCGGGGACCACTCCGACGCCTTCCCAGTTGGTGCCGGTGACGCTGTTGACGGTCCGGGCGGTCGGCACGGTCACGAGGATGTGTTCGGTGACCGCGTGGCGGGCCGTCGGATGCGCGCCGCCACGTGTCGTCTCACCGACGACGACGCTCCGGCCGTGCGCCTGCAACGTGTACGCCACGTCCTCGCCCCCGGAGAACGTGATCGCGCTGGTGAGCACATAGACCGGGCGGTCCGTGTAGCGCGGCGCGGGAAGGTGCGCGGTCGTCCAGAACTGGCGGGTGGCGCCGGTGGACCGCTCGTAGAAGTCGTTGAGGTGCACCTGATCGTCGGGGAGGAAGTAGCTGCACCACATCGCGGCTCCCTCGGGTGCTCCGCCGGCGCATGCGCGCAGGTCCAGGATGAGCGCGGAGCTGAGGGCGACCAGTCGCATGGCCGCGCCGATCGCCTCGGCGCCTTCGTTGGCGTACGCGATGCGCCGCACGTCGATGAGCCCGACGTTTCCGTCCAGGTGCTCGACCCGGCGGATGCCCTGGTTCTCCGCCCGGAGCAGCGCGAGGAAGGCGGCCCGTCCTCCGTCCTCGTCCGCTGGGTCCAGCGACTGCGGCTGGTCGGACCACAGCAACCGCAGATGCTTGTCCGGGCACGCCTCTTGAAGGTGAGCGGTCACCGTCTCGCAGAGCGTCGGCCCGGCCAGGCCGTCGTACTCGCCCGCCGCGAGACGGCGCCGGATCGCGGCGTCGATGTCCACGACCTTCGCAGGAAAGACGTACCCTGCCTCGATCCGATCCAGGGCCTGTCCGATGATCTGTTCGTTGGTGAGCACGGCGGGCCACGCTAGACCGCGGACAGCCCCACGACCACCGAATTTCGCGCAGCGGGATCAGCCGATGTCGGCCAACCGTGGCAGCACCTCGTCGCCGAGCCGCTGGGCGAACTCCACCGGGTGCCGATCCGGCGTGACCTGCACCTCGGTGACCCCGAGCGCGGCGTAGGCGGACACCTCGGCCAGGAACCCGTCGGTGTCGTCCAGTGGCGACCGGTCGGCGACCACCGTCTTCTCGATGGTGTCGTAGTCGCGGCCCTCGGTGGCGCAGTGCCCGCGCAGGACGTCCAGTTTGCGCGCGACGTCGTCGGTGCCGCCGCGACCGAAGAGGTTGCAGGCGTCGGCGTACCGGGCCACCAGCAGGAGGGTCTTCTTCTCGCCCCCGCCACCGATCATGATGGGCGGGTGCGGTCGGCTCAACGGCTGCGGCGAGTTGATGGTCTCGGCGAGCTGGTAGTGCTGTCCGTTGAACGGGCCGTCGTCGGCACTCCACATCTGCAGGCAGATGCGCAGCGTCTCCTCCAGCCGCTCGAACCGCTCGGCCACCGGAACGACCGGCACGCCCAGACCGAGCTGCTCCCGCTCGTACCAGGACGCGCCGATGCCGAGGCGGGCCCGGCCGCCGGACAGCACGTCGAGGGTCGACACGGTCTTGGCGAGCAACCCCGGGTAGCGGTACATCACACCGGTGACCAGCACACCCAGCGTCATCCGCTGAGTCTTCGCCGCGACGTAGCCCAGCGTGGTGTACGCCTCCAGCATCGGCTCCTCGGCCGCGAACACCGCGTCCATCTGGAAGAAGTGGTCCATCACCGTGAACGACGCGACACCGGCCTGCTCGGCGGTGGTCGCCGCCTCCGCCAGGGTGGGTGCGATCGCGGCCGGGTCGGCCGGGGTGGAGTAGTTCCAGTAGTGCAGCCCGAGCTTCATGTTCGGCACCTCCGCAACGAGCCTAGTGCTCCTCGGCGTCACCGGCATGCGGCTCGGCGGGACCCCGCCGGCCCGCCCCGCGCGACCTCCATTACCGGTTCATGACAATTCGTGGATCACCTGCGGATATCCCGCTGGCAGCTTCTGATGGGTGATCCAACAGCTGTCTCCCACCAATCCCAGGCCCGCGGGACTGTCACAGCGGGCGGAGTGGGCCGACGCCGCGAAGGGCGCCTGCATCATTCTCGTCGTCCTGTGGCACGTCGTCGTCAAGGACTACCTGCAGATCGACTGGCACATCGGCGTACCGGTGCCGGGCCTGTGGGGCACGTTGGGTGAGCAGTTCCTGCCGCTGCGGATGCCGTTGTTCTTCACCATCTCCGGCGTCTTCGCGGCGAACGCCGCCCAGCGGCCCTGGCGGGTCGTCGCCCGCAGCCGGATCGCCGGGTTCCTCTACCTGTACGCCGTCTGGCTGCTGATCCACACCGCCATCCTCGCCGCTGCCCCGCAGCTGCCGACCGACCGCGCCACCTCCGCCCTCGGCCTGCTGGAGCAGCTCACCATCACGCCGTCCAACCTCTGGTACCTGTACGCCCTGGCGGTGTACTTCACGATCGCCAAGGTGACCCGCCGGGCGCCCCGGGCGCTGGTGCTCGTCCCCGCCGCCCTGCTGTCCGCCGTCGCCGCCGCCGGCCTGCTCGACACCCCGGGCAATCGCGCCGGTCTCTACCAGAACCTGGTCTTCTTCCTGGCCGGCCTGTACCTGCGGCCGCAGATCCAGCAGTGGGCCGCCACCGCCAGCCGGCGACGGCTCGCGCTGACCTCCGGCGCCTATGTCCTCGCGCTCGTCGCGATGGCGGTGGCCGGCGCCCAGCAGTGGTTCGGCGTATGGATTGCCGTCTCGGTGGTGGCGGTCGCCTTCGGTGTGACCGCCGCCGCCCGACTGGCTCACTGGTCGGCGATCAGCAGACCGCTGGCTGGGCTCGGCCGCATCACCCTGCCGATCTACGTCGTCCACATGCCGGTTCTGGCCGTACTGCACCGGCTGTTGCTCGTACCGGTTTCCGGCCTGGGTGGGTCCGCCCAGGGCCTGATCGTGCTCGGATATCCGATTCTGCTGACCGGTCTGGTGATCGGCCTGAGCCTGGCCGTCCACCGCGGGCTCCTGGCTCTTCGCGCGGGGTGGCTGTTCGCGCTCCCCGGGCCGCGACGGGTGGAGGCGGCCGGATGAGCGCCCTGGCCGAGGCGCTGGTCGACCTGGACGCGGTCGCCAGCAACGTGCGGGCCATCACGTCGGTCACCGGCACCAGCCTGATGGCGGTGGTGAAGGCGGACGGGTTCGGTCACGGCGCGGTGCGGGTGGCCCGTGCCGCGCTTCGCGCCGGCGCCACCTGGCTGGGGGTGACCTCGGTGACCGAGGCGCTGGCCCTGCGCGACGCGGGTGTGACAGCACCCACGTTGAGCTGGCTGCACGGGCCGAACGACGACTTCGGTACCTTGATCAAGAGTGGTGTCGACGTCGGTGTGTCGACGACGACGCACCTGCACGCCGTCGCCGACGCGGTCCACCTGCTCGGCGTGCCAGCGATGGTGCAGCTCAAGGCGGACACCGGCCTGTCCCGCAACGGAGCCGCCGGGCACGACTGGCCCGAGTTGGTCGCCTGGGCCCGCAAGTACGAACGGGAGGGCGGGATCCGGGTGCGCGGCGTGTGGTCCCACCTCGTCGACGCGGACCTGCCCGGCGCTCCCGAGTTGAGCCGACAGGTGGCGACCTTCGAGGAGGCCCTGCGGATCGCGCGGTCGGCCGGCCTCGACCCCGATCTCGTCCACCTGGCCAACTCGGCGGCTGCGCTGTCGGCGCCCCGGACCCGCTTCGACCTCTGCCGGATCGGGATCGCGCTGTACGGAGTCGACCCGTTCGTCGCCACCGGCCCGGGCGAGTTCGGCCTGCACGCCGCGATGACCCTGCGCACGAGCGTGATCAACGTCAAGCGGGTGCCGGCCGGCACGGGCGTCTCCTACGGGCCGGAACACGTGACCGGGGCGCCGACCACGCTGGCGCTGCTGCCGCTCGGTTACGCCGACGGGCTGCCCCGGGCCGCCGGGGGCCGCGCCGAGGTGTGGCTCGGCGGCCGACGGTGCCCGATCGTCGGGCGCATCGCCATGGACCAGTGCGTGGTCGACGTCGGCGACCTTTCCGTGGCGATCGGCGACCCGGTCGTGGTGTTCGGTCCCGCCGAGGGTGACCAGAGCCCACCGACGGTCGTCGAGTGGGCCCGCTGGGCGGGCACCAACCCGCACGAGATCTTGACCGGCATCGGGGCCCGGGTGGCCCGCGACCACCTCCACGGAAGGGCACGGACCTCATGACGATCCGACTGGCAGTGCTGTACGGCGGGCAGAGCGGCGAGCACGACGTGTCCCGCCGCTCGGCGGCCAGCATCCTCGCCAACCTGGACCGGAAGCGGTACCAGGTCACCGAGGTGCTCATCGACCGCGACGGCGGGTGGCATGTCGGGGGACGCCCGACACCACTGCCTGCGGCGCTGCGTGTCCTGCGCGCCCAGGATGTGGTGTTCCCGGCCCTGCACGGCCCGTACGGCGAGGACGGCACGGTGGCGTCGCTGCTGGAATGGCTCGGCGTGCCGTACGTCGGCAACGGTGTCTTCGCCAGTGCCGCCGGAATGGACAAGGGTGTCACCAAGCGGCTCCTCGCCGCAGAGGGCCTGCGGGTCAGCCCGGGATGGACACTGCGGCCGGGCGAGGAGCTGTCGCCCGACGACCGGCGACGACTGGACCTGCCGGTCTTCGTCAAGCCGGCTCGGGCCGGGTCCAGCCTGGGCGTCGTCAAGGTGGACGACTGGGCGGCAGTTCCCGCCGCTCTGGAGCTGGCCCGACAGGTCGACCCGAAGGTGCTCATCGAGCAGGGAGCCCGGGGGCGGGAGATCGACGTGGCGGTCCTCCAACACCCGGACGGCCGGGTGCAGGCCGGCCCGCCGCTGGAGATCCGGGTGACCGGTGCCGGCTTCTTCGACTACGACGCGAAGTACGACGGCGGGGCGGTCTTCCAGATCCCCGCCCCGCTCGACGCGGCCACCACCGAGGTGCTCCAGGACCGCGCGATCCGCGCCTTCCAGGCCCTCGACTGTCGCGGCCTGCTGCGGGTCGACTTCTTCCTGCCCGCCGAGGGGTCACCGGAGCCCATCGTGAACGAGGTCAACACGTTCCCCGGTTTCACCGCCGCGTCGCAGTTCCCACAGATCTGGCAGAAGGCCGGGATCGGGTTCGCCGCCCTGATCGACATCCTGATCTCCGGCGCGCTGGTCGACCGGGACCAGACCAGCCACAGTGGGTTGCCCCGGCCACGAGCGGCCAACCTGGTCTGAGGCGGTGGCCGTGCCCGCTCACCTGATCGGGCACGGCCGGGGCGGTCGGGCGCCGTCGGACCCGACGATGGTGACCGGGGCGGAGCTGTCCGCGAAACCGTCCTGCTGGGCGGCGTCGACGACAGTGCAGATGATCTGGTCGGCCGCGTCGGCCGACAACGTCCGCACGGCGGTGGTCGTGCGGACCGTGAGACCACCGGCCGGATCGGCCCCCGACGTCACAGTGACCGGGTCGAGCCCGGCCGGAACGTCGCTGGTGAAACCCTGGCGGCGCTCGTTCTCCTCCGGACCGGCGGCGAGCAGGGCGAGCGTGTCGGCGGGCGACGAGTCCACCTTCACCGGGCGCAGGACGAGCACGAGTTCGCCCCGCGCGAGCAGGTAGAGCCCCGTGCCCTGCGCCGGGCCGCTGACCGCCGGGCGACCCCTGATGACCTCGCTGGGCCGTACCCCACAACCAGGCGTGAGCAGCGCGAGCAGCAGTCCACCGGCGAGCAGCGCGCGGCCCGTCCGCCGGCCGTTCACCGGGCACCTCCGGTGTCCGCCGTGTCCCGGGGCAGGCGAAGCGTGAACACCGCGCCTCCGCCGGGGCCGTTGGCCGCGACGAGACTCCCCCGCCGCTCGCCGTGGCGGTGCAGGCGGGCGTTCTCCCAGGAGATGGCGAGGCCGAGGCCACTTCCCTCGGAGCGCGTCCGCGCGGTGTCGGCCTTGTAGAAGCGGTCGAAGACATGCGGCAGCACCTCCGGGTCCAGTCCTGGCCCCTCGTCGGTCACCTCGATCGTGATCCAGTCCCTGTCGGCGTCCAGGCGTACGGACACCGGCTCGGCACCGTGCCGGAAGGCGTTGCCGACCAGGTTGGCGACGATGACGTCGAGCCGACGGGGATCGATTCGGGCCACCACTCCGGCTGGCAGCTCGGTGTGCACGCGGTCCAGCCAGCCCCGGATCCGCAGGGTCGCGGTCACCGCCGCGGCCACGTCCACGTCGTCCAGGGCGAGCCGAGCGGTGCCGGAGTCGAACCTGCTGACCTCGATGAGGTCGTTGACCAGTTGGGTGAGGTTCTGCGTCTCCTGGCTGACCAGCCGGGCGGCCCGCCCCGCGTCCCCGGGCAGGTGGTCCGCCTCCTCGTCCAGCACGTCGGTGACCGCCGTCATCGCGGCCAACGGCGTACGGAGCTCGTGCGAGACGTCGGCCACGAATCGGCGGGCGTCGGACTCCATCCGCCGCAGCTCAGCGACCTGCCGCTCCAGCGTGCCCGCGGTGTCGTTGAAGGTGCGCGCCACGTCCGCCAGCTCGTCGGCGCCCCGAACCGTCAGGCGGGTGCTCAGATCGCCCTCACCGAGGCGGCGCGCCGCCCGGCCGAGGTCGCGGACGGGTCGCAGCACGCCGCGGGCCGACAGCAGGGCCAGCAGGACGGCGAGGACCAGGGACAGGCCGCCGGTCATCCACGCCCGGTTGGCGAGACGGTCGATGCTCTGCTGCTCGGGCGCGAGGTTGCGCACCGAGTAGACCTCCAGCCCGGAGGCCCGAGACGTGCCGTCGGGCCGGTCGAGCTCCAGCTGGGTGCCGATGAGCAGCCAGGGCTGCCCGTCGAGCGAGACACGTTGCCAGGCGATCCTGCCGTCGCCGACCTCCTGCCGCAGCTCGGGGGTGAGTGGGTCGGCGAAATCGGAGCCGCCCCGCGACCGCATGTCCCGGTAGACGACCACCGCGAAGCCCCCCCGGTCGGAGAGGCGCTGGGCCAACAGGTCCAGATCGCCCTGGGTCGGCGGAAGCTGGGCGATCGGGTAGACCTTGGTGATCTGGTCGGTCAGTGACATCACCGCGGCGTCCTGCGCCTGTTGGAGGATGACGGTCCGGGCCTGGAAGTAGCTGCCGCTGGCCACCACCGCCGTCGTGGTCACGCCCAGCAACGCGAACGCCAGGAGCAGCCGGACCCGCAGGCCCGAGACCCGGGCGCCGACCCAGCGCCACGGTGTCACAGCGGCCCGAACCGGTATCCGAAGCCGCGCACGGTCTGGATGAAGACCGGTGCCGACGAGTCGGCCTCGATCTTGGCGCGTACCCGCTGGACGCAGGCGTCCACGAGCCGCGAGTCACCGAGATAGCCGTGTTCCCACACCGCCTCCAGCAGTTGCTGGCGGCTGAGCACCTGGCCTGGGGTGTGTGAGAGCTCCAGGAGCAGGCGCAGCTCCGTCGGGGCGAGGCTGACCGGCGCCCCGTCCTTGCTGACCACCAGCGCGGCCCGGTCGATGGTCAGCGCGCCGTGCTGTTCCAGGCCGGCCCGCTCGCCACCGGTCCGCCGCGACTCGCCACCGGTCCGTCGGAGCACCGCGCGAATGCGTGCCTCCAGGACCCGGGCCTGCACGGGCTTGACCACGTAGTCGTCGGCGCCAGCCTCCAGGCCCGCCACCACGTCCATGTCGTCGTTGCGGGCGGTCAGCATGATGATCGGCAGGTCGCCGAGCTGCCGGATCCGGCGGCAGACCTCGAAGCCGTCCATGCCGGGCAGCATGAGATCGAGGACGACGACGTCGGCCGAGGTGCTGCGCAGCCGCTCCAGGCCCTGCTCCCCCGTCCCCACGGCGTGCACCGTGTGGCCCTGTCGCGTGAGCGCCAGCTGAAGCCCGTCACGCACCGTCTGGTGGTCTTCGATCAGCAGGACCTGGGACATGTCGTCAAGTATCCCATCATGAGATCTTTTGGGGTTCGGCCACCGGTTGCGGTGGCCCGCCACGGCGCGCGGAGAGCGGGGCCGCGAAATCGGCCGAACGCACCAGGAACACCACCGAACCCACCAGGAACATCGTGGACGCGCCGGCCGCCACGATGGCGACGAGCGCCCCGCGCTGCACCGACGCGGCCAGGCCTGGCACGACGACCACCAGTGCCCAGACCAGCGCGACCAGCGCGAGCGCCGCCTCGGCCAACCTGCGCCACAGACCGCCACCGTCGGGCCCGCCGACCCTGTCGTGGTCGCCACGCCAACCTGCCAGCGAGGCCGCGGCCAGGCAGAACAGCGCCACACCCAGCAGTACGCCGCCGAGCGCGTCACTGAACCGGTGCCAGCCCGCGATCATCGTGGCCGCCGCGATCACCGAGACACCTGCCGCGCCCGGCACCACGAGCCAGCGCCGGGCCCACCCGGGCAGGACCAACATGAACGCCAGCAGCAGTGTCGTCGCCGCCGCGACGTGGCCGCTGGGGAAGCTGTTGTGGGTTGTCGAACTCTCGATCTGGAGGTCCGGCCGGGGCAACACCGACTTCGCCGCACCGGCCACCACCACCGCGCAGAGGACCATGCCCACGCCGACGATGCCCGCCACCAGCCGGCGGCGGAGCACACCCACCAGCAGCACCGCGCCGAGCAGGGCAGCGAGCAGTGTCGGGCTGCCGAACGTGGCCAGCACGGTCTTGGCCGGGCCCACCAGGACGGTCTGCTGCTCGTATCCCCCGCCCCGCTCCGCCCTCGGTAGGAGCACTCCGTCCAGCCACTGGCCGGGGTACGTCCGCACGAAGACGGTGGCGGTGAGGGTCAGGGCGAGCAGACAGCACAGCGCCACCGCGAGCAGCCGGAGACCGAGAGGCGCCGCCGCGTGGGCGTGCGGCAGCGGTCGCGCCGGCTGCGGACCGGGCGTCGACCGCCCGACGGGGAACGACGATCCGATGGACATGCCGACCATGCTCGCCCGGGCAGGTCCGTACGCCGTACTCGGATTGTCTTGGTTCTGTCACAACCACCCCCGGCGCTTCCGGAAAGCGGATCGTCGGCGGTAGGGCCGGGTGGGCCCGGACGAGGCAGCGGGATTCACATGCCTGCATGCAACGATGTTTTACCCAGCCGAGATCAGCCACCACTAGGGTCAGGACGCTGATCGATGTCTGGTCGACGGTGCAGGACATCCATCCGGAGTGAGTTGGGGAACCGGAAGGGGTTGGGGAATGCAGGAAATTCCAGTCGCCAGCCTGGTCATCGGCATCGCGTCCTCGCCGGCCGAACGCCGACACCTGGCTCGGCTGCTCGGCGGCAGTGACGCCTTTCTGATCGTCTCGAACGTCGACCAGGCCCGAGAGTTCCTCGGGGTGATCGAGGCACCTCCGGTCGCGGCCCCGCAGGCCGTCGCCGTGCTCGCCGAGGTGGCACCCAGCCCGCAGTCGCCGCCACCGGATCTGGCCGTCGACTCCGACCGCCGGGTGCTGCGGTGGCGCGACCAGGAGATCGACCTGACCCGGTTGGAGCACGACGTCCTGCTCTGCCTGGTGCACGCGCCCGGGCAGATCTGGACCTACGAGCGTCTGCACCTCGAGGTCTGGGGCAACCGGCACCTCGGCCGCAACTCCGACATGCACTCGGTGGTCCGCCGGGTGCGCGGCAAGCTCGCGCGACTCAACGCCGCGACGACGATCCACTCGGTACGCGGGGTCGGCTTCCGCCTCGCCCCGATCTAGGACGTCGGCGGCCCGCCGGCCCCTCGTTCACCGGCGGGAGGATCAGCGGTCCTGGACGCGGCTGAGGAAGCGTGCGCCGATCTCGGTGACGTCCTCGGTGGTCCAGTCGAGAGCGGGATCGGCGACGGTGATCTCGGTCATCGCCATGCCGGGCACGTCCGTCTCCTGCCAGCCGGCGGCGAACCACACCTTCTCGTCCTCCGCGAGCGCCAGCGCGGCGTCATCGAGCGCCTGCGCCGGATGCGGCAGGAACAGGCGGAATCTCTGGGTGTGCGGGGGCTGCGGATACACCAACGCGCCGGGCAGGGCGGCGAGCGCCGTGGCGACGGTCCGTGCGTGTCGCACGTACTCGGGGATGCGGGGCAGCTCCCGGTCGAGACCGGCGAGCGCGCTCAGCGCGGCCGGCCACTGCTGGAACACCTGACCGCCGTAGCGGTGCCGCCAGACGCGGGCGTAGGAGGCGAGCTGCTCGGTGCCCACGAGCGCCGCGCCGCTGAAACCGCCGATCGTCTTGTAGAACGAGACGTAGGTGCTGTCGGCGAGGTCGGCGATCTCGCTGAGGGTGTGCGCCAGATAGGGGGTGGATTCCCACAGTCGGGCGCCGTCGAGGTGGAGGCGGGCGCCGATGGAGTGCGCGGCGGCGGACGCGGCGGCGAGTTCGTCCCAGGTGGGGAGGACGAAGCCGGCGTCGCGCAGCGGGAGTTCGATGACGACGCTGCTCACGGGGTCGGCGAGCGCGCTGATCTCGGCGGCGGTGGGGTTTCGGGGTTCGGTGGTCGGCCAGGTGCTGCGCAGCCCGCTCAGGTTGGCGTAGGCATGCCGTTCGTGCACCTCCAGGTGGCCGAGCGGGTGGAGAGCCACCGTCGGGTGTCCGCTGCGCTCGGCGCCGTAGCGCAGCGCGACCTGCTGTGCCATCGTTCCGGTCGGGAAGAAGACGGCGGCCTCGGTGCCCAACAGCTCCGCCACGCGTTCCTCCAGCGTGGTGACCGGGCCGTCGCCGTAGAAGTCGGGCTGGCCATCCAGGTCGCCGCCCGCGGCCAGGTCGGCGAGCCGCTCCCGCATGGTCGCGGGCCGGCTGCCGGACAGGATTCGGTCGCAGGCGCGCTGGGCGGCCAGCCGACGCTGCCGTGTGTTGTGGGACATCGGCGGATCTTCGCACTTCAGCGTGCCAGGACCAATCAGTTTGCCGACGGCAGGCGAGCGGTGTCGGCCCGCGACGACCCTCCGAACGCGGTCCGGTCCGCCTGGTCGGTGACCAGGCGGGCCGGAGGTGTGCGCTACCGCTCAGACGTCAGCACTTGATGGGCGCCAACCCGAAGTTCTCCACCGTGGGAGTGGCGGTGACGATCTTCGTCTGACGGGTCTGGGGCTTCCAGCCGTCCTTGGCGACGATCATGGTGAGCGGGTTGTTGCGGCGGTCCATCCAGTAGGCGTACCTGCCCTCGGCATCGGTGGCGAAGGTGTACGACGCCGCCCACGAGTCGACCTGGACGACCGCGCCGGTGAGCGGCGAGGTCGCACCCTGGCAGCTGGTGCCGGTGACCGTACCCATGAGCTTGCCCCAGGTCTTCGGGGGGTTCGCGGTCATGGTCACCGCGACCGGTGCCACCGAGTACGGGGTGTTCTCCGAGATCCCGACCGAGCCGGAGTAGGTGCCCGGCTGGTCCACGTTCGCCGTCATTCCGACGGTGACAGTGACCTTCGCGCCCGGCGCGAGGGTGGCCGACGACTTGTCGATGGTCATCCAGCTGACGTCGGCCGCCGACTCGGCGCACCCCTCGAAGCCCGGGAGCACCTCGCTGTTGGGCGCCGCGTTGAAGCTGCCGGACGAACCGCCGATCTTGTAGAAGCCGCACGCCGCGCCACCGCGGTAGCGGGCCGTGTTGGCGTTCGGCAGGTTGGACCACGAGCCGGCTGCCGGGTCGAAGGCGAAGCCGGCGTTGCTGATGGCACCACCCTGCGAGCCACCGACGACGAGCAGCTTGCCGTTGGCGACGGCGTACGAGCTGGCCCAGTTGTCGGCCGGCGCGTCGGCGATCGCCGTCCAGGTGTTGGCACCCGGGTCGAAGGCGTAGCTGGACTTCTGCGAGGCGGAACCGTCGTTGCCGCCGGTGCAGTAGAGGATGCCGTCGATCCCGCCGCAGGAGGCGAAGGCCACCGACTTCGGGTAGTTGGCCATCGTCTCCCACTTGTTCCCGGCCGGGTCGTACCGGACGACGCTGTTCGACATCGGCAGGCACTCCGCGGTGGTGCAGCCACCGACGGCGTACAGCTTGCCGTCGACGACGGCCTGACCGGCCGCGGCCCGTGGCGCCGGGTTGTCGGCCAGCTCCGTCCAGGTGTTGGCCCCCGGGTCGTACGACCAGGTGGCGGAGTCCGGGCCGGCGTCGCCCCAGCCACCGGTAGCGATGATCTTCCCGTCCGCGACACCCACGGTCAGGGCGTTGCGGGCACCCGGAAGGTCGGCGATCGCCGTCCAGGCATGGGCGGCCGGGTCGTAGGCGTAGTTCTTCGCGGTGGAGGCGCTACCGTCGCCACCACCGAGCGAGTACACCTTGCCGTCCAGGTGCACCACCCGGTTGTCCATGATCGCGGACGGGTAGTTGGCGATGTCGGTCCACGGTGCCGCATTCGGGCCGACCCCGGCGACGGCGGCCTTGGCGAACTTGCCGGACGCCTTGGCGGCGAACGACGTCGGGGCGTTGAGCCGCTGCTCCGGCGCGCCGCTGGCCCCGAGCACCTGTTGCCTGGTGACAGTGGACCCGTCCGCGCGGAGGAGTTCGAATCCGTTGTCACGCTCGCTGAACTTCACCTCGACCGGCGCGCCGCCGGTGTTGGTCACCGTGAACGTCTTGCTGGCCTTGCCGTTGGGCATCTGGAGCGTCGCGCTCAACTGCGTCGGCGTCACCGACAGCCGACCGGCCGCGAGCTGGAAGTTCGCCACGGTCGCCCAGTCGGCCTCGACGTCGACCTGCTTGGTCTGGCTGACGTAGTTGCCGGCGCTGGCGGTGAACGGGTGCGTGCCGGTCACCGTCGAGTAGATCCAGTAGAAGCCGTCGGCCAGCCCCGGGTCGTCCGGGGTCGCCACGGTGACGGCCTTCTCGGCGGGCCGGTCCTTGCTGGTGACGGTAGCGCCGTTGACGTAGCTGTTGTCGTTCTTGTCGCGGACGTTACCGACGACCAGACCGCCGTCGACCGGCACGCAGGTGACCTGGCTGCCGATCAGCACGTTGTCGACCTCCCACCACCACTCGTACGAGGCGTCGTAGTAGCGGAACCGCACCTGCACCTGCGCCTGGCCGGCCGCCTGCGGGATCGGGATCTCGGTCACCTTCGGTCCCCGGACGTCGGTCTCCTGCCGGAGCAGGTTGGTCCAGGTGGTGCCACCGTCGATGCTCAGATCGACGTCGGCGGTGTCGTCGGCCAGCTGGTTGAAGTCCTGGTTGAAGCGGACGACCGGGGCCGTCACACCGGTCAGGTCGACCACCGGGCTGACCAGCGAGGTGTCCTGGCTGCTGCCCGCGCCGTACGCGTCGCTGTCGATCATCGCGAAGTTGCCGGTGCCGCCGGTCAGGTTGCCGCGGTCGCCGTCGTCGGTGAACTTCCAGACCTGACCGCTGCCCGCGTTGTCCACGACGGTCCAGCCGGCCGGTGTGGTCGTGCCGTCGAAGGTCTCGTACTCACCGTCCGAGCCGAATGTGTATCCGGGGGCGGTGGTGCAGGTGGTGGTGTCCACCGGCACGGCGACGTTGGCGGTGACGTTGCCGGAACCGACCACGACCTCCTTGGTGACGGTCTGGTAGCCCGGGTACTGCGACTCGTACTTCAGGGTGTACGTCTGCCCGGCCGGCAGCGAGATGCTGTAACGGCCGTTCGACGGGGTGGTGTAGTCGTAGACGCCGGACACGCCCGTGACGGTCACCTTCGCGTACAACGGCCACCCGTGGCCGGAGCCGTCGGTGACCGCGCCGGTGACGTTGACACTCGGCACCGGCGTCAACGCGACGGTGAGCGTCGTGGTCGCGCCCTTGGTGACCGTCGCCGGCTTCGTGGTGCTGGCGTAGCCGAAGGCCGCCACGGCGACCTGGTAGTCACCGATGGGCAGCTGGGTCGAGAACTTGCCGTCCGCTCCGGTGGTCAGCTCACGGGCGCTCGGGCCGGTGAGGGTGAGGGTCGCGCCGGCGATCGGGGCGCCGGTGGCCGCGTCGGTGACCGTGCCGGCCAGGGTGCCGATGTCGCCGGTCGGAGCGGCGTTGAGCAACGCGAGTGCGTCGAGCCGGCCCTCTCCGTAGACGTTGTTGTCGGCCGCGGTGCCACCGCACTGGTCGTCGGCCTTGTCGACGGCCGCGCCGTTGAGCAGCGCACGGGTCGCGTCCACGTCACCGATGAGCGACGGGGCCGCCGAGTACAGCAGCGCGATCGCGCCCGCGAGGTGCGGCGCGGCCATCGAGGTGCCGCTGATGCTGCCGTAGGAGTTGCCGGGAATGCTCGACCGGACGTTCACGCCGGGGGCCGAGATGTTGGGCTTGATCTCGCCGTTCTGCCCGGTGCCCCGGGCGGAGAAGCCGGCGATGTTGTTGTTGACGTCGTACGCGCCGGTCGAGTAGTTGCTGGCGAGGCTGCCCGGCGAGCCGCTGGTCTGGCATGCCGGTCCGCTGTTGCCGTTGGACCAGACACCGAAGATCCCGGACGCGGTCCAGGCGTTGGTCACGTCCTCCATGAAAGGCTCGTTGGACGGGTCCCGGGTGCCCCACGAGTTGTTGATGACGTTTGGTCGCTTGCTCGCGTCCGCGTTCTGGCCGTTGAGGTCCAGCGGTTCGAGCATCCACTGACCGGATTCGATCAGAGCGGCGTCGCTGGGGCAGCAACCGTTCGCCGAGATCCACCTGACCCCGGGGGCGACACCGATCTGGTTCGCGCCGTCGGAGCCGGCCATGGTGCCCATCGTGTGCGTACCGTGGCCGTCGTCGTCGCAGGGGGCGGTCGCGCAGGTGCCGGCGGCGTCGAACCAGTTGTAGTTGTGGTCGAACGTCCCGTCGCCGTTGTTGCCGCGGTAGGAGTTCACCAGCGCCGGGTGGTCGAACTGGACACCGCTGTCGATGCTCGCGATGGTGATGCCCTCGCCCTTGACGCCGTACTGGAACCAGACGTCGTCGGCGTTGATGTTGGCGACGCCCCACTCGAGGGCGTTCACGGTCTTCTCGTCGGTGCCCTTGGTGGTCTCGGGCACCTTGTAGGCAACCGGGGCGTAGAGGCCCTCGACCTCCGAGTGGCCGGCGAACCTCTGCGCCATCGCGAGCGAGCCGCTGCTCACCTTGATCGCGTTGGTGGCCCAGAAGGTCTGGTACTTCGCGCCCGAGCTGTCGAGGTCGGCCCGAATCTTGCCCTGGCTCGCCGCGGCGGTCTTGCGCAGAGCGTCCGCAACAGCGGTGCCACGCTTCGACCAGTCCTTGATGGCGCTGGCCTTGCTGAGGTCCGCCCGGTCCTTGAACCGGATCCAGAAGTCCCCTTCACTCTTGGCCTGGAGCTGCCTGGCGAGCTCCGGTCGGATCTTGTCGCCGGTCGGGGCGCCCGCCCCCATCCCGCCGCCCGGCGCGGCCTGCGCGCCCGAGCCCATGGTGGCCAAGCATGTCGCGGCGAGGATCGTCGCCGCCCCGGCGCTCACCAGTGATCTGGCTGCGCGCCGCCATTGTGGACGTCTGAACATCGGTGCTGCCTCCCTCAGAACGACCCAGGGTGAAAATGGGCCATGGTGGACCTCCCCCATGCACCGCGCGGGTCACGCCGGTTGCCCGACTGGACACTATGATCGAGAAGAAAGGACGATCAAGAACTTGCCGTGAGCAACTTGTCGCTAAGAGTTGCCCTGCTGGCGGCGCGCTTGCCAATCATTGTCAGGACCATGACGAGAGTTGGGCAGGGATGCCCATCGATCCCGGGCGGTGCTGTGGCCGAGGACGACGAGGCAACGTTGAACAGGGGTGATCCGGCCGACGAGCCGTTCCCGCTGCTGATCGCGGTGACCTCGTCGCCGGCCGAGCGCATCCGGCTCGCGGAGCGCCTCGACGGCATCGCGCCACTGCTGCTGGTGGCCGACCTCGACGAGCTACGCCGCCTGATCGCCGCCCCGCAGCAGGTGGCCGCCGCCGCGTCCGAGCCGCCGCCGGTCGCCGCCCTGGTGATCGACTCGTCCCGCTCCAGCGCCCGCTGCGGCGATCGCGAAATCGATCTCACCCGCCTGGAACACGACCTGTTGACCTGCCTGATCACCGAGCCGGCCCGGGTCTGGAGCTACGCGGAGTTGCACCGGTCGGTCTGGGGTGACGAGGGGCGCGAACGCAAGGCGGACGTGCAGTCGCTCGTGAAGCGGCTGCGCCGCAAGCTGCACGACCTCGGCACCGGGGCCACCATCGACGTCGTTCGAGGGGTGGGGCTCCGGCTGACCGACCACCAGCAGGCGCGGGTCGAACGGGCCTGACGGCACGAATGCCCCTGCCGCTCCACCGGGCGGTGACGGGTCAGATCAGCCCGGCCCGCGCCCACAGCAGACGCCCCGGTCCGGCCACCAGGCCGACGCCCGCCAGGTTGGCGTGCACCCGCTCCGCCGACCAGCGCAGGGTGGCACGCCAGTGCGGGTTGGCGCGGGCAGCGGCACGACCGACCGCCGGTGGGATGCCCACCGACGCGTACGCGTCGGGATGGACCAGGCGGTTGGCGATCGTGTAGGCGGCGCGACCAACCAACAGCCGGGCGTACGCCATGCCCGCCGGGCCGGTGGCCTCGACGGCGGCGGCCAGTTCCTCACGGGCGAACCGGACGTGTCGCGCCTCCTCGACCACGTGGATGCGGGAGACCATCCGGATGAGCGGCTGGAGCGACTCGTCCGCCATGATCTCGCGCTGGAACGCGTCGAGGATCTCCTCCGCGATGAGGATCGCGGCGTACATCCGGGGGCCGCTGGCGGTGGCCTTGAGGAAGCGCCCGAGGTGGTGGTCGACGGTGCTCGCGCGGTAGACCGGACAACCCATCGCCTCGATCAGCCGGCCGAACATGATGGAGTGCCGGCACTCGTCGGCGACCTCGGTCAACGCGTACTGGGCCTGCCGACTGGTCGGGTCGGCGCGGTAGTACTCCCGGATCAGCATCTGCATGAGGATCGTCTCGAACCACAGCCCGGCGCTGGCCGCGCTGGCCACCTCGTGCTTGGTGAGCTCGACGCGCTGCTCCTCGCTGAGCTGCTCCCACAGTGGCGTGCCGTAGAGGCTGCTGCGCTGCGGCGGGAGCCAGTAGGCGCCGGGGGTGTGCGGGGCGTCCCAGTCGATTTCGACTGTGGGGTCGTAGCTGGTCCGCAGTGAGGACGTGAGTAGTCGCTCGGCGACCGCCGCACGCCCGGTTTCCGCCGGTGCGGCCTCCATGGCTCCTCCATATTGACGTGACGACGGGTAACTGTTACGAGTAGTAGCATGCAATCGCCGCTCACTGATGTCAATGCATCCGACCCGCCGGTCACGCCCCCCGACGGCGGTCCGAAGGCGAAGGGCAACGGCCGCCGGGACCGCTGGGCAGACCATCGTGAGCAACGACGGCAGGAGCTGGTCGGGGCTGCCGTGCAGGCGCTGCTGCGGCACGGGCCGGGTGTCGACATGGAACAGGTGGCCGCCGCTGCGGGTGTCAGCAAACCGGTTCTGTACCGCTACTTCGCCGACAAGTCGCAGCTCTGGGTCGCGGTCAGCGAGGTGGTGGCGGCCCGCGTGGTCGACGCCATCGCGCCCGCCGTCGAACAGGTCCGCGAGGAACGTGGCCTGGTCGAGGCGACGATCGACGCCTATCTGGGCGTGATCGAGTCGGAGCCGAGGCTCTACCGGTTCCTGATGCACCAGTCCGGCGACCCCGGCATCCACCAGGTGATCGCCGGCACCAGCCGGCAGGTGGCCGCCGGGCTCGCCCGGGTGATCGGCGACCGGCTCCGCACGCTGGGCCTGGACGCCGGTCCCGCCGAGCCGTGGGCGTACGGCCTGGTGGGTTTCGTGCAGGCGGTCGGCGACTGGTGGACCACGCACGGCCAACCGATCAGTCGGGCCGCTCTCACGGACTACCTGACCGCTCTGCTGTGGAGCGGCATCGAGGGGGTACGGGCCAGCGCCGACCTGCCGCACGAGCTCACCCGCGCCCACGAGCGGATCGTGCCGTGAGTTACCACGGCCCGGCGGGTGTCGAGGGCACCTCGGTCCGGGTGCACCTCAGCGGGCGGTGGGAACCGGTCGACGGCCGGTTCCACTGGGGTGGGCGGATCGAGCCCGAGCCACGGGTGGCCCACCTGCTGCGCTCCGGCCGACGCGACGTCGAGTTGCGCATCGCCGACCGCGTCCGGGCCGCCCGACTGGCCGAGGTCGACCCGTGGGGCGGCGTACGGATCACCGGCGTGGGTGATCCGCCCTGGCCGCCCGTGGCCGACCCGACTTCCGCGTCCGAGCTCACGGAGGGGTGAATGGAGACAGACGTTGCCATCATCGGCGCCGGCTTCGGTGGCCTGGGCGCCGCCATCCGCCTCCAGCGGGCCGGCTTCACCGACTTCCTCGTCTTCGACCGGGGTGAGGACGTCGGCGGCACCTGGCGTGACAACACCTACCCGGGCTGCGCCTGCGACGTCCCGTCGCACCTCTACTCGTTCTCCTTCGCCCCCAACCCCCGCTGGTCGAACACGTTCTCCGGTCAGCCGGAGATCTGGGACTACCTGCGCGGCTGCGTCGACCGCTTCGGGATCCGCCCGAGGTTGCGGTTGCGCCACGAGGTGCACGAGGCGAGGTGGGACGACCAGCGCCAACGCTGGCTGCTGCGCACCTCCGGCGGCGACCACAGCGCCCGCGTCCTGATCTGTGCCGCCGGCCCGCTCAGCGACCCGGCCATCCCCGACCTGCCCGGGATCGACGGGTTCGCCGGCACGATGTTCCACTCCGCCCGTTGGCGGCACGACCACGACCTGACCGGCCGGCGCGTCGCGGTGATCGGCACCGGCGCCTCGGCCGTCCAGTTCGTGCCACAGATCCAGCCGACGGTCGAGAAGCTGACGCTCTTCCAGCGCACCCCCGCGTGGATCATGCCGAGGTTGTCGCGCCGGATCAGCGGTGTCGAGCAGGCCGCGTTCCGCACCGTGCCCGGCGCGCAACGGGCCGCCCGGGCAGGGCTCTATCTGGTACGCGAGGGCATGGGCCTGGGCTTCCTGCACCCGGCGGTCAACCGCCTCGCCTCGCGCCTGTCCCTGCGTACGCTGCGGCGTCAGGTCCCCGACCCGCACCTGCGGGACAAGCTCACCCCTCGCTACGCGATGGGCTGCAAGCGGGTGCTGATCTCCAACGACTACTGGCCGTCGCTCACCCGACCGAACGTCGACGTGGTCACCGCGGGCATCGCTCGGATCGTGCCGGACGGCCTCGTCACCGACGACGACGTCCACCACCCGGCGGACACGATCATCTTCGGCACCGGCTTCCACGTCACCGACTCCCCCGTCGTCCGGCGCATCCACGGTCGGGGTGGGCGCAGCCTGGCAGATGCGTGGACCCCCAGCATGCACGCGTACCGGGGCACGACCATCGCCGGCTTCCCCAACCTGTTCTTCCTGCTCGGCCCGAACACCGGGCTCGGGCACACCTCCGTGGTGCTGATGATCGAGGCACAGCTGCACCTGGTGCTCGCGGCACTGCGTCACATGCGAGCCAAGGGCATCG
Organism: Micromonospora sp. MGP-C2; assembly: GCF_057766525.1. NCBI lineage: Bacteria > Bacillati > Actinomycetota > Actinomycetes > Micromonosporales > Micromonosporaceae > Micromonospora > Micromonospora sp. MGP-C2. The sequence continues at coordinate 1,348,734 of NZ_JBYMEN010000002.1, forward strand.
GGGCCATCGAGCCCACCGGTGACGCGCAACGGCGCTGGACCGAGCGGGTCGATCAGAAGATGACCGGCACCGTGTGGGAGACCGGCTGTCAGAGCTGGTATCTCGACAGCACCGGCCGCAACACCACCATCTGGCCGGGCTTCGCCACCAGCTTCCGGATGCGGCTGCGCCGGTTCCGCCCGGCCGACTACCAGGTCGCCACGCCCGGGAACACCCCCAACGACACGGAACGGGAGCACGCCGATGCGGTATGACCTGGCGGGCAGGACAGTGCTCATCACCGGCGCGGCGCGCGGCATCGGCGCGCAGATGGCCCGTGAGGCGGTCGCGCGGGGCGCCCAGGTCGCCGTCGTTGGTCTGGAGGGCGAGCTGCTCAAGCAGCTCGGTGCCGACCTCGACGCGCACTGGTACGAGTGTGACGTCACCGACCAGGCGGCGTTGGACGCAGCGGTGGCGTCCACTGTCGACCGCTTCGGTGGCATCGACGTTGTCGTGGCCAACGCGGGCATCGCGAACCTCGGCACCGTCGCCGTGGGGCCGGTCGACGCGCTGGTCCGTACCGTCGAGGTGAACCTCTGCGGCGCGATCCGCACGGTCAGCGCGGCGCTGCCGCACGTCACCGCCGCCCGTGGCCACGTCCTGATCATCTCGTCGGCCGCCGCTTTCACGGCGATGCCCGGGATGGCGGCCTACTGCGCGTCCAAGGCGGGTGTGGAGCAGTTCGCCAACGTGCTGCGCCTGGAGACCCGCTCACGCGGCGTCACCGTCGGCACGGCGCATCCGATCTGGATCGACACCGACCTGGTCCGCGACATCCGTGACGACCTGGCGTCCTTCCGCGCCACGCTGCGCCGGTTGCCGTGGCCGCTGTCCACCGTCGTCCCGGTCGAGCAGTGCGTCGAGGCCCTGCTCCGCGGCATCGAGCGCCGCAAACGCAAGGTGTACGTGCCACGGTCGCTCGCCATGGTGCAGGCGCTGCGGCCGGTGGTGCTGAGCGGCCTCTCGGACACGTTGATCACCCGCCTCGGTGGCCAGACCATGGTCGGCCAGATGGAAGACGAGGTACGCCAGCTCGGGCGTTCCTTCGGCAGGACGTCGGTGGGAGGGCAGTCATGAGCATTCATTTCCGACGTGCGGGCAGCGGCGAGCCCCTCCTGCTCATCCACGGCATCGGTCACCGCCATCAGGCGTGGGAGCCGGTGTTCGAGCGGCTCACCGCCCACCACGAGGTGATCGCGCTCGACCTGCCCGGATTCGGGAACTCTCCGGTGCCGGGCACCGGCATGCCCGCCGACATGGCCGCCACCGTGGCCGGGGTCCTGCCGGTCCTGACGGAGTGGGGGCTGGAGCGTCCGCACGTCGCCGGCTACAGCCTCGGTGGGGCGATCGCCCTGGAGCTTGCGGCGACGGGGGCGGCAGCCTCGGCCACCGCCTTCTCCCCCGCCGGTTTCTTCACCCCGGCTGAGCGCCGACGGGCGCTGGCCATCCTCCGGATGCTGCGGGCCAACTCGTACCTGCCCACCCCGATCATGCGGGTCGCGCTGCGCTCGGCGTACCTGCGGGCGTTGTGCTTCGCGCCGCTGATGGCCCGCCCGACCCTGCTGGACGTCGAGCGCGCGCTGGGTGACGCGCTCGCCCTGCGACGTGGGCTCGGCTTCAACGCCGTGGCCCGAGCCGCCCGCGACTATCGCTTCGACTGCCTTCGGCTGTCCGACCCGACGGTGCCGGTGACCATCGGCTGGGGCGACCGCGACCGGATCTTCGGCGTCCACCAGGCCGAGCGCGCCCGGGCGGGACTGCCGGCGGCACGGGTGGTGACGCTGCCCAGGTGCGGGCACGTCCCGATGAGCGACGACCCGGACCTGGTCGCCGGGCTCATCCTGGAGACCACCGGCGCCGTGCCCCGCACCGAGCGACCGATCCGTCCGGCTCCGACCAGCATCGCGAGTCAGGAAGATCACTTCACACTCTAAAAACTTGCAGGCTGTGCAAGTTCGCTCCTAATCTCGCTCGCGTGACCGACACCGACCAAGCCGCGCCCGGGCGTCGCGACCGCAAGAAGGCGCAGACGCGGGCCGCGCTGACCGCCGCCGCGCTGCGGCTGGTCGCCGAACGCGGCCTGGAGCACGTGACGGTGGAGGAGATCAGCGAGGCCGCGGGCGTGTCCTCGCGGACCTTCTTCAACTACTTCACCTGCAAGGACGAGGCACTCACCGACGACCCGGCGCTCGACGGCAACCCGGTCGTGGCGCGTCTGGCGGCCACACCTGCGCAGGTGCCGACGTTGCAGGCCGTCCGGCTGGCCCTCGACGAGGCGATCGACACGATCCAGGCCGACCGGGAGTTGTGGCGGCTGCGGCTGGCGGTCATCACCCAGAACCCCGCGCTGCTGCCCCGGCTGGTGTCCGGCAACATCGCGACGGAGCGAGCCATGGTCTCGGTCATCGCCACCCGCCTCGGCGTGGGCCCCGACCACGGCCTCCCGCCGCTCATCACCGCTGTCACCAGTGCCGCCTTCCACACCGCGATGCTGCGCTGGTCCGCCGGCGACGACACCCGCACCCTGCGCGACTACGTGGACGAGGCGTTCGCCGCGATCGCCGCCGGGCTGCCGGATCCGCTGTCCCCCTCCTGACCCGCCACTGCCCGCCCCGCCGCACCAGCTGCGGGGCCAGTCACCCCGCCACAAACCCGCCAAGGGAGCGTCAATGACCACCACCGTCCCGCCCGCCGACACCGCCGAGGTCGGCACGCGCATGTCGCGTCGGGAGGTTCTCCAGGCCCTTTCCGGCCTGATGGTCGGCATGTTCGTGTCCATCCTCGCCTCCACGGTGGTGGCGAACGCGCTGCCGCGGATCATCGCGGATCTGAACGGCAGCCAGACCGTCTACACGTGGATCGTCACCAGCGAACTGCTCGCCATGACGGCGACGGTGCCGCTGTGGGGCAAGATGGCCGACCTGTACAGCAAGAAGCTGCTGATCCAACTCTCGCTGGGCCTGTTCGTGGTGGGTTCGCTCATCGCGGGCTTCACGCCGAACGTCGAGGTGCTGCTGCTCAGCCGTGTCGTCCAGGGCATCGGCGCCGGCGGCATGACGGCGCTGGCCACGATCGTCATGGCGGCGATGATCCCGCCCCGTGAGCTGGGCCGCTACGCCGGCATCTTCGGCGCGGTCTTCGGTGTGGGCACCATCGCCGGTCCGCTGATCGGTGGCCTGCTCGTCGACACGTCGTGGCTGGGCTGGCGGTGGTGCTTCCTGATCGGCGTCCCGTTCAGCATCATCTCCATCGCCCTGCTCCAGCGCACCCTGCACCTGCCGGTCATCCGCCGCAAGGCAAAGATCGACTGGCTGGGCGCCCTGCTGATCACCTCTGGTGTCTCCACGCTGCTGATCTGGTCGTCCCTGGCCGGGAACAAGTTCGAGTGGGCCTCCGGCTGGACGGCCCTGATGGTCGTCGGCGGTCTGGTCCTGCTGGCGCTGGCCGTACTCGTCGAATCGCGCGCCGAGGAGCCGATCGTCCCGCTGGGCATCTTCCGCAACCGCACGGTCTCCCTGGCCACGATCGCCAGCGTGCTGGTCGGTGTCGCGCTGTTCGGCGGCACCGTCTTCCTGTCCCAGTACTTCCAGATCTCGCTGGGCAAGTCACCCACCGTCGCGGGCCTGATGAGCCTTCCGATGATCTTCGGCCTGCTCGTCTCGTCGACGGTCGCCGGACAGCTCATCACCAAGTACGGCCGGTGGAAGGCATACCTGGTGGCCGGCGCCGCGGTGATGAGCGTCGGGATGCTGCTCCTGGGCACCATCGACGCCAACACCAGCGTCCTCGTGCTGTCGATCTACATGGCCGTGCTGGGCGTCGGCGTCGGCATGCTCATGCAGAACCTCGTGCTGGCCGCACAGAACGACGTACCGGCCCACGAACTCGGCGTCACCACCTCCGTGCTGACGTTCTTCCGCAGCATGGGCGGCGCCATCGGGGTCAGTGCCCTCGGCGCGGTCCTGGCGAACCGGGTGGCCTCGCTGACCGCCGAGCGGCTCGGCCCGGCGGCGACGGCCGGCGGTGGCTCCGCCGAGGTGCCCGACCTGTCCACCCTGCCCGAGCCGGTGCTGCGCATCGTGCAGGACGTGTACGGCATCGCCACCGCGGATCTCTTCCTGGTCGGCGCGCCGTTCGCGCTGCTCGCGCTGATCGTCGTGCTGTTCATCAGGGAGAAGCCGCTGCACACCCTCAGCGGGGAGGAACGACGCGTCCAGGAGGAGGCGGCCGCGAAGGCCGCGATCCACTGAGCGGTACGACAGCAGTCGGGGGCGGGCCGGTGGGCCCGCCCCCGTTCTGTTTCCGCCTCCCGCCGCGTTTTTCGGTAATGACGTGTTGTGAACCAGTCGACACGTAACGTGAGGTGAGGCCGGTAATCGGCTGACGCCAGACGTGCGCCGGGCCGCCACTGCGGCGGCGCCGCTCGGCCAACTGCCGGGTCGGGACAGCTCGGCAACGTCGCGGCCTACTCAGCCGCAGGAGGTGTGGACGATGCCCATGCTGTCGGTCTTCAATCCCCGGCACACTGTCGCTCCCCCGGGATACAGCCGCTGGCTCATCCCGACCGCGGCACTGGCGGTGCACGTCTGCATCGGCCAGGTCTACGCGACGAGTGTCTACAAGAACTCCCTCATCGCGCACTTCGACACCAGCCAGACGGCGATCGGGGCGATCTTCAGTATCGCCATCGTCATGCTGGGTTCGTCCGCGGCGGTGGGTGGCCGTTGGGTGGAGCGCAACGGGCCGCGCCGGGCGATGTTCGTCTCGGCGTGCTTCTGGGCCGTCGGGTTCCTGGTCGGCGCGCTCGGCATCGCGACCCAGCAGCTGTGGCTGCTCTATCTCGGGTACGGCGTCATCGGCGGCATCGGGCTCGGCATCGGTTACATCTCGCCCGTCTCGACCCTGATCAAGTGGTTCCCGGACCGCCCCGGCCTGGCCACCGGTCTGGCCATCATGGGGTTCGGCGGTGGCGCCCTGGTCGCCGGCCCGCTCGCCCGCCAACTGCTCTCCCTCTACGACTCCGGCTACAACCCCAACAACCCGGCCGCCGTGGCGTCGGGCAGTGCCCTCGTGGCGCTCTTCGTCACGTTCGGCATCGGGTATTTCGTGATCATGATGTTCGGCCCGTTCAACGTCCGGGTTCCGGCACCGGACTGGCGGCCCGCCGGGTTCGACCCCGCGACAGTGGCCGCCCGACCTCTGGTGACGACGGCGAGCGTGTCGGCGTCGAACGCCGTGCGTACCCGGTCGTTCTGGTTGCTGTGGATCGTGCTGTTCTGCAACGTCACCGCGGGCATCGGCATCCTGGAGCAGGCAAGCCCGATGATCCAGGACTTCTTCCGGGACAACGGGACCGCCACCACTGTCTCGGTGTCGGCTGCGGCCGGTTTCGTGGGAGTGCTGTCGCTGTTCAACATGGCTGGGCGGTTCGTCTGGTCGACGACGTCCGACCTCATCGGCCGCAAGCCCATCTACATGATCTACCTCGGCGTCGGCATGGTGCTGTACGTGCTGCTCGCCGTAGCCGGCCACTCCGCGACCGCGGTCTTCGTGCTGATCGCCGCCGCGATCATCTCCTTCTACGGCGGTGGCTTCGCCACCATGCCCGCCTACCTGCGTGACCTGTTCGGCACCTTCCAGGTCGGGGCCATCCACGGCCGGATCCTGACCGCCTGGTCGGCCGCGGGTGTCGCTGGCCCGCTGATCGTCAACGGGATCCTCGACACGCAGGGCAAGCCCGGCACCCTCACCGCGGCGGCGTACCGGCCCGCGCTGTTCACCATGGTCGGCATCCTCGCCATCGGGTTCATCGCGAACCTGCTGGTGCGTTCCGTGCCCGAGCGGTTCCACGAACCGGACCGAGGGCCGACCTCGCCCGTGGCGAAGGCGACCGTCACCGAGCCGGTCGCTCTCGGACGGGACAGTCAACCGCCCGCGCCGCCGCGCGTCGGTAGCCAGACCGGGCGGCTCTGGTTGTCGTGGCTGCTGGTCGCGGTGCTGCTCGGCTACGGCATCGTCCAGACCGCGATCACCGCCGCGAAGCTGTTCACCGGCTGACGCGCGGTGGCCAGACCTCTTGCATCACAACGGAAGGCGCCCCCTTGAAAGGGGCGCCTTCCGTTCGCCGATCCGATCAGAGCTGGGTGGTCGACCGGTTCTCGTTGAGCCGCTCCCGTTGTGGCACGACCGTGTACTTCGGATCGCGTGCCGACACCCGTCCCGCCTCGAAGACGCCGAACCGGGTGGCGACCGACGATGCCACGAGGGCGGCGCCGGAGATCGCCGACAGGACCCGGCTGTGTCGGCTGAGCAGGGCGGTGACGGTGCCCACGGCGAGCAGGGCGCGTCCCGCCTTGACCAGCCGGCCGCTGCGGCCGTGCTGGTAGGGCTCGCTGGTGAGGCCCTGCCGCTCCAACTGGTGCCCTCCGCCGAACTCGACGGCCGCGGCGGCCAGGGCGAGTCGTCGCAGTGGGGCGGTCTCCGCGGCCGGTGCCGCGATCAGTCCCACCCCGGACGCGGCGGCGAGCGCGCTGCCGGCGAAGACGAACGGCAGCGACGGGTAGGCGTCGTGCCAGGACGGCACTGCCGTGTCGGCGAGCAGCACCCCGGTGTACGTCGCCAGCGCCGGCGCGGTGGCCGCGGCGGCCAGGCCGGCGACGTTGCCGATGGGCGGTGCGATCCGACGGGCGAGGCCGAGCACACCGTGCTGCGGGAGCAGGGATGCGAGCTCGGCGACCGCGGCCACGCCGGCCAGTGGCCCGAACGCGGCGAGGATCCAGGTGCCGACCGACATCGGCGAGGTCACCTTGGCGACCCGGAGCATGTGATGGAACCGGGCCGGCCGGCCGAGGTCGTGAACCAGCAGGTACGTGCTGGCGGCGACACCGCCGAGGGCCGTCCAGCGGCCCACCTTGCGCAGCCCCGGTCGTCCGGTCAGTTGGGCGCCCGCGCCGATCAGCGCACTTCCCGCGGCGAGGCCTCCGGTGAACAGGTAGCCGGCGATGTCGTACTTCCACACCGGCGGCTTCAGAACCGGCCGGCCGTAGTAGGAGGCGAAGTCGGCCGGCGGCACCGTGAGCTGCTCACCGTCGCCGCCTCGTCTGCGGGGCTGCCGGTGACGCTTCCCGTCCGGCTGATCGAGGCCGGCCTGGAACTCGCGGAACCGGGCGCCGACCGGCTCGTTCGATGGTGTCTCGTCGGTCATTGCCGCCTACCCAGGAACGCGACCGCCGTGGCGACCGCCATCGTCATCGCCGCCAGGCCGGCGCGCTTCCACATGGCCGGCAGGTCGCGGGTGGTCACGATCGGGTCCGGTGGCAGCCCGTACACCTCGGGTTCGTCCAGGAGCAGGAAGAACGCACCGTCCCCACCGACGCCGTCGTTCGGGTCGTGCCCGTACAGGCGGGCCTCCGGCACTCCCTGCTCGTGCAGCTTCGCCACCCGCGTGGCGGCCCGCTCCCGCAACTCGTCCAGAGCCCCGTACTGGATCGACTCCGTCGGACACGCCTGCGCGCACGCCGGCGTCATCCCCGCACCCAACCGGTCGTAGCACAGCGTGCACTTCCACGCCCGACCGTCGTCCTTGCGCTGATCGATCACCCCGTACGGACAGGCGGAGATGCAGTAACCGCAGCCGTTGCAGATGTCCTCCTGCACCACCACGGTGCCGAACTCCGTCCGGAACAACGAACCCGTCGGACAGACATCCAGACACGCCGCGTGCGTGCAGTGCTTGCACACGTCCGACATCATCAACCAGCGGAAATCCGTCCGCTCCTCCGCACCCGAACCCCTCCCCGGGGGCTGCGCCCCCGGCATCCCCAGAAACTCCGGACCGCCCGACATGCGGGCGGCCGCTGCGGGCGAGCCGGGCGCAAGGCCCGGATCGGTTCCGGTGTCGGTGCTGGTACCCGCGCCGACGGCCGCCGTGAGCGGGCTGACCGACGGCCCGTCGGGTTGCTCCTGGAACGCCGGAGTCGCCCACCCGGCCGAGCGGGGCTGCTCCACGAACGCGACGTGCCGCCACGAGTTCGCGGTCAGGGCACCCGTGTTGTCGTACGACATTCCCAGCAGGTCGAGCCCGCTCTCGGGGACCCCGTTCCACTCCTTGCAGGCCACCTCGCACGCTTTGCAGCCGATGCACACGCTGGTGTCGGTGAAGAACCCCATCCGCGGCGGCGGATCCTCGTAGCCGGCGTCCGGCGCGGGGTCCAGCGGCCCGTACAGGGCGTTGGCGTGGGGCATCGGTCAGGCCTCCTGGTCGCTGCTGCTGTCGGCGACGTCGGTCGTGACCCTCGGTGGGTAGCGGTGGACGAGGTTCCCCGACCGCCGCCGGTAGTCGACGACGAGGCCCAACAGGTCCTGTCCTCTGGGGCGCCGTCCGGGCCGGACGTCGCAGGTGCCGACCTTGCTCTCCTGGATCAGGACGTTGGGGTCGAGGGTGATGCCGAACAGGTCGTTCGCCGAGTCGCCGGTCACCAGGCCCTCGTAGCCGAAGTGGTACGGCAGCCAGACCTGGTGGATGATCCGGCCATCCACGCGCAGCGGCGTGACGCGGTCGGTCACCAGCACCTTCGCCTCGACGGCCGCGCGGCTGGTGACCAGGTGCGCCCAGCCCAGGTGACTCAACCCTCGCAGGGCCGCCAACTCCGGCGACACCTCGACGAACAGCTCGGGTTGCAACTCGGCCAGGGGCGACACGTTGCGGCTCATCGCGCCGGCGGTGTGGTGCTCGGTGAGCCGGCTGATCGTGAACACGTACGGGAAGACGTCGCTGTGCTCCTGCGGCGGGCTCGGATTCAACGAGTTGATCGGGTGCGTGTAGACCTTGCGGGTCGGGTTGGCCTGCTGTCGGTACAGCGGGTTGCGCACCGGCGACTCGACCGGCTCGTAGTGGGTGGGCAGCGGGCCGTCCAGGACGCCGCTGGGCGCGTACAGCCAGCCCTTGCCGTCGCCCTGAAGGATGAACGGGTCGTCGCCGGCGATGCCCTCCACACCCGCGGTGTTGGGCGGGGGCCGGTACGTCGGCGCCTTGTTCTTCTCGAAGTCGGGCACGTCGTAACCGGTCCACTCACCCTTGTCCGGGTCCCACCAGACGTACTTCTTACGCTCGCTCCACGGGTTGCCGTCCGGATCGGCCGAGGCACGGTTGTAGAGGATGCGACGGTTCGCCGGCCAGGCCCAGCCCCACTCCAGGGCGACCAGGGACTGTTCGCTGGCGGGTTTGCGCCGGGCGGCCTGGTTGACACCGTCGGCGTACACGCCGCTGTAGATCCAGCACCCGCAGGCGGTGGAGCCGTCGTCCTTCATCTCGGTGAAGGACGCCAGTGGCCGGCCGGTCGCCACGTCGTACCCGTTGATCTCGCGCAGCACGGCCTCGGCGCTCGGCTCGGCGTTCGGGCCATGCGTCGGGTAGTTCCAGTTCAGGTCGAGCAGCGCCCGATCGCGCTGCAGGGTCGACTGCGCCAGCCGTTCCCGGATGATGCGGCCGAGGTGGTAGAAGAACCACAGCTCGGAGCGTGCGTCGCCTGGCGGCTCGACGGCCTTCTCCCGCCACTGCAACAGGCGCTGCGTCTGGGTGAACGTGCCCTCCTTCTCCACGTGCGAGGCGGCCGGTAGGAAGAACACCTCCGTGCGGCACTGCTCGGGCACGATCTCGCCGGTCTCGATCTCCGGGGCGTTCTTCCAGAACGTGGCGCTCTCGATCTCGAACAGGTCCCGGACCACGAGCCAGTCGAGGTTCGCCATGCCGAGACGCTGCGCCCGGCCGTGCGCCGAGCCGACAGCCGGGTTCTGCCCGAGCAGGAAGTACCCCTTGATCTTCCCGTCGATCATGTTGAGCACCTGCTGGTACGTACCGTGGTCACCGGTCATCCGCGGCAGGTACCCGTAGCAGTAGTCGTTCTCCGCGGTGGCCGCATCCCCCCAGTACGCCTTGAGCAGGTTGACGCCGTAGGCGCGGGCGTTGCCCCAGAAGCCCTTCTGGCCGGGGTGGTGGATGCTGTCCACCCACTTGTCGAAGGTGGGGTGGTCGGCGTGGTGCGGCATCGGCAGGTAGCCGGGCAGCAGGTTGAACAGCGTCGGAATGTCCGTGGAGCCCTGGATGCTGGCATGACCGCGCAGCGCCAGGACTCCGCCACCCGGGCGACCCATGTTGCCCAGCAGCAGTTGGATGATCGCGCCGGTGCGGATGTACTGCACACCCACACTGTGCTGCGTCCACCCCACCGAGTAGATCAGCATCCCGGTGCGCTCCCGGCCGGAGTTCGCCGCCCACGCCTGAGCCAGCTCCAGGAACCTGTCCTGCGGGATCCCACAGACCCGCTCCACCATCTCCGGCGTGTAACGCGCGTAGTGCCGTTTGAGGATCTGGTAGACGCAGCGGGGGTGCTGCAACGTCTCGTCCCGCTGTGTCTGCCCGTTCACCGGCGCGCCGTGCGACTCGTGCTCCAACCCGGCGGCGGTTTCCCGCTGCGTCTCGGTGTCGTGCGTGGAGCCGTTGGACTCGTCACCGTTGTACTGCCAGCTGGTCTGGTCGTAGGAGGCGTTCTCCTCGTTGAAGCCGGAGAAAAGGCCATGCAGATCCTCGGTGTCGCGGTAGTCCTCGGTCACGATCGTGGCCGCGTTGGTGTACGCGACGACGTACTCCCGGAAGTCCAGCTCGTTTTCGAGGATGTAGCGGATCACGCCGCCGAGCATCGCGATGTCGGTGCCCGCCCGGATCGGCAGGTACGCGTCGGCCACGGCGCTGGTCCGGGTGAACCTCGGGTCGACGTGGAACACCTTCGCCCCGCGGCGCTTGGCCTCCATCACCCACTGGAAACCCACAGGGTGCGCCTCGGCCATGTTCGAACCCTGAATGACGATCATGTCGGAGTTCGACAGGTCCTGCTGGTACTGGGTGGCGCCGCCGCGACCGAAGCTGGTCCCCAGACCGGGGACGGTGGCGGAGTGTCAAATACGCGCCTGGTTCTCGATCTGCAACGCACCCGCCGCGGTGAACAACTTCTTGATGAGGTAGTTCTCCTCGTTGTCCAGCGTCGCCCCACCCAGACTGGAGAAGCCCAGCGTCCGGTTGAGCGGTCGACCTTCGGCGTCGACGTCCTCCCAGGTCTCGTCCCGGGCGGCCAGGACCCGATCGGCGATCATGTTCATCGCGGTGTCGAGGTCCAGGTCCTCCCACTCGGTGCCGTACGGCCGGCGGTAGCGGACAGTGGTCTGCCGCAGCGGGCTGGTCACCAGGCTCTTGCTGGCCGAACCCTTCGGGCAGAGCCGACCCCGCGAGATCGGGCTGTCCGGGTCGCCCTCGATCTGGCTGACCTGCCCGTCCTTGACGAACACCCGCTGACCGCAGCCGACGGCGCAGTACGGGCAGACTGAGCGGGCCACGCTGTCGGCGGTTTCCGTGCGGGCGGTGAGCGCGCGGGACCCGTCGGACTTCGCCGCGGCACCCCGCCCCAACGGGTCGGTGCCGGTGAGCTGGCGGTAGACCGGCCAACCCTCGATCCAGCTACGCACCCCCATTGCCGCACCTTCCCGACCAAGCACGCCAAATATGAACACTCTGACGTTAGATGAGGTGCCGGTCCGGTCGCAGCGGGATCACCAACAGTCATGCCTCTCCCGACCTGATCGTGCGGGCCGGGAGAGGCATGAAGTACGGCGATGGTCAGTTCGGTTGGACCTGACCGACGGGGTGCTCGGTGAAGGTCCGGTAACGGCGCAGCTCCCAGAACAGCCAGCCGATGCTGATGATCGCCAGCACGATGAAGACCAACGAGCCGGAGAACGTGTCCCAGAGGGTGTGCAGGACGACGACGCCCAGGAACGTGCCGATGAACCCGATGAGCCGGCCGACGCTCGGGCTGGCCAGCAGCGCCCACAACGCGCCGGCGGTGAGCCCGGTCCAGGCGGTGTGACCGGCGGGCGCGGTCAGGCCACGGACGAACAGCGTCTGCTCCACCGCACCGATGTTGCCCTGCGAGCTCAGCAGCGCGCTGAAGGCGTAGCCCATCGTCTCCAGCGCGGCGAACCCCATGCCGGCGGCGATGCCGATGATCAGCCCGTCGGAGGGCACCCGGCGACGACGCTGGGCCACCACCGTGAACAGCAGGACCACCGGGACGATCAGCTTCGCCGACTCCTCGATCAGTGCCACGAACAGCATCGGCAGGGTGCCGAGCCCGCGCAGGGCGTCGTACTCCAGCGTGCCGGCGACCACAGTGCCGATCACACCACCGAAGAACGCCGACGTCACCAGCACCGACGCCGGCACCTGCCATCGCCCGGTGCGAGCCTGCGCGAACGTCAGGAACGTCAGCGGCACCAGCGTCGCCCCGAGCAGGATCAACGCGGGTACGAAATTCGGGTTCTTGGTGCTGACCAGGGTCCGCAGCACCACCAGGTAAAGGATCAGCCCGACGACGAGCACCCCGACCCACGCCCACCGGCGCCAACGATCACCCATACGGCGCAGTCTGGCGGATCCAGGTTACGAAGAACAGCCACGGAGTTGAGATCCAGACAACGACGCAGGGACACACTGCCAGCGCCGCCCCGCTCGCTCGTTGATCGTTGGCAGCTGAGCAGCTCGACACGCCGAGCATCGCACTGCTGAGCTGCCAACGATCGCCCGCCGACTGGTCAGACGACCTGCGCCAGCCGGAAGCGCTCGGCTACCACCAGGGTTTCGTCGTCGACGGTGAAGCCGGGGTCGCCCAACTCGGCGCGCACCTCAGCGCTGTGCCAGAACGCCTCGTGCCCCGCGCGCCACTGCGCCACCGACTCGTCGCCCTCGCCCTCGTCGAGGGCGTGTTGCAGGTCGACGTCGCCGAGCCGGACCACCCGTACGTCGGTCAGCTCGATGACCGCGACGCGCCGCCCCTCGGAGTCCACCACGGCGGACAGTTGACCCACCTCGGGCAGCGGTTCGTTCGCGCGCTCGTACCCGATCAGCAGGCCGGTCGTCGAGGTCTTCGCGCCGGAGAGGATCGCGGCGACGAGGCTGTCGCGCAGCGGTCCCGGGAACGCGAACTCGGCCAGCGGAAGATCATCGAGTTCCATCAGCGGAGGGTACGCGATCCGGCCAGGCAGGAGGACGTGGTTCTCGGTGAGGGGCAGGCCATGGTGTTCGTCCCCCGGGACCAGGTGCTCGACCGTGAGCTGGCGGTCTCCGCGGCGCTGGTCCTGCGCATGATCTAGCGTCAGGTGTGGTGGATCGGGGTCGCCAGGTCGCTGAGCGGCCGGCCCGAGCCGCCCCAGGCCTGCGCGGTGATCTCGGCGGCGATCGCCACGGCCGTCTCCTCGGGTGTGCGCGCACCCAGGTCCAGCCCGATCGGTGAGCAGAGCCGGGCCAGCGCGGCCTCGCTAACGCCCGCCTCGCGGAGCCGGCGCATCCGGTCGTCGTGTGCGCGGCGGCTGCCCATCGCGCCGATGTAGCGGGCGGGTGTGCGCAGTGCGACCTGGAGCAGCGGCACGTCGAACTTGGGGTCGTGGGTCAGCACGCAGAGCACCGTACGGTCGTCGACGGTCGTCGACTCCAGGTACGCGTGCGGCCACTGCACCACGAGGTCGTCCGCGTCCGGAAAGCGCGCGCGGGTGGCGAACACCGGGCGGGCGTCGCAGACCGTGACGTGGTAGCCGAGGAACCTGCCGATCCGGGCCATCGCGGCGGCGAAGTCGATCGCGCCGAAGATGATCATGCGGGGCGGCGGCACGTACGACTGGACGAACACCGCCACGTCGTCGCCACGCTGCTCCCCCCGCCGGCCCAGGTGGATCGTGCCGGTGGCACCGAGGGCGAGCATGCCCCGCGCCTGCCGGGCGGCCGCGTCGTCCAGGTCGGGTGCGCCGAGGCTGCCGGCGATCCGGTCGGGCCAGATCACCAGTTGGGCGTTTTCCACCGATGCGGTGGCGACCGGCCGGCCGTCGGAGATCGCGGCGAGCACCTCGTCGGTCTCGGTCATCGCGACGCCGGGCTGCACCAGGACCTGGATCGTGCCGCCGCAGGTCAGACCGACGTCGAACGCGTCGTCGTCGCTGACACCGAAGGTCTGGGTCTGGGCAGTCCCGGTCTCCAGCGCCGTCCGGCACATCTCGTAGACGGTGCCCTCGACGCAGCCCCCAGAGATGCTGCCCAGCACCTCGCCGTGTGCCGAGACGGCCATCGCCGCCCCGGGTTGCCGGGGCGCGGACTGCCAGGTCCGCACGACGGTCGCGACGGCGAACACGACGCCGGCCGAACGCCAGGTCGTCAGCCCGTCGACGATGTCCCGCATGGCCGCACGATCCGCGAGCCCGGGCCGCACCGTCAACGGCGACCTAAGCAACTGCTTAGGTCGCCGTTGACTTTGGTCACCGTCGGGCAGAGATTTTGCCGGACTGCGGAGGTACGACATGCAGGTGCCGGCACCGTTCGAGTACGAGCGAGCCACCAGTGTGGACCATGCGATCAGCCTTCTGGAGCATCGCGGCGGCACCGCCCGCCTGATCGCCGGCGGGCACAGCCTGCTGCCGATGATGAAGCTCCGGCTGGCCAACTTCGACTATCTGATCGACATCAACGACCTGCACGCCGAGCTGGGCTACGTCGAGACGGGCCCGGACGAGGTTCGCATCGGGGCGCTGACCCGCCATCGGGAGCTGCTCGAATCCCCCGTGCTGGGGGCGGCGTTCCCCATCTTCGCCGACGCCGAACGGGTGATCGCCGACCCGGTGGTGCGCAACCGGGGCACGCTGGGCGGCTCGCTCTGCCAGGCCGACCCGTCCGAGGACCTCTCGGCGGTGTGCACGACCCTGGACGCGCGGTGCGTGATCCGGGGTCCGGGCGGCGCGGAGCGGGTCGTGTCGATGGAGGACTTCCACGTCGGGCCGTACGAGACGGCCGTCGCGGACGACGAGATCCTGGTCGAGATCCGGCTACCCGTGCGGCCCGGCTGCGGCAGCGCGTACGCCAAGGTCGAGCGCCGGGCCGGCGACTGGGCCGTGGTGTCGGCCGGCGCGGCGGTGTGGCTCGACGGCGGCGCGATCGTCGACGCCCGGGTCGGGCTCGCGGCGGTCGGCCCCAACACGACGGGCATCCCGGAGATCTCGGCCGCCTTGCGCGGGCAGGAACCCTCGGAAGGGCTCTACGAGCAGGCCGGGGCCATTGCGGCGCGCAGCTGCGACCCGGTGACCGACCAGCGCGGCAGCGCGGACTACAAGCGGCATCTGGCCGCCGAGCTGACCAGGCGGACCCTGCGCCGGGCCGTCGAACGGGCGAGGAGCTGAGCATGCAGGTCACCATGACCGTCAACGACGTCGAGGTCACCCGGGAGATCGAGGCCCGGCTGCTGCTGGTGCACTTCCTGCGGGACGTGCTCGGTCTGACCGGCACCCACTGGGGCTGCGACACCAGCAACTGCGGCACCTGCGTGGTCTGGTTGGACGGCGAGCCGGTGAAGTCGTGCACAGTGCTCGCGGCGATGGCCGGCGGCCACCAGGTGCGTACCGTCGAGGGTCTCGCCAAGGGCGCCGAGCTGGACCCGATCCAGCAGGGTTTCATGCAGTGCCACGGTCTCCAGTGCGGCTTCTGCACGCCGGGGATGATGATGACCGCGCGGGCGCTGCTCGACCGCAACCCCGACCCGAGTGAGACGGAGATCCGGGAGGCGATCTCGGGTCAGATCTGCCGGTGCACGGGTTACGCCACCATCGTCCGCTCGGTCCGCTGGGCCGCCGTGGCCGAGGCGCAGGCCGCGGCCCAGGTCACCGAGACCACCGAATCGACCGAGGCCGGCGAGATCGACAACGCCGGCCAGCCCGCGGAGGCCGTCGCATGACCACCGTGCACGAGCGCGTGGACACGTTCCACGACAACGACCAGAAACCCGTCGGGTACGGCCGGATGCTGCGCAAGGAGGACCCGCGCTTCCTGCGGGGTCGCGGCCGGTACGTCGACGACGTCCAACTGCCCGGCATGTTGCACCTCGCGATCCTCCGGTCGCCGGTGGCGCACGCCCGCATCGTCAGCATCGACACGAGCGCCGCCGAGGCGTCGCCCGGGGTGAAGGCGGTGGTGACCGGGGCTGCCCTGGCTGCGCAGAACCTGGCCTGGATGCCGACCCTCTCCAACGACGTGCAGGCCGTCCTCGCCACCGACAAGGTGCGTTTCCAGGGCCAGGAGGTCGCGTTCGTCGTCGCCGAGGACCGGTACGCGGCCCGCGACGCGCTGGAACTGATCGACGTCGAGTACGACGTCCTCGACCCGGTGATCGACGCACGTCGCGCGTTGGAGCCGGACGCCCCGCTGATCCGCGACGACCTGGACGGCAAGACGAACAACCACTGCTTCGACTGGGAGACCGGCGACGAGGCGGCCACCGAGGCGGTCTTCGCCCGCGCCGACGTCGTGGTCAGCCAGGACCTCGTCTACCCCCGGGTGCACCCGGCGCCCATGGAGACGTGCGGGGCGGTCGCCGACTACGACGCCGTCGACGGCAAGCTGCGGCTCTGGTCGACCACCCAGGCGCCGCACGCGCACCGCACCCTCTACGCCATCGTGGCGGGCCTGCCCGAGCACAAGATCCAGGTGATCGCGCCGGACATCGGCGGCGGGTTCGGCAACAAGGTGCCGATCTACCCCGGGTACGTCTGCGCGATCGTCGCCTCGATCGTCACCGGCAAGCCGGTGAAGTGGATGGAGGACCGCTCGGAGAACCTGATCAGCACCGGTTTCGCCCGCGACTACATCATGCGCGGGGAGATCGCGGCGACCCGCGACGGCCGGATCCTCGGCATCCGCACCAACGTGCTGGCCGACCACGGCGCGTTCAACGGCACCGCCGCCCCGGTGAAGTACCCGGCCGGCTTCTTCGGGGTGTTCACCGGCAGCTACGACATCGAGGCCGCGTACTGCAAGATGACGGCGGTCTTCACCAACAAGGCGCCCGGCGGTGTCGCGTACGCGTGCTCGTTCCGGATCACCGAGGCGGTCTACCTGGTCGAGCGGATCGTCGACTGCCTCGCCGACGAACTCGGCATGGACCCGGCCGAGCTGCGGCTGAAGAACTTCATCCAGCCGGAGCAGTTCCCGTACACGACGAAGACCGGCTGGGTGTACGACTCGGGCAACTACGAGCCGACGATGCGGCTGGCGATGGAGATGGCCGGCTACGACGAGTTGCGCCGCGAGCAGGCGGAGAAGCGGGCCCGGGGCGAGCTGATGGGCATCGGCATCGCGTTCTTCACCGAGGCCGTCGGCGCCGGGCCGCGCAAGGACATGGACATTCTCGGGCTGGGCATGGCCGACGGCTGCGAGCTGCGCGTCCACCCGACCGGAAAGGCCGTGGTACGCCTCAGCGTCCAGTCGCAGGGTCAGGGGCACGAGACGACGTTCGCGCAGATCGTCGCCGAGGAGATCGGGATTCCACCGGCGGACATCGAGGTGCTGCACGGCGACACCGACAACACCCCGTTCGGCCTCGGCACGTACGGCAGCCGGTCGACGCCCGTCTCGGGCGCCGCTGCGGCTCTGGTGGCCCGGAAGGTCCGCGACAAGGCGCGGATCATCGCCTCGGGGATGCTGGAGGTGTCGGTGGCCGACCTGGAGTGGGAGAAGGGCGCGTTCCACGTCGCGGGCGACCCGGGCAGGTCCGTCACCATCCAGGACATCGCCATGCGCGCGCACGGCGCGGGTGACCTGCCCGAGGGCATCGAGGGTGGGTTGGAGGCGCAGATCTGCTACAACCCGTCGAATCTGACCTACCCGCACGGCGCGTACATCTGCGTGGTGGACATCGACCCCGGCACCGCGCAGGTGAAGGTCCGACGGTTCATCGCGGTCGACGACTGCGGCACCCGGATCAACCCGATGATCATCGAGGGGCAGGTGCACGGCGGGCTGACCGACGGGGTCGGCATGGCCCTGATGGAGATGATCGCGTTCGACGAGGACGGCAACTGCCTCGGCGCGTCCCTGATGGACTACCTGATCCCGACGTCCCTGGAGGTGCCCGACTGGGAGACCGGGTTCACCGTGACGCCGTCGCCGCACCACCCGATCGGCGCGAAGGGCGTGGGCGAGTCCGCGACGGTGGGGTCACCACCCGCGATCGTCAACGCGGTCATCGACGCCCTGAAGCCCTTCGGCGTACGCCATGCCGACATGCCGCTGACGCCGTCGCGGGTCTGGGACGCGATGCGCGGCCAGGCCCGGCCGCCGATCTGAGGGAGCCGAGATGACCACCATCGCGGAGCGCGCCCGGGAGCTGACCGACACCCGGGAGCCGTTCGTCCACGCCACAGTGGTCCGCGCCCAGGACCCGACGTCGGCCCGGCCGGGCGACGCCGCGGTGATCCGGTCGGACGGCTCGATCGAGGGTTTCGTGGGCGGGGTGTGCGCCGAGAGTTCGGTGCGGGCGGCGGCGCTCGACACCCTGCGCGACGGGACCGCCCTGCTGCTGCGGGTGCTGCCGGAGGGCGCGGTCCCGTTCCCGGACACCCCGGGGGCGCGGGTGGTGGTCAACCCGTGCCACTCCGGTGGGGCGATCGAGGTCTTCCTCCGACCGATGCTGCCGGCGCCGGCTCTGCGTGTCGTCGGCAGCACGCCGATCAGCGCGGCGGTGGCCAACCTCGCCGCGTTCCTCGACTTCGACGTCGTCGCGGCCGACGACTGCGTCGGCTGCACCGCTGTCGTCGTGGCCGGGTTGGGCAAGGGCGAGCAGGAGGCGATCCGGGCCGCGCTGGACGCCGGCGTCGGGTTCATCGCGCTGGTGGCGAGCGGCAGGCGCGGCGCGGCCCTGCTCGACGAGCTGGGTTTGACCGACGAGGAGCGCGCCCGCGTCCACTCGCCAGCGGGTGTGGACATCGGCGCGCGTACGCCGGCCGAGATCGCCCTGTCGATCATGGCTGAGGTGGTCCGGGCGATCCGGGTGGACGGGTTGGCCCCGGCCTCCGGCGCGCCGGCCGCTCGACCCCAGCAGGCCGTCGACCCGGTGTGTGGGATGACAGTGCTGGTCGGGCCGGAGACGCCGCACGCGCGGGTCGACGGGCAGGACTTCTGGTTCTGCTGCGCCGGCTGCCTCGCGAGTTACACGGCGGCGTAGCCCGTGTTCCTGACCGGCCTGGTGCTCGCCGCGGGCGCGTCGGTGCGCCTCGGCGAGGCGAAGCAACTGCTGCCGTACCGGGGGCGGACGCTGCTCGACGCCACACTCGACCTGGCCCGCTCGTGCGGCTTCGACCAGCTGCTCGTCACACTGGGCGGCGCGGCGAGCGGCATCCGCGACCGGGTCGACCTGACCGCGTGCCAGGTCGTGGAGAACCCGGCGTTCAGCACCGGCTGCGGGTCGTCGGTCAGCACCGCCGCGCGGGCGGTGGACCCGCGCGCCGACGCGCTCGTGCTGCTCCTCGGCGACCAGCCCGGCGTCCGCGCCGCAGACGTCCGCCGGGTCGCCGAGGCGGCCACCCCGCTGGCCGTCTGCCGGTACGCGAACGGGCTGGGCCACCCGTTCCGCTTCGGCCGGGCTGTCCTTCCCGAGCTGTACGACCTGCACGGCGACAAGGCCGTCTGGAAGCTGCTGCACTCCGGCCGCCACCCGGTGACCGAGGTGCCCGTAGACGGGCCGGTGCCGATCGACGTGGACACCCGGGCGGACTACCAACGCCTGCTGGCGGGCGAGGCATGAGGGACGCCCTGGCCGTGCGGCACCGCCTCGACGCCGTCGACTACCTGGTCGATGACGGCCTGGCGATGGCCCTGTTCCTCGCGTTGCGCCTCGGTCGGCCACTGCTGCTGGAGGGTGAGCCGGGTGTCGGCAAGACCGCCGCCGCCAAGGCGTTGGCCCGCGCGCTGGAAACGCCGCTGATCCGGTTGCAGTGCTACGAGGGGCTGACCGCGAGCGAGGCGCTCTACGAGTGGAACTACCAGCGACAGCTGCTGGCGATCCGGCTCGCCGAGGCACAACAGGCGCGGCTCACCGACGCGGACCTGTTCAGCGCCGAGTTCCTCCAGGAGCGGCCGATCCTGCGGGCCGTACGCCACCGGGGGCCGGTCCCACCGGTGCTGCTGATCGACGAGATCGACCGGGCCGACGACGAGTTCGAGGCACTGCTGTTCGAGTTCCTCGGCGAGGCCGGCATCACGATCCCCGAGCTCGGCACGTTCACCGCCCGTACGCCGCCGGTCGTGGTGCTCACCTCCAACCGCAGCCGGGAACTGCACGACGCGTTGCGCCGCCGCTGCCTGTACCACTGGATCGACTTTCCCGAGCCGGCCCGCGCCGTCGAGATCGTCCGCCGTGCCGTGCCGGGCGCCACCGAGCCGCTGATCCAGACGGCCGTCCAGTTCGTCGGCGGCGTACGCGGCCGCGAGTTGGAGAAGCCGCCCGGGATGGCGGAGACCATCGACTGGGTGGCCGCACTGTCCGTGCTGGGCGTCGCCGGTCTCGCCGCCGACGACGTCGCGCTGACCATCGGCACCATCGCCAAGACCCCCGACGACCGCGCCGTGGTCGCCGCCGCGCTCGGCGCCTACCAGGAGAGCCAGCTATGAAGATCACGAACGAGTTCGCGGTCGCTGTCCCGATCGACGAGGCGTGGGCGGTGCTCACCGATCTGGAGGGGATCGCGCCGTGCCTGCCGGGCGCCCAGTTGACCGGCGTCGACGGTGACGTCTACCGGGGCAGGGTGAAGGTCAAGGTCGGGCCGGTGATCTCGGAGTTCGCGGGCACCGCCCGGTTCGTCGAGAAGGACGACGCCGCCTACCGCGGGGTGATCGACGCGAAGGGCCGCGACGCCCGGTCGACGGGGAACGCGTCCGCGCTGGTCACCGCCCACCTACGGCCGGACGGCGACCGGACGCTGGTCAGCGTGGACACCGACCTGAAGATCTCCGGCAAGCTGGCCCAGTTCGGCAGCGGCATGATCAAGGAGGTGTCGGGCAAGTTGGTGGCCCAGTTCGTCGCCAACCTGGAGGCCAAGCTCGCGGCCGACCACTCAGCCTCGGCCGTGCCGGCACCACACGCGGACTCCGAGCCCGTCGCGCCGTCGTCCGTAGCGTCCGAGGCGCTTCCCGCCGCGTCCGCGACAGCGGTCGCCACGACACCCAGGACCGCCGCCGTCGCGCCGTCACCGATCGAGCCGTCACCCGCCTCTTCGACGGCGGCGGCGTCGCCGATCTCGCCGGCGCTGCCGTCGGCGTCGTCGGCGTCGTCGGCATCGTCGGCATCGTCGGCATCGTCATCGACTGTCGAGTCACCCGACAGCTCCACCCGCGTGGCGGTGGCTGCCGAGCCGGAGGCGCTCGACCTGCTCAGCATCGCCGGCGGTTCGATCACCAAGCGCCTCGTACCCGTCGTCGTCGGTCTCGTCGCCGTGGGCGCGGTGATCGCCTGGCTGGCCTCGCGCCGGTGAGCCCGGGCGTGCTGCGCGGGGTCGACCGGGCCGCGTTCGCGGTGGCGCTCGCCGGCCGGCTGCGACGAGCCGGCGTCCCGGCCGGCCTCACCGACGTCGACGACTTCGTCCGGGCGCTCGCCGCCATCCCACCCGACTCGATGTCGTCGCTCTACTGGACTGCCCGGATCTGCCTGGTCCGACGGCACGCCGACCTCGCCGCGTTCGACCGGGTCTTCGCGGCGATCTTCGCGGACCCCCCACCGCTGCCCCGGCCGTCGCGGTCCGCCTCCCCGCCCGACGCTCACGACGATGTGTACGTGCGGGTGCCCGCCGACACCGACGACTCGGATTCCGGCGGTGGCCTGCCGTGGGCGACGCTGCCGCCGGCCGTGGCGGAGACACCGGCACACGACACAGCGCTGCTGCTGCCCGAGCGGCGCCCCAGCGCCCTCAGCGGGCTCGCCGACCGCCCGTTCGACGCACTCGACAGCGCACAGGTGGCACAACTCGGCGACGCCCTGCGCGCTGCCGTCGCCGGCTGGCCCACCCGGCGTACCCGGCGGTTCGCCATCGGCGCGGCCGGTGCCCGGGTCGCGCTGCGGCCCACCATCGCCCGGGCCCGCCGCACCGGATGGGAACCCGTCGAGGTCGTCCGCGAGCGACCGGTGCGACGGCCACGCCGGGTCGTGCTGCTCTGCGACGTCAGCGAGTCGATGCGGGCGCAGGCGACCGCGTACCTGCATCTGATGCGCGCGTTCGCGGTGGTCGCCGACGCGGAGGTCTTCGCGTTCGCGACGACGCTGACCCGGCTCACCGTGGTGCTGCGACACACGTCAGCGGCCGAGGCGGTCGCGCAGGCCAGCGCCGCCGTGACCGACCGGTACGGGGGCACCCGGATCGCCACGAACCTGCGCTCCCTGCTTACCTCCCACCACGCGGACGCCGTACGCGGGGCGGTGGTGGTGATCGGGTCGGACGGCTGGGACAGCGACCCGCCGGACGAACTGGCGGCCGTGATGGCCCGGCTGAGCCGCCGCGCGTACCGGATCGTCTGGTTGAATCCCCGCGCCGGCGCACCCGGCTTCACCCCCCGGGTCGGCGGCATGGCCGCCGCTCTCCCCTACTGCGACCGGATGCTGCCCGCCGGCACCTTCCAG
Organism: Micromonospora sp. MGP-C2; assembly: GCF_057766525.1. NCBI lineage: Bacteria > Bacillati > Actinomycetota > Actinomycetes > Micromonosporales > Micromonosporaceae > Micromonospora > Micromonospora sp. MGP-C2. The sequence goes on from NZ_JBYMEN010000002.1 coordinate 1,371,299, forward strand.
GACCTGCTGGTCGTCGCCCGTCAACTCCAGAGCGTCACGTGCACCGACGGCCGGAAGTGGCCGACTCTGACGCCCGCGCCGCGCATCATCGCCTGAATCGCCCTCGGCGTCGACGAGAAGCGCGACAGCTCGTCGGCGGCCGACATCGCGTCGGGGGTGGCGAGCACCTGCGAATGCCACACCGCCTCCATCGTCGCGTGCGGCCCCGCCACCTGCGCGAGATGCCCCTGCCGGACGTCCGGCGCGACGGTGAACGCGAGGGCCGGCGAGACGCCCTTGCCCCGCTTGGCCTCCCCCAGCGCCGCCGCGTGGCTCTGGAAGATCTGCTGCCGCTCGTCCGGCACGGCGAGGCGACGCAGCATCGCCGGCACCCCACCCAGATCCGTGGTGGCGGACGGCCCGAGCAGCCAGCTCTGCTCCCGTAGTTGCCCGGGGGACGCCGGCACACCGGCCAGCGGGTGCTCCGGGCCGACGACGAGGACGAGGCGGTAGTTCATCACCGGTCGGCTGGCCGTGGCGCTGTCGACCACCGGCGGTTGCGGGCCGATCGCGATGTCCACGGCGCGAGCCAGCAGCAGCGACCCGAAGGCACCCGGGCTGCGTACGCTCAGCTCGACGTCGAGGTCGGCGGCCCGCTTGGCGAAGAGTTCGATCAGACCCGGCGCGGCGAACTCGGCGAAAAGGCTCGACGCGGCGACCCGCAGCAGCCGCCGGCCACGCGTCGCAGCGCTCACCTCCCGGATCGTACGGTCCTGCAGGCCCAGCAGCTCCGCGGCGCGACTGGCCAGCCGCAGCCCACCGGGGGTGAACGCAAGCCCCGCCGCCGTCTTGCTGAACAGCTTGTCGCCGAACTCCTTACGGAGCTGCGCGACGTGGAGCGACACGGCCGACTCGGAGACCTGCAGCTCCGCGGCGGCCTGCTTGACGGACCCCAGCCGGACCACGGCGACGTACGCGCGCAGCTGCGTCGGGGTCATCGGTGTCACCCACCTCCCGCGCGATCGCGTGGCTCGGCTCTCCGTCGAGACGAACGTCGATCATCCCCCGCTGGTCCGCCCCACCGCCAGCGCCCGATCATCTGATCGTCGGTCAGACTCCCGCCGGCTGCCGACCGGTCACGCAGTACACGTCGCCGGAATTGGTCCGGTGCGGCAGGTCCCGCAGGTGTGCTGCCACGTCGCTCGCGGGTAGCCACCTCTCGAAGGTCATCGACTTGTCGTCGCCCAGCGCCACGTCGAAACCGTCGACACCGAGCGCGGTCAGGCGGTCGAGACACCGGTAGGCAACCGCACGTGCGATCGTGGTGAACTCGAACGACAGAGCGGGCAGCGGCCGGCTCAGGCCGGCCAGCACCTCGTCCTCGAAACCCTCCACGTCGATCTTGGTGAAGCTCGGTACGCCGTACTCGTGGATCAGCGCATCGACGGTGACCACCGGAACCTCGATGTCCCCGTCCCACACCTGGCCCTCCCAACCGCCCGCGCCGTGCGCCGCCCGGACGAAGTCGGACGAGGCGGTCGACACTGTGGGGTTGGCGGAGTTGACGTGCAGCCGTGTGCTCCCGGCGGCCGCGCCACATGCCCCTTCGACCAGCGTCACCTGATCGTCGTCGGCGTAGATCGTCCGCAGGGCGCGCAGGCACAGCGGCTGCGGCTCCACGGCGACGACCCGGGCTCCCAGGCGACGGAAGCTGCCGATGTGGTCACCCACGTGGGAGCCGATGTCGAAGACGAGGTCCCCCGCGGTGACGAACCGGGAGTAGAACGCGTCCATCCTCGAGTCCCGCTGCGGGTCGCCGTAGTAGACATCCAACGACCGGTGCAGGAGAGACATGGCCGGATCGGCCCGGAGCGCAGCGATCCTGGCCTCGGTGGTAGCCGTCATCTGTCTGTCGTCCAGTCCGTGAGAGGGGTTACGGCCCGAAGGCGGTCAGGAACCGGTCCCGGAAGGTGTCCATCCGCCAGACCGGTGCCTGCGGCCCGGGCTTGAGCCCGTCCTGCCAGCCCCAGCCGGAGATCCGGTCCAGGACGGCCCGGTCCCGGGTGATGATCGTGATCGGGACATCGTGGCTGGCGTTCTCGCCGGTGACGACCGCGGCGGGCTGGTGGTCGCCGAGGAAGACGAACACGAGATCGTCGTCGCCGTAGGTCTGCACGTAGGAGACGAGCGTGCTCAGCGTGTACTGGATGGACTGCCGGTAGTCGGCCCGGATCTGGGCGGTGCTGCGCCGCCGCTCATCCTCCTCGCCGGCGGTGCCACGGTAGATCGCCCCGTCGCCGACGGTGGCCCAGTCGACCAGTCGCGGGACGGGCGTCCACGGTGCGTGGCTCGACACCAGCGCGATCTCCGTCATGACCGGGTTGCCGTCCTGTTTCGCCTGCTCCAGGCGCTGCCAGCTGGACAGCGTGAACTGGTCGGGCATCGTGCCGAAGCTGAACTTCGGACCGCGGTACCCGAGCGCCCTGGCGTCGTAGAACCGCTCGTAGCCGAAGAAGGAGCCCTCCGGCCATGCCCTGCTGACGGCGGGCATCACGCCGACGGTCTGCCAGTTGGCCCGTCGGAAGGCGCCGTTGAGGGTCATCCGGTCACTCGCCAGTAGGGTGCGGTGCCGCTGGTCGTTGTCGATCCACAGACCGGAGAGCAGGGTGTCGTGTGCGAGCCAACTGCCGCCGCCGAACGTCGGCGAGGTGAGGAAGCCGGACTGCGCGGCGAATCCCGCCGCCTGCAACTGGCTGGTGCCGCTGTCGAGGACGGCGCCGACCTGCGGAGCGAACTCCGGGTCCTCGACGGCGTCCCGGCCGTAGCTCTCCACGAAGGAGATGACCACGTTCTTGCCCCGCAGCGCGGTCAGCAGTTGGTCCCCCGGGGTTTCGGCGAACCGGTCGGCCTCGATCTGGGTGGAGAACGTCTTCCGGTCGTCGATACGCAGGCGCACCTGGAACCCGTGGCCGTTGGCCAGGGTGGTCGCGGACGTGTCGGCAACCGGTACGGCCGGCACCACCCGCACGTCGAACGCCGCGCAGACCACCCAGACGACCACCAGCGCCGCCACGATCCGGGTGGCCCCGGTGCGGTGCCCGATCACCAGCTGGCCCAGCCGCCGCACCGACAGCGTGACCAGGACCGGCAGGCCCACTGCCACCACAGCCAGGGCGATCGCGGCGCCGACGGCGGCGGGCCGACCGTACGACTCGCTGAGGAAGGCGAACGCCTCGTCGAGCAACGCCCAGTCGAGCACCAGGTCGAACGCCCGGCTGAGCGCGGCGGAGAACCCCAGGTCGAGCAGCTTCAGCAGGCCGAGCAGACCGAGAGCCACGCCGGTGAGCGTCGCGAGCAGGCGGCTCCCGCGCGATGGCAGCGCGAGCAGGAGGGCCACGACCAGCAGCGCCTCCAGGGGGATCCGCACGAACGCCGCCGGGGTGAGGCGACCGAAGTCGTACGGCGCGGTGAGCACGAGCAGCACCAGCAGCGCGGCCAGGACGGTCACCAGTCGGGCCCGGATGGAGCGCTTCGGCCGACCCTCACCGGCGGTGTCGTCGTCGGCGGTAACGCCGGGGAGTTCGCCCCTCATCGCCTTCCGTCCCTGGCTCGGCAGCTCACGTACTCGTGTCAAGAGCGACAACCGGGGCATCCTTCCATGATCACTGAGGGGTGCGGCGGGCGGGCAGCTCAGACGCGGGCGGTCCCGCTGCGGGCCACTGCGACGGTCTGACGCTCCTGCCAGGGCAGCCCGTCCGCCTTCCCCGCACACGACCCGCCCAGCACGGGGCCGGCGTTCTGGGTGCTGTGGCTGAGCTGGCTGCTCGCGTGGTCCACAGTGACCTGCGGGTCGTAGCTGAGGGTGCGGCGGAGGTGACGGGTCAGCCACAGCCACGTGACGTCGCGCCCGAACGACTCGATGAGCAGCGCCAGTGACACCACCAGCATGGCGGTCGTCAGCGGCCCGGGCAGCGCGTCACCCATCGCCACCGTCAGCACCACGCCCTGGATCGCCGCGACGACCTTGCGCCAGTAGCGCGGCGGCAGCGACCCGCGCATCCATCCCAGCACCCAGCTCGCGGCGACGAAGACGTACCGCATCGCGCCGATCGCGAGCACCCAGGCACCCACCGAGGGGGCCACGTAGAGGCAGAGCACCAGGACCAGGAACGAGTCGATCTCCATGTCGAAGCGCGCGCCGAGCTCGCTGGTCGTCCCGGTGCGTCGGGCCGTGTAGCCGTCCACCGCGTCGAGGACCAGCGCCACGGTGGTGAGGGTGACCATCAACGCGACCGGCGCCGGCCGGGTGAACGACTCTGCGGCCAGGGCCGTCACGCCGCCGACGAGGATCGCCCGGCTCAGGGTCACGCGGTCGGCCGGGCTCAGACCAGGCGCGGCCGACCGGGACATCCCCCGACTGAGCAGGAGGCACAGGCCCACTCCGTAGGCCAGCCCCGCCAACCATCCCGCCGCGCCCAGACCGACTGTCCCCGCGAGCACCGCCAGCACGACGATCTGCACGATCAGCCCGACGAGCGGACCAGTTCGAACCGTTGACATCGTGCCTCCGCGAATCTGGTGTGTGACCCTGACCGTCATCACGGAAAATATGACCGATCGGTTCATTTTGAACGGGACTCACCATGTATACGGACGAACGTGCCCCGTCGGATGCGGATTAGTCGTAGACGGTGGGTGCAGCTCGTCGCCGCCGACGACGCCACGGATGCGACGACGGTGTCGAGGTCAGGCCACGCCGGCCGCGGGCGTGCCGAGGGCGTGGAGTGCGGCGGCGGTCACCGGGTCGGCCGGAAAGAATGCCTCGACGGCCAGCCCGGAGACGGTGACGTCCAGCGGGGTGCCGAAGAGGGTGGTCGTGCTGATGAAGGCCAGCTCGCGGTCGCCGTGGCGGTACCGCAGTGGGATGACGACACGCGACAGCTCGTCGCTGGTCGGTGCCCCGATGTCGTCGCCACTGGGATAGCCGCGAAGCTCGTCGAGCAGGCCGGACAGGACCGGGTCGCTGGTCGCCGCGGCCTGTTGGCGCAACCGCGCGAGCAGGTGGTCCCGCCACTCAGGGAGGTTGAGGATTCGCGGAGCCATGCCGTCGGGGTGCAGGCTGAGCCGCAGCACGTTGACCGGTGGGGTGAGCAGGTGAGGTTTCGCGTCGGCGGTGAACAGGGCCACGGCGGGGTTGGCCTCGACGAGCTGCCAGTGCTGGTCGACGAGCACCGCAGGGTACGGGCTGTGCCCGTCGAGAATCTGCCGTACGGCGGCCCGGAACGGGGCGAGTTGCGGGTCGGTCAGCTCGTGGCTGGGGTAGGCGGGGGCGTAGCCGCCGGCGAGCAGCATCGTGTTGCGCTCGGCCAGCGGCAGGTCGAGCCGCTCCGCCAGCCGCAGGATCAGGTCCGGGCTCGGCCGGGATCGCCCGGTCTCCACGAAACTCAGATGCCGGGCCGACACACCCGCCTCGATCGACAGGTCGAGCTGACTCATTCCGCGGGTTCGACGCCAGTCGCGCAGCAACTCCCCCACCGGTCGGCCCGGCCTGGTCCTGGTCGTCACCCCCCGACCCTAGTGACCACACCGGGGTACGCCCCATTACCTGCGACGTAATCGACAGCGCGCACCGACGCTCGCGATCATCTCCACGAAGCGTCCCCGACGATCGGAGAATCATGACCGCGTACGCGCTCGCTCATCTGCGTAGGGCACCTGTCCATGTCGAGGTGCTCGAATATCTGGAGCGCATCGATGCCACCCTGGCGCCCTTCGAAGGTCGGTTCATCGTCCACGGTGGGCCCGTCGAGGTGCTGGAAGGCAGTTGGCCGGGCGATCTGGTCGTCATCGAGTTTCCCGACTCGACCAGGGCCCGCTCCTGGTACGGCTCCGATGCGTACCAGGAGATCAAGCCGTTGCGGACGAGGCACCTGGCCGGCGACGTGATCCTCGTCGAGGGGGTCGACGCCGACCACAGCTCCGCGGAGATGGCTGCCGCGATCCGCCGGGCCGATGGTTCCTGAGGTCGGGATCAGGCCTTCGGCAGGGTGAGCACGTCGGCTCCGTCGTTGGTGATGGCGATCGTGTGCTCGCTGTGCGCCGTCCGGCAGCCGGTCACGCTGCGAAGCGTCCAACCATCGGCGTCGGTGACGAGCTTGGCGGTGTCCGCCATGACCCAGGGCTCCAGCGCCAGCAGCAGGCCCGGGCGCAGTCGGTACCCACGTCCGGGCCGCCCGGTGTTGGAGACGTGCGGGTCCTGGTGCATGGTCGAGCCGACGCCGTGACCACCGAACTCGGTGTTGACCGAGTATCCCGCCGCGGTGAGGACGGAGCCGATGGCATGGGAGATGTCACCGATGCGGGCGCCCGGGCCGGCGGCGGCGATCCCCGCGCTCAGTGCGCGCTCGGTCGCGTCGATCAGCGCGACGCTCTCCGGGGGCTGCACGTCGCCCACGATGAAGCTGATGGCGGAGTCGGCGACGACTCCGCCCAGGGAGACGGCGAGGTCGAGCGACAGCAGGTCGCCGTCGGCGAGGGTGTAGTCGTGCGGCAGTCCGTGCAGCACGGCGTCGTTGACCGACGTGCAGATGTAGTGGCCGAACGGCCCACGCCCGAAGGACGGCTCATAGTCGACGTAGCAGGACTGCGCCCCGGCCTCCATGATCATGCTGCGTGCCCACGCGTCGATCTCCAGGAGGTTCGTGCCGACCGCGCTGCGGCTCTTCAGGGTCCGCAGGATGTCGGCGACCAGGGCGCCGGAATCCTTCGCTCGCAGCAGGTCGGTGGGGGTCAGGATCTCGATCATGCAGCGCCTTCCTCGCACTTCCAATAACTATCCCGGCCATATTATCCCGGTACTAGAATCGGGCCATGGTCAGGTTGCCGCTCACTCCCGAAGAGGTCGAACGCGGACAGCGGCTCGGCGCCCTGCTGCGTCGAGCCCGGGGGGACCGTTCGATGCTCCTCACCGCACTGGACGCGGGTGTCTCGCCGGAGACTCTCCGGAAGATCGAGTCCGGCCGCATCGCCACCCCCGCCTTCCCGACCATCGCCGCCATCGCCGACGTCCTCGGCCTCTCCCTGGACGCGGTGTGGTCGGAGATCAACCACTCCGACGAGGGGGCCGGGCTGCCAGGCTCAGGCCGCGACACGGTCGAGCGGTTGGCCTCGTAGGGCCCGACACGAGGCCAAGATCCGCACAAGAACAGGGAAAGTGCTGCCTCACTCGCCGCCGAGGCACCTACATCCCTGAAGTTGTGCAGATCTTGGCCGACGCGGAACGTGTTGCGGCTTCAGGGCGCGTCGGGTCCCCACCACGGTTCCAGGACGGCCGGGTCGGCGACGAACTGCTCCACCTGCGTACGCTCCGGCTCGGTCAGGGTCAGCGCCTGGAGGCGGGCGCCCCACTCGGGGACGCGCTCCGCCTTCCCCAACGCCACCGACAGCTCGATCAGGGCGGCCAACGCCATCGCCTGCTCGACCACCGGCGCGTCGTCGGCGCGGCGGCGCATTCCGGAGTCGAGCGCCCGGTAGGCAGCCCGGTCGTCCATCTTGAACTCGCGCAGGATCCGCGCGTTGTCGAGCACCCGCGCCAGGCCCTCCAACTCCGCCGACCCGCCGTACTCCAGGTCCCCTGGCTCGTCGCGCTGGATGAAGGTGATGGTGTTGCCCGATGGGTCGACGATGCTGAACCGCGACGCCCCGGCGCGGTAGCGGGTCATCCGGGGTAAACCCTTGACCAGCACCTTGCCGTAGCTGCGACGCATCGTCTCGGCGAACGTCGCGTGGTACGGCGCGACCGCGTCGACCATCACCAGGCAGCCGCCGGACGTCTCCTTCGCCGGGTCCAGGTTCTTGGGCGCGGGGCCGTAGTGCAGTTGGAACCCACTCCACTGAAAGGCCAGGTACACGTACGGCTTGAGCTGCTCGTAGGTCACCTCGAACCCGAGCGCCCGCCAGAACGCCAGGGTCTCCTCCGGCGCCGGGCAGGGCAGCAGCGGCAGTGTCGTCTCGTTCGGCCGGACGCGATCCTCTGTGGTCGTCACTGTTCGCTCCCCGTGTGGTCGGCAGACCGGCCATTGTGCCAGCGCGGGCGACGGTCCTCGGCGGGTTTCGCCTCCTACCCAGGGAGGAGACCCCGCTCCGACCGCTGGCCACAACCGGGGCTCGCGGTCGGACGCGACCGGCGGGCACTGTCGCGACCATCTACAGATATGACAATCGATCTGCGCCGGGCGGCACACTGGCACCGCCCACTGATGTTCCTCGTGTACGCGATGGCGGCGCTCGCCGTCGTCTGCGCGGTCGGCATCGTCGTCGACCCACGCGTCTTGGTCGGGGCGCCGATCTGGCTCAAGCCGTTCAAGTTCGCGGTGTCCTTCGTGCTGTACGGCGTCACCCTCGCGTGGATGCTCTCTTTGCTGCCCCGTCGGAGCCGGCTCGCGGAGCGGATGGCGACGCTCATCGTCGCCATCGCCGTGGCCGAGAACGTGTGGATCGTCGGGCAGGTGGTGCGCGGGCAGACCAGCCACTTCAATGACAGCACCCCGCTGAACCTCATCCTCTTCGCTGCGATGGGCGCGGCGATCGGCGTGCTGTTCTTCGCGCACCTCGTCCTGGGGATCGTGGTGTTGATCCGCCGGATTCCCGACCTGGTGGCCCGACGCGCGGTCGGCTGGGGTCTGGGCCTGTCGCTGCTGGGCATGGTGGCGGCGGTGCCGATGGCACTGCCCGGTCAGGATCCGGGGATCGAGGGGGTCGCCGGGGCGCACAGCGTGGGTGTGCCGGACGGCGGGGCGGGTCTGCCACTGGTTGGATGGAGCACCATGGGCGGAGACCTGCGGATCGGGCACTTCGTGGGGTTGCACGCCCTTCAGGCGCTGCCGATCCTGGCGATCCTGCTGAACCGGTTCGCGACGCGGTTGGACGAGCGCACCCGGGCACGGCTCGTGGTCGTGGCGGGCGCGGCGTACGGCGTACTCACTGTGATGTTGACCTGGCAGGCCCTGCGTGGGCAGGCGCTGCTGCGGCCGGACGCCGTCACCCTCGCCGCGGTCGCGGCCCTGGTGGTCGCGACGGCGACCGCCGCCGCTCTGGTGCTGGCCCGGCGGCGCCGCTCCGACCTGGCGTTGGCCGCATGACCGAGATGCTGTTCGTCCTGACGTTCGCGGTGGCCGCGCCGTTCTGGGCCATGATGATCCTGCTGCCGCGATGGTCCTGGGCCGCCCGCGTCATCTCCTCGCCGCTGATCGTGCTGCCGGTGGTGGTGATCTACACGCTGCTGGTGATCCCGGCGTTCGGCGACGTGCTGCCGGCGGTCACGTCACCGACCCTGACGGGGGTGCGCGACCTGCTCGGCACCTCCGACGGGGCGGCGGCGGGCTGGGCGCACATGATCGCGTTCGATCTGTTCGTCGGGCGCTGGGCATGGTTGGACAGCCGCGAACGGGCGGTGCCGGCGCTGGTGATGGCTCCGGTGCTGCTGCTGACCATCCTGTTCGGCCCGCTAGGCCTGGCCGCCTACCTGGCCGTGCGACCCCGGTGGCGCGGCCCTCGTTCCGTCGAGCCGCAGCACCTAGGCTGAGCCCGTGCGCTGGCTGGGTCGGCTGTTCAACACGCGCGACACGCTCGTGCGGCTGACGCTGCTCGACCTCGCCGGGGTGGGCTACCTGGTCTTCTGCACCCAGGCGGAGCGCACGCCGACGGTGACACAGTGGATTCTCGCGGTGGGCGCGTTCGCCGCGGCGCTGCTGCTGCACCGTCGGCCGGTCGCCAACATGGTGGTGCAGGCCGCGTTGCTGGCCGCGGCGATCGCCCTGCTCGACGACATCATGATCAATCAGGTCGGTGCCAGCTGGGCGTTGATCGAGATCACCATCGGGGCGTACCGCGCCCGCACCATCTGGTTGGCCGCCGGGCTGCTGGCCGTGGTCGACCTGACCAACACGATCGGCGATCCGGCTGACCGGGTCGCCGCCGGCGTCGTCGGCCTGGCCCTGGAGGTCGGCATACCGTTGCTGCTCGGCCTGGTCATCCGCGCCAACTGGAATCTCGCCCGACAGGCCCAGGAACGCGCCGCCGCCGAGCAACGGCAGCACGAGTCGGAGACCCGCGCGGCACGGGCCGACGAACGCAGCGCCATCGCCCGCGAGCTGCACGACGTCGTCGCGCACCACGTCGCGTCGATGGTGCTGCGGGTCGGCGTGGCCCGGCACGTGCTCACCGACCTGGACCCCCGCGTCGGTGAGGTGTTCGACGACGTGCACGGCACGGGCACCGCGGCCCTGGGGGAGCTGCGCCGGCTGGTCGCGGTGCTGCGCGACCCCGATGGGGTACGCGGCGACGCGGCGCTGACCGCGATCGAGCCCTCCGCGTTGCCGGCGGCGATCGGCGCGGCGATCGACAGGGCCCGTCAGGCCGGCATCACCGTGGAGGCCGACCTGGACCCGGCGATCGGTTCGCTCGACGCGGTGCGCGGCATGGCGGTGCTGCGGCTGACCCAGGAGGCACTGACCAACGTGGCCAAACACGCGGGTACGTCGGCGGTGGCGCACCTCGTGGTCGCCGTCCGCGACGGCGCCGTGCACTGGGAGGTCGCCGACACCGGTCGCGGCGGGGCGCCGGCGGGTGTGCCGACCGGCGGCGGCCTGTTGGCCGGCGAGGGCGCATTGGCCGGTGTGCCGAGCGGCGGCGGGCACGGCATCACCGGGATGCGCGAGCGCGTCGAGGTCCTCGGCGGCCGGTTGGAGGCGGGCCCGTCCGGCACCGGGTGGCGGGTGCGTACCGCCCTCCCGGCCGTGGTGGCCGCCTCCGACCGGGCACCGGTCCGGTCGGTGCCCGGTGAACGCGGGGCCCCGGCCGACTCCCCCGCACCGGAGCCGGTGTGATCCGGGTGCTGCTGGTCGACGACCAGCACCTGATCCGGGCCGGGTTGCGGATGCTCTGTGCGGCCCAGCCCGACATCGAGGTCGTCGGGGAGGCCGACAACGGCCGCGAGGCGATCACACTCGCCGCCCGGCTCCTTCCCGACGTCGTCGTCATGGACCTGCGCATGCCCGGCGTCGACGGGATCACCGCGACCAGCCGGATCCTCGCGGCGCGACCAGCCGCCCGCATCCTGGTGCTGACCACGTTCGGCGACGACGATCACCTCTACCCCGCGCTGACTGCGGGCGCCTGCGGGTTCCTGCTCAAGGACGCGCCCCCGGCCGAGCTGCTCGACGGCATCCGCCGGGCGGCCGTCGGTGACAGCCCGTTCAGCCCGGAGGTGCTGCGACGCCTCGTGCAGCGCGCGGTGCACGCCCGCCCCGAGACACCACGGTCGGTGCAGGGCCTGACCGCCCGCGAGCAGGAGGTGCTGAACCTGGTCGCCGAGGGCCTGTTGAACACCGAGATCGGCGACCGCCTCCACATCGGCGTCACCACGGTCAAGACCCACATCACCAGCCTGATGACCAAGACCGACAGCCCCAACCGGGTTCGCCTGGCCCTGTTCGCCCGGGGCGTCTGACGTCAGGCCCGCATCCGGGCGGACACGCCGATGACGAGCACCAGCGGCACGATCAGCAGCGCTGGGGCGACGACCGGCAGGTGCAGGGCGACCAGTGCGCCGACGGCGGCGCCGACCATGAGGGCCAGCAACACCTGGGCCTTGGGGCGCAGGCTGTCCCACGGGCTGCGCGCGGCGACGCCGGCGATCAGGCTGGTGAGGGTGCCGGTCAGGTACGTCGACGACAGGCCGGGCACGCCGAACCGTTGGATGGCACTGCTCTGCACGCCCAGCGCCACCGCCGACAGCATGAGCAGCGCGAGGTGGACACGCGCGTCGGGGGCGTGCAGCGTGACTTCCCAGACGACGAGGAACACGACGAACACCAGCAGCTCCAGGACGAGCGCCCAGGTGACCCGCCGGGGCCAGACCCTGTCGCCCGGTCGTGCCGAGCCGACCACGCGGGCGCCGGCGAGGACACCGACGATGAAGCTGACGATGGCGCTGCCGGACGTCAGGGCCAGCTCGGCGTCACCTCGGCCCGCCGAGAGTCCGAGCAGGACCATGTTGCCGGTCATGACGCTGGCGAAGGCGCCGCCGAGGGACAGGAACCCGATGGCGTCGGCGCAACCGGTCAGGAAGGTGAGCACGACGACGAGCGCGTGCCGTCGACGCAGGAGGCGCGGGTCCTGCTGAGCCGCGGGGCGGGGCTGGATGACGTTGGGCACTGTGCTCGACACTGTCGGCCACCCTCCAGGGATTGTTCTTCGTATACACTTTGTCCGGACATGTTCACGGAGAGGCAACCAGGTGGCTGAAGATCTGCGGGACAAGCTCGGCGCGCAACACCTGCCGCTACGCGATCAGGTCCTCGCCGCCCTGCGCACCGCCATCATCGACGGCAACTACCTACCCGGTGAACGGCTCACCGAGGACCGGCTGGCGGAGGACTTCGGCGTCTCCCGCAACCCCGTCCGGGAGGCCCTGCGCGTCGCCGAGGCGGAAGGCTTCGTCGTGATCCTCCCCCGCCGGGGAGCGGTCGTCGCCTCACCGAGCAGCGGCGCCATCGACGACATGTTCGCCGTCCGCGTACGCCTGGAGACGCTGGCCGCCCGGCTGGCCGCCGAGCGGGCGACCGCCGCGGACGTGGTGGCCCTGCGTGCCCTGCTGGACGAGGGACGCGAGGCGACGCAGCGACAGGACCTGGCCCGGGTCGCCGAGCTGAACAGCACCCTGCACCTGCGCATCCTCCAGGTCAGCGGAAACCCCTGGCTGTCGTCGATCGCCAAGTCGCTCTACCTCCATGTCCAGTGGATCTTCCGGCTCGGGGCGGCCGAACGCGCACCACACTCGTGGGCCGAGCACATCCAGCTCGTCGACGCCATCGAGTCAGGCGACGGCGACCGCGCCGAGCGGGCCGCGCTCGACCACCTCGACGCGGCGTCCGCCGCGGCCCACGAGAACGCCGAGGGTGGCTACGCCAGGCCCTAACGCCCGCACGCGTAGCCCTGCATCCCCCGGGGGTTCGCCCCGGCGGAGAGCACGCCCGTCGCCGGGTCGCGGCTCACCGCGCAGAGCCGACCGAGGCTCCACGAGTCGGTGACCCGCACCTCGTGCCCGTACGCCCGCAGAGCGGCCATCACGTCGTCGTCGAACCGGTCCTCCACCACCAGGACACCGGGTTCCATGTCCCGTGGGTAGAACGACCCCGGCAGGCTGAGCGTGTGCCACGCCGGCGCGTCGATCCCCTCCTGGAGGGACTGGCCGCCGACGAGGTGCCGCAACAGGAACGGCAACTGCCACTGGTCCTGCTGGTCGCCGCCGGGCGTCCCGCAGGCCAGCACCGGCTCCCCGTCGCGGTGCACCATCGTCGGGCTCAGCGTCGTACGCGGCCGACGGCCGGGGGCCAACGACGAGGCCAGCCCCTCCTCCAGCCAGAACATCTGCAACCGGCTACCCAGCGGAAAGCCGAGTTCCGGGATGGTGGGCGAGCTCTGCAACCAGCCACCACTGGGGGTAGCGGAGATCATGTTGCCCCAGCGGTCGACCACGTCCACGTGGCAGGTGTCGCCCCGGGTCACGCCGTCCGCCTGCACTGTCGGTTCCCCCGTCGTCGCATCCGTCGGGTCGGCACGACGGGTGGCGCCGGGTCGGACGTGGGCAGCCAGCCGTGGCTGCGCCCCGTCGGGACGCCCCGGCCGCAAATGCGCCGAGGCGCGGTCACCGATCAGGGCCGCCCGCTCCCGGGCGTACTCCCGGGAGAGCAGCGCCTTGGCGGGCACCTCGACGTCGTCGCCGTACCAGGCCTCCCGGTCGGCGAAGGCGAGCTTGAGCGCCTCGACCTGGGCGTGCACGCCCCGGGCGGTCGACGGGTCGTACGCGGTGGGGTCGTCGAGCGCGTCGAGGGTGGCCAGTGACTCCAGCAGCACCGGGCCCTGACCCCAGAAACCGGTCTTCGCCACCGAGTAGCCGTGCCAGTCGAGGGTGGCGGGCGCCTCCCAGGTCGCCGAGTACGCGGCCAGGTCGTCACCGGTGATCAGCCCGGCGTTCGGGCGACCGCTGGAGTCCTGGAACGGCTGGCGGCTGAACGTGTCGATCGCCTCGGCGACGAAACCCGTACTCCAGGCGCGACGCGCGGCCTCGATCTGCGCCTCCCGGTCCGCGCCGGCCGCCTGGCCCGCCTCGACCAGCCTGCGCAGGGTGCCCGCGTACGCCGGGTTGGTGACCATCTCCCCGGCGGCGGGTGGCCGGCCGCCGCGCAGCCAGAGCGCGGCGGAGGTGGGCCAGTGTTCCTCGAACAGCGACCGCACGGCCGCCACGGTGTCGCCGACCCGGCCCACCAGCGGGTGTCCGGCGCCGGCGTAGCCGATCGCCGGCTCCAGCACCTCGGCGAGGGTGAGCGTGCCGTGCTCGCGCAGCAGCAGGAGCCAGGCGTCCACCGCGCCGGGTACGGCCGCCGCGAGCGGCCCGGCCCCCGGGATGAGGTCCATGCCGAGCGACCGGAAGTGCGCGATGGTGGCACCGGCCGGCGCGGGCCCCTGCCCGCACAGCACCTTCGGCGTCGGGTCCGCCGCGGTGGCCACGATGGCCGGCACCTCGCCGCCCGGCCCGTTCAGGTGCGGCTCGACGACGTGCAGGACGAATCCGGCGGTGACCGCGGCGTCGAAGGCGTTGCCCCCGCGTTCGAGGATTCCCATCGCCGCCTGGCTGGCGAGCCAGTGCGTCGAGGACACCATGCCGAAGGTGCCCTGGAGCGTGGGTCGGGTGGTGAACGTCATGACAACACCTCACTGGGATCTGCGGTGCGAACGTCGGGGCCGGTGCCGTCGGGCCGGACCAGGTGGCACGCGGCCATGCCGTCGCCGATGGCCGTCCGCGCCGGCACCTCCGTCGCGCACCTGTCGAACGCGAGCGGGCACCGGGTCCGGAACCGGCAGCCGGACGGCGGGTCGAGCGCGGACGGCAGGTCGTCGCCGAGCAGCACCGGCTGACGCTCGCGTTGGCGCACCGGGTCGGCCACCGGCGCGGCGGACAGCAGCGCCTGCGTGTACGGGTGGGCGGGCCGGGCGAAGATCCGCTCGCGGCTGCCCTGCTCGACGAGTTGGCCCAGGTACATGACGGCGATGTCGTCGGCCAGGTACTCGACAGCGGACAGGTCGTGGGTGATGAACAGGCAGGCGAACCCGATGTCACGTTGCAGGTCGGCGAGGAGGTTGAGCACCGACGCCTGCACGGACACGTCGAGTGCGCTGGTGGGTTCGTCGGCGATGAGCAGCATGGGCTCGGAGATCAGTGCCCGGGCGATGCTGACCCGTTGGCGTTGCCCGCCGGACAGCTCGTGGGGGTAGCGGCGTGCCACCTCGGCGCGCAGGCCCACCCGTTCGAGTTGGAGGGCGACGCGGGCGTCCCGGTCGCGCCGGGAGATCCGTTTGCCGGCCAGCCGCAGCGGCTCGGCCACGATGTCGCCCACCAGCATGCGCGGGTCCAGGGACCCGGCCGGGTCCTGAAAGACGATCGACACCGCGCCGCGATGGGGGCGTAGTCGCCGTCGGGACAGGTGCGTGACGTCCGTCCCGGCGATCCGGACCGTCCCGGCGGTCGGCTCGACGAGCCGCACCACGCATCGACCCACTGTCGACTTCCCGGAGCCGCTCTCCCCCACCAGGGCGGTGACCCGGCCCCTCGGGATCGTCAGGGACACCCCGTCCACGGCGCGGACCGGGCCGAAGTGCATCACCAGGTCCTCGATCTCCAGGGCGTTGGGCTGCGGCGTCATCGGGTCGCCTCCTGGGGTGCCGTCGGTGCCGTTGTGCAGGGGTGCCAGCAGGCCGCCACGTGGTCCGTGCCACCGACGCCCTCCAGAGGCGGGGCGGAGTCGCGGCACGTCGCGTCGGCGGCCGGGCACCGGTCCGCGAAGGTGCACGCGTCGGGTTGGGTCGACAGGACGGGCACCAGCCCGGGGATCTCGGTCAACCGGTCCGTGCCGGCGTGCCGGCCCGGCTGCGGTGACGCCGACAGGAGCCCGGCCGTGTACCGGTGCCTGGGGCGTGCGAACAGGTCGTCGACCGGTGCCCGCTCCACCACCCGTCCCGCGTACATGACGACGACGCGGTCCGCGATGTCGGCGATCACGCCGAGGTCGTGCGTGATGATGAGGATGCTCGTGCCGAGCCGGTCGCGCAGGTCCCGCAGCACCTGGAGGATGCCGGCCTGGACGGTGACGTCCAACGCCGTGGTCGGCTCGTCGGCCACCAGCACCTTCGGGCCGCAGGCCACCGCCATCGCGATCATCACGCGCTGGCGCATGCCGCCGGAGAGCTGGTGCGGGTAGGTGTCGACCCGCTGCGCCGCGGACGGAATCCCGACCAGCGTCAGCAGCTCCACGGCCCGAGCCCGCGCGGCTCGTCGGGACATCCGTTCGTGGATCTGGAGCACCTCCCCGATCTGCCGCCCGACGGTGAGCACCGGGTTCAAGGACGTCATCGGCTCCTGGAAGATGTAGGCGATCTCCTGGCCGCGTACCCGGCGCAGCGCCGACTCGCGGGCACCGACCAGTTCGGTGCCGTCGAGGCGTACCGAGCCGGTGACCCGGGCGCTGCCGGGCAGCAGGCCGGCGATGCTCATCGCGGTGACGCTCTTGCCGCACCCGGACTCGCCCACCATCCCGACGATCTCCCCGGAGGCGAGGTCCAGGCTCACCCCGTCCACCGCCGAAACGGTGCCGGTCTCGGTCGGGAACGACACCGAGAGGTCGCGGATCGCCAGGACGGGCGCGGCAGTGCCCGCGGGGGCCGTGGTCATCGGCGGTCTCCCTTCGGGTCGAGGGCGTCGCGCAGGGCGTCACCGAAGACATTGAACGCCAGCGCCAAGCCCATGATCACGACACCGGGAAGGACGGCGGCCCACGGTGCCCGGGCGGCGAACTGCTGGGCGGTGGCCAGCATGGTGCCCAGGCTGGGCGCCGGGGGTTGGATGCCGAGGCCGAGGAAGGACAGCACCGCCTCGCCGAGGATCGCGGCCGGGATCGCGACGGTGGCCTGCACCAGGATCACCGACGTCGCGTTCGGCAGGATGTGCCGGGCCAGCACCCACAGGTCGCTCGCCCCGTCGACCACGGCCGCCGCGACGAAATCCAGCGACTTGAGGCGCAGTGTGTCCGACCGGACGACCCGGATCACCCCGGGGATCTGGGCGATGCCGATGGCCACCGCCGCGTTGCCGAGGCTGGCGCCCCGGATGGCCGCCAGCCCCACCGCCATGATCAGGAACGGGAACGCGAGAAGCAGGTCGGTGAAGCGCGAGATCACGGCGTCCCAGGCCCGGAAGTAGCCGGCCGCGAGCCCGAGTGGCACCCCGATGACCAGGGAGGTGGCGACCGCCAGGAGCCCCACCTGCAACGACGCCCGCGCGCCGAGCATGATGCGGGAGAGGACGTCCCGGCCGAGGTCGTCGGTGCCGAGCACGTGCCCGGAGGTGCCGGGCGGTGCGAACGTACGGGCGAAGTCGGTCTGGTCGACGGAGTAGGGCGCGATCCACGGCGAGAGCAGCGCGGTGGCCGCCGCCAGCGCGAGCACGACGAAGCTCACCACGGCGAGTGGGTTGCGGCGCAACCGTCGCAGCACCCGTGCGCGCCGGGTGACGCTGACCGAGGTCTCCGCCATCGGCACGGTGAGGACGGTCATGCCGGATCTCCCGTCACCCTGATGCGGGGGTCGATGACCGAGTAGAGCAGGTCGACGAAAAAGTTGATCACGATGTAGGCCGTCGCGGTGAGCAGGACGACGGCCTGGATCACCGGGTAGTCCCGTTGGAACACCGCGTCGATGGTCATCTTGCCGAAGCCCGGCAGCCCGAAGATCTGCTCGGTGACGACCGCGCCCGAGATCAGGCCGCCGAGCTGGAGACCCACGACGGTGACCACCACGATGAGGCTGTTGCGCAGTGCGTGCCGGGTGATGACGGCGCGGGGTCGCAGGCCCTTCGCCTTGGCCGTGCGCACGTAGTCGGAGGAGAGCGAGTCCAGCATCGCCGACCGGGTCTGCCGCATGATGATGGCGGCGAGACCGGTGCCGAGGATCACCGCCGGCAGGACGATGTGGTGCAGGTTGTCCACGGGATCCTCCAGGATCGGCACGAAGCCGGAGGCGGGGAACAGCCCGGTCGCCACGGACAGGTAGAGGATCGCGAGCAGCCCGAGCCAGAAGTGCGGCACCGACAGGCCCACCAGGGCCAGTCCGTTGGCGAGCCACTCCGCGGGCCGCCCACGACGCACCGCCGCGAGCACGCCCGCGCCGACCCCGAGCGCCGAGGCGATGAGGATCGCCAGGACGGACAGCTCGACGGTCACCGGCAGGGCGGTCGTGAGCATCGACGACACCGGCGTACCGGTGCGGATCGACACCCCGAAGTCGCCCTGCGCCATGCGCTCCACGTACTGCGCGAACTGGACCGGCAGCGGCTGGTCCAACCCGTAGTGCCGACGGATGGCCTCCAGCGCCTCCGGCGAGCGGTCCTCCCCGGCCAGCGCGAGGGCCGGGTCACCGGGCAGGGCCCGCACGCCGACGAAGACCACGATCGTCGACAACAGCAGTGTCAACGCCGACTGCCAGGCGCGGGTGAGCAGGTAGCGGGCCACTGTGACCTACTTGGCGAAGCCGGCGAAGGCCGCCCGGAGCACACCGTCCGGGAAGACCTGCAGGCCCTGGAGCTGCTTGCTCACGGCGGTCAGGTTGCGCTGCCGGTAGAGGTAGATCAGGGCGTCGTCCTGCTGGAGCAGCGTGACCGCCTGCCCGTACAGCTTCTTGCGCTCCTCGACGTCGCCGGCCTGGCGGGCCTGGGTCAGCAGGGTGTCGAGCTGCGGGTTGCTGTAGCCGGCGACGTTCTGGCTCGCCTTGGTGCCGACGAAGTTCGTGATGTTGGCGTCCGGGTCGATCCGCCCGCTCCAGCCGAGTTGCAGCAGCTCGAAGTTGCCGCGGTCCTGCTCGTCGAGGAGCGACGAGTATTCCACCGGGTTGATCTTCAGGTCGAACCCGCCGTCCTTGACCATCGACTGGAGCGCCTGCGCGAGACGCAGCGTGTCGGGCGTGTTCGAGGCCAGCATCGTCACCGTGTACGGCGTCTGCACACCCGCCTCCGCCAGCAACTGCTTGGCCTTGGCGGGGTCGTGCGCCGGGCAGGTCTGCGCTTCGGGGGACGAGAACGCGCTCGCGGGCGAGATCGGTGAGCAGGCGACGGCGTGCAGACCGTTGAACACCGCGTCGACCAGAGCCTTGCGGTCGATGGCGTGCTCGAAGGCCTGCCGTACCTTGGCGTTCTGCGCGAGCGGACGGTTGATGGGTTTGGGTGCCGTTCCGATGCCGTCGACGTTGCCGATGTTGATCGTCAGACCCTGGTAGCCGAGCGACTGCGACTGCAGGACCGAGACCGCGGCGTCCTGGCGCAGGGCCGCGAAGTCCTGGGTGGAGACGCTGTCGGCGACCTGCACGTCGCCGGAGCGCAGGTTGGCGGCACGGATGCTCGCGTCGGTGAGGATTCGCCACGAGATGCTGTCGAGGTGCACCTTGCTCGCGTCGTAGTAGTTCGGGTCCTTCACCACCTCGATCGAGTTCTGTGGCACCCGCTTGGCGAACTTGAAGGGGCCGACGCAGACCGGCGCGGAGGCGAAGTCGTCACCCAGGCTCCGCAACGCCTGTGCACTCATGATCATGCCGGCGCGGTCGGCGAGGGCACCGAGCAGCGGCGCGAACGGCTGCTTCAGTCGAAGGACGACGGTCTGCGCGTCCGGGGTGTCGACGCCGTCGATGGGCCCGAGTTCGCTCTTGCGCGCCGACCGGGCGTTGGTGAGGTGGCGTTGCAGGGTGGCCTTCACCGCGGCCGAGTCGAACGGCGTCCCGTCCGCGAAGCGCACGCCCGGGCGCAGCGGGATGGTCACCGTCCGGCCGTCGCCGCTCGTGGTGGGCAGCGCGGTCGCGAGCTGCGGTACGACCTGCGCCTTCTCGTCGACGTCGTAGAGCTTCTGGCACATCGCCTGGAAGACGTAGCGGGAGTAGAGGCTTCTCGACAGTGTCGGGTCCAGCGCGTCGGGCTCTGCGGAGAGGGCGATTTCCAACTTGCCGCCCTGCTTCACGGCGGCGGGGTCTGCCGGCGTGCCGAAGGAATCCTGGCCGGCCGACTGGTTGTCTCCGGGCGTGTCGCCGCCGCTGTTCGACACCGGTGAGCAGGCAACGATCGTGCAGACAGCGGCGGCCGCCGCCACTGCGGCCCGGAGCACGCGGGGGCGGGGCAGGCGCGTTTCGCTGGCGGAGAGGTTCGTCATGGAGAGCTCCTCAGGTGGGCGATTTGGGGAGCGTATGTTGTATACGATGACCGCCGCAAGACCTCCGTGAATGGCTTTCGGCAGCCCAGAAGACCGCTGACATCTCCCGCCGACCGGGCGGCCAGCGGCCAGCCTTTCGTCGTCAGCTCAGGGCGCGGACCGGGTCGCCGGCGGGGCCGGGTCACGCCGCAGGAGGCTGAGCAGGACGACGACCGCGAGCACCGCCACCACCGCGCTGAAGACCTCGCCGGCGGGGCGCAGACCGATCGTCTGGATCAGCAGACCGACCCCGACCGCGGGCACGCCCAGCATGGCGAACAGGATGGCGAAGAACGTCGACACCGCCTCGGCCTGGTGCTGCGGCTCGGTCTTCATGGTGATCGTCGCGATGCCGTCGCCGACCGCCACCCCGGACGCGACCCCGATGAGCGCCGCACTGACGAACAGCGTCGCCAGCAGCGCCATCCACATGCTGAACGCGAGCAGGCCGGCTCCCACGATCAGGCCGACGCAGGCGCTGGCCAGCGCGGCGCGCGAGGACAGCACGCGGGTCAGCAGCTGACCGAACGCGGCACCGGCGAAGGCCACGAAGACCACCAGCGCGGCCAGGGTGTGCGAGGTCTCGTGCAGGACCATGCCGAGGAAGAGCCCAGTTACCGACGTGAGCACCCCGAGCGCGGCGAAGCCCGCACCGGCGGTGATCGCCGAGCGGACGAAGGCGCCGCGAATGGCCGCGGGCACGTGCAACCGTTGCACCCGCAGGGTCACCGGTGAGCGCTCGCGGACCGTCTCCGGCACGCCCCGCAACGCGATGATCGCCAGCACCGCGAGGATCAGCACGATGACCCAGGGCAGCCGCAGCGGGTCGGGCGCCACGTCCGACACGATCCCGGCCAGCAGGGTGCCGGTGGCGAGACCGCCCAGGTTCGCGAAGATCGACACGGTGGCGGCTCGTTTCGGATGCCGCCGGTCGATCAACTCCGCCAGCGCCGCGGTCGCCGCACCGATGATCAGCGCTGCGGACAGACCGGCGAGGATCCGACCGACGATGATCATCGCCAGGTCCACGGCGAACAGGAAGACGGCGTCCGCGGCGACGGAGAGCAGCAGTGCGGCGAGGATGACCGGACGTCGGCCGATCTGGTCGGAGAGCCGCCCGAAGACCAGCAGCCCGACGACCACGCCCAGCGCGTACAACGCGTAGACCACTGTCACCGTCAACGACGAGAAGCCGAACTGCATCTCGTAGAGCGGGTAGAGCGGGGTCGGCACGGTGGTGCCCACGAGCGTGATCCAGAAGGCGAACGCGACCCGTACGGCGCCGGACGTGGAACCGGAGCGTGTCACCCGTACAGCATGGGTCTTGACCTTGGCGGAGGTGCGGCATCGGCCCTAAACGCCCGCATCAGGTGGCGGCGGGCAGGAGGGTTGGTGCGCTGCCGGCCGACACTCCCCCGCCTCGACCCCCGTCAGCTCGCCGGCCCACCATCGGCGGGCCCGGGTTCCCGGGGGTGGTACTCGGGGCGCAGCTTCGCGCTGGCGAACGCCGCCTTCACCGCCGCCGAGAGCGCCGTGATGTCGTACGCGCCGTAGTGCCGCCGGCCGTTGATGAAGAAGGTCGGGGTGCCCGTGACGCCACTGAGGTCGGCGGAGTCGGTGTCCTCGGCGACCCGGTCGACACCCATCCGCTTGACCATGTGCTCCCGGAACTGGTCGACGTCCAGGCCGAGTTGTTCGGCATAGCCGAGCACGTCGTCGGGGTTGAGGGCGTCCTGGTGGGCGAGCAGCAGGTCGTGCATCTCCCAGAACGCCCCCTGCTCGCCCGCCGCCTCGGCAGCTTCGGCGGCGAGTTGGGCGTGCGGGTGGACGTCGGTGAGCGGCAGGTGCCGCCAGACGTACCGGACGTTGGCGAAGTCGGCGAGCAGTTCCCGGACCACCGGCTCGGCCTGCCCGCAGTAGGGGCACTCGAAGTCGCCGTACTCCACGACAGTCACCGGCGCGTCGAGCGACCCGCGCATGTGGTCGCGCTCCGGGTCGACCGGCAGCATCAGGTCGACGATCCCCTCGGCGACACCGAGCAGCGCGCGCGCCCGCCGTGCCGGCGACAGTCGCCCGACCGAGCGGAACACCAGCCAGGTGACGAGGGACGCCCCCAGTGTCGCGACGAGGATGCCGAGCTTCGCCTCATCCAGGGCGGGACCGCTGAGGGCATGGGTGGCGATGAGGAGCGCGACGGTGAACCCGATGCCGGAGATCGTGCCGACCCCCACGACGGCGACCCAGCCGACCGGTGGTCGGAACCGGTTGCCGCTGAGCCGGGCCACCAGCCAGGAGGCACCCACGATCCCGGCCGGCTTGCCGACGACGTAGGCGACCACGACGCCGAGCGTGACCGGGGAGACCACCGCCCTGGCGAGAAGATCCCCGTTGATCACGATTCCGGCGTTGGCCAGCGCGAAGAGCGGCACGACCACATAGCTCGCCCACGGGTGGTAGATGGTCTGCAGCCGCTCGTTCGGCGACAGCGCAGAGGTGAGCCCGGCTCGGGCCATCCGGGCCAGTTGCGGGGTGGGCTGTTCCCGGAAGAGGCGGAACTGGTCGCTCGCCCGCTGCAGGTCGTCGCGGCCGGGAGCGTAGGCGTAGGTCAGCAACCCCATCACCAGACCCACCACGACCGGGTCGACACCGGACTCCGAGACCGCGACCCAGGCCGCCGCCCCCAGCAGCGCGTAGACCGGCCCGAACCGCACACCCAGTGCCCGGACGAGCAGGACGACGCCGAAGATCCCCACCGCGACGAGCAGCGCCGACAGCGAGGGATGATGCGGGTACGCGATTGCCAGCACCGCGATCGCGACCACGTCGTCGACGACGGCGACGGTCAGCAGGAACCCCCGCAGCCGATCCGAGAAGCGTGGCCCGAAGACGGCCAGCGCGCCGAGCGCGAGCGCCGTGTCCGTGGCCATCACCACTCCCCAGCCGGCGGCGGTGCTCTGCCCGACGTTGAACGCGAGATAGATCGCGATCGGCAGGAGCATGCCGCCGAAACCGGCCAGCATCGGCAACGCCAGTCGACGCCGCTCGCGCAGCTCGCCGATGTCGAACTCCCGGCGCAGTTCCAGCCCCGCGACCAGGAAGAAGAAGGTCATGAGCCCGCTGTTGACCCAGGTACGCAGGTCGTGCGAGAGGGACCAGTCGCCGAGCCGGACCGAGAGCGAGGTGCCCCACACCGACTCGTACGACGACACGTGCACGTTGGCCCACACGAGCGCCGCCACCGCGGCGACCAGCACCACCCGGGCGCCGCCGGTCTCGGTGCGCAGGAACGAGCGCAGCGGAGCGTTGAACCGACCCTCCCAGGCGGTTCGGCTGGTCCATCCCCGGTGCGGGTTGTCGCTCGTCACGGAGACAATCTTCGTTGACCTGATCGTCGCGTGGTCCGGATTGGGGCACATGGCGGCCGGCCGATACGAGCACGGGGTCGGGCGCGGGGCATACACGGAGCGCCACCAGTTGGTAACGTGCGGGTGATCACGCTGGCTGTCGTCGGCGGTGGTCCCCTGGGGAGGGTCGACATGTGGGCGGACGACGCTGCGCTCGACGCGGCCGGACACCGGCTCGACGAGTGGGAGTCGTCGCTCGCCGAACGGGCGGCACGGGCGAAGACGCTCTCGGCGAGGATGCAGGAGCTGACCGGCACCGCCCACAACAACGACCGGACGGTCGACGTCACCGTCGAATGCTCCGGCCTGCTGATCGGCCTGTGGCTCGACGAACGCATCCGGCAGCAACCCGCGGCGCGCACCGCCCAGCAGATCCTGGAGACCACCCGAGCCGCGCGCACCGACCTGCTACGCCAGGTCCGCGAACTGACAGTGGAGTTCCTCGGCGACGACGCGAGCGCCAAGGCCATCATCGAGTCGTACCGCAGCCGGCTGGCTGGTGATGAGGGTTCGAGCGATGCCGACCGGTGACGGCATCCACGTCGACCCGGACGACCTGACCGCCCACGCCGCCCGCCTCGACCGCTGCGCCGGCAGCCTCGACACCGCCGGGCAGGCAGGCCAACACGTCCGGTTGGGCGCCGATGCGTACGGCCAGCTCTGCGCGCTGATGCCGACACTGCTCGACGGCCTCCAGCGGACCCTGGTCGACGGCATCGGCGCCGCCGCCGCGTCGGTGCGGGACACAGCCGGCAAGCTGCGGGTCGGAGCGGACCGCTACCGAAGCTCCGACGCCCACGCGAAGCAACTGCTCGACGGAGTACGGCAGCAGCGCCTCGATGAGGTGCGGCGGCAGCCGTGACGTCCAACCCGCTCGTCGCCGCCGCAGCGGACACCCCACCCAGCGCATGGGCGGGCATCTGGATCTGCGAGGACATCGAACTCATCGCCCAGGGCGTACGCAACGGCAGTTGGATCGACGGCAGCCTCGGCGTGGTGAGCGCCGGCTTGGACGCCCTCGCCTTCGTCTCCGACCCGGTCGGCGCCCTGCTCCAGTACGGGATCGCCTGGCTCATCGAGCACGTCAAGCCGCTCACTGAGGCGCTGGACTGGCTCGCCGGCGACCCGGCGCAGATCACCGCTCACGCCCAGACCTGGCGCAACGTCGCCGCATCGCTCCGCGAGGAAGCCGGCGCGCTGACCCGCGCCGTCCGCACCGACGTCGCCGGGTGGGGTGGCAGCGCCGGCCCCGCCTACCGCGCCTGGGCCGCCGAACAACAGCAGGCCATCACCGGCCTCGCCCAGGGCGCCGACACCATGGCCGCGATCACCGAAGGCGCCGCCGGCCTGGTGGCCGCCGTCCGGCTCCTGGTCCGCGACGCCATCGCCACCTGCGTGTCCCGTCTCATCGTGTACGCGGGCGAACTCGTCGTCACCGGCGGACTGGCCGCGCCGCTGGTCGTGGAGCAGGTCACGACCCTGGTGGCGTCGTGGGCGGCGCGGATCGCGCGGCTGCTGCGAGGGTTGCTGGCCAGCCTGCGGCGGTTGATCCCGGAGATACGCCGACTCGGCGACCTGATCGAGAAACTCAAGCAGGCACTGGGTCGACTCCAGAGAGGTGAATCTCCACCGAGCCGGAACACACCAGAGCCTGAGCCGCCTCGCGAGACCCCCGGCCATGCGGTGACGGAGCAGCAACGAGTCCACGATCTCGGCATGGATCCAGCCACCGGAAGGTTTCGTCCGGGCGAGGCGGAGACGGCGGTCCGTTTGGAGCAGGAATTGGGCGTGAGGCTGCAGCGCGCACAGGCAGACTCCTCTGCCGACTGGGTCGACGAGGCCGGACGGACCTACGATGCGGTTGGCAACTTTCCGGCCCAGTTCTTTGACCGGCAGTGGCCACAACTGCAGTATCAGATTGAGCGACACTTAGACAAAGCAGACCTGGTGCCGGTGGACGTCGCGAAGTTCACCCCGCAACAGGTGGCCCGTATCGAGCAGTTCATTACGGACCGGAGCCTCGGTCCGAGAGTATTCACCGTGGGGAAATAATGGCTGGCCTCATCGTGCTCAAACCCGGCGTCGACTGGACCGCAACCGGAGGGTTGTTCGACTGGACGCTGGAGTTCCTGATCTCCCGCCTATCAGACAGGCAGACCGCCAACCACCTGCAGGAGATCGTCGACAACAACCTCGGGTCGTTGTGGATCGACGACCTGCCCGCGGCAGCACAGCGGGAGATTGTCAGCCATTGGCGGAACGACCTGGTGACGGCTGGAGAACGGCAACTGCCGGAGACCGAGCACAAGGTCGACGTCATCCGCCATCTTCAGGAACTGGTGGATGCAACTTATTCAGCCGGGTTCCCCGGATCGAGCAATCCTGGTAGGCGCTGACGCTGCACGGTCCCATCACCGCAGGTGCTGGCCCGCGAACCGGTAGGATGCGCCCATGAGCTCAGAGGCGGTTGGCAGGTACATGCCCCCGGTCGTGACGCTCGATGACCTGACGGCGATGATGGCCGCAGACGAGAACCACCGGTACGAAATCAGCCCCGAGGGAGTCGTCTCGATCATGCCGCCGCCGGGCTACAACCACGCGATCATCGCGACCCGGCTCATGGTGTGGCTCGCTCAGGGCGGTGTCCCAGCGGAACACATCGCCCAGGCAGTCGGGCTACGCATACCGGGCCGTGACGGCGGCGTCGGCGGACGCATCCCGGACCTGGTCGTGTGGAGCAAGGCTCAGGCCGACGGTGTGTGGCTGCCGGTCGCCGACGTGCTCCTTGTTATCGAGATCGTTTCGCCCGGCTCCGAGGGTGTCGACACAGTGACAAAGCGCAGTGAGTACGCCGCCGCGAGCATCCCGCAATACTGGGTGGTCGACCAGGACGCAGCGCAGACCGTCACCATGCACCGTCTCGAGGGCGATCAGTACGTCGCCCGTGCGACCATGCCGCTCGCCTGGGTCCTCAACACCCGACCCGACGAGCACGGCCTCGGCTGAAGCGGCCCAGACCTCGCTCATTCTGCCGCGACTGACTCAGGTGACGCCTGTTACCGATATGAGTGGTGACTCTGGTCAGCCTCGGGTGAGGCGGCCCTCCTGGTCGAAGCGGAGGCGTCCGCTGGTCACGGCGACGTGCAGCCCGTACCGGAGTAGCTTGTCGATTTTCTCGGTGCGGCGACGGTAGCCGAGCCGTTCCAGGCCGGCGCGCAGCAACCGTTCCTCGTCCATGCTCGGCATGCCCTGAAGCACGTGTACGAAGGCGTTGGCCACCTCCTCGGGTGGCACTTCCTCGAACGCGCGGTCGTTGCTCGCCTGCGTGACCCGGTACGCGCGGTACGTCTGCGGGTCGGTGCCTTCGGGCCAGGCGTACCGGCTCACTGTCGGGTGCGTGTAGAGCCGGCGGGAGTCGACGAGCGACAGCACGGCGGTACGGCGGTCCTCCCGGGTTCGGAGGAAACCGAACCGGGCGAGGGCGAGGCGTGCGAGCCGGTGCTGCTCGATGGGCCCCTCAGCCTCGATGATCTCGCGGAGCGCGTTCCGCACCAGGTCACGTACGCGCGGGTCGGTGGCCAGGAGGTCGAGGTCGGCCTGGTCCCCGAGCGAGGTCGGGGCGTACGGAACGAATGGGCTCACCGTGATGGTGTCTGCGTCCGAGGTCGCCGTGGTCGTGGCGGCCAGTGCGATGACGGGTGCCGACGATTCGCCCCGGAGCGGCTCCTCGTCCACCGCGAGGCGCGGCTGCGGCAACTCGGCGCTCGGTGTCGAGTGCGGCGGTTCCACTTCTGTTTCGGAGCGCGGCTGCGGCAGTTCGACGGCTTCGGGCGCCGCTGCGACCGGTGACGACTCGGGCTCGGGTTCGGCGGTCGTGGGGGCGGCGGCCCGGGTGACCGCTTCGTCGACCCGGTCGAGCAACGCCGATCGGTCGTGGATCCACGCCGGCAGCCAGAACCGCACGACCTCCGGCCAACCCATGATCGAGCGGAGGAGCGTGGGCGCCGAGTCCCGGTCGGCCACCGTCGGGCGTGCGCTCCAGTCCGGGCCGTCGAGCATGACGGCCACCTGCCACAGTGGTGAGCCTGGTCTGCGTACGGCGATGTCCACTGTGAAGTCGGAGAGGCCGTGCGAGGTACGGACCTCGTGGCCGCGGTCGCGCAGCGCCGCGGCCACCTCGTCGCGGATCCGGCTGCGCCGCTCGGTGCGGTCGGTGGCGAGGTCGCCCAGGCGCTCCGCGCCGGCGGCGGCCATCTCGCAGTACGCCCGCAGGTGCTGGGTGCCCAGCGCGGACGTGCGGGACAGGTCGATGTCGGACGGGTCGAAGGACGAGTAGAGGACGACCTGGCGGCGGGCGCGGGTGATGGCCACGTTGAGCCGCCGCTCGCCGCCCGCCTGGCTGAGCGGGCCGAAGTTCAGCGGGAGCTGGCCGGTCTCCAGGTTGGTGGAGAAGGCCAGCGAGAACAGGACGACGTCGCGCTCGTCGCCCTGCACGTTCTCCAGGTTCTTGACGAAGATCGGCTCCGCGACCGCGCCGGACAGGTGCTCGCGGATGATCGGATCGGGGCTCTCCTCCAGCAGGTTGAGGATGAGGTCCCGCTGCTGGATGTTGAAGGTGACCACGCCGACGGACTGGGTGGCGGTCGCCGGGTCGTGCAACCGCCGGGTGATGTCCGCGAGGATCGCCCGTGCCTCGACCTCGTTGGTGCGGGATCCGCCCCGGTCGTACCGGCCTTCGACGCGCCGCCAGCTGACGCCCGCCGAGCTGGCGGCGCCGGGCGACGGGAGGCTGGAGAGCTTGTTGTCGTAGTAGTAGCGGTTGGAGAAGGCGATGAGTGACTCGTCATGACTGCGGTAGTGCCAGGACAGCCACCGTTGCGGCAGTCCCGACTCGACGGCCTCGCTGAGAATGCTCTCCAGGTCCTCCGGCACCGGGCCGTTACCCTCGTCGACCTCGTCGACGCTGTGGCTGGCCTGCATGATGCTGCTCGGCGGCATCTGCCGGGAGTCGCCGACCACCACCACGGCGCTGCCCCGACCCATCGCGCCGATCGCCTCCGCCACGCGGATCTGTGAGGCCTCGTCAAAGATGACCAGGTCGAAGCGTTGGCTTCCCGGCGCGAGGAAGTTCGCCGCGGACGCGGGGCTGACCAGCACGCACGGGGTCAGTGCGAGCACCGCATCCGCGTACTGCTCGAACAGCTCCCGGAAGGACCGCCCGCCCCGCTTACGGCGCAGCTCGGCCGCGAAGTCAGCGAAGCGACCACGCCGGTCGGCCGGGCTGAAGGGGCGGCGGCGGACCAGCACCGACGGCAGCTGCGTCGGCAGCGCGGACCGCAGCTCACCGGCGGCCACCTCGAACTGGCTGATCTCGTCGTCGTGCAGTTCCGGGTCGAAGTACTGCAGGCCGCCGGCCCGTACCCGCTCGGCGAGGGACGCCGTCGCGACTCCCCGCCGGTAGACCTCCTCGGCGAGATGCGCGGGCACCTCGGCGCGCAGCAGCTGGTCCCGATAGTCGGTGAGACCTGCCGAGGCGAGCACGTCGGCGTGGGTCAGGACGGTCGCCCATCGGCGCAGCGGGAACAACTCCTCGCTCTGCACCTCGTGCAGCCAGGCCGCGCCGTCGCGCTGCCAGGCGTCGGTCCAGTGCGAACCGTCGGCCCACAGTGCCAGCTCGGCCTCACCGGAACGCAACACCCCGCGCCAGGCCCGCCACCGGGAGGCGAACCGGTCGAGGAGCACAGCGTCCACATCGGTGAAGCCGCCGTGAAACAGCTCCCAGGCGTGCGGGTGCCGGGCCAGGAGCGTCCGGCCGACGCGGGTCGCCTCGATCGCCTCGGTCAGCCGCTCCTGCGCGTTCGGGTCCGTGGGCTGCCACTGCGACAGCCGCAGCCCGCCCACCGCGACGACATGCTGGAAGAGGGCCGCCGCCTGCGCCTGGGCGGCCACCAGCCGACCGGTGGCCACCTCCACCCGCTCGACGTCGAGCGTCGCACCGGCAACCAGGTGCACCGCCAGCCGATCCACGATGGCCTGCCGACGCTTGCGCTTACCGATCAGCTTCTTCGCCGCCTCCTGGGCCTCACCGTGCCAGGCGGTCAGCTCCGGTCGAGCGAACACGTCCGGCCGGAAGGTGGTCAGCTCACCGGCGAAGCCCTGCCGGAAGGCCGCCAGGTCCGCCTGGAGCCGGGCCACCGCCTCGTCCCACCGCCGGTCGCTGGCATGCAGGGTGGTCTGCCGGTCCGGCAGCAGTCCGCGTACGGCGAGCCAGGCGCCCGCCTGCAGCTCGCTCACGGTCTCCGGGGCGGGCAGCGTCCGCAGCAACTCGACCAGGCGCGGGTGGGCGCCGAGGTCGGCTCGGAGGCGTTCGAGCTCACCGGCGATCTCGGTGACCGCGGCGCCGTGCAACCCGTCGAGGGTGCGGCAGCCGCTGATCGCCCACGGGTGCGCGGCCCGAAGTCGGGCCGATCGTGCGGCCGCCGGGAACTCCCGCACTGTCGTCTCGACCTGCGCGCGTGCCGGGGCGGGTGCGTGCAGGTAGGCCACCGGGATCGGGGCGACCGGGCCATCGCCGTACGCCAGGGTCTGCTCGTAGGCCGACCAGAGCGACATCCCGACGGGGTTGGTGGTGTGCACCTGGGCCGGGTACTCGGTCAGTGGGGCGAGCCGCGTCCGGTAGGCCGTCTCGACGGCGGTCCACGTGCCGTCGCCGTCCTGGTCGTACTGGTCGAGCGCGTCGCGCAGCTGCTGGCGGATCGCGTTGAGGGACTGCTTGCGCCCGTGCAGGTCGAGCGCGAACGGGCCGAGGCCGATCTGCTTGAGGCGGCGCTTCACCACCTCCAGGGCGGCCTGCTTCTCGGCGACGAACAGCACCGACCGGCCCGCGCTGACCGCCCGGGCGATCATGTTGGTGATGGTCTGGGACTTGCCGGTGCCCGGCGGGCCCTCCAGGACGAAGGAGTGGCCCCGCTCGGCGCGCACGATGGCCTGCATCTGCGACCCGTCGGCGGGGATGGGCAGGTGCAGGTCGGCCTCGTCGACGGCGATCTCGACGTCGTGCTCCGGGCGGGCGGGATCGTCGAACGTGGCGCCGGAGGACTCGACAAGGTGCCGGACGACCGGGTTCTCCATGAACCGGGGCCAGTGGTCGGTGAGGTCCCGCCACATCTGGAAGGTGGAGAACTGCAACAGGCGAAGGCTGGCGCTCTCGTCGATGCGGTAGTTGAGCCGGTTGTCGAGCAGCCCGGTGTTGATCGCGGCCAGGGTCTTGGCGATGTCGATGCCGTGCTCGTCGAGGACCGGTCGCTCCAGCTCCGGGATCCGCACGCTGTGCTTGACCCGCAACCACTCGATCAGGCAGTAGTTCGGGCTGGCGACCTCGGTGCCGTCGATGACCATCGCGTACGGGCGACGGCCGCTGCCGCCCTCGATGCGCACCGGTAGGAGGAACAACGGCGCGTACGCCTCTCCCCCGGTCGTCTTCGTGTGCACCAGGGTGCCGATGGTCAGGTACAGGTAGTTGCTGCCGGTCTCCTGCTCCATCGTGCGCGCCTCACGCTGCAACGCGCGCATCGCGGTCTTGTAGCGGACGTCGGTGACCGCTCCGTATACCCGCCGGTCGGTACGCAGCTCCCGGGTCAGGATCTCGGCGTCGAGATCCTGCGCCCGACGTGCCCCCGCCAGCTCGTGAACGTGGCTGATGTCGTCCTGCGGGATGACCTGCACCTGACGGCCATCGTGGATGAGGTCGTCGAGCAGGGCCAGCGCACCCGCCGGCACGTGCAGGTCCAGGCCACGGCCACGCTTGGGCAGGTTGAGCAGCGGGTTACGCAGGCTCAGGTCGAGCAGCGACTTCTTCCACTGCTGGATGCGCGCCGGCGACCCGTCGGACTGCTGCGGCACCTCCTCGCCCTCGTCGGCGAACTGGCGCAGCTTCGCGGCGGCGACGCCGGGCGGGAGGTCGAGGGACGCCGTTATCTTCGGCGTCGCCTCGGCGTCGACCGCGGCGGGCGCGATCAGTTCGTCGGGCGACGGCAAGGGCTGAATGCCGGAGCGATGGGCCAGGTGCACGTCGACGACGCCCTGTATGCGTTCACCGTCGCCGCGGAAGTGGCCGAGTCCGACGCGTACCGCCTCGGTGAAGGTCGCCGACTGCGTGCCCGGCCCGATGCGGGTCAGCTCGACCGGCACGGCCCGGCCGGAATCCACCATCGAGATCAGCAGGTTGGTCTCGGTCACGGCGGCCGAGCCCAGCCGTTCCTCCTCCAGCAGGAAGCCACCGAAGGCATGCCCCGCGCTGATGAAGATGAGCGGGTGCAGCCCCGCCGCCTCCAGACACGCGGCGTATGTAACGGACAGGTCGAGGCAGTTGCCGAGCCGACCATCGAGCACCGCCGCCGTCGTGCGCACCTTCTGGCCGGTGTTCTCGAACGACGCCGGTAGGGTCTGGTAGGTGATCTCGAGTTGGCGCAGCGCCTCGTACACCGCGCCGGCGATCAGCGCCGCCCGCTCCGAACCCTCCTGATAGCCTTGCAGGGAGCCCGAGCCGGTCCGCGCGAGCAGGAGCTGGGCGGCAGCCCGCAGAACCGCCTCCACCGCCCGGGTGTTCGGCTGCACGAAGGCCGCAAGGCTGTCGTACAGGGCGGGGCTGTTGAACCATTCGTTGTGCGCCAGCACTCTGGACGGGGCGACCAGCCGCAGTGTCTGCGCCTGCGCTTGCACCCGGAGGGTGTAGTCGACCGGGAACGCCTCGTCGGTGCGGTAAAGGAGCACGCGATCGGGCGTGAAGTCACGGAAGTCGTCCCAGCTCGTGCTGGTCCCGGGTCGCAACGGCGCAGCGAAGGTACGCGTCCACGGCTCGGTCAGCGCCCCGTCCGGGCCTCGCAGTTCCAGCGTCAGGGTGACGTCGGTCAGCGGCACCGCACCTCGGTTGACGAGCGTGAGGTGGCGGACCAACGGCACCCGGTTGTGCACCAGGGCGGCGTTGATCGCCGGCTGCACGATCAGCCCGACTTCGAGCTGCTCGTCGTCGGCGGTGAACTGCGCGAAGACGCTGTCGGACATGGGCGTTGCTCCAGGTGGGAGACCAGGGAGGGCCAGCCTAGCGGTCAACCGACCGGTGGAGACGGCCCCGGCCGTACGACGGTCTGCTAGCCGCGCGCCCACTCCGGCGGTGGCACCACGGCGAGCTGCGGTTCACCCGAGATCGGCTCGAGAGCATGCACGACCCGGAGGTCTCCGTCGGCAGCGGCGTCCTCATCGGTCACGACGAGTCCGCTACTCCCGTCGGCACTGACCAGCAGCCACCGATCGGGATAGATGCTGCCGTCGCGGCGCCTGCGTCGAGGTCGCGACCGACATCCCCGACCTGGTCGCCATACGCGATTCCAAGCATATTGACGGACCGGCTCTTCGCTTCGAGCATCGCGCCTGGCTCTGTTCACAGCCGCCATGAATTCCCCCGGCCTCCCCGACATGTAGGCGGCAGCACGGGCTGCTGTACCAGGCATCTGCGATGCTCCCAGCCATGGATGACTTGACGAGCCGTGTGCGGGCGTTCGCAGAGGAGCGGGACTGGCAGCAGTTCCACACACCCAAGAACCTGGCCATGGCGCTCGCCGGTGAGGTCGGTGAGTTGATCGCCGAGTTCCAGTGGCTCACGGCCGAGCAGTCGGCAATCGTCATGTCCGACCCGGACGCGGGCAGCCGGGTGAGAGCCGAGATCGGCGACGTGATGATCTATCTGACTCGACTCGCCGACGTGCTCGGCGTCGACCTGGTAGAGGCAGCTCAGATGAAGCTCGAGGATTCGGCCCGCCGCTATCCGGTTGAGCAGGCTCGCGGCTCGGCGGCAAAACGGTAGCCCAAGGCGACTCCATCATGGCGCTGAGTTGATCTCTTCGCTACAGTCCATGGCGTAGAAGCGCGTCACGACGGGCTTCCGGCGGCTGCCGGACATGCCCCCCATGCGCACGATCACTTCGTGCTGCCCGGGGGCAAGTGTTGTCAGCGTTCCGTACGTCCGCCGATGGCCTGTTGCGCTTGGCTGGCGCCGGCATCCTCGAAGACCGAATCGTGGAGCAGATCGGTCGCAAAGTGAGCCCGGCAGAACGCCGCTCATGGTCGCGGAGCCTTGAGGTGCTGGGGCAGGATCTCGCCGACGCCGGCCTGGGTCAGGTCGAGATGTTGGTGGAGTACCAGTTGCCGCTGACGAGCAAGCGGGTGGACGTCATTCTCGCTGGGGCGGACCCGAAGACCACCGACGACTCTTACGTCGTCTTGGAGTTGAAGCAATGGTCCTACGCCGAGTCTTACGAAGGCTCTGAAAACCTGGTGGCGGTGCAGCACGCTCGTGGCCCACGGCTTCACCCTGGCGTCCAAGTCGGACTCTATTGCGAGTACCTGACCGACTTCCTTGGCATCCTCGCCGGTCAACGAAACCCGGTCCGTGGGGTCGCGTACCTGCACAACGCGGTCGACCGAGACATCAGCAACCTGTTCGACCGCCAGGCGACCGAGCAGAGCCGGATTTTCACCAAGCAGCGGCGGGGTGAGTTTCTCGATTACCTACGCACCCACCTCGCACCGACGTCAGGGGCTGGCGCGGCGGACCGCTTCCTCTCCAGTTCCGTCCGGCCCAGTCGGCATCTGCTGCGGTACGCCGCGCAGGAGCTGAAGGACAGGTCGCACTTCACGCTGTTGGACGAGCAGCGTGTGGCGTACGAGCTGGTGCTGCACGCCGTGGAGCGGGCGCGCTCGGCGGACCGCAAGTCGGTCGTGGTCGTGTCCGGTGGACCGGGCAGTGGGAAGAGCGTGATCGCACTGTCAGTGCTCGGTGAGTTGGCGCGCCAGAACCGGTCCGTCATGCATGCAACGGGCTCGCGGTCGTTCACCCAGACGTTGCGTCGGTACGCCGGCAAGGGATCGACCCGGCTGAAGAATCTCTTCGGATACTTCAACAGCTTCATGTCCGCCGAACGCAACGGGCTGGACGTCCTGATCTGCGACGAGGCACACCGCATCCGGGAGAACTCCGTCAACCGGTTCACGCCGAAGGCTAAGCGGGAGAAAGCTCGTTCCCAGATCGACGAGCTTATCGCCGCGGCCCGGGTTCCGGTGTTCCTGCTCGACGAGCACCAGGTGGTGAAGCCGGGCGAGTTGGGAAATGTCGAGGTCATCTCGTCGTACGCGAGGCAGCTCAACCTTGATATCGAAGTCGTTTCGCTGCACAGCCAGTTCCGCTGCGGGGGCAGCGAGGCGTACGAGCAATGGGTCGTTGACCTGCTCGACCTCGACGGCGGCGAGCCGTCGGTCTGGGTCGGCGACGGAAGGGTCGACCTGCGTCTCGCCGATTCGCCGGAGGAGATGGAAGCCTTCCTCGCCAGCAAACAGGCACCGGGCGTCAGCGCCAGGATGTCCGCCGGTTACTGCTGGCCGTGGAGCGATCCGCGTCCGGACGACAGCCTGGTGCCGGATGTGCAGCTCGGCGCTTGGTCGCGACCCTGGAATGTCAAGAGCGACCGCAGCGTCGGCGACGCGCCAGGCAGCGCGTTCTGGGCCACCGACCCGAACGGTTTCGGCCAGGTGGGCTGCGTCTACACGGCACAGGGCTTCGAGTACGACTGGTCTGGCGTCATCATCGGGCCGGACCTGGTTGCTCGGGACGGCCAACTGGTGACTCGACGCGACGAGTCGAAGGATCCAGCGTTCCGTAATCGCAAGTCGGTCAGCGACGCCGAGGCGGATCTGCTGATTCGAAACACTTACAAGGTGCTGTTGACCCGCGGGATGAAGGGCACGATCGTCTACTCCACGGATCCCGAGACGCGGGAGTACCTCGCCTCGATGGTCAAGGTGATCCGGCCGGTCGAGACGGTATACGCGACGCCCATCGGAGGTGTCCTCGGCTGACGACCGGTTGGGCTCGGCACCCCGGCTCGTGCGAAGAGCGCTCGCCACCTGGTGCCAACAAGTCGAGGGTCGTCTGGGCGAGCAGGTCAGCGTGACGGGTCCGGTGGCTTATGGTGAGAAACCGGGCGGCCCTCGAAGCCGGACGAGGCGGGTGTCCGGTCCGGGCCGCGGGTTTCACGCTGTTCGACCGGAGGGTGGACCGATGACGGAGAACGCCCGCGACGTCGACGACTGCTGAGATGGACTGGGCCGGATGGGCGTTGTTCGGGTTGGTCGCCACCGCGGCGCTCACCGCGGCGATGATCACCGCTCAACTGGCCGGTCTCACCCGGCTCGACCTTCCCCTGGTGCTCGGGGCCTTCGTCACCGGGGATCCCGACCGGGCCCGGGTCGTCGGGTTCTTCCTCCACCTCTGCGCCGGGCAGGGTTTCGCCCTCGGCTACGCGGCCACGTTCGCGCTGTTGCACCGCGCGACCTGGTGGATCGGGGGGCTGTTGGGGATTGTGCACGTCGGGATCGCGCTGACGGTGATTCTGCCGCTGCTTCCTGGTGTCCACCCGCGGATGGCCTCGCAACGGGCGGGGCCGGCCAGCACGGCGGTGTTGGAGCCGCCCGGGCTGTTCGCCCTCAACTACGGCATCCAGACCCCGCTGGTCACGGTTGTCGTCCACGTCGTCTACGGGGTCTGCCTCGGGCTGCTCCTGCAGGCCAGGTGACCCACTGCTCGAGAGCGCGGCTCGTCGAGGAGCGATCTCCATGACTGGCGGGCCACCGATCAGCGACTACGGTCTGTTGGGCGACACGCGCACCGCCGCCCTGGTCGCGAGTGACGGCGGGATGGACTGGCTCTGCGTACCACGTTTCGACGGCGATCCCCTGTTCGGTCGGCTGGTCGGGGGCCCGGACGCCGGAACGTTCCGGGTCGGCCCGGCGCGGCCGGCCACGGTCGTCGAACGACGGTACCGGCAGCACACCGCCACTCTGGAGACCACCTGGGCGGTGGGCAGCGGCCGGCTCCGCCTCACGGAGGCGATGGTGGCCGAGGTCAGCGGACGTCTGCTGCCCACGTCGCTGATCGTGCGACGGCTGTCGGCCGAGCAGGCGGCGGTCGAGGCGGTGGTGGAGTTCGACCCCCGCCTTGGCGCACGGCACCGCCGGCCCCGAGCGCGGCACCGGCGCCAAGGGCTCGTGTGTGAGTGGGGGGCGCTTGCGGTCGCGCTGGACAGCACGCCCACGTTCAGAATTGAACCGGGTCGGCCAACCTCGATCACCGTCCGGCCAGGTCGTCCGGTCACCCTCGTACTGGCCGTGGCCCACCGCGAACCGCTGATCCACGTCGACCCGACAGTGGCCTGGCAGCTGCTCGTCGAGGACGAAGCTCGTTGGCGGGCCTGGACCGCGGAGATCGACGAGCGGTTGCCGTTCCGGGAACACGTCGTACGAAGCCTGCTCACCTTGCGGCTGCTGACCTACTCGCCCTCGGGAGCACCGGTGGCCGCACCCACCACGTCACTGCCCGAGGATCCCGGCGGGGGTCGAAACTGGGACTACCGCTATGTCTGGCCCCGTGACGCCAGCATCGGCGTCAGCGCCTTCCTCAGCGTCGGCAAGACCGACGAGGCTCGCGGTTTCCTCGCGTGGCTGTTGCACGCCAGCCGACTGCAACGGCCACGCCTGCCGGCGCTGCTGACCCTGCACGGCAGGCACGTGCCAGCGGAACGAAAACTGTCCGGTTGGCCCGGCTACCTCGACAGCCTTCCGGTGCGGATGGGCAACGGTGCCGCCGCTCAGCACCAGCTCGACGGCTACGGCTGGGTGATCGACGCCGCCTGGGCGTTCGCTCAGGCCGGACACCTCCTCCACGCCGAGACGTGGCGGGCGGTGCGCGGTTTCGCCGACGTGGTCGCCGACTGTTGGCAGGAGCCCGATGCCGGCATCTGGGAGGTACGGGAACCCGCCCAACACGTCCACTCCAAGCTCATGGGCTGGCTCGCCGTGGACCGTGCCCTGGCCATCGCCGACACGCACCACCTGCCGGACCGTCAACGACGCCGCTGGCAGGAAACCCGGGATGCCATCGCCGCCGAGGTCCGGACGCGCGGCTTCGACCCGACGGCGGGCGGCTACGTCCGCAGCTACGGCTCTCAGGATCTCGACGCGGCCCTGCTCGTCCTGCCGCTGCTGGGGATGGACCGGGCCGATTCACCCCGGGTACGGGGCACCATCGACGCCATCCGGGACCGACTGTCCGCCGGCGGTCCACTGCTCTACCGCTACCCGCCCGGACGTGACGGCCTTCCCGGCACCGAGGGCGCGTTCCTGCCCTGCTCGTTCTGGCTCGTCCAGGGCCTTGCCCGCATCGGGCGTCGCGACGAGGCTGTCGAGTTGTTCCAGGCCATGGTCGACCACGCCAGCCCACTCGGCCTCTACGCCGAAGAGGTGGAGCCCGCGACGGGTGCCCACCTCGGCAACTATCCCCAGACGCTGACCCACGCCGCGCTCGTCCAAGCCGCACTCGCCATCCGGGACGCCCCCACT
Organism: Micromonospora sp. MGP-C2; assembly: GCF_057766525.1. Lineage (NCBI taxonomy): Bacteria > Bacillati > Actinomycetota > Actinomycetes > Micromonosporales > Micromonosporaceae > Micromonospora > Micromonospora sp. MGP-C2. The sequence continues at coordinate 1,409,472 of NZ_JBYMEN010000002.1, forward strand.
GGTGATCCCGGATCTGCCTGAGGCACCGTGGCGGCGGCAGACACGGCCTGCGGGACAGCTCGCACGAGTAGGGTTCCGATCATGACGATTCCCCACCTGACGGCAGCCGACGGCACCACTCTGCCGGCGATCGGGCTCGGCACGTACCAACTGAACGGCTCGGCTGGTGTCGACGCGATCGGGCAGGCGATCCGGGCGGGTTACCGGTTGATCGACTCGGCGGTGAACTACGAGAACGAGGGCGCGGTCGGCCGGGCGGCGCGTGCGGCGGGTGACGTGCGCGACGAACTGGTCGTCACCTCGAAGCTGCCGGGGCGGCACCACCGCTACGACGAGGCGCTGACCACCATCGAGGAGAGCGTGTTCCGCACCGGCCTCGACCGGATCGACCTGTATCTGATCCACTGGCCGAACCCCACTGTCGACCTGTACGTGCAGGCGTGGCAGGCGCTGATCGAGGCCCGCGAGCGCGGCCTGGTCCGGCACATCGGCCTCTCCAACTTCCTGCCCGAGCACATCGACCGGCTGGTGGCCGAGACCGGGGTCGCCCCGGTGGTCAACCAGATCGAGGTGCATCCGTACTTCCCGCAGCAGGAGGCGCTCGACTATCACCGGGAGCACGGCATCCTCGTGCAGGGCTGGAGCCCGCTCGGCCACGGCAACGACCTGCAGCAACACCCCGTCATCGTGGAGATCGCGACCGCTCACGGCGTCAGCCCGGCGCAGACCATCCTCGCCTGGCACGTGGCCCGCCAGGTGATCCCGCTGCCCAAGGCCGCCTCCCCGCAGCGGCAGACCGAGAACCTGGACATCTTCGGCATCAAGCTCACCGACGGTGAGGTCGAGGCCATCACCGCGCTGGGCCGCCCGGACGGGCGGCTCGCGGACCAGGACCCCGCGGTGTACGAGGAGTTCTGACCGCCCCGACCACGCGCGACCAGCACCACGGAGCGTGACGTCTGAGGGACCGGACGCGGTGATGAGCGTGATGACTGTGAGGCATCGATATGCCTGTGAGTCATCACGCTCATCACCACATCGGCCGGCAAATCCACGGCGCTCGAACTATGTCGCCCGGGCGGCGGCAGCCGGCGCGTGGTCATGACTGCGGGCGGCGCTGGTCGGAGCTGCGGGCGGTATGAGAGCGGCGTAACAGGTGATCTGCCCGCATACCATCAGCACGCCGACGTACCGTGAGATCGTGCCGACGAGAGACGTACTCACCAAGGCTGACCTCGCTGAACTTCGCCGCTCAGCGCTCGGGACGGCCAACCCGCTCGGTGTCGCCGCCGACCTCGCCGAGGCGGCCGAGCAGGGCCGGCTGGAGGATCCGGACGACGCCGGGGACGCCCTGACCCTGGCCGCTGAGATCGCCGAGATCCGGGCGAGACCCGATGCCGCCCTGCGGTACGCGGAGCAGGCTCTGGCGGCGTACCCGTCCGGGGACGATCCCCGTGCCGGCTTCGCCCGGGCGCTGCGGGCTCGGGCGCTGTTCCGGGCCGGCGGTCGGGACGAGGAGGCGGTGGCGGAGCTGACCGCGCTGCGCCCGTTGCTGCTCACGCAGCCCGACGCACCCGCCTACGTGAGTGCGGCGCTGGACGCGGGTGGTCGTTCGGCGATCGCCGAGACGTGGCTGAGCGAGGCGGTCGACAGCCTGCTCAGCGAGCGCGCGACCGCGGCGTCCGGGCCGGCCAGCACCGCGATCGACCCGGTGGTGGATCTCGGTCCGCCGGAAGCGCCCGGTGTCGTCTTCTTCCTGCTGCAACAGCGGCACCGGGTACGCCGGAATCTCAACCTGCCGCACGACCGGCAGGACGACCTGGCGGACCGGTTGGAGACCCAGCTCGTGCGCCGGGCCGGGGAGCGCAGGGACGCCGAGTCGGACCTGCTCTTCTGGCCTCGGGCGGAGTTCGACCGACTGCTCGCCGAGCACGCCGCGCTGGGTGAGGTGTACGGGCCGGACTGGGACGCGCACCGGGGCCGGCTGGAGAAGGAGCTGGTCCGGCTGAGGGGTGCCGGGCAGGCCGGGTTGGGTGTGTTCCGCGCGACAGTGGACGGGTTGAACGCGTTCGCCGGTCGACGTGACGGTGACCCGGCCGACGCGGCGGTCCGGGCGGGGTACGCGGCCGAGGTGCAGGCGCGACCCAGCGCGCGGATCGCCTGGCCGCCGGAACGCAACGACGCCTGCTGGTGCGGCTCGGGTCTCAAGTACAAGAAGGACTGTCTGCCGCGCTCCCGGTAGCCGAGCGGGTGGGGGTGGACGTCGTCGGCAATCTTGGGGGCTGACACGTCCCTTCGGTACCGTTAGCGTCCTTTCCTGGACGATCGACGTCCGGCCCGTGTCAGGAGGAGACGCCGATGTTCGAGGAGTTCATGGGCATCCCCGCCCACCCGCTGGTGCTGCACGCCGCTGTGGTGTTCGTGCCGCTGCTGGCCCTGCTGACGGTCGGCTACGCGCTCGTTCCGCCGATCCGGCCGCACACCCGTTGGGTGCTGGGGCTGCTCGCCGTGGGTGCGCCGCTCGCCGCCCTGCTGGCGAAGCTGTCCGGTGATGCCTTCTTCGAGCGTATGCGCGCCGCCAACCGGGTCACTCCGGAGTTCGCTCCGACGATCGAGGCGCACCAGGAGTTCGGCGACATCACGCTCTGGGCGACCATCGGGCTGGCGATAGTGGCGCTGGCCCTGGTCCGTTTCGTGCCGCCGAGGGGCGGCGAGGCGACCACCACCGACGGCGGGCGGTCCAGTCGGTTGCTGACTCCGGCGTTGCAGGTGTTGTCGCTGCTGGCCGCCGCCGTCACGGTGTACTACGTGATCCGTACCGGCGACTCTGGCGCGAAGGCGGTCTGGGAGGGTCAGTGAGCTGTCCCGCTGTGGGTGCCGGATCGACGCGGAGCTGCAAGCGGTGGTGCGGCCCGGCCGGAGCCGGGCCGCACCAGTGCGCGGACCGTCAGCCGGCGTTGTACGCCCGGATGATGGTCTGGTCGATGCCGCTACCGCCGTTGGCGGCGGCCTTCACCCGCAGCGAGACGGGCTGTCCGGTGGCGGCCGTCGGCAGCGCGACCCGGTAGGTGTCCCCGGTGCCGGTGACCCGGGCCGACGTCCAGGTGGCACCGTCGTCCGTCGAGGTCCAGACCTGGAACGACGTCACCTTCTGCGCCTTGATCCCCCGCATCTGCCGGACGGCCAGCTCGGCCGTCCCGCCGGTGGCGTGGTTGAGGGTGTCCATCGGCAGCGCGTAGTCCACCGCCAGCAGGGGCAGCGGCACACTGCCGGTGCCGTCCGGTCCGGCCGACCGGAACGTCCACGACGTGTTGACCCTGGTCGAGATCGGCAGGATCAGGCTCGTGTCGACGTCGAGGGTCAGCCGGTAGTCGGCCATCTGCTGCGCAACGGTGACGTCGGCGAGCGGGCGGTCCCGCTCGTCGATCAGCTTGCCGTTGCGGTACACCGACAGCTTGCGGTTCACCCCGATCGAGCCGCCCTGGAGGCAGTCGGCCCGCTGGTGCTGGTCCGTCAGCGACACCAGGTCGATGTGCAGGTTGCCCCGGGTACGCGACGGCGCGGTGGCGCAGCTGGACTCGGCCCCGGCCGGGTCGTCGTACCAGCCGGAGTGCAGCGGCTGCCGCGCCCACACCTTGGTCTGCCGGCTGCCCGGCTGGTAGCTGCGCGGCGCGTCCTGCGCCGACAGGCCACCGTAGACACCCTCGTCGGCCCAGAGGTAGCCGGGCGAGAGGTAGTCGGTGCGGTACGGGGGCAGGTTGCCCTCGTGGGTCTGCGTCACCGGCACCCCGTCGGGCGTGAAGCCGCTGCGGATCAGCTGGGTGACCATCCCCTCCGAGTCCATCTGGTGGAAGCGCTCCTCGATCCGGGCGAGCTTCGCCTGTTCGGCTCCGCTCACTCGGAAGGCGGGGTCGGCCGGTACTCCGCCCGCGTACTCGTGCACCAGGTTGTAGCGGTACGGCATGGCGGTGCCGGCCGGCGAGTCGAGGTTGACGGCCGCCCAGGTGCGCCGGGACCCGACACCGGGTTTCGGGAGCGCGGTGGTGCGGACCGTCGTCTGGGCCCCGTACCCGCTGACCTGGTGCCACCAGGAAAGCCCGTTCGGGGCGGTCTGGACGTTGGTGAGGTCGGTCCGGGTGGGTGTGGTGGGCACCCCGTCGACAGTCGCCGTCACCGGCCTGGCCCGCGCCGGGTCGAGCGTCACGCTTCGGGCACCGCGCACGTCCAGGTCGGGCTCGGCGGCGAGCGTCGTCTCCAGCACGTCACTGTCGACGTAGTAGGCGACGGATGAGCCGAGGATCGCGTACCGGCCGGCCGGCACCCGCAGCGTGAAGGTGTCGCCGGGCGTACCGCCCGCACCGCTGTAGTAGATCACCGGGTCGGTGAGGTTGGTGACCAGCAGGTTGATCCAACTCTCCGCGCCCTCCTTGAGGTCGGGCAGTGGCTTCGTCCGGATCGTCAGGTCATAGCTGGGTTGCTCGACGTAGAAGCTCACCGGCGTGGTCGAGACCAGCTTGTGCCCGGCGGTGCGGGCAGTGACGGTGGCCAGGTAGAAGCCCGGCCGGGCGGCCAGCGCCGCGCGGTTGATCCGCACTGTCGCGCCGGCGGTCGCGCCGCGCTTGAGCGTCACCCGCCTCGCCGACAGCGACGCCGCGCCCCGCGGCACCGACTGGCCGTCGTGGTTGACGACCGACACGTCGAGGTCCAGCACGGTCGTCGACTCACCGGTCCAGCTCAGCTTCGCCTCGCTGGTCCCGGACTGCGGGTACGCGAAGGTGCCGAGGTTGACGACCGGCTGGTCGCTGGTCGGGCCGCCGAGGGCCCGGGCCGCGTTGAGCCGACCGGCACCGACGGCGTACGCGTCGACGTCGCTCAGCGGGTCGGCGGCACCGACGAGTGCGGCCTTGAGCTGCGCACCGGTCCAGTCCGGGTGTCGCTGGGCGAGCAGCGCGGCGGCGCCCGCCACGTGTGGGCTGGCCATCGAGGTGCCGCTGATGGCCTCGTAGTACCTGTCGATCGGGTCCTGGAGGTTGGTGCCGGCGGCCCGTGCGGCGACGATGTCGACGCCGGGTGCGACCAGCTCCGGCTTGGCCACGTTGCTGGTGACCAGCGGCCCACGGCTGGAGAACTCGGCGAGCTTGTCGTTCCGGTCGACCGCGCCGACGGTCAGCGCGCTGGCGGCCGACCCCGGCGAGGAGATGGCCCCGCCGCTGTTGCCGGCGGCGATGACGAAGAGCGCGCCGGTGGACCTGCTCAGCCCGTCGACGGCCAGCGAGAGCGGGTCGTTGCCGTCGTCCGGGTCGCTGCCGCCGAGGCTCATGTTGATGACGTCGGCCCGGGTGGCGGCCCACTCCATGCCGGCGATGATCCCGGAGTCCGCACCGGAACCGTGGTCGTCGAGGACCTTGCCGATCACCAGCTTGGCGTCGGGCGCCACGCCGCGACGCTGACCGTGCGCGGCCGCGCCGGTGCCGGCGATGGTCGACGCGACGTGCGTACCGTGGCCGTTGTGGTCGACGGCGTCACCGCCCTCGGCGGTGAAGTCGGCCCGGTCGGCGACCCGGCCGACCAGGTCCGGGTGGGTGAAGTCGGCACCGGTGTCCAGCACCGCGACAGTGGTCCCCCGGCCGGTCCAGCCAGCCTTCCAGGCGTCGGGCGCGGCGATCTGGCCGAGGTTGCGGTCCAGGCCGGCGTGCTGTCCACCGCCGGTCAGGGCGGTGGCGCGGACCTTGCGGTCCAGCCAGACCTTCTTCGCGCCGGCGAGCAGCGAGTCGGTCGCCAGCTTCGCGGTGGCCGGGCTCTTCTTGGGTACGTGGCCGGCGACCGCGCCGATGCTGGGCAGCGACAGCACGTCACCGAGTGCGGCCACCCGAGCGGAAGCGGTGGCGGGCTGCACGATGACCGGCAGGTCCGTGGTGTTCTCGTCGTCGTACCCGTCGGCGATCAGCGCGGTGACGTCGAACAGGTCGGGGTCGAGGACCGGACCGATCTGGGACGCGACGCGGGCGGGTACGACGTGCAGGTGACCGTCGGGGCCGCAGGTCTGCTGGATGACCGCGTTCTCGTCGGCCGGCCGCACCGTGGCCTTGGGGCATCCCGATCCGGTGCTCCGGTACTGTCACCACGTCCCCGGTCAGCAGGGTGACGGTGTGCGTCTTCCCGTCGACCGAGGTCCTGGACGTGCCGGTCGTGCCGATACCGCCTGGGCCGGCCGTGGCAGGGCCGCCCGGTAGGGCGGTCAGCGTCGTGGCCGTGACGGCGATGGCCAACAGCCACCGCGTTTTCCTGAGCATGGTGCTCCTTGTCTAATGTGGACGAAGCCGTCTCTTCGGGCGACTTCCGGCAAGATCATATGCACGAGACTGTGATCTTCGGAGGCCCCGGAACGAGGAGTTTTCCGGCTCGCGCGAAGGATGCATCCCCGTCCGAGGGGATCGACGGGACGTCGGCGCCGTCCTAGCATGGCGACGAATGGATCTTCGAGATCGGCCCCTGCCGACCCCCGGCAACCAGCCCAACCGAAGGGAGACGCGCATGCGTCGACCCCGTCATCTGGCACTTCTGAGCATCGGTGTGTCCGGCGCTCTGGTGCTCAGCGCAGCCCCCACAGCAACGGCTGCCCCGCCCACCGCGACCACGCCCACCGGCATCGTGGTCAGCGACGGCATGACCCAACCGGTGTTCTCGCTCGCCGACGCTATCGAGGAGCGGGTGTTCGTCCAGACCCCGGTCGACACCGACCACGACGGTCGACCCGACCGGGTGGCGATCGACATCTCCCGACCCCGGGAGACCGCCACGCAGGGCTTCAAGGTGCCGGTCATCTTCGAGCACAGCCCGTACCGCAAGGGCACCTGGGGTGACGTCCCGTACCCGAGCGTGCTGGTCGACGAGCTGCCGCAGAACGGTCTGACCGACCGTTCCGGACGGCGGGCGCTCGACGTGGGCACCCAGCGCGCCCAGGCGAAGGCCAACCTGCCCGGCTCGCTGGACGACTACTACGTGCCCCGCGGGTACGCGGTGGTGCTCGGTCAGAGCGTCGGCACCGGCGACTCGGACGGCTGCCCCACCAGCGGCGACCAGGCCGAGACGCTCGGCACCAAGGCGGTCATCGACTGGCTCAACGGCCGGGCAAAGGGGTACGACGCGAACGGCGCCCCGGTCTCCGCCGACTGGACCACCGGCGCGGTCGGCATGACCGGTGTCTCCTACAACGGGACGCTGCCCAACCAGGTGGCCACCACGGGAGTCAAGGGACTCAAGACCATCGTGCCGGTCTCCGCGATCAGCAGCTGGTACGACTACTACCGGGCCAACGGTCTGGTCGTCGCCCCCGGGACGTTCCAGGGCGAGGACCTCGACATCCTGGCCCAGTACACCGCCGGGCAGGCACGGGCCGAGGGGCAGTGCGCCGACGAGCTGGCCGCCATCACCGAGGAGCAGGACCGGGTCACCGGCGACTACTCCGAATTCTGGCAGGACCGGGACTACCTCGACGCCCGCAACGTCAAGGCGAGCGTCTTCGTCGTTCACGGCCTCAACGACTGGAACGTGAAGACCGAGCACTTCGCCGGCTGGCGGGACCAGCTCGCGAAGCGCGACGTACCGCGCAAGATCTGGCTGCACCAGGGCGGCCACGGCGGCCCGGGCAGCAGCGCGTCGGTGACCCTGCCGAGCGGCCAGACGTGGACGTACAAGCAGACCGAGAACCGCTGGTTCGACTTCTGGCTGTGGAACGTGCGCAACGGCATCATGGACGAGCCGACCGCGGTGCTCCAGCGCGAGGACCGGGCCTACACCACGTACGCCAACTGGCCCGACCCGGCCGCGCGTGAGGTCGGCTTGCGGTTCGCAGCCACCGACGCCACCGCCCCGGGCACGCTCACCACGGGCAAGCCGCCGAAGGCCAAGGTCGAGCAGAGCTTCGTCGACGAGGGGCGGACCATCCACCCGGACACCCTGGTGTCCAACCCGGACACGACGAGCGCGAACCGACTCGCGTACCGCTCCCCCGAGCTGACGCAGAGCGTGCGCATCTCCGGCCGTCCGGAGATGCGGCTGCGGATGGCGATCGACAACAAGCCGGACGCGAACCTCACCGCGTACCTGGTCGACTACGGCCCGGCCGGGTCGACCGCAGCGCCGACAGTGGTGACGCGAGGTTGGATGGACCCGCAGAACCGCAAGAGCGCCGCACGCACCCAGCCGGTCAAGCAGGGCAAGCTGTACGACTACCGGTGGACCATGGAGCCGAAGGACTACGTCTTCCCGGCGGGCCACCGGATCGGCGTGGTCGTCTTCTCCAGCGACCAGGAGTACACCCTGCTGCCGTTGGGTGGCACCGAGCTGCGGGTCGCACCGAACGACAGCGAACTGCGGCTGCCGGTGGTCGGCGGGCGGAGCGTCCTCGGGTTCTGATCACGCCCTCTGCGACAGGTGGGGCAGTCCGACGCGTTCGGGCTGCCCCACCCGCGCGTCCGGCGGTGTCCGGTATCCCCACCCCGGTCAAGATCCGCGCAACATCAGGGAACTTGCTGCCTCGGCGTGGTCTGAGGCAGCACTTTCCCTGAAAGTGCGCGGATCTTGGATTGTCGACGCCCGGGGTTGCGGGGTGTGGTGTCCGGTTCGGCGGATCCGACCCTGGGGCGGGTGTCCGGTTTCGGCGTGCGTGTCGCGTGGTCGTGGCCACCCTGGGGGCGGAATCGTGGGCCGGGCGGGGTCGTTATACCTGGCATGCCACCGCGACTTCGGGTCGTGGGGCGAGGCGCACCGGCCGGGAACATCCGCCGGGCCGCCCCGGTTACATCCCCCGCAACGCCCGAGCAGATCCCCCGGTGGATCGCCGGCGTTCCCCCCGAGACTTTCCCGCACGGTCACCGTTCCCCCCTTGTGACGTGCCGTGCGGACACCCCCGATGCAGAGGAGCACGCCATCATGCGTACCGATCTGATTCGTAAGACCGCTCTGACCGCTGCTGGCCTGGCCTTCACCGGCGGCGCCATCGTCGGACCGATCACCGCCGCTTACGCCGCCACCGATGCCAAGCCGGCGTCGCAGACGCAGTCTGACCGCAAGCCTGCTGGTGAGCGTCAGCTGGGCGTGCGCTACGAGGCCCAGCCGAACTTCTACTACTGCGGCCCCGCCGCGACCCGCAACGCCCTGAGCGTGCAGGGCAAGGACATCAGCGTCGACGCCATGGCCAAGGAGATGGGCACCACCGAGGCCGGCACCAACTCCATCAACGACATCACCCCCGTACTGAACAAGGAAACCGGCAAGAACGACGCCTACCACTCGGTGGAGATCAGCACCCCGGACGCCGACGCCAAGCAGACCGACAAGCTGCGCGCCGACATCGTCCGCACCGTCGACGACGGCCGGGCCGTAGTCGCCAACATCGCCGGCACCACCACCGACACCGACGGTGCTATCCACTCCTTCGAGGGCGGGCACTACATCAGCGTCGTCGGCTACCGCGACAACGGCACCACCGTCAAGATCGCCGACTCCGCCGACCCGAACACCGCCTCCTACGAGGTCACCGTCGAGCACCTCGCCGACTGGATCGCCACCCGCGGCTACGCCACCAGCTGACCCCCACTGACACACCACGAAGGGCCGGACCCCACCACGGGGCCCGGCCCTTCGTCGTCTTTCATTTCCGCCAATTGCGGAACGTATTGACAACTTTCGACATCAGGGTGAGGCTTGACCTGCTGAGAGCGCTCTCTCGCACCGGCCTCAAACCGGCCACCACCAGTCTGGCCAGGGCAATCTCCGATGTCTTCGGCGGCGGCGCCGGAGCTGTCCCTGGCCCGTCCCCCGACAGGAGTCACACGATGGACAGGGCCGCACCCCTCTCCGGCACCCACCGCCGGCTGCGCCTCGCCACGGCGATCGGCGCACTGCTGGTGCTACTCGGCACGTACGTCGCCTCCACCACCGAGCGGGCCGACGCCGCCCCGGTCGCCAACGCCATCCGGGTTGCCGAGTTCCCCGCCGACTGTACCTACAGCCACCGGCTGCCAGACGACCCGATCATCTTCCCCGGGCTGCCCGGGGCCTCGCACATGCACAGCTTCTTCGGCGCCACGGTGACGAACGCCAACACCACCCTCCCTGACCTGGTCAACTCCCCCAGCACCTGCAACCCGCGGGTGGACGTCTCGTCCTACTGGGTGCCGACCCTGTACCGCGACAACGTGCCGGTGGAGCCGGCGATCGCCACGTTCTACTACCTGGGCGAGGGCGTACGCTCCGACGTCGTCGCGAACACCCAGCCGTTCCCGCTCGGGCTGCGACTCGTCGCCGGCAACGCGAAAGCCACCGGCTCGAACGACAGCATCGCCCGGTGGTCGTGCCTGCACGCCGGGCACGTGCCTCCGTCGAAGGACTTCGTCAACTGCCCGTCCGGCACGATGCTGGAGTCGTACCTGGACTTCCCGCAGTGCTGGAACGGCCGCGACCTGGACTCGCCCGACCACAAGAGCCACCTGGCGTACCCGGTGAACCAGGCCTGCCCGAGCACCCACCCGGTGCCCGTGCCGAAGTTGCGGCAGGTGCTGCGATACCCGGTCACCGGCGACCCCTCGCGGATCCGGCTCGCCTCCGGGCCGGGCTACACCATGCACGGTGACTTCTTCAACGCCTGGCCAGTCGCGGAGATGGCCCGTCGGGTCCAGGACTGCATTCGTCCCGTCATCAAGTGCGGTCACGACGGCCGACCGATCTGAGCCGACAGGCTCCCACCACGGAGGCGGGTCCGGTCACGCCGGGCCCGCCGTCCGAGGGCGAGAGGAGGCCGGATGCGAGCCCTCGTGAGCGCGTCCATGTCCCTGTTCCTCGCGGCGCTGCTCGTCACGGCGTGCGCCACCGGATCACCGACCACGACCGCACCGTCGACCGCCGCACCCTCGACTGCCGGCCAGTCCGACTCGGTGTCGCCCAGCGGCTCGGCCAGCCTGTTCAGCCCCACCGACGTCGCGTGGCTTCAGCTGACGGTGGCGATGAACGAACGCCTACTGCCGGTGCTGGACATGGTGCCGGGTCGGACCACCAATCCCGGGTGGCAGACCTTCGCCGCCCGGCTCGGCACGGCGCACCGCGCCGACCTCAGCACCGCCCGACGGCTGCTCGCGGAGTCCGGCGCTCCGGCGACCAACCCGCACGAGGGCCACGACATGCCGGGCATGGTCACCGAGCAGGAGTTGACGACGTTGCGGTCGGTCACCGGTGTCGCGTTCGAACGATTGGCAGGCCAGCACGTACGAGCGCACCTGCAACAGGCGGTGCGGATCGCCGCCGCGGAGCAGCGGAACGGCGTGCATCCGGCGACGACCGCGTTGGCCGCGGAGGTGGTCCGGGCTGGCGACGCCGAGCTCACCCGACTCGACCGGTTGACCCCGTAGACCGCCACGCCGATCGTCCTCTCAGCCGGTGGACAGCAGCCGGGCGATCGTCGCTGGCTCCGCCAGGTGCGGGAAGTGGCTACCGGGCAGCACGGTCACCACGACCTCCGGCAGGGTCTCCGTCAGCCAGGCCAGATAACGGGGTGGCGGCTCGGACGAGGTCACCCAGCGGTAGGGAATCCCGCGCTCACCGATGGACCGCAGATCACTGTGGCGCTCGGCGGCGATGTCCTCGTCGGAGCCGCGCAGGATCTCACCCCAGTAGCCCAGCAGCAGGTCCGGCCGGGGATCGGTCGCGGTGGTCACGATCTCGCGGGCCTCGGCCGGCAACGACTCGATGCCCATCCCGGCCAGCATGCCGTCCCACACCCGCCGCCAGTCCGGGCCGCGCAGTGTCGACTCCGCCTGGCGTACGGCCGCACCGAAGGGGCCGGGCAGCAGGATCTGGTCCAGATTCACCACGCCGCGCACCGGATAGCGGGCCGCGTACGTCGTGGCGACCACCGCGCCGACCGAATGTCCCACCACGATCGGCTGCGCGAGACCGGCGTCAGTCACCTGGTCGTGCAGGACCTCGGCAACCTCCGCCATCCGGTAGGACTCCCGACGTGGTGCGTCGCCGTGACCGGGCAGGTCGAGGGCGAGGATCTGCCGGTCGGGGTCGATCGCCGCAAGCTCACGCCGGACCGGGTCCCACTGTCGCCGGTCGTAGGTGAGGCCGTGCAGCAGCACCAACGGTGGTCGGTCGTCATTCATTGTCGCGCCCTTCGTGCTCTCCGCTCGCCCGGGCGCTGGCCCGAAGCGAGTCGATGGTGAGGTCGAGGGCCGCCTCGAGGTGATCGATCTTCCCGGTGGAGAGCAGCAGCAGGACGCCGCCCTGAATGCCGGCCAGCAGCGCCGCGGAGGCACGGTCGGCGTCCACGTCCGGGCCGATGTCCCCGGTCGACTGCATGTGGCGGATGCCCTCGGTGATCGCCGCCTGCCAGCGCCACATGAGCCCGGTCACGATCGCCTGCGCGCCCGGCGCGCGTCGGCCGGTCTGACCGAGCAGCCCGTTGAGCGGGCACTTCACGCCCTGCGCGAGGTAGCGCTCGATGAGCCGGTCGCGCCACGCCAGCCAGGACGGCCAGGACGTCAGGTTGCTGAGCATCGGCTCCTGGTCGATGAGCACCTGATCGGCCTCGTGCTGGGCCACCGCGAGCAGCAGGTCCTCCTTGCCGCCGGGGAAGTAGTGGAAGAGCTGCCCCTTGCTGGTGCTGGTGTGGGCCATCACGTCTTCGAGGCGTACCTCGTCGACGCCGCGCTCGCGGATCTCGGCGGCCGCGCCTGCGACGATCCGCGCCCGGGTGGCCTCGCCCTTGCGGGTCAACGCCCGTGTCATGAGACCCCCGTCACCGATCTGCGTCCGTACCTGCCGATCCAACGCTAGCGCGGACTTTGGACTTGCAGGTCCATTTTTGCCGAGCAAAGGTCTGGGACGGCCCGCTCGGGGCCGACGCGCGATCGAGAGGACGCAACGATGAACCACTACTACCTGCTCGGGCGGTCCGGTCTGCGGGTGAGCCGGCTGGCGCTGGGCACCATGAACTTCGGCGTCGACGGGTTCCATGCCGCCTACGGCAAGACCGAGGAGGAGGCGGAGCCGATCTTCCGTCAGTACCTGGAGTCGGGGGGCAACTTCATCGACACGGCGGACTTCTACACCGCCGGCGAGAGCGAGAAGATCCTCGGCCGCCTGATCGACCGGGCCGGCGTCCGCGAACGGCTCGTGCTCACCAGCAAGGCCACCAACACCGTCGACCCGACCGACCCGAATGCCAGCGGCAACGGTCGCAAGCACATCACGCGGGCTGTGGAGGCCTCGCTGCGCCGACTCGGCACCGACTACATCGACCTGTACCTGCTGCACACCTGGGACCGGATCACACCGGTCGAGGAGGTCGTGCACACCTTCGACGACCTGGTGCGGGCCGGCAAGATCCGGTACGCCGGGCTCTCCGACGTGCCGGCCTGGTACGCGGCCCGGGCGCAGAGCTACGCCGAGGCACACGGGCTCGCCCCAATGATCAACGTGCAGCTGCCGTACTCCCTGGTCACCCGGCACATCGAGGCGGAGTTCGTGACGATGGCCCAGACCCTGGGAATGGGTGTCACCGCGTGGAGCCCGATCGGTGGCGGCCTGCTCAGCGGCAAGTACCGCCGGACCAGCGAGGGTATGAGCGGCACCGGCCGGTTGACCAACCCCGACGCCGCGGGTCGGGAGATCAGCCCCGGCGACTGGCAGGTGATCGAGGCACTGGAGAGCGTGGCCGCCGATCTGGGGCGCAGCATGGCGCAGGTGGCGATCAACTGGGTGGCCACCCAACCCGCCGTCGCCTCGGTGGTCGTCGGGGCGAGCAGCCCCGAGCAGCTCGCCAGCAACTTCGGTGCGCTCGACTTCGAGATCCCGGCGGACGCCCGTCGGCGACTCGACGAGGCGAGCGCCCCGAACCTCGGGCTGGTCTACGGCATGTTCACCCCGCAGTACCAGTCCTGGGTGGTGAGCCCCGGCCTCGGCATCGGCGACAAGCCGGCCGGTTACGCCCCGCCGGTGTTCAACGGCGCCACCCCGCCCACCCCGTAGGGGAACGGTCCGGGGAGCGTCTCCCCCTCGTAGAGCGCGATGTACAGCCGGCGCAGCTCGGGCCCGTCGGCGCCGAGCACGGTGAGGTTGAGGGTGTTGTGGCCGACGCCCAACGCCTCCGGCAGGGTGCAGACCTGGAGCGGAATCGCGTTCGCGTCGGCGATCCGGCGCGGCACGCGCTCCGCCGCACCGAGGTCGACCACGCCGTCGAGGGGGCTGATCGCGACGGCCGCGGTCCGCAGACCGGTCCGTCGTGGCGGCGTCGGCAGAGTACGCGCGATGCTCAGGTACTGGGTGACGGCGGCGAGGGAGTAACCGCGCGACGTGACGCGGTCCGGGAGGATGCGGCGCCCGTACAACATGATGAGCGGTCGGACCGCGAAAGCCGGCGCCTGCCGACGGTCCGGGCCGAAGAACGGCGACAGCAACAGCAGACGCCGTACGACGGTGCCCGGCACCTGGGCCAGCCAGGCGGCCAGGACGGCACCGCCGGAGATCCCCACGACGCCCACCTCGTCTCCCAGGCCCTCGGCGACGGCCAACGCCCGCGCGGCGTACGTCGTCAGCTCGTCGGCCTGGACCCGGTGGTGGGCCCGCAGGTCGACGGTGCCGTGCCGCGGGGCGCGCGGAACCCATACGTTGTAGCCGCGGTCGAAGAACTCCTCGGCCAGTTCGTCGTACTGGTCGGGCGCGAGGGTGTATCCGTGCAGCAGCAACACGGCCCTGCCGGTGCGGGAGCCGTGGCTCAGGAGACGGCTGTGCGACTCCGGCCGGACCTCCGGGTCAGCCGCCTCGGCGGCGATGACGGCCTCGGCGGCACGGACGGCGGTGTCGAAGTCGAGCGGCCGCGCCGGTGCGACCCGTGGCTCACGGCGCAGCGACCGCCACAGGCAGAGCGCGGCGACGGCCGCCACGACCAGCGCCAGTACGCCGACGATGAGCATGGCCCGATGCTGACAGGGCCAGCGGTCGGCGCCGGTGCGGGGGTGCGCCCCGGTGACAGGGCGCACCCCCGATCCGCTACTCCTGCTGGTCCGCCGGCGCGAAGACGACCCTGGTGCGCAACTGCCGGAACCCGGTCCGCTCCAGCTCGGCCAGCACCGCCACCCGCCGCGCGTCCACGTCGGCGATGACCTCCCGGGCGCCGCCGGTGGCCAGCAGGCGGACCGCCTCGGCCAACAGCTCTGGCCGGGCCGCCTCGTCGAGCAGGCCGAGGTAGACGAGAAGTGGGTAGCAGGCGTCCCCGGCGGTGCCGACCAGACCCACCGGCTCTCCGGCGTCCAACGCGACGCGCCATCCCTCCAATCCGTCCCCCAGCCAGCCCAGAGGGTCGGTGGCGAGGTCGACGCCGCTGACCACCCGTGCGATCTCTACGCCGGTCAGCACGTCCGGCTCGTCGATCCTGGCGACCAGGGCGTTGACCTCCGTCGCGTCGACCGGCGGACGGAAGTCGTACCGTCCGGAGGACGCCGGCAGGGGTGTGCCCGTCCAGGAGCACCGGAGCCGCTCCCCCCGCTCGACCAGGCCGGCGAGCCGAGCCGCGGCCATCGGCGCCTCCACCACGGCCCGCACCTCGGGGCGGCGCCGCCAGTGTGCCGGCAGCGCGGCGTAGTACAGGCCGGGGCCACCCAGCGCCTGATGGGCGGCGTGCAGCAGCTCGGCGCCGACCTCGGGCTCGGCGTCCAGATCGAACCGGTCCAGCCAGGGCGCGCCGACGGCGCCCGGTGGGAGGAGCCAGGCGGCCCGACCGACCACCCGGCCGTCGCGCAGGGCGACCCAGGTGGTCTCGGGCCGATAGCCGCCGCCGGCGACCCCGTCGGCGTAGCCGACCTGGCGCAGTTGGGGCAGCGGATCAGGCATGGAGTCGAACAGGTTTTCCTCGCCCGCGACGAGCGGACGGATGACCAGATCGGTCATGGCGTGGTCCTCCGGGAAGCGAGCGCCCCGGATCAGATCCGCGCGGACGCCGGAGCGCGGAGGGGGCGCAGAACATCGGACATTGTTCTGACCTCCCCTCGGCTCGACGGCGTGCCGGAAGAACATACGCCGATCGGTCGCCGCCCCGCAACGGGTTGTCACAGAGTCGGGTTGGTTTCCGACCCTCGCTTGTGGGCCCGCTGGTCGAAGACGGCGATGCCGGCCAGGATCACCGCTGCGACGGCCGCCACGGCGACCGGCGGGAGAAACACCATCGGTACCGCCGCCAAGGCCAGCGTCACCGCACCGACGTACAGCACCCGACACCGCGGCGTGGTTCTGCTCGCCCGCTCCAGGGAGCTGCGCCCGATCAGGAACAGCACCGGGCCGCCGAAGATGATGACCACCAGAGCCCAGTCGATCGGCGGGTGCGGGTCCTCGATGACCTGCCCGAAGCCGACGGCGGTGCAGATGATGCCACCGACGATCAACAACAGGCTGTAGCTCGCCCACGGCGACAGCTGGACCCCCTCACCGCTCGGGGTCGAGGCATGGCCGGACCTGACGTGGTAGAAGTAGATCCGCCAGAACGAGACCACCGCCACGAACGAGGCGACGAGGACGATGGTCCCATCGGTCGAGAAGCCCGGAAAGCTGACCGCGGCGCCGGCTTCGAGCACCACCTCGGCGAGAGCGATCATGAAGAACTGGTTGTACCGCTCGGCGAGATGCTCCTCCGAGACGGTGACCCCCATGCTGTTGAGCTGTCTCCCGCCCATGCGGGGAAGGGGGTAGGTGGTGGCGGCGCCGATCATCTCGATGGCGAGCGCGATGGTCCAGAAGATGCCCCGACCGAGACCGCCACTGATGCCGCCACTGATCCAGAGCACGCTGGTGACCAGGTGCCAGGTCAGCACCCGGAGCGCGAACGCGTGCACCGGGTGGCCCCGCAGGGCGAACGACAGGAACAGCGGTCGGCCGACCTGGATGACGACGTAGGTGCAGGCGAAGACGACGCCGCGCTGGCCGAAGGCCTGCGGCAACGAGACGGCCAGCACCAGCGTGCCGAACATCGTGGCCAGCAGGACGGCCTGGAGATCGGGGCGTCGAGGGTCGTAGGTGCTCGCCAGCAGGGCGTTGAGCGACCAGATCATCCACATCGCCGTGAAGAACAGCACCGTCTGGCCCGCCTCGGACAGCAGCGTGTGCCGGACGATGGTCAGGTCGTCCGCGACCCGCCCGGCGAGACGGGCCAGCGCGAAGACGTACACGATGTCGAACAGCAGTTCCAGGACGGTCGCCGAGTTCGGGCTCCTGCTGTCCCCGAGCCCACGGGACCCGATGCGCGTCAACACGGACGGCGGGGCAGCTCAGCCGGCCAGGGCCGCCGACACGGGCGGGCCGAGGTGATGGCGGTGCTCGGCGATCCGACCCTTTGCCATCGCCCCCGAGCCCCCTAACCGACCGCGTGATCCAGTTACGCGTACTTTATCCATCTTTCTGGGATTCTGCGGTGGATGGCGGATCTGGCCCGCTGCTCACCCGGGCAGAAACTGTTATCCCGGTACGGGCGTCCAGTCTCCTGAGGGGAAGGTGGTCGCAAGATCCGCCGCCACCACGGCATCGGACAGCGATGCGACCACACGGAGGAGTCGAGACGATGCGCGCAACAGGTCAGGGTGGAGCGGACGCCGCGAAGGGGCATCGGGGCGTCCACGCGGACCCCCGACGCGGGTTGTCCGGCCGCCTCCCGACCGGCGCGAGGCGTCTGCTGTGGCCGCTCGCCGTGGCTGCCGCGGTCATCTTTCTGGTGACCGGGGTGATCGTCGTGATCCAACCGACCGGGCCGACGCCCGCTCCCGCAGCGGCCCCGCAGTCCGTCGACGAGCCGCTGGGCGCCAACCCGGCGTCCAACTCCCCCACCGCGACCACGCCGGTCGCCACGCCGAGCCCGACGGGAGCGACCCCGTCCCCGACCCTGACGCCGACGGCGAAGCCGACGACCGGGCGTACGGTCGCCCCGGCGGCACCCGTGGTGACTTCGAAGCGCAAGGGTGTCGGGGTGTGGACCTTCGACGGCGTCAACCAGGCGCTGGCCAGCTCCGGGGCGAGCTGGTACTACACCTGGGACGTGGCCCACCAGGGCGTCACCAGCCCGAAGGGCGCCGAGTTCGTCCCGATGATCTGGGGGGCGAAGAGCGTCACCGCCACCAACCTGCAACAGGCCAGAAAGAACGGCAGCCACCTGCTCGGGTTCAACGAGCCGGACCTGAAGGGTCAGGCGGAGATGACCGTGGAGCAGGCGTTGGAGCTGTGGCCGCAGCTGGAGGCGACCGGCCTTCCGCTGGGCAGCCCCGCCGTGGCCTGGGGCGGTGACCGGCCGGGCGAGTGGCTCGACCGCTTCATGGCCGGCGCGAAGCAGCGCGGGTACCGCGTCGACTTCATCGCCCTGCACTGGTACGGCGGCGACTTCACCACCGCCAACGCCGTCAACCAGCTCAGGTCGTACCTGCAGGCGGTGCACGACCGCTACAAGCTGCCCGTCTGGCTCACCGAGTTCGCCCTGATCGACTTCTCCAACGGCGTTCGCTTCCCGACCCAGGCACAGCAGGCCGCGTTCCTCACCGCGGCGACCCGGATGCTGGGCGGCCTGTCCTGGCTTCAGCGGTACGCGTGGTTCGGCCTGCCCGCCACGGACAAGGACCAGACCGGGCTCTTCCGCACGGGCAGCGAGGCGACCGCCGTGGGCCGCGCCTACCAGGCGGCTCGCTGACCTAGAGCTGATCCACGTGGTCTCGCCAGGAGTGCTGCGGCTCGTACCCCAGCACCCGGCGGGCCTTGTCGATGCTGAGCAGGGTCTCGTGCTCGCCCAGCTCCTTGCGGATCTCGACGCCCGGGTAGACCTCGGCCATCAGACTGGCGCTGGACCTGGTCATGACGGTGTCGGCGTTGGCGATGATGAACACGTCTGCGCCGGGCTGGTCGTGGGCGAGGGCCCGCTCGACCGCCTGGGCTCCGTCCCGGGCGTCGATGTAGCCCCACAGGTTCCACCGGCGCAGCAGCGGGTCGGCGTCGAAGGAGGGGAACGGGGCGTAGTCCTCGACGTCCATCACGTTGGAGAAGCGCAGACCCACCATGACCAGCGCCGGGTCCCAGCGGCAGAAGTGCCGCGCCATCTCCTCCTCAAGGGCCTTGTTCAACGAGTACGTCGACTCGGGGCGCGGCGCGTACTCCTCGTCGACCGGCGCGTACGGCGGTGGGGTGTCGAACGGCAGCCCGAGGACCGTCTCGCTGGACGCCCAGACGACCCGCCTGATCCCGGCCGCCCTGGCGGCGGCGAAGACGTTGTACGTGGCCGCGGAGTTGTTGGCGAACGTCGTCGCGTTCGACATGAGCCCGGGGGCCGGGACCGCCGCCAGGTGCACGACCGCGTCGACGCCGCCGGCGTGTTCGTCGGCGCCTCCGGTGAGCGCCTCCACCACCTGCCCGTAGTCGGTCAGATCGACCTGGAGGAACTCGCCGGCCACGTCGCGGGGGTCGCGGCCTCCGGCGCGGTCCACCGCCAGCACGTCGACGCCCACGGCGCGCAGGTGGGCGACCACGGCACGGCCGAGCTTGCCGGTGGCCCCGGTGACGACAACACGCCTGGGCAGTGCGGGATCGGTCATGCCCACATCCTCTCCGGCGTGGCGCGGCACCCCGCACGCGGGTGAGGCACACCGGCTGTCAGCTGCCTTACATCGGGGGCTGTCGATCTTAATCCATTGGTAGCTTAGCGAAGTTCGTCGATGCGGGGATTGAGACCGAACTGCTCAAAGCGCCTGCGTGCCGTGCGGCTACCGGTCGCGGTGACGTCCAGCGGCACCACGTCCACCCCGTCGGCGATCCGTCCACCGGAGCAACGCAGACCACGGGGAGGGCACATGCACCACCGCACGCCACCGCGTCATCGTACGAGAGCCTGGCTATCCAGCACCGCCGCGGCACTGATCATCGTCGCCGGCGCCGGAACACCAGCCACCGCAGCACCGGCGGCGCCGACCCCGGGGAAGATCGGGGCGCAGTGCGCACCGACCCACTCGGAGTGGCTGCGCTGCGTGACGGTCACCGCAGCACTCGACCGGGCACCGACCACCGGGCAGACCGCCCGGCTCACCGTCACCGTCGACGCCCGGGTGGCGATCGACGACCTGCGGGTACTGGTCACGCTTCCGTCGGCTCTGCGCCCGGCCGCGACCCCGGCCGGCTTCACCGCGGCCCGGGCCCTGTCGCGGGTGCCGTCCGACGCCGGCGAGGTCACCACGCTGAGCACGACCGTCGACGCGGCACCCAGCCGTGTCCTGCGCTACCAGACCGACCTGATCGCCACGGCCACCGGTCCCACGGTGTTGCGGGTGCAGGCGAAGTCCGCCGGCGGGCCCGTTCTCGGCAGCGACGAGGTCCACGTGCCGGTCACGATCGGCGCCACGGACCGCGAGTCCCGACTGGGCAAGGCCGAGGGTGACGCGGAGGCCGCACAGACTCCGGCCGGCACGCCGGTCGTCCGGGCCAACCCGTCGGTGCCCTACCGTCCCGCTAGCACCGCCGGACTGCCGGCGCCACACAGCGACGACATCCGGTCGCCCGGTGCGGCGCCCGCCCAGGTCACCTGCGTCACGGGCAGCTTCGACTACAGCGACAACAACGGCGCCTGGCACCCGTCGAAGAACCTGCAGTACCAGGTGTGGGACGACGACTCGTTCGGCGACGACCTGCTCGCGGCCGGGCTCACCGACGGCGCTGGTGCCTATCGCGCCTGCTTCGGCAACGACGATGGCATCGGCGGTGGTGGTCAGGACGTGTACGTCCGCGCGGTCACCGAGGGCACGCAGTACAAGGTGGAGGACTCGGACGACGACGCGTACGCGTTCCGCAGCACCACCCGGGACAACCTGGGCAACGGCCGCACGTACGACTACGGACAACTGCACACCGCGGACACGACGTTGATGCCGGCATACCACACGTACGACACCGCCGACGACGCGCTGGCCTGGACGCCGGGCGACTGCTGGGACATGCGCGACGAGAGCTGCCAGAACATCGACATCGAGTGGGAGCCGGGCTCGACCGAGGGCACCTACTACGACCCCGGCGACGACGAGGTACGGCTGCTCGCCGCCGACCCGGGCAATCCGTGGGTGGTGATCCACGAGCTCGGCCACGGTGTCATGGACGACGTCTACGAGGACAACTACCCGCAGATCGGCTCGGAGTGCAGCCCAACGCACTACCTCACCCGTCGGTCCGGCCCGGCCTGCGCCTGGTCGGAGGGCTTCGCCGACTGGTTCGGCGCCGCCGTGCTGAACAACCCCGACCTGCCCGGCTACGGCAACATCGACACCGCGACCTGGGGCACCCCTGACTGGGACGACGGCGACCAGGTCGAGGGCCGCGTCGCTGGCGCGATCTGGGACCTGCTGGACACCGGCACCGAGGGCACCGACGCCTACCGCGACACGCTGACGAACGTCTGGGACACGTTCCTGGACCACCGGGTGACCAGCTTCGCCGCCTACTGGTCGGCACGCGGCCAGGACGGCCACGAGGTCGGCGACCAGGCGCTCGGATCGCTGTTCCAGAACACGATCGACTACGGGTTCCGTCGGGGGTTGACCGACGGCGCCGAGGTGACCGCCACGACGCCGCCGAACGACCAGAACTTCCGGTACGACACGCGGCACGCGGCATGGTCGGTCGTCGCGGTCCGCCCGCCGGCAGGCGCGGACGACGACGTGACGCTCTTCGACGACCGGGCACAGACCCAGCGGCTGGAGGAGAGCCTGCTCGGCGTCGACGTGACGGACTTCGTCGCGGTCGACTCCACAGCCGGGCGGCGCCCGCTCGGCGACTACTATCCGCGGATGCACCGGGTCAGCGGCACTGGGGCGTACACCATCGAGCTGGCCGACAGCGGCCAGACACTGGTCGACACCGCGAAGCGGCAGATGGGCACGGGTGACGTGGCCGCTGTCTGGAACTCGTGCCTCACCGCCGGCCAGCAGGTGACGTTCACCGTCACGCCGGGCGACCCGAGCCAGGACGCCGAACTGTTCGTGGTGTCCTCGACGGCCGGTGCGCAGGCCACGTACGTACGGGACCGGGCCAGCGCGGCGACCGCGGCCGCGACCGGGGCGGGCCAGCCGGAGTCGCTCGCCTACACGGCACCGGCCGACGGCTGCGTGGGCGTGATCATCGTCAATCGAGCGGGCAGTGGCACCTACACACTGACCCGTTCTTGATCAGGTGAGGTTCCGGCGGGTACCCACAATCGGGTGCCCGCCGGAACCTGTACCCGCAGGGGGAACGTCGAACGGTAATGACCCGACGCCTACTGCTCAGTGCGGTCCTCCTCCTCGCCGCCTGCTCTGACGGACCGGCAGCTCGGCCGCCGACCGGCACGGACACCGTGATCGCGGTGGTCGACCGGCGCGGCGGTTTCGCCGCCTCCGCCGAGCAGTGGGCGCTGCCGGCGCTCACCCTCTACGGCGACGGCACCGCCGTGACGCGGGGTGACGACCGGGGTGCGCTGCTGACGGGGCATCGCCGGACGCTCTCGACGGCACAGATCGACGCGCTGTTCCGGCGTGCGGACGACGCGGGCATACTCACGGACCGCGACTACCCGCAGGACGTCACTGACGCGGCCACACTCACCGTGCGGCTGACCACGACCGGCGGCACGTACGAGACGACGGTCACGCAGCCGTCGCCCGGCGAGGGCGGTGACCGTGGTGAGGTGATCGCGTTCGCCGAGGCCGCGGCAGCCTCCGGTGTCGACGCCGGAGAGTACCTGCCGCAGCGGGCGGCGGTGCTGGTGGTCGCCGATTCCGAGGACAACTCCGACGTACGGCCCTGGCCACTGGACGTGTCCCTGTCCGCGATGGACGGCGCACCCCAGCGGCCCTGCCACGTGGTCGACGGCGCGACGCTGGCACCGCTGCTGGCCGAAGCCGGCGCGGCGCGCGGCGAGACCCGATGGCAGGCTGAGGGACACCGGGTACGCCTGGTGGTCCGACCGCTGCTGCCGCACGAGCGGACCTGCTCGGACCTCGACTAGGCGGCATCACGGCACAACTTTGGGAGTCAGCGCGATGGGAATGATGGTGACCGCGAGGCGGATCGAGGCCACCGCGGATGAGGTCCGCTATGAATTCGGGTTCGAGGACAGGTTCGACCGGGTTCTCACGATCGATCCCAGAACCCTTGAAGCAGGTGTCGACGACGGCGAATTCAACTCGGCCGCCAGCGCGATCACCGTAAAGATCGTCAAGGCGTGGCGGTCCAGCGGCGAGTTCCCCGCCACGATGATGTACGCCAGTTGAGCGATCACATCCCACGGCGATCGGGACGGAGGGTGCGTAACGTGCAGGGGTAACCCTGACGCGACGAGGAGAGACTTCATGTCCAAGCCACCGCTGCCCGAGCCCGCGATCGCCATGCTCCAGAAGCCGAACCCGGCCGTCATGACCACCCTGCAGGCGACCGGTCAGCCGGTGTCCGCTGCCACCTGGTACCTGTGGGAGGACGGCCGGATCCTGGTGAACATGGACGAGAGCCGCCGCCGGCTGGAGCACGTCCGCAACGACCCGCGGGTGTCCCTGACCGTGCTCGACGAGGCCGGCTGGTACACCCACGTCAGCATCATCGGGCACGTCGTCGAGCTGCGGGCCGACGAGGACCTGGCGGACATCGACCGGTTGTCGCAGCACTACACCGGCAATGCGTACCCCCGCCGGGAGCGCGCCCGGGTCAGCGCCCTGATCGAGATCGACCGCTGGCACGGTTGGGGCTCCCTCAAGGACAACGACCAGGTCGGCTGACCAGCATCAGCCCGGCCGGCGGCACCGCCGGCCGGGCTGGCGGCACCCGTCAGGGCTGCACGGTGGCGGGCCGGGCGCCGACGCGGGTCACCAGGTAGCCGAAGGCCGCCGCGGTGAAGAACATGCACAACATCGTTACCACCGGGTAACGCCGCAACAATCCCCGATGTGGCTGGACGCTCTTGACCCCGGACTGTGATCGGCTTAACTTCATCAATCAGATAAGTCTCTTTACTAATTCTGCTTGATGCCTCGTGGGAGTGTGCCGATGCGACCATTCCGCCACCGCCGTCTCACCGCCGTCGTCACAGTGGCGGCCCTGCTGTTCACCGCCGCCCCGCCCAGCGCCGCCAGCGCGGGCGACAACCAGCAGCGCCGCACCGGTTACCACCGGGTCGGCTACTTCACCCAGTGGGGCATCTACGGCCGGGCCTTCCCGGTCAAGAAGCTCGACACGTCCGGGGCGGCGAGCCGCCTCACCCACGTCAACTACGCCTTCGGCAACGTCAGCGAGGACGGACGCTGCTACGTGGACGGCGGGCCGGGCGAGGGCGACGCCTGGGCCGACTACCAGCGACCCGTCCCCGCCGAGGAGAGCGTCGACGGCGTCGCGGACGCCCCTGGCCAGGCCCTCAACGGCAACTTCGGCCAGCTCGCCAAGCTGAAGGCCAAGCACCCCAAACTGAAGGTGCTGATCTCGCTGGGTGGCTGGAGCTGGTCGACGTACTTCTCGAACGCCGCCCGCACCGACGCGTCCCGCAAGGCGTTCGTCGCGTCCTGCATCGACCTCTACCTGAAGGGCAACCTGCCCGGCGGGGACGGCGCCGCCGGCGGCCCGGGTGCCGGGGCCGGCGTCTTCGACGGCATCGACCTCGACTGGGAGTGGCCCAACTGGGAGGGTGAGCCCGGCAACGTCATCCGCCCGGAGGACCGGGAGAACTTCACCAAGCTGCTCGCCGAGTTCCGCCGGCAACTCGACGCGTACGGGCGCACCACCCGGACGCACCACCCGCTGACCGCCTTCCTGCCGGCCAACCCGGCCACCATGGACGCCGGCTACGAGGGCCGCAAGATCTTCAAGTACCTGGACTTCGCCACAGTGCAGGGGTACGACTTCCACGGCGGCTGGGAGGCAGTGGCCAACCAGCAGTCGGCGCTGCGCGTACCGGCGGGATCGCCGGACAACCCGGACTTCTCCGTCGAGGTGGCCATCGACGGCTGGATCGCCCGCGGGGCGCCGCGCGACAAGCTCGTGCTCGGCATCCCGTACTACGGTCGGGGTTGGACCGGTGTCACCGGAGGCGGCAACGGCCTCTTCCAGCCGGCCACCGGGCCCGCGCCGGCCACCTTCGAGGCCGGCTACGAGGACTACAAAAAGCTCAAGACCCTGGCCGGCAACGGCTACACAGTGCACCGCGACCTCCGCGCCGGGCACGCCTGGCTGTTCGACGGCACGACGTTCTGGACGTACGACGACCCGGCGGTCGTGTTGCAGAAGACGCTCTACATCCGCCGTGCCGGCCTGGCCGGAGCGATGATCTGGTCGCTGGACGGCGACGACGACAACGCCACGCTGACCAGGACGATCGGCCTCGGCCTGACGACCTGGTAGGCGTACCCGCGACGCGCCGCCCGTGATCACCTGGTCGCGGGCGGCGCGCCCTGTCCGGGGGAAACCGCGCGCACGGCGGCCTCGATGAGCGCCGTGACCTCGTCCATGTCCCGAGCCCGGCGCACGTCCAGCTCGACCGACCAGCCGTCCGGACGGCTGAGCTGGACCGTCACGTCGTCCCGGCGATGGGTCAGCCAACCTGCGATGGCCTGCACCAGCACCATGACGGTGCCAGCGTCGTCGGCCACCACCCGCAGCACCTCGGTGTCGCCCGCCGACGAGGTTGTGGTCACCCCGTCGCGCAGCCGGTCCTCCGCGCGCAACCAGGACGTCAGCGAACGCCGAGCATCGGCGGACGGAAGATCCGGGAAGACCGAGAGCGTGATCATCTCCAGAGACGCCGGCACTGTCTCCTCCTTCCGGGCGAGGTGGACCCCACCCCGCCATCCTGCCAGCCGGCCCCGGCTCGGGCATCCCGTGCAGTCACCGAAGTCGATCGAAGCTTGACCTGCGCATCGACGGTTCATAGGCTCCGGCCACTGCGAGGCTTTCCCCAGGAAGGGAACCCGAGACATGGCCCCATCGTCGCGTCCGTTCTGGACGGTCCCTCCGAAGCGGCTGGCGGGTGCCGCCACGATCGCGCTCCTGCTCGGCATGGCTCCCCTGCTCAGCGGCACGGCGACCGCGAGCCCCACCCGACCCTCCCCCTGCAGCAACGACCCGAACTCCCGGCTGAGCACCGTGCCCGCCCCGGAGACCGTGCTCGGCTTCCCCCTCGGCGCGGGCCAGGAGCGGGTCGTCACCAACGACGAGGTGCGGACGTACCTCGGGGCTGTGGACAGCGCGTCCAACCGGGTCGTCACCGGAGTGATGGCCACCAGCGTGCTCGGCCAGCCGCTGCCGTACGCGGTGGTGTCCAACGAACGCCACGTGCGGCCGTCCGCCCTGCGGAAGATCGCCGACGACGTACGGGACCTGCGCGACCCGCGCCGGACCAGCGCGCGGACGGCCGACCGGACGGCGAAGGACAGCCCGGCCATCGTCTGGGTCACCGCGAACGTGCACGGCGGTGAGAAGAGCGGCACCGACGCGGCGCTCAAGACGCTGTACGAGTTGGCGGCGGGCCTGTCCTGCGAGGTCGCCCGGCGAAACGACAACCTGGTCACCATCATCGTTCCGACCCAGAACCCGGACGGCCGCGACGCGACGCGTCGGCAGAACGAGTTCGGCTTCGACATGAACCGGGACTGGTTCGCCCGCACCCAGCAGGAGACCGACGGCAAGCTCGAACTGCTGCGCCGCTACCCGCCGCAGGTGTTCATCGACGCGCACGAGATGGGTGGCCGGCAGTACTTCTTCCCGCCGAACGCCGACCCGATCCACCACGAGATCGCCGGCGAGGCGGTGGACTGGATCAACCGGATCGGCGAGGCCAACAAGGCCGGCTTCGGCTTCAACGGGGCCTGCGACGACACCGTCACCACCGAGTGCTACTTCAACTACGACACGTACGACATGTTCTTCATGGGCTACGGCGACACGGTGCCCACCACCGGTTTCGGCGCGGCTGGCATGACGTACGAGAAGGGCAGCGCGTCGGCGGTGGCCGACCGGGTCCAGCAGCAGTTCCACACCCAGTGGTCGACGCTGGGCTGGGCCGCCGCGAACAAGCGCGAGGTGCTCAGCGGCTACTTCGACATCTGGACCGACGCGCTCGCCCAGGGCAGGGCGGGCACCCTGGAACCGAACGAGGTGGTGCAGCCCACCAACGAGGTCCAGTTCCCCGTGCCGGACATCAAGATCCGCTCGTACTTCCTGCTGCCGGACCGGCAGCTCGCCGACGTCCGGCAGCTCGTCGAGCGGCTGCGGCGGATGGACGTCGAGGTGTACGAGGTGCAGAAGCCGACCCGGGTGCCCACCGCGCGGGTCTTCGGCGGACGGACCGCCACGAACGTGACAGTGCCCAGGGGCGCGTACTGGATCCCGATGGACCAGCCGCAGAAGCACTGGATCCAGGCCATCATGGGCGAGGACCCGTACGTTCCGTTCCCCTACTTCTACGACGTGTCGTCCTGGAGCAACCCACTGCTGATGGGCGTCTCCACCATCTACACCGGCGACAACGTCCGACCGAAGGCGGAGCTGGTCCGGGGGATCTCCGGCGGCCGGGGCACGCTCGCGTGGCCGTGGGGTTCGTACACGTACCCGCTCGACTCGGCCGCCGCTGCGGAGTTCACCTTCCGCCTGCTCGGTCGCGGCGTTCCGCTGGTCCGTGACCTGAAGACCAGCCGCGTCGCCATCCCGGCGACCAAGCTGAGCCGCACCGTGGACGAGCTGGCCGAGTCGTTCGGGGTGACCCTCACCCCGGGCGGGCGGCCCACCGGCACCAGCCTGGCCCTGCCCGACGTCGGGCTCTTCCAGGGCACCGGCATCTCCACCACCTCGGGTTCGCACGGCGAGGCCCGGTACGTGCTCGGCAAGCGGTGGGGGCTCGACCTCACGCCGGTCACCACTGCCGACATCAACGACAACACCGAGGCGTTCACCGGGCGTACCGTGCTGCTGGTCCCCGACGGCAGCAGCGCGACCGGAGGTCTGACCGCCGCCGGGCAGGCCAACCTGCGCGACTGGATCGCCCAGGGCCACACCTACCTCGGGCTGCGCAACGAGGGCACACGGGTGGCCCGCGCGGCCGGGCTCACCTCCACCACCGAGAAGACCAAGCCGGCCGACTACCTGGTGATCGGCTCGCACCTGCGGGTCGACGTCGACACCGACAGCCCGGTCGCGCTGGGACGCCCGGCAGAGGACTTCGAGTTCAACAACAGCGACCCGATCCTCAACCCGAGCACCACCGGGACGAACGTGCTCAGCTACCCGACGGGTGACACGTTCTGGGCCAACGGCTACACCGTCGGCGAGGACGCCCTGAAGGGCACGGCGGCAGTGGTCGACGAGCCGACCGGTGCCGGCCGGGCGGTGCTGTTCGCGTTCAATCCGCTCTTCCGGGCGTACAACGAGAATGGCCTGCACCTGGTCGCCAACGCGCTGCTCTACCCGGCGGGCGCCTCGGACGCCCGGCGTTCCGCCGGGGTCGACCCGGCGCGCGCCAGCGCCGCCGCCGCGCCGGTCACGCCGGACCTGGGCGGCGGTTGGCGGCCGATCACCATCCAGGTGGCGGCGGCGGACCTGCCGCGCGCTGAGGCGATCGTCGAACGCTTCACCACGGACGCCAAGGCGTCCGCGAAGGACGGCTCGGCGTACGTCGTGAACCCCAACCCGCAGGGCCTCCAGGTCGACGAGCACCCGTTCGCGAGTGATCTGGTACGCGCGCTACGCGATGCCAAGGTGCCTCTGCGGTCGGTGGTCGGCTGACCAACCCGGCACGACAGAGCGCCCGTCCCCGACACGGAGACGGGCGCTCTGTCGTGCGCGCTGTTGCTGGGAACTATGCGCCGAGTCGGCGGAAGACCTCACCACACACGTCGACGCAGTGCGCCAGCACGGCGTCGGCCGTCCGCACCCCGGCCGTGGTGAACAGGAAGACCTCGCGGTCGACGCGTTCGACCGACTCGGTCCACGGGGCGGCCGTCATCGCCTGCTCGAAGAGGTCGTTGCCGGGGCGGGACAGGCCGAAGACGGCCAGCTTCCCGTCGTCGAAGCTGAGCGTCCACTCCCGGCCGTCCTTCGTGGAGACGGCCAGATAGCCCGGCAGGTCCTCCAGTGCCGGGTCCTGTGGCAGGCGCGCGGCGGCCTCAGCCACCGCGGATGACCCGGCCAGCGCGTCACCGTCGAAGACGTCCCAGCCGTCGACGCGCTGCGGCTCGACACCGTCGACCGCATAGCCAGGGCGGGACCGTTGCCACCAACTCATGGTTCTCACTATCAGGTAAGGGGGGCCCGGTGTCGCCACCAGGCCCCCACACGGACGGGATCAGGGCCAGAACGAGCCGTTCGAGGGATAGATCTTGTACGGGATGCGCTTGGTGCGCAGGCAGTCGAGGAGATCCTGCGGGATGTCCAGCGAGCCGTTGGCGTGCGGCAGGAAGTGCCACATCACCTCGGCCACCTGCGCCGTGTCGCGCAGGTGCCGGTCCTGTTCGCACTGCTTGAGGTAGTGGCCGGGGTAGGGCTTACCGGTCTTCACCTCGTGCAGCTTGCGCGGCGGGCCGGTCTCCAGGAAGTCCGGCTCCCGTGCCGACCCCGGCCTGGGTACGCCCGGGGTTTCGATCCGCCCCGCGTGGTTGCGCAAGCCCGGCACCCCCGCCATCACGACGTCGGCGAAGTAGTCCTCACCGGCGTCCGCGCCCCGCAGCCACGGCGTCGGCGACGGCGGCGGCGTCACCGCGCTGGTCAACGCGTCCGCCAGCCGTCCGAGGCTGTTGTCGGCCCGGCGGGCCATCCGCAGGATGATGTCGTCGGCGAAGCCCGCGTCGGTGAGCCGGCCGTAGTTGCCGAGCAGGATGGCGCGGATGGTCAGCGTCTTGACGCTGTCGGAGATCTTGTCGTACTTGGCGACGAAGTGGATCACCTTGTCGAGCCGATGCAGGTACCGCGCGACGAACTTCGCGGCCTTGCCCGGGATCGCCACCGCGTCACCGGCGTACGGGACCAGACCCAGGATGCTCAACCCGGCGCCGACCCAGTCCTGGTGGATGATTCCGGCGACGGTGTCGCGCAGGTCCGCCAGGCCGCCGAGCACCCAACCGACCACCGGAATCAGGCTCAGCCCGCCGGAGCACAGGTAGCCCGACAGCCACGCCATCGAGTCCCTCGGTGAAAAGTCCCCGGCGATCAGGCCGACCACGAAATCGGTGACGTACGTCCACTTGCTGACCCGCTCGTCTGGGATCAGCGGATCCAGGCCCTGGTCCTCGGTGTGCGCGAGTTCGTAACCGTCGGCGAGGCCGTCCCCGTCGCTGTCGGAGTTGAGCGGGTTCGTCAGATGTTCGTTGATCTCCGCCCCGTCGCTCAGACCGTCGCCGTCGCTGTCCGGGTTCGCGGGGTTGGTCTCGCTGTCGTCGGTCTCCGTGGTGTCGGCGATGCCGTCACCGTCGGTGTCGGTGTCGGTCGGCGTGGTCTGCACCGGGCCGGCCGGCCCGCTGACTGGCGGCGGCGGGTTGTCCGCCACCAGCGGGTTGCGGCCCTGGGCCACCTCGGCCCCGTCGCCGAGGCCGTCGCCGTCGGAGTCCGCCTCGGTCGGCGAAGTGCCCAGCTCCTGCTCGCGCAGGTTGGACAGCCCGTCGCCGTCGACGTCCTCGGCGCCGTCGTTCGTCCCGTCACCGTCGGTGTCGGACCGGCCCGGCATGGTCCAGCCGGCGAGCTTGGTGATCTCGAACTTGTCGGTCAGGCCGTCGCCGTCGGAGTCGACCAGCAGCGGGCTGGACCCGAAGCGCAGCTCGACCACGTCGACCACGCCGTCGGAGTCGTGGTCGCCGCCGTAGGTGATGCCGAGGCGGGTCAGCACCTTGAAGCCGTTGGCCCAGGCGTCCGCCGACTGGATCGTCGCCGGCACCGGATTGGCCTTGACCAGCATGTCGTCGGCCTTGGCCAGGTTCACCTTCGCCGCAGCCAGATCCGCGAACGCTTCGGTCAGCCCCACCGGAGCGGGCGCGGGTGGTGGGCTGGCCCGGAACGGGCCGATGGTCGCCTCGGCGTCCTGGATCGCCGCGTCCGCCAGGAGGCGGGCCCCCGACAGGGTCTCCACCAGCGCGACCACATGGGCCTGCTCGGCCTCGCCGTTGGGCGGGCTGGCGCCGGTGAGCCGGCTCTTGAGGAACGCCTCCAGGTGCTTGAGGTTGTCGAACGCCGCCGCGCCGTCGCCGGCGCTCTTGAGCCGGGCGCCGTCGAAGTACCGGCTGCCGACGTCCGCCAGCACCGGGTCGATCCGGCTGTCGCCCAGCCCGTCCCCCACGTACGGCCGCAGGGCCTGAGTCGACTCGGTGATGTAGACCTGAGCGTCGCTGGTGTACTCGGCGGTGGGGATCTTGGCGACCTCCACCTCCCAGAGGTGTCTACCTTCCGCCGACGCGGGCGTGGCGACCAGCGCCACCGGCACGGCGACCAGTGCCGCGACCACCGCGGCAAGACTCGAACGCAATCGTCTGCTGTGTCCCACTGACACCTCCGCCTATGTGTAACGACAAGGGATCAGGGGAAGGATATTCAAGAATGTGATTCCTCTTGGCCCCGCCAGAATTAGCCCCCAAATGGCCAATTATCAATATGTGGGTAACAGAAACCCGGGTGGCGGTCGGGGTGCCACGATGCCGCCACGACCGGCGTCGCCCCGGACTGGCGCGGCCCCCTGCCCGCCGGCACCGTCGCCGGGGTCGAGGCCGGGATCCGGCCGGCCCGACGAACGGGCCGGCCGGCCACCCGACGGCGGCGTCAGCCTGTCGCGCAGACGGTGCCGTTGAGGGTGAACGCCGTGGGCAGCACGTTCGGCCCGCTGTACGCGCCGACGAAGCCGGCGCTGACGCTGCCGCCGGCGGCGATCTGCCGGTTGTCGTCGGTGGGCGTGACGCGCACGGCGGTGCCGACCTGCTCCCAGGTGGCGCTCCAGCCGCTGCTCACCTGCTGCCAGCCGGTGGGCCAGGTCCAGGTGAGCGTCCACCCGTAGATCGGACTGGTCCCGTTGTTGACGATCTCGACGCCGCCGATGTAGCCGTTGCCCCAGTCGCTGTTCGTGGTGAACCGGACGGTGCACGCGCTGGCGGCGGGGCCGCCGGTGGCGAAGGTGAGCGGCGGTGAGGACCAGGACACCCTGCCGGCGGTGTCCCGGGCCACCACGTTGACGGTGTACCTGCTGCCCGGCACGAGGTTGCCGACGGTGAACGAGGTGGCCGCCGTCTCGCCGAGCTGCTCGCTGAGCCCGCCGTTCTGCCGGTACACCTCGTACTTGGCGATCGGGCTACCGCCCGGGGTCGCCGCCGGCCAGGAGATCGTCGCGGCCCGGTCGGTGACGCCGCTGACGGTGGGTTGGCCCGGTGCCGAGGGCCGTCCGGCGGTCGCGCCGGCCGGTCGCAGCACGAGCGTGGTCAACGAGTACGCCGGCAGCGTCCGGCTGGTGGCGGAGCCGGACTGGCCGGTGGCGATGCCGGCGGCGCCGTTGGCGAGGGTGGACACCGTCGGCGCGGCGGTCGACGGGGTGAACCCGGCATAGTCGATGGTGACCGGGTGGGCGTTGTCCGGGTCCTTGTTGACCAGCAACACCGCGAGGTCACCGTTGCGCCGGCGGACCGCGTGCGCGCTGACCAGCGGCTCGTCGCTGCCGGCCCGCACGAACTGGTCACCGGCCTTGGCGAAGAGCTTCATCATGCTCAACCCGTGGTACGGCGCGAACGGTGTGTTCAGCGGTGGTTCGCAGACCGAGCCGTCCTCGGTGCAGGCGCCACTGGAGAGCATGCCGAAGTCGCCGTAGTCGGTCTGCCCGGCGACGTCCGTGACGGTGCCGATGCCGTTGTGCACGTTCCACCAGTGGACGGTGAAGATGCCGTTCTCCAGCAGCTCGCTGTAGGCGTCGGCCAGGAAGAGCGCGGCCGGTTGGGTGGTCCGGCCGGCATCGACGTTCAACTCGGTGAAGCTGATGCCGATGCGGTCGGCGTTCGGGCCGGCGTAACGGCTGAGTTGCTGCCGCAGCAGGTAGGTCGCATCGGAGATGTGGCTGGTGCGGGCCAGCGAGTCGGCGGCGCTGCCGCCCGGGTACCAGTGCACGTCCACGAAATCGATCTTCGGGCCGGCGATGGAGAGGACGGTCTGGTTCCACGGGCCCGGGTCGCTGCCGGCGGTGATTCCGTCCGGCCAGTTGCCCGGCATGGTGAGCACCGCGCCGACCTTGATGCTCGGGTCGACCGCCTTCATGGCGTCGGCATACTCGACGACCAGCCGCGCGTACTGTGTCGCGCTCTTGTCCGGGTGGTCGTCCGCCTCCCAGGCGGACCCGTAGTGGCCGTTGCCGTAGTTCTCGTTGCCCACCGTCCAGTACCGCGCGCCGTACCCCTTGGTCACGTTGGCGTAGCGCACCCAGTCGGCAGCCTCAGCGGGGGTGCCGGTGCCGTAGTTCGCGATGATCATCGGCTGTGCGCCGACCCGCTTCACGGCCGCCATGAACGTGTCGAAGTCGGTGTTCGGCGCGACGTAGCCGCCGGGCGCGGTGTGGTCCTTCCAGTGGTAGATGTCGGCGTACGAGCCGCCGGGGTAACGCATCATCTGCACGCCGGCGTCGCGGAGCAGGTCCGACGTCTCGGGGGTGCCGAGGTTCTGGTCCCAGATGGCGTGGTTGACGCCCAGCGCGGTGTCGGGCACGGTCGCCATCCCCGCCCGGGCGTCGACGGTGACGGCGACGGCGGCCGGGTCGGGTGCGGCGCTGGCGTTGGGTGGGTTGACGCCGGAAAGCGCGGTCGCGGCGAGCAGCAGGCTCGCCAGCAGCGTCGCGCGGCTTCTCGGGAGGTTCATGGGCGGATTTCCTTCGCGGTGAACGACGGTGAGTCGCCCAGCCGGACGGATGTGACGCGGTGGCGGGGCGGACTCGTGGACGGACAGGCCCCGGTGTCCCATCGCTCGTGCCCCGTCCCCCGGAATCCCTGGTCGGATCCCGGCTGCCCAGTGGACGGGCGTCGGCCCCCGCAGGCGCGGCAGGCAATCGACGGCCAAGAATGTCACGGTCGGATCGAAGATCTCAAGGGGGCCCAACCGGAGCGGCACCGACGCAGACGCGGTGGACCCGGCGAAGACGTCATACGTTACATCTTGACGACCGGCATGTTATCGCTCACAGTCGATGCGAGGCGAGCAGCGTCCGTGCTCACGACCAGAGGAACCGCCGATGAGATCAAGGATCGCCCTCCTGGCCGCCGCGCTGGCCACGGCCCTGGCGACGATGACGGCCGTGGTCACTGTCGCCACCCCGGCGTCGGCCGCGACGCTCACCCAGGTGACCAACTTCGGCACCAACCCCACGAACCTCCAGATGCACCTGTACGTGCCGGACCGGGTCGCGGCCCAGCCGGCCCTGCTCCTCGCGCTGCACTACTGCACCGGCAGCGGCCCGGCGGTGCACAGCGGGTTCGGGCTCAGCACCCTGGCCGACCGCTACGGCTTCATCGTGATCTACCCGTCGGTGACCCGGAGCAGCAAGTGCTGGGACGTCTCCTCACCGCAGGCCCTCCGGCGTGACGGCGGCAGCGACCCCATCGGCCTCAAGTCCATGGTCGACCACGTCCGGAGTCGCTACCCGGTCGACGCGAACCGGATCGCCGTGGGCGGGTTCTCCTCCGGTGCCATGATGACCAACGTCATGCTCGGCCTCTACCCGGAGGTGTTCAACGCCGGATTCAGCTCCTCCGGTGTCCCGTTCGGATGCTTCGCCACCACCAACGGCGCGGAGTGGAACAGCGAGTGCTCCGGCGGGCGGATCGTCCGGACCCCGCAGCAGTGGGGTGACCTGGTCCGCAACGCGTACCCGGGATACACCGGCAAGCGTCCCCGGGTGCAGATCTGGCACGGCACCACGGACACCACGCTGAGCTACGTCAACTTCGGCGAACAGATCAAGCAGTGGACCAACGTCCAGGGCGTCTCGCAGACCCCCAGCTACACCGACTCCCCGCAGACCAGCGCCACCCGCACCCGCTACGGCGGCACCGGCGGCACGGCACCCGTCGAGGCGATCAGCTTCCAGGGGTACGGCCACTCCATCCCGTTCGACGCCGCCCAGGCCGTCCGCTTCCTCGGCCTCGACACCACGAGCCCCACCACCCCGCCGCCGGGCGGCACGGCCGGACCGCTGCGCAACGTCAACGCCGGCCGCTGCCTGGACGTCCCGTCCCGGTCGCAGACGAACGGCACCCAGGTGGCGTTGTGGGACTGCAACGGCGGCACCAACCAGCAGTGGACGCCGACCGCCACCAGGCAATTCCAGGTGTACGGCACGAAGTGCCTGGACGCCGAGGGCGCGGGCACCACGGCGGGCACCCGGGTGATCATCTGGGACTGCAACGGCGGCACCAACCAGCAATGGAACCTCGGAACCGACGGCACGGTCACCGGGGTGCAGTCCGGCCTGTGCCTCGCACCGAACGTCGCCGCGACCGCCAACGGCACCCAGGTGGTCCTGTCGACCTGCAACGGCGGCACCAGCCAGCGGTGGGGCCGAAGCTGAGGGGGGTCTCAGCCGTCGAGACGCAGCAGGTGACGACCCGGGAACGGGCCGCCGTGCTCCTGCTCCCCGGTCGCCAGGTGCCGCTTCCTGTCCTGCACGGACGGGGCCAGGAAGTCGAAGTAGGTGAGGATGACCTCTCGCGCCTCGTCGACCGTGTACGTCGTACCCGACGGGACAGGCCCGAGGCTGTCCACCGTGACACCGGTCGGCGTGCAGCGCACGACGGCGGAGTTGCCCTCGTACTCCTCGTGCGCGGAACGCCCGGACACCACGTCGTCGATGCACTGCAACAACTCCAGGCAGTCCGGGGCGTAGCTCTGGATGTCGCTGGTGAGTTGGGAGGCGAGGTCGCGGAAGCGCCGGTCACCGCTCGTCATGGTCGGCGCGCCGTACTGGTTACGACCGAACTCAACGTGCCCCATCGTCAGCTTCCCCCCACCGGCCAGGCCGACTGTCGCCGGCATCGTCTGACGTCCCGCAGCCTCCCCGTCCTGGCCCACGAAACCCTAGCAACGAAAGCCAAACCCGAAGGGCCGTGCCGGTCAGCCCCGGGCCCGACGTCGTGAGCACGGCCCGAATACTCTCTCGGCTTGCGGGGACGGTCCGGCGCGCTCAGACGGTGGTACGGGAATCGCGGGCGACTCGCTCGTCGTACCTTCGTGGCGGTGGTGGTCGGCGCGGTGCCGCTGACCGGCGGCACGGTGGCCAGCGTGGTGTGGATCCGCGACGCGGCCCGACGGCCACATCTACAGCGAGGCGCTGAACGGTGTCACGACCGGGGCCGCCCCGACGACGGCCCTCGCGGCGGTGCGGCACTGTCGCGCACGATGAGTTCGGTGGCCAGCTCGACCCGGGGGCTTTCGGTCTTCTCGCCGCCCGCGAGGCGCAGCACCGTCCGCGCGGCCAGCATGCCCATCTCGGCGAGGGGTTGACGGACGGTGGTCAGCGGCGGTGAACACCAGCGGACCTCCGGCAGGTCGTCGAAACCGACCACGCTGACGTCGTCGGGCACCCGCAGGCCGCGCTTGCGGACCGCCTCGTAGACGCCGAGGGCCATCTGGTCGCTGGAGGCGAAGATGGCGGTGGGCGGATCGGGCAGGGCCAGCAACTGTGTGCCCGCGCTGAACCCGGCCTCGTGATAGAAGTTGCCGGGTCGGATGAGGGCGTCGTCGATGGGGATGTCGGCGGCGCCGAGGGCGGCCCGGTAGCCGTCCATCCGGGCCCGGCTGCACATCAGGTGCGGTGGGCCGGCGATGAAGCCGATGCGGCGGTGGCCGAGGTTGATCAGGTACTGGTTGGCGCTCAGGGCGCCCGCCCAGTTGGTGGCGCCGATGGTGGGTGACTCCTGAGGGTCCACACCGGCGGGGTCGATGATGACCACCGGCAGGTGCAGGCGGCGCAGCTCGGCCTGCAACGGCGGGTTGACCATCGAGGTCACGAAGATGATGCCCTCGGTGGAACGCGTGCGCATGTTGTCGAGCCACTGCTTGGCCGAGGAGATGCGCCAGTGGATGGCCGACACGACGGTGCCGACGCCGCTGGTCTGACCGACGTCCTCCACCCCGCGGATGATCTCGACGGCCCACGGGCTGTCCAGGTCGTTGAAGACCAGGTCGATGAGGGCGGCGTCGGTGCGCCGGGCCGGTGACCGGCGGCGGTAGCCGTGCCGGTTGAGCAGCGCCTCGACGCGCTCCCGGGTGTCGGGGGCGACGTCGGAGCGACCGTTGATGACGCGGGAGACCGTGGGCACGGAGACACCGGCCAACCTCGCGATCATGGCGATGGTGACGTTTCGGCCGTTCTCCGTACCCACGGTCCCCCCTTCGTCGTGCTGGAAGCGTCAGGTCTGCTCGCGGTGACGCGATGTCATCCCTTGACGCTGCCGGTCAGGCCGCCGATCAGTTGACGCTCGGCCACGGCGTAGAAGCCCAGGGCAGGCAGCATGGACAGCACGACGTACGCGAGCACCCGCGCGGTGTCGTCGGCGTACTGGCCCTGGAAGGCCTGCACCCCGACGGGGAGGGTCCACCAGCTCTGGTCGCTGAAGACGACCAGCGGGAGCATGAAGTTGTTCCAGCTGGTCACGATGGCCAGCACCGACACGGTGGCCAGGGCCGGACGGGCCATCGGCAGCAGGACCCGCCAGAAGAACCCGAACGAGCCGCAGCCGTCGAGGACGGCTGCCTCCTCGACCTCGGCCGGGATGGTGCGGAAGAACTGCCGCAGGATGATGATGGTGATCGGCAGCCCGAAGGCGGCCTGGGGCAGGATGACACCCAGCGGGTTGTCCAGCAGGTTCATGCCCCGCAGCAGGACGAACAGCGGCAGGATGGCCACCGCGAACGGGAACATCAGGCCGATCGCGAACAGCGTCACCAGGAACTCGCGGCCCCGGAAGGCGTAGCGAGCGAAGACGAACGCGGCCATCGCCGCCGCGCCGACGACGATGACGGTGCTGCTCACGGCGATGAGCAGACTGTTGCCGAGCTGCCGCCAGAACACGCCGTTGCTCAGGATGTCGATGTAGTTCGGCACCCAGGGGTCGGGCCAGCCCAGCGGGTTGGTGGACAGCTGGCCGTTGTCCTTGAAGCCGCCGAGCACACCGAACCACACCGGCACGACGATGAGCGCGCCGACGGCGATGCAGACGAGGTGCAGCACGACGCTGCGGGTCCGCTGGGCACGGCTCGCCGTGGCGGTCATCGCTGGCCTCCCTGGTTGGTGATCGCGCCCGCGGTGTCACGACGCAGCACGATGCGTTGGTAGAACAGGGCGAAGACGAGGCTCAGCAGGAACATGACGATGCTGATGGCGCTCGCGTAGCCGACCTCGAAGCGGCGGAAGCCGAACTGGTACATCGTGACGGCCAGCGTTTCCGAGGAGTGGATCGGACCACCGCCGGTGAGCACCCAGACCATGTCGAACAGCTGGATGGTGCCGATGACGGACAGGAACACGCTGATCCGGATCGTCGGGCCGAGCAGGGGCAGGGTGACGTGCCGGAACGCCTGCCAGGCGGTGGCGCCGTCGGTGACCGCGGCCTCGGACAGCTCCTTGGGGATTCCCTGCCGGGCGGCCAGGAAGAGCATCATGTAGAGGCCGAAGTACTTCCAGGACACCACCAGGAAGACGGCGAACAGCACGGTGTCCGGGTCGGCGAAGACCGCGCCCGCGTCGGCGCCCAGCCACCGGGAGACACCCTCGCCCAAACCTCGGTTCGGTGAGAACACCAGGGTGAACAGGACAGCCGTGGTGACCTCGGAGAGCACGTACGGGGCGAAGAAGATCAGCCGGTAGATGGCCCGGCCGCGAATCGGCTGGTTGAGGAGCATGGCCAGGGCCAGCGCCACCGGCAGCTGCACGACCAGGGACAGCACCACCAGCACCAGGCCGCGCCGCAGGTCGCCGCGGAAGGTCGGGTCGCCGAAGGCGCGGGTGTAGTTGTCCAGCCCGATGAAGTTCTCCGGCAGCCCGAAGCCGTTCCACTTGTAGAGGCTGGCGTAGCCGGCCACCACGATGGGGGTGAGGACAAGTAGCAGGAACAGCGCCAGGGCAGGCGCCAGGAACACTGCGAGGACGCCACCCCGGCCCGGCCGGGGCTGGCGGCCGCGCTGTCGCGCGGTGCCCGGCCCCGGTGCCGGCGGATCGGTCGCCGTGTCGCCGCGCCTCGTGTCCGACACGGTCGATGGCCTGGTCATGCCTGCTCCACTCGGGTTCTACGGCCGGCTACGGATGGGTGATGGATCACGGTCAGACGGTCTTTGCCACCTGCGTGATGTCCTTGAGAATCGCCGCCGGCGACTTCTTGCCGGCGATGATCTCGGCGACGCTGTCGTTGATCTGCTGCCCGAGCGCGGGCGCGTACGCCTGGTCGAGGTAGAGCTGGAAGCCGGTGTTCTTGGCCAGGGTCTCCGCGACGACCTTGTTGTTGGCGTCGCTGATCGCCGAGGTGGCGTCCTTCACCGTGGGCAGCACCGCGCCGGTCTGCGCGGACCGCTTCTGGTTGTCGGCGCTGAGCAGGAACTTCAGGAAGTCGATGGTGGCGGCCGGCGCGTCCTTGCCGACGGCGAAACCGTTCCCGCCACCGAAGACCTCGGTCGCGGAGCCCTTGCCGCCGTCCACGGCCGGGAACGGGAAGAAGCCGAAGCTTGTCGCCGAGGCCCTTCTTGCTGGTGGAGCTGGACGCCTGCACCGCAGGTGCCCACTGCCCCATCAGCTCCATGGCCGCGCCGCCGTTGCCCATCGTGGCGGCCTGCCCGTCGGGCGAGCCGAACTCGGCGCCCAGGAACCCCTTCTGGAACGGCTGCAGGTCGACGAGCTCCTTGAGCCGCTCGCCGGCGGCGGCGAGGTCAGGGGTGTCGAAGTTCTTGTCGTCGACGGCCTTCTGCAACGCGCCCACGCCGCCGATGCGCATGGCGAGGTAGGACCAGTAGAAGTGGGCCGGCCACTTGTCCTTGCCGGCCAGGGCGACCGGGGTGATGCCGGCGGTCTTGAGCTTGCGGACCGCGTCGAGCAGGGCAGCCCAGGTGGCGGGAGCCTCGGTGATGCCGGCACGGGTGAAGAGGTCCTTGTTGTACCAGAACCCGACCATGCCGATGTCGAACGGGATGCCGTAGACCTTGCCGTCGATCGTGTAGGGCTGCATGGCGGCGGGCAGGATGCCGCCGACCAGATCCTTCACGTCGTCGGTGAGGTCCTTGACCAGACCCGCGTCCACCTGCTGCTTGAGCACGCCGCCACCCCAGGACTGGAACAGGTCCGGCGGGTCGCCGGCCTGGGTGGCGGTGGTGAGCTTGGCCTTGAAGGCTTCGTTCTCCAGCGGCTGGATCGTCAACGTGACGTTGCTGTGCGCGGTCTTGTACTCGTTGGCCATCGCGGCCCAGACCGGCAGCATCGGGTCGGTGTTCTGGATGTGCCACCAGTTGATGGTCTGCGGGGCGTTCGGGTCGCTGGATTTCTCGTCGCCGCTACAGGCGCTCAGCAGGTAGGCGCCGGCGCCGGCACCGGCGAGGCCGAGCAGCGTTCGGCGGGAAAGGTGTGTGGTCATGATCCATCCCTTCGGGGACTCACGGGGTGCTCGGACGCCGGCCGAGCCGGCGGGGTGGAACCTATGGATCTCCGGAACTTTCAAAGCTTCGCCGGTATTACCGGTCGATGGCGGGCACGCTACGAGCTGTTTCCGCAACGGTCAAGACCTCTGTCCTATTGCGAAAAGACCGGCTAGCGTAGTCACGACTTCCAGTGATCCGGGACCGCAAGTTTCCGGAAGTTCCAGACAGCCCCCGTCCAGAGGAGCCATCGTGTCGACCGACATCGCTAACGTGGCGACCGCTACCCGGTCGATCCGCAATCCCGTCCTCGCCGGGTTCCACCCGGACCCGTCGATCCTGCGCGTCGGGGACGACTACTACCTGGCCACCTCGACGTTCGAGTGGTATCCGGGCGTGCGTGTGCACCATTCGCGTGATCTCGTGAACTGGCGCACCCTGGGCGGGGTCATCACCGACCGCCGCCTACTCGACCTGCGAGGCTGCGGTGACTCCAACGGGGTGTGGGCACCCGACCTGACGTACCACGACGGCCAGTTCCACCTCGTCTACAGCGACGTCGCCAGCTTTGCCAGCGGCTACTGGGACCCGCAGAACTTCCTGGTCACCGCCGAGGACATCACCGGCCCCTGGTCGGATCCGGTGAAACTGCACGGACGCGGTTTCGACGCCGCGCTGTTCCACGACGACGACGGCACCAGTTGGCTGCTGAGCATGAGCGCGGACTGGCGACCCGGTCGGGACCGCTTCGGCGGCATCGAGATCCAGCAGTACGACAGGGCCGCGCGCAGTCTGGTCGGCCGGCCGCGCATCCTGTTCACCGGCACCCCGGTCGGGGTCACCGAGGGCCCGCACATCTACCGGCACGACGGCTGGTACTGGCTGATCACCGCCGAGGGCGGCACCAGCTGGGAGCACCAGGTCACCGTGGCGCGGTCCCGGGAGCTGTTCGGGCCGTACGAGGTGGACCCGGACGGTCCGCTGCTCACCTCCGTCGGCCGCCCCGAACTGCGGTTGCAGAAGGCGGGTCACGGCAGCCTGGTCCGTACGCAGGACGGCGAGTGGTACCTCGCCCACCTGGTGGGCCGCCCCTACTCCCCGCTGGGCAGTTGTGTGCTCGGCCGGGAGACCGCGATCCAGCGGGTCGAGTGGCCGGCTGACGGCTGGCCGCAGATCGCCGGAGGGGTGCCGGCAGACGAGGTCGTCGCACCAGACCTGCCCGCGCACCCGTGGCCGGCGGAGCCCGACACCGACCACTTCGACGCCCCCGAGCTGGGTCTGTGCTGGTCGACGCTGCGCCGGCCGGCCACCGCGGACTGGGTCGACCTGCACAGCCGCCCGTCACACCTTCGCATCCACGGCGGGCAGTCACCGGTCGGTCGACAGGCCCCCAGCCTGGTCGGGCGACGCGTCGGCGCGATGCACTGCTCCCTGGAGACCGTGCTGGAGTTCGACCCGGTCGACCACCGCCAGCTCGCCGGGATCACCGCCTACTACAACACCCTCAACTGGCACCACCTCTACCTGACCCGCGCCGACGACGGGCGGACGGTGCTGGAGCTGCTCAGTTCCGACAACGGGCGGCGCACCCCGCATCCCGAGCTTACCGTCGACGCCAGCGGCGTGGACCGGGTCGGCCTGCGGGCCGTGTTCGACGGGCCGGTGGTGCGTTTCGACTACGACCTCGGCGCCGGTTGGCAGCGGCTACCGGTCGACCTGGACGCGACGATCCTGTCCGACGAGCACGCCGCGCTGATCATCGACGGTGAGCCGGCGGCGTGGGGTTTCACCGGGGCGTTCCTGGGCCTGTGGGTGCAGGACCTCGGCGGCGACGGTGCGTACGCCGACTTCGATCTGGCTACCTACCGCGAAGAGTGAGCACGCGGACGGCACCCGGTGGGTGCCGTCCGCGTCCCGGCCCCGACTGCCGATCCGTTCGCCGCGCGCAGCACCTCGTCCACCCGGAACCCGGTCGCCTCGACCTCACCCCGTACCACCAGGTCCGCGGCCTCACTGAGCTGCCGCACCGTGCCGTACCCGCGCAGCTTGCCCTTGACCGCCGGCAGCGCGGCGCCGGTCGGCGTGGCCTCGGTCGGCGCGGCGGCACTGCTGACGACATCCAACTGGGCGGGCCGGGCATCGAGCTCTCGGGTGCCTGTGAACGAGATGAACATGCGTCGTCACGGCCTGCGGTCATCGATTGACGACGTACGGACGTACTGATATCTGTTAATACAGTTTCCTGATGCTCGCGGTGCCCGCCGGGGCCGAACCGCCGCGCCGGGCCACCGACCGGCCGGCGGCACGCCGCCCCTTCCCCGAGGAACACCATGGTTCACAAGAGAACAGCCGCCTACGTCGTGGGCGCCCTGCTGATGGGCGTCGCCGCGATCGGTTACGGTCTGCCGTCGGCCAGCGCCGCGACCGCCGGCCCGATCACCGGCCTCGGCGGGAAGTGCGTCGACGTGGCCGCCGCCAACTCGGCCAACGGCACGGCGGTCCAGCTCTACGACTGCAACGGCAGCGCGGCCCAGACGTGGACCGTCGGCAACACCGACAACTCGATCCGGGCACTCGGCAAGTGTCTCGACGTGACCGCCGCGTCGACCGCCAACGGCGCCAAGATCCAGTTGTACGACTGCAACGGCACCGGCGCGCAGAAGTGGACCGCCAGCAACGGCACACTCGTCAACACCGGCTCCGGCAAGTGCCTCGACGTCACCGACCGGAGCACCGCGAACGGCGCCCGGTTGCAGATCTGGACCTGCGGCGGCACCACCAACCAGCAGTGGATCCTGCCCGGCGGCGGCACCCCAACGCCCACCACCCCGACCGGGACCAACCTCGACGACCCGGGGAAGAAGGACGTCGCCATGCAGCTCGTCTCGGCTGCGGAAAACTCCTCGCTCGACTGGCGCGCGCAGTTCTCCTACATCGAGGACATCGGCGACGGGCGCGGCTACACCGCCGGCATCATCGGCTTCTGCTCCGGCACCGGCGACATGCTCGAACTGGTCGAGGCGTACACGCGCACCAAGCCGGGCAACGTGCTGGCCGGCTACCTCCCGGCGCTGCGCGCCGTCAACGGCACCCCCTCGCACTCGGGCCTGGACCCCAACTTCCCCCGCGACTGGCGGACCGCGGCCAACGACTCGGTGTTCCGGGCCGCACAGGAGGCCGAGCGGGACCGGGTCTACTTCAACCCATCGCTACGCGACGGCAAGAACGACCAGGTCCGGGCGCTCGGTCAGTTCGTTTACTACGACGCGGCGGTCATGCACGGGTACGAGGGGATGCGCCAGATCCGAAACCGCGCCCTCGCTCGGGCGAAGCCCCCGGCGCAGGGCGGCGACGAGCGGACCTGGCTCAACGCCTTCCTCGACGAGCGGGTCATCGAGATGAAGAAGGAAGCGGCCCACTCGGACACGTCCCGGGTCGACACGGCCCAGCGGGTGTTCCTCAACAACGGCAACTTCAACCTGAACACGCCGTTGGTGTTCGCCGTCTACGGCGACCAGTTCCGCATCGGCTAGCGCACAGAGACTCAGGGCGCCGCATCGCGGCGCCCTGAGTCATGCGTGGGCCTAGGCCTGGGTTCGGGGCTGGGCCTG
This sequence comes from Micromonospora sp. MGP-C2, assembly GCF_057766525.1. Lineage (NCBI taxonomy): Bacteria > Bacillati > Actinomycetota > Actinomycetes > Micromonosporales > Micromonosporaceae > Micromonospora > Micromonospora sp. MGP-C2. Next base: position 1,453,715 of record NZ_JBYMEN010000002.1, read on the forward strand.
GGCTCGGGGCTGGGCCTGGGTTCGGGAGCAGCCTTGCCTTGACGCTGACGACAAGGTTTAGCCTGGTCGCGACAGGCTGGTCGAGGAGGTCTGATGCTGATCGGCGAGCTGGCGGAACGGGCCGGCACGAGCACCCGAACCCTGCGCTACTACGAAGCCCACGGGCTGGTACACCCGCAGCGCTCAGCGAACGGCTACCGCGTCTACGACGAGGCGGAGCTGCGGGTCGTCCGGGAGATCCGGGCGCTGCTCGACGTCGGCTTCGGCCTCGACGACGTCCGACCGTTCGTCGCCTGCCTGCGAGCGGGCAACGCGTCCGGTGACGTCTGTCCGGATTCCGTGCTGGTGCTGCGACGCAAGCTCGCCGAGGTCGACGACTACCTCGATCGGCTCGGAGCGGTCCGTCAGCAGTTGCACACCCAGCTCACCCACGCCATCGAGCACCGGGAGAAAACATGCCCCAGGAAACGAGCGTCAGCTCCCTGATCACCGTCACCGACGACACGTTCGCCGAGCTGGTGCTGGCCAGCGACCGGCCCGTCGTGGTCGACTTCTGGGCGGAGTGGTGCCCGCCGTGCAAGATGATCGAGAAGAGCCTCGTCGAGCTGGCACAGGAGTTCGGCGACCGGATGGTCATCGCCAAGCTCAACTCCGACGAAAACCCGCAGGCCACACGGCGCTACGCAGTCATGTCCCTGCCGACACTGCTGGTGTTCCGTGGGGGCGAGGTCGTCGGCTCGATCGTCGGGTCCAGGCCGAAACTCCACCTGCGGCAGAGCTTGACCATGCACGCCGGCCTGTGACCGTCACCGCTGGCCAAGTGCCGCCTCCCGCCTCCTGCTGTTGAGCGTGGCGACGGTGGTCCGCGTCTGGCGGCACCGGTCCTCGCCGGGCGGGTGATGGAGGCGAGCTGGAACGATGAAGCAAACCAACTCCTCGCTCCGCTTCTGCACATCACTCCCCTGCCGGTGGTCACCATGCCGTGCACACCGTTCCACCCCAGCGAGAAAATCCCACTCATTGGCGCCTACGCCCAGCAACGGCCCGCAACATGGATTGACGACCTTCACTCGTCCGAAGCCCACGTCTGGGCCGCGAGGCGTTCCAGCCCCACTTTGCTGATCACCACCGACCCGGCGATCGGCCTCACCCTCGATTCCATCGACCGCGTCATCGCTTGGGCCACGCCCTTCGGCGGCCCTCAGGAACCTCTCGGCTCCGCCTCATAGCGATCGATCATTGCCACTGAAATTTGTCGTACACCTGTTCTAGTGTGTGGTCATGGTCGAGGAGTTGGCGCAGGCAGACGACGCGGTCGCTGCCTGCGTTGACGACGCCGCCTGGGCTCTCACCGAGCACGAGCTGGTCGTGGCGCTCGATGCCGCGCACCGCCTGGAGCAGCGTCTCGCCGCCGTGAAGCTGGCGTTGGTGCGCGAGGTGGACGGTCGGGGCACTGCGGTCGCGCAGGGCGCGTCCAGCACCGCGGTCTGGTTGCGCGAGCGACTGCGGTTGACCGTTCCCGCGGCCCGTCGGTTGGTCGATCTCGCGGCGTGCGTCGACGCGGCCCCGACGGCCGTGCGGGGCGCGCTGGCGGCCGGCGCGGTCAGCGTGGAGCAGGTGCGGGTCATCGCCGACACCGTGAGCACTGTGCAGACGGTCGCTGGGCCGGAGGTGGCCGACAAGGCCGTCGGTGTGCTGGTCGACTGGGCCGGGCAGTTCGACCCCACCCTGCTGCGCAAGCTCAGCACCCGCATCCTCGACCACGTCGCCCCCGACATCGCCGACGCCGCCGCCCGCGCCGCACTCGACGCCGACGCCCGCCGAACGAGCCGCGATCGCCACGTCACGATGTCGACGCTGACCGACGGCCGACTCCGACTCACCGGCATCCTCGACAGCGAAACCGCCGGCCTGCTGCGCGCCGCGATCGATCCACTGACCGCCCCGTCCGGCCCCGACGACCAGCGCTGCGCCGGGCAGCGCCGCCATGACGCCCTCGCTGACCTCTGCCGGCTCAGCCTGCGCACCGGGGAGCTACCCGAACACGGCGGCGACCCCGCCCAGATCGTCGTCACCACCAACTACGACACGCTGACCCGGCAACTGGGCGACGGCACCCTCGACACCGGCCTGCACCTCACCCCGGAAACAGTGCGCCGACTCGCCTGCGACGCCGCGATCCTCCCGGCCGTCCTCAACAGCACCGGCCAACCACTCGACCTCGGCCGACAACGCCGCCTCATCACCGGCCCACTACGCCGCGCCCTCGTGCTCCGCGACCGCGGCTGCGCCTTCCCCGGCTGCGACCGACCACCCCGCTGGTGCGACGCCCACCACATCCACCACTGGGCCGACGGCGGCCCCACCAACCTCACCAACGCCGTCCTACTCTGCGGCCACCACCACCGCCACCTCCACCACAACGACTGGACAGTCCGACTCGGCGACGACAACCACCCCGAATTCATACCGCCCGCCTGGCTCGACCCCGACCAACTCCCCCGCCGCAACCACTACCACCGGCGGACATAGACACCACCAGCAGAGAGCAATCACTCCTGTCCGGGTGACGAGGCATGCCCTCGGGACGACTCCACGAGTGGTCGGTCGCGCCGATGCCCAACATCGGGCCCTTCTGCGCCGCCGTCGACGGTCGCCACCCGCGCTGCTGCCGTCCACGATCGCTGGTCTCTAGACGGCCTCCGCTGAGTGCGGACGCGTTCGCTCGCCCCACCGGACGACCGCCGGGGCGGCGAGCCCGACCGCGACGAAGATGCCACCCATCAGCAGCCATCCGGGGGCACCCCAGGCGATGCAGAGCAGGCCCAGTAGGGAGGGTGCGGCGACGTTGGCCAGGCCCGTGCCGAGCCCGGAGATTCCCGTGTACTGCCCCTGCGCGTGCGCAGGTGCGAACCGGAACTGCAACTCGAGTGAGCCCGCCGCGTGCCACAGCTCGCCGACGGTGTGCGCAGCGACCCCCAGCGTCATCACCGTAACGGCGAGCCAGCCGGGCATCGCCGCCGTGGCGGCGATCAGGGACATTCCGATCAGGAACGCCACCCCGGAGCGGCGCATGGCCCGACCGGCCGCTGGACTGGTGTCGATCCCCCGGCTCGCTCTGACCTGGAGTGACGCCACGAGGGCGGTGTTGACCAGCACGGCCACTCCGACGAACCAGCGCGGCGCGTGGGTCTGCGAGACGATCCACACCGGCAGCGCGAAGACCAGCACCTGGCCCTGAATTCCCAGGATGGCGTCCAGCGCGGTGACTGCCAGATAGGGCTTGTCCTTCAGTGCGATCCAGCGCCCGGTCATCTGGGGCACTGGAATGGGCGGCAACGAGGGCAGCCGAGTGATGATCGCGGCGCACGCCAGGAAACTGATGGCGTTGCCGACGACCAGGGCCAGGTAGGCCGCACGGGTGTCCAGTTGCACCGCGGCGCCGGCTGCGAGGGCGCCACAACATCCGGCGAGGTTGGCGACCGAACGCAGATAGGCCCGGTACCGGGCCAGGTGCGTGCCGCCGAAGCCCCGCACCAGCGGACCGCGAGACGCCCCGCCGGCTGAGTGGGCGAGTTGGGTCAGGCAGACCAGGACGACGAACAGCCAGAACGTGTGCACGAAGGCCAGGGCGGCCATGGTGGCGGCACGGATGACCAGAGTCAGCAGATAGATCTCGCGCGGCCCCCGCCGATCGGCGAGATGCCCCACCGGAATCCCGGCGAGCATCCCGACGAACGCTGCGATGCCCATACCCAGAGCGACCTGTGCAAGGGGAAGCCCGACGGATCGGGTGAAGAAGAGCACGGCGCTGGCCATGAAGATGCCACTTCCGAGCATGTTGACGAAGGTCGCGAAGGCCAGGACACGCCGAGGGCCATGATCGGGGATGAGTCCTCGGGCGACGAGCCATGAGCTGTCGGGCGGCGGAATGGGAATGGGCGTTGTCGCTGCCTGCACAGGGACGGACCTTCCGTCGGAGGTCGTGGGCTCGCGGCAGGGCCGCATCCTGCCGGGCCGCTACTCGAGGCTGGCCAAATCGTCCGGCGACAGGACCAGCGCCCCGGCGGCCAGGTTCTCGACCAGGTGGTCGGGGTTGCCGGTACCGGGGATGGCCAGCAGGTGCGGGCCGCGGCTGAGGGTCCACGCGATACGCACCTGTGCCGGCGTCGCGCCGTGCGTACGCGCGACGGCCTGAACTGCCGCGTTGGCGGCCACGCCGCCGGCCTCACGTCCGTCGCCAGCGATCGCGAAGAACGGCACGAACGCGACACCCTGGTCGCCGCAGGTACGCACGAACTGGTCGTGCATGCGTCGGGTGTCGACACCGTACGTGTTCTGCACGCAGACCACCGGGGCGATCGCCTGCGCCTGCGCGAGGTGCTGCGGGCGAATGTTGGACAGGCCGAGATGCCGGATGAGACCGGCCTCGCGCAGTTCGGCCAGCGCGCCGAAGTGCTCCGCCACCGAGTCCAGTCCGTGCTGGCGCAGGTTCACGACATCCAGATGGTCGCGGCCGAGTTGGCGCAGGTTCTCCTCGACCTGCCCGCGCAGCTGGTCCGGCCGGGCCAACGGCAGCCATTCCCCCGAGGGGTCGCGGCCCGGCCCGACCTTGGTGGTGATGACCAGGTCATCGGCGTACGGTGACAGCGCACTATTGATCAACTCGTTGGCCGACCGCAGCGGCGAGAAGTAGAACGCCGCCGTGTCGATGTGGTTCACGCCGAGCTCGACCGCCCGGCGCAGCACTCCGATGGCCCGCGCGCGGTCGCTCGCCGCGCTGCCGGTGCCCGTCAGTCGCATCGCGCCGAATCCGATCCGGTTGACGGTCAGGTCGCCGAGGGTCCAGGTGCCAGCGGAACTCGCACTGATCATGTTCGTGGGCATTGGGCGAACTTAGCCACCGCCGCTGACCTGCGCAGTCGGTCGTCTGCCCGATACCGATCGCGCAGAATCGTTGTTAAGTTATCTATCGTGGGAAGCGCTCCGAAGGCAGCGCAGTGACAGCCCGCATTTCCCCTCGGTCCTGGTGCCCTACCGTCCACGTCTGACGGATCCGCCTCCGAAGGCACGGTCGCCGTCGCTCAGCGCGGTCCCGATCAGCACAGTCGCGGCCTCGCCCTCCTGCCCACGGTCGTTCAGCGCTCGGGCCGGGGTCTTGTGGCAGCGGGCGTGCGATATCTTTCGCGCGAAATCGAGACGGGGACGGGACTCAATGACGCGCACGATGCCGGTTGGCCCAACCATCGTCGGTGCGCTGACGTCGGCGATCCTGTTGTTCACGACCGGGTGTTCGGGGCAGTCCGACACTCCCGCGCCGGCAGCGGCCACGCAGTCGTCGGCCCCCGCTGCGGCGATGCGCATCGACAAGCCAGCCAAGCTCCTGGGCACCTGGACCGAATCCGTGGATCGGGTCATCCGCGGCCAAGCTGAGCAGAACATGGGCAACTTCAAGAAGCTGCTCGCCGCTAGGCCCACCAGCGCTGGAGTGATCAGCACACCATCGGCATGGTGACCTTCATGAATTTCGCGAAGGCCGATGACCCGCGAGGTGTGTTCGGTCAGATCCGCGCCGAACTGGAACGCCCCGCGCGGTGACTTGACCTCAAGCTCGGGTGAGGTCCTAACCTCCGGTATCGGAGGTAAGGCATGAGCATGGAATTTACCGCGTGGACGTCTCTGCACCACGCGATGAACGCGCAGGAAGAACGACCACTGTCCCGTGTCACCCTGAAGCGCATCGTGGAGTTCGCGCGGCCGCACCGGGCCCTGATCGTCAGGTTCCTGCTGCTGAGCGTGGTGACGGCGGTCCTCACGGTGGCGGCACCCGTCCTCGCCGGACGGGTGGTGGAGGCCATCGTGGACGGCGCCGACAGCGGCGTCGTGATCCGGTTGGCGGTGCTGATCGCCGTGATCGCCCTGGCCGAAGCCGGCCTGGGTCTGGTGACGCGGTTCCATTCCGCCAGCATCGGTGAGGGGCTCATCGTCCAGCTGCGGACGGCTGTCTTCGACCACGTGCAGCGCATGCCGGTGGCGTTCTTCACCAGGACGCGCACCGGAGCGCTGGTCAGCCGCCTGAACAACGACGTGATCGGTGCGCAGCGGGCCTTCAGCGACACGCTGTCCGGGGTGGTCGGCAATGCGGTCACCCTGGCACTGACGTTGGCGGTGATGCTCAGCTTCTCGTGGCAGATCACGGTGCTGGCGCTCGTGCTGCTGCCCATCTTCGTTCTCCCGGCGCGCCGGATGGGTTCGAAGCTCGCCCAGTTGCAGCGTGAGGCGGCCGAGCACAACGCGGCCATGAGCACGCGGATGACGGAACGCTTCTCCGCGCCCGGCGCGACCCTGGTCAAGCTGTACGGGCGGCCGGCCGAGGAGTCCGCCGAGTTCGCGGCACGGGCGCGTCGGGTGCGGGACATCGGCATCCGTACCGCCATGCTCCAGTGGGTCTTCATCACCGCGCTCACCGTCGTCGGCTCGCTGGCGCTGGCCCTGGTCTACGGGCTGGGTGGTCTCTACGCACTCCGGGGCAGCCTCGACGCCGGCACCGTGGTCGCCCTCGCGCTGCTGCTGTCGCGCCTCTACGCGCCGTTGACCTCGCTGGCCAGCGCCCGGGTGGAGGTGATGAGCGCGCTGGTGAGCTTCGAGAGGGTGTTCGAGATCCTCGACATCAAGCCGCTGATCCTCGACCGGCCCGACGCCCGCCCGCTTCCCGACGGGCCGGTCGCTGTGGAGTTCGACGGGGTACGGTTCGGCTACCCGTCGGCGGACAAGGTGTCGCTCGCGTCTCTCGAAGACGTGGTGAAGCTCGATGCCCGCGGCGGCGAGGAAGTGCTGCACGGGGTGTCGTTCCGCGCCGAGGCGGGGCAGATGGTCGCCCTCGTCGGCTCCTCCGGGGCGGGCAAGTCGACGATCGCGCAGCTCCTCCCCCGCCTGTACGACGTCGAGGACGGCGCGGTGCGGCTCGCCGACGTCGACGTACGCGACCTGTCAGCCGAGTCGATCCGGACGGCGCTGGGCGTCGTCACCCAGGACGGGCATCTCTTCCACGAGAGCATCCGCGCCAACCTGGCGTTCGCTCAGCCGGCCGCCACGGAGGACGAGATGTGGGAGGTGCTCCGGCGGGCCCGCCTCGACGCCCTGATCCGCACACTTCCCGATGGGCTCGACACCGTCGTCGGTGAACGCGGGTACCGGTTGTCGGGCGGGGAACGGCAACGGCTCACCATCGCGCGGCTGCTGCTGGCCCGTCCGCGCGTGGTCATCCTCGACGAGGCCACCGCGCATCTCGACTCCACCTCCGAGGCCGCGGTTCAGGAGGCTCTCGCCGAAGCCCTGACCGGCCGCACGAGCGTGGTCATCGCACACCGACTCTCCACCATCCGGGCGGCCGACCAGATCCTCGTTGTCGAAGACGGACGCATCGTCGAGCGTGGGCGCCACGGCGACCTACTCGACGCCGGCGGCCGGTATCAGGAGTTGTACCGCACCCAGTTCGACCAGGACCAGCCGACGGTGAAGGAGCAACGCGTCGCCATCTGAGGCGCGCCTGCTCCACGACCAGAGCCGCCGCCCGCCCGGGGGATCCCCGTGACGGGCGGCGGCGCCGGACGGTCAGTCGTCGTTGTCGTCGTTGTCGTCGTCGTCGTTGTCGTCGTCGTCGTTGTTGTCGTTGTCGTCGTTGTCGTCGGCGTCATCGTCGCCGTCGACCGGCTCCTGCTCGGCCTTGACCACCGAACCGTTGTCCCGGTCGACGTCCACCTCGTGCTCGATGTCGCCAGCGACGATCTCGACGCTCCACACCGGTCGACCGTGCTCCTGCTCGGACTCGACCTCGACGATCTGACCGCCGCCGGCCTTGGCGAGCGCGATCTCACCGGCACGCTTCTCGTCGACCGCGCTACCCGCCGGCGAGGTGCCAGCTGACGGCGTGCCGCTGGACGGCGTACCCGATGGGGTCTCGGCCGACGGCGTGCCGCTGGCCGACGGCGAACCGCTGGCCCCGGGTGCGTCCGTGGCCGTCGGCGCGACGGTCGCTGCGGCGAGCGTCGTGCCGCCGGTCCGCGAGTCGTTCGCGGCGTTGACGCCCAGCGCGATCCCGGCCACCGCCAGCACCGCCGAACCGCCGACCGTCGCCAGAAGCAGATTGGTGCGCTTCATGGTGGTGTCCACCTTTCCTCGGTTGTCGACTCCGAGGATCGGTCAAATCGGGATAGCAGCGCGCTGTCGGGACGCTAAGGCCAGGTTAAGGCGGTCGACGGACAAATCAGCCGCGCCGGTTGAGTTCCGCTTCGAGCCGCTGGACGAGCGTCTTGCGGTCCTTGCTCGCACGCTCGTTGCGCAGTGCGGTCTTGAGCTGTCGCGTGTCGAGGCCCCGGACCAGCTTTGCCGCCTCGGCGACCGACATCTCGGTCATCCGGCCGGCCGTGGTGGCGTCTCGACGCGCTCGCTTGGCCGGGCCGGTGTTCGCGACGTACTGCCTGCCGGTGCGGGAGGCTTCGCGCTTCTTGGTGTCGGTCGCGCGCTTCTGGCTCTCCGACATCTCGTCCCAGGCCTTCTTGGGCAGGTAGCGACTCGTCGTGTCGCCCTTGCGCGCCCGCGTGTCGCCCTCTTTCGTCTGCCACTTCTCGTTGCCCCAGCGCTGGAGCGACTTCTGCCGCTCGTCCTTTTCGCCGAGGAATCCCCCGCCGCGCTTCTTGTACTCCTGGGTGACCAGCTGCGACTTGCGCGCCGACCACTGTCCCGGCCGGCCGCCCTTGTCGGAGGACTTGATCTCTTCCTTGATCTGCTCTCTGAGCTCGGGTTTCGTGTACCGCGCCATGACTCGCAGCTACCCGGGACCGCAGCGGCTATGCCTGCCGCGGTGACGTCGGTGGTCCGAGTCGCAGCAGCACCTGCGCCCCGCCCCGCGGGCCGGTCCGCAGCTCCAGGCGACCGCCGGCGGCCTGCGCGGCGCGGCGGGCGATGTCCAGGCCGAGGCCGGTCGAGCCGGCCGCGCTCGCGCCCCGGCGGACGGCGCCGACCGGCATGCCCGGCCCCTCGTCGGCGACGCTGAGGACCACCTCCCCCGCGTCCGGGGCGAGCCGGACGGCGAACGACGTTCCATCGGGGGTGTGCGCGAAGACGTTGCCGAGCAGGGCGTCGACGGCCGCCGCCAGGTCGTCCGCTGCCACACCAACCGGGAGAGGCCCGGGTGCCAGGTCGAGGGTGACGGCCCGGCCGGTGTCCTCGGCCAGCACCGACCAGAACGCGACCCGGTCGGCGACGATCGCCGCCGCGTCCGAGGCAGCCGGGCCCGCCGCCGGTGAGTGCCGCCACCGGGCCTGCCGGATCAGCCCGGTGACCGCACGTTCGAGACCATCGGCGGCGGCGGTGATCCGGGCCGCGTCCTCCGGGTCGCGCAGCGACTCCGCCTCCAGCCGCAACGCCGTCAGCGGTGTCCGCAACCGGTGGGACAGGTCGGCGACCTGCTCGCGTTCCTGGACGAGGAGCACCTGGATCCGGGTGGCGAGGTGGTTGAGCGCACCAGCCACCTCGCGCAGCTCGGGCGGGCCGGCCGGGGTGACCCTGGCGTCCAGCTCGGCGTTGGCGAGCCGGTGCGAGACGGCGGAGAGGTCGCTGATCGGCCGGACCAGGGTGCGCGCCAGCCGGTCGGCCACCAGCAGCCCGATCAGCACGAGGATCACGCCGAGCAGCGCGAGCACCAGCCAGGCCCGGGTGACCCCGGCGGTCAGTTCGTGCTGCGGCACCACGATCCGGATCACGCCGGTGCCGTCCGCCCGGCCCTGCACGGCGATGACCACCTCCCGGCCGGCCGCCGACTCCCCGGTGAGGCTCTGCCCACGCGCGGCCAGGGCCACCGCCGGCGTACGGGGGGTCTGGGCGCCGAGCACCGTGCCGTCCGGCAGGAACACGCTCGCCGGCCGCCCGGACTCCGCGGCGAGCTGCTCGACGGTGAGCCGGATGGTCGCCGCGTCGGCGGTGCCGACCACCGGCACGAGACTCTGCGCGTCGGCGGTGGCCCGAACGGTGGCCCGGTCCTCGGCGACAGTGCGGACCAGCAGCGCCAGCGGCACCAGGAAAGCGATGAGGGTCAGCACACTGACCGCGGCGACCAGCAACGCGAGCCGTGCCCTCACGGCTGCGCCGCCGGCGCTTCGAGACGCACCCCGACACCGCGCACGGTGTGCAGGTAGCGAGGCTGCTGGGCGTTCTCCCCCAACTTGCGACGCAACCAGGACAGGTGCACGTCGACGGTCTTGTCGGCACCCCCGTAGGGGATCTGCCAGACCTCGGTGAGCAGTTCACGTTTCGTGACCACCTGGCCGGGCCGGCCGGCGAGGTGGTGCAGCAGGTCGAACTCGCGCGGCGTCAGCTCGACCACCACCCCGTCCAGGGTGACCTGCCGGGACCGGGGATCGACGCGCAGCCCGCCGACGACGAGCGCCGGGTCCTGCGCGTCGGCACCGGAGGGCCCCCGCCGCAGCACCGCCCGGGCGCGGGCGTCGAGCTGCGCCGCCGTGAACGGCTTGACCACGTAGTCGTCGGCACCGGCGTCGAGCACCCGTACGATCTCGGCCTCGTCGTCGCGCGCGGTGGCCACGATGACCGGCACCGAGCTGACCGCGCGCAGCATCCGCAGCAGCTCGCGTCCGTCCAGGTCGGGCAGGCCCAGGTCGAGCACGACGAGATCGGGACGGTCCTCCAGTGCGTCGCGGAGCCCGGCCATCGCGGTCGAGGCCGCGGCCACCGCATGGCCGCGTTCCCGCAGGGCACGGATCAGCGGGGTACGGATGGTCAGGTCGTCCTCGATGAGCAACAGGCGGGCCACAGCTGGCAGGCTAACCGCTACCGCTGGCAGCGAGGCGCACGTTAACCATGCCTTAGCGTCCGGATGTGCCAACGACAAGGACGGATCGGGGATAGTCAGAGCATGGGCCGTCGTTCGATTCTCGTCGCCGCCGGGTGGGTGGCCACCGTCGCCGTGGCGACCCTGATCGGGTTGGGCGCGATCCGGTTGGTGGGCGAGAGCCTCACCGGCACACCGGGTGGGGTGCGCAGCGAGGCCGAGATCGAACGGGCGCTCGCCTCGCCGGAGCCGGTGCCCACCGGCACGACGGGCACCGGCTCCGTCGGGCCGGGCACCAGCTCAGTCGGGCCGGGCACGGCCAGCCCCACGCCGAGCGCGAGCTCCGGGGTCCGCCGGGGGTTCGCCACCGACGGCGGCACGGCCGTGGCCGAGTGCGGTGCCGGTGGCGTACGCCTCGTCTCCTGGGCGCCCGCGCAGGGCTACCGGGTCAGGGACGTGGACCGGGGCCCGGACGACGACGTCGAGGTCAAGTTTCGGGGGCCGACCCGGGAGTACGAGTTGAAGGTGCGCTGCATCGGCTCGGAGCCGGTGGCCGTCGCCGACGACTGACGGCCCGGGAGCAGGCGAGGTGAGTGTCGCGGCGGTTCACCGGCTCTGCAGGGCGTCCACCAACCGCCTGAGCGTGGCGCGCGCATTCTCGAGATCGCTGAGGCTGAGGCCGGCTCGCTCTACGGCGTCCCGGCGGTCGGCGTCGGAGCGTTCCAGGAGGCCGGTGAGCGTGGCCAGCCCTGCCGTCGTGAGTGTCACCAGTGGCGCGCGGCGGTGATCGGGGTTGTCGTGCAACTCCACCATCCCGGCACGGGCCAGGTCGTCGACCACTCGCTGCACGCTCTGTCGAGCGAGGCCGAGTCTGCGCGCTGCGCTCGCGACAGTGCGGGCCCCGTCGGAGAGCACGCTCATCACGTGCCATCGGGCGGCAGTTTGGCCCTCTTCTCGGGCGAGCTCCTCGCTTGATCGCCGAGACTCGCCTGCCAGTTCGTACACGTCTGCCACCAGCAGCCGATACGCGTCGACCCGGTCCTGTTTCCGTTCGGTCATCGGCAGCACCTTACCGTACGTTGACAGCCTACTACTGGAATGACAGCATGCTGTCATGATTCTTCGACTGTGGAGCGGGTGGACCGAACCCGCTCTCGCTGACGCCTACGATCGGTTGTTGACGCAGGACATCGCGCCCGCGATCCTCGCCCGGGGGGTGGCCGGGCTTCAGGATCTTCGGGTTCTGCGTCGTTCCCCGCAGGAGCTGGACCCCGCCGAGGGCAGCGAATTTCTCACCGCCATGACTTTCACGGACTTCGCCGCAGTGTCGGCCTTCACCGGCGGCGATCCGTCCGCCTCCGTTGTCCCGCCTGCCGCCCGCGATCTGCTCGGACGCTTCGATCGGCAGTCGCGGCACTATCTGACCCGAGCGGTGTTCCGCGCCGGTGATGGCCAGCCGCCAGGCGTCGGGTGAACACCCGTCCACCTCACTGACCCATTGGCTGCTCGCGGTCGGCGTTCCGGCCAAGGGCGACCATCCGCAGGGTCTCCTCTCGCCGCCGCACCAGTAGCGCCCCGGCCAGGAAGGTCACCGGCGCGACGAGCACCAGCATCGCCCACTGAGCCGGCACCAGGGGGACGGTGTGTCCCATGTGCGTGGTCGAGGTGACCCAACCGGCGAGGGCGCTGTCGATCACCAGGGCGAGGGCTGCCACGGGCAGCAGCATGACGACGATCCGCCGGCGTACCTCCGGAGTGAGCGTGGCCACCGCGATCACCATGGCCAACGCGGCAGCCGCCAGGCCCGCGACGTAGAGCCAGACGACCAGCTCACGGTTTATGCAAGGACGACGAGCTGCATTGACGGACGTGGCCGGCACGGATCACCGTGCCGGCCACGTCAACGGTGGTGGTTCAGCTGGTGTAGGCCTCCACCTCCCAGAGCGAGTGGCCATATCCGGTGCCCCGGGCGGTGCCGTTGATCCGCAGGTAGCGGCCGTTGGCACCGAGCGCGGTGTGCTCGTCCACACCGCCGTCCGCGCCGGTCACCGTCTTCACCGTCGTCCAGGTGGTGCCGTCGTTAGAGGTCTGGATCTGGTACGCGCTGCTGTACGCCGCCTCCCAGCTCAGCTTGACCCGACCGATCGCTGTGGGACTGCCGAGGTCGACGCGGATCCACTGCGGGTCGGAGAACGTGCTCGACCAGCGGGTGGTGAGGCTGCCGTCCACCGCCTGAGCGCCGGACACGTCGGCCCCCTCGTTGCTGGAGGTCGACGTGGGCTTGTTGAGCAGGAGGTTGCCGCCGGTCGGGCCACCGGTGCCGCCGTACACCTCGAACTCGAACAGTGAGTAGCCCCAGGCGGTCCCCCGGGTGATGCCCAGGAGCCGGACGTACCGGCCGGACCCGCTGAGCCCGGTCAGGTCGTCCACCCCGCCGTCGCCGCCGGTCACCGTACGGATCGTGGTGAAGTTGACCCCGTCCGGCGAGGTCTGGATCTGGTAACCACTGCCATACGCCGCCTCCCAGGTCAGCTTGACCCGGTTGAGCGAGTACGTGGCGCCAAGGTCCACGTCGATCCACTGCGGGTCACTGAAGGCGCTGCCCCACCGGGTTCCGGCCACGCCGTCGAACGCGTTGGCCGCGCCGTACGCGCCCTCGAAGCTGGACGCTCGTGCCGGCTTGCCCCGGGCCAGGTTGGTGCCCGGCTCGGGATCCGGGTCCGGGTCCGGGTCCGGTCCGGGACCGCCGGGGCTGGTGGAGAGGGTGAACTCGTCGATGTCGAACCACGGCCCAGCGCCCTTGAAGACCAGGAACAGGGTTCGGGTGCCGGTCGGGGCGGTGACCCCGCCGGTGACCGTGGCGAAGTTGGCGTACCCGCCGGTGGGCACCACGGTGGCCGAGCCGACCAGCGGCCCGGTGGGCGAGTCGACCCGCAACTCCACCGTGCCGCCGCCACCGGCCGGTGCTCCGACCCGGGCGCTGAACGACTGGACGCCGGTCAGGTTGTAGGGGCGGAACGAGATCCAGTCGTTGTTGTCGACGTAGCCGACCGCCGCGCCGCCGTGCCCGGCTGCCCCGGCGACGATCTGGACACCTGACGAGTCACCGAAGTGCTCGGCCTGGCGTACCCGAGGTTGGAGGACGGCCTGGGTGTGCGTGGTCAGCGGCGGCTGGCCCCCACCGCCCAGGTCGGTGTACTCGGCGTCGATGATGCCGAAGATGTTCGCCGCGGTGTCGTGCTCACCGTCCGCCGAGGTCTGGATGACGCCGGAGCAGCCCTGCACGCTGCCGAGCTGGTGGCCGTGCGAGTCGTGGCCGAGGACGTAGTTCACCTTCACCCGGGCGCAGTTGATCGCACCGTCCTGGGCGTCGGTGACGGTGACCGAGAACGGCACGGCGTCCCCGAAGGTGAAGGTCTGCCCGTTCAACGGGGTGTTCACGGTGACCACCGGGGCGCTGTTGCCGACCGTGACCACCACGCTCGCGGTGGCCGTCTTGCCGGTGGTGTCCCGGACCGTCAACGTCGGGCTGCGGGTCCCGTTGGTGGTGTACGTGAAGCTCGGGTTGGCCGCTGTCGAGTCGGTGGTGCCGTTGTTGTCGAAGTCCCAGGCGTAGGTGAACGGGTCACCGTCCGGGTCGAGCGTGCCGGCCGAGGAGAAGGCCACTGTCAGCGGCGCGGTGCCGCTGGTCGGGGTGGCCGAGACCTTGGCGACGGGCGCTCGGCCCTCGCGGGCGTACTCGATGCGGTAGAGCGCCGAGTTGGCGTCGCCGTTGAACCAGCCGGTGCCGTAGTCGAGCACGTAGAGCGCGCCGTCCGGCCCGAACTCCATGTCCATGACCTGCGTGCCGGTCCACGGGAACGGGTTGATCTTCAGCGGTTGGCCGGACGCGTCGAGCTTGATGTTCTTGATCCAGCGGCGACCGAACTCACCGGCGAAGTAGGTCCCGTCGTAGTACTCGGGGAACGCCACGGGCGAGGTGTTGTTCGGGTCGTACCGGTAGACCGGGCCGCCCATCGGCGACAGGCCACCGCCGGTGAACTCCGGCGGCGAGCCGGAGCCGCCGTACGGCAGCCACGCCGGGACGGCCGGCGGCAGCTGGGTGATGCCGGTGTTGTTGGGCGAGTTGTTGACCGGCCCGCCTGCGCAGTTGAACTTCGGCCCGGACGGCCCGGACGGGAAGGTGTAGTCGTTGTACGCGTCGTTGCGGGCGGTGCAGTACGGCCAGCCGTAGAAGCCGGGCCGGTCGATTCGGGCGAACTCCACGTTGCCCGCCGGCCCCCGGTTCGGGTCCGCGGTGCCCGCGTCGGGGCCGTAGTCACCGAGGTAGACGATGCCGGTGGCCTTGTCCACGCTCATCCGGAACGGGTTGCGGAAGCCCATCGCATAGACCTCCGGGCGGGTCCGCGCGGTGCCCGGGGCGAACATGTTGCCGGCCGGGATGGTGTAGCCCCCGGCGGCGCTCGGCTTGATCCGGAGCACCTTGCCGCGCAGGTCGTTGCTGTTCGCCGAGGTGCGTTGCGCGTCGAACGCCGGGTTGCGCCCGGCCCGCTCGTCGATCGGGGTGAAGCCGGCCGAGTCGAACGGGTTGGTGTCGTCACCGGTGGACAGGTAGAGGTTGCCCGCCGCGTCGAAGTCCATGTCACCGCCGACGTGGCAGCACATGCCCCGGCTGGTCGGCACGTTGAGGATCAGCGTCTCGCTGGCCAGGTTGATGGTGTTGTCCGCGTTGACGGTGAACCGGGCCAGCCGGTTGACGCCTTCCCAGACTGCGAACTCGGCCGGTGTGCCGGTGGCCGGGGCGCCGCCACCCGGGGTGCTCAGTGGTGGGGCGAAGTAGGCGTACACCCAGCGGTTGGTGGCGAAGTTCGGGTCGGCCTTGATGCCCTGCAGACCCTCCTCGTCTCCGGTGTAGACCGGCAGGGTGGCGGCGATCTTGGTGTTGCCGGCGGCGTCGGTGTGCCGGATCACGCCGTTGCGGGAGGTGTGCAGCACGCCCCGGTCCGGCAGGACGGTCAGGCTCATCGGCTCACCGGTCTCGGCCGCGCCCTTGGCCAGCTCCACCTGCTGGAAGCTGCTGGTGACGGTGGGGCCACAGTCGGCGTCGACCTCCCCGGCCGCGGTCCTGATGCCACCGAGCAGGTGCTGACGGAAGCTCGCCTCGGTGTACGACGCGTCGGTGTGCCCCAGGCCGGTGTACCAGGCCCGGCCGCCGGAGTAGTTCTGGCACCAGGAGATCGGGTGGTCGGCGCCCATGCTCCCGCCGGTGTAGGTGCTCTCGTCCAGCGTGGCCAGCACGTGCACGTTGCCGCGGGGGTTGGTGCGGTAGTTGTACAGCTCGTCGAACCGGTTCCACCGCTGCGGCAACGTCGCGGTGGACGGGTGCACCTGGTCGGCGACCTTGACGGTGACGTTCTGCTCGGCGGGGTGCGAGGCGAAGTACGCCCCGACCAGCCCGCCGTACCAGGGCCAGTCGTACTCGGTGTCGGAGGCGGAGTGCACGCCGACGTAGCCGCCACCGCCGGTGATGTAACGCTCGAACGCGGCCTGCTGGGCGGCGTTGAGCACGTCGCCGGTGGTGGACAACCAGATCACCGCGGCGAACCGGTCGAGGTTGGCGTCGGTGAACTGGGCGGCGTCCTCGGTCGCCTCGACGGTGAAGCCGTTGGCGGCGCCGAGCTGCTGGATGGCGGTGATGCCCGGGGTGATTGATCCGTGCCGGAATCCGGCGGTCTTGCTGAAGACCAGCACGGTGAACGGCGCGGCGCTGGCCGTGGGCGGCGCGGCGACGATGCCGCCGGCCACGAGGATCGTGCTCAGCGCGAGGCCGAGCCACGATCTCAGGGATCTGCGCACAGTGGGGTCCTTTCGCGGTGCGAGGGACGGCGTGCGCCGATCACGCCTGGCGGTGGTGGGACGAGACATGTGAATGCATCGTTGCGTCCGGATCACGGGCGCGTCAAGCACTCTCCCACCATCCGTGAGAGCGTTATCTCCGCAGGTCAGGACGACCGTCGAGAGCTAGATCGAATAACGGTTTTCCGGCTGCGATCCGTGCGCGGAGGGCCCCCGAGGTGCGGTGGACGCGCTCGCGGCCCGACGCGTTCGGTAAATGACCGAAGCAGATCACAGCTGTTAGGTAAGCCTGGCCTATGCAAAATATCCCCGAAAGAGGTGACTGATGGGGATTTGTCCCGTCGGAGCCGGGTACTGGGATTGCCCGGCACCACCGACGGAAGCGAGATCGCTGATGACTGACATGCTGGAGATGCCGCGGGTTCACGAGTGCACCGTCACCGACTGCGGCTACAACCACGATGGCTGCCACGCGTTCGCCATCACCATCGGGCAGGAGAACGGGCACGAGAACGCCAACTGCGCCACGTTCATCGACACCTCGGCCAAGGGCGGGCTGGACCGGGTCATCGCCCAGGTCGGAGCCTGCAAGCGCAGCGACTGCCAACACAACGCCGAGTTGGAGTGCCACGCACCGTCCATCCGGGTCGGCCCGGGGCAGGACATCGCCGACTGCCAGACATACCAACCGCGCTGAGCCCTGCGGGCATCGGAGAGGGTGGCCGTGACGGCCGCCCTCTCCGAAACGTCAGCTGACGCGGGTACGTCCAAGCGGCGGTCAACGGGTCGACCGCGATGGCGCCGGACACGCCGGCATTGACGTCCACGCCGGCATTGACGTCCACGCCGGTGGAAGAACTCGTGACGCCGATCCGCTGCGCCGCCCTCTGTACCTCGCCCACCGCGCACACGATGTCGAGGTGGACGGCCGACCGCGCGTCGGGCTTCGTCACCAGATTGAGCGAAGTCGTGGAGGGCCTGGCGCGAATCCATATGCCGGTTCTCATCGGACCTGGCTTCGGCGGGTGTCGTACCTCGACAGTGACGCTGTTGCCGGGCCCACCCTTGGGCATCGGACTCAGCCCGCACCCGGGCCGGTTGAACCAGGCGCTCTCCCACCTCGTACGTTAGGGGGACAGGGGAGACCAAGTCGGCGACATTAGGGTCCCGACCAGGGACTGATCTCTGGTACGAACGTAGGAGCCTGTGGGGGTTCGCCGGGGTGGGTCGCCGGCAGCGCCGACGCCATCGCCGCCGGCCGGCCAACTCACGGGGGAGAAGAGACGCTGCCCTACGTCCTGGGGATAGGCATCGGTAGCACCAACACCGCCGCCGCGGTCGCACGGCACGACCTGGATCCCCTGCACGGCGACGGCGAGTTGCCGACGCGGATCCGCGACACCGGCCGACCGGCCCGGAACCCGGCAGAACCAGCATCGACACGGTCGAATTGCCGGTCGCTAGAGCAACAAGGAGACACCCATGACGTCCTCAGTGGTCACCGACGACGACCTGACCGGCGCCCTGGACCGCCTGGTCGACCGAGTGCACGGCGCGGAGTTCGCCGTGGTGCTCTCTCCCGACGGGCTGCCCCTCGGCGGCTCCCAACAGGTCGAGGGCGAACTGGCCGAACAACTCTCCGGCGTGGTCGCCGGTCTGATCGCGTTGGGGCTTGCCGCCACCCGGACCTGCGAAGGGGGCGGTCTGCGTCAGGTCGTGGTGCAGATGGCGCGAGCGTTCCTGTTCGTCGCCACCATCCCGAACGGCACCATCCTCACCGTGCGGATCGCCGGTGACGACGTCAAGGTCGGCGACATGGCGTACGAAGTGGCGCTCTTCGTGGGCCAGGCCGAGCGGCACCTGCCGATCCGTCTGGAGCCGGCCTCCTCGGCGACGATCGGCACTCCTGGTCCGCACCGGCAGCGCTGACGAGACGTGGTACGACGACGGCGCGGGCACGGTGACCCGGCCCTACACACTCAAGTAGTCCAGGCACGTTGGTCCCCGCCGTCGACTCCGACGGCGGGGACCACGCCGTCTCAGCGCACGGCCACGGGCGGCTCGGCCCGCTCACCCTGGTGCCCCAGGGCCGGCAGCGCGGGCGCCAACGCCGCCAGGATGCACAGGCCGCCGATGGGGAGCAGGTTGAGGGTTACCGCCGGCGCCACGATGCCGACGACCAGCAGCGGAACGCTCCACCACGGCAGCCGCCGTCTTATCACGAGCATGCCGGCGAGCACGACCAGGCCGAGGAAGAAGAACTGGGGTACGACGTCATAGAAGGCCACCTCGACACCGGGGATGTCCTTGAAGTCCGCGCCGAGAGCCGACATCTCCGCACGGTCGGCGGCCAGGAGCCCTTCGACGATGTCGGCGCCGAACTGCACCATGGTCGCGGCCAGCCCGACCATGGTGAGGGCCACCACCCCGGTACGCCATGGGCTGCGGGGCAGCAGGCCGGCCAGGGCGAGCACGGCCGGGACGAAGCACACCATGCCCGCAAGGCCGACGAGATGCGCGGCCTGCCAGTCGAGCCCGGGGCCGTACACCCCGTCGGACCTACCCCACAGGCGTACGAGGCCGTAGGCCGCGATGCCAACCGGTCCGGCGATCACGAAGAGCGCAGCGCGTTTCATGGCAGCCATCATCTGGCCGCCGACACCCACCCGACCTCCGGGAAGTTCCCCTGCCCGGCCCTGGGCTTCGTCTCAGGTCTTCCACTGAGTAGACCCTCGGTGCCGCCGGCGGTGTGAACGGGCTCACTGCTCCTTGATCAGTGGGGCGTAGGCGGCGCGGGTGAGCGGGTCGGCGGACAGCGAACCGTCGGCCCGGGGCACACCGAGCGGTCTGCCGTCGCGCAGGAAGGCCACTGTGGTGACGTCGTCGCGGCTGGTCAGGGTGCAGACGATCTGCCCGAAGGCGAGGACCTCGTCGCTGCGGCCGGCGTCGACGGCGGGCGCGTCCACCGCGACGAGAGCCTGCGTGCCGGTCACCGTCACACCAGCGGCGTTGACCGCTCCCGGCAGCGCGCTGGTCAGGTCGCTGTCACGTTCCTCCCCGGTGGGTCCGGCGAGCAGATGCCGCAGTTGGTCGGCCATGCTCGGCACACTGTCGACGCGCCGGACCACGGGGGTGATCCAGTTGTCGCGTACGAGGCAGAGGGTTTCGACGACGTGGCCGGCCGGTGCGGTGGCGTCGGCGGGAACGGAGCTGTGGAACGGCCCACGCGGTGGCTGCACCGTTCGGGGGCCGTCGTCGGTGGGGATGCCGCAACCGGTCAACAGCAGGACGAGCGCCAACGGGGCGAGACGGCGTCGGTTCACGGCAGGCTGCCCGGAAGCGCGACCCGGAAGCGTGCGCCGCCCCCGGGTCGGTCGACGACGGTGGCGTGCCCCTCGTGCGCGGTGGCGTGCTGGGCCACCAGCGCGAGCCCGAGCCCCGTGCCGTCACCTGCGCCACGCGTGTGGGCGGCCCGACCCCGGACGAAACGGTCGAAGATCGCCTCACGGTCCTCCACGGGCACGCCCGGGCCATCGTCGTCGACCTCGATGACGCCGGTGTCACCGTCGCGGCAGAGGCGGACGGCTGCGGGGCCGGCGCCGTAGGTCACGGCGTTGTCGAGCAGGTTCGCCAGGACCTGGGCGATCCGCCGCCGCTCGACGTGCCAGGTCGGGGGGACGTCCGCTGCCAGGTGGACGAGGCTGACCGGCAGGTCGTACGCGTGGCAGGCCTCTTCGGCCAGCTCCACCACGTCCACCGGGGCACGGTGTGCGGGCTGGTCGCTGCGAGCCAGGTCGATCAGGTCGTTGACCAGTCGCTGGAAACGGTCGATCTCGTCGGCGACGAGCCCGGCGGCAGTCGCCGTCCGGTCGTCCTGGTGTTCCCGACGACGGGCCAGGACGCTGGCCGCCGCGGCGAGGGTCTGCAGCGGTGAGCGCAGTTCGTGGCTGACGTCGGCGGCGAAGCGGCGGTCCCGTTCGATGCGGCGGGCGAGCTGGTCGACCATCTGGTTGAACGAGGAGGAGAGGCGGGTCAGGTCGGGGTCGGTGGCCGGGTCCAGCCGGGCGGTGAAGTCACCGGCGGCGATCTTCTGGGCAGCGTCGGCGACCGCCGTCAGCGGCCGTAGTCCGTGTCGGGTGGCGTACCACCCGAGGGCGGCACCGGACCCGGCGACCAGCACCGCGACGGTGGTCAACGCCAGCGCCAGGACCTGGAACGTCTGCTCCAACTCACGCATCGAGTTGACCTCGAAATATGCCGCCGACGCGGACAGTGGCACCCCCACCACCAGGGCGGGTTGCCCGGCGACGCGTACGCGCTGCACCGCCGGCTCCCCGGCGGCGACGATTCGACGCAACTCGGCGGGGATGGCGGCGGTGGTGTCGGGGTCCGCTGTGCGCGCGTACCACTCGCCGTTGAGGTGCAGCACCGGCCGCCGGCTCCCGCCGGTGTCCAGCGACCGGAGCACCTCCACCACGTCCGGACTGTCCGTGTCGAGCCCGGCGTGCACCACCGCGGCGTCGAAGTAGGCGGCCCGCAGTGCGATGCGCTCCCGGTCGTCGAGCAGGGATCGCCGGGTCAGTTCGTAGGAGACCAGGGCCATCGACGCGGAGAGCAGGAGCGCGCCGACCGCGAACGCGGCTGCCACCCGGGTACGCAGTCCGAGGCGTCTCATCGTTGCAGCTTGTAGCCCAGACCCCGCAGGGTCACCAGGTGCCGGGGGTTCGCCGGGTCCGGCTCGATCTTCTGCCGCAGTCGGCCGACGTGCACATCGACCAGCCGTTCGTCCCCGCTGTCGTACCCCCAGACCCGTTGCAGCAGCTGCTGACGGGACAGCACCCGGCCGGCGTGCTCGGCCAGCTCGCAGAGCAGGCGGAACTCGGTGCGGGTGACGGTGACCTGTCGGCCGGCGCGGCGCACCTCCCCCGCCTCCGGACTGATCTCCAACTCCCCGAAGGCCACGGCCGGCACCGGATCCGGCGTCGACGCCGCCGCCAGCGGTCGGGCGCGCCGACGCAGGGCTCGCAGTCGGGCGGTCAACTCCCTGATCGCCACGGGTTTGACGACGTAGTCGTCGGCGCCGGCTTCGAGAGCGGCCACGATGTCGTCGGTCCCGTCCCGGGCGCTGACGACCACGATCGGAACGTCGTCGTCACGGCGCAGTTGTCGGATGCACTCGAAGCCGTCGAGGCCGGGGAGCATCAGGTCGACGAGCACGTAGTCGGCCGGGTGGTGACGCTGGGCGCGCAGGCCCTCCTCCGCGGTAGCCGCCCCGAGGGCGTCGTAGCCCTCGTCCTCCAGTGCGAGCAGCAGCGCGAGCCGGATGCGGTCGTCGTCCTCGATCACCAGTACGGCCGTCATGCCGGAATCATCCTCGGCGGCCCGACGAGCGGCCAACCGTGCTGCCCAGCTCGCGGTTTTGTCACACAACTGTCACAGAGCCTTGCAGCTATCGCCAACCCCGCCCGTAACGGTGGTGGTGGACCGAGGGGCTGACGGAGAGGGGCACGGCCATGACAACGCCGGTGATGCCGACGCGGTACACACTGCCGCTGGTCGAGGTGCGCGTCACCGAACTCGACCTGGCCTGCGTACCGGAGGTCGGTGCGATGTTCGATCGGCTGCTCAGCCTGCGGCCCGCGCAGGTCGTGCTCGACCTCTCCGACTGCCGACACCTCGACGCCGCCGCCATCGGCCTGCTCCTCGACCTGCACCGGAGGCTGGCTCGCGCCGACGCGGTCCTCACCGTGCGCAACCCGAACCCTCGGGTCCGCCGCATCCTGCACATCGCCCGCCTCGACCAGGTGCTGTCGATCGTCACCGACCCGGGCCGGGCGACGCGGATCGCGTCAGCCCAGGGCGTAGGAAGGACCCCAGCATGACCGTCGTCCCGGACGAGTACCTGATGACCCTGATCTGTGACACCTGTGGCGAGACCATTCGCGGCACCGCGTGCGTGCTACCCGACGCCGAGGTCGTCTGGACCCTGGTGGCAGAGCACGGCTGGAGCGGCTCTCCGTTCGCCACCGGGCCGCACCGCTGCCCGCACTGCAGCCTGCTGCCACCCCCGCGCCGCGGGCCGGGCTCGTGCGACGACCACGGTCCCGGAGGCATCCTCGGCATCGACCACCTCGACGACGTCACCGTCATCGCCGCGACGGGCGACATCGACCTCGACACCGGCGACACGCTGCGCACGGCGCTGCGGCACGTGGCCGAGGTGGGCGGGCACGTGGTCGTCGACCTGAGCCGTGTGCACATCATCGACTCGACCGGGCTCGGTCTTCTCGTCCGCGCACACCGCGACGCGCGGGAACGCGGGGTCACGCTCTGCCTCGCCGCGCCGTCGCGATTCATCCGCACCGTCCTGCACACCATGCGCCTGGACGGAGCGTTCCCGATCTTCGAGAGCCTCGACGACGCCGTCGGCCAGTTGTCCGACGACGCCACGCGACGCCAGCACGTGGCCGGCTGACCGCGCGCATGCTCCGGCGAGGAGGGGCGGGAGGGCAGCGCGGGCCGATTGCGAGCATCGCTCATGCTGGAGTGGTGATTCGTTTCGTACTGAACGTGCTGTGGCTCATCTTCGGCGGTGGCATCGTGCTGGCGGTCGGGTACGGCGTCGCCGCACTGATCTGCTTCGTCCTGGTCGTGACGATCCCGTTCGGGGTCGCGTCGCTCCGCCTCGCCGTCTATTCGCTGTGGCCCTTCGGCCGCACCCTGGTGCCGAAGCCCGGCGCGGGCGTCGCCTCCGGTCTGGCGAACATCCTCTGGCTGGTGCTGGCGGGCTGGTGGCTCGCGCTGTCCCACATCGTCGCCGGGGTCGCCCTCTGCGTGACGATCATCGGGATTCCGTTCGGCATCGCCAACTTCAAGCTCGTGCCGGCGGCGTTCTGGCCCCTCGGCCGCGAGGTCGTGGAAACGCCCTGAGCTTGGAAAATGGGGACACCTGGCCCCCCTGCCACTTCTAACATATAGCGCACTGGGGGGCTTGCGGCAAGACCCGGTCCATGCCGCAAAATCGTCGGCCGAGGCCAGAATCTGCCGAATTGGAAGTTCCCATTTGAATTCCTTGCCCACCTCCGTGTTCGATCTCCCCGATCACCTCTCCCCCAAGGCCGACCCGGGGCTGATCGGCCGCGACGAGCAGCATTTCGCGACGATGGCGGAGAGCCTTGATCAGCTGAACGCCGAGCTGTCCGAGCGCCTTGCCGCCGAGCGCAGGGCGCCCGGCGGCAAGGGCCGGCAGGCGATGGACCGGGACGAGGAGATCCGTCGGCTGACCGGCCGCCTGCGTGCGCTGAGTCGCTACGGTCTGGACCTGTGCCTCGGCCACGTGGTCGGTGCGGACAACCCCGAGCCCGTGTACGTCGGACGTCGCGGCCTCACCGACAGCGAGGGTCGGCGGCTGCTGCTCGACTGGCGCTCGCCCGCCGCCGAGCCGTTCTTCGGCGCGACCCACGCCAACCCGATGGGTCTGTCGAGCCGTCGCCGGTACCGGTGGACGCGCGGCCGGATCAGCGACTACTGGGATGAGGTCTTCACCCCGGACGGGTTCGTGGGGCACGCCGTCGCGCTCGACGACCAGTCCGCGTTCATCGCCAGCCTCGGCAGCGCCCGGTCGACCCGGATGCGGGACGTGCTCAGCACCATCCAGGCCGACCAGGACGCCATCATCCGAGCGGGATCGGCCGGGGCGCTCGTCGTGGACGGCGGTCCGGGCACCGGGAAGACCGTCGTCGCGCTGCACCGCACCGCCTACCTGCTCTATTCCGACCCTCGCCTGGGTCAGCGCCGGGGTGGCGTGCTCTTCGTCGGGCCGCACCAGCCCTATCTGGCCTATGTCGCCGACGTCCTGCCCAGCCTCGGCGAGGAGGACGTGCAGACCTGCACACTGCGGAACCTCGTCGGCGAAGGTGCCAGGGCGGCTGTCGAACCCGATCCGGACGTGGCCCGGTTGAAGTCCTCCGCGAAGCTGGTCGGTGCGATCGACGCCGCGGTCAGGTTCTACGAGGACCCACCGGTCAAACCGATGACGGTCACGACCGACGAGGCCGACATCTGGCTGGGGGCCGACGACTGGGCCGACGCGTTCCAGGCGCCCGGGCCGGGCACCCCGCACAACGAGGCGCGAGACGAGATCTGGGAGGAGTTGCTCACGATCCTCGTGGACAGGTACGACGGCGACGAGCCGGACGACGTGGTCCGCAGGTCGCTGCTGCGCAACAGGGAGCTGCGCGCGACCGTCAACCGCGCCTGGCCCCTGCTCGACGCCGCCGACCTCGTGGGAGACCTGTGGTCGGTGCCCGCGTACCTGCGCAGGTGTGCGCCCTGGCTCAGCCCGGCGGACGTCCGGAAGCTGCAGCGCGACGACGCCCGGGCCTGGACCGTGTCCGACCTGCCGCTCCTGGACGCGGCACGGCGGCGCCTCGGTGACGCGTCGGAGCGTCCGCGTCGGCACGACCCCGCCGCCGCCGTCGAACGCGAGCACCGGGCCCGGGTCGTCGACGAACTGCTCGCGGCCGACGCCTACGACGACGGCGAGGGCCTGCTGACGATGCTGCGCCAGCCGGACCTTCGCGACGCCCTGGTCCACGAGTCCGCGCTCCCCGCCGCCGATCCGGATCTGCTGGCCGGCCCGTTCGCCCACATCGTCGTGGACGAGGCCCAGGAGCTGACCGACGCCGAGTGGCAGATGCTGCTGGCCCGCTGCCCGTCGCACAGCTTCACCATCGTCGGGGACCGCGCCCAGGCCCGGCACGGGTTCACCGAGTCGTGGCAGGAACGCCTGGAGCGCATCGGGCTCGACCGGATCACGCTGGCCACCCTGAGCATCAACTACCGGACCCCGGAGGAGGTCATGGCGGAGGCCGAGCCGGTCATCCGGGCTGTGCTCCCCGACGCCAACGTGCCGACCTCCATCCGCAGCAACGGGCTGCCCGTCGTCCACGGATCGGCCGCCGAGTTGGGCGCGATCCTCGACGCCTGGCTCGGCGAGCACGCCGACGGGACCGCCTGCGTGATCGGCGATCCGACGTTCCCACCGACGTCCCGCGTCCGGTCGCTGAGCCCGGAGCAGGCCAAGGGTCTCGAGTTCGACCTGGTCGTCCTGGTCGACCCGGAGGCGTTCGGCACGGGCATCGAGGGGGCGGTCGACCGCTACGTCGCGATGACCCGGGCGACCCAGCAACTCGTGATCCTGACGAGTTCCTGACGGCACGAGCTGTCTCCGCGGGGCCACCACGTGGGTGGCCCCGTGGAGACGTCGCTCTCTGAACCGCTGCGGTCCCCTAGTTGCCGAGCGTGACGTGCAGGATCCGCTCGTTGCTGTTGTTCGGGGTGCTGTCCTTGTCACCGGTGTTGGTGGTGGTCAGCCAGAGCCCTCCGTCGGGAGCCGGCTCCACCGTCCGCAACCGACCGTAGGTGCCGCTGAAGTACGTCTGCACGTTCGTCAGACTGCTGCCGCTGATCACCGCGCGGTACATCCGGGCACCACGCGCGCAGGCCACGTAGAGCGCGTCCCGCACGATCGTGATGCCCGAGCACGACCCTTCGGCGGTGGGATAGGTACGCGCCGGCGCGATGAATCCGGCGGTGCCGCACGTGCCGCTGGTGCCCTCGCACGCCGGCCAGCCGTAGTTGCCGCCCCGGGTGATCAGGTTGGTCTCATCCATGACCGAGTTGCCGAACTCCTGCTCCCACAGCCGGCCCTGCGAGTCGAACGCCAGCCCCTGCGGGTTGCGGTGGCCGTAGCTCCACACGTAGTTGCCGAACGGGTTGTCGGAGGGAACGGTGCCGTCCGGGTTGAGGCGCAGGATCTTGCCTTCGAGGGCCGCCCGGTCCTGTGCGTAGTTGCCGTTCTGCGCGTCACCCGTGCTGGCGTACAACTTGCCGTCCGGGCCGAACCGTAGGCGCCCACCGTCGTGGTACTTGTTGCGCCGGATGCCGCTGACCAGCACCTGCTCGCTGGCCGTGTTGAGTCGCCCGTTCTCCAACCTGATCCGCACGATCCGGTTGTCGCTGGGCGAGGTGTGCATGATGTACAACCAGCGGTCGCTGCTGTAGCTGGCCGAGATGGCGAGCCCGAGCAGGCCGCCCTCACCGTCGGTGCTCTGCACGTTCGGCACCGTGCCCAGGTTGGTCTTGGCGCCGGTGGTGGGGTTGAGCTGGATGATGTCGTGCGCGTCGCGGCGGTTGTAGAGCACGTTGCCGTCGGGCAGCGTCACCAGCCCCCACGGGATGTCGGTGTCGGTGGTGACCTGGCGCACCCCGCACACCGGGTTGCCGCACGCCGCGCCGGTCGTCACTGTCGTCGTGCCGCTGCGCGAGGAGGCGTTGTCCTGGGCGTCCCGCGCCACCACGTAGTACTGGTAGGCGGTGTTCGCGGCCAGCCCGCTGTCGGTGAACGTGGTCGCTGGCGGCGCGCCGGTGACCGTGCCGACCTTCACGCCGGCGCGGTGGATGTCGTACGCCCGGACCCCGATGTTGTCGCTCGACGCGGTCCACCGCAGTGTCACGGTGGTGCCCGACGCGGTGCCGGTGAGCTGTTGTGGCGCGGTCGGCGGCTGGGTGTCGGCCTGGCAGGGCGGCGGCGTGATCGAGACCGTGGTGCTCGCCTGGGACACGTTGCCGGCGGCGTCGCGGGCGTTGACGTACAGGCCCCAGGTCGCGCCGGCGACCACCGTGAGGGTGGTGGACAGCGTCGTGCCGCTCACCGATTTCATCAGCTGGCCGTCGTGGTAGACGTCGTAGAAGGCGACAGCGACGTTGTCCGTCGAGGCGTTCCACGCGAAGGTCACCGAGTTGCAGGTCAGGCCACTCACCCGCGGGCTGCCCGGCGCCGTGGGCGGCTGGCTGTCGCTGCTGCCCAGGGCAGTCGTCCACCGTTGGTTGGTCTGCCCGTTGCAGGTCCAGAGACCGACAGTGGTGCTGTTGGCGGTGCCCGCGCCGGTCACGTCCAGGCACAGGCCGGACTGGACGCCGACGATGGTCCCGTTGGTGTTGATCCGAAAGCGCTGGTTGGCACCACCGTTGCAGCCGTTGATCTGCAGAGCGGCCGGCGCGGTGGTGTCCTGGCCGACCACGTCGAGACACATCGTCTCGTTGTAGACCCGCAGCTCACCGGCCGAGGTGAGGCTCCACGCCTGGTTGGCCTGACCGTTGCAGTCGTAGATGTTGATGCCGGCGCCGGCGGTCCGCACGTTGCCGACCACGTCCAGGCACCGGCCGCTGGCCACGCCGACCACCGTCGACGGTGCCGCTGCGGCGGCGGGCACGCCGACGGCAACGGTCAGCAGCGTCATCGCCGCCATCACCGCCGGCAACAGCCGCCGTCGTGGTTTGGTTCGCGCGATGACTCGCATCCGTCCTCCAGGATCAGGGCGTCGCCCAACGATAGACATCGACTATAAAAGATGCATTCGTCGCACAAGTCAAACGATGTCACTCGATCGGGGGCAAACCCGCAGAACGGCGTACGCTTCGCTCAGCCGCCCTCCAACGACTCCCGCACGTGCCGACGGGCGTAATGGATCCGGGACTTCAGCGTGCCGACCGGAATGCCCAGTTGCCCGGCGATCTCCTGGTAGTCGAGCTGACACAGATCGCGGAGCACGAGTGCCGTCACCAGCTTGTCGGGATGAGCCGCACCCTGCGTGCGGCCGAGCCGACGCTGGCCAATCACAGTGGCTGCACAGCTGCCGCCGACCGGACGGTCACCGTCGGCACCCTCGGTGGGATCGTCGCGCACTGGACGCGATGCGGGGGCACGGAGACGTCGTTCAGCGAGGTCACCCTGGTCGCGGCCGACGGTTCGTTCGGCGTGTACGTGCAGGTCAAGCAGACCGACGGCGTCGACCGCACCGACCAGGTCCTCGGCACGCTGCGGGTGGACACGTCGGTGGTCACGCAACGCTAGTACCGTTCCCAGTTTCCGCTGCCGTCGGCCTTGCGCCACCGTCTGGTCTCGGTGTTGCCGTCGAGTTTGCGGACGGTGGCCTCCACGTTCTGGCCCACCACCCGGTACGAGACGAAGGTCATGACCCGGTCGCCGGCCGGGCTGGAGTCGTCTCCAGGATGACCGGCCACGCGTACCGGTTCCGGCCGTTGTCCCCGAGCTGAACGGGCACGAGGGCCTGCCGCCGCGCGGCGTCGGGGTTGCCCAGTTCGACCAGTACCAGCGCGTCCTCGGTCGACGGGGCGTTCGCCGGCTCCTCGACGATGAACTCGGCGTACACCGGCCGGGCACCGCCCGGCAGGATCCTGCACGGCACGTCGAGGCCGTTCGACCCGTTGCGGAACGACACGGAGTCGTCGGACTCACCGCAGAACCTCAGGTTGCGGATCACCGCGTTGGGCCAGTTGGTCCGCCTGATCTCGCTTTTCTGAGTGGCCGGCCCGGAGGTGCGGGTGGCCGGAGCTTCCGGGCTGGAGCTACGGGTGGCCGGAGCACTCGGCCCGGAGCTGGTCGGCGCCGGAGCACCCGGTGTCGACGGGCTCGCGCTGCCGGCCGGAGAGCCGGCGGGCGCCGCCTCGCCGCCGACACGGTCTACGGATGACGTGCACCCGGTGACGAACGTGAGGGTGAGCACTACACCGGAAATCAGCTTGCCGCGCATGGCTGGTCCCTTTCTCCGCGGGTCTGTCACAGGGTTGGATACCCCGCCACGGGCATTGGTTCACGCGAAACTCCTACCGTCGAGCTGCTCTGGCAGACCGAACGCCCGGCGTCGACAGTGGACGGCCCGGGAGTACGATCCCGGTCACACCGCAGAGGTGATCTCCCGCCGACGACCCTCGATAGGAGCCTGGCATGGCCGGCCCGGACGCCGAACTCACCGCGAAGCTTCAGCCCGACGTGCCGCACGCGGCCCGGATCTGGAACTACTGGATGGGCGGCAAGGACAACTTCCAGTCCGACC
The DNA here is from genome assembly GCF_057766525.1 of Micromonospora sp. MGP-C2. Taxonomy (NCBI): domain Bacteria; kingdom Bacillati; phylum Actinomycetota; class Actinomycetes; order Micromonosporales; family Micromonosporaceae; genus Micromonospora; species Micromonospora sp. MGP-C2. The sequence continues at coordinate 1,483,340 of NZ_JBYMEN010000002.1, forward strand.
GGGCGGCCGGCGACGCGGTCGCCGAGGTCTACCCGGAGATCGTCCTCATGGCGCAGCAGTCGCGTCTGTTCCTGGTGCGGGCCGTGCGGTACCTGGCGGCCGAGGCGGGCATCCGGCAGTTCCTGGACATCGGCACCGGCCTGCCCACCATGCAGAACACGCACGCGGTCGCCCAGGGGGTCGCGCCCGACTCGCGGATCGTCTACGTGGACAACGACCCGATGGTGCTGGTGCACGCGCGGGCGCTGCTGGCCAGCACGACGTCCGAGGGTGTCACCACCTACGTACCCGCCGACTACCACGACCCGGAGAGGATCCTCGCCGAGGCGTCGCAGACGCTCGACTTCGACCAGCCCGTCGCGGTGATGTTCATGGGCGTGATGGGCTACGAGCCCGACCTCTCCGTGGTGCGCTCGATCGTCGAGCGGACCATGGACGCGATGCCCTCCGGCAGCTACCTCGTGCTCTGGGACGGCACCAACACCAGCCCGGCTGTCGTCTCCGGTGCGGAGCGACTGGCACAGAGCGGCGGCGTCCCGTACATCCTGCGTAGCCCGGCGGACCTGGACAGTTGCTTCTCCGGCCTGTCGAAGGTGGAGCCGGGCCTGGTGCCGATCCCCCTGTGGCGACCGGACGAGCCCGACGTCACCGCGATCGACGCCTACGGCGCGGTGGCCCGTAAACCCTGACCGACAGCACGCCGCCCCGTTCGCGCCAGCACGGCGGGAGCGGGGCGGACGTCGGTTACCGGGCGCAGGCCATCGTCAACCCGTCAGGCACCGCGCTGGTCGTCACCAGCATTCCGAACGTCGTCACGGCGTCCAACGCCAGCGTCCCGTTGTACGAGGCGTTGCGGACCGTGACGTCGACACCGGCGGCCTCCGCCACGCCACCCCAGACGGTCTGGACGCGCTCGTCACCGGACCACCGCCAGGAGACGCGCCACCCGTCCAGTGGCTCCGTCCCGGTGTTGCGGACCGTGACCGTGGCGACGAAGCCGTTGCCCCAACGGGCGTCGATCGTGGCCGTGGCGCGGCAGGAAGCAAGGGGGGATGTCCGCGCCGATGAGAACGCGTACGGGTCCCGCCGGCCGTCGACGTCGGTCAACCGGTACCAGTACTCCGTGTCCGGGGTCAGCCGGTCGACGGTGACCGAGCCGTCGCGCTCCGGCCCGGAGACGGCCACGGCAACCGGCGTCCGCCACTGTTGGGCGTCCTCACGGCTGGCGAAGAGGCTGACGGTCATCGGCGGGTCGTAGCCGCAGGGTGGGCGGAGGAAGATCGAGTACGAGATGGTGACGCTGGTGGTGGTGACCCCGGCGACGTTGGTGGTGATCGGCAACACGGGCGGGCAGGTGAGCGTCGGCGAGGGCGTCGGCGTGGCCGTGGGCGTGGGCTCTGTGGTGCCGCTCGCCCCGCCCCAGACGGCGAGCGCGACGGTCGTGACGGCGAGGAACATGCGAAGCATCGGTACCTCCGGTGGTTGCCGGGCACCGCTGACCGAGGTGGTAGCCGGTGCCGTGCTCAGGATCCGGTCGCCGACGAGGACTGCCCGGCACGGGTGAACTGGCCACCTCGTGCGTCCTGTGGACCGGAGAGGGTGTGGTGCGCGCTGGCTCCCGAGCACGACCGAACCACATCATGGCAGTCGACAATCATCGATACAAGGCAGTTGGGGTTGGCCTCACCGGGGAGACGCGGCGACCCTCGCCCGGTCGCTCTCCTTGTCGGAGAGGAACAGCGCCAGGGCCTGCCCCTGCTCGGCGACGGCGGCGCGGTCGGCCCGGGACAAACTGGTCAACGGGTTGACGGTCACCGTGCCCGCCTCGACGCTCCAGGTCGCGGCGACCCGGCCGTCGACCAGCACCACGCGCTCACCGGCCACGGACAGGCCGCGGTGCGCGTCGTCGATGATCCGGCTGCGGTCGTCGTAGCCGAGGCTCGCGTTGTCGAACGCCGGGAGGAAGCGCACCGGAGCGGGTGTCTCGGGGTCGGGGCGTGGTGCGTCGGCGAGGTCGATCAGCTTTCGGCCGCGCTCGTCGCGGAAGGTGATCAGCTCGTCGCGCATCGCGGTCACCGCGGCCGGCAGCCCGGCGAGGCCGGACCAGGCGCGCACGTCGGCCGTGGCGGCCGGCCCGAACGCGGCCAGATAGCGCCGTACGAGGATCTGGCCGACGGGATCGGCGTCGTCCGGCGTCGGCGGGTGGACCTCCCGACCCAGCCACGCGGAGAGCAGGGCGTGTCGGGCGCCGCCCTTCATCCGCCACACTCCGCGCGGCGGCAGTTGGGTCAGCGGGACGAGGGCCATCGCCATCTCGCCCAAGGCCTGCGGGCTCGGTGTCGGCCAGCGCTCGCCGAGCGCTCGCCCGATCTCTGGCATCGAGCGCGGCTCACCGTCGGCCAGCAGCGCCCGCGCCGCCGCGGCGAGCTCGTCGAGGCCAACCCCGTCCAACTCGCCGCGGTAGACCCCGAGCACCCGCTGGCACAGCATGGCCTGGTGCCGGGATCGCCAGGCCAGCGCGTCGTCGGCGACGAGCAGGTGCACGGTGCGGCGCATGAGATGGGTACGCACCACCTGTCGCTGGGTCAGCAGGGTCGAGAGCACCGCGGGGTCGAAGGTGCGCAGCCGCGACCAGAGCCCGACGAAGGGCTCCTGCGGTTCCTGCGCCTGCAGGCCGCCGAGGTGCGCGACGGCGTCGAGGACCGGCAGGTCGGCGCGATCGAGCAGCAACTGCCGGGCGAGCGTCGCGCGGTTGAGCGCCCGCGGGTCGAGAACGGTCACCTCCTCATTGTCAGGCCCGGGGTGACAGTCACTGACGACGCGGCCGGTCGACGGGGCGGGTCACCGGGAACGAGCCGTACGTCACGCCCGGCGCGAGCCTCCCGGTCGAGGTGACGGTGATCCGGGTGCCCGCCTGGGCTACCGTGGCGGTCGCGGGCTGCGGGGACACCAAAAACTTTTGTTCACTTCCTACAACTGAGAGACGGTTGGTTCGGTGGTTGCGCCATAGCGCTGGCAGCCGCCAGCCGGAAAGGTGATCACTGCTGGGAGCCGTTGTCTCGCGGCACGCAGTTCAAGGTCTAGCTAAGGGGTCAGTCGGGTGTTCAACCGTGTCGCCATCGTCAACCGTGGTGAAGCCGCCATGCGGCTCATCCACGCGGTCCGCGAGTTGGCCGCGGAGACCGGCAACCAGATCGAAACCGTCGCTCTCTACACCGACGTCGACCGCACCGCCACCTTCGTCCGGGAAGCGGACATCGCCTACGATCTCGGTCCCGCGTCTGCCCGCCCTTACCTCAATCTGGCGGTGCTGGAGCGCGCCCTCACCGAGACCGGGGCCGACGCCGCCTGGGTCGGCTGGGGTTTCGTCGCCGAGGATCCGGCGTTCGCGGAGCTGTGCGAGAAGATCGGTGTCACCTTCGTCGGGCCGAGCCCGGACGCCATGCGCCAGCTCGGCGACAAGATCGGCTCCAAGCTGATCGCCGAGGAGGTCGGCGTGCCGGTCGCGCCGTGGAGCCGTGGCGCCGTCGAGACCCTGGACGCCGCCCGCGCGTCCGCGGCCAAGATCGGCTACCCGCTGATGCTGAAGGCGACAGCGGGCGGCGGCGGACGCGGCATCCGCGTGGTCCGCACCGAGGCTGAGCTGGTCGACGCGTACGAGCGGACCAGTCAGGAGGCCGCGCGGGCATTCGGCAGCGGCATCGTGTTCCTGGAACGCCTGGTCACCGGGGCCCGGCACGTCGAGGTCCAGGTGATCGCCGACGGGCAGGGCACCGCGTGGGCGCTCGGGGTGCGCGACTGCTCGGTGCAGCGACGCAACCAGAAGGTCATCGAGGAGTCGGCGTCGCCGGTGCTCGACCCGGCGCAGACCGCCGAGCTCAAGACGTCGGCCGAGCGGCTGGCCATCGCTGTCGGCTACCGCGGCGCGGCGACCGTCGAGTTCCTGTACCACCCCGGCGACCGGCTGTTCGCGTTCCTGGAGGTCAACACCCGCCTCCAGGTCGAGCACCCGATCACCGAGTTGACCACCGGGTTCGACCTGGTCAAGGCGCAGCTGCACGTCGCCTCCGGTGGGCGGCTCGACGGCGAGCCGCCGATGGAGCGCGGGCACGCCATCGAGGCCCGCCTGAACGCCGAGGATCCCGACCGCGACTTCGCGCCGTCGCCGGGGCGGATCGCGCGGCTGGACCTGCCCAGCGGCCCCGGCATCCGGGTGGACACCGGCGTCAGCGAGGGCGACACCATCCCGGCCGACTTCGACTCGATGATCGCGAAGATCATCGCGTACGGCCGCGACCGCGACGAGGCGCTCGGCAAGCTGCGTCGGGCGATGGCGAACACCACGGTGATCATCGAGGGTGGCGCGACGAACAAGAGCTTCGTGCTCGACCTGCTCGACCAGCCCGAGGTGATCGACGCCAGCGCCGACACCGGCTGGATCGACCGCGTCCGCGGTGAGGGCCGACTCGTCACGCACCGCCACTCCGCTGTCGCCCTGGCGGCCGCCGCCATCGAGTCGTACGAGGAGGAGGAGCGCGCCGAGCGGCAGCGGCTGCTGTCGACGGCGTCCGGTGGTCGCCCGCAGGTGCAGCACGCCAGCGGCCGACCGCTGGACCTCAAGCTGCGCGGTGTCGGCTACCGCACCCGCGTGGCACGGGTCGGCCCACACCGGTTCCGGGTCGGCATCGAGGCGGGCACCGTCGTCCGCACCGCCGACGTCGAACTCGACCGGTTCGACCGGCACACCGGCCAGATCGTCGTCAACGGCATCCGGTACCGCCTGCTCACCGGCACGTACGGGCCGACCCACCTGGTCGAGGTGGACGGTGTGACGCACCGGGTCAGCCGCGACGAGGGCGGCGTCCTGCGCTCCCCGATGCCGGCACTCGTCGTCGCCACACCGCTGGAGGTCGGCGCCGAGGTCGAGGCTGGCGCTCCGGTGCTGGTGCTCGAAGCGATGAAGATGGAGACGGTGCTGCGTGCGCCGTTCAGGGCGCGGCTCAAGGAGTGCGCCGTCTCGGTGGGCAGCCAGGTCGAGGCGGGCGCGCCGCTGATGCGCCTGGAGCCGCTCGCGGACGACGCCGAGGAGACCACGGACGACCCGACCGCCGAGACCGTCGAACTGGACCTGCCGACCGCCTCCGAGACCGTTCCGACGGACGAGCGGGGCAGGCGCGGTCAGGAGGACCTGCGGGGTCTGCTGCTCGGCTTCGACGTCGACCCGCACGACGACCGCCGGGTGCTCGATGGCTATCTCACCGCGCGGCGGGAGGCCGCCGAGGCCGGTCACCGGCCACTGGCCGCGGAACTCGACCTCATCGAGGTGTTCGCCGACCTCACCGAACTGAGCCGCAACCGGCCGACGGGTGAGGACGGCGGCGCCGCGCACGTGCACAGCGCGCGGGAGTACTTCCACACCTACCTGCAGAGCCTCGACGTCGAGCGGGCCGGGCTGCCGGACGCCTTCCAGACCAGGCTCGCCAAGGCACTCGGCCGGTACGGCGTCACCGACCTGGAGCGCTCCCCCGCCCTCGAAGCCGCCGTCTTCCGGATCTTCCTCGCCCAGCAGCGCGCGTCCGCCGACGCCACGGTCATCGCGACCCTGCTGCGCGCCTGGCTGCGGGAGACCCCGCCGGACGAGAGTTTGCGCGAGCCCGCCGGCCTGGCGCTGGAGCGGCTGATCGCCGCGACGCAGGTCCGCTTCCCCGTGGTCGCCGACCTCGCCCGCGGCGTGGTGTTCGCCTGGTTCGCCCAGCCGCTGCTGCGCCGCAACCGCGCCCGGGTCTACGCCGAGGTCCGTGGGCACCTGCGGCACCTGGACGCGCACCCGGACGCGGCGGACCGCGCCGAGCGCATCGCCGAGATGGTACGCAGCACCGAGCCACTGGTCCGGCTGCTCGGCCAGCGGCTCGTCCGCGACCACCTCGACAACGCGGTCATGCTGGAGGTGCTGACCCGCCGGTACTACGGCAACAGGGCGCTCACCAGCGTGCGTACCCAGGAGGCCGCGGGCTGCACGTTCGTGGTCGCCGAGCGCGCCGATTCGAGCGTGGTCTCCGCCGCGGTGAGCTTCGACGCGTTGGGCGGCGCGCTGCGCGGGCTGGCCGAGCTGGCCGGCGGCGAGGACTCCGTCGACGCCGACATCTACCTCGGCTGGGAGAACCAGCCGGAGGACTTCGACGCGATGGCGGCGGCGCTGGCCGAGGTCATCGCCGCGCACCCGCTGCCGCCTCAGGTCCGCCGGGTCACCACCACCGTCGCGGGTCGCGGCGGAGCGGTGATGCACCACCACTTCACCTTCCGGCCGTCGGGCACCCAGCTGACCGAGGACCGGCTGATCCGCGGCCTGCACCCGTACATCGCGCAGCGGATGCAGTTGGAGCGTCTGCACAAGTTCGACCTGACCCGGCTGCCGTCGTCGGACGAGGAGGTCTACCTCTTCCAGTGCGTGGCGCGCGAAAACCGGTCGGACGAGCGCCTCGTGGCGTTCGCGCAGGTGCGTGACCTGACCGAGCTTCGCGAGCAGGACGGCCGACTGGTCGCGCTGCCGACGACCGAGGACGCCATCGCCGCCTGCCTCGACTCGATCCGCCGCGCGCAGTCGCTGCGGCCGTCGAAGACGCGCTTCAACACCAACCGGATCGTGGTCTACGTCTGGCCGCCGAGCGAGCTCACCCGCGAGGAGATGGAAATGATCGCCGGGCGCGTGCGCCCGACGACCGCGGGGGCCGGGCTGGAGGAGATCCTGTTCATCGCGCGCCAGCGCGACCGCCGGACCGGCGACCTGACCAAGATCGCCGTACGGATCTCGTTCGACGCCGCGGGCGGCGCGGAGCTGGCCGTCGGCGAGCCGCCGGTCGAGGCGATCGAGCCGCTCGACGAGTACCGGCTCAAGGTGTTGCGCGCGAGCAGCCGCAACACGGTGTACCCGTACGAGCTGACCGGCCGGCTCGGTGACTTCGTCGAGCACGACCTCGACGACGACCACGCGTTGCAGCCGGTGGACCGGCCGCGGGGGCGCAACAGCGCCGCGATCGTCGCCGGGGTGGTCACGACGCCGACCGAGCGCTACCCGCAGGGCGTCACCCGGGTGGTGCTGCTCGGCGACCCGACGAAGTCGCTGGGTGCCCTGTCCGAGCCGGAGTGCCGGCGTGTGATCGCCGCCCTGGACCTGGCGGAGCGGATGCACGTGCCGCTGGAGTGGTGGGCGCTGTCCGCCGGCGCCCGGATCTCGATGACGTCGGGCACGGAGAACATGGACTGGGTGGCCGCGGCGCTCAAGCGGATCGTCGAGTTCACCCAGACCGGTGGTGAGATCAACATCGTGGTCGCGGGCATCAACGTCGGCGCGCAGCCGTACTGGAACGCCGAGGCGACGATGCTCATGCACACCAAGGGCATCCTGGTGATGACCCCGGACTCGGCGATGGTGCTCACCGGCAAGCAGTCGCTGGACTTCTCCGGTGGTGTGTCGGCCGAGGACAACTTCGGCATCGGTGGCTACGACCGGGTGATGGGCCCGAACGGGCAGGCACAGTACTGGGCGCCGAATCTGACGGCCGCCCGGGACGTGGTGATGGCGCACTACGACCACACGTACGTCGCGCCCGGCGAGGACGCACCCCGGCGGGCGGTCACCACCGACCCGACCGACCGCGACATCTCCGACTTCCCGCACGACGTGGCGGGCAGCGCCTTCGCCACCGTCGGGGAGATCTTCTCCGTCGAGGCCAACCCGGACCGCAAGAAGCCGTTCGACATCCGTACGGTGATGCGGGCCCTCTCCGACCAGGACCACCCGGTGCTGGAGCGCTGGGCGGGCATGGCCGACGCGGACACCGCTGTCGTGCAGGACATCCACCTCGGTGGCATCCCGGTCTGCCTGCTCGGCATCGAGTCCCGATCGGTGCCGCGGCACGGCTTCCCGCCCACCGACGGTCCGGACACCTACACGGCGGGCACGCTGTTCCCCCGCTCGTCGAAGAAGGCAGCGCGGGCCATCAACGCGGCCAGCGGCAACCGGCCCCTCGTCGTGCTGGCGAACCTGTCGGGCTTCGACGGCTCACCGGAGTCGATGCGCAAGCTGCAACTGGAGTACGGGGCCGAGATCGGCCGGGCGATCGTGAACTTCCGGGGGCCCATCGTCTTCTGCGTGATCTCGCGCTACCACGGCGGTGCGTTCGTGGTGTTCTCGAAGGCGCTGAACCCGAACATGACAGTGCTCGCGCTGGAGGGCTCGTTCGCCTCGGTGCTCGGTGGCGCGCCCGCCGCCGCTGTGGTGTTCGCCGCCGACGTCAACGCCCGTACGGCGGCCGACCCTCGCGTGCGGGACCTGGAAGCCCGCGTCGGTGCCGCGGCCGGCACCGAACGCGCCGCGCTGACCGCGGAACTCGACGAGCTGCGCTCGTCGGTGCGCGCGGAGAAGCTGGGCGAGGTGGCGACCGAGTTCGACCGGGTGCACAACATCCAGCGCGCCGTGCACGTCGGCTCGGTGGACGCCGTCATCCGCGCCGCCGAGCTGCGTCCGCGCATCATAGAGGCCATCGAGGCCCGCCTGGGGTGAGCGGACGGGATCGGGCGGGGGTCCCAGCCTCAGCTGGTTCGCCGCGTACGGCCCTGGTCGCCCTCGGCCTGCCAGGCGGCGACGAGGTCCTCCCGTGCCCGGGCGACCCGGGAGCGGATCGTGCCGATGGGGCACTGGCAGACGTCCGCGGCCTCGGCGTAGGAGAGGCCGAGCACGTGGGTGGCGACGAACGCTTCGCGACGCTCCCGGGTCAGGCCGGCGATCAACTGGTGCAGGGTCACGCCCTCGTCGGCCCCGGCGGCGATCGCGCCGGCTGACTCGGCCGCTGTCTGCCAGTCCGGCACCGACGCGATCCTCGGCCGGGCCACCGCCGTCCGGACATGGTCGACGGCGACGCGCCGGGCGATCGTGAACACCCACGTCCGGGCCGACGAGCGGCCGGCGAAGCCGGGCAGGTTGCGGAACGCCCGCAGGAACGTCTCCTGGGTCAGGTCGTCAGCCTCACCCGGCCCGGCGAGGTGCGACAGGAACCGCCAGACCTGGTCCTGGAGGGCCCGGATGAACGCGGTGGCGGCCTGCCGGTCACCCCGGCCAGCCTCCTTCGCCCAGCGGGTCACCTGGTCGTCGTCAGCGACGCCGTCTCGCACGGACCACCGTCCTGTGTGCCACGGGCGCTCCTTCATGGCGAGGTGCCGTCGTCGGGACGTCGCCGGTCAGCCGCGCATCCTGGTTGTCGCTGGCCGGTCCGGAAAAGTTCCCGGGCTCCCCCAGTCGGTCGACTTCCCGGTTGCGTACCAGCGGGCCGGGGCCACGGCGGGACGGCGCGCGCCTCGTCGGCCGCTCAGCCCAGGACGGGTTGCTCCTCGACCTGCCCGGTGCTCCCGCGCCCCTGCGGCGGCACGGGGTCGGGCATACGCCAGGACCGCCACAGCTGGCTGTAGCCACCCCCGGCCGCCAGCAGCTCGGCGTGCGTGCCGTGCTCGGCGACACGCCCATGCTCCATCACGACGATGCGGTCGGCGGTGGCCGCCTGGCTCAGTCGGTGGGCGACGACCAGGGTGGTACGTCCCTCGGTGGCCGCCACGGCGGCGCGGTCGAGGTCACGCGCACCCGCGCTGCCCGCCTCCGCGGTGGCCTCGTCGAGGACCGCGACGGCGGGATCGGCGAGGACGAGGCGGGCCAGTGCGAGCTGCTGAGCCTGGGCTGCGGTGAGGTGCCGTCCACCCTCCCCCACCTCGGTGGCGAGGCCGTCCGGCAGGGTACGGAACCAGTGGGTGGCACCGACGAGGTCGAGGGCGGCGGTCAGCTCGTCGTCGGTGGCGTCCGGGTCGGCCAGCCGCAGGTCGTCGGCGAGCGGCCCGGCGAAGACGTGCACCTCCTGGCTGACGAGGGCGATCTCGCGGCGCAGCCGGTGCTCGCCGAGCTCGGCCAGCGGCACGCCGCGCAGGGTCACCGACCCGTGGGTGGGCGCGATGATGCCGGCGATGATCCCGGCAAGCGTGCTCTTGCCCGCGCCGCTGGCACCCACGAGGGCGACGCGCTCGCCCGGTGCGAGTCGGAGGTCGACGTCGCGCAACACGACCGGCCCGTCGTCGTAGCGGTGCTGCGCGACGGTCACCTCCAGTGCCGCCGGTTCGGCCCGCGCCGGCCGGGCGGGCTCCGGGCCGGCCGGGGTCGCGGTGTCCGGCAGCGCGGTGACCCCGACGAGCCGGGCGAGGCTGGCACCGGCCTGCAGCACGGAGTCCGACTCGAACAGCAGCAGGCCGATGGGGTTGAAGAGGCGGTGGAAGTAGAGCGCGGCGGTGGTGGCGGCTCCCACCGTGGCGAGGTCGTCGCGCACCAGCAGGAAGCCGGCGAGCAGCACAGCGGCCAGCCCCACGAACTCCGATCTGTTGATGCGCAGCCCGAACCGCGTGAACAGCCCGAAGATCTCCAGCGACAGGTCGCGGGCTACGCCGGAGCGCGCCGCGATCCGGGCGACGTGGGCGTCCTCCATCCGGTAGGCGCGCACTGTCGCCGCGCCGCGGAGCGCCTCGGCCGTCGCCTGCGCGCGTTCGCCAGTGGCCACCCGCTCGCGGGCGTAGTACGGGATCGACCGTTTGAGGTACCAGCGCAGCGCCAGCGCGTACGCCGGCGCGGCGACCAGCCCGGCGATGCCGAGCCGCCAGTCGAGGGCGAAGAGCCCCGCCGCGGTCAACACGACGGACAGCAGCGCGCCGAGGAAGGCCGGGCCGCTGGTGGCGATCACGTTCGTCACCACGGCCACGTCGTCGCCGGCGCGGGCCACCAGGTCCCCGGTGCCGGCTCGCTCCAGGGTGGCCGACGGCAGGTGCAGGGCGCGGTCGAGGACCCGCTCCCGGAGCCGGGCCAGCACCGTCTCGCCGAGGCGTGCGGCGACCGCGGCGCCGACCGCGGTGAGGATGCCCGCGAGCACCGCGGCACCCGCGATCACGCCCGCCCAGGTCACGATCTGCGACGTGTCGGAGCCGGCGATGACGTCGTCCACGAGGCGACCGAGCACCCAGGGGGCGACGAGCCCGGTCGCGGACGCGGCCACCAGCAACGTGCCGGCGACGGCGCTGAGCCCCGGCAGGCGGGCCAGCTCGGTGCGGAGGGTGGCCCAGGTCTGCCCGGCGGTGGCCGTCGGCAGCAGTTGCCGGGGCTCGGCCCCGGTCATGATCGGCTCGGTCATCGCAGGATCTCTTCCCGGTAGCGGGCGTCGCTGGCGAGCAACTGCTCGTGCGGCCCCTCGGCGATGACCCGGCCCCGGTCGAGCACGACGACCCGGTGTGTGACCCGCAGCAACGCCGGGCTGGTGGTGATCAGCACCGTGCCGTGGGTGTCCGCTCCGCGAGCCGCGGCCAGCCCTTCGGCGAGCAGGCCCTCGGTCACCGCGTCGACCGCCGTGGTGGGGTTGTGCAGCACCAGCACCGGGGGGTCGGCGACGAGCGCCCGGGCCAGCCCGATCCGCTGCCGCTGCCCGCCGGACAGGTTCGCCCCCCGCTCGGTGAGCTGGCGGTCGAAGCCGTGCGGGTGCGCGGCGAGCACGTCCTCGGCCGCCGCGGCCCGCACCGCGGCACGCAGGACCGCGTCGTCGACCTGGGCACCGGCGCTGAGGTTGGCGCGCAGGGTGCCCTCGAACAGCGCCACGTCATGCTGCTCCACCAGGACCACGGCGCGCAGGGCGTCGATGTGCAGCTCTTCGGCGGGCACGCCGTCGACGTACAGCGTTCCCCGGTGCTCCGGTTGCGGCACCCGGCCGGCCAGCACCGCGACCAGCGCGTCGGCGTCGCTCGGGTCGTAGGCGAGCACGCCCAGGATCTCGCCGGCGCGGACGTGCAGGCTGACACTGTCGAGGCCGGCGTGACCGACCCCGTCGAGGGTCAGCCGGGACGGGGTCGGTGCGGGCGGCCCGGCGTCGCCCGGCGTCAGGACCGGTGCCGCGCCGAGGACCCGGGCGACCCGCCCCGCGGAGGCACGGGCCATGGCGAACAGCTGTACGCAGTACCCGAGCGTCTGCACCGGCTCGGCGATGAACTGGGCCAGCCCGACGACGGCGACGAGTTCGCCGATGGTGAGCCGGCCCTGGAGCGCGAGCCAGCCCGCGACGCCGGCGACCGTCGCGAGGAACAGTCCGTTGACCATGGTGGTGAGCCCGAGGTGCAGGCCCTTGGTGGTGGCGGCACGCAGGGTGACGTCGAGCGCGTGGCGGCTGGCGCCCGCGTACCGGCGCGCGGCGTGGTCCTGCGCGCCGATACCGCGCAGCACGCGCAGGCCGGTGACGAGGTCGACGGCGAGCGCGGTGGTGGCCGCGAGGGCCTCCTGCTGCGACGAGCTGCGCCGGGTGAGCAGCGGCGCCATCCGTTGCAGGGCGAGGACCAGCAGGGGTACGCCGAGGAGCACACCGAGCCCGAGCGGGACGTCGACGACGAGCAGCGCGACGGCCGCGACCACGATGGCGGTGAACGCGGCGGCGGTGAGCCCGGCGACCCGCACGACCAGCGCGGACAGCTCGGCGTCGGAGGCCGTGACGGACAGCAGCTCTCCGTCGCGCATGCCGGAGTGGTGTCCACGCGGATCGAGAGCGCTACGGGCGATCTCGACCCGCGTCGCGTGTGCCTCGTGCTCCACCGCGGCGTACGCCATCCGGGCACCGGTCCGGTAGGCGAAGGCCAGGACGGTGAACAGGGCGGCCAGCCCGCCGAGTGAGAGCACCAGCGCGCGGACATCACCGGTGGCGACCGCCCGGTCGATGACCACCCCGATGGCGACGGGGACGAGGGCTTCGGCGGCCTGGTGTGTGCACAGCAGCGCGATGCCGAGCAGCACCCGGCCACGCTGTCGGCGCAGCGCGCGACGAAGCACCACGCCACCGCTGATCTCGGCGACTGACATGCGAGGCGGACTCCGTTATCGATTAGGGTTGGCTAACCTAACACGCTCCGTTGCGAGTCCGGACGGCGGTAGGGGTGCAGGCCGAGGCCGTCCACTGCCGCCGCGACCAGCGCCTCCGGGGTGAGCGCGACGTCGAGCACGAGCACCGACTCGTCCGGCTCCGCCGGCTCCAGCGTGGCGAGCTGGGATTCGAGCAGGCTCGCCGGCATGTAGTGCCCCTCGCGCCGGGCCATCCTGGCCCGGATGACCTCGGCCGGCCCGGCGAGATGCACGAAGTCCAACCGGAGCGTGCCCTGGCGCAGCACGTCCCGGTACGACCGCTTGAGCGCCGAGCAGGCCAGCACCGTCGACCGGCCCTCGGCGCCGCGATCGGCGATCCACGCGGCGATGTCCCGCAGCCAGGGCCGGCGGGTGGTGTCGTCCAGCGGTACGCCCGAGCGCATGCGTGCCACGTTCGCCGGGGAGTGGAACTCGTCCGCCTCGGCGAACGCCAGCCCGGTGGCCGCGCTGATCCCCCGCGCCACGGTGGTCTTGCCGGCGCCGGAGACACCCATCACCACGACGTGCCGGGTGGGTGGGGCGTCGCCCCGCCCCTCACCAGTCATGGATCGTGCCGTCCTTGAGCCTGTTGAACGGCAGGTAGGCCGGCTCGTACGGGAAGCGGGCCGCCACCTCCTCGTCGAGCTCCACCCCGAGACCCGGCTGGTCGCCCGGGTGCAGGTAGCCGTCGGTGAAGGTGAACGACTGCCGGAACACCTCGTTGGCCAGCGGGGTGTGCTTCATGTACTCCTGGATGCCGAAGTTGTGGATGGCCAGGTCCAGGTGCAGCGCCGCGGCCATGCCCACCGGGGAGATGTCCGTGGGGCCGTGGATGCCGGACTTGATCTGGTACTGGGCGGCGAAGTCGAGCAGCTTGCGCATGGCGGTGATGCCACCGGTGTGGGTGACCGCGGACCGGACGTAGTCGATCAGCTGCTCGCGGATCAGGGTCTGGTAGTCCCAGACCGTGTTGAAGACCTCGCCGATGGCCAGCGGGGTGGTGGTGTGCTGGCGGACCAGCCGCAGGGCCTCCTGGTTCTCCGCCGGGGTGCAGTCCTCCAGCCAGAACAGGTCGTACGGTTCGAGGGCCTTGCCGAGCTTGGCGGCCTGGATCGGGGTCATCCGGTGGTGACCGTCGTGCAGCAGCGGCAACTCCGGGCCGAACTCACCGCGGACCGCCTCGAAGACCTCGGGCAGGTGGCGCAGGTACGCGCGGGTGTCCCAGTCCTCCTCGACGGGCAGCGGGGTGCGCTGCGCGGGTTCGTAGTCGTAGCGCTGGCCGGTGGCGCTGGGCTGGGCGGCCACGCCGTACACCGCGTTGATCCCCGGCACCGAGGTCTGCACCCGGATCGACCGGAAGCCCTCGTCGAGGTGGCGGCGGATCGAGTCGAACAGCTCGGGAAGGTCCCGCCCCGACGCGTGCCCGTACGCCATGATGCCGGTGCGGGACGCGCCGCCCAGCAGTTGGTACAGCGGCATGCCCGCGGCCTTGGCTTTGATGTCCCACAGCGCCACGTCGACCGCCGCGATGGCCGCCATCGTGACCGGTCCACGACGCCAGTACGCCGAGCGGTACAGGAACTGCCAGGTGTCCTCGATCCGGTGCGGGTCCCGCCCCATCAGCAACGGGGCCACGTGGTCGCGCAGGTACGAGGCAACGGACAGCTCACGGCCGTTGAGCGTGGCGTCGCCCAGACCGGTGATGCCCTCGTCGGTGGTGATCTTCAGGGTGACGAAGTTCCGGTCGGGGCTGGACACGATGATGTCTGCTGCGACGATCTTCACGGGGTGCCTTTCGTTCCTTCAGGACCGGGGTGGTCTCACCATTCGGCGAACGAGCCGTCGGGGTGCCGCCAGGTCGGGCTACGCCAGGCGTGGCCCCGCTTGTCCGCCGTCCGCACCGCGTGCTCGTCGATCTCGATGCCGAGGCCGGGTGCGGTCAACCGCTGTACGTACCCGTCGACGAAGGTCAGCGGGGTCTTGTCGAGGCAGTAGTCGAGCACCTCGGCGCCCTGGTTGTAGTGGATGCCGACGCTCTGCTCCTGGATCAGGAAGTTGGGCGTCGCGAAGCCGACCTGGAGGCAGGCGGCGAGGGCGATGGGCCCGAGCGGGCAGTGCGGGGCGAGCTGCACGTCGTACACCTCGGCCAGCGTGGCGATCTTGCGCACCTCGGTGATGCCGCCGGCGTGCGCGAGGTCCGGCTGGGCCACGGCGATGCCGGCCTGTAGCACGGGGAGGAACTCCTGCCGGCTGTAGAGCCGCTCCCCGGTCGAGACCGGGGTGGTGGTGCAGCGGACGACGTCGCCGATCAGGTGCGAGTTCTCCGGCACCACCGGTTCTTCGAGGAAGAACGGCCGGTACGGCTCCAGGAGTGGGGCGACCCGCCGGACGTTGGCGAGGGTGAATCGCCCGTGGAAGTCGACAGCGACGTCGCGGTCGTCGCCGAGGACCTCGCGGGCGACGGCCACCCGCTGCACGACCGCGTCGAGTTCGGCAACCGAGGCGAGCGCGCCCATCCGCCCCGACGCGTTCATCTTCACCGCGGTCAGGCCCGCCTCGACCTGGGCGCTGATCTGGTCGCGGATCTCGGCGGGCTCGTCGCCACCGACCCAGCCGTAGACCCGGATCCGGTCCCGGACCGGCCCGCCGAGCAGTTGGTGCACAGGGGCGCCGTAGTGCTTTCCGGCGATGTCCCAGAGCGCCTGGTCCAGACCGGACACCGCACTGGCCAGGATCGGGCCGCCCCGATAGAAGGAGCCCTTGGTCATCACCTGCCAGTGGTCCTCGATGCGCAGCGCGTCCCGACCGGTGAGCAGCTCGCTGAGCTGATGGACGGCGGTGCGTACGGTCTCGGACCGGCCCTCGCAGGTCGCCTCGCCCCAGCCGACGATGCCGGACTCCGTCTCGACCCGGACGAACAGCCAGCGCGGCGCGACCAGGAAGGTCTCCACCTTTGCGATCTTCGTCATGGAGCTGTCAGCCCTTCGTGGCACCGGCGGTGAGGCCGGAGACGACGTACTTCTGCACGAACAGGGCGATCAGCATGATCGGCAGGGTGACCACTGTCGCGGCGGCCATCAGGCCGCCCCAGTCGATGCTGGCGTACCCGACGAAGTCGAAGATCGCCACGGGCAGCGTCTTCGTGTCGGAGCCGGAGAGCACCAGGGCGAACATGAAGTTGTTCCAGGAGAAGATGAACGACAGGATGCCGGCCGTCGCGACGCCGGGCACCGACAGCGGCAGGGTGATCCGCCGGAACGCGCCGATGTGGGTCAGCCCGTCGACCAGCGCCGCCTCTTCCAACTCGGTCGGCAGGCCGTCGAAGTAGCCCATCATGATATAGACGATCAGCGGCAGCGACACGAACATGTGGCTCAGGATCAGCACGCTGAACCCGCCGACCAGCTTCAGGTTCGAGAAGACGTAGTACCAGGGCACCAGGAGTGAGACGCCTGGGATCACCCGGGCCATGAGCACGACCAGCGCCGACTTCTTCATGTTGAAGCGGCTCATCGAGTAGGCGGCGGGCACCCCCAGCAGGAGCGAGAGCGTGGTGGCCGCGAACGCCACCCAGAGGCTGTTGCCGATGAACTCGAGATAGTTGGCCTGCTGGAGGACGGTCTCGTAGTTCTTCAGGCTGGGTGAGAAGACGAACGCCTTGGCGGTGTCGTAGATGTCCACATTGGTCTTGAAGGACGCCGCGATCATCCAGAGCAGCGGCGCCATCAGCCCGAACACCACGACGACGAGAGCTGACGTGCGGAAGACGCGGTACGGCTTGCTCGGCTTCATCGGCCCAGCCCCTTCTTGCGATAGGTGAGGGCCCACATCACCCCGATGATGATCAGGAAGAAGATGATGAGAACGGTCGACGAGACGCCGTAGTCGTTGTAGTCGAAGCTGAGGCCGTAGGCGTACACGTTGAGGGTCTCGACCTCGTGGAACGACCCGCCGCCGCGCCCCTTGGTCGCGTAGAGGATGTCGAACGTCTTGAGCGCGTCGATGCCGCGCAGCAGGATGGCGACGATCACCGTGGGCATCAACAGCGGGAGGGTGACGTGCCGGAACCGCTGCCAGCTGCTGGCGCCGTCGATCCGGGCCGCCTCCTGGGGCTCGTCGGAGAGTGAGGTGAGCCCGGCGAGCAGGATCAGCACGACCATCGGTGTCCACTGCCAGATGTCGATGAACATCGTCGTCGGCAGGGCCGAGTTCTGGCCGGCCAGCCAGGGCTGTGGGCCGATGCCGATCCAGCCGAGCAGCTGGTTCGCCATCCCGATGTTGGGGTCGAAGATGAGGCGCCACATCATGCCGACCGCGACCGGGGTGGCCACCAGCGGCAGGAGGATCGCGACGCGGACCCACTTCTCACCGCGGAAGGGCCGCCACAGCAGCAGGGCTATCGCCATGCCGAGAACGACCTCGAAGAACAGCACGACGCCGGTGAACAGGACCGTACGCCAGACCGCCGGCCAGAACCGGTCGGTGTCGGTGAGCACGTCGAGGTAGTTCTGGAACCCGATGAACTCGGACTCGGCGCGCACCGAACCCTCGGCGTCGGTCAGGCTCAGATAGCCCGTCCACGCCACCGGAAAGATGATCAGCACGGCGACGAACGCCATGGCGGGTGCCGCGAAGAGCCACTTGCGATGTTTGTTGGCCCACTGCGACCAGGCCGACGACTCCGGGGACGCCATGGGGGCCTTGGGCGAATCGGTGCGGGGTGCGGTGACGGCTGACATTCAGATCTCCGGGTTCGGGGGCCAGGTCCCGGCGAGGCGGCGGAGCACGTCGGCTCCGCCGCCCGGCGCGTGGGTTACTTCGCCTCGTCGTCGAGGAACTTCTGGAACGCCGCGTTCGCCGCGTCCGCCGAGCTGGCGGCGTCCTTGCCGGTGATCGCGTCGACGATCGGCTGGCCGACGATCTCGCGCGCCTCAGCCACCTTGACCACCAGCGGGCGGTCGTGCCCGACACCGTTCGCGGTGCTGACCGTGTTGGCCTCGGCCAGGTCCTTCGGCAGGGTCGCGGTGCTCGCCGGGTTCGCCCAGACGGAGGTACGGGCACCGGGTACGCCGGCCGTCTGCTGCGCCAGCGCCTGCTCCTTGCCGGCCGCCCACTGGATGAACTTCCAGGCGTTGTCCTTGTTCTCCGAGCTGTCGTTCATGCCGAGCGCCCAGGAGGGGATGTTGTACGGCTTCGATCCGGCCGGGCCAGCCGGGAACGCGGCGAAGCCGACGGTGTCGACGACCTTGGACTTGGTGGGGTCGGTGGCGTTCTTGTAGAGCGAGTTGGCCTCGGTGTAGAAGGCGGCCTTGCCCTGCGTGAAGATCGCCATCGCCTCCGACCAGCTCATGTCGGTGCTGATGTTCTCCGGGCCGTGGTCCCGGAGCAGGCCGCCGTAGAAGGCGTACGCCTGCTTGGCCTGCTCGGTGTTGACAGTGGCCTTTCCGCTGCTGTCCACGAAGTCGCCACCGAAGCTGAAGAGGAAGCTGGAGAACTGGGTGACGGCAGCGGCCTTGCCGGTACGAGCGACGAAGCCGGCGACGCCGGGGTTGTCGGCCTCGACCTTCGCCGCCTGTGCCTTGAGTTCGTCCAGGCTCTTGGGTGGCGCGGTGAAGCCGGACTTGGCCAGCAGGTCCTTGCGGTAGTAGAGGACCTCCTGCTCGGTGATGATCGGCAGGCCGACCACCTTGTCCTCATAGGTGGTCGCCTGCACCGGCCCGGCCTGGAAGTCGCCGAACTCGAAGGCGCTGTCCGACTTGACCCTCTCGCTCAGGTCGGCGAGGTACTTGTTCTTGCCGAACTGCTTCCCCTCCTGCAGGGGCCGGTACATCATCACGTCGAGGTCGGTGGACCCGGCGTTCAGCTTGACGTTGTACTGGTCGGACAGTTGGTCCTCGCCGAGCTGGGTGACCTCGACCTTGAGGCCGGACTGCTTCTCGAACTCCGGCAGGGCCTTCTTGATGTTCTCTGTCCAGACGTGGTTCACCAGCGTCACGCGGACGGTCTTCGAACCTTCGCCGCCATCGTCACCGCCGCAGGCGGTGAGGCTCATGGCGGTGACCACGGCCAGAGAAGTGCCGATTATCGATCGACGTCGCACGCTTGTCTCTCCTTCTGTCGTGGCCGCCGCCCTCGGAAGAGCCGCTACCTCGGTGTTACATCCGCTTAACATCGGGATGCTAGGCCGAATAGACGGATTACTTCAAGAGGTTGATGTAAATGATATGATCTTTGAGTGGAACCGTCCTCAGCAGAGGTTGCAGCCGCTCAGACCGCCCCCGCCGAGGCTGGGCTGCACGCCCGCGTCCTCG
The DNA here is from genome assembly GCF_057766525.1 of Micromonospora sp. MGP-C2. Classification (NCBI taxonomy): domain Bacteria; kingdom Bacillati; phylum Actinomycetota; class Actinomycetes; order Micromonosporales; family Micromonosporaceae; genus Micromonospora; species Micromonospora sp. MGP-C2. The sequence goes on from NZ_JBYMEN010000002.1 coordinate 1,502,609, forward strand.
ACCATCTGGGCACCGCCATCTGCGGCGGCGAGCTGGCACCCGGCGCGATCCTCAACATCGACGAACTGGTCGACAGGTACGCCGTCTCCCGCTCGGTCGTCCGCGAGGTGCTGCGCGTCCTGGCGTCGATCGGGTTCATCGAGGCACGCCGCCGGGTGGGAGTGATGATCCTGCCGGCCAGCGCGTGGAACGTCTTCGACCCGCAGGTGATCCGCTGGCGGCTCGCCTCGGCTGGCCGGATGGCCCAGCTCCGGTCGATCACCGAGCTACGCACCGCCGTCGAGCCGCACGCGGCCTACCTGGCGGCCAACCGGATCGGCCACGACGAAGCGAGTGACCTGGTCGGGCTGGCGGCGAAGATGTGGGCGGCCGGCGAGGCCGGCGACGAGGAACGCTTCCTGCACCTCGACATCGAGTTCCACCGGCGCGTCCTGCTCGCCTCCGGCAACGAGATGTTCGTCCGGCTTCAGGATCTGGTCGCCGAGGTGCTCACCGGCCGGCACAAGCACCACCTCATGCCGCACCACCCGCACGAGCAGGCTCTCCAGATGCACGCGGACGTCGCCCAGGCGATCCAACGACGCGACGGCGCACGCGCCCGGCAGGCGATGGTGCAGCTGATGGAGCAGGCGTTCGACGAGATGAAGTCACTGTGGGAGCAGACCTCGGTGCCCCCACGGAGCCCGGACCACGGCTCGGCCAGTCGCTGATTGACTCGGTTTTCGTGAAGTCGCGGTGTCAGGTCGCCCCGGACACCCCGACTTCCGTGAAACCGAGTCGATCATGGGCCGGCGCCGGGTGGCACCGGCCGGATCGGTCTCAGCGCGCGGTGCCGCGACCCGATCGACCCGCACCGGCGGAGGGCCGGTGCGCGATGCGGGGCGCCCGCACGGCGGAGGCGTTGCCGGCGCCGGGGCGGTAGTCCCGTGCCGCGCTGGCCACCATCTCGTCGGGGTCGCGGGTGAGCTGCTGCCGGATGTGCTGCGGCACGAGCTCGGACGTCGCCATCGCCAGGCGGACCTGCACCGACCGGTCGTCGACCAGGCGCTCCAGGTCGGCCTCGTCCAACTCCAACGAGCGGACCAGCGCGGCACGCACGTCGACCACCGGGTCCGCGGCGAGCGCGCTGCGCTGCGCGGCGGTGGCCCGCGGGTTGCGGGCGACCCCCTTGCGTACGCGAGCGGTGCGATCGGCCAGCAGGGTGTTGATCACGTCGAGGTCGTGGGTGTGCGTGGCGAGTCGTTCCCGTACCTCGGGTGAGACGTCGCCGGTCAGCTTGGCGGCCAGCTCGGGCTCCAGGTCCCGGCTCTCCGCGAGGAGGCCGCGAAGCTCCTTGTCCGATGCCTGCGCCATGGCCCGGCGGACCGACTCGTCGCAGGCCGGGTTGCTGGCGACCGCCCAGCGGATCCACCGGTCGTCGTCCTTGACGAGACGCAGGAGGTTGGCGATCGAGGTGGAAGGGTTCCTCGCCACGGCCTCCCGGACCTGACGATCCTGGTCCCTGGTGAGCGGTCGCAGGGCCTGCGCGGGTGCGTCGGCCCGAGCGGCGACCGCCTTGCGGACCACCTCCGACGGGTCGGACGCCAGGTCGATAAGGGTCATTTGTGGCGTTGTGGGGTCCTGTGCGAGGGCTAGCCGCGCGTCAACATCGCCACCGATCGGACGGTGGGCGGTGGCGTCGGACCCGCTGTGACGGTCGGGCTCGCCGACGTCCTGCTGTTTCCCCATGACGCAATCATGTCACGTGCCCGATCCGGCACTGCGGGCCTGACCAGCGGCAGGTGGCACCTGGGCGGGTAGGCGCAGGCCGGACATGCCACCATCCACCGCCAGCGACGTCCCGGTCACTGACCCCGTGGTGGGCGACGCGAGGTAGACGACGGCGGCGGCCACCTCGTCGGCGGTCACCAGACGGCCGGTCGGCTGACGGGCGGCGAGCTGCCGCTTCTCCGCGGTCGGGTCGGCCGCGCCGGCGAGCAGGCGGGCCACCCAGGGCGTGTCGACGGTGCCGGGGGCGACACAGTTGACCCGGACCCCCTCGGTCACCAGGTCGGCGGCCATGGCGAGGGTGAGGGCGTGCACGGCACCCTTCGACGCCGAGTACAGGGCGCGTCGGGGCAGGCCGACGGTCGCCGCGATCGACGAGATGTTGACGATCGCCGCCGACGACGACCGACGCAGGTATGGCAGGGCGACAGCGCTGGTGCGGGCCACGCCGGTGACGTTGACGTCGAGCACCCTGCTCCACCGCTCGTCGTCGTCCTCCTCCACGGTGCCGACGGCGGAGATGCCGGCGTTGTTCACCAGGATGTCGATGCCCCCGAATGCCTCGGCGACCGAGGCGACGGCCCCGCTGAGCGAGGACCGGTCGGCCACGTCGGCCCGGACGCCATGGACGTGCGGATCGTCGGGCAGGCCCGACAGGTCCAGGTCCAGGACGCCGACCCGGGCGCCGGCGGCCACGAACGCCCGTACGCAGGCGTTGCCGATCCCCGAGCCGCCGCCGGTCACCACCGCCACCAGGCCGTCACACCGCATGTTGCTCTCCCATTCCGAGTAGTCCTCCAAGTTGACGCACCGCCATCAGGAAGGCCGTGCGGTCGAGCAGGTCGAGGCTCGTCAGACCCATGCCGGCCCGTCGGGGTACGCGTACCTGGCGAGGCTCTCCGGGCGCATCGCGGCGGAGAACCCAGGGACGGTCGGCACCACGTAGTGCCCGTCGGAGATCACCACCGGGTCGACGAAGTGCTCGTGCAGGTGGTCGACGTACTCGACGACCCGGTCACGGGTGGAGCCGGACACGGCCACGAAGTCGAACATGGACAGGTGCTGGACCAGCTCACAGAGGCCGACTCCCCCGGCGTGTGGGCACACCGGCACCCCGTACTTCGCGGCCAGCAACAGGATGGCGACGTTCTCGTTGACGCCACCCACCCGGCACGCGTCGATCTGCACGACGTCGACGGCGCCGGCCTGCAACAGCTGCTTGAACACCACCCGGTTCGCCACGTGCTCACCGGTCGCGACCCGGATCGGCCCGCCACCGGGTGCGCTGGCCGACAGGGCGGACCGGATCGCCGCGTGGGCGAGCACGTCGTCGGGGCTGGTCGGCTCCTCGATCCACCACGGGTCGTACGGCGCCAGCTCCCGCATCCGGGTGACCGCCTCGGCGACGTCCCAGCGTTGGTTGGCGTCGACGGCGATCCGGATGTCCGGGCCGACCGTTTCGCGGGCGATGCGGAGGCGGCGCACGTCGTCGGCGGCGTCCGCGCCCACCTTCAGCTTGATCTGGGTGAACCCGTCGGCCACCGCCTGCTTGGCCAGCCGGATCACCTTCTCGTCCGGGTAGCCGAGCCAGCCGGGCGACGTCGTGTACGCGGGATATCCCCGCTCGGTGAGCCGGACGATCCGCTGGGTCCGACCCGACTGCGCCGCCCGCAGGATCTCCAGCGCCTCGTCGGGGGTCAGCGCGTCGCTGAGGTACCGCCAGTCGACCAGGTCGACGATCTGCTCGGGGCTCAGGTCGGCCAGGTATCGCCAGACCGGTTTGCCCGCCCTCTTGGCGACCAGGTCCCACATCGCGTTGATCACCGCCGCCGTCGCCAGGTGCATCACCCCCTTCTCCGGGCCGAGCCAGCGCAACTGCGAGTCCTGGGTGAGCGAACGGGCGAACGCGCCGAGGTCGACGGTGTCCGGGTCGAGCCCGACCACGTACGGCACCAGCGCCTCGATCGCCGCCCGACAGACCTCGTTGCCCCTCCCGATGGTGAAGGTGAACCCGTGCCCGTCCGGCCCGTCGTCGGTGCTCAGCACCAGGTACGCGGCCGAGTAGTCGGGGTCCGGATTCATCGCGTCGGAACCGTCCAGGTCACGCGAGGTCGGGAACCGCACGTCGTACGTGTCGACGGAGGTGATCACAGCCATCAGGCTCTCCCGAGCGTGCTGCGCTGCCGGCCGAGACCGTCGATCTCGACCTCCATCACGTCGCCCGCGGCCAGGTACGGGAACCGGCCGGAGAGCGCCACCCCCTGCGGGGTGCCGGTGTTGATGACGTCGCCCGGGTCCAGGACGGTGTACTGCGACAGGTGCCAGACCAGGTACGCCACGTCGAAGATCATGTCCTTGGTGCTGGAGTCCTGTCGGGGCTCGCCGTTGACCCAGGAACGCAGCCGCAGCGCCTGCGGGTCCTCGATCTCGTCGGCGGTGACCAGCCACGGGCCGAGCGGCTGGAACGTCTCACAGGACTTGCCCTTCGACCACTGGCCTCCGGAGACGGCGAGCTGGAAGTCGCGCTCGGAGACGTCGTTGGACAGCGCGTACCCGGCGATGTGCCCGAGGGCGTCGGCCGGAGAGGCGAGGTAGCGGGCCCGGCGGCCGATCACGACCGCCAGTTCCACCTCCCAGTCGGTCTTCGTCGAGCCACGCGGGATCAGGACGTCGTCGTGGGGGCCGACGACGGTGTTGGGCGCCTTGTAGAAGATGATCGGAGCGGTCGGGGGCTCGGCACCCGACTCGGCGGCGTGCGCGGCGTAGTTCTGCCCCACGCAGAGGACCACCCCGGGGCGGGCGACCGGCGCGCCGACCCGCTGGCCGGTGATGTCGACCTCGGGCAGGTCGGTGGCCTCCCGTGCCCGCTGGACGCCGTCGCCGGCGAGGAACTCCCCGTCGATATCGGCGGTGAGCGACGAGAGGTCGAAGTGCCGTCCGTCGACGTACAGCACGGGGCGCTCCCGCCCCACGGGCCCGACGCGCATGAATTTCACGAACCAACCTCCAGTGCATAGGTACGAGTCGCGGTGTCCGCCAGCACGGCGGTCCGCTCGTCGGTCGACAACTCAGCCAGGCAGGCGTCGAGCGCCGTCCACGCCTCGGCGTACGAGGCGACGAGGTCGCAGACGGGCCAGTCGGAGCCGGCCATCAGCCGTTGCGGGCCGAACAGCTCCAGCGCGGTGTCGACGTACGGCCGGATGTCGGCCACCCGCCACCCGGGGCCGGCCTCGGTGAGCAGGCCGGAGAGCTTCGCGACGACGTTGTCGCAGGCGGCCAGGTCGCGCACCGCGGCGCGCCACCCGGCGAGACCATCCGCGCCGATCCGCGGTTTGCCCAGATGGTCGAGGACGAAGGTGACACCGGGAGTGGCCCGGGCCGCCTCGGCGCAGGCGGGCAACTGCCCGAGGTGCACGACCAGGTCGAAGGTCAGCCCAGCGGCCCCGATCGCCGCGAGGGCGGCACGCACGTCGGGACGGGCGAGGTGCCCTGGGTCGGCGACCGCCTGCACCTGGTCGCGGATGCCGACCAGCTTCGTCGCGCCGGGCAGGTCCCGGTAGCCGGCGAGGGTGGCGGGCAGGGCCGGGTCGGTGAGCGACGCCCAGCCGACCACGCCGGCGATGCGGGGGGTGGCGGCGGCGAGGGCGAGGAACTCGGCGGTCTCGGCGGCGTCGCAGCGGCCGGCCTCGACCAGCACCGTCGCCGTCACACCGGCCTCGTCGAGCCGGGGTACGAGGTCGGCGATGGTGTAGTCGCGCCGGATCGACTCCAGGCCCGGTGCGGCGAGCCAGGAACAGTCGGCGGTCCACAGGTGATGGTGAGCGTCGATGATCATGGCGTGGGCACCTCCTCCGGCAGCAGACCCTCGGCCTTCAGGTCCGCCCACAGCGCGCCGGGGACGTCCCACTCGAACATCGCCACGTTGTCGGCGATCTGCTCCGGGTCCTGGGCGCCGATCACCACGCTCGCGACCGCCGGATGGCCGAGCGGGAACTGGATCGCCGCGGCACGCAGCGGCACACCGTGCCGATCGCACACCGACCGGATCGCCATGGCCCGCCGCAGCAGCCCCGCGTCGGCCGGCCGGTAGTCGTAGTGGGCACCCGGCCCCGGGTCGGCCAGCAGGCCCGAGTTGTAGACCCCGGCGGCGAGGACCGAGATCCCCTTCTGCTGGCACAGCGGCAGCAGCTCGTCGAGGCCGGACTGGTCGAGCAGCGTGTACCGGCCGGCGAGCATGAAGCAGTCGAAGTCGCCAGCGTGGGCCAGCTCGACCAGCGCCGGCGCCTGGTTCATCCCGGCGCCGACCGCGCCGATCTCACCGGCCTCGCGCAGCCGCGCCAGCTCCGGGTACGCCTCCGCCGCCGCTTCGGCGAGGTGGTCGTCCGGGTCGTGGATGTGCGCGATGTCGACCCGGTCCAGCCCCAGCCGGGCCAGGCTCTCCTCGTGCGAGCGGCGCACCCCGGCGGCGGAGAAGTCGAACCTCGGCGCCAGGTCGGTCGACTCGGCCCAGAACCCCTGCCCGTCGCCACCGCCGGGGACGAGCAGCCGACCCACCTTGGTGGAGAGGGTGAACTCGCCGCGCGGCTTGCCGGCGAGGACCGCCCCGGCCCGCCGTTCGGAGAGGCCGCAGCCGTAGAGCGGGGCGGTGTCGAAGTAGCGCAACCCAAGGTCCCAGGCCGCCTCGACGGTGGCGTGGGCGACCTCGTCGCCGACGGCGGTGAAGAGGCCGCCGATCGGGGCGAGCCCCAGACCGAGCCGGGTCACCGCCACGTCCGTACGCCCCACTGTCACCTGGTCCGTGGCCCTCACGCCACCACCCCCTGCCCGTCGTGGATGAAGCGGATCACCGACTGGCTCATCCGGTCATAGTCGTGGTCGTTGTCCAGCTCACCGACGATGGCGAACTCCCGCATCACCGCGATCCGGTCGGCGAGGGTCACCATCTCCGGCAGGTCCGACGAGATCAGCAGGATCGCCATCCCCCGCGCGGCCAGACCGGCGATCAACTCGTGGAAGGCCGCCTTGGTGCGGACGTCGATGCCCACTGTGGGTTCGTCGATGATGAGCACGTCGCAGTCGGCGGCCAACCACTTGGCGAGGCTGACCTTCTGCTGGTTGCCGCCGGAGAGCTGGCCGGCGTGCTGGTCGGGCGAGGCGAGTCGGATGCCCAGCCGGTCCGCGTACTCGTCGACCAGGGACCGCTCCGCCCGGTCCCGGACCAGGCCGAGCCGGGCCAGCTTGCGCCACACCGTCACCGCCGTGTTGCGGGCGACGGTCTGGTCGAGGAAGAGGCCCTCCTCCTTGCGGTTCTCGGTGACGTATCCGATCCGGTGCCGGTGCAGGGCGTCGCCCACGTCCCGGATCCGGGCCGGGCGCCCGTGCACCCGCACCTCACCGGCGGTGATCCGGTCGAGGCCGAGGAGCGCCTTGGCCAGCTCGCTGCGGCCGGCACCGACCAGCCCGTACAGGCCGACGATCTCGCCGGGGCGTACGACGAGACTGACGTCGTGGTGGCCGGCGGTGGTCGCGACGTGATCCAGAGCCAGGGCCGGTTCGGTGTCCGCGTCGACTGTGCGCTCGGCGAGGTGCACCTGCTGGTACGCCCGGCCGACCATCAGGTCGACGATCTGCTCGCGGGTGTGGTCGGCGAGGGGCTCGGCCTCGGCGACGCTGCGCCCGTCGCGCAGCACGGTCACCGTGTCGGCGACCGCGAAGACCTCTTCCAGCTTGTGGCTGACCAGCACGGTTGCGTGACCCCGCTCGGACAGTCGGCGCACGATCCCGTAGAGCCGGTCGGCCTCGTCGTTGGTCAGCGAGGCGGTCGGTTCGTCGAGCAGCAGCACCGTCGAGTCGGCCGACAACGCCTTGGCGATCTCCACCAGCTGCATCTGGGCCACCGAGAGCCGCGACACCGGCAGGTCGGGGTCCAGATCGAGGTCGAGCAGGTCGAGGCACCGACGTGCCTCGACGCGCAGCGCCGTCCGGTCGAGCAGGCCGGCGCGCCGGGGCAGGTGTTGCAGGCAGATGTTCTCCGCGACGGTGAACGCCGGGATGAGGTTCCGCTCCTGGTGCACCACACCGATGCCGGCCCGCTGGGCGTCCTGCGGGTTGCCGAGCTGCACCGTACGCAGCTCGCCGTCCGGCCCGGGCAGCCGCAGGAGCCCACCGTCCGGCCGGTACACCCCGGTGAGGATCTTGATCAGGGTGCTCTTGCCGGCGCCGTTCTCGCCGAGCAACGCGTGCACGCTGCCGGCGGTCAGGGTCAGCGTCGCCTCGTCCAGGGCACGCACCCCGGGGAACGTCTTGACCAGGTTCTCCGCGGACAGCACGACGCTCATCGCTGACCTCCGGAGAGCTTGTCGCGGAACTGACCGAGCAGCACCGCGCCGAGGACGACCGCGCCGATGATGAGGTCCACCCACCGCCGGTTGATGTCGAACTGCGACTGGCTCACGTCGACCAGCCTTACCAGGAAGGCCGCGAGGACCGTGCCGGTCACGCTGATCATGCCGCCGGCCAGGGCCACTCCGCCGATGATCGGTGCGGCGAAGCTGGGCAGCAGCAGGTCGTCGCCGATCGAGGCGTTCACCGAGCCGAAGGCGGCCACCACGATCACGGCGGCGAACCCGGCCAGCAGCCCGGACAGCGTGTGGGCCAGCACCAGCGCCCGGTCGTTGGAGATGCCCAACAACCGGGCCGCGAACGGGTTGCCGCCGGAGGCGAGCAGGTGCCGCCCCGGCACGGTACGACGGAAGAAGAGCGCGACCGCGACCGCGATGGCGACCGCCAGCAGGAACACCACGGGCACCCCCGCCAGGGACGCCTGCCCGAACTCCCGCAGCCCGGGCGAGTAGCCCTGGTAGGTGCCGGTGCCGTTCACCCCGTACCGCAGCCCTTCGAGGATCGTCATGGTGGCGAGGGTGACGATGAACCCGTTGATCCGGGTGAAGATCACCAACAGGCCGTTGACCAGGCCGACGGTGGCGCCGAGGGCCAGCGCGGCGAGCACCGCGACCGGGGCCGGCAGACCAGCGTCGATCATCAGCCAGCCCGAGGCCACCGCGCAGAACCCGGTGAGCACGCCCACCGAGAGGTTCATCTGACCGACGGCGAGCACCACCATCTGGGCCAGGCCGATGACGATCGGCAGGGCGAGGAAGCGCAGGAACGCGTCCAACGTGCCGGCGGTGAGCAGGTTGAAGTCGGTGGCGACCGCGAGCGCCGCGAACCCGAGGGCGGCGATCACCGCGAGGGTGAACTCGTTGGTCCGGACCAGGCTCCTCATGATGTCGACACCGCCCTTCGCTCGGCGATCACGGCTCGCAGCCGGTCCAGCGACAGCGCCGCGAGCAGAACTAGTCCGATGTAGAGCTTCAGCTCCTCCAGGGAGAACTGGAGCAGGTTGAGGCCCTTGTAGATGACCTGGGTGAGAGTGGCGCCGAGTGCGGTGCCGAGCACGCTGACCGCGCCACCGGCGAGCAGTGTGCCGCCGAGCACCGGGGCCAGGAACGACGGCAGCAGGAACGACTCCCCGATGTTGGCGGAGAAGGCCCCGTTGTTGGCGGCCAGCAGGAACCCGGCCAGTGCGGCGAGCAGCCCGCTCACCGCGTGTGCGGCGACGATCCGACGGTGTGTGGGGATGCCGGACAGCTCGGCGGCGACCGTGTTGGAGCCCGTCATCAGGATCTCCCGACCCAGCCGGGCATGCCGGAACAGCAGCCCGACGCCGAGCGCCGCCGCGACCGCGATCGGCACGACCAGCGGGATCCGGGTCCGCAGACGTCCCCCATGCAGTAGTCGGCGAAGGTGTCGAAGCGCAGGGCGGACAGCCCGCTGGGCTGCACCGCGAACGACACCCCGCCGGTGGCCCACGTGTAGAGGATGGTGACCAGGCCCAGCAGCCCGAAGTCGAGCGCGAGGGTCACCACGAAGGAGTTGACGCCGGTCTTGGCGATGAGCAGGCCGGCGAGCGCGCCGATGCCCGCCCCGACGGCGAGGCCCACCAGCAGCCCGACCAGCAGGGGCACGCCGAGCCGGTCGTAGACCAGGCCCATCGCGAAGGTGGACAGGGCGGCCATCCGGCCGACCGCCATGTTCATGTGCCCGAGCGAGAGCACGGCGAGTTGGGCGAGACCGACCACGACGTACACGCTGATGTCGGCCTGTAGCGGCGCGAGGGTGAGCCGGGGGTCGAGGAACGCGGGGGTCAGCGACGAGAAGAGCACGACCAGCGCGGCGATGACGATGAGCAGGCCGAGTCGGGGGTTCGCCCAGACCGGCAGGACCCGGGTGGGAGGCCGGGCCTCGGCGGCCGGAGGCGCCGCCGGCGCCTCCGGCGCGGTTTCGGTCTTCACGCCACCCTCCTGTCCTCGATCGCGTCGCGGTCCCAGTCGATGCCGAGGCCGGCCTCGCCGGGGGCGAGCGCGTGGCCGTCGACGATCGCGACCTCGGTCCGGGTGATCGCGCGCAGTTGCGGGATGTGCTCGACGTAGCGGCTGTTGGGCACGGCCGCGCAGAGGCTCACGTGCAGCTCCATGAGGAAGTGCGGGCAGACCACCACGTTGCACGCCTCAGCCAGGTGCGCGACCTTGAGCCACGGGGTGATGCCACCGATCCGCGCGACGTCGACCTGGACGATGCCGGCGGCCTGGCGACGCAGATACTCGGCGAACTGGCCGATGGAATACAGCGACTCCCCCACCGCGACGGGGATGCTGGTCGCGCGGGCGAGCAGCTCGTGCCCGGCGACGTCGTCGGCCGGCAACGGCTCCTCGAACCAGGCGACCTGGTGCGGTTCGAGCAGCCGGGCCCGGCGGATCGCCTCCGCTGCGGTCAGGGACTGGTTGGCGTCGACCATCACGTCGAAGTGGTCGCCCAGGGCCGCCCGGACCGCGCCGATCCGCGCCGCGTCCTCGGCCGGGTTCGGCTTGCCCACCTTGAGCTTGACGCCGGGCCAGCCGGCCGCCTGGGAGACCTTCGCGCCGGCGACCAGCTCGTCCTCGGTGAGGTGCAGCCAGCCGCCCTCCGTGTCGTACAACGGGATGCGGTCCTTGGCGCCGCCGGCGAGCACCCACAGGGGCAGGCCGGCGGCTCGGGCGCGCAGATCCCACAGCGCGGTGTCGACCGCGGCGAGCGCCAGCGAGGTGACGGCGCCGACGGTGGTGGCCCGGGTGGCGGCGTGCAGGTCACGCCAGATCGCCTCCACCCGCGCGGCGTCGCAGCCGACCAGGTGTGGCAGCAGATAGTCGCGCAGCAGCGCGAGCACCGCGGTGCCGCCGGTCCCGATCGTGTACGAGTAGCCCGTGCCGTGCCCGCCGTCGGCCGTGCGTACCTCGACGAAGACCGTCTCCTGCTTGAGGAACGACTGCACCGCGTCGGTGCGGACGGTCTCGACGGGGATGTCGACGAGGTACGCCTCGGCCTTCGTGATCTTCGACATCAGTTGCACTTGAGCAGGTCGCCGTCGAACTTCTTCCGCAGTGCCTCGGTGGTCGCGGTGCGGTCGGCCTCGTAGCCGTCCAGCTTGTCCCTGGTCACCACGAACGAACCGGAGTCGATCGTCACGCCGGGCTCGGAGATCGTGCAGCCGCCGCTGAGCTTCATCAGCGCGTACGAGCCGACCCGGGCCTGGCCGACCGGGTTCTGCAGGACGGTGGCTGCCACCGATCCGCCCCGCAGTCCGTCGAGGACCGCCGGGTCGTCGTCGATGGCGATCACCTTGATGGGCAGCTTCGACTGGCGTACGCCCTCGGCGGAGGCGACCGCGGGGTTGTAGGCGGTGTTCACGATCGCCTGGATCTGGCGGCCCTTGGCGGCGAGGAGGTCGGCCACCGCCTTCTGGGCGCTCTGGAGGTCCTTGTCGATGTCGGTGACGCTCTGGACGAGCACCACCTTGCCGCCGGTCTCGGCGACCGCCTTCTCCACGCCCTTGATCCGGCGCTGGGTGTTGGAGTCGACCTTGTTGCCCGTCAGGTGCACCAGGTTGCCCTGGCCACCCATGGCGTCGATGGCGGCCTTGGCGCCCTTGTACGCGGCGACCTCGACGTCGGTGGAGAGGCAGAAGTCGGCCTTGTTGGCCCCGGCGGGGCACGACGCAAGGGAGCCGACGGCGAAGCCCTGCCGCTTGAGGTCCTCGAAGGTGGAGTTGATGTTGTCCGGCGAGACGCCGAAGACGCCGAAGGCGTTGTAACCCTGTGCGGCCAGGGACTTGAGCACGTCGTTCTGTTTGGTCTGGTCCCAGCCGGCCGTCTCGTTGAAGGTGACGTCGCCGAGCGAAAGCTCCGATTTCGCGGCGGCTCCGGCGTCCTTCCAGGGCTGGAAGTACGGGTGCGAACCGCCGGGCACCAGCGCGACCTTGACCTGGGCTGGTTCCCGGCCGCCGGCTTCGGTGTCGGTGGTGTCGCTCTTCTTGGTGCAGGCCACTGTGGTCGTGGCGAGGGCCAGGACGGTGAGGCCCGAGCCGATCCGGGACAGCATTCTGCGCGACATGTTCGTCTCCTCGGGGCGGTGGTGGTGAGACGGCGGCGGGGGAACCTATTTCCTATAGGATGTTGCTTTGCTAGTGTGTACTCGCTCACGCCAGCACAGTCAAGGGGTTGCTTAGGAGACGAGATGGCCCAGCAGGAAGCACGCGAGGGTCGACTCCGTCCCGCCCGTCGGCTCACCCTCAGCGAGGACGTCTACGAGTCGATAAAGACCCTGGTGATGGACCACATCCTTCCCCCGGGGAGCGGGTCAACATAGACGCCCTCGCCCGTGAGCTGGACGTCTCCCCCACACCGGTCCGCGAGGCCCTCGCCCGGTTGGAAGCCGACGGACTGGTCCGCAAGCGCCCCCTGTCCGGCTACACCACCACGCCCCTGCTGAGCCGCGCCGAGTTCGACGACCTGTTCGACGTCCGCCTGCTGCTGGAGGGCGCCACCGCCGGCCGGGCCGCCACAAACGCCTCCACCGAGGAACGACAGCGGATCACCGCCGAGGCCGCGGCGAGCATCGATGTGGAGGCCGGCGACGGTTACCGCCGACACGCCGCCTTCACCGCGCTGGACGCGAGATTCCACGACCTGATCGCCGAGGTCGCTGGCAGCCCCCTGCTGCGCGACAGCGTCACGCGGCTGCACTCGCACCTGCACCTGCACCGGCTGTACTTTCCGGTCACCGGCGCTCCGGACACCAACACCGAGCACCAACGCATCGCCGCCGCCATCGCCGCGGGTGACTCCGAGGCGGCTGCCGAGGCGATGCGGGCCCACCTGACCGCCGCCCGCGAGCGCCACCTGCCCGCCTTCGACCAGCTCCCCGACCCCGGAACACCGCGCGACCCGGTGTGATCCCGCCCCCGACACACGCGAGGAGTCGCCATGCGCATCGCCCTCTTCATCACCTGCGTCAACGACGTCGCCTACCCGGCCACCGGCATCGCCGTCACCCGCATCCTGCGGCGGCTCGGCCACACCGTCGACTTCCCCACCCGCCAGACCTGTTGCGGGCAGATGCACGCCAACACGGGCTACCGGGCCGAGGCGATGCCGATGGTGCGCAACTACGTCGACGTCTTCGACGGCTACGACGCCGTCGTCGTGCCGTCCGGGTCGTGCACCGCGATGATCCGCGACCAGTACCCGCACCTGCACCCGCCCGCCGCGTCGGTGGCCGCCCGCACCTACGAGCTGTCCGAGCTGCTCGTCGACGTCCTCGGCGTCACCGACGTCGGCGCCGAGTTCCCCGAGACGGTCACCTACCACCCCACCTGCCACGGCCTGCGGATGCTGCGGTTGGGCGACCGCCCGCTGCAACTGTTGCGTCAGGTTCGCGGCATCCGGCTGGTCGAGCTGGCCGACGCCGAGGAGTGCTGCGGTTTCGGCGGCACGTTCGCCCTGAAGAACCCGGACGTCTCCACAGCGATGCTCACCGACAAGTGCGCCCGGGTCGGTGAGACCGGAGCGCAGGTGCTCGCCGCCGCCGACAACTCCTGCCTGGCGCACATCGGGGGCGGCCTGGACCGCCACCGGTCGGGCGTGCGGGCCGTGCACTACGCCGAGATCCTCGCCGCGACGGGAGCCGCCTCATGAACCGTCCGGTCGCACCGGCCACCGGCAGCGGCCGCATCCGCACGCCACTGCCCTTCCCGACCGCGGCCAGACCGGCCGTCGCCGACACCCAACTGCGCGCCAACCTGCACCGGGCCACCCGCACCATCCGGGACAAACGCGCCCGGGTCGTCGACGAGGTACCGGACTGGGAGGCCCTCCGCGACGCCGGCTCCGCGATCAAGGCGGACGTCCAACGCCGGTTGCCGGAGCTGCTGGAGCAGTTCGAGGCGTCCGCCACCGCTGCCGGCGCCACAGTGCACTGGGCCCGGGACGCGGCCGAGGCCTGCCGGATCGTGGTCGAGCTGACCCGGGCCACCGGGGCCGACGAGGTCGTGAAGGTCAAGTCGATGGCGACCCAGGAGATCGAGCTCAACGAGGCCCTGGAGGCGGCCGGGATCGCCGCGTACGAGACCGACCTGGCCGAGCTGATCGTGCAGCTCGGCGACGACACGCCCTCGCACATCCTGGTGCCGGCGATCCACTACAACCGGGCGCAGATCCGGGAGATCTTCCAGCGTCGAATGCCCGACGTGCCGGCCGACCTCAGTGACGAGCCGTCCGCGTTGGCCGAGGCGGCCCGCGCGCATCTGCGCCGACGTTTCCTCTCGGCCCGGGTGGCCGTGTCCGGCGCCAACTTCGCCATCGCCGACACCGGCACGTTGGTGGTCGTGGAGTCCGAGGGCAACGGGCGGATGTGCCTCACCCTCCCGGAGACGCTGATCAGCGTCGTGGGCGTCGAGAAGCTGCTGCCGACCTTCACCGACCTGGAGGTCTTCCTGCAACTGCTGCCGCGATCGTCGACCGGTGAGCGGATGAACCCGTACACCTCGATGTGGACGGGCGTCACCCCCGGTGACGGGCCACAGGACGTGCACGTGGTGCTGGTCGACAATGGACGCTCCGCGGTACTGGCCGACCCGGTCGGGCGGCCGGCGCTGTCGTGCATCCGCTGCTCGGCCTGCCTGAACGTCTGCCCCGTCTACGAGCGGGCCGGCGGGCACGCGTACGGCTCTGTGTATCCGGGGCCGATCGGGGCGATCCTGTCACCTCAGTTGACCGGCGTGGCCGACAACGCGTCCCTGCCGTACGCGTCGACCCTCTGCGGCGCCTGCTACGACGTGTGTCCCGTGAAAATCAACATTCCGGAGATCCTGGTCCACCTCCGCCAGCAGGCACCGCATCCACTGGCCGAACGCGCCACCATGGGCGTCCTGTCGTGGGTGATGCGCAGCCCTCGGCGCTGGGCCGCGGCCCTGCGCCTGGCCCGGACCGGCGCGGGCCCCCTCGGGGCGTACCGCGAACGGCGTACCGGGGCTCGGACGCTGCGCCGGCTGCCCTGGCCCGCCTCCGCGTGGACCCGGTCGCGTGACCTGCCGCTGCCCGCGGCGCAGACCTTCCGAGAATGGTGGGGAAAGCAGTGACCGCACGTGACGAGATCCTGGCGCGGCTCCGCACGGCCCTGGCCGACGACCCGCCGCCAGTGGAGGTGCCCCGCCGGTACCGCCGGGTCGGTGACCGCCCCGACCCGGTCGCCATCCTCGTCGACCGGCTGGAGGACTACCGGGCCGTCGTCCATCACGGCATCGGCTCTCTGCCCGGGCTGCTGGCCGAGGTGGACCGGCTCGCCGTGCCCGTCGACGTCCCCGCCGGCTGGCTGACCGGCTACGCCGGGCAGGTGCACCGCGACGCTCCCCCACTGACACCGGCCGACCTCGACGCGATGGACGCGGTCCTGACCGGCTGCGCCGTGGCGGTCGCCGAGACGGGCACCATCATCCTCGACGCCGGCCCGGCACAGGGGCGACGAGCGCTCACCCTGGTGCCCGACCGACACATCTGCGTCGTCCGCGCCGACCAGGTCGTCGGCCTGCTGCCGGAGGCGCTGACCCGGCTGGACCCGCGCGCGGCACAGACCTGGATCTCGGGTCCGTCCGCGACCAGCGACATCGAGCTCAACCGGGTCGAGGGTGTGCACGGGCCGCGCCGGCTGGAGATCGTGCTGGTCGACGGCCCCTCAGGAGCGTGACGCCACCTGCTCGTCGCCTGACGGGGTCTCCTCCCGCAGCGGGATGCCCCGCAGGTTCAGCACCATGACGACACCCACGCCGACCACCAGCGCGATGTCGGCGACGTTGCCGACGAAGAACCCCGCGTAGTCGATGAAGTCCACCACGTGCCCCCGGGCGAACCCCGGCTCGCGGAAGAGACGGTCCAGCAGGTGGGTCGTCGCGCCGCCGAGCACCAGCCCCAACGCCACCGCCCAGGCGCGCGACGTGACCCGCCGCGCCACGACCGTCACCGCGACCACCGCCGCGGCCGCGAACACAGCGAAGATCCAGGTGTACGCGGCGCCGATCGAGAACGCGGCACCCGGGTTGTAGACGAGTCGCAGTTGCAGCAGCTCACCGACGACGGTGATGCTCTGCCCGTCGGACAGCGCGGACTCGGCCCAGTACTTGGTGAGCTGATCCGCGGCGAGCACCACAGCAGCGATCAACACGACGGCGCGGAACATCCCGGAACCCTAGCCGCTCGACCTCGACCGTCACCACCGACTGTTACCTGGACCGCTACCCCCACGAACTGTCCGGCGGCATGGCGCAGCGTCTGGTTACCGCGCTCGCGCTGGCACCCGTTCCGTCGCTGCTCATCGCCGACGAGCCCACCACCGGGCTGGACCGGCCACTGGTCGACCACACCCTCGACCTGCTGCGATGGACGGTGGACGCTGCGGCATCCGCTGGGTCCCACCAACAGTGGGACCCAGCGGACCGGAGCGACGGGAGGCAATCCGTAGGGCCGGCCGTGGCCAGCCGCACCCGAACCCGGCGGTGGCCGGGATCGTCGAGCAATGGTCACGAGCCGTGCTGCGCCGCGCGTGGTGGAACAAGCTTCCGGGCTGGACGCAGCCCGCAGCATGCTTGGCACTCATAGTGTTCGGATCCTGGCTCGGCGCCGGAGTTGTCGTCATCCCTGGCGGTATCGTCGCGCTCACAATCGGCCTCATCGACTGGAACGGCCGGCGGACGGCGCGAATGGTGATGAACGTGGCGAGGCCTGAGGGCAGCACCGAACGGGTGCTATCCGTCTGAGCGACGATGCAATCAGGACCGGCGAGCGGCACGTCAGCACCCGTCTCGGCCGCCGAGGTGGCGCCGCCACACCGCGGCCCCTGGCTGCGCGCCCACCGACATCCGCACCGGCCGCTCGGGTGCGGCAGTGTCAAAGGACGTCGGCGGAAACCCGCCGAGCGCGGGAGTCCGGACGGCCGGCGAGGATGCCGGCGAGGATCTCCGCGCCGTCGACGACCCTCGGGCCGGGACGGTTGAAGTAGGCAGGGCCGTCGACCACCCACACCTGCCCCTGACGCACCGCGGGCAGGTCCGCCCAACCAGGTTGCGCGCTCGCCACGGACAGCTCGTCGAAGGTTCGCTCGGGCGTGAACCCGCACGGCCCGAACACCACCACCTCGGGAGCCAGGTCCGCGACCACCGACCACAGGTGCGGGGTGCTGTGCGCACCCGGCCCGAGCAGCAGGGACCGCCCACCCGCATGGGTGATCTGCTCCGGCACCCAGTGCCCGCCCGGCATCAACGGGTCGAGCCACTCGACGAACAGCACCGTCGGCGCGCCGGGCACCGACCCCGGCAGCGCGGCGAGGCGACGCTCGGCGTCGGCTCGGATCTCGGCCGCCCTGCCTTCGGTGCCGGTCAGCGCAGCCACGGCATCGACCGTGTCCAGGATTCCGTCGATGGTCCTCGCCTCCAGGGACATCACCCTGGTGTCGAGATCGATCAGGCCAACCGCGTCGTTGACCCGCTGGTAGGAGACCGCACACACGTCGCACAGATCCTGAGTCAGGATCAGATCCGGCTTCAAAGCGTCCAGCATGGCGACGTCGAGCTGGTACAACGACGATCCTCGGTGCGCGTCACCGGCGATCGCCGCCGAGATCTCCCGGCTCGTCAAGGTCTCAGGCAGGGACGTCGCGGTCACCGCCGGGATGTCGGCCAGGGCCCCCGGCGGCCAGTCACACTCGTGGGTACGGCCGACCAGTTGCCGGGTCAGGCCAAGCGTGGCCACGATGTCCGTGGCCGCCGGCAGCAGGGAGACGATTCGCACGTCCGCCTGCCTACCAGGCGCGACCGAGCCACGTCCACTCCCGGCAGCGAGGCCACGGCCGCCGACGCTACGAGCGGCGCCTCAGACCTCCTCGGCGCCGTTGAGCAGCGCCCGCCGCAGGGCCAACCGGTGCTCCCGGCGGATCTCCGCCTCCCGGTAGCGACGCCGGTCCCCGTCCGTCTCCGGCAGCAGCGGTGGCACCGTTCGGCTGGTATGGCTGCGGTACTCCGCTAATACACTTCTGGCGTCAGACGAGGCGCTGGATGCGGACCTTCGGGCGCTCGTTCCTGAGGTGGCCGTGCTTGTGCTGGCGGACCTGCTCGTCCCAGACCTCCTGGTCGTAGGCGGTGGCGTCGTCCTCTCCGTCGAAGCGCCAACCTGTAGTCGGGAATTCAGCCATCAGGGCGGCAAAGCTCGGGGCCTGATGAATCGCTGCGTCCCAACCCTCAGCAGTGATGTCGAGCAGCACCAACGGCGGTGGCTGCTGGCGAAAGTCGTAGGTGAGCATCTCCCGGCTACCGTCACCCCCGATGATCACCCCACCGGGAAAGCGCTCTGCCGCCTCCGCCGCCGCGTTCAGCTCAATCAGGCGACCCTGTGCGTAGATGCTCAGGAAGTCCCCCGCCGGGGGGACGAACTCGTCAACGCCACCACGGCTGGCAATGAAGGCCCGGTAGTCAGAAGGGAATTGAACGCCAAGCGCCCGCTCGACTTCCGCGAGGACTCCCTCTCCCTGCACGCCGCCTCCCGTGAACGATGCGGACACTTCACGCCTGTGACCCTACGGGTGGCCAGGATCTGACGTTGAAGCGGAACTTAGATGGCCGCTCCCGCGACCTGCACCGGCCTGCTGGTCCCGCCGCGTCTTGGGCTCACGTCATTGCCGACTGGTTGCGGACGTTTCACGCCGTCTTGTGCCCCGCGTGTGCCCCAAGTAGGCGGGCAGGCACCCGTCAGTAAGGCAGGCCATCACAACCTGCGCTGCGAGCTGCCGCCGGCCTTCAAGCACACGGTTTAGGAATGGTTCAGCCCTTGCGGCGGCGACCTTCCTTCTACCAGGAAGTACGCCTGAATTCCGGCCGTGGCTGCGCGTGATCATTCCGCGCATATTCGGATCTTGCCGCCGGTCGGGTGCCACGTTGGCAGTGTCCACCTTGGCGGCTAGTCCAGTTCGGCGGATCGCGGGGCCGGCTTGGCTTCGGGCGGATACCCGCTCGGCCTGGCACCCGCGTAGGCTCCATAGATGCCGGACATCTCTCCTCGACTCCGACGCCGCATCGACGCCGACTTTCCCCACCACGCCGACGTGGTCGTGGGCAGGCTGCACAGCCTCGATCAACTAGTCGCGGACTCTCGTCAGAACCCGGAACGGATGTTTGCAGCGGTGGTGCGCCTCGCTCAGGGCCGACTCGACAAGCTCGACGATGCTTCAAGTCTGGCCAGAGAGGACTGGCGTGATCTCTTAGTCGGAGCTGACTTCGGGAACGAAGACTGGCCCGCCCGCCTCTCCGACTGGCTCAGCGCTCCGGAGCCAACCGGTGACAGCGCCCGTCGCGGCCGTCGGACCCCTCGCTTGTAAGGCGCATCTGGCGATGGTGGCAGCGTCGTCACCGTCCAGGACGTCCATGATGACGTCTTGATCCGTACGAGCGAGTCCGCCGACGTCTCCGGCTGCCATCGTTGGTGGCCGCTTGACGACGTTGACGGTGTCTTGTGCCCCCCTGTGCCCCGCCCGCCGGCACGGCGTGGTTAGCGGCCGGCACCGGCATCCGATGGCGAGGGGATCGACGTGGCGTTGAACAAAAAAGGCTCTCGGCTCGTCACGGTCGACGGCGTCTTCTACAGGTGGCGAGTGCGCGGAAGACCAACCTATGCACAGGCGCTCGGTGAGCGACCACTCGCTTTCGCCGTTGAGCAAGCCGACTGCAAGGGCAGCGTACTGCTCGTTAGCATGCCCCAGGACCACCCGAGCAACTGGACCGGCGGCCCGTCGATCCCCGTTCTTCCATCGGAGGTCGCGGCAGTCATTCGCAAGGCACTGGGCGAGGGATGGCGACCTAGCCAGCCGGCAGCGGCCTTTCGCACGACTGCGCCCGACGCATCGCAAGAGCCCCCGAGTCCTTGACCCCCAGGCAACCAACACAACCGCCTGACCTGCTCCCTCGCGACAGGTGAGCTGCGAGACCCGTCCTCCCGCGTCCACGGTTGTCCGCCGACGTCGGTCCCGGTCGTCACTCAGTTAGTCACCCAGTCCCACCGGGACCTCGTAGTCCCCGCGCAGGCCGAAGACTTCGTTGAATTGAGGATCGTAGATGACCAGACCGTGCCGCTCCGCCAGGTCCAGGACGACGTCGACCGCCGCGTTGCCGCGTGGTGAGTAGCTGATGTTCATGCTCACGTGGTCGATGCCGACACCGAGAGGTGCCGACATCCCTGGCGACTCCGGGTCGTACGGCGGATGATCCGGGAAGCGCGCACGCAGTTCCTCGTAGAAGGAGACGATCCGCTGGTCAAGCTCACCGTCTCGGTGTTCCATGCCGTTGCAGTGATCGGCCGTTTGCCGCACATCGTTTGCCGTCGCGGAAGGCTCGACTGCCAGGACCACAAGATCAAAACTCACCGCTACATGCTCCCTGACCAGAATCGGCTCCGTCGACCTCTACCCCACCGTCAGGTTGGAAGATGCCTTGGCCACTCCAGTCGCCGATCAGGTCTACGAGGTGAGCAGGCGTGAGACTGGTCGCGAAGGACGGAGGGCGCGGTCCGAGGCCGCGTCGGTGCGGCTGCTGACCCTTGTTGACCGCTAGATCGGGCACGCGTCGGGCACGCTGGCAGTTCGTCCGAATCCCTTCATTGACTGATGCCGCTACCCTGCAGGTGTGGCCGGGATTCGCCTCGCGTGGCTCGCTTTGCCCCTGCTGGTCGTCCTTGTGTTGGTCGTCGTCGTGGCACTGCGGCGTCGGCGTAGGGCATCGCCCCTGGCGGACAGCAGGCAAATGGAGCTGTCTACTGCGCGCAAGGCGATCCACCAGAGCGCCCGCGAGAGCCGCCGGCGTCGCCGTGGCAGCCTTCGCGGTAAAGGCGGTGGTGGTAACGACGGTCAGGCTTTCGACGCTGGCGTGACGAGTGAATCCGGCGGCATGCCATAGTCTGCTCGATCGCCTGCGCGCCTGCTGCCGGGTGCCCGCGCTGGAACTGACCGGCCACGAGGTCGGTGAGTTGAAGCGGAACTAAGGGCCGCACCGCGCGCAGGAACGCGGTCTCGTCGATGGCGGCGGTCACCGCCGGCCCGTCGGAGTGCCGGGCGGCGACCACACCGGCGGACGGAGTCGATGAGGTTGAGGATCCGGCCTCCGTGCACCGTACCCATCAGGTTGGTGTGGTGCTGGTCCATGATCTGCGACAGGGTCAGGTGCGAGGCCGACGGCAGCGCACACGGTTGTGTACGCGGCGCCGGCAGGTCTTCGGACTCGCGGGCCTGACCGGTCGCGCCGGTCCCCTACTGGCCGTCGCTTCCCAGGCCTGCTGGCCCAGTGCTGATGACGGCGGTCGTTCCCACTCACCGCTGCGGGGCAGCCCCGGATTTCCACCAGGTTCCCTCTTACGACGCCCAGTCGGTCACGACGGGGCGAACCAGCGCCGTCGGCAGCATAGCTGGCCAGGGAATCCGCCCGCCTGGCGCGTCGTACCGCGGCCGCACGGCGTCCTCGTCATCAACTTTTGCCATCTGAGGAAAAAGATCGCCACCTCTTGAAAAAAGTCTCACGGCGGTGAGGATATTCAAATGCGTCGTCTCCCTCAGACTTGCGGGCGGGTGGTCTCGGGCCTCCTCGCGCTCCTCCTCGCCTCGGCGGTCGCCCTCCTCGCGTCCGCCCAACCCGCCGCAGCTCACGGGACTCTCGCCATGTCCACTCCGGCGAGCGGCGCCACGGTGAGCGAGCCGTTGACGTCGGTGCAGCTCTACTTCACCGAGAAGGCCGCCGCCAACGCGTTCTTCACGATCACCGCCCCGGGCGGCGTCCGGGTCGACAACGGCTGGTCGTACGGGGAGCCGAAGCCGCTGGACAAGCCGGTGCGGGAGTACTTCCTGGTCAACGGGCAGTTCGAGCCACGGGAGTACACGACGGGGTTCCCCGCGGTTGTGCCCGTCTCCCACCTGCCGGCCAAGGGCCAGTACTCGGTGAGCTACCTGTCGGTCGCCTCGGACGGCGACACCGTGCGGGGCACGTTGACCTTCCGCTACAACGGGCGGGTGACGGCAGCGCCGCAGGGGTGGAGCCCGCCGTCGACCCAGCCGGACCCGGCGCTGGTGGCCGCCACCGAGCAGCACGGATCATCTGGGCAGGCCTCAGCGGTTCCGACCACCGCGGTCGAGCCGGCGGCACCGCCGTCCTCGGCTGCGGCGGCCCCGCCGACCGGGTCGACCGATGAGAGCGGCCCCGGAGCACTGGCCTGGGTCGGCTGGGTGGTGGCGGTCGCGGCGGCCGGGGCGGTGGCCGGATTCGTCGTCTGGCGTCGCCGATCGGCTTCCACCGGCAAATCCACCGGCCGGGGCCGTACCTCGTCGGCGACCTCCGGTCGACGCGGCGGCGGCGCCCGTTCCACGACCAGGACCGGCGCCGGCAGGACTGTCGGTGCCAAGCCCAGCGCCGGCAAGGTCGGCGGTGGCACGGTCGGCGGTGGCACGGTCGGCGGTGGCAGGGCCAACGGTGGCACGGTCGGCGCGGCGACGGTCGACCCCGGCCCACGGCCCGACACGGACCTCGCCGTGACACCCGGGTCCCGGCTGAGCAACACCCACCTGGCGCTGCTCGTCGGTGGGCTCGTGATCGCCCTGCTGGCCGGGTTCGGGTTGGCTCGCATCGGGACCGGCGACGAGAGCCCGGCGGGCGGCACCGCCCGTCCGCCCGCCGCAGGGCAGGCGGAGTCCGCGACCGACGGACACCAACACCCTGCGGGCACCGGGCCACACACGCATCGCGGTGACGGCGCGACGGGCGAGACGCTGGCGACCGGGACGACGGTCAGCGCCGGTGGGTACACCCTGCAACCGCTGGAGCGGTCCCAACCCCCCGGTGTACGCGCGGACTACCGGTTCCGCATCGTCGGGACCGACCGGCAGCCGGCGACCCGTTTCGCTGTCGTCCACGACAAGCCGTTGCACCTGATCGTGGTGGGCCGCGACCTGTCCGGCTACCAGCACCTCCACCCGACGATGGCGCCCGACGGCACCTGGAGCGTCCCTGTGACGCTGGCCCGGCCCGGCGGCTACCGCGTCTACGCGGACTTCTCCGTCACCGCCACCAACGGCACGCAGGTCCCTCTCGTGCTGGGTGTCGACCACACCGTGCCCGGCGCGCACACCCCGACCGCGCTGCCGCCGGCGCAGGCCCAGGCGACGGCCGGGCCGTACGCGGTGTCGATGAACGGCACCCCGACGGTGGGGGTGACGGCACCGATGCACTTTCAGGTCAGCGGCGCTCCGACCACCCCGGTGCAGTTGGAGCCGTACCTGGGCGCGTACGGGCACCTGGTCGTCGTCCGCGAGGGCGACCTCGGGTACGTGCACGTCCACCCCGAGCCGGAGCTGGTCGACGGGTCGGTCAAGTTCTGGCTGACCGCGCCGAGTTCGGGCAGGTACCGGGCGTTCTTCGACTTCCAGGTCGCCGGCAAGGTGCACACCGCCGAGTTCACGATCAACGTGCCCTGAGACCGGAACTTTCTCCCTGCTGCGGCCCACCATCCAGCCAGCAGCAATCATCGGCTTACCGGTGACCGTGGCGATCGGCTGGGCGCTTCCCGTTCGGGCTCGCCCTGCTCACTTTCCTCGTCATCGACGTCGTCGCCGGCGCGGTGTACCGACGCCGACTACCCGCCGAGGTTCCCACCTCTCCGGCACCCGTCGGAAGCTGATCCGCGAAGGCCGGTCACAGTGGTCAGACCACCGTCTGCTTTGTGGTCGGCAAGGCGTCGACCATCGACTTCTGCACGTTGATCGTGTCCGCGATGATCTCGTGGGGCGTGTTGGCCATCCACTGCATCACCGAGATGTCCTCGAAGCGCGGATGCCGGAACATCTCCAGGAACACCAGCGGTTCATCGCCGGTGTTCTCGATGTAGTGCCCGTACGCGAACGGCACGTAGCCCACGTCGCCGGCCTGGAAGTCGAACGTCCGGGCGGCGGCCTGGGCCGCGAAGACGCCCATCCGACCGGTGCCGGAGATGTAGTACTGCCACTCATCGGTGGTGGGATGCCAGTGCAGTTCGCGCATTCCCCCGGGCTCGACCTCGACGAGGGCGGCGGCGGTGGTCACGGACGCGGCGAAGTTGGTCGAGTCGGTGACCCGTACCGTCCCGCCGCGGAAGCGTTGCGGGGTCTGGGCGGTCATCCGGTGTTTGAAGCTGCGCGGGATGTCACCGGTGGGGCTGATCACCCGGTCCTGTTGCAGGGGCGGCGGCACGTCGCCCTGGAAGATGTACTTCTCCCGCTCGGGCAGGTTCTCCATCTGTTCCATCGTCCAGCCGAAGTTCTTGGCCAGGACGTGCCGGGGCGTGTGGGCGAAGAAGTCGCTGAGCAGGAAGGTGTTGTTCTCCGAGAACGCCCCGTCGTTGAAGACGAGCAGGAACTGCGCGCCCTCGTCCAGCGCCTGGATGTTGTGCGGCACACCCTGCGGAAAGAACCACAGGTCGCCCGCCTTCACGTCCTCGATGAAGTTGCGTCCCTCGTGGTCGACCGCGCTGATCCGGCAACTGCCGCTGAGCATGTACGCCCACTCCGACTGCTGGTGCCAGTGGATCTCGCGGTATCCGCCCGGCTCCAAGCCGAACTGGACGCCGGCCATCTGGGTGGCGATCGGCAGATCCCGGGCGGTGACCTCGCGGGTCCAGCCACCCTTCTCCACCCGGGTGTGCGCCTGGGAGAACGAGAACTTCAGGTTGGGCACCAGTCGACTGTCGGTCGTCGGCGGCACCACCAGGTCGGGGTTCTGCCGCTCAAGTGCGATGTTGCGGCCCGGGATGGGCGGGCCGCCCTGGTCGCCGCGTCGCGGCTGGGGATCGCTGTTCGCCATGATCGCTGTCTCCTCACTCCGGTCGGGCCGGGCTGGGCGCGGACACGGATCCGCCTCGCAGGCCTGGCCGGGACGGCAGCCCCAGCAGGGTGCGCACCGCGGGCCATCCGTACTGAAGCGCGATCGCGGCGGGAACCGCCACCGCGGTCGCCACCACCACCAGACGGGTCCACGGCGGAGCGTGGCCACCCGCCCCGGTGCTGGCGAACACGACGAGAGCCAGCAGTACGACCCGGAGCCGGTGCACGCCCGGAAGCCCGGTCCGCCCCGGCTGCTCGCCCCGATCGTTGGCTGTCGAACAGCAGTCGGGCCGACCCGTTGTGCTGCTCGGCAGCCAACCATCGAGGGGCGACGTGGAGTGAGCCATGCTTTCGATGATCGGGGCCGGTGCGGCGCCGTCGCATCACGTGATCGCGCCATTACGGCACGCCAAATCCGGGACGTCGTGGGCCATTCGGCGCAATCGCGCCGGTTCGTCGATCTGGTCGCCCGGCCTCTGCCGCCATGGCTAGGCTCGGTCGCAGGACGGCATTTCGACGCGCCGGGTAACCACCGGGGAGAACGCCATTGTCCGAATCATCCTTCAACGCCGGAGCCATCCCGGCTGACGACATCGCCGCCGACGCCGAGCAACGACAACGGTGGCTGTTCGCCGCGTCGGATCAGCTCCGGCTCGACGGGCGCGGCCAGGCTGCCCTGCGCGTCCTTGCGGTGGAGATCGCCGCGAATGGCCGCGGTGAGCGACATCGTGCCCTGCTGCTCGGTCGCCTGGCACAGATCGCGGCGCTGGAGCCACCGTCGGTCGCCCTCGCGGGCCTACGGGAGTCGCTGAACCAAAGGCTGGATGCCCCGAGCCGGGCCACTCTGCTCGCCGTCATCGCCACCGTCGCTGCCCGCACCGGACATCCGGACGCCGATGCCCTGCTGCGCGAGGCGGGCACCGCGCACGCCACAGCGGGCGACCGGTCATCCGCCCGCCACCTCGCCCTCGGCCGGGCCGCCCGCGCGCTGTCGCACGGAGACCTGCCCGGCGCGCACGGCGTCCTGACGGCCATGGACCCGGACGCCAGGGCGGCCCGACGGGACGTCACCTCGGTCCGAGCCGAAGGAATCCTGGTGCAGCTCGGTCTCGGTCGGCACCAGGATGCCCGGACGGCGATCGGTCAGGCCTTCGACGACACCACCTCGACCGGTACGCCGTTGAGCGGCACCCTGACCGCCCTGGACTGCCTGCGGATGGTCGCGGTGGGCGAGTTGCCCGAGGCTGCCGCCCTCGCGGCCACCAGGCTCGGATCCGACTCGGTGGACATCAGTCAGGAGACGCGTGCCCTGCTGGTCACGGTCATCGCGGAGGTGCACCACCGCCGGGGCGATCACCACGCGGCGCGCGCCGTCCTGCGTACCTGCCTGACCCGGAGACGGTGGCCGGACAGTACGGTGTGGACTCCGCCCTCTGCGTCGCCGTCCGCGATCCGGCCCTCAGCGAGCCGTCGAGCCTCCTCAACAGCATCGTCGCCGACCTGCACCGGTCGGTGCGGTCGCTCCTGCCGGTGCCGCAGTTCGGCCCCCGCCTGGTCCGCGTGGCGGTGGCCGCTGGCGACACGCAGGCCGCCCACCGGGTCACCGAACTTGTCGCACTGGTGGCCACACGGACTCCGGTCCCGCTGTGGCAGGCACTGGCGGACCAGACCAGAGGGCTGCTCGATCGCGACCCCGACGCACTCCGGTCGGCGATCGCCGCGCTGCGCACCACCACCGCGCGGCCGGCCCTGGCCGATGCGTTGCTCGATCTCGCCAACAGCCCTCGGCTGCACCCGACCGAGGCGTGGGACGCCGCGCACGAGGCGGCTGCCCTCTACGCCCGCATCGGCGCGCCGGGCGACCAGGCGACCGCCGACCGGAGATGCGCCGAACTCGCGGCCACCCCACGCCGTCGGTCGTCGGTCGATGAGTCGCCGCGCACGGGCATCGACGCGCTCACGCCCGCCGAGGAGCGGGTGGCCGAGATGCTCGCCGCCGGTGCCACCAAGAAGGAGGCGGCCGGGCACCTCTTCGTCTCGTTCCACACGGTGGACACCCAGCTCCGGTCCATCTACCACAAGCTGGGTATCAACAACCGGATGCAGCTGGTGCGAGCCTGGGACCGGTACAGGTCGACAATCGGCTGATGACCGAGCCATCCGAGGGTCTGGCGGTCAACTCCCTGACGTGACCGTCACTTCTCGCTGTCGAGCAGGTCCATCATCGGCGCCGCATACCGCTGCCCGGAGGCGGCACCGGGCGGCACGGCACGCTCGATCTCGTCCAACGTCTCCTGATCCAGCGTCAGGTCGGCCGCGGCCAACGACTCGGCCAGCCGATCCCGCCGCCGCGCGCCGACCAGTGGCACGATCTGCTCACCCTGCGCGGCGACCCAGGCGATCGCCACCTGACTCGTGGTCGCTCCCAGCCGCTGGGCGACCCGGCCGAGCGCGTCCACGAGGCGCAGGTTCGCGGCCAGGTGCTCGCCCTGGAACCGTGGGCTGTTCGCCCGGAAGTCCGTGCCGGTCAGCTCACGGTCGGCCGACCAGTGCCCGCTGAGCAGACCTCGGGACAGCACACCGTAGGCGGTCAGGCCGATGCCCAGCTCGCGCAGCGCCGGCAGGATCGTGGCCTCCGGGCCACGCGACAGCAGCGAGTACTCGATCTGGACGTCACTGATCGGTGCCACCGCGGCGGCCCGACGGATGCTGTCCGCGCTCACCTCGGAGAGCCCGATGTGCCGGATGTAGCTGGCCTGCTGCATGTCGAGCAGCGCGCCCACGGTCTCCTCGACCGGCACCTGTGGGTTCAGCCGCGACGGCCGGTAGATGTCGATGTAGTCGGTGCCCAACCGGCGCAGCGAGTACGCCAGCCGGTCCTTCACCGCCGCCGCCGACACGTCGTACGGTGCCGCCTGGAACCCGCCGTCCGGTGTCCGGCGCGCGCCGAACTTGACGCTGATCACCAGCTCCTCCCGGCGGCGCTCCCGCAGCACCCGGCCGATCAGCATCTCGTTGTGGCCCGACCCGTAGAAGTCGGCGGTGTCGACCAGGTTCACACCGGCGTCGATCGCCGCGTGCAGGGTCGCGATGCTCTCCGCCTCGTCGGCCGGCCCGTACAGGTCCGACATGCCCATCGCACCGAGGCCGATGATCGACACTTCCGGCCCGGAGGCACCCAACTGTCGCCGTCGTAGACCCGTCATGTTCCTCGTCTCCTTCGGTCGTCGTCGCGGTGCGTCCTGCTGTCGGGGCACCGTTGTGTACGCTGTGTCCATATAACCAGCACGAAGACACTCTGTCCATATAACTCGGAGGACCAGTGGCCCAGCTCACTCCAGATGCGAACACGCCACCCCGGCGTGGCCGTGGTCGCCGACCCGCCGACCAGGTACGCGCGGAGATCCTCACGGCCGCCGGTGATCTGCTGCTGGCCGAGGGCATGGCCGGCTTCACCATCGAGAAGGTCGCCGCCCAGGCCGGGGCCAGCCGGATGACGATCTACAAGTGGTGGCCCTCCAAGGGGGCACTCGCCCTGGACGGCTACTTCACCGTCGTCGCGCCCACGTTGGCCTTCACCGACACCGCCGACATCGTCGCCGACCTGACCAACCAACTCGTCGCCTTCGTCCACCTCGTGCGCGACACCCCCGCCGGGCGGGTCATCGCCCACCTCATCGCGCAGGCGCAGACCGACCCCGAGCTGGCCGACGCCTATCGGCAGCGCTACTCGGGCCCCCGCCGGGCCCTCGCCGTGGAAGCCCTCACCCGGGCCATGGCCCGGGGGCAGCTACGCGCCGACATCGACCCAGAATCCGTGGTCGACCAGCTCTGGGGCGCCTGCTACCACCGGCTCCTCGTCCCCGACCTGCCGCTCACCGAGGACTTCGCCCGCACCCTGGTCGACAACCTCGTCCGTGGGCTGCGCTGACCGGCCGACCGCCGCCTCGCGT
Source organism: Micromonospora sp. MGP-C2 (assembly GCF_057766525.1). Classification (NCBI taxonomy): domain Bacteria; kingdom Bacillati; phylum Actinomycetota; class Actinomycetes; order Micromonosporales; family Micromonosporaceae; genus Micromonospora; species Micromonospora sp. MGP-C2. The sequence continues at coordinate 1,531,633 of NZ_JBYMEN010000002.1, forward strand.
CGCGGGTCTCACTCGGGTGGCGTGGCCCCCGACTGCTCGCTGACCATGTACGCCGCGTACCAGTCGGGCCAGTTCTCGTCCCGCTGGCCGGTGCGCTCCTCGTGCTCGCCGTGGGCGGCAGCCGCGCGTCGCATCGCGCTCGCCAGGTCGGTCGCCGAGCCGTACGACGTCAGCCCACTCTCGATCCGACCCGGAAGCCTGTTCGTGATCTCCTGCATCAGCCAGGTGTTGCCGTCCGGGTCGCGGAACGTGGCGCGCGAGACATAGCTGCGCCGCTCCGGGTCCAGCCCGTCGACCGGGCCGGCCGGGCTGACGTGGAAGACCCCGCCGACCTCGACACCGGCGGAGACCAGGGCGTTGCGGGTCGCCTCGATGTCGGACACGACCAGGTAGGCCATGGCCGAGCCGGGCGCCGCCGGCGTGAGCCCGGGGCCGAACTGCACGGAGCACCCGGAACCGTGCGGCGTCAGCTGGACGATGCCCGGCGGCGTCTGGTCGAGGCGCCACCCGAGGCGTACGTAGAACGCCTTCGCGCGGTCGACGTCCGACACCGGGATGACGATCACCTCCAGCTTCATGTCGACGCCCTCGACGCCCGACCTGCCGCTCGCGTCGCCCTGAGCACTCTTCGGGCTCATCGCTGCCCCTTCCCGATCACCACGGAACCGCCTGCGTCTCTGCGGGATGCCGCGTTCCCGACATCAGCCGGACGACACCTTCGCGGCCCTACGCAGCCCAACAGGGGCGCGACGGGTGACGCCGTCTCAGCCCTCGGTGTCGTGACCGGTTGCCGGAAGGCTCGCCACGCCACGGCCCAGCGCGCTGCGGAAATCCCGATAGAGATCGGAACCGAGCGTGTCGGAGAGTTTCTGCTCGATCAGGTTCACGATCCCGTCCGAGAGCTCCATGAACCTGAGGCCCCGATCGGTCGGCACGATCAGCTTCGCCCGACGGTCGGCCGGGTCGGGCGTACGCCGGACGTAGCCCAGCCGCTCCAACTCGTCGAGGATCGCGCCCATCGTCTGCTTGTTGCGGCCGGCCAGGCGGGCCAGCTCGCCGGGGCGGGTGCCCTCCGCGTCCAGGTACGCGAGCACCGCGCCGTGGCGGGGCCGAACGTCGTCGAACCCGTGCTCGGCGGAGCGCCGAAAGATCTCGCGCTGGACGCGCGCGGAGAGCTGCACGGCCAGGATGCCGAGGTCCGGGTCCTGCTCCTTGAGTGTGCTGCGCTTCATAAGGTGGTCCAATCATTGGACGGTACAACTTTTGGACTATATCGTCGTTGACGTCGACCAGCGGCCCGACCGCGGTCCACCTGACCGGGAGGACGACCATGACCATTCTGATCACCGGAGCAAACGGCACCGTGTCGAGGGAGGTGCTGCGGGAACTCGCCGGCGCGCAGTCGGTGCGCGCCCTCGTACGGGACATGTCCCGTACGCCCAGGCTCGACGGTGTCGACTACGTCGTCGGCGACCTGGACAGCCCCGCCACGCTGACCCCGGCGTTCGAGGGCGTGACGACGCTGTGGCTGCTGACGCCGATGGGCCCGACGGCGCCGAGCCAGAGCATGAACGCGGTGTGGGCCGCCCGGCAGGCCGGAGTGCGGCACATCGTCCGGCTCTCCGCCATCGGTGCCGCACACGACGCGCCCACCCGCAACGGCCGCCTGCACGCGCTCTCCGACGCCGAGCTGCAGGAGTCGGGCATCCCCTGGACGATCCTGCGCCCGAGCTACTTCATGCAGAACCTGCTCGGCTCCAAGGCCGGAGAGCACCTCTACGGGCTCTTCGGCGAGGCGCGGGTCGGTGTGATCGACGCACGGGACATCGCCGCCACAGGGGCGGCGATCCTCGCCGCGCCCGAGCGGCACGAGAGCAGGATCTACACGCCCACCGGCCCGGAGAGCATCACCCTGCACCAGGCCGCCGACGACATCGCCCGTACGCTCGGACAGCCGGTACGCTACGTACCGCAGAGCCCGGAAGAGGCACGCGACAACCTGCTCCGGGCGGGCCTCGACCAGTGGACGGCGGAGGTCCTCGCCGAGTACCGGGTCGCCTACGGCTCCGGTTGGGGCGACTTCACCAACGATCATGTCGAGAACGTCGTCGGCCGGGCGCCGCGGAGCTTCGCCGAGTTCGCCAACGACCACCGCGAGCAGTTCGCCACGGCCTGACCCCCGTTCCACATCTCGGCGCGGTGCCCTTCGGTGCGACCCCACCGGAGGGCACCGCCACGTCGCACCCTGATCAGCGCGGGAGCGACGGGCAGCGGTCGCGCGGTCACGGTTCGACGACATCCTCGTCGTCCAGCACCGTCTCCGGGACACGTGCCGTCGTGCGGAACCGCTGCTGGTAGGCCCGTGGCGACACTCCAACCCGGGCGAGGAACATCCGGCGCAACGTCTCCGGGCTGCCGATGCCGACCTGTTGGGCGCAGGCGGTGACCGACTGGCCCGCGTGCAGCAGGCGGATGGCCGCGTCGACCCGCACGCCCTCCACGTACTTGCTGGGGCTGCTGCCCAACTCCTGCCGGAACAGCCGGGAGAGGTGACGCGGGCTGACATGAGCCCGACTGGCGAGGGCGGTCACCGAGTGGTCGCCAGCCGGGTCCGCTGCCACCGCGTCAGTCACCTGCCGCAGCACCGGGGTGCCCGGCCGGGGCAGGGCCAGCGAAGGAGAGAACTGCGACTGACCGCCGGGCCGTTGCAGGAACACGACCAGAGACTGCGCGACCGACCGGGCGATCTCCTCGCCGTGGTCGCGCTCCACCAGGGCCAGCGCGAGGTCGATGCCGGCGGACACACCGGCGGACGTGAAGATCGTCCCGTCCTGCACGAAGATGGCATCGGGCTCCACCCGCACCCTCGGGAACGCGGCAGCGAGCAGTCGAGCGTGCTGCCAGTGCGTCGTCGCGCGCCGGCCGTCCAGCAGGCCGGCGCCGGCCAGCACGAAGGCGCCGGTGCAGACCGAGGCCGTACGAGCGGCCCGGCGGGACAGGGCCGTCGCGGCGGCGGTGAGTTCAGCACTGATCGGGCTCGTCGGGAGCGCATCGCCGCCGACCACGAGGGCGGTCCCGACGTCGGTCGCCGAGTCCACGTCGCCGTCCACGGGGACGCGCATACCCGTCGAGGCGCGCACCGCGGCGCCGTCGCTGGAGCGCACCTCCAGCTCGTACGGTGCGCCGAACCTGGCGGCCTCCGCGAATACCTCGAACGGCCCGGCCAGGTCGAGTAGCTTCATCCCGTCGAAGACCAGAGCCGTCACCCGGTGCGGCTCCGCCGCCGGACTGCCCACAGCGTTGGCCCCCTTCACCCATGTCCCGATCTGAGGGAAGCATGGCAGATGGGACGGGGCGCTGGTCGGTCCGTTCGGGTGACGCTTGACGCATCGGAGCCCGGCCGGGCTCCCGGACCGACAGGAACCTCCATGAGCCAGACGATCGCCGGCATCGAGATCCCCGACTCACGGCTCGCGAACGACGCCACCGAGCTCGTCCGCCAGGCCACCGACGACCTGCTGTTCCATCACTCCCGGCGGGTCTTCGTCTTCGGCTCGCTCCAGGGTCGGCGGCTCGGCCTGAAGGCCGACCCCGAGCTGCTCTACGTGGGTGCGATGTTCCACGACCTGGGGCTGACCGAACGCTACCGCCGCGACGATCAGCGCTTCGAACTCGACGGCGCGGACGAGGCACGCCGTTTCCTCCGGTCGAACGGCATCGGCGAGCGCGAGGCGCGGCTCGTGTGGGAGGGCATCGCCCTGCACACCACACCGGAGGTCCCGTACCGCCTGGAGCCCGAGGTCGCCCTCGTCACCGCCGGGGTCGAGACGGACGTGCTCGGCATCGGCTACCACGAGTTGTCGCCCGCCGACATCGCGGCGGTCACCACGGCTCACCCGCGGCCGAACTTCAAGCTAGCCATCGTCGACGCGTTCGCCGACGGCTTCCGGCACCGGCCGGACACCACCTTCGGCACCGTCAACGGTGACGTGCTCGAGCACCGGGTGCCCGGCTACCGCCACATCGACTTCGTCCGGGTCATCGAGGAGTCCGCCTGGCCCGAATGAGACCCTGGGACCTAGACCTGCGGATGGCCGAAGAGGCCGGGAAGGCCGCCGGTGTGCAGAAAGATCACCCGGTCGCCGTGCGGGAAGCTGCCGGCCAGCAGCGCAGCCATCGCCCGACCGGTGTACGTCGGGTCCAGGAAGACCCCCTCGTCGCGCGCGGTCGTCTCCAACGCCGCCCGCGCCGCGTCGGTGAACGTGCGGTACCCGGCGCCCACCTGGGAGCCGTCGATCCGCAGCGCGCCCGGCTCGACCTCGCCGACGAGCAGCCCGACGACAGTAGCGCGGGGGTCGGGCACGGCACCGACACTCACGCCGACCACCCGCTCGGCGCCCAACTCCCGTACGAGGCCGGCCATCGTCCCACCGGAGCCGAGCGCGACCACGACCTCGGCCGAGTCGATGTCCGGCACCTGGGCGCGCAACTCCCGAGCGCAGTCCACGTAACCCTGGGTGGACGCGGGCGAGGTGCCGCCGAACGGGATGAGGTACGCCGATCGGCTCTCCGCCTCGTGCGCCACCACCTCGGCGAGCGGTCGGTGCCCGCCCCAGACGATCTCGGCGCCGGCGAGCCCGTCGAGCAGCAGGTTGCCGCGCTGGTCGTCCGGGGGCGGGCCGTCCAGCACCAGCACGCAGGCGAGGCCGAGCCGGGCGGCCGCGGCGGCGGTGAGGCGGGCGTGGTTGCTCTGCGGCGCGCCGGAGGTGATCACGGTGGTGGCGCCGACTGCGAGCGCCTCGGCGCAGGTGTACTGCAACTTGCGGATCTTGTTGCCGCCCCCGCCGAGGCCATTGAGGTCGTCACGCTTGAACCAGAGGTCGGCCAGGCCCAGCCGGGCGGCGAGCCGGGGCGCGGCCTCCAGCGGAGTCGGCCAGGTGCCGAGGGAAACGGGAGCGATCATCCGTGCAGCTAATCACTCCACTGCCCCGCCCGCAGCACCTCGGCCGACAGTGGCAGGTGACGCGTCAGCCCCGGCGCACCGCGGCACGCGGCAGCGGGCCGACGTCCGAGTGACGACCGGGTCGGAGTGCCGCGTGCCGCTGTCCAGGTCCGGCGCCGTCGCGGGCGGCGAGCACATCCGCCACCGCGCCGGTGGCGAACCCGTAGATGGACTTGTGCACCATGTCGATGGCGAGTTCCGCACGTGGCCAGGTCAGCGGGCGTCGCCCCACACCGGTGGCGTTCTCCAGGATCTGGTCGCTGGTCAGGCGCACCGCCGTGAACATTCCCGACGCCCAGGTGCCGCGCAGGCCGGCCTGGGCCATGACACTTCGCAGCACGCCGACCAGCGCGCCCTGCCCGTAGTGCATCGCCAGGTTCTGCCACCGCGGCTGCTGCCCCGGACGTTCCGGCAGGCCAGTCAGCCGTGCCAGCACCCGGGCCGGCACGTACGAGTCGGGTCGGCCTGTCACCCGTTGCTCGACCTTCTCGGCAGCCGTCATCACCGCCGCCCCCACCAGACCTGCCACCAGTCCCTGCCACACCGCTCTCTTCAGCATGGTGGACGCCCTACCCAGTGGACGGGTACTCACACCCGTCTCCAGCCTCGCGTGGCCGCCGGATCCAGGTCGCGGAGGACGGTTTGGTTTGTGCCCGCTTGCCGTGGGTAGCGTGATTTTCGGGTCAAGACACGCGCCCTTCGATGGTCATCCCTGCCTCGCGCCCACACGCGGCGGGTGGGCACCCTCGTCGATGGCGGAGGCAACGTGTGACGGACCGGATTCCTCTTCCGCAGCCACCACCCCACGGTCGTGTCCTCAGCGCGGCCCGGGTGGCGCCGCACCGCGCCCTCCGCGTATGTCCCACCTCCCCCGACAAAGGAGAGAGATGTTCAATCCCCTGGACCACAAAGGAATCCCGCTCGACGGTCAGATCCGCAACTGGCGTGAACTGAACGTCGAGCCGATCGACCCGGAGGCGGTCGACCCGTACACCCGGTGCCGGATCATCACGATGAACGGCATCGAGGTCGAGGCGATCAACTTCCAGCACCAGTTCGCCCGGAACTGCCCGGACCAGGAGGTCCGCCGGCAGCTCGCCTACGTCCGGTACGTGGAGAGCCAGCAGCAGAGGGTGGTGAACTGGCTGCTTCCCGGCGTCGCCAGCGTGCTCGAGACGACGCTCGGCTACGAACAGGTGGCCGTCGACCTCACCGCCTGGGTGGCCCGACACGAACCCGACCCCTACCTCAAGCAGGCGTACGAGTTCGGCGTGCTGGAGGACTTCGACCACCTGTACCGCTACGCCAACCTCTACGAGATGGTCGAACGGCGTAAGGCGGAGAAGATCGTCAACGGTCTCACCGAGGTCATGCCGGGTCGGCCGACCATTCAGGAGCACCGGCACCCCTTCGACGAGGTTCGCACCCCGTACGACCGCAACTCGGTGGACCCGCGCTCGAAGCTGCACGCGTTGACGATCCTCTCGGCAGAGCAGCAGGTGATGTTCTACTACATGAACGTCGGCCCGCAGTACATGGAACCGATCGCGCGCCAGCTCTACCAGGAGATCAGCCTGATCGAGCAGGAGCACGTCACCCACTACGAGTCCCTGCTGGACCCGGGCGAGAACTGGTGGGAGCGGCTGCTCACCCACGAGTACAACGAGTGCTGGCTCTACTACTCCTTCCTGCAACAGGAGAGCGACCCCCGGATCAAGGCGGTCTGGGAGCTGCACCTGCAGATGGAGCTGGCTCACCTCCAGCAGGCCGCCGACTTGTTGCGCCGGCACGACGGCCGGGAACCCGAGGAGATCGTCGGCACGGCCGGGTTGCCGGAGCCGCTGACCTTCGAACCCAACAAGGACTACCTGCGCCACCTGCTGGCCACCCAGATGGATCTCACCAAGCTCGGCGAGGGCTACGTCCGAGAGGCCCACGAGCGTTTCGAGTGGATGCAGGAGCAACTGCACGACGGCCAGAAGCCGCCGAGCGAGCAGGTCATCGACATGCACCGGGAACGCTTCGGCGACGAGTACCGGATGGAGACCGAGGGGCCGCACCCGATCGAGGCGCTGCGCGCCGAAGGAGGCAGCCATGCCTGACGCCGACGCTCCGACCACGCCCGGGCCCGAGGAGGACGTGGTCGACCTGCTGCTCGCGCAGCACGCCCAGATCGAGCAGCTCTTCCTGCTGGTCATCGGCAGCACCGGCGACACCCGGCGGGACGCCTTCGACGATCTGGTCAAGCTCCTCGCCGCGCACGAGACCGCCGAGGAGGAGGTCGTCCACCCGCTCGCACGGACGCTGCCCGGTGGGGGTGGGGACGCGATGGTCGACGACCGGCTCGACGAGGAGCGGCAGGCGAAGGAGACCCTGCAAACCCTGATCAAGGGCGGTGTGGACGCCGACGGCTTCGACACCGGGATCGTCCTGCTGCGCGACGCCGTACTCACGCACGCCCGTTACGAGGAACGCTACGAGTTCCCCCAGCTGCGCCAGCACGTCCCGGTCGACCGGCTGCGCGGCCTCGCCACCGCCGTGCGGGCGGCGGAGGCGTCCGCGCCGACGCGGCCGCATCCCATCGCCCAGTCCGCGAAGGGCAACCTGGCCGCTGGCCCGGTGCTGGCCGTCATCGACCGGGTACGCGACGCGGTGCGCAAGCCGTCGGAGAGCTGACCGGAATCAGGCGGGCGGTGGTCCGTTCCGCGTGACCTGCCGACAGGGCCACCCGCCTCGCGCGGGTGACCCTGTCGGTGAGCAGCGTGCAGTCGCGGCGTGGCTCACCCGCGCTTCTTTCCGACGGCCTGGGCGACAAGGGCCTCCGCGACCTCGCGCACCTTGCGGTTGGTGTCCTGGGAGATCTTCGACAGCAGCGCGAACGCCTCCTCCGACGAGCACCGCCGGTCCCCCATGATGATCCCTTTGGCCTGCTCGATCACGGCCCGGCTGCGCATCGCCTCCTGCATCTGCGCTGCCAGTGTGGCGGCGTTCTCGTACAGGTGCGCGTTGGCCAGGGCCACCGCCGCGTACGCGGCGAAGCCTTCCGCGTTGGCGATCGAGGACGAATCGAAGGCGTTCGGCGAGTCGCTGTAGACGTTGAGCGCGCCCACCACCGACCCCTGGATGGGAAGCCCGATCGAGAGAGAGCTCTGCACCCCGGCGGCGCGGGCCTTCTCCGCCCATGCCGGCCAGCGCTCTTCGGTGGTCATGTCCGGCACCGAGATGGTGTCACCGCTGGCGGACGCGTCCAGGCAGGGGCCGCGGTGCTCCTCGTACTGCCACTCGTCCAACTTACGGGCCAACTCGCCGGTGAACGCCCCGGTCGAACCGACCTGACCCCGAACCAGGGTGACGGTCACCTCCCTGGTCCCGGGAATGCTCCGGTTGGCGAGTTCGGCGATCCGGCCCAGCATGTCGTCGAGGCTGATCTCGTCGAGTCTGACCCGGCTCAGCTCGGCCAACGCGTCAGCGGGTTGCATCGTCGGCTGCGTCATCGCCGTGGGCCCTCCTCGATCAGCGTCCGCCAAAATGCGACATTCCGGGATGGCCGGCACCCCGTCAGCTGCGCTCCGGGGCGTTCGTCGTCAATCTTGGTCCTACCCCCTGACTCACCCACTCACACCCCGCCCGGAACGTGGCGGGCCGCGTTCCCGCCGATCAGCTCAGGCAGGTCGGGCCCGGGAGCGCCAGGTCAGCGCCTCGTCACACCGAGCCGGCGAACTGGCTGACGTGGTAGGCGGTGCTGCGGCCGTCCGGCGTACGCGTCCACTTGGAGACCATCAGGTGAAGATCGTTGGCGTTGCGACTCGACCAGGGATGGATGAACCCACCGTAGAGAGCCGGCTCCTGCCAGCTCGTCACCTGGATCTTCTCCGCCGTCCACGCCCGGTCCGGTCCGGACGCGGTCCGGGTGACCAGGCACCCGTTCTGGCAGTTCAGGTATGACATCACCCAGGTCCCGTCGGCCAGGCGGCGCACCGATGGTTCACCGAAACGGCCGGTGAGGATGGGTGTGCAGGGCCGGCCCCAGCCCCAGTTGGTGCCGTTCCAGCCCCAGCCCTCGTACGACTCGGGGTAGAACAGCCGGTCCCAGCGGACGCGGCGCAGCATCATCGGGCCGTCCTGCCGCCCGGCGCGCACCGAGAAGACGTAGACGTGATCGCCGTCGCGCTGCATGGTCCACATCTGGAACGGGTCCCGGTTGTCCGGGCTGTTCCACCACTTGAGCGGCGTACGGACGAAGTCGTTGCCGTTGTCGGAGAACGCCAGCCCCGCGTAGCGGGACTTCCACTGCGGCCCGGCCGGGCCGGCGGAGTTCCAGTTCTCGATGCTCATGTAGGAGATGACCTGCCGGCCGGTCTCCGGGAAGCTGATGCCGTCGTTGGGGATGACTGTCACCTCCGGCAGGCCGTCGATGCCGATGCCGTGGTGGCCGTTGTGCATCAGCTCGGGCGCGCGCCCGTTGCCGGCCACCCGCGCCGCGCTGTCGAAGACCACTCCACCCGCCGCGGCGGGGTGGACGGCGGAACGCAGCATCACCGGTGAGCGCCAGTCGTTCGGCACGGGCGGTCCCTCGGGCCACGGCGTGTCGAAGGTGTCGCCGAAGAGGTAGCCGATCGAGCCGTTCTCCAGCACGTACGGGATGCCCAGATCGGTGCCGGCCACCCGCCAGCGGCTGGAGGTGTCGAGGTCGGCACCGGTCAACCGCTTCTTCCACACCGCGGCCTGGGCCGGCGCTGCCGTTGTCAGGACCGTGCCGACGGCACCGAGCGCGCCGGCCGCACCTATCGCGGCGGCGCGACCGAGCAGCGAGCGACGACGCACACCCATGACTGTCCCCTCCGGTCGGATCGATGCCCTCGACACCGGTTGCGGGCGAGTAAACCCGCGACAATCGTCGGTGTCAATACCTGCCCGCCCTGACCCGTGCAATGAAGGAATTCTTCATGGCGCATTGACATCGATCATCGCCCTGATGACACTCTCAGCATTCGATACGGGTGTCCGAGGCGGTTCGCGACGCCACCAGGATGGCCGCTCGACCCCCTGGGAGGAGCAGCGTGAGACGTACTCTCCTGGCCCTGTTGGTCGCCCTCGGCACCGCCGCGGCGACGGTCACGGCGGTGCCCGCGCAGGCCGACCCGGTCGGCACCCTGGCCTGCACCTCCATCCCGGCCAACCGCGACCCCGCGGTGACCCTGGTCGTCTACCGGGTCGCCCGCGCGCACAACGCCAACGACAAGGTGACGCTGTCCGCCTTCGAGGCGGGCTGGGTCGAGTCACACATGAACAACCTGCCGTGTGGCGACAAGTCGTCGCTCGGGGTCTTCCAGCAGCGCTGGGACTACGGCTGGGGAACGCCGGAGCAGATCATGGACCCGGTCTACGCCAGCACCCAGTACGTCACCCGGGCGATCGTCTGCGACCGCAACAACCCGGGGTTCAGCGCCGGCCAGGTCGCCCAGTGCGTCCAACGGTCGGGGTTTCCCGACCGGTACGACCAGGCGGCCGCCACCGCACGGGCCCAGCTCAACGAGGCGGCCCGGACCCACGCCATCGCCGGCGGATCCGCGACCGATGTCACCGGCGACGGCCGCGACGACATCGTCGGCTTCACCCAGAACGCCCTCGCCGACGTCTACGTGGCCACCTCCACCGGTAGCTCGTTCGCCGGCACCTCGGTGAAGTGGAACGACTTCTTCTCCATCGGTGGCGAGACCGCCTCCACCGGCGACGTCAACGGCGACGGCCGGGACGACATCGTCACCTTCGCCCACAGCAACACCGGCGACGTGTACGTCGCGCTGTCCACCGGAACTTCGTTCGGCGGCGAAGGGAAGTGGCACGACTGGTTCGCACCGGGTGCGGAGATCGGCGCGGTCGGCGACGTCGACGGTGACGGGCGCGACGACATCGTCGCGTTCACCCACAACCCCGCCGGAGACGTGTACGTCGCGCTGTCCACCGGCACCGGCTTCGGCCCCGGCCTCAAGTGGCACGAGTACTTCAGCCCGTTCGGCGAGTTTCCCGCGCTCGGTGACGTCAACGGCGACGGCCGCGACGACCTCGTCACCTTCACCCAGGGCCCCGCCACCGCCAGCGACGTCATCGTCGCCCTGTCGAACGGCAGCTCGTTCGGTGCCGCGCAGAAGTGGCACGACCTGTTCGCCGTCGGCGCCGAACTGCCCCGCGTCGGTGACATCAACGGCGACGGCCGCGACGACATCGTCACCTTCACCTGCAACGCCGACGCCGACGTGTACGCCGCCACCTCCACCGGCACCGGCTTCGCCGGGACCACAGTGAAGTGGAACGACTACTTCTGCCTCGCCGGCGAGTTCCCCTACCTCGGTGACGCCGACGGGGACGGCAGGGACGACCTCATCGTCTTCACCAAGGGCGGCACCAACGACGTCCACGTCGCACGCTCCACCGGCACCGGTTTCCTCGGCGCCACCAGATGGCACGACTTCTTCGGCCTCAACGGCGAGACGACGCTGTGACCCGCGGATTGGAGACCCCATGCGGCTGACCAGGCGCAGGTGCGCCCTCATTCTGGCGGCGGTGCTCGCCGCGCAGGTCGCGACCGCGCCGGCCGACGCGGCCCGTCCCGTGGCGCCCGGCCCGCTCGCCGCGGACTTCGCCCGGGCCTCCGTCGAGTTCGACGTGCCCCGCGACCTGCTGGTCGCCGTGGGCTACGGCGAGACCCGACTGGACGGGCACGGCGGCCTGCCCAGCCAGGCCAACGGATTCGGCGTCATGCACCTCGTCAGCAACCCCACCCAGCACAGCCTGGAACGGGCGGCCACGCTCACCGGCGAGCCGGTCGACCGGCTGCGCTCGGTCAGCTCCGCCAACATTCGCGGAGGCGCCGCGGTGCTGCGTGACCTGGCCGACAGCGAGGGACTGACCGCCGGTGCACGCGACCGGCTCTCCGCCTGGTACCCGGTGGTGGCGCGCTACAGCGCCGCCACCGACGACTCGACGGCCCGGCTCTACGCCGACCACGTCTACGATCTGCTGCGGACCGGCATCGCGGCCACCACCGCGCGGGTCGCCGCGCAGCCGGTGCGCCCCGAACTGGGCCGGTACGCGTCGATCACCCCGGCCGGCGCCGGCCCGAACGTCGCCGCGGCGGCGGCGGTGCCCGAGTACGGGCCCGCCCGCTGGGTCTCCGCCTACGGCGGCAACTACCAGGCCGGCCGGTCGTCACGGATCACCACCGTCGTGGTGCACGTGACCCAGGGGTCGTACGCCGGCACGGTGAGCTGGTTCCAGAACCCGTCGGCGGGGGTGAGCGCGCACTACGTGGTGAAGTCCAGCAACGGTGAGATCACCCAGATGGTGCGCGAGGGAGACACGGCCTACCACGCGCGCTCGGCCAACCCCTACGCGGTGGGCATCGAGCACGAGGGGTTCGTGGACAACCCAACCTGGTTCACCGACGCCATGTACCGGTCGTCGGCCGCGCTGACCCGCTACCTCTGTGACAAGTACGGGCTGCCCAAGACCCGCGCGGCGATCAGGGGGCACAACGAGATGCCCGGCAACGACCACACCGATCCCGGTCCGAACTGGAACTGGAACTACTACATCTCCCTGGTCAACGCCGGCGGCTCGGGAGGCCGCTACCTGGCGGGGTCACCGACGGACTTCACCGGCGACGGCCGGGACGACGTCGTGAGCTTCACACAGGGCAGCCTCAACGACGTCTACGTGGCCACCTCCACCGGCAGCGCGTTCACCGGTACGTCCGTCAAGTGGAACGACTTCTTCGGCCTCAACGGGGAGACCCTGCTGTCCGGGGACTTCAACGGCGACGGGCGCGACGACATCGTGGCCTTCACCCACGGCTCGCTCGCCGACGTGTACGTGGCCCTCTCCACCGGCACCAGCTTCGGCGGTGGCCTGAAGTGGCATGACTGGTTCGCGCCGGGCGCGGAGGTCGGTGCGGTCGGCGACGTCGACGGCGACGGACGCGACGACATCATCGCGTTCACCCACGACACGAACGCCGACGTCTACGTGGCGCTCTCCACCGGCACAGGCTTCGGCCCCGGCCTCAAATGGCACGACTACTTCTCCATCCCCGGCGAGTTTCCTGCCCTCGGCGATGTCAACGGTGACGGCCGCGACGACATCATCACGTTCACGCAGGGGCCGCTCACGGCGTCGGACGTGATCGTCTCCCTCTCCACAGGAAGCGGATTCGGCGCGCCCCAGACGTGGCACGACCTGTTCGCCGTCGGCACCGAACAACCCCGCGTCGGCGACATCAACGGCGACGGACGCGACGACATCGTCACCTTCACCTGCAACGCCGACGCCGACGTCTACGCCGCCGTCTCCACCGGCACCACGTTCGTCGGCACCACAGTCAAGTGGAACGACCTCTTCTGCCTGCCCGGCGAGTTCCCCTACCTGGGTGACTACAACGGCGACGGCAAGGACGACATCGTCGCCTTCACCAAGGGCAGCTTCAACGACGTCCACGTCGGCCTCTCCACCGGCACCGCCTTCCTCGGCGCCACCAAATGGCACGACTTCTTCGGCCTCAACGGCGAAACCACCCTCTGAGTACGTCAGGAGTCCCGCCATGTCCCGGCCTTCGCGTACCCCCGTCCTCCGCGCCGTGGTCGCGCTGCTCACCCTGGCCATGGCGGTCCTGACCGCCGTGGTGGTGTCACCCTCGCCAGCGATGGCCGCACCGAACTTCAAAGCGCCGTTCCCGTGCGGACAACGCTGGACCTACGACCACCACAGCGCGGAGGTGCGGCAGGCGTTGGACTTCGTGCGCGCCGACGGCGGCGCCACCGGAGGCACCCCCCAGGTGGCGTCCGCAGCGGGTGTCGCCCGGCACTACTCCCAGCCCAGCGGGGCCGGCAACTACATCGTCGTCGACCACGGTGGGGGCTGGACGACCTACCACTTCCATCTCAGCGCCTACTCGGTCGCCAATGGCGCGTACGTGCAGCAGGGACAGCAGATCGGCATCACCGGCAGCACCGGCAACTCCTCCGGGCCGCACGTCCACTACGAGCAGCTCTACAACGGGGTCGGACAGACGATCGTCATCAACGGCGTCTCGCTCGCTCCCTATCCGGCCCAGTACAACCAGAAGTACCTGGTCAGTGACAACTGCGGCGCCTCGTCGGGCGGCCGCTACCTGGCCGGCTCGCCGACGGACTTCACCGGTGACGGTCGCGACGACATCGTCGCCTTCACCCGCGGCTCACTCAACGACGTGTACGTGTCGGCGTCCACCGGCTCCTCGTTCGCGGGGACGTCGGTGAAGTGGAACGAATTCTTCGGGCTCAACGACGAGACGCTGCTGTCCGGGGACTTCAACGGCGACGGGCGCGACGACATCGTGGCCTTCACCCACGGCTCGCTCGCCGACGTGTACGTGGCACTGTCGAACGGGTCGTCGTTCGCGGGCGCCACGAAGTGGCACGACTGGTTCGCCCCGAACGCCGAGGTGGCCGCGGTGGGGGACGTCAACGGCGACGGCCGCGACGACATCGTCGCCTTCACCCACGACGGCGCCGGGGACGTGTACGTCGCGTTGTCCTCCGGTTCGTCGTTCGCCGGAACGGCGCTCAAGTGGCACGAGTACTTCTCGATCGCCGGGGAGTATCCGGCCCTCGGCGACGTCGACGGTGACGGCCGCGACGACATCATCACCTTCACCCAGGGGCCGCTCACGGCGTCGGACGTCATCGTCGCCCTGTCCACGGGAGCCTCGTTCGGGGCGGCACAGACGTGGCACGACCTGTTCGCCGTCGGCACCGAACAACCCCGCGTCGGCGACATCAACGGCGACGGACGCGACGACATCGTCACCTTCACCTGCAACGCCGACGCCGACGTCTACGCCGCCGTCTCCACCGGCACCTCGTTCGTCGGCACCACAGTCAAGTGGAACGACCTCTTCTGCCTGCCCGGCGAGTTCCCCTACCTGGGTGACTACAACGGCGACGGCAAGGACGACATCGTCGCCTTCACCAAGGGCAGCTTCAACGACGTCCACGTCGGCCTCTCCACCGGCACCGCCTTCCTCGGCGCCACCAAATGGCACGACTTCTTCGGCCTGCCCAACGAGACCACCTTCTGACCCAGGGAGACTCCAATGCTCGACGTACCCCCGCCCGCGTCGATCAGCCGGCGCCGGCTGATCGGTGGCTCCGCGGCGGTGGCCGCCGCCGGGCTGTTCGCCGGCGCCCTCGCCGCACCGTCCGCCGCCATGGCCGCCACCGACGGGTACGGCCTGCGCATCGTCGACCGCAACGAGAACGGCGGCCGCCTCCAGTACTACCGCTTCGCCACGGACGCCATCGAGTGGGATCCCGGCGTCAACGTGCTGCTGCCTGACGGGTACCACACCAGCGGCAAGCGGTACCCCGTGCTGTACCTGCTGCACGGTGGCAACGCCGACTTCCGCACCTTCCACCTCCAGGACAACATCATCGGTCTGACCGCCGGCCGGGAGGTCATCGTCGTCATGCCGGACGCGTCGACCGGCTGGTACTGCAATCCGGTGAACAGCTTCGTGGGACCGCGCAACTGGGAGACCTTCCACATCGCCCAGTTGCTGCCGTGGATAGACGCGAACTTCCGTACCTTCGCCGAGTACAACGGCCGCGCGGTGGCCGGCTTCTCGATGGGGGGCTTCGGCGCGTTGAAGTACGCGGCCAAGTACTACGGCCACTTCTGCTCGGTCAGCTCACACTCCGGGCCGGCCAGCCTGCGGCGGGACTTCGGGCTCGTCGTGCACTGGGCCAACGCCACCTCCGCCGCGCTGGACCTCGGCGGCGGCACCGTCTACGGGATCCCGCTGTGGGACGAGGCGCGGGTCAGCGCCGACAACCCGGTCCAGCGCATCCCGAGTTTCCAGAACAAGCGGATCTTCCTGGCGGCCGGCACGTCACCCGACCCGATCAACTGGTTCGACACCGTCAACGAAACCCAGGTGCTCGCCGGTCAGCGCGAGTTCCGCGCCGCACTCGCCCGGGCCGGTATCCCGCACGAGTGGCGCGAGGTGCCCGGCGGGCACTTCTTCCGCCACGACCTGTTCGTCCAGGACCTCAACGGGATGCTCGGCCGGCTACGCCGCGCCGGCTGAGGTGGCCAGCGGCGGCTCGCTGTGCACGCGGCGTCGTGGCCACCGACCGGCACGGTAGCTTGCTGGTCATGGCCACGAGCGTCGACGTCCGTCTAGACCTCGCCAGCCGTGCCGACCCGGGTCGCGCCGAGGCGTCGAGCCGTTTCCTGCAGATGGTCCCCGGCGGTTACGGCGAGGGCGACCGGGCCATCGGCGTGTCCGTGCCGGACCAGCGCACGGTGGCCGGCAGATACTGGCGCGACCTCTCCCTGGCCGAGACAACGACGCTGCTGCACTCCGACGTGCACGAGGAGAGGCTGACGTCGCTGCTCATCCTGGTCCGCAAGTTCACCAGGGGCCACGAGCAGGAACGGAGCGAGATCTACCGCCTCGTCCTGGCCAACACCGACCGCATCAACAACTGGGACCTGGTCGACTCGTCGGCGCCGTACATCGTCGGCCCCTGGCTCGTCGACAAGGAGCGCGGTGTCCTGGACCGGCTGGCCGGCTCTGACCTGGTGTGGGACCGGCGCATCGCCGTCATGGCGACTTTCGCCTTCATCAAGGCCGACGACTTCGAATGGACCTTCCGGCTCAGCGACCGGCTCCTCCAGGATCCGCACGACCTCGTCCGCAAGGCGGTGGGCTGGATGCTGCGTGAGGTGGGCAACCGGGACAGAGCGGCGGAGGAGGAGTTCCTGCTCCGCCGCTACCACGCCATGCCCCGGGTCATGCTGCGGTACGCGATCGAGAAGTTCGAACCGCAGCGACGGAGGGAGTACCTGTCCGGCACGCTCTAGACGACCGGGTCAGCCCGGTGTCGCCGGCGAGATCGGGAAGTTCCGGTTGAAGACGTTGTCCGGGTCGTACGTGGCCTTGATCGCGCGCAGTCGGCTCAGCGTGGGCTCGGGCCAGGCATCCAGCAGTCGAGCCGGGTCGGTGTCGGACTCGAAGCTGAGGTACATGCCGTCGAGATGCGCGTACAGCTCGGCCCACAGCTTGTCGAGTTGGGGCCTGCGGTCCGGGACCGTGGCGGCGAGCACCGAGAAGTTCTGCTCCCGGTGCGGGTAGGCGGTCGCGTCGCGAGCGACGTCGTTGACCGCCGCGCCGACGGACCGGAGCTGCATGATCATCACGTCGCCGGAACGGATCATGTTTTCCATGACGTCGGCTGCCTCCGGTGTGACGTGGTGCAACAGCCCGCTGCGGGTGTCCCGCAGACCCTGACCCCGATGGCCGTTGCCGGGTGGCACGACGATCGCCGGGTACGGCACGAGTTGCGCCTGCTGATCGAGAATTGGGCCGATCTCCAGGAACGGGCTCAGCGCGGACTGCGCCGCCTCGACGTCGTCACCGGCGTACACGAGGGTGACCTGGGCCATCGGGGGGTTTCCACGGCGGCCCGGGAAGAGGGACAGGAAGCTCGTCAGGTCCCGCGGCGCGTCCTCCACGAGCCGGCCCCAACGGTGCAGCAGTTGGGCGGTGTCGGTGGCGTCCGCGACGAGGTGGGCGTAGACGACTTTGTCGACCTCGTACGCCTCCAGTTCGAGGGCGGTGACGACGCCGAAGTTGCCACCGGCGCCACGGACGGCCCAGAACAGATCAGCATGGTGCTCGTCGTCCACCCGGAGCAGGCGGCCGTCGGCGGTGACGATCTCGGCGGCGACGACGTGGTCGATGGTCAGGCCGTGCCGGCGCGCCAGATAGCCGACGCCTCCGGTGGTGGCGAGGCCACCGACGCCCACGTCACCGTAGTCACCCGAGCTCATCGCCAGGCCGTACGGGGCGAGCGCCTGGGCCACCTCCCCCCAGCGGGCGCCCGGCTCCAGCCGGATCCGGCGAGTCGCCCGGTCCAGCACCTCGACCCGGTTCATCCTCGACATGTCGATGACGATCCCGCCGTCGTTCGTCGACCGGCCGCTGATGCCGTGCCCGCCGCTGCGCACGGACAACGGGACGTCCTGGGTCCGCGCGTAAGACACGGCGTCGACCACCTCGGCGGCGGTCTGCGGCCGGACCACCAGAGCCGGTGACCCCTGCCAGCTGTAGGTGTGGCGCACACCCTCGTACTCCGGATGGCCGGGCTCGACGGCGCCGGTGGTCAGCGATGCGGGCAGCGCGTCGTAGTCGAGGCCCGGGTGCCGCTCGGACCGGGCGGCGACGGCGTGGGTCGGTCCGGTGCCGGACGCGGTTCCCGCCCGCTCTCTGGCGACCGCCTCCCGCAGCGCGGGGGCGATCTCCTGCCCTAGGGTCTGGATCAGTCGCGGGTCGTCCCGGCCGATCAGGAAGGTGCTGAAACCCTCTTCCAGGACCAGCGGGAGGAGTTGTTCGACCCACTGCTCCGCAGGGCCCTGGAGGAAGCCACGGCTGCGCGACGAGACGTCGACAGTGAACAGATTGAGCAGTCGCCGGATCTCCCGAGGGTCACGTCCCGCCCCGACCGCCGCCTCGTCGATGAGCCGGTTGGCGGTCACCCGGTCCGGGGACCGCAGGTATTCCAGGGTCGGCAGCCAGCCGTTGGCCTTCTGACCGGTCAACGCCAGCATCTTCGGCTGGTACGCGCCGAGCCAGATGTCGATGTCGTGGGCCGGCGCGGGGCCGCGCCGCATGCCGGGGATCGGGTAGTACTTCCCGTCCCGCCGCAGCGGCCCGGGGGCCTCGGCGTCCCAGACCCCCCGCAGGACGTCGATCGCCTCGCGCAGCGCCTCGACACCCTGCCCCGCCGTCAGCCGACGAGCGCCCATGCCCTCGATCCCGTCCCAGAACGCGCCGGCGCCGAGGCCCAGCTCGAAACGACCGTGGGACAGCCGGTCCAGGCTCGCCGCCGCCCTGGCCAGGACGGCCGGCGGGCGCAGCGGGAGGCTGAGGACGTTTCCCGAGATCCGCAGTCGTTCGGTGCGGGCCGCGACCCAGCTCAGCAGGGTCCAGGTGTCGAGGAACTCGGCGTTGTACGGGTGGTCCTGGAAGGTGGTGAGGTCCAGTCCCGCCGCTTCGGTCAGCTCAGCGAGCGCCACCACGTGGTCGGGGTCCTGAGCGCTGGGCGTCAGAAACGTGCCGAAGAGAAGTTCGTGCCCGTAATCAGACATTTCGTCAGCATCTCCGTGGTCATGTTGCCAGAATATAATCTGCACGGCAGATCGTATGTCCCACAACGCACTTGTTCGCCGGCTGATTCCTCGGTGCACAGGAACTTCGGTTTGATCAACACATCGCCTGCTAGCGTCCGGTGCATGTCCGCCACCGACGCGTGCGAGCTGCCGGCCGACCGCAGGCGCGGTTCGACCTTCGGCTGGTCGCTGGGTGTCGTGCTGCGCCGCTGGCACGAGTACGTCGAGGAGACACTAAGCGACCTGCCGCATCGCAGCCGGGGCTACCACATTCTGGCCGTCGTCGTACACGAGGACGTGCCCACGCAGGGCGCGCTGGCCGCGCGCCTTTCCATCGACCGCAGCGTCCTGACGTACGTCATCGACGACCTGGAGAATGCCGGTCTCATCGAACGGAAGCTCGACCCCCAGGACCGGCGCGCCCGCCGGGTCGTGGCCACCGACCGCGGGCGTGCGGCACTCGCCGAGGCCGAGCGGCGGGTCGCCCACGCCGAGGACCACGTGCTGGGCGGGCTGCCCGAGGATCAGCGCGACGCCTTCCGCGACTTCGCCGCCCGCGCCGCCGAGGCGATCCACGCCGCCGCGCCCGCCACGGACCCCTGCGTCGCCGTGCGGAGCGTCCTTCCGCAGACCGAGCAGCCAGACGGGTAGGCCGCCGGGCCGCCCGCCGAGGTCGTCGCCCGCGACATCACCCTCGGCGCGCTCGCTTGTGGATCGGCGACGAACCTCACCCGAGCGAGGGAGTGCGTTCCCCTGCCGGCGGGGGCCGTCCGCGCGCCGGTCCCGCGAGGATCGACGCATGACGACATCGGCACCGGCCGTCCGCGAGGCGGGCCATGGCCTGACGTACGCAGTGCTCGGCTGGGCCGTGGCATACGGGGGTTTGCGTCTGGCATGGACCGTCGGTGAGGCGCCGGATTTCGGGCGGTTCGGCACGGACCTGCTGGGTTTCACCGGCTGGTGGTCGGTGGCGATGTGCGTCGCGGCGGGTGTCCTGGCGGTTGCTCTGGACCGGCTGGTGGTGTGGCGGCCAGTGCTCGCGGCAATCGCCTGGGCGACCGCCGGGGCGCTGGTCGCCGCAGCCGCGATCCTGCTGCCGGAGCTGGTGGGCTTCCTGCTGTTCACGGTCGGCCCGTACTTCGACCCGCTCGCGTTCGCCAGCCGGCTCGGCTGTGTCACCGGAGCGGTCCTGCTCGGCCTGGCCACCGCCCGCTATCAGCGGCGCACCCGGGGCGACTGTCCGGACTGCTGCCGGACGGTCCGACCGGGTCTGCGGCGCTCGACACCAGCGTGGTGGGCGCGGTGGGCCGCGTACGCCACAGTGACCGGCCTCGTCGCCCGATTCGCGGCCCAGGCCGTGGTGGGATTCGACGGTCTCACCGACGACGCCACAATGGTCGGGCTGATGATCGGCATGGTGCTGGCCGGGGTGTTGTTGCCGCTGGCGCTGGTGCACCACTGGGGTGAGGTCTGGCCGGGATGGGTGCCGCTGCTCGCCGGCCGCACGATCCCTCGTCTGCTGTTGCTGGTGCCCGGCTTCGGCCTCGGGGCGGGCATCGTGGCCTACTTCGGCATGGGGATGGTGCAGGTGGTGTCGGGATCGGAGAGCGAGTTCTCCGACGCGTTCCTCTGGGTGGCGATGTCGGCGTACAGCATCCTGGGGCTCGGCCTCGTGGCGGCGTCCAGCGACTACCACCTGCGGACCCGCCGGCCGTGCGGTGCCTGCGGCCGGTGACCGGCCCGATCGGGACCGCCCACCGATCAGATTTCACCGCACCGGCAGCATCTGCAGGTGACGGAACCGCTCCGGCTCAGGACGTTCCCCGTACCGCCTCGATGATGGTCTCGGCGACCTCGCCGGGCTGGGACGCCGTCATCGCGTGGGAGGCGCCGACGATCTCCCGGACGCCGCGGGCGTCGGCCCGCTCGGCCATGAAGCGGTGCGCCGCGACCGGGATGTTGTGGTCCTGGTCGCCGAAGACGAACCAGCTGGGCAACAACTTCCACGCCGGTGTCGTCGACGCCAGGCCCTCGCCGAGCGCCTGCTCGGTCACCGGCCGCTGCGTCCGGGCCATCAACGCCGCCGTGTTGCCGGACACGTCCTGGACGAACTGTTTGTGGTAGGCGTTCTGCGCGATCGCCACCTCGTTGCCGCCGGTCGCCACCGGGTAGGAAACCAGGGTGTCGGCGAGTGTGCTGCCGGGGAACTTGCCGGACAGCGCCAGCGCCGACTCACCCGTCTCCGGGGCGAAGGCATTGACGTAGACCAGGGCACGCACCATCGGCTCGTCGGCCGCCGCCTCGGTGATGACCATTCCGGCGTACGAGTGGCCGACGAGCAGGACCGGTCCGCCGACACCTCGTACCACGTCCCGCAGGTATGCGGCATCTCCGGCGACGCTGCGCAGCGGGTTGGCGGCGGCCACCACGTTGTAGGCCGCACCGAGCCGCTCGATCACACCGTTCCAGCTCGCCGACTCGGCGAACGCGCCGTGAACGAGGACAACGGTGACGTCTTGGTCTGACACGGCCATCGGCTCCTTTGCCTGAGGACGGGCTCGGGTGGGCGCCTCGTCCGACTACGTGGGCGCGGCTGATTACCCACCCTGCGACCAGGAAACGTCCCGTTCAGGTCGGCGTCCTGACCGACGTGCTCGGCCTCGGCCCCGGCCTGGAACACGATGAGCTGGGTGAGATCCTCGGCGTCCACCGCGCGGGGACTTCAGGAACGAGTTCCTGCGAGGCCAGTTCGACGGGATGAAGAATTGTCCCGAGACCCGAACGGCACGGTGAACTCCGACATCCTCGAACACTTCATTCCCGGCCTGCCGCGCGTCACGACGGTCGAGCGCATCCTCAATTCGCCCTGGCCGCACTGACCGGACTCAAGCTCCCATCCGACGAACTCTTGTGGAAAGGATCCGAGCATGCAAGCGATCACCGTGCGAGACCGTGACGCGGGCGTCAATGGGCTCACCCTGACCGACATGCCATACCCGCACGCCGCGGAGAACGACGTCATCGTGCGCGTACACGCCGCAGGGTTCACTCCCGGAGAGCTCGGCTGGCCGGCAACGTGGACCGACCGCGCCGGCCACGACCGGACACCCAGCATTCCCGGCCACGAGCTGTCCGGCGTCGTGGTCGAACTCGGCTACGGGACCACCGGCCTCAGCGTGGGCCAGCGGGTGTTCGGCCTGACCGACTGGGCCCGCAACGGGTCCCTGGCCGAGTACACCGCGGTGGAGGCCCGCAACCTGGCCCCTCTCCCGGCCGACATCGACCACACAGTGGCCGCCGCGCTGCCCATCTCCGGGCTGACCGCATGGCAGGCACTGTTCGACCACGCCCACCTCACGACCGGCCAGACCGTCCTCATCCACGGCGCGGCGGGCGGTGTCGGCTCGATCGCCGTCCAACTCGCCCGGGAGGTGGGCGCCCGGGTGATCGGCACCGGCCGAGCCGACGACCGTGCTGCCACCCTCGCCCTCGGCGCGCAGACCTTCGTCGACCTGGACGCCGACGATCTGCGGCAGGTCGGCGAGGTGGACGTGGTGCTCGACGTCATCGGCGGCGACATCCTCACGCAGTCGACCGAACTGGTACGCCCGGGCGGGACACTGGTCACCATCGCAATGCCGCCCACAGTGCAACCCAGGGACGGGCGAGCCATCTTCTTCGTCGTCGAACCTGATCGCGTCCGGCTGGCCGACCTCGCCCAGCGCCTCCGTACCGGACGGCTCAACCCCGTCGTCGGCGCCGTACGACCACTGGCCGAGACGGCCGCCGCGTTCGCCCGCCACCGTCGTACACCCGGCAAGACGATCATCCAGGTCGCGGACGAACAGTTGCCCGCCGCCGACGGCTTTCGCGGTTGAGGGCGGGACACGGATCGCAGGAAGGGGCAGGCTGCGTCCCGGCGAGAGATTATTCAGGGGCCGTGTCGATCCGCGGGCCGCTCGTTCGACGTGGGGGTGCGAGGCCCGCCGGGCGGCCCCGCCGGACGAAGGAGAACGCGATGGCGCAGTACATGCTGATCATGCGGGGCACCGACGAGACCAACGCGGCCGTGATGGCCAACGTCGACGAGCTGATGACCGCGACCCGCCTGTTCATCGAGGAGGCGGCCAAGGCCGGCGTCTACGTCGCCGCCGAGGGGTTGGACGATCCGAGCCAGGGCGTCGTGGTGCACTTCGGCGACGAGGCACCGGTGGTCACCGACGGGCCGTACGGGGAGACCAAGGAGTTGTTCGGTGGCTTCTTCCTGCTCGACGTCGCCTCGATTCAGGAGGCTGTCGAGTGGGCCAAGCGGGTTCCCTCGGTTCCCGGATCCAAGATCGAGATCCGTCGGGTGCCCGGTGAGGACGAGGTCCCGCAGGACAGCGGGAAGTTCGTCACGGAAGGGACCTCGCGCGGGAGCAGCGGCCGGGTCTGATGGGTACGGCCGACATTGAGGCCGTCTGGCGGATCGAGTCGGCCCGGATCGTCGCCGCGCTGACCCGGTTCACCGGCGATTTCGGGCTGGCCGAGGACGCGGCCCAGGAGGCGGTGGCCGAGGCGCTGGTGTCGTGGCCGCGTGCCTCTCCGGCCAATCCGGGCGGCTGGCTGATGGCCACGGCCCGGCGGCGGGCGATCGACGCGGTCCGCCGCCGGGCCGCCCTACGGGACCGTTACGCCCTGCTGGCGGCCGAACCCGCGGTCGACCCGGAGATCGATCCCGACCGGATCGACGACGACATCCTGGCGCTGATGTTCGTCAGCTGCCACCCGGTGCTCTCCCCGGAGACCCGGGTGGCGCTGACCCTGCGCGTGGTCGGTGGGCTGTCCACCGAGGAGATCGCCCGCGCGTTCCTCGTACCCGTGCCGACCGTGCAGGCCCGCATCACCCGGGGCAAGAAGACGATCGCGGCGGCCCGGGTGCCGTTCGAGCTGCCGGCCCCCGATGAGCGCCGGGAACGGCTGGGTGGTGTGCTCAGCGTCCTCTACGTGATCTTCACCGAGGGTTCGACGGCCACGTCCGGCGACCGGCTGCTGCGCCCCGACGTCGCGTACGAGGCGATCCGGCTGGCCCGCACGCTCGCCGCGCTACAGCCGGACGAGCCGGAGGTGCACGGCCTGCTCGCGCTGTGCGAGCTGACGGCCGCGCGCTTCCCGGCCCGCACCGCCGCGGACGGCACGCCGGTCCTGCTCGAGGACCAGGACCGCCGAGTGTGGGACCGCGCGGCGATCCGCCGCGGGCTGGCGGCCTTGGCCAGGGCATCGACCCGCGGCCTCCGCCCCTATGGTCTGCAGGCCGCCATCGCGGCCACCCACGCGTCGGCGCCCTCTGTCGAGGAGACCGACTGGGACCGGATCGTGCTGCTCTACGAGGCACTCGGTCGGGTCGCGCCCTCCCCGGTGGTCGAGCTCAACCGGGCCGTCGCCGTGGCCATGGCCTCGGGGCCGGCGCAGGCCCTGTCCATCGTGGACGAGCTGGTCGCCTCGAACCGACTGGCCGGGTCGTACCTGGTCCCGACCGTACGCGGGGAGCTGCTGAGCCGTCTCGGTCGCCGACCCGAGGCGCGCGCCGAGCTGGAGCTAGCCGCCCGGCTCTGTGCCAACCAGCGCGAGCGCGCGGTGCTGCTCCGCAAGGCGGCCGAGCTGAGCTGACTCCGCAGCCCTTCACGCCGCGCCGTCACCCACCGGGGCGGCTGCTCGTCAGCCAACCGGTGAGCTGCTGGCTGGTCTCCGCTCCGAGCGCCGCCGCCACTCGTGAGGCCAGGGTGACGAGCTCAGCGTGCTCCGTCCCCGTCACCTGCAAGGGTGGCTGAGGGACACGGTGCGAGGCTGTCCGTGTCGCGTCACGGGTGATCCGGGTGGCGTCGGCCGTGCCCCGCTCGGCCAGGCGTGGGTCCGCGTCGACGGCCAGGATCAGCGCGGCGCGCAACTCGACGCCGACACCCCGGCCGCGCAGGAGCCGGTAACCGGCCCGGCGCAACTCCACCCGGCCATCCCGCAGCAGTTCCCACGCCAGGGCCGGCGGCAGAGCGCCGGCGACCGGGCGTAGGGCCGCGGTGACCTCCCGCACCACCGCCGGTGACGGGTCCCGCAGCAACGCCGCCATCTCCCCCACCCCGACCGCGTCCAGCAGCCGCAGACCCCGTACCGCCTGCGCGCGCAGCCTCGCCTGCTCATGACCCAGCAGCCGTCGCAGCAACGGGGCGTCCGCTACGGAGCCGATCTCGGCGAGCCCGGCGATCGCCCCCGAAGCCGGGTCACCGGTGCCGACGGCGTTCCGGTAGTGCTCCCGCGCGTCGATGCCGCGGCGGCGGGCGGCGTCCCGGGCCACCGCCCGTACCAACGGCGCGTCATCGTCGAGGCACGCGGCGACCTCGGCGTCCTGCCCCGCGCGGACCAGCCCGGTCAATGCCACCGCCCGCACCTCGGCCCGAGCCGATCGAGCCAGACGCTTCAGGGCGTCGAGCCGGCGGGTCCACACCGCCTCACGGCACGCCGCCTCCGCCGCCCGCGCCCGAACCCGCACATCCGGATCCGACTCGGCAAGGGCCACGAGATCGGGGAGGCGCAGGCTGCCCTGCGCCAGGACGATGTCGAAGACGAACCGGCGCTGCCGGCGACCGCCCGAATCGAGCAGGCCTCGCCACACCTGCTCCGTCGCCGCGAACACCGCCGCCCGCACCTGGGCGACCGCGAAGCCGGCACGCAGGCGCGCCTCAAGACGGAGCACCACCGGCAGGACCGCCGGCAGGTGGACCGCCGGGTCGTCGGCGAGCAGCACCGCGAGCCCGACCCGGGCCCGATCCCGGACCGGCTTGACCCAGTCTGCGGTACGCAGCACCAGGAACGGCATGGCCTCCGCGCGTGGGCGACCGGCCATCGTCGCGACCGCACGCTCCCGGATCCGCCCGTCGCCATGCATGCTCGCCAACACCGTCGCCACCGGACCGGAAGAATCGCCGGAGAACCGTGCCGAGACCCGCCTCAGCGCGGGCTCCTGGTACCCACCGCGCCACGGCGCCGACCGCGCGTGCTCGTCAAGCCGCACCAGCAGCTCCGGTATTCCGGCCACCAGCGCCACGGCCGACCACGCCGCCTCCTCGTCGCCTACGGCATCGACAGCCAGCAGCACCTCGACCAGACGGTTCAGTGCCTCCCACCGGCCGGTGCGAGCCTCGTCGACCGCGACCCGCACCGACCCGGGCAGGCCGTCCTGTCCCACCGGCGAAGGCGGGCGATCCCCGGTGACGCGTCTGCTCCCGATCATGGCGACATCCTGCCCCAGCCGACCAGCCCGACCGAACCCCATTTCCGGCCGAGCAGCGAACCGAGGCGGATGGCAACTCCACCGGGTCGGGCCCGTGCCACCAGCCCTGCCAGGCGGCACCTTCCGCTACCGACGGCGGAGCAGTACGCCGCCCGCTGTCCCCGCGACAATCGGAAAGGCGGCGACCAGCAGCAGTTGGGCGCTCACCGGCAGGTGGGAGGCGAGACCCAGGAGACCGGCACCGATCGCGGAAGCCGCCACCTTCAGTCCGGCGCCGATGGTGAAGACCTGCGTACGGGTCGTCTCGGTGGCCAACTGGTTCCGGGCCAGGAACAGCGCTGCGGCGCACGGCCCGGTGAAGAGCCCGGACAGCGCAAACAACGCTGCGGTCAGCGGTAGGGAGTGCACGGCGGCCGCCAGCGCGAGGGGTACGCCGACCGCGACCATGGCCCAGACCGTCACAACCGGCGCGCGGGAGGCCGGCATCGGCCTCCAGGCCCAGAGCAGGGAGCCCACGAACGCACCTGCGGCGATCACGCCGAGCAGCAGGCCAGCGCGCGTGGGTTCGTGCGCGGCGGCAGCCAGGGTGGTGGCGACCACGGCGAGACCGCCCAGGCCCAGTTGACCGAAGCTGGTCGCGAGGGTGAGCACTCGCAGGGCCGGATCGCGCGCGACCGCGCGGGCGCCGTGGAACAGGCCAGCGGTTCGTGTCCGCGCCGCCACGGTGTCGGAGGTGGGCAGATGCAGGGAGGCGACGCCGAGTGCGCCGAGTCCGGCGGTGATCGCGAGCGCGAGGATGGCGGTGCTCGGGCCGGCTGCCGCCGCGACCAGCCCGACCGCCGCCGGCCCGGCCATGCCGGCGACGTTGTAGAACAGCGAGTCCAGCGCGAAGGCACGAGCCTCGTGCCCGGGTCCCGCCAGCTCGCCCAACCGGCTGGTCAGCCCGCCGGTCACCGCCGGTCCGCAGCACCCCGCCAGCACGAGGACGAGGTAGGTCTGCCACAGCGGCGCGTGACCGAGCAGGGCGACCGGGGCCGCGAGGGCGCCAGCGAAGACGGTGATCGCTCCGGCGAGCACGGCCGCCGGCCGCCGCGACCGGTCCACCAGCGCACCGACCAGGGGTGCGGCCACCACGTGTGGAATGAGCAGGGTCGCGACCAGCGTTCCCCCGACGGCGGCGCTGTCCGCCCGGTCCAGGGCGAGAAGCACCAGCGCCACACGTGCGCCCTCGTCGGCGGTACGCGCCAGTAGCGCTGCGGCCAGGTAGTGGGCCAGCCGTGCGCCGTGCCGGCGGGTGCCGGGATCGGTTGCCGTCACCTGTTGGACCGGTGATGCCATCGAATCACTCTTGCATCGCGTCGCGTCACCGGTCAAGATGGTGACGTGAGATTCGAGTTCATTGCCGACCGGCCGGTACTGGACTTCCTTCCCACGCTCGCCGAGCGCGGCCACACCGACGTCGAGCAGCTGACGGCCCCGCAGGATCTCGCGGACTGGGCCGTTCAGGCTGGCGTCGTCGAGCAACCCCCTCATGTGGACGATGCGGCTCTGCGGCAAGCCAAGGATCTCCGCGAGGCGATGTTCCGCCTGGTCCGAGCCCTGATCGACGGCACCGACGCGGCCGCGGCCGATCGCGAGCTGGTCAATGATGCCGCGGCTGGACCGCTACCCGAGCTGCGCCTGGACGTCGACGGGGTGCACCGGACGGGCGACACCGACGCCGTCCTGACGGTCCTCGCGCGCGACTGCCTGGAGTTGCACGCCAGCGACGACCGTCACGCCCTCCGGTGGTGCGCCGACGAGCACTGCACCCGAGCGTTCGTCGACCGGTCGCGAGGCTCGCGGCGACGCTGGTGCGGCATGCGCGGCTGCGGAGATCGCGCCAAGGCCGCCGCGTACCGCCGCCGACGGCGAACCTCGGCCCCCTGAGGCATCGGCCCCGATTCTTCACCCCGATGTCACCGAGCGATCCGGTCGGCGACGTTTCGGTGTCCGCCCGCAGGAGTTGGCTGCCAGTCGTCGCACTTGTCCTGACCAGGAGCTGATCGCCGTGCCTTCTTCTCGTCGTACCTTCCTCGCTGGCAGCGCCGCCGCCGGCGTTGGCCTTGCCGTCGCCGGCGGCCTGCCGTCGCTGGCCCAGGCCAGCCCGGGCCGGCCACATCCGCCGGTCAAGTCTGGTCACGTGCCCTTCCCGCCGCTCGTGGACGACCCGAAGGGAATCCTGGCCCTGCCCGAAGGCTTCAGCTACACAGTGGTCACCCGGACCGGCGTGACCCGGCTCGACCGTGGCCAGGGCATGACCCCGGCCGACCACGACGGCATGGCCGTCTACGACGCCGGCAACGGCCGCTACACCCTGATCCAGAACCACGAGATCGACCCCGGCGCGGAGTTCGGCGTGCCGCACGTCAAGGGAACGGTGTACGACCCGGGCGCCGTCGACGCCGGCGGATGCACCGTGATCAGGACCGACCGTGCGGGCCGCAACCTGGGTGAGTTCGTCGCCCTCTCCGGCACCATCTCCAACTGCGCCGGCGGGCCCACCCCCTGGAGGACCTGGCTCACCTGCGAGGAGACCGAGGACCGGGCCGGCGACGCGTGGGAAGAGGGCGGCCGGTCCGGCGTCTACCAGAAGGACCACGGCTACGTCTTCGAGGTCTGGGCCGACGGCAGGGCCGACCCGAGGCCGATCAAGTGCCTGGGTCGCTACTCCCACGAGGCCTTGGCGGTCGACAAGGACCGCACCCACATCTACCTCTCCGAAGACGCCGACGGGCCCAACGGTCTCTTCTACCGCTGGTCGGCGCCGCGCGGCGTCAAGGTCGGTCCCGGCGTGCTCACCCGGCTCGCGCCCAACGCCGGCGTCCTCGCCGCGATGCAGATCATCATGGACGACGGTTCGGTGCTGCCGGACGTCGCCTACCTGACCTCCGCGCAGCTGGGTCGCCCCTTCCCCGTCCGGTGGATCGAGGTGCCGGACCGCGACGCGCGGGACAGGTCCGTACGCGAGCAGTTCACCGATGGCCAGGTCACCCGCGGGCGCAAGTTCGAGGGTGTATGGGGCACCGACGAGGGCGTGTACGTGGTCAACTCGTACGCCTGGGACGAGGGTGACCTGCCGGCGGACGCGGCACCGCACGACGGCATGGTCTGGTTCTACGACTACAGGGCCCAGACCATCCAGCTGGTGACGTACTTCCCGCACCAGAGCGCCTCCGAGGAGGGGACGCCGGTCAGGTACAACGACATCACCTTCGACGGCCCGGACAACGTGACCGTCACCCCGTGGGGAAGTCTCGTCCTCGCCGAGGACGGCAAGGGCACGTCCCACGTGCTCAGCGCGGTCCCGGGCGGCCCGACCTACGCGATCGCCCGCAACCAGCTCAACGACTCGGAGTTCTGCGGGCCGACCTTCACCGCCGACGGCAGGGTGCTCTTCGTCAACATGCAGGACCCCGGCCTCACCCTGGCCATCACCGGCCCGTGGGAGAAGTACCTGGGCTGAGCCCGGATTCGGATCGATCGGTGGGGGGCGGGCGGACCGCCCGACCCCCACCGCGTCCACACCTCAGTGCGAGTGACGGGGCACGGCACTGCCGCTGCCGCCGACGAGGAAGTCCAGGTCCGCGCCCTGGTCGGCCTGGAGGACGTGCTCGCTGTACAGCCGTACCCATCCCCGGTCGGCCACCGGCGGCGGAGGCCGCCACGCGGCCCGGCGCTGGACAAGCTCGGTGTCGTCGACCAGGAGTTCCAGGCTCCGCGACGGGACGTCGACACGGATCAGGTCGCCGGTGCGCACCAGCGCGAGCGGGCCGCCCACGGCTGCCTCCGGGGCCACGTGCAGGATGCAGGTGCCGTAGCCGGTGCCGCTCATGCGGGCGTCGGAGATCCGCACCATGTCCGTGATGCCGGCCGCGAGCAGCCGTCGTGGCATCGGCACGTTGCCCACCTCCGGGAAACCGGGGTAGCCGCGCGGCCCTGCGTTGCGGACCACGAGCACCGTGTCGGGGGTGACGTCCAGGTCCGGGTCGTCGGCGGCGACGACATAGTCCTCGATCCGGTCGAAGACGAGCGCGGGACCGGTGTGCGTGAGCAGCTGGGCGGAGGCGGCGGACACCTTCAGCACCGCCCCGGACGGCGCGAGCGAGCCACGCAGCACCACGGTGCCGGAGCCGGCGGGCTGGAACGGCTCGGCCAGGGTGCCGATGACCTCCCGGTTCCAGCACTGGGCGCCGGTGATGTTGTCGGCCACGCTCCTGCCGCTGACGGTGACGTGGTCCATGTTCAGCAGCGGGGCGATCTCCGCCATCACCGCCGGAACGCCGCCCGCGTAGGCGAAGTCCTCCATGAGGTACGCCCCGGACGGCATGAGGTTGACGAGCATCGGCACGTCGGCGGTGAGGGTGTCGAAGTCCTCCAGGGACAGGGGGACGCCGAGGCGTCCGGCGATGGCGAGCAGGTGTACGACGGCATTGGTGGAACCGCCGATCGCGGCGTTGACCCGGATGGCGTTCTCGAAAGCCTGGCGGGTGAGCACCGTGGACAACCGTTGGTCCTGTTGGACCATGGCGACGATCCGGCGGCCGGCGGCGTGTGCGAGCGCGTACCTGCGGGAGTCGACAGCCGGCACGGCGGCGGCCCCCGGGAGTTGCACGCCCAAAGCCTCGGTCACGCAGGCCATCGTGGAGGCGGTCCCCATGGTCATGCAGTGGCCCCGGCTGCGGGACATGCCGACCTCCGCCTCGGCGCAGTCGGCCGCGCTCATCCGGCCCGCCCGCATCTCCTCGGTGAAGCGCCAGACGACGGTGCCCGAGCCGATGTCCTGGCCGCGGAACTTGCCGTTGAGCATCGGGCCGCCGGTCATCATCAGAGTCGGCAGGTCGACGCTCGCCGCCCCCATCAGCAGACCGGGCGTGGTCTTGTCGCAGCCGGAGAGCAGGACGACCCCGTCGAGCGGGTTGGCCCGGACCGACTCCTCCAACTCCATCGCCAGCAGGTTGCGGTAGAGCATGGTGGTGGGTCGCATCAGGGGCTCGCCCAGGCTCATCGCGGGGAACTCCAGGGGCAGGCCGCCGCTCTCCCACACGCCCCGCTTCACCGATTCGGCCAGGTCCCGCAGGTGGGCGTTGCAGGGTGTCAGCTCCGACCAGGTGGTGGCGATGCCGATCACCGGACGACCGTCGAAGACGTCGTCCGCGAACCCCTGGTTGCGCATCCAGGACCGGTGGATGAACCCGTTGCGGCCCTCCGCACCGAACCACTGCCCGCTGCGCAGCGGTGGATTCGTCGTCGACATCGGCACACCTTCCTGTCGTCGTCCCGCCCGGCGTCTGCGAGCCGGCGGGTCTGGCTGGTGACATCGGGACCAGGGGCACGTGCGGGAGCGACCGACGGCGCGGCTACTCCCCCTTCGGTTCCAATTTCCCGTCGACTCGGCGCGGAATGGCGGTGTACGCGTCCCGAAGCTCGTCGGGGAGGATCCACTCCGGGGCGTCCTGCCACGCCAGCGGACGGAGGAACCGTCGGATCGACGTGGCGCCCACCGAGGTGTGCACGGCGTTGGTCGACGGCCAGGGCCCGCCGTGGTGCTGAGCCCACGACACGCGGACACCGGTGGGATAGCCGTCGAAGACGATCCGACCCGAGCGGGCGGCGAGCACGTCGACCAGCCCGCGCACGGCATCTGCGTCATCGCCGTGTCCACGATGGACGGAACCGGTCAGTGACGGCGGGACGGTCGCCAGCACGGCGTCGAGTTCGGCGACGTCGCGATACCGGACCACGACCATGAGCGGTCCGAAGCACTCGCCGGCGATCTCGGCGGTGAGTCCCGGCAGGTCGACCTCCAGCAGGGTCGGCGCGACGGTGAAGCCCTCGCCGGTCTCGACCTGGGGCCGGGCCGAGACACGCGCACCGGCCTGCTCGAAAGCCGTCGCGCCGCTCTCATAGGCGTCCCGGATGCGCTCGTTCAACAGGACCGTGCCGCCCGCCGAGGCGACCCTCCCCCGCAGCCTGTCGACCAGGTGCTCACCGCCCGGATCCGCCGGGATGAACGCCAGACCAGGCTTGGTGCACAGCTGACCACCCGAGGCCGTGAAGGAGGCGAACAGCCCTTCGGCGATCGCGTCTGCCCGGTCGGCGGCCGCGCCGGGCAGGACGACGATCGGGTTGACGCTGCTCAGCTCGGCGTAGAGGGGAATCGGGTCGGGTCGTTCGTCGATGGCCGCCTGGATGGCCCGGGCGGCGCCGACGGAGCCCGTCAACGCGACCGCGCGGATCGCGGGGTGGCGCACCAGCGACCGGCCGGACTGCTCCCCGTACACGGTGGTGATCACGCCGTCGGGCCCGCCCAGGTCGCGAATGGCCGACCCGATCGCGTCGGCGGAGGCGTGCGACGTCAGCGGGTGCGACGGGTGGGCCTTCAGGACCGTGGGACAACCCGCGGCGAGCGCGGAGGCGGTGTCGCCTCCGGCGACCGAGAAGGCGAAGGGGAAGTTGCTGGCTCCGAAGACGGCGACCGGCCCGAGGGGCACGAGCATCCGCCGCAGGTCGGGGCCGGGCCCGATGGGGGTGTCGGCGGCGTGGTCGATGGCCGCCTCGACGTACCCGCCGTCGCGCAGGACGTCGCCGAACATCCGGAACTGGAGAGCCGACCGGGTGAGTTCCGTTTCGAGCCGCGCCTGACTCAAGCCGGTCTCCGCCTCCGCGACGGCGACCAGGTCCGCGCGACGGGACTCCAGGGACTCGGCGATGCGGTCCAGCATCTCCGCCCTGCCGATTCTGCCCAGGCCGGAGAGCCACTGCGCGGCACGGGACGCCTGGCCGGCGACAACCTCCAGCCGAGACTCGTCCGTCTCGTTGAGATCGGTCGCGCGACGCCGACCGTCACGCGGATCGACAGTGTTGACCACGTTCACAGCAGCCCTCTCCTCCCCAGATTGCCCATCAGATCGCGGACGCCGAAGTGCCAGGGCTCGCACTCCTCCGCGTGCCACACCCGGTTGACCAGGGTGCCGAGTGCCGGACAGCTGATCCGTACGACGTCGTCGACCTTGTGGGTGAAGCCCTCGCCGGCGCCGTCCCGGTCCTGAATGGGCGCGAACATCGTGCCCAGCATCAGGGCGGCACCGTCGGGATAGCTGTGGTGCGGGCCGATCAACTGCCGCACGAGGTCCTCCGGGTCCCGCGACATCCGGGTCATCTCGGACACCGCCTCCAGGAGGAAACCGTCCAACCCGCGGACCTCCAGGCTGACCTCGAGTTCGCGGACCCGATCCATGCCGAACCGGTCGTCGAAGAGCCGGATCAGGGGGCCGAGGGCACACGAGGCGTTGTTGTCCTTCGCCAGCGGAAGCAACAGCGCCGACCGGCCCTCCACATCCCGCAGGTTCACGTCGTTGCCGAGGGTGGCGCCGACGATCCGGCCACTGGACTGGACGATGAGCGTGACCTCGGGCTCCGGGTTGTTCCAGGTCGACGCGGCCAGCACGCCGACCGGAACGGCGGTGCCGACGGCGGACAGGATCTGACCCTTGGTGAAGATCTCGGCGTCCGGGCCGATCCCCACCTCCAGGTACTGACTCCACATGCCCTCGGCCACCAGCAGACCCTTGAGCCGCTCCGCCTCCGCCGAGCCCGGAGCCAGGCTGTGCAGGTCGACACCGACGTCGGCGAGCATTCGGCGTCGGATGTCCCCCGCGAGCGCCAGGTCTCCCCGGGCCCGTTCCTCGATGACGCGTTCGATCATCGAGACGGGAAAGGTCACGCCGGCGGCCTTGAGCACCTGAAGGTCGACCGGGGCGAGCAGCCAGGGCCGCGTACGGTCGCGGGTCTCGGCCTCGGTGTTGGTCAGTATCTCCCCGAGGTCGCCCACCCGCGGCCCGTCGAGCCCGGCCACCGTCGCGGCGGGGTCGGGAAGCTCGCAGATGTCCCGGACGGTCGGGAACCGCCGGCTGATGTCGAAGACCTCGCCGTTTCGGACGGTCACGGGCGAGGGTCCGTGGACGGACGGGTCCCAGATCCGGCCGACGAGGACGCTGTCGTCGGCGTCGTCCGGCAGCGCCTCGACGGCGGTACCGGCCCAGCCCGCGCCCGGGGTCGTGCGCCGGGGCCGTGGCACCGTCATGAGCCGCTCCCCAGGTCGAAGAAGGATTGCTCGCCCCGGGGCGGATGTCACAGACGGCGTCCTGGTACATCCGGAGTGGATACGAGTCAGCGTCAGGCGTATGAAATTGCAACGATCGTAGCGCCATGTGCAACGCTGTCAAGCGCTGGTTGCGCATAGCATTACCCTCATTGCGTATTATGCAATCGCAGTGGCGGTGATGCTCCGCCGCGCGGAGGGAGACAGGGCCTTGGCGCAATCGATTCGCCGTGCGATCGACCTCGTCCGTCGGTCGGCGGAGCACCCGCTGTCGCTCACGGAGGCGGCGGACGTGCTCGGCGTCCACAAGTCCACGGCCCTGCGCATCCTCCAGACACTGGAGTCCGCGCGCTTCGTGCGCCGGACCGGCGCGGGCACCTATGTGCTCGGCAGTGGCGTGATCGAGCTGTCCGAGCTCGCGCTCGGCTCGATGGACCTGCGCCAGTTCGCCGCCGCACACCTGCGTGCGTTGCAACGCCAGACCAGCCACACCGTGCACCTGGCGCAACTGACCGGTGACGAGATCATCTACATCGACAAGGTGGACAGCCCGGCGTTCGACGCCGTCAAGCTGCCGTCCCGGGTGGGCCGCGCGGTGTCGATCTACGCGAGCGCCGTCGGCAAGACGATCCTGGCCTACCTACCTCAGGATGAGCGCGACCGCCTCCTGTCCCCCGTCGTCTTCGAGCGGTTCACCGACACCACCTTCGCCGACCCCGAGTCGCTCGCGACCGAGTTGGCCCGCATCCGGGAGCAGGGCTGGGCCACGGACAACGGCGAACACGACGCGTACGTGATGTGTGTCGCCGCACCGGTCAGGGATTCACGAGGGCAGGTCATCGCCGCCGCCTCGATGACGGCGATCGAGGTCATCGCGAGCCTCGACCAGTTGAAGAGCGCCCTTCCACTCCTGCTGAGGACCGCGGACCAGATCTCGTCCGAACTGGGCTACACACCTCCGTCACCCGCGAGCACTGACGGCTCGGTCGACGACGACCGCCTGACGAACACAACCAGCTGACGAAAGAGGGCACGAGGGCGGCCCCGGCGACCGTTAGAATCGCCGCCGTGGATCTGGACGAAACCGCCGCCCGACTCGGGGTGCCCGTCGAGGACGTCGAACGCGTGCACCAACTCGCCGGTGACCGGCCGTCGGCACCGCTGCCCGACAAGGCCGACGCGCGCGCGATCCTCGGCCGGCTCACGGTGCGACCGGATGACACCACTGAGATCATGGCCGGCTGGCCCGACCCCGACTCACCACACTGGACCCCGGAGCTGCGCTGGCTGCTCGACCGGTCGATCGCCCTGGTCCGCGCCGACCTCGGCGGCTACGGCTGGCTGTCGCCGGGGCCGGAGTTGCCGCGCGAGCGGGGCCCGGCGTGGCGGCATCTCTACGTGTACGCGTACCTGGCCCTGGTCGACGTCGTCACGGCGTACCACCGCGATCACGGCATCGCCGACGCCGTGTCCTGGGTGACCCTGGCGGACCTGGGCCGCAACCTCGCTGTCGATCGGCGGATGCGCGGCGAGGGCTGGCCGGTGATGCAGAGCTGGCTGACCCTGCACGCGCGCGGTGGCCTGTACGAGCTGGGGCGGTTGCAGCACCAGCGCGGTGGCAGCGCCATCGACCTGCACATCCCCGAGTCGGGACCGCTGACCCCGGAGGCGGTCGCGGCGTCGCTCGACGAGGCCCGCGCGTTCTTCCCCCGCCACTTTCCCGACGAGCACTACACGGCTTTCGCCTGCGGCTCCTGGCTGCTCGACCCGCAGCTGCGGGAATACCTGCCCGAGGACTCCAACATCGTCCGGTTCCAGCGGAGGTTCGAGCTGGAGCCCTACGACGAGCAGGAGGGGCCCGACGCCGACGTGGAGGTGCTGCGGTTCGGGTTCCGTAGCCTCACCACGCCGCTCGACGAGCTGCCACGCGGCAGCGTGCTCCAGCGCGCGATCGTCGATCACCTGAAGGCCGGCCGGCACTGGCAGTGGCGCCGCGGCCGCTTCCCGATCTAGTCGCGCCCTCTGACGACGAATCCACAAGGTACTCAACGACGCCTGAGTACCCGCCGTCAGGCGCCTGCCCCAGCGGCTCGATAGCGTTGCCGCGTGGTCACTTTCCTGCGCCGGTGGACGCTGCGATCCTCGAGCTTCGCTCTGACCTGGCTCTACACGCTCTACCGGATCCATCCGGCGGTGTGGCGGCTCACGGCACGTCAGTACCGCCCGTACATGGGTCACTTCGCCCGGCTGCACGCCTGGATGACGTGCCAGTTCGCCGCGATCGACGTCCCCGCGTACGGCGACTTCCTGCGCCGTGGCAACTGGCGGTTCCGGTGGTTCGACCTGTCCTCGTACCCTCCCACGGACAAGCGGTCGTACGTGCAGGCGTACTCGGAGGCACAGCGTTGCCGGCACGGTGAGATCGAGATCGCCGGCAGCGTGGTCGACGAGTCGTCGGGCTCGTCCGGGCAACCGTTCAACTGGATCCGCAGCCGCCGTGAGCTGCGATCGGTGCACAAGAACCTGGCCGGCTACGCGACCATGGTGTTCCCTTCGAAGCGACGGTTCGTCATCAACGCATACTCGATGGGCGCATGGGCCACCGGCACCAACACCGGCATCGCCATGTCCACCATCGCGATGGTGAAGAACACCGGGCCCGACCTCCAGAAGATCGCGGACACCCTGCGCTACTTCGGGCCCGACTTCGACTACATCGTGACCGCGTACCCGCCGTTCCTCAAGCACCTGCGCGACAAGCTCGACGCCGAGGACTTCCCGTGGGCCGACTACCGCATCAGCGGTCTCGTCGGCGGCGAGGGGATGACCGAGGCGCTGCGCGACTACCTCCAGGAACGTTTCCTGAAGGTGCGCTCCGGCTACGGGGCCAGCGACCTCACCATCGGCATCGCCGGGGAGAGCGACTTCAGCGTCTGGGTGCGTCGACGACTGCGGACCGACGCCGCACTGCGGGCCACCCTGCTCGGCGCCGACGAGCACCGGCTGCCGATGATCTTCCAGTACAACCCGCTGGAGACCTACCTGGAGACCACTGCGGACAACGAGGTGCTCTGCACCATCAACTCGACGGCGGTGCTCAATCCCCGGGTCCGCTACAACGTCGGCGACGAGGGCCGGCTGATCTCGTACCCCGATGTCGTGGCCGCGATCACCGACCCCGCCGCGCGGGCCGCCGCGGACCGCGCCTGGCAGGTCGACCGGATGCGGCTGCCACTGCTGTTCCTGTACGGCCGCAAGGACAGCACGATCTCCTACATGGGCGCCAACATCTACCCGCAGGACGTCGAGTACGGCCTCTACACCGGTAACCCCCAGGCGCACCTGCTGCAGAGTTTCTGCCTCCAGGTGGTCGAGCAGGCCGACCTGGAGAGTCGACCGGTGGTCAACCTGCAACTTCGCGACGGCGTGTCCCTCGGCCCCGACGAGCGACGAGCCCTCGTCCACACCTGCCGTGCGGGGGTGCTGCGTCACCTCGCCGAGGTCAGTCGGGACTTCGCCGAGTCCCTCGCCGAGGACCCGTCCGCAGCCGACCTGCGGGTGGAGATCCACGAGTACGGCACCGGCCCGTTCGCCGGCGCCGGCTCCACGATCAAGAACGTCTACCTGGTGAGGGGCGTGCCGGCGTGAGGACCACCGACTTCTCCGCGACTCCCCCGGTGGGCCAGGCGACCGCCATGTTCGTCGGGGCCACCCGCTATCGGGGGCCGCGCTCGATCTTCACCCTCACCCGGACCTGGTTCCGGATGGTCCGGCAGATGAGACGGATGAAGGGGTACCGCTGGCACACCGTGTATTACCAGTTTCCCTTCACGCTCGGCACCATCGCCTTCTTCAGCGACCGCGACGCACTGCTGACGTTCGCCCGCAGCCGCCACCACCGCGACCTCATGTGCTGGGTGACCGATCACGGCACCACGAACGCGACCGGTGGCTACATCCGCCTGTACAACGCCGAGCCCGAGGGCTACAGCAACGGCATCTGGCGCGCCGAGTCGGACGGCATGGCGCACATACCGACCTTCACCCCGCTCTCCACCGAGACGGCCGGCCCACCGGTGCACCGCGGATGAGACTGGATCCGGTGCGGTCCCGGGCCGACCTGCGGGCGTTCGTCGACTTCCCGCTGCGGCTGCACCCGAGCGACCGGTACGTACCCCTGCTGTCGTCGGTCATCGCGGCCCATCGCCGCACCGCCGACCTGTTCCTGGTCCGCGACCGCCACGGTGTGGTCGTGGGGCGCACCAGCATGCACCGCAGTGCCGCCTTCGACGCCAAGGTGGGCCCCCGACAGCTGTTCGGGCACACCGAGTTCGTCGAGGACGACGACGTCTTCGCCGCCATCATGGACGCGGTCGAGACCCGGGCCGACGGTCGGCCACTGTTCGGGCCGGTGGCACTGCTGCCCAACCAGACCGGCGGGGTGATCACCTCCGGCTTCGCCGACCGCGGCTTCGTGGACTCCGCATGGAACCCCGCCTACTACCCGCACATGTACGAACGGCACGGCTTCCACCGTCGCTTCGAAGCCGACACCTGGGTGGTCGACCTCCACGGCACGGCCGCCGCGGACCAGGACCACGGTTTCGTCTTCGACGACGCCCGGATCCCCGCCGAACAGCTCGTCGTCCGGCACGGCTCCCGGTGGCGTCTACGCGGCCAACTGCCGATCCTGCGGCGAATGCTCAACGCGAGCTTCGCGCAACTCGGCTACTACACCGACATCTCCGCCGAGCAGTTGGCGGAGCAGACCGACGGTCTCGCGTTCCTGCTGGACGAGGCCCTGCTCCTCTGGCTGGAGAAGGCCGGCAGGCCGGTCGCGTTCGTCGTCACCGTGCCGGACATCTCCGAATACCTCATGCGCGTCGGTGGCCGGCTCGGTATACCCAACCAGCTCCGGCTGCTCGCCACCCGCCGCCGCTACCGCAGCGACGCCGTCCTCATCATCAAGGGCACCGTGCCTGACGAGCAGGGCAAGGGGTACCTCACGCTGCTGTCCCGGGAGCTGCACCGCAACCTCGCCAGCTTCGGCTACCGCACGCTGCGCAGCACCTTCGTCGAACGGACGAACATCGCCTCGGCCGCCCAGTACCGACGGGCAGGCGGCCGGCCACTGCACGGGTACACCTTCTACGAGAAGGCGGCGGTCGCGTGAGCTGGGTCGAGCGGTTGCGAGCCAACGAGGCGATCTGCCGCCGGGCGCCGAGCGCGCACAACACGCAGCCCTGGCGACCGGAGTACCACCCGGACGAGATCACCATCGGCGTCGATCCTGCCCGCAGCCTGCCCGACTCCGACCCGACGGGGCGGGACCTGGCCCTCGGCATCGGCGCGTTCGTCGAGACGTGCCTCATCGTCTCCGCCGAGCTCGGTCTCACCGTCACCGCGGCCCCCGGCCCTCGACTGGTCCCCGCGGCGGACCGCTACGCGACTCCCTTCACCATCGCCGACGTCGAGTCCCGCCGGGTCGCCCGTGGCCCGTACGCGCCCGGGTGCGTCGACGCCGCCGTCATCGCCGAACTCGGCCCCGGCATCGCGCACGTTCCGGCCCGGGATCTCGTGTCGGACCTGCTGGTCGCCGACCGGTGGCTCTTCGGCACGCCGGCCGTCGCGGTCGAGCTACGTGACTGGCTGCGGCTGAGCCCGACCCACCCTCGCTACCACCTCGACGGACTCACCGACCGGGCGCTCGCCCTTTCCTTTTTCGAGGCACGGTTCCTGTCCGCCGCGCTTCGCGCGTACCCGGTCACCCGCCGGCTGGGCCTCCCGGCGCTGCTGGCCGCCAGCGGCCGCGGTCTGTTGCGCTACGACGGCAGCGTCCTGGTGCTGCTCGCCGACGACGGCGACCGTATCGCCGCAGGCCGGCGCCTGCTGCGTACGTGGTTGACGCTCGCCCGGCACGGCCTGGCGGTGCATCCACTCAGCCAACTCGTCGACTGCCCGGCGACCGCCAGCCGGCTGGCCGAGCGGGTGGGCGGCGAACCGCTCGCGGTGTTCCGCGTCGGCCGGCCCCTCGCCGAGCCGGTCCGCTCGGCGCGACAATAGCGCCCCTCCCGCCCCGGTCACCTCGCCTGCCGTACACAATCGGGTTGTCCGGTGCGGGCGCAGGCGTGACCATGGTCGGCATGGCGGGAGCTCGCGGGTGAGATCGCCACTTCAGGGAGGGATGCCGCTGCGGGACGCGGTGGTGGGCGCCGTCGTGGAGATCGCCTGTGACGAGTCGGGATTCTCGGGCACCAACCTGCTGCACTCGACCGCTCCGGTGATCACGCACGCGAGTGTCGACCTGATGGTCGACGAGGCCGTTGCGCTCATCACCGAGCTGCGGTCGGGGTTCCGGTTCTCACCACACGAGCTCAAGTCCGGGCGGTTCCTGCGCGGCTCGGGTGCCGACGAAGCCCTGGAGTGGTTCCTGACCGCGCTGACCGGTCGCGCGCACGTCCACCTGATCGACAAGGAGTTCTTCCTCGTCACCCGGATCGTCGACTTCCTGCTGGCCGAGCCGTCGTACGCGGCCGGCACCCGGCTGGCCCTCGACCAGCGGCCGACCGCTCTCGCCCTCTACACGGCCAGACACTCGGCCGGCAGCGACTGGGGTGCCTTCCTGGCGGCGTTCGTCGACCTCGTCCGGATGAAGCGGCGGGTGCCGGTGCGGCAGTCGGTACAGCGGTTCTTCCAGGCCCGGGACGCGCTGCTGCACCACAGGCTCGGCTCGGCGGCCGACGCCGTCCTCGACGGGCTCGACCCGGGCCATGTGCGGGCCGTGGTGGCCCGGCTCGACGACGACCGGTCGGTGCCCCCACCACTGGAACCGCTGCTGCCGGCGCTGGCGGAAACGGTCCTGTCCTGGAGCGGCGGCCAGCGGCAGGTGCTGGTGACCCACGACGAGCAGAGTGCCCTGACGGCTGATCGACTGACCCGCCTCCAGCGGATGATGGCCGGCGGTGGCGCACCGTCGGCGGCAGCCGACACGACCTGGGCTCTGCCGGACGGAGTGTCACCCCTGGCTGGGCTCGTCATGGTCGACTCCCGTGACGATCCGCGCGTCCAGGTTGCGGACCTCCTAGCGGGGGTGGCACGGCGCAGGCCCGGGATCATCGGCGACGCTCTCCATCAGCCGCCGCCACCGCGCGATCCCGTGGTGTGACGCCTGACCGACGCGTCCCCGGCGCTCTCAGTCGAGACAGAACTCGTTGCCCTCGACGTCCTGCATGACGAGGCACGACTCGTTCTCGCCGTCGGCCCGCAGCAGTTGCACACGTGCCGCGCCGAGGGGGATCAGTCGCGCGCATTCCGCCTCCAGTGCGGCCAGGCGCTCCTCACCCACAAGCCCGGTGCCGACCCGCACGTCGAGGTGCACCCGGTTCTTGACGACCTTGCCTTCGGGAACGCGCTGGAAGAACAGTCGGGGGCCCACACCCGAGGGGTCGACGCACGCGAACGCGGCACCCTGACGCTCGGGCGGCAGCGTGCGATCGACCTCCTCCCACGAGGCGAACCCCTCCGGCGGGGGCGGTACGACGTAGCCCAGCACCTCGCACCAGAAACGAGCGACGCGCTCAGGTTCCGCGCAGTCGAAGGTGATCTGGACCTGCCTTACCGTCGCCATCGGTCCACCATAGAGGGTGTGTCGTCATCCGTGGACGGGCCTCTGACCAGGTGCGGCGCGACGGAAGGTGTAGCCCGCGTTTTCCGGGGGCAAGCAACGCAGATGGACCGCACGACAGGGAGCGAGGAGCGACCGCTCGGCCAACGGTGCCGGACCGGTGACTCGGACCGGGCACGGCTGGCGACACGGCTCTCCACGGCCCCTGTGCGATGCGCCTGAGGCACAGCCTGCCCGCGGTCGCGCTCGGGGCGGTGGCACTGGGCGCGGCTCTCGGCGCTGACCCCGCTCGCGCCGAGTCGACGTCGCCACTGCCACTGCCGGTGCCAGTGCCAGTGCCGACCGGTCCCCACCCCGCGACGGCCGCCACTTCACCGAATCTCATCGGGGCGTTGTTGCCCGACGTGGTCGAGTCGCCGCTGTCCAC
This sequence comes from Micromonospora sp. MGP-C2, assembly GCF_057766525.1. Taxonomy (NCBI): domain Bacteria; kingdom Bacillati; phylum Actinomycetota; class Actinomycetes; order Micromonosporales; family Micromonosporaceae; genus Micromonospora; species Micromonospora sp. MGP-C2. Next base: position 1,574,301 of record NZ_JBYMEN010000002.1, read on the forward strand.
CCCCCTGCCGCTGCCGTCAGCCATCCCCCTGCCTTCGACGTCGGCCAGGCTTCCCGCCGCCATACCGACCCGGCGGCCAGGCGTGCCGTCGTCGTCCTCGCCGCCCACCGCCCCCGTCCCGTCCGCCTCGGCTTCCCGGGCTGCCTCGCCACCGTCGCCGTCGGCACCGCCAGCACCGTCGACCTCCGGGACGGCGACGGTGTCCCGGGGCAACCCCCACGGCAGCGTCGAACGCCGCGCGCGGGATCGGGCCCGGACGGCGGGCCACACGCAGGTGTCGATGATCGCGGTCCCCGCGCCGACGCCGCGCCCACCAGCTCGCCCCGAGCCGGGGCTGCCCGCGTTCGTGCTGGCTGTCGCGTCCGCACCCACCGGCGTCGGCGCCAGCGGTGTCGATTTGCCGACGTCGACAGCTGAACATCCGCCACCCGTCTCGCCGCTGTCCCGGGGGCTCACTGTCGCGGCCGTCGACATGCGCGCCACCAGCCGGCCCGTGGAGCGAGGCCCTCCGCCGCCGCGGCAACCCCTGATCAGTCAGCCGTGTCCACGACGTTGATCAGGAGAGATCATGGAAATAGCCGTTGTCTGGATCCCCGCCGACATCGAACCGTCGGAGCCCGCCGTCGCGATGTGTCTCGCACACCTTCGTCGACACGACTACCGGTTGAAGGGAATCGTCCGGGCACCCTGGGAGACCGTCGAGCAGCAGATGATCGACGGTGAAGTGGATGTGGTCGTGATCGCCGACCCCGCCCACCTTCCGCCGGACCGGTCACCCCGGATCGAGGTAGCCACCCCGGCGTCGACGGCTCACGAGGACCGATCGGCTTTCGACCCGCAACTTGGCTGAACCGACCAAGCGCCCCGTCCACAACGGACGGGGCGCTAAGTCGTGGTGCTCCCGGCGCACGCGCCCCTATAGTGAGTTCCATTATGAGACTTACTGCCTTCTGGCGCTGGTGGGGCGCCAGCACGACCAGTCACCTCGGTTCGGCGATCGGTGGGGTCGCCCTGCCGCTCACCGCGCTGACCGTGCTGGACGCCTCGGCCCTCGAAATGGGTCTGATCACGGCGGCCGGCTACCTCGCGTACCTGCTGATCAGCCTGCCGGCGGGGGTGATCGTGCAGCGCGTGCCGCTGCGCGGCACGCAGGTCGCCCTGGACCTGATCCGGGCCCTCGCCATCGCGTCCGTGCCCCTGGCCTGGTGGTTCGACGCCCTGACGGTGGCCCAACTGATCGCGGTCGCCCTGGTCGTGAGCTTCGCCAACGTGCTGTTCGACGTGGCGAACCAGACCTTCCTGCCGGAGATCGTGCCGGCCGCGCAGTTGCAGGCGCGCAACAGCCTCAACTCCGGCACCTATGCCGCCACCCAGCTCGGCGGGCCGTCCCTGGGCGGGCTCGCGGTGCAGCTGCTGGGCGCGGTGCCGACGCTGTTCGTGGACGCCGTCAGCTACCTGATCTCCGCCGTGCTGCTGCGCACCCTTCCGGCCCGACGCCTGCTGCGCCCGGCCGAGCGGCCACCGATGGTCACGATGATCCGCGAAGGCTGGCACTTCGTGCTCCGACACCCGATCATCGGACCCTCCATGTGGGACGCCACAGCGACGAACTTCGTCTGCGGCGGGATGCTCGCGCTCTTCCCGTACTACCTGGTACGCGAGCTGCACGCGTCGCCACTCATGGTCGGGCTGCTGCTCGCCGCCGACGGACTCGGCACACTCGTCGGCGCCGCGCTGACAACCCGGTTCACCGACCGGGTCGGTACCGCACGCGGCCTGGTCATCGCGGCCGTCATCGGGGTGGCCGGGGCGCTCGTCATTCCGCTGGGCAGCGGCACCGCCGCCTATCTCGCCTTCGCCGTCGGGAACCTCGTCTTCGCCGGCTCCTCGGTGGTGCTCAGCGTGACCACCCGCACCTACCGGATGCTCGCCAGCCCGCCGGACCTCCTGTCGCGGGTGATCGCCACGGTCAAGTTCGTCTCCTGGGGCGCCATCCCGCTCGGCAGCCTGCTTGCCGGCCTCCTGGCCGGGCCACTCGGCGCGCGTACCACCCTGTTGATCTTCGGTGCCCTCACCGTGCTGTCGCCCATCATCTACCTGTCGACCCCGATCCGCCGGATGCGCGACCTGCCGCTCGACGCCGCCGCGGAACCCGTCGAAGCCCGGGTGTGAACCGCGCGACAGAGCGGTGGACCGGCGGGCACCGCCGCCGGCCTTCCACCCGGCAAAATTGATCCCCTCGTTTGTCGATCGGCGATCAGGTTGACTCGTCGGTGAGGTAGGCGGGCCCGGCGGGGCTCCACACGATGGGATGCGCGACATGGCGAAGTACCTGATCCTCATCCACGGCGACGAACGGCAGTGGGCCGCGATGTCACAGCAGGAGATGCGGAAGCGCGACGAGGCCCACGGCGCCTTCTGCGCCGCAGCCGGTCCGGCCGTCCTCGACGGCCAGCAGTTGGAGCCGGCGGCCGTCGCGACCACACTGCGCACCGACCCCCACGGTCGGGTGGCCATCACGGACGGGCCGTTCCTGGAGACCAAGGAGGCGGTGGGCGGCTACTACCTGATCGAAGCCCCCGACCTCGACGAGGTGATCAGCCTGGCCTCGCGGCTGTACGAGGTCTCCGCCGGGCACAGCGGGGTGGAAATCCGTCCGGTGGTCGATCAGGGATGAGCGCCGAGGTGGTCGCGGCGGTCGCGCAGGCGCACCGCCGCGACTGGGCCCAACTGCTGGCCGCGACGGCACGCCTGACCCGGGACCTCGATCTCGCGGAGGAGTGCACCCAGGACGCCTACGCCCAGGCGCTGCGGGTCTGGCCGCAGATCGGCATCCCCGATCGTCCCGGTGCGTGGCTGACAACCACCGCCCGCAACCGGGCGCTGGATGTGCTGCGCCGCGAGTCGGCGTTGCGTCGGGCTCTACCGCAGCTGGTGACCGACCAGTCGGTGTCCGGCCCCGAGGACGGCCTCGATGACGACCGGCTCCGACTCGTCTTCACCTGCTGTCATCCGGCCCTGTCCCGTGACGCCCAGGTCGCGCTGACGCTGCGGCTGGTGTGCGGGCTGTCCACGGCGGAAGTGGCCCGCGCGTTCCTGGTGCCGGAACCCACAATGGCCGCACGGATCACCCGGGCCAAGAAGAAGATCACCACTGCCCGCATCCCGTACCGTGTGCCGTCGCCCGACCACCTCGCCGGGCGGGTCAGCGCCGTCCTCGAAGTCGTCCATCTGATCTTCACCACCGGCCACACGGCGCCGAGCGGCGCGCACCTTGTCCGCCGTGACCTGGTCGACAGCGCGATCAACCTCGCTCGCATGCTGCACCTGCTCATGCCGACCGACACGGAGATCAGCGGCCTGCTCGCGCTGCTGCTGCTCATCCATGCGCGTGACGACAGTCGCCTGTCGGCCAGCGGTCGGCTGCAACTGCTCTCGGAGCAGGACCGCGGGCGTTGGGACACCCGGCTCATCAGCGAGGGGGTCGCCCTGGTGACCGTCGCCCTGCGTCGCAGACCGCCGACACGGTACGCAGTCGAGGCCGCGATCGCCGCCGTGCACGCCGAGGCGCCGACCTGGCAGGACACCGACTGGACGGAGATCGTCGGGCTGTACGACGTCCTGCTCCAGCTCTGGCCCTCGCCGGTGGTCGAGCTCAACCGTGCCGTGGCCGTGGGTCTGCGCGACGGCCCGCAGGCCGGTCTCGACGCACTGACGCCACTGCTCGCCGAACCGGTCCTGGCCACCTACGGCTACCTCAGCGCCGCCCGCGGTGACTTCCTGCGCCAACTCGACCGCTGGGCGCCGGCGGCGGACGCCTACCAGGAGGCCCTGGCCCACACCGACAACAAGGTCGAACGCGCCTTCCTCAGCGAACGGCTCGGCGACGTCCAGCGCCAGGCGTCGGCGACGATCACCTTCGAGGAGGCGTACCGGTGACAGGTGGTCGGGCCGAGCCCGTCGCGGTGTCCCGGCGGATCGCCGCGCCAGCGGCCGACATCTTCCGGATCCTCGCGGATCCTCGACGACACACCGATCTCGACGGCTCCGGGATGCTGCGGGGTGCCGTATCGGACGCGGTGGTCGCCGCCGTCGGCGACGTCTTCGTGATGAGGATGCACTACTCGCGGTATGGCGACTACGAGATGAACAACCACGTCGTCGAGTACGAGGTGAACCGGCACATCGGCTGGACACCGGAGCCGGGCCGAGGCCACCCGGACACCGCACCCGGTGCCACTCCTCGGACGCGATGGGGACACCGGTGGACCTACGAGCTGACCCCCGACGGCCGGGACGCGACCATCGTGACCGAAACCTATGACTGCTCCCAGGTGCCGGCCGACGAGCAGGCGGCGATGGACGGCGGGCGCGGCTGGATCACGAGCATGACCGCGACGCTGGAACGGCTGGAGGCGCTCTGCGCCAACCCGCGCGACTGAGGCAGCGGCCCTTTTACGAAGCCGCGAAGGCCAGCCCTTGCTCGGCCAGCGCGGCGGCCAGGATGTCGACCGCCTTCGGCCCCACCCCGTGCATGGCCAGCAGTTCGCGGCGGCTGTGGGTGGCCACCTGGGCGAGCGTGGTGATGCCGGCTTCGAGCAGGGCACTGGTGGCTGGTCGCCCGATCGGCGGCAGGTCACCGATCTGCGCGGGCACGTGTCGGGTACTCACGGAATCACGATAGTCCGCCCCGGCCGCCGGGGCCTCGGGTCACGAGCCGTCCGGAGGGTTGGCCGGCTGCTGTCCCGGCCAGAACGGCCACTCCTCGAACGACCGACAACGTCCGTCCTCGGCGAACCGCATGACCCACAGGTCGCGGTACTCCTGCTCGACCGGGTCGCCGTAGCGGACCTCGTGGCGCGACACGGCGGTGTCACCGTCGACCGCGACGATCTCGCTGGTCATCTGGAACACCTCGTCGGGGCCTTTGCGCTGTTTCTCCCACATCTGGGCGATGGCCGGCAGGCCGACGACAGGTGTCCAGTACGGTCCCTGCTGGTAGCTCGCATCCTCGGTGAAGAGAGTTACCAGGGCGTCCGTGCCGGGCGTCCGCCACAGCCGCTCGTACGCGGTGAGCCATTCGTTGACGTGCGTCCTGTCCATGGACATCACTGTGCCATTCGATGGGCCACGCGCGGCAGGAACCGACCAGCCGCAGGTCATCACCGGTCCACTGCGTCGTAAGGTGCATCTCACACCCGAAGAGCTGGAGGCTGCGGTGACCGCGACGACGCCGACCGACACGGTGCTGGCCGAGGTGATGGCCGAACTGGCCGCGCTGGAGGACCACCGGACACGCGAGGTGAACGCGAAACACGGTGACGATCACGGTGTGCACCTCGGCAAGGTTCGTGCGGTCGCCAAGCGGCTCAAGACGCAGCAGGAACTCGCCCGCCAGCTCTGGAGGACCGGCGACACCGCGGCAAGACTGCTGGCGCTCCTGATCTGCCGTCCCAGGGCGTTCGAGCGCGACGAGCTGGACGCCATGTTGCGCGAGGCACGCGCGCCCAAGGTGCACGACTGGCTCGTGAACTACGTGGTGAAGAAGAGCCCGCACGCCGAGGAGCTGCGCCTGGCCTGGTGCGCCGACCCGGACCCGGTGGTCGCGAGCGCCGGCTGGGCGCTGACCACCGAGCGCGTGACGAAGAAGCCCGAGAGCCTCGACCTGCCGAGGCTGCTCGACGTCATCGAGAGCGAGATGAGGGACGCGCCGGATCGCCTCCAGTGGGCGATGAACCACTGCCTGGCCCAGATCGGGATCGAGCACGCCGCGCACCGCGCTCGCGCGATCGACATCGGCGAACGCCTGGCGGTGCTCAAGGACTACCCGACCTCCCCGGGCTGCACGTCTCCGTACGCGCCCACCTGGATCAGCGAGATGGTGCGCCGCGCACACACCTGACCAGTGCGCCGATCGAGCGCATGGTGGCGGCGCGGGGAGCGCCCGGACCTCCCCGCGCCGCAGCTGTGCCAGGCCACCCCCGGGTACTGCGCCCGCAGAGCGGCCACCTCGACGAGCAGCGGCCGACCGACGACAGTTAGCGATGGCAACCTGATGCACAGCCCGACCGACGTCGAACTGACCCGACTCCTGCGCCAGTGGACGGGCGGGGCGGCTCCCCGGCTGCTGGGGCGGGGAATGGAGGGTGCCGTCTACGAGATCGGCCAGGAGCGGATCGCCAAGGTGTGGTTCGACGGGTCGGAGGCCGCCTTGCAGCGGGTTCGGGTGTTCTACGACGCGCTGGCCGGGAAACCTCTGCGGGTCGCGGTCCCACGGATCCACGAGGTCCACCTGATCGAGGGTCGCTGCGTAACCGTCGAGCAACGGCTGGCCGGCAGAACCATGACCGAAGCGCGGAAAGAGGGTCGCCTCACCCTCGACGAGGCCAGGTCGGCGTTCGTCGACGTGTTGGCCCAACTGGGGGCAAGCGGGCCCCTGCCCGAGGCGCGGAAGCTGTCGGTCCTGGACGAGACGATGCCGCTCTACGAGGCGGACGACGCTTTCCCTGGCGCCCTTTACGCACTGGCCACGCGTCGCGTCGCCCGATTCCGACAGGTCCTCGACCCGGCGGTCGAGGACCTCGACAGGAAGCTGGACGCGTTGCAGGACCGGCTGCGGGACGTCGACAGCGGACGACGCTCGGTCGTCCACGGCGACATGATCCCCGGCAACATCCTCATGAACGACGCCGGCGGCCCTGCCGCCGTACTCGACTGGGGCTTCCTCACGACCGAGGGTGACCCGGTGTTCGACGCCTCCGTCGCGGCCTCGATCTTCGACATGTACGGCGAGCAGGCCCTGGCAACCGAACGTGGCCTCTACGCGCAGATCGAGGAGCGCCTGGGCTACCCGCGGCAGGCGCTTCTCGTCTACCGCGCGGCCTACTCGCTGATCACCGCGAACGCCTACGACGCCGAGGGCGGGGACGGTCACTTCGCGTGGTGTGTCGCGGCCCTGAACCGGCCCGACGTCGTCCGGGCGCTCCTGGGCTGAGCACCACCGCCGGACGCACCCGCCCCCTTCTGATCTTGCAAACGTCGCCCCCACGATGGCGCAGCCCTGAGGAAGACTGGCGGTCATGGCTGACTTGAGCGATGCGAAAGCTGCGCTGCACCTCTACCTGAAGGAAAATCGCGACGACCTGCTCTGGAAGCTCGACGGGCTGAGCGAACGCGATGCGAGAATGCCCCGCACCGCGACCGGCACCAACCTGCTGGGCATCATCAAGCACTGCCTCAATGTCGAAGCCGGCTACTTCGGGCCCACCTTCGGGCGCGAGTTCCCGACGCCGGAGGAACTCGTCCCCATGCAGGCGTTCGACGAGGACCCACAGGCAGACTGGTACGCGAGCGAGGACGAGACGAAGGACGGCCTGATCGATCTGTATCGCCGGGTCGGGGTGTTCGCCGACCAGACGATCGACCAGCTGCCGCTCGACGCGCCGGGGCAGGTGCCGTGGTGGCGCCCAGGCCGGCAGGACGTGACGCTGCAGCGGATCATCATCCACGTGACCTGCGACCTCGCCCGTCACGCAGGGCATGCCGACATCATCCGCGAGCAGCACGACTCGGCGATCGGCCTGCGGCAGGACAACACCAACATCCCGGACGACTACGACTGGTCGGCGTACGTCGGCAAGCTGACGAAGCTCGCGGACCGCTTCGCCTAGGGCACCCACGAACGCGCCGCCCACCGCGGATCTGCGGCGGGCGGCGCGTGACGTCAAAGGTTCGCGCCCCGGGGGGCGGCAGAGCGGGTCACGGGCAGGGCGTCCGTGCGCAGACGTCGATGACCTTGCCGGTGAGCAGGAAGGCGGCCTTCTGTCTCTGGGCTCCGGCCTGGGCCCGTGGGAACTCGTGCGGATCCTCCCCGTACTCCGGCCCGGCCGGGGCGAGGTTCGTCGGCGGTGGCGCGTACGCCGCGCCGCTGTTCCAGATCACGAGCGCCGAGCCGGTGTACGGGTAGCGGCGGATCGGCGCGATGCCCCAGTACGGACGCACGTCCGGTGACCAACCGTCGGCGAGCGCGGGCGTGTGCAGGCGAGCCCCGATGGTGCGCGCCTGGACCTCCGCTGCGGCGGGCGAGACCTGCTGGTCACCGAAGGCCACGTGCATCAGGACCTGGTGCGGTGGGGTGCCGGGCAATGGCCGGTCGGTCATGTGCTGGGCGTACCCGTTGGCCTCGGACCGGTCCCACAACATCTGCAGCAGCGCGAGGATCAGCTGTTGGTCGACCTTGTCCGGGTAGTAGCCGTCCATGACCGACTGGAACGGGGCGAAGTCCACGCTGCGTTGCAGCAGCGTGGAGTAGTTCATCGCCGGTACGCCCAGCACTGAGCGGGTCCAGTCCTGGGCGATGGCGGTGAGGGCACCACCGTTGATGCCACCCTGGCTGTTGCCGTCGTAGTGCAGCCCGCCGGCCAGGTTGATCAGTGGTCGTGCGGTGGCGTCCCGGAACGCCGGGTGGGCGGCGAACCCGCCCGGGTGGATCATCGCGCGGCCCAGGAACAGGAAGTTCAGGAAACTCTGCTGCAACCGGTCCGCCACGGCGGGAAAGGCGCTGAGGTCGGTGAAGGCACCGGCCACGTAGGGGAGGTCACCGGCGGCCATGCCGATCCAACTGGTCGCGCAGAAGGTGAAGTTGTGGGTGTTCGACATCGTCCTGACGTTGCCGGCGTTGATCTCGGTCGGCTTGCCGAGCAGGCCATGGCCGTAGAGCGACAGGTGTGCCGGCTTCGCGGCGGAGGCGCTGCGCGGGATGTTGCAGACGAAGTCCGCCGCGATCGTCGCGCCGGACGGCGTGGGAAGGGCGTTCGGCGTCTGCGGCGTCCCGGTGCCGCCAGCGGGCCCGTAGTGAAGCCGGGAGCCCGGCCCGCCGTCGCCGGTCAGATAGGACGGTACGCCGATGGTGCCGGTCACCTGCCGGGCGATCAGCGGCTCCTGCTCCGGTGGGTAGTCGGTCACCTGGGTGACGGTGAACGACGGTGCGGCTCGGAGGCTGGCGAACGCGCTGTCGCGGACCGCCAGCATCCGCCCGGTCAAACCCTGCCGGCTGGCCACCGTGAAGTCCCAGGCCAGGTAGAGGCTGTGCCGCTTGACCCCGGCGCGGGTCAGGTCGGCGAGGATCCGTTTCATCTGCGGCGCACGGCTGTCGCGATGGCTGACGCCGGCACCGGTCACGTACGCCCTGAACGCCTTCGGTGCCGGGATCGACGCCCCGTTGCCGTCGCGCATGCCGCGCAGGCCGACGACGTAGCGGGTGCCCTCGGTCAGCGCCACCGCAGGTCGGATGATCAGCACCTGCCGGTCGGGGTCGCCGGTGGCGTGCGCGTCCAGCTCGGCCCAGTACGGCGTGCGCTCACCGGTCCGCGCGTTGATCAGCACGATCGGCGCGTCCGGTGCCAGCGAGCGGCCGATGTCGGTGACCGGCGCGATCCCGGTCGTCGTGGCGTCGAGGCCGGGCACTCGCACCAGGATCGGCGAGCCCGGGCTGAACCCGTCCTGCCGGTTCCATTCCGTCGGGTCGATCGGGGTTCCCTGCACGTTGGCGGGCATCGCGGCGGTCGCGAGCCGCACCCGCTTACCGGTGGGGCTGGTCCGGTCCGGCACGGTGAAGTAGTCGTTCGGGAAGGGCAGCAGGCAGGCCGTCGGGTCGATCGGGTCGCAGGCCTGCTGCCCGGTCGGTGCAGGAGTGGCGGGCGGTGCCGCGGCGGCCGACGCCCCGAACAGGACGGTGCCCGCGGTCACCAGCACGGACACGGCGAGACGGAGCCCTCTGATTGTGGTCACACGCATCTCCTTCGACGCAGGTGGTGTTCTTCCTACGCTCGTGAAGGAATCTCAGCAACCAGCACGACGCCCGTGGATGAGCAGGCCCCCTGGAGCAGTGCGACCGCGCCGAGGGCTCCGTCTGTCGTTGATCGGGGGCTGACAGGCTAGTTTGCTCGGATGAGTCTTCTCGATGACGTCGCCCGGCGTGACAACTGGCGATGCTGGGTCTGCGACGAGCCGGTCGACGCTGACATGTCGGTGAACGACCCGCGTGGGCCCAGCGTCGACAGCCGCACCGCGGACAAGAAGGCCAAGGTCGTCGAACGGCTTGCGCACCGCGCCTGCAACACCCGCAAGGGCGCCGTCAAGGTGGTCATCGCCTGGCCGGACCGTCTGCACGTGGTGGAGCCCGCGCCGCTGATCACCGTCGCCGAGAGGCTTGAGCGCAAGGGCGGCCGGGAGTTGGTGGCCCGTTGCCCGAGCAGGAAGGACGCCCAGGAGGCGGCGGACTGGCTGGTCGACCGGTTTTCCCGGCTGGTGCCCGGGCTGCCGGTGACCGCGAGCGTCGACGCGGGTGGCGGCCAGTATCTCGTCGCTCTGGCCACCGGCCGCCGCTGACTGGCGACCTGGCCGGCGGAACGTCACCGGCCAGGACCGCCCCGCCACGGGTACGGCAATGCGTCCGGACGCTGTCCGGACGCATTGGCATCGGCAGGTCGCTGACCGGCCGGTGGGTAGCAGTCTTGCTCAGAAAGGGGGTGCGTCCTGGCCCATCAGCGCCAGCACGACGCCTCCCTTTCCGCTCTTGAGGCCCTGAACGACGACCTTGCCGGTGCTGCCGTCGGGCAGCTCCAACGTGAAGGTCTTCCCGACCGCGTTCTTGGGGCCGTTGCCGGCGCTGTTGGCAGGTCGGAAGTCACCTGCCCACGGCGGGACCCCGCCCCTGCGGGCGGGCTCGGCGAAGAGAGCGGCGGTGCCGGGGGTCCTGGTGCCATCCGACGAAAGGAGCACTGAGGCGCTGCGAAAGGTAGCCATATGCGGCAAGGATATCCCGGACCGCGCCCATTTGCGCCACCGCGGCTCCCCGTGACGCGCCTGGTGCGCAAAGGGCACTATCAGCGGATGGGCGACCAACCGAAAAGTGTGCGTGCACGGGTGCGCCACCACCTGGCGGACCGTTCCTACGTCGTGCTGATCGACGGGCCCGATGGCGAGGTGGAGGTCGGTCGTACCCGCCGGACGCGTGAGGTGCTGTCCATGGCGCGAGCCGGGGCCGCACGTGCGGTTGGTGTGCCGGAGGGTGGTTTCGACCTCAACGACATCGCCCTCACGTTTGCCCGACCGTCCTACGGGACGGACGGGCAGTGGGTCCGCGTCGTCGCGGCGGAGGACCCCGACGACCCTTCCGAGGCCAGCGAGATCGGCTTGCTGGGCAGGGCGTACTGGTTCGATCACGAGGCCGCGTGGTTCGTGACGGTGACCGGCTCTGGCACCGGTCTCCATCCCAGCGAGCACCTCGACTTCGCCCCGTCCGTGACCGACGAAGAGGTCGCCGCGTTCGATGAGTACATCTCGGGCGCCAACCAGACACCTTGACACCTGTCGATGTTAGCGCCAACACTGAGACCGCAACCTGGGCGCAACGCCACCGTCATATCTCGCGATTCACTCGCGCATCGACCCCGGCGGGGCGCCGCAGGCTGGCGGCGCCGTCACCTGGGCGTCGCGGCCGGTTCCGGCCCCACGTGCTGCTCGGCGTCGACCTGATCGGCCACGACGCCACCGGCCGGCACCACCTGCGCCGATGAGTCGCTCACCAACCGTACGGAGGACAGATGCCGCTGCCACTCCACCCACGCGATCCGCTTGCCCGCCCGGCAACCGGCCGGGGGCCTGCCGGCCGCCGACGCCTACGGTCGGTCGTGGCCGCGGTGTTGGTGGTGCTCGCCGTGGCAGCCGGCCTGCCGGCGGCCGGGCCGGCGCACGCCGCACCGGCGGTCAACTACACCAACCCGCTGGTGAACCAGAGGGCCGACCCCCACATCGTCCGGCACACCGACGGCTACTACTACATGACCGCGACGGTGCCGCAGTACGACCGGATCGTGCTGCGACGTGCGACCACCCTCCAGGGCCTGGCCACGGCGGCGGAAACCACGATCTGGAACCGGCACACCAGCGGCGAGATGGGCGCCCACATCTGGGCGCCGGAGATCCATTTCATCAACAACCGGTGGTACGTCTACTTCGCCGCGGGCCGCACCGACGACGTGTGGCGGATCCGCATGTACGTGTTGGAGAACTCCAGCGCGAATCCGCTGACCGGGTCGTGGACCGAACGAGGTCGGATCACGACACCGTGGGACACGTTCAGCCTCGACGCGTCGACCTTCGTCGCCAACGGGGTGCGTTATCTGACCTGGGCGCAGCAGGAGCCGGGCATCTCCAACAACTCCAACGTCTACCTCGCCCGGATGGGTGCCAACCCGTGGCAGATCACCGGCACGGTGACGCGACTCGTCGTGCCGACGTACGACTGGGAGACCCGCGGCTACCGGGTCGCCGAGGGACCGGCGGTGATCCAACGCAACGGCCGCATCTTCCTGACCTACTCGGCCAGCGCCACGGACGCCAACTACTGCCTCGGGATGCTGAGCGCCTCGGCCACCGCCAACCTGCTCGACGCCGCCGCCTGGAGCAAGAGCCCCAACCCGGTGTTCGCCAGCAACGCCGCCACCGGTCAGTACGGCCCCGGCCACAACTCGTTCACGGTCTCCGAGGATGGGCAGAGCGACATCCTGGTCTATCACGACCGCAACTACCGTGACATCAGCGGCGATCCGCTCAACGACCCGAACCGGCGGACGAGGCTGCAGAAGGTGTACTGGAACGCCGACGGCACCCCGAACTTCGGCATCCCGGTGCCCGACGGGGCCACACCGGTGCGGCTGCGTTCACACGATCTGACCAGCAGCTACATCCGGCACTACGACTATCGGGCCCGGGTCGAGCCCAACGTGGCCAACCTGGCCGACTCGCAGTTCCGCATCGTCAGCGGCCTCGCCGGGGGCGGGACGGTGTCGTTGGAGTCGACCAACTTCCCGGGGTACTACCTGCGTCACCGTGGCTACGCCCTGTACGTCGAACGGAGCGACGGCTCGTCGCTCTTCGGCGGCGACGCGAGCTTCCACCGCCAATCCGGCCTGGCTGCCAGCACCGGGGTCTCCCTGGAGTCACAGAACTTCCCCGGCCGGTACGTACGCCACCGCGACGGACTGCTCTACCTGGAAGCGGTGAGCACGAGTGCCGAGCGCGCCTCCGCCACCTTCCACCTGGAATAGCCGCGGGACCACTCCCCCATCGAGCCAGGAGCACCGATGACCCCCACCACCACGAGACCGTCCAGCCACGGCTCGATCCGCCGCGGCCGGCGTACCGGCCTGGTTCTGGCCATGATCACCGCGCTGGTCGGTGCCGCCGGCGCTGTGCTGGTCGGCGCGCCGCCGGCAGCGGCGGCCACCATCGACACCAACGCCTACTACGTCCTGGTCAACCGGCACAGCGGCAAGGTCCTCGACGTCCGGGACACCTCGACGGCAGACGGCGCGGTGATCCAGCAGTGGTCCCGCAACGACGGCGAATGGCAACAGTTCCAGTTCGTCTCGTCCGGCAGCGGCTACTACCGCCTCAAGGCTCGACACAGCGGCAAGGTCGTCGACCTCTGGGAGTGGAACACCGCCGACGGCGCCGAGTACCGCCAGTGGCCGGATCTCAACGCCACCAACCAGCAGTTCCAGGTGCTCGACTCCGACGGCGGCCATGTCCGGCTGATCAACCGCCACTCCGCCAAGGCACTCGAGGTCTGGGAGCGGTCCACCGCCGACGGCGGCCGCATCAGCCAGTACACCGACCAGAACGGTGCCAACCAGCAGTGGCAGATGGTCCAGGTGGGCGGGGGCAGCACGCCACCCGGCTGTGGCAGCGGGTCGACCAACGCCGAGGCCGTGCTGAGCGGGAGCACCTGGACGGCCCGTAACGGCTCGTCGACGGTCTATTCGGGTACGAGCATGTTGTCCGCCATGCAGGCGGCGGTCAACTCACTGTCGGCCGGTCGGACGTCGAAGCAGCGGGTCGTGGTCCGCGGCTCCGGGTCGATGAGCGCGGGTTCACGGCTGTCGCTGCCGTCGTACACGACGCTCGCGGTGTGCGGCACGATCAACGTGACCGCATCGGGCTCGGGCGACCAGGCGCCGGTCTACTCGCGGGGAACCACGGATGTCGAGGTGCAGAACCTGACGCTGACCGGGTCGCCGTTGTACGGCATCTTCATGCGCAACGTGAACAACCTGACCCTCGGGCAGATCGACATGCGGCTCTCCGCCGGCCTGGGAGTGCGCATCGACAACCACGGCGGAGATCGGTCGGTCAAGGTACGCAACGTCCGCATCGACACCGTGTACGTGTCAGGCACCGGCACGCACGGGGTGGAGACGTACGGCGTGGACGGTCTGACCATCGGAACTGTCACGGCGCGGAACACCCGGGACTCCGGCCTGCTACTCAACGACACGATCAACGCCACTGTCGGCACGGTCGACGCCCAAGGCGCCGGTGCCGGCACCGGGTACGCGGCTTTCCGGATGGCCAACCGCAACGGCCGGGTGGGCAGCTCGTATCCGACCAACATCCGGGTCGGAAACGTGATCGCGTCCGGGGGTGGCCGCGGGATCTTCTGCGTCTCCGAGTCCGGTGGCGCGGTCATCGACCGGGTGACGATCTCGAACACGGGGAACAACTCGATCCTGGTGGAGAACTGCTACAACGTCGTGATCGCCGGGGTGTCCGGGACGGTGACGGGCGGCGGCGAGATCAGGATCGCGTCGCGGACGGAGTTCCCGATCTCCTCCGGCATCCGGTTGCAGAACCTGACCGTCAGCGGCACCAACATCACCCAGAGTCCCTGCGGTGGCGCGAACAACACCATCAGCAACGTCACCCGGATCAACTCGACGCTGACCTGGTGTTGAGAGGCTGGCCGTCGCGTACTCGATGAAGGGCGGTGGGTCCGCGCACGTTGCGGGCCCACCGCGGCGCTGCCTCCCGACTCCCCGCGCGGCGATGAGCAGGTATGGACGCACGACGCAGGATGATGAGCGGATTCCACAACTCGAAGCAGGAGGTCCGCGTGCGCGTCGTCCGCGTCCTGGCCAACCTTCCGGTGCCTGACATCAGCGCCGCCAAGGGCTTCTACAGCGACTACCTCGGGTTGAGCAACGAGGAGTTCAACCTGGGCTGGGTGGCCCGCTACACCTCGCCCGACAGCGGCGCGAGCGTGCAGCTCGTCTCCGGCGACGCGTCCGCACCCGAGGATTCGGTCATCTCGGTGCAGGTGGACGACGTGGACGGCGCCTACGCGGAGGCACAGCGCCTCGGTTACGCGATCGTGCACCCGCTGACCACTGAGCCCTGGGGAGTGCGGCGGTTCTTCGTCCGCGCTCCGGACGGCAACGTCATCAACGTGGCAGCCCACAGTTCCTGACCAGGGACCAGGGCGACGGCCGGGCCAGCCAGGTGCCGGCCGTCGCAGACCTCGTCAGCGGTTGAGGTAGGCGGCCAGGCCGCCGAGTTCCTCGCTGGCGATGAACACCGAGCGCACGTTGAGAAGGGCCTCCTCGACGTGCGCGGTACAGCCCCATGCCGAGTCACCCCACGAATCAGCGATCTTGATCTCGGCGGGTGCGGTGCAGCCGGGAGCATCGCCGAGCTGGCAGTGCTCCGGGTGTGGCAGGGCAGCCTGCGCGGCTGCGGCGGCACGCATCCGCGCGGCGAGTTCTGCGGAGGCAGCAGCACGCTGCTCGGCCTCGGCGCGCAGTTCCCGCTCCACGCGTAGCACCCTGGCCAGCTCGTCGTGAGCCGCCCTGGCGCGTGCTTCGGCGGCCGTCTTCGCCTGTTCGATGTGGTGGCGTTCGATGGCCAGGGCCGCGGTGCCGGCGAAGACCCGGGTGAGAGCGAGGTCCGAGTCCTGTGGGACGCGCGGGGTGCGGTGGTACATGGCGAACGTGCCCAGCAGGCCGCCGTCGCGAGCCAGGATGGGAGTGGACCAGCAGGCCGCCAGACCGGCCCGGTCGGCCAGATCCCGAAAGTCGTTCCAGAACGGGTCGGTGGTGATGTCGGTGACGATCACCGGCTCCCGGCGGTGGGCGGCGGTGCCGCAGGAGCCGACGCCTTCGCCGGTGGCGATGCCGTCGATGGCCTGGTTGTAGAAGGCGGGCAGGCTGGGGGCGGCGCCGTGGCGCAGGTGCCGGCCGTCGGCATCGGCGAGCAGCACCGAGACGAGCACCTCCTGCGGTGCCAGATTCTCGATACAGCGGGCCATCCCGTCAAGCACCTCGGTCAGGGGCGCCTGGCGGGCGATCTGCTCCAGCAGGGCGCGGTGTTCGGTCATCAACCGTTGGGCATGCTTGACCTGGGTGGTCTCCACGCCGAGCACACGGATCCCGGTCACCGCGCCGGCTGCGTCTCGACGCGGCTCGTAGGAGACATCGAAGAAGGCCTCCCGGGCCTGCGGGCCGACGCCCAGCACGACCCGGACGTCACGGCCGACGTACGCCTCGCCCGTGCGGTAGACCTGATCCAGCAGAGCGATGAAGCCCTGATCGGCCAGCTCGGGCATCACGTCCACGAGCGCGACCCCGGTGCGGACCCGTTCCTGACCGATGGTCTCGAAGAAGGCCCGGTTCGCCGTCTCCACCACATGCGCCGGGCCGGTCAACGACGCGAAGACGGCCGTGGACTGCCCGAACAACGCCCGCAGATCCTCCTCAGCCGATCCTCGCCCGGCAACCGCCGGATCCGCGGCAGGCACCGCCGTCATGTCGTGGTCCGCCTCTCCTCGAATGCGTGGATGGTCCATGACCCACTGGCCGGTGACGGAGGCCAACCACCGCCGTCGGTCACGTGTTCGCACCACCAACCTACGGGACACCGCTCAGGTGTCCACAGGACCGTGGCCGCCTACGCTGGCATCGACGTGAAGGCCGGGCTGACAACGGTTCCTGGTGGCCGCCGGGGGCGTGCAGCCGCAGGCAGGGGTGCACGCAGATGAGAGGTGTGTCCTGATGAGCTCGACGACGACGCTGCTGGAACGCCTGCTCCAGGCCGGGATGAGCGAGGTCGTCACAGTGGAGCCGGTGACGGGCGGGGTCGCGGCGCTCGCGGGCATCGCCACCCGTCGGGACGCCCCGTCGGTGTTCGTCAAGGGCTTCGCCGACGCGCCCGCCGAGGGGGTCTTCGTCGCGGAGGCCGAAGGGCTGGCCGCCCTACGCGAACTCGGCGGCATGGCCACACCCGAGGTGCTCCTGGTGGACCCGGAACTGCTCGTGTTGTCGGTGCTGCGCCCGAGGCCGCAGACCGAGAGCTTCTGGGAGCAGCTGGCGCACCTGCTCGCCCGCATGCACACGAGCACGACCCATCCTCGCTTCGGATGGCACCACGACAACTGGCTGGGCCGCCGCCGCCAGGTCAACACGTGGCATGACGACGGGTTTGCGTTCTTCGCAGAGCACCGGCTGCTCCGGTGGCTCGGGGAGCCCCGCGTCGAGGCGGCGCTCGACGCGGCGGACCGGGCGGCACTGGAGCGGCTGTGTCACCGACTGCCCGACCTGCTGCCGGACCGGCCGGCGTGCCTGACACACGGCGACCTGTGGACGCAGAACATCATGGCCACCCCGGACGGGCGGCCCGCGTTGATCGACCCGGCCGTGTCGTACATGTGGGCCGAGGTCGACCTCGCCCATGTGTGGTCCACCTCGCCCCCGCCCGAGGCGCAACGGTTCTTCCAGGTCTATGCGGACCTGACCTCTCTGGACGACGGCTGGCAGGCCCGCATGCCAGTCGTCCAGCTGCGACAACACCTCGCCGTGCTGGCCCAGTTCGACGACGACTGGGGTGCTGGCGAGCAGATCCGCGCCACCCTTGCCCCGTTCCGGACGCGATCCTGACCAGAGGCCCGGCAGTTGACCGCCGCAACCGCGCGAGCGGCCGCGTCGGAGCGGGTCTCACGGACGAGCGTCGTCATCATCGCCGCCCCGCCCGCGACCAGGGCGACGCCCACGGACGTTGACGGCGGCCACCAGGGTGACGACCGCAGCGGTCAACTGCAGCACACCACCGAGCAGATCGACCAGGCTGGAGATGGCGCCAGCGTCGGGAACAAGGTGCATCGCGGCCTCCGGGTTCGTGCCCACCGTCCGCTTCCTGCGGAAGGCCCTCCCCCGGGCCCAGCGGTAACCGCTTGGACGCCGCTGCCATTGTGGCACCCTCCCGCACCGCAGAGGAAGGGGCGAACCCGGTGGTCCTAGCGCAGCTCCGCGATCCTGGCTCGGGTGTTGGCCGGGGCTTCGGGGTGCCCACGCTCGACATCGGCCCTGACGTCAGCCACCGTCTTGCCGGCAAGCTCCCGTCGCCAGGCCAGTTCAGCGCCCCGCATCGTCTGGGCGAACGCGCAGGACTGTCGATAGTCGACGCCCGCGTGCTCGCCCGGCCCCTTGCTGAGAATCTCGTCGCACTGAAACAGCTCCTCCGAGCCCTCGATCGCGACCACGATGTCCAACAGGGAGACCGCCGCCGGGGCCCGGGCCAGCCGGAAGCCCCCGCGCGGCCCTGAGGTCGACGTCAGGATCCCGGCTCGGACCAGGGCTTGGAGCTGCTTGTTCAGGTAGGCCGGAGGCAGCTCATAAAACGCCGCGAGGATGCCGGTTGACACGGGCGCGTCCATCCAGCTCAGGTTGAGACACGTGTGGAGGGCCCACTCGACGCCCTGACTCATCCGCATAATCCTGGATTCTACATGTCCAGAACCTGTGACTCACGCCACGATCACTGGCCTGGAAGATTCTGGACACCTAATGTCTAGGAATCGACGGACGACGAAGGAGCCGACCATGACACTGGTACGCGCAGCCCAGGCCGAGGTTCTCGACAGCGACCCGGCCAGCGTCATCACACTGCTACTCGACCCCGAGCACACCGACGGCGCACTGACCAGCAATCGCACCCTGCTCAAGCACGGCACCGACGGCGCACCGCCACACCTGCACACCCATTCCGGCGAGCTGTTCTTCGTACTCGACGGCGCCCTCGAGATGCTCGTCGGCGAGGAACTGCACACCCTGCACCAGGGAGACATGCTCTTCGTCCCGCCGAGCACACCGCACGCCTTCGCCCCCGCCGACAGCCAGGACGCCGACTTCCTCGTCGTGATCACCCCTGGTAAGCCCCGCTTCGACTACTACCGACTGCTCGACAAGGTGCATCGGGGCGAAGCCACCTGGCAGGAGGTCGGCGAAACCCAGGATCGCTACGACAACCACTACGTGGACAGCCCCGTGTGGGCGGGCCGCGGGGCATCCACCTCAGCACCCTGAGGAGTCGGAGATGATCAAGGGTGTGACATCCAGCGCGACACACCCTTGATCATCTGCCGGGACGTGACGGTGCACCGCTGACGGTGCACCGCTCACGATCTCGACGGGTCAGCAGCCGATTCGGCTGGACCCGACCGCGACGTCGTCGTACCAGAGGGTGTCGGCCCCGCCGCCGTAGCTCTCCCAGCCCAGCTTCAGGTCGGTGAGTTGCGGTCGCCAGGTGCGGTTGTACCACTGGCCGTCGATGTCGTGCGTCGGGACGCCGTCCGCGGTCAGTCCGGTGACAGCGGTGCCGTCCAGCCACGTACGAAGCTGACCGGCCGAGCCGTCCACCATGAACTCCACACAGGCCCACCGGTTGACCGGTAGTGGCAGGCTCTGCGCCACCCCCGCCGGGCTCTGCTCGGGCAGGGTCGCGTCGTCGGAGGCGCGGTTCCACTGCAGGGCGCCGTTCTGTCCGCCCAACCGCAGGTCCTTGTTGCCGTCGGCGGCGTCGGCCATCGTCACCATCGTGGTGTGATCGGTGGGCTGGGCGGTGGTGTGCCGCACCCAGATCCGTCCGTACCGGACACTGCCGACGCTGCTGAGGTTCTTCGTCGACCTGATGAAGACGTGGTTGCAGTACCCGGCTGCGCCGTTGATCCGGACCGCCCGGCTGCCGCTGTGCGTGGTGGTCGTGTCGATGGTGGCCGTGCCGGCTCCGGAGCAGTCCGGGCTCACCACGGCCCAGTCACCGGACGGCGTCGAGCCGGTCTGGTTCTCGAAGCCGTCGCAGAGCACCGCCCCGGCGCATCCGACCGGCGGCTCGGTGGTCGGCGGGGGCGTCGTGGGTGGAGGTGTCGTGGGCGGGGGCGTCGTGGGTGGAGGCGTCGTGGGTGGAGGCGTCGTCGGCGCAGCGCCGTTGCACGGCACTCCGTTCAGGCTGAACCCGGTCGGCGCGCCACCGCTGGCGCCGAACGTGCCCTGCACGCCGAACTCGGTCGCGCCGCCGGCCGGGATGTTGCCGTTGTACGACGCGTTGCGGGCGGTCACCGTCGATCCGGACTGGCTGACCGTGGCGTTCCAGCCGTTCGTGACGCGCTCGTCGCCGGCGTACGTCCAGGTGACGGTCCAACTGGACACAGCGGTGTCGCCCGGGGCGACCTTGATGTTGGCGGTGAATCCGCCGGACCATTGGTTGGGCGTGTAGTCGACCCGGCAGCCCTGGGCGGCTGCGGCCGGGCCCGTGAGCAGGGCTGTGCCGGTCACGGTCACGGCGGCGGCCAGCGCGGCGACGACCACCAGGGTCGGAGCGGGGCGGGCACGGAAGATCGTCATGAAGGGTCCTTCTGCCATCGAGCTGAGCGGAGGCGACGCGGCGGCGCGCGTCCGGGACGGACGCGGCGCGACAACGCGCCCTGGGTGCGGCGCGGCGGTGCGCCACAGCGGCTGGTCGGCGCGTACGACCGAAGTGCCCGGCTCGGGGTGGACCTGTCAGCCGCCGACGGCCCGGTCGCCCGGACCACGGCGGTGCCCATCCTCAATCTATTTACCGCTCTCGATTTAATCAAGCGTCGGCAAGGCGGTGGTGGTGAGCGTCGTCCCGAATGTGCCCGGGAGGCGGCATCATCACGGCCTGCCCGGGTAGTTGGACGGGTAACAACAGGCCGGACGTCCGGCCCCTGGGAAGGAAGAACTTGTGCGTGGTGTCGTGATGCACGCTCCCGGCGACGTCCGGGTCGAGACGCGGGAGGATCCCAGGATCCTGCTCCCGACCGATGCGATCATCCGGGTCTCCGCGACCTGTGTCTGCGGTTCGGACCTGTGGCCGTACCGGGGGGTCGAGCCGGTCAAGGGACCGTCGCCGATGGGCCACGAGTACGTCGGCGTCGTCGAGGAGGTGGGCGGCGAGGTCCGCACCATCAGGCCGGGCCAGTTCGTCGTCGGCTCCTTCTTCGCCTCCGACAACACCTGCCCGATCTGCCGTGCCGGCTACCAGTCCTCATGCGTGCACCGTGAGCCGGTCGGCGGGCTCGGCGCCCAGGCCGAGTACCTGCGCGTACCCCTGGCCGACGGCACCCTGGTCGCGACGCCGGACGTTCCCTCGGACGACCTGATCCCGGGTTTCCTGGCGGCCTCCGACGTGCTCGGCACGGGATGGTTCGGTGCCGTGGCGGCCGAGGTCGGCCCCGGCAAGACCGTCGCGGTGGTCGGCGACGGTGCGGTCGGTCTGCTCGCCGTGCTGGCCGCGAAGCGGCTCGGCGCGGAACGGATCATCGCGATGAGCCGGCACGAGCCGCGCCAGAAGCTCGCCGCGGACTACGGGGCGACCCACATCGTCACCGAGCGCGGCGACGAGGGCGTGGCCCGCATCAAGGACCTCACCGACGGTCTCGGGGCGCACTCCGTCATCGAGGCGGTCGGCACCCAGGAGTCGATGATGCAGGCCATCCGGGCCACCCGGGCCGGTGGTCACGTCGGGTACGTCGGCGTGGCTCACGACGTCGAACTGCCCGGGGAGGAGCTGTTCTTCTCCCACGTACACCTGCACGGCGGGCCCGCCCCGGTGCGCCGGTTCCTGCCCGAGCTGATCGACCTGATCGCGACCCGGCAGATCGACCCCGGCAAGGTCTTCGACCTCACCCTCCCCCTCGACGAGGCCGCCGAAGGGTACCGGGCGATGGACGAGCGCCGCGCCATCAAGGTCCTTCTCAACCCCTGACCATCCCGTCGTCGCCCCGTCGGCGCGGTTGGACCACACCGACGGGGCAACGATCCTCGGAAAGGGGCGCTACTTCTTGGCGATGGTGATCGTCGCCGTGCGGTAGTTGTTGCGCTTGTCCGTCTTCGTCGGGTCGTAGTTCTTCTCGATGTTGCCGGCGCTGTCGACCGAGAACCAGCGGAACGTCGTCGTCTCGGTCACGTGGAACACCTGCCCCGGCTCGCGGAACTCGGTGGCCGCGTAACGGGGCGACTCAAGCGTGGGCCGGCTGCCGTCGGTCGTGTAGTAGATGGTGGCCGGCTCGCTGGTCTCGAAGCGCACGTCGACCGGCTCGGAGTAACGACCCCCGCCGGGGACCAGCTGCGACGTCGGATCCTTCTTGTCCTTGCCCCAGTCCGCCGCGACCCGGAACATCTCCATGATGCCGTTGGCGTACTCCATCGTTTCGGCGTGGCCACTGACCAGCTCCGGGTTTCCCGTCCACTCGGGTTGGAACGAACCGCCCTGCCAGTTGCCGGTGGCGGGGTTGTAGACGGAGCCGCCCACCTCCCAGCCGAACGCGTAGATCCCGTAGGTGTAGTACAGGTCCTCGCGCACGTTGCCAGCTGAGGAGTAGAGGACGTCCGACGAGCCGCCGACGTTCTCCGGCGTGACGACGGTTTCCCGGTGCGCCTTGACCTGCGACAGGATCCGGGCGGCCGACTGCCAGTAGAACGCCTCGTCACCCAGCGGCGGGCGCGGCGTGGTGATCCGTCCGTCCGCGATGTAGGCGCCGGGCTGCCAGAACAGCTGACCACCGTTGGAGTGCACCGACATCATGAACTTGATGTTCGAGTACTTCTCGACCAGCCAGATGATGTTCTTCGACTCGGGCTCGGACAGCTCCTCCGGCCCCTGGTAGGTGCCACTGACGCAGTTGGTCGACCCTCCCGCGTAGCCGTCGTGGCCCGACCCGACCCGGTAGTTCCGGTTCAGGTCGACACCCCAGGAGTTCCGCTGCGCCGGATCGGCGCTGGCGTCCGGGCAGTGGTTCGTCATGTTCTTACGCTGCGAGGCGAAGTTGTAGAAGCTGTAGTTCGCCCCGTCGGGGTTGTTGGACAGGATGAAGAAGATGTCGGTGTTCTCGACGATCTTCTTCGTCTCCCGGTCCGACCGGTAGTTGTGCACCAGGCGCTCGGCCGACTCCAGGCTGGTCGTCGCCGGCACCCACTCGCGGGCGTGGTCCTGCGCCTGGATCAGGACACCAGGCTTCTTGCCGTCACGGTGCTTGCCGATCCGCAGGACCGGGATCGTCGCGGGGCCTCGCGGCACCTCACCCTCCGGTGCTCCGACGCGCTTCTGGTCCAGGAAGTCGGTCAGCGCGACCGGGCCGGTCGTCGGCGCGACGATGCCGGTGCCCTCGTTGGTGCGGTACGGGTGCGCCCGGTCGATGAGGCCCGCGGACCGGCTCCGCAACGCGTCCGCCACCTGGGTGGCCGTACTCGCCGGCGCCCCGGCGGCGTCCGTGGCGAGCAGGACGCGAACCGCCTTGCCCGTGACCTCCACCGCGAGCGGGAGGTTCGCATCGGGCCGGTCCACGAACTCCACTGTGATGTCGTTGCCACCCTCGTGGCCCCACGCCGCGGAGGTGACGACGACCGCCGCCTGCCCGGTGCCGCCGAGCTGAGCCTGCGCCTTGCGCTGGTACCCGTTGGTCTGGTTCGGCAGGTAGACGATCTCGGCGATGTCCGGGTACTGGCGGGCGATCTCCTTGGCGCGGCTGTAGAGCTGCTGCGGGTGCTTGTAGCCGTCCACGAAGTCCGACTTGTAGGACGGGTTCGCCGTCAGCGGCGGCGGGGCGTTCTCCAACCAGTTCGAGACCACACCGGTGGTGACCCCACCAGTGGAGCTCGTCACCTGGATCCTGGTCGGGCGGGTGTCGAGCTTGAACAGGTTCCGGTGGAACATGTACTGCCCGGAGTCGACGAACCGGCTCATCGTCCGCGCGAAGCCGAACGGGGTGCCCTTGCCCGAGTCGTTCTCGACCTGCATCCCGACGATCGGGTCCGCCTGCTGACCCTCGGTGGTCCGCGCCTCGACGTACAGGAAGCCCTGGCCCTTGGTGGTGAACCAGTCGGCGCGGGCAATGCGTACCGTCGCCTGGTGGTTCGACGGCTGGACGGCCCGCGCGCCGGCGACGTCGACGCCGATGCCGCCGTCGGCCTGGTCGCTCCAGGCGAAGCCGGCATCGTCGGCGAGCACCTCGACGCCCATCGCCGTGAGTTCGGTGACCTGCTCGGCGGTCACCACCGCCTCGCCTTCGATGCCGGTCGGCACGCGTCGGAGGCCGTGCTCAAGGTCGAAGCCGGCAGCGGCCACCTTGTCCAGCATGTCGGCGCCGGTCAGCCTGATCTGTACGAGGCGTACCGACTCGCGATCCTCAGATTGGGATCGGCTGGTGGCGGCTGACGGCCCGGTGGGATCCGCGCCCGCAGGCCCGGTCGCCACGAGGATGCTACCCACCAGGGCGGGCAGCGCCAGAAGCGCGATGCGCCGTTGTATGTGCCGCATTCCCCCTCCTTCTACTTACGACGGATGGTTGAGGTGGTGGCAGGACTCCGTGCTCGTCGACGATCGTCGTTGCGAGAAGGACGGGAGGACGGGAGCCGGCTGGGTCCGGTGAGCGTATGTGCGTTTGCGGCCGCAGTGGATCGCCTCGATCGAATTTGAGCATTCCTTGAGGCGATCAACACCGTGGATGGCGCGACCGCGTCCACGGTGGGCGGCGCCTGCCACGAACGCGACTCGCCGTCGCGCGGTCCGCTCGGTGGCGGAGACCCGACACCGGAGCGCGAGGTAGCCGACTGTGACCAGTGCATCACTGCGCGCACACTCCTCACCGACATGTTCCCGTCGACTGGAGGAACACATGCGTCTCCGATCGTTCGTCACCGCAGCGCTGGCCGCCGTCCTGGCGGCCAGCGCGCTCGCGCCAGTGACCCCGGCAGCGGCGGCCACCGCCGACCGCTGGGGTTTCGCGTACGTCAAGGACCCCACAGTGCCGGTCTGGACCGTGCTGGACACCAGCCGGCAGTGGGGTAGCTGGAAGACTGCGTTCCCCGCAGCCTGGGCCGACGGTGTCAAGCTCGCGCCCGGCCGGTTCCAGGTCCGTTTCCCGCAGGTGGGGGCCAGCTCGCGCGGGGTGCCGCACGTGACCCCGGTGAACCGGACCGGGCACTACTGCGAGGTGGTCCGCTGGTTCCAGTCCGGCGCCGACGAGATCGTCGACGTGCAGTGCCACAAGCCCGGCGGCACGCGCGAGGACACCCCGTTCACAGTGCTCTGGACGACCAGCTCCGGCGTGCTGCCTGCCGGCACCTCCCACGCGTACGCGCAGTGGGGCGGCGGCGTGCTGGTGCAGTCGTACAACTCCGCCGGCGTGGTGAACACCGTCGGCCCGCTGGGCGTCGGCCAGTATCTGGTGCGGCTGCCCGGGGTGGGTCTGGCCGGGCTGCTCGCCGGCAACGTGCAGGTCACCGCGGTGCAGCCGAACGCCGGCCCTCGCCGGTGCAAGGTCTACTCCTGGAACGCGGTCGGCACCGACGTGCAGGTGTACGTCTTCTGCTACAACCAGGCCGGTGCGCTCACCAACACCGACTTCGCCCTCTCGTACCACCGCCGCCGGCCGGTGATCGGCTCCCTCGGCCCGCCGTCGTACTTCGGTTACCTGGGTACCGCCGTCGGTGGGCCCACCAACGACAACTCGGTGCTCGGCGTCGGAGCGAACGCGGTGGCACCGCTGGCCCCCGCCGGCCGCTACCTGGCGACCTTCCCGCAGATCGGCATCAAGGAGACCCACGCCCAGGTGGTCGCGCAGGGTGCGGGTAGCAACTACTGCCACCTCACCCAACCCTGGACGTACACCACCAACGCCGACGTCGACGTGATCTGCTTCGACAACGCCGGCGTGGTCACCCCGCACCGGTTCCTGGCCACCTTCACCTCGCGGCTCTGACGCCGCCGGCACCGGCGGTGGCAGCCCTCAGGCCACCGCCGGTGACCGCGTCCATCACCCCCGCGCGGAGGTGTACGCAGCTACAGGGCGGCCGTGGTCTCTTTGAGGATGCCGGCAAGCGCGTCGTAGTCGACGGTCTGCCCGTCCTTGATGTCGACGGCTTTGCGCTCACCCTTGCCCAGGGACCGGAGGAAACCCTTGACCTCCGGAACGTCCGTCGCGTTGAACACCATGAAGGAGATCTTGTCCTTGGCCACCGAGATGACGGCCGCGTAGTGCCCGTTCTTGAGGTAGTGCGGCTTGCCGTACTGCAGTCGCTCCTCGGCATCAGGAATGGTCTGGACGACCATCGCGCGCAGCTTCTCGCACACGTCGATCTGCCACGGCTGCGTCTTGTTGATGTACTGGGTGACGTCGTCACTCATGGCCATCTCCTTATTGTCGTTGCCAAAGGATGGTCGACCCGCGACGCTTCACCCGCAGCCCGACCCGACCTGATCCGGTCGCCGCCGGAGCCGCCCCTGCCCGGGCAGGATCGTACGACGAATCCGCACCTCGGAGGGGCCCCGTGACCCTGGGATGTCGGCCCCGCCGCACCGGTCCGAGTGCAGCGGCTTCGGAGCCCTGGATTACGGTGACCAGGAAAGGTGGGTGGATCATGGTGCCGCAGGTGTCACCGCGAAGGGCCTGGGCCGTGCTCGTCGCACTCTCCCTCGCGGCGTTCGCGTTCATCACGACCGAGCTGCTGCCCGTTGGGCTGCTGACCCACATCGCGCCCGACCTCGACCGGTCCCGCTCGCAGGTGGGTCTGCTCGTCAGCGGGTACGCCATCGTGGTCGTGCTGGCGTCCGTGCCTCTGGCCCGGCTGACCCAGCGGATACCCCGACGCCAACTGCTCGGCGTCACGATGCTCCTGTTCGCCGCCGCGAACGCCCTGGCCGCGCTCGCGTCGACGTACGCGGTGCTGGCCGGCTCCCGCGTCGTGACGGCGCTCGCCCAGGCGCTGTTCTGGTCCATCGCCACGGCAACCGTGACCGGCCCCTTCCCGGCCGCGGTGCGCGGCCGGGTGGTCGCGCTGTTCGCGACCGGAGCGACGCTCGCCCCCGTGCTCGGCGTACCCCTCGGCACCTGGCTCGGGCAACAGGCCGGCTGGCGTACGGCGTTCGGGGCGCTGGCCGGAGTTGGGCTGGCGATCGCCGTCGCGGTGTTCATCCTCCTTCCCTCCTATCCCCCGGCTGCTGGCGGCGCCGCCCGTGGCACCGCACCCGACGGGCGGCGCTTCGTCCTCCTGCTGGTCGCGACCGCCCTCGGCATCGGCGGCTTCATGACCCTGCAGACCTACGTCACACCGTTCCTGCTCGACGTCACCGGCTTCGCCGACTCGGTGCTGGCACCACTGCTGTTCGTCTCCGGCGCGGCCGGCGTCGTCGGCACCCTGGCCGCCGCCCGCACCCTGGACAGCCGGCCGACCGCCTCCCTGCTGGCGCCGCTGAGCATCGGCACGGCCTCCCTGTTCGGCCTGTACGCACTCGGCGCGCTCCGGCCCGGCGTGGTCGCACTCCTCGCCGGCGTCGGCCTCGCCTACGCGGGGTTCGGCTCCGCCGTGCAGAGCCGGATGCTGCAACTGGCCCCGGGCAGCACCGACATCGCGTCGGCCGGCGTCAGCACGGCCTTCAACGCCGGCATCGCCGGCGGTTCGCTGCTCGGCGGCGGCCTCCTGCCCACCCTCGGGCCACGCCCGCTGGCGCTCGCCGGCGGGCTGCTGACGCTGGCCGCCTTCGCGTTGCTCGCCGTGGACGCGTGGCGGAGCCGCACCGTCGGGTCAGCGTCGGCCTCCACCCCTGGCAGCCCAGCGACCGCGCGAGAGATCACGCCGGCCCGGACGGGAACGGCGTTGCACGACTGACAGAGCGCGTCACGGATCGCGCTGTGCTCTCGTCATCCGTTGGCGAGAGGGGTCAACGGCGGACACTGACGAGTCCCATCGACATGACGGAACATAGGTGAATGATCGGTGACCGGTGGGGCGTGACCGACAGCGAGACGCTGCGTACCTATCCCTGTGACGACCTCGTCGTCGCACCCGCCCTACAAGCCTGGCGCGGAGTGTCGATCGCGGCGCCCGCCGCAGCAGTGTGGCCGTGGGTGGCCCAGGTGAGGCTTGCGCCCTATTCGTACGACTGGATCGACAACCGCGGCCGCCGCTCGCCTCGACAGTTGCAGGGCCTACCCGAGCCCCAGGTCGGGGAAGCATTCACCACCGCCGGAGGACGAAAGTTGGGCCGGATCGTCTCGGTCGACCCCGGCAAACAGTTGACGAGCACCATCATGGGCGCCTTCATGTCCTACGTCCTCGTGCCCCAGGAGCACGACAGGACGCGCCTGCTGCTCAAGGTCGTCATGCAGACGACCCGCTGGGCCGCACTCGGCCTGTCCATCGGCGACCTGATCATGGCTCGACGACAGCTGCTGAACCTGAAGCAACTCGCCGAACACAACGGGCACCACGGACCCGCCACGCAATGAGATCAGGCGAACGGCGATCGACAGTCCTGGGCGGCTGCTGCGCGTCGTCCGCCCCGCATTCTGGGACACTCGGATCGCGGCAAATCAGGACGTCTGACCTGGGCGCCTCGACTGACAACTGCGGCGACGTCATGCGAATCCGAGGAGGTCCCACCGGTTGCCGGCGATGTCGAGGAAGACCGCGACCCGGCCATAGGGCTCGGCCCTTGGCTCCCGGACGAAGGTGACACCGGCCTCGGCCATCCGTCGGTAAGTGGCGTCGAAGTCGTCGACTCGGAGGAAGAACCCGACTCGGCCGGCTACCTGGTTACCAGTTGCGGCACGTTGGTGTTCTCCGTCGGCGCGAGCGAGGAGAATCCCGGTCTGGGAACCCGGCGGCCGGACGACGACCCACCGCTTGGGCCGCCCGTCAGTGGTCAGCGATGGGGAATCCTCGACGAGATCGAAGCCGAGTACATCGGTGAAGAACGCAATCGCGGGGTCGTACTCGTCGACGATCAGGGCAACCAAATCGATCTGCACCACGGCAGCGTACGCAGGGTCCATCGTGCTCGCCGCCCGCGTGCCGACAGCGGCAGAAGAGTGTGTCGGCGGCTCCAGGCTCTCGCGGCCGCTTGTGATCAGTGTGCAACGACGACGATGCGTACGACGCCACCAGCAGGTCTCGGATGCTCGGTCGAAAGCCTAACCAGATCACACCCGGTAGTACTGCACGACGCAGAACTCGTTGTCCTCCGGGTCGGTCATGACGAGGACTGCGCCCTCTTGGTAGTCATGCCGTTCACCTGTCCACCGCCCGCCCAACATCCCGATCCGATCGACCGCTTCGTCAACGTCGGTAACGGCGATGTCGAGGTGTAGTCGCGTCTTGCCGGCCTTGGGCTCCGGGACCGGCTGGAATGTCAGCACCGAGCCGCCCCCGGCGACAGTGACGCGCCGCCAGCCGGGAAGAGACTCCGTCACGCGTCCTCCAAGCACCACAGACCAGAAGTCAGCCAGTCGCTGCGGATCCCGGCAGTCGACCGTGACTCCGGCAAGTCGGCCCAGTGTCTCCACGACACCGACCATAGCGACGATGTGCAGCCCATTCCCACTGGGGCGCACTCATCTCGGCACGTCCGGACGGCAGTCAGGCCAGCTCGGCGGGACACTGGGTAGCGCGCGCCTCGCAGCAGAAGCGGATGATCGATCATGCCGCGTTGGCCGGTTACTGCGGGCGCGGGTGTACGTTGCTGATCATGCGAGCTGTGCAGTGCGCCCGTTTCGGCGGTCCCGAGGTTTTGAACCTTGTCGACGTGTCGGAGCCGGTGACGGTCGATGGTCAACTGCTCGTCAACGTGAGCGCGGCAGGGGTCAACTTCGCCGATACCAGCCGCATTGCCGGGTCGTATCGTCCGGTGCCGGAGCTGCCGTTCACCCCGGGCACTGAGGTGGTCGGGCGGGCGACTGACGGTCGCCGGGTGCTCGCACCGATTTTCGACGGTGGTGGCTTCGCTGAGCGGGCGGTCGTGGAAGTCGCGGACGCCGTTGCGGTGCCCGAGGGGGTGGGCGACGCCGAGGCGCTCGCGCTTCTCGTCCAGGGCCTGACCGCCTGGCACGTATTGAGAAGCTGTGCGCGGATGCGCGTCGGTGAGACCGTTGTCGTCAACGCCGCGGCCGGTGGTGTCGGCTCGCTTGCTGTGCAGCTCGCCAAGCACTTCGGTGCCGGGCGTGTGATCGCCACAGCCTCTACGGACGCTCGACGTAACCTGGCCCTCTCCTTGGGTGCGGACGTCGCCGTGTCCAGCGACCCGGACTGTTACGCCGAGCAGGTCCTGGAGGCCAACGATGGCACGCCGGTGGATGTTGTGCTCGAGTCGATCGGCGGCCGCGTGTTCAGCGCCGGCCTCGAAATCCTGGGGAACTTCGGACGTCTGGTCACCTTCGGGAATGCCTCCCGCGAGGGCTGTCCACCTGTCGATCCGAGCGCACTCGCGGACCGCAACACAGCCGTGATGGGCTTCTGGCTACGCCCGGCCCTCACCGTTCCCGGCGCCTACGCGGAGCCGTTAGCCGAGATGTTCGCGCTCACGGCTGCCGGAGTGCTGAAGCCGATGGTCCATGCGGCATATCCCCTTGAGGACGCCCGCCGCGCTTTCGAGGACCTCGTCGCCCGCAGAACCACCGGCAAGGTAACCCTGCGTCCCTGAGACTTGAGCCCGATCACCCGTCGCGATGCGGTGAAGCACCGCGAGCCTCGCCCGCCAACCGATGCACCACTTTCGGCAAAGCCGTGAGCGGTTGATCACGTTCCGGAGGCCATGTAGGCGGCGAGGATGTAGTTGGGGTGCCGGTCGAGGTTCTTGCGGGCCCGGTCATAGCGCATGGTGGTCCGTGGGTCGGCGTGGCGGGCGGCGATCTGCACGTCGCGGAGGCTGACGCCGGCGTCGAGCATGGTCGTCACGAACGTGTGCCGCAACATGTGGGGGTGCATCCTCGGCATCCGGATGCCCGCTGTGTGGGCGAGGTGCTTGAGTCGGCGGGTGGCGGCGTGCCGGTCCATCCTCCGACCATGGGCGTTGCGCAGGATCGGCCCGGCGGTGCGGTCGTCGACGGCCTGATCGATAGCCCGAGCGACCGCGGGTGGTAGCGGGACGAGGACCACCTTGCCGCCCTTGCCACGCACGCGTAGGACCCGGTGACCGTGTTCCTCACCGAGGTCGGCGATGTTCGATCCGCAGGCTTCGAAGGTCCGTAGTCCGAGCAGGCCCAGGAGCGCGACCAGGGCGAAGTCGTTCGGGTTCGAGGACTTCCGCGCGGTGGTGATCATGGCTTCGTACTGCAGGTGCCCCAGTCCGAGGGTCGGTGACTCGGCCGGCACCGTGGGCCGGCGGACGTAGTCGGCCGGCGAGTGCTCCAGGAGGGCGTCGATGACGCAGACCCGATAGAACCCAACCACGACCGACAGCCGGCGGGACACCGTCGAGGGCTGGTACCGGCGGACGTCTTGTAGCCAGCGCACGTACCGCTCGATGTCCACCCGCGCCGCCGCCAGCGGGTCCAGGTCGTGGTCGGCGCACCAGCGGAGGAAGACCCGTAGGTCGGAATCAGTGTGGACGCGAGTCTGGCCACGGTAACGGCCCAGGAAAGCGGACACCGCGGCGCGCACAACGAGTTGATCGGTCAGTACGACAGGGAAAGCGGAAGCAGGCGAGGTAGTCATACATCACCGTGCGTCACCATCGGCGATGAACACCAGCCCGCCTGGAGCGGCAGATGCGGATGCCCGATCTTGAATCACGTCGGCTAAGGCTCACCCTTGCGGCCTTCGGAAGGGTCTGTGCGGCGACCTTCGACGCACAGGACCGGCTTGGTACGGTCTGGCAGTGGAGGGGGCGGTGTTCTGGCGCATCGTCGAAGGCGCCCGGGCTGAGGTGGGCGCCGACACCGAACGCGTCGCCCAGGTGCTCCTCCGCAGCCTTCGCGCGTTGACTCCGGACGAAATCGAACAGTTTGAGGAACTCTGGTTCCAGGCACAGGACGAGCTCTACCGCTGGGCGATCCGGGACGCTGCGACACTCCTGCTGGGCCGCTTGGACGACGATGACTTCCTCTCGGTGCAGGACTGGATCCTGTCGCACGGGCGGCCAACCAGCCAGCGCGTCCAGGACGACCCTGACAGCCTTGTCGAGTTGGCACCCGACCGGCGCAACGCTCGGATCGACTGGTTCTGCGGCCTCCCGCTCGAAGCGCACATCGCGGCAACCGGGGCTCCGTTCGCTATAGACGGGCCTTCCGGATCAGACACACCCGTCGGAACTCCGGCCGACCTGACCGACGAGACCCGCACGAGGCAGCGATTTCCCAGACTCACGGCATACCTCGACAGCAATCCGTGGATCGAGCGCCCGTGGGAACGCGCCACCAGCTGACCACCGCACGCACTCGAGGCTTTCGATCGCCCGCCGGAAGTTACGGGATACTGCCTTAATGATCAGGTTCCGGTTCGAGCTGTATCCACTGGACGAGGTGTCACCGTGGGGCAGTGACCAGCCGAGGCTCCACTGGTTCGGGCTCACCGAGGGCTGGTACTGGCTTGAAGCAAGCGGGCAGGAGCTGCTGTGCCGCACCCGGGAAGTTCACCCGCATCCCTACATCGACTATTACCTGGCCCGGCTCTGGGAAGATGTCATTGTCCTTACACCTGAGGTGCTGGAGCCGGTGCCCGACGATCTGCAGCCATTCATTGCCTCCGACCCCGCGCAGTGGACGTGTGACCCGCTCGAGTTCGTGGCCGAACCGGGTGAGGAACGGACCGACGACGGGAACGCGGGCGTGCCCGACCATCCAGTCGTCACGGCCGCGATCTGGCAAGGCGAGCACCATCTGGACTTCGGTTACCTGCGTAATCCTCCCAAGCTCCGGTTCTGGCGTACCACCCGCGGCGATCGCGACGAGATCACCATGGATTGGCGGCACGAGGACGACGGCGAGATCGGTTTCACCGCCGACCCCGCAGTCCGGCTCAGCGTGCCGACCACCGCATACCTTGAGGCCGTGCACACCCTCAACCGCGAGCTGATGGACGCCATGGGGCAGCGGGTCGAGGAGCTGGAACGCCGCGGCGGGCTACCTGGCGTGGACCTTGACCTCGTCCATCTGCGGCCGGAACACGAAGACCGGCGGCATTGGCTTGCCAAGAACCTCGACCGCTGTCCGAAGACCGACTGGAACGTTGTCCGCCAAGGTGCCCGCCTGCTGCTCGGTGACGTTCAACAGGCCGACGCCCCAACCGGCTAAGCATTCCATCGAGCGCCTGACCGGGACAGCATCCGCTCATCGGCATGAGCGGTACGCGCCGGATCAGCGGCGCGCCCCCAACCGCCGGGCAATGGGGTTGAACCGTCTCTGCCTACGGCGCAGGTTCCAGTACGACGACCGGGATCTGACGGGTGGTCTTCCGCTCATAGTCGGCGAAGCCTGGATACGCGGCCTTCTGCGCGCTCCAGATCCGTTCCCGCTCGTCGCCGGCGGCAACTCTGGCGACCAACTCGACCTTGTCCGTACCGATCTCCGCTTGGGCCTGCGGGTGAGCGAGCAGGTTGTAGTACCAGTCGGGATTGGTGGGCGCACCGCCCTTGGACGCGAACACGGCGTAGCCGCCGTCCACCTTCTGGTACATCATCGGGTTCACGCGAGGCTGGCCGCTCTTGGCGCCGACCGTGTGCAACAGCAGCAGCGGCGCGCCAGCGAACTGACCGCCGACCTGCCCACCGTTGGCGCGAAACTCAACGATGATCTTGTCGTTCCAGTCGCTCATGCCCTCTCCTCGCCTCCAGGAACCGGCTCCTTGACCACGATTCTGACAGTCCCGGCCGGGGTGTGACACTGCGACCACGCACCAACGAACCCGGCGGCGACAATGCGTAGCACTCGGTTCGCGGGGGATGCGGGTGCCGCCGCAGGTTCATTTCGGCCTGGTGCTGGCCTGGGTGCGGGATCTCGGTGGCGCAGTCGAGTCCCGATCGGTGACGATCAAGCCGTGTCCATTCCCGCCCGTCAGATCCGCGCCCGCTACTCAGCCGACACCATCACCGTGTACCAGGCGTATCCCCCGCAAATCGCGCTGGCGGCGGTGGCAGCCGGCCGTTTCGTGGCCCCCTTCAAGCGGGATCGGATGACGTGGATCAAGCCGTCGTTCCTGTGGATGATGTACCGCTGCGGCTGGGCCATCAAGCCAGGGCAAGAGCGCGTGCTGTCCATCGACATCGCGCGGGAGGGATTTGAGTGGGCGCTGGCACGAGCCAGCCTGAGCCACTACGACCGAGACCTGCACGGCGACAAGGCGACCTGGACCCGGCAGCTGAAGGCCAGTCCCGTACGAGCGCAGTGGGATCCGGAACGATCACTGCGTTTGGAGGCGCTGCCGTACCGGTCGCTGCAGGTCGGGTTGTCCGGCGAGGCAGTCGATCGATACGTTGACGACTGGATCGTGGCCGTCACGGACATCACCCCCACCGTTCACCGCGTGAGGGACCTCCTGCGTTGCGGCGACGAACAGGCGGCAACAGCTCACCTGCCCGTCGAACGTGTCTACCCGCTGCCGGCACAGATCGCCGCCGGCCTCAACGCCAGCCCGGACGTCGCCGCCGAAGAGGTGGCCGAGCAACAGCATGCACACTGACGGTCGCTCGGCACGCCAGCGCGCCCCGCTCGGCGGCGTGTGCGGGCGCTCATCGACCAGGGGTGAAGAGGTCCTCGCCGCTGATCACGAAGCACCCGAACATGTCGCCGAGGACCGCTCGTTGGTGTTCCGTAAGCGGGTTTACGAACACGGCAACACCGACCTCTGCGGCCCGGCACGCTTGCGCGACTTCGCGCGCTTTGCCCGGGCTAAGCAGTGTCCGCCGCGACAACGGCAACGCCATCTTGGCCGCACCGCCGTGCGAGACACCCCGCCGCTGAATGTGCCGGCTCACTACCCGCCCGCCATGGACCTCCACCGAAGCCGCCAGCACATCAAGCTTTGCGCCGAAGTCTTTATCCTTCGCCGAGAACAGGCCCACGAGCGCCACGCCGGTGCCCGCCAGCACGGAGGTCAGTGACTCGGTCGGATATTGCCGCACGGGGGCATGGTGTCAGACGCCACACAGGCACCGCTCATCGGCAGATCCGGCGTCGACCCGTACGGTGAGTCGGTCACTGCCGTGAAGGCTTTCGACTCGGTGGCGTGCACGGTCAGCGACGGGATTCGCGGCCTGCACTGGCCGAGGAAACGGCATCCGATCGGTCAGCCTTTGCCTCATCGGTCGACGATCGGAAAGGCCCGCCGCACTTCCGCCAGGAACGCGGACCGCCGAGCGGCGTAGGTTGTGACCGCCGCCCACAGCGCCTCCAGCGCAGCCTGCAGCGGATCCGACTCGCCAGCGGCCAGGAGCGCCGGCAGTGCCATCGCGACCGGGTCCACCGGGGCGTCGAGAAACCCGCGGAGCGGATCAGTCAGGCCCCGACCCGCCGGCCGCAGCGAGACCACGGAGAACGTGACGGCCGGCTCGCCCACGATGCGCGTCCGCAGCGCTGACATGTCGGCAAATTCGGCGGGTAGTGGCACACCCCGATCCAGCGCCGTCCACGCCGGCGTCATCCAGTCGAGGTCCGCGATGCCGGCGACGGTGAACGCCTGCCGCGCCGCCCAGATCGCGATCTGTCGTTGAACGACGGCGTCGGCCTCGGCCACCCCGTCGACCAGGGCCCTGTCCAGCAGGGCGATGCCATAAACGTTGCCGCGCACGCGCCGGAGCCGCTCACTCGGCGGCCGGCCGCCCCAGCGCCGCAACTCGTCCCGCTTGCGGTACTCCTCGTCGCGACGTTCCTGCTCCACCCGCTTGAGCATCTCAGCCTCGACCTGCTCCGACAGGGACGGCGGGGGTGGCAACGCCCGCGCCCAGGCGTGCCAGTAGGCGGCGCCGCCGCTGGTCTGGCGCAGGATCGCGTCGGCGCGCGTCACGCCGTCACCCGGGTCGCCGCCCGTTGCGTCCTCCGGCCAGAAGCACAGCAGGTAGCGGTCCGGCCGCTGATCCATGTAGGTGTAGTCGTCCTCGGCAAGCTCGTCAGGGTCGTGACCGCCGAACGGGTCGTGCCCCTCATCCATGCCCATCGCGCAGTACCGCACGCGGTAGACCGGCAACCGGCTGGTGTCCTGCTCGTCGGAGGTCAGCGGCAGCTTGGCGAGTGAACCGTCACCCCACGGGACCAGGTCGAGCACTGCGGCCCTCGGCTCAAACGACACCTCCACCACCTCCTCCCATTCCTCCGCTGCCACTGGCGGCTCGACGTCGTGCAACTCGACAGTGAACTGGACCTGCCCGGAGTGCGTACCGGTCATCAGGAACAGCGTGCCCGGCTGACCGCCCCCGCAGAGGCCATTCGCCTGCCCGGCGAACGACCCGGCCATGTCGTCTGGCAGCTCACGACTCGTCACGTAGATCTGCCCGTAGGCGACCGGAGCCTTGCCGTCGAAGAGAACGCGCATCGACCGATCCTGTCATCGACCGACGGACGCCCGCTGTCCCCACGAACGGCTAACAGGTCGACGATCGCCTGTGCGGCGGCGTCGCGCTCCCGGATGTGGTGCTATTCGCGGGCGAGCCAGGTGGCGACGCACGCCTCGTTGCCTTCGGCGTCGGCCAGAACCCACCACCTCGGCGCATGTGCGTCGGAGACGAGGTGGCCGCCTGCGGCCAGGGCGGCGGCGATGCGCGCCTCAGCCTGGTCGTGGGGAACGGCGACGTCGAGGTGCATGCGGTTGCGCTCTGAGCGCACCGTGTCCATCTGCTGCAACCCGAGGTTCGGGCCTCGGCGTGACGGGTCAGCCAGGTAGTCGTCTCCGACGCGGTGGTAGCCGAGCAGTGCCTGCCAGAACGGCAGCACGTCCGCGCCGACGAGTGCGTCGAGGGTGACGTTGACGAGCTGGACGGCTGTCGGGTCGGCCGGGAAGTTCAGTGCCTTCGCGGCCGCCGAGATCCGGCGGGCCAGGGCGATGTCGCGCCGGGTCATGGACACCGTGACACCGGAGTGCCGCAGGTCGACGGTGAGATATTGCTGCTCTGGGCCGTCGACGAGCCGACCGATCTCATCCACGAGCGTGATGCCGTTGGCCAGCGAGCCGGTTCGGAAGTGCGCCGAGACCAGGTGATAGAGGCAGCGCCAGTCGTCGACACCATCGGCCGCGTGGAACTGCCCGGCGGTGATGTGCACGGTCATGCCGGCGAACGTTACATCGACACGGAGGCGTTCGTGGGAGCACGTCTGGCGTCGGCTGGAGGTGGTGCTTCGTTCGATGGGTGGTGCGGTTTACCACACCCCGCGGTTGTGGTCGGCCCACTGAGGTCGGCGGTCGACCTCATGGTTCGGGCCGCGGTGAGTTCATAGCGTCTTCGGCATGACTAGGTTGGGTGGGCGGCCCGGCCGCGGTGCCCGCCGCCGAGGCGAGGCGGCGTGGGTCCGAGACGACATGAGCGATGGAGGGACGCCCCGGTGGCGGAACGCGCGGTGCCCGCTGGGCGGTCGTGGATCGACAGCATGACCCGGTGGGGCCGGCCGTTGGCGGGCGTGGTGGTCGGTGTGATCACCGGTGCGTCCGAGGTGCTGTTCCTGCTGCTCGCCGCGCTCTTCGTGGTCGCGGTCTCGCCCGCGCCGGCGGCTCGGCGCCGCATCGGCGCCACCATCATCCGGTACGCCCACCGCGTCACCGAGTGGGAACGGCACCGCCTGGCCGTCATCGCCTCGGAACCACCACCACCCCCGGTTCGGGCGAACGGACCGCGGGTGCTCGGCTACCTCGCCGCCCGCCTCCTCCCGGCGGTGCTCGGTCTGCTCACCACCGGCCTGCTCGTGGTCGGTGCCGTCCTCGCCGTCATCGTGGTACGTGCCTTCGTCGGAGGCACCCTGAATGCGGCCGGTTTTCTGTTGCAGGGGCTCATCGGCGCGGCCCTGCTGCTGGTGAATGTGCAGGCGATAGTCAGCGTGGCCACGCTGGATCGATGGCTGGCCCGCAGCCTGCTCGAATCCCACACCCGTGAGGCCCTTCAGGCGCGGATCAGCGAGCTGGCCGTCAGCCGGACCGGTGTCATCGCCGCTGTCGACGCCGAGCGCCAGCGCATCGAACGCGATCTGCACGACGGGCTCCAGCAACACCTCGTGGCGCTCGGCATGCTGCTCGGCCGGGCGCGCCGCACCCGCGACCCCGACAAGGCCCGCGAGCTGCTCGCGCAGGCACACGAGGGCGTCCAACGCGCCGTCGATGACCTGCGGAACGTGGCCTGGCGGGTGTACCCCGCAGCCCTCGACCACACCACGCTGGACGAGGTGCTGAGCATGGTGGCGCAACGATCGTCGGTCCCGGTGAGGGTCAGCTACCACGTGCCGGTCCGGCCCGCCCGACCGCTCGAGACCGTGCTGTACTTCGTGGCCTGCGAAGCGATCACCAACGCCGCCAAACACGCCCGAGCTAGCCTGATCACCATCGAGATCATGGCGGGGGACGGAAACATCACGATGCGGGTCCGGGACGATGGCCTCGGCGGCGCTGACCCGCATGGCAGTGGCCTGCAGGGACTCGCCCGCCGGGTCAGCGCGCTCGACGGGCACTTCGAGGTGGACAGCCCGGCCGGTGGCCCGACGACCATCCGGGTGGCACTGCCGTGCGCATAGTCCTCGCCGAAGACTCCACCCTGCTGCGGGAAGGGCTGGCCCGCCTCCTCGCGGACGAGGGCCACGCGGTGGTCGCCGCAGTCGCGGACGCCGATCAGCTCGTCACGGCCGTCGAACAGCACCGCCCCGATGTCGTCGTCACCGACGTCCGCATGCCGCCCACCAACACCGACGACGGGCTGCGGGCCGCCCTGGAGATCCGCCGCCGCTGGCCCGACATCGCGGTGCTCGTGCTCTCCCAGTACGTCGAGAAGCGCTACGCCGCGAAGCTTCTCGCCGACCGGTCGGAAGGCATCGGCTACGTGCTGAAGGACCGAGTCGCCCAGGTCGAGGACTTCCTGGACGCGCTCGACCGCGTCGCCGCCGGTGCCACGGCGCTCGACCCCGAGGTCGTCCGGCAGCTCATGTCGGCCACGAGCCACAGTGACCCGCTGAACCGCCTCACCCCACGCGAACGTGAGGTGCTGCACCACATGGCGCAGGGGCACACCAACGCCACCATCGCCGAGCGCCTCCACGTGTCACAGAGCGCGGTCGAGAAGCATGTCAGCACCATCTTCGACAAGCTCGGGCTGTTACACGTGACCGGCTACAGCCGCCGGGTCCTGGCGATCCTGCGCTACCTCGGCTCCTGACCAGCCGTCCAGGAAGCGCTTCACGGGTCCATCGCATGCGGCACGGGCGTCGACAGCGCTGACATGGATGGCCCAGTCCATGAAAGAGTCGGTCGATGTTACGTGGACGACTCCTG
This sequence comes from Micromonospora sp. MGP-C2, assembly GCF_057766525.1. Taxonomy (NCBI): domain Bacteria; kingdom Bacillati; phylum Actinomycetota; class Actinomycetes; order Micromonosporales; family Micromonosporaceae; genus Micromonospora; species Micromonospora sp. MGP-C2. The sequence continues at coordinate 1,613,660 of NZ_JBYMEN010000002.1, forward strand.
ACGGAGAGCCTGCGTGTTGGCGTCGATGTGCGCGTACCCTCGCTGCGCGTCGTCCGAGTGGGCCGACACGACGTATCGAGTTCAATATCGGCCGCCCAACCGAGTGTCTGGACGTTCCTGGATTTCGAGGCGCCCGACGACGTGGCCGACGAAGTGGCATCCGCGCTCGCTGGATCCCTGGTCAGCGATCAAGGCTGGTACGCGGACTTCGAAGTCGGCGATGATCACGTCATCGTGTTCCCCGGTCGTGTGTTCCGCTACACCAAAGGTGATCGCGCGGGGCGAGACGCCGCAGTGGAGTACGGCCGGAGTGTCGGCGTGCCCGGCCATCAGCTCGATTGGGGCGATTGAGAGTGCCATTCCGGTGGGGCGTGTGGACGCGGTCGCTCCATCATGCCCACACGCCCCACCGACGGTGAGAAGACGCCTCAGAGGGTGAACACGAGCGTGGAGATGCTGCGTGGACCGACGTTGATGGTGGCCTGACCTCCGTTCACGGTTATCGGCTGGCTGGCCGCGTTGGCGGTCTGCGAGGTGAGGAAGTGCTCGGCCTTGCTGACGTTCTGCGGGGCCTGGACCACGGCGTTGTTGACCGCGTTGTTCGACCGGTTGAGGATGACCAGGCTGATCTTCCCGTCACCCTGGTAGGCGGTCACCTCCAGCGGCGACGCCTTGGAGCTCTTCGCCAGGGCGATCCGCTGGTAGCCGGGACGGACGTACTTGGCGTACTGCGAGAATGCGTAGCCGCGCTTGAGCGGGGCTCCCGCGACGGTGCCGTACGCGGCTTCGCCGTCACCGATGAACGAGTAGTAACGCTTGCCGTACCACCAGATGTAGGCGTTCCAGTTGGCCTCCATCGACTTGTGCACAGTGCGCATGATGTCGTCGAGCGTCTCGTTCCAGACCGCCGCGTTGCCGGGGTTGCCCCAGATGTTGGAGCCGCCGCCGTCGGCGGCGTGCAGGTTCCACTCGGTCATCCACACCGGCTTGTTGTGCTGCTCGGCAAGGGTGTACGGCTTGAGCCGGCCGGCGTCCTCGGTGCCGTACAGGTGGCCACCGATGTAACCGATGTTGTTGCGGGCGGTCGCGTCGTTGAGGGTTGGATCGGTGTAGTTGTAGTTCAGGTTCACCGCCTCGGCGACCATCAGTTTGGTGTTCTGCACCTTCGTGCCCTGGTCGCGGACGAAGGTGCGCAGCTCCGTGCCGCTCCAGTCCATCGAGTCGTAGTCCGGGTGCCAGTCCGGTTCGTTCTGCACCGAGGTGACGTCGATCGACACGCCCTGGCCACGCATGTACTGGACGTAGCTGTTCAGGTGGTTGGCGTAGTCGTCGTAGTAGTCGGTCTTCAGTTTGCCGCCGTTGACCCGGCTGTTGTTGGTCTTCCACGCCGCCGGCGCGGTCCACGGTGAGGCGAGGATCTTCACGTTGGACCCGGCGGTCTTCGCCGTCTTCAGCGAGTTCACGTGTGTCGCCCACTCGCTGGACACCGGTGACAGACCGGTACGCACGATGGACAGACCCAACTGGTTGGCGCCCATCCCGACCAGTGTCTGCGTCTCGGTTGTGGACCATGCGCTGCCCCAGATGGACTGGGCGGCCCCGAACCCGTCGACGGTCTGGTATCTGGTCGCGCTGTTCACCGTGATGTCCGCCGGCCCGTTCGGGGGTGGGGTCGTCGGCGGCGGGGTGGTGGGCGTCGTGCCACCGGTGCAGGCCACCCCGTTCAACGCGAAGTTGGTCGGATCAGGGTTGCTGCCGGTCCACGAGCCGTTGAAGCCGAACGACACCGTCCCGTTGGTCGCGATACCCCCGTTGTAGCTGACGTTCTTGGCGGTGACTGTGGCGCCGCTCTGGGTCATTGTCGTGTTCCACGCCTGCGTGACGGTCTGTCCGGCGTCGTAGGACCAGGTCAGCGACCAACTCGACACCGCGTCACCGACGTTGGTGATCGTGACGTTGGCCCCGAAGCCACCCTGCCACTGCGACGACACGCCGTAGTTTACCGAACAGCCGGCGGCTGCTGCCCCTGCCGGCACCGCCAAGGCGACCGCTGTCGATGCCAGCAGCATGGCGCTGGCCGACATCAACGCGGTTCTGATCACTCTGGGTCTTCTCATCGATCATTCTCCTGGATCGGGGGGACACTGATCCGTCGCCGTCGGGCCACGCCGCCACCGCAGCCAGGTCAGCGGTGCAGAGCATCGTTAGCGTTAACAAGCGCCGCCCGCCGTGCCCACGGCTGAGTCATGTCGATGCACTGCTGGCGCCCGAGCTCCCGACGGCACGCCACCTACGCCCACATCGACTCTGGTAGATGAGCACCGCGCCCGTCAAGCTGCGCCGACGAGCTTTCGCGAAAGTTTCCGAACGTCCCTCGCCCCAAGGCGCTCCCCCGGCACAACCCGCGCGCCAAATGTTGTCGTGAACATTCGGGCCTGACCGAGGGTGACCGAGGTCACCGGCCAACGCCTTGAATCTGACACCAATGACAGGTTCTAGCGTTTCGGTGGCGGCGCATCTGGCGTCGCCCCCACCGAAGGAGTTCATCGTGCAGATCCAGGGTTCCATCGCTCTCGTGACCGGCTCGAACCGCGGCATCGGACAGGAGTACGTCGCGCAGCTCCTCGACAGGGGCGCGGCGAAGGTCTACGCGACGTCCCGCACCGGTCAGCCCGTGGACCTGCCGGGTGCCGTACCGCTGTCTCTTGAACTCACCGACCCCGCCGCCGTCCGCGCGGCGGCCGAGGTCGCGGCTGATGTGACGGTGCTGATCAACAACGCCGGCGTCGACTCCCATGTCGACCTGGTGGCCGGCGACCTCGACGCCGTCCGTCGCGACATGGAGGTCAACTATTTCGGCACCCTCTCCGTGGTGCGAGCGTTTGCCCCGGTCCTGGCCCGCAACGGCGGCGGCGCGATCGTCAACGTCCTCTCGGCGCTGTCCTGGTTCTCCTGGCCCGGGGAGGGGGCGTACGCGGCCGCGAAGGCGGCGGCCTGGTCGCTGACCAACAGCATCCGCCTGGAACTCGCGGCACAGGGCACGCACGTCACCGGCGTCCACGTGGGTGCGGTGGACACCGACTTCAGCGCGAACTACGACGGCGCGAAGATCGACCCAGCGGACGTCGCTCGGGCCACCCTCGACGGTCTGGCGTCAGACGCCCTGGAGGTGCTCGTCGACACGTGGAGCGTCGACATCAAGGCCGCGCTGGCTCGCAACCCACGCGACTTCTACTCCCAGCTCTCCGCAGCCTGACGGTCCGCGGGCGGGCGGGCGGCCCGGGTCAGGTGCGGGCGAGCACCGCGCGGTGGGCGCGGTTGGCAGCGATCAGCTCGTCGAGCATCCCGCGGGTGTGGACCAGGTCCTCGATGTGCCGATCGAGTCGGTCGCGCTCGTGGCGCATGCGCTCCACTGCGGCCTCGGAGGTGTCCTCGCTTGGGGAGTCGACACACGGCAGCAGGTCGACGATCGTCCGGCTGCTCAGCCCGGCGGCGAACAGACGCTGGATGAGGACGACGCGCTCGACCTGACTCTCGCTGTAGCGGCGGTGGCCTCTGGGGCTGCGAAGGCTGGTGAGCAACCCCTGCTCCTCGTAGTAGCGCAGCGATCGCACGCTCACCCCGGCACGGGCGGCGAGTTCGCCGATCCGGATGCTGGCCGTCATCGCTAACCCCCACAGCGCACCTGACATGGATGTCAGATTCAGTGTATCCATCGCCTCGCGGTTACCTGAGGGCCGGCGTGATCAGCGTTCGAAACGGTGTGGGTGCGGCCGTTCGAGTGGGTTTTCCCTGGCGCGCATCGTGTCGGAAATGGCAATGCCACCGAGGACGACTGCGGCGGTGACGGCCGCGGCCAGTGGCGGCAGGAGCACCATGGCCGGCGCGGCGCCGAGGAGCACCAGCGCGCCGATTGTCCGGGAGCGGGACACCCGGTCGAATACGGCGTGTTCGGCCAGGGCTCGCCCGACAAGGAACAGTATCGGTCCGCCGACAATGACGAAGATCCACGCCGTTTCGGTGTGTCCGAACGGGTGATCGATCACGATTTCGTACCCGACGGCGACGGCGACGATGCCAGCCACCATGAGTACGTGGGCGAGGAACGCCTCCCGGACGAGGCGGGCGGGCCCGACGGAGACTCTGATCGCCTCGGGTAACAACTGGCCCGCCTTGAAAAGGTAGACCCGAAACAGCAGCACCGTCGTGATGAATGAGACCGCGAAGGCTACCGCGGCCCCGCCCTGCCGAAAGGACGTGTCGCTGTAGGCCGATCCCGTCGTCAGAATCAACTCACCGAGGGCGATGATGAAGAACTGTCGGTAGCGCTCGGACAGATATTCGGCCAGGACGGGCCACTGTCGTTGGGCGGGGCGGGTCCATGGCGCAGGATAGAACAGCAGCAGTGCCGCGCAGTCGATGGCCAGCGCCAGCGTCCACAACAACCCACGCGCCGAACCCGACACGACGGCGCCAGCGAGCCACGGCACGGCGGAGATCGCGAACCAGAGGAACACCCCAGCCGCTCGACGCTGGGCCTCGTGGCCGCGCAGAGCCGGCACGATGACCAGCCCACGAACCATGTGGACCGCAACGTACGCGCCAGCGAAGGCCAGGCTCCGGTCGCCGAACGCCTGCGGCACCGCGACCGCCATTATCAGCGCGCCGAGCATGCCCGTGTAGACCAACAACTGAAGCTGCGGCCGCTGCGGATCGTAGAGATCGGTGACCCATGCCGTGACCAACCAGAGCACCAGGAAAGCCAGCAGCAACAGCAGCGTCTCCCCGGCTTCGACAAGGACCACTCGCCGCTCGGTGAGGTCCTCGACCAGCCGGTGGGAGACCCGGTTGAGGGCAAAGATGAACACCAGGTCGAAGAAGAGTTCCAGAAGACTCGGTCGCTGCGGTTGCCCCGGCTTACGCAGCAGCTCTGCTGCCCTTGTCGACATGGGCCGCCCGTTTCTGCCGGCTTCGCCTATCTGGGTATTGGTACCACGCCGGGCGGGGCGTCGAGTCGATACCGAACGATTGCCAACGTGACACTCGCCGATTCCCATGGGCGAGGGAGCAGCTACCCCCTCGCAGGGGATCGCTTCCGTTGCCCGATCGCCGACCGTGGAGGTAACACAGAGCCGCGGCACCGCGGCCGGATCGGGAGGACGACCATGCGTAAGACACTCGGATGGGGCATCGCGGCAGCGGCCATGCTGGTTACGGCGGCGGCGACGCCGGCCGGGGCCGCGAGCCACAGGCCGGCCCAGGTGACCGGATCGGCGGAGTTCGTGCTGCCGTACGGTCAGGACAGCGACGTGCGATCGTTCGCCTTCAACGCCCGGTCGGTGCCCTACAGCCGCCCGATCCCACTGCCGGGCGGGGAGAAGGGTTCTCCCGCGGACGCCACGGGCACGGTGCGGGTCGCGCACTGGCTGGCCACGGAGAACATCACCGTCCGCTTCGAGGCGGCGGTCGACTGCATGATCACCAGCCCGGGTCATGCGACAGTGACCGGCGTGGTCATCCGCGCTGACGAGAAGGCCAGCGACTTCCTCGGCCAGCGGGTCGGTTTCAGCGTGCAGGACGGCGGCCGTGGCCGCGACCGGGTCGGCTTCACCTGGTCGGCCAGCGCCGACCAGAACGAGGCAGGGCAGTGGGGTCCGGCCCGGGTCGGCACCTGCCTCGCGCCGGCGGCGTTCGCCACTGTGACTCGCGGAAACTACACGGTGCGGCACGCCGAGCTGACCGCGCCGCCCGAGGGCCACTGACCACCACAGCGCTGTGACAGAACCACGGCGGGGCGGAGATCGCCCCGCCGTGGCGCCGCACGCACCCCGCGACGGACGGGCTTCCGGCGATGCCGGTCAGCGACGAGCCGTGACGATCCAGGCGCGCGAGTCGAAGTACACACCGCCCTCGGTGTGGTGGGCGTCGAGGGTGGTGCGCAGCCGCGTACGGGCCCGCTCGGCGGCCGTGGCGTCCAGGTTGGCGAGCAGATCCTTGAATTCCCACAGACGGAACACCGCATCGAAGGCGGTGGCGCTGTCCGGACCGTAGTAGACGGGTACGTGCACGTCGGTGAAGTCGACGTCCGCGAAGCCGGCCTCCACCAGAAGGTCTTTGGTGACGGTCTGGTCGGCGAGGGAGAACGGGTTCGGACCGCCGGGCGTGGCTGGCTCGTCGGTGAAGGTCCGGCGGATCGCCGTGGCCCATTCGTTGCGGTCGCGGGCCTGCCACACCAGCAGCACCAGGCGCGCGCCGGGGCGCAGCGCGCTGCCGATGTTGGTGAACGCGGCGACCGGGTCGGCAAAGAACATCGTTCCGAACCTGCTGATGCAGAGGTCGAAATGCGTCGGTGGGAAGCGGTGCACCTGGGCGTCCGCCTGTTGGAAGGTGATGTTCGGCAGGCCCTCGTCGTCGCTGAGCTGACGGGCCCGTTCGAGCATCGGCCCGGAGATGTCGACGCCTGTCGCGCTTCCGTTCACCGCCGCGCGGGCGGCGTCGCGGGTGGACTGGCCGGTGCCACAGCCGATGTCGAGCACACGGTCGTGAGAGCCGACACGGGCAGCGGCGCGGAAGAGTTCGTTGTGCAGGCGCAGTTCAGCGTCGTAGTCGAACAGGTCGGACATCACCGTCACCGGGTCCTCTCGATGCCTGTCAGCTGGCCCGGGACGACCTTCGGTGCCCGAGGCGGCGTAAGGCGGCCAGAATGTGCTCTCGTTCGGCGGCGGTGGTGCGGGGATCGACCAGTCGGTCCCGGACGGCCACGAAGAGCGCCTCCGCCGCCGGCACCTCCGGCGCCGGTGTGTCGTACGACAGCGGGGTGAGAGCGCGCAGGGCGGCGCCGAGCGGGAGGTCCAGGGCCGCGCAGAACGCCCGCACCTTGGGAAGCTCCGGATGGTGCTGCCAGTCACCGGACAGCCATCGGAAGACGGTGGACCGACCGACGCCGCTACGAGCCGCCACTTCCGTGATGGACCAGCCACGGTCGTCGCTGGCGGCGTCGACAGCACCGCGCACGAACTGAGCGAACGCGTCCTGCGCGGCCCGTCGGGTGTCACCCATGTCCCGGCCGTCGCCTCCCCCGCAGTCGACACCCGGCGGGGCCGGTGCGTCGTGGTGCGTCCGCTTCCCTCCGCGGACGTGTCGCATCACAGTAATCGATGCCAATCGAGCTGACCGGGACCTCACACCGGTCGTCATCGCGGACCCCCTTTACGCGTTCCAGGCCTCGACCGGGGTGAGCGGCACCGGTTCGGGCCGCTGGGCCGCCGTCGTCAGCTCGATCCGCCGTCCCTCGGCGGCCGACCGGAGCAGGGTGGTCATCGTTTCGAGGACGTGCAGCGCGACGTCGCCGCCCGCCCGCGGCGGACGCTGACCGTCGGCCCTGACCAGGTCGATCAGACCGATGCCTCGGGAGGCCTGGGCGTAACCGGCGCGGGGTTCGAGGACGCGCCACCCGGTGCCGCCGAGCGCGAACAGGCGGACCTCACCATCGAAGTAGTTCGGATCCGGCACGGCGAGCGTGCCGGTCTCCCCGTGCACCTCGATCGGTGCGGCCGTCGTCGCGACGCCGTCGAAGCTCGTCGTGATGGTGGAGAGAGCGCCGTTGGCGTGCTCCAGCACGCCGCTGACGTGGGTGTCCACCTCCACCGGAACCCGCTGGCCGGTGCGCGGGCCCGAACCGATGACGCGCTCGGCGCGCAGGCGGCTGGCGGCTCCGACCACCGCGCGCACCGGGCCGAGCAGGTGGATGAGCGCCGAGATGTAGTACGGCCCCATGTCCAGCAACGGGCCGCCGCCCGGGGCGTAGTAGAAGTCGGGGTTGGGGTGCCAGCGCTCGTGCCCCGCCGTGACCATGACGGCCGACGCGGACAGCGGGCGCCCGATGAGCCCGCCGTCGATCGCCGCCCGCGCTGTCTGCGTACCCGTGCCCAGGACGGTGTCCGGCGCGCAGCCGACGCGGACGCCGGCCGACGCGGCCCGTTCGATGATCGAGCGGCCGTCCGGGAACGTCACGGCGAGCGGCTTCTCGACATACACGTTCTTGCCCGCCTCGATCGCGCCGAGCGAGATGTCGGCGTGTGCCGCGGGGATCGTGAGGTTGAGTACCGTCCGCACGTCCGGGCGGGCGAGCAGGTGCTCGACGCTCAACGCCTCGGCCCCCGGAATCGTGGCGGCGACCGCGGCCGACCGGGAGGCGTCGAGGTCGGCCAGTGCGGCGATGCTCACCGCGGGGTGGTTGGCGAGCGTGTCCAGGTAGGCACGGGAGATGACCCCGAGACCTACGACGCCGACGCGGTGCGGGTCGCCCACACCATCCCCCTCTCGATGACGGTACGGACGCCCGCGTGCTCCAGCACGTCGAGGCTGTGCCCCGGGGTCGTCACGACGATGCGTCCGGCACCCCAGAGCCGGGTCCAGATCGCCGGCGAGGTGACCGGGCGGTGCCACGGGTGCCACGCCTGCGTCGGGTGGGTGGTGACGGCGAGTACGTCGATCAGGTCGTCGTGCAGCACCCAGTACTGCTCGGTGACCAGGTCGAAGTCCTCGATGCCCGCGGTGATGGGATGCTCCCGGCCGAGGTCGGTGATGCGCACCGTGTGCGGCAGGAAGTTGTCCTCCGGGCCACCGTGGCGCTCACACGGTTCCTTGCCCGGATGGGTCGCGAACTGCCCCCCCACCAGTTGGAGATAGTCGGACGACGCGCGGAATGAGTCCACGATGCCGCCGTGCCAGCCGGTGAAGCCCGTGCCGGCGACGACCGCCGCGCTGAGACCCGCCAGCTGGTCCGAGGTTATCTGCGACATCGTCACGCACTGCACGACGAGGTCGGTGTCGGCCATCTCGGCGGCATCGGCGTAGATCTCCGTCGACTCCTCGACCCGTACGGCGTAGCCGCTGCGTTCGAGGAAGGGGAGGAACAACTCCGTCGCCTCGACCGGTTGGTGTCCCTCCCAGCCACCTCGGACCACCAGTGCTCTGCGCTGCGTCACAGTCGCTCCCTCCCCCGGCCCGTCGCCACCGGGCTGGCCGCTCCCGCCCCGGTGACGAGCCGCCGATTCGCGTGCCTTGCGGGCACCGAAACCGTACTCGGAGGACACCACTGAGGACAGTGGCCGGGTTTCGCCTGCCGCAGTGGCTCAGGCCGCTACGGCCGCCCGGACGTCGTCGTCGGCGGCGCGCAGCCGTGCGGCGGCCTCCTCGGCGGTGCAGTGCGCGAGCAGCAGCACGATGGCCGTCTTGGCGTGCCCGTGTGCCGCCGCGAGCGCCTGCGTGGCGGTGTCGAGATCGGTGTGGGCGGCTTCGGCGACGATCCGACGCGCCCGGTCGACGAGCTTCTCGTTGGTGGCGTTCATGTCCACCATCAGGTTGCCGTAGACCTTGCCGAGCCGGGCCATCGTGGCGGTCGAGAGCATGTTGCAGACCAGCTTCTCGGCGGTGCCGGCCTTGAGTCGGGTGGAGCCGGTGAGGACCTCGGGGCCGGTGGGCACCTCGATGGCGACGTCGGCGTGCCGGCTGATCACCGCGTCGGAGTTGCAGGCGACGGAGACGGTCGTCGCTCCGAGCGCGCGGGCGTGGGCCAAGCCGCCGACCACGTACGGGGTACGGCCGCTGGCGGCGAGCCCGACCACCGTGTCGCGGGCGGTCAGGCCGACCGCGTCGAGGTCGGCGACGGCACCGGCCGGGTCGTCCTCGGCGCCCTCGACGGCGACACCGAAGGCCCCGGCCCCGCCGGCGAGCAGGCCGAGAACCCGGTCGGGCGGCGTACCGAAGGTGGGTGGGCACTCGACGGCGTCGAGCATGCCGATCCGGCCGCTGGTGCCGGCACCGAGATAGATAGACGCCCGCCCTGTCGGAGCGACGCCACGACGACGTCGACGGCGGCCGCGATGTCCGGCACGGCCCGGCGGACGACCTCCGCGACCGAGCGGTCCTCGTCGCTCATCGCGAGGAGCAGCTCGGTGGGGGACATCTGGTCGAGGTCGCTGGTGCGGTCGTTGCGAGTCTCGGTGCCGAGGGTGCTGAGGTCCACGGGGTGGTCGTTCCTCTCGCTGGTGAACACATCGCCGTCCGACGGGAGGCGGCTCACCGGCGCGCGTTCCCCATATCAGCAGGCTGGAGGCTCAGCGTAGCCAGCCCGGGCCCGCTCTGGCAAAAAGTTTCGCGTTACTCTCGGCTAGCGTCGCTTATTGACAACCGCTGGTAGGGAGCGAGCCGTGCGTCAACTCGACCTTGTCGTGATCGTGCTGTACCTCGTGGTGATCGCCTTCGTCGGACTTCGCCTGTCCGGCAAACAGAAGTCCGCCAAGGACTACTTCGTGGGCGAAGGCCGACTGCCCTGGTGGACCGTTTCGTTCTCCGTGGTCGCCACCGAGACCAGCGTCCTGACCGTGATCAGCGTGCCCGGTGGTGCCTACAGCGGTCAGGGGTTCGGCAACGTCGAGCTGGCCCTCGGTTACGTCATCGGTCGCGTCGTCGTGGCCGCGGTGCTCATCCCGCTCTACAAGCGGGGTGGCTTCGTCAGTGCCTATCAGTACCTTGGCGAGCGGTTTGGCCTGAAACTCCAGGGTCTGGCGTCGGTCACGTTCGTCTTCACCCGGCTGCTCGCCGAGGGCGTACGACTGTTCGCCTCGGCCATCCCGATCAAGCTTCTCCTCGACGAGCTCGGCCTGAACGTCGGCTACCAGGCCATCATCGTCGTCCTCACCCTCATCACGGTGATCTACACCTACCTCGGTGGCATCAAGGCGGTCATCTGGACCGATGCCATCCAGATGGGGCTCTACCTGGGCGGGGCGATCCTCGCCATCGCGGTGCTCAGCCACGCCGTCGGCGGCGACGGCTACGCGCAGGCGCTCGACGCCGGCAAGTTCCACCTCTTCGACACCAACTTCGACCTCGCGCACGTGCTCACCAGCCCGTTCGCCCTGCCGACCGCGATCATCGGCGGTGCGATCTTCGCGATGGCCAGCCACGGCTCGGACCAGCTGATCGTCCAGCGCATCCTGTCCACCCGCACCCTGCGTGACGGCCAGAAGGCGATGATCTCCTCGGGCATCTTCGTCGTCATCCAGTTCGCGGCGTTCTCCCTGGTCGGTGCGCTGCTGTGGTCGTACAACAGGGGCCAGACCTTCAAGGAACTCGGCCTGGACAGCAGCGACAACCTCTACCCGAACTTCATCCTGCACGCCCTGCCGGTGGGCATCTCGGGTCTGCTGGTGGCGGGCATCCTCGGCGCGGCGATGGGTTCGCTGTCGTCGGCGCTGAACTCGATGTCGAACTCCACCGTCGCCGACTTCATCCACAGCTTCTTCCGCAAGGTCCCGTCGGACGACGCGATGCTCCGGCTCGCCCGGGTGATGACCCTGGTGTGGGCGGTGCTGATGGCGATCTTCGCCTGCGCGTTCAGCTCCAGCACCGGGAACGTCTACCTGACCGGCCTGACCATCGCCGGCTACACCTACGGGGCGCTGCTCGGGGCCTTCCTGCTCGGCCGTCTCGTCAAGCGGGCGAACCAGGTCGACGCGGTGATCGCCTTCCTCGTCACCGTGGTGGTGATGACCTACATCGTCCGCTACGTCAAGATCGACGTCACGACGGCCGGAACCACCACCGCCACCGCCATCGCCGCGCAGTGGCTGGTCCCGATCGGCGTTCTGATCACCCTGGTCGTCGGCGCGGTGTCGAGCCGGTTCCACCCGGCCCCGACGACGTTCTACGACCATGGACGCACCGACGAGGTCGACGACGACTCGGCGGCAGCCCCCGCCGGCCGGGCATGAAGGAGGACGTGATGCGCGTGATCGGCCTGATGTCCGGGACCTCCTACGACGGCATCGAAGCCGCCGCGGCCGAGTTCGACCTGAGCGGCGACACCCTGCGGATGCGAACGCTGGGCCGGCTCAGCCACCCGTACCCCGACCGGCTGCGCGCCCAGATCGCCGCCGCCCTGCCGCCCGCGGCCACCAGCACCGAGGCGATCTGCGTGCTGGACACCGGCGTCGGCCAGGCCTTCGCCGAGGCCGGCGTGCGGGCTCTCGCGGAGCTGTGCGACGGTCAGGCCGACCTGGTCGTCTCGCACGGCCAGACGATGCACCACTGGGTCGAGGCCGGAGTGGTCCGGGGCACGCTCCAACTGGGTCAGCCAGCCTGGATCGCCGAGGCCACCGGCCTTCCGGTCGTGGCCGACCTGCGCAGCCGCGACGTCGCCGCCGGCGGCCAGGGCGCTCCCCTGGTCGCCCTCTTCGACGCGCTGCTGCTGGGTGGCCTGCCCGGCGTCCCCGCCGCGCTGAACCTGGGCGGCATCGCCAACATCACCGTCGTCGCGCCCGACGCGGACCCCCTCGCGTTCGACACCGGGCCGGCGAACGCGCTCCTCGACGCCGCCGCCCGCCACTTCAGCGGGGGCACCGAGGAATACGACCGGGACGGGCGCGGGGCTGCCGCCGGGCAGGTGGACGCGGTCCTGCTGCGGCGGCTGCTCGACGAGCCGTACTACCGGCTGCCCGGCCCGAAGAGCACCGGCAAGGAGCTGTTCCACCTTCCCTACCTGCTCGCCGCCCTCGCCGACGCTCCCACGCCGGATCCGCAGGATGTGCTGGCCACGCTCACCCGGCTGACCGCTGTCACGGTGGCCGAGGCCTGCCGCGACCATCGCGTCACCCGGCTGATCGTCTCCGGCGGCGGCGCACGCAACCCGACGCTGATGCGCGAGATCGCCGAGGAGCTACCGGGCGTCGACCTGTCGTCCAGCGACGACATGGGTGTCGCGTCGGACGCCAAGGAGGCGCTGGCCTTCGCGCTACTGGGTTACCTGACCGTGCATGGGCTGCCCGGCGCCCTACCGTCGGGCACCGGCGCGCGGCACGCCTCCGTGCTCGGCAGCATCACCCCCGGCCGGCAGCCGCTGCGGTTGCCGGCGCCGGTCGACACCGCTCCCCGCCGCCTACTGATCGCCGGCCGTCCCGCCGTGCCACCGGTGGCCGGCTGACCACGTTCCCGGGAGGATCCGCCCATGCACCCCGTCGTAGGACCACCCGCGCCGACCGCCGCCCGCGCCCGCGAGGTCGCCGAACTGTTGCGCTCGCGCCTCGACGACCCGACCCGGGCCAGCGCCGAGCTGCCCCGGCGGCTGGCGGCGGCGCACGACGCCTCGCCGTACCTGTTCGAGCCGCAGGCCGTCGTCCGCGCCGCCTCGGCGGCCGAGGTGGGGGCGCTGATGGCCGGTGCCCGGGAGGCCGGCGTACCACTGACCCTGCGCGGCGGTGGCACCAGCCTCGCCGGGCAGGCCGGCGGCGCGGGGGTGCTGGTCGACGTCCGCACCGACTGGCGGCACGCCGAGGTGCTCGACGACGGCCGTCGCATCAGGCTCCAGCCCGGCCTGACGATCCGGCAGGCCAACGCCCGGCTGGCCCGCCACCGACGTCGGCTCGGCCCGGACCCGGCCAGCGAGGCCGCGTGCACTGTGGGCGGCATGGTGGCCAACAACTCCAGCGGGATGACCTGCGGCACCACCGACAACGCGTACCGCACCATGGAGTCGCTGCGCTTCGTCCTCCCGTCCGGCACCGTCGTCGACTCCGCCGCGCGCGACGCCGACGACCGGCTGCGCGCCGACGAGCCCGAGCTGCACGCCGGGCTGCTGCGCCTGCGCGACCGGGTGCGCTCGGCACCGGGCCCGCGCGCCACCATCGAGCGGCTGTTCGCCATGAAGAACACCATGGGGTACGGGCTGAACTCCCTGCTCGACCACAGCAGCCCGGTCGAGATGCTGGCCCACCTGATGATCGGCAGCGAGGGCACGCTCGGCTTCGTGGCCGAGGCCGTCTTCCGCACCGTCGAGATCCACGAGCACGCCGCCACCGGCCTGCTGATCCTGCCCGGGCTCACCGACGCCACCGACGCGCTGCCCGCCCTGCTCGCCGCCGGTGCCCGTACCGCCGAACTGCTCGACGCCGCCGCCCTGCGGGTCAGCCAGCGCGACCCGGGTGCGAGCCCGACCCTGCGCGGCCTGACGGTCGCCGGGCACGCCGCACTGCTGGTGGAGTTCGCCGAGGACAGCGCGGAGCGGTTGGCCGCGACACTGGCCGACGCCCGGGGAGTGCTCGACCGGCTGCCCGCCGTCACCGGCACCGAGCTGACCCGCGACCCGCGCGAGCGGGCCCGACTCTGGCACCTGCGCAAGGGCCTCTATACGGCGGTCGCCGGTGCCCGCCCGCCCGGCACCACCGCCCTGCTGGAGGACGTCGCGGTGCCGCTGCCGCGCCTGACCGGCACCTGCGACGGCCTGATCGGCCTGTTCGACAGGCACGGCTACTCCGACGCGGTGATCTTCGGGCACGCCCGGGACGGCAACCTGCACTTCATGCTGACGCAGTCCTTCGACACAGCGGCCGAGATCGACCGCTACGCCCGGTTCACCGACGACATGGTCGACCTCGTGCTGGCCGAGGGGGGAACACTCAAGGCGGAACACGGCACCGGTCGGGCCATGGCACCCTTCGTCCGCCGCCAGTACGGCGACGAGCTGTACGACGTGATGCGCGAACTCAAGCGGCTGTGCGACCCGAGTGGTCTGCTCAACCCCGGTGTGCTGCTCAACGACGACCCGACAGTGCACCTGCGCCAGCTCAAGGCCGTCCCGACGGTCGACCCCGAGCTGGACGCCTGCGTCGAGTGTGGCTACTGCGAGCCGGTGTGCCCCACCGCCGACGTGACCACCACGCCCCGGCAGCGCATCGTCCTGCAACGACAGATCGCCCTCGCCACCGCCGCCGGCGACGAGGAGCGCCGCCGGGAGCTGACCACCGACTACGAGTACGCGGCGGTGGACAGTTGCGCGGCGGACAGCCTCTGCGTCACCGCCTGCCCGGTCGGCATCGACACCGGAGCGGCGATGAAGCGACTGCGCGCCGAACGGCACGGCCCGCTCGCCCAGCGCACCGCCCGCGCCGCCGCGCGACACTGGAAGGGTGCCGTGGCCGGCGTCCGGGTGGGCCTGAGCGCCGCCCACGCTGTGCCGACGCCGGTGACCCGCGCCGCCACCGGGGTGATCCGAGGGCTCGGTGCGAGCGAACTCGTGCCGCTGTGGAGCGACGACATGCCACGCGCCGGCGCTCCCCGCCCCGCCCCCCGCAGCGCGCCGGACGCGCAGGCGGTGTTCTTCGCGGCCTGCGTCGGCAGCCTCTTCGCGCCGGAGGACGGCCCGGCCGGCGGCTCGGCGGCAGCGTTCCTGCGCCTGTGCGACCTGGCGGGCGTGCCGCTCGTCGTGCCCGCGACGGCAGGCCTGTGCTGCGGAACGCCCTGGCAGTCCAAGGGTTACCCCGCCGGTCACCGCGAGATGGCCGAACGGACCCTCGCGGCGCTCTGGACGGCCAGCGACAAGGGCCGCCTGCCCATCGTGTGTGACGCCTCGTCCTGCACCCACGGGCTGGCCCAGCTGACCGCCGCGCTGGCCGAGGAGGACCAGGCGCGTTACCCCGACCTGCGCTTCGTCGACAGCGTGACGTTCACCGCCGAGCACCTCCTGCCGGCGCTGCCGGAGCCCCGGCGTCTGGGCTCGCTGGCCCTGCACCCCACCTGCTCCACAGTGCACCTGGGCGGCATCGACGACCTGCGCGCCGTGGCCCGGGCGGTCGCCGACACCGTGACCGTGCCGGACAGTTGGGGGTGCTGCGCCTTTGCCGGCGACCGGGGGCTGCTGCATCCCGAGGTGACCGCCGGCGCCACCGCGGCTCAGGCCGCCGAGATCAACCAGCGCGGCTACGACGCGTACGCCTCCTGCAACCGCACCTGCGAGATGGGCATGAGCCGGGCCACCGGGCAGCCGTACCGGCATGTGCTCCAGGTGCTCGTCGAGGCGGTCGAGCCGCTGGCGTAGCCGGACGGGCTACTCCTCCGGAACGCGCGGGCCCACCTCACCGCGCCTCAGGTGCTCCTCGTTGCGGTCGGCCTCGCTGTCGGCGTTCGCGGCGCCGGCGCCCGGGTCCGTCGTGCGGCGCCCCTCGGCATCCTGATACACCTCACCGGTTTCGAGGGCTCTCTCCTGCTGACTCTGCTCAGGGGTGGTCATGAACGCCCAGATACCCTCCGGCCGCACCAACAAACGGTCAGTGGCGTGAATGCCGCAATTTAATGGCCGATCATCGGCGCAATCCGGTTCGCCATGAAATGGGAACGGGATGGCTGCGAAAGCCCTCCCGTACCGGAGTTCCACCATTCAGTCGAGAACCGGTCACGTGTTCGACCCGAGCGACCGACGGCAATGGACGAACGCGCACCGGCCCCGCACCGAAAGCATCGACGGCCGACACGATCTGTGGATCCCATCAAAGATCACGAGTGTGATGATGTGACAGGGAAGCGCATCGGAACAACGACAGCTGTCGCATGAACGACTGATCACCTTTACCGGCGTGGGTAGCTTCCGAGCCGTGGGGGCGACCGATCGTCGTGTCACAGCATCCCCGCGCCGCAGCCGCTTTACCGGTGCCGCCGACCCAGGTCGACAAACCGTCACAGCAGGCTGGGATGCGAAGTCAGGAGCCATTGCTGGACCGGGCCGCCGCGTGGGCGGATCCGGCCGTTGCTGGCATCACGAAGGAGACGGACGCGATGACCGACGTCATGCGGCCCCGGCAGGCGACGCCGGTCGTGCCGCGCCGCCGCGACAGTGCCGGCGCCCTGGTCGCGGCCACCCACGAGCAACGCCAGATGTGGTCGTTGAGCCGTCTCGACCCCGATCCGGCCAGCTACCTGGTGCCGTTGGCGTACCGGCTGGTCGGGCCACTGGACGTGGCGGCACTGGCCGGGGCGCTCGACGCCCTGGTGGCCCGGCACGCCGCGCTGCGCACCACGCTCGCACCCGGCGGGCCCGGCTCGGGGCCAGCGGAGGTCGACGACGCCGCGCCGCGCCTGGTCCAGGTGGTCGGCGAGCCGCAACCAGGACTGTTGCGGGTGCACGATCTGGGCGGACTGCCCGCGTGGCAACGCGACCAGGAGATGCAGGCCCGGATGCACGCGGAGGCGCGTGACCCGCTCGACCTGGAACGCGGACCGGTGCTGCGGGCCAGCCTGCTGCGCTTCGCTGCCGAGGAGCACGTGCTCCTGCTGACGTTCCACCACGTCGCCGTCGACGAATGGTCGCTCGGCATCCTGCACGACGAGTGGGAGCGGCTCTACGCCGCGCACCGCACCGGACGGCCGGCTGACCTCGGCCCGGTCGTCGTCGACCAACGCGATCATGCGGCGTGGCAACGCGACTGGCTCGCCGGGGCCGAGGCGGCGGTGCAACGCGACCACTGGCACGCGCAACTCGCCGACGCGCCCGCCGTCCTGGAGCTGCCCACCCGCGGACCCCGGCCCGCGGTGCCGTCCGGTGCGGGGGCCACAGTGTCGTTCCCGCTGGACGTGCCCACCGACGGGCTGCTGGCGCTGTGCCGACGACTCGGCGTCTCCCCGTACATGGTCATGCTCGCCACGCTGCACGTCCTGTTGGCACGCTGGACCGGGCAACGCGACATCGTGGTGGGAACGCCGGTGGCGAACCGCCGGCGCTCCGAGGCGCAGCAGCTCGTCGGGCTGCTGCTCAACACCGTCGCGGTCCGGACCCGGCTGGACGACGACCCGTCGTTCGAGACGCTGCTCGCACGGGTGCGCACCGCCGCCGGCGACGCCCTGGACAACGGCGAGCTTCCCTTCGGGACACTGCTGGAGTCGCTGCGCCCGGCCCGCAGGCCCGGCTTCGCCCCGCTGTTCCAGGTGATGTTCGTGTACGGCCGTGAGACGGCACCACCCAGCCTCGACGGCATCGAGGTCACCCCGATCGACGTGCCCGGGACCACCGCGAAGTTCGACCTGACCGTCTCGGTACGGGAGAACGCCGACGGTGTGCGGACCGTGCTGGAATACCGCACCGACCTGTTCGACGACGACGCGATGGCCCGCCTCGCCGGTCACTTCCAGACGTTGCTGCGCTCGCTGGTTGCCGAGCCCGGCGCACCGGTCGGCTCGGCCGCGATGCTCACCGCCGACGAGTACCGGCAGCTCGTCGTGGCTGCCAACGCCACCGCCACCCCCACCGAGCCGGACGACCTGGTCCACGTGCTGATCGAGCGACAGGCGCGCCGAAACCCCGACGGCGTGGCGGTGACCGACGGGGACACCGCGCTGAGCTACCACGAGCTGCACACCGCTGCCGAGGCGCTGGCGGAGACGCTACGCGGGCGGGGCGTGGGCATCGGCAGCCTGGTCGGAGTGCTGCTGCCGCGTGCGGTCCCGTTCGCGGTGGCGGTGCTCGCCGCACTGCGGGCCGGCGCGGCCTACGTACCCATGGATGCGGCGAACCCGCCCGCCCGGCTGCGGTATCTGATCGAGGACACGGCCGCGCCGGTCGTCCTCACCTGCGCGGAGCTGGCGCACCTGGTGCCCGACGGACTGGCGCTGCTGGTGCCCGACCAGCACATGCCGGTCGCTGCGGCGCAGCCCGGTGGCGCGGCGGCCGGTCCGCGGCGACGAGCGCGACGGCGGCCGGAGCCCTCGACGGACGACCTCGCGTACGTCATCCACACCTCCGGGTCCACCGGCCGCCCCAAGGGGGTCATGGTCACCCACCGGGGGGTCTGCAACTACGTGCGCTGGGCCGCCCAGGCCTACCGGCTGCGGCCCGGGGACACCGTTCCGCTGCACTCGTCGGTCGGGTTCGACCTGACCGTCACGAGCCTGCTCGTCCCGCTGGTCAGCGGGGCAACCGTGCTGATGCTCGGAGAACACCTCGGCCCGGAGGCACTCGGCGAGGCGCTGCGCAACCAGCGGCCGGCCTTCGGCCTGGTCAAGATCACCCCGGCTCAGCTCGACCTCGTCAACCATCAGCTCAGCCCCGCCGAGATGGCCGGCCGCACCCGGTGCTTCGTCATCGGCGGCGAGAATCTGCGCGCCGACCAGGTGGCGCCGTGGCGGGCGCACGCCCCCGACACCACGCTGGTCAACGAGTACGGGCCGACGGAGACGGTGGTCGGCTGCGCCGCGTACGAAGTCGACCCGTCCACCCCGATCGACGGGTCGGTCCCCATCGGTCGACCGATCGCCAACACCGAGCTGTACGTGCTGGACGACTGGGGCAACCCGGTCCCGGTGGGCGTTATCGGCGAGCTGTACGTCGGCGGAGCCGGCGTGGCACGCGGCTACCTGCACCAGCCCACGCTGACCGCGGCGCGGTTCGTTCCACACCCGTTCTCGTCTGCCCCCGGAGCCCGGCTGTACCGCACCGGCGATCTCGTGCGGCTGCGTCCCGACGGGAACCTGGAATACCTGGGCCGCACCGACAGTCAGGTCAAGCTGCACGGTTACCGGGTGGAGTGCGGCGAGATCGAGGCCGCCATCCGCCGATGCCGGCCGGACAGCGACGTGACGGTGCAGCTGCGCCGGGACGACCCGGACGACCCGCGCCTCGTCGCGTACGTGACGGGCGGAGCCGGCTTTGCCAGCGGAGCCGGCGGAGCCGGTGGGGCGGAGACCGACGCGGCGGCCCTGCGGGCGGCGCTCGCCGCCGAACTGCCGTCCTACCTGGTGCCCGCCGCCGTCGTCTTCCTCGACGCTTTGCCGCTGACCCGCAACGGCAAGGTGGACGTCGCCGCGCTGCCCGCCGCCGGTCGGGAGGTGCCCCGGCAGCGCGCCGAGGCGGACCCGGGTCGCCTGACGCCCGAACAGCCGGCGAGCGCACCCGGCGCGCCCGGACCGGCCAACTGGGATGCCGCCCGGATCGGGCTCGAACGACTGGTCGTCGACGTGTGGCGGGATGTGCTCGGCGTCGCGCAGGTCGGTACGCGGGACAACTTCTTCGACCTCGGCGGCCACTCGATGCGCCTGCTGGCTGTCCTCAAGCGACTGCGCGAGGGGCTCGGTGACGTCGTCACGGTCACCGACCTGTTCCGCAACCCCACTGTCGAGTCCCTGGCGGCGTTCCTGACCACGGCCACCACCGGCGCGCAGGCCCCGGTCGCCCCGGCCACGACGGCCCGCGCCACCCGGCCGCGGACGGGCACCACGGCCGAGCCCGGCGGCCTGATCGCCGTCGTCGGCATGGCCTGTCGCTTCCCCGGCGCGCGGACCATTGACGAGTACTGGCACAACATCCGCGCCGGCGTGGAGTCGGTGCGGGAGTTCAGCGTCGAGGAGATGCTGGCCGACGGGGCCGACCCGACCCGGCTCGACGATCCCGCGTACGTCCGCTCCGGCACCTGGCTGCCCGGGATCGACGAGTTCGACGCCGCCTTCTTCGGCGTCACGCCCCGGGAGGCCCAGACCCTCGACCCGCAGCACCGGATGCTGCTGGAGTGCGCCTGGCACGCGCTGGAGCACTCCGGCTACGACCCGGCGGGCCACGCCGGCCGGGTCGGCCTGTTCGCCGGGTCGGGCCGCAGCACGTACCTGCTGGACAACCTGAGCAGCCATCCGGAGCTGATGCACACCATCGGCGAACACCAGTTGTCCATCAACAACGACAAGGACTTCCTGCTCAGCCGTGTCGCGTACAAACTCGACCTGACCGGCCCCGCCGTCACCGTGGCAACGGCCTGCTCGACCTCCCTGGTCGCCGTGCACCTCGGCCGGCAGAGCCTGCTGACCGGTGAGTCCGACCTGGTCCTGGCCGGTGGGGTCAGCGTCTTCCCGGCGCAGCGGCGCGGCTACCTCTACCACGACGGCGGGGTCTACTCCCCCGACGGACACTGCCGGCCGTTCAGCGCCGACGCGCGGGGCAGCATCGCGTCCAGCGGGGTCGGCATCGTCGCGCTCAAGCGGCTGGAGGACGCGGTCGCGGACAACGACACCGTCTACGCCGTGATCCGCGGTTCCGCGATCAACAACGACGGCGCCCGCCGCACCGGCTACACCGCGCCCGGCGTCGACGGCCAGGTGGCGGTGATCAGCAGCGCCCTCGCGTCGGCCGGCGTGCAGCCCCGCTCGGTGAGCTATGTAGAGGCGCACGGCACCGGCACCAGCCTCGGTGACCCCATCGAGGTGACGGCCCTAACCGAGGCGTTCCGGCGGGGCACCGACGAACAGGGCTTCTGCGCCCTCGGCTCGGCCAAGGCCAACATCGGCCACACCGACGCCGCCGCCGGTGTGGCCGGGCTGCTCAAGACGATCATGGCGTTGCACAGCCGTACGCTGCCGCCCACCATCAACGTGAGTCGACCCAACCCGGCGATCGACTTCGAGAGCAGCCCGTTCTACCTGAACGACACCGCCCGACCGTGGCCCGGCGAGGACGGCCCGCGCCGGGCGGGCGTCAGCTCGTTCGGCATGGGCGGCACGAACGCCCACGTCGTGCTGGAGGAGCCGCCGGCCACAGCCGCCGCGCCGCCGGCCCCGCCGGCCACCGGGCCACACCTGCTGGTCCTGTCGGCGCGTACGGTCGAGTCGCTGGATCGGCAGACGCGTCAGCTCCGCGACTGGGTCGGCGCGCACCCCGACGTGGACCTCGCCGACGTGGCGGCGAACCTGGGCCGGCGCCAGCCGATGACCCACCGCCGTTTTCTCGTCGCGACGGACCACGCCGACGCGCTGGTCGCCCTCGACGCGCCACAACGGCAGTTCACCGGCGTTCATCCCGGTGGCCGTCGGACCCTGGTGTTCGCCTTCCCGGGGCACGGCGCGCAGCACGTGGCGATGGGCGCCGGCCTGTACCGCGCGGAGGGGACCTACCGGGCGGTGGTGGACGAGTGCGCCGAACTGCTCCGCGACGACCTCGGCCTCGATCTGCGTACGTTGTTGTGCCCAGAGCCCGACGGCCACCCGGAGGCGGAGCGGCTGCTCGCGCGGCCCGGGTTGATCCAACCCGCTCTGTTCGTCACCGGGTACGCCCTCGCCCGGTCGCTGCTCGCCCGCGGGGTGACCCCGGACCTGATGGTGGGACACAGCCTCGGCGAGTACGTCGCGGCGTGCCTCGCCGGCGTCTTCTCCCTGGCCGACGCGCTGCGGCTGGTGAGCGCCCGCGGTGAGTTGGTCGAACGGACCCCGGCCGGGGCGATGCTCGCGGTGAGTCTGCCGGAGACGGCGGCGGCGGGGCTGGCGGTGGGCGGTCTGTCGCTGGCCGCCGTCAACGCACCCGAGCTGTGCGTGCTGTCCGGCGCATCGGAGGCGATCGAGGAGCTGCGCCGGCGGCTGACCGCCGACGGGGTCGGGTGCCGGCCGCTGCGGGTCACCCGGGGCTACCACTCGGCTCTGCTCGACCCGGTGCTCGACGAATTCGCCTACCACGCGCGCCGGGTGACCTACCACGAGCCGCAACGCCCGTACCTGACCAACCTGACCGGCGGTCCGGTCGCCCCCGGGCAGGTCACCGACCCCGCGTACTGGGTGCGGCACATGCGGGAGCCGGTCCGGTTCGCCGAGTCGGCAGCGCTGCTCGCCGAGCAGGACGTCGTCCTCGCGGAGCTGGGCCCCGGGCACGCCCTCGGTGGCCTCACCCGGTTGGCCGGGGTGCGGCCCGGTCAGGTGGTCGCGGCGATGCGGCATCCGCGCAGCGACGCCGACGACCTCACCACGATGCTCGACGCGGTGGGCCGGCTGTGGCTGTCCGGCGGGCGGGTCGACTGGCAGGCGTTCCACGGTGGCCCCCGTCGCCGCCTGGCCCTGCCCGGCTATCCCTTCGAGCGGCGCCGCCACTGGCTGGACCCGATGTCGCGGCCCGACACCGCGCAGCCCGCACCCGTCCAGTCGAGCGCTACCGCTCCGGAGACACCCGGGCAGATCGAGGCCGGCAACCGCCCGCCGGTCAGCACCGCCTACGTCGCGCCGAGCACGCCCGGGCAGGAGATCGTGGCGGAGCTGTGGAGCGAGCTGCTCGGGATCCGGCCGATCGGGGCGCTCGACAACCTCTTCGAGCTGGGTGGGCACTCGCTGCTCGCCACCCAGTTCGTCGTGCGGCTGCGGGCCCGGCTCGGCGTCGCGCTGCCGCTGGAGACCATCTTCGCGACGCCGACCGTCGCCGGGATCGCGGCCACGCTGCCGCAGACCGGCCCCGCACCCACCACCACCGTCGCACCGCGGCCCAACGTCGCGCCGACCATCCCCCGCGCCGAGCCCGACGCCGGGCCGGCGCCGCTCTCCTCCGGGCAGCACCGGCTGTGGTTCCTCGACCAGGCGTACGAGCAGAGCGCCTACACCGTCGGCACGGCACTGCTGCTCGACGGCACCCTCGACGTCGACGCGCTGCGCCGGGCCCTCGCGGAGCTGACCCGGCGGCACGAGTCGCTGCGTACCGTCTTTCCGCTCGGACCCGACGGCGACCCGGTGCAGCAGGTGCTGCCGCCCGGCCCGGTCGACCTGCCGATCGTGTGCGCCCCGACCGGCGAGGACGACACGGCCCCGGCCACCCGCAGCATCGTGGAACCGGCGGTCGCCGACGCGGTGCCGCCATGGGCCCACGCCGCCCTCGCCGCCGACGTCGGACGCCCGTTCGACCTGGCCTGCGGGCCGCTGTTCCGGGCCGTGCTCCTGCGCATCGCCGACGACCGGCACGTGCTGTCGATGACCATGCACCACGCCGTCTCCGACGGCTGGTCACTCGGCATCGTCGCCGGCGAGGTGGCCACCCTGTACGGCGCCGCCCCGGACGGTAGCGCCGCACCGCTGCCCGAACTGGCCGTCCAGTACGGCGACTACGCCCGGTGGCAACGCGGCCGGCTGGCGGACGTCGACAGCGACGACATGCGGTACTGGCGCGAGCAACTCGACGGGGTGGCGAGCGTCCTGGAGGTGCCCACCGACCGGCCCCGACCACCCGTGCAGACCTTCCACGGCGCGGTGCACACCCGGGTCCTGTCCCCGCACGCCGCCGACGAGCTGCGCCGGTTCAGCCAGACCCGGGGCGTCACCCTGGCCATGACGGTGCTGTCCGCCCTGAAGGCGCTGCTGTGGCGCTACACCGGCCAGCGGGACATCTGCATCGGCACGCCGGTCGCCGGGCGGGTACGCGCCGAACTCGAGCCGATGGTCGGCTTCTTCGTCAACATGCTGCCGTTGCGGACCTCGATCGACGGCGAGTGGACGTTCGAGGAGCTGCTCCAGCAGGTCCGGCGCACCGCCCTGGGCGCGTACGACCACCAGGAGGTGCCGTTCGAGCGGCTGGTGGACCTCGTCGACGCGCCCCGCGACCTCAGCCGCAACCCGCTGTTCCAGGTGATGTTCAACCTGCTGAACCTGCCCGAGCGGCGGGACCTGGGAACCGCAGGGCTGCGGATGGTCCAGTTCGCCGTCGAGCCGGGGATCGCCCAGCAGGACCTCGCCCTGTACGCGTACGAGGTGACCGAGGGGCTGCGGTTCCGGTTGGAGTACAACACCGACCTGTTCGACGCGGCCACCGCCGAGCGGATGATGGGGCACCTGGAGAGGCTGCTCGCCGCTGCCGTCGCCGACCCCGACGTCCGGTTGGCGGATCTGGCCGTCCTAACCCCAGCCGAGCTGAGCCGCGTCGACGAGTGGAACGACACCGCCACCCCGCTCGGCTGGGCCACGCCCGGTCGGGACGGGGGAACGCCGACCCTGGTCGAGCTGATCGCACACCAGGTTGCCACGAACCCCGACCGGCCGGCCGTGACGTTCGGGACCACCACGCTCACCTACGCCCAGCTCAACGCCCGGGCCAACCGGCTCGCGCACCGGCTCCGCCGGGCCGGGGTCGGCCCCGACGGCACTGTCGCCGTCTGCCTGCACCGCTCCGAGGACCTGCCGGTCACGCTGCTCGGTGTGCTCAAGGCCGGCGGCGCGTACGTCCCGGTGGACCCCGACTATCCGATCGAGCGGCAGCGGTACGTGCTGACGCACAGCGATGCGAGCGTCCTGATCACCGAACCGGGCCTGGCGGACCGCTTCACCGGGTACGCGGGCGAGGTACTGCGCACCGACGCGAGTGCGGGCACCGGGCCGGAGACCGACCCCGAGCCGCTGGCCGGGCCGGACCATCTCGCCTACGTGATCTACACGTCCGGGTCCACGGGCCACCCCAAGGGCGTCCGGGTGACGCACGGCGCGATCGTCAACACCCTGGCGGCCATGCGGGAGCGGCCCGGTCTGACCAGCGACGGCACGATGCTCGCGATGGCCAGCTTCGCCTTCGACATGTCCGTACCGGAGCTGTTCCTGCCCCTGGTCGTCGGCGCGCGGATGCTGCTGGTGGGCCGCGACGTCGGTTACGACGCGCCGCGGCTGGCCGCGCTGCTCGCCGCGGAGGGGGTCACCCTGGCCCAGGGCACCCCGGCGACCTGGCGGCTGCTGATCGAGTCCGGCTGGGCCAGGCTGCCCGGCCTGACGGCGGTGTGCGGCGGCGAGGCGGTGTCCGCGCCGCTGGCCCGGCAGCTCGCCGAGCGGGTCGGCGCGTTGTGGAACCTCTACGGCCCGACCGAGGCCGCCGTGTGGTCCACCATGGAACGCCTCGAACCCGACGTCACCCACCTCAGCATCGGCCGCCCGATCGGCAACGTGCGCGCCTACGTGCTCGACCCGCGACTGCGTCCCGCTCCGGTGGGCGTGCTGGGTGAGCTGTACCTCGGCGGCGCGGGGCTGGCGCGTGACTACCACGGCGACCCCGACCTCACGGCGCAGCGGTTCGTGTCGGACCCGTTCTCCGCCGGCCGGCTCTACCGCACCGGGGACCTCGGCCGGTGGCTGGCCGACGGCCGGATCGAGTTCGTCGGCCGCAGCGACTCGCAGGTGAAGGTCCGCGGATTCCGCATCGAACTGGGCGAGATCGAGGCGGTGCTGCGCCGCCACCCGGAGGTCCGCGACACCGCAGTGGTGGTCCGCGAGGACGACGGCGAGAAGAGCGTCGTGGCCTACCTGACGCTGACCACCGGAACGGCGGCCGACGGGGACGGATCCGACGGCGTGGCGGCAGGGCAGCCCGTACCCGACTTCGACGCCGACCCCACGCCCTGGCGGGCGTTCGCGCGCACCTACCTGCCCGACTACATGGTCCCGTCCGCGTTCGTGGTGCTCGACCGGATGCCGCTGAGCGCCAACCGCAAGGTCGACCGGGCCGCCCTGCCAGCACCGGTACGCGGCGGGGCCGGCGTCGGCGCGGCACCGCCCGACACCCCGCTGCGGGCGGCGCTGGCGAAGCGGTGGGCGGCGGTGCTCGGCTACGACACCGTCGGCATCGACGACGACTTCTTCGACCTCGGCGGCGACTCCTTCAAGGCCATCAAGGCGTTGGCCGGCAACGACCCGGCGATCAGCGTCCTCGACCTGTTCCGCCACCCGACGATCCGCTCGTTGACCGAGCACCTGGACGCGACCGGGGGGTCCGCCGGGCGGCTGCTGCACGAGCTGACCCCGGCGCTACCGGCGACACCGACACGGCTGACGCTGGTCTGCGTACCCTTCGCCGCCGGTAGCGCGATCACCTTCCAGCCGCTGGCGGACGCCCTCCCGCCCGGCGTGCGGCTGTACGCCCTGGAGCGCCCCGGGCACGACGTGAACCGCCCGGACGAGCCCCTGCTGGGCATGGACGAGCTGGTGGACGGCTGCGTGGCCGAGGTCGTCGCGGGGATCAGCGGTCCGGTGGCGGTGTACGGGCACTGCATGGGCGGCGCCGAGGCGGTGGAGCTGGGCCGTCGGCTGGAGGCGGCCGGTGTGGAGCTGACCGGCGTGGTCATCGGCGCCCACTTCCCCGCCCCTCGGCTGCCCGGCCGGGTGTTCCGCTGGCTACGGCAGTGGTTTCCGGCGGAGCGGTGGACGTCGAAGCGCCGGACCCTGGAGTCGCTGCGGGCGATGGGCTTCTTCACCGAGGTCTTCGACGAGCGGGAGAAGGACTTCGTGATGCGCGTGGTCCTGGCCGACGCCGCCATGGGCGAGGACTACTACACCGACGTCTACGACAACGGTCTGCCCCGGAAACTGTCCGCCCCGATCGTCTGCGTGGTCGGTGGCGGCGACCGGGCCACCGAGCTGTACCAGGAGCGCTACCTGGAGTGGGGGTTCTTCTCCGACCGGGTGTCCCTGGAGGTCATCGAGGGCGCCGGCCACTACTTCGCCAAGCACCAACCCGCCGAGGTGGCGCGCATCATCCAGGCGACCTGCGATCCGTCGAACGCGACGCCCGCCAAGCCGCCGCCCGCCGCGGGTACTCCGCCAGCCGACGCCGCGCCCCCGCCGGCCGCCGTGGTCGTGCCGGCGACGGACGGCACCCCACCCTCCGTACGTCGGGCGATGCCCAGCCTCACCGTGTTCTACCTGATCGCCCTGGGTCAGCTCGTCTCTCTGATCGGCAGCGGACTGACCGGCTTCGGCATGGGCCTGTGGGTGTACCAGCAGACCGGGTCGGTCTCGTTGTTCGCCACGGCCACCGTCCTGGCGCTGCTGCCCGCCGTGGTGCTGTCCCCCATCGCGGGGGCGCTGGCCGACCGGTGGGACCGGCGACTCATCATGATCGTCGCGGACTGCGTGGCTGCCACCGGCACGGTGAGCCTCGCCCTACTGCTGTGGCTTGGCCAACTCCAGCTCTGGCACGTCTTCACCGCCATCACCGTCACCGCCGTGGCGACCGCCTTCCAGCTACCCGCCTACCTGGCGGCCGTCACGCAACTCGTACCGAAGCGGTACTACGGGCGCGCCAACGGCATCGTGTCCCTGGGCACCGCGACGAGCACAGTGCTGGCGCCGCTGCTCGGCGGTGCGCTGGTCATCGCGGT
This sequence comes from Micromonospora sp. MGP-C2, assembly GCF_057766525.1. Classification (NCBI taxonomy): domain Bacteria; kingdom Bacillati; phylum Actinomycetota; class Actinomycetes; order Micromonosporales; family Micromonosporaceae; genus Micromonospora; species Micromonospora sp. MGP-C2. The sequence goes on from NZ_JBYMEN010000002.1 coordinate 1,641,349, forward strand.
CGGGCTGCGCGGCGTCGTGATCATCGACCTGCTCACCTTCGCCGTCGCGGTCACCGTCACCCTGTCGGTCCGGTTCCCGAACACCCTGTTCGTCCGGCGCGAGGAGACCTTCCGGCGGGCGGTCCTGGGCGGTTGGCGGTTCATCGTGCGCCGGCACGGCCTGGTGGCCCTGGTCGTGCTGACCGCGTCGCTCAACTACTTCTTCGCCCTGGTCGAGGTCCTGGTCACCCCGCTGACCCTGTCGTTCGGTGACCCGGCGGTGCTCGGCCGGGTGCTCGCCGCCAGCGGCGTCGGCATGCTCGTCGGCTCGGTCCTCATGGGAGTGTGGGGCGGCACCGCCCGGCGGACCACCGGCATCCTGGCGAGCGTCGTGCTCCTCGGCGCGTCGCTGCTCACTGTCGGCCTGCGCCCGAGCCCACTGTTCCCGGCCCTCGGCCTGTTCGGCATGGGCCTGGCCACGGCCCTGGTGAACACGCACTGGTTGGCCATCGTGCAGGCCAAGGTCGGGCTGGAGCTGCAGGGCCGGGTGCTCTCGATGGGCCAGATGCTGTCCTGGCTGATGGTGCCGGCCGGTTTCCTCACTGCCGGTCCGCTCGCCGAGCACGTGTTCGCCCCGATGGTGTCGCCCGGCGGCGTGCTGGCCGCTGTCGTCGGCACCGGCCCGGGCCGCGGCATGGCCCTCGCGGCGATCGTCGCCGGTCTCTGCTCGCTCGCCCTGGCCGCCGTCGGCATCGCCTACCGACCGATCCGCCACGTCGAGGACGAACTGCCCGACAACGACCCCGGCACTGTCATCGTCGCCGACAAGGACCGCCTCCAGGCCGAGGCCGACCGACGGCTCGCGGCGCACCGTGCTGGGGGCGCGCCGCGGGCCGAGCCGGTCCCGGTGGGCGGGCGCGGTGGTCGTCGATGAGCGCCCCCGCCCGGCCCGCCGGCCCGACCCGCCGAACCGTCGACCGACGCGCCACCGGCGTACCAGCCGACGTCGACTGTCTGCACCGGATGGTGGCCGCGCAGGCCGCCCGAACCCCGGAGGCCGAGGCGGTACGGCACGCCGACCGCACGTGGTCGTACCGGGATCTCGACGAGGCGGCGAACCGGCTGGCCCGGGTCCTGCTCGCGCGCGGGGTGAGCCGGGAGGACCGCATCGGCGTCTGCCTGCCCCGGACACCCGAACTGGTGGTCGCCCTGCTCGCCGTACTCAAGGCCGGCGCCTGTTACGTCCCGCTGGACCCGGCGTACCCGCCGGCCCGGGTGGCCTTCATGGCCGCCGACTCCGGGGCCCGGCTGGTGCTCACCCGTGCCGACCTCGCCGACCGGTTCCCCGACCTGGCCGTCCCGATCGACCGACTGGACCTGCCCGGGGACGGCACCGACCCTGCGGTGCCGACGAGCCCGACGGACCTGGCGTACGTCATCTACACCTCCGGCTCCACCGGGCGGCCCAAGGGCGTAGCGATCGAGCACCGCTCGGCGTCGGTGCTCATGCACTGGATCCGGCAGACCTTCGACGACGCCGAACTGGGCGGCCTGCTCGCCGCCACCTCCGTCTGCTTCGACCTGTCCGTCTTCGAGATCTTCGGCCCGCTCTGCTGGGGCGGGCGGGTGCTGCTCGTCAACGACGTGCTGGCCCTCGCCGCCCCCGGCGCGGATCGGCTGCCCGTCACACTGGTCAACACCGTGCCCTCCGCGATGGGGGAACTGCTCACCGCCGACGCCCTGCCGGCGAGCGTGCGGACGGTCTGCCTCGCCGGTGAGCCGCTCACCGCCGCGCTGGCCGCCCGGGTGTGGGCGCGTCCGCACGTCCGCCGGCTCTGCAACCTCTACGGCCCGTCGGAGGACACCACCTACTCCACCTGGGCGGAGGTGCCGCCGGACAGCGGGGACCCGCCGATCGGCCGGCCCCTGCCGCAGACCCGGGCCTATGTCCTCGACCCCGAGGGGCGGCCGGTCCCGCCGGGCGATCCGGGCGAACTCCACCTGGCCGGGGCGGGCCTGGCTCGGGGCTACCTCGACCGCCCGGAAGAGACGCGGGCCCGGTTCCTGCCCGACCCGTTCCGCCCCGGCGAGCGGATGTACCGCACCGGCGACCGGGTCCGGCTGCGCCCGGACGGGCAACTGGCCTACCTGGGCCGACTCGACGACCAGGTGAAACTGCGCGGCTACCGGATCGAGCTGGGTGAGGTCTCCGCCCGCCTCGCGGCCCTGCCCGGCGTACGCGAGGCAACCGCCGCCGTCCGGAAAGGGCCGAGCGGGGATCCGCTGCTGGTCGGCTACCTGGTCGGCGAGCGGCGCGACGACGTCCGGGCCCGGCTGGCCGAGGCGCTGCCCGCGCCGCTGGTCCCCGCGACGGTGGTCTGGCTGGACCGGCTGCCCACCCTGCCCAACGGCAAGGTGGACCGCTCGGCACTGGCCTCCCCCGCCCTCGGCGGCGACGCCGGGCCCGACGCCGGACCGTTCGACGGCATGCTCGCCGAGGTGGCGGCCGTGTGGCGCGAGGTGCTCGGCATGCCGGTGACCACCGCCGACGACGACTTCCTCACCCTCGGCGGGGACTCCCTGCTCGCCGTCCGCTGCGCCACCCGGCTGGCCGCCGCGACCGGCCGGCCGGTCCACGCCGGCGACCTCTTCGCGCACCCGACCGTCGGCGCGTTGGCGGCCCACCTCGACGGGCTGGCCGTCGACCCGACGCCGCTCGGGGAACCCGTCCGCCCGGCACCGGCCGGCCCCGCGCCGCTGTCGGCCGCACAGACCCGGCTGTGGTTCCTGCACCGGCTCGACCCGGCGGACACCTCGTACCTGCTGGCCTTCGCGGTGCGGTTCGACACGCCGATGGACCCGGACCGGCTGGCCCGGGCGCTGGGTCGGGTGGTCGAGAAGCATCCGGCCCTGCGCACCGTGTTTCCGGTCGGGCCGGACGGGCCGGTGCAGCACGTCCTCCCCGGCGCCGGGCCGCCGCCGCTCGTCGCGCCGGCCGAACCGGGCGCCCCGCTCGACGAGCGGCTCACCCGGCTCACCGTCGAGGCCACCCGGGCCCCCATGGACCTGGCCACCGGACCGTTGCTCCGCGCCCACCTGGTGCCGGACACCACCGGCCGTGCGGCGGCGCTGCTGCTCGTCGTACACCACATCGTCTGCGACGACTGGTCGTTCGGCCTGATCGTGCGGGAGCTGGCCCACGCGTACGACAACGTCGCGGCAACGGCCCCGGAGCCCCCGGAGGCCGGCCCGGCGGCGTTCGCCCTGGCCCAGCGGGACTGGCTGGCCGGTCCGGCGGGACGGCGGGCGCTGGCCGACCAACTCGACGAGCTGCGCGGCGCACCGGACCTGCTCGACCTGCCCGCGACGGGCCGGCTCGACCGACGCGCGGCGCAGGCCCGACCGGACCGGTCGCCGTCCGGCGCCACCCTGCGGACCACAGTGGACCCCCCAACCGCCGACGCGGTACGCGAACTGGCCCGGGCCGAACGGGTCAGCCTGCACATGGTCGGGCTGACCGCCTTCGCGACAGTGCTCGGCGCCGCCACCGGCCGGCACGACCTGCTGATCGGCGTGGCCTTCGCCGGCCGGAACAGTGTCGCCGCAGAACGAAGCGTCGGCTGCTACGTCAACACAGTGCCGCTGCGGCTGCGCCCCGCGCCGGAACGTGGTTTCGCCGACCTGCTCGCCGAGGCCCGCCGGGTCACCCTGTTCGCCGCGGCCCACCAGGAGGTGCCCTTCGACCTGCTGGTGGAGCGGCTACGGCCCACCCGCCAGCCGCACCGCACCCCGCTGGTGCAGGTCGCCTTCGGCGTGCAGAACGCCCCACCGGCCCGACACCGCACCGCGGCCGGTGTCGAGTTCACCGGCGAGGAACTGACCCCGGACACCGCCCGCCTCGACCTGACCCTCTGGCTCGACGAGCGGCGGGACGGGCTGGCGGCGCTGTGGACGTACCGCACCGACCTGTTCGACCACGACGGGGTGGTCACCTGGCACCGCCGGTTCACGGCGTTGCTGCGGACCGCCGCCGCCGACCCCCGACGCAGTCTGGCCGACTGCGTCGACACCCTGGGAGCGAGAGATGACTGAGCAGACCCGGGTCGCGCGGAGCATTCCCCGTCGCGGCCGTGAACGGAACCTGGTGGACGTCCACCCCGACTGGCCCGGCGGCCCGCTGCCGGCGCTGATCCGGGCCAACACACCCGACGTGGATCTGGCCGGCTGGCTGGCCGGACGCCGCGACGAGGTCGACGAGCTGGCCCGCCGGCACGGGGCCGTGCTGTTCCGTGGCTTCGCCGTGGCCGGCGCCGAGGACTTCCGCACCGTGATGGCCGCGCTCTCCGACGAGGTCCTCAGCTACGGCGAACGGTCCTCGCCGCGCAGCCAGGTCACCGAGGGGGTGTACACCTCCACCGAGCACCCCGCCGACCAGCCGATCGTGCTGCACAACGAGCAGTCGTACACGGTGAACTGGCCCCTGCGGATCGTGTTCCACTGCGAGGTGGCGCCGGGCGCGGGTGGGCGTACCCCCCTTGCGGACAGCCGCCGGGTGCTCGCCCGGCTCCGCCCGGAGACCGTCGCCGAGTTCGAGCGGCGCGGGGTGCTCTACCGGCGCAACTACCTGCCCGGCATCAGCCTGACCTGGCAGACCGCGTTCCAGACCGAACGACGGGAGGACGTCGAGGCGTACTGCGCCCGCGCGCTGATCGACGTGGAGTGGGTCGGCGAGCGGCAGTTGCGCACCCGGCAGGTCCGCCCGGCGGTACGCCGCCACCCGGTCACCGGCGAGCGGACCTGGTTCAACCACGCGCTGTTCTTCCACGTCACCTCCCTGCCCGACGACGTCAGCGCAGGGCTGCGGGCCGCCCTGGGCGAGGAGGACCTGCCCTACCAGACCGCGTACGGCGACGGCACGCCCATCTCCGACGAGGTGCTGGCCGAGCTGCGGGCCGCGTACGCCGCCGAGACCCGCTCCTTCGACTGGCAGCGCGGGGACGTGCTGCTGGTGGAGAACATGTTGGCCGCGCACGCCCGGGATCCGTTCACCCCGCCTCGGCGGATCCTCACTGCCATGTCCGATCCGACCGCCGCGCCCGAACTGACCGAGGCGAGCCACCCGATGCCGGCTCCGACCGGGGACCGGGCATGAGCGGCCCGGCGCCGCGTCGACGCGGTACCGGTACGGTCAGCTCGCCGGTGTCCCGGCGGGTGCTCGTGGACGACCGGTTCGTGCTGCTCGTCGAGGCCGCCGTGCCCGACCTCGACCTTGCCGGTTGGCTCGCCGGCAGGCGCGAGGAGCTGCTCCGGGACCTGGACGAGTACGGGGCGGTGTTCTTCCGCGGCTTCGAGGTGCGCACCCCGGACGACTTCAGCCAGGCCGCCCGGGCGGTCAGCCCGGACCTGCTCGGCTACCTGGAACGGGCCGCGCCCCGGCACGAGGTCGCCGACCGGGTCTTCACCTCCACCGAGTTCAACGCCGAGCAGTGGATCCCGCTGCACCACGAGATGTCGTACTCGCACAACTGGCCCAGCTACCTCTACTTCTGGTGCGCGCAGCCGGCCACCGGCAGCGGCGGGGCCACCCCGCTGGCCAGCGAACGGGTCATCACCCCGCTGATCCCCGCCGACGTGCGGGAACTCTTCCTCCGCTCCGGGGTCAGCTACGTGCGCAACTACGGCCCGCACCTGGACCTGCCCTGGCAGGAGGCGTTCCAGACCACCGACCGGGCCGAGGTGGAGGCGTACTGCCACGCCTCGGCGACCGAGTTCACCTGGCTCGGCTCCGACGGCCTGCGAACCAGGGCCCGGCGGCAGGCGGTCGCCACGCATCCGCGTACCGGGGAGACGGTGTGGTTCAACCACGCCCACCTGTTCCACGTGTCGAACATGCCGGCCGAGGTGTCCGGCGCGCTGCTGCGCGAGTACGGCCCGGACGGGTTGCCCCGCAACGCGTATCTCGGTGACGGGCAGCCGATCCCCGACGAGGTGGTCGCCGGGCTGCGCGAGCTGTATCGGGAACACGCGGTGTCGGTTCCCTGGCAGCGCGGCGACGTGCTGGTGGTGGACAACTTCCTGGCGACCCACGGTCGCGAACCCTTCAGCGGCGACCGGCAGATCCTGGTCGCCATGTCCGACCTCTACGTCAACCGGAGCGTTCTGTGAACGGTTACCGTCTGTCCCCCGTCCAGCGGCTCGCCTGGTCGGCCAAGCAGGATCTGGTCCGGGCGCGGGTGCGGTTGGACCGCCCGCTGGACCGTGCCCGGTTGCAGAGCGCCCTGGACGCGGTGGTGGCCCGACACGAGGCGCTGCGTCTGACCCTGGTGCACCATCCGGGTCTGCGGGTGCCGATGCAGGACGTCGACGACGACCGCAGCGTCACCGTCGGCGCGCAGGGTGAGCTGTCGGTGACCCTCACCGACGATGCGCTGGAGCTGACCGCCACCCCGCTGATCGCCGATCCGGCCAGCCTGCGTCTGGTCCTCGCCGACCTGGCTCGGGCGTACGCCGGCGAGGCGTTGCCGCAGGATCCGGAGGCGTTGCAGTTCCTCGACGTCGCCGAGTGGCAGCTTGAGGAGCGCGAGCAGGCACCGGCCAGCGCCGCGCCGACCGCGCCGACCGCCCGACTGGTCACCCCGCACGGGGACGACCCGACCGCCGTGGTGTCCGCGACCCTTTCCGCCGCCGAGCTGACCGACGTGGCGCGGGCCGCCGGTGTCGAGCCGGAAACCGTGCTGCTGGCCGCATGGGCGCTCGCGGTGTCCCGCCGCGCCGAGGCGCCGGAGGGCGCCGACGAGGTGGACCTGGTGCTGGCCCGGTGGAGCGACGGCCGCCATGCCGCTGGCACCGGCGAGGTGGTGGGTCCGCTGGGTGGCTACTGCCCGCTCCGGTTGGCCCTGCCGCTGCCCACCGCGCCCGCCGACCTGCTGACCCTCGTCCGCGCCGCCGAGAGCACCGCCGACGACACGTTCCACCTGGTCGACCCGGTGGACGAGCAGTCCGGGGCGGTGGCGGGCTTCGCGGTGCCCCCGGCTGCCGCGCCGGCCACTGTGGCCGGGCTCGGTGGCATCACGGTGGAGATCGACACCCCACCGGCGGCGGCCGGCCCGCAGCTGACAGTGCTGGCCGAGGGCGACCGGGTCACCCTGGACGTGGTCGGCGGCCAGTGGCTGCTCGACGCGCTGCTGGCGGTCCTGCGAACCCTGCCCGCCGCGCTCTCCAGCGCCGACGCGCCGTCGGTGCTCGGCGACGCCGAGGGCCGCTGGCTGACCGACGCGGCGGGAACACCGTCGCAGGCGTCGGCGCGTACCCTCGTGGACCTTTTCGACGCGGGCCTGGCGGGGATGGACGAGCAGGCCGTGGCGGTGGTCGACGCGGACGGCGCGTACACGGTCGGTGAGCTGCGGGAACGGGCCGCGCGGGTGGCCGGGGCCCTGGCCGCGCGCGGCCTGTCCGGCGCCCCGGTCGGCGTGCTGGCCGACCGGTCCCGGGACACCGTCGTGGCGTTCCTCGGCGTGCTGCGCGCGGGGGCGGTCTTCGTGCCGTTGGACCCGGACGCCCCGCCCCGGCGGCTCGCCGCGCAGATCCGCGCGGTCGGCGCGGAGGTCGTCGTGGGCGACGGCGGTGCGGCGACCGTGACCGTCGGCGACCTCGTCGCGACCGGCGACCGCCCGCCCGCCGCGGTGCCGACCCCGACCGACCCGGCGTACGTGATCTTCACGTCCGGCTCCACCGGCACACCCCGGCCGGTGCAGGTGTCGCACGGCGCCGCCGCGCACCTTGCCGACGCCTTGGAGCAAGCGGTGTACGCGGACAGCCGCCCCGGTCTGCGGGTGGCGGTGAACGCCCCGCTCACCTTCGACGCCAGCGTTAAGCAGCTCGTGCAGCTCGGCCGCGGCCGCAGCCTCTACCTGGTGCCCGAGCAGGTCCGCCGGGACGGGGCGGCACTGGCCGCCACGCTGGCCGACCACGACGTCGACGTGCTCGACCTGACCCCCTCTCAGCTGCGCATCCTGCTCGCCGGGGCGGGCGACATCCGGCTTCCCGGCCTGCTGCTGCTCGGCGGTGAGGCGATCGCACCCGACCTGTGGGAGACAGTCGCCGCGCTGCCCGACGTCCGGGCGGTCAACCTGTACGGCCCGACCGAGTGCACGGTGGACACCACCGCGGCGCACGTGCGTGCCGGGGAGGCCCCGACGATCGGCCCGCCCCTGCCCGGCGTCGCGGTGTGGGTGCTCGACGAGCAGCTGTGCCCGGTGCCGCCAGGCGTGGCCGGTGAACTCTGCGTCAGCGGCCCGCAGCTCGCCGACGGTTACCGGGGCGACCCGGAGGCCACCGTCCGGCGGTTCGTGACCGTGGCGCTGCCGTCCGGGCGCACCGAGCGGGTGTACCGCACCGGCGACCGGGTCCGCTTCGACGCCGACCGGCGGCTGCGCTACCTGGGTCGGCTCGACGACCAGGTGAAGATCCACGGGTTCCGCGTGGAGCCGGGGGAGATCGCGGCCGCTCTGCGCGAGCACCCGGAGGTGGCCGACGCCGCCGTGGTGGCCCGCGACGACGACGGGCACGGCGAGCGGCTCGTCGCCTACGTCCGCCCGGGTGACGCACCGACCACTGTGGACGTCGACCGGATCGCCGGGGTCAACCCCCACGAGACCCGCTACCTGTACGACGAGATCTTCGTCCAGCAGGTCTACCTGCGCGACGGCATCGTGCTGCGGCCCGGGGCCACCGTCCTGGACGTGGGCGCGAACATCGGCATGTTCTCGCTGTTCGTGAACGCCGTCTGCCCGGACGCCACGATCCACGCGTTCGAACCGGTGCCGTCGGTTGCCGACCTGCTGCGCCGCAACGTCGCCGAGTTCGGCGTACCGGCCACCGTGCACGCGGTCGGGCTGTCCCGGGCGGCCGGGGAGGTGTCCTTCACCTACTACCCGGGCTACTCGATGATGTCCGGCCACGCCGCGTACGCCGACCCGGACGCAGAGGTGGCGGTGATCAAACGGTTCCTCGCCAACGAACGCGACGCCGGCGCCGACCGCGAGGTGCTGCTCGACCGGGTCGACGAACTCCTCGCGGAACGCTTCGCCGGCCGGGAAATCACAGTGCCGGTCCGGCCGCTGTCGGCGTTCCTCGACGAGCTCGCCCCGGAACGGATCGACCTGCTGAAGATCGACGTACAGCGGGCCGAGGCGGATGTGCTCGCCGGGCTGGAGGATCGACACTGGCCGCTGGTCGCGCAGGTCGCCATGGAGGTGCACGACGCGCCCGGCACCGACACCGAGGGCCGACTGGCCGAGCTGGTCGCCACCTTCGAGGCGCGTGGCTTCGACGTGGTGACCCGGCAGGACGACCTGCTGATCGGCACCGACCGGCACACCCTGCACGCCGTACGCCCCGAGTACGCCGCCGATCCACGCCCGGCCGTGGTCGTCCCGGCCGGGCCGACGGCAGAGCCCCTCGACGAGCGGCTCACCGGCTGGCTGGCCGACCGGCTCCCGGCCCACCTCGTCCCGGCGGCGGTGGTGCTCCTCGACGAGCTGCCGCTGACCCGCAACGGCAAACTCGACCGGGCGGCGCTGCCCGCGCCCCGCCTCGACCGGCCGCACGGCGGCACGGTGGTGGCGCCTGCCGACCGGGCCGAACAGATCCTCGTCGAGGCGTGGCGCGAGGTGCTCGGGGTGGCGACCGTCGGCGTGACGGACAGCTTCTTCGCGCTCGGCGGCGACTCCATCCGCAGCATCCAGATGCAGGTCGCCGCGAACAAGCGAGGGCTGTCCTTCCGACTCAGCGACATCTTCACGTACCAGACGATCCGCGAGCTGGTCACGCACGGCGAGATCACCGTCGCCGGGACCGACGCGGTGGCCGGCTCGGCGTCAGTCCCGGCGGCCGGACGCTTCACTCTGGTGGCCGCCGCCGACCGGGAGCTGCTGCCCGCCGGGCTGGCCGACGCGTACCCGATGACGACTCTCCAGCAGGGCATGGTCTACCACTGTGAGCTGACCGGCGACCCGGCGATGTACCACAACGTCACCGCGCACCGGATCGCCGCGCCGTTGGACGCGCCCGCGCTGCGGCGCGCGCTGGCCGGTCTGGTGGCCGCCCATCCGGTGCTGCGGACCGGGTTCGCGCTGGGCGCGTACTCCGAGCCGTTGCAGCTCGTGCACGCCGACGTGCCGGTCGAGGTGCCGGTGACGGATCTGACCGGTGTCGACGCACAGACCCGCCGCGCCCGGGTCGACGAACTCGTGGCGGCCGAGCGGGTACGCCCCTTCGACCTGGCCCGACCGCCGCTGCTGCGGTTGCACGCCGTCCGGGAGGACGCCGACGCGTTCACCCTGATCATCGCCGAGTACCACGCCATCCTCGACGGCTGGAGTCTGCACCTGTTCCGCACCGACCTGCTCGCCGCGTACGACCGGGAGCGGGCCGGCGCCTCTCATCCGGCCCGCCCCGGCCTGCCGTTCCGGGAGTACGTGGCCGCCGAGCGACGGGCCCGGACCGATGAGGCCAGCCGCCGGTTCTGGCTGGACGGTCCCGGTGCGGTGCCGCCGCTGCTGCTCGGCGGGGCAGCCCCACGGACCACCACCACCCAGCAGGTGCCACTGCGAGCCGGCACCACCGACGCGGTCACCGAGGCGGCCCGGGCGGCCGGCGTACCCGTCAAGTCCTGGCTGCTCGCCATCCACCTGCGGATGCTCGGCGAACTCACCGGTCGCGACGGCGTGGTCAGCGGACTGGTGGTCGGTGGGCGGCCGGAGGGCGAGGGCAGCGACGCCACCCTCGGGCTGTTCCTCAACACCCTGCCGGTCGGTGTGGAGCTGGGCACCCGTTCGCTGGCCGAGCTGGCGGCCGAGGTGTGGCGGGCCGAACGCGACATGATGGGGCACCACCGCTTTCCGCTGGCGGAGATCGTCCGGGCCGGAGGGGTCGGGCCCCGCTTCGACCACTTCTTCAACTGGACGCACTTTGCCAACGACCCGGTCGGTGGCGGGCCCCGCATCGTGGACAGTCGGGGCGTCACGGTGGACGTGGCGTTCAGCCTCGCCGTCGACGCCGAACTGGACGCGGACACCGGCCGCCTCGCCCTCACCCTCGAGTACGACCACCGCACCGTCGCCGGGGACCGGGTCGACGCGTTCGCCGACGGCTTCCGTCGCCTGCTGGCGGCCGACCCGCAGGCGCCGCTGCCCGCCGTTGCCAGCGGTGGGCAGGCGGCCGGCGATGCGTGGGCGACCCGGGTGGCGGCGGCCTGGCAGGAGGTGCTCGGGGTCGCGCCGGATGATCCGGCGACCGGCTGGTCGGCCGCCGGCGGTGACTCACTGCGCGCGCTGCGGCTGGTCACCATGCTGCGGCAGCGTCACGGCAGCGACCTCACGCTGCCCGAGTTCGTGACGCTGGGCAGTTACGGCGCACTGGTGGACCGGGTGGCCCGGTCATGACCGGTCTCAGCACCTCCGCCGTGCACGGCGACGACGGACTGGTCCCGGGCGGAGCCGTCGCGCCGCCGATCGTGCAGAGCGTCACCTTCAGCGCCGACTCCGACGAGCAGTTCACCGCGATCGCCACCGAGACGCGGGGCAGCGCCTTCTACACCCGCTACGGCAACCCGAACCACGCCCAGGTGGCCGCCGTCGTCGCCGAGCTGGAAGGCGCCGAGACGGGGCTGGTCACCGCCTCCGGGATGGGGGCGGTCAGCACCATCGCGCTGGCCCTGCTCTCCGCCGGCGACCACATGGTGGTGCAGCGCAGCACGTACGGCGGCACCACCTCGCTCGCCACCGGCCTGCTGTCCCGGTTCGGGGTGTCGTACACCCAGGTGGACCAGACCGACACCGAGGCGTTCGCACGGGCGATCCGGCCGCGGACGCGGCTCGTGCTGGTGGAGACGCCGAGCAATCCACTGCTGGAGCTGACCGACCTCACCGCAGTTGCGGAGCTCGCCCACGCGGCCAGCGCGCTGGTGGTGGTCGACAACACCTTCGCCACACCGGTCAACCAGCGCCCGATGGCTGTGGGGGCGGACCTGGTCTGGCACAGCGGCACCAAGTTCCTCGGCGGCCACTCCGATGTGTCGGCGGGGGTGGTCGTCGGCTCCGCCGAGCTGGTCGAGCGGGTGTGGCAGACGGCCATCGTCACCGGCGCCACCCTCGGCCCGGTGGACGCGTGGCTGCTGCTGCGCGGCATCCGTACGCTGCCGCTGCGGGTGGAGCGGCACAACGCCAACGCCCTGGCCCTGGCCCACGCGTTGGAGGAGCATCCGGCGGTGGCCCGGGTCCGTTACCCCGGGCTGCCCTCGCACCCGCAGCACGCGTTGGCGCGGCGGCAGATGACCGGCTTCGGCGGGGTGCTCAGCGTCGACCTGAGGGCCGGGCGGGCCGGAGCCGCCGCACTGCTGGACGGGCTGCGGCTGGCCAAACGAGCGGCCAGCCTCGGCAGCGTCAGCACGCTGGTGGTGCACCCCCGGTCGATGTGGGCGGGCATCGTGGACCCCGAGCAGTTGGCCGCGACCGGCATCGGGGACGGGCTGGTGCGCGTCTCCACCGGCATCGAGGACACCGCCGACCTGGTGGCCGACTTCCTCGCCGCGGCGGACAAGGCGACCGCGGCGAGGGATTCCGCTGCCGACTGAGCTCGAACCGGCGACCCGGGCCGCCAGCTCACCCACCACCGGGACAGAGACGTGCCGGCCCGACCGCAGGGTGAGCCGGCGGGTCAGGCAGCCAGTGCGGTGGCGAGTCTGCGGGCCTCGGTCACCAACCGGCTCGTGCCGCCGCGCGCCACCACGTCAGCCAGCCCCGGCACCTCGATGAGCACACCGGTCGCACCGGCCGCCTCGGCCGCCAGATTGAGTAGGTCGGGCGTGCCGCGAGGTGGGGTGGGTGCGGCCAGCAACGGTGGCAGCGCGGCGGCGAGCAACCGCCAGACGCTCAGGCGGGCACCGGCCGCCATCGCGTCGCGCAGCGGTGTCGCCACCCGGCTCAGCGTCAGCTGGCCGTCCGCCGCCAACACGCCCAACTGGCCGCCGACACCGGGAGAATCGAGGTCGCCGGCGGCTGCCAGCATCAGTAGGGCGTCGAGGGCGGCCACCCGGTCCACCTCGTGCCGGGCGCACAGCCCGTACGCCAGCGCAAGGTCGAGCGCCGGACCGCCCTCGCCGGTGCACTCGGCGAGCACCGGCAGGACCATGGCGAAATCCCGGGCGTCCTCCTGCGCGGCGCTGGCGATCTCAGGCAGCAGGTGGGCGGCGACCAGGCCCCGGTGCCCCGGCAGCAGCGCTGGCCACAGGTTGCTCCAGCGGCCCGGCCCTCGTCCGATCGGATGCGCCGGCACGGTGAGGAGTCCGAGCGGATCCGCTACGCCCTCGGGCGGGGCGCTCGTGACGACGGTGCGTCTGACCGGCAGCTGGTCGAAGCCGTAGTCCCAGTTGCGTCTGCGCTCACGCCGGCCGACGGTGACCACCTCGTGGACCGGTGCCGGCAGGGCGTCGCCGCGCAGCCAACCGGCCAGTTCGTCGCCGGCCGGGGTGCCGAGCGCGGCGGCCCGGGTCGCCAGCGCCTCGTCCACGCCGACGGGCAGCCGCAGCAGGGCCTGGGTGAGATCCCACCGCCACACCGGACGGTCCCCGAGTGCGGCCAGCCGTTCATAGAGCGCGGTCGCGTCGAGGGCCCCGGTGACGGACGTCGGGGCGGCCAGCAGCCCGGGGTCGTTCCGTCCGTCCAGGCGCTGCCCGATCTCCGCGATCCGGGCGCAGTAGACCAGCGTGAGCGCGGACCCGTGGGGTGGCTCGACCGCCGGCCGGTTCCGGAACGGCCGCATCGTCCGGGTCAGTGACTGGCTGAGAATTCTGGACCACTGGTCGCGTCGGGTGGCCGCCTCGCCGGGTGCGGCGGCGGCCAGCAGAACGCCGTTCAGTTGGACCAGGACGTTGAACTCCGCCCACTGGTGGTCCCAGGCACCCACCTCGGCCCGCCGCAGCACCGGCAGTAGGGCGGTGGCCAGCCGGTCCCGGTCGGTGGTGGTCAATCGGACCAGCCCGTCGAGGACCCGCTCCAGTGTCGACGAGGGCCAGCGCTGGGCGTGCAGCACGGCGACTTCCTCGACCAGTTCGTCCAACTCGGTGATCGGTGACGGAGCGGGTGCGGGCGACACCGGCGGGGGCAGCTCGTCGTCGGCCACTGCCACGGTGACCGTGGCGACCAGCCGATGGCCGTGCCGCTGCGCCAACGCCGCCGCGCGGTCGCGCAGGTCGGCGGCGGGATGTTCGGCACCCGACGCGAGTGCCTCGGCGATGTCGGCTGCCCGCTCGGGGTTCTGCCGGGCCAGTCTGTCCAACCAGGACAGCTGCGCCCGCACCAGCACCTTCTCCGGTCGGCCCAACACGACCCGCGAGGCGTCCAGCAGCGACTCGAACTCCACCTCGCGGCCCGAGTCGCGCAGCGCCCGCTGCGCGAGGCCGGCCACCGGTCCCGGTCCGTCGGCGAGCAGCCGCAGGTACGTGCTCGCCCGCGCCGCCACCTCGTCCGGGCTGGGTCCAAGCTGCTCGTGCAGGGCGAGGAACGGACGCAGCGCTCCCTGTCGGTCCCCGCGCAGGAGGCGGCCGAGAACCCCGTCCAGCAATGCCATCCGGTCGAGTCGACCCTCCATCGCGAGCGCCGCCAACGTCGGGGTCACCGCCTGCCCGGAGCCGGTGAAGGCCAGGTCCGCGCCGATCCCGTCGACCTCGAACAGGCGGGGCACCAGCGCGTCCAGGAATGGGTCGGCGCGCAGCCGGTCGAGCATCGGCACCTGCTGGCGCCCCTCGGCCGACCGCTCCCCCCACATCGAATGCGCCCAGCCGGCGACGAACGCGTCCCCGGTCGGCGGTGGCGCCTTCTCCGCCAGCAGCAGGTCTGCGATGAAGTGCCACCCGTCCCACGCTCGGCTGCGGGGCAGCCGCTCGGCCAGCCGGTACGCGAGGTCGGCCAGCCAGGGCACGCCCCGCTGCCGCGCCGCGGCGACCACCACCTCGGAGTCGACGTCCTCCAACGTGACCGACCGCCGACCGAGCAGAGCGGCGGCCTTGGTCGCGGTGCTCAGCGTGCCCACGGCGGCCACCGCCAGCGCGGTCGCCTCCTTTCCCCACCACCAGTTGTCCCGCCGACGTCGGACGTGGACGACCAGTTCGTCACCGAGCGCCCGCCGGGCCGGTTCGTCCAGCGTGTGCAGCGCTGCCTCGACGGCGCTCACGTCACCACGGTTCACTGCCCGGAGGAAGCCCGTCACGCCGGCACCTCCGCCACCATCGACACCGCGAGGGCATGCTTGCACGGGCCACGTTGCCCCTGGTGCTTCGCCCACCACCGGCAGGTGCACGTGAAGCCCTCGTCGGGCAGTCGGCGTACCCGGTAGTCCTCGTCGCCGCTGCGTACCGTGGCATGATCGCCCTCGCGGCGGACCGCGCCCTGCTCGACCAGCGTGCGCGCGCCGACCAGGCGGGGGTTGTCCCGCTCGGCCCGGCCGGCGTCGTGCGGCATCACCCGGTGGAAGTAGCCGGCGTCTGCGACGTCGTAGCCGACCCGCCCGGCGGTGCCGAGCTGGGCCAGGGCCGCGCGGACCCGGTCGTCGGGCAGGCCGGCCGCCTCGGCCAGCGCGACGACGTCGATCGTCGGATCCCAGGAGAGCAGGGCGCCGACCAGCTCCGCGTCGTCGATCACTTCGTCACCGGCAAGCGCGAGCAGTGCGGCCCCCTCGCCGGAGAACCCTCGGTACGGCTCGGGTGAGAGGGTCAGTGACAGCCGCAGCGACCCGGTGTCCAGCTCCCACGTGCTCGGCACGGCCGGTGAGCCGGTGCGCACCGTCGGCCCGTACACCCGCAGGGTGCGGGCGTGCCGGAGCAGCCCGCGCAGCGCCGCGAGCCGCCCCGCGCCGGCCAGACAGACCGCGCCCGGCGCCGGGCGCGAGGTCAGTCGGAGGGTGCGCCCGGCCGGGACCGCCCAGAGCACCGAACGATCGCTGCCCCCGGGCAGCCGGCGCAGGAACGCCGCTGCCTCGGCGGCGGGGACCTCGGCGCGCGGCTCGAACCCGGCGGTGAGAACGTGCACCTCGGCGAAGCCACGCATCCAACGCCCCGGCAGCGGGACCTTCCGCTCCACCACCGCTTTCTCCATTGTGGAGACAGTGAGGTCGTCCGGGCCCACAGCCAGGTGCAGCGGCTCGATCCCACCCACCCGGGCGAGGGCCTCGCGCAACGGCGGGTTGACGTCGACGTTGGTGGTGCCGTGCCCGACGACCTCGCCGTCGAAGCCGGCCGGCACCACGTCCATCCGGGCGTACACCCCGCAACAGCCGGAGAAGGACTCGAAACGCAGCCGGTTCCGGCTGCCGGTCACCACCGGATCGAGGCTCGCCGGGCTGACCGGCTGGTGGTAGCGGGTGCGGGCCACCTCGGCCACGGCAAGCAGCCCGGCGGCCGCCGCCGCCGGGGTGGTGAGAAACCCGGAGAAGAAGCGCGGGTTGGCCGCCGGGCCGCCGCTGGTCTGGAGGTCGAGGCCAGCGGTACGCAGGGCGGACGGCTGGAGATATCGGTACGTCTGAACGGCGTTCACGGCGCACACCGTAGAGCGACCGACCGACATCCGTTCCGGTGCTTGCCCGTCGCTGCCCTCCCGGCCCGCCCCGCCGCCTCAGGAACGGCGGGGCGGGCCGTTCGCACCTCGTCGGGTCACCTGTCGCCAGCGGCGCGCTCACGGTCGGCCTCGGCATCCGCGGCACCGGTCGGGACCCCGTCGCCGTCGCGGGCCGCGTGGGACAGGTCCACGTCGGCACCGGTCCGGGCGGCGTCGGCCGCCGCATCGTCCGCGCCGACGATCTCCCCGCCGCCGTCGGCGCCCACGCCGTCGTCGTCGATGAGCTGTTCAGAGCCGGCCAGTGCGATCGGTACGTACCTGGGATCGGTCATCTCGTCCTCCTCGGGGGATCCTGATTGCTTCCCCAAGCGCTACCCCGAGATCCGTTCCACACACCCGCCCATGCCACCGACGGGCTCACTGTCGGCTGGGTGACCGCGCCGGCCGGAGCGGGCTTGGCCGGGGTGAGGTTTCGGGCCGGGCACAGTGGGCACAAGGCCGCTCATGACCGACCAGCGCGGACCACACCTGGACGATTCACTCGGGTTCCTGCTCAACGGCTACGCCTGGCTACCCGCCCTGGCGCGACGCGACGGTCGGTCCACCGTGCGAACCCGCGTGATGGGCCAGCCGGCACTCACGCTGCGCGGGCCCGACGCGGTGCGGTTCTTCTACGACGAGCGGCATGTACGTCGGCACGGGGCCATCCCGGAACCGGTACAGGGGACGCTGTTCGGCCACCGGGCCGTGCACACCCTCGACGGCGCTGATCACCGTCACCGCAAGGCGATGTTCCTGTCCCTGCTCACCGACCCGAGAGGCGTCGCCGACCTGGTCGACCACGTCGGCGCGGCCTGGAACGAGGCGTTCGCGACCAGCGGCGACGGGCGACGCGTCGTGCTCTTCGACGAGGCGAGTCGCGTGATCACCAAGGGCGTCTGCGGCTGGGCCGGGATTCCGGTCGACGACGCGGAGATCGCGCCGGTGGCCCGCGACCTGACCGCCCTGGTCGACGGCTTCGCCACAGTGGGTCCGCGACACTGGCGGGCGCGGCGCGCCCGTGGCCGGCGGGAGGACTGGCTGGCCGGGCTCGTCGAGCAGGTCCGCGCACATGTCGTCACCGCACCCGCGGGCTCCGTCCTCGAAGCGGTCGCCGGGCACCACGACCGCGACGGCGAGCCCCTGGATCCCAAGCTCGCCGCAGTCGAGTTGCTCAACATCATCCGTCCCACCGTCGCGGTGTCCTGGTTCGTGGCGTTCACGGCCCACGCGCTGCACCGCTGGCCCGAGCACCGCGACCGGCTGCGCACCGGCGACGCCGCCTACGCGGTCGCGTTCGCCCACGAGGTACGCCGCTTCTACCCGTTCGCCCCGTTCGTGGGTGGCCGGGCCGTCACCGACCTGACCTGGCAGGGCCAGCACGTTCCCGCCGGATCTCTCGTACTGCTCGACATCTACGGTCAGAACCACGATCCGGCGCTGTGGCCGGACCCGTACCGCTTCGACCCCCAGCGGTTCGTCGGGCGTGCTCCCGACCCGTACGAGCTCATTCCCCAGGGCGGGGCTGATCGGAGCACCGGGCACCGCTGCCCCGGCGAGGATGTCACAGTGGCTCTGCTCGCTGCCTTCGCCGGCTGGTTGGCGCGCCTGGACTACACAGTGCCCGAGCAGGATCTGACCATCTCGCTGCGCCGCATCCCCGCGCTGCCCCGCAGCCGATTCGTCCTGGCCGACGTCCGTCGGCCAGGTCGGCCTGCCGAATTCGAACCGGTACGGCAGGCGACGCCGGACGCAGCAAGCTAGTCGGCGTGCGGCACTGCGGTCGCCGAGCACCGTTGGTCGGTCAGGCGGTGCCCAGTCGGACCATGAACTGGCAGCCGTCGGCGATGTTGCGCACCTCGACCCGACCTCCGTGCGCCTCCACGAGGCCACGAACGATGGCGAGACCGAGCCCTCCGGACGCCCCACCGTCGCCGGGCCCGGGGGTGCGGGCCGGTTCACCACGAAACGCGATGTCGAACAGCTGGGGAAGGTCGGCCGGTGGGATGCCGCCACAGGTGTCGGCAACGGACAGCCAGGCGTGCTCCCCCTCGCGGCCGGCCTCGATGCGGACGGTCCCGTCCTCCGGGGTGTAGCGGACGGCGTTCAGCAACAGGTTCGTCACCACCCGGGCCAGTTCCGGTTCGCTCGCGGCGACCATCGGCCACCCGGACTCGCTGGCGACCAGCTTGATCCGGCGAGCGTCGGCCAGCGGGGCGGTGCTTGCCAGCGCGTCCGAGACCACCTCGCCGAGCGGCACCGCAGTCAGCGACAACCGCAGCGCTCCCGCGTTGATCCGGGACAGCTCGAACAGGTCGTCGACGAGCCGGGTCATCCGGTCGGTCTCCAGCCGGATCCGCCGGTGGTACTCGTCGACCGTGTCCGGGTCACGCACCACCCGGTCCTCCAGCGCCTCGGCCATGGCCCGCAGCCCGGCGAGCGGCGTACGCAGGTCGTGCGAGACCCACGCGACCAGGTCACGCCGCCCCTTCTCCAGCTGTCGTTCCCGCTCGCGGGCCTGATCCCGCCAGACGGCGGCGAGTGCCAGTCGGCGGCCGAAGTGCCCGCCGACGGCGAGGCTGACCACGGCTGCGGCCGCGACGGTGATCAGCACCACCTCAAGATCATGTGGGGAGAGGAACATCGCCTCCGCGACCGCCATCACCCCGACGGTGACGGCGACGACCGTGGTGGTGAGCAGCACGCTGAGGTGCACGGTGATCGAGCTGCGCCGAAGCGCACGGAGCAGCACCGCACCGACGAACCCGATGGCAAGTGCCGCGCCGAGAGAGATCGCAAAGATCAGCAGGAGGTCACGCATGGGCGGGCTCGTACCGGTAGCCGACGCCCCAGACGGTCACGATCCGCCGTGGATCGGCCGGGTTGGCCTCGATCTTTTCCCGCAGCCGGCGTACGTGCACTGTCACTGTCGAGTGGTCGCCGAAGTTCCAGCCCCAGACCTGCTCCAGCAGTTCGGCCCGCCCGAACACCTGGGACGGGTGCCGCAGCAGGTGGACGAGCAGGTCGAATTCGCGCAGCGTCAGGGCCAGTTCGGTCCCGCCGAGGCGTGCGGTGCGGGACGCGGGGTGCACCACCAGCTCGCCGTCGGTCAGCGCCTCCGGTCGTTCGGGCGGCGGTTCACTGCCGGCACGACGGAGCACCGAACGGACCCGCAGCACCAACTCCCGGGGGGAGAAGGGCTTGGTAAGGTAGTCGTCGGCGCCGAGTTGCAGCCCGAGGATCCGGTCCGACTCGTCACCGCGCGCGGTCAGCATGATGATCGGTACGCCATCCGGACGGGCTCGCAGCTCCCGGCACACCTGTAGGCCGTTGACCCGGGGCAGCATCAGGTCGAGCACGACCAGGTGAGGTGCCTGCCGCTGCACCGCCGCCAGGGCCGCTTCCCCGTCCGCGGCGAGGCTCACCTGGAAGCCGTCGTTCTCGAGGTAACGACGAATGACGTCGCTCACGGTCTGATCGTCGTCGACCACCAGCACGCGCTGTGTCACGAACCTCCCCCGTTCCGGCCCGTCATTCCCCGCACGTCCATCGGCCCAGCGTAGCCACGCAGCGTGGTCCGCCCGCACCAGCAAAAGCTTGCGGGGTTCTTACGGCTGCGCGAGCAGGCCCGCGCGGGCTTCCGCGAGGTCATACGGTGACCGGAATGCGGATACTTGTCACCGGTGCAGCCGGATTCATCGGCTCACACGTCGCCGATCTGCTCACCGACCGCGGGGACGAGGTGGTGGCCGTGGACGCGCTCCTGCCGGAGGCGCACGGTGCGACATCACCACCCTGGGCCGAGCGGCACGATCTCGTCGTCGGCGACATCCGTGACCTGGGACTACTGACCGGGCTGCTCGCCGGAGTCGACGCGGTGTGCCACCAGGCGGCCATGGTCGGCCACGGCGTCGATCCCGCCGACGCCCCCCGGTACGCCGCGCACAACGACCTCGGCACGGCCACCCTGCTCGCGGCGATGCACGCCACCGGGGTACGCCGCCTCGTGCTGGCCAGTTCGATGGTGGTCTACGGCGAGGGCCGCTACCACTGCCCGACACACGACATCGTCCGGCCCGCCGGCCGCCGCGCCGTCGACCTGGCGGAGGGCCGGTACGAGCCGACCTGCCCCCGCTGTGACCGGGTGCTCTCCCCTGGTCTCGTGCCGGAGGACGCACCGCTGGAACCGCACAGCACGTACGCCGCCACCAAGCTGGCTCAGGAACACCTCGCCGGCGCGTGGGCCCGGCAGACCGGCGGGTCGGTCTGGGCACTGCGCTACCACAACGTCTACGGCCCGCGGATGCCCCGCGACACCCCGTACGCCGGGGTCGCGTCGATCTTCCGGTCGGCGCTGGCCGCCGGGCAACCGCCCCGGGTCCTGGAGGACGGGCGGCAACGGCGCGACTTCGTGCACGTCACCGACGTTGCCGAGGCGAACCTGCTGGCGCTGACGACACCGGCACCGGAGCCGCTGGTCCCGGTCAACGTCTGCTCGGGTGAGCCGCACACCGTCGGTGAGCTGGCCCACGAGTTGGCCAGCGCGATGGGCGGGCCGGCGCCTGTCACGGTCGGGGGCGGACGGGCGGCGGACGTGCGGCACGTGGTGGCCGATCCGGGGCGCGCGACCCGGCTGCTGGGTTTCACGGCCCGCACCGGTTTCGCCGCTGGCGTCGCTGATTTCACCACTGCGGTGATGCGGGCACCGGCGACGGTCAGGACACCGTCGACAGCAGGTGGTTGACGGCGAGCGCGGTCGCGGCCTGGGCCGCCAGCCACCACCGTCGGTGGCTGGCGGGCAGGTGCGCGGTGGCGACCAGCAGCCAGACGGTGAACGGTAACCAGATGCGCTCCACCTCGGCCTTGCTCAGAGCGGACAGGTCCGCCGCGAGCACGGCCACCGCCGCCGCGATGGGCAACCACACAGTGGGTCCGGCGCTGGCGAACCGCTGCCGGAGGGTCGCCGCGAGCGGACGGCCCGGCCCTCGGATCGCTAGGGCGGCCACCGCCCGCCGCACCGCTGGCCCGGCCACCGGGCCCGCCGAGAGCAGCAGAGCGGCCAGGTTCGCCCAGACCCAGTAACCGAAGGGACGTTCCGCCGCCCAGCCCTGGTAGTAACGACGTGCTACCAGGTGGTAGCCGTCCAGCCACCAGAAGCCGGCCAGGGTGAACACGGCGACAACCGCCGCGACGGCCGCCGCCGCGAGCAGGAACACGCCGAGGCGGTCCCGGGCCCGGAGCAGCACCACGGTCACGGCGAGCACCCCGACCAGGACGAACCCGTACGACAGGTAGAGCGCGAGACCGAGCAGCAGCCCGCCGGGTACGGCCCCGGCCCGACCACCCACCGCCAGCAGCGCCAGCCCGGCCGCGACCACCGCGGCGAAGATCCCGTCCGCGGACGCGCCCACCCAGACCGCCCCCGGGAAGAGAATCAGGAACGGCCACACCGCCCGAGCCGCGCCCTCGGCGCCAAGCGCCCGCAACGTCACCGGAACCGACACCGAGACCGTGGCTCCGAGCAGCACACAGGCGAGCCCCGCGGCAGCCCCGCCGCCCAGACCGATCCGCTCCAACCCCACGAAGAACAGCAACGCACCCGGTGGATGACCAGCGGTGTGCGTGGACCACGAATCGGGCTGGAAGTCGAGGATACGGGCGGCGAAGCCGGACAACATCGTGGCGACGTCCGTCACCCGGGGCACCTCATGCAGGTACTCGGCCTGCACGGTGAGCCGCTCGGTCAACCCGGCGGACCAGCCGTCCACCAGGGCCAGCGACAGTGTCCAGAGCACCGAGGCGAGGTATCCGACCGCCAGCAGCCACGGCCACCGCGTGTCGGTCGCCCAGCGCACGCCGTGCCAGACGCCCAGTGCCGCGACGAGAAGCGCGGCGGGGGTGCCCACACCCAGATGGGGCTGCCAACTGGCGTAGAGCGGAGCGGCGTCAGCGTGCAGCCGCACACCCCGATGGTTGAGCAGTGCCCCGACGGTGACGGCGGCGGCGAGCAGTGCCACCTCGGCACCGAGGACGATCAGGTCGGCGCGCCGGGATCGTCCCGGCCGGGTCATCGTGGTCATGGTGACGGCCGACGATACGACCTCCGACCAGCCACCCGACGGCTCGACGGTGAGACGTCAGGGACTCGTAAGACCCGTTGCCGCGTAAGCGATTCGTAAGGCGGCACGGCGGTCGGATCGGCGCGTGGCGGGCCTAGCGTCGCCGGTATGCACACAACGATCGACGTGGTGCTGCCGTGTCTGGACGAGGCGGCCGCACTGCCTGCCGTACTGAGCGGGCTACCGCCGGGCTACCGCGCCCTCGTGGTCGACAACGGCTCCACAGATGGTTCGCCGGTCATCGCCGCCGAGTACGGCGCCCGGGTCGTGCACGAGCCGAGGCGCGGGTACGGCGCGGCAGTGCACACCGGCCTGCTGGCGGCGGACGCGGATCTGGTCTGCGTCCTCGACGCGGACGGCTCGTTCGATCCAGCCGAGCTGCCCAGGCTCGTCGCGGCGGTGCTCGACGGTCGGGCGGATCTCGCCGTCGGGCGGCGGCGACCGGTCTCGGCGGACGCCTGGCCGTGGCATGCCCGTGCCGGCAACGCGCTGGTCGCGGCGCTGCTACGACGCCGTGGCGTGCCGGTGTACGACATCAGCCCGATCCGGGTGGCCCGTCAGGCAGCGTTGCTGCAACTCGGTGTCAACGACCGCGCGTTCGGCTATCCCCTGGAACTGCTGCTCCGCGCGGCCGGGGCGGGCTGGCGGATCGTCGAGCTGGACGTCGCGTACGCGCCCCGCGCCGCCGGCACCAGGTCGAAGGTCTCCGGGTCGGTCCGGGGCACCGTGCGGGCGGCCCGGGACTTCGCCGGAGTGCTGCACGCCGGCGTCGGAGGTGGGAGATGAATGTCCTGCTCCTGGTCGCGAAGGCGCCGGTCCCGGGGCTGGTCAAGACGCGGCTCTGCCCACCCGCTGATCCCACACAGGCCGCCCGGATCGCGGCGGCGGCGCTGCTGGACACCCTGGCGGCGGTGCGCGCCACCGCGTCGACCATTCCCGTGCTGGCCCACACCGGTCGGTTCGCCGACGCCGAGTTCAGCGCGGAGCTGACCGCCGCGTTGACGGGTTGGCACCTGCTCCCGCAGCGCGGCGACACGTTCGCCGACCGCCTCGCCAACGCCCACGCCGACACCGGTACGGCCTTCCCCGACCGGCCGGTGCTGCAGATCGGCATGGACACCCCGCAGGTCACGCCGGTCCTGCTCACCGCCGCGCTGGAGCGACTCGCCGAGCACGACGCGGTGTTCGGGCCAGCACTCGACGGTGGCTGGTGGGCACTCGGGTTACGCGATCCGGCCAACGGGAGCGTGTTGCGCGACGTACCCATGTCGACCGGCGACACCGGCCGACGCACCCTCGCCGCTCTTCGCGGGCGCGGCGTGCACCCGGCGATCCTGTCCGTCCAACGGGATGTCGACGACTGGCCGACAGCGTTGGCGGTCGCGGCCGACCTACCCGGCACCCGGTTCGCTGACGCCGTGGCGTCGGTAGGCGGCCAACTGGTGAGCGGACGCCTCCGGTGAGGTCGACGATCAGTCTCGGCGGTTTCGACGTGGTGCTGGGCAGGCTCGACGCGTGGCCGGCCGGTCCGGACGATTCCGGTACGCCGGCCGCCGCGTTGCCCCCGGCGCAACGCGAACACTGGCTGGTGCACGCCGACGGGCGACGTGACCTGCTGCCGGTACGCCGCTGGCACGGCCCACCCGAACCGGCCATCGAGTCTGTCGCCGCCCGGTGTACCGGCCCCACGATCGACCTCGGCTGCGGCCCCGGCCGGCTGACCATGGCACTCGCCCAACGAGGCCTCGTCGCACTGGGGGTGGACATCTCCGCCGAGGCGGTGCGCCTGACCCAGGACCGGGGTGTGGTCGCCCTGCGACGGGACGTCTTCGAACCACTTCCCGGCGAGGGGCGGTGGGCACACGCGCTGCTCGTCGATGGCAACATCGGCATCGGCGGGGACCCGGTCCGACTGCTGCGCCGGTGCGGCGACCTGATCGCGGCCGACGGGACGCTGGTGGTCGAGGTGGACCCTCCCGGCGCCGGCCTGTGGCAGGGACAGGCGTACGTCCTGTCCTGCTCGCGCCGGGGATCGGCGTTCAGCTGGGCACGTGTCGGGGTGGAGGCGATGGACCGCACCGCGGCCGCCGCCGGCATGCGGGTCGTCGACGGTTTCCGGTCCGGCCCGCGCTGGTTCACCGAGTTGGCGCGCCGATGAAGCACAAGCCACGTGTTCCCACCCCGGAGGACTTTCCGGCGCCGTCACACTCGCCACTGGTCGCCGCCCGTCTCGGCCTCTGGCTCGGGGTGGCGTTCGGGCTGTGCTTCGTCACCGGACTTCTGAGCCACTACATCCAGCACCCGCCGGGCTGGTTCACCTGGCCGACCCGACCGGTCAACCTCTACCGGGTCACCCAGGGCGTCCACGTGCTCTCCGGGATCGCGGCGATCCCGTTGCTGCTCGGCAAACTGTGGAGCGTCTACCCCCGGCTGTTCGTCCGCCCGCCCCTGCGCCAGCCGATCCGGTTGTCCGCGCACGCCCTCGAACGGATCTCCGTCCTGGTCCTGGTCTGCGCAGCGTTCTTCGAACTGGTCACGGGCCTGTTCAACGTGGCTCAGTCGTACCCCTGGGGATTCTTCTTTCCGACCGCGCACTACGCGGTCGCCTGGCTGCTGGTGGGCGCGTTACTGCTGCACATCGCAGTGAAGCTCCCGGTCGCCCGCGCGGCACTGCGAACGCCACTGCGGCGGGAGGAGGTGGGTGAGGCTGCGTCCACCGGGCGCGACGATCGAGACTCGTCCGGGCGGCGCGCGTTCCTGCGTACCTCGGCAGGCGTCGCTGGCGTCGCCGTGCTGGCCACCGCCGGGGTCACAGTGCCGTGGCTGCGCCGGGTGTCGCCGCTGGCCTGGCGGTCCGCGTCGGGACCGCAGGGCGTGCCGATCAACCGTACGGCGGCGGCCGCCCGCATCGTCGTTCCACCGGACTGGCAGCTGGAGATCGTCTGGCCGGGCGGGCGGGGCACCCTGTCCCTGGCCGAACTGACCGCCCTGCCACAACGCACAGCGGCACTGCCGATCGCCTGTGTCGAGGGCTGGAGCGTCTCCGCCAACTGGACCGGCGTGCCCGTCGTCGAGCTGCTCCGACGGGCCGGGGCGCCGACCGGCAGACCGGTTCGGTTCTCCTCGCTGGAGACCGACGGCCTCTACGCGGCAAGCACACTCCCGGCGGCCCATGCCGGCGACCCGCTGACCCTGCTCGCACTGCGGATCAACGGCGAAGAGCTGTCCGCCGACCACGGACACCCCTGCCGTCTCATCGCTCCGAGCCGGCCGGGCGTCCTCCAGACCAAGTGGGTGGTCCGACTGGAGGTGCTGCGGTGAGAGCCGTCCGCCTGTTCCTGGTCGCACTCGGTGCCGCGGCGGCGGCGTACGGCTGTTGGCTGCTCCTCCCCCAGCTCGGCACCACAGTGCCCTGGTTGATCGGCGGCCCGGTGCTGCACGACCTCCTGGTGGCACCGCTGGTCGGGCTGGTCGGGCTGGCGCTGGGCCGGCTGGTGACAGACCGGCTACGCCGGGCCTGGATCAGCGCGGGCCTGCTGGCCAGCGCCACATTGCTGCTGATCGCGGTGCCACTGCTGTGGCGACCGCCCTCGGCACCTCCGAACCCGGGCCTGCCGGACCGCGACTATCCGCTGGGCCTCGCTGCCGGGCTGGCCGCCATCTGGGCCGTCACCGCTGTCGCTCTGGTCGTCGGCACGGTCAGCCGCCGTGTCCGGGACCGACGAGCCGACCGTCAGTGAGTGGGTCCCACACGCGCTTCCTTCCACTCCGCTCCACTCCGCTCCGCTCCGCTCCGAGGAGGATTTCGCATGTCAGAAGGGCCAGTCCCCACTACCGACCGACCACCGATCGGCGTGATCGGCGGATCCGGTTTCTACGAGTTCCTCGACGACGTCACCGACCTCACCGTCGACACCCCGTACGGACCGCCAAGCGACGGCCTGTCCATCGGGAGACTCGCCGGACGTCCGGTGGCGTTCCTGCCCCGCCACGGGCGGCGTCACACCCTTGCGCCGCACCGCATCAACTACCGGGCCAACCTGTGGGCGCTGCGAGCGGTCGGTGTCCGTCAGGTGCTCGCAGCGGGCGCCGTGGGCGGCCTGCGACCGGATCTGGGCCCCGGGGCCCTCGTCGTACCGGACCAACTGGTCGACCGGACCAGCGGCCGCGAGCAGACCTACCACGACGGAACGCCCGGCGCCGACGGGCAGCTGCCTGGGGTGGTCCATGCTCCGTTCGCCGACCCCTACTGTCCGGTCGGACGCGCCACGGTCCTCGACGCCGCCCGCTCCGCCGACTGGCAGCCGGTCGACGGCGGCACCATGGTCGTCATCGAGGGGCCGCGGTTCTCCACCCGCGCCGAGTCACGCTGGTACGGCCGAGAGGGCTGGTCGGTCGTCGGCATGACCGGCCACCCCGAAGCGGTTCTGGCACGCGAACTGGCACTGTGTTACACCGCGCTGTCGCTGGTGACCGACCTCGACTCCGGCGTCGAGGTCGGTCACGGTGTGACCCAGCAGGAGGTGTTCGCGGTCTTCGCACGAAACGTCGATCGCCTGCGCGGGCTGCTCAGCGAGGCGGTGACGACGTTGCCGGAGGGTCAGGACGACTGCCCCTGCGACTGGAGCCCGGCGGGCACGGAGAACGGCACCACCGATGACGCTCGGCATGACTAGTGTTTCGGTATGGCACAACGACTCGTCAGCGTGTGGCAACCGTTCTTCCTCGTCAGCGAAAGTCGGGGTGCGGCCATCGATGCCGCGACGGAGCTGGAGGAGCTCGGCTATGAACGGCTCTGGTTCTCGGGCGGTTTCGGGGAGAACGTCGCCCCCCGCTTCCGGGAGATCCTGGACGGGACCACCCGCATCGGGGTCGCGTCGGGGATCGTGAGCATCTGGCACTCGTCGCCCCCCGAGGTGGCGGCATTCGCCCTGGACGCGGAGCGGGCCCATCCCGGCCGGTTCCTGCTCGGCCTCGGCGCCAGTCACGCTGTGCTGCTGGAAGGCAGTGGCACCGCCTACCGCAAGCCGTATTCGAAGATGGTGGATTACCTCGACGGTCTTGACGCTGCCGGGCTCCCTCCGGAGCGGCGGATCCTGGCCGCACTCGGCCCGCGGATGCTCGAGCTGTCCCGCGACCGTTCAGCCGGGGCGCACCCGTACTTCGTCCCTGCAGAACACACCGCCGAGGCCCGCGCGGCACTCGGGCCAGACCGGCTGCTCGCTCCCGAGGTCGCGGTGGTCCTCGACGCAGACCCCACCACCGCGCGCGCCACGGCCCGGCAGTACACGAGCGGATATCTCGCCCTGCCGAACTACACCAACAACCTGCGGCGGTTCGGCTGGACCGACGAGGACTTCGCCGGCGGCGGCAGCGACCGCCTCGTCGACACCCTGATCCCCTGGGGCACAGCCGAGCAGGTCGCGGCCGGGCTGGAAAAGCACTACCAGGCCGGCGCGGACGAGGTGGCGGTCCAGGTGCTCAACGGCGGTGACGCCACGGCGTTCCCCGCCGACGCGTTCCGCGATCTCGCCGCGATCCTGATCTGACCTTCCACAGAAGGCCCGCGTCCGGTGTGAGGTGATGGGGTGGTGACAGCAGAGGCAGCGGGAGCCTTCCGCCGGACGGCGCTCGAGCGAGCAGATCAGCAGGTCGCCTGGGCCCGGGCTGACCAGGCCTTCTTCGCTGCCGGAGCGTGTCACATCCTCACCTGGGCCTGTCGAGACGCGTACCCCGCCCGGTCGATCGACGTGGCGGCGGTGCGTCTGGCGGGCGACACGCAGATCTTCCACGCCTACGCGAGCTGGAATGGTTGGGCGTTCGACCATTCGGGGTGGAATCCGGAGCCGCAACTGTTGGCCGTCAACGCCGACTTCGAGGGCCATCCGCTGGAGCGCGTCGGGATCACTGTCGATCTCGCTGAATTCTGTGCGGAGCACCACCACCGGATGCCGGACCAGTTCTGGCGCGACCCTGTGCCCCGTGCTCGCCGGTATGTTGGCCGGTTCACCCCGCCCTGGGCGTAGCGCCAATCGGGCCCAGGCCGAACCACTCGGAGTGCTCGGAGAAGGTGAGTTCCTCCAGCGCCTGCCGCATGCGGCCATTCCAGGTAAGGACGGCCGGCCGCAGAGGCAAGATCACCACTTATTCGATAGGCACCCTAGGATCGGGCGGTATGACGTCAGCCCCTGCCGCCAAAGCCTTCGACTCGCTGCGCCTCGACGCCGTACCCGACCAGGAGGCGCTTCGCCGGGTCTACGAACTCCCCAGCGACGCGGCCGTGCGAAAGCAGATGACCGAACTCACCGAGCAGACCCGGCGGCTGATCGCCTGCTCGTCGCTGGTCCTGGTGGCCAGCGTGGACGCCGAGGGCAACTGCGACGTCACCCCGCGCGGCGGCCCCGCCGGGTTCGTCGCCGTCCTGGACGCACGGACGGTGGCGATACCGGACGCCACCGGCAACAAACGTCTGGACACCCTGCAGAA
Organism: Micromonospora sp. MGP-C2; assembly: GCF_057766525.1. Taxonomy (NCBI): domain Bacteria; kingdom Bacillati; phylum Actinomycetota; class Actinomycetes; order Micromonosporales; family Micromonosporaceae; genus Micromonospora; species Micromonospora sp. MGP-C2. The sequence continues at coordinate 1,670,582 of NZ_JBYMEN010000002.1, forward strand.
CGTCATCGCCACCGGGCGGGCCGGGCTGATGTTCGTCATCCCCGGCCGCACCACGACGCTCAGGGTGAACGGCCGGGCCTGCGTCTCCACCCGCCCGGAGCTGCTGTCGCAGCTGACCGCCGTGGGCAAGCCACCGGCCAGCGCGCTGGTGCTGGGGATCGAGGAGGTCTACCCGCACTGTCCCAAGGCGCTGCTGCGCAGCGGGGCCTGGAAGCCGGAGCAGTGGCTGCCGGCGGACGCCCAGCCGACCTCGGCCGAGGTGACGCTGGCCCAACTGCGGATGCCGGAGCTGACCATCGCCGACATCGAAAGGACGGAGGCGGACTCGCTGAAGTACCGGTACGAGTGACGGGACAAGCGCCTCAGGCCGATTCTGTGTCACCGTTCGCAGACTTCTTCGCGTACCCGCTCATCGGTCAGCGGCGCACCCGGTAGCGCAGGTGGAGCACCCGGTTGCCCTGAATCACCGCGTCAGGTTCCTCCAACAGGTGCTGTGCGTCGACCGACCCGAAGTAGCGCTTGCCGGACCCGAACACGACGGGTACGACGTCCATGCGCACCTCGTCGACCAGGCCCGCGGCAAGCACCTGGCCACCGACGTCGCCGGCGGCGACCTCGACGATGCGGTCACCCGCGAGCTCCTGCGCCCTGGCCACGGCTGCCTCGACGCCGTCGACGAAGTGAAACGGCGCTGCGGGGTCCCAGCCCTCGGGCTGCGGCCGGTGCGTCACGACGACCACGTGGTCGATCCCGCTCGGAGGCTTCCCGTCCCAGCCGTCGGTCATGTCGAAGACGTGACGGCCCGCGATCGTCGCCCCGATCTGGTCCCAGTAGGACCGGGTGTAGTCGTAGGACGTCTGTGACACCTTCAACGCGCCGCTCTCGTCCAACGGCACGTCACCGCTGAGTAACCAGTCGAACAGCGGTCCGGGCTGGTCGTTGTCGTCGGCGATGTAGCCGTCCACCGACACCGAGCTGTACATGACCACTTTGCCCATGGGCGCTCCTCTGACTGGGGATGCCCTCAGGTTAGAGTCCCGTGAGCTGCCGTTCTTGTAAGAAATCAATCGGCCGGTAGCGGCCAGCCGTCCAGCACGTGGCCGGGATGTTCGCTCAGGAACCGTCGCCGGACTTCGACGTACCGTGTCGGTGTGAGCCCGGTGAACGCGCGGAACTCGTGGCCGAAATGGGCCTGGTCGAAGTAGCCCGCGCTACTGGCGAGGTCGGCCCAGTCGATCGGTTCGGTGGGGTTGATCGAGAGCACGGTGGCGGTGAAGCGGTAGGTGCGGGCCAGCCGCTTCGGCGTGACGCCGATGAGTTCCTTGAACCGCTGTGCCAGGTGAGTGCTGCTGACACCGGCTGAAACCCTCAGGTCGTCGATCGCCACCGCCCCGTTGATCGCCGCGATCACGCTGCTCGTGTGGCGGACCAGCCCCAGGCCGGCCGCATCGCCCAGCCGTCGCATCAGCTCCTGCTCCAACAGCGTCAGCATCTCGTGAGGTCCGTCCGCCGTGTTCAGCCGGTCTCGCAGCTCAGCAATGGCGGGCCGGCCCCACACCTGCTCCACCGTCACCGGCCGGTCACACAGCTCGGCCGCTGGCATCGGCAAAAACGGTGCCGGTCCCCACGGCTTGAAGTGCACGCCGACGGACCGGGTCACCGACGGATAGCTGAACTCGAAGGCGCGGGTGGGCATGGTGACCACGCAGCCGTCGGCGTACTCGGCCGTCTCGATGTCGGTGCCGGCACGGATACGGAACGGCGCCCCGAGGTTGACGATGAGGAACGCCGCCGGACTTGCCGGCAGCGTCAGCCGGGCGTACGGCGGCGCACCCTCCAGGTAGTAGAGGTCGTCGATCAGCCCGTCCAGCGGCGATCGCGGCACTCTGGACACATACTCCACGCCCACAGCATCGCCGACGCGGCGCCGGCCGCGACCTTCGACTGGCCGGTCAGCCCGGTCTACGAGTCGTCTCGGCCCTGCCAGGTCGTCACACAAGCCTCGTTACCCTCGATATCGGCGAGAACCCAGAAGGCGAGAGCATCGGACGCGGACACAAGTCGGCCACCGGCCGTCAGCGCGGCTTCGATCCGCCGTGGTGCCTCGTCGTGCGGGACACAGATGTCGAAGTGGATGCGATTCCGGTCCGGGCGTGGCTGATCCATCTGCTGAAACCAGATCGTCGGACTCTGCCCGACCGGGTCGACGATCGGATCCTTGGGACCGTCGGCTCCCGGCTCGTCCGTGTAACCCAGCACGGCCTTCCAGAACGGCCGGACCGCTGCGATGTCGAGCGCGTCGACAGCGATCTCCACGAGCTGAACCGACCGCGGCGCTCCCGTACCAATCTCAGGCTCCGTCCGTAGCCCGACGGTCCGCATGGCGGCGGAAATCCGATGCGCAAGGTCGATATCGCAAGCGGTGAGCGCCGCCTGATCCATCGACTGCAGGGTCAAGACGACCCGGTCTGGCCGGATGTCAGCGCGTAGGTGCCCATCGGCGTCGCTGCCGCACGCCGCCACCACGCGCGCCGCCACGTCGGCTGCCTGGACCATTGAGCCGACGGGGACCGACGTGCGCAACGCGCCCAGCAGATACCGCCATCCCTGGTCGCTGATCGCGTCCGAGGCCGCCCGCCGACTCAGTGTCTGTTCCATTCAGGCATCCTCACATCTGCCCGTCGTGACTTCCGCCCGCTGGCAGACGCGGCCCTGGTCGGCGAGGATCCGCACCATCGCCACGGTCCGCATCACCTCACGCCGAGTCGAACCTCAGACGGCCGTTCGCGACCACTGCTGGTTGGTGCCGGTGTTGCACGAATACTGCTTCAGGACCACGCCGTCAGCGGTCGACAACGCCGGTACGTCCACGCATTTGCCGCTGTGGCGGGCGCGGAGCTGGAAGTAGCCACCGTTGGTCACCATCTGGAACTGCTGGTTGGTGCCGGTGCCGCAGGTGTACTGGACGAGTTCCGCACCGTCGGCGGTGGAAGCGCTCACCACGTCGAGGCACTTTCCGCTGTGCCGGCTGACGATGCGCCAGTAGCCGCTGCCAGCGTCCTGGAACTGCCACTGCTGCCACGCATTGCCGCCGTAGGTGTACTGACCGACGCGCGCACCGTTGTCGGTGTTCGGTGACTGGACGTCCATGGCCTTGCCGCTGTGCCGCGCGGTGATCCGGTAGAACGTGCCCGTCGCCGGCGGAGGCGTCGTGGGGCCGCCCCCGATGGTGTCGCCCCACGCGTACCGGATCTGGTCAGCGCCGGAGGTGTTGCGGACCGTCAGGTTGAGGTCGGTGCCGCTGCCGCTGAGGGAGAACATCGAGTACCAGTCGTAACCGATGCTGCCCGGTTTGCCGCCGAGGGCGGGCCAGTAGGTGCCGCCCATCTGGTTGTCGCGCATGACCTGGGCCATGGCGCGGATGTGTCGCACGAAGTTGTCCGTGCTGCTGGCGTCGGCGTAGTTGCGGCCGTCGTTCATGGGCGCGCCGAACTCGGTCGCGACCGCCCGTGAGGCGCAGTTGCCGAGACGGGTCTGCATGTGGCTTCGGAAGGCGTCGTAGGTCATTGCGCCGTAGAAGAAGGCGTAGTGGTGGAAGGACAGCAGCGTCGCGTTGAAGCGGCTGTCGTTGCAGATGTCCCGCAGGTCCTGGCTGAAGCCGGTGCCGCCGATGAGCACCCGACCAGGCACGGCCGAGTAGTGGTAGCTGAGCCAGTTGGCCGCAACCGTGCGCCACTCCGCCGAACTGTAACCGTGCGGCTCGTTCATCGGCTCGAAGTAGACGTTGGTGTTCGAGCCGTACGTGTTGGTCACCGTCGACCACATCGCGTTCCAGGCCGCGAGGTTGGTGATCCTGCCGCCGGAGGCGGCGCCGTCCTCCCAGTAGGCCAGGATGACCTTGAATCCGCGGGCGGTGGCGGCGTCGATGGCGCCTCGGTAGGCGTCCCACCACGCCGTCCCCACCGTGTGGGTGTTGATGGGCAGCCGGACGGTGTTGACCCCCATGGTGGAGGCCATGTCGTCGTAGAGGGCATTGGCCTTGGCCCGCACTGTCGCGTTGCTGTCGGACGAGCTCAGGCCCTGCACGACGAGCGGACCGGTGCTGAAGTTGTCACCCAGCACGGCCCAGTTCATGCCGCGGAACTGGTTGGTGGCGGCAGTGGCCGGCGACGACGTGACAACGACGACGCCGACCATCGCTGTCATCGCGGCCGCCAGGGCGATCAGTATCCGGCGCATCGACCGGACGCCCCGCGATACGTGCTCCAGGGGCAAGCTGGTGTGTGTCATGACCTGTCCAATCGGTGTGGCCCGCAGTCGGGGTTCAGCTCGTCACGCGGAAGGTGGCGTCGGCGCGACTCTGCGCGTCGGAGACCGGGTCGAGCCGGAGCAGGTAGGCGTAGTGCCGGATGTAGCGGTCCGGGTGGCTGTAGGACTGGAACGACGTCCACGAGGAGTTGGCGAGGCCGGCGACCTGCCGGAAGGTGGAGTCGGCGGCGAAGGTGGCGGTGCCGTCGTTGGCTTCCAGCCGGAAGTCGAACCCGTAGTGGCGCAGGTAGTGGCCCGGGAAGTTGACCGACTGGATGGAGACAGTGCCGGAGCCGACCAGGCCGGGCACCACCCGCCACTGGCCGTCCTGCGCGGGGCTGACGTTCGGGTCGATGCGGACGTCGTAGTCGGCGTGGCGCACATACCGGTCCTGGAAGTTGTACGACTGGACCCGACTGATCGCGGTGGCGGGCCAGCGGGCGAGCACGCGGCTCTGTTCAGCGGCGGTCAGGTTGAGGATCGAACCGTGCCGCTTCTTGGTGCCACCCATGGCGTACGAGCCGGACGCCGGCAGCCGGTAGGCGCCCGGGCTCGACGGGTTGGTGGTCAGGACGGGCAGGTAGCCGCGTCCGGTGGCGTACTGGTCAAGGTAGAGAACCCACTCGTTGCGGGAGTTGACCTTCATCCACATCGGGCCCTCGACCTGTGCGCCGGTCAGCCCGATGCCGGACAGGTTCCCGAGGGCCGTCCAGGTGCCGAGCAGGGAGTTGCTGCCCTCGATGGTGATCTGGTCGTCCCGGGAGGCCCGGACGTAGCGGTAGGCGCCGACGCCGGTCGGCACCTCGACGATCTGGGTGTCGATGATCTCCTGGCTGCCCGGCCGGCTGAGGTAGACCTGCGGCGTGGTGATGCTGCGGAAGTCCGCCGTGCGCGAGTAGTAGATGCGGTGCTTGGCCGCCCCGTTGAGCGGTACGTTCGTCGCCCAGTAGAGGACGTAGTCGCCGGTGGCCGGGTTCCAGATCGCCTCCGGAGCCCAGGCGTTGCGTCCGTCCGGGATCGGGCCGGCGACGTTCAGCAGCCACGGCGCCGACCAGTTGACCAGGTCGGTGGACTCCCACACGACCAGGTTGCGGCTGCCGTTGTTGATCGCGGTCGACCAGTCCTGCCCGCAGCCGATGCACAGGTCCGTGGCGATGATCCAGTAGCGGTCACCGGCGGGCGAGCGGACCAGGGCGGGGTCGCGGACACCACGGGTGCCGACTGTGGAACGCAGTACGAGCCCGCCGTTGTTGAGGTCGGTCCAGCGTAGGCCGTCGGTGCTGTGGGCGAGGTAGATCTGCTGGTTGGTCGACGACTCGCCGGTGAAGTGCGCCATCAGGTAGCCGACGGTCGGATCCAGCGCGGCTGCCTCCTTCGGCGTCGCCGCCGACCAGGTGGTGAACAGCAGGCACGCGGTGACCGCCACCGCGCAGAGCCGGGCAGGGACTCTCGACATGGGTCTCTACTCCTTCGCGGAGGGGCATAAGAGCCAGCTAGAGGATCGGGACGACGGGGCGGATGGTGCCGTCGGCGTTGAACTCCATCCGGTCGATGGTGGTCTCCCGGTTGGTGCCGTTGCCGGCCGGCACGGCGAACCTGTGGTAGGCGATGGACCAGGTGTCGCTGCCGAACGCCCGGACAACGGAGTGATGGCCGGTGCCCCTGATGCCCACCTCGGCCCGCTTCTGCAGCACCACGCCACGCCCTGTCCACGGCCCGAGGGGCGATGGGCCGGTGGCGTACGCGACCCGGTAGTCCTCACTGCGCGTGTCGTTCTCCGACCACATGAAGTAGTACAGCCCGTTGCGCTTGAACACGAACGGCGCCTCGTTGTAGCCGGACGGCGTGATCACCCGCGCCTGCGCCGCGTCGAACGAGACCATGTCGCTGTTCAGCCGCACCGCCCGTGCGACGCCCTGCCCCCAGTACAGGTAGGACCGGCCGTCGTCGTCGGTGAAGACCATCGGGTCGATCGCCTGCCCGCCGGAGAACGCGTCGCTCCGGATGAGCGGCCGGCCCAGCGCGTCGCGGAACGGCCCGGTGGGGCTGTCGGCCACGGCCACGCCCAGTTGCTTCGCGGTGTTACCGCTGGCCGCGCCGCCGCTGAAGTACAGGTAGTAGCGGCCGTTGGCGCTCGCCACCGCCGGCGCCCAGGCCGAGTTGTCCGCCCAGGACACGTCCGGGCCGTGATCGAGGATCACCCCGTGGTCGGTCCAGTTGACCAGGTCGGTGGAGGAGAACGCCTTGTAGTAGGTGCCAGCCCAGCTCGCGTAGCCGTCGGTGGTCGGGTAAAGGTAGTAGCGGCCGTTGAATGCGGCGATGTGCGGGTCGGCAAAGAGGCCTGGGATCACCGGTCCCCTGGTCGTCCTGGGTGACCAGGGTGCGACGAGGCGGAAGGAGCTGTCCGCCCGGAACGCTGCCGTGTCCTGGTAGGTGTCGAGCCAGAGCGCGAAGTCACGGTGCCGGATACGCCGGTTCGGATAGTTGTACGAGGTGAGCGCCACCGATCCGGCGACTGAGCCGTCCGCCGCGCAGAATGTGGCGTCGGCCCGGAACGTCCCGTCGCCGCTGTTGGGGTCGACCCGGAGCCGATAGTCGCGGTGTCGCAGGAACATGCCCGCCCTGGTCTGGAACGAGTAGCAGGCCGGAGATGCGAGGCCGTTGACCACGGTGAAGGTGGCATCCAGCTTGGCCTGCTCGGGGCTGCTGGAGGTCACCGGGTCGAGCTGACCGAGATGGTCCACGTGCCGCACGTACCGTCCGGCCTGGTTGACGGCCTCCAGCGATCGGGCGCCGGTCGGCAGGCTGGCTGCCTGTGCCGGCCCGTCGGCGACCAGAACGAAGGCGGCGGCGGCCACGGCGGAAACCACGAGGAGTGAACGTAGCCGTGTGGGCGTACCGGCGGCCGAGGCCGCTGCTGCTCGCCGTGGGACCACTGTCACGATCCCCTCCGAGAGACGATATGTGTTAGCGCTAACAGCTACGACGTGGGTCGAGGCTCAGGATTTCGCGGTTCTCGGGTAGCCAGTGACCTTGCGGAACGGGCGAATCTGGCACTTCAGGGTGCGCCAGCGCCATGTGTCCACTTCGTTAACGTCGCGTTGCAGACAAGTGTTAGCGATCGCATCTGGGGTGTCAAGGCATCGAGCGTCTTCGTTCGACCGAGGTCCCACACCACAGTCAGCGGCGAAGCCCTCGGCGACTGCCGGCAGAGACGGTGACCTTCCGGACGTCGCTGACCAACTACCCAGAGCCCGCCGGCTCGGCCGGTAGCCGGTGCCGACGGATCAGCCGCTGCCCGATGAAGGTCCGCCAGACCCGGTCCGCGACGGTCGGTTCGACGATCCAGAGCCGACGCTGCGCCTCGGCGAGGGTGAGCGGCGCGCTGAAGAGATCCAGGAACAGCCGGCTGCTGCGGTTGAGCGCGAACACCTGACCGTCGACCCGGCGGAACAGGTGCCGGTCCGCCGGCAGGTCGCCCGGGACGCCCTCCTGCTCGTCGGACCGGATTCGCCGGTACGCCTCCCAGACCTGCTCGTCGTCACGGTCCACGAAGGAGCCGTTGGCGAGGAACTCGGTCTGGTCGTCGGCGTCGTGCCGAACCCGGTCGTGGGCGAGGACGCCACGCACCGCGGTGCCGTACCGATCGTGGTAGAAGAACGTGTGGGGGGTGTCGGTGCTGCCCAGCCACGGACGGTGGTAGTGCCCGGGGTTCAGACCGGCCTTGGCCTGGGCGACCTCGGCCTGCGCCGCCTCGGTCACCGGCTCGTCGTACTTGAGCATCCGGACGATGTCCGAACCCTCCACCGGCCGCACGTTGGTGATGCCGAACCGGTCCGGCTCCTTCGCGACGATGGCGCCCGGGGTCAGCATGAAGTCGCCGAGCCCGCCGAGGGTCCACAGGTCCGGGTTGTCACGCAGGAAGTTGACGCTGTCCAGCGCCTCTTCGCGGGTCTCGGTGGGAAAACCGGTGAAGCCCATCATCTGCACGCCGATGTTGGCCTTGGTCATCGCCGTCATGGTGCGTCGTGCCTGTTCCGGCTTCGTGCCCTTGTCGATCAGGTCGAGGATGCGCTGGTTACCGGACTCGAAGCCGACCGAGATGGCCACGCAGCCGCTGCGCCTCAGCAGCTCGCAGCGCTCGTCCGACCAGTACTTCTCCAGCCGGATCTCGGCACCCCAACGGAAGTCCAGCCCTCGCTCGACGACTCGCTCGGCGAAGCGCAGGATGGTCGCGGGAGCGAGCACGTCGACGGAGAAGTAGATGAACTTGGCGAACTTCGACAGCTCGGTGACGTCCGCGACCATCGTGTCCACCGTGTCCTGCCGCCACGGGCTGGTGGGACCGTCGGTGTTCAGGCCGTAATCGCAGAACGTGCACTTGTTCCAGTAGCAGCCTCGGGTCGGCGAGTAGTAGACGAACCGCTCCGGGCTGAGGTAGAGGTCCCAGGGCAGGCCGGAGAAGTCCGGCACCGGCACCTGCGCCAGGCGCTCGTAGCGCAGGGGCAGTTGACGTTGGCGGCCATACCTGGGGTGCAGTCGGACGTTGGGGTGCCCGGCCGGCAGCGTGCCGGTCTGCACCGCGTCCAGGATCTCCGTGTACGCGCTCTCCCCCTCCCCGACCACGATGGCGTCGAAGTCGGCCAGCACCTGGAAGACGTACTCGGGTTTGCTGGCGCACTTCCAGACGTCGGAGATCTCCGTGCCGCCCGCTATGAGGAAGACGTCCGGGCATGCCTTGCGGACGAGTCGGGCGATCCAGAGCGCGAACGGCAGCTGCCACTGGTAGGTGGCGCTGATGCCGATCACCTGGTGCCCGCCGGCGGCCAGCCGTGGGATCAACACGTCCTCGTAATAGGGCAGGAAGGGCCGGTTCAGCCGCGCGAGCAGCGCCTCGTCGGTCAGGGCGGCCACCGAGCCGATCGAGATCATCGGCGGCGGGTGCAGCCGAAAGCCGGCGTGGAACTGCCCGGGGAACCCGACCGTGCCGAGCGCGTCCATCCAGGAGATCACGCCCTCGACGGCATCCTGGTAGTGCCGGTAGTCGTAGAACAGGGTGGGGTCCTGGAGCACCCCGATCGACCGGCGCAGCCGCTCCGGATCAGGGTCGGGCAGGCCGAGCTGGTTCGCCCGGGCCATCAGCGCGTCCGGGCCGCTGAGGTCGGCGATCGAGAGTCGGGACAGCTCCCGCTGCAGCCACTCGTACGCCGACGGGGTGTACGAGTGGTGGAACGCCTCGATGTTCGCGTCGATGATCTCGGCCGGCCGGTGCCCCTGTGCCCGGGCGTACGAATCGAGGTAGTTCAGGGAGTGGTATCCCGAGGTGGGATCGGTCAGCGGGGGGTAGATCAGTGCCGCCTTCACGGTGCCGCTCATCGACTCCTCCTCAGCCGGCCCGGGCCGGTGAACCGGCCAGGGTGTCCTCGTGCGCGCGCGTGGCCACCGCAGGCAGGTGCGGGGTACCGAACGCCTTGACGTACGCGACCAGCGGTTCGGCGGCGTACCGGAACGACGCCAGGTCGACGAACCCCCGGTCCCACGCCGCCGCCTCCAGCCCGTCGACGGCACAGCCCCACAGCCTCGCGAAGCACGCGTCGACGACCTCGGTGCGGAAGTGCAGCCGACCACCCGGGCGGCGTTGCCCCGTCGTACGCGGAACGAGCGTCTCGTTCAGCGACGCGGCGGTCGCCGCGACCTGCCGCGCCGCGGTGAGCAACGCGGGGGTACGCAGGGGCGCCGCGACCATCCACAGCGAGAGGCTGCGGTGTGGCGTGGTGCCGAACGCCCGCACCAGCACCCGCAGCACCGCCTCGCGCTCGTCGAGTCCCCGTTCCCGGTCGGTCAGCCAGTCCCACCCGGTCGGTGGCGCCGTCGTCAGCCCTCGCCAGCGGGCGACCTCGCGGGCGCGCTCCTCGACCATCGGGTCGGCGATGTCGACCTCGGCCAGCCCGGCCAGCACCCCCCGCCGGTGCCAGGCCGCCGACTCGGGGTGCAGCAGCATCAGCACCGCGGCGGCCTCCCGGTCGCTGACCCAGTGCCCGCCGACCGACTCTCCGGCGAACCGCGACCGCCAGCTGTCGAGGAATCGGGTGTGCAGGTTGTCGATCGGCTGATCCTCGGCGTGCGCCGGACACAGCTCGGGATCGTTGTCCGCCGCCATCGACAGCAGCATCCGTGCGTCGGCGCCCTTGGCGTCGCAGGGGTCCTGCCGGTGCCACGTCAGGAACCGGTCCACCACCCCGGCCGCCTCGGGTGGCGCGCTGCGCTCCAGCGCCCGGTAGGACCGCCGCCGGAAGGGCAGCTCCCGGCCGATGTCCAGCAGCAGCACCGCCTCGGCGTCGCTGAGCACGCCGGCCGCGACGGCACGCCGCAGCGCGACCCGGATGTTCACCAGCGGCACGCTCAAGGCGCGGTGGCCTTCCTCGGCGGGCCCGTGCACGACCGCCACCTCGTCGTCGCCCGTGACGATCCCGTCGCGGTAGAGCTGGAACACCTCGCCCACACCACGCATCCCGAACGGCCACAGCTCGGCGGCGCGCAGCGCGCCCATGCTGGCGGCGCCGGCGACGGCCACGCCACGGTCGAGCAGGTCGAGGATCTCCCGGTGGCGGACCGGCGGGTGTTGCAGGAAGAACCCGTCGATGACGAGGACCCGGTCGCCGGGTGCGACGTCCAGGCGGAACAGGTCGCCGTGCGCGACGGGCGGCAGCACCACCGCGTCGGGCAGCAGCCGGACGACCTCGTCGGCCGGCAGGCTCGGACCGATGAAGACGACGTCAGTCACGGGGCACTCCCGGTCGGGTACTCAGGGCCCGCTCGTCGAACATCCGCAGGCCGGGGGCGAACACCTTGCTCACCGGGATGCCGATGTCGTCGTGCGTCAGGTCGACGCTGAACGGCTCGACGCCGGTGACGTGCTGCACCCGCGACGCCAGCTCGCGCAGCACCTGGGTCACGTTCCCCACCGGTGGGGAATCCCGGCGGACCGGCCGGACGGGCCGATCGACGGTGGGCGGTGGCACCGGCGGCGCGCCGACGTCGTGGTACGCGGTGGCGTCGATGTCGTCCCGGGCTCCGGAGACCATGACCAGCCGCGACTGCGCCGCCTCCGACATGGCCCGGCCGACGGCGATCTCAGGGTCCACGTGGCAGCCGAAGCCGCCGAAGGTGACCGGGAGGTCCTCCGACCAGATCGAGGCGGCGTAGCAGGGCACGCCGACCGCGTTGGTGATGTCGCAGACCTCCACCCAGCAACCGGCTCGCAGCAGCGCCTCGTGCACCGTGCGGGTCATCGCGTTGGTGGCGGTGCCCGGGTCGGCGTAGGTGCGCTCGGCCAACGGTGAGGTGCAGTACGGGGCGATGCAGTCGCGCTCGACGACCTCCAGCAGGGCGTGCAGGCTGGCCTCGGCGAAGGTGTTCCCGGTGGCCAGCCCGTTGCTGCTGGGGGTGAACAGGGCGCGGTCCCAGCCGCGCCGGACGGTGAAGTCGAGCTCGATGGTGGCGCGGGGCACCAGGCAACGCGTACCGGTCACCAGCCCACGGCCGGCCACCCAGTCGAGCTCGACGGCGGGGGTCAGGGGTGATCGTTCCGCCAGGTGCAGCCACCGGACGTCGTACGGCAGGTCGAGCGCCTCCGCCGGGGACCGGACGACGGTCCCCGGCCGGAGGTTCTCGGCATGCCAGGACTCGATGCTCTCCATGACCGCGCTGACCCGGGCCTGCGTCGCGGTGGCGCCGGTGCCGACGCTCACCGCCATGGTGGCTCCGACCGGCCGGTAGGCGACGTGCACCGGCAGCCCGATCTCGTCGAGCCGGGTGATGTCGGCGACCCGGGTGATCCGGAACCGGTCGAGCATGCCACCGACCCGCTCCCAGGTCTGCTCCACGGTGGCCGTCCGGTAGGTGCCGGATCGGAACGCGATGGTCTCGGTCGTGTCAGTCATCGAGGCTCCCGGCGTGGGGTGGGGAACTCAGAGGATGAGGACGGCGATGATGTTGACGTTGTTGTCGGCGATCGGGGCCACGCCACCGGCGACCGTCTCCAGCTCGGCCTCGGTCAGCTCGTTGAGATCGACCAGCGGCACCTCGGGCACGTGCAGCACGTGCAGGCCGGGCGTGCCGGCCCAGTCGGCGACGACCTGGTCCTTGGTGTAGAGCGTGGCGGGCTGGGCGCGGTCGACCTCGACCCGGGCGCCGGGGGCGACCGGCAGGCCGGCAGCCGTCGCGTAACCGGTCGGGTCGGCGAGCAGGCGCTGCAGTTCCTCGTCACTGCGCCACACCGCGGTGACCAGTTCCGAGTACTTGGTCACGAACCTCGCGCCATATTCCTGTTCGTCGTTGCTCATCGTTCGGTCCTTTCCTCGGGGGTCACTGCAAGACGGGGTGATCGCTGTGGCGAGAACGCTACGAAGATCGAGGTTCGACATTCAATGATTTCGTCTGAGTGCCATCAGAATCTGCCGCGCCGACCGGTGGGCGGCAGACTTCGGTGTCAGGTGCAGCAGCAGGGGCAGCAGCAGGCGCAGCTGGGATCCAGGCCGGCGACGACGCTGTCCAGCTCGTCCTCGGCCAGCTCCGCCTGAGCCACCGGCAACAGCGACGGCACGAAGAGCACGAAGGTGCCGGTGGTCCCCGCCTGCTGCCAGGACTCGACCTGCACCTCAAGGTCCGGATCGGTGTCGGCGACGTCCCGCACCACCCGGACCTGCACATCCTCCGACAGGTGAAGCCCGTAGCCGGCGAGGAACCCGCGTGGGTCCCGGTCGAGCGCCTGCTCCTTGACCGGGTCGGCCCAGACGTCGGCGACCAGCCGGCTGTACGCGGCCACGAAGACCGCTCGATCGACAGGTGTCACACCCTGCTCCCTTCGATGGTCGACCGCCGGTGGCGGCGACGGGCAGCGCGGGAGGTTCCGGGCCGCCGGTTTCGCTTCATCGTGGGTCACCGGTGGATCTGGCCCGTCCAGGGAGCGGGAATTTCATCGAATGTGGCCGCGAAAAGGTCGCGCTGCGGCGAAAGCCGGGTAATTGGGAATCAGCGACTTGCGGCGGATGGCGATCCTAATGATTGTCACCACTGTGGACAAGTAGTAATTCCTCGCCTGTCACCCGCCCGGTGCGCACACCTACGCTGCGATCGGCGGACCGCACAGCGCGACAGCGGTTCGACGGGGTTGCCGTGTTCCGTCACCGAGTGCTGCCGGAGGCCACCGTGACCATCGACGAGGCGACGACGACGCCCGGCGGCCCGGGCGGGTACAGCGTGGAGGAACTCGCCCGCAAGGTGGGCATGTCGCCCCGCAACATCCGTGCCCACCAGGCCCGGCGACTGCTTCCCCCGCCGGTGCGGCGTGGTCGGGCGGCGCTCTACGACGACTCCCACGTCCGCCGGCTGGATGCGATCCTCGCCCTGCAACGACAGGGCTTCAACCTGGTGTCCATCGAGGCGATGCTCGGGGTCCGGGCCAGTGACGAGGCGCCCGACGGGTTGACCGCGATGCTGCAACGTCTGACCGCCGACCGTCCCGCGCTGGCCCACGCGCTGACCCGGCACGGCGTGATCGGCCGGACCACCGACGGCACCGTCCGCACCGTCCGGCCACGCCCGCTGCGCGCCGCGCTGGACCTGCATCGCGTACGGGTGGGCACGGTGCCGGCACTGCAGACTCTCAGCGAGGTGCTGGACAGCCTCCGTCCGGTGGCCGACGAGCTGGTCGCCGCCGTCACCGCCCGGCTGCTGGCCCTCGCTCCGGAGCTGGTACGCGGCGGCGCCCGGTCGTCCTGGGCCGATCTCGACCGGGAGACCCTGCTGCTGACCCAGGGTGTGGTCAACGTGCTCACCGAGGCGTTCCGGCTCGCCGTGGAGAACCAGTCGGAGGCGCACGTCGCCGAGCTGTTGGAGAACCACCTCGACGCGGACGTGTGCCTGGAGGACAGCACGGACATCGACAACGGCTGACCGGTCCGTCAGCTCGTTGCGGGCTGCCCGTCCGCCTGCGGGCTCTCCGCCACGGTGTCGGACCGTTCCGGTTCGGTGAGCAGTTGCCGCCGCGCCAACCGGTGGAACAGCCCGTCAGGGAGGTCCATCAACTCGTCGAAGCTGCCCCGCTGGACGATCCGCCCCGCTTCGAGGACCACGATGGTGTCCGCCGCCCGGACCGTGGACAACCGGTGGGCGATGACCACCCGGGTCGCGGCCAGGGCGGCGGTGCTCCGACTGACCACCTCCTGGGTCCGGTTGTCCAGGGCGCTCGTCGCCTCGTCGAGGAAGATGATCCGGGGCAGCGGGGCCAGCGCGCGGGCGATCAGCACCCTCTGCCGCTGCCCGACGGAGAGCGTCCCGCCGCCGAACGGCACCATCGTGCTCATGCCCATCGGCAGGGCCTCCAGGTCGTCGGCGAGGCCGGCCATCCGCGCCGCCTCCCACACCTGGTCGAGCGGGAAGCTGCCGGCGCCGCAGATGTTGTCCCGTACCGAGCCGGCGAAGAGCTGACCATCCTGCAGGACCACGCCGCACTGCCGGCGGACCGCGTGCACGTCGAGTTCGGAGAGATCCTGGCCGTCGTAGAGAACCGCACCCTGCTGTTGGCGCTCGAAGCCGAGCAGCAACCGCAGCAGCGTGGACTTCCCGCAGCCACTCGGCCCGACGATGGCGACGAACTCACCCGGGCGGACGTGCAGGTCGATGTCGACGAGCACCGGCGGCTCGTCCGGCTGGTAGGCGAAGGTGAGCCGGTGCAGCGCGATCTCGCCCCGCAACTCCCCCGGGTCCACCCGGTCCGGGCGCGCCTCCGGGTCGGCGCGCAGGATCTCCCGCAGGCTGCCCAAACGTGGCACTGCTGCGATCACCTCGACCCCGGCCGACACCAGCACCAGCAGCGCGCCGAGCAGCATCGCGAAACCGACGTTGAGAATGAAGAAGTCAGCCGGCGCGACCCGGCCGGCGAGCGGCCCCATCAGCACGGCGAAAAGGACCAACTGACCGGCGACCGGCAGCACGGTGCCGAAGGCGACCAGGCCCGCCTGACTCTGCCGGACCCGTTGCAGCGCCGCCCGGGCCGTCGCGGCGACCTCCGACGAACGTGCGTGGGCACGGGTTTCGGCGGCCGCCAATTTGATTTTGACGATGCCGCCGAGGAGTTGGTTGGTCATCGCCGCCGCCCGGTGCTCGGCCGGCAACGCGGACCGTTGCTGACGGACGATCAGCACGGCGAACGCGCCGAACGTCAGCATCGTGACGGCGACGATCCCCGCTGCCCACAGCCCGAGCACGGGCTCGACCACCAGGAGCATGCCGAGGGTCACCGCGACGATCGCGGCCGCCGAGACGAGCTGCGGCAGCAGCGCGCTCAGCGCCTCACCGACGAACGAGATCCCCAACATCGAGTTGGCGATCTCACCGCTGCTGCGACCAGCGAAGAACCGGGCCGGTAGCCGCATGAGCCGGTCCCAGATCGCCAGCTGCGCGCCGGACTGCATCCGGCCGTCCAACCGCAGCAGACGCAGGTTCTGCACCACCCCCACCAGCCCCGCGACCACTGCGGCACTCAGCATCAGCGCGAGGAAGCCGCCGAGGCCGTTCACCTCGCCCTGCCGGGCCAGCTGGCCGAGCACCTCACCGGTGGCCAGCGGCACGCCCAGGCCCAGCAGTGCCACGCAGGTGGCGGCGAACAGCAGGCCCCGCACGTCCCGGGACGCACCGACCAGCCCGGCGCGCAGCAGGTGGCGCATCCGAGCGGTCGGCGGCAGCGGCGCCTGCACCTCGGTCGCCTCGGCGGCGAACGTAGCGGCCACCGCCGCGTCGATCGGCCCGTACACCCGGGTGTCCGGGTCGACGTGGTGGTAGCGGCCCCGGCGAAACAGCAGCGGCACCGCGACGGCGCGCTCCGGGTCGGCGCCGGCCCGCCACCCCACCAGTGGCCCCAGGTCCCGCCGCCACCACCGGTCCGGCAGCCGCACCTCACGCAGGAACAGGCTGGACGCGCGGGTCACCGCGTGCACCGCCGCCCGGTCGTCCAGTGGCGCGCGACTGCGGTCGGCCGGCTCGTTGATCGGGCTGCCCATCCCCTCGGTGACCACCCGGACCACCGAGGCCGCCCGCCCGTACCTGTCGAAGCCGGCCTCGTCGTCCGGAACCGGAGCCGCACCGCCCGCGCCGATCACCCCGATCGACCGGCGGGCCGCCGCGGCGAGCACCGCCGCGTCGGTCTCCCGGCGCCGCTGCACGGCGCTCAGCAACGCCGCGTCGGCCTCCTCGATCCGGGTCTCCACCATCCGCAGCAGCCGGGCCACGTGCTGGTCGACGGCCGATCGCAGTTGACCATTGACCAGCAGGTCCCAGCTGCCGTGGCTCTCCACAGCGCACGGCGACTCGGCCACCACCCAGTCCCGCTCGGCGACCAGCAGCAGCTCCCGCTCCCCGGACATCTCCGCCGGGCCACCGTCGTTGCGTCGCAGTTGTCCACCGGCGCTGCGCAGCCACCACGCGCCGCCGGTCGAGGTGAGGGCACTCCCCTCCGCCAGCGAGATGATCTCGCGCCCACAGAGCGTGGACGCCTCCCGGGGGGCCTGCCCGCGGCGCAGCGCGTCGGCGATGGTGACCAGCACCAGGTCCACCGCCGCGACCAGCTCCGTCGCGGCGGTCCGCGCGCGCAGCGACGCCCCCTCGTCCGCCACGCGGCCGAGCCGGACGTGTCGCTCCAGCAGGGACAGGTGACGCCGGGACAGCCCCCGCAGTTCCGTGCCGGGCAGCGGCACCAGGATCAACTGCCACGCGCCGATCGCGGTGGACGTCGGCACCAGGCCACCCGCAGGCAGCCGGGCCACATGGTGACGACGCGAAGGGCTCATCCCGGCCCGGCGCACCGCGAACAGGTCGGCCTCACCCCCGGTCACCAGCCAGCCGGCCGCCGGGCCGTCGAGGCGACAGACCTGGCGTACGCCGTCCGAGCAGAAGCCGATCAGGCCGCCGGCCGGGGGATCCTCCACCTCGCCACTCATCAGCGTCTCCTCGGATCGTCGTGGTCAGTGGTCCCGGACCAGGCGTGCGTACGCCCCGTCCTGGGCGACGAGCTGCTCGTGGGTGCCGCGCTCCACCTCCCGACCGCCGTCCAGCACGACGATCAGGTCGCAGTCGCGGACCGTGGACAGGCGGTGGGCCACGATCAGGCAGGTTGCCCCCCGCCGGCGCAGGTGCCTGTCGATCCGGCGTTCGGTCTCGGCGTCCAGCGCGCTGGTGGCTTCGTCCAGCACCAGCACCCGGGGGTTGCGCACGAGCGCTCGGGCGATCTCCAGCCGCTGCCGTTGCCCACCGGAGAAGTTGCGGGCGTTCTCCCGCACCGGACTGCCGAGGCCACCCGGACGGGCCGCGACCTCGTCGTAGAGGCACGCGTCGGTCAGCGCGGTGACGACGTCCTCGTCGGCGACAGTGAGGTCCCACATGGTGACGTTGTCCCGGACCGTCCCCTCGAACAGCCGTTGGTCCTGGTCCACCATGGCGACCGTCGCCGCCCAGAGCCCGTCGTCGGTCGCGGCTCGCTCCAGGCCGTCCACCGTGACCCGTCCGGCCCAGGGACGGTAGAGCCCGGCGACCAGCCGGCCGACAGTCGACTTGCCACTGCCCGACCTTCCGACGAGCGCCACCCGGGCACCCGGCGGCAGGTCCAGGCTGAAGTTCTCCAGCAGTGGACGGCCCAACGGGTTGTAGCCGAAGGTGACCTCCTCGATGCGCAGGTGCCCCTCCATGGGCGTCATCGGGCGGGCGGGTCGGTCCTGGGCCGACGGCAGTGGGTACCGCTCCACGTCACGCAACCGATTCAGGTCGGCGCTCATGTCCTGCAACCGCGAGCCCAGCGCGGTCAGATTGCCCAACGGGCGGTTCATCGCGGCGGCCAGGCTCTGCATACCGACCAGCACGCCCACGCTCATCGCCTCAGCCACGACCTGCCGGCTGCCCAACCCCAGCAGCACCGCTGTGGTCCCCGAGGCGAGGAGCGCCGGCAGGACGGAGAGCACCGCTGTGGGCACCCCGAGCCGCTGCTGACGGGTGGCGACGGTGGCGTGGCGCGCCGCGAACCGGGCCACGGCGCGTTCCTCCTCACCGCCGGCCTTCACCGTCTCGATCATCTGGACCGTGGTGTACACCGTGGTCACCAACTTGCTGCGGTCCGCCTGAAGACCGGCGACAGCGGTGGAACGGGTCGAGGCGACATAGCGGAGCACGCTGACGTTCAGCCCGGCGAGGACCACCGCGCACAGCCCGAGCAGCAGGTCGTAATGGCAGAGCAGAGCCCCGTACGCCAGCACCAGGCCGGTGTCCACCACAGTGGTGGCCGTCCGGCGGGTGAGCACCTCGGCGACCACCTCGTTGCCGCGGACCCGCTGGCTGAGATCAGCGGCCTGCCGCTGGTCGAAGAAGGCCGGCGGCAGCCGCAGCAGATGTCGGAAGAACCGGGCGGCGCTGGCGAGGGCGAGCGCCGTCTCCGCGCGTACGGTCAGGCGTTGCTGAAGCAGGCTGGCCAGGAAGGTCAGCACGGTGGCCACCGCCACCGCCGCCACCAGGCCGGCGAACGCCGCCCGGTCCTCCTGCAACAGCACCCGGTCGACGAAGACCTTGGCCATCACCGGGATGGTCAGACCGACCACGGCGATCAGCAGGCCGAGCAGCAGCATCTGCGCGATCGCCGAGCCCGGGCCGCGCCACCGCTCGGCCAGCGCCCGCACCAGCCGGTAGCGGGTGCCGCCGGGCCGGAACTCCGGGCCGGGCTCCATGGTGAGCACGATGCCGGTGAAGGCACCGTCGAACTCCTCCCAGCTCACCGCACGGGGACCGGTGGCCGGATCGTTGATGAAGACCTTACGGCCGAGCCCTTCCAGCACCACGAAGTGCTCGAACCGCCAGAACAGCACCGCCGGCAGCGCCACGGTGGCCAGGCCGGCCAGGTCCATCTGGAAGCCCTTGGCCACCATGCCGTACCGGCGGGCGCCCTTGAGCACGGTGGCCGCGGTGGAGCCGTCCCGGCTGACGCCGCACACCCGGCGCAACTCCTCCAGGGGCACGTGCCGACCGTGGTGTGCGAGCAGGATCCCCAGCGCGGCGGCACCGCACTCCACCGCCTCCATCTGGATCAGCGTGGGCGTACGGACCCGTCGACGCCGGATCCTGGGCAGCTCCGGCGTGCCGCTGACGGCGGTCGTCGGCGCGCTCATCGCCGCAGCAACCAGTCGATCGGGTGTTCCCGGTCCACGGTGAACCAGGCGGTGACCTCGCTGGCCGAGTTGAGCTGGAACGGCGGCGGGGACCTGGTCCAGCGCAGGCCACCCGGGGCGGCCGGGTCGGGTTCCAGGGCGACCGTCACCCGCACCACGCTGCCGCGGGCGAGCAGCCGCCGGACGTCCGGCCCGGTGCCCAGGAAGGCGCGCAGCGAGGCCTCGGTCTCCGGGAAGGCACCGACAGTGGTCACCTGGCCGGCCAGGGTGCCGAACACGTTGCGTGGCGCGGCCGCGGCGGCCACCTCGACGGACACGCCGGGTTGCAGCAGCGGGGCGGCGACGGCGGGGGCGTAGACGACTGCCTGCAACGCGTCCCCGGCGGTGTCGAGCCGTTCCAGGTCGGCCAGGTGCGTGCCCGGTGTGACGATCTCGCCCTCCGAGACCAGCCAGGCGACGACGTACGCGTCACCCGGCGCGGTCTCCACCCGCACCTTCCCGTCCGCCGTGCGCAGGCTGTAGAGGGGTGTGCCCTTCGGCACCCGCTGGTGCGGCGACGCCCACACCTTGGTGACCTGGCCGCTGTCGAGCGCGTCCAGGGCCGAGATCCCGTTCGAGTGGATCAGCACCCCGGCCGCCTCGACGGTCCGGGGCACCACAGTGCGTACCGACCAGACACCCGCGGCGACCACGACGATGACCAGCGCGGTGGTGGCCAGCCAGTTCGGCACCGTGGTCAGTCGGACCGCCCGGTCCAGTTGCTCGGGTGCCTCCAACTGGCGCAGAGCCTGCCGCCGGAACTTCATGGCCGGCCCTCCGTCGCGGCCGGGCCGGTGGCGCGGCGGGAGCCGAGCAGGAAGTCGGCCACGCTCGGCTCGACCAGCGGGTCGATCCCGGACAACTCGGCGAAGGCCTGGGAGTCTCCGGCCCCGAGGGCGCACGGTGCCAGCCCCATGGCGGTGGCGACGAGATACATCTGCTGGGTCAGCACACCCGCGTCCTTGAGAATCATGGCGTAGCTCATCCCTTCGTACTTCCACATGAGCCGCTGGACCCGGGCGGTGACCACCAGCACCGTCTGCGGCGGCCGAGGCAGGGCGCCGGACGCCCGGGCGTACGCCAGCAGCCGGTCCGCTGCCGGTCCCCAGGCGGCGACCGGCTCCAGCCGGTGCCCGACGGCGTCGTAGTGGTAGAGCCCGCGGTCGAGCCCGGCGCAGCGCGCTACCAGTGGATAGATCTCGAGCTCGTAGACTCCGCCGCCGCCCGGGTAGGGCCGGTGGCCGATCTCCTGCCCGCCGGCCTCACCGACGGCGCTGGTGTGCTGCGACCGGTGCAGGAATTCCGCCAGCCGCTCCAGGGGCAGTGGCGCCGTGTCGTCGTGTTCGCGCACGCTGCGCCGGTCCGTGACGACCTGACTGAACGCGGGATCCGCCTTGGCGATCGTCGCCAGGTCCGGCAGCGGCAGGTCGACCGCCCGGCCCCCGTCGTACGGGCGGCGCAGCGGTTGCGGGGCGAAGCTCCCCCGCAACCGGTAGGTGCCGCCCACCGGCAGCGCGTGTCGGCCAGCCCGGGATCGGTGATGCAGCCGCAACTCCTCCGGCGACCAGTAGGCAAGCGGCGCGTCGTCGCACTCCGCCTCGAACTCGGCGTCGGTGACCAGGATCCGGGCGGTGGCCAACTCGTCGAGCACCCGTCCGGCGACGTCCGGCGGCACGCCGAGCGTGCGGGCCACCGCCTCGGGTCCGACGCCCGGGGCGGCGGCGGCCAGGACCGCGCCGAGGGCGGCGTCGGCACAGCCGACGACGAGGGTGCTCAGCGGTGAAGCGGCCACCAGCACGCCCCGTTCGTGCTGGAGGGCGGCGAAGCGGGAGAGCCGGTAGCGGACCCCGGGGGTGTGCAGGCGACTCTCCGGCAGACTGCCCCGACCCAGGCCGGTGGGCACCAGGTCGAGCAGCGGCCGATCGTCGACCTGGACGCGGCGCTCCAGCCAGGAGTGGGCGAGCAGCCGGCGCAGCAGCAACTGCGCGGGCAACACGCGGTTCCCCCCCTCCAGGCCGCTGATCAGTCGGCCGACCTCGACGTCGTTGACCCAGTCGGCGGCGAGCCGCAGCAGCAGGGCCCGCCGGCCCATGCCCGGTTGCTCCAGGGTGAGCTGGAAGCGGGTCTGCCTCAGGGTCAGCGAGCCGTCCTCACCGAGCCGCAGCTCCGCGTCACGGCGCAGCCGGTACGACTCCTGAATCGGCGGACCGCCCACGGAGCCGCTCACGTCGACCGCCGACCGACCGGGTCCACCACGGTGGCCATCCCCACATCCTTCCCACGCTCCCGGTCGCCCGGGAACGCCGGCTAGAAGAACACGTTCAGCGGATTGGCCGACGTCTCGTCGACGGCCAACGGGCCCCGACCGAGACGGGCCGGCACGTCCCACAGTCGGCCGGGGCCGAGCCGGCGCCAGAAGTGCCGCAGTCCCGGCACGACGACCTTCACCACCGCCAGGTCGACATCCGGACGGGACTGGTCGACGACGATCACCTCCAGGCCGGCCCGCTCCGCCCGGCGTACGCAACGACGCACGTCATCCCCTACGTCGCCGGTGGTCAGCGCCGGGTGGTCCGCAGCGGTGCGCGGCGGTCGGGTGGGATCCGGGGCCAGCCAGGGCTGGTCGGCCACCCGCACGGTGCCGAACCAGCGCGCGGTGTCCGGGTCGTCGACGCCGTACCGGTTGCGGGCGGTGGCGGGTCCGGCGACGGCGGGCAGGAACTGGTTCACCTCGGTGAGCGCCCGGGTCAGCGCGACCCGCGCGTCCAGGTGCGCGCCGAAGCCGACCAGGACGTCCTCCGGCCCCCCGTCGACCCGCCGGGACACCGCGGCGAACGTGGGTACGCCGAGGTCGGCGGTCAGGTCGAGGGCCCACAGTTCGCGGCCGAGGGCGGTGGCGTGGTGGTCGACGCAGGCGGCGGTCCACGGGTCGCCGAACGAGGCGAGGTCCACCCCGGGCATCCGGGACCGGTGGTACCACCACAGGGCCACGCTGTCCCGCTCCACGAGTTCGCAGAAGCCCTGGAGGATCGCCTCGGACAGGTTGCCGCCAGCCGCGCAGCCGTTCGAGTCGGCCGAGCACACCCCCAGCCCGGTCAGCTCCGGATGCCCGTACCAGCAGTGCGCGGCGGGCAGCTCGCGCGGTGTGTGCCGGGTCAGCGACCAACCCGTGGTCCAGTCCAGCTCCACGTCGTCGGGCAGCGGGCGGGGAACGCGGTGCAGGTGGCCCAGGTCGCGGTTGAGCCGGTCCCGGTCGGCGTACTGGCGTTCCGAGAACAGCAGCAGATCCCTCAGGTGCACCGCCCGGTCCGGGCCGAGCTGCCGGTAGGTGGCCCGGTGCACCGGGCGGTCGCCGCGCCACACCCCGCAGTAGCGCTCCACCGCCTCCCCGACCGCGCTCATCCGGGCCTGCAGGTCGGTCCGGCCCTTGCCGCCGCTCTGTCCGCGCAGATTGCGACGCAACGCGGCGAGCTGGCGGGGCTGGGCGAAGTTGTGCCCGGCCGAGTAGGTGTGGGTGACGCCGTTGTCGGCCGCCTCCAGCGGGGTCAGCCGGCTCACCACGCCCAGATACCGGCTGACGTGGTGGACGAGCGAGGCGTACGCCTCGGCCGGTTCCCGGATGCGGGAGTCCCCGGCCCGACTGGGCTGGGTGCCGCTGGGTGGCAGGTCGATCCGTGGCTCGGCCTTGCGGACGAGGTCCGGGTCACCGCAGGCGGGGCACTGCGGCTGGCGTACCAGTTGGTGGCTCTCGGTGCTCAGGTCCCTGGTGTCCAGGGCGACCATCCGTCCGGTGAGGCGGGGAGACGCGCCCCGGACGGCGAGCACGGCGAGTTCGGCGGCGAGCAGCCCGGCGGCCATGGTGGCCAGGCCGGGCAGGACCGCGCGGCCGGGCTGCGGCAGCGGATCGGTCAGGTCCTGCCCGTCGAGGAAGGCGTTCACCTGTTCGTTCTCCTGCCAGCGTTGCCGCAGGCAGACCCAGCAGCCGGTGCGACCCGGCACGAGGTGCGGGCCGAGGAAGACGACGTTGCCGTGTGGCCGGGC
Organism: Micromonospora sp. MGP-C2; assembly: GCF_057766525.1. Lineage (NCBI taxonomy): Bacteria > Bacillati > Actinomycetota > Actinomycetes > Micromonosporales > Micromonosporaceae > Micromonospora > Micromonospora sp. MGP-C2. The sequence continues at coordinate 1,694,176 of NZ_JBYMEN010000002.1, forward strand.
CAGCGTCCACGCGCGACCGGCGGCCAGGTGCCGCTCGTTGAGCAACGCCAGCCGGGGGTCGAGCATCGACGACGGCAGCACCAGCACCTGGGCGGTGTCGGCGCCGGGGTCCGGTGCGTCCGGCCCGACCACCGTCGGGGCGAGCCCGAGGGCACGCAGCGCGTCGGCGGTCTCGGCCACCCTGGGCGCGCCGAGGTCCACGATGGTGACCGTTCCCCCGGCCATCCACCGCCGTCCGGCGTCGGGCGGGACACCCCGGGCGTCCCAGCCGGCGGCCTCGGCCGCCGAGGTGTGCGCCGGACCGGAAACCAGAAGGCCGTGGTCGCGCAGTCGGGCGAGGGCTGCGGCGACGGCGGCGACCGGGTGTCGGGTGGCCAACCGGGCCACCACGTCGGCCAGCGGCGCGGCACCGTCGAGCTGGTCGGCCAGGTCCGCGGCGACCGGGTCGTCGATGAGCAGGCTGCGGGTCTCCCCCAGCACCACGAGCGGGCCGTCGGGCAGCCGCACCGGCACGTAGTCCGATCGGAAGCGCGGACGCCACATGGGTTCCTCCCGAGCCTCGTGGCCGGGCCGCGGCACCACCGGCCCCGCCGGCGGTCACGGCTGCTGTCATCGTCGCGGTCCGGTGCGCCCCGATCCGAGTGATGCCACCGGTTTCTGCCGTCGCCGACGTGGTGGACCCTCGGCGGCAGGGTCAGCCGGCGGTGACGGTCAGCGCGGTGTCGTTGAGGCCCAGCACCGATGTGCCGACGGTCTGTGCCGGCACGAGCAGCACGAAGGTCTCCACCCGGGTGACCCGGATCGACTTTCCGCTGACCGCCTTGAGGTGACCGGTGGCGATCAGGTCCGGGCTCTGCGGCTCCAACCGGACGGTGGCCGGGCCGCCGGGCGCCGGGCGCAGCGTGTCGGTGGCGTGGATCGTCAGAAAGGTGAGCGTGCCGGTCGGCACCGCGACCGCGCAGTCGGACCATTCCGCCCGGTCCATCGTCCGCCGCACCGCGCCGCCGACACCGGCGAGCTGCTGCCCGTAGACCTCCCAACCGCCGGCGAACTGACCGTCGAGCAGCGGGCTCGACACGACGAGGGACCGGTTGCCCGTCGTGGACCCGATGCTGCGGGAGAACACCTCGGCGCCGAGGGCCCGACGGCTGGTCTCGTCCAGGGCGGCGCCGCCCGCGGTGGCCGGCCGGCCGTCGATGCTCCGGGCGACCACCAGCGAAGGTTGGGTGACCTGAACGTTGTGGCTGAGCTTCCACTGGCCGTCGGCACCCAGCACGAACTGGCTGACGTCGGTGGGCGCCAACTCCGAGCCGGTCAGTCGGAGAGTGGCCGTGGCGAGGAAACAGGACGGATCGCCGGGTGGCACCGCGAAGACCGGGTTGATGTGCTGGAAGGACGGTTGCGCTCGCTGGTTGTACGCGGCCCGACGGACTGCGGCGATGCTGAGGTCCAGCGAGGGCGAAACCTCCTGGGCCCGCAGCGCCTCGACGTCACCGGCCACCGAGGCGGCCGAGTCGGCCTGGTCGAAGGCGGTGAGCACGAGCGCCGCCCGGTCCCTACCGAAAGTGGCCGAGCCGTGGGGCGCCGGGGTGGCCGCGTCCACCGGTTCGCCGCCACAGCCGGTCAGCACGAGCAGCGCCACCGTGGCGGCGGCGAACGGCATAGCGGGCGCCGGCGCGGCGAGGGTACGCGGGCTCCTGACGGATCTTCTGCCCAGCATCTCGTCCTCCATCCACCACCGGTCCACGGGAATCGCGCCCGATGCAGTCGAGTATGTGAGCGGCTGTCGGGCCACGACGGTGGCGGCGCGGCCTCGTGCTGCCCGGCCTGTCGACGTTGCACCGAACGATGTCATCCGGCCTGGATCGCGGTCACCGATCCGTGTCATCGAGCCGAGCGACCCAGGCAGCCAGAGCCGACCGGGAAGCGACACCGGTCTTGCGGTAGAGGCGGGTCAGGTGCGCCTCCACCGTGCGGGGGCTGATGTTCAGCTGCCGCCCGATCAGTCGGCTGGTGGCCCCGGTCGCTGCCAGCCGGGCGATGTGCCACTCCCGGTCGGTCAGGGCGGCGACCTCACGCGGGCCGATCGGACGGGCCAGTCGCAGACCGACCCGTTCCGTCCCGCACCACAAGGCCAGTTCGAGCGCCCGGCGACGGGCCCGCGCCGCCAGGCCGCTCTGGTCCGCGGCTTCGGCCGCCCGGGCCAGGGAGGCCAGGGCGAGGCTGCGCCTCAGCACCATCCCGCCGGCACGGAACAGGTCGGCCGCGGTCTCCAGGTGCGGCAGCGCCGCCTGGACCTCGCCGCGGGCGAGCAGCACCTCGCCGTACGCCGACTCGGCGAAGCCCCGCTGCCCGGGCAGACCGACCTGATCCGCCTCGGCCAGTGCCAGTCGCGCCTGCCGCTCGGCGGCGGCCACCTCGCCCGCGGCGAGCGCGGCGGCGCAGAGCAGCTCGTACCACCTGGGCCGCAGCGACGTCTGGAGACGGCTCAGCCGGCTGTCGCCGCCGGCGGAGCACACCAGGTCGGCACAGGTCGCCGGATCACCCGACAGCAGCGCCGCGGTCGCCAGCGCCGTCGCGGCCGTACGACCGCACCAGGTGGCGAGGTCGGTGGCGATTCCGGCGGCGCTGCGGGCCAGCGCCAACGCCCGGTCGTCGTCCCGGAGGCCACCACGCCACGCCGTCGCCTCCGCCTCGAACGCCAGGGCGAAGCTCAGCAGGTGGTGACTGCCGATGCGCCGGGCGACGATGCCCGCCTCGGTGGCCAGTCCGATGGCGGTGTTCAGCTGCCCGCCGTGGTAGGCCACCTGACTGCGACCCAGCAGCAGTTGGCACAGGCCGTCGTCGCGGTGTGAGGCGCGGACGAGCGTCAGCCCTCGGTCGAGGTGCCGCACCGCGTCGGCCTGCCGTTCGAGGTAAAGCTCGCTCAGGCCGAGTGCGGTGAGGCAGTCGGGGTGGTCCCGTACGTCCCGGTCCGGCAGCGAGTCGACGATCCGGGCGCCGGCATCGAGCAGACCCCGGGCGTCGTCCAGTGCGCCGTCGTGTGCGGCGGCCAGACTGCGGACGGCCAGCAGGCTGGCCCGGTCCGCACCGGAGCCGCCGAGATCTCCGCCGAGGACGTCGGGCAGCCCGGTCACGGGGCGCCCGGCCAGGATGCCTGCAACGCCGATCTCGGTGGCGAGGCGGTAGCCGTCGCCGGGTCCGGCACCGGTTGGCAGGGCGGCCAGCTCCCGCCGGCTGATGGCCGCCGCCTCCGCGTAGTTGCCGAGCAGACGTTCCACGCGCGCCCAGAGTGCTACTGCTTGCGCCCGTCGTCCTTGCGGGTCGGCGGGGAACAGCGGCACGATCTCCTGGAGCAGGGCCCTGCTCTCGGCCAGGTCGCCCGCCTCCCCGGTGATCTCGGCCAGCGCGAGCAACACGTCCTGGCGACGTTGCGTCAGACCGGCCGTCGGGCGCAGCGCACGCAACGCCAGCCGCAGCCAGCGGATGGCCAGGTCCGGCGTCTCGCGCCGAACATCCTGCGCGGCTCGGCAGAGCACGTTGACGCAGCGGTCGGCCCAGCGGGCGTTCGGCAGGGCGAGCAGGTGCTCCGCGTAGCGGGCCCGATCCGCGGGTGGCGCGCCCAGATCGACCAGCGCGGTGAGCGCCCGCGCACACGCCTCCACCTGCCACTGCGGGTCGGTGTCCTGAGCGACCGCCATCCGCAGCACCGGGTGCCGGAAGGCGAACCGTCCGGTGCCGGGGACGCGGCGGATCAGGTCGAGCCGGGCCAGCCGCCAGCATGCCTCGACCGCCAGTGACGCCGGGACCTGCGCGACCTCGGCGAGCAGGTCCGCGCTGAAGGGCGCATCGACGATCGCCCCGGCCCGCAGACAGGCCAGCTCGACGGGGGGCAGGTCCGTCCACTCGCGGCGCAGCACGGCGACCGCCGCGTCGGACAGCCGGGCACCCTGTGCTTCACGGATCGGGTCCGTGCTGTCGGAGGTTGAGCCGCTCGGCAGCACCGCCAGGTAGCCGGGGTTGCCGCCGGTCAGGTCGTACCGGGCACGCAACTCCACCTCGTCGACCTGGGGATGCAGGAGTGCGACCTCGGCGACGCTGAGAGGGCGGAGCTCGATCCGGTCGTGTGCCGGCGGCTTCGCATCGGCGTGCTCGTCGGGATCTGGTGGACCGAACGGCATCGGGGTCGCCATCTGCCGCGGGCGGTAGACGAGCACGAGCAGCACCGGGGCGGGCACCGGATACCGCAGGAGGTGGGCGATCAGGCCGGTGGAGGATGCATCCGCCCAGTGCAGGTCGTCGAGGACCAGCACCAGACCGTCCCGGGCAGCCAGGCCGATCAGCCGGCGGGCCAACTGGTAGGTCCGGAACCGCCGGGCATCCGACGCGCGTCCCGGCGCCGCTGGCACCGCGATGGTGGACTCCGCCCAGCTCTCCCCAGTGGACCGCCCGGCACGCAGCCCATGTCGAAGTGACTGCCCCTCCGTGAAGGCGTGTCGAAACACGTGGAAAGGAACTCCTCGCTCATCCGGCGAGCAGGTCCCGACGGCCCAGGGGACGGTGGGGGCGCACCGCTCCAGTGCCTCGTGGACGAACCGGGTCTTGCCGATGCCCGGCTCGCCGACGACCTCGCAGACCATTTGCCAGCCACGACTCAGCACGGCGGCCTGGGCTCTCCCGATACGTGCCAACTGCGCTCGTCGCCCGACGAAGCGCGGGCTCGACGCGCTTTCCAGCCCAGGTGTCATCACGCAGACCAGACGCCTTCCGGCACACTCAATGGGAATTGATCGCACTATACCGGAGCATCGCCGAATGTCGAAACATGCCGACCCCTATTCAACAAGTGCGAGACGCAGGTTCTTTTCGACATCGCATCACAACCCGCAGAAAAGGACCGGTCACCAGAAGCGCGGAATGATGTCCCTGAAACCCAATAAATCGCCCGCATCCTCCGGTGCCTGGCAGCCGACAAGTCCCAGGCCACTGTGGGGCTACAGCCAGGACGCCTAACTGTTCATTGGAGGGCCCCACCCAATCTGATATCACCACGATCATGGCCGCCCATACCGAATCACCCGAAGCGGTCATATTTCTACCGTCACCTGCGACCTGGAAGTTCTGCGCCACCTGATGAACCATCGGCGACCGCGCCAATTGACTGGGTCCCACGTCCCCGGAATTCGTCACCTGCCGCCAATCGTCAACATGCGAACAGCAAGATGCATCCGCGACAGTGCCCGAGATGGAAAGACCATAGGCGTCCAGCTTGAACCACTGCTCGCTGTCAGAGTGCTCCGGGGCCATCCACGGAGAGGATTGTCGGCATGTGAAGCCGGGATCTCGACGTACTCGCACCGACGTGGCAGGGCGGACGACCTCCGGGTACGCGAGGGCGCGACCGACGGCTCAGGCATCGCGGCAGACGACAACGGGGGCGTCGTCATCTCCCCTCACCAGAACAACTTCGAGATGCCGTTCCGTCTGGAGGTGTGGGACGACCCGCCTCCTGGTGGTCGATGACGTGCTCCAGTATTTCAGCCCCACGGACACGGTCGCCACGTTCGAGGTGCCCAGCGGCCGGTACGCCGCACGAATATCGGGTCGGGGGTTCGTCAACCGAGGCTGGCCCGGCTCGACGACCCCGGCGACAGGTGGCGGGTGCAGCTCTGGTCGCCTGCCGGCGATATCCCCGCGCGTCGGCTCAAGCAGTGGCGTCAACCTGCCGTCTGAGCACTTCGTACGATCCTGGACATGTCTGATCTGCGGCGCTAGGTTGAAACGTCATTGATGACCATCTTTATGATGCACAGGTACGGGGGCCCGCATGTCCACGTCTGTCACTCGCCGCACCGTCCTGGCCGGTGGTGCCGGTGCCGCCATCGGCCTCGCGCTGCCCGGCGCCGCAGCCCACGCCGGTGGCCACCACCCCACCAGCGTGAGATTCACCCTCGACGCGAGGACCCTTGACGGCGGTGAGCAGGTCACCTCGGTCACCCTGGAGACCGGCCGGCTCGGGCCGATCGACCCCGCCGGGCTCACCCCCGGCACGTTCACCGTCCACGCCAAGGCCACCAGCCCGATCCCGATCGCTCCCGGTGACCTGATCTTCAGCGAGTACGACCTGGACCGCACGGTGACCGCGGCACGGCTCGACCGGCACGGAAACATCGTGCTGGAGCTGAGCCACGCCGAAGGTCAACCCGGCGGTGGCACCCTCGGCTACATCGTGAGCAGGGGCCGCAACGTCCGGCTGAACCTCGTCTACACCATCAGGCAGAACACCCCACTCGTCCGGCGCCACGGCTCGCCGGTCACCATCACGCGCTTCGTGCAGGGGCGGCTGTCGAACCCCGAGGTGGACGCGTTCAGCCACCACGTCTCCGGCTCGGGCCTGAAGTACCGGTTGTACTCCCCGGAGCGTTCGCCCCGCCACGGTCGGCGGCCGTTGATCCTCTGGCTGCACGGCGGCGGCGAGGGTGCCTCACTGCCCGACGACTACTACGACAACGAGACCACTCTGCGCGCCAACCGGGGCGCCCTGGGCTTCGCCACCCCGGAGGCTCAACGGATCTTCTCCGGCGCGTACGTCGTCGCTCCGCAGAGCACCTCCTACTGGCTGGAGGACGGCCCCCGGTTCGCCCCGCTGATCCGGGAAATCGTCCAGGACCTCGTCCGCCGCAAGCGCGTCGACCCGGACCGGATCTACGTGGCCGGTTGCAGCAACGGCGGCTACATGTCCCTGGAGATGACCGTCGCCTATCCCGACCTGTTCGCCGCGTCGGTGCCGATCTGCGGCGTCGTCGAGCCGCTCAGCGGGGAGGGCCCGCCGCTGATCACCGACGCGGAGCTGGCGAAGATCCAGACCCCGACCTGGCTGGTCACCTCGCTCGACGACGATACGGTGCCACCCGAGACCAACACGATCCACGCCCACGACCTCATCCCGGGGTCACTGATCACCCTGTACGACCACGTCGTCTGGAACGGCTATCAGTTCCCCGGTCACTGGAGCTGGATCTACGTGGCCCGCAACGACCCGAGCAGCAACGGCACCCACATCTGGCAGTGGATGGCCCGCCGCCGTCGGTGATCCGCCGTCCGGGGTCAAGCGGGCGGGCGCACCGTCGGCTGGAGCGAGCTTGTCCCATCCCTGTGCTCCAATCCCGTCATGCATGTCGTTGTCACAGGCGCACTCGTTGAGAACGGCGCGGTCCTGCTGGTCCACCGCAGCCCGACCCGCCGGGCATACCCGGATCTCTGGGATCTGCCCGGAGGGCATGTCGACACGGGCGAGTCCGAACTACAAGCGCTCGCGCGCGAGATGCGCGAGGAGCTCGGTGTTCAGATCGTGGCGGAGTCCGCTTCACGGTTGGGCGACTGGCATGCCGGCAGTGGCGAGGACGCCGTTCACGTGGGCGTCTGGAAAATTGGAGACTGGGTCGGTTCTCCCACCAACCGCGCACCCGAGGAGCATGACGACATCGCTTGGGTCGGGATCAACGAGCTGGGTGGCCTTCCCCTGGTGTTCGGCGACCTGGCGGCGCTGCTTCGTCGTCTGCCTGAGCCTGACCGGCTGCCGCGTGGGCTCCTATAGTCCCTTCCGTGGACGCCCGGACCGAAGAGTTGAGAGCCGCGCACGACGTCCTCGCCGAGTTCTACGCCGAACGCCTGGCCGACGCTCTGGATCGCCTGCCGGCGGAGCGAGCCGTCCTCGACCTGTTCTGCGACCTGACGCTTGCCGCAGGTCTGGGGACCAGCGTCGGTGACATCGGTTGCGGGACGGGACGCCTTGAGCCCTATCTGGCAACCAGGGGCCTGACACCCTGGGGAGTCGACCTCTCACCCGAGATGATCCGCGTGGCTCGGCGTGACCATGCGACCTTCCGGTTCGATGTTGCCGACCTGCGTGAGCTGCCCTTCGAGGACGCGTCGCTGGTAGGTGTGGTCTGCTGGTACTCCCTCATTTTCCTGGCCCCGGCCGATCGACCGGCGGCCTACGGCGAGCTGTGTCGCGTCGTCAAGCCGGGTGGGTATCTGGTGACCGCCTTCAAGGCCGGACCCAGTCAGGTCCGACGCGCGGGCGGCAGCACCAACCTTGGCGTCGAGTTCGACCTCTACTGGCAGACCCCGCAGGAGATGGAGCGAAGCGTCACGGACGCTGGCTTCACGACCGTGTTCTGGGGCGGCGTGCCCGCCGATGGGCCGGACAGCCCCGCCCAGGGATATCTGCTCGCCCAGAAAGCCTGATGCCGATCCCCCGCCGTGCCGCCGAACCCCTCAACTCGGCAGACCGCACCAGGCCTTGAAGGCAAGGCCCGAACGAACGCATCCCGTTGACAACATCACCCGCATCCCAATACGCTTAACGCACTGGTTAAGTGAAGGAGCTTACGATGGCTGGCACCGATCAGCTCAGCGCGGTGTTCTCGGCGCTCGCCGACCCGACTCGACGGGCAATCGTCGCCGAGTTGGCCGAACGCGACGCCACGGTCACCGAACTCACCGCTCCTCTGTCCATCTCGATGCCAGCGGTGTCACGGCACCTGAAGGTGCTCGAACGCGCCGCCCTCATCTCGCGGTCACGGTCGGGCAAGTGGCGTGCGAGTCACCTCGAGGCTGCCCCGCTGCGCGAGGCAGCCGACTGGATCGAGCGCTACCGGCGGTTCTGGGACTCGTCCCTCACTCGCCTCGATGCCCACCTCGCCGCGGTGCAGGCCGCCGGACCGGCAACGGACCGGGTGGCCGACGACCCCAGGGAGCCCGAATGACCACCGAAACTCCGCAGCTCGTCGTCTCTCGCGTGTTCGACGCGCCGCGGGAGCTCGTCTACCGAGCCTTCACCGATCCCGACCATCTGGCGGCGTGGTGGGGCCCGACCGGCAACTCACTGCCGCGCGACGAGATCGAGTTCGACGTACGCCCCGGCGGCTTCCAACGGTGGACGGAGGTCAGCGCAGCCCAACCCGAGCTTCGGGTGCACGTCCACGTCGACCTCACGGACGTCACCGACGGCGAACTGCTCCAAGGCGTCATGCACGTCGGTGGCCGGCTGCAGGAGGGCATCGAGCCGTTCGAGACGAGACTCCGGGTCGAGTTCCACGACGAGGCGGGCGGACGGACGCGACTGGAGATCCGCCAGTGGCTCCCCGAACATCTGGCGCGCCCCAGCGAAGAGGGCTGGCGCCAGGCGTTCACCAAGCTGGACGCCGCGCTGATGAATGCGCAGGCCGTTGCAACAAGTCAACGAGAGGCAGAGGCATGGCAAAGCTGATCTACGTGACGAACGTGTCGCTTGACGGGTACATCGAGGACGAACGCGGCGCGTTCGACTGGTTTCCACTCGGCGACGAGGTGTTCGCGTTCCACACCGACCTCCTGCGATCCGTGGGCACGTTTCTCTACGGGCGGAGCCTGTACGAGACGATGGCCGTCTGGGAGACCGACCCCGCTCTGGCGGCGCAGTCCGACCTCGCAGCAACCTTCGCGAACGCCTGGCAGGCGGCGAGCAAGGTCGTCTACTCCACGACCCTCGACGCGGCCTCAACTGCCGACACCCGAATCGAACGCCGTTTCGACCCCGCCGCCGTACGCGAACTGAAGGCCACGGCCAGCAGCGATCTCACCGTTGGAGGTGCCGACCTCGCGGCGCAGGCTTTCAAGGCCGGGCTGGTCGACGAGTGCCAGCTGATGATCCTGCCCGTTGTCGTCGGCGGCGGCAAGCCAGGGCTGCCGACCGGCATGCGCACCGACCTTGAGCTCCTCGACGAGCGCCGATTCCCAAACGGGGTCGTACACCTGCGCTACCGCCCTCGCGGGCAGTGAACGACAGCCCTGCCCGGTTCGAGGCTCGTCAACGATTGGTCGCTAGCCGACCGCGGGTGGCAGTGGGGGCACAACGCCGATCCCGGGCATGGGCATCCTCCGACCGCTGTGGACCTCGGCTGGCGCACGGCCGCGGGCGACCCCGGCCTGCTCGTGGCACGCCCAACCAGGCTCAGCGCAAGGCGATGTGGGCTTCGGTGAGGAAACGGTCACGGTCGTTACCGTGGGCGATTGCCGCGTTGTAGACGGCGTCGATCGCAGCGGCCAGCGGATCGTCATTCGCGAGGGCGATCAGGGCGGGAAACGCGGCGGCCTGCTGGAGCACCTCGGTGACGTCGAGTGTGCGGAAAACTCTTGGGTCCAAGCTGAGCGTCACGGTGGTGTGGGGCACCTCGGGATCGGACAGGAGCCGGTGAAACGCGGCGCTGCCGCCCTGCTCGGTGAAGGATCGCGGCAGCGGGCGGTCGGCCTCGGCGTCGGCGAGCGCTTCGGCGATCCACCCGATCTGCTCCAGTCCTGCCACCCGCATCGCGCGGCGAGCCGCCCAGCAGGCTGCCTCCCGCTGGCGGGCGGCGGGCAACGCGTCGATGCGGTCGAGCAGCCGGCGGTCGATGCGGGCCAGCGACTGCGCCTGGCCTAAGAGTTCGCGGACACGATCCGACGGTCGAGCACCTCCCCACCGCTCGGCGTCGCGCTCGGCCTGCAGGCGGCGGTACTTCTCGGCCAACGCGGTCGCCTCGGCCGCCTGCCCTCGCAACGTCGTCATCCACGGATGCGACCCGGCGGTGTCGAGCAGGTGGTCCCAGATCAGGCCGAGGGCGAAGGCGTGCCGGCCCAGCACTCCCTCGTGCCGCAAAGTGAAGCCGTCGGGGCCGGACGTCAGCCGTACCGTACTCGGCTCGTCGTCCGGCAGCGTTGCCAGCGGGCTAGGGAAGATCGGTTCGTCGGCGGTGGACCACGACCACAGCAGAGTCGCGTCGTCGACCCGCTTGAGCCGGACCTCGAGGTCGCCGGCGGGCAGCACTTCCGCCGGGACCTCGACCGGCGCGGGCCGGTGGCGGACCACCGCCACCCGGGACAGGCCCGCGTCGTCCTCGTACGGGTCAAGTGGCAGCGGCGGCAGGATCGCCGGACGACCAGACGGGCGCGGAACCAATGACAGCATCCCCCACTCGGCGGCCTTCGTCGGCTTCTGCTCCCAGTCGCGGCCCCCCGGGTCGGCCAGCACGGTGCGCCACGGCGTCTCCTCGGTGACCCCCCAGATGTGCAGCTCGTGCCGCTCGGGCGGGTCGTCGTCGGTGCGTACGGTCTCGTGCAGGCGGTTGCGCGCGTGCACCCGCACCCGGATCAGCCCGCGCGGGACAGCGATGTCAGTGAGGGCATCTGCAGTGCCGCCCATCAGCCCGATGACCGACAGCCTGCCGCTGGGGCTCCAAAGGGTTGCCTCACTGATCGCGTCCCAGCCGCTGTCGGCTTCACCCGGCGGCCCGGGCAGGACACGGACGTGTGCTTCGATCCAGCCGGTGTGTGTGCCGCAGAAGCCCGTGAACTGATATGGCCCGACGACGTGTACGAGGTCGTCGCCGAGCGTGTAGATCCCCATACCGGACGCTCCTGGCACGGCGGACACCTCGTACTGACAGTGGCTGACGAACAGCCTCGTCCAACTGGCTCCGGATGCCGGACTTCGATGATCTGAGTCAAACAAATCGGCCACTGCCAGATCCTAGGGCCGACCTCACCGGGCCATCACAGCTCGGGATCGCGTTCGTGTTCTGAACCGAGACCGAGGTTCTATCGTCCCTCAACGCGAGTCTGCCCCCGGTAGCGGCTCAGGAAGGCCGACACTGCGGCGCGCAATGGCCGACATCGGATGGCTTCCCGCTGCGGTGGAGCGACGTGCTTCCGTGCCGTTGGCTGCTCGGCGCGGGCAACCCTTTGAGGCGCTGGAGCTCCTGGAGTACGCCGGGGGCGACCTGGCGGACGGCACCATGGGCCTGCGATTCGCCGACGCCCGGCTGACGATCTACAACGAGCTGCCAACCGTTGCCACGAGACCGTGCGATTAGCGTCAGCGTATGGGGGATGACATCGTTCTGCGGCTCGATCCCGCAACCGCCGAAGGCCTGTATGTCACGCTGCACGAAGCCGGCGAGCACATCGCGGCCGGCGCAGCCATCACTCCGCCCACCGCGGAAGAGGTCAAGCGCCTGGGCACTCTTCTGCGGGACCTGGGTCACGCCCTTGGCCGTCGGTGCTCTCCGTACTGCGACCACCTCTAGGTCGTATGGGTTGCGTCTGCCCAGCGGCAGATCCGGACAATCGCGCTCGGTTGCTGCGGCCGGGACATCCTGTTGGCCGCCGGGCCGGACCCCTGATGCTGTCTGATGCTCGCCAGATCGTTACGCCGGTTCGATGGGCAGCCAGAGTTCACAGGTCGCGGTGCTGAGGTCGTTCGTAAGCTCATGCACCGCAACGATCTCCGGACCTGGCCGCAGACGCCACGGGTTGAACGGGAACCACGCGGCTGCGGCCGTGGCCCAGGCCTTCTGCAGGGTCTGCGGATGTGGGCCCGTGATCCGGATGACCACCCATCTGCCGGCCGGAACTTCGATGATGTCGAGGCCACCGGGGACCGGCGTACCCGGGGACACGGCGACCCCGTGAAGGTAGGTCAGCTCGCTACCCTCGGCGTAGTCGGGGTCAAGGTCGTCGCTGACCGCGAGCAGGCCGCTCGGCTCAGTGTTGCCGAGAGCCTTCAAGCGCAGGTGCTCCTCCGTCGGCAGTGCGGTGATGTGCTGCTGGATGTGCGGGTTGATGCCTTGATGGACCAGCCGGACGCGGGCCGCGTGCCCCACGAGCCGGAATTCGGGATGGTCGACGATGCGGGTGTCCACGTGTTCGCTCCCTTCGGCGTTCAGACGGAGTGCCGAGATCATCAAGCCTCCGTCCGACGTCAACCTTGGTCGCAGCGCACCGGGCAGCACCCGACAGAAGCGGCGCGGAGAATGTCGGGTGATCGAGATCTGCGCCGCCGCACGATGGGGGCATGGATGACACGACCTTGGTATCCCGCTTTCTTCGCGACGGCTTCGTGAAGCTGGAGGGCGCCGTCGCGCCGCGCGTGGCAGCGGACTGCGCGCGGCTGCTGTGGCGGGAGACGGGCTGCGACCCGGACGATCCAACAACGTGGACGCAGCCCGTGCACTGGGTGCCCGGCATGGCGCAGGGGCCGTTCGCCGCCGCCCCCAACTCCCCGTTCCTCCATCACGCGTACGACCTGCTCGTCGGCACGGGACGCTGGGAGCCGCGCTACTCGCTGGGCACGTTCCCGCTGCGCTTCCCGCACGAAGAGGAGACGGACGACGCGGGCTGGCACATCGAGGGCAGCTACCTGCCGGAGGGCGAGAGCTGGTACTTCACCAATGTGCGCTCCCGGGGCCGGGCACTGCTGATGCTGTTCCTGTTCAGTGAGGTCGGTGAGAAGGACGCCCCGACCCGGATCCGGGTCGGCTCCCACCTCGACGTGCCGAAGGTGCTGGAGAGGTACGGGGAGGACGGAGCGAGCGGACTGGCCCTTGCGCCCGATCTGGTGGCGGCGTCCGAGCACCGGCCGCTCGCCCTGGCCACCGGATCTCCGGGCGACGTCTTCCTGTGCCACCCATTCCTGGTGCACGCGGCGCAACCGCACCACGGAGCGCGGCCTCGCTTCATGGCCCAACCGCCACTGATGCCAGCCGCACCGTACGAACTGGAGCGGGCCGACTGCGCGTACTCGCCCGTAGAGATCGCGATCCGTCAGGGTCTCGGACAGGACGCCCTCGGTCCGGACGGAGCCGGCACCGACCGCGGCGCCGGAGCGACAAGCCCCGTCCGTTCCTGAGCGCCTGGCCGAAGGCCTTGGAAACCTCGGGGAGCCAGAGGCTGGCGAAGTGTGGCAGGCAGGGCATGGGCGGGCTACGTGCGACGGAGGCGGGGTTGGCAGTGGTTCTGCGAGTGAGTGGCCGCAATGCGCGGTTCCAGCAGTGGAAAGCTCTCCTCGGCAATCGGACCAAGCGGCAGCGACGCGGCGAGTTCCTCGTGCAAGGCGTGCGCCCGATCACCATGGCCGTCGAACATGGCTGGCAGATCCGGGAGCTGCTCTACGACACCAGCGCTCAGCTGTCCGGCTGGGCACGCGAGGCCCTTGACACAGTCCGGGCCGAGAAGTTCGCCGTCTCGCGTGAACTGATGCACGAACTGGGAGGTAAGGCAGACACGGTTCCAGAGCTGCTGGCCGTGGTCGCGCTGCCGGAGGACAACCTGCACCGTATCCCGGTCGGTCCGACCATGCTCGCCGTCGTATTCGATCGGCCCACCAGCCCCGGCAATATCGGGACCCTCATTCGGTCGGCAGACGCCTTCGGCGCCGGCGGCGTCATCGTCACCGGCCATGCCGCCGACGTGTACGACCCGAAGGCGGTCCGAGCGAGCACCGGCTCGCTGTTCGCCTTGCCCGTGGTCCGGGTGCCCTCCCACCAGGCCGTTCTATCCTGGGTCGCTGACGTCCGCGCCGACGGCATCGGCATGAGCATCATGGGAACCGATGAGCGCGGCATCCTGGACGCCGCCGAGTACGACTTCACACAACCCACCCTGACGTTGATCGGCAACGAGACCACCGGCCTCAGCTCCGGCTGGCGCGAGGCATGCGACCAGCTCGTCCGGATCCCCATGTTCGGGACCGCCAGTTCCCTGAACGCGGCGACCGCCGCGACTGTCGTACTGTACGAATCGGCACGCCAGCGGGCCGCCGTACGCGCAGACCGCCGATAGCAGCCGCTCCGCCAGGACCTCCGGCCGCAACGCAACGACTCCCAACCGACTCCGAGTCGGCTTCCGGCTACGCCGTCCCGCGTCGCCGTACGCACGGCGGTGGCTCAGTGGCCACGGAACGCCTCCTCCAGCCACCATGAGCCGCGCGCCGCGCTGACCTTGGCGTCGACCACCAGTGGCCGGGTGCGGGGACCAGCGAGCCAGTGGCGTACCGGTCCGAGATCGTCGACGGTCCGGACGGTCAACCCGTCGCAGCCGTAGCCACGGGCGATCGCGGCCAGATCGGTTTCGGGGAAGGTGACTGTCTCCAACGGGTGCCCGTCCGGGCCGAAGTGGTGCACCTCGGCGCCGTACGCCGCGTCGTTGTAGATCACCACGACGAGGGGTGCCGCCAGTCGGACGGCGCTGACCAGTTCGGTCGCGGACATGACGAAGCCACCGTCGCCGACCGCCGCAACGGTGAGCCGGTCCGGCCGGGCGACCGCCGCGCCGAGTGCACTGGCCAGGCCGAGCCCGACCGACTGGAAAGCCTGGGTGAAACAGAACCCGGCCACGTCCGGCACGTCGAGCCACATGGACGGGTAGCCCATGAAGTTGCCCGAGTCGACCACCACCGTCCGGTCGGGCGGCAGCAGGTCGTCCAGGGCTGCCGACAGCGTCCTCGGGTCGATCGTCGCCGGGGTGCCGAGCCGCGCCGGCCCACCCTCGTCTGAGTACGGGACGGTCCGCCACCGGCCGTGGTCGCGAATCCGTTGCGCCAGCTCCGGCGTACGCCAGCCGCCGGGCCCGGCGTCCACGGGCCCCGTGGAGCCCAGTCGACCGAGTGCCGCCTCGGCGACCGCCGACACCTCGCCCGCCACCGTCAGGTCGACCGGGCGGTTCACCCCGAACGCGGCCGGGTCGTGGTCCACCTGGACGACGACGGCGGAGGGCGGGATCAGTTCACCGTGCCGGGTGGTCCACATGTTCAGCGTGCTGCCCCACGCGACGACCAGGTCCGCCGCGCCGATCAGCTCGGCGGCGAGTGGGGTGGCGAAGCCGCCGGCCACGTCGATATACCACGGGTTCCCGGCGAACAGGCCCTTCGCCGCGGCGGAGACCGCGAGCAGTGCCCCGCACGCGTCGGCGAGCCGGGTCAGCGGTTCCCGGGCCGCCCGGGCGCCCCGACCCGCGATGAAGACCGGTCGACGTGCGGCCTGGAGCGCGGCCAGCAATGGCTCGACCTGCGGGACGGTGGCCGGGGTGGGCGCGACCGCACGGACCGGGCCGGACCACGGTTCGGTCACGGTGAGCTGCACCTCCAACGGGAGGCCCAGCACCACCGTCGCGCCCCGGGCGGCAGCCCGGTACGCCGCGCCCGCGTCCTCGGCCGCGTGTGTCGCGCGTACCCGATGGAAGTCGGCCCCGACCGCGGCGGCGAGCGCCGGCAGGTCGATGAAGAAGTTCGACCGCGGCGCGGTCGCCTCCGGGGCCAGGACCACCATCGGTGTACGGCTCTTCGCGGCCTCGGTGAGGCCGGTCAGCGCGTTGGTGACGCCCGGTCCCTGGTGTACCGAGAGCAGGCCCACCATCCCTGAGGTGCGGGCGTACCCGTCCGCCATGCTCGCCGCGCCGCCCTCGTGGGCCGCCGCCACGAACCGGGCACCGGCCGCCACCAGCGCGTTCGTGACATGGAAGTTGCCGCTGCCGACCACCCCGAAGACGTGCCGTGCGCCGTGTTCGTACAGAACCCGGCCGACCACCTCGGCGACCCGCATCTGTGGACCGGTCCTACCGTTCGACCAGTGCGAGGACCCGGCACGGGCTGCCGGATCCGGAGACGATCGGCAGCGGTCCGGCGATCACCACCGCGCCGGTGGCCGGCAACTGCGCCAGGTTGCGCAGCTGGGTCAGGCCGTACTTCTCCTGGCCGAGCAGGAACGAGTGGCACGGGAACGGCGGGTCGAACGAGTGTGCGGCGCCCGCGTCGGTGCCGACCGTCTCCACCCCGACGCCCTGGATCGGCGACTCCTCGGCCAGCCAGCGGGCGCACTCGACGGAGATGCCCGGGGTACGCCCGGCGTTGGCGTACCGCTCCGGGTCGTCGCCGTACGCGTCCCAACCGGTGCGGTAGAGCAGCCAGCCGCCGGTGGGCAGGGCACCATGTTCCGCCTCCCACGCCTTGATGTGCTCGACCTCGAGCAGGAAGTCACTGTTGTCGGCGGCGTCGGCCGCGTGGTCGATCACCACTGCCGGGGCGATCAACTGGCTCACCGGGACCTGGGAGACGTCCGCGCCCTGTTGACCGGAGACCCAGTGCACCGGCGCGTCGAAGTGGGTGCCGGTGTGCTCGCCGGTGGAGAAGTTGTTCCAGTACCAGGCCGGACCACGGTCGTCGTACCGGCTGATCTCGCTGAGCCGGAACGGCCAGGTCTGGCCGAACTGCTCGGGCAGACCCAGGATCGGGGTCTGGTCCGAGAGCGGGGCGGTGAGGTCGACAACCTGGATCCGGCCGCTGGAAAGAGCGGCGACAAACTCCTGCAGCACCGTCATGCGGCGACGGTACACCGCACTCACGATCCACGATGGATGCCCGGACGGGTCACGTGATCTGCTCGGCCAGCGCGACGATGATGCCTGCGGGGCCACGGAGGTAACAGAGCCGGTAGCTGTTCTCGTACCGCACCACTTCGCCGACGAGTTCCGCTCCGTGTGGCCGCAGGCGGTCGAGGATGTCGTCCATGTCCTCGACGGCGAACATGACGCGATGCGCGCCCAGCGTGTTCGCCGGCGCCCGCGGGTCACCGTCTGGGCTCGACGGCGTGTGGTACCTGGTCAGCTCGAGCCGTCCGTGGCCGTCCGGGGTGCGCATCACCACGATGTCTGAGCGGACTCCCTCGAGCCCGACGAGGCGGTCCACCGCGCTGCCCTCGACTGTCGCCTCACCTTCGAACTCCAGGCCGAGTGCGACGAAGAATGCCCTGGCAGCCGCGAGGTCGTCGACGACGATGGCGATGTTGTCCATCCGCTGGACCGTCCCCCGCCCAGGTTGGGGGTCCCGCTGGTCGGCGTCTTCCATGAGCCACAGATTACAATTCCGCCATGGAAGACCCCACCCGCGGCGTACGAATCAGACGCGGTGGCCCGGCCGACGCACCCGCAGTGCTGACCATGCTCGACTCCGCGGTGGCCTGGATGAACGATCGCGGCAACACCGAGCAGTGGGGCACGACCCCGTTCTCGGAAAAGCCCGAACGGGTCGAGCTGGTCGACCGGTATCTGACCGAGAGCCTTCCGTTCATCGCGGAAATGGACGGAACGCCGGCCGCGGCATTGGTGTTGGATTCCGGGCCCGATCCGAAAGCACCGATCGCGCCTGCGGCAGAACCGGAGCGCTACGTCCGTCTCCTGGTTTCCGACCGACGATTCGCCGGCCGGAGCCTGGGGTCTGCCCTGTTGGCACACGCCGTGAACGAGACCCGACGAGCGGGCGTGCGGTTGCTACGGGTCGATTGCTGGGCGGGCGGCGGTGGCGAGTTGGTGGCGTTCTACGAGCGCCACGGGTTCACCCCCACCCACACCTTCCTGTCTGGGTCCTGGCCGGGTCAGGTGCTGGCCCAGCGGGTCGACTGAACCGCACTTCTTCACCGGAACCTGGGCGCCGGCCGGTCCGGCCCTTACCGCAGGACGGGGACGGGCCCGGCGCAGAGAGTGCTCCTCCGCGCCGGGCCGCAGCTCCCTGATGGGTCAGCCGACGCAGACGGCGATCCTGCCCGGGCCGGTGCCGTTGCCCTGGAAGCCGAAGGTGGTCGACTGCCGGCCGGCGACGCGTCCGTTGTAGCTCACGTTTGTGAACTGGACGGTGCCGCTGGTGCCGCTGGCCTGCGCGTTCCAGGTGCCGGTGACCGCGGCGCCTGCGGGCAGTTCGACGGTCACCTTCCAGCCGTTGATTTCCGACTTGCCGGCCGTGACCGTCACGGTCGCAGTGAAGCCCTCGGCCCACTGGTTGACCGCCACATCCGCGTAGCAGCCGTCACCGGTCGGCGGCGAGCTGTTCGGCGGGGTGGTCGTCGGCGGGGTGGTCGTCGGCGGAGTGGTGGTCGGCGGAGTGGTCGTCGGAGGCGCGGTGGTGGGCGGGTTGGGCGCGCCGTTGGCCAGGCTGAAGGCCAGTTCGGGCTGGAACGAACCGGCCGTGTAGCGGCACCCGTCCGCCTCCCCCGGCGGCTTCACCCAGAGGTACGCGTCGATGTTGCTGTCGCCGGTGCTGGTCGTCGGGTACTGCCCGATGCGCCGGTCGGTGTTGTCGTCGCCGCACCAGTCCCCGCTGGCGCCTCCGTTACGGCTGGTGTCGATCACCTGGCGCTTGCCCGAGATGCCCATGCCGTTGAGGGCGGAGATGACGTTCCGGCCGAAGTTCGCCTCGCCGGAGGTGGAGTTGTAGTTCGACACGTTGGTGAAGAAGCCGTCGGCGTACTGCACGCCGGCCGCCCGGAGCCGGTTGGCCGTCTCCCCCGCGCTGTTCCAGGTGGAGTGACCGCCGTCGAGATACACCTTGGCGTTGGGGTTGGCCGACTTGATGGTCCGGGTGGCCGTCGAGATCGCCTCGTTGCGAGCGCTGATCTCGCCGCTGCTCAGGCACGTCAGCAGGGCGAGCGAGTCGGTTTCCAGGATGATGATGACGGTCTGGTTGCCCAGTCCCCTGGCGAAGTTGGACACCCACGTCTGGTACTGGTTGAGGTCCGGCGCCCCACCGGCGCTGGCTCCGCCGCAGTCCCGGTTGGTGATCTCGTACACCGCCAGCACCGGGATCTGCTGCGCCGCGTTGGCGGCGCCGATGTGCTCGGAGACCTCGGACTGCACTGTCGACGGGTTGAAGTTGGCGAACCAGCGGGCCTGCGGCTGGCTCGCGATCTTGTCGCGGATGACGGCGGTACGCGAGTCGCCGGGGTTCGCGGCGACCCAACGGACGACGGCCGAACTCGGGTCGCGGTAGAGCGAGCCGGACAGCGTGCCGGCGGAGGCACTGCCGACGGTCAGGCAGACGCCCACGACGGTGGCGGCCGCGACGGCCGCCATGCTGATGGCCGCCGATCTGCGGCGAAGCGAGGAGAGGGTAGGCACGACGTGTTGCCTCCTGATCACATAGATGTTTCCACGTTCATGGGAGCGTTCCCAGGACGGTATCGGAGGTGCGCGCCCCTGCCAAGACGTGGAGGCCCGTCGATGAGCAGGACCTCGTCATCCGTCAAGGCGGAACGAATGCACACTGATGCTTGTCGATTGCCAGAACGGGCTCAGGCGTGCTGGAATGACTCACATCGCCGCAGCGCGGGGGCAACCGCGCTGGGAACGGCCAGCGCGGGAGCATCGCAGTGCCGGCAGCGCGCCGCTTGGCGGACGCTCGCATGCCGCATCGCCGGGCCGTCTCCAGGACGACGGGCATCGTGCCGGGCAGGCATCCTCGCCCGCCGTACGCATTCCTCACTGCCCATCCCCCGACGGCCGACGCGCTCGACGTCTGACACGCCGCGCGTCCGATCCGGTCCGTCAGCGCACCAGAACCGGCGACGAGGTGAGAAGCAATCATGATTTCCCGAGAACGTTTCGCGGGTTGGCACCGAAACCGCTACGTGTGGGTGGCGGTGATACTGCTGGTGGTGTCGGCCGGCGCGGTCGTACTGCTCAACCGGCCCGACCCGGAGGCGGAGCCGGCCGATCTGCAGGGGCAGATCATGGCTCGGATGCGTACCACGCTCGAACAGGCGGACCCGGGGCAGCACAACCACGCCGGACACACTGCCCAGCAGGTGACCACCGAGAAGCCGGCAGTGATCTGCGGGGTCCGCGTCTACGGCTACGAGCCGGCCAAGGTCAGCGCGCTTGCCGACGTGCGGACGGTCTACGGCTTCCACCTCTGCGGGGTCGCCGAGCAGAAGCGCCCCTGGGACGTGGCGGTCAAGCTGGCCGGCCCCGTGATCATGGACATGTCCACCGAACCTCCGGGCATCCAGGTGGTCGAGGCGACTGCCGACGTCATGTTCACCGACCGGCTGCGCGAGATGTTCCCGGAGAAGTACGCGGAGTTGGCGCTCAAGGAGGCGCTGACCGACTCGGAAATGGCCGACCAGCGCCGCCGATACGACGCCGCAGCCGGGCTCTGAAGGCTATGCGAAAGTGCCGCTGGTGCGTGCCGCGATGCTAATGGTGGTCCCTGTGGGTCCGCTGACGACGAGGAGGTAGTCGGCCATCTGCCCGACCACCCACAGGCCCATACCTCCCGTTTCGGACAGGGGTGGTCGCTCGGTGCGCGGAAGGTAATGCGCGGTGTTGAAGCCCGGCCCGTGGTCGGTGACTTCACAGGTGAGCTGGCCATCCAGGAGCAGGCGTAGGCCACCTCTGCCGCCTCCGTGCCGAATCACGTTGATCATCAGTTCGTTGACCGCAGTGACCCAGTTCTCGATCTCGTCGTGGCCAAGGCCGCACCGGCGGCTGGCGGCCTCAACCTCGCGTCGGACGCGGGTCAGGTCGGCGAGGGCGAACGACGTCGAGAGCAGCGGCTTCCTGGCGGAGGGAGCATGGTGGCCGAGCGGTGGGTTCGTCACTGCTTCCCCTCCCCGTCGGACGTGGAGCCGGTGAGCTTGTCGATGGCACGAGGGAGGACAGCTCTCCGGAACGGGTTCGCCGGACGATCAACGCATCGATGTGACATGGGAAGATACCCCACCTCGGCGGCGCAACACTGTTGATCTCGCTGCTGGCATGCTGTCGGCGGCGTGCCGGCGTCTAGGCTGCCTGCGTGGCGGACGCCGAGCTGATGACCAATGACGAGCGGCTGCGTCGTATCGAGGCGATCACCGATGCCGCCCTTTCGGGGCTGCACGTCGCCGAGTTGCTCGACGAGCTGTTGGAACGCGTCCGGGACCTGCTCAAGGTCGACACCGCCACCATCCTGCTGCTGGACGAACACACCGGCGAGCTCGTCGCGACAGCGGCAAAAGGCCTGGAGGAGGAGGTACGTCGCGGTTTCCGCCTCCGGGTCGGACGTGGCTTCGCCGGGCGAGTGGCGGCGACACGTGCGCCGGTCACGATCCATGACGTCACGCCGGACGACGTGGTCAATCCCGTCCTGCTCGCCACGGGCGTACGTGCTCTGCTCGGCGTGCCCATGCTCGTCAACGGCGACCTCGTCGGCGTACTGCACGTCGGCTCCCTGGCCCTGCGGCGGTTCGGTCCCGACGACGTGCGGCTGTTGCAGCTGGTTGCCGATCGCGCCAGCCTCGCGGGTCGGGCCCGAGCGCAGGTCCTCGACCGGCAGGCAGCGCTGGCCCTGCAACGTAGCCTGCTGCCCGGCCGGCTACCCGACATCCCCGGCCTGGATCTGGCCGCCCGGTACGTGCCCGGCCACGACCTGGGCATTGGTGGCGACTGGTACGACGTGTTCACGTTGCCCTCGGGTTGGCTGGGCGCCGTCATCGGCGACGTCTCGGGCCACGGACTGCCGTCCGCCGTCGTCATGGGACGCATCCGCAGCGCGTTGCGCGCCTACGCCCTCGATTCCGACGACCCCGCCCAAGCGCTGACATCCCTCGACCGCAAGATCCACCATTTCGAAGCGGGCACCCTCACCACCGCCGTCTACGCCCTGATCACACCCGATCGCACGAGGGTGCACCTCTCCTCCGCCGGCCACCTGCCACCGCTGCTGGCTGTCCCCGGCCGTCCCACCGCGCTCGTCAACCTGACGGTGGACCGGCCACTCGGTGTGGGCCGACCATCAGCCACTCGCCGCAACACCGTGCTGGACCTACCGCCGGGCGCGGCGCTCATCTTCTACACCGACGGACTGATCGAACGCCGCACCGAACTGATCGACACCGGGATCGAGCGCCTCGCCGACGCCGTGCGGTCCGGGCCAGCCGAGGCGTTGTGCGACCACATCATGGCCACAACCGCGGAGGAGCACCCCAACGACGACATCGCCCTCCTGGTCATCCGCCGCCAACCACCATCGGATTGAGCCGCTCGGGCAACCGTCGGCCACCTCCGCAGGGTCACGATGCCCTGTTCAGGTGCGCTGCTGCGTAAGGGCTGCCGTCGGGCTACCGGGACAACTGGTGGCCGGTCCGATCAGCACGCAGCGAGCGCAGCGCCTCCACCACAGCGTCGGGTGCCCGCAACGGCACGAAATGGTCGGCGCCGGGTATCCGCACAAGGCGGCACCCGGGAATGCGTCGGGCGGCCTCGACGCAGGCCGGGACGAACGACTGGCGCTCGAGATCGCCGAGCAGCAGCACGCAGGGCGTGGCCACACTTTCCAGCCGGGACCACGCGTCGCCGTCATCGGTGAAGGCGTCGCCCCAGTTGAGCCAGAACCGAACCGCCGAGCGCAGCAGATCGACGACGAGCGGATCTCGGCCGGCGCGGGCCCATCGGGCGATGCCCTGTTCGAGGAAGATCTCCGGGTCGGAGCTGTCCGGCTCGTCGTCGGGATCGTGGGCGGGCGGGGCGCCAGAGATGCCGGGGCAGGCCAGCACCATCCCGCGGACCCGATCCGGCTCTGCGAGGGCGAGGTCGAGCGCGGTGCCGCCGCCCATGCTGCAACCGGCGAACAACGCCGGCCCGACCTCGAGCCGATCGAGCACCCGACGCAGGTCGTCCAGCCGGGAGAACCGCCCGGCCGGCGGTGCTGAGCGCGCGAAGCCCCGCACGTCGTACCGGATCAACCGGTGCTGCCCGGCGAGCCGCTCCCACACCGGGTCCCAGATGCGAGAGTCGCCAACGCCCGGATGCAGCAGCACGACGGGCGGAAGGCCACCCCCGGTGTCCTGGGCCCACACGGACCCGTCACCCACGTTGATGAACTGATCCACGGCTCCGAGCCTTCCACAGTCGAGTGACGCACAGGTCAGCAGGCGGTTCGAGCGTGGATGACCAAAATTCTGTGGTCGCGCCGGACTCCTACCGGGACGACCACCAGGTCGAGGCGGCGGTGACGGCGAACCCCAGGGACTCGTACAGCGGCTGGCCCAGCCGGGAGGCGGTCAGCGTGACCGGCAGGTCCGCCATCGGAGCCAGGGATCCCAGCATGACCGCCCGCCCGACACCACGGGACCGGAACGCCGGTGCGGTTCCGACCCAGTAGTGACTGCCGAGCCCACCGTGCACGACGGTGACGCACACCCCGGCGATCTCGCCATCCAGGCTGGCGACGAACACCTCCACGCCTGGTTGGTGGATCAACGCCGTCGGGAACATCTCGCCGGCCCGGTAGGGCACGAACCTGGCCAGCTCGAAAGCGGCGATCACGGTACGCTCCGCGGCTCGCAGGTCCTCCTCGCTTCGCAGCCGGATGACCGTCATCTCCGGCTCGGCCACGACGCCGGGCTGGCGCAGCATGACCGGCATCTGCCAGGAACGCATGTCGAGGTGGCGCAGATCCGTCGAGCTGAACGGGTCCTCGGCGTCCACCGGCCCGGTCGCCCGGGCTGCCAGTTCGGTGATCTCGGCCAGTTCCTCACGACGGAGGTCGGGCTCCTGGATCAGGATGCGCAGGCCAGCGCGCCCGTCGCCGACGACGGCGAGGAAGCCCCGCCGACGGAGCACCTCGTGGCCGCGGACCTGCCCGGTGGTGGCCCAGAAGGCAGCGGAGTTACGGGCTTGGCGCAGCGGCGCGTCGGAGGCGGACAGGGACCGGGCGCGTTCGTTCGCTTCTGTCGTCATGGCGGTAGGTGTCCCTTCGAAGGGGTCCACGTACGCCGTGACCGTCGACGCACGGCCAGAATTGTCTTCCATGGAAGGCAAGTTACCTTCCATGGAAGGAAAGGTGCAACGTGGATGACGACCGCATCACGCAGACCGTTGGTCAATGGCGACGCGAGCGACCAGACCTCGACCCCAGCCCGCTGCTGACCATCGGTCGGTCCAGCGGCTGGCCGTCGTACTCGACGCAGCCCTACGGCCGCCGTTCGCCGCGGCGGACCTCGGCAACGGTGAGTTCGACGTGCTCGCGGCGCTGCCTCACTCGTTCCAGGGTCGGTGGGCGACGGTGAGAATGTGGGTCGTCGGCCAGTCGAGGGGCTGGCCATCGAGGTCGACGAGAGAGGCGACCGGTGCGATCCGGTTGTCGATCACCCACTCGTTGCGGACGGCGGTGCAGGCAGGACCGATCTCGAAGCCCGCTTCGGTCAGCAGGGTCGTCCACTCGGCGAAACTGAGGCCACAGAACTGTTCCTTCGTCTCGGAGAGCCAGTTGTCGGTGTAGTCCTTGCGGGTCAGGTAGTCCATCGCGGAGCCGAGCTCAAGCCGCACCGAGCCGTCGGGCAGCGCCTCGTAGTCGAAGGGGAACGCGAAGTCGACAGCGAACTGATCCAGCCGTGCCCGCGTCGACAGTCCGCCGACATACCGCCTGACCTCGGCGGAGTCGAGGCTGGCGAGGTCCCGGTGCGGCGATGCCGGGTTGTCGCCGTCATCCGCCACGAGCCGCAGGATCACCGGACGATGGGGATCGTCCGGGCCACACACGTCGCTGTTGATCCAGACGCCACCGGGCACGGTGTGGTCGTGGATGCGGCGGGCGAACTGCAACAGTGACTCCCGCTGCCGCCCGTACGACCAGATCTCGTGGGTCAGCGCGAAGGTGAGGGTGGTGTCCACCGACCGGTCCTTGAAGACCGCGCCACCGAGGACGTTCCGATGGAAGAAGTACACGTTGGCGTTGCCGAACACGCCCTGCGCCTTCTTGTGCAGGCACTCCTGAAAGAGGTGTCGGGCGACCTCGACGCCGATGAGGTCACTCTCGTGCAGGCCGGTCTCCCGGTCGGCCAACTCCAGGACCGCCCCGGCGCCACAGCCGATATCCACGATCCGGCCGGGTTGCACGTACTGCCGGACGGCGTCCCACTTGCGCTCGGCGGCGCCAGCGAAGGCCTCCACGTAGGTCCGGTAGTCGCGGGTGACGGTAAGGCCACCCTCGTCGCCGACGAGGGGATCGTTGACCACCATCCGGATCTCGTCGACGAGACGGTAGCGCTCGAAGACGTCGATCGTCGCCGGGTGCGTCAGCTTGCGCCACGTGTCGTCGCCAGCGGCCAGGCGCAGCAGGACGTCCCAGGGCCGTTCGGGCGTGGTACGCAGCTCCGGGTCGGCCTCGACCTGCGCGATGGTGAAACCGAGCCGCTCGTACAGCTTGGCGACCTGCGGCGTCGAGCATGCCACCAGGGTGTCGGCAGGAGTGAGTTCGAGGCCGGTGGCTACCGCGATGTTCTTGAGGGTCACCTCGGCGAAGGCATCGGTGTACGCGGTGTCGAAGATCGGCACGACCACCGACCGCAGCCCGCTCAGCACGCTGAATCGCTCGATCGCGGCCTCCCGCCGGTGGTACGGGACCGGATTGCGCTTGGTGTTCTCGTGGTTGGCGGAGGTCACCGCCCAGACGATCGTGACAGCGCCGTCCTCGGCGAGCCGCCGCAGGTAGTCAGCCTGGAAGCAGGTCAGCAGGTGATGACGCCCCGGAAAGAGCACGAAGCGGGTGGACGGGCCAGCCATGGTCACCCCACGTTGTCCGGGCCGATGTGCGGCCCGCGATCATAACGGGAGGCTTGTTGCGGTCATCCGCCCGGGACGGCAACGATGCCCTTCCGCAGCTGTCACCGACGTGGCGCGGGGCGGCGCCTCAGCACGAGCCGTTGACCTGGCTAGCCGATCCGGTGTACAGGTACGCGTCGGGGACCCAGGTGCCGTCGGTGAGCTTGTTCCACAGGGTGCTGGCACCCCAGCGGCCGGTCAGACTGGTGCCGTTCGACGAGCAGGCGATGCTCGCTGTGGCACCGTCCGCGAGCGAGCCGACGACGCCGTACCCGGTGCCCGGTCCGGACCTCCGGCTGATCGACGTGCCGCCGTTGCTGTCGACGATTCCCTGGGTGAAGCCGAGTGCGCCGTAGTTGTAGAGCGCCCCGCCGACGTAGACGCGTTTCGAGCCGTGCAGCGCGGAGCCCTCGTAGGCCGTGCTGCCCTCTCTCGGCACCCACTTGCCCAGGTTGTGCGTCGCGATCGCCACGTACGCGCTGTTCTGCCGGAGCCCCAGGTGCACGTGCCGGCTGCTGGCACTCCCGCCGCAGGTGATGTCGGTGCCGGTGTCGCCGAGGTAGGTGCCCGCCGAGACGGACGCGCCGTCGACGTTGATGTTGTTCCAGAGGTGGTAGTAGTCCGTGGCGTACCCCCGGTCGTGGATCACCCGGATCCAGCCCTTGCACATCGTGTACGCGGTGCCGGCGCGCACGGCCAGCACCCGCTGGTCACCGCCTTGGAGATCGATCGAGCTGAACGGTCGCGGGGAGCCCGACCAGCCGTGCGGGCCACCTCGCAGGGTCCAGGACTGGCCGACGGTGAACGGCAGGCGCATGCCGGTGCGGAAGTCTCCGTTCGCGGCCAAGGTGCCGGGGGCTGTCAGAGCGGCCATTTCCTGTCGGGGGACGACGGAGGCGGGCGCGGCCGCGGTCAGTTCGGCGAAGGTGGCCTCCCCCTCGAAGGCGACCTGCCAGTCGCCGCGCTGGTGGCGGGCGACGAAGATCCAGCCGGACGGGTAGAGCCCTTCCTCCTGCGGCGCGACGAGCACCGCGGTGCCGAATGCCCAGGCCCGGCCGTCCCGGCGGGTGACGGTCACCCGGGTGTCCGCCAGACCGGCGGCGCGGGCACCCTGGCCCGCCGTGACCGAGGCCTCCTCGAGCAGTCTGTGCTCCACGGCGATCGTGACGTCACTGGCCGGCGCGGCGTGGGCGCCGCTCGGCACGGTGCTGATCATGGTGGCAACGAGCAGCATCGCCGTGGCGGTACCGAGCCAGCGTTGAGTAATGATCATGTCCTCTCCAGAGGGGGTTGAGAGGCTGATGTATACCGCAGGACGCTATACCGCAGATCGATCTTTGTCTATGAGCGGGAGGGCGCGCTAGCCGGCGGTTGCCTCACGTTGGATCTGCGCGAACTGGGCGGCCATCGCGGCGGCCAGGGCCTGCGCTGCGGACAGCGGGCGAACCATGACCGTGAACTCGTCGATCAGGCCGTTCTCGTCCAGGTGCAGGAAGTCGCAACCTTCGACGGCGACGTCGCCGATCCGCGCCTCGAACACCAGCGCGTGATCGCGATCGTCGTCACCGCTCAGCTCACGGACGTACCGGAAGTCCTCGAACACCCGCAGCACGCCGCGCAGGATCGCCGCGGTGATTGCCTTGCCCGGATACGGCTTGAACGCCACCGGGCTGCGAAAAACCACATCGTCGGCCAGGGCCGCCGTGATGGCATCGGGATCGCGTGCCTCAACCGCCGCGCGAAAGTCGATCATCACGCCAGCGTACGGGGTTTCCCTGGCCACCGGTCACCCCAGTTCTCGTCGAGCCGGCACCCGTTGGAGCGGCCACCGGTCCGTGGAGCCAGCAGGCACCTCGTCCAAGCCGGTCATATTTGGTGGACGACCTGGACCGGCTGTGCCAGCCTGACCGGAGGCCGCCACCACGGGGCCCGGTGCCAGGACGGATCGAACCGACCGACGGGAGCACGGCGATGCGAGGACTCGAAACCTTCCCGCCCATCCGGACGCGAGCTTTCGAGGACCCGTCAGCCCATGCAGACCATCAACCTTGGCATCGTCGCCCACGTCGACGCCGGTAAGACCAGTCTGACCGAACGCCTGCTGCACGCCACCGGTGTCACCGACCGGCTCGGCAGTGTCGACGCGGGCACCACGCAGACCGACACCGGCGAGATCGAGCGCCGCCGGGGCATCACCATCCGCAGCGCCGTCGCCGCGTTCGGATTACCCGACCGCCAGGTCAACCTGCTCGACACCCCCGGGCACAGCGACTTCGTGGCCGAGGTCGAACGCGCGCTCGGGGTGCTCGACGCGGCGATCCTGGTGCTGTCGGCCGTCGAGGGGGTGCAACCGCACAGCCGGCGGATCATGCGAATCCTCCGGTCACTCCGGCTACCCGCGCTGATCTTCGTCAACAAGATCGACCGGAGGGGTGCCCGCACCGACGAGCTGGTCGCGGACGTACGACGGCTGCTCACCCCGGCGGTCGCCGCGCTGGGCACGGTCCGCGGGCCCGGCACCCCCGAGGCCGCCTTCCGGATCGACGATCCGCGGTACGACCGCAGCGCCGCCCACCGGCTCGCCGAGGCCCTCGCCGAGCACGACGACGAGCTGCTGGCCACCCTCGTGGACGACCTGCCACCCGACCCCGATCGGATCGACAAGTCGCTTCGGGTCCAGGTAGCGGGCGGGCAGGTCCACCCCCTGCTGTTCGGCTCGGCGCTGTCCGGAGCCGGCGTACCGGAACTGCTGGACGCCATCGCGGCCCTGCTTCCGGCGTCGCCACCGGCTGAGCCCGAGCCGCGGGCCCGGGTCTTCGCCATCGAACGCGACCCCGCCGGCGAGCGGGTGGCGTACCTGCGGTCGTACGGCGGGGAGCTTCAGGCCCGCCAGCGGGTCATCGCGTACCGCCGGGAGCCGGACGGCCAGATAACCGCGACCCGCGCCCGGATCACCCGGCTCGACGTGATCGGCGCGCCCACCGACCAGGCCGAGCCGACCGGCCGGGACGACCTGCCGGCCGCGCTGACCGCCGGGTACATCGCCCGGGTCACCGGCCTGACCGGGGTACGCCTCGGCGACCAGCTCGGCAGCTCGGCCGGCCTGGACGGGCGGTCGTACTTTCCGGCACCGACCCTGGAGGCGGTGGTGCGACCCCGCGACCCCGCCCGGGCGCTGGCGCTGCACGCCGCGTTGCTGGACATCGCGGACACCGACCCGTTCATCCGGACCCGGGTGGCCCCGGATGGCGGCACGAGCGTGCTGCTCTACGGCGAGGTGCAGCGCGAGGTGCTGGCCGCCACGCTGGCCGAGGCGTACGGGATCGAGGCCGAGTTCGGGGCGGGCCGCCTCATGCACGTCGAGCGGCCAACCGGCATCGGCTCGGCGGTGGAGATCATCGGGCACGGTTTCTTCGGCACCGTCGGGTTCCGGGTCGAGCCCGGCTCCGCGGTGGACTACCGGCTGGAGGTCGAGCTCGGCTCGCTGCCGCTGTCGTTCCACAAGGCCATCGAGGAGGCCACCCGGGCCGCCCTCGACCAGGGTTGTCACGGCTGGCCGGTCACCGACATCCGGGTAACCCTCACGCACAGCGGCTACTGGTCGCCGATCACCACGGCCGGGCACTTCCGGGACCTGGCGCCGTACGTCCTCATGCAGGCGCTCGCCGAGGCCGGCACCCGGGTCTACGAGCCGTGCCGCCGGTTCGAGGCGGAGGTACCGGCCGACCGGCTCGGCGCCGTCACGTCGTACCTGGGCCGGCTCGGCGCCCGCATCGACGGCACCGACGAGATTGCCGCCGGCTGGCGGATCGGCGGGGTGCTACCGGCGCGGCTCGAACCGGAGGCGCAGCGGCGGCTGCCGGACCTGTCCAGCGGGGAAGGGCTGTGGTCGTCGGTGCCCGGCGGCGACCGCCTGGTGTCCGGTGACCCGCCGCACCGGCCCCGCACCGACGGCAACCCGTTTGACCGGGTGGAGTACCTGCGCTTCCTCGCCCAGCCGAGGAACCGAAACGGAAGTGGGTGTTGATGACGCGACCAACACTGTTCCTGACGGTCGGGCTTCCGTGCACCGGGAAGACCACTGCCGCTTGGCGTATCGAAATCGAGTGGAAAGCGCTTCGCCTGACGAAGGACGAATGGGTGAAGGCCCTCTACGGGCACGAGAATCCGCCATCGGCTCAGGACGTGATCGAAGGACGACTCATCGAGATCGGGTTGCGCGCCCTCGAACTCGGCAACAACGTTGTGATCGATTTCGGTCTCTGGGGTCGGGACGAACGCTCCGCCCTGCGGCAGGCAGCAGCAGACCTCGGCGCACTGGTGGAGATGCGCTACTTCGCGCTCGCCCCAGCCGAGCAGCGCAGACGACTCGACCGGCGGCAAGCCGAAGCGCCGCACACGACGTGGCCGATGTCCGACGAGGAACTCGCCGAGTGGGCCGCCAGCATCGACATCCCGACGCCAGGCGAACTCGACGGCAGCGAACCCGTCGATGAGCCACCGGCTGGTTTCGCGACATGGAACGAGTGGCGCGCACGCCGCTGGCCGCCTGCGGTCTCCTGACGCCGGGCCGCCAGGACAGGTCGCTGATCGGTTTCCCGGCCGGTCGTTCGGGTACCGCCGCTGGTCAAGACCGAGGAGGAACGCACATGACCGAGCGGGACGAGCGACGCGACGGGGAGCAGATCGGGGTGCCGCAGGACGAGGGGGCCCGCAGCACCCGGGCTGCGCAGGACGCCCACGGCGGCAGCATGGCGCCGGGAC
The DNA here is from genome assembly GCF_057766525.1 of Micromonospora sp. MGP-C2. Lineage (NCBI taxonomy): Bacteria > Bacillati > Actinomycetota > Actinomycetes > Micromonosporales > Micromonosporaceae > Micromonospora > Micromonospora sp. MGP-C2. The sequence goes on from NZ_JBYMEN010000002.1 coordinate 1,725,142, forward strand.
TGGTCGACGACACCGGCCACCCGGTGGCGCAGGCCCCGGCCGACCAGTTGGCCGACACCGAAAACGAGGCCTGAGGCACGAGCGGCGGGCTGGTCGGGAGCAGTCCGGGCCAGCCCGTCGGCCGCTTGAGCGCGGTGTGAGAGTTCGGCGATGGTGTCCCGTCTCACCCCGATCTCGTTCGCCAGGTCGCCACAGCCCGCCGGTACTCTTGATCGAGTACGGACTGTACCCATATGTCCACCAGCCGAGGGGTGACCATGCACGATCACGCGTCCGGCCACATCGACCTCGCTCGCCTGCGGGACGTGCTCGACGGACCGTGGGCAAAGGTGCGCAACGCGCACCGGGAGCACCTCGACGAGCGTTTCCTCCCGGTGTACGGCGAGACCGGTGACCAGGCACGTGAGCGGATCTCCCGGCTGCTCACCGAACTCCCCGTCGAACTGGGGATCGCGTCGGCCTTCCCCACCGAGTACGGCGGCAGCGCCGACGTCGGCGGCTCGATCATCGCCACCGAGATGCTGGCGCAGGTCGACCTGTCGCTGATGGTCAAGGCGGGCGTGCAGTGGGGCCTGTTCGGCGGGGCAGTCCAAGCCCTCGGCACCCAGCGCCACCACGACGCCTACCTGCGGGACATCATCTCGGGCACCATTTTCGGCTGTTTCGCGATGACCGAGACCGGCCACGGGTCCGACGTCCAGCAACTGCGCACCACCTGCACGTACGACCCGCAGACGCAGACCTTCGACCTGCACACCCCGCACGACGCGGCCCGTAAGGACTACATCGGCAACGCCGCTCGGGACGGACGCATGGCGGTCGTCTTCGCGCAGCTGATCACGAACGGTCAGCGGCACGGCGTACACGCGTGGTTGGTGCCGATCCGCGACGCACAGGGCAACCCGCTGCCCGGCGTGACCATCGGCGACGCCGGGCCCAAGGCCGGCCTGCTCGGCGTGGACAACGGGCGGCTCAGCTTCGACCACGTGCAGGTGCCCCGCGACATGCTGCTGGACCGTTACGGTCAGATCGCCGAGGACGGCACGTACTCCAGCCCGATCGAGAACGACTCCCGGCGCTTCTTCACCATGCTCGGCACCCTGGTCCGCGGTCGGGTGAGCGTGGGCGGCGCCGCGTCGGCGGCCACCAAGTCCGCGCTGACCATCGCAGTGCGCTACGGCGACATCCGGCGCCAGTTCGACACTCCCGGCGCCGACCGGGAGGTGCTGATCAACGACTACCTGGCCCACCAGCGCAAGCTGCTTCCGGCCCTGGCCACCACGTACGCGCTGCACTTCGCCCAGACCGAGCTGGTCTCCGCGCTGCACGAGGTGCAGGGCGGCGACGGACCCGTCGACGAACACCGGCAGCGGGAGCTGGAGTCCCGGGCCGCCGGTCTCAAGGCCGCGCAGACCTGGCACGCGACCCGCACCATCCAGATGTGCCGCGAGGCGTGCGGCGGCGCCGGCTACCTGGCGGAAAATCGGCTACCCAGTCTCAAGGCCGACACCGACGTCTTCACCACGTTCGAGGGCGACAACACGGTGCTGCTGCAGCTGGTGGCCAAAGGGCTGCTCACCGGCTACCGCGACGAGTTCGGCTCCTTGGACGGCTGGGGGCGCGCCTCCTTCGTCGCCGAGCAGGTCCGCGAGATGGTGCTCGAGCGCACCGCCGCCCGGTCGCTCATCGAACGGCTGATCGGTGCCGTGCCCGGCCGCGACGAGGAGGTCGCCGTCACCGACCGCGGCTGGCAGCTGAAGGCCTTCGAGGACCGTGAGCGGCACCTCCTCGACGGCGCTGTCCGTCGCCTTCGCGGCGGCGCCGCCACCAAGAAGGACCGCCCCTTCGACATCTTCAACGACGTCCAGGACCACGTCCTGGCCGTTGCCGCCGCGCACATCGACCGGGTCACCCTGGAGGCGTTCGTCGCCGGCATCGAGGACACCGCCGACCCGGCGGTCCAGGCGCTTCTCTCCCGCGTCTGTGACCTGTACGCGCTCAGCGTCATCGAGGCGAACAAGGGGTGGTTCCTGGAGCACGGCCGGCTCACGCCGGCCCGCTCGAAGGCGATCACCGGCGTGGTGAACGGATTGCTCAAAGAGCTGCGCCCGCACATGCGAACGCTCGTGGACGGTTTCGCCATCCCGGACACGTGGCTGCACTGCGCCATCCTGCGCGAGGAACCCCGCAGGCAGGAAACAATGTCCGCCCATGACGCCGCCAGCAGTGCGCAGGCAGTCCCGGTGTAGGCAGGCAGACTCGCTGACCGACAGGGCTCATTCAGAGGGAGCGGGTTTCCTCAAGGATGACCCGGCCACCGACCTCGACGGTGCCGTTCGGACCGGGTCGGGTCAGGATCTGAGATCCCTTGCCCTGGGTGATGTCCAGCGCCCGCTGCAGTTCCGCGGTGAGCACGATCGCGGACGCGCCGGTGGCTTCATCCTCGGCGATGGCGTCGCCCCGGCGGGGAAATCCTCTGGTACGCACCCGACCGGCGGCCCGGTCTTGCCACGCCCACGCGTACAGCCACCCGTCACCTGGCGGCGGGCACGGCAAGGCGTCGACCTCCTCGGCTGAGGCGTACTGCTGCATGCGCCTGTCGGGCACCCACTGCGAGCGACCACTGATCCAGGTGAACTCGCCGTCCTGCCAGGTTGGCACCGATCCCGCTGGCGGGTGCAGGAGTTCCGGCCTGGCTCCGAGCCGACTCAGCAACCAGGAGGTGCCCACCAACGGATGACCGGCAAACGGCAGCCGCACGCTCGGCGTGTGGATATCGACGGTTCCTGTGCCGGCATCATCGACGAAGACAGTTTCGCTGAAGCCCAGTCGCGCGGCCACGGCATGGCGGTCCTGTCCAGCGGCCACGGCATGGCCGTCAAGAACAACGCCGAGCTGGTTTCCGTACGTGCCGCCGGGACCGCAGAACACACGAAGTACATGCAGATCTGTCACGAGCGATGCTAACCACAACAAGCCTGCTGAGCGGACACCGTGCGCTCGTCGGCGCGTTCGGCATCCCCCGCCCCTGTTACTCCGCGTGCCACGCCGATCGCGGCTGCCGGTGATCTGAGTCGCCGCAACGCCAGTAGGGTCAGCCGGTGACCGCCTACGACATCGCCGTCAGACTGCCGGCCATCGGACGGCTGCGGCAGCGCTGCAAAGCATTGGCTGTGCTGGAACGCATCATCGATGGTGGAGCACCGTACTACGCCTATACCTCGGCGTGGGGTTCGGACGATGCGGCGCTGATGAGCAACGGAAGCGGTGATGAGTGGGCAGTCGTGTTCGCCGTCGACGGAGCGTTCATCCGGGTCTTTGACCATGAGTCGGCCATGTCGCCCTACGGCGACCCGGACCATGAGTTGTGGCCGGGTCTGCTTGACGGCATCCCCGCCTTGCTACGCCCGCAGGTGGATGAACCGGCCTTCTGCGATGAGAGCGGGCAGTTTATCGCGACCGCGGTGCTGTGGCGGCTATCCGATGACGACCGTTGGCACGCTGGCGACGGCATCACCTTCCCACCACTGCGCGGACCGTACGACGACACCGGGCCGGACGGTTCCGGCATGCTCGAAATCCTGCTCGACGACATCGTCGACCACTACATCGAGTTCGCCAGCGACTACTACGAGACCGAGCTGAACCGCGCCGCAGTCGAGCACATCGTCGCTCACCGGCCGCTCACCGACACCGTGATACGCACCCTGAACCCGCAACTCACCCTCGACGACCTGCGCAAGGACATCGCCGCCATCGGTTACCCGATCGCCGCCACGTAGCGACAGGCTCAGCAAGCGGCTCTCCCCTGCAAGCGGGGGCGTCCGGTTTGCAGTGGACTTCCGGGCGCGGCGCGCCCACCCAGCCGGTTGAGTTGGTCGTACTGGTAGGTGGTGGCGTCGTTGCGGGTGAGTAGGTTTCCGGAGCCGCCGCGCTCGTAGGTGACGATCGTGGTGGTGGCGCAACTGCTCCACAGACGCCCGTCAATCGGACGATCTCGCCGTGAAGACAACCGCAGTAGACTAGAGCCGATTTGCTGACAACGAAGGGACCTTGTCGTGCCCGACATCTTCCTGTCGTACTCGCGCCGCAATCGTCGCTTCATCGACCGGCTCGTTGCGGACCTTGAAGATCACGGCATCGAGGTGTGGCAGGACGTCCTCGAGTTGGGAGTCGGTGACCCGGTACACAAGAGCATTGAATCCGCGATCAGCGAGAGTCGCTTTTTTTGCCTCGCGCTCTCGCCGGCCGCCCTGCGCTCCTACTACGTCCGGGACGTTGAGTTTGAGCAAGCTTTCTCGCGGTCACTGAGGGAGCGTCGCGACCTGATACTGCCAATTGTCGTGCAGAAACTCGACGTCGATGGACCTGCCATTCCGGAGCGCATTCGTCACCTCCACCGCTTGGACTTCTCGCGGCGGAGGAATTATGCCGAGAATGTGCGGAAACTCGTGCAGAAGGTGCGCGGCGTCAACACGCACTTCTCTGGGGAGCGCTGGTACAAGGGTTTGAACATCTCCAACCTCGGAGAGCCGGTGGGCGTGGGGCCGACAGCTCAGATGGCGACCCTGGGCCCGAGCTACCGGATGGTGTGGCACGACGGCACGGTCACCCGGGTCGACGTCTTCATCAACGGCACCCTGGCACACTATAAGGAGTTCGAGTTCGATTCCGGCCGCCGCGTCGTGACCAACACGATGTACACGCCCGATGGATCGGGCGGCTGGGAGCTGCGGGATGACGTCTGGTATTACAGCTATGATCCCGTCACAGGCTCACGCGCCACTAAGGCCATGCGGTATCCAGGGGAAAATACTGCACGTGTCGTGGAGTACGGCAAAGATGGTCGCGCCCTACGCGAGTACATCACCACGGAAGATGGCGAGCGTCCAGACCGCCAATTCCCGTACTCCAGCAAGGTATTTCGATATGACCAGGACGGCAACGTGCTGGGTGAGGATTGGTTCGACGACGGCGGCGCCCCGATACCTTCGTCCGTGTAACGGCTGTGGTCAAATGACTTCAAGACCTATGCGCTTGTGGCTTGGACCTGTGGTGACACAGACCGGGGATCCGTGGCGGTTCCCGGAAAGCGTTCCGCGAACGTGCGATACACCGGTGTTTCCGGCAGGTTGTCGCGGATGGCAAACACCACGTGGTCGAAGCGATCGACCTCCCGCAGCGCATGGGCGAAGGCGTCGGCGACCGTAGCGGGATCGTTGCGGAACACGCCGCATCCCCACGCGCCCAACACCGACGTCCGATGTCCGTGCGCGGCCGCGACCTCCAGCACTCGGCGAGCACGCCGGGCCAGCACCGCCGGTACGTCCGCAACGTGTTCGGGCTGGTTGCGGAGGATCGCGCCCAGGTTCGGCGCCGCAGCGGTCAAGAACGACGTCGTGTGTGGCCGGTCGAGCAGATTGCCCCTGTCGTCCCGGAAGACCGGCACGTCCGGGGAGAAGATGACGCGGTCGCTGTAGCGCAGGTCCCGCTGTTCGCGGTGGAACGCATAGAACTCCCGGGCAGCAAGGAGACATGGGTACAGCGCCGAGGAGCGGGCGATGCTCTCCTCCTGCGCCTTCGCTCCACCCAGGAACCCACCGCCCGGATTCTTCGCAGAGGCGAACACCAGACAGGCCGCTCCGGGCGCCAACCGACGAGCTGCCTGCAACGTCGACTCGTACGTCACCTCCACCCTGCCTGCACCGGGCTCCGCGTTTCCCACCGCGGGCACCTCGTCCGGCAGGTAGAGACGAGTGCCGGCAACTGCAGCACGTACCACCTCGCCGATGCCGACCTCGTCACCGGCACCATTGCGATAGCGACCCGAATCAGCGATTGCAACCGTCTGCCGGGCAGTCTCGCGCAGACGACCGCTCACCCGGCGCACTCGTCTGCGCTACGACCCTTGTTCTCCACGATGAGCAAGCTAGGCAGTCCCGCCTTAACCGGCAACCGGGTTAGTGATGTCCGTCAGCTGAGAAGATTCCCGGACCTCTGTGACCGCGTCGGCGAGGGCTTCAACTCCGTCGGTGATGGCGCATTCGGTGAGGGTGGCGTAGCCGAAGAGAAGCCCGGCGGGTCCGGTGGGGCTCAGGCGGTACCGGGAGACGCCTTGCACCACCAGTCCGCGCCGGGCGGCGGCAGCGACGACCGGGGCCTCGTCGAGGTCGTGCGGGAGCCAGGTGACGACGTGTTGGCCCGCCGCGACGCCGACCGGTTCCAGTTCGGGCAGCCGTGCGCGCAGCGCGGCCAGGAGTGCGTCGCGGCGGCGGCGGTAGACCGGGCGCATGCGCCGTAGGTGCCGGTCGAATTCGCCGCGGGTGAGGAAGTCGGCGAAGGTCAGTTGGTCGATGACGGGAGAGCCGCGGTCGGCCCGTGCCTTGGCCGCCGTGATGTCGTCGACCAGGTGTGACGGCGCAAGCAGCCACCCCAGGCGCAGCCCCGGTGCCAGGGTTTTGCTCGCCGTGCCGCAGTAGACGACGGTGTCGGGTGCCAGCCCCTGCATGGCGCCGACGGGTGAGCGGTCGTAGCGGTACTCCGCGTCGTAGTCGTCCTCGATCACCACGGCGCCGCGACGCTGCGCCCAGCCGATCACCCGGGCCCGCGCTCTGGCCGACAGGACGCCGCCGGTGGGCCACTGGTGCGAGGGTGTCAGCACGACGGCGTCCGCGTCGGTCTGTTCGAGCTTCTCGACGAGAATGCCGTCTGGCCCGACCGGGACGCCGATCACGTCCAGGCCGACGGAGGCCGCGACGAGGCGGGCGCCGTCGTCAGCGGATGGGTCCTCGACGGCCACCCTGCGGGCGCCGCGCGCCGCGAGCACCTGGAGTATCAGCGCGATGCCTTGGCCGTAGCCGCTGCAGATCACGACGTTCTCCGGGCGGGCCGATGTGCCGCGGACACGGTTGAGGTAGTCGCTCAGGGCTGTGTGCAGTTCGGGTACGCCACGCCCGTCGAGGTAGGCGAAGCGTTCGTTCGGCGTGGTGGTGAGGATGGTTCGCACCGAACGCAGCCAGGCAGTCCGAGGAAACGACGACACGTCGGTGCGGCCGTACCCGAAGTCGATCCCGGCCGCCGGCCGATCCCCGCCGCGCCGACTCGCCGACGGTGCAACCGGATCGACGGCGACCTGGGTGTAGCCGCCCGCCCGACTGGTGAGGTAGCCCTCGGCGACGAGTTGCTGGTAGGCCTCGACCACGACGCCGCGTGAGACTCCCAGATCGGCCGCGATGGTGCGGGTGGGCGGCAGGGACGTCCCGAGACGCAACCGGCCAGCCCGGATGCTGCCCCGGATCGAGGCGGCGATCTGCCGGTGCAGCGGTTCGCCCGCAGACCGGTCGACATCGATGAGCAGGTCCTCCGCAGTGCTCGAATTGGTCCTGGTTCGACCCATGAAATCGGACCTTACCGGGTGTACCGATTTCCGTCAGGCTCGGACGTATGACGACAACGACCAGCCCTCGCTTCGACGGCCGCCTCCTCACCCCGGGCAACCCGGGTTACGACGCGGCCCGCACCGTCTGGAACGCCATGATTGACCGCCGCCCGCGGATGATCGTGCAGGCCGCGAGCGTCACCGACGTGGTGACCGCGGTGCGCCTGGCCCGCGAACTCGACCTGGAGATCGGGGTACGCTGCGGCGGGCACAACGTGGCCGGCCTCGCCGTCCCGGCGAACGGCCTGATGATCGATCTGACCCCGTTGAACGGCGTTCGGGTCAACCCGATCCGACGACGCGCCCGGGTCCAGGGCGGCGCGCTGCTCGGCGCACTCGACCGGGCGTCGCAGCCACACGGCCTCGCCACGACCGCCGGTAACGTCTCGCACACCGGGGTCGGCGGCCTGACCCTCGGCGGCGGCATGGGCTGGCTCGCCCGTCAACACGGGTTGGCCTGCGACAACGTCGTCTCCTACACGATGGTCACCGCGGACGGGGAGGTGGTGACCGCTAGCCGAACCGACAACCCCGACCTCTACTGGGGCCTGCGCGGCGGGGGCGGCAACTTCGGCATCGTCACCGACTTCGACTTCCAACTGCACCACATCGGAACGCAGACCCTGGTCGCCGAGTTCGACTTCCGCGCCGAGGACGCCGTACCGGTGCTCGAAGGCTGGCGGGACCTCAACGCCGTCGCGCCGCGGCAGGCGACCTTCACCGCCGATGTCCACAGCACGGCCAGGGGCCCTGTCGCCACCGTCGGCTTCGTGTGGATCGGCGAGCCTGCACAGGGTCACCGGTTGCTGCCGGCGATGCGCGCGCTCGGGCGACCGGTCGCGGAGCGGGTCACCACCCCGTCATACCTGGACCTCCAGCAGCGCGACGACACCGTCGGCGGCCACGCCTACCGCCGGTACTCCAGTGCGCACTACCTGCGGCAGTTTCCCACCGCCGCGATCGAGGCGTTCCTGCTGCGCGGCGCGGCGGACCTGCACACCGGCGCCCACCTGGCCGACGTTGGCCTGCAGGCGCACGGCGGCGCCATCGCCGACGTCGTGGACGTCGACGCCGCGTTCAGCCACCGTGGCACCACGTTCGAGTTCGGTGCCAGCTCCCGCTGGACCGAGCCATCCGAAGACGACATTCGGATGGCAGCGGCTCGCAGTGCCGGAGCCGCGCTCGACCCGTACGCCGACGGCGTCTACGTCAACTCGCTCGCCGCCGACGAGGGGCAACGCGGGGTACGCCGCGCGTACCCGGCCGCCAAGCTCGCCAGGCTCACCGCACTCAAGACGATCTGGGACCCGCACAACGTGTTCCACCTCAACCACAACATCCGGCCCCACAGCCAATAGCGCAGCCGGCTGCTGCCTTGGCGGTCAGTCCTCGTCGCTCTTCTTCTTGTCGCTCTTCTTCTTGTCGCGGTCCATGGCCAGGTCGAGCGCGAGGACGCTGCCGATGATGAGCAGCGGGTCGACGCCGGCAGTGACCTGCACGGCGTACGTGTCCCGGATCGTCAGCCACCTCTTGGAGACCACGGCCACCTCGGTGCCGTCACGTTCGATCACGTACTCGTGGTCGAGCAGGTCACCCTTCATCTCCAGGTCGTCGGGCCCTGGCACGTCGATGGTGAACTTGTCGCGGAACGGCGTGAGCAGATTCTTACGGACCTCCGCGGCCTTCTCGCCGCCGATCCTGATCTCGTACGTGGGACGCAGCGCCACCATGTGCCGGTGCAGCGTGGCGACCTCATGGCCGGAGGCATCCTCGATGATGACCTTGTTGCGGACGCTGAGCACCTTGCCGTCGACGTGGAAGACCTTGGTGCCGTGCTCGTCGAGCACGTCGAAGTCGTCGCCGATCGAGAAGAACCGCTCCCTGATGACAAACATGAAGCGATTCTCCCCCACCCCGCCCGAAAGTGCCGGCCGGCCGGGAGCGGCCGACCCTTCGGCTCCCCGATCGGGATCAGTGTCCCGCTCGCTCTCCACAGTGGATGGCAGTCGAGGCCGTGGCCGGGATCGAACCGGCGTACGCGGTTTTGCGGACCGCTCCCTCACCACTCGGGCACACGACCAGGCAGAAGCGCCCGCGGAGGGAATCGAACCCCCGACACCCAGCTCCGGAAGCTGGTGCTCTGTCCCCTGAGCTACGCGGGCATGCGTGGGAGTGGGGAGATTCGAACTCCCTGAGCGCGAACGCACCGGGGTTACAGCCCGGCCCACCTCGCCATCGGTGGCGCACTCCCTGGGGTGACTGGAGGGTGCTGACCCCTCGTCCTCCGGTGCCACAAACCGGCGCTCCACCGTTGAGCTACAGCCACAACTTCGGCCTGAGGGCCAGTGCCCGCGGAAGGTGTCGAACCTCCGACCCCCTGGGTGTGGACCAGGTGCTCTCCCGTTGAGCTACGCGGGCATGCGCGGAAGGATTGGGATTCGAACCCACGAGGAGACTTCCGCCCCCTGCACCGTTTCCAACGGTGTCCCCGTGACCGCCGGGACCCCTCCATTGCTCCGACGACTGGACTCGAACCAGTACCGGTAGGGATTAACAATCCGCTGCCCTACCAATTGGGCGACGTCGGAATGGTCGCGCGTGCGGGACTCGAACCCGCTTCACCAGCTTGAAAGGCCAGGGGCCTACCCATAACCGAACGCGCGTCTGTGTGCCCCGAGCTGGTGTCGAACCAGCGGCCTTCGGCTTGTCGAGCCGACGCTCTCCCGCTGAGCTACCGGGGCGGGAGCGGGGGCGGGATTCGAACCCGCGATGTCCGGCTTATGAGGCCGGCGAGGACGACCGAACTCCTCTACCCCGCAAGTGCCGCCGAAGGGAATCGAACCCCCGCAGTCCGGATTGGAAGTCCGGAGCCCTGCCATCAGGCGCCGGCGGCATCGTGCTGTGCTCCGCGCTGGACTGGAACCAGCGACACCCGCTTCAGGAGAGCGGTGCTCTGTCCCGCTGAGCTGGCGGGGCAAGTTGGTACGCCGCCGGAGGATCGAACTCCGCTCCCCGGATTAAGAGTCCGGTGCTAAGCCACTCAGCTAGCGGCGCATGGCGGTGAGGGAGGGAGTCGAACCCAGACCGGCGCGCTACCGACTGCGCCACCTCCCGATGCGTGCCCCCGGCGCGATTCGAACGCGCGACCCCCAGATCCGTAATCTGGTGCTCTATCCGCTGAGCCACGGGGGCATGGTGTCGTCGGAGGGAGTTGAACCCACGATCTCTGCGTTATCAGCGCAGTGCCTTAACCAGCTTGGCCACGACGACATGGCGGAGAGGGAGGGATTCGAACCCTCGGCGGTGTCACCCGCTCCGCGTTAGCAACGCGGTGCCATCGGCCGGACTAGGCGACCTCTCCATGGCGCTGACGGCGGGACTCGAACCCGCGACCGTCTCGCTGACAACGAGGTGCTCAAGCCGCTGAGCTACGCCAGCATGGGACCGGCCAGCAGCCGGTGAGTGGAATCGGGCGGAGTCGAACCGGTCCTTCCTGGGTGCCCCAGGGCAGCGGTTCCACTCCGCATTCGGCCTTGCGTGCGCTCGGGGGGAGTCGAACCCCCATGCCTTTCGGCACACGGACCTGAGCCGTGCGTGTCTACCTGAGTTCCACCACGAGCGCGTGGTGCCGACGCCCGGTGTCGATCCGGGGGCCTTCCGGTCATGAGCCGGATGCTCTGCCGTTGAGCTACGTCGGCTTGGTGCCCTCGACACGAGTCGAACGTGCAACTACGGCCGCCTCACGACCGCGCCTCTTCCATTGGGCTACGAGGGCATGTTCGCGACAGGGTCCCCCGGTTCGCCGGCGGGATGGATGCACCCTGCGCCGACCCGCTTACGCGCCCTGCCGTGGCTCCCAGGCCAGGATTCGAACCCAGCTCCCCGCATCCAGAGTGCGGTGTCTTACCGAATAGACGACCCGGGAATGGTGGTCGGCGAGTCGCGGACTCGCCGGCCGGTGATCAGCGCTGCACCAGTTGGGCTACCGGGGCAGGCTTCCGCAGGTTGCGGCATCATCCACTGGGGGCGGTCGAGTTCCGGATCTGCAACTCCGGCGGCGGCTTTCCCCCTGGTCAAGTATGGCTCCGGGAGCAGGAATCGAACCTGCGTTTGTACCGGGATCCAAAGTCCCGTCGCCCTTGCCAGCAGAGCACCCCGGAATGGTGGAGCGGTCGGCGGGCACCGACCCCGCTTCTTCGGTTTGGAAGACCGACGTGTCCGCCAAGTTCACCACGACCGCATGGCATTTCACTTGCGTAGGCCGTACGGGGCTCGAACCCGTAACCTCCTGGCTGAGAACCAGGTGAGCTGCCAGCTTGCTCCAACGGCCCATGGAGCTGGCGGGAATCGCGCTCGCGAGCCCACGATCGCCGTCAACGTGCCCTCCCCCGGAGCCCTCGGGGACTTCACTCCCGTGCGCTACCAGTTACGCCAGGAGGGCACGGATGCGTGGAGAAGAAGGGATTCGAACCCTCGACCTCCGGTCTGCCGAACCGGCGCTCTCCCAGCTGAGCTACAACCCCATGGTCCGGGACCGGGGTGTCGAACCCCGTGTCTCTCGCTCCCAAAGCGAGCGGGTCAGCCGTCTCCCTCGTCCCGGAGGTAATGCCCCCGACCGGCCCCACGCAGGCGCCGGCGGGGGTTTTGCTTATGCCATCCACTGTGAAGTTGAGAATCTGCAACGCCGCCGGCCGCAGCCGGGACGAAAAGCAGGGGCGGCAGGACTCGAACCTGCGACCTTCGGTTTTGGAGACCGGTGCTCTACCAGTTGAGCTACGCCCCTATGAAGTTGTTCAGTAACGAGAAAGCCGCCCTGTCCCTGTCGGGGTGGGCGGCTTCGCAGCTTGCGCTGGCGCTATTCGCGCCGCCACCCCGGCTTCCAGTTCTGCTCACTCGCGCACAGATCGTGGGCTCGCGCAATCGAGGGCAGCACGACACCGCCGCGCGGCATGAGCCGCGTGGTTTCGGTGTAGGCGTGCTGCAACACGGGGAACTCCTTGGGTTGGTCGGGACGGCCTTGCTCATTCAAGGTAAGCGTTGTGCCCATCGGATGGCAATGGATATTCCGACGGACCGGCTTCGAAGCCTGGCGGGCTGAGACGATCCCCGGTTTGATGTTGCCCCGCCGTGGCGGTCGGCACGCTGGAGGCCGGCCGCACCTCAGGATCAGGTTCTGTCGCGGTGACGGCGAGCTTCGATGTCGCGCAGCACATCCGGGTCCCATTGGCCGGCGTTCCAGTCGTCGCTGGTCGGAGTGGGCGACAGCGGCCACGCCGCGTCCTGCCTGGCGACCGGCGAGTAGTGTCCGGCGACAACTCTGTCGACGTGGGCGATCAGCCGCAGGACCCGCGTCCGGCTGTGCAGCACGCCCCCGATCAGTGCGGCGGCTCCAAGGGTGCGCAGGGCCGCCTGGCCGAACAGGACGGCAGGGGCGGTTCGGTCGGTGGCCAGCCAGGCGATGGCCGCGCTGCAGACGACGCAGGCGGGGAAGACGCGCGTGCCCCAGTGGCGGCTGTACGAGCGACCGGATGAGCCGTGCGCCTCGGCGAGCTGGCGCGTGCCGCGTCCCCAGATCAGCCCGCTGACAGCCAGGCCGATGATGGCGACGAACAGGGTCAGGTTGGCCAGGACGAAACCGACCGCTGCGCCGGTGCCGGACGGGGGCAGCGGCCGGGCCCGGGCGCTCGGGATGCTGCCGAGGACGGCCGCGGCAATCGCGGCAATCGCAAAGAGGATGGCGAACCCGACGACGAACCAGGTCGCGACGTCCCAACCTGCTGTCCGAGGCGCGGGTGGCGCTGTCGAGGACCGGCACGTGTGGCCTTGGCCGGGATGTTCGAGACTGGCGCCGCATTTCATGCAGTGCAAAGTGTTCTCCTGAGCGGCCAGGCCGAGCATTCGCCAGGCCAGTTGGGCTGGGTATCGCATATGTCGTCGCACGGGGGTGACGGACCCACCCGGACTCGGTGCGTGGAGAATCATGCCCGGTAGGTGCCGGTCCGGCGACCCCGAAATTCCCGAACTCCCGGCGACGGACAGCGGCCCGCGAATCGCGGTCGCCGCCGGGCGGGGCGAGAAGTGGTCGCTTCGCACCAGACATGCCGCCCAACACCCACTGGTTCAACTGGCTCAGGGGTAAAAGCCCGGCCGTACGGTGCGTGTCTGATGGCGAGGTTGTCGGCATCCGCAACTCGGCCACGTCCGGGCGGCACGGCGAGACGCTGCGGAGCGCGCCTCATGGCCAAGATCTGTGCCCTGCAATCCGACGACGACGGAGTCGAGCTCGGAGTCGTCGATGCGCTGCCAGTTCGCTTGCCGAGCGTCGCAGACTTCGACGTCGGCCCACCGGCGGACAGTGTTGCCGATCAGCGGGCCTGGGCAAGCAGGACCTCGATCATCGTGTGAGGTTCGATGGTGGTTGGTCGATCGCTGACCTGCCCGTCGCCGAGTTCGATGACCCGCCACACGCCGTCCGCGCGCAGAGCGAGGTCCACGGTGACGAAAGACAGGCCGAGCCCGCCGATCAACGGTGCGACCGGGGCCAGGTCGACCTCGACTGGCGCCGAGTCGTTCGGGCTGTCGGGATGCGCTCCGATCAGAACGCACGCGCCGTCGATCCACCACGTGCGCACCTCGGTCGAGGCGAACCGCTCGAAGCGCCGCAGCACGAGCCCGCCCACGAAGTCGTCGTCACGCAGTTCCAGAAACCGCGACGCCACGCCCCACGCGGCCGCGCCGTCCTCAAGGTCGGGGATGAACGCGGCCGCGTCCCAGTAGTGCTTCATCGACTTGCTGTAGTCACGCAGCACCGCTGGTCCCGCGCCAAGCCCGGCACGCGCGCGGTCGAAGTCCGCCCGCTCGGAGCCCGTGGTCCACACCGACGGCGGGGTCACGGGAGCCAGAGCTGCATACCAGCCAGGCAGCTCATGCGCCCGCTGGTACTGCTCAGCACCAGTCCGCAACACCACACCACGCTCAGCAAGAACCTCAGCGAAGACGGCGTACTGCTCGCTACGTAGCATCCAGCCGCGGTACACAGCCGGACCGCTGCGCGAGACCGAGGCGACCGCGCGGCGCACGTCTCCGCCCCGCGCCAACGCGTCGTGGTCGACCACCGCCACATCCATCCCGGCGGCACGTGCGGCCCGCGCCTCCGCGGCGAAGTGCTCGTCCGGGTGGCGCGGCCGAAGAGGGTCCGCGGGAACCAGCAAGATCACACCTGCATCCTGCCCCAAGCGTCCATGTCCCTACGACTCGCGCGTGCGGTTACGGCGGTGGTGGACGAGCAGCGTGACCGCGCAGAGCACCGCCACCAGGCCGAACGCCGAGCTGATCCACGGGTTGTCCGCCGCGGTCGACAGCACCACGTTGGCTGCGGCGCTGATGAAGAGCACCAGCCACAGCAGCGGGCGTAGCGGGCCGCCCGGCTTCTTCGGTGCGGCGATCGGGGCCTCGGTGATGCGGTACGGATCGGTCATGACTGCCTCCTTGAGCGAGCGTTCCTCGATGCCGTCAACGCTAGGCGCGGGGCGTGGCGGGGACGATCCCGCCAGCTCGACGACAGTGGTACAGCAGGCTGTACCTTCCGCGCCGAGCGTTGCCGGGCGCGGCCCGTGGTGGCCTATGTTGGCGGGGGAGGTGGGTCGATGGCGTACGTGCGAGGCCGGGTTCGCGCCTCGGTCGACGCTCTGGAGCACCTGGTCGGAGGGCTGGGCACCGCCACGCTGGCGCTGGGCGCGCTGCTCTGGGCGGCGATCGTGGCGGTGACCTGCGTCGTCGGGGTGGGGCTGCTGGCGGCGCCCGGTGCGTTGCGGGCGGTGCGCTGGGTGGCCGACCGCGAGCGGGCCCGGCTGTCCCGCTGGGGCGAGCCGATCCCCACGCCGGGGCCGGTGCCGGCCGGGTTGCGGACGGCGGCGCGCGATCCCTTCGTACGCCGGGAGCTGGGCTGGGTCGGGCTTTCCTCGCTCATCGGCCTGGCGACCGGGCTTGTCGGCCTCGCGCTGCCCCTCTCTGCCGTGCAGTACGTCACGTTCCCCCTGTGGTACCAGCTGATCCCTGCCGACGCCGGCGCGCCGGGGATCGTCTGGTGGCGCATCGACGGATTGTCCGAGGCACTCGCGGTCGGGTTGCTCGGGGTCGGCTCGCTGGCCGCCGCGATCTGGTTCAGCCCGGTCCTGGCCCGTCTCCAGGCGTGGCCGGGCCGGTTGCTGCTGCCGCCGCCGCCGGGTGTCGACCTGTCGCTGCGGGTGGCCGAGCTGACCGCCACCCGCGCTGCGGCGCTCGACGCCCACGCGGTCGAACTGCGCCGGATCGAGCGGTCGCTGCACGACGGCACCCAGAACCGGTTGGTCGCGGTCAACGTGTTGCTGGGTGCCGCGCGGCGGGCTTTGCGCCGCAATCCGGACCGCGCCGACGAGATCCTCGGGCAGGCGCAGGACGCCGCGGAACAGGCGCTCGGTGAGCTGCGTACGGTGGTGCGCGGGATCCTGCCGCCCGTGCTGGACGACCGGGGTCTCGCCGGCGCGCTGGCGGGCCTGGCCGGCAGCTGCGTGGTGCCCTGCCGACTTGAGGTGGACGTGGCTGTGCGGTGCGCGGCCTCGGTCGAGGCCACCGCGTACTTCGTGGTGGCCGAGGCGCTGACCAACGTCGTCCGGCACAGCGGTGCGAGCCGGGTGGACGTGGCCGTGCGCCGCGAGCGCGGTCGGCTGCTGGTGTGCATTGAGGACGACGGGCACGGCGACGCGGACGAGACGCGTGGCTCAGGGCTCACCGGTATCCGCCGGCGGGTCGAGGCGTACGACGGCCGGATGACGCTGACGAGCCCACCGGGAGGGCCGACGAGAATGGACGTGGAGCTGCCATGCGGATCGTGATCGCCGAGGACGACCCGCTGCTGCGTGAGGGGTTGGCTCTGCTGCTGCGGGCGGAGGATCTGGACGTGGTCGCCACGGCTGGCACTCCGGGCGAGTTCCTGGTCGCCGTCGACGAACATGCGCCGGACGTCGCGATCGTGGACGTACGGATGCCGCCGACCCACACCGACGAGGGCATCGTGGCCGCGGTAGAAGCCCGGCGGCGCCGCCCCGGCCTCGCGGTGCTGGTCCTGTCGGCGTACGTGGAGCAGGCGTTCGCCACCGACCTGTTCTCGGTCGGCGCCGCCGGGCTCGGTTACCTGTTGAAGGAGCGGGTGGGTCGGGTCGAGGAGTTCCTCGCCGCGCTGCACCGCGTCGCGGACGGCGGCAGCGTGATCGACCCGGAGGTGGTGGCGCAGTTGCTCGCCCGCAACCGCCGGACGGACACGGCGCTGAGCGAGCTGTCGCCGCGTGAGCGTGAGGTGCTGGGGCTGATGGCCGAAGGGCTCGGTAACAGCGCGATCGCCGAGCGGTTGTTCGTCACCGACGGCGCGGTGCACAAGCACATCCGCAGCATCTTCTCGAAGCTTCAGCTTCCACCGGACGACCAGGCCGACCGCCGGGTCACCGCGGTGCTGCGCTACCTGGACGGCGGTCGGCGGTAGCGCCTGCTGTACCCGGACCTGGCAGCCCGCGGGATGGTCGCCGTTCTCGCACGTCAATAGCGTTTCTGGTGCGCGCAGTTCTTGCCGATGACACGGAAAGAGGCCACCAGAATGCCGGACTATCCGGGACAGACAATCGAACCGGCGGTACGCGTCGAACAACTCACCCGCGTGTACGGCGCCGGCCGTAACCAGGTGACTGCGCTTGCGGGCATCGATGTCGGCTTCGACAGGGGCACCTTCACCGCGGTGATGGGGCCCTCGGGCTCCGGCAAGAGCACGCTGCTGCAGACGGCGGCCGGGCTCGACCGGCCCACCTCCGGTCGGGTGGTCATCGGCGGCACCGAGCTGTCCGGGCTGTCCGAGACCCGCCTGACCGAGCTGCGTCGTACCCGGATCGGGTTTGTCTTCCAGGCTTTCAACCTGATCGGCGCGCTCACCGTCGAGGAGAACATCGTGCTGCCCCTGCGCCTGGCCGGCGTCCGGCCGGACCGTGCCTGGCTGACCCAGGTGGTCGAGCGGGTCGGCCTCGCCGACCGACTGCACCACCGGCCGGCCGCGCTGTCCGGTGGCCAGCAGCAGCGGGTGGCGATCGCCCGGGCGCTGGCCACCCGCCCCGAGGTGATCTTCTGTGACGAGCCCACCGGCGCCCTCGACTCGCGGACCGCGGCGGAGGTGCTGACGCTGCTTCGCGCGGTCGTGGACGAACACGGGCTGACGGTGGTGATGGTGACCCACGATCCGATCGCCGCGTCGTACGCGGACCGCGTGCTCGTGTTGGCCGACGGTGCGATCGTCGCCGACCTTCCGCAGCTCGGAGCCGCCCGTATCGCCGAGCACCTGGCATCGCTGGATCGGCGGGTCCTCCGATGATCGGGCTCGCCGCCCGCCTGCTGCGGCACCGGGCGGGCCCCGCCGCCGCGACCCTGCTGGCCCTGATCGTCGGCGTGCTGATCCTGGTAGCGATGGGCACCCTCGTCGAGTCCGGGTTGCGTTTCCGCCCGGAGCCACGGCTCTGGGCCGCGGCCGACGTGGTCGTCGCCAACCGCACGGTCAGTCACACGTTCAGGGAGTTCGACGGCGAGACCACCACGAGCACCGTCATGCTGCCCGAGGGCGGCACTGTGGACGCGGCGCTGGTGGACCGGATCCGCCAGGTGCCGGGCGTCGCGGCCGTCACCGGCGACGAAGGGGTGCTGATCGGCTCACCCGCTGCGACGGGACACGGCTGGGACACGTACGCCTTCACCGGTCGTCCCATCGCCGCGGGTGCCGCGCCACGGGCCGACGACGAAGTGCTGGTCGACACCCGTCTCGGCGTGGCGCCGGGCGACCGCATCGACCTGGTCGTCGGCGGGGTCGGCCGGTCGTACCGGGTGAGCGGAACCGCCGAGACCGGTTCGGCGGCGGTGTTCTTCACCGACGCGCAGGCCGCCCGGTTGTCCGCCCACCCGGGCCGGGTGGATGCGATCGGCGTGCGGATGGTGCCCGGCGCCGACGTCGGCGCCGTACGCGAGATCGCATCGGCGGCCGGCGCCACGACGTACGGCGGGAAAGACCGTGGGAACGTCGAGCAGTCGGAGAACCAGGCCGCCCAGACGTTGCTGGTCAGCGCCGGATCGGCTTTCGGGGGGTACGTCGTCCTGCTGATCGTCTTCGTGGTGGCCGGCACCATCGGACTGTCCGTCCGGCACCGTCGACGTGACCTGGCGTTACTGCGCGCGGTCGCGGCCACGCCGGGGCAGGTGCGCCGCATGCTGATCGCCGAGGCCGCGCTGCTCGCCCTGATCGGCTCTGCGATCGGCGGCCCGGCCGGCCTGCTGGCGGCCCGCTGGGTGCACGGCGAGCTGGTCGGGCGGGGGTTCGTGCCGGAAAGCTTCCCGATGGTCGGCGGCCTGTTCGCGGTGCCGGCCGCGATCGGTACGGCGGTGCTCGTGGCGGTGCTCGCCGCTTTGGTCGCCGCACGCCGGGTGACCGGGATCAAGCCGATCGAGGCGCTCGGCGAGATCGCTGTCGAGCCTCGTCGTAGCGGCCGGGTGCGGCTGGTCGCCGGCGTGCTGACGCTGGTGGCGGCCGGCACCTCCGGGGCGTTCACGCTCGGTGCCGCCGGGTCGACAGGGGCACTGGCCGGCGCGGTCGGCATGCTGTACCTGTTCGTCATCGCGGTGGCGCTGCTCGCACCGAGGATCAACGCGTACGCGGCACGCCTGCTCACACCGTTGTTGCCGCGGATGTGGAGGGTCAGCGGCTATCTGGCTGCGGCCAATCTGCGGGCCAACGCGCAGGGCATGGCGACCGTCCTGACCGCCCTCGTGCTGTCCGTGGGGTTCGGCGGCTCGGTCTGGTTCCTGCAGACCAACCTGGAGCGGCAGACCGCCACGCAGAGCAGCGCGGGAACCCTCGCCGAGCGGGTGCTCGTCGCTCCGGGTGGGCTGCCGGCGGACGCGGCGCGGGAGATCCGCGAGTTGGCCGGGGTGCAGGCGGCCACCGGTGTGCACCGTACGCAGGTGGTGGTGCGGGCGCTCGACGGAATCGAGCCGGTCAGCGCGCAGTCGGTCGACCCGGCTGGCATCACGGCGACGATGGACCTCGCCGTGCGCGAGGGCAACCTGGCCGACCTGCGCGCGGGCACTGTCGCCCTGTCCGCGACGCAGGCGTCCTCCTCCGGCTGGGACGTCGGCGATCAGGCGAAACTCTGGCTGGGCGACGGCACCCCCGTCACGTTGGACGTCATCGCGGTCTACGACCGTGGCCTCGGATTCGGCGACGTCACGCTGGCCGCAGAGACGGTCGCCGGGCACACGGCCGGGAACACCAACGACGAGATCCTGGTCAGCGCCGGCCCCGAGGCCGACACCGCATTGGCCACCTGGTCAGCTGGGCGACCAGGCACCGAGGTTCTCGACGCCGCCACCCGTACGCGCCTGATCAGCACCGACCTGGCGCTCGGTGCCTGGCTGAACCGGCTGCTGATCGGCGTGATGGTGGGCTACGCGGCGCTGGCGGCGGCCACCACGATGGTGATGGCCGCGCTGGCCCGCCGTCGCGAGTTGGCGTTGCTGCAACTGGTCGGGGTCACCCGCCGTCAGATCCGACGGATGGTCCAGGCCGAACAGGCCGGGCTCCTCGGCAGCGCGGTGCTGATCGGCGCGACGATCGCGGCGCTGACCCTGAGCGCGATCGTCAACGGACTGACCGGCAGCCCGATCCCGTACGTCCCGCCGCTCGGTTGGGTGGCGGTGCTCGGCGGCACCACACTGCTGGCGTTGGCAACCACTGTGTGGCCCGTCCGCCGGCTGCTCAGCGCTCCTCCGATCGACAACATCGGTGTGAAGGAGTAGACGTATCCTGCACTTCCGCGCGGGCTCCACCTCCGTCGTGTTGACCAAGGCTCGAGACATCAACGACGACAGGAGAAGTCATGCCCACCAAGACGCTGCACATCCCCACTGCGGACGGCCAGGCCGACGCGTTCGCCGCGCTCCCCGACGCTGGCGGGCGACGCCCAGCAGTGCTGATGTACCCGGACGGCTTCGGCATCCGGCCCGTGCTTCGGCGGATGGCCTGTGAACTGGCCGAGCACGGATACTACGTGCTCGTCCCCAACGTCTTCTATCGGCACGGCCCGGCACCCGTGATCGAGCTTCCCGAACACATCGGAGACGAAGTCCGGCCGGCGATTTTCACTCAACTCATGCCCATGATTGAAACGCACACCGTCGAACGGACCCTGAGCGACGCCGACGCCTATCTCAGGTTCCTCACCACCCAACCCGAGGTCAGTGCCGGACCGGTCGCGGTGACCGGCTACTGCATAGGTGGCCTCATGGCGGTACGCACCGCTGCGGCCCACCCCGGCCAGGTGGCTGCTGTTGCCGGATTCCACGCCCCCGTAGGCGCCGACGGCCCGGACGTCCTCTCCGAGCTCACCGCCCAGCTCCACTTCGGTCACGCCGAGGGCGACATAACCCCTGGGGCCCTCAAGGAGCTCAACGAGATTCTGAATGCCTCGGGCGTCAGCTACACCTCCGAGATCTATCCCGGCACCATCCATGGCTTCACCATGTCCGACACCGACGCATTCAACCCGGCCGCGCTGCAACGCCACTGGGACCGCCTGCTGTTCCTGCTCGGCAACACCCTGCCCACCAGCTGATCGTTCGAGTTGTCCTCCGCGCTGCTGGTGCCGGTCGCCTCCACCAGTTGTGAAGTGCGCCCAGTCCGGGGACGTGGGGAATGCGTCGACGCGCAGACGCATCTACGCCGGCTCGCGCACACCGCCGTCGTCGCCGCCGTCATCCGGCATCGGTTCGACAGGGGCCTGCGGCAGTTCGTCGGGTGTGTCCGGCAGCAGCTCGCCGGCGTCGTCCGGTGCAGGTTCACGCGGGTCGATGGGCGGATACTGTTCGGGGTCGAGGTCCGGTGCAGTCATCCAGCGAGTATCCGTCACAGGCGGGGCTGCCGCTCGTCGGACCGAAGGGCCACGCCCCGCCGAACGTCGGACATGCGAGGCCGGACACACTCGTGTCAACCTGTGGGGCCGCGACCGGCGGTGCTGATGACCGCCATCATGATCAGGGTGCGCTGCCGCCGTCGGGTCAGCAGCGCGAAGCAGGCGGTGAGCGCCACCAGATCCAGCTCGGCCCACTCGCCGGTGACGTCGACGCGGATCGGCCCGCCCGCCCGGCCGGGGAGGCGCACCGCGAGCAGATGCCCGTCGCGGACCAGCTCACCGCCGCAGCGACCGGGCGCCCAGCGCGTCACCCCGCCCGGCCCCGGCACGTGCGACCGGCGCGGGTCGAGCCGCACCGCGGCGCCGTGCTCGGCCCGCGCTGTGACCCCGATGCGCCGGCGGTCGGTCGGCTCGACCGTCCAGAGGCCCGCGTCGGTTCGGATCTCGCCGCATCGCCAGGTCCAGCCGGTGGTACGCAACGAGGCGCGCGGCCCGGCACCGGAGTCGAGGACGAAGGCGCCGTGCTGCTTGCGTACGGTCAGCGCGGTCATCGGTTCAGCCCTTCCCGGCGCGGTCGGGGCAGGCCGAGGATGAGGACGACGCCGACGCTCAGGTGCAGCAGCGCGAGCGCCGCCTTCGCTCCCCCGCCGACGCCGCTCGGCGGCCCGACCAGCAGTGACAGCAGCAGGACCGCGACCGCGACCGAGGTCCACCACACGCGCGCCCGGTTGGTGAGGTGTTCCAGCACCGCGAGTATCGCCCAGCCGAGCAGTGCCGCGACGGCGGCGGCCACCACGACCGCGGCCAACGTGATCTGCCGGGTCGCGTCCGGGGTGCCGGCCGCCAGGTCGACGCCGGCCGCCGAGTGCAGGATCGCGAACTCCGCCGTCGCCACCAGGATCGCACCGGCCGCCACCGCGGCTCGGCGCAGGAAGAGGTTGTTCGTCATGCCCCGAGTCTGTGGACCGGCCCGGGTCGGGCACGTCGGTCCCGACGCCGCGGCGCGTACATCCGTCGGCGACGACGCGTACTACCAAAGGAGGTGGCCCCGCCCTCCGCGAGCCCATTAGCCTGCGCTGGTGGATGCGGCGACGTGCGACGTGGACCCGCCGCGGACGTGGCGATCCGTCCCGGTGGGAGCGGCGACCGTGGCGATGGGCGTGCTCATCGCGACCGTGCTGTGGTCCGCCACCCGCTCCGGGCCGACCGCCCTGGTCCGCGCCGATGTCGCGCTGGCGGTGGCCGCCCTGGCCCTCGTCCCGGTGGTCGTCCGCCGCCCGGAGGTCGCTGGCGTGCTGGCGGGCCTGCTGGTGGCACTGTCGCCGGTGGCCACCCCGGTGGCGAGCTTCGCGGTGCTGTTCACCGCCCGCAACCGGCCGTTCCGGCAGGCCGTGGTGGTGGCGGCGGTCGGTGTGGCGGGCGAGGCGGTGCAGGCGGTGTGGCGGCCGATACCCAGCCTGCCGTACGGGTGGCGGCTGGTGCTGATGACGGCCGCGTACGCTGCCCTGCTGGGTTGGGGCACCTGGGCGCGGGCTCGACATGCCCTGCTGGCGGCACTGCGGGACCGGGCCTGGCGGGCGGAGCAGGAGCAGGAACGCCGGGTCGTCGAGGCCCGGGCCGCCGAGCGCGGCCGGATCGCGCGGGAGATGCACGACGTGCTGGCCCACCGGCTGTCGCTGCTGGCAGCGGCCGCTGGCGCGATGGAGTACCGGCCGGACGCGCCACCCGAGCGGCTCAGCGCCGCCGCCGGGGTTATCCGCGCCAGCGCGCACCACGCCCTCGACGAGCTGCGCGAGGTCATCACGCTGCTGCGCAGTGACGACGCCGAGGCGCCGGGGGACACACCGCCCGGGCAGACCCTCGCCGATCTGCCGCGCCTGGTCGAGGAGGCCCGGGCAGCCGGGCAGCACATCGAGGTCGATGACCCCTTCGGCCCGCCGGTCGAGGTTCCCCCGACGGTCGGCCGCACCGCCTACCGGATCGCGCAGGAGGCGCTGACCAACGCCCGCAAGCACGCCGCCGGGCAGCCGGTCCGACTCGCCCTCGGCGGGGCGCCCGACTCCGGCCTGAGCATCACGGTGAGCAACCCGACCACACCCGACAGCGGTGCCACCGGGCACGACGGCGCGGGCCTCATCGGTCTCGCCGAACGGGCCGCCCTCACCGGTGGCCGCGTCACCCACCACATCGACGCCTCGGGTCGGTTCCACCTCACCGCATGGCTACCGTGGTCGAGGTGACGGGCCTGGTCCGGGTCGTCATCGTCGACGACGACCCTCTGGTACGGGGAATGCTGACGATGATGCTGGACGGCGCTGACGGGATCGTCGTCGTGGGCGAGGCCGCCGACGGCGCTGCGGCGATCACCGCGGTGGACCGGCACATGCCCGACGTGGTGCTGATGGACATCCGGATGCCCGGCGTCAACGGCATCACCGCCACCGAACGCCTGCGCCGCCGCGCCCGGCCGCCAGAGATCATCGTGCTCACCACGTTCGACACCGACGAGCATGTGGTGCGGGCGCTACGGGCCGGGGCCAGCGGCTTCCTACTCAAGGACACCCCGCCGGAGCAGATCAGCCAGGCTGTCCGCGCCGTCGCCGCCGGCAGTCCGATGCTGTCGCCGGGCGTCACGCGCCGTCTCATGCAGCGGGTCGCGGCCGGCGCCGAGTCCTACGAGCACGCGCGTGGCCGGCTGGCCCTGCTCACGCCCCGGGAACGTGACGTCGTACGGGCCATCGCGCAGGGACGCTCCAACGCCGAGATCGCCACCGAGCTGCTGATGAACGTGACCACAGTGAAGGCCCACGTCTCGCACATCCTGACCAAGCTGGACCTCGACAACCGCACCCAGATCGCCCTGCTCGCCCATGACGGCCGGCTCGCCTGAGCAGGAGGTCAGGCCATTGCGCGGACGCGGTCGGGCGCGATGGTGAGCAGAATCCGCGTCTGGTCCCGGCCCATTCGCGCGATCGCTGAACCGGACCCCATGATCAGAGTGGCGGTTGACCTGGGGTTGCGCTGACCTGGTCCGGCAGTTCCGGGCCAGACGCCCGGTCGCCGCCGTCTCGCAGCCGGATGGAATGCCATGCCGCGCGTACGTGGCTGCGCATGACCGACTCCGCCCAGTCGGGGTCGGGCGCGGCCAGGGCCGCCACCAGTTCGTGATGGTGAGCGAGGCTACGGCGCAGCGCGTCCGGGCTGTAGCGGGAGAAGGTACGCCAGACGAGCGGCATCTGGATCACCGATGAGACGACGCCGGCGAGTCTGCTGTTGTCGGACGCCTCAAGGATCATCCGGTGGAACCGGTTGTTCAGCTCGGTGAGCTCGTCCACATCGGTCGGTCGCCCGTCTGGCGCCACCTCGTCCATCCGGTGGGCCAGCGCGTCGAGCGCGTCCACGTCGATGGTGCCCGTGGTCGCCGCCAGTCGACAGCCCCACGGCTCAAGCACGGCCCGCAGGCTGAAGATTTCGTCGAGATCGTGGATGCTCCACGCCTGGACCTGCACGCCACGGTTGCGTTCGTGGCGGACCAGTCCCTCCGCGGTCAGCCGTCTGAGCGCCTCCCGGACAGGCGTGCGACTCACCCCGAACGACCCGGCCAACTCGCCCTCGCGGAGCCACGCGCCGGCCGACCGTTGCCCGGACAGGATCTGTTCCCGGATCAGCCGATAGGCGTCGTCGGCGGCGTGGCCGTTGTCGGCCTCCCGCGGTGGCGTGTGGTCACTCATGATGCTCGGCACCGTAGCAACACGGCAGGTTGTATGCAATCTTCGCGCAGGGCATTGACACCGGAGGAGCGCGGGCCTACTTTCCCAGCACAACCTGCTGTAACGACAGTCACAGACCTGTGAATTGCATGCAAAGAGACGTTGATTGAGGGGTTCATGAGCACTCCACTGCCGCTTGACGACATCCGGGTGATCGAGCTCGGGCAGCTGCTGGCGGGGCCGTTCTGCGGTCAACTCCTGGGTGACTTCGGCGCCGAGGTGATCAAGGTCGAGGACCCGGGTCAGGGCGATCCCATGCGGCAGTGGGGGCGCGAGAAGCCGTACGGCAAGTCGCTCTGGTGGCCGGTGGTGGCGCGGAACAAGAAGTCCGTGACCGCGAACCTGCGGGCCGAGGAGGGGCAGGATCTGGTACGCCAGCTCATCGCGCGGGCGGACGTGTTGATCGAGAACTTCCGGCCCGGCACGTTGGAGCGCTGGGGGTTGGCCCCGGAGCTGCTGTGGGAGATCAACCCCGGCCTGATCGTCACCCGCGTGACCGGCTTCGGGCAGACGGGCCCGTACTCGTCACGTGCCGGATACGGATCGATCGGCGAGGCGATGGGCGGAATTCGGTACGTGACCGGCGACCCCGATCGCCCTCCGGCCCGGGCCGGCGTCTCTCTGGGAGATTCGCTGGCGGCAACGTTCGCCTGCCTGGGCACCCTGGTGGCGCTGCACCAGCGCGGACGCACCGGTCGAGGCCAGGTGGTGGACTCGGCCATCTACGAGGCCGTGCTGGCGATGATGGAGTCGCTCATCCCCGAGTACCAGATCGCCGGCTACCAGCGGGAGCGGACCGGAACGACCCTTCCGAACGTGTCCCCGAGCAACGTCTACCCGACGGCCGACGGCGAGATGGTGCTGATCGCGGCGAACCAGGACACGGTCTTCCGCCGGCTCGCCGAGGCGATGGGGCGGGTGGAGCTGGCCACCGACGAGAAGTACGCCACCCACGGCGCCCGAGGCCGGTGGATGGAGCAGCTGGACGGCCTGGTCGCCGAATGGAGCTCGACGCTGGCGGCCGACGATCTGCTCGAACGGCTGCACGCCCAGGGCGTTCCGGCAGGCCGCATCTTCAGGGCCCGGGACATGCTCGAGGACCCGCACTTCGCCTCGCGGGAGGCGATCGTCCGGCTGACCCACCCCGGTCTCGGGGAGTTCGCCATGCACAACGTCGTGCCCAAGCTCTCTGACAGCCCGGGCCGGGTCCGGCACGTCGGCCCCGAGCTCGGTGAACACAACGAGGACATCTATCGCGGCCTGCTGGGGCTCGGCGACGACGCGATGGCGTCGCTGCGTTCTGCCGGCGTCATCTGAGGAGGAACCATGACCTACCGACTCGGTGTGGACGTGGGGGGAACGTTCACCGACATCCTGCTGATCGACGAGGCGACCGGAGAAACCTACCGGGCCAAGACCTCCTCCACGCCCGAGGACCAGTCCATCGGGGTGCTGCGTGGCATCGAGCGGGCCTGCGAGGCCGCCGGCGTGCCCATGTCGGACATCACTGAGGTGTTCCACGGCACCACGGTCGCCACGAACGCGATCCTCGAGGGCAAGGGCGCCCGGGTTGGGCTGGTCACCACCGACGGCTTCCGGCAGGTGCTCCAGATCGCCCGTTCCTTCGTGCCAGGTGGCCTGGCCGGCTGGATCATCTGGCCGAAGCCGGAGCCGCTGGCGGCGCTGGAGGACACCGTGGAGGTCGTCGGCAGGATCGGCGCCGACGGCGCGGTGGTGACCGAACTCGACGAGGCTGACGTCCGTACGAAGCTGCGCAAGCTCCGCGCGCAGGGCATCGAGGCGTTGAGCGTCAGCCTGATCAACTCTTACGCCAACCCGCAGCACGAGCGCCGGGTGGCCGAGCTGTCCGCAGAGGAGCTTCCGGGCGTACCTGTGTCGCTGTCGTCCTCGGTGTTGCCGGAGCTTCGCGAGTACGAGCGGACCATCACCACCGTCGCGAACGCGGCCGTGCAGCCGCAGGTGGCGCGCTACGTGGCCAACCTCGAGGCGCAGCTGCGCGAGTCCGGGGTGGACGGCCGGCTGTGCATCCTGCGCAGCGACGGTGGTCTGGTCTCCGCGGCCGTCGCCGCGGACAACCCGGTGAACCTGCTGCTGTCCGGCCCTGCCGGCGGGGTTACCGGTGCGACCTGGGTGGCGGAGCAGGCCGGCTACCCGGACTTCCTGACCTTCGACATGGGCGGCACCTCCACCGACGTCGCCCTGGTTCAGGGGCTCACGCCGCGGGTGGGTCGGGAGACCACGGTCGGGGACCTCAAGGTCCGCGCCACCTCCGTCGACGTACGAACCGTGGGTGCCGGCGGCGGTTCCATCGCCCACGTACCGCCGTTGACCCAGGCGCTCCGGGTAGGGCCGCAGTCGGCCGGCGCCGCACCCGGTCCTGCCGCGTACGCGGCGGGCGGTGAGCAACCGACGGTGACCGACGCGAACGTGGTGCTCGGCTACCTGCCCACCGAACTGGCCGGTGGCGAGATCACGCTGGACCGTGCGGCGGCACGAGCGGCGGTGAAGTCGATCGCCGACGCCACCGGGCTGGAGTCGGTCGAGGCCGCCGCCGCGGGCATCATCGACATCGTCAACGAGAACATGTTCGGGGCGTTGCGGCTGGTGTCGGTGCAGCAGGGCTTCGACCCGCGCGACTACGCACTGGTGGCCTTCGGTGGCGCCGGCCCGTTGCACGCCAACGCTCTCGGCAGACTGACCGGGGCCTGGCCGGTGATCATTCCGCCGTCGCCGGGAGTGCTGTGCGCCTACGGCGACGCGACGACCAATCTGCGCGACGAGTCAGTACGGACGTTGGTGCGCCGCTTCAACGAGATGACCGACGAGAGCCTTCGCGGGGTGCTCGCCGAGCTCGCGGACAAGGCGTGCTCCACGCTCAGCGATCAGGGCGTTCCCGAGGATGAGCAGCACGTCGTCTACTCCGCCGATCTGCGCTACCACGGACAGGGTTTCGAGATCCCGGTGGCGGTCGACATCGACGCCTTCGACGGGGCCGGCGGTGGGCTGGCCGCCCTGCGGTCGGCGTTCGACGCCGATCACCAACGACTGTTCTCCTTCGTTCTCGATGCCGAACACGAGCTGGTGACCGTCCGGGCCACCGCTCACGGTCCCCGGCCCCAGGTCGCCGCGCCCGAGCTGGAGCATGGTGACGCGGACCCGAGCCCCGCGATGCGGGCCCACCACCGCATCTGGGTCGAGGGCGCGGAAGTGGAAGCCGGCATCTACGACCGGGCCCTGCTGCGAGCGGGCAACGTCGTACCCGGTCCGGCGATCATCACCGAGATGGACTCCACCACCCTCGTGCTGCCCGGGCACACGGCTGCGGTGCACCCGAGCGGCAGCCTCCTCATCCGCCCCGCCGACACCCACCGGGAGAACTGACCATGGCACGCCTCATCGAGACCGCTACCGGACCGCTTCGCTCCGTGGATGTCGACCTGGTCACCATCGACCTGATCGAGAACGGGCTGCGCAACGCCCGCTACGAGATGGACGAGGTGCTCTTCCGGACCGCGCTGTCGCCGGGGATCCGTGAACAGCACGACGAGTTTCCGCTGATCGCCAACCCGGACGGCAAAATGATGGTGGGACAGTTCGGGCTGTCCATCCCCGACTTCCTGGAGAACTTCGACGGCGACATCGAGGAGGGCGACGTCCTGCTGACGTCGGACCCCTACTCCTGCGGTGCGGCGATCAGCCACGCCAACGACTGGCTCGTGGTGCTGCCCATCTTCTTCGAGGGCCGCATCGTGGGTTGGGCGGCGATGTTCGGGCACATGTCCGACGTCGGCGGCAAGACACCGGCGTCGATGCCAACCGATGCCCGCACCATCTTCGAGGAGGGCGTGGTCATCCCGCCCTTCAAGCTGTACCGCAAGGGCGTGCTCGCCGAGGACCCCCTGCGGATCATCCTCAACCAGGTGCGGAAGCCCGACTGGAACCGCGCCGACCTCAACGGCATCGTCGCGGCGTGCCGGACCGCTTCCCGTCGGGTCCAGGAGATGTGCGCCCGGTTCGGGGTGGACACCTACAACTCCGCGCTCGACCAGCTCCTGGACCGCAACTACCGGGCGATGAAGGTCCTGCTCGGAGCGGTCTTCAAGGAGGGCGAGACCCTGTCGTTCACCGACTACATCTGCGACGACGGCCTCGGCTACGGCCCCTACGAGCTCAAGCTCAGCCTGACCCGCACCGGCGACAAGGTGCTGCTGGACTTCACCGGCAGCAGCCCGCAGGCGCAGGGTCCGATCAACTACTACATCAACGAGAACCTCGTCCGGATGTTCTTCGGCATCTACATGATCACCGTCGCCGACCCGCAGATCCTCTGGAACGACGGCTTCTACCCGCTGGTCGACGTCACGATCCCCGACGACTCGTTCTGGAAGCCCAAGTATCCTGCCGCCCTCAACGCGCGTAACCACGGGATCGGTCGCGTCTTCGACCTGTTCGGCGGCCTGCTCGGTCAGACGAACCCCGGGCTGCTGAATGCGGCCGGCTTCTCGTCATCACCGCACTTCATGTATTCGGGCACCTACGGGCCGGGCGAGCGCAAGGGCGAGTGGTTCCAGCTGTACTCGATCGGATTCGGCGGGGTTCCCGGCCGGCCGGTGGGCGACGGCCCGGACGGCCACTCGCTGTGGCCGTCGTTCGTCAACATCCCGTGCGAGTACCTGGAGTCCTACTATCCGCTGCGGATCGAACGCTGGGAGACCATCGCGGACACCGGTGGTGCCGGGCTCCATCGCGGCGGGAACGGCGTCGACGTGGCCTACCGGTTCCTGGAGGCAGGCACGATAGCGATCCACGACGACCGCTGGCTCACCTATCCCTGGGGGGTCAACGGTGGCGAGCCCGGTGCGCGCGGTCGCAAGTGGCTCGAACGCGCCGACGGCGGCACCGAGATCCTGGGCAGCAAGGTGCACGACGTGCCAGTAGCTCCCGGGGATGTGCTGCACTTCGTCACCTGGGGTGGCGGCGGGTGGGGCGACCCGCTCGCCCGCGACCCGGAACTCGTCGGCCTCGAGGTCCGCCGGGGCCTGGTCAGCCCCACGGGGGCGCGCCGCTTCGGCGTGGTCTGCGACGACGCCGGCACCGTCGACGTGGCGGCCACCGAGGAGGTACGGGCCGAGCTGCGCCAGGGACGTCCGGACCCACTGCCCACGTTCGACATGGGACCGCCGATGGAAACCATCCTGGACCGGTGCCTGGAGGAGACCGGTCTTCCTGCTCCTCGGCCACCTGTCGCCCGATGAGCCCCGTGCCGGACAGCAGCGACAACGGATTCGGGGGCGCGCTCCTGCCCGGCGCCCGTCCCGCGGTGCTCGTCATCGACCTGATGCGGGCCTACTTCGATCCGGCCAGCCCACTGTGCCTGCCGTCCGCAGACTGCCTGCAGTCGGCTGGCCGGGTCATCGCCGCAGCCCGCGACCACCGGGTTCCCGTGCTGCACACCCGCGTCGCGTACGGGCCCGGCGGTGTCGACGGAGGCCTGTTCGTCCGGAAGGTCACCGCCCTTCAGCAGCTCTTCTCCGGCGGTGGCGCGATGGGTGAGCTGATGCCGCAGGTCTCCCCCGCCGAGGACGAACTGGTGCTGGTCAAGCAGTACGCCAGCGCCTTCTTCGGCACGTCGCTGGCCTCCACCCTGCGGGCGGAGCGCATCGACACCGTCGTGCTGGTCGGCGTGAGCACGAGCGGTTGTGTCCGTGCCACGGCGGTGGACGCGATTCAGCACGGCCTCGTCCCGCTGGTGGTCTCCGAAGCGGTGGCGGACCGCGCCCCCGGCCCGCACGAGGCGAGCCTGTACGACCTGCAAGCCAAGTACGCCGAGGTGATCAGTGAGGCCAGGGCCGTTGCGTACCTGTCGGAGGAGCGATGACAGTCATGGTCGACATCGTCGAGGTCTCGCCCCGTGACGGCCTGCAGAACGAGGCGACGCTACTCACCACCGCCGACAAGGTGGAGCTCACCGAGCGGGCGGTACGCGCGGGAGCCCGGCGAGTGGAGGTGACCAGCTTCGTCAACCCCGCCCGCGTTCCGCAGATGGCGGACGCGGACGAGCTGATGGCCGCGCTCCCCCGCCACGACGGCGTCCGATACGCGGGCCTGGTGATGAACCGCCGCGGCCTGGACCGAGCTCTGGCTGCGGGGGTCGACGAGATCAACGTCGTCGTCGTGGCCACGGACACCTTCTGCGGCCGCAACCAGGGCATGACCACCGCCCAAGCCTGTGACACGGCCGCGGTGCTGGTGCAGGCGGCTCGCGAGGCAGGGGTGTTCACGACGGTGACGGTGGGTGCCTCGTTCGGATGCCCGTTCGAAGGCGAGGTCCCGCCGAACCGGCTGCGGGAGGTGCTCGCCCGGGTGCGGGACGTGGGTCCGGACGAACTGGCCCTCGCCGACACCATCGGAGTGGCCGTACCCTCCGACGTCACCGAACGGCTGACGCTCGCCCGGGAGATCACGCAGTCCCGCACACCACTGCGGCTGCACCTGCACGACACTCGGCACACCGGCGTGGCCAACGCGGTCGCGGCAGTCCAGGCGGGCGTCACCACCCTCGACGCCAGCATCGGCGGAACAGGCGGTTGCCCGTTCGCACCTGCGGCGACCGGAAACGTCGCCACCGAGGATCTCGTCTACCTCTTCGACCGGATGGGGCGGCCCACCGGCCTGAATCTGGAGGAACTCACCTCGGCCGTCTCGTGGCTGGAACGGAGGCTCGGGAAGCAACTCCCCGGCGCTCTGCTCCGGGCGGGCGGTTTTCCCGCCTGAGCCCGGCCCGGACGCTGGACCAGCTGTCACACGCCCGCCAGTGCGCCCCACCAGGTGGTGGGGCGCACTGCCGGCGACGACCTACCGGTTGCCGCCCTGGTCGTGTGGGACGGTGACGGTGACGGTGCAGCCGACCGGCCGTCCGATCTCGTCATGGCCGGTGTACGTGAGGTTGTACACCCGGTCCCCCGCGTTGCCGGCTCGTTCGGCCCGTAGCTTGCCGCTCGTGTCCGGCGCGCCAATGGCGAATCCGCTGACGTCCGCGGCGTCACCCCCGCTCACGCTGGCCAGGGTGAACGCGTTCGGGCCGAGCACCCCGTCGTGCAGGTCCACGGTGACGTTGACGTCGACCAGCTTGTGGTTGGGCGGCCACAGGACCGGTCGGTCCGGCACACAATCGAGCTGCCGTACGGGTAGTGGGTTCGCCAGGGTTGCGGTGGCGTGTCCGATGGTCGCGGTGAGCCGGCTGCCTGCTTCGTAGTACATGTGCGCGGTACGCCCGTCGAAGTAGAACGTCGGCGCGGCCGAACGGCCGAGGTCGGGCGCGGCGGACATCGAGTCGTGCACGACGCCGAGGTGGATCTCCTGGTCGAAGTCCTGCCCGACGTCCACCGCGTGCATGTTGCCGTCGGCGGCGTGGTAGATCACCAGGTTGCGGCCATCCCAGCGCAGGAAGAACGGTCCAGAGGCGTTCGGGCCTTCGATGCCCTGCGGAGTCACGATCGGTTCCGGCTGCATGGCCCAGGTCCGCGCGTCGTTGGAGACCGCCCAGCGGATCCGCCGCGACACTGGCCCGGTCGGTCCCGGCAGCGCAGCGGTCGGGTTGTCCATGAAGAGCATCAGGTACCGGGTGCCCAGGCGGGGCACGGACTGCTCGAACACCCGGGCGTACGAGGTCTCGCCGCCGGTCGTGTCGTCCCGGCTGACCGCCGTGCCGCCGTAGCTGAAGTGGATGCCGTCGTCGGAGGTCGCGTACCGGGTGATGGAGTTCTCGCCGTGGAAGTAGAGGAAGAGCTTGCCCTCGCCCTCGATCCACACCGCGTGCGGCGAGGAGATGTGGCTGACCGTCGAGTAGTACGGCAGCCAGGTGTTGCCGATCAGGGGGTTGGCGACGTATTCGGTCCACGGACCGTTGATCGAGTCGGAGTACGCGAGGGCGATCCCGCCGGGACGCTCGTGCGGTGCGTAGTACAGGTAGTAGGTGCCGAGCGGGTTGGGAAAGTAGTCGGCAGCCCGGATGACGCTCGGGAAGATGAACTCGTTCGTCGGGTTGTAGGCGAGGGTGCCCTTGTCGAACGCGGTGCCCTGGTAGGTGAACTGGGGGAAGTCGAGCGCGGCGTCGGCGGCTGCTGGCCGGGCGCCGGCCACGGCGGCGACGAGCAGGCCGGCACTGGCGGCCGCCAGGACAGCACGTCGGGACGACGGGGCGGATGGTCTCGTCATGCGGCTTCCTCTTCGGTCGGTCAGCTCGTCGGCACGAGTGGTGCGGCGTGACGCTGAGTAAGAACACAGGGGACACCGCTCGGTGGACACCTCTGGCATCACCGAGCTAATACGTATTAGCATCTATGTTTCTCGAAATGTTGCGCGCTCGACCGCGTTTCTGTCAAGAGCCGGCTCGCCGCCCTCCCGGTCCGCCCGCCCCACCGCCAACCGATCGGGAACCCGATCGCTAATGCGCATTAGTCCAGGGGGTTCATCTCCACGAAATGTTGCGGACACCCCTTGACACGTGCCGTCCCACCCACCAAGCTCCTTCCCAACGCCGAGGCTAATACGCATTAGCCCCACCGGAAGGACCCGACGTGACCGCTCCCCCTCGACGCGTCACCCAGCGTGACATCGCGCGGATGGCCGGTGTCAGTCAGGCGACCGTGTCGCTGGTGCTCAACAATCGGACCGACGCCGAGGTCCGCATCGCACCGGAGACCCGGGACCGGGTGTTGCGGGTCATCGCCGAGACCGGGTATGCCGCCGACCCCGTGGCCCGCCGCCTCGCCTCGCGGTACAACCGGATCATCGGCGTCTTCACGTACGAGCCCGCGTTCCCCAGCGGCAGCCGGGACTTCTTCCACCCGTTCCTGCTCGGCATCGAGGACTACGCCGAACGGTTCGGCTGCGACCTGCTGCTGTTCACCAGCGCGCCGGTGGTGGACGGCCGGCGACGAATCTTCCACCAGGACAACCGGCTACGTCTGGCCGACGGGTGCATCCTGCTCGGACGCGAGATCGACGGCGCGGAACTGCACCGGCTCAACCGCGATGGATATCCGTACGTCGCCGTCGGGCGCCGGGACGACGCCGGCGGCCCGGTCCCCTACGTCGGCGCCGACTACGCCTCGGCGGTGTCCCAACTCGTCGAGATCGCGCTGCGGCACGGTCACCGCCGCCTGATGTACCTGAATATGGGCACCAACGCGGAATCCTCCGAAGACCGGCGCCGTGGGTTCCGCGCCGCCGCGACGACCGCGGAGAGCGCGGGGCAGATGTCGGCGCTGGCCAGCGAGGCCGACGCCACCATCGACACCCTGCTGGCCGACGGGACCACCGTCGTCTTCGTCGAGGACTTCGCCACGGCGGTCGCGCTGCAGTCGGCAGCCCGTCGGCGCGGCTTGACCGTGCCCGGCGACCTGTCGATCGTGACCCTCGGCGACCCGACGGTCGCGGTCCCCACCGACATCACGTTCACCGGATTCCGCATCCCCCGCGAGGAGATGGGCCGGCAGTCGGTCGAGGTGCTGACGGGCGTCATCGACGGCAGCGCGGACGGCGTCCAGCAGCGACTTCTCCCCTGCGAACTCGTCGAGGGCATCACCCTCGGCACCCCTGATCCGGCGGTTGACCGGCGCTGAGCGGTCGATCGCGCAACTGGAAGGAAAAACGTGGTACTCATGCGTACGGACGTCCTCGTCGTCGGGGGCGGACTGGGCGGCGTCGCCGCGGCGCTCGCCGCGGCCCGGGCCGGCCGGTCCGTCATCCTGACCGAGGAGTTCGACTGGCTCGGCGGGCAGCTCACCAGCCAGGCCGTCCCGGACGAGCACTCCTGGATCGAGCAGTTCGGCGCCACCGCCAGCTACCGGGAACTGCGTAACGGCATTCGCGACTACTACCGTCGTCACTACCCGTTGACCGAACGGTCCCGGGCCTGGACCGACCTCAATCCGGGTGCGGGTTGGGTGAGCCGGCTCTGCCACGAGCCGCGGGTGGCCGTCGCCGTCCTCGAACAGATGCTCGCGCCGCACCTCGGTTCGGGCCGTATTCGGGTGCTCCAGCCGTACCGGCCGGTGGCCGCGGAGACCGACGGGGACCGGGTGACCGGCGTTACCCTCGCGCACCGCGACCGGGACGAGCGGATCGACGTGGTCGCGCCGTACGTCCTGGACGCCACCGAGACCGGCGAGTTGCTGCCGCTGACGGGCACCGAGTACGTCACCGGGTTCGAGTCGCAGGCGGAAACCGGCGAGCCGAGCGCCCCGGCCGAGGCTCAGCCGTTGAACATGCAGGCGGTGTCCGTCTGCTTCGCCCTGGACCACGTCGACGGCGACCACACCATCGACCGTCCCGCGGGGTACGACTTCTGGCGCGACTACAAGCCCGACTTCTGGGGTGACCGGCTGCTGTCCTGGAAGTCACCGCACCCGCGCACGCTGGAGATCGTCGAACGCAGCTTCACCCCCAACCCGGACGACGACCCGTTGAGCGTCAACGCCGACCAACGCCTCAACCCCGGCGACGGCAACCTGTGGACGTTCCGCCGGATCGCCGCGCGGCGCAACTTCACCGACGGCGCGTACGGCAGCGACATCACGCTGGTCAACTGGCCGATGATCGATTACTTCGAGGGACCGGTCATCGACGTCCCGAACGCGTCGTGGCACCTGTCCAAGGCCCGCGAACTGTCGTACTCGGTGCTCTACTGGATGCAGACGGAGGCGCCCCGGCCCGACGGCGGCACCGGCTTCCCGGGCCTGCGGCTACGCGGCGACGTGACCGGCAGCGCGGACGGCCTGGCCCAGGCCCCGTACATCCGCGAGTCCCGCCGGATCCGCGCCGAGTACACAGTGGCCGAGCAGGACCTGTCCCTGGCGGTCCGGGGCGACCACGGCGCGGTCAGCTATCCCGACGCGGTGGGCGTGGGCATGTACCGGATCGACCTGCACCCGTCGACCGGCGGAGACAACTACATCGACGTCGGCTCGTGCCCGTTCGAGATCCCGCTCGGTGCGCTGATCCCGCAGCGGATGGAGAACCTGCTGCCGGCCGGCAAGAACATCGGCACCACGCACATCACCAACGGCAGCTATCGGCTGCACCCCGTCGAGTGGAACGTCGGCGAGGTCGCCGGCCTGCTCGCCGACTTCTGTCTGGCGCAGGGCGAGTCCCCGCGTGCGGTCCGCAACACCCCCCGTCTGCTGGCTGACTTCCAGGACCGCCTCACCGCGGCCGGCGTGGAACAGCGCTGGCCACAGATCGCGGGCTACTGAACACACCCCCGGTAAGGAGAACATTGTGAAAGCAGGAAAGGCCCTGCGCGGCGTCGCCGTCGCACTGGCCGGCACGCTCGCCCTGACCGCCTGCGGTGGCGGTGACGACGCCGACGACAGCGGCCCGGCGACACTGCGGATGACCGTCTGGTCGGCCAACGAGGCGCACCTCAAGTTGTTCAACGAGATCGCCGACGAATACCGCAAGAGCCACCCGGACGTGACCGAGATCAAGTTCGATCCGCTGCCGTTCGACACGTACACCACGACCCTGACCACGCAGATCGCGGGCGGGAACGCACCGGACCTCGCGTGGGTGTTCGAGAATTCGGCCCCCGACTTCGTCACCTCGGGCGCGCTGCTGCCCCTGGACGACACCCTCAAGAAGGCCGAGGGCTACGAGTACGAGGACATCTCCCCCGCCACGCTCAAGCTCTGGCAGGACGACGGCAAGCTGTACGCGTACCCCTTCTCCACCTCGCCGTTCGGGGTGTTCGTCAACAACGACATGGTCAAGAAGGCCGGGCAGAAGACCCCGGCCGAGCTGATCGCGGCCGGCCAGTGGAACTGGGACAACGCCCTGGCAACCGCCGCGGCGGCGGCGGCGGACTCCGGCAAGGCCGGCATGGTCATCCGGGACTTCGACTACAAGGGCTGGGACAACCTGTCCACCTTCTGGACCGGATGGGGCGCCCAGGCGTGGAGCGAGGACGGCAAGTCCTGCGGCTTCAACAGCCCGGAGATGGTCGACGCGATGACCACCCTGCACAAGGCCACCTTCACCCAGAAGGCGCTGCCCGGTCCGGGCACGACCGCCGACTTCTTCGCCGGTGACTCGGCCATGACGGTCACCCAGATCTCTCGCGCCTCGCTGCTGAAGGACGGTGGCTTCGGGTGGGACCTGGTGCCGCTGCCGGCCGGCCCGAAGGGGAACTACGCGGTGGTCGGCCAGGCGGGTGTCGGTGTCATGAAGAAGAGCCCGCACGCCAAGCAGGCGGCCGACTTCCTGGCCTTCTTCACCAACCCCACCAACTCGGCGAAGCTCGCCCAGTTCTTCCCAGCGCCCCGGCAGTCGCAGCTGACCGCCGAGACCCTCGCCAAGACGAACCCGAAGCTCAAGCCGGAGCAGCTGCAGAAGGTCGTCATCGACGGCATCACCAACGGCGTGGTCAAGCCCAGTCACTCCGGCCAGGCCGAGCTGAGCCAGCAGGTCCGCGCCGGGCTCGACCCGCTGTGGCAGCCGAACGCGGACGTCAAGGCCGTACTCGACGGCGTCTGCACCAAGATCCAGCCGCTGCTGGCGAAGTAAGGCAAACGATCATGACCCAGACGGACACCAGGGTGGGCTCGGCTGCTGCCGGGCCCGCCCCGGGCCCGGCCCGGCCGTTCTGGACCAGCCGCCGCCGGGACCAGCTCGCCGGTTACGTGTTCATCGCCCCGCAAATGCTCGGCAGCATCGTCTTCGTGATCCTGCCGCTGATCCTCGTGCTCTGGTACAGCCTGCACGAGTGGAACGTGCTCGCCGGAACCTTCGACTTCGTCGGCAGCGACAACTACAAGGCTCTCGCCGATGATCCCAACCTCGGCGAGGTGCTGCGCGCCACCGGGCTGTTCTCCGTCGGGCTGGTGGTGCTCAACCTCGGCCTGGCCCTGCTTCTGGCAGTCCTGCTGAACCAGAAGCTGCGGGGCACGATCGTGTTCCGCACGCTGTTCTTCTCCCCCGTGGTGGTCTCGCTGGTGGCCTGGACCATCGTCTGGGGCTTCCTGCTTCAGGACAACGGCGGGATCAACGGTCTGCTCGACACCATTGGCGTGGACGGGCCGAACTGGCTGCGCGGCGAGGGCACCGCGATGGTGTCCGTGATCGTCGTGCAGGTGTTCAAGAACGTCGGCCTGAACATGGTGCTGTTCCTGGCCGCCCTTCAGGGTGTGCCGGGCGAGCTGTACGAGGCCGCCGAGGTGGACGGGGCGAGCCGGATGCGCCAGTTCTGGCGGATCACCGTGCCGCTGATCAGCCCCACGATCCTGCTGACGTCGATCATCACCGTGGTCGGGTCGTTGCAGGTCTTCGCGCAGATCTCGGTGCTCACCCAGGGCGGCCCGGGCGCATCGACGACGGTCCTCGTCTACTACCTGTACCAGCAGGCCTTCCAATTCCATCACTTCGGCTACGGCGCCACGCTGTCGATCGTCCTGTTCGCCATCGTGCTCGCCCTCACCGTGCTGCAGTGGCAGATGCGCAAGAGGTGGGTCTTCCATGAGTCGTGACCTGTCCCGCCGGACCAAGCTGGTGCTCTACGGGGTGCTGCTGGTCCTGGCGATCCCGTTCGTCTTCCCGACCTGGTGGATGGTCACCTCGTCGCTGAAGCCGGTGGCGGACATCTTCGCCTTCCCGCCGAAGCTCCTGCCGACCAATCCCCGATTCGACGCCTATGAGCGGGTGTTCGAGTTGCAGCCCTTCGGGCAGCAGTACCTGAACAGCCTCTACATCGCGCTGGTCGTCACGGTTGGCACCATGGCCGTGGCGGCACTGGCCGGGTACGCCTTCGCGCGCATCCGGTTCCGGGGCCAGAACGTGTTGTTCCTGGTCGTCCTCGCGGGCCTGCTCATTCCGAGCGAGGTGACGATCGTGCCGCTGTTCCAGATGTTCTTCAAACTCGGCCTGGTCAACACCCACTGGCCGCTGATCCTGGTGCCGATCTTCGGCGCGCCGAGCGTCCTGGCGACGTTCATCATGCGGCAGTTCTTCATCAGCCTGCCTGGTGAGCTGGAGGAGGCGGCCCGGGTCGACGGGCTGGGCCGATTCGCCACCTTCTGGCGGATCGCCCTGCCGCTGTCGCGGCCGGCGCTGGGCGCGGTGGCCATCTTCACCTTCCTGCACAGCTGGAACCTCTATCTGGAACCGATCGTGTTCCTCTCCTCTCCGGAGAAGTTCACCCTGCCCCAGGCGCTCACCCAGTTCGTCGACGCCTACGGCGGCCCCATGTGGGACGTCCAGATGGCCGCGGCGTCGATGACCGCCCTGCCCGTCCTGGTGGTGTTCGTCATCGCGCAGAAGCAGTTCGTCGAGGGCCTCGCGCACACCGGCCTCAAGGGATGACGACACCGGTTGTCGGTATCGACATCGGTGGCACCAAAACGGCAGTCGCGCTCGTCGACCGGGCCGGACGGGTGCTGGAGCGCCGCGAGGCGCCCACGCCCGCCCGGTCCGGGCCCGAGGCGGTGCTGGACGTCGCCGCCCGGCTGGCCACCGAACTGCTCGGCGCGACCGCCGGACCGGTGGGCGTGGGCACCGCCGGCACTGTCGACCCGGCGACCGGCAGCATCCGGTACGCCACCGACAGCCTGCCGGGCTGGACGGGCACCCCGGTCGCCGACGCGCTGGCCACCCGGCTGGGTCGAGGAGTGCGGGTCGTCAACGACGTGCACGCCGCCGCGCTCGGCGAAAGCTGGGCCGGCGCCGGACGGGACCGCGCTCATGTGCTGCTGGTGGCCGTCGGCACCGGGCTGGGCGGGGCGATCGTCCGCAACGGCCGGGTCGAGGCCGGGGCCCGCGGGGCAGCCGGCGAGGTCGGGCACCTGCCCGCCCCGGGCGCCGAACGACTGCGGTGCGGGTGCGGCCGCCACGGGCACCTGGAGGCGATCGCCTCCGGCAGCGGGCTGGCCGCCGCGTACGCCATCGAGACCGGCACCCACGTCACCGGGCGGACAGTGGCCGAGCGCGCCGCGACCGGCGACGGGGCCGCCCAGCGGGTCGTGCAGCGCGCCGGAGCCGTCCTCGGCGCAACCCTCGCGGGGTTGGTGGCGCTGCTCGATCCGGACGCTGTCCTGGTCGCCGGCGGGGCCGCCGGCTCCCTGCTGCCCGCCGCGTCCGCCGCCTACTCGGCCGAGGTGCCCGCCGGCTGGGCCGACGTTCCACTGCTGCCCGCCACGCTGAGCGTCGACGCGGTCCTGGTCGGCGCCGCCCGACTGGCCATCGACTGACCCCACATCGAAAGGACCGAAGGGTGAACGTGCTCGACGACCTGGCCGGCGGGCTGGTGGTGTCCTGCCAACCGCTGCCCGACGACCCGGACGATCCGATGCGGGATCCGTACGTCCAGGCCAGGGTGGCAGCCGCGGTGGTACGCGGCGGCGCCGTGGCGGTCCGGGTCAACGGGCCGGACGACGTCAGAGCGGTACGCGCCGCCGTCGACGTTCCGGTGATCGGGCTGTACAAGCACGGCGCCGCTGACGTCTTCATCACCCCGACCGCTGCCCACGCGCTCGAGGTGGCGCTGGCCGGAGCGGAGATCGTCGCGATCGACGCCACCGACCGCCCGCGACCGGACGGCCGCGCCTTCGCCGACACGGTCCGCGTGCTCCGCGAACGGACCGACGCACTGATCCTGGCAGACGTCTCCACCGCCGCCGAGGGCGTCGCAGCCGTCGAGGCCGGCGCGGACGCCGTCGCCACCACGCTGTCCGGCTACACACCGACCAGCCCACCAACCGACGGGCCCGACCTCGGGCTCGTGGAGCGACTCGTCGCACTGCTGCCCGTGCCGGTGATCGCCGAAGGGCGGTACCGCAACACGGAACAGATCGGCCAGGCCTTCGAGGCAGGTGCCCACGCGGTGGTGATGGGCAACGCCGTCACCTCACCGCTCTGGATCACCCGCCGGCTCGTGCCGGCCACCCCCCGCGCGGCGAGCGCACCGAAATAGAGGAGTGAACATGAGAAGACGCACCCTTCTAGCCACCGGCATGGCCGGGCTGACCACCCTGACCGTGGGCCGGCCCGCATTCGCCGGGCCCGCCAAGCGGCAGCTGACCGTGGCGCTGGTCCCGTTGGACGACCGGCCCGTCAACACGTACGCGGCGCAGATGACCGCGGCCAGCGCCGGCGCCCAGGTGCAGCTGCCGCCACGGGAGTCGCTGGGCCGCTTCTTCACCCCCGGCGACGGCGCCGCCATCGCCCGCTGGCTCGGCACCACCAACGGCGTCGACGGGTACGTGATCTCGGTCAGCATGCTCGCGTACGGCGGCCTGATCGCCTCCCGCACCGCAGCCCCGACGCTGGCCGCCGCCCTGGCGAACCTGGCTGCGATTCGCACACTGCGCTCCACCCGGCCGGAGGCGGTGATCGAGGTGCACGACAC
Organism: Micromonospora sp. MGP-C2; assembly: GCF_057766525.1. Lineage (NCBI taxonomy): Bacteria > Bacillati > Actinomycetota > Actinomycetes > Micromonosporales > Micromonosporaceae > Micromonospora > Micromonospora sp. MGP-C2. The sequence continues at coordinate 1,766,740 of NZ_JBYMEN010000002.1, forward strand.
CATCCAGCGCCTCGCCATCACCAGCACGGGCACCGAGCTGGATCGGTACCGCGACCTGCTCGTCTCCTGGGCGAAGCTCTACGACCAGGTGACGAACCTCGGGCAGGAGGAGCTGCGAGCGCAACTCGACGCCGTCCGGGCACAGATCCCCGACCAGGTCGTCGAGGACTATCTCGCCGCGCGGGCCCGCAACCACCAGGTCAACCGGCTCATGGTCGAGTGGGTCGCCGACGGCACCATCAACCACCTCGTGCTCTCCGAGGACGACACCGCGCCGGTCGGCCTGGCCCGAGCCGAGCGGGTCGAGCTGCAGTCGCTCGTCGACCAACTCGGCGTCGGCGACCGGGTGGAAATCTTCCCCGGTGCCGACGAGGTCAACGCGCTGCTGGTCGCGCGGGTGATCGCGGCCGGCACCGGCCCCACCTACCGCGTGGAGTACGCCGGCGTCTCCGGTGAGGCCTGGACCGCACAACTGGAGGGCATCCCGTTCGCGGAGAACATCCGGCGGCACGTCACCTCGGTCGGAGGACGGGTCGTCAGCGGCGACGCGGACATCGTGCTCGCCGTGAACACTCCCTCGACGGCACCCGGGCAACGGGCCGCTGACCTGGACGCCTTCGTCGGGCGGATCGGCAAGCTGCTGACCGCCGGCACTTCGGTCATCGTGGTGGACCCGCTCATCGTGAACAAGGCCGACCACGACCTGGTCGCGCGCATGGAGGACCACCTGGATCTCGCGGCGCTGCTGTCGTACTCGGGGTGGAACACCGGCGGCAACGCACTCGGCCTGGCGCTCAGCCACGGCACCGCCCGGTGGGCGTACCTCCGCGCCTCCGGAAGCGGGTTCGGCGTGCCCGACCTGCGCGCGCCGGGCCAGGCCCACGCCGAGTACCTGCTCTACCGGTTCGTCAAGGACGACCCGTGGAAGAACATCGTGCAGGTCGAGGCGTACGCGCACGCACGGGCGCGGGGCTGGGACCCGCTCGCGCTCACTCCCGAGCAGAAGACCTACTTCGACGGTTGGGTCAGGGAGCGGCTGGTACCCGTGACCGAGCGGTACTTCGCCGACCACTTCGCGGGGCACCGCATCGTGCTGGGACACCGAGGCGCGAAGACGTTCACGGCGACGCTGGCTCGCTTCGAGTCAGCGCGTGTCGAGCTGCCGTGGGACCGGCTCTTCGAGGTGGTCCTCGAACCTCGGCTGCGACTGTCCTGACCGGTGACCGTCTGATGCTCCGATAGGACCGTGGAGCATCAGACGGTCAGGTCGGCGCGTACGAGCGCCTTCGCGACAGCGGTTCGCAGGATGTCGTTCGTGCCCTCGCCGACCTGGACGCCGTCGCGGCGAGCCGGGTGGCGACACGATCGGGATCCCTGGTCATGAGGGCTCTCCGAGGATGCGGGCGTGCAGGTCGGCCAGGACCGCGGTGTTGGTGTTCGAGGGCGATTGCCCACCAGGCCGGAGTGCTCGACTGCGCCTTCCCACGACGACGAGTTCTCCGCCAAACCCTCGCCCAGTGGACGCCATCGACTACCGTGCCGGGAGTTGATCGCGCCCGCTCCGACCAGCCCACTAGGGAGTATTCGTGCGTCTGCGCACCACAGTCGCCGCTGGTTCGCTCGCACTGGTGATGGCCCTGGCCGTCGGCGGTTGCGACAGTCTCGGCGGGACCGACGACTCCGGCGGTGCCGCGAAGGGAACCACCGGCTTCGCGCCCGGTCAGCCCGACGAGATGGGCACGGTGATCGCGAGCCGGGACATCCAGATCAGCGAGAGCGGTAGTCTGTTCCGGGTGAAGGTGGAGCTGTACCAGCTGCGACGGGACAAGGGGTTCGTCAACCTCAACGTTCGGATGACCCGTACGGATCCGGCGGGCAGCCCGGGACGCTGGCAGATCGCCAGCGCCTTTCAAGGTGAGACCGTCTCGTTGGCCTTCTCCGGCGTGACGTTGGTCGACCGGAAGAACCGCAAGCGGCACCTGGTAGCCCGGGCCGGCGACTCGGATGCGAAACCCGGTCAGGTGACGTACCTCGCTTCGTCGGGCCTCGCCTCAGTCTTCGTCACTCCCGGTCAGTCAGTGGACCTGTACGCCATGTTCGGCGCCCCGCCGGACGACGTCACCGCCGTGGATGTCGTCATCCCTCGTGTCCCGGTGTTCGAGAATGTTCCGCTCGGTTAGCGGGCGTACGGCCCTGGCCGCGACCGCGTTGACCCTCCTGCTGGTCAGCGAACCGGTCGCCGCCTGGGCGGCGCCGACGCCGACACCCACCTCCGGGACCGCGGTCGTGCCCGGGCCCACGCTGGCGGCCGGCGCGCGGGTCGACGCCCCGATCATCGACATCCTGGCACCGACAGACGACATCTACCTGCGTACGGAAGATCTCGACGGCAACAGTCTGGAAGCCGAGTCCGGCGGACGAATCGAGCTGATCCTGGCGGCGGACGTGCTCTTCGCGTTCGGCAAGGCCGACCTCTCGCCGGCAGCCCGCACCCGGCTGGCCGAGATCGCGAGACGACTACGCACCGAGGCCACCGGCACGGTGCAGATCTTCGGGCACACCGACGCGGTGGGCGACGACGCGCAGAACCTGGCGTTGTCCCTCCGGCGAGCCGAGGCGGTCCGAGCGGTGCTGTCCGCGGAAGGTGGCAGCCAGGTCACCTATGAGATCAAGGGCTTCGGAGAGACCCGGCCCGTCGCGCCGAACACCCTCGGCGGCAAGGACAACCCCAAGGGCCGGGCCAGCAACCGGCGCGTCGAGATCCGGTTCGACAAGTAAGACCGACGGGACTTCTTATACAGATGTTGTCGACCGGTGGCGGCCCGCCGACACTGCGGGGGAGGCCGGCAGGGCCGCCACAGGCTCATTCCCGATTCAGCAGGTACGCCCGGTCCGCGTCGATGGCCACGTCCACGTTGGTTCCCTCGGCCACCGCATCCCGTGGGTCCTTGCCCGACTCCGTCACCGTGACGGTGCCGCCGGTCGTCTCCACCTCGTAGTCGATGCTCGGCCCGTGGAACGTCGACCGCAGCACCACGCCCAGGCCGGTCCCACCATCGGTGACCGGCGACAACGTCACCGTCTCGGGACGGACCATGAGGTACGCGTCCCCCGATCCGGCCACCACCGTCGAGTGGGCGGGCACAGTCAGCCGCCGGCCGAGCACCGTCACCGTCGCCTTACCGTCGGCGATGCTCTCCGGCACCGTCTCGATGAAGTTGGCCCGACCGATGAAGTCCGCCACGAAGACACTGGCCGGGCGGGCGTAGATCTCGCCGGGCGTCGCCACCTGCTCGACCTTGCCCTTGTTCATCACCACGACCCGGTCGGACATGCTCATCGCTTCGTCCTGGTCGTGGGTGACGTAGATGCTGGTGATCCCGAACATCTTCTGGATGCGACGGATCTCGGTCCGCATGGCGTCGCGCAGCTTCGCGTCCAGGTTTGACAGCGGCTCGTCGAACAGGAGCACCTTCGGCTGCACCACCAGTGCCCGGGCCAACGCGACCCGCTGCTGCTGGCCGCCGGAGAGCTCGTGCGGGCTACGGTCCTCCAGGCCGACGAGGTTCATGCTGGTCACCGCCATCCGCATGCCCTCGGCGATGTCGGCCTTGGTGCGCCGCTGCAGCTTCAGCCCGTACGCGATGTTCTGCGCGACGGTCATGTGCGGGAACAGGGCGTAGCTCTGGAACACCATCGCCATCGGTCGGCGCTGCGGTGGCATGTCGTCGATGGCCTTGCCGTCGAGCAGGATGCTGCCGCTCGTGGCGTCCTCGAAACCCGCCACCATGCGCAGCGTGGTGGTCTTGCCGCAGCCCGACGGACCCAGCAGGGTGATGAACTCCCCCGGCAGGACGTCGAGCGAGACGCTGTCGACTGCGGTGACGTCCTCGGGACGGCTCCGGAAACGCTTGGTCAGGGCCTCGAGTTGCAGGCGTCCGGTGCTGGCCTCACCACGTCCGGCGGGTGCGAGCGCAGCGGCCTCGGTGGGCGCGGCGACGGTCATCGTTTCGGCCTTTCAGACTTGGCGGTGCGGTGCAGTGCGGCGCCCCGCCGACGAGCAGTCGGATGATCGCGAAGGCGACCAGGACGAGCACGGTCAGCACCGTGCAGTAGGCGAATGCCACCCCGTACCGGCCGGTGCTCGCGGCGCTGAGCACCTGCGATGTGATGATCTTCGTCTCCGGCGTGACCAGCAGGACGATGGTCGACACGGAGGTCATGCTGCGGGCGAAGCTGTAGCTCAACCCGGTGAGCAGGGCCGGCTTGATCAACGGCAGGGTCACCCAACGGAACGTCTGCAGCGAGTTGGCCCCGAGGTCGGTCGACGCCTGCTCGATCTGCGGATGCAACTGGGTCAGCGCGCCGACCGCCGTCCGTTGCCCCGCCGGCACGCTACGGATCACGAACGCCACGACGATGGCCATCGCGCCGGCGAAGACCGCGCTACCACCCACCAGGCTGGGGAACACCAGGTAGTCGCCGATGTACCGTTCGGGTCGGTAGGCGAGGACGAAGCCGATGCCCAGCACGGTGCCCGGCACGGCGACACCCAGCGTGCCGCCCAGGTCGAGCAGCCAGGCCGTACGTCGCAGGTGGCGAACCACCAGCCAGGCGATGAGCAGGCCGAGGATGGCGGCGATCGGAGTGGCGATGACCGCGAACGTCAACGTGTCGAGGACGGCCTCCACTCCCACCCCGAGCAGTACCTCCTTGAGGTAATCGAGGGTGAAGGTGTTGTCCACGCCGAACACCTTGGTCACCGAGCCGAGGATGACAGTGCTGTAGATGCTCACGATGATCGCGGCGGCGAACAGCGCCAGGGCGTACACCGGCCACCGGCTCCAGCCGGTGATCAGGTGCACGGAGCCGGACGGTCGGCCGGTGATGGTGGTGCGCACCTTGCGGTTGAGCCACCACCGCTGGCCGAAGTACATCGCCAGGGACGGCACCAGCAGGATCACGCAGTAGACGGCGGCGCTGGTGGTGTCGTACTCACCGGTGACCGCCAGGTAGGCGCGGCTGGCCAGCACCGTGTAGTCGCCACCGAGCACCAGCGGGTTGGCCAGGTCGGCGATCGCCTCCACAAAGAGCAGCAGGAACGGGGCGACGAGCCCGGGGGCCAGCAGCGGCAGGATCACGCGGCGCATGATCTGCCAGCGGCTGGCGCCCATGTTCATCGCCGCCTCCTCCAGTGCCGGATCCAGGCCCCGCATCATGCCGAGCAGGCCCAGGTACGCCACCGGGAACAGCGACAGCGACAGCACGAACACCAGGCCGTCGAGGCCGTAGATGTCGTACTCCAGCCCGAACAAGCCGTTGCTGATCACGCCGCGCCGGCCGTAGAGCACCACCGTGGCGGTGGCCACCGCGAACGGCGGGCTGACGATCGGCATGAGGGCGATGAGGTGCAGGATCTTCTTACCCGGCACGTCCAGTCGGGCCTGGACGAACGCGAACAGGAACCCCAGGGCGGTGCCGCACAACCCGACCAGCGCCCCGAGCACCAACGTGTTCCGCAGGATGCCGAGATCGACGGAGGAGCTGAAGAACTCGACGTAGCGGGGCAGCGCGTCCGGAGCGAAGGCAGTGGCCAGCACCGCCACGAGCGGGATCGCCGCACCGATCACCACCACCGCCGCGCAGACCCCGACCAGGACCCGCAGCCCCGCGCCGAGGCGGCGGCGCCGCCGCGGCGCGACCGCCTCGGGTGGGGTTGGGGTGATCACCCCGGGATCGGACAACAACGTGGTCATGACTTCGGCGCCTGCGCGACCTCGGCGTCGAACCGCTTGTTGAGCGCCGACTTCGCCTTACCTGCCGCCACCGCGTCGTACTCCACCATCTTGATGCCGGAGAGCGGGACGACCTTGTCCGACACCTTCGCGTCCGGGTTCGTCGGGAACTGGTACGCCTTGACGCTCGGGCCGACCTCCTGCGCCTCGGTGGTGAGGGCCCAGTCGACGAACTTGCGGGCGCTGGTCGGGTTCTTGGCGTTCTTCACCAGGGCGACACCGCCGGTCTCGTAACCGGTGCCTTCCGCCGGGAAACTCAGCCTCAGGTCGGGGAAGCCGGCCTCCATGGTGGCCACGCAGTCGTGCGCGAAGATGACCCCCACCGCGACCTCGCCACGAGCGGTCATCTGGGCGGGCGCGGAGCCGGACTTGGTGTACTGCAGGACGTTCGGGTGCAGCTTGCGCATGTAGTCCAGCGCCTTGCCCTCGTCGCCGCCGGCCAGCTGCACCTGGGTCCAGAGCGTCGTGTACGCGGTGCCCGAGGTCGACGGGTGCGCGATGCCGATGTCCTTGGCGAGCTTCTGGTTGAGCAGGGCCGTCCACGAGTCGGGAAGCCCGATCCCCCGCTCCGTCAGCAGCTTGCTGTTGCTGCAGAAGCCCAGGGCGCCGACGTAGACGCCGGTCCAGGTGCCCTGCGGGTCCTTGTACTTGGCCGGGATGACACCCGCGTTCGGCGAGGTGTAGGCCTCCAGGAGCCCCTCGTCGCCGGCGGAGGCGTACCCGTCGGCGGGCCCCCCGTACCAGACGTCGAACTCCGCGTTGCCCTTGCCGGCCTTGATACGCGCCAGCGCCTCGCCGCTGGAGAGCCGCACGAAGTCGGCCTTCACCCCCGTGGACTCGGTGAACTTCTTCGTGGTCGCCGCGCACCAGTCCTCGGTGGCGCCGCACACCACGTGCACCACACCGCTGTCCTTGCTGGCCTCGGCGCCACCCTCGCGGGCGCAGCCGGCCGCACCGAGCAGCAGCGAGGCCGCCATCGCTGTCGCCAGCAGTGTGCGGTTGCCCCGTATCTTGTTCGTCGCCATGACGTGGTCTCCCCTACTAAGCCGCCCGAATCAATGCGAGTGGTGTGACGGCCACGTTAAAGGCGTGTGAACGGGGCCCCGGTGACGGCGGCGTAAGTAATGGTGACGCCGCCGTCACCTGGCCGCCGGGGAGGCGTCCCCGTCCTCGGCGGTCTCGGCAGCCATCTCGGGCATCAGGTAGCCGACCCCGCGCAGCGTGCGCACGTACGCCGATCCGTTCGGCGTCCCGGCGAGCCGGGAGCGCAGCCGGTACACCGCGGACTTCACCACGTCTCGTCCGCCGATCAGGTCCGTGGTGCCCCAGACCTCCCGCAGCAGGTCCTGCCACGACTGCGGCACGCCGCGGCGCACCGCCAGGTGGTGCAGCAGCTTGAACTCCGTGAACGGCAGGTCGAGCCGGTGCTGCGCCAACGTCGCGGTTTGCGTTGCCGGCTCGATGACCAGCTCACCGACCTGGACCGTGGTGCCCGACCCCCGGCGGCGACGCACCAGCGCCTGCGCCCGCAGCGCCACCTCCCGCGGGTGGAACGGCTTGGTGACGTAGTCGTCGGCACCGTGCTCCAGCCCAGCGATGATGTCGTCACGCTGGGCCAACGCGGTGAGGAACATGATGGGCGCCTCCGAGCGTGCGCGAATCCGCTGGCACAGGGCCAGCCCGTCCATCGTGGGCATCATGACGTCCAGCACCACGAGGTCCACCGAATGCGTCCGCAGCAGGTGCAGGGCGGTAGCCCCGTCGTGGGCGGTGAGGACGGTGAAGCCCTGGGTCTGCAGAGCGAACTCCACGATGATCGTCATCTGCGGCTCGTCGTCGACCACCAGCGCGGTAGGCCCACTCCCGGGCTGCTCGCCGGCGCGCGTCACGGCCGGTCCGGCAGGGTCAGGAGGATGGTGGTCCCCCGGGTCGACGCAGTGTGCACCATGATTTCGCCTCCGTGCAGCTCCACGATCGTCTTCGTGATCACCAAGCCGAGGCCGGTGCCGTCGGCCAGCGGCCGACCCGTGGCGAAGCGGTGGAACAGGCGTTGCCGCTCCGCCTGACTCATGCCCGCACCGTCGTCGGATACGTAGACCGCCACGCCAGTGTCGATCAGCATGACCCGCACGTCGAGATTCCCGCCGGTCGTGGTGAACCGGCTCGCGTTCGACAGCAGGTTGGTCAGCGCCTGGGTCAGCAGCATCGGGTCGGCCCGGATGCGCGGCATCACCTGGGGCATGTCGAGGCTGATGCGTTGCTGCCGCTGGGCACACAACGGTCGCATCGCGGTCACCACCTCGCGCACCACCACCGACACGTCCACCCTCTCCAGGTGTGGGGTGAACAACCCAGCCTCGATCTTGGCTTGGATCAGGAGGCTCTCGCACAGCCCGATGACCTGCGTACACTGCTGATCCAGGACCTGCAGGAAGCGAGCCTGCGCAGCGGTGAGCGGCCCCGGGGTGCCCTCCCGCAACAGATCGACCGCCCCCTTGATCATGCTCAGCGGGGTCCGCAGCTCATGGCTCAACGCGGTCACCTGCTCCGCCCGCCGCTCCACCAACTGTTCGAGGTGTGCCAGCTCGTTGCTCCTTGCGGCGGCCGTGCGACGCATGCTCAGCGCCATGATCGAAGCGCCGACGACACCGCCGACCACGGAGGCCACCGCCACCACCCAAGCGGTGTCCATGCTCGGCCCTCCTCCCATCGGTGGCCCGCCGAAACGGTCGCGGCCCGGCAGGGACGCGGCAGATGTCGGGACCGTGTTTACAGCCGAGTGAACAGTCGACGTTACCGCCGAGTGAACAGTGGACGTAGGTTAGCTTGCCCCAGGCAACGGCTTGCCGGGCGCGTGCCCCGGCACAGTTCACGCTGGTCAAATGCCGTCTCGGCCGTCTGCCAATCAACCGAACGCCCCGACATGTCGTCACGCTCCGTGAGTGACCGGCGGCTGACGCCGCACCACCGGACACCTCGCCGCGATCGATGAACAGCCCAGACAGCCACCGGCCAGAGTGTCACCGTCAGTGTCACTGAGTAGACAATCCGCAATCCCGGTGCAAGTCTTTGCCGCGTGCGACCCTCCCCAGAAGTCAGCGGTGCCAGCGGCACGGCAGCTGGCGCCCAGTCCCCTGCGGACGGTCCGGGTCAGGGCAGGGACAGCCCCGAAGATGTAGCAGCCCTGCGGCATCTGCAGCAGGTCCACGCGCCCGTGCTGCTGAGCTTCCTGACCCGCCTGACCAGGGGTGACGTTCACCGAGCCGAAGACATCGTGCAGGAGACGGTGCTGCGGGCCTGGCGGAATCCAGAGGCGCGTAACGCCGAGGGAAACTGGAACCGAGCCTGGCTGTTCACCGTGGCCAAACGCATCCTGATCGACCAGATGCGCTCCGCCGACGTCCGTCCGGCGGAGCTGCCGGTCGACTATATCGACGATCATGCGCAGCCGGACGACGCCATCGAGCGCCTCCTCGACGCGCGTGAGGTCCGGGCCGCGCTCGACTCCCTGCCCGAGCGGCTACGCATCACGCTGGTCGAGATCTTCTTCCGGGAACGGTCGGTGTCCGAGGCCGCCGACGCGCTCGACGTCCCGGCCGGCACCGTCAAGTCACGCACCTTCTATGCACTGCGGGCCATGCGGGAGGCCCTCGTCAGCCGGGGCTTCGATTTCGGAACCGCAGGCGAGAGACGGCCGACCGGCAACGGCGATGCGGGCGAGGCACGCCCAAGAAAATCCGATCAGCTGTGAACCGGGGTAGCTGCCCGGCCGTCATGTGCACGACACGTGCCCACACCAACTGAGCGTAAGAGTGAGTCGATGAAAGCAACCGCAAGTGGCCAGCGCCGCCCGTGGCGACGGCTCATCTCGTCGACGCGTAAGCGCGTCGAGATCGTCGCCCTGGTCGGCGTCATCCTGGCGTCCGGGGCCGTCGGTTTCGAACTGGCCGCCGCTGCGGACCCGGACAAGCTGGTCGGCGAGCCGGTTCCGGACGGTGACGTGCCCGCCATCGTGGAGGCGGCCCTGTCCTGCCCCGCCCTCAACCCGCCGAAGCTCGCCGCGCAGATCATGGCGGCGTCCGGCTTCAAGAGCAGCCCCGACATGATCGCCGGTCTCGACCAGGCGGCATGGGAGAAGTGGCGGCCCTCGTCCGATGCCAGTCGCGCAGACCGGCGGGCAAACATCATCGCGCTGGGTCACCGGACCTGCGAGAACGTGGGCCATCTGCGTTCCGCCGACATCGATGGAGACCTCTGGCCGGCCGCCATCGCCGCGGAGCAGACCGGAGTCAAGGCGGTGCTCGACGCCCGCGGCGTCCCGAAAGACGCCAAGCCCTACGTCGACAAGGTGAAGGCGTACGCGGCCTGGTACGCCGAGCAGCCGCAGTTCTCCGAGAAGGCGACCACCCAACCGGTCGTCGCCGCGGCGGACGGTGAACTCAAGGTGCCCGACGCTCTCGTCCAACCGATCCAGGTCGCCGGAAAGTTGTGCCCGCAGGTCACGCCGGCGAAGATCGCGGCACAGTTGCGGACGCTGTCCGGTTTCGACGTGAACAAGCGAACGTCGGACCGCCAGGGCGTCGCCCAGTTCACGCCCGCCCTGTGGGAGAAGTACCAGCCGGGCACGGACACATCCGTCTGGCGACCCGCAGACGCGATCCCGGCGCTCGGCGTCGCCATGTGCGACATGGCCCAGGAGCTGTCCGATCTCAACGGCGAGGACCCGTACCGGCTCGCGCTGAGCGCGTACCAATGGGGAATCGACCCGGTGCGGCGCGCGGCCGGCCTGCCCCGCGTCAACGTCACCCAGCTGGCCGACCAGGTTCCGGCGCACGTCACCGAGTATGAGAAGGACAGCCGGCTTTCCGTCCCCGCGACGAAGCCGAGCCCCGCCGTGAAGCCGAGCCCCACGCCGTCGGCGAGCCGGAGCGTCCAGGCCTCGCCGAGCACCAGCCCGTCCGCGAAGCCCACTGAGAAGCCCCAGGGCCCGAAGCTGTTCGCGTACGAGGCGGGTGCCACGTACCGCCTGGACAGCCCGTGGGCCCAGTCGATCGTGGAGCTCCCTGGCATCAACCAGAACACGCAGCCCGGTAGCCGGGTCCAGCTGTGGAAGGACGAAGGGTACAAGGACCAGCGCTGGAAGCTCTACCCGGCGCCGGACAGGCGGCACGTCATCATCACGAGCGCGTGGAACAACATGGCCCTGTCCGTGCAGGACCGTTCCCTGCAGAAGGGGTCGAAGATGGCGGTGTACGCGCGTGACGACAACGACGAGAATCAGCAGTGGCTGCTGGAGGACGTCGGCGCCGGGAACGTGGTCATGACCAACCGCCGCTCCGGCTTTGTGATGGAGCTGCTGGGCGTGGACATCGGGCCGACGAGGGACAACGGCACCACCTGGAACGGATACTGGATCCAACAGTTTGACCGTCAGGACACCCAGAGAGACCAGAAGTGGCGATTTGTAAAGCAGTGACGCCGGCCGGGCACGGCGGAACGGGAAGCTGAGCGGCGTGCCGGACCTACCCGCCCTGGGCGACCATGTGACGGACCTGCTGGGTCCGCACTACATGGGTGTCCTCGATCGCGCCGACAGCGACGCCGTCGACCGGCACCTGCGCGACTGCGCGCAGTGCCGGGTGACGGCCCACGAGGTGTGCGAAGTCGTCGCCGCCCTCGCGCTGCTCAGCGACGATGTGGCTGTCGAGGAGGCGTCGCCGGTCACCCGACCGGCGACGCCCGCTGCCCGCCGTGGCGGCTCGGGCTCGGTTCGTCCGGCCGGCGGGCGTCCGGTGTCCGCCGGGCCCGGGCGGCAGCCGCGCCCCCGGCGGCAGCGGCTCGCGCTGGTCCGGGCCGGTCTTGCGCTTGCGGTGGTGCTGTTCATCGGCTTCGGCGCCCTCTTCGTTCTGGATCAGGTGAGTGACGAGGCCGGGCCGGAGGTGGTGACGGTCGCGGCGAGCGGGAGTGAGCCCAGCACCGGCGCGACGGCCTCGGTGTTCGCGTCGGAGACCGACAGCGGAGTGCACGTGCGGGTCACGGTCACCGGCCTGCGAGCCGGCACCGGCTACCAGCTGTACGCCGTGACGCTCGACGGCCAGACGCGCGAGATCGCGTCGTGGACCAGCACCGACACGGTGCAGGAGGTCTCCGGTGACCTGCCGGTGGCGCTGGGCGACCTGGTCTTCGTGACGATCAGCGTGGCGAACGGCGCGCCGTCGGTCACTGTGCATCTTCCCCGAGCCACGTCCGCGACACCACGCTGAGGTACGCCGCCTTCGCATCTGTTGAGCGCCGGATGGCAGCGTGGCACGAAGGGATCGCGATGCCGCCGCAGATTGCGTCCGGCCGTGAACCACGATGCCGTCTCGGCCGTCGTGTGTGCAGATCCGCCCTGGGCGACGACAAAGGGAAGTAGAGAATGTTCTGGATCACCCGGTCGGCACGTGGTGCCTGCCTCGCGGTGTTCGTCATGGTGGCTCTGATCGTCGGAGCCGTGAGCCCGGCTTCGGCCGCCGACGAATACGTCAAGTTCTACGCCGTCACGTCGTCGTACCAGGGAGAACCGGAGAACCTCACCAGCATCGCCGCCCGGTTCCTCGGCGACGGGGCGCGGTCCGTCGAGATCCGCAACCTCAACACCGGCCGCCGGCAACCTGACGGCGCCACCCTCAAGGAACCGGGCCAGTTGCGAGCCGGGTGGCTGCTGGTGCTGCCCTGGGACGCCGTGGGCGAGGGCGTCAAGTACGGAGTGCTGCCCGACAAGGCGCCGGCCGCGCCGGTCAAACCGCTGCCCGGCAAGGCCAAGGCCACGCCCACCGCCAAGGCGCGGCCCACCATCCCGCCGGAGCGGGTCTCCGGCGCGGCAGCGGTCCCGAGCAAGGCACCGACGCAGCCCCGCGCGAAGGCGGGGCAGTGTGCGACCACGGCGGCGTCGAGCAGTCGCTCCGACTGGGCGAGCTTGCGCCTGGCCGCCGACCAGGCCTGGCCGCAGAGCCGCGGCAAGGGGCAGCTCGTGGCGATCGTCGACTCCGGTGTGGACGGCAGCCTGCCGACGCTCAGTGGTCACGTGGCCGTCGGCATGGACATCACCAGCGGCAGCGGCCGCGGCGACACGGACTGCCTCGGCTCGGGCACCGCGATGGCCGGTCTGGTGGTTGGGCAGTCCACCAACGGCAGTGACGTCAAGGGCGTCGCCCCCGACGCCACGGTGATGCCGGTCCGGGTCGTGGGCAACGACGCCAAGGCCCAGCCGGCCGACTCTGCTGCGGCCATCGAGGCCACCGTCGAGGCGGGCGCGACAGTCATCGCGCTGGGCAACTTCGTCGACACGAGCAAGCCCGAGGTGGCCAAGGCGATCATGGAGGCGGTGGCCCGGGACGTCGTCGTGGTGATCGGCGCTGCACGTGCTTCGGTACCGGTCAACCCGGGCGCGGAGATCGGCCCCGGTGTGCTGCGCGTGGGTGGTGTGGCAGTCGACGGCCAGCGAGCCGCCGACTATCGCGGTGGCGGCATCGACGTGGTCGCCCCGGGCGTCAACGTGAGCAGTGTCGGGATCACCGGGGTCGGCGCCGTCGCGGGTAGCGGCACCCAGTACGCGGTGGCCTTTGTCGCCGGCGCCGTCGCGCTGGTCCGGGCCGCGTACCCGGACCTGAGCCCGGAGCAGGTCGCCCATCGTCTCCAGGTGACGTCGGACAAGATGGGCGACGGCGCACAGCCCGACGGCCGATACGGCTGGGGCATGATCAATGCCGCCGCCGCGGTCACGAAGGTGCTGCCCGAGGAGGCCGAGGTGGCCTTACCGGGGCGGGAATCGGGCGGACGGCTCACCTCCGGCAGCTCCGGCGGACGGTCGGCGTTGCTGGCCATCGTGGCGCTGGTCGCGCTCGCGGCAGCGGTCCTGCTCGTGTTCCGGATCCGCCGGCTGCTGCGCGACGACACCGAGGACGACGGTGACGACGACGGCCCCGGGCCGGTGACCGCCGCGCCGCCGGTTCGCGGCGGCGCTCTTCCTCCGGCCTCCGCGCCACGGGCGCCGTCGGTCTCCCGGCGAACGGTCGGCGACCCACCGCCCTCGGACGGCGGGAAGCTGAACCCGGACGAAGAACAAGCCGACAGCACGGCGTCCGTGGCCAGCGACGGGCCGGGAACCCGGGCCGAGACCGTGGCACTGCCGAAGGCGTCGATCGGAGCCAGGTCGCCCCGGCAGCGTCCAGACGCGCCGTGACGACACCCGCTCGGGGCCGCCGGCGGGGTGATGCTGCCGCGCGACGCCCGGCGCCCCGTCCGCCAAGCTGACCCAGCGCAACGAGTGGTGCTGCTGGGTTTGTCGCGGCCGACGTGAACCGCGCGTCGGCAGGGCACGTTTCAAGCATTACTGGTGGAAAGTCGGTGAACCGAGGGTCTGATGCAGGTGGAAGAAGTCTCCGGTACGGAAGCCCATGTGGCGGACCTGCTGGCTCTCTACCACCTCGACGCGCTCGACCGGCGTAGTGCGGAGCAGGTCGGCCACCATCTCCAGTCGTGCCAGCAGTGCCGGGCTGCGGCGACCGAGGTGTGCGAGACGCTCGCCGCGCTGGCCCTGCTCAGCGACGACAGGGATCACCTGCTCAACCGCTACGGGGCGCTGGGGGCGGCGGTGCCGGCGGCCTTTCCGGCGCGGTTCGCGCCGCAGGAGCCGGCCGGCCAGCCGGGCAGAGAGGCCCAGGAGACCGACCGACGCCGGTTCCGACTGCGGCGCGGCGGTACGGGTGCCGAGACGGCCACCGGGGAGGCGTCTGCCCCCGCTGGGCCGGACCTCGGGCGCAGGGAGCCACCGCAGCAGCGGGTGGCACCGGCACCGGTCACACCCCCACCCGTCGCACCGCCACGGATCGCACCCCCAGCCGTCGCGCCCCCAGCCGTCGCGCTGCCACGGGTCGCACCCCCGGCCGCACCCCCGCCGGCCACGCTGGTTGAAAAGCCCTCGCCCGTTCAGGAGCAGACCACGCCGACGGCCGTACCCTTGCCGACGCGGACCGCCCGACGGCCCGTCACGCATCCCGCCCAACGCGGCTTCGACCGAGCGCCGGGCATCGCGCATCCGGACGACGGTCAGCGTGTCCGACGGAAGCGCCGCCTGTCCCGGCGTGCCGTTACTTTCGCGGGCCTGGGCGCCCTGCTCATGGCCGCCCTCACGGTGGCCGGAATCTCCGCGAGGGCGCTACTCGCCCCGCCGGCCCCGGGAGTGCAGACGAACATCGTCCGTACCGCCGTCGCCTCGGCGACGGACCGGGACTCTGGCGCTAACCTGTCCGTCTTCCTGACCGAAGAACGCGACCGGGTCACCGTGCGGGCCACCCTGAGCGGCCTGACCGAGGGCACCGGCTACCGGCTCTACGGCTACACCTTCGACGGCCGGCAGCGACCGCTGGTCAACTGGACCGGCCGCGCCGGCGTGCAGGAGCTTGACGGTGAACTACCCGTCGGCATCGCTGATCTCTCCCACTTCGCCGTCACCCGTGGCACCCGGATCGTCGTCACGGCATACCTGCCCCGCGACGCCGGTGCGCCGGCCACCCCCGGCGGATGAGCCGGGCCACGATCTGAACCGGTCACCGGCCCCGTTCGTCTGGGGGGTATGCAGATCGGTGTCTACAGTCTCGGCGACCGCACCCCCGACCCGGTGACGGGCCGAGCGCCAACGGTTCACGAGCGGCTACTCAGCACGGCACGGATCGCCGAACACGCCGAGGCAGCCGGGTTCGATGTCTTCGCCGTCGGCGAGCACCACACCCCGACGTACGCCGTGTCGGCGCCGGCTGTGCTGCTGGGCTACCTGGCCGCACGGACGAGCCGGATACTGCTGTCCACGGCAACGACTCTGATCACCACGAACGATCCGGTCCGGATCGCTGAGGATTACGCGACGGTGCAGCACCTGTGCGGCGGCCGGCTGGACCTCATGCTCGGCCGGGGCATCTTCGGTCCGGTGTATTCGTGGTTCGGCCGCGACCCCGACGACAGTCGCCGGCTGGCGACCGAGAACTACCGGCTGCTGCGCCGGCTGTGGGACGAGGACACCGTCGACTGGTCCGGCGAGTTCCGTACGCCGCTGCGGGGTTTCACAGCGGTGCCGCGGCCGCTCGCGGGCCATCCGCCGTTCGTCTGGCACGCGTCGGTGTCCAGCGAGGAGACCGCGGAGCTGGCAGCCGCCCACGGCGACGGCTTCTTCGCCAATCACATCATGTGGCCCTGGCAGCACACGGCCCGGCTGGTCCGGACCTTTCGCGAACGGTACGCCGCGCACGGCCACGGCACCGCCGAGCAGGCGGTCGTCGGACTCGGCGGGCATGTCTTCGTCCGGCCGAGGTCGCAGGACGCGGTCCGGGAGTTCCGGCCGTACTTCGACAACGCGCCCCTCTACGGCAACGGGCCCTCACTGGAGGAGCACATGAACACCACACCGATGACGGTGGGCAGCCCGCAGCAGGTCATCGACGCGGTTCTCGGCTACCGCGAGTACGTCGGTGACTATCACCGTCAGCTCTTCCTGATCGACCACGCCGGGTTGCCGGTGAGCACGGTGCTGGAGCAACTGGACCTCATCGGTGCGGAGGTGCTGCCCGTGCTGCGGCGCGAGCTCGCCAGCGGCCCCCCGCCCGCCTGATCCGCCGCCCGTGGGGCGCCCCGCTGCCGAGCCGACCGCGGGGCGCCCGCTCAGCACTCGTAGACCGCCGCCAGCACCTGCTCCAGGCGGCCGCGATCGGTGTCGTCGGCCATGACGCTCTTGAGCTCCTCGAGCGCGTCCACCCAGATGGTCTTCTGGGCCGCTTCGAGCCGTCCGCGGTTCTCGGCGATGAACGCCTCAGCGTCGTCGAACCTGCCGGCCTTGACCTGGCCGATGGCCTTGAGCAGAGAGACCGCGAAGTCGAAGCGGCTGTGCTCCGCCTCGTCCGCGCCCCGCCGGACCGCCTGGACCAGGTCGATGAAGTCGCCGGTGGCGCCGCCGGGCTCCCGCGGGTCCGTCAGCTTGCCCGCCTGGTCCAGCCGGCCGACCGCTTGCAGCAGCGTGCTCGGCTGCTGCCGCGCCGTGGACTCCGTGAACGTGACCACGATCTCGTCGTCCGTGCCGAAGCGCAGCAGGGGTTTGACCAGTGCGGCGTTCATGCTGGCCGGGACCCGCTCGGCCATCCCGGCGGCCTGTTCCAGGTGCGCCGCGTTCATCAGGTCCGCCGGACGCGACCGCAGCAGTTCGAACTGCTCGCGTACGCTCCGCGCGCCCCACACCAGCGCGCCGAACGCCTCGGACACCGGGCGAACGGTCGGTCGGGCCAGGCGGCGCGCGGCGTCCACCACCGCCGCGTCGATCCTCGACCAGGTGGCGTCCGCCTGCCGGTCGCTCGCTGCGGTGGGGGTGGATCCGCGGACCTTCCAGCTGTTGTCGAGGTTCAACCCACCGAGTCCGCCGGAACTCTGCGGCAGCTCGTGCACGACAGCGACGCCGTACCTGTTGAGCAGCACGGAAAGGCTGCGCTTGTCGGCCCTTGGCCCGCTCGTCGAGCTGCCGGAGACGTCGTCGAGGGTGGGCCGGCCGCGGGTCACCACGATGGGTGTCCTGCCGGCCTGGGCGAGTTGTTCCAACCGCTCGTTCAGCCACTCGAACACGGGTCGGTCCACCGCCACGTCGCGGGCCGTACTGAGCCACACGAAGTACTGGCCCGGCTGCTGGCGCGCGGTGGCCCGGAGGTCCTTCGGCGGTGGCGTCGCCCGGACACCAGGCACCGACATATCACTGAGCAGGTTCGGCGTGTCCTCGTACGGCCGCTCGATGCGGGCGAGGGACGTCCGTAGCCACTCCGGCTCCGGGCCGGGATCGCTGAGGCCAGGATCCGCGACCGGCCCGGCGGTAGCGGCCACCGCCGCGATGACCGCGAGATCGCTGTCGTCGAGGTACGGCGTCGACCCGGCCGAGAAACTGGTCGGCAGCGTGTGCACGTTCCTGCCCATCACGCCTGGCAGCTGCGGGGTATGGAACAGCCGATCGGCGGAGGAGTAACCCTCCTTCGCGCCCAGGTAGTGCATGATCTCGTGCACCCCGACTGCCGCGGTGTCGCTGAGTTTCCACAGGTGCTGGTCGGTGTCAGGGGACGCGTCGTCGGTGATCTCGACGGCCGGGCTGCGCCCCGGGTCGGACCTCCAGGCGTCGGCCAGCCCGCCCGCCCAGGTGGGGGTGTCGAAGGTGAAGTTGACGTGCAACCGGAAGCCGTCGTCGAACCGGTGCTGGCCGTTGACCATCTGGTTCAGGGTGTCCTGCACCGAGCGACCGTACGCGGCGCGGGCATCCGGTGTGACCCGGTCGTCGGGTGACACCAGATCCAGGTGCACGTCGAAGGCTCGCACCTTCGTACCGTCCGGAGCCTGGAATTCGCGGACCCGGAAGTCGATCGTCGTCAGCTCGCCGCGCAGCAGGTTGCTGTCCGTGTCGAGGGCGTTCCTCGCCGGGTTGTAGCGCTCGGTGCGCAGGCGATGGGGCCGAGCGGCGTCGTAGGCCGCCTGCCACTCGGCCGGAAGGTTCGGGAACTGGAACCTGTGCTGATCGTTCTGGAAACCCTCCATGCCGCTCGGGACCAACATCTGGTCGGGGTCCGGCCTCGGCGCACGCGACGGCCTTTGGACGCCCGCCCTCGGGTTTGACGGCCCGGCCGCTCCCCGTCCGGACGGCGACGCGGTAGAGCCCGAGGTCGATGGCGGGCGGGTGGTGATGGTGCGCAGACCTTTGACCGTCTTGTCGTACGCCGTGACGATTTGCCGCTGCTTGTCCGAGA
This sequence comes from Micromonospora sp. MGP-C2, assembly GCF_057766525.1. Lineage (NCBI taxonomy): Bacteria > Bacillati > Actinomycetota > Actinomycetes > Micromonosporales > Micromonosporaceae > Micromonospora > Micromonospora sp. MGP-C2. The sequence goes on from NZ_JBYMEN010000002.1 coordinate 1,785,338, forward strand.
GGGGCCCGGCTGGCGTCGCGGATGGACCTTCCGACGCCGACTGACCCGCTCCGTCGGGGCGCGGGAACTCCTTGTTCCGTTTGTCGGCCGGCACGACGGACCGGAGTGCCGCTTCGGGGATGCCCCAGTCGATGGCCTCCTCCTTCGTGACCACCATTCCGACGCTACCGTGCACCTTGTAGCTTTTCTTGGCGCCCGGCAACGTGACCTCGTACTCCAGCAGGGCGAAGACGAAGAAGACGGAGCTGTCCCTGCGGAGCCAGGCCCGGTGCTCGATCCACGCGGTGTGGTCGATGCCGCGGGCCCGGCTCCACTGGCGGCCGACGGCGACCTGACCCCCGACCGACTGACCGGGCGCTACCGGCCCGGTGGCGGTGACGGAGCCGGCCACGTTCTCCCGCCTGGTCGAGACGTCAGTGTCAGCGACGAGATCGGTGCCGTGATCGTACTTTTCCTTCTCGGCCTTCTCCATGTAGGAGAGCTGGAGGACGTCACTGAAGCGAGCCTTGACGCGGAGGCCGCCCCGGCCGGGATCCAACACCGCACCGTGGATCGACACCGCGGTGAACAAGGCCCCAGACTCGCTGAGCATGGTGCCCAGGCTCGTCTGCATTGTCTCGAAATTGAGATGGCCGTCGGCGGCCGGCGCCTCCGCCGCCTTCCCCACACCGGCGGATTCCACCGCCTCGAAAATATTCTTTACGCCATAGATCCCCTCGATCAGAATTCCGGGCGGCAACGCGCTGTTGAGGCCGAACGTGATCTCCTGCTTGGGCGCCCCTTGGGCATCGTGCCCTCCGTAGGCACGCTGACGACGTGCTCCTCATCGACTGTGAAGCTCACGCGGCGCGCCGGGCGCTGACCGCCGAACGCCTTCTTGACCAGTTCCGTCGGGGAGCGCCCGGTGGTTTCCTCGATCGTCACCTTGAATCGGACCATTTGGTTGAAGTCCGTCAGCTTGTTGGCTCGTAGCCCCGTCATGAAGAGCAGGTTGGAGCCGCGCGTGTCGCTCTGCTCCTCTCCACGGGCCGACCCGATGCCCAGTGACCCCGACACGAAACCGCCGTTCAGGTCGTCCGGTCGACCTGTGCCGATGCCACTGAGGCCCACAGAACGCGTCGCCTTGGAGCGACGGCTGGCGTCGCGATAGCGGTTGCCCCGTTCGTAGACCTTGATGCCGTTTCCGCCAGGGCGGCTGCCCCAGGCCGGCCCGACCAACTCAGCCCACATCGACACCACGAAGGACCGGCCGTCGGCTTTGAACCTCCAGAGCGCGCCCCCGTCGTGCATCTTCGCCATGTACGGACTCAGCCAGGACGGCAGTGCGGTGAGCAGGGCGACCAGCCCTGGCGACCGGAACGCGCCGGCCTCCTGAGCCAGCCTCTCGCTCAGCTTCCCGTAACCCGTCTGCTGACGGGAGGTCGCCTCCGGGGCTGTCGCGCCGTAGAGCATCGGCCACATCGCGGCCCAGGACAGACCATGCTCCAGACTGACCGGCGGCCGCAGTTCGGTGGTCAGCGCCAGGACCGGCGAAGGTTTCGGGGTCGTAGCCGCGCGCACCTCGGCGGGGTGCTCGTCCAGCAACTCGGCTCCGTCGAAGGCATCCCGGTTGGCGATGACATCCTTCAGAAGCACATTGAGGATAACCTCACCGAAGGTTTCGACGACGGCGTCGCCCACCTGGGCCCGGTTGATGACCACGGTACGCACGACCGCCATCTTCTGGTCCTGGTAGAGCCCTCGATAGCTGCCCACCGTCTGCACGCCCAGGGAAGCCGTTCCGCTCCCGGTCAATATGGTGGCGCTGCCGCCCCCGAGCACCAACTCGTTACCGGCGGTGGCCTCTGCGCCGCCATAGGCAGCGCCCAGGTAGCCCCGCTCACTCAGCGTCTCCTGGCCCTCCTCGCGGCCCACCTGGCTCTCGAGAATCTGTTGGGTATAGGGGAACCAGACCTTCACGATCTTCGGGCGACCGACCGGGCGGACGGAAAGGCCGACCAGTCGATTCCCGACCGGAATCATCGCCGCCGCGGCGAGCGCCCTCAGCAGCACGCTCCGGTAGACGGCACGGTTGAGTCCGTTCCAGACGGCGACCGCAGGCAGACCGGGCGGGTTCTCGATCAGCTTCTCCTGAAGCTTCCCGACTCCTCGAGCACCGAGCGTGTTGTAGATCGCGGTCCCGATGTCCGCCAACACCGAGCGCAGTTGTGGATTGTTGACGGAACCCGCCGGCGGGACGCTGTTGATTCGAATCTGCGCCGGCGATCCATCGGAAGTCGGGACGAACGTGAGCGGTGCCGGGGGCGATGCGGCGAGCGCGTCATTCAGGTCTTTCGGTTGCAGGATCGTCGCTTTCGCGTCAACCGTCGCGGACGGCGCCACCTGTTTTCCGTTGCGCAGGGCCACCCACGTCCACCGGATGTCCACGTCGAAGATCGGGCTGGGCATCTTCTGGCCGTCCGTGTCGGACGTCAGCGCGGTGGACTGGGTTTCGCCGACCTTGTTCTTCTTCGTCCGCGTGGCCTGGCGGCCCCCCTGCCCCTGCCAGAAGCTGCCCCCCTCGTTCCCACCGGCGCCGAGGTATCCGGAGAGGTCCCTGACCGTGCCCTTGGTGCGCTTGGTGGTCATGGTGTCGATGCTGGTGTGGCCGACCTGCACCTGCTTGTCACTGGCGCCGACGTAGGTGGTGCGACCGGTAGTCGCGGCCGACAGGCCGATGGTGAGCAAACGCTCGGGGGAAACCGGGTCCGAGGGGTGCGAGAAGACCCAGGCGACACCCGGTTGTGTTGGGTCGATGTTCAGCACGTAGTCGGCCCCCGCCCGCAGGGAGCGCTCGTTCAACTTGGTGAGGAGCAGTTCCCAGTTCGCATACTCCACGCCGGTCTTGTTGACGTCCGCGCCTGTCACCCCCAACTTCTGCAACCTGTCCCACGGCGTTGCGCCACCGACACCCGCCGCCTCCCTCGGCAGGTACCCCTTGGAGACCATGAGCCCGACGATCTGGTCGTAGAGCTTCGGCACGCCACCAAGCTTCTTGACGTAGTCCATCGTCGGTCCCCAGTCGGGGCCCGGGGTCCACCACCTGGCTGGGGGCTCCTCGGCGACAGGCTCCACGACGGGCCGCGACGCCGCTGTTCCACTCGCTTCGCCGGCTCGGCCGGAGGCACCCACCGGGTCAGCGGTCGCCAGCCCCGCCAGCGCATCCTTGTGCACCATGAAGTGCGCGAAGCCGTTGACGTCGACCCCGCGGGTGTGGGGTGTTGTCTCCCCGTCGCGCTCGTGGTGGACCTCCAACCGGACGGTGAAGTCGGCCAGCACGACCTGCAATTCACCGAGGACCCGCTCGGCCCGGGTCATCAGGGCCCGGTGATGGCGGATGAGCTGGTCGCCGCTCTGCCAGCCGAACTGGGACCGACCTCCGGACCGGAAGTACCGCTCGAGCGCCCGGAAACCCAGCGTCAGCGTTGCCCGGCGCGTCAGCGTCGTGTCCTCGCTGAGCAGGGTCTTGGCCACGACGGCCTGCACCCGGTCGAACCGGGTCTCCCCGTTCTGACTCACGTCGCTGATCTTCGTCACCGAGTTGACCGGCTGGTCACGGCGGCCGGCGGTGAGGCTCAGGCTCAACCGCTGGCCGTCAGCCTGCAACGTCAGGCGGAACACCTGCTGGTAGTGGCGGTCGATTTGGGGGCGCAGGATGTCGCCCAGACGGAGGGCGAGTTGGTCGTTGGACAGGTTCGCCTCGACGTACGGCTTCCAAAACGCGTACGTCTCGACGGGCAGCGCCTTCTGCACCTGGCTGAGCACCGCATCGGAGAGCTGTATGCGGGAGACCGCGTGATCCAGTTCCCACACCGGAAACTGCTCGGGCCCCGTGATGGCCACCGGTTTCAGATAGCCGGGGTCAGGCCTGCTCGCCGGCTTTTTACCGCTCTTCTCCGCGGGCCGTGGAACACCGCTCTCCTCCGCGGAGTAGGGCAGTTGAAATTGTGCCACCGCGTAGCGCACGTTGTCTTCGCGCAACGCGCCGTCCCCGGTCCGGAAGGTGAACTCCCGCCATTTCCCGGCCCCCTGCGCCTCCACCCGCAACGCCCAGTTGACCGGCAGGTTCACATAGCCCAGGGGCTCCTTGATCCGTAGCTGCTGGAACTCGGCGGGGGTGTAGGAACTGAGTTCCCGCTGGCCCTTGCCCGGCATCCGGCCCAGAGCGGCCACCAGGTCGATCCGAGCGCCGCTGAGCGCTTCGGCCTGCCCGAGCGCGGCACGGTAGACCAGCCCGGCGTCGTAGCTGTTCGCCTTCGCCCAGGTGTACCAGGACGCCAGCTCCCCGTAACCGTAGATCCGGTTTTCCTGCTTGCCATCGAACCGGTTGCTGCTCTTCGCGGCGGGAAGGCTGTCCGTGTCCACCGCCGGCCCTCGGGTCGGCACGGCCCACAACCGAATGTCGTAGGTGTTCCCGTCGACGGTGACCTCCAGCGCCGCTCCGTCGTCGAGCACCTGGCCGAACAGGGAGGCCAGCTTGCGCTGGACGACCTCCTCGGTGACCTGCCCTGCGCCGAACGGCACCGCCCGGTTGATCCAGGCGGTCAGATCCGCCACGAACGGCATCTCGCCGACGGCGTGGAAGGCGCTGACCATTCGGCTCCGGTCGGTTCTCGCATCCGGCGCGACCTGCGGATTCTGCGGGTCCGGCCGGTGTTGCGGCGGCCCCGAGTTCCACTTCGAGATCGCCTGCCTCGTGAGCCACTGCCGTGCGGCCCGGTCGTCGAACCTGTCCTTGCTGACGGGCGGGAGGCGTCGTGGTATGCGACGCATCATGATGGCCAGGTCGCGCAGCTCGGCCGCACCCACCACGCCCTCGGCACCCAGCAGTTCGGATGCCATCTGCTGGTAGTCGGCCAAGCCGGTGTACTGGGGATCCCGCTCATCGGCGTAGAACCGACGTCGGACTGCGACCAGTGCGGCGACTTCCTTTTCTCCGACCCCGGGCGCTACGGCGGTCGACGGCGGAGCGGCCTGCGCAGTCGACGACCCAGCCTGTCGGTCGAGAACCGCGAGCTCGACGGCGCCGACCAGATCCGCCGGCTGCGCGGGGGACGGCGACGCGGCCGGGTTCACCAGCGCCCACAGCGCGTCCCGCTCGGCGTTGCGCGCTGCGACCGAGTCAGCCTGGCCCGGTTCCTGTCGGATCTTCTTGCTGTGCCCGGCGTTGACCTTCTGAACCGTCGTGGCCAGCCCGGGAAGATCTGCCTCGACGAATGTCTTGGCCGTCAACGCCCGCACCGGGTGCCGGTCTCGCCAGGACTGGCGGGTGTCCGCCTCACCTGCGACCAGCTGCACGCTCGCCCAGGTCAGAGTCGCCCGATCACCGAGCTTGTGGTGGAACAGATCCTGCAGTGCCGCCGCCGGAATCGGCCCGTGCGGGCGGGCACCGTCATTCACCTTCGCGTATCGCCGGTAGGCCGACTCGATCACCCGGTTCAACGAGTCCAGGTTCGCGGGCGTCGGGTCGAAGGTCCCTTCCTCCTCCACGAGGGTTCTGCCGATGGCGCGCAACTCGAGCCGGCGATCGCGCTGCGCCAGCTCCTGGTCAGGCGACGGCGTCCGCCACTGCCTGACGGCGGCGTCGACCGCTGCGATCCCTCCGGCGACGGAACCGGAATCGAGTTCCAGGCGCAGCCGGTGGAAGCCGGCGCGTCGGGTCAGGGTCTCCATCGTGACTGGCTGATCGGCCTTGATCAGGTCGGCGACGAACCCGGTCAAACTCTGCATGTCCCCGTCGGTCACCGCCGACGCCGCCGGGTCGAACGCCGCCCTGACTATCGGCAGGAACTGCGCGTTGCCGGGATCCTCCGGCTTGAGACCCAGCGCACTGGTCTCGATCAGGAAGTCCCGGTACAGCACGCTTTGAAGCTGGCGCCGGGTCTGCGACGCACCCCGGCCACCCGACGTCCGATCGGCGAGGGCCTCCGCCTTGGCACGCGCGGTGTCCTGCCAACCCACGACATCCTTGAAGGAGGCCTTGAGCAGGGCCTGGCTGAGGGACTTGTCCGGCAGTTCGCCGGCCTTTCCGGCTTCGTCGACCAAGCTGTTGAGCTCTTGGAACGCCTCATTCGTCTGCTGCACTTCGGGATCGTCCGGTGAGAGCCGGCGCTCGGCCTGGTCGATTCGCATCCGGAGGACGGGAACCATGGCTTCGGCGTAGAGCAGGTCGGTGACCGTAACGACGTCCGGTACGGGCGAGGGGGTTCGCACCGGGTCGGGCATTCGCGGTGCTCTGGAGAGCCCGTTGTTCCAGGATTCGGCGACGTTGCTCGGACCCGCGGCGGCAGTGGCGGCGCCGTCGGGGCGGATGAGGGGACCATGGTCGCCGATGACGCCCGCGTAGATCGGGGCCAGGGTGTCCATGATTTGTTGCAGATCCTCGTCGAGGACCACCATCCGTTCGCCCGGGACGGGAGGGCTCATCAACGATGTCCGCAGGTCGGCCGGCAGGTCACTGTCGCGACGTCGTGACGGGGGCCGGTGATCGATGGCGCCGAGGAAGTGCAGCACTTCGTGGGCGTAGAACGCCGGCGGTTGGCCCTGCGCCCAGTGCGGCTGGTCCATCTGGGTGCCCGGCGCGGTGACCGCGACCGTGAGGTGCGCGCGTGCGGCGTCGACGAACTGCACCTCGACGCGCATGGGCAGGTTCACCATCGGCAGCACGTGTCGGGGATCGTTGAGGTATTCCTGCACGCCCCGGGTAGCCAACTGCCGCACCTCGGCGACCGCGTCCGCGCCGCCGGTCAGGTGCACCCGCACCACGAACAACATCTCGTCATCGCCGCGCACCAGCTCGTAGCGCACCGCGACCTGTTCACCCGCACCGGGCACCACGCGCAAGCGCCTGCCGTCAGGGGTGTCGACGAAGCGGAACGGCTCCGCATCCGTGGAACCCTGACGCCACCGCTCAGTAGCGATCTCCAGCCGTCGGACCGGCCTCGGCTGCAGCTCGCCCCCGGGAACACCGCGCCACGGCCACATCGGTTCCAGGACGTCCATGATCTGCTGGAGGTCCGCGTCACGGACCTCCATCGGTACGGTCGCCGGGGCCTTGCCGCGCGGGCGCTGATGGCCGGTCGCGCCGATGGCACGCAGCACCTCGTGCGCGTAGAACGCCGGGAACTGATCCCCTGCCCAGCCCTGGCCGGTCGGCGGCTCCCCCGACAGCACCGGAACTATGAGGTGCGCCTGCCCGGCATCGACGAACTGCACCTCGACCCGGAGTCGACGATCGGCCATCGGCAGCCGGTGTCCCGGCTTGTTGAGGTGGAGCTCCACCCCCGCCTTCGTCTGCGCCTTGACGTGCGAAACGGCGTCCGGGTCACCGGTCAGGTGGACCCGCAGGACGAACACCAACTCGTCGTCGCTGCGCACGAGCTCGTACCACACCACGGGGCGTTCAGATGCGGGTCTCTTGCCCTTCGGTTCGGCGTGCCCGCCGTCCGCGATCGAGTAGACGTTGGTGATCTCCATCCGGCTCACGCCGGCAGGAGGACGCATCGCGTGCAGCCCGGCGTCCGCCTGCCGGAGCAGCAGGTGGAACCGCTGGGCGGCCGAGACGGCGGCTGCGGACCCGGCATCCCGACTTGCGGCGGCCGGTCCCTGATAGCCGGGAAACACCTTGGCGCGGCTCTTCGCCGGTACCGCGGCGGCCAGCGCGTCGTCCGGAATTCCCAGCGCCTGGGCGTCCTCCTTGGACACGACGATATCCGTGTACCCGATCGCCTCGACCTTTTGCGCTTCGCGCTTCCCCGGCCACTCGACCTCGTACTGCAGCCTGACGTGCACGACGAACAGGGACGCGCTCCTGCGCAGCCACGCCCGGCGCTCGTCCGACAGCGACTGATCGGTGCCGAGGGTCGTGGCCCGCTGTTTGCCGACGGTACCGGTGGGCCCGACCCAGTTGAAGCCATCCGGCGTGGCGGCGACCGTTAGCGACACGCCCGCATGTGCTCGGAGGGTGTCGAGCGCGGTGTTGCCGACGAGATTGGTTCCGTGGTCGTACTTCTCGAGCTCGGACTTCTCCACCCAGTAAAAGTCTTGAACCTCGGCGACGCGGGCTCTCACCACGAAGCCCTTGCTGCCAGCGTGGAGGTCCCCCCTGCCCGTCGACAGCGATCGGAACCAGGCGCCCTCGTCCGTGAGCATCGCCCCCAGCTTCTTGGGCAGCGACTCGTAGTTGAGTTGGTCGCTGGTGTCCTTCAGCCTCCCGGAGCCGCCCAAGCCCTCCGACGAGAGTGCCGTGCGCATCGCTCCGAGCCCGCGTACGGAGACGAGCAGCGCGTTCTCCGGGAGCTCCTGGCTCAGACCAAAATCGAGGGGGCGCTCGTCTGCGCCCAGAGCGGTGGCGCCGTCCCTGGGTTCGAGGACGATGAGCTTCACGGTGGCATCGAAGCCCTCGCCCTTCCTACCCCCGCCGACGACGTTCCTCAGGGTTGTCTTCGTGCTGGCTGTGCTCTCCTCGACCGTGCCGTAGAACCTGACGTTCTGGAAGTAGCCGGTCAGGTTGTTGGCGCGCACACCTTCCATCGACAACAGATTCGAACCGTGCATGTCAGTGCGGCCGGTGTTCCGGCTGAAGCCGCCCGGTAGGGAAACGGCCACGAACCCGAGATCGAAGCCCTGGATCTTGAGCCCGTCGCGCTTGTCCGGCTGGCCCATCCCACTACTGGCGCCGGCCGCAACGTGCCCACTGTTCCAGCGGCGGCTTTCGTTGCGTGCGTCGTTCTGCCGGGTGTACGACTTGGCGCCGCTACCGCCGTCGTGACTTCCCGAGGCGGGGCCCACCTGTTCGGCGCTCATCGTTATCGTGAAATCTCGGTGATCGTCACTGCGGTAGGACCAGGACACGCCACCGTCGAGCAACTTCCCCATGAAGGGATTCAAGCTGGCGGGCAGCGACTTGACGTAGGTGACGAGCCCGGCGGAGTGGAATGGCGCTGCCCCCTCGGCCAACGCCGCGACCAGCGGAGCAACGCCTGTCTGCCCGTTGCCGCCACTGAGCAGCATCGGCCACACCGTCGCCCCGTGGGACGCGTGCGTTTGAGCGGTCGACGGCCTCACCGTTGTCGTCCGGGTGTCCGCAGTCGGCCGGACGGATTGTGCCGCCGCGATCTGGTCGGCAATCAGCTCCGGGTTACGGAAGAGACGGGCGTAGGGGATGGCATCTGTCACCTTGATGTTCAGCAGCACCTCGCCCGCGACCCGACGGACGGTGTTGCCCGCCTGGACCTGATGGACCACCGCGACACGGACGATCATATAATGAGCGTCCTGGAACAAGCCCGAATATTTGCCGAGCGTGGTTGATTCGGCGGCTACCTTTCCCCTCCCCTTCACCCGGGTGTAGCTGCCGGTCCCGAGCACCAGCTCGCTGTTTCCAGCGTCGCTCTTCGGGGCGTCCTCGATGACGGGTTTCAAGCCACTCTTGCCGAGGAACCCGCCGGCCCCTGCCCCCGCCTGCCACATGTTCTCCGCGCCGGTCTCCTTACCCGCCTGGGCTTCGGTGACCTGCTGCGTGTAGGGCTTCCACACTTTCACGATCTCTGGAACCCCCACCGGTACGGCGGTCAGACCCACGGTGCCGCCGCCCACCGATATCACCACGCTCGCCCCCGTGAACGCCCTGAGCAAGAAGCCCCTGTAGGCGTCCCGGCTCAGCGCGGTCGACAGGAACGACTCCAGCTGCTGCGCCCGGATCTCCGGATTCAGCCGCAGGTCCTCGAGAACCCGATCGACCCGCCCGCGCAGCCCGTTCGCCGATAGCCGCTTCTCCTCGCCCGCGATCGCCTCCGTCGCTGCGGCCTGCAACTTCTCCGCACCCCAGGTTCCGATCACGGTGTAGGCGACGGCATCCATCCTGGTTATCGGAGACTGCTCGTTCGGATCTTCCATGGCCCGCCGCATGAAGTCCTCTGGCAGGTTTTCGGCGGTCAGCTCCGGGTGGTCGCCAGTGGCGGGCACGACGACAAGCCTGCCCAAGGAGTCGGTAGAGCCGGTGTCATTGAGCGCGTCCGGTTGGAGAATGATGGCTCTTGCGTCAACTGTGCCGCTGCCGGTTGTGGCGGTGCGGGGCCCGGCGGTATCGCCAGAGCCGGTGACGGGTCCGGCGGTATCGCCAGCGGGCTTGACCGCCCAGTGCCAACGGATCTCCGCCGTGAAACTCCGACTTTTCATCTTTTGACCGTCGGTGTCGGACATCACCGAACTGGACTGCGTCCGTCCGCTGTTCTCGGACTCTCTGGAGCCGTACTGGCCGCTCAGCACGCCCTGCAGCGATGCGCCGCCCTCGCTTCCACCCGCGCCTGCGACAAGCCCACCTTCCCGGGCCGACACCTTGGCTTGCTTGATGGTGGTCGCCACGGTGTGCATGTGACCGTACTGCAACTCGTATGGGGTCTGTTCCTTGAACGAGGAGCTGAGTGTTTCCGCCGTCAGGGTGACGGTGCGGGCGTTCTCCATGCGGAGCGGTGAGGCGGGATGCCTGAAGAGCCAAACAATACCCCGGTCGTTCGATGTGGAATCCATGACGTCGGCCGCCCTGGACAGGAGATTGTCCTCCGACAGCTCGTGGATGAGCGCCTGCCAGTTGCGGTAGTCCAGGCCGGGATTATTCTCCAGTGCTCCGGTCAGCGGCATTTTCTGCAAGATGTCCCACGGCGACGTAGCGTCGCCCCTTGCGGTGTTCGCCGCCTTGGGAAGGTGCCCTCCCTCGACCAACAGCGGGACGATCTTGTTATAGAGCGTCTCAACGCCCTCCAGGTGATGGACGACGTCCATCGTCAGGCCCCAGCCGCTGCCCGGGTTCCACCAGCGGGGATCAGCGGAGTTCGTCTTTTCCGTCGCGCTCGTAGCAGTAGCGATCTTGTCGGACGTGAGCTTGCTGGAAGAGGGGGTGGGGTCGCCTGCGACGGTGCTCAACTTCTGGAGATCGTCCTTGTGCACCAGGACATGCGCGAAGCCCGACACATCCCTCGACTCCTCGTGGAGCGGGTCGCCCTTGTCGCCGGCGGCCGTCAGGTGCTTGTCGGGATAATGGTGAACCCTCAACTCCAGGTCGAACTCGACCAACGCCACCTGCAACTCACCGACCACCCGGACGGCGCGGGTCAGGAAGGTCCGGCTCTGCTGGATGAACTGGCCGGCACTATGGCCGACCGGCTTCACCAGGCGCCCCATGGCCCGAACGAGCCGTGAGTCCGGCACCCGGGCGGACTCGGTGACCGAGATCCGGCCCATGGAGTCGACGTACTCGATGTCCTGGGTCCTGAGCACCGAGGCCGTCACGTCGTCGATCCGGCTTTCCTTGCTGCGGCTCACCTGACTGATCTTGGTGACGTTCGTGATCGGGCTGTTGTCCTTGGCGCCGAGGCTCAGGCTGAGGCGACGACCGTCGCTCTCGAGTAGCACCCGGAACGTCTGCTGGTAGCCGCGTTCGCCCTTGGCACGCACGAGATTCGCGAAGTGCAGTCCAAGCTCGTCGTTCGACAGGTATCGCTCGAGATGGGTCTTCCAGAAGGCGTAGCCCTCGGGCGTGAGAATGGCCCGGACACCGGTGATCACCTGATCCGCGAGTTGGATCCGGGTGACGCCGTGATCCATGTTCCACACCCGGAAATCACCTGGATCAGTGACCGGCATCTTCGTCCCGTAATCGGGGTCGGTCTTATCCTTCAGCTCATCGCTTTGGCTTTGCTCTCTCGAGTAGGGCAGATTGAACTCCGGCACCGCGTATCTGATCGTGTGCGTGACCGGGTTCCCCTCGCCGTCGGTGAAGGTGCGCTCGAGCCAACGCCCACCATCGTTGTCGCTGCGGAGGGTGCCCTGCCGGATGGAATTGACCACGCTCAGCGCCGTCGGCAACTCGGACACGGCATCGCGCTTGCGATGGTATGTTCTGCGCTCCTGAACCCGCAGCGTCCAGTTCACCGGAAGGTTGACCCAGCCCAGATCCTCCTTGACCCGGGCCTGCCGATACCTGGCCATGGTGGTGCTGCTGAGAGCCCGCTTCCCCGAGCCGCTGACGTGGCCGTAGGTCAGCGCCGCATCGGACCGCACGCCGGCCAGGAATCGATGGCCCGCACCGATGTCGAAGAAGGTCGCATCCATCTGCGTCGCCCAGTTCGCCCGTTCGAAGAAGCTGTAGCTTCGAACCTCCTGCGCGCCCGAGAACAGGCCGCGCTGATTGGGCAGGCTTTCCGGATCGACCTCCGGGCCGGCGTTCGGAATCGCCCAGAGCCGGATGTCATAGATGGTGCCATCGACGGCGATCTCCAGCGGTGTGCCGTCGTCGAGCGTCTGGCCGAACAAAGACGTGATCTTACGGCTGACGACATCCTCGGCGATCTGATTACCGCCGAACGGTACCGACTGGTTGATCCAAGCGGTCAACTCGCGGACGACACCCGCGTCCAGGTCGATGGTGTGGAAACCAGTCACCATCCGGCTGTGATCTTGACTGCCGACCGCCGAGGGGGTGGGTCGAGTGGCGGGCCTGTCCGTGCCGGGCCGCCATTTCTCGAACGCCTTCTCGGCAAGCTGCTGCCGGATCTTGCGATGATTGAACCGGGTATGGGCGCCGCCGTAGCGCAGGGAGGACTCCGGGCGCGTCATCACGGCGAGGTCCCGCAACACGTCCGGGGTCACCTGGTCACGGCCAAGCAGTTCCCGCGCCATCTGCTGGTAGTGGGACAGGCCCATGGAGGTGTAGCGGCGATCCCACGATTTGGCGTAGAGCCGGCGCCGCGTCGCGACCAGTCGTGCGAGATCCTCGTCGGAGACACCCACCGAGGGGCCCGCCGCCGCCAGCCGAGCGCGAAGGTCCCTCACCTCCTGATTGCGGTCTCGCGTCGAGTCCCCGTTGTCCAATCGGCGCTCGATAAATCTCGTGTGCACCCTGGAGACAGGTTGCGTCACCATCCCGAGTCCCGGCTGACTGACGATCCGGGAGATTCTCTGTCTCGGCAAGCGGGACGTCACCCACCAGGCCTGCCGGACGCTGCTCGCCTGGGCGATGTGCGCCACGTCCCACGAGCTCAGGGAGGCTCCGGGACCCAGCTTGTCGCGAACCAGCTCCGCCAACATGCCCAACGGCACGGGACCGGGCGGCAGATGGCCGGAGTGCTTCTTCGAGTAACGACGTTGGGCCCAGTCGAGAAAAACGTCCGACGTGCGGATTACCGCGCGATAACGCTCCCTGTCGATGCGCGATTCGTTCGCGAGCAGATGCAGACCGAGTCTTAGCAGTTCGTGCTTTCGATCGTCGGCCGTCCGAGGGTTTTCCTCTTCGATATAGCGGTTTACGTTACGCTCCAGGCTGGCCCGCAGGCCCGTCCTGCTCCGACTCTCTTCGAGGTCCTTCCTGAGGGTGGCGTAGCCGTGCCGGCGTCGCAGCGAATCGGTTCCCACCGGCCCGCCCTCGATGCGATCGTCGTACGCCTCCGTGGCGTACGCGATCAGCGTCGCCATGTTCTCGTCGGTGACGTGTCGCACCGATGGCCCGAGGATCCTCCGGGCCAACGGGAGGAACTCGCGGCGCTCGGCATCCGTGGCCGGCATGGACGTCATCCGGGTCAGCGGTATGGCTTCGCCGTCGCCCGTTACGGCGGGGAAGGTGTCCTGATCGTCGCTCGACTCGCTGGTGCCTCTTTGCGGCACGCCAGCCGTCAGCGCGTGGGTCTCGAGCCAAAAATCACGGTGCAACGCGCTTCGGAGCACGTGCATGGCTCGTTCCTGCGGGTTGTCCGCGCGTCTCGCCCTGTCATCGAAGCGACCGGCCGTTTCTGCACCATCTTCCCGCCACTCCCGCAGCGTGCCGTCCTTCGCCTCGAAGATGACTTCACTGACCGGCTTGTCGGGCAGCCCGCCGGCCTTTCGCGCCTCCCCGAACTCCGTGCGGAGGCCTTCGATCTCGTCTGTCAGCCTTTGGCGGGCCTGGTCGTCGAGCGACAGGCTCGGGTCGTCGAGCTGCGCCTTGATGGCGAGGGCGATGCCGTCGAGCCAGGCCAGGTCCCGGGCCGACAGCGCAGTGGCTGAGGGGACCGGAAGTGACACGGCGATGGAGTCCGGATGCCGAGGTAGCGGTCCCGATACCGCCAAACCCCAGGGGTGCATCCTCGCGGACACCTCGTGGGTGCGTCCGGAGGCACGCGCGGTGACCGTTGCCTGCTGACCCGGTTTGAGATCGTCAAGACGCGACATCAAGCCGGCGTAGCCGTCGACGGCCACCGGATCGGCGAGCCCGGTCGTCGGCTCCTCGGCCCGCGCCGGCAGCGTCGCTGCCACCGCAGGTGGTACGCCGATCTCGACGTTGTCCGACACCAGCCGCAGTTGACCGCGCATCGCCGGATAGCGCTCGAGTTTCCGCAGATCCGCGGGCGTGGTGAGCGTCTGGACCAGGTGGTTCTCAGGTATCACCCGGACACCTGTCGCGGAGGCCGCGGTGGTGACGCCTCGCTCGCCGGTGATGGGTAGGAACCGGTCGTCGACATGGTCGAGCAGGTCGGCACGCCCCGGCAGGTCGAGGTATATGCCGAAATCGTCGGCGACGGACAGCGCCTCATCGCGGGTGATGGTTCTACTGCGCTCCGGGGAGAGGCTCACCGACATGCGCGCGACGGTGGTCGGCTCCTCGCGCTCCAGCACCGGTCGCGCGTCCTGCACGCCCTGCACATTGTGGTTCACGTGCACCTGCACCAAGCCGTCGATACGCGGTGCGTGCTGAACATGCGGGGGCGCGTGATCGCCGGAGCCGGAGGGCTGGAGGTAGATGCCGGAAGAAGTCGGCGTGTAGCCGTCGAGGCAGATCGGCGGAGCGGAGGCGCCGGGCATCACACACCAGCCTTGTCGTGACAGGTGACGAGGTATTCCTGCATGCGCTTGATCGCCGCTCTTTCCGACTCGGACGACGGCGTGATGACATGGCGGAAGATGAAGTGCCAGGCGAGACGGTCTGTGCCGGTCAGGCAGTCGGCAGCCTTGATCAGCTCGCGCCAGTTGGCGTCGACCCCCCCGACGGCCACGATCTTGGCGATCGCCTCCACGACGGCGGCGTGCGCGCGGAAGATCTCGGGCTGGTGCGGACGGCGGGCCGCCCGCTCCTCCTCCAGTTCGCCCTTGGCGCCCACCACGGCACGGGCGTCGGCGAGGCTGAACTTCGTCTTGTCGACATCTGTCGCGGCCCGCATGAGTTCCCGCAACCACAACAGGCCCACCATGTAGTCACCGACCTCTTCGCCGAGGTGCGCCGCGTCCAGGCCGCGCGCGGTCAGGTAGCCGAGGGACAAACTGGAGTCGGCCGTCCGGGTGTGTGGTTCGATCGGCTCCGTGATCCGGGCGTGCTGCGGTTCCAACGGAGGCCCACCGTCCGGTTTCGGATCCCCCTGCGCCCGCAGTTCCTGCTCGATCAAGACCCGGAAGGCCGGCAGGGTCCGATCCGGCCGGTAGAAGGGGCTGTCTTTGATCTTCCCGTTGCCGGACCGGGAGGGCCGCTCCCCGTTGGCCACGCTCGCCGATTCCAGACCGGTCAGCTCCCCCGCGACCTGCCGGTTGACCAACTCGGCCGAGAACTGTTTCAGGTATTCCTCCACGGCCACCCACGTCGGCTGGGTGATGAGGTTCGCCACCAGTTCCGAGGGAACAGCCTTCGGCGGATCGGCGAGTGCCAGGGCTCGCCCGAACGCAGGGGTGAGACTGGAGAATGTCTCCCCGTGGGGCGACCGGGCCCCCTGCACATCCCAGACCCGCTCGAAGCCCTTCATCGTTGGCTGCACGGATGACCGCCCATGCTGGTCGGCGACGATGAACTTCAGTTCGTCGTTGCTCTCGGTGGCCACCACCAGTGTGATCGCGGGGTTCTTCGCCAAGATGTGGTGCAGGCTCTCGGCGATCAGTTTGTCCAGCGTTGATCCGTGCCCGCTCCGTGCGCCGCGGCGCACGTTGACCAGGATGCTCGGGCCGTCGTAGCGTTCGAGAACCGCCATGATCTCCTCGCTCACGGCGGATGGCCCGTCCGGGCCGAGCAGAATCGTGTTGCCCCTTCGTCGGGCATTGGCCGACACCCGCGGCGTCCACGTCGGCTCGGCCGGCAGTTCCGGCCGGTACGGCGACCCATCCGGCGCGACGACCACGAACTCGCTGTACGGGTGCTCCAGGACGGCAGCTCTCGGGTCGACGGCCCCATCGAGGACCACCGGAGCGACCGGTTCGGTGCCGCTCGCCCACAGCAACTGCCCGGCGTCGTCCTTCACCACCCAGAACGACCCGGGCGTAGGCGAGTCGGAGGGAGCGTGAACCAGTGCGGCGGCCGCCCGGCCCGACTCGAATTCCCGCAGCACGTTCGCCAGGGGCATGGGCATCGAGTGCAGACCGAGGGCGTCCGTCAGGTGCGGGCGGGACAGCGGGCTCGTGGAGACGAGCAGTTGCGCGAGGGGAAGGTTGGGCAGGTCCCCGAAGCGCGCGTGGTACACGCCGGCCAACGGCGAAAGGTCGCCCGCGGCGAAGTCGTCACCGCCGGCTGTCCGGCTCCCACCGGTCGCGGAATAGCTGACGAGCTTGGCCACGGAGGGTTGTTGATCCGGCCTGGCCAGCTCGGCAAGCTTTCGCCGGTTCGCCGCCAGCGCCTCGGGCAGCAGGCGGTAGGCAGCAGCCGACCGGGCGGGCGTACCAAGCTCTGCTGTCGATTCGACAGGCACGAGACGGGCCCCCAGGCCCGTCGGGACACCGCCCTGGACGGCGCTTCCCGGCACGCCGATCACGATGCCCACCATGTCCTGCGCCCGAACCGCGCTCTCCAGAGGCAGGAGCCCGGAGTCTTCCTGCCCGAACGGGACCACCACGAGCCGGCCATCGCCGGCTACCACATCCCGCAGGTAGGCACGAAGGGTCGGGGACTTGAAGGCCGAATCGGGAACGAGCAATGCGACGCCATCCGCCACCATGGTGCGCGCGGCCAGGTCGTACACCTGAGCGTTGGGCTGCATGGAGTCCGAGCCGGCTCCTTGGTACAGAAACATGCCGGGCCCGGCCATGGTGAACAGCTCAAGGCAGTCCTCTAGCACTCCCACGTCGCGTCTCCTCAGCTCCGCCGCTCACTGGTCGACGGTCCGTCCTGCCACAGGGGCGCCGGCAAGTCCTCTCTTCACACGACGTTGGCAGCGCTGGCTCCCGGCCCCGAGGTCGTCGGCGCCATGAACAGATCATCACCCAACCGGGCGGGAGGGTTGAAGGTCCGCGTTCGGGGGACACGCCAGTGGTGACGGCCCGCCGGCAACGCGGAAGGCCGGCGGGCCCTCACCTGGGTCATTCCCGGTTGAGCAGGTACGCCCGGTCCGCGGCGATGGTCACCGTTCCGTGGGTTCCCTCGGCCAGCGCCTCGCGGGAGTCCTTGCCCGACTCGGTCACCGTGACGGTGCCGCCGGTCGTCTCCACCTCGTAGTCGATGCTCGGTCCGTGGAACGTCGACCGCAGCACCACACCCATGCCGGTCCCACCGTCGGTGACTGACGGCTCAACGAATTCTCCGGGGCTGCCGGAGCCTGGTTCCTCCCTGCCCGCGGCGGCCCCCTCCGCCCGGTCTCCGGAGGTGGACGAGGCCGCGCTGCGCCACCTCCAGCAGGTCCACGGCCCGGTGCTGCTCAGCTTCCTGACCCGGTTGACCGGCGGTGACGTGCACCGGGCCGAGGACATCGCCCAGGAGGCACTGCTGTGTGCCTGGCGTCATCCGGAGGCGCGCCACGCCGACGGCCGCTGGAGCCGGGCGTGGATCTTCACGGTCGCGAAGCAGATCCTCATCGACCAGGGCCGGGCGGTCGAGGCCCACCCCGGCGAGGCACTCGAGCACGTCGAACGGGCGCGGGACGCCGCCGAGGTGCGGGCGGCGCTGGCCTCCCTGCCCAAGCGGCTGCGGATCACGCTTATCGAGATCTATTTTCAGGAACGGTCGGTGGCCGAGGCCGCCGAAGTCCTGGACGTGCCACCGGGCACGATGAGATCACGCACCTTCTACGCGCTACGGGCCCTGCGCGAGGCACTGGCCGGACGCGAATCCGACATTCGTGAACCGCCAGCGGAACGGCGGCCGCCGCCGTAGGGCAGGACAATCCGCCCGGATCACTGACCGCGCGACCGGGCAACCGAGTGGCGGCGGCCGGTCAGGCCGCCGTCCGGGTCAGCCGGCGAGGGTGGCTGAAGTGGCCCAGTTCGATCGCCATCCGGGTCAGCTCCGCCTTGTTGCTGACGTTCAGTTTCGCGCGGATCCGCTTCGCGTACGTATTGACCGTCGCCTGCGAGAGGCCCATGCGGGTCGCGATCTGCGCGTGCGTGAAGCCGGAGGCGATGAGCCGCAGCGTCTCGACCTCCCGCGGCGCCAGGCCGTTCTGCTCCTCGCCCCCGCCGCGGGCGAGCTCGCCCTGAAACTGATCGACCAGCCGCGGGCAGATGTAGAAGCCACCGCGGATGATCACCCGCACCGCCTCCCGCACGTCACGCTGTTCGCTGAGGCTGCTAAAACAACCCCGCGCCCCGGCCCGGACGGCGGCCAGCAGGCTCGGTGACCGGTGCCACGCCGCGCTCACCAGCGGCCGGCCCACCGTTGCCGCTCTCGCGATGTTGCCCGTCCCGCCGGACGGCAGCTCCAGCACCACCGCGTCGAACGTCTGACCACCGGCCAGCAGTTCGTCCACGTTCGCCACGGTGGCCGCGACGCGCAGACCGCCGTCGTCGGATGCCAGCTTTTCCAGGCCAGCCCGGGAGATGGGCTGATCGGAGACGATGGCCACTGTCAACACCGGGGCTCCTCCAAGCTGTCGGGCCCGTGTTCCACGGGCGCCACTGAGACGGATCCCGGCCCCGTCCGGTTCACGAACCGCGGAAATCCGCCAGCGTCCCGGTCGGTTGCGGTGGCGATGCCCCCCGATGAGGGACTTTCCGTTTCCCGTACGGATCGAGCATGCTCGCCTGGTGTCTCGCGGCGCCCCGGCGTTCGGCGAGGATGGGCAGGGAGCCCGGCGAGGGCTCGGACCAGCGAAGCGGACCGGGGATTGATATCTGTGGCGGACGGCACCGAGCACGTCGAGGAGTTGCTCGGGCTCTACTACCTCGACGAGCTCGACGTGGCCTCGGCCCACCGGGTGCGCGCCCACCTCGACGCGTGCGGAACCTGCCGCGACGAGGCGGCGCAGGTGTGCGAGGCGCTCGCGGCGATGGCCCTGCTCCTCGACGACCGGGAGGGGCTGGCCAGCATGTACGGCGCGCTCGGCACGTCGGTGCCACCGGCGTTCCCGGCCCGGTTCGCCCCGATCGAGGAGCCCGAGGAGCCGCGGTCCCGAATCGGCTGGCCGCCTCGATCACGCCGGTCCGGCCGCAGCCGCCCCACGGAGTCCGCAGCCCTGACTGATGCGCCGGCGCCCGAACCGGCGCCGCCCGCTCCGACGACGCGCACCGCCGTCGCGCCGGCCAAGGAAACCTCCGCGCCCGCCGTGCCGACTGCCGCGCCCGCCGTGCCGCCCGCTGGGCCCACGGTGCCGCCCGCCGCCGCGCCCGCCGCGCCGCCCGCCAAGCCCGCCGCGCCCGCTTGGCGTGCTGTGCCGGCTGCTGCGCCCGCCGCGCCGGCTACCGCACCTGCCCTGCCGGCCGTATCGCTCACGGCGCCGACCGTCGCGCCTGTGGTGCCGGCCGTCGCGCCTGTGGTTGCCGCCGCCGATCCGGCTGCCACGCCGGTGCTACCGACGATCGCGCCGGGCGTACGCACCAAGCCCGTGAAGCGGCCGGCACCGTCGACCGTGCCTGCTCCGATGCCCCTGGCCACGCAACCGGCCGGGCAGACGCGACCGGTCCGGCATACCCGGTCGCTGATCGTTTCGATCGGGTTGCTGGCCGCGACCGTCACGCTCGGCGGAACCACCGCGACAATGCTCCTGCGCGAGCACGACGGCGAGCCCAGCACACAGACGGCCCGGGCCGCCGTGAGCGCGGCGGCCTCGGCGACCGACGTGGACAGCGGAGTGCGCATGACGGTGGCGCTGACCGCCAAGGACGGGTCGACCGAGGTGCGCGCGAAGCTGACCGGTCTGACCAGGGGGACCGGATACCGGCTGTACGGCTACGGCCCGGACGACAACCGATGGGCGGTCGTGAACTGGACCGGCGGGGCGGGCAAGGAGCAGGAGGTGTCCGGCACAGTGCCCGCCGCGATCGCCGGCATCTCGCACGTGACGGTGCTGCGCAGCGACCGCAAGACCGTGGTGACCGTGTACTTCTCGCACGACGCCGAAGCTGAGATCGGCCCCAACGGCGGCTGAGGCTCAGGCGGTGCTGGTGCCGTCCGGGACGGTGGAGTTGATGTCCGCACCGGCGTAGATCTGTGCGGCGTTGTTGAGCCTCCCAACAAACTGGCCGACCAGATCGAGCACGCCGGCGCAGCCCTGCAGCAGTTGGAACTGGCTGTACTGGATCTCCGCGGTCTGGTCCGGGTGGGGATCCTTGAACGGGGCGTACGAGCCGCTGCCGTCGTCGTAGGGGCCGATCCACTTGACGTTGTTGTTGAGCGGAACCCCCTCGTGGTAGACGGCGACCGTGTCCGACTCCTTTGTGGCCCAGAAGATCCAGCTCGACTTGGCGATCGCGGCGTCGCGGAAGCGCTCGAAGTCGGCGATCTGGCCCGTCGTCGCCTGGAGGATCGTTGTCTCGGCGTCGTACATCTGGCCGGGGCTGACGTCGTAGGTGCGCAGGTCCGGTTCGGCCGGGTCACCCGTGGGCGCGTTCGGGTCGGGCAGCAGGTTGCCGTGCTCATCGACGGGCTTACCCTCGGTGTTGGTGTAGCCTCCCTGGCCGTCCGAAGTGGGCGCCTCGAAGCCGATGAGGTCCTCGTTTTTCCCGCTGACGTGGCGGCCGGTCGGCCATTCCTGGGTCAGATCGGCCGGGACGACAGAGGTGTTGGGATCGCTCATACCTCAACCTTGCGCGCGCGTGGGGGTGGCGGCAACGTCCCTCTTGGTACGACCCACCGGCGCCGGGGACAGCCGGCAGCGAGTCGGTCGAACCGCGGGAGGCGCGCAAGCGGATCAGGCTGCTGGAGCAGGACAACGAGGTCCTGCGCCAAGCCGCCGAGGGGACCGGTCACCGCTGTAGGCTCAGGCGGTGCTGGTGCCGTCCGGGACGGTGGAGTTGATGTCCGCGCCGGCGTAGATCTGGGCGGCGTTGTTGAGCCTGCCGACGAACTCACCGACCAACGCGAGCACGCCGGCGCAGCCCTGCAGCAGTTGGAACTGGCTGTACTGAATCTCCGCGATCTGTTCCTGTTGCGGTTGCGGGTCCACGTACTCGGCGTACACGCCATGGTCGGTGGTGGTGCGGCCGCCCCCGTTGTAGAGATTGTTGTATTGGACCCCCCCCTGCAAGGCGGCGGCCGTGTTCGACTTCATGCCGGCCGAGAAGATCCAGCTCGACCTGGCGATCGCGGTGTCGCGGAAATGCTCGAACTCGGCGATCTGGCCCGTCATCGCCTGAAGGATCGTCGTTTCGGCGTCGTACATCTGGCCGGGGCTGACGTCGTAGCTGCGCAGGTCCGGTTCGGCCGGGTCGCCCATGGGCGCGTTCGGGTCGGGCAGCAGGTTACCGTGCTCGTCGACCGGCTTACCCTCGGTGTTGGTGTAGCCTCCCTGGCCGTCCGAAGTGGGCGCCTCGAAGCCGACGAGGTCCTCGTTCATCCCGCTGACGTGACGGCCGGTCGGCCATTCCTGGGTCAAATCGACCGGCACGACAGAGGTCTTGGGATCGCTCATACCTACACCATGCGCGCGCGTTGGGGTGACGACAACGTCCCTCTTGGTACGACCCGCCGACGCCGCAACGGGGTCTGGGACGCTGCCCTGCCACGTGGCTACGGTCGGGCTGGGAGGGTGAAGTCCAACCTACGGAGCGTGCATGGTGAGTGACGGTGCGACCAACTATGACGCCTCTGCCGTGCGAATCAACGTGGATATGTACTACATGCACCGGTCCGCGAGCGTCTACCTGGCTTCGCTGATCACGAGCCTGCAGGACGACTGGAGGGAAATCGGCAACACCTGGGACCAGCTCAAGATCGGTTGGGTCGGCGAGAGTTCCGAGGCGGCCGACGCGTTCAACGAACGCCTCCAGGACGTGCAGAACCGCCTGTTCGGCACCCCCGACCCGGCCGACACCACCAAGGTGGAGACCCCGGGCATCCTCGACCGGGTCCGCTACGGCGCCGTGGTGGCGGCGGCGAACTACAACGCCGCCGAGCACGCCGTGACAGACATGTTCGACGCTTTCGTCCACGCCATCGCCGGCGAGAGCGAGGGCGAGGGGGGACCGCAGGACAGCACGATGCCGCCGATCACCGTGGACTACAACACCAACCCGTACCCCACGCCGAAGACCGACGGCTGACGACGCGCCGTGGCGAAGCAGACGAACGGGCACGCGAGCCCTGCGGAGCTGCGCGCGCTCGCTGCCGACTGGCGTGCACAGGCCGATCGACTGGAATCGCTCGGTGGCACGGTGATGTCGGCCTACAACAGCATCAAGTGGTCTGGGTTCGCATACTTTTCGGCGACGGCCGCGGCGAACGCGGTGAACGTCAAACTGGGCAAGATGGCCGACGCGGCGCGCGAATTCGCGAACTTCCTCGACGAGTACGCCAGCAAGGTCGAGGAGCAGATCAAGCGGGAGAAGGCGGCCACGATCATCCAGATCGTGCTGGCCATCTTCGGTGTGCTCACGATGGGCCTCGCATTCGTGCTGGCACCCGCCCTCGCCGCCCTGTCGAGCCTGCTCGCCAGTCTGCTGCCGGCCATGAGCGCAGTGGCCGGCCGGATCGCCACCATGGTGCTCGACTTCGCGTTGGGCTTCCTGACATTCGGTTCCATGCAGGTCGCGATGGAGTTCGGCATCCGGGGAATCGTGTACGGGGCGATGGACCTGCCGGTGGAGCTGCACAGCTCGGAGCTGCTGCTGAACATCCTGCTCGCGGGCGGGCTGGGCGGTCTGTTCTCGATCCGGGCCGTCAACTCGGTGCCGCGGCTGGGTTCCCGCGGTGCCACTCCCCCGCCAGTCCCGAAGACGCAGGCGTCGCCGAAGGTGTCGCCGGCCACCGGGACGGACGGCAACACCGTGCAGCTCAACAGCCCGGCGCCGGTCAAGGGCGCGGACATCGCCAACACACCCCGCGTCAACGACACCACGCCCGCGGTGAGCGCCAGCGACATCACGGCCGCGCCGGTGGTGCCGACCGGCAGCCACGCCGCACCGACCGTGTCGGCCTCGTCCGCCGGCGACGTACGCCGTCTGGCGGTCGGCGCGCCGGGCGGCACCAAGTCGGTGAGCGCGTCCACCCAGCAGGGCACCGGTCACGTCAACCAGCCGCTCGGCGCACCGCGCACCACCACGACGACGACGGCCGCACCACAGGGCGGCACGCACGGCGACGGGCTGCGGATGGCGAACCTCGACCGCACCGTTTCCCCCACCGGCGCGCGCGGCGACTTTTCTCCGCAGGTCAACACCCCGGCGTCGAACATCGTCCGCCAGCCGCCCCAGCCCACCGTGACCGAGCGGGGCCTGGTCGGGATGGCCGAGGGTCGTGGCATCTCTCGCGAATCGTCGGCCACCGGCCCGACGATCCACGCCACCCCGCCGACCAGCCCGGCCACCGTGCCGCACGGGACGTCGCTGCCCCCCGCCATGCGCCCCGGCGGCCTGCCCGAGACGTCGGTGCTGAACAGCGGCAACCACCTCATGCCGCCGACCGGTCGGCCCGGCGTCACCGACTACGTGCCAGCCACCACCACCTCGCACACCGTCGCGCCGCACGCGCCCGGGCGCGGTTTCAACGAAACCGCCACCAGCGCCGCGCATCCGACCCCCCACCAACTGCGCGACCACAACGTCAAGTTCTCCGAAGAGATACGCGGCACCACCGCCGGCCCCGTCGCCCCTCGCCATACCCCCGACTTCTCGAAGTTCATCGCCGGGCGCGTACTCGACGAGACCGCCATCGGCACCACACACCCGACCCCCCAACAACTACGCGAAAACCACGTCAATGCCTTCGAAGGAATAGGCGGCACCAAAGCCGACCTCCCCCCGGACTGGTCGAAGCACGGCCCCGGGCGCGTACTCGACGAAACCGCCACCACCGCCGCGCATCCGACCTCCCAACAACTGCGCGACCAACACGTCAATGCCTTCGAAGGAAAACAACGCGCCACCACAGCCGACCTTCCCCCGACCGGTCGAAGCACGGCCCCGGGCGCGTACTCGACGAAACCGCCACCACCGCCACACACCCGACCCCCCAACAACTACGCGCCCACCACGAAACGTTCCTCGAAAAGGTGCGCGGCACCACCGGGGCCGACGCTCCGGGGCCTGCGAGCACCCCCACCCCCGGGCGTCAGCTGCTCCAGACCGGCCCCGACGGGCGTGCCGATCTTGTGCGGGTTTCGGCGGAGTCGCGGTTCACGGCCGAGGGGCGACAGCCCGGCGGCGATGCGCGCCCGACCCTCGAGGGACCCGCCACCGGCCCGGACAGGTCCTTGTCCTATGTCGAGCTGCGCGCCGACGGCACGATGGGCCCGACCACGCTGCGCCCGGGCGAGAACGTCCTGCACTCGCAGCCGTTGAACGGCAAGCCGCAGGAGCAGCTCCTCAGCTACTCCCCCGACGGCAGGTCGTGGGACGTCAACTCGGTCACACCGGCGGTTCGTACGGCCGGGGCTGCCCAGCCCCGGCCCACGCAGATGCTCCGGCAGAACCCGGATGGCACCGTGGACCTTCTGACGTTCCACAAGCCGCCGGCGCTCGCGTCGGGGCCGCCGGTGAAACCGCGGCCCGGCGAGCCGAGCTTCCACGACCTGAACGGGCCCGGGGTGCGCCAAGGCTGGCAGTCGCGCTCGTTCAGCCCGGATGAGGGATTCAAGGTCGACCAGATCAGCAGGCCGCAGTTGACCGGGCAAAGGGTCGACGGTAAGGAGCTGTTCTTCCAGCGTGAGCCCACGTCGATGCTGGTCAAGGACCCAGTGAGCCACCAGTGGAGGCCGCTGGGCACGACCGAGGGCGTGGCGACGCTCCCGAAGGGCTGGGGCCGGGCCCCCGACGCGCCGCCCGTCACAGTTGGCAAGCCGGCCGACAACCCGTCGTTCAGCAGGGGGGGCACTGGACAGGGCACGCCGCCGGACAGCGCCCACTACCGCTGGAGCATGGAGAACGGCAAGGTAGAGCCGGTGAAGGTGCGGGCCACGTCGCTCGAGGTGGTCGAAATCGGCACGCAGACCCGGTCGGTTTCCATCGGCCGGCAGATGGCCACCGGCGGCACGGGCGGCGGCAACGGGCTCGACTCGCTGCGCATGCTGCCGGACGGCACTCTCGCTCCGGCGAACCCTCGAGCGATCAGCGACCAGATCAGACTCGATCTCAAGTCCGGCGCGATCACCGTGGACGGTGTCCGGCTTACCGGTGGCCACTCGTTCGGCGGAGGCGGCGGCCTGTCCAGCCACGGCCCGTCTCACGGATCGGCGACGCAGCGGCCGGGCGAGGTGGACACGGCGGTGGCCGGGCATTCCGACCGATCGGCCGTGACGCGCGCCGACTCGCGCCTGCAGAACGCGTCGGCTCCACCCGCACCGGCACGGGCGGACGCGGGATCCACTCGGATCGAGCACGGCGCCGTGCCGGTGCGACCGGACCAGGCGGCCACCCGGGCCGACGCTCCGGGGCCTGCCACGCCCCGGGCCAGCACCCCCACCCCCGGGCGTCAGCTGCTGCAGACCGGCCCCGACGGGCGTGCCGATCTTGTGCGGGTTTCGGCGGAGTCGCGGTTCCCAGCCGAGGTGCGACGCCCCGGCGGCGATGCGCGCCCGACCCCCGAGGGACCCGCCGCCGGCCCGGACACGTCCTTGTCCTACATCGAGCTGCGCGCCGACGGCACGATGGGCCCGACCACGCTGCGCCGGGGCGAGAACGTCCTGGACTCGCAGCCGTTGAGCGGCAAGATCATCAGCTACTCCCCCGACGGCAGGTCGTGGGACGTCAACTCGGCCACACCGGCGGCTCGTCCGGCCGGGGCTGCCCAGCCCCAGCCCAAGAGGCTCACGCAGATGCTCCGGCAGAACCCGGATGGCACCGTGGACCTTTTGACGTTCCCAACGCCGCCGGCACTCGCGTCGGGGCCGTCGGTGAAACCGCGGCCCGGCGAGCCGAGCTTCCACGACCTGGACGGGCCGGGGGTGCAAAACGGCTGGCACTCACGCTCCATCGACCATTTGAGATACTGGGGCGAGCAGGTCAGCCGGCCGTCGGCCGGGCGACGGGTCGACGGCGGGGATCTGTTCTTCCATCGCGAGCCCAGGTCGTTGCTGGTCAAGGACCAAGCGAGCCACCAGTGGAGGCCGCTTGGCACGACCGAGGGCGTGGGCCCCGGCGCCCCGCCCGTCACCGTTGGCAAGCCGGCCGGCAACCCGTCGTTCGGCAGGGAGGGCACGCCGCCGGACGTCCACTACCGCTGGAGCATGGAGAACGGCAGGGTAGAGCCGGTGAAGGTGCGGGCCACGTCGCTCGAGGTGGTCGAGATCGGCACGCAAAGCCGGTCGGTTTCCATCGACCGGTGGATGGCCACCGGCGGCACGGGCGGCGGCAACGGGCTCGACTCGCTGCGCATGCTGCGGGACGGCACCTTCGTTCCGGCGAACCCACGAACGATCACTCCCGACCAGATCAGACTCGACCCCGAGTCCGGCGCGATCACCATGGACGGTGCCGGACCCACCGGTGGCCACTCGTTCGGCGGGGGCGGCGGCGCCCCGGGTTCGGGGGGAGGCGGTGCTCCGGGTTCGAGGGGCGGCGGCCTGTCCGGCCGCGGCCCGTCTCACGGATCGGCGACGCAGGCCGACGACGGCGCGCTGACCTTCGTCAAGCCGCGCAGCACCGCGGAGAGCAGTGCCGCCGCGATGGCACGGGATGCCCGCACCCACGCCGACGCGGCGGGCGAGCGGTCCGATCCGGGCCGCACGCTGGGCAGTGGCAAGCCCGCGACGCGTGCCGGTGCCGGGGTCGGCGGTCCAGAGGAGGCGAACGCCGCCCGCATCGTCACCAGGGGCGATGACGGTACGTACGTGCTTGGGGCTCCCGCCGAGGCGCCGCACAACGTGCTTCGCAAGCCACAGCCCGATCAGACGCCCGGCGCGGAGGCGAGAGCCGCCCGCATCATCACCAGGGGCCATGACGGTAAGTACGTGCTCGGGAACCCCGCCGAGGCGCCGCACAACTTGCTTCGCAAGCCACGGCCCGAACAACCGCCCGGCACCGAGGTGCGGACTCCCGACCCGGCGCCCGGTGAGCACCCGGCGGGAACCATGCCGGCTGCCCCGGCCACGCCGGCTACCCCGCCCCACGACGCGGCCCCCGCCACGCCGATGGACGCAGCGGTCACACCGCAGGTAGTGGCGAAACCGCAGGCACCGCCGGTCGTGCTGGACCCGACGCCGCCCCCGGCACCGACCGTACCGATGCGCCCACCGCTCGCCCACGAAGCGCCCTACGTCACCGCGATGCCCCATGGCCTCTCGTTGACCGGACAGGGCAACGTCGTACACCTTCACGCCGGGATGGAACCCACCCGACTGGTGCTACGCCCCGGCCCAGCCCTGACCATCGTCGTCGACAGCTCAGTGATCAACCTGCCGGACATCAGGGCAACGCTGACCAAGCTGCACCCGTCGCAGCCACCCGTATCAACCGTCGAATTCGTCGGCACCCGCCAGCCGATCACGCCGGAACGCGCCCAGCAGATCGCGGACCGACTGCTCACAGGCCTACCCGGCAACCCGCAGATCAGCCTGCTCGCGGCTGCCCTCACCGACGCCCCGACCGGGGCACCAGCCGCGAAGTCGTACCGGTTCGGCGCCAGCAACGGCGCTCCGACAAACCCGCCCGGAGAGTACGACCTCCCGGCCGCCCCGCCGCACGACCTGGCCCCCCGCACGCCGGCCGGCGCAGTGGCGAAACCGGAGGCGCCGCCGGTGATGGTGGAGCCGACGCCGGCACCCGCCGTGCCGATGCGCGCGCCGCTTACCCACGAGGCGCCGTACGGCACAGCGATGCCCTACGGCCTCTCGATGACCATGCAGGACAACGTGGTACACCTCCACGCCGGGGCGGGGCCCACCAGGCTGGTGCTGCGCCCCGGCCCGGGCCTGACCGTCGTCGTCGACGCCTCGGTGACCAGCCTGCCGGCCATCCGCGCGGCGCTGGCCGAGCTGCACCCGTCGCAGCCACCCGTGTCAACCGTCGAATTCGTCGGCACCCGCGAGCCAGTCACACCAGAGCGGGCACAGCAGATCGCGGACCGGCTACTCACCGGCCTACCCGGCAACCCGCAGATCAGCCTGCTCGCCTCTGCCCTCACCAGCGCCCCGACCGGGGCGCCGGCCGCAGAGTCGTACCGGTTCGGCGCCAGCAACGGCGCTCCGACAAACCCGACCGGAGACTCCACCCTGGACCAGGCAGCGCGGACGCAGCAGTGGACGGCGCGGCAGGACGCGCTGCGCACCGACTACGCTGCCCGGATCGGCACCGCCCGGCGCGTCGAGGAGTTCCGGCCCGACCTTGTCGACGCCTTCGGCAACGCGGTGGCCGACGCGGCCGCCCGGACCGAGCGGAGCCCGCAACCAGCGTCGCTCGACCGGCTGCCCGCCGAGGTGGCCGACCGGTTCCGGACGGAATTCGTCGCCGCCGGGCGTCACCTGTTCGACCAGGTGCGGGCGCCGGTGATCGCCGCGGGCACCCGCAGCGACGACTCGGCATTCCAGGCGACCGAGCACGAGTGGCAGGTGCGCTACGAGCAGCTGCTGACCGCCGTACGCGGCAGCACGTTCAGCTATCTGCAGGCGCACCGCCACGAGGCAGCCGTGCAGGCCGCCGTACTCGAGGCGCGCGACGCGGGCCGGCACGTGTCGGAGACGGCCGTGCAGGCCTTCTACGACGACGCCCGGACCAGGCTACGCACGGCTTTCGACGAGTCGGCGGATCCGGCGGGGGCGCAGCAGTGGGAGGCGCTCGCCACCACCATCGAGGCCAGCATCCCCGGGTACTTCACCGAGGAGGCGCTGCGCCGGCACGCGAACGCGAACACCCCCGCCGAGGGCGACGACACCACGCGGCTGCTGGAGGCGACGCCAACGGCGTACGAGAGCGCTGCGCGCCCGGTCGTCGACCAGGCCCGCGCGGAAATCCACGCGGCCCTGCACCGTCCCGACCGGGACATCGACGCCGCCACCCGGCAACGGATCACCCATCTACTCGACGGCAGTATCCGGGAGGCCACCACCGACGCCCAGACCTGGGTCGAACGTGGTGGCGACACTCCGGCGGTGGTAGCCGCCGCAGTGGACGGACTGCGGGACATACTCAGCGACCTGGTGCGTTCGATACCCCTCCTGCTGCTGCACCACGCCCTGCTCGGCGAGCAGGTGCGCGCCGCCGGTTCCGCCTTCGACGACCTGCCCACCATCGACCTGCCGGCACCGGTCAGCGAAGCGCTAAGCCAGTCGTTCACGCTGGACTGGCTGACCGCGTACGACGAGCTGTTCCGCGGCGACGCGGTGGCGACCACCGAGTTACACGAGCTCCCGGGGACCGTCCAGCTGGCCACAGCCGGACTGGAGCTGCTCGGCGGGGTACCCGGGGTGCCGGGTGAGCAGGTCCAGGCGCTCCCGATCAGCGACTCCGAGCTGACCGCTCCGGCGCCCGATACGCGGACGGCGGCGGACGAGGCGGCCGACACCCTGGCCGCGACCGGGCACGCTGATATCCGCGACGCCTTCCTCACCGAGGCCGACCCGGTCCGCCGGAACACGCTGCTCGCCGGGCTGCTCGGCGAGAGCGACGCGGTGCTGAGCGCCCTGCCCGCGCTGCACACCGGCCTGCCGGTTGTGACGGCCTCGGACGCGGCAATGGCGCGGTTGCTGGGATACGCCCACGGCGCCACCCGGGGTGAGCCGCTGCCGACAGCCGAGGTGCACGCCGCGGCCCGGGATCTACACCTTGAGACGAAGCTGACGCTGGTGGACGGTCTGAGGCTGCTGGCCGTCGCCAATCCGGCACGACGGCCGGTGCTGGACACCCTCGGTGCGCTGATCCTGGACTGTTGAGCGGGCGAGAGGAACCGGCCGGCCACCACTGCCGACTGCGCGCCCAGCACCCTGCTCTCCGCCACCGTCCATCACCGAGGGCCTGGCCCGGCTCACCACCTAAGTGCAGCGCAGCGCGGACGAGCAGGTGCTCTGGCTGGCGTCCGACGAGTACGGCACCCCTCGTATGCCACGACCCCAGGACCACCGGCACGCCCACGCTCAAGGTCGACGGCAGCCAGGATCTAGGCACCGCGGTGCTGGAGCGCGACGACGCGCGCGCTGCTGCTGGACGCGACGCGCCTCGGTCCGACGACGTCTGCCATGAGCTTGGAGACTCCAGGACGCCGGCTCCCGCGTCGAGATAGAGCAGCAGCGGCCTGCGTTCCGGTCCGTGCAGCCGGTCGTGGCCGGTGTCGAAAGCGGGTCCCGTCTCGGCGTCGCCCGAGTCGAACACGCGGACGGTTCGACACCGACGATCGCGTCACGCGCTCACAGCAGCGCCGCGTTCATCTTCGCCCGCTGGTAGGCGGGCGTCGCGGTACCCGGTACTTACATCTCGACCAGCGGGACCGGCAGGTCCGAGCCGGTCAGAGCGCGCATGAGCGTGGCGATACCGCCGGCCAGCTCGGTCACCGGTGCGTCGAGCCCCAGCACGTACGCCCAAACGCCGTCGGGCCGCCACGCCCGCCAGCGAACCGCGCAGGCCGGCGGTGACGCCCGGGGCGGCATCGTCGGCGGTCGCGGTGCGCAGCGGCTCGGGCGCGGCCGTCAGATCGAGCGCCGGTGGCAGGTACGCCGCCCACTCCGAGCGCAGGTCGCGCGCGTGAACCTCCGGCGAGGGGTCGGCTCGCGGGCCGTTCGGCAGGCCACCGGGTAGGTATGCCTGGAGCGGCCGCCGAGCGTTCGCGTCCCAGTCGAGCCCGGTGCCGGGGACAGCAGTCGCCGCCCGGCCGCGTCCCCGTCCGCCAGGGCAATCCGGGCTTGCGCGAGCATCGTCGGGCACGCCGCTGGCGGCACGCGGCAGCAGTCGGTGCAGCGACGTCTCCGGCGGGGCGGCGAATTACGACGGCGTGCTGTCGCCTTTCTCTTGTTACCCGGCTACTGCTGGATCGACTGGAAGATCTCGTTGAGCGAGCCCATCCGGCGCTCGGTCATGTCGCGCAACTGTGCACCGGCATCCTGAAGGGCGGCGAGCATCAGCTCCTCCATCTCCTCCGGGTCGATGTCGGTGAACAAGTTCGGATTCAGGTGTACGGCGGTGAAGGTGCCAGCCGCGGTCATCGAGACCCGCACCGCACCGTTGGCGGCCGTGCCGGTGACCTCGCTGGCCGACAGCCGGTCGCGCATGGCGGCCATCTGCTCCTGCACCGCCTGCGCCTGCTCCAACATCCGGTCCAAGTCCGACATGGGATCCTCCCTCAGCGCCCTGACCAGGTACGCACGTTGGCCCATTCGCCCTCGGCGTAGTTGTTCCAGGACAGGTTCATCGCCGACGCGATCCTGCCAAGTACACCGGTCGGGCCGAACAGGCCGTCTGCGGCGATGTTCCACTCCTGCTGCAGACCTTGGTAATAGGACTGGGCCGGGCCCTGCCACTGGTCCTGCAGGGGCATCAACTTGTTGATCAGCGCCGCGAGTTGCTCTTCGATTTCGGCGGCTTTGGCGTTGAGCGTCTGCCCGGCCATCTCCAGTTCCGCCGGGACGCGCAGGTTACTGGTGGTGGGATCTGGCATGGATCTGTCCTGTCTCGTGGCGGAGGGCTAGAGGTTCGCGCCGGGGATGTCCTGGTTGACGGCGACGAGGCTGTTGATGTTGGCCTGCTCGGCATCGACGTAGTTGTGGAAGTTGCCGCGCAGGCCACTGCCGATGTCGGTCAGCGCGTTGTGCAGCATCCGGCCGAACACGTCGAAGTCGTGCATGAGAATCTCGAACTGCCCGGCCGCGACGCCGTGCCAGATCGACTGCATCTGCACCACAGTCGACCGCAGGTTGGCCAGTTCACCGTCGATATCCGTCGCGGTTACGTCACAGCTGGCCGCCGCGTCCATGATCATTTCCGGTGTTACGAGAATGTGGTCCATCGCAACTTCTTCCTTCCGCTGTCGTCGACAGCTGTTATGCCGTCATCAGGATGGTGGTGCCCGCGCGGACAGCGCGAGTGACCTCTTTGCGGGACACCGCGACAGTCCCCGGTTCAGCGCTGCGTCATCCTGGTCTCGGCGGTCATGCTCTTGAGGTTCGCTCCCTCGGCCGCGACGTAGGTGTCGTACGACTTCTGCATCGCCGTGAGGGCGTCATCGAGCAGGCCGCGGGTGTCGGTGGTGAGCTTCTTCAGGTCGGTGGTGAGGGCCTCGTACTTGTCCCCCGCCGGGCTGTTCCACGATTCGCGGATCGACTGCAGGTGGATCGCCATCGCATTGAGGCTGCTCTCGACCGAGTCACGCTGCTTACGCAGACTGCCGATCGACTCCCCGAGCAGCGGGATCTGCACGGCGTACTCGTAACGTTTGCCGTCCACGATCACGGCGACCGGCTTGCCATTGCCGTCGGTGACCACCCCGTTCTTCGGGTCGTACATGAGGGTGGTGAGCCCGTCGGCCCCGTACGAGATGGTGATGCTCTTGCCGTCCTTGCTCCCGTGCAACGGGCGGCCCTGACCGTCGAACGAATCGTAGATCCACCCGTCGGCCTGCATCAGTACGACGTCCCCGTCGGGGTTACGGCTGACGACTGTCCCGTCCCGGTACGTCCACACACTCGAACCGTCGGCGGCGTACTTGATGTCCACGGCGTTGTTCTTGCCGTCCTCGGTGGCGTGTGTGGGCCGTCCCTGCCCGTCGAACGTGTCGAACGTCCACCCGCCGGCCTGCATCCCCGTCACGACTCCCGCCGGGTTCCGCTGGATCGTCGTGCCGTCGCCGTACTTCCAAGTGCTCGACCCGTCCGGGGCGTACGTGATGGTGATCTGCTGGGCCGGCTGCCCGTTCGTGCTCGGCGCGGTGCCGTGCGTGGGGTTGCCCTCCGCGTCGAACTGGTCGAAGGTCGTGCCGTCCTTCAGCACCTGCCGGGTGGTGTCGCCCTCGGCGTTGCGGTAGACCTTGGTGCCGTCGCCCTGGTAACTCCAGACACTCGACCCGTCGGCGCCGTACGTGATGTCGACCTGCTGCCCGGGTCCCCCGTCCTGCCCCGGCACAGTTCCGTGGGTGGGCCTGCCGTCGCCGTTGAACCGGTCGAAGACGCTGCCGTCCTTCAGCTCCTGCCGGGTCACCGTCCCGTCCGCGGCACTGAAGACCTTCGAGCCGTCGCCCTGGTAACTCCAGACACTCGACCCGTCGGCGCCGTACGTGATGTCGACCTGCTGCCCGGGTCCCCCGTCCTGCCCCGGCACAGTTCCGTGGGTGGGCTTACCGTCACCGTTGAACCGGTCGAAGACGGTGCCCTCGGAGGTGGTCTGCCGAACCACCACGCCGTCAGGGTTGCGCTCGACCTTCGCGCCGTCGGCATACGTCCAAGTGCTGCTGCCGTCACCGCCGTAAGCGATGTCCACCGCCTGCGCCGGCTGCCCATCCGACCCCGGCACCGTGCCATGCGTCGGCTTACCCTCGCCGTTGAACCGGTCGAAGACGGTGCCCTCGGAGGTGGTCTGCCGAACCACCACGCCGTCAGGGTTGCGCTCGACCTTCGCGCCGTCGGCATACGTCCACGTGCTGCTGCCGTCACCGCCGTAAGCGATGTCCACCGCCTGCGCCGGCTGCCCATCCGACCCCGGCACCGTGCCATGCGTCGGCTTACCCTCGCCGTCGAACCGGTCGAAGACGGTGCCCTCGGAGGTGGTCTGCCGAACCACCACGCCGTCAGGGTTGCGCTCGACCTTCGCGCCGTCGGCATACGTCCAAGTGCTGCTGCCGTCACCGCCGTAAGCGATGTCCACCGCCTGCGCCGGCTGCCCATCCGACCCCGGCACCGTGCCATGCGTCGGCTTACCGTCGCCGTCGAACCGGTCGAAGACGGTGCCCTCGGAGGTGGTCTGCCGAACCACCACGCCGTCAGGGTTGCGCTCGACCTTGGCGCCGTCGGCATACGTCCACGTGCTGCTGCCGTCACCGCCGTAAGCGATGTCCACCGCCTGCGCCGGCTGCCCATCCGACCCCGGCACCGTGCCATGCGTCGGCTTGCCCTCGGCGTTGAACCGGTCGAACGTCGCACCATCCGCGCTCACCTCACGCGTGACGTCACCAGCGGCACTACGGTCCACCGTCGTGCCGTCCGCATAGGTCCACGTACTCGACCCGTCAGCGCCATAAGCAATCGACACCTCCTGCGCCGGCTGCCCATCGGTCCCCGGCACCGTTCCGTGCGTCGGCTTGCCCTCGGGGGTGAACCGGTCGAACGTCGCACCATCCGCGCTCACCTCACGCGTGACGTCACCAGCGGCGTTACGGTCGACCTTGGTGCCGTCGGCATACGTCCACGTGCTGCTGCCGTCACCGCCGTAAGCAATCGAGACGTCCTGCGCCGGCTGCCCATCGACCCCCGGCACGGTGCCGTGCGTGGGCTTGCCCTCGGGGGTGAACCGGTCGAATGTCGCCCCATCCGCGCTCACCTCACGCGTGACGTCACCAGCGGCGTTGCGGTCGACCTTGGTGCCGTCCGCGTAGGTCCAGGTGCTGCTGCCGTCACCGCCGTAAGCGATGTCCACCGCCTGCGCCGGCTGCCCATCGGACCCTGGCACGGTGCCGTGCGTCGGCTTGCCATCGCCGTTGAACCGGTCGAACGTCGCCCCATCCGCGCTCACCTCACGCGTGACGTCACCAGCGGCGTTACGGTCGACCTTGGTGCCGTCCGCGTAGGTCCAGGTACTGCTGCCGTCACCGCCGTAAGCAATCGACACGTCCTGCGCCGGCTGCCCATCAGCCCCCGGCACCGTTCCATGCGTCGGCTTGCCATCGCCGTTGAACCGATCGAAGGACGCACCATCCGCGCTCACCTCACGCGTGACGTCACCAGCGGCACTACGGTCCACCGTCGTGCCGTCCGCGTAGGTCCACGTGCTGCTGCCGTCAGCTCCGTAAGCAATCGAGACGTCCTGCGCGGGCTGCCCATTGGCGCCTGGCACGGTGCCGTGCGTGGGCTTGCCATCAGGGGTGAACCGGTCGAAGGACGCACCATCCGCGCTCACCTCACGCGTGACGTCACCAGCGGCGTTACGGTCGACCGTCGTGCCGTCCGCGTAGGTCCAGGTGCTGCTGCCGTCACCGCCGTAAGCAATCGACACGTCCTGCGCCGGCTGCCCATCCGACCCTGGCACGGTGCCGTGCGTGGGCTTGCCGTCGGCCGTGAACCGGTCGAATGTCGCCCCATCCGCGCTCACCTCACGGGTGACGTCACCGGCCGCGTTGCGGTCGACCTTGGTGCCCTCGGCGTAGGTCCAGGTACTGCTGCCGTCACTGCCGTAGGCGATGTCCACGTCCTGCGCCGGCTGCCCATCCGACCCCGGCACCGTGCCGTGCGTGGGCTTGCCGTCGGCCGTGAACCGGTCGAACGTCGCCCCATCCGCGCTCACCTCACGCGTGACGTCACCAGCGGCGTTACGGTCGACCTTGGTGCCGTCCGCGTAGGTCCAGGTACTGCTGCCGTCACTGCCGTAGGCGATGTCCACGTCCTGCGCCGGCTGCCCATCCGACCCCGGCACCGTGCCGTGCGTGGGCTTGCCGTCGGCCGTGAACCGGTCGAACGTCGCCCCATCCGCGCTCACCTCACGCGTGACGTCACCAGCGGCGTTACGGTCGACCTTGGTGCCGTCCGCGTAGGTCCAGGTACTGCTGCCGTCACCGCCGTAAGCAATCGACACGTCCTGCGCCGGCTGCCCATCGACCCCCGGCACCGTGCCGTGCGTCGGCTTGCCCTCGGGGGTGAACCGGTCGAACGTCGCCCCATCCGCGCTCACCTCACGCGTGACGTCACCAGCGGCGTTACGGTCGACCTTGGTGCCGTCGGCGTAGGTCCAGGTACTGCTGCCGTCACCGCCGTAAGCAATCGACACGTCCTGCGCCGGCTGCCCATCCGACCCCGGCACCGTGCCGTGCGTCGGCTTGCCCTCGGGGGTGAACCGGTCGAACGTCGCCCCATCCGCGCTCACCTCACGCGTGACGTCACCAGCGGCGTTACGGTCGACCTTGGTGCCGTCGGCGTAGGTCCAGGTGCTCGACCCGTCAGCGCCGTATGCGATGTCCACGTCCTGCGCGGGCTGCCCATCCGACCCCGGCACCGTTCCATGCGTCGGCTTGCCATCGCCGTTGAACCGATCGAAGGACGCACCATCCGCGGTCACCTCACGGGTGACGTCACCAGCGGCACTACGGTCCACCGTCGTGCCGTCCGCGTAGGTCCAGGTGCTCGACCCGTCGGGGCCGTAGGTGATGTCCACCGCCTGCGCCGGCTGCCCATCGGTCCCCGGCACCGTGCCGTGCGTCGGCCTGCCATCAGCAGTGAACCGATCGAAGGACGCACCATCCGCGCTCACCTCACGCGTGACGTCACCAGCGGCACTACGGTCCACCGTCGTGCCGTCCGCGTAGGTCCAGGTGCTCGACCCGTCGGAGCCGTAAGCAATCGAGACGTCCTGCGCGGGCTGCCCATCGGCGCCTGGCACGGTGCCGTGCGTGGGCTTGCCATCAGGGGTGAACCGGTCGAACGTCGCGCCATCCGCGCTCACCTCACGCGTGACGTCACCAGCGGCGTTACGGTCGACCTTGGTGCCGTCCGCGTAGGTCCAGGTGCTGCTGCCGTCACCGCCGTAAGCGATGTCCACCTCCTGTGCCGGCTGCCCATCCGCCCCCGGCACCGTGCCATGCGTCGGCTTGCCCTCGGCGGTGAACCGGTCGAACGTCGCACCATCCGCGCTCACCTCACGCGTGACGCCACCAGCGGCACTACGGTCCACCGTCGTGCCGTCGGCATACGTCCACGTGCTGCTGCCGTCACCGCCGTAAGCGATGTCCACCTCCTGTGCCGGCTGCCCATCCGCCCCCGGCACCGTGCCGTGCGTCGGCCTGCCATCAGCAGTGAACCGATCGAACGACGCACCATCCGCGCTCACCTCACGGGTAACGTCACCAGCGGCATTACGATCGACGGTCGTGCCGTCCGCGTAGGTCCAGGTGCTCGACCCATCACCGCCATAAGCGATCGACACCTCCTGCGCCAGCTGCCCATCAGCCCCCGGCACCGTGCCATGCGTCGGCTTGCCCTCGGCGGTGAACCCGTCGAACGACGCACCATCCGCGCTCACCTCACGGGTAACGTCACCAGCGGCGTCGCGGTCGACCTTGGTGCCGTCGGCGTAGGTCCAGGTGCTCGACCCATCACCGCCGTAAGCGATGTCCACCTCCTGCGCCAGCTGCCCATCCGACCCCGGCACGGTGCCGTGCGTGGGCTTGCCATCGCCGGTGAACCGATCGAACGACGCACCATCCGCGCTCACCTCACGGGTGACGCCACCAACGGCGTCGCGGTCGACCTTGGTGCCGTCGGCGTAGGTCCAGGTGCTCGACCCATCACCGCCGTAAGCGATGTCCACCGCCTGCGCCAGCTGCCCATCCGACCCCGGCACCGTGCCGTGCGTCGGCCTGCCATCGGCGGTGAACCCGTCGAACGTTGCACCATCCGCGGTCACCTCACGCCTAATGCCACCAGCCGCATTACGGTCCACCGACGTGCCATCCGCATACGACCAGGTGCTCGATCCATCACCGCCGTAGGCGATGTCCACCGCCTGCGCCGGCTGGCCGTCCGACCCCGGCAGCGTGCCGTGCGTCGGCCGGCCATCGGCGGTGAACCCGTCGAACGACGCCCCATCCGCGGTCACCTCACGCGTAATGCCACCAGCCGCATTGCGATCGACCGTCGTACCGTCCGCGTACGTCCACGTACTCGACCCGTCGGGGCCGTAGGCGATCGACACGTCCTGCGCGGGCTGCCCATCGGCCCCCGGCACCGTGCCGTGCGTCGGCCGGCCATCGGCGGTGAACCCGTCGAACGTTGCACCATCCGCGCTCACCTCACGCGTAATGCCACCAGCCGCATTGCGATCGACAGTCGTGCCGTCCGCGTAGGTCCAGGTGCTGCTGCCGTCACCGCCGTAAGCAATCGACACCTCCTGCGCCGGCTGCCCATCCGACCCCGGCACCGTGCCATGCGTCGGCCTGCCATCAGAGGTGAACCGGTCGAACGACGCACCATCTGCGGTCACCTGACGCGTAACGTCACCAGCCGCATTACGGTCCACCGACGTGCCATCCGCATACGACCACGTACTCGACCCGTCACCGCCGTACGTGATGGAGACGTCCTGGTTTCCCGGAAGGGTCCCGTGGGTGGGCCTGCCATCAGCGGTAAACCCGTCGAACGACGCACCATCCGCGGTCACCTGACGCGTAACGTCACCAGCCGCATTACGGTCCACCGACGTGCCATCCGCATACGACCACGTACTCGACCCGTCACCGCCGTACGTGATGGAGACGTCCTGGTTTCCCGGAAGGGTCCCGTGGGTGGGCCTGCCATCAGCGGTAAACCCGTCGAACGACGCACCATCCGCGGTCACCTGACGCGTAACGTCACCAGCCGCATTCCGATCCACCGTCGTGCCATCCGCATAGGACCACGTACTCGATCCGTCACCGCCGTAAGCGATGTCGACCGCCTGCGTCAGCTGCCCATCGGCCCCCGGCAGCGTGCCGTGCGTGGGCCTGCCGTCGGCGGTGAACCGGTCGAACGACGCACCATCCGCCGTCAACTGACGCGTAACCTCACCAGCCGCATTCCGATCCACCGACGTGCCATCCGCATACGACCACGTACTCGACCCGTCACCGCCGTACGCGATGGAGACGTCCTGATTTCCCGGAAGGGTCCCGTGGGTGGGTTTGCCGTCGGCGGTGAACCCGTCGAAGACGGTTCCGTCGGGGAGTTGCTGGCGCACGGGATGGCCGTCGCTGTCGTAGTCGACGACTGTGCCGTCGGCGCTGGTCTCGGTGGGCACGTCGGTCTCCTCGACTGGCGGCGGGCATGCGCTTCGAGACTAGGAGCGACGACAGAGCAGACGGCAAGACACTTGTTCGGGGACGTCGGAGGCTGTTTCGGGAGGAACTTTGCGACGTCCTCGAACCGGCACGGGCTTCCAGCCGTTCTATGGCGGAACCTGGTGTGGGAGGTAGCAATGTTGGAAGTCGCTGTCGTGGCAGATCAACCGATCTGGCGAGCCGGCCTGGAAAAGCTGGCCGGCGACGATCCGGATCTGCGGATGGTCGCGGCGGTGGCTGCGCTGACGGACCTGCCGGCCGGTGCGACGTACGACCTGGTCGTTTTGGATGCGGCGGAGCCGGATGCGTCGACGCTGGGGCTGGTCCGCGGGGCCACGCCGTTCGGGCATCTGCTCGTCAGCGCGGACTGGACGGGCCGCCCGAATCTGATGGCGGCGATCCGGGCGGGGGCCCGCGGCTGCGTGAGCCGACTCGCGGAGCAGGAGGCGGTGCGGGAGGCCATGCGGGTGACCGCGCAGGGTGGCTTCTACCTGTGCCCGCGGCTGGCGGACCGGTTCCCGGCCGAGTTGCCGGGTTCTCCCGCCGACGAGCAGGGCGGGCTCGCACCGCGGGAGGTGGAGACGTTGCGGTGGATTGCGTCCGGCTTCACGCATTCGCAGATCGCTACGCGGATGGGCCTTTCCCAGGCGACGGTCAACACGTACGCGAAGCGGATCCGCGCGAAGCTGAACGCCAACAACAAGGCCGAGCTGACCCGCCGCGCGATCGAGCTCGGCCACTTGACGTCCGTGAAGAGCTAGAAGATCGTGCGTCCCATCATCATCAGGTGGCCGAAGACGCCGAAGACGCCCATGGTCAGCGGCGCGATGAGGATCGCCGCGAGGACGCCGAGCGCTTCGGCGCGGCTGCGGCGGATCGGCGGTTTGGGGCCGGGTCCGTGTGGCTTGGCTGGCGGCATGAACACGCTCATCGCGACTCCGGCCGCGATGACGAGCAGTCCCGCCCCGAGCAGGATGACCGCTGCCACGCCGCCGGAGGTGGCGTACGCGCGGGCTGCGGCGACCAGCAGCCCGAAGACGCCGATGGTTGCCGCCCCGCCGAGAAGG
Source organism: Micromonospora sp. MGP-C2 (assembly GCF_057766525.1). Taxonomy (NCBI): domain Bacteria; kingdom Bacillati; phylum Actinomycetota; class Actinomycetes; order Micromonosporales; family Micromonosporaceae; genus Micromonospora; species Micromonospora sp. MGP-C2. The sequence continues at coordinate 1,825,679 of NZ_JBYMEN010000002.1, forward strand.
TAGAGCTCGGTGGTGAACGCCGCTCCGCGTGCCCTGACGGCGATGGCGATGCAGATGAAGAGGGCGAGGATCACGGCGAACCAACGTCCGGAGAGGGCCAGCACGGGCATGGCCACGGCGAGGGCGAGGACCGGACCGGCCAGCACGATGGGCAGGATCCGGGCCGAGGTGTGCACGAGCTCGGGGATGGGCCGCACGGGCGTCCAGGCTGTGATGAGTGCGGCGATGCGGCGGCCGAGGGCCAGCATTCCGGTGGCGACCGCAGCGGCGATCGCGGCGGATTCGACGGTGTCGGCTTCCAGGCCGGCGGTGAGTGCGACGGTCAGACCGCCTGCGAGCAGAGATACCTCGGCCGCGACGAAGATCGTTTCGGGCAGCATCGCGATCGCCATGAGCATCGCGGTGTTGGCGCCGATGGCGGCGCCGCCCCAGGCCCAGTCGCTGCCGCCGAGGCCACGGGCGATGAGCAGACCGGCGCCGGCGAGGCCGGGTACGGCGGTGAGCGCGACGGTCAGCACGAGGCCGACCGGCACCGCGGTGGGGCGTTGGCGCAACCCCCAAGCGGTGCCGAGCAGAGCCATGCTGGCGACGGTGAGCCCCACAGCCGCACCGGTGTCGGTGCCGTAACTCAGCGAGAGCAGGACGGCCGCCGCGATCAGCAGGATGAGGCCGAGGGCGAGCACGACAGGCCCGGGGTGGACGCTGTTGCGGCGTAGCTGTTCGGTTTCCTCGGCGACGGCCTCGTCGATGTCTTTGACGTCGAGGACGTCGACCGTGCCGCTTGCGAGGTCGTACAGGTAAAGCACCTCGCCGTCGACGACGCCGGCCTGCAGCAGTGCGATGTCGAGGGCGAACGGCCCGGTGTCGGCACGGGCCAGTGACCAGACGGGTGGCAGCTGGTCGGAGCCGCCCTGGCCGCACAGTTCGGCGAGGCGGGGGGTGTATTCCCCCAGCGGGCTGAGCGACGGCAGGGCGATGTCGACGCTGCGGTAGGTGCCCACCACTGTGACACGGGTGTGTTCGTTCGCCATGCGACGGCCTTTCAGTTGACGGGTTCGAGCGCCGGCACGGGAACGGCGGTCTGGATGAGCTGGTTGGGGTGGCCGCGCCGGACCAGGACGCCGCGACCGGGCGGGCGCTGGGCGGCGCGTTCGTCGCCGAGGATGACGCCTTCGCGGTGGTCGCCGGAGAGCACGATGCCGCCGCAGCCCATGTCGCGGATGCGGCTGGCGAGCTGGTCGGACATGCCGGAGCGGACCATGCCGGCGACCCGGCGGGCGAGGACGAGGTGCAGGCCGACCTCGCGGGCCTGCGGGACGAACGGTATGAGCGGGGCGAGCACCGCCTGCGGGCCGCCGGCGAGCAGGTCGTAGTCGTCGACGACGACGTAGATTTCCGTGCCTTCCCACCAGTCGCGGGCTTTGAGCTGGGCGGGGGTGATGCCGGGCGGCGGGATCCGTTCCTTGAGTTTGTCGACGACGCTCTGGACGTAGACCCGTGCGCTGTCGGCGTCACCGGCGTACGCGCCGAGGTGCTCGGGTGCCACGGCGTCCATGAGCGAGTGGCGGTAGTCGAAGAGGACCACCCGCATGTCGTACGGGGAAATGCGTTCGGTGAGCCCGGTCAGCCACGTACGCAAGAAGGTGCTCTTGCCGGATCCGGCGTCGCCGTAGATGAGGAAGTGCGGGTCGCCGGTGGTGAGGTCGAGCCCGACGGTGCGCAGGTCGTTCTCGGCGACGCCGATCGGCACGGTCTCGGGGGTGGCGGCGGCCAGGGAGGGAAGCTCGGTGACGGTGATGCGCTGTGGCAGCAGCCGGATCGGGGGTGCCGAAGGACCGGTCCAGTGCTCGGCGATCCGGGCGATGACGTCCTCCTGGGCTTCGCGCAGCCCGTCCGCGGAGTCGACGCCGTCGAGGCGGGGCAGCACGAGCTGGAAGTAGATGCCCGGTGCGCTGATGCCTCGGCCCGGCACCCCGGCGGGCACCCGAGCGGCGATGCGGCGGTTGACGTCGGATTCGCTGGGGTCGTTGAGGCGCAGCTCCATGCGGGTGCCGATGCTGTCGCGCAGGGCGGGACGGATGTCGTTCCAGCGCCCGGAGGTGAGCACCAGGTGCACTCCGGCGCCCAGGCCGCGCGCGGCGATCTCGTTGACCGCGGCTTCGGCGCCCTCGAACTCTGTGCGCAGTGCACCCCAGTTGTCGATCATCAGGAAGACGTGCGGGGCGTCGAGGTCAGCGAAGGTCTCGATGCCCTTGGCGCGCATCGTGCGTTCCCGTTCGACGATCAGTGCGCGCATCTCGGCGAAGGTGCGGCTCACCAGGTCGGGTTCGGCGCGACCGGCGACGGTGCCGACGTGCGGTGCCGCCGCGTACGGGTGAAGTGTCCCGCCGCCGAAGTCGATGCAGTAGAACCGCATCTCCTCGGGGGTGTGGGTGAGCATTCCGGCGAGCATGATCGTACGCAGGAGTGAGCTGCGCCCGGTCCGTGGCGCGCCGACGGCGGCGAGGTGCCCGTGAGTGCCGCCGAAGTCCATGACCAGCGTTTCCTGGTCCTGTTTGACTGGCAGGTCGAGCAGGCCGATCGGCACGGCGAGGCGCCCGGACAGCGGCCAGACGTGGGCGGAGTAGCCGCGTTCCTCCTGGACGGAGGGCCGGCCGATCAGGTGGTCGAGGGCGAGCGCGGCGGGCAGCGGCGGCAGCCACACCTGGTGCGCCGGGCTGGTGACCGAGGTCAGCCGGTCCACCAGGATCTTCAGCTCGGTCGGGCCGGGCCGGGCGGTGAGCTGCGACTCGTCGGGCTCCTGCACGTTCGAGGTGTAGGTGCGCAGGTCGAACGGCAGCAGCGCGCCGTCGCCGCGGCCGGCGCTGAACCGTTCCTCCGCGCTGACGTAGGGGGCGGAGACGTGGGCGACGCGGAATCGCTGGTAGATCGACTCGTCCACTTTCAGGTACGCCGAGCCGGGGATCGGGGGGAGTTTGTACGCGTCGGTGGTGCCGATGACCGTTCGGCTCTCGGCGGCGCTGAAGGTGCGCAGGCAGATCCGGTAGGACAGGTGTGAGTCCAGTCCGCGCAGCTTGCCCTCCTCGAGCCGTTGGGTGGCCATGAGCAGGTGCATGCCGAGGCTGCGTCCGACCCGGCCGATCTGGACGAACAGCTCGGCGAACTCGGGGCGCCCGGAGAGCAGCTCGCCGAACTCGTCGACCACGATGAGCAGCGTGGGCAGCGGTTCGAGCGGGGTGCCGTCGGGTGCGGCGGCGCCGGCTGCGCGGCGAATCTGGTATTCGCGGACGGTGTCGACGTTGCCGGCGTCACGCAGGATCCGCTGACGGCGCTGCTGTTCGCCCATCAGGGCGGCGAGCACCCGGTCAATCATGGCGGCGTCGTCGGCGAGGTTGGTGATCAGCCCGGAGACGTGGGGCAGGCCCTGCAGCGGCGCGAACGCCGCGCCGCCCTTGAAGTCGATGAGGACGAAGCTGAGAAGCTCCGGCGAGTGGGTCAGCGCGAGGCCGGTGACCAGCGTACGCAGCAACTCGCTCTTGCCGGAGCCGGTGGCGCCGACGATCAGACCGTGCGGCCCGGACCCGCCCTGCGCGGATTCCTTGATGTCAAGCACGACGGTCTGGCCGTCGCCGTCGACCCCGATCGGCGCGCGCAGCATCCGCGGGTCGCCGGCGGTGACCCATCGGCTGGTGACGTCGCCGCGACCGGGGTCGGTGCCGAGGATCATCTCGCTGAGCGAGCGGGTGCGGGTGAGGACCTGTTCGCGTTCGTCGCTGAGCCGCAGCGGCGCGAGGTTGCGCGCGATGAGCTCGGCCAGCAACGGCGACACGTCGTCGGGCCGACAGCGCAGCGCCGGGGTGACGACCAGATCGCGGCGTCCTTCGGTGACCACGTGTCCGGCGTCGTCGAAGCGGATCCGCAGGTCGACCCGGCTGGGTTCGTCCAACTCCCGTTCGCCGCAGAAGATCAGAGTGAGGCCGAGCTGGGGTCCGGCCCCGGCGAGCAGGGCGGCCATCAGGTCGGAGCGGCCCCATTCGGAGAACGGCGCGAATCCGGTGAAGAGCACGACCAACCGCCGCTGCTTGGCGGCGGGGCGATCGCCACTGAAACCATTACGCCGGGTGGTCTGCAGTTCGGTGCGCTGGGTGAGTTCGGCCTGCAGGAAGGTGGTCAGGACGTCGGGGCCCTCGGCGACCAGCGACACCGATCCGCTGTCACTGCGGGCGTCCGGCTCGAAGGTGTGCGGCAACCACTTGGTCCATTCCCAGTGTTCAGAGCTGGCGGTCTCGACCACCAGGGTGACGTCGTCGGGGGCGTGCAGGACGGCAATCTGGCACAGCAGGGCTCGGGTGAGCAGGTCGGTGCGGGCCGGGTCGCCGACGACGCTGATGACTCCGGCGTTGCCGACGTCGATGATCATCGGCTGGTTGTCGAGGTGGCCCATCCGGTCGATCAGGCGGTGCGCCGCCTGCATGGAGTCCCAGTCGTAGTCGCCCAGCGGATCCATCTTGGGGTCGAGCTCGATCGGGGTGGCCAGCCGTACGGCCCCGTGCCCGATCCGGACCCGCAGGAAGTCGGCGTCGTCCTGGCGTCGTTCCCACACGCGGTGCCGGTTGATGCTGATCGACCAGAGCCGCTGCGGGTCGGGGTTGGCGAGGGCGGCGACGGTCCGCTGGGCCTGGGCGACCTCGCGGGCCTGGTCGCGGGCCAGCGCGAGGTGCCGGCGGTAGCGGATGCGCTGCTTGCGGGCGGTGCGGCCGCTGGTGCTGCGCTGCTGCATCCGCATCGCGATGACCGCGCCTGCGGAGGTCACGAAGAACAGCACACCAATGATGATCAGCGCGGGTTTGCCAAACGTGATCATGTACGCGGACATGCCGACGCTGCTCAACAGCGGCAGAATCAGCGTCCACGCGGAGTTCGCCTGGTTGTCGGTGGGCGGTTCCGGCGGGCTGGGCAGGGTCACCGTCTGCTCCGGCAGCTGCGGCAACAGCATCCGGGCTGGGCGGTGGAAGGCCAGGCGGCTCATCAGGCTCCTCAGCCTCGGACGTCGAAGTCGACGTCGGTCAGGTCGGCGGCTTCCAGCGTGCTGAGCTGTTCGTCGGTGGGATCGTCAAGGGTGCTGATGCGCCCGGCGTGCTGCTCGGTCATCGCCTGGAAGACCTTGCGCGCGTACCGGCCGTTGCCGAAGCCTTCGCCGCGGTCGATGGTGGCGAAGAACTCGGCCAGTCGGTCCTGGGCGCCGTCGGAGAGCCGATAGTCGTGGTCCTTGGCCTGTTTCGCGACGATCCGCGCCATGTCGACCTCGGAGTAGTCGTCGAAGGTCAGGGTGCGCGAGAACCGGGACGACAGGCCCGGGTTGGCGGCGATGAAGTGACGCATCAGGTCGGGGTAGCCGGCCACGATGACGACGACCTCCTCGCGGTGGTCCTCCATGAGCTTGACCAGCGTGGAAATCGCCTCGCGGCCGAAGTCGCTGCCCTGTCCCTCGGGCACCAGCGCGTACGCCTCGTCGATGAACAGCACCCCGCCGAGCGCTCGCTCGAACGCGGCCTGGGTCTTGGGTGCGGTGTGCCCGACGTACTCGCCGACGAGCATGCCGCGGTCGACCTCGACGAGGTGGCCGCTGCTGAGCATGCCCAGCGCGGCGAGCAGTTGACCGTAGAGCCGGGCGACGGTCGTCTTGCCGGTGCCGGGGTTGCCGGCGAACACCAGGTGCCGGGACATCGGCGGGGGCGCCAGGCCGGCCTCGCGGCGCCGTTTCACCAGGTGCATCAGTTTGACCATCGTCCCGACGTCCTGCTTGACCCGGGTGAGCCCGATCAGCTCGTCGAGTTGGTCGAGCAGCGGCTGCAGCTCGACGGTGTCGGGCTGGAGCGCGGAGCCGGCCGCCGAGGTGGCGACCGTCGCCGGGGCAACGCCCACCGCCGGAACGGCGACCGAGGGCCAGCGCGCCGCGCCGACCCCCGAGCTGTGACATTCGGTGAATGTCGCCGACGCCCGGTCGCCCTGGCTGACGTCCTCGTCCGTTTCGCGTACGGCACACCGGTGGAACGCCGGGTCGGCGTCGTCGCCAATGTAAATGGCGGGATATCCGGTACGCGAGAACGTCGAGTCGGCGATGCTGCCGTGGGCGCCCGCTCCGAAATAGATGCCGTTCTTCTTCGTGTCGGTGACCGTCAGTCGCCGCACTGACGGGCGCGCGCCGGTCCAGACAGCTATCCCGCTGCCACCGATCTCGGCGACCTCGCAGTCGTCGAGCATCGGCTCGGCGTCGACATCGATGAAGATGCCGGCGGCGCCGCAGCCGCGTACGGCGGTGCGCGTGATCGCCGGCGCGGCACCGGCCGCGATCTCCACTCCGGTCTGGGCGATGTCGCGGATGACGCAGTCCTGCAGCAGCGGCCGGTGCGGGGTGTCGACCCGTACACCGGTGTGGCACCTGGCCACGGTCAGCCCGCGCAGCTGGGCGTCGGCGGTCTCGTCGATCTGGATGCCGCCCAGTTCGGCCCGCTCGACCCGGCCGCCGCGCACGTGCAGGATTGCCGCACCGGAGGCGCGCACGCCCAGCTCGGAGGTGCCCTCGACGGTGACGTCGAGCAGGGTGACCGCCGCCGCGCCGGTCAGGTGCACGGCGGTGAATCCGCAGTTGGTCACGGCGCTGTCGCGCATCAGCAGCCGGCTGGCGCCGACCGCGAAGACGCCGTTGGCGGCAGCGGTGCTCAGCGCGCCGCCGGTCCAGCGAACCTCGGCGTCGTCGAGAAGGGCGAGCCCGGTCTGCACGCTGTCGGTCACTGTGGAATTGCGTACGCCCAGCCGGCTGTGCTGGGTTGCCAGCACCCCGGAGGTGCCGGCCCGGTTGACGGTGGTGTCCACCAGCAGCGCGCCGGACGTGCCGCCGGTGACGAACCCGGCTCCGCCGGTGCGGCTGATCTCGCAGTTACGCACGACGACGCCGGTGCCCTCCGGCGGCTCGGCGATCTCGTGGTCGTCGGCTCGTCCGGGCCGCACGGACGCCCACCAGGCGCGGTCGCCAGGCAGGTTGCCGAGCACGCGGACGCCGTCGCCGCCGACGTCGTGCACCTGGCTGCCGGACAGGCGCAACACGCTGGCGTCGCGGACCTCGATGCCGGCGTCGGCGGCTCCGCCGATGTCGCAACCGGTGAGCACGGCCGAGGCGGTCCCAGCGAGGCGGACCGCGACCCCCGGGGTGTCGGTGAGCACGGCGTCGGTAAGGGTGAGCACGGCCGACCCGGTAGCGGCCACCGCCGCTCCCGTGACCCGCAGCCGTTCGGCGTCGAGCCTGGCCCCGTCGGCCACGCCCACCGCGACGCCCTCGGCGCCGTCCACCGAGCAGCCGGTCAGCCGGGCCGTGGCACGGCCGGTGAGCTGCACCGACCCGGCGGCGACACGGCTGTCCTCCAGGTTCAGGTGTCCGGAGGTGACTGTGACATCGCCGCGGATCGTCAGGCCGCGCGCGGTGACCGTGCCGGCGCGCACCATCAGGGCGGGTCCTTCGGCCGCGACCAGCTCGACCAGACCGTCCGCGTTCTCGGCTATGACGGTGACCGTGCCGTCCAGCACGAGGCACTCGCGGTAGGTGCCGGCCGCCACCGCCACGACAGTGCCCGGCTTGGCGGCGCGCACGGCGGCACCGATCGTGCGGTGCCGGCTCCACGCCCGGGTGGAGACCCGTTCGATCTTGGCCGCGGCCACCTCAGGACGCACAGTTCGCCCGCACCTGGGCCAGGACGATCCGCGCCTGCTTGGCCCCGGAGGCGTCCTTCGCGTCGAGCCGCACGGCGATCTGGTTGCGGTGCACCGGGAAGGTCCCGACGCCGACCCAGGTCCCGGCGGCCTTGCGCTGGTCGACGGTGAAGTTGGCGTACGGCGTGCCGGAGGTCCCGGTGGTGATCGTGTATTTGACGCCGTCGGCGAGTGTGGTTCCGGGCACCGCCGGCACGTAGACGCTGACCTTGCAGGAGGTGATGCGCTCGCCGGTGCTGAACGACCATGTCGCCGTCTGCGGCTGGGTCTGCTCCGCGGTGGGCAGGGGCAGCGTCTGGAACGTGCCGCGGCAGCCGTCCTGCTTCCAGCCGCCGGCGCCGATCGTCCGCCACTGCGCGGTGCGGCCCTGGGCGTCGAACCCGCGGTCGGCACGCGCCTCGCAGTCCCAGCCGGCAACCCCGGTGAAGCCCGCGACCGGCGGGGCCGAGCTGGCCGGTGCCTTGCCCTTGAAAGCCGCCTTCTGGGCGGGGCTCATCGGCTTGACCAGGTGCCAGAACACCCCGACGACGACGGCGCCCACAGCCACCAGCGCGGTCACGGTGATCAGCGTCGGCAGCCGGACGGTCCTCCGCTCACTCGCCGGGCGCTCGGCCGCGTGTTCGACGAAGGCCCGGACGAACTGGCCGCGCCGGCTGAGCTCCTCGGACGCCCGGTGCTCGACGTCCGGCCCGGCCGGATGTTCAGTTCTCGTTGCCCCAGTCATGCTGCTCCGCGCTCGGCTTGCCGGTGTGTAGCTGACCCGGATCATCGCGCACGCTGCGGGGACGCGGCCAAGCCCCGCGAACAGGGGACATGTGCCGGTCCACCCGCGTGGCAGGGTCAAGCAGCGAAGGCTCCAACGGCTGGCGTACCAGCCCGCGCAGTGACGCGCAACGGAGTGGAGCCATTACCGACGGTAATGGCTCCACTCCGTTGTCAATGCGCCTCGCACCCCGTTGGCACTTACCCCGAATCGAGGCGTCGTGCCACCGCGCGCGCCCTCTGGTGCGTGCTGAACTTCCGCGTCACAGGCGTCACACGATGGAGATCGACCGCACCTGGGTGTTGCCCTTGGTGTCGACGTACACCTTGTAATCGCCGACGGTGTAAGTGCCAGCAGCGTTGTTGTTGATGGTGAACGTGCCCGTCACAGCAGACTCGCTGCCGTCGATACGGGTCTGCTTCACCGTGATGGTCAACTCGTTGGTGTTGCCCTTCAGCTTCTTGACCACCGCCGACGGCTTCGCGTCGACGGCCGCGTTGGCGACCGTCACGTAGACGGCGTCGGGTGACGAGAACTCCGCGTTCTTCTGCCCATCACCGAACACGAAGAAGCCCCGCTGTTCGACGGCGCCGCGCCCCGGGAACGGATCCGGGTTGGAGGCCAGGTACGTCGGGTTGAGCTTGTACAGGTCCGTCTTGGAATCCGCGAGGACGGGCTTCACCCCGGCGTACGGCGCATCGGTGACCGCGAGGTTGACCGACAGGTAGATGGCGTTGGGGTTGGTGGCCGAGATGCGCGAGGAGAAGTACTTGTCCGCGCTCTGCCCTGCGGGAACGGCCAGCGGCACAACCTCGCCGCCGACGAGGATGTTGAACTGGAAGCCGCCGTAGCCCCCGGCGACGAACTTCGCCCAGGCCGCGTCCGACATGTGGTCGGGGCGCTCCACCTTGAACTCCAGACGCATCGGCGCCACGTACGAGTTGTTCAGGTACTCGGCGTCGTTCAGGGGCAGGTAGACCCCTCCCGGCTCGTGGCCCAGTGCGAAGGCCGCCTGCGTCGGGGCCGTGTTGCCGCGCCCGTTCCACATCGGGATGTTGAACGAGGTGGCGCCGAGCAGGGCCTGGTTGCCCAACTGGTTCGCGCCGACAGCCGGCGACGCGTCCTTGTAGGTTCCGATCGTGACGTCGAGCAGGTCGAGGTCCGCGCGGTCGGCGTTCAGCCCCGGCATGTCCGCCCACATGAACTTGGCGCCGGCGGGCCCGGAGTAGCGGGCCATCTCCACCATGCCGTCGGCCATGATCTTGGTCATCTGCACTGCCGAGTCGACCTTCATCCGCTCGTTGGCCGTGTGCCACCAGCGCTCGTTACCCGGGATGACGGCGCCGAAGGCAGTCATCTTGTTGCGGAAGTTGCTGGCCAGCGTGCCACCGGTCGTGCCCTGTGGGTACACCACGTCCCGGAGGGAATACGGATCCGCGAACTCCTGCGGGCTGTGGTCGATGGAGGCCTGGTAGCTCCCGAACTGAAGAGCCGTCAGCGGGTTGTCGTGAGTGACGTACAACCCGGCGCCGATGGGCGAGCCAAGGCTGCCGATGATGAACCCCTTCGACTGGAAGGCGTCCGTGACCGCCGTCGTCGCCTGGCCGGAGTCAGCCGCGTTGAGGTGCATGCTGCGCACGTACATCGGCATGCTGAGGCTGCCGGAGGCGTCCGTGTAGAAGCGCGTCGGGGTCTCCGAATTGATGTTTCCCATGAGGGCGAAGGTCAGGTTCGGCGTGCCGTTGCTCGCGTTGCGCAACAGGTTCGCCGGGATGCCCATGTACTTCCCGATGTAGGCCTCGCCTTCGACACCGTCGCGGAAGAACAGGTCGGCGATGCCGTCGGCGGCCTTCTTCAACTGCATGTCGGCGGCCGTGTCACCCAAGGAGCCGAGCCCCTTGGAGAGGAGGAACATCCCCCACACGACGGCGTTCTTGCCGTACTGCGGGGTCGGCATCTCCATCGCCACATCGGTGTTGATCTCCAGCGTCAGCGAGTCGCCGCTGATCGTGGTCTGAACCTTGGGCGTGGTGCCGGAAGCAGCCGGGAGCCAACCCTTCGTGGTCGCGGCGGCGACGATCGCCGACACGAACCGGTCGCGCTCAGCGGAGCCGGCCCCCGCCACGTCGAGGGTGAAGATCGCCCGCGAGGCGATCTGCGTGGTGCTGCCGTAGGCGATGTCCTTGAGCGTCGGGTCGCCTTCGCGCAGGGTGACGCCAGCTGTGGCATCCGTCAGCCGGAAGGCCTTGGCGCTGTCCGCGGACAAGCTCATCGACACCGCCGGGGTCACCGATCCGGAGTTGCCGACGATGACCGGGAACCGCGAGTCGGAGGTGTAGGCCGCGATCGGGGTTTCTTCCCGATTCAGGTTCTTGTAGGCCCAGTTGTCGTAGAAGCTCGGGTTCGAGTTGTACGGGATGGACTGGAAGTTGGCGGTGTTCGCCGCCGTGGGCGTGCCGGGACCGCCGTCTTCGTAGATTCCCATGACGATGCGGATGCGTCGGTCGAGGGGCAACCCCGCCTTGAGCAGAGCCTTGGCCGCGAGCAGCGTCGCCAGCGTCGGACCGCTGTCGTCCTGAATGCCCGCCCCGTAGACCCAGCCGTCCTGCACATAGGGCGAGTGGTAGGCACCAGGAGTGCCGAGGTTGCCGTCGGCGTCCCGCCAGCGCGCCAGCTGCGCCGGCGAAACGGAAGACGTCGGCGAGTCGAGGTGACTCAACGCCATGACCATTTCCGGGGCGTCCGGGTCACCGATCTCCGCGTAGACGTACTTGTCGGCTTGGCGTTGGACGACCACCGGGAAACCCAGGTCAGTGGCCAGCTTGACCACCCAGGCGAGCTTGGCGACCTTGCGGTCGTACTCGTTCTGGTTGGCTTCGGTGTTGCTGACCGGGAAGGGGTACTCCGTCGCGGCCGTGCCACCCGGGAGATGGAGTCGTAGCTCGACCCGTCGAGCATCGCCCCGACCAGACTGAGCGGGTTGTAGGTGCCGTCCCCCGCCCGCGCGCTGCTGACGCGTCCAGCCAACGCCTCGACTTCCGCGTGGATCACGTCGCGCTCGGCGTCGGTCACCGACAGGTCGTAGGTGACACTCGGCTGGAAGCGCTTTTCGCCGGAGCTGGTCGGGGACGCGCTTGCCGGGGGCGCAACGGTCGCCACGAGGGTCACGGCGAGCAGGACGGACAAGGTTAAAGTCGGTCTATCTCTCATGAAAACTCCAGAACAGGGGGAAGATCAGTAGCGACAGCACACACCAGCCGTGCCGCCAGTGGCCCTCCGGGTGGGATATCTTGAGGATCATCTGAGAATCCGCCGGTGCCGTCAGCACAGCCGCAGCCGGTGGCCCGCCTCGCGTACGGCCTCCATCAGGCCGGCATAGCCAGACCGCCGGCGCGAGGACGCCCCCACCGAGCCGCTTGACGAGTGTCCGGCCTCGTCGAGCTCACACTGGGTCTGGCAGGTCGATGAGCGCGAGCTTGGCCGGGTCGTTCACAGCGGTGATCTCGGTGATGTGGCCATCGGCGACGGTGAAGGCGAGCAGGGACAGCGGGGTGCCGTTCTCGTCCCAGGAGACAACGCCGGGGCGGCCGTTGACGGTCGCTGCGTGTCCTCGTGCAGCACCGCCCCCTACCTGGGCGCGGGTGGCGACATTGGTGGCTCCGAGCGTGACGAACTGGCCGTCCTGGGTGTGGACGGTGAACTTCACGTCGGGGTGGAGAACCTCCAGCAGCCGCTCGAACTGGCCCTCGCGGGCCGCTGCCAAGAACGCATCGACGACCTCGCGTTGCTGCTGTCGATCGCTCGCGGACTGCCTGGCGGCCTGCACCTTCTGGCGGGCGCGGCTGGTGAGGATCTTGGTCGCGTCGGTGGACCTGCCGAGGATGGTGCCGATCTCTCCGTGGGGAACGGCGAACACGTCGTGCAGCACGAACGCCAGGCGCTCGTCAGGGCGCAGCGAGTCCAGGACCGTCATCAGCGCCAGGCCCACCGAGTCACCCAACGCCACAAGCTCGTCCGCAGCCGGACCATCGTCGAGCGTCACGGCGAATTCGGGCAGATGGTCGTCGAGTGGGACTGTGGGGCGCGTGCGGCCCGAGCGTAGGAGATCAAGGCTGATGCGGCCGACCACGGTGGTCAGCCAGCCGCCGAGGTTGTGGATGGTGTCGGTGTCTTGGCGGGAGAGACGCAGCCACGCCTCCTGGACCGCGTCGTCGGCGTCGGCATGCGAGCCGAGTACGCGGTAGGCGACGGCTGTGAGCCGGCCGCGGTGCGCCTCGAAGGCCTCGGCGATCGGGTCGGCGGGATGGTTGCCGGACATGGTGTTACCTCCCTGGAAGCTGCTCCGTCATAGGGGTGACGGGCACCAGCCCCGCGAGGTAACCCCGAGCAAGGAGAGCATCCTGCCATGCAGAACCGACTGAAGAACAAGAACGCCATCAACCCCGACGTGTGGAAGGCGGTCGGGCACCTGCAGAAGGCGATCGCCGCCGGGGGCGTCGACCCGAAGCTGCTCGCGCTGGTCCATCTGCGCGCCAGCCAGATCAACAGCTGCTCGGCGTGCGTCTACGCCAGTGTCGCCAGTGGAAAGAAGGCCGGTGATACCGACGAGCGGCTGCACAACGTAGCGGCGTGGCGTGAGGCGCCGTTTTACACCGATGCGGAGCGCGCGGCACTGGCGCTGGCCGAGGCCGCCACCCGGCTGCAGGACGGCGCGGAGGGGGTCACCGACGAGATCTGGGAAGAGGTGAACACCCATTTCACTGAGGAGCAGATCGGTGCGATCAACCTGGAGATCGCACTGACCAACTTCTTCAACCGGATCAACCGCACCATCGAGGAACCGGCCGGCCAGACCTGGGGCTGAGCCTCGGCGACCGACCGCCGGGCGCAGAATCTTCGGCCTCGCCACCGCAGGCGTCCGTTTCGCTTCACCCTTTGCGCGTCAGCCCGGCAGCCAGTGCAGCTCGTGCGCCAGGGCTTTGGCGACGGCACGGATTCGGAGGTGTAGCGGCGACTGCTCGCGTGGGAGGACCAGGTGGATCGTCATGCTGGGCGCGCCGCGCAGTGGTCGCCAGGTGAGACCGGCCGGTTGTGCCGTGACCGCGGCTTCTCCGGCCGGGGCAAGGGTGACCCCGTCGCGCAGGTCGCGCTGCGACATGTCGAAATGAACTGCGGGCGTGTGGAATCGGGGATGTGGTCGGGTGTCCCGGAACAGTGCGGACAGCTGATCGTGGATCGCGGGGTTGGTCGAACGGTCCGGGAGTCGCAGCGGATACGCGGCCGCGTCGGCGATCTCGATCTCCGAGTGTTCGGCCAGCGGATGGTGCTGCGCCAGCTGGACCCCGACGCGCGCACGCCGCAGCAGGAACCGGCGCACGCCACGCCCCGGCTGTTCACCGCGGGTGATCCCGGCATCGATGCGGCCGTCGGCGACCGCGGGGGTGATCTCCGGTGTCGCCATCGGGACGGCGCCGACCTCGAGTCCGCTGTTGCCGCGAATCAGCCTGTCCACCAGGGCCGGTGCCGTCTCGGCCCCGGCGCTGAGGCTGTATCCGATGCGCAGCCTGCCCAGTTCACCGGCCGCCGCGCTCCGGGCGGTGTCCCATGCCCGGTCCAGTGCCGCCAGCGCGGGAGGCGCGGACTCGGCCAAAGCCGCGCCGGCCGTCGTCAATACGACGCTACGCGTGTTGCGAACCAGCAGGGCCGTACCGAGTTCCGCCTCCAATCGGCGCATCCGGGCGCTGAGTGCGGGCTGTGCGATACCGATCCGTGCGGCCGCACGGGTGAAGTTCAACTCCTCTGCCAGCACCAGGAAGTAACGCAGGCTCACCGTATCCGCCGCCACGCGCCCTCCCTGCCGATTGATAACGATCCGTTCTGAGTCTATCCCGTACCGGTCTTTCCCTCGATCGCACATCGAGCCCTAACCTGCGCACATGAGGATTCAATTGACCGCAGTACCCACCGCCCGAGTCGATCGATCTGAGTCCCAGTTCGAAGTCGGACGTGTCCGGTCGAACACAGAAGGCTTCCATGGCTAAGGGCTACTGGGTCAGTGTCTACCCCGCCATTTCCGACCCCGAGAGGCTGACTGCCTACACCAAGCTGGCCCGTCCGGCTGTCCAGGCTGGGGGCGGACGCACCCTGTCCCGTGGCGGTCGAGTCGTTGCCCACGAAGCCGGAATCACGCAACGCGTCGTTCTGATCGAGTTCGACAGCTTTGAACAGGCCGTCGCGGCATACCAGAGCGAGGCATACCAAAAGGCGCTGGTGGCCCTCCCCGACGGCGTCGAACGCGACTTCCGCATCATCGAAGGCATCGACTGACCGACAGGCCCAGCCATCGCTGAGCAGCCGTCACCTGCTCGCGGCACGAGAGCGTGTTGACCTGAAAACGGTCGTATCGCAGTCTGCGTGAGACGTTCGCCGAGATTGAGGGGGTACGGGATATCAACGGGTGACCGCAGGGACATCGGCGACCGGCTCAAGAGTCGGTGGAGGTCATCTCAGGAGCGTTGCTGCGATGGCGACCTACGGTGCATCTCCGGTTGCCGTGCCGTTGGGACTGGATCGGATCGTTGCCATTCCGCCGACCCTTGCGGAAATGCCTTCCGTGGTGGCGGTTGCGGTGACGAAGACCAACGAGGGGCGGCCGCGATGTGCCCTTACTCGACTTCGATGCCGCTGACCGTGGGTCGCGAACAGGTGGGCGGCGAGGCATCCTGTGCTGTTGGCGTTGACGGCGCCCTCGCCGGCTCCGATTGCCGGTGCGACCCTCCAAGCGGCCGCCACGGTGCGGGTCGGGAGCGCGTGTAGACGAAGCAGCCCAGATAGCCAAGACGACGGCATTCGGCGCGAGGTGAGGCCGTATCGCGAGCAGGGTCGGCACCGCGATCTCAGCGCGCTCCCGGGGGCTCTCAGAGCCAGGTTTCGGATGTCCGTCAAACCGCGTCAGGCTCAGGAGGTCGTCCACTCCCCCGGCGTTCCGGTGGCGATGATCCTCGAGGTACCGGCTGATCGGGCCGTCCGACGGGCGCACCATGAGCACCACGTCGCTGGGTGGCGTGAAGATCGGCTTGGTCTGCACCAGTCGCGGGCTGGCGCCCCGGGCGGCGTTCTCCAGGAGTTGTTGCGGGGGAACTGCACCCACAGGTGTCCCTGGGCAGCGCCGGCCACCAGCTTCAGGTCGTAACCGGTCGGTGGGCCGGGGCGCAGTTGCGGCTGCAGGTTGCTGACCGACACCTGCAACACGAGCTGGTCCTCGGCCCGGGTGAGGGCGAACGACGGCGAAAAGGCCATACGCCCACCCTGGCTTCCACCGCCCGCGACGACATCGGTAGCCGCTGCCCCATATCTCGCCGGATCCGCCGCCTGTTCGATCAGATGCGAATAGGCGACTGTTGGCGCGCGCTTCAAGCGGGGGCCCTACTGAGCGGACAACGTTTACGCTGATCGGTTGGTTGCGCAAGTTCGGCATCGAAGGGCATGGGTCCTCGCCTAGCGAGTCAGGCCGATGACCTGGAGGTTTCCGAGGCGACCGCATCTGGTGCGGGAAAGTCGCATCCAATGCGACCCTCGTCCGTTACACCGAGCGTGACGATCAAGGGCGCGGCCGGCATCCACGTGGTCTCCGGGGTGGCGCTGCTACGGCCAGAAGAGCAGGTGTTCGAGGCGATGCTCGACGGCTGGCAGGCCCAGCAGACGGCGCGGAACCTGTCGTTGGCCACGATCGCGGCGCGGCTGCGGGTGATCCGGGCGTTCGCCGAGCACGTCAACAGCTACCCGTGGCAGTGGCTGCCGCAAATGATCGACGAGTGGAGCACCGACCTGCGGGCGGTGCGCGGGCTGGCCCGCTCAACGCTGCGCGGCTACCAGGAGGCCGTGCGGCTGTTCTGCGAGTACCTCACCGACCCGGCCTATGGCTGGGCGGGCGAGTGCCAGCGACGGTTCGGCTCACACCCGGTGCAGGTCTGCCACGAGTGGAACACCGCGGTGCACGTGCAGAGCAACGAGTCCGATCCCCGCAAACGCGCGTTCACCGTCGACGAACTCCAGGCGCTGTTCGACCATGCCGACGAGCAGGTCATGCGGATCCGCGGCGCCGGCCGCAAGGGTTGGCTACCGGCGTTCCGGGACGCGACGCTGCTGAAGACCGCATACGCCTACGGGCTACGCCGCAACGAGGCCCGGATGCTCGACGTCGTCGACTTCAGCACCAACCCGCACGCCCCCGAGTTCGGTGATCTCGGCGTCTGCCACGTGCGGCACGGCAAGGCCATGGCCGGCTCCGCGCCGAAACGGCGCAGCGTCCTGACCATCTGGCCGTGGGGCGAGGACATCCTGCGGCAGTGGATCACCGAGGTGCGCCCGCTGCTGGCCCACGATGGCAACCCGGCCTTGTGGCCGTCCGAGCGCCGCGACCGCATCGGCCTGCAACGGATCAACAGCCAACTCACCACCTACCGCAACGCGCTCGGCCTCGGTCCAGGTCTGGACTTCCACTCGCTGCGCCGCTCCTACGTCACACATCTGATCGAGGCCGGCTGGGATCCGCTGTTCGTGCAGCAACAGGCCGGCCACGAACACGCCTCCACCACCTCGATCTACACCTGCGTCTCCTCCGACTTCCGCACCCGCACGCTGCGAGCCGCGTTGGACCAGACCATGGGCCAAGCCCTCCCTGGAGCGACCGGATGAAACGCCAAGTCACCTACCAGTGGCGACTGCGACAGGTCATGGCCGAGCACCACATGTTCGCCACCACCGAACTGGTGCCGCTGCTCTCCGAGCGCGGGATCACCCTGTCCGCGTCCCAGGTGCACCGCTTGGTATCCGGCACGCCCGAGCGGCTGTCGCTGGCGGTTCTCGCCGCGCTGTGCGACATCTTCGACACCACCCCTGCGTGCCTGATCACCACCAGCGCCGAGAACCTCGCACCCCGGCGCATCGCCGCGGTTGGCGAGCCCGCCACCGGGAACCCGCAGGCGATCCGCCCCAAGCGGGCGACACTGCGCTCCAGACCATGACCGGCACGGAGATCGTGTGCGGTGACTGCGGTACCGTGCCGCCGGGCCGCCCCGGCCGGCGACCGCTCTGTCCGGCCTGCAAGCTCAACCGGCGCATCACCCTGCTACTCGACGACGGCACCGGCCACATCCGTCCCGCACTGCGACCGCTGGCGACCGCGCTACGCAACGCCCCGAACCTGTCCACGTCAAGGCTGTGGCTCTACAAACCCCAGGCCGCCGAACTGCTGACCGCACTCGCAACGGGCCGCGTCCCGCTCAGCCACGACGGGCTCTCCACCTGGCCACGCCCGGGCGCCGCCCGCCACCTGCGCCACCGGCTGATCGCCTACGGCATCCTGCCCCCGGTCGACCCGAGCCTGGCCGACATCGAGTCCTGGCTGCGCCACCGTCTTGCCCAACTCAGCGAGCACCTCACGAGCAGGTACTTCGCCAATACGCGCTCTGGCATCAACTCCCCCGGCTGCGGGCCACGGCAGCCAGCCGGCCGCTGCGCTCTACCGCGAAGCCCTACGCCACCCAGCAGTTCACCCAGGCCCAACTCTTCCTGACCTGGCTACACGACAACGGCATCGAACCGGCCGCGCTCACCCAGTCCCAACTCGACACCTGGTACGCCGCCCACCGCGTCCACCAGCGCTACCGGGTACGCGGCTTCCTCACCTGGGCCACCTCGCATGGGCACCTCCCCTGCGGCTTGGTCGTCCACCAGGTCACGTTCAAACCCGGCACCACGATCACCCAGCAGCGCCGGCTCGAACTACTCCGCCACTACCTCACCGACGACGCCGTGGCGCTACCAGCGCGGGTCGCAGCCGTGCTGATACTGCTCTACGCCCAACCACTCAGCCGAATACACCGGCTCACCCGCGACGACCTGCTCACCATTGACGGCACCCCACACCTGCGCCTGGGCGACCCGCCGAGCCCTCTACCAAACCCGGCCGCGCACCTGCTTCACCGCCTGGTCGACGAAGGCGGCAGCGGGAGTCAGTGGCTGTTCCCCGGCCGCCTGCCCGACCAACCCGTCGCCTACGCCACCCTGCACCGCCGACTGCGCGGGTCGGGATTCCCGCTCGGTGAGGCCCGAATCTCAGCGCTCCGCCAACTCGTGCTGCAGGCGCCCGCACCGGTCATCGCCGACGCGCTCGGGTTCCACCAGACCACCACGACCCGCCAACACGCCAACGCCGGCGCGACCTGGAGCCGCTACCCCGCCAACCGCAACACTCAGTGACGGGGAAGATCAGCCACCTGCCCGTCACTACGCATGCGAGCGGCGAGTCGGACGATTCGTTGCGGCCAGCTGAAATATGACCCAAGTCACAAAATCGCCGCCCGTGGGGCTTACTGAGTTCCTAGCGTTCCTCGTCTGGGTTGCGTCCTTGACCGGGCTGACATCGCCCAGTAGGCCGGCACGGCGCCTCCTGGTAGCTGTCGAAGCACGTGGACTTTATGGAGCTGACTCGCCTCCTGGGGATGATCAATGCTGGTAAGACGCGGCTCGTTCAGCGGTCCGGCTTTGAATACCGTGACCGCATGCCCGAGTTGATTCTGCCGACTATCCGCCTGCACGCCGCGTTCTTGGATTGCCGCGACGACTGGGGCCCTGGCCTCCACGAGGACGGCTTCGGCCTGGGGGCCGACGACGATGTGGACTCGCCCGCAGGCTTCGCTGCTTGGGTGCGCGAGCGGGTCCGAATGGCCCATCCGGCCGGCGATCCGTGCCCGGACGAACAGCACGGCTCACCCCGGTGGATCGTCGAGAACGGCCACGTCCTCGGGGGAATCGCCCTCCGGCACAAGTTCGACGACGAAATCGGCCAGATCGGCTACGGCGTGCGGCCGTCCGCGCGCCGCCGAGGATTGGCGAGTTGGGCACTCGGCGAGATGCTCGCGGAGGCTCGCGTCGTCCTGGGCCTAGATCGCGTCCTCATCCCTTGTCTGGCCGACAACATCGCGTCGGCCCGGACGATCGAACACAACGGCGGCGTCCTCGAGGGCATCCGCGACACCGAGCACGGTCCAGTGAGGCGCTACTGGATCGCCTTAGATCGGTGATAGGTCACGCGTACCCCACGGCAACCCGGCCGAAGCCGAATCTAGGAACTACTCGTCTTAGGCCAGGGCGGTCCGGGAGGTGCGGACCGTGTTGGATGTGAAGCCGTACCGGGACGCGCTCGCGCTGCCGGGGTTGCGGCCTCTGCTGCTGGTCGCGATCCTGGCCCGGGTGCCGGTGGCGGCCACCGCCGTGGTGATGACGCTGCACGTCCTCGATCTAGGCCGCGGCTTTTTCGCCGCCGGGCTGGTGGGGGCTGCGATGACGGTCGGTTCGGCGCTCGGCGCGCCACTGCTCGGCCGGCTGGTCGACCGGCGTGGCCTGCGGCCGATGCTGCTGCTGACCACAGCGGTCTCGGCGCTGTTCTGGGCGACGGCGCCGGTCCTGCCGTACCCGGTGCTGCTCAGCGCCGCGTTCGTCGGCGGGTTGCTCACCCTCCCGGTCTTCTCCGTGGTCCGGCAGTCGATCGCCGCGCTGGTCCCGCCGACTGAGCGCCGTCAGGCGTACGCGCTGGACTCGATGTCGGTCGAACTCAGCTTCATGATCGGGCCTGCGGGGGCGGTGGCCCTGGCCACCAGTGTCTCGCCCACCCTGACCATGTACGGCGTCGGCGGCGGCATCGTGCTGGCCGGACTCACCCTGCTGGTGCTCAACCCGCCGACCCGGGCCCGGGACGAGGAGACGACGCCGGCACGGGCACTGCCCCGCCGGCAGTGGCTGACCCCACGGCTGATCGGGCTGCTCGCCGGTGGCGCGGCCAGCACACTGGTGATCGCCGGCATCGATGTGTCAGTGGTTGCGATGCTGCGTGACGCTGGCCAGGTCGACTGGACCGGCGTGGTGCTAGCGCTCTGGGCCTCGTGCTCCTTGATCGGCGGCTTCACCTACGGCGCGCTGTCCCGCTCGCTGCCGTCGCTGATCCTCACCCTGATCCTCGGTCTGGTCACCATTCCGATCGGCCTGGGCAGCGGCCAGTGGTGGCTGCTGGCCCTGATGCTGCTGCCGTCCGGAGCCTTCACCGCGCCAACCGTGGCGGCCACCGCCGACGCGGTGAGTCGGCTGGTGCCAGCGAGCGTGCGGGGTGAGGCGATGGGCCTGCACGGCTCGGCGATGGTGGTGGGAGTGGCGCTCGGCGCCCCGCTGGCCGGGGCAGTGATCGATGCCACCGCGCCAGCCTGGGGCTTCACCGCGACGGGCCTACTCGGCGCACTGATCGCGCTGGCGGTACTGCCGACCCAGTCGAGTCACCGACACTCCGAAGCCACGGCCGAACCCACCACAAACTCAACCGTCGCTCCCCGCTCGATTCCGCCCCCGCTCGATCATCGATCTAGGCGAGCCGAAGAACCGCCACCCGCAAACACACCTAAGCGAGCACCAGACCAGCCGTTCAATCACATGCTGTGACGGATCTTCCTTCGCAATCGGGCACTCGAACCAAACGAATACGCGATCTTGCCAGTTACCGCTACCTACGTTGCGCGTGCCGCCACCACCGCGTCTTAGCAAGGCAGGTCTCATCGGACACGTCGAGGATCAGGTACTCGTCGTGGCCGCAGGGTCGAATGGTTGCCGGTGGCGTGGCGTGTTGTGGCGAGTTCGTTGCCAGTTCGGTGGCTCCGGGTGGAGGGCGGTACACATCGTAGGCGAGCGGGTAGCCACCTGCTTTCGTGTCGTACCCTGGCGGGATGCTCGCCCGGCTGCCGCACCTGGGCTTGCGGGCTGCTGACGTCGAAGGAGTCGCACCTTCCTCGGCACTCGGGAGCCTCTTGGCAGGGCACGCCGCAGCCGCAGCGCAGGAGCGGGGTCTGCCGTTCGTGATCACGAACGCGACGGGCCACGTGCGGCGGGTCCTGGAGATGACCGGCCTGTACCCGTTCCTCAGCGCTTCGTAATACTCGCAGGTAGGTGCAGTCAACGACGGTGGGGCGGGCTCAGGTTGAATGCGGTCGTGAATGATCCGTTCGAGGCCGCCGGGGTGTTGCGGGACGCGTACCGGCAGGTCGACTGGGCTGCCACCCCGTTGGGTCCGGTGACGTCGTGGAGCCCTGCCCTGCGCGCTGCGGTGAATCTGGTGGTCCGCTCCCGGGCCGCCGCCACCCTGTTGTGGGGTCCGCAGTTCGTGTTGCTGTACAACGAGGCGTACGTGCCGATTCTGGCCGAGAAGCACCCAACGGCGCTGGGCCAGCCCGCGCAGGAGGTCTTCCCGGAGGTCTGGGAGGACATCGAAGAGCTCCTGGGGGCGGTGGCTGCCGGTCAGGGCACCGTGTGGATCGAGAACTTCCGACTTCTCATCCAGCGCCACAACGCGCTCGAAGAGACATACTTCACGTTCTCCTATTCCGCTGTCGCGGGTGAGGACAACCAGATCGAGGGTGTGCTCGACATCGTCTCCGAGACCACCGGGCAGGTTGTCGCGCATCGCAGGCTCTCCATGCTCAGGCGCCTCGTCAGCCAACTCGCGGATGTGGACAACTCGCAGACCCTGCTGGACCGGGCGTTGCCTGTGTTGCGGGAAGACATCGGGGACCTGACCTTCGTTGACATCTTTCTACCCGGCACACCGACCACCACCGCTGTGGGTACGGTCGGCGGGGCGGCCCGGCGAGACATCGACCTCACGGCGCTCGGCGACGAGCGGGCGGTGTCCATCTGGCTCAGCACCGGCGACCCCGCGCAGGATGGTGTCCTGACGGTGCACCTGAGCCCGTTCCTGCCGGTGAACACCGCGTTCCAGGAATTCCTCGAACTGATCAGCGCGACCCTTGAGCAGAGCCTGGCTCGCATCGCCGCTCGCCAGAACGAACGCCGCGCCGCTGCGCTGGAACGCGACATGTCCGAGGCACTGCAGCGCAGCCTGCTCACCACACCCGTCCAACCAGATCACCTACAGGTCGCGATGCGCTACCAGCCGGCCGCGGAGCAGGCTCAGGTCGGCGGCGACTGGTACGACGCCTTCCTCCTGCCCAACGGGTGCCTGACCGTTGTCGTGGGTGACGTCACCGGCCACGACCGGCACTCCGCGGCCGCGATGGCACAGGTCCGCAACCTGGCCCGCGGCATCGGGTACACGCTGCAGCAGCCCCCCGCCAAGGTCCTGAGCGCCCTGGACGCGGCGATGTCCGGTTTGGCCGTCAACGTCTACGCGACTGCGATCCTCGCCCAGGTGGAGCAGGACGCCTGTGACGCCGAGCAGGGTCTACGCACGCTGCGATGGTCCAACGCCGGTCACCCGCCGCCGGTTCTACTCCAGCCCGACGGCCGTGCGGAGGTCCTGAACGCCACACCAGAGCCGTTGCTCGGCACCCGCCTGAAGGTGGACCGTCACGACCACACGGCCATTCTGAAACCCGGCTCCACCGTCGTGTTCTACACCGACGGTCTGGTCGAGCGACGCGCCACGGGCATCGATGAGGGAATCGCCGATCTCGTCACCCTGCTGGGCAACCGGCAGAACTACACCGCCGAACAGGTGTGTGACCTCCTGCTCGATCACTTCGGCTACACCACCGAAGACGACATCGTTCTCGCAGTCGTCCACGCGTACCCCGAGAACGGTCCACGACCAACTGAAGCAGGCCCGGCAATCCTGCCGCGCGATCTCGCCCCCGACCACAGCGCGTGACGTTCAGTCGCCCGCCGCACCGCGACCGTGGTGCACATGGCCCCGCACGAGATGCGATCGCCCCGGTATCGACGAAGGCGAGGTTGGCGTCTGGGATCGCTGGTCCAGGCCATCCCCGCCGTCCCTTCCCGCCGTGGCCGCCGGCGCCCGGACTGACTGCACGCCGACAAGGGCTACGACTACTCCCACCTGGTCGCTGATCCGCGGAACTTCCGCGCCTGCCCAGCTCGTGGGAGCAGACGGGGGGCTCGATTTCCGGTCACTCCTGCGGCGCGATCAGCCGGTCGTCGGTGGCGTCGCGGACCGTGATCGCCTCCACCGGACACGAGTCGGCGGCATCGAGGACGACCTCGGCCGGGGCGACGACGTCGGCCAGCGGCGCGGACAGGCCGCCAACCAGGCGGAAGTGCTCGGGAGCGGTACCGGCGCAGACGCTCGTGCCGATGCAGCGGCGCGAGTCCACCCCGATCCGCCACGTCGTACTCACCAGGCCACCGGCATGCCGAGCAGGCCCCGCACCAACATGCCCCGCTTCCAGTCCAGCTCGGCTTCCGGTACGGCGAGCCGCAATCCGGGCAGGCGGGTCACGAGGGTGGCGACGGCGACCTGCAACTCCATGCGGGCAAGCTGCGCGCCGACGCAGTGGTGTACGCCGTGCCCGAAGCCCAGGTGCGGGTTCTGCTCGCGGTCGAGATCCAGCCGGTCCGGGTCGGCGAAGACGGTACCGTCCCGATTCGCCGATGACAGTGAGCCGAGAACCGGCTCACCTGCCGGACCAGCACCCCGCCGACCTCGACGTCCTCCTTGGCGTACCGGGCGAAGGAGGAGCCGACGCCGAGCGGCACGTACCGCAACAGTTCCTCGACCGCGGCCGGCACCAGCGACGGGTCGGCCCGCAGCCGAGCGAGCTGGTCCGGGTTGTGCAGCAGGACGTAGACGAAGTTGGGGATCTGAGTCACCGTGGTCTCGTGGCCTGCCGCGAGCAGCCCTCCGGCCAGCTCCACCAGCTCGGTCTCGCTGAGCCGATCCTGATTCTCGTCGCGGGCCCGCACCAACGCGCCGAGCAGGTCGTCGATCCCCGGCTCGCGGCGGCGCTCGGCGACCAGATCACCGATGTAGCCCCAGAGATTGTTCAGGTACTCCTGGATCGTTTCCAAGGGCAGGGAGGTGGTCGAGACGATCGCCTCGGACCAGACGTGGAAGCGGTCCCGGTCGGCGTACGGGACCCCGAGCAGCTCGCAGATCACCTGGATCGGCAGCGGCGTGGCGACGTGCTCCACCAGGTCGGCCGGAGGACCGAGCCGGACCATGTTGTCGACCAGCGCGTCGGCGATCTCCTGGGTTCGGGGTCGCAGCGCCTCTACCCGACGTGCCGTGAACGCCTTCGCCACCAGCCGGCGCAGCCGAGTGTGATCGGGCGGATCCATGGTCAGCATGCCGCTGTACTGCTGACGCGGGGTGAGCCTGGGCTCGTCGCGCTGGACGGCCGGGGCGCGGCCGAACCGCACGTCGCCGAGGACGGTACGGACGTCCTCGTACCGGGTGGCGAGCCATGCCTCCTCGCCGTAGGGGAGCTTCACCCGGGTCATCGGCTCGTTCTCGCGCAGCTCGCCATAGGTCGGATCCACGACGAGGCGGTCGGGCACACCGAACGGGTACGGCCGCGCGGGCGGAACGGTTCGGCCCTCGGTGGTCTGCGCGCTCTCCGTCATCCGGATTCCCTTCGTCGAGGCGGCGTGATCCTCAGGCCGGTGCCACGTGCACAGCGGCGCCGGGTGGCCAGCGGCCAAGCCTTGCGGACAGCACACACTGACGCTCAGTAATCTTTCGAAATCGGATCGTAGCGGGAAGACATCGATGATCGCCATGGGCGCCGGTCCGCGTCCGGACACGACAGCGTTCTCGTGACGGATACGCCTGATCGGCGGGTACGGCGTTCAGGCGGGCACCTCGGCAGGACGGCTGCCGTGGTTCGGTCGGTCACGATCTCGCGGTGCGGAACGCGAGCAGAACCGCGGGGTCCTGCTCGCGTTCTTGGCTGTTGAGCACCCCCGCGTCGGATTTTCGGCGCTGGGCGTCGATCGCTCCGCTACGGCAGCAGGGGCAGGATGGGGCAGTTGGAGACAGCCGGCCAGCCGGCCAGGCGGTGGGTAAGCCAGTCCACGGCCGTGGACTGGTCGGTGAGCAGAGGCCCAAAGTGGTTGAGCAGCGCGCTGCTGCCCTTGGGCAGGTTGATCGGGTCGTAGACGACCTTGCCGCCGAGGCCGCACCAGTCGACGGCCATCGTGCGTGCCTGTGCGTGCGGCACGAGATTGTCGTTGACACCGGTGGCGACGCGCACGATGCCGGTGGGCTTACGTGTGCCGAGGAGTTGGTCGTTGATGAACACACGCAGGACGGGTTCGGCTCCGATGATCTCGGCCACGGACTCGCCGTTGGTGGTCCAGGTCGAGGAGCGTGTTCCGGCGTACGTGATGATCGCGTCGCCGACGCACATGGTTGACATGTCGTGGAGCGCGGCGCGGCCGTTGTCGCTGAGGTACCGATCGAACAGTGGCCGAATTTCCGGCTTCGCCTGCAGGAAGCCGTTCACCGACCAACCGAGCGCACCCAGTAGTTCACTGCCGTCGATTGCGGCGGTCACGTCGACCAGGTTGGCCGGCGGGGCGCCCGCGTAGGTGGCCTTGAGTGCGACGTCGGGCGCGTAGGTCGCCTGGAGTTCGGCTGCTGAGGCGACTGCACCGCCGCCCTGGCTGTAGCCGTAGAGGCCTACGGGCGCCTGTGCGGTGATTTTGGTGTTCGGGAGCGCCTTGGCCGCCCGCGCGGCGTCGAGTACGGCGTGGCCGCTGTCGATCCGGTTGACGTAGGTATGCAGCCGGTCGGTCGTGCCGAGTCCGACGTAGTCGGTCTGCACGACCGCGATGCCCTTGGCGAGGAGCCGGTACATGGCGAGGATCTCGTAGCCGACCGAGACGGTGCTCTGTTCCTTGCCGATCCCCAGGATGAGACCCCGCTGCAGGGCCAGCGATGTGGAGCACTGGTCGCCCTGGCCCATCGTGCCCGGCGCGAGGACCACCAGCGGCCTCGGTCCCATCCCCAGCCAGGGTGCGGCGGGTTCGAGGTAGGCGCCAGTGACGGCGACCGGGCTGCCGGTGGAGTCGGTGGACTTGTACATGATCCGGGTGGCGCTGCCCGGCATGCTGGAGTTGATACCCGGCAGGTTCAGGGCCAGATTGAGCGGTTCGGTGCGGATCAGCCCTCCGTTGGCTGCCGGTAGGTTGGCCGGCGGCGTGTAGAAGGCGGGGATGGTGATGCCGCGCGAGGTATCGGCCTGAGCGGGGATCGCCCCGAGGCCGACGCTGGCGAGGGTTCCGGCGAGCAGCGTGGCGGAAACGCGGGTGCGTAACGACATGTACGCCCTTTCTCGTGTCGCCGCGGACTTGGCTGCATCAATGCGCGAGCGGCGGTTACCGGACGGTAACCGGGAGAACCGAGAACCTCCAGAGGGGCGTCTTATCACTACGGCGTCCACGATTCGAGCGACGGGCGCAACCAGCAGCGCAGAAACTGGTACCGACAAGCCAGATCGTGTGACATCATCATTACCGTTCGGTAACATGAGCCGCTTCGAGGAGCATGTTGGTGCTGTACGGGTCGCCGCCGTCACGTCGCCGAGATGCCCTGCGTAACCGTGCCGCCATCGTCCAGGCCGCCAGCGACCTGATGACCGGCGTCCGTTCGGGGCCGCCGATGCCCGAGATCGCCCGCCGGGCGGGCGTGGGACAGGCCACCATCTACCGGCACTTTCCTGACCGGCGCGCCCTCGCCGAGGCGGTGGTCACCTACCAGGTCGACCGGCTCGAGATCGTCGCAGCGACCGTCGATCATCCGGCGGCGTTCCGCGCGCTGCTGCTGGAGGCGCTGGGCACGCAGGTTGCGATGCGCTCGCTCGTGCCGCTCGCCCTCAAACTTGAACAGGGCAGCCGGGACCGCCTCCAGCACCGAGTCATCGCCGCGCTCACCGGGCCGCTGCGCCGCGCGCAGGCCGGCGGGCACGTACGCGCCGACCTCGCACCGGCCGACCTGGCGTTGTTGTTCGCGATGGTGCACGGCGCGGCCGAGGCCGGCGTTGCAGCCGAACGTTCGGTGGACCTGCTGCTGGACGGCGTGTTCTGCAGTCCGGCGTGAAGGTCGGGCGCTCGGACCGGCTGCGGCTGAGGCCGGCATGACCGGCCGCTCAGCCGGACCGAGATGGGGCTGTGATCTGCCACGACGTTGAGCGCGGGATCATCCGGGTCCGCGATCGCAGCCGGACACAGGTGATACGACGTCAGGCCAGACTGGTAGGACGCACCGACCACGACCCCTGGCGGGAGCGGCGTCTGTGCTGCGTCGTCGCGCAGTAGGACTGTGCCGATCAGTTGATCCGGGTTGCGCAGCCGGTCCCGGATCAACTGGGAGAGCACCGTGTCGGCGAGGTCAGCGCAGCGGTGAGCCGGCGGGTCGTGACCCTATCCTTCTGATCCGGAGGGGATCTCGACCACCACGACGTGGGGGTTGGGCCCGGCCGGAACCTGCACCGTGACGTCGTGCCCGTTCCCGGTGACACGCAGGGTGCTGGGGACCGCCACGCCGTCCGCGTACAGACCGATCGCATGCACCACCTCCGGCCTCCCCGACGGTGAGGTGAGGTGCCACTCCAGCGTGCCGGAGGCCGTCAGACCCGGATCGGCGGGCCGGGAACCGTAGATCGCGTGACCGGCCTCCCGCAGGACCTCGCCGAGCTCACGCATCCGCTCGATCACGTGGCGGGAGATCCGGCCGGTGGCGTCCGGGCCGACACCGATGAGGTAGTTGCCACCGCGAGCGACGATGCGCACCAGAGTGGCGGCGATCTCGCCGATCGGCTTCGCGGGATCGTCGGGGACCTCCGAGCACCAGGATCGGGTCATGGTGATGCAGGATTCCCACGGGTGGTCCAGCCGCTCGTCGGGCAGCTGCTGCTCGGGCGTGCGGTAGTTCTCGTTCGGGCCGTGGACCTCGCGGTCGACCACGAGGATGTCCGGCTGGAGTTCCCGGGCGCGCTCGGCGATCGCATCGATCCCGATCGGCTCGTCTGGCTCGCGCACCCATCCACGGAAAGCGTCGAAGGTCTCGGCGACGATGTCCCGCCGGAGACCGGAGTCCTCGGCGGTGGACTTGAAGTTCGACTGGTCGGTGTCGTACAGGGCAAATCCGTCGTGGTGTTTCGTCGTGAGAACCAGATAGCGCAGTCCCGCGTCGGCGCACATTCGCGCCCAGGCAGCGGGGTCGTAGTCCTCGCCTCGGAACGTCTCGGCCTGGCGGTTGTACCAGGTGTGGTACTCGGCGTCGGTTCCCGTCCAGTCGGTGGTCGGGTCGGTGAACTCGCCCAACCGCTCGCGGTGCAGCGACCAGGATCCACTCTGGCCGATCGCGCTGTAGATGCCCCAGTGGATGATCACGCCGACCTTGATGTCGCGCCAGTGTTCCAAGGCAGCGCGGGTACGCGGGTCGGACGGCCACTGGTAGCCGGGGTCCGGGACGGCCGTCAACGCGCCCGCTGCCTCCAGCGCGTCCGGCGTGAAGTCGGCCGGGCCGTCGGCGGTGCCGTTCGTCGGGTGCGTCATCAGAATTTCAGTCCTCCCTCTTCGATGCCCCGGAAGAAGTACTTCTGGGCCAGGAAGAAGATGAGCAGCAATGGCAGGAAGGCCACGATGGCGCCGGCGAGCACCACCCGGTAGTCGAAGCCGAAGGCACTCTCCAGCTGCGTGATGGCGAGCATGACCGTGAACTTGCTGTCGTCACGCAGCACGATGACCGGCCACAGGTAGTCCTCCCAGGCGAAGATGAAGGAGGTCAGCCCGACGATGACCAACGCGCCCTTGACCTGCGGAAGGAAGATGTGCCAGAAGCGCTGCCACTCGCTCGCGCCGTCGAGCAGTGCCGCGTTCTCGAGTTCGTCGGGGACACCGAGGAACGCCGCGCGCATCAGCAGGATGTGGAACGCCTCCAGCATGAGCGGCAGCCACACACCGATCAGGCTGTTGTAGTACCCGAGATCGCGTACCTGCGCGAACAGCGAGACCATGATCGCCTCGAACGGGAAGATCAGGGCCGACAGCACGATGACCGTCACGAGGTTGCGGCCCTTCCAACCTCGGCGCGACAGGATGTAGCCGCCCATGGTCGACAAGATGATCCGGCTGACGACGATGAGGGAGCAGACGACGAGGGAGTTCCCGAAGGCCCGCAGAACGTCGGTTTGCTGCATCAGGTCGCGGAAGGCGTCGAGGCTCCACTGCTGCGGCCACACCGTGGCGTCCGGACCGAACATGGCCTCGTCCGGACCCTTGAACGCTCCGAGCAGCGGCACGACGAGCGGACCCACGAGCACCACGAGGACGACGACCAGGCCGACGTAGCGCCCCACTGCCGGACGGGCGGGCTTGCGGTTGCGGGCCGGACGGGGTACGGACGCCGCCCCCTGCGCGGTCGTCGAGCGTACGGTCGTGCTCACTGCTCCTCCGCCTTCCGGTTGATGCGCTGGCTCAGCAGCACCAGGCCCACGGTGAGGAGGAACAGCACCACAGAGGCGGCGCTGCCGAGGCCGAGGGAGCCGTAGGTGCTGTCGGCGATACCGACGTCGCGGATGTACATGGTCAGCGTCGACGAGTCGCCGCCGATGCCACCGGTGCCGTTGGTCAGCAGGAAGACCTCACTGAACACCTTCATCGAGCCGATCATCACGAGGACGGCGACGAGGTTCAGCATGAGCCGTACGCCGGGCAGGGGTGACGTGGAAGAACTTGCGCACCGCGCCGGCTCCGTCCATCTCCGCGGCCTCGTACAGCGAACGGTCCACGTACCCGTCGTCTGGATGTCGCTCGACTCACCGCCGGAGCAGCGGGCCGGGATCGCGCACGTGCACGCGGACGAGAAGCCCGGCGTACGGGACGTGCTGTCCCGGCTGCGGATCGCCGGCGACAGGCGTCTGGGCGTACTCGTGGGGCCGGTCTACCGCACCGAACGCCTCGACGTGGCCGAGGAACTCTTTCCGGGCCGGATCGAGTTGATCGAGGCGGAGTCGTGGCTGCCGCATGCGGGGATGGCCGCCACCCGCAGCGCCCTGGCCCGTCATCGGGATCTCGGCGCGTTCTTCTGTGCCGACGACCTGCTCGCCATCGGCGCCCTTCAGGCTTGCGCCGAGAAGGGCCTCGCCGTGCCCGACGACATCTCGGTGATCGGCTTCGGCGGCTACCAGCTCGGCGAGTACGGGATCGGCGAGCTCACCACCGTGCACTGGCCGCTGCGGGAGCTGGCCGCTGCGGCGGTCGACACGCTGGTCGACCATCTCGCGTCAGGTGACAGGCGTTCACGGGTTCCGGCCGCCACAGCGCCGGTCACCCGGGTGTTGCCGTCGGAAGCCGTGGTGCGCAGCTCGGCACTGCTGGCACCGCACCCGCTCCGCTAGGCGGCCGGCCCGTTGACCCAACGTCGCCGATCCGGTCACCAGTCCTCCGGCCACAGCGCCGAGCAGGCACAAGCGGGTCGGGCGGTTGATGCGTACCGCCGGCCCGCAAGGCGTGTTCCTGCGCAAGAAGTGGCGTATCCCGTCCACCCGGTCGAACCCGAAGGCGACACCCGCACTGTCCCGACCCTGCGGCCGTGCGTTACGGGTCAAGCGGTTCGATGACCTGCTTTCGGGCGTGTTGATAGGTGACGGAGCTGCGGAACCCGACGATCTCGCGGCGTCCGCTGAACCTGTCCATGAGGAAGGAATGCAGGCCGTCGACGTCGCCTGGGCCTTGCCTACCGCGCAGGACCTCGATGCCACCACGGTGGTGCGTGCGCTGGGCACCTGGGTCGGCCAACCGGCCTGAGCGCCGTTCTAACAGTCGTCTCAGATTCGCTCGGTAGGAAGTCGGCATCAGATAAGCGATGTGACCCGTCCGTAGGAGGCTAGTGATGGCAGTCAACGCAGCGCCGTCCGGGGAAGCACCGGCCGGTCGGTTGGCAGGCCGGTGGGTGCCGTGGTTGGTGATCGGCCTGTGGGTGGCGCTGGCGGCGGTGATGGTGCCGTTGAGCGCAAAGCTGAGCTCGGTCACTACCGACAGAGCCGTGGACACCCTGCCGGCCGGTGCCGAGTCCACCAAGGTGGCGGTGCTGGAGGACAGTCTCCCCGGCGTTAACCAGCAAAACTGACGGTTTCCATTCGGCCGCTGCGGGCGGCCTCGCCACCATCGACGCCTCGACCGTGCCCAGGACTGTCGCCGAGGCGGCCCGGCTTGTCGGCCTGTCGACGCACGCCCTCCGCTACTACGAGCAGGAACGACTCCTGCGGCCCGCCCGCAACGCCCAGGTACCGCGAGTACTCCGTCCGCATCCGACCTGCGCCGCCTCGTCTTCCTCACCCGGATGCGCCTGTCCGGCATGACCACGACCGACCTCAAGCGCTACATCTCGCTCGTCGAGCAGGGCCCGAGCACCGTCACGGAACGCCGACGCATCATGCGCGACCAGCACGACCGGATCACGCGGCAGATCCGTGAGCTCAGGCTGGCGCTGGAGACCACCGAGCACAAGATCTGCGTCTACGACGGGCACCCGGAAGGCTGACCCACTCCAGCCGTGACGGTCCCCCGAGCGTCCGCACGCCTCGGCGATTCACTCGGTCACTGACTCCGTTGCTGTACACAAGCAGAAAGGCCACCAGCCTGCCCATTCGGGCGGCTGCCGAGTGACTCCTTGCGATGGAATCATGATCGGGTGACGCCCTTCCACATCGATGTGCCCGAAGCCGTCCTGGACGACCTGCGAGCTCGGCTTTCGCGGACAAGGCTCGCGCCAGCCGCCCCAGGAGAGCCGTGGGCCGCCGGCACCGACCCTGGGTACCTGGCAGGTCTGGTGCGGTACTGGCTCGATGGATTCGACTGGCGCACGGTCGAGCGTGCCCTCAATCGGTACCCTCAGTTCGTCACCACGGTCCGAGGCACGCCGGTCCACTTCGTTCATGTTCGCTCGGCATCGCCCGACGCCACGGCGCTGATCCTGACCCATGGCTGGCCCAGCACGTACGCGGAGATGCTGCCCCTGGTGTCCCGGCTCGCAGACTTCGACCTTGTCATACCGAGCCTGCCCGGTTTCGTCTTCTCCGGTCCACTCGCCGAGGGCCCGACGACCGAGGCGGCTGTCGCGGACGTGTGGGCTGAGCTGATGACCCGTTTGGGCTACGACCGCTTCGGCGCCTACGGTGGCGATATCGGGTCCGGCGTGTCGACGTGGCTCGGCGCCCGCCACCCAGATCGGGTCATCGGGGTCTTCTCGCAGCACATCAAGTTCCCGCCAGCGGACCGCAGGGGCGACCTCAGCCCAGCCGAGGAGGCGTTCATCGCCATGCTCGACGCGAAGGCCCAGGATGACTGGGGCTACGGAATCCTCCAGGAAACACGGCCCGACACCCTTGCGGCCGCGCTGAGCGACTCGCCGTCCGGACTGGCCGCATGGATCATCGAGAAGTACCAGCGCTGGAGCGACTGTGGCGGCGACATCTCCCGCCGGTTCGGCTTCGACGAGCTGCTGACCACCGTGATGCTGTACTGGGTCACCAACTGCATCGGCACGTCCTTCCGGCCCTACCGTGACGACCGCCTGGCCCCACATCTGCCAATGGTCGCCGTACCCGCCGGTATCACGGTCAGCGTGGAGGACGCCGGCCTGCCCCGGTCGTTCGCCGAACGCACCTACGCCAACCTCACCCACTGGCACGAGCCCAGGGTCGGCGGCCACTTCTTCGCCCAGGAAGAGCCCGACCTGCTCGCTGCCGACCTGCGCGCCTTCTTCAGCGCGCTGCGGTAATCCAGGAGCGGCCTGTCGTTGGGACCTGCTGGGCGAGGCGGCGGCGGTGCTCGGCCGGTTCGTGTGAGCACGGCCGCGGTCGTCGGGTTCGGCTGGGTCGGCGCGAGCTGGCTGTTCGGTCGCAAGCCCGGCGAACGACCGATCTGGGGCATGGCCGCCGGGTACGTAAACTCGGCGAACCTCGGCATCCCCATCGCAACGCAGGTTCTCGGCAACGTGTCGTTCCTGGCGGAGGTGGTGCTGCTAGCCTGAAGGGCCTGCTCAGGACGTTGCCCGTGGGATCGGTGTCTCAGATGACGGGCCTGCGGCGGACCTCAGTCCGCTGACTCACGACGCTGGCTGGAAGCCATGCAGTCGGGTGCGCACCACCAGGTCGTGCAGGGCGTCCACGACTGCCGGGTCTACGTGCTCGGGCAGCGCCGAGCTGTCCCGGGCCGTCTCCAACTCGGCGCGCAGCCGCGACACGTCGGTGGCGAGCCACCCTGCAACGCCCGCGGGGAGCGGGCCATGCTCGGCCTCCCGTTTGGCGGCAATGAGATCCGGTACGTACGACAACCTCGTTCCGAGCACGGCAAGGTTCGTCTCTACGCGGCCGGTCCGCATCAGGTGGATCCCGGTGAGCAGGACCCGCAGCGTGTACAGCGCAGGCTTGAGCTGCCCGGTTTTGGCGTACAACTTTTCCTGGGTGGCCGCGAATCCGAGGTAGTGGTGCGCATGGTGACGGGTGACCAGCCGCGGGGCCAAGGTAATGAGTTCGGCGTGCACCGCGGTGGTCACAACCACCAGCGGTGACAACAGCTGCTCCAGGACGTACCCGTTGCGGCTGTTCAACAGCTTGACGAACTTCAGCAGATCGTGGCTGACCACGTCCAACTCGACACCGTCGCGCACGCTCATGTGCTGCAACGTCTGCGGACCGGTGCGCAACCCGACGACCTCCTCAGCCGGGAGCAAGTGCACGGCCCGCAGATCCAGATCGGAGTCGATGGATGCGAATCCGTACAGATGCGCACCGCTGACGGTGGCGAACAGCAGCGGACGAGGCAGGGTGCAGGCTGCCTCGGCGGCCCACGGCGGCACCTCGGTGGTCACTACAGGTTCCTTTCCCGTACGGCCGTGAGCAGCCGATCCACGTCAGCCCGCTCGGGCTGATCAGGCAACACGGTGCTTGCGGTCGCGTCGGCGAGCTCGACCAGTAGATCCGCCGTCCAAGCGGCGACCTCATCCCAGGGCAGCTCGCCGCGCCGCACCGCGAGCAGCCGGTCGCGCAGGTGACGAACGTCGACCAGCACCTCCCCGGTCCGAAGCACATGCGCCCCGGCGACCAGCAGCCGGATCATATGCATGGCCTGCTTGTGATTCGTCTCGCCGGTGCGCTCGCGGCGGGCCGCCACTCGGTTGAGCTGATCCCGGGCGTAGTTGCCGTAGGTCTCCGCCACCCGCCTCGACAGGAACGCCTGCCGTGCCGCCAGCAACCACTCCCCGTCGACGGTGATCGTCTCGACCAGCGGAGACCAGAGCACCTCCAGGACTGTCGGGTTGCCCTGCAGGGCCAGGACGCAGAAGCGTTCGAACTCCCAGGAGAACTGCTCCACCGCCGGACCGTCGAGGTGCGTGGGCGGCTTGTCGAGGTGCCAGAACGCCCGTGTGGGCGCCACATACACACCACGCCGGTCGTAGTCGG
Source organism: Micromonospora sp. MGP-C2 (assembly GCF_057766525.1). Taxonomy (NCBI): domain Bacteria; kingdom Bacillati; phylum Actinomycetota; class Actinomycetes; order Micromonosporales; family Micromonosporaceae; genus Micromonospora; species Micromonospora sp. MGP-C2. The sequence goes on from NZ_JBYMEN010000002.1 coordinate 1,860,479, forward strand.
AGGCCAGGCCATGCAGCCCGTACGCCCGCGACCCGACCACAACGGCGAGAACCGTATGCCGCTCGACAAGCTCGATCACGCCCGGGACGCTACCCAATCACCGCCCTGCACACGTCACCCTTTTCGAGCACTCCGCGTCCGTGAGGTTCGGCTCTTCGACGACGCCACCACGGTGATGCGTGAGCTGGGCACCTGGTTCGGCCAACCGGCCTGAGCGCCGTTCTAACAGTCGCCTCAGATTCGCTCGGTATGAAGTCGGCATCAGATAAGCGATGTGACCCGTCCGTAGGAGGCTAGTGATGGCAGTCAACGCAGCGCCGTCCGGGGAAGCGCCGGCCGGTCGGTTAGCAGGCCGGTGGGTGCCGTGGTTGGTGATCGGCCTGTGGGTGGCGCTGGCGGCGGTGATGGTGCCGTTGAGCGGAAAGCTGAGCTCGGTCACTACCGACAGAGCCGTGGACACCCTGCCGGCCGGTGCCGAGTCCACCAAGGTGGCGGTGCTGGAGGACAGTCTCCCCGGCGGTGAGGACAACGCGTTCGTGTTCGTGTACCACCGCGCCGGCGGCATGACCGACGCCGACCGAGCGACGGCCGAGCGCCACTACAACACCCTTGCCAAGCGGTACCCGCCGAAGGTGGCGGCCCCGGCCGGCGAGGACGACGAGGGCCCACCGACAAGACTCTCCACCAACGGCAAGGCGATGATGTTCACCCTCGACGTGAGCACGACCTACGGCGCACCGGAGGCCCTCGTCGGGCCTTTGCGTGACGCCGCGAAGGACCGCCCCGCCGGCCTGAAACTCGACGTGACCGGCCCGGCCGCGGTCGACGGCGACATGGACGCCGTCTTCGACGGCATCGACCTGCAGGTTTTCCTCACCACCGTCGTCGTCGTAACGCTCCTACTCATCCTCACCTACCGCAGCCCGGTGTTGTGGTTCATCCCGCTGGTGGTCGTGAGCGCGGCCGCACTGACCGCGATGGCGACCGTCTACCTGCTGGTCAAGGGCTTCGGCATCGTGGTCAACGACCAGAACTCGGCGCTGCTGACGATCCTGGTATTCGGCGTCGGCACGGACTACGCGCTGTTGCTCATCGCTCGATATCGGGAGGCACTGCACCACCACGAGAACGTCCGGGTTGCGATGGTCCACGCGTTGCGCGGCGCGGCGCCGGCGACCGTCGCGTCCGCGGCCACCGTGGTCGCTGGCCTGCTCTGCCTGCTCGTCGCGGACCTGAACAGCACCAGCGGGTTGGGCCCGATCGGTGCGGCCGGCATTCTGTGCGCGCTGGTGGCCATGCTGACGCTGTTCCCGGCGGTGCTCGTGGTGCTCGGCAGGCGAATCTTCTGGCCGGCCATCCCGCGGTTCAGCACGACCGTGGAGCAGAAGCAGGGGCTGTGGGGACGGCTTGGCACCGCCATCAGCCGCCGCCGGTGGGTGGCGACGCTCGGCTCGCTCGGAGTCCTCGGCGTGCTCGCCCTCGGGCTGGCGGGCAATACCGGCGCACTGCGGGAGCAGGACCAGTTCCTGTCCGCGCCGGAGTCGGTGACCGGCTTCACCGTTCTCCGCCAGCACTTCCCGGAGCTCGGCGGCCAGCCGATGACGATCTTCACGCGGCCGGCGTACCAGGATCGGGTGCTCGACATCGTCAAGGGCACCCGAGGTGTGGCCATGGCCATCCCGGATCAGACCAAGGGTGGCTGGGCCGACATCTCCGTGTTCCCGACGGACGCGCCGGACACCGTCGCGGAGTACGACACGATCAAGCGGGTGCGCACCGCCGTACACGCGGTGAGCGGGGCGGAGGCGATCGTCGGCGGGCCGAGTGCGGAGAACCTCGACACCGAGGTGACCACCAGCCGCGACGAGAAGCTGGTGATCCCGCTGGTGCTCGCCGTCGTCCTGATCGTGCTCGGGCTGCTGCTGCGCGCGGTCGTGGCCCCGTTGGTCCTGATGGCCACCGTGGTCGTCTCATTCGCCGCAGCCTTCGGCGGCAGCGTGTTCGTCTTCGACACGATCCTCGGGTTCAAGGGCATCGACTATTCGGTGCCGCTGCTGGCGTTCCTGTTCCTGGTGGCGCTCGGCGTCGACTACAACATCTTCCTGGCCAGCCGTGCCCGGGAGGAGGCCGGGCGTCTCGGCACCAGAGAGGGCATGCTCAAAGCCCTCTCCGCCACCGGTGGCGTCATCACCTCGGCAGGCCTGGTCCTGGCGGCCACGTTCGCGGTCCTCGTCTCACTTCCGCTGGTGATGCTGATCGAGGTCGGGTTCCTGGTCGCCTTCGGCGTGCTGCTCGACGCCCTGCTGGTGCGATCGGTCCTGGTGCCCGCCCTCACCCTGCTGATCGGCCGGCGGATGTGGTGGCCGAGCCGGCTGTCCCGACCGGTGGAGCCGCCGGACGGGCAACAGCCGCTCGCCGACGACGAGGAGCCCGCGCTGCGACGGTGAGCGCGGCGGCACGGGCGAGATCCGGGACGGAGCCTCAGGCCCGTCCCGGATCTTTTTCATGATCCGACGGTGGACCGCGTGATTCGACCGGGCGGGGCCGCGGCCGGAAGGTCGACCCGAAGCAGCGCGCCACCGCGTGCGGAGCGGGCGACGGTGGCCCGGCCGCCGTGGGCGTCGACGACCCGCTGAACGATCGACAGCCCCAGACCGGATCCTGGCAACGCCCGGGCGCTTTCGGCACGGTAGAACCGGTCGAACACCCGCGGTACGTCGACGGCGTCGATGCCCGGCCCGGCGTCATCGACCTCGAGCACCGCCGACGCGCCCTCGGCACGGAGCCGGACCTGGACCGGCTCTTCCGCGGGGGACCACTTGCCGGCGTTGTCGATGAGGTTGAGCACCGCCCGTTGGAGCGCAGCGGGACGCCCGCTCACCCACATCGAGGTGACGTCGAGCGCGACCTCAATGTCGGGCACGCGGGAACGCGCCCGGGTCGCGGCGGCCACCACCACGTCGGCGAGGTCGAGCAGGTCGGTGCTCTCGTCGGTGACGTCACCGCGCGCCAGGTCGGTCAGTTCGGCGGCGAGGGTGCTCAACTCGGCTACCTGGGCGCCGAGGTCGTTGAGCAGCCGGGTCCGGCTCTCCGCCGGCAGCGCGCTGTCCAGGGTGCCGCGGCGATCGAGCCGGATCAGCAGTTCGGCGTTGAGGCGCAGGCTGGTGAGCGGGGTCTTGAGCTCGTGGGCGGCGTCTTCGGCGAGCAGCCGCTGGGCCCGCCGGGAGTCCCGGAGCGCGGCGAGCATGTCGTTGATCGACTGGATCAGCCGCCGGATCTCCCCGCCGCCTTCATCCGGGATGTCGGCGTCGAGATCCTGGGTGTGCGCGACGCGTACCGCGGCGGCGGTCAGCCGGTCGATCGGTGCCAGCCCGGTCCGCGCCACGGTCCGCCCGACAAGGGCGCCGCCGACCACGCAGAGCAGCCCGATCAGCAGCATGCCGAACCCGAACCGGTTGATCGGGCTGTCGTTGGCGACGCGGGCCACCTGGACCGCGCCGTCGCCCGCCCGCAGCGTGTAGATGAGGTAGCCGTCCTCGTCGATGTCGTTCGACTCCATCAGGTCGGCCGACGCGCCCTGCGCCACGCGCCCAGCGCGCTCGCTGACCGGGGGCAGCGCGGGTTGGCCGGCCGGCGTCCGGGTCGAGCCGTCGGGCAGGATGACCCGCACCAGTCGAACGGATCCGGGATACGGCGGTAGCTGGACCTGCGCCAGACCGGCGCGCTCCGCGTCCGTCGCCAGGACGCGGGAGTCGGCGCGCAGCTGATCCTCGGCGGTGTCCCGCAGCTCCCAGTCCAGCAGCTCGCTGGCCACCTGGAAGGCCATGAACACGCTGACCGCGATGGCCGTCGCCGCGATCACCGTCAGCCTGGTCCGCAGTGACCGCCGGCGCCACCATCGGCTCAGCCGGCGCGGTTTCCGGCCGGTGGGCCTGCTCACGGAGGACTCTCCCGCAACGTGTATCCCAGGCCGCGCAGCGTGTAGATCAATCGCGGCTCACCCTCGGCCTCCATCTTGCGGCGCAGGTAGCTCACGTACACCTGGAGGTTGTTGGCGGTGGCGCTCATGTCGAAGCCCCAGATCGCCTCGAACAGCGCGTCGCGGGTCAACACCCGGGTCGCGTTACGCACGAGGACCTCCAGGAGGGAGAACTCGGTCCGGGTCAGGCGGAGCGGCCGCCCGCCTCGCCACGCCTCGAACCTGTCGGGATCGAGCCGGACGTCGGCGAACAACAGGACCTGCGACTCCCCGTCGCCCGGCGTGCGCCGGCGCAGCAAGGCCCGCACCCGGGCCAGCAACTCCTCGGTGGCGAACGGCTTGGGCAGGTAGTCGTCGGCGCCCGCGTCCAGCCCTGCGACCCGGTCCGAGACCTGGTCACGAGCGGTCAGCATCAGCACCGGCAGATCCCGACCCGCCGCGCGCAACCGCCGGCAGGTCTCCAACCCGCCGAGGCGGGGCATCATCACGTCAAGGATCAGCAGATCCGGCGTGTCACTGCCGGCCCCACCGACCCCGTCGAGCACGGCGAGACCGTTGGCGACGGTGCTGGTGTCGTAACCCTCGACCTGGAGAACCCGCTCCAGCGACTCACGGATGGCCGCGTCGTCATCCGCGATCATGATCCGCACGCCGACGCGCCCCCTTCCAATCGATGCTTTTGCCGCTCAGTTTCCCCGATCAACCTGAGGCCAGGATTAAAAGGTCGGGCGCACGATGGACCGCAGCATCCCATCGCCATGATCAGGTGGACCGTTCTCGGCATGAGCGAGCGTGCCTCCCCGGGGGGGGGGGGGGGGGGGATGACCTGAACGTTCGAAGGTCGATGCCTTCGGGTGTGCCGAAGAGGTCGCCACGAAGGATGCGCTGCTCCGGGCCGGTCATGTGCTTTGACTAGAGCTCACCGCGTTGCCTGACTGCGGCAGGCGCTGGCCGCGGAGGCTGGATTGGGATACTGCAGCGATGACGGTCAAGGCGCTCATCTTCGACTTCGACGGCCTGCTGATGGACACGGAGACGACGCTGCTGGAGAGCTGGCGTTGGGAGTGGCGACGGCATGGCCTCGAACTCGATCCGGCCGGCTTCTTCGCCGACCATGGCGGCGACGCGAACGAGCCGCGTTACGCCGCGCTCGCCGCAACGGTCGGACCGGCCTACGACCGCGAGTCCAGTCACGCGCTGCGGATGGCGTATCGGGCGCAACTGAACGCGGCGCTGGAGCCGGCACCGGGCATCGTCGGCTGGCTGGACCGGGCTGCGGAGCTGGGGCTGCGGCTCGCTGTGGCGAGCAGTTCACCGGTCACCCACGTGAGGGCAATGCTCGATCGGGCCGGGCTGCGGGCGCGGTTCGAGGTGCTGGCGACCGGGGAGGAGGTGGACGCGCACAAGCCGGATCCGGCCGTGTATCTGCTGGCCCTGGACCGGCTCGGGCTGCCGGCGGAGGAGGCGGTCGCATTCGAGGACACCGCGCACGGCATGGCGGCGGCGCACGCGGCCGGGCTGCGGTGCGTGGCAGTGCCGAACCCACATGCGGACGGCGCCCACTTCACGGCCGCGGACCTGCTGCTGCCCAGTGCCGCGGAGCTGTCCCTGGACGCGGTCTTGGCGGGACTGGCCCGGCGCGTCGGCAGTTTCCGGTGAGCGGGAACCGGCGCAGACGCCCGTTCAGTGTGTCGGTGGTTGCCGGGTCGCCGGACTCAACTCGACATGTGCGGCCGCCGTTCTACTGCCTCATCACCGCCGTGCTCCGCGATGCCGACCCGGCCGAGGTCTATCGGCAACTCGGTCTCCGGCTGAGCTACCAGCCTGGAACGCAAACGGTGCGCGCTGCAGTCGATCTCAGCACGCACCGTGGAGCAAATATCTGGTGTCCGAGGGGCGACACGATCCTTTGCCCCACCGCCGTTGACGCTCGGCGCAACTCTGAAGCTCACGCAAACCTAGCTGCGGTGGTGACCTCTTCGGGTCCGGCAAAGAGGTCATCACAGAGGATGCGCTGTCACGGCGCCTCGCCCACGGCGACCACCTGCACCGGTACGGCGCGCTCCCCGGCGTGCACCGCGTCGAAACCGAGATCGTCGCGCAGAGGATCAAGCGGGCGGGACCGCTCGTCGCCTCTGGAGCCTGAGCGCGGCTTGCTTTCATCTACGTCTATGACGGGCACCCGGAAGGCTGACCCACTCCAGCCGTGACGGTCCCCCGAGCGTCCTCACGCCTCGGCGATTCACTCGGTCACTGGCTCCGTTGCTGTACACAAGCAAAAAGGCCACCAGCCTGCCCATTCGGGCGGCTGCCGAGCGACTCCTTGCGATGGAATCATGATCGGGTGACGCCCTTCCACATCGATGTGCCCGAAGCCGTCCTGGACGACCTGCGAGCTCGGCTTTCCCGGACAAGGCTCGCGCCAGCCGCCCCAGGAGAGCCGTGGGCCGCCGGCACCGACCCTGGGTACCTGGCAGGTCTGGTGCGGTACTGGCTCGATGGATTCGACTGGCGTGCGGTCGAGCGTGCCCTCAATCAGTACCCTCAGTTCGTCACCACGGTCCGAGGCACACCGGTCCACTTCGTTCATGTTCGCTCGGCATCGCCCGACGCCACGGCGCTGACCCTGACCCACGGCTGGCCCAGCACGTACACGGAGATGCTGCCCCTGGTGTCCCGGCTCGCAGACTTCGACCTCGTCATACCGAGCCTGCCCGGTTTCGTCTTCTCCGGTCCACTCGCCGAGGGCCCGACGACCGAGGCGGCTGTCGCGGACGTGTGGGCTGAGCTGATGACCCGTTTGGGCTACGACCGCTTCGGCGCCTACGGTGGCGATATCGGGTCCGGCGTGTCGACGTGGCTCGGCGCCCGCCACCCAGATCGGGTCATCGGGGTCTTCTCGCAGCACATCAAGTTCCCGCCAGCGGACCGCAGGGGCGACCTCAGCCCAGCCGAGGAGGCGTTCATCGCCATGCTCGACGCGAAGGCCCAAGATGACTGGGGCTACGGAATCCTCCAGGAAACACGGCCCGACACCCTTGCGGCCGCGCTGAGCGACTCGCCGTCCGGACTGGCCGCATGGATCATCGAGAAGTACCAGCGCTGGAGCGACTGTGGCGGCGACATCTCCCGCCGGTTCGGCTTCGACGAGCTGCTGACCACCGTGATGCTGTACTGGGTCACCAACTGCATCGGCACGTCCTTCCGGCCCTACCGTGACGACCACCTGGCCCCACATCTGCCAATGGTCGCCGTACCCGCCGGTATCACGGTCAGCGTGGAGGACGCCGGCCTGCCCCGGTCGTTCGCCGAACGCACCTACGCCAACCTCACCCACTGGCACGAGCCCAGGATCGGCGGCCACTTCTTCGCCCAGGAAGAGCCCGACCTGCTCGCAGCCGACCTGCGCGCCTTCTTCAGCGCGCTGCGGTAATCCAGGAGCGGCCTGTCGTTGGGGCCTGCTGGGCGAGGCGGTGGCGTCGGTGCTCGGCCGGTTCGTGTTCCAACTTGCGATGCTTGCCGAGGGTCACCGTCGGCTCGATGCACTTCAGGTCAACCGCATCCACAGCTATGCCGCCGCGGCTGGCAGCGAACGGTCCGCCCTCGTAATCCTTCATCAACCTGACAGCCGCAGCGTCGTCGTTGGCCCGGAAGTAGTCGTACAGCACACCCATGGCACGCACTCCACCACAGGGACACGACAGCGGATGCCCCCACATCCGGGGGTCCGTCAGGCTGCAGGTCCAGCGCTTCAATGGCGGCGCTGCCGTGATGCATGACAGGCGACGATGTCCCATAATCCCAAGGCGACCGCCGGCCAAACGGCGCAGTTGTCGTGTCCGGCGTGAACGTCGCGGATCTTGTGATCGACGGGGCCAGCAAAGATTCGTCGGCCTGAACGCGCGGGTGGATGTCCACACCTGATCGGGCGGGTGGATGGGTTCCGGGTGGGAAGGGCTGGACCGTGGGTGTCACGTGGCGCGAGTCGCCGGAAGAGCTGGTCGGGCTGCTACGCCTACACGGCCTGACTCCGGACCGGGTGAACAACGTCGAGACGGCGTGGAAGGCGTTCCGCGAGTTCCTTGCCCAGCCGGTCGACGGCCTGGCGCCAGGGCCGGACAGCGACGCCGACGGCTTCATTGTTCAGTGGGGCCGGTACAGCTGGCACGATTGGCTTCCCAGCCTGAGCTTCACCCGACAGTTCGCCGTCGACGTGCGGGGAACTTGGACCGAGACCGACTGGTACCAGCCCGAAATCTGGCAGGTGAGCCTGGATCTGATATTCCCGGACGCACCCGCGCTCGCCGACCTCACAAGCTCGACGTTCAGGACACCGGCTTCGACTTCAGTCCGCCCGGCCCGGAGCGAGACCATGCGATTGGTGAAGCAGAGTCGGAGGTGCAGCGCTACCCCACCTTGCAAGCACTGTGGGCGAGCACCCCCGCGCACAGCGCCGTCACGCTGGACCGCGCCGACTAACCATCCGAACGCGCCAGCCGCACCCGGCTACGGATGCCGGTGGGTCAGTTCCGGCTGACGAGTGCGGCGCCGACCGCGCGTGGCCGGCGGAGCCAGACGAGCGCGGCCGTCGGAGGTATCGTCGCCGGCATGCCGCTACCTGATCTAGTTCCGATAGCGCGTGAACCGGACTACCGCACCGACAGGGTAGGGCGATACGCCGACGGTCAGTTCTACGCGGGTATACACGGCGCGCATCGCGACAACGACCCGGATCCGGACCGGGAACGGAGCCGCTGGTACGCCTACCTGCACCTGTTCGACGCGGACGGCCGCCACCGCAGGTCTGACATCTCGCTGGTGGCCACCGCTCCGCACCTACGAGGTGGGCTTGCTGACCAAGCCGAGGCCCGCTTGGCTGGCCTGCTCGATCAGCTACCTGAACGGCAGTACGGCGACATCGCCATCCAACTGTTTCGCGTGGTCCACGACGGTGTCACGTTCGGCTTGATCGACGAGTCTGACCCTGAGCGAGGCAACTGGGTCGAGTTGCACCCAGACCGCCTCGGATTCACCGAACCGTGGGACGGGCTCTACAGCACCTGATCGCCGAGCACCGCCAGCATCGCGTCGAAGGTCAAGACCAATCGTTCGACGCACGCTCGCTCAGGCATCTTTGGGCGTCCAAAAGAGCCTGACGCATGCCCGTGGCATCGGGTTGAATGCCGTGGTGATCACGATGGAAGCGGCCATCGAGGTTCCCCTGGTCACCGACGGCTCGCCGTGGCCGGTGGCAGCGATGGTGCCCGGTTCGTGGTTAGTGCTCTACGCCAACTGCGCCGACGACCAGGTCGTGCCCGCGCCCGCCGATCGGATCGAGGTGCAGCCTCCAGGCGGTCGCGATGAGGTCATGAACGCGCTGCTGGCTGAAGACTTCTCATTGCTGCCGGCGGCCTGCAGGTGCGCGACAGCACCGTCGGGACGGTGGTGACGCCGGGCTGCTGTGCCGGGCCGGAGGACTAGCGCGACTGGGCGCAGGTGTTGATCGGCGACTCGCCGTGGCTGGGACATGACCCGGGTCCCGAGGTCGAGATCGTCGGCGACGGTCTGCGGGTGTGGCAGGACGGCGGCCCGAACCGCAATCGCGGCCGATGGGCCGGCGTCCACGTCGATCTGCCACACCGTGCGCTACCCGGGCTGCTCAACGGCCTGCAACGGGACCTAGTCGGATTCTTCGACACCCTCACCGAATGGGCCACGCGAGTCGGACTGCAGCAGCGAGGGACCGCTCTAGTTGAAGCGACAGACAGGACTTCGCGATCACGGCGCCAATGGAGGTACAACACCTCCGCTAGCGCTGTCATCGGCAAAACCACTCGGCCCGCGGCCGATCAGGATCCGTGACCTTGGCGCCTCAGTTGGCAGGTGCGACGTCAGCTGACCCCAAGCAGGTCCCACCGGTTGGCGGCGATGTCGAGGAAGACCGGGACCCGGCCGTAGGGCGCGGTCCGCGGCTCCCCGACGAAGGTGACATCGGCCTCGGCCTCGGCCATCTGCCGGTAAGCGGCACATACGACGCGATCTCCGGTGTAGAACCAGGCAGAGCCCGTTAGACAGTGTCGGCGTTCACCTTGTCAGCAACCCGCGCCGAGATGCTGATCCGACAGCCGGGTCGGCACGACCGCAGGTGCCAAGGCGGCCCGGCCGAAGCCGGGCCGCGCGCTAACGGCATACGTGCCCGAGCGCAGCCCACCAACGTCAATCCCTCTTCACTCGCAGCGGCCAATGCGGCAAGCCTCGGACGATGCCAACTTTGAACTCACCTGAGAAGAACCGCAACGAATGACCCCGATCTTCGAGTCACAGCAGCCACTGCCTAGATTAGGCATGGATGGGCTCGCCAGCGACGCCGCTAAATCCGACGAGAGCGTTTTGCTTCGCCATAGATAGAACCTCTGGCAGATAGTCGAGCTGGCGAATAGACAGAGTCAGGAGCACATATTTCAGCGCGTCGTCAGGACTATCTTCCAAGTCGAAATTCGAGGGCTCTAATACCTCCTCCATGTCCGGCCAGCGAGCAAGCAGCCCTTCCCGAAACCGTTTTACGTCCAAGCTTGAAGTCAGGTCGCTAGTGTCACCCTCAGCAAGCTTGTCGAAGATCTCTTCAGGGTCACCCGCGCCGTGCTTCCAGAAGCCAAAGTCGCTACTCACGACACCATCCTAGGGGAATTTCGGCGAACAAACTGGGCATTTTGTACCGCGGCGGACGACTTCCGTCTCGAAGCCATAAGTCTTCTTTAGCCATTCGTCCTTCCTTCGCTGCCCTCTCGTGTAATTCGATTTATTAACCTTCACCTCGTATAGATCAAGTCCGCCTCTGTCGTTCTTGATGGCGATGTCAACTTGCCGCCGACCATAAGGCGTCCAGAATTCAAAACCATTGCCGTGCGTCTCGCTATATATGTCCGTTCGATTATGGAACCGCTCAAACGTGGCCGTCATTTCGTCGACACCTTCAGCGCCCCGAGCCTTGTCGTGAGTTCGGTTGCCGCAGTTGTGCACGAGTACTGGCGTTGTGCCAGCGATCACATAGTACGTGTGGATGGTGGCGACGGTGAGATCGCGCATCGTCGCAGCGCCGGTGAAGTTGTGGACTCCTGCGACGGCTGCGACTTCACCCGAGGCCGTTCGGAGTCTTTCGGTTGCTTGAAGGTCCTCAGCGTTGACCCATTCTTGGCGGGTTTCGCTCCATATGGGGTGATGTTGAGTCGTTTCGATGGTTGCGAAGGTGCCGTCCGCGGTTCGGATGCTGAGGGTGGTCAGCTCCGTGTCCTTGTTGACGTGGACTGCCTCGACGGGTTGGGCGGTGGTTGTGCCTGTCTCCGGGTCGTAGGCGAGGACCTTGTCGCCTGTGGTGATGGTGCTGATCGGGCGGGAGGTGCCGTCGGCGGTAAGGACGGGGGTTGTCGGTGCGAAGCTGTGAGTTTCGCACTTCGTCTTCGGCGGGGCTTGTTTCTTGCTGGCGGGTCTGGGCTTTGGTTTTGCGGCGGGTCTGGGCTTGCTGCGGTTGCCCTTGGGTTTGGTGGTGGGCTTGGGGCGGGGCTTTGGGGCGGTCTTGGGCTTGGCCTTAGGTTTGGTGGCCCTGTTCTTGTTTGGGTTGTTGCGGATGGCTTTCTTGACGTCGGCCATCTCATTGCGGTCGTTCATGCGCTTAGCGCCGGTTTGTTTCGTCTGCTTTGCCCATGGCGCCTTTTTTGGGGGCTTCTTCTTAGAGCCCTTACCAAACAACTTCGCCAGCACTTTCCCGAGGGAGGACCCGCCACTGCCGAGAGCCGCCCCGCCGCCGCGGATGCCGCCTCCGTTGTGAGAAATATGCGCGAGTCCGTCGGGGTCGGAGTAGGTGATGGGGCTGTTGTTGGCGTAGGCGTAGCCGTGCAGTGTTTGTGGGTCGCCGAAGTCGATGAGGGGGTCGGGGGAGAGGAAGCGTCCGGTGGTGGGGTCGTATTCGCGGGCGCCGAGGTGGGTGTATCCGGTGGGGTCGTTGGTGCCGCCGACGATGCCTTTGTTGTCGGGCCAGGACGGTGGTGTCGCGCTGCGGTCTTCGCCGAAGGGGGTGAGTCGGCGGCGGGTGGCGGTGAGCGTGGTGGCGTTGATGGCGAGTTCGGTGGTGCCGTGGTGGTTCGCGGCCATCCAGGTCAGGCCGCCGGTGGTGGTGCGCACGGCGTTGGGGTAGTAGCGGGTGGCGGTGACTTGGCCGGTGCTGCTTTGGTGGTATTCGGTGTCGCCCAGGTAGAGCGTTTTTTGTGTGCCGGGGTTGTCGGCGATGAGGCGGTTGCCTTCGGGGTCGTAGACGTAGCTGTGGGTGGTGGCGCCGTTGGTGAGGGTGGCGAGGTGCCCTTCGGCGTCGTAGTTGAGGGTTTGGTTGGGTTTGCCGGTGCTGGTGCGGGTTTTGAGGTATCCACCGTTGTCGTATGTGGAGGTGGTGGTGGGCCCACCGCCGTTGGTGGTGATGCCGGTGAGGGCGTGTGGGATGTACTGAGTGGCGCTGCCGTAGGTGTAGCTGCGGGTGGTGTCGCCAGATGCGCTGTGTCGGGTGTCGCTGAGCCGGTTGCCGGTCTGGTCGTAGGTGTAGGAGCGCCAGTAGGCATCCGCACCGCCGACGATGGTCTGGCTGGGTGTGCTTTGGCAGGTCGCGGCGGCGGTGGTCCAGGCTTCGGTGAGTCGCTGCAGGTAGTCGTAGCCGAAGCATTGGTTGGCGGCGGTTGTGGCGCCGCTGGTCTCGGCGATGCCGGTGATGTTGCTGTTGTCGTCGTAGGTGTATCGCTCGGTGAGTTTCTCGTTCCAGGTGTCAGGGGTGGTGGGGTTCTCGGTTTCGACGCCGTACTTGGTGAGTCGCCCGGTGGAGTCTTCGATGGTGGTGGTGAGGCGGGCGCGCTTCGTTCCCGAGCCGAGGATCTGTTGCTTGACGCCGCCGTGCCAGTAGTACTGGGCGCTGGCGAGGTAGGTGTCGAGGCCGGTGACGCCGGCGAGGTAGCCGTGGTCGGTGTAGGTGGAGGTGACGGTTTCGGCGGGGAGTCCGCCCTTCGCGGGCAGGGTCGTGGTGGCGGGGGTGCCGTCGGGGTGGTAGCCGAAGCCGGTGGCGTAGGTGCCGCCGAGTAGTCCTTGGCTGGCGGGGATGGTGTTGGTGCGGCCGGTGGGCTGGTACAGGTCGGTGTAGCCGGTGACCTGTTGGGTGTAGTCGCCGGTGCTGTGATGGCGCGTGGATGAGGTGGGGAAGCCCTTGGCGAGGGTGTCGTAGGTCCAGGACGCGCGCAGCGGGCCGGTTTCGGTGTCGTCGCGGAGTTCGGTGATCCTTCCGAGAGCGTCGAAGTCGCGGTACAGGACCTCACCGCGGCCGTCGGTGGTGGTGGTGAGCTGGTCGCGGTCGTCGTAGCCGTAGGTGCTCTGACCGGTGTCAGGGTCGTTGGTGTGGATGAGGCGACCACGGAGGTCGTAGGTGTAAAGCCAGCCGTTGAAGACCGGGTCGATGACGAAATCGAGTCGGCCGAGTGGGTCGTAGTAGTACTTTGTTTCGTCCGCTGCACCACTCGGTGCCTGACCTAGGTGCTGTAGCAGGCGCGTGGTGTTCCCGTTGGCGTCTTCGAAGCGGGTGGTGGGGATACCGCCGGCCGGTGGATCGATGGTGACGCGGTCACCGTCATGGGCGATGGTGGTGTTCCACTTTTCCGCGTTCATCGACCAGAGGGCGTCTCGGGTGAGTTCCCCGGCTCCGTTGAAGGTGTAGCGACGCTGGGTGGGCACGTTGGCGTCAGCGAAGGTCACCAGGGTGCCAGTGGGCGCGCTGGCATCGTTGTAGAAGGCCGATTCCTGCACGAGTAGGCCGCGGGAGTCATAGCGAACGTCAGCGATGACGCGTTTCCCGTCCGGCGCTGTGGTCTGAGTTTGCCGCTGGCGGAGGAAGCCGTCGTAGATCTCGACGGAGCTGATCTGTTTATCGGTGGGGCCGAGGGCCTTGGTCTGCACTGTCGATGGCGCGGCCTTGGTCACGGTGTAGATATATTCGCTGTTGGGATTAGCGGTGGTGGAGCGGCCGGGCAGCCAGGTCTTGGTGAGTCTGCCGAGCAGGTCGTACTGGGCTGTGGTGATCTTGTTGTTCGGGTCGGTCGAGGTGACGGGGAGCCCGCGCAGGTTGAGGGTGTCGGTGGTCGAGTGTTCGGCGGCGTTGGTCTCCGTGACTGCCGTCACCGGGCTCCCGGCCGCCGGAGTGTAAGTCGTGGTGGTGGTGTAGCCGAGTGCGTCGGTGGCGGTGCGGATGCGGCCGTGCGCGTCGTAGGTGCTGGTCTCGGTGGTGAGCCAGTTAGGTGTGGACGACGTGTAGGACGCCAGTTCGTCGACGCGGGTTTCCAAACCCAGGCTCGGAGGTGCCCCTGGGTTGGTTGATCCGTCGTAGAAGGTGCGGGTGCCGCCGAGGATGTTGGCGGGCCCCGGCGATGCGGTGCAGTCGCTGACGAGTTCCTCGGCCGGGTAGTCGACCATAAACGTCGTCGGCGTGACGTTGCGGGCGTAGGTGTAGGTGGTGCAGGTTTCGTCGCCGTAGCGGTTCGTGTCGCCGTTGTCGGTGGTCGTCGTGACGCTGCCGTAGGTCGTGTCGTAGTTGTGGTACAGCTCTGATTGGCGCCAGATGCCGGTCGCGGCGATCCACTCGTAGGTGTGCAGGACACGGGACTCGGCAAACCATGCCTCGAAGGTTGAGGGTTGCGCGTACCCCGGCGGTTCCACCCGAAGGGCGGTGCGGTGCCGCCACGGACCATGAATCTTGCGGACAAGGGCCTGCCCACCCGGGGAGGCGTAGTGGATCTCCTCGCGGAGCATGCCCGCGTAGCTGTCGTAGTCGGCCACCGGGTAGCCGTCCGACGCCGTGATCGACACGGAGCGGGTGTTCTCGCCCGCGTCCGTGCGGTCACCGTGCATGCCGGTGAAGTAGACGTAGCGGGTTTGCGACTGGGTGCCACCCGCGGCGCCCTCGGTGACGGTGACTACTGGCCAGCCGCGGAAGTCGGACCAGGACCGGTGTGGCAACTGTGCGGTCCAGGCATTGTCGTTGTGGTGCCACAGGACCGCGCTCGATGAGCCGCCGGTCGGTGTGGAGGTGGCATAGGCGTAGGAGGTGACCATGTCCGGTGACCCGCCGACAAGGTCCTTCTCAACCACCTGAGTCACCCGGTACTTGTTCCACCACGCCCAGCCAGCGACGTTGTCCGGCGGGGTGTAGTACTGGGGAAAGCACCGCTTGGTATTCGTCGCCGGATCGGCTGGCAGGCTGGTCGCCGTGCAGTCCGACCCCTCATACGTGACGTCGATCTGACCGCCCGTCTCGGTCGCGACCCTGGTGACTCGGTACTTGTTTGTCAGTGGCACACCCGCAGCAACGTTGTGGTCGGTGCGGTTGGCGTATCGGGAACCGCCGAACGTCACCGACGGCAGTGACTGTGTGGCCGTGCCGTGGCCGCCCGTTCGCGTGATTGACGCCAACCACAGGCTCGGCGAGGTGAGCGCCGTGCTCTCGTTGGTGGAGGGGAACTGGTGCGTCAGAGACCACGTGTCGACCGTGGTGTACGAGCTACCAGTGCGGACTTGAGTCACGATCGACTCGAGCCGGCGCTCGCTCCAGAACGTCGGTGAGGCGATGCTGCAGGGCGCGCCTGAGCACTTGAGGTCCCAGGGGGTGTCGGGCCAGTTGGCCGTCACCGGGTTGGTGCCCGACCAGCAGGACGACAAGCAGCGTTCCTTGGTGTTGAACAGGACCTGCATCGCCGCGGTGGCCGGTTGCGGGAACCCACGTGAGCCGTACTCGATTCGAGCCAATGTGGCTGACCGGTCGTACTGGGTCACCGTGCTGGCGTTGCCGGCGCGCGCGGTGGTGTTGAATTCCTTGCTGTAGAAGAACGACATGACGTCCCCGGTGGGTTCCTCGACCAGGTCGAGGTACCAGCGGTAGGCCATGGGGCACCACGATGCGGTGAACCCGGTCGCCTTGTAGCACGGCTCGTTCGCGTGGTTGGAGAAGACCGGCACGCCCTGCACGGAGTGGGTCTCTCGGCTGTCGATCCAGTTCAAGCCGAAGGTGTAGCGGGTTCCGTCTGGCGTGGTCAGCCGCCACCGTTCGTCATTCCAGTTACGGGTGTCCAGTCCGCCGGTCAGGAGTTCGACCCTGGTGCCGTCGTCGTCGGACTTGCGCCAAGTGCCGCTAGCGTCGTCGAGGACCAGTTCCGTCGATTCACCATCAAGCACCAGGGTGGCGTTATGGTCGCGGTAACACAGGTCAGAGGTGGCGTTGGAGTAAGTCGGCGAGGTCTCTAGATCGTCTTTGCAGGGGCGATAGAACCGCTCGATGTAACCCGCCTGGTAGTCCCAGCCCTCCCCCACCCACGACGTCTGCGTGTTCTCGCCGTTGGTCTGTCCATCCACTCGCCCGGATGAGTAGTTCAGCCCGATCTCGGGATCCAGGTCGCCGGCGGACGGCGGAACCTCCATGTCGTAGGACCATGAGAAGTCGCCCGACTGCGAGCCTGCCGCCCACGAAGACGACGACGCCAGCGGTGTCCTGGTGAACGTGCCCGTCTGACTCGACGTCCCCGCGACCAGCGCCACGACAGCGCCCGCGGCGGAGCTGCCCTCAACCGCCGCGGTACGCAACGCCGCATCGGTCGGCGCATTCTGGTCCAGCTTCACGCTGCCAGACACCACAGCACGTTCTACATCGTTGTCACCAGCAAGAACGGTCGTCGACGTACAGGGCTCTTCGTTGCTTTCCCCCTCACAGTCGGTGAACTGCACCAACTGCAGTCGTGAAGCCCAAGCGGCGCCGAAAGCACCGCGAAGTCCCGAGTAGTCGACCTCCACCCGCACGCGAGCGTCGGCGTTCTGCCCGTCCGCACGGCCGATCCTCATCAGCACCGGCACATCCGCCCGCTCGGCTCTCGCCTTGTCGAACACCTCGACCCGGACACTCCCGGGCGAGGATGACCCGCCTCGCGAGTCAGGTGAGGCAGACGCGTCGCCCGCTACACGAACCGGTAGCCCACCCACCCGGGGCATCGCGGACGTACGCGCCGCTGCCTGCCCCAGGACCTCCACCACTGCCGAGCCGCCAGCCGGCAACGAACCCGATCCCGGCTTCCACAGCTCCTTCGCCGACTGCGCCACATCAGGCTTACGCTTGCCGAGCGGCTTGACCGGCACCGACCGGTCCTTCGGTGCACCGGGCGAAGCTGGCGCAGCGTAGGCAGGCACGAATGGCAACAACGTCAGCACCAACAGCATCACCGCCGCCAGCGAGCCACGCCGCAATACCCGCACCCAGAAGGGGAAAACGCTAGAAGCC
This sequence comes from Micromonospora sp. MGP-C2, assembly GCF_057766525.1. Lineage (NCBI taxonomy): Bacteria > Bacillati > Actinomycetota > Actinomycetes > Micromonosporales > Micromonosporaceae > Micromonospora > Micromonospora sp. MGP-C2. The sequence continues at coordinate 1,877,800 of NZ_JBYMEN010000002.1, forward strand.
CCGAACGTACCGTCCACAGTGTCCTCCAACGCCAACCCCGAAGCAGAGTGATCGAAAACTAGGGGCCAACCAACAGAAGGTCAATAGATGATCACAACCTGCAACCACAAAGCAGGCGTGTCAGGACAGAGCTCCGCTCGACGGCACCCACGGTGATCACGATCCCCAGCCGAGTCACCACTTCGGCGACGCCGAAGAGGTTAGGCAGCAAGAAGACCTGACCAGAAGGTTGCCGGTGGGATTTGAGTCTCAGGTTTCGGGATCCATACCGACAGCAGCACGGACGGCCCAGAGCGGTACGTCGATGGGACCGACTGTGTTCAACGGGCGCCTGAGGCCTCCACGACGACAGCCGGCACCGGCCAGATGAGGAGCAGCGAGGGTTGACCTCTTCGATCTTCTCCCGGAGCTCGCGCCGGACCGCTCGACCGCATCACCGCAGGTCAACACCCGCCACCCTGCCCAGCATCGGTGAGCACTTCGGGCGCGCTGACCACTTCGCCAACCTGCACCCAATCTGCTCCCAGGTGCAAGGCCAGGCCAACCAACGGCTCCTTACCGCCTTGACCTGCGCACACTCCCTGCCAGGCGACATAGAAAGTTGTCGACCGCTGCGCATAGTCGCGGAGCACTCCGCGGTGAAACAGGACGCCTCACCGACTCTGACCTGCGAAAACGTGGAGCCGCAGGCAGGGGTGGGTGCAGTTGCGGGCCGTCGGGTGCAGTTCGGTGCAGTTGAAGGCCGTTCAGTGCACCCTGATGCTCCCCACCTGCTCCCCCGATCCCCGGCTCGTAATTGGGCTGCGCGGCCGACCGGCGGTGGATAGTCCCGCAGGTCGTTTCCTCGCCAGATCGCGGACGCTGGCCCGAGGTACGGCCATCGGAGGCCCCCCGGCAGCTACGGCAATGGCTGACGGCCGGCTGACCGGAATGGGGAGCAGGAACATACGGCTACGTATACGAACTTCCCCTACCAGGGCTTGACGCACTAACCTCGCAGGCCGGCCTGCCCAACGTGCGGTGCCGGTACCGCACGTCACTGACCCAGGGATGGCAGCACCGTTCGAGCCGGGCCAGGCTCCGGGGAGCCCGCTCATCGTGAGCGGGCTCCCGAAACGGCTCAACCGAGGCCCAACAGCTCAGCTACAGTCGCGCGGATCGCGGCAGGTCAATGCGTCTCGCCGGCGCCGTCGAGGTGGAGCGGCAGGACTGCGGCAGTTGTCACGGCCAGGTCGCGGTCAAGAAGCTCGTCCCGCGGGACGAACACCATTGCGCGGCCCTCGCCGACCACCACATCCTGTTGCCGAGCATCGGTCCGGCCGCGGAAGACGTGAACAGTCACCGTGTGCGGGAAGCCGGCCTCGTACGGGCGTGGGCCGCTCCACAACGCACGCAACTCACCCGCCGTCAGGGCCGTCTCCTCCAATAACTCCCGGCGCGCCGCCTGTTCAGGCGTCTCGCCCGGCTCGACATGACCACCCGGCAGGCTCCACTGGTTCGGAGAAGCCGACGTGTGGTCATCGCGATGCTGCAGGAGTACCGCCTCCGAGGAATTGACGAGAAGCACCAGCGCAACGTCATAGGTCGCCATGGCGAGATCGTCCCAGACCCGCTGCCACCTATCGGTGCGGCAGACCCACCCGGTGTCGGCTAGCTGCTGCTAGAACCGCGCGGGTCGCCAGGAAGGCCCCGCGATCTTCGGCGGTTTGGTCAGCGTGGGGATGATGGCGTGCCAGGTGGCGTGCCAGGCGCTGGGAGGAAGTGCCAAGGTGGCGCACACCTCACCCGCCAGCTCCTCGGGGCTGCGACCGCGCCACGGGGTGCCGACGAAGATCTGGTAGTCACCGTCGATCTGAAGGGCGACCTGAAACAGCTCCTGATCGCGGTAATCGTTGGCGACCCAACTGGGTCTGAGGCCGTAGGTAAGCAGCCGATCGCGGTCCACGTCGGTAAGGACGCGCCGTCCGGCGGCACGCTCGGACGTCTCCCACGAATGATCCGCAGCCACCCGTGCGACTTCCACGTCGTACTCCGCAGCTACGAACGACACGCCCCGCATCATGGGCACCTCCAGCGACCAGTCCCAGTGCACCAGATCGCCATCCCGCGCGATGGTGACGTCTGTGGACCCACAGCCGTAGACACCGCACTCGCATCGGGCGATCGCAACGGTGCACGGCTCGGAGGCGGCCACGAGACGATTGGTGGGAACAAGGACGTCGTACGGGTCCATCCCGAGACCCGCTCCGGCAGAGGTCATCTCCGTACCGTTGACGTAGACCCGGACCTGGAATTCGCCGCCCGCGTCGCCGGGCACCGGCGATACCTCCAGACGGAGAGAGTCGACTCCTGGCCGGCGGGCGACTCCTCCACCTGCTGCAAGGGCGAAGCCTGGAGGGACAGTGCCCGGATAGGGAATCCCTATTTCCCCAAGTGACTTGCCCACGAGATCGCCGATATCCCAGGACGAGTCATGCACCGAAGCACCAGCTAGCTCACGCAACGTCGGCGAGTCCAGCCCGTCAATCAACGCCTGACAAGCGGCATGGATCAGGTCCGCCAATCCGTACCCGGTGTCGGTGTTCCAATGCGCCACAGCGTCGTACAGGCGCTGCTCCGCGGACCCGCCGCCCTTCTCAGTCACGCCAACCATCATCCACAGGCCCTGCGAGGACCGCACCACCGTTTCACTCCGCCCCCGGTCAGCCGCACGTCGGCCAGTCGCTCATCGCCCGATTGACAACCTGGGCCCCCAGTGCTGACGCCTTCGGATCCGCCGAAGAGGTCACTGTTCAGGAAGCCCTACTCAAAGGCTCGCCGGTGGGATCTGGGTCTCAGCTCGCGGGATTCGTACCGACGCCACCGCGACGACAGCCAGAGCCGTGCATCGATGCGGGCTGGCCTCGTGATTGGCGCCGGTAGGCCTCAGTTCGACAGCCGGCACCAGCCAGTCGGGAGGCTGGAGGCTTGACCTCTTCGGTATCCACTGGGAGGTCACGGCGCACCAATTGACCGCATCACCACAGGTCAAAGCCCTCCTCTGCGTCCTGCGTCGGAGAGCACTTCGGGCGCGGTGACCACTTCGCCAACCTGCACCCAATCTGCTCCCATCTGCAAGGCCAGGCCAACCAACGACTCCTTACCGCCTTGACCTGCGCACACTCCCCTACCAGGCGACATAGAGCGCTGTCGACTGCTGCGCAGAACCGCAGAGCACTCCGCGGGAAACAGGACGCCGCACCGACTCTGACCTGCGGAAACGTGGAGCCGCAGGCAAGGGTGGGTGCAGTTGAGCGCCGTTCGATGCCGTTGGACGCAGTTCAAGGCCGTTCAGGGCACCCCGCTGCTCCCAACCTGCTCCCCCAAACCGGGCTCGCAGTAGCCGGCGGCGTATGCGGATCCGCTGGGCGGCGCCCCGACGTCTTGAGCGCCGGCATCGGCGGTCGGGCTGGTGTCGCGCTCGATCGCCGACGGATCTATGCCGGCTCGCGCACGCCGCCGGCGTTGCCACCGTCGTCTGGCGTCGGTTCGGCCGGGGCTTCGGGCAGTTCGTCCGGCGCGCCAGGCAGAAGGACGCCCGCGTCGTCGGGCACCGGTTCACGCGGGTCGATGGGCGGATACTGTTCGGGGTCGAGATCCGGTCCAGTCATCAGGCGAGTATCCGTCGTCTTCCGGACTGCCGCTCGTCGGGCCCGCGAGCCGGGGGGCCTTCCCCTCGCCTTAGGCGATTGGCGGCACTGATCAATCCGGCGCGGGGTTGCTGGTCGGCTGAAGTGCCTGGCATGATCCGGACATGATCGAAAGAATCGAGTCCTCTGTCCGCCGGTGAGCGTGACACCCGAGCCTGGGCTGCTCGGACCTCAGCTGTCGTTATTTGATCATGCGTTGCGGATGCATCGTGAGGATCCCGACGCGCCTCTTCTCCGTGACGGTGAGCCGTATCCGGATGATGGACAGCACCGAGGTCGGAAGTCCCGTCCTCGAGAGCCGGAGGATCGGCGCCGCAGCGGTGCTGACGTCGCCGCCGTCTTGGATACGCATTTCGCCGATCCGTCCGCCGTTCCAGGCGATCTTGCCGGGGCGTTCCATGACCTTTATGTTTCGATCCATCCCAATGAACACATCGCGGCTGCTGCCTGTCGCGTGGACGCCGAACGTGTCCGAGCGACCGGTCGCTGGCTTGTCCAGCATGCGACCGATCGGTGCGCTGCGACTGTTGGTCTGGCGTTGCTGACCACCGTGTGGGATGAGGACGACATCGAGTTGATCAAAACGATCGGGTTGCTGTCGGGCCACTTCGGCCCACTGGCCGCCCGTGCGCTGGAACGGCGGTCGTGGTGTGGCGGCTCGGCCGCATTGCTGTGGCTAGCCGAGCGGGTCACGGGCTGGGGACGGGTCTATGTCGTGGAGTCCCTGTGCACGATCGGCAGCACCGCAGCGCGGCCGTGGATGCTGCGACGCGCCTGTGATGGCGACTACCTCAACCGCTACTTCGCCGGAGAGGTCGCCGCTTCGGCGCACCTACATGAGGCGATCACCGCAGCGAATCCTGACAGCGAGTTGGTCGATCACACCGGTCTGCTGCTGACCATCATGGCTGACAGCGGCGGCACGGGCATCACGCTCGAGCACTACCCGCCCGCCTCCGCCGTTCTAGAGGCCCACTGCGAACACGCCGGCCGCCTAGAGCCATCGGTAGAGCGTTTCGTCATCGCCGCGCAACTGGCTGAGCATTTACATCATCCAGCGGCGGAACGAATAGCTTGGCCCGAGGGCGGACGAGAGCGCGTTCTGAGCGGCTATCTTTCCCTGCTCGATCGCGACGAGTGGTGCACGGTCGCTCGCGCTGGGCTGGCCGCCGGCGATCACCGTGTTACCTGGCTTGCGGGAGCGCTGGCACCAGGCCTTGGGCTTCGAGCGTTCAGCGTGAACGACGAGTAGCGCCCGGAGGGGAGGCCGGCGGGGAAAGGTTTGCGGTCTCCCGTCGGCCTGCCGCCGGTTGTCCTCGTGTCAGATACCTCCAGAGGTTCGCCTCTTTTGCGCTTGCGGCATGCTGGTGCGGTGCTTGCCAACGACGTAGTCGCCGCTCTTGCAAAGTGGTCGCCGTGGCTACCCTTCCACGATGCGGCTGTCTCGGCGCCGCGTCTCCCAGGCGTGTACCTCGCTCGGCAAGGGGCAGCAGGCGGTCTCGTCTACGTGGGCATGGCCGGCGAGCGACGTGGCCAAGGACTTCGAGGACGGCTCACGGTGTACCGCCGTGGGAAGGCAGCGGTCAGTGGGCTGGGAGAAGCCGTCCTGGATCGGGCCCTTGCCGATGCCACCTTCGTGCAGGAGCACCTTGAGCAACTCATCGGAGGCCAGCCCAAGCGCGCGGCGACTTGGGCGCAAGACGCCTTGCACTGGGCCGACCTGCATATCAGATGGGCTGTGACGGAGGACCGGCAAGCTGCAGTGACACTCGAGCGAGCAGTCCTAGACGCATCTGCCGCGTCACCGCTTTGGAACCGAGCACGATAGCGATTCGTCATCGCGGCATCCCAAGCCTATCCCGAGCGGGCAGCGGCAGAAGAGGACGCATGCATTATTCAGCTAAACCGCTTGCCACCTGATCGGCAATATTGAACGTGGTACGGCACTCGGGACAGGTGAAACGGCCGAACAATTTTGTGAGGGAGGTAGCCACGAATTCGCGACCCGCCTGCACGGCCTCGGCATGCAAGCGTTCGGCCAACTCCGAGGAGAGGCCCGGTTCGATGGTGGATTCCCCAGGCTCCAGGCAGAGGAGTAGTTCGCTCTTGCACGCTGGGCATTCCAGTTCGGCCTCACCGCCGTTGATATGACTCAGTTCTGAGCTCCAGACTTTCTCACCGTCCAAACCGAGAACTGCCTGTTGTAGACCCACGAAGGTGAAGTCGTGAAAGGCCTCGTCCGCCAGACCATCACAGGCGAGCGCCCGTAAGGTGGCGATCTCCTGGGCGTACAACGTGCGGCTCGCGGCGTCGGCCGCCCGTGCGACCACCCCCGCGAGTGCCAGGACCTCGACCCGTTCGCGCCGGGAGAATGTCGAGCAGGTCCGGGCCAGCCAGGGCAGGACGGCAGGCTCTGGGAGATCCCAAGTGCCATCAGGCGACGGTCCATTCCAGATTCGTCCCCACGCTGGAGAATTCGAATTCGCCGCCGCAGCGTCCAGTGTCTCTTGATCAACCTTCACCCGACGAAGCCTCCCACAGACGCAGATCGCCGCCGCCATCTGCAGGAGCTTGGGTTACAAAATGCGGGTCAGCCCGTGCATCGCGGCGAACTGCGTGTCCGGACGCGGTGCGGGCAGCCGCAGAAGGTCATCGGCGTCGCGGTCGCGCTGTTGGCTGCCCAGCACGATCCCGGCGCGTTCGAGTGTCGGGTGACCAACGAAGGGAACGAGCGCGTCGACTGGCAGATGCGGCGCTGCCACCAGGAGTTCCCGCAACTGTGGTGCCGCGGCGAGGCCCTGGAGGGCTGCCGGATGGCGGAGATGACGCATCCCGAGGCATTCGGCGCGCGTCAGCATGATGCTGGAGCTGAAGTCCGGAAGCCGGTCGACGGTAAGCGTTTCCAGCCACAGCCACTGCAATGCCGGCAGGTCTGTCACCGGGGTGAGGTCGTTGAGCTTTCGAACCTGGCGCAGTGCCAGGTAGCGGAGTGTGGGGAGCTGGGTGAGCCATTCGCTGTTTGTCAACGAGCCGAGGGTCAGCGCCAGGGCCTGAAGGTGTGGCAGGGCGATGACGGGCAGGACGTGGTCGACGGGAAGCCGCCACAGCGACAGGTCCCGCAGACCCGGGTTGGCGTGCAGCAGTTCGAGAAGCCCACGCCGGTGCTCGGCGACCCTCAGCCGGCGAAGCCGACGAAATTGGGCAACAGGAGCGAGGTCGAGAGGCTTCCGGGTCTCGCCGATGTCAAGGAACTCCACCTCAGCGCTCAACTGATCCAACGGGGTCAGATCGGTCAGGTGCCACAGGTCCGCGACGCTGAACCGGCGAACGTGTGGAAACCAGCGCAGGAACCGCAGCGTCGCGAGGTCGTCATCGAACCCGTAGACCCGCAGCGGGACCATCGGATGATCCCCCAGGAGCGCGGCCACCGAACGATACTCCGCCTCGGCGAGCGGCTCCTGGAACTGGACAACACCCGCATCCCCCAGCCGGGCGCGGAGCTGCGCAACATCGACCGGACTCCGCACCTCCACGACACTGCCCATCCCCAACATGATCCTCCACCGCCTACCGACTACCGCCTGCGGCAGCCGGATCATGCTGGTGATGTGTGCCGCCGCGGTGCCAGTAGGGTCAGCCGGTGACCGCGGACGACATAGCCGCCAGATTGCCGACCATCGGACGGCTGCGGCAACGCTGTAAAGCGTTGGCCGTGCTGGAACGCATCATCGATGGTGGAGAACCGTACTACGCCTATACCTCAGCATGGGGTCCAGACGAGGCGGCGCTGATGAGCAACGGCAGTGGTGATGAGTGGGCGGTCGTGTTCACCGTCGACGGAGCGTTCATCCGGGTCTTTGACCATGAGTCGGCCATGTCGCCCTACGGCGACCCGGACCACGAGTTGTGGTCCAGTCTGCTTGACGGCATCCCCGCCGCGCTACGCCCGCAGGTGGGTGAACCCGCCTTCTGCGATGAGAACGGGCAGTTCATCGCGACCGCAGTGCTGTGGCGACTATCCGATGACGACCGTTGGCACGTTGGCGACGGCATCAGCTTTCCACCACTGCGCGGGCCGTACGACGACACCGGGCCGGACGGTTCCGGCATGCTCGAAATCCTGCTCGACGGCATCGTCGACCAATACATCGAGTTCGCCAGCGGCTACTACGAGATTGAGCTGAACCGCCCCGCCGTCGAACACATCGTCGCTCACCGGCCGCTCACCGACACCGTGATACGCACCCTGAACCCGCAACTCACCCTCGCTGACCTGAGCAAGGACATCGCCGCGATCGGTTACCCGACCACCACGTAGCGGCAGGCGGACCAGGCCGCTTGCCCTGCTAGCGGATGTGTCCATGACGACCAGGCACATCCGCCAACGCAGGCCCGAAAGCCGCCGCGCCGAACTCGGTCCGGGCACATCAACGGTCCCTGGCCTGAAACGCCGGGACCGTTCGAGGGGCTTCGGGCATCCGTGACGCCCTCGGTATCCACTGGGAGGTCACGCCGCACCGCTCGATCTCCATCACCGCAGGTCAAGGCCCCTCGTCTCTGTCCGGCGTCGGTGAGCACTTCGGGCGTGGAGACCTCTTCGCCAACCTGCACCCAATCTGCTCCCAGTTGCAAGGCCAGGCCAACCAACGGCTCCTTACCGCCTTGACCTGTGCACACTCCCCTGCCAGGCGACATAGAGCGTTGGCGACCGCTACGCAGAACCGCGGAGCACTCCGCGGTGAAGCAGGACGCCGCACCGCCCTTAAGCTGCGAAAACGAAAGCTGCAGCTAGGGTGGGCGCAGTTGCACGCCGTTGGTTGCCGTTCGGTGCAGTTGACGGCCGTTCATCGCACCCTGTTGCTCCCAACCTGCTCCCCCGAGCCCAGGCTCGTGCCGGGCTGCTGTCGGCAGGCCGAGATGAGCGGTCCCGAAGATTGTCCAGCAAACGCATCGTGGCTGCTGGCTGAGCGGCCATCGGCTGACGCAGGCGCCCGGCCAGCGATCGCTCGCCTCGGGCGTTCCCGACATGCTCCCACTGCCTGGCCGTCACAGGCCGCATCTGCGGATGCCGCGCCTTCTTGCGGCGGCAGATGCGGTAAGCCCGCCCGTAGTCAGCGGTTCCGACAACGCCTTGCTGCTTCGGGGCTGCGGTGCTTGACGGCACATTTGCCGTGTCGATACACCGGTGCGGGTGAGATCGACCGGTTCGTCGAACCGCTGCGAAGCGCGGTCGTGAGGGGCCGCTCGACCGCGTGGTACTTCAACGCGCCCAGTGGGTTGGCGATCTGCGAAGCAGCGTAGCTGGCCCTACGCACGCTCTTCGGCACGACAGCCTTGCGGACCACCCGCTTCGCCGATCGGACCGGATGGACAGCGCGTCGGACTCCGCGCGGAATGAAGAGACGGGACAGGAAGCCCATGTGGCAACGCTAGCGTTCGTCGACGCGTCGCGGAGTCGGCCATACGTATGGCCGAACGAGGTCAGATCGGGCGGCAGGCCTCGGAAGACGGACCCGTCCGACTTCGGGCCTCTCGCCGGGGCGTGTAGCAGCGGCAGACACGGCGACTGACACCAGCTCATGAGGAGCGACAGAACCACGCATGCCCTATCGCTTCGCGGGCGCGCCACCACCGGTACTCCTCAAGCCTCAAACTACCGGCACCCTGCCATTGCCCTTGGCCGCGTACAGGGCTCGGTCGACATCCCGAAGCGGCTCGCCGGTCCGGGTCTGCACATCTAGACAGGCACGCAGATAGGGAAGCCAGGTCCGCCGATCCTGGGAGTCTGGCGCCACCTCGGCGTAGCCAATGGCGTTGATCGACTTCACTGCGCGCTCGTCAAGGACGGTCCATCGCTGTGGATCCATCGTCATAAGCAGTGCGCTGCCGAGAGCAGGGCCGACGCCCTGAAGTACGCGTATCACGCGCATCGCAGCACCGTCATCCTGACAGCCGCGGGCTGCAGCGGTGATATCCCGAACGGTTTGATCCGATTCTTGGGCCAAACCCCTCCCAGCGTTAGCCCGGCGGTGAGCCATGGCATTGAACTTCCAGCCGATTACCGTTAGCACAGCGGAGCGATTGAGGACCTTCGCTCCAAGCAGCGGAGCCAGGACCTGGTCGTGCTCGACGGGGTAGCGCCGCGCCCACGTCTGTACCCAACGAGTCAACTCGCCGTCGTCAATCACGGGCGGAAGCCTAGCTACCGGCGCTTGCGGCACGACCGGGTGGTTGATCACATCGTGAGCACCAACGCCGCATGGGCGCCCGTCGGCTCAGCCGGCTGAGGAGCTATTGCTTCCGGTCATGGTGACGATGCGAGCGGTCACGGTGTCTGGGTCGACGAGTTGGTGCAGATGCCGGCCGAGGACCTGGTCAACTTCCGGGTACGCCGATGACGAACACAGTATCGAAGCCGCAATCATCTGCTTCTCAGCGAGGCTGGGTGGAAATTACCTAGGCCGCGCGCAGTCACTCGGGCCGTGGTGAGGATTCCACGCCATCCCGGGCACGGGACACCGCGAAGGGGTCCTCCGGAAGGAAACAGCCGTAGTCCTGCAGGGGCTGAGCGTCGTCGAGTACCACCTCTTGCAGCCAACCGGCCGGCGACAGGCCGTCCGGCCGTCCGCTCAGCCGCGCCCCAGGCCGACGTCCATCCACACCAACCATCTCGCCGTCCACGGCGTCGGCGGCGAGGGTTCCGTCCCGGTCGAGCAGGGCGTGTACGGCGTCGTAGGCGTCAGTAACCGCCTCGGCCGCCTCCGCATCGGTCAGACCCGGGTTGCGGTCGCACAGCGCCTGCCGTGCTGCGGCCATGAACCGGTCCGGGTCCACTACGACGACGTCGCGTCGTGTCCGGATGCTGATCACCATTCCCTCCCTCGGTGCCACGGCGTCCGTCATACCGGGAGGGTAAACCCGCTTGGCCTGGCCGGCAGCCGTCGGCCGCTTGGGGCTCGTCGGCCGCAGCATGCACGTTCTTCAACGTGTGCGGACGTCACCCGCTTCTGAGGCGTGAGCCACTCGTGCTGACGCCTTCGCATTCGCCGAAGAAGTCTCCAGCCTGATGGGTCTACTCAGGACGTTGCCCGTGGGATCGGTTTCGCAGATGACGGGGTCGCGGCCAACTCCACCGCGGCGCTTCTAGGTCGGCCTGCACGTCGTCGGCCAAGGCACTGGGCAACAGCGCCACGCTGCCGTTGCTATCCGAATCATCGCAAGCGGCAAGTGAAGGTCGGCGTACGCGTCATGACTCCGAGGACGAACGACTGTGACAGTGATGGACGCCTACCCCCAGCGGCGGCGCCGATAGACCGGGACTTCACGCACCGGCATCTCGGACCAGTGCAGCGGCCTGTCGACGACGGGTCGGGCGAGGTAAGGGGTGATCCGGTCGCGTTCGTGTTCTTCGGCGAATCGTTCAGCTTGCATGGTGTCACCGGCGACGTCGAGGGCTTTGATGAGTTGCACGACGAGGAGGTCGAGGCGGTGGTTCTCGGCTTCAGCGGCCGCGAGGCGTTCGTGGGCTACGACGGCGCGGTGGCCGCACCATTGCCGCAGAAGTTCGTGCTCGGGCCGGACATGCTTGCGATACCACCGATACTCCCATTCCGGACTGGACTTTTCGCCCTTGTGGATAGGATGCGGGCCGCCGTGTTTGCACTTGTGCCGGGCTTCGGCCTCCTCCTCGATCACGTGCTCCAGGATGGTGTGCGATTGGGCTCGGCAGGCGGCCTCCGCGATGATGACAGCGCCGGCGGGCGAGACGATCGTGGCGTCATCGGTGGTGAACCACTGAACCGTCTCGAGGATCTCCTCCACGGGCACATGAAGGATGTCGGTCAGCTTCGCGCGATCCTTTAAGATCGTTGCGTTTTCGACCGGACGCCAGTCCAGCTCTGCCACATCCTCAGGGATGAGGGCGGAGTAGACGGTGAGAACCGCGCTCCGCTCGACGGAGTCGAGCTCGAAGTCGTCGATGCGCTGCCAGTCCGCTTGCCGGGCGTCGTAGGCTTCAACGTCGGCCCACCGGGCTTTCAGCCGGGCTGACGACACGGTTTGCAGACGGCGGCCGGCGTCGTCGTCATCGAGGAACTCCACCTCGATGATCGCACTGGCCTTCTTCGGTGTGACAGCTCTGATGCGCACGCGTTCCGACGGCGCCGTGTCCCGAGACCGGTAGGCCCAATCGTCTCCGAGGACGTACTGCGATGCATCGAACGCCACTTCAACCGCCTTTCGGATGCTGCCCCTGCCATCTCACAGTGTGACCCGCTCGCGCACCGCTCTGACATCAACTGATGGCCGACGATGACCAGTTGGTGAGGGTCTCTGCCGAGGACGAAGCTCGGGGTGTAACCAACCGATGGATGACCGTGCGTTGAGTGGTTGGTGCTCAACGCCGGCTGCGGCGATGAACGGAGCTGTAGTGGCCGCGCTCGCCGGTCGGCTTGAGATTCAGCCTCCTGGCGGCCGCGATGAGGTTGTGAACGCGCTGCTGGCTGAGGACTTCCTCATTGCAGCCGGGGGCCTACGGGTTCGCGGCAGCGCTATCGGGACGGTGGTGACGCCGGGCTGCTGTGCCGGGCTGGAGGACTGGCGCAACTGGGCCCAGGTATTAACCGGCAAGTCGCCGTGGCTGGGACACGACCCGAGGCGACCGGGCATCAGCCACAGTCGCGCCGTCCGCCTCGGCGGGATACTCCGGCAGGAGGTCGTCCCAGACGACCAGCCAGGATCCGTAGAGCTGCGTGCCTGGCCCCTCCGGCCGGGCGAAGAACCAGACGTGCAGGTGAGCGCTGCCGTCGCCGATGCGGTAGACGTGGCGCGGATGCCCTGCTCCCGGCTGTCCGGCGTCGAGCCCTTCTCGTGCCTGTCTTACGCAGTTTCGGTCTGTGCACGTGGTCCCGGGTGGTCGTCGACGGCACCGCCGACGTCCGCGCCGACGGGCTCCGGTTGGGTCGGTATGGGAAGGCCGGTTTCGTCGTGAAAGCCATTCGGTTCCTGCCGGCGAGCCGCAGGCGGTGGCATTGGCGGTGCGGCGAGGACGAGCGCGACGAGCAGCAGCGTGGCGAATACCAGCTCGACGAGGACCGCTGGCACCACGATCTGCGGACCGGGTTCTTGCCACCAGTGATCGCCCACGCTCGCGATGACGCCGGCCAGTACCGGGGTCAGCAGGCCGTAGGCGAGCATCCCGTACACCACGAACGTCAGCGACCGGACGCGCGAGGTCCGGGTCTTGTTCTCTGCCGCGTGCTGGCGCCGGGCGCGTCGCCGCCACCGGGCGAGGACGAGGACAGTGAGGCCCAACAGGACCGCCGCTGGCACGGCCCATACGACCCACAGCCAGAGCATTCGAGGCGCGTCATCTGAGACAAGTCGCAGGTACCGGTCTGCCGTCATCGCTAGCAGCAGGCAGATCCCGACTGTCACGCCGTAGATCATCCCGGCCGCGATGCGCGGCAGGTTGACGATCGCCGGGTCCGGCTGGGCCAGTTCGGGCCGCTGGTCCGTGGTCGTCTGGCCTGTGCTGGCGTCTGCCGGCGGTGGTTGTTTGGTATGGGTGTCGAGATGGGCTGCCAACAGCCAGCAGATGCTGGATACGACGCCGGCGGCGCCGACGCCGAGCATGCCGCTGGCGAACATTCCGTCGGTCCAGACCCGGGCGCATTCGCCGTCGTTTCCGCTGCCAGTGACGTGGCTGAAGAGGTAGCTGTCGAAGCCGAGCACGATGAAGGTCGGGCTCAGCACCGCCAGTGCCTGGGTGTATCGGCCACCCCGCATGGCGAACAGCATCACGATGCCAGTGAACACGAAACCGGCGAGGACGCCTGCGAACTGGGAGTTGGTGGAGGCCGAGGTGATGATGCTCCACCCATGGCTTGCGCACGCTTGGGCCGGATCCATATGGACAGGATCGGGAACAACCGCGATGGGGAGTAGGTGCCTGACCGCTACCTGACACCCCAACCAGTCGCGGGCACAAGGTGGTGCTGGGGTACACCACCGTCGGAATGGCCACCGGTGTGGTGATCACCGGTGCGGTCGGGGCGACATTCACCGGGGTCGTCGCGGCGCTGGAGGTGTACCGCCGGACTGCGGGGTGGGTGCTGTAGTTGACCTGGATGTAGCTGAGCAGTCGGCTGGCGGTGGCTCCGGCCGAGAGTTTCCGGTTGATCTCGGCGTAGAGGTTCGCGGTGCCGATGCTGCTGACCAACGTCCGGACCTGGCCGAGTTAGGGGACATGTACGGGTCGTCCGTGCTGCCCCCGCCGAGGTTGGGCAGGTGTGGATCCCAGCTAGCCAGCTGCGACCCTCTGGTCGTTGCGGCCTGTGGGAGACACCTCGACGATAAGATCGTCTGAATCCGCCGTCTTTTCCAGCTCGATTCGCTGGCCGAGCTGGTACGCAGACGCGACGATTCGGCAGTTTTAGCTACCCGTGAGAGCAGCCGGGCTGGTCGCGAGGGTGGCGATGCCTTCGTCGAGCTGGTCGCCCTCGTGGCTGTCGCCGAGTACCTGCCGGGGTGCTCTGACCCGCTCCTGCGCCGTGCCGTACCAGTCGGCCTGGCGGCGCTACGTGGCGCCCGGTCAGCTCCCGAGGTGCTCCAGATTGCTGCCCGCCTCGGCGAGGTAGAACGCTGCTTCGCCCAGCGACCTTCTGGCGCTGACAATCCGGGAGAGGGGTGATTGCGTCCCGCTGTGCTGGCGAGGCAGCTGCTCGCCTTCAAGACGGTGCACGATCGTCTCGACGGTGCGGGCGGTGCTGTGAAGTATCCACACCCGCCCGCTGATGGTCGGCGTGGGCATGGGCGCGGCGTTGCGCCCGTCGAGCCAGGTGTGGACGGTTGGTTGGGCGACGCCGAGCTTCGCGGCGGTGGCGCGTTCGGACATGCCGGCGGCGGTTGCGGCGATGGCGGCGGCGCGTGCCTCTTCGTCGGCTTCGGTGATGAGCCGGGCGAGGGGGGCGAGTGCGTCGCGGAGGGCGCGGGCGCGATCGAGCCGGGTGAGCGCCTCGGCTAGTGCGGTGGTGCTGTCGGTGGTGTTGGTCATGAGGTCTCCGGTCGCTGGGCGGCTAATGCCGATAGTCAGCCTATCGGTGTACCGCAACTAGCGATAGTGAGCCGTTCGCTATCTGGTGATCGGACATGACGTCAGGACAGACGTCGTGACGTCATGAACCCCGTCCAGATGGCCGCACCTGCTGACTGATCGGCGGAAAGGCCCTACATGCAAGGCCATTGCGGGGTGCACCGGCAGAGAAAGATGCCACTACCGGTTCAGCTTCCACGTGAGGCCGATTAGAGTCGGGGCCGTCCGCGCGGATGGCTTCTATCGGTCCGCGTAGTGAGGGGACGGCCGCCGCCCCCGTAGCCAAACGGTCGACGGCCGTCCAACCGGTGCTCCCCATCTGGCCAACGGTCAGGTGGGGAAGCATCCGGCAAGAGCGCTCACAAGGGCCGCCAGCGCACCGAGCACGGCCGCCCAGGCGTAAAGCCTGGCGGTCGTCCGGTCGGGGGCCTGGCCGTCCTGATCAGCTCCCACCTCTCACCTCCCTCCATCTGCGACAAAGCGGCGTACGCAGTGGTGGGTGGTGCGAGAGAAGACGGTATCGCCTTCCTGCACGCTCTGTTGACTAGACCCCTGAGCGGTGAGTCCGCATCGCACAAGCTGTCTGATATGTGGAAGTCTCGATATACGCAGGTCAGGGGGTTCAGCTATGCCCCGGCCTGGATGTGATGGGAGTGCGGGCGCCACACACCCCTGGTGCGTTTGTGCGACATCCGGGGTCGATTTCACTCCTGACGGGAATCGATCTCCTGTGGCGTGACTCGGACAGCCCTCGATCGTTCTGACCTGAATTCGCCCGACGGGATTCCCACAACGAGCGTAAACTCTGCTACACGTTGAGGTGTGCGGGAGAGCGACCCTCGCGGAGCAGAACTGAGGGCAAGGCGCGTGCCCAGCGCCGCCTGGACGACGCCGGCGCCCGGCGGACGCCCGCGAGCAGCTGGGCCTCGCCGCGTGACCGACCCAACCGTCAGGGCCATCCTCGACACGTCCGCGATCATCGGTTCTGCCGCGAGTCGGTCGGCGTGGGTGAGGTCATCACCGAAGTCGCCGACGAAGGCGGCTATGTGTTCGGCCCGCCGGTGCTGTGTCTCGCTGGGCTGCCCGCGTCGTCGCCGACCAGGCCCGCCGCCTGGCGCTGCTTGCCAATCACCGGCGCTGCTGAGGTGCTCAGCCCTGATCCGGACACCTGGCAGGCACTCGCGGTCATCCTCGACACGGTGAGTCGGGTTGCCTCGGCCCCGGCCGTACTCGCTGCCATCGGCCTGGGGTGCCACGTTCTCGGTGGCCAGCCTGGACTGTGCAGCGGCCTCGCTGGCGGCGGCCCGGTCATCGGGGTCTGACTACGAACGCCGCACTGCCTGGCGGTCGTAGGCGACAACGGCATGGGCAGGCCGGCTCTTCACCAACTCGACGAAGTTCGAGTTGTGGCTGCCGATCGTGAAGTTGTCCCGTCCGACTGGTTCCAAGTCGACGGACGAGACGTCGTCTGATTCCCACGACGCTGATCGCAGCCCGACCGGTTCCGACCAGGAGCGACCCAGTGTGCCGTCGCCGGGCAGCAGCACCGGCGGCTTCCTGACCGGATCACGGTCGGCCCGGTCAGCTCCGCTGGCCCGATCGTGGATGCCAATGATGTCGACCACGACCCAGCAGCGGTGGCGGTTCACCACGGCGTACCGGCGGCCTTCCGGGTCTCGGTACGGCGGCATGAGCATGATCCTCCGCTGCTCGACGCGCACGAAGGCGCCGTTCTGACGTTCTGGCCGTTCAGCCGCCGGCGGTGACGTGCTCGCACACCCGGTGGGGCCGGTAGCCGCCCGGGACGTCGGCGCCGATGATGTCCCAGAACGCTGGCGAGCCGTCGATGTGCCCGCCGAGCGTGTGCCAGGCGTAGCCGGGGTTCTCCCTGCGCAGGGCCGCGAGGCCGGCGGCGGCCAAGCCGCGGCGGCGGTAGGCCGGCAGGGTGTGCGGCTGTTCGACCCAGCCGATCCGGCACCGAGGACATATCTGGTAGTCGACCTCGAACACGAACTCGTCCCGTACGGACGCGTCATCGGGGTCGTGGGCGCGTAGGTTCGCCGCGCGCATCCGCCAGCCGATCCGCTCGTTCGAGACGGTGTCCTGCCACGGCGTGGCCAGCCGGGGCACGACCGGCCAGCCGGACCGGCGCGGCCACCGGCCTCCGGTCAACCGCAGGAGCAGCTCGCGCCACGGCTCACGCCCGGACACCCGACCGAGCATCGTCGCTGTACTGGCGACCAGGTCCCGGATCTCGGCATCACGCGAGCCGGTATCGGTCATCGGCGGCTCAGTCCTCGCTGGCGTCGGCCTGGGCCTGCCCGGCCTGCTCGACCAGCGCGTTGGTCAGGTCCCGCAGCCCGGCCACGACGTTCCAGTCCGGCCGGACTGCTGGGTCCAGGCCGCGGGCCTTGGCGTCCTCCCAGATCCGGTCGACGTAGTCATACAGCGCCTGCCGCGCCTGGATCTGCTCTGCCCGGCCGGCGGCGTCGAGCGCGGCCAGGCCTGCCGCGTCGCGTTCGACGAAGGCATCGATCAGCTCGATTGCCATGCCCTGGTGGTCCAGTTCGTTGTCCACATCGACCATGCCGGTAACCCTAGGGCATCGGATCATCACGCGAGTGTGCGCGATTGTGAGAGCCGCATGGTCGGTAGCCGTCGGTGTCGAGCTGGCACCGGGTCGCCGACCGCGACCGATCGAGAGCTGCCGGCCCAGTGCGGTGGCAACAGCGCGGGCTCCCGCAGCCGCATCGGTCGATCGGGAAGCACGCCCGCGATCACCGCGCCTTGTCAGCAGCAGATCCGTGCGCCGGTGGGAGCCGTTGCGCTGATGCTGCGGAGACGTTAAATAATCCGCGCGTGGATGTTGCCGATCTGCTTGGTCGAGCTGCGGCCATGGTCCCGGCTGATGTCGTCGACGAGGCCGGCGTGACGGTGGTGGACGTGCGCGAGTACCTCGACCACGACGAGTGGGAGGTCGCGCTCGACCTGCTTGCAGGCCTCGACACGGGTTGGCGACCGCCGACCGCGTGGTGGGATCTGCTGATCGACAGCGCCGAGCTGATGTGGCTTCCCGATGCCGCCGCGTGGTGCCGCTGGGGTCGGTGGGAAAGCATCCACGGAATCGTCCGCGCCGAGTTACGGCTCCTATCGGCCACCGAGGGTGGCCGGCGAACACCGATCCCGGGCAAGGGCGTCCTCCGACCGCTGTGGGACCTCGGCCGGCTTACTGCTGCGGGCAACCCTGATCTGCTCGTGGCACGCGTCTGGGTGGAGTCCGCGCCAGCGTTGCCACCAAGCGCCACCGGTTCGGTCCGCCTGGGCCCACTGTCCCCAGAGCTTTGGCGTCACCTGCAGCCGGGCATGACGATCACCATGCACGAGGGCCGGCCCACGGTAGGAACGGCCACCATTATCGAGGCATCGAATGCGCGCTGACATTGAGAAGTGAGGACACCACCGGCTGACAGACTGACCCACGGACGCTGACGCCTTCGTAACCACTGAGAGGTCACGCCGCACCGCTCAGCCGAATTACCGCAGGTCAGATCCCTCGTCTCAGTCCGGCGTCGGTGAGCACTTCGGGCGCGGCGTATCGGCGCTCGCTCGTACTCACGGCAGCCTGAAGGGCCTGCTCAGGACGTTGCCCGTGGGATCGGTGTCTGAGATGACGGACCTGCGGCGGACCTCAGCCCGCTGACTCACGACGCTGGCTGGAAGCCATGCAGTCGGGTGCGCACCACCAGGTCGTGCAGGGCGTCCACGACTGCCGGGTCTACGTGCTCGGGCAGCGCCGAGATGTCCCGGGCCGTCTCCAACTTGGCGCGCAGCCGCGACACGTCGGTGGCGAGCCACCCTGCAAAGCCCGCGGGGAGCGGGCCATGCTCGGCCTCCCGTTTGGCGGCAATGAGATCCGGTACGTACGACAACCTCGTTCCGAGCACGGCAAGGTTCGTCTCTACGCGGCCGGTTCGCATCAGGTGGATCCCGGTGAGCAGGACCCGCAGCGTGTACAGCGCAGGCTTGAGCTGCCCGGTTTTGGCGTACACTTTCTCCTGGGTGGCCGCGAATCCGAGGTAGTGGTGCGCATGGTGACGGGTGACCAGCCGCGGGGCCGAGGAAATGAGTTCGGCGTGCACCGCAGTGGTCACAACCACCAGCGGTGACAACAGCTGCTCCAGGACGTACCCGTTGCGGCTGTTCAACAGCTTGACGAACTTCAGCAGATCGTGGCTGACCACGTCCAACTCGACACCGTCGCGCACGCTCATGTGCTGCAACGTCTGCGGACCGGTGCGCAACCCGACGACCTCCTCAGCCGGGAGCAAGTGCACGGCCCGCAAATCCAGATCGGAGTCGATGGATGCGAATCCGTACAGATGCGCACCGCTGACGGTGGCGAACAGCAGCGGACGAGGCAGGGCGCAGGCTGCCTCGGCGGCCCACGGCGGCACCTCGGTGGTCACTACAGGTTCCTTTCCCGTACGGCCGTGAGCAGCCGATCCACGTCAGCCCGCTCGGGCTGATCAGGCAACACGGTGCTTGCGGTCGCGTCGGCGAGCTCAACCAGTAGATCCGCCGTCCAAGCGGCGACCTCATCCCAGGGCAGCTCGCCGCGCCGCACCGCGAGCAGCCGGTCGCGCAGGTGACGAACGTCGACCAGCACCTCCCCGGTCCGAAGCACATGCGCCCCGGCGACCAGCAGCCGGATCATATGCATGGCCTGCTTGTGATTCGTCTCGCCGGTGCGCTCGCGGCGGGCCGCCACTCGTTTGAGCTGATCCCGGGCGTAGTTGCCGTAGGTCTCCGCCACCCGCCTGGACAGGAACGCCTGCCGTGCCGCCAGCAACCACTCCCCGTCGACGGTGATCGTCTCGACCAGCGGAGACCAGAGCACCTCCAGGACTGTCGGGTTGCCCTGCAGGGCCAGGACGCAGAAGCGTTCGAACTCCCAGGAGAACTGCTCCGCCGCTGGGCCGTCGAGGTGAGTGGGCGGCTTGTCGAGGTGCCAGAACGCCCGTGTGGGCGCTACATACACACCACGCCGGTCGTAGTCGGAGGCCAGGTCATGCAGCCCGTACGCCCGCGACCCGACCACAACGGCGAGAACCGTATGCCGCTCGACAAGCTCGATCACGCCCGGGACGCTACCCAATCACCGCCCGGCACGCGCCATCCTTTTCGAGCACTCCGCGTCCGTGAGGTTCGGCTCTTCGACGAAGAAGTGCTCATGGTGGTCCGGCCAGACTGCGACCCAGGCCCGTACTCGTCGCCGTAGAGCACAGATCTCGACATGGGCGGACGTCGCCGGAGTGACAACCGGGACCGCCAGTGCTGACGCCTTCGGGTCCATCGAAGAGGTCTCACAGCAGGAAGCCCTGGACAGAAGGTTGCTGGTGGGATTGAAAGGTCAGGACGTCTCGAAAAGCACGGCTGGCACTCCTCCGCCGCTCGAGCGGGCCTCAGCCGCCTCCGGATGGTCGTGTTCCGCCCATCCCGCGCGACGCCAGAAGCCGTCCGAGGTTTCGTCCAGGGAGAGCGCCACATACGGGCCCGGGATCGCCTTCTTTATCAGCCCTAGGACGCTGCGGCCCAGTCCTCTGCCACGAAGGTCAGCACGGACCTCAATGAGATCGACCTCGGTTGCTCCACCGCGTGGGACGCGGCGGGTGGGGTATGCCGCGCCCACGAGTGATCGGAGCTTGATCTGCGCACGGGCGATCTCACCCAGATCAGGGACTCTGAAGCTGCACCAGATGAGAGGTCCCCGCACAAGGGTCGAAGTCCACCACGCTGGGTTGAAGCCTGCCACCGCCGCAAACGGCTTCT
Source organism: Micromonospora sp. MGP-C2 (assembly GCF_057766525.1). NCBI lineage: Bacteria > Bacillati > Actinomycetota > Actinomycetes > Micromonosporales > Micromonosporaceae > Micromonospora > Micromonospora sp. MGP-C2. Next base: position 1,898,410 of record NZ_JBYMEN010000002.1, read on the forward strand.
GGGCCAGCGTCGTGGAGTCATGGTGTGTCAATTCAAGTCGCACGGGAATGATCCTCGCATTCCGCCATGGCGGAGGGCTGGTCAGAGCTGGCGCGATTAGTCATGTGATTCCCGGCCGGCTATAGCGAGTTACTGTCGACGGACAGCCGCTTGAGCATCCCGGCGGTCGCGACGATCAGCATCTCGGCGTCCTCCCGTGTGTACTCGAAGTCCTGCGTCACCTCGTCCTTGTGGCCCGCGCCGCTCATGGTCGAGAACAGGTCCTCGACCATGAACGCCCACCGCTCGTGGTACGTCCGCTGACGAGGGGCCTTCTTTACCGCCGCGGCGAACAGCTTCTGCGTGCCGCACGCGTCACGGACCTGCTCCACGGCCTTGCGGGCCTCCACGATCGCGGGTTCGATGTTGCCCTGCCGGAGCAGCTCACGCGCCTCCCGCAGCGCCGCCACCGCGCTTGTGTAGTCCGCGCCCCTGGCCAGCGGCACTAGCAGCTCGACGAACGCCCCCGCGTCCACTGCGGCCATCTGCGACGCCCACTCGCCGGCGTTGATGTCGAACCTCAAGTCCCCCGTCCGCTGAGTCTGCAGCGGGCGCTCGAAGTCCACCTTGGCCCGTAGCAATATGTGGCCGTACTTCGGCGTCAGAAACTCCTTGATCCACGTCGTGCTGGCCGCCTTGCCATCGCGCAACGCCGCCACGTCCTCTAAGGAAATCTGCGGGGGGTGCTGGTCCGGATTGACCGAGTCAGCATGCCGCTCCACGGACGAGACCGACAGTCTCAGGTTCACCCACAGGTCCCCGCCTGCGCGCAACTGCTCGACGGCGCGCAACTGCTCGTCGGTGACGAAGCCCGACATCTGCACCTCGCCTGCCCGAACGAGCGGCGTGACCAGGTTCGCTGCGTTGAGGGCGCACAGCATCCGCTGCCGGCGCACGGCGTCCTCGACGTACATCTGGGCGTTCACCCGGTACGCGACGCCGGGAGCCAGGTCCTGCGCCTTGCTGATCCTCAGCGTCACCTCGACCTGGGCACCACCGGCGCCGGGATAGAGACGAAGGACGCGCCGGGCCGGCTCCAGCTGGAGGGAGTCTCCGTTGCCCAGATCGATGACTGCGTTCATGGCTCACCTTTTCTCTGGTGCTGGTGCTGGTGCTGCGGTGGCGCTACGCGGCGAAACCCTAGGTGACACGGACAGCGCGAGGCGAGGGCGTTATCGGCAGCGCGGGCCCGGCTCCGACGGTGCGCGCGGTGGTCTACCGGCAATCCAGCAGGGTCGTGAGACGTCGGATCCGTCAGTGCACGAGACTCGCACACCGGGGTGTCTCTTTCCATCGGCGGGGACACAGTACGTCGCTACGTCCTTGGCGTCCGGGTGGGTCGCGCTGGCCACGACGGCGGCGATGGCTTCGGCCCATTCGGCCGCGGACTCCGGCGGCTGCGGCACGGCAACCCGCGCGACCTCAGCTTCACTCCCTGGCCAGGTCTCGGGCGCGTCTGCCCCGGCCGATCCCGCGCTCGCCCCACTACGAACCATCTGCACCAGGACCGACAGGCCACTCGGCCTCGGGTCCATGCCCAGGCCGACCAGCTTCGGACCAACTCGGTGAACCGGGCAACCATGCTGACCCAATGCTGGCCGGGCAAGCAGGTGGGCGAGCCACCCCTCGAAGTACCGAACCCGCATGGACTACGGCCAGGCCGCTGCCGGTTGACGATCGGGCGACGTCGACGCGCCGGTTCTGCCGGTGCAGCGGGCACCAAGCGCCGTCGGCCCGGTGCAGCTTGGTTACCAGCTAATCGTGCCCGTACCGGCCCGGCGACAGCTCGTACACACATTGAATGTTCTGGGCGCGAAGGAGGGCTAGCAGGTCGTTCCCGGGTCGAGCCGGCAGGAGGACGGCCCGCTGAGGCGGACCGGGAATGTGGCGGCTGTAGTCCAGCAGTTGCCCGATCCCCATGCGAACAGCTTCGCGGGTGGCGACTCCCTTCGCCTCGTAGAGCACGCCGGCTGTCTGGTCGAACAGGTCGGTGTAGAGGTCGTACGGTTCGCCGGGCGGCTTGATGCGGTACCGCGTGCAGGTGTGCCCCATCGCCTCGAGGTGCGCCTGGTAGCGGGCCATGAGGTCGGCCTCGCGCTTGACGGCCACCGCACTCACCGAGCTGGAAAGCGAGTATGCACTCTTGCCGATCTTCTCGATCGGCACCGCTTCGGCGTTTCCGGCGGGTGTGACCGCTGCGGAGACGGGGACGGGTTCGGCAGTTGAGCCGGCTGGTGAAGCCCGCAAAGTGGCGAGGTGAGACCACCAGAGCCGCTCGAGCTGCTCATCGGACGGCGGGTACAGACGCTGCCCTGATCCGAGAACGTGATTCCAGTGATGTGCTGGTATCCCTGCCAGCAACTCCTCAACCGACAGGCGGTCCTCCACCGGCAGCACGGTGTCCCAGCGCAGGGCGATGTACCAGGCCTGGCGGGTCGACTCCTCCCAATGGGAGTCGGCGAAGACACTGCTCCCGGTCACGGTTCCGCTTGCGACGATGCCGCGCTCACTGTTTTGACGAAACAGGAAGACTCGGTCCCCTCGACCAAGCCCACCCCGGCGTGATCCGACACTCCACCGGCAGGAAACGGCCTTACCAGCCGCTGTACGTTTCACGTCCCGCGCATAGTGATTAGACGGATAGCCAGATTCCCCAGCGTCCCAGGTCAGGATGACGGTGATCATGATGTAAGCATCACCCGACGCGGACGGCGGTGGTATCAGACAATCGGACGCCGGCGGATGCGGATTCCGGTGCTGTAGGACATCAGCCCACGCGTCGACCTCGGATCTGATGCCGACCTTGAGTTGTTGCCGCTACATGACATGACACCCGTGAGCCGATGGACGCTTTCGTCTCACAGCTACCGGCACTACTGGGCGTCGTCGTTGGTGCCCTTGGTACAGGTCTGACGACCTTCCTGTCCACCAGAAGCCAGTGGAAACGCAGTCAGGCCGTGCGATGGGACGATCGACGAATGGAGGCTCCTGGTGGTTGTGCTCGACCGCGGCGGCGGCGATGGTGCCGGCCACAAAGGATGGTCGCCTTACGCTTCAGTCGGTATGCGGGACATCGAGGTAGCCCCTCCTAGCCCCGTCCCCCCTCATCCTTTGCCTGGGTGAGACTCTGCCGGTACTCGAGGGCCTCGGGGCTCTCGTCGTACTGCAGCAGGTTGCCGGCCAACGCCAACAGGTGCTCCTTGGCCTCCTGCGGGGTCGCGTAGAAAAACTCGCGGCGCTGGTTGATGAGGTTGACTCTCCGATCAGCCAGGCGTGCGTGCCTCTTGGCCTCGATGCCGACGGCATCCTGAGAGAAGAACAGGGCGTGTACGTCGAAGTTGAAGGGCACGGAGGCGTCGCTGAGCTCCCGTACGCGGTCGAGCGGGTCGAGGCGTCGGGTCATGCCGATCTTCACCATCTTCTCGCCGAACGCTCCGAGGTTGGAGATGACATACACATAGCCGGCCCGTACGTTAGCCGCGCGGTAGTCGACGTCCTCGATCGCGGAGTCGATCTGGGTAAGCCGCTCCTGCATCTGGGCAGCCCCATCGATATCGCCCTTGGCCTTCAGCGCGGCGAGCGCGTTGGCATAGTGCTGGCGTTCTTTGTCGAGGCGGGCCCGCTCACGATCGATCTCCTGCTGAACCCGACGCTCCTCGCGCAGCCTGGCCTTCTCCTCCCGCTCACGTTCCTTGTCCTCGGCGACCTTCGCTTGGTAGTCAGCCGTGAGTTCTAACTCCTGCAGCCGAAGGCGGTGGTAGTCCTCGGAGATGCGAATCTGCATCGTCTTACCCAGCTTGGCGATGGTGCCGGCCACCTTGGCCAAGCGCTCGGCGGCCGAGTCGAGCTTGTAGGGCTTCAGACCACGTACCAAGTTGTCCGCCTCGGCGTTGTAGGCCCGCAGCATGAGCTTGGAGAAGTCGCGAATCATCACCCGACCCTCGGTTGCGGACCCATTCACGGTCCAACTGTTCGCCGCGAGGACCGCGCCTCCTTCCCGCTTGGCCATACTCTTGATCTTGTCCTGCAGCCCAGCGAGAGCGGCTTGGTAAGCGACCGCATCCGACAGGGGGTGCTTGTACTGGTAAACGCCAGCTTCTTGGAGCAGCGCCGTCTCCTCGGTCACCACAACCTGCCGGCGAAGCTCGAGTAGCTGACAGTCGAGGTCCGCCTTCTGCGCTTGCGCGGTCGCGGCTTGGTCAGCGATCTCGCGACCCAGTCTCTCGCGGTACTGCTCTAGCTCGACCGCCGGCAACACCCCGAGGCGGTTCATCTCCGTCCGGAGATTTTGCACCTCTGCGCGAAGATGGCTCACCTCCGCAGCCAGCTCACGCGCTTTGCCACGTGCCCCGAACAAGGGAATTTCGGGACCGTCGGCACGCTGCCCAGGGGCAGGCTGCGGTGTTTGGGAAACCGTGGGAACAGGGTGTGCCGGTTGTGGCGCTGCCGCTGGCGTAGCCGAGGCTTCGGGGATCCACAGTTGCCATCCCGGCGGCGGCGATCCCCATGCCGGGTCAGGCTTCCATCCAGGGCCTGGTATCCAGCCCGTCGGCGGCGCCGGCCAGTTCGGCGGCGCATTGAAGCGATAACCCACAGCTCAACCCCCATTTGCCACCTTTGAACCGCAGACGCTAGCGCTAGAGCGTGGGGTGGGCATCAATCGCACGGACACCAAATTCCTCCTCCCAGCCGCTCGAGAGTGGCCGACTGAACAGAGGGTCAAGTCCGTGTCCGGCAGCCGGATCATGGCCATGGTCAGCATCACTCGCGTTGTCCTGCGCGCCCATCACGCCCGGCGCGCTCAGTGGAGACACGCCGCAGGTCACACCTGGCCTGACGGGCAGGTAGGGGTACTGCGAGTTGACAAGGTTTTACGTACGGTGGTCCTGCTCTCTGGAGATCAGTCCGATCGCCACCCGCAGATTGACGTGAGGAACCGAGGCACGGATGAACGACAGACGCGACCCACGCCTGTCGCTAGCAAGCCTCGATTTCCTCGGTGACGAGGCCACGCTTCAGCGACACGTCGAACAGATACGGCGGGAGAGGGGACACCTCTCACGGACGGGCGGTTTCCGCGGATCCGACGCCACCGGATCGGTCTCCGTGGTCATCGACCCGTGACGCCGCGTGGAAACCGTCACGGTCGGCCGTGAGTGGCGCAGCGAGGTTGGCGCGGCTCGGTTCCCAGCCGTGCTCTTCGAGGCCTACACCGCTGCCGTCGGCGCCGCACTGGAGCAGGCCGCCTTGACGGAACTTCAGCAGGGGCAGGCTCCGCCAACATCGCCACGCCGAACGGTGCAGGCGGCCCGGGAGCTCGACGAGGATGTGTGGTCGCGGGCGACCCGGCGCACGCTGCAGGGCCTCGACGCGGAGCTGGATCGGGTGGCACAGCTGCGCGTTTCCCCGGTCGAGCAGGTCATGACCAGCCCCAACGGTTGTCTGACGTTGCGGATTCGCGCGAACAGCATTGTCGGTATCACCGGCGACACGGGACGGATCGCCCGTGCCGACGCCGGTCAGCTGCAGTTCGAAGCACAGTCCGTCCTTCGCGCCGTCGACCTAGCAGGGGCAGATCAACACGACCTTGAGGAGTGGCCAGGTGGATGAGCTAAACGTCATCACCGACGCGTTGCGTACCGAGGGCGGCAAGTGGTTGCAGCTGTCCGACAGCGCAGCCGCCATCAAGGGCGCCGCTGAGCGGCTGAGCTTGGACGCCTCCGCTTTCTACATCGGCGACGCCAACGCCGGCGTCCATTCAGCCGCGTACCGCGACTTCCACGCCTTCATGGTCGGCATCCTCACGGGTGCGGCGACGGAGTTTGAGCAGGTCGGTGAAGCCCTTCGTCGCGTCGCCGACGCCTACGACCAGGCCGACGAGGTGATCTCGCTCGACCTCAACACGATCTACGAAGCCTAAGCACGGACGTTACGACCCGGAAGGATCCAAGCCGATGCAGCCCGCACCGCCGGACCTGGAATACGGCGAGCCGTTCAACAAGGCCTTCGACCAGATCCGCGTCGGCGTGGACCTTGCGGTCGAGGGGTTCAACGACGTCGTCTCGCAGGTCAACGAATGGGCGTGGCTCATCGGCCCGGCGGCGCTGCTGTGGATCAAGTACAACATCGACGCCGCGCGCCGCGGGCTGCGGGAGGTCATGGATCGAGTTGATCACGCCCTAGAACACCAGCTGCCGGTGCTGTCGCTCATTTCGATGAGCTTCCGGTGGGTCACCGAGGTGAAGACACCCGTCTCCCAGCTGTCGTTCGCGATCAGCGAGCCAGTCGACCAGAACCTGGTTAAGTGGACCGGCGACGCGGCACGTGCCTACGCCGACAAGGCTGTCAAACAGCGGGCGGCGGTTGACGAGTCCGTTCTCAAGGCGGAGTTCATCAGTCAGTGGCTGTTCAAGATCGCTAGGGCCAACGTCGACTACGCGGTCGAGCTAGCGTCGATCGTCACCAAGCTGGCGGGTAAGTTCGCCCAGGCCGCCGTCGACGCGACGACGGTCATCAACATTCCCTGGGCCATCGACACGTTGGCGGAGTCTGTCGGCGATATCGTCACCGCGGGGTTGGACACCCTCCTGCAGGTCGGTGAGCGTTTCGTTGACGCGTTGGGTAACGTCCGGGACATCGCGACGCAGGTCGGTGACTACTCCAAGCTTCCCGGCGGCCGTTGGCCCGAGGCCGTCCGCGGGTAGAGCCTGTCGTCAGGCGTGCGGCACGGCGGTGAAGGTCGCCTTGAGGATCGCCAGTGCTTTCGCGGCGAGTACCTCTTTAGGCAGGTAGGAATCGCCGCCGACCGCGAGCCAGACCTTCACCACCAGGTTGGCGCCGCGGGCGTGGACCATGTACTCGGTGTACTTGAAGCCAGGGTCCGATCGCTTGACGAATGCCTCGGCCTGCTCGCCGAGGCCGGCGACGGGGCCGTCCGCCGTCATGCCTGTCACCTGCTGGGTCGCCGTGTAGAGGCGTCCGGCCTCCTCGGCGCTCGTCAACGAGCTGGCTTCGACCAGTAGGTTCGCCTGGTGGTCGTCCGCGGTGCGCATCTCGAACAGGCACGACGACCCCGGCCGCCCCAGCGGCGGCTTCGGATCAGTACGAGCGACCTTCACCGATAGGTCCGCCAGGGGTGCCAGGTCGGTGCGCCGGCACAGGTCGAGGTTGGTGGCGTCGTACAAGGGCTCAACAGCGGGCGCCGGACTACTCGTGGCGGGAACACCAACGAGCGGCGAGGTGGTGACGGCACGCGGCCTCGCTGATCCGCCGTCGCCACACCCTCCGGTAACCGCGAGCGTTACCAGAAGGCCGACAACCAGCGCCCGATTCCGGGACCGAGCTTCCACACCGTTGACCATACCGCCAGCTGCGCCAGGCAATCGCCCGTGCGGGTTGCCCTTATCGTCGAGGCATGCCCCACGAGACCATTGAATCTGTCGCTCACTCCCGCGCCATCACCGCGGCGGCGGTTCTGCAGCAACTGGTCGATTTACGCGCCTACCCTCACCGGCATCTTGCCGTGGTCGCCTACGCCGCTGGCGGAGACAACATCAGCCAGGCCCTCGCCGCCGCCGACCACCTCAGCCACACAGGATGGGAACTCATCACCCTGACGCAGGTTGGGGGCAGCAGAACGCTGCACGCGATCATGCGACGCAGGTGAGCCAGCAGGGCCAGGACAGCGCACCCGACTGTTCGGCCGTCACGAGCAGCTCGACACCCAGGGCGGATCCAGAACTTATAAGGCTGTCATCTCGGATTGTCGACCTGGACCAACGCAGCCCGCAACCGGACTGTGAATCTTAGAGGGCTAAAGATCGTCGGGCCACCAGTGTGGGTCGAGGCTTTTGCCGTGGCCTTCAGGACATCGCCCGTAGCCGGTGCTGGAGACGTTCCAGTGGTGGTAGCAGTACGGGGCGTCGCACTGGCCGCAGAATCCCGCGTCGTCGTAGAAGCCCGCGGAGGTCACGGCGGCGTACCGGTACGGCCGGGCGAAGGCGTCAACTATCCGTTGCGCCTCTGCCAGATCCACCGGCCGGCCGGAGCCGTTGCCCGCCACGATCCCGGAAAACAGCAACCACCATTGCTGGTCGCTGTAACGCTGTCGTGCGGCGGTGTAGGCGTCGCGCTGCGGCGCTGACCAGCCCTGCCAGTCCACCGGTTCGGAGGCGGGCGCGACGAGTTCGACGTGGGCTGCCGGTCGCCCACACACCGCGCACGATGGTTCCGCGACGAAGGCCTGAAGCATGGCTCTCATCCTCCCCTGCTCGTTAGGCGACCACGCGCAGTCGTCGGACGGTATCGCTGGCACCGTTCGGCTGGGTGGTTTCCCACCGCCGTTGAAGGGCGTCGACGACGGTGTCGATCATTGGCTCGGTGACGTGGCTGTAGATGCCCCGTACACCGGCGAGGCGGTGACCGAGGCGGCGGGCTTGGGCGATCTCGGGGATGCCGTCCTCGATGAGCCAGGTCTTGTGGGTGTGGCGCAGGTCGTGGAAGTGCATGCCGGGCAGGACCGGCGGTATGCCCCGTTCGGGTTTGCCGGCGACGGCGGGGGCCCAGGCGCGACGGTTGAAGTTAGAGCGCCGCTGGTGATGTCCGCGAGCTCCGGGGAAGACGATGTCGTGGGGTCGTTTGGCGAGGTGGACGGCGAGGAGGGTGGTCAGGAAGCGGGGCAGCCGGATGTGGCGGACGGAGTCGTTGGTCTTGGGTGGGCCGAGGAACAGCTTGCCTTCGACCTCGTGTAGCGCGCCGACGTCGGGGTGCACGTGGATGCTGCCGGTGGTGAGGTCGACGTTGTCTCGGGTGAGGCCGGTGAGATCTCCCCACCGCATGCCGGTGTAGGCGGCGGTGAGGATGAGCAGCCCGTCGCTGGGGCGCGCTTGGCGGGCGACGATCGCGGCGACCTGCTCGGCGGTGGCATGCGGCCGCTCCGCGCGGATGCCTTTGGGAATGCGGACTCCCCGACAGGGGTTGAAGGGAACGCGTCTGTCTTCGACGGGCCTCTTGCAAAACCATCGACAGGACCATGATCACGTCAGCGACCGATCGTGGTGACAGGCGTTTGCCCAAGGCGACGGCGAGGGTCTTGACGTGTTGGCGGCGGATGTCGACCAGGGGCAGCGGGCCGAGGGCGGGCAGGATGTGCAGCCGTAGGTGGCTGCGGTAGGCGGCCCACGTGGCGGGGCCCGCTTGGTGGGTCGTTTCCCAGATCGGGACCCAGTCGGCGAGGGGGATGCGTCCGCCGCGGGGGTCGATGTAGGTGTCGCGGGCCGCCTCGACGTCGATTTCTTTGGCGCGGATGACGGCGTCGGCGCGCAGGTCGTGCGATGAGTCGGTGGTGACGGTGCCGTCGGGCATGCGCAGGCGTACACGGAATCGGGTACCGCGCTTTTCCACCCAGGCCATGGGTTTACTCCGATCAGTTCCGGTCCGGTGTGGTGGTGATGGACGCGTGACTTCCCGGCGTTGGCAAGTCGCTGGCGCGGCCCGATGGTCGAGGTGTGCGCCTGCGTGTGGTGGCGGGTTGCGCGGCGGCGGCGATGATCGCGGTGAGGTCGTCGGCGGAGAAGCGCAGGTGTTTGCCGAGGAAGGTGCGCGGGATTTGGCGGCGGGCGGCGCGGCGGCGGAGCCAGGACTCCGGGACGCGCAGCAGGGCGGCGGCTTCGGCCGGTGTGTAGAGGTGCGGCTCGTCCTTCTCGCGGGGACCGGCGCGGTGTGCGGATGAGGGCGTGGCCGGCGCAGGCCGGCGTCGGGTGCGGTTCGGATCGGGATGCATATCGAGGTCTCTTTCGGGCTTGCGGCGGTGCGGGGTCACCGTGGTGGCTCCTCGCGGGGCGAAGAAGGCTGTGGTCGCGAGGAGCCACCACGGTGTGGTGGGTCAGTGGTGTCGGCAGAGCAGGAGCCGTAGGGCGGTCGCTGCTTGGGCGGGGACGACGCCGTTTCCCAGGACACGCAGCGCGCCGGTGCGGGGCAGCCCGAGGGTCGGGTGGGTGACCCATTGCGTGGGCAGGCCCATGAGCCACTCGACGAATGGTGGGGCGAGCACGGGTTTTCCGTGCTGACCGGGTTGGGTGGGGGCCGGAGCGGGCCGGCCGATCAGGAGTTCCCAACGGGCGATGGCGTCGGCGTAGACGCCCCACTGGGTGTCATCGGGGTGCCCGAGGATGGCGCGGTTCAGGTGGTTAACGGTGGTGCGCAGGTCGGCCCCGCCGTCGCCGTGACGGCCCGGCCCTCGGGAGTCGGATGCGGTGGGGGTGGGCAGGCGCACCGTCGCGGACGGCAGGGTGAGGTCACCGCGGGAGCCGCGTTGTGCGGGGCAGCCTTTGTGTCCGTCGGTGGCGCGGGGCGTGGGGAGGAGTACTTGTGACAGTGGTGGTCGGAATCCCTGCCCGGCGCGGCGGCCTGGGGTGCCGGTGTCGCTGGCGCGGGGTGTGGGCAGCAGGAGGCGGTGTTGGGTGCCGCCGGGTTCGATGACGTCGGGGAGCCCGTGCTGGTGGCCGGGTCCTTTCCCGTCACGGGCGCAGGGGGTGGGCAGTGTCCGCGGCGTCTTCCCCGCCTGGGGTGGGGGTGGCAAGCAGGAACAGGCGGTCGCGTCGGTGGGCGGCGCCGATGTCGGATGCGCGTAGGCATAGCCAGCTCGTGTCGTACCCGAGCGCGGCCAGGTCGGCGTGGACGACGTCGAGGCCGCGCCGGAGCAGGGCGGCGACGTTTTCCACGAAGACGAGCGGTGGTCGAAGGACGCGAATGGCGTCGGCGACGCTGGTCCAGAGGCTGGAGTGTTCGCCGCTGATTCCGGCGCGGACTGGTGCAACGCACGTATTCGTGACCGGTCGTATTCGTCCGCGTCCCGGGCCAGCAGTGTCGGCCTACGGCTTCGAGTGCAGAGCCGGGTACGCCACCGAGTACACGGCAGCTATCGGCATCTGCGAGTGTGGCTGCGGCTCGCTGCCGAGCTTGCTCTGCAACGATCAACTACCGTCAGTCATGCTGGTCGACCCGGCGGCGTCCGGATCTAGCCGATGTGAGTGCAAAATTCCCTTGCTCAACTTGCCCGATCCGCAACGATCTGGACTGTGTTCTCGTTGCCGGGATACTCGGCCTGAAGGTCGCCGTCAAACAAGCGCCAGCAGAAGTCGTTCATCCGGGCGGCGGCGGGGGCATGTCTGGCGATGATTTCCCCTATGGGCGGCGGCAGGTCCGGTGGGATATCGCCGGCCGCGCATCGGCGCACGAACTGGTTGCGTGCGACGGGACCGCTGCCGACCGGCACGGGCACCCCGCATACTGAGGTGACAAGCCAGTTCACCAACCGCATTGAGGCATAGTCGGCATCGTGACCAGCATTGCGGGCAGCGAAGTGGCGCTCGGCGTCCGACAGGTCGAAGCGCGGCGAGGTGGCGAGCCCGAAGTCGACGAGGTAGAGCCGCTTCTTGTCGGCCCGGATGTTGCCGAAGTGTCCGTCCAAGTGCAGCATCTCGCGGTGACGCAGGAACGCCACTATCTCAAACAGTTGCCGCTCGACCGCCGCGGCTCTGCCGACCGGGTCGCTCAGCCAGCGAGGCAGTTCGTCGGGGAGATGTTCGAGGAACAGTACGAGGCTCGCGGTGGCGCCCGCCAGCGCTTCGAACCGCGCACGCACGGCCTGGTGACCGCCGAACTGGGCGACGACGGCGTCGATGTCGAGGTGCTCAGCCGCGACCGGCGGGCGACCGGGCAGCACCCGCCAGTGGTGCAGTAACGGGAACGATTCCGCCTCGCCAGCGAGTACGCCCTCAGTGACGCTCTGGTTCGCGGCTAGCTCGCGCCACGCGCCGAAGCCCGGGCCAGCAAGGCGGTACATGCCGTATTGCCAATGGACTGGCATCCCGAACAGGTTCGCGGTGCTGTGCTGATGAGCCAGCTCTCGGTCGGTGATCGGGACCCGCTTGACGAACACGGGCACACCGTCGATGTCGGCGATCGAAGAGCTGCCGCCCACGCCCACACCCTTGAGTGACGCGTCCCGCACCAACGCTGCCAGTTCACCATCAGTGCGGCCGGCCAGCAGCGCCGCGACGTCGTCATGGCGGGAACGTCGCGTGAGGAACATCGCTGCATCATGCCATCGAGCGACAGCCCTTTGACACGGTGCGAAGCGGTCTCCTTCAGGCAAGTTGATGGGCCCGATTGGACAGTGACGATTCTGGACGGGTTCGGAAGAACGCTGGCAGGGCGCTATGACAACTCCCTGTAATGCCGCGATTCGGGCGACGGCCCACGTCCACCGGTTACTCATCGTAAGCAACGGACGTGCGTCGCTGGGGCGACCGGCGCCGCAAGGTCCCCAGCGCCACTCGCCCAGGCATCTGCACATTTGGCGTACCTGGCTCCGCACCGGCACCCGTACGCCGACAAGCAGGGGCTATGTCGTGTCGGCTCGGGCTTGGAGGTAGTGGGTCCAGTCGCGGCTGGTGAGGCGGTTCCACTTGTGGGTGGTGCTGGCGCTCATGCCGAGGAGGTCGGCGAGCACGGCGGCGTTGCGGCCGAGGTGGGCTGTGATCCCGTTGCGGGTGAGAGTTCGGCTCAGTGCTTGCAGGGTGATTGGGGTGGTGGCTGGCCGGCCGGGGAAGAGCAGGTGCGCCTCGTGGTTGGAGAGAACTGGGATCGAGGCAGGCCGGCCGCGGTCGTTGATGAGCTTGGCGACGATCGCCGCGACCTTCGGTGGCAGCGGGATTGGTTGCTTGCCGAGCGTGATGCCGGTTGGTACGTCCTTGCTGAAGGTGACGTCGGTCGTGGTCAGGTTGAGCACGCGTGCGAGTGCGACGCCGAAGAGCAGGATCAGGGCGCCGGCGACGCGGGCTTTGATGGGCATGCTGGTGTCGTCGAGGCATCGGCGCAGCTGCGCCCAACGCTGCTCGTCGGTGAGAAAGCGGCTGGGCAGGCTGGAGGGTCGGTTGGGAACGTCGAGCGCGGTGGTCAGGCGACGCTGGTTGGTCCACTTGATGAATGGTCGTAGGTGCCGGGCAGCTGGTCCGGTGTCGATCCATTGGTCGATGTGCTGCTGGTTGATCGTTGTCAGGCTGAGGCCGTGCGTGTCGAGCCAGGCGAGGAACGCGACGGCGGTGTGGATGTAGCGGCGGTCTTTGGCCGCGGCCTGGACGGTGCGCGGGCCGAACTGGTGTGAGCGGCGCCGGGCGCGGTGCAGCACGTGCCAGAGGCCGAACGGCTGCACGAACTGACGGTGCTCGGGCGGTAGCCCGATAAGGGTCTGGTTAAGCCAGGTCCGGGTGCGCTCGAGATGCTCATCGCGGGCCGGGAGCACGTCGGCGAGGACGAGCAGTTTGCGGAGATAGTGCAGGTGCTGGACGGCGGGGAGCTCATCGAGGAGTTCGTGGCTGAGGTCGTCGGGGTGAGCGGCGAGGAAGGCGAAGAGCGTGCGGGTGCGGGACCGGCGAATCCAGGTGAGGACGGATTCGGGGCGGTCGGTGTTGGTGAGTGCGGCGCGCAGCGGTCGCAGCCGGGCCGCGATCGTGCCATGATCATCGGTGAGGAGGTCGCTGACGCGTTCGTCGAGCACGCACCAGGCGCAGCGCTGGTCGGCGTAGGTGTGGCCGGCGCGCCCGCATCCGGTGCAGGTGTAATCGCCTGCTCCGGCGCACGGGCCGCAGATCCGAGCGCCGCCAGCGTCGGTGCCGGTGAGGACGCGGGTCTCGGCGCAGTTCGGGCAGCGCGCTGGGTGGTTGCGGATGATGTTGTAGCAGGACGAGCAGACCGGGCCGATCGGCCAGACGGCTTGGACGGTGCGTCGTCGTTGGCAGCCGGCGCACTGACGCAGTGGACGTGGAAGGCAGCCCTCGCAACGGAACCCGCTATGAGGCGTCTTGCGGCCGGGGCGGAATCGCCCGCATCGGCTGCAGGTGCCTTCAGCGCCGCGGTAGCAGCCGTTGCACAGATCTAGTTGGTCCGTGGTCGCGCGCCGGTCGATGAGGCGTGAGCGCCCGCACCGGCCGCAGACACGTCGTGGTCGATGCCGTTCCCGGTAGCAGGCCGGACACACCGGTCCGGCATCGGTGATCTTCTGGGTCCATGCGAGAGCGCCGCAGTCGGCGCAGGCGCGCAATGGCCTGCCCTGAGCCTGGCAGCGTTGACAGCGCAGTGAATCGTCGTCTTTGCATATGATCAGGCGCTGGACCCGGCCGCAGCGCGTGCACGGGCCGACGCGCTCCGGGTCAGGATTGCGGCGCCGGCAGTTGCCGCAGATCCCGGTCTGCGTGCCAGCGTGCGTGATCCGCTTGATCTCCTTGCAGATCTCGCACCGGCGAACGTAACGCCGGTGCGCGCACGGCGTGCAGATCCGTCCGTCGTCCTGCCGATGCGACAACACGCGCGTTCGCCGGCCGCACGCGGCGCAGGCAGTTGCTGGAAGGTCGTAGCCCTCGACGTCGAGGATCGCGAACAGCTTCAGCAGCTGCAGCGGGCCGCTGCGGGCGGGAGTGATCCCGTGCGCGCTGAGGTGATCCTCCAGGGCCCAGAGCGACACCGGGGCCGTGACTCGCGCGGCCTCCATCGCCGCGTGAGCCGTGCTCGCGGTCAGCCCGGGGACCAGGGCGGTCAGCCGGGCGACGACCCGGTCAGCGAGGAAAGGGTCAGGCTCCCGGCGTTGGCGGATGCGGGTCACGGCGCCGGCTCTGGGCGGCGGATGGTGCTGCGCCGCGCGGTCGGCGCCGGCCCGCCTGCCGTCGCTGTCTTCCGGGTGCGTTCCTCGGTCGCCTCGACCTCGATGAGGTCGTTGGGCTGGCAGCCCAGGATGTCGCACAACGCGGCGAGCGTCTCCATGCTCAACCGTTGTGGCGGCTGGGTCACCAGCCGGAACACCTGCTCACGTGACAGATGAACGCCTCGTTCGACCAGCAGTGGCACCAACTCGGTGGTCGCGAACATGCCCCGTTCGGCCATGCGCAGCCGCAGCTGCCAACGGATCCCCATCGTCTTCACGCGCGTTCCCGCCCCCAGAGATCATCCTTGTGCTGCTCCAACTTGCGGTTGATCAAGCGGGTCCGATACTCGTCGGAAACGCCGCTGTAGATGGCGGTGGTCGAGGCGTAGGCATGCCCGACCTGGTCCTGCACGAACTTCTCCGGATAGCCGAACTCGATCAAGTGCGTGACGTAGCTGTGCCGCAGGCAGTGCAGGTCCAGCTCCTGCGGCAAGCCGGCGAGGTCGCGCACCTCGGCGAAGGCGAAGTTCAGGCGGCGCAACGACATCCGGCCGCTCCGCTCGGTCACCCACAGCGCTGGATGGGCCTGGCCAATGATCCGCGGCCGGACCTCGCTGGAATACTGGTCCAGCACCGGCACGATCCAGTCCATCTCCGGGACGGTCAGCACGGTGCGCCGCTTGGGTGGACTGCCTCGCGACGACTTGCCCCACCGCACGAACACCCCACCGAACTGCCCCATCTGCTTGGCCTTCGGGTTGTGGCGGAAGTCCGACTCGTCCAGCCCGCACGCCTCAGCCCGGCACAGCCCGAAGGCATACACCGTCTTGAGCATCGCCGTGTCGCGCAACGCCGCGAAGACGCCCTTGCGCTGATGCGTACGGATCTGTTCGACAGGGCCGTCGGCCGCGTCGAACAGCGCCTGCACCTCGTCGTAGGTGAGCGGCCGCCGACCCGGCTGACCGTCGAACTCCGTCACGTGCACGATCGAGTTCCACTCGTGCAGGATCTGCGTCGGCGCACGACCGAACCGCTGCAAGCACTCGCCCGCCCAGCCGTAGCGGGCGTCGGTGACGAAGTCGCAGAACATCCGCAACGTTGTCTGGTAGCTCCTCGCCGTCGACACGGTGATAGGCCGCGGACCAGCCGACCGCAGGTGATCGAAGAACGCCTCGACCTCGGCCGACTCCCACTCCCACGGATACTGGTTCGTGTACCGGTGAAACCGACGCACCATCAACACCCGCCCCGCGATCGTCGACGCCTTCAGAAACCGCGTGCGCTGCTGACGCTGCCAGCCCTCCAACATCGCGTCGAAGACCGCGGTCGCCGGATCGAGATACGCCACCCCGGACGCCAACGTCAGGTGCACTGCTCCAGTCAGATCCACCGCCCGCTCCACGTTGCGCTTAACGCAACATCGATGCGCCGGTTACGCAGCCCGCGCGGCGGACCCGAACGAGCATGCAACCCTGCCAGAATGTCCGCACCGCCGCGCTGAGACCGAAAGGTCGAATGGTTGCATCAGAAGCAACTCGGCCTATTCTTTGCCGGCGTTGGAGATGTCTTGGCAGGGCAAACCTGCGGTGAGGACGTCGACGGGCTCGACGCGCGTCCAGTCGACGGTGCGAATGTCGCCGAGGTTGGGCACTTCGGACCAGTGGTGTTCGCAGACGGCGCGGGCATGTCGGTCGGTCTCGGCGTACCAGGTGAGGTGGCCGCCGAGCACCAGCTCGGCGGCCATGTCGAGCCCGCCGTAGCCGGTGCACAGCGACCCGATCCGGGGTCCGGTTCGGTGGTCACTCACGCCACCTCCCGGGAGTGCGGGGGCGGTTGGGATTGTTCCGAGAGGGGCTCGGCCGGTTTTTGGGGCCGGGCTGATCTACGGTTCGGCGGTGACGAGATATCGCCGCACCTACCGCGACGTCGACGGCCAACGGATCGAAGGCACCTGGCGGCACGTCTTCACCCGCAACATGGACACGTACTTCCTGACCGACCTGATCATTTACGCCGACGGCGCCATCGACTGCGGCACCGGCGGTCTCACCGACCTCGACGGGTTGGCCGAGCACCTGCGCTGTGGCCGGGTCGCCACGATCCTCGAAGACGGCGCGCGGGCATCGGCGCACCACCTGGCGGGGTGGCAGTTCAGCGAGCCCAGCTCCGCCATCGACGCTGAGATGCTCCTTGGCGAGGTCGCCGACGACGTCGATCGGCTCAACGGCCGGCCCGACTCCACCGGCCGATGCCTGCAAGCGGTGGAGGCCTACCTGGCCGATCCCACCGAAGACAACCGATGCACCCTCCGCGAGCGGTATCTGGCGATCCCTGAACACCTGCGCACATACGCCCTCGGCGATATGGACCGTAAGGACGCTCCATTGCGGATCCTGATCACCGATCTGGGTCAACAGTTGCGTGGCTGGCCGGATGGCCTGGTCGTCACGGAGCAGAAGCGTGCCGAGGCAGTCGCGTACTTCCGCGAGCGGGAGATCGCCGTCGAAGCGTGGGAGGCACGGATTCCGGCCGACGGCCCGGAGCACCCTCAGCAGCCCACGCTGACCGTCCCGAAGACGGTTTACCCGCGCGGCTGGCCGGATCCACCCGGCGTTGAGGTCTTGCAGAACGACTATCCGGCCGTCATCACCGTCGGTGTCAACAGCTACCCCAGCGTCACGCACGCCTATTGGGCGCTGTCGACACCTGACCCCGACTGGCACAACCAGATCTCCACAGCACCGAGCGGCTATGACGCCCGTAAACTCGGTGAGCAGGCACCTCGCCGCACCGACTGGGCTTCGGCGCGTCTGGCGGTCATGACCGCTTTGCTGCGCGCCAAGTACACCGAGCACCCGCGGATGGCACAGACCCTGCGTGCTAGTGGTGACGCCCGCATCGTCTACGTCGACTTCGACTCTGCCTACTGGTCCGAGACCGGCAGACCAGGCACCAACTGGGTCGGCCGGCTGCTGGAAGTGATCCGCTCCGAACTCGCAGCCGCCGAGGCCGGGATCCCCCTTTCGACGATTCACGGCGCCGACTCCTCGGCTTCGCCAGGAACACAAGGGCCGACATGCGAGGAACGAGCTTCACAGCCCTCCGGTTCTCCGTGAAAACCCTTACGTTCGTCCGACCTTCCAAAACTCCGCGTCTTGGTGAAGATCAGAACGTCCTCGTGTGCGATGAGGTGCATCGGCACCCCGGACGAGCGGGCCTTGCGGACCTGTTGGAGTTGGAAGAACGACGGGCGGGCGACGAGCTGCCCGTCGCGAACGGCGGCGAGGAGGGCGACGCACCGCTCGGTCGGCACGAGTCCGGCGCGCAGGCCGGCGGCGATGACGGCGCTGGGCAGGTCGACCAACTCGCCGCGCTTGCGCCACGGCCTGGCGGTGACCACGACGGCGCCGCCGGGGCGTAGCAGGGTGGCGCAGCCGGCCAGGATCTGGGCGAACCCGTCGGCGAGGCCGGTCAGGTCGCGGTAGGCGAGGTTGCCCTTGTCCTCGCCGTACCGGTCGTCGTACTTGACGACGCCGTGCTCGCCCGGGCGGACGAGGCCGTGGACGGTGGGCCCGTACGGCGGTGAGGTGACCACGAGCGCCACCTGTCCGGTGAGGGCCTTCGGCACCAGCGACATCAGCCGGGTCGCGTCGCCGCGGATGACCGATGCGCGTCCGCTGGCGCCCTGGTCGTGGGCGTGGCGGATGTTGGCGTCGGCGATGTTCGACCATTGCGGCTCGTATTCGATGCCGAAGGCGTCGCGGCCGGCGTGGACGGCCTCGACCAGGGTGGTGCCGATGCCGCACATCGGGTCCAGGACCAGATCGCCGGGCTGGGTGTAGGCGGCGATCGCGTGGGCGGCGATCGCGGGCAGCATCCGGGCGGGATGCTTGCCCGATTCCGGCACGTACCGGCCGCGTCGCTGTACAGGGCCGGTCGACTGGGCGGTGGCCCAGACGGACAGACCCCCAGGGTCGGCGCGGTGGCGGCCTTCGTAGTCGCGGTGCCCCGGGTGATCCTTGCCGACGGCGGAGCTGTTGGTGTCTGGCTCGTTCGCTCCGGAGGATCCCGCGGTGGTGTGCTCAGCCACGGCGCTCACCGCCGTCGCGGCCACGGCGCCGTCCCGCTCCGGCGGCAGGAGTCGAGTGCGGGGTGAAGACCATCAGGTCGGCGTGCACCCGCAAGTGGGCGACCGACCACTGCTCGGGGTTGGCGTGAGCAAGGGTGAGCAGTTCCTCGTCCGTGCCGTGGTAGTAGATGAATTGGTCGCCGTCGGTGTCGGCCTCGACGGCGACGATGTGCTGCAGGTAGCCCAGTCCCGCTGCGGAGGCGGCGGCCACGAGCGGCCCGAAGTCCTCCGGCGTGGGCTGCGTGCCGGCGGGGACGCCGACGATGAGGACGAGGCAGCCGCCGGGGCGCAGCAGCCGCGCGCAGGCAGCGAGGAGCCAGGCGAGGCGGACCCGGCCGATCGTGCCGGCCTCGTGCAGCGGCCAAGAGGCGACCACCAGGCTGATGGCCGCGTCCAGCGGGCCGTCGTCGGGCGGCCGGACGACTGCGGCGTCGGCGCCGGGCAGGTCGGGGTCGGTGAGGTCGTCGCCGAACCAATCGATCAGCTCGGGTGGGTCGTGCGCGTCGTCGGCCTCCGGCTCGCCGGGCGCGGTGAGCGGGTTGGTTGCGGTCGTGGGCGCCGGCGGGCCGGCGGTGGCGGGTCCGATGATCAGGCTGGAGCTGTCGGTGAACCAGGCGCGGTGGTGCTGGCGCCCGCCCTGGGCGCAGATCGGTGCGAGGACGTGGTCGGTGGTGAGGTCGGCCACGGCCTCCCCGGGCCGGCTGTACGCGGCGACGAGGCGGTAGGCCAAACGGGTGGGCAGGCTGGTGCGCGGATCGGCGTCGGTACGGGCCGTGCGCCAGACCGTGATCGGAACCGGCGGGTCGCCGGCGATCACGTCGATGAGCGTGGAGTCGGCCGGCTCGGTGTGATCGGCCTGCGGGTGCGGCGTGTGCTCGCTCATGTGCTGTCGGCTCCGCGCCGCGCCGTGAAGCGCTGACACCCCCAAACCGCGCTGTGTGAGCCCTGGCGAACACTTGCCGAACCCACAAGCGCTCACAGCGCTTGACCCGGCAACGGGCTTGTCCTGCTTTGCATCTGCCCTCTCGCAGTTGGCCTGCGCCGTTCTCAGTTCTTCTGCTCCGACCGCCGGGCTTTCTCAACCAACCTGCTCCACTACGGATCAACTGCTCGACGCCGTCCGTACCTAATAACCTCTTGCACCAAAGACCGGCTGGTGGTTCTATAGTCTTTAAGTCGAGCACGCACGAACCACTTGGAGGTCCACCTTGTTGCGTATCAAGCTGAGTCAGCGCACGTACGTTGGGGACGAGCAGGGTTCGCACCCGTTCCTGCCCCGCCAACACGCTGGATGGGATCCGACCATGTCGGAGAAGGAGGTCTACGACGCCGCCCGCGGCTGGTGGCGGCTCAATCAGCGCGCCGAGCAGGAGCGCTACGCCGTCGTCGTAGCCGGCGGGCAGAGCGTGATGGCCATCCGGATCGCGGAGTGGCGGCAGGAGGGTGACCGGCGCGCGTTCGCTGGCGACATCCTGCAGTCTGGCGACCTTGTGCATGACAAGTTCGTCGGCAAGCCGGACCCAGCGGAGTCCACCAGCCGGTTCCCGGTGCTGTACCTGGCCGACCCAGTTGACATGGCCACCTGCCGCTGCGGTTGCGGCTCGGCCGTCGCCCGCGGCGAGTGGCTGCAGGGCCACGACCAGCGGGCGATCCATGACCGCATCCGCGCCGACTTCGGCGGGTCGGTTAGCAAGTTCATTGACTGGTACGACGCCAACGGCCCTTTCACGGCCGACGAGTGACCATCTGAGGCCCGGCCGCACTGGGTCGGGCCCATCCTCGGTCCCGGAATCGGAGCAACTCCTGCTCAACTTCCGATTCCGTGGGTGAGGATACGGAACTGAAAGATTGAGGTGCTCGTTCGTCAATTTCCTGGGGGTGCTGTCAGTGTCTCGTGCTTACGACGTCAGGACAGCCATCGGCAGCCGCCCATACAACGGAACCGGCCTTCATCCCCGCCCCCTTCTGTCATGACGCTGTGTCATCGACAAAAGGCGCTGGCGGTTGCCGGCGTCGGCGCGGAGGACGCTTCGGGCGTCGACGTGGACAAGGGCGTTGACCAGCGCTGCGAGACGTCATCGAGCGCCGCGCCTTGGTCCGATGCCATCGGGCGCGGCAGTGCCTATCACACGGCGCAGGATGTCCAGCGGTGACAGCCTGCCCGCGATTGTCACGGGGTACCTCGGCAGTCCGCACGGGCCACCCGCACCGGGCGGTGACAGTAGCGCTGTGAGCCGACCCGGTTGTCACAGCGGGCCGGGCACGTCCTCTGTGAGGTCGTCCACGCCGTCTCACGGGCCACTACGGCCTGTGCCACCACCTCCGAACCGCGCGGTCAAAGGCCTGTCAGGGGGTGTCACAGGCCAGGTCAACCGACCTTGGTCAGAGTCAATGACAACGATCAGCGGCGATGGCGCGCCGTGTGGGCGAGCCACTGACAGAGGCCCGGTTGAGGGAGACGAACAGCGCCGTGAGCAGCTCTGTCAGTACCGTGTGAGCCCTCTGTGGCGCAATCGATGCCACCGATTGCCGTGACAACTCCGGCGACGGCATTCGAATCCCTTCGGTGTCACAGGAGTGTTGACATGAGCGCGTCCGACCCTACGAACTGGCCGACTTCCGCCCTCGACGCGGCGGCGACCGCCTTCGCCGCGCTGACCTGCGAGCCCGCGCCGTTGGCTCTCGACTGCGCGGCGTTCTTCTCCGCCGCGGGTCTGCCGCGGCCGGTGATGCCGCTGCCCGCGCTGCGGGACTGGCTGTTGCGCCACCCCCGCGCCTACACGGCGCGTGACGAGGTGTGGCGGGAGCTGATCCGACGCGCCCGGCTCGACGGGCCGCACTGGGTCATCGCCGCGGTCGGCATGGCGATGCCGGCGCTACAGCATTACGCGGCCCACCTGTGCGAGGGCTACACCGGCGACCCTGCGGATATCGACGCCGAGCTCCTGACCGGTTTCCTGACCGCGCTACGCGACCGGGCGGACCTGACCAAACCTGCGCCGTACGCGAGCCTGTGCAGGGCGGCGTGGCGAGCCGGGCGGGACCTGCGGCTGCAGCAGCGTGAGTACTTGCCGGTGCAGGACATCGAGCATCTCGTTTCCGGTTCCCGCACTCCGCCGGTGCCGTACGGGCATCCGGATCTCCTGGTCCGCCGCGCGGTGACTCTCGGGATCCTCGATCCCGAGGACGAGCAGCCCTACATCGACGTGCGGCTCGGTCGTCGGGCGATTGAGCCCATCGCCGCGAGGAATGGTGTCAGCGTCGACGCCCTGCGCATGCGGCTGTCCCGCATCGATAGCCGCGTCGCGGAGGCCCTCAGCGACGGGCTGCTGACCGGGGTCGCGTCGCCGCAGACTATGGCGCGGCTGCGGCAGCAGGCCGAGAAGCGCGGCTGGCGTCGCGCAGGACGTGCCGCGGCCGCTCGCCGCGAAGCCGCCCGGCAGCATGCTGCGGCAGCCGCCTGACAGCCAGTCGGCACGGCTGTGGCCCGACGTACCACGTCGGGCCACAGCCGTTTCCGCGTGCCGAGCGCCCGTCCCAGTAGAGCAGCGCGCTGCGCTGGCAGCAGAGAACCAGCGCAGGATTGCCAGCCGACTTGCCCCGCTGGCACGTTTGCGGCGCAGGCGCCGCTCGGCCGTCCCCTCCGCTCCGAGGATCAGAACCTCTCCGCCATCCTCCTAAGCATCCCGGAAGGGGCGAACCGATGCGGCCGTGTCAAGAGCTGAGTCCCGGCGGCACTCACACCGCCCGCGGACACCCCGTTCCGATCCGGCTGTGGGTCCTCGCTCGCGGGCAACGCTGTCGACGGTGAAAGGCCTTGACCTGGCCTGTGAGCCCTGCCTGGAGCTGGGTGAGCGTGGCAAGTGTTCGCCAGGGCTCACAAATCCCGGTTTGGGGGTGCGGGACTTCAGCGGGCCGTACCGCTCGCCGGTCCCGTCCGCCGCCGGGCGACACGAGCAGCCGCGATCCGCGCGCCTCGGGTGCCGCGCCAATTGATGCGCTGACACCACATTGATGACCGCAACCCACCCATGAGGGAGGACGAGCTCCTCCCGGGGCTCACGCGGTTCGCGCCTTGTTCACCTGCGCCCGGCGGCGGTCCCATCGGACCGCTTCGAGTAGTCGCCGCCCCCGGTCACACGTCTTCGTGATCGGGGGCGGCGGGAGGTGAACCGCAATGTCCCGCACCCCACAGCACACTCTCCGATTCCCGCGAGTCGTTCGTCTCGCACTCCGTGCGGCCGTTCCGCTGGTCGGTGTCGGCCTGTCACTCGCCCTCCCGGCCGCCGCGTCTGCCGATCCGGGCGGCGCCGTCTACCTGGCGGCGAACTCGCTGCCGGTGGTGATCGCCAATCTGCAGGCCTGGGTCATGGGCATCCTGGCCGCTATCGCCACCCTCTTCCTCGTCCTGGCCGGCGTGTACTGGGCCACCGCCGGTGGTGACCCGTCGCAGGTCGAGAAAGGCAAGCTCGCCCTGCGCAACGCGTTGATCGGCTACGGCCTGGCCGTCCTCGCGCCGATCTTGCTGCAGGTCGTCCAGGGCATCGTCGGGGTCTGATCGTCGTGGGATGGGTCCTCGACCAGGTTCTTGATTGGCTCACCACGGCGATCCTGGCCTGCCTCAACGCGATCTTCGACCTCATTACCGGCATTCTGCTCACCACACCGAAGGTCACCGTGCTGCCGCAGGTGCAGGCGCTCACCGGCCGGTCGGTCTGGATCGTGGACACCGTCTTCGTGTTGGCGTTCGTCGCCGCCGGCGTGCTCGTCATGGTCGCCGGTGGCGACGAACAGTCCCGGTACACGGTCAAGGACCTCCTACCGCGGCTGGTCGTCGGGTTCACTGCCGCGCACTTTTCTCAGTTGTCCTGCGACCAGCTCATCGATGTGGCCAACGCCCTGACCGCGGCGGTCAGCGAGGGCGGCTACGACGGCGACGGCGCGTTCACCGCGATCCGTACCCACCTCGCTGCGGCACAGGACCACACCGTCCCGCTGCTGTTCCTGATCCTGATCCTGCTCATCACCGTTCTGGTCGTGACGGCGGCGTTTCAGCTGATTGGCCGGTTCGTGGCGCTGCTGGTGATGACGAGCATCGCGCCGTTGGCGCTGGCCTGCCACGCGCTGCCGCAGACCGACGGTCTCGCCCGGCTGTGGTGGCGCGCCTACGCCGGATGCCTGGCGATACCCGTGGCGCAGGCGTTCTTCCTCACCGCGGGGCAGCAGACACTGCTCGACCCGGCGACGATGCTGCCCGTGTTCGGGCTACCCGTAGACCCGGGCGGCACGCTGAATCTCCTGGTCGTGGTGGTGCTGCTGTGGACCACCGTCAAGATCCCCACATTGTTGGCCAGCTGGGCGGGCCAGACCGGACGTAGCACGAGCAGCATGCTCGGCGCGGTGGTCCGCGTCGTCGTGGTGCAGCAGCTCGCCCGCACCGTCCCCGGCCTGAACACCCTTCGGAGGACCATCAAATGACCCGACCTGATCCCGAAGCGCCGGTGAGGGCACGGATGCCGGCCGACGTCGACGCCCCCGACAAGGTGGCCTACGGCCTGACGTTCCACCAGCTGGCGATCGTCGCCGCCGGTGCGCTGCTGTTCTACACCGCGTGGCGCACGCTGCACGATGTCGTGCCGGCGCCGGTGTTGATCGGTGCTGGTGTGGTCCTCGGCGGGCTGGTCATCGGCCTGGCGCTGGGCCGCCGCGACGGCCTGTCCATGGATGTGTGGCTGCTGCACGCGATCCGCCACACGCGCACCCCCCGGTCACTGTCCACCGCCACCGTCGCGGCGGACACCGGGACGCCGGATTGGGTCGAGACCCCCGCCCGCGGCCGGATGCCGCTGCCAGCGCCGTTGCGGCTGCCCGCCGACGCCATCGACGACGACGGGGAGATCAGCCTCGGTGACGCGCGGGCGGCGATCGTCGGCACCACCACGGTGAACCTCGCGCTTCGCACACCCGCCGAGCAGGCGGCCCTGATCGAGGGGTGGGGGCGGTGGCTCAACAGCCTGTCGACGCCGACGCAGATCGTCGTGTCCGCGCAACCGGTTGACCTGGACTCCCATAGCCGGGCTCTCGCCGCCGTTGCGGACGTCCAGCCGCATCCGCGGCTGGGCGCGGCGTGCGCCGATCACGCCGAGTTCCTCGGCGACCTGGCCGCCCGGCGGGACCCGCTGCGTCGGCAGGTCCTGGTCGTCACCCGCGCGGCGGCCGGCGAGCGCGCGCATGCCGCGCGGCGGCGAGCCGATGACACGGTGCGGGCGTTGGCTGGCCTCGGCGTTTGTCCGCGGGTGCTGGACGGCTCGGCGGTCACCGTCGCCCTGGCCGGCGCCGCCGACCCGTACCGCCCGCCGCAGCCGGGCCGCCTGGCCGCACCCGACGCCGTCATCACCGCCGCCACGCCCACCAGCAGGACAAGGAGAAGCCCATGATCAGGAAGAGACGGTCCGGCGACGACAAGGCGCAGCCGCGGCCGGGCTCGCTGGCGTCGGCGGTCGCGCCGGCCGCCGTCGAGGTCACGCCCCGGTGGCTGCGCGTGGGCGACGGTTTCGCCGCCACGCTCGTCGTAACGGGCTACCCGGCTGAGGTCGGTCCGGCGTGGCTGGAGCCGCTGCTGTCCTGGCCGGGCCGGCTCGACCTCGCGTTGCACATCGAGCCGCTGCCGGCGCCGATCGCCGCGTCGCGGCTGCGCACACAGCGGGCGCGGCTGGAGTCGTCGCGGCGGGCCGACTCCGAGCGCGGCAAGCTCGCCGACCCCTACGTCGATGCCGCCGCAGATGACGCCGGCGACCTGGCCGAGCGGCTGGCACGCGGCGCGGCGAAGCTGTTCCGCGTCGGCCTGTACCTGACCGTGCACGCCCGCACCGAAGACGACCTCCTGCAGGCGTGCGCGCAGGTCCGGGCCGCCGCCGCGTCCACCCTTCTGGAGGTGCAGCCCGCGACGTGGCGGCAGCTTGCCGGCTGGACCACCACCCTGCCCCTCGCCTCGGATGGGCTGCGGATGCTGCGCACCATGGACACCCAGGCACTCGCCGCCGCGTTTCCGCTGTCGAGCCCGGACCTGCCCGCACCGCTGCCCGGCGACCCGCCGGCCACCGGCGGTGTCCTTTACGGCATCAACCCGGCCAGCGCCGGCATCGTCTGGTGGGACCGCTGGACGCAGGAGAACCACAACTCGATCGTCCTGGCCCGCTCCGGGGCTGGGAAGTCGTACTTCGTGAAGCTGGAGATCCTGCGCAACCTCTACCAGGGTGTGCACGTCGCGGTGGTGGACCCCGAGGACGAGTACCTGCGACTGGCCGACGCGGTCGGCGGCAGCATCGTCCGGTTGGGCCTGCCCGGCGTGAAGATCAACCCCCTGGACCTGCCGGTCGGCGACCGGCGTCCCGACACCCTGACCCGCCGCGCTCTGTTCCTGCACACGCTCATCAGCGTGCTGCTCGGCCACCAGCCGCCACCGGCGGAGCGAGCCGCGCTGGACCGGGCCATTCTCGCCGTCTACCGGGCCGCCGGGATCACCTCCGACCCGGCCACGCACCACCGGCCGGCGCCGCTGCTGCGCGACCTGGCCGCCACGCTACGCGCCGACGACGATCCGGCCGCCGCGACGCTGGCCGCGCGGCTCGCGCCGTGGGTGCAGGGCAGCTTCGCCGACCTGTTCGACGCACCCACCACCCAGGCACCGGTCGGACACCTGGTCGTGTGGTCGCTGCGGCACCTGCCCGACGAACTGCGCACCGTCGGCACCCTGCTCGCGCTGGACTCGATCTGGCGCACCGTCGACGCCCCACAACGCCCCTCGCGGCGGCGGCTCGTGGTGGTCGACGAGGCGTGGCTGCTGATGCGCGACGGCGAAGGCGCCCGCTTCCTGTTCCGCATGTCGAAGGCGGCACGCAAGCGCAACGCCGGGCTGACCGTCATCACCCAGGACGCCGCCGACGTGCTGGGCACCGACCTCGGCAAGGCGGTGGTGTCCAACGCCTCCACCCAGGTGCTGCTGCGGCAGGCGCCGCAGGCCATCGACGCCGTCGGCGAGGCGTTCGGGCTCACCGACGGTGAACGGCGGCTGCTGCTCTCGACCCGCCGCGGCCAAGGGCTGCTGATCTCCGGGACGAGCAGGACCAGCTTCGAGTCGATCGCCTCCGACGCGGAACACGCCCTGTGCACCACTGACCCGGCCGAACTGGCCGACCTCGACGAGGAAGACGACGACCTGTGACACCACCGACCGAAGCCCTCAGCTCAGCGCTCGCGTCACCGCCACCGGCGCCCAGCCCCACCATCGGGCCGGGCGCCGGCCCCATCCCACCCCCTACCGGACCAGCGGGCGCGCTGCTCGACGCCGCCGTGTGGGCCACACAGCGGCCGTGGCTGGCGGCGGTCGCCGCTGGCGGGCTGATCGTGTGGATCGCGGCCCGCAACCTCGTCGAGATCGGGCGGCACCGCCACCACGCCCTCGGCGCGCGCCTCGTGACGATCGCGCCGCCGCCGGAAGTCGACCCGCACAGCGCACCAGCGTTGTGGGCGAACCTGGCCGGCGTGCTGACCCCCTCACGGCGGCGGCGCCTGCTGCACGGCGCCCCACACGTTGTGTGGCAGTACACGTGGTCCGGCCGGCAACTGCTCATCTCGATCTGGGTACCCGGCACCGTCCCTGCGGGGGCGGTCGAGGCCGCGGTGCGGGCGGCGTGGCCCAGCTCGGCCACCACCACCGACGACAACCCCCCGCCGCCCATCCCCCTGGACGCCCATCCCGCGGCTGGTGGGCACCTGCTGCCCGTGTACGCGGAGTGGCTGCCGCTGACCACCGACCACGACACCGACCCGCTGCGCCCGCTGATGGCCGCCGGCGCGCAGCTCAACCCTCGCGAGTACGCCTGCGTGCAGATCCTCGCCCGCCCGGCCACACCCCGACGGGCGGCGCGGGCCCGCCGCGCGGCCGGGCGGCTACGGGCCGGCACGACCGCCGTCCCGGCGATCAACCCGGCCGCGCCGGTGCGGTGGCTGCTGGACGCGTTCCTGCCCGGCAGCGGCGGCACCGGCCGCGCTGCGGCGCCCGCGTCCCGTCGGGATCCCACCGTCGAGCGCGACGTCCGGGCGATCCTGGACAAGACAGCGCACCCGCTGTGGCAGACCGGCATCCGCTACGCCGTCGCCACCACCAACCGGCGCCCCAGCACAGACCCGACCGGCCGGCTGCGGGGCATCGCCGACACCCTCGCCTCGGCGTTCGCCATCCACACCGGCCGCAACCGGCTCGCCCACCGCGCCCGGATGCCCGCCCCGGTGGCCGTTCTCGCCGCACGCCGCCTCGGACCCGGATTCCTCACCTCCGCCCCGGAACTCGCCGCCCTCGCCGCGTTGCCGCGCGACCTCGCCGTGCCCGGCCTCGACCGGGCGCGGGCCGCGTCCATGCCGGCGCCGGTCGCCGTCCCCGGCGGCGGGCGTGGGGTGAAGATGCTCGGCGACGCCGAAATCGGTGGCCACAGCGTGGGGCTGTCGGTGGCGGACGCGAGGTATCACCTGCATGTGATCGGTTCCACGGGCTCCGGCAAGACCACCCTGCTGGTCAACATGGCCCTCGACGACATCAAAGCCGGCCGCGGCACGGTCGTCATCGACCCGCACGGCGACCTCGTCCTGGACATCCTCGACCGGCTCCCCGCAGGCGTCGCCGACCGCGTCGTGCTCTTCGACCCCGACCAGGACAACCCGCCGACGCTGAATCCCCTCGAAGGCGACGACCCCGACCTGGTCGTCGACAACCTCGTGTCGATCTTCGGGAACATCTTCGCCAAGGCGTGGGGGCCGCGGATGGACGACGTCATGCGGGTGGCCTGCCTGACCCTGCTGCGCCACAACAACGTCACCCTGCAGCACATCCCCCCGCTGCTCAACAGCCCTCAGTTCCGCTCGGCGATGACGGTGGACCTGGACGACCCGGCCGGGCTCAGCGGCTTCTGGCAGTGGTACGACAGCCTCAACGACAGCCTCCGCTCGCAGGTCATCGGACCGGTCCTCGCCCGGCTGCGCGCGTTCCTGCTGCGCGACTTCGTCAAACGCACCATGCGCTACCCCCGCTCGAGCTTCGACATGGGCCGCGTCCTCGACGGCGGCGTGCTGCTCGTCCGCATCCCCAAGGGCGTGCTCGGCGAGGACACCAGCCGCCTGCTCGGCTCCCTGATCCTCGCGCAGGTGTGGCAAGCCACCACCGCCCGCGCCGGCGTCGAACCCGACCGGCGCCGCGACGCGACCCTGATCATCGACGAGGCCCAGAACTTCCTGACCCTGGCCAACTCCCTGGACACGATGCTCGCCGAGGCCCGCAAGTACCGGCTGTCACTCGTGCTCGCCCACCAGGACCTCGCCCAGTTCCCCCGCGACCTACTCGCGGCGGCGTCGGCCAACGCCCGCAACAAGATCTACTTCACGGTGGCGCCGGAAGACGCGAAGGTCCTGTCCCGGCACACCCTGCCGGAACTGGGCGAGCACGACCTCGCCCACCTCGACGCGTACACCGCCGCGGCACGGCTGGTCGTCAACGGCCGCCAGACCCCGGCGTTCACGATGAAGACCCGGCCGCCGAAGCCGATCGTCGGGGAGGCGACCGCCATCCGCCAGGCCGCCGCCGCGGCGGTACCGAGCCAGGACACCAGCGCCGTCGACGACCTCGTCGAACGGCTCAGCCGCAGACCCGACGACCGTCGATCCCGCCCGAAGAGCGACCGGAGCTAACTGTCTCTGTCAGACGGTGGCGTCGCCCGGGTCGCGCACCGGCTCGCCATCGGGATCATCACCGGTGACCGTCGGACATCCGCAGCACAGTGCTGACCTGGGCTGTCAGTGCCGCACACACCCCGTGACAGGCCCTCCGCACCGACCTCCCTCGTCCCAGACACCCCTCCCGATCGGGAGGGGAACCCCATCCTGCCCAGGAGCAACTGTCGTGTACTCCCGCGTTCCCCCCGCTTCCCGCAACCCGGATCCGCTCGCCGTCTTCGGTCGCATCGTCCCTCGCGACCATGCCCTCCTGGCTCTGCTCGCCGAGCACTACCTGCTGTCCACCGACCAAATCACCAGCGCCCTCTTCGACACCCGGCGCACCGCCCAACGACGGCTGACGATCCTGCACCGCCTCGACGTACTGCACCGCTTCGGCCGCAGCGGCGCCCACGGCCGGTACGGCTCGCTGCTCTACGCCCTCGGCCCCGTCGGACTGCAGCTACACCCGACCGTCTACCACGACCCCGCCGGCACCGGCGGCAGAGCGCCGCGCAGCTCCCTGGAGCGGGCCAAGCGGATCGCCGCCAGCGGCCAGGTCAACCACCTGCTCGGCGTCAACCAGTTCTTCACCGACCTCATCGCCACCGCCCGCCACACAACCGGCGCCCGGCTGTCGCGCTGGTGGTCCGAGCAGCACGCCACCACCGTCTACGCCCAGGCCGGCATCCGCCCCGACGGGCACGGCGTGTGGACCGTCGATGACACCTCGACCGGCTTCTTCCTCGAGCACGACAACGACACCGAGAACCTCGCCCGGGTCGTGGCCAAGCTGCGCGGCTACGAACGCCTCACCACCTTCGGCCCCCGCTACCCCGTGCTGTTCTGGGTCCCCAGCCGGCGCCGCGAGGCC
This sequence comes from Micromonospora sp. MGP-C2, assembly GCF_057766525.1. Classification (NCBI taxonomy): domain Bacteria; kingdom Bacillati; phylum Actinomycetota; class Actinomycetes; order Micromonosporales; family Micromonosporaceae; genus Micromonospora; species Micromonospora sp. MGP-C2. The sequence goes on from NZ_JBYMEN010000002.1 coordinate 1,928,917, forward strand.
AGCCTCCTCGCAGTGCTCGCCGGACTGCGCACCGCCAGCCCGATCGCCACCGCCATCCACGGCCCCGACCCGGCCGGTCGGGTGTGGACTTTCGTCTCGGACCCCACCCACCGCCGGTACCTGCACGAACTGCCCTGCGACCACGGCCCCGACACGGTCACCAACCCACGGCGCTTCGACCACCCGTAGAACTCACACCGCAGGCCAGCTGTGACTCCCAGCGATAGTTGACACTTCCCAGCTATGGTTGGCATCGCTCGAATTCGATCTTTTCGGGGCCGGTCGGCGGCCGGTAGGCGTCTCGCCGAGGAAGTTGATGTTCGCACGCCCGTAGCGGTGCCAGGGATTTAAGCTGATCGCATTCCTGTCAGGCTGGAGGTGCCCGCCGTGGTCGGTTCTGGTGCTTCGGCAGGAGGCGTCACTGCTCGACGCGCAGGGCCCATCTCACGTCTGCTGAAGTCTCGACCACGATCTTCATCTGACGCTCCGCAAGAAGGTTGATCTGATTCTTGCTGACGAAGATTTCCTTACCGCACTCGAAGGTGAATTTGTCGAGTGGCTCGAACTTGACAACGAGTGAGCCGTCGCCCTGGCAGTTAAGATTGATCCACAGTTCGCCTCGATCGGCGCTGATGCGTCCGGCTATGGCAGGCCCGGATTGTGGCCCAGCGGCCATTAGCGTGGTCAGGCCCCGCTCGACGGGGGGTAGGCCAACTTGACTGGCGGCGGAAGGAGAGGCTGATGTTGTTGATGCAGGCGAATTTATGGTTGCAGCGGGCTCCACGGTCGAGCTTGCAGCGGGACCGGGGCTAGTATCCGATCCATCTGTGCAACCGGCCAGAGCAATTGCGCAGAAGATAAGCGCGAGCCCTCGAGTCACGGGCGGCGGCATATGCACTCCATCGTTTAAACAGATATTGATTCTGTCTAGTTTGCTGGGCTCGCCGGGAACGCCGCTGTGAGGAGCGACGTTCCCGGCTACATCGTTACGAAGAAGTTTCCCAGTAGCGCCAGCCGACGGCGTTGTTGGGGATCTTCCCGCCAGAACCCGACGACAGGCGCGTGACGCTGCAGCTGGGATTGACGCGGGAGTAGGTCCAGGACACGGTGTGACCCCAGGAGCCGTACTGCATGTTGCCGTACTTGCCGCTGGCGATGTCCCGGCTGTACTGGTGCCCGACGGTGATCTGCTTGCTCGCGGTCGCACTGGCACTGACCTCGACCTGGGCCTGTGCGACAAGTCCCGAGATGGTAGCTCCGGCGCTGACCGAAGCCGTGGCGCTGATAGTCGTTGCGCTCTGTACCGACACGGTCATGTTTCCGCCAGGGCCGTCTTTGTAGTAGGTGCTGCTCGCCGGTAGGTGCGTCGACGATGACGAGGTGATGTCGTAGAGGAATTCTTGGGGACAAGCGAATGGCGCCATGGGTGGCGGAGAAGGCTTACTCGCCGCCGCTGCCGGTCCAGCGGCAGCATTCAGTGCCACCGCGCCGGACGCGACAACGGTCGCGACGATAATTGCCGACCTTCTGGCTGAGCTGACGAGCCGAGCGGAAGTTCCCAACACAATCCTCCATTACTGTGATCGAATGGCCGAAGCCAAAGTGATTCGGGCCCTGGCCAGGCGCGCGACCGAATCTGTGCTGCAGACGCTAACGGTCCGACATGTGCCACACAAGCCCTTCAATCCCGGCTAGCCCGCGGCAGATACTGCGCTAATCACCAAACGTGTTCTTACGACGGCCGCAAATCGGTCATCCCTTACGCATCGAGCAGTAACCTGACCTGTCAGCCTCGGGTTCGTGACCTAAAGAAGTCGACCTGCGATCCGACGAAATTCTGCGCCAGGCCCCAGGCCCACCAGCACGCCTGTCCGGGACGGACGCCCGGATCGGCCCTCCTGGCACAAGGTGCCTTGCCCGCGAATCGGAGCACATCTCGGCGGGGTGTGCGTCGCCGCGAGGCGGCCGTCGGCACGAGGATCGGCGCAGCCCGTGGCGAGGACGTCGTGGTGGTCCTCACCCCCCGGCGGCAACCCCTGATGTTGAGCGTGCCGAGTTGCTGCACGAACACTGCTGGCTGTCTGGCCGGGTTCCGGCTGTCGTTGGTGTCCGACACGTCGGTGAAGCAGCGATGCTGCTGCGCGAGGTGATGACCCCGACGCCGCTGCGCGAGGAGTGGAGCGAGGACACGCGGTGGTGCTCTCCGCGGATCCCCGCGCGGGTCGTGGTGACGTGGCTGCGAAAGAACTGGCGGGTATGCAGTACCTGTTGGCACGAGACCCGGGCCTCGGCCCTCGATCCTCGACGGGCAAGGCCCGCAGCGGTCGGACGAATAGGCCGGAGAGCAATGACCTTCGTGATGCGTGAGGGATGCTGCCTCCGGCCGTTCAGGGTCGGCGTGGCCTTCCGATGTCAGATCCGGGTCATGGTGGAGGCGTATCCGCCTCCACCGGGGTGGGTCCATGCGCCGGTAACCGTGGTGTCGTCGGCGCTGAACGTGCCCTCGTAGTGGGCGGGACCGCCCTTCGCGCCGGCCCAGATGGTCAGCTTGTCGCAGACGAGTTCGTAGACGTAGTCGAAGGTGTTGCCGGCCGCGTCGTAGAACCGCGACACCACGTCCGCGCCGACCGGCTCGCCGAACGGGTGTAGGTGTCCGATGACCTCCAAGCCAGTGACCGGCTGCCCGAACTGGCTGAGTTCCACGTGCTGGAGCAGGAAGAACCGGCCTGCCATCCACTCGTACCGCACGGTTCCCTCGGCGCCGCCGGTCACCGACCAGGTGCCGACCAGACGGTCCAGGGCCTGCAGTTCGACGCTCGGCTCGGTGTTCTCACACATCGTGTCCTCCTTGATGAATGCTTGCCGATACCTCGAAGGCGGCACCCGCGCTTTGACACCCACTGGGCGTAACTCAGGTCACATCGTGGTCGTGTCGGAATCCCCGGATCGGCCACGAGGTAGCGGCAGGAACTCACCAAGGAGGAAGTCATGGCCACCGTCGTCGCCACCGTTCCCGCCATCCGCCGCTCGTCCGACCGGCTGCTCCTCGCCGGCGCCCTTGCCGGGCCGGTCTTCTTCGCCTCGGCCGTGACGCAGATGCTCACTCGTGAGGGCTACAACATCACGCGGCACCCGATCAGCCAGCTCGCCACCGGTAGCCTCGGCTGGATCCAGATCACCACGTTCGTGCTCGCCGGTCTCGGCGGCCTGACGCTCGCCGCCGGTATCCGGCGCACGCTCACCGAGGGAACCGGCCGGCGTGTGCTGCCGATCTTCGTCGGGATCTTCGGTGCCGGTCTCGTCGCGGCCGGCGTGTTCACCATGGATCCGGAGCACGGCTTCCCGGTTGGGACCCCCGACGGGCCGGTCGATCAGATGTCCTGGCACAGCATCGCGCATTCGGCCGCAGCCGCCATCGCCTTCACCGCACTGGCCATCGCCGCCATCGTGCTGACCGTCCGCCACGTCCGTCGTCGGGCCGCGCTGCCGGCGGTGCTGAACGGCGTCGCCGCGCTCATCCTGCTGCTGCCCATGTCGCCGAGCCACATGAGCATCCAGATCGCCGTGAACGGCCTGGTCGCCTTCACCTGGACGACGGTCCTCGCCCTCTCCCTGCACCGTTCGTCCTGACCGGCGTAGCGTGATCTCCCGCGCAACAACAAGGATGACCATGAGGTATCTGCTGCTCAGCTACACGCCGGCCGCCGCCTGGGACGCCGCGACAGCCGACACCCCGTCCGCGGAGGCGCTGGCCGCGTTCGCCGCGTACCAGCAGTTCGAACAGGAACTGATCAAGACCGGCGAGTTCGTCAGCAGCGAGGGTCTTGGCCACCCGGCCATCAGCACCACGGTCCGCAAGAGCCCGGCCGGCGTGGTGGCGACCGACGGGCCATTCATCGAGCTCAAGGAGGTCCTGGCCAGCTTCGCGGTGATCGACGTGGCCAGCCAGGAACGCGCCGTCGAGATCGTCTCGCGGATGGTCGAGGTGCTGGGAGAACCAGTGGAGATCCGGCCGATCATGGGCGCGGACTTCGCGGCATGACCGATTCCGCTGAACGCTGCCATCCGGAAGCGGCGAACCGGGAGGGCACAAGAACGGCAGACCCGGCGTGACGCCGGACGTCGAGCACCTGCTGCGCACGGAGGCGCCGCAGGTGCTCGGCGCGTTGGTGCGGCGCTTCGGCCACTTCGACATCGCCGAGGATGCGGTACAGGAAGCACTGCTCGTCGCGAGCCGGGCGTGGCCGACCAACGGCGTGCCGGAGAACCCGCGCAGCTGGCTGATCCGGATCGGCTACCGGCGAATGGTCGATCTGCTCCGCACCGACCAGGCCCGACGCCGGCGCGAGCAGCACGCGGGCATGACCGAGCTGGCGATGCAGGACCCGGCCCGCCAGGCGCACCCTCCGCTGGAGACCGACGACAGTCTCACGCTCCTGCTGCTGTGCTGCCATCCTGCGCTGAGCCCCAGCTCCCAGGTGGCGCTCACTCTGCGCGCGGTCGGCGGCCTGACGACCGCGGAGATCGCACACGCCCACGGGACGACCGAGAGCACCATGGGTGCGCGGATCAGCCGCGCCAAGCAGCAACTGGCCCGCGCCGGCGCCCGCTTCACCCCGCCCACTGACGCCGATCGGGACAGTCGGATGAACGCCGTGATGCAGGTGCTGTACCTGATCTTCAACGAGGGCTACACGGCCTCCACCGGCGACGAGCTCGCCCGCATCGACCTGACCCGCGAAGCGATCCGGCTGACCCGCATGCTCCGCGACTCTCTGCCGGACGACCCCGAGGTGACCGGCCTGCTCGCACTGATGCTGCTCACCGAGTCGCGGCGCACTGCCCGTACCGACGGCGACGAGCTGGTGCGGCTCGACGAGCAGGATCGGACACAGTGGAATACCGCCCTGATCCGCGAGGGCACGGAACTGATCGACAGCGTCTGGCACCGACGCGAGATCGGCACGTACCAGTTACAGGCGGCGATCGCCGCCGTGCATGCCGCGACCACGTCGCCGGAACAGACGGACTGGCCACAGATCGCGGCACTGTACCTGTGGCTCGAAAGGCTCAACCCGACCGCGCCGGTACGTCTGAGCCGGGTAGTCGCGGTCGCCCACGCCTACGGGCCGGCCCGAGGACTGGCGCTGCTCGACGACCTCAACCGGCGCTACCAGCTCGATCAGGAACCCCTGACCCGACAACGGGAACGCGCCGTGCGCGCCCACCTGCTCGAGATGACCGGCAACCCGAGCAGCGCGGCGGAATGGTACCGCGAAGCAGCGGCCCTGACGGAGAACCAGGTCGAACGGCGATACCTCCTCGGCCGGGCCCACCGCCTCGGCTGACCGGTCATCGGCCCCGGGCGGCGACGGTGGGAAACATCGGCAACCCTCTCCCCGCCACCTCCGCAACGGCCGCCGGAAATGCTGGCGTCCGGGAAGCGACGTTCACCGACACAGTGTCTGCAACGTCCATGCCACCGGCAGACAATCGCAGGCAAAAAGTTGAAAGCTGATCTTTGGTGGAATCTGAGGCGACTCTGACCCCCCTGCCGCCCGAAGGGCGGCTGACGTTCGCACGTCGGAGATTAGGATGGCCGATCACCTCGCGGCTCCCTCCTCCATGGCCGTCTTTTGCGCTCAACTGGGCCATCTATCGCGCTCAGTCACAGCCAGCGCGCCGACACCCTGCCAGAGCGAGCACCGCCAGCAAGCCGACTACCGTCGCCGACGTCTGTCAGCAAACGAGATCATCTGTGATAGTCGTGAAGGCTCACAGCGTCCGCGGCGACGAGGGCTCCGCTACGAGCCGGAATGTCTCACAGCGCAGGTCAGCCCCACTTCCTGGCGATCAACTCGTCGGATCGGCCTGACAGAACAGGCCGCTACCGTTCACGGCACTAACACCACCTCATAAATCTCCACCCCGGTCCGGTCCCACCTCGGAACCACCGCCGCACCTACCAGGTGCGCCTCGCCCACCCGCCCCTCCCGGGGCCGGTCGGCGCCGCGCCGCGCGGCGACCCCAGGTCGCACCGCACCAACCCGCACCGCATCTCTCCCGCAACCGACCCATGCGCCCAGTGGGCCGGTCATCTCCGCGCGCCCTCACGCGCCCACCCGCAAGGAGGACCATTCATGGCCAAGAACTCGACCCGGAAGGCAACCTCGCCGGCTGTCACACCGACGGCGACGATCCGCACGATGATCGTCTGTGTGCCGGGCGACCTGCCCCGCGAGTCCCTGACCGCACATCAGCTCGACCGCAACTTCGGTGTGCAGGGCACGCTGTCGCCCCGCTTCTGGGCCAGCCCCGCGGTGCGCCTGTGGCAGCGCAGCCAGATGTTCGGACTGCGTAAGGGCCGCCCGGCCTACTGCGCCGGCGGACCGGTACGACTGCTTGACCTGACCGGTATGCGCCAAGCCGCCGGTGTCGGGGCGGGCATCCGCCATCAGGTGTTCAGCCGCGCCGTGCACGGCACCCGCAACGCCACTGCATGGCATGTCTACGAGGCCCGCCACCTGGCGGACCCGCAGCAGTACCCGTGGGACACGGCGGTCGCGGACTTCACTCATCAACCCCGGGTCAACGCCATCCGGATGCACAACGCCGCCACCTACGGCGCCGGGCAGATCCGCCTCAGCGAACTGGAGATGTACCAGGCCGGCTGCATGGCCTACCAGCACCACAGCGCCCTGACCGCCCTGGCGGGCGACGCGCTGATCACCGCCGAAGGGGCGAAGCTGGCCCCGGCCAGCGACGCCATGGCCGACCGGGTGACCTACCTCGAACAGGCCAACCGGCTGCTCGACGCCATCGACCCCGACCAGCGACTGCTCGCGGTCGCGCTCTGACAGAGCCGGCCAAGAAGGAGACACGCCCGACGGGCCCGTCATCGGTCCTGCTCCACCAGGTCAGCGCCTGCGTCCGCGCCCCGCGCCCCCGCCGCAGTGCCGCGAACCGCTAGCCATCCACGCGCACCTCATCGCGCAGCTTCGGTTCCCCGCACGCACTGGCGCACCGCCCCGCTCACCATCCCGGCAACCGGCACACGGCGTCGGCAGAAACCCCGCGATCCGCCGCATCTCGCCCGGCGTGCCGGCCGCCCCTGGCAGGGGCGCTGACAGCGCTGCCGGCCAGCGAGACGGCCGCCCTTTCCCTCTTGCGCATAAGCCGGCGAGCGCCGGCACCAACCCCCTCGCACCTCACCGAGCCGTCGGCGACCAAGCCCTGGTCGTCGTCATCACCCTGCCTGAAGGGACACCGCTCCATGATCCAACTTCCGATCTGCCCCGTCTGCAACGAGCCGGTGGCAGACCAACCCGCCACGCACTGGACCAACGCCTACCGCGGCGGAACCCCGTGGTGGCATCTGACGGACAACAGCCCCATCTGCGCGGCTGCCGACGGCCAACACTCCCAGCCGACCCTCGTCGCCGACCCGCTTCCGGTCGATAGCCAGACCAACACCTGGCTCGACGACATGAGCCGCCTGTTCGCCGTCGACGGTCCCTACGACCCCGCCCGACTGGGCAGCGCCATCACCGCCGCCGAGCACCTCACCCGCTGGCTGCACACGGCCACCGGACCGTTCAGCGCGCTGCTCACCCTGCCGACGCCCTCCGAGGTCACATCCCTGATCGGGCACCTACACCGCAGCACCCGGCTGCTCGCCCGGGTGCACGCACAGACCGGCTCTTACCTCCTCGACCAGGCCCGCCAGGCACACCTCGCCAGCGTCGATGACAGCGAAGGGCGCAGCGAGGTCATCGACGCCGCCGACGACATCCGCGCATGGTTGCAGGACGCGGCCGACTGGCTCGCCCAGTCGGCGCAGGCATCAGGGGTCGCGTGGTCCAGCGCCCGCACGGTCACGGCCGCGAGTCACCTCGGCGCCTCCTCCACCCCCGGCGGCACCGACGGCCAGGAGGGCCAGCAGTGACGACGCCTGACTACACGCCGCGTCAGGGCAGTACAGCCGTCTTCTCCGGTCGGTGGCTGCGCTACGAACCGGTCCCTGGCTTCCACCGCTACCACGAGGGCTACCTCGCCACGGTGGCCGGTTGGTGGAACGGCAGCTTCGAACTCGCCCTCGACCACGAGGCCGTGACCGCCCTTACCCAGACGTTCGCCGCGATGGCCAGCTACGTCGGTGGTGACTGGCGCACGGTCGGCTTCGACGGACACACCCTCACCATCGCCCGTCCGGTGTCCCTCGGCGGCGGCGTCCACCTCGTGAAGCCCACCGGTGGGCGGTATCGGATCGGCTGGGGCCTGCCGTGGTTACCGGTCGACTCGAGCCGCTGCGACCACGTCTTCGGCCAGCCATAGCCGCACCGCCTACCCAGCACGGGGCCTGGCAGGTTCCGCCCCGAGCGTCGACGGCATTCAGCACCGACCCCCGGATCACGGACCTGCTCCCCCCAAGATCCGTCACCGCACTTGATCACAAGGCGCTGTCGAAGCGTGGATCAGTGCACGCCACATCCCGGCAGACGCAACAGCAGCCACAGGGAGGACTCATGGACAACACGACCGACCAGACTGGAGTGCAAAGCGCGCTCGACAAGGTCGCCGCCGCTCTGGCAGCACTTGGCCAGGACACGGCCGCCGCGATCGCGCAGCGCGCCGGCGTCGGCTACTCGACGGCCACCAAACGACTTCGCACGCTGGCGGAGGCAGGCCAGGCTGAACCGTTGCGCGCCGACGACGGCCGCACGCTCTGGCGGCACCTGGCGAACGCGGCGACCAGCACCGACAGCGACGACCCGCCAGCGACCACGACCGACGCCAGGCACGACCCGCCCCCCGCATTGACAGACGACAACGCTGACGAGGCTTACGGGCCGGGCGAGGCCCTCGGCCCGGCAGAGGCGGCGAGCGCCGCCATGCCGGCGGGACCGGACGACGAGTCGACCAGCCCCCAGCCGGACGACGAACGCGGACCAACGCCGGACAGCGACGCGGGCCAGCCAGCCCAACAGGATCCACCCGCCAAGCCGGACAACGTCCCCGACGCACCGACCACAACGCACGCGGAGGCCGGCGAGGCTTCCCCGGCTGACGCCGAGAATCCGGCCGCAGCCGACGCGTCCGGTCAGGCAGACCCCGGGCCCAGTCTGGACCCGGCGGGCAGCGACGACACCGTTGCGTCCAGCAGCCCATCCGAGGCTCCGAGCGCGTCAGGTGCCGGGATGCCGCGCCGGTCCAAGGGCAGCCTGCGCGGGGCCATCCTCGACGTGCTCGAAGCCCATCCCGGGCAGCCGTTCAAGACCAGCCAGCTGTGCAGGGCCATCGACCAGGCGAACGAGGGCACCGACTCGGCCAAGGCCAGCGCGGGCGCCGTCGTCAACGCCGCGCACAAGCTCGTCACCGATGGAGTCGCCGTTCAGGTCGCCGAGAAGCCGGCGACCTTCCAACTCGCCCCGACAACCACCTAACCAACCCCTTACCGCTGGTAGCCCGGGGCGGGCGTCGAACTTGGCGGAACCACGCCCACCCCGGTGCTCCTTAACCCACAAGGAGCGACGTCAAGTGTGTCACCTGAGCTCGTACCTCACCGCGGCCGGCGGAGTCCTCGCCGGTCTCGCCGTCGCCGCGGCACTGCTCGCCCGGCAGCGGCACATCATCGACCATCAGCGTCAGGCGTTGGCCGCTCGCGACCGTGACCGGTCCCACTGGCATCGGCTGGCCACGCACAACGACACGACCGACCTGCCGAACCGGCGGGCCCTGTGGACCCACCTCGAGGCCACGTTCTCGCTCGGTGAACCGCTCGGGCTCGTCCTGATCGACCTGGATCGGTTCAAGCTGGTCAATGACACCTACGGCCATGAGCACGGCAACGACCTGCTGCGCGAGGTCGGTCGCCGCCTGAGGGCTCTCGGGCAGTCGGTGGCCCTGGCCGCGCACCTGGCCGGCGACGAGTTCGCCCTTGTCGTGCACGGCGACGACGGCGAGATCGAGACTGCCGCCGAGGCCGCCCACGGGCGCATCTCGACGCTCCCGTACGAGATCGCCGGCCGGCAGGTGATCGTCACCGCCAGCGTCGGTTACGCGCTCGCCGAGCCGGACATGCTGCCCCGCGACCTCCTGCACGCGGCCGACCAGGCCATGTACCTGGCCAAACGCAAGCGCTGCGGCATCCGCGCCCACGACCCGGACCACGCCACGCCGCCGGGAATCGTCATCCGCTACCGCGACCTGCGGTAACACGCCCCGGCACCAAACCGCACCACGTCCCCGCACGCACCAGAAGCCCCGCAGGCCATTTGGCCTGCGGGGCTACGCGTATGCCAAGGAGCCCGACCCCCGTGATGTCCTTCCACGCCGTCCACACCCTGACCGGGTGCCTGCTGCGCATCGAGGCCAGCGCCGACCTTGTCGGCTGGGGCCGCCCGCCGCTCCTGTTGCTCGTCCAGGACCGGCCTGCCCCAACCGCACCACACGGCACGAGACGCCAGATGCGCGCCGTGCACCTACCGCTCAACGACACCCGCATGGGCCGCTACCGCGCCGGACTCGCCGACCTCCTACCGGACCTCGCCACCGCGCTCGACATCAACCAGCCGGTCGCCCGGCCCACCCTCGCGGCCTGCGTCGACATCGGCCTGATCACGAACCTCCTCGCCGATCCCACCCCCGGACTCCGCCTGCTGGCCTGGGCCATCTGCTACGAGGACGTCCTCGTCGAGTCCGACGCCCTACACGAGATCCGCCGCGTTGACGCGGTCGACGCCGACCGCCGCGGCTACCGGATCACGAGGCTGCGGGGCGAACCGCACCCCGTGGTCCGCGTCGACGACCACGTCAACCACGACGACGCACCGGCCACTCGCTCCGCACTGACGCGTCTCGTCCAGACCGCCAGCAGGCCCGGCCGCATCACACCGACGGCCTCCTGACGGCCGCCGACGCCACGCCGGCAGCGCGGGTCCCAACCTCAACCGCGCGCCACACACCCGTGCCCTACGGCACCACCCAGGCAGACGACTTGACCTTCATCGAGAGAAAGGCGTCGATCAAACAGGTCATCGTCCGGGGCTGCCATCAGGCACAACACAACCGCCCCGACCGGACGGTGACCCCTACCCACAAATCCGACGGAAGGTCACCCGCCATGTCTGACCGCAGCCGAACCCGCCCGTCCCACCGCGCCCTTGTCCCCCGCGACGTCACCGACCCCCTGCTGTGGCGGCTGGCCGTGGACGTCCTCACCGCCCACCAACCCGGACCCGGCAACCGGTGCGCCAACCTGCAGTGCGCCGACCAGAGCGGCCCGTGTTCGGCCGCCAGGCACGCACAACGGGCGATGCGCGCCGCGCGCGCCACACAACCGCCACAGCCGGCACCCACCCGCGAACCCACACCACAACGGCCGGCCCGCGACTCCCTCGGATTCGTCGGCTGGTTCGCCAACGGTCTCGCCGCCGCTGCCACGCAACTACTGCCGCGGGTCACGCAACGGCTGCCCCGCCGCGTCCCCGGCGCGACCCTGACCGCCGCCTCCGCCGCGTAGCCGCAGCCCAGACGCAACGACCAACGCCCTCCGGCCCGGACCAAGAGACCTCACGACCTTCGACCGCGTGGCCGACCACGGCCGCGCGGTCGTCGCCGTACCCGAACACACCACCACGACGAGGAGACACGACCCGTGGGAATCACCTGCTACGTCAGCGCCATCGATCCCGCCCAGCCGAGCACCGTCCACGCCCGCTACGTCCACTTCGACGGCTACTCCTTGGCACTCATCGCGCAACTGCGCGGCATCTGGGCCACCACCGCCCGCCGCGACACGCAAGCCCTTATCGACGCGGTCCTCGCTCACGACTGGTTCTACCTCGGATCCGACGTCACCCCAGCCACCCGGTCGTTCCCCCACCAGCACCCCGTCGGCGGTGTCGGTGTGACGTTGGACGACACCGAGGCGGAGCCCGCCACCGTCTTCCCGCTCAGCCGCGCCGTCGACCTCGACGCCTCGTGGATCTACGTGATCAACCCGGCCGACGACACCGTCACCGTGCACACCGGCGACGGCGAACCGGTCGATGTCCACAGCCTCGGCTAGCCGGCACCCAGGAGGACCAGTCATGCCCGGCCACGCCTCTCACCTCGTCCAGCGCCACTTGACGCCCTACCGCGCTCCCTACCTCACCTATCCCCTCGTCCGCTGGGGGCCGACGTGAAGCTCCGATCTCTGGTGTCAGTCGCGGTGGCGCTCGTCGCCGTGTTCATCCTCTGCGCCGGTGGGCTCGGCGGATTCCTCGCCGGCGGCTCGGCCACCGCCGGATGTGACCCCATGGTCACCACTGCCGGGTCCACGTCAGACAGCACGGCGTCGCCATCCGGGCCGCCGCTCCTGTGGCCGGCGATCGGTGACTGGGACAGCGACCAGGTCGGCAACGCCGCTGCGATCGTCACCACCGGCGCTCGCCTCGGCCTACCAGCGCGCGGTTGGGTGATCGCGGTCGCCACCGCCATGCAGGAGAGCAGCCTGCGGAACCTTGCCGGCGGCGACCGGGACTCGGTCGGGCTGTTCCAGCAGCGCCCCAGCCAAGGGTGGGGCACCCCCGCCCGGCTTCAGGACCCCGTTTACGCGTCGGAGAAGTTCTTCGACGAGTTGGCCGCGATCCGCGGCTGGCAGGCGATGCCGCTCACCGAGGCCGCCCAGGCCGTACAGGTCAGCGCCTTCCCCGACGCCTACGCGACATGGGAGGGACCGGCCACCCAGCTGGTCACCGCGATCGCCGACACCACGGGCCTTCCCACCGACGGCCTGGCCGGGTGCGGGGCTGCCGGCCCGTGGACGCAGCCGGTCCTCGCCCCTGTCGGGTCGGGCTTTCGTAGCTCGGACCGGCCCGGTCACGACGGCGTCGACCTCAGCGCCTCGCGCGGCGCCATCATCCGCGCCGCGTCCGCCGGGACCGTCCGCACCGTCCGCTGCAACGCCGTCCACGCCGACACCGGCGCCGATTGGGGCTGCGACCGCGACGGCGACCCCGCTCGCACGCGCGGGTGCGGCTGGTACGTCGACATCGACCACCCCGGCGGCCTGCTCACCCGCTACTGCCACATGGACCAACCCCCGATGGTGACGGTCGGGCAGCCGATCGCCGTCGGCCAGCCCATCGGCATCGTCGGCTCCACCGGCCACAGCTCCGGCCCGCACCTGCACTACGAGGTGCACCGCAACGGCGATGCCAGCCCGAACGGCGCGATCGATCCAGTGCCCTTCATGGCGGCTCAGAACGCCTCGCTCCGCACAAGGCCCTAGAGGCGATGCCGGCGGATCCATGGCGCCCACGCTCGGCTGCCGTCCCGCCCGGGGCGACCGCCGCAACCCCCATCCGCACATTCCTGAGGAGGAAAGGCACGTGAGCACACCCACGCTGATTGGCGTTGCCGCGTCTCGCGGCAGCTATACCGCCCGCTTGATCCAGTTCGGCGACGATCCGGAGGTTCTGGTGCCGCTGCTGCGCCGGATCTGGACCGACACGTTCGGCCGTAAAACCGACGCCATGGCCGCCGCGCTGCTAGCCAGCGACTGGTGGTCCCTCGCTGTCAACCCCAAGCCTCGGCGATGGCACCGGCAGCCGCCTGTACCAGGCCTGGGCTACCCCGCCGACAACGACACCATCCGGCGGGGCGCGCTGCGCGAGGACGTCGGCGGGGCCCTCGAATGGCTGTACCTGCTGCACCTTGACCAGCGGCGGCTGGTGGCCTACGAGGCGACGGTCCACGGCCGCTGGCTGCGGCACAGCGCCCACCAGCTCGACCCCGTCGAGGAACTGTTCATCACCGAAATCGCCGACGACGACGGCCCGGAGATGACGGTGTGCACCGTCTGCGGCGCAGTCGACGAGATCGACCACGTCGAGGTGCCGTCCATGGCCGGCTACGGCTACGACACCGCCACCAGCTGCACTCGCTGCGGCTCCTCGGTGGCCACCGACCCAATGTTCGGCGACCACGTCACCCGCAAGCCCTGGCCCCCGAACGCCCCCACGACGGGCGACGCGACGGGCGACGCAACGGGCGACGCAACGGGCGGAACCCGATGAACACCGACCGCATGTTGTCCGCGGCCGCCGATGACGGCGGTCCTTCTACCGGCCCCAATGACCGATCGGAGATCACCATGGCCAGCTACGAGCCCGGCCAGCGCGTCGCCCTGGTCCACACCAGCGACCCGCACACCCAGTTGCGGCCCGGCGACACCGGCACCGTCCGCCGTCACGACCAGCAGCAGAACATCGTCGAGGTCACCTGGGACAGCGGCTCGGCCCTGTCGATGTGCCTCGACGCCGGCGACCGCATCCAACTGGTCACCACCACCCCGCCGCCCACCGGTGGGCTGGTCGGCGAGGCCGCCGGATGGGCCGCCGCGCTACAGCGGATGCGCGCCGCCGGCACCGAGGCCGGTCGCACCGCCGCCGAGTGGTGGGCCCAGGATGCCATCGGCGCCCGGGCCAGCGGCGACACCCGCCTGACCGCACGCCGGGTCCTCGCCGGCATCGACGACGGCGATCCGGCCGTCCTCGACGCCCTGCCCCGCTTCACCTCGGCCGCAGAGGCGGTCGACACCGCCGGGTGGGAGCTGTTCGCCGACGCCACCGGCGACGTCAGCGGCTGGTTCGGGCTGCGCATCCAGCAGCGCGACGAGGCGATGACCGTCTACCGCGACGCCTTCGACACCGCCGCCACCGACCGCGTCGCCGACCTGTGTCACCTCGCTGCCAGCCCCACCAGCCGCGACGTGTCCCACCTGCACCCCGACCGGGTCCGTATCGGCGACGTCGGCGTGTTCGCAGGCGACTGGGCGCGCACCGTCGACCTGGACGGCAATGACCGCATTGAGGTGGGGTTCGTCGGCACCTTGATCGCGCACTGGAACGGGTGGGCGGTGTTCTCCTGCACCCGCCAGGTGGCCGAGGCGATCGTCGCCGACCAGCAGCGGCACCGCGACCAGTACCGCGACAGCCTCCGGGACGAGGGCGTGCCGGAGGAGGAACTGGACTGTCGGGTCGACGCCGCGCTGGTCGACCTGTCCTTCGACGGCGACGTCATCGTCGCCGACCAGCGCGCCCTGTCCGACGACCCGGACGCCATCGACCGCATCGCCCCCGACGGCGACGGCCGGTACGTGGTGATGGGCCGCAGCTGGTGCTGGGAGGCCGTCGACCCGTACGCCTGCGAGCGGATCGTCGGCGGCCTGCCCGACCCCGATCAGGCATAGGCCGGCGACCCCGACCAAGCCCCACCCGAAGCCGAGCCGGCTTCGGCGGCGGCCACCCGGCCACAACCACCACGACAGGTAGGACCAAGAGGAAGGAATGCCAGTGACCATGCGCACCCAAGAGGAAATCGTCACCCGGGTCTGGGCTCTCCGAGCCAACCGCTGGGACATCTTCGGCTTTCGCGAGGAGGTGCTCGTGGAGGCGCTCGATGTCGACCACGCCCGCCAGGTTCTCACCCCCCGCCACCCGGGTGAGTGGACCCAGCGGGTCGACCACGAGTCCTACGCCCGGAACTACCTGCGATTCGCCATCGGGAAGATCATCGACCACCGGGGCAACTCGGCGAGCCGGTCGGTGGACAAGCTCGGGGAACTCGCCTGGCTCCTCGTCCGCGATGACATCGCGGCGGCGATGGACGACGCCAGATATCCGATGTACGGAGCGCCCAAGGTGAAGGCGTTCGCCGACGGGTTCGACTGGCCGTTCCTTGACGGCCTGGACAGCGACGACGAGCGGGCCCTGGCCCGGATGGCTGACGGACAACAGTGCGACCCACAAGGGTGCGAACGGGGCTGCGCCGACTGACCACGACCCGGCCACCGGCATCGGTCCCGACTCTCACGTGCACCCACGGTGAGCGGGCGCCCCCGCCATCCCGCACCGATCATCAATTCGACTTGATCGATTGAGCTGCGGGGCGTTGCATCGTCGGCGCGGGCACCGCCCGCGCGACGTCGACACCGACCAGCACGCACCAGCGGCGAACCTGCGCGTCGCCGTAGCCCTTCAGCACTACCGGGGTGTGGTCGCCCACCTGCCCGGCCCGACCAGGCCGGCAGGGGTTGGCCCACCCGTCTCCGCTGTGCGGTACCCACCGCCCGCGCACCCGGGGACGGGCGCGGGCACGACCCTTGGAATCGAGGCACCCACATGACCACACCACATACGCCGGTCCCGCCGGCCGGTTCGCCGCAGAACGACCCGGCCCCGTCCGGCACCGGCGAGACGCCCGCCATCGAAGCCGCCTCCGGCCGGTCCGGCTACCTCTACCGCAAGGTCGCCCTGCACCTGGCCGACCACCCCGACCAGATTCTCAAGGTCGGCGAGATCACTCGGGCGATCGGCGCACCGTCGTCCGGGGCGGTGTTCGAGGCATTGAAGAAGATGGCCGCCGCCGGGCACGCCACCCACCACCGCGACCCGCACCACCGCTTCCAGATCACCCAGCCCGGCGTCGACGCCGCCGGCGCCCTCCCACCCGCCGCGCCCCGCACCCGCTCCGGCGGCAGTGCTGGTGGTGGCCGTCAGTCCCGGCCCGCGCCGGTACCGCGCCCGAACGGGACGCTGTACCACCCGCGTCGGCTCGGCAAGGGCTGGGACGTCGAGGAACTGCGACGTCTCCGCGCCCAGCAGGTACCGGTGCTGCTGTACGGGCCGCCCGGCACCGGCAAGACCGCCATGGTCGAGGCCGCGTTCCCCGACCTGCTCACCGTCGCCGGCACCGGCGACACCGTCGTCGACGACTTCCTCGGCTCCTACAACCCGATCCCCGGCGGCGGCTACGAATTCGTCCACGGGCCCCTCGTCACCGCCATGCGCGACGGGCGGGTGCTGCTGGTCGACGACGCCACCCTCATCCCGCCCCGCGTCCTAGCCGTGCTGTACCCGGCCATGGACGGCCGCGGTGTCATCACCATCCCCGCCTACGGCAACGAGACCGTGCAGGCCGTCGACGGGTTCTACATCGTCGCCGGGCACAACCCGGGCGTGCACGGTGCGGTGCTCACCGAGGCCCTGGCCTCCCGGTTCACCGTCCACCTGCACGTCACCACCGACTGGGACCTCGCCCGCCAACTTGGCGTCCCCAAGCCGGTCGTCAACGCGGCGATCGACCTCAATGCCGACCTCGCCGCGGGCAAGACCGTGTGGGCGCCGCAGCTGCGTGAACTGCTCGGCTTCGTCACCGTTCGCGACCACCTGGGCATGACCGCCGCCCTGGCCAACCTGGCCGGCATCGCCCCCGACGACGCCCGCGACGACGTGACCGCCGCGCTGTCGCGGCACACCGGCACGCCCATCACCGCGTTCGCCCTCGGCAAGCGCTGACCCGTCCACCCCTTCTGGAAGGAGCCATTCCGTGTCACACTCGCACACCCACCTGCGCACCGGCACACCACCGGCACCGGCCGGCGGTGCCGACTGGCGGGTCTGGTCGACGGCGTGGACCCAGCATGTCCCGCTGCTGACCGGCCGCACCGACCTCACCGTCCTCGTCGCCCCCGGCGCCGCCGGAGGCGCGCCCGAGTGCTTCTACCCCGACCTCAACCGCATCGAGGTCGACGCCACCTACATCGCCGAGCGCCCCGACATCACCGACCCGGCCAAGGCCCGGCACAAGCGCCTCGTGCCCACCGGCTACGGGCTGCTCGTGCACGGCGCCGCGCACGCCGCGCACAGCCACTGGACCACCCCGCCCGGCACCCCGCCGATCCTCGCCCACGTCGCCCACATGCTGGAGGAATCTCGGGCCGAAGGACGCCACCGTGGTCGCCGCCGCGGCGACCGCCGCTGGCTGCGCCACGTCGTGACAACCCTCGTCGCACCCAACGATGCGGCCGTCGACGACCCGTGGCACGCCGGGCAACTCGCCGCCCTGCTGCTGGCCCGCGTCGACGCCCGCATCGTCACCAGCAAAGACGTCCGCACCGTCCGGGCCGCGGTCACCGGCGTCCTCGGACGCACACGCCTGCGGCAGCTCCGTGACATCTGGCGCGAGGCCCACATCTGCGACGACACCGACGCCGACACGATGATCGCCCTGGCCCGGCGGTGGTGCCAGGTCCTCGGCATCGACCCCGACCAGCAGTACGACACCCCCGTACCGGACGCCGGACAGTTCGCCGGCCGCCTCGCCGCGGCCCTCGTCGACTACCTCGCCGTCGCAGCCGGCGTCACCCCAGCCGAGTACGCCGCATCGATGCTGGCCCGCCGCCACAGCCCACCCTCGCAGTGGGACCGTCGGGACCCGACCGAACAGGAACACCGCGCCGCCCGCGACCTCGCCAACCGGCTGCGGCAGGCCCGCACCAGCCACCCCGAACCCGGCCGGCGGCCCTCCGCGATCCCACCCGGCCGGCTGCGCACCCGCCACGCCATCACCGCCGACGCACAAACCGCCGCCGGGCAACTGCCGACGGCCGCCCCGTGGCAGCAACGCGCGCAACTACCGCCCGAGAAACCCCGTCTGCACCTGGCGATCCTGGTCGACCTGTCCGGCTCGATGGGCCGCTACACCGAGGCAATGTCCTCCGCGGCGTGGATCTTCGCCCACGCCGCACGCCGCGCCGACGCGACGACCACCACCATCGGCTTCGGTGACCGCACCACCGTCCTGGTACCCCCACGCACCTTCCCGAAGCAGGTGCTGCACATGCGCACCGACTTCGCCACCGCCACCTTCCCCGAAGCGGTCAAGGTCGCCGACCACCTCCTCGACCTGCGTCACGGCCGCACCCTACGGATGCTCGCCGTCGTCTCCGACGGCTACCTCGACGACATCCCCGCCGGACAACGCCTCGTCACCAACCTGCACCGCGCCGGCTGCGCCGTGCTGTGGCTACACCCCGCCGACCCGCCCATTGCGGGCGAGCCACCCGACCCGGACCAGATCTGGGGAAACACCTTCACGCACACCACCACTTTGACCGTCACCGACCCGGTCGACGCCATCGCCGTGATCGCCGATGCCGCCGTCGCGGCGCTCGCCCAGGCCTGAACCCCGGCCAGACCCGACCCGGCCGGGCGGCCAACCAGTCCCGCCCCGCGCGCGGCGCGACGACGGCTGCGACCGGGCAGCGCCGCGCGGCGTCTCACGACGTACCCCAGCCCCGAGAGCGCGCGGCCCTCCGCCGGTTTCCCGCCGCCGGGTCCGCGACTTGACGAGTTCGGCGGCATGGACCCCTTCACCGCCGACCAGCGCACCGCCGGCGGCGCGCCTACCCTGCTGCGCCCGGCCATCCCGTGCCACGGGCTACGCCGCGTCGACATCGACGCGGTGCTGACCTGGCTGAGGCAGCTCTGACAACCGCACCGGAGCCCACCCAGCGTGAGGCCATCCCGTTCACCCGGACTCGCGGGGCCCGCATCCATGGATGCGGGCCCCGCCACGTAACGACAAGGAGTTGACGATGGACAGCTTGCCCCAGCCCGCTGACGAACCGGCCGCCGGTCGTCCCGCCGGGCTCAACGTCGGCGACCCGGACCTGCGAAAAACCCGCCTACTCGCCCGCGAGTGCGCCACCTGCATCTTCAAGCCCGGCAACCCGATGCACCTCGACCCCGGCCGGCTCAAGCAGATGGTGACCGAGGCGCGCGGTGACGCCGGCTACATCATCTGCCACTCGACCCTGCCGTACGCCGGCAGCCCGGTCCCGCCCGCGGTCTGCCGCGGCTTCGCCGACCGCTACCGCACCTGGCAACTCCAGGTCATGGAACGACTCTGGGGCTTCGTCGAAGTCGAGCCACCCGACCCGGACCCCACCCGTACTCCCGAGTGACGAGGAAACACCCACCATGCCGAACATCGACGACGTCCTCCGACGCCAACAACAGATCATCGACACCATCGGCTGGGCCGTCACGCACGTCCTGCCCACCGACGAGGACCCCGACACCACCGCCCCGTTCGCCTACACCGTAGGACTCACCGCCCACCACCACCCCGAACTACTCACCGCCGGGCTACCCCTCGAGGTCGCCCACTGCCTGCTCAACGACCTCGCCCGCCGGGCCTACGACAGGGCCGAACGGTTCAGCCACGGCCAGCGCATCAGCGACCTCATCGCCGGCTACGACGCGATCATCATCGACGGGCCACCCACCCATGACCTGCTGCCCGGGATGGCGATCGCCCGCTACGGCCATCACCAGATCCGCCTCCAGCAGCTCGTCTGGCCCGACCAGCAGGGCCGGTTCCCCTGGGACAGCGGGTACAGCCTCGAACCGCAGGCACAGCCACTGATCGCCCAGATGTAGCGCGACCAAGCGGCGCCCGGGATAGGCGCGGTCCGTGCGCGCCGTCCAAGAGGTGCGGACGGCGCGCACGGTGCGGGATCGAGGGTCAGAACCTGCCGGCCTTGATGTCGGCCACCGTCACGCGGGCGACCTTGAAGGTTCCCGCAAAGGAGTCTCCCGTCTCCGGGGAGTTCACCTCGGAACTGATCGGTACCCCGTTCTGGGCGTTGATGGTCAGCACCTGTTCGGTGTCGTCCGTCCACACCCCGGCGGTGATGGTCAGGGTGGGCTGCCCGCCAGTCGTCGAATCCACGACGGTGACACCGGGAATGGTGGAGATCAGGCGAAGCACGCCCGCCCGTACCTTCGGGTCGCCTCCCCCTGCGGAGAGCACGTCAACGCTGTTAACCCAGAGGTGGCTGGCGGCGATGCTCTCCCGGTCCTCATCGGTAAGCGGAGACGGGTTTGCGACCCCCTTCTGCCGAAGGATCCTCATTCGATCCTGCTCGGCGCCGGCAGGGGGCTTTCCCTCGTCGTACACCGAGTTGATCATTCGCTCCCGGGCTTCGGCGAGGTCACCGGTTGCCGCGTACCGCGCCGCCGCCACCCCACGGGTGTGGAAGCCGTTGCCGAGGTTCTCGCCACGAGCGATCACCCGTGGGAGTTCGTTCCTGACCTCTGTGTAGTAGTACTCGCCGCTGTCGGTGTACAGGTGGTACCGGGTACGAGATGGCACGTTGCCCCGACGGACATCGACCTTCTCGATGATCAGCGACGCGTCGCCCGGCAGCGAGGCGTTGTCTGCGGTGAGGTTGGCTGCCAGGGACACGAGCTTGGTGTTGCCTGCCGGCGCCGGGGAGGCGGCCCCGGCGTGATTGTCCGGGCCGGTCGGAGCCGGGGCCGTGCCGGATCCCGTGGCCATCGGCAGGGCAAGCGCGAGAGCGGCCACGGCCGCGACGCCACCGCCAGCGGCCAGGCCGAGCACATGGCGCTTGCGTCGCCGGGCCCGGCCGCGCTGCTCGATCGCCTCGACCGGGCGATCCATCTGTACCTCGGAAAGGGTCTGTCTCACCGCGTCCCACACCTCATCGTCATTCATCATCGAATCTCCTAACGGACTGCGGGCGCGAGCTGCGCCCGCAGGGTTGCGGTGGCACGGGACAGATGGACGGCTACGGTTTGGGCGGAGATACCCAACACTGCAGCCACGGACCTGGTGTCCAGGTCGAGCCAGATACGTAACACGACCACCTCACGCTGCCGCTGCGGCAGCCGGCGAACGGCAGCCAGCAGGACGTCATTCGTATCGAGGTCGTCCTCGACGAGAGACGCTCGCTCGTGGCCGTCGAGGGCCACCTCCCGCCGGCGTCGCCGCCACCAGGACACCCGAATGTTGAGGGCGGTGCGCACCACCCACGCCGCCGGTGCCGGATGCCGGCTCAGCTGCGGCCAGGAGGCCCAGGCTCGCGCGTACGCCTCAGCGACCAGATCCTCGGCCAGCGCGCGATCGCCCGTACCAGCTAGTACGGCGCGCAGGCAGTTGTCTCGGGACCGCTGATAGAAGTCCGCGAAGTCCGTCCGTTCTCGTTCCACACCGGGTTTACGCATCAGCGCCCCGATCCATTTACCCGAACGGAAAAATTCCCCGTTGATCATGGGGCTGGCGGCGACAAATGTGTCGAACCCTACGCGAACCTCATGACCGACGGGGGTAACAGTCAGTTGGTTTCGGGCGGAGCAGGAGCAGGTGTTGGGAGACCGAAGTTCTGCGGCCTGAGCCGCGAGGTGCCGGAGGTGATCAGGGCAACCGCCGGCGGCCCACCGGTCCGCCAACTGGTGTCTCACGTCCGCTATACAGCCAGCGTCGTGCATGGGCAGGGCTCAGCTGTGCTGGATCTGCCCGATGAGTGTGATGCCGAAGGTCACCGCCAACGTGGCCGCGCCGAGCGCCTGCGCGACAGCGGAGTGAATCTCAACGTGCGCATCCCGGACACGCCCACACGTCGATGAACCAGGGCCTCACGGTCGAGATGTATCCACTCCCAGTACGCCGATCCCGGAGCCGTCGTGTGCCGCGATGCCACGGGACCCTCACCCGGCGGGCGGTTCGAGGGTGACAACGCGACTCTCGGGTGCGGCGAGGATAGTCAATCGACAGCAACGTGACGAGTCCTCAGAATCCTTGGTCATGACCATCGCCGCCCCGGTCGCTGACTTCCTGGTGCTGCCGCCGCGCCTCGACAGCACCGCCGAACTGCTTGCTGAATCGGCCCGGCGACGAGGCCTGGCAGTGGAGCACCTGCCCAGCCCGTCGGTACCAGCCCAACTGCGGCAGGCCCGAGGCGGGCACCTCTACGGCGGACCGAACTTCGCTGCTGCCGTCGCCTCGGACCTCGACCTGGCACTGCTCGAACCGGCCGACGACTGGCTGGTGCAGCTGCCGTACGAGTACACCCGCCGGGACATCACCCTCACCACACTCGCCGAAGCCCGATGGCTCCGTACGCCGACGTTCGTCAAACCGCCCCGAGACAAGACCCTGACAGCCGGCGTCTACGCCGACGGCTCCCGCCTGCCCCGTGCCGAGCGCTACCACCCGGACACTCCAGTGCTGGTCAGCGAAATCGTGACATTCCTGGTGGAGTACCGGCTGTTCGTCCTCGACGCCACCGTGCACGCCGCCAGCCGTTACGCCACCAACGGACGGCTCGACCCGGCCCCCCTCGACGCCGGCCCGCATCGCGCCGCGGTGCTCGACTTCGCCGCCAGCCTGCTCGGCGCCTGCGCCGCCAGCCTCCCCAGCGCCGTCGTCGTCGATGTCGGCCTGGCCAGCAACGCCGACCGCGGCGACGAACACTGGGCCGTGGTAGAGGCGAACATGGCCTGGTTCAGCGCAAGCTACGCCGCCAACCCCGACCAGGTCCTCGACGTGGTGCTTCGCGCAGCTGGACCACGCGACCGCCTGACTCCCCGCGACCACGCCTTCACTGGCCCGCCCACCCTCTTCGGATAGCAGCCCCACGACGACCAACATCGCCACCGACGTCTGCCTTGACGCCACCCGAACGTCACCGCCGAGGAGGCATCCGGGCAGCGTCAGGCCAGGGGC
Source organism: Micromonospora sp. MGP-C2 (assembly GCF_057766525.1). Taxonomy (NCBI): domain Bacteria; kingdom Bacillati; phylum Actinomycetota; class Actinomycetes; order Micromonosporales; family Micromonosporaceae; genus Micromonospora; species Micromonospora sp. MGP-C2. The sequence continues at coordinate 1,952,278 of NZ_JBYMEN010000002.1, forward strand.
GAACCTCCGGCAGGGCGCGCCCGCTCGGCGGCAGATGCGTGCACCCGATCACCATCGGAAGTTGCGAATGGATAGTGGTGGCCTTGGTCTCGCTGCCTCAGGGGACACCTTGACCTCAACCGGGCTTCAGCTTGAACACTGGCCAGGACACTGTTTCACGTTAGGGATGCTGCACATGCGCGCAATCCAGGTGGCCGTGTTCGGCGGCCCGGAGGTGCTGTCCCCCGCGGAACTGCCCGACCCGGTGCCCGGACCCGGCCAGGTCGTCGTCGGCATGGATGCGGCGGACGTCATTCTCCTCGACACCCTGCTACGCAGCGGCTGGGGCCAGGACTTCTTCCCGCGGACATTGCCGTACGTGCCAGGTGGCGGAGGGGCGGGCGCGGTCGTGGAGACCGGCGAAGGGGTGGACCCGGCATGGATCGGTCGGCGTGTGGTCGTACGGACCAGCACCGGTTACGCCGAACGGGTCGCCGCGGACGTCGAGGAGATCATGCCGGTGCCCGACGGGCTGGCCATCGAGGCGGCGGCCGCGCTGGTGCACGACGGCGTGACCGCGCTCAGCCTGGACCGGCTGGGCGCACCGGAGAAGGGAGAATGGGTGCTTGTCTCAGCGGCTGCCGGCGGAGCCGGATCGCTGCTGGTGCAGCTGGCCGCCGAAGCCGGCGCCCGGGTGGTCGCCGCCGCATCCAGCGACGTCAAACTGGCACTGGCCCGCGAGCTGGGCGCCGAGGTTGGCGTCGACTACACCCGGTCGAACTGGATCCGCCAGGTGCGGGAGGTGACCGGTGGCGGCGCCGCGCTGGTCTACGACGGGGCGGGTGGCCCGCTCGGCACGGCCACCTTGGACGCGGTGGCCGACGGCGGCCGCTTCGTCACCTACGGCACCGCCGACGGCTTCGCCGCACCGGACCCCGAGTCGGCCGCGCGCCGCGACATTTCGGTGCTCGCTCCGCTACTGGACGGCCCACCGAACCAGGAGACCGTGCGCGAACTGCTAGGCCTGGCACTGCAACGCGCCGCGGAGGGACGGCTGCGGCCGGCGATCGGCGCCACCTACCCGCTGGAGCAGGCAACTGACGCCCACCGTGCACTTGCCGCGCGCACGACGGTGGGCAAGTCACTGTTGCTGGTCGGTGACCGAACGGCCAGCTGACTGCCGTCGATGCCGATGGCGCTGGAACCGATTCGCCGCTGCTTCAGTGCTGGCTATTTACTCCGGCTACGGGCGCGACACCGTCTGGCGTCTGCGCGATATCCGCACATCGGCCAGAAGCGGATGCCGCGTGGAGATCTCGGCTGGACACCCGCCACGCAACGTCATCGACCGGGCATGCCGGTCAGTCGCACAACCGTCAAGGCAGCCGACCATCAAAAAGCCGCCTGCCCCGGTGCAGCCTTGTACGTCAAGCCGTACCTGTCTCTGCACGGGAGCCGGTACGCCGACAGCAGCCTGATACCGCTGAACAGCAACGAAATCCGCCGCCTGTTCGCCTACCTGGTTTCGGCCATCCCTCACAGAGGGCCACATCCTGCACTGGTCTCACTTCCGCAGTGTTAGCCCACCTGCGGGCTCTCGAGTAAGAAGGGCGGCTCTTTCCTCGTTTGTCGGGCGGACGGGGTGCCTGCTGACGTCACTCGCTGTGGCTCGCCCGTCAGGCGGGGCCAGGCTGGCGGCGGGTCCGTCGCCTGGCGATCCCCGGTCGGCGAGGGTAGTCCGGCGGCAGGTATCGGTAGACCGATCGCAGTGACTTGCCGATCCTCTCGGCGAGCAGTTCAGGGTCCAGGTTCGGCTCCTTGCGCAGCCAATAGGCCACTGCCTGCGCGGTTCCCCGGGGCACCTCCGAGTCCTCGTCGTCGTTGGCATCGTCGGCGGCAGCATCCTGATCGCCGTTGTCCGTCTCCTCGTCGGCGTTCGCGCCAAGGACGTCCTTGTCGTCCTCGCTCCTGTCTGCCGGATCCGCGGCGGCCGGATCGTCCGACGACAGAACTTCAGGCGGGCCAGCGTCGCGGCTCTCGGCACTCTGCTGGTGGCCGCTCAGGGCCGGTTGAGGGTTCTCCTCTGGCTCTGGTTTCGGCTCCTGCCGGTCATCGCGAGGCGTGTCCGCCACCGACGCACCGGGCGCTTGCGGCGCGGAGAGGGCGAGCTCGGGTGCCGGTGGCGCGTCGGCGAGGCGCTCTCGCCTGAACCAGCGACGGCGGTGACGGGAACTGTGGGTCGTCATGATCCGCTCCGGGGCGAGATCAGCGGCCAGGAGCGTGGTCAGCCCGTTGTAGTCGGCGGTAGCCGCGAGGCGTACGGCGATCTCATCTAGGTCGTACACCTGCACGGCGATGTCGGCGGTGGTGGGGTCCACCGCAGCTCTGATCTTGCGATGGAGCACCTTGGCGATCGCGGCGTCGCGCTGTCGGCGAGCGATCGCGGTGCGGGCCGCTGTCAGGGACTCGTACAGGTCGAGGCCATCAGCTTTGGCGATGGACCGCGCCCGGGAGGTGATGACAGGGTGGCAGATCCAATGCCCGAACACCTCGTAGGCGGGTGGTGTGGGGGGCAGGCCCCCGGTGACGCGCAACCGGTCGCGGCGCTGGTTGCCGGCGTGCATCAGCCAGACGAGGTATCCGAGGGCGGACATGCCCGCGTAGAAGCGGCCAACTATGTGATCGGGGTGGGCGGCCCAGTTGAAGGTGACGGCTCCGGCGGCGATCGCGGCGGACAGCAGGCGTGATCCGATTGCCCGCTCGCCGAGGCGGCGTCGCACGTCGGCGTTGGCCATCACGACCACGCCGCCCAGTTCGAGCGCCGCGACGGCCGGGACCGCGACGACCAGTGGGACGCCGAGCGTTTGGACGGCGCCGGTGACTTGCCCGACGAGGGCGACCAGCAGCACCAGGGCGTAGAACACCTGGCGTATCCAGGCGGCGTGCCGGACTGCTGTGGCCAGGTCGGTGTCCACCGCGTCGAGGGTCGTCGGGCATGGAGCTTGTTGATGCGTCGACCCGCCTTGAGGGCTGCGGGCGGGCCCAGGGTGGCCGGCGAGGACGGCTGCTCGCAGGGGCCATTCGGTGCCGTTGCGGTCCCAGTTCGTCGCCTGCGGGCCGTCGCCGACGCTGTGGAGTTGATCGTGGAGGCTGCCACGACAGGCGTCGGGTGCCGCCGAAGGGTCCGGTGTCATGGGTGAAGTCCGTTGTGGTGTGGGTCGGTCTTCCCGGTGGGCTTCTGCTGGCGCAGGTCGGCGATGAGCCGGTCGGCGAGTCTGAGGGTGTCCTCGCTGGGTTCGGCGTCGATCTCGTCGAGCCGGCGGGTGAGGGCTCGGCGTAGGGAGCGGATCTGCTCGAGGTGTCCGAGTGCGGCGTGGGCGCGCATCGCTTGCTGGTAGGTGGCTTCGGCGTACGGGTCGTGGCGCATGGCGGCGTCCAGGACGGCGAGGGCGTGTGTCGGGTCAGGGGTAGCGGCGGCGAGGGCGAGGTGGGCGTCGAGGGCTTGGCGGCGGATGCCCTCGCGGTATGCCTCGATCCATTCGTAGTCGAAGCCGTTGGCGAGTGTGCCGTCGTAGGCGTTGACGGCGCGCTGCAGTGCGGCGGTGCGGTCGGCGTCGGTGGTGGCGAGCGCGGCGTCGCGCAGTGCGGCGCGCATGCGCCACAGGTCGGTGTCGAGGGCGTCGCGGTTGAGGGCGTAGCGGCGCGACGGGTGAGTGAGGTAGGTGGAGGGTCCTCCGGTGCGGACGAGGGTTTTGCGTAGTGCGGATACGTAGGTGTGCAGGCGGTGCGGTGCCTTCGACGCTGGGGCGTCGGGCAGCAAGTCGTCGAGGATGTTGTCCTGTGCGGCGTCGCCGTCCTGAACGACGAGGTAGACCAGCAGTTCGAGGGCTTTCGCCCGCAGCGGCGTGGTCGTGTTCATGTCCACGATGCGGGCCCCACCGAGCACTCGAACGTCGACGCGGCTGCCGGTGCTGCAAGCCCGGTCGTCGCCCGCCGGGTGCGGTTGATTCCCGGCGTGATCGCGGCGCTCCGGCAGGTGTGCGGCGGCAGAATTCTCGGGTGTGGGGTTCGGCGCGTGGGCGGCGTTGACCAGCCTGTCGAGTGGTATGCGCTGCGCGGGTGCTGGCGGTTGAGGCTCGCCGGTATGGGACTCGGCGAGGAGCCGCAGCAGGTCGGTGGTCTCGCCGCGGTTGATGACGCTCAGGCGGCCGACGGCGGACGGACAGCCGTGCTGTTTCGCGTCGTGCTTAATGATGCTGGTGGAGCCGTCTTCGGCGACGAGGATGGTGTCGCCATCGGGCCAGGCGCCGAGCAGGACGCCGTGGATGTCGAGTCGGTGCCCCTGAGTGAGCAGCGAGGCGATGCGGGTGCGCTCATGAGCAGCGGTGGGGGCGGCGATCAGCACCGTCGGCGGCACGGGCTCCACGATCGGGTCCAGGTCGCGCAGGTCGGCGATCGTATCGACCTCGTCGTCGCCGCATATGCGCGCGCGGTGCAGGGTCTGCTCCTCGATCAGCGTCAGAGCGTCGCTGAGTCCGCTGGTGACGCTCATCCGCGGGGTGTCCGCTGTGGTTGTGGTGGTGCCTAACAGCATGGCGAGGGTGTCCGAGGCGATGACGACGTGGTGGCGGCTATCGGGGTCATCCGGTCCGCCGGCGGCGAGGGCGGACACCAGCACGCCTCGGGCCGCTGCCTCGGCTCCAGGCCCGATCAGGCCGAGTCCCGCATGGGGCCACACCTCGATCAGCGGGCGGGCCGGCGCGGGTATAGGCGGCTGCGTCTCGTGCGCCGTGAGTTTGGAGGTCTCGTCGTCGGCCGCGTCTGCCGGGTCTGATTCAGCGTCCACGACGGCTTCGTCGGGCGGAGGGTCGAGGTCGGGGCCGGGGCCGGGGCCGGGAATCGTCTTGGCGCTCGGTGTCAGGGCCCGTAGGTCGCGACGGATCCGGGTGATCACCGCCGGCATCGGTTCGGCGCTCGGGTCGTCGAGGCGTGGGCGCGCGGTGGGTTGCTGGGGGATGTAGCGGCGACGGCGGTGTGCCCAAACGAGGGCCACCGCGGCGAGGACTGCGGCGGCGAGTCCCATGTCGAGCCAGCTACCCGTACCGAGCGACACACCCGGCTGAGGTCGCGGCGTTGGGGCGGTTCGGTCGTCGGCGGTGCGAGTGGTGGGCGTGGCAGCCGGTCCCGACGCCGAAGCGTGGTCGGCTGGCGCAGACGTGGGCGCTGGGGCGGACTCCACGAGGCCGTCGTCGGTGTCCGTTCCGGTCGGGCTGCTGGGAGATCCGGGCGGAGCTGGTGTTGTCGGTGTTGGGGCAGGCGTCGGTCGGGGCGACGGGCGTGGTGCTTCGGCCGTGGGAGGTAGTCGCAGTGTCCAGCCCGGGTAGATGAGGTCAGGGTCGCGAAGTGACCCACCGGTGTGGGGGAAGCGGGTGCCACGGTTGGCGGTGAAGATCTCGGGCCAGCGATCCGCGTCGCCGAGGCAGTCCTGGGCGATGCGGGACAGCGTGTCGCCGCGCCGCACCGTGTAGGTGTGCTTGGCCTGGTCCCTGCCGTTGGCTGGTGAGGTGGCCTGGTCGTCGGCGTGGACGCGCGCGGTGGCTACTGGGCCCTGCGGTGCATGGGTCGTCTCCGCGGTGGCGGCGGCGGTGGTCGCGCTGGCGTGGGCGGGCGTCGCGGTGGCCGCCGTGCTGACGGCGGTCGCTCCCAGGACAGCCGCCGTGATGCCCTGCAGCGGCCCGGGCATGTGCAGCCGTGGCAGTCGCCGTGACATCCGGGCGGCCTGGGCGTACAGGCGGGCCGTGATGGCGGCGGCGAGCATCACCCACAGCAGCCACGCCCCGAGGTAGGCGATGCCAGCGAGGAAGCCGCCGCTGAGGGGCTCCTCGACCCAGCCGCGCAGCAGGGTCGTCCACGAGCCCTGCGGGCGTGGCCACCTGCCGACGCGGACGAGCGTGACCGGCACAGCGACGACCAGCAGCACGGCCGCCGACGTGTGAGCGGCCGAAGCGACCCTGGACTTCATCGCCCCTCCCTTGCTGCCGTTTGCGGGACCCGGACGCCGACCGGCACCGACTCCGTGTGGCGGCGCCGTAGGCCGTTGGCCACGAATCGACCGTAGGGCGAGCGGCAGAAGACGGGGCGGTTCCGCTGGCTGACAGGACCTCACACGACCTCACACGACCTCACAACCCCAGCTCACAGGCAGTCGAAAAGGAGTCGAGACGGTGCGACCGGCGGCATCTGCTGAGGCCCAGTGGCGCCTTCTATTAGCAGGACGAGCTGGCTGTCTGGGCCCGAGCACGGGGGCCGCCGCAAGCGGAACCGGAGCCGCAAGCGAGCACGGGTAGCACAGTTCGGGCTTTCCCGAACTGTGCTACCCGTGCTCGGAGCCGGCGGCGTTACCGGGTGGGGATGGCGGGCCGGTCTTCGAGGGTGGCTGTCGTGAGGTCGGTGTCGTTGGGGAGGATGCCCGCTGCGGCGAGGCGCCGGGTGTAGCCCTCCCGTAGGTGGTCGGCCGCGTCGTGGTCGCCGAGGGCGATGAGTGCGGTGACCGCGCGGGTGTGCAGGTCGGCGTTGTACGGGTCGATGCGGATGCCGGCCTGCAGCCATGCCAGGGCCTGACGGTCGCCAGGGCTGGTGCTGGCGAGAGCCGCATGTGCGTCGATGACGTGCCGGCGGGTGGCCTCGCGGATCGGGTTGAGCCAGGGCCAGGTCCGTCGGGCGGCGAGGTCACCGGGGTAGGCGTCGATGACGGCCTTCCAGGTCCTGACGTCGATGGTGACGGCGGTGACGGCGGCGCGGACCGCGTGGTGGAAGTGCCACAGGTCGACGGTGACGGCGGTGGGGTCGAGGCGGTACCGGTCGTCGCTGTGCTCGATGAGGGTCACCCCGGCGGTGGATCGGATGGTGGCGCGGAGGTCGCTGAGGGTGGTGTAGAGGCGGCCGGTGAGAGAGCGGCGGGGCAGGCCCGGCCAGATGGCGTCGGTCAGCTGTCGGGTGTCGGCTCCGTCGGGGTGGGCGGCGAGGAACACGAGGACCTGGAGCGCGGCGGTACGCCGGATCTCCACAGGGTGGCCGTCCAGCAGCAGTGTTGGTTCGCCCAGCACGCGCAGTTGAAGGCGTCGTTTGTCGTTGCCGGAGCGGACGGGGTGGTCCTGGGCGGTGGCCTCCCACTGCGGGGACCGGTCTGCCAGGGTGGGGTTGCGCGACGGGCCAAAGTTGCCGGGCTCTGGCGGTGCGGTGTCGGGGTGGGCGATGACGGTGAGCAGGTCGGTAGCCGTGACCTGGGTAAGGACGCACATCCGTGGCCCGGCTGACCCGCTGCCGTTTTGGTGGTGGGTGCGCCCCGACGGGTCGACCTGCCATGTCTGGCCGGCCGGCCACGGTCCAAGCACGGCCACCACGGCGGAGGCGACGGCCAGAGTCGCCAGGGCATCGGCGTTGTCAGTCGCGGACCCAACATCGACGATGAGGGTTGGTCCGGGTGGGCCGGTGCCCTCCTGTGTGTCTCGGTGTGCCTGGTCTCGTCCGCCCCGGCCGCGACCAGGGTGGTCTCCGGGAAAGAACCCTGCTGCCTGCGCGAGGTTGTCGATGACGGCCAGCCCCGGCAGGCGCGGGCCCAGCGTTTTTTCGGCGGTGGGGCCGAGCAACCCGGCCAGGACGGGTCGGGTGACGACCACGGACACTGTCGGGTGATGACGCCCAGCTAGGAGGCTGGTGACGAGCAGGCCTCGCGCCGCGTCCTGCGCCCCCAGCCCGGTGAGACCGACCGCAGCTCGGGGGAAAGCCCCGCCGACGGTTGGCCGGTCGAGCAGCGACGAGCCCGCCGAGGCGGTGCCAGGTTCGCTAGGCGGTGGCGTCGAGTCGGCGAGGGCGGCTTGCACGGCCGCCACTGTCGGAGGCAGCGGAGCCAGGTCCGTGTCCTCGCGGCTCGGTGGACCGGGCGGGTGGGGCCGGTAGGAGCGACGGCGACGTAGCCATACCAGCGCCGCCGCGGCGCTGACCTGCTCCGCTGTCTCACGCGGCAGCCAGCCACCGGCGACGCTGATCCCCGCGTCGGCCAAGACGTCGCCGTCTAATGGCGTGGGGTTATCTGCATCGCCGAAGGTTCCTGCCGCTACCGACTGCATGGGCGGCGATGACGGTGCGGCAATCGCGTGAGAGCTGACGCCGAGGACGGCTGCGCCGGCGATGCCACCGGCGGTGGCTTGCCAGGGTGTCGGCAGCGGCATGCGCCGCAGCCACGACACGGTCGCGATCAGGCGGGTCAGCACCCGGATCGTGACCGTGTAGGCGAGCAGGAGCCACACCAGCCAGGCCGCGATGGTCAGCGCGGCGGTAAGGGTCTGTTCGGTCAGCGGGTTCTGCACCCACTGCCGGGCCTGCGCGGCGGTCGGCCAACCTTGTATGGGTGCTCCGATCAGTGGCAGCAGCACTATCGGGGGGCCGGCCAAGAGCGCGAGGACGAACAGTAGCGACATCAGCTGCCGCGGCCACCGCATGTCACCCGCCTCCACCCGGTGACATGTCCGCCCGAACCCGGCCCGGGGGCGGTGCGGTGCGGGTGGGTGGGGCGGGGCGCAGGACGCGGCTCCAGAGCCGAGTAGCCCACCAGGTCGCGACGGCGATGGCGTAGATGACGCCGAGCATGCCGGCGGCCCGTCTACTGACGATCGCCGCGAAGATCACCGCCAGCGGGGCGGCGAGGATGAGGCGGAACATCAGGGGCGTCACCACGGCCATGACCACGGCGACGCCGAGGAGGAGACCGCCGACGCGGCCGGCGGTGTCGATCCACAGGATCCGGTCCGGCCACCGGTCGGCGGTCAGGGAGTACTGGATCAACCCCATGCCGAGCGTGGCGGCGACGATGGATCCGGTCGGCGCGGCCAGCAACGCCGACCAGCCGCCGTGCGGGGAACGCCACTGCCGGGCGGCGACGACCGCCATCGCCACGGCCATCACCGACACCGGCGCGATCGGCCACAGCGCCCACTTCAGGTACGAGCCGACGGGCATACCGAAGTACTGGCTGGTGACCACCGCGTACAGGCCAGCGATCGCCGCGCCGAGGGACACCGCGGCGAGGATCCCGACGCTGACCCGTCCCCCTTCGGTTCGGGTGCCGGGGGTGGGACTGCGGGCGGCGATCAGCGAGCCGAGGACCGTGCCCGCGGCCAGGCACGCCAGCAGGGCCATCACCGCCGCCATCGTGAACTCGCCCCAGTTCACACTCACCGAGTAGTACACACCGAGCGTCCCGTGCCGCTCCGCGGTCAGCAGGCATTGCCAGATCAGGGCCAGCGACGCGAAGCCGGGCACCGCGATAGCCGCCGCCCGCCGCACGGGGGGCACCGGCACCTCCACCCGCTCGACCGTCGCGGTATCGACGGCGCCGACGTCAGCGGCGCCCCGAGCCGCGACCAGCGCCGGCTCGGGCACGACTATGGGTGCGGCGCCTGTGTGCTCGGCGATCGCCGCCGCCAGGTGCGGTAACTGGGCGCTGCCGCCCACACAGTAGATACCGGCGAGGTCGCCAACCGTGAGCTCAGCGGCGGCGACCGTCTCCTGCGTCAACTGCGCCACGCGCCACGCCACCGGCCGGACGGCCTCGTCGAGCATCGCACTGCTCGCCACTACCGGGGGCCGGTCCGGGAGCGGAACCGTGACAGCCGGATGGCTCACCAACGCTTCCTTGGCCACCCGAACGCTGTGCGCCACCGCCTCGCGCGACGCGCCCTGGCCCTCTCCCATCGACGCGCCGATGAGGGCGTCGGCGAGCGCGTGATCGACTGCCGTGCCGCCAGCCGCCGCGTCGGCGAGGGTCGCGAGGACCTCGAATCCGGCCGGGCCGCGGCGGAGCACCGTCACCTCGGCGCCAGCGCCGAGATCACAGACGACAAGGAACGCGCCGACCGGCACCCGCACACCAGTGGTGAGTAGATACTCGGCGACCGCCACCGGGGCTTCCACCAGACGCGGTTGCGGCAGCCCCGCTCGGTGCGCGACCTGCCGCATCCAGGTCCGCCGCCGTGGCCCCCATCCCGCCGGGACTACCACCCGCACATCCCGCACCGGCTGACCGACGACCCGCTCGGCTTCGGCGGCGACCCTGCGCAGCGGCGACGCCGCCTCCAGCGCGTCGCCGCGAGCGTCACCTGCCGTCGCGTCCTCCACCGGATGGCGCGGCCCCGGAATGAACGCTTCGGGCTGCCTCGCCGCCTGTCCGTTTGCGGGCATAGACGACGTGCTGTGTAGGGATGGATTCCCGTCGAATGACAGTACGTACGCGCTGCCGTCGGCCCACGCCAGGACGGCTTGGGTGCCGGCGCTGCCGCAATCGATCGACAACCGCGCTTCCCCCGCCCCCATGTCCATAGTCAAACATGAGGATCACATTCACGTCACCTGTCAATCACTCACGGCCAGCAGAGGCCAGCCGAAACCGCACCAGCGTCACCGTCCGCCGAACCGCCGACGAATCACCTCCAGGAAGCCTCGTGGTGAGGCCGTCTCCCGCCTGCGTGCCTCTTGCCAACGACACCAACACGCATTGGATGAAACCGTGAAGCCCTCGAACACACCCGCCAACCCCACCGACAGCATCGCCCGCACCTGGACCCGCGCAGTCCTGACAACCGAACCCGCCGACCACGACGCCGCCGAAGCCGCAGCCCGCGCCGCCTACCGCACCGCAGGCAGGCCCGAACCCACAGAGTTCATCTGGTGCCCGTCTCCCCGGGCCGCTCTCGAGCTCATCAGGAGTTTCCTCGACGAGGGGCAGGCTCCACTCGTCAAATCCGTGCGTCGCGCGGTGTTGAACCAGGCGTTGTCCGCAGCCCGCGCCCCACTCATCGATCGGGTCAGCGACATTGAGCGGTTGAGCGCCTTCGGTCAGTTCCACTCCTACTTCGAACGCAAGGGGTTCTACGGCGAGCAACGCTACGACTGCATGGACGAGCGGTACGACCTGATGGAGCGGCCCTACCTGTGCCCGCCTATCCTGCCGTCGGAGCGATCGGCGCTGCGGCCCGTGCTTCACGCCGTGCATCAGACCTACCGGCACGTCCTGAGCCCTGCGTGGTCGGCGATTGGCCGCGCGATCAGCGCCGATTACACGCTCCAACCGGCCTGGTACTGGTCCGACGAGCACGGGGGCGTCGACCAGAACGATGAGGCTCGTGCCGTCGTCCGCTACAGCACACCTGACCTCAACGACCGATTCTTCGACCCGGCCTGGTGCTTCTACCCCGACCTCATGGTCTTGGCGGCCATCGACACCTACCGCAGAGTTTTCGATACGGACCCCGGCACCGCCTGGCAGGGCTGCCGCGACGTCGCCCTCACCAGCGGACCCTGGTGGCCCTTCCCCCACACCGTGGTTATGAGCGAGCGACCCACCCTGCTCACACTCAACGAGCAGGACCGTCTCCATGCCGAGGACGGGCCAGCTATTCAATGGCGAGACGGTCACCACGCGTGGGTCCATGACGGCGTTCTCATCGACCCGCCACGCTCGGGATCGGCGCCCAGCGGCGCATGATCTCAGACGATCGCAGTGATCATCCGGCTATCCACAGGCACCTGAGTTGTCCACAACTTTGCGCATCAGGCATTGATCGGCCGGACTACCCCTGCTGAAGTACCTGCGCAGGGACGACGCCACGTCCCATCCAACGACGAAGGAGCGCAGCCATGACCCGGGGTGCACGCAGCCGATCACGGCGCACGGACAGGCCGACACCGCTGGAGCACCTCGCCGGGGTCAGCGGCCTCATCGGCGCGACGGCCGCCCTCATCGCCGCCGTCGCCGGGCTGCTGACAGCCGCCGCCGCACTGACAGTGAGTCGCTGATGCCCGCCGTCGAGGTTTGGCTGCTCGGCGGACCCGCCGACGGCCGCTTCACCCACATTGAGGTTGACGACGACGGGTCCCTTCCGCAGGCCATCGTCCTGGCGCAGAGCGGCGCCTACCTCGGTGCCCGCGATCATCCCGGCCCGCCGGTGCAGCACCGCTACCTCCGTTGCGCCGGCGAGGTCGACCCGCCAACCTTCCGGTACGACGGCCCTGTCCCCCAGGACCAGTGACCTCGGAATGGGCTGCCAAACCGACCAACGCCGGAGCGGCCCGTGTTCCGACCAGGGACGACAGCGTCCGAGAGCGGCTGCATCGCTACCCAACATCATCCACTGATCGAACACTTGTACGATTCGCTGGTGGAGGATGTGGCGGCGCGCTGGTGGAACGGGATCTGGGGTCGCCTGGGCCGCCGAGATGTGTGGCTCGTCCGCGAGGTCCGATGGAAGGTCACCGCCCGAGCCGGCGACAGCGAGACCGGCCGAGTGCTCCGGTGGGAGTTCGACACCGAAGACGAGGCGCTCGCCATGGTCAAGCGTCTGCTCGCCGCCGACGCGGGCGGCCAATGGCGCAAGCAGTCCGGCGACAGCCAGCCGCCACAGCAGACCTAGCACCCGGCTGACGGTTCGCGCCTCGGGGCGCCAGACCGTCAGCCGGATCGCGCTCAGGAGCTACAGGTGTTGAGCATGCTCTGCAGGGCGGACTTCTCCGACGACTGCAGTTTCAGGCTCCAGTTGTACTTCACAGTGATCCACATCTTGCTGTAGGTGCACCGGTACGACGACAGCGGCGGCTGCCAAGTGGAGGGGTCCTGGTCGCCCTTGGACTGGTTGACGTTGTCCGTCACCGCGATCAGCTGAGGACGGGTGAGGTCGTTAGCGAAGCTCTGCCGGCGGCTGGTCGTCCACGAGTTGGCCCCGGAGCGCCACGCCTCCGCGAGGGGGACGACGTGGTCGATGTCGACGTCGGAGGCCGCCGTCCAGGTCGCCCCGTCGAACGGGCTGTACCAGCGACCGGAGGTGGCCGCGCAGGAGCTGTTGACGACGACGGATGTGCCGTCGCGTTTGAGGACCTGCTCGCGGGTGTTGCAGCTACCGCTGATCGTGATCCAGTGCGGGAACAGGTCACGGGAGTAGCCGCTGGTCGAGCCTTGCGTCGCCACGGTCAGGGCGTTGAGCTGTGATTGCGCTGTTGCCTTCGACGGGATTCCGGGAGGCGTCGCCGACGCGGGAGTGGCGTTCGTGACCGCGAGAGTGCCGCTTACGAGGGCGGCGATCGCGATAGCTACGGCGCGCGGACGGCGGCGGGCGAGCGGCAGGGTGTCGAGTGTCAGTCGCGGCATGTGGGGCCTCCATCGTGATTGGGCGGGCAGGCAGTCACGCTCATCGATGATGGTGACGGTAGTGCGGCGGTGTTGTGAAGTACCAGAGACCCGTTCACGACGCCTAGCCGACGTTTGGCAGCCTGCGCGTCTCACGCACGTCCGGCGGGGCGGGCACGGCAACCGGCCCTGCTGGGCCTTCGGCTCGGTGCCCGCGTCTTGCAGGTGAGTCCGCCGCCGTCTTCGCTGCGACATCACCCGTCCGGATCATTGGAGCTCGTTCAGCGTGCCCGGCAGGCGGTACGGCACGCCGCCCTGAGCGGCTGATGCATAAGCGGCTGTGATCGTCTGCGCGACGACGAGTGCGGATCGTGCGAGCTCTGCTCCCGTAGCGGCGGCGATCACCTGGCGGAGTACCTCGTCGGCGAGTGCGGGTAGCCAGTCATCGTGGGCATGGCGACTCCCTGGAGTCTCGGCCTGTCGCCAGGTGTGTCGCCCGGCGGGGCTGTCCTCGACGAGGATGTCGTCGTTCAGAGTGACCGTGCCGCGTGCGCCGGTGAGGCTGTAGGTGGTCCTCCGGTGCGGCGCTCTCCACGAAAGCAGGATGTGTGCTTTGATCTTGCCGCTCATGTCGAGCCGCAACTCGGCGTGATCCTCTACGCCCATGGTGCTGTATGTCATCGTGCAGCCGACCAGGTGGACATGCATCCCGGTCAGCCATTCGGCAAGGTATATGCAGTGTGGGCCGTGATCGACAAGGACGCCTCCCCCCGAGACTGCGGGGTCGCGGCGCCACGACGGGTTCCAGTCCGAGGATCCGCTTGCTGACGTGGGGCGTTCGACTGTCATGGTGAGGCGCTGCAGGGCTCCGATTCGTCCGGGGCGCCGAGTTCGCGGAGGCGCTGCAGCAGGGGCGAGTGCACGTAGTTGTGGCCGGGGTAGATGATCCTGCGGCGTTGCCGGGCAAGCGCGATGAGCTTCGCTCCGTTGCCGGGGTCGAGGAATGTGGGCTTTTCGCAGAACACGTGCGCGTCGCGCATGAGCGCCTGCTCGGTGTATGCCTCGTGGCTGTTTGGCGGCGTGCAGATCAGCGCCAGGTCGATACTGACGTCGAGGTCGTCGAGAGTGGCCGCTACGGCGGCGTGCGGGAAGCGGGCACGTGCGGCGTCGCGCCGTGATGGCGTGGGGTCGACGATGGCTACGAGTTGGGCCTGCGGCTTGGTGTCGTAGCACCGGGCGTGAGCTTCGCCTGCCCGCCCGTATCCGATGACGCCAACGTTGATCATTGTGGGGTCTGGTAGTGCCGGAGTACCGAGACCAGGATGTCGATGGCTGCGGTGAGTTCGGCTTCGTCCGTGGTGAGGGGCGGGTAGAGCCGCAGCGTGTGCCCGCCGGTCATGACCAGCACTCCGGCGGCCACGAGCTGCTGGAACAGCTCGCGTAGCTGATGCTTGCCAGTGACGTTCACGCTGATCCCGATCGCCATGCCGATACCGTGAACGCTGCTGACCAGCGCCAGGCCGGCGAGGTCCTGGCGCAGCCGGGTGAGCAGCCGAGCCCCTATCTCGCCCGCCCTGTCTGCCAGCTGCTCGCTGTGCACGGTCCGGGCCACGACGGCGACGGCACGGCATGCGAGCGGAAAGCCGCCGTAGCTGGAGGAGCTGGCGCTGGGGGCTCCGAAGGGGCCCCGCTGCATGAGGTCCGTCGGGGCGCAGATGGCGGAGACGGGGTATCCGTTGCCGAGGCCCTTGCCGAGTACGACGATATCGGGGCGTACGTCTGGTTGGTCGCTGGCGAGGATGGTGCCGGTGCGGCCCATGCCGGTCATGGACTCGTCGGCGATGAGTAGGGCGCCGTGTTCGTCGGCGAGGCCGCGCAGGGCGCGGAGGTAGCCCGTCGGCGGTGCCACGTTGCCTGCCCGGCCTTGGACGGGTTCGACCAGGATCGCCGCGAGGGATCCGGTGGACTGCTCACGCAGGATGTCGCGGGCTAGGTCGACGCAGGCGAACTCGCAGGCTGGAGAGGTTAGGCGCAGGGGGCAGCGTGAGCAGTTCGCGTACGGGGCGCTGATGCTGCCGGGTGCGGCGGGTCCGAGGCCCGTGCGTGCCCCGCTGGTGTGGGCGAGGCTGCCCAGTGTGCGGCCGTGGAAGGCTTGCCAGAAGGAGAGGATCTCGAAGCGGCCGGTCGCGGACTTTGCCAGCCGGATGGCCGATTCGACGGCCTCGCTGCCGCTGCTGTAGAGCTGTATGCGGTCAAGGTGAGCCGGCAGCAGTTGCCGGAGCAGGCGGGTCATCTCCAGCCGGGCGTCGCTGGCGTGCGCTCCGATCATCCATTCGCTGATCTGTCGGGTCAGGGCCTCGACGTATGCCGGATGCGAGTGGCCGAGGAGGTTGACGCCGGCGGCGCCCATGAGGTCGGCGATCCTGCGCCCGCTGGTGTCTGTGAGGTGCATTCCTGCCGCTTCGGTGACGGCGAGACCTGCCCACTGGACCGCCTCGGAGATGCCCGGTCCGAGGACGGTCATCTCTTCATCCCAATGCGTCTGGCTGCTCACGACGTCGTCTCCGTAGCGTTGGTTGACGTCACCCTGAACCCACCCGCTGGGTGGCGATCGGTGGCAAGCATGCGATTGCGGGTGAACGAGTTCGCGCATTCGGTGGCGTAATAGAAGGCTCCGCCGCGGATGACGTATCGCGCTCCCGGTCGGGTGCTGGCCATGTCGCGTCCGTCGTCGTGGCGATAGGGATAGCCGAATGTTGGCTGGTGTCCGCTGCGCCCCCAGAGGCTGCGGGTCCATTCCCAGACGTTGCCGATCAGATCCTGGCAGCCGGCGTCGTTGTCGCCGTCAGGGGAAAAGCGGCCAGGGGCGACGACCGCGCCGATGCCGGTGGCGCGGATGTTGGCCCGGCGTGGGTCGGGTGCGTCTCCCCAGGGGTATGGCCGGCCACGGCCGTTGCCTGCGGCTGCTTCCCATTGCGCTTCGCTGGGCAGGACGATGCGCTGGTTGTGAGCCAGTGCCCTGGTGTGGTGCAGGTGGCGGGTCAGCCATGCGCAGTAGCGCGAGGCGTCGAGCCAGGACACCATGACCACGGGAAGGTCGTCGAGCCAGAGTGAGTCGTCGGCCTGCCAGTGGTCGGGGCAGGGGCCGCCCTCGGCTGAAAGGAAGGCAAGGTATTGGCGGTTGGTCACTACGGTGCGGGCCAGCCGGTACGGCTGTAGCCGAACTGTGTGTCGGGGGCGGCAGTCGTCCTGTCCGTTCGGTGCGTCGACGCCGAGGATCACGTCGCCGCCGGGGTGCGGCAGCAGGTCGGGCGTCGCCGGTTGCTTCAGCGCCGCCTCGTGGGCCTCGCGTGGGATGAGGCCGTCAGCCAGTAACTGACGCAGTGACGGCTGCCGGTCCTGCCGTGACATCGTGTCCGCATAGCTGCGGACGGCCTCGGCGCGGTCGCTGGCCGCCAGCCTCATGAGGCTGTCGCGCGCGAACGGGGTGGATGGGGCCAGCGCGGCGAGTTCGGTGACCGCGTCGAGGCGGGAGCCGGGGTCCGGCGATGAGAGATCCTCGCGGACGTAAGCGGGTAGTTGCTCGGTGACGTACTTGGACGTGATCGCCGCCGCGCTTGCGCCGATGGTGAGGTGTGGCCTCCCGCCTGCGGTGACGAGGCGTTGCCGGGCGGCGCTCAGTAGTTGTGGTGCCAGTTGATCGGTTCCCGAGGCTGCGAGGTCGCCGAGGACCGCCGCGAGGGCCCCGTGGCAGGTGTTGTCCGGCTCTGCGTCGGCGGCGGATTGCGATGCGAGTACGGAGGCGCCCGCGAACGCGGAGGCGATGGTGCCCGTCGTGTCCCGAGGTGAGATGAGGTCGGCGCAGACGATGACCGGCTTGCCGTCTCCTGGACGGACGCCTGCCGATAACTCATCGACCTGGAGCATGCTGGTGGGCCGGCCAGGGACAGAGCCGGGCAGTGCCAACGCGGTGATGTCGCCGTCGCGGCGGGTGAATTCGGCGGCGTGGCCTGCCAGGCAGACCAGGAGCAGATCCTGCCCGGCGAGCGTCTTCAGGGCATCGTCGATGGCGCGGCGGGCGGCGGCGGGGCTGCCGAGGCGTCGGTCGCCAATCACGACGGTCTTGGTGTGGAAGTGGTGATCGAGCTGCCAGCGCAGCTCGGCGTGTATGTCGCCGTGCGTCGCCCAGCCGATCGTAGGCAGGTGCCGGTAGGCGGTCGGCGCGAGAAATAGCGCGCCAATCCTTATAAGTACTCGCGGAGCCATGTCACCGTCTCGCGGTACACGATGTCCCGTTCCTGCGGTTCTTCGAGGCAGTGATCGCCGTCGGGCACCCCGACTACCTTGTGCGGTCCTGAGACCAGGTCGGCCGCGCGTACGCTCTGCCCGAATGGCACCTCGCCGTCGGCTTCTCCGTGAACGAACAACACCGGCGTGGGCAAGCCGCGCAGCGGAGCACTGACGTCCTGCACGTCCTGCAGCTCGTCGAGGAACGCCACGCCGATCTGCTCGCCGTCGAGATCCACATAACCATCGCGCCGCGCCGCGCTGAGGTTGTCCTCGCTCACGTAGGACTCGAACGCGCCGTCGAGCAGCCAGATAGCCGGCCACAGCAGCACGACCGCCCGGTATGCCGGGTCGAAGCCAGCTAGGCCGACGGTGGCGCCGAAGCTCTCCCCTACCAGCGCCCAGGCAGTCGGCTGATACCTGCCATCGACGAAACTGCGGACCGCTCGCAGGTCCTCGACCTGCCGGGCGATGGTCATATCTCGGTAGCTGCCGGTGCTTTCGCCGCAGCCACGAAAGTCGAAGCGCACGGAAGCGATCCCGGCAGCGCCGAGATGCGCGGCAAGGTCGACGTAAAGGTCGGCCGGCCCGTCCTTCTGCCCACCCGGGCCGCCGTGCAGCATCATGACCATGCGCTGCGGTGAGCCGGTGGTCGGTGTCGCGACGACGGCAGCGAGCTCGTCTTTGCCCACACCGATTCTGTGATGTGTCTGCTGGATCATCGACAACCTGCTCCTCATCTCTGCGGCGCGCGCGATCAATCGCCGCCGACCGTCTGGCTGGTGAACCTGATTCTCGGACGCCCATATGTGGCCAAGAACCTCCACGGCATGAACAGCGCTCGGGTCGCATAGCGCGAGGTCGCCTCCGCTTCGGACTGCTCACCTGAGAGCGACAGCTGCCGTGCGTCCGCAGCGGCCTTGCGCGCCTGCCCGCGTGCTTTGAGCAGGCGACCCCTAAAGAGGCTCAGCCGAGCACCGGTCAGGTCAATACGGACAAGCTGGCGGACGTCGCGGTACTCCTCAGCGATCTGCCGCGCCTGACGAAGCAGCAGACCTGAGTCCGTGAACGCCCGCCGCATGAGACTCACCTCCGCCAGATCCCTGATGGCGTACGCCTTGCCCCGCTCCCAGGGCAGCTGCTCACAAGCGTCGAGGAACCGACGTACCGTCTGCTCACACGAATCCAGCTCGCCCAAATGCCAGTAGGCGGCTCCGACGAGCGACTGTATGTCGATCATGTTGTTCGGGTCGCCAGCCGCCCGGGCCATCTCCTCGGCATCCTCCTGAGGGTTCTTGACTACTGCGAGAGCTTCGGCCGCTTGGCCGGCCCGGAACAGCGCGAAGCCGACGCACCGCAGCTGTCGCGCGATCTCCCGTGCCGAGCCGGCGTCCCGGGCGATACCGAGCCCCAACTGGGCCGTCCGAGCGGCTTCCGCGGCCTCACCGCGCACGGCATGCGTGGACGAGATCACCGACAAGGCCAGCGAACGCTGCTCGTCGTGGCCCAGCGCCGTCGCTGCCTCGTACGCGACCCAACCGAGTTCGATTCGATCGTCGAACAGCCCCAAGGTGAAGAAGATGTCGAGCGTGACATCGAACAGGCGCACGCACTGCTCGTACGCCTCGTGTCGGTGAAGGTCGCGGATGAGCAGCCGTATCGCCTCGATATGCGCGCCAGCGCCGGCCGCGTCCTCCCAGTCCTGGCTGAAGCGGGCGATGAAGTGCTCCGCCAGCCTTCCCGCGAATAACACGGTGTCGCCCGGCGCTGTTCGATTCAACACGAACAGTCGCAGCGCAGCCGAGCACGTGTACACCGTCACGCCGTGCTGTTGGCGCGACGAGAGCAGCCCATCGGACCACAGCCGCTCAACGAGAGCGTCTACCTCGGTCGCAGGGACCGCCAGCGCCACTCGCAACTGCTCAACGTCGGCGCCGCCACCCAGGTACGCACACACACGAAGCAGGCTGCGCCCCGTCTCGTTCACGTCTTGCCACACAACACTAAATAACGCATCAGCCAACCGCGTTGACCCGCCCTCAAGCTGACCGAGCCGGTCGGCAAGGCTCCGGCCGTCTCGTGAACAGGCCAGCACGAACAGCTCAATCGCCCTCGGATTGCCGCCCAGCAACCGATGGATGCGCTCGAACGTAGATGCGTCAGCGCTGATGATCTCCGGCACGCTGCGGCGCCGGGCCTCCCGAAGCAGCAGCTCCTGCATGTACCGCAACTGCAACTCCTGCAGCAGCACCCGCGGTGCCGGCAGCCGCCCAGGAGTGTTGGCACTAACGATTGCCAGCGAGCCGCTTGGCAGGGTCTTGAGAAAGTCGATGAGATGCTGCGCGTCGACGGCGGTCAATCGCAAGTTGTCGACAACCAGAACAGCCGGGTGGTCAGCCAGGTGGGCGCGCAGCACCTCGGCCTTGTGTTCGGCAGGAGCTGCTGACAACGCCGGACTTCCGGTGGCGAGCCCCAGCGTGCGCGCGAGGTCCGCGAGACTGAGCATGCTGTTGTGAGCGTCGAACCAAACCAGGGATGTGAACCCGCGGCCCGGCTTCTTTGCCGGCCGGCGCGCGGCGAGCCGATGCGCGACCTCCGTGGCCAGCGCGCTCTTGCCGACGCCAATGCTGCCCTCGATGGAGATCAGGTACTCGCCGCGGTCGAGATGCTGCAGAGCCTGAGCCACCTCATTGCCGCGGTCGACGAGCTGGGTACGAGACGGCAGCAGCACCCGTGGTTTGTCCGCCCGCCTACTGCCAGCCTCGCGGAAACGCCCGATCAGGGGCGGCAACCCCAGGACAGCGGCGACCACCGCCAGCAGCCCGGAGATCAGGCCGAGCCATTCGTTCACACCGGAGGTGAAGCCACCCACAGAACAGACCCCACTCGCACGCCATCACGGTCAGTCACCTACCGGCCACAAAACGACGGGCATCCCTTGCCAGTCTTACCGAGGTCCACGATGGACGCAATGCCGCTCTCAACTGGGTCAGCGAAACGTGAGTGATTGAGGCGCCATCCACGTCTCGACTCTGCCCTCGCTATAGGCCATTCAACCTCATGGCTTGTCCTGACCTGGGAGCTTTTGACGGCCGACAGCTCCGCAAGGCCGAGGACCGAGTGGTGTGGACCACCATCCGCGGCGCCGACAAACATCGCGTTCCTGCACTCGGTGCCAGACCTGTCCATATCGGCCCTTTGACGATCACCGCGTGTACGTATCCGAGGCCCGCTGTAAATCGGCGCGGGCGCCATCACGTTCGAGACGCAACAGTGCGGCTGGGCGGAATTCTGGACCAGCACCAGCCGGTGCCCGGTCACCGTAAGGCCGTGCCGTGCGGCCGGCTACACCTTTACCCAACGCTCGACCTACGCAGCTATAGCCGGCAGAAGGCCGCAACAACTGCCATGTTCCCCTGTGGTCCACACCCTCACCTGGACCACCTGCTGGAAGGCATCCTGCACGGTACGTGGCTGCCCTTCCGGCACTGCGAACGTGTTAGCTGGATCCCCGCGCCGACGCACACACCACGGTCACCACCGAACGGTCGGGACCATCGAGCTGGCCGAGACCGCAAACGACGCCCGCCGCTAGGTGACGGCTGACCGTGCCTGCGAGCGGCGATACGGCCCGGGTGTCGCGCGGGCCGAAGCGCCCGAGGTGGAGAGCGTGCCCTTGTGCTGCGGTAAGACGCCACCCGGGTGGGCCGGTCAGCCGCTGGTTCTCGCCGGCCAGCTCTGCAGCAACTTACCTACCTACTGGCGCCGAGGCGAGATCGACGGGAAGCGGTCCAGCGCCCACCTGTGATCGGGGTCGCCCAAACCCGGAAGGCTGGGAAGAGTGGCCTGGGCTGCGATCCCGCACCCCTGCAGGCCTCTCAATCGCTGGCTTGATTAGGGCCTTGTCCTTGAGTGAGAAGTAAGTCAAACCCGTAAACGGCGTGCGCGCCGGCGCAGTAGACGGCACGGCTGTCTGTCGTTAGGGGGAAGACTGGAGGTGTCCCGCCTATTCGGGTTGTCGCGAGATGTCCCCCATCTCGTGTCTGGCAGATCCGGATCGTTCCGTCGCGTCCGGCGCTGGCGAGCCAGGATCCGTCCGGTGCCTTCATCAGGGCCATCACGGGGGACCTGTGACCGGTGAGGGTCTGCCGGAGGGTACCGGTGGTCGGATCCCAGATCCGCACCGTCCTGTCGTATGAGCTGCTGGCCAGCCAGGACCCGTCCGGCGCCGTCACCAAGGCCGAGACGCCGTCGGTGTGGTTGGTGAGGACGTGGCGGACGGTGGCGGTGGTCGGGTCCCAGATCCGCACCGTGCCGTCGTGAGCGCCGCTGGCCAGCCACGACCCGTCCGGCGCTGCCACCAACGCCCCTACCTGGCTGGGGCCGTCCGTGAGGGTTCGGCGAAGGGTCCCTGTGACGGGATCCCAGATCCGCACCGTGTCGTCAAATCCGTCGCTGGCCAGCCAAGATCCGTCCGGTGCTGTCACCAGCGCCAACACGGCGTTGGTGTGACCGGCGAGGGTGTGGCGGAGGGTGCCGGTAATGGGGTCCCAGATCCGCACCGTGCCGTCCTCAGCGCCGCTGGCCAGCCAGGACCCGTCCGGCGCTGTCACCAACGCCCCTACCTGGCTGGGGCCGTCCGTGAGGGTTCGTTGGAGGATCCCTGTGACCGGATCCCAGATCCGCACCGTGCCGTCGTGAGCGCCGCTGGCCAGCCAGGACCCGTCCGGCGCTGCCACCAACGCCCCCACCCAGCCGGTGTGGTCGGTAAGGGTGTGCCTGACAGCGCCGACGGCAGGGTCCCAGATCCGCACTGTCCGGTCGTACGAGCTGCTCGCCAGCCAGGACCGGTCCGGCGCCAACACCAACGCCATCACCGACCTGGTGTGGCCGCTCGAGGATCGTCCGAGGGTGCCAGTGATCGCCGGGTTCCATACTCGCACCGTTGCATCGAAACCGTCGCTGGCTAACCAACTTCCGTCTGGTGCCGTCATCAGCGCCGATACGCGTCCGGTGTGGCCGGTGAGGGCTTGCCGGAGGCCGCCGGTGACCGAGTCCCAGATCCGCACTGAGTGACCGCGTCCCGCGCTGGCCAACCAAGAGCCATCCGGTGCCACCGCCAACACCAGCACTGAGCTGCTGTGGCCGGCGAGAGCATGGCGCAGAGTGCCGGTGGTGGGATCCCAGACCCGCAGCGAGCCATCGTGGCCGCCACTGGC
Organism: Micromonospora sp. MGP-C2; assembly: GCF_057766525.1. Taxonomy (NCBI): domain Bacteria; kingdom Bacillati; phylum Actinomycetota; class Actinomycetes; order Micromonosporales; family Micromonosporaceae; genus Micromonospora; species Micromonospora sp. MGP-C2. The sequence goes on from NZ_JBYMEN010000002.1 coordinate 1,974,940, forward strand.
GAGCCATGAGCCGTCTGGCGCAACCGCCAACGCCAACACCGGACTGTTCTGGGCGGCGAGTATATGGCGGAGAGTGCCGCCGGCGGGGTCCCATACGCGCATCGAGCCATCGAGTCCGCCGCTGGCCAGCCAGGTCCCGTCCGGTGCCACCGCCATTGCCAGCAGCCAGCCGGTGTGGCCGGTGAGAGATTGCCGACGGGTGCCGGTCGTCGGGTCCCAGATCTGCACCGTGCCATCGGGTCCGCCGCTAGCCAGCCAGGACCCGTCCGGCGCCGTCGCGAGTGCCATCACCGAGCCGGTATGGCCGACGAGGGTGTGCCGGAGGGCACCGGTGGTCAGGTCCCAGACCCTAACCGAGCCATCGGGGCCGCCGCTGGCCACCCAGGATCCATCTGGCGCTGCCACCAAAGCCTCAACCCGCCCGCTGTGGTCGGTGAAGACGCTGCGCAAGGCACCGGTGGTCGGATCCCAGACCCGGACAGTGCCATCGTGACCGCCGCTGGCCACCCAGGCCCCGTCCGGCGCCGACACCAGCGCCGACACCGGACCGCTGTGGTCGGTGAAGACGCTGCGCAAGGCACCGGTGGTCGGATCCCAGACCCGGACAGTGCCATCGTGACCGCCGCTGGCCACCCAGGCCCCGTCCAGCGGTGATACCAGCACTGACAGTGAGCCGGTGTGACCGGTGAGAGTGCGTAAGAGGGCGGGGTGAGCAACGTCTGGGGGTGGCCACCGGTTGGCTAGTCGCGGCAGCGGAAGGGCAGGCGCATAAGCGGCCACCAGCGGTGCCAGGTCAGGTTCGTTGTCGAGGCGGCTGACCAGCACGTCGCCGAGAGCGTCGGGCGGGTCGGTAGGGGTAAGCAGGTGGCTGTTCTGCCTGATGGTCTTGGCCAGCGTGGTGGCGGTGGCGGTGGTGACGTAGGCGAGGTCTGCCTCGATGGCGGCGGGCCCGTGGCGTTGTAGGCGTGTGGTGATCCATCGCAGGTCGGTGACAGTAGCGGCGAGATCATCGTGTCGGTCGGCACCGTGGAGGTGTTCGGCGAGGTGTGCTGCGAGGTACTCCTCGGCGGCGGGAAGCGTCCACCAGGCCACAGTCGGCGAGGCTGCGGATGTCGTCGCTGAGGCTGCCGGCATGGTCAGTGCGACAGCAGCGTCCAGGAGCAGAGCGTGCAGTCGGGTGCGTTGACTGTTGTCGGTGGCGTTGCGGATTAGATAGGAGCGGATGATGTCGTGGAGCCGGATGGTGCCTGCTTCGGATTGGTACTGCAGCAGCAGCGACATCCCGGCCAGGATCGCGCAAACTCGCCGGGTGCCGCGTGGTGTCAGACCGCCGGTCTTTGCCCACAGAAGCGTGAGTACTGAAAGCGGTATGTCAACGTCCTCGCCGAAGATCGCTAGTTCGGTGAACCGGTCGCTGATCGCCGGGTCGAGGAGGTCCAGGCCGGCGCGGACGGTGGCGTCAATCGCACGGCCACTTCGGGCGGGGTCTTCGAAGTCGAAGCTGGTGGGGCCTTCTTCGGCGAGTCGGTCCGCGATGTCCCGCAACGCCCACGCCGCGGTGGCACCGTAGTTCTCGACGTGGCGGACCACGGTCCGGTTCGCGATGCTGAGCAGCACCGGCCAGCGTCCGGTCGCCGACAGGATCCGGGCGACCAGGTCGGTCGGCGGATCGGCTAGGTCGCGGGTCAACAGCGCCGCCGCCTGCCTTGTGGACATCTGGTCGACCCACACGCTGGATCTCGCCGGCACCAGGCCGCGGTGACGGGTCGTGACCAGTCGCCGGCACCGTATCCCGCCCTGGCAGAACGGGTCCAACTGGTCTACCCGCCAAACATCGTCGACCACCAGCAATACCGGGTCGGGCTGGTTATCCAATAACGCGCCCAGCCGATGTCCCGCCTGAATCGGGTCGGTGAATCCGCTGCGGGCGCCGGTGAGATGCTCGATCAGGTTGTTGATCCGCCCGGCCAGCTCCGCGCCGGCGGCGTGCTCACCGACGGTCACCCACAAGAGACCACCAGAGAATCTGTCGCGCACCTGGGGCTGATGACATATCCAGGCAGCCAAGGTGGTCTTACCGAATCCGCCGGTGCCGTGGACACCGCTCACCGCTACCTGCTCGCCGGCCTCCGCAGTCACCAGCTCCAACAGCGGTTCCGCCAGCTCTGGCCGCGCCACCATGCCCGCCGCGTGCGGCGGCGCCATCCACAGCCGGTGCATCGGTCGGGGACCGTGGCCGTCCTGGTAGACGTTGATCGTCCCGTCCGGCGCATTGAACATGGTCGAGCGCTCGCGTGCCTCGAACCGATCGCCACCGGCACGCCCCACAGTCGTGCTCACGACGCGAATCGCTCACCCGGATGAATCGTCACGGCTATCGATCCCCCCGGCGCGTTGTACTGCGTCGCGTTACCGCTCGCGATGAACGTGTTCACCCAATCCCTTTGTGCCTCTGGCAGCTGCTGCCGAAGGCCAGTGGCCCACATCCGCAGCTCATCGCCGAGTTCCGGCTGCTCCTCCACCAGATCCGTCAACCGCTGCTGCCACAACAGCGCCAGCCGCTGCCGAACCTCGATCTGCTGCTCCGTGGGTGCGCCAGTGATCTCCGCAGCGGTCTGATCCGCCCACCCCTGCGCCACGTCACCCCGCCGCTGTCCCGCTCGGCCGAACAAGCGGCATACCCCAGCTCGCGCTGACTGCCACACATCTGTGGCGACAGCACCGATCAGTGCCGACCCGCCCGCTGTCGCCGCCGACAGCAACCAGCCCTCAATCACAGCCTGACCTCCAACGCACACGGCAGATCCTTGACACACCGTAGTCTCCCCGGACACGCACCGAAATTGCCGACCATATTGCCAGGGGTGCGGTGGCGTAGCAGGGCACCCTGATGAAACCCTCGCGGCGAGGCGCAGGCAGTGAGCGTCGATGATCGAGGGCTTGGCCAGACCCCACGCCACCCTCTGCTGCGTGGTCACCAGAGCAACGAAGCGCGTTCCATTGATTGTCGTTCTCGACATACGCCGATAGTGTGGAGGCATGGCTTCCTCGCGCCTTCGCCTGACCAAACCGACGCTCGCGGTGCTGGAAACACTGGCGGACGCCTCGCCGGATGATCCGCCGTGGGGGCTACGCATCTGCGAACTCGCCGACCTGGGGTCCGGCACGGTCTATCCGATCCTCGAACGGCTCAGCGAGTTGGGGTGGATCGAATCGTGGCAGGAGACGGATCAGCCGTCGGGGCGGCCACGCCGCCGCTACTACCGCTTCACCGATCTTGGTATGCGCAGCATGGTGCAAGCGGTCGCCGAACGTAGAGCCCGGCGGACCCGGCCAGCCTCCGTGGCCGAACGGGCCGAGCACTTCCTGTCCCAGGTCGCCGATGGGAAGGCCCAATGACAGCGGCCCCGCAGAACACCGTTGAAGTTAGCGCCTCCCTACGCCTGATAGCGCCGGACGCGACTGCGCTGCCGGTGGCCGCCACCCTCATCTACCGGCTCGACGACCCGATCGCCCTGGAGATCATTTTCAATCCGTCTGATCCTGGCGGTGAGCCGGTGACGTGGTGGTTCGCGCGCGACCTGCTCGTGGACGGACTGGACCACCCGAGCGGGGAAGGAGACGTTTGCGTCTGGCCGTGGGCCACCCCGCGCGGCGACTACGTCGCGCTGGCCTTCTCCTCACCGGATGGCAACGCCCTGTTTGAGGTACCCCGCGCGGTGCTGGTGCGGTTCCTGCGGCGCACCTACCGGCTTTTCCCTCGACGGTACGAGGACAACTACCGGTACTTCGGTCACATTACAGGGGCTACGGATTTCGGTGATATGACTAGACCCGCGTACATCGCAGCGGTCAGCCCGCTCGCCTACATGCTGACCCGTGCCGCGAGCCTGCTGGGCGGATCCCGACGCGCGGATTTGGAGACCTGGCTGGCCGACCTGCAAGGCGATCCCGAACTCGAGCTCGGGCTTACCCCACGGCGGCAGGTCCACCTGGCGGCGGGCTTCTTGCTGGCGTCCGTGCGATTCCGGCTCCGCGATCTTGGCCGATTACTCACTCGGGCTCTGGATCAGCTTGTAGCTTTCGAGAGTCGGATTTTACTCGTCGCCGCTATCGTGACGCTTCTCGCCGCTGGCCAGTTGTGGGTCCAAGGTGGCCTGACGCGGGTATGGGAGAACGGCGAGAACCTTGCTGCGATCGGTGGGCTGGTCTGGGGCGCGGGGGCGATTCTCCGGCGTCGCCGCGCCGTACTGCCCGGCGATGAGCAGACGCACGAGTGACGTTCCGGATGAGCCGGCTCCCCGATGCGGCCCGATCCGGACAATCCCGCTGGCCTCAGGTGGGCGAATTAGGCTCTAAGCACACCCGCTACTTCACGAATACTCGGTGAGCAGGCTCCTCGCGTCGATTACCGATTGCTCTCGCGAGTCGTGTCCGAACGCCAGGACACCCAACCGTGGCGTGTCCGCTAAGTCGAGTCGGCCGCCCGTAGCCGGCGTGAAGTCGCAGGCGCGCGGTGCCAGCGCACCGTGTACGGGTCCAAAGTGAACGGCCTGAAGATTCCGCTCGACGTGTCGACCTCGCCGATCGGGGGGGGAAGGTGACATCGGAGAAGGTGCCGATGACGCAGTCGCCGGGGTGGGCCCACTCGACCTCGTTCTGGTAACGATGACCGCAGCACCGGCCGTCTCCGTACCGTTGGACTCCAGCCAGCGTCCGCCCGTTCTTGGTGGCAGTGGCGTCATAGAGGTTGCCGAGGCGCACGTCCTGAACGGTCCAGCCGTCCTTGTGGAAGTGCTCCATGAGCATCCCCGGCTCGGCGTTCTCGACCTTCTTGCGGCGCACTGGTTCGATCGGTGCCGGTTCGGCGACAAACCTGGGGCCGCCACCGCCCGTGCGCATCACCAGGTTGACCAGCATTCCCGGACAGCGCACCTAGGCATCCAACTAAGGCATGTGACGAAGTGGCGCAGCAGCTTCGCGCACGGACAGGCCGGCTGTCCCCCACCAACTGAACGCCGATCTGGCAACGGCCTAGCGGGCCGCTTGCCGTGGTGCCGATTCGCCGCGCGCCTGGACCACCTACTTCGGCGGCGAGCAGGGTGAGGCGAACCAGCCCGCCCCGTAGCTTCCATAAGGGTCACTATGGTGTTCCCTCCCCGAGAGACTCCCCTGCTCATCTATCTCGATTGACATGCCCTGACCAACGCGCACGCCAGGCGCCTTGCGTCATTGCAACAGCACCGCCGCATGGCCGGCGGAAGGCGGGCTGATCACGCCAACTTTGCGAGCAGGCCTTCTGCAACCATCGCCGTGGAGCCGACGACCCCGACCGGCCCCGGCTGCGGGAGCGGGTGATTGAGGGCAGCAGCCGCTGGCCAACCAGATCGCCGCCCGTCAGAACGGCCGCGGTGAGCCCACCGGCGGACCTGAGCGGCACTCGGCCTTCAAGCCGTCGACCGGTTCGACGCCTCCCACGGCGTCGACTCTCCTGGCTTCGCCATCCTAGCCATCCTGGCGAACTCAAACATCCTTTCCGCGACCGCACCTGGAACGTCCCTGGCAAGGGATCAATTAGCGCCCGCAGTCGATGCATCCGGGTCGCGTTTGCCGGTTTGTCGAGTCCCGATCTGCATGCCGGATTGTTCCGTGTTACCTAGTAGGTCCATGTCGAGCCAGGAGGCGGGTTAGCGTGCGCCGGTGAGCCAGGCGATGAGTTCAAAGCGAGGGCGGCGTTGACGGCGGGTCCGTTGAGGTAGACGACTGAGGCTTCGGGTGTGCTGGTTCCGTAGCCATGCCGACGGGTACACGCCGGTTGGCAACACGCAGCCCTGGCGGATGCGTCAGATGGGGTCCATCGCGTTGAAAGCTCATGCCCCACGCCGCCCAGTCGTTGACGCCGTACCCCTAAACCTGCATCGGGCGCACCGAGCACTTTGCTGGTGGCGCCACGCCAGTGGGCAAGGTGACATAAATTTTACGACCGAAAGAGGGCAGCACTCTACAACAGAGTCCGTTGCCGGCCCCACAACTGCTCACGCTGCTTGGCCCGAGACTACGAAATCCGCTACGGCGCGTCGGAGATCATGATCCGCTGGGCCGCCCTCGGCGGCATGCTCTGCCGTCTCATCGGGAACCCGAGCCGCCAACAGCGCCACACCCGATTGACGCAGATGCGAGTCCCCCTCTGTCGCGGCATTCGATGGCTTGGCGCCGGTTCACATGGCCGGCGCCAAACCATAAGCGGTAGATGACTACCTCTGGGCATCGAGGTCATCAATGGTGAACGGACGCAGGGTGATCACGCAGTGATCAGTCCAGTCGCGGAGTCAGGCTTGCGCCGAGCTGCTGATAGCGGGTTCCTGCTCATCGTCGTCCTCTTCGACGTCAACTTCGACATCATCTGCGGCCAGGGGGGCAGGATCGGGAGCCGGCTTAGGGATGAAGACCGGGGCCGTGATCGTAACGATGCCCTTCGCGAGCTCCTCCACGGAGATGGGGTACCGAATACCCCGGAGAGTCTTGTAGCTCTTCAATGCGCGCTCGATCTGCGCCTTGTTCGCCGGAGCAATATGGACAGTGAGGAGATCTTGAAGGAGACTAACGTGCTCTCGTCCCGTAATCATTTTACCCTTCCTGCCTGGCTCCCCGGCTTGCCACACGGTGGCGAAAGGTGTGGCAACGAGTCGCCAATCAAGAGATGAGAGGCGATTGATGGCCGATTCCCAGTCGAGCAGCCCTTGACCAACCACGTGACGAAGGGCGCGTGCCACGGCTAGCTGCACAACAGGTCGCATGAAGGGGTGTCCGTCTCCCTCGTGACCCTTGGGTGCCCGAAGTTCCCGTGGAGAACCTGTCTTCTCGTACCTGGTACGAAGGTCGCCGCAGGCCACGAAGAGGTGATTCAAACGTTCAACGAGAATCTCATAGCTTTCATCCAAAACCTCATCGGTCGCGCGCTTCGATAGCTTCTGGATGCTGCCGTCGAGGTCGAACCCTAGTTCCTTAAGTAGATCGTAAAGGATGCCGATCGTCGTCCACGCGGACTGGCTGACATTGACGTTTCGGTTCGCCAGCTTCACCTCACCATCGTTGCCCTGCTTGCTGAAAACCTGGACTACATTGTGCTGCGAGAGGAACGCATGATCATCTAGGAATCGGCGGGTAAGAATGGCAAAGCTATCGTCCTCGTCGAGAGCAATGTTCTCCTGCGCGCTGGTCTTGACCGCGTTCCGGTTGATGTTCGTGAACAAGCGGCGCGTCCGCCGACGGCCCTCTTCCGAGTTGAAGTGAGGGACAACGATTACACCGATGTCCTCGCTACCAAGCTCGGGATCGCGCTTCACCGCGTCTTTGATCGCCTTGAGTCGGTGTTGCCCATCAAGCGCAAAAAACTGATGAGTGCCGTCGAAGGTCAGAACGCCGAACTCCCGATCAACTCCGGCAAGCATGTTTTGCTCTGCATTATCATCCATAGTTAGCGCAATGTATTCTGGGTGCCCTCCCCAGGCGGCGACAATCAGGGAGCCGAGGAACCGATGCTCGTTGGTGACTAGGTACTGAGTGATCGCTTCTGTACGGTCACCCACCCCACGCTGGATCATGGTCGCTAGATCTTTATTGCCGCCAAGCTCGTAAGCAAAATTGATCTCCCGGGCCACCTGCGCATAGCTCATTAGACACAGGTAGTATTCCCAATTTCCTACGTGGGCCTTGAACGCGGGCACGAAAGTCTTGGACGGCATATTCATTTCCCCTTACGATTTCACTGTCGAAGCGCCGGTTGTGGTGTCCGAGGCCGCAGTATCGGTCCGCGGTTCAAGTTGCCGGGCGGGTTCAGTAGCTTGATAAGCCTGTCTTCCAGGCCAGCGATTTCAGCCCGGTTCCTGACGGTGGTCCACCAGTACTCTAGTGGCCGGAGCGCCAAATAACGCGCCAACACCTCTTTCCGCGTGTTGCCGGCAGGCTCGGCCCATACCTTCGCAGGCTCTGATGCCAAGTACTGCTGATACTCTCGGTAGCGTCCACGCAAGGTGTTTCCGCTGCTGGCGCCGCCGCCCGCCTGGCCGATGTAAAGGATTTGGGAGACTGTTCCCGGCTGAGATAGTTCAGTTGCAACATGAAATTGAAACGGCGGACGCCAAACGAACATATAGAGTCCGGGCATGTCAGGGATACTTTGGTAAAGTTCGGGCACCGCCCGCATTACTTCCCAGCGATCCGCCGACCCGGCAAGGTCATCCTCGAGGGTTTGACAATAGCGTTCGTCAAGGAGGCGGAGCAGGCCCCACTCAACGTGAAGTGCTGGGCTGGGGTCGTCCCGATACCGGGCGACGAGGCGGTCGAAGCGCTCATCTGCCATCCGCAATCCGGTTCGCCTGTTGATCAACATCACCCCACTGCTTGGCGACAGGTCCTCAACCCGCAGTGAACGATGCGGGCTGATGCTGATGGAGGCAGCCTAGAGCAGGCAGCCGACGCTTTCAGCCCTCAAATATCGGGCCGGGTTTTTACGCTAATTTTGTCCGATTTAGATGTTCCACGCTATATTGCGGTGATGTGCAGTTGGGACGTTAGCCGAGCTTTCGAGGAGGGCTCGTGCGGCGATCGAGCCCCTGAAGTGGCAGAGGTGGCCCGGGAGGACGCGAGCGGCCCTTCCGTAGCAGGGGCGCACGACCTGTTCGGAGCCGCGCTGGCAGGCCGGCAGCGTCAACTCAAGGATCGCAACCATCAGTTCATCCCCAACCACGGAGCGAGCCGATCCCACGCTAGCTCCAGGAGCCGATGGGAACGGGCTTCGATGTAGTCGGGGTTCCATTGGTGGACACGCGAACCTACCGACCTCAGATGGGGCATGTAGCTCGACATTTCGATCAATGATTCGGTCGACTGCGCAAACTTTATGCTGTCGAGGGAAGCGGCTTCGAGAATACTTCGGGCCTCCTCCTTGGACCGGGCGCCTAGAGCGGAGTACAGTATCCGCTTCTCATGCCATGGTCGGGTTCCCAGCGAACTGTTGACCGCCGACGGAACCAACACAAGATTTCCTAGCCTGTGAATTACATCTTTATCTTTGTACAGGCTCTCCGGCCAGTTGGTGGTTGCCTCCTGCGGCACAATGTGTTCCAGACTCAGGTGGACCTCGTCACGCCAGCCTTCGAAGGTCAAGCAGGGTTGCGCCTGATTCTTTCCTGACCGGACCAGGCCGGGCTCGGACAGATCTTCAACTGTGTCGTGATAGGCGCTAAGAAGAACGAAGCGAGCCAACGCTTTGTTCGTCTGATAAATCGGTAGGGGCCACGACAGCTGGAGCCAGCTGTCCTTATCGGCGACGTCCCCACGGTTAGCATCGGCCAAGCGAGTAACAAGTTCTTGCTTAAGCCCTTGTAGGTCGACCTGCGGCGCGGGGCCGTCTTCATGACTCCGACGCCGCAGGCGAGCTAGTGGACCGATGTGAGCAGACTCGACACCGGTCATAATTTCTCGATATTCGCGATCGATGTTGCCGGTATTTCGCCGCGAGGTGCGCCACAGGACGGAGAACGCAGTCATCGCTTTCACCGCGCCCTCGACGTCTCGGAGATGCTCGTCCGCCGGAGCTTGGAGCGCTGTTGAGTAGAACCTGACCAATGGGCCAATTACGATGCTGTGGTTGAGTGACTTGAGAAACGATATACAAAGCCGGACGACGTCGGTGGTAGCTTCAGGCGGTAATCCATGGAGCGCCGGCGTCCCGTCACGCCCCGGCTCCCAGGCATGTTGAATGAATCGGGCGGTGTCACGTAGATGCCGCACGAATGCCTCTCGGGAGCCACGCGAGTTGCTGTGACGCTCGAATTCATCTTTGAGATACGTCCGCTGATCAGCGAGCCTTTTAGAGAGCTTATACCCCGTCTCCGCAATCGCAAACGACGTGAGCAGGTCTTGGGTGGCGGTCTGCAGGCTGCTCCCTACGCGGTACTTGGACAAGTGATCGCCGACATCGTCGATCAATTTCCGACATAGGGAGCTTTCATAGCTGGAAAGCCCTTCGGCACTTACCACTCGCGGCTTAAAGGTCTCGAACGCGGTCAGAGGTTCACCGGTCGTGTTTAGCGATTCGAAAATAGTAAAGGCGTAGTCTTCGTTTTTGCCTTTGACAACCGTGACGGCAATTCGGTTCAGTACATAAGCACCAACAAAGAGCAGCCTAATTAGTTCGGCATATTGAGCCGGGCAATCCTTGAGCTGCTCGACGACCTCGTCCGGAAACTCGTGATTGAGTAGCGCACGCTGGAAAGATTTATTGTGAGCCAGGTCAGTGAGGTTCGGTATCTCGTCGCGCCCCTCATCCGAACTGCCTCTTGCAAGGATATTTAGCGCAGTTCGAATCTCGTGATACCGCTTAACGAGGTCATCCTCGCCCTCCCCTCCGTCGACTCGCGGTTTCGGGCGGAACTCGGAAGGCGGATCCGATTCAGCGACAGACGAGTACGTCGCAAGAAGGTTGGCTATCGGCGAGTCGTATTGGGCATGCTGCTTCTTTCTAGACCATTGGTCCTTGAACGCCCTAATCATGCGAGGATAGATGGGCGAATCTCCATAAGCCTGCACTTCGTAGATCGTAGTGGCTAGGTTCTTCAATACATGGAGCGACTGACCGCTCAGCCACTCAAGAGCGGGCTCCTCCGCCTTGCGGGCGCCCTTAAACATCCTCCAGTGACGGACACGCATTTGACTATGAAGGCATACCGCCATGAGGAGGAGGCTGCACAGGCGCTGCTGCCCATCGATTACTGTGAGGACCTTGCCCGGTACCTCGTCCTTCACTTTCGGGTGAATTGTCGTGTGGTTGATGTCGTGGATTGTGATGATAGTGCCAAGAAATGTAAAGCTATCGTCACTTTGCGCCAGATAGGCGAGCCCATGCAGGGTGTCGTCGATCAGTCGGGAGACCTTACCGCCATCCCAGCCGTAGGGCCGCTGATAGGCGGGCACGTAGAAACCCAAGCCGTTCTCGCTCATCAGCTCCCTGAAGCTACGGGAGGTAGCCTCGAAGATTTCTTTGGCTTCGGTGGGCATCCTGGATCCTCCGGGTCAGAGCGTCAAGGGGGCGAAGGGCTTGCTGCAGGGAGTGGCTGTTGCGCTCTCCACATAGGGAAAAAGGGACAGTCAAGATGTATCGGTGTCGTACATAAGACAGTCGACTGTCGAGCAACAGCGAGGCTTACGGATGCGGGTTTGGCGGTCGCGGCTTCGCGTCCGAAACATTCGCATGGCTCCTATCTCGGGCCCGCGCTGAGCGTGGTCAGCCGGTCCGACCACATGCGAGGGAGCATGTGCCCGATTCCGTGGCGTGATTGTACGAAGCGGAGCTCTTCATGTCTTGCCTGCCACACGCAGAGCAGCAGGCGAACACCCTCGCGCCGGCACTGTACGTTACTGTCGGTAACGAACCTCTGCCGTCGGACCGCTTCCTGCGAATCGCGGCACGCTACTGGCCAGGTGGTTCTTGAGCGTCTCTAGTGGGCGCAGGACAGCCACAGGAGCGGAGCACAGGTCACGGATGCAGCGACCTCAGTAGAGGCGTGCCCTATCACGATGTCGACAGTGATGCGTGCCGAGGTGCTGACCGGGCCAGTGCTTGACAATCCGTACCGTCCGTTGTTGCGACGTCTTGACACGCATTCAAGCCAACCTGCAAGACAAAACGGCTGATCTAACGTCTATGCGCAGATCTCATCTCCTGTCTGGGTCGGGGCGACCGTTCCTGGGTGCAGCACGGCCCGTGGCCTACTCGACCACCAGCCGCGGCGGGAGTAGGGTTTCCGCGTGGCGAGTGAAGGTCGGCTAGCAGGCAGCGGTGGTAAGGCCGAGCCAGCGGTCGCCTACATGGACTACAACGCCTCCGCTCCTATCCGGCCGGAGGCAGCGGAGGCCGTGCTCGAGGCGATGCGGTCACCCGGTAACGCCTCGAGCAGTCATTTGCTCGGCCGCCAAGCCTCTGACGTGGTCAAGAGAGCCCGTGCACAGCTTGCTGATCTTCTTGGCTGCACACCACAAGAACTCATCTTCACCTCTGGCGCGACGGAGGCGAACAACCTCGCTCTCCAAACGGCTACGCCGTCTCATGGTCTGCTGATCGTTAGTGCCGTGGAGCATCCGGCAGTCCTCACGACCGCGCGAGCGCTGGCCGACGACGGCTCCTGCCATCTTGTGATCCTCGGCGTAGACGGCGATGGCCGGGTACAGCTTCACGACCTGCAGGCAGCGTTGAAAAACGGCCCGCCCGCGTTGGTCTCGGTCATGGCGGCTAACAACGAGACTGGGGTCATCAATGACTTGAACGCTATCGGCACGATGGTTCATGGCACCGGCGCACTGTTGCATACGGACGCCACCCAGCTCGTAGGCCGACTTCCCCTCCAACTATCTGCTGCTCCGATCGACCTACTCTCTCTGTCGGCGCACAAATTCGGAGGCCCGCAGGGGGTCGGTGCACTGTTCATGCGACGAGGACTCCCCGTTGCACACCGCCCGCTGCTGCAGGGCGGAGGCCAGGAGTGGGGGTGGCGTGCTGGAACGCTCAACGTGGCGGGCATCGCTGGTGCGGGAGCTGCAGCAGCAGCAGCTCAACAACATCTGGCGGACGAAAAGCGTCGAGTCAGCCGCTTACGTGATCGCCTAGAAGCCGGCGTGCTTGCCGCCGTACCCGGCGCGCGAGTTAACGGGGCGTCTGCGCCTCGCCTCCCCGGCGTCACTAGCCTCACCGTCACTGGCGCCCCGGCCGACGCGGTCTTGTCTGCCATGCCTCACGTCGCGGCTTCCGATGGCAGCGCCTGCTCCTCAGGAGCACTGACACGCAGTCATGTGCTGCTCGCCATGGGCCACACGGATGACGAGGCGGACTGCACTATCCGGCTGTCCCTGGGTCATGCCACCACTGATACCGAAATCAACTTCGCCATCGCGGAACTGACGTCAGCGGTACGACGCGTCCGGGCAGCGATGTACGTGCCCTGACACTGGCCTCCTAGCACGCCGCTAACCCAAGAACCGTGAACCTTTCCGAGGAGCCCGTCCAGCAATGCTCGAAATGAAGCTCAGAGACGCCGCGATGTCGTCCTTCTCCCGGCACGAAACCTTCGCGCCGCGGTTTGGCTGGTTGCACAAGGCCTACAGCGCGTTGCGGGATGCGAGCATGGGTAGCGAGGTGTTCTTACAGCATGATGCGCCAGTACGTCTCGGTGTCGGCAAGAACATGGTGAACGCCATCCGCTTCTGGTCTTACGCGTTCAAAATCACAGTCGAGTATCCGCGGAGTAAGAACTCGCGCGCGAACGCCGCTGGCCCGACCTGGGAAGCCCGGTGGCTACTCGACGTGAACGGCGCCGATCCGTACCTGGAGGACCCCGGCAGCTTGTGGTTGCTGCACTGGTGGCTGCTCAGTGAACGGTCGTTCGTGCCGACCTGGTGGGTAGCCTTCAACGCCCTGCCCTCGTCCCGTTTCACCGAGGAGACGCTCACCGAGACGGTGATCCGACAGGTACGCAGCTCGGAGTGGGAGATGCCTGTGCGGACGTCCATCGCCAAGGATGCCGACTGTCTGACCAAGATGTACGCGCGGAGGAAGGCTCCGACCGGCTCACCGGGCAGCTTCGAGGACTTGCTGGACTGCCCATTCCGGGAGCTGGGTCTGCTGGAGTTCGGGGGCAGCGAACGCAGCGGTGACCGCGAGGTGCGGTTCTGGCAGTTCACCAACACCGCTCGCGTTTCGTTGCCCGCCCGTGTGATCGCCTACGCCTGCCTTGACTACGCCGACCGAAACCCTGCGCTCCGGCAGGGCGGATCGATCGCCCTGGCGCGGCTGGCAAACGAGCCGGGCGGCCCGGGACGGGCTTTCCGCCTGCGTGAGCCCGAAATCGTCGGTGCGCTCGAAGAGGTGAGTGCTCACCATGGTGCGCTGGCCCTGACTGAGGGTGTGGGACAGCGCAGCCTGGCGTTCGCCGCTCCTCCCCGCGGCCTTGCCTGGGACGTCCTTGACGCTCACTACGGCAACGTGCGTCGCCGACCGGGATTCCCGGACGAGGCGACGTGGTATCGGGAGTACCCCGAAGTCGGCCGCGTCGTCAACGAACGGCGGCAGGGCGGTTGGACCGGGCAGCTGGCGACGACGGAGGCGGCAGCGGGATGAGCACTAAGGTCAGGGAAGCCTCTGCATATGTCGAAACGCCACGCGGCATTCAGGTAGTTAGTAACCGATTGCGGTCGACCAACCTCGAGCGGGACGTCGCCGACGCGCGCCTCGAATCGATTCATATTGGCGTGCGCGCGCAAGACATGCTCGAACGTGTCACGGCCGCGTTGGAAGATCCCGCTCGTACTCGCGCTTGGTCTTTGACCGGCCCGTATGGCAGCGGCAAGTCAACGTTGGCGATGCTCATCGCCGCGCTACTCGGGCGGAACAGCAAACGTCGCGCCGAGGCGGATCAGCACCTTGCTGCAGCGAGTTTGACCCTAGCCGAGCGGTTCACCGCTGCGCGGAACAGCTGTGCGCCAAAGGGCGTGATTACCGCGGTAGCGACCGCCCGCCGCGAGCCGCTTTTCGACACCATTGCCCGTGCGGTGCGTCATGGGGCCTCGACGGCGTGGTCAGCACGGCAGACACCGATGCCGGTGTCGGCTGCGCTGGCGGCCTTAGACGCTCCTGGTGCTGGCAGCGCAGAGGTGATCGCCGCGGTGCGGGCACTGTGCGCGCAAAGCCCCGTCGTGCTGGTGATCGACGAGTTCGGCAAGAGTCTGGAGCACCTCGCCTCACGCGGTGAGTTCCCCGACGCACAGGCGGACGTTTTCCTGCTGCAGGAACTCGCCGAAGCCGGCGCCGGCGCCCGAGGGCTGCGACTTCACATCCTGACGCTGCAGCACCTGTCCTTTGGTGACTACGCCTCACGAACTACCAATCTGCAGAGCCGCGAGTGGGCCAAGATTCAGGGCCGCTTCGAGGACATCACGATGAGCACGCACCTCGGCGACGCTGTGCACCTCATCCAGCAGACCCTTGATCACAGCGCCGTCACCACGGCCGGTCAAGCCCTCATTCGTCACCACGCCGAGGCCGCGAGCGAAGCCTGGACTGCCCGGGGACTCGACGGTGTCCTCGTGGCAGACGCCGACCTGTTCGCCGCCGTCTATCCGCTTCATCCACTGACGGTGGCGGTGGCGCCGCTGCTCGCCGGGCAGATCGGCCAACACGACCGCAGCTTGACCGGCTTCATCGCCAGCGACGAGCCCCACACGGTCGCACGGTTCCTCGCCTTACACGGTCGCAAGGACGCCCGGCGGGCGAGCACCCTCCGGCTCTCTGACGTCTTTGACTACTTCCTTGGAGCGGGACGCACCACCCTCCTGGCGTCGTCCAACGCGAGCCGGTGGATCGAGATCGACACCCGGATCAGCGAAGCGAACGGCCTGCCCGAAGCCGATCAAGAAGTCCTGAAGACAATTGGGTTGCTCAACCTGGTCGATGCCTCTGGAGCGCTGCGGGCAAGTCTGGACACTGTCCTGTTTGCTCTCACCGACCCCACGGACACCGTCGACCCACAGGCCCGGCAAGCGCTGTGGGAACGCATCAATAGCCTGATCGACCGCAACTTCCTCGTCCATCGAGAGTTCAGCGACGAGTACCGGGTCTGGCAGGGCAGCGACGCCGACCTCAGCGGTGAAATCACCGCCCTGATGGACCGATGCGACGACCACGCCGCCGTGGCCGTGGTGAACCGCTACCTACCCGTGGCGGTGGTAGCGGGACGACACAGCCAACGCACCGGCATGCTTCGCCACTTCATCACGAAGGCCACCGACGCCGAAACCGGTACCATCGAGGGCTGCCAAGTCGGCCACCCATCCGACGGCATGCTGATCTTCCACTTCGGCGACGACACCAACCTTCCCCAGGTGACGTCTCCGCTGCCGGCCGTCGTCGGCGTCAGCGGAGACGCAAAGACAGTGCTCGCCGCCGCACGCTACCTGCATGCGCTCGAAGAGCTATCGCTCAGCAACGACTACGACGCCGTCGCCCGCCGAGAGCTCAGCGAGCGCATCGCCCAGGCCAACGCTGAACTCGCCACCCGCCTCGCCGGTGCATTCGCCCCGAACGGACTTGCTGCCAAATGGCATCTGCTCCGGCCCGGCGACGACGGGCTAACGATCCGCCAAGACGAGCCGCTAGAGGCACGCAGTCTCGCCGGCATCGTGTCGTCCGCCTGCGAAACGGTGTATCCGCACACGCCGGAGATTCGCAACGAGATGCTTGGCCGCCACCAGCTCACCAGTCAAGGCGCGAAGGCTAGGCGCGAGCTGATGGAAGCGATGCTCACTCACCCAGCCGAACCTAACCTGGGCATCGAGGGCTACGGACCCGAGCGAGCAATGTACGGCGGTGTGCTGCAGTACCTAGACCTACACCGGCCAACCGACAAGGCACACGCCTCCCACGGCGCTCTCCTGCCCTACGCCTTCGCCTCTCCGCCGGATAGCTCAACCCTGCATCCGGCGTGGGCGGCGCTTGAGCAGCTGCTACACGACGCAGACAACCCTGTGACCGTGAATCGCCTGCTGGCGTTCCTCATGGCTCCGCCCTACGGAATTAAGGCCGGGATCGCCCCCCTGATCATCCTGTCCACGCTCATCATCGGCGACCAGGATCTGGCGGTCTTCGAAGAAGGCACCTACCAGCCTCGCTTGACTCCCGCTTTGATCGAGCGACTGGTGAAGACGCCCGAGGCTTTCGCGGTCAAGTCCATCGTCGCCGAGTCCGGGCCGCGCAAGCAAGTCATCAGTGAACTCGCCGATGCGCTTAGCGCCAATGTTCCGCACAAGCCTCGTCCTGGTGCGCGCAACGCTGCATTGCTCGCCGTCGCGCGTGAGCTACTCGATCGCGTGCGCGTCCTAACCGAATACGCCAAGCGGACCGGCGACGTGAGCCCAGAAGCTCGCGCCGTCCGAGCCGCGCTACGGGATGCACGCGAACCGGACGTCCTCATCTTCGAGACACTGCCGAAGGAACTCGGACTCGCACCGATCCCGCGGCATGGCAAGGTCGACAAGCAACACACGCAGCAGTACGCCGCCTCGCTCGCCAGTGCCCTAGCGGAAATCGCCGACACCGACCGCAATCTGCGGCACCGGGTCATCGCGGACCTCGCCGGTGCGTTCTCCCAGCCGGCGACGCTGGCCGATCTCCGGCAGGGCCTGGCCGAACACACCCGCGCTCTCGTGGGCGCACCACTTGCAGAGGCACGTCTACGAGGACTCATCGCTATCACGCACGACGACGAGATCAGCGATGGACAGTGGCTGGACATGGCCGTCGTTCGCATTGCCGGACGCGGGATGGCCGACTGGCGCGACAGCGACGCCGCCGCCTTCCCGCAACAGGCGGCGACGATGGCAAGAAACCTTGACCGTGTCAACCATCTACATCCCATCGAACACCTCCAAGATTATTCGCAGCCCTACAGCGTCCGGCTGCTCACCCTGACTGGCCTGGACGGACGCGAGGACCATGCCCGCGTTCACATTCCTGACGTTCTTCGGGACAAAGCCCACGAGCTCGCCCGCACCGTTTTGTCGGAAGCCCGCGATAGCCTCGGTCCCCAGGGAGAACGCGTCCTGCTCGCGATGCTTGCCGAAGCCCTCATCGGCGACGCTGGCTCAGACACCGTCGCCACAGCTCCCACTAGCTCCGGAAAGGAGGCCGCCTCATGACCACTGTGCGGCAGCGCACCCCCACCGAGGTTCGCCATGTACTCGGTATCTCCGGCGGCAAGGACTCCTCGGCGCTGGCGGTCTTCATGCGGGGCAAGGTGCCCGATATGGAGTACTTCTTCTGCGACACCGGCGCAGAGCTACCCGAGACGTACGACTACCTCAACAGGCTCGAAGCTGCCCTCGGCAAGCCGATCGCGCGGCTCAACGCCTCCCGCGACTTCGACCACTGGCTGCAGGTCTATCAGGGCACACTGCCGAGCGCGAGCATGCGCTGGTGCACGAAGAACCTCAAGATCAAACCGTTGGAGGACTGGCTCGGCAACGACCAGGCCATCTCCTACGTCGCCATCCGCGCCGACGAAAACCGCCTCGGTTACGTCAGCACCAAGCCCAACATCAAGGCGGTGTTCCCCTTCCGCGAGGAGGGCATCGACCGCGACGGCGTCAACGCCATTCTCGACGAGTCCGGCATCGGCCTGCCCGCCTACTACGAATGGCGCACCCGCTCCGGCTGCTACTTCTGCTTCTTCCAACGCAAGCACGAATGGGTCGGTCTCGCCGACCGGCACCCCGACCTGTTCGAGCGAGCAATCGAGTACGAGGACAAGGTCAAGTACGCCTCGACCGCCATGCAGGGCCGTCAGTACACCTGGTCGCAAGGTGAGTCGCTACGCGACCTGCTCGCCCGGCGTGACGAGATCGAGCAACGGCACCAGGCGGCGCTATCTCGTGCTGCCAACCGGCCAGGGCGCAACTTACCACTCATCGACGTCCTCGCTGACGCCCACGACGACGAGAGTGATGAGGCTGGCTGCGCTGTTTGTCACCTCTAACGGGGGATGGGCTTTCGACAACGGTCTTGGTTCTACGGTTCGCCCTCCTCGGCGGTCAACGCGACGCCGAGGAGGGGAACGACAACCATCGACATCGCCGGGTTACCAGACAGGCGACTACGGGGAGCCCTCCACCATCGGCGAGCCGCAGCCGCATCGACGAATGGACCAACCGCCACCGCACGTCGGCTCGCCCTGTGAGCGAGCACCGCTGCCACCGGGCGCACTTGGCTGATCCCGGACTGCACCGATGCAAGGAGTTGACTCAGCGCCCCCTCGTCAAGTTCAACGAACGCCCCGACGTCTCCCACCGCCCCCGTGCTCCGATCAATCAGAGTGGGATCGACCAGCCGCACCGCCACCCGAATCGCGGCACCTTCCAGAGGCGGAGCTGCAGAACCAGTGGCAAGGACGGCCTGCTCGCCGATGACAAGATAAGCGTGCACGTCAACCCTCCGAGGGAGTCGAATCGGACTGCCGCCCTGAGCCCCTGACCTAAGTGACGCTGGCCGGCGGACCGATCACCGCTCTACTCCCCGAATCTGGTCAAGTCACGCCTCACCGCGACACTTGCTTGATTTCGGCAACATCAACTGGGAAAGCTGCTAAATTCCCAAGCGTGGAGCTGCTGAACGTTGCGATCGCCACGCTCGACGAGCGTGGCGTGCTGAACCCGCTGGCTGACTTGATTCGCGGGGTGTATAGGCGGGCGGCGGACCGTCACGAGCCAGCACTGGGCGACGATCCGATGAGCTTCGGCACCACGGTGTGGCGCAACCTCACGAACCTGGGTGCCGCCCAGTTCGCCGGTCAGCCCGGCGTAGACGCCCGGATCGAGGACAACTCACTGGAGATTCTCACCGCTGGTTACATCCTGAGGCTGTACTCGCTGCACAGCCCCGCGACCAGCGTGGGATCGATCCGGTGGGAAGGCAGCGATGCCCGCCTCGGCGGGGCGGTAGAGAACAGCAGCGACGGACAACTCGCCCTCGACGATGAGGAGCAGTTCCCGGAGGCGTTCGCGAGTGTCATTCCGCGCAAACGGCACATCCGCATCGCCCACGCTGGCGACGTCGACACCGGTAGGGCTGTCGCCTACATCGGCTTCCCGCGCGATAACCGCGCCGGCGGCTCACCCTGGTTTGAGGTGACGTTGTGGTTCGGTGAGCCCGCGCGACCGATCGGTAAGCCCAGTGACGGCCAGGTGCCCAACAAACGGACGCCGCACCACGACGAGCTGCCGCTGCCGGGCCTGGACCTGCGGCTGCGCCGCGACCACCGTCAGGGCCTTCGGGCCGTACCGACGTCTGCATGAGCTCAGCCCGCAGTCGTAGCGGCACGCCTTCGCTGGCCGCGGCGGCCTTCCAGGCAAGCGCCCTGACGTTGGCCCGGCGGTGGCGGCGCATGTCCAAGAAGCAGCTGGCCCAGCACGCCGGAGTGACCGCGGCCGCGGTAAGCCAGTACGAACTGGGACAGACACGTCCATCGGCCAGTGTCCTAGGCCGACTAGCGCTCGCTCTGGCAATGCCGGTCGACTTCTTCGCGGCAGGCTTTCCCACTCCAGTTACGCCTGGCCACGCCCACTTCCGGAGTCTGCGCGTGACGACGCAGGCCGAACGAGACCAAGCCTTAGCCTTCGGCGAAATTGCCTGGCGGGTCATCGACGTCATCGAACGGCATGTGCTCCTCCCCGAACTCCGGTTGCCTCAACTCGACCTGCCCGAGTCTGCGACGGCCGCGGAGGTGGAAGCCGCCGCGCTCGAGGCCCGAGCGGGGTTTGGGCTCGGCGACGAGCCAATACCCCACGTCGTGCGGCTCCTAGAGGCGCACGGCGTCATCGTGCTCACCCTGCCCCACGTCTCCGACCGGGTTGATGCCTTCTCCCACTGGTACGGGCAGCGGCCCTTCATTTTCAGCAACCCCGCGAAGAACGACAAAGCCCGCTCCCGTATGGATGCCGCCCATGAACTCGGGCACCTGCTGCTGCACCACGACGCTGAACCGGGAAGCCAGCTGCTGGAACGCCAAGCAACGGCCTTCGCCTCCCGGTTCCTGGCACCCACCGCGCGCCTACGTGAGGAGCTGCCAGGCCGACTCAACTTCGACCGGCTCCACGAACTCAAGCGCCGCTGGGGCATGTCACTGAAAGCCCTCGTCTACCGCGGCCACGAAATGGGCATCTACCGCGACCACACCTATCGACGGGCCATGAGCATGCTCAGCGAATGGGGCTACCCTGAACCCGGAGACCTCGGGCCCCGTGAAGCTCCGTCGATCATCGGTAGCTCGATCGACCTACTCGCGTCACGGGACACCACCCTTGGGCAGCTCACGCTTCCAACGGCCATGCCTCTAGAGCTTCTCGAGACCATCGTCGCAGCCGGGAGCAATCACATGATGGTGGCCATCAAGCCGACTTCATGCGGCACTGAGGGGCAGAGCTAGTCGGAAGGCATGCGCGACCGCTGACCGGCGGTGCTCCCGACCGAACGGCTCGATTCGCGCGGCAACATCGACCTACGTGGCTTGTGGCGTGGTGAGCGCTTGGCGGCTTGAAAACGAGAGCGCCTGCACGATGGCGTGCTCGGCGGTGTTGCTGCCGGAGCGGTAGGCGGGGCTAGCAGACCCTAGTTCTTCCGAATTACCCGGTGACCGTTCAGGCGGTAGCCGAGTTCGTCGAGGCGGCTCTGCCAACGCTCACGCGTACCGATGCTCGCGCTGTCGCTCAATAATCCTGCATGTTCCTCCTGTTGGGTAAGTCGGGCAAATTTCTCGCGGTCCGGGTGATCCGTTGGGACGAACGTTTCCTTCCGGTGGAGAATGGGCGGATTGCTAGACGACTTGAAGTCTACGTATCGAACACGTAGAAGGTTAAGGTCGACATGCAAAGATGTGGCGAGTGCAGGATGAGGGTTCCGGTCGAAGTCGGGATAGGCTAGGTAGGAAACCTTCGGGGCGACTCGCGATAGTTTAACGATGTTGGCCTCGGTGACTGTTCCAGTAAGCACCCTCGCGCACGCTTCGTATATTCGCAAGAGCGGACTAAGTAGGTTGAGGCCACTGGCGTGCACATACAGCGCTTCAGCTGTCAGCTTCCCAACACGGGATTCTCGGCATGCGAGGTTCAGGGCCCGCTGGTCGGCGACGCAATGCAGTAGCTGATCTGCCTGATCGCATGCCGCTCGGTACGATCCGAAAAATGCCTTCACATCAAGGGCAATGTCCCTTGGCAGGTTCGACGCCCTCGGCCGCCGGCTGAATGCGGCAAGAGCGAGGTAGACCAGGAGGTCTTGCCGGGCGCGGTGCCGTGCGGATTCAATGCCTTGGTCCCAGTCCTTCGTGCCGATCACTTGACGGAGGACAGCAGCCGCGTGCTTAAGGGACGGAAACGTACCGATCAGTTGAGCAGCCTGGCTGGTCAGCTCCCAGAGTTCAGGCAATCGACCGCGGGTCGCAACAAAGCTGTGGAGCTCATCCATCTCCTCCCGGTGAGTCTCATAGAGGGCGCGCCGGACGCTGGGGCCATGTATCGGCGCAGGTCGCCGGCTGACGCGCGACGCCAGGAGGGATTGGGCGCGGCTTTCGTTACGAAACACATAGAAGATGCCCGGCGCGGCCGCAACACAACTAGCCTGTAGTTCACCCTTGATCCACGACTGCAGTTCCTCTTGCGTAAAAAACTTTTGGAAGGTCCCCCGCTTCGTTAGTATGCCGTCACCATGTCGCTTCCCGGCAAGGGCGCGAGCCTCCCAATCGGGACGAGCGGCGACCACGAGGACCTGGCGGGCAAGAGACCAAGCCGTTCGAAGCACTCGTGCCCGTTCGGCAGGATCCTCGATGACGTTTACGACGTAGCCGAGATTGACGACATCCGCGCTCCGGATCTCCGCGTCCGGACGGTGCCCCGGATCCCAGCCACTTGCTTCGTAGCCGAGCGCCTCTAGCCGCGTCACATCGTCTCCCCGACCACACCCGTAGTCGAATAGAGTTGAGCCCGGCGCGAGGATGCCGTCGGCGAGGGCGAGTGTGACCGGCTTCGACAGGTCTGGCCGCGCGATCGCTGTGCGGTGACGTGGGATCCCCTGAGTAGCGTCCATCGCCTTCATACTCTGCCTGGTCGAAGGAACCGTTCGCTGCCGTCACGTGAAAACGGCTGTCGCGACTGCTCCCGCCATAGCCCGAGTTCAGGGCCGGGCATCGATGCCGGAGCGGCCAGTGGAGGGTGTGGTCGGCGGACTGCGTCCACCAATTCAGTTCGGCGGGGTAAGCATCTCGATGTGGTTGTCGCTGCTAAGCACGTGGCCCTACGACGCAGCCGACTCCTCGTGCCTCCATGGCACGTTCGCGGGTCGTCGATCAATGACCACGTAATCCACGACTGCCTCCCGGGCTGTCGCCATGGCCCCGCGTGCAAGGTCGGCGGGCATGTCCAGCAGACCTGTGTCGGGAGACTCGTAGGCGGTGATGGCCGTGTCGGGCTCTAGGTCGGCGTAGGCGCCGTCGGGCAGCCAGCGCATCGATGCCCGATTGGGCGTCGATGTCGATGTCGATCCGCAGGACAGGCTAGTCGGCGCGACCGATCGTCATGGTCGGTCCGCAGCCTCCATGGGCATGATCGTCTCGATCTGCTCGTCGAAGCGACGGCCGGCACCCTGCCCGACGTGGTGGGGGCGCTGCCGCTGGCAGCGGTTGCGCAGATGGCGACCGGGGAGCTGCTCGACACCGGCGCGGCGAGGGCGGTAGTCGACCAGCTCGTCGCCGGCACCTTCTGGGCCCGGACTATCGAGCTGACCGGATCCGACGACGACCAGCGCCGTACGTCGAAATTGTCGGCAGATGCCGACATCAAACTCCGACAAAACTTCGACATTGTGGTCCTGCCACGGTCTGCCGCCGCGCTCGACAATGGGAACCTGACGATGCTGCCCGATCTCGCAGCGGCCATCGGCCGCGCTGGTGCTTGGCCAGATGGTCGGCGCTGCTCGGCCGGCCCGGAAGATTTCCACAGGCGGAAGCTATCGTCTGCACACATCGTGACTGCACGTCTGCAGTAGACCGGGGGTTAGCGATGGCTGACAGCGACGAAACCAAAGACGCCCGCCGCGAGCTCGGCCGCCGGCTCGCGCAGTTGCGCAAGGCTGGCGGTCACACCCAGCACGACTTGGCGCGGCTCGTGCAGTACGGCCGCAGCTCCGTGGCGAACACGGAGACCGGTCATCAGCACCCGGACCGTGCCTTCTGGGCGCGCTGCGACACCGTGTTGCAGACCGGTGGCATGCTCGTAAGTGAGTATGACCGCATCGCCGAGCTGAACCGTCAACGACGACGCTCATCGGCGATCCAGGTGGCCAGGAGCACGTCGGGGCCGGCGACGCCGACCGATGCTGGCCACGACGCCTTTGGAGCGAATAGAGGTGCTGTTCTGTGGGAACGCGAGGACAGCATCGATGCCCGCCGGCTGGCGCTGAAATCTTCCGTCGATGACAACATTCGTCTCGCGTATCTGGAAAACGAGGTTCGGCAGGCGATCGCCGACAATGAGCGCCTCACCCCGGTAATCCTCATAGCACGTATGCGACCGCTGCGTTCCTACGTCGACCAGCTCATGGCAGGCCGGCAGCACCCACCGCAACGCGGGCGGCTCTACGCCGTCGCCGCTCACCTGTCCGGACTTCTCGGCGCACTCGCCCTTGACCTCGGCGCATTCGGTGCGGCGCACGCCTACGCCGCCGAAGCGTTCGACCTCGCCGAGGCTGCCGAGCAGTCCGACGCGCAAGCCTGGGCACGGGCCACGCAAAGCCTGATCGCCTTCTACGCCGGCGATTACCATGACGCGCTGGCCTACGCCCAGGACGGCCTGCGCCGTGGCGGCACCAGCGGGCACCGCATCCGCCTCACGATCAACGGTCAGGCGCGGGCCCTCGCCCGTCTCGGCGACCGGTACGGCGTCGACCGCGCCGTCGACCACGCCTTCACCATGCTGTCCGACTACCCGGCCGACTCGTCGGTCAGCGCTAGTCTCGCCCTCGGCCCGTACTGCCCGGCCAGGACTGCGGCCAACGCGGCGACCGCCTACCTGGCGCTCGGCCTTACCGCGGGCGTCACCAACCATCTCACCACCGCGATCACCGCGTTCGACACCGCAGGGTTGGCTGGCCCGCGTGCACTCTGCCGCCTCGACCTGGCCATCTCTCACCTGCACGCCAACAACCCCGACCCCGAGGAAGCAGGCGCACTTGCGGTGGAGGCGCTAACTCTCACCGCGGACCAGCGTTTCGAATCGGTCAACCAACGCGCCCGTCAGTTCCTCGCCGCCGCCCACCCCTTCGCTTGCCACCCGCGGCTACGGCACGTCGCCGACCTGCTCTTCGACCGCACACAGGTCGCTGCCACCGGACAGGCCGCTCTACCATCGCTGTCATGAGCAGCCGGGAACTGGCCAGCCAGCACCAGCGCTGGACCGCCTACCAGGACCTGCCCAAACTCACCAACCACTGGTACTGGCGCCCGGGCTGGCGGGCCGACCGCCAGTTCTACACCTGGCACCTCACCTTCGAACATCAACCTGAACTCCATCACCTCGTCACCGACGTGCAGCGTCAACTCGCTCTGCCGGGACTGGACTTGGTACCGCTCGACGGGCTCCACCTGACCATGCAAGGTCTCGGCTTCACCGACGAGGTCACCAACACCGACGTCGCAGCGGTAGTTGCCGAAACTCGCCGGCGCTGCGCCGGCCTGCCGCCGCTGGAGTTGTCGCTCGGGCCGGTCGACCCCGACGCCGAAGGAATCGGCTTGCTCGTCCGTCCCTGGGACCGCGTCGAACACCTCCGCGCCACCATCCGAGCTGCCATCGGCGCGGTATGGCAGATCGTGCCGGAGTCCTCAGATGGATTCCGGCCACATGTGACGATCGCCTACAGCGGCGGTCAGGCACCGACCGGACCAATCCGCACCCGCCTTGACGCCCTCCGCCACCAGCCACCCGCCCGGGTGACCGTCCGACAAGCAAAGTTGATCGCGTTACGTCGAGAACACCGCAGTTACCGGTGGACCACGGTGGCGACTACGCCCCTTGGCGCCTGAGGCGTTCGACGCGGACGGCGAGAAGCCCTGGCAGCACGGGGTGGTGAAGTCGACGCGGGACAGTTCGGACCCGGCGGCATTCGAGGAGGCGAAGCAGTGGGCGCAGTGCAGGTTGTACCGTTCGATGACCTACATCAATGCCTTGCGCCTGTCGCCTCCGACGGAGGTGCGGAAGTAGCAGGACGAATCGTGGGTGTCGACGACGAGGCGCTTCACGAGCATCTTCCTGCAGTAGGTGATGGGCGGCTGGCGCTGATAGGCGAGGGCGTCCCGAGCAGATCCAGCGCGCCCTGGAGTTGCCGGAGAACGACTTGGGTATGGCGCCGATCGGCGGAGGCAGGGTGGTGTCCAGCGACGGCGGTAGTGAGCAACCACCAGGCTGCCCAAACCCGGTGCCAGCCCAGCGCCCATCGGGCAGCGGGAAGCCCGCCCCGGTCGGCTTCGGCAGCGGGGTGGCCGCCTGCGGCGACATAGGCGTGGATGAGTTTGGTGAGGAGTCGGGGTTCGGTTGGTGTGCGGGTGCCGAACCAGGTGGCCAGGTCGAGTAGGCCCGGTCCGGTGAAGGCCTTGGCCCAGTCGACCAGGCGACACCCGGTGCGGCTTACGTGCAGCGAGGTGCGGTGGAATTCGCCGTGGCACAGCCCGAACGGTGGTCGCTCGGCACCGTCGGCTCTGTGTTGTGCGGTGGCAGCGAGTCGCTGCAGCACCGCCTCGATCCCTTCCGCGTCTTGGGTGAAGCGCCCTTGTCGACGGAGCGCGACTAACGCGTCGAGTCCTTGCTCTGGTAGCCGTGCCAGGCCCGCTTCGTCGAAGGTCGGGAGGTTGGGGATGCCGGCAGTGGCGTGAATCCATCGGGCCGTGGCGGCAGCCTCCGCGAACGTCGCGGTCCGGCTCGGCTCGCCAAGGTCTTCCATCAGCATGCCCACCCCGTCGGGGCGTATCGCGTGGCCGTCCAGCAGCGGGACTGGGGCCTGCTGGTTGTTGAGCGCGCGAAGGACGGTCGCTTCGCCGGTGAACGGTGCGGTAGCGATCTTGCAGATCAGGCTGCTGTCATCGGGGAAGAACCAGCGTTCGACGGAGGACAGTTCCCACGTCTGGATGATGTGTCGCCGCGTCGGTACTCGTCGTGATGCGGCGAGCAGGTCGCCTCGTAGCCGCGTGCTGAGCTGCTCGTCGACCATCGTGCTGTTCACCGCGCACCCGCGCCCTGCGGACGAGCGGTGGCGCGCTCGAGCGGCGTGAGGGCGGCGTCGAGGTGCGCCGACATGCTGGCAGGAACGCGAGGATGTGCGGCGCGTTGGAAGGCCCGGAAGTACGGCAGTAGTCCGCGTAACACCGGGCGTTGGTCGAAGAAGTCTGGTGCATTGCCGGTGCTCTGGGCCCGGCGTAGCAGCGAGGCCAGGGCGACGATCTTGTCGGCGGTCGAGGCGAGCAGGACGGGCTGGTCGTCGACGTGGATGAGCGGGTTGGGTTCGTCAAGGGCGCGGTGTTCGGCCTGAAGGGCGGCGATGATCCGGGCGACCTCGGTCCCGTAGTTGGCGGTGAGGGCCTGGTAGATGTCTGCTTCTGTCGGGGCGAATTCCGGTGCGTCGTGCAGGAGCGCGGCGACGATGACGTCCTGTGCTGGGGCGGGGACGTGTTGCCCGATGGTCACTGCGACGCGCAGCGCGTGGACCAAGGCTGGTTGGCCGTCGATGGTGTGCCCCGCGCACCACGTTCGAGTGTCACGGAGGGCACGTTCGATGGCGGCGGGGCGGGGAGGCGATAAGACCGTCATACCCTAGTACCTCCTGATTGCCGTACGATCGGCGGCATGTCGGGGCCCCTTCCGCAGTGGTGTGAACAGACCTGCGTGGTGTGTCCGGCTCAGCAGCTCGGGCTGGGCCAGTTCGATGTCATTGACCGGCCGGGACCCGAATTCGCGTACCGACCTGACCTCGGGTGGCGGGCAACCGCGGACGGCGTCGCCGTCTGCGTTCACCCGTTCCGGGTGGGCCTTCCCGCCGGCCGGTACGCCTCGGCCGGGGAAGTGGTCCCCGTTCAGGCGCCCCGACCGGCGCCGACGGCGGCGGCGCTGGAGTTGCCCGCCGACGTGGTGGACCTGGAAGGTTGGCTCGTAGCTGTCTTGCGGGAGGCATCCGCCGAAGGGATCTTCGCCGCTGTTGCCCGCGCCGAGCGGCTGGCGGCCGAACGGTTCGGAGCGAAGGAAGCGGTGACGGCCCTGCGGCGGGTGCTCTCGGTGGAGTTGGCTAACCGCTGACCCCGGCGGCAACCGGCGCGTTCCGGTCGAAGTCGAAGTCGTGGCTGCGTCCGTCCCGGCCGAGGCCGGCCGCCTGGTAGCGCTCGTTGAGCAGGCCGAGACGCCGATTCACCTCGGCCGAGTCCAGCCAGTACCGCAGTGGTTGCTCTCTCCACCCGGCGGCGGCGTAGTAGGCGTCGGTGATGCCGCCACGGGTGTAGGTGAACTCCTCCAACTCGGTGGCATGGGGGAAGGTAACGCCCAAGTCGCTCTGCAGGCGCGTCATCAGCGTGAACTGGGCCAGCACGGCGTGGATCATCTCGTCCACCGGCGCCGGCACCAGCAGCTCAGCGGCGTGCTCGTCGCCGCCGGAGAGCTCGAACACGGCAGCTTTGAGCGCCAGCACGCGCAGCGCTTCGTTCAGCAGCGGAGCGGCATCGCGCTCCAGCGACCAACGGCTGATAGCCGGGTAGCCGGTGAACGTGGCCCAGCAGGTGGAGTACTTCATCGACGAGCTTTGCAGCCGGCCGTAGGCCGGGTGCGCCTGCATCTTGTCGAGGATCTCGGCGGCCCGACGGCCAACCTCTCCAGCCTCCGGCATGAATGAACTGGTCATGGTGCATGCCCTCCCAAGGGGTCCGTGGACACGGCAGACCGACGCGCCGCATCGCGGCCGCGGTCCCTCATCGCCAGCGACGTCGACGCGGACGCTGACCCAAACATCAAAGGTCGCCGCTGGCTGTGTCGATAAGGGCTGCCGTCCATCTCCGACATTCCTCTGACATTCATCTACGGCAGATGTTGGCGTTGCCGGGAATGTCAACGGAATGTCAGAACTGCTTGGCGCGACTAGCCGACATTGATCGATCTCGTCTTAGGTCTTTCTATGCCGGCGTCATCGCCGCCGCTGAGCTGTACTCACCAGCCAGCGAAACCAACTCACCGAGGGAAGGTTCGCCGTGCCTGTTGCCAGGGGGCTCATGCCCCTGCGGATCACGCCACTGGTGACGCATCCAGTCATCGCACCGCAGCTGCTGGCGTCGACCGACCGGCAACTCTCCGCCAACGGGCCAATCCACGAGCAGGTGCTTGTTACGGCAAACCTGTCGGCAACGAATCGGCGTTCGCCGCGCGAGACGGCGTCGAGCGGACGTGGCGGCAGAGCCGTACCCACCGGCCCAGGCGGCGATGTGAGCGCGTGCCGTGGCGGCGCGATCCGAATTTCGCGAGTGAGAGTGGGCCGCCGGTGGCAGCTATGTCGGTGCGCGGAAAAGCCGCGCTGATTGTGCTGCCGACGGTGGCGGTCGCGGCGGTATCAAAACAGCCAAAGCGGTGCTTCTTCCGAACGAGCGATGCCAGATGGATGAATCGACGGTCTGCTTCGCCCCTTTGGCGAACTTAGCAAGCGCAAGTTTTCCATCCCACTGATGCCTGAAACCGCGGAGGATGTTGTGCACGAGCAGGATTTGGCCCGCTACGGATACCGCCAGGAGCTGAGCCGGCAACTGAGATTTCGGGATCTGGTCGCGTACGGCTTGGTGTACATGGTGCCGATCGCACCGATGGCGATCTTCGGCAGCGTGTACGCCGGCTCGGGCGGGATGGTCGCTCTGGCATACGTGATCGGTGTGGTGGCGTTGGTGTTCACCGCCTTCTCGTACGCGCAGATGGTGAAGGCGTTCCCGATGTCGGGCAGCGTCTACAACTACGCGGGCCGCGGCATCAGCGCGCCGGTGGGGTTCCTGGCCGGCTGGGTGATCCTCCTGGACTACGTCCTCGTACCGGGGCTGTTGTATCTGGTGGCGTCGGTGGCGATGCACACCACGGTCCCGGCGGTGCCGGTGTGGCTGTGGCTCTTCGGGTTCGTCGCGGTCAACACCGTCGTCAACTCGGTCGGCATCCGCATGACCGCATTGGTCACGCGGGTGATGTTGATCGGCGAGCTGATCGTGCTGGCGGTGTTCCTGGCCGTCGCCGGCTGGGCCATCGCGTCGGGTAGGGGCCGGTTCGGTTGGGAAGCGTTCTACAGCGCGGACACGTTCACCTGGTCGGTGGTGGCGGGTGCGGTGTCGATCGCGGTGCTGTCCTTCCTCGGTTTCGACGGCATCTCGATGTTGGCCGAGGAGAGCAGGGGCGGCTCCCGGCAGATCGGCCGCGCGATGGCCACCGTTTTGGTCTTGGCGGGGGTGTTGTTCGTCGCGCAGACGTGGCTCGCGGCGATGCTCGTCCCTGATCCGGGCAGGCTTCTCGCCGAGGGTGATCCGAACGGGACCGCGTTCTACAACGCCGCCGCAGTGGCTGGTGGGGGTTGGCTGGCGACGCTGTGTGCAGTCGCGACAGCCATCGCGTGGGGATTGCCAAACTCGATGGTCGCGCAGGTCGCCACGTCTCGGCTGCTGTACGCGATGGCCCGGGACCGGCAGTTGCCGGCGTTTCTGGCGAAGGTGTCGATCCGGCGCAACGTGCCGATCAACGCGACGCTGCTCACCGGCGCGGTGTCCCTGGCACTGGGCCTGTACATGGCGACCCGTGCGGATGGGATCACTCTGCTGTCGTCGCTGATCAACTTCGGGGCGATGGTCGCGTTCCTGGTCCTGCACGTCTCGGTCGTGGTGCACCACCTCGTCCGGCGGCGCAGCGGGAACTGGTGGGCGCACCTGGTCATGCCCGCCTTCGGCTTCGCCATCTTGGTCTGGGTGGTCGTCAACGCCAACATTGCCGCCCAGCGCCTTGGCCTGGCCTGGCTCACCCTCGGCGTCATCGTCCTGGCTGGCCTGTACCTGTCCGGCCGCCGACCTGCCCTGTCGGGGTTGGCGCCGGCGCAGCCGCAGGCGCGTCACGTGGAGCGGGTGTGACCGGGATGGACAGGTTCACCTACCGACCGGCTCGGGACGAGCTGGCGTACACCTTCGGCGGTCGGATGCCGGTGGCGCACGTGCGCGGCGGTGACGTGTTCACCGTGGTGACGGAGGACTGCTTCGGTGGTCTCGTCAGGGGGCCGGCGGACCTGCCGTCGCAGGTGTGCCGCATGCCGTACCTCAACCCGGTGTCCGGGCCGTTCTTCGTCGAGGACGCCGAGCCCGGCGACACCCTCGCCGTCCACCTCGCCGCCATCACCCCGACGCGGGACTGGGGTGTGTCCTCGACGTTCCCGCACTTCGGGGCGCTGACGTCCACCTCCCATACCGCCACCCTGCAGCCGCCGCTTCAGGAGCGGGTGTGGGTGTACGGCATCGACCGGCAGGCTGGGACCGTACGGTTCGAGGCCACGCGCAGCGACCACAGCGTGGACCTGCCGCTGGACCCGATGATCGGCACGATCGGTGTCGCCCCCGGCGGGTTCGAAGCCCGATCCACCCTCGTGCCCGACACCCACGGCGGGAACCTCGACACCCCGCACCTGCGCGCCGGCACCACCCTCTACCTCGGGGTGAACGTCCACGGAGCGATGCTGGCCCTCGGCGACGGGCACGCCCGCCAGGGCGAGGGCGAGGCCTGCGGCGTCGGCGTAGAGATCGCCACGACCACCACCCTCGCCATCGACGTCATCAAAGGCGTCACCACACTCTGGCCGCGGTTGGAGACCGACCGGGACATCCTGATCCTCGGGTGCGCCCGCCCGTTGGAGGACGCCTACCGCATCGCCCAGCACGACCTCGTCGGCTGGGCCAGCGCCCTGACCGGCCTGGAAACCCTGGACGCCTACCAACTCGTGTCGCAAGCGGGGCGGGCACCGATCGGCAACGTGTGCGACCCCAACTACACCGTCCTCGCCGCCATCGACAAAACAATGCTCCCCGCCCCCGGACCCGCGTACGGCGGGGCACACGAGCGGCTGCGGCGACTCACCGCCGGGCTGCGGTAGGAGCCCCGCCGATGACCGCGTCGATACCGCGCCTGCCCTTGCGCGATGAGCTGTTCCTCCTCGGCCACGACGACGACACCGGACACCCCCACGTGCACCGGCAGACCCTCGCCCTCGGGCTCGCGGGCGCGGTCCTGATCGACCTGTACCTGGCCGGGCGGGTGACCCTCGACCCGAACGACGACACCCGCCCGGCCAACCACCAACGGATACACCCACACATCGACCGCCCAGTCGGAGACCTGATCGCCGACGCCGCGACCGCCACCATCCGCCACACCCACCCACCCCTGCGGGCATGGCTGCGCGGCTTCTCCGACGACCTCTACGACCGCACCCGCGCCGGCCTCGTCGCCGGCGGAATCCTGCGACACCACACCCGACGGCGCCTCGGCGGCCTCATACGCGCCGACACCTACCTCGCGACCGACAGCAAATGGGCCGTCGTGGCCCGTTCCCGCCTGCGCTACCTCGCCGCTGGCCGCGAACAACCCGACAACCACACCGCCGCCCTCGCCGGCCTCCTCGCTGACCTCGGCCTCACCCAGCACCTCTACCTCGACGACGACACCGCCACCCTGACCAGCCGCCTGAAGTCCGTCGCCGCGCAGCACTACCAGCCGGTACGCGAAATCACCGCCGCCGTCGACGCTGCCGTCGGTGACCTCGCCACCGCCGCCTACCGCTAAGGACCGGCCCCCTGGTCGACGGCTACCAACTGTCCTTCGTCCACAGCCCTGCCGCCAGCAGCCGCAACTCCTGACCCAACCAAGAGCCTTCGAAGGAAACCCCCGCCATGGACACTGTCCCGCGTATCCGCGCCGCCCGTTGGGCAGACAAAGACCACGTCGCCGCACTCATCGCCGACGCCCTCTATCCCAGCCCTCTCGCAACCTGGCTGATCCCCGACCCGGGCCCACGACGTCGAATCCTCACCGACGTCCTCGCCATCTGGGTCGAGCACGCCCTGTTCTACGGCGACGCCCACCTCACCGACGACGCCACCGCCGCCACCGTCGGCTTCCACCGATACCGGCCCATCCCGCCACCAGCGAACTACCCCACCCGCCTAGGCGATGCCGCAGGCCCCCACAGCGATCGCTTCGATCTACTCGATCAGCTACTTGCCAAAGATCGACCCATTGAACCCCACTACCACCTCGCGTTCCTCGCCGTGTCGCCCAGCGCCAGGCGGTCAGGACACGGCACGTCCCTGCTCAGCCACCATCGCAGTCGACTCGACCATGTGAACCTACTGTCCTGGACTAGCACCACCCCCGATGCCCAGAGCCTGTACGTCCGGCATGGCTACATCCCAGGATCGGCGATTCAATTGCCCGAAGGTCCGGTCATCTGTTCCATGCGCCGCAGCCCTCTTCACGGCGACATCTAGCCAACCAGGACGACCGCGACCGAGGGCCAGACCAGTCACCCAAGTCTGCAACCATGACCCATCCGCCACTCGCGGGGACGAGACCTGAGACCGGCTACCGGGTGGACACCGGATTTGGGGTGGCGAGGCTGGGTCCTGCTGTCCGCCAACCCCGCCTCGGCCGAGCAAGTAGCAGGGAAGAGAACCGATGCGTAGGGATTGGACCGCTCTGCCGGAGAGTGTCACGGCCGGGATCGCCGAACGGGTCGGCGGAACCTTTGACGTCGCCCAGGCTTCCAGTGGCGACCACGCTGAGATCGCCTCGACAGTCACCGGACCAGCCGGACAGATATTCGTCAAGGCGGCCTCCGGCGAGTTGAGTGTTCGGCCGCTGCGCTACGAACTGGCGGTAACCCGGGCCACCGACCGGCACCCGCCCGCGGTCCTGTGGCAGTTCGAATCCGATGGCTGGCTGGTGGTGGGGACCGAGCAGCTTCCCGGTCCCCACCCCGACCTGTCTCCCGGCAGCACCGACCTCGATCTACTCCTAGCCACCCTGACAGCACTTCAGGAGACGCCTGCGCCCGGCGAGACGTGGTTCACCCCGGCAGCCCGGCTCGGGTTCGCGCACCCGGCGATGGACGGCGGGACACTCATCCATTCGGACCTCAACCCGGCCAACCTGATCGTGACACCACTCGGCCTACGAATCGTCGACTGGGCGTGGGCAACCAAGGCCGCCGCATGGGTCGAACTCGCGTTGCTCGTCCCATGGCTGATCGGCAGCGGCCACACCGCCGAGCAGGCAGAACAGTGGCTCACCCAGCTTCCCGCATGGACCGCGACCGACCGACAGGTCTTGGACGACTTCGCCTCAAAGAACGCAACGAAGTGGGCGGCCAAGTCCCGGCAGAACACCGAGACCTGGGTACACGACCTCGCAATGTGGACCGGCGAGTGGGCGGACCACCGGACCGACGGCCACCAGTCATCCCGTGAGCCAAAGCGCGGGGGCACCCTCTCGTGATGTGGGCGCCGGTGCTCCTCAACCAGCCAACAGGCCCGCCCGGGACCGCAAATCAGCTCACTCAGCCGGGCGGTCCATGGCGGCCCGAACCGACAACCAGCCGCGCTGCTCCCAATCTGCTCCCAATGTAAGCCGCACATACCGCAAAGCCCGTTACCGATGACTCCGGTAACGGGCTTCTGACCTGCAAAAACTAAGGGTGGGCGATGCTGGTATCGAACCAGCGACCTCTTCGGTGTGAACAGAGT
This sequence comes from Micromonospora sp. MGP-C2, assembly GCF_057766525.1. Classification (NCBI taxonomy): domain Bacteria; kingdom Bacillati; phylum Actinomycetota; class Actinomycetes; order Micromonosporales; family Micromonosporaceae; genus Micromonospora; species Micromonospora sp. MGP-C2. Next base: position 2,009,358 of record NZ_JBYMEN010000002.1, read on the forward strand.
GGTCTCCGAGCGCCCGAGTCCACGCGATACCCACAACCAAGCCGCGCCCCCCAGCAGCGCTAGCCGGTCTCAAGGCCCCTGAGGGACATGACCGACGCATAGATGTAACGCCTGCCCCTGCTCAACAAGCGGCCGATGCCTGACGGCGTCGGCCGCTTCTTCATGCCCGCCGGAGCAACCGGCACACGAATCAACTTCGGAGGACCCCTCCATGACAACCCACCCATCCAACACAGCGCGCGCCTCTAACACGATGCCCTGCCACCGACGGATGTCGCCGCCGGGTCAGCCACCGGACGGAGGCGCATGACTCTGCCGTCCGATCACCAAAATCGGCAACGCAAGGAGTCCGACCCTGGGACGGAAACACGACTTGACCGACCCAGTGGAGGCGACGCTTCATGGACGGTCAACGACGCGAACGGGCGAGCGACGACCGCGTTCATCAAGGTGGAAGCTCCCCAGAGGCCACCGGAGCTGCACCCTGGTGCCGCTGCCGCTCTGCTGAAGCTGCTCAGACGGGTCAACGACCGCCGCACAGACAACTCGATCGAGGAGAACAGATGACCACCCCTCAACCGAAAACCTTCGCCTTTTACGGCCGCGTCTCGACCGAGGACAACCAGGACCCCGAATCGTCCCGGAGCTGGCAACTGACTCGGGCGAACACACTCATCCAGCCACACAACGGTCGAATTGTCGCGGAATACTTCGATATCGGCCAGAGCCGTTCCCTCCCGTGGCAGCGCCGAACCCAAGCCAATCTCATTCTCGCGGCTCTGCGTAACCCCGGGCGAGGGTTCTCCGCCGTCGTCGTCGGCGAACCGCACCGCGCCTTCTACGGCAACCAGTTCGGCCTCACAGCGCCGCTGTTCGTCCACTACGGCGTCGAACTCTGGGTCCCCGAGATTGGCGGCCCCATCGACCCCGACAACGAGGCACACGAACTCGTCATGTCCGTCTTCGGGGGCATGAGCAAGGGTGAGCGCAACCGGATCAAACTGCGCGTTCGCACCGCCATGGCCGCCCAGACCCTCCTTGAGGGCCGCTACCTGGGTGGGCGCCCACCTTACGGCTACACACTCCGCGATCTTGGACCCCACCCCAACCCCGCCAAGGCCGCCGACGGCAAACACCTCAAGGGCCTTACTCCGGACGAACAGACCGCTCCAATCGTCCGGCAGATCTTCGCCGAGTTCCTCGCCGGTATCGGCCTCTTCGCCATCGCCGAGGGACTTACCGCCAACCACGTGCCTTGCCCATCGGCACACGACCGGGCCCGCAACCGGCACCGTAGCGGCATCGCCTGGTCCAAGAGCGCCGTCCGCGTCATCCTCACCAACCCCCGCTACACAGGGCGGCAGGTGTGGAACAAGCAACGCACCGACGAAGTACTGCTCGACGTCGACGACGTGGCAATGGGTCACACCGGCGTCATGCGCTGGAACGCCCGCGACAAATGGGTGGTCTCCAAGGACATCACCCATGAGCCACTCATCGACGACGCGACCTTCGAGCAGGCCCAAGCGATACTGCAACGACGCGGACGAGGAACCGGCGGACAGCACGTCCGGCAGCGCACCCGCAACCCGTACGTCTTCCGGGGCATGATCTACTGCGCCGCCTGCGACCGACGCATGCAGGGCCAGTACAACCACGGCGACGCCTACTACCGCTGCCGCTTCCCGCAGGAATACGCCCTCGCCAACCAGGTTGAGCATCCCAGCAACGTGTACCTGCGCGAGGATGCCCTCACCGACCCGATCGACACCTGGCTGGCCGCCGCCTTCGCACCCCACCGCATCGAACACACGATCACCGCGATGGCCGACGCTCAGCCCTTGGAACATCCGCCCGCAACCGCCCCAGCAGCACAGACGACTATCACCGAGTGCGACGCCAAGTTGGAGCGCTACCGGGCCGCCCTCGACGCTGGAGCCGACCCAGCGGTGGTCACCGGCTGGATCGCGCAGACCCAGGCCGAACGTGCGCGGGCTGAAGCGGATCTCCACGCGAGTGTGGGCACCGCCCCGCGCAGGATGAGCCGAGCAGAAATCACGACCCTGGTGAACGCGCTCGGCGACATCACCGCCGTGCTCCGCGACGCCGACCCGGCCGACAAGGCCGAGGTCTACCGGCAACTCGGTCTCCGGCTGAACTACCAGCCTGAAACGCAAACGGTGCGCGCTGCAGTCGATCTCAGCGCGCACCGTGGGGTAATGGTTTGTGTCCGAGGGGGGACTTGAACCCCCACGCCCTATACGGGCACTAGCACCTCAAGCTAGCGCGTCTGCCATTCCGCCACCCGGACCTACACGTTGAGCCTACCTCGCCGACCAGATGATCTTTCCATCGGTAGTCGGCACGGCGGGCCGCACGGGGAGTTACTGTACACGCCGCTCGTGGATCATGCACATCGCCTTCCGGCACCTCCGTTCCGACGCTTCCGCCCCTGTTCAGGCCGCCTCAAACGCCTCACGGACACGGCGCCCAGGCGTGTCCGGGTAGCGTCCGGTGGCCCTCTGACGGCAGCATTGCCGTGTGTCCCATCCCTCCCCTCTGGCAGCCGCCCAGCACCGGGCCCTCGCCCTGCGCGCTGCCGGCGACCTCAGCGCCGCCCGGCAGCTGCTCGCGGAGGCTGTCGGCTCCCCTCCCCCTCCGTACACCGATGATCACCCGGAGGTGCTGCACACCGCGCACCTGCTGGCACGGCTGCACCGCGAGGCGGACGATCCGCTCGCTTCCCGCCGGGTGTTGGAGGAGGCGTTCGCCGCGGGCGAGCGGCGGTGGGAGCACTCCGACCCGGTGCTGCTCGCGCTCGCTTTCGAGCTCGCCGAGGTAGCCGAAGAGCTGGGCAACCGGCACGAGGCCCGCCGCAACTACACCCGCGTCGCCACCGCTGGGCCCGCCGTGCTCGGGGAGCACCACCCGGTGGTACGCGCCGCCCGGGCCTACCTCGGCCCACCCGCCTCGGCGCCGACCGAGCAGCCCGGCCCACCGCCGACGCCCACCGCGGAGCCGGTCGGTGCGGCGGCCGACGCCGGCGCCCGGTCGGCGCTGTCCGGGCCGACGCTGTCGCTGGCGACCCTGGCCGCGATGCGACCCTCCGCTGGTGGCCAGGCCGCCACCACCTCACCCTGGGCTTCGCCGGCCGCAACCCCTTCAGGGGTACGAGCACCCGCCGCACCCACCCCGCCCAGTAACGCCGCCACAGCGTCGCCTCAGGTTTCTCGGGTGCAGTCCGCACCCTCCTCGATCGCGCGGGCGCAGCCCGGTCCACCCACCGCCCCGACGGCGCCTGCCGCGCCAGGGCCGGCGCTTCGGCCCGCCGGCCAGCAACCGTCCGAAACCGCGGTCCCCACGGTGGCGCCCCGCCGAGTCCTCGACCAGCAGCCGCCGGGGCCGTCCCTGCCAGCGGTCGACACCCAGCCAGGGCCGAGGGCGGTAAGCCAGCCAGCCGGGCAAAGGGTCGACAGCCAGCCACCGCGGCCGAGGGCCGAGAGCCATCCGGTCCCGTCGTCCGGTCAGCGGCCACCACACCGATCACCGTCCGGGCCCGCCACAGCGCCCCGTCAACGGGTCGGCGACGACCCGGCGGTCGACGCTTCCCATCGGCCATCGAGCGCAACCGCCCCGACCGCGACCTCCCCGACGCCAGCATCCGGGCTGCCGGCGCCCCGCTGGGACGACCCGACGATCCAGGTACGGCAGATCGAACCGCTACTCGCCGAGGAGGCTGCCCGAACGGGAGTGAGGGCCCCCGGGGCGAGCGCACCGGCCGACGCGGTCGCTGCCGAGCTGGCCTCTCCGAGCAGCCAATCCCCGAGCAGGAGTCACCCAGGGCCAGCGCAGCCGGTCAGCGGAACACCAGCCCACCCGGTCTCCGCACCACCGAGCCACCCCGTCTCGGCGCCACCGGCCCACCCGGTCTCCGGACCCCCGGCGCACCCGGTATCCGGGCCACCCGGGCACACCTACCCCGTGTCCGCACCACCCGCGTTCGGCCAGCAGATCTCCGCGCCGCCGATGAGCGCGCCCCCCTTCCTCGCGCGCCCGATGAGCGCGCCACCCGTCTCCGCGCCGCCGGTCAGCGCACCACCCGCACCGCCGTGGGGGTTGACCGCGCCACCGTGGAGCCGCACCGGCCCACCGCCAACTGCCGGTGCCGGCGACGCTGGGCCGCTCCAAACGGACGCGGAGCGCACCGGCGCGGACGGCGGTGAGTTCGGGCTGGACATCCTCGACGCCGCGGTGGTGCCGACGCAGCGGGCCCGGGCCGCAGCGTCCGAGCAGACCGAGGTGCTCCCGGCCGTCGCGCCCGGCAGTGGTCCGGCCAGGGACTTCGCCGGTTCGGCCCAGCCCGTCACGTCCCAGCCGACACCGGGCGCCCTTCAGCCGCGCTCCGTCGAGCCGTCTCCGGCGGCCTGGTCACCGGGTGGGGGCAGCGCGCCGCCGCCGACCGCGCCGCGACCGGCCCCGCAGTACCACCAGGGCCAGCAGCCGACCCAGGCCGAGCAGGACCAGTACCCGACGCAGGAGCACCGCCCGATCCAGGATCACCGGCCGTTCCAGGCGCCCTACCCGGGTCAGCAGTACCACCACCCCGGACCGGACGCGTACCGGCCGGCGTACGCCGACGAGAGCGACTCGGCGGGCCGCAACCGTGCGACGCTGATCGGCGCGGTGGTCGCGGCCGGGGTGGCTGTCGTGGCGGTGGCCGGGCTGGGTGCGGTCGTGCTGACCCGCGACGACCCGCCGCCCGGGGGCAGCGCACCGACGGCGGTGGCACCGACGGGGGCGGCACCGACGGCGGCCGGTCCTCCTCCGGGGGACCTGAAGCTTCGGGACAACTCGACCGCCATCACGCTGACCTGGACGGATCCGTCCGGTGGCGCGGTGCCGTTCATGGTCGCCGCCGGACGTGCCGGGCAGGCGTTGGGCGTGGTGGCCACCGTGGACCCGGGGAAGACCAGCTACACGGTCAACGGGTTGAACTCGCGAGTGGACCACTGCTTCACCGTGTTGGCGGTCTACTCCACTGACAGCTTTGCGACTTCGGGGCAGGTCTGCACGGCGCGGGAGCGCAGCACCCCGCCGAGCGGAAAGCCCTCAGGACGGCCGTCGCCGAGCTGAACTGGGCGTCCACAACGCACACGCTCGGTATCCACAGGGGTGACCGTGCGGGTTCCCCCGCCACCAGCAGCGCCATATGATGGCACCCGGCTCAGGGGAGGGGTCGCCGCGAGGCGCGCCACCTGCCACGACTCAGGGAAGGCAGCCGGCTGTGGCCAGCATGGACGACGCCGTACGGACCGACGCCCCCCGCTTCCGGTCCCGGTTTCGCGGCGGGCTGGTGACCATCGGCACGGTGACCGCGCTGCTGGCCGCCATGGGGCTGACCGTCCTCGGGTTGGGCGCGGCGGACAACGCGGTGGCCAACTACGACGCGAGTTCCTGGCTGTGGAGCGCGGCGCGCAGTGAGCTGGCCCGGGTCAACGGGGTCACCGCCCGGGTGGACACCCGCACCGAGATCCCCGCCGCCCGCCAGCACCCGATGCAGGTGACCCAGACCGATCGGCTGCTGATCCTGCGTGACCTCCAGACCGGGCAGGTCAGCTCTCTGGACCTGGCGACCCTGCAACTGACCGCGACCACCCGCACGACCCCTGGCCTGGGCGTGAGCGTGGCCCTGCACGAAGACGCGGCGTTCATCGTCGACGCCGTGCAGGGCATCGTTCGGCAGCTCGACCCGCGGTCGCTGTCTCCGGTCGGTGAGCCGGTGCGCTACCCGCCGGGCATCACCGGCGGCACCTTCGACGGTAAGGGCCGGCTGTGGATCGCTGTCCCCAGCCAGGGCACTGTCTCGGCGATCACCGCCGCCAAACTGCCGTCCGCTCCGGCCTCGGCGGCCTCACCCGGTGCCGGGCTCCGGCCGGAGCGTGTCGACTCCTACGACGTCGCCGAGGCCAGCCACGAGTTGCAGGTTTCCACCCTGGACGACGGGGTGGCGGTGCTCGACCGTACGGCCGGCAAGCTGGTGCGGGTGCAGAGCGGCAAGGTCCACCCGACGCCGTTGACGCTGTCCGGTCCGGCGGCACTGCCCTCGCGCACCAGTGGCTCCCGGGTCCCGGTCACCGTGCCCGCCGACCGGCGGGTGCTGGTGGTGGGTGACGGTGGTGAGGAGAGGGCGTTCACCGTGCCGGGCGAGGGCGACCGACTCAGCCCGGCGGTGGCCTGGGCGGACCGGTTCTACTGCGCCGACGAGGCCACCGGCACCATCTACGCCTTCGACGGGGGCGGTCAACTGGTCGAGACCATCGGCGGGCGGGCGAACGGCCCGCTGGAGCTGGAGGTCCGGGAGAATCACCTGTTCATCAACTCCCCCGACTCGGCGACCGCCCGGGTGGTGGACGACAAGCACCAGGTGCGCGAGGTCAACAAGTACGCCAACGACGTGCTCGGCGGTGATCCGCCTCCGGTTGCCCCGCCGCCGCCCCCGCCGAAGAAGCCCCGGGTGGGCAAGCCGAGCGCGCCGCGCAGCGTCACCGCCGCCGCCGGTAACGCGCAGGCGCGGGTGAGCTGGCGGCCGGCAGCCGCCAACGGCGCCGAGATCATCAAGTACGTGGTGGAGGGCGCCGGCCAGCGCCTTCAGGTGGGCGCCAACCAGCGTGCGGTGGAGGTCAAGGGCCTCACCAACGGTGAGACGTACCGGTTCGCGGTGCACGCCGTCAACGCCAAGGGCGACGGTCCACCGCGCAACAGCAATCCGGTGACCCCGACCGCCGCGGTGCCTGATCCGCCGGCGAGCGTCACCGCCCAGGAGCGACCGGACGGCACGGTCCTGGTGAAGTGGCCGGCCGCGAACGGGCAGGGCAACAAGATCGCGAGGTACGCGGTGACGGCCAGTTCGGCGGGGACGAACGCCCCGGCTGGCGAGTCGACGAAGACGGAGCTGGTGGTGCCGGCCGGTGAGCTGGAGTTCGGCACCCAGTACGCGTTCACCGTGGTGGCGGTCAACGACAAGGGCGCGGGGTCGGCGGCGTCGCCGGTCAGCAACACGGTGGTGCCTTTCGCGGCACCCGGTCGGCCACTCGACCTGCGCGCCGGCACGGTTGCCAACCAGCCGGGTGCGGTCACGGTGCAGTGGGCGCCAGCCGAGGCCAATGGTCGGCCGGTGACGAGATACCTGGTGGATGTCGGCGGGCGCGCCAGCGAGGTGACCGACACCCGCACGACCGTCACCGGGCTGGGCAACGGCCAGAACGTGACGGTGAAGGTGAAGGCGGTCAACGAGGCGGGGCCCGGCCCAGAGGCCACCGCCACCGCGCGTACGGTCGCCGAACCACGTGTCACGGTGACCGGCTCGTCGTCGACCGCCACGTCGGCGACTGTGACGTTCACAGTGGACGCCGGTGGCGGTCAGACCACCTGCTCGGTGAGCACGCCGGGTGAGCCGGCGAAGGCCGGCGCGTGTTCCAGCATCACGGTGCCGGGGCTGACGCCGGGCACCAACTACACGTTCACGGTGACGGCGAGCAACGCCGCCGGTAAGGGCACGGCGACGAGGGCGCAGGCCACCCCGTCGCTGTACGGGATCGCGACCTGCAACAACGGGTCCGACGGCGATCAGCGCACCTACTGCGACAGGGAAGTCGACGGCCGCAACGGCAACGAGGTCTTCAAGGTGACCCGGCAGGACAACGACCAGCAGGCCGGTTGGGCGAAGCCCGGCACCCGGCTGAAGGCGTACTGCAAGAAGTCCGGCGAGGACGTCGACTCCTACGTCTACAACAACCACAAGCGCAGCACCTGGTGGGTGCAGGTCGACTTCAACGGGAAGAAGAACTACATCCCGTGGGCCTGGCTCAACCTGGAGGGCGGCGACAACATCAATGTCCTGCCCACCTGCTGAACCACCAGGCAAGGAGCACCACCGACCGTGAACACCCACGAGCCGCTCACCCAACCGGAGGTCCAGGGCTTCGCGGCCCTGGCCGCCCGGCTGGCCGAGAACGTCAACGCGGTGGTGCTCGGCAAACCGCAGGTGGTTCGGCTGGCGCTGACCGCGCTCTTCGCGCAGGGTCACGTGCTTCTGGAGGACGTGCCCGGGGTCGGTAAGACGACCCTGGCGCGGGCCATCGCCGCCACGGTGAAGGGTGAGTGGCGGCGCATCCAGTTCACCCCCGACCTGCTCCCCTCGGACGTGTCGGGGGTGACGATCTTCAACCAGGCGACCCGGGACTTCGAGTTCCATCCGGGGCCGGTCTTCGCCAACATCGTCATCGCCGACGAGATCAACCGGGCTTCACCGAAGACCCAGTCGGCTCTGCTGGAGGTGATGGAGGAACGCACCGTCACCGTGGACGGGGTCCGGCACCCGGTGCCGTCGCCGTTCCTGGTGGTGGCCACCCAGAACCCGGTGGAGATGGACGGCACCTACCGGCTTCCCGAGGCGCAGTTGGACCGTTTCCTGGTGAAACTGTCCGTGGGCTACCCGGACGAGGCGGTGGAGGTCGAGGTGCTGCGCGGCGCGACGGTGCGCTCCCCCGAGGCGCTCGCCCCGGTCACCGACACCGCCACCGTCGGGGAGATGGTCCGGATGGCCCGACGGGTGCACATCGCCGAGCCGCTCTACGCGTACGCGGTCCGGCTGGCCGCCGCGACCCGCACCCACCCGCAGGTGCGGGTCGGGGTCAGTCCCCGGGGTGTGATCGCGTTGACCCGCGCGGCGTGCTCGTACGCGCTGATCGACGGGCGGGGCTGGATCATGCCGGAGGACCTGAAGGCGCTCGTCGAGGCGGTGTTCGCGCATCGGCTGCTGCTCACCCCCGACGCCCAGGTGCGCGGTGTGACCGCCGGGGAGGTGCTGCGCCAGGCCGTCGCCTCGGTGCCGGTGCCTCTGCCGTCGGGGCAGCCGGCTCCGGTGCAGGGCTGACCGGCAGCAGCGGCATGGGGATCACCGCCCGCGGGGTCGGGCTGCTCGTCGCCGCCGTCGTCCTGCTGGGGGTGGGTTTCCGGTTCGCGTACCCCGAGTTGACGTTGCTCGGCGCGGCGGCCGGCGCGGCCGTCGGCTACGCCGCACTGGTCGCGGCCTGGCGGCCCCGGTTGACGGTGACCCGCCTGGCCGACCCGGATCGGGTGGCGCGCGGAGAGCCGGCAAGCATGACGTTGACAGTGCGCAACTCCGGCCGGTTGCGGTCGGCGAACCTGCTGGCCGAGGACCGGTGCGGGGACCGCACCGTGCCGGTGCCGGTGCTGCGCCTGCGTCCGGGCCGGGACACCGACGTCCGCTACGACGTGCCGACACACCGACGTGGGGTGGTGCCGGTCGGGCCGCTGCGGGTGACCCGACGCGACCCGCTGGGGTTGGTGGCGCTGGCCCGCCCGTACGGCGCGACGGTGCCGGTCTGGGTGTACCCCCGGGTCCACCCGCTGACGGCGGTGCCCACCGGCGCGGGGCGCAGCCTCGACGGCCGGGTGGACGGGGTCCCCCACGGGTCGATCACGTTCGACTCGCTGCGGGAGTACGTGGTGGGTGACGAGTTGCGCCGGGTGCACTGGCGGACCAGCGCCCGGGTGGGTGAGCTGATGGTGCGGGAGAACGTGGACACCAGCCTGCCCCGCCTGGTCGTCCTGCTGGACAATCGCGCCACCGCCCATCCGGAGCGGGTGGGTGGGGTGGTGGAGTCGTTCGAGTCGGCCTGCGAGGCGGCAGCGTCGATCGTCACCGCCGCGCACCGCGCGGACCTGCCAGTGGTGTTGCTGTTCGCCGCCGCGGAGCCGGCCGCGCCGGTGACACCCGGCGGGGAGGTGGATGGGGGTGGCGCGCTCGGGCCGTTGGATCGACTCGCCGCCGCCGAGTTGTCGAGCGACGACGACGCGGTCCGCGCGGCCACCACCCGGCTGCGTCAGGACCGGCTCGGCGACACGCTGATCTTCCTGACCGGCCCGGGTGGCCGGGGCGAGTTGGGGCACGTGGGGGCGCTTCGGGGGGCGTACCCCTCGGTGGTGGTCGGGGTGTTCGGCGCGGCCGAGCCGACGCCGCCGGGCGCGGCCGGCCTGGTGGTGGTCGACGCGGCAGACGGCGCGCAGTTCGCCGCCGAGTGGGACGGGGTACGCCGGTGGTGACGCGCGTCGTGCGGGTGCTGCGGGCGGCCGCCGTCCCGGTGGCGCTGATCGGGTTGACCGCGCTCGCCGGGGTAGTGCTGGGTCGGGTATACGCGGGCGACCTGCTGACCCGGCTGGTCATCGGCGCGGCGGTCGGTTCGGTGCTGGTCAGTGTCGCCACCCGGCGGCTGCCGTCCTGGCTGGTGGCGCCGCTGTCGGTGGCCGCGATGGCCGGTTGGACGCTCTGGTCGCTGCGGCTGGCCGCCAACCACGCCGAGCTTCCTGGTGGCCTGTTGGAGGTCACCGCGGACGCCGCTCGCAACGGCATCCCCCGGCTGCTCACCGCGATGATTCCGGTGGAGCCCGCACCGGACACCGTGCTCGTGCCCGTCGTCGCCGCCTGGCTGGCCGGGCTGGCCGGAGCGGAGGTGGCGCTGCGCGCCGGCCGGGTGCTGCTGGGTTACCTGCCGCCGGCCGGGCTCTACGCCGCCGCCCTCTACGCGGTCGGCCCGAACGCCGAACCGGCGGTCGGGGCGACGGTGGCGTTCGTCGCGGTCGCGGCGCTCGGCCTGGCGAGCCCGCCCAGCACGGCAACGGCCGGCGACGATCCCGCCGCCAGCCTGACTCCCCGGGTACGCGCGGCGGTGCGGCTTCGGCTGGCCACCAGCGCGGCGCTCGGGGTGGCCCTGGTGGTCGGGTTGGTCGCGGTGCTCGGCCCGGTCGTCGCCGGTCAGGTCGACGGCCGACCGGTGGATCCGCGCCGGTACGTGGAGCCGCCGCAGGTGCAGACGCTCGACGAGAACCCGCTGATCCGGATCTCCGGCTGGGCACTGCACCCGGAGCAGAAGCTCCTCGACGTGAGCACGGAACGCTCCGGCGCGCCGGTTCCGCCGTCCGACGACGCCTCGCCGGAGCCGGAGCCGGGCGCCTCCTCGGGGCCGGCGGACACCGGTGGCGGTGTGCGGATCCGGTTGGCGGTGCTCAGCGACTACGACGGGGTGACCTGGCGGGTCGGCGCGACGTACCGCAACGCTGGCCGAATCCTGCCGGCGGCCACGCCACCCCGGGACAGCACTGTGGGGACGGTCCGTCAGCAGATCACCGTGGCGGAGCTGAGCGGTCGGCTGCTGCCCGCCGTGGCGACGCCTCAGGAGGTCAGTGGCGCACGGGTGGCGTACGACCCGGCGAGCGGGACGCTGATCCGGCCGGAGGGGCTGACGCCGGGGCTGCGGTACGCGGTGACCTCTGCCGAGGAACACCCCGACTCGAACCTGTTGGCCACCGCCAACGTGCCCGCCGGCGATGAGGTGGCCCGTGTGCTGCGGGTCGCCGACGGGGTGCCCGACCCGATGCGCAGGCTGGCCGCGCAACTCGCCGAGGAGAACGGCGCGCCGTTCGCGCGGGCTTTGGCGATCGAGCAGTTCCTGGCCGAGCACTACCGGGTGGCGGCGGACGCGCCGAGCGGGCACGCGTACCCGAATCTGAGTTTCTTCCTCTTCGGGCCGCGTAACGGCGGCGGGCAGGAGGGCACCTCGGAGCAGTTCGCGGCGGCGTTCGCGGTGCTCGGTCGGCTCTCCGGGCTGCCGACCCGGGTGGTGGTGGGCTTCCGCGCCGTTGGGCAGGGGCCGGTGCTGGCCGGTGACGCGTACGCGTGGCCCGAGGTGCTCTTCGACGGGTTGGGGTGGGTGTCGTTCGACCCGCTGCCGCGTCCGAAGAGCGAACCTCGGCCGGTCGAGGAGGATTTCCGGCCGACACCGGAGGATCCGCCACCGTCGGAGGCGCCGGCGCCCACTGTGGAGCCGAGCGCCTCGCCGGAGCCGGTAGCCGCCCCGAACGGGCCACCCAACTCTGGCCGGCCGTCCACAGTGGTGCTCGTCGGCGCCGGCAGCGGTGGCCTACTGCTGCTGGTGGGGGCGCTGCTGCTCACCCTGCTGGCGATGCGCCGCTCGCTCACCCGTACCCGCCTCGTCCAGGGTGACCCCGGTCAACGCATCGCCGGTGCCTGGCGGGAGGTCACCGACGCGCTCCGGCTGGCCGGTCGACCGGTCGGCGACGACCTGGCCGCCACCGAGGTGGCCCGGCACGCCCGCCAGGCCCTCGCCGAAGCCCGAGCAAGAGCGAGCGGAGGCAACGCGACCGACAGCACCGCCACCGGCGAAGGCCCAACCGGGGGCAGTGCACCCGGCGACGGCGCAACCGGCAGCGGCGACGAGCCGGCCGTCGACGAGCTGGCGGCGCTGCTCAATCGGGTGGGCTTCGCCCCCGACGCCGCGGCGGCCGACCAGGCGGCCCGCGCCGCCGACCTGGCCACCGTCTACGTCGCCAACCTGCGCTCCGCCCGCCCCTGGTGGCGCCGCCTGCTCTGGTCCGTCCACCCGTCCCCCCTCCACCGAGCCCGCCAGTCCCGCCACCCCAACTAGTCCCCCACCCCACCCCTCCCCCGGCCGGCCCCGGCCCCGGCCTCCCACGGTGATCAAGAGGTTTGCGTCATTTCAGGGCCCGTTCCTGACGCGAACCTCTTGATCGTCGGTGGCGGGTTGGGGGATCGGCGCAGGGCGCGGCGGCCGTAGTCGGCGGCCACGGCCATGACGAGGGGACCCCAGGCGACCAGCGGGGCGTAGTACCGCAGCACCTCCCAGCCCGGAGCCGGATGTGCCGGTTCGTCGCGCCCTATTCCCACCCAGCCGCGGTCCACGACATGGAACATGCTGTTCAGCAACAGATACAGGCAGATGGCAACGAGCAGCGAGCCGCCGATCAGCGCGACGAGCACGACAGGGCGGGCCGGGATCGAACGCCCGCCGAGCAGCGGCACCCAGTGCGGCACCCGTTGCCCCCAGCGGTACACCAGCCCGAGTGTCGACAGGGCCAACCCCATCGACAGGACGGACAGGAAGACCATGTACCAGGTGGTGGCCGAATCGTCGGTGAACACGAGGGACAGTCGCCAGATCGCCGACGGCAGGACGCAGAGCGGGACGGCGTAGGCGGCAAGGACCGCCCAGGGTGAGGGGGCGGCAGCCCATTCAGGGCCAGGGTCACCGTGTTTCATGAGCGCTCCGTTCGTCGAAGGTCGAGGTCGTCGAGGCGTGGCCATGGTTGGTCCGGCCGGCGACTCACGCCGAACGGCGGGCCATCGCACCGACGACGCAGGCCGCCGCCCACCGTCTGGCCGGGTCGGCCGCCCCGGCGGTCGGCACTCCGTGCTCGTGGCCGTACCGGTCCCCGCGAACACCGGAACCTGACGACCCGCCACTGACGTTCATGAACCGATGATCTGCGGCGATGGACGCACTCCTCTTCCCCGGCGGAGGTGAATGCGCTCCCGCAGCCGGGGGATGAACCATGGCGCTGGAGCCGAAACCCGCTGGCGGTTCGTCCGCGCAACGATGAGCATCAGGGGGTGGACCAGCACACGAGCGAGATCGTCGACTACTACACCCTGCGCTACCGCGAGGACCAGCGGCTGTCCGCCCGTCCCCAGGCACGACTGGAGTGGATCCGCACGACGCAGCTCCTGCGGGATCTCCTGCCCGGCCCGGGTGCCCGTGTCCTCGACATCGGTGGGGGCACCGGCGAGTACGCGAGGGCCCTCGCCGTCGACGGCTACGAGGTCCGCCTCGTCGACCTGGTGCCGAGCCACGTGGAGCAGGCGCGCAGTGGGCAGCCTCCCGTCGAGGCGCGGGTCGCGGACGCGCGTGCGCTCCCCGACGCCGACGGCGGGTACGACGTGGCGCTGCTCCTGGGGCCCCTCTACCACCTGGTGCGCCGCGCCGACCGGCTACGGGCGCTGCGGGAGGCCGTCCGGGTCACGCGTCCCGGTGGTCACGTCGTGGCCGCTGTCATCTCCCGTTTCGCCGGCCCGCTGGACTTCGCCGCCACCGGACGCCTGAACGAGCGGCTGCTCGACGAGGCCAGGACCCTGCTGACCGACGGCACCAACGATCCACGGATCGGCTTCACCCATGCCTACTTCCACCGGGTCGAGGAGATCACCGACGAGTGCGCGGCGGCGGGGCTGACCGATGTCGTCGTACACGGGGTGGAAGGCCCGGCGTGGCCGGCGGCGGAGGCGGCGGCCGGTGGGCCGGCACAGGACGCGGTCTTCGCCGCGGCGTTGGATCTGGCCCGGCTCTACAGCACCGAGCCGACGCTGCTCGGATCGAGCGCGCACCTCCTGGCCGCCGGACGCGTCCCACCGCGCTGACGGCGGCCAAGCCGTCAGGCGGCCAAGCCCTCAGGCGGCCAAGCCCTCAAGCCTTCAGGCCGTCAGGCGGCGGATGAGTTTGCGCATGCCGGCCTGCCAACCGTCCGGGTCCTCGGCGCGGCGGCGGGCATAGTCGGCGACCTCCGGGTGCGGCAGGATCAGGAAACGTTCCTCGGCCAACCCGGCGATGGCCGCGTCGGCGACCTGGTCCGGGGTGAGCACCGCACCGGACGCGGCGATCACCCGGGCGCCGAGGTGGCCCTCGACGATCCCTCCGGCGAGCATCGGGGTGTCCACGCCCTGCGGGCAGAGCGCGCTGACCCGGATGCCGCGGTCCCGGTAGGTGATGGCCAGCCACTCCGCGAACCCCACCGAGGCGTGCTTCGTCGCGGTGTACGCGGCGTCGCCCACCGCCGTCAGCACGCCCGCCGCCGAGCAGGTGTGCATCAGATGCCCACCGCCCCGGGCGAGCATCCCGGGCAGCACCGCACGGGCCGAGTAGACGTGGGCGAGCACGTTGACCCGCCACGCCCGGTCCCAGCCTGCGTCGTCGACCTCCACTCCCCCGCCGGTGGTCACCCCCGCGTTGGCGCAGAACAGGTCGATCCGGCCGTAGCGCTCCTCGGTGTCGGCGACCAGCTCGCGTACCTGCTCCTCGTCGGTGACGTCGAGGGCGATCGGATGCGCGATCGGGCCGATGGCCTCGGCCACCGCGTCCGCCGCGTCGGCGTCCAGGTCGGCGACCACCACGGCGGCGGCCCCCTCCGCGGCGAAGCGGCGCGACAGCGCGGCCCCGATGCCGCCGGCGCCGCCGGTGACCACCACGATCCGGTCGGTGAGGTTCACGCGGACGCTCCTACGGGGTCGGTGCCCAGCTGGGCAATGAGGGTGGTCAGCGCGCTCGCGCCGCCGGCGGTCACCTCGGGGGTGGGCAGCAGCGCGAAGATCGGTACGTCCACGCCCGCGTCGGCGTAGCGGCGCACCTGGGCGCGGCAGCGCTCCGGCGAGCCGTGCAGCACCAGGGCGTCGACCACGTCGTCCGGCACCGCCGCGCTGGCGCCACGCCGGTCACCGGCGGCCCAGGCCTCCCACATCGGCGCGAGCGCCTCGTCGCGGCCGAGCCAGCGGTGGAACTCGGCGTACGCGGGAACGGTGAGATAGCTGGTGATCAGCCGGCGGCCCAGCGCGCGGGCGTACGTGGCGTCCTCGGTGGGGCAGACGAAGATCCGGGCGGCGACCTCGAAGCCGGGCGCCGCTCGCCCAGCTCGGCGAGGGCACGCGGCACGTCGTCGGCGCTGAGCCAGTTGAGGATGACCCCGTCGGCCTCCGCGCCGGCCAGCCGCAGCATCCCCGGGCGCAGCGCGGCGAGCAGGATCGGCGGCGGCACGGCAGGCGGTCGTTCCAGCGTGAACCGGCGCACGGTGAACGTCTCGTAGACCTCGTCGACGGTCTCGCCGCGCAGCGCGGCGCGCAGGAAACGCAGGACGTCGCGGGTGCGCCGGAACGGCTCGTCGAACCGCACCGCGTTCCAGTCCCGTACGAGCACCGGCGAGGACGCGCCGATGCCGAGCGAGAACCGACCCGGCGCGGCCTCGGCCAACGCCGCCGCGCTCATCGCCAGCAGCCCGGGGCCCCGGGTGAAGACCGGCGTGATGGCGGTGCCGAGCCGCAGCCGAGGTTGCCAGGCGGCGGCGAGGGCAAGCGGGGTGAACGCGTCGGCCCCGGCGACCTCGGACGACCAGACGTCGGTGAACCCGGCCCGGTCGAGCGTCGCGTAGACCGCAGCGTGGTCGGCCAGCGGGATGCCGCCCAGCGGCACCGTCATGCCCCATCGATTCGTCACCGGTCGATCGTGCCCGTTGACGGGGCACGCGAGCAAGATCCCCGTACTGGGCAGAATCACCGGTTTCCGGCCGTGCCCACCGCCGATGGTGCTACGACTTCGAGGTGGACCGAACCAACGGCGCAGGCCGCTGACCATGGGTTCCAGGGCAGCGGGACGCCTGGAGCCGGTCCCTGCGGCGACCAATCCCGGCCGGGCCACCTTCCTGGAACTCTTCTTCGATTTGGTGTACGTCTTCGCACTCACCCGGATCTCGGCACGCGCGTTCGAGGACCTGACCCAGGACCCGGGTCGGGAGCACGGCTGGGGCGCGGTCACCGGCGGCGGCAAGACATTGCTGTTGCTTCTCGCGCTCTGGGCGGTCTGGCAGGGCACCGCGTGGACGACCAGCCGCTACGACCCGTACAAGGTGCCCCTGCAGACCGTGGTGATCACCGCGTTGGTGTGCAGCATGGTGATGGGGGTGGCGATTCCCCGGGCGTTCAGCGAGACGGCGCTGATGTTCGCGGTGGCGTACGTGATCGCGCAGGTGACCCGGCCGTTGATCCTGTCGATCGCGCTGGGAGCGCACCCGTACCGCCGCTTGAAGGTGCGCATGGCGGTCGTGTTCGCGTTCAGCGGGGTGTTCTGGATCGGTGGTGCGATGTTGACCACCAACGCGCAGGTGGTGCTCTGGTCGGCGGCGCTCGTCGTCGAGTACGTGGCCGCCCGCTGTGGCTGGCCGGTGCCGGGGCTGGGCCGCTCGACGGTCTCCAAGTGGGAGATCGCCGGGGAGCACCTGGCCGAGCGGTACCAGCAGTTCTTCCTCGTCGCGTTGGGCGAGACCATCCTGGTGGCGGGTTTCGCGTACAGCGCGGGGTCGTACGAGGCGGGACACGTGTGGGCGTTCGCACTGGCGCTGGCGACCTCGATCCTGCTGTGGCGGATCTACGTCCAGCGGGCGGGGCGGATCCTGGGCGAGGCGGTGGTGAAGTCCCGGCACCCCGCCAACATCGGCCGCTCGGCGGCCGACACCCACCTGCTGATGGTGATCGGTCTGGCCGCCACCGCGATCGGCTACGAGCTGATCATCGAGCATCCGTTGGAGCGGATCCCGGGAGCGTGGCTGGCCATGGTGCTCGGTGGGCCGGCGCTGTTCCTGGCCGGCCGGGCCCGCCTGGAGTACGAGGTGTTCGGGCGGGTCTCCCCGTCCCGGTGGATCGCCCTCACCGTGCTGGTGGCGGCGTCGGTGCCTCTGCTGCACCTGCCCGGTGTGATCGCCACGGCGGTCGGGGTGGTGGTGTTGACGACGGTTGCGGTGATCGACGCCCGCCGGGCACGAGGCGCCCCGCTGGAGGCCGCCGCACCACCGTTCTGACCCATCGACACACGGGGATGTCAAGCCGCCGAGGCCGGATAGTCTCGGCGGGTGACCTTCTCGCTCGTCGCCCGTTCCGCCGACGGCCGCCTGCACGGCGTCGCCGTCGCCAGCAAGTTCCTCGCCGCCGGGGCGCTGGTGCCGGCCGCCGCCGCCGAGGTGGGCGCACTGGCCACCCAGGCGCACGTCAACCTGGCGTACCGCCCGCAGGGCCTCACCCTTCTGCGTACCGGTGTGGCCGCCGCCGACGTGGTGGCCGGGCTGGTCGCCGCCGACCCGGAGCGGGAGCACCGCCAGCTCGGCGTCGTGGGGGCCAGCGGTGCGGGCGCGAGTTGGACCGGGCCGGCCTGCCATCCGTGGGCTGGCGGGCGCACCGGCGACGGCTGGGCCGCGCAGGGCAACGTGCTCACCGGCCCGGAGGTCGTCGACGCGCTCGGCGACGCCTGGCTGGCCGGGTCGACGCTGCCGTTCGCCGAGCGGTTGGTGGCCGCGTTGCGGGCCGGCGACCAGGCCGGCGGCGACCGGCGGGGCAGGCAGAGCGCCGGTCTGCTGGTGGTCGAGCGAGGCGGCGGGTACGGCGGCACCAGCGACGTGGTGGTCGACCTTCGCGTGGACGACCACCCTGATCCGGTCGCCGAGTTGGGTCGACTGCTCGCCGTGCACACCATGCTGTTCAGCCGTCCGGACCCGGCCACCCTGCTCGACCTCAGCGGCGCGGTGGCCGAGGAGGTGGCGGCGTTGCTCACGGCGCTGGGCCACCCGGTGACCGACGACGGGACGGAGGCGGCGTTGATCTCCTGGGCGGGGCTGGAGAACCTGGAGGAGCGGCTGGTGCCGGGGCGGATCGACCCGGTCGTCCTGACGCACCTGCGCGGCGTCGCCCCGCACGTCCCCGCGCCCCGCTCCGCGAGCTGACCGGGTCAGCGACCGAAGGCGAGCCAGCGGAAGCCCGCCGCGTCGACCGCGGCCCGTTCCGGTGCGGTCAGCGCCACCCGACCGGTGGTCTTACGGATCAGGGTCAACCGGTCCCAACCCAGTTCGGCCGGCACCGGGCGTCCGCCGGTGAGCAGGTCGGCGATCACCGCGGCTGCCGGCGGGGTGAGCCACGGTGGCCGGCCCAGCGCCGCGGCCAGGTCCAGACCGTGCACGCCCACCTCGACGACCCGGCTCCGTAGGAACTCGGTGAGACGCATCGCGTCGTCGTGGCGGGTTCGCACCACCCGGTCGGGCGGTGCGGCGGCGACCGCCGCGTCGGTGGCCCGCCAGGCTCGGTCGAACGCGCTCGCCAGCCCCGCGCGGTCCACCCGTGCGGCGTCGCGTCGCCCGCCGTCGATCCGGTCGGCGTCCACCTGCGGGGTGAACTTCGCCCCACCGAAGTAGCCGGCGGCGTCCACCTCGGCGCGCGGCGGGCCCGGTGCGGCGAGCATGCCGGTCAGCCGGCCGACACCGGTGTGTACGTGCGCGATCAGTTCCCGGACGGTCCACGGCGGGCAGTCGGTGGGACGGTCGAGGTCGGCGTCGACCAGCTCGGCCAGGATCTCGGTGAGCCGCGCGCACTCGGCGGAGAACGCCGCGCGAACCGGGTCCACCGGCCGGCTCAGCCCTTGACCCGAGGCACCAGCCGGTGCACGACGGTGAGCGCCAGCGCCATCACCACCGCCATCGTGCCGGCGATCCCGGCCGCGCTGCCCGCGTACCCGATGAACAGTGGGCGCCGGGTCAGCTCGTCCGGTCCGGTGTCCCGCAGCTCGATCAGCCAGGCCAGGGCCAGCCCACAGGCGACCAGGGCGAGCACACCGCCCACCCCGAGCACCAGCGCGGCGACCCGGTGCGCGTCGCCGGGCGCGACCTCGGCCTGCTCCCGCTGGAAGACCAGCAGGACCAGCCCGGCCAGCGCCGCCCAGACACCCACCACGAGGTACGCGGCGACGGCGTCGCTGGGCCGGTGCCAACCGGCGGAGAGGGTGGCGACCCCGGCGATGGCGGCGTAGCCGGCACCGATGATGGTGCCGACCGCTCGCACCTTGCGGGGCAGGACGAGCATCAGCGCGATCGCTACCGAGGCGGCCACCGTGGTGTGCCCGCTGGGCAGGCTGTTGCCCACCGCGGCGCGCTCCGGGTCGAGGCCGAAGTCGGGCCGGCTCAGCCCGTGCTTCAGCAGTTGGGTCGAGACGTTCGCCCCGGCGATCAGCAGGGTCGCGGTGATGGCGAGGGCGATCCGCCCCCGGATCAGCGCGATGAACCCGATCATCGCGGTGGCGGCCACCAGGGAGACCACCGACATCGCGTTGAGGATCCGGTTGACGGGTCCGTCGATGGTGTCCTGCCCGATCCGGTTGCCGGTCAGCGCGACAGTGTCCACCCACTGACCGATCTCGGTATGCAAGGCCACCCGCCAGACGGCGAGGAAGGCGGCCGCCTGGACGAGGGCCAGTACGACCAACCAGACCGCGGTCCAACCCCGTGCCGTCGCGCGCATCCGCACACCGTAGCGGCCGGTCGTGGCCGACCGACCGGGGGCCCGCCGGCCGCCGCCGGTTAGGTTGTGCCTGAGACGAGGAGGCGGCGGTGGGCGGTGCACCGGAGGGCGACAGCGGGCGGGCCGTACCCGGCCCGGACCAGCGGACGGGTGCCGACCCGGGGCCGGCCCGGCCGGAGTCGCTGACGGATCTGCTGGGCGGGCGACGCGGCGCCATCGACGCCACGCTCCCGCCGCTGGCGTTCGCGGTGGGCTGGCTGCTGGGTGGCGAGTCGCTGTGGGGTGGGGTCGGCGCGGCGCTCGCCGTGGGCGCGGTGGTGGCCGGCGTACGGCTGCGTCGCGGTGACCGCCCGCGCTCGGTGCTGATCGGGTTGCTGGCGGTCTGTGTCGCGGCGTTGATCGCGGTGCGCACCGGCCGGGCCGAGAACTTCTTCCTTCTCCAGGTGCTCTCCAACGCCGCCAGCGCGTTGGCGTGGGCGGTCAGCATCGTGGTGCGCTGGCCGCTGCTCGGTGTGCTGGTCGGGGCGGTGCTGGGCCAGCGCGCCCGGTGGCGGCGGGACCCGGCGCTGCTGCGCGGGTACGGCCGGGCCAGTTGGGTGTGGACGGCGACCTACGTGTTGCGGGTCGCGGTGTTCGTGCCGCTCTACCTGGGCGGGCAGGTGCTCGCGCTGGTGGTGGCCCGGGTGGCCCTGACCTGGCCGCTGGTCGCCGCGGCGCTGGCGTTGAGCTGGGTGGTGCTGCAGCGGTCGTTGCCGGCCAGGCACCCGGGTCTGCGTCATCCGGTCACCGTGGACCCGGTCGCACCGCCCCGCTGACCCGAAGGGGATCGGTTGGCGACGGTCCGGAGTGGGCGGTGGCGGGGCAAAAAAGTGGAGAGGCCGCCACGGGGGGAGCGGCCTCTCCGGTGACGTACGTTACTCCGTCGTGTGCTTCGGCGTGATCCCGTGACGGCCCGAATTTCTGGGCTTTTTCGCGGCTGGCTCCAGTCCGGGCGGTGGGGTGGGCCAGCCGATCCGCTGCGTCGGCCAGATGGCTGGCCCACCCCGGCCTGACCGTGGGTGTCAGGCCGTCCGCCGGCCCGGGTCCGGCGTTCCCCGGACCCGGGCGGATCCCGGGGTGGGCGGTCCACGCCACCCACCCCGGGTCGCCTCAGCCGTTCGGGAACAGGCTGCCGTAGTCGGCGTACGCCATGGCGACGTCAGCCTGTGCCCAGAACCGGTGGTAGTTGAAGCTCGGCTCCGGGCCACCGTCCAGGTACGCCTGCACCTTGGGCCAGTCCGGGTCGTTCTTGTAGAAGGACCGGATGTCGAGGAAGCTCTTGCCGGCGGCGATGGTGTCGCCGTTCGGCATCTTCCCGGTCCAGCCCGGCGGGACGTAGAGGCCCTGCCCGGTGGACGCGTTGTAGACGTCGTCGAAGCGCCGGTAGTCGCCACGCTTCTCGGTGGTGGAGACACCCTTGGCGTCGCTGGCGGCCGACAGTGCGTCGAGCAGCCCCTTGGCGGTGTCCTTCGCCGCCACGTTGCCGGACTTGGCCGCGTACGCGATCAGGATCCGGGCGTAGGCGGCGGTGACACCGACGTCCTGACCCTTGCTGATGACCTCGACGTGCAGGCCGGTGTTGGGCTGCGGGTTGGACGGGTTCCAGGTGGTCGGCTGACCGGTCCACGCCATGTCCGACGGGATCGACCAGTTGGTGCCGAGGGTGGTGTTGGCGATCGCCCAGGGCACCCACTTGTCCAGCAGCGCCTTGGCCTTCGCGTTGCCGGTCTGCTGGTACAGCTCGGCGATGCGCTGCATCGACCAGGCCTGCATACCGAACCACTGGTTCGACGGCGGGTCGTTGTAGACCGGGTCGACGTCGTAGAACATGCCGTAGAAGGTGCTGGTGCCGGCCGGCGGCTGGGCGTAGCTGCCGTCCCAGCTGTTGGTGGCGCCACCGGCGATGCCGCCCTCGGCGGACTGCAACCAGGTGTAGAACTCCAGCTGCCGTTCGAAGCTCTTGGTCCAGTCGGCGACCGCGGTCGCGGACTGCGGCTTGAGCTCCGGGGTGTTGGTCAGCGCCCAGGCCGCGAACGGGTTCTGGTAGCCGAAGTGGTTGTGGCTGGAGCCGATCCGCCAGGACCAGTTCTGGCTGGCGTCGTACGCGCCGCCCCAGGCGTAGTACCAGGACAGCAGGTAGTGCGCCGAGTCCTTGCCGCTGCCGGCGGGGCAGGTGCTGGCCCCGACGCAGTTGCCGATTTTCTTGAAGTACTTGTCGAACATCGCGTACCGCAGGTAGTCACCCATCTTGGCGGCCTTCGCGATGGTGGCCGCAACGTCGGCCTGCTTGTTCTGCTCCTTGGCCCAGGTCAGCGCCCAGTACGCGGCCTGCACGGCGCGGGCGTCGGCGTCCGGGGCGTTGGTGTACTTCCACTGCTTGGCGGGGGCGCCGGTGTCCTTGACGAACAGGTCGAGGTAGCCGTACTGACCGCCGTGCTTGAAGGTGTCGCAGGAGGGCTGCGGGACGGTTTCCCACACCGACTCCTGGGTGCCGCGCTGGAAGGTGTTGATGTAGGCCGGCTTGGTGGTGCCGTCACCGCAGCGGCCGAAGCCGTAGGTGTTGTCGACGTCCATCAGCCAGTGCATGCCGTAGATGTCGCCGGTGCCGTAGGTGGACTGCAACTCCGAGCGCAGCGGGTCCTGTCCGACCGGGACGTTCGGGTTCAGCGCCGACGGGTACTGACTGGGCAGGTTGTACTCCGCGGCGTACTGCGGCGTACCGGCGGAGCCGGCGGTCGGCTGGTCGGCGTGCGTGGGGATGATGTACTTTTCCATTACCGTCCAGGCATTGTTGAACGGTGCCCAGTTCTGGGTGACCTTGCCGTAGTAGGCCTCCAGCCAGAGCCAGAAGCTGAACGCCTCCGAGGTGGTCTCGTGCCCGTGGTCGGGCGCCTCGACGATCAGCGTCTCCACCGAGTGGTACGGCACGCCCTCGGGGCTGAAGTAACCCGAGTTCTTGATCTTGCCGTACTGGTCGAGGAACTTCGCGATGTAGGTGTTGTCGCCGCCGGGGGTGTCGTTGTCGATCTCGGTGGCGGTGACCGCCAGCGAGGCGAGCCCGGTGGCGGAGGCGGTGATGGTGGCGGCACCGCCGGCGGTGTCGGCGTCCTCCGCCGCGGCGACCGTGACGGTGACTCCGGTGCTCCAGTTGCTCGGGGTCAGCGTGGCGGTGGCCGGCGAGACCGTGACATCGGTGTCGCCGGTGCGGGTGAGGGTGACCGGCACGTTGGCCGTCGGCGCGGCGCTGAGCTTCAGGTTGAAGGTGGCGGTGCCACCCTCGGCGACGCTCACCGCGGACGGCGTGGCGACCAGCGTCGGGCCGGTGGCGGCACCGACGGTGAACGCCTTCTCGTCGACCCCGATGCCGTTGGCGTTGTCGTAGGCCTTGGCCTGGACGGTGTAGCTGCCGGCCGGCAGGTCCTCCTGGGTGTACGCGTACGGGGCGGAGGTGTCGGTGTTGATCAGCAGGCCGTTGCGGTAGAACTCGACCTTGCTGATCGTCCCGTCCGGGTCGCTGGCGGTGGCGGTCAGCGGCACGTCGGCCGGAGCGGTGAACGGCCCGGTCGGCAGGCCGAGCGAGACCGTCGGCGGCTGGTTGGCCGGGGTGCCGTTGCAGGGGGTCCCGTTCAGGGTGAACGAGGTGGGCTTCGGGTTGCTGCCCGAGTGGGAGCCGTTGAAGCCGATGGTGGTGGAGGCCCCGGTGGCGAGGTTGCCGTTGTACGACTCGTTGGTCGCGGTGACCTCGCTGCCGGTCTGGCTGAACTTGGCCGACCAGCCCTGGGTGACCCGCTGACCGCTGGTCGGGAAGGTCCACTTGAGCGTCCAGTTGCTCACCGGGTCACCCAGGTTCTTGATGGTGACGTTCGCGGTGAAGCCGGTGTTCCAGTCGTTGGTCGCGTAGACCACGTCGCAGGCGGGTGCGGCCTGTGCGGCGCCGGCAGGCAGGGTCACCCCGCCGATGGCGAGCAGCGCGGCGGCGGCGAGCGCCACGCGCCGGCGTATTGCCAGTTGTCTCATGTGCGCGGTGTCTCCTCGGACCAGGCCGGGATGGTCCCCGGCGAGGCGCCTGCCCGCGAGGGTGGTGGTCCGCGGGGGATTCGAGGCGCCGGGAAGGTGGTCTTCCCCGGCCCGGCCGGGGTAGGGCGGTGCGGCCCGCACGGGAGGGGGCCCCGCCGGCTGCGCTCGGGTGACCGTGACCGGAGGTGGTGCTGCCGGCTGCCCTCGGTGGACCCGCACTCACGCGATGTGGCTCCTGTCGCGTCGAATCGACAGTGTGCCATGGAAGCGCTCCCACAACAAGCGCACGCGGCGGCGGATCAGCTCCTTGTTTCGATCTCGTTTTGGGTCTTTCACAAAGGCGTGACGGGCGTTACAGTCGCAACATCGGTCGATGGGAGCGCTTCCATCGACAAGGTTCCAAGTAGAAGATCACCGGAGCCGTCTCTGACGGGCCCGGTGAACCAGAACCGAGGGCCGACGACGGGCCAGCCCGGACGCCGTCGTCAGCCATCGTCCCGCCACATGGAGGGAGGTGGAACCAGAGCCACTCGCGTGGCCCGGCTCCCGCGCGACACGCACGGCAGGACCCAAATCTCGCCCGTGTGTGTGCAGTTACGGTGGGGACGGGGGTTGCCCTCCCCCGTCCCCACACTAAACCCCCGTACACGATAGGAAAAGAGGCCGACGGGACAGGCGCGTTGCGCCGCCCGGACGGCCTCGTTCGCTGCTCGGGGCCAGACCCGCCTCCACCACGCCAGCACCGGCCGCCTCGACGGCCGGATGACCGGCCGGCCGCGCCTGCCCTATCATGGGAGCGCTCCCGAACCTTCGGCGGTGGCCCCGTATCCATGAGGAGAATCCATGTCGATACCTACTGGGCCCGCCGGCCCGCTGCGCTTCCCGGACAACTTCGGCTGGGGCGCGGCCACCTCCGCGTACCAGATCGAGGGCGCTGCCAAGGAGGATGGGCGCGGCGAGTCGGTCTGGGACACCTTCAGCCGCGTCCCAGGGCGCACCCGTAACGGCGACACCGGCGACGTGGCCGCCGACCACTACCACCGGTACGCCGAGGACCTCGACCTCATGCGCGACCTCGGGCTGCGCAGCTACCGCTTCTCCATCTCCTGGCCACGGATCCAGCCCGACGGCACCGGCGCACCCAACCAGCGCGGGCTCGACTTCTACCGCCGCCTCGTCGACGGCCTCCACGAGCGCGGCATCACCCCGATGGCCACCCTGTTCCACTGGGACCTCCCGCAGGCCCTGCAGGACGCCGACGGGTGGGAGTCGCGCGAGACCGCCCTCCGCTTCGCCGACTACGCCGACGCGGTCTTCGAGGCCCTCGGCGACCGGGTGCCGGCCTGGCTCACCATCAACGAGCCCAAGACCGTCGTGCAGAACGGCTACCTCGTCGGCCACCACGCCCCCGGCCGGCAGGACCCGGACGCGGCCTACCTGGTCGCCCACCACCTGCAGCTCGCGCACGGGCTCGCGGTCAGCGCGCTGCGCGCCACCGGCAGCGCCAGCCGGATCGGCCCCGCGCTCAACCTGCACCCCTGCTACCCCGCTGACGACTCGCCGCAGGCCGCAGCGGCCTCCCGCCTCTACGACGGCTACGAGAACCGCCTCTACCTCGACTCCCTGTTCAAGGGCAGCTACCCGGAGGACGTGCTGGCCGACCTGGGCCCGCAGAGCCGGATGGTCAAAGGCATCCGCGACGGCGACCTGGCGATCATCTCCGCACCGATCGACCTGCTGGCAGTGCAGTACTACACGCCCATCTACGTCACCGCCGACGGCGGCACCGAGCACCGCTGGGCGACCTCCGAAGCCGAGTGGCAGCAGATCTACCCCGACGGCATGTACGACATCCTGACCCGGGTCACCCGCGACTACGGCCCGATCCCGCTCACCGTCACGGAGAACGGGCTGCCCACACCGGACACGCTGGCCGTGGACGGCACCGTCCACGACGCCGGTCGGATCAACTTCCTCCGGGACCACCTCGCCGCCGCACACCGGGCCATCGCCGCCGGCGTGCCGCTGGAGAGCTTCCACGTCTGGTCACTGCTGGACAACTTCGAGTGGAACGAGGGGTACGACCAGCGGTGGGGACTGGTCTACGTGGACTACCCGACCCAGCGGCGGGTGCTCAAGAGCAGCGCCACCTGGTACCGCTCCGTGATCGCTGACGGCGGCTTCTGAGCGGCCGCCTCCCGGACAGCCGGGCCCGGACGGCTCGGCTCCGGTGAGCCGGTGACCGTCCGGGACCCAGCGCCGGGGTCGGTCAGCGGGGCAGCGCCTGCTGCAACTCCGCCCGCAGCGCCGGGGTGAGCATCTCCCCCGCCTGCTTGGCCAGCCGGGCCATCTCGTAACCCACCACACCGATGTCCGCGTCACCGGCGGCCAGCGTGGCCAGGATCGAACCGTCGCGTACCTGCATCACCAGGAAGTAGCCGCGGCCCATCTCGACCACCGTCTGCTTGACGATGTCGCCGTCGAACATCTGGGCCGCGCCCGCGGTGATGCTCATCAGCCCGGAGGTCACCGCGGCCAGCTTGTCCGCGTTGTCGCGGGGCAGGTGGTCGGAGAGCGCCACGAGCAGCCCGTCGGAGGAGACCACCACCGCGTGCGCCACGCCCGGCACCCGCTCCGCGAACGCGCTCACCAGCCAGCTCAGGTCACGCGCCTCCTGGCTCAACGTCGTCACTGTCGTCGTCCCCCTTCGTCGTGCCCCCCGGACGGTGGCACGGGTATCTCGGTGGTGTCCTCGGCCTCGGCGCGCCGCACTCCGCTGTAGAGCCGGGAGAGCATGCCGCCGACCGCCTCCGGGTCCGGGTCGGTGCGGGTCGGTGCCGACGTCGGTTGTGCCGAGCGGGTGACCGCGCTCAACTGTGCCATCGGCACCCGCATCGGCAGCCCTCGCTCATTCGTGCCGGCGGTGACCGGGATCGCCGGTGGCACCGGCTGCGCGGGCACGACCGGCGCGGACGGATCCTGCCGCGACCACCAGCCCCCGCCGTTGTCGCGAGCGCCGGCCGGGGTCAACACGTCCTCGGCGCGCACCGGCACCGGACGGCCCTGGCGCGGCACGGCGACACCCGGTGGCCGACCTGCCACCGGGAGGTCCCGTGCCTCGACGCGCGGCCCGGAGGCGACGGCCTCCCGCACAGCCCCGGGCTGCCGGGCCACTCCCCGGGCGGCGCTCGTCGCCAGCATCCGGGCCGGCGCCGGCGGATCCAGCTCCACCGAGCCTGCCGGGGCCAGCAACACCGCGGGCAACGCGAGCCGGGCGACCAGGCCGCCCTGGTGGTCGTCCAACCGCACCCGTACGCCCAGCCGGGACGCCAGGTGGCTGACGACGAAGAGACCCATCCGCTCCACCGCCGCGACGTCCGCGGCCGGCGGGGTGGCCAGCACGGCGTTCGCCTCGGCCAACGCCGTCGGGCTCATGCCCAGGCCACGGTCGGCGATCTCGATCAGCGCACCCCCGGAGTCGACCCGGGCGGTCACCACCACGCTGGTGTCCGGGCGCGAGAAGGCGGTGGCATTCTCCAGCAGCTCGGCCAGCAGGTGCACCAGCTCGCCGACGGCGTGCCCGACCATGTGCACGTCGGCCACCGCCTCGATCCGAACCCGCTGGTACTGCTCGATCTCCGCCGCGGCGGCCAGCAGCACCGCACCGAGACCGACCGGCCGGTTCCACCGACGGGTGGAGTCCGTGCCTGCGAGCACCAGCAGGCTCTCGTCGTTACGACGCATACGAGCGGCCAGGTGATCGAGCTTGAACAGGTTCTCCAGCTGGTCCGGGTCGCTCTCCTCGCGTTCCAGGTCGTCCAGCAGCTCCAGTTGGCGCTCCACCAGGACCTGGCTCCGGCGGGCCAGGTTGACGAACATCGCGTTGACGTTGCGTCGCATGAGCGCCTGCTCGACGGCGACAGTGACGGCACTGCGGTGCACCGCCACGAACGCCTCGGCCAGCTCGCCGATCTCGTCGAGCGAGCGGACCACCGCCGGCGCGACATCGATGTCCGGCACCCCGCCTCGGACGGTCTTCAGACGGTCCAGCGCCTCCGGCAGCTCGACCTGGGCGATCTGGAGCGCCTGGCTCCGCAGCAACCGCATCGACCGGGCGACCGAACGACCGACCAGCAACGAGATCAGCAAAGCGACCAGCAGGACCGCGACGATCCCGCCGACGACCAGCAGGGTGGCCCGCAACTGCCCGTCGCTGGCGTCGTCGGCCTGCCGCACGGCGTCGTCGAGCACACCCGCCTCAAACTGGCGCAGCAGCTCCTGCCGCTGCTGGCTGGCCCCCCACCACTGCTCCGACGGCAGCACCTCCGGCGCCTTGTCGCCGGCTGGCAGGCTGCGCTCCTCCAGCCGGGTGGCGACCACGAACATCGGGGCCACCGACGTCTCGTCGTACCGGCGGATCTGGTCGGACGTCGCGGCCACCCGGAACGCGCCGAGCGCGGTCAGCTGCTGGGCGCGCAGATCGGTGAGGAGCACCCGGTCCTCGGTGCCGTACCCGCCGGCGCGGGCGGCGGCGTAGAGCTGGGCCCGCACCCGGGAGGAGAGCTCCTTGACCCGGGCCAGTTGGACGTAGCGCAGCACCGCGTCGTTCAACGCCGGCTGGTCCTGACCAGGGGTCGGCTCGGCGAGCAGGTCGATCAGCGCGCCGATGGCCCGGTGGTAGTTGCTCAGGATGGTCTCGCTGCTGAGCACCGCCGGTGGGATGGCCGGACGGATGTCGACCACCTGGTCGTACGCCTCGAGCGCCTCGGAGAAGGCCACCCGCCAGGACGCGTCGGCGTCGGCCAGCGGCTCGGCGGCCCGGCGCAGGTCCGCGACAGCCCGGTCGGTGGCGGTCTGCAACGGCTTCAGGTCGGTCGCCGTGGTCTCCCGCTCGCCGCCCCTGCGCAGCTCGCCCAACTCACCCGCCGAGCGGTCGCGCTCCTGCTGGAGCTGGTGCACGGCGGCGGTGATCTGCCGGCCGATGCCGACCTGGCTGGAGAAGTCGTTCAACACCGTCGTCCGCCCCACCAGCGCGCTGGTCTGCACACCGGCGAGCAGCAGGAACGCCATCGAGGGCACCACCAGCACGGTGGCGAGCTTGGTGCTCATCCGCCAGTCCCGCAGGCGGAACGGCGAGCGCCGCCGGTGCGGCACCACTCGGACGTCGAAGCGTCGCCGGCGATGGTTCGACACCGCGCCGTTCGCCGGCTCGGGACCTACCGCCACCCTGCCTCCTCCGTCCTACCGCGTCCACCGCGGTCCGGGGAGCGCCGTCCATCCAACCAGGCTCGGGGGCGCTGTCAACGGCCCGGGCAACGCGGAGGTTCAGGAAGGATACTGCGGGTGGGACCGTCCTGCCGTGGTCGGCAGGACCAGCTCGTCCGTCCGGCCGATGTCGGCGAGGCCGATCGCGTCACCGAACCGGCCAAGTGCCACCAGTGCCGCGCCGGTGGCGCCGATCTCCGGGTTGCGTTGGTGCGACACCGGCCGCGGTGCGAGCGCGGCGGCGAAGGCCTGCCGCCACCACACCGACGCTGCCACGGCACCCCCGCCCAGCACCACACCGACCGGTTTGTCGATGGTGGACTCCAGCACTGCGAGATCCTCTGTGACCAGGTCACACAGCCCCTGCATCAGCCCGGCCAGGATGTCCACCGAGGTGGTGCTGAAGCTGAGGCCGCGCAACTCGCCGCTGCCCGCCGGCGCCAGGCCGGGCGCCCGGTCGCCACCGAAGCGGGGGTCGGCCGGTCGGCCACCGCCCGTCGGCACCAGCGCCAACGCCGCGTCCAGCTCCGCGCCCCGGGGCAACCGCAGCTCCCGGTCCGCCCAGGCGAACAGGTTGCCTCCGCAGGCGTACGCCGCGCCGGTCACCACGTGGTCGTGGTCGACCCGGTAACGCCACAGCCGTTCGGGGAGCCGGGGCATCGGCTCGCCGGCCGGGATCCGCTGCATCAGCCGTACGGCCGCGGAGGTGCCCACTGTGACGGCGGCCCGGCTCGGGTCGACGCAGCCCGAACCGACGTTCGACGCGCCGCCGTCGCCGACCGGCGGTGACCACCGGGCCTGCGCCAGCTGCGGCCAACGGCCGGCCAGGTCGGCCCGCAGCCGGCCGTGCCAGTTCAGCTCCCCGAGGGGCGGCAGGTCCTGCGGTCGCGCCCCGGCCAGCGTCAGCGCCTCCTCGTCCCAGCGCAGGGTGCGCAGGTCCAGCAGGCCGGTCCCGGAGGCCTGGGAGATCGACATGGGCGCCGAGTCGAGCAGTTCACCCAGCACGTACTCGGGCAGACCGACGAACCGGGCGATCGGGCTGCCGGACTGCTCCCGCAACCAGGGCAACCGCATCGACCAGTACGAGCGGTGCCACCAGCAGCCGGTGCGTTGGTGGAAGCCGTCCGGGTCGGCCGGCCCCGCCGTGCCGCCGACCGGCGCGGGCCGGGTGTCCAGCCAGGTGACCACCGGGCCCATCGGGGCACCGGCGCGGTCCAGCGGGAGCACCGAGTGCCACTGCGCGGAGACCGCCACCAGACCGACGTCGTGCAGGTGCCCCGCGTCGGCCAACTCGTCCAGGCACTCGACCAGGGAGGCGAGATAGTCGGGACCGGACAGCGTGCCGGTGCCGTCGTCGCCGATGGCGAGGTCGACCTTGCGCCGGGCCAGGGCACCGGGCAGCGGCTGGGTGTCCCCGTCCAGCACCAACCCCCGGACGGAGGAGGTACCCAGATCGAGCGCGAGAATGTTCATCGCCGGTCAAGTTACCCGGTGCGAACAGGGCAACGGGCGCGTAGGGTGGATCACATGCTCGCGCATCTGACCAGTTGGTGGCACGCCGATCCGGCGGCCACCCTCCGCGCGTAGCTTCATCCACGCGGCCGCCCTCCAGGCGGCCGCCGGATCTCCCGGCCGGATGGCCGCCTCAACGGCGGCGCCCAGCCCGACGGAGACCCCGATGACCCACCTGACCGACCTGATCGCCGCCATCGCCAGCGGTGTCGACCCTGGTCCCTTCGCCCTGCTACGCCGTGAGGGCGCGGACGAGCTGGAGCTCTTCACCGGCCCGGTCGACACTGTCGAACGGCTCGCGGACATCCCGCTGACGCCGGGCGCACCCGGTGCGCAGACGCTGGCCCTGGTGCCGTTCCGGCAGATCTCGGAACGCGGCTTCGCCTGCGTCGACGACGGCGCCCCGCTGGAATGCCTGCAGGTCCGCGACCATCGACGGATCGCCCTGGCCGACGCCCTGGCCATCCTGCCCGACGAGCAGGTCCGCACGATCGACGCGGCCTTCGACATCACCGACGAGGAGTACGCACGGACCGTGCACCGGGTGCTCGCCGAGGAGATCGGCCGCGGCGAGGGCGCCAACTTCGTCATCCACCGCACCATGCACGCCACCGTTCAGGGCCCACCGCTGATGGCGGCGCTGGCCGCGCTGCGCCGGTTGCTGGTCGCCGAGCGCGGCGCGTACTGGACGTTCGTGGTGCACACCGGCACCCGGACGATGGTCGGCGCGAGCCCGGAACGACACGTCAGCGTCGACGACGGCCTGGTCATGATGAACCCGATCAGCGGCACCTTCCGCCGCGCGGGTGACACCCCGGACCGGGAGGCGCTGCTGCGGTTCCTCGACGACCCGAAGGAGGTCGAGGAGCTGTACATGGTGCTCGACGAGGAGCTGAAGATGATGGCCACCGTCGCCGAGCACGGCGGCCAGGTGATCGGCCCGTACCTGAAGGAGATGTCGCACCTGGCGCACACCGAGTACCTGCTCGCCGGGCGGGGCACCCGGGACGTGCGGGAGGTGCTGCGCGAGACGATGTTCGCCCCCACCGTGACGGGCAGCCCGATGGAGAACGCCTGCCGGGTGATCGCCCGACACGAGCGCCGGGGCCGCGGCTACTACTCCGGCGTGCTGGCCCTGCTCGGCCACGACGAGGCCGGCCGACAGACGCTCGACGCCCCGATCCTGATCCGCACCGCGGAGATCTCCCCCACCGGCCGGCTGCGGGTCCCGGTGGGTGCCACCCTGGTCCGGCACTCGACGGCGGCCGGCGAGGTGGCCGAGACGCACGCCAAGGCCGCCGGTGTGCTGGCCGCCCTCGGCCTCGGGCCAGCGGCGCCCGACCGTGGGAGCGAGCCGGTCGCGCGGCTGGCCGACGACCCCGCGGTACGCGACGCGCTGGCCATGCGCAACGCACCGCTGGCGCGGTTCTGGTTGGACCAGCGGGCACCGGACGCACCCGGGCTGCCCGGGTTGGTGGGCCGTCAGGCGTTGATCGTGGACGCCGAGGACACCTTCACCGGCATGCTGGCCCACCAGCTGGGCGCGTTGGGTCTCGCGGTGACCACCCGACCGTGGCACGCGAGCGGCTCGGTCGACGGGTACGACCTGGTGGTGGCCGGTCCCGGGCCGGGTGACCCGGGCAGCGCCGACGAGCCGAAGATGGTGGCGCTGCGGGAGCTGCTGGGCGGGCTGCTGGCGACCGGCCGACCCACCCTCGCCGTCTGCCTCGGCCACCAGGTGCTGGCCGGTCAGTTGGGGCTGCCGCTGCACCGCAGGGACGCGCCCTACCAGGGGTTGCAGCGGGAGGTGCCGCTGTTCGGCACAACCCGGCGGGTGGGGTTCTACTCGACGTTCACCGCCCGCGCGGAGGCGGACCGGCTGGACACGGCGTACGGGCCGGTGGAGTTGGCCCGGGATCCGGGTGACGGGGCCGTGCACGCCCTCCGGGGACGCGGCTTCGCCGGGGTGCAGTTTCACCCCGAGTCGGTGCTCAGCCCGGACGGGCTCGCCGTGCTGACCGAGTTGCTGACCGACCTGCTGCCGGCACCGCGCGCCGACGAGCTGTCCACCACCGGCGGGCGCGCATAGTCGCTCCGCCGGAGGGTAGGGCTGGAACGACCGGTGGCACGGACGGGCCGAGAGCCCCCGCCCGCGCCACCGGTCGTTTCCGCCGTCAGCCGGCCATGCCCGCCTTCAGCGCGGTGCCCAGCAGCACCGCACGCCGCGCGGTCAGCGCACAGGCGCCGAGTGCCACAGCGTCCGGGGCGATCTCCCCGTTGTTGCTCGTGTGCGAAGCGCCGTAAGGGTTGCCGGCGATGAACTGGCTGGTGTCGGTGTAGCCGGGGGTGACCACCACACCGCCCCAGTGGTAGAAGACGTTGAAGAGCGAGGTCAGCGTGGTCTCCTGCCCGCCGTGCGAGGTCGCCGTGGAGGTGAAGGCGGAGTAGACCTTGTTGGCCAGCGCGCCC
This sequence comes from Micromonospora sp. MGP-C2, assembly GCF_057766525.1. Lineage (NCBI taxonomy): Bacteria > Bacillati > Actinomycetota > Actinomycetes > Micromonosporales > Micromonosporaceae > Micromonospora > Micromonospora sp. MGP-C2. The sequence continues at coordinate 2,042,653 of NZ_JBYMEN010000002.1, forward strand.
TGCGCCCACAGCGGGCCAGTGGTGTCGATGAACTGCTTGAGCTGGGCCGCGACCATGCCGTACCGGGTCGGCGCGCCCATGATCACCACGTCGGCCCAGGACAGGTCGTCGACCATCGCCTCGGGCACGTCCTGGGTCTCCAGACGGTGCGCCTGCCAGCCGGAGTTGGAGCGGATCGCCTCGTCCGGCGCCAACTCACGCACCTTGCGCAGGCGCACCTCGGCGCCGGCCTCCCCGGCGGCCTCGCAGGCCGCCTGAGCCATCTGGTACGTGATGCCGGTGGCGCTGTAGTAGATCACCGCTACCTTGGTCTGGGCAGCCATCAGATGTTCCCCTATCTCGTCTCGGGTCAGCTCTCGCGACTACCCGTCGCGCGCGATCTCTAACGGCGGCGCCCGGGACGATCCCACCCACCGGTCGACAGGGCTCAATTTTTCCGCAACTTCCCGGTGGTTTTCGCCCTGCGCCCCGCATCGACGACGATCCTGATGCCATCGGTGCCGGCGGGAACCAGCCGCCGCCCCGCACCGGGCACCTGAACGGGGGATCGCGCTCCGCCACCAACGACGCTGGCGTAGCGCGATCAGGGGCCGTCCAGCGTGCTCACACCGGATGGCGGACGCGCTCAGTGGACCAGGGCCGCCATCAGCCGGTCCAGCTCGGCCGCCGGGTCAGCGGTGAGCCCGGTGTGCACCGGCCCGGTCTGGATCATCGTGCTGCGCGGAGCCGCCAGCCAGTGGAACCGCTCGCCGAGTCGCATCCGGGTCGCCGGCCCGTCGCCGGCGCACGTCCGGTTCAGAGAGTCGAGCACCGCGGCCACCGCCGGCAGGTCCACGTCGGGTGCCAGTGCGCGGACCCGGTCGGCGTCGAGGTGCGTGCGCGCCGCCAGGAAGTCACGTTGCTGGCAGTAGAGCAACACCCCGACGTTGATCTGCTCGCCGCGCTCGATGCGGGGCACCAGCCGGATCAGCGCGTACTCGAAGGGATGCCTCATGCCGCGCTCCCCTGCGGCAGCCAGTCGGCAGTGCGGGCGACCCGGCGGGACAGGTGCTCCAGGTACGCGGCCCGCGCGGCGTCGGCCGTCTCGAAATCGGCAGCGGTCAGCCAGTCCGCCGGCACCAGGGCGAGCACTTCGGTGAGCAGCTCCGGGGTGACCCGGGGGGCCAGCTCGGCGTCGGCCTCGGCCAGCAGTGACGCGTACGGGGCGAGCACGTGGTCCTCAGCTCGGTAGGCCCGGTGCACTGCCGCCTGGGCCCGGGGCCAGTTGTGGTGGAAGTACAGCGAGGCCCCGTGGTCGATCAACCACAGCTCCCGGTGCCAGACCAGCAGGTTCGGGTTACGCCAACTCCGGTCGACGTTCTCCACGTACGCGTCGAACCAGAGCACCCGGGAGGCCAGCGCCGCGTCGACGGGATGCGCCATCGGGTCGAAGCCGAGCGCCCCGGGCAGGAAGTCCATCCCCAGGTTGGCGCCGCCGCTGTTGCGCAGCAGCTCCTGCACCTCCTGGTCGGGCTCGGCCCGCCCGATGACCGGGTCGATGTCGAGCACCACCAGCGGGGGCACCCGCAGCTCCAGGCGGCGGGCCAGCTCACCGCAGATCACCTCGGCGATCAGCGCCTTGGGCCCCTGGCCGGCGCCTCGGAACTTCGCCACGTACGTGCCCAGGTCGTCGGCCTCCACGACGCCAGGCAGCGACCCACCCTCGCGCAGCGGGGTGACGTAGCGGATCGCGGTGACCTGGCGGAGCACGACGCCCACCCTACTGGGACCGGCTGCCCGGCCCGCACCGGTGAGCGCGATACCTCTGAGTCATAAAAATGCCTCACAGTCATCACGCTCACCGGTGCGTGCCCGCCGAAGCGGGTGGGTCAGTCGAGCTTGTCGCGTAGGTCGTCGACCTGCTGTTGGAGGCGGTCCACCGCGCTGTCGTTGTTGACGAAGGTGGTGATGCCCGCGGCGAGGCCCAGGCCGATCAGGACGGCCAGGATGCTCAACACGAGGCCGCCGATGGCTACGCCCCGGCCGGTCACCCCGGGCCGGCGGGCCATCTTCAGCCCGACGATGCCGAGGATGATACCGATGATGCCGAGCACCAGCCCGATCCAGGCGAGGATGGCGGTCAGCACGCTGAGCAGGCCGGCCACCCCGAAGACCAGCGCGAAGGTGGCGGCCGCGCTGGTCTTGGCGGCGGTGGTGGACGCCCGGTGGGTCCGCGACCCGGCCGGTTCACTTGCGGCAGTCATGGGACTCCCTTCCGTACGCGCGGCGCGCGCACTTCCGGATGACCGCCTTCCCACTGCCTGGGCCGTTATGCCAGCCCAGCTGGGCCATCGCCGCAGGCCCACTGTCGGTCGGGTGCCCTAACCTGGCGCAACCACCTGCGGGGAAGGGAGTCCGATGACGAGGGAGCTGACGGCGTCCGAGGCGCTCGATCTGCGGATGACGAGTCTGCTGCTACGCCCGCACCCGAGCATCCGGCCCGGTGACGTCGCCGGGGTGGTCCAGTGGTTCGGCGCGATGCAGGCGCAGGATTTGGCGAGCGGCCTGTGGTCGTTGGGCGCGCGGCTGCCCGGGCAGAACGTCGTCGACGTGCAGGCGGCGCTGGAGCGACGCGAGGCACTGCGCACCTGGCCGATGCGGGGCACCGTTCACCTCGTCCCTCCCGCCGACGCCCGCTGGATGCTGGAGCTGACCGGCGTACGCTCGCTGGCTGGCGCGGCGACCCGGCGCGCGCAGCTCGGGCTCACCGAGACCGACGCGGACCGGGCGGTGGACGTCCTCGGCAGCGCCCTGGCCGGTGGCGGCCGGCTCACCCGCGCGCAGTGCCTCGCCGCCCTGCGCGCCGCCGGCATCGGGACCGACGGCCAGCGCGGCTACCACCTGCTGTGGTATGCGAGTGTCCGCGGGGTGACCTGCGTGGCACCGAACCTGGGCACCGAACAGACCTTCGCGCTGCTGGACGAGTGGGCGCCCGAGTCACGCCACCTGGAACGGGACGAGGCCCTGGCCCTGCTCGCCCACCGCTACGTCCGCGGGCACGGGCCGGTCACCGCCCGCGAGTTCGCCGGCTGGACGGGCCTCACCCTGACCGACGCGCGGCGCGGCCTGGCCGCCGCCGATGACCTGCTGAGCACGGTACGGGTCGACGGCGAGCCGATGCACGTCGACGCGGCGCTGGCCGACACCGCGCCTCCCCCGCTGGACGACATGATCGTGCTGCCGGGCTTCGACGAATACCTGCTCGGCTACCGGGACCGCTCGTTGATGCTCGACCCCGCGCACCAGGCGGCCGTGGTGCCCGGCAACAACGGCATCTTCCAGGCCACAGTGGTCCGCTCCGGGCGGGTGGTGGGCGTGTGGAAGCGCAAGGTCGGCCGCACCGCGGTCACCGTGACGGTCCAGCCGCTGACGACGCTCGACGCCGCGGCGCGGGCTCGGGTGGAGCAGGCGCTCGGACGGTACGCGGACTTCCTCGGGCTGCCTCCCCGCTTCGACTGGCTGACCTGACCGCGCCGCGTCAATCCTCGGTCGGAGCCCTGTTGGCCCGTCGCGGGCGGGCGGTGCTGAGCAGGTCGACGATCCGGGTCACCCGAGGATCCGAGCGGATCTCCGCAACGGTTATCGGCAGTGGCAGCCGCCAGTTCGGATACTCGTCCACAGTGCCCGGCATGTTGGGTTGGCGCACCTCGCCAAGCACGTCGTAGAGGGAGACGCCGAGCAACCGGGTCGGGCTGGCCGCGAGCGCGGCGTGCATCGCCACCACCACCTCGCCGTCGTCGGGTGTCGGAGCCGCACCGGGCGATGCTGGCTCGGCGGTCGGCGCCGGGTCGGGCAGCAGGCTCTCGGCACGCAGCATGTCCAGCAGCCGCTCCCGGTCGGTGGCGGCCCGGGCCCGCTCCACCGCCACGTCGGTGCCGAGCAGCTTCAACTCGTCGCGCACCCGGACGTGCTCGCCGGTCAGGAAACCCGGCGCGGTGGGCAGGTCGTGTGTGGAGATCGTGGCGAGGGCGTTGCGCGGCCAACGGGCCGGCGGGACGAACCCGCCGTCGTCGTCGCGAGCGAACCACAGCACTGTCGAGCCGAGCATGTTGCGCCCGCGCAGCCCACGGGTCACCGCGGGTTGGACGGTGCCGAGATCCTCCCCGACCACCACCGCGCCGGCCCGGTGCGCCTCCAGCGCGAGGATGCCGAGCATCGCCTCGGCGTCGTAGCGCACGTAGGTGCCCTCGGCCGCGCCGGCGCCCGGCGGCACCCACCACAGCCGCCACAGGCCGGCGACGTGGTCGACCCGCAGCCCACCCGCGTGTCGCAGGGTCCGGCGCAGCATGTCCCGGTAGGCCGCGTACCCGGTGGCGGCGAGCCGGTCGGGACGCCAGGCGGCGAGCCCCCAGTCCTGGCCGAGCTGGTTGAAGTCGTCCGGCGGCGCGCCGACCCGCACACCCTGGGCCAGCACGTCGGCGAGCTGCCAGCCGTCCGCGCCTCCGGGATCGATGCCGACGGCCAGGTCGTGCACCACGCCGACCGGCATTCCGGCCGCCCGGGCCGCCGCCGTCACGGCATCCAGTTGCTCGTCACACAGGTGCTGCAACCAGGCGTGGAAGGCCACCCGGTCGGCGAGCTGCCGACGCTGCTCGGCGACCGCCGGGGCGTCCGGGTGGTGCAGGCCCTCCGGCCAGGCACGCCAGTCGTTGCCGTGCCGCTCGGCGAGCGCGCACCAGGTGGCGAAGCTGGCCAGCGCCGGGTCCGCGGCAAGGTCGACCGGCTGGGCGTACGGGTGCAGCAGCTCCAGGGCGTGCCGCTTGGCGGCCCACACCTGGTCGTAGTCGATCAGATCCCCACGGTCGGGGCGCAGGGCGTCGACCACCGCCCGGGTGGCCGGGTCCGCCGCACGGTACGCGGCCGTGTCGCCGACCCGCAGGTACAGCGGGTTGACGAAGCGTCGACTGGCGGGCGAGTAGGGCGAGGCGGCGACCGGGTGCGCCGGCCCGACCGCGTGCAGCGGGTTGAGCAGCACCAGCCCCGCGCCCGTGTCACCGGCCCAACCGGTGAACTCGGCGAGATCGCCGAGGTCACCCATGCCCCACGAGTGTTCCGAGGTGAGCGCGTAGAGCTGGAGCATCCAACCCCAGGTGTGTGGCGGCACCGGCAGCCGACGGGGCACCACCACCAGCGTCGCCTCGCGGCCGGCGCAGGCCAACCGGTGCCAGCCCAACGGCAGGTCCCCCGGCAGCTCGCTGTCGACCGCGCGGCGGCCGCCGTCCTCCAGGGTGACGACACCCGGGCCGGGCAGTGCCCGGGTGGTGCCGTGGGCGACCACCACCGTCTCCGGCAGTGCGCCCCGGTCGACGGCACGGGCGGCGGTGAGCGCGTCGGCGATGGCGGCCGGGCTGGTGGCGTCCACACCGAGCAGCCCGAGCACGCCCACCACGGTCTCCGGTGCGACCTCGACACGGCGGTGCCGCCAGTCCTCGTACCAGGTGGACACGCCGTGCGCGTTCGCCAGCGCGGCCAGTCGTCGGTTCATCCCGCCCCCCGCCTCACGACTCGACCTCCGACCACCTTGCCACGACCGGACGCGCGGCGCAGGACACGGCGAGGGCCGGCGGGCGAACCCGCCGGCCCCACCACGCTGGACGCTGTCAGTCGTCGAGCGCCCCCGCCGCCCGACCGTCGCGCAGGGTCAGGTTGCGCCCGGTGGCCGGATCGAACAGGTGAATCTTCTCCAGGTTGAACCAGACCCGTCGCGACTGCCCCTCGGCGACCGCCGACTCCGCGGACAGCCGGGTCACCAGGTTGCCACCACCTCCGGCGAAGTCGGCGGCACCGGCGTCGGCGGCCAACTCCTCCAACTCGGCGGCGCTGGCCTTCTCGCCCTCCACGGTGAAGTAGACGTACTTGTCCGAGCCCATCGACTCGACGATGTCCACCGGCGCCTCGAACTCCATGCCCCGGCGACGGGTGTCGTCGTCGACCAGCTCGGCGTCCTCGAAGTGCTCGGGGCGGATGCCGAGGATCAGCTCCCGGGGCGCGTCGGCCGACTCCAGTTCCCGACGGATCCGGTCGCCGATCGGCACGTCACCCAGGGCGGTGTGCAGGCTGCCGTCCTGCACGGCGGCGTGCAGGAAATTCATCGACGGCGAGCCGATGAACCCGGCGACGAACAGGTTGCGCGGGTGGTCATACAGCTCCTGCGGTGGCCCGACCTGCTGCACCGCGCCACCGCGCATGATCACCACGCGGTCGCCGAGGGTCATCGCCTCGGTCTGGTCGTGGGTGACGTAGACGGTGGTGGTGCCGAGCTGCTTCTGCAACCGGGACACCACAGTGCGCATCTGCACCCGCAGCTTGGCGTCGAGGTTGGACAGCGGCTCGTCCATCAGGAACGCCTTGGGCTGCCGGACGATCGCGCGACCCATCGCGACCCGCTGGCGCTGACCGCCGGAGAGGTTGGCCGGCTTGCGGTCCAGCAGGGAGGTCAGCTCCAGCACCTTCGCCGCCTCGTCGACCTTCCGGTTGATGGTCTCCTTGTCCATCTTCGCCAGCCGCAGCGGGAACGCCATGTTCTCCCGCACTGTCATGTTCGGGTACAGCGCGTACGACTGGAACACCATGGCGATGTCCCGGTCCCGGGGCGCCTTGTCGTTGACCCGCTGCCCGGCGATGCGCAGCTCACCGGAGCTGATGTCCTCCAACCCGGCGATCATGTTGAGGGTGGTGGACTTTCCGCAGCCCGAGGGGCCGACCAGGATCACGAACTCGCCGTCGGCGATCTCCAGGTCGACGTCCTGCACGGCGACGGTCCCGTCCGGGAAACTCTTGCTCACCTTGTCCAGCACGATGTCAGCCATGACTACTCACCTATCCCTTGACTGCGCCGGAGGTCAGACCGGACACGATGCGGCGCTGGAAGAAGAGAACGAACAGGATGATCGGAACGGTGATCACCACGGCGGCGGCGCAGATCGCCCCGGTGGGGTCCTCGAACTGCGACTCGCCGGTGAAGAACGACAGGGCGACCGGCACCGTACGGGCGCGTTCGGTGGAGGTCAGCGTGATGGCGAACAGGAAGTCGTTCCAGCAGAAGATGAAGACCAGAATCGCCGTGGTGAACAACCCGGGCGCGGCCAGCGGCGCGATCACCCGCCGGAACGCCTGCCCCTGCGTGGCGCCGTCCATCTTCGCGGCCTTTTCCAGGTCCCACGGGATCTGCTTGAAGAACGCCGACAGCGTGTAGATCGCCAGCGGCAACGCGAAGGTGATGTACGGCAGGATCAGCCCGGGCCAGGTGTCGAAGAGGCCGAGTTGCCGCTCGATCTCGAACAGCGGCGACACCAGCGACACCTGCGGGAACATCGCGATCAGCAGGGAGACGCCGACCAGCAGCTTCTTGCCCGGGAAGTCCAGCCGGCTGATCGCGTACGCGGCCATCGCCCCGAGCACCACCGCGATCAGCGTGGCGATCAGCGCGATGCCGATGGAGTTGACCAGGGCCCGGACGAACTGGTCGGTGTCGAAGATGGTCTTGTAGTTGTCCAGCGTCCACTCCCGGGGGATGAACTTCCCGTCGGTGAGGGTGCCCGGCGTCTTGAACGACAACGACGCGATCCACAGCACCGGGACGAGCGCGAAGACGACCACCAGGACGTCCAGCAGCCCCCAGCGCACCTTCGCCCGGGTGGTGGTTTCGGTACCGGTGGCCATGTCAGCGCCTCTCCCCGTCGTCGCTGCCCGGGGCAGCGGTGCCGAACAGCTTCACGAAGACGAAGGCGATGATCGCCACGGTGATGAAGATCAGCACCGACATCGTCGAACCGATGCCGAGGTTGAGACCCCGGATCAGGTTGTTGTAGGCGAGCATCGACACCGACGACGTCTCGTTGCCGCCGGCGGTCAGCACGAAGATGTTGTCGAAGACGCGGAACGCGTCCAGGGTGCGGAACAGCAGCGCGACCAGGATCGCCGGCTTCATCACCGGCAACATGACCTTGGTGAACTTCTGCCAGGCGGTCGCGCCGTCGGTCGAGGCGGCCTTGAGCAGGTCCTCCGGCACCAGCGCCAGCCCGGCCATCAACAGCAGCGCCATGAACGGGGTGGTCTTCCAGATCTCCGCCAGCATGATGATCGCCAAGGAGCTGGCCCGCTCGGTGAGCGGCGCGCCGTCGCTGAACAGGTTGGCCAGGTACCCGGTCTCCGGCGTCCAGGCGTACCGCCAGGAGAACGCGGCGACCACGGTGACGATCCCGTAGGGAATGAGCGCCGAGGTTCGGACCAGGCCGCGCCCGATCAGGGTGCGGTGCATGATGATCGCCAGGCCCATGCCGAGCACCAGCTCGACGGCCACGGTGACCACCGTGATCAACGCCGTCACCCCGAACGCGGTCCACCAGAACTCGTTGGTGAGCACAGTGACGTAGTTGTCCAGCCCGATGAACTCGCGCTGGTCGGGAAAGCGCAGGTCGAAACGCTGCAACGACAACCAGACCGAATAGATGATCGGGTACGCGGTCACCAGGACCATGACCAACGCGGCGGGTGCGCAGAGAAGCAGACCCAACCGGCGTTCGGCCTTCTTGTTCTCACTCAACGGCCCCTTGCCACGGCCGCCGCGTTGCTTCGGGACGGTGGCGGGCCGGCCGGTGGAGCGGTCGGTCTCCTCGGCGGCGACATCGGCGCCCGTCGGCGTGGCGTTGATACTCACGGGGCCACCTTCCTTCGCGACTGCGGGGCTCGCAGGAACGGCTCACTCCTCGCGCTCACGGGGCCACCTTCCTTCGCGACTGCGGGGCTCGCAGGAACGGCTCACTCCTCGCGCTCACGGCAGCACCCCCTTCGACTGGAGGGCATCGGCGATGGCGCCACGCAGCTCGTCGGCGGTCTTCTGCGCGTTGATCGCCGACGGCGGGGACAGGATCGCCGACATCACCGTGGAGATGCTCTGGTAGGCGGGGGTCAACGGCCGGGTGGCCGGGTCCTTCAGCTCCTCCAGGATGGTGTCCTTCATCGGGTACGCCTCGGTCATCTCCGGCTCGTCGTAGACGGCTTCGATAGTGGGAGGCACACCGTCGTTGATGGCGGAGAACTTCTGGTGCTCGGCGCTGCGAATGCACCGGGCCGCCTCAAACGAAATCTCCGGGTGCTTGGAGTAGGAGCTGACCGCCAGGTTGACCCCACCGATGGTGACCTTGCTGGGGGTGCCCTCGTCGATGCCGGGGATCCGCGCCCAGCCGACCTGCTTGGCCAGCTCCGGGTTGGCCTCCTGCATGGCCGGGTAGACGAACGGCCAGTTCACCTGGAAAGCGCCGGAACCGGACTGGAACTCCAACCGGACCGGGTCCTCGGTGGCGTTGCTGAACGACGGCGAGGTCACGCCCGACGTGGCGAACTTCTTCAACTGCTCCAACGCCCGCACCGTGCCGTCGTCCATCACGGCCTGCTTACCGTCGTCGCTGAGGATCTTTCCGCCGGCACTCTCGGCCAGGGTGTTGTAGAGGACGACCAGACCCTCGTACTGGGCGCCCATGGTGAGCACCCGGTACGGCTTGTCCTGGTCCTTGAGCTGCTGGGCCGCGCTGATCATCTGGTCCCAGGTGGTCGGCGGCTGCGGCACGAGGTCCTTGCGGTACCAGAGCAACTGCACGTTGGTGTTCTTCGGTGCCGCGTACAGCTTGTCCTCGTAGCGGGCGGTGTCCAACGGCCCGGCGAGGGTGCCCTGCTCGACCTCGGCCTTGTCCTGGCCGGTCCACTCGCGGATCCAGTCGGCGCTGGCGAACTCCTGGGTCCACGTGACGTCCAGACCGAGCAGGTCCATGCCGCTGTCCTCGGCTGCGAGCCGGCGCACCATCTGCACCCGCTGGTCGTCGGCCTGCCGGGGCAGCACCCGGTAGGCGATCTCGTAGCGCCCCTGGGCCTGCGCGTTGCAGTCGTCGACGACCTTCTGCAGGTTCTGCTCCGGCGGGTAGTACAGGTTGAGCGTCGGTGGGCCACCAGCGTCGTCGGCGCCGCACGCGGCCAGCGGTGCGACCAGCGCCAGCGTGGCGGCCGCCGCCCCCAGCCGAACAATCGGCCGGCGTCGGTGTCGAGCCGTTTCGGGGTCCGTCATCGCCCTCCCCCTCTCTTCGGCGAAAACCGGGGAGGGGCCATCCGTGCCCCGGCGCACGGCGAGACGATTCCGGGCCAGTGAGCTGCGGAAACACCCCGACCCGGATGCTCCGTGCGGCTACTCTGCCCCACCTGCGGAGTCGCGAAACCTGGCTGTCACACCGAGAGTGCGCACAGCGACCGGCCCTGTGTGCCCTGCGCCCCGACACCGCTCATGATCGACTCGGCCGCCCTGATCCGACGGGGTGCCTGATCCACTTTCCGGGATGAACAACAGCGGGCCGAGCGTCAGCCCCGGGCCCTGGCCCAGGAGAGGAAGCGCTCGGTCATCCTGGTCGGTGGATGATCCGGGTGGAGTTGGGTGAGCTGGTTCGTCGCCTCGTGCATCAGAGTGCCGAGGTAGATCAGCAGTGCGGTCCGGCTGGCCCGGTACTCCGTCAGCAGAGCGAGCTTGGCCGGTTGGCAGGGCCACTCGGTGCCACAGTTCCGGCACCGCCAGAGCGGGCGCATGGCGACGTGCGGGACGGGCGGCCGGACCACCATCACCGCCACCGCGCCGAGGGCTGCTGGACTATCGAGGTGAGCACATCGACCTCCTCGGGGACGGGGAAGGGGCCGCTCCCGCAAGGGGGAAACGGGAGCGACCCCCGAGGGCAGGGCCCGCCGCCGCCATTCCGGCCACCGGCGGACCCGCCACTGGTGACAGTGTGGTGATGAGGCGACTACCGTCGATACGTGCTCGCGCCATTTGTGCAGCTCAGCGGTCCAGGTGAGCACCCCTGAGGGACACGCCGAGCCAGACTGAGCGAAGGTTGGGGAATCGATGGGGACGGTCACCGACTACGTACTGGAGGAACTGCGTCTGTTCCGGACGGGGTTCGGGCTCAGTCAGGACGACTTCGGCAGGGGCATCGGTTATTCGGGTTCGCACGTCAGCTCGGTGGAGACCGGCGGGCGACCGCCCACGAAGGAGTACATGAGGGCGGTCGACACCCACCACCAGACCGGCGGACGTTTCCTCCGCATGCTGGACGGGTTGGCCCGGCTCGACGCCGAGCCGGCCTGGCTCCGCGAGTGGATCGAGTTCGAGCGGGAGGCGACCACGCTGCGCTGGTTCGAGCTGGCGTACGTGCCGGGCCTGCTTCAGACCGAGCGGTACGCCCGCGCCACGCTGGCCGGTGGCCGGTTCGACGCCGAGGATGTGGACCGGATCGTCGCCTCCCGGCTGGAGCGCCAGGCGATCCTGCAACGCCCACGCCCGCCACAGCTCATCGCCGTGCTGGACGAGGCGGTGCTGCGCCGGCCGGTGCTCGACCAGCCGGGTCTCATGGTCGAGCAGTGCGAGCCCCTGGCCCAGTTGGCGACGGCGGAGCATATCCAGGTGCACATCGTGCCTGTGGATGCTGGGATGTACCTGGGGATGGGCGGTCAGTTCATCATCGCCGAGATGCCCGACGGTGAGCGCGTGACCTATGCCGACAACCAGCTCACCGCGCAGATCGTCGATGCACCGGCCGACGTCGCTAAGCTGGCGAAGACGTGGGAGATCGTGCGGAACGAGGCGCTCCCCCGCCGGCAGTCAACCGAGCTGATCAAGGGAGTGGCGAAGTCATGGGCATGTTGACCCCACAGTGGCGGAAGTCGACCCGGTCCGGCGGCAACGGCGGGTCCTGCGTCGAGGTCGCCGACAACCTGCCGAGCGTGGTGCTGGTGCGCGACACCAAGGACCGCGACGGCGGCACCCTGCACGTCGATCCGACGGCCTGGAAGGCGTTCGTCGCGTACGCCAAGCAGCACTGAACCTGAACTCGGAGAAGCTCCCTCTGCCTAAGGCATTCTCCCCCGGATCTGCAGATCTTGGACAGTTTCCCGTTATGACAGACAGCTATGACAGAACGGAAACTGTCCAAGATCTACCCTGAAAGGTCCCGCGACCGCCGGCAGTCACTTCGATGACGAACTACCGTCCCGACCCTCGGACAGCAGCGGCCGAAGCCTCAGTTCGCTATCGCCGCTCCCTGCGTCTCTCGCTGCACGCCCGGACGGGCGAGCCGGATCGCGGCACCCGCGAGCACGGCACCGGCGATGGCCAGGGCGAGAATCTGCCAGGCCGGCCCCAACGGGTAATAGGGGCCGGGTGTGAATGCGCTGTGCACGGTGAAAACCGGACCGACGTCTCCGTGATCCCGGAATGCCCGCAGCACGTTGCCGTACAGGGCTACTGCCGGCAGAGCGAGCGCGACCAGCGCGACGGCGCAGAGCCCGGCGGCGGCGCGCCGTCGTTCGGCCGACGCGTCCACGATCCGGTAGGCGAGGGCCGCTGCGAACAGCCACCCGAGGACAAGTCCGATCAGGATGCCCGTCACGATCAGAGGTAAGAACATGGGCCTGCTCTGCGCCCAGCCGTCGAGGTGGACAGAGCCGTGGTCGGCGGTGAGGTAGCCCCGCACCTGGAGTGTCAGCCCGTTCGAGTTGGCGCTGAACGTTGAGTTGCGCATCGGAAGGTCGACGAAGGATTTGGTGTCACTGTTGAACGCGACCGCTTTGCCGCCGAGCGGCGTGATGTCGGAGACCGACCAGCCGTCAGCCGCGAACCGCTGCCGGGCCTTCTCAGCGTCCCAGGCGCCATCGACTTCGGTAGTCGTCGAGATCGACTCCTCCAGCCACGGTGACGCGACACGCAGCTGGACGGAATCGCTGGCGGCACCGCTGGCCCGCTGGGCCAGGCTGGCGATCGTGGCGTCGTCGGGCAGGTCCGCGAACGTCTGGGAACCTGCCCACGACCCGGCGGCCCCACCGAACGCGCCCATTGTCAGGGCGAGGAGGACCGCCGCGATCACCCCGAGCGGCCGGCGTGCGGGGAGCCGGAGCCGGTGGCGCATGCCGCTGGCGAGCAGGTGCAGGGCCTCCCCGGGCCGAGGGCGGCGCTGCCCGGGGGCCGCCATCTCAAGGAGCGTCGTGATCATCTCGGTGCCGTACCGCTGCCGGTGCCGGCCTGGGTACGCCAGCAGCAGCTTCCGGTAGTGGCGTTCGAGACCGTGATCGTCGGTCGACCAGGTGGCGGCGGTCATGCGATCACCGTCCCGAAGCCCAGAGCACCACCGAGGCGCTTGCTCAGCTGGGTGTCGGCCGCCGTGGCATGCCGACGCAACCGCTCGGCCTGGGTTTGCAGGGCGGCCGCTCCCGCCTCGTTGAGCCGGTAGTAGCGACGCAGCCTCCCGTCGACGGCCTCCTCCCGGTCAACCTCGATCAGATGTTGCTCAACCAGGCGGTCGAGTGCGCCGTAGAGGGTGCCAGGCCGCAGCTTGACGTCGCCCGCCGACAACTCCTCCACCGCCTGTACGACCCCATAGCCATGCAAGGGCTGCGCGGCCAGAGCGGTGAGGATGAGGAAGGTAGATTCATGCATGAGCGCATAGTACTTGCGACGTTATATAACGGCAAGGATCCTATTCAGAATCGCTCCAGCCCCGAACCTTCTGCCCGGACATGTTCGCCCGGACCGGACCAGGCATGCTGGAACGATGATCGCGCGCTTCAAGGACCTCTGTCTGGACGCCGCCGACCCGCTCGCCCTGGGCGCCTTCTGGGCCCGGATGCTCGACGGTGACGTGGCCGATGCCGGCGACGGCGACACCCGGGTGGACCCGCGCTCGGCGCGCTCGAACGCCGAGTCGATCTGGGTGAACCGGGTGCCCGAGCCGAGGGTCGGCAAGACCCGCGTACACCTGGATCTGCGGTTGGCCGACGCGGACCCGGCGGCGCTGCTCGCGGACGGCGCCCGACTGGTCCGCGAGCCGAGCGGCGAGGTGACCTGGTGGGTGCTGGAAGACCCGGAGGGCAACCCGTTCTGTGCGTTCCCGGCTCGCGACGGCGCCCGGCCGGGCCCGTTCGAGCTGGTCGTCGACTCGATCGACCCGGTCGCGCAGGCGACCTGGTGGGCCGGGGTCGTCGGCGGCACCGTCGAGGACGAGGGGACCCACGCGGGGGTGGTCGGCGCGTCCGGGTTCCCCTGGGACTACTGGGTGTTCGCCGGGGTGCCCGAGCCGAAGACGGTCAAGAACCGGCTGCACTGGGACGTCGACCTGGTCGACCCGGAGCCGACCGCGCTGCTCGCCGCGGGTGCGACAGTGCTGCGGGAGCCGGTCGACAAGGCCCACTGGTGGTGGGTGCTGGCCGACCCGGAGGGCAACGAGTTCTGCGCCTTCACGCCGCGCCCAACCGGGTGAACGACCGACTACCGAGCGCGGGCGACGTCAGCTAGCGTTTTCCTAGCGCCGCAGTCAGCGCGTTCGCCGCCGCCGTCGACACGCCTCCGGCCGACCCCAGCCTGCCCGATCGGTTGGTAATCGCGGGAACGTCCCACCGCCGCTGCCCCGGTTCGGCAGGATCGTCCCAACGAGGAGGTGCCGTCGTGCAGGACACCCGCGCTCTCGCCCTGACGTTCGAGGTGAGCGGCCTGCCACCGGTCAAGACCGAAGCGTTGTCCATCTTCGCCGCCGGGCATCGGCAGGCGACGAGGGTTCGCACCCTGCTCCAGGCCGCTCTCACCGCGGCCCAGCGCACCGGCTGGACGCCGTTGCCCGGGCCGATCGAGGTGGACCTGGTCCTGCGCTGCCCGCCCGGGCACCGTACGGCCGACGCCAGCACCCTGCTCGGCGGCGTCTGCGCGGTGTTGCAGGACAAGAAGCGGGTGTCGTCCATCGGCCTCACCCACCTCGGCGTCCTGGTGGACGTCGCCCTCTACGCCGACGACCGGCAGATCCGCCGATTGTCGTACCACGAGGAGCCGGCGGAGGACTTTTCGTACCAGGTGCGGGTCGCCGCCGCACCGACCGGGGTTTGACCGACGTCCGCGGTGGGGTACCGCGGACGCCGACGAAGGGAGCACCGATGTCGGAGCCACATGTCACGCTCGACCCCCGCGGGCTCGACCCTGTGCAGCAGAAGCTGCGGGGCCCGCTGGAGGACCAGCTGACCTCGGCGCTTCAGGCGGCCACCGACCGGATCCGCAGCGGTTACGCCGGTGAGCCGGTCGAGCAGGTCTGCCAGCGACTGTTGGAGGAGACCCGCTCCGGGTTGCATCCCGACATCGCGGCCGGGTTCAACCCGGACATGGACGAGTTCTGCAAAGTGGCGGTGGCGATCGTCCGGGGAGGCGAGGTTTCCTGAGCTGGTGCGCCGCGACGCGTTGATGGTCGGCAGACCGGCCACGAAACCCCTCTCCGCCCCGGAGCGGGGCTCTGTCGACACGAGGGCCGCCCGGCGCCGTAGCGCGGGCGGCCCGTCGGGAGGCGGTGGACGTCAGTAGCGGCCGAGCTGGGCGTAGGGGCTGAGCACGATGCGCGGCGACAGCGTCGGGTCCAGCCAGCTCAGCACGTCGACCAGGTTGTCGTGGGAGAGGGACACGCAGCCGGCGGTGGCGTTGCCGGCGCTGGTGCTGAACTGGTGCAGGAAGATGCCGCTGCCCGCGTTCGGCACCGGCTGCGCCACGTTCGGCACCATGTTGTAGGTGATCACCGCGAAGTGGGTGTACGCCGGCACCTCCGTCCACAACGCCTCACTGGCCCCGCCGGGGTTGGTCGAGGTGTGCTGGAAGGAGTTGTACTGCGCGGACGCCGGGTTCTCGTTCCACCAGTCGCCACTGACCAGACGGTGGTACGGGTAGCGGACGCCCGGGTTCGCGGCGATGCCGTACATGGTCGGGCCGATGGAGTAGACCCCGGTCGGCGTGGTCGGCACACCCTCGACGTGGTTGTCGCTGAAGCCCTTCGAGCCGATCCGGGCGGGCAACGACGCCGAAGCTGGCTGCCAGCGACCCCTGACCTTCACGTACGCCTCCAGGGTGGCGTAGGTGGTGGTGTAGCTGGTGGAGCCGACGACGATGACCTGCTTCGTCTGCGTCGGCAGGGTGGTCAGCCGGGCGGCCAGGTTACGGCGCGGCACGGTCGGCCTGGTGGAGTGCGGAACCGGCGCCGTGCCCCAGGCCGGCCGCGGCCGGGTCGCCCCGAGCGCGGGAGCCGTCGGGGCGAGCACGGCCGGTGCCACCAGGCCCACAGCAGTGCCGAGCAGGAGGGATCTACGCTTCATTCCGTCATCCTGACAGTCGGCCCGGCTCACGGTCTGCCCCGCTCACCGGTGATGATCGATTCGTGGGCCGGATCAGGACCGGGTCCGCAACTACCCGGCCCTGACCCCCGGCTGCCCGGCAGAGGAGCGGACAGCTACGGCGCCCCGCCGCTCGGGCGTGGCACGGGGCCACGCGCGGCACCGGGGACAGCCGGCCGCTCTGCACTCAGCTCCACGGTGCCCAACCCGCCGAACGCCGGTGCGCCCCGACACACCTCGAAGGGTCGTGGACGCCGGCCCAGGCTAGGCGGGGCCGCGACGGCCGGACAAGCCGAGCCGTACGGCCCGGGGCGTGACTTACCCCAAGGTGAAAAACCGGCATGTGGGCGTAACACGATCATGATCGCGGGCGCTGTTCGGCTTCGGTGGGGTCAGAAGTGCCGCAGCAGGTCGCGGAACGAGGCCAGCCGCAGGACGCCTGCGTCGGTCGGGTCCAGTTCGTCGTCCTCCAGCACCCAGGTGTTCTCGTTCGGGATGAACACCGCGTTCAGCCCGGCAGCCCGTGCCGGCAGGATGTCCGACTTCGGGGAGTTGCCGATCATCCAGGCACCCGACGGGTCGAAGCCGTGCTCCCGCACCAGCCACCGGTAGGTCTCGACGTTCTTCTCGGCGACGATGTGCGCGGCCCGGAAGTGGTGCAGCAGGCCACAGGCGTCGAGTTTGCGCTGCTGCTCCGCCTGATCCCCCTTGGTCAGCAGCAGCAGCTCGTGCCGGACGGCCAGCTCGTCGAGCGCCTCGGCCACGCCGGGCATCAGCTCCACCCGGTGTTCGACGAGTGCCACGGCCAGTCGGTCGATCTCCTGACGCTCGAACTCGGTCGCCGGCCGTTCGCGCAGCCGCTCCAGGCACTCCGCCAGGCTGCGCAGGAACACCTTGCTGCCGTAGCCGTGCGCCACCGCGTTGGCCTGCTCGATGTCGTCGAGAACGGCCCGCAACTCGGCCCGGTCCAGGGTGGGGTGGTCCAGCCAGGCCAGGAAGTCGTCGATCACCCGCTCGAAGACGACGTTGTTCTCCCACAACGTGTCGTCCGCATCGAAGATCAGCACTTTCGCCTGCCGCCGCCCCGTCACGTCCACCGTCATGCCGCCAGCTCCTCGTGATCAACTCCTCCGACGATCGGGGACTTTAGGGCAGATCGTCCGACGTACCCAGCGACTTTCCGCCCACCGGTCGGGGCCACCGCAGCAACCGTTCGGCGATCATCGTCTCCCGCTCCTCCTGCGCGTCGGGGCGCAGCCGCCCACCCCTGGTCAGCATCACCACGCCGTGCAGCAGGCTCCAGCCCATCTCGGCCAGCACGTCCGGGTCACGCCCCTCGGCCAGCGGGGTCAGGGCCGCCCGCAGCTCGGCGAAGACCGCCCGCGGCGCGGCCGGCACGCCATCGACGCCGAGGGCCAGGTCGGGGGTCAGCGCGAGCATCGCGTCATAGACCTCGGGATTCGTGTACGCGAAGTCGAGGTACGCGCTCGCCACCGCCGGCCAGGCCCCCTCGGGACCGTCGACGGCTTCCGCGTGCGCCTCCGCCAGGTCGGCGGCCAGGTCGGCGAAGGCGCACACGGCGACGGCGGCGAGCAACGCCTCCAGATCCGCGAAGTGCCGGTAGAGGTCACCGACGTCGATCTCGGCCCGCTCGGCCAGCCGTCGGGTGGTCACCCCCGCCCAGCCCTCCGCCTCGGCCAGCTCTCGCGCGACCGCGACGATGAGGTCGCGGCGGTCCTGTTCGGTGGCCTTCTCGGCAGGTCCGGGCACGCCCACGAGCGTAAGGGCGCACACCTGTCGTAGCTGACTGGTGACGGATTGGTGACTGTTGGGGATGGAAGGCGCCTGCGGCCGGTCTCTTTCTCCGCGTGCCACAGCCGACACCTTGCTCGTTGAGCGAGGAGATCACCGGGACGGGAGGGCAACGCGAGCCGAGGGTCGCGGCTCACCGGCGCAGCGCGTTCTCGCTCCGCATGTGCGACAGCTTCTCCGGGTTACGCACGGCGTAGAGCCCGCTGACGCGGCCATCGTCGATGCGCAGCGCCACTACCGTGTCGATCTCGCCGTCGGATCGGAACACCAGCGCCGGGGAGCCATTCACCTGGGCCGGGTGCAGCGACAGGGCAGCGACCTGGAACTGCCTGCTGGCCAACAGTCGGGCCACCTTGTCAGCCCCGGCGACCGGCCGCAGCAGCGCCTGTCTGATACCGCCGCCGTCGCCAACGAGCACGACATCCGGCGCGAGGACGTCGAGCAGGCCCTGCACGTCGCCGGTCTCGATCGCCCGCTGGAACGCGTCGAGCACCCGTCGGGTGTCGGCCGCGGAAACCACTCCCCGGGGTCGACGCGCGGCGACATGCGCCCGCGCCCGGTGGGCGATCTGGCGGACCGCGGTCGGGCTCTTGTCGACAGCTGGGGCGATCTCGTCGTAGGCCAGGTCGAAGACCTCACGGAGTACGAACACCGCTCTCTCGATCGGCGTGAGCGTCTCCAGCACCAGCATCATCGCCATCGAGACGCTCTCGGCCAGTTCGACGTCGTCGGCGACATCAGGGGCGGTCAGCAGCGGCTCGGGCAACCACGAGCCGACGTAGGACTCCCTGCGCCGGCCGACCGTCCGCAGCCGGTTGAGCGACTGGCGGGTGGTGATCCGGACCAGGTAGGCGCGCTGGTCCCGCACCGTCGCGAGGTCGGCGTCCGCCCACCGCAGCCAGGTCTCCTGGAGTACGTCCTCGGCGTCGGCGGCCGAGCCGAGCATCTCGTAGGCGACAGTGAAGAGCAGGTTCCGGTGTGCGACGAACGCGTCGACAGCAGGGCCGCCCTCACTCATGACTTCTCCCCCGGCTTTCATGCCGCCTCCAGTCTCGTCGATCTCGGCTGCGCCACCCACAGGACACCGCTCCCCCGCCTGGTGTGACACCGCTGCGTCGTGCGCCACGTCACGTGTCGAGCCGTCACAGCGAGCGGGCCGGCGGTGTCTCGTGTTCGACCCCACGCGGAAGGAAGATCATGAACGTGGCTCTGTGGATCGCGGCCGGACTGTTGGCCGCAGTCGCCCTGGCCGGCGGCATCACCAAAACGTTCGTACCCAAGGAAAAGCTGGCCCGGGCCAACGGCGGAGGGTGGACGGCGACCGCGAGTGTCGGCTTCGTCAAGACCCTCGGAGTCCTCGAAATCCTGGCCGCGGTCGGCCTGATCCTGCCCGCCGTGCTGGACATCGCACCGGTGCTGGTGCCGGTGACCGCCGTCTGCTGGGTGTTGCTGATGATCGGCGCGATGATCACCCACCTGCGTCACAACGAGGCGAAGTTCATCGTGCTGAATCTGTTCTACCTCGCCCTGGCCGCCTTCGTGGCCTGGGGCCGACTCGGACCCGAGCCCTTCTAACGGAATGACCTGACCCGGGAGACCCGTTCCCGGCCGCCAGATCCGCGCCCGCTCCTCCCAGACCTGAGCGAGCCGATCGCGTCGACAGAGGCCGTATCGGGAAGCGGCCATAGTAGGCCTTAGCTGAGAATGCTGGACAGCCTGTTCCGCACAATAACGTACCCGTGCAAATCATCCGATGGGAGATCTTCGTCGCCAGGCTCCGAGAGCCTTTCCCCTGCGACCTTATTCGGGTCCTCGTCATCATAGAGGACGACGAAACCACGAGCCCTGATGTCACCCCTATAAAATTCCGATGATGGCCACATCATTCGGTCCCAGTCAGGAAGTCGGCCAACAAGAGGCCATTCGCCGTTGACTAATGGAATATCGCCGAACCTGGCAATAAGGACCGCGTTCCCTGGGTGCAGACTCGGAGGTTCTTCTGGAACGGCAACGAGCGCTGGTCCGAAGAAGTACCCGACAGTGACCGCACTACGCCCATGCCTGGTGACAAGAGCAAGAGCATTTGCGCCGAATCGAAGGGGAACAGCGAATACCATTCCCTCTTCTATATCGCGCCGTTTCATCATCAGCCCCCTCGGATACCCCAGCCCCTCACCCGTTAGGGGCCACCATGCGTCGAGCCGGATCGAGTAATTCACCCACCGGAGTGGTGTCAGCACCCATTTGCATGTCGTCGCAGCGATCGGGTTCCCATCGATTGTTGCCGTCCGCTGCAACGCAGACCTCGCGGGCTAGAAACCGGGTTCCACCGAAAGTGCCGACGAGATTTCAAGCAAATCAGCAAGCACGTGCCCAGCCGGCCCCTCAGGGTTGCGACGGCTGTAGCGGTCGTCGCAAGCTAGTGCACCCTGACTCTGCCGGCGCCACCGCGGCCATCCCTCAGGATCCCGCAGTAGCCATTGGGCCAGCTCACGGGAGCCCGGACCACCCCCACAGTCCCTCAACGCGGATTCCACAACCGCTGTTGCATCCGCCGGAAAATCCGCATCCCCGAACGCGGGCAGCAACAGCAGCAGCCGTTGCTGTGGCACAGTTACCCCGAATGGCGCGTCCGACCAGTTGGCGGCTGCAATCAACTCGGGCCAACTCAACCCCGGGCGAAATTCGTGACCCCCAACGTTTGCCAAAACTATTCGATGCGCATTGCTTGACCGACAAAGGATGTAGTCCGTGCCCATGTCATCCGGCAAATTACGATACACCACATCAATTTCGTGCCCGTCACGCAACCCGAGCCGAAAGACGGGCCACCTGTCCGCGTCGGTCAACAGGCTGAAGTAACTCAAACAGGCGGACTCGACTACTTCAAAAGCCGCAGTTACCACCGAAGGATCACTGGACGCGAGCGTGTCGCACAGATACGTCGGCCAAAATATCGGGTCGGTGAGGAATGCGGAACCGTCGATCAAAAGGAAGTCTTCGTATCCGGGTATCTTCACGTTCATATCCGTCCACTAGCCGTCGAACTGGTCCCACCTAAAGCCGGGGTAGCGGAGGGCCCGCAAGGCACAGCGGTGGCGGGCTCCGACGTAGACTTCAATGGTGTCGTCGCGGGTGGTGGTGGTGACGACGAGGCCAGGGGCGACGTAGTGGCGGGTAGGATCGCCGGTCCAGCGCATGGGTCGCAGCGGTACCGGCTGTAGTGGCTGGACGAAGTGTTCCGCCTGCTGAGGGGTGACGACAGCATAGCCGGTGAATGGGCTGGAGAAACCTGTTTCGCACAAAAGGAACTGGAGGAGGAAGCTGCTGAGTGGTTCTCGTTCCCGCTCGGCTTCGAGTCCGTCGTAGTGGACGGTTGGATCGGCCTCCCTGGGGTCTATGAGCATGTAGAAGCCGCCCTGGTTTTCGGACCCGAACAGCACCAGTCCTCTGGGATCGGGATCCAACTCGTCGGCAGGGTAGATCCGGTTGAATTGCCCGAGCACTTCTGAGCGTCCGGCGGCGACGCGGTAGAAGGCGAGAAGCGGGTCGGGTAGGGCGTGGTCACTCGTGGCCTTGTCAGCAACCGGCGGGACGTCGGCGTACCAATCAGCGACGAAGTCGGCTAGGGCGGTGATGGGGTCGCGGGCAAGGGTGTGCAGCCAGTCCAGGCTCGGCAGTGGTTCCTGTCGGGTGGGTCGTACCTGGTCGAGAAGGTCGAACGGCAGCCGCTCGGCAAAGGCAAGCTCGACCGACACCAGTGTTGGGCGAATGTTGTGGGGGTACGGTTTGTTACCAACCTCGAGTGCCCTAGATCGACTTGAGATCTTCCGCAGTTCTCCCATTAGCGCATAGCCGCCATCCACCCGCGCGAAGCCGATGATCCGAAGCGCGGACACCAGTCGCTGGTGGGCGGGTTCAGGGAACGGCTCGCTTAGCACCAGTCTGTCGAAATTCTGCACGACGCTGGCCTGGCGTGGGTCGCCGCCGTCGATGATGATGATCATAGCCGTCGCTCCGACTACATAGGTGACGTCGTCTACGCTTAGGATCTGCCGGTGATCCCCAGCGGACGATAAAGCTTCCGCTTCTGTCATGACCAACCATCGCTTCGACACGGCAACAGAGTAGATGACCGGACCCGACGGTAGGAACCCGGAGTCAAAGCAAGGTGGTAAATCAGCGTCATCCCGCCGCACTTCAGAGCGGCCCGTTCAGTTGGGTAGCCAGCAAGGGCGGGGCTTGGCCGAGACGGGCGGTAGAGCTTTCGGTCGCGTTCGTAAAGCGCGAGTGCTGTCACGGGCGTGATGCCGGCTGGCGGCAGCGATGTTGGTGATGCCGGGGTGCGTGGGCGCCGCCATCGGTGGTGCACATAGCAACCAAGATCGGGCTTTTTGCCCCTGCGGATCTGGGGCTGCTCTCCGTCTTAGGTGCCGTCTCGGGCCCAGCGAGGCGTGTCTCGATCGACCGTTTACTGCAGGTCCAGACCCGAAATGTTTCTGCCTGGCTGCATTTACCCGCCCGTCAATAATGGACTAAATGGTCTCGGTCCTGCATTGATCGGCGACGGGGTCCGCACCGTGCGGTGCGGACCCTTGCCAAAGATCACGTCACATCAGGCTATCCGCCTTCCACTTTGCCTATCCAGTCATACTCGGTGGCATCGGACAGTAGCCGCGATATCCCATTTCACATAGAAAGTCTTCACCCATACTTGGGTTACTCAGCATCGCGGCTCCCATTGCAACATAGTAAAGATCGTTGAGAATACTGAAAGCACCAGCGGCCATGCCCAACCCGCGCCCCGCACCGGGCCCGATCTCATCCGTGCCAGGAAGAGGGTTTTGCGGGTTTCGCATACTCTTTGGAACCGCTGGCGCACCCTTCAGCTTGCCCCACTCCTTTTCGTCCCTAGATTCCACGGGGGCCTGACCAGGGGTGCTATAGATGATTCGAATACCTTTTTCGGCAGCGGTTTTCGCCAACAGGCCATGGCACGCCGACCTCCCGCAGCTTCTCACCCCGGTCGGTGTAGGTGTACGTCGTCACCTTCGCTGCTCGCCGAGGACGACCGGAGAGCCGCCACCGAGCAGCACGACCTCATCGCCACGGTCGACGGCGCGCAGTACCTGCTGCACCACGCGTCGCCGTTCCCCTTCACCCCGCCGAAGGACGAGGACGAGGTCACCCGCCCGGCCCGCGACGGCGCGTTGCGGGTCCTGCAGGCCGCTCGCGAGGCCGGGGTACGGCGGGTCCGTGCTGACTCGTCGTACGCGGCGGCGGGTTACACGGTGAAGCCTGCCGGGCACTACAGCGAGGCGGACTGGACGAACATCGACAACGACATCCCGGCTTACCACAAGTCGGAACCCCCACCGAACGTGCCGCCTGGAATGACGTACGGGACAACGGCGGAATCGAGCCGAGCGTCGTCCACCCGACCGGCACCTTCGGCCCGCTGCTGGGCTTGCGGATGTCCGCGTCGACCGGACGATCCGGCCAAGCCCACCAGCCGCCGGGAAGCCCGGTCGTCGTTGTCGCGGCTGAGGCCCGCGGGTCGAGGAAGACGACTTCGACGTCACGCACCGATGACGGGGCGAAGCCGTCGCCATACCGCTCACCCCAGACGAAGTCGCGGACGGCGCCAGCGCCGATCCAGGCATCCGGCAGGCCGCAGTCCGTGGAGGCCGCCAAGAACCTCGTCATGGACCTCGAGGACGCCGGTTGCCGGACGCGGTTCCTCATCCGGGACCGGGACCCGCCCACAACAGTGCATTGCGAACGCCCATCCGCTGCACCCGTTGCCCGCACCGATCGTCGATCCAGACAAGACGGCCCGCATCGACATCCGAAGACGCGACCGCCTCGGCCGGAACACTTTACGAATACGATTGTGCCGCCTGACCAGCACTGACAAGGTTTTCGGCAAGGGCAGGACTGACGGTCGTGGTTCAATTCTCGGGGCTGCTCATACGTCTAGCACCAGGGTCTCTGACCGTCGCCAGAATCCCGCCTCCTTTTGGCCCATATCGTTGCTTCTTGTCAAATGCCGCGTCTTACAAATCGATGCGGTCTTTGGCCACTGTCCGCTGCGCGGCGATGGGCCCAGACCAGATCAGATCAGAGGGGGAGATCATGAACAGTCAGGGTGTCATCGTCAAGCGGTGTCGGTGTACGGACCCAGTGATGGGTCGGCGGCGAGGCACATCGTGTCCGCGCCTGGCCGAGCGCGGTCGTGGCAGCTGGTACTTCCACTGCTCGACGCGGAACCTGCTGCCAACGCCGCCCTCTACCGCGTCGCCGTGACCCGATCACGCTGCGACCGACGCACCCGCGACTACCTCGACCGACGCACCGCCCAAGGCCTCACCCGCTGCGGAGTCATCCGCTGCGTCAAACGCTACGTCGCCCGCAAAAAACCCTCTGACGAATCGAGGTCGGCATCACCTGACGACTTTGTCGGGCCCCGGAAGACTGTCACGCCGGGATCTGTCAGAGCCGGAGGGTGAGACCCCATCCGGCTGCCCGACCCTGCCGACTCCGCAAAATGAATAATTGATCAACTGGAGCCGAGTGCCGATGAGAGCTCGAGCAAATCGGCAGGTGAATGCGCAGCCGGCCCTCCAGGGTTGCGCCGACTGTACCGGCCATCATTAATGAGAGCACCGCTAACGTTCATCCGCCAGTGCGGCCACCTCTCTGGCTCCCGAAGCATGTATGCGGCGAGGTCGCTGGCCCCCGACCCTGCGCCGCAACTCGTCAACGCGGCGGTCACCGTCGCCGTTGCCACCGCCGGCAGATGGGCGTCCCCGAACGCGGGTAGCAGTAGCAGCAGCCGGGCATGCGGATCGACAATCCCGTACGGCGCGCTCGACCAGCTTGCGGCAGTGACTAGCTCTGGCCAGCTCAGCCCCGGGCGAAATTCGTGCCCTCCCACGTTCGCCAGATCCACCTTGTACTCCTTACCGGATCGGCGAAGAACATATATTATGCCCTTTTCGTCGGGTTCGTTCCAGTAGAGTATATCGATCTCGTACCCGTCGCGCAGCCCAAGCCGGAACACCGGCCAAGCATCAGAATCGGTCAGGCGGGTGAAATATTCGGAAAAACCCTCGGTATCAACGCCGAAAGCTGCGGTGACCAGCGAATCGTCGTGGGGCGCCATCGTGTCGGCCAAGTAGGTCGGCCAGAAGAACGCATCATTCAGCAACGGTGCGCCATCGACTAACGGGAGATCCTCGAAACCAGCAATCATCACGCCCTAGATCATGCCATTTCACTCTGTATAAAAAAAGGCTGCTCGACCAACTTCTGCAGGCAACTGGTGGGGCGCCCCGGGCAGGCAGGAGGTAGCCACGACCCAGACCATGCCCTGCTCGGCCCGTCGCGTCAGTAGTCAGTCCGAGAAGTAGCTGTTGGGGCATGCGAATGGTGCCACATCGTCGTACCGATGTGGCACCATTCGCCGCTCACCGACTCAAGCCATGCAGCCCCTTCTTGCCCCCGACTACCGACAGCCGGTGACGCGCGGTTACGGTGCTGGTGCGGGTGCGGGGTTCGGCACTAGGGGACCCGCAGGAGCTGTAGATGCGGGAGGTGACATCCAAGGCATGAAGGGCCGCCAGAAGGCGCTGTGCTTGGTGGTGCCGTACGACCTTGGGGCATATTTACCACCAAGCTGCATCCTGGGCCCCAGCTCGGCATTGCAGATATACATGCAGACGCTACGGTTCGCGCCGCCCTCGACGATCACCTCACTGTCGCCCAGACTATCGATAATGTTCTCCTCGGCATGTATCCCTTCACCCTTCCGGACACGCACGTTCTTGACGTACTCGATTGCGAGCCCCTCTCCGTAAACCGCCCGGATCTTTTCCTCCCAACCCTCCGGCATTACATCTTCATCAGGATCTGGCTGCGCAACCGCAACCTTGATCTTGTACGTATTTGTTTCCGAGTCCCACACCTTGGCCACAGCCGTGGTTCCGCGCTGGGCCATGCGAGGTCTCCTCGTGTCGTTCAGGTCCTTCGCGAGATTGGCCGCCTGCTCGGCCCCCTCCTCAGTGCCGTGGATTCCGGCCTGGTCCGCCTTGTCGTCGGCGGACAATTCCCCCCCGTCAATGTTAGCCAACAGCGCCGCGATGCCCACGATGCCCACGACGGCCGCGCCCGCGGCGACCCACGGCGCAGCCGCGACCGCAGCAGCACCAACGGCTGCAACAGCACCAGCGGCTGCAGCTGCACCAGCAGCAGAAGCAACGGCTGGGCCGATGGGGACGGCCGTATGTCCGTCGATCTCCACCATGCTGATCGGGTTCCCGCCACCGAATGCATATCGGTTGCCGGTCCAGGGGTTGAGTCCGAGTTTCATATCGGAGAGCGCGCCGCTGTAGCTATCGCGGGTGAGGAACCGGTTCAAGCCTGGGCTGTAATTTCGGAAACCCGTGTCGTACGACTGCGAGTTCTGGTCCCAGCGTTTGGCGTTGTACCGGTAGGCGTTGTAGGGCTCCTTCGTCGGATCCGCCGCGTCCGGCTTGTCGATACCCGTGAACTGGGTGTCGTCGTTCTTGCCGTAGGCGGTGTAGCCGTAGGTGGCCTTGGTGTCGCCATTCTTGTCGGTGAGGGTCTCGACGTCGGTGTGCGGGTTGTAGCCGTAGTAGCCGTCCTCGGCCGTGCCATCGGCGTTGTGGGTGACCTGCGACAGGCGCTGACCCCACGGCGAGTACTGGTAGGACTTGGTCAGCTTCCCGGCGACCTCCTCGTCCAGGACCTCCCCAGAGAGGCCAAGGTAGTTGAAGGTCGTGGTCTTCGCCTTGGCGCCGCCGGCGTCCGTGGTCTTGGTCGTCGTGCGGTCCATCGGGTCGAAGGTGTACTTCGTCGTCGAGGTGCTGGTGCCGTTGTTCTTCCGGTTCTCGACGATGTGGTCGAACCCGTCGTACACATTGCGCTCGATCACGGTCCCGGCTGCGGTGACGGTGTCCAGGCGGCCGAACGGGTCGTAGTTGTACGACGCCGTCGACCCCCCGGTCACCGCGGTCAGCAGTCGGTTGCGCTCGTAGTTGAAGGTGGTCGACGTGCCCTTCACCGTTTGGCTGGTGACGTTGTTGTTCGCGTCGTGCACGTAGGTTTCCGTGCCGGCGCCGTCACCGGTCTTCGTCAATCCCGCGAGCCGGTCTCGGGGGTCGTAGGTGAAGTCGCTGGTGGTGGTCAGATAAGCGCCGTGGTTGTCGGCGTTCATCTTCTTGGTGACGTCGTGCGACCGGTTGCCGTTGAGGTCGTAGTCGATGGTCGACTCGGAGACCAGCGTCGTCCCGTTGGGCTTCTTCTCCGTCTGGGACTTCAACCGCCCGTCGAGGAAGTACGTGTAGTCGACGGTGTTGCGGTTGCCCTTGACCTCCTTGAGCTTCTCGGCCCGGTCGGTGTAGGTGTACGTCGTCACCTTCGCCGACGTGTCAGCGGCCGACTTGCCGTTGGTCACCGTCGACACCAGGTCCCGGGCGTCGTACTGGTAGGACGAGTACTGCTTGTTGTGGGTCGTGGTCAGCGGCGCGCTGTTCTCGTTATAGCTGAACGACGTCGAGTTCACCTCCGAGCCCGACTTCGACTCGGTGACCTTCTCGACCTGGTTCAACCGGGTGTACGTCACCGCGTAGCTGTCGACCCGGGCACCCTGGGAGGCGTCCGTGATCGTGGTCAGGTTGCCGTTGGTGTCGTACCGGTAGCTGTAGTCGTGCTTCTCGTTGTCGACGTCGGCGGAGTTGTCCCGGACGAGCTTCACCGCGTCCGCGACGACAGTGCCGGTGGCCTGGTCCGACAGCGTCACCTTCTGGGCGTTGCCCTCGGCGAAGCTGTACGAGCCGAGGCTGACCCAGGTGCCGGCACCGGCGGTCTGGTTGACCGTCTTCACCGTCGGGCCAGCGCTGGAGGTGACCGTGTACTTCGCGTCGGTCGCCGCCCCGGACACCGTCGGGAAGCGGGCGTACACCTGGTAGCTGCCCGCCTGGGGCACGTTCAACTGCCAGGTGAAGACGTTGGTGCCCGTGCCCGCCGCGTGGGTCGCGTAGGTCGTGCCGTACTTGTTCGTAGCGGCGTCGGCCGTCGGCCAGGTGCCCGTGGCGCTGGTGTTGTTGAACTCGGAGTTGTCGACCAGCACCACGTGCTTGCCCACCGGCACACCGTCGTCCGAGCGGGACTTCAGCTTTCCGTCCGGGAAGTACGACCAGCCCATGGTCCGGTTCGAGGAGCCGCCGGCGGACGTCAGCGTCCGGGCCGTCTGCGCACCCAGTTCGTTGTAGTCGTACGAGGTGACGATGTCCCAGGGGTCGGAGGACTTCTTCGTCCACCCGTTGTCGTAGTAGTTGTAGGTGGTGTCGTTCCGCACCGACTGCCCCGCCGACGGCGGCGCGGACAACGTCGCCAACCGGCCCACCTCGTCGTACAAGTAGGTGGTCTTGTCCGGAGTCGTGTAGCGGGCGTCGTCCTTGTCGTACGCCGACCGGGTCTCCTTCACCCGGTTCAGCGCGTCGTAGTCCGTGACCTGGGCAAAGTCGTCCGGGTCGTCGGTGGTTGCCACACCCCGCGGGCTGATGACCTTGGTGGTGTTGCCCACCTGGTTGTACTCGTACTTGGTGATGCGGTAGGAGATGGTGCCGGAGACGTTCTTGTACGGCACCTTGACCTCGGTCGGCTTACCTCGCCGATCAAGATTGACCAGTGTGGTGTTGCCGAGCTGGTCGGTGCTGCCGGTGACCAGGCCGTCCTTGTCGTAGGTGCTGCTGGTGAACTTGCCCAGAGCGTCCGTGGCCTTCGTGACCCGGTGCGCCTGGTCGTACGCCATCGTCGACGTGTAGTCGAGGGTGTCGGTGGTCGCGTTCTTACGCGGGTCGACCACCTTCTGCACGTTGCCGACGTTGTCGTACTGATAAGTGATCCTGTCGCCCTTGGCGTTCGTCACCGAGGTCAACTGGTAGATCTCGTCGTACGCGTTCGTCGTTCGGTAGTCGGCCGGGTTCGACGTGGGGAGATTGCCCTTCGGCTCGGTCGTGGTGATGAGATTGCCGGCCTTGTCGTACGTGAACGACGTCTTACGCTCCGGGTCTCCGGACACGTCGACCGGTGCCTTCGTCCAGGTGAGCTGGTCGGCGGCATCGTAGGAGGCCGTGGAGAAGGCTCCGTTCGGCGCGGTGGACTGGGTGACGTTGTCGTTCGCGTCGTACGTCGGCGCCGGCGTGGTGATGAACACCCCGGCGGCCTGGTCCTTCGGCGTCCTGCTGTCCAACGGACGGCCGAACGTGTCGTACGTCTGGGTGGTGTCCTTGCCCAAAGCGTCGGTGACCTTGGTGACCTGGCCGCGGACGTCGTAGACGAAGGTGGTCGCCCTGGTCAGGGCATCCGTGATCGTCTGCGGGTAGCCGTTGGCGTCGTACCCGCTGTATTTGGTGCTGTTACCCCTGGCGTCCTTCGCGGTGTCGAGCTGTCCCCATGCGTCGTAGGTGTTGTAGGAGGTGTAGTCACCGGCCGTCGTCGTGGAGGTGCCCATCGGGTCGGTGACGCTCGCCAGGTCACCGTCGGGCTCGTAGGTGAAGCTCCACTTTCGGCCTTCAGGGCTGGTCTTCTCGGTCAGGTCGGCGACGTAGCCGTTGAGCTGACGTTGGTAGGTCAGCACCGTGCCCGCCGTGCCGTTCTTGACCGCCTCGGCGTCCTTGATCTCCGTCGGGTAACCGGTCTTGGCGTCGTACGCCCAGGTCGATACGGCCAGGTTGTCCTCGGTGAGCTTGGTGACGTTGTGGTCGCCATCCCACTCGAGCTTGGTGACCTGGTTCTTCGCATTGGTGGTCTCGGTGGGCCGGCCGTAGCCGTCCTGGAGGTAGACGGTGGAGTGGTTCTCCGCGTCCGTGACCGTCGTGCGGATGTTGTCGGTGGCGTCCGGGTCGACGTAGGCGAACCGGGTCAGGTTGGCCTTGTCGTTCCGGTCGGTGTAGTGCTTGGTCCGCCAGTGCCACTTCGGGTCGTCGCCGGTCTGGGGGTAGTGGTAGGCCAACTCGGTGGCGTTGCCCCGCGGGTCGGTGACCTTGACCAGCTTGACGTTCTTGTTCCCCTGGGTCATGTCGTAGGCGAACTTGAACGTCTTCGGCGCGCCCATGGTGCCGCTGGAGCCAAACCCGTCAACCAGCTCGCCGAGCAGGCCCTTGTCGGTGTAGGTGAAGGTCATCTTCCGACCGGAGATGTCCGTGACCTGTTTGACGTGGTCAATGATCTTCGGGTTGGTCAGGTTGGTCGCCCCGGAAACCCTGGCCCAGGTGGTGTCGTTGATGTAGTCGTAGGTCTGGCCCTTGGCGTAGTAGTCGATCGTCAGGGTCTTCCGGCCGGCCGCGTCGGTGATGTACCGGAGGAACTTGGTCGGCTTGTTGTTCGACTTCCGCTCCTCGTAGGTGAACGTCATCGTGTTGCCGTTCTTGTCCACCGTGCTGGTGAGGAAGCCCTCGCAGTCGTAGTAGAACTGTGTGCGGTCCGGCTTGGTCAGCCGCCACGCCTTCGGCTCCTGGGTGTTCGGCTTGCAGTCGAGACTGGTCACCTTCTCCAGGTAGAGGTGGACGCCCTTCGGGCTCTTCCACGTGGAGGTCGCCGAGTCCCAGGTGAACCAGTGGCTGGTGCCGTCACCATCGGTCATGGTGATCTTCGTCGGGTTCGGGTTGGGGTGGAAGTCCAGCGGGCTGCCCAGCCGCATCAGCGATGAGGCCTGCAACGACCAGCCGTACCCGGCGACGGTGTCGGACGTGTCCAACGAGTTGTAGGACATCCGGACGAACGTCGACAGGCCCCGGGACGGGTTGCTCAACGCGTCGTACGACCACACGGTGTTGCCGGAGTGAAGGTTGTTCATCAGAGTGCCGCCGGCGCCGGTGTTCTTCCCCGCGTACGAGTAGAACCTCTCCAGACCGAGCTGGTCGGAGGTCGGCTCCACCACCGCGACGTTCTGCGCCAGGGCCGCGATCGGCGCTATCTCTGACAGCCACTGCTGTGTCAGCTTGTTGCGCAGCTGCCAGCTCAGCACGTAGTCGGTGCGCTTGTTGCCCTCCGTCGTGCTGGCCGGCGTCTTCACCTGCGCGGTCAGGTCCACGGTGCCGCCGGCCGGGATGTCCGCCGGCAGCGGGGTGGCGACCATCGCGTTGGCGTCGGCGACCGGCTCACCGTTGGCCCGGGACCACTGGTACGCCAACTCCCAGTCCGTCGTCTTCCAGGCCGTCTGGGTCGGGTTGGACACCGACACCGGGGCGGTGTAGGTCGACGCCGGGGCAAGGTTCGTCGGCGTCTTGGCGGCGTAGTAGGTCGACTCGGGCGTCTGCTCCAGGTAGGTGACCTCCAGCGTCGGCTCGAAGATCGGGTCCTCGGCCTCGGAGGCGAGCATCATCATCCGGGCGTTCTGGTTGGCCTCGTCGCGCATCCGCAGCAGCAGGCCGTTGTTGGTGTTGGGCGTGGCGACCCAGCCCTTGACCGGGCTCGTGACGTCCCAGGTCTCCCACTCGGGGTCGTTGGTGAAGCCGTTGAAGCCGGCCTTCCACGACGTGTCGTAGTCACCGCCGGCGGTCCACGCGTTCGTGCCGTCGTACGTTTTCCAGGTAGCGGAGCTCTCGACGAAGCTGCGGTTCAGCTTGTAGACGTCGACGTACTGGCTCTTGTCGAGACCCGGTTGGAGGGAGATGTTCCACATCCGCAGTTGAGCGGCGGTGACCTGGGCGTTGGTCGGGATCGCCCCGGCCAGACTGGACCACTTCACGACGCCACGGGTGACGCCGTAGGCCGGGGAGTTGTTGCCCACCCCGACGTACGGGTCACCGTCGTAGACGTTGACGTTTGTGGTGTCCAACGTCTTCGACAGGGTGGTGTCGGTGACCCCGGTCCGGAAGATCTTGGTGATCTGACCGGCCTTGGGGAGCATGGCGGGCACCGTCGGCCCGGCCACCAACTGACCATCGGCCGTCTTGGCCACCACCATGTAGTAGTAGAACTGCCGGTCCATCGGGTTCGTCTTGTCCGCCGGCGTCGGCGTGGCCGTCGTGTCCTGGAAGGACAGCGTGCTCGTCGAGACCGGGGCGACCAACGTCGCCGCGCTCGGGTTGTAGGTCTGGTCGGGGCTGCGGTGCACCTGGTACTCGACGACATCGTCGGCGGTGCCGGTCTGCCCGTCTGGGTCCTTGTACTTCGGCCAGTCCAGCACCGCGCCGGTCGACGTGATCGTGGTCGGTGGGTTCACCGCCACGCCCGGACGGCCGTACGTGACGACGAGCTTCGGCAGGTTGTAGTCCCGCCTGTCGTTCATGTACGCGTACTCGGAGGCCTCGAAGATCGCGCCGCCCTGCTTCGCCAGCGACTCGTTCTTGGCCTTCAGCATCACCCCGTAGTTGGGCTGGGTGCCGCTCGCCCACTGCTGCACGAGGCCGCGGACGGGGAACGACAGCCAGGTGCTGGAGTGCGACGCCTCCTTGAGCGCGCCGTTCTTGCTGAACCGCACGGCGTCGGCGATGACGGCCTTGTTGGCCTGGTCGCCGAGCACGACCTTGCCCGTGGTGCCCGCGTCGAACGGGTAGAAGCCCAGGGTGGTCCATCCGCCCGTGCCGGTCGGCGTCCGCTGGTCGACCGGCACCGTCTTGGTGCCGCCCTTGTAGTGGACGGTGTACGGCGCGATATCCGCCCGGTCGGAGGCTCCAACGTAGTGCGCCTCGACCTTGTACTCGCCCGCCTCGGTGATGGTCGGCGTGTACGTGTAGGTATCGCCCGTGGTCGCGTCGCTGTTGGTGCGGTAGTCCTTGCCCACCGCGTACGCGGTGAGGTTGCTGGTCGAGGCGGTCCAGGTGCCCTTGGCCGTGGCGTTGGCGTCGCCGTCGTCCACGGTGACGATGGTGCCGGGCAGCGAGGTGTCGCCGGCCGCGCTCATGGTGCTCCAGTTCGCGGAGCCCTCGGTCCAGCTCGACTTGACCCGCTGGACCTCCATCGGCACGTCGTTGGCGTAGATGCCGTCAAGGCTCTGGTCGTAGTAGACCATCACCTCGGCGTCGTCGATCGTCGTGTTCGCCGGGATCTGGCTCACGTCGAACTTCAGCAGCGAACGCCAGGTCGCGTCCGTGCCGGTGCCCACCTTGAGCTGATAGGTGCTGCTGAAGTTGGTGGTGGGAGCACCCGAGGAGATCTGTACGTCCTGGCCGTCGATCGGCACCGGCTGGATCTTGATGGTCGGGTCGATCACCACCGGGTACGTCCGGGCCTTGTCGCGCAGCCACGAGGCATCCGCCGAGACGGTCACCGTGGTCTGCCCGTACATCTGCTGGACCCGCTGGCTGACCGCCGTGCTGGTGGCCGGGGACTTGGCACTGTCGTACATGTACGCCGGCGGCATGACCAGCTCCGGGTCGCCGCCCTCGGGCCGGACGAACGCGATCGAGCCGTCCGCCTGCGGCTGCGCCACCAGGCCCTTGGTGTCGAGCGTGAAGGTGTACGAGACCGGGCCCTCCGGGGCCTGGCGCAGTACGATCTTCTCTTTCAGTGCGCCGGCGGTGACGTCGTAGACCAGGTCAGCGCCATCGGCCAGACCGGGATAGGTCACCGTGGAGCCGGCGACCTTCGGTGCGGCGGGCCGTTCGCCACCGACGAGACCCAGCTGCACCGCGCGGCCGTCCCGCTCGAAGCGCACCAGGTTGTCGGTGCTACCCCCGAAGAGGCTGGTGAAGCTGTTGGTGGAGTTCTGCTGGACGTACCCGCTCCGGTTGGCCGGCACGACCCGCGTGTCGATCGGCTGCCAGTGACCCTTGGCGTCCCGGTAGTTCATCGGTAGCGCCGACAGTTCGGCCTGGAGTCGTCCGTCGGAGAGCTGGAAGACCCGCCCGTTGGCCGTCCGCCGGTCCGGGACCTCCCGCACCCGCTTCGGCGCCGGCAGCTTCTTGGCGGCCGGGGGCTGCTCGTTCACCGACAGCCCGGCGCTGACCACCTCCGGCTCCGCGCCGCCTGGACCGCCGTTCACCAACTGCCGAGCGGCCCCGCCCAGCCGGGAGAGCAGGCCCTGGTCGTCCTTCGCCTCAGCCACCTGATCGGTGCGCTCGGGAGTGCGGTCCGGTAGGACCTCCATCCCGCCGAGCGTGGCCACCATGACCAGCGCCAGTCCCCCGATCAGGGGACCTCGTGATCGTCGTTTCACCCGTAACCCTCCGCCTGTTCGTAAGCACAACGGGTGAAGGCTAGAAACGAGGAATACTCAGCCGGCTATCTCCCAGATACCTTTCAGGTTTGCCTCCTCGGGCACACGTGGAGCAGCGCGAACGCGGTATCCCCGCCGACCGCATACCGCGCGCATACTTTCCGGCACGTCTCCGCGGTGGACGGTGGGCCGGCCGGTGGCGCGGCCGAGGGTCAGGCCGCCGCCGGCGGATGCACCCGTCGCTTGGTCAGGGGGCGCGTCGGCGCGGGCGGCAGCGCCAGTTCGGCGGCGTAGTCGCGGACCAGCGCAGGCAGTGTGTAGTGACCAGCGGCGCGATGGACGAGGTACGCGTCGACCAGGCCCTCCAGGGCCCGGTGCAACCGCTGGATGGAGACCCCGAGGTGCGCCGCGGCCCAGTCCAGCAGGGCCGGGTGATCCGGCTGCGTGGCGAGCAGTTCGAGGAGTCGCCCCGCCACCTCGTCGTCGGACCGGACCGCCGCCACACCGGCGGCGAGGCTCGCCCGCACCGAAAGATCCTCGTAGGCCAGCAGGTCCAACCGGTCCGACCCGTCGCGCAACTGCGTGACCAGACCGGCCACCGGCATCGCTGGATAGCCGGCGAGACGACTGCCCGCGATCCGCAGCGCCAGGACCGACCCGGCACAGAGTCGCGCAAGCTCCACGGTGGCCGCCGGGTCGGCGACCAGCCGCTCCGGACCTGCGAACGCGGCCAGCAGGTCGCGCGCCGGCACCCCGTCGAGCGGGTGCAGCGTCACCCGGCGTACGCCGTCCAGACTGCTGAGGTGCCGTTGACCGACGACGATGAGGGCCGGCCCGGGGGCGGCGGGGAGCAACGGTCGTACCTGGGCCGCCCGGGTGACCCCGTCCACGACCAGCAGAAGTCGCCGCCTCGCCACGAGGGAACGGAACCAGCCGGCCCGCTCGTCGGTGTTGGCGGGGACGTCGGCCGGGGCGACGCCGAGCGCTCGCAACACTCGGGCGAGCACCTCGCCCGGGGTCATCGCGGTGTCGTAGCCGAGGTCGACGAAGACCTGCCCGTCCGGGAAGTCACCGGCCACGGTGTGCGCGGCCCGCACCGCCAGCGCGGTCTTGCCGCTGCCCGCCGCGCCGCCGACGACCACGGCGGCCGGCGTCGCGGCGTTGAGCGCGGCCACGACGTCGGCCGTCTCCCGGGTACGGCCCACGAACGTCGCCGGAGTGGCGGGAAGTTCGCGGGGCACCGCCCACCCGAGGGCGGGTCGTGCCGGCGCGGGTGACGCCATGGCGGCTGGGGCGGCCAGCGGTACGTGCGCCAACTCCGGCGCCCGGTCGAGCATCGCGCGGTGCAGGCCGACCAGTTCATCGCCGGGTTCGATACCGAGTTGCTCGTGCAGGGTCGCGCGGGCGTGTCGGAAGACGGTCAGTGCGGCCGGCACGTCCCCGCAGCGGTAGAGCGACAACATCAACTGCCCCCAGCCACGCTCGCGCAAAGGGTGAGCGGCGAGGTGTTCCCGCAGTTCGGGCAGCAGATGACCGTGCTGCCCGGCGGCCAGCCGCGCCTCGGCCAACTCCTCGAACACCTGGAGCCGCTGTTCGTCCAGGGTGGTCCACCTGTTGTCCAACGCGGTGCCCCGGGGCAGGCCGTCACCGGCCGGACCGCGCCAGCAGGCCAGGGCGGCACTGAACGTGGCGATGGCGTCGGCGGGCTCGACGGCGGCGAGGGCACGCCCCTCGCCGGCCAGTCGCTGGAACTCGGCGACGTCCAGCTCGCCCGGCGCCAGCCGCAGCTCGTACGCGTTGGGCCGCGCGACCAGCCGGTCGCCAAGCGTGCGGCGCAGTACCGCCGCGTGGGTGCGCAGATTCGCCACGGCGGAGGCCGGCGGGGCCTCCGGCCAGACCATCTCCGCCAGTCGGTGCAGCGAGACGACGTGGTTCGCCTCCACAGCGAGGCCGGCGAGAACCGCTCGCCGCTTCGCCGCGCCGGGTGTGACGCTCTTTCCGTCGACGCACAGCTCCACAGTGCCCAGAAGCCTGATCTGGAGTTCCATCTTGCCGCTCCCCCGTTGAACATGAGCGGGCTCTCAGGCTAGGTGGGCGGTACGCGGGCAACAACCCGTAAAGACGAGGCGAGAGCGTGACGAATATCAATGCCCTCGCACGGAGTGTTCATGTAACGAATGCCCCCTCGTGGGCGCTTTCAGCGGCGCAGGGTGAGGATCAGGTCGGCGACCAGGGCTGTCCAGCCGGTCTGGTGCCAGGCGCCCAGACCGGCCCCGTTGTCGCCGTGGAAATACTCGGGGAACGCCACCAGGTCCCGCCAGTCGGGGTGGGTCTGAAAGAGCTGGCACGCGCCGTAGATGGGCCGCCGCCCCCAGTCGTCCTGGGTGAAGAGCGAGATCAGCCGGGCGGAGAGGTCGTCGGCGATCTCGTCCAGCGTCCGCTTCACCCCGGAGCGGGTCGGGTACTCCACCTGGAGATCGTCGCCGAAGAACGCGGCGTAGTCGCGCAACGCGCTGATCAGCAGGAAGTTCGTGGGCATCCAGATCGGCCCACGCCAGTTCGAGTTGCCGCCGAACAGGCCGCTGGTCGACTCGGCCGGTTCGTAGCCGACGGAGAACTCCTGCCCACCGAGGCTGACCGAGAACGGCTTGTCCAGGTGCGCGCGGGACAGCGTACGCAGGCCGAAGTCGGAGAGAAACTCGTCGGGGTCCAGCATCCGGGCGAGCAGCCGGACCACCTGCTCCGGGCCCACCATGGACAGCAGCCGCTGCTGCCGGCCGTCGGGGCCGAGCCTGCGGGTGCCGATCACCTGGGCGTACTCCGGGCGGTTGGTGAGAAACCAGCGCAACCGCGCGCCCAGCTCCGGCAGGCGGTGCAGGGTCTTCGCGGTGAGCCGGGTGGTGGCGGCCAACGGCAGCAGCCCGACCACCGAACGGACCTTCAGCGGCACCTTCGTGCCGTCGGCGAGGCGCAGCACGTCGTAGAAGAAGGCGTCCTCGTCGTCCCACAGCCCCTGCTCGTACGCGGCTGCGGCGATGTACGCGAAGTGCTCGAAGAACTTGGTGGCGGTGTCCACCCAGGTCCGGTCGTGCTCGGCGAGGACGATGGCCATGTCCAGCAGGTTGAGCGCGTACATGCCCATCCAACCGGTGCCGTCGGACTGCTCCAGCACACCGGCCACCGGCAGCGCCGCCGAGCGGTCGAACGGGCCGACGTTGTCCAGCCCGAGGAAGCCGCCCTCGAAGACGTTGTTGCCGCCGGTGTCCTTGCGGTTGACCCACCAGGTGAAGTTGAGCAGCAGCTTGTGCATCACCCGGGCCAGGAAGTCGTAGTCCCGGCCGCCGTCGATCTCGAACACCTTCAACGCCGCCCACGCGTGCACCGGCGGGTTCACGTCGCCGAACGCCCACTCGTACGCCGGGATCTGCCCGTTTGGGTGCAGGTACCACTCGCGAAGCAGGAGCAGCAGTTGTTCCTTGGCGAAGCCCGGGTCGACCCGGGCGATGCTCACGCAGTGGAAGGCCAGGTCCCAGGCCGCGTACCACGGGTATTCCCAGGGGTCGGGCATGGAGATGACGTCGAAGCTGGTCATGTGCCACCAGGCGCTGTTACGCCCGTGTCGGCGACCGGCCGGCGGCGGTGTCGAGCCCGGGTCGCCTTCGAGCCAGCGTTTGACGTCGAAGTGGTAGAACTGCTTGCCCCACATCAGCCCGGCGATGGCCTGCCGTGCCACCAGCGCCTCGTCGGCGGTGGCAGCCGGCGGGATCACCCCGGCGAAGAACCGGTTCGCCTCGGCCCGCCGCGCCCAGACCACGGCCTCGAAGCCGTCACTGAGGTCGGCCGGGGGCGGCGGCGCGGCGGCCGGTGGTGACGCGGTGCTGGTCAGCCGCAGCCGGATCTGGCGCTGCCCGCCGGCCGGCACGTCGAGCACATAGTGCAGCGCGCCCTTGGTGCCCTCCCGCGCGGGGTTGACAGTGGCCGCGCCGTTGACGACGTGGTCGTTGATGCCGTCCTTCGGGTACGGCGAGCGGCCGGGCAGGCCCCAGAGTCGTTCGGCGTTGGTGTCGTTGTCACAGAGCAGTGGCACCGGCCCGCCGTCGCCCTCCAGCAGCAGTTGGCCGAGCACCCGGTGCTCGCCGACGAGCCGGGTGCCCTGGCCGGTCAGTCGCGGGATCCGGTCGCCGCCGGGCAGGCCCCAGGCCCAGGTGTTGCGGAACCACAGGGTGGGCAGCACGTGCAGGGTCGCCGCCCGGTCGCCCCGGTTGGCGACGGTCACCACCATGCAGAGGTCGGTCGGGGACGCCTTGGCGTAGTCGACTGTCACCGCCCAGTACCGGTCGTCGTCGAAGATCCCGGTGTCCACCAGCTCGTACTCGGTGTCGTCGCGGCCGCGCAACGCGTTCACCGCGACGAGTTCGTCGTACGGGAAGGCTGCCTGGGGGTAGTGGTAGCGCCAGCGCATCCAGGAGTGGGTGGGCGTGGAGTCCTCGTACCACCAGTACTCCTTGACGTCCTCGCCGTGGTTGCCGCCGTCGCCGCCGAGGCCGAACATCCGCTCCTTGAGGATCGGGTCCTTGCCGTTCCAGAGCGCGAGGGCGAAGGCGAAGGTCTGTCGGTCGTCGCAGACGCCGGCCATCCCGTCT
This sequence comes from Micromonospora sp. MGP-C2, assembly GCF_057766525.1. Taxonomy (NCBI): domain Bacteria; kingdom Bacillati; phylum Actinomycetota; class Actinomycetes; order Micromonosporales; family Micromonosporaceae; genus Micromonospora; species Micromonospora sp. MGP-C2. The sequence continues at coordinate 2,081,503 of NZ_JBYMEN010000002.1, forward strand.
TCATTCCACCGGTAAGCTCTGGACCGCGCGTGGTCATGCGGGAAGTAGTCCCAGGCCGTACCGTGCTCGCTGTAGTCCTCCCGTACCGTCCCCCACGCCCGTTCGGACAGATAGGGACCCCATGCGCGCCAGTCCTGCTCCCCCGAGTCGGCCTGGGCGAGCCGGAGCCGCTCAGCGTCGGGTGGCGAGGCGTCGGAGGACGATCGGTCAGTGATCACGTGCACATCTTTGACGTCGCCGCGGTACTTGACCACAGCGGCCATTCTCGTCGTGGCGTGTTACACCCCGCCGCCGATGGAGGAAAGTTGATCGACATGCACTTCGGCCCACAGGTCTGCGGCGATCTGACCAGCGCCGCGAGCCGGGAGTGGCTGGTTCCCGACGGCCTCGGCGGATATGCGATGGGCACCGTCGGCGGGCTCCGGACGCGCCGCTACCACGGTCTGCTGGTGGTTCCCGGCGAAACTCCGGCCTCCCGCCAGGTGGGACTGGTCAGTCTCGACCCGGCGGTCACGCTGCCGTCCGGCGCGCGGGTACGGCTCGGCGCGCACGAGTGGTCCTCCGGCGTCGTGGACCCGCGCGGTTTCGAGTTGCTGGAGCGCTTCGACCTGGTCGACGGGCTGCCCCGGTGGCGGTGGCGGATCGGCGCGGTGGTGATCGAACGGGAGCTGGCCATGCTGCCCGGCCGCTCCTGCGTGGCGGTGGTGCACCGGCTGGTCGCCGGCGGGCCAGTCCGGCTGGAGCTGTCGGCCGCCTGCACCTGGCGGGACGCGCACGGCGAACGACGGGCCGACGGCCCGACCCCGCAGGTCGAGGCGGTGGCCGACGGCGCGGTGGTCGAGGGCGCGTACCGGCTGGCCGGCCCGGGCTGGGCGCCCGAGGGGCAGTGGTGGTTGGGCGTGCACCACCGCGAGGAGGCCAACCGGGGTCTGAACGCGGACGAGGACCTCTGGTACGCGGGACGCTTCGTCGGCGAGCTGGAACGTCCCGGTGACACGGTGTCGGTGCGGGCCTGGGCCGGTCGACTCGACGAGGAGCCGCCGCCAGCCGCCGAGATCGTGGAGACGGCCCGACGGCGCAACCGGCAGGTGGTGGCGGCGGCGAAGCCGGCAGACCCGGTCGACGCGACGCTCACGCTGGCCGCGGACGCGTTCGTGGTGCGGCCCGGGGGCAGGGCCGTCGACGTGGTGGCCGGCTACCCGTGGTTCGGGGCGTGGTCGCGGGACACGATGATCTCGTACGAGGGGTTGTTCCTCTGCACGGCTCGCGCCGACGAGGGCCGGGAGCTGCTGCGGTCGTACGCGGCGACGCTGTCCGAGGGGATGCTGGCCAACACGGCCGACACCGGTCGGGTGGAGTACAACACCGTCGACGGCACGCTGTGGTTCCTGCACGCGGTGAGCCGGCACGTCACCGTCACCGGTGACACCGACCTCGGTGACGAGTTGCTGCCCGCGCTGCGTGCCGTGATCGACGCCCACGTGGCGGGCACCCGGTACGGGATCTCCGTCGACCAGGCCGACGGGCTGCTCGCCCAGGGCGCCCCCGGCACCGCGCTCACCTGGATGGACGCCCGGGTGTACGGGGTGCCGGTCACCCCGCGTACCGGCAAGCCGGTCGAGGTCAACGCGTTGTGGATCAACGGGTTGGCCGGGCTCGCGGAGCTGAGCGAGTTGGCCGGGCAGGACGCGGACGAGCTGTGGCGACGGCACGGGCAGGCGACCGCCTCGTTCCGGGAGCGTTTCCCGTCGCCGACCGGCTGGCTGCACGACGTGCTGGACGCGCCCGCGCCGGCGTACCCGCTCGGTGGAGCCGCCCTGCACGACGACGACGCGTTGCGACCCAACCAACTGCTGGCCTGGTCGCTGCCGTACGCGCCGATGGAGCCGGACGAGGCGACTCTCCGCCGCGTCGGAAACGGTCTGCTCACCCCGCTCGGGCCGCGCAGCCTGGCCCCGGATTCGGCGGAGTTCGTGGGCCGGCACCGGGGTGGTCCTGCCGAGCGCGACGGTGGCTACCACCAGGGCACGGTCTGGCCCTGGTTGCTCGGGCCGTACGTGGACGCGTGCCGCCGGAGCAAGATGTCGGTCGATGACGTATTCATCGGCATTGAGGCCCATCTGACCGAATATGGGCTAGGCTCGGTAAGCGAGACGGCCGACGGCCTCGCGCCGCACGCCGCGACCGGCTGCCCATTCCAGGCGTGGTCGGTGGCCGAGCTGCTGCGGGTGCGCCGAAAGGGCCAGTAGCGCTTTACACGACCGCAACGGTGGTGTCTCCGCTGGTTATCTCGATCCCGGCAGGATTGGCCCCGATCCAGACGCGACGGCGACATCGACTCCGGTGTCGGTCGGCGCGCGCCCGGGGACAACTCAAAGGGGGCCGCATGTCACCCGACGCCCACGTGATCGACATCCACGCCGCTCGGCAACTGCGGGTGCTGATGCTCTCCTGGGAGTATCCGCCAGTGCTCGTCGGCGGCCTGGGCCGACACGTGCACGCGTTGTCGGTGGCGTTGGCCGCCGCCGGCCACGAGGTCACCGTCGTCACCCGTCATGCCGACGGCGCGCCCCTGGAGGAGTACGCCGACGGCGTGCGCATCCTGCGCGCCCCCGAGGACCCGGTCGCCTTCCCCCTCGCCACCGGCTCACTGCTGGCCTGGACCATGGCCTTCAACCACACCCTCACCCGCACCGCCCTGCGCGCCACCGAAGCCGGCGCCTACGACGTCATCCACGCCCACGACTGGCTCGTCGCCCACACCGCCATCACACTGGCCGATCACCTGGACCTGCCGCTGGTCAGCACCATCCACGCCACCGAGGCCGGCCGTCACCAGGGCTGGCTCCCGGAGGAGATGAACCGCACCATCCACGGCGTCGAGCACTGGCTCAGCGGCTCCTCCATCCGGGTGATTACCTGCTCGGGGTACATGCGCGACCAGGTCACCGCACTGTTCGACGTACCGACCGCGCAGGTCGACGTGGTGCCCAACGGGGTCGACAACAGGGCCTGGCGGGCCCGGCCGAGGGCGGTCGCGTCGGCCCGCGCACGGTTCGCCGGGGACGGCCCGTTGGTCGGGTACGCCGGGCGGCTGGTCTACGAGAAGGGCGTCCAGCACCTGGTGCACGCGGTGCCCCGGCTCCGCGAGCGGCACCCGGGGCTGCGGGTGGTGATCGCCGGCGACGGGCCGTACCGCGCCGAGTTGGAGGCGGAGGCCCGACGGCTGGCGCTCAGCTCGACCGTACGCTTCACCGGTTTCCTCGACTCCACCCAGTTGCCGGCCATGCTCGGTGCCACCGACGCGACAGTGGTGCCCAGCCTCTACGAGCCGTTCGGCATGGTGGCGCTGGAGGCGGCGGCCGCCGGGGCGCCCCTCGCCGTGGCCCGCACCGGCGGTCTCGCTGAGATCGTCGAGCCCGGTGTCACCGGGGTGACGTTCCCGCACAGCGACCCGGACGCGCTCGCCGGAGCGGTCGGTCAACTGCTCGGCGACGAGGTCTTCGCCCGACGGGTGGCCCGCCGGGCCCGCACCATGGTCGGCGAGCGTTACGGGTGGGCCACCATCGCGGCCCGTACGGCCGCCAGCTACGCCGCCGCACGCAGGGAACACGGCCCGTTGCAGGCCCGTCGGGCGGCAGCCCAACTGGCCGGTGGACGCACCCGGATCGCCATCCCCGAGGGCAACCTTCTGGCGCGCGACGGCCACGCCGCCTGCTGAGCCGAGGCGGACGACCGATTGGTGACTTCCGATCCGCTGGTTAGGGTGTAGCCCGGACAGCGGCTGAGGAGGTGCGTGCGCAGGTGCTGATCGCGGATCGGTACCGGCTGCTCGACCTGGTGGGTCGCGGGGGCATGGGCCGGGTGTGGCGTGCCCGCGACGAGATGCTGCATCGCGAGGTCGCGGTCAAGGAGATCGTGCCGCCCAGTTGGTTGGCCGATCGCGAACGGGACGAGTTGCGCTCGCGCACCCTGCGGGAGGCGCGCGCCGCAGCTCGACTCAACCACCCCGCCGTGGTCCGGCTCTACGACGTCGTCGCGGTCGACGGCAGCCCATGGATCGTGATGGAGTACGTCCCGTCCCGCACCCTTCAGGACGTGGTGGACGCCGAGGGGCCGCTGGAGCCGGCCCGCGCGGCCCGGATCGGCCTGGCCGTGCTCGACGCGCTGCACGCCGCGCACACCGCCGGGGTGCTGCACCGCGACATCAAACCGCAGAACGTGCTCGTGGCGCACGACGGGCGGGTGATGCTCACCGACTTCGGGCTGGCCACCTTCGACGGCGGCGACGGTGCGATGACCCGCCCCGGCGTGGTCCTCGGCTCCCCGCAGTACGTTGCCCCGGAGCGAGCCGCCGAGGGAGTGTCCACGATGGCTGCGGACCTGTGGTCGCTCGGCGCGACCCTGCACGCCGCGGTGGAGGGTCGCTCCCCGTACGCCCGCAGCACCGCCATGGCCACCCTGAGCGCACTGGCCGCCGGACCGCCGGATCCGGCTCCGCACGCCGGGCAGCTCGCGCCGGTGCTCGCCGGATTGCTGCGCCGCGACCCGCGCGACCGCCTCGACCACGACACGGCCCATCGGCTGCTCACCGCCGCGGCGACCGGGCGCACCGAACCGACCGCCGAAGGGCCGACAGGTTCGGGCGACCGGCCCGAGACGCACGACCCGGACGACCAGGACCTCACGATCCCGTTGCCCGAGCCCGACCCGCCGGCGAACCCGGGCGACCGGGCCCTGAACGCGCCGGCTGACACACCACCAGCTTCCCGCCCGCCAGCCCGGCAGCGCACCATCCGCCGGGCGGCGTTGATCGCCGTGGCTCTGGTGGTGGCCGCCGCCGCCGGCGTGGGCACCGCGATGGCCGTCACCGGTGACGAGCCCAGGGACACCGCCGGCCGGCCCACCGCACGGCCGCCGGACGGTGGTGGCGGCCCGGGCGGGCAGGGCCCCGGTTACGACCCCGACCGCCCCGGCCCACCGCCGGGAGGGCCGGGCATTCCTCCGCCACCCTTCCCGTGTGTCCGTCCGAAGGCGGCCGGTGCGCCCGTGCTGGCCGGCGCCCCCGCGGCGGGCGAACGGTTCCGCCCGCCACCCGGCTGGGTCTGGCACGCCGACACCATCGGGTTCCGGGTTGCGGTGCCGGCTACCTGGTACTACTCCCGCGACGGCGCGGTGGCCTGCTTCCAGGACCCGACCACCGGCCGGGCCTTCAGCGTCGCCAGCGGCGACGACACCGACCCGCTGGTCCGACTCCGCACGGTCCGCGACGTGGCTGCCCAGGCCGGTGCCCTGCCGGGGTACGACGAGATCCGGCTCGCCGCTGCCGACGGAGGGGCGGAGTGGGAGTGCCGCTGGCAGGCCCCGTACGGCGCATGGCTGCACGCCCGGCAACAGGTCGTCGGCGCAGGCCGGTGGACGCTGGCCTGGATCACCGACGACAGGGACTGGACCAGGGCCGGCGCGGACTGGACGGCAGTGCGAAACAGTTTCCGACCACCCCCCTGACCTGCACCGTACAGTCATGATCCGGACTACCGTCCGGCGTGGATCGAGGCCGCTCAGCGGATGAAAAGAGCGGGCGCGGTAGCTATCGTGTAACCCGGGGTGACCAAGGGGGAGCGACCGTGCAGCAGTTGCTGATCGCGGGTCGGTACCGGCTGCTCGACCTGGTCGGCACCGGCGGGATGGGCCGGGTGTGGCTTGCTCGCGATGAGATGCTGCATCGCGACGTGGCGGTGAAGGAGGTCGTGCCGCCGTCCTGGCTGGCCGAGGCCGAGCGCGAGGAGCTGCGACTGCGGACACTGCGCGAGGCTCGCACCGCCGCGAGGCTCAACCACCCCAACGTGGTCCGCATCTACGACGTGGTGCACGACCGGGAGAGCCCCTGGATCGTGATGGAGTACGTGCAGTCCCGGTCGGTGCAGCAGATCATCAGCGCCGAGGGGCCGCTGAGCCCGCAGCGCACCGCTCTTGTCGGGTTGGCGGTGCTGGCCGCGTTGCGGGCCGCGCACACCGCCGGGGTGCTGCACCGCGACGTGAAGCCGCACAACGTGCTGGTGGCCGACGACGGCCGAGTGGTCCTCACCGACTTCGGGCTGGCCACCTTCGACGGTGGTGAGGGTGCGATGACCGGGCCGGGCACCGTGCTCGGCTCACCGCAGTTCGTCGCCCCCGAGCGGGCCCGCGAAGGGGTGTCGGATCCACGCACCGACCTGTGGTCGTTGGGCGCGACGCTCTACGCGACGGTTGAGGGCCAGTCCCCGTACGCCCGGTCGAGCGCGATGGCGACGCTCAGCGCGCTGGCCACCGAGCCGCCGGACCCGATGCGGCGGGCCGGGCCGTTGCGCCCCGTGCTCCTCGGCCTGCTGCAACGCGACCCCTGGCGACGGTTGACCGCCGCGGAGGCGGAGCCGCTGCTGCGGCAGGCGGCCGCGGAGCCCGACCAGCCGGCCGCGCCGCCGATGTCCTCGGCGGTGGCGGCGTTGCGGAGCGCGGGCCGTACCAGATCGCCCGCCCCGGTGGACACGGCCGGTGCGCCCGACCACCCGCCGACGTCGGCCGGTCGGCCGGCGAGCCGCCCCCGCAGACGCCGACGACGCCTGATCGCTCTCGGCGGCGCGGCCACCGCTCTCCTCGTCGCCGGCGGCGTCATCGTGGGTCTGGTCTACCGCAACGACGAGCGGACGCCGCCGTCCGGTGCCGGTGGGGGCGCGTCGAGCGCCCGGCCGGCCGCGTTCGCCTGCGCGACGCCACCGCCACCGCCGCCGACGTCCACTCCGGTGGCGTCGGTCGCGCCGCCGACCGAGGCACGGTACCGGCTACGCGACGGCTGGACCTGGCACGACGACCCGACCGGCTTCCGGATCGCCGCGCCGGTGGGCTGGGCGCGCTGGACGGAGGGGTCGGTGACCTGCTTCCGGGAGACGGGCGGGGCCCGGGTGCTCAGCGTCGAGTCCGGGCCGGTGCGGGCCGACCCGGTGGCGTACTGGAAGGCCGAGGAGGCGCGACTCACCACCGGTGACGGGCTGCTCCCCGGCTATCGCAAGGTGGACATCTCCGCGATGGACATCTTCGAGGGTGGCGCTGTCTGGGAGTGCGGCTGGGAGAACGCGGCAGGCGAGCAGGTGCACAGTTTCCGGTTGCTGGCCAACACCTCGGCCGAGCGTTCCTACACCGTCTCGTGGTTGACAAAAGAGTTCGACTGGCAGGTCAACGCGGCATACTTGCCGATGATCCGGCAGAGCTTCACCCCCGCTCTCTGACAGCGTCCGATGTGGACCTTCCGGGTGATGCCCCTGCGACGCCGAGGCTGACTACAGTGGCGTAGTTTTGGGCGCTCAAGATCCCTGGGGAGGGTGAGCCGAAATGATGGGACCACAGCACGCGCTGTCCGGCGCGGCGGTGTGGTTGGCGGGGTCCTGGGCACTGGACCAGTTCGCCGACTACCACCAGTCGCCGCTCGCGTTGGCGGTGGGCACCGCTGTGTGTGCCGGCGGCGCGCTCTTTCCCGACCTCGACATGTCGGGCAAGGTGACCAGGAACCAGGGTGGTGCCACCGTGGCCCGCACCTTCGGGGTCTTCTCGCTCTTCGCCGCCGAGGTGATGGAGAAGATCTCGCTCGGGGTCTACTACGCCACGAAGCTCAGCAGGGACCCGCGTCGCAACAACGGGCACCGGACGCTGACCCACACCCTGCCGTTCACAGTGCTGGTCGGCTGGGGCACCACAGCGCTCTGCGCCGCGTACGGCAAGTGGGCGGTCATCACCATCCTGTTCTTCATGTTCGGCCTGGCGCTGCGCGGGCTGTTCGACGAGTGGGCGGAACGCGCCGGCTGGGTGATCATCACCCTCGCGTCGGCCGGGGCGGCCTGGTTCACCTTCGCCAACCTGCCGGGCGGTCGCGGCTATCCGCTGATCGGCACGGCCCTGGGGGTGGGCTGCTTCGTGCACATCCTCGGCGACATGATCACCCGAGCCGGCGTGCCGATCCTCTGGCCGATCCCGATCAAACGCCGGATGTGGATGATGATCGGCCTGCCGAACAGCATCGCCCTGCGGGTCGGCAGCAAGGCCGAGGTGGTCGGGATGCGCATCGCCCTGACCGTCATCTCGGCGCTCGCGACCGTCGGTCTGATCGCACCCTCGGTGCTGAGCCGGTTCGACATCGAGATATGACCGATCCGGCGCCGGAGCCGCCGCCAGCCGCCGACGCGCGGGTGCCGGCATTCTGGCGCGGACTGGGGCTGCCCGGCCTGGCCGACGTGCACGTGCACTTCCTACCGCCGCGCCTGCTGCGCAGGATCTGGGCGTACTTCGACGCGGCCGGCCCACTGGTCGGCACCGAGTGGCCGATCCGGTACCGGTGGAGCGACGCCGAGCGGGTCGCGTACCTGCAGCGTCTGGGCGTGCGGGCGTTCAGCGCCCTGGCGTACGCCCACCGGCCGGGCATGGCCGCGGACCTCAACCGGTGGTCGCTGGACTTCGCCCGGGTCACCCCGGGCTGCCTGCCCTCGGCCACCTTCTTCCCCGAACCGGGCGCGCCCGGTTACGTCGAGGCGGCGCTGGCCGACGGGGCCCGCGTGTTCAAGGTGCACGTCCAGGTCGGTGGCTTCTCACCGACGGATCCGGCGCTGGACCAGGTGTGGGGGATGCTGTCCGACGCGGGTGTGCCGGTGGTCGTGCACGCCGGGCACGCACCCGTGGGCACCGCGCACACCGGCCCGGAGCAGTTCGGCGAGTTGCTGGCCCGCCATCCTCGGCTGACCGCCGTGGTGGCACACCTCGGCGCCCCGGACTATCGGGCGTTCCTTGATCTCGCGGAGGCGTACGAGCGGGTCCGGCTGGACACCACGATGGCCTTCACGCCCTTCTTCGACCAGTTCGTCCCCTTCCCGGACGACGAGCTGCCCCGGCTGCGCGAGTTGGGACTGTCCGGCAAGGTGCTGCTGGGCAGCGACTTCCCCAACATCCCCTACCCGTACGCCGACCAGCTCACCGGGTTGGCCCGGCTCGACCTGGGCGACGACTGGTTGCGCGCGGTCTGCTGGAACAACGCGGCCGCGATGTTCGACCTGACCTGACGACCTGACCTGACCCGCCGCGCCGTCCCCGCCGCCGCACCGCAACCCCGCACCCCGCACCCCGCACCCCGCACCAAGATCCGAGCAACTTCCCGGATGTTGCTGCCTCCGGCTCGCGCGAGGCAGCAACATCCCTGTTGTTGCTCGGATCTTGCGCACCGGATCACGCGACGCGAGAGCGCGCGGGGCACCCCAGGCGGCACCGGGATCGTTTTCGACATCGGCTATTGACGTCGCCGTAACAGGTGGCCTAGCGTCCTGTCGAACCGCTTAGTCGAAGCGTTTCGACGGTGAATTGGGAGCGATCCCAACCCCCGGCCGGAGGAGGTAACGCGATGGCCACCATGCACGACGTCGCCCGCCTCGCGCAGGTCTCGGTCAGCACCGTCTCGTACGTGCTCACCGGCACCCGGCCGATCTCGCAGGCCACCCGCAACAAGGTGCTCGCGGCGATGGCCGAGCTCGACTACCAGCCCAACGCGATGGCCCGCGGTCTGGCCAGCCGGCGCAGCCGGATCCTCGGCCTGCTGATGCCGATGGACGAACGCGGGCTCGGCGCCACCGAAACGGCCTTCGTCACCGGTGCCGCCGCGGCGGCCAGCGCCGCCGGCTATCACCTGGTCCTCTCGCCGGTCGGCGGGGGTGACCCCGGCGAGCTGCGGCGACTGGCCAGCCAGCGGATGCTCGACGGCGTCGTGCTGATGGAGGTCCAGCTGGCCGACGAGCGGGTCACAGTGCTCCAGGAGGCCGGCGTGCCACTGGTGTTGATCGGCCGCACCGGTGACACCAGCACGCTCTCGTACGTCGACATCGACTTCGACCAGACCGTCCGGGATGCCGTCGCGCACCTGGTCGGCCTCGGGCACCGGCAGATCGTCTACGTCAACCACTCGGCCGCGACGCTGGCCAGCGGCTACGGGCCCGCGCTGCGTACCCGTGACGCCTTTGCCGCGGCCATGACCGGGCACGGCCTGGAGCCGGTCATGATCGCGGCCGAGGACAGCGCTGCCGGCGGGCGCGCGGCCCTGGCCGCCGCGTTCGCGCGGGCCCCGGAGCTGACCGCCGTGCTGGCCATGAACGAGACCGCGATCTTCGGCATCCTCGGTGAGCTGAGCGGCCGCGGGCTGTCGGTGCCCGACGACGTCTCCGTCGTCTCGATGGTCACCTCGCCGCAGGTCGCCGAGTTGGCCACCCCGGCGCTGACGGCGATGACCTCACCTGGTTCGGCGATCGGTCGGATCGCGATCGAGGCGCTGACGCGCCACCTGGATGACCCCGGCGACCACCGTCACCAGCAACTGCTGCCGTGCGCGTTGGAGATCCGGGGCTCGACCGCCGCACCACGAAGCCGCCAACCCATGGGGGCTGACCAGTAGGAACAGCCCGCCGCCGCGCTGCAACGCGACGACGGGCCCAGTGAAGTACCGGCTAGATACTCGACGAGGAGGATCGTAATGCAGCGATTCCGCCGGCTCGTCGCCGCGATCGCCATAGCGGCGACCGCGACGACCGCCATGGCCGCCTGCGGCGGTGACGACAACGGGGACGACAGCGACGCCAAGACCCTCAAGCTCTGGCACTACGAGAGCGAGAACAGCGCCATGGGGGTCGGCTGGAACCGGGCCATCGAGCTGTTCAAGGCCGAGCACCCGGGCGTCGAGGTGCGCTTCGAGCGCAAGGCGTTCGAGCAGATCCAGCAGAACGCGGGCATGATCATCAACTCGTCCGAAGGCCCGGACATCATGGAGTACAACAAGGGCAACGCGACCGCCGGCCTGCTCTCCTCGCAGGGCCTGCTCACCGATCTGAGCACCGAGGCCGACAAGCGCGGCTGGGCCGGCAAGCTCAGCCCCAGCCTGCAGACCACCGCCCGCTACAGCGACAAGGGCGTGATGGGGTCGGGCAAGTGGTTCGGCGTGCCGAACTACGGCGAGTACGTCACGGTCTACTACAACAAGGACCTGTTCCAGCAAAACGGCGTCAAGGTGCCGACCAGCATGGCCGAGATGACCGCCGCGATGGACACCTTCGTCGGCAAGGGCGTCACCCCGCTGGGCATGGCCGGCGCCGAATACCCGGCCGGGCAGCTCTTCTACCAGCTCGCCCTGTCCAAGGGCGACCGGCAGTTCGTCGACAACTACCAGCTCTACAAGAACCCGGTCGACTTCAAGGCCGACCCGCTCAAGTACGGCGCGGACACCTTCGCCGACTGGGTGCGCAAGGGCTACGTCGCGAAGAACTCGGCCAGCCTCAAGGCCGAGGACATGGGCACCGCCTTCATCGGCGGCAAGGTTCCGATGATCGTGTCGGGTAGCTGGTGGTACGGCCGGTTCAAGGCCGAGATGAAGGCCGACTGGGACACCTTCCTCTTCCCCGGCAACACCCTTCAGGCCGGCTCCTCCGGCAACCTCTGGGTGGTCCCGGAGAACAGCAAGGCCAAGAGCCTGGCGTACGACTTCATCGACATCACCCTGCGTCCGGAGATCCAGGACCTGATCGGCAACAACGGTGGTGTTCCGGTCGCCGCCGACGCCTCGAAGATCACCGATCCGAAGGACCGCAAGCTGATCGAGGACTTCAACACGGTCAGCAAGTCCGACGGGCTCGCGTTCTACCCGGACTGGCCGGTCCCCGGCTACTACGACGTGCTGGTCTCCGGCTTCCAGGGCCTGATCAACGGCTCGAAGTCGCCCGACCAGGTCCTCGACACGATCGCCAAGCCGTACGCCGATGGCGTCAAGGAGATCACCGGCAAGTGACACGGCGAGCGGCGGGCGCGACCGGCACAACCGACGCGCCCGCCCGCCCCGCCGGGAAGGATCTTCCATGGCAGTCTCCGAGACCCTCGCCACCACCCAACCGGCGGCCCCGACCCCACCGCCACCCGGCCGCAGACGCCGCGGCCGCAACGCGGCGTACTGGCTCTACCTGCTACCCGGAGCGGTGCTCTTCCTCCTGGTCATCGGTGCACCGCTGGTCGGCACGCTCTACCTGTCGCTGACCAAGTGGTCCGGCATCGGCGACCCCCGCTGGGTCGGCCTGGACAACTACCAGCAACTGCTGCACGACGACGTGTTCTGGGCGTCGTTCCGCAACACCGTCTGGATGATCGTCGCGATGGTGGTGGTGCCCACAGTGCTCGGGCTGCTGCTCGCCGCGGTGCTCTTCGACGTCATCGGCCGCCGGTTCAAGCCCCGCACCGCCGCCGCGCTGCGGGCCGCCTTCTACCTTCCGCAGGTGCTGCCCGTCGTGGTGGCCGGCATCGTCTGGGGCTGGATCCTCCGCCCCGACGGCGCGTTCAACAGCCTGCTCGACGCGGTGGGTCTCGGCGCGCTCCGCCACGACTGGCTCGGCGACCCGGGCACGGCCCTGCCGGCCGTGATGGCGGTGATGATCTGGGTGCAGATCGGCTACCCGGTGGTCGTCTTCATGGCGGCGCTTCAACGGGTCGACCCCGAGTTGTACGAGGCGGCCGAGGTCGACGGCGCGAACTGGCTGCACCGGTTCCGGGCGATCACCCTCCCGCAGATCCGGCCGGAAACCTTCGTGGTGGCCCTGACCTGCACCATCGCCGCGCTGAAGGTGTTCGGGCCGATCTTCGCCCTGACCCGGGGTGGTCCGGACAACGCGACCAACGTCCCGTCGTACTTCGCCTACTACACGTTCTTCAAGAAACTGCAGGTCGGCTACGGCTCCGCGATCTCGACGGTGCTGACGCTGATCATCGTTGTGGTGGCCGTGGTCTTCATCTGGATGCAGGCCCGCAGCGAGCGCCGGGACCGGGGGTTCTGAGATGGCCGTGACGATCACTGGAGCCCCCGCGCCGGTCCGCCGGCCCGTACCCGACCGCCACCACCGGGGCGTCAGCCGCTGGGTGGTGCTCGCCCTGGTCATCCTCGGCGCGCTGGTCATGCTGGTGCCGTTCGCGTTCATGCTGCTCAACGCGTTCAAGTCGCCCGGTGACTACTCGTCGGGCGGGCCGCTGAGCTGGCCGAGCGAGTTCTACACCAAGGGTCTGCGCACGTACTGGACCGAGGTGAACTTCCCGCTCAAGCTCTGGAACTCGGCGCTCATCGCCGGTTCGGTGGCGGTGCTCGGCGTCGCCGTGTCACTGCTCAACGCGTACGCCCTGGGCATCGGTCGGGTCCGCGGTCGGCTCTGGATCGTCGGGTTGTTCCTGCTGGCCAACATGCTGCCGCAGGAGGCCCTGATCTACCCGCTGTACTACGTGGCCAAGGAGGTCGGGCTCTACAACACCCGACTCGCGGTGATCATCATCTTCACCGTCATCCAGAGCGCGTTCGGCACCTACCTGCTCGCCTCGGTGATGGGCACGTTCCCGCGCTCACTGCTGGAGGCCGCCGCGCTGGACGGCGCCGGCAAGTGGACGGTGCTGTGGCGGGTGGTCTTCCCCAACCTGCGGCCCACCCTCGCGGTGCTGCTCATCTTCTTCTTCATCTGGACCTGGAACGAGTTCCTCATCCCGCTGGTCATGCTGATCGACAACCAGACGCAGACCATCCCGGTCGCGCTCGCGTCGTTGCAGGGCGACCGGCTGATGGACGCTCCGACCACCAACGCCGGCGCGCTGATCAGCCTCGTGCCGGCCATCCTCTTCTTCCTCATCTTCCAGCGCACCCTGGCGCGCGGCATCACGGCAGGAGCCGAGAAGTGAAGTTCACCGACGGGTACTGGCAGCTGCGCCCCGGTGTCAGCGTCCTGCGTCCCGGCGTCGTGGAGTCGGTCGAGCCGGACGAGCGTGGCTTCACCGTCTTCGCACCGACCGGCCAGATCAACGGACGCGGCGACACCCTCAACCGGCCCCTGGTCACCGTCCGGTTCTTCTCCCCCGCCCCCGGCGTCATCGGGGTGACCATCGCCCACCACACCGGCGGGCTGCCCCGAGAACCCCATTTCGGGCTGAGCACCGGCGACACGCACCCGGTCACCGTCGACGTCACCGGGATCAGCGCCACGCTGACCACCGGTGAGCTGACCGCGCGGGTCGCGCTCGTCGACGGGTGGCGGGTCGACTTCCTGCACGGCGACCGGCTGGTCACCGCGTCCACCGGGCGCAGCATCGGCGTCGTCACCGACGCCGAGGGCCGCCGGCACGTGCACGAACGGCTCGCGCTGGGGGTCGGCGAGACGGTGTACGGGTTGGGCGAGCGCTTCGGCCCGTTCGTGAAGAACGGCCAGACCGTCGACATCTGGAACGCCGACGGTGGCACCGCCAGTGAGCAGGCGTACAAGAACGTGCCGTTCTATCTCAGCAGCGCCGGTTACGGCGTTTTCGTGGACCACCCGGAGCACGTGTCGTTCGAGGTCGGCTCCGAGGTCGTCACGCAGACCCAGTTCAGCGTCGAGGGGCAGTCGCTCACCTACTACGTCATCGACGGGCCCACCCCGAAGGACGTGCTGCGCCGCTACACCGCGCTCACCGGCCGGCCGGCCCGGATCCCCGCCTGGTCGTACGGGTTGTGGCTGTCCACGTCGTTCACCACGGCGTACGACGAGAAGACCGTCACCGAGTTCGTCGACGGGATGGCCGAGCGCGGGCTGCCGCTGTCGGTGTTCCACTTCGACTGCTTCTGGATGCGCCAGTTCCACTGGGTCGACTTCGTGTGGGACCCGGAGACCTTCCCCGACCCGGAGGGGATGCTGCGTCGGCTGCACGAGCGTGACCTGAAGGTGTGCGTCTGGATCAACCCGTACATCGCGCAGCGTTCGTACCTCTTCGAGGAGGGCCGCGAGGCCGGTTACCTGGTGCGCAACCCCGACGGTTCGGTCTGGCAGTGGGACAGGTGGCAGGCTGGCATGGCGCTTGTCGACTTCACCAACCCGGACGCGGTCCGCTGGTTCACCGGCAAGCTCAAGGCGCTGCTCGACATGGGCGTCGACTGTTTCAAGACCGACTTCGGTGAGCGCATCCCGACCGACGTGGTGTGGCACGACGGTTCGGATCCGCAGCGGATGCACAACTACTACTCGTACCTCTACAACAAGGCGGTCTTCGAGCTGCTGGAGGCCGAGCGGGGCAAGGGCGACGCGGTCCTGTTCGCCCGCTCGGCCACCACCGGCGGGCAGCAGTTCCCGGTGCACTGGGGCGGTGACTGCGAGTCGACGTTCGCCGCGATGGCCGAGTCGCTGCGCGGAGGGCTGTCCCTGGCCGCTTCCGGCTTCGGCTACTGGAGCCACGACATCGGCGGCTTCGAGGGCACTCCCGACCCCGTGGTGTTCAAGCGGTGGGTCGCTTTCGGTCTGCTCTCCTCGCACTCCCGGTTGCACGGCTCAGGGTCGTACCGGGTGCCGTGGGCGTTCGACGACGAGGCCGTCGACGTGCTGCGGCACTTCACCCAGCTCAAGCTCCGCCTGATGCCATACCTGGCGGCCGCCGCCCAGGAGGCGCACCGCGACGGGACGCCGATGATGCGACCGATGGTCGTGGAGTTCCCGGACGACCCCGCCACGACGCACCTGGACCGGCAGTACATGCTCGGCCCGGACGTGCTGGTCGCCCCGGTGTTCAGCGCCGACGGTGACGTCACCTACTACGTACCCGCCGGCACCTGGACACACCTGGTCAGCGGCGCGCAGGTAACCGGTCCGGCGTGGGTCACCGAGAAGCACGGGTTCGACAGCCTGCCGGTGCTGGCCCGGCCCGGCGCGGTCATCCCGTTCGGGTCCCGTGACGACCGACCGGACTACGAGTGGGCCGACGATGTGCGCCTGCGGATGTACGCACCGGCCGAGGGGCAGCGGACCCGCGTACGGGTACCGTCACCCGGGGACGGGCCGGGCGCCGAGTTCGACGTGCGCTACGAGGACGGAACGGCCAGTGCCGCACTGGTCGCCGGCACCTCGACGGGCTACATCTGCGAGATCCAGGGGACTGAACGATGACGCGACACCACTTCCCGGAGAGCTTCGTCTGGGGTTCGGCGACGGCCGCGTACCAGATCGAGGGCGCGGCCACCGAGGACGGGCGAGGGCCGTCAATCTGGGACACCTACAGCCACACACCCGGTCGTACGCTCAACGGCGACACCGGCGACGTGGCCGCCGACCACTACCACCGGTGGGCCGACGACCTCGGGCACATCGCCGAGCTGGGCCTCAGCGCGTACCGGTTCTCCATCTCCTGGCCACGGGTGCAGCCCGGTGGCTCGGGCCGGTTCAACCAGGCGGGCATCGACTTCTACTCGCGGCTGGTCGACGGGCTGCTGGAGCGGGGCGTCCGCCCGGTGGCGACGATGTACCACTGGGACCTGCCGCAGGAGCTGGAGGACGCCGGCGGCTGGGCGACGCGGGAGACCGCGCTGCGCTTCCAGGAGTACGCGGCGGGCATCGTCGGTGCGCTGGGCGACCGGGTGCACACCTGGACGACGCTCAACGAGCCCTGGTGCTCGGCCTACCTGGGCTACGCCTCCGGTGTGCACGCGCCGGGTCGGACCGAGCCGGCGGCGGCGCTGGCCGCGGTGCACCACCTCAACCTCGCGCACGGTCTGGCCGGTCGGGTGGTCCGGGAGCTGGCCCCGGCCGCCGAGCTGTCGGTGACGCTCAACCTGCACGTCATCCGGGGGGCGTCCGACTCCGACGCGGACTCCGACGCGGTACGGCGGATCGACGCGTTGGCCAACCGGGCGTTCCTCGGCCCGATGCTCGACGGCGCGTACCCGGCCGACCTGCTGGCCGACACCGCGTCGGTCACCGACTGGTCGTTCGTCCGCGAAGGCGACGAGAAGCTGATCGCGGTGCCGCTGGACGTGCTCGGGGTCAACTACTACTCCAGCACCCTGGTCCGGGCCTGGGACGGGGTGTCGCCCCGCTCCGACGCCGACGGGCACGGTGCGTCGACGTCGACGCCGTGGGTCGCCGCGGACAACGTCGACTTCCTGCCGCAGCCCGGCCCGTACACGGCGATGGGGTGGAACATCGACCCGCCGGCCCTGACCGAGCTGCTGCTGCGCCTGCACCAGGCGTACCCCAGCCAGCCCATGATGATCACCGAGAACGGCGCGGCGTTCGACGACGTGGTGGAGGCCGACGGGCGGATCCACGACGACCGGCGGATCGACTACCTGCGTCGGCACATCGGCGCGATGGCCGACGCCCGCGAACAGGGCGCCGACGTGCGCGGTTACTTCGTCTGGTCGCTGCTGGACAACTTCGAGTGGGGCTACGGCTACGACCGCCGCTTCGGCATCATCCGGGTCGACTACGACACCCAGGTCCGCACCTGGAAGGACAGCGCCCACTGGTACCAGCGCCTGGCCGCCACCGGAAAGCTGGACTCGGCGCAGGACTGAAGTACCCCGCCACGCCCGCACCGAGCTTGCGGCCATGTCCTGACGAGCGTGATGCCTGTGAGTCATCCTGATGACTCACAGGCATCACGCATTCCGGGAAGCCCGACGCAACGCTCCTGGACCGTCGGCTCGACCCGGAACCGTCGGGAACGCGCTTTCGCCGATCACGGCCGGGGCAGGTCGGCGCAGAGCTTCCTCGGGAAGGCCGGCTCGGTGGTGCGGACACGTCCGCAGCCGGCCTCCGTCGAGTTGGCGATCGTTTCCCAACCGCCCTGGCCGGCCCACCGCAGAAAGTAGCGGCGCACGTTGACCGACGCGTCGCAGCCGGGCCGCGCCTCGGCACCGCAGGGCACCGGATCGAACGGCACCGTCATGACCAGCCAGGTGCCGTCGCAGCCCTCGACCGATCCGGTCGAGTGCCGGGACACGTCCATGCCGCGGACCACGACGCCGACCCACGCCTGGTCACAGTGGTCGTTCGGCATTGGATCACAACCGAACGTCGGGTCGCAGCGCTGGTACCCCGCACCGTCGGGCTTCCACGGCTGCTCGTTGAGCACGACAGTCCGGCCGGCAATCGGCCCTGGCGCTGTCAACGTCACCTCGCCCGGCGTGTGGGTGGGACAGGCCCCGACCACCCCGGACAGGCGCGAATCCTGCACCACGTTGGCGTAGATGCGGTTGTTCTCCTCGGTGAAGTAGGTGATTCGCGGATTCCGGGAGCAACCATCCGCGTCACCCAGCAGCGCCACGGTCAGCACGAGCGAGCGCGGATCCGCGCCGGCCCGGACGGCCGTGACATCAGTCTGGTAGGTGGTCCAACCGGTGTCTGCGGCCGGGCCGGCCTGCACGGGCGCGTCGCCCGGCCTGGCGCAGCCGACGAGCACGGCCAGACACAGCAGGGCGGTGGTGAGTCGACGCATGCAACGAGTATCGCCAGTGGACGGCCCGGCACATCCGTACGGATACTCAGTCCGCCTCAGACCCCGACCCGCTGCGGCGGGACGGTCAGGCCGTACAGCTCCATCAGCTCGGGGGTGTCGGCCCGACTGCCGTCCGCCACCGAGTCGCAGGCGATGTCGACGATCTGGTCCTTGTGCGCCAGCAGGTAAGGTCGGGCGCCCACGTCCGCGCTGGCGAGGGTGGCGATGCCGGGCCAGTGCCGACGGCCGAAGAGCATCGGGTAGCCGCGCAACCCGTCGTAGGTGGCGCAGACCAGCACGTCCGGGTACGGCAGCGCGGCCACCCGGCTGACCGCCGTGACGGTCAGACCCGGCATGTCGACCGGGACCACCACCACCGCCTCGATCCCCTCGTCGTCCATGGCGGCCAGGCCAGCCCGGATGGACGAGCCGACCCCGGTGCCCCACGCCTTGTTGATCACAACGGTGGCCTTGCCCAGGTCGGCGGTCTCCTGGACCTGTTCCGCGGCGGCACCCAACACGACCACGATCTGCTCGCAGCCCGCCTCGGTCATCGTGTCGATCATCTGATTGACCAGGGGCTTGTCACCCTGGTGCAGCAGTGCCTCAGGACCACCGATCCGTCGTCCACCACCCGCCGCGATGATCATTCCTGCGATCCGGTTCAGCTGCGCCCCCTCCAGCAGGGGACCGACCGTGACCGGCCCGTCCCTTCCTACGGACACTGCAACGAGGACGGCCAGCCGAGGGTGGCGGGGCGAAAAGGAGAAATAGCACAACCGTTACACGCCCGGCACCTGCCGGCACTGACACTCCGTCGGTCAGGCCGCGTCGGCGTAGCAGTCGACGATGGACAGGTCGAGCGGAAACCGCACCGGCGTCGCACCGAAGAGCAGCGCGGAGGCCCGCTCACCGGACCGGTTGACCGCCTCGGCGACCGCAGCCGCCTGATCAGCGGGAGCATGCACGACCACCTCGTCGTGCTGGAAGAAGACCAACTCGGCGTCGGTGCCGGACAACTCCGTCCGCAGCGTGGCCAGCAACGTGGAGGCCCACTCCGCGGCGGTGGCCTGGATGACGAAGTTGCGGGTGAAGCGACCTCGGGACCGGGCGGCACGGGCCCGGGGACCGCGCGGGTCGGCCGCCTCCTCCGGATCGGATGGGACGTCGTCGGGATCACCGAACCCGGCCGAACCCGGCGGGCACGTCCGCCCCAGCCACGAGCGCACCAGCCCGCCCGCCTCACCGGTGCGCGCCGCCGACTCCACATAGGCGAACGCCGTCGGGTAGCTGCGCTTCAACACTGCCAACGCGGGCACCGCCGCCCCGCCGGTCTGCCCGTACATCGCCCCGAGCAGGGCCACCTTGGCCTTGGCCCGGTCACCGCCGAACGAGTCACGCGCCAGCGCGGCATAGAGGTCGCCGGCCCCGCCCGCCGCTGCCAGTCGCGCGTCGCCGGACACCGCCGCGAGCACCCGAGGCTCCAACTGGCCGGCGTCGGCGACCACCAGCCGCCAGCCCGGATCGGCCACCACCGCCCGCCGGATCACCTTCGGGATCTGCAACGCGCCACCGCCCCGAGTGGCCCAACGGCCGGAGACGACCCCACCCGGCACGTACTCCGACTGGAACCGGCCGCCCTGCACCCACTGCTCGCGCCAGGCCCAGCCGTGAGCCGTCCAGATCCGGTAGAGCTCCTTGTATTCCAGCACCAGCGGCACCGCCGGGTGGTCCACCCCGCGCAACACCCAGGCCCGGGTGTTGGGCAGCTCCACGCCGACCCGGGCGAAGGCCTTCAGCAGCTCCGCCGGGGAGTCGGCGTGCAGGCGGCGTACGCCGAGCGCGCCGGCGATCTGAGCGGCCAGCTCGGCGAGCCGTCGCGGCGGACCACCGACCGGGGACGCCTCGCCGAGCAGCTCGTGCAGGATCTCGTCGTGCACATCGGCCCGCCAGGGCAGCCCGGCCATGCCCATCTCCACAGCGATCAGCGCGCCGGCGGACTCGGCGGCCACCAGCAACCGGAACCGGCCCGGGTGCTCGGTCGTCGCGATGCGGGCGAGCTGGTCGGCGTACACCTGGGTCAGTGCCTCTATGCCCGGGCCCGACGGGCCGGGCAGGGTGTCGAAGAGCGCGCCCTGGCCGTGCCCGGGCGGCGCGGCGGCGCGCGGCGGTGGGTCGGGCGGCACCGCCGCGCCGGTCAGCCGGGCCCAGGCCGCGGCCAGCGAGCGCGGCTCGCCCCAGCGGCCCGCGTGCCCCAGCAGCAACGCCTCGGTCAACTCCACGTCGTGACAGCGATCGACCCGGACGCCGGCGCGCAGCAGCGTCGGATAGACGGACGCGGCGCCGGACCACACCCAGCGCGGGTGCTCGGCGGCCTCGCGCGCGGCGACCGCGGCGACCAGGTCGGTGACGACGTCGGCCGGGCCGGCCGGTCGACCGACGGCGTCCAGCGGGCACAGCACTCCCCCACCCCGCTCGTCGGACACCACCGCCACCAGCACGAACGTGATTCTGCCTCCCCCGTCCGACAGAAACGGAGGCGCACCTCACCGGTTTCGGGACGGTGGGGTGTCGGGGGCGCTCGGTAGCGTGACCAGGTGCCTCCGCAGATCCCTCATCCCGATCCTGGCACTCCGGACACCCGCGGACCGATGCGATACCTGTGGTGGCTCACCCGCCTCCAACCCTGGCGGGTGCTGCGCGGCAGCCTGTTCGGCACGGCCTGGATGATGGGCCTCTCGGCTCGGCCCTACCTCATCGCCCGCGCCGTCGACGACGGGTTGCGCGCCCGCGACATGCGCGCCCTGGCGCTCTGGGTCGTGGCGATCGTCGTCGCGGGACTGGGCCTGTCCTACCTGGGCATCATGCGACACCGCACGATGACCTTCATCCGGGAGGACGCAAAGGCCCGCTCGGCGGAGGTCCTGCTGCGCCACCTGTCCCGGATCGGCGCAGTGCTGCCGCGCCGGGTCGCCGCGGGCGAGGTGTCCACCATCGGTGGCTCCGACATCGACTGGACGGCGCAGGTGCTGACGCTGACCGGGCCGGGCGTCGGGGCGGTCGTCGCGTACGGGGTCATCGCCGTGGTGCTCTGGTCGATCTCCCCGATGCTCGCGCTCTGCGTGCTGGTCGGAGTGCCGGTGGTCGGGCTGGTCGTCGGGCCCCTGCTGCGCCGCCTGGAGCGGGCCGAGTCGGTCTACCGCAAACAGCAGGGAGCGCTCACCGCACGATCCGGCGACATCGTGGCCGGCCTGCGGGTGCTCGCCGGGGTGGGCGGCCGGGACCTGTTCGCCCGACGGTACGCGGCCAGGTCCCAGGAGCTGCGCGCCGAGGGCTACCGGGTGGGCGCGGTCTACAGCTGGATCGACGCGGCGACCGTCGCCATCCCGGGGCTGTTCCTGGCGGCGGTGGTGTGGCTGACGGCGCGGATGGCGGTGACCGGTGACGTCACGATCGGCGAACTGGTTGCCGTCTACGGCTACGTGGCGACCCTGATCGTGCCGGTCTGGTTCCTGCTGGAGGGCAGTCACCAGTTGATCCGGGGACGGGTCGCCGCCCGACGGATCGCCGACCTGCTCAACGTGACCTCGGACGACGTCGGTGGTCCGGGTCGTCGGTGGTCGGGCTCGGTGCCCGACCCTCGCCGACCGGGAGCCCCGGCCGCGCCGGCCGGCCCGGCCGACCTGCACGACCCGCTGACCGGGCTGACCGTCCGCGCGGGCTGGCTGACCGGTGTGGCCGCCGACGATCCGGCGGAAGGGCTGGCGCTGGCCGACCGGCTCGGCCGGTACGTCATCAGTGACACCACCTGGGGTGATGTGCCGCTGACCGGGGTCGCCCTGGACGAGGTCCGTTCCCGGATCATGGTCGCCGACCACGACTCGTACCTCTTCGCCGGGACACTGCGCGACATCCTGCGCCCCCTGGCCGACGACGACCACCGGATCGGCGCGGCCCTGCGGGCCGCCTCCGCCGAGGACGTCGTCGACGCGCTGCCCGCCGGTCTGGACACCCCGATCGACGCCCGGGCCCGGACGCTCTCCGGTGGTCAGCGCCAACGGGTACGCCTGGCCCGGGCGCTCCTCGCCGAGCCGGAGGTGCTCATCCTCGTCGACCCGACCTCGGCGGTGGACGCGCACACCGAGGCGCGGATCGCCGAACGGTTGCGCGCAGCACGGGCCGGGCGGACGACAGTGGTGATCGCCACGTCGCCGCTGCTGCTGGGCCGGACCGACCTGGTCGCACACCTGAGCGGCGGCCGGATCACCGCCACCGGCAGCCACGCCGACCTGCTCGACTCCGACGCCGGCTACCGGCACCTGGTGGCCCGTGGCAGCGACGATCCCGACATCGAGGCCGCCGACACCGAGGAGGCGTACCGGTGAACCGGCTGCCGGTGGCCGACCGCCGCACCGTACGCCGGGCCTTGCGAGACATGATCGGCCGGCACCGCCGCGCGGTCGGGATCGTGCTGGCGCTGCACAGCGCCGCCGCGGTCGCCGGGCTCGCCCCGCCGTGGCTGCTGGGCACCATCGTCGACCGGGTCACCGCGGGCGCGGGAGTGGCCACTGTGGACCGGCTGGCGCTGGCCATCGCCGGTTGCGTCCTGGTCAGCGCGTTGCTCTCCCGATACGCCCAGTACGCCGGTCACCGCTTCGGTGAACGGGCCGTCGCCGAGCTACGCGAGGAGTTCGTCTCCCGGACTCTGGGGCTGCCGGTCTCGGTCGTCGAGCGCGCCGGCTCCGGGGACCTGGCCACCCGCAGCTCGGTCGACGTGGCGACGGTCGGCACCACCGTCCGGGACGTGGTGCCCACCATCGTCATCGCCGGGGTGCAGTTGACGTTGCTGTTCGGGGCGGTCTTCCTGCTGCATCCACTGCTCGGGCTGGCAGCGCTGGCCGGGCTCCCGTCGATCGTGACGGTGACCCGCTGGTACCTGCGCCGGGCCAGCTCCGCGTACCTCACCGAGGGCGCCGCCGCAGCCGAGCTGACCGAGACGCTGACCACCACCGCCGAGGGTGCCCGCACCGTGGAGGCGCTGCGACTGACCGACGACCGGATCCGGCACGGCACCGGTCGCATCACCCAGGTGTGGCGGGCCCGGCGGGCGACCCTCGCGCTGCGGACGGTGTTCTTCTCGATCGTCGAGGCCAGCTATCCGCTGCCGGTCGCCCTGGTCCTGCTCGTCGGCGGTTACCTGTTCTCCAGGGACATGGTCACGCTCGGCGCGGTGGTCGCCGCCGCGCTCTACCTGCAACAGGCGATCGAACCGTTGGACCGGCTGTTGCAGTGGACTGAGCAGGCGCAGCGCGGTTTCGCGTCGTACGCCCGGGTCCTCGGCGTCGGCATGGTCCCGGCGGAACCGACGGGCCGGACGGCCACGTCGCGGGGAGAGCGGCTCGTCGTACGCGGGGCGCGGTTCTCCTACTCCGGCGGCCCGGACGTGCTGCACGGCATCGACCTGGAGGTGCAGCCCGGTGAGCGGCTGGCCGTCGTCGGTCCGTCGGGCGCCGGCAAGTCCACCCTGGCCCGGCTGCTGGCCGGGATCGACGCGCCACGGCAGGGCGTCGTGAGCATCGGTGGCTGCCCGATCACCGACCTCGACCCCGCCGAGCGGCGCCGCCGCATCGCCCTGGTCACCCAGGAGCACCACGTCTTCATCGGCTCGGTAAGGGACAACCTCTCGTTCGCCGCGCCGGACGCGTCGGACGAGCAGATGCGGGCCGCGCTGGTCACCGTGGGCGCGGACTGGTACGACGCCCTGCCGGCGGGGTTGGACACCGCGATCGGCGACGGCGCCCGGCAGCTCGGCGCCGCGGAGGCCCAGCAGCTCGCGCTGGCCCGGTTGGTGCTCGCCGACCCGCACACGCTGATCCTGGACGAGGCGACCGCCGCGCTCGATCCGAGCACCGCCCGTCGGACCGAGCGGGCGTTGGCCGCCGTGCTGGCCGGACGGACCGTCATCGCGATCGCGCACCGGCTCAACACCGCGCACGACGCCGACCGGGTGGCCGTGCTGGCCGACGGCCGGATCACCGAGATCGGCAGCCACGATGATCTCGTGGCTGCCGACGGGGCGTACGCGGACCTGTGGCGCTCCTGGCACACGCAGGCCGACGAGCGGCCGCGGTGACCGGCTACTTCACCGCGCCGGAGGTGAGGCCGGCCTGGATCTGGCGCTGGAAGACCGCGTACACGATGATCATCGGAAGGATGGCGATGGTCAGCGCGGCGAACAACCCGGACCAGTCCGCCTCGTAGCCGGCGTTGACCGAGATGTCGGCGATGCCCTGGGTGAGCACCCACTTGTCCTTGGCGTTGGAGAGCAGCACCAGCGGAAGTTGGTACTGCGCCCACTGACCGATGATGTTGAAGATCGCGACACTGATCAGACCGGGCTTCGCCATCGGCATCATGACCTGGAAGAACAGTCGGCTGTGCCCACAACCGTCGATCATGCCCGCCTCGGCCACCGACGACGGCAGCGTCTTGAAGAACGCAGCCAGGAAGAACACAGTGAACGGCAACGAGTACGCGGTATAGACCAGCACCACACCGGTGTGGGTGTCCAGCAGGCCCAGGTTCTTCACCACGAAGAAGAGCGGCACCAGGGCCAGGAAGACCGGGAACGCCAACCCGGAGACGAAGAGGTAGTAGACCGCCCGGTTGCCCCAGAACTTGTAGCGGGCCAGCACGTACGCGGCCATCGAGCCGAGCAGCATGGTGAGGAACGTGCTGCACGAGACCACGATGACGCTGTTCAGGAAGTACCGGCCGACGTTCGCCTTGGTCCAGGCCCGCCCGAAGTTCTCCCAGCGCAGCTCGGCCGGGAGCGTCCACGGGCTGCTGAAGATCTCGCTCGTGTTCTTGAACGCGGCGAGAAAGGTCCAGAGGATCGGCACGATCACGATCACCGCCCAGACGGCGAGCGCGATGTGCCCCAGGCCGGCGAAGAGCCGTACCTCCGAGCGGGGGCCCTTACGCCCCGGCCCGGCGGGGTCGGACGGATCACCGGTCTTCGGCGGTAGCGCCGCCGGGGTCGGCGGCAGCGTCGACTGCGGATTCATCAGTACTCCACGCTTTCCCGCTTGGTGAGCCGCAGCGTCAGCGCCGCGAACGTGAGGGTGAGGAAGAACAGCGCCACGCCCATCGCCGAGGCGTAGCCGTACTTCGAGTAGACGAACGCGTTGCGGTAGATCTCCATCGCCAGCACGGTGGTGGCGCCGTCCGGACCACCGCCGTCCACCGAGAGCACCGCCACGATGGCGAACGCGTCGAACGCCGCGATGCCGAGGTACACCCAGGCCACCTGGAGGGTGTCCCACAGCAGCGGCAGGGTGACCCGGAAGAACAGGGTCACCTTGGTCGCCCCGTCCATCTCCGCGGCCTCGTAGATCTCACCCGGGATGGAGGCCATCCCGGCCGAGAAGAGCACCACGTAGAAGCCGACGGCCTGCCAGACGAGGACCGCGATGATCGACCAGAGGGCCAGGTTCGGCTTGACCAGGAAGAGGATCGGCTCCAGGCCGAACTCCATCAGCACGCCGTTGATCAGGCCGGACTCGTTGGGTCGGTACACCATCTGGAACAGCACCGCGATGATGGCCACCGCGAGGACCTGGGGGAAGAAGAACACCACCCGGTAGAACTTCGCCCCCCAGACCCCCTGGCGTTGCCCGCCGCTGCTCTTGCCGCCCACGTTCAGCAGGAAGGCGAAGAACAGGGCGATGGCAACGGTGATCAGCGGCAGGGCAAGCAGCAGTACGCCGTGGTGCTGGACCGCCTTCCAGAAGGCCCCGTCGTCAAGCAGCCTCCGGTAGTTGTCGAACCCCACCCACTGCGGGGCGGACAGCCCTCGCCAGTTGGTCATCGAGATCTGGAACGCCTGCGCGTATGGCCAGATCACGAATGTCACGTACAGCGCGACCGGGGCGAACAGGAACCCGATCACGAATGGATACTTGCCGTGCCGCATGACCCTAGCTCCGATCGATCAGCGCTTGAACTTGGCTACGGAGCTGTCCTTCTTGATCGCGTCGGCGCGCTTCTGGATTCGCTCCACGAAGGCGTCCGCGTTGATCCGGCCGAACATCAGCTCGTTGGTGGCGGTCCGCGCCTCCGTGTCGAGCTCCTTGTACCAGCCGTCGAAGTACAGGTTGAACACGTCCTGGCCGGCCGCCTTGAGCGCGGCCTGCGAGCTGGCCACACCGGGCGGGAAGGCGAAGCCCTCCGAGCCGGCGGTGACCACGGTCGGGGCCTTGACCACCTCGGTGAAGCCCTTGGCGCCCGCCTTGGACAGCATCTGGCGCATGTACTCCAGGCCGCCCTTGGGGTTCTTGCTCTTCGCCGAGACGAAGTAGCCCTCGCCCGCGGTGGCGCGCAGCGCCGTGGCCGGCATCTTGTCCGACGCGGTCAGGCTCGGCACCGGCATGAGCTGGTAGTCGAAGCCGGGCGGGGTGTCCTGCTTCTGCTCGCCCTCCAGCCAGTCACCGCTGGGGTAGAGGGCCACCTTGTACTGGTTCTGCCGCAGCTGCACGTCGGTGTGCTTGAGCCCCTCGAAGCTCTTGTCGCTGAACTTCGCGCCGACCTCGGCCCACGCCGTGGCCGCCTGCTTGATCGCGTCCTGCTTCCAGGCGCCATCCTCCAGGTTGTCGATGTTCTTGAGAACGTCGACGCCACCGATCTTGGCGGCCTGGGTGAGGATCACGTTCCACTGGTAGTAGGCCGCGTTCGCCCCGGCGTAGCCGTACGGGGTGATGCCCTTGGCCTTGATGGCGGTGAGCAGGGTGATGAAGTCGTCCCACGTCTTCGCCGGCGCCCAGCCGTTGTCCTTGAACAGCTTGGCCGAGTACCAGATGCCGAAGACGGTGGAGACGTAGTACAGGACGTACGGCTTGCCGTTGAACGAGCCCGCCTCGATGGTGCCCGGCACCACGGTGTCGCGGACCTTCTTGGATGCGTCGTCGACCGACGGGGCGTCCCACAGCTCGGTGAGGTCCTGGAGCTGACCGTCGGCGACCAGCGCGCCGAAGTCCATCAGCTTCTCGCCCGAGTTGTTCACGAACTCCGGCGGGTTGCCGGAGGCGAACCGCGGCTGGAGCACTGTGGAGACGGCCTGGGTGGCCTGGTGCTTGACCTCCGCCTTGGGGAACGCCTTCTTGTACAGCGGCTCGTGCACGTCGGTGGCGTACTTCTCGCCGTAGCCGCCGTTGAAGATGATCACCTCGATCGGCGCGTCCTCCTTGACGCCCAGCGGGTTGGCGGCGCTCTTGGTGCCGCCGGCGACCTGCTCGTTGTCGTTGTCGCTGCCGCTGGTGGCGCAGGCGCCAAGCAGGCCGATGGCCGGAGTGGCGAGCATGCCCACGGCGGCGGCGCGACGCAGAACCGTGCGACGGTCGAGTGCGGCCGGGTGTTCGGGGGTAAACGACATCGTCGTGTCTCCTTGTGAAATTCGGGTCATGCCGTGCGCCGGAGGCGCCCGGCGTACCGCGACTCGAGGGCGAGGTTGTGCTCGTCCCCGCCGGGGACGTTGGCGGAGAGGTAGATAGGGGGTACCTCCCCTGCCTGGTGGAACCGTCGTACGACCTCCGCGGTCAGCAGCTGCGCCAGCAGCGCCGTGGTGACCGAGGAGACCGCACAGACCGCGCCGCCGCCCTCGAGCGGCAGCAGTGCATCGCCGTACGGCGCGCCGTTGTCCAGCACGACGTCGGCGAGGTCGGCGAGCCGATGCCCGGACGGGTGCCGTGGGGCGACCCGCGCGGTGTGCTCGACCGAGGTGACCGCGATCAACGGGTGACCGCGCTCGGTGACCAGCGCCGCCAGCTCGACCACCGAGCCGTTGATGCCGGATTGGGACGCCACCACGAACACGTCGCGCGGCTGTGGTGCCGCGAGCGCGTAGATCTGGTGGGCGATGGAGGGGTCGCGTTCCAGTTTGGGGTCGGCGAGCACGTCGCGCGGGGCGTCGCCGTGCATCACCAGGTCCCGTACCGAGAGCCGGTTGGTGGGGACCAGCCCACCGGCGCGGGCCACCAGCTCGGCGGCGAACGCCTCGGAGTGCCCTGCGCCGAACGCCTGGAGCACCCCGCCGCCGCGCAGGCTCTCGGCGATCAGATCGGCAGCCCGGGTGATTCCGTCGGCCTCCGAGTCGAGCAGCCGGTCGAGCACGGGGCGGACGGCGTCGGCGTACCCCTGGGCGCTGATCATGAGACGGATCCCTTCGCCGACTTGTGCCCGTCGACGGCCTGCGCGGTGCGCCGGAAGGCCGCGTGCGCGCGGTCGTGCGTGCGTTGGGCGACGGCGATGTAGAGCAGGTCGAGCACCACGAGCTGGGGGTGCCGCGCGGAGAGCGCATCCGGTCGGAAGGTGGTCGCCTGGCTGGCCGTGAGCAGCACGATGTCGGCCAGCTCGGCCAACGGGGAACGGGGGAAGCCGGTGAGCGCGACGGTGGTGGCACCCCGGCTGCCCGCCTCGGCGAGCATCTCGATCGTCTCGCGGGTCTGCCCGGTGTGCGAGATGCCCAGTGCCACGTCCCCGGCGCGCAGCAGCGCAGCGCTGGCCAATCCCTCGTGCACGTCGTTCCACGCCCACGCGGCCACCCCGATGCGGTGCAGGCTGAACTGCATCTCCTCACCGACCAGGGCGCTGCCGCTGGCGCCGAAGATGTTCACCCGGTTGGCGCCGGCGATCGCCACCGCGGCCCGCTCGACCTCGGCGAGATCGAGAAGGGTGGCCGTGTCGTGCATGGCCCGGGTGTCGGCGGCCATGATCTGGTCGAGCACCCGGGCCAACGGGTCGCCCGGCTGGATCTCGCGTCCGATGTCGATGGTCCAGCCGGCCGAGCGTGCCCGGCCGGTCTCGGAGGCGATGCCCAGCCGCAGGTCGGCGTATCCCTCGAAGCCCATCACCCGGCAGAAGCGGGTGATGGTCGCGGGTGAGGTGCCGCTCCGCTCGGCCAGCTCGACGATTGTCGAGCGGGCGGCGGCCTCCGGGTCGCTCAGCACGTGCTCGGCGACGCGGCGCAGGGCGCCGGTCAGTTCGGCGAGCCCGTTGCGGACCCGGGCCAGCACCCCGTCGGAGGTCGATCCGAGGGCGTTGCGCCGGTCGATCGCATCGGCGTCGACCACCGCGGTCCCCGCAGCGGTGTCCACCTCTTGATCAACCATCGACGCCTCGCATTTTCGAAGGACTGTTAACTGTTAGTGGTAAAATTTCTTACTAAACGACTGTCTATGTCAAGACCGTGGGCGAAGTTTTCAAACTGTTACCTGGCGCACAGGCCGCCGCGCCCGCCAGGATTTGCCCTCCACGACGTCGCCGACCAGCATGAACAGTCCCGATCGTCGTTCAGCGCAAGGAGACCCGTGCCGAAGCTCGACACCGCCGTGGTCGGTCTCGACATCGGCGGTACGTCCACCCGGGCGACCGTCCTGACCCTCACCGGACAACGCCTCGGCACCGGTCGCGCCGGCGGCGGCAACCCCACCAGTCACGGCGCGGAACGTGCCGCCGTCGAGCTGCTGACCGCGCTCCGCGAGGCGCTCAGCGACGTCGACCCGGCGCGGGTCGTCGCCGGCACCATCGGTCTGGCCGGCGCCGGCCGACTGCTCGCCGACCCGGCCGGACGGGCCGCCTTCGACCAGGCCTGGCAGGACGCGGGCCTGCGCTGCCCGTACGCGGTGCACGGCGACGCCCTGGTCGCGTACGCCTCCGGCACCTCCGCCCCGGACGGCACCGTGCTCATCGCCGGCACCGGTGCGATCACCGCGCAGGTCCACGACCTGCGGCTCGACCGGATCGCCGACGGCCACGGCTGGCTCCTCGGCGATGCCGGCTCGGGCTTCTGGCTCGGTCGCGAAGCGGTCCGCCGGCTGCTCGCCGACCTGGACGCCGGGCGTACACCCGGCACGCTGGCCACAGCGGTGCTCACCGAGCTGGTGGGCAGCGCCGAGATCGCCCCCCGCCCACGGGCCACCGTGGACGCCACCATCCAGGCCGTGACCCGACGAGCCCCCGTCGAGCTGGCCCGGCTCGCGCCGCTGGTCGTCGACGCCGCCACCCACGGCGAGCCGGTCGCCACCGCGCTGATCACCGAGGCAGCCGCCCACCTGGCCGAGAGCGTGGGCCGCATCCGCGCGGCCGGCGCGGTGACACCGGTCGTCCTCGGCGGCGGGCTGCTCACCGCCGACACCCCGCTCGCCACCGCCGTCCGGGTGGAGATCGCCCGCCAGTGGCCGGACGCGCCGCTACGGACCGCCGGTGACGGCGCCGCAGCCGCAGCCTGGCTCGCCGCCCGCGACCTCCCCGAGGTCACCGACCCGGCCGCCCTACACGCCCGCCTCTTCCCCGCCCCCTGACCCCCCGCCCCCGCGCCCCGCCCGCCCCCCGCGCCCGGCCCGCCCCGGCGCGTGCGCCCCACCCGCCCTCGCACGCGCAATATCCGCGCACTTTCGGTGAAGTTGCTGCCTCACGGCGCGCTGAGGCAGCAGTTTCACCGAAGTTGCGCGGATCTTGGGCTGGGCGGGTGGGGCGGGCGGGTGGGGCGGGCGGGGACGGGGCGGGCGGGGACGGGACGGGCGGCGTCGGGCGGGTGTCGGCTCTACTTGAGCTGGCCTGCGGTTAGGCCGGCCTGCACCTGTCGTTGGAACGCCACGTAGATCGCGAGGACCGGCAGCACCGCGATGCTCAGCCCGGCGAACAGCCGCGCGTAGTCGCCGGCATACCCCTGGCTGACCGAGAGTGCGAACAACCCCTGCGCCAGCATCCACTTGGAGTCGTCGCCCTGCATCAGCACCTGCGGCAACAGGAACTGATTCCAGTGGCTCAGGAAATTGAAGATCGCCACACTGATCATTCCCGGACGCGCCATCGGCAGCATCACCCGGAAGAAGAGCCGGAAGTGACCGCAGCCGTCGACCATCGCGGCCTCCGCCACAGTGGTCGGCAGGGTCCGGAAGAACGCGGTCAGGAAGAACACAGTGAACGGCAGCGAGTAGGCCGCGTACACCAGGATCAGGCCTTTCCAGGTGCCGAAGAGGCCGGCGTTGCGGACCACGAAGAAGAGCGGCACCAGGGCGAGGAACACCGGGAACATCAGGCCGCCGACGAACAGGTAGTAGACGACCTGACGGCCGCGGAACTCGTACCGCGCGAAGACGTACGCGGCGGTCGCTCCCATCAGCATGGTGAGGCTGACCGAGCCGGCCACCACCACCAGGCTGTTGAGGAAGTACCGGCCGATGTGCGCGCCCGTCCAGGCCCGCGCCCAGTTGTCCCAGTGCAGCGCGCCGGGGAGACCCCAGGGGTCGGACAGGATCTCACCGTTCGTCTTGAACGAGCTGATGAACATCCACAGCAGCGGCAGTACGGTGAGCAGGCCCCAGAAGACCAGGAAGCCGTGCGAGAGGACGTTGGCCAGGCCGAGTTCCCGCCGCACCGGGCGGTCCCGTGTGGCAACCGGGGTCGGGGCGTTCACGGTGGGCTGATCCAGAGTGGTCACGAGTACTCGATCCGTTCGCGCCGGCCGACCCGCAGCGACAGCACCGCCACCGTGAGGGTCAGGAAGAACATCACCACGCCGATCGCCGAGGCGTAGCCGAACTTGGTCTCGCTGCCGAAGGCGGTGTCGTACATCCGTACGCCGATCACGTCGGTGGAGAAGTTCGGCCCGCCGTTGGTCATCAGCTGCACGAGGATGAACCCGTCCAGGGCGAAGATGGCGAGGTAGACCCAGGCGACCTGGATGGTGTCCCAGAGCAGCGGCAGCGTGACCCGGCGCAGGGTGGTGAACCGGGACGCGCCGTCGAGCAGCACGGCCTCGTAGATCTCCTTCGGCACTGCCGACATGGCGGCCCCGAACAGCACGACGTAGAAGCCGACGTTGCTCCAGACCATCACCGCCAGCACGCACCAGAACGCGGTGGCCGGGTCGCCGAGCCAGGTCGGCGCGGGCAGGCCGACCGCGCGCACGGCGCCACTGAGCAGACCCTGGTTGGGGTGGTACACCTCTTTCCAGAGCAGCGCGATGATCACCACGGAGAGCACCTGCGGGAAGAAGTACACAGTGCGGTAGAGCGCCCCTCCGCGTACCCCGGTCACCCCGGCGCGGCCCTTGCGCCCGCCGAGGGCGAGCATGCTGGCGAAGAAGAGCCCGAGCACGATGGTCAGCACCGGCACCAGGCCCAGCAGGATCGCGTTGTTCTTCAGCGCGTTCCAGACGTAGTCGTCGTGCCAGAGGGTCCTGAAGTTCGCCAGGCCGACCTGGTTGGCGTCGGCGGAGTAGCCGAGCCAGTCGGTGGTGGAGATCTGGAACGCCTGCAGGTACGGCGAGACGACGAAGAACACGTACAGCAGCACCGGCGGCACGAGGAACGTGACGATCAGCGGCCACTTGCCATGTCTCACGAGGGGACCTTTCCGAAGGTGGTGCGGCCGGTGGGGGTGGAGAGCTCCCCCACCGGCCGGGCGGTCAGGCCGCTCGCTTGTACTTCTTGATCGAGCTGTCCTGGGCGATCGAGTCGGCGCCCTTCTGACACTGGTCGAGGAACTCCGCCGGGCCGATCCGGCCGCTGAAGAACTCGCCGCAGGCCGCGTCGACGAGGTTGCGCTCCAACTTGCGGTAGTAGTTGTTGTAGACCCAGTTGAAGCCGTTGGCGCCGGACGCGTCGAGTGCCTTGACCACGGTGGTCAGCCCGTACGGCAGCTCGACGCCCTCGGTGGCGCCGGCGATCACGGTGAGGCTGGCGACCTTCTTCGTGAAGTCCTGGGCGCCCTTCTTGGAGAGCATGGTGCGGAAGTACTCCAAGCCTCCGGCGAGGTTGCGGGCTTTGGCGGGCACCATGAACGGCTCACCGGCGGTGCCCCGGATCGCCTCGAACGGCAGTTTGTCGCCGCTGCCCAGGCTCGGCGTCGGCGCGATGGTCATGTTGAACCCGGCCGGGGTGACGTCCTTCTGCTCGCTCTCCAGCCAGGAGCCGCAGGAGATGAAGGCGGCCTTGCCCTGGCACCAGGCGGTCTGCGACTGCTTGTGATCCAGACCGGACGAGCCGTCCAGGATGTACTTGTCCTTGACGATCTGGTGCCAGGCGTCCGCGGCGGTCCGCATCGACTCGGACTTCCACGCGTTCGGTTCCAGGTTGTCGATGGCGGTCGCCACCGAGGGGCCACCAAGCTTGATCGCGGTGGCGATCACCGGCCAGCTCATGTAGCGCGGGTGCAGACCGGCGTACGTCCACGGGGCGATCCCGGCGGCCTTGATCTCCTTGCAGAGCGCGATGTGCTGGTCCCAGGTCTTCGCGTACTCCCAGGAGCGCTCGGTGAACAGCTTGCTGGAGTGCCAGATGCCGTACGCGGTGTACGTGTAGTTGAGCACCAGGAACTTGCCGTCGTACGAGCCGACCTCGACCGCACCGGGCAGCAGGGTGTCCCGGACCGTCTTGCCGGGGACGTCGAGGCTCGGCGCGGCGAGCAGCTCGCCGAGGTCGGCGATGGCGTTCTGGCTGACCAGGCCGTTGAAGTCGATCTGGCCCGCACCGGAGTTGTTGACCACGTCCGGCGGGGTGCCGTCGACGAAACGCGGCTGGAGGGTCTTGCTGATCTCCTGCGTGACGGAGTGCTTGACCTTGGCCTTCGGGTATTTCTCGGTGTACATGGCCTCGTGGGCCTTTGCGTACTCCTCGCCGAACCCGCCGCCGAAGATCACCACCTCGAGTGGGGCGTCCTCCTTCACGCCGAGCGGGTTCTGGGCGCTCTTGGTGCCCTGGTAGGTGCTGGTGTCCTTCTTGTCACCACCGCCTCCGGTGGCGCAGCCGGTCAGCAGACCGGCGGCGGGGGTGGCCAGCAGGCCGGCGGCAGCGGTGCGCCGCAGAATGTCACGCCTGTTCATCGAGTCTCCTCGGGTCGGGTCGGGCGGACCGCCGATGTCAGGGGGACGGCGGCCGCCGCGCGAGGCACGTTGATTCTCTTCAGTTCATGCTCTGTTACTGAAGAATTTCTACGACAGCCGGCCCCGGACTTCAAGTCCTGACGGTCGAACCGTTATCGCCACCGGCGGCGGTCGGGTCGCCTAGCCTGGGGCGATGCGCCGTCTGCGCGAGCTGGCCGAGCGCACCCCGGCCGGGCGGGAACGGTACGTCGACCTGCTTCGCGCGCTCGCCATCACCCTGGTCATTATCGGACACTGGGTTGTCACGGTCATCGAGCGCGACGCCGACGGACAGGCCACCGGGCACTCCGCGCTCGGCGATCTGCGGTGGGCGTACCCGTTGACCTGGCTGGCCCAGGTGATGCCCGTCTTCTTCCTGGTCGGTGGCTATGCCAACGCGGCCTCACTGACCAGACTGCGGGCCCGCGGCGGCGACGCCGCCGGCTGGCTGCTCGACCGCAGCGCCCGGCTGGTCCGCCCCACCAGCGTGCTGCTGCTGGTCCTCACCGCCGCGGCGGCCGTCGCCTGGCTGGTCGGCACCGACCCGACCCGGATCCGCGAGGTGTTCTGGTTCGCCACCATCCCGCTGTGGTTCCTGGTCGCCTACCTGGCGGTGGTCGCGCTCACCCCACCGATGTACGCGCTGCACCGCCGCTTCGGCCTGGTCATCCCGCTGGTGCTGGTCGCCCTGGTCGGCCTCGGCGACCTCGGCCGGCTGACCGGGCCGGAGGAGTCGAGCTACGGCAACTACCTCTTCGGATGGCTGGCCGTCCACCAACTCGGCTTCGCCTGGCACGACACCCGCGCCGCACCGCCGGCCGCCGGTCAGACCGGGCCGCCGTCCACCGACGCAGCCGGGCCGTCGACGCACGAGCATCCGCGGGTACGCCGAACACTGCCCATCTCCCGCCGGGCCGGCCTGATGTCCCTCGTCGGCGGGCTGGGCGCGCTGGTGCTGCTCACCGTGCTCGGCCCGTGGCCGGTGGCCATGCTCAAGGTGCCCGGCGAACGGCTCGACAACGCCTCGCCACCCAGCCTCGCGCTGCTGGCCGTCGCCGCCGGCCAGCTGGGCCTGATCCTGCTGCTCCGAAACCCGGCGGAACGACTGCTGCACCGGACCCGCCCCTGGCAGGTGGTGATCGGGGTCAACCTGGTGGTGCTGACCATCTTCCTCTGGCACCTCACCGCCGTGATCCTGCTGATCGGGGTGCTCGACGCGACCGGGACGCTGCCCACCCCGGCGGTCGACTCCGCCGGTTGGTGGGCGTGGCGGCTGCCCTGGCTGCTGCTGCTCACCGTCGTCCTGTCGGTGCTGGTCGTCATCTTCGGGCCGGTGGAGGCGCGCAGTGGCCGGCACCGCACCGCTGGGCGGGCTGGCCGGTTCCGGGCCGCGTTGACCGTCGCCGGATACGCCGCAGTGGTGGCCGGACTGCTGATCAACAGCACGACGGCGGCCCGCGCCCCGGAGCCGCTCGGCACGCCCGTCCCGGCGCTCCTGGCGTACGCGGCCGGGGCGGGCGTGCTGCGACTGCTCAGGTCGGGGTGGGGAACCCGAGGTTGACCCGTCCGCCGCTCGACCGGCGGCCTCGCCTGGCACCGCTACCCTGGGTCGGTCCACTGTCGCCGGGGAGGCACACGGTGCGCACCGAACAGACGATCGCCGAGCTGGAGCGCGTCGCCGCGCGCGAGGTGGGCCGGGGCAGCGAGGCGTTGGCCGAGCCCGCGGCAGGCGGGCTGCTGGCCGCCGCCCGGTCGCTCGCCGCGTCCGGCACGCCGGACGCGGCGGTGTTCACCGGCTTCTTCATTCCGGGTGCCGAGCCACCGGCAGCGGAGACCGACGGCCCGCTCGGCGCGGTCCAGATCGCCGCCGCGCTGCGCCTTCTCGGCGGCGGGTGCCGGCTCGTCACCGACGAGCCCTGCGCCCCGGTGGTCGAGGCGGCCGTCGCCGCGGCCGCGCCGGGTCTACCGGTGGACGTCGCGCCACTGCGGGGGTACGAGGAGTGGGAAGCCGCCCTCCTGCCCGAGTACGGCCGACTGACGCACCTCATCGCCTGCGAACGGGTCGGGCCGGGGGTGGACGGTCGGCCCCGCAACATGCGCGGAGAGGACATCGGCGCGCACACGGCGCCGCTGGACCGGCTCTACACCTCCGGGTCGGCCTTCCGCGTCGGCATCGGCGATGGCGGCAACGAACTGGGCATGGGCCGGTTGCCGGCGGAACTCATCGGACGGGTGGTCGCCTCGGGCGAGCGGATCCGGTGCGTGGTGGGCGCGGACGCGCTGCTGGTCGGCGGCACCTCCAACTGGGCCGCCGCCGCCCTCGTCGGCGCACTGTCGCTGCTGCGCCCCGACGTGCCGGCGCTTCGAACGCTGCTGGAGCCCGCGTGGTCGTACGACCTGCTGGCCGCGATCGTGCGCGCGGGCGCGGTGGACGGCGTGCGTCGCCGACCCACGCTCAGCGTCGACGGCCTCGACTGGCCCGCGTACGCCGAACCCCTCACACGCATCGCCGAGCTGGTCCGGACCGGCCGTTAGGGCGTGTTTCGGAAATGTCGGTTGAGCCGAGCCGGAGTCCAGGCGTCGTCCGGCCAGCATTCCCGAAACACGCCCTAACTGTCCTCATCGCACGGAGGGTGGCTCGGCCGCCGGCCGGAGTGGCCTCGGCGGGCGTACCTGCGCGGCTCTGCGGACCACCGCCGCGCCGCCGCGGGTCGACGTGGCGGGATCGCGGCGGCGTGCGGCATCGCCGGGGGTCGCATCGCCGGCGGGTGGCGTGGCCGGTCGCCGGTCGGGCGAGGGCTGGTCGTGCGGCGACCCGATGGTCGGGGCCGCCGTCGTCGGGTCCGGCGCTGCCGGGCGGGGGCGTAACGGCAGGTGCAGGGCAGCCGCGACAGCCGCGAAGGCGGCCCAACCGGCACCCAGCGCCAGGGCCGACGAGACGTCCTGAAGGTAGTGGTACGCGGTGAGGAAGCCGACCAGCGCGAGGCTGTTGCGGGCGAAGTGTCGACTGAACTCGCGCAACTGGTGGCGGGCCTCGACAGCGACAAGCACCCCCGAGTAGGGGAATGTCACCACCATGCCCCGCAGCACGGCACCGAGCAGCGCGGTGAGGATCGCCCCGACGAAGATCACCACCAGCTTGAGCAACGGCGGCAGCCCGTCCGGACGACCTCCGTTCGAGGTCTCCACGGCGGCGGCCGGGTCGTCAGCGACGGTGTTCAGGCGCGCGCGACGGCGCAGCAGCAGCATGGCCGCCAGCCAGAGCACGAGCGTGATGGCGAGCGCCACCTCGAACGGGATGACGACGGCCAACAGACCGGCGCTGAGCGCCACGTAGACAGCGATCCCCGCAGCGTCGGCGAGCAGGATCGGCCAGCGCAGCCGATGGTGGGTGACCGCCACCGTGACGAAGAAGAGGTTGAGCCCGAGCACGCCGAGCAACTGCGCGCCCTCCACCCGGTTGTTGTCGGTGCTGACCAGCACGAGCGTCATCGGCAACGGCAGGCTGTAGACCAGCGCTCGGAGCCGGACGGAGCGGATCACGCTGACCGCCCAGACGACGGCAGTCACCAGCAGGACCGCGCTCCACGTCATGACTCACCCGTCTCCGCCCCGGTGGGGCCGTCAGTCCTGGAAGGTCGCGGCATTCGCGCAGAGGTCGAACACGCGGGTGAGCCGGTTGACGTCCGTCCGGTTGACCGAGAACTGGTTCTCGCCGATCTCGCCGTGTGCGGTCATGTGGGCCTCCCAACAGCTCGACCCGTCCCAGAGTGCCAGATTGACGTGGAGCTGCGGACTGACCACACCGTAGGGCAGCAACCCCACCCGTGCTCCCGCCGCACGCTGCTTCTCCACCAGGGAGGACAGCTCGTCGCTCAGTCTGGCGTAGACGAAGATCCGGGTGATCTGGACGCCCCGTTGCAGGGCTTCGACGTTGGCGTCCCAGTAGCGCCGGCCGATCTCGCTGCGCCACCAGCTCAGCTCCCCGCTCGCCCGGGGCATCACGTTGGTGAGGGCGTCCAGCCGTCGTAGGCAGGTGCGGGTCGCGCCGATCAGGTCCTCGTCCTCGTCGCCGCGCCGGATGATCCGGCCCTCCGCGAGCTGCTCGGCCTCCAGCCGGAACTGCTCGTACCGCCGTTGCGCCTCCACCGCGACCCGGGTGCCCGCGTGCTGCTCGGCGGCGTCCCGCATGGCCCCGGCGAGTTCCGTGGTGGTGCGGACGAGCCAGGGCGGACCGTCCAGCAGGGTGCGCAGGTGAAACCGGCGCTCCGCGCGGGCCAGCGAGTCCACCAGAAGCGAGATGGTGATGCCCATCAGGCCGGCCAGCAACGACTCCACACCGGAGGCGGCGTTGCTGAGGTCGAGCGCGATGCTGAGGGTGATCGACAGCGTGATGCCGACCAACGCCACCGGGTCGGTGTGCGCCACCACACGGACGAAGCCGCCCTCGGAGGTGCCACCCCGCTCCCCTGACCGCCGACGGGCCACGTCACGGGCCATCGAAGTCCCCCAATCCGCTGCTGACGCCAGGGT
Organism: Micromonospora sp. MGP-C2; assembly: GCF_057766525.1. Classification (NCBI taxonomy): domain Bacteria; kingdom Bacillati; phylum Actinomycetota; class Actinomycetes; order Micromonosporales; family Micromonosporaceae; genus Micromonospora; species Micromonospora sp. MGP-C2. The sequence continues at coordinate 2,120,273 of NZ_JBYMEN010000002.1, forward strand.
AGCCACCAGCCACAACCGTCGGTACCGCCGCAGCGGGCCGGTAGCATCCGGCAGGTGCGGAGAGCGGACGAGGCACCGTCGACCGGCTCGGTCGTCGAGCGGATCACAGCCGAGGTTGGCGCCTGGGTCTGCTCCGCCCCGCTCCGCGGGCTGGTTGCCCGCTTCGGCGGCACCTGGCCCGAGGGTGATCTCACCGAGTTGCTCCGGTTCCTCGACGACTTCTCCGCCGAACACTGGGACTTCCGGGGTGGCCGGGAGAGGCCCGACGCCCGGGAGCCGGATCTCGATTCGGGCACCGTCGAGCTGGTGCACGCCGCCGCCGCCGCGCTCGGGCTCGTCCGACCCGTGCCACCAGCCCGGCCCGCGTACGCCCACCTGGTGGTGCTGGGCGGTCTGGCGCACGCCTGCCTGCGCCGCGTCGCGTACGCTGCGCGCCTGCTGGACGGTGGTCTGGGGGTGACCGGCGAAGTGGCGGTGCTGGGCAGCTTCCGACCGCTCTCCGACCGGGAACACCGAATGTTGGCCGAGGCGGGGGTGCCCGGCTGTGTGACCGAGGTGGACGCCCTGGACGCGGCGGTCCGGCTGGCGTTCGGGGTGAGCACCCCGGCAGTCGAGGACGGGGTCGACGCGGATCACCCGCACCATTCCTGGTCGTCGCGCACCTATCTCCCGGCGGGTCTGCCACCGGTGCGGGTGCTGGCCGCGCCCTCCAGCGAACCGCACCGACGGCGCGCCCACACCGCGGACACCCAGCGGTTCTGGGCCGGGCACGTCCAACTCGCCCCCGACGACGCGGTGCTGTTGGTGACCGCGCCGATCTACGTGCCGTTCCAGCACTGCGACGCGCTGCGCACCCTGGCCGTGCCGTACGGCTGCGGTATCGACACGGTCGGGGTGGACCCCGGTCTGGTCGACCTTGATCGGCTGCCGGAGCCGACGCTCAGCCCCGGCCGCTACCTTCAGGAGATCCGCTCGGCGATCCGCTCGATGCGCGCCCTGCACCAGGAGCTGACCGCCGGCTGACCGCCGTGGAGGGCCGGCGCACGGCGGGTCGCCGCGCACCGGCCCCGTGGACCGTGGTCAGTTCACGTAGACAGCGGCGTTGCCCTTGGTGCTGTCGCGCACCGGCGAGTAGGTCGCCGAGAAGTACGCGGTGCCGAAGCAGAGGGACGGACCGGAGAACTTGGTGAACGGCTGGTTGGTGAAGGTGATCGAGTTGGTCGTGTTGACCGCCGCGCCGGTGAGGCTGTTGGTGCTGGTCCGGTAGACGCAGGTGATCGTGCCGAGCAGCGAGTTCAGCACGACGGTGCTCTGGACCGGCGCCGCCGTGGTGCCGGTGATCTTGACGACGCCGGCGCTGGTGACGGAGGTGGCGTACGGCAGGTTGTTGAGAGCAATGCTCTGCACCCCGGTGGTGCCGAACACGTTGGTGGTGCAGCTGCCGAAGCTCTGGGCGGTGAGGCTCTCGGTGGCGGTGCCCGGGGCGGTCGGGTTGGTCAGCACCTTCGCGCTGAAGCTGGACGCGGCGCACCTGATCCCGGTGGTGCCGGAGGTGGAGTTGTAGAAGGTGGCGTTGGTGCCGGTCTTGAGGCTGGCCTGGATGACGTCGTTGACGGCGACGGCGGTGCCGCCGGCCGTGGGGTAGGTCAGCACGTTGCCGGCGAGCGCGGCCGACGGGTCGGCGGAGGCTGGCGTGGCGGCGACGAGACCGGTCAGCAGCGCGAGGGCCACGAGGCCCCCGCCGATTCTTCCGTACCTGAGCATGGTTTTTCCTTCCGCGGTGGGACGGGAATGAGCGGACCGCACGGGCGGTCACCGCCGGGCGGGGACGCCCGGGCGGGGATCGGGGCCGTCCGTAACGGACGGCGGTGGTGGAGGGTGCCGGGCGGCCGTCGGGACCGGCCGGCGGTGGTGGCGGAGGCCGGGCGGCGGTCAGGGCCGGCCGACGGTGGTGGAGGTGCCGCCGTTCAGGTGGCGGGCCAGCGTGGCGCACTGCGACGGAATCGCTTCACCTGCGCCTTTTCGGCCTTGGGAGGGCGCTCGTGTTCGGCGATAATGACAGCCATCGAGCCCTCCTTCGACGAGTCAGGGCGATCATCCGGGGAGATCACCATAGGTGACGGGACAACAACTGAGCGTGGAGAAAGTTATAAACCCCGGAGGGTCGTAAAGTCAACGCATCAAAGGCGGTCAATGAGTTGACCACGCAGAGCCACCCGCATCCGGCGCCGGTGCCCCTCCCGGGCGCGCGTCCCGGCCGCGACCCCGACCGCGCGATCAAGCGCGGCCCGCGCCGGGTCTCCGCCGAGGCAGTGGCCGCGACCCAGCGCGACCGCCTCTTCGACGGGCTCGTGCACGAGGTGGCGACGAAGGGCTACGACAACGCTCGGGTCAGCGACATCTGCCACGCCGCCGGGGTGACGCGGCCCGCCTTCTACGCTCTCTTCACCGGCAAGGAGGACGCCTTCCTCGCCGCGTACCGACACGGCATCGCCGTGGTGTCACAGCTGATGGACAGCGCCTACCACGAGGCGGGCCCGGCCTGGCCGGACGCCGCCCGCGGCGCACTGCGCACCCTGCTGGAGGTGCTGGCGAGCGTGCCCGCGTTCGCCCGGATGGCGCTCGTCGAGGTGGACGCCGCCGGCCCGGACGCCCGCCAGGAACGGGACGCGCTGCTCGGCAGCTTCCGCCGGTTCTTCGCCGACGCCGGCCCGGGACCGGCGGTCACCGGCGTGGACCGCGACGCGCTGGTGTCCACAGTGGTCGGCGGTGTCTACGCCACCATCCGCAGCCGCGTGGCTCAGGGTCGGGCGAATGAACTGCCGCAGTTGTTGCCGGTGCTCACCTACGCCTCCATCGCGCCGTTCCTTGGCACCGAAGGTGCGGCTCGGGCGACCCGGCCAATCCGCCCGGACGACGGCCCGAGCACGGCCGCGCCCTGCGTGCCGACCCTCCAGCCCTGATCACACGGTCGGAAACCGCAGCGGTTTTTCACTTTAGACGCATTTCACAGATACCGCGTAACCGGCTGCCGCTACACGCTGTTGACCCGCCCTTTACTCGGCGGTAACTTCGGCTCTGCGCCTCGATACGCAGCAACCCGGGTCGCAATTCCCATTGTCGCCAATGAATGATCTCTAAGGAGAGCCCCATGTCGGAGGAGACCGCACACATCGAACCTGGTCCGCCGCGCAGCGGTGTGCGCTGGCGCCGGTTCGCCGCCGCGTTCGGCACCGTCGCGGCGGGCGCCGCCGGCATGATCGTGCTCACCGCCCAGGGCGTGCTGGCCGCGCAGTTCGCCATCTCGGGCATGCCGTTCACCGTCACCGCCGACAAGCTCACCGGCACCGGGTTCGAGCAGTTCGCCACCCTCGACCAGATGATCCCGGACAGCCCCAACCAGGGCGACACCGGCGGGCAGGTCCTGGTGATGGTCTCGGCGATCGACAAGGCAGAGCTGACGAACCTCTGCCAGAGCATCAACCTGGGCGGCGTCTTCCTGAAGATCACTGCCGGCAACGGCGACAAGCCGGTCAGCGCCCGCACCCTGGTGGTCGACGGTGACGAGATCGCCGGCAACGCCTCCTTCAAGAACATCGACATCGGCCAGGATGCCAGCACCCTGGACAAAGTGCCCGGCGTGAAGGGCAACCCCGGCGTCTTCTCCCAGCAGGCGGACTCGATCGTCATCGAAAACCTGCGGCAGAACAACTACGCCACCACGGCCGCCGTCTTCAACCTGCCCAACCTGCGCATGGCGTTCACCCAAGACGGGTGCTGACGTGAGCGCAAAACGACACCAGGCTGCGCCGGCCGCCCGCGGATCCCGCGGGCGGTGGCGCCGCTGGCGGCGGGGCCGCCCCTTCACCGCCGCGGTGCTGATCGCCCTTGGCGGCGCGGAGATGCTGGTGACCCTGCGCGCGCCGCTCGGGGTGCTGCTGCACGTCGGGCCGCAAGGGCTCGCCGCGTACCTGGTGCCCGCCGTCCTGGTGCTCTGCGGGGTGCTGCTGATCGCCAACCCGCAGCAGAGGGTCTTCTACTCACTTGTCACGCTGGTGCTCGGGCTGGTCTCCTGGTTGACCTCGAACCTGGGCGGCTTCGTCATCGGGATGCTGCTGGCCCTGCTCGGCGGAGCGCTCGCATTCGCCTGGACCCCGGACAAGAATCGCCCGCCGGTCGTCGCGGCGGAGCCCGAGGCACCGGAGCCGAGGGAGCCCGACAACGACGCCGACACCGTGCTGCTGCCCGGCATGCAGACGCCGGACCCGACCCCGGCCGACCGGGGCTGACTCAGCGGGCGGTGTCGGCGACCGCCTGCGCGAAAACCTCGGAGCGGTGCTCGAAGTTGCGGAACCGGCCGTAGCTCGGCGCCGCCGGGGACAGCAGCACGACCCCGCCGGCCGGCGTCACCTCGCGGGACAGCCGGACCGCGTCCACCAGGTCGTCGACCAGTTCGGTACGCACCTTGGGCAGGCCGGCGAGCGCCTCGACGATGCGGGCGCCGCTGTCCGGGATGCCGATCACCGTCAGCTCCCGCTCGGCCAGGTGCTCGGCCAGCGGCGTGTAGTCCAGACCCCGGTCGGTGCCCCCGACGATCACCGTCAGTGGCCGTCCGTCGTACGCGTCGATCGCGTGCATCGCCGCGTACGGGCTGGTGGCAAGGGTGTCATCGACGAAGGTCAGCCCGGACGGGTCGGTGATCTCGGTGAGCCGGTGGGCCAGCCCCTGGAACTCGGCGACCGCGACGGCGAGGTGGTCCTTGCCGGCCACCACGTCCATGCCGAGCGCGTCGAGCACGGCGAGAGCGACGCACAGGTTGCCCTCGTTGTGCCGTCCGACCAGCGGCAGTACGGCGCGCGGGAACAGCGCCTGGTCCCCGAGATGGAACCAGGGCGTGCCGTCGAGGCCGGGGGCGACGTGGGTGGTGGCGGGGTGACCGGCCCGGACCGCCGGCAGCTCACCCAGCTCGGCGGCGAGCCGGGGATCGCCGCCGTTGACCACGATCGTCTGCGGGTTGTGGGCCAGCAGATTGAGCTTGTCGCGGTAGTACTCCCGCTCACCACCGTGCGCGTCCAGGTGCTCGGGGAAGAGCGCGGTGACCACCGCCACCCGGGGCGAGTCGGTGAGATCGCTGCACTGGTAGCTGGACAGCTCCAGCACGTACAGCTCCGCGTCCGGCAGGTCCAGCGTCGGCACCCCGATGTTGCCGCCGAAGACGTTCGGCCGGCCCATCGCGGTGAGCAGGTGGCTGATCAGGCTGGAGGTGGTGCTCTTGCCCTTGCTGCCGGTGACCCCGACGGTGCGCGCGGCGTGGTCGGCCATCCACAGCGCGGTGCCCTGGGTGACCATGACCCCGCGTCGGCGCAGCTCGACCAGCCACGGGTGGGTCTGGGGCACGCCCGGGGAGCGGACCACCACGTCCGCGGCGGCCAGCCGTTCAAAGCCCGCTTCACCGGTGACCAGCGGCGCCGCCTCGGCCAGGGGGCCGTCCCAGGGCAGCGACAGGAAGTTCGCGCTGTCGTCGACGGCGACCAGCTCGGCCGGGCCATGCGCCGCGATGGCGGTCACAGCGGCCCGGCCCTCCCGACCGGTGCCCCAGACGGCGACGGTACGTCCGCGCAGGTCAGACAGGCGCACAGGGCTCTCCTCGGGGGTCGCGGCGGCGGCAGGGCGGGCCCGGTCCGGACACGGCCGGACGAACCAGGGCCTAGTATGGCGTGTGCCCAACGAGCAGCTCCGGCGGATGGACGCCTTCACCTTTCCGTCCTACTCGATCGACTTCGCCACCGGCGAGGTGTTGTTCGACTACGCCCTGACCGGCCCGACCGGCGAGCAGCGATTCACCGAGGTGATCACTCTCCCGCTGCCGGCCGAGCCACCCTCGGACGAGACGGTGGCGACCCTCGGTCGGGTGCTGGAGGTGCTGCACCTCGTCGCCGGCGTCAGTTACTACAAGGCTGCCGCGCCGCCCCGACTCGTGCTGCCGGCGCCGCTGGGCGCGGCCACCGTCGACTACGTCACGGCCGTCTACACCAAGGGCCTCGCGGAGTACGCGTACCGCAACCAGCTGCCGCACGTGCTCCAGCTGCGCCCGGAGGTGCCGGCCGGCTCACCGGAGCCCCCGCGCGTGTACGACGACTCCGACCGTCGCCCCCTCTCGGCGGTGGGTGGCGGCAAGGACTCGATCGTCAGCCTGGAGGCGCTGCGCCGCGCCGAGCTGGACCCGGTGCCGTTCTCGGTCAACCCGAACCACGTGATCGTCGCGGTGAACGAGGCGTCCGGGTTGACCCCGCTGGCCGCCCGACGGCGGCTCGACCCGGTGCTCTTCGACCTGAACGCGGCCGGCGCGCTGAACGGACACATCCCGGTCACCGCCATCAACTCGCTGATCGCGGTCGCCACCGCGGTGCTGCACGGGCTGGGCCCGGTGGTGATGTCCAACGAGCGCTCGGCGTCCGACCCGAACCTGGTCTGGGACGGCCACGAGATCAACCACCAGTGGTCCAAGGGCGTCGAGGCGGAGGGGCTGCTGCGGGCGGCGCTGGCCGAGCACGCCGGCCTGACCGAACCGTACTTCTCGCTGCTGCGTTCACTGTCGGAGCTGCACATCGCCCGGCTGTTCGCCGAGATCACCCGGTACGACGACGTGGTGACCAGCTGCAACGCCGCGTTCAAGCTGCACGACGCGAGCGAGCGCTGGTGCCGTAACTGCCCGAAGTGCCGGTTTGTCTTCCTCGCCATGGCTCCGTTCATGTCCCGCGAGCGGGTCACCCACATCTTCGGCGGCGACCTGCTGGCCGACCCGGAGCAGATCCCCGGCTACCGCGAGTTGCTGGGCGTGGACGGGCACAAGCCGTTCGAGTGCGTGGGCGAGGTCGAGGAGTCGGTGGTGGCTCTCGGCCTGCTCGCCGAGCAGGACCAGTGGCGCGACGCCCCGGTGATCCGAGCCCTGGTCGACGCCGTCCCGGCGACCGCCTGGTCGGCGGTGGCCCACTCGGACGTCTTCACCCCCGGTGGCCCCAACCACATTCCCCCAACCTACGCAAAAACCCTGATCCCCCTCCCCTAACACCCACCCTCACCCCTCCGTGTGCCGGACCGGGCCGTCGATCATGAAGTTGTTGCCACCCCGTCCGGCGTGTCGGGGCAATAACTTCATGATCAACGCGGTGGGCGCGGGGCGCGGGGGCGATTTGGGGGGCGGGTTTTAGGGGGTTCGGACTGCTTCCAGGGCCAGTAGGGCCACGTGGAGGGACAGGCTGGCCTCCACCGAATCCAGGTCGACGTCGAGGATGCGGGCGATGCGGGCCAGGCGCTCGTAGAACGCCGGCCGGGACAGGTGGGCGGCGGCTGCCCCCGCGGTCTTGTTGCGGCCCTGCTCCAGGTACACGCGCAGGGTGTCGAGCAACTGGTCCCGCGGGTGGCGGGCGTCGTACTCCAGCAGGGCGCCCAGTTCACGTTCCACGAAGGTCTGCAACCGGGGCTCGTCGCGGAGCAGGTGCAGCAGCCCGGCCAGCCCGACGTGCGGCAGCCGGAAGATCGGCAGGTCCCGCCGGTCCTGCCGAGCCGCCTCGGCGATCTGCCGCGCCTCGACCAACGACCGTCGGGCCTCGCGCAGGCTCCCCACCCCCGACCCGGCGGCCACGATCACGGCACCCGGGCCAGCACCGCGGTGCACATCGACAGCGAACGGCGCAGCTGACGATTCGGTGCCGGCAGTCGACCGGGGCACGTCGCCACCGGAGGTCGCCCGGCTGGCGGCGGAGTCGAGGCGTACCCGACGGAGTGCGCCGGCGAACGCGGACAGCGCGCGGTCCTCGGCGGCCGGGTCGGTCAAAGCCAGCAGCACGCCCACCGAGTTGTCGTCGACCGCGCTGGTCAGCGCGGTCAGCTTCGCCTCCCGCAGTGCCTGGCCGACGGCCTCGGACAGGTCCCGCAGCCGGGCCTGACCCGCCTCCGGGCCGCTCTCCCCGACCGGGTCCTCGACCCGGTGTCGGACCATCACGCCGACCAGGTGCCGGCGGTCGAGCACCACACCGAGCGCCTTGGCCCGCAGCGCGACCTCGTCCACCGGCCGGGAGTGGTCGAGCAGCGCGGTGAGCAGGGTGCGGTGGATCTGCCGTTCCAGCCCTTCGGCGTCGCGGCGGATCAGCCGGCCCAGCGCGAGGGTGGACGCGGCCCGCTCGATCAGGATGGTGAGTCGGGTGGGTGGGCCGACGGCCGGCTCGCTGGACCGAGCACCGGGAACGTCGCCGCTGGCCGGCCAGCGCAGCAGCAGGCGACCCCAGTCCTGCCCCCGCGCGCCGACGGCCGTGACCAGCCAGCCGTTGTCCGGGTCGTACGCGGTGCGCCCGGTCGGCCGGATCCGCCGGGAATGCTGCTCCCAACTGTCCAGCAGCAGCTCGGCGCTCTCGCCCGCCGGGTCGTACCCGAGCACCTGCCGGGACAGGTTCTCCAGGACCACGGGGCAACCGGACAGCTCGGCGGCCTGCCGGATGACCTCGGCGGCGTCGGCGCCCTCGACGGACAGGTCGTTGAAGCGCTGGTGGATCTCCTCGGTGGCGCGCAACTCGGTGAGCTGCGCGTCGACGATCAGCGCGTGCACCGCCTCGGTGATCCGCACGAACGGGGTGGCCCGGCGCAGCTCCACCAGGGGCAGCCCGCGCCGCTCGGCGGCGGCGACCATCACCCGGGGAACCCCGCTGACGTAGCGGCGGCCCAGCTCGACGACGAGCCCGGAGACTCCGACGTCGGCGAGGTCGCCGATGAACGCGCGCAGCCCCGCGTCGTCCCCGGGCAGGCCGATGCCGGTGGTGAGCACCAGCTCACCACCACCGAGCAGGGTGGCGATGTCCGGCACCTCGGCGACGTGCACCCAGCGGACTGGTCGGTCCAGCCCCGCGTCTCCGGCCACCACGCGCGGCGCGAAGTGGCGGACGGGGTCCAGGGCCAGGACCTCACGGACGGTAGGGAACACGGCCGACACGCTACCGTCCGTGACGCCGGATCTCGACTCGCCGCAGCCGAGGCCGGTCCGCGGCTCAGCCGCTGAAGCCGGTCAGCGGCTCAGTCGACGCCGAACTCCATCGCGGCGCGGTCGAGCGCCTCGTCCTCGGGGGAGGCGACGCCCCGGGAGGCGATGGCTTCCGCGCCGCCCTCCGGCATGGCACCGATCAGCCCGGTGGAGGCTGCCTGCGCGGCGCCGATCATCCGCTGCGGGGCCCCACCACCGACCATACCGAGGGAGGCGTACTGCTCCAGCTTCGCCCGCGAGTCGGCGATGTCCAGGTTGCGCATGGTGAGCTGGCCGATCCGGTCCGACGGGCCGAACGCCGAGTCCTCGGTACGCTCCATCGACAGCTTGTCCGGGTGGTAGCTGAACGCGGGGCCGGTGGTGTCCAGGATCGAGTAGTCCTCGCCCCGGCGCAGCCGCAACGTCACCTCGCCGGTGACCGCCGTGCCGACCCAGCGCTGCAACGACTCGCGCAGCATCAGCGCCTGCGGGTCCAGCCAGCGGCCCTCGTACATCAGTCGGCCGAGGCGGCGGCCCTCGTTGTGGTAGTTCGCCAGGGTGTCCTCGTTGTGGATGGCGTTGACCAGCCGCTCGTACGCGGCGAAGAGCAGCGCCATGCCGGGTGCCTCGTAGATGCCCCGGCTCTTGGCCTCGATGATCCGGTTCTCGATCTGGTCGGACATGCCCAGGCCGTGCCGGCCGCCGATGGCGTTGGCCTCCAGCACCAGGTCGACGGGGCTGCCGAACTCCTTGCCGTTGATCGTCACCGGGCGGCCCTGGTCGAAGCCGATGGTGACGTCCTCGGTCGGGATCTCCACCGACGGGTCCCAGAACCGGACGCCCATGATCGGGTTGACCGTCTCGATGCCGGTGTCGAGGTGTTCGAGGGTCTTCGCCTCGTGCGTGGCGCCCCAGATGTTGGCGTCGGTGGAGTATGCCTTCTCGGTGCTGTCCCGGTACGGCAGGTCGCGTTCGAGCAGCCACTCCGACATCTCCTTACGCCCACCCAACTCGGTGACGAAGGCGGTGTCGAGCCACGGCTTGTAGATGCGCAGCTGCGGGTTGGCCAACAGGCCGTACCGGTAGAAGCGCTCGATGTCGTTGCCCTTGAACGTCGAGCCGTCGCCCCAGATCTGGACGTCGTCGGAAATCATCGCCCGCACCAGCAGGGTCCCGGTCACGGCCCGGCCGAGCGGCGTGGTGTTGAAGTACGCCCGCCCGCCCGAGCGGATGTGGAAGGCGCCGCAGGTCAGCGCGGCCAGGCCCTCCTCGACCAGGGCGGCGCGGCAGTCGACGAGTCGGGCGACCTCGGCGCCGTAGCTGAGCGCACGACCGGGCACCGAACCGATGTCGGGCTCGTCGTACTGGCCGATGTCGGCGGTGTAGGCGCAGGGGATCGCGCCCTTGTCGCGCATCCACGCGACCGCGACCGAGGTGTCGAGGCCGCCGGAGAAGGCGATGCCGACACGTTCGCCGGTGGGCAGGGAGGTGAGAACCTTGGACACAGGGAAGATTATGCGTCAAGACGCATGGCCATGCAAATAGAAGCGAGTTACGCGCCGCCGAAAGGTGGGTCGTCGCGGCCCAACTCCCAGAACGCCACCGCTGCGGCGGCTGCCACGTTGAGCGAGTCCACCCCGCGCCGCATCGGGATGACCACCCGTACGTCGCTGGCCGACTGGGCCGCCGCGGTGAGGCCGGGACCCTCCGCTCCGAGCAGCAGCGCCGCCCGCTCCCGCTGCGCCGGGGTCAACCGCTGGATGGGTACGGCGTCCGGGGCCGGCGTCATGGCGAGCACCGTGAAGCCCGCGTCCCGCACCTGATCCAGGCCCGTGGGCCAGGGATCAAGCTTCGCGTACGGCATCGCGAACACCTCGCCCATGCTGACCCGCACGCTGCGCCGGTAGAGCGGATCGGCGCAGGACGGCGACAGCAGCACCGCGTCGATGCCGAGCGCGGCGGCTCCCCGGAAGATCGCCCCGAGGTTGGTGTGGTTATTGACGTCCTCCAGGATCAGGACCCGGCGCGCGGCGACGAGCACCTCGGCCGCAGTTGGCAGCGGCCGGCGGTGGAACGACGCCAGCACCCCCCGGTGTACGTGGAACCCGGTGGCCTGTTGCAGCACGTCCTGCGTCGCGGCGTACACCGGCGCGTCGCCGGTGTCCAGGTCGGCGAGTTGGTCGACCCGCTTGGCGTCGACCAGGTACGACCGAGCCGGGTAGCCCGCGCGCAGCGCCCGGCGCAGCACCAGCTCCCCCTCGGCGATGAACAGGCCGTGCGGCGGCTCCCAGCGGGTGCGCAGTTCGACGTCGGTGAGCGCGCGGTAGTCGGCGATCCGGTCGTCGTCGGGGTCGGTGATCTGGTGGACGGGCACCCGACGATTCTGCCGGACGGCCAGCCCCGCCCTCCGACGCCCGCCCGGCGGGGTGGTTTGTCCCTGGAAGAAGAGAAATGACCGGCGGAGTATCGGACCGGACGGGAAGGATCAGCCAGGTGAGCGCAGACCACACCGCCCCGGGCGAGGCCGGTGCCCTGCCCCGGCGCCCGACAGTCGCGGACCACATCGTGTCCCGGCTGGCCAGCTGGGGTGTGCACCGCTACTTCGGCTATCCCGGTGACGGCATCAACGGCATGACCTCCGCGCTGCAACGCACCAACGAGCGGGCCCAGTTCATCCAGGTACGGCACGAGGAGACCGCCGGTTTCGCCGCCTCCGCCCACGTCAAGTACGGCGGCGGACCGCTGGGGTGCGCCCTCGTCACCAGCGGGCCGGGCGCCATCCACCTGCTCAACGGCCTGTACGACGCCAAGCTCGATCACCAACCGGTGGTCGCCCTGGTCGGGCACACCGCGACCACCGCCGAGGGCGGCGGCTACTACCAGGAGGTCGACCTGCTCGCCCTCTACAAGGACGTGGCGGCGGCGTTCCTGGCCCAGCTCGACCACCCCGCGCAGGTGCGCCACCTTGTCGACAGGGCATGTCGTACGGCGTTGGCCCGGCGTACCGTCACCGCCCTGATCCTCCCCCTGGATCTCCAGGACGAGCCGGCCGTCCCGGACCCGCCGCACGCGCACGGCTACTACCAGACCAGCAACGCGCCGAGCAGCACGCCGACCGTGCCTCCGACGGCGGACGTGCGCCGGGCGGCCGAGGTGCTGCGTGGCGGGCAGCGGGTGGCCATGCTGGTCGGACAGGGCGCTCTGGGCGCGCGCGACGAGGTCCGCGAGATCGCCAACCGACTCGGGGCCGGTGTGGCCACGGCACTGCTCGGCTTCACCGCCGTCGACCACCGCGAGTCGTGGGTGACCGGCGCGATCGGGCTGCTCGGCACCCGACCGAGCTGGCAGTTGATGACCGGCTGCGACCGGCTGCTGATCGTGGGCAGCAACATGCCGTACTCGGAGTTCTACCCGCCGCCCGGGCAGGCCCGCGCGGTGCAGATCGACCTGGACGGCACCCAGCTCGGGTTGCGGTACCCGACCGAGGTGAACCTGACCGGCGACGCCCGCCCCACAGTGCGGGCCCTGCTGGACGAGCTGGGCCCCGGCCCCGGGCCGACCGCCTGGCGGGCGGAGATTGCCGACAACACCTCGGCGTGGCGGCGGGTGCAACGCGACCTGGCCGAGCAGACCGCCGACCCGGTCAACCCGCAGTTGCTCTTCCACACCCTCAATGAACGCCTGCCCGACGACGTGATGCTCGCCGTCGACTGCGGCACCACCACCGCCTGGTACGCCCGGCACATCCAGGTCCGCCCCGGGATGCTGGCCAGCCTGTCCGGAACGCTGCTGTCCATGGGCGGCGCCATGCCGTACTCGCTGAGTGCCAAGTTCGCCCACCCGGACCGGCCGCTCGTCGCGCTGATCGGCGACGGCGCCATGCAGATGAACGGCGTCAACGAGCTGATCACCGTGGCCAAGTACTGGCGGAGCTGGGCCGACCCACGGTTCGTGGTGCTGGTGCTCAACAACCGGGACCTGGCGTTCGTCAGCTGGGAACAGCGCTCCAGCGAGGGGACGCCGATGTTCCCGGACAGTCAGCAGTTGCCGGACATCGCCTACCACCAGTGGGCGGAGGTGCTCGGGCTGCGCGGCGAGCTGATCGACTCGCCGGAGCAGATCCCCGGCGTCTGGGACCGGGCGCTGTCCGCCGACCGGCCGGTGGTCATCAACGCCCTGGTCGACCCGGCCGAGCTGATGCTCCCGCCGCACTTCACCGCCGAGCAGGCCCGCAAGACCGCGGCGGCGGTGCTGCGCGGCGACACCGACTGGGCCGGGATCGTCCGACGCGGCCTACCGGCCACCCTCGCCAGCTACCGCCCCCGCCGCCGCAAGGGCTGAGAGCATCAGCCGCGACGATCGAGCCAGCGTTGCAGGGCCGAGCGGGGGTCCTGGGTCGGCTGCTGCTGACGCTCCGGGACCACGGGGCGCTGCACGGGGCGGCGCGCGTCGCCGGCCAGCTCGCGGCTGGGTGCGGCGAACGCCTTCTCCGGCTGACCCTTCACGGCGGTGGCGATGACCCGGGCGACCGCGTCGATCACCTTGCTCTGCACCGCAGAGCCCACCGAGTCGGCCGGATCGTCCGGGTTGGCAGCGATGCCGGCCACCGCAACCTGCGGGGTGAAACCGACGAAGGTCTCGGTCGAGTTCTGCTCCGAGCTGCCCGTCTTACCGGCCACCGGCCGGCCGTCGAGGATGTCGTTCACACCGGTCGCGGTGCCGCCGTTGCACTGCCCGAACGCCGACTGCTGACCCACCGGGCAGCGAGCGGCATCGGTCGCGGCACGCGCGACGTCGACGTCGAGGACCCGCTTGCAGGACGGCTGACCGACCGGCACCTTCGCACCGTCCGCGTCGGTCACCGAGACCACCGGCACCGGTGTGCAGTAGGTGCCCTCGGCGGCCACCGTGGCGTACGCGTTGGCCAGGTCAAGCGGGGTGGTGGCGGCGACGCCGAGGGTGAACGACCCCCAGTTCGCGGCGTTGTCCTTGGCGAAGGCGGCGTCCGTGTCGGCGCGGAAGGTGATGCCGAGGCGCTGCGCCATCTCGACCACCTTGTCCTGGCCGACCTGCTCGGCCAACCACACGAAGTAGGTGTTCACCGAGCGGCCGAAGCCGTCCCACATCATCCGGTACCCGTCCATCCAGTCCGGGTTGGCGTTCGCCGGGCACCAGCGGCCCTCACAGCTGCCCGGCCCCTCGGCCGCGTACCGGGTGGGCAGCTTGGCGGGCGCATCGAAGCCGGTGGAGAGGGTACGGCCCGACTCCAGCGCGGCGAGCATGGTGAACAGCTTGAACGTCGAGCCCGCCTGGTACCCGTCGACGCTGGCCCCGCCGGAGATCAACGGGTTGACGGTGTTCGGGTGGTTCGCCTGCCCGGCCGGGTTGTCGGCCAGGCTGTAGTGCCGGTTGACCGCCATGGCCAGCACCTGCCCGGTGCCCGGCTGGACCGCCGCGATCGGCAGGGCGCGCTTGTTGTCGTATCCGTAGACCTTGGTGGCCTGCTGCTGCGCGGTGGCCTGGATCTTCGGGTCCAGCGAGGTGACCACGGTGTAGCCCCCCGACCGCAGGGCCTGCTCGCGCTCGGCGACGGTGGCGCCGAACGCCGGCTGGGTCAGCCACCACTGCCGCAGGTAGTCGCAGAAGTAGCCCCAGTCGTCGTGGCCCTGGGAGACCGCCGTGCAGCCGTTGGGCTGGGCGGTGGGGTGCAGGGTCAGCGGCTCGGCCTTGGCCTGGGTGGCCTGCGCGGCGGTGATCGCGTTAGTGGCGACCATCGAGTCCAGCACGTACGACCGGCGGGCCAGCGCCGCGTCCTTGTCGCCGCTGATCGGGCTGTACGCGTCCGGGGACTGCACCAGGCCGGCGAGCAGGGCCGACTCGGCGAGGGTCAACCGCGCCGGCGGTTTGCCGAAGTAACGCTGGCTGGCCGCCGCGATCCCGTACGCGCCGGAGCCGAAGTAGGCGATGTTCAGGTACCGGTCGAGGATCTCGTCCTTGCCGAGGCTCTTGTCCAGCGCACTCGCGTACCGGATCTCCTGGATCTTGCGCCCGAAGGTGGGGTCGGTGGCGGCGGCGCGCTCCTCGGCGGTGCGGGTGGGGTCGGTCTTGAGGACGTTACGGACGTACTGCATGGTCAGCGTCGAGCCGCCCTGCTCGGTGCCGCCGCCCTTGACGTTGGCCACCAGTGCCCGGGCGAGGCCGCGCAGGTCCGCGCCGCCGTGGTCGTAGAAGCGCCGGTCCTCGGCCGCCACGATCGCCTGCCGCATCACCGGGGCGATCTCCGACAACGGCACGTCGGTGCGGTTCACGTCGTAGAACGTGGTGATCAGCGTCTTGCCGTCGTTGGCGTACAGGTACGAGCGCTGCGGCGTGGCGGGGGTCTTCAGCGAGGCGGGCAACGCGGCGTACGACCCGAGCGCGGCGCGGGCGCCGAGCCCGAGCAGCAGGTTGCCGGGCAGCGCGGCGACTGCCAGGACAAGCCCGGCCAACACGCCAGCGAGCAGCACGGTGAACAGCCGCGACAGCGGCGAGCGGGGGGCGGCCATGCTCCCCAGGATTGCCACGAAAGCCGCTAACCGACCACCCCCACCCCGCGATTGTCACCAACTTCACGGCCCCCAACCAGCCAACCCCCAACCCTCTGCCCGGTGATCAAGAGGTTTGCGTCAGCCGAGGCACCATTTCTGACGCAAACCTCTTGATCACCGGAGCTGGGCGAGGGCCGAGGGCCCGGTGGGTGCGTTAGGGGTTTGGAGTGCTCAGGCTGGCGCTGGCGGCATCTCTCGCGGTTTCACGGGGCATCAGGCGGCCGGAGCGGTAGCCGATGCCGATGCCGGCGATCAGCACGAAGATCGCGCCGAACGTCTGCAGGGAACCGATCAGGGCGCCACCGAGGCCGAGCAGCGGCGCAGCGATGATCAACATGACGCCGTCGCCGAGGCTGAAGCTGCCCGAGCGGGCCACCGCCCATCCGGTGAGGAACCAGCCGACGCTGTAGAACGTCGCGCCGAGCAGGACCAGCGACCGCGCGGTGGTGCCGAAGACCGGCGTCTGCTCGGCGAGCCCGGCGAACGGCAGCATCAGCACGGTGCCGGCGATGCTGACCAGCAGCCCGGCGGCGGCCACCCGGCGGCTGCGGGTCGCGGCCAGCAGACCGGTGAGGGCCAGCAGCGCGAGCAGGCCGAGCCAGACCGCGGCCACCCAACCGATCAGGTACACCGCCTGGCCGTCGGCCGGATAGGGGTCGTTGCCCACCCCTCCGTCACTGGCCATCGCCACCGCGCCGTAGAGGATGGCGTACGCGGGCAGCAGCCACACCGCGGCCCGCGCGAACCGACGTATCGACCAGGCCCAGGTGGCGTTCGTGGCCGGGGCGCCCGGGCTGGGCTCGCCCACGAACGGCAGTACGCCGAACCCGCCTCCGCTGCGCCGGGAGCCCAGCGGCGCGACCGGGTCGTGCGCGCCGGGCACCGGGGCCGAGGACCACATCCGATTCGCCGGATCCTTCATGCGTCACCTCGCTCGTCCACGAGCGGTGCGAGACGCGCCGGGCGCCCCGATTGCCTGGTCACCACCCGTCCTAGGACCGATCGTGGCAGGCGTCGGAGCGCCCCATGAGACTTTCTCGTATTAAGGCCGTGATCAGCCGCGTTCCCGCTGGTCGGCCGAGTCCTCGGTCAGGCTGGCCGGGGACACCGGCTCCGGGGCGGGCAGCCCCTGCGGCTTGTTGCCGCCGGTGGCCTGCGCCTCGGCGACGCGTACCTCGTCGTGGATCTGCTGGGCGGCATCCGCAGCGGCCTGCGCCGCCTCCGCCGCCTCGCGCTGGACCTGGCTCGCGTGTTCGGCCGCCTCCGGTGCGGGCAGGTCCCCCACCATCTGGCTCAACCCGCCGAGCGCGCCACCCATGCCCTCCAGGGCCTTGGTCAGCTCGGCCGGGACGATCCAGACCTTGTTGGCGCTGCCCTGGGCGATCTGCGGCAGGGCCTGCAGGTACTGGTAGGCGAGCACCTTCTGGCTCGGGTTCGCCTGGTGGAT
This sequence comes from Micromonospora sp. MGP-C2, assembly GCF_057766525.1. Taxonomy (NCBI): domain Bacteria; kingdom Bacillati; phylum Actinomycetota; class Actinomycetes; order Micromonosporales; family Micromonosporaceae; genus Micromonospora; species Micromonospora sp. MGP-C2. Next base: position 2,137,320 of record NZ_JBYMEN010000002.1, read on the forward strand.
CGCGTCGAAGACCGTCCGAATCGCCTTCGCCTGACCCTCGGCCTTCAGGATCTGGGCCTGCCGGTCACCGTCGGCCCGCAGCACCGCCGACTGCTTGTCACCCTCGGCGGTGAGGATCACCGACTGCTTGTGGCCCTCGGCGGTGAGGATCGCCGCGCGACGGTCACGCTCGGCGCGCATCTGCTTCTCCATGGAGTCGCGGATGCTGGCCGGCGGCTCGATCGCCTTGATCTCGACCCGGGTCACCTTGATGCCCCAGCGGCCGGTGGTCTCGTCCAGCACGCCGGAGAGGTGCCGGTTGATCTCGTCCCGGCTGGTCAGCGCGCGCTCCAGGTCCAGCGAGCCGATCACGTTACGCAGCGTGGTGACGGTCAGCTGCTCGATGGCCTGGAGGAAGCTGGAGATCTCATAGGTCGCCCGGACCGAGTCGACCACCTTGAAGTAGAGAACGGTGTCGATCGAGACCACCAGGTTGTCCGAGGTGATCACCGGCTGCGGCGGAAAGCTGACCACCTGCTCCCGCATGTCGACCTTGGTGCGCACCGCGTCGACGAACGGCACCAGCAGGTTGAGGCCGGGGCTGAGGGTGCGCTTGTACTTGCCGAGCCGTTCCACCACGTCCTGGCGCTGCTGCGGCACGATCCGCACCGCCTTCGCCAGCGTTATCACGGCGATCAGCGCCACCGCGATCACCAGCACCCCGATTATGGTCATTCAGTTCACCCTCTCGCTTCCGGCAGCTCGCCGGCGGAAGAAACATCGTCCTGCCAGACCAGGGCGGTCGCGCCCCGAACCTTGATCACCCGAACCCGTTGACCAGGTTCGTAAAATTGCGTCGTGTCATATGAGCGGGCGGTCCACAGCTCGCCGTCGATCTTGACGAGGCCGTGCTCAGCGTCGACCCGTTCCAGCACCAGCGCCGTGGAGCCCTCGATCGCCTCCACGCCGAACGGCTGCTCGCCGCTGTCGAGCGCGGAACGGCTGTGCCGCCGGATGACCGGCCGGACCACCACCACGCTCAACGCCGACACCACAGCGAAGACCAGCGCCTGCACCGCAACCGGCGCACCCAGGGCGGCGGCACCGGCGGCGGCGAACGCCCCGGCCCCGAACATGATGAGAAAGAGCGTCGTCGTGAAGATCTCGGCGACTGCCAGCACCACACCTAATACGATCCACACCACCGCGTCCACCCCCTGATCGTGACACGCGAATGCACGAACAGCCCACCTCTCATGATCAGCAGGCTCGCCGAAATGGACTGGCCGGCCGAAACACCCCCGGCTAGGGTCCGGTCCGAGCCACCGATCGAGGAGATTCCCTTGACCCTGCTGCCCGCGACCGCCCGGCAGATCGACACCCAGGTCACCCAGGCGCAGATCGACGGTCGCACCCCGTCACTGGTGCTGGGCGTGGTCCGTGACGGCGCGCTCGCCCACCTGGCCGCCGCAGGCGAGCAGCCCCGCCCGGACGCCAACCTGCAGTACCGGGTCGGCTCGATCAGCAAGACGATGACCGCGTCCCTGATCATGCAGCTGCGCGACGCCGGCCGGCTCAGCGTCGACGACGAGCTGGAGAAGCACCTGCCGGGCACCGTTGTCGGCTCGCTCACCCTGCGTCAGCTGCTCGGGCACGCGAGCGGCATGCAACGCGAACCCGAGGGCGAATGGTGGGAACGGGCAGCGGGCACCGACCTGGCCACGCTGCTCGCCGGCCTGACCGCCGACAAGATCGCCTATCCGCCGCACACCGCGTACCACTACTCCAACCTGGCGTACGCGCTGCTCGGCGGGGTGCTCGAACGGCTCACCGAAACGCCCTGGGCCGACCTGCTCAACGACCGGCTGCTCGGCCCGCTCGGAATGCGCCGCACCACGTACGCGGCCACCGAGCCGTACGCCCGCGGCTACGTCGTACACCCCTGGCACGGCACGCTGCGAGAAGAGCCCCGCACCGACACCGGCGCGATGGCCCCCGCCGGGCAGCTCTGGTCGACGATCGAGGACCTGGGCCGCTGGGCCGCCTTCCTCGCCGACCCCGACCCGTCGGTGCTGGCCGCCGGGACGCTCACCGAGATGTGCGCGCCCGTGGTGATCAGCGATCTCGACTCCTGGACCGGCGGGCACGGCCTGGGGCTGGAGCTCTACCGGGACGGCGAGCGCGTGTACGTCGGGCACGGCGGCTCGATGCCCGGGTACGTGGCCGCCCTCGTGGTGCACCGGCCGACCCGTACCGCCGTGGTCGGCTTCGCCAACTCGTACGGCTTCCCGATCACCGGGCTCGGCCGCCGGCTGCTGACCACAGTGCTGGACGCCGAGCCGGCGTTCCCGCAGCCGTGGCGGCCGGCCACCGCCACGCCCACGGCCGAGCTGGCAGAGCTGACCGGCCGCTGGTGGTGGATGGGCACCTCGCTGGACCTGAGCTGGGACGCGGGTGACCTGGTGGCCCACGTCCGCGGTGAGCGGGTGAGCCGGTTCACCGCCGAGGGAACGGACCGCTGGCGGGGACGCTCCGGCCCGGAGAACGGCGAGATCCTGACGGTGCGGCGCGACGACAGCGGGCGGGCGGTGGCCGTCGACATCGCCACGTTCGTCTTCACGCGCAGCCCCGACGAGATCCCCTGACCCACCGGACGGGTCAGCCGGCTCAGGGGGCTTCGGTGACGAAATCGATGAGGCGTTCCATGGCGTTGATCAGGGGAGTCTCCACGTCGGCGAAGCTGTTCACCCGGGACAGGATGTGCCGCCACATGTCCGCCGGCTCGGCCACGCCGAGGGCCGTGCAGACCCCCTCCTTCCACGGCCGCCCCGGCGGCACGACCGGCCACGCCGCGATACCCAACGCCGCTGGTTTGACCGCCTGCCAGACGTCCACGTACGGGTGGCCGGTCACCAGCACGTAGGGCGAGTTCACTCGGGCCACGATCCGGCTCTCCTTGCTGCCCGGCACGAGGTGGTCGACGAGCACGCCGAGTCGTCGGGTCGGGCCGGGGCCGAAGTCGCGTACGTCGGCGTCGAGGGCGTCGATGCCATCCAGCGGCTCCACGACGACACCCTCGATCCGCAGGTCGTCGCCCCAGATCCGCTCGACCAGCGCGGCGTCGTGGATGCCCTCCACCCAGATCCGGCTCGCCTTGGCCACCTGGGCGCGGACGTTGTCCACCGCCACCGAACCGGACGCGGTGCGTCGACGGGCCGCCGGCACCGGCGCGCGGGTGGGGCGGCGCAACGTCACCGGGCGGCCGTCGAGCAGGAACGCCGCCGGCAGCAGCGGGAAGTTGCGCCGTCGGCCATGCCGGTCCTCCAGCACGACCGCGCCGGCCTCGAAGCCCACCACCGCTCCGCAGAACCCGGAGTCGGCGTCCTCGACCACGAGATCCGGTTCGGCGTCCACCTCGGGGGTGACCTTCCGCCGCCGCCAGTCCCCCGCCAACACGTCCTCGCCGTATCGCCCCGCCATGTCGATCACGCTAACTCCCCCACCAGCACCCCGCGCCCCGACACACCGCCTCACCCCACCTCACCACTCAGTCGATCATGGAGTGGATTCGAGGCGGCCCAGGGTGCTCTCGACCGGTGCCGGCCAGACGGAGTCCTTGAGGCCGAGGGCGTCGCGGAGGTAGGCCCACGTGAGCCGCTGGATCAGAGCAACCCTCTCGGGGTTCTCGTCAGTCGTCTCCCTGGCCTCGTAGTCGGAGATGCCGCCGAGCGAGTGCTCCGCTCCGAACAGCGTGAGCAGGCTCTTGCTCCCCGGGCTCAGGTGGTACGCGTCGGTGAACCAGCCCGGCCCACGGACCGACAACGGGGAGTCGTCCCGATCGCCCGCGACGACGAGGGTCGGGGTGTTCATGTCCGCGAAGCTCGGGCTCATGAAGGGAAAGTGCTCGGCAGCGAACGGGGAAAGATCGCCTCCGCCCCGGCCGGTCACGGCCAGGAGGACGCCTGCCCCGATCCGTTGGTCGGACATGTCCTCTCCGGGGTTCCCGTCGGCGTCGAGGACTCGGGCACCCAGCAGGGTGCTCGCCGTCTGGGCGCCCCAGGAGTGGCCGGCCACGGCGATTCGGGTGCGGTCGAGACGTCCAGCGAGGCTGGGAACGGACGACTCCAGCAGGTCGAGCTGGTCGAGGGTGCGCTTCAGGTCGTCCACCCGGATTCGCCAGATCCGCGGTGTGCGGGTGTCGTCGGGCGGAGGGTTCAGGCGCCGTGAGTCGAGGTGGGTGGGCTGGATGACGACGAAACCGTGCGAGGCCCAGAAGTCAACCAGCGGACCGTAGTTGGTGGCCGCAGAGCCGAAGCCGTGCGAGAAGACGATGACGGGCAGCTCATGGCCGGTCGTGGGTGCGGAGACCCGTACGTGCAGATCGTTACCGCGATCCGGGGTCGGCAACGTGATGGGGTGGACCGTGACGACTGGCGTGGGCTCTGGCATCGCGTACATGGTCGTTCCTCCGTGACTTGGGATTGGCCTGCCGTTCTGGCATGCTGCATATGCGGAACTTGGTTCCGCTAAACCATACGGAACACGGTTCCGTTTTTTCAAGGGATGTGACGGGGGTAACGGTGGCCGGCACGGAGTCGGGTGCCCCGCGCAAGCAGCGGGCTGATTCGCGGCGCAACGAGACGGCGCTGCTGGAGGCGGCCGCTGCGGCATTCGTCGTCTCCGGAGTCAATGCGCCGGTGCGCGACATCGCCGCCAGGGCGGGCGTCGGCGTCGGGACGATCTACCGCCACTTTCCGACCCGGGCCGATCTGATCGTCGCGGTGTACCGACACCAGGTCGAGGCATGCGCCGAGGCGGGCCCGGTGCTCCTGGCCGAGAGCGCCACACCGCACGCCGCACTGGCGAGCTGGATCCACCTCTTCGTCGACTTCCTGGTCACCAAGCACGGCCTGGCCGAGGCGATGCGGTCCGACGACGCCGCCTTCCAGACGCTGCACGCCTACTTCCTCGACCGGCTCGTCCCGGTCTGCGCCGAACTGCTCGACGCCGCCAGCACGGCGGACGAGATCATTCCCGGCATGGACGCCCTCGTCCTGATGCACGGCATCGGCAACCTCTGCATCGGCGCCGACAGCCCTGCCTACGACGCGCGCCTCATGGTCGGACTGGTCATCGAGGGTCTGCGGCTGCGTTAGCGGTACGCGGGCCGGGTCGCAGCGCCGCGCCACGGCCGGGGATCGGGCGAAGGGGGCAGTTCGGGGCAGGCCGGGCGGCGGGAGCGGCAGCCGAGACAGAGCAGGTCGTGACCACGTACCCTTTCGGCATGTCCACCCCCGCAACGGGCGCGGCCACAGTCGCGCCGCGCCGGTCGAGCCGGTTCGTTGCCTGGGTGCGCGCGTGGCGCGCCGGGCTGGTGCCGTACGACGAGGTCGCCGACGCCATCGCCGGCAACGAGGAACATCTCGTTGCGGACGCCCCGGGCACCTGGACCGACGTCCCGCTGGGCGCCGCGCTTCCCACTCTGGCCAAGCTCTCACCGGACGAGATCCGCCTGGTGCTGCCCGCGCCGGGCGACCCCCGAGGGCTGCCCGGCCCCGGTGACTTCGCCGGCGCGGCCCTGGTCACGGGTGAGGCGGTGGTGGCCGGCGGGCTCGGGTTGATCCCGGAGGTCCGCTCGCACACCTCCGGCTCCGGGGACTGCTTCGAGACGGTGCTGTGGCGGGTCTACCCGCTGCCGGCCAACGCGCCCGCCGCGTCACTCTCATTGCCCGGCGCCGCCGAGGCGGAGGCCGAGCTGGCCGCCGCACTGGCCGAGACGACCGCCGCGCTGACCCGCCTCGACGTGGCCCAGTGGCGGCCCGAGCTGGCCGGTGCGCTGGCCGCGCTGCGCCGGCCCGACGGCGCCACCGACCTGCCACCGGGCTTCGACCCGCGGGCCCGTCGGCTCTTCGCCCGGGCCGCGGTGCTCGACCGGGTGCTCGCGCTGGCCGGGCATGCCGCCCCGGGCGGGGCCATCAACAACTACGAGGCGCAGCAACGGGACGCGGCTCTTCGCCCGTTGACCGCGGCCTGCCGGCAGGCGCTGGTGGCCGCCTGCAACGCCCCCCTGCGCCCCTGACCGGAGCCCCGCAACACCGGTTGGGTTTGGTCAGACCTCGTCGAGCAGGTCCGCGACCGAGTTGATGATCCGGGACGGGCGGTACGGGTAGCGCTCCGCCTCGGTGCGGCTGCTGATGCCGGTGAGCACCAGGATGGTCTCCAGTCCGGCCTCCAGGCCGCACAGGATGTCGGTGTCCATCCGGTCACCGATCATCGCGGTGCTCTCCGAGTGAGCGTTGATCGTGTTGAGCGCCGAGCGCATCATCATCGGGTTCGGCTTGCCGACGAAGTACGGCTCCACCCCCGTCGCCTTGGAGATCATGGCGGCGACCGAACCGGCGGCGGGCAGGGCGCCCTCCACGGAAGGGCCGGTCACGTCGGGGTTGGTGCAGATGAACCGGGCTCCGTCGTTGATCAGTCGGACGGCCTTGGTGATCGCCTCGAAGCTGTAGGTCCGGGTCTCGCCGAGCACCACGTAGTCGGGGGCGAAGTCGGTGAGCACGTAGCCGACCGCGTGCAGTGCCGTGGTCAGCCCGGCCTCACCGATGACGTACGCGGTGCCGCCCGGCCGCTGGTCGGCGAGGAACTGCCCGGTGGCCAGCGCCGACGACCAGATCGACTCCTCCGGCACGTCCAGTCCCATCCGGCTCAGCCGGGCAGTCAGGTCGCGCGGGGTGTAGATCGAGTTGTTGGTCAGCACCAGGAACGGCTTGCCGGAGGTGCGCAGCCGGTTGATGAACTCCGGTGCGCCGGGCACCGGCTGGCCCTCGTGCACCAGCACGCCGTCCATGTCGGTCAGCCAACTCTGCACGGGCTTGCGGTCATGCATGATGATCCTCAGAGGTCAGGGGCGGCGGGTCGGCACGCAACAGACGGTGGCGCAGGTGTCCCACATCGGCAGCTCGCCCAGGCGGCGGCGCAGCTGCGCACCGTCCGGGTCCGTCCGTTCGGTGACCAGCTCACGCACCATGGTCACGAAACGCGGGTCGGTGCCGGGGGTGTCGGCCCGGACGAAGTCCAGGCCGAGCTGCTTGGCCGTCTCCAGTGCCTCGGTGTCCAGGTCCCACACGACCTCCAGGTGATCGGAGACGAACCCGATCGGGCTGACCACCACGCTGGTGGTGCCGCTCTGGGCGAGGGTGGCCAGGTGGTCGTTGATGTCCGGTTCCAGCCACGGCACCTGCGGGGGGCCGGAGCGGCTCTGCCAGACCAGGTCGTACTCCAGCTCGGGCGCGGCGGCAGCGGCGACGAGCCGGGCGGTCTCGCGCAGCTGCGCCTCGTACCGGCCGCCGTGCGGGCCGGCGTTGGCCGCCATCGAGCTGGGGATGGAGTGGGCGGTGAAGACCAGCCGAGTGGTGTCCCGCTTCGCCGGGTCGAGCTGGCCCACGGCCGCCCGGACCGCGTCGGTGTGCGGCTCGACGAAGCCGGGGTGGTCCCAGAACTGGCGCAGCTTCTCGATCACCGGCGCGTCCGCGCCGACTGCGGCCCGGGCGGCGGCGATGTCCTCCTGGTACTGCCGGCAGGAGGAGTACCCGCCGTACGCGCTGGTGACGAAGGCCAGCGCCCGGGTGACCCCGTCGTCGCGCATCTGGGTCACCGTGTCGGCGAGCATCGGGTCCCAGTTGCGGTTGCCCCAGTAGACGGGCAGGTCGAGACCGTGCGCGGCGAAGTCGGCGCGGACGGCGGCCAGCAGGTCACGGCACTGCTGGTTGATCGGCGACACCCCACCGAAGTGCTGGTAGTGCTCGGCGACCTCGGCCAGGCGCTCGGGCGGCACGCCTCGGCCGCGGGTCACGTTCTGCAGGAACGGCATCACGTCCTCGGGCCGCTCCGGCCCACCGAAGGACACCAGCACCACCGCGTCGTAGGACATGGGGTCATTCTCGCCCCTCGACCTGGACCGCCCGGCGACGCCCCCTGGTCCGGCCGCGCAGATCACGCGAACGGCTGTCGGGAGCGTCGCCGGGGAGAAGCGCGAGGGATCGTCAGGAGCCGATGGCGTGGTAGCCGCCGTCGACGTGGACGATCTCGCCGGTGGTGGCCGGGAACCAGTCGGAGAGCAGCGCCAGGCAGGCCTTGGCGGCGGGCTCCTGGTCGGTGAGGCTCCAGCCCAGCGGGGCCCGCTCGGCCCAGGCGTCCTCGAACTGGTCGAAGCCGGGGATCGACTTGGCGGCGATGGTCCGCAGCGGTCCGGCGGCGACCAGGTTGCTGCGGATGCCCTGCTTGCCCAGGTGCATGGCCAGGTAGCGCGACGCCGACTCCAGGCCGGCCTTGGCCACGCCCATCCAGTCGTAGACCGGCCACGCCTTCGTCGCGTCGAAGGTCAGACCGACCACCGCGCCGCCGGGCGACATCAGCGGCAGCGCGGCCATGGCCAGCGACTTGTACGAGAAGGTGGAGACGTGCAGGGCGGTCGCCACGTCCTCCCACGGAGCGTCGAGGAAGCCGCCGCCGAGGCAGCTCTGCGGGGCGAAGCCGATCGAGTGCACCACACCGTCGAGGCCGTCGACGTGCTCGCGTACCCGGTCGGCGAGGCCGGCCAGGTGCTCGGTGTTGGTGACGTCCACCTCGATGACCGGGGCGGGCTCGGGCAGCCGCTTGGCGATCCGCTCGACCAGGGAAAGCCGGCCGTAGCCGGTGAGCACGACCTGCGCGCCGTTCTCCTGGGCGAGCTTCGCCACCGAGAAGGCGATCGAGGCGTCGGTGATGACACCGGTGACGAGCAGCCGCTTACCGGCGAGCAGTCCGGACATGCAGGGTTTCCTCCGTACGTTGTCGAGAAGCGCTGATCAGTGGCCCATGCCGAGGCCGCCGTCGACCGGGATGACGGCGCCGGAGACGTACCCGGCGCTGTCCGAGGCCAGCCAGGTGACCACCCCGGCGACCTCGTCCGGGCTGGCCATCCGGCCGGCCGGGATCGACTTGCGGATCTCCGCCTTGCGGTCGTCGGACAGACCCGCGGTCATGTCCGTGTCGATGAAGCCGGGCGCCACCACGTTCGCGGTGATGTTGCGGCTGCCCAGCTCCCGGGTGATCGAGCGGGCCACGCCGACCAGACCGGCCTTGCTGGCGGCGTAGTTGACCTGCCCGGCGCCGCCGGCAAGGCCGACCACCGAGGAGATGAAGATCATGCGGCCCCACTTGGCGCGGAGCATCTTGCCGGAGGCCCGCTTGGCGACCCGGAACGCGCCAGTGAGGTTGGTGTCCACCACGTCGGTGAACTGCTCCTCGGTCATCCGCAGCAGCAGCGTGTCGGCGGTCATGCCGGCGTTGGCGACCAGCACCTCAACCGGCCCCAGCTCGGCCTCGACGGCGGTGAACGCGGCGTCGATGGAGGCGGCGTCGGTGACGTCGGCGCGTACGCCGAACAGCCCGTCGGGGGCGTCGCCGCTGCGGTGGGTGACCGCCACCCGGTCGCCCTGCTTGGCGAAGGCCTGCGCGATGGCCAGGCCGATTCCCCGGTTGCCCCCGGTCACCAGCACGGTACGGGCCACTGTTCCCCCTTGCGAATGGTCAGCACGGACGCGTCGGAGCCTAGGCGTTACCGGCAGGTAAGCGCTAACGGGAGTCGCGTCACACCGGGGTACGACACCGGGATCAACCCCTGGTGGCACGCCCTGGAGGCAGCCGAACCGTAGCCTTCCGGTGGTGAACCGGCATCCGATCGCCGTGGCCCTGCGGGCCCTGCGGCAGACCCTGCTGGGCCCGGACGCCCCGGCCGAACGGCCGCTGCTGGCCCGCTGGCCGCTGGTGGCCCCGTACGCCACCCCGGTCGGGTTGCTCGCCGTGCTCGGCCTCTTCCTGATCACGCTGACGGTGGAGAGCGAGTGGGGCCTGTCGACGCCGATCGCGCTGCTGTTCGCGGCGATGACCGTGGCGCCGCTGCTGGCGTTGCCCCGGCGTCCGCTGCTGGCCTGGCGACTGACCGTGCTGGCCCTGTCGATCTGCACGTTCAACGCGCCGGCCGACCAGGCCTGGCCGTGGACCCCGCCGCTGGCGCTCGGGTCGATCGCGGTGCTGGCGGTGGTCGTCGCACGGGTCGACCGGCCGGTGCTGGTCTGGGTGGTGGCGATCAGCACGGTGCCGGTGCTCGGCCTGGTCGACCCGGACAACCGGGTGCCCGTCCTGCTCCTGCTCGGCGCCCTGGCGATCGTCGGCGACCTGATCCGACGCAACCGGTTGTCCCGGCACGCCCTGGCGGCGCAGACCGAGCAGAGCGAGCGGGAGCAGGAGCGCCGCGCGGTGCTGGAGGAACGCACCCGGATCGCCCGGGAGATGCACGACGTGGTGGCCCACCACATGTCGCTGATCGCGGTGCAGGCGGAGACCGCTCCGTACCGGCTGACGGACGTGCCCGCGCCGGCCGCCGCGGAGTTCGTCGCCATCGCCGCCTCGGCCCGCGACGCGCTGACCGACATGCGACGGTTGCTGGGTGTGTTGCGCAGCGAGTCGTCCGGGCCGCAGACCGCACCGCAGCCGGACCTGGCCGACCTGGACGCCATGGTGGACGCGGCACGCCGGGCCGGGCTGCCGGTGACACTGGACGCCGGGCAGGTGCACGACGGGCAGGTGCCCGCGCCGGTCGGGCTGGCCGCGTACCGCATCGTGCAGGAAGGCCTCGCCAACGCGGCCCGGCACGCAAGCGGCGCCGCGGTGCGGGTCACCGTCCGCGCCGGTCGCTCCGGTCTGGAGGTACGCGTCGAGAACTCCCCGGCCGACGCCCGACCGACCGCCGACGGCGGCCCCGGGCACGGGCTGACCGGCATGCGGGAACGGGCCACCTCGCTGGGCGGTACGTTCACCGCCGGGCCGCTGCCCGACGGGGGTTACGCGGTGGCGGCCGAGCTGCCGTACGACGCGGAGGGCGGGGACGCGTGATCAAGGTGCTGATCGCCGACGACCAGGCGATGGTCCGGCAGGGCTTCGGCGCGCTGCTCGCCGCCCAACCGGACCTGCTGGTGGTGGGTGACGCCGCCGACGGCGCGCAGGCCGTGGCCGCCGCCCGCCGGCTCGACCCGGACGTGGTGCTGATGGACGTGCGGATGCCGGTCATGGACGGGCTGGAGGCCACCCGCAAGCTGCTCGGTGACCGTTCGGCGCAACGGCCCCGGGTGCTCATCCTCACCACCTTCGACCTGGACGACTATGTGTACGAGGCGCTGCGCGCCGGGGCCAGCGGCTTCCTGCTCAAGGACGCGCCGGCGGCCGATCTGGTGCAGGCGGTGCGGGTCGTGGCGGCCGGGGACGCGCTGCTCGCCCCCGCGGTGACCCGCCGGCTGATCGCCGAGTTCGCCGCCCGCCCGGACCGCCACCGTCCGCGCCCCACCGACCTGGCCGGGCTCACCCCACGGGAGACCGAGGTGCTGCGGTTGATCGCGCGGGGTCGCAACAACGCGGAGATCGCCGCTGACCTGGTGGTGGCCGAGCAGACAGTGAAGACGCACATCGGGCGGATCCTGGCCAAGCTGGGGCTGCGCGACCGTGCCCAGGCCGTGGTGCTGGCGTACGAGACGGGTCTGGTAGCCGCCGGCGAGTAGCCCCGCGGAGCCAGCCCGCAGACGGCTCCCCGGGACGACGACCGAGCCCCACCCACCCGCGCACTCTCCCTCCGTACGACATTCCGGAGGGAGAACGTGATGCGACGACGACGTGCCAGTCGGGTGGCGGTGGCCGCGCTGCTCGGCGTGAACCTGGTCCTGCCGACCCGACCCGAGCCGGTTGCTACGGCGGGGTTCGTCGAGGCGTACCCGGTCATGGCGGCGGCGATGCGCGCGGCCGGGCCGCCGTACGCGGACTGGGCGGCCGACGGACGCCGGTTCCTGACGTTCGACCCACGCGGCGACGGCCGTGCGGTCGAGGTGCTCGGCGACCTGGCCGGCGCGGACCGGATCGCGGTGCTGGTGCCGGGGGTGGGGAGCACCCTGGCCGACTTCGACAGGGGGTTGGGCGGGGTAGCCCGTCGGGCGCCAGCGGTGCAGGCCGGGCAGCTCTACCAGGAGCTGCGGGCGACCGAGCCGGCGGCGCGGGTCGCGGTGCTGGCCTGGCTCGGCTACGACCCGCCCGACGGGGTGCTGACCGCAGCCGGTGGCGTCAGCGCCCGGCGCGGCGCGGACGGGCTGGCCACGCTGCTGCGGGAGCTGGCCGCACGGCGTCCGGCGGCGACGATCACGCTCGTCGGGCACAGCTACGGGGCGTTGGTGGTGTCGCTGGCAGCGGCGGACGCTCCGGCCCAGATCACCGACGTGGTCAGCCTCGGTGGCGTGGGCGCCGGGGTGCAGCGCGCCGACGACCTGCCTGGCGGGCGGCGGTTCTGGGCGGCCGAGGCGCCCAGCGACTGGGTTCGTCGGGTGCCGTCGGTGCGACTGCTCGGCCTGGGCTTCGGCCGTCGCCCCGGCGACCCGGCGTTCGGTGCCCGCCCCCTACCGGCGGGTGGGGTGGACGGGCACGACGGCTACCTGGTGCCGGGCAGCGCCGCGCTGGTCGCGGTGGCGGCGGTGGTGCTGGGCGGCGTCGGCGTCGGGGACGCCCGATGAGCCGGGACCGAGCCGTCGACGCGTTGCGGGCGTACGCCATCGGCGGGGTGGTGCTGGGGCACTGGCTGGTCACCGGGCTGGTGCTGACCGGCGACGGTGGGCTGCACCAGGCCAGCCCGCTGACCGCCCTGCCCGGTCTGGCACCGCTGACCTGGGCGTTGCAGACGCTCGGATTGTTCTTCTTCACCGCCGGGTTCGGCTCGACCCGGTCGCTCGCGCACCACCGGGGAGGCGCGGGCGGTTGGCTGGCCCGTCGGCTGCGTCGGCTGCTCCTGCCCACTGTGGCGCTGCTGGGGGTGGGCGCCGCCGTGCTGCTCGCCGCCACCGTCGCCGGCACCCCGGACGACACGCTCACCGTGGCGTTGCGGCTGGCGATCAGTCCACTGTGGTTCCTGGTGCCGTTGGTGTTCCTGGTCGCGGTGACCAGCCCACTGCGCGCCGCCGTACGCCGCTGGGGTGTGGCCCGGTGCGTCGCGCCGGCGGTGGCCGCGGTCGCGGCTGTCGACCTCGCCGTCCGCCTGCTTCCGGCCGGCACCGACGTGCCACCGGTCACCGTGCTGGCGGCCTGGGCGGTGCCGTACCTGCTGGGCGTGGCGCACGCCGACGGGCAGCTGGACGGGCGGCGGGCCGCGGGCATGGTGGCGGGCGGCGGAGCCGTCGCGCTGGGGGCGCTGCTGGCGCTGGGCTACCCGGTGAGCGCGGTCGGCGTGCCCGGGGCCGGTGTGTCCAACCTGAACCCGCCGTCGCTGCTGGCAGTGGCGCTGGCGGTCACCCAGGTCGGGCTGGGGCTGCTCGCCCGGCCGGCGCTGGAACGGCTGCTGGACCGGCCACTTCCTGGCCGGGCGGCGACCGAGGTGAACCGGCAGGCGGTCCGGATCTATCTGTGGCATCAGCCGGTGCTGGTGGCGGTGACCGCGCTCACCGCCCGCAGCGGGCTGACCCTGCCGGGTCTGCACACCCCTCCGGACGGCCCGGGCTGGGTGCTGGCGCGGCTCTGCTGGCTGCCGCTGCTGGCTGCGGTGCTGGTCACGGTGGTGCGGACCGGCCAGCCGCGGGCGCGGCGCCACCCGGGCGGTGGAGGGGTCGCCGGCCGGTCGGCCGAGTGCGTCCGGCCGACACCGCGGGTGTACGATCATCGACGTTCCGGCCCGCCCGACCTGCAGGAGGTGATCGCTGTGCGAGATAGCGATCCTCCCAGTCGTGGCCGGGCCGATGGTCAGCCCCGCTGAGCCACGACTCAGTCTGGTGAGCTGACCCAGCTCCGCTCCCCCACCGCTTCGGCCGACGCCGAGGCGCGTGTGCCGCGCCGTCCGATTCGCCGACGGTCGCCGGGAGCCGCCCGGTCACGACTTCGTGTGCGCGTCCCCACCCCCTGCGGTCCGCCCCCGCACGCGGACCGTCCAGCCGCCACCCGGAGCCGTCCATGAGCCGCTACGTCGCCCCACTGGGCTTCACCCTCGCCGCCGTCTGGGTGGCCATCGTCTTCGTGCTCGCCGGTGGCGGTCACTGACCGCTCCGGATCGGCGACGGCTGGAGCTGCCCCGTGCTGGTGCCGGCGGCGGTCGCTGACCACCGCCGGCCCGTCGTTCAGAGCATCCGGGACGACCACAGCAGGCTGAGCGCGCCCGCGCAGAGCGCCAACAGCAGCGCGAACCCCGCGTACCACTGGGTCACCTCACGCGGCTCGGTGCGGAACCCGATCGAGCTGCCCATGTCCTGATAGACCTGCTTCAGCTCGCTCACCGAGGCCGCCTCGTAGAAGTAGCCCTCGGTGGTCTCGGCAAGCTCGGCGAGCGCCATCCGGTCCACCGGCACCCGCTGCAACTGCCCGCCGATGTCGACCTGGCCCGTGTCGGTGCCGAAGGCGATGGTGGAGACCGGGACGTTGGCCGCCTGGGCGGCGGCCGCTGCCTCCTCCACCGCGCGACCGGAGGTGCGGAAACCGTCGGAGAGCAGCACGATCCGTGCCGGTGGGATGCCCGCCGCGCCGTCGGCCGGCACCGACCGGATCGCCTCCAGGCAGGTGAACACCGCCTCGCCGGTCGCGGTCGCCTCGGCCAGCACCAGCCCGTCGATGGCACTGGTCACCGCGTCCCGGTCCTTGCCCGGGGGCACCAGCACGTTGGCCGCCTTGGCGAACGACACGAGGCCCAGGTTGTAGCTCTCCGGCAGCTCACCGACGAACTGCTTGGCCGCCTCCTGGGCCGCCTCCAACCGGTTCGGCGCCACGTCGTCGGCCTGCATCGACAACGACACGTCGATGGCGAGCATCACCGTGGCCCGCTCCAGCGGCTCCTTGGTGTCCACCGCCGGCCGGGCCAGCGCGGTGGCCAGCACCAGCAGGCAGAGCAGGAACGCGGTCGCCGGGACGTGCCGTCGCCAGCCGAGCCCCTTCGGTGCCACCGTACGCAGCAGGTCCACGTTGGTGAACCGCATCGCGTACGCCCGGCGGTGCAGCTGCCGCCAGATGTAGAACGCGGCGAGCGCGAACACCGGCAGCACAGCCAGCAGCCACCACGGTTGCATGAAACGGATCATCGTGTCGTCCCCCGGGTGCGGGCGTGCCGCTGCGCGGCCACGAATCGCACCATGTCCAGCAGCCAGTCTCGGTCGGTACGCAGACGCAGGTGGGCCGCGCCAGCGCCGCGCAGTGCGGCGGCGATCGTGGCCCGTTGGGCGGCGGCGGCATCAGCGTAGCGCTGCCGCAGTCGAGGGTCGGCGGTCTGCACCTCGTGCAGCTCGCCGGTCTCCGGGTCGACCACCGGCAGCACGCCCACGTCGGGCAACTCCAGCTCCCGAGGGTCGATCACCTCGATCGCCAGCACGTCGTGGCGGACCCGGAGCTTGCGCAACGGACGGGCCCACTGCTCGGCCGGTGAGAGGAAGTCCGACACCACCACGGCCACCCCGCGTCGACGGGGCGGACGGTTGAGCATCTCGATCAGGGCGCCCAGATCACCACGACCGGGCTGGATGGTGGTGCCGGCGACCGTACGCAACAGGCCCTGTGCCTCCTTGCGACCGGAACGGGCCGGCAGGCGGGTGAGCACTCCGGGCCCGGCCGGTGGCGTCGTGCCCCGCCAGCGTCGGGCCGGGGCGGACGCGCCGCCGCCGGTGCCGATGACGGCGCCGATCCGGTTGCCGCCGCGCACCGTCAGGTGGGTGATGGCGGCCGCGGCGGCGACCACCACCTCGCGCTTGAGCCACTGCCCTGTGCCGAAGTCCAGGCTGGCGGACAGGTCGAGGGCCAGCCAGGTCTCCAGCTCCCGGTCGGCGACCGTACGCCGGACGTGCGGAGTCGTGGTGCGTGCGGTGACCGGCCAGTCCATCCGGCGCACGTCGTCGCCGGGGCGGTACTCCCGTGACTCCCCCGCCTCGCTGCCCGGTCCGGGCAGCAGGCCGGCGTAGTCGCCCTGGAGCAGACCGTCGAGCTTGCGGGTGACGAGCAGTTGCAGCCGGGACAGCACGGCCTCGCTGCGGTCGGCGAGGGGGGCGGGACGAGGGGTGGGTGAGGTCACGGCCGCTGCCCGGGCCAGCCAGCGCCCGGCGGCGGCGCGGTCGACGACGGGGTGGCCTGCTGGCGGGGAGCGACGGCCGGGAGAGGGATCGTCGACATCACCCGGTGCACGATGTGGTCGGCGGGCACGTCGTCGGCGAGCGCGTCGTAGCTGAGCACCAACCTGTGCCGCAGGATGTCCGGGGCGATGTCCTGCACGTCCTGGGGCAGGGCGTAGTCGCGTCCCCGCAGCAGCGCCAGGGCGCGGGTGGCCCGGACCAGGCCCAGTGAGGCGCGCGGGCTGGCCCCGTACTGGATCAGTTGCGCGACGTCGGGCATCCCGTGCTCGGCCGGGGCGCGGGTGGCCAACACCAACCGGACCGCGTAGTCGACCAGGGCGTTGTGCACGAAGACCTGGTCCGCCTTGCGTTGCAGGGCGATCAGCTCGGGGGTGTCGAACACCGCGGTCGGCTCCGGCGGGGACACGCCCATCCGGTAGACGATCTCCCGTTCCTCCGCGTCAGTCGGATAGCCCACCACGATCTTCATGAGGAACCGGTCCCGCTGCGCCTCCGGCAGCGGATAGACGCCCTCCTGCTCGATCGGGTTCTGGGTGGCCATCACCAGGAACGGGTCGGGCACCCGGTGGGTCTCCCCGCCGATGGACACCTGCCGCTCGCTCATCACCTCCAGCAGCGCCGACTGCACCTTCGCCGGAGCGCGGTTGATCTCGTCGGCGAGCAGGAAGTTGACGAAGACCGGGCCCAGCTCGACGTCGAACTTCTCACTCGACTGCCGGTAGATCCGGGTGCCCATGATGTCGGCCGGCACCAGGTCCGGGGTGAACTGCACCCGGGCGAAGGACCCGCCGACGACCTTGGCGAGAGTCTCCACGGCGAGCGTCTTGGCGACCCCGGGCACCCCTTCGATCAGGCAGTGACCCCGGGCGAGCAGCGCGACGAACATCCGCTCCACCATGCGGTCCTGCCCGACGATCACGCGTTTGATCTCGAACAGCGCCTTCTCCAACAGGGTGGCGTCCTGCGCGGGCGTGGTCACCGGCGCAGGCGGCTGCGGTGCCGCCCCGTTCGGCGTCGGGGCGTCGGGCATGGTCGGCTGGGCCACCGGTCCTCCACAGCGTTGGTCGTCGTCGCGGCTCGTGCGGTATCAAGACTCGCACGCCTTGCTGAGTGTCGAGGTGGGGAGAAGCCGATTTCTGCCGCGCCGTCCCCGGCGGCCGAATCGTGCGTCGCGGGTGTGCACGGACCGGCCCGCCGCGTGTACGATTCACCCCGTCGCCGGGCGGCTCCCCCCGTGGTCGCCCGGCGCTCAAACTTTCTCTCCCGCCGCCCTAGACTGGCCGGGATGAGCATCCCCTCCCCCGCCGACGAGGCCCTGGTCTGCTCGGCCCGGGGCTGCCGCGCCGCTGCCGTCTGGGCCCTTGAGTGGAACAATCCGCGGCTGCACGACGCCGATCGGCGCAAGACCTGGCTGGCCTGCGACGAGCACCGGAGCACTCTCAAGGGCTTCCTTGAGGCTCGCGGCTTCCTGCGTGCCGTCACTCCGGTGCCCGGATCCCCTACGCTCGACGTGTGAGCGGCGACCCACCGGCTTCCCCCGGCCCCACCTCCCCGTCCTGGCCGCCCACCCCGGCCCCCGCACCCGGCGTCGAGCCGCCGCCCGGTGCGTTCCCCGCACCCGGCACGCTCGGCCCGGAGCCCGCCGCGCCCGACGTCTCCTGGCCCGCCCCACTGCCACCGGAGGCGCTGCCACCACCCGACCACCGGCCGGCGCCCGCCGCCGACCAGCGCGCGCCGGACCTGCCGGCGCCCGGCCTCCTACCACCCGCCCTCTCCGGCCCGCTGTCCACTGGCGCGCCGGTGGGGCGAGGGCCGCTGGAGCCCTGGCCGGACACGGTCAACTGGCAGCCGATCTGCACCGACCTGATCTGGGTGGAGCTGATCCGGCTGGGGGTCGTGGTCGCCATCGGGCTGGCGGTGACGGCGGTGGGCTGGGCGTTGAGCGGCCACTGGCTGTTCGGGCTCGCCGTCGCCGTCGTCGTGCTGCTCGGCGTGTGGCGGGCCATCGCGATCGTCCGGGCGGTGCGAGCCTGGGGGTACGCCGAGCGGGAGAACGACCTGCTGGTCCGGCACGGGCTGCTGGTCCGGCGGCTCTCCATCGTCCCGTACTCGCGGATGCAGTTCGTCGACGTCAGCGCCGGGCCGTTGGAACGCGCCTTCGACATGGCCACCGTGCAACTGCACACCGCTGCGGCGGCGAGCGACGCCCGGGTGCCCGGGCTGCGCCCGGCGGAGGCGTCCCGGCTGCGCGACCGGCTCACCGCGCTCGGCGAGGACCGGGCCGAGGGCCTGTGAGCGCGAGGAGTGAGCCGGGGTTGCGAGCCCCGCAGTCGCGAACGAAAGGCGACCCTGTGAGCGCGCGCGCCCGCAGCCGCCGACCGCGCCGAGGGCCGCTCCGATGAGTGACGGGCCCGCCGAGCCGAGCACCGTGCCACCCACCGGCCCGACGCCACCGGGCCCGGTGCTGCCCGCTGGCGCGCCAACTACTGGCGCGGCACCGCCCGGGTCGATGCCGCCGGGGGCGCCCGCGCCGTGGCCGGCACCGGCCGGCGGTGCCGAGGGTGAGCCCCGGCAGCGACTGCACCCGCTCAGCCCGGTCCTGCACGGTGCCAAGTCACTGGTCGTGGTGATCGCCGGGCTGTCCTGGTCGACGCTGTCCCGGGTGGGCTTCGGCTGGTTCGCCGCCATGGTGGCGGTGCTGGCTCTCGGCGCGACAGTGCTGTCGGTGGTGAGCTGGTACAACACCGGCTACCACGTGGTCGGCCGCGAACTAAGGGTGTACGAGGGGCTGCTCTGGCGGCGTACCCGGGCCATCCCGTTGGAGCGACTGCAGGCCGTGGAGGTGGTCCGACCGCTGCTCGCCCAGCTCACCGGTCTGGCCGAGCTGCGCCTGGAGGTGGTCGGCGGGGGCAAGACCGAGGCGCCGCTGGCGTACCTCGGGGTGGCCGACGCGGCCCGGCTGCGCGAGCGGCTGCTGGCACTGGCCGGGAGGGTCGCGCAGGCACCCGCCCCGGAGCACGCGGGCGCCGCGGTGCTCCCGGGGGCGGCGCCGACGACGGCGGCCGCGCCGGGCCGGCCACTGCACGCGGTACGCAACCAGAGTCTGCTGATCAGCCAACTGCTCACCCCGCAGGCGTTCCTGCTCCCGTTCGGTGTGGCCTTCGTCGTGGTGCAGTTCCTCACCGCGGGGTCGTGGTCGTTCGTCGCGGTGGCGAGCACGCTGACCGCGATGGCCGGCGTGCTGCTGCAACCGGTGCGGCGGGTGCTCGACGACTGGAACTTCCGGCTGGCCCGCGACGGCGGCACGCTGCGGGTGCACAACGGCCTGCTGGAGACGCGGGCGCAGACCGTGCCGCTGGCGCGGGTGCAGACCGTGCGGGCCACCTGGCCGCTGCTCTGGCGGATGAAGGGCTGGCTGCGGCTGCGCCTGGAGGTGGCCGGCTACTCCGTCGCGGAGGCCGACGACCGCAACCGGCCCGACCGGCTGCTGCCGGTCGGTGACCTGCCGACCGCGACGATGATCGTCGCCGAGGTGCTTCCGGGGGTACGCCTCGACGCGCTGGCGCTGAGCCCTCCCCCGACCCGGACCCGGTGGCTGCACCCGCTGGGCCGTCGCGCGTTCGGCGCGGGGCTCTTCGAAGAGGTCTTCGTCACCCGTTCCGGGCGGCTGACCCGGCAGGTGGTGATCGTGCCGTACGCCCGCATCCAGAGCGTGCGGGTGGTCCAGGGGCCGATCCAACGCCGACTCGGGTTGGCCTCCGTGCACGCCGACACCGCGGGCGGTTCCGGTGCCACCGCCCAGGACCGTGACCTGGCAGAGGCCTGGGCCCTGGCCGCAGACCTGACCACAAGAGCCCACCAGGCCCGCAACCCCACCTAACCCCCCCGCACTCCACCCCCCGCCCCACCTCGGTTGATCATGAAGTTATAGCCGCGACACGCCGTGGCGGCGGGCGCTAACTTCATGATCGACGGGAGCTGGCGGGGCCGTGCGCCGACCCCGGGGCGGGCCGGGGTGGGTCAGTGGTCGGTCTTTGTGGGTTCGCGTGGGGGGCGCTGGGTGGTGGGTGGGTGTTCGGCGTCGTCGTCGGGGGCGGTGGCCTGCCTTGGTGGTTCCGTGCGGGGCGGTGGGGGTCCGGCCTTCGGGTGGCGGATGCGCCACGCGGCCCAGCCGCGCTCGGCCAGACCGACCACCAGGAAGGTCAGCCCCACGTACGCCCAGCCGACCAGCACGTCGATCACGTAGTGCTCACCCGAGTAGACCAGGGTGAAGGTCATCGCCAGCGGGTACGCGAGGAGCAGCGGCCACCAGCGACGGCGGGTGCTGGTCAGGAAGAACAGCACCACGAACAGCGCCCAGGCGGTGTGCAGCGACGGCATCGCGGCGACCGGGTTGGAGGCGATCTGACCGGCGTTGAGGACGTTGCCGGCGCCGTGCATGCCGAACGCCTTCCAGCCCCGGGTGGAGATCCGGGCGACCTCGGTGAGCAGCCCGTTCTGTGCTGCCCACCACGGCGGGGCGGCCGGGTAGATGAAGTAGGTGACCAGGCCGGCGGCGCAGAGAAAGCCCCAACGCCGCATGTACGCGGCCCAGCGGTGCCGGTCGCGTAGCCAGAGCACCGCGGCGGCGGCCAACGCCACCACGAAGTGCGAGAAGTACACCCAGCTCGCCGCGACGTCCCACCAGTGCACCTGCGGGTGGTAGAGGTGCTGCTGCAACCAGACGGTCGGCACCTCGCCGCCGGTGGCCCAGCCGAACATGAACCGGTCGGCGACGATCAGCTCCATCGCGTGCGGGGTGGCGCCGTTGTCGGCGAACCCGCGTGACAGGTTGTACACGACGAACAGCAGCACCACCGGCACCCAGTCCCGGGCGAAGCGCAGGTGACTGCGCCACGGCCGGTCGCTGTTCCAGGCGATGGTCGCGAGCCAGATCCAGACGAAGGCGTACGCGGGGTCGGTGGGCAGCCCGATGGCCAGCCACGCGGCCACGAAGGTGACCGCCCAGACGGTCATCGCGACGACACGACGACGGCCCCCGTCCGGGGACGCGGGCGGGTCGGTCCGGGCGGGGGGCTGGGGGTCAGTCACGACGGCCATCGTCGTCAAGGTTAACGACGGTCGCGGCATCGACCGACGGGGACCACCCGGCGAAGCCGTGCACAGGTGGGTGGCGGTCGACGCCGGATGCCCGGGCAGGGGCCCGGCGGGATCCCCGGGCGGGTGCTCGGCGGGCTCGGCGAGCACCTAGGCTGACGACCATGCAGGAGCAGCCCGAGCCGGCCTTCGCGCCGGGTCTGACCGCCCAGGTCGAGTTGACCGTCACCGACGCGGACACCGCCCAGGCGGTCGGTTCCGGGGACGTACCGGTGCTGGGCACTCCCCGGGTGCTCGCGCTGGCCGAGGCGGCCACCGTCGCGGCGACAGCTGTCGAGATGCCGCCCGGGTCGACGACAGTGGGCACCCGGGTCGAGCTGGAGCACCTGGCGCCGACCGTGGTCGGCCGGACGGTCCGGGCGCAGGCGCTGTTGGCGACCGTCGACGGTCGCCGGCTGTCGTTCGAGGTCACGGTCAGCGACGGCGACCAGACGGTGGCCCGGGGCCGGGTGGACCGGATCATGGTGGACCGGCAACGTTTCGTCGAGCGCGCCGGGCGTGCGTCGTGAACGCCGGTTTCGTCGAGGTCGCCGACCGGGTGCACGTGCTGGCCGAGCCGCTGCTGCGGGTCAACGTCACCCTGGTCGTGGGCGATGACGAGGCCCTCCTGGTGGACACTTTGTCGTCGGCCGCCCAGGCCACCGACCTGGCCGCCGCCGTCCGGGCGGTCACCGACCGCCCGTTGACGCTGGTCAACACCCACCACCACTACGACCACTGCTTCGGCAACGCCGTCCTGGCCGGCGACCCACCCCGTCCGGTTTACGCGCACGAGTTGGCCGCCGCGGCCCTGCGCCAGGACCCGGAGCGGCTGCGCCGGGAGGCGTACGAAGAGGTGCGCACGGAGCACCCGGCGCTCGCCGCCGAGCTGGCCGACACCCCGCTGCTCGCCCCGACGCACACCGTGCAGACGGAGACGGCACTCGACCTGGGTGGCCGGCGGGTGCTGCTGCGGCACCCGGGGCGGGGGCACACCGAGGCCGACCTGGTGGTGCACGTGCCGGACGCCGATGTGTTGATCGCCGGGGATCTGGTGGAGCAGAGTGGCCCGCCCGCCTTCGAGGACTCGTACCCTCTGCGGTGGCCGGACGCGGTCGCGGACCTGCTGCGGCTGACGACCGCGCGCACGGTGGTGGTGCCGGGCCACGGCGACCCGGTGGACGTCGATTTCGTCCGCGCCCAGCACGCCGAGCTGGCGAAGCTGGCCTGGCTGATCCGGGCCGCGCACACCGGCAGCGCGCCTCCGGAGCGGGTGGCCGCCGAGGCTCCCTTCGGTGCGCGCGCCGCCCTGATCGCCGCCCGGCGCGGCTACCGCGAGCTCGACGGCGAGGCCTAGCTCAAAAAACCGACGGCGAGGCCTGGCTCGGGAAGCGGCGTTCGACGTCGGCGCGGGTGGGCATGGCGGTGGCGCCGCCGGGTGATTCGCAGACCAGGCCCGCCACCCGCAGCGCGAACGCGACCCGCTCGACCCAGCCTGCCGGGAGTCCGGTTCGCCGCCGACGAGCAGGTCGGCGATCAGCGCGGCCATGACCGAGTCACCGGCACCGGTGGCGTCGATCGCGTCGACCTTGGGGGCCGGCACCCTCACCGGGTCGGCGTCGGCGGCGGCCAGCACCGCACCGGCCGCGCCGAGGGTCACCACCACCGTGGCGGCACCCAACTCACGCAGGTACGCCGCCACCCCCTCGACCGGTTCACCCGGGTAGAGCAGCCCGGCGTCGGCGGCGCTCAGCTTGACCAGGTGCGCGCCGGCGGCGAACTCGGCCACCACCTCGCGCAACCCTTCCAGCGCGGCCGGCCCGTCCAACAGCCGGGGACGCACGTTCGGGTCGAGGACCCGCAGACCGGTGGCGAGTGACCAGGCGTGTCGGGCGGCGGCGAGCGTGCGGGGTTGCAGCAGCACGATGGAGCCGCAGTAGAGCACGTCCGCGCCCTCCAACTGCGCGAGATCCAGGTCGTCGGGGCCGAGCAGACCGTAGGAGACCGGCTCGCCGTAGAAGCGGAAGTCGGGTTCCGGTCCGGCGTACGTGACCACCGCGAGAGTGGTCGGCGCCGCCACCGTGACCGCGCCGGCCACCCCGACGTCGACAGCGCTCAGGAAGGTGCGGATCCGACCGCCCAGCACGTCGTCGCCGAGCGAGCCGACGAACTGCGCCGCGCCACCGAGGCGGGCCACGCCCACTGCGACGTTGAGCGGCCCACCGCCGATCGCCTGCCGGTAGACGCGCTCCCCGTCATACTCGCTGTCGAGCAGGTCGACGAGCGCCTCGCCGAGCACCACCGCGTATCCCATGCCGATCCTCTCGTCGTCGCCAACCGCCACCGGGCGTCGTCGGCCGGGCCGACCGCCGTGGCATCAGGCTGGCACAGCGGGCCACCCGGCGGGCGGCGAAGGCGACGCAACGGCTACCCCGGCCGGTGGATCGGCCCGTCGAGCGCCGCCAGTGGGCGGCCGGTGCCGCCCCACCGGGCCGCGACGATCTGCGCGGCCACACTCACCGCGGTCTCCTCGGGTGTACGACCACCGAGGTCCAACCCGATCGGCGAGGCGAGCCGGGCGAGCTGCGCCTCGGTGAGCCCTGCCTCGCCCAGCAGCTTGAGCCGGTCGTCGTGGGTGCGCCGCGAACCCATCGCGCCGACGTACGCCAGCGGGTGGCGCAGCGCCAACTCCAGCAGCGGCACGTCGAACCTCGGGTCGTGGGTGAGCACGCACACCACCGTCCGTTCATCGACCCGACCGGCGTCCATCTCGGTACGCAGGTAGCGGTGCGGCCACTGCACCACCACCTCGTCCGCCTCGGGGAAGCGTCGCACGGTGGTGAAGACCGGCCGGGCGTCGCAGACGGTGACCCGGTAGCCGAGGAACGCGCCGATCCGGGCGACGGCGGCGGCGAAGTCGATGGCCCCGAAGACGATCATCCGAGGCGGGGTGGCGTACGCGGTCACGAAGAGGCTGACGCCGGAGCCCCGGCGCTGCCCGGAGTATCCGTACCGGAGCATCCCGCTGTGCCCGGCGGCGAGCAGTCCGAGGGCGTCCGCGCTGGCGGCGTCGTCGAGCCGATCGTCGCCGAGCGAACCGATCGGGCGCTGGCCGCCGGTCAGCACCAGCCGCCGGCCAAGTCGCCGGGCCGGATCGGTCGGCGGCGTGCCCGGCGAGTTGTCGGCATCGGCCGGTGAGTTGCCGGCATCGGGCGGTGAGTTGCCGGCATCGTTTGGTGCGTCGTCGGCATCGGCCGCCACGCAGGTGACCACCGCCGCCGGTTGGGCGGCCCGGCGGGCGGCGGCGACCGCGTCCAGCCCGGGCAGGGCACCGGGGTCGACGCGCTCCACGAACACGTCGAGGACACCGCCGCAGGTCAGGCCCACCGCGTACGCGTCGTCGTCGCTGATTCCGTACCGGATCAGCTCGGGTGCTCCGGTGGCGAGCACCCGGCGGGCCCGTTCGTAGAGATCCGCCTCGACGCAGCCGCCGGACACGCTGCCGGTGACAGTGCCGTCGGCCGCGACCAGCATGGTCGCGCCGGGCGGCTGCGGCGCGGAGTGCCAGGTGGCCACGACGGTGGCCAGGGCGAACAGCTCGCCGGCGTGGCAACGGCGGTGTGCCTCGTCGAACACGTCCGGCACCTGCTGCCGCCTCTCCGTCACGTCGTTTCCGTACGCAGGATATGGCGTGCACCGACCGCCGACGGGTCTTTTGATGCATCGAGGAACGACTATTGCATTGTGGCGGCGGGGCGTGATGGGATGACGCGTACCGGGCGGTGCGAGGGCTGCGGCACCACCGGTTGCCGGGTTCGTCAGACGCGAGGGCAACGGTCCAGGACAGGACCGTCGACGGCGCACGTCCACCGGCCGATTCCCGCCGGGGCAGGTCGCCGTGACCGTCGCACCGCGCGCGACAGCGGTGCGATCACGCCACATCCCACCCGATTTCGGCGGGGCGGCCTGGGCTGCGCGCCTCGCGAGTCAGGAGAACCCGTGAACCGTTCCCGTACGGCCGCACTGCTCACCGCGGCCCTGACCCTCGCGCTGGGCGCCGTCGCCCTGGCGTCCAGTCCACAACCGGCCGCCGCGCACGGCACGGCGATGACCCCGGGCAGCCGGACCTACCTGTGCTGGCAGGACGGCCTCAGCTCGACCGGTCAGATCACGCCGACCAACCCCGCGTGTTCCGCTGCCGTGGCGCAGAGCGGGGCGAACTCGCTCTACAACTGGTTCAGCGTGCTGCGCTCCGACGCCGGTGGCCGGACCACCGGCTTCATCCCGGACGGGCAGCTCTGCAGCGGCGGCAACTCCGGTTACCGCGGCTTCGACCTGGCCCGCACCGACTGGCCGCTGACCCACCTGACCTCCGGGGCACGGTTGGACTTCCGCTACAGCAACTGGGCACACCACCCGGGCACGTTCTACTTCTACGTGACCAAGAACAGCTGGAGTCCGACCCGGGCGCTGGCCTGGAGTGACCTGGAGGAGCCGTTCCTCACGGTGACCAATCCGCCGCAGCGCGGGTCGGTCGGCACCAACGAGGGGCACTACTACTTCAGCGGCAACCTGCCGTCGGGCAAGAGCGGCCAGCACATCATCTACTCCCGCTGGGTCCGCTCGGACTCGCAGGAGAACTTCTTCGGTTGCTCCGACGTCGTCTTCGACGGCGGCAACGGCCAGGTGACCGGCGTGAAGGGCGGCGGCTCGACGCCGACCCCGACGCCGACCACCCCGACGCCCGGGCCGACCGACCCGCCGCCGACGACCACCCCGCCGCCGGCGGGTGGCGACTGCATGGCCGTCTACAAGGTGAGCAGCGCCTGGCAGGGTGGCTTCCAGGGTGAAGTCACGATCATGAACCACGGCAGTACGCCGTTCAACGGCTGGACCGCGAGCTGGACCTGGCCCAACGGGCAGTCGATCAGCCAGATCTGGGGCGCGACACAAACGTCGTCCGGCTCGTCGGTGACGGCGACAAATGTGGCCTACAACGGCACTGTCGCACCGGAAGGCACCACGACGTTCGGCTTCCTGGGCAGCACCACAGGAACGAACGGCCTCCCCACAGTCACCTGCGCCCGCCGCTAACCACTACCACCACCACCCCCTGAAATGATCAAGAGGTTTGCGTCACCGGAACCGCTCCGGATGACGCAAACCTCTTGATCAACAGGGTCGGGCCAGGGTCAGCGGACCATGGAGCCCACCACCGGCTTCGTGAGCAGGGCGGACTGGTTTCGCTGGATGCCCGGGTCGAGGGTCTTCGCCACGAAGATCGCGTGCCAGATGCAGAAGATCAGCACCGTCCACACCTTGCGGGAGTGGTCGGCCTCCTCCCGCTTGTGCTCGTCGAGCAACCGCAGCGCGTACGACAGGTCGAGCAGGTCGCCCGCGCCCGAGGTGCTCAGCACGTGCCGGGCCCACTCGTACATCTCGCCGCGCAGCCAGACCCGGGTCGGGGTCGGGAAGCCCAGCTTCTTGCGGTTGACGATGGCCGGCGGCACGACACCCTGCAACGCCTGGCGCATCGCGTACTTCGTCGCGTCGGAGCGCGGCGGCAGCTTCAGGTCCACCGGGATCTTCGCCGCGACGTCGAACACCTCGCGGTCGAGGAACGGCACCCGCACCTCCAGCGAGTGCGACATCGAGATCCGGTCGGCCTTGACCAGGATGTCGCCGCGCAGCCAGGTGTAGAGGTCGACGTACTGCATCTTGGTGACGTCGTCCAGCTCGGTGCACTCGGCGTAGATCGGGGCGGTGACGTCGGTGTAGCGCACCGAGGGGTCGTAGCGGCGCATCAGGTGCTGCTTCTCCTCCTCGGTGAACATCCGGGCGTTGCCGTAGTAGCGCTCCTCGATCGGGGTGGTGCCACGCTCCAGGAAGCTCTTGCCCTTGACGCCCTGCGGGATCGCCTTGGAGACCGCGCGCAGGCCCTTCTGCACCCCGCCGGGCAGGCCGTTGACGGTCCCCAGCGACAGCGGCTCGCGGTAGATCGTGTAGCCGCCGAAGAACTCGTCGGCGCCCTCACCGGAGAGCACCACAGTGACGTGCTCGGCGGCCTTCTTCGCCACGAAGTAGAGCGGCACCAACGCCGGGTCGGCCACCGGGTCGTCCAGGTGCCAGACGATCTTCGGCAGCGCGTCGATCATGTCCTGCGGACCGATCTTGGTGGGGATGGTGGTGACGTCCAGGTGCCGCGCCGACTCCTGGGCGACGTCGATCTCCGAATATCCCGGTACGTCGTAGCCGACGGTGAACGTGAGGATGTTCGGGTTGAACTCCCGGGCCAGCGCCACCACCGCTGTCGAGTCGATGCCACTGGACAGGAACGAGCCGACCGGCACGTCGGAGCGCATGTGCATGCGCACGCTCTCCCGCAGCGTCTCCCGGATCTCGTGGTAGAGCTTCTGCTCGTCGTCGACCGGCGCCGGCCGGAACACCGGCCTGTACCACCTACGCACGTCGATGCGCCCACCCGGCGTCCAGTTCAGGTATTCCCCCGAGCCGATCCGGCTGATGCCCTTGTGCAGGGTGCCGGGCTCCGGGACGTACTGCAGCGTCAGGTAGTGGCTCAGGTTGGCCGTGTCGACGCCCGCGTCGCCCTGGTAGTTGCTGTGCGCGAACGGCAGCAGCGCCTTCTTCTCCGACGCCAGGTAGAGGCCGTCGGCGGTCTCCAGGTAGTGCATGGGCTTGATGCCGAAGTAGTCGCGGGCACCGAACGCGCGCCGCTCCTGCCGGTCCCAGATGACGAAGGCGAACATCCCCCGCAGCCGGGTGAGCACCTGCTCGCCCCAGAAGTGGTAGCCCGCCACGATCACCTCGCCGTCGCCGGCGGTGGCGAACTGCGCGCCGAAGTTCCTGATCAACTCCTCGCGCAGCTCGATGTAGTTGTAGATCTCACCGTTGAAGGTGAGCAGGTAACGGCCGTTCGCGTAGGGCAGCGGCTCGTGACTCGACGCGACGTCGATGATGGCCAGCCGCTTGTGGGCGAACACGCCGTCCGCGTACCGGCCGGAAGCGTCGCCGACCACCTCGACCCCGGTCTCGTCGGGGCCGCGGTGGTGCAGGCATTCCAACGCTCCGGCGATGTGGTCGCGATGCGCGGCGGCGTTACCGTTCGCGCTGAAGAAGGCCAGAAGTCCGCACATGGTGGTCATCTTTCCACGCGCGCTGTCGGCCCGTCGCAGCCGTCCGTCGATCCGCCCGCCGGGGGCGTCGCCACGAACCGGGCGCGCGGTACCGTCGGGATCAGCAACGAAGCGGAGGGAGCGGCGCAATGACCGAGGGACAAACCGACGGTACGCCGACGGACGGCACGGAATCGCACGATCCGGACTTCCCGGAGGCCTTCCTGTCCTTCATGCGGCAGGGCTGGAGCGACACCGCGCTCCCCGTGGCGCCCGGCCGGAGACGCCCAACTACGCCAAGAGGCGTGCCGCGCTCTCCGCGGCCTTCCCCGGCGAGACACTGGTCATCCCCACCGGCACCGAGAAGGTCCGGGCCAACGACACCGACCACCCGTTCCGGCCGGGCAGTGACTTCGCCTACCTGACCGGCGACCACGACGCCGACAGCGTGCTGGTGCTGCGCCCGAACGGCTCAGGGCACGACGCGACGCTGTACATGCGGCCCCGGTCGTCCCGGGAGACCGACGAGTTCTTCCGCAGCCGCAACGGCGAGCTGTGGGTGGGCCGGCGGCACACGCTGCAGCGAGAAGTCGACCGAGCTGGGCCTGCCCACCGCCGACCTGACCGGCCTGGAGGCGACTCTCGCCGACCTGGCGCCGGGGCGTACCCGGGTGTTGCGCGGCTACGACGCCCAGGTGGACGCGGCCGTCCGTGCCTACGACGGCCCACGCGCCCAGGGGCAGCCGGCCCGCGACCGGGAGCTGGCGATCGCCATCTCGGAGATGAAGCTGGTCAAGGACGAGTGGGAGATCAGCCAACTCCAGGACGCGATCGACGCCACCGTACGCGGCTTCGAGGACGTCGCTCGGATCCTCCCGGCGGACCGCGCGGTCTCCGAGCGGCTCCTGGAAGGTGTCTTCGCGCTGCGGGCCCGGCACGACGGCAACGACGTCGGGTACAGCTCGATCGTCGGCGCCGGCGAGCACGCCACGATCCTGCACTGGGTGCACAACCACGGCGCCACCCGACCGGGTGACCTGCTGCTGATGGACATGGGCGTCGAAGGCCGAAACCTCTACACCGCCGACGTGACCCGGGTGCTGCCGGTGAACGGGCGGTTCACCGCCCTGCAACGCCAGGTCTACGACATCGTGTACGCCTCGCAGCAGGCCGGCATCGAGGCCATCCGCCCCGGGGTGAAGTTCAAGGACGTCCACCTGACCTGCATGCGGGTGCTCGCCGAGGGCCTGTCCGAGCTGGGTCTGCTGCCGGTGAGCGTGGACGAGGCGATGGACGAGAAGTCGACGGTCTACCGGCGGTGGACGCTGCACGGCTTCGGCCACATGCTCGGCATCGACGTGCACGACTGCTCGAACGCCCGCAAGGAGACATACCGCGACGGCGCGCTCGGCGAGGGCTACGTCCTCACCGTCGAGCCGGGGCTGTACTTCCAGCCGGAGGACGAGCTGGTCCCCGCCGAGCTGCGCGGCGTGGGCATCCGGATCGAGGACGACGTTCTGGTCACGGCGACCGGCGCGGTGAACCTCTCCGCCGGGCTGCCGCGCACCTCCGACGAGGTGGAGACCTGGCTGGCCGAGCAGCGCGAGGCGGGCCCCCGCCTGCCCGGCTGACCGCCGCACCAGCCCTCACCGCACCAGCCCTCACGCACCGGCGTCGCCGCCAGCCGACCAACGGCCCGGCGGCGCCGGTGTGCCGTTGTCGACCAGGCCCGGCCGCGCCGGTGTGCCGTTGCCGACCAGGCCCGGCGGCGCCGGTGTGCCGTTGTCGACCAGGCCCTCCGGCCCGGGCCGTGCGCCGGTCCCGGCGCCGCCCGACCCAGACTCACCTCTCGTGATCGACTCGCCTTCACGGAAACCGGGCTGTCCAGGGCGCACGGACACCGCGTCTTCCGTGAACCCGAGTGGATCAACCCCTCGGCGCGCCTGCCGTATGGACGGCGGGCGGCACGTAGGCCAGGTCAGCAACGTCCCTTCCCGCGACGGCGGTGACATTCACCCGCCCGAGTCGGCGTTTGCGCTGCTCACACCCTTTTCACCAACCCGGACCGCTTGCCCGCCGTCATCCGACCTGCGCCGAATGCGGGGTTATCTCGGATACGTCCGCATCGCGAAGATGGTTCTCATACGGTGGGGATCAGAGGCTGCAACCGATTTGTAGCTGGTCGTGGCGCCTCAGGCGGTGCGACCCCGTCTGGTAGCAGGAAAGGGCGGAAGGCTCTGATGTCCAACGACGTAACGAGTACCGACGGCGGGGCCTCGACAGCTCCGCCGACACGACGACGGCGGGCGCTGTGGGTCGCCGGCGTGGCCGGGCTGACCGGTGTGGTCGGTCTGGCGGCCCTCGGCGGCGTGGCCGCCAGGGATGACAAGCCCAAATCCGACCAGGTCTCCGACGCGCAGCCGTCGACCAACCGGCAGAACGTCAGTGACGCTGGTGGCGCGGACGAAGGCGGCGCCAAGGAAGCCGACGCTCGGGACGACGAGTGGAGCGGCGACGACTGGAGCGGCTTCGACGACCGGTCCGGCAAGGACGACAAGCGCCAGGACGACAAGCGCGACGAGAAGGACCGCACCAAGCAGGTCCCGTGCGACACGGACAAGCTGATCCAGGCCATCACGTTCGCGAACAACGAAGATGGCGGTGTACTGGAGCTGGCCAAGGGCTGCACCTACACCCTGACCCGCAACCAGGACGGCAACGGCCTGCCGGTGATCACCCAGCCCATCACCCTGAAGGGCGAGCACACCACCATCGGCCGTGAGGCCACGGCTGATTACTTCCGGATCCTCAACGTCGGCCCCGGGGGGCACCTCACCCTCAAGGGTCTGAGCATCAGGGGTGGTCAGACCCTTCAGTCCTCGATGGCCGCCGACCCCGCGACGGTCTGGGCGCCGTACTCGACCCTGGACCGGTCCACCGTGTCCGACCCGGCAGCGAAGCCGGCAGCCACAACGGCGGCGAAGCCGGCAGCCACAACGGCGGCCAAGGCCGGAGCCAAGCCCGCAGCGACAGCGGTAGCGAAGCCGGCAGCGGCCAAGCCCGCAGCGAAAGCGACGGCGAAGGCGACGGCCGCCAAGCCGATCGCCGCGGAGGCGAAGCCGGCGGGTGCCGGGACCGCGGTGCCGCTGGTCGAGCAGCCCGGGTTCACCGACGGAGCCGGGGTGCTGGTGCAGCCCGGTGGCCGCGCGGAGATCCTGGACAGCGAGTTGCTCTACAACCAGTCCGGCGGCAACGGCGGCGGCCTGGCCAACTTCGGCAGCACCAGGCTCAGCAAGACGACAGTGGCGCACAACACCGCCTTCTTCTTCGGCGGCGGCATCTTCAACGTCGGGGTGCTCCAGGTCGACGAGTCGAAGGTCAACGACAACACCGGGATCATCGGCGGCGGCGGTATCGCCAACGGCGCGGCCGGGATCTTCACCGACAGCGTCGACGGTGGCTCGGTCTGGGTCTACAAGAGCGAGATCACCGACAACGAGACGCTCGGCTTCGGCGGCGGCGTGCTGGATGTCGGGGGCACCACGACGCTGCACCAGACGACGGTCAGTGACAACACCGCAGTGCTCGACGGTGGTGGCGTCGCGGTGGCGGACAGCCAGCTCACCCTCAAGGACGCCACGGTGGCCAAGAACACCGCCGCTCGCGACGGTGGCGGCCTGGCGGTGACCTCCGACAGCGTCGCGACAGTCGAGAACAGCAGGATCAAGGACAACACTGCGGGCTTCTCCGGCGGCGGCCTCTTCAACGACGACAGCGTCACCACGCTGCGCGACAGCGAGGTGGTGGGCAACCGGGCCGTCGGTCCGTTCGCCCGCGGCGGCGGCATCTTCAACACCGAGGGGGGCGAGGTGACGCTCCGCCGGACGAAGGTGGCGCACAACTTCTCCACCCTCCCGCCGGGGGGAATCTTCAACAGCCTCGGCGGCACGGTGACGCTGGACGACGAGTCGGCGGTCACTGCCAACCGCCCGACCAACTGCTTCAACGTTGCGGACTGCTTCGCCTGATCGGGTGGGGCTGAACCACATAGAAGAGGTACGCCTCTCCGCGCCGTCACCGGCTCGGAGGGGCGTACCCGTTTGGCAGGTCAAGAGGGGTCTACGGCCGTCCTGGGCGGCAGTGGGCACGGCGGGGTGTCCCGGCCTTTCCGGATGCAACATGAACCGAATGTGGGCTTCTTTCGGATAAGCCCGCGAGGCGAGGAACCTTCTCATACGGTGGTTTTGGGAGCTACAACCGATTTGTAGCAGGGGACGCCCGTCTGACGGCGGCGACCCTGTCTGGTACGAGGAGAGGGCAGAGAGCTCCGATGTCCAACTACCTAACGAACAACGAAGCCTCCGGGCGGGCGACGGCCAAGCGCCGCCGCAAGCTCTGGCTCGCCAGTGGCGTAGCCGGTTTGACGGGCGTGATCAGTCTCGCGGCGGTTGGCGTCGCGGGCAGCGCCGGAGCCGTCGGCCTCGACTGGAACACCGCGCAGGTCAGCAAGGACGGCGACCAGCGGGGTGACGAGGGACGCGACTGGGACAAGGACAAGGGCGAGGACCGGAACAAGGACAAGGACAAGGACCACGAGCGCGGGAGGGAGGTGCCCTGCGACACCGACAAGCTGATCCAGGCGATCGTGTTCGCCAACAGCAAGAACGGCGGTGTGCTGGAGCTGGCCAAGGGCTGCACCTACAACCTGTCCCGCAACGACTACGAGGGCAACGGCCTTCCGGTGATCACCGAGCACATCACGCTCAAGGGTGAGCACACGACGATCTCCCGGGAAGCCACCGCGGACTACTTCCGCATCCTGAACGTCGGCGCTGGTGGTCACCTCACGGTCAAGGGCCTGACCATCAAGGGTGGCCAGACCCTCGAACTGGAGAACGGCGTCGAGGCGGCTGCGGTCTGGGCGGCCTACTCGGACTCCGAGGCGCTTGCCGCCCAGGTGAAGGCCGGCACCCCGCTGGCCCAGGCGCTCACCGCGCGGCAGGCCAACCCGAAGGCGGGCCTGAAGGCCGCGCCGAAGGTCACCCCGAAGGCTCAGGCGGGCGTCGTGACGCCGCTCGTCCAGCAGCCGGAGGAGAACGACGGCGCCGGCATCCTGGTCCAGCCGGGCGGCACCGCCGAGATCCTGGAGTCCGAGGTCGTCCTCAACCAGTCGGGCGGCAACGGCGGTGGCGTGGCCAACTTCGGCACCACGAAGATCTGGCACAGCACCGTCGCCCGTAACACCGCCTTCTTCTTCGGTGGTGGTGTCTTCAACGCCGGCCTGCTCAAGGTCGAGGAGTCGAAGATCAAGGACAACACCGCCGTCATCGGTGGTGGCGGTATCTCGAACGGCGCCGCGCGGATCTTCACCGACGATGTCAGCGGCGGGACCGTCGAGATCAAGAAGGGTGAGATCAGCGACAACGAGACGCTCGGCTTCGGCGGTGGCCTCCTCGACATCGAGGGCAACACCACGGCGTACGAGACCAAGTTCGTCTCGAACACCGCAGTCCTCGCCGGTGGCGGTCTCGTTGCGGCGGACAGCCAGCTGAACCTGCACCACGTCGCGATCGAGAAGAACAGCACCGCTGGTGTCGGTGGCGGTGTGGCCATCGTCTTCGACAGCGCGGTCACGTTCGAGAAGAGCAGCATCAAGGACAACACCGCCGGGTTCTTCGGCGGCGGGCTCTTCAACGTCGGCAGCGTCACCACGCTGCGCGACAGCGAGGTCGTCGGCAACCGGGCCGTGGGCCCGATCGGGGTCGGCGGCGGCATCTTCAACATCTTCGGCGAGGTCAACCTGTCGAAGACGACGGTCGCCCACAACTTCTCCACCTTCGAGCCGGGCGGTGTCTTCAGCTTCTTCGGAGAGGTGAACGTGGACGAGAAGTCCGCCATCACCGCCAACCGTCCGACCAACTGCCTGGCCATCCCGGGCGGCACCATCGAGAACTGCTTCGCCTGATCACCCTTGGGTGACGATGGCACAGCAGCAGGGGTGACAGCACAACGGACCGGCCCCCTTCCGCACCACGCGGAAGGGGGCCGGTTCACGTTCACGTCACTACCTCTGGACGAACACCGCCACGCTGCGCGCCGGGACGCTGAACGTGCCGGCCGCCCGGTCGAACGAGGCGGTACGCAGCGCCGGATCGGCCGAGTCGACCAGCACCGGGTGCAGTGCCACGTCCGCACCGCGCAGGTCGGTCACCGTCTGCTTCGCCGTCTCCGGGGTGCTGTTGAAGACGACGGTCAGCGACTTCCACGACCCGCCCAGCCCTCGGGCGTCGAGCGTCATGGTCAGCACGCCGGGCGTCTCCTGCTCCCCCGACAACGGGAACGCCACCCGCCGCTGCACCTGCTCGGCGGTGGCCAGCCCGAACACCGGCGACGACGCCCGGATGCGCAGCAGCTCGGCGTACCGGGCGTCGGTGGTGTTGATGGCCACGCAGTCCGGCACCAGCGCCGGGTCCGCCAGCAGGGGCTTGGCGTACGACCACTTGTCCTCGTTGTCCTGCGCGGGCGGCAGACCGGCGCCGAACCCGTTGCCCCGCTCGCAGCCCCACCGGATCTGGTTGAACCAGTCTCCGGAGTTGAACGAGTTGCGGTCCAGGGACTTCGACCGCAGTCGTTCGGTGCCCGCGGTGACGAACCCGGTGCCCTGCCCCAGCACCACGGTGCCCAGCGCCAGCACCTGCATGCGGGAGCGGTCGGTCGCCGAGGTGGCCTGCGGCAGTTTGTATGCCAGCGCGTCGTACAGGATCTCGTTGTCGTGCGCGTCGACGTAGGTGACCGCCTCCCCCGGAGCGGCGGTGTAGCCGGCCGGGGAGCCGTTGTAGTCCACCTGCGCGCCGGTGATCTGCCGTCCGGCGGTATCGGTGAACCGGTACCCGCGCAGGTTGCCGGTGAGCCCCACCTTGATCAGGTCGTGGGCGTGCAGCAGGCGCGCCTTCTGCTCGGCCGCCGATCCGTTGACCGCGTCGCCGTTGGGGTCGGTGTAGAGCCCGGACGCGAAGCCCTGCACGCGCGGGTTGGTGTCGAACGGTCCGCCGCCGCGTACCGCGTCGCGCAGCCGGTCGTTGAAGGTGCCGATGCCGGTGCCGGCCATGTTGGCCTGGGTGGCCTGGACGAAACGGGCGTCGCCCGCGACCTCGCCGAAGTTCCAGCCCTCGCCGTAGAGCATGATCGCCTTGCCGTCGATGCCGTCGCGGGCGACGGTCAGCCGGTCCAGGGCGCTGCGGACGGCGAGGATGTTCGCCTTCGGGTGGTGACCCATCAGGTCGAACCGGAAACCGTCCACCTTGTACTGCTTTGCCCAGGTGACCAGTGAGTCGACAACCAGCTTGCCCATCATGGCGTGCTCGGGCGCGGTGTTGGCGCAGCAGGTCGAGTTGGCTACCGTGCCGTCCTCCAACAACCGGTGGTAGTAGCCGGGCACGACCTGGTCGAGCACCGACTTGTCGTCGACACCGGCGGCCGAGGTGTGGTTGTAGACCACGTCCATCACCACCCGCAGTCCGGCGCCGTTCACCCCGGCGACCATCCGCCGGAACTCGGTGGTCCGCGCCGCACCGGCCGGGTCGACGGCGTAGCCGCCCTCCGGGACGGTGTAGTGCAGCGGGTCGTACCCCCAGTTGTAACCGTCGGTTTCGGCGACCGCCGCCACGCACTTCTGCTGTTCCGCGGAGTCCGGTGGGAGCGCCGCCAGGTCGCAGGCGGGCTGCCGCTGGTCGGCCCGCTTCTCCGGGATCGTCGCGAAGTCGAACGCCGGCAGCAGGTGCAGGTGGGTGACACCGGCGTCACCGAGCGCCTTCAGGTGGGTCATGCCGGCGGTCTTCGGGTCGGTGAAGGCGAGGAACGTTCCCCGCCGCTCGGCCGGCACGGTCTCGTCGGCGATGGAGAAGTCGCGTACCGACAGTTCGGAGATCTGCGCCTTCGCCGGGGGCACCGGCGCCGGTTTGCGCAGCGTCCGCCAACCCGCCGGGGCCAGCGCCGCGTCGTTCAGGTCGACCAGCAGGCTGTGCGTGGAGTCCGCGGCGAGAGCCACCGAGTACGGGTCGGTCACCGACGCGGTGACCATCTTCTGCGCCGCTGGCTGCCACGCCCGCACCTGGTACCGGTAGTACTTGCCGACCCAACTCTGGTTGCCGCGCGCCGACCAGACACCGGTGCGGTCGTCGCGGCGCATCGGCACGGTCCTCGGCGCGGCGGTGGGCGAGTCGAACAGCTGCAACGCCACGGTGCGCGCGGTCGGCGCCCACAGCGCGACGCTCGGCGTCCGGCCCGCGAACGTCGGCCCGAGGGTGGCGTCGGTGGCCCGCGCGTACACGTCGTCGAGCACGCCGGGGATCTGCACGCCGGTCGCCGCGAGCAGGGCACCCTCCGCGTCGCGTTCGGTCACCAGCACCTGCCCCCGCAGCGCCGCCGGGACCTTGGCCAGGTCGCCCCGGTCCAGCGCGAAGCTACGGTACGACCACAGGTGCGGGAACGTCGTGCGCTGGGCCTCGGTGAGCCCGTTGCGCTGCGCCCGCAACGGCAACGTGGTGTACGTCCCGGTCAGTTCCCCGTCGACCACGCCGACCCCGCCCTCGGGCGCGACGACGAGCGCGTACGTCCTGCCGTCGGTCGGCGGGGTCTGCCACGCCACCGTGGACCGGTCGATCCAGTGCGCCTTCTGCTTGCTGATGTCGGTGTCCGCGTTGACGCTGGTCGCCGTGGACGGCAGCAACCGGCCCGGCGTGGCGGCGAGCAGCCACACCTCCCGGCCCGCGCTGGCGAAGTCGAGCCGCTGGTCGTCGGGCAGATCCTTGGTGTCGCCCTGGTGGATGACGTAGTTCAGCCCGGTCGCGCCGGCGGCCAGCGGCACCCGGAACACCGCCCCGAACGCGTCAGTCCTTGTGGGCTTCAGCGGCGCGGACCACTCGGTCGGGTTGGCCGCGCCGTCCCACAGGTGCAGGCCCCAGCCGTCGTAGTTGCCGTCGGCCCTCCGATAGTGGATCACCGCGGTGCCCTCCTCGACCGCCGGATCCGGTTCACCGGTGGCCGCCTGCCTGCTCGGGTAGACCACCGGGTCACCCTGTTTGAGCCAGACCTCGCCGGTTGCCGTGACGTCGACGCTGCGGTCCTGGGCGACGTCCTTGTTGCCGTCGGAGTCGACCACCACGAAACCCACGGACTTCGCGCCCGGCTTGAGTTTCACCCAGGCGAACCGGCCGTAGGAGTCCTCCCCGGCGAACGGCTGCCCCTTGGGCCACTCGGTGACGTACGCCGGGTCGATGTCCCCCCAGGCGTACAAACTCCAGTCGTCGTACCCACCGGCGGCGCGTTGGTAGTGCACCACCGCCCACTCCCGGGACTTGCCCTGTGCCGGCGTACCCACGATCGCCGTGGACCGGGCGGTCGCGGTGCGGCCCCGACCGTCGCGGACCACCGCCTTGTACTCGACGCGGGTGCCGCCGGCCAGGCCGGTCAGGTCGTGCTGCACGGTGTACGGCGCGTGGTCGGCCCTGCCCAGCAACGTCCACCGGCCACCCGCGACCCGGGCGGCGACGGTGACGGTGGCGAGCGGGTCACCGGTCACCTGGGCGGTGACGGCGGCCCGGGTGGCGACCAGCGCGTCCGGAGCCGGGCTGGTGATGGTGATGCGCGGCGCGGCGACCGGGCGCGCGACGGGCGTGCCGGCCCGGCGCACCACCGCCGACAGCGGGGGCACGGTCAGGCTCAGCTTGCCGTCGGCGCCGGCAGTGGCGGTCTGGCTGCCGCCGTAGATGCCGGTGAAGGTGGCGCCGGCCGACCAGGTGTCCACTGTGACAGTCTGCGCGGTGTCGGCGTTGTTCACCGCCACGACGTACTCGGTCCGGTCGGCGGGGGCGATCCGGGAGGCGGCGAAGACGCCGGGGCCGTCGGCGGCGTACCGGGTGACCTGCACACCGTCGCGCAGCGCGGGGTGCGCCTGGCGCAGCCGGCCCAGCTCGGCGATCGTCCGGTACAACGGGTGGCTGGTGTCGAACTGGTCGCTGGCGTGGGTGCGGTCGGTGCCGAGCAGGTCGTCGTCGAGATAGTCGGGGGTCGTCGAGGCGAACATGTCCTGCCGGGCGTCCTTGTCCCCACCGGGGCCGGTGAAGCCCTGCTCGTCGCCGGAGTAGACGACCGGTTGTCCACGGGTCAGGAACATCAGCTGGTGCGCGAGCTGGTCGCGGCGCAGGTGACTGGCCGGGTCGGTGCCACCACCGGCGACGAACGACCCGATCCGGCCCATGTCGTGGTTGCCGAGGAAGGTGGTGAGCCGGCTGGCGTCGGTGTCCCGGGCGGCGTAGAGGTCGTCGCGGGCGTACACGTCGGCGAGCGCCTTCGCCGAGCCGGCACCGGCGGTGTAACCGCGCGCGGCCTCCTGGAAGGCGAAGTCGAGGGTCGCCGGCAGGCCACCCTGCCGCACGTAGCTGGAGCTGATCTCCGGGTCGGCGCTGTAGACCTCGCCGAACATGAAGAAGTCCTTCTTGCCGGCCTTCTCGGCGGCCCGCTCGATGCCCTGGCTGAACTGCGGCCAGAAGTCCATGTTGACGTGCTTCACGGTGTCCAGCCGGAACCCGTCGACGCCGGTCGCGCCGATCCAGTCCCCATACGCCTTGGTCAGCCCTCGCACCACCTCGGGGCGCTCGGTCCACAGGTCGTCGAGGCCGAAGAAGTCGCCGTACTCGCTGTTCTCGCCGGCGAAGGTGGAGTCGCCCCGGTTGTGGTACATGGTGGCGTCGTTCAGCCAGGCCGGGACCTTGACTGTCGCGTCCCTCGGCTCGGCGAACGTCGGGGTGTACGGGAACGACTCCTGGTCGACCGGCGGGAACGCGCGGCTGCCGTCGGCGTAGTTGCGGTCCTCGAACGCCCGCCCCTGCGCGTCGGTGTACGGCGAGGTCGCCTTGTCCACGTACGCGTACTTGTCCTCGGCGTACTTGATGACGTCGGCGGTGTGGTTGACGATCACGTCGAGGTAGATCTTGATGCCGCGCTGGTGGGCGAGCTTGACCAGGCGCTTCATCTCCTCGTTGGTGCCGAAGTGCGGGTCCACCTGCGTGAAGTCGGTGATCCAGTAGCCGTGGTAACCGGCCGAGACGTCGTCGCCGGAGCCCTGCACCGGCCGGTTCTTGAAGATCGGGGCCAGCCAGATGGCGGTGGTGCCCATCCCCTGGATGTAGTCCAACTTGTCGATGACGCCCTTGAGGTCACCGCCGTGGTAGAAGCCCTTGTCGGCCGGGTCGAGCCCGGTCCGCAGCCGGTCACCGGTGAGGCCGCCCCGGTCGTTGCGGGGGTCGCCGTTGGCGAACCGGTCCGGCAGGACGAAGTAGAACTGCTCGGCCCGGGCGGAGTTGTCGCCGGCCTTCAGCAATGCCTCGGCGGAGGGTTCGTTGCTCCACTGGGCGGCGCCGCCGACGGCGACGGGGACACCGGCGGACGTCCGAGGGGCCGCGGCGGCGGCCGGGGGCACGGCGACCGAGGTGCCGACGAGCGTCAAGGTGAGCAGGGAGACGAGGGCCAGGGTGGTGCGCGGTTTCGGCGGGGGTGTCATCGACGCCTTCCTCTGGTCGCTGATTGGGCGCACGCTAACCCTTGCCGAAACATTCTGCAATACCTTGCAAACACTGTCGCAACACAGCAGAGTCCTTGCGGAAACGCGGCTCAGAGCCCGCCGCAGCGCACCCCGTCGACAGTGCACAGCCGTGGCGTACCCGACGTCCGCTCCATGTGGAACCGCAACGACACCGACCCACCGGGCCGCACGTCCACCCCACTGACGTACGTGAAGCCGTCGCCGGACTGCCGCACCGTCCCCTGCGGAACGCCCTCCACCCAGGCGGTCACGAACCGTCCACCGGAGAACTCCAGCCGCACCGTCCAACCACGGCGCTGGGGCGACGCGTTGACCATCGACACCTCGCCGATGAATCCCCCGTCGAAGCTCTGCACCACCCGGTACCGGCCAGTCACCGCCGGCTGCACCTGCGCCGCCCGACTCGGCGACCGCGTCACCGTCGGCCGACCCGTCGACCCGACAGACGGGGCGACCGACGGCGACGGCGTCGCGGCTCTCGGGGGCAACCCGCTCGCACGCGCGGACAACCCCGGCAACGCACCTGCCGGCGACGACGCCGGTGCGGGTTCGCTCGGCGCGGCCTCCGCCGACGGCAGCGGCAACGCCGGCGGCGCCGACGCGCCGTCCGGCGCCGGATCAGGCCCCCGGTACGTGCCCAAGGCCACGAAGAGCAGGACCACCATCACGACGACACCAGCGCCCACCACGATCCAGGGCGACGACACGATGGCGACCGGACCGGGCGACAGTCGCCGGAAGCGACGCATGCCGGACATGTACCTCCCTCAGCGGAGCGTCCGGGCAGCGTAGCGACCGGCGGGCGGGCCGGGAAGCGCCGCCGCCGCACCCACGGTCCGAAACCAGCTCAGCCGAGCCGGCAGTCGATCCCGTTGATCGTGCACCGGCGCGGCCGCTCCGCGGACTCACCCCACCCGAGGCGCAGCCGCAGCGTCCGCGAACCACCCGGGTCCAGCGAACGGGTCCCCCGCAACACGAACTCGCCGTTGCCGCGCCCCCGCACCGAGATCCCTTCGTCGTCAGCGATGCGCAGTGCCCACAGGTCGTCGTCGAACGTCAACTCCACCACCCAGTCCACCGACCGACTCGACTCGTTCGCGATCGACAGCACCGCCGCGTCCCCGTCCCTGCCGTTCGTGCCGACCTCGTACCGGGCGCTGACCGTCTTCGCCACCAGGGGCGTCGACACCGCCGGGTCGCTCGACCGCCCCGGCGTCGGGGAGCCGGTCACGCTGGCGCGTGGCGACGGCGTCCGACTGCTGCGCGACGGCCGAGGCGACACCGAACGCCGCTCCACACCAGCCGGACTCGGCCCACCCGTCGCCGACGCCGCAGCCGGCACGGTCGGCAGGAACACCGGAGGCGCGGCCTGCGGTTTGGCGTCCCGCTCCCTGGTCCGGAACGACAGCAACGCGATCACCAGGAGCACCACCAGCGCACACACACCGAGCAGCACCACGATCCACGGCACCGATGCCAACACCCGAGCCGCCCGCGTCCCCGTCGCACCGTCCGGCCGCACCGCCATCAGGTCTCCCCTCGTCCCCCACCGACGCGACAGCGTAGCCAGCACCAGCCAGACCGGAAACCAGGCGGGTACGGATCGGGCCGACCGGCCGACGCGCCACGGAAAACGGCCCGCCCCGGCCGACGTTCCCGCTCGGTCAGGCCGTCCGGACGACAGTGCAGATGAGCGGCCCCTCGTCCGCGGTCCGCAGCAGATAGCGATACCGCTCCCCCGGCACCGACTGCCCCCGGCTGTCCAGGAACTCCCACTCCACCGCCACCATCGTCAACAGCGCAGACAGCGGCTGCACGTCCTCGATCCGCGCATGCGCCGCGATCAGCTCCCGCTCCTGGTAGTCGGGTGCGGCGCCCACGAAGGACAACGCCACCGCCGCCGGTGACGTGAACGAGAAGCTGTAGGTGTCGGCCACGACCAACCCCGGCAGGGCATAACAGCCGGCGAGAGCCGGCAGGTCGCCGGAGGTCAGCGCCACGCCGTACCGGTCGAAGAAGTCGGCCAACGTGTCGAGATTCGTGGGAGCGTTCACGGCAAGGGCAATTGCCGGTCACCGGCCAGGTCAAACCTCAACGAGGCGGTACACGTACCTCGATCTCCGAACCCAGCCTGGCATCGTTGGCCAGACCCAGGTCGTCCCCACTCCAGAACCGCCCCGGGTCGTACCAGTTCGGACGCCGCCCCGCCGACAGCAACCCCATCGCCTCGTAGGTCAC
The DNA here is from genome assembly GCF_057766525.1 of Micromonospora sp. MGP-C2. Taxonomy (NCBI): domain Bacteria; kingdom Bacillati; phylum Actinomycetota; class Actinomycetes; order Micromonosporales; family Micromonosporaceae; genus Micromonospora; species Micromonospora sp. MGP-C2. The sequence goes on from NZ_JBYMEN010000002.1 coordinate 2,179,577, forward strand.
CGCGACCACCTCGGCGCAGTACGCCGTCTCCAGTGCCCGATCCCGCTCCGCCGGGGTGGACGGGGTCGATCCGGTCGACGGCGACTGTGGTGCCGGCCGGCCAAGGTGCGACAGGGCCAGGCGGCCGAGCCGCGGCAGCGCAAGCTTGCCGGGGTGCGGCAGAGCCGGCACCCGACCACGCACCCACCGCCACGCCAACTGGGCCGTCGACGGGAACGGTGTGCCGTCCAACCGCGCGATCGTCCGCAGCACCGCCCGCTCCATCTCCCCGTCGGCCGGCGGGTCGAGCTGCCGCAGCCAGGCCCGTTGGCCGTACCGGTTGGCCCACACGCCGACCGCGTCCCGCAGGTCGTGCAACTGAACCCCCCGCTGGTGGGTGCCCGACCACAGATCGGGCAACGACCTGCCCAGCTCCGCGTGCCACATCAACGGCGGCATGTCGTCGAGCACCACCGCCATCCCGACGTGGTTGACCGGGCTGTTGGTGGTGAACTGGATCGCCCGGTCCGGCACGCTGCGACCCCGGAACACCCACACGTCACCGGTGCGGGTCAACTCGACGGCCTCATCCAGGCTGATGCTCATGAGGGTCTAGCCTAGGCCGATGCGGCAACGAATGCGGTGGTGGAAGGTTCTCGGGCTCGCCGGCCTCGCCGGCGTCGCGGCTTCCGGCGTGGTCATCGCGCGCGCTGAACGGCGCCGACGCGCGTACACCCCGGAGGAGATCCGGCAGCGGCTGCTGGAACGACACGCCCAGGCCGGCGACGCCACGAAGCCCAGCGACCCCGCCTGACCACCCACCCCTGTGGATCGTCGACGGGGCACCTGAGCAGGCGCATGATCGATATCATCGGGGCATGACGACGCCTGTCGCACAACGGCCCTTCGTCCTGTCACCCCCTGCCGCGCCCGTCGAACGGCACGGCAACGTCGACCTGCACCTGCCCACCCGCACCGACCCCGCCCCCGCCGTCGTGGTGGTGCACGGCGCCCCGCTGCCGCCCGACGCAGCCGACCCGCGCGACTGGCTTCTCTACCGCGGCTACGGCGCGCTGCTCGCCGACAGCGGCGTGGTCACCGCAGTGATCAGCTACCAGGTAACCGACCTGTCAGCCCTCCCCGCCGCGGCCGACGACATCGCCGCGATGGTCGAGCAGGTCCGCGCCGACCCGCGCGTCGACCCCGAGCGGGTAGTGCTGTGGTTCTTCTCCGGCGGAGGCCTCTTCGCAGCGGACTGGCTGCGCGCGGCGCCACCATGGCTACGCGGGATCGCGCTCACCTACCCGCTGCTCGTCCCCTTCCCCGGCTGGGAGGTCGACCCCCGGTTCCTGCCCGTCGACGCACTCGACTCCGGTGCGCACGTTCCTCTGGTGCTGACCCGGGCCGGACGGGACATCCCACCGGTCCTGGCCGGGATCGAAGCGTTCCTGCCGGCGGCGACCGCGCACGGTTGGCCGATACAGGTGATCGAAATACCGGACGGTCAGCACAGCTTCGACATCCTCGACCACAACCCACAGTCGGAGGCCGCCGTCGTGACCGCCCGAGACGCAGTCCTCGACCTGCTGAAGGCGACCTGACCCGCTCTGTCGCTCTGTCGCTCTGTCGCTCTGTCGCTCTGTCGGTCTGTCGGTCTGTCGCTCTGTCGGTCTGTCGGTCTGTCGGTCGGCGGTCGCGGTCGGCGGTCGGCGGTCGGCGGTCGGCGGTCGGCGGTCGTCCAGATCTCCCATGATCGTGCCCGATCCAGGTTGTAGTGGCCTCGTCGGCGCCGGATGGGCCTGTTTCCTGGATCGAGCGCGACCTTGGCGTGATGCGTCGCGTTTGACGTCCCCGGCGTGACTGTCCGGATCACCACCCCGGTCAAGATCCGCGCAACATCAGGGAACTTGCTGCCTCGCCGCAGCGTGAGGCAGCAGTTTCCCCGAAAGTGCGCGGATCTTGGATTGTCGACGCCCGGGGTTGGCGGCTGTGGTGTCCGCTTCGGCGGATCCGTCCGTGGGGCGGGTGTCCGGTTTCGCCGTGGGTGTCGCGTGGTCGTGGCCACCCTGGCGGCGGAATCGTGGGCCGGGCGGGGTCGTTATACCTGGCATGCCACCGCGACTTCGAGTCGTGGGGCGCGGCAGCCGCCGGGAACACCCGACCGGCCGCCCCGGTTGCATCCCCCGGAGCACGCAGGCCGGGAGCCCGGCGGAATGACTCGCCGGCCCGGCCGGTTACACACCCCGAGCCACACAAGCCGGAAGCCCGGTGGAATGACTCGCCGGCCCGCACCGTTCCACCCTTCCCGACGCCGGCCTCTGTGGCCGCCGGGCAAGAACTTCGAAACTTTCCCCCCTTGCACGTGCGGCACGCCCACCCCCCGGGCGTGCCGTGCACCCCCCATCGCAGAGGAGCACGCCATCATGCGTACCGATCTGATTCGTAAGACCGCTCTGACCGCTGCTGGTCTGGCCTTCACCGGCGGCGCGATCGTCGGACCGATCACCGCCGCGTACGCCGCGGACGCGAAGCCCGCCAGCCAGACGCAGTCTGATCGCAAGCCGTCGGGTGAGCGTCAGCTGGGCGTGCGCTACGAGGCCCAGCCGAACTTCTACTACTGCGGCCCCGCCGCCGCCCGCAACGCCCTGAGCGTGCAGGGCAAGGACATCAGCGTCGACGCGATGGCCAAGGAGATGGGCACCACCGAGGCCGGCACCAACTCCATCAACGACATCACCCCCGTACTGAACAAGGAGACCGGCAAGAACGACGCCTACCACTCGGTGGAGATCAGCAAGCCCGACGCCGACGCCAAGCAGACCGACAAGCTGCGCGCCGACATCGTCAAGACCGTCGACGACGGCCGGGCCGTGGTCGCCAACATCGCCGGCACCACGACTGACACCGACGGTGCTATCCACTCCTTCGAGGGCGGGCACTACATCAGCGTCGTCGGCTACCGCGACAACGGCGAGACGGTGAAGATCGCCGACTCCGCCGACCCGAACACCGCCTCCTACGAGGTCACCGTCGAGCACCTCGCCGACTGGATCGCCACCCGCGGCTACGCCACCAGCTGACCCCCACTGACACACCACGAAGGGCCGGACCCCACCACGGGGCCCGGCCCTTCGGCACGTCCAGGTCAGGTGTCGCTGTGGGCGCGCGCCGGCTCGGTGTCGGGCGCCGAGGGCTCGGTGTCAGGCGCCGAGGGCTCGGCGGCCTCCAGCCGATGGGCTCGTCGGCGCAGCCACCAGGTGCTGGCGAGGCCGGCGAGCACGGCGAGGACCAGCCCGGCCCAGGAGATGTCCTTGAGCCAGTGCTCGGCCGCCCGGCCCACGGTGAACAGCAGGTAGGTGGTGCCGAACGCCCAGACCAGCCCTCCGGCGGCGTTGGCCAGCAGGAACCGCCGGTACGGCACGTGCAGCGCCCCGGCGAGCGGCCCGGCCAGGATTCGCAGGAGTGCCACGAAGCGACCGAAGAACACGGCCCAGACTCCGTACCGGGCGAAGCTCTGTTCCGCGCGGGCAAGTTGTGCGGGGCCAAGGTGGCGGGGGAAGCGGCGACCCAGTCGGGCGAGCAGTGGACGGCCACCCCGGCGGCCCACGGCGTACCCGATGGAGTCACCGACGATCGCGCCGGTGGCCGCGGCGGTGGCCACCCACTCCGGTTCCACCACGCCGGTGGCGGCGAGCAGGGCGGAGCTGACCAGGACGATCTCGCCCGGCAGGGGCACGCCCATGCTTTCCACGCCGATCACCCCGCCGACGAGCAGGTAGACCGCGATCGGCGGCAGCGACTCGAGCCAGTGCTGGACATCGAACACGGTGACCCCTTCCGGCCGGCCTCGAACCCTACCTGTGGCGGTCCGATCGCAGGGTGCACCGTGGCGGCGGTCCGCTTCAGGTGGCACGACCCACGCCCCGTGGGGCGTCCTAGGAGGCTAGGGGTGGTGGTGGACCATGGAAGGCGCCAGCCGGGTTGCAGAACTAGCAAGACGGACGTACGGTTTTGTTGAGAGCGGAATCGGCGGTAAGTGTCACCTAACCTCGGCGGCCCCCCGACCGGTGCGACAGACTGCTCAGGACTACTCACGGTCGCTGGTGTGAAGGAGTACGACGTGGCGAGCCTCGACACCTTCGGTGCGAAGACCCAGCTACGCGTCGGAGACGCGAGCTACGAGATTTTCAAGATCGACAAGGTGGACGGCCACGCCCGGCTGCCGTACAGCTTGAAGGTCCTGCTGGAAAACCTGCTGCGGACCGAGGACGGCGCGAACATCACCGCCGACCACATCCGTCAGCTCGGCGCGTGGGACTCCACCGCCGCCCCGAGCGTGGAGATCCAGTTCACCCCGGCGCGGGTGCTCATGCAGGACTTCACCGGCGTGCCCTGCGTGGTCGACCTGGCCACCATGCGCGAGGCGGTGCGAGACCTGGGCGGCGACGCCAGCAAGGTCAACCCCCTCGCCCCGGCCGAGCTGGTCATCGACCACTCGGTGATCGCCGACCTGTTCGGCCGCGAGGACGCGTTCGCCCGCAACGTCGAGCTGGAGTACGAGCGCAACAAGGAGCGTTACCAGTTCCTGCGCTGGGGCCAGACCGCGTTCAACGAGTTCAAGGTCGTCCCGCCGGGCACCGGCATCGTGCACCAGGTCAACATCGAGTACCTGGCCCGCACCATCATGGAGCGCAACGGCCAGGCCTACCCGGACACCGTGGTCGGCACCGACTCGCACACCACGATGGTCAACGGCCTGGGTGTGCTGGGCTGGGGCGTCGGCGGCATCGAGGCCGAGGCCGCGATGCTCGGCCAGCCGGTCAGCATGCTGATCCCCCGGGTGGTGGGCTTCAAGCTGTCCGGCGAGATGCCGGCCGGCACCACCGCCACCGACCTGGTGCTGACCATCACCGAGATGCTGCGCAAGCACGGTGTGGTCGGCAAGTTCGTGGAGTTCTACGGCCCCGGCGTGGGCGCCGTGCCGCTGGCCAACCGGGCCACCATCGGCAACATGTCCCCGGAGTACGGCTCCACCGTGGCGATCTTCCCGATCGACGCGGAGACGATCCGCTACCTGGAGCTGACCGGCCGCGACGCCGCTCAGGTCGCGCTCGTCGAGGCGTACGCCAAGGAGCAGGGCCTCTGGCACGACCCGGACGCCGAGCCGGACTACTCCGAGCGCCTGGAGCTGGACCTGGGCTCCATCGAGCCGTCGCTCGCCGGCCCGAAGCGCCCGCAGGACCGGGTGCCGCTGGGCGCCGCGAAGACGCTGTTCCGCTCCGCGCTGACCGACTACGTCGCGGACGACTCCGTCGGTGAGCGTGACCTCAAGCCGGGCGTACCCCGCGAGGAGCTTCCGCGCGGCGCGAATGGCCCGGCCGACGAGGCCAGCGCCGAGTCGTTCCCGGCCAGCGACCCGCCGGCCAACGAGTTCAGCGACCCGGCCGACGAGCCGCGCGACCTGGAGACCGCCGCGGTCGGTGCCGGCGGTCGCGCCAGCAACCCGGTCCGGGTCACCGGTGCCGACGGTGTCGAGTACGAGCTGGACCACGGCGCCGTGGTGATCGCCGCGATCACCTCGTGTACCAACACGTCCAACCCGCAGGTGATGATCGGTGCCGCGCTGCTGGCCCGTAACGCCGTCGACAAGGGCCTGACCAGCAAGCCGTGGGTGAAGACCACCCTGGCGCCCGGCTCGAAGGTCGTCATGGACTACTACGAGCGGGCCGGCCTCACGCCGTACCTGAACAAGCTCGGCTTCAACCTGGTCGGCTACGGCTGCACCACGTGCATCGGCAACTCGGGCCCGCTGCCCGAGGAGGTGTCCGCCGCGGTCAACGAGCACGACCTGTCGGTGGTTTCGGTGCTCTCCGGCAACCGGAACTTCGAGGGCCGGATCAACCCGGACGTCAAGATGAACTACCTGGCGTCCCCGCCGCTGGTGGTCGCCTACGCCCTCGCCGGCACGATGGACATCGACCTGGCCAACGAGCCGATCGGTGAGGACACCGAGGGCAACCCGGTCTACCTGCGTGAGATCTGGCCGAACAGCGCCGAGATCCAGGACGTCATCGCCCAGGCGATCGGCGCCACCGGGTTCAGCGCCGCGTACGCCGACGTCTTCGCCGGCGACGAGCGGTGGCAGTCGCTGCCCACCCCGACCGGTGACACCTTCGCCTGGGAGAACGACTCCACCTACGTGCGCAAGCCCCCGTACTTCGAGGGCATGCAACAGGAGCCGAGCCCGGTCGTCGACATCGCCGGTGCCCGGGTGCTGGCCAAGCTGGGTGACTCGGTGACCACCGACCACATCTCGCCGGCCGGCTCGATCAAGGCCGACTCCCCTGCTGGCACGTACCTCGCCGAGCACGGCGTGCCGCGCCACGAGTTCAACTCGTACGGCTCCCGCCGGGGCAACCACGAGGTGATGATCCGGGGCACCTTCGCCAACATCCGGCTGCGCAACCAGCTGGTGCCCGGGGTGGAGGGCGGCTTCACCGTCAACCACCTCACCGGCGAGCAAACCTCGATCTACGACGCCTCCGTGGCCTACCAGGAGGCCGGCATCCCGCTGGTCGTGCTGGCCGGCAAGGAGTACGGCTCGGGCTCGTCGCGGGACTGGGCGGCCAAGGGCACGATGCTGCTGGGCGTCCGGGCGGTCATCGCCGAGTCGTACGAGCGGATCCACCGCTCCAACCTCATCGGCATGGGCGTGCTGCCGCTGCAGTTCCCGGTGGACGTCACCGCCGAGTCGCTCGGCCTCACCGGCACCGAGACGTTCACCATCACCGGGGTGACCGCGCTCAACGACGGCGAGACCCCGAGCACCGTGCAGGTCAGCACCGACACCGGCGTGGAGTTCGACGCCGTGGTGCGGATCGACACCCCCGGTGAGGCGGACTACTACCGGCACGGCGGCATCCTGCAGTACGTGCTGCGCCGCATGATCGCCAACTGATCGCGTACGGCTGGTCGAAGGCCGCTCCCGCTCCGGCGGGGGCGGCCTTCGCCGTCCATGCCGAGGAAGGCTTGCGGTCAGAGCGGGAGCGCTAGGGCAGCCAGCCGTTGAACGCTCAGCGCAGCCGTAGCGCGACCGCACGGGCCTCCTCGTCGGTGAGGGGCAGGAACCAGAGGAAACGACGGACGATGGCGACCGGATCGGGGCCGCCCGGCTGGCCGCGCAGGTCGCGGATCGCCCGGCGGGTGATCCGCGAGAACTCGGGGATCAGGGTCGCTCGGCGGGCGAAGTCCGTCGGGGTCGCTCGCATCGTGGGGCAGGGCCAGTCCTGACCGCAGGCGTCGCACGTCCAGAGTGGGCCGTCGGCGGTGTGCGCGACCGGCGGGCCGCACCGGGAGCGCCAGCGTGATTCGGGTACGACGTTCGGCGCGCGACCCGGGCCACGGTACGGAGGGTGCCGTGGCCCGGTCGGGCGGGGCAGGCTCGACCTGACCGGTGGGGGGCCGCCCGTCGGCTTCGGGTGGTTCCGGGGCCTGTCCTCGGGCATTCGTGCTCCCTCCTCGACGCTGTCTCAACACACCCTGCCGAGAGTTGCCAGGCAATCACACCGCGTAGAACTATTTCCTTCCGACGTCTGGAACGTTCTGAAGGGCCTGGGAATGAATCGAGTCGTACAGGCGGCAATGGTCGAGAGGGGCCACACAGCGGACAGTCTTGCTGCTGAGATTGGTGTCGATCCGAAGACGGCCGCGAAGTGGGCGAGCACGGGACGAGTTCCCCAGACGCGTCATCGCGCCCGGGTTGCCGAGGTGCTCGGTAGGAACGTTGAAGAGCTGTGGCCGGACGTGTTGAAGCGCCGAACGCCGGCCTGGTTCCGGCCCTGGGCCGAGATCGAGCGTGAGGCGGTGTCGCTGCGGTGGTTCGAGTTCGCGTGGATACCGGGTCTCTTTCAGACCAAGGCGTACGCGCTGGCGACGCTTGTCGGCGAGGCGTTGACGCCGGCCGAGGCCGATGATCTCGCCGAGGCTCGGCTGAGCCGGCAGGCCATCCTGCGGCGGGAACGCCCACTGCGAATCGTCGCGGTCCTCGACGAGGGAATTCTCCGGCGCACCCTCGACGGTGACCGGGCCATGATGCGCGAGCAGTGCGAGCGGCTGGCCGAACAGGCAGCCCTGCCGAACGTGTCGCTGTTCGTCGTGCCCACCGACGTCGGCATGTACCCGGGCCTCGGTGGGCCGTTCACGGTGGCGGAGATGCCGGACGGAGGGCGGGTCGCGCACGTCGACAGCCAGGCGCAGGCGCAGCTCATCGACAAGACCGCCGATCTTGCTAGCCTGGATCGACGGTGGGAGCGCATTCGCGACGGAGCCCTGTCGCGTGCGCAGTCCCTCAATTTCATCAGAGAAGCGGCGGCATCATGGACCTGACCGGCGCTCGGTGGCGCAAGAGCACCAGGAGTGGCAACAACGGCGGAAACTGTGTCGAGGTGGCCGACAACCTCGCGGGCGTCATCGGCGTACGTGACTCCAAAGACCCGGCCGGTCCGACGCTCGCCTTCGACCCGACGGCCTGGGCCCGATTCCTGGCTATGGCCAAGCGGGGCTGACCCCACTGTCCTACCCGGCGAGTTCGTTGGCCCGGTCGAGCAGCGCACCGCGTTCGGCGTCCGAGCCGACCATCGCCGCGGCCTCCCTGAACAGCGCGGCGGCCCGCAGCCGGTCACCCTGCCGGGCGACCAGATCGGCCCGCACCGCCACGGCGAGCGGGTTGCCGTCCAACCCTCCCCCGGCCTGCGCCGCGTCGAGCAGGCCCAACCCGGCGTACGGCCCGTACGCGTAGCCGTGGGCGACCGCGCGGTTGAGCGCGATCACGGGTGAGGGCCGGATGCCGATCAGCGCGTCGTAGGCCCGTGCGATCGCCGGCCAGTCGGTGGCGTCGGCGGACGGTGCGGTGGCGTGGCAGGCGGCGATCCGGGCCTGCCAGGCGTACGGCCCGTCGTGGCGTACCCGAGAAAGGGCGTCCAGGCCCTCGGCGATGGCCGCACGGTCCCACCGCGCCCGGTCCTGCCGTTCCAGGGTGAGCAGGTTGCCTGCGGCGTCCCGGCGGGCGTCGCGGCGGGAGTGCTGGAACAGGAACAGCGCCAGCAGGGCGGCCACCTCGGACTGCTTCGGCATCAACCGGTCGAGCAGCCGGGCCAGCCGGACCGCCTCGTCGGCGAAGGCCGGCTCGCCGTCGACGACGTAGCCCCGGGTGAACAACAGGTACAACACGGCGAGGACGCCGGGCAGCCGCTCGGTCAGCGCCGGCCCGCTGGGCACCCGGTATGGAATGCCGGCCTGCGCTATGCGGGTCCTGGCCCGGGTCAGCCGTCGGGTCATTGTCGACTCGTTGACCAGCAGGAGTCGAGCGATGTCGCCGGTCGGCACACCGCAGACGGTTCGCAGCGTCAGCGCCACCCGGGCGTCGATCGCCAGCGCCGGGTGGCAGCAGGTGAAGATCAGGCGCAGTCGGTCGTCCACCACGTCCTCCGGGACCTCCGGGTCGGGCTGCCCCTCGGGCGGCGTGAGCAGCGCCAGGTCGTGCAGCTTGCGGCGCTCCACGGTGGCCCGCCGCAGCACGTCGAGCGCCCGGTTGCGAGCCACCGTCATGAGCCAGCCGCCCGGGTTGCCCGGCACACCGTCGGCGGGCCAGCGCTCCAGGGCGACGGCCAGCGCCTCCTGGGCGCAGTCCTCGGCCAGCGCCCAGTCCCCGGTAACCCGGATCAGGGTCGCGACGATCCGGGGGTACGCCTCGACGCTGGCGTCGCCGACGGCCTGCGCCGCCGCAGCCGCTACCGCGCCGGCCGGTGCGGGCGCTACCGCGCCGGCCGGTGCGGGCGCTACCGCGCCGGCCGGTGCGGGCGCTACCGCGCCGGCCGGTGCGGGCGGGCGTACCGGCCGGCGCTGCGGTGTGGACAACTCGTCAGGCGGACAGGTCCGCGAACGGGCGCAGTTCCAGCCGCCCTTCGCGGGCCATCGGGTGCGTCCGCGCCACCTCGATCGCCTCGTCCAGGTCCGCGCAGTCGAGCAGGTCGAAGCCCACGATCACCTCCATGGTCTCCGCGAACGGCCCCTCGGAGACGAGCAGTTCACCGCCGCGTACCCGGACCGTGGTGGCCGCGGTGGTCGGAGCCAGCACGTTGCCGGTGAGGCGGCGACCACGGGCGTCGTTCTCCGCCACCCACTTGTGGATGTCGGGAGTTCCGTCGGGTCGTTGTCCGGCTCGGTGTCGCTGCAAACGAACATCATGTACTTCATCTGGTCGCTCCCTGGTTTCTCGGGGTGTCGCCAGCATGACGATCGGGCGGGAGCGTTCCGGACACCCTTCCGCAAAAAATCTCGGTCAGTTTCCTCCGGCGGCGCGGCGGCGGGCCTCGCGGGTCTTCATGGCGTGCTCCATCAGCGTGACGAGCACCTCCTTGCTGGACTCCCGTTGCCGGGCGTCGCAGAGCAGCACCGGCACACCCGGGTCCAGGTTCAGCGCGGTCTGCACCTCGTCGAGCTGGTACGTCCGGGAGCCCTCGAAGCAGTTCACCGCGACCACGAACGGCGTGCCCCGACCCTCGAAGTAGTCGATCGACGGGAAGCAGTCGGCGAGCCGACGGGTGTCGGCCAGCACCACAGCGCCGATCGCCCCCAGTGCCAACTCGTCCCAGACGAACCAGAACCGGTCCTGGCCGGGCGTGCCGAACAGGTACAGCACCAGGTCGTCGCTGATGGTGATGCGGCCGAAGTCCATGGCCACCGTGGTGGTGGTCTTGCCTTCCACCCCGGACAGGTCGTCGATGCCGACCCCCGACTCCGTCAGCACCTCCTCGGTGCGCAACGGTCGGGTCTCGCTCACCGCGCCGACCATCGTGGTCTTGCCCACGCCGAATCCACCTGCCACCAGGATCTTGATCGCGGTGGGCAGTGGGGGGCTCCCGCCGGCCGGTCAGAGTGCCCGTAGTCCATTGATTACCGCCTCGAAGATGCTGTTGTCGGGAAGACCGGCCGTGGTCTGCGGCTCGCGGACCTGGACCAGGCTGCGGGCCGCCAGATCACCGAGGAGCACCCGAATGGTGCCCACCGGCAGGTCGAGATGGGCGGCTATCTCGGCGACGGACTGTATGCGCTGGCACAGCCCGACGATCGCCAGATGTTCCGGGCCGATACCGACCTCCGGCGTGACCTCGGCTCGGGTCGCGGTGACCAGGGAGATCAGGTCGAACGTGCCGGTGACGGGGCGGGCCCGACCGCGCGTCATGGCGTACGGGCGCACGACCGGACCCGCATGGTCGTCCACCCACTGATGGTCCGCTGCCTCACCCTGCACCGTCATGCCGCTACCTCTCGCTGGCCGGCTGCTCAGCTCCCCGGGACGGGGATGCGACGTACTTGCCGACGCGGGTGACGAGCATCGCCATCTCGTAGGCGATGAGGCCGACGTCGGCCTCATCGCTGGCCAGCACCGCCAGACAGGCGTTGCGGCCGGCCGCGGTGACGAACAGGAACGACGACTGCATCTCGATGATGGTCTGCTGCACCTGCCCGCCACCGAAGCGCTTACCGGCGCCCCGGGCCAGGCTCTGGATCCCCGCCGCCATCGCTGCGAGGTGCTCGCCGTCGTCCCGGCTCAACCCTCGGGAGGCGGCCATCAACAGGCCGTCGCTGGAGAGGGCGACCGCGTGCTCCGCCTGTTTCACCCGGCCCACCAGGTCATCCAGCAACCACGTCAGGTCGGCACTCGAAGCCGTCTTCTGGGCCACTTCGTCGTCCTCTTCTCGCCCGGCGTTGTCGCCGTACTCGTCTGGGGTTGACCGTCACGCTGCGCGGAGACCGCATCACCGGCAGCCGGTCAGGTCACGTCCGGATCCTCGGCCGGCTCCGGCGTCGCCGCCGGTTGGGCGTCGGAGGCGCCTCCCAGCAGCCGCGCCGCGTCGGTCCGACCACGCCGCGTGCCGGTCTGGTAGGAACTCATCATCTTGCGCACCTGCTCCGGCTGGCGTACCACGTCGTCGTGGTCGCTCTCCGTCGCGGGCTCGTCGCGCAACTCCGGCGCAATGCTCGCCTGCCGGACCCGGACCGGCAGGCCCGCGTTCGTCCGGTCCGCCTCGGCACGCTCCGGTCCGGGCCTGTCGTCACCGTTAACGTCCGACTCCGTGGGGTCCGTGCCGGCCGTCGGCCGCGCGCCGTTGACCGCGGGCAGGCCGGTGGGCAACGTCGGGCCCTCCAGTGCCGGCTGCCCCTGGGTGCGCCGGACCCGCGTGGGCAGCTCCGGCGTCCCGGTGGCCGGCGTCCCGGTGGCCAGCGTCGTCCGTCGCCGGGTGGGCAACGCGTCCGCCTCGGCACCGTCGGCCTGATCCGTCCCGGTGGCGATCCGCGCCTCGGTCGTGACCTGCGGTGTGTCCGAGTCGGGCGTTCCCGGTGCCGTCGGCCGCGCGGCCAGCGCCAGGGTGGCCGGGCGGACACTGTCGGAGGGGGCGGTCGGCCGCGCGGGCAGCGGGATCGCCGGCGAACCGGTCCGGATCCCGCCGGAGGTCTCCGCGTCCGCGGCCTCCGGGATCAGCTCCGCCGGGATCAGCACGACGGCCGTGGTGCCGCCGTACGCCGACTCCTTGAGCCGGACCCGCACGCCGTGCCGCTCGGTCAGCCGGCTCACCACGTAGAGCCCGAGCCGCGCGGCGTTGGCGAGGTTCAGCTCCGACTGGTCGACGATGCGGTCGTTCGCGGCGGCCAGGTCGTCCTCGCTCATGCCGAGGCCCCGGTCCTCGATCTCGATGGCGAAACCGTTGGCCACCAGCTGGCCACGAACCTCCACCGTGGTGTGCGGCGGGGAGAACGAGAGACCGTTCTCGATCAACTCGGCGAGCAGGTGGATGACGTCACCGACGGCACGGCCGGCCAGCGAGACCGGGCCGAGCGGCAGCACGTTGACCCGGGTGTAGTCCTCGACCTCGGCCACCGCGCCGCGCACCACGTCGACCATCGGCACGTTGCGCCGCCAGGCCCGGCCCGGGGTCGAGCCGGAGAGGACGATCAGGTTCTCCGCGTTACGCCGCATCCGGGTGGCCAGGTGGTCGACCCGGAACAGATCCTCCAGCTCCTCCGCGTCGTGCTCGCGCCGTTCCATCGCGTCCAGCAGGGTGAGCTGGCGGTGCACCAACGCCTGGGTACGCCGGGCCAGGCTGAGGAAGACCTCGCGGACGTTGCGCCGCAGCTCGGCCTGCTCGACGGCGGTACGCAGGGCGGTCTCCTGCACAGCGTTGAACGCCTTGCCGACCTGGCCGACCTCGTCGTTGCCGAAATCGAGGGGAGGCGCCTCGGTGGCCACGTCGACCTCCTCGCCGCGACCCAGGCGCTCCACCACCCGGGGCAGCCGCTCGTCGGCGAGCTGCCAGGCGGCCTGGCGCAACCGTTCCAGCTGACGCAGCAGGGCCCGGGCCGTGGTGATCGAGACGACGATGGAGGCGATGACGGCGAGCAGACCGAGGCCGGCGGCGAGCACCAGCCGGATGACGACCCAGATCGCGACCGGGGTGGCCCGCTGGACCAGCTCGTCCCCACCGACCAGCACGACGGCCTCCTGCTCCTCCAGAGCGGGAGCGAGGGCTGCCTGCCAGTCGTCGGCGGCGACCGGCAGAGGGGCGTTGGGTCGAGCGCTGGCGACCAGGCGGTCCTCAAGCGCTTGGAGCTTGGTGAAGGCCGGCCCTTCGGTCATCTGGAGGTACCGCTGGCGGTCGGCCTCGGGCAGTTCGGCCAGGGCCTCGGAGACGAGGAACCGCTGCGCGCCCACCAGGTGCGCGAACTGGGCTGCCTCCTTGTCGCTGATTCGACCCGCCGCCGCGACGCCGGCGAAGAGGGCGTCCTCCTGCGACATCAGCTCACGCACGCGGAACAGCTGAGTAAGGGTGACGGTGTCCTTGGCGATCTGCTCGTCGTCGAGCTGACCCATGGCCCCGTAGACCCGGAAGAGCCCATCGAGGACCCCGGTGTACGCCGCCGCCGCGCCAGCCCGGTCCACCGTGCCGGCGACAACGGCCTCCCGCATCTGGCCGAGCCCATCCAGCCGGGTGATCACCGCGTCGATCCGCGTGATCAGCTCGTCGCTCGACGCGAATCGGGCGCGCCAGTTGCGGGACGCCTCGGCAAAGGCGGCGGACTCCTTCTCGCTGCGCTCGTGCTGGGCCTGCAACTGCTGCACCATGCCCGGGTCGCGGCGTCCAAGGTAGGCCACCGACAACCGGCGCTCCCGCTGGAGCTCAGTGAACAGCGATTCACTGGGTTGGGCGACCTGCGCGTCAAGCGTCTGCACACCGAGCACGTTGAACCCGTCGCGCAGGGTCACCCACGCCGCGAACGCCCAGAGCGCGGCGAGTGAGACCAGCAGGGCCACAATCTTGGTGCGCAAACTTGCACTGCGGGAAGCCATCCCACCCGTCCCTCGACCGTTTCGATTGGCTGAATGAGCCAGCCCCCGGCCCGGCGCACGCTAGCAGTGTCCGGAATTTCACTCAAGCGATGCAGTCCAGCGGCTTGCTGGCATATGGGCGGAACCGTTCACCCGTACCGCAGCCGCCGCCCGGGCAGCCACCACCGCCGCTCGTACGATCAGTACCGGATGGTAGAGGTCCTTGTCATGCCACAGTGGACTCTCAATGGCCTCGTCTTGCATTGTGGACAGACGGTGAGCAGCGGCGACCGTTGCGTCACGAGTCGTGGATGACGGTGGCACTGCCAGCAACACCAGCAGGCCGTAGGCGGTCTCCTCCGCCGTGCCCTGCCATCGTCCCCACGACCCGTCGGCCCGCTGATTCTCGAGCACCCACGAGACGGCCCGCCGCAGCGCCGCGTCGGCCGACGGACCGCCGTACTCCCGCAGTGCGAGCACCACGCAGTAGGTGGCGTAGTAGGGCGAGGCGTGCCAACGGTCCGTCCATCGACCGTCGGTGTGCTGGTGGTCGATCAGCCAGCCGGTGAGCCGGCGCAGCACCGGTGCCGCGGCCGGGTCGTCGCCGCCGAGGCATCGCCCGAACGCCTCCAACACGTGCGCGTTCGTGGTCACCGACGCGCCGTCCTCGCCCTGCCAGGTGCCGAAGTGCTCCCCGGTGTCGAACCGCCGCAGGCACGTCGGATCGGTCGGGTGGCCCAGGAGGGCCAGTGTGTAGAGCGTCACCGCCGTCGTGTCGGCGTCGGTGGGCAGCCCCGGCCCGGTGGCCGCGCCGTCCGGCCCAAGGGCGTCGCGCAGCCCGGTAACCAGTTGCGCCGGCGCCGTCGGGAGCACACCCGCCCGTGCCAGGGTGCTCAGCACCCACGACCGTTCGAACACGGTGATCGGTGTGGCACACGGAACCGCTCCGCCGTGCTCGCCGAGCGCCCGGGTCAGGTAGTCCAGCGCGGCGGATTGAGTACCGTCGGGGTCACCGAGCCACGCGGCGGTGGCGGCCGGCGAGGCTCCGACCGGGCCGGCGGCGGTGGCGGTGACACCTGCCGCTTGCCGGGCGGCCGGCCCGAGGATCTCCAGCGCGTGCAGCAGCTTCGGCGGAATCGGCCGACCGGATCCGACCAGCAGGCGTACCCGGTCGAGTCGCTGCCGATCCATGCCCGCGGGCATCGGCGGCGGGCCGACGCCTCGCCAGTGGGCCAACCACGTCGGCGGATCGGCGAGGTGGTCGGCGATCCGGTCGACCATTGCCGGGACGATCAGGTCGGCGGCCGGCAGGTCCGGCACGGGACAGGTCGAGGGGCCGGCCAGCCGGTCGAACAGCAGGCGTAGCGCCCTGTCGATCGCGTCGTGCGCCGCCGCCGGGGACCAGCCCACCGGCTCGTCGTTCAGCGAGGCCGCGAGCAGCCCCTCCACGGCGCTCAGGGTGGGTACCAGGGCGTACCCTTCCGGCCCGCCCCAACCTCCGTCCGGGCGCTGCCCGGCGAGCAGGTACTGGATCCGGTCGGCGTGTCGGGGCAGCCAGGGTGCCAGGGAGACCAGACGGGCAGTCTCGTACGGCGACGCGGATGTGCGACCGGACGGGTGCCGGCTCAGCTCGGCAATCAGCTCGTCGACGGCGCGCGTCGACCCGGAATCCTTCGCACCGCCGGGGTCCCGGGTCAGTGCCTCAGTGCTCACGACACACCCCAGAAGTCGGTGCTCCGGTAGAAGCCTGTGGTGTAGCCGAGCTGTCGGGTCAGGTATGCCGCCTCCCTCGGGGAGTCGGCCCGCAACTCGCCGAGCAGGTCGGTCGCCTCAGTGACCAGGCGCGCCAACTCCTGCTCCACCACTGCCCGGTCCTCCACCAGCATGATCGCGTTCAGGTCGTCCCAGCGGAGGTCCCGCTCGTAGGTGCTCAGGTCGTTGACCAGCCGAAGAGCGCGTTGCACCGCGTCACTGGCGAGGACCAGCCGGTCGAGCCCCGCCTCCGTGTCGGCCCCGCCGGTGCGAATCCAGTGCACGACGTTCACGACGGTGCAGGCCAGGTTGTCCGCGTTGTTCAGGTACTCGGTGAGGGTGGGCCGCGGCTGGAGGTTGTCCCGCATCGCCGTCTTCCACTGCCACTCCTGCCGCATCGCGTGCAGGGTCCGCCGGGCCGCCGCCCGCCACACCCCGCCCAGTTCGGCGAAGGCCGGCTCGGCGGCCAGGTCGGCGAGAAGATCGGCGAGGAGGTGACCCAGCGGGTCGTCCGTCGTCGCGGCCGCGCCGTCCGCGACGAGAAGCTGCTGGCGCACCAGTCGGTCAAGCTCGACGGCAGAGGTGGCCAGCCGGTCCACCTGCCAGTCCAGCGCGAACCCCCAGAGCACCGCCCGGTTGGTCAGACGCAGCTCGGCTGCCTCGCACCAGGGCGCGCTGAACGCGATGGCCAACGCGATGCTGCTGGTCAGAGCGCCATCGAAGGGCCCCTCGGCGAAGAGGTCCGGATGGGCGGCCAGGCACCGTTGCAGGTCACGTTGGCCCTGAGCGGCCAGGGCACAGACGCGCCCGTGCTCGGCGGCCTGCTGAAGTGCGTCCTCGACCACTTGTCGTTGTGCCACCCGCTAGGCCAGGGCCGGTTGCCGATGGGGGGTGAGCAGCAGAGGCACCCGTTCCCCTGGTCGGAGCGTCGCGGCGAGCCGCGGCGATGGCAGCCCGGGCGTGCAGAGCCGGAACCGGAAGCGGCTGAGCAGCGTCGCCACGATCAGTGGCGCCTCGACCTGGAAGAAGTACTGGCCGATGCACTGGTGGGCGCCGCCCCCGAACGGGTAGTAGGCGTACCGGTGGGCGCGTCGGGGGGCGTCGGGGGCGAAGCGCTCCGGGTCGAAGACCGTCGGCCGATCCCAGAAGCGGGCCAGCCGCTGGGTCACGTACGGACTCAGGATGATCGTGTCACCGGCCCTGACCCGGGTGCCGCCGATGAGGTCGTCGGCGATCGCGGTCCGCGGCACCAACCAGCCGGATGGGTAGGCACGGACGAGTTCGTCCAGCACCATCCGGGTGTAGCGCAGCTCGCCAAGCTGTTCGCGGCTGATCACGTCTCCGGGGCCGACCACACGATCAATCTCCGCGTAGAGCCGCGCGGCGACGTCGGGCAGTTGCTCCAGCAGCGGGAAGATCCAGGTGAGCGCCGTGTAGGTGGTCTCGGTGGCGGTCACGAAGATCGACACCAGATCGTCGCGTACCTGCTGGTCGTCGACCTTGTGGCCGTGCGCGTCACGGCCCCGGGCCAGCGACGCGACGAAGTCGTCGCCTCCGTCGTCGCGGGATCGCTCGGCACGGACCAACGGCAGCATAATGCTGTCGATGTTCCGGACCGCCCGCCGCAGTGCGCGGTCGCCGGGCACCGGCACGGCGTCCGGCAGGAACGGGATGAGCAGCCGGAAGCGCAGTGCGGTCGCCACGGTGTTCTGTTCCGCGACGATCCGCACACCGTCGGCGACGGAGATCTTGTCGCCGAAGAAGACCCGGATGACGGCCTGGCAGATGATCCTCGAGATCTCGCTGGCCGCGTCGACCGGTTCGCCGTTTCGCGCCGGGACGTTCAACTCGTCGACCGCATCGCTGATCGCCCGGCTCAGACCGTCCGCCACCGAGTCGATCCGCTTCGCGGTGAAGTGCGGCTGGAGCCGTCGGCGACTCGCCTCCCAGTCCGGGCCTTCGGCGAGGATGCCGTCACCGGCGATCTTCTTGACCGACTTCCACAACATGCCATCGCCGGCCCGCGTGTAGTTGGCGGCGTTGTCGCGCAGCACGTGCTGGACGTGTGCGGGCTCGACGACCAGGTACGGCCGGATCGTGCCCAGGTTGAGTTTGACGACCTGCCCGGGCGACGCGTCGGCAAGCCCGACCAACGTGCCCAGTGGGTCCCGGAGCAGCTTGGGAAAGGTGCGTCGCAGGGTGGCGACGTGCGGCTGGCGGTACGCGGGGGCGGTCGACTCAGCCATCTTTCACCTGCACGGATCCGTCCTTTCCGGCGGCACAGCGGGTTGCGCTCCGTGCTGCCTTGTTGATGGCGCGTGACCATCCGGGCGAGCATCCCATCCATGAAACTGCTTTGCCATGGGACGGATCTGGAGTATTTCTCGCATTGAGGGGACGACGGCCGTGCCGGATCCGGGCCGCGTGGCCGACTCAAAAGATTGCGCAGGTGAAGCCCCACGTCGGGCGACATGCGGGCCGACCTGGGGATGGGCGTGAAAAAGGCCACATTGACATGTTGCTGCCAGTATGGGCGGACTCACCGATCGTGGTCTGACCCCACTGTCGGCACACGAAGCCAGGCGCGTCGTGGGGCGCTGTGCCAGGCTCAGGAGCATGGACGACAAGACCATCCTGAACCGGATCTCCGAACTGGTCGACGAGGAACACAAGCTGCGCGCGGACGCCCAGGCCCACGAGGCCGGCACCGAGGGCGAGGCAAGCGAGCGACTGCGCGCCCTCGAGGAATCCCTCGACCAGTGCTGGGACCTGCTGCGCCGTCGGCGGGCCGCCCGGGAGACCCACGGCGACCCGGACGCACAGGGCGAACGCCCCAAGCCCGAGGTGGAGCGCTACCTGCAATGACCGACGCGGCGGGTCGGGCGGTCCGACCGCCCGACCCGCACTGATCAGCGGATGCCCGCCTCACGCAGCAACTCCCCGGTCAACGTGCCCGGGTCGACCTGCTCGGCGGGCAGACCCCGGGCCGCGAACCAGGTGCCGACCACCCGCACATCGCGGGCCAGGAACTCCGGCCCCTGCGGGTTTGCCACCACGTCGACCACCTGCGGCAGGTCGATCACGACCAGCCGCCCCTGGTGCACGAGCAGGTTGTACGGCGACAGGTCGCCGTGCGCGTAACCGGCCCGGGCCAGCACCCGCAGCGCCTCCACCAGCTGGGCCCACAGGTCGCGCAGCTCGGTCGGGCCGGGTCGCAGCTGGGCCAGCCGGGGCGCCGCCTCCCCCGACTCGGCGTCGCCGACGAACTCCAACATCAGCTCGGTGCCCCGCAGCTGCACCGGGTACGGCACGGCGATCCGGTCGTGCCCGGCACCGATCTCCCAGAGCCGGGCCAGGGCGTCGAACTCGGCCGCGGCCCACTGCCCGGCGATCATCTGTCGGCCGAACGCCGTCCGGCCGGCCATCGCCCGGTTCTCCCGGGACCGGCGCACACGACGGCCCTCCAGGTAGCCGGCGTCCCGGTGGAACAGCCGGTGCTCGGGGTCGCGATAGCGTTTGGCCGCCAGCAGGCAGGACCGGTCGGTGTCGGGCACCGCCCGGCGCACGAGGTGGACGTCCGCCTCCTTGCCGGTCTTCAGCACACCCAGCTCGGTGTCCCGGGCGGCCAGCTCGGTGACCAGCCATTCCGGGTGCGGCTCGGGCCCGTGCACGGCGTCGTCCCAGGACGACCAGCGCTCGCCGGTGTCCGGGTCAGGCTCGGTGTCGGGGTCCGCGGGCGGCTCGGTGGGCCGCCCGCGCTTCAGAAACTGTGATTCGTCGTCGTCAAAGCGGCTCTTGCCGCGGCTCCGGCGCTCAAGCGCCGGAAAGTCGTGATCGCGCACTGTGGTGAGGTTCCCTTGGTCGAGGCTGAGATAGGCAGCTGGAAGCGACCTGCGAAGACGGCCATGACCGACCTCCTCTCCACGACCGGGCCCACGCCCGGGATGCACGATGCGCTGACAATGCTCGCGGCCCCACGGCAGCCGGTCAACCGAATTACCGAGCCGCCGTCACGCGGTCGGATCAAGATCCACGCAACATCCCTGATGGTGCTGCCTCCAAGCGCGCGGAGGCAGCACCATCAGGGAAACTGTGCGGATCTTGACGCGACGCAAGGCGGCGCGGACGGCGTGACGCGGCGCCGCGCCGCGGGCGTCAGCGGGCCAGGACTGTGGCGACCGCGGCGATCAACCCGTCCACTGTGTGGCTCGGGGCGAACCGGCCGTCGGTCCAGGTGCGCCCCCGGTGCAGCCAGACGCTGGGCAGACCGACGGCAGCAGCACCGCCGATGTCCGCCTCCGGGCTGTCGCCGACCACCCAGGCGCCCCGCAGCGGCATCCGGACCCGCTGGGCGGCGAGCGCGAAGATCCGCGGGTTGGGCTTGCTGACGCCGGCTTCCTCGGAGATCACCCAGTCCGCGACGTACTGGTCCAGGCCGGTCCGGCGAATCTTGGCGTCCTCGACGCGTACCGTGCCGTTGCAGACCACCACCGGCACCCAACCGGCGTCGTCGGCGATCCGCAGCGCGCAGGCGGTCAGCGGGTCGAGCCGGGTCTGCGCCACCACCCCGTCGTGCAGCTCCTCCACCAGGTCGATCGAGGGGATGCGTAGCTCGTAGCGGTCCCGGATGGCGTCGGCGAGATCCCAGCGGTCGGTCAGACCGTCGGCGTCGATCGAGAGCAGCCAGTCGATGTCGGTGTGGGGCGCGCCGATGCCGTCCAGGAAGCGCTCACCCCAGCGGCGGAACGGCCCGGCCCGATCCAGCAGGGTGTTGTCCAGGTCCAGCAGGAGCAGTGGCACTCGGGCACCCTACGGGACCGACGTGTTCGCCAACAGGTCCGGCGGGTATCCACCTGACGACGGGTTCAGCCGGACATCGACACCCGGGTGCCGCCCTGGTTCGGCAGGCGATCGGCGAGCATCGAATGGGCCGCCCGGGTGGCCGCGAGCACGGCGGGATCCAGGGTCGCCACCAGCACCTCCGTGCCGTCGTCGGCGCCCCGGGCCAGCACCCGGCCCTGCGGGTCGTAGATCGCCGCGCCGCCGTTGAACCGCCACGGGTCGACGCCGCCGACCGCGTTGGCGAAGACCACGAACATCGTGTTGTCCAGGGCTCGGGCGGCGTAGTAGAGGTCCCGGCGGTGCTCGGAGCCGGCCAGGTATCCGCTGGGGCACAGGTAGCCGTGCGCGCCGTCGAGGGCAGCGGCCCGGCCGTGTTCCGGGAAACAGCCGTCGTAGCAGATGCCCAGCCCGAGCCGCCAGTCGTCGACGAGCAGCGTGGCACCCCGGTCGCCCGCGCTGAACAGCTCGCGTTCGTCGCCCCAGAGCTGCTGCTTGTCGTACCCGACCCGCACCGCGCCGGTCCGGTCGATGACCAGCGCGGCAATGGTCCGCCGGCCGTCCGGGTGTCGGGCGGCGGCGCCGACCAGCGCGGTGACACCGGCCTCGCGCGCCGCGGCGCGCAGCGGGTCGAGCCGGGGATCCGCGACCGCACCGGCCGGGTCGGCCGCGACGTCCGTGCCGACCGGGTCGGCGGCAAGGCTCGGCGGGTGGTACGCGCAGAGGAACAGCTCCGGCAGGACGGCCACCCGGGCGCCCTGGTCACCGGCTCGGCGGACCAGGTCGGCGGCGGTGACCGCGTTGCCGGCGACGTCACCCGGCGTCGGGGTGGCCTGAACGGTGGCCACGGTCAGCGGGGCGGTGGGCACGGTCTGCGGCGGGGTCACCAGGCGAGGGTAGTCGGCGATATCCCAAGCCGTACGTACGGTTTGCATGCCCTGGGTTGACCTGCGACGATCGACGCGTGCCCAGAGTAAGCCAGGACCAGCTCGACGCGCGTCGGCGGGAGATCCTCGCCGCTGCCCGGGCGTGTTTCGCCCGGCTCGGCTACGAGGGGGCGACCGTACGCCGCCTCGAGGAGGCCACCGGCCTGTCCCGCGGCGCCATCTTCCACCACTTCCGGGACAAGGACTCGCTCTTCCTGGCCGTCGCCGAGGACGACGCCGCGGCCATGGTCGAGACAGTGGCCCGCAACGGTCTGGTGCAGGTGATGCGCGACCTGCTCGCCCGCGCCGTCTCACCGGACACCACCGGTTGGCTGGGCAGCCAACTGGAGGTCTCCCGCCGCCTGCGCACCGACCCGGCGTTCGCCCGTCGATGGGCCGAGCGGTCCGCCGCTATCGCCGAGGCGACCCGGGACCGACTGGCCCGCCAGCGCGACGCCGGGGTGCTGCGCGAAGACGTCCCCATCGACGTGCTGGCCCAGTTCCTGGAGCTGGCCTACGACGGCCTGGTGCTGCACCTGGCCATGGGCCGACCGGCCGGTGACCTGGGCCCGGTGCTCGACCTGGTCGAGGAGGCGGTCCGCCGCCACTGACCGCCCGTACACCCGAGGGCCGACCGTGGCGAGGCTGCTCCACAATGGGGCCGCGCATCCCTCCGGTGACAGGAGCAGTCGATGATCGTCCACGCCGCGTCCGGCGACACCTGGGGCATCTCCGGCCCGACCTTTCTCCGGTACTACCTGGTGGCAGCCGCTCTGGTGGTGGCCGTCGCGGTGTACCACCGGGTCCGTCTGGCGGCCGCGTCGACCGCTGCCATGACCGCCGATCCACTCGGGCCGCAGCAGGTCGCGTACCTCAACGGTGGACCCCGACTCGCCGTACACGCCGCGTTGGGCGGACTGCGCGGCAGCGGCGCGATCGGCGTGCGGCCGGACCGTCGACTGACCACCAGCGGGGTCGCGCCGACCGGGCTCACCCCACTGGACCAGGCCATCCACTGGGCCGCGCATCAGCACGCCCGGGTCGGGGACCTGCCGCAGGACGAGCGCGTACGTGTCGCGCTGCACCAGATCCGCAACGGCCTGGAGCAGCGGGGTCTGCTGACCGACGACGCGCAACGCGCGCGTGCCCGCTTCTGGACCACGATCCTGATCGCTCTGCTGGGCCTCGGCGTGCTCCGGTTGGTCTCCGGTCTGTTCAGCGGTCGCCCGGTCGGTTACCTGCTGCTGGCCCTTGTTGCGCTCCTGATCGTCACCTTGGTGCTGCGCCGGGCGCCCGTGCTC
This sequence comes from Micromonospora sp. MGP-C2, assembly GCF_057766525.1. Taxonomy (NCBI): domain Bacteria; kingdom Bacillati; phylum Actinomycetota; class Actinomycetes; order Micromonosporales; family Micromonosporaceae; genus Micromonospora; species Micromonospora sp. MGP-C2. The sequence goes on from NZ_JBYMEN010000002.1 coordinate 2,202,760, forward strand.
ACCCGGGCCGGTCGGTCCACGCTGCGCGGTGTACGCCGCGAGCACACCCACCTCGCTCCGGCCTCCGCGCCGTCCTACGCCACCTACGGAGCTGCCGGCGCGGCGATGGGCGTGGCCCTGTACGGCACCGCCTCGCTCTGGGCGCTCGACCCCGGCTTCGCCGAGCAGGCCGAGATCCAGCGCCAGGCCGCTTCCGGCAGCGGCTGGACGGGCGGCTCCGACGGTTCGTCCGGAGGCGACAGCTCCGGTGGAGACGGCGGCAGCTCCTGCGGCGGTGGTGGTGGCGGCTGCGGCGGTGGCGGGGGGTGCGGCGGATGACCGGCCCGTCCGGAGTCGGCATCGGCTGGCGTCCGGAGATCGCCGGCTTCGTGGCCGAGCTCCCCGGCCTGCGCTTCGTGGAGGTGGTGGCCGAGGGGGTGCCCTCGTCCGGGCCGCTCCCGCCGGGTCTTGCGCAGCTGCGGGAGCGCGGCGTGACTGTCGTACCCCATGGGGTGCGGCTTTCCCTCGGCGGCGCCGAGCCTGTCGATCCGGCCCGGGTCGCCCACCTGGCCGCTGTGGCGCAGCAGGTCGGCGCACCGCTGGTCAGCGAGCACATCGCGTTCGTCCGAGCCGGCGGCCTGGAGGCCGGGCACCTGCTCCCGTTGCCGCGCAGCCGGGAGGCGGTCGACGCGGTCTGCGCCAACGTGGCGCGGGCGCAGGCCGAACTGCCGGTGCCGATCGCGTTGGAACCGATCGCCGCGTTGGTCGAGTGGCCCGACGACGAGCTGGACGAGGCGGACTTCCTCACCGAGATCCTCGACCGGACCGGCGCACTGTTGCTGCTGGACGTGGCGAACGTGCACGCCAACGCCTGCAACCGGGGCACCGACCCGCTCGCGTTGCTGGACCGTCTGCCGCTGGAGCGGGTCGCGTACGTCCACGTGGCCGGCGGCGCCGAGCACGGCGGTTTCTACCACGACACCCACACCGATCCGGTGCCAGCGGCGGTGCTGGAGCTGGTCGGCGCGCTCTGCGCTCGACAACGTCCGCCGGCGCTGCTGCTGGAACGGGACGGCCACTATCCACCGGCAGCCGAGCTGCGCGCCGAACTGGACGCCCTGGCCGCCGCCGCGGGCTTCCCGGCCGTGACATGACCGAGCCACGCGACGACCGCGGCAGGCGGTCGTCCGGCGATGTCGGTGGGCTCGCCCAGCGACAGGCGGAACTGGTCGCGACGCTGGTCGCCGGAGGGCCGCCGCCGCCAGGGTTCGCACCGGCCCAACTGGCCGCCACCCGGGCGGCCCTGAGACGCAAACGTGCCGGCGAGGTGGCCCGACACTGGCCGCTGCTCGCCGCCGGCCTCGGCGCCACCTGGTCGACGACCTTCGCAGGCTGGGCAGCCGGGCGACCAACCGCCGGGTCGTTGCGCGACGGTTGGGACCTGGCCCGTGCGATGCGCGAACAGGGTGCGCTGCCCCCGGCCGCCGCCGAGGAACTGGCCGTCCGGGAGGCGCGCCTGCGCTACGACGGGCTCGGGGCGCCACGTCCGCGCCGGCTGCCGGCCGTGGGCCGCGCCGCCGGCGCCGTGGCGGTGCAGATCGCCGGCCGGGTACGTCTGCTGCGCCCCGCCTCGCGTCCACCCGCAGTTGGTGGCGACGGTGTGTCGGATGCGGCAGGATCGACCTTATGGATCTAGGCCTGACCGACCATGTGTACGTCCTCACCGGCGCCTCTCGCGGCCTGGGCTTCGCGACCGCGCAGTGCCTGGTCGCCGACGGGGCACGGGTGGTCCTCTCGGCACGGGACCCGGATGCCGTGGCCGCCGCCGCGCAGCAGCTCGGCGGTCCCGAGCATGCCGTCGGGCTGACCGCCGACCTGGCCGACCCGGAGACCCCGGAGCAGCTCGTCGCCGCCGCCCGGGAGCACTTCGGCCGGCTCGACGGCGCGCTGATCTCGGTCGGCGGGCCACCGGCGGGCAACGCCGCCGCGATCAGCGACGAGCAGTGGCGGCAGTCCTTCGAGACCGTCTTCCTGGGCACGATCCGCGCGGTGCGTACGGTTGCCGCCGCGCTGCCCGAGGGCGGTGCGATCGGGCTGGTGCTCTCCACCTCGGCCCGAGGCCCGGTGCCCGGCCTCGGCATCTCCAACGGTCTGCGGCCCGGCCTGGTCGGGGCGGCGAAGGACATCGCCGACGACTACGGCCCGCGTGGCGTACGAGTGGTCGGGCTGCTGCCGGGCCGGATCCTTACCGACCGCAACCGGGAGCTCTTCGCCGCGACCGGGGACCCGGAACGCGCCCGCACCGAGGCGGAGGCCGCCATCCCGCTGCGTCGCCTTGGCGACCCCGCCGAGTTCGGCCGGGTGGCCGCGTTCGTGCTCTCCCCCGCCGCGAGCTACCTCACCGGGATCACCCTCCCGGTCGACGGCGGCGCGCTGCGCGGGCTGTGACCCCCGCCGGGGGCCGACCTGGCCGTGCCGTGACGCCGCCCGAGCGGGCCCAGCCAGACGACCCGGCCGTTGATCGACTCGGCCTTCAGGAAACCGGGCGGTCGATGCGGCCAGGACACCCCGACTTCCAGGAACCCGAGTCGATCAACGCGCGGCACACCGGACGGCCGCCGGAACCCGGGGACCTGGCCGATCGTCACCCGACGGCGACGCCCGGCACGGCCCAGCCGACCCAGGCAGAGCTGACGGCGGCCGGGACAGCCCAGCCGATCCGGGCGGAGCTGGCGGCGGCCCGGACGACTCGTCCGACCCGGGCGGAGCTGGCGGCGGCCGCTGACCGGACCATCCCCGACGTCCTCGCGCCGGGGTTGGCGGTGCTCTTCGTCGGCATCAACCCCGGCCTCTGGTCGGCCGCGACCGGCTGGCACTTCGCCAGACCCGGCAACCGGTTCTGGCCCGCGCTGCACCGGGGCGGGTTCGCCCCCGGCTGCTGCACCCCAGCGAACAGGACGAGCTGCCCGCACTCGGGCTTGGCATCACCAACATGGCCGCCCGGGCCAGCGCCCGCGCGGACGAGCTGAGCAGCGAGGAACTCCTCGACGGTGCCGCGATCCTGACCGACAAGGTGGGCCGCTACCAGCCGCGTTGGGTGGCGGTGGTGGGGGTGACCGCGTACCGGATCGGTTTTCAGCGGCCGAAAGCCACCTTCGGGCCGCAGCCGGAGTCACTGGCCGGCGCCCGGCTGTGGGTGCTGCCCAACCCGAGCGGCCTGAACGCGCACTTCACCCCGGTCACGCTGGGTGTGGCGTTCGCCGAGCTGCGAGTGGCGACCGGCCTGCCCGAACGGCGCTGACCGCGACGGACCTCGGCCCGGTGCCGGCGGGACGTCAGTTGGCCGCGGCGGGCGGCAGCACCTCGTCGGCGCGGTAGGTGCCCAGCGGCATGACCACCGGCTCGGGCCCGGTCGCGTCGACGAACGGGGTGGGCGAGTCGGCGACCGCGAACTGGGTGCGGTACAGCTCGGCGTAGAGCCCGCCGACGGCAACCAACTCGTCGTGCCGCCCTCGCTCGACGATCCGGCCGCCGTCGAGGACGAGGATCTGGTCGGCGTCGCGCACGGTGGAGAGCCGGTGTGCGATCACCAGGGCGGTCCGCCCGGTCAACGCCACCGACAACGCCCGTTGCACCGCCGCCTCGCTCTCCGAGTCCAGGTGGGCGGTCGCCTCGTCGAGGATCACGATCGACGGCGCCTTGAGCAGCAGCCGGGCAATCGCGATGCGCTGCTTCTCGCCGCCGGAGAACCGGTAGCCGCGTTCCCCGACGGTGGTGTCCAGCCCGTCGGGCAGCGCCCGGACCAGGTCGGCCACCTGCGCGCCGGCCAACGCGGCCCAGATCTCGTCGTCGGTGGCGTCGGGCTTGGCGTAGCGCAGGTTCTCGGCGATCGTCTCGTGGAACAGGTGCGAATCCTGGGTGACGACACCGATCTCGTCCCGCAGGGAGGCGAGCGTCGCGTCGCGTACGTCCACCCCACCGACCAGCACCTGGCCGTCGGTGACGTCGTAGATCCGGGAGATCAGCATCGACAGGGTCGACTTGCCGGCGCCGGACGGGCCGACCAGCGCGACCATCTGCCCCGGCTCCACGCTGAACGAGACTCCCTTGAGCACCGGCTCGTTGACCGTCCGGTCCAGTGTGGCGACCTCCTCCAGGGAGGCGAGGGAGACCTCGGCGGCGCTCGGGTAGCGGAACCGCACGTCGCGGAAGTCGACCCGGCCGGTGCCCCGGGGCACCGGCACCGCGTCGGGCTTCTCCACGATGCCCGGTTTGAGGTCGAGCACCTCGAAGACCCGGTCGAAGGAGACCAGGGCGCTCATCACGTCGACCCGGACGTTGGACAGCGCGGTGAGCGGGCCGTACAGGCGGGTGAGCAGCAACGCGAGCGTCACGACCGTGCCCGCGCTGACGCCGCCGGTCACCGCCAACCAGCCACCGAGACCGTAGGTGAGCGCCTGCGCCAGCGAGGCGACCAGCAGCATCGCCACGAAGAACGTGCGGGAGTACATCGCGGACTGGATGCCGATGTCGCGGACCCGCTCGGCCCGGCCGGCGAACCGGCCGGCCTCGATCTCAGGCTGACCGAAGAGCTTCACCAGCAGCGCACCGGCCACCCCGAACCGCTCGGTCATGGTCGCGTTCATCTTGGCGTCGAGGTTGTATGCCTCCCGGGTGATGTCGGCCAGCCGCCGACCGACCCGGCGGGCCGGAATGATGAAGATGGGCAGCAGCACCAGTGACAGCGCGGTGATCTGCCAGGAGAGGGTGAACATCACCGCCGCGGTGAGCACCAGTTGGATGACGTTGCTGACCACACCGGACAGGGTGGAGGTGAACGCCCGCTGGGCGCCGAGCACGTCGTTGTTGAGCCTGCTGACCAGGGCGCCGGTCTGGGTACGGGTGAAGAACTGCAACGGCATCCGCTGCACGTGGTCGTAGACCCGGGTGCGGAGGTTGAAGATGATGCCCTCGCCGATGCGCGCCGAATACCACCGCTGGGCCAGGGAGAGCAGCGCGTCGGCGACAGCCAGCGCGGCGATGAACAGGGCTAGCCGCACCACGAGCCGGCCGGCCTCGGTGCCACCCCGGTTGATCGCGTTGATCACGTCACCGGCCAGCACGGGGGTGGCCACGCCGATGATGGCGGCCAGCACCACGGTGGCCAGGAAGACGATGATGTCGCGCCGGTAGGGCTGGGCGAAGGCGACGATGCGGCGGGCCACCCCGTGCTTCAGGCGGTGGGTGGAGACCTCGTCCCGGTTGCGCATCGACCGGAGCATGCTCCACCCGGCCATGCCACCTCCGGACATCGGGTTGGACATCGCTCACCTCCGGGTCGTCGGGCAGACCGCGCCGTCAGGTCAATTCTCCCGACGACTGTGACAACCTCGGTCGTAACCCGGATCTTCCCGCGCGGTCCTTACCTATTCTCCCCGGCCGGCCAGGTCGCGCAGCCGACGGGTCTGCGCCTCGCGCTCGGCGCGCTGCTGGTCGGCGTGCGACCGGCCGGCCGCACCGGCGAGCAACGCCTTGATCTCCACCACCGCGTCGCGGGCCCCGGAGAGCAGGCCAGCGGTCAGGTCCTGGACCGCGCCGTCCAGCTCGGCTGGTGGCACCACCAGATTGGCCAGCCCGATCCGGTCCGCCTCGGCGGCATCCAACCGGCGGCCGGTGGCGCAGATCTCCAGCGCCCGCGCGTAACCGACCAGCTCGACGAGCCGTTTGGTGCCGGCCAGGTCGGGCACGAGGCCGAGGGTCACCTCGGCCATCGACAGTTTCGCGTCGGCGGCGAGGACACGCAGGTCACAGGCGAGGGCGAGCTGGAAGCCCGCACCGATCGCGTGACCCTGCACTGCCGCCACGGAGATGACGTCCGGCCGGTGCAGCCAGGTGAAGCCGCCCTGGAACTCCGCGATGCGCTCGGCGCACTCCTGCTCGGGCAGCGTGGCCAGCTCCGCGAACGAGCCCGGGCCGGACGCGCCAGCAACCGCGAGGTCGAGGCCGGCGGAGAACGCACGCCCCTCGCCCCGGACCACCACCACCCGCACGTCGCCGGGCAGGTCGCGGGAGAAGTCGCTCATCGCCCGCCACATGGCCGGCGTCTGAGCATTGAGCACGTCGGGCCGGCACAACGTCACCGTGGCGACCGGCCCGTCGCAAGTCAGCCGGACCCCGGTCGCCTCGGCGGTCACCGGACGGCCCGGGGAGCGGCGCTGCTGGACGACGCTGAGTGGCGGGTCACGCCTTCTTGCGGCGCCGGGCACCACCGCGCTGACGCAGCTGCACCCCGGACTCGGTGAGTACTCGGTGGATGAACCCGTAGGAACGGCCGGTCGAGGCCGCCAACGCGCGGATGCTCTCCCCCGAGGTGTACCGCTTTACCAGGTCCTTGGCGAGCGTCTGACGCTCGGCTCCGACGATCCGGCGACCCTTCTCAGTGCTGGTGGCTGTGCCAGTGGCTGCCATGCTGTGTCCTCACGTCCCAGACTGTGCGGTTCGGATACGGTCCCACCTATTAGACCGCCTCGAACGATCATGCGCCAGATATCAACTCTTCGCCAACCGACACGCTATGCAATGTCAGCTTCCCGATAGAGTGATCCTGGCGATCGGCCCCCGCGCTGCCTCCGGGCGTACCACCGCGGCACGGTGACGCCTGCCGACGACCCGTAGCCTTCGGTCGTGATCGACCTGTTGAGCACCGCGGGCGGAGCAGCAGTGGTCTTCGCCGCGACCGACATCGACGACATCGTCATCCTGACCCTGTTCTTCGTCGCGGCGCGCACCACCGGTCGACCCCGCCCTTGGCAGATTGTCGCTGGTCAATACCTTGGAATCGGTGCGCTCGCGCTGGCCAGCGCGGTGGTCGCGGCGGGGCTGCTGGTCGTGCCGGACCCGTGGACGGGGCTGCTCGGCCTGCTGCCGATCGCGCTGGGCGTACGCGCGCTGCGCGCCTCTGACGACGACGTCACCCCCGCGGTCGTCACCGGAACGCTCGGTGTGGCCGGGGTGACGATCGCGAACGGCGCCGACAACGTGGCCGTCTACGTACCCGTCTTCCGGGCCCTCGGCGCGGCCGACAGCGCGGTGTTCCTCCTGGTCTTCGTGCTGCTCATCGCGCTGTGGTGTGCCGCCGGCGCCTGGCTGGGCGGGCACCCCCGGGTGGTCCGGCTGGTCGAACGCGCCGGCCACTGGCTGGTGCCGACCATCTTCATCGGCATCGGCGTGCTGATCCTGGTCAGCTCCGGTGTGCTCGGCCGGCTGGTCGACCTGCTCGGCTGAGGACGGCCCGGTCGACCGCCCGCAGGACGCGACGGCCGGGCCGGCGGCAGGCCGGGCCGGTCAGGCCAGCTCGACCAACTCGAGCAGGTCGTCGCTCCAGGCGTCCTCGTCACCGTCGGGCAGCAGGATCGCGCGGTCCGGCTTGAGCGCGAGCACCGCGCCCGGGTCGTGGGTGACCAGGACGATCGCACCCGGGTAGTTGGCGATCGCGTCGAGCACCTGCTCCCGGCTGACCGGGTCGAGGTTGTTCGTCGGCTCGTCGAGCAGCAGCACGTTGGCGCCGGAACAGACCAGGGTGGACAGCGCCAGCCGGGTCTTCTCGCCACCGGACAGCACCCCGGCCGGCTTGTTCACGTCGTCACCGGAGAAGAGGAACGCACCGAGGATCTTGCGCAGGTCGGTGTCGGACTGCTCGACGGCGGCGGCACGCATGTTCTCCAGGACCGTCCGCTCCACGTCCAGCGTCTCGTGCTCCTGGGCGTAGTAGCCAAGCCGCAGGCCGTGACCCGCGTGCACCTCGCCGGTGTCCGGGCTGAGCAGACCGCCGAGCATCCGCAGCAGGGTCGTCTTGCCGGCGCCGTTGAGCCCCAGGATGGCCACCCGGGAGCCGCGGTCGACCGCGACGTTGACGTCGGTGAAGATCTCCAGCGAGCCGTACGACTTGGACAGGCCGGTCGCGGTGAGCGGGGTCTTGCCGCACGGCGCGGGGCTGGGGAATCGCACCTTGGCCACCCGGTCGGAGACCCGCACCTCCTCCAGGCCGGAGATCAGCTTCTCGGCACGGCGGGCCATGTTCTGCGCGGCCACGGTCTTGGTGGCCTTCGCCCGCATCTTGTCGGCCTGCGCCATCAGGGCGCCGGCCTTCTTCTCCGCGTTGGCCCGCTCCCGGCGTCGGCGACGCTCGTCGGTCTCGCGTGCCTCCAGGTACGCCTTCCAGCCCAGGTTGTAGACGTCGATGACCGACCGGGTGGCGTCGAGGAACCAGACCTTGTTGACCACCGACTCCAGCAGGGCGCCGTCGTGGGAGATCACGATCAGGCCGCCCTTGTGGTTGGCGAGGAAGCCGCGCAGCCAGGTGATCGAGTCGGCGTCGAGGTGGTTGGTCGGCTCGTCGAGCAGCAGGATGCCGCCGCCGTTCTCGCCCGCGTCGCGGAACAGGATCCGGGCCAGCTCGATGCGGCGGCGCTGACCACCGGAGAGGGTGCCGATGGTCTGCGCGAGTGCCCGGTCCGGCAGGCCGAGGTTGGCGCAGATCCGGGCGGCTTCGGCCTCGGCCGCGTACCCACCCAGGGCGGCGAACTGGTCCTCCAGCGCGCCGTAGCGACGGACCAACTTGTCGCTGGCGTCCTCGGCGAGGCGGGCCTCGACCTCCTGCATCTGCGACATCAGGACGTCCAGGCCGCGGGCGGAGAGCACCCGGTCGCGACCGGTCGCCTCCAGGTCGCCGGTGCGCGGGTCCTGTGGGAGGTAGCCGATGGCGCTGCGCTGGTCGATCTGGCCGCCGTACGGCTGGCCCTCGCCGGCGAGCACCTTCAGCGTGGTGGTCTTGCCGGCGCCGTTGCGACCGACCAGGCCGATCCGGTCACCGGGCTGTACGCGCAGCGTGGTGTCGGACAGCAGGATCCGGGAACCGGCACGCAGTTCCAGGCCGGTGGCAGTGATCATGTTTTCGGGCTCGCTCTCGGGGTCTGGAAGGCTGACTCGGGGCACGCGAAACGGCCGGCGGGCTCAAGGGGCCCGACGGCGCGGGGCGGTTCAGCCTTCGCAGCGCAGCACCCGACAAGTGTACCGGGCGTCGCTGGGCGGACCGCCCGGATTACCGATCAAGATCATCGGGTACCGGAAGCGCTGTCCGGACCCCGTCCGGCATTTACAGGACAGAACGACATTCAGACGACATTCACCGGCATACGGCGATCGGGGTCAGCATGGAACTCAACGAGCGGGCCGAGCTCGACACCTCCCAGGTCAACGACCGGGGTCGGGGCGGTGGAGGGGGCGGTGGCCTCGGCATTCCACTTCCCGGCGGCGGTGGTCGCGGCGGGCTGATCGGCATCGTGGTGGCTGTGCTGGTCGCACTGCTCGGCGGCGGGTTCGGCCTGAACGCGATGACAAACGGCGACGAGGGCGGGCAGGCCGGCGGCACCGACCTGGAGCAGCTGTGCTCCACCAAGAACCCCGACCGCTTCGACGACCTGCGCTGCCGCAACCTGGCCTACGTCAACAGCATCCAGGGCTACTGGCAGGAGGCATACCCGGAGCTGGGCAAGGGCAAGTACGAGCCGACCGACACCAACTACTTCCAGGCCGCCGTGAACACCGGCTGCGGTCAGGCCGACTCGGGCGTCGGCCCGTTCTACTGCCCCGCCGACCGGCAGGTCTACATCGACCTGGCCTTCTACGAGGAGCTGGCCTCCCGGTTCGGCGCCAAGGGCGAGTTCGCCCAGCCGTACGTGCTCGCCCACGAGTACGGCCACCACGTCCAGAACCTGCTCGGCACCAACGAGAAGGCCGGGCAGGGCGACCAGAGCGGCCCCCGCTCCGCGTCCGTGCGGCTGGAGTTGCAGGCCGACTGCTACGCCGGCGCCTGGGCCAAGCACGCCACCGAGACCAAGGACAAGACCGGCCAGGAACCGCTGTTCAAGTCGATCACCCCGGGCGACATCACCGAGGCGCTGAAGGCCGCCGAGGCGATCGGCGACGACAGCATCCAGGAACGCTCCGGTGGGAAGGTCAACCCGGACTCGTTCACCCACGGCACCTCGCAGCAGCGGCAGCGCTGGTTCCAGCAGGGCCACGACAGCGGCGACCCGAAGACCTGCGACACCTTCGGCACCGACCAGCTCTGAGACTGGCACCGGTCGCCGTTCGCGTCGATCATGGAGTTGTGGTGCCCGATATGGGCGGACGAGCGACCTTCGTCCACCACCACAACTCCATGATCGACGCGCGGGGGGCGCGGCGCGGGGCTGGGTCAGTTCAGCCTTGAGACCTGGTAGTGAGCGATGAGCCAGTCGTTTCCGGCTCGGCTCAGCAGCACGCCCAGGTGGACCGTCAGCGCCGGACGGTCGGTGAAGCCGAACTCCACCTCCAGGTAGCCGAGGACCAGGTCGTCGGCGAGACGCCGGATCTCCCGGATCTCATAGGCGGCGGTCAGGCCGAGCGGCTGGGCGGCGTAGTACGCGGCAACCCCGGCACGGCCGACGGCGTACGGGTGCAGCCCCTGGAAGATCGCGTCTTCGGTGAAGTACGACGCGACCCGGTCCGGTTCGTGGGCGTCGACCGCCGACTTCCACCGGTCGAGGACGGTACGCAGGATCTGCGCGTCGGACATGATGCTCTCCCTGGAGTGTTGCGGCCACGGGTTACCGGGGCGATGCGCCCATCCTCGGACCGTCAGCACGGCAGCAGACCAGGAACGCCGGTTTCCCTCCGTCGAGCGCCGAGGTCAGTCGGGTGCCGGGTCGCGCAACCGGATCCGCACCGCACGAGCCGCGGCGACCGCGGCGACGAGCACCGCGTGCCGAGGCTCCGGCACGTCGAGCAACCGCTCGGCCCGCAGCGGCACGAGCGGGGCCAACCGTCGATCGGCCAGCACCGTGTCCACCGCTTTCCGGTCGCCGCCGCAGACCATCGCCGTCAGCGCCGCCGCCTCCGGCAACAGCAGGCGTACGGCCAGGTCCGCCGCATCACCCAGCGCCGCCTTGGCCTGGTTGTCGCGACGCCGGGCGAACCGGTGCTGGGACCATCCCCCAGCCGCGGTGCGCCCCTGCACGTAGCGGGTGTCCACCTTGGAGACGACAAGGTCGGCGCCCTCGGCCACGCCGACGGCCACCGCGCCCTTGCGGGCCAGCAGCAGGCCGATCCGGCGGGGCGTCACGGCGGCGGCCACGAACCCGGGAACGTCACCGCTGACCGGCGCGCCGGGTGGGGCGTACAGCTCGGCGGTGGCCCCGTCCGCGGCGGTGAGCAGCAGGCCGTACTCCCGCTCGGTCGTGGTGTGCGGGCCGTGCCGGTCGGCGAAGCCCTCGACCCAGCGCCCGACGCGGGCCGGGTCGACCTCCACCCACCGGCCTCCCCCGGCTGCGGGTCGACTGGTCACCGCCCGACCGTACGGCACGACAACGCGGATCGGGCGGTCGGGCGCGGCGCTCAGCCCGGCAGCAGCGCGACCACCGCCAGCGCGGCGATGAGCCCGCTGGAGACCAGGCCGGTGACCAGCCGCCCACGCGGCCCGGTCAGCGCCCGCCCGACCATCGTGCCGCCGCCCGCGACGAGCAGCTGCCAGCTCGCCGACGCCAGGAACACACCGGCCACGAAGAGCGCCGCCGCGCCCGGGTCCGCGTGGGCGGTGTCCCGACGACCGAGCACCAGCGCGCTGAAGTAGAGCACCGTCATCGGGTTCAGCAGGGTCAACCCGAGCAGCGCCGCGTAGGCCCGCCCAGGCGTGCTCAGACCCCGCCCGACGGGTGCCGTCGGCGTCCGCCGCGACCGGTGGGCGGACCAGGTCCGCCACAGACCGTGCGCGGCGAGACCGAGCAGGACGACGGCGGCGACCACCCGCAACGGCCCGGCGACCGGCGCGATGATGCCGGCCAGGCTGGCACCCCCGAGCGTTGCGGCCGCCGCGTAGAGCCCGTCGGCCGTCGCCACCGCGAGCGCCGCGGACGCACCGACCCGAAACGAGGTACGCGCACTCAGGCCCAGAATCAGGATCGCAATCGCGCCGACGGGGATGGCGACGCCGTAGCCGGCCACCAGACCGGCCAGGAACGCCCCGCTCACGGACGTCGGTGTCGGGTCGAGGCCCGTCCCCGGGCCGGCCGCTGTCGACGCACGGCGGTGGCCGCACGGACAGGGACCTGCATCGGGTACGCCTCAATCACACGCGCATCCTGCGCGCCGAACCCACGCCCGCGCCACCGGATTTCCCGCGCACGGCGCCCTTCGCCCCCGCGCCCGCGCCCTGCCGCCCCACGTCCCCGCGCCGTGCACCCCGCGCCCCGCCCCGTGCCGGCGCTGTCCCAAGCCCTCCTCGCGGGGGCTGCGACCAAGATTCGTGCAACTTCGGGGATGTTGCTGCCTCCGAGACGCCGGAGGCAGCAACATCGCTGATGTTGCGCGGATCTTCGACCTGGCGTGGGCCCGAGAGATCGTGCTCGATCCTGGTTTTAGTGGCCTCACCGCGTGCCGACACCACTACAACCGGGATATTGCGCGATCTTGCCGGGTGGACCGATGCGGCGCACGCACGGCAGGGGCGGAACGCGTCGAGCGCGACGCCCCTGGGGGCATCGCGCTCGACGGGCAGAGCCGACCGGAGTCGGCTCAGACGTTGAAGCCGAGGGAACGGAGCTGGTCCCGACCCTCGTCAGTGATCTTGTCCGGGCCCCACGGCGGGAGCCACACCCAGTTGATCCGGATGTCGTTGACCAGGCCGCCACCCGGGCCGGTGGTCAGCGCCTGCCGGGTCTGGTCCTCGATCACGTCGGTCAACGGGCAGGCCGCCGAGGTGAGCGTCATGTCCAGGGTGGCGACGTTCTCGTCGTCGACGTGCACGCCGTACACCAGACCCAGGTCGACGACGTTGATCCCGAGTTCCGGGTCGACGACGTCCTTCATGGCCTCTTCGATGTCGGCGATCATGGCCTTGCTGACGCCGGCCGTGGGTGCGTCGCCGGCCTCCGGCGTCGCGGTGGCGTCGGTCGTCACGGAGTCGACCTGCGACGCCGCGACAGCGTCACCGGCCTCCGGCGTCGCTTCGGTAGCCGTGTTCTCGCTCATGCCGTCCCTCCGCTTCGCTCCGTGACGCCGACAGGCGCCACGGTGCTGCAACAATGATTGGCTCGCTGACGCTCGATCACGCCTTCACCTCCGGGCTCGCGCCCACACCCGCGCGTGCCGCGGCGTCCTTGAACGCCATCCACGGCAGCAGTGCGCACTTGACCCGGGCGGGATAACGGGCCACACCCGCGAAGGCCACCCCGTCACCCAGCACGTCCTCGTCCGGCGTGACCTGGCCACGTCCGGACATCAACTCCACGAACGCCTCGTGCACCTCGAATGCTTCCCGGGCACCCCGACCGCGCAGCAACTCGTGCAGGACGCTCGCCGAGGCCTGGCTGATCGAGCAACCCATGCCGTCGTACGAGATGTCGTGCAGCACAGTGCCGTCGGTGGCCACCCGGACGGTGACCTCGTCGCCGCAGGTCGGGTTGACGTGGTGCGCCTCCTCGACCCGGTCGCCCGAGTCTTCGGCGTCGCGCAGACCACGCCCGTGTGGGCGCTTGTAGTGGTCCAGGATGATCTCCTGGTAGAGCTGGTCGAGCTGCATCAGTCGAACACCTTCCGCACCTGCTCCAGACCGGCCACCAGAGCGTCGATCTCCTCGGTGGTGGTGTAGAGGTAGAACGAGGCCCGGGTCATGGCCGGGACGCCGAACCGGCTGCACACCGGCTTGGCACAGTGGTGACCCACCCGCACCTGCACGCCGAGCGAGTCGAGCACCTGACCCACGTCGTGCGGGTGCACGTCGCCGAGCGCGAACGAGATGGTGCCGCCCCGACCGACCGGCACGGTCGGGCCGAAGATCCGAAGGTCCCGCACCGAGCCGAAGGCGTCCAGCGCGTACGCCGTCAGCTCCTTCTCGTGCCACTGGATGGCCCGCATCCCGACACCGGTGAGGTAGTCGACGGCAGCGCCGAGCGCGACCGCCTCGGCGATCGGCGGGGTGCCGGCCTCGAACCGGGCCGGCGGGGCGGCGAACGTCGAGCGGGCCATGGTGACCGTCTCGATCATCGAGCCGCCGCCGAAGACCGGTGGCATGGCCGCGAGCAGCTCACCCCGGCCCCAGAGCACCCCGATGCCGGTCGGGCCGCACATCTTGTGGCCGGTGAACACGATGTAGTCGGCGTCCAGGTCGACCACGTCGATGGGCAGGTGCGGCACCGACTGCGAGCAGTCCAGCAACAGCAGCGCGCCCACCTCGCGGACCCGCGCGGTGATGCGGGAGGTCGCGTTGACAGTGCCGAGGATGTTCGACACGTGCACCAGCGAGACGATCTTCGTCCGTTCGGTGACCAGGTCCTCCAGGCCCGACTCGTCCAGTCGGCCCTGGTCGGTGACGGGGAACCAGCGCAGGGTCGCGCCGGTCCGTTCGCAGAGCAACTGCCACGGGACGATGTTCGAGTGGTGCTCCATCTCGGAGATCACCACCTCGTCGCCGGGGCCCAGGCGGAACCGCGGGTCCGCGTCCGGGCGCAGCGAGGCGTTCGAGAAGGCGTACGCCACGATGTTGATCGCCTCGGTGGAGTTCTTGGTGAACACCACCTCGTCGACGCTGGGCGCGTTGATGAACGCGGCGACCTTCGCCCGCGCCCCCTCGTACGCCTCGGTGGCCTCGGTGCCCAGGGTGTGCACCGACCGCGAGACGTTGGCGTTGTGCCGCGCGTAGTGCTCGTCGAGAACGTCGAGCACCTGACGGGGTTTGTGCGAGGTGTTGGCGCTGTCGAGGTAGACCAGCGGGTGCCCGTTGACCTCGCGATCCAGGATCGGGAAGTCGGCGCGTACCCGGGCCACGTCGAAACGCGGCACGTCGTCGTACTGCGGCATCCCCTCGGGGATCGCGATGCTGGTCATCTCGGCAGCGCCTCTCCCGCTCAGGCCTTGGCCGTGCCGGCCCCGGCGGCGTACCGCTCGTAGCCCTCGGCCTCGAGCTTGTCGGCCAGCTCCGGGCCGCCCTGCTCGACGATCCGGCCGGCGATGAACACGTGCACGAAGTCCGGCTTGATGTAGCGCAGGATCCGCGTGTAGTGGGTGATCAGCAGCACGCCGGTGTCGCCGTCGTCGCGGACCCGGTTGACGCCCTCGCTGACCACGCGCAGCGCGTCCACGTCGAGGCCCGAGTCGGTCTCGTCGAGGATGGCGATCTTCGGCTTGAGCAGCTCCAGCTGGACAATCTCGTGCCGCTTCTTCTCACCACCGGAGAAGCCCTCGTTGACGTTGCGCTGGGCGAACGCCGGGTCCATCTGGAGGCGCTCCATCGCGCCGCGCAGCTCGCCACCCCAGGTGCGCAGCTTCGGCGCCTCGCCGTCGATGGCGGTCTTCGCGGTGCGCAGGAAGTTGGCCACCGAGACGCCGGGCACCTCGACCGGGTACTGCATGGCCAGGAAGAGGCCGGCGCGGGCCCGCTCGTCGACAGTCATGGCGAGCACGTCCTCGCCGTCGAGGGTCACCGTGCCGCCGGTGATCTCGTACTTGGGGTGACCGGCGATCGAGTAAGCCAGGGTGGACTTGCCGGAGCCGTTCGGGCCCATGATCGCGTGGGTCTCGCCGGACTTCACGGTCAGGTCGACGCCGGCCAGGATCGGCTTGAGCTCACCCTCGGGCAGCTTGACCGACACCTTCAGGTCGCGGATCTCCAGGGTGCTCATTATCGGGTCACTCCATTACTCGGCGTCAGGCTGAGGTAGATGTCGCCGTCGCGGACTTCGACGGGGTAGACGGGGACGGGTTCGGTGGCGGGCAGCCCGGTCGGCTCACCGGTGCGCAGGTCGAAACGCGAACCGTGCAACCAGCACTCCAGCGTGCAGCCGTCGACCTCACCCTCGGAGAGGGCGACCGCGGCGTGCGAGCACTCGTCGTACACGGCGTAGAAGTTGCCGTCCTCGCCGTGCACCAGGGCGATCGACGTGCCGTCGACGTCCGCGCTGATGGCGGTGCCCTTCGGTACGTCCTCGGTGGAGCAGATCCGGATCATCAGGCGCCCGCCTTGGTCAGCCGGGCCTCGATCGCGTCGCCCAGGCGCTCGCGCAGGGACTCCACCGGGATCTTGTTGATCAGCTCGGCGAAGAAGCCGCGGACCACCAGGCGGCGGGCCTCGCTCTCCGGGATGCCCCGGGCCATCAGGTAGAAGAGCTGCTCGTCGTCGAAGCGGCCGGTCGCGCTGGCGTGGCCGGCGCCGGCGATCTCGCCGGTCTCGATCTCCAGATTGGGTACGGAGTCCGCCCGAGCGCCCTCGGTGAGCAGCAGGTTCCGGTTGATCTCGTACGTGTCGGTGCCGGTCGCCTCGGCCCGGATCAGCACATCGCCCACCCAGACGGTGTGCGCGCTCTCGCCCTGCAGGGCGCCCCGGTAGCCGACGTAGCTGCGGCAGTCCGGCACGGAGTGGTCGACCAGCTGCCGGTGCTCCAGGTGCTGACCGGAGTCGGCGAAGTAGACGCCGTACAGCTCGGCCTCGCCACCCCGACCGGTGTATTCCACGCTGGTGAACTGCCGGACGAGGTCACCACCGAGGGAGACCTGGATGTGCACGACCCGGGCGTCGCGGCCCAGCTTCACCCTGAGGTGCTGGACCTGGACGGCATCAGGGGCCCAGTCGGCGATGGTGACCAGGGTCAGCTTCGCTCCGTCGCCCACCGCGACCTCGACGTTATCGGCCAGGGTGCCGGTGCCGACGTGCTGGAACACGATGACCGACTCGGAGAGCGCCGCAACGTCGACGAACGTGTGCCCGAAGGCCAACACGTCCGACGGCCCCCCCTCCACGGTGACGATGACCGGCTCGGCGACGACCGCCTCCCGGGCCACCTCCACCAGCAGGCCAAGGTCCGACTCGCCGTAGGCGCGCGCGCTGATCCGGTCGACCGGGGTCAGGACACTGCCCCGGCGTGGATCGTCCTTCGCCAGGCTCCCGATCCGGACGCCCTCGGGCAGTGGCCCGTAACCGTGGGCGGGCCAGTGGGCCGACTGGTTCGAGGCGGCACCCTCGAGCAGGCCGCGGAGGCGCTTGAGCGGGGTGAAACGCCACTCCTCCTCCAGGCCGGTGAGGGCCGGGAAGTCGGCGACGTCGTACGAGCGCAGCGCCTGCGACTTGGTGCTGGGCGGCGCGGAAGCCTGGGTAGTCATTTCTTCCTTGGTCTGTCTGTTCCGTGGCGACGAGGTGGGGTCCTGGTGTGGCGGGCCGAGGTTCCCGGCCCGCCACGCGGGAGCGGCGGCGTCAGCCGACCGCGCCCTCCATCTGAAGCTCGATCAGGCGGTTGAGCTCCAGGGCGTACTCCATCGGAAGCTCCTTGGCGATCGGCTCGATGAAGCCACGCACGATCATGGCCATCGCCTCGTCCTCGCTCAGGCCCCGGCTCATCAGGTAGAAGAGCTGGTCGTCGCTGATCTTGGACACGGTCGCCTCGTGACCCATCGACACGTCGTCCTCACGGATGTCGACGTACGGGTAGGTGTCCGAGCGGGAGATGGTGTCGACCAGCAGCGCGTCGCACTTGACCGTGCTCCGGCTGTGGTGCGAACCCTCCAGCACCTGCACCAGACCCCGGTACGAGGTGCGGCCGCCGCCCCGGGCGATCGACTTGGAGATGATGGTCGAGGAGGTGTGCGGCGCGGCGTGCACCATCTTGGCGCCGGCGTCCTGGTGCTGGCCCTCGCCAGCCATCGCCACCGAGAGCACCTCGCCCTTGGCGTGCTCGCCGGTCATGTAGACCGCCGGGTACTTCATCGTCACCTTGGAGCCGATGTTGCCGTCGACCCACTCCATGGTCGCGCCCTCGTGGCACACGGCGCGCTTGGTGACCAGGTTGTAGACGTTGTTCGACCAGTTCTGGATGGTCGTGTAACGGCAGCGCGCGTTCTTCTTGACGATGATCTCCACGACCGCGCTGTGCAGCGAGTCGGAGGAGTAGAGCGGCGCGGTGCAGCCCTCGACGTAGTGCACGTACGCACCCTCGTCGACGATGATCAGCGTCCGCTCGAACTGGCCCATGTTCTCCGTGTTGATCCGGAAGTAGGCCTGCAGCGGGATCTCCACCTGCACACCCTTCGGCACGTAGATGAACGAGCCACCGGACCACACGGAGGTGTTCAGGGCGGCGAACTTGTTGTCGCCGACCGGGATCACCGTGCCGAAGTACTCCTTGAAGACGTCCTCGTGCTCGCGCAGCGCCGTGTCCGTGTCCAGGAAGAGAACTCCCTGCTCCTCAAGGTCCTCACGGATCTTGTGGTAGACGACCTCGGACTCGTACTGCGCCGCGACACCCGCGACCAGCCGCTGCTTCTCCGCCTCCGGGATGCCCAGCCGGTCGTACGTGTTCTTGATGTCCTCCGGCAGGTCCTCCCAGCTGGTGGCCTGCTTCTCGGTGGACCGCACGAAGTACTTGATGTTGTCGAAGTCGATCCCGCTGAGGTCCGCGCCCCAGGCCGGCATCGGCTTGCGGCCGAACAGCCGCAGGCCCTTCAGCCGCAGGTCGAGCATCCACGCCGGCTCGCTCTTCTTGGCCGAGATGTCCCGCACCACCGCCTCGTTGATGCCGCGCTGGGCAACCGCCCCGGCGGCGTCCGGGTCGGACCAGCCGTACTCGTACCGACCCAGGGCCGCGAGCTGCTCTTCCTGGGTCAGGGGCTGGACGATCTGCTCGGTCATCTATCTGTCCTCACAGTGGTGACGGGATTACCGGATTGAACACGGCCCGGCTGGGTCGGAATGTGCGTGGTGCACACCCCGTCGCCGTGCGCGATGGTGGCCAGGCGCTGCACGTGGGTGCCGACCAGACGGGAAATCACCGCGGTCTCGGCCTCGCACAGCTGGGGAAACTCGGCGGCCACGTGCGCCACCGGGCAGTGGTGCTGGCAGAGCTGACCGCCGGAGGCGATCGTGGTCGCATTGGCAGCGTAACCCTCGGCGGTGAGCGCCGAGGCGAGTGCCTCGGCACGCGCCAGAGGGTCCTCGCCGGCGTCTTCCATGGCCGCTCGACAGCGGGATTCCAGGGCCGACACCTGCTCGGTGGCGAACGCCTCGACCGCGTCCGAACCGCCGCTGCGGGCGATCCAGCGCAACGCGGCGGTGGCCATGTTGTCGTAGTGGTGTGTGCCACAGCGCACCCGGGCGGCCTCGGTCAGCATGAACACCTTGGCCGGACGCCCACGCCCGCGGCTGCCCTGCACGGTCTGCTCGCGGGCATAGACGTCACCCTCGGCGAGCATCGCGTCCAGGTGCCGGCGAATCGCCGCCGGGCTGAGCCCGAGGGCCGCGCCAAGCTGAGCGGCGGTGGTCGCACCCCGCTCCAGCAGCAACTGGGTGACCCGGTCCCGGGTGGAGATCTCGGTCGCCGTGCCGGCGCCGAGGGCGGTCGAGGTGGTCGTGACGAGCGCGGACGCGGACGCGCCGACGGCCGGAACAGCCGCCGACTGGTGCCCGGAGAGCGCCGCCGCGTTTTTCACAACGCCAACGTTACGTAATTACCCGGAGGGTCGCAAACCCGGGCCCCGGTGATCCGAACCACCGAGCCGACGGAGTCGGACGAACCTCGATCACTACAGTGCGTAGGATTTGCGGCGTGAACCGAATCGTCCGTCCGGTCTCCGGCATCCTGCTGCGCCGCCTCGCGCTCGCCTCGATCATCGCGAACGTGGGCATCGTCGTCACCGGCGGGGCCGTCCGGTTGACCGCCTCGGGCCTCGGTTGCCCCACCTGGCCCCGGTGCACCGACGATTCCTACGTCACCACGCCCGAGATGGGCGTGTACGGGGTGATCGAGTTCGGTAACCGGATGCTGACCTTCGCGGTGGGCCTCATCGCGCTGGCCACCGTGCTGGCCGTACTCCTGCACCGACCCCGCCGACCCGGGCTCCTCGCCCTGGCCGTGGCGGTCTTCCTGGGCATCCCCGCCCAGGCGGTGATCGGTGGCATCACCGTGCTGACCAACCTCAACCCGTGGGTGGTCGGGCTGCACTTCCTCGCCTCGATGGCGGTGATCGCCGCCGCGTACGCCCTCTGGCGGCGCATCGGCGACCCCGACGGCCCGCCCGTGGCCGTGGTGCCCGCACCGCTGCGCGCGCTGGCCCGGGTCACCACCGGCGTCACCGTCGCCGTGCTGGTCGTCGGCACCTGGGTCACCGGCAGCGGCCCGCACGCCGGCGACCACGGCGCCGCCCGCAACGGGCTCGACCCGGAGACGATCTCGCAGGTGCACGCGGACGGCGTCTTCCTCCTGATCGGGCTGTCGGTGGCACTGATCTTCGCGTTCCGCGCCGTCGGCGCCCAGCGGGCCACCCGCGCCGCGATCGTGCTGGTCGCCGTGGAGCTGGGTCAGGGCCTGATCGGCTTCGTGCAGTACTTCACCCACGTGCCGGCGATCCTGGTCGGCGCACACATGCTCGGCTCGTGCCTGGTGCTGCTGGCCGCGTTGTCGGTGCAGTGGTCGACCCGCGAACGCCGCCCGGTCACCCCGGCAGCAGATGTCGCAGCGACCCACGCCGAGGAATCCGTCCCGGTCACCGCCTGACCCCAGGGCGCGGCCCCGCGCCCCGCGCCACCGGTCCGAGCCCTTCCGCGTCGGGCGTCCGGTTCTGCGCTTCCGCAAGGAGCGGCCGGACGACGCCTGACGCCTGACGCCTGCCGCCCCGCGCCCCGCGCCCCGCGCACCAGGCCAAGATCCGCGCAACTTCGGTGAAGTTGGTGCCTCAGGGCCTCGGGACACAGCACTTTCCCCGAAGTTGCGCGGATCTTGGCGGTGCGCGGTGGCACGGCGGGCGGTGCGTCGGGGGCGGTCAGGCGCGGCGGGCCAGGTGAGTGGCGATCGCGGCGGCGAGGCGGTCGGGGGCCCCGTCGGCGTACCCGATGAAGAGCGACGGCTCGGTCAGCTCCAGCTCGACCAGGACCGGCTCGCCGTCGGGGCCGGGGATCAGGTCGACCCGGGCGTAGAGCAGCTGCCGCGTGCCGCCGGGCACCGTGGCGAGGGTCTTCTCGGCCACCGCGAGCTGTTCGGGTTGGGCGGTACGGGAGGTGATCTCCTCGGCCTTGTAGAGCCCGTCCGGGCCGAGGTCCGGGCCGGTCAGCATCGGCCCCTTGCGGATCGCGTGGCTGAACGTGAGCCCGTCCGGCCCTGCCAGGAAGAGCAGTGCCGTCTCGCCCTCGGTGTCGACGGCGCGCAGGTACGGCTGGACCATGGTCACCCGGCCGGCGTCGGAGAGCCGGCGGACATGTGCGGCGGCCAGGTCCCGGTGCTCCGGGTCGGCCAGGTCGTAGCGGCCGGTGTCCTGGCTGCCGGCGCTGACCGAGGGCTTGAGCACGTACTCGCCGGTCTCGGCGGGCGGTTGCCAGCTCTCCCCCGGCTCGACCCAGGAGGTCGGAACGGTCGGCACCCCGGCGGCGGTCAGCTCGGCCAGGTAACGCTTGTCGGTGTTCCAGCGGACCACGTCGGCCGGGTTGACCAGCGTTGGGACGGTTGCCGCCCAGGCGACGAACTCGTCGCGGCGCAGCGCGTAGTCCCAGGGCGAGCGGAGCACGACCAGGTCGTACGAGGACCAGTCGACATCGGGGTCGTCCCACACCACGGTGTCGACGGCGATGCCATGGGCGCTGAGCGGGGCCAGGACCAGCCGGTCGTCCGGGTCGAGGTCGGCGAGGTCGGCGCAGGTGACGAGAGCGACCCGGGGTTCCCCCCGGGTCGACTGGTGATCGGTGGTCAATTCAGGTGTCTATTCAGCGGGCCATCGTGCGCCGGGCCATCGACCGCCACAGGTCGTTGCTCGGACGCATCTGGTCCATCAGTTCACGCTCCCAGGCGTTCTCGACGGTGACTCCCGCCTTGGCGCACGCCTCCCGGGCGGTGACGGTGTCGTCGGCGAACTGGTCGCCCCACTCACCGTCGGACCCGACCAGGACGATTCGCGCGCCACGCTTGCCGACGTACTCGATGACCGCCTTCGCGCCGCCGTGCCCGGCGGCGAACGCCTTGAGGCCCGCAATCAGGCCCTGGGGCGTCTGCTCGCCGGCGGTCTGCTCGGCCGTCAGCGTCGTATCGGAACCATCTGCCATGACGCGAAGCCTAAGCAGACCCGCACCCTCTCGGGCGAGAACCATGAACCTTTTGTGATGCCAATTACCTACAGGTTTAAGGCTGACCATAGGCAAGCTGTCCGGTTATATACGGACTTTCCATCGCAAAACTTCGCGGCAAACCCTTGCGCATCCACCACAGGTTGAGCCCATCCGGCTCATGGCGAAAGTTACCCTGATGTGACGTTAAGCCGGACAACTCATCCATGGGCATGATTAGTCGGACGTCGAGCGCCACCCGATACGGCGGGGCAGAAACGCGAGGCGGGCCTCAGACGCGAGGCGGGCCTCAGACGTGACGCGGGCGTCAGATCAGCGCGTCGAGCGCGACGGCCACGAACACGATCGTCAGGTACGTGGTCGACCAGTGGAACAGCCGCATCGGCTTGACCGCCTCGCCCCGCGTCGCGCGCCGGCAGAGTCGGTGTGCCTCGACGATGAAGATGGCGCCCACCACCAGGGTCGGCACGCCGTAGATCGCGCTGAGCCCCAGCGGCCAGACAGCCAGGGAGGTGAGCACGGTGAGCCACGCGAAGATCAGGATCTCGGCGTTCACCCGTCGGGTCGACGCCACCACCGGCAGCATCGGGATGCCGGCCCGCGCGTAGTCGTCCTTGTATTTCATGGCGAGCGGGTAGAAGTGCGGCATCTGCCAGAAGAAGACCACCGCGAAGAGCCCCCAGGCGGCCGGGGCCAGCCCGCCGGTGACCGCTGCCCATCCGATGAGCACCGGAGCGGCCCCGCAGGCGCCTCCCCAGAACGTGTTCGTCGGGGTGGAGCGCTTGAGCCACAGCGTGTAGACGACGTCGTAGTAGACGATCGCGGCAAGGGTCAGCCCGGCGGCCAGCAGGTTGGTGAACGCCGCCATCAGGACGATCGAGATCGCCGCCAGCACCAGACCGAAGACCAGCGCGCTGCGGGGCGACACGGTGTGCGCCGGCAGTGGCCGACGCTTGGTACGCCGCATCAACTGGTCGATGTCCCGGTCGATGTAGCAGTTGAGCACGCTGGCCGCGCCGGCGGCGAGCGAGCCACCGATCAGCACGATGGCCATCAACCACAGCGACGGGAGCCCGCCCTCGGCGAGCATCATCGCCGGGATGGTGGTGACCAACAGGAGCTCGACGATCCGCGGCTTGGTGAGCGCCACGTACGCCGAGAGGACCGCGCGTACGTCCCGCCGGGCCACCGGGCCCTCGGCCGCCCGCGCCGGGTGCTGCCCGGCCGGGTTGCTCGCGGGGCGCTCGGTGATCATGCTCACGGATTGCCACCTTCCGGCATCGGGCACGGGGAGATCGGATTGGTCGGGACCGCCCGGGTCCGCATACCGACCCACACACTACGCGTTGTCGTTTTGGCTGCCCGGCCGACCCGACAACGGTGCGGACGGTCACACCACCGGGTTGACCGGCGCGACGGGTTCGTCACGTACCGCACACCATGCGGAGATCCCCGGGCGCGCGTTTAGGGACGCTCGATAGGGTCATCAGTGAGGGTTCCGCCCATCTGCCGAGGAGCACAACCATCGTGGCTGCCAAACGACCCGAGCACTCCGCACTGAACTGGTCCGACCTCGATCGCCGGGCCGTCGATACCGTCCGCGTGCTGGCCATGGATGCCGTGGAGAAATCCGGCAACGGCCACCCGGGCACCGCGATGAGCCTTGCGCCCGCGGCGTACCTCCTCTTCAACCGGGTCATGCGGCACAACCCGGCCGACCCGAACTGGCCCGGCCGTGACCGGTTCGTCCTCTCCGCCGGGCACTCCAGCCTGACCCTCTACATCCAGCTGTTCCTGTCCGGCTACCCGCTGAGCCTGGCCGACCTGCAGTCGCTGCGGCAGTGGGGCTCACTCACCCCGGGTCACCCCGAGCACGGGCACACCCCGGGCGTCGAGACCACCACCGGCCCCCTCGGGCAGGGTCTGGGCAACGCGGTCGGCATGGCCATGGCGGCCCGCCGCGAGCGCGGCCTGTTCGACCCCGAGGCCGAGCCGGGCGCGTCGGTCTTCGACCACAACATCTGGTGCATCGTCTCCGACGGCGACATCGAGGAGGGCATCAGCCACGAGGCCAGTGCCCTCGCCGGGCACCAGCAGCTGGGCAACCTCACGGTGATCTACGACGACAACGAGATCTCGATCGAGGACGACACCCGCATCGCCAAGAGCGAGGACGTGGCAGCCCGCTACGAGGCGTACGGCTGGCACGTGCAGACCGTCGACTGGCGTAGCGGCGACGCCGACCAGGGCGACTACCACGAGGACGTCGAGGCCCTGCACGCCGCGCTGCTGGCCGCCAAGGCGGAGACCGGCCGTCCCTCCTTCATCGCCCTGCGCACCATCATCGGCTGGCCCGCTCCCAACAAGCAGAACACCGGCAAGATCCACGGCTCGGCGCTCGGCGCCGACGAGGTGAAGGCCACCAAGCGGATCCTCGGCTTCGACCCGGAGCAGACCTTCCAGGTCGACGAGGAGGTGCTCGCCCACGCCCGCACGGTGATGGGTCGCGGCTCCGACGCCGAGCAGGCATGGACCGGCGAGTTCGACGCCTGGAAGAAGGCCAACCCGGAGCGCACCGCGCTCTACGAGCGGATGGCCGGCCGGGTGCTCCCCGACGGCTGGGCCGACGCGCTGCCGGTCTTCCCCGCCGACGCCAAGGGCGTGGCCACCCGTGCCGCGTCCGGCAAGGTGCTGGAGGCGCTCGCGCCGGTGCTGCCGGAGCTGTGGGGTGGCTCGGCCGACCTGGCGGAGAGCAACAACACCACCATGAAGGGCGAGCCGTCGTTCATCCCGGCCTCGCACGCCACCAAGGACTTCCCCGGCCACGAGTACGGCCGCACGCTGCACTTCGGCATCCGTGAGCACGCCATGGGAGCGATCCTCAACGGCATCGCCCTGCACGGCGGCACCCGCCCGTACGGCGGCACGTTCCTGGTGTTCAGCGACTACATGCGCCCGTCGGTGCGGCTGGCCGCGCTGATGAAGCTGCCGGTGACCTACGTCTGGACGCACGACTCGATCGGCCTGGGCGAGGACGGCCCGACCCACCAGCCGGTGGAGCACCTGACCGCGCTGCGCGCCATCCCCGGTCTGGACGTGGTCCGCCCGGCGGACGCCAACGGACGGCCTGGGCCTGGCGGATGGCGCTGGAGCACACCGACCGGCCGACCGCCATGGCGCTGAGCCGCCAGCCGCTGCCAACCCTGGACCGGGACGTCCTGGGCAGCGCGGAGGGGGTCGCCAAGGGCGGCTACGTGCTGGCCGAGGCGTCCAACGGCAAGCCTCAGGTGATCATCGTCGGCACCGGTTCCGAGGTGCAGCTCTGCCTGACCGCGCGGGAGCGCCTGGAGGCCGACGGCACCCCCACCCGGGTGGTTTCGATGCCCTGCCAGGAGTGGTTCTACGAGCAGGATGAGGCGTACCGGGAGTCGGTGCTCCCACGCGGGGTAAAGGCACGGGTGAGCGTGGAAGCGGGCATCGCGATGTCCTGGCGCGGCGTCGTCGGCGACCTCGGCGAAAGCGTCAGCCTGGAGCACTACGGAGCGAGCGCCCCGCACACCGTGCTCTTCGAGCAGTTCGGCTTCACCGGCGACCGGATCGTGGCGGCGGCGCACGCCTCGCTGGCCCGGGTGGGCGACATCACCGGTTTCACGACCGGCAACTGAGGGAGCGTGGACGGCATGACGGACAAGCTGAATGAGCTCACCGCCGCGGGCGTGGCGGTGTGGCTCGACGATCTTTCCCGGGTACGACTGAGCTCCGGCGGGCTGGACCAGCTCCGCCGTGAGAAGCACGTGGCCGGTGTCACCACCAACCCGACGATCTTCGCAAAGGCGCTGAGCGACGCCGACGAATACAACTGGCAGCTGCGCGACCTCGCCATTCGTGGCATCGAGGTCGAGGAGTCGGTGCGGATGCTCACCACGTACGACGTGCGGTGGGCCTGCGACGTGATGCGCCCGTCCTACGACGGCAGTGCGGGTGTCGACGGCCGGGTCTCCATCGAGGTGGACCCCCGGGTGGCGCACGACAGTGACCGGACGGTTGCCGAGGCCAAGGCCCTGTGGTGGCTGGTCGACCGTCCCAACCTCTTCATCAAGATCCCGGCCACCGAGGAGGGCCTGTCGGCGATCACCGACACGCTGGCCGAGGGGATCAGCGTCAACGTGACGCTGATCTTCGGCCTGGACCGCTACTCGGCGGTGATGGAGGCGTTCCTCGCCGGCCTGGAGAAGGCCAAGGCCAACGGCCACGACCTGTCCACCATCGGCTCGGTCGCGTCGTTCTTCGTCTCCCGGGTGGATGCCGAGGTGGACAAGAGGCTGGAAAAGATCGGCTCCGAGCAGGCCAAGTCGCTCCGGGGCAAGGCCGCCGTCGCGAACGCCCAGCTGGCGTACGAGCGCTACACCGAGGTGTTCTCCTCCGACCGCTGGAAGGCGCTCGCCGACGCGGGGGCGCACCCGCAGCGGCCGCTGTGGGCGTCCACCTCGACGAAGAACCCGGACTACCGCGACGTCATCTACGTCGAGGAGCTGATCGCCCCCGGCACTGTCAACACCATGCCGGAGTCGGTCATCCACGCGTACGCCGATCACGGCGAGACCCGCGGCGACACCATCACCGGCGCCTACGACGCGGCCCGCAAGGTCTTCGCGGACCTGGAGTCGGTTGGGGTGGACATGGCCGACGTGATCGCCACCCTGGAGCGCGAGGGCGTGGAGAAGTTCGAGGCCAGCTGGCAGGAGCTGCTCGACGGCGTCCGCAAGTCGCTGGAGGCGGCGGCGAAGGGTAAGGGTTCTCCGAACAAGGCCGCCAAGGGCAACGCCAAGGGCGCCGAGAAGGCCGGTGGCGCATGAGCGAGAGCAGCGAGCGAATCAGCAAGCTCAGTGCGCTGGTGCCTCATGACGGCACGCAGCGAAGCGGAGTGACGGCATGAGCGAGAGCAGCGAGCGAATCAGCAAGGCCAGTGAGGTGGCGGCATGAGTGACCTGTTGGCAGGGAAGGTGGAGGCCGCCGCCGGGCTGGCCGTGTACGGCGCGGACGCGGTCGACAAGTCCGCTCCCGCCTCGACCCGGGACGCGCTGGTCAAGGCCGGCGTCCCGGGCAAGCTGGCCGGCAAGGACGCGAGCCTGTGGGGTCCGGACGCCGAGGCCGAGGCGAAGCTCCGGCTCGGCTGGGTGGACACCCACCAGCGCAGCCGGGAGCTGCTGGCGCAGCTGGCCGAGCTGACCGCGGAGCTGGCCGACCTGGACCACGTGGTGCTCGCCGGGATGGGTGGCTCGTCACTGGCCCCCGAGGTGATCACGCGGACCCTGGGCCGCCCGCTGACCGTGCTGGACACCACCGACCCGGGCCAGGTCCGGGCGGCGCTCGGTGACCGGCTGGAGCGCACCGTCGTCGTGGTGGCGAGCAAGTCCGGTTCGACGGTGGAGACCGACAGCCACCGGCGCGCCTACTGGCAGGCGTTCCTGGACGCCGGGATGACGGAGGCGGAGGCCGGCCGGCACTTCGTCATCGTCACCGACCCGGGCTCGCCGCTGGAGGCCACCGCGACCGAGATGGGCGCGTTCACCGTGCTCGCTGACCCGAACGTGGGCGGCCGGTACTCGGCGCTGACCGCGTTCGGCCTGGTGCCCTCGGCGCTGGCCGGGGTCGAGGTCGCGGAACTGCTCGACCAGGCCGACGCGCTGGCTGCGTCGCTCGGCGCGGACCGGGACAACCCGGCGCTCGCCCTGGGTGCCGCCCTGGGCGCGGCGGCGACGCTGGCCCGGGACAAGATCGCGCTGGTCTCCGACGGCACCGGCATCGACGGGCTCGGCGACTGGGCCGAGCAGCTGATCGCCGAGTCGACCGGCAAGGCCGGGGTGGGCATCCTGCCGGTGGTCGTGGAGTCTCCGCAGAGCCCTGGCGCCAGCGGTGCGGACGTGCTGACCGTCAGCTACGGCGGCGCGCTGGCACCCGGTGACATGCCGGGCGGCGGCGCGGCCCCGGACGTGGCCGTCAACGGCCCGCTGGGCGCGCAGTTCCTGGCCTGGGAGTACGCGACCGCGGTGGCCGGTGTGGTGCTCGGCATCGACCCGTTCAACCAGCCGAACGTCACCGAGTCCAAGGAGAACACCAACAAGATCCTGGCCTCGGGCCTGCCGGCGGAGACGCCGTCGTTCACCGAGGGCGCGATCGAGGTGTACGCCCCGCAGGGCGCCCCCGGGGACCTGGCCGGGGTGCTGCGCTGGCTGCTCGACGGGCTGGGCGACGACGGTTACCTCGCGGTGATGGCGTACCTCGACCGGTTCGCCGACGCCGACATGGCCAAGCTGCGGCCGCTGCTGGCCCAGGCGGGCGGCCGGCCGGTCACCTTCGGTTGGGGACCGCGGTTCCTGCACTCGACGGGTCAGTACCACAAGGGCGGCCCGCAGGTGGGCAGCTACCTCCAGGTGACCGGCGCGGTCGCGGAGGACCTGGCGGTGCCGGGCAAGCCGTACACCTTCGGTGAGTTGCAGGCGGCGCAGGCTGCCGGGGACCGGCAGGCGCTCGCCGGCCGGGGCGCCCGGTGCTGCGGCTGCATCTGACCGACCGTGCCGCCGGTGTCGCCCAACTGCTCGACGCGGCCGGTGATCTGCGGGCGTGAGGATGGACGAGGTGACTGAGGCGGAGCGAGGAGGTGGCTCGGTGAACCCGCTGCGCGATCCGCAGGACCGCCGGTTGCCCCGGATCCCGGAGCCCTGCGCTCTGGTGATCTTCGGGGTGACCGGCGACCTGGCCCGCAAGAAGCTGCTCCCTGCCGTCTACGACCTGGCCAACCGAGGGCTGCTGCCGCCGGGTTTCGTGGTGCTCGGTTTCGCGCGCCGCGACTGGGGAGACGGCGACTTCGAGACGCTGGCCTGCGAGGCTGCCCGCAAGCACGCTCGTACTCCGTGGCGGGACGAGGTGTGGGCACGGCTGGCCGGCAACATCAAGTTCGTCGGCGGGTCGTTCGACGACGACGCGGCCTTCGACCAGCTCGCCTCGACGCTGGACGACCTGCGCCAGACCCACGGCATCACCGGCAACGCGGCGTTCTACTTCTCCATCCCCCCGGCCGCGTTTCCCGTCGTACTCAAGCAGCTGGCCCGCACCGGGATGGCCGACAACGAGAAGTCCGGCGGTTGGCGTCGGGTCGTCGTGGAGAAGCCGTTCGGCAACGACCTGCCGTCGGCGAAGTCGCTCAACGACCTCGTCGACGACGTGTTCACCCGGGAGGACGTCTTCCGGATCGACCACTACCTGGGCAAGGAGACGGTCCAGAACATCCTGGCCCTGCGGTTCGCCAACAACCTGTTCGAGCCGCTGTGGAACTCCAAGTACGTCGACTCGGTGCAGATCACCATGGCCGAGGATGTCGGGATCGGCACCCGCGCCGGCTTCTACGACACCGTCGGCACCGCCCGTGACGTGCTCCAGAACCACCTCCTGCAACTGCTCGCCCTGGTGGCGATGGAGGAGCCGACCAGCTTCGACGCCGACGAGATCCGGGCCGAGAAGCTGAAGGTGCTCAAGGCCATCACCCTGCCCAAGGACGTCGCCCGGGACACCGTTCGCGGTCAGTACCTGCCCGGCTGGGTGGGCGGCGAGCGCGCTGTCGGTTACCTGGAGGAGCAGGACGTTCCGAGCGACTCCACCACGGAGACGTACGTGGCGGTGCGGCTGGGCATCCAGAACCGCCGCTGGGCCGAGGTGCCGTTCTACATCCGGGCCGGCAAGCGGCTGCCCCGACGGGTCACCGAGGTCGCCATCATGTTCAAGAAGGCGCCGCACCTGCCGTTCAACGACGCCGACATGGAGTCGCTGGGCAACAACCAGCTCGTGATCCGGGTCCAGCCGGACGAGGGTGTGGTGCTCAAGTTCGGCTCGAAGGTGCCGGGCACCACGATGGAGGTCCGCGACATCGCGATGGACTTCCAGTACGGCGAGGCGTTCACCGAGTCCAGCCCAGAGGCGTACGAGCGGCTGGTCCTGGACGTGCTGATCGGCGACCGCACCCTGTTCCCGGACGCGTCAGAGGTCGAGCAGAGCTGGCAGGTGATCGACCCGCTGGAGCACGCCTGGGCTGGCACCACGCCGGAGCCGTACCGGGCCGGCGAGTGGGGTCCACGCGCCTCCGACGAGATGCTGGCCCGCGAGGGCCGCGCTTGGAGACGAGCATGATCGGGCTGTGGGACACCACCGGCAACGAGGTGGTCAAGGCGCTCGCCGCCGAGCGGCGCAGTGCCGGCGGGGTGGCCAGCGGCATGGCGCTCACCCTCATCGTGGTGGTGGACGAGAAGCGGGTCCGGGAGGCGGAGGCGGCGGCGACGATCGCCGCCGCCGCCCACCCGTGCCGGCTGGTGGTGGTGGTTCGCTCCGAGATCGAGCGGGACCGCAACCGGCTGGACGCGGAGATCGTCGTCGGTGGCCGGCTCGGCCCGTGCGAGGCGGTGGTCACCCGGATGTACGGGCGGCTGGCCCTGCACGCCGAGTCGGTCGTGATGCCGCTGCTCGTCCCCGACGTGCCGGTGGTCACCTGGTGGCACGGCGAGCCACCGGCGGAGATCGCCACCGACTTCCTCGGGGTGGTCGCCGACCGGCGGATCACCGACTCGGCGCAGGCCGCCGATCCGGTGGAGGCGCTGCACCAGCGTGCCCGGGACTACGCCCCGGGTGACACCGACCTGGCGTGGACCCGGATCACCCCGTGGCGGACCCTGGTCGCCGGGGCGTTCGACACCACCAGCGAGCGGGTCACCGAGGCGACCGTCGTCGCGCCGCCCAGCGACCCGACGGCGGCGCTGATGGTCGGTTGGCTGTCCAGCCGGCTCGGCATCACCCCGCGCCGGGTGGACACCAACGAGTTCCCCCGGATGCGGGAGGTGCAGTTGAGCTGCGCCAACGGTGATCAGCTCACGCTGACCCGCGAGGAGAGCATGGCCGTGTTCCGGCGGACCGGCCAGGACGACCGGGCTCTGCCGTTGGTCCGCCGCCCGCTTGGTGACGAGCTTGCCGAGGAGCTGCGCCGACTGGACGCCGACCAGGTGTACGCGGAGGCGCTGGGTGCGACGGTCGGTCTGCGGGGGTTGGAGCAGCGTCCCCCGCAGCGGGTGCACGTCTGGAAGGATCCGGCCACCGCCCGGCGCGCCGAGGCCGGGGTCACCGCACACGCCGGCACCAGCGGCGAGGGCTGAGCCCGACCGGGGCACGACAACGTCGGGGCAGGGCCGGGTCACCCACCGGGCCCTGCCCCGGAACCTCCGGGGCACTCGCCCCGCCACCTCGGGCCTCCAGCCCGGGTACGACGCGACAGCGACCGCACGCGGTCGGGAAACGAAGGCGCAACCCATGAGTGAGGCGAGTGTCGCGGTCCACGCCGACGCCGATCTGCTGGCGCAGGCCGTGGCCGCCCGGTTGCTGGTGAAGATGCTCGACGCCCAGGCCGACCGGGGTGAGGCGTCGGTGGTCCTCACCGGCGGTCGGATCGCCGCCGCCGTGTACCGGGCGGTGGCGACGCTGCCCGCCCGGGACGCGGTGGACTGGTCCCGGGTCGACGTGTGGTGGGGTGACGAGCGGTTCCTGCCCGCCGGCGACCCGGACCGCAACGAGACCCAGGCCCGGGCCGCCCTGTTGGACGTGGTGCCGCTCGACCCGGCCCGGGTGCACCCGATGCCGGCCTCCGACGGCCCCGCCGGCAACGACCCCGAGGCCGCTGCGGCCTGGTACGGGGAGGAATTGGCCCGCGCCGCCGGACCCGGGCACGGCACGCTGCCGCACTTCGACGTGCTGATGCTGGGCGTCGGCGAGGACGGGCACGTGGCGTCGATCTTCCCCGAGCACCCGGTGCACTACGAAACCCGCCCGTGCAGCGCCGTGCGGGGCAGCCCCAAGCCGCCGGCCGTGCGGACCACCCTCACCCTGCCGGCGATCAACACCGCCGAGGAGGTCTGGCTGGTGGCCGGCGGCGCCGACAAGGCCCGCGCGGTGGGTATGGCGCTGGCCGGGGCCGGGCCGGTGCAGTTGCCGGCCGCCGGGGTGCATGGTGTGGGTCGCACCCGCTGGCTGCTGGATCGGGCCGCCGCAGCCGACGTACCCGCCCGGCTGCGCAGCCTCCGCTGACCGACAGGAAGGGCCCCTCGACGGGGGCCCTTCCTTCTTATTCGCCGCGGCGGCGGCGGAGCGCTGCGAGCGCCTCGGCCAGCAGCGCCTCGCCTTCCTCGGCGGTACGCCGCTCCTTCACATACGCCAGATGGCTCTTGTACGGCTCGGCGCGGACCCGGCCGGGCGGGTTCTGCGCGTCCCGCCCGGCGGGCAGGCCGCAGCGGGGGCAGTCCCACAGGGCCGGCGCCTCGGCGTCCGCGGCGATCCGGATGTCGATCCGGTGGTCGTTGCGGCACCAGTAGGTGACGTCCTGTCGGGGGGCGGGTTGGTGCCGCTCGTCGGGCCGCATGGGTGCGGACCCGACTCGGGCGCCGCGGATGACGTTGCCACTCGGCACGGCTGCTCGCTCCTGTCGTCGGAGGGGACCCGCCGTCCTTTTCTCAGGATGGGCGGCGGGCGACGCGGTGCAGCGGAGAAAAGCCTGCGCGCGGCCCGTCGAGTGACGGACCGCGCGCAGATTGTACGACTTGACGAGCCTGCTCAGGCGCCGCTGTTCATCTGGAGGCGGAGCCAGAGCCCGAGCCCGATGATGGCGGCGAACCAGACGACGCTCACCAGGACGGTGTAACGGTCCAGGTTTTTCTCCGCGACCGAAGAGCCGGCGAGGCTGGAGCTGACGCCACCGCCGAACATGCTCGACAGACCGCCGCCCTTGCCGCGGTGCAGCAGGATCAGCAGGGTGAGCAGAATGCTCGTGATGACCAGCAACACGATCAACGTGTATGCGAACCAGATCGGCATGGCTGGGGTCAGTTCCTCTCGTAGCGATCCTCGCCCGGTCTGATCGGGCACGGTGGCACCGACCGGTGGACGGGCGGTGTCAAGGATACCGAGCGATCAGCGAGCGAGGTGCTCCGGGAAGCGGCAGATCTGAGCGAATTCCTCCGCGTCCAGGCTGGCACCCCCCACCAGGCCCCCGTCCACGTCCGGCTGGGCCATGATCGAGGCGACGTTTGACGCCTTGACCGAGCCGCCGTAGAGGACCCGGACCTGGTTCGCGGTGTCCTGGTCGAAGCGCTCCGCCAGTCGCTGGCGGACCGCCCCGCAGACCTCCTGGGCGTCCTCCGGCGTCGCGGTCTTGCCCGTGCCGATCGCCCAGACCGGCTCGTACGCGATCACGACCTGGCGCACCTGCTCGGGGGTGAGCCCGGCGAGGCCCCCGTCGAGCTGGTCGGAGCAGTGCGCCACGTGGGTGCCCTGCTCGCGCACGTCCAGCCCCTCCCCCACGCAGAGGATCGGGGTCAGGCCGTGCGTCAGCGCCGCCTTCACCTTGGCGTTGACCAGCGTGTCGTCCTCGTGGTGGTAGGCCCGCCGCTCGGAGTGCCCGACCACCACGTACGTGCAGCCGAGCTTGGCCAGCAGCGGCCCGGAGATGTCCCCGGTGTACGCGCCGGACGCGTGCGGCGACAGGTCCTGCCCGCCGTAGCCGATCAGCAGCTTGTCGCCGTCCACCGCGGTCTGCACCGTACGCAGGTCGGTGAAGGGCGGCAGCACGACCGTCTCGACGGCGGTGAGCTGCTTCTCGGTGAGGCTGGCCGCCAGCTTCTGCACCAGCAGGTTGGCCTCGAGGTGGTTGAGGTTCATCTTCCAGTTGCCGGCCATCAACGGCCGGCGGGTGGTGCTCGACATTCAGTTCTCCAGGGCCGCGATGCCGGGGAGGGTCTTGCCCTCGAGGTATTCCAGGGAGGCGCCGCCACCCGTGGAGATGTGCCCGAAGGACGACTCGTCCAGCCCCAGGGCACGGACCGCCGCCGCCGAGTCACCGCCACCGACGACGCTGAACGCGTCGGCCTTGGTGATCGCCTCGGCGATGCCCCGGGTGCCCGCCGCGAAGGCCGGCATCTCGAACACGCCCATCGGGCCGTTCCAGAAGATCGTCTTCGCCTGGGACAGTGCGGCGCTGAAACCGGCGACCGTCTCCGGGCCGACGTCCAGCCCGAGCCGGTGGCTCGGGATGCCGTCGACACGGACCGTGTCGTGCGCGGCATCCGGGGCGAACGCGTCCGCCACCACCACGTCGACCGGCAGCATGATCTTGCCGCCGGACCGCTCCAGCAGGTTGCGGCAGGTGTCGACCATGTCCTTCTCCAGCAGCGAGGTGCCCACCTCCAGGCCCTGGGCCTTGAGGAAGGTGAAGCACATCCCGCCGCCGATGAGCAGCCGGTCGACGGTGGGCAGCAGCGCCTCGATCACGGCGAGCTTGTCGGACACCTTCGACCCACCGAGCACCACCACGTACGGCCGCTCGGGGTCACCGGTGAGCTTGGAGAGCACCTCGACCTCACGCAGCACCAGTCGGCCCGCGACGTGCGGCAGACGGGCCGGCACGTCGAAGACGCTGGCGTGCTTGCGGTGCACCGCGCCGAACGCGTCGTCCACGTACGCGTCGCCGAACGCGGCGAGCTGGTCGGCGAACGCGCCCCGCTCGGCCTCGTCCTTGCTGGTCTCACCCGCGTTGAACCGCAGGTTCTCCAGGAGGGCGACCTGACCGTCGGCCAGGTCGGCGACGGTGGAGCGGGCGGAATCGCCGACGGTGTCGGTGGCGAAGTGCACCGGGGCGCCGAGCAGCTCACCGAGCCGCCCGGCGACCGGGCCCAGGCTGAACTGCGGGTCCGGCGCGCCCTTCGGGCGGCCCAGGTGCGAGCAGACGACCACCTTCGCGCCGGCCTCGACCAGCGCGCCGAGGGTCGGCAGCACCGCGCGGATCCGGCCGTCGTCGGCGATCCTCACTCCGTCCGGAGTGCCGCCTTGCGGCGCGGAGGCGGAGTTATGATCGTTAATGGCACCGGTCTGCTTGTCGAGCGGGACGTTCAGGTCGGCGCGCACCAGCACGCGCCGACCCGAAACCCCCTCGGCGAGCAGGTCGTCGAGGGTCCGGATGCTCACAGCGAGCTACCGACCAGCTTGACCAGGTCGACGAGCCGGTTGGAGTAACCCCACTCGTTGTCGTACCAGCCGACGACCTTCACCTGGTTGCCGACGACCTTGGTCAGCGGCGCGTCGAAGATGCACGACGCCGGGTCGGTGACGATGTCGCTGGAGACGATCGGGTCCTCGTTGTAGACCAGGATGCCCTTGAGCGGGCCATCCGCGGCGGCCTTCAGCGCGGCGTTGACCTCGTCCACGGTGGTCTCGCGACCCACGTTGACGGTGAGGTCGGTGACCGAGCCGGTCGGGATCGGCACCCGCAGGGCGTACCCGTCGAGCTTGCCCTTGAGGTCCGGCAGGACCAGACCGATCGCCTTGGCGGCGCCGGTGGAGGTCGGGACGATGTTCAGCGCGGCGGCCCGGGCACGACGCAGATCCGAGTGCGGCGCGTCCTGGAGGTTCTGGTCCTGGGTGTACGCGTGGATCGTCGTCATCAGACCGTGCTGGATGCCGAACGTGTCGTGCAGGACCTTCGCCATCGGGGCGAGGCAGTTGGTGGTGCACGAAGCGTTGGAGATGATGGTGTGCTTCGCCGGGTCGTAGGTGTCGTGGTTGACACCCATGACGACGGTGACGTCCTCGTTCTTCGCCGGGGCGGAGATGATGACCTTCTTGGCCCCGCCGTCGACGTGCGCCTTGGCCTTGGTGGCGTCGGTGAAGAAGCCGGTCGACTCGATGACGACGTCGACGTTCAGATCGCCCCACGGCAGCTTCGACGGGTCCTTCTCGGCGTACGCCTTGATGGTCTTGCCACCGACGGTGATCTCGTCGGCGGTGGCCTTGACCTCGTAGGGAAGGCGACCCAGAATGCTGTCGTACTTGAGCAGGTGGGCAAGCGTCGCGTTGTCGGTAAGGTCGTTCACCGCCACGACCTCGATGTCGGCGTCAGACGCCAGCACTGCCCGGAAGAAGTTACGGCCGATTCGGCCAAAGCCGTTGATGCCAACCCGGATGGTCACAGGTTCCAGCTCCTCGCGTTCTGGTCCGCCGGCTTCAGACAACGGGCCGGCGGAGTGGTGTGCGCCGACCGTTGGAGCCGGCCGTTGACGGTTCTTCTCGGCCACCCCGCCGCGGTCTGAGGACCTGACCGCCCGAGGCGGTGCGCACGACGAGGAGTGCCTGTGTCGGCCCCCTTGCCGTACGCAGCGACCCTATCCGAGCGTGCGAGACCACGCTGCGCCGGGTAGTGCCCCGGGCGCACCGTGCGGCCCCACCGTCCTATCAGACCACGAGCATGTCGGGCGTGACGGCTGCTTCCGTATCCGGGATGCCGAGGTCCCGGGCCCGCTTGTCGGCCAGCGCCAGGAGCCGGCGGATCCGCCCGGCGATGGCGTCCTTGGTCAGCGGAGGGTCGGCCAGCGCGCCCAACTCCTCCAGCGAGGCCTGCCGGTGCTCCAGGCGCAGCCGCCCGGCGTCGGTCAGGTGGTTGGGCGCCTCGTCGGCGAGGATCTCCAGCGCACGGGTGACCCGGGCGGCGGCGGCGACCGCCGCGCGCGCCGAGCGACGCAGGTTGGCGTCGTCGAAGTTGGCCAGCCGGTTGGCGGTGGCCCGCACCTCGCGGCGCACCCGACGTTCCTCCCAGGCCAGCACGCTGGAGTGCGCGCCGATCCGGGTGAGCAGCGCGGCGATGGCGTCGCCGTCCTTGACCACCACCCGGTCCACCCCGCGTACCTCACGGTTCTTGGCGGTGATGCCGATCCGGCGGGCCGCGCCGACCAGCGCGAGCGCCGACTCCGGCCCCGGGCAGGTGATCTCCAGTGCGCTGGAGCGGCCGGGCTCGGTGAGCGAGCCGTGGGCCATGAACGCGCCCCGCCAGGCGGAGACCGCACAGCAGACGTTCGCCGCCACCACGTGCGGGGGCAGCCCGCGCACCGGACGACCCCGCACGTCGAGCAGGCCGGTCTGCCGGGCGAGAGCCTCGCCGTCCTTGACCACGCGCACGATGAAGTGGCTGCCCTTGCGCAGCCCACCGGAGGCCAGCACGTGGATCTCGCTCGGGTACCCGTAGACCTCCGCGATCTCCCGGCGCAGCCGTCGGGCCACCGCCCCGGTGTCCAGTTCAGCCTCCACCACCACGCGGCCGGAGACGATGTGCAGCCCGCCAGCGAAGCGCAGCAGTGCGGCCATCTCCGCCCGCCGACAGCAGGGCTTGGGCACGTCGACCCGACTCAGCTCGTCCTTGACCGCGGCCGTCATCGCCATTGTGCGTCCCCTCACGGACCGGTTCCGGCGTGTCGCCGGAGATTACGTACGTGTCTAACGATCGGCACCCAGGACAGGCACCAGTGCGGCGCCCAGGGCAGCCGGATCATGGCGGGGAGTGCCACCGGTGACGGCGACAGGGGCGAGGACCAGGCGGGCACCCAGCGATTCTGCCGCACGTTCGACCGGTTCGGGGTCACCCACCGCCTTGGCGTCGGCGAGCACGAGATCCACCTTGAGCTCGGGCAGGTACCAGTGCAGCGCCGCGAGATGATCGGCGACGGAGAGCCCGAGGGTTTCCTTCTCGGCCGCGAGGTTCAACGTGACCAACCGCCGGGCCGAGGTGGAAACGATAGCGTCGGCCAACTGCGGCACCAGCAGGTGCGGGAGAACGCTGGTGTACCAGCTGCCCGGCCCGAAGATCAACCAGTCCGCCGCCCTGATCGCCTCGATCACCTCGGCGCAGGCCGGCGGGGCGGACGGGGTGAGGCGCAGCGACTCGACCCGCCCGGTGGTGACCGCCACCTGGTGCTGGCCGCGCACGGTGCGTACCTCGTCGGGGGCGGCCGGGTCGACACCTCGGACCTGCGCCTCGATGCCGACCGGCTGACGGGACATCGGCAGCACCCGGCCGACAGTGCCCAGCATCGCGCCGGCGTGCTCCAGCGCGGCCACCGGGTCGCCCAGCATCTCCATGAGGCCGCAGAGCACGAGGTTGCCCACCGCGTGCCCGGCCAGCCCGTCGGCGCGGGTGCTCGCCCGCTCAGCGCCAGAGGCGGTCGCGCCGGCGCCCTGGTCGCGCGGGTCGGGGTTGCTGCCGTCGGTCGCCGCCGGGGCCGGGTCGGCTTCGCCGAGCGGGGGTACGACGGCCGGCACGGCGGCGAAGCGGTGCTGGAACAGCCCGGCGCTGCGCCGGGTCGCCGGGTGGTCCCCGGCCAGCGCCACCAGCGCCTGACGCAGATCACCCGGGGGAAGACCGCCGCGTTCGGCCCGCAACCGGCCGCTGGAACCCCCGTCGTCACCCACGGTGACCACAGCGGTGATGTCGAGGTCGAGTTCGGGGGCGCAGTGACGCAGCGCGCGCAGCGAGGCGGACAGCCCGTGCCCGCCGCCGAACGCCACCACCCGCCGGGCCGTCATTCCCGCCCCAGATCGCGGTGCTGGGCGTTGGCCGCCAACCCGGAGTGGCGCAACCGCCCGGCCAACTCCTCGGCGATGGCCACGCTGCGGTGCTTGCCGCCGGTACAGCCCACGGCGACCGTGAGGTAGCGCTTACCCTCCCGCTCGAAGCCGGCGGTGGTGGCGTTGACCAGGTCGGCGTACGAGGCGACGAAGGCGTCCGCACCCTCCTGACCCAGCACGTACGCGCTCACCGCCTCCTCCCGACCGGTGTGCTCGCGCAGCTCCGGCACCCAGTACGGATTGGGCAGGAAGCGGGCGTCCAGCACGAAGTCGGCGTCCGGCGGCAGACCGTACTTGAAGCCGAACGACAGCACGGTGACCCGCAGCCGGCGGGCGTCCTCGCCGCCGAACAGCTCCTCGATGCGCCGACGGAGCTGGTTGACGTTCAGGTGGCTGGTGTCGACGATCACGTCGGCCTGGTCGCGCGCCTCCTCCAGCAGACCGCGCTCCACGGCGATGCCGTCGGCCAGCCGTCCGTCGCCCTGAAGCGGATGCGACCGGCGCACGCTCTCGAACCGTCGGATCAACACCTCGTCGTCGGCGTCGACGAAGACCACCCGGGGCGAGAACCCACGGTCCTTGAGCTCACGGATCGCCCCGGCCAGGTCCGTGGAGAAGGCCCGGGACCGCACGTCCAGCACCATCGCGGTGCGCCGAGCGGCCCCGCCCGCCTTGAACGCCAGCTCGGCCATGTCCAGCATCAGTGCCTGCGGCAGGTTGTCGACCACGTAGTAGCCGACGTTCTCCAACGCCCTGGCAACCGTGCTGCGGCCACCACCGGAGAGGCCGGTGACGACCACGAGTGTGGTCTCCGACTCGGCCGCCACCTGCCCGTCAGCCGCCGCCGGGTCGTCGATCCGGTCACCGGTTGTGCGCGCCTCGCTCACCCGTACCCCCAAGCCGTGGCGCCGCGGCCCCCGTTGGCCGCGATTGGTCAATCAGCGACTCTATCCCGCCACCGGCGCAAGCCCGCGCACCCGCCACGGGTCGTGGGGTGAACACCCTTCGCTCGGGTGCGCCGGGTCGGCGGTGTCGGGGTGGGCTCGTAGACTCCGCGAATGGCTTCCCCCACCGACCTGCGTACCGAGGACGCGCTGCCGGTGCTGCGCCGGGTGTTCGGCTACGACGCCTTCCGCGGTTTCCAGCAGGACGTGATCGACCACGTGGTCGCCGGCGGCGACGCGCTGGTGCTGATGCCCACCGGTGGTGGCAAGTCGCTGTGCTACCAGATCCCGGCCCTGGTCCGCGACGGCGTCGCGGTCGTCGTCTCCCCGCTGATCGCCCTCATGCAGGACCAGGTGGACGCGCTCACCGCCGTCGGCGTCCGCGCCGGGTTCCTCAATTCGACCCAGACGCTCGACGCCCGACGTCGGGTCGAGGCGGCCTTCGTCGCCGGCGAGCTGGACCTGCTCTACCTCGCCCCGGAGGCGCTCGGCGTCCGGTCCACCCTCGCCCTGCTGGACCGAGGGCGCATCTCCCTGTTCGCGATCGACGAGGCGCACTGCGTGTCCCAGTGGGGGCACGACTTCCGCCCCGACTACCTGGCGCTGTCGATGCTGCACGAGCGGTGGCCAGAGGTGCCGCGGATCGCGTTGACCGCCACCGCGACCAGCGCCACCCGCACCGAGATCGCCACCCGGCTCAACCTCGACGATGCCCGGCACTTCGTGGCGAGCTTCGACCGGCCCAACATCCAGTACCGGGTCGTGCCCAAGCGGGAGCCGCGCAAGCAACTGCTGACGCTGCTGCGCGACGAGCACCCCGGCGACGCCGGGATCGTCTACTGCCTGTCCCGTGCCTCGGTCGACAAGACCGCCGAGTTCCTCGTCGCCAACGGGGTCGCCGCACTGCCGTACCACGCGGGTCTGGACGCGGCCACCCGCGCCGCCAATCAGCAACGCTTCCTGCGGGAGGACGGTCTGGTGATGGTGGCCACGATCGCCTTCGGCATGGGCATCGACAAGCCCGACGTGCGGTTCGTCGCCCACCTCGACCTGCCCAAGTCCGTCGAGGGCTACTACCAGGAGACCGGCCGCGCCGGGCGGGACGGCCTGCCGTCCACCGCCTGGCTCGCGTACGGGCTGCAGGACGTCGTCCAGCAACGCAAGATGATCGAGACGTCCGACGGCGACCTCGCCCACCGCCGCAACCTCGCCGCGCACCTGGACGCGATGCTCGCCCTCTGCGAGACGGTGCGCTGCCGGCGGGTCCAGCTGCTCGAATACTTCGGCGAGACGTCCACGGCCGCCTGCGGCAACTGCGACACCTGCCTCACCCCACCGGAGACCTGGGACGGCACTGTCGCCGCCCAGAAGTTGCTCTCCGCGGTCTTTCGTCTCGACCGTGAGCGCAACCAGCGGTTCGGCGCGGGGCACTGCATCGACATCCTGCTCGGCAAGCAGAACGACAAGATCAGCCAGCACGGTCACGACTCGCTGACCGTCTTCGGCATCGGCTCCGAGCTGAGCGAGGCGGAGTGGCGGGGCGTCGTCCGGCAACTGCTCGCCGAAGGGCTGCTCGCCGTCGAGGGTGACTACGGCACGCTCGCGCTGACCGAGGCCAGTGCCGACGTCCTGGGTCGCCGCCGCACGGTCACGATGCGCCGCGAACCGGAGAAGCCAGCTTCGAGCCGCTCGTCGAAGCCGCGCGGCTCGGCCACCGTCGTGGCCGAGCTGACCCCGGCCGCCGCGTCGCTCTTCGAGCGGCTGCGTGGCTGGCGGGCGACCACCGCCAAAGAGCAGGGCGTTCCGGCGTACGT
The DNA here is from genome assembly GCF_057766525.1 of Micromonospora sp. MGP-C2. NCBI lineage: Bacteria > Bacillati > Actinomycetota > Actinomycetes > Micromonosporales > Micromonosporaceae > Micromonospora > Micromonospora sp. MGP-C2. Next base: position 2,244,102 of record NZ_JBYMEN010000002.1, read on the forward strand.
CATCTTCCACGACGCCACTCTCCGACAGATCGCCACTGACGCGCCGGGCTCGCTTGCCGAGCTGTCGGGCGTCAGCGGGGTCGGCGAGAACAAGCTCGCCAAGTACGGCGAGCAGATCCTGGCCGTCCTCGCCCAGGACTGAGGACAAGACGAAGGGCCGGGCCCCGTGGTGGGGTCCGGCCCTTCGTGGTGTGTCAGTCGCGGTCAGCTGGTGGCGTAGCCGCGGGTGGCGATCCAGTCGGCGAGGTGCTCGACGGTGATGTCGTAGGAGGCGGTGTTCGGGTCGGCGGAGTCGGCGATCTTGACGATGGTGCCGTTGTCGCGGTAGCCGACGACGCTGATGTAGTGCCCGCCCTCGAAGGAGTGGATAGCACCGTCGGTGTCGGTGGTGGTGCCGGCGATGTTGGCGACCACGGCCCGGCCGTCGTCGACGGTCTTGACGATGTCGGTGCGCAGCTTGTCGGTCTGCTTGGCGTCGGCATCCGGGGTGCTGATCTCCACCGAGTGGTAGGCGTCGTTCTTGCCGGTCTCCTTGTTCAGTACGGGGGTGATGTCGTTGATGGAGTTGGTGCCGGCCTCGGTGGTGCCCATCTCCTTGGCCATCGCGTCGACGCTGATGTCCTTGCCCTGCACGGACAGGGCGTTGCGGGCGGCGGCGGGGCCGCAGTAGTAGAAGTTCGGCTGGGCCTCGTAGCGCACGCCCAGCTGACGCTCACCCGACGGCTTGCGATCAGACTGCGTCTGCGACGCCGGCTTGGCATCCGTGGCGGCGTACGCGGCGGTGATCGGTCCGACGATCGCGCCGCCGGTGAAGGCCAGGCCAGCAGCGGTCAGAGCGGTCTTACGAATCAGATCGGTACGCATGATGGCGTGCTCCTCTGCGATGGGGGGTGCACGGCACGCCCGGGGGGTGGGCGTGCCGCACGTGCAAGGGGGGAAAGTTTCGAAGTTCTTGCCCGGCGGCCATGGGGGCCGGCGTCGGGAAGGGTGTAACGGTGCGGGCCGGCGAGTCATTCCACCGGGCTCCCGGCTTGTGTGGCTCGGGGTGTGTAACCGGCCGGGCCGGCGAGTCATTCCGCCGGGCTCCCGGCCTGCGTGCTCCGGGGGATGCAACCGGGGCGGCCGGTCCGGTGTTCCCGGCGGCTGCCGCGCCCCACGACCCGAAGTCGCGGTGACATGCCAGGTATAACGACCCCGCCCGGCCCACGATTCCGCCGCCAGGGTGGCCCCGACCACGCGACAGCCACGGCGAAACCGGACACCCGCCCCACGGACGGATCCGCCGAACCGGACACCACACCCCGCAACCCCAGGCGCCGACAATCCAAGATCCGCGCACTTTCGGGGAAACTGCTGCCTCACGTCGCGGCGAGGCAACAACTTCCCTGATGTTGCGCGGATCTTGACCCGGGTGCCGGGCGGGCAGCCGGCACCCCGATGTGTTGCGCGGATCTTGATCGACCTGGCGATACCGGACGCTGGCACCCCCCGGGGACGCCCAACGCGACGCATCACCCCAAGATCGTGCTCGATCCACGTAACAGGCCCCATTTGGCGCCGACGAGGCCACTACGAGCGCCATCATGCGTGCCGTGCGACTGACTCCGAGGCCGCGCGGCGCGGCGTCAGGTGGTGGGGGTCGCCTCCGCGCTGTCGTCGGCCTTCGTGTCCTTGTCGAGGGCGGCCAGGATCGCCTCGGCGGTGCGTCGACCCACCCCGGGCACCTCGGTGATCTCCTCGACCGTTGCGGCAGAGAGCCGCTTGAGTGAGCCGAAGTGCCGCAACAACGCCTTGCGTCGCACCTCGCCGAGGCCGGGGACGTGGTCGAGAGCCGACTCGGTCATCCGCTTCGAGCGGCGCTGCCGGTGGAAGGTAATGGCGAACCGGTGGGCCTCGTCGCGGATGCGTTGCAGCAGGTAGAGACCCTCCGAGGTGCGCGGCAGGATGACCGGGAACTCGTCGTCCGGGAGCCAGACCTCCTCCAGCCGCTTGGCCAGGCCGCACAACGCCACGTCGTCGATGCCCAGGTCGGCAAGGGCCTGTGCGGCCGCAGCGACCTGCGGAGCACCGCCGTCGACGACCACCAACTGCGGCGGGTACGCGAACTTCCGCGGCCGGCCGGTGGTCGGATCGATCAGCACACCGATCTGCGGCTCGGCCGCGTCTTCCGGGGTGATCGGGTCGTCGGCCGACTCGACGCCCACCTCGCCCGTCTCCGCCCGCGCGTCCAGGTAGCGGGCGAAGCGACGGCGCAGCACCTCGGACATCGCGGAGAGGTCGTCGGTGGCGCCACGGACGATGAACCGCCGGTATTCGCTCTTGCGGGGCAACCCGTCCTCGAAGACCACCATGCTGGCCACCACGTCGGTGCCCTGGATCTGGGAGATGTCGAAGCACTCGATGCGCAACGGCGAGGTGCGCATGTCCAGTGCTTCGCTGATCTCGTCCAGTGCCTTGCCCCGGGTGGTGAGGTCACCGGATCGCTTCAGCTTGTGCCGGGCCAGCGCGTCCTTGGCGTTGCGCTCGACCGTTTCCATCAGTGAGCGCTTGTCGCCGCGCTGCGGCACCCGCAGCGACACCCGGCTGCCCCGGTGGTTGGAGAGCCATTCCGCCAGCGCGTCGGCGTCGGCGGGCAGCTCGGGCACCAGCAACTCCCGGGGCACGTCGGTTTCGCCGTGCTCGCCGCCGTAGACCTGGGTGCAGAAGTGGTGCACCAGGTCCCCGGTGGTCAGGTCCTCGGTCTTCTCCACCACCCAGCCGCGCTGCCCCCGGACCCGGCCGTCGCGGACGTGGAAGACCTGCACGGCCGCCTCGAGCGGGTCATCGGCGAACGCGACCACGTCGGCGTCGGTGCCGTCGCCCAACACCACGGTCTGCTTCTCCATGGCGCGGCGCAGCGCGGCCACGTCGTCGCGCAGTTTGGCGGCCCGCTCGAACTCAAGCTGCTCGCTCGCCTCGGTCATCTCGCGCTCGATCTTGCGGACCATGGTGTCGGTGCGCCCGGCCATGAAGTCGCAGAACCCGTCCACGATCGCGCGGTGTTCGTCGGCGGAGACGGTGCCGACGCACGGCGCCGAGCATTTGCCGATGTAGCCGAGCAGGCAGGGACGACCGACCTGGCCGGCGCGTTTGAACACGCCGGCGGAGCACGTCCGGGCGGGGAACACCCGCAGCAGCAGGTCGAGGGTCTCCCGGATGGCCCAGGCGTGCGAGTACGGACCGAAGTAGCGCACCCCCTTGCGCTTGGCACCGCGCATCACCTGGAGCCGTGGGTATTCCTCGTTGAGGGTCACGGCCAGATAGGGGTACGACTTGTCGTCGCGGTAGCGGACGTTGAACCGGGGGTCGTACTGCTTGATCCAGGTGAACTCCTGCTGGAGCGCCTCGACCTCGGTGCCGACGGTGATCCAGTCCACCGACTCGGCGGTGGTGACCATCTGCCGCGTGCGCTCGTGCAGGTTCCAGACATCGCCAAAATAGGAGTTGAGCCGGCTGCGCAGGTTTCTCGCCTTGCCGACGTAGATCACCCGGCCGGTGCCGTCGCGAAAGCGGTAGACCCCTGGTAGCTCCGGGATGGTGCCGGGTGCGGGGCGGTAGGTCGAGGGGTCAGCCACGTCAGCAAGCCTAGTCCGCAGCACCGACAGCCCAACTCAAGCTCTAGATCGACTCGGCTTCCGGGAAGTCGGGGTGTCGAGGGATCGCGGACACCCCGACTTTCCGAAACGCGAGTCGATCAGGCTGGCTGGACACGCCTGGCCGGGGCGGTCGCCGGCCCCTGGACGGTCAGGCGAGCGAGATCTGGTCGCCGGTGACCTTGATGTTCTTCGGCGGCAGCGGCTTGGTGGCCGGGCCGGCCTTCACCGAGCCGTCCTCGATCGAGAACTTGCTGCCGTGGCAGGTGCAGTTGATGGTGCCGCCGTCGACGTTCGTCACCGGGCAGTTCTGGTGCGTACAGATCGGGCTGAAGCCCTTGAACTGACCGGCCGTGGGCTGGGTGATGACCACGCCTTCGGCGGCGAGGACCTTGCCGCCTCCGACCGGGATGTCGGCGGTGGTGGCCAACGATTGGGCGTTCTGCCGGTCGCCGCCGCCGGCGTCGCCGGTGCTGGGGACGGCGGGGCCGCCACTGGTGGGTGCGTCACTGCCGTTGCCGTTGCTGCCGTCGTCGCTGCCGCAGGCAGCCAGGACGACGGCCGCGCCGACCGCCCCGACACCGGTGAGCAGGGTACGACGTGTCTGCGTACCCGGACCGGTCAGCGCCTGATCGTCACTCATGCCTCGCCTCTCTCTAGCCCGCCGCGCCGGTCCGAAAGCCGGTCACACTTCTCCACACGGGCAACTGTGCCGGATGGTTCACCGCAGCATCTGTCCGACCCAGGAAATGGGACGGGGCGGGCTCCGGACCGGCTCGCCCGCGCCGCAATGGACGCGCACGAACCCGATCGGACCCGCCCCGCAACCGCCACACCAAACCCAGCCGGACCTGCCCTCGGGAAGTCGAGGTCAGCGGGCGCTGGCCGCCACCTTGCGGCTGGTCCGCGCCTTGGTCACACCGTTGGCCTTGGCCGCCCGCGTGGTGGCGGCGGCCGCGCCCTTGGCCTTGCCGTCGAGCTTGAGCACCTGGCGCAGGAACTCGCCGGTGTGGCTCTCGGCCACCTCGGCGACCTCCTCGGGGGTGCCGGTGGCGAGCACGGTGCCGCCCCGGTGGCCGCCCTCCGGACCCATGTCGATCAGCCAGTCGGCCGTCTTGATCACGTCGAGGTTGTGCTCGATGGTGATCACCGTGTTGCCCTTGTCGACCAGACCCTCCAGCACCATCAGCAGCTTGCGGATGTCCTCGAAGTGCAGACCGGTGGTCGGCTCGTCGAGCACGTAGACCGTCCGCCCGGTGGAGCGCTTCTGCAGCTCGGACGCGAGCTTGACCCGCTGCGCCTCACCGCCGGAAAGGGTGGGCGCGGGCTGACCGAGGCGTACGTAGCCCAGGCCCACGTCGACCAGGGTCTTGAGGTGCCGGTGGATGGCCGGGATGGCGGAGAAGAACTCGGCGGCCTCCTCGATCGGCATCTCCAGCACGTCCGAGACGGTCTTGCCCTTGTAGTGCACCTCCAGGGTCTCCCGGTTGTACCGGGCGCCCTTGCAGACCTCGCAGGGGACGTACACGTCAGGCAGGAAGTTCATCTCGATCTTGATGGTGCCGTCACCGGAGCACGCCTCGCAGCGCCCACCCTTGACGTTGAAGGAGAACCGACCCGGGCCGTACCCCCGAACCTTCGCCTCGGTGGTCTCGGCGAAGAGCTTGCGGACGTGGTCCCAGACCCCGGTGTAGGTGGCCGGGTTGGAGCGCGGCGTACGGCCGATCGGCGACTGGTCCACGCCGACGACCTTGTCCACGTGCTCCAGACCGGAGACCCGGGTGTGCCGGCCGGGCACCAGGCGGGCGCCGTTGATCTGGTTGGCCAGCACGGCATACAGGATGTCGTTGACCAGCGTCGACTTGCCCGAGCCACTGACCCCGGTGACCGCGATGAGCTGGCCCAGCGGGAACGAGACGGTCAGGTTGCGCAGGTTGTGCTCGCGCGCGCCGTGCACCACCAGCTCCCGTGCCGCATCCTGCGGGCGGCGCGTCGACGGCGTCGGGATGGAGCGACGCCCGGACAGGTATGCCCCGGTGATCGACTCCTTGTTCTTCAGCAGTGCCGGCACCGAGCCGCTGTGCACGATCTTGCCGCCGTGCTCACCGGCGCCGGGCCCGATGTCGACGATCCAGTCGGCGGTGCGGATGGTGTCCTCGTCGTGCTCCACCACGATCAGCGTGTTGCCCAGCCCGCGCAGCCGGATCAGGGTCTCGATCAGGCGGTGGTTGTCACGCTGGTGCAGCCCGATCGACGGCTCGTCGAGCACGTAGAGCACGCCCACCAGGCCGGAGCCGATCTGGGTGGCCAGCCGGATGCGCTGTGCCTCGCCGCCGGACAGCGTGCCGGCCGGCCGGTCCAGGGAGAGGTAGTCCAGACCGACGTCGAGCAGGAACCGCAGCCGGGCGTTGATCTCCTTGAGGACCCGCTCGGCGATCATCTTCTGCCGGTCGGTCAGCTCGATGCCGGCGAGCAGGTCGGCGCACTCCCCCACGGACAGGTTGCAGACCTCGGCGATGCTCTTGCCGGCCAGGGTGACCGCGAGCACCTCGGGCTTGAGCCGGGCGCCGCCGCACGCCGCACACGGCACGTCGCGCATGTAGCCCTCGTACTTGTCGCGGGACCACTCGGACTCCGTGTCGGAGTGCCGGCGCTCGATCCACTGCACCACGCCCTCGAAGCCGGTGTAGTAGGAGCGCTCGCGGCCGTACTTGTTGCGGTAGCGCACGTGCACCTGGTCGTCGGAGCCATGCAGGATCGTCTTCTGCGCCCGCGCCGGCAGCGCCCGCCACGGGGTGTCGACGTCGAAGTGCTGGGCCTCGCCGAGGGCCTCCAGCAGGCGCAGGAAGTATTCCAGGTTGTGCCCGGTGGACCAGGGCTGGATGGCGCCCTCGCGCAGGCTGCGCTCCGGGTCGGGGACCAGCAGCTCCGGGTCGACCTCCTTCTTGGTGCCCAGGCCGGTGCACTCCGGGCAGGCGCCGTAGGGCGCGTTGAAGGAGAAGACCCGGGGCTCGAGATCCTCGATGGCCAGCGGGTGGTCGTTGGGGCAGGCCAGGTGCTCGGAGTAGCGGCGCTCCCGGTCCGGGTCGTCCTCGGGGAGGTCGACGAAGTCGAGCAGCACCAGGCCACTGGACAGGCCCAGGGCGGCCTCGACCGAGTCGGTCAGCCGCTGCTTGGCGCTGGGCTTCACGGTGAGCCGGTCGATCACCACCTCGATGGTGTGCTTCTCCTGCTTCTTGAGCTTCGGCGGCTCGGTCAGCGGGTGCACCACGCCGTCGACGCGGGCCCGGGCGTAGCCCTTGGCCTGCAGCTCGGCGAAGAGGTCGACGTACTCGCCCTTGCGGCCGCGGATGACCGGCGCGAGCACCATGAACTTGGTGCCCTCGGCCATCGCGAGGACCCGGTCGACGATCTGCTGAGGGCTCTGCCGGGAGATCCGCTCACCGCAGACCGGGCAGTGCGGCTCACCGATGCGGGCGTAGAGCAGCCGCAGGTAGTCGTAGACCTCGGTGATGGTGCCGACGGTCGAGCGCGGGTTGCGCGAGGTCGACTTCTGGTCGATCGAGACGGCGGGGCTCAGACCCTCGATGAAGTCGACGTCTGGCTTGTCCATCTGGCCGAGGAACTGCCGGGCGTACGACGAGAGCGACTCGACGTAGCGGCGCTGCCCCTCGGCGAAGATCGTGTCGAAGGCCAGGCTCGACTTGCCCGACCCGGACAGCCCGGTGAACACGATGAGTGCGTCCCGGGGCAGGTCGAGACTGACGTCACGCAGGTTGTGCTCGCGCGCGCCACGGATGATCAGTCGGTCGGCCACAGTGCGTGTACTCCCGGGAGAAGACGAAGCGAAGGATCTGTCCCGCTCTGGGTGATTGTGAGCGGTCGTGCGGGCGCGGAAAACACGCCTCGGCAACTCTAGCCCCGAGGTATGACACTTTCCCTCGCCCGCACATTCCCCCAGCTCAGCCCGGTCGGCCGCACCGCGTCAAGGCCCACGATCGCGCCGGGTGGAAGGTCCGCCAGCGCAGAGCCACAAGCTCGCCCGCCCGGAGCCACAAGCCTCGACCGCGCAGAACGCCGGCCGATGTCAGTAGCCCCCGGGCGACGGCGGCCGGGCCGTCCGTCGTCGAGCCGACCGCCACCCGCCGCGCCGCTCCGCCGCCACCCGCGCCTCCCGCCGTCGGCTCTCGTGGGCAACCTCGCCCTGGAGCCGCCGCCAGCTCTCCCACCGACGGGTGGAGAGCTCCCCGGTGTGCAGCGCGTCGCGTACCGCGCAGGCGGGCTCGCCGTCGTGCCCGCAGTCGGCGTACCGGCAGCCCTCGGCCAGCCCGGCGATGTCGGCGAACGCCCGGTCGAGCCCGGCCGCGCCGTCCAGCAGGCCGACCGCCCGCACACCGGGGGTGTCGATCACCGCGCCCCCGCCGGGGATGGGTACGAGGGCCCGCCAGGTGGTGGTGTGCCGACCCTTGCCGTCGACCCGGCGGATCGCCTGTGTCGGCATCACCACAGTGCCGGCGAGGGCGTTGACCAGGCTGGACTTGCCGGCACCGGAGGGCCCGAGCAGGCCGAGCGTGCGGCCGGGCGTCACCTCGGCGCGCAGCGGGTCAAGCCCGATGCCACGCTCGGCGCTGACCGGCAGCACCGGCACCCCGGGCGCGATCGCGGCGAGTTGGCGGGCCAGCGCGGCCGGGTCGGCCGCGAGGTCGGCCTTCGTCAGCACCACCAGCGGTCGGGCGCCGGACTCGTGGGCCAGGGCGAGCAGCCGTTCGATCCGGCCCACGTCCGGCTCGGGGTGCACGGGCTCCACCACGGCGGCCGCGTCGAGGTTGGCGGCCAGCACCTGGCCGCTTGCGTCCTTGCCGGCGGTACGCCGGATCAGCGCGCCCCGGCGGGGCAGCACGGCCTCCACTGTGACGCGGCGGTCCGGCCAGTGGTTGAGCAGGACCCAGTCCCCGGCGCAGGGCAGCGCGGACGGGTCCCGGGCGGCGGCGGCGAGCACCGCCCCGCCCAGGCTGGCCCGGAGCGGGCCGGTCGCGGTGAGCACCGTGCAGACACCCCGGTCCACCCGGGCCACCCGACCCGGGTGGTGCTCGCCGCGTCGTTCGGCGTACGCCGCCCGCTCGGCGTCCCAGCCGAGGGCGGTCAGATCGATCGTCATGGCATCCTCATCGGTGTCGAAGCTGGTGATGGCGGAACACGCGTGCCACGTCCGGCATGATCAACCACCTCCGTCCGATGTCCCGGTGCCGCGTCTGCCGCTGACGGTAGGTCGCGCGCCGACGCGCCGAAAGCGATTTCCCCGGCGACGTCTTGACGGCGGACCGCTAGGGTCGACGGGTGACCACGGACCCGCTGCTGCTGATGGGCGAGGTGGACGCGGCCACCAGCCGACTTCTGCGTACCGCCGCTTCTTTCGACGCCGCCGACCTGGCGGCCCCGTCGCTGCTCCCGGGCTGGACGCGCGGCCATGTGCTGGCGCACGTGGCCCGCAACGCCGATGGTTTCGTCAACCTGCTCACCGCGGCCCGCACCGGGCAGGCGCTGCCGATGTACTCGTCGTTGGCGGCCCGCACCGCGGACATCGACGCCGGCTCGGGCCGCCCGCCCGCCGAGCACCTGGACGACCTTCGCCGCACCGCCGACCTGTTCGCCGAGGCGGTCGAGGCGATGCCCGCCGAGGCGTGGGCGGCGACGGTGCAGGCGCGTAAGGGCCCGTGGCCGGCCGCGCTGCTCGTCTGGGGCCGGCTGCGGGAGATCGAGGTGCACCACCTCGACCTGGCCGCCGACTACCGACCCGCCGACTGGTCGGAGACGTTCGCACACCGACTGCTGCGCGAGGCTGCCAGCCATCACGCCACGGGGCCGACACCGCCGTCGATGGTGCTACGCCTGGACGGGAGCGAGCACGACGTGGTGCTCGGCGACCGCGACGGCGCCCCGATCGTCACCGGTCCTGTTTTCGACCTCGCCGCATGGCTGATCGGCCGCGCCGACGGCGAACCGCTCTCCGTCACGCCCGACGGTCCCCTGCCTACTCCACCGGAATGGATCTAGAAACGTCATGACATACAGCGGAGACGTCACGCACGGCGGAGCGCCGGCGGTACGGGAGCTGGACGGGCTCACCATCAGCAAGTTGTCGGTGGGCCCGATGGACAACAACGCCTACCTGCTGCGCTGCACGGGCACCGGTGACCAGGTGCTGATCGACGCCGCCAACGAGGCGCCCCGGCTGCTGGAGCTGATCGGCGACGGTGGCCTCGCCGCCGTGGTGACGACCCACCAGCACATGGATCACTGGGTGGCGCTGGAGGAGGTGGTCGCCAAGACCGGCGCCCGGGCGCTGGTGCACGCCGACGACGCCGCCGGGCTGCCGATCGAGGCGGAGCGTCTGGCCGAGGGCGACACCGTGTCGGTGGGTGACTGCGCGCTGGAGGTCATCCACATCAAGGGGCACACCCCGGGGTCGATCGCGCTGCTCTATCGCGACCCGGCCGGCACCCCGCACCTCTTCACCGGGGACAGCCTTTTCCCAGGTGGCGTGGGCAACACCGACAAGGACCCGGAGCGCTTCGCCGCGCTGATCGACGACGTCGAGCACAAGCTGTTCGACCAACTGCCGGACGACACGTGGTTCTACCCCGGCCACGGCAGCGACAGCACCCTGGGAGCCGAACGCCCAGCCCTCCCCCAGTGGAAAGCAAGAGGCTGGTAACAGCCAACCCAAAAACCAAACGTCGACCAGGAACCACCAAGATCATTCAACTCCCGGCGGGCAAGGCACGGACGCACGAGCCGAAGCCACGACGGGGGCGGGGCCTGCCGTGCCCGGCGCAGGGATCAAGCCTGACCGCCCGGAGCCGGGCACGGCAGGCCCCGCCCTCACACCGCAACCACCGACCCACACAGCAACCGCAACCTCAACCAGTCACAGCGAACAACCGCCGCCGCGCCCCCAGCAGCACGACGGAAGCCAACACCACCCCGACCCCCATGGTGACCAGCAGCGGGCTGGGGTCCCCCGGGAGCAGCCCGGCAAGCGACCGCGACGCGGTGCCCAGCGCGAGGTAGAGACCGGCCCAGGCGGTCGCGCCGATCGCGGCGCAACCGAGGAATCGACCGTACGACATGCGCAGCCCACCGGCGGCCAGCGGAAGCAGCGCGTTGAACACGGGCAGGAACGGCGCGACGACCATCATCCGACCGCCACCGCGACGCAGGATGCCCTCGGCCGCCGTCCAGCGCGCCTCGCCGATCCAGCCGCCGATCCGGCTGTGCCGCAGTTGCTCGGCGTAGCGGCGGCCGACGAGGAAGCTCAGCGACCAGCCGGCCAGGCAGCCGACCAGGACCGCGGCGAACGTGGCCAGCCCGGTGGTCGGGCGGCCCACCCCGACGGCGGCCAGGATCGCCACGTCGCCGGGGATCAGGACACCCAGCAGGGGTACGGCGTCGAAGAGCATGACGAGCCCGAGCGCACCCATCAGCAGCAGAACGGGCAGTTCACCGATCTGTGCCAGCCATTGCGTCATGCCTCGTACGCTATGGCCGCGGCACCACTTCGGACATCCGGTTACAGCCCCCAGGCACCCCTGGTATCGGTCTCGGGGTCGCCCCTGAGCCGGCGTCCGCACTCAGGCGGGTCGCAGCACCTGCACCCGACGTAGCGACGAGTCGACCGACGGTTCGGTGGTGGGCACCGGATAGTCGGCCAGCACGGTCAGGCGGTCCGTCGGCAGGTGGCCCCGACCCGGGTCTCCGACCAGCACGTCGGCACCTGCGGCGGCAGCTCGCTGGAGGAACGGCAGCATCCGGTCGGCCATCTCGCGGTCGTAGAAGACGTCGCCGGCGACCACCAGGTCGGCTTCCGCGTCGGCGCTGTCGAGCAGGTCGTCCCCGACGGCGTCGACGGCGACCCGGTTGACGCGCGCGTTGAGCGTGACGGCGGCGACGGCGTACGGGTCGATGTCGTTGGCGGTCACCTGCTTGGCGCCGGCCAGCGCGGCGGCGATGGCGACCAGTCCCGACCCGGCGGCGAGGTCGAGCACCCGGCGGCCAGCGGCCAGCTCAGGGTGGTCCAGGAGGTGACGGGCCAGTGCCTGGCCTCCAGCCCAGGCGGACGCCCAGTACGGCGCGGGCAGGGCGTGGCCGGCGGCGGCTTCCATCCGGGCCCACCAGACGATCGCGTCCTCGGCCAGGTGCAACCGCACCTCGGGCACGAACGGGGTGGGGACCAACCGGAGCCGGTCCAGGCCGGCGCCCGGCGCGTCGATTTCGCGTTCCAGCTCGGTCAGCGCGTCGGCTGCGGCACCTGTCATCGGCGCAAGCATGCCCCAGCGGCGGGTGTTCGGGGCGGGTTTCACATGCCGCCGCGCAGAGTTCACCCGACTTCGCACAAAGACCTACGGCACTTCGGCCAGCGGATCGGGGTTTTGCCCGTTACTGTCGAACAGGTACGGGCGATCATCGGCCAGAGGCCGAGGGTCAGCCGCTTTGAACAGGGAGAGATGCATGGCAACCGGCACGGTTAAGTGGTTCAACTCGGAAAAGGGCTTTGGCTTCATCGAGCAGGATGGCGGAGGGCCGGACGTGTTCGTCCACTACTCCGCGATCGCTTCGAGCGGCTACCGGGAGCTCAACGAGGGCCAGAAGGTCGAGTTCGAGGTGACCCAGGGGCAGAAGGGTCCGCAGGCGGACAACGTCCGCCCGATGTAGCTCCGTGCCGGTGACGGCGGCCGGTCTCCGGCCGCCGTCGCAGCGCACTCAAGACGCCGCCGGGGCGGCGGGCAGGTCCCGCCGCCTCCGGATTGGCCCGATCAACAGAATCAACGGGGTGAGCGCCAACCAGGCGGTCATCACGAATATTGCTGTCGCGACGCCATAGCGCGCACCGATCGCACCGGCCAGCAGGGCCGCCAGCGGGATCGTTCCGTAGTTGAGCAGATGCATGCTCACCGTCACCCTGCCCAGCAGGTGGTGCGGCGTGTAGGTCTGCCGGAACGCGCCCTTGACGACGTTGCCGATGGCCACGCCGAGGCCGATCAGCAGACCTCCGAGGGCTGGCCAGGCCAGCCCGATGCCGGGTGCGCCGAGCGGGATGAGCAGAGCCGGCGGGCCGGTGAACGCCGCCCCGATCAGCAGCGCCCGCGCGGTGCCGCAGCGCCGGCCCAGCGTGGTGGCGAGCAACGCCCCGATGATCCCTCCGGCGCTCATCACGGCGATCAGGACTCCCACCAGGCCCGGTTCGAGACGCAACTCACGGACCAGGAAGACCACCAGGACGGCCTGGTAGCCGGTCAGCCCGATGTTGCTGGCCGCGCCGAAGACCGTCAGCACCCGCAGGTAAGGGTCTCGGGCGACGAAGCGCAGCCCCTCGGCGATGTCGCGGCGCAGCGACCGGGACTGGTCCACTCGGCGAACGCGCGGTTCGACGGTGCGGATCCGCAGCAGGCACACCGCGGAGACCAGGAAGCTGATCGCGTCCAGCAGCAGAGCGGTGACCGCACCGATGAGCTGGGCGATCAGACCTGCGACGCCGGGGCCGACGACATAACTCGCAGTCTGGGCGGCGTGCAGCTTCGCGTTGCCCTCCGGCAGCTGCTCGGGTCGCAGCAGCACCGGCAGGTACACCTGGTCGGCTGTTTCGAAGAAGACCCGGGCGACGCCGGCGCTGAGCGCCACCAGGAGCAGGTGCCAGACGGTGAGCCGGTCGAGTGCGGCGGCGAGCGGCACGCTGAGGAAGAGCAGCGCGCGGAACAGGTCGCACGCCACCATCACGGGTCGGCGGGGCAGCCGGTCCACCCACGCGCCGGCCGGCAGGCCGATCAGCAGCCAGGGCAGCCAGGCCGCGGCGGTGAGCACCGCCACCTGGAAGGTGCCGGCGTCCAGGACGGCGACCGCGACCAGCGGAAGCGCGACAGTGGTGACGTTGCTGCCGATGCTGCTGACCGTCTGGCCGGTCCAGAGCAGCCGGAAGTCGCGGTGCCGCAGCAGCCCGCCGGCCTGGCGGACGGGGGTCGGGTCGCTGCGGGTGGCGGCGGTCACGGTCGCGCCGGCACGCCGTGGACGAACACGAAGACCGGTCGGCGCTCGGCGTCGTCGTCGGGCAGGTCCCGGTTGGCCCAGCGCGAGAGGATGCCGATCATCTCGCGGCTCAGCTCGGCCAGTTCCTCGGGCGTGAGGCGCAGCCAGTGGTCCGTGGAGAACGCGGCGTCCTGCCAGGATGCCTGCTCGGCCTCGTCGGCGGCGTGCCAGGCCCGGGCCAGTGCGACGTGCCGGTCCAGGTTGAGCGAGGTGGCGGCGTCGGCGACCGCTCGGGCGGCCGGGTCGGCGTCGAAGTCGGTGTTGGACCAGCGCAACCCTCGGGTGACCAGCCGCCACCACCGTTCGCGCCGGTCGCGGGCCAGCTCGGGGGCCTCGGTGACCAGGTCCGCGGCGGCGAGGACCTTGAGGTGGTGGCTGACGTTCGCCGGTGCCTGGTCGGTGCGTTCGGCGAGCAGACCGACTGTCGAGGGCCCGTGCACCTTGAGCACGTCCATCAGGCGGCGTCGCAGCGGGTGGGCCATGGCGGCCAGCACCCGCGAGTCGGTGATCTGGCGTACGGCGGGGGTCTCCATACCGCCACGATGCCATCCGCAACAGCTGTTGCGCAACACTTATTGCCCAACAGCTGTTGCGGACTGGAACTGCGAAGAGGGGCGGCCCGGCGGCTACGGGCCGCCCCCCGCTCAGGCGACCAGCCGGCGGGACAGCTCGTCGGCGACCTGCTTGGCGATGGTGGGCGGAATGGCCGCGGCGATCTTCTCCGGCGTCAGCGAGGCCAGCACGCCCTGCACGATCGCCGCCTCGTCGGTGAAGTCCTGGCTGGACAGCGCGGACAGCGCCGACTGCAACGCGGTCAGCTGCGCGCCGAGACTCTTCAGGTTCGGGTGGCTGGTCACCTCCACACCGGTGTCGTCCCGACCCTCGGCCAGCCGCAGGTAGATCTGCCCGATCGGGTTGCGACCGTCCAGCACGGTGAGGTTCTTATGGACGGTGGCCAGCCAGTTGTGCTCTTCGGGGGTCATGTCGTCGTCCTCCAGGAGTCCGATGGAGCTGAGATAGCGGCGGAACAACGGCCGCTGGTCGCGGCCGGCCTTGATGGCGTCACGAAAGAAGCTGAAGTGGGTGTGCCAGCGGTGCGAGCTGTCGCCGCTGCTGCGTTTGCCGAGGCGGTCCCACCGCTTCACCGTGCTGCCGTTGAGGCTGTAGATGATCTCGCGGATGTCCCGGGTGTCGGCGGCGTTCGCGGCGCACTGGGCCACGCACCAGGCCGAGAAGCTGGCCAGGGTGTGCGTACGGCCACCGGAGCGGACCTCGAACTGGCCGACGTCCAGCGCCGCCGCGTCGAGGGTCAGTCCGGCCCGGTCCCGGGATGACTCGACCACCGAGTAGTCGTTCTTGACCACCCGGTCGGATCCGCAGTGGTAACCGCCGCGGTGGGCCGGGTCGCCGACGATGCCGACCTCCGCCGGATCCAGGTCGTCCGGGCCGGGGGCGTTGTCGAGGTGAGTGAGGAGCAGGCTTCGAAGGGCCAACAGATTAGCCGGGGCCCGGGTCATGGGGTCCCCCTCTCAAATCGGGCGGGGACCGGGCACGACGTCACACCGCGTACGCGGTGCTGGGCTTTGGACGAGCCCGGTCTGCTGATGCACGGCGCCGGGCGTTGACACAACCATAGCCCGCATTTCCGGTAAATGCCCAGCTCAGAGGGGCTCTGTTCAGATTGGAGGCTGCACCGGGGCAGAGTGGACGATCGGCAACAGCACCGCTGAGGGGTGAGTCGGGTCATGCAGAACCTGCCGCCAGCCGGCACGCAGCGTAACCGCCGTGCCGAGGGGTTCCCCGGTGCCGGGGTTGCGCGCCCAGCGCGGATGGGCTCCACCGCTGACCTGCACCCGCAGCCGGTGCCCGGCGGCGAACCGGTACGCGGTCGGCCAGAGCGGCACCGGGACCCGCAGCGCCCCGCAGGGGTCGGCCGGGAAGCGGTCGGGCGTCACCCGCACCAGACCGTCGCACACGTTCCACGAGCGGCCCCGGCGGTCCACGTCGCACAGTCGCACGAAGACGTCCAGGTAGGGCAGTTCACTGCGGACGTGGATCTCGGCGCGTACCGGGCCGATCACCTCGACCGGCCCGGTCAGCGGGGCACTGGTGTAGGTCAGCACGTCGGGGCGGGCCTCGACGGGCCGGTTGTCCACCGGGCCGGCCCGCTGGGCGACGAGCAGTGGCCCGCCCAGCGACGGGGTGGGGTCGGCCGGGTCGTAGCGGAACTCGTCGGGCGCCGAGGTCACCGGCGGGCGCACCGCCAGCTCACCATCCGGATGCAGGTGCCAGTGGGTCTCGACCGCCGGTGGTGGCCAGGCCGGCAGGTCCCGCCAGCCGCCGCCGGGACCGCTCACGTGCAGCCGTACCGGGGGTTTCCGGAGCGGGTGTTCGTCCGCCGGTGGCGTGGCCGTGAGGTGCTCGTCGAGCCAGGCCAGCCCCTCGCTCAGGGCGGCCCCGAACAGGCCGGGGCTGCCGTGCGTCCAGGGGCCGATCACCAGTCGCGGCTGGGCGCCGGCGGCGCGCAGGGTGGCGTGGTCGTCGAGCTGGGCGGGCAGGAAGATGTCGTGCCAACCGGTGACCATGACCACCGGCGCGCGCACCCGGGCCACCCGGTCGGCGAAGACCCGGGTCCGCCAGTAGACGGCGTCCGGGCTGTGGTGACGCAGCCACTCCTGGAAGAAGGGGATGGTCACGCCGGTGGCGACCCGGTCGGCGTCCACGAGCGGCAGGTGCCGCAGCGCGGCGGCCAGCCGGGGCTGACCGCGCTTGAGCTCCCACTGCCGGGCCAGCCACGGCACGGTCTGCGCGTGCAGCAGCTCCGCCCAGGTCAGCACGGTGTCCAGGGCGAAGGACTCCCCCGCGTACGTCGAGTCGCGGGTGGCCGAGGCGGTCACCACCGCGACCATCGCGCGCAGCTCCTCGCCGGCGTCGGCGGCCAGCGCCCACTGCGCGAAGCCCTGGTAGCTGACCCCGAACATGCCGAGCCGGCCGGCCCACCAGGGCTGGCGGCGCAGCCAGTCCAGGGTGTCCAACCCGTCGTCGCGCTCGTGCACGAGCGGGGCGAAGGTCCCACCGGAGCCGTCGGTGCCCCGGCAGGATTGGATCACCGCGTGCCGGCCCCGCGCGGCGAGCAGCCGGCCGAGCAGCCGCAGTGGGCCGCCCCGCCCGTACGGGGTGCGGATCAGCACGGTCGGCGCGTCCCGGACTGCCGGGGCGTAGTGGTCGGTGCGCAGCACCACGCCGTCGCGGGCCCGGACCGGGATGTCGCGGGTGACCCGCACCGAACCGGGCCGGATCGGTGGCAGCCGCAGCGCTGCGGCGGCGAGGCGGGCGGCGAGCCGGTCCGGCACGGTCAGCCCGTCGGGCGACGGGGCGACTCGGGCCGGGCGGCGCGGACCGAGTCGCGGTGGCCGCGCAGAGATTCGCTCATCTCCGCCATGAACCGCTGCACGATCTCCAGCTCGTCCTCGCCGAAGCGGGCCATCACCTCGTCGGTACGGGCGCCCAGCGGCCGGAAGAACTGCATGGCCAGGGCGGCGCCCTGGTCGGCGTAGTGCAGCAGCACCTTGCGCCGGTCGACGGTGTCGCGGTCGCGGCGGATGTGGCCGGCCCGCTCAAGTCGGTCGATCAGGGCGGTGACCGAGCCGGAGGAGAGGTTGAGGTGCTCACCGAGACGGCCGGGGGTGATCGGATCACCGAGCCGCTCGGCGTCCATCACGGCGATCAAGGCCTGCAGGTCGGTCGGGTTGAGGCCGTGCAGGTTGGCGAAGGCGTGGCCGACCTGCTGGGCGTCGGCCGCGTACCGCCGGAGGTTGTTGGTGATCTCCGCGGCCAGCTGCTCGCGGCGCGTGTCGCGCCGTCGGTACATGCCGTGAGTCGCCACCTCGCGCCGCTTCTTCCGTCGTCGGTCTCTCGGGTTGCAGCATAGAACAACCGTCGATAATCTCGAAAGACAAGATACTCGCCTTTCGAAGGACCCTGAGGTCACTGATGTCTGTGTTCACCAGAGTCGCCCGCGGCCGGCTGGCCGCCTGGCTCACCGTGGCTGCGGCGATCGTCGTCGCCGCGGCCGTCTTCGGGACACCCCAGCCGGACAACCCGGCACCGGTCTCTGCCACCGGCCTGTCGGTGGAGTGGCAGTCGACCCAGGTGCAGCGCCTACAGGACCAGCTGCCATCCAGCGACGTGCAACCGGCGATCGTGGTGGTCAGCCGAGGCGACCGGGGCGCGCTGAGCGACGCCGACCGGGCCAGCGTCGACGCCCGCGCCGGCGATCTGCGCCGCTTCGCGGTGGGCGGGCAGGTCAGCCCCGCACAGGTCTCCCCGGACGGCACGGTGGCCCTCATCGCCATCCCGATCGACACCGCCGGCGGGCAGGAGGCCGTCACCGAGACGGTGACCCAGCTGCGCACCGCCCTGGCGGACCTGCCCGGGCTGACGGCCGAGGTGACCGGCTCCCCCGCCTTCACCGCCGACCTCTCCTCGGTGTTCGACGGCGCCGACATCACCCTGCTCGCGGTGACCGCGGCCGTCGTGGCGCTGCTGCTGCTGGTCACCTACCGCAGCCCGTTCCTGTGGATCGTGCCGCTGGCCGTGGTCGCGGCGACCGAGCAGCTCACCCTGCGCGCGGTGGACACCATCGTCCCGGCCGTCGGCATCAACCTCCAGCAGGGCCAGGTCACCGGCATCGCCAGTGTGCTGGTCTTCGGCGCCGCCACCGACTACGCCCTGCTGCTCATCGCCCGCTACCGGGAGGAACTGCGGCGCGAGGAAGACCGGTTCGCGGCGATGCGCGCCGCGCTGCGCCGCACCGCCGAGCCCATCCTCGCCAGCGGCGGCACCGTGATCCTCGGTGTCCTCACCCTGCTGCTCAGCGAGCAGGAGACCAACCGGGCGCTGGCGGTGGCCTGCGCCACCGGTGTGGTCTTCGCCATGCTCTCGGCCCTGTTCGTGCTCCCCGCCGTCCTGGTGCTCTTCGGTCGGGGTCTGTTCTGGCCGTTCGTGCCCCGTGTCGGTGGCCCGGTCCGTGAGGGACGGCTCTGGGGCCGGCTCGGCGCCGCCGTGGAACGCCGCCCGGTGGTGGTCGCGGTGCTGGCCACCCTGCTGCTCGGCGGTTTGGCGCTGGGTGGGCTCGGGATCCGCACCGGCCTGTCCGAGACCGAGCAGTTCCGGGCCGAGCCCGAGGCGGTGACCGGGGCGCAGACCCTCGCGAGGGCCTTCCCCGCCGGCAGCACCCAGCCGGTGGCCGTGCTCACCACCCCGGCGGCGGTGCGGGCCGTCACCGACGCCGCCACCGCCGTGCCCGGTGTGGCCTCGGCACGCCCCGGTGACGCCGGTGACGCCGTGGCCCAGGTCGACGTGATCCTGGAAGCCGAGCCCGGCACCACCGCCTCGGACCGCGCGATCGAGGCGCTGCGCGAGACCGTCGCCGCCGTTCCCGGCTCCGCTCCCCCGGCCGCCGCCGGCGCGGACGCGCCGTCCGGGGCGATCGTCGGTGGCTCCGTGGCCGCCACGTACGACTCCGACGAGGCCAACGACCGCGACCTGCGACTGATCCTGCCGATCATCCTGTTGCTGGTCGGCGCCGTGCTCGTGCTGCTGCTGCGCGGCCTGCTCGCACCGCTGCTGCTGGTGCTCACCGTGATCGCGTCGTTCTTCGCGAGCCTCGGCGCGGCGTGGCTGCTCTTCGACCACGTGCTGGGTTTCCCCGCCCTCGATAGCGGCGTGCTGCTGCTCGCCTTCGTGTTCCTGGTGGCGCTGGGGGTGGACTACAACATCTTCCTGGTCACCCGGGCCCGGGAGGACGCCCGCAGTGCGGGCACCCGCGACGGCATGCTCTCCGCCCTGCGGGTCACCGGCGGAGTGATCACCAGCGCCGGGGTGCTGCTCGCCGCGGTCTTCGCGGTGCTCGGCGTGCTGCCGCTGATCACACTGACCCAGATCGGCATCATCGTCTGCATCGGCGTCCTGCTGGACACCCTGCTGGTGCGCACCGTCCTGGTGCCGGCGCTGGCGTTCATGCTGGGTGAGCGCTTCTGGTGGCCCGGGCGGATCACCCGCGACCGCCCGGAGGACACCCCGGCGTCGCCGGAGCTGGTCGCCGCCCGCGACTGACCGACAGGTAGCGACGGGGGCCGCGACGACACCGTCACGGCCCCCGTCGAGGTCAGTAGTCCAGGCAGACGCACTCGCTCATCAGCGCCCGCACGTTGCGCACGTACGACGGGTTGGGGATGGCCAGGGGCTTGCCCTCCTGCGCCACCGCACCGTGCCCGAAGTTGTACGAGGCGATCACCGCGTTGAGCAGGCAGGAGTTCAGCTCGGCGGTGCACAGGGCCGGATCGAGGCGGTAGTCGGCTTCGAAGTACATGTCGCCGATGTACTTCGTCGCCCAGGCCAGGTAGGTGGCGCCGAGGTAGGCGTTGTCCCGGTAGTCGTCGATCTCGTAGCTCTTCTCGAACCGCTGGTTCATCCAGGTCGCGGTGCCCGGCATCACCTGCATCAGCCCGACACCGCCGTCGCAGGCGTAGATGTTGGACTGCCAGCCGCTCTCCTGCCAGGCGGTGGCCTTGAGCAGGGTGAGCGGGACCTTGATGTCCGGCGCGGAGGTCGGCCAGTAGGTGCGCCCGGCCGCGTCGGTCAGCGCCGCCTTCGCCTCGGCCCGGGTCGCCTGGGTGCCCTTGTACGTCGGTTTGCAGGAACTCGGTGCGGGCTTCGGCGGGGCCGGCGGGACCTGCGTCTCGGTGGGCGGCTTCGCCACGGCGAGTGGCTTCGGCGCCGTGCGGGTCGGCTTCTTCGTCGGCTTCTTCGTCGGCGTCGGGGTCGCGCTGAGGCTCGGCGCGGCGCCCATCGACTCCAGGGCGCTCACCGACGGGCTCGGCTCCCCGGTGGGCTCGTCGGCGGGGGCGTCCGTCGGCGCGTCGGTGACCGCCACCGGGGCGGCCAGGTCCTGCGGGCTCTCCCCCTTGGTGGCGCAGCCGACCAGCGTGCTCGCCAACAGGAACCCGGCGAGCACCGCGGTGCCCAGCCGTCTCGTCCGTCGAACCATGCCCTTGCCTCCCCCGATGTGATTCTCGCCGCACCCTAGCAAGGTTCAACTGGGCGGCGGTGCCCCTGCGACGGCGGCCGGGCCTGTTCCACCGGCTGCTCCAGATCCCCCACCGCCCGGTCCCGGGTGGCCCACGCCACCACGAAGACCACCGTCCAGAGCACCCCGAGCAGCACCGCCGCGGCGGTGCTGCTCGCCGTGTCCAGACCGAGGTAGAGCCGTGCGCCGCTGATCCCGAGCACCCCCGCGGCGGCGGCTGTCCAGGCGGCCACCGCCACCGGCCAGCGGGAACTGCGGGACACCAGCCAGGCCAGGGTGCACAGGCTCGCCGCGACCACGGCGTTCTGGGTCGGCAGCGGGGCCGAGTCGCCGCCGCCCGGCGCGCTGCCGTGCGGCCCGGTCAGCTCGGCGACCACGGCCAGCACCACCAGCGGCACGAACGCGCCCACCGTGCCGACGACGCTGAGCAGGTCCGCCCGCCAGGGTCGGTTACGCCACGCCAGCACCGCGGCCACCAGCGCCACCAGCACGATCAGCACCGACCCTCGTACCACCGACACCACGACCATCGTGGCGTCGGCCGCGCCGGGGGTGCGCCGGGAGGCGAACCAGCCCGCGATGGCGCCGTCCAGGGCGGCCAACCCGCTGTTGCGGACCGCCACGCCGAGCAGACCCGCGATGGCGAGCCCGGCGACGAAGAGCAGCAGGAGCCCGGCGGCCAGATTGAGCAGCAGCGTCCACCCCGGCCCGATCCGCATGGCCACCAGGAAGAACAGCACCCCGTAGCGGGCCGTGAGCCAGCGCACCGGGGGCAGCGCGCCCGCCCGGGACAGCAGCGCGCGGACCGGGTCGGGGTTGCGACCCAGCCACCGGCCGGCCAGCACCACACCCAGCAGGCCGGCCAGCAGCACCAGCGCCGCGCCGGTGGCCCGGCCGAGCAGTCGGGAGACCGTGTCATACGACTCACCGGCGAGGTGACCGAGCAGGATCGAGCCGCCCACCCAGGTCACCACCCCGGCCAGGTTCCACAGGGCGAAACGCCGGTACGGCATGCCGGCCGCACCGGCCAACCGGGGCACCAACGTGCGGGCGAAGGCCACCCAACGGGCCGCGAACACGCCCCGACCACCCAGCCGGGCGAGCATGGCGTCGGCCCGACCCCACCGCTGCGGCCCGACCCGGTGGCCCAGCCCGGCGCGCAGGCGGGGGCCGTAGCGCCGTCCGGCGCGGAAGGCCAGCCCGTCACCGAGGACCGCCGCGGCGATCATCGCGAGCAACGCCGGCGCGAGCCGCAAGGTACCGTTGTAGGTGAGGAAGCCGACGAGCAGCAGGGTAGCCTCACCCGGCACGAGCAGGCCGAAGATCACCGCGGTCTCGCCCGCCACGATCAGCGCGGCGACCAGGTAGATCCACAGGGTGGGCAGACCCTGCACCCAGGTCAGCAGGTCGTGCACTCAGGCCCCCGGGACACGGGAGCCAGCATGCCAGCCGGGGGAACCACCGGCACAGCAGTTTCACCATAGATCAGGGGCACCTGGGGGTGACCCCGACGCAGCCTGCGCGAGCGCAGGCGGAAGGATAGAGGGTATGCAGCTTCGCACCGACCTCCGCAACGTCGCCATCATCGCTCACGTCGACCACGGCAAGACCACCCTGGTCGACGCCATGTTGCGGCAGGCCGGGGCGTACGGCGCCCGGGGCGAGAACACCGAGCGGGTGATGGACTCGGGTGACCTGGAGCGCGAAAAGGGCATCACGATCCTGGCCAAGAACACCGGTGTGCGCTACCTGCCCGCGGACGGCTCCGACCCGGTCACCATCAACATCATCGACACCCCCGGCCACGCCGACTTCGGTGGCGAGGTGGAGCGCGGCCTCACCATGGTCGACGGCGTGGTGCTGCTCGTCGACGCCAGCGAGGGCCCGCTGCCGCAGACCCGCTTCGTGCTGCGCAAGGCGCTGCGGGCCCGGATGCCGATCATCCTGGTGATCAACAAGGTGGACCGGCCGGACGCCCGGATCAAGGAGGTCGTGGACGACACCTACGAGCTCTTCCTCGACCTGGACGCCGACGAGGAGCAGATCGACTTCCCGATCGTCTACGCGTGCGCCCGCGACGGCATCGCCTCGCTGACCCAGCCCGCCGACGGCTCGGTGCCCGACGACAGCACCTCCCTGGAGCCGCTGTTCCGCACCCTGCTGGACACCATCCCGCCGCCCTCGTACGACGAGGGCGCGCCGTTGCAGGCGCACGTCACCAACCTCGACGCCTCGCCGTTCCTCGGCCGGCTGGCGCTGTGCCGGGTCCGCCAGGGCACCATCAACAAGGGTCAGACGGTGACCTGGTGCCGCACCGACGGCAGCACCCAGCGGGTCCGCATCTCCGAGATGCTGATGACCGAGGGCCTGGAGCGCACGTCGGCCGAGACCGCCGGCCCGGGCGACATCATCGCCGTCGCCGGCATCCCGGAGATCATGATCGGTGAGACCCTCGCCGACCTCGAGAACCCGGTCGCGCTGCCGCTGATCACCGTCGACGAGCCGGCCATCTCGATGACCATCGGCACCAACACCTCGCCGCTGGTCGGCCGGGTCAAGGGCGCCAAGGTCACCGCCCGGATGGTCAAGGACCGGCTCGACAAGGAGCTGATCGGCAACGTGTCGCTGCGGGTGCTGCCCACCGAGCGGCCGGACGCCTGGGAGGTGCAGGGCCGCGGTGAGCTGGCGTTGGCCATCCTGGTCGAGCAGATGCGCCGGGAGAACTACGAGCTGACCGTCGGCAAGCCGCAGGTGGTCACCAAGGAGATCGACGGCAAGACCTGCGAGCCGGTCGAGCGGCTGACCATCGACGCCCCGGAGGAATACCTGGGCGCGATCACCCAGCTCCTCGCCACCCGTAAGGGCCGGATGGAGCAGCTGGTCAACCACGGCACCGGCTGGATCCGGATGGAGTGGCTGGTTCCGGCGCGCGGCCTGATCGGCTTCCGCACCGAGTTCCTCACCGACACGCGGGGCACCGGCATCCTGCACCACGTCTTCGAGTCCTACGAGCCGTGGTTCGGCGAGCTGCGCACCCGCAACAACGGCTCCCTGGTCGCCGACCGGGCCGGCGCGGTCACCGCCTTCGCGATGACCAACCTGCAGGAGCGCGGTCAGCTCTTCGTCGACCCGACAACCGAGGTGTACGAGGGCATGATCGTCGGGGAGAACTCCCGCTCCGACGACATGGACGTCAACATCACCAAGGAGAAGAAGCTCACCAACATGCGGCAGTCGACCTCCGACGAGACCGAGAAGCTGGTCCCGCCGCGCAAGCTCTCGCTGGAGCAGGCACTGGAGTTCTGCCGCGAGGACGAGTGCGTCGAGGTCACCCCGGCCACGGTCCGGATCCGCAAGGTGGTGCTCGACCAGCAGCTGCGGGGCCGGGCCACCGCCCGCCGCAAGCACGCCGGCTGAGCACACCAGCACCCGACACCGGGCGCGTCGGCCGCTTGCGGCCGGCGCGCCCGTCCGTTTTCCCAGGGGTACGCGGGCCAACCCGACCGGCTGCCGCCGATCGGCTACGGTCACCGGCATGACCTGGGATGATCTCGACGCCCACCTGGACAAGGTGCCCGGCACCGTCTCGGCGTACGTGGGCCGACCCGACGCGCCGCCGACCTGGACCCGTCACCCGGACGCCGCCCACTACGCGGCGAGCACCATGAAGGTGGCGGTGCTCGCCGCCCTGCACCGCGCCGCCGAGGCCGGCACGCTGGACCTGGACGCCCCGGTCCCCGTGGTCAACGAGTTCGACTCCGCCCAGCCCGGCGCGCCCCGGTTCTCCTGCGCCCAGCACTACGACAACGACGACGCGGTCTGGGACCGGCTGGGCGGCGCGGCGTCGCTGCGCTGGCTGGCCGACCGGATGATCGTGCGATCCAGCAACCTGGCCACCAACCTGGTCATCGGGCACGTCGGGCTGCCCGCGGTGGCCGAGGTGTGGGCGCGCACCGGCGCCCGCACCAGCGTCACGGGCCGCGGCATCGAGGACTTCGCCGCCCGCGAGGCCGGCATCACCAACACGGTCACCGCCGCCGACCTGGCCGCCCTGCTCGGCGCACTGGCCACCGGGGCCGACACCCCGGGCCCGCTCGCCTCGCCCGCCGGCTGCACGGCCATGCTGGACGTCCTCCTCGCCCAGGAGCACCGCGAGGACCTGGCCGCCGGCCTGCCCGAGGGCACCCGCATCGCGCACAAGAGCGGTTGGGTACGCGGGGTCCGACACGGTGCCGGCCTGGTCCTGCCCGACGACGCCCCGCCCTACCTGATCACCGTCTGCACCACCACGGACCTGGCCGGCGGCGACGACGAGGTCGAGGACGACGCCTGCCGGCTGCTCGCACACATCTCCGCGCAGGTCTGGGCCGCCCGTCACCAGCTCTGACCACGACCCGCCGTTGCGGCTAGGCTGCTCGCACCCCCACCCCGGAGCCGCCGATGCCCCGCAGTCGCACCATCCTCATCGCCTTCCTCGTCGTGACGGCGGCGAACCTCCTGGCCAACGCCACCGATGGCCGGGTGGCCGAGGCACTCACCAAGCCGCTGCTGATGCCGCTGCTGGCCGCGTACCTCTGGCGGGCCGCCGCCGAGCGCGGCGCCCGCCCGGACCGGCTGGTGCTCGTCGGGCTGGCCTTCTCCACCGGCGGCGACGTGTTCCTGCTCGGCGACGGCACCGGTTGGTTCATCGCCGGCATGGCCTGCTTCCTCGGCACGCACCTCTGCTACATCGCGGCGTTCACCCGACACGGCGCCGCGACCGCGCTGCGGCGTGCGCCGCTGCTCGCGGTCCCACTGACGTACGCGGTGCTGACCGTCGTCGCGCTGTGGTGGATGTGGGCGGGACTGACCGACGCCGGGCTCGCCGTGCCGGTGGCCGGCTACGCGCTCGCGCTGGCCGCGATGGCCACCACCGCCACCACCAAGGGCTGGCGGGTCGGTGTCGGCGCAGCGCTGTTCCTCGGCTCCGACCTGCTGATCGCCGCCGGGGTGGCCGAGGTGGCCCAACCACCCGGCGCACCCGTGCTGGTCATGGCGACCTACGCCGCCGGCCAGGCGCTGATCGTCCTCGGCCTGGCCGCCCGCGTCGGCACACCCCCGGGCGCGCCGGTCACTCCAGCAGTTGCGCCCGCAACGCGCTGAGGGTCTCGTCGGTCAACCCCAACCCGTCCCGCAGGTACGCGTCGAACGAGCCGTGCACGCGGCGTACCTCGTCGTAGCCGGCGTCGAGGTACTCGGCGCGGACCTCCAACACCGGCAGCACCGCGTCGACGTCCAACTCCGGCTGCCGTCGTCGCATCGCCTCGATGATCACCGCCCGCAGGCTGTCGGTCAGCTCGTTGTTGCGCAGGTAGTCGGCGCGGATCGCCGCCTCGTCCACGCCGAGCGCCGTCAACAGGATGACGGTCAGCCAACCGGTGCGGTCCTTGCCGGCGGAGCAGTGGTAGACCATCGGCAGGTTCTCCGGCTGGGCGGCCAGCCGCACCGCCTCCGCGAAGCCGACCCGAGCCGACTCGCCGGTCACGAACCACCGGTAGATGGCGGCCATCGCCCCCGTCGTGCCCTGCCGGGCCAGCTCCGCGTACGCGTTCAGGTCGTGGCCGAGCAGCACCGCCGACACGTACGTGAAGACCGGGTGCTCCGGGTCGTGCACCGGCAGGCACACCACCCGTGGCTCACCGGCCAGTCGATCCGCCGGGGCGACCTCGATCTCCGCGGGGGCGCGCAGGTCGAGCACGCACGCCGGCCCCAGCTTCGCGAGCACCGGCAGATCCTCGTCGGTCAGCCGACCCAACGCGGGAGTGCGGAGCAACTGCCCCGCCCGGACCCGCCTCCCGTCGGCACCGACGAGCCCACCCAGATCGCGTGCGTTCGGTGCACCTACCAGCTCCCAGCCCTGCCCGGTCATCCGGTCTCCCATCCCGACGTGCGCCTGCGTATAGGGTGCCTGACATGACGATCTCGGAGGTACGCACCCACCGGGTTTCGGCCCCCTTACACACCCCGTTCGTCACCGCGTTGCGTCGTACCACCACAGTGGACACCCTCGTCGTCGAACTGGTCGACTCCGACGGCCGTTCCGGCTTCGGCGAGGCCCCCCAGGTGTGGCAGGTCACCGGCGCGTCGGTCGCCGGCGCACGGGCGTGCGTACGCGAACTGCTCGGCCCGCAGCTGATCGGCCGTGACCCGGACGACCTGGTGGCCCGGTGCTCCGAGGTGCAGCGCGCCGTGGTCGGCAACGAGGCGGCGAAGGCCGCGGTGGACGTCGCCCTGCACGACCTCGCCGCCCGGCGGTTGGGCGTACCCCTGGTGCGGTTGCTCGGGGGCACCAGGCTGCGGGTGCCGACGGACGTCACGCTCGCGGCGGGCGACGCGGTGGACCTTGCGGCGGCGGCGCGGCAGCGGCAGGCGGACGGCTTCGGCGTGCTGAAGTTGAAGGTCGGCACCGACGCGAGCACCGACCTGGACCGGGTCCGGGCCGTTCGCGCGGCCGTCGGCCCGGGGGTGCGGATCCGGCTCGACGCCAACCAGGGCTGGACGCCCCGGGAGGCGGTCCGGGTGATTCGGGGCATCGAGGACGCCGGCCTCGACGTGGAGCTGGTCGAGCAGCCGGTGGCCCGCTGGGACCTCGACGGCCTGGCCTGGGTGAGCGACCGGGTGTCCGTGCCGATCCTGGCCGACGAGGCGGTCTTCGGGGTCCGTGACCTGGTGGAGGTGATCCGTCGTCGGGCCGCCGACCTGGTCAACGTCAAGCTGGCCAAGTGCGGTGGGCTGCACCCGGCGCGTACCCTCCTCGAACTCGCCACCGCCCACGGGCTCGGCACGGTGGTCGGCTCCATGATGGAGAGCCAGGTCGGCATCGGTGCGGCGGCGAGCCTGGTCGCCGCGTACGGCACCACCGCGGTGCCCGACCTGGACGCCGCCTGGTGGCTGGCCTGGTCACCGGTGCAGGGCGGAATACGCTACGAGGGGGCGACCGTGGTGTTGCCCGACGCGCCTGGCCTGGGCATCTCCGGCCTTGCTGAAGCAAAGGTGCAGGCGCGTGGTTGATGAGCGTTGGTTTCTTTCATAGGGTTCCCTGGACAGCCGACTCGATCTGGGGGTTGACGTGAAGCTGCAACCGGGCCGCGAGGCCGTCGTCCGGGTCGCGGTGGCGACGCTGTGGACCTCCCCCGAGGCGGTCCGCGAGGTCGACCGTCCGGCGCTGACCGCCGGCGCCGACATCCTGACCTGGGTTTCCGGCCTGGACACCGACCAGCAGGTCGGCGACTGCGTGCTGAGCCAGCTCCTGCTCGGCGAGCGGGTCCTCGTCAGCGAGCTGCGCCCGGACGGCTGGGCCCGGGTCGTCGCCGTCGAGCAGCCCGCCGCCAAGCTGGACCCGCGCGGCTACCCGGGCTGGCTCCCCACCGAGCAACTGACCCCCGTCGACCCGTCCACCGACACCGGCACCGCCGCGCCGCTGGTGGTCGACTCCACAGTCACCGGGCTGCACGCCGCTCCGAACGGTCCGGTGGTGCTGCCCGGCGTCGTCGTCGGCACCCGCCTCGTCCCGGCCGGCCCCGCGCGCGACGACTGGCGGCCGGTGCACGTCCCCGGTCACGCCGCGCCGCTCTGGCTGCCCGACGACCACCTCGTCGCCACGTCGGCCGAGGCACCGGCCGCAGCGCAGGCGCTCGCGGTGGCGCAGCGACTGCTGGACGTGGCCTACATCTGGGGCGGTCTCTCCGCGCACGGCATCGACTGCTCCGGGCTGGTGCACCTGGCCTGGCGGCGGTTCGGGGTGCTGCTGCCCCGCGACGCCGATGACCAGGCCGTCGCCACCACCCCGCTGGCGTTGGGGGCGGAACGCCCCGGTGATCTCTACTTCTTCGCCCGACCCGGCCGCAAGATCCACCACATCGGCATCGTCACCGCCCCGCCCGGTAACGGTGGCGAGCGGCGGATGCTGCACGCCTGCTACCGGCGGCGGCGGGTCATCGAGGAGCCCCTGCCGGCCGACCGGACCGCGACGCTGGTGGGCGCACACCGCGTCTGACCGGCCGGGCGCGTTTCCCGCACCCGGCCGGCGACACGTCAGCGTCGGGCGTCGGCCAGCTCGCGGCGCCGGTCCCGGGAGGACTTGATCAGGCTGGCGGCGGTGGCGATGCCCAGGGTGCCGAGGATGACCAGCAGCGACAGCCAGATCGGGATGTGCGGCGCCCAGCCGACGTGCTCACCACCGTTGATGAACGGCAGGGTGTTGTCGGCCAACGCCTCCAGCACCAGCTTGACCCCGATGAAGCCGAGCACGACGGCCAGGCCGTAGCTCAGGTAGATCAATCGGTCGAGCAGGCCACCGAGCAGGAAGTAGAGCTGACGAAGGCCCATCAGCGCGAAGACGTTCGCGGT
The DNA here is from genome assembly GCF_057766525.1 of Micromonospora sp. MGP-C2. Lineage (NCBI taxonomy): Bacteria > Bacillati > Actinomycetota > Actinomycetes > Micromonosporales > Micromonosporaceae > Micromonospora > Micromonospora sp. MGP-C2. The sequence continues at coordinate 2,273,292 of NZ_JBYMEN010000002.1, forward strand.
GAAGACCAGGTACGGCTCCTGGGTGATACCGAAGATCGCCGGGATCGAGTCCAGGGCGAAGATCAGGTCGGTGGTGCCGATCGCGATCATCACGATCAGCATCGGGGTGAACAGCCGCTTGCCGTTCTCGTGGGTGATCAGCTTCGCGTCGTCGTAGCCCTTGGAGATCGGCAGCGCCTTACGGCTCCACCGGATCAGCAGGTTCTCGGAGAACTCGTCCTCGTCCGGCTCACCCTGCCGGGCCAGGTTGACCGCGGTGTAGATCAGGAACGCGCCGAAGATGTAGAAGACCCAGGAGAACTGGGAGATCAGTGCGGCGCCGGCGGCGATGAACCCACCGCGCATCACCAGCGCCAGCACGATGCCGACGAGCAGGACCTTCTGCTGGTACTGCCGGGGCACCCCGAAGCGCGCCATGATGATCACGAAGACGAAGAGGTTGTCCACCGACAGGCTGTATTCGGTGAGCCAACCGGTGTAGAACTGCCCCGCGGAGCTGGCGCCCGAGGTCAACCAGACACCGACGCCGAAGATCAGGGCGAGACCGACGTAGAAGGCGACCCAGAGGCTCGACTCGCGCACACTCGGCTCGTGCGGGCGTCGACCGATGATCAACAGGTCGACGAGCAGGACCGCAGTCAGTGCGACAAGCGTTCCCGCCCACACCAATCCGGACACGTCCAACGTTCATTCCTCCGGCAGACACGCGGCGTCGGGCACACCGTACGCCCCCGGAGAGGCCGGTGTGCCGCTGTCGCTCACTCTGGTGACTGTCGGAGGTCTCTTCCGCCGCCGCCCGCGAACGGAACGGCGACCTACGGGGCCGGGTCGGGTCGCCGTGGTTCCGACGATCGACCGTGCTGACGACTCCGTCGCGAAGGAATACTCCCCTCCTCGGTGACCATTGTTGCCCACCACGCGCCGTGATCACACCCCGGGCAGCCGGTGGCGCCAACCACCCGTCGCCGGGGAATACCGGGGGCAGCGCCCGCCGCGTCATATCGCCGCGTCACACCCGCTGTGGTGTCCTAGGAGGCTAGTGCAGGTCGGGTGCGGTTATCGGGTCGCTGAGCGACCGGCAGTCAGTCGGCACATGCAGCGGCGGACACCGTCGACACCGGAACAGACCCCGCGACACCGCCGACGCGGCCCGCCATGCGAGGCTGTCCGACATGGTGCTTGAGGTCGCGCTCATCGACGTACTGCCCGGACACGAGGACGCGTTCGCCGCCGCGTACGCCGAGGGTCACCCGGTGCTCGCCGGGGCAACCGGCTGCCGGTCCGTGCGGATGACCCGGGGCATCGAGTCCCCGACCCGCTTCGTGCTGCTCGTCGAATGGGACTCGGTCGAGGCGCACGAGGAGAACTTCCGGGCCACCGAACGGTTCGAGCAGTGGCGGGCGTTGATCGGACCACACTTCGCCGGGCCGCCCGTGGTCGAGCACTTCCTCGACGTGCCGGCCTGAGCCTGCTGTCGTACCCCGCGGTTATCGTGCCCTGCGCACGCGCCGGCCGCCGGTCCCGACGGGCTCGGGGCGCCGGGCCCGGTGGCCGCGCGGCGCGGGTCCTACTCGCCGACGCGGCGGGCCAGCACGGTGACCGTCTCCTCCGGTGACAGCGCGGCCGCCAGCAACGCCTCGGTCATCCGCTGGTAGCGGTCGACGTCGAGCACGGTGGCCAACCGCACGTCGGTGGTCAACGCCTCCAACATCACCGTCCGCGGGTCCGCCGGGTCGGGAAAGGCATAGCAGGAGTACGGGGTCAGCGGGTGCAGCCCACCACCGGCCGCCCCACGGGGCAGCAGCCGCACCGTGACATGGGACAGCCCGGTCACGGCGACCAGATGCCGCAACTGTTCACGCCAGACCTCGTCCGGCAGGTCGCCCCTGTCACAGACGGCCTCGGCGAGCACCGCCGTGTAGTGCGGCGGATAGGCCCGCCGCAACACCTCCTGCCGCAGCGCCCGGGCGCGCACCTCGGCCTCCACGTCGACCTCGGGCGTGAGCTGGGCGCCGGCCGCGACCAGCACCCGGGCGTACGCGGGCGTCTGGAGCAACCCCGGCACGATCGCCGGTTGGTATTCGACGATGTCGGCGGCACCCGCCTCCAGCTCGGCGTAGGTGCGCTGCCGTTCGCTCATCTCGCCCAGCGTCTTCCACCAGCCGCGGCTGGTCGCCGCGTCCCGGGCGATCACGATCAGCTCGTCCCGGGCGGGCGAGGGCACCTTGTAGATGTCCAGCAGATCGAGCACATCGGCGAGGTCAGGGCGGCTCTGACCCAGCTCGATGCGGGACAACTTCGACGTCGAGGCCCAGCCAAGCCGGTCGCAGACCTGTTCCAGGGTCAGCGCCTCGCGCCGGCGTAACTGGCGCAACTCTGCGCCGAGACGTGCACGTCGAATGACAGGACTTGTTGGCAGCGGCATCCCGGCCTCCCCACCGAGGGAGAGTACGCAGGACGATCACCCAGTGCAATAGCTCGCTCGCGCACCGCAATCAGTGGTCATGGCACCGTCCGACGGTCGGACCGGCCATCGTCCGGCGTTTCCGCACGTCAGGCGGGGCGTCGAGCCGTGCTGTCCAGTCCCGTGCACCGGAGTCCCGCGCACCTGGAGTCCCGCGTGCGGTGCGGCCCTGCGGTGCGGTGCGGCCCTGCGGTGCTGTGCCGGCCCGGGAGTGCGCACGGCTCCCGGCGTGCCGCGCGGTTGGCTCAGGGCCGGTAGGTGCCGAAGGACCAGACGGTGCCGGCCAGGTCGCGGGCGGCGTAGTCACGGGAGCCGTAGTCGGTGTCGAACGGCTCGCGCGTGATCTCGGCACCGGCGGCGCGTGCCCGGGCGCAGTGGGCGTCGACGTCCGGCACCGCCACGTAGACCGACCAGTCGTCGTCGGCCGGTCGAGGTGCCGCGTCGGCCCGACCACCCAACATGATCATGCCGGTGTCGAGGACGAGTTCGGCGTGCGCGACAGTGCCGTCCGGCGCCTCGTGCACCGAATGCACCTGGAAGCCGAAGGCGGAGCAGAGCCAGTCGATGGCGGCCCGGGGATCGGGGTAACGGAAGATCGGGTAGACGGTTCGCATGACCTGATTCTGCTGCCGACGGCCCCGATCCGGATTGGACGAATGTGACCTCGGCGCGTCCCCTGTCGACTGGGTGGTGTCAGCCGGCCGGAGCGCGGGCGGCGAGCAGGGCGGCCGGAGTGGCCCCCGCGAACTGGCGGAAGTCCCGAATGAGGTGGGACTGGTCGTAGTAGCCGTAGCGCGTCGCCACCGTGGCCCAGTCGACGGCGCCCACCTCGGGCTGATCGGCGCCGACCGGCGCCCCGGCGGTCGGTCCGACGTCGGTGAGCACCGCGTACGCCCGCTGGAAACGCAGCAACCGGGCGGCCATCTTGGGTGGCAGACCAACCTCCTGCCGGAACCGGGACGCGAGGTGTCGCCGGCTCCAGCCCAGCTCGTCGGCCAACACACCGACACTCCCCTGCCCACCGCTGGAGACGAGCCACCGCCACGCCCAGTCGAGCCGGGCGTCGACCGGAGGGGACGCCGCCAGCCGGGCCGCGAGGACCCCGTCGAGCAGGGCGAACCGCTCCGGCCAGCCGGGCGTCTCCGCGAGCCGGCCACGCAGCCGATGCAGCCAACGGCCCGGGAGTTGCCCGACGTCGACGGCCCGGTTGGTCAGCTCACTCAGCGGCAGGCCGAGCAGCCGCCGGGCGGTCAGTGGGGCGAGCAGCAGCTCGACGCCCTCCCCCACACCCACAGTGCGCGTGGTGCACCAGCCGTCGAAGGTGCCGGCCACGAACGAGTCGACCATCGTGACGCCGCGCTGCGCGCTGCGCGGGTCGGTCACGTCCAGCGGAGCGCCCCAGCCAAGGATCAGCACCACGAAGACGCCCGCCGACTCGCGGCGCACCAGCGGGATGTCCGCCCGTTGCCGGTAGCCGACGTACCGGTCGACGAACGGACGCAGGCTGACCTCGGGCAGGCCGAGGACGAACTCGTCGACCGGTGCCACCGCAGTCAACCCCGCCCGCCCTTCGCACGGTCGCGATCCGGCCGGCCGCGCCCCGGGGAGCGCTGATGGCCGGCCGGATGGCTGTCACTTCACGCCGGCGGCGTCCATGCCGCGCAGCTCCTTCTTCAGGTCGGAAACCTCGTCGCGGATCCGAGCCGCCAGCTCGAACTGCAACTCGCGGGCGGCGGCCAGCATCTGGTCGTTGAGCTCCTGGATGAGCTGGGCCAGGTCGGCGCGGGCCATCCCCTCCCGTGACGGGGTGGTGGTGGCGGACCGGCTCCGGCTGCGGGTCTCCTTGACCGGCGCCTTGCCTCGGGACAGCTGACGCACCGCGCCCCCGACGCGGGAGTTTTCGGTGTCCTCCGCCTCGCGGTAGATGTCGTCCAGGATGTCGTGGATCTTCTTACGCAACGGCTCCGGGCTGATCCCGTGCGCCTCGTTGTGCGCGATCTGCTTGGCCCGACGCCGGTCGGTCTCGTCGATCGCCGCCGCCATCGACGGGGTGATCTTGTCGGCGTACATGTGCACCTGACCGGACACGTTACGGGCGGCCCGGCCGATGGTCTGGATCAACGACCGGCCGCTGCGCAGGAAGCCCTCCTTGTCGGCGTCGAGGATCGCCACCAGCGACACCTCGGGAAGGTCCAGACCCTCCCTGAGGAGGTTGATGCCGACCAGCACGTCGTAGTCGCCCTTGCGCAGCTCACGCAGCAGCTCCACCCGGCGCAACGTGTCGACCTCCGAGTGCAGGTAGCGCACCCGGATGCCGTTCTCCAGGAGATAGTCGGACAGGTCCTCGGCCATCTTCTTGGTCAGCGTGGTGACCAGCACCCGCTCGTCGCGGTCGGTCCGAAGCTTGATCTCGTGCATCAGGTCGTCGATCTGGCCCCTGGTCGGCTTGATCACGACCTGCGGGTCGACCAGACCGGTCGGCCGGATGACCTGCTCGACGAACTCGCCCTGGGCCTGCTCCATCTCCCAGGTGCCGGGGGTCGCGGACAGGTAGACCATCTGGCCGACCCGCTCCAGGAACTCGTCGAAGCGCAGCGGCCGGTTGTCGGCGGCGCTGGGCAGCCGGAAGCCGTGGTCGATGAGCATCCGCTTGCGGGACGCGTCGCCCTCGTACATGCCGCCGATCTGCGGGATGGTCACGTGCGACTCGTCGACCACAGTGAGGAAGTCGTCGGGGAAGTAGTCGAGCAGGGCGTGCGGCGGGCTGCCGGGCAGCCGCCCGTCCATGTGCATCGAGTAGTTCTCGATGCCGGAGCAGAAGCCCACCTGCCGCATCATCTCGATGTCGTAGGTGGTGCGCATCCGCAGCCGCTGCGCCTCCAGCAGCTTGCCCTGGCGCTCCAGCTCGGCGAGGCGCTCGGCCAGCTCCACCTCGATGTCACGGATCGCCCGCTCCATCCGCTCCGGACCGGCCGCGTAGTGGGTGGCCGGGAAGATCACCAGCTGGTCGACCTCGCGGACCACGTCACCGGTCAACGGGTTGAGGTAGTAGAGCTTCTCCACCTCGTCACCGAACAGCTCGATGCGGACCGCCAGCTCCTCGTACGCCGGGATGATCTCCAGCGTGTCGCCGCGGACCCGGAAGGTGCCCCGCTGGAAGGCCATGTCGTTGCGGGTGTACTGGATGTCGACCAGCCGGCGCAGCAACTGGTCGCGGTCGAGCTCCTGCCCGATCTGCACCTTCACCGCACGGTTGAGGTATTCCTCCGGGGTGCCCAGACCGTAGATCGCCGAGACGGTCGCCACCACGATCACGTCGCGCCGGGTGAGCAGCGACATCGTCGCCGAGTGCCGCAGACGCTCGACCTCCTCGTTGATCGAGGAGTCCTTCTCGATGTAGGTGTCGGTCTGCGGGATGTAGGCCTCAGGCTGGTAGTAGTCGTAGTACGAGACGAAGTATTCGACAGCGTTGTGCGGCAGCAGCTCGCTGAACTCCTTGGCCAACTGCGCACAGAGCGTCTTGTTCGGGGCGAGCACCAGGGTGGGGCGTTGCAGTCGCTCGATCAGCCACGCCGTGGTGGCGCTCTTGCCGGTGCCGGTCGCGCCGAGCAGCACGGTGTTGCGGTCGCCGCGCCGAACCCGACGCTCAAGATCGTCGATGGCCGCCGGTTGGTCGCCGGCCGGCTGAAAGTCACTGACGACCTGGAAGCGGCTGTCCAGCCGAGGAATGTCGAGCGCCATACCGTCAACGGTACGCCGGAGGTCCGACAGGAACGGCCGTCACGCCAGGTACGTGATCAGCTTCAATATTCCCATTGTGTGTCCCATGTCACCGGGACTACCCTCTTCCTGTAGGCCGCTCGCGGCGGCCGACCGGGCAGGTGGCCAGGCCGTCACATCACGGCCGGTCGCCCCCGGCACTGCGGTCGCAGCACCCGGCTCGCCCGGCGTGCGCACCCGTGTGGTCGCGCTCGAGGCGCAGACCGGCCGCCGCGAGCGCCCCTGCTCGTCACCCCGACGCCTCCCCGCCCGTTTCATCTCCGTGGACACCTCTCCGACCCCGGCACCCGACACCACTCCCCGCGGCACGCCCCGGCCGGACGTCACCGCCGCCGAGCGGCCCAACTCCCCCAAGGTCGGGCGGTCAGGCAGCGGGCGGCACCGCTCCGGCACCGCCTCAGAGACCACCCGGAGCACGGACACCGGAGTCGGTTCCACCACCGGCCGGCCTACCGACGCCCGCCGAGCCGCCACCGACCGCCCGACCGACGCCGCAGCCAGGGCCAGCCGACCTGCAAACGCCCGCTCGACCAGCCCAGGGCTGCCCACCGCCGCTCAGCGAACCGGCAGTGGGAGCAGGCCCGAGAAGGACCGGACCACCGGCGGCCAGGTGCCCACGGAGATCCGGGCCACCACCGGCGACGGGCCCACGGAGATCCGGGCCACCACCGGCCAGGGCCCCACGCAGAACCGGACCACCACCGGCCAGGGCCCCACGCAGAGCCGAACCGCCACCGGGCGAGGTCCCGGGACAGCCGGGACGACCACCCGCCGCGAGGTCGCTGCCGAACCCCCCACCGACACGGCGGACGCCACCGGTCCGGCCCCGGTCAGCCGGCGCAGACGTACCCTGCTGCTGTTGCTCGCCCTGACCGCCGCGACGTCCGCGACGGCGCTGGTGCTCGGGTTGTTGAGCTGGGCGCCCGACCCGCCCGAGCCGACCCGGCCGCTGACCCTCGCGGAGGGCGAGCGGCTGGCCGCCGTGCGGGTCACCAACCTCCGGGACCTGCGCGCCGGAGTCCGCATCACCGCCGGCACCGACGCCGCCCGGATCGAACTGGTGGGCTGGGTGGACTGGTCGCGGTCACTGCTCTACCTCGATGTGGGTGGGCCGGGCGCGGGCGCCGAACGCGGGCTGGTGCAGCGGGTCGGCCCGGTCCTGGTCATCCGGCCCGACCCGGCAGCAGTGCCCACCCCGGCCGCGCCGCCCCTGCTGCCTCCGGCGGACCGTTGGCGGCTGCACCGACTGGCCCCCGGGACGAACCTGGCACCCGTGCTCGACCTGCTCCTCGACCTCGCCGCGGACCGCCCGGACCAGACCCAGGCGGTGCCCGGCAGCGGTGCGCGTTGGATCGCTCAGGACACCGTGGCGGCCGGTCCGGTGGACGTCCTTGAGGCGTCGCTGCCGGCCGGACCGCCACACCGCAGCCCGGCTTTCGGCAGCACGGTGGCACCCACGCCGAGCGCCGCGCCGGCGAGCACCGACGCGAACGGGCAGACCCGGTTCTGGCTCGACCAGGACGCCCGATTGCACAAGCTGGTGACCCGGTTGCCCGGCGTCGGCCCGGTCACGATGATCCTCAACCGGGCGGACCGGCCGACGCTGCGTCCGGTGGACGCACTCGGCGGCCGGCCCGGCCTGCCCCGCGCGCTGACCGACGCCGAGCGGCGTCGACTGGACCGGTTGCCGGCCCGGCTCCGGGCCCAGCGCGGTGCGACGATGACGCTGACCGCGCCCGTTGGCACGGACACGAACCTGCGGGGCGCTGGCTGGGTGAGCTGGACCACGGGTACCGCGTACCTCGCGGTCGCCGACCTGGGCGTGCCGGACCGCCGGACCCTGCTGCGGCGCGACACCGCCGGTCTGACCCGGGCGGATCTGCCGGCGGCCGCCGCCGGTGGCGGCACCGCGGAAGCGCCCGACCGACCACCGCTGCCGCCCCCGGCTGGGCCCTGGCGAGCCCAGCGGTCGGGCGGCGACGACCTGAACGCGCTGGTCGAGGCCGCAGTGGCCGCCGGGTCGGTCGGGCCACCAGGAACGGCCCTGCGGGTACGCGAGGACGTCACCGCCGGACGGACCGTGGACGTCGTCGAGGTGGGCCCGGCCGACGCCCGACTGCGTTATTGGATCGACCGCGACGGGTCGCTACGCCGGCTGGAGCTGCACACCCACGCCAACGCGTGGGCCCAACTGGACCTCCAGCCCGCCGTGGTGCCCCGACTGACTCCAGTGCCCCGCCCGGCCGCCAAGCCTCGACCCACGACACCTCGGCCCCGCTGAGCGGTGACGTTCAGGGCCGCCAGCCGGTCTGCTCGGCCCACTGCTCCGCCCGCAGGTACTCCTCGTCGAACCACGGGTCGCGGGCCGTGCCCGAATCGCCAGCCTCCGGTGCGGCGTCGACCAGATCCCTCTTGAGCAGCAGGTACGCGGCCCGCTGATCCGGGTCGGCCCGCAGGTGGTCGCGCATCAGGAGCGCGTACCGCCAACCCGGCGAATCGGCCACCCGCACGTGCAGGCGAACCGGGCGGGCCGGGTCCGCGCTGCCGTGCAACCTCTTCTCCCACCGACCGCTGCCGGCCGGGCGTGGGTCGTCCCACCAGTGCCCCGGCACCCGGGGGAACCCGGCGTGCGCCAGCCGGTCGACCAGCGCACCGTCGGCGTCGGCGAGGCTGCGCACGGCCACCTGCACGTCGATGACGTCCTGGGCGGCGAGGCCGGGCAACGCGGTCGAGCCGATGTGGTCGATCCGCAGGGCATCCGAGCCGAGCGTGTGCCGGATCCGGGCGGCCAGCCGCTCGTACTGCTCCGGCCAGCTCGCGTCGGTCCCCGCCGGGTCGACCCGGCCCGGCAGGACCACCCGCCGCTCGCGCAGATTGTCCTCGTAGGGCAGCAGCCGCTGCCGCCAGAGGTCGTCGACGGCGTCGTGCAGATCCGCCAGGCTGCCGTCGTTGGTCAGCACCACGTCCGCGGCGGCCCGTCGACGGGCGTCGTCGGCCTGGGCGGCGATCCGCCGCTCCGCCTCCGCGCGGTCCATCCCCCGGTCACGCGCCAGCCGCTCCAGTCGGGTCGTCACGGCCGTCTGCACCACGATCACCAGGTGGTACGTGGGCGCGAGCCCCACCTCGACCAGCAGCGGCACGTCGTTGACGACGATCGCGCCCGGTGCCGCCGCGGCGGCCAGCTCTGCGGTGCGAGCCCGAACCCGGGGGTGGGTGATCGACTCCAGCCGACGGCGGGCCCTCTCGTCGGCGAACACCACAGCGCCCAGCGCGACACGGTCCAGCGCACCATCGTCGTCCAACACCGCGTCGGAGAAGGCCGCAACGATCTCGGCCAGTCCCTCAGTGCCCGGCGCCACGACCTCCCGGGCCACCTGGTCGGCGTCGATGAGCACCGCGCCCCGCTCGACCAGCCTCGCGGCCACCGCGCTCTTTCCCGACCCGATCCCGCCGGTCAACCCCACTCTCAGCACCCGACCAGTCAACCGGATCCCCGAGCCCGTCGCCAAACCCGCCGCCATCGTCCCGACCGACCCGGCCCGAACGGCCGAGGCCCGCGCAGCCTGTCCGGGCCGACCCGGCCCTGCCCGCCTCGTCCCGGCCCGGGCTCGTCGAGAGGCCCGGGCTGCTCCCACAACGAGCGGGCCTCGCCCACGGCGAGGGCCCCGCCCCAGCGATCCGAAGATCGCGGGGACGGGGCCCGTCGTCGTTCAGCGGGTCACTTACCGCCGGCGAGCTTCTCCCGCAGTGCGGCGAGCGCCTCGTCGGTGGCCAGCGTGCCGGCCGGCTCCTCGGCCTGCCGGCTCGGGGCCGGGCTGGACGAGGAGGTGGTGCCACCGCCGCCACCGGCAGCGGCCGGGACGACCGGAGTCGGGTTGGCAGCGGCCTCGGCGTCGGCAGCCCGAGAGGTCTGCACCTGCTTGGTGTGGGCCTCCCAGCGCAGACGAGCCTCGGCGTACTGGTTCTCCCAGGTCTCGCGCTGCTTGTCGTACCCCTCGAGCCACTCGCCCGTCTCCGGGTCGAAGCCCTCCGGGTAGATGTAGTTGCCCTCGGTGTCGTACGTCGCGGCCATGCCGTAGAGGGTCGGGTCGAAGTGCTCCTCGCCCTCGACGAAGCCCTCGTTGGCCTGCTTGAGCGACAGCGAGATCCGGCGGCGCTCCAGGTCGATGTCGATGACCTTGACCATGACCTCGGAGCCAACCTGGACGACCTGCTCCGGGATCTCCACGTGGCGCTCGGCCAGCTCGGAGATGTGGACCAGGCCCTCGATGCCGTCGTCCACGCGGACGAACGCACCGAACGGAACCAGCTTGGTGACCTTACCCGGCACGATCTGCTGGATCGCGTGGGTGCGGGCGAACTGCCGCCACGGGTCTTCCTGGGTCGCCTTCAGCGACAGCGAGACCCGCTCGCGGTCCAGGTCGACGTCCAGGACCTCGACCTCGACCTCCTGGCCGACCTCGACAACCTCGGACGGGTGGTCGATGTGCTTCCAGGACAGCTCGGAGACGTGCACCAGACCGTCGACGCCGCCAAGGTCCACGAAGGCGCCGAAGTTGACGATCGAGGACACGACGCCCTTGCGGACCTGGCCCTTCTGCAGCTTGTTGAGGAACTCGGTGCGCACCTCGGACTGCGTCTGCTCCAGCCAGGCCCGGCGGGACAGGACCACGTTGTTGCGGTTCTTGTCCAGCTCGATGATCTTGGCCTCGAGCTCACGCCCGACGTACGGCTGCAGGTCGCGCACACGACGCATCTCGACCAGGGACGCGGGCAGGAAGCCCCGCAGCCCGATGTCGAGGATGAGGCCGCCCTTGACCACCTCGATGACCGAACCGCGGACGACGCCGTCCTCGTCCTTGATCTTCTCGATCGTGCCCCAGGCCCGCTCGTACTGTGCCCGCTTCTTGGAGAGGATCAGACGACCCTCCTTGTCCTCCTTCTGGAGGACCAGGGCCTCGATGTGGTCGCCAACCGTCACAACCTCGGCGGGGTCCACGTCGTGCTTGATCGACAACTCCCGAGAGGGGATGACACCCTCGGTCTTGTAGCCGATGTCGAGCAGGACCTCGTCCCGATCGACCTTGACGACGGTTCCTTCGACAATGTCGCCGTCGTTGAAGTACTTGATGGTCTCGTCGATCGCGGCGAGGAATGCCTCCTCGGAACCGAGATCGTCGTGGGTGACCCGGGTGGCGCTCGAGGGGGCCTCGATGCTGCTCGTCATGTGGGCGGTTGCTCCGGTCGGTGGGTTGTCACAGCAGGCTGGTGTCGCAGTGACCTGTTCGCGCCAGCGGATCCGCCGCCGGGCACACCGAACGATCGCCTAGTGAGATCATGATGTGGCTCCGACGACCGCGTACCTGCTCCCTGCCGAGGCAACGCGATCCGCGAGCGCATCGTCTAGCCTACCGTGCGCATTACCACAGCGTGCAAGCCCTCCCGGCTTCTCTCCGTGCGGTGACCTGCGAAAGGCGAACAATCGCCCGTAAACAGCCTCTGCTGTCTCGTGCGTCACAGCAGCCCCAGCCGTCGCATCACCCAGCGGACATGTGCTCCGCGTGATCGACCCGGTTTCCTGAACATCGGCGTGTCCCACCGGCCCGGACGCCGCGACTTCACAAAACCGAGTCGATCAGGCGTCACCGCGCGAGGAGTCGCAGGATCTCGGACGCGCCGCCGTACCGAACGGGGCGAGGGGGCCTAGCGTGAGCGCCGTGGATGACGACAGCCGGGTCACCCGGCGCCGGGTGGGTGACGCCGAGGCCCGGCGGGCCAACCGCGGCTGGTGGGACACCGACGCCGACGACTACCAGGCCGAGCACGGCGCGTTCCTCGGCGACGTGGACTTCGTCTGGTGTCCGGAAGGGCTGCGCGAGGCCGACGCCCGGCTGCTGGGTGACCTGTCCGGGCGGCGGGTGCTGGAGGTTGGTTGCGGCGCGGCGGCCGCTGCCCGCTGGCTCGCCACCCAGGGTGCCCGGCCGGTCGCCTTCGACCTGTCCGCCGGAATGTTGCGGCACGCCGCCAAGGCCGCCGACGACACCGGGGTACGCGTACCACTGGTGCAGGCCGACGCCCTCGCCCTGCCGTTCGCGGACCGGTCGTTCGACCTCGCCTGCACCGCGTTCGGGGCGATCCCGTTCGTGGACGACTCGGCGGCCCTGCACGCCGAGGTGCACCGGGTGCTGCGCCCCGGGGGGCGGTGGGTGTTCTCGGTGACCCACCCGATGCGCTGGATCTTCCTCGACGACCCGGGTGAGGGCGGGTTGACGGCCGTCCACTCGTACTTCGACCGCTCCCCCTACGTGGAGCAGGACGAGTCCGGCGTGGCCACCTACGTCGAGCAGCACCGCACCCTCGGCGACCGGATCCGTGAGCTGGTCGGCGCCGGGTTCCGACTGCTGGACCTGGTGGAGCCGGAGTGGCCGGAGGGGCACGAGGGGATCTGGGGGCAGTGGAGCCCGCTGCGCGGTCGGCTCTTCCCCGGTACCGCCATCTTCGTCGCCGAGAAGCCCGCCGACTGAACGCGCCGCACCCGCAGTCCGATCTGCATCCCGTCGATCGCCGGTAGGCTCGTCACATGCGCGCGGAGCCCATCCCGACATCACCTGGCCCCTGGTGTCCGGACCCGGTGCGGCAGCAGCGTGCCGACTACACGCTGGAGGACCTGCTCACCCTGCCGGACGACGCCCCCCGTGTCGAACTCGTCGACGGAGTCATCCAGGTGACGCCCTCCCCCACCCTGGGCCATCAAGACATCTCGTTACTGCTTGCGCACTGGCTGCTGCAACATGTACCGGCCGACCTCCGGGTCGTGCAGGCCGTCGGAGTCGGGCTGAGTTCGAACACCAGCCGACAGCCCGACGTTCTGCTGCGGCGGGCCGGCGGGTCTTCCTCCCGATCCTCGCTGCGTCCGGCGGACGTGGTCCTCGCCGTGGAGATCGTCTCGCCCGGTACGCGACGGATCGACAGGTTCGCTAAGCCCGGCGAGTACGCCGCCGCCGGCATTCCGTTCTACTGGCGCATCGAGCAGGACCCGGTGCACGTCTACGCGTATCGGATCGGCGACCGGGTGGGTCCCGGCGGTGAGCGGCAGTACGAGCTGGTCGCCGACGGCGCCGACGTGATCGAGCTGGCCGAGCCGTTCGACATCAAGCTGCCGATCGCCGAGATCACCCCGTAGCGCGTCGCCGGAACGGCCGTTTCGCCGTCCCGGTGTCGGGTAGCCGAGGAGCATGGCCGAGCAGCGATTCCGCAGAGGCGACCAGGTTTCCTGGTCGGCCCACGGCAGCCGCGCGTACGGCGTGGTGCAGGGCACGATCACCGAGCGGACACGGATCCGCGGGCGAGCCGTGAACGCGGCCCCCGATGACCCGCAGTACCGGGTCCGCAGCGACGGCACGGGCCGCGACGTGGCCCACCGACCCGAGGCGCTGCGTCATGAGCAGAGCTGACGACCAGGGCCGGGACACCTTTCGGGAGTTCACCGAGGCGGTGAACATGAAGCCCCGTGAGCTGTCCACATGGCTCGAGACCGACGAGTCGAAGCAGGTGGGCTGGCACAAGGGCGGCCGCTCCGGTGGCGGCGAGTCCGTCGGCCACGAATCCGGCCGGAAGATCATCAACCTGCTCCGTCGCAAACGGGGCGACCTGTCCGAGGGCGACTACAAGCACATGCGCAAGGTGGTCGGCTACGTCCGCCGACACATGGCGCAACGCCCGTCCGGCAACGTCCGCGACACCAAGTGGCGCTGGTCCCTGATGAACTGGGGCCACGACCCCCTGAAGTAGCCCGTGAGCACGCCTGAACCACGTCACTCCACGGCAAGATCCGCACAACTTCGGCGAAGTTGGTGCCTCAGAACCCCGCGACCCAGCACTTTCCCCGAAGTTGCGCGGATCTTGCGCCGGCGTCGGCGCACGGAAGCGGACGCGGCGCGGCACGACGCGGACCTGGCGACCCGGCGTCAGCAGACGGCGACGAAAGCAGCGCGGACCTGGAGATCAAGGGCGCTCTCCACCACGCCGAGCAGGACCGACCGCAGAGACCTCGTCGGGGTTCCGGGGCAGCCCGACCCGCGCAGGGATCAAGCCTGACCGCCCGGAGCGGGTCGGGCGCGACGAAACCCGGAACCCGGACCGCGACCGCCAAAAGACTCAGTGGTCAGCGCTGTTCCAGTCCCGCCCCTCGCCCACGGACACCTCCAACGGCACCGACAGCGGGTACGCCCCGCCCATCTCGTGCCGGACCAGTGCCTCCAGAGCCTCCCGCTCACCGGGGGCCACCTCGAAGACCAGCTCGTCGTGCACCTGCAGCAGCATCCGCGAGCGCAGCCCGGCCTCGCGCAGCGCGGTGTCGACGTGCAGCATCGCCACCTTGATGATGTCGGCCGCGGAACCCTGGATCGGGGCGTTGAGCGCCATCCGCTCGGCGATGTCGCGGCGCTGCCGGTTGTCGCTGACGAGGTCGGGCAGGTAGCGGCGGCGACCCAGGATGGTGGAGGTGTAGCCGTCCTGGCGAGCCCGGGCGACCACCTGGTGCAGGTAGTCGCGCACCCCACCGAACCCGGCGAAGTAGTTTTCCATCAGCCCGCGCGCTTCTTCGGTGTTGATCCCGAGCTGCTGGGACAGGCCGAAGGCGCTCAGCCCGTACGCCAGGCCGTAGTTCATGGCCTTGATCTTGCGGCGTTGGTCGGGGGTGACCTGGTCGAGCGGCACCCCGAAGACCGACGAGGCGGTGGCGGCGTGGAAGTCGGCGCCGGAGTTGAAGGCGTCGATCAGCGCGTCGTCCGACGAAAGGTGCGCCATGATGCGCATCTCGATCTGGCTGTAGTCGGCGGTGAGCAGGCACTCGTAGCCCTCTCCCACCACGAAGGCCCGGCGGATCCGCCGGCCCTCCTCGGTGCGGATCGGGATGTTCTGCAGGTTGGGCTCGGTGGACGAGAGTCGACCGGTGGCCGCCACCGTCTGGTTGAAGGTGGTGTGGATCCGGCCGTCGTCGGAGACCGACTTGAGCAGACCGTCCACTGTCGACTTGAGCTTGGCGACGTCGCGGTGGCGCAGCAGGTGGGCCAGCACGGGGTGCGGCTGTTGCGCGTAGAGCCACTGCAGGGCGTCGGCGTCGGTGGTGTAACCCGTCTTGATCTTCTTGGTCTTCGGCAGGCCCAGCTCGGTGAAGAGGATCTCCTGCAGCTGCTTGGGCGAGCCGAGGTTGAACTCCCGGCCCACCGCCTCGTAGGCGCCCTGAGCGGCGGCCTTCACCTCGGCGGCGAAGTGCGCCTCCAACTCGGACAGATAATGCGTGTCGGCGGCGATGCCGGTGCTCTCCATTGTGGCCAGCACCCGCATCAGCGGCAGCTCGACCCCGGCCATCAGGCGGGCGGACTGCTCGCCGTCGCGGGACAGCTCAGCGTCGATCGCGTCGGCCAGGTCGAGGGTGGCCCGGGCCTGGAGCATCAGGTTCTGCTCGACCACACCCTCGTCGCCCAGCCCGTCGAGGGTGAGCTGGCCGGACTCCGGGACGTCGACGCGCAGCTCCCGGTGCAGGTAGCGCAGCGCAAGGTCGGTCAGGTCGTAGGACCGCTGGTCGGGGCGGGCCAGGTACGCGGCGATCTGGGTGTCCCGGACGATGCCGGCGAGCTGCCAGCCGTGCGCGGCGCAGGCCAGCACGGCCGGCTTGCTGTCGTGCAGCACCTTGGGGCGCTGCTCGTCGGCCAACCAGCTGGCCAGGGCGCCCTCGTCGGTCGGGTCGAGCGTTGCCGGGTCGACCCAGGCCGCCGCACCGCCGGCGGTGGCCAGCGCGAGACCGGTGATCGAGGCGGTGTGCCGGCGGTTGGGGCCGGTGTCGAGCTTGACCGCCAAACCGACGGGGGTGCCGGTCGGCGCGTGCGTGGTCAGCCAGCCGGCCAGCGTGCCGGGCTCGGTGAGCACCTCGCCGGTGAGGTCGAACCCGGACTCGGCCTCCGGCTCGACCGCCTCCAGGTACTGGTAGAGGCGGTCACGCAGGATGCGGAACTCCAGGGTGTCGAAGACCTGGTGCACCGCCTCCCGGTCCCAACCGGTCCACCGGGCGTCCTCCGGGCGCAGCGGCAGCTCCAGGTCGGAGACCAGGCAGTTGATCTCGTAGTTGCGGATCACGTCGGCAAGCCGCTCGCGAAGGCTGTCGCCGGCCTTGCCCTTGATCTCGTCGGCACGGGCGATAACGCCCTCCACGCCGCCGTACGTGATGATCCACTTGGCCGCGGTCTTCGGGCCGACGCCGGGGATGCCGGGCAGGTTGTCGCTGGTCTCGCCGACGAGCGCGGCGAGGTCCCGGTACTGCTGTGGCGGAACGCCGTACTTCGCCTCGATCGCCGCCGGGTCCATCCGGGCCAGGTCGGAGACGCCCTTGCGCGGGTAGAGGACGGTGATCTGGTCGTCGACCAACTGGAACGCGTCCCGGTCGCCGCTGCTGATCAGCACCGTCATGCCCTGGTCGCGGGCCTGGCAGGCGAGCGTGGCGATCACGTCGTCGGCCTCGAAGCCCTCCTTCTCCACCACTGGGATCTGCAGCGCGGCCAGGACCTCCTTGACGAGGCTGACCTGCCCCTTGAAGTCGGTCGGGGTCTCGCTGCGGCCGGCCTTGTACTCCGCGTACTTGTCGGTGCGGAAGGAATGGCGGGAGACGTCGAAGGCGACGACGATGTGGGTGGGCTGCTCGTCGCGCAGGACGTTGATCAGCATCGAGGTGAAGCCGTAGACCGCGTTGGTCGGCTGACCCGTCGTGGTGGAGAAGCTTTCCACAGGCAGGGCGAAGAAAGCCCTGTATGCCATGGAATGTCCGTCGACGAGGAGCAGGCGCGGCGTCGTAGCTGTCACGGCAGCGACTCTAGCCCGTCGCACCGACATCCCTGGCCGGCGGCACCGGGTGACACGACGCCGAAACGGCGTCCGGCCCGAACGCCGACGGCCGGCCACCCCATGCAGGGGTGACCGGCCGTCGCTCGGGTGGCTCAGGCCACGCCGAGGTACGCCTCCTTGACCGACGGATCGTGCAGCAGGTCCTGACCGGACCCCTCCTTGACGATCCGACCGGTCTCCAGCACGTAGCCGCGGTGTGCCCGCGACAACGCCTGCTGGGCGTTCTGCTCCACCAGCAGAATGGTGGTGCCCTGCTGGTTGATCTCCGTGATGATGTCGAAGATCTGCCGGATCACCAACGGGGCAAGACCCATCGACGGCTCGTCGAGCAGCAGCAGCTTCGGACGGCTCATCAACGCCCGGCCGACCGCGAGCATCTGCTGCTCGCCGCCGGAGAGCGTGCCGCCGGCCTGCTTGCGCCGCTCGGCCAGCCGCGGGAAGAGGGTCAGCACCCGCTCCAGGTCGGCGGCGATGCCGGCGGAGTCCCGCCGGGTGTACGCCCCCATGTCCAGGTTCTCCATCACCGTCATACCCGGGAAGATCTGCCGCCCCTCCGGCGACTGACACAGCCCCCGGACCACCCGCAGGTCGGCCCGGAGCTTGCTGATGTCCTCACCGTTGAAGGTGATCTTCCCGTTGGCGAGCGACCGGGTCCCGGAGATGGCCCGCATCGTGGTGGTCTTACCAGCGCCGTTCGCGCCGATCAGGGCCACCACCTCACCCTCGTTCACGGTGAGGCTGATGCCGTGCAGCGCCTCGATCCGGCCGTACGCGACGGCGACGTTCTCGAGCTCAAGCAGCGTCATCGGCTGGCTCCCCCAGGTATGCGGCGATCACCTTCGGATCGCGGCTGACCTCCGCGGGCGCACCCTCGGCGATCTTGCGGCCGAACTCCAGCACCACGATCCGGTCGGTGACACCCATGACCAGCCGCATGTCGTGCTCGATGAGCAGCACGGTCAGGCCCATGTCACGGATGTTGCGGATCAGGGTGAGGAGCTCCTCCTTCTCCGCCGGGTTGAAGCCGGCAGCCGGCTCGTCCAGGCAGATCAGCTTCGGCTCGGTGGCCAGCGCGCGGGCGATCTCCAACCGGCGCTGGTAGCCGTACGGCAGGTTGCGTGCCTCGTCGTTGGCCCGGTCGGCGATGCCGACGAAGCGCAACAGCTCGAGCGCCTTGGCCTCGGCGGCCCGCTCCTCGAGGATGTGCCGGGACAACCCGAACGTCTTGGCGAACGTCCGGCGAATCTCCTGCCACGACCGCTGGATGCCCGACTCGGCGGTGACCTGCGGCAGCTCGTGCTGCTTCGGCCTGCGCCGAGGCAACCGGAAGAGCGCCCCGGGCACGCTGGTCTTGTGCCGGGAGTCGGTGCCGACCATGACGTTCTCCAGCGCCGTCATCTCCGGGAAGAGACGGATGTTCTGGAACGTCCGGGAGATGCCCAGCTGGCTGATCTGGTGCGGCTTGCGGCCGGTCACCTGCTGGCCCTGGAACCGGACCGCTCCGGAGGTCGGCTTGTAGACCCCCGTCATCACGTTGAAGCTGGTGGTCTTGCCGGCGCCGTTGGGCCCGATGAGACCGAGGATCTCTCCCTCGTAGATCTTGAAATTGATCTTGTCGAGGGCGACCACGCCGCCGAAGCGGAGCGTGACGTCATCGACTTCGAGCAGTACCGACCGGGGCCCCGGCTGGGCCGGGATCTTCGGCGCGGACGTGCTGGTGGTCTGGTCAGACATGAGCAGGCGCCTCCTCTGCCTCGGCCGCGCGGTCCTTCAACTCACGGGCCCGCCGCCGGCTGGGGATCAGGCCCTGCGGACGCAGGATCATCACCAGCACCATGGCCAACCCGAAGACCAACCACCGGTAGTCGGCGAAGTCGCGGAACCGCTCCGGCAGGTACGCCAGCAGGACCGCGCCGAGCGAGACGCCGATCATGTTGCCGGAACCGCCGACCACGACCATGGCGACGAAGAGGATCGAGAGGTTCGCGTTGAACTGGGTCGGGTCGATGAACGCGTTACGGCTGCCGAAGAGGAAGCCCGACAGGCCACCGAGCGCAGCGCCCATGGCGAACGCCCACAGCTTGAACTTGAACGGATACACGCCCATCACCGCGGCGGCGTCCTCGTCCTCGCGGACCGCGAGCCAGGCGCGACCGACCCGGCTGTGCTCCAGCCGGCGAACCAGGATCACCATCAGCAGGACGAAGGTGATCGCCAGCCAGTACCAGGGCTTCGCGTCGATCAGACCGAAGACCTTGTTGTCCGCCGACGGCGGACCCTCCGGACCCGGAATGGCCGAAATACCGACCGGACCGTTGGTGACGCCGGTGGCGTTGCGGGCGACGATGCGGATGATCTCACCGAAGCCGAGCGTCACGATGGCCAGGTAGTCACCGCGCAACCGAAGCGTCGGCCAACCCAGCAGCACACCGGAGATCATCGTCAGCACGATCGCGAGCAGGAGACAGATCCCCCAGGTCACCGCCCAGGTCGGCGGCAGGTTGAACTCCTGCTGGATCCACTTGACGACCGGCGAGTTCACCGAGCCGAAGAGCGCCACGCTGTACGCGCCGATGGCGAAGAAGCCGATGTAGCCGAGGTCGAGCAGGCCGGCGAGGCCGACCACCACGTTCAGACCGATCGCGACAAGCACATAGATGGCGCAGATGAAGAGCACACCCGCCCAGTTGTTGCCGCCCTCGATCGAGTCGGTACGCAGGTTGTTCAGACCGGGGATCATGAGACCGCCGGGCAGCTTGCCCAGGTACGGCAGGTGGTAGACGAAGACGAGCAGAGCCACCACACCGATGGCCTTCTGCCACTTCGGCAGGGCCTGCCAACGGTCGCTGACCGAGGTCAACAAACCGACCCGGCGGCGGTCTGCGGAGCGAATCTTGTCGATCATGCGCGGGCCCTCCCGAGCGACTCACCCAACAGGCCGGTGGGCCGGAACATCAGCACCACGATCAGCACCACGAAGGCGATGACGTCCTCCCAGTTGGACGCGAAGAGCGTCGCGCCGTAGACCTCGACGATGCCGAGGAAGAGGCCACCCAGCAGCGCACCGCGCAGGTTGCCGATGCCGCCGAGGACCGCTGCGGTGAACGCCTTCAGGCCGAGCACGAAGCCGATGCTGTTCTGCGTGAAGCCGAACCGCATGCTCCACAACAGCGCGGCGGCGCCGGCCATGATGCCTCCGAGCACGAAGATCAGCATGATCACGCGCTCCTGGTTGACGCCCATCAGCGCGGCGGTTTCCGGGTTCTGGGCCACGGCCCGCACACCCCGGCCGTACCGGGTGCGGTTGATGAACCAGTCCAGCACCGCCATCATGGCCACGGCCGCGACGAAGACGATGAGCTGGATGTTCGTGATCGCCGTGTTGCCGATGGTGAAGAGGGTCTCCTGCTGGATGATCGTCGGCATACCGACGATCTGCCGCGGCCGGCCGAACACATCCGGCAGGGCGCCACCAAGCAGCTTGGGCAGGACCTGCCCGAACAGCTCCACGAAGACCAGCGACAGACCGATCGCGGTGATCAGGAAGATCAGCGGCGGCGCGTTCTTGCGTCGCAACGGCCGGTACGCGATCCGTTCGAGCGCCAGGGCTGTGCCGCCGGAGGCGACCGCCGCGACGATCAGACCGAGCACCAGGAACAGGATCGCCTGGCCGATGGGCGGGTTATTTTGCACCCCGAGCTGGTTCCAGAGGATCAGTACCGCGAAGGTACCGACCATGAACACCTCGGAGTGCGCAAAGTTGATCAGGCGAAGGACGCCGTAGACGAGGGTGTAGCCGAGGGCGATCAGGGCGTAGATCGCACCCTTGGACAGGCCGTCGACCGTGTGCTGGCCGAGATGGCCGATCAGTTCATCGAAATGCACCGGGGGTCTCCTTGAATCGAGTGCGGCCGGGGTGAAACACCCCGGCCGCACTCCATTGCGTGGGGCGTCAGCTGAGCTTGAGCTCCTGCAGCGCTTCGATGGCCTCGCCCTTGATCTGGTAGGCCCAGATGACGACCTTCGACGGGTCGACGTCACCCTTGGAGTCGAACTTGATGTACTTCGACACACCCTGCTTGTCGTACGACTTCACGAACGCCAGGATGTCCGCCCGGGTCTTCTTGCCAGCCTTGAAGGCGTCCAGGTAGATGGTGGCGCCGTCGAAGCCTTCCGCACCGTAGGAGCCCGGCGGGATGCCGAACTTCTTCTGGTAGTCGGCAGAGAAGGTGCCGCCGGCCTTGTCGGCCGGGAGGCACGGGCAGGTGATGATCGCGCCCTCGGCACCGCCGGAGGCACCCTTCGGGAACGCCGTGTCGTAGAGACCGTCCGGACCGACGAACTTGGCGTTGACGCCAGCGGCACGCATCTGCTTCACCAGCGGGGCGGCCTCACGGGTGTAGCCGCCGTAGAAGACGAAGTCAGCCTGCGAAGACTTGATCTTCGAGACGGTGGCGTCGAACTGCGTCTGCCGCTCCTGGATCTTGTCCTTGTTCACGACCAGCGGGCCGAGCTGCTTGCCCAGCTCGTCGGTGATACCGGCGCCGTAGGCGCTGGCGTCATCGACCATGAAGACCTTCTGCGCGTTCTGGGTCTTCAGGTAGCTCGCCACCGCACCGGCCTGCGTGCCGTCGTTGCCGACCACGCGGTAGAAGGACGTGTTGCCCTTCTGGGTCAGGTCGGTCCGGGTCGCCGACGGGCTGACCATCGCCAGGCCAGCGGCCTGGTAGATCGGCATCGTCGCGTCCGACTCACCGGAGAAGTGACCACCGATGACACCGAGGAACGAGTTGTCCCCCGCGATCTGGTTCGCGAACGGGGTCGCCACCGCGGGGTCACCCTGGGTGTCGAACTCCTGCATGGTGACCTTGCAGTCCGCGTTCGCCGCGTTGAACTGCTCCACGGCGAGCTTCGCGCCGTTCAGCGACGGGATCACCAGACCCGCGTTGTCACCAGTGAACGCGCCGAAGATCGCGATCTTGCCACCGCAGTCACCGGACGCGTTCCCACCCTCGCTGCCACCCGAATCCTGGCAACCAGCCGCGACCACCAGGGTCGCGGCGAGCGCAACGGTGCCCAGCGCCCGTACATAGCTTCGCCTCACGGCTTCAGACCTCCTCCAGATGCGGACGCGGCTGACCCGTTGCGACGGCGACAGCAGCAGACCGCAATTCCACCCACCCCGCAGGGACTGCCCCTGCGTTACGGCTCGTGATGGCGGAGCGTACCGACACCGCATACCGTCCCGGAAGACCTGAACGCTGGGTCTGCGAAACCGTTACGAAGACGTGGGCAATCATGTCGATGTCCGTAACAGGTGAATCCGCCGGACGGTCCTTAAACCCACGCCCGGTCGCAGTCCGCCCGCACCCGCCCGGACCGGGCACTGCTGCCGAAAAAGCCGATTGACCTGCGGAAACGTCTCAGCGGACCGCAACCGGACCCGTGCACCACGTGAACGTCGGCGTTCAGACGCCCACACCGGCCGCCCACCACAGCCCGGCCCGCGTCCCATCGTCGGCCGCCAACCACCACCGGTCACCCACCGCCACCAGCGTCACGTCCCGATCAACACCGGCCGGCACATCGAGCGGCGCCGTGACCTCCCGCCACGACCCACCCCGGTCCGACGACACCCACACCGAGTGCCGCGCCCCGTCCGTCACCGCGGCGAACAACCGATCCCCGGACGACACCAGCGACGTCACACTCTGCACCCCGGCCCCGGCCCGCCGCCCGAACGTCCCGGCGGACACCCAACTCGCCGCCTCCTGCCGCCAGGCGCCGAACACCGCCCCACGCAGACCGACCGCCACCGGCACCCCGCCGACCAGCACCACCCGCTGCAACTCCTCGTACTCCGAACCGCCCGGCAGCACGGTGCGCCGCCACGACCGCCCGTCCGGCGACGACCAGACCGCCGGGTCACGGTCGATCCGGCCGGCCGGCAGAAGGCCTCCCACCGCCAACCAACCCGACGACGTCGCCACCGAGTCGAACGCCCAGGTCACCCCCACCGCGTCACTCGCCAGCTCCGGCGCACCCTCGACCAGCGCGAACTCCGCCGCGTCCGGCGACGACACCCAGGAGGCCGCGCCCGCCGAACGGTTACCGACGATCAACCAGCCCTGCGCACCCGCCGTCAGTCGGGACACGTTCACCGCCGTCGGCCCGCCGTACGTCTCGAACGACGCCTGCACCTCGACCAGCGCACCGTCAGCCACCTGCCGCCAGGTGCTCACCCGCGGGTAGCCGTGCGCGCCACCGACCTTCGCGCCGATCAGCGCCGCCTTCCCGTCCCGGCAGGCCACCGACAGGAACACGTTCTGCCGACCGTAGAAGGACTCCGCGCGAATCGGCAGCAGCGTCCAGGTCGTACCGTCCACACTGGTCCAGGCCGCCGGACGCGTGCCGCCCTCGGCATCGACGACGCCACCGACCACGAACCACCGATCCGCGCACGACGCCGCGTCACGTATCAGTGGACGCCCCGCACCACCCGGCGGCGCCGGCAGCGTCAGCGGCTGCCAAGCCGGCCGCAACGCCGGCGCGGCGGGCGTCGCCGACCCCGCGCCGTCGGGCGCGGCCGACCCGTCGCACCCGGCAAGCACCAGCGTAAAGAGGCCGAACACCGCGATCACCCGTCGGACGGACATCCGCCGATGCTAACCACCGGAGGCCGCTCACGGCGGCCCACACGGCCCGTTGTCGCGCGGAGCGCTCAGACGGTCGGCTGCTGCGACACCTCGCCGCCGGCGGTCTCCGCGAGGATCCGCTCGGCGACCTCCTTCATGGTCATCCGGTGGTCCATCGCCGTGCGCTGGATCCACTTGAACGCCTGCGGCTCGGTCATGCCGTACGTGGTCATCAGCGCGCCCTTGGCGCGCTCCACCGCCTTGCGGATCTCCAGACGGTCGGTCAGGCTCGCGACCTCGGCCTCCAGGGCCGCGACCTCCGAGTAGCGCGACAGCGCGATCTCCACCGCCGGGACCAGGTCACTCTTCTGGAAGGGCTTCACGAGGTACGCCATCGCGCCCGCCGCCCGCGCCCGCTCCACCAGATCACGCTGGCTGAACGCGGTCAGGATGATCACCGGGGCGATCCGGGCACCGGCGATGCGCTCGGCGGCGGCCAGCCCATCCATGATCGGCATCTTGATGTCGAGGATGACCAGGTCGGGCTTCAACTCCTCGGCGAGGCGGACGGCGGTCTCACCGTCGCCGGCCTCCCCCACCACCTCGTAACCCTCTTCGACCAGCATCTCGGCGAGGTCCAGCCGGATCAGCGCCTCGTCCTCGGCGATCAGTACGCGCCTGCGCTCGGTATCCGTCGGCATCTCAGCCACCAGCCACTCCCACCATCGATCACTGCACGGCTACCACCCATGCTCCCGCATGAGAGTAGTCGGGTACAGTAAGCGCCACCCGCCGGGATGGTGGAACGGCATACACGGAAGTCTCAAACACTTCTGCCCGAAAGGGCTTGCGGGTTCGAATCCCGCTCCCGGCACTCTGTCATACACCTGTTCGATGATGCGGGTGTGCACCCACCGCAGATGCGGGCGCAGGCCCGCGCTCTCCGCGCTCGCGGAGACACCATCCACGCAGTAGCCCGTACCCTCTCCCTGCCCTACACGACGGTCTGGCACTGGTGCGTCGATCGACCCGAACGGGCGAAGCTCGGCACCGGATTGCGCTGCTTCCGCTGCCTGCCGGGTGTCGAGAATCCGACCGACCCTGCCGCCTATGCCTACCTGCTCGGCCTCTATCTCGGCGACGGTCATCTGGCCGTCTCGACCGAAGGTGCCGGTGTTGCGCATCTACTGCTCCGACGCATGGCCAGGGCTGATCGAGGCGTGCGACGTCGCCATGCGGGCCGTGCTCGCGGCAAAGGTGCAGCGTGTCCAGAAACAGGGTTGCGTGGGAGTACAGAGTTACGGTGTGCACTGGCCGTGCCTGTTGCCGCAGCACGGCCCCGGCAAGAAGCACGAGCGCCCGATCGTCCTGGCCGACTGGCAGCGACCGATTCTCCAGAGCCACCCTGGTGACTTCCTGCGTGGCCTGTTCCACTCCGACGGCTGCCGCGTCGCCAACCGGGTCACCGTGCGCGGCAGGGCGTACGTCTACCCGCGTTACATGTTCGTCAACGAGTCGACCGACATCATGCGGCTGTGCCAGTGGGGCCTCGACCTGCTGGGCATCGACTGGCGGATGAACCGGCGCAACTCGCTCTCGGTGGCGCGGCGGGGTGCGGTCGCCGTGTTGGACCGGCACGTGGGCCCGAAGTCCTGACCGGTACCGCGCGGATCACACCGACCGTGGGAGCCTGGCCGCCAGGCGGCAGCGGGATCGACGACAGGGGTGGGAACTGATGCGGGTGGTCATCTTCGGTGCGACCGGCATGGTCGGCCAGGGCGTGTTGCGGGAGTGCCTGCTCGCCGACGACGTGCGGGAGGTGCTGACTGTCGGTCGCCGGCCGACCGGTCGGCAGGACCCGAAGCTGCGGGAGCTCACCGTCGCGGACGTGGGTGAGTTGGCTGCGGTGCGCGCCGAGTTGACCGGTGTGGACGCGTGTTTCTACTGCCTGGGCGTGTCCTCGCTGGGTCTGGACGAGGCGGCGTACACGCGGGTGAGCTACGACTACCCGCTCGCGGCGGCGCGGTTGTTGGCGGAGGTGAGCCCGCAGGTCACGTTCGTCTACGTGTCGGGCCAGGGCACCGATTCGTCGGGTCGGGGTCGGGTGATGTGGGCGCGGGTCAAGGGTCGGGCCGAGAACGCGATCATCGAGTTGCTGCCCAACGGCTACGCGGCGCGTCCCGGTTTCATCCAGCCGACCTACGGGGCGGTGTCGAAGACCCGGTTGTACCGGTTCGGGTACGCAGTCGCGCGGCCGCTCTTTCCGGTGTTGCGTCGGTTGCTGCCAAACCAGGTCACCACCACCGACGGGATCGGTCGGGCGATGCTGCGGGTGGCTCGGCAGGGCTCGCCGCGTCGGGTGTTGGGCAACCGCGAGCTGCGCTGACCGGGCCCGTCAGGCGATCGTGTCGAGGGCCTGGGCGAGGTCGGCGCGCAGGTCTTCGGGGTCTTCGAGACCGACCGAGAGCCGCAGCAGGGCGGCGACGGGTTTCGCGTCGCCCTCGACGGGTCGGTGGGTGAGCGAGGCGGGGTGCTGGATGAGGGTGTCGACGCCGCCGAGGGAGACGGCGTGGGTGATGAGGCGGCAGGCGCTGGTGACGGCGGCCGCGGCGGGTGCGCCGCCGCGTACCTCGAAGGCGAGCAGGCTGCCGGGTCCGGCCATCTGCCGGCCGACCAGCGCCGCCGGGTCGTACACCGAGGGGTGGTGCACCCGGTGTACGGCCGGGTGGTCGGCGAGCCAGCCCGCGAGTTTCTCGGCGCTGGCCTGTTGGGCGCGGACCCGCAGCGGCAGGGTCTGCAGGCCGCGGTGCAGCAGGTAGCCGCCGAGTGGGTGCAGGATCGCGCCGGTGACCGCGCGGACCTGGCGTAGTCGCGCGGCCCAGTCGGCGTCGCAGGCGACGACGCCGGCGAGCACGTCGCCGTGCCCGCCGATGCTCTTGGTGGCGCTGTGCAGGACGAGGGTGGCGCCGTGTCGGGCGGGTTGTTGCAGTACGGGGGTGGCGACGGTGTTGTCGACCAGCAGCGGGACGTCGCTGGCCGCAGCGGCGAGGGCGGCGATGTCGACCAGGTCGAGGGTGGGGTTGGCGGGTGTCTCGACGATGATCAGCGCGGTGTCGGGGCGAACGGCGCTGGCGACCTCGTCGGGGCGTGCCCAGGTGACTGTGGTGCCGAGCAGGCCGGTGGCGAGGACGTGGTCGGTTCCGCCGTAGAGGGGCCGGACGGCGACGACGTGCCGGCGGTCGTCGCGGGCGGCGGCGAGCAGGGTGGCGGTGAGGGCGGCCATGCCGCTGGCGAAGGCGACGGCCTGGGCGGTGCCCTCCAGTTCGGCGAGGGCGGTTTCGAAGCGGGCGACGGTGGGGTTCCAGAGCCGTTGGTAGACGGCGCCGCCCTCGGCGGGGAGGGTGCCGCCGGTGGCGAGCTGCTCGTACGCGGCGCCGCCGTCGTCGACCGAGGGCAGTGGATTGGTGGTCGACAGGTCGATGGGTGGCACGTGCACGCCGAGGGCGCGTAGGTCGTCGCGGCCGGCGTGTACGGCCCGGGTGTCCACCGTCGTCATGCCGGTAGCGTCGAACATCTACCGTCTGATGGGCAATGGTTCGGCAGATCATTCTGTCGATCGGCTTGGTTTTGGTGGCGGATTCGGGTGATGATGGCGGGATGCCTCCTGAGCCGAACGATGTGCGGCCGTATCCGGCCCTGGACGAGGTGGACCGCGCGATCCTGAGCGAGCTGGCCGCTGATGGCCGTCTGCCGAACAACGCCCTCGCCGAGCGGGTGGGGGTGGCGCCGTCGACGTGTCTGACGCGTACGCGGGCGCTGCGCGAGCGTGGCGCGATCCGTGGTTTCCACGCCGAGGTGGATCCGGCCGCGCTCGGCCTGCCGTTGCAGGCGTTGGTGTCGGTGCGGCTGACGGCGCACGAGCGGGCGGCGGTGGACGCGTTCCGGGCCCGGTCGGTGCGGCTGCCGGGGGTGGTGTCGGTGTTCCACGTGGCCGGCGCGGAGGATTACGTGCTGCACGTGCGGGCGGCGTCCGGTGACGCGTTGCGGGACTTCGTGCTGGACCATCTGGCGGTCGACCCGGTGGTGCAGCACACCCAGACCAGTCTGATCTTCGAGCAGGCGCGCGGGATGGGCTGAGCAGCGGGTGAGCTGGCCGACGAAAACCCGCGTGGCGGAACAAAGCCGCCCGTTGACGGGTTGGTTGACCTTGTGATCACCGTACCGTTGTCTGTTCTTGATCTT
Organism: Micromonospora sp. MGP-C2; assembly: GCF_057766525.1. NCBI lineage: Bacteria > Bacillati > Actinomycetota > Actinomycetes > Micromonosporales > Micromonosporaceae > Micromonospora > Micromonospora sp. MGP-C2. Next base: position 2,301,312 of record NZ_JBYMEN010000002.1, read on the forward strand.
GCCCCGGTCGCCAAGGGCACCTCCGCTGGCGCGGCGTTGCAGGCCACCACCGAGCTGGCCCGACGCACCGAGGAGCTGGGCTACCACCGGTTCTGGGTGGCCGAGCACCACAACATGCCGGCGATCGCCAGCTCCGCGCCCGCGGTGCTGCTGGCGCACCTGGCCGCGAACACCTCGACGATCCGCCTCGGGTCGGGTGGGGTGATGCTGCCCAACCACGCGCCGCTGGTGGTGGCCGAGCAGTTCGGCACACTGGAGGCGCTGCACCCCGGTCGCATCGACCTCGGTATCGGCCGGGCGCCGGGCACCGACCAGGTGACCGCGCTGGCGTTGCGGCGCACCATGGAGGGCCTGTCGGCGGAGGGCTTCCCCCGCGAGCTGGCGGACCTGATGAACTACTTCAGCGGGGAGAAGCCTGGGCAGATCATCGCCACCCCGGGTCACGGTGAGCAGCCGGCCGTGTGGCTGCTGGGTTCCAGCGGTTTCAGCGCCCAGCTCGCCGGTCTGCTCGGCCTGCCGTTCTCGTTCGCGCACCACTTCAGCTCGGCGAACACCCTGCCGGCGCTGGCCCTGTACCGGCAGAACTTCCGGCCGTCGCAGTGGTTGGACAAGCCGTACGCGATGGTGGCGGTCAACGCGGTGTGCGCGGAGACCGACGAGCGGGCCGAGTGGCTGACGGGGCCCAGCGCGTTGTCGTTCCTGAAGTTGCGCTCGGGCCGGCCGGAGCCGCTGTCGACGCCGGACGAGGCGGCGGCGTACCCGTACTCGGAGTTCGAGAGGGAGTTCGTCCTGCAACGCCGCGACGGTCAGGCGATGGGTTCGCCGGAGACGGTGCGCCGGCAGCTGACCGAGCTGATCGAGCGCACCGGCGCGGACGAGCTGATGCTGACCACGCTCGTGTACGACGTCGAGGACCGGGTGCGGTCGTACGAGTTGATTGCCGAGCAGGTGGCGGGCGGTCTGCACCGGGCGGCGTGAAACACGATCTTCACGTCAGCGTCACCCGGCCGACCCGGACGGTGCCTAATGTTGGTGCCGGTGGTGGTACGGCATTCTCGGTCGGGACGGGTCGAGAATGCCGCGGTGTGGCGCACCGGGCCGGAGCTGAGCGGATTCCGCGGCTGCGGCCCGGTGCCTGCCACCCTAGGCGGCCCCGTTCGGGACCACCAGGGGTCAGATCAGCGTAGGTAGATGTTCGGGGTGGGCGGGTCGGCCATCCCGTTGCCGATGAAGAACCCCGGGTGTGGCGGTTGGTTGTAGGCGGTGTTCTGCCACGCGATCGCCACCCGATACTGCGGGTCGTGCATCAGGGTGTGGATCCGGGTGCTGGTCGGTGTGGGCGTGCTGTAGACGCGCAACGCCCGGCTGTCGGTGGTTCGCCAGATCACCTCCTCACGCCAGTCGCCCAGGATGTCGCCGGAGAGCGCCGGGGTGGACTTGGTGCCGTTGTTGGACGCCACCCCGCTGCCGGTGAGCAGCCGGGTGTCGCCACCGGTGCCGTACTTGTCGATCTTCGTGGCGTCGACCAGTTCCCGCACCGGGTCACCGTCCCACCAGGCGAGGAAGTTCGCCGACGACGGCTTGCGGCCGATGTTCTGCCCCCGGGTGTTGGCCAGCCCGGTGGCCGCCGACGACCAGGACTCGGCGCCGGGGCTGCCGGCCCAGATGTCCGCGGAGACTCCCCGGCCGTTGTCGCCGGAGGCCGGCGTGGACCAGAGGACCTGACCGGTACGGGCGTCGGCGAAGTAGGAGCTGGGCTTGCTGGCGTCCTCGTCGACTTTGAAGACCTCCAGGCCGGCACGGCCCGGGTCGAGGTCCCCGACGTGCATGGCGTCGCCGTGCCCGTTGCCGGTGGAGTGCAGCAGCCGGCCGTTGTCGTCGATGGTGGCGGCCCCGTAGACGATCTCCTGCCGGCCGTCGGCGTCGACGTCGGCGACCGAGAGCTGGTGGTTGCCCTGCCCGGCGGCGGCGCCGTTGCCGGAGGCGTTCGAGTCGAACGTCCAGCGCTTGCGCAGCGTGCCGTCGCGGAAGTCCCAGGCCGCGATCACCGCTCGGGTGTAGTAACCCCTGGCCATGATCAGGGAGGGACGCTGCCCGTCGAGGTAGGCGGTGCCGGCGAGGAACCGGTCCACCCGGTTGCCGTACGAGTCACCCCAGGAGGAGACGGTGCCGCGCGGCGGGTCGTAGTTGACGGTGGAGAGCACCGCGCCGGTCTGCCCGTTGAACATGGTCAGGTACTCCGGACCGGACAGCACGTAGCCGCTGGAGTTGCGGTGGTCCGCCGACGACGAGCCGATGACCTGGCCGGTGCCGGAACGGGTGCCGTCGGCGGTCTTCATGGCCACCTCGGCGCGGCCGTCGCCGTCGTAGTCGTACACCTGGAACTGGGTGTAGTGGGCGCCGGCGCGGATGTTGCGGCCCAGGTCGACGCGCCACAACCGGGTGCCGCCGAGGGTGTACGCGTCGACGAGGACGTTGCCGGTGTAGCCGGACTGGGAGTTGTCCTTGGCGTTGGACGGCTCCCACCTGAGCACGATCTCGTAGCTGCCGTCGCCGTTGAGGTCACCCACCGAGGCGTCGCTGGCGCTATAGCTGTAACTCTCGCCGCTGGGGGTGCTGCCGCCGGCCGGGACCTGCAACGGCACGTCCAGGTAGCCCGCGCCGAACTGCAACGCCGGTGCCGACGCCGCCTGCTCGGCGCCGCCCACCACGGCCCGCACGGTGTACGCCGAGCCGGCCGCCGCGCCGCTGTCGAGGTAGTTGGTGGCGCCGGTGATCGGGCTGGCGTTGACCTTTGTCGCCCCCCGGTAGAGGTTGAACGCGACCCCGGAGGTCTCGGTGCCGAGCAGCCGCCAGGAGACCAGGTTGCCGCTGCCGGAGCGGACACTGATCAACCCGCGGTCCAGGTTCTCCATCTGCAACACGCCAGCCGACGGCGGCGGAGTGGTCGGCGGTGGGGTGGTGGGTGGTGGCGTGGTCGGGGGTGGCGTGGTCGGTTCGCCGGTGGGAGGGGCGCCGGTGCAGGTGGTGCCGTTGAGCGCGAAGCTGCCCGGCACCGGGTTGCTGCCGGTCCAGGAGCCGTTGAAGCCGAACGTGGCGGTGCCGTTGCTCGCGATGGCGGCGTTGTGGTCGACGTTGCGGGCGGTGACCTGGGCACCGGACTGGGTGACGGTGGCGTTCCACGCCTGGGTGACCTGTTGCCCGGCGGCGTACGACCAGGTGAGGGCCCACCCGTTGACCGGGTCGCCGAGGTTGGTGACGGTGACGTTGGCGCCGAAACCGCCCTGCCACTGGTTGGTGATCTGGTAGTCGACCCGGCAGCCGACGGCGGCGGCCGAAGCGGTGACCGTGCCGAGGGTGCCGGCCACGACGGCGGCGGCCGTCGTGCCGGCGAGCAGGATCAGCCGATGTCTGGACGGGTGCATGGACTGCCTCCGGGGATCCGGTGGTGATCGCTGCGGCCCACTGACCCTGCCCGGGAAGCACAGTGGACCGGCCCGGCCGCGACTGCGGCGGACGGCGATCTGATCGGGGTTGAACGCCCTGGAACTCACGGATCCGGCTCACCGCGCATCGTAAGGCAAGCGCTTTCCGGTACGCAATATCGACGACCGTCGTTCATTTGCAGGTCTTGCCCCGACAAGCGCCACCTGATCGACTCGTGGGTGTGAGCGCCCCACACATGAGCCCCGACGAGTTCCGCCGAGCCGGCCACGCCGTCGTCGACTGGATCGCCGACTACTGGGCGACTGTCGAACAGCGACCGGTCGCCCCGTCCGACCCGCCGGGCACCGTCGCCGCCGCCCTCCCCGCCACGCCACCGACCACCGGCGGCGAACCGGTCGAGGCGGTCCTCGCCGACCTGGACTCCATCGTCGTACCGGGGCTGACCCACTGGCAGCACCCCGGCTTCTTCGGCTACTTCCCGGCCAACACCTCCGGCCCGAGCGTGCTCGGTGACCTGGTCAGCTCCGGGCTCGGTGTGCAGGGCATGCTCTGGGCCTCCAGCCCCGCCTGCACCGAGCTGGAGACGGTGATGATGGACTGGCTGGCCCACCTGCTGGACCTGCCGCAGCGGTTCCGCTCGACCGGCAGCGGCGGCGGGGTCATCCAGGACTCCGCCTCCTCGGCGACGCTGGTGGCCACCCTGACCGCACTGCACCGGGCCAGCGGAGGGCGCTGGCGCGACACCGGCATCGACCGGCGCTACCGCGCCTACACCTCCACCCACGGCCACTCCTCTATCGAGAAGGCCGTACGCATCGCCGGGCTGGGCAGCGACGGCGTCCGGTCCATCGCTGTGGACCCGGACACCCAGGCGCTGCTGCCCGACGCGCTGCGTACGGCGATCGAGGCCGACCTGGCCGCCGGTGACGTTCCCGCCATCGTGGTGGCGACCATCGGCACCACCTCCACCACCGCCATCGACCCACTGCCAGAGATCGGGGCGATCTGCGCCGAATACGGGATCTGGCTGCACGTCGACGCCGCGTACGCGGGCTCCGCCGCCGTCTGCCCCGAGCTGCGGTGGTCGCACGCCGGCCTGGAGTACGCCGATTCGTACTGCTTCGACCCGCACAAGTGGCTGCTCACCGGCTTCGACTGCGACGCGTTCTGGGTGGCCGACCGCGCCGAACTGATCGAGGCGCTGACCGTGCTGCCGGAGTTCCTGCGCAACGCCGCCTCCGACTCCGGCGCGGTCATCGACTACCGGGACTGGCAGGTGCCGCTGGGCCGGCGCTTCCGGGCCCTGAAGCTGTGGTTCGTGCTGCGCTGGTACGGCGCCGAAGGGCTACGGGCCCACATCCGCTCGGGGGTGGCGCTCGCCGCCCAGTTCGCCGATCGGGTGCGCGCCGACGACCGCTTCGAGCTGGCGGCGGCACACCCGTTCTCACTGGTCTGCTTCCGACTGCGCGCCGACGACGACGTCAACGCCGCACTGCTGGCCCGGGTGAACGACACCGGGCGGGTGCACCTGACACACACCCGGGTCGACGGCCGCTACACGCTGCGCATGGCCATTGGCTCCCCGCAGACCACCGAAGCGCACGTCGACGAGGCCTGGACGCTGCTCGCCCACGCGGCCAAAGACCTGCTCACCCTCTGACGCCCTCTCCCCCGCCGCCGCCCCGCGCCCCGCGCCCGCACCGCCCCGCACCCCGCACCCCGCACCCCGCACCCCGCACCCCGCACCCCGCACCAAGATCCGCGCAACTTCCCTGATGTTGCTGTCTCCGGCGCGCGGGAGGCAGCAACATCCCTGATGTTGCGCGGATCTTCCCGTGCGATCTCCCCACGCGATCTGCACGGCGCGGCATGATCACGCGGGTGTGGCGTTCAGCGCGGGTTGGGCGGACCCGTCGCGGCCAACTCGCCCGCGACCACCGCGGCCGGAGTGGCGGGAGCAGCAGGAAGGGCGTCGGGGGCGGCCTCGGCGGTCGCTGCTTCGGCGCGGGCCAGGCGGGTCCGGCGCAGGGCCCGCACGGCCAGCACCAGGGCGGCCAGCCAGCCGGCGGCCAGCAGGGCGTACGTGATGGGGCGGATCGGGCCGTCCAGCTCGGCGGAGCGGAGCAGGGCGCGGGCGTTGGTCAGCACGATCACGCCGCCGACGGCCGCGCCGAGGAGTTGGGCGGGGACGATGCGCACCAGCCAGGCGGCCAGCGGGGCGGCGATGAGCCCGCCGATCAGCAGTGCCGCGACTGTGGGCAGCAGGAACCCCTCGGTGCCCAGCCCGATCAGGAAACCGACGCTGGCGGCGGCGGAGACGACGAACTCGGAGGTGTCCACCGAGCCGATGACCTTCCGGGGTTCCATGCGGCCGGAGACCAGCAGTGCCGGGGTGGCCACCGGGCCCCAACCACCGCCGCCGGTCGCGTCGACGAAGCCGGCGACCAGGCCGAGGGGGCCGAGGAAACGACCGCGAAGACGCCCGCCGACCCGATCGGTGCGCAGCGGTCGGGCGAAGCGGATCAGCAGGTAGGCGCCAAGGGTGAAGAGGATGGCAGCCATCCACGGCGCTGCCGCCTCGGTGGAGATCGAGCTGAGCACTGTGGCGCCGGCGAAGGCGCCGATCGCGCCGGGTAGGGCGATGCGGGTCACCACCCGCCAGTCGACGTTGCCGAACCGCCAGTGTGCGACGCCTGCGGCGAGGGTGGTGCCAATCTCGGCCAGGTGCACCGAGGCCGAGGCGGCGGCCGGGGCTACCCCGGCGACCAGCAGCAGGGTGGACGAGGTCAACCCGTACGCCATGCCGAGCGAGCCGTCGATCAACTGCGCGACGAGTCCGACCAGAGCGAGGACCAGCAGCTTGCGCACGAGCGCCCCCTGACTTTTCGGCATCTCCTATCGACTTGGTCGACAATGCGGCACGGGGCTGCCAGGGTCAAGCCCTCGATCGGTGGATGGGACGCCTCCATGCGGAGCGCGGCACGAGAGACGACATCACGCCGCGCCGCACCACGGATGACGTAACCAGTGGCCGCACTGCGAGGACAACAGACGCGGCGCGCCGCCGAGGACGACGTCAAGGGCGCGCATCGCGGCAGAGGCCGCCGGGCGGTGCGGGGCGGCGGGTGACGCCGGGTCTGAGCGGGACGGCGCTCAGATCCAGGCGCGCGGGTCGGCGACCAGCTCGGTGACCCGTGCGGGCAGGGTGCCCGCGGCCACGTCGGCGATGCTGACCAGATCCAGGATTTCCCGCTCGCTCGCCCGCAGCGCGATCCAGACCTCCTGGAGCGCCCGGGCCGGACCGTGGTAGCCGAGCTGCTCGGGACGCTGCCCGCGTACGTGGGCGAGCGGCCCGTCGATCACCCGGATCACCTCGGCGAGGGAGATCTCCTCGGCGGGGCGGGCCAGCCAGTAGCCGCCCTCCGGGCCACGCTGGGCGTGCACGATGCCGCCGCGACGCAGCTGGAGCAGGATGCTCTCCAGGAATTTCGGCGGGATCTCCTGGGCACGGGCGATCTGGTCGGCCGTGACCGGCCGGCCGCGCCCAGGACCACTGGCCGTCGCGGCAAGCTCGGCGGCCGCGCGGAGGGCATAGTCGACCCGGGCGGATAGGCGCATGCCGGCAAGGTTAGTCGTTGGTCAGCCAGCTGGGCGGGCGACCCTCGGCCGATCGGGTACGCATCGATGGAAACCTGTGCCGCTCACGCCCGTTCCCGCCACCGATGCGCAGCGGTGAAGCGCGTCATGATCCACCGCGCGGTGGGGGCCGAAATGCTGTTCTGGAGCGTCCTTATGCTGGGCGGGAGTACGAATGTCTGGCCGTTTACGTGGCCGCCGACAAGATATAGATAAACACCCGGGTGTGCTCGGGGGGAAGGCAATACGATGACCGATGTCGCCACACGCACCTGGGATGGCATGACCATCCCGGTCGCCGGCACCTATCTTCTCGATCAGGCGCACAAGCGGATCGGTTTCCTGTCCCGGCACATGATGGTGAGCCCGGTGCGCGGCGAGTTCGCCGAGGCCACCGCCGAGATCATCGTGGCGGAGGACCCGCTGCTCTCCTCTGTGACGGCCACCATAATGTCGGCCAGCATCACCACCGGGAGTGTCGACCGGGACACGCATCTGAAGAGTGCCGACTTCCTCGATGTGGAGCGCTATCCCACTCTCGAATATCGAAGCACCGGAATCAAATGGCAGGGCACCGAGGACCCCATATTCCAGTGGGCCCGTCTGCGCAACCATCGGTTGGGCGGACGAGGCCGGAGTCACATTGTTCCGCCGCAGTCCGACAGCACACCCGGACGATTCGTCCTCACCGGTGAGTTGACGGCGAAGGGGGTCACCCGGGCTGTCGACCTGGAGGTGAATTTTGGTGGCACCCGTCGTGATCCGTACGGGCAGAACATCTTCGGATTCAGCGCGACGGCCGAGATCAACCGTGAGGACTACGGCCTGCTCTGGAATGTCATCCTGGAGAGCGGCGGAGTGCTGGTCGGCAAGACGGTGCAGATCGAGATCGCCGGCGAGGCCATCTACCAGGCCTGACCCGCCTCATCCCCGCCACGACGCGGCCGTTGCGGACGCGCGCCTGGCGGGGATGGTCGAGAAGGTCAGGCGCCGACGCGGCGGAGCAGGCCCTCCTGGACGGCGCTGGCGATCTGCTTGCCGTCAGTGGTGAACATCCGGCCGGTGGCCAGCCCACGCGCGCCGGACGCCGACGGGCTCAGGCAGTCGTAGAGGAACCACTCGTCGGCCCGGAACGGCCGGTGGAACCACAGCGCGTGGTCCAGGCTGGCGCCGACCAGCCCGCCCGGCCCCCACACCTCACCGTGCGCGGAGAGCACCGAGTCGAGCAGGGTGAGGTCCGAGGCGTAGGTGAGCGCGCAGGCGTGCAGCAGCGGATCGTCCGGCAGTTTGCCGTCGATGCGCATCCAGACTCGCTGGTGCGGGTCGGCGGGCCGGTCACCGGGACGGACCCAGCCGGGCTCACCCACGTAGCGCACGTCGATCGGACGCGGGATCTGGCCCCAGATGCCCAGCCGCTCCGGGTAGCGGGAGAGCCGGTCGGTCATCGTCGGCACGTCCTGCGGCATGGGAACGTCCAGCGGGGCGATGACCTGGTGGTCCAGACCCTCCTCGGCCCGCTGGAACGACGCCGACATGAAGAAGATCGGCTTGTCGTGCTGGAGGGCGACCGCGCGGCGAACCGAGAAGGACCGGCCGTCGCGGATGTTCTCCACCTGATACTCGATCGGCTCGACCGGGTCGCCGGGGCGGACGAAGTATCCGTGCAGCGAGTGCACGAAGCGCTCCGGGTCGACAGTGCGGCCGGCGGCGACCAGTGCCTGACCTGCGACCTGGCCGCCGTACACCCGTTGTGGGCCGACCGGAGGGCTCATCCCCCGGAAGGTCATGTCCCCGGTCGGGTCGAGGTCCAGCACTTCCAGGAGCTGGTCCACCGCGGCCTGGCCGACCGCGACCCGACCGTCGCTCACTGCAGCGCCCGCGCCGACGCGGCGTCGACCAGCGACCCGAGCTGGTGTACGCGCAGCGTGTTGGTCGAGCCGGGGGTGCCGGGCGGGCTACCGGCCACGATCACCACGTAGTCACCCGGGTTGGCCCGGTTGAGGCCCAGCAGCGCCTGGTCGACCTGACGGAACATGTCATCAGTGTGCTGCACGAACGGCATCAGGAAGGTCTCCACGCCCCAGGAGAGGGCGAGTTGGTCGCGCACCTCGGGCACCGGGGTGAAGGCCAGCAGCGGCAGGTCGCAGTGCAGGCGGGACAGCCGTCGGACGGTGTCGCCGGTCTGCGAGAAGGCGACGAGCGCCTTGGCGTTGATGGCCCGGGCGATCGACGAGGCGGCGACGGTGAGCGCGCCGCCGTGGGTACGCGGGTCGTGCTGCAACCGGGGCACGCCGATCGAGCCGGACTCCGTGGTCGTCACGATCTTGGCCATGGTGCTGACGGTCAGCACCGGGTACTTGCCGACGCTGGTCTCGCCGGAGAGCATCACCGCGTCCGCGCCGTCGAGCACCGCGTTGGCGACGTCGGAGGCCTCCGCCCGGGTGGGGCGGGAATTCTCGATCATGGAGTCGAGCATCTGGGTGGCCACGATGACGGGCTTGGCGTTCTCCCGGCACAGCTGCACGGCGCGCTTCTGCACCAGGGGCACCTGGTCCAGTGGCATCTCGACACCGAGGTCACCGCGGGCGACCATGACACCGTCGAAGGCCAGCACGATGGCCTCCAGGTGCTCCACCGCCTCCGGCTTCTCGACCTTGGCCAGGACCGGGCGGAACACGCCCTCCTCGGCCATGATGCCGTGCACGAGCTTGATGTCCTCGGCCGAGCGGACGAAGGACAGCGCGACCAGGTCGACACCGAGGCCCAGGGAGAAGCGAAGGTCCTCGGCGTCCTTGTCCGACATGGCGGGCACGCTGACAGCCACGTTGGGCAGCGAGACGCCCTTGTTGTTGGAGACCGGGCCGCCCTCGGTGACCAGGCAGCGGATGTCGTTGCCGGTGACGTCGGTGACCTCGACGGCGACGCGACCGTCGTCGATCAGCAGCCGGTCGCCGGGCTTCACCTCGTGCGGCAGCTTCTGGTAGGTGCAGGAGACCCGCTCCTTGGTGCCGATGATGTCGTCACCGGTGATCACGACCGAGTCGCCGGTGCGCCACTCGTGCGGGCCGTCGGCGAACTTGCCGAGCCGGATCTTGGGGCCCTGGAGGTCGGCGAGAACGGCCACCGGCTTACCTGCCGCCTCGGACGCCTCCCGGACCAGTCGATAGACCGCCTCGTGGTCGGCGTGGCTGCCGTGACTGAAGTTGAGCCTCGCCACGTTCATGCCGGCCTCGACAAGACCCCGGATGCGCTCCGGGGACGAGGTGGCGGGACCCAGAGTGCAGACGATCTTTACGCGGCGTGTCACGCCCATCAGGCTAGTCTCTCCTTCAGGTCGGACTCGGGGCCGACCCATTGCAGGCAGCGGAACATGTGTCCAACGACGCGCGGTGCGCATCGGGCCGGCGGGTGGAACCGCACCGGGAACGTTGTGGCGACGGGCAACGGCGACCGCGCGCCGGGAATCGTACGCCTCCGGTGGCGTGCGCTGTCGGGGTGCTCCCGGCGGCAGCCCACCATCAGCGCCGCGACCGGGGCAGGGTGGGCACCGCGGTGAGCAGCTCACGCGGGTCGTAGCGGTGCTTGGCCCGGCGCAGCCGCGGCCAGTTCGCGCCGTAGGCGAGCCGGACCCGCTCGGTCTCCTCGGGGGCGAGCAGGTTGGGATAGCCACCGGGCAGGGCGTGCGGTGCGAGCGCCGCCGAGGTGTGCTCGGCCCACTCCCGGTGTGGCCTGGCCCGGTCGCCGGGTGCCCAGACCGCGATGATCTCGGTCAGCAGGTGGTCGGTGCGCAGGCCGAACGCCGTGTCGGCGAGACGGACCCGGGTGGCCGCGCCGTGGAAGTGGTGCACGGCCAGCGCGGAGAACGGGGAGCTGACCTGCCGGGCCGCGTCGACGAGCACGTCCACCGTGCTGTCGGTGAGCGCGGGCAGCCAGCGGGTACGCAGCAGGTAGTGGTTGCCGTCGACCATCCCGCCGTCGAACATCCGCAGCGCGTCCGCGTACGGCATCGGGGCGATCTGGTCGACCAGCGGGGTGCCCAGCGCGCGCAGCCGATCCATCCACGGCAGCCCGGCGTCCAGGTCCGGGCCGCTGTAGAACGGGCAGACGAAGACGACCGGTTCGCCGGCCGGGCCGGGCAGGAAGCCGGTCATCACGGTCAGCTCGTCCGGTGCGTCGGCGATGAGCGCGCCGTAGCCGCGCAGCACGGCCGGCGCCTCCGCCAGAGCGAACATGATCATGCCGGCCAGCACGCCGGGCAGCCGGTGCGCGCGGAAACGCAGCTCGGTGACCACGCCGACGTTCCCACCGCCGCCGCGCAGCGCCCAGTACAGCTCGGCGTCGTGTCGAGGGTCGGCGGTGACCCGGCGGCCGTCGGCGAGGACCACCTCCGCGCCGAGCAGGCTGTCCAGCGTCAGCCCGAACCGGCCGCACAGCGGGCCGTAGCCGCCGGCCAGACCCAGCCCGGCCATGCCCACGTCGCCAACGGTGCCGGTGGGCACCACCAGGTCGTACGGGCGGGCGGCGGCCAGCAGACCGGCGGCCGTGACGCCGCCGCCGATGGTGACCGTGGCCGCGTCCACATCGATGTCGACAGCGCGCAGACCGGTCAGGTCGAGCACCACACCGCCGTCGCGCAACGCCCGGCCGGCCCAGTCGTGCCCTCCGGAGCGGACCGACAGCGGCAGGTGGCACTGGGCGGCGACGCGGACCGCGTCGGCCACCTCGTCGGCGTCCAGGCACTGGGCCACCAGGAGCGGCGTGCGCTGAACCGCACCGTTCCAGAGCGTCGTGGTGGTGACGTACGCCGGATCGCCCGGCTCGTGCAGCCGGTCGCCGAGCAGGGCGCGCAGCCGGGTGGTGGCCGTCGCGACATCGGGGGTGGCGGCGGAGATCATGGCGACTCCTCGACCGGGGCCTACCCAAGGCTTTCCGGGTACGCCCCGGCGGCGGCCCTCGCTGGGCGCGACCGTAACACCGGCAGGCCGCCGAGCGCCGTCGCCATCACGACAGCCGTCGATTGGCCGGGTGGTCAGCTTTCCGTCTTCACCAGCGGAAACTCCAGGGATCCGGCCGGGCAGAGGAAGGTCAGCACGTCCACCCGGTAGAGCCCGGCCTGCACCGCCGGGTCGGCCTCCAGCACGCTGCGGACGTCGTCGACGCTGCCGGTGCGGGCCAGACCGAAGCCGATCGGCGGTTCCGGCTCGCGGGCCGGCCCGTCCACCGAACCGGCGACCAGGATGATGCCGCTTCGCTGTAGCGCCTGCATGTGCTCGGCGTGCTCGGCCTGCAACCGCTGCACGGTCTCGGCGGGCAGGACCCGTCCGGCCGCGCCGGGATAGATCACGATGCACTCGTACGTGTCGAGCGCGAAGTTGACCTGCGGCACTCCCGCCATGGGTGCTCCCTCTGCCGTCGCGCCGGAAGGCACCGGCTCCGGCCAGCGTCGCACGGACGCCCCGGTCGTACCGGCTGCTTCCGGGCAATGCCCGGGGCGGACTCCAGGCGACCGCCCGCCGCGGCTCGCGAGCGACCGCCCGACGGCTTGCGGGTGAGGTGTCCACGCACACAGTCGACCGACGAGCGGAATACCGGCCGGCTGCCGGGGGATGATCTATCTGGTGGCGGGTGGGCCTTTCCACGCCCCCACGACACGACGATTGGGGATCGGCCAATGGCGACCAACATCAGTGAGCAGCCCGCGAAGGCGTCCGGCACCTACCGCATCGGTGGCGACGTCACCGTCAACCGGCTCGGCTACGGGGCGATGCAGATCACCGGCCCGGGTGTCTGGGGAGACCCGAAGGACCCGGCCGAGGCGGTCCGGGTGCTGCGCCGCGCGGTCGAGATGGGCGTGACGTTCATCGACACCGCCGACTCGTACGGCCCGTTCGTCTCGGAGTTGCTGATCCGGGAGGCCCTGCACCCGTACGCCGATGACCTGGTCATCGCGACCAAGGCCGGGTTGAGCCGCTCCGGCCCCGGCGACTGGCGTGCGCTGGGCCGCCCGGAGTACCTGCGCCAGCAGTGTGAGCTGAGCCTGCGGCACCTCGGCCTGGACAGCATCCCGCTGTACCAGCTGCACCGGATCGACCCGAAGGTGCCGCTCGCGGACCAGTTGGGTGAGCTGGCGCTGCTGCGCGAGGAGGGCAAGATCCAGCACATCGGTCTGTCCGAGGTGAGCGTCGCGCAGATCGAGGAGTCCCGGGCGATCACCACGATCGCGTCGGTGCAGAACCTGTACAACCTCGCGAACCGCAGCGCCGAGGACGTGCTGGAGTACTGCGAGCGCAACGACCTCGCGTTCATCCCGTGGTTCCCGATCGCGACCGGTGAACTGGCCCGCCCGGGCGGCCCGCTGGACGCCATCTCCACCGCGCACGGCGCGTCGCCCGCGCAGCTCGCGCTGGCCTGGCTGCTGCGCCGCTCGCCGGTGATGCTGCCGATCCCCGGTACGTCCTCGGTGGCGCACCTGGAGGAGAACGTGGGCGCTGCCGACGTGCGGCTCACCGACGACGAGTTCGAGGCGCTCGCCAAGGCGAGCTGACCCACCGGTGCGGACGCCGTCGGTGTCAGTCGGCGGCGTCCGCGCCATCCCGTTTCGGCGTACCGTCGCCGACCCGACACTCACCGTCGCGCGCCCGTGGGGGTGCTCCCGTCGGGACCACCCCCGTGGACCGTGTCAGAGCGCGAGGCAGTTGGGTCGCACCGGGCCGTCGACCAGGGCGCCACGCACGATGGTGTACGCCGTGCCGTCGAGCACCAGGCCGAGGTGCCCCACCACCCGCAGCGGGCAGTACGTCTGGATCAGCACGTTGGTCGCACCATCGTTGACCACGGCGTTCCCGGTCGGCCGGACCAGCTCGTCCTGAAGCGTTCGGATGGTGGTGTAGCGGACCGCGCCGGGGGTGTCGTCGCCGGCGTTGAGGTCGGCGAGGAAGGCCGAGCCGATGGTCATCTGCTGGCAGGCCACGACGCCGGCGCAGCTGCCCAGCCCGAGGAACGCCACGATGTTGGCGACGTAGGTGCCGTACTGCGGTGTGCCGAGGCTGACGTAGCGCCCGATGGTGGCGGTGCCGCCGAGCCGCTTGAGGTAGTAGCGGCTGACCAGGCCGCCTTCGGAGTGGGCCACGACGTCCACCGTCGCGGCACCGGTGCTGGCGCGCACCTGGTCGACGTAGGTGGCGAACGCGCGGGCGGACGTGGGGATGTCGCCGAGGCCCAGCCCGGGCAACTGGTAGATGAAGGTGCGGTAGCCGTCGGCGCGCAGCCGGGCGGCCATCGGCTCGTACGCGACGGCGATGCCGCTGAGCCCGCCGACCACGATCACCGGGTTGGCCGCGGCGGCGGCGGCGAAGGCTTCGGGGGTGACGGGAGCCGGGGTGGGATCGGCGGGGGCGGCGGTCGCCGTGCCGGCGGACGCGAACAGGGCGGCGGCGACGAGGGACACGACGAGGGCGGTCTTTCGGAGCAGCATGGCTGCACCTCCGGGGGGAGGCACCCGGCGTACCGGGCAGGTGGGTGGGGGTGTCCGGTCGACCGTGCGACGATCATCCCCGCAACAATTCAGAAACGTCAATGACTTGTTACGCGCCGGTAACCCGTTGTCCCGGCGAGGGCGCAAACGCGCAAATCGCGGCGCTCCACATCGGACCGCCGGCACGGCGCGCGCACCCCGGGTCGGGTCGGCGGATGGCATGCTGTGGCCGTGGCCGCCGACGAACCCACCGAGCGCCAACTACGCGTGATGCCCTGGTGGCTGGTCCTGGTCGGCCTGCTGCTCGCCGCCGCCCTGGGCTGGCTGGTGCTGGACCTGCTGCTCACCGAGGCCGACCGGGCCAGCCAGCCGGACACCCGCGCCACGCTGCGCATCGACGCGATCCGCACGGGCCTGACCGTGGTCGCCGGCACCGGCGGAGGGCTCGCCCTGCTCCTGGCCGCTCGCCGCCAGTGGATCACCGAACGCGCGCAGCGGCACCAGGAGAGCGTCGCCGCCCGGGACCAGGCTCACCGTGACCGCGTGCAGGCGCACGCCGAGTCGGTGGCCGAGGCCGCGCAACGCCAGCAGGACCGGCAGTCCACCGCCGCCGAGCACGACGCCGCCGAACGTCGACTGACCGAGCTCTACACCCGGGCCGTCGAGCTGCTCGGCAACGACAGCGCGGCGGTACGCCTCGGCGGGCTGCACGCGCTGGAACGCCTCGGTCAGGACCACCCGGGGCAGCGCCCGACGATCGGGGCGGTGCTCTGCGCGTACCTGCGGATGCCGGCACCCGACGACGAGCCGCGCGAGACGGAGGTCCGGCGCACCGCGCAGCGTGTGCTGACCCGCCACCTGCGGGCGGACGACGCGGCCCACTGGCCGGAGGTGGCGCTGGACCTGACCGGTGCCACGCTGGTCGACTTCGACGCCACGGGCTGCACGCTGGTCGACGCGAACTTCACGGCGACGGCGTTCACCGGCACGACCACCTTCGCGGGCGCGACGGTGCGGGGGCGTCTCCAGCTCGGGGCGGCGACCTTCGGCGACGTGGTCTTCGAGGGCGTCGCGGCCGACGGTGAGGTCCTGCTGGACGGCGTCCGCGTCAGCGGTCAGGCCACCTTCGACGGGGCCACGTTCAGCGACGGCCTGTCCTGTCGACGGTCCACCTTCGCCGGTCACACCTCGTTTCGCCAGGTGACCTTCGGGCAGCCGACCAGCTTCGACGCGACCCGCTTCGAGGACTCCACCACGTTCCGGCAGGCCGTCTTCGAGGGCGCCCTGTCGATGGAGCACACCGAGTTCGGCCGGTCGGCCAACTTCCACGCTGCCCGTTTCACGAACATGGCGCTGTTCCGCTGGACGGTGTTCGGGGCGGAGGCGTTGTTCGACCAGGCCCGCTTCACCGACGCCGCGAACTTCGGCCGGGCCCGGTTTCACAGCATGGCCAGCTTCCGCGACACGCAGTTCAGCCGGCCACCGCAGGTCGATCAGGCCCGGGCGGTGGTCGATCCCGGTCACCGCTGGCCGGCGGGCGCGGTGGTCCAACAGCTCGATGACGAGTG
This sequence comes from Micromonospora sp. MGP-C2, assembly GCF_057766525.1. Taxonomy (NCBI): domain Bacteria; kingdom Bacillati; phylum Actinomycetota; class Actinomycetes; order Micromonosporales; family Micromonosporaceae; genus Micromonospora; species Micromonospora sp. MGP-C2. The sequence continues at coordinate 2,317,437 of NZ_JBYMEN010000002.1, forward strand.
GCTGTTGCTGGTCGACTGTTGACCGGTCGGCGGGCGAGCGTCAGCGGGTGGAGGCGCGCAGCCCGTCCAGGGCCACGCCGAGCACCCGGTCGCGCTGCTCGGGTGACGGGAACTGGGCCATGGTGAGGCCGCTGATCAGCCGCACCACGTCGTCGAACCCGATGTCGTCACGGACCACGCCGGCGGCCTGGCCGCGACGCATCAGCGGCTCGCCGGCGGAGTAGATCTCCGTCCGGCAGCTCCGGAAGATCTCCGAGTCCTGCAGCAGATGCTCGGCGAGCGCCCGCTTGGTGGCTACGTACGCGACGAAGCGGTGCAACCAGGCGACGAGCGCGTCCCACGGTGGCAGCTCGGCCAGGTCCTCGGCGGAGCGGCTCAGCGCCCGGACCTCCTCGACGTACACGGCCTCGAAGAGGTGCCGCCGGCTGGGGAAGTTGCGGTAGAGCGTGCCGATGCCCACCCCGGCCCGCCGGGCCACGTCCTCCAGGGAGGCGGCGGCGCCGTTCTCGGCGAACGCGTCGCGCGCAGCGGCGACCAGAGCGTCGTAGTTACGCCGTGCGTCGGCCCGCTTCGGGCGTTGCGCGAACACCTCGGGCACCTGCCCCGCGCTGGTCATGACGTGCGTCACCTCGTCCTGGTTGCAACCGGAGGCAACCCTCCGCTAGCTTAGTGGAGGCACCCCTCCGGAATCCCGGAGGCCTGCCTCCGCTTAGCTTACCTCGGGACCCGCCCGATCTGCCTGGCCACCCGATCGCCCGGACCCGACAGCCAGCCCGCCACAGACGACGGGTGACAAACCTCCTTCCGTACCTTTATCAGGAGTCTTCTCTCGTGGCAGTGACCTCCCGACGCAGCTCGCGTCGGCTCACCTTCACCGTGCTCGCCGCCGGTGCCGGGTTCTTCGCGATGCTCCAGTCGCTGATCACCCCGGTGCTGCCGACCATCCAGCACGATCTGCACACCTCCCAGAACACCGTGACGTGGGTCCTGACCGCCTACCTGCTCTCCGCGTCGATCTTCACGCCGATCCTCGGACGGGTCGGCGACATGGTCGGCAAGGAGCGGATGCTGGTCGTCGCGCTCGCCGCGCTCGCCCTCGGCTGCCTGCTGGCCGCAATCGCGCCGAACATCGGCGTCCTCATCATCGCCCGGGTCGTGCAGGGCATCGGCGGAGCGGTCTTCCCCCTGTCGTTCGGCATCATCCGCGACGAGTTCCCCGCCGCGCGGGTCTCCACGGCCGTGGCCGCCATCTCGGCGATCGTCGCCGTCGGCGGTGGCCTGGGCATCGTGCTGGCCGGCCCGATCGTCAGCACGCTCGACTACCGCTGGCTGTTCTGGATCCCGATGGTCGTGGTCGGGCTGACCGCCGTGGCCGCCCACCTCTTCGTCCCCGAGTCCCCGGTCCGCACACCCGGTCGCATCGACTGGCGAGCGACACTGCTGCTCTCCGGCTGGCTGGTCGCGTTGCTGCTGCCGATCAGCCAGGGCGCGGCGTGGGGCTGGACCAGCCCCCGGGTGCTCGGCCTGCTGGCTCTCGCCGTGGTGCTGCTGGTCGGCTGGCTGGTCGCCGAGGTGCGGTCGCCCAACCCGCTGATCGACATGCGGATGATGCGCCTGCCCGGCGTCTGGACCACCAACCTGGTCGCCCTGCTCTACGGCGCGTCGATGTTCTCCGTGTACGCCTTCCTCCCCCAGTTCCTGCAGACCCCGACCGCCGCCGGTTACGGCTTCGGCGCGAGCATCAGCCAGGCTGGTCTGCTCATGCTGCCGATGGTCAGCGCGATGTTCGTCGCCGGCATCGTCGCCGGCCGGCTCCAGGCCGTCTTCAGCGCCAAGGCGCAGCTCGCCACCGGTGCCACGTTCAACGTGGCCGCCTCCGCGATGCTCGCCGTCGCGCACGACACCCGCTGGGAGGTCGCCATCGCCGGTGGCCTGGTCGGCCTCGGCATCGGCCTGGCCTTCGCGTCGATGGCCAACCTGATCGTCGCCAGCGTGCCCGCCAGCCAGACCGGCGTGGCCACCGGCATGAACGCCAACATCCGCACCATCGGAGGCGCGATCGGCGCCGCCGTGGTCAGCGGTGTGATCACCGCGAACCCGCAGGCCAACGGCCTGCCCCGGGAGGCCGGCTTCACGATGGGGTTTCTGGTCCTCACGGCCATCGCGCTGGCCGCCGCGCTCGCGGCCCTCGCCGTCCCGTCCGCCCGGCGGAAGGCGGCCGGTCCCCGGCCGTCCGCCACGACGATCGTCGAGTCCGAGCTAGCCGGCGAGTTCGCCACCATGCCCGCGACCCGCTGAGGCAACGTGTCGGAGCCCGGGCGGTTCGCCGCCCGGGCTCCACCATGTCCGGGAGTACGCTGGCCGCTTCCCCGTCCACCACTCGCCGTTCTTCAGGATGCCCACATGCCCGAGTTGCTGACCACCGACCGCATCGAGGAGATCGGCTCCCTGGGTCCGGAGAGCCCGGACCCGGCCGCGCTGGTCGCCGAGCTGGTGGGCGCCGTCGACGAGGGGCGGGTCGCCGACCCCGACGACACCGCGTACGCCCTGCTGGTCGCCGCGGACATCCTGGAGCAGGCGGGTGACCTGGCCGACGCGCTCGCGCTGGCCACCCGCGCCATCGCCGAACAGCCCGACGAGGACGCGTACGCCCGCTCGGTGCGCGGTGGTCTGCTGCTGCGCCTCGGCCGCTCCGACGAGGGCATGGCCGAGCTGACCGCCCTGCGCCCGCTGCTGGAGACCAACCCCAACGCCACGTACCTGGTCGACGAGCTGGCCGAAGCCGGCCAACCCGAGCTGGCGCTGGAATGGCTGACCGGGGCGCTCGACGCGATCCTGGAACGGACCCGCAACCAGCAGCACGAATCCGAGGACGCCCAGGACGAGGCCGCGGCCATGATCTACGGCCTGACCCAGCGGCGGCACGACCTGCGCGAGGAGATGGGCCTCCCGCACGATGAGTACGACAACCTCGCCGACCGGCTGCGCGCCGCGAGCGACCACGCGCTCGACGCACTGGACGAGGGCCCCGCGACGCTGCTGTTCTGGCCGCAGGCGGAGTTCGACGCGCTGCTGCTGCGCTGGCCCGCCCTCGCCGACAGCTACCCCGCGAGCTGGGACGAGCACCGCGCCCAGACCGAACGCGCCCTCGTCGACGCCTCCGGGCTGGGCGGCGCCGACCTGGGCGTGGTCGTCGGTTCCGTCGCCGGGTTGTCGGCCTTCGCCGAACGCGAGGGCAGCAACCCCACCGACGAGGAAACCCAGGACGAGTACGCCGACTCGCTCACCGGCCCCGACCTCAGGGCCTGGCCGCCCGGGCGCAACGACGCCTGCTGGTGCGGGTCCGGGGCGAAGTACAAGAAGTGCTGCCTGCCGCGCTCGCGCGGATGACCCCCTCGGTCCTGGCCCCACGCAACTGGTGGCCATGTCCCGTGAAAGCCTGATGCCGGTGAGTCCTCTTGATGACTCAGCGGCCTGCCCTCCCCCCCAGCGGACAGGCCCGATGAAGGAGGCGAAGCGATGACCGCGCAGGAGCAGCACGAGACGATCGAGGACAGCCCGGTCGGCTGGGTGGCCAAGCACATCCAGCGGTACGTCGAGACCGACGGCGCCGACGGCGGCACCTACCACGGCGTACCGTCGCTGCTGCTCACCACCCGCGGACGCCGCACGGGCGCCCTGCGCCGCACCGCGCTGATGTACGGCCGCGACGGTGACAACCACCTGCTGGTGGCGTCCAACGGGGGCGCGGACAGGCACCCCGCCTGGTACCTGAACCTGAGCGCCGACCCGGCGGTGGAGATCCAGGTCGGCGCGGAGCGCATCGCCGGTCGGGCCCGCACGGCGACGGGCGAGGAGCGGGCCCGGCTGTGGCCGGTGATGACGAAGGTCTTCCCGACGTACGAGCGCTACCAGAAGGGCACCGACCGCGAGATCCCCCTCGTCGTCATCGAACGCGCACCTCGGAAAGAATCAACAGGCAATTGATCTCCGTGAATGCCGCAGAGGGCTAGGGTGACCGTAGGTAAGCACCCACTCCGGCAAGGAGAACCGTCGTGCGCCGCATCATCGCCACCATCGCACTACTCGGGATGTCACTCTTCGTGATGCTGGCGCCGACGCCGGCAAGCGCGGCGAGCGACGTTGAGGTCACGTCCGCGACCCTGGTCGCGCAAGGCGTCGCCCTGGACGTGTCCCTCACCCTGACCTGCCAGGCCGGCCTGTCCGGCGGCACTGAGCTGATCATCCGACAGCGGTCGGGCAACAGGGTCGCGTACGCGTCCGGCTGGGGCCCCGCCTACTGCACCGGCGAGCCGCAGATCGTCACCGGGCGGGCGTGGGTGGAGGGTGGCGGCCTCATCCTCAAGCCGGGCCTGGCACTGATCAGCGGAGGCTTCGAACTGTGCGGCGAAGCAGGCTGTGCCTACCCGCGGTTCGAGCAGACATTCCGCCTAACACGCTGAACCGGTCGTGCTCCCCCCACCCGTGATCAGTTTCCCAGCGCTCGGACCTTGGCGATCGTCTCCTGGACGTGCTGCTTGGCCGGGTCGCCGCCCTGGGACGCCTGGGCCAGCGCCTGACGGTACGCATCGATCATGCCGACCAGTGGGCCGGCTGCCACGCCTTCCAGCGCACCGGCCACAAGTGCCCGCGCCTCGGCTGCGTCCTGGGCTGCCGCTGCGGTCTTGGCCTTCGCCTCGTCCAGCTTCTGCGACGCCGCCGCCAGCCTCGCGATGATCTGTGCTGCGCTCACGCGCGCCTCCCCCGTGGTCGACCATCGCCTCCACCACCGCACCGGCGGAGACCACATGGGAGCGTACGAGATCGACGCACTCAGCGCGACCGACCAGCGGTAGACGCGGCACGGACCGCCTTTGCGGGACAGTGCCGGGGCGGGGAGCGCCATAGACTCTGCTGCCGGCAGGCAAGTGAACGGTCCGTGCCGCTGGAGGAGTGACGCGACGTGGCATCTCAAGGGAACCCCGCCGCCGCTACCGGCCGTCGTCGCCGGACCAGGGCCGTCGCGCTGTCGGGCGGGCTCGCGGCAGTTCTGGCCCTCTTGCTCGTCGCTGCCCACTCCACCGGTGACAGGTGGGGCATCCTCAACAGTTCCCGGTCGTCTTCCTCGACACCGCCCGCGTCCACGGCGACCTCGGAATCTGGGGCACAACTCGCCCGGGCCTGCATCGCGCAGACCAAGGGCGAGGAAGCCGTGGCGTACTTCCACCGGGACATCCCCGCCGACCGGTGGGGCGACCCGGTCCGCGGCACCGCCTCGGCGAGCAGCGAGCCGTTCGTGCTGTGGCTCTTCGACGAAGATTGCGAGCCACACAAGGCGCTCGACGTGCCACCGCGGACCAGTCGTACGTTCAAGGCGCAGGTGGGTCAGGTCTGGTCCTACACGGAGGCGTCAGCTGGCCAACCGGCCGACGGCCGCACCTGTCGCGTCTTTGGCCTCTCGAACAGCGGCACCGAGCAGAGATTCAGCGACAGCGGGCTCCTCACCTACCACGCGGAGTAGGCCGGCGACCTCAAGGTCGAGCCGGGTGGGATCGCGGCGGGGATCAGCGCAGGCCGCGGACCAGCAGCAGGTAGGCGCAGTAGGCCATCGGCACCAGCAGGAAACAGATCAGGAACCCGAGCGGCAGATAACGCGGCGGGGTGCCGGTGACCATCGCGGGCCGCCCCCACCTGCCCAGCACCAGGTACCCACCGAAGAACGCCACCGCCGGCAGCCCCGCGCAGATCCACGCTCCGAGCGTGAACCCGTCGACCATGCCGACGCCGGACGCCAGCACCAGGGCCAGCACGAGCACCCCGGCGGCAGCGCCGCACGCGGCGTAGACAGCGACCGCCCGCGCCAGCGGCGACCACGTCGGCAGGAGCGCCGGCCGCTGGGCCAGCAGCTCCGCCTGCTGTCCGTGCCGGTCGGCCTCGTCGGCCATCCGCCGGGCCAACTCCAGCTCCACCGCCGGGTCGACCGCCGCCGCGCGTTGCGCCGGCACCCCGACGCCCGCCGGGCTCACCGCAGTCGGCAGCGCCAGCCGCGCCTCCCCCGCCGGCAGCTGGGGGTACGCCCCGACCCCCGCCGGCCCCGGCACGCCGGCTGCGCCGTCGGATCCCCCGTCCCCGGTTCCGGGTGGGGTGGAAGGGCCGGACCCGGCAGCGGACGAAAGGCCGGATCCGGCAGCAGTGACCGGATCAGCGCGGAACCCGGAGCCGGACGGTGGGCCCGGCCAGCCGGCGGCTTCGGCCGGACCCCCCGGGGCAGAGCCGGCGGGTGGCTGGTCGACTCGGATCGATCGGCCGAGCTGGTCGAGGCGGTGCCCCTGTGCGGTCAGCCTCTGTTGGAGGTAGTCGACGGCGGCGTGCAGGTCACGGCGACGTGCGGATTCGGTGGCGGCGTGCTGCTCACCGGCCCGGCGCTGCTCGGCGAGTTGTCGGGCCAGCGCCGCGTACTCCTCGAAGGACACTGTCACCGCTCCCCGTCCGGGTCGTGCCCGTCGCCGACGAACGGGACGATCAGCCGGGTGCGCTGGTCGTGCCGGTCGATCAGCAGCGCCCGGTCGGCGCGGGGCGTGTAGGTCAGGTCGTGCGTCCCGAGGTGCAGGGCCAGCTCGGCCCCGGGCACGTTGAGGGCGACCAGACAGGCGACGTCGTCGCGGTTCTGGGTGCCGCCGAGGTCGTCGGCGAGCCGGCGCAGCCCTCGCCACCAGCCGAGCAGGTGCACGCCCTGACCGGGGCCCTGGCGCAGCAGTGTGCGCAGGTCGTCCAGGCCGGAGCGGAACGTGCCCGGGTCGGCCGCCCCGAACACCGGCGCGGCGGCGTCCATGCCGAAGACCACCAGGTATTCGCGGCCGGTGGGCTCGGCGGCCAACGTGGTGACCCGGTCGCGCAGTCCGGCGGCGTCGAGGCGGTGCACCGGGTGGCCGGCGGCGCGCAGGACCGCTTCGGTGTCGTCGGCGACCGGGTCGGCGACGGTGACGAGGGAGACCAACTGGAACCGGGCGTCGCCGGGGGCGTGCTGACGGGCCAGGCTCAGCGTCGCGGCGCGCAGCACGTCCGCGCCGGTCGGTGCGGTGCCCACCACGGCGAGGTGCCGGCCGGGGGTGGTGTCCATCAGGAACAGGGCGGTGGTGCCGTGCACGTCGACGGTCCGGCCGACCAGGGCCATCGGGCGCCGACCACCGGGACGCAACCCGGCGAAGGTGGGGTCGTCCTCGATCCGCGCGACCTCGTACCCCTTGAAGACCGCCGGTGCCCGCAAGCCCGGCGGGCGGGCCTGCCACAGCTCGTGGCGCAACGCGGCGAGGTCCGCGGCGGCGGCGTGCGCGTCGGGGAAACGCAGCACGGTGTCGGCGCCGACCGCGCCGGCGGCGGTGTTGACCACGGCGGAGCCGACCGGCAGGGCCGCGGCGGCGTCGTTGAGCTGATCGAGCACCCCGCCGCCGCCGGGCAGCGCCACCCGCAACGCGAACTGGCCGAAGATCGCCTCGGCCCGCCCGTAGAGGGCCTCGATGCCGGTCATGCTCTGGCTCGCCAGCACCAGGTGGATGCCGTACGAGCGGCCCTTGCGGGCCAACTCCTCCAGCAGGTCCACGGATTCGCGGGCCAGCGCGTCGTTGCCCGCGAGCAGCACGTGGAACTCGTCGATGACCGCCACGATGCGGGGCAGCGGGCTGTCCCGTGGCAGGTCGGCGAGCTTCGTGACGCCGTGGCGCTTCAGCGCACCGGCCCGGCGTTGCGCCTCCCGGCGCAGCTCCCGCAGGACGGCGAGGCCGTACTCACGGTCGGATTCGATGCCGACGGCACGGGCGTGCGGCAGCCAGGACGGGTCCCGACCGGTGGGCACGAACTCGGTGAAGCTCACGCCCTCCTTGAAGTCGAGCAGGTAGAGCTGCAACTCCGCCGGGGAGTAGCGGGCGGCCAGCCCGTAGAGGACGTCGAGGAGGAAGACGGTCTTGCCCGCGCCGGTGCGCCCCCCGACCAGCCAGTGCGGGGTGGCGTCGTCGAAGGCGAGCGTCAGGGGTGCGGTGCCGGCCCGGCCGATCACCGTCCGCAGACCGTTGCCGGCCGACTCGGCCCAGCGCCGCTCCGGCAGCAGGTCGGTGAAGGGCAGCGCGTCGGCGCGACGGGTGGCGGCGCCGAGGTGCTCGGCGAGCGCGCGTACCGAGGCGGCCGGCGGGTCACCGTCGAGCACCACGGGTGCGGCGAGCCCGCTGCCGTCGGCGCTGAACGGGATGCCGGGCGAGTCGCCGACCTGCGCGTACCCCTGGTGGAACCGGATCGCGGTGGTGCCACCCAGCGGCGGCGCGGTTTCGCCGGGCACCCGGGACGGGTGGCCGGTGAGCAGCACGCAGACGGCGGCGGCCGGGCCGGCGTGGGTGAGCGCGGCGAGCCGGGCCAGCTCACGCGGCGGTGGCGCGGCGGTGGCGACCACCACCAGGAGGTGCCGGCCGGCGGGCTGACCGTGCTGGGCGGCGCGGGCATGCTGCTCGGCGGCATCGAGCAGCGCGGCCACCTCGGCCTCGCTGGTGGCCGGCGGGTCGAGCACCCCCGCGTCGAGCAGGGGACGCAACGGGCCGAAGGTGGCGCCGAGCGCCGCGGTATCGATGCCGGCGACCCGGACCTGACCGGGCGGCGCGGTGGCGACCAGCCGCAGCACCAGTGCCCGCAGCAGCCCGGCGACCCGCGGGTCGCGGGCGTCGGTGTCCAGGGCCAGGTGGTGCCCACCGCCGAGGGGAACCAGCACCGGGAAGCCAACGTCCGAGATGGACGCCTCGCCGATCCGGACGGCCGCCGGCTCGTCGGTCAACGGCGTGGCGCCCGGAGCGGGGGTGGCCAGGGCGCCGCCGAGGCGGGCGAGGCGGGTCACCAGCGCGTCGACGCCGACCAGGGCGGCGGCAGCCGGTGCGGTGCCGAGCGCGTTGCGGGCGGCGTCGAGGTGCGCTCGGGCCGCCCGGTGGGAGTTGATCGCCTGCCCGTACGCCGACGCGAGCCTGCCCACCCTCTGCCCCCAACGCCGACGGCCGCCTGGTCCCAGGAACCCTAACGGACAGCGGTAGCACCCGGACAGTCCTGCGAGGACGTGTCACGCCGGACCCGTCAGGCAGGGCCGCACGGCACGGGGTCGGGCGCGTCGGCCAGCCCACAGCGGAACACCTCCACCGGCGCCGTCGCCACCTGCGGCACCTGCTCCACCCGCAGCAGGGCCAGCCGTTTGTCGACCGGCTCGCCCGACTCGGGCGTGAACCGGATCAGCCCGGCAACCCCCCGGTAGCCCTGGCCGGCATTCTGCCGGAGCACCTCCGCGTGCACGGCGACCGGGTTGACCGACGTCGGCTCCCACCGTTGTCGCGGGTCGGCGTGGTGCAGCCGGGCGGCGAGGCTCTCCACCGCCCGGATCATCATCATCGCCGCGTCGTAGGCGAGGCTGACCCGCTCGCCGACCTGGTGCCCGGAGTCCGGCCGGCAGCGCGGCGGGTCCAGCAGGTCGTCGGCCTGGATCCAGGACAGGAAACTGGCCCGGGCGTCGTCGCGGCGCTCCTCGGCGACCCGCAGCGCCGCGCAGGTGGCCAGGGAGGCCTTGGAGACGTACGTGACCGGCAGGTTGCCGGGGGCGGCAGCGCGCAGCCCGGGGTTGGCCATGTAGCGGTTGACCGAGTCGTCGGCGACGAGGTGCCGGGGCGGGTTGCCGCCGCACTCGCGCAGCGCTCGCAGGAAACCGTCGAACTCCGTCCAGCGGCCCGCGTAGAAGAGCAGGCCGGGGTAGCCGCACTCGTCGGTCAGCCGCTCACCGGTGCGCCACTCGTCGAGGCGCGTCATGCGGGCGCCGAACCGCTGCCGCAGCCCGTCGACGAGGGTGCCCACGTAGAGGTCCTCGGTGAGTGAGCTGCCCTCCAACGTCGTGTAGTAGACGTGCGCCTCGTCGACCTTCAGCACCTGCTGGGCGTACGCGTCGACCATCTCCACCTGGTCGGTGTTGGGCGCGGAGATCTGCAGGTAGAGGCGGGAGTTGGCGTCCATCCGGTCGGCGGAGAGCGTGGGTGCCAGCACCGGCAGCCCGACCTTGTTGAGCTCGCGCAGCGCTCGGGCGGTGCTCGTCCGGCTCTCCACCAGGCCGACGACCCCGAGCACCGTGGGATCGTCCGAGGCCAGCTCGGCCAGCATCGACACGGCCCGGTCGGCGTAGATCATCTGCCGGCCGCCGTTGGCCACCACGATCCGCAGCAGCGCGGCACCGTCGGCGCCGGCCGACTCCTTCAGCAACGCGTACTGGGCGGTGGCCATGCCTTCGAGCTCCTCGCGCTCGGAGACGTAGGACTCCTCGTCGGCGCGGGTCCGGTTGCCGGTCAGGGTGCCCAGGTAGACCAGAGTCAGGAAGGGCCGGCGCCGGTCGCTGCGCTGCCAGACCTCCTCGGCGGCGCGGTTCTGCGCGAAGATGCGCTGCTGGATCTTTCGCAGCCCCTCCTGACCGGGGTCGTTGTTGAACACCTGCGCGGCGCTGTCGCTGTACCCGACACACTCGCCGCTGGCGACCACCTCGACCGAGACCCGACCGCCGGTCAGCGACGGGTGACACCCCGGCGCCCACCGGCTGCCCGCCCACACACCTAGCGCCACCACCAGCACCAGGCACAGCGCCGCCGGCAGGAAGCGCCGCGACCACCAGGGCGGGTCGGGCGCCGAGAACGGTCGCATGCCGCCACGGGACGGCGGGCCGGTGTCGGAGTCGTCGGGACGCAACGCTACCAGCCAGGCCGCCGGGCGGCGCAGCCGCCGCATCTCCGGCAGCGCCTCGGCCCACTCGTCGTACGCCTCGTCGGCCTCGGTCAGCGGGTGCGGCTCGGGAAGTTCCGGCGGTGGTTGCCCGCCGGACACCACGATGAGCAGCGGGTCGTTGCGGCCCGTCTCGGTGCGGACGTCGCCGATCAGGCGGACCAGTTCGCCACCGACGTTGCCGGGGGCGACGTGATCGATCAGCAGCGCCGGGTACGCGGTGCGCCGCCAGTCCGACGGGCGCCACGGTCGACGCCGGTACGCCTGCCGCAGGTCCTCCAGGAACGCGTGCAGCAGCAGCTTGTTGACCTGGTCGGGTTGCTCGCCGTCGCGCCACCCGGCGGTGAGGCGTTCGGCGAAGCCGAGGAAGGTGACCGACTGCCGGGGCGCCAGGTACTGCTGGCGCATGAACCAGTTGTAGTGCCGCCCGAGCACCGGCACCCGGCCGGAGACGGCGGCCCGGAAGACCACCCCCGGCACGGCGCGGCGGACCACCCACAGCAGCACCTGCGAGACGATGCTGACCGCGTCACCGCCGCTGGGCAACGCCTCGGGCGTACGCGGGCCCCGGCGGTCGCGCAACCGGCGGACCAGGGCCGCGCGGCTGTCGTCGGCGTCGGTGCCGAAGCTGAGGCTCTGGTGCATCAGCCAGTCGGCGAGCGGGTAGTGCCGGAAGCGCAGCCGGGCGGCGCCGAACGCCTCCAGGGAGAGCTGCCGGTGCAGTTCGCGCAGCAGCGCCGGCACGTCCCCGGCGCCCGGTGGCGCGTCGGCGTCCAACACGGCGTGCGGCACCCGCCGCCGGGCGCCCTGACCGAGGAAGCGGCGCAGCTGCACCATCAGATCCGCCGTGTCGGAGCGGACCAGCCAGAGCAGCGGCAGCCGACGGTCGCCGCGACGGGGTCGCCGCAGCAGCCGTGCGAGCAGCGCGAAGAACTCCAGCCCGCCAGCCGGCAGCCGGTCGCGCCCGGTGGCCGCCTGCCGCTGGCCGATCAACTCCTGCTTGGGCACCTCGGACCGCCGCACGCGTCACCTCCGATCCACACAGTGTGACCTTGCGGCGCAAGCCGTGCCAGAGCCCGACAGACGAAATCCACGGACCGGTCGCGCCGCGCGGCGGGCCTGCGACGTTCACTTCTGTCGATTAGGTTTGCGTGGCGAACACCCGATGGAGGGAGTCCACCTCGTGCGACGAGCACTCACGGCGGCCACCGCCGCCCTGACCCTCACCACCGCCGGCACCATGCTCGCCGGCACCCCCGGCCAGGCCGCCCCGACGGGCTGGGGTCGGCCGATCGTCACGGCCGCTCCGCAACCCGGCGCGGCCGGCCTGGGCGACACCTACTTCCCCGACTACGGCAACGGCGGCTACGACGTCGAGCACTACGACGTCCGGCTGCGCTACGAACCAGCCACCGACCTGCTCACCGGCACCACCACCATCCTCGCCACCGCCACCCAGGACCTGTCGGCGTTCAATCTCGACTTCCTGCTCGACGTCGAGTCGGTGCGGGTCAACGGTTGGGCGGCGACGACCAGCACCGCGGGCGCACACGAGCTGGTGGTCACGCCGGCCCGCACGGTGACCCGGGGCCAGCAGCTCACCATCGTGGTGCGCTACAACGGCATCCCGTCGGAAACCCTGGTCGGCGGCTACACCGGCTGGACGCGCACCGACGACGGCGCCCTCGCCGTCAACGAGCCCGAGTCGGCCTGGTGGTGGTTCCCGAGCAACGACCACCCCCTGGACAAGGCCACCTTCGACATCTCGGTGTCGGTGCCCACCGGCGTCGAGGTGATCAGCAACGGCGTGCAGCCGAGGCCACCGGTGGCCGAGGCCGGCAACCGCACCCGGTGGATCTGGCGGACCACCTCACCCACCGCCACCTACCTGGCCTTCATGGCCATCGGCCAGTACGACATCGTCACCGACACCACGCCGGGCGGCCAGCCGGTGGTCAACGCGTACAGCACCTCGCTGGGCGCGCTCGGGCCGGCCGCGAGGGCCAGCATCGAGCGGACCGCCGAGATCGTCGACTGGGAGAGCGGGATCTTCGGGCCGTACCCGTTCGAGGCGCAGGGCGGCGTGGCCGGGCCAGTCGACGGCATCGGCTTCGCACTGGAGACCCAGACCCGACCGGTGTACGGGCCGGGCTTCTGGCGGCGCGGCGCCAACACGTACGTGGTGGCGCACGAGAACGCCCACCAGTGGTTCGGTGACTCGGTCTCGGTGGCCGAGTGGCGCAACATCTGGCTCAACGAGGGCTTCGCCTCGTACGCCGAGTGGCTCTGGTCGGAGGAGCAGGGTGAGGGCACCGCGCAGGAGGTGTTCGACTTCACCTACGCCAGCTACCCGGCTGACGACGAGTTCTGGCAGGTGCTGCCCGGTGACCCTGGTGCCGCCCGGGTCTTCGACAACGCCGTCTACGACCGCGGCGCGATGACGTTGCACCAGTTGCGGCTGGCCGTCGGCGACGACGCGTTCTTCGAGATCCTGCCGACCTGGACCAGCGAGCACCGATACGGCAACGGCACCATCGAGCAGTTCCAGGCACTGGCGGAACGGATCTCCGGGCTGGACCTGGACGACCTGTTCACCACCTGGCTGTTCACCGCCGGCCGGCCCGACGTGGCCACCGCCGCACGCAAGGCGGCCCCGCCGACGGAGCCGAAGTCCTGGGCCAAGATCCGCGAGTCGCACCACCTGCTGTCGCACTAGGCCTCCGGTGTGGACTGGAAGGGCCCGCCGTCCTGCGGCGGGCCCTTCCGGCGCCCCGGCGGCCCGCGTTCTCCCCGGGGGCGCGGGCCGACGACCGACCACTTCGGTGCTTGCCTGTCGAGCTGCCCCAAAAATGGGGCGATGATCGCGTCCCACATCTGGGGCAGCTCGGCAGGGACCGTCGGGGCTCTCAGGGACCGTCGGGGGTTCTGTTGCCCTCCCGCAGGTCGTGCCCGGCTGGCTTCACCCACCCGGCCAAGGGCCTGGATAGGCCCGGTCAGGCAGTCGCTGGCACGCCTGTCGCCGCGGCCGTGCTCGCTTCTACGGCACGGATGTGCCGGTAGGCGAACCAGAGCGGAGGGAACGCCCCAACCGCGAAGGACAGGTCGATGAGCGTCCAGAACCAGGGGATGTCCCGGATCGGCCCGCAGATCAGCGCCAGCGGCACGATTCCCGCGCAGGCGATCATGCCGACCTGCACGACCCACACGTTGCGCACCGGGTCCCGCAGCGGCCCCCAGAAAGCCACCGCCAGCACCAGATGGGCGAACGCCAGCCAGTCGGTGCCGTATAGCAGGAACGGGTAGTCCTCACCGGCCGTCACGAGGCCGGTGTGCACCCGCTCGATCCAGGCGACCAGGGCGGGCAGTTGGTCGGAGAGCGGGTCCAGTGCGCGCAGCAGCCAGCGCACCTCGATCTCCAGCGGAAATGCGGTGGCACCGCTCAGGAAGAGCCCGATCAGCACGATCCACAGCCACCGACGGGTCCGTCGTAGCCGCTCCTCGATGTCCATGATCGCAGCGTAACGATGATCTTCGTATCGTCCTGTCCCGTGCGCGGGCCACCGGGGGTGACCGCTGTCTCAGCGACGCGCCACCGCCCGGCCGTGCCCACATTTGTGAGCGTCTTCACCAGCAGGAATGTCCGGTCGGTGCGGCAGCAGACCTGCCCCACCGACCGGACGCCCGCAACTCAGCGAGCGGCGAGAGCCTGCGCGGCCGGGCCGACCGGGGCCGGCAACGCACCGACACCACCGAGGTGCTCATGGATGGCGGCAGCCGCCGCACGCCCCTCGGCGATGGCCCAGACGATCAGCGAGGCACCCCGGTGCATGTCACCGGCCACGAACACCCCGTCGGCGTCGGTCTGCCAGTCGTCGCGGGCGTCGACCGCGCCCCGGGGATTACGGGTCACGCCGAACTGGGCCAGCAACGGCTGCTGTTCGGTGCCCTCGAAGCCGATCGCCAACAGCACCAGATCTGCCGGCAGCTCCCGCTCGGAACCCGGCACCACCGTCACGACCCGTCGGCCGTCGCGCTTCTCCACTGTCACCTCGGCGATCCGCACCGCCCGCACCTGCCCGGTGCCGTCGTCCACGAACTCCTGCACCGCAACGGCGAAGACCCGCTCGCCACCCTCCTCGTGCGCCGGGTAGCTGCGCAGGATCCACGGCCATGTCGGCCACGGGTCCCGCGCCTCGTCGCGCTCCTGGGGCGGCTGCGGGTACAGGTCGAGCTGGTGCACGCCCGCGGCGCCCTGCCGGTGCGCGACGCCGAGGCAGTCAGCCGCGGTGTCACCACCACCGATGATCACCACGTGCTTGCCGGCCGCGTCGATCGGGCTGCCGTCCGGCAGCAGCGCACGCGCCGGCCGGGCCTCACCCGTGACCGCGACGCCAGGCTGGTCGGTGGCCGCGGTGGCGACCGCGCGATTCGCCGCGACCAGGTGCGCCATCGCCTGGTGTACGCCCCGAAGCGCCCGCCCCGGGGTCTCCGGAGTGTCCCGCCCCTGCAACGCGCCGCAGGCCAGCAGCACCGCGTCGTGTTCGGCGCGCAACTGCTCGGCGGTGACGTCCACCCCGACGTTCACCCCGGTGCGGAAGCGCACCCCCTCGGCGACGAGCTGGGCCAGGCGGGCATCGATGTGCCGCTTCTCCAGCTTGAAGTCGGGGATGCCGTACCGGAGCAGGCCACCGATCGCGTCGTCACGCTCGTACACCGTCACCGCGTGACCGGCGCGGGCCAGTTGCTGGGCGGCGGCGAGGCCGGCGGGCCCGGAGCCGACGACGGCGACCGACCGACCGGACGGCGCCGGCACCGCGCGAGGGGTGAACCCGCGTGCGGCGGCGGCGTCGGCGATCTCCACCTCGACCTGCTTGATGGTCACCGGCTTGCCGCCGGAGATGCCCAGGACGCAGGCCGCCTCGCAGGGCGCCGGGCAGAGCCGGCCGGTGAACTCCGGGAAGTTGTTGGTGGCGTGCAGCGACTCGACTGCGGCGTCCCAGTTGCCGGTCCGCACCAGGTCGTTCCAGTCCGGGATGCGGTTGCCCAGCGGGCAGCCGTCGTGGCAGAACGGGATGCCGCAGTCCATGCACCGGGTGGCCTGCTCGCGGACCAGTTCCTCGCCGGCCGGTGGGTAGACCTCGCGCCAGTCGCTGATCCGCACCGGCACCGGGCGGCGGGCCGGCAGTCGCCGGTCGTAGCGCAGGAAACCGTTCGGGTCAGGCACGAGCCACCTCCTGGGCAGCCACCCGCGGGGCGGGCGGCACCGGCGCGGCGGACGGCGCGCTGAGTGCGCTCATCACCGCGTCGTCGACGTTGCGGCCGGCGGCTTCGGCGGCCTTCATGATCTCCAGCACCCGGCGGTAGTCGCGGGGCACCACGGCGGTGAACTCGGCCACCGCCTCCGGCCAGCGCTTCAGCAGCTCCTCGGCGACCGCCGACCCGGTCTCGGCCACGTGCCGCTGGACCAGCTCGTGCAGCAACGACTGCTCCTGCTCGCCCAGTTGCGCCAGGTCGACCAGCTCCGTGTTGACCCGTGCGCGGTCCAGGTGGTGCACGAACGCCGTGCCGCCGGACATACCGGCCGCGAAGTTACGACCGGTCGCGCCGAGCACCACGACAGTGCCGCCGGTCATGTACTCGCAGCCGTGGTCGCCAACCCCCTCGACCACGGCGACCGCACCGGAGTTGCGCACCGCGAACCGCTCCCCCACCCGGCCACGCAGGAAGACCTCACCCGCCGTGGCCCCGTACAGGATGGTGTTGCCGGCGATGATCTGATCCTCGGCCCGCTGCCCCGGCTCGGCGTCCGGGTCGAGGAACGGCGCTGCGGCGTCCGGACGGACGATGATCCGCCCACCGGAGAGGCCCTTGGCCACGTAGTCGTTGGCGTCGCCGTGCAGCCGCAGGGTCACCCCGCGCGGCAGGAACGCGCCGAACGACTGCCCGGCCGTGCCGTGCAGCACGAACTCGATGGTGTCGTCCGGAAGGCCGGCACCGCCGAAGCGGCGCGTCACCTCACCGCCGAGCATCGCGCCGACGCTGCGGTGCTCGTTGCGGACCGCCACCTCGACCCGTACCGGCGCACCGGTGGACAGGGCGGGCTGCGCGAGCGCGATCAGCTCGTTGTCCAGGGAGAGCTCCAGGCCGTGATCCTGTGCGCGAATCCCCCGTCGGGCCGCGCCGGCGGGCAGCTCCGGCAGGTGCAGGACAGGCGCCAGGTCCAACCCGTGCGCCTTCCAGTGCGTCAGCGCCGGGGCCACGTCGAGCAGCTCGGACTGCCCGATCGCCTCCTCGATGGACCGGAAACCCAGCTCGGCCAGGTATCCCCGGACCTCCTCGGCGAGGAAGAGGAAGAAGTTCTCCACGAACTCCGGGGTGCCGGTGAAGCGCTCGCGCAGCACCGGGTTCTGCGTGGCGATGCCGACCGGGCAGGTGTCCAGGTGGCAGACCCGCATCATCACGCAACCGGCGACGATCAGCGGCGCGGTCGCGAAGCCGAACTCCTCCGCGCCGAGCAGCGCCGCGATCAGCACGTCGCGGCCGGTCTTGAGCTGACCGTCGACCTGCACGGTGACCCGGTCGCGCAGCTTGTTGAGCAGCAGCGTCTGTTGGGCCTCGGCAAGGCCCAGCTCCCACGGGGTGCCTGCGTGCTTGAGCGAGTTCATCGGGGAGGCGCCAGTGCCCCCGTCGTGGCCGGAGATCAGGATGACGTCGGCCTTGAGCTTCGCCACCCCGGCGGCGACGGTGCCGACGCCGACCTCGCTGACCAGCTTGACGTGCACCCGCGCGGTCGGGTTGACGCACTTCAGGTCGTGCACGAGCTGGGCGAGGTCCTCGATGGAGTAGATGTCGTGGTGCGGCGGTGGGGAGATCAGACCGACGCCCGGAGTCGCGTGCCGGGTACGGGCGATCCACGGCCAGACCTTGTTGCCGGGCAGTTGACCGCCCTCGCCCGGCTTGGCGCCCTGGGCCATCTTGATCTGGAGGTCGTCCGCGTTGACCAGATATTCGCTGGTCACACCGAACCGGCCGCTGGCGATCTGCTTGACCGCCGAACGGCGGGCCGGGTCGTGCAGGCGATCGACGTCCTCGCCGCCCTCACCGGTGTTGGACTTGCCGCCGAGACGGTTCATCGCGATGGCGAGCGTCTCGTGCGCCTCCGCGGAGATCGACCCGTACGACATGGCACCGGTGGCGAACCGCTTGACGATCTCGCTGGCCGGCTCGACCTCCTCGATCGGCACCGCCGGGCGGAGCCCGGTCCGCAGGGTGAACAGTCCACGCAGCGACCCGGCCTGCGCGGCGAGCGCATCGACCTTCGCGGTGTACTCCCGGAAGACGTCGTACTGCCGGCTGCGGGTGGCGTGCTGCAACAGGAAGACCGTCTCCGGGTTGAACAGGTGCAGCTCACCCTCGCGGCGCCACTGGTATTCGCCACCGACCTCCAACCGGTCGGAGGCGGCGGAACCCGCCGGGGGCCAGGCCAGAGCGTGCCGGGCGGCCACCTCGGCATGCACGCCCGCGAGGTTCACCCCGCCGATCCGGCTGGGGGTGCCCCGGAAGTAGCGCTCGACCAGCCGGGTGTCCAGGCCGACCGCCTCGAAGACCTGCGCCCCGCAGTACGAGGAGACCGTGGAGATGCCCATCTTCGACATGATCTTCAGGACGCCCTTGCCGAGCGCCTTGGCGTAGTTGCGGACCGCGGCTGCCGGCTCGACGCCGGCCAGGGCGCCGGTCGCGATCATGTCCTCGACGGACTCGAACGCCAGGTACGGGTTGACCGCCGCGGCGCCGTAGCCGATCAGGACCGCCGCGTGGTGCACCTCCCGGCAGTCGCCGGACTCCACGATCAACGCCGCCTGGGTGCGGGTCTGCTCCCGCACCAGGTGCTGGTGCACGGCGGCGGTGAGCAGCAGCGACGGGATCGGCGCCAGGTCGGCGTTGGAGTCCCGGTCGGAGAGCACCAGGATGCGGACGCCGTCCTCGATGGCCTCGGAGACGTGCCGGCAGATCTCGGTCAGCCGTGCCTTGATCCCGGCCGCGCCCTCCCGGATGCGGTACAGCCCGGACACCCGGACCGCCTTGAAGCCGGGCAGGTCGCCGTCCTCGTCGATGGAGAGGATCTTCGCCAACTCATCGTTGTCGATGATCGGGTGCGGCAGCACGATCTGCCGGCAGCTCGCCGCGCCCGGGTCGAGCAGGTTGCCCTCCGGCCCGATCGTCGACGCCAGACTGGTCACCAACTCCTCGCGGATGGCGTCCAGTGGCGGGTTGGTGACCTGGGCGAAGAGCTGGTGGAAGTAGTCGTAGAGCAGCCGCGGCCGGGTCGACAACGGCGAGATCGGGGTGTCCGTACCCATCGAACCGAGCGGCTCGGCGCCGGTGCGGGCCATCGGCCCGAGCAGGATCTTCAGCTCCTCCTCGGTGTAACCGAAGGTCTGCTGCCGGCGGCGCACCGAGTCGTGGGTGTAGACGGTGTGCTCGCGGGCCGGCAGGTCGCCCAGCTCGATCAGCCCGGCGTGCAGCCACTCGCCGTACGGCTGGGCGGCGGCCAACTCGGACTTGATCTCCTCGTCGTGCACGATGCGACCCGCGACGGTGTCGACCAGGAACATCTTGCCCGGCTGGAGTCGCCCCTTCGCGACCACGTGGGCCGGGTCGAGGTCGAGCACGCCCGCCTCGGAACCGAGCACCACGAGCCCGTCGTCGGTCTGCCACCAGCGCCCCGGGCGCAACCCGTTGCGGTCCAGGACCGCGCCGACGATCTCGCCGTCGGTGAACGCCACCGACGCGGGACCGTCCCACGGCTCCATCAGGCTCGCGTGGAAGCGGTAGAAGGCCCGCTTGGCCGGCTCCATGCCGGGGTCGTTCTCCCACGCCTCGGGGATCATCATGAGCACCGCGTGCGGCAGGCTCCGTCCGGCCAGGTGCAGCAGCTCCAGGACCTCGTCGAAGTTCGCCGAGTCGGAGGCGCCGGGCGTGCACACCGGGAAGACCCGCCGGATGTTGCCCGGCACGTTCGGCGAGCGCAGCAGCGCCTCGCGGGCCTGCATCCAGTTGCGGTTGCCACGGATCGTGTTGATCTCGCCGTTGTGGGCGATGAACCGGTACGGGTGCGCCAACGGCCAGGACGGGAAGGTGTTCGTGGAGAAGCGGGAGTGCACCAGCGCGATCGCGCTGTCGATCCGCTCGTCGCGCAGGTCCGGGTAGAACGCCGGCAACTGGTCGGGCGTCAGCATTCCCTTGTAGACCATGGTGCGGCTGGACAGCGACGGGAAGTATGCCGGCACGGCCCGCTCGGCGGTCTCCCGCTCGGCCTGTTTGCGCAGGCTGAACGCCACCCGGTCCAGGTCGATGCCGCGCAGTGGTGAACCGGCGGGCCCCTCTGGCGAGTCGGTGAGCCGGCGTGCGGCCAGGAAGAGCTGCCGGACCCGGGGCATCGCCGCCAGGGCCGTCTCACCAAGCTCACTCGGGTCGATCGGCACGTCGCGCCAGCCGAGCAGGTCGGCTCCCTCGACCAGTGCGTACTTTTCGACCACCCGCCGGGCACGCGCCTCGGCGGCGTCGTCGTCGGGGAGGAAGACCAGCCCGGTGGCGTACTCGCCCGCCGGGGGAAGCGCGACGTCCGCCACCGCGCGCAGGAAGGTGTCGGGGACCTGGATCATGATGCCGGCGCCGTCGCCGGTGTTCGGCTCGGCGCCACGAGCGCCGCGATGGTCCAGTCGACAGAGGGCACCGAGCCCGTTGGCGACGACCGCGTGCGAACGCCGGCCGTGCAGGTCCGCCACGAAGGCCACCCCGCAGGCATCGTGCTCCTGCGCCGGGTCGTAGAGGCCCTGCGCGGGCGGGCGGGAGCCGGGCATCGGGGACGCCTGCGGGCTGTGCGGATACGGCTGAATCTTGTCCGCGTACGGCTGAGCCACCGGGCCTCCTGTCGTCACTCAGGTTGGATCATGGTGGGGACGACGTCGGCCCGGGGTCTATTGAGTCTACGTTAGGGCCGGGGTCGCAGGGCCACCTGAGATTGATCACACCGTCCACAGGCTGGGACGTGTAGTCTCGCGCGGTGGATCAGCTACACAAGGACGTCTTCGACCGGTTGGAACGCTTCTACGACGCGGTGCCCCGCGACGTCGCCGGTGCGGAGGAGCACGGCGGGTTGGTGCTGTTCGTCCGCGATGGTGCCGGCTGGCCGTTCTACGCCCGCCCCCGGATCGACGCCACCGAGCCGCCGTCGCTGGCCGACGTGACCTCGGTCCGCGAGCGGCAGCGCAAGCTGGGCCTGCCGGAAGCCTTCGAGTGGGTGCACGAGACGAGCCCCGAGCTGCTGGCGGTGGCCCGCTCGGCGGGGCTGCACGTGCTGGAGGCGCCGCTGATGGTGCTCGACCCGGCCGCGCTGCCCGACCCGGCGACGTTGTCCGACGTGGCGGTGCGGGTGCTGGCCGCCGACTCCCCCGGTTTCGCCGCCGATGTCGCCGCGCGGCGTGCGGTGGCAGCGGTGTCGTTCGCCGCCGCCGGCACCGCGCCCGGCGAGGCCGGCCCGGCCGAGCGGGACGCCGCCGTCACCGAACTCGAACTGGCCGCGCTCGACGAGGAGCGTTCCCGGATCGCCGACGGTCGACGGATTTCCGCGCTGGCCGGCACGCCCACCGACGGTGCGCTGGCCAGCGGCATGGCCATGCGCGTCGGCGACGTCGCCGAGATCGCCGGGGTGGCCACCCTGCCCGCCGCCCGCCGACGCGGGCTGGGCGCCGCGCTCACCGCGACCCTGGCCCGGGAGCTCGTCGCCGCCGGCACCGACCTGGTCTTCCTCTCCGCTGGCAGCGACGAGATCGCCCGGGTCTACCTGCGGGTCGGCTTCCGCCGCATCGGCACAGCCTGCATCGCCGAGCCGGTCGCCCTGATCCCCTGACCCGGGGTGGGTCAGGTCGGGGGCGCCACTGGGCCGCCGAGGCAGCGGCGCTGGAGAGCAGTCGCGAGTTGATCGTGCCCAGTGCGGCGTCCCGGGCTCGCAACGCCAACCGGCCCCGAGCCTGGAGCACCGCCGACATCCGTCGGGTCTGCCGAACCACTGTCGCGGCCCGCGGGCGGCGAATCCGGTCGTACGCCTGAACGGCGTCGGGCAGCCGGGCTTCCCGCAGCAGAGAGGCCAGGGTGGCGGCGTCCTCGAACGCGAGGCAGGCGCCCTGCCCGAGGTGCGGCGGCATGGCGTGCGCCGCGTCGCCGAGCAGCACGACGCCGCCCGGCCCGGACGGAAAGCCGTACGCGCGGGGCAGCGGTCGCAGCTCGCGGACCTCCTGCTGGACCAGGTCGGCCGGGTCGGTGGCGTCGAGCAGTGCCCCGATCGGGTCGGGCCAGCCCGCGTACCAGCGGCGCAACAGGGCGAGCTGGGTCTCCGGTGGTTCCGGGCGGGGTGCGCCGGCGGCGGTGGCCACCCAGTAGACGCCGCCCCGGGTGGACCCGCCGGACGAGCCGCGCTCGCCCAGCGACGCGGCCACGAACCGGTAGCCGGCGCCCAGGATCTCGCCGGCGAGTGGCTGGTCGTCGGGTAGCCGAGGGGCCTGGTACCAGGGAATGACGGCCCGCCAGGCGGCGCATCCGGAGCTGACCACCCGGGATTCGGGGGCGAGTTGGCGGCGGATGCCGCTGTCCGTGCCGTCGGCGGCGACCACCAGGTCGACCTCGATGGTCTGCCGTCCGTCGCTGACCGCCGGCCGCTCACCGGGCTCGACCCGGACGTGGCGCACTGTCACACCGGTCCGCAGTTCGACCCGCTCACCGAGGCCGGCGATCAGCGCGTCGTGCAGGTCCTCGCGGTGCACCACCACCGGCATCCGGTCGGCGGGAATGGGCCGGGGCTGCACGAGCCAGTGCCCGTCGGGGCGACGGACCCCACCGTCGGGCAGCGGCGTGGCGATGGCAGCCAGGCCCGCGCCGAGACCGAGGGCCTGCAGCGCGCGGACGCCGTTGGGCCAGAGCACCACGGCGGTCGGCTCGGGACGGACCCGTTCGGCTCGCTCCAGCAGGGTCACCTGCCAGCCGGAGCGGGCCAGCGCGCCGGCCACCGCGAGGCCACCGACCCCTGCGCCGACCACCACCGCGCTTCGCATCGGTGCCGCCCCCGCTCAGCTGTCCCGGTCGGCGGGCCGTGCGCCAGTGGCGTCGGCCCGGTCGGTACGGGTGGCCGACGGGTCGTCCGCCGGGTCCTCGTCGGTCGACGGGCTGTCGACGGTTGCCTCGTCGACACGCGACTCGTCACCCAGCGGCTCGGCGCCACCGGGCCGGACGTCCCCGTCGGCGGTCGGCTCGGGCGGCACGACGCCGGTGTCCTGCCAGGCGGCGTACTGCTCCTCGCTGACCACCCGGTAGCCCTCCGGGGCGGCGGCCTGCGCTGGGGTCTCCCGCTCGGAGAGGTCCACCTGGGACAGGTCGGACGTGGGGGGCGTGGTCGGCGTCGCCGCCGCACCGAGCGGGATCAGGAATTCCTGGGGGCCGCGCACCCGGACGAAGTAGATCAACCCGCCGAGGAAGACCAGCGCGGCGGTCCAGACGTTGAGCCGTACGCCGAGGATCTGGTTGGCCTCGTCGGTGCGCATCAGCTCGATCCAGAAGCGGCCGGCGGTGTAGCCCATCACGTAGAGGGCGAACGCCCGGCCCCGGCCCAGCTTGAGCCGGCGGTCGAGGAGGAGGACCAACGCGACCACGCCGAGGTTCCACAGCGCCTCGTAGAGGAAGGTCGGCTGGTAGAGGCCCGGTTCGAGGATCGGCTGCCCGGCGTCGTCGCGCAGCGCGTGCCCCGGATTGTCCGGGTCCATCCGGTGGATCTCCAGACCCCACGGCAGGGTGGTCCGGCCACCGAACAGCTCGTTGTTGAACCAGTTGCCGAGCCGGCCGACCGCCTGGGCCAGCGGCAGCCCGGGTGCCAACGCGTCGGCCACCACCCCGAACGGGATGCCGAGCTGTCGGGCCGCGATGAAGGCGCCGAGCGCGCCACCGGCGACGGCGCCCCAGATGCCGAGACCACCCTCCCAGATGGCGAAGGCCTTCATCGGCTCACCACCGGCGCCGAAGTATTTCTCCGGCGAGGTGATCACGTGGTAGATGCGGGCGCCGATGATGCCCGCCGGCACCGCCCAGACGGCGATGTCGAGCACGGCACCGGGCGCGACGCCGCGCTGCCGCAGCCGGCGCTCCGTCACCCAGCAGGCCAGCACGATGCCGGCGATGATGCAGAGCGCGTAGGCCCGGATCGGCACCGGCCCGAGCTGCCAGACCGCGGTGCTGGGGCTGGGCAGGGCCGCCTGGGGGGACAGCGAGGCGAGGGTCACGGGTGCACACGCTACCGCTGCACACCCCCGCAGCGGCACCCCGGGCCGCTGGAGTGCGCATCCCGGTGACTTCTGGTTTGCACCCCCGTACGCTCTTTGTCCATGAGCGCGCTCACCTGGGCGGTCGCCGCGGTCGTCAGTGACGACACCGGCCGGGTGCTGCTCTGCCGGCAGGGCCGGGGGGAGCGCCGATACGCGCTGCCCGGCGGGCGGCTACGCCCGGCCGAGAGCCCGGTGCAGGCGGCCCTGCGGGACATCCGCGCGGAGACCGGCTGGGAGATCGAGCTGGTCGACCTGGTCGGCGTCTACCACCTGACCGGCCCCACCGGGCGGACGTCCCCCGGGCGCGCCGGGCCGCTGCCGGACGTCCTCGTGCACGTGTTCCGGGCCCGCGCCGCCAGGGTCCGACCCGCCGCCGACCCGCTGCCGGGCTGCCGGTTGTCCTGGCACTCCCCGGACGCGCTGCCCGAGTCGGTCACGCCGCTCACCCACGCCGCCGTCACCGATGCTCGCGCCGGCCGCTCCGGCGTGCTCCGCGACGCTTCGTGGGCACCGCCCGAGCCCATTGGAGAGCCGGTGAACGGGCCTGACGGGCACGGGGTCGTGGCGCAGCCGCCGGAACAACGTGGTGAGACGGCGGCGGACGCCCCACTTCGCCCCGGACCGCGCCGACACGACTGAGCGGCCCGACGCCGACCGGACGGGCAACACCCGTTCGAGCGTGATGCCGGTGAGTCATCAGGATGACTCACCGGCATCACGTGCCTAAGACAGACAGGCCCGCCGCGCCGTCAGCGGGTGGGGTTGCGGACGCCTTCCGCGAGTTCGGCACTGAGGGTACGCAGGGCGGCCAGCCCCTCCGCCTCGCTGGACGCGTCGAGCACGCACCGGACCAGGGCACTGCCGACGATCACCCCGTCGGCGTACCCGGCGACGGTGCCGGCCTGCACACCGGTGCCCACGCCCAGACCGACACCGACCGGCAGGTCGGTGACCGCCCGGACCCGGGAGACCAGCGTCGGCGCGGCGTCGGACGTGCTGGCCCGGGCACCGGTCACCCCCATCACCGCTGTCGCGTAGACGAAACCGCGGCAGTGCTCCACAGTCATCGCCAGCCGGGCGTCGGTGGACGACGGCGACACCAGGAACGTGCGGTCCAGCCCGTGCGCATCCGAGGCGGCCAGCCACTCGTCGGCCTCGTCGGGAATGAGGTCGGGGGTGATCAGCCCGGTGCCGCCGGCGGAGGCGAGATCACGGGCGAACACGTCCACGCCGTACCGCTCGACCGGGTTCCAGTAGGTCATGGTGACCACCGGAGCGCCGGTGGCCGCCACCGCCTCGATGATGCGCATGGTGTCCGCGGTGCGTACGCCACCGGCCAGGGCGATGTCACTGGCCTTCTGGATCACCGGCCCGTCCATCACCGGGTCGGAGTAGGGGATCTCCACCTCGATGACGTCGACGCCGGCCTCGACCATGGCGGTCATCGCGGCGATGCTGCCCTCGACGGTCGGGAAACCAGCCGGCATGCAGCCGACCAGCAGTGCCCGCCCGTCGGCGCGGGCCTTGTCGAAGGCCACCCCGATCCGGCTCATCTCACCGCTCCTTGTCGAGGATGCCGAAGTAGTCACCGGCGGTGTGCACGTCCTTGTCGCCCCGCCCGGAGAGGTTCACCACGATGGTGGGCTCGCGGCCCAGCTCGGCGGCGAGCTTCGGGGCCAGCGTGAGGGTGCCGGCGAGCGCGTGCGCGCTCTCGATCGCCGGGATGATCCCCTCGGTGCGGCAGAGCAGCTCGAACGCGGCCATCGCCTCGTCGTCGGTGACCGGCAGGTAGGTCGCCCGGCCGGTGTCGTGCAACCAGGCGTGCTCGGGCCCGACGCCCGGGTAGTCCAGGCCGGCGGAGATCGAGTGCGACTCCAGCGTCTGCCCGTCGGCGTCCTGCAACACGTAGGTGCGGGCACCGTGCAGCACGCCGGCCGACCCGCCGGTGATGCTGGCCGCGTGCCGGCTGGTGGTCACGCCGTCACCGCCGGCCTCGAAGCCGAACAGCCGCACGTCCGTGTCGCCGACGAAGGCGTGGAAGATGCCCAACGCGTTGGACCCGCCACCGACGCAGGCGGTGACCGCGTCCGGCAGCGCGCCGGTGAGGTCGAGGCACTGCTGGCGGGCCTCGTCGCCGATGCCCCGGACGAAGTCGCGGACCATCGCCGGGAACGGGTGCGGGCCGGCGGCGGTGCCGATCAGGTAGTGCGTCTCGTCGACGTTGGCCACCCAGTCACGCATCGCCTCGTTCATCGCGTCCTTGAGCGTGCGCGAGCCGTTGGTGACCGGGACGACGGTGGCGCCGAGCATCCGCATCCGGGCCACGTTGAGGGCCTGCCGCTCGGTGTCGACCTCGCCCATGTAGACCACGCATTCGAGGTCGAACAGGGCGGCGGCGGTCGCGGTGGCCACGCCGTGCTGCCCGGCACCGGTCTCGGCGATCACCCGGGTCTTGCCCATCCGCTTGGTGAGCAGCGCCTGGCCGAGCACGTTGCGCACCTTGTGCGCGCCGGTGTGGTTGAGGTCCTCCCGCTTGAGCAGCACCCGTGCGCCGAGTTTCGCGGAGAACCGCCGGGCCTCGTAGAGCAGCGACGGGGTGCCGGCATAGTCACGCAGCAACGCGGCGAACTCGGCCCGGAAGGACTCGTCCGCCGTCGCCGTGCGCCACGCCCCGTCGAGCTCGTCCAGCGCGGCCACCAGGGCCTCGGGAACGAACCGACCGCCGAAGCGGCCGAAGTGGCCGGCGGAGTCGGGCTGCGAGCCGGCCACCGGGGCCAGCGCGTCGGCGCTCATCGGAAAATCCTCTCGGTGGGGCGTCCGGTGCGAGGTCAGCGCACCGGCCTGGGCGTTGCCGGGTGGTTGCCCGCGTTGACCAGTTCGGCGACGGCCTCGCGGGGGCTCTTCTGGGTGACCAGGCCCTCGCCCACGAGCACCGCGTCGGCGCCCGCCGAGGCGTACCGGATCAGGTCGTGCGGGCCACGGACGCCGGACTCGGCGATCTTGACGACACTGCTGGGCAGGCCGGGCGCGATCCGCTCGAACACGGACCGGTCGACCTCCAGGGTACGCAGGTCACGGGCGTTGACCCCGATCACCTGCGCGCCGGCCTCCAGAGCGCGGTCGGCCTCTTCCTCGTCGTGCACCTCGACCAGCGCGGTCATGCCCAGCGACTCGATGCGCTCCAGCAGACCCATCAGCACGTTCTGTTCGAGCGCGGCGACGATCAGCAGAACCAGGTCGGCGCCGTGCGCGCGCGCCTCGTGCACCTGGTAACTGGAGACCACGAAGTCCTTACGAAGCACCGGAACCGTGACCGCGGCCCGGACGGCCGCCAGGTCGTCCAGTGAACCACCGAACCAGCGACCCTCGGTCAGCACGCTGATCGCCCGAGCCCCACCGGCCGCGTAGTCGACGGCGAGGTCGGCCGGATCGGCGATCTCGGCCAGCCGGCCCTTGGACGGCGAGGAACGCTTCACCTCGGCGATCACGGCGACGCCGGGCTTGCGCAGCGCCGCGTACGCGTCCAGCGGCGGCGGCGCAGCCGCTGCCAGTTCACGGATCCGCTCGAGCGGAACCTGCTCCTGGCGTCGGGCGACGTCCTCACGTACGCCAGCCAGAATCTCGTCGAGCACGCTTACGGACGCTGCCTGACCGGCGTCGTCCCCCTCCGCGTGCGCATGCTCAGCAGTCACCAACGGACTCCCCTCTCCGGGCGTCATGGGCCGATGCTAGGGGCAGCCGACCTACGCCGGACGCCGGGGGTATGGCGCTGCTCACGAAAAGGGCTGCGGCATAATGGCCGACTTGCCGTGAACGGTGTGTCACGCAGCGCCACCTCCGATATCGACCACCGTCACGGGTACGGGGCCTGGCGACCACGGCCGAACCGGGCCGATCCATCGATCATGCCACCAGTAGGCGGACGGCGCTCGGCGACAACGACGCCGGTCGATGTTGTGAGCAAGCTCAAGGTTTGACAGCCGGACCTGGTCAGGGCCAGGGCGGGACAGTTGACCGGGCGTTCACGGCGGCGAAACGTCAGCCGGCGAGCATCGTCCTCGGGCAGACTCAATGGCGCGCCTACCCCGACCGTCGCAACTCCTCGTGCGAGGTGACCATGAGCATTTCCGAGCCGCAGCCGACCATCGGCCTGACCACCATCTCGCGCACTGTGGCGTCGCTCGCCGTCGGCGTGGTGCACAGCGTGGAGCGGGCCGTGGTGGGCGAAGGACGGATGCGGACCGCCCGCGGCAACGCCTGGGAGGCCGTCTGCGCCGACCGCGCCCGCGCCGATCAGCGTGCCGAGCTGAACCGCCTGGTAGCCGAACTGACCGCCGCCCGCGCCGCCGGTCGCCGAGCCCAGCGGGAGCACCAGCCGGTCGGCTGACCCCCGCCCACCGCGCCGGCCGCCGCGTCAGTCGGCCGTCGGGTCCTCGCCCCGATCCAGGGCGTCCCACGCCTCGGTGGTCCGCCGCCCCGCCAGCGGAGCCGGCGGACCCTCCGAACCAGCCGGCACCGACGTGGTCGCAGGGGCCGAACGCACCGGCCGCTCGTACCGGGCGCCCATCGCCGGCCAACCGCCACCACGCCACGCCGTCCACCACCCGCCGACGGCAACCAGCAGACCGCCGAGCAGACAGAGCGCCGGCCACTGCCGGCTCACCGAACCGCCGATGTCGGCGACCAGCCCGTACCCGCCGCCAGCCGCCACGGCCAGCCCCAGCGCGCCGAGCAGCCCACCGAGCACCTGCCGCAGTCGACCCCGGGTGGCCAGCACCGCTCCACCACCCGCCAACGCCACCAGCGCCAACGCCGGCAGCCAGGGCAGCAGCCCGCCGCCGCTGCGGGTGTCCCGCACCGGCGGCAGCGGCGCCGGGCGCACCGTCAGCTCCACCGACCAGCTCCGCGTCGCCGCCCACAACGCCAGGCCCGCGCCGGCCAGACAGAGCAACACCGCGTACGTCAACTCGCGCCGACCCACGGCCGACCGCTCCTCGGCGCTCACCGGGCAGGCCGCAGGGTTTCGGCGGCCGCGATCGCCGCCAGCACGGCGGCGGCCTTGTTCCGCGTCTCCTGGTCCTCGGCGGCCGGGTCCGAGTCGGCGACCACCCCCGCCCCGGCCTGCACGTACGCGCGGCCGTCGCGGATGAGCGCGGTCCGGATGGCGATCGCCATGTCCAGGTCGCCGCCGAAGCCGAAGTAACCGACAGTGCCCCCGTAGACCCCCCGGCGGACGGGCTCCAACTCTTCGATGATCTCCATGGCCCGCACCTTGGGCGCGCCGGAGAGCGTGCCGGCCGGGAAGGTCGCGGCGAGCGCGTCGAAGGCGGTCTGATCGTCCCGCAACGTGCCGGTGACAGTGGAGACGATGTGCATGACGTGGCTGTACCGCTCGATGGTGGCGAACTCGGGCACCTCCACGCTGCCCGGCTGACAGACCCGACCCAGGTCGTTGCGGCCCAGGTCGACCAGCATCACGTGCTCGGCTCGCTCCTTCGGGTCGGCGAGCAACTCCTGGGCGAGCGCCGCGTCGGCGGCGGGGGTGGCGCCGCGCGGCCGGGTGCCGGCGATCGGGTGCAGCAGCGCCCGCCGTCGCCCGTCCACGCCACCGGTGACCTTCAGGTGTGCCTCCGGCGACGAGCCGACGATGTCGAACCCGTCGAAGCGCAGCAGGTACATGTACGGGCTGGGGTTGCTGGTGCGCAGCACCCGGTAGACGTCCAGCGGGTCGGCGTGGATCGACCGCTCGAAGCGCTGGGAGAGCACGATCTGGAAGCACTCACCGGCCCGGATCGCCTCCTTGGCCGCCTCCACCGCCTTCGGGTACCCGTCGTCGGGCGTACGACAGAGCACCTCCCCGGCCGGCGGACGCTCGACGGTGGAGATCATCGGCGGGATGGGCCGCGACAGCGCGGTGGTCATGGCGTCCAGTCGGCCGACCGCGTGGTGGTACGCGGCGGTCACCTGCGGGGCGCGGTCCGGGGCGTCCGGCGGTGGCAGCACCGCGTTGGCGACCAGGATCGCCGAACCGTCGTAGTGGTCGAGCACCACCAGGTCGGTGGCGAGCATCATGCCCAGCTCCGGCACGCCCAGGTCGTTCTCGGTCAGCTCCGGCAACCGCTCGAAACGGCGGACCAGGTCGTAACCCAGGTAGCCGACCATGCCCCCGGTCAACGGCGGCAGACCGTCGGACGGGTCCCCCACCGGGCCGGCCAGCGCCGCCACCGTCTCCCGCAGCACCCGCATCGGGTCACCCTCGGTGGGCAGCCCGGCCGGCGGCTGGCCGAGCCAGGTCGCGACGCCGTCCCGCTCGACGAGGGTGGCGCTGCTGCGTACGCCGATGAACGAATACCGCGACCAGGCCATGCCGGCGGACCCGACGCCCTGCTCGGCCGATTCCAACAGGAACGTGCCCGGCCCGCCGGCCAGCTTCCGGTAGACCCCGACCGGGGTCTCCGCGTCGGCCAGCAACCGCCGGGTGACCGGCACCACCCGCCAGCCGGTGGCCAGCTCGGTGAAGGCGGCCAGGTCGGGGCTGACGATGCCGTCGGTCATGGCTGGGTCTGCCTTTCGTTCACGGCCGTGGGGCTCGGCCACGCCGCGCTCACCGTGCCTCCGGCGTGGTGACGGGCAGCTCGGTGAAGAAGCAGGTCCGGTGGCCGGTGTGGCAGGCCGCTCCGACCTGGTCCACGCTCACCAGCAGCGCGTCCCCGTCGCAGTCCAGCGCGACCGAGCGGACGTACTGGTGGTGCCCGGAGGTGGCGCCCTTGACCCAGTATTCGCGTCGGCTGCGTGACCAGTAGGTGGCGCGGCCGGTGGTGAGGGTGCGGTGCAGCGCCTCGTCGTCCATCCAGGCGACCATCAGCACCTCACCGGAGTCGTGCGCGCGGACCACGGCGGCCACCAGGCCGTCGGCGGAGCGGCGCAGCTGGGCCGCGATGGCCGGGTCGAGCCGGGACGGGCGAGCCGGCTCGGACACCACCGGGTCGCTCGGATCGCTGGGAACGCCGGTCACCGGCGGGTCAGGTACGGGCACAGTGATGAATTGTCCCGCACGCGGCGCGGGTACCGGCGACCGCTCCCGCCCGGGCTGCGACGCAGACCCGGCGGGCCGGGCCAGCTGGGCCACGTAGCGGTCCAGCCGACCGTCGACCAGGGCGGCGGCCAGGTCCGCGCCGGCCGTGTCCGCGATCTCCTCGGCGTACGGCCGGATGAGCGGCAGGGTGCCGGCGACCAGCCGCACGGCGGCGGCCCACAGCTGGCTGGTGGCGCCCGGACGCAGCCCGAGGCAGAGCAGCATGTCCGACCGGTAGCCGGGTGGGGCGACCGGCAGTTCCAGGGCCGCCGCGAAGGCCGCCCGACGGGAGTGGACCCGCACCGACGGGTTGGCCGGGCGCAGCACCGACGGGCAGAGGCGGGCCAGGTCTGCGACGGCGAGCCGGACCCCCACGCGGTCGTTGGCGACGCGGGCGGCGGCGGCCTTACCGAGCGTGGCGATCAGCTCCTCCAGCCGGGGCGGCTCGGCGGGCTGACAGAGCACCGGCAGATCGATCCGGGGCCGCCAGTGCGGGTCGGCCCAGAGCAGTCGCGCCGGTGTGGTGACCGGCAGCCCGAACGCCCAGTCGGCCGGTTCGCCGAGTCGGTGCACCCAGGAGCGGACGTCACGGGCGGCCACCGAGACGTGGGTGACCCGGCCTGCGGACTCGGCCAGGTACGCCTGTCGGGCGGCGTACGGGGCACCGCCGACCAGCACGTCGAGGTCGACGTCGCTGTGTGCGGTGGCGGCGCGGCGGGCGTGACTGCCGCGCAGCAGGATGCCGACGACCGGCCGCTCGGCGCCCTGTCGCAACCGCGCGGCCCAGTCCTCAAGAAAACCGCTGTCCGGTAACGGAGCGTGACCCACCGCGCCATCGTGCCGTACGTCCGATCAGCGCGCAATGCCCGTTGGCGGACTCGGTGTCCGGTCCGGAGCCTACTGCCCGTTCTCACGCTGTACGCGACGGCGGGCAGTCGGACACCGGCCTCGACCGTTGCGCCCGGATCGGTATTTCATCTAGCGTTGAGTTCAACAGATGATGAGTTTCTTTGGAGGTGCGCGATGGACGACGCGATAGCCGTCCGCGACCTGGTCGTCGACCGAGGCGGGCGGCGGGTGCTGGACGGCATCAGTTGCCGCGTCCCGCGCGGGGCGGTCACCGGCCTGCTCGGCCCCAGCGGCAGCGGCAAGACCACGTTCATGCGGGCGGTGGTTGGCGTGCAGGTGGTCGGCGGCGGGGAGATCACCGTCCTGGGCCAACCGGCGGGCACCCCGGCGCTGCGCCACCGGGTGGGCTACCTGACCCAGGCGCCGAGCGTCTACGCCGACCTGACCGTTCGGGAGAACGCCCGCTACTTCGCCGCCCTGTACGGGCGAGGGCGGGTCGAGGCCGACCGCGCGGTCAGCGATGTCGGGCTGGCCGATGCGGTGGGCCAACTGGTCGCCACCCTCTCCGGCGGTCAACGCAGCCGGGCCTCCCTGGCCTGTGCGCTGGTCGGCGAGCCGGAACTGGTCATCCTCGACGAGCCGACCGTCGGTCAGGACCCGGTGCTGCGGGCCGACCTCTGGGCCCGGTTCCACGCGATGGCCGCCGCCGGCACCACCCTGCTGGTGTCCAGTCACGTCATGGACGAGGCGGCCCGCTGCGACCGGCTCCTGCTGATCCGCCAGGGGCGGCTGATCGCCGACGACAGCCCCTCCGCCATCCGCACCGCCGCCGGTGTCGACGACCTCGACGAGGCGTTCCTGCGCCTGATCCGGGCCGGCGAGGCGGGCCCGACCACCACCGCCACGACAGCCGGACAGGAGCAGTCATGAACCCGCGGATCCTGGCGGCCACCACCGGCCGCATCCTGCGCCAGCTCCGGCACGACCGGCGGACCATCGCGCTGCTCGTGGTGGTGCCGGCCGTCCTGCTCACCCTGGTCTACTTCATGTACGCCGACCAGCCCACCCCGCCCGGCCAGCCGACGACGTTCGACCGGGTCGCGCTGGTGATGCTGGGCATCTTCCCCTTCGTGATCATGTTCCTGGTGACCAGCATCGCCATGCTGCGCGAACGCACCTCCGGCACCCTGGAGCGGCTGCTCACCACACCGCTGGGCAAGCTCGACCTGCTCTTCGGGTACGGCATCGCGTTCGGGCTGGCCGCCGCCGTGCAGGCCGCGGTCGCCGCCGGTGTGGCGTACTGGATCTTCGGCCTGGAGACCGCCGGCAGCATCGGTCTGGTGATCGGGATCGCCGTCGTCGACGCCGTGCTCGGTGTCGCCCTCGGGCTGCTGTGCAGCGCCTTCGCGCGCACCGAGTTCCAGGCAGTACAGTTCCTGCCAGTCGTGGTGATCCCCCAACTGCTGCTCTGCGGGCTGTTCGTGGCCCGCGACCAGATGGCCGGCTGGCTCCAGGCGCTCAGTGACGCCTTCCCCCTGTCGTACGCCATCGAGGCGTTGCAGGAGGTCGGTGCCCACGCCGAGCCGACCGGCACAATGTGGCGGGACGTGGCGGTGGTGCTCGGGGCGGTGGTGCTCGCGCTCGTGCTCGCGGCGGCCACCCTGCGTCGACGCAGCGGGTGAGGCTGCGGCAGCCGTGGGCGCACGGCCCACGGCTGCCCAGGTGGACGAACGAAGGGCGGCGATGACGCGGCGGACCGGCCGGCGACCCGGCAACCCGGACACCCGGGAGGCGATCCTCGACGCGGCGCGCACGGCGTTCGCCGAGCGTGGCTTCGACTCCGCCTCGATCCGCGCCATCGCCGGCACGGCAGGCGTCGACCCGGCGTTGGTGCACCACTACTTCGGCAGCAAGGACCAGCTCTTCCTCACCGCGATGAACTTCCCGGTCGACCCTGGTGAGCTGGTGCCGAAGGTGATCGCCGGCGACCCGGACGGGGCCGGTGAGCGACTGGTACGCACCTTCCTCGGCGTCTGGGACTCACCGGCCGGCAGCGCCGCCCAGGCACTGCTGCGCTCCGCGGTGAGCAACGAGTGGACCGCTCGACTGCTGCGCGAGTTCGTCACCACCCAGGTCCTGCGGCGGGTGCTCGAACAGCTCGACGTCGATCCGGCCCAACTGCCACTGCGCGGTTCCCTGGTGGCCACCCAGATGATCGGCCTGGCCATGATGCGGCACGTGGTGCGTCTGGAGCCGGTCGCCTCGGCGGACCCGGAAACCCTGGTCGCCGCGATCGGCCCGACGATCCAGCGCTACCTCACCGGCCCCCTGCCGACCTAGGGGCGGTCGCGGCGGGCCGGCTCTCGAGTTCGCAGGGTTGAACGGTGCGGAATCGGAGATGGTAGGGGAAGTCCGTCTTCGACAGAGCCCCAGGAACAGGATCATGAGCCAACCGACGAAACCCGTTCTGCAGGCCATCGGTCAGGCCTCCCTCGGCGCTGTCCTGCTGAGCACCGGCGTTGGTCACCTGACGACGAAGCGGCAGGAGTTCCGGGCACAGGTGCCGTCCTGGCTGCCGGTCGACGTCGACAAGGTCGTGGTCGTGTCCGGTCTCGCTGAGGTCGCGCTGGGATCGGCGTTGCTGGCGACGTGGCGTCAACCCGCCCGCCGGTTGCTCGGCCGGGCCGTCGCCGGCTTCTTCGTCGGGGTCTTCCCCGGCAACATCGCCCAGTTCGTCGAACGCCGAAACGGCTTCGGGCTGGACACCGACCGCAAGCGGGCGCTACGCCTGCTCGGTCAGCCGGCGCTGGTGGCGTGGGCGCTGGCCGCGACCCGCGATCGGTCCCGCTGACGGCGTGCAGCCGGGCAGGTGGCACCGGCGGCGTGCCTGCCGGGCTCAGTACGGCGGATGGGCCTCGGCCGGGCGGCGCAGCGTCGGGAGCAGCCAGCCCAGTTCGTCGGCGTCGGCCAGCGGATCCGGGAAGGCCAGCCGGATCCTACGCCGCGCGCCCGGTCGACCGAGGGCGACCACCAGCCCGTAGCGGTCGATGCGCACCACCCGGGGTGGCCCGTCCGGGGTCTGCTCGGTCAACCCGAGCTGCCGGCGCAGATACTCGGTGACCTGCGCGCCGTCGCGCTCCGCGAGGTCGGCCAGCAGACGCGCCTCGATCGGGTGCACCGGGTCCGGCTCGGCCTCGGCGTACTCCACCGGGTCGACCCGGTGCACGGCGCCGGCCCGCTCCCAGCGGACCTCGACCACCTCGAAGCGGAACAGTCGGAACCGCGTGCCCAGGTCGAGCAGGTCGCCGGTCGGCTCCACCGCGGCGAAGTCGACAGCCGCGTGGCGGGCCTCGTCGCCGTGCAGCTCGGCGGCCCACCCGGAGACCCAGGCGCGACCCAGACCGGGCGCTCCGGCGGCGGGCGGCAGATCGAGCACGTCGAGCACCACCGCCACGTCGCTGCCCCCGGCCACCGGTTGCAGCGCGGCGGCCAGGTGGCTGGCCACCGGCACCAGCAGCAGCACCCGCCCGTCCGGGTCGGTCACGTGCCGGGCGTGGTGCGGGCCGGGCCGGTGGGCCAGGTGGACGAGACCGGGCAGGCGCCCGGCGACGAGGGTACGAACGATCTCGGCGGGGTTGGGCCGCATGGGCGCGACCTCCTTCGAAGGTTAGGCTTACCTAAGCCGGAGCCTAGAGCACCTGACCTTCGACGTCCACCACACCGGCGCATCGCGTCACCGGGTCTGCTCCAGCCAGGACGCGTAGAGCAGGCCGTAGACCGAGTCCGCGTCGCGGACCAGCTCGTCGTGCGGACCCCGCTGCACCACCCGACCCCGGTCCACCACGATCACCTCGTCGGCCGCCTGCGCCGTGGAGAGCCGGTGGGCGATCGCGAGGGTCGTCCGGCCCCTGGTGACCGCGTCCAGGGTGCGTTGCAACCGCACCTCGGTCGCCGGGTCCACCGCGCTGGTCGCCTCGTCCAGCACCAGCAGGTCCGGATCCGCCACGTACGCGCGGGCCAACGCGACCAACTGCCGCTCACCGACGCTGAGCGCCTCGCCGCGCTCGCCGACCGGAGTGTCCAGCCCCGCCGGCAGGCCATCCAACCAGTCCGACAGACCCAGCTCGGTGAAGGCGGCACTCAACTGCTCGTCGGTCAGCTCCGGCCGGGCGAACCGGACGTTGTCCCCCACCGTCGCGTCGAAGAGGAACCCGTCCTGCGGCACCATCACCACCCGGGAGCGCAGCGAGTCGAACCGGACGTCCGCCAACGGCACCCCGGACAGCAGCACCGCCCCCGCCGACGGGTCCATCAGACGGGTCAGCAGCTTCGCGAAGGTCGTCTTGCCACTGCCGGTCTCGCCGACCACCGCCACCCGGCTCTTCGCCGGAATCTCCAGGTCGATGTCGTGCAACACCGGCGGACCGCCCGGGTACGCGAACCGCACCCCCGCGAACCGGATGTCCAACGGCCCGCTCGGCAGGTCCCGTCCCTGCTCCCCCGGGTCAGCCACGTCCGGGGCGACGTCCAGCACGTCCAGCACCCGACGCCAACCCGCGATCGCGTTCTGCGCCTCGTTGAGCACCTCGGTGGCGATCTGCACCGGCTGGATGAAGAGCGTCACCAGGAACAGGAACGCGGTCAGCTGGCCGATCGACAGCGTGCCGTCCACGCCCAGCGTCACCCCCAGCACCACCACGCCGGCCAGCGCCAGCCCCGCGGCCAACTCACCGACCGAGCTGCCCACGATGCTGATCCGGATCGCCCGCTGCTGCGCCAGCCGCTGCCCGTCGATGGCCTCGTCCAGCCGCCGCTCGGTGCGCCCCGCGATGCCGTACGCCCGGATCACCGGCGCGCCCACCACGCTCTCGCCGATCGCGCCGAGCAACGTGCCGGTGCGCTGCCGCACCGTCGCGTACGCCGAGCCCAGGCGCTGCTGCAACTGCCGGATGACGAACACGGCCGGCAGGAACGCGGCCAGCACCACCAGGGTCAACTGCCAGGAGTACGCCAGCATGACGGCGGTGGTGACCACCAGCTGACCGAGGTTGACCAGCAGGATCACCCCGCCCCACTGGAGGAACTGGGTGATCTGGTCGACGTCGCTGGTCACCCGCGAGACCAACGAGCCGCGCCGCTCCGACTGCTGGTGCAGCATCGACAGGTCGTGCACGTGCCGGAACGCCCGCGTCCGCACGTTGGCCAACGCCGTCTCGCTGACCGTGAACAGCCGGCGCATCATCAGATAACCGCAGACCGTCGTGATCACCAGGATCGCCGTGGTGATCGCCACCACCGTCCAGACCACGTCGAGGTTCAGACCACCGACGAGGCCGCGGTCGATGCCCTGCTGCACGGCGACCGGCACGGCCACCCGACCGACCATGTAGACCAACGCCAGGGCAAGCGTGCCGGCCAGACCGGTCCGCAGCTCCGGCGACAGCGCCAGACCTCGGCGCAGTGTCTGCCAGGTCGTCTCCTCCCGCTTGTCAGCCGTCCCCATGGGAGTCGTCACCGGGCCCGCCTTTCGTTCGCGACTGCGGGGCTCCGCTTCGCTGCACTCCTCGCGCTCACCGGGCTGGCCTTTCGTTCGCGACTGCGGGGCTCCGCTTCGCTGCACTCCTCGCGCTCACCGGTCCACCTCGATTTCCAGGCCCGAGGGCAGCGGCGCGACATCGTCGCCGTACGAACTTTCCTGCGCGCGGTCGACCTCGGCCTGCTCGTAGGCGGTGACGAGGTCGACGTAGCCGGGCACGGTGGCCAGCAGCTCGGTGTGGGTGCCCCGGGCAATCACCCGCCCCTGCTCCACGTAGATGACCTCGTCGGCGAGCGCGATGGTGGCCCGCCGGTATGCCACCACCAGGATCGACGCGACCGGCACCCCCGGCTCGGCCGTCGACGACCGCAGCCCGGCCAGGATGGCCGCCTCCACGCGGGGGTCCACCGCGCTGGTCGCGTCGTCGAGCACCAGCAGGCGCGGCCGGCCGGCCAACGCGCGGGCCAGGGTGAGCCGCTGCCGCTGCCCGCCGGAGAGGGAGGTGCCCCGCTCACCGACCATGGTGTCCAGGCCGTCGGGGAGCGCGGCGACGAACCCGTCCGCCTCGGCGAGCCGAAGCGCCGCCCAGACGGCCTCGTCGTCGATGCCCTGCCGGTCGAGGGCGATGTTGGCGCGAACCGTGTCGTCGAAGACGAACGGCACCTGCGCGACCAGCGCCACAGTGCCGGCCAGCGACGCGGCAGTCAGCTCGCGCACGTCCACCCCGTCCAGGCTGACGGTGCCGGAGTCCGGGTCGACGAGGCGCACCGCCAGCGAGGCGATGGTGGACTTACCGGCGCCGGTCGGCCCGACCAGGGCCACCGTCCGACCGGCCGGCACGGTGAAGCCGACCTCGCCGAGGACCTGCGCCCCGGTCTGGTGCGCCTCGGCCGGTGGGTAGGAGAAGTGCACGTCACTGAAGGTGAGGGTGGCCGGGCCGGCGCCGGCCGCGTCGAGCACGCGCTGCCCGTACGGCATCTCGCCGGTGGCGTCGAGCACCCGGCGGACCCGGTCCCAGCCGGCGACGCTGCGCGGCAGCTCGGCCAGGACCCAACCGATGGCCCGCACCGGGAAGGCCAGCACGGTGAAGAGGAAGGCCACGCTGACCAGCTCGGTCACGCTGATCGCGCCCTGGCGCAGCCGGAACGCCCCGACCACCAGCACGGCCAGGGTGCCGAGACTGGGCAGGGTCTCCAACAGCGGGTCGAAGATGCCGCGGAGCCGACCGACCGCGATCAACGAGTCGCGCAGCTCACCGGCGCGGCCCGCGAACCGGGCGGTCTCCTGGGCCTCGCGGCCCATCGTCTTGACCACCAGAGCGCCGTCGAAGCTCTCGTGGGCGATGCCGCTGACCTCGGCGCGCAGCCGCTGCGCCCGAGCCTGCCGGGGCGCCATCCGGCGGGAGTAGACGACGTTGAGCGCGAACAGCGCGGGGAAGACCGCCAGGCCGACCAGGGCGAGCGCCCAGTCGGTGGCGAAGAGCGACACGATCGCGCCGACCAGCATCACCAGCGTGCCGACGGCGAAGGGCAGCGGCGCGATCGGGTACCAGGCCGCCTCCACGTCGGAGTTGGCGTTGGACAGCAGGGTGCCGGTGGAGTTGCGGTGGTGCCAGGACAGCGGCAGCTCCAGGTACCGGCGGGTGACCCGGCGGCGGTAGGAGGCCTGGAGGCGGTACTGCATGTAGCCGGCACCGAGCCGACGGCCGAAGATGCCCGCCACCCGCAGCACGCTGATCCCGAACAACGCGGTCGCCGCCAGCGCCAGGGTGCCCGCGCCCACCTCGCCGCGTTCGATGGCCGGAAGCGCCACCTCGCCGATGACCGACCCGACGACCCGCGCGCTGACGATGATCATCCCGCCGAAGAGCACGCTGCCCACGACCGCGACGGTGAAGATCCGTGGCTGCTCGCGGATCGCCTGCCGCAGGACCCCCAGCCCTCGGCTGAGCACGTCCCGACTTGTCCTGCTCGCCACACTCTCCCCCGCCGTAAGCCGCAATTATCTCCCTCATCCTTACCGGTCCAGGCCAGCACCGCCGACCCCGACGGGATATGTCGACCATCACGTACCGGACGGGGCGAACCGCGGACATCGAACCGGCGGACGGTAGCCGCGCGCCAACGGGCCGCCGGGCCTACGATCAGGCCATGCCGCGGTACGCCCGAGCCGAGCGCGATGCGCTGGCCGATCTCTTCCTGGCCCTCGGGCCGGACGCCCCGACGATCAACGAGGGGTGGGCGACCCGTGACCTCGCCGCGCACCTGGTGCTGCGGGACCGCCGCCCGGACGCGGCCGGGGGCATCATGCTGCCGCCGCTGCGCGGCTACGCCGAGCGGGTCCGTCTCCGACTCGCCGCACAGCCCTACCCGGACCTGGTCGACCAGGTGCGCAACCCGCCGTTCTGGAGCCCGGTCAGCAACCGGGTGACCGACGAGCTGGCCAACATGATGGAGTTCTTCATCCATCACGAGGACGTACGGCGGGCCGGCTCCGGGTGGCAGCCGCGGGACCTGCCGGTGGGCCTCCAGGCTGCTCTCTGGAAGCGCGCCTCCCCGATGGCCCGGTTGACACTTCGCCGTTTTCCGGCGGACCTCTACGTGCAGGCACCCGGCCACGGCGAACTCTCCGTCGGCCGGGGCGGCGAGCCGCTA
Organism: Micromonospora sp. MGP-C2; assembly: GCF_057766525.1. Taxonomy (NCBI): domain Bacteria; kingdom Bacillati; phylum Actinomycetota; class Actinomycetes; order Micromonosporales; family Micromonosporaceae; genus Micromonospora; species Micromonospora sp. MGP-C2. Next base: position 2,357,700 of record NZ_JBYMEN010000002.1, read on the forward strand.
CGGGTGGTCGGCGCCCCGGCCGAGCTGGTCTTGTTCCTTTCCGGTCGGCAACGGGTGGCCCGGGTCCAACTGGACGGTCCTCCAGAGGCCGTCCGACGCCTGCGGACCGCCAGCCTGGGAATGTGACGCTATGTCTGGAAACGGTCACAGGTCCACTGTGGAATGCCCCACACCCAGCGACGAAGGCTGATACCTCCTCCCGTACGCTTTACCGCGTCACTCTTCGCCGAGCGGCAACGAGTGGGGGCAGACTGTGCGAAGTTTCGCGATTTCGGCGCTGCGGGAGCCCCCGTTTCCCGTAGGTCGCCACGAGGCCACCGAACGGGTGGCGGACGAGAGCATCGAGTGGGCGCAGACCTTCGGGCTGATCGATTCCAGCCAGCGGGTTCGTCGGCTGCAACGGGCCGACGCCGCCGGCCTGGCCGGCCGCGCCTGCCCGGCGGGTTCGGTGGACGGGTTGCGACTGCTCACCGACCTGATCAGCTGGCTCTTCGTGATGGACGACGCCTGCGACGAGGACGGCCTCGGCGCCGACCCCGTCCGGCTGGGACCGGCCATCAGCACCCTGCTCGACGTGCTGGACCGGTACGGCGACCCGGACGTCCCACCGCCCGCCGTCGGACCCCTGGGTGACGCGTTGCACGATCTGTGCCGCCGGACCCGGCTGCACGACGACCATGCGGCGCTGCTGCTGCGGTTCATCAGCCAGATGCGGGAGTACCTGCTGGCACTGCTCTGGGAGGCGACCAACCGGGAGCGTCGGCGCGTGCCGGAGATGGCGGAGTACCTCCAACTGCGCCGGCACATCGGCGGCGTGCACCCCTGCCTCACCCTGACCGACCTGGCATCGGCGCGGCCCCTCGGGGCGATCCAGCGCGCCAACCCGGCGCTGCTCGCACTGGATCTGCTGGCGGTGGACCTGGTCTGCTGGTGCAACGACCTCTTCTCCTACGGCAAGGAGAGCCAGGCTGATCCGGAGGCACACAACCTGGTCACGGTGATCGCCCAGGGCGCCGCCGGGGACGAGGCGACCGCGCTGCGGGCCGTGGCGAACCGGTTCAACCAGAGCCTGGGGGCGTACCTGGAAGCGGAGGAGGCGCTGCTGTCCAGCGGGAACGACGAGATGACCCACGCGGCGGCCACCCGGCGCAACTGGGTCCGGGCCACCTACGACTGGTCAGTCGTGGCTGCCCGATACGCCTGATTCCGCCGGACCGGTCGGCGGGTTGGGCCGGCCGGACGATCACCAGGGCTAGCCGATGCACGGTGCCACGCAATACTCTTCGGTAACCATCATGACGTGACGACGGTCACGCCACCACCCCCGAAGGCGGCTCCAGCGATGGCTCTCGATGTACCGTACCGTTCCATCCCGGACATGTTCCTCAAGCGCGTGGCGGCCACCCCCGACCGGAACGCGTTCGCCTCCCCCGCCCCCGACGACTCGGGGCCCGTCTGGCTGACCTGGGAGCAGGTCGGCCAGCGTGCCAAGGCGGTCGCCGCCGGCCTGCACGGCCTGGGCGTCGGCCAGGAGGACCCGGTCGCGATCCTCGCCAACACCCGACTGGACTGGGTGATCGCCGATCTCGGCATCATGTGCGCCGGCGGGGCGACCACCACCGTCTACCCGACCACCGAGCCGGCGGACGCGACGTACATCATCGCCGACTCCGGCTCGAAGGTGCTCTTCGCGGAAAATCCGGCCCAGGCGGCGAAGATCGCTGGCGCCAACCTGCCCGCGCTGACCCACGTGGTGCTCCTCGACGGCGACACCGACCAGGCCGCGGCGATCCCCCAGTTGACCCTCGCCGAGCTGGAGGAGCGGGGCACCCGCGCGCTGGCAGCCGAGCCGGATCTGATCGACATGCTGGTGGCCGGCATCGGCCCCGACCACCTGGCCACCCTGATCTACACCTCCGGCACCACCGGTCGACCCAAGGGCGTCGAGCTGCTGCACGGCGGCTGGTGCTGGGAGGCCGTGGCGCAGGCGGAGGTCGGGCTGCTGCGCGACGACGACCTGCAGTACCTGTGGCTGCCGCTGGCCCACTCGTTCGGCAAGACGCTGCTCTGCGGTGCCATCCATGTCGGCCTGCCCACCTATGTCGACGGGCGGGTGGAGAAGCTGGTCGACCTGCTGTCGGTGATCCGCCCGACGTTGATGTGCGGCGCTCCCCGGGTGTTCGAGAAGGTCTACAACCGGGCGGTGACCACCGCGCAGGACGGCGGCGGCGCGAAGGCGAAGATCTTCGCCTGGGCCGTCGGCGTCGGCAAGGAGAAGGTGACCCTGGAGCAGGCCGGCAAGCCGGTGTCGGCCGGGTTGAAGCTGCGCTACGGCGTGGCCGAGAAGCTGGTGTTCAGCAAGCTCCAGGCCCGCCTCGGCGGCCGGATGCGGGTGCTGGTGTCCGGTGCGGCTCCGCTCAGCCCGGAGATCGCCACCTTCTTCGCCGCGGCGAACCTGCCGATCTCGGAGGGCTACGGCCTGACTGAGACCAGCGCCGGCAACTTCGTCAACCCGCCGTCCGGGCTCCAGATCGGCACTGTGGGCCGGGCGATGGGTGACCTGGAGTGCCGGATCGACACCGACGGGGAGATCCTGGTGCGTGGCCGGCCGGTGATGCGCGGCTACCACAACCTGCCGGAGGAGACCGCCGCCGCGTTCACCGAGGACGGCTTCTTCCGCACCGGTGACATCGGCACCCTGGACGAGCAGGGCTACCTGCGGATCACGGACCGCAAGAAGGACCTGGTCAAGACCTCGGGCGGCAAGTACATCGCGCCGTCGCACATCGAGGGGATGTTCAAGGCGATCTGCCCGTACACCTCGCAGGCGGTCGTCGTCGGTCAGGCCCGCAACTTCTGCACGATGCTGGTCACGCTGGACCCGGACGCGATCCGGGGCTGGGTCGCCGGTGGTCCGCTGGAGGGGCGCAGCTACACCGAGATCGTCGCCTCGCCGGAGGCCCAGACGATGGTCGAGGAGTACGTCGCCCAGCTCAACGCGAAGCTCAACCGCTGGGAGACGATCAAGAAGGTGGCCATCCTGCCGCGCGACCTGACGATCGAGGACGGCGAGATCACCCCGTCGCTGAAGATCAAGCGACGTGGTGTGGAGAGCAACTTCGCGGCCCAGATCGACAAGATGTACGCGGGCACGCTCGCCGAGCTGTAAGCCGGCCGAGGGTCCCGTGTCGGCGAGAGGGCCGGCACGGGGCCCTCACAGGTGGTGGCCCCGCCACCTCGTGTGTCCCTCTTCCGCGGCGAGCTGCTCCTCGAACGCCTTCTGCCGGACCCCGGCCCGGCGCCGCGAGTCGACGACCGTCTGCGCGGCCACGGCCAGCGTCGTGGCCAGGGCCAACATGCCCAACGCGATCAGCTCGGGCAGCGACACGGCAACCGGCACCAGCGCGACCAGCAGCAGGATCCCGCCGATCGTGGGCCAGCGGGGGGCGCCGAGCATCAGCCGGCCGAGCACGATGAGCGCGAGCAGGTAGAGCGCGACCCCACCGTAGAGCGCCAGCAGGTCGAGGCCCGGCAGCGGGATGCCCCAGCTCGGTGTGTTGGGGTCGGCGCCCTCGTGGATCAGCCCCTTGAGCCCGAGCGCGAACAGGATGACGCCGGCGATGACCGGCAGGTGCAGGTAGCTGTAGGCGTTCCGGGCCAGGATGGCACGGGCGTCCGGGTCGCGGGTGCGGTGCAGGGTCTGTTCCATGCCGAGCGCCAGGGTGTCGAAGTACGCCCACCACATCGCGGCGACCACCGCGACGCCGAGGAGCGCGGCGAACAGCACCGGCCAGGTCAGCGGCAGCCCAACAGTTTCGTTGGGACTGAACCCGAGCGCGATGATGGTCTCGCCGAGGGCGACCAGGACGATCTGACCGTGCCGCTCCGCCCAGTGCCCGGCGGACAGCACCGTCCACCCGCTGCCCCGCAGCGTGAGGCCGGCTCCGTACTCCACGCCGAGGGCCGCGAGCCAGCACAGCAGGCGGGCCACCGACTCGGCTGTTCCGTCGAAGAGCCGCTGCGGCAGCAGCCCGGCGACCACGATGAGGGCCGTGGCCAGCAGCAGCGGCAGAACGAGCAGCCGCCAGCGTCGCCGCACGTCGCGGTTCCGGCGGCCGATCCACAGGAAGATCACCGTCTCGCTCACCCGCACCAGGAAGTAGCAGGTCGCGAAGACCAGCGGACCGAACAGCCCACCGGGCCGGTCGACGAACGCCTTCGGCAGACTCAGCGCCAGCACGAAGGCGGCGGCGATGGCGACGAAGCCGATCGCCGGGACGATGCCCTGGTCGGTGCGGATCAGGTTGCCCAGAACGGCGAACCCGGACCAGCACCACCAGAGCAGGGCCAGCAGAACCAGGCACTGCACCAGGCCCCGGGCGGTCGGATTGCCGGCGGTGGCCGTGGTGACGTGCAGAAACGCGAAGACGAAGACCAGGTCGTAGAAGAGTTCGAGCGGGGTCGCCCGTGAGCCCGGCGCGCTCCGGCGGACCCCGCGCATCCCCCCGCCCTCGCCCATCAGGAGATTGTGGCAGCCAAGGTAGGGCGAAAGGTACGTTCCCGTCATACCGTCGAGATACCTGGTGCCGGCGGACAGGCGACGATCGTGGGTCGAGGGCCGGTGGTCGGTGGTCGGTTGGCTCAGGCGATGACGGCGGGCTCCCGCCATCGCTGCCGGCCGGTGCGGTCCAGGTCGTAACGCACCGCCGCGATCCGCCCCACGGCCTCCACGAGGTCTGCGGCCGGCAGGGTGAACGGCAGCCGCAGGAACCGCTCCATGGTGCCGTCCAGGCCGAACCGGGGGCCGGGAGCCAGTCGTACGCCGACCTCCTCGGCGGCCCGGGCCAGCGCGCTGGAGACCGGGCCGTCCAACTCGGCCCACAGCGTCACGCCACCCCGGGGCACTGTCACCCGCCAGTCCGGCAACCGCTGCGCCAGCGCGCCGAGCAGAGCGTCGCGCTGGACGGCCAACTGGACGCGGCGCTCGGCCACGATGGCGTCGGCGTCGGCGAGCAGGTGCACAGCGACCAGCTGGTCCAGCACCGGGCTGGCCATGTCCACCCCGACCCGGACGGCGGCCAGCCGCTGCACCTGCGGCGCGGAGGCGCGCACCCAGCCGATCCGCAGGCCGCCCCAGTAGGGCTTGCTCATCCCGCCGATGCTGATCACCCGGCTGTGCCGGTCGTAGACGCCGACCGGGGGTGGCAGCTCGGTGCCGTCCAGCGGAAGGTCCACGAAGGACTCGTCGATGACCAGATCGGTGCCGACCGCGTGCGCGGCGGCCACCACCCGCTCGCGCAGCGAGGCGGGCATCAGGTGCCCGGTCGGGTTCTGGAACTCCGGAATCAGGTAGGCCAACTTGGGCCGGGTCTGCCGGAGGCTGCCCAGCAGCAGGTCCGGCTCCCACCCGTCGGCGGCCAGGCCGTGGGTGGTGATCCGGGCCCGTCGCCCGGCCAGCGCGGCGAGCGCGTTGGGGTAGGTCGGTGACTCGACCAGCACACTGCCGCCAGGGGCCAGGGCGAGCCGCAACACCAGGTCCAGTGCGTGCTGGGTGCCGCTGGTGACCATGATCTGGTCGGCCGAGGTGGGCAGGCCCCGGGCGGCGTACGCGTCGGCCACCGCCTCGCGCAGCTCGATGATGCCGGTCGGGTGGTAGCCGGCGCCACCCAGATAGCGGGGCAGGTCCTCGGTGGCGGCACGGGCGGCCGTCAGGAGCTGCGGTGGGGCCGCCAGCGCGGCGACACCGAGGTCGAGCATCTCCCGGTCGTCCAGCGGGGTCCACAGGCCGGTGCTGGCCACCCGGTGGTTGCCGGGCAGCATCGTCCAGCTGCCGGCGCCGCGGCGGCTTGCCAGGTGCCCGGTCTCGCGCAGTTGCCGGTACGCGGCGGTGACAGTGGTCCGGCTGATCCGCAACGCCTCGGCCAGCTCCCGTTCGGCGGGAAGGCGGACGCCCAGCGGCAGCCGGCCATCGGCGAGCAGACCGCGCACCGTGCCGGCCAGCGCGGCGTAGTCGGGGCTGCGTCGGCGGCCCGGCAGGGCGTGCCACTGACCGAGCAGACGCGCCAATTGGACGCCGCGCACCTGACCCGTCATGGCCACTCCCCGGATATTGGCTTCTTCCTCGACGTGGATTGGCACCTAGGGTGGCATGCATGGCATTGCTTGGCAATCTGCGGCACCGGCCGGTTCGACGGTTGGTCCAGCTCTACCTGGGGCTCGTCCTCTACGGCGTCAGCATGGCCCTGATGGTCCGCTCCGACCTGGGCCTCGACCCGTGGGACGTGTTCCACCAGGGCCTCTCCGAGTTGACCGGGCTCTCGTTCGGCACCGTCACCATCGGCGTCGGCGCGCTGGTGCTGCTGCTCTGGATCCCGCTGCGGCAGCGGCCGGGTCTCGGCACGATCAGCAACGTCGTGGTGATCGGTCTGGTCGTGGACGCCACACTGGCCCTAATGCCCGCCGGTGGACCCCTCGGCGTCCGGATCGCGCTGCTCGTCACCGGGATCGTCGCCAACGGCGCCGCCACCGGCATGTATCTCGGTGCCCGGCTGGGCCCGGGCCCACGTGATGGGCTGATGACCGGATTCGTGGCCCGTCGGCCGGGCTGGTCGGTTCGGCTGGTGCGCACCGTCATCGAGGTCACCGTCCTGGCGCTGGGCTGGCTGCTCGGCGGCACTGTCGGCCTGGGCACTGTCGCGTACGCGCTGGCCATCGGTCCGTTGGCCCAGCTCTTCATCCCGCCGTTCGCCGTACCCGAGGAAAGTGTGTCCGACGCCACCGCGCACGATGCCACCGTCCCCGACGGTGCCGTGTCCGACGACGCCGACACTCACCCGGCGGAGGCCGACGTGCCGCGACCAGGCAGCACCGCCCCGGCCGCTCCCACCGGCTGAGCCCTCACCGACCGTTCGCGAACCGGCACGCGGTGGTGGTCCGGTGTGCCGGATGGAGGGTGGGTGTTCCCTTCCGCGACGCGCGCCGTCATCATCTCTGCATGGGGGAGAACGGTTGGCGCTGGACGGACGCCTGGATCTTCGTGTCGCTGGTCATCGCGAGCGGAGCCGGACGGCACCACCGGTCGGCCACGAGTCGACGGCCGGAGGGCGTCCGCCTGACCGACGTGCTCTCCACCGCCGACCACCTCAACCACACGATCCCGCAGCGGCACGAGGTGGAGGCCGCGATCCGGCGGCTGGTCGGCGCCGGGCTGGTGAGCGTCGCCGACGGCTGGTTCCGGATCACCGCCGAGGGTGAGCAGCTCTGGCGCACCCGCCCTCGGGCGGGGGTGGCGACCATGGTGGACACCGTGCAGGGGGTGCTGACCCGCCGGCACGCACCCGGCAGCGCCGAATGGATCCTGGAAGAGGCCGACCACGCGGCGGCCGTCCAGGAATACGCGGTCCGTTCGATCCCCACGCCCCGGCGGTCACCGGAGGGGCACTCCGGCGTGCACTGACCGGCTCAGCGCACCGGGTGGCCGCTGTGGCGCAGCGCGTCCTTGACCTCGGCCACGGTCAGCTCACCGAAGTGGAAGACGCTGGCGGCGAGCACCGCGTCCGCTCCGGCACCGATCGCGGGCGGAAAGTGAGCCACCTCACCGGCGCCGCCACTGGCGACCACCGGCACGTCCACGACCGCCCGCACCGCGGCGATCAGCTCCAGATCGAAGCCGGCCTTGGTGCCGTCGGCGTCCATCGAGTTGAGCAGGATCTCCCCCGCGCCCAGCTCGGCGCTCCGCTGCGCCCACCGCACCGCGTCCATTCCGGTGCCGCGCCGACCACCGTGGGTGGTGACCTCGAAGCCGCTGGGCGTGCCGCCGTCGGGCGACCGACGCACGTCGAGGGAGAGCACGAGCACCTGCCGGCCGAACCGGTCGGCGATCTCGGCGATCAGCTCGGGGCGGGCGATGGCGGCGGTGTTCACACCGACCTTGTCCGCCCCGGCGCGCAGCAGTGTGTCGACGTCGGCGACCTGCCGGACCCCGCCACCGACGGTGAGGGGGATGAACACCGACTCGGCGGTGCGGCGCACCACGTCGAGCATGGTGCCCCGGTCACTCGAGGACGCCGTGACGTCGAGGAAGGTCAGCTCGTCCGCGCCCGCCCGGTCGTACGCGGCGGCCAACTCCACCGGGTCGCCGGCGTCGCGAAGGTCGAGGAAGTTGACCCCCTTGACCACCCGCCCGGCGTCCACGTCCAGGCAGGGGATCACGCGCACCGCCACCGTCATGCCGCGAGCCTATCCTCCGTCAACGACACGGCGGTCGACCCGATCGGGTCGACCGCCGTGAACGAGGCCTGGGTCACACCTTGACGAGCATCTTGCCGAGGTTGTCGCCACGCAGCAGGCCGATGAACGCGTCCGGAGCGTTCTCGATGCCGTCCACGATCGTCTCGTCGTAGGACAGCGTGCCCTCGCGCAGCCAGCCGGCGACGTCGCGGACGAACGCCGCCCGCATGTCGTTGTGGTCGTTGACCAAAAAGCCGCGCAGGGTGAGCCGCTTGCCGATGACCAACGCCAGGTTGCGCGGCGCGGCCGACGGCTCGGTCTCGTTGTACTGCGAGATCATGCCGCAGATCGCGGCCCGGCCGTGCAGGTTCATGGCCGAGATGGCGGCCTCCAGGTGATCGCCGCCGACGTTGTCGAAGTAGACGTCGACGCCGTCCGGCGCGGCTGCCCGCAGCGACTCGCGGACCGGCCCGTCGTGGTAGTCGAACGCGGCGTCGAAGCCCAGCGCCCGCAGCCGCTCGACCTTGGCCGGCGAGCCGGCGCTGCCGACCACCCGGCCGGCACCCTTGAGCTTTGCTATCTGGCCGACCAGGCTGCCGACCGCGCCGGCTGCGGCGGAGACGAAGACCGTCTCGCCGGGCTTCATCGCGGCGACCTCCAGCAGCCCGGCGTACGCGGTCAGCCCGGTCATGCCCAGCACGCTGAGGTACGCGCTGACCGGCGCGACGCTCGGGTCGACCGGCCGGGCGGCGGTGGCGTCGAGCAGCGCGTACTCCCGCCAGCCCAGCCCGTGCAGGACGGTGGTCCCGACGGCGACGTCCGGTGCCTCGCTGGCCATCACCTCGCCGATCGAGGCACCGTCGAGCGGCGCGTCGAGGGCGAACGGCGGCACGTACGACTTGACGTCGTTCATCCGTCCGCGCATGTACGGGTCGACCGACATGTACTGGTTGCGGACCACGATCTGGCCCGGGCCCGGCGTCGGGACGTCGGTCTCGACGAGTCGGAAGGTGTCCTCGGTGGGCCAGCCCTGAGGGCGGCTGGCCAGGTGGATCTCGCGGTTTCTGGTCACGGGGTGGTCGTCCTCTCGTCCGCGGTGGGGGTCTCGGTCCGCGAGGTCACGCGGCCAGGGTCTCCCGGACGGTCAGCGTGACGTCGATGTTGCCGCGGGTCGCGTTCGAGTACGGGCAGACCTGGTGGGCCTGCTCGACGATCTGCTCGGCGGTCTCGCGGGAGACGGCGGGCAGGTCGACGACGAGCTCGACGGTGAGCCCGAAACCGCCGCTGCCGTTCGGGCCGATGCCCACCTCGGCCGCGACGACGGAGTCGCTCACGTCGGCCTTGGCCCGGCGGCCCACCAGTCGCAGCGCGCTGTGGAAGCAGGCCGCGTAGCCGGCGGCGAAGAGCTGCTCGGGGTTGGCGGCGCCGCCGGCGCCACCCATCTCCTTCGGCACGGCCAGGTCGAGCGCGAGGGTGCCGTCGGAGGTCTCGACGTGGCCGTCGCGGCCATCACCCTTGGCGGTCGCGGATGCGGTGTAGATGACCTGCATGAGAGTCACTGCTCCTTCTGTCGATGGATGGTGTCGGTGACCCGGGTGAGCGTGTCGCGCAACGCGACAAGCTCATCGATGCCCAGCCCGGTGGCCAGGGCGATCCGCAGCGGGACGTCGCAGAGCTGCTCCCGCAGCGCCCGCCCCTGCTCGGTGAGGCCCACCTCGACCCGCCGCTCGTCGCGCGCCGACCGCCGCCGAACCACCAGGCCCGCTCCTTCCAGCCGCTTGAGCAGCGGGGAGAGCGTGCCGGAGTCCAGTCGCAGCTCGGCGCCGAGCTCGGACACCGTGGGGGCGTCGTCGGGGCGTTCCCAGAGCACCAGCAGCACCAGGTACTGCGGGTAGGTCAGCCCGAACTCGTCGAGGATCGGCCGGTAGACGTCGGTGAGGGCGCGCGACGCGGCGTAGAGCGCGAAGCACACCTGTCGGCGCAACAGCAGATCATCGGTCACCGCTGAACCGTAGCCCACAATTAAGTTGTGCACAACTTATCTGGCCGGGAAGCGGCCGGCACCACGCCGACCGCCGACCTCAGCGACCGCCGAGGTACGCCTCCAACTCCACCTCGACCAGGTGCTCCGGATCCAGCAGACCGGCCACCACCACCAGGGTCGCCGCCGGCCGGACCGCGCCGAAGACCGCGTTGTGCGCCCGGCCCACCTCGTCGGCGTGCAGCCGGTCGATCACATACATCCTGGTCCGGACCACGTCGCCGGGCTCCGCACCCACCTCGGCCAGCGCGTCCAGCCCGATCCGCAACGCCTGCGCGGTCTGGGCGGCGGCGTCACCGACGTGCACCACCCGACCGTCCACCGTCGCCGTGCAACCGGCCGTGAACGCCAGGTCACCGGCCCGGACCACCCGGGAATAGCCGTACCGCTGCTCCCACGGGCCACCCGAGGAGAGCCGGGTGACCGTCACGCCTCGGCCAGGGTCCGCAGCGCCTCGGCCACCGTGAAGGCACCCGCATAGAGCGCCTTACCGGCGATCACACCCTCCACCCCGAGCGGCTCCAGGGTCGCCAACGCCCGCAGGTCGTCCAACGTGGACACCCCACCGGAGGCGATCACCGGCCGGTCCGTGCGGGCGCACACCTCGCGCAGCAGGTCCAGGTTCGGCCCGCGCATCGTGCCGTCCTTGGTGATGTCGGTGACCACGTACCGGCTCGCGCCCGCCTTGTCCAGCCGCTCCAGCACCTCGTACAGGTCACCACCGTCGCGGGTCCAACCGCGCGCCGAGAGGGTGTGGCCGCGCACGTCCAGCCCGATGGCCACCCGGTCGCCGTACTCCCCCACCACGCGGTCACACCAGACCGGGTCCTCCAGGGCGGCGGTGCCGATGTTCACCCTGGTCGCCCCGGTGCCCAGCGCCGCCCGCAGCGACTCGTCGTCCCGGATGCCGCCGGAGAGCTCCACCTTCACGTCCAACTGACGCACCACCTCGGCGAGCAGGTGCGCGTTGGTGCCCCGACCGAACGCCGCGTCCAGGTCGACCAGGTGGATCCACTCGGCGCCGTCCTGCTGCCAGGCCAGCGCCGCGTCCAACGGCTCGCCATAGATGCTCTCGCTTCCGACGGCGCCCTGCACGAGCCGGACGGCCCGGCCGTCGGCGACATCCACAGCGGGTAACAGGGTGAGGCTCAACGTCTTCTCCTCGATCAGGTACGACGGTCCAGGGCGATCACGACGATCGCCGGCAGTACGAGCAGCAAGAGCACCATCAGCGCGACACGCAGCGCCAGGTTGTCGACGAACGTCCAGATCAGAATCAGCGCGGCACCGGTCAGCAGCACAATCGCGGCCCGCTCACCCCGGCTGTGCCGGGGCAACCGTCCGGAGCGGCCCCGCCGCACCTGCGGCGTCAACCGGCGGACCACCGCGCGACGGCGCTGACGGCGCGCCACCTGCCGCTGCCGCACCGCCCGCTCCCGGGCCTGCTCGGCCTCACGCACCGCCCGACGACGGGCCCGTTCCCGGCTCACCGCGACACCCTCGCGCCGGGCACCGGGCGACGACGGTCAGTCACCGCTGGGCAGCGTGACGAGCCAGTTGCGCAGCAGCGCGGCACCGGTGTCGGCGGACTTCTCCGGGTGGAACTGGGCCGCCGACAGCGGACCACGCTCCACCGCGGCGACGAAATCAGTGTCGTGATGGGCGGTGGTCACCGTGGCACCGGCAGCAGCCAGCGCTGCCGGGTCCCCCATCGCGTACGAGTGGACGAAGTAGAACCGGCTCTGCTCCGACAACCCGGCGAAGAGCACCGACCCCTCGGGTGCCCGGACCGTGTTCCAACCCATGTGCGGCAACCGGGTGGCGGCCAACCGGGTCACCCCGCCGGGCAGCAACCCGAGCCCCTTGGTCACCACACCATGCTCCTCGCCGTACTCGAAGAGCACCTGCATGCCCACACAGATGCCGAGCACCGGCCGACCCGCCGCCACCCGCTCGGCGATCACCGGGCCGGCACCGAGCGCCTCGATCCCGGCCATGCACGCCGCATACGCGCCCACCCCCGGGACCACCAGGCCGTCGGCGGCGGCCGCAGCGGCCAGGTCGTCGGTCACCCGCACGTCAGCGCCGGCGGCGGCCAGCGCCCGCTCCGCCGAGCGCAGGTTGCCCGAGCCGTAGTCGAGCACCACCACATCACTCATGTCGTCACCCCGATCACCCGTTCTCCGGCAGCAGCCGCAGAACCCCGGCGACAGTGGCGAGCACCGCGAGCGCCGCGGTGACCAGGACAGCCGCCTTCGGCGCACCCTGCCGGTAGAGCGACCAGGTGCCACCCACCAGCACCCCGGCCAGGATCAGCAACAACGTCGGCAACGCGGCACCCATCAGAGCCACCCTCGAATCGCGACTGCGGGGCTCCGCTGCGCTGCACTCCTCGCGCTCATCAGAGAGCACCCTTCGTGCTGGGAATCGCGCCCGCCGAGCGTGGGTCGATCGCGGTCGCCTCCCGCAGCGCCCGGGAGACCGCCTTGAACTGCGCCTCCACCACGTGGTGCGCGTCCGGGTGACCGCCCGGCCGGGCCGCCCGCAGCACGTCGACGTGCAGCGTGACCCGGGCCGCCTGACCGAAGGACTCCCAGATGTGCCGGGTCATGCTCGTCGCGTACACCGGCCCGATGTACGGGGCCAGCGCCGGCTCGTCGTGCACCACGTACGGCCGACCCGAGAGGTCCACCGCGGCCCGGACCAGCACCTCGTCCATGGGCACGGTCGCCGAGCCGTACCGCCGGATGCCGGCCTTGTCGCCCAGCGCCTGGTCGAACGCGGCACCCAGGGCGAGCGCCGTGTCCTCGATCGTGTGGTGCGCGTCGATCTCCAGGTCACCCACGGTGCGCACGGTCAGGTCGAAGCCGCCGTGCCGGGCGATCTGGTGCAGCATGTGGTCGTAGAAGCCGACGCCGGTGCTGATCTCGGCGGCGCCGGTGCCGTCGAGGTCGATCTCGACGAGGACCTTGGTCTCCTTGGTGATCCGCTCCACCCGGGCGGTCCGGCTCATCACACAGTCTCCATTGCAGAAAGGAAGGCGTCGGTCTCGGTCGGGGTGCCCGCGGTCACCCGCAGCCAGCCGGGCAGGCCGACGTCACGGACCAGCACCCCCTGTGCCAGCAGCGCCTTCCAGACGGTGGTCTGGTCCCCGCCCGCCTCGAAGAGCACGAAGTTGGCGTCGCTGTCGGCGACCCGCAACCCACGCTCGCGCAGCGTCGCCACGATCCGGTCCCGCTGCGCCATGATCGCGCTGACCGTGCCGAGGAGTGCGTCGCGGTGGGTCACCGCCGCCCGTGCGGCGGCCTGGGTCAGTGCGGAGAGATGGTACGGCAAACGGACGAGCTGCACCGCCTGCACCACCGCCGGGTCGGCGGCCAGGTAGCCCAACCGCCCGCCGGCGAAGCCGAACGCCTTGCTCATCGTGCGGCTCACCACCAGCCGCGGGTGGCCGGGCAGCACCGCGAGGGCGCTGACCGTGCCCGGTCGGGCGAACTCGGCGTACGCCTCGTCCACGACCACCATGCCCGGCGCGACGTCGAGCACCGCGGCGATCACCGCCGGGTCCAGTGCCGTGCCGGTGGGGTTGTTCGGCGAGCAGAGGAAGACCACGTCGGGCCGGTGCTCACGGACCTGGGCGACCGCCTCCTCGGCGGTCAACCCGAAGTCGACGCCGCGCTCGGCGGGCACCCACCGGGTGCCGGTGCCGAGGGCCAGCAGCGGATGCATCGAGTACGCCGGAACGAAGCCGAGCGCGCTGCGCCCCGGCCCACCGAACGCCTGCAAAAGCTGCTGCTGGATCTCGTTGGAGCCGTTGGCCGCCCACACCTGCTCGACGGTGAGCCCGTGCCCGAGATATTCGGCCAGGTCGGCCCGGAGCGCCAGCGCGTCCCGGTCCGGGTAGCGGTTCAAGTCGCGCAGCTCGGCCGCGAGCGCCTTGCCGATCGCCTCGACCACCGGCTCCGGCACCGCGTACGAGTTCTCGTTGGTGTTGAGCCGCACCGGCACGTCGAGCTGCGGCGCCCCGTACGGCGAGAGCCCGCGCAGGTCGTCGCGGATCGGCAGCTCGTCCAGGCTGCTCATGTCGCCTCCCCGCTTCGCGAGGAGGCGACCTGAGGCACCGGGCGACTGAGCCAGCTGGTTCGCTCGCTGCGCTCGCTCATGCCGCTCCACCCGGGAAACGGGCCTGGACCGCCTGGCCGTGCGCCGGCAGGTCCTCCACGTTGGCCAGGGTCACCACGTGCGGGGCCACCTCACGCAGAGCCGTCTCGGTGTATTCGATCAGGTGCACGCCGCGCAGGAACGACTGCACGGACAGCCCCGAGGAGTGCCGGGCGCAGCCGCCGGTGGGCAGCACGTGGTTGGACCCGGCGCAGTAGTCGCCGAGCGACACCGGCGACCAGGCGCCCACGAAGATCGCCCCGGCGTTGCGGACCCGCAGCGCCCACTGCCGGGCGTCGACCGTCTGGATCTCCAGGTGCTCGGCCGCGTACGCGTCGACCACCCGCAACCCCGCCTCAAGATCGTCGACCAGGACGACGCCGCTCTGCTCACCGGTCAGCGCCGTGGTCACCCGCTCGGTGTGCTTGGTCGCCGGCACCTGCCGGGCCAACTCCCGCTCGACCGACTCGACCAGCGCCAGCGACGGGGTGACCAGCACGCTCGCGGCGAGCGGGTCGTGCTCGGCCTGACTGATCAGGTCGGCGGCCACGTGCGCCGGATCGGCCGTGTCGTCGGCGAGGATGGCGATCTCGGTCGGCCCGGCCTCGGCGTCGATGCCGACCACGCCGCGCAGCAGCCGCTTGGCGGCGGTCACCCAGATGTTGCCGGGGCCGGTGATCAGGTCGACAGGGTCGCACCGCAGCTCACCCAACGGGTCGACCGCCGCGCCGTACGCCAGCATCGCCACCGCCTGGGCCCCGCCCACGGCGTACACCTCGTCGACGCCGAGCAGCGCGCACGCGGCGAGCACCCGGGGGTCGGGCAGACCGCCATTGTCCTTCTGCGGCGGGCTGACCACCACCAGCGACCGCACGCCGGCCGCCTGCGCGGGCACGACGTTCATCACCACCGTCGACGGGTACATCGCCAGGCCACCGGGCACGTAGAGGCCGACCCGGTCGACCGGCAGCCAGCGCTCGGTGACCGTGCCGCCGGGCACCACCTGCGTGGTGTGGTCGGTGCGCCGCTGGTCGTCGTGAACCCGACGGGCCCGGCTGATCGACTCCAGCAGCGCGGCGCGCACAGCCGGGTCGAGCACCCCCTCGGCCTCGGTGATCGCCTCGACCGGCACCCGCAGCACCTCGGGGGAGATGCCGTCGAATCGCTCGCTGGCCTCCCGGATCGCCGGGTAGCCATGCTCGCGAACCGCCTCCACCAGCGGGCGGATCCGCTCGACGGCAACCGACACGTCGAGCTGGGCACGGGGCAGCAGGCGGCGCGGGTCTCCGAGACCCTTGCGCAGGTCGATCCGATTCAGCACCCTTGCGAGTCTAGGCGGCCGGCCCGGCGTACACCCGAGCCGCCCGTCCGCCGGGACGGTGAGCCGGGCCACGCCCACGCGGGCGAGATTGGTTAGGCTCGACCATGTGACCGCACGGCTGCCGGTGTTTCCGCTCGCAACGGTGCTCTTTCCCGGGTTGGTGCTGCCGCTGCACATCTTCGAGGAGCGCTACCGGGCGCTGGTCCGACACCTCGTCGACCTGCCCGAGGGCGCTCCCCGCGAGTTCGGTGTGGTGGCCATCCAGGCTGGCTGGGAGGTCGCGCCCGCCGGTCCCGGCGCCCGCGCGACGCCCGGCGTCGGCGACGTCACCCTGCACGAGGTGGGCTGCACCGCCGAGCTGCGTCAGGTGACCGAGCTGACCGATGGCGGCTTCGACATCGTCACGGTCGGCCGACGCCGTTTCCGGATCGCCGAGGTCGACGACAGCGCGGCCCCCTATCTGACCGCCGACGTCGAGTGGCTGCCCGACCCGGCCGGGTCGGACGAGGTGGCCGATCTGCTGGCCGCCCGGGTGATCGCGGTGTTCCGGCAGTACCTCGGCCTGATCCGCTCCGACCCGGAGGAGATCTCCGAGCAACTGCCGGAGGATCCGACGGTGCTCTCCCACCTGGTGGCGGCGACCGCGGCGCTCACCGTCGACGACCGGCAGCGCCTGCTGGCGATCGACGACACCGCCGCGCGGCTGCGCGCCGAACTGCGGCTGCTCAACCGCGAGGCGGCTCTGCTGCGCCAGGTACGGGCGGTTCCGGTGCCGCTGGCGGAGCTGGCGTCGTCCCCACCGACACCCAACTGAGGTCGGCCGGCTCGGGTTCCGGGCGCAGGCCCGGCCACCGCGACCAGCCGGCCAGGAGGGTGTACGTGATCGCGGCCCCGAAGGCCGGCAGCAGCAGGTTGCCGTGCGGCACCGGCAGGACGCCGAGCAGCCAGTCGACCCCGCCGGCCCGCAGGTCCGGGGGCTTGGTGAAGGACTGCCCCGCCGGGGCGGTGTCCAGCAGCCGGTCGAAGGTGGCCAGACCGACCCGCCGCCCCACCTGCCAGGCCACCGGCGCGGCGGCCAACGCGCCGAGAACCGCGGCGAGCAACCCGACCGGGCCACGCCGCCGGCGCAGCACGAACCACAGGACGAGCGCCACCAGCAGCCCGAAGCCGAGCCCCAGCAGACTGAACCACCCGTCCGCCGCGATCGGCTGCTCCGGTTGCGGGTCGGCGTAGATCGCCCCCTCGGCGGTCTTGAGCACCGGCGTGGCCGGCGCGAGCACGGCCCACAGCAGCCCGAACGGCACACCCAGCACGGCCAGCGCGAGCACGGCGCCCAGCACCGTCGCCGCGGTGCGCAGCGGACGACGCGGCTCGTCGGAGGTCAACTCGAACCAGCTCCGGGACGCGGTCGAGGGTGCGGCGCCCGGCGGTTCGGCGTACGCCGGCGGTTGGGCAGCGGGCTGCGTCTGCGACGTGGTCCCCGACGGGTCGGGCGGAGCGGCCCGGTCGGGATCGTCGACGGGCCGCTCGGGTTCGGGGTTGTCCGGGCTCACCCGATGATCCTCTCAGGCCCGGTGCAGGGCCGGGGCTCCGGTGGCGGCAGACCAGCTCACCGGGCGAACGGCTCCACCATCATCGCCGCCGCCTGCAACCAGGCCTGCCGGGTCTCCGGCTGGAGTTGGTGGTACTCGATCGACGACCCGGTCTC
This sequence comes from Micromonospora sp. MGP-C2, assembly GCF_057766525.1. NCBI lineage: Bacteria > Bacillati > Actinomycetota > Actinomycetes > Micromonosporales > Micromonosporaceae > Micromonospora > Micromonospora sp. MGP-C2. The sequence continues at coordinate 2,375,160 of NZ_JBYMEN010000002.1, forward strand.
CAGCGCCGGGTCGTAGGGCACCACGGCCACCCCACGCGTACGGGTGGCGAAATGCCGCTCCAGGTCGTCCTGCAACGACGAGCGGCCCGGGGTCGGGCAGGAGATGAGGGTGATGGCGTTGTCCGCCAACTCGCCCATGCCCTCCTCGTGCAGCAGGTCGAGCATCCAGTCGGCGCTGAACGCCGCGTCCTCCCGGGGCACGGTGGTCACCACGAGCTGGTCGGCGGCCTGCATCACGGTGCGCCAGTTGGGGCTCTCCACGTTGTTGCCGGTGTCGACGCAGACCACGTCGTGGGTGCGCCGCAGCAGCTCCAGCACACGTCGGACGGTGAACTGGTCCAGTCGTTGGGCGAAGCGCGGGCTCTCCTCGCCGGCCAGCACGTCGTACGAGCCGTCGGACGCGTGCCGCAGGTAGTCGTCCAGCCGAGCCAGCAGGGTCTCGCCCTCGAGGATCTCGATCTGCGCCAGGTCGGTGATCAGGTGACGGATCGTCCGGGCGTGCCGGGCACTGCCGGCGCGCAGCCCGAGGGTGCCGCGCAGCTCGTTGTCGTCCCAGGCCAGCACGCCCTGCCCGCGCACACTGCCGACAGTGGCCGCGGCGAGCACTGTGGCGGTGGTCTTGTGCACCCCGCCCTTGGGGTTGGCGAAGGCGAACACCCGGGGCGTGCCCAGGTCACGCCGGAGCACCCCGTTGGCGCGTTCCTGCTCCTGGTCGACGCCCTGCGGGCGCCGACTCGATCCGGGGCGGGTAGGCGCGCTCGGCGACCGCCGAGCCGACCGACGGGGCGGGTGGCGGTGCCACCGGCGCGACGGGTGGCGGGGCCACCGGCGGTGCGACCGGTGCGGCGAGTGGCGGTGCGACCGACGGGGTCGCGGGCGCCGGGTAACCGGTCTCCGGTTGGTAGCCGGTCTCCAGCAGGGCGTACCGGGACTGCACCGGCGGGTCGCCCGGCCGGTATCCGTTGTCCAGCAACGCGTACCGCGACTGGGCCGGGTCGGGGACGGCCGGCGGTGGCTCGGGCTCGGCCCGGTACGTCGGCTCGGCCCGATAGCCCGGCTCGGCCCGGTATTCCGGCTCGACGCGATAGCCAGGCTCGGCCCGGTACGTCGGCTCGGCCCGATAGCCCGGCTCGGCCCGGTATTCCGGCTCGACGCGATAGCCAGGCTCGGCCCGGTACGTCGGCTCGGCGCGGTACGCCGGCTCGGCGCGGTACGCCGGCTCGGACCGGTACGCCGGCTCGGACCGGTACGCCGGCTCCGACCGGTAGTCCGGCTCAGAGCGGTACACCGACTCGGCCCGATAGTCCGGCTCGGCGCGGTAACCCGGGTCGGCCCGGTAGGCGGGGTCGACACGGTAGGTCGCCTCGGCCCGGTAGTCGGGCTCCGCGCCGTACGACAGCTCGGCCGGATGCCCGATGGCGGACGCCCGCCCGGCGTTGCCGTTCGGTGCCGCGCGCCGTGGCAGCGGATCCGGTGACGGGTCGTCGGCATGCCGGTCCGGCTCGGTCTGCTCCGCGCCGCGACCGCCCAGCCGGGCACGATCCAACAACGCGCGCCACCGCGGCGCTGGTTCGGCCGGCCGGCCCCAGCCGGTCTCACTGCCCTCCACGGCCCGCCCTCCCAGCACCATCGATCTCCGTCTGACAGGCTACGAACCAAACCCTATTCGGACCACACCTCAGAGCGCACACCAGCCGACGCAGATCACGACGACGCGGGCGTCGGCAGCTCGGCACCGATGGCGTCCGGGGAGGTGGTGACGGTCGGCGGGGGTGGCGCGGTCGACGTGGCCGGCGACGGCGCGGGTGACGGAGTCGTGACGACCGGTGCGGGTTCCGACGATTCGCCCATCGACGCAATCGGCGCGGGTGCGGGTGGTGTCGACGGCGCGTCCCCGTCGGGTGTGGGCGCCGGACTCGCCCCGATGTCGACGGGCGGACGCACCACGTCGCGCTGCTCGGGCAGCGGAGGTGTGAAGACCGTGCGGTCCAGGCGGTACACCTCGGGAGCGGGGTCGACCGCACGTACGTCCGGCCGGGCCGCCACACCGCGCAGCGCCCCCGGCGTCGCTCGCACCACAGCGGCATAGACGCAGGCGCAGCCGGTCCGGTACGCGGCCGCCTCGGCGGCGGCCACCTCGGCGCCGCTGGCGTAGCGCTCCCGCAACTCCCGCTCGTCCGGCCCGTCACCGTCGACCGTGGCGGCCAGCGCCCGGTAGTCGGCGGCTTCGACGTCCTTGCGGACCGCCACCTGGTCCATCCCGGCCACGACGTCGTCCGGCACCCGCAGCGCGGGAATCTTGACGATCTCGGTCTGCCGCCCGGGTAGCGGCACCCGCCCGAAGACGGTGGAGACCCCCACGTCGCCGAGGACCGTCGCCAGACGCTGCGGCGGCAGGTACGCGGAAAGCGTGACCAGCGCGTAGGTCCCGTCCCCCGCGGACTGCGCCGACGCGGGCAGCGCGGCCAGGTCGGCGGCGGCGGACCGCAGGTAGCCGGGGACGGAATCGCCGTCGGTCACACCGACGCGGGTCACCTCACCCACCGTCTGGTCGCCGACCGGGGTGTCGTCGACGGCCCAGACCGCGGTGCCCAGGACCGCCGCCGCGGAGAGCACGGCGGCCCAGGTGAGCACCCCGGACCGCGCCGACCGCTCGCCGAGCCGGGTCACGGCCCGGGTCAGCGGCGGCAGCAGCCGTTGGTCCAGCTGCCGCAGCAGGTTGCCGGCGCGCACGGGCGGGATCCCCTCGTCGGAGCGGTGTCGGGCGGTCGCCGCTCAGTCACGCAGGATCTGAAGCGCACGGTCCAGGTCGTCAGGGTAGTCGCTGACGAACCGGACCTCGTCCCCCGTTCGGGGGTGCAGGAAGCTCAGTTCGCGGGCGTGCAGCCACTGTCGGGCCAGGCCGAGACGGGCCGAGAGGGTGGGGTCGGCACCATAGGTGAGGTCACCCACGCAGGGGTGCCGCAGGGTGGAGAAGTGCACCCGGATCTGGTGGGTCCGGCCGGTCTCCAGTCGAACGTCGACCAGGCTGGCCGCCGGGAACGCCTCAATGGTGTCGTAGTGGGTGATGCTCGGCTTGCCGCCGGACACCACCGCCCAGCGGTAGTCGTGGGTGGGGTGACGGTCGATCGGCGCGTCCACGGTCCCGCGCAGCGGGTCCAGGTGACCCTGCACCACCGCGTGGTAGCCCTTGTCCACCTCGCGGTACTTGAAGGCCCGCTTCAACGCCGTGTACGCCTGCTCGCTCTTGGCGACCGCCATGATCCCGGTGGTGCCCACGTCGAGCCGGTGCACCACGCCCTGTCGCTCGGCGGCGCCACTGGTGGAGATGCGGTGCCCGATCGCGGCGAGGGCGCCGATCACGGTCGGGCCGGTCCACCCTGGGCTGGGGTGCGCGGCCACGCCCACCGGCTTGTCGACCACCACGATGTCGTCGTCGGCGTAGACCACCCGCAGGCCGGGCACCGCCTGCGGCACCACTGTCGGCGGTGCGACCGGGGCCGGCAGCGTGACGTCCAGCCATGAGCCGGCCTTGACCTTGTGCGAGTTGGGTCGGGCGGCGCCGTCGACGAGCGCGTCCCCGGCATCCACCAGGGCCGCGGCGGCGGTGCGGGAGAGCCCGAACAGGCGGGACACCGCCTGGTCCAGTCGCATGCCGTCGAGGCCGTCCGGCACCGGGAGGGAACGGTGGTCGCCGCCAGCGGCGAAGGCGGAGGTCATGCCCGCTCCTTCTGGTCGGCGCCCTGGGTGGCGTCCGTTTCGGCCGGGGCGTCGTCGCGTCCGGCCCGCCGGCCGTCCCGCTGGCGGCCGGTCAGTTCCAACAGCACCGCCAGCAGCACACCGCAGACCAGCGAGCTGTCCGCCAGGTTGAACACCGGCCAGACCTGGCCGTACGGGTCGAAGAGGCTGATCATGTCGACCACGTGCCCGTGGAAGGGCGAGGGCGCCCGGAAGATCCGGTCGACGAGGTTGCCCAGCGCGCCACCCAGCACCAGGCCCAGGGAGATCGCCCAGGGCAGCGAGCGGAGTCGCAGCGCCATCCAGACGATCCAGCCGACCACACCGATCGTGATCAGCGGGAAGATCCAGGTGTGGTCCGCGCCGATGCTCCAGGCCGCACCGCTGTTGCGGGTCAGGCTCAGGTAGACGAACCCGCCGAGCAGCCGGACCGGCTCCCGGTCGGTCAGCGCGGCCAGCGCGAGGTGCTTCGTGACCAGGTCGGCCAGCAGGGCCACGAGGGCGACTCCGGCAAGGATCGCGACGGCCCGGGGCCGGCGTGTGCCGCCTCCCGGGTCGGTGCGGCCGGGCTCGGCGGACGGTACTGCGGTCATGCGCTCCCCATCGACAGTCTCGGCGGTGATCGCTCACCGTCTCATCGCCGCCGGGGAACGGACCTCAGCGCCGCTCCTCCAGCTGCTTGCACGTCACACACTGGGTGGCCGACGGGAAGGCGGCGAGGCGCTCGACCGGGATCGGGTTGCCGCACCGCTCGCACCAGCCGTAACCACCCTCGTCGAGGCGCTCCAGAGCGCGCTCGACCTGCGTGATCCGTTCCAGAATGCTGTTGGCGAGAGAGATCTCCTGCTCCCGCTCGAGCGTCTTGGTGCCCGTGTCGGCCTGGTCGTCCCCGGCCGAGTCGGTCAGCCGGTCGCGCTGCAGCTCGGTGATCTCACTCAGCGTCTGATCGTACTCGGCGCGAAGCTCGTCCCGCCGCGCCGCCAGCGCCGCCCGGATCTTCTCGGTCTCCGCCGTGCTCCGGGTGGGCTTGGTCACCGGCTTGCGCCCGGCGGTCCTGGTGTTGGCTGGCTTCGCCATGGGTCGCTCCCTCGGCCGGGGAGCCGCGTGGTCCGCGGCATCCTGGTTCGGGGGCGCCGACCAAGGCGTCCCCTAATGTACGAAAAGGGGCGCACGGCGATGATGGCCGCGCACTCCGGAGGTTGGCAAGAATACGGAACGTACAGGCGTCCGACAACGTGCCGCACCGTCGCTCCGCTAAACAGCCCCTAGCCCTGCCTAACTGGGGCAAAGGGAACGCTAGCAGATCAATCGACTGCCTCATCCCCGTACTCACCAAACCACCGGGCCAGGCGACCCCGCCGGCTGACCGCCCGCAGCCGGCGCTCCGCGGCGTCCCGCACCCCCGCGGTCGCCACGATCAACAAGCTGTCGCCGGTCTTCAGTCGGGTGTCCGGTGCGGGCACGAAACCCACCCCGTCGCGCAGCACCAGCGTGACCGATGCGCCCAACGGGAGCCGCAGCTCGTCGACGTGCACACCGGCCAGCCGCGAGCCCGGCGGCACCTCCAACTGGAGCAGGTCCGCCCGCATCCGCTCCAGCGGCGCCGTCTCCACGTGGATCTCGGTCGCCTCGGCCGGCGCTGTCACCCGCAACCACCGCGCGAACGGCCCGAGCGCCCCGGCCTGCACCAGCGTGAAGATCACCACCAGCACGAAGACCACGTCGAAGAGACGCTCCGCACCGGGCACCCGCTCGGAGAGCGGAATGGTGGCCAGCACGATCGGCACCGCCCCCCGCAGCCCCGCCCAGGACAGGAACGCCTGTTCGCGGAGGCTGACACGGAACGGCAGCGCCGAGACGGCCACCGACAACGGCCGGGCCAGCAGCACCAGGGCCAGTCCCGCGACCACCGCGGGCAGCACGGCCGCGTCCAGCCGACCCGGCGAGGCCAGCAACCCGAGCAGCACGAACAGCCCGATCTGGGCGAGCCACGCGAGCCCGTCCGCGAAACCGAGGATCGCCTGCCGGTGAGACAACCGGGCGTTGCCCAGCAGCACCCCGGCCACGTAGACGGCGAGGAACCCCGAGGCGTGCAGCACCGCCCCGGCGGCGTACGCCAGCACGGTGATGCCCACCGCGGCGATCGGGTAGAGCCCGGCCGAGGGCAACGCGGCCCGGCGCAGCGCCCAGGTGCCGGCGACGCCCGCGCCCACACCCACCGCCACACCCACGCCCAGCTCGTAACAGACCAGCCCGACCTCGTACCACCACGGGTGCGCCCAGCCCTCGTGGGACAGCAGCACCACCAGCAGCACCACCGGGGCGTCGTTCATGCCCGACTCGGCCTCCAGCGTCGCCACCAGCCGGGGCGGCAGCCGCAGCCGACGCAGGGTGGCGAAGACAGCCGCCGCGTCGGTGGACGAGAGCACCGCGCCATAGAGCAGCGCCAACCGCCAGTCCAACCCCAACAGCAGGTGTACGGCGACACCGACCACCACGATGCTGACGATCACGCCGACAGTGGAGAGCGCGGAGGCCAGCCCGAGCACCGGACGCAGGGTGGTCCACCGGGCGGTGAGGCCGCCCTCCGCGATGATCACGATGAGGGCGCAGAAGCCGAGGGCCCGGGTCAGCTCGACGTCCTCGAAGCCGATGCCCAGCCCGCCCTCGCCGATCGCCACGCCCAGCGCCAGGTAGACGAGGAGGCTGGGCACGCCGAGCCGGGTGGAGAGCCGCACCGCGCCGACGGCGACCAGCAGCACGGCCGCACCGAGCAGCAGCGCGATGTCCAATCCGGGCGTCACAGCAGCCTGGCCTGGGCGTTCCTCACTCGGCGGATCCGTCGCGCAGTCGGCGCAGCAGCTCGGACAGCTCCGGGCCGGGCCGATCGACGAGGAAGAGTTTGTCGCGGCTGGCCGCGCCGACCCGCAGTGACACCGCGGCCGGCCGGAGGCCCAGTGCGGCGGCCAACGCCTTGCGGGCCGCCTCGGTCGCCCGACCGTCGACGGCCGGGTCGTGCACCGCGATCACGAGGGCGGGCCCGTGTGGACCATCGAAGCGGCCACCCACCCGTGTACGGGAGGCGCCCGGCTTCACCCGTACCGCCACGGTGAGCGTCTCCTGCGCGGGCACCGGCGCCGCTTCAGATCGGCCGGGCGTCGGCGAGCAGGGCGGTGGCTGGCGCGCAGTGCGCGCAGGGCGTGAAACCGAGCTCGACGGCCTCGGCGACCGGCAGCGCCTCGGGCGCCCGGCCAACGAGGTGCGGGCAGCTGGCGAGGTGGTAGCGGGGGTGACCGTCGACCACCTGGACGTCATCGGGAAGTCGCGCCACCCGGGCCGCCTCGGCGGGAGTGACCGGCTGCTCGGCCGGCTCGTCGGCCGTCGGGGCACCGTCGAGGAAGGCGTCGTCGGTGGACGCCGCGAACGGCGACGCCGGGCTGACGGGCCGGGCGAGAGCGGACGCGTCGTCGGCCGGGGTCACGAACGGCGAGCCCGGATCGAACGGCGGCACATCGTCGAGCGGCGGCACATCGTCGACGCGCGGATCGAACGGCGGCGCATCATCGACGCGCCTGTCGAACGGCGGCGCATGGTCGGCCGGCGGCTCGGGTGGTTGCCGCCACCCGGTGCCGCCGGTACCAACCGTCGTGGGCACGTGCTGGACCGGCACCTCTGGCTCGACCAGCGGCGGCCCGTACGCGACACCCGTGGCCTGGCGGGCCGTGCGGGGTGCGTCGGGGGGCCGCCGGCCGGGCCGACCGGGATCCGCCATAGCGCGGTTGGCGGCTGCCTGGCGGGCGCCCACCACCAACGCCACGGCGGCCAGCAGACTGGCCGCGATGGAGATGATCAACATGAAGCTGGAGCCACTGGCCAGACCGAGCACCAGTAGGACCACCGCGACGAGGATGAGCAGGAGACTTGCGACTATCACGGCTCACCCCCGCCGCGTCGTACCGTCCAGGCTGGGCCGGCGATCGTCACCATTGGCGGGAAACGATCGCCGGCCGGTGCTCAGCGTCCGGCTTCGAGGGCGCCGGAGCGCCCGCCGCCGCCGTACGAACCGGCGAGGCCCGCAGCGGCCAGCCCGTTGCCGCCGGCAACCCGGCCTGCCTCGGAGCGGGTCATCTCGGCTTCGAGGCCCTGGCCGCGACCGTCGAGGTCACGCAGCTGGCTCTCCAGGTAGGCCTTGAGCCGGGTGCGGTACTCGCGCTCGAACTGCTTGAGCTCCTCGATGTGCTTCTGCAGCGCCGTGCGCTTGGCGTCCAGGCCGCCCATGGCCTCCTGGTGCCGCTGGCGGGCGTCCCGCTCAAGGGCGTCAGCCTTCGCGCGCGCCTCCCGGGTCACCTCCTCGGCCTTGCCACGGGCCTCGGACAGCAGCTGGTCGGCCTCGCGACGAGCGTCGGACACGTGGTCGTCGGCGGTGCGCTGGGCCATCATCAGCACGCGCAGGGCCTGCTGCTCACCGTCACCGGTGACGCCGCCGCCGGCCGGGCCGCCGGTCGCGCGGACCTGCTCGAGCTCGGCCTGCATCGCGCGGGCGGCCTGCTCGGCCGCCGACTTGTCGCGCTGCACCCGGTCCAGTTGGGCCTTGACGTCGTTGAGCTCCGCCGCCAGTCGGGCGTCGCCGCCGGGGCCGGCGGGGGCACCGCCACGGCCGCCGCGCTCCACCTGGGCGCGCAGCTCGTTGTTTTCCTCGATGAGACGGGCGAGCTCGCGCTCGACCTCGTCAAGGAAGGCGTCGACCTCCTCCTCGTCATACCCCCGTTTGCCGATCGGCGGCTTTTTGAAGGCGACGTTGTGGACGTCGGCCGGGGTCAGCGGCATCGAAACTCCTCGGGTCAGTTGCGGCCGCGAAAGCGCGTCGGTCATCAGGCAGATGCCCTGATCGACGGCCCTAACACGAACTCCATCAGCACGAACAGGATAACCAGGAGCACAAGGGAGGCCAGGTCGATGCTCACGGTACCAATTCGCAGCGGAGGGATCACACGCCTCAACGCGTTGAGAGGGGGATCAGTGACGCTCCACACGGATTCCAATCCTGCCGATGCTCCACGCCCCGGTTGCCAGCGACGGCCGTACTGCAGGACGGCGCTCAACACGAACCGGGACAAGAGGAGGAGCAGGAAGACATAAAGGACCAGGTACAACACTTGCAGTAAGATCGACAACACGGTCAGCGACGTCCCTCGGGTCGGGCGGGGTCAACTCAGACTGAAAAAACCGCCCTCAGCGATCTTGGCCTTGTCCTCAGCGGTGACCTGGACATTAGCCGGTGAGAGCAGGAACACCCGATTGGTCACGCGCTCGATCGTACCGCGCAGGCCGAACGCCAGACCGGCGGCGAAGTCCACCAGACGGCGGGCATCGGCCTCATCCATCTCGGTGAGATTGATGATCACCGGAACCCCGTCGCGGAAGTGCTCACCGATCGTGCGCGCCTCGCGGTAGGTGGTCGGGTGCAGCGTGGTGATCTGGTAGCGCTGCTCCTCCTCGGGCAACGCCCGCTCACGCGACGCGACCTGCGGCGCGAGCGCCAGATTGTCGCGGGTGTGGTAGGTCAGCGCGCCGGAGGTCTCACCAGCCGACGACCGGGTGATCGACCGTACGCTGGCCCGCTCGACCCGCTCCGGACGCTCGTTGTCACCACGCTCGGACTCGCTCAACCGCCCGCTCGCCCGCTCGGAGAGTCGACCCCGCTCACTGACCCGCGGCCGGGGAGCCGGTGGCTCCTCGGTGTCGTCCTCGTCCTCGTCGGCGAACTCCTCGGCGTACCGGCTCTGCCGGTAACGCGAGTCGCGGTAGCCACCCTTGTCGTAGCCACCGTCGTCGTAGGCCCGCTCGTCGTCTTCTTCGACCAGACCGAGCCAGACCCCCGCCTTGCGCAGTGCACCCATCCCGCGCCCTTCCGTCCGCCGTGCGGCACGCGCCCCCGTGCCATGTCGCCCGTCGCGAATGGACAACAATGCCCATCGGACCGGGGCGGCAATCCCCTGGCGCGCGATTCGCGTCGCGCGCCACGACCCCCGACTAGGGGACGCCACCCCTGAAACAACACTGATGTAATTTCCATGTCTCGCGGTCAGGCTACCGCAGCGTGGGACGCATTCCGAGCAACGCGCTGCCGACGCGGACATGTGTCGCGCCGTATCGGATCGCGATGTCGAAATCTCCGCTCATTCCCGCGGACAGCTCGGTCGCTCCCGGATGGACCGTCCGAAACACGCCGGCAACCTCCGCGAGTTCTGCGAAGGCCCGGTCCGGCTCCCAACCCAGCGGAGCCACCGCCATGAGACCGACCAGACGCAGCCCGGGCGCGTCGGCCACCGCCTCGGCCACCGGTTCCAGCCCGGCGCCCGGGTCGGCCGAACCAGGCAATGCGCCACCCCGGGCCGCGTCGCCGTCGATGCTCACCTGGACCATGACGTCCAGCGGCACCTCCCGGTCGGCGGTGGCGTTGGCCAACGCCCGGGCCAGCCGGACACTGTCGACGGACTGCACCACGTCGGCGTACCGGACCACCGAGCGGGCCTTGTTGCGCTGGAGTTGACCGATGAAGTGCCAGCGGGGGCGCACCCCGGCCGCGGCCACCTCGGCGGCCTTACCGGCTGCCTCCTGGTCGCGGTTCTCCCCCATGTCGGTGACCCCGAGCCCGGCCAGCGCCAACACGTCGCTGGCCGGGTAGGTCTTCGTCACCGCGATCATCGTGACGTCGGCGCGGTCCCGGCCGGCCTGCACGCAGGCGTCGGCGATCCGGGACCTGACCTGAGCCAGACCGGCCGCGATCTCGGCGTGCCGGTCCGGCCCCACCGTGGCTGAGCTGTCGGTCATCGGCGGTGCTCAGGACCCGTTCTTGAGGAAATCGGGAACGTCCACGTCGTCGAAGAGCACTCGGCGCGGCGACTGGGCCGGAGCCGGGTTGGTCGCCGGCGCCGGCACCGGGGTGCTCTGCGCCGCCGGCTGGTTGGTGTTGGTCTTACGGGTCGGCTCGGCCGCCTTGTACGCGGGTGTGCCACCGTCGAAGCCCGCCGCGATGACCGTCACCCGCACCTCGTCACCGAGCGCGTCGTCGATGACCGCGCCGAAGATGATGTTGGCGTCCGGGTGGGCGGCATCGGTGACCAGCTGGGCCGCGTCGTTGATCTCAAACAGGCCCAGGTCGGAACCGCCGGCGATGGAGAGCAGCACGCCGCGCGCGCCGTCCATGCTCTGCTCCAGCAGCGGGCTGGAGATGGCCGCCTCGGCCGCCTCGACCGCGCGGTTCTCGCCGCGGGCGCTGCCGATGCCCATCAACGCGCTGCCGGCGCCGCTCATCACGCTCTTGACGTCGGCGAAGTCCAGGTTGATCAGACCCGGGGTCGTGATCAGATCGGTGATGCCCTGCACACCGGAGAGCAGCACCTGGTCGGCAGTGCGGAAGGCGTCCATCATGCTGATGTTGCGGTCACCCAGGGCCAGCAGCCGGTCGTTCGGAATCACGATCAGCGTGTCGCACTGGTTGCGGAGTTCGTCTATTCCGGTTTCGGCCTGCACCTGACGGCGCTTGCCCTCGAAGGAGAACGGCCGGGTCACCACGCCGATGGTCAGCGCACCGAGCTTGCGGGCGATGTTGGCCACCACGGGCGCGCCACCGGTGCCGGTGCCGCCGCCCTCACCACAGGTCACGAAGACCATGTCGGCGCCCTTGAGCACCTCCTCGATCTCGTCGCGGTGGTCCTCGGCGGCGTTCTTGCCGACGTCCGGGTTGGCCCCGGCCCCCAGGCCACGGGTCAGCTCCCGGCCGACGTCGAGCTTGACGTCGGCGTCACTCATCAGCAGCGCCTGGGCATCGGTGTTGATCGCGATGAACTCGACGCCCTTGAGCCCAACCTCGATCATCCGGTTGACGGCGTTGACGCCGCCTCCCCCGATGCCGACGACCTTGATGACCGCCAGGTAGTTGTGCGGAGGTGTCATCTCCGGTCCTTTCCTTCGAGATTGGCTTCGGCCGACCGGGTACGGCGTGGCCAGACCAGCGGCCGACGACAGCTGTCACCAGCGAGAGTCAGGAGTGAACCCTCACCCTCTACTAGAGGCTTACAGTTATGTCAACCACTGAACCTCTTCGGGGCAACGTAAGCGCCACCACGCGATGAGCCAAGGACCCGCCCGGCGTGTCGCCGGCCGGAGCGCGACAGGTCACGCCTTGACGCGCTCGCCGGGTCAGCGGAAGGTCACCACGTCCGGGGCACTCACGTCGATCCGATCGGTGTCCTCGTCGAGCAGCGCGGTGGCCACCCGGGCCTTGTCCGCGCCCCGGGTCGCGTCGCCCCAGACCACCGTCCGGTCTCCGCGCAGCCGCAGGGTGATCCGGGCCAACCCCTCCACGCTCACGTCCACCACCTCGGCGCGCAACTGCGGGGTCAGGGCGACGAGCACCTCCAGCCCGGCCCGCGTGCCCGGGTCGTCGGCGGCCGGTCGGGCCACCGTCACCTGCGGCATCCCGGCGGGGCGTTGGTCCACCGTCCGGAACGCCACCCCACTGCGGTCGATCAGGGCGTACGCCTCCCCCTGCGGCACCGCCGCCACCGGAGTCCGCTCGGTCACCCGCACCACCAGTGTGCCGGGCCAGTCGCGGGACACTGTGGCCCGCTCCACCGGCGCCAGCGCGCCGACCCGGCGGGCGGCGGCTGCCAGGTCCACCCGGGCCAGCGGCACCCCGTCCGGTACGGCGACCGCGTCGTGCACCTGCACCGGGGTGACCAGGTCGGCCCCCTCCACGCGCACCTCCCGCACACCGAACAGCCCGGTGCCCAGCACCGTCCAGGCGACCAGTCCGGCCAGCGCGAGCACCCCGGCGGCCACCGCCCAGGGCAGCGCCGCGCGCATGCGGCGCTGCCGGGCACGGGCCATGAACCGGCGGGTCGAGGGTGGTACCGCGTCGCGGTTCGCCCGGACCAGCTGCCAACGCCGCGCCGGACCGCGACGCGGGGCGCCGCCGTCGGCGGCGCGGGTCCGCCCTCGGGCCGGGCCGGGACTCATCCGGCCGTGGGCGCCGTGCCGCCGGGCGCGACCGTGCCACCGAGGGCCGCTCCGTCGCCCCCGGCCGTGGCGCCGCCCGGCACCGGATCACCGATCACCGGGGCGGTGGCCACCGGGTCGACGGTCGCGGTCGGCGCGGAGCCGTTCGCACGCGCCCCCAGAGCGGCCAGCAGCTCGTCGCCCATCAGCGAGATCGGCGGGGCGCCCATGGTCACCACGACGTCCCCTGGGCGGGCCCGGCGGACCACCTCGACCGGCGCAGCCTCCCACGAGTCGACGAAGACCTTGCGGTCGGCGGGCAGCCCCACCGCCGCGATCAGCGCCGCCGAGCCCTCACCGGGCTGGCGCAGCTCGCCCGGCCCGAAGACCTCCAACAGCACCACCTCGTCGGCGATGGCCAGCGCCTCGGCGATCTCCGCCTGGTTGTCCCGGGTGCGGTACAGCCGGTACGGCTGGAAGACGACGATCAGCCGCCCGTCGCCGGCCACCTCGCGCAGCGTCTGCATCGCCAACGTGATCGAGGTCGGGTGGTAGGCGTACTCGTCGTAGACCAGCACGCCGTCCGCGACGCCCTTGCGCTCGAAGCGCCGCCGCACTCCGGGGAAGACCGCCAGCGCGGCCTCGGCCGCCTCCATCGGCAGTTTCAGCAGGTACGCGGCCAGCACCGCGGAGGCACTGTTCAGCCCCATGTGCCGCCCCGGCACCGGCAACCGGAACTCGCCGAGTGACCGGCCGTCGATCGCGGCCAGATAGCGCACCCCACGCGCCGAGGAGACGATCTCGGTCAGCCGCAGGTCGGCGTCGGCCGCCTCGCCGTAGGTGAACACCTGCCGGCCCTCGGCTCGCAGGCTCTCGGCCAGCCGCCGACCGCCCGGGTCGTCGGCGCAGGTGATGATGAACCCGTCCGGGTCGGTGAGGCGGGCGAACTCCACGAACGCCGCCTCCAGCGTCGCGTAGTCGCCGTAGGTGTTGAGGTGGTCCGCCTCGACGTTCGTGATGATCGAGACGTACGGGCGGTAGATGAGGAACGAGCGGTCGCTCTCGTCGGCCTCGACCACGAAGTGCTCGCCGGTGCCGTGGTGGGCGCCCGAGCCGACCTCGGAGATCTCGCCGCCGATCACGAAGGACGGGTCCACACCGGCCTGCTGGAGCACCATCGTCACCATCGAGGTGGTGGTGGTCTTGCCGTGCGTGCCGGCGACCGCCACCGCCCGGCGGCCGGTCATCGCCGCGGCGAGGGCCTCCGAACGGTGCAGCACCCGCAGGCCGCGCCGACGCGCCTCGACCAACTCCAGGTGGTCCTGGGGGATGGCCGACGAGTAGACGACGGTGTCCACGCCGTCGAGGTTGGTCGCCTCGTGCCTGAGGTAGATGGTGCCGCCGAGCGCCCGCAGGCCCGCCAACGACGGCCACTCCCGCAGGTCGCTCCCGGAGACCCGGATGCCACGGGTGAGCAGCAGCCGGGCCACGCCGAGCATGCCCACCCCGCCCACCCCGATCAGGTGGACGGCGCCCAGGTCCTCCGCGGTGAGCGTGCCGGCCGGGGTGAACTGCGCGGTCATCGGGCAACCGCCTGGATGACGAAGGAGCGCAGGGCCTCGTCACCGTCGCGTCGGCCGTACGCCCCCGCGGCCGCGCCCATCGCGTACAACCGCTGCGGGTCGCGGATCAGGGGGATGACGGTGCGCTCCAGCCAGGCCGGGGTGAGCTCCGCGTCGTCGACCAGGAGCCCGCCGCCGGCCTCCACCACGGGCAGCGCGTTGCGCCGCTGCTCCTGGTTGCTGTGCGGGTACGGCACGTAGATCGTCGGCAGCCCGATCGCGGCAACCTCGGCGACGGTCATCGCCCCTCCCCGGGCCAGCATCAGGTCGGCGGCTGCGTAGCCCAGCTCCATCTCGGACAGGTACGGCAGCGTCACGTACGGCACCGGCAGGTCGGTGGGGATCGGCACCGGCTCGTTGCGGGCGCCCATCACGTGCAGCACCTGCACGCCGTTGCGGGCCAGCTCCTTGGCCGCCCCGGAGACCGCCAGGTTGATCGACCGGGCGCCGGACGAGCCGCCGGAGACGAAGAGCACCGGCAGGTCCGGGCGGAGCCCGAAGTGGGCGCGGGCGGCGTCGCGAAGCGCGTACCGGTCCAGTGCGGCGATGGTGCGGCGCAGCGGCACCCCGACCACTGTGGCGTCGCGCAGCGACTCGGCCTGGCTCGGCTGGTGCGGGAAGCCGACGGCGACGTTCTTGGTGAACTTCATGCCCAGCTTGTTGGCCACACCCGGTGGCACGTTCACCTCGTGGATCACCATGGGCATCTCGCGACGCCAGGCGGCCAGGTAGGCCGGCACCGAGACGTACCCGCCGAAGCCGACGACCACGTCGGCCTGCACCTCGTCGATCACCTTGCCCGCGGCGCGCGCCGCGGTCCACATCCGGCCCGGGGTACGGACCAGGTTCATGTTGACCGACCGGGGCAGTTGGTATGCCGGGATCTGCCGCAGGTCGTAGCCCTGCGGCGGGATCAGGTCGTTCTCCATGCCGCGTGGTGTGCCGAGGCAGGTGATCCGGACGCCCGGGTCGTGTCGGCGCAGGCAGTCGGCGAAGGCGAGCAGCGGGTAGACGTGCCCCCCGGTGCCACCTCCCGCGAGCACCACCGAACGCAGCGGACCCATCAGCGTCTCCTTTCGCTCGCCGTACCCCCGCGGTTGCGGTCCTGGCGGACCCCGCGCGGCGCGGCCTGGTCGTCATGGCGCCGCTCGCGGGACCGGGGTATGGACCCTCGGCCAGCGGGCGGCGTCGCCGGTCGGCGACGCCTGCCGGGAAGCGGCGGCAACGGGGCCCAGAGTAGTCGGACCCACCGGGCCGGCGGACGGGCATGCAGTGCTCGGGCCGCATCGGGTTCGGCGCGGGCGAAGGACGCCAGCATGCCGATGCCCGCCAACGTCACCACCAGGGCACTTCCGCCGTCGGAGATGAACGGCAGCGGCAGGCCGGTGATCGGCAGCAGCCCGACCACCCCACCAATGTTGATCACGGCCTGGCTGACCAGCCAGGTGGTCACGGCGGCTGCGGCGAAGCGGCGGAACGGGTCGTCGACCCGACGGGCGATCCGCAAGCCGGTGTACGCGAGGACCGCGAACAGGGCGAGCACCACCGCGCAGCCGATCACGCCCAACTCCTCGGCGATGATCGCGAAGATGAAGTCGTTGTGCGCCTCGGGCAGCCAGTCCCACTTCAGGCTGCCCTTGCCCAGCCCGACACCGAACCAGCCGCCGTGCTCGATGGCCAGTCGACCCTGGTAGAACTGGAGGCAGTCGCCGAGCTTGCAGGTCTCCGGGTCGGGCGGGTTGAAGAACATGGCCAGCCGGGCGAAGCGGTAGTTGTCCTCGCCCTTCTCGCCGGAGCCGGCGCCCAGCGAGGCCACCGCGATGAGCAGGCCGACGCCGAGCAGGCCGACCACGGTCAGCGCGCCGAAGACCCGCATGCGGACGCCGGCGGCCCAGAGCAGACCCACCACCAGGGCGAGCAGGCAGAGCATCGTGCCCACGTCGTTGTAGCCGACCAGGACGAAGAGCAGGCCCATCACCGGGAAGAGCGGGGTGGCCAGCTCGCGCCACCAGCCCAGCGCGGCACCCTTGCGGGCGATCAGGTGCGCGCCCCACAACACCAGCGCGAACTTGGCCAGCTCGGAGGGCTGGACCTGGATTCCGCCGATGAACAGCCAGAGCAGCCGGGCCTCGATCGGGCCGATCCGGGCCGAGTCCTGCTTGGTGAGCCGGGCGTACGCGAGCAGCAGGTTGAGCACCAGCAGCAGCCCGATCGAGGTGAACAGCAGCGGTCGGCCGAGCGAGCGGTACGTGCTGGCAGGTAGGCGCTGGCAGACCCAGAACGCCCCGATGCCGATCACCGCGAAGATCGCCTGCTTGGTCACCGAGGCCGAGGCGTTGCCGTCCTCGGCGTAGTCCTTCACGCTGGTCGCCGAGAAGACCATGGTCAGCCCGATCAGCAGCAGCAGACCGGCGCTGGACAGCAGCAGGTAGTAGGAGGCCAGCGGTCGCGCCAGCAGACCGCGCAGCGCGGCGAGCCCGCCGGCCCCGTCCAACCCGCGCAGTGGCATGGGTGGTGGCGGGTCCGCTGCCCGCGGTGCCGCACCCGGTTCCGGGCCGCGCGCGTCGTCGGGCGGCGCGCCCGCCGCAGCGGTACGCGTCGCGCCCGGTGACCGTCGCGGCCGACCGGCTGTCCTGTCGTCGGTGCCTGAGTCCTCCCCCACCCCGACATCATCACCGCTGGACGCGCCGGGCACGCCCACAACGACGCACCGGGCGTGTCGAACTCCCGCGCCGGCCTTGAAAGCACCAACCGCCCGGACGGAACCCGCGCGCAGCGGGCCGTCCGGGCGGCCGGGGAGTGCGGGGATCGCGAGGGCCGATCAGGTCATGTTGGCGAGGAACTCGCTGTAGAACAGGCCCAGGGCGATGGCCACGCCGATGCCCGCGATGATCCAGAAGCGCACCACGATGTTTACCTCACTCCAGCCGGCCAACTCGAAGTGGTGCTGCAGGGGAGACATCCGGAACACCCGTTTACCGGTGGTCTTGAAGGAGATGATCTGGATCACCACGGACATCGTGATGATCACGAAGAGCCCGCCGATGATCGGCAGCAGCAGGATGGTGCGGGTGGACATCGCCATGCCGGCGATCAGACCGCCCAGCCCCAGCGCCCCGGTGTCGCCCATGAAGATCCGTGCCGGGGACGTGTTCCACCAGAGGAAGCCCACACAGGCCCCGGCCGCCGCCCCGGCTATCAGCGCGATCTCCAACGGGTCGCGGACCTCGTAGCAGTACGGCTGGGTGTAGTTCGGGTCCGCGCACCAGTGCCGGTACTGCCAGAACGCGATCAACGCGTACGCGGCGAGCACCATCACCGAGGCGCCGGTGGCCAGACCGTCGAGGCCGTCGGTGAGGTTGACGCCGTTCGTCGCGCCCATCACCACGAAGATGAAGATGATCACCGCGCCGACCTTGCTGACCTCCAGGGCGTCGATGTCCCGGATGAAGCTCAGCGTGGTGCTGCCGACCGTCTCGGTGTTGGTCGCCAGGCCCGAACCGTCGGTCATCGTGCTCGGGAACCACAGCGCGATCACCCCGAAGACCGCGCCGACCAGGATCTGGCCGAGCAGCTTGCCGCGCTTGTTCAGCCCGGCGCTGTTGCGCTTGCGCACCTTGAGGAAGTCGTCGAGGAAACCCACAGCGCCGGAGAAGACCATCAGCCCCAGCAGCACCAATGCCGTGATGGTCGGCTCCACCTGGGCGATCTGCTGGTCCGGCAGGCTGGTCAGGGCCAGGTGCCCGGCCACGTACGCGATCACCGTGGCCAGGATGAAGACCACGCCGCCCATCGTGGGCGTGCCCTTCTTGCCCTGGTGCATGGCCGGGCCGTCGGACCGGATCGGCTGACCGGCCTTGAGCCGGGTGAACAACTTGATCGCGATCGGGGTGCCGAACAGCGAGACGAGGAAGGCGACCCCGACGGCGACGATGACGGCCCTCATCGGGTTGGCTCCCCAGCGGCGTCGGCGCGCAGGGCGTCGGCCACCTCCCAGGTCCGGTACCGGGAACCCTTGACCAGGACGACATCACCCGGTCGTAGCTCGCTCCGCAGCACCTCGACGGCCGCCGCCTGATCGGTGAGCAGCACCGACTCTCCTCCCCAGTTCGCTACCGCTGTCGCGCCTTCGTGGATCGGCGCTGCCGGCTCACCCACCACGAGCAGCCGGTCGACGCCCAGCTCGGCCACGAGTTGGCCGACCTCGGCGTGGCCGTCGCGCTCGAACGGGCCCAGCTCGGCCATGTAACCGAGCACCGCGACGGTACGCCGCCCCTGGCCGATACTGGCCAGCGCCCGTACCGCCACCGCCATCGAGGCCGGGTTGGCGTTGTACGAGTCGTCGATGACGGTCACCCCGTCGGGGCGGTCGAAGACGTCCATCCGACGGGTCGAGACCAGCCCCAGCTCGCCGAGGGCCGTGGCCAGCTCGGCCAGCGGCATGCCCAGCTCCCGGGCGACCGCCGCCGCGGCGAGCGTGTTGCCGACCTGGTGACGGCCGGTCAGCCCGAGCCGCACCGACGCGCGGCCCTCCGGGGTGACCAACGTGTACGACGGGTGCCCCCGCTCGTCCAGCGTGACGTCCTCGGCGCGCACGTCGGCGTCCGGCGCCTCGCCGTAGCGGACCACCCGGGCCCCGGTGCGACCCGCCATCGCGTCCACCCGCGGGTCGTCGGCGTTCAGCACCGCCAGCCCGTCCGCCGGCAGAGCCTCGACCAGCTCTCCCTTGGCCTGGGCGATGGCGTCCTGCGAGCCGAACTCGCCGATGTGCGACGTGCCGACGTTGAGCACCACGGAGATCCGGGGCGGCACCAGCTCGCACAGGTACCGCACGTGCCCGATCCCCCGCGCGCCCTTCTCCATCACCAGGTAGCGGGTGTCCGGCCCGGCCTGCAGCGCGGTGTACGGGTGGCCCAGCTCGTTGTTGAACGAGCCGGGCGGCGCCACGGTGGCCCCGAGCCGGGCGGTGAGCTGACCGATCAGGTCCTTCGTGGTGGTCTTGCCGGAGGAGCCGGTCACCCCGATCACGGTCAGCTCCGGCAGCCGGTCCACCGCGGCACGGGCCAGCCGGCCCATCGCGGTCAGGGCGTCGTCCACCAGCACCATCGGCACCCCGGGCACCGCACGGCTGCCGAGCACCGCCACCGCGCCGGCCTGGATCGCCGTCGCCGCGTAGTCGTGCCCGTCGACCTTCTCACCGGGGAAGGCCACGAAGAGCGAACCGGGCCCCACCTTTCGGGAGTCGAACTCCACCGAACCGGTCACTGTGGCGGCGGGATCGGCGGCCTCCAGCCGCCCGTCGACCGCCGCGGCCACCTCGGCCAGGCTCAGCGCGATCACCGCTGGACCGCCAGGTCCCCGAAGCGGGCCCGCAGCGCGTCGGCCAGCTCGATGCTGTCGTCGAACGGAAACACTTCGCCCGCCACCTCCTGGCCGCGCTCGTGCCCCTTGCCGAGCAGCGCGATGACGTCGCCCGGCTCGGACAGCCGGACCGCCTCGTCGATCGCTGCGCGGCGGCCGGCCACCTCGATGATCCGGGCGGCCGTTCCAGCCCGGTACGCGCCCGCGAGCACCTCGGCGCGGATCTCCGCCGGCTCCTCGGTACGCGGGTTGTCGTCGGTCACCAGCACCAGGTCGGCTCCCTCCGCCGCGGCCGCGCCCATCACCGGCCGCTTGCCCCGGTCCCGGTCACCGCCGGCGCCGATCACACAGATCAGCCGTCCGGCGCTCAACTCGCGCAGCGCGGCCAGCGCCGCCACGATCGCGTCCGACTTGTGCGCGTAGTCGACAACGCCGCGCACCGGCGCGGCGACGTCGACCAACTCCAGCCGGCCCGGCACGCCACCGCAGGCGGCCACCCCGGCCGCCGCGGTCGTCGGGTCCACCCCGGCACCGACCAGCGCGGCGATGGCCAGCAGCGCGTTCGCCACGTTGTGCCGGCCGGGCAGTGCCACCCCGGCGTCCAGGACCACGCCGTCCGGGCCGTGCGCGGTGAACCGCTGCGCGTACCCCTCGCCGCCCACGCCGTCGGCCCACCAGCTCGCGCCCTGGTCGCCGGCCGCCGAGTAGGTGACGGTGGCCGGCTTGTACAGCGGCTTCAGCGCCGGGTCGTCGTGGTTGAGCACCTCGACCGCGCACCGCCCGTCGAAGAGCTGGGCCTTGGCGGCGAAGTAGTCGTCGCTGTCGGCGTGGAAGTCCAGGTGGTCGGAGCCGAAGTTGGTGTAGCCGCCGACGGCGAACCGGACGCCGCCCACGCGACCCATGGCCAGCGCGTGGCTGGAGACCTCCATGACCACCGCGGTGACCCCCCGCTCGCGCGCGGTGGCCAGCATGGCGTGCAGGTCGGTCGCCTCCGGCGTGGTGCGCACGCTGTCGATCACCAGGTCACCGAGCCGCGTCTCGACCGTGCCGATCAACCCGGTGGTGTGGCCGGCCGCCCGCAGCCCCGACTCGATCAGGTACGCGGTGGAGGTCTTTCCGGCGGTGCCGGTCACCCCGATCACTGTGAGACCGGCGGTCGGGTCGCCGTACACGGCCGAGGCCAGCTCGCCGAGCACGGCGCGCGGGTCGGGCACCACCAGGACGGGCAGCCCGCTGCCCGCGGCCAGCTCCGCACCCGCCGGGTCGGTCAGCAGGGCCACGGCACCCGCCTCGGCGGCGCCGGCGGCGAACTCCGCGCCGTGCCGGCGAGCGCCGGGCAACGCCGCGTACAGGTCGCCGGGATGGACCTCCTGGCTGGCGTGGGTGGCCCCGGTGACGACCACCTCGGCGGCGTCCGCCGGAAGGTCGACGGCGAGTCGGACGGCGAGATCGCCGAGCCGGACTCCGGTCACGGTACGTGGACGTGGATTGCCGGGCACGGCGTCAGACCCTACCCCGTCGTCCGGTTCCGGCCGCACAGCCGCCCCGGTGGTTCGTCGGCACTCACCGATGATGTCCCGCCATTGCTGCTCAGCGCGGATAGACCACGAACTTGGGTGCGGAACCACCGGTTGACGGTGGTACGCGGTAGTGACGCAGCGTGAACTGCATCATGTCGCGGAACGCCGGGCCGGCGATCGCGGCGCCCCACCACCGGGCGCGTACGCGAAGACCGCGATCACGTACCGGGGGTTCTCGGCGGGGGCCATGCCGATGAACGAGGACACCTCGCCGGGCTGCTTCCTGCCGTCCACCAGTCGCCACCCGGTGCCGGTCTTGCCGGCGACCCGGTAGCCGGGGACGGCGGCGGTCAGCCCGGTGGCGCGGTCGACGGTGGTGACCGCCTCCAGCATGGTGCGCAGGGCCGCCGCGTTCTGCGGGCTGAGCACCGACCGGGTCACCGGCGCCGGCGCGGGGGTGCGCTTGCCGTCCGGGCCGATCACCTCCTTGACCAGGTGCGGCTGCACGTACGTGCCGTTGTTGGCGATGGCGGCGTACGCGGCGGCCATCTGCAGCGGGGTGGCGTCGACGCTGTGCCCGATCGGCACCGAACCCTCCGACGAGTCGCTCCACTCGTCGGCCGGGAGCAGACGTCCGCTGGCCTCCCCCGGCATTCCCTCGCCGGTGGGCTTACCCAGCCCGAACCGCTTCTGGTAGTCGATCAACCGGTCCTTGCCGAGCTGGCCGGCGATCGTGATGGTGCCGACGTTCGACGAGTAGGCGAGCATCCCCGGCACGCTCATCTTCTTGCCGTCGGCGGGATGGGTGTCGGAGAACCAGGTGTCGCCCTTCTTGATGCTGTTGGCGATGGGCAGCGCCGTGTCCGGCGTGATCACACCCTCCTGCAACGCCGCACCGAAGGTGATCGCCTTGTGGATCGAGCCGGGGTCGACGACGAAACTGGTCGCCGCGTCCTCCCGGGCGACCGGGTCGCTCGGGAACGGCTTCGCCGCGCTGTAGGTGGGATTGCTGGCCTGGGCCAGCACCGCACCGGAGGGGATTTCGATGATCACGGCCACGCCGGTGCCGCCGCGCTGCTGGGCCATGCCCGCGCTGAGGATCTGCTGCGTACGGAACTGCAGGTCACGGTCGATGGTGAGGGCCAGCGAGCTGCCCGGCTTGGCGGGAGTGGTCTGGCTGTAGCCGCCCGGGATCGGCGCCGCGAGGTCACCGAGGCCGGCCTCGTACACCCGCTTGCCGTCCTGCCCGGCGAGCACGTCGTCGTAGCGGGCCTCCAACCCCTCCAGGCCGGCCATGTCCTGACTGGTGAAGCCGATCAGGTTGGCCGCCAGGTCACCGCCGGGCACGTCACGGCTCTCGTCGCGGTGCACCCCGATGCCGGGAAGCTCCAGCGCCTGCACCCGCTTGGCCGTCGGGATCTCCACACCCCGGGCCAGGTAGGCGAACGTGGACAACTTGCCGTTCTCCAGCCTGCGGGGCTTCATCAGCTCGACCAGCTTCGACGCCGGGATGCCGAGCAGCGGGGAGAGCGCCTTCGCGGTGCCGGGCGGGTCCTTCACCTCGGTCGGGTCGGCGAAGACATAGCGGGCCTCGACACTGCGGGCCAGGGGCGCGCCGGTGCTGTCGTAGATCGCGCCCCGCGGCGCCGGCAGCTCGACAGTGCGGAGGCGGTCGGCGATGCCGCCCCCGGCGTACGCCGGAGCGTCGACCGCCTGAAGGAAGATCAGCCGGATCCCGATGACGGCGAACAGCGTCAGGGCGAGCGCGGTGCCCAGCCGCAGGCGCAGTCGCGACTCGGCCAGCTTCGGAGGGCGCGGTGGCTTGCGGGACGGTCGGCGGGACGCCGGTCGGTCGGTGCGCCGCGGCGCGCGTGGCGTGGTCCGGCGGCGTGGCGGCGGCTCGTCGACGCCCGGGGCACGCGGGGTGCGCGGCGAGACGGTGCGCACGACGCCGCCGCGCCCAGCGGCCG
Organism: Micromonospora sp. MGP-C2; assembly: GCF_057766525.1. Taxonomy (NCBI): domain Bacteria; kingdom Bacillati; phylum Actinomycetota; class Actinomycetes; order Micromonosporales; family Micromonosporaceae; genus Micromonospora; species Micromonospora sp. MGP-C2. Next base: position 2,398,374 of record NZ_JBYMEN010000002.1, read on the forward strand.
GAGCGTCGCGCCGGCCGGCGCGGGCGGCGGCCCGGCCGCCGTCGAGCACCTGCAACGCCGGCCGGAACGGGTCGCCGGACCGGGTGCTGCGCGGCGTACGCCTCTGCTCGGCGCCCCCGCTGCGCGCCGGCGTGCCGCGCTCCTCGCGCACGGTTCGACCCCTCGGGGTGTACGCGCGAGCCCCGGAGATGCCCCCGATGCCTGGTTCGCCGGAGCGGGACTCCCCGTCGACGGGGCCGGCGTCACGCGAAGAACCGCGCCGGGCCCCCGTGGGGTCCCGGCGCGGCTCGTCCGACCTTGGTGGCACTGGTCAGCCTCCCGCACCCTGGCTGGTCACCGACGGCTTGCCGGTCGCCGGCTGCGGCACGCCGATGGTCTTGCCGTCCGGCAGCCGGATGTAGCCCGGCTCGCCGGCGTCCACCAGGCCCAGCCGCCGCGCCTCGGCGGTCAGGTTGCCCGGCGCCTCGGCCTCGGCGATCTGCTTGTCCAGTTGCTGCTTCTCCAGGTCCAGTCGAGCCTGCTGCTGCTGCAACCGCTCCAACCGGAACGCGTTCTCATTGATCTTGGTGTTGACCGCCAGGATGCCCAGCACCCCGCCGACCACCAGCAGCACGATCAGCGCCGCGAACGGCGCGCGCGGCACCGACACCGGCGGTGGCGGCGCCACCCGCAGCCGAGGCGGGCGGGCAACGGTGGCGCTGGCGGCCTTCTCGACCGGTCGCAGCGCGGCGGTGCCCTGAGTCGGGAACTCGCGCGCCCCCCGGGCGCGAGTCTCCCCCTGCCGATTCGTTCGATCGATGCGTGGCGTACCGTTTCCGAGGCGCGGAGCCCGCTCCGCCGCGGTCCGGCCCCCCGACCGCGGTGCGCGCTGCTCGCCGCCGGTGACGTCCCGGCGGCCGCGCTTGTCAATGTTCATGTCCCTCCCCCTCAACGTCCGTCCCTCTGCCGTCCCGGTGCCCCTGACCCCCCACGGATCAGGCGGACCCCGTGCCCGGTTGGTGCATTCCCTTCACCCGTCGGCGAGACCGTTCGCGGTCGGTCCGCCCAAGCTCTGTCGCGTTCGGGTCGAGTCGCTCCGCAGCCCGCAGCCGCACCGAGGCGGCGCGCGGGTTGGCGGCGACCTCCGCCTCCCCGGGCAGTTCGGCGCCCCGGCTGAGCAGCCGGAACGTCGGACCGGACCCGGGAAGTTCGACCGGGAGGTCGACCGGGCCCGTGTTGCGGACCCGGTCCGCGAGGGCCGCCTTGGTGAGCCTGTCCTCCAGCGAGTGGTAGGACAGGACCACCATGCGACCGCCCACGGTCAGTGCGTCGAGCGCGGATGGCAACGCTGTCTCCAGCGCTGCCAGCTCTTTGTTTACCTCGATCCGTAAAGCCTGAAACGTTCTCTTTGCCGGGTGTCCGCCCGTTCGTCGGGCCGGCGCCGGGATGGAGTCCCGGACCAGCTCCGCCAGCAGCGCGGACGAGGTGATCCGGGCGCGTTCCCGCTCCCGGATGATCGCCGAGGCGATCCGGCCGGCGAACTTCTCCTCGCCGTAGACCCGCAGCACCCGGGCCAGGTCCGGATGCCCGTAGGTGTTGACCACCTCCTCGGCGGTCACCCCCCGGGTCTGGTCCATCCGCATGTCCAGTGGCGCGTCCTGGGCGTACGCGAACCCGCGGTCGGGCGCGTCCAACTGCAACGACGAGACACCCAGGTCGAACAGGATCCCGTCGATGCCCGGATAGCCCAGCCGGTCGAGCACGTCCGGCAGCTCGTCGTAGACGGCGTGCTCCAGGTGCACCCGATCGGCGAACCGGGCCAGTCGGACCCGCGCGTGGGCGAGCGCCTCGGTGTCCCGGTCGAGCCCGATCAGGACCGTCTCCGGGTGCGCCTCCAGCACCGCCTCCGCGTGCCCGGCCAGGCCGAGCGTCGCGTCGACGTAGATCGTCCGGCCGCCTCGACCCAGCGCGGGGGCCAGCAGCTCGAGACACCGCTCGAGCAGCACCGGCACGTGCGTGCCGCGCAACTCCCCCATGATGACCCCCACTGGTTGAAACGTCCGTTCTCTTCGTGCGCCTGTCGTCGGACGGCGCTGCCGTCGTACCGCCAGATCCCCATCCGCTCCCGCCGGACACCGGACCGTCGCCCGATGACTGGATCGTGCGCCTGGCACCGGGGAAGGGGTGCCAGGAACTCGAAAGCGGCTGGAGATCTCGCAGTACGTCGGGCGCCGTTCCGCCCTACAGACCGCCTGGCAGCACCCCCTCCTCGATGTCGGCGAAGTCGTCTTCGCTCTCGGCGAGGTAGGTCTCCCAGGCGACCTTGTCCCAGATCTCCACCCGCGTGCTCGCGCCGATGACCACCAATTCGCGGTCGAGCGCGGCATACTCCCGCAGATGGGCTGGAATGGTCACCCGACCCTGCTTGTCGGGAACCTCGTCGTGCGCGCTCGCGAAGAAGACCCGGCTGTAGGCCCGGGCCGCCTTGTGCGTCATCGGCTGCGCGCGCAACTGCTCCGCGATCCGCTGGAACTCAGGAGTCGGGAAGACGTAGAGGCAACGATCCTGCCCTTTGGTGACCACGACACCCCCCGCCAGCTCATCCCGGAACTTGGCCGGAAGGATCAACCGGCCCTTTTCGTCCAGGCGCGGAGTGTGGGTGCCGAGGAACATCGGCCCAACCCCCTCGCCCTTGAGCGGCGTTCGCGGCGCCGCTGACCCCCCGGGCCGGTGAGCCCTCCCGGCCTCACCATTGGTCCCCACTCTACTCCACTTCCCTCCACTCGCAACCAGATTCGCCCGCGTGGCGCGCCCGATCCCCGCCTAAAACAGCACGTCACAAGGGGTGGAGCGGAGTGGAGGGCCGCGACCGCCCTCCGGCGTGGTCCGCTTTCCGACATAGATCGACTCCGTCCGGCGGAGGTCCACCCGGCCGCCCGCGCAGCCACCACGGCCGAACGGTTCACCGTCGGCGGCGATCTGGCGGGGCGGGCGGTCCGGTAACCTCGCTCGCGTGACCGACGCGAAAATGCCCCTACGGGCCAAGGTGGCCAGCTCCGTGTCACGGACCGCCGCAGCGCTCTCTCGGGCGGCCGGCCGCGGCGACGGTTCGGTGATCGGCGGTTGGATCGGCCTGAAGATCGACCCGGACCTGCTGGCCCATCTGTCGGCCGGGCGGGCGATCGCGCTCGTCTCCGGCACCAACGGCAAGACCACCACCACCCGGCTGACCTCCGCCGCGGTCGGCGTGCTCGGCCGGGTCGCCACCAACTCGTTCGGCGCCAACATGCCCAGTGGGCACACCTCGGCGCTGGCCAAGGCCGGCAGCACCCCGTACGCGGTGCTGGAGGTGGACGAGCACTATCTCGCCCAGGTGCTGGAGGCGACCGAGCCGCACGTGGTCGCGCTGCTCAACCTCTCCCGCGACCAGCTCGACCGCGCCAAGGAGGTCGCCATGATGGCGCAGCTCTGGCGCGCGGCCCTGGTCCGGCACACCAACGTGCGGGTGGTGGCCAACGCCGACGACCCGCTGGTGGTGTGGGCCGCCACCCCGCCGGGCGACCCCGCCCGGGGCATCAACCCGCCGCACGTGACCTGGTTCAGTGCGGGCCAGCGCTGGCACGACGACTCCTGGGTCTGCCCGGAGTGCGGCTCCACCATCCAGCGCTCCGGTGACCAGTGGTGGTGCACCGGCTGCCCGCTGCGCCGACCGGAGCCGAACTGGGTCGTCGAGGACGAGGGGGTGCTCGACCCCACCGGGGCCTGGCACAAGGTCTCGCTCCAGCTGCCCGGCAAGGTCAATCTCGGCAACGCCGCGACCGCGCTGGCCGTGGCCGCCGAGTTCGGCGTCCGTCCGGTCGACGCGGTGTCCCGCCTTGGCATCGTCACATCGGTGGCCGGCCGTTACGCGCAGGTCGACAAGGACGGGCGCAACATCCGGCTGCTGCTGGCCAAGAACCCGGCCAGCTGGCTGGAGGCCTTCGACATGGCCGACGACGCCCCGACCCTGCTCTCCATCAACGCGCGCGACCCCGACGGTCTCGACACGTCGTGGCTCTACGACGTCGACTTCGCCCCGCTCCGTGGCCGGCAGGTGTTGATCACCGGCGACCGGGCATACGACCTGGCAGTCCGTCTGGACGTCAACGACGTGCCGTTCCAGCACGTCCGCACGTTCGACGACGCGATCCGGTCGGTCCCGTCCGGGCGGCTGGAGGTCATCGCGAACTACACCGCGTTCCAGGACATCCGAGCGGAGTTGGACCGTGTCATCTGAGAGCCTGCGCATCGTCTGGATCTACCCCGACCTGCTGTCCACCTACGGCGACCGGGGCAACGCCCTGATCCTCGCCCGCCGGGCCCGCCAACGCGGCATGCCCGTCGAGGTGCTGGAGGTCCGCTCCGACCAGCAGCTGCCAGCGACCGCCGACATCTACCTGGTCGGCGGCGGCGAGGACGGCCCTCAGGCACTGGGCGCGCAGCGCCTGCTCGCCGACGGCGGTCTGCACCGGGCGGTCGCCCAGGGTTCGGTGGTGTTCGGTGTCTGCGCCGGCTACCAACTGCTCGGCACCTCGTTCTTCGCCAAGGGCGTGCAGTGCCGCGGCCTGGAGCTGCTCGACCTCCAGTCCGACCGGGGCCCGAGCCGGGCCGTGGGTGAGCTGGCCGGTGAGATCGACCCGCGGCTGGGCCTGCCACCGCTGACCGGTTTCGAGAACCACGGCGGCCGCACCCACCTCGGCCCGGAGGTCTCCCCGCTGGCCCGGGTCACCGCCGGGGTGGGCAACGACGGTGCCACCGAGGGCGCGTGGCGCGGCAAGCTGCTGGGCACCTATTCGCACGGCCCGGCGCTGGCCCGCAACCCCGCCCTGGCCGACCTGCTGCTGCGCTGGGCCACCGGGGCACACCAGCTTCCTCCGCTGGACGACACCTGGCCCGACCGGCTCCGCAACGAGCGCCGCTCCGCGGTGGCCGCCGCCCGGCAATGATCCGAGCCGTCCGTCGGCTGCTCCGGCAACCGTCGGCCGCCCGGTTCGCCCTGCTCGTGCTGCTGATCGGCGGGTGCGGGCTGCTGCTGCTCCTGGTGCCCCGTCCGGATCCGGAGCAGTTGCCGCTGCTGGCCGACCGGCTGGGCGACCTCGCCCCGGTGGCGGCGATCCTCGGCGGCGCTCTGCTGCTGGTCGCGCTGGTCCCCCGTACCTTCATCACGCTCGCCGCGGGCGCGATCTTCGGCCCCCTGGAGGGCGCCGCGTACGCCCTGGGCGCCGCGTTGGTGGCCGCGGCGATCGGGTTCAGTGTCGGCCGGCTGCTCGGCCGGGAGTTCGTAGCCGAACGGGTCCGTGGTCGCCTGGCCCGCCTCGATGGCTGGTTCGCCCGGCAGAGCGTGTTCGGTGTGGTCACCGTGCGGCTGCTGCCCATCGCCGGCTTCGGGCTGGTCAGCTACGGCTACGGCACGACCGGCGCGCGCGTGCTGCCGTTCCTGGCCGGCAGCGTGATCGCCTCCGCGCCGACCGCCGTCGGCTACGCGGCGATCGGCTCCGCGGTCAGCTCCCCCGGGCACATCAACTGGTATGCCGCCGCACCGGCCAGCCTCGGCCTGATCGCCAGCGTGGTGATCATCCACCAGTGGTGGCGTGCCGAGCGCCGACGCCGTCGAATGCCGGTCTGACAGTGGCCGAGCCAACCGCCGGCCCGGCCGGGGAGCCACTGTCCGGTGGTTTCGTCGCCGACGTGGTCCGGATCGGGGAAACGGTACGACGTACCCCGCCCGCCAACCTCGACTTCGTCGGCGCGCTGCTGCGCCACCTGGCCGGGGTGGGCGCGGACCTCGCGCCGCGCCACCTGGGCGTCGACGCCCACGGTCGGCAGATGCTCAGCTACGTCGCGGGCCGGGTGCCGTGGCGGGACCGGGAGGATCCGGCGTTCTTCGCCGACGCGGCGCTGGTGCGGCTGGCCGAGCTGATCCGGCGGCTGCACGACGCGTGTGCGGGCACCGGGCTGGCGGGCGACGCCGAGACGGTGTGCCACCGCGACCTGTCGCCGAAGAACACCGTGTACCGGGAGTCCTCCGTCGGGCCACTGCCGGTGGCCTTCCTCGACTGGGACCTGGCCGGCCCGGGCCGGCGGATCGAGGACGTCGCGTTCGCCGGCTGGCACTGGGCCGCGTTGGGAGAGGGCGCCGACCCGGTCGAGCTGGGTCGGCGCTGCCGACTCCTCTGCGACGCCTACGACGCGGCGTCGACCGCGACCGCACCGGCCATGCTGGCGCGGGCCGAGCTGGTGGGCGTGATGCTCGACCAGATCGAGAGCACCTGGCGGGGCATCGACGCCGGCGCCGACCGCGACGAGCCGGGCATGCGCCAGCTGCGCGACCAGGGCACGGTCGAAGGAATACGAAGCTGGCAGGACTGGCTGAGCTCCCACCGCGGAATCGTGGCGGCCGCGCTGAAGGCCTGACCACCCGCGCCCGGGTCGATCATGGAGTTGTGGTGGGGGATCAAACCCCTGCCACGGGGCGAACCAGGCACCACAACTCCATGATCGACGCCAGCAAGTGCCTGCGGCGTCAGGCGACGACGGAGACCATCCGGCCCTTTACCACGATGACCTTGCGGGGTTCCTTACCGGCCAGCGCTGCGGCCACCGCCTCCAGGGCAGCCGCGCGGACGGCCTCCTCGGCGGTGTCGGCGGGGACCTCGATGCGGCCACGGACCTTGCCGTTGACCTGCACCGGATAGGTCACCGTGTCCGCCACCAGCAGCGCCGGGTCGGCGGTCGGGAAATCCGCGTACGTCAGTGAGGTGTCGTGGCCCAGCTTGCGCCACAGCTCCTCCGCCAGGTGCGGGGCGAACGGCGCCACCATCAGCACCAGCGGCTCGGCCACCTCGCGGGGCGTCGCCGACAGCCCGGTCAGCCCGTTGGTCAACTGGATCAGCTTGGCGATCGCGGTGTTGAACCGGATGCCGTCCATGTCGCCACGGACCCCGTCGATCACCGTGTGCAGCAACCGGCGGGTCGCCCCGTCGGCCGGGTCCTCGGTGACCCGCAGCGCTCCGGTCTGCTCGTCGACGACGGCCCGCCAGACCCGCTGCAGGAACCGGTACGAGCCGACCACCGCCCGGGTCTCCCAGGGGCGGGACACCTCCAGCGGGCCCATCGACATCTCGTACACCCGGAAGGTGTCCGCGCCGTACGCGGCGCACATGTCGTCGGGGGTCACCACGTTCTTCAGCGACTTGCCCATCTTGCCGTACTCGCGGTTGACCGTCAGGTCACCCAGGTAGTAGGCGCCGTCGCGCTCCATGACCTCCTCGGCCTGCACGTAGCTGCCGCGCGAGTCGGTGTACGCGTACGCCTGGATCATGCCCTGGTTGAACAGCTTGCGGAACGGCTCGAACGACGACACGTGACCCAGGTCGTACAGCACCTTGTGCCAGAACCGCGCGTACAGCAGGTGCAGCACGGCGTGCTCGGCACCGCCGACGTACAGGTCGGTGCCCCCGCAGTCGCCGTCGCCGCGCGGGCCCATCCAGTACTGCTCGTTCTCCGCGTCGACGAACCGGTCGCTGTTGGTCGGGTCCAGGTAGCGCAGCTCGTACCAGCAGGAGCCGGCCCACTGCGGCATCACGTTGGTCTCCCGGGTGTAGCGCTGCGGCCCGTCACCCAGATCCAGCTCCACCTCGACCCAGTCGCGCCGCCGCGACAGCGGGGTCTCCGGGTTGCTGTCGGCGTCGTCGGGGGCGAACGTCTTCGGCGAGAAGTCGTCCACCTCCGGCAGCTCGACAGGCAGCATCTCCTCCGGCAGGGCGATGGCCGCGCCGGTGGAGTCGTAGACGATCGGGAACGGCTCGCCCCAGTAACGCTGGCGGGAGAACAGCCAGTCGCGCAGCCGGTAGGTGACCGCGCCGGTGCCGTGCCCGTTCGCCTCCAGCCAGGAGATGATGGCCGCCTTGGCGTCGGCGACCCCCAGGCCGTTCAGGTCCAGGCCGCGCTCGGGCGCGGCGCTGTTGATCGCCGGGCCGTCCCCGGTGTACGCCTTGCCGTCGAAGCCCTCCGCCGGCTGCACGGTGCGCACGATGGGCAGCTCGAAGACCTCGGCGAACGCCCAGTCCCGCTCGTCCTGAGCCGGCACCGCCATGATCGCGCCGGTGCCGTAGCCCGCCAGCACGTAGTCGGCGATGAAGATCGGGATCTGCCCGCCGGTGACCGGGTTGGTGGCGTACGCGCCGATGAAGACGCCGGTCTTCTCCTTGGTGTCGGACTGCCGCTCGACGTCGGTCTTGGCCGCCGCCGTCTTGCGGTACGCCTCGACGGCCACCCGGGGGCTGGCGTGCCCGCCGGTCCAGGCGTCCCTCGTCCCGTCCGGCCAGGCGGCCGGCACCAGCGCGTCGACCAGCTCGTGCTCGGGTGCCAGCACCATGTAGGTGGCACCGAAGACGGTGTCCGGTCGGGTCGTGAACACCCGCACCGGCGCCTGCCCGGTGGGGAAGTCGATGTGCGCACCGGTGGAACGGCCGATCCAGTTGCGCTGCATCAGCTTGATCGGCTCGGGCCAGTCCAGGGTGTCCAGGTCGTCGATCAGGCGGTCGCCGTACGCGGTGATCCGCATCATCCACTGCTTCAGGTTGCGCTTGAAGACCGGGAAGTTGCCCCGCTCCGAGCGGCCGTCGGCGGTGACCTCCTCGTTGGCCAGCACGGTGCCCAGCCCCGGGCACCAGTTCACCGGGGCCTGCGAAACGTACGCCAGGCGGTGGTCGTCGACGACCTGGCGGCGCTCGGCGACGCTCAGCTCGGCCCACGCCCGGCCGTCCGGGGTGGACCGGTTGCCACCCTCGAACTCCGCGATCAGCTCCGCGATCGGGCGGGCCCGGCCGGCGTCACTGTCGTACCAGGAGTTGAAGATCTGCAGGAAGATCCACTGGGTCCAGCGGTAGAAGTCGGTGTCGATGGTGGCCACCGAGCGACGCTCGTCGTGCGCCAGCCCCAGCCGGCGCAGCTGCGCCTTGTACCGCTCGATGTTCGCGACCGTCGTGGTCCTCGGGTGGGTGCCGGTCTGCACCGCGTACTGCTCGGCGGGCAGGCCGAACGCGTCGAAGCCCATCGCGTGCAGCACGTTGCGGCCGGCCATCCGCTGGTAGCGGGCGTAGCAGTCGGTGCCGATGTAGCCCAACGGGTGGCCGACGTGCAGGCCGGCGCCGGACGGGTACGGGAACATGTCCAGCACGTACAGCTTCTCCGCGCCGGCGCGGGGGTGGGTCGGGTCGGCCAGCGGGCCGGTCGGGTTCGGTGCGTGGAAGGTGCCCTCGCGCGCCCAGATGTCCTGCCAACGAATCTCGATCTCGTCGGCCAGGGCCGCGTTGTACCGGAACGGGGGAATGTCGCCCGCCGGTGCGGCTGCCTCACTCATCGTCTCTCCTCGCTTCGCTTCGCTTCGTCTCGGCACCACCGGGCCGGGCCGGCGGCGGGCACAAAAAAGCCCCTCGCGCAGGAGGGGCCGCCGTGCTGTCGCTGCGTTCAGCGCATCAGCACGGCCCGGTAAGAAGCAGGAAGACTCCGGCCATGTCCGGCAGTGTACCCCGCGCGCCGTTGCCCATGCCGGCCCCCGGGGTGAGGTCGGATCCGGTCCCCCGACATGGCGAATATCGGTGCGTAACCGACGGACTACCTGCGGGGGTCGGCGATAACGACAAACATGGTTAGCCTGAGAGACCAGTGAGATTCCTGCGGCAGACGAGGCTCGACGTCGCGAACCCAACGGCGGGTCCAGGTGCTCTATACAGAGCTGCCGTCATGGCGACGAGGAGGAGGCCCGTGACACAACAGACCTGGGACGAGGTGGGCGGCCTACTGCCGCACGACGAGTTCCGCGCCGCCAGCGAGGCCATCGTGGCCAACATCGAGCAGGTCATCGAGGGTAAGACCGCCACCGTGCGGCTCGCCCTGGCCGTCCTGCTCGCCGAGGGTCACCTCCTGATCGAAGACGTGCCGGGTGTCGGCAAGACCAAGCTGGCCAAGGCCCTGGCGCGGTCCATCGACTGCACGGTGCGACGGATCCAGTTCACCCCCGACCTGCTGCCCAGCGACGTCACCGGCGTCAGCGTCTACAACCAGGAGACGCACGACTTCGAGTTCCGTCCCGGTGCCGTGTTCGCCAACCTGGTGGTCGGCGACGAGATCAACCGGGCCTCGCCGAAGACCCAGTCGGCGTTGCTGGAGTGCATGGAGGAACGGCAGGTCACCGTCGACGGTGTCACCTACCAGCTCCAGACCCCCTTCATGGTCATCGCCACCCAGAACCCGATCGAGATGGAGGGGACCTACCCGCTGCCCGAGGCGCAGCGCGACAGGTTCACCGCCCGTATCGCGATGGGCTACCCGGACTCCAACGCCGAGCTGGCCATGCTCGACGGGCACGGGGCCACCGACCCCCTGAACGAGCTGCGCTCGGTCTCCGATGCGGCCATCGTCCGACAGCTCATCGCCACCGTCCGACAGGTGCACGTCGCGGACGCGGTCAAGCAGTACGCGATCGACCTGGTCACCGCCACCCGCGAGGCACCTGACCTGCGGCTCGGCGCCTCCCCCGGGCGACCCTGCAACTGCTGCGCACCGCCCGGGCGGTCGCCGCCCTGGAGGGTCGCGACTACGTGCTCCCCGACGACCTGCAGGCCCTGGCGGTGCCGGTGCTCGCGCACCGGATCATCCCGACGGCCGACGCGCAGCTCGCCCGACGCACCACCGACGCGATCGTCTCCGAGCTGGTGCACCGCCTGCCGTTGCCACACGACCGGCAGCGCAACCCGTACGACACCCGCCCCGGCACCGGCAACGGCAACGGCCGCGCGCCCTACGAGCCGCGGAGGCCATGACGTGCGTGCCGGGCTACGCGGGCTGACCACCCGCGGGCGCTCCTTCCTCGCCGCCGCCATCGCGGCGGCGATCTCGGCCGCCATCCTGGGCGAGAAGGACCTGCTCCGGGTGGCTGTGCTGTTGGCCATCCTGCCGTTGCTGGCCGCGGCCTACGTCGGGCGCAGCCGCTACAAGCTGGCCTGCAACCGTTCACTGGACCCGCACCGGGTTCCGGTCGGCGCCAACTCCCGGGTGGTGCTGCGCCTGCAGAACCTCTCCCGGCTGCCGACCGGCACCCTGCTCCTGGAGGACCGGCTGCCCTACGCGCTGGGCAGCCGGCCCCGGGTGGTGTTGGAGCGGCTCGGCGCGCACCAGGCCACCTCCGTGGCGTACACCGTCCGTGCCGACGTTCGGGGTCGCTACGACGTGGGCCCGCTGGTGGTCCGGATGACCGACCCGTTCGGTCTCTGCGAACTCACCAGGTCCTTCCCCAGCACCGACCACCTGACGGTCATCCCGCAGGTCACCGCACTGCCGTCGGTCCGGCTCCCCGGGGAGTACGCGGGCAGCGGCGACAGTCGGGCCCGCTCGGTGGCGGTGCACGGCGAGGACGACGCGGCGACCCGGGAATACCGGCGCGGCGACGACCTGCGCCGGGTGCACTGGAAGTCCACGGCACGCACCGGCGAGCTGATGGTGCGTCGCGAGGAGCAGCCGTGGGAGAGCCGGGCCACTGTCGTCCTGGACACCCGCGCGTACGGCCACCGCGGCGAGGGGCCGACGGCCAGTTTCGAGTGGTCCGTCTCCGCCGCCGCGAGCATCGCCGTCCACCTGCGCCAGGCCGGCTACAAGTTGCGCCTGGTCACCGGCTCGGGGGCGGATGTCGACGCCTCGGAGGCCGGCGGTGACGGGGCGCTGCTCGATCACCTGGCGGAGGTCCGACTGGATCAGCGCGCGGAGCTGACCGACCTCGTGCAACGGGTCCGCCAACGCGCCGACGGTGGTCTGATCATCGGGCTTTTCGGCACGGTGAGCGTGGCCGAGGCCGAGCTGCTGGCCGGCCTGCGGGGCAACGGCGCCACCTGCGTCGGCTTCCTACTGAACAGCTCCACCTGGCTCAGCCTGCCGGAGAAGGCCCGGGCCGAGGCGGAACGCGCGCACGCCGCCGCCGTCCTCGCCATGCTGCAGAGCGGTTGGCGGGTGGTCGGTGTCGACCACGGCGGCCGACTGCCCGCGCTGTGGCCGCAGGCCGGCCGGGGCTCCCAGGGCTTCGCGCTTCGCGCCGCACTGGCCGAGACGGTGGCCGGCGGCGTGCGATGAACGGAAGGTTCCCCTCATGATCGCCAGTCGGAACATCGGCCTGGTGGCGGCCACGGCCACCCTGCTGGCCGCCGCGCCGCTGTCGGCCATCTTCCAGAGCTGGACCTGGCTCATCCAGTCCGTCATCGCGGTCGCCGTGGTGGCCGGGGTGGCCGCGTTGACCCGGCTCGCCCGGGCTCCCCTGTGGGGTCAGGTGCTGGGCATGCTGGCCGGCCTGCTCCTTGCCCTGACCTGGTTGTTCCCCAGCGGCGCGGAGCTGCTCGCCGTCCTGCCCACGCCGGGCACGCTCGCGCACTTCAACGATCTGCTCGCCGGTTCCATGCAGGACATGCGCTCGTACGGCGTCGAGGTCCCCGACACCGACCCGCTGTTGTTCATCACCGTGCTCGGCGTCGGTGGGGTCGCCGTCCTTGTCGACGTACTGGCCGTCGGACTGCGCCGGCCCGCGCTGGCGGGGCTGCCGATGCTCGCCATCTACTCGGTGCCGGTCGCCGTCTACGTGGACAGCGTCCCCGCGGTGCCGTTCGTGGTGGGCGCCGCCGGTTACCTCTGGCTGCTGGTCACCGACAACGTGGACCGCGTACGCCGCTTCGGGCGCCGCTTCACCGGTGACGGCCGTGACGTCGACGTGTGGGAGGCCTCGCCGCTGGCGTCCGCCGGCCGCCGGCTCGCGGCGGTCGGGGTGGCCCTGGCGGTGATGCTGCCGCTGGCGGTGCCCGGCATGACCGGCGGGCTGCTCGACTCCCTCAGCCGGAGTTCGGGCAACGGCAACGGCAACGGCACCGGCTCGGGCGGCACATCGGGTCGGATCGACCTGTTCGCCTCGCTCGCCGGCCAGCTCAACCAGTCCCAGGTGGCCGATCTGGTCAAGGTCACCACGTCCGAACAGAGCCCGTTCTACCTGCGTTACGCGGTCGCCGACGAGCTGCGCCCGGGCGGTTTCCAGGCGCGCAGCCCGAGCGGTCGGCCCGCCAACCGGGACCTGCCGGACCCGGCCGAACGGGCCGGTCGGGGCGTGCAGCAGACCACCTACCGGGCGACCGTCGAGGTCACCAAGAGCCTGAGCATGTCGCTGATGCCGGTGTACGCCGAGCCGGTGCGCACCGAGGACCTCAACGGCAACTGGCTCTACGACCCCAACCAACAGGTCGTCTTCTCCAACCGGGAAAACTCCCGGGGCCGCAAGTACTCCTTCGACTACGTCCGCTCGACATACACGCCGGCGGCGCTGCGGGCCGCGCAGCCGCTCCCGGCCGACCACCCGGTACGCCGGCAGCTGACCGCCACCCCCGAGCGGGTGCCGGAGGTCGACGAGCTGGTCAAGGGGCTGGTCCAGGGCAAGCGCACCGACTACGACCGGGTGCTGGCCATCTACCAGCACTTCTCGGCGGACAACGGGTTCAGCTACCGGTTGAGCACCGAGAGCGGCAGCAGCGGGCAGGACATCGTCAACTTCCTGACCAACAAGGTCGGCTACTGCCAGCAGTACGCCGCCGGGATGGCCTGGCTGGTCCGCGCGGCCGGGATCCCAGCCCGTGTGGCCTTCGGCTTCACCAACGGCAGCAAGCGCGACGGTGACACCTTCACGCTGACCAACCTCAACCTGCACGCCTGGACCGAGGTCTTCTTCGACGGCCTCGGTTGGGTGCCGTTCGACGCCACCCCGGCGTCCGGGGTTCCCGGTTCCACCCGGTCGGCCTGGGCGCCGGACACCGACGCGCCAGAGCCGACCACCCCGGGCACGGGTGTCACGGACGCCCCGACGGGCCCCGAGGCCTCAGCTGGGCCGGCCGGCCCGGACAACGCCGACCGGGACACCGACGAAGGGCTTGCCCTCGGCGGAACGACGCCCGACGAACAGCCGCCGACCTGGCCCTGGTGGGCGGCCGGCGTGCTGGCCCTGCTGCTGCTCCTGGCGGTGCCTGCTCTGCGCCGGGTCGCGCTGCGGCGCCGACGCGGTGGCCGGGCGGCGAGCGCCACGGTGGCCGCCACCACCGTCGCCGACGGCCCCGAGCCGGGGACCCGCCTGATCACGGTCGCCGCCGACGCCAACCGCGCCCGCGCGGACGCGCACGCCGCCTGGGCGGAACTGCTCGACACCCTGGTGGACTTCCGGGTTCCGGTCGACCTCACCGAGACGCCGAGGGCGACCGCGGACCGGCTCATCCGGGACACTCTCAGCGACGACACCGCCGCCGTGGAGTCGGCGCGGCTGCTCGGCAAAGCCGAGGAACGGGCCCGCTACGCGCGGGATCCGCTGACCGGTGAGCGGTTGCTGCCAGCGCTGCGCACGGTCCGCGGGGCGCTCGCCGCACGGGCGGACCGACGGACCCGCATCCTCGCCGCCGTGTTGCCGCCGTCGGTGCTGCTGCGGTGGAGGACCGGCATGGCGGACACGTCCGGTCGAATGGCGGCGCTGACCGGGCGGACCCGGTACCGGCTGCTGCGCTGGAACCCGCGACGGCTGATGGCCGACCGGGCGGCGCGCTGAACAACACAGGTCCAGGTGTGGGGCGGCGGTCGCTGGACCGCCGCCCCACGCTGCGTCAGGCGCCACCGCCCAGCGCCCCCGGCGCGGGTCACCCCGCCCCGCCACCCGCGCCAGTCCCCCGTCGCCCGGCGACCCGTGGGCCAGCGAGCCAGCGAGCCAGCGAGCCAGCGAGCCAGCGAGCCATGATCAGTTGATGCTCAGTAGTTGCAGACGGCTTCCCGCAACTACTGAGCATCAAGTGATCACGGAATGCGGAGCACGATCATGCGGAACGGGGGGCCGCAAGGCTGCCGTGGGCTGGGTCAGCGTTTCCGGGAGAGCCGGCGCTCGCGCCCGGGGAGACACGAGAGAGACCGGCGGAAAGGGGACCGCCAGAAGGAAGACCATGGGAAGAAGATCACCGGCAAGGAAGCCGCCGGATAGGAGGCGGCATGCAGAGGGCGCGCGGGTGCCACCGAGGTCGCCGGCGGGAATGCCCGGCGACCGACTCGTCGCGACGTACGGCCGTCTCAGCGGCGTACGTCCCGCCTCAGGGGCGGGACCGCCCTACCGGTGTCCCTCCGGGCGCTGCCGCCACCTGTCCTCCATGCGGTCGAGGAGTGACGACTTGCGACCGGATCGGCCACCGCGGGGGCGACGACGACTCGTCGTGCCGCCCACCACGTGCAGGTCAGGTGATTGTGCCCGCCGGTGCGACTGGTATGCGAACGCGGCCGACGCCAGCATGACGACGAAGCCCGCCACCGCCAGCGGTGGAGTCTTGATCACCGCGCCATAGACCAGTAGAGCCAAGCCAGCGATGATGACGCCGGCGGCGACGAGCAGGCGACGCCGCGCATGGAAGCGCGGATCGCTGGCGCGCACGGCCGAGGCGAATTTGGGGTCCTCGGCAAGCGACTGCTCGATCTGCTCGAACAGCCGCTGCTCGTGCTCCGAGAGCGGCACGGCACTCCTCCCCGGTCACGTTGGTCGGGCCCATTCGGGCCGACAGACCGTGGCAGCCATCCGGCTGCTTACCCGCAAGTCTACGAGGGGGCTCGCGCGTCGGAAAGCGGGACGACCTACGGGTGGGGTGGATTTTCGTTTCGACGGCTGTCACGGTCGCCCATCAGACTGGCTGGACCTATGACGGACCGCCCGAAACGGGCAGCAGCGGCGTCCACGGCAGCTTCCGCTTCCCGCCAACCATGCTCGGGCGCGCCGAGGGTGAGCTGCCGGGGAGCGCCCTGCGCGGGGGCGAGCCCTTCGACCCGGACACCGACGAGTCGGATCCGCTCGCCCGGGTCCAAAACAGTGTAGAGCGCCCAAACCGTGTCGAACATCTCGCGGGCGGTGTCGGTGGGCACGTCGAGGGTGCGGGAGCGGCTCACGGTGCGGAAGTCGGCCAGCCGGACCTTGAGGGCGACGGTGCGCCCAACCTGCCCGGAGCCTCGCAGCCGGACGCCGACCTTCGCGCTGAGCGCGAGCAGCGCGCGGCGGATCTCCAGTGGGTCGGCCACGTCGACGTCGAAGGTCACCTCGGCGCCGATCGACTTGTCGACGTGCTCCGGGCTGACCCCGCGCGGGTCCCGTCCCCAGGCCAGCTCGTGCAGGTGTGCCGCCGAGGCGGCGCCGACCGCACGGCGGATCATGCCCACCGGCGCCTCGGCGAGATCGCCGACGGTGGTCAGGCCGAGCCGGCGAAGCGACTCCGCGGCGCGCTCCCCCACCCCCCACAGCGCGTCCACCGGCAACGGGTGCAGGAAGTCGAGCACCTGCCCCGGGGGCACCACCAGCAACCCGTCCGGCTTGGCCCGGGTGGAACCCAGCTTGGCCACGAACTTGCTCGGCGCCACCCCGACCGAGCAGGTCAGCGCCTGCTCGGTCGCGACCCGACGGCGGATCAGCCGGGCAATGGTGGCCGGGGAGCCGAAGAGCCGGCGGGCGCCGGTCACGTCGAGGAACGCCTCGTCGAGGGACAGCGGCTCGACCAGCGGGGTGACGTCGCGGAAGATCTGCATGACCGCCCGGGAGGCCTCGGTGTAGGCGGTGAAGTCAGGTGGCAGGTAGACCGCGTGCGGGCACCGGGCTCGGGCCTGACTGGTCGGCATCGCGCTGCGCACGCCGTACCGGCGGGCCTCGTAGCTGGCCGAGCTGACCACCCCGCGTGGCCCGACGCCGCCGACGACCACCGGCCGGCCGCGCAGCTCGGGTCGGCGGCGCACCTCGACGGCGGCGAAGAACGCATCCATGTCGACGTGCAGGATCGGGCTGCCGGAGTCGTCGGCGTCCGGCCCGAAGCGCGGATCGTCGTCGCCCCGGGGCAACGACTGGCTGCGGCCCATCCCGGCAGGTTAACCCGAAGGTACGACACCACCAGCCACCGGCGGGCCGGACCGGTACGCCGGTCAGCCGCGGACGACCAGCAGGGGCACGGTCAGCTCGGCCGCGGTGTCCGACCCGTGGTACGCCACCAGCTTCGACGCCATCGGCCGCTCGGTGCGGCTGGCCATGACCGCGTACGTGTCGTTGCAGGTCACCACCACGTCGCCGATCCGCCCCAGGTGTTCCTCGGGCACCGGACCGAACCAGCCGGTGGCCACCACCTCGTCGCGGGTGCGTACCCGCGCCGCGTCGCCCAGCACCTCGGACCAGGCGGCCCGCACGTCGTCGACCGCGCCCTCCTCGACGTGCAGGTAGCGCACCCGGGCCTCACCGGCCACCACCCGCACCCCGGCGCGCAGCCGTGGGTCGGTGTCCAGGTCGAAGCGGTGGTCGGCGGGAATGTCGAGCTGGCCGTGATCGGCGGTCACCAGCAGTGCCCCGTCCGGCGGCAGGCCGTCGACCAACCGGGCGATCAGGGCGTCCACCTCGGTGGCGGCGACCCGCCAGGGTGCTGAGTCGACGCCGCTGAGGTGGCCGTGCCGGTCCAGGTCGGCGTGGTAGCCGGAGACCAGGGTCGGGCCCGGGCCGGCGGCCAGCGCGGCCAGCATGGCGGCGGCCACCGCGTCCCCACCGGCGGCGCCCCGGAAGTCGCCGCCCCGGTTGGCGGCGAGGGTCAGACCACTGCCGCCGAACTCCGGCCGGCTCACCACTGTCACCGTCACACCGGCGGCGCGGGCCCGTTCCAGCTGGGTGGGCACCGGCTGCCAGTGCAGCGGCGACGGGTCCGCGGCCCAGTCGGTGTGGGTGAGCACCCGGTCGGTGCCGGGCACCCGCACGGTGAAGCCGAGCACCCCGTGCGCGCCCGGCGCGACGCCGGTGCCGAGCGTCACCAGGCTGGTCGGTGTGGTGGACGGGAAACCGGCGATGATCGGTCGGGCCACCGTCGCGGCGAGCCCGGCGAGGGTCGGCGCGTACGGGGCCGCGGTCGGCAGCTGGTACCAGCCGAGCCCGTCGACCAGCAGCACGGCGATCCGGCGTACCCCGGCCAACGCGGGGACGAGCCCGAGCGGGTCGGCCGAGCCGGGAACGCCCAGCACGGCGAGCGCGCTGGGCAGCACGTCGGCGAGACGGCCGCCGCCGTGGTGCGGTCCGAGGACCGTCAGCGGCGCCTCAGGTGGCGTGTCGCTCATGCCGGCCGGCGGGCGAAGAGGTGCAGTTGGGCGGCCAGGTCCCGGTAGGGAGGTTGGGCGGCCAGCGCGCGTTCCAACTCGACCAGGGCGGCGGACTGCCCGTCAGCGACCGCGGCCGGCAGCAGGTCGGCGAGCACGCGTACCCCGTGGATCTCCTCGACCACGAGACCGGCGGCGCCGAGCAGCGCGGCGGCGCCCGGGGCGTCGTAGCGTCGGCGCAGCGTGTCCCGTGGTCCGGCGGTGCCGGCCGGGTCGGCGGCCAGCGCGGTCGCGACGTCGAGGTGGCCGTTCATCGCGCGGCCCAGCACGGCGGCGGCCCGCCCGGCCACGAGCACACTGGCCGCGCCGCCCGGGCGCAGCGCGGTGGCCAACGCGGTCACCACCGGTGCCGGGTCGTCGACCACCTCCAGCACGGAGTGGCAGAGGACGAGGTCGACGCCGGCCGGCTCGACCAGCCCGGCGAGGGCGTCACCGTCGCCCTGCACGGCGGCGATCCGGTCGGCCACGCCGGCCTCCGCGGCCCGGCGGGTGAGCGCGGCGAGCGCGTCGGGGCTGGCGTCGACCACTGTGACGCGGTGCCCGGCGCGGGCCAGCGGAACGGCGAAACCGCCGGTGCCACCGCCCACGTCCAGCACGGTCAGCTCGGCGTCGCCGCGCCGGTCCAGCTCGGCGCGGAGCACCGACCAGATCACGGCGGTACGGGGGGTCAGCGGCGGCCCGGCGAACCGGCCTCGGGTCTGCTCCACCCGGTCGAGCCTAGTCACCTGGTCCAGTCAGCCCTTGCGGCCGGTGGTGGCGATGCCCTCGACGAAGTGCCGCTGGGCCAGGAAGAACAGAATGATCATCGGAACGGTGGCCAGCACACTTCCGGCAAGCACGATCTCCCACTGCTGCTCGCCGCCGTAGCCGAACCGGTCCAGCACGACCTTGAGCCCGCGTGGCAGGGTGTAGAGCTGCTCGTTGCGCAGGTAGATCAGCGGCTTGAGCAGGTCCGTCCAGCTGGCCTTGAACTCGAAGACGAAGGCGACAAGCAGCGCCGGTCGGATCAGCGGAAAGGCCATCTTCCAGAACAGCTGCGGGTAACTGGCGCCGTCCACCCGGGCGGCCTCGAAGTATTCCCGGGGCAGGGCGAGCAGGAACTGTCGCAGCAGGAAGATGTAGAACGCCGAGCCGAACAGGTTGCCCGCCCAGAGCGGCACCTGGGTGTCAGTCAGCCCGAGGTCCGACCAGATGAGGTACGTCGGGATCATGGTGACCGCGAACGGCAGCATCATGGTCGCCAGGACCAGCCCGAAGAGCAGGTTGCGGCCGGGGAAGCGGAAGTAGGCGAAGCCGAAGGCCACCCAGGCGCTGGAGAGGGTCGCCGCGGCGGCGGCGGCCACACCGACCACCACGCTGTTGAAGAACCAGGTCACCAGTGGCACGGCCCGCCAGGCCTCGGCGTAGTTCTCCGGAGCGAACGGGACCGGCAGGAAGCCGGGGGCGAAGACGTACTCCCGGGGGCGAAGCGAGGCGCTGACCAGCCAGACGAACGGCAGCATGAAGATCACCGCGGCGCCCACCAGCGCCACCACGAAGAGCACCCGCTGCCAGGGTGACCGACGGCCCTCACCGGCCGCCGACCGGGCGCCGCCGGCCGGGCCGGCGAGATGCCGGACACCGGCGACGCGGCGCCCCGCTCGACGGCGGTGGTCACGACTCGGCCCCAGCTGCCGGATCCTCCTCCGCCCGGGACCGCCGAACGTTGGCGACGGGACCGTCGGTGAGCTGGTACTCGCGCGGCTCAAGCTGCTCGGGCACCCAGCCAGCGGTCAGCCGGGTGCGTCGCGCGTTGGCCACGCCGTTGTGGCCGATCATCGAAGTCACTTGTCTTCTCCCTCGTAGTACACGAACCGGTTGCTGAGTTTCACCTGTATCAAGGTGATGATCAAGATGATCACGAAAAGCAGCCACGCCATCGCTGACGCGAAGCCCATGTGCAGGAACTGGAACGCCTCCTGGAACAGGTGGATGACGTAGAAGGTGGCGGCGTCGCTGTTGAACGAGTTCTGCGTCTCCCGGTTGCCGAAGTACATCGTGTAGACCTCGGTGAACATCTGCAGCGACGCGATCGTGTTGACGATCAGCGTGAAGAACAGCGCACCCGAGATCATCGGCAGGGTGACCGACCGGAACCGGGCCCACGGGCCGGCGCCGTCGATGGCAGCCGCCTCGTACAGGTCACGGGGCACGTTCTGCAACGCGGCCAGATAGATGATCACCGTGGAGCCGAGGCTCCACAGGCTCATCAGGACGATGCCGGGCATCACCCAGCCCGGGTCGGTGGTCCAGCTCGGACCGTCGATCCCGACCAGGCCGAGCGCCCGGTTGATCAGGCCGTCCTGGGTGTTGAGCAGCAGCAGGAACAGGATGCCGACCGCCACCGCCGGGGTCATCACCGGCAGGTAGAAGACGGTACGGAAGAAGCCCTGCAACCGGCCGACCCGCTTGAGCAGCAGCGCCAGGCCCAGCGAGATGAGCATAACCAGCGGCACGTGCAGCGCCGTGTAGTAGACGGTGTTGCCCAGGCTGCGGGCCACTGCCGGGTCACTCATCAGCTGCCGGTAGTTGTCCAGCCCGGTGTACTCCGGCGGGTTGATCACGTCGTACTCGGTGAAGCTCAACCACAGGCTGGCGATCATCGGCCCCGCCGAGAAGACCAGGAACCCGACGATCCACGGCGCCAGGAAGAGGTACGCCCAGCGCGCCTCCCGCCGGGCCAGCGGCGTGCGACGGCGCCGGCCCGGAGCGGGAGTGGTGACGGTGGTCATCGCGGGGCTACTTCGCGGCCTTGTCCAGGGCTGCGGCGGCCTCCTGCTGGGCCCGCTGCAACGCCTGCGCGGGCTGCGCCTGGCCGGCGAGCACCCGGTTGACCGCGTCGTAGTACGCCTTGTCGAACTCCGCGCCGGCCGGAGAGGCGGGCATCGCGAACGCGGCGTCCTGCACCGAGCGGATGGTGGCCACGGCGTCATCGAAGCGCTTGTTGCCGGTCGGCTGGTACAGCTCGTCGAAGATCTTCTTGTCGGCCGTGGCATTGGCCGTGTAGAGGCCCGTGAACGGCTGGCCGGCGGCCTTGCGGGCGTCCACCCGGGCCTTCGCGGCGGCCACCCAGGTGTCGGTGGCGGTCATCTGCTTGACGAACGCGCACGCCGCGTCCGGGTTCTTCGCGCCCTTGGTGACGACCCAGGCCTGCCCGCCGGACTGGGTCAGCGGCTTGCCTTGCCGGTCCACGAACGGCTTGACCACCAACTCGGCGTTCGGGCTGTTCTTGGCGGCCTGGTTGAGGAACCACTCCTCCATCGGCCACGCCACGATCTGGTTCTTGGACAGCGGGTTCTGCGCACCAAAGAAGTCGAAGGTGTCCCGGAACGACTTGAATTTGCCCCAGCCGCCCTGCTGCTGGATCAGGTTGACCCCGGTGGTCAGCGCCTCGACCACCCTGGGGTCGTCCAGCTTGGCCGTGCGGCCGTCGGCGGAGAGCATGTCGGCGCCGTTGGCCTTGGCCCACATCGGCAGGAACTCGGGAACCTTCGGGTCGATGCCGATCCGGGAGAGTCGACCGCCGGAGACGGCGGCCAGCTTGGCGTTGAGCTGGGGCAGCGCGGCCCAGTCGGCCAGGTTGACCTGGTCGGCGGTCAGCCCGGCCTGCTTGAGCAGCCCCTCGTTGAGGTAGACCACCCGGACGGTGGAGAACTCGGGGATGCCATAGACGGTGTCGTCGAGCGTGACCTGGGCGCGGGCAGCCGGCCGATATTGCTCCAGGTCGATGTCCTGCTTCTTGACGCAGTCGGTCAGCGGCTGGATCGACCCGCGCTTGGCGTACGTGCCGATCAGCTTGCGGTCCATGTAGACCAGGTCCGGTGGGTTGCCCGAGGCGACCGCGGAGAGGAACTGCTGCTCGTCGAAGGCCCCCTCGGTGACCTTCAGCTCGACGCCGGGGTGGTCTCGCTTGAAGGTGTCCACGCGGGTAGTGGCGATCTCGTCGGAGAAACCGAAGCCCATGGTGCTGAGCGTGCCCTTGGCGGCGGTGCCGCCGCCCGCGTCGCTGTCGCCGCCGACACCCCCGCAGCCACTGAGTACCAGAGTGAGCGCCCCGGCGAACACCGTCGCCCGCAGCATCCGTGACATGTGTCCCTCCCCGAGTCCACGCGGACCACACCGTTCGCGTGACCTGCACTTCTCCTCAGACGCGCGCCTCAAACGTGGAATTTGGGTAGCCGAACGGTCACCGGAAGTCACGGGAAGCGGGGCTGACCGGCGGCTCGATGGCGTCCAGTCGATCGGCGACCAGGTTGGTCACCCCCTCGTGCCGCTGCAACCGCCCCCGGACCACCAGCGCGGCGCTGGTGCGGGCCACCCGCCGGTAGCGCTGCCACAACCCCGGCGAACAGGTGACGTTGAGCATCCCGGTCTCGTCCTCCAGGTTGAGGAAGGTGACCCCGCCCGCAGTAGCCGGACGTTGCCGGTGGGTGACGATGCCACCGACCCGGATCCGCTGGCCGGGCTCCACCCGGCCGAGCCGGGCGATCGGCACCGCGCCGAGCACGTCGAGCTGACCCCGGATGAACCGGGCGGGATGGCTCTCCGGCGACAGCCCGGTGGCCCACACGTCGGCGACCAGCCGGTCCACCGCCTCCATCCCGGGCAGCGTGGGCGCCGCCGCGCCGGTCACCGTGCCGGGCAGCCGTCCCGGCCGGTCCTGGGCGGCCGCGCCGGCGGCCCACAGCGCCTGCCGCCGGGTCAGCCCGAAACAGGCGAAGGCGTCCGCGGTGGCCAACGCCTCCAGCTGCGCGGCGGTGAGACCGACCCGCCGGGCCAGGTCAGGCATGTCCCGGTACGGCCCACCGACGGCCCGTTCGGCCTCGATCCGCTCGGCCACGTCGGCGCCGAGGGTCCGTACGCTGGACAGGCCGAGCCGGACCGCCGGGCCGCCCAACCCCCAGGCGTGCGGCGGCTCCCCCGGCCCGCTGCCCCACCGGGTGTCCGGGGTGGACTCCAGCACCGCCTTCGACCCGCTGGCGTTGATGTCCGGGCGACGGACCTCCACCCCGTGCCGACGGGCGTCGTCGACCAGGGTCTGTGGGGAGTAGAAACCCATCGGCTGGGCGTTGAGCAGCGCGGCCAGGAACGGCGCCGGGTGGTAACGCTTGAGCCAGGAACTGGCGTAGACCAGGTAGGCGAAGCTCATCGCGTGGCTCTCCGGGAAGCCGTAACTGGCGAACGCGGTGAGCTTGCGGTAGACGTCGTCGGCCAACTCACCGGTGATGCCCCGCTCGGCCATCCCGGCGTAGAGCCGGTCGGCGATACGGGTCATCCGCTCGACCGACCGTTTGGCGCCCATCGCCCGGCGCAACTGGTCGGCCTCTGCCGCGTCGAAGCCGGCCAGGTCGATGGCGAGCTGCATCAACTGCTCCTGAAACAGCGGCACACCCAGGGTCTTCTCCAGGGCGTTGCGCATCAGCGGGTGCGCGAAGGTCACCGGCTCCTGGCCGTTCTTGCGCCGGATGAACGGGTGCACCGAACCGCCCTGGATCGGGCCGGGCCGGATCAACGCCACCTCGACCACCAGGTCGTAGAACTCGCGGGGCTTGAGCCGGGGCAGGGTGGCCATCTGGGCGCGGCTCTCCACCTGGAACACCCCGACCGAGTCGGCCCGGCAGAGCATGTCGTAGACCTCCGGGTCGTCCAGCGTCATGTCACCCAGGTCGAGGCTCTGGCCGATCATGTCGTAGCCGTAGTGCAGGGCGGAGAGCATGCCCAGCCCGAGCAGGTCGAACTTGACCAGGCCGACCGCCGCACAGTCGTCCTTGTCCCACTGCAGGACGCTGCGCCCGGGCATCCGCCCCCACTCCACCGGGCAGACCTCGATCACCGGCCGGTCGCAGATCACCATGCCGCCGGAGTGGATGCCCAGGTGCCGTGGGAACGTCTGCAACTCGTTGGCGTACTCCACCACCTGCTCGGGGATGTTCTCCACGTCGACAGTGGCGACCGAGCCCCATCTGTCGATCTGCTTGCTCCAGGCGTCCTGCTGCCCCGGCGAGTAGCCGAACGCCTTGGCCACATCGCGCACCGCCGACCGGGGCCGGTAGGAGATGACGTTGGCGACCTGGGCGGCGTGCTCCCGGCCGTAGCGGGTGTAGACGTGCTGGATCACCTCCTCCCGACGGTCGGACTCGATGTCCACGTCGATGTCCGGTGGGCCGTCGCGTTCCGGGGCGAGGAACCGCTCGAAGAGCAACCGGTGCCGGACCGCGTCCACATTGGTGATCCGCAATGCGTAGCAGACCGCCGAGTTGGCCGCCGAACCCCGACCCTGGCAGTAGATGTCCTGCTCACGGCAGAACGTGACGATGTCGTAGACCACCAGGAAGTAGCCGGGGAAGCCCAACTCCTCGATCATGTTCAACTCGTGGTCGAGTTGCGCGTACGCCGTCGGGTGCGCCTGCGGCGGCCCGTAGCGCTCCCGCGCCCCGTCGGCGGTCAGCTTCCGCAGCCAGCTCATCTCCGTGTGCCCCGGTGGTACCGGGTACGCCGGCAACTGCGGCGCGACGAGCTGGAGGTCGAAGGCCAACTCGGCGCCGAACTCGGCGGCCCGCGCCACCGCACCCGGGTACGCGGCGAACCGGGCCGCCATCTCCGCGCCGCTGCGCAGGTGGGCGGTGGCCGCCGCGGGCAGCCAGCCGTCGATCTCGTCCAGGCTGCGTCGGGCCCGGACGGCGGCGACGGTGGTGGCCAGCCGACGCCGGCCGGGCGTGGCGTAGTGCACGTTGTTGCTGGCCACCGTCGGCAGCCCGGCCGCGGTGGCCAGGTCGGCGAGCGCGTCGTTGCGGTCGGCGTCGACAGGATGGCCGTGGTCGGTCAGCTCCACCGCCACCGTCTCCGCACCGAAGAGCGCGGTCAGCCGGTCCAGCTCGCGGGCCGCCGCGTCCACCCCCTCGGTGAGCAGCGCGCCCGGCACGTGCCCCTTGCGGCAACCGGTCAGCACCAGCACGTGATCGCGTAGCTCGGCGGCGACCTCCTCCAACTCTCCGTAGACCGGGCGGCCCTTCTCCCCGCCGCGCAGTTGGGCGCGGGCGATGGTGGTGGCCAGCCGGGCGTACCCCTCATGGCCGTGCGCGAGCACCAGCAGGTGCGCGCCGTGCGGGTCGGGTTCGCCGTTCTGCGGGCCGGGCAGCCCGAGGGACAGCTCCGCGCCGAAGATGGTCGGCAGGCCCAGCGTGCGGGCCGCCTCGGCGAAGCGGACCACCCCGTAGAAGCCGTCGTGGTCGGTGACAGCGAGCGCGGTGAGCCCCAGCCGGGCCGCCTCCTCGGCCAGCTCCTCGGGATGGCTGGCACCGTCGAGGAAGCTGAAGTTGGTGTGCGCGTGCAGCTCCGCGTAGGGCACCACCCCGTCGGGGCGGGTCAGCTCCGGTGGCTGGTACCGCTCACGGTGGCGGCTCCAGGCCGGGGAGTCTCCCCCGTCGGCGTCCACGGCGAGCGGGTCCACCACGTGCAGGTGCCGCTCGTCGCGCGACCGCCCGCCGCCGGAACCGCCCGACCCGCCGTCGCCCCGACCGGAGCTGCCACTGCCCCGCCCGGAGAGCACCCGTTCCAACTCCGACCAGGGCATCTTCGGGTTGTGGAAGCTCATTCCCGCACCCTCGCCCTGATCGACTCGACCTCCGGGAAGTCGGGCTGTCCGGGTCGGCGGGACACCCCGACTTTCGGAATATCGAGTCGATCAAGCCCGGCTGGACGCTCAGTCATAGATCGCCTCCACCAACCACTGCCCGCCCTCGACGGCGAGCAGCAGGGCGGTGCCGTCGGCCAGGCAGACCTGGAACCGTGCCCGCCGCCGAGCCTCGGCCGGAGCCCACCACCGCTCGTCCACCGGCCACGGGCCGACCCAGCCGACGATCTCCGCCGGCCGGCCGGTGCCGACCACCAGCCGGGCGGGCGGAGCGCTCACCGCCAGCCGCGCGCTGATCACCACCGCCTCACCAGCGGCGTCGTGCACGGTCGCGGCGAGCGGGCTGGGCAGCACCACAGCCGGCGCGGGCGCCGGCAGCCGGCCGGGCCACGGTGGAACCCCGCCGGCACTGTGGTCGGCAGGCCGACCGGCACTGACGGCCCGGCCGCCGCCACTGGCGATCGACTCGCCGGACAGCGGTGCCCGGCCGGGACGCGCGATCGGCGCACCGGACAACGGCGCCGGACCGGGACGCGCGATCGGCTCGCCGGACAGCAGTGCCGGGCCGGGACGCGCGATCGGCTCGCCGGGCAACGGTGCCGGACCGGGACGCGTGGGGAGGCGTTCGTCGCCCCACGGCACCAGTCGCACCTGGTCGGCCGGGGAGCGACCACCGCCGAGCACCGCGGTGACCACCGCTTCCGGGCCGAGGATGCCCTGCACCCGGCTCAGCGCCCGGTGCGCCCGTTCCCGCTCCTCGCCGGTCTCCCCCCACAGGCCGGCCTGCAGACCGGCCTGGGCGATCACCCCGTCCGGGATCAGTCGCAGCCGGATGATGCCGGCCGTCGGTCGGGCCGGTCGGGCGCCGGTGCGGCCACTGCTGCCGGAGAGCCACCCGTCGAGCTGCCAGCGCACCCGGTCGGCGATGGCCGCGGCGGTGAGCAGGCCGTCGTGCCGCCACACCCGGTGCAGCTCCTGCCCGTGCTCGGTGACCGCCTCGATGCCGAGCCGGGTGCAGGCCAGCCCGTGCCCGGCCAGTCGCTCATGCAACTGCTCAGCCAACGCCCGGGCCACGAACGCGGCCACGTCGACCCGGTCGATCGGCTCGTCCTGCTCGGCGGTCACCGTCAGGTCGGCCGGCGGCTGCCGGACGGCGAGTGGGCGGTGGTCCCGCCCGGCGGCCAGCCGATGGACCAGCGCACCGTCGAACCCGAACCGGGCCAGCACGTCGCCAGCCGGCAGCGCGGCGAAGTCGCCGAGACTGCGCACACCGAGCCGCCGCAACAGGTCGGCCAGCGCCGAGCGGCCGAGCGCCTCGACCGGCAACCCGGCCAGGAACTCCGGTGTCCCACCCGGTGGCACCACCCGACCGGAGCGAGCGGCCAACCCGGCCGCGAACACCCCGTCGGCGATGCCGACCTGGCTCTCCACCAGGCACGACTGGGCGACGTGCTCGATGATCCGCTCGGCGGCCGCCTCCTCGCCACCGAGGTAACGGCTCGGCCCGCGGGCGGCCACCGCGCAGGCGCCCGGACGGACCACCTCGACGCCGGCGACCAGCTCCTCCACCGCGGCGACCACCGGCTCGAATGCCCGGGCGTCCCGACCCGGGTCGTAATCCACGACGGTGAGCTGCGGGCAGCGACCCTGCGCCTCCCGTTTGCGCAGCCCTCGGCGCACCCCCTCGGCGCGGGCCCGCTCGGAGCAGGCGACCACCCGGTTGGCGTGCAGCACGGCGACCGGGCCGGTGGCCAGCACCCCGTCGACGATCTCGGCGGCGAGCACCGGCCAGTCCGGGCACCACAGCAGCAGGGTCCGTGCCGGCGTGCCGGTCACTCCCGACCGACCAGGGCGAGCGGCGCGGCCGGACGGCCCACTGTCGACGGCATCACACGCGGGATCACCCTGGTCAGCTCGTCGCCCGGCAGCCAGACCTTGATCTCCTTTGGTCGGGCAGCCGCCCCGCGCCCGCGCGCCGAGACGGTGACCTCCCGGCGGCGCAACCGCCCCCGGCCATGCCCGAGCCCTTCCCAGACTCCACGGACCACCTGCAACGTCACGTCCGCGCCGTCCCACCGGCCGTACGGGACGAGCACACTGCCGCGCTGCCGCGCCCGGGCGGCCAACCGGGTGGCGACCGAGGCGGAGACAGCGGCCGGCACGGTGGTGACCACGACGTCCACCCCGTCGATCAGCGCGGCGACCACTGTGGCCCACTCGGGGCCGGGATTCGGCACCAGGGCCAGCCGGTCCAGGGCGATGCCCAGCTCGGCGGCCGCGCCCGCGCCGAACGTCGGCACACCGACCACGGCGCACCACGAGCCGGCCCGGGAGGCCTCGGCGAGCAGAGCCAACATCAGCGAGGTGCCACCGCTGCGCCGGGGCTGGCCGGCGGCAACCGCGATGGTGCTGCCCCGGCGCAGGCCTCGGTTGGGCAGCAGACCGGTCAGCTCGGGCACCACCGGCAGCACCCGGTGCCCGCCGGCCTGGTCGGGCGCGCTCGCCGGGCGCACCAGATCGGCCAGTGCGGCGGAACCGACCACCATGCGGCCCGCCATTGGACCAACTCCCCCGTCGTTGCTGTGGATCAGATCAGGACCGGCACGCCGTGCCACCGGCCGCCCGGCTCCCCCCGCGGGGCGGTCGGTGGCACGGCGGGATCAGGCGGCGAGGCCGTCCAGGGCCGGTTGGTGGGCAACGCCGAGTGCGGTCTCCACCACCGTGACGAACTGTTCGGCGGCACGGAGCAGATCGTCGGCCTCCCGGGCGCTGACCACCCGGGGGATGCCGGCCTCGGCGGCGGCGCGCTTGCTGGCGCCGGCGGCGAAGAACCGGGACCACTCGTCGAGCTCCGGAGCGACGGCGCAGAGGAGGACCCAGACGCTGGTGATCCGGTTGCGTCGGCTCGGCGCGGGTCGGGCACGCGCGGCGAGCAGGGCGGCCGCCGCGCGCAGCGCCGCCAGGTGGGCAGCCGCATAACGCAGACCGTCAGGTCGGGTCTGGCCGGCCTCGACCAGCCCACGCCGGGCCAACGTGAGCAGCTGGGCGGGGGTGCGGTGCGGCAGCACGTGCGCCGGCACCGTCGGTGCCTGAGCCGAGTTGGTCGGCATGGATGTCTCCTCCACATGGCCGAGGCGTCGCCCCGGCACGCTGATGCCGCCGACGAGACGCCGAGGTCGAGTGGTGCGGAGGAAGACGCACCGGGTGTGGCCGGCCGGGTGTGGATGCTTCCCCACACCACACCCGGCCGGCGTACCGGCGGGTTCGTCGCCCGCCGCCCGGGGGTCGTGGGCGGCGAGCGACGATCCTGCCTGTCGGGACCAGGCTCACGACTGCCCGGAAACCCAGGTGCGGCCCGCGGAGCCACACCGCCCGGAGCTGGCGCCGCGAAACGCCGCGCTCCGGCTGGTTGGAACGGGCGTTCGAGGCAATCGAACACTCGTTCTAACTGCTCCTGACAGTACACCTCCCCTCCGACGAAAATGCAACGTGTGACGCGCCAGGCGTGCGTACCGAGCGCGGCGGCTCAGCTCGGCGTCGGATAGTCGGGCGGGTCGGCGGCCGGGACGAGGAACGGGCCGGAGTCGCCCCACGCTGCCAGCGCATCACGTAGTCGCGCAGCCGCTCCGGCGAGATCGACGAGGAAGATCCGTACAACATTAGAGATGTTGCTGCCTCCCGCGCGCCGGAGACAGCAACACCAGGGAAGTTGCGCGGATCTTGGCGCGAAGGTCGGTCACTCACCACGAACGGGACCCGTCGGGCTGGGTCCGATGGGACGGGATGGAACGTGGTCGGCTGAACCCGTCGCCGACTGACCGGGAAGAATGGCGACATGCAGCCACACCCGAACGTACGAGCGGTGCAGGACGCGCTCACCGCCGTCGGCGCGCTCGACGGCACCGGTGAGCCCAGCACGGTCCGCCTGCTTCCCGACGCGGTGCACACCGCCTCGGCGGCCGCCGAGGCGCTCGGCGTCGAGGTAGGCCAGATCGCCAACTCACTGATCTTCGACGCGGACGACGCGCCGCTGCTCGTGCTCACCTCCGGCGCGCACCGGGTCGACACCGCCAGCCTGGCGGCGTCGCTCGGCGTCACCCGGCTGCGCCGCGCCACCCCAGAGTTCGTCCGGACACACACCGGGCAGCCGATCGGCGGTGTCGCCCCACTCGGGCACCCGCACCCGCTGCGCACCCTGGTGGACACGGCGCTGACGGCGTACCCCGAGATCTGGGCCGCGGGTGGCGTACCGCAGGCGGTCTTCCCGACCACCTACACCGAGCTGCTGCGGGTCACCGCCGGCAGCCCGGCCGAGGTGGCGTGAACGCCGCACCGGAGCTCGTCACGCTGCACGTGTGGCGGACCTCCCGCGCCGCGCTGCCCCGGGCGCTGACCCGGATGGCGGTGGACCCACGCCGGTTGCGCTCCCTCCCGGGCGTTCGGTTCGGCAAGCTGCTGGGCACCGGGACCGGCACCGGATTCGGGCCGGGGGACGCCGACCTGACCCGGTGGGCGGCGCTGACCGTCTGGGACTCCCCCGCAGCGGCGGCCGGCTTCGACGACTCGGCGGTCGGGCGTGCCTGGGCGCGCATCGCCCACGCCTCCGCCCGGGTGGACCTGCGCCCACTGACCAGCCGAGGCGAGTGGTCCGGTCAGCAGCCGTTCGGTGACCCGCCGGGTGGCCGGGTCACCGGCCCGGTGCTGGCGCTGACCCGGGCTCGGCTGCGGGTCCACCGGGCAGCCACCTTCTGGCGGGCGATCCCCCCGGTGGCCGCCGCCCTGCGCGACGCGCCCGGGCTGTTGGCCCGGTTCGGGGTCGGTGAGGCGCCCTTGGGTTGGCAGGGCACGGTGAGCGTGTGGCGCGACCCGACGGACCTGGTGGCGTTCGCGTACCGTCACCCGGAGCACCGGGCGGCGATCATGCGAACCCCCACCGAGGGCTGGTACGCCGAGGAGTTGTTCGCCCGGTTCGAGGTGCGCGACGTGGTCGGCGACCGGTCGGTGCTCGGATGGGTCGCCGACGGTGGCCCGGAAACAGTGAAGGGTGGACGGGCATGAGGTTGGTGCGCTGGACGCCGGACGATCTCGTCCGGCGGCTGGACGACGTGGTGACCGTCTACGGCGAGGCGATGGGATACCGCACCGACCTGCTGGAGGCCCGGCGCGGTTACATCGCCACCCACGTCCGCCGGCCGGGTTTCCGGGCGGTCGCCAGCCTGACCAGCGAGGGTCACCTCGCCGGCTTCGGTTACGGCTACCTGGGTGCCTCCGGTCAGTGGTGGCACGACCAGGTGCACCGGGCACTGGACGCCCCGACCCGCCAGCGCTGGCTCACCCACTGCTTCGAGGTGGTCGAGCTGCACGTCCGGCCACCGGCGCAGGGGCACGGTCTGGGCGCCGGCCAACTGCGCGCGCTGCTCGGCATGGCCGAGGGTGACACCACGCTGCTGTCCACCCCGGAGGCCGACGAGCAGACCTCACGGGCCTGGCGGTTGTACCGGCGCTTCGGTTTCGTCGACGTGCTGCGCAACTTCCACTTCCCCGGCGACGAGCGGCCGTTCGGCGTACTCGGTCGGGACCTGCCCCTCGAACCACCGGCGTCATGACCCGACGGATCTCCTGGGCGCTGCTCGCCATCCTGGTGCTCGCCCAGATCTGCTACCCGCTCACCACCGGCGCCACCAGGGCCGGGCTCACCATGGCCACCGTCGTGCTCGGGTGGCTGCTCTCGGTCGGCCACGCGCTGCTCAGCCGGGGCCCTCGGGTGGCGGCGGCGCTGGTCACGGTGGCCACCGGCGGCGGGTTCGCGATCGAGGCGATCGGGGTGGCCACCGGGGTGCCGTTCGGCAGCTACGACTACTCCGGCGAGCTGGGCCCCAAACTGGCCGGAGTGCCGCTGATCATTCCGCTGGCCTGGACCTGGATGGCCTGGCCGGCCTGGCTGGCAGCGGTCCGGCTGACTGGCGGCAGCGCGTCGCGGGCCGGCGGCAGCGGCGCGACGGCCGGCGGCGGCACATCGGGGACCGGCCGCGGTGGGTCGGCGGCCGGGCTGTGGGTACGACGGATCGCGCTGGCCACCGTGGGGCTGGCCGCCTGGGACCTCTTCCTCGATCCGCAGATGGTGGCCGAAGGCTACTGGGTCTGGCGGGACGCCACCCCGGCGTTGCCCGGCCTGCCCGGCATCCCGGTCAGCAACTACCTGGGCTGGCTGCTCTTCGCGGTGCTGATGATGAGCGCGCTGCGCCCGCTGGCCGGGCCGGCCGCCGAGCACACCGATCGGCGGGACCACCCGATGGTCGCGCTCTACCTGTGGACGTACTTCTCCAGCATCCTGGCCCACGCCGTCTTCCTCGACCTGCCCGCCTCGGCGCTCTGGGGCGCCGCCGGCATGTCGGTGACAGCCGTACCGCTGGCGGTGACCCTGCTGCGTGCCCGGCGGGCCCGCGACACCCGCCGGGAGGACCACCAGCCGCACCGGCCCGGCGTCGACGCGACCCGATGACCGTCCTGCTCGCCCTGGTCATCGCCATCGCCGCGTTGACCGGGCACACCTGGCTCAACGCCACCCGCTGGCTGCGCAGGCCCACCGACCGGCCCGACGAGGTCGACGAGCGGGTCGCCGTGCTGCTGCCGCTGCGCGACGAGGCCAACCGGGTCACGCCCTGCCTGCGCGCCCTGCTCGCCCAACGCGGCGTACCCGGGCTGCGCGTCGTGGTCCTCGACGACGGGTCCACCGACGGCACCGCCGACGTGGTCCGCGCGGTGGCCGGCGACGACCCCCGGGTGACGCTTCTCACCGGGGTCGCCCCACCGCCGGGCTGGCTGGGCAAGCCGCACGCCTGCTGGCAACTGGCCACCCGGGCCGACCCGGACGCCACCGCGCTGGTCTTCGTCGACGCCGACGTGGTGCTCGCCCCGCACGCCGTGGCCGCGGCCGTCACCGAGCTGCGTGCCGCCCGCGCGACGCTGCTGTCGCCGTACCCCCGGATCGTGGTGGCGACGGCGGCCGACCGGCTGGTGCAGCCGCTGCTGCAGTGGCTCTGGCTGACCTTCCTGCCGCTGCGCGCGATGGAGCGCTCGTCACGGCCGTCGCTGGCCGCGGCGGGCGGCCAGTTCCTGGTGCTGGACCGGGCCGGCTACACGGCCGCCGGCGGGCACGTCGCGGTCGCCGACAAGATCCTGGAGGACGTCGAGCTGGCCCGGGCGGTCAAGCGGTCCGGTGGGCGGATCGCCCTGGCCGACGGCTCCCGGCTGGCCACCTGCCGGATGTACGACGACTGGCCGCAGCTACGCGACGGATACTCGAAGTCGCTCTGGGCGTCGTTCGGGCACCCGGGAGCGGCGGCGGCCGTGGTGGCGTCGCTGCTGCTGCTCTACACCGCACCGCCGCTGATCGCGCTGGCCGGTGTGGCAACCGGCGCGCCGGGGATGGTCACCGCGGGCCTGGCCGGCTATCTGCTCGGGGTGGCCGGGCGGGTGTTCACCGCCCGGGCGACGGGGGGCCGGTGGTGGCCCGACGCGCTCGCACACCCCGTGTCGGTCGTGGTCCTCGGTTGGCTGACCCTGCGGTCGTACCATCTGCGAAAGCGACGCCGCCTGACCTGGCGGGGTCGCCCGGTCAGCTAGGAGGACGCGGAATGGCGCGGATCGTGGTCGTCGGCGCCGGGGTGGGTGGCCTCGCCACCGCCGCCCGGCTGGCCGCCATCGGGCACCAGGTGACCGTCTTCGAACGGGCCGGCACGGTCGGCGGCAAGCTCGGCCGGTACACGCACGACACCCCGGCAGGGTCGTTCCACTTCGACACCGGGCCGAGCCTGCTCACCCTGCCCGAGGTCTTCCACGACCTGTTCGAGGCGACCGGGGCGAAGCTCGACGAATACCTGGACCTGGTTCCGCTGGACCCGATCGTCCGGCACGTCTTCCCCGGCGGCGGCCCGGCACTGGACTCGTGCGCCGACCCGATGGAGTTCGCCACCCGGATCGGTGCCGCCTTCGGCGACCGGGCGGCAGCCGACTGGCAGCGGCTGTGGCGTCGGGCCGCGCGAGTGTGGAACGCCTCCTCGCGGGACATCCTGCGTCGTACCGTCGACTCCCCCCGCGACCTCGCGTCGCTGGCCTGGCGGGTCGGTGACCTGGCCGCCATCGCCCCGGGCCGCACCCTGCGTGGCCTGGGCCGCCGGCACCTGTCCGACCCGCGGCTGCGGATGATGCTGGACCGGTACGCCACCTACACCGGTGCCGACCCGCGGCGGGCGCCGGCGGCGCTGGTCGCGGTCCCGTACGCCGAGCTGGCCTTCGGTGGCTGGTACCTGCGCGGTGGGCTGGGCACGCTCGCCGACGCGCTGCTCACCCGCTGCCTGGACCTCGGCGTGGTCGTGCAGACCGACGCCACGGTCACCCGGATCGACGCCACCGGTGGCCGGGTGCACGGGGTACGCCTCGCCGGTGTCACCGCGCCGGTGCCCGCCGACGTGGTGGTGGCCAACGTGGACGCTCTCACCGTCTACCGTGACCTGCTGCCGCACCCGCGTCGGCTGGCCGGGCTGACCGACCGCAGCCTCGCCGGCTTCGTGCTGCTGCTCGGCGTCTCCGGCAGCACCGGGCTGGCCCACCACAATGTCTTCTTCCCGCGCGACTATGACGCGGAGTTCAACGCGATCTTCGGCGACCCCGGGCGCGGTATACGGGCCCGGCCGGCGGCCGACCCGACGGTGTTCGTCACAGTGGCCGACGACCCGATGGTCCGCCCGGCCGGACATGAGGCGTGGTTCGTGCTGGTCAACGCCCCTCGGCAGGGCACCGCGGCGGGCGCTGTCGACTGGCGACGGCCGGGACTGGCCGACGCGTACGCCGATCGGGTCCTGGAGGTGCTGGCGCGGCGCGGCATGGACGTGCGCGACCGGCTGCTGTTCCGCGAGGTCCGCACCCCGGCCGACCTGGACGCGGCGACCGGAGCGCCGGGTGGCTCGATCTACGGCACCGCCGGCGGGCTGCTCCGCCCCGCCAACCGGGGCCCGGCCAACGGATTGTGGCTGGTGGGCGGCTCCACCCACCCGGGCGGCGGGTTGCCGATGGTGACCCTCTCCGCGCAGATCGTCGCCGACGAGATCGGCCCCGCCTGGTAGGCGCGGGGCCGCACGCTCCGGGGCTCAGCCGGCGTCGAGCAGCGCGCGGCGGATGGTGGAGAGCAGCTGCCCGAGGCCGAACCCGGCCAACAGCACCCACACCGCGGTCGCCATGGTGATGGTGCCGGCGGCCAGCTCCGGCTCGATCAGCCCGGCCAGCCCCGCGACCAGCAGCCCGGCCAGCGCCACCGAGACCCGGGTGGGACGCTCGCCCACGGTGACCGCGCCGATGTCGCGCATGCCGGCGGCGACCGCCCGGGCTCGGACGTACTCGTGCAGCCAGGACAGCGCGCCACCCGCGACGACCAGCGCGCCCGGCGCGCCGAGCAGCCAGAACGCCAGCAACCACGCCACCTCACCGAGCCGGTCGGCAACCGAGTCGTAGACGTAGCCGAGCCGGGTGGTGCGGCTGGTGGCGACCGCCACCGCACCGTCCACGCTGTCCGCCACGGCGGCGAACAGCACGAACAACGCGCCCAGGAAGGGCCCGTTGCCCGGGCGGGTCACCAGCAACGGTACGCAGAAGCAGAGCAGCACCCCGGCCACTGTGACCGCGGTCGGGCTGACCCGCAGCCGGCCCAGCACATAGCCGACGTGGTACGCGAATCGCAGCCAGGCGCGGACCACCGGGGCCGCGACCCGAGGGTCGAACCCGCCGTGCAACCGCGCCCACGCCGTGGCGTACTGATCCCAGTTCAGCTGTGTGCCCACCACGGATCAACCGTCGTGCCGGGCATCAGGTGTCGCAGAAGCAACGTTCACACCCGCGCGCCAGCCTTCAGGTTCTGCCAGACCTCGCGCGTGGCCGTGGACCGGTTGAGGGTGATGAAGTGGATCCCGGGCACACCCTCGTCCAGCAGTCGACGGCACATCTCGCTGGCCTGCTCGACGCCGAGCCGGCGGACGGCCTCCGGGTCGTCGGCGACACGCTCGAAGCGGGCCGCCAGCGCCGGCGGGAAGGGTGCGCCGGACAACTGCACGGACCGCTCGATGGTGCCGATCTGGGTCACCGGCATCACCCCGGCCAGGATCGGGGTGTCGCAGCCGGCGGCGGCCACCCGGTCACGCAGCCGCAGGTAGTCGTCGGCGTCGAAGAACATCTGCGTGATCGCGAACTCCGCGCCGGCACGGCACTTGCGGACGAACTGCGCGGTGTCGCTGGCCACGTCGGGCGAGCGGGGATGCTTGTACGGGAAGGCGGCCACGCCGACGCTGAAGTCGCCGGCATCGCGCACCAGGCGGACCAGGTCCTCGGCGTAGTCCACGCCCTCCGGGTGGCGGATCCACTCACCGCCCGGGTTGCCCGGCGGGTCCCCGCGGACCGCCAGCACGTTGCGCACTCCCACCCCGGCTAGCCGGCCGATCACGTGCCGCAGTTCGGCGACGGAGTGGTCGACAGCGGTCAGGTGGGCCATCGGCAGCAGTGTGGTGTCGGTGGCGATCCGTTCGGTCACCGCCACCGTGGTGTCCCGGGTCGACCCGCCCGCGCCGTACGTGATCGACACGAACGACGGGCGCAGTGACTCCAGCTCGCGGATGGCCTGCCAGAGCAGCCGCTCCCCGGCGTCGGTCTTGGGTGGGAAGAACTCGAACGAGAAGGTCGGCTGGCGCTCACGGATGAGCTCCCCGATCGCCGGTTGCGGATTGGGGAGGACCGAAGGAAGACCGAGCGCCACGACCCGACTCTAGCTGGCGACGCCACCACGACCCAGGCGCTTCCCACCCGGTGACCCGTGCCGCCCCGCGCGTCCCGGCGCGGTGGGCGCACGGGTGTCGTACCCCCGGGGTAGGAATGGGTGGCGTGGGAGGGGCGGCGGGGGCGGCTCCGGGGTTCCGCGCGGGGGTCAGCAACCGAGCGGTGACGCCGGTCCCGGCCGGTCGGCCGGGCGGGTCGTCACCACACCGACGCCCGCCAGGAGGACCCGTGACCCCACCCGCAGTGCCGCGCCCCGCGCAGCTCGGGCCACTGCTGGCCCGCTGCCGGCTGGCCCGCGGCTGGAGCCAGCAGCGCGCCGCCGCCGAGTTGTGTGCCGCTTCCGGAGTGCCGACGCTGAGCCGGCATGAGGTGTCCCGCTGGGAACGACAGCGCCGCGTGCCCGGCGGTTTCTGGCTCGGCTGGCTCGCCGTCGTCCTGGACGTGCCGCTGGTGACGCTCGCC
Source organism: Micromonospora sp. MGP-C2 (assembly GCF_057766525.1). Taxonomy (NCBI): domain Bacteria; kingdom Bacillati; phylum Actinomycetota; class Actinomycetes; order Micromonosporales; family Micromonosporaceae; genus Micromonospora; species Micromonospora sp. MGP-C2. The sequence goes on from NZ_JBYMEN010000002.1 coordinate 2,435,557, forward strand.
GAGGCCGCCGCAGCCACCCGTCGGGCCGGCTCGACAGGAGCCGCCGGTCCGGGCCGCACCGCACGGGCCGGCGCGCCACCGGCGGGCCGCACCGGTCCGGGCCGCACCGGCGGGACTACGCGTGGCGGGAGAGCGCGGGTCAGGACGACCCGCTAGCGTCGGGGAGTGACCCAAGCTGCTCCCGTGTCTCCCGTCGACCGCGCCGGCCTGCGCCAGCGCGTCGACAAGGCCCTCACCGAATTCCTCGCTGGTCAACGGGGCCGGCTCGCCGCCGTGGATGACGCCCTCGCCCCGGTGGCCGAGGCGATCGAGGCTTTCGTGCTTGGCGGCGGCAAGCGGCTGCGTCCGGCATTCGCATACTGGGGGTTCCGGGGCGCTGGCGGGGTGGACGGCGACCAGGTGGTCACCGCCCTGGCCGCGCTGGAGTTCGTCCAGGCCAGCGCCCTGATCCACGACGACCTGATGGACCGCTCCGACACTCGCCGCGGCGAGCCCGCGGTGCACCGGCGGTTCGCCGCGCGGCACCGGCAGTCCGGCTGGGGCGGCGACCCGGACGGCTTCGGCGACGCCGCGGCCCTCCTGCTCGGCGATCTCTGCCTGGTCTGGTCCGACGAGCTGCTGCACTCCTCGGGCCTGGATCTCCAGGCGTTGGCCCGGGCTCGGCCGGTCTTCGACGAGATGCGCACCGAGGTCACCGTCGGTCAGTACCTCGACGTGTTGACGCAGGCCACCGGGGACACCTCGGTGGAACGCGCCAGCAAGGTCGCCCGCTACAAGTCCGCGAAATACACGGTCGAGCGTCCGCTGCTGCTCGGCGCCGCGCTGGCCGACGCGACGGCCGACGTGCGGACGGCCTACTCGGCGTACGGGCTGCCGCTGGGCGAGGCGTTCCAGCTCCGCGACGACGTGCTGGGGGTCTTCGGTGACCCGGCGCTGACCGGTAAGCCGGCCGGGGACGACCTGCGGGAGGGCAAGCGCACCTTCCTCGTGGCGGCGGCCGGGGAGGCAACCGACGACGCGGGCCGCGAGCTGCTGTTCAGCCGGCTCGGCGACCCGGAGCTGGACGAGCAGGGGGTGGCCCGGCTCCACGAGCTGATCACGGCGAGCGGAGCTCTCGCCCGCACCGAGCAGCGGATCGTCACGCTCACCGACGCCGCGCTGGCCGCCCTGACCGCCGTCGACCTCGACACCGAGGCCCGCCAAGCCCTGGTGGACCTGGCCATAGCCGCAACCCGCCGAGCCGACTAACCCACCCCCCCCCCGCTCCTCTCCCCCGGCCCCCGGGCCCACTCTCCCCCCGGTCGATCATGAAGTTAGCGGCGTCCACGACGGCGTGTCGCGCCGCTAACTTCATGATCGACGGGGTGGGTGGGGGCCCTGGGGGGTGGGGGTGGGGTTAGAAGGCTTGGGCTTGGGCTCTGCGCTTCACCTCGCGGGCCTGGTCGCCCGACAGGGCGGCTGCGGCGGTGGCGCCGGGGAGCGTGTCGTCCGGCTCGTAGAGCCAGCGCAGGGCGGCCTCGTCGTCGTAGCCGTTGTCGGAGAGCAGGTTGAGCACGCCGGGCAGGTGCTTGAGCACTGTCTCGTTGGCCACCAGGTCCACCGGGATCCGGCGGACGCCGTCGCGGCGGACCGCCAGCAACTCCCGGTCACGGATCATCTGGTGCACCTTGCTGATCGACACGTCGAGGCGCTCGGCGACGTCGGGCAGGGTCAGCCAACCGGCCGGGTCGGTGGGTCCGGCGAGCTCCGGGCCGGGGACGGCCTGGTCGGGTACGGGTTCGGTCACCCGACCACCCTGCCACGTCGTCGCCGCGACGAGCCACCGGCACCCCGGACGACCGATCGGCGCCCGGTCCCGTCCGCGTCGCTGACCAGCGGGTGAGTGGCGGCGAGCGCGGCGGGACGTTCCAGTTCGGCGTACGGCTGTAGCATCCTGTTCATCCTTCACCCCCTGGACACATAGACTCCCTGCCGATGGACACTCAGGTCGCCGACACGTTGCTGGGCTCGCTGATCGACGGGCGCTACCGCATTCGCGGTCGCGTGGCCCGTGGTGGCATGGCGACCGTGTACACCGCCACCGACGAGCGCCTCGAGCGCACCGTCGCAGTCAAGATCATTCATCCGACCCAGGCGCCGGAGGCCCGAGCCCGGATCGCCAACTTCGTGGCCCGGTTCACCGACGAGGCGAAGACCATCGCCCGGTTGACCCACCCGAACGTGGTGGCGGTCTACGACCAGGGCACCCACGCCGGTCTGCCGTACCTGGTGATGGAGTACGTCCGCGGTCGCACGCTGCGCGACGTGCTGGCCGAGCGTCGCCGGCTCAACTCGGACGAGGCGCTGGCCATCGTCGAGCAGATGCTCGCCGCGATCGCCGCCGCGCACCGGTCCGGTCTGGTGCACCGCGACGTCAAGCCGGAGAACGTGCTGGTCGCCGAGGCACCCACCGGCGGCGTGGCCAACCTGGTCGACAGCGTCGTCAAGGTGGCCGACTTCGGGCTGGCCCGGGCGGTCGAGGCGAGCGCCGACGAGGAGCAGGGCAACCAGCTGATGGCCACCGTGGCGTACGTCGCCCCGGAGCTGGTCACCGAGGGCCGTGCCGATCCACGTACCGACGTCTACTCGGCCGGCATCGTGCTGTTCGAGATGCTCACCGGCCGCGTGCCCTACGACGGGGACCGCCCGGTGGACGTCGCCTGGCAGCACGTCGACCGGGACGTGCCGGCACCCTCGACGCTGGTGCCCGGCCTGCCGTCGGTCCTCGACGACCTGGTGCAGCGGGCGACTCGGCGCGATCCCGACGCCCGGCCCGCCGACGCCGGCGCGCTGCTGACCGAGGTGCAGGCCGCCCGGGATCGCCTGGGCGACGCCAACAGCCACACCGCCGTGCTCCGCCCGGTGAGCGGCGAGCCACTCTCTCAACCGACCATGGTGGTCGCGACGGTCCGCCCTCCTGCCCGCCCGTCCTGGGCGCGGCTGCCCGAGGGTGCCAGCAGCCAGGGGCCGGGTCGACGTCGGGCCGCTCCGGAGCCCGCGGACAGCCTGGGGTCCCGACTCGCAGCGCTGCGCAACACCCTGATGGCGAGCCAACGCGGCCGGCTGGCCGTCGCGGCCGTGGTGGTGACGCTGGGCCTGGTGGCCGCGATCGGTGGCTGGTGGTTCGGTGTCGGTCGTTACACGGATGCCCCGCAGCTGGTGAGCTTGAGCAAGGCCGAGGCGCAGGCGCAGGCCGACCGTGCCGGGCTCACCCTGAAGTACGGTGAGCCGCGCTTCGACGAGCAGGCCCCGAAGGACAGCGTGCTGGCGCAGAGCCCGGCGTCCGCCACCAGGATCGTCAAGGGTGACGCGATCACCCTGACCCTCTCCCTCGGCCCGGAGCGTTTCGCCGTGCCGGACGTGATCGGCAAGGAGTTCGAGCTTGCCGAGGCGGACCTGGTCAACGTGAAGCTGGTGGTGGCCAAGGGAGCCTCCCGCTACGACGACAGCCTGCCGTCCGGGGTTGTGCTGGACACCTCCCCCAAGGTGGGCAGCGAGGTCAAACCCGGCGCGAAGATCACCCTCATTGTGAGCCGGGGCAGGGCGCCGGTGTCGGTGCCGAACCTGGTCGGAAAGAGCCTGACCGAGGCCCGGACCATTCTGGCCCAGCTCAACCTGGTGCTGGTGCCGACCTACAAGGACTCCGACAAGCCCAGGGACGAGATCCTCGGCCAGAGCCCAGCCGATGGCGCCGGCGTGGAAAAGGGCACCCAGGTCAAGCTGGACGTCAGCAAGGGCCCGCCGGCGATCGTCGTGCCCCGGGTGATCGACCTGCCGTGTCAGCAGGCCAAGCAGGCGTTGGAGAGCCAGGGCTTCCCGGTGACCGTCGTGGTCAACCCGAACGCCGTGGTCCGGATCCAGGTCCCGGGCGAGAATTCGCAGGTGCCGCCGGGCACCCCGGTCACCCTCACGTGCTTCTGATGCCGGCGGTCACCTCGCGTCCGGTGGGCGCGCACACTCCGACCTCCGGTGGGCTGGCCAAGGCCGCCCTGCCGTACGCCGACGCGACGGGCGCCCAGGTGGTGCAGGTCTACGTCTCCAACTCGCGGGGTTGGGCGCTGCCCAACGGTGACCCCGTGCAGGACGCCCTGTTCCGCGACGGCTGCGCCGAGCGGGGCATTCCGGCGTTCATCCACGCCTCGCTGCTGGTCAACCTCGGCTCGCCCACCCCGGCCACTGTCGAGAAGTCGGCACAGACGCTGGCGCACGCGTTGCGTCGGGGCGTGGCGATCGGTGCTCAGGCGGTGGTGTTCCACGCCGGCAGTTCGGTGGACGAGGGGTACGCCGAGGCGGCGATGCGACAGGTCCGCGAGGAGTTGCTGCCGCTGCTCGACTGGGCCGCCGAAGCCGGCGGGCCGATGCTGCTGGTCGAGCCGAGCGCGGGCGGTGGTCGGTCACTGGCCTCCCGGGTGGAGCAGCTCGGGCCCTACCTCGACGCGGTGGACCGGCACCCCATGCTCGGGGTCTGCTTCGACACCTGCCACGCCTGGGCGGCCGGTCACGACCTGGCGGCCGAGGGCGGCATGACGGCGACCCTGGACACGCTGGTGGCCACGGTCGGTGCGGACCGGCTGCGGCTGGTCCACGCCAACGACTCGAAGGATCTGTGCGGCTCCACCCGGGACCGGCACGAGAACATCGGCAAGGGCACCATCGGCGAGCCCGCCTTCGCCGAGCTGATGACCCACCCCGCCACCGCCGGCGTCCCCTTCGTCGTGGAGACCCCGAGCGAGAAGCAGATCGGCCACGCCGCCGACATAACAACGCTAACCCGCCTAACCCCTGCCCTCTGATCCCGCCCACCCCTGGCCCCACCCCTGACCTCACCTCGGTGATCAAGAGGTTTGCGTCATCCGGAGGCCGGAATCTGACGCGAACCTCTTGATCACCAGGTCGTGGGAGGGCACCGGATCACCGGGTCGTGCGAGGGCGCCGGCCGGAGGTCAGGACGCGGCGAGGATGCGGGGCAGGGCCGCGACCGCGCGGTCGATGGCCGCGTCGTCGAGGCCCAGGTGGGTGACCAGGCGGGCGGTGCGGGGGCCGAGCACCGAGATGAGTACGCCCTCGGCCCGCGCCGCGGCGGCCAGGGCCCGCGCGTCCAGGGTGTGCTTGGTGAGATCCAACGCGACCAGGTTGGTGCGCACCGTGGTCGCCAGCACGCCGAACGGCGCGACCGCCTCGGCGAGCCGGGCCGCCTTCGCGTGGTCGTCGGCCAGCCGGTCGACGTGGTGCGCGAGCGCGTACCGGCCGGCCGCGGCGAGGATGCCGGCCTGACGCATGCCGCCGCCCATCCGCTTACGGATCATCCGAGCTCGCTCGATCTTGTCCGCGCTGCCCACCACCAGCGAGCCGACCGGCGCGCCGAGGCCCTTGGAGAGGCACACCGACAGCGTGTCGAACAGCCGGCCGTACTCGATCAGGGGCACCCCGTCCGCGACGTGCGCGTGCCAGATCCGAGCACCGTCGCAGTGCAACGCGACACCCGCGTCGTCGGCGACCCCCCGCAGATCCCGCAGGGTGGCCAGCGGAATCACGCCGCCACCGCCCCGGTTGTGGGTCTGCTCGACGGCGATCGCGCGGGTCGGAACGGCGAAGTAGCCGTCCGGCCGGATCATCCCGGCCACCACCTCCGGGTCGATGTCCGCGCCCACCGCAGGCCAGGTCCGCGAAGAGATCCCGCCGTACGCGGCCGCCGCGCCGATCTCGTACGTGACCACGTGCGCGTCCGCGTCGCAGAGCAGCTCGTCGCCGGGCGACACCAGCAGTTGCAGGGCGATCTGGTTGGCCATCGACCCGCTCGGGGCGAACAGCGCCGCCTCGTGCCCGAACAACGCGGCGACCTCGGCCTCCAGCGCGTTGACGCTCGGGTCCTCGCCGTAGACGTCGTCACCGACCTCGGCGGTGGCCATCGCCTCCCGCATCCCGGCGGTGGGCCGGGTCACCGTGTCGGAACGCAGGTCCACGAACAGATCAGCCATGATCATCCCTTCGGCTGCCGACTGCGGGGCTCGCAAGCTCACTCCTCGCGTCAGCCACTGTTGTCCTTTCGGCTGCCGACTGCGGGGCTCGCAAGCTCACTCCTCGCGTCAGCCACGGAGCATCTCCGCTACGAGGAACGCCAACTCCAACGACTGCTGGGTGTTCAGTCGCGGGTCGCAGGCGGTCTCGTACCGGTCGGGCAGGTCAAGGTCCTCGATGCCCTGGGCGCCGCCCAGGCACTCGGTGACGTCCTCACCGGTCAGCTCGACGTGCAGCCCACCGGGGTGGGTGTCCAGCCCCCGGTGCACCTCGAAGTAGCCGAGCACCTCGTCGACGATGCGGTCGAAGTGCCGGGTCTTGTAGCCGTTGGACGACTCGTGCGTGTTGCCGTGCATCGGGTCGCACTGCCAGACCACCTTGGCGCCGGCGGCGGTGACCTTGGCGACGATCGGCGGCAGCGCGTCGCGTACCCGGTGGTTGCCCATCCGGCTGATCAAGGTGAGCCGCCCGGGGATGTTGTCCGGGTTGAGCTTCTCGCACAGCTCGATCGCCTCGTCCGGGGACGTGGTCGGGCCGAGCTTGACGCCGATCGGGTTGGCGATGCGGGAGATGAAGTCGATGTGCGCACCACTGATCTGCCGGGTGCGCTCGCCGATCCAGAGGAAGTGCCCGGAGAGCCCGTACGCCCGACGGTCGGAGACCCGGGTGAGCGCCCGGTCGTACTCCAGGGCCAGAGCCTCGTGGGAGCAGTAGAGCGTGACCGTACGCAGGGCCTCGTCGTCGGTCATCCCGCAGGCCCGGATGAACGCCAGCGCCCGGTCGATCTCCCGAGCGATCGCCTCGTAGCGCTCCCCCGCCGGGGAGTTCTTCACGAAGCCCTTGTTCCAGTCGTGCACCGCGTGCAGGTCGGCGAGCCCACCGGCGAGGTACGCCCGGAGCATGTTCATCGCCGCCGCCGAGTTGGCGTACGCCCGGATCATGCGCTGCGGGTCGGCGACCCGCGCGGCCGGGTCGGCCTCCAGCGAATTGATCATGTCGCCGCGGTACGCGGGCAGGCCCCGCGCGTCGGTGGGCAGCGAGCGGGGCTTGGTGTACTGCCCGGCCACCCGGGCGACCTTGACCACCGGCAGGGACGCGCCGTAGGTGAGCACGATCGCCATCTGGAGCAGTGTGCGGGCGTTGGCCAGCAGGTGGCTCTCGGTGTTGTCGACGAACGTCTCGGCGCAGTCACCGCCCTGGAGCAGGAACGCCTTGCCCTCGCAGACCAGGGCGAGCTTCTGCCGGAGCTGGTCCACCTCGTAGGGCGCGACGACCGACGGCACGGTGTCGAGGACCTTGCAGACCGCCGCGACGGCGGCCGGGTCGGACCACGGTGGGACCTGCTCGCGGGGCAGATCCCGCCATCGGTCCAGCCCGAGCGCGGCGTCCTCGGCGGAGTCGACTGTCGGTCGGCTGGTCTGCAGGCCCGGGCTGCTCACCGCGGGATGGCTCAGCTGATGCCACTCATGGCGCATGACAGAAAGCGTACGGCGACCGTCGGGGTGACCGGGCGGCGAGGGGGACGGTTCCGGCAGATGGGAGATCAACCCGCCCGGCGCCGGTCAGGACGCGGGGGTGGGGGCGACGCCGGTCGGGGGCGCTTTGGCACCCGGCGGGCCGGTGGGCGCCTCTCCGGCGATGCACCAGTCGCTGCCGTCGCGGGTCACGGTGAACACCAGCGGACGGGTGACGGTGCGCTTGCCGGCGGTGACCGAGACCGAGACGCTGACCTCCTGCCCGAGCGGACCGGACCGGATGTCCGTGATGGCCGCCTCCGGCACCTGGAAGTGGTCGGCGAAGTCACCGTTGGGCCCGGTGGCACCCAGGTCGAAGCCGTCGTGCAGGAGAGCGCAGAGCTGGCTGCGGCCGGCGGCGACGTCCTTCGCAGTCATCGCGTCGAGGTACGCCTGCACGCGCTCGCGGGAGCGGGCGGCGGCCTCCTCGGCGGGGGCCCGCGCGGGCTTGGGCGTGGGCTCGGCCTTGGTGTCGTCGCCGCCGATCCCGCAGCCGACCAGGGCGACCGGCAGCAGCACCAGCCCGGCGGCGGTTGCCGCCAGCCTGCGGTGGGTCGGGCGCATGACCACCTCCGTCGCCGGTGCCATCGAGATCGAGACGTGCCGAGCCGCGAGTCTGCCACATCGAGCTGGGCCAGCCCAATGACGGCGGCCCGGCCGACGCTGGGCGCCGGCCGGGCCGTGGTGTCACGGGCGGGGAGGGACGGTGCGGGCCCCTCCCCGCCGTGTGGGTGTTGCGCCGGCATCGGCTCAGCCGAGACCGCCCTTGATGGCGCCGATGAGCTCGCCGTTGCTGGTGTCACCGGAGAGCTCCCAGAAGAACGCGCCACCGAGGCCCTGGTTGTTCGCGTACGTCATCTTGCCGTTGATGGTCGACGGGGTGTCGTAGCTCCACCAGTTGCTGCCGCACTTGGCGTATGCGGTGCCGGCGATGGTGCCGGTGGTCGGGCAGGTGTTCTTGAGGACCTTGTAGTCCTCGATGCCCGCCTCGTAGGTGCCCGGTGCCGCTCCGGTGGCACTGCCACCCGGTGCGGCCTGGGTGACGCCGGTCCAGCCGCGACCGTAGAAGCCGATGCCGAGCAGCAGCTTGTTGGCCGGGACGCCCTTGCTCTTGAGCTTCTGGATCGCCGCGTCGGAGTTGAAGCCCTGCTGCGGGATGCCGGTGTACGAGGTGAGCGGGGAGTGCGGTGCCGTCGGACCCTGCGCGGCGAAGGCCCCGAAGTAGTCGTAGGTCATCGGCATCAGCCAGTTGAGGTTGCCGATGGCGCCGGCGTAGTCGGTGGCGTCGATCTTGCCGCCGTTGCTGCCGTCCGCGGTGATGGCGGCGGTGACCAGAGCGCTGGACCCGAACTTCGACCGCAGCGCGCTGATCACGTTCTTGAACGCGTTCGGGCCGCTGGTGTCACAGGTCAGACCGCAGGCGTTCGGGTACTCCCAGTCGACGTCGATGCCGTCGAAGACGTCCGCCCAGCGCGGGTCCTCGACCAGGTTGTGGCAGCTCTCGGCGAACGCGGCCGGGTTCTGCGCGGCCTGGGTGAAGCCGCCGGACCAGGTCCAGCCGCCGAACGACCAGATCACCTTGAGGTGCGGGTTCATCTGCTTGAGCTTGCGCAGCTGGTTGAAGCTGCCCCGCAACGGCTGGTCCCAGGTGTCGGCGACGCCGTCCACGCTCTCCGCCGCCGTGTACGCCTTCTCGTAGTCGGCGTAGGTGTCGCCGATGGAACAGCGGCCACCGGTGGTGTTGCCGAAGGCGTACAGGATGTGGGTCAGCTTGGCGGCCGAGCCGCTGGTCTGGATGTTCTTGACGTGGTAGCCGCGGTTGTAGACGCCCCACTCGGCGAAGTAGCCGACGACCTTCTTGCCACCGGGAGGCGGCGTGGTCGGCGGCGGCGTGGTGGGCGGGGGCGTGGTGGGTGGCGTCGTGGTCGGCGGCGTGGTCGTGGGTGGCGTGGTGGTCGGCGGCGGCGTTCCGCCGCCGCACGCGGCACCGTTGATGGTGCAGTTCAGCGGCGCCTTGTAGGCGCCGGTGCCGTTGTAGCCCCAGCTGAACGAGGCACCGGGCGCGATGCCGCCGGCCCAGCTCTTCTTGACCGCGACGTAGTGGTTGCCGCTGCTGGTGACGTCGGCGTCCCAGGCGCTGCTGATGGTGGTGCCCGACGGTAGGTCGAACTCGATGCGCCAGGTGCTGATGGCGGCACTTGATCCGTTGGTGACGGTCACCCTCGTCTCGTGACCGGTCCCCCAGTCCTGTGCCCTGGTGAACGTGGTGGTGACCGTGCCGGCGCCGAAGGCAGTCGTCACCGGTACCGCAGCGACGGTCACGGCGACCACGGCACCGGCCCAGAGGGCCCGGCGGAGCGATCTTTTCATGAGGCGTCTCCCGAACTGTTAGGAAACTTTCCAAAAGCGATGGTGAGACGGTACTCACGGCGTCATCACTTCGTCAAGATGTGCATGTTTCGATTTCCTCTGGTGCATGGAGTGCACCCGTCGGGCCCGTCCCCCGGCCGCTCGGCGCCCGGCGCGTAACCTCGGCCCATGACCGTCTTCGACATCCCGATCGACGCCCTCAACGGTGGACCCGCCGACCTGGCCCGCTACCGCGGCAAGGCGTTGCTGGTCGTCAACGTGGCCTCCCGCTGCGGCCTCACCCCGCAGTACGCCGGCCTCCAGACGCTCGCGGACACCTACGCCGACCGTGGCCTGGTGGTGCTCGGCGTGCCGTGCAACCAGTTCGCCGGGCAGGAGCCGGGCAGCGCCGCCGAGATCAGCGACTTCTGCCAGGTCAATTACGGGGTGACCTTCCCGCTGACCGAGAAGGTCGACGTCAACGGGCCCGACCGGCACCCGCTCTACGCCGCGCTGGTGGACACCCCGGACGCCGACGGGCACACCGGTGACGTCCGGTGGAACTTCGAGAAGTTCCTGGTGGCCCCGGACGGCACGGTCGCCGCCCGCTTCGCCCCCACGGTCACCCCCGAGTCCACCGACCTCCAGGCAGCAGTCGACAAGGTCCTCCCCGCCTGAGAGCGGTGATCAAGAGGTTTGCGTCAGCCCGGGGTCGGTTTCCGACGCAAACCTCTTGATCAACACCTCTGAGGGCGGCGCGACGGTCCGGGTCACCGGAGAGTGGCACGTCACCGGAGAGCCGGTCAGCGACGAGCGTGAGCAGTACGTTGTGCAGGACGGGCTCGCGGCTCAGCCAGGCACCCGCCGTGACGGCGAAGGTCGCGAGGTCCTCGACGAGACAGCGCATGCCCGGCAGTCTGCGCAGCCGATCGACACCGGGCAACCGGAATGCCTCGCGGGTGGACGGAGTTGGATCAAACATGACAACTGTGGGACTGATCGGCAGTGGCAACATCGGCGGCACCCTGGCCCGGCTGGCGGTGGACGCCGGCTACGACGTGGTGCTGAGCAACTCGCGGGGCCCGGAGACGCTGAAGGACCTCGTCGACGAGCTGGGCGAGCACGCCAGCGCCGGCACGGCACAGGATGCGGCGCAGGTCGGCGACCTGGTGGTGGTCACCGTGCCGCTGAAGGCGTACCGCGCCGTGCCCGTCGAGCCGCTGGCTGGCAAGGTCGTCATCGACACCAACAACTACTACCCGCAGCGCGACGGGGCCTTCCCGGAGCTGGACTCGGGCGAGACCACCAGCAGCGAACTGCTCCAGCGGCACCTGCCGGACTCGCGGGTCGTCAAGGTCTTCAACAACATCTACTACAAGGGCCTGGCCGAGCTTCCCCGCCCGTCCGGTGCGGCCGACCGCAGCGCCATCGCCATCGCCGGCGACGACGCCGCCGCGAAGGCCGAGGTGACAGCCTTCCTGGACCGGATCGGCTACGACGCGGTGGATGTGGGCCCGCTGGCCGAGGGGTGGCGCTACCAGCCGGACACCCCGGCGTACGGCACGATCTACGCCGCCACGCCGACCGACTGGGAGCACCCGGCACCGGGTGACGCCGAGAAGTTGCGCGCCGCCCTGGCCGCCGCGACCCGCTGAGCTCCGCCGCCGCCCTCCCCGATCACCTACCGGGTGGTCGTACGGAGGGCGGCTGCGAGTTCCTCGTCGTAGCTGGCGATCGGCTGACCGTCCGAGGCGTACGCGACGAGCCGCCCCTGCGCCATGTTCGCCGAGCGGAACGAGAACGTCCGGCTACCCGGGTACGCGTCGAGCAGCGGGATGGCCCGGGGCGCCCCGCCGGGCGCGGAGAAGTATTCCAGGCGGGTCACCTGCGGGGAGACCACGCCGTTGACCCGTACCTTGGTCTTCTCGGCGCGGGTGCCGAAGGTGACCGGCGCGTCGGTGCCGTAGGCGGCGCACTCGACCGGGCCACGGCACACGAAGAAGTATCGCGGGTTGACCACGTCGTCGAGGGCGTACGCCTTGAAGGTGGGGTCCGCCCCGGCGGGCAGCGGCTGCACGGCGAAGAACGCGACCGCCACCGTTGCCGTGACACCCACCCGCAACCAACCCCGCCCGCCGGCAGGCCGGCGAGCCGTTCGGGTGGCGGCGACCGCGACGCCGCCGAAGCCGACCAGGCACAGCAGGCACACCCCGATCGCGCGGGCGTTCTCGAAGAGGAACTGCACGCCCGGCCGTGCCGACACCGGGCTGAGGACCGCACCCAACGAGACGACCATCGCGGCGAGCAGCGCCACGCCGGCGGCGCGCTGGGCGACGCCGGACGCGCCGATCAGCAGCATCGCGGCGAGCACCGGCCACACCTGGTGGTGGGTCCAGGACACCGGGGACGCGGCGACGGTCGCGCAGCCGACCAGCACGGCCGCGTGCCCCGGACGGCCCTCCACCGTCAACTGTCGGGCCCGCAGCAGCGCCGCCGCGCACACGAGCGCCACCAGACCGGCCCAGAGCAGGGGCAGTGTCGCCTCGTCGACGCCGACGCGCAGCAACATCCCGTGCACTGACTGATTGCCCAGCGAGGCGAGGTTGCCGATCCGCGAGGTCTGCCGCACGGCCTCGGTCCAGTATGTCCAACTCTCCGCCGGCAACACCACCGCGGCGAGAGCCGCGCAGGCCAGGAAGGTCGCCACCGCGCGCCCGGCGTCGCGATAGCGGCCCGTGGCGAGGAAGTAGACCACGAACAGCAGCGGCGTCAGCTTGATCGCCGCGGCGACCCCCACCAACATCCCGCGCAGCCGGGGCGGGACGACGCCCATCCCGTCGAGCAGGGCCATCAGCACGATGAAGATGCTGACCTGACCGAAGCGCAGATTGCTCTGCACCGGCGCGGACAGCATCAGCACCGTGGCGGCCACCGCCACCACGAGCGGTCGCCGGGACTGCCGGGTCGTCAACGCGACACCGACCGCACCGGCGACGGCGACGACCGCCGCGCACGTCGCCACCAGCCAGATCCCCTGGAGTACGCCCTCACTCACGGCGGTGATCGGACCCAGCACGAGTGCCGCGAACGGCGGGTACGTGAATGGCCCACCGTTGGCCGCCTTGAACTCGTACAGCGGGCGACCGGCGTGCAGATCGGACAGTGCGCCGTAGTAGATGTGCAGGTCCGAGAGGCGGTCATCGCGGCGCAGCACGAGCACGCAGGACACCAGCGCGACGACGACGAAGGCCGTCCACACCAGCGCCACCCGGCGATCCCGCATCGATCGAGGATAAGCGAGCACGACCGTCCGCGGCGGCCCGTAGTGGCAGACGCCGGCACGTCTGCCCTCGGAAGAACGGGCATGGCGTGGGCGGCTCCGATTCCTAGCATCGACGGATGGGAACGACGAGCACACCGGCGTACGACGCCCACGCGGACTGGTACGAGGGCTTCATCTCGGGCGGGGGTGACTATCTCCGCCGGGTGCACGCCACCGTGGAGGACCTGCTCGGCCCAGGCGAGGGTGTCTGCCTAGACATCTGCTGCGGCACCGGTGCGCACGCGACCGTACCCGGCGGTCTGGGTTGGACGCCGATGGGCGTGGACCTGTCCGGAGGGCAGTTGCGGCACGCGAGCGGGCGGTTGCCGGTGACGCGGGGCGACGCGACCGCCCTGCCGTTCGTCGACGCGTCGCTGCCAGCCGCGATGTGCGTGCTGGCCAGCACCGACATGCCCGACTACCCGGCCATGCTGCGCGAGGTCGCCCGCGTGCTGCGCCCCGGGGGTCGCTTCGTGCACGTGGGCGTGCACCCGTGCTTCGTGGGCGCGTTCGCCGACTGGGGTCGGCATCCGAGCGTCGTCGTCGATGAGCGATACGCCGACCGGTCGCGCAGCTTCGACAGTTGGAACACCAGCGGCGTCCGGGTACGGCTCGGCGCCTGGCACCTCCCTCTCGCCGACCTGGTCAACGCGACAGTGGCGGCCGGTCTCCGGCTGCTCCGGGTCGCCGAGGCAGGCCCAGGAGGAGTTCCCGACCTGTTGGGCCTCCTCGCCGTCCGAGAGGGGTGACGACAGGTCGCCCCTCTCGCGCCCACGTCGAAGAGCCAAGATCCGCGCAGGTTCGGGGAAGTTGCTGCCTCAACACGGAACGAGGCAGCAACTTCGCCGAAGTTGCGCGGATCTTGGGAGGGGGTGCGGGGCGAGGGCGACGGGCGGAGCGGGGCGGCGGCGGGGGCGGTGGCGGCCGGACAGCGGCGGGGACACGGCGAGAAACATCTCGTCGCAACTTGCGTTGCAGTCCCGCGCACGGGACCCTGTTCTCTGGGTTGCCGCCCGCTCACCGAAAGTGCTTCCGGAGGCGACATGTACACGCTCCGTACCCTTCCCCGCCGGCTGTTGGCCGGCTCCGGCGCGCTCCTGATCACCACCGCTCTCGCTGCCACCGGCGTCCCGGTTCCGGCCGGTGCCGCGACCGGCACGGACACGGTCGGCTACGTCCGGCTGGCCCACCTCTCCCCCGACACCCCCGCCGTCGACGTCTACCTGGCCGCGCCGGACTCCACGAAACCCCGGGTCTTCCCCGGGGTCGGCTACGGCGTGGTCTCCGACTACCTGGAACTCGCACCCGGGCGGTACGCGGTGGCGATGCGCGAGGCCGGCGCCCCCGCTAGCGATCCCCCGGTGCTCACCACCGAGGTCGCGGTGGCCAGCGGCGACGCGTACACGGTGGCCGGTGTCGGCCGACACGCGGACCTGGGGCTGCGGGTGCTCAACGACGACCTCAGCGCCCCCACGCAGGGCCGCGCCAAGGTGCGCGTCGTGCAGGCTTCCGTGCGTACCCCGGTGCTGGACGTGGCCGCCGCCGACGGCCCGATGATCGCCGACGGTGTGCAGTTCGCGACCACGACCGCATACCAGCAGGTCGACCCGGGCAGTTGGCGCCTGCGGCTGACGGGTGCCGGTGGGCCGAGCACCGACGCCGAGGTGCGGCTCGTCGGCGGGGCGGTCTACTCACTGCTGGTGCTCGACGCGAAGCAGGGCGGGCTGACCGCCGAGCTGCGCCGCGACGCCGAGGGCGGCACCGTCGTTCCCGCCGGCGGGGTGGACACCGGCGCTGGCGGCACCGCCAGGACCGGCCTCGGGGCGTACCCCCTGGTGGCCGGCGGGTTGGCCGCGGCGGCCGTCGCGGTGGTCCTGCTGATGTGGCGCCGGCGGCGGCGCACCACCTGGTGACCACCGGGCCCGACCCGTCGATCCGGCGGCACCGCGACCGCCGGGTGCCGCTGGTCGGGCTGGTCGCGGCCGGCGCGGCGGTCTGCCTGGCCGCCGGCACCGGGGTCGGGCTGGCCACCACCGGCCCGGCGCCCCGACCGCGACCTGGCACCCCGGCTGCACCGACGACTGCCCGTCGGTGGCCGCCGCGCCCACGGCACAGGGTCCACCCACGCGGGTACGCGTACCGCGCATCGGCGTCGACTCCACGCTGACGGTGCTGGGCCTCGACCGCAGCGGTGCCCTGGTCCCGCCAACCGACTTCGACACCGCCGGCTGGTACGGCGGTGGCCCGGCCCCCGGCGACACGGGCCCCGCCGTGCTCGCCGGCCACCTGGACTCGCGGCGCGGCCCGGCGGTCTTCGCCCGGCTCGACGAACTGCGGCCCGGCGACCGGGTCGACGTGTGGCGCGGCGGGCAACGGCTGTCGTTCCGGGTGACCGGGTCGATCCGTGCGCGCAAGGACCAGTTCCCGACCGCCGCGGTCTACGGGCCGACGCCCGGCGCGGAGCTGCGGCTGGTCACCTGCGGAGGTGACTTCGACCGGCGCAGCAGGCACTACCGGGACAACATCGTGGTTTTCGCGGTGACCGAAGCTTGATCGACTCGGGTTCAAGGAAATCGGGGTGTCCACCCCACCCGGACACCCCGACTTTCAGGATCCCGAGTCGATCAAGCGCGTGGCTGGGCGGGGCGGGCTGGTGGGGTGGGTCAGAGGGGGCGGCGGCCGGCGAAGCCGCACTCGGCCCGGTGGTACCAGCGCACGTCGGAGTCGCCCTCCAGCCAGCACCAGAGCACGGCGCGGCCGGCGCGCTCGCCGGGAAAGTCGAGCAGCACCGGAGCGATGCCCTTGACCTGGATGTCGTGCTGGTGCAGCTCGTCGACGACGGCGTGCAGCCGGGCCTCCAGCCCCTTGACCTCGGCCAGCCCGCCGAGCGCGCTGACGCCGTGGTCGGCCAGGTCGGCGCGCAGCTCGGCCAGGTCGGCCCGGACCCGGATCAGCTCGTTGACGCGCGGCTGGAGGGTGGCCACCAGGTGCCGGGCCTGGGCAAGTGTGAACACCAGGCCAGTATGCGGCACGCTCGGCTCCCGGACGGGCCCGGAATGCTCAGTCGGCCTGTGCCGCCAGCTCGCGGGCGCGATCGCGGGCAGCTTCCAGTGCGGCGAGCATCGCGGCGCGTACGCCGTGCTTCTCCAACTCGCGGATCGCGGAGATGGTGGTGCCGGCCGGTGAGGTGACCGCCTCGCGCAGCTTGACCGGGTGCTCGCCCGAGTCGCGCAGCATCACCGCGGAACCGATCGCGGTCTGCACGATCAGCTCGTGGGCGACCTGCCGCGGCAGGCCGAGCAGGATGCCGGCGTCGATCATGGCCTCGACCAGCAGGTAGAAGTAGGCCGGGCCGGAGCCGGAGAGCGCGGTGACCGCGTCCTGCTGCGACTCGGGCACCCGGATCGTCTGGCCCAGGGGCTTGAACATCTCCTCGGCCAACGCCAGGTGCGCCCCGGTCGCGTACGCGCCGGCCGAGATCGCGGTCATCGCCTCGTCCACCAGGGCCGGGGTGTTGGTCATCACCCGGACCACGGGGGTGCCGTCGGGCAGCCTGCGGTTGAAGAAGCTGGTGGGCAGGCCGGCGCAGAGCGAGATGACGAGCTTGTCGGCCGGCACCTTGGGGCCGATCTCGTCGAGCAGCGCGGCGGCGTCCTGTGGCTTCACCGAGACCGCGAGCACCGCTGCCTCGTCCACCGCCGTGAGGTTGTCGACGACCCGTACGCCGTAGCGGGCGGTCAGCTCCTCGGCGCGGGCCGGTCTGCGGGCGGTTGCCAGCAGCCGGTCCACCGGCCAACCCGAGCGCAGCAGCCCGGAGAGCATCAGCTCACCGATCTTGCCCGCGCCGATCACCGCGACCGTGTGCACCCCGGCTGACATCTCGGCCGTACCCCTCTCGCATCGGGCGCGGCACGGCGGACCCGCAGGTCTGCCGCGCCGCATCGGGTCGCGGCGCGACGGACCCGCAGGCCCGCCGCGCCGCCTACCGTCGATCAGCTGCCGAAGAACACCTCAGCCTCGGCGTACCGCTCCAGCGGCACGGTCTTCAGCTCGCGGGTGGCCTCCGCGAGGGGCACCCGGACGATGTCGGTGCTCTGCATCGCGACCATCTTGCCCCAGTCGCCGTCGTTGACCGCGTCGATGGCCTGCAGGCCCAGGCGGGTGGCGAGCACCCGGTCGAAGGCGGTCGGGGTGCCACCGCGCTGGATGTGGCCCAGCACCACGGTGCGGGCCTCCTTGCCGGTCTTGGCCTCCAGCTGCTCGGCGAGCCACTGGCCGATGCCGCCGAGGCGGACGTGACCGAACGAGTCCAGTTCCTGGTTGGCGAGGACCATCTGGCCGTCCAGCGGCTGGGCGCCCTCGGCGACGACCACGATGGGGGCGTACTGGTGCTGGAAGCGCTTCTCGACGTAGCCGGCGACCTGCTCCACGTCGAACTGCCGCTCGGGCAGCAGGATCACGTTGGCGCCGCCGGCCAGACCGGCGTGCAGGGCGATCCAGCCGGCGTGCCGACCCATCACCTCGACGACCAGGGTGCGGTGGTGGCTCTCCGCGGTGGTGTGCAGGCGGTCGATGGCCTCCATCGCGATGTTGACAGCGGTGTCGAAGCCGAAGGTGTAGTCGGTGGCGCCGAGGTCGTTGTCGATCGTCTTCGGCACGCCGACCACGTGCACGCCCAGCTCGTAGAGCTTGGTGGCCACGCCGAGGGTGTCCTCGCCGCCGATCGCGATGAGCGCGTCCACGCCCTGGGCGGCGAGGTTGTCCTTGATCCGCTCGACGCCGTTTTCGATCTTGAACGGGTTGGTCCGGGACGAGCCGAGGATGGTGCCGCCGCGGGGCAGGATGCCGCGGACGTCAGCGATGTCCAGGGGGCGGGACAGACCCTCCAGGGGGCCCTTCCAGCCGTCCCGGAAGCCCACGAACTCGTGACCGTACGTGGCGACACCCTTGCGGACCACCGCCCGGATGACCGCGTTGAGACCTGGGCAGTCGCCGCCGCCGGTGAGCACGCCGATACGCATGATCCGTCATCCTCCTGGAGCATCAGGTAAAGCCCGATATGCCCCAGGGTATGTGTCAGGTCAGACCATCGGCGCCGTTGCCGGCCCGGGGCGGGCCGTCACTGCGAACTGTAGTCGGCGTGCCGGTGCGACGACAGCGCGCCCCGGGGCGACGCGGCTCAGAAGGTCACCTCGTGGTTCTCCCCGGCGTTCGGCGGCTGACCGGTGACCGCCGCCTTCGCGTAGCCGAAGAGATTGACCACGGTGCTGCTCGGCGAGTCCCAGTACTCGGCCGAGCTGGCGTGCACCTTGATCAACGTGAGACCGGGGGTCTCCAGCCCGTCGGGAAACCACGCCTTGAGCAGCGGGTTCCACAGCTGCTCGGCCCGGGCCCGGTCGAACCCCTCGGTGGCGGTCCCGGAGATCGACACCCAGGCGTTGTGCTTCTGGTCGGAGAAGGCGACGTTGACCTCCGGGTTCACCCGGATCTGACGGATCTTGGCCGAGTCGGCGTCGGCGAAGAACCAGAGTTCGCCGTCGAACTCGGCCTCCTGGAGCCCCATCGGCCGGCTCACCTGTCGCCCGTCCAGGGCGATCGTGGTGAGCATGCAGATCCGTGCGGCCCGGGCCAGCTCGGTGACCCGGGCGCGGGCCTCGACGGCGTTGGTCGGCTCGTTGCTCATGGCACTCTCCTCCGCTTCGGTTCGTCGAACCGATGCCCGGGACAGAACCGGTCAAACCTACGACGGTACGACCGGCGTTCAGCGGGTCGTCATCGCCCGCCAGCGGGCCAGATTGTGCCGGGCGTCGACGAGAGCGTCATGCCGGGCCGCGTCCGCCTCGGGCAGAGCCGGCCGGCCACGGTCGTCCCAGAGCTGCCGCAGCTCCTTGGTGTAGCGGGGGATCTCCCGGGGCAGCGCCGGCATCGCACCCCAGAGCTGCGCGAGCACCACGTGGTCGTACGCGGCGAACCAGGCCCACAGCTCCAACTGCTCGCCCGGCCGGTCCCGAATCGGTTCGACCAGGAAGTCGTACAGGTCGTCGCGGATGCGCTCGCGCGACCGCCAGGCCCGGTCCGCCGGGGAGGGCAGCTTGTCCAGCACGTTGCGCCGGACCCAGGGCACGGCGCGGGAGTCGTCGAACTCGGTGGAGACCGCGTAGAACTCGCGGCCGTACTCGTCGACGACACCGATCGAGACGAGGTCGACGGTGGTGCCGTCCTCGATGAACTCGCAGTCGTAGAAGTAGCGGTAGACCATTCCGGCCATCCTCGCCCACCGCCGCGGGGCCGCTCCCGGCGGGGGTCCGCCCCGGCACTGGCGGTCACGCGGGCGCCGAGGCCGGACCGGCAGCTCCAAAACGGGTACGCCGCAGCTCGCGACGGTCACGGAAGTGCTTCGAGGGGTGTACAGCAAGCGACGGGACCGTCATGATCTGATGTGTACCGCTACCGGACGCCGAATCGGTGTCAGTTCACCTTGTCAGGGCCATCAGGTTCACCCGGTGAGCGAGTTTGTGGTCCATGACCGGGGAGGGGTTGGGCCGTGGAGATGCGCCTGCCGGAGCCGGGTGACGCGCTCACGGGTGTCGAGATGTTCGCCGGGTTGGAGCCTGAGGTACGACAGCGTGTCATCGCCGCCGCCGTCCCACGCACCTACCGCAAAGGCCAACTGCTCTTCGTGGAGAACGACCCCGGCGAATCACTGATCGTGCTGCGCCGCGGCGCGGTGGCCGTCTTTCGGACCGCGCCCACCGGCGAGCGGGCCGTGTTGTCGGTCATCCGACCACCGGACGTGCTCGGCGAGGTTTCCCTGCTCGACGCGTCCACCCGGTCCGCCTCGGCGGAGGCCATTGAGGACTGCGCCGCGCTGGCGCTCTCCCGGGGCGCGTTCATGGAGCTGGTGCACTCCAACCCTCGCATCCTCGACGCGGTGATGCGCTCGCTCGGCGGGCTGATCCGCCGGCTCACCGAGCAGAACGCCGACCACGTCTTCCTCGACCTGCCCGGTCGGGTGGCCAAGACGCTGGTCCGGTTGGCCGGCGAGAGCCAGGCACCGATGATCACGATCGAGCTCAACCAGAGTCAGCTGGCCGAGATGGCCGGCGGTTCCCGGCAGAGCGTCAACCAGGCGATCGGCTCGTTCGCCAGCCGCGGCTGGCTGCGTACGGAGGGCCGCCGGATCGTGGTGACGGATGTGGCCGCGTTGCGCCGCCGCGCCGGCATGAACGACCGCTGACACCTCACGAGCAGCACGAAACGGCCGGGTCACCCGTGGGAGACCCGGCCGTTCGGCGTCATCGGCGTGGGGTCACACCCCGGAGCTGCCCGGCCCGGCCCACTTGTCCGGGCCCTTGCCGTCGCCACCCGGGCCGTGGGACTGCTCGCTGACGATCCCCTCGGCCTGCAGCGTGGCGAGCGTGGCGGCGTCGACGTCCACCGAGTCGCCTGCGGAGTGGCTGACCCCGTTGCCGTCGGTCCAGTCGCTCTCCAGCTTGACGTACACCATTGACCTGTCCCCCTCTGGTCCCTGATCGATATCTGGCCGCCTGAATCTAGTCGGTCAGCACCCTCGGTGACTGTCCACAAGCCAACAGGCCGGTACCTGACAGCGGCCGACGGGGGCGATAATCCCGGTCAGGGGACGCGCCATCGGCGTCGACCCGTTGACCTCTGGGGGATGTCATCGCCACGCAGTGTGGACGCTGTGGACGCACGGCCGCCGACGGGGACCGCTTCTGCGGCGGCTGCGGCGCCGAGCTGGGCGCGGTGTGCCCGCACTGCCTGCGCCCCCTCGCCTCGGACGTCACGTTCTGCACGTCCTGCGGGTCGCCCCGACCGGGCGCGGACCGACCGGCCGTGGTCACCCCGCAGGAGGACCGCCGCCGGGTGAGCGTGCTCTTCGTGGACCTGATCGACTTCACGCCGTACGTCGAGCGCGCCGACCCGGAGCAGGTCCGTGGGATGCAGACCGGGTTCTTCTCCGCCGCCCGTCGGGTGGTCGGTCAGTACGGCGGGGTGGTGGAGAAGTACATCGGGGACGCGGTGATGGCGCTCTTCGGTGCTCCGATCGCCACCGAGACCGACGCGCTGCGCTGCGTGCGGGCCGGTCTGGAGCTGCAACGGGTGCTCACCCGGTTCGCGCCGACCGGCAGCACCGAGTTGCGGTTCCGGGTCGGGGTGGCCACCGGCGAGGCGCTTGTCGACGTGGCCGCCGCGCGCGACGGCGGGCAGGCCATCGTGGCCGGCGACGTGGTCAACACCGCCTCCCGGATGCAGTCGGTCGCGCCGCCCGGAGGGGTGCTGGTCTGCGGCACTACCCACGCGCTCACCAAGGACGCGATCCGCTACGAGGAGCAGCCCCCCGTCACCCTGCGCGGGAGGTCGTCACCGACCGAGGTGTGGCTCGCGCTGTCCCCGCTGCGTCGCCAGCCCACCGACCGGGAGCCGGACACCACACCGCTGGTCGACCGGGAACACGAGCTGGGGATGCTCGTCAACGCCCTGCACCGGTCGCTGCGCGACCGGCGACCGCAGGTGGTCACCATCTTCGGCCGGGCCGGCATCGGCAAGAGCCGCCTGCTGCGGGAGCTCTACCGGCACACCGGCCGGCTGGTCGACGAGCCGCTGACCTGGCGCACCGGGCGCTGCCCGCCGTTCGGGGAGAACGTCACCTTCGCGGCGCTCGCCGACATCGTGAAGTCCGAGGCCGGCATCCTCGACACCGACCCGGCGGCCAGCGCCGCGCAGCGGTTGGCCGCCGCCGTGGGCGAGCTGATCGGCCCGGGCGAACGGGACCGGGTGGTGGACGCGCTGCGCCCGCTGGTCGGGCTGCCCGGCACACCGCTGCCGGCCGAGGAGGCGGAGTCGGCGTGGCGTCGCTTCCTGCTGGCGCTGGCCACCCGGCGTCCCACGGTGCTGGTCTTCGAGGACCTGCACTGGGCCGACGACGCGATGCTGCGTTTCGTGGAGCTGCTCGGGGCCGCGGCCCGCGACGTGCCGCTGCTGCTGCTCTGCACCGCCCGTCCGGAGCTGGTCGACCGGGACCCGAGCTGGGCCGGGACGATCACCGGCTCGGTGACCATCACCCTGCCGCCACTGCGCGACACCGGCATCGCCGCCCTGTACGCGCACCTGTTCGGCCAGGCGGCCTTCTCCGCCGACATGCTGACCCCGCTGATCGAGGTGGCCGGCGGCAACCCGCTCTACGCGCACGAGTACGTCCGGATGCTGATCGAGCAGGGGGCGCTGCGTCAGTCGGGGCGGGGATGGTCGTTGGACAAGCAGCTTGAGCTGACCATGCCGGAGAGCGTGCACGCGGTGATCGCCAACCGGGTGGACCTGCTGGACGCCAACGACCGCGCGGTGCTGCTGGCCGCATCGGTGGTCGGGGTGCAGTTCTGGCCCGGCGCGGTCGCCGCCGCGCTCGGGCAACAGGTCGAGTCGGTCGAGCGTTCGCTGCGCCGACTCGAACAGCGCGACTTCGTGCACGAGCAGGCCGCGTCGACGATGGCCGGGCAGGCGGAGTTCCGGTTCCGCCACGTGCTGGTCCGCGACGTCTGCTACCAGCGGTTGCCGCGCACCGAGCGGGTGGCCCGACACGAGCGGGCCGCCGACTGGCTCGACGCGCTGTCGCACTCCCGCGACACCGACCTGGCCGAGGTGCTCGCCCACCACCGCTGGGCGGCGCACGAGATCGCCCGCTCGCTGGGCATGCAGGTGCGGCGTTACGCCGGCCCGGCGCGGCAGGCGCTGCACCGGGCGGCCCGACGGGCGTACGCGCTGCACGGGTTGGACGCGGCGGCCAGCCACGCCGGCCGGGCACTCGGCCTGGCCGACGACAGCGACCCGGTGGGCCGACTCCAGTTGGAGCTGCTGAGCACGGAGATCTCGTTCTACCGGGACGGCAACGCGTTCCTCTCCGGCGGCGGCGCGGAGCAGGTGCACACCCTCGCCGACCGGCTGCTGTCGCACGGCGACAACGCCTGTGCCGCCCGGGCGTGGACGCTGCTCGGCCAGGCCGCCTGGCTGCGGGCCGACCGCGGCGACGCGTTGGCCTGCCTGGACCGCGCGGTGCAGTTGTTCGAGCCACTACCGGACACCCCGCAGAAGGCGGACGCGTACGCCGAGGTGGGCCGGCTGCACATGCTCAACTACGAGCGGGACCCGGCCGTCGCGGCGGCGGACACGGCGGCGGAGATCGCCGAGCGGTTGGGCCTGACCGAGACCCGCACCAACGCCCGGATCACCGCGGCCACCGCCCGCTACCAGTCCGGGGACCGGGTCGGGCTGGACGAGCTGCACGCGATCGTCGAGTTCGCCCGCGCCGGTCAACTGCTGGCGCTGCCCCGGGCCACCCAGAACCTCGCCTGGGCGATCCGGGAGGAGGGCGACTGGCTGCGGTCCGACGCCCTGCTCTCGGCCGCACCGGCGCGGACCGCCAGCGGTCAGACCCTGACGACCAGTTATTCGGCGGAGGCGATGCGCGCCTGGTTCGACGGCGACTTCGGCCGGCTCCTCGCGGCGGCGGAGGCATTCGTGGACACGCCCACCGGGAGTTGGGACATGCAGGTGCGCGGGTTGCGCTGCTGTCTGCTGGTGCTGCGCGACGACGAGGATCCGGACGACCTGACCGACGCGTTGGACACCGCGCGGCGCAGCGGGTTCCACCGGCTGCTCTGGACGATGCTGAGCATGGCCGCGTTGTGTCGGGCGTTGCAGGGGCGCGACGACGAGGCGGCGGAGCTGATCGAGGAGCTGGACGGGTGTTGGTCGGCGGTGCCGGCCCTGGCCAGTGGCGAGTGGATCGCCGCGGCCGCGTACGCCGCAGCCCTGAGCGGTCGGGACGCGGCGGTGCGGGTCCGCACGATGCTGGGCCGGGTCGGGCACCGCACGCCCTGGTCGGAGGCGGCCCTGCGGACCGTGACGGCGGCCCTGGCCGCGGCGGACGGTGACCACCGACGCTCCGCCGAGCTGCACCTGGCCGCCGCCGAGACCTACGGGCGGATCCCCGACGTCAGCGACCGGGTGTTGGCGCTCGCGCTCGCGGCGGCGGAGCTGACCCGCGCCGGCGATCCGGCGGGCGCACGGACGATCCGTGCGGAGGTACGCACCTTCGCGTTGCGCAACGACGCCCCCGGCCTGCTCGCCCTGGCCGGTCGGCCGATCAGCCCGACCGGGCCGGCTGTGGCGTGCTGAGCCACGGACAGAGGATCAGTACGTCACCGTCGACCACCGCACGCACCACCCGAATCGCCATCAGAACAGATCGCACTTGTCGCGCAAGAACGGACAAAGGAGCCCTGCTGTGACCTGCGGCAGCAGCCGTGACTTTGGAAGACGCGACACAACGCACTCCCGGAACCATGCCCTGACGTGTCACGATTCAGAGCACGGCGTGCGGACGGGCGTCGAGGGGCAGAGTGGCCGCGCCGGAAGGCGCGTTAAGGGGGATGTCCGGGTGTCAGCGGGTGGGGCCCGCCGGGGACGGCGGGACAACGGGCTCGACGCGAACGAGTACGCCGTCGTCGGCGACGTCGATCCGCGCGTCGGTGAGCACCTGCTCGACGTGCTGGCCGCTGGCGGGATCGCCGCCTACCTGCAACCCTCCGCCGACCTCAACCCGGTCACCCGCACGACCACCGTTCCGGCCCGGCCGGTCGACCGGCTCTACGTCGACCGTTCGCACCTGACCACCGCACGGGACTACCTGACCCAGCTCGCCGACGAGACCACTCCGGAGCAGCCGCCAGCCCGCGACGAACCGGACATCGACGCCGAGTGGGCGCGCATCGTCGCCGGCTTCCACACCACCCCGACGACCGACGAGCACCCGTGGCCGGCCTCGGAAAACGTGGACGAACGGGACGCCCGCGACGAGTCGACCGCCGGCCCGCTGGCCCGCTCCGGAGCCGACGAGCCCGGTCCGACCGCCACCGACGTGCGCCGGCTGCCGTCCGCGACCGACATCTCGGGGATCTCGGTGGGGCGCGGCACCCGGCCGGACGAGCCGTCACTCCTGGACGGGCTGGACACCTTCGGCGCCGACCTGCCCGACGACGAGGACGACGACGAGGGTTACCACCCGCCCCCGCCGCCACCGCTCCCCCGGTTCAGCAAGTACGCGGTGATCGGCGTGCTCGGGGTGGTCGTCGGGTTCATGCTCTTCCTCTTCCCCTGGCTGCTTCCGATCGACAGGTCGGCGGTCACCCTGTTCGGGTTCACCGGCATCCTGGCCGGTTTCGTCACGCTGATCTGGCGGCTTCGCCCCGGCGACGAGGACGAGGACGACCCGGACAACGGCGCCGTCGTCTGACCTCCGGCCCGCATCCCGGGACAGCACCGGCCCGCTGACGCCGTAACAGTGGTGTAACTTACTGTCAGTAGGAATACCGCTCTACGTCACTTCCCCCGCTGACTGACCGGTTTTCCCTTGCTCGCGGCGGTCAGTCTCTGCTGATCGGAATGCCCGAGATGCGACAGAGTTCCCTCGTGGTGGTGGCCAACCGCCTCCCCATCGACGACAGTCAGGCCCCGGACGGGGCCTGCGAGTGGCGACGCAGTCCCGGTGGGCTGGTCAGCGCGCTGCACCCACTTCTGCGGCACACCCCGGCGACCTGGGTCGGCTGGGCCGGCGGCACCGGCCCGGCCCCCGCGCTGCCGGACGTGGACGGCGTCCGGATGCACACCGTCGAGCTCACCCCGGAGGACCTGCGCGACCACTACGAAGGGTTCGCCAACGCCACCCTCTGGCCGCTCTACCACGACGCCGTGGAGCAGCCACAGCATCACCGTCGCTGGTGGGAGGCTTACCAGCGGGTCAACCAACGCTTCGCCGAGGCGACCGCCGAGGTGGCGGAGCCGGGCGGGGTGGTCTGGGTGCAGGATTACCACCTGCAGCTGGTCCCCGGCATGCTCCGCGCGCTCCGCCCCGACCTGCGCATCGGGTTCTTCCTGCACGTGCCGTTCCCACCGCCGGAGCTGTTCATGCAGCTGCCCCGCCGAGCCGAGTTGCTGCGCGGCATGCTCGGCGCCGACCTGGTCGGCTTTCAGCGCGTGCAGGCGGCGCACAACTTCGCCCAGCTCGTGACCAGGGTGCTGGAGTTGCCGGCCACCGACCGCCGGATCGGCATCGACGACCGGGTCGTCCGCATCGGCGCGTTCCCGGTCTCCATCGACACCGCCGAGATGGGTGCGCTCGCCGCCCGCCCCGACGTGGCCGCCCGGGCCTGCCGGCTCCGGCAGGATCTCGGCGACCCACGGCAGGTCATCCTCAGCGTGGACCGGATGGACTACACCAAGGGCATCGAGCAGCGCCTCAAGGCGTACAGCGAACTGCTCGCCACCGGCGACGTCAAGGTCCGCGACACGGTGCTGGTGCAGGTCGCGATGCCGAGCCGGGAACGCGTCGGCCAATACCAGATCCTGCGTGAGCGCATCGAGCGCGAGGTGGGCCGGATCAACGGCGAGTTCGGCCGGGTCGGCGAGCCGGCGATCCACTACCTCACCCAGCCCTTCGACCGGGCCGAGCTGGCCGCGCTCTACCGGGTCGCCGACGTGATGGCGGTGACCCCGCTGCGCGACGGGATGAACCTGGTCGCCAAGGAGTACGTGGCCGCCCGTGTGGACGACACCGGCGCCCTGCTGCTCAGCGAGTTCGCCGGCACCGCCGCGGAGCTTTCCCAGGCGTACCTGGTCAACCCGCACGACCTGGAAGGGCTCAAGCAGGGCCTCCGCGCGGCGCTGCGGGCCAGCCCGGCCGACGTCACCCAACGGATGCGGGCCATGCGCGCCCACCTGCACGAGCACGACATCCGGGCGTGGGCCCGCTCCTACCTCCGGGCCCTGGACGAGGGCGGCGCACTGGTCGGTCGCCTGTCCGGCACCGACACCAACCCCGACGGCGTGGCTCCGGTGCCGCGACCCGCCACCGCCCCGACCGCCAGCCCGGCCACCCACCAGGCCGGCGGCTGACCGACGGGGCCGCAGCGGCGCGCCCGAAGGCTCAGTGTGCCGCCGCGGGCTCCTTCTCCAGCCAGTCCAGGATCGCGTCGATCGGCTCCGCCCACCGCGCGTCCAGCATCAGGTCGTGGCCCATCGCGGGGAAGAGCAGCGGGGCCGAACCGTACCGGCGGGCCACCCGGGTCAACGTCGACGCCGGCACCACCCGGTCGTCCGGGCTGCCCAGCACCAGCACCGGAGGCGAGCCCACGGCCGGCTCGGCCTCCGGCTCGCCCAGCAGCGCCCACTGCGCCCGGCGGCCCGCCCGACCGAGACGTCCGACGTGCCGTCGGGCCTCCTCGTCGGGCAACTCACGGCTGAACAACTGAGCGCGGTTGAGCCGCAGCGGTCCGCCGAACACCGCCGGCAGCGTGCCCGCCGGGTTCCGGCGCAGCGCCGCACCCAGCACTCCCCAACCGCCGAAGACGGGTGCCACCAGCACCGCGCCCCGCGCCGGGTAGCGGGCCAACGCGTGCGCCACCACCAGGGCCCCGGCGCCGTGCCCGACCAGCACCGCCTGCCGCGGCAGGCTCGCGGCCACCTGGACCACATCATGGGCGTACGCCCGCAGCGTCGCGTCCGGCGCCGGCTCGCTGCCACCGTGCCCCCGCAGGCTCACCGCGTACGCCGGGAAGCCCCGCGACGCGGCGTGACCCAACCAGTGCTCGGCGAACGCCCACGCGCCGTGCCCGAACCCGGGTACGAAGAGCAGCGGCGGCCGCCCCTGCTCCAGCTCGGGAAGGGCGCTGAGCACCTCCCGCCGCGCCGGCCGGACCGGACGCGACCACTCCCGGCCTCGCATGATCCGCAGCTCAGTCACTGGTCTGCCTTTCGTCCGCGACCGGGGATCTCACTTGGCCTCCAGGTCGTGCAGGGCGCGCTGGATGGCGCGCAGGTAGTCGGCGTGACCGACCTCGAACCAGTGCCGGCTGCTCTCCTTGACCTGCCCGGAGTAGCGCTCACCGGCACGGTCACGCACCCGGGACGCGAACGCGGCGGCCCGCTCCGGCCGGTCACGGCGAGCCCGCAGCAGGCGGGCGAAGAGCACCGTCTGCCAGTGCGACAGGGTGAACAACCCGGAGTCCGGCTGCAACAGGCCGGCGACCGCCAGCGTCGGGTGCCCCGGGGTGAACGCGTTGAGCCACAGCGTGGGCCGACCCGCGCCGGCGCTGTCACCGAACACCGAGGCGTCGAGAAACTCGAAGCGCGGCAGGTAGCCGGTGGCGAAGATGACCACCTCGGGGTCGATCTGGCGGCCGTCGGCCAGCTCCACCGCGTACGGGTGGAACCGGGCGATGTCCGGCACCGGGCCGATCGCGCCGTGGCCCACGTAGTAGACGAGCTGGCTGTTCGCGATGGGGTGCGTCTCGTACACCCGGTGGTCGGGTTTGGGCAGGCCGAAGCGGGTCAGGTCGCCGACGGTCAGGCGCAGCGTCCAGTGGTAGAGCCACTGCCGCACCCGCAGCGGCACGCGCAGCGCCAGCAGGGTGTCGTTCACCTGGTCGGCGGGGCGGCCGAGCACGTACTTCGGCGCGTACCAGTAGCCGCGCCGGGTGGAGTGCCAGCAGCGCGATGCCTGCTGGGCGGCCTCGACGGCGATGTCGCAGCCAGTGTTGCCGGCACCGACCACCAGCACCCGCTTGCCGCGCAGCTGCGCCGGGTCCTTGTAGGACGAGGCGTGCATGATCTCGCCGCGGAACTCCTCCAGCCCCTCGTAGCGGGGCAGCTTCGGCGACCAGTTGTGACCGTTGGCGATCACCACGGCGGCGTACCGGGCGGTGCGCTCCGGGCCGTACCCGCCGGTGGAGCGGGTGGTGACGTCCCACCGGTCCCCCTCGGCGGGTTCGACCCGGATCACCTCGGTGCCGAACCAGATGTGCGAGCGCAGGTCGAAGTGGTCGGCGTAGCGCTCGAAGTACGACAGCAGCTGACTGTGGTGCGGGTAGTCCGGCCAGGAGTCCGGCATCGGGAAGTCGGGGAACTGGGTGAACGGCTTCGACGACAGCAGGTGGGTGCTGGCGTACACCGGGCTGCGGTCGTGTCGCCAGTTCCAGGCGCCGCCGACACCGGTCTCCCGCTCGTAGCAGTCGACGCCGAAGTCGTGCTCGCGCAGGTTCTTGATGGCCGTCAGGCCGCTGGCCCCGGCCCCGATGACGCAGACCGTGTCGCCCCGGTCGGAGACCGGGCGACCGTCGCTGCTCAGCGCGGACGGGATCGCTTCGGGGTCGGGCCGGCCGTGGTCGGTGGAGGTGGACACCGAAACATCTCCTTTTGGTACGGCAGGCGTGCCGGTCGCCGCGAAATCCTCTCCACAACGGAGCCGGATGTCCAGCCCTGACGCGGAAGCGTCGACTGTCGAACCGGCCTCGGGGGTCAGTCGGCGTCGGGCAGCAGCAGGTCGACCAGGACCGGAAAGTGGTCGCTGGCCCGGCGGGTCTGCGGGGTGTCCACCACGTCGTAGTCGACCACGGTGATCCGCGGGTCGACGAAGAGCGCGTCGATGCGTCGGCGCGGCTCGGCGCAGGAGTAGGTGAGCCGGTCCGCCCGGTCGGCCGCCACCGCGGCGTCGGTCAACCCGCGCGACACGGTCGCCCACGCCGGCCCGTCCGGGCCCTCGTTGAGGTCCGCCCCGGCCAGCACCGGGCTGGTCGCCTCGTCCAGCCCACGCTTGAACTCGGCGGCCTGGGTCGGACGCTCACCCGGGTCGGTGGACAGGTGCGAGCCGGCGAGGGTGAAGCGGGCGCCGCCGACCCGGCATTCGGCGTACGCGGCGCCGCGCAGGTGCCGGCCGGGGGTCAGCGGGAAGCGCTGGCACCGGGTGGCCCGCACCTGGACCCGCAGACTGGTCAACAGCAGGTTGCCCAGCGCAGGCAGGCCGCCGGCGGCCACCACCAGGCCGAACGACTCGGCCAGCGTGGCGGACTTCTGCCGCCACCGGAACCGGCGCGGTCCCTCCTGCACGATGACCACGTCCGGCCGCGCGGCCCGGACCACGGCCGCCAGCGCGGCGGTGTCGTCGCGCTGGCTGTGGATGTTGTACGACACGACCCGCAGCGGTACGCCCATCGGTGGACCGCCTCAGATCCGGCGGGCCAGGTCGGCGGCACCGATCACGCCGGCGCTGTTGCCCAGCTCCGCCGGGAGCACCTCGGCCACCGCCAGGCGACCACGCTGGGCGAGCGCGTCGAGGTACGAGCGGCGGGTCGGGCCGAGCAGCAGGTCACCGGCGTCGATCACACCGCCGCCCACTACCAGGGTCTGCGGGTCGAGGATCTGCGCCATGTCGGCGAGGCTGGTGCCCAGCCACCGGCCGATCTGGGCGAACGCCTCGGCGGAGATCAGGTCACCGCCCTGCGCGGCGGCGGTCACCATCGGGCCGGTGATCGCCTCGACCTCGCCGCCGGCCAGGTCGAGCAGCGCGGTGGCCCGGTTGGGCTCCTGGCGGGCGCCGGCCCGGGCGAAGCGTACGAGGGCGCTGCCGCTGGCGTACTGCTCGATGCAGCCCAGCCGGCCGCAGCCGCACTGGTGCCCGTCCGGAACGGCCAGCATGTGGCCCAGCTCCGCGGCGATGCCGTGCGCGCCGCGCATCAGCTCGCCGCCGAGGACGATGCCGCCGCCGACGCCGGTGCCGATGGTGAACATGATCATGGAGTCGTCGGCGTCGCGGGCGGCGCCGTACCGGAACTCGGCCCAGGCGGCCACGTTTCCGTCGTTCTCCACGATCACCGGCAGACCGATGGCCTTGCTGACGTACTCGCGCAGCGGTTCGTCGCGCCAGGCCAGGTTGGGGGCGAAGAGCACTGTCGAGCGGCTGGCGTCGATCCAGCCGGCCGCGCCGATGCCCACGGCCTCGATCGTCCGCCCGGCTGCCAGCTCGCCGACCAGCTCGATGATGACGTCTCGGGTCTTGCCGACGTCATCGGCGGGAGTGTCCCGTCGGGTCTGCACGAGGACCGTGCCGGTGTCGTCCACGACACCGCCGGCCACCTTCGTGCCACCGACGTCGACTCCGATGGTCAGCGTCACCGCTGCCGCCCCCCTCTGCTGTGCCCGTCCGGCCCGTGTCCCGGCGGCATGCCGGTCCGGGTCGGAAATGTCCCGCGCTCAGGCGCCGTCGCCCGATGCTTCCGCGTCGGTGTCGTCGGGCACCCGCGAGGCGGGCACCACGGGACGGGTGGTCGGTGCCGGTACGGTCGCCGACCCGGCCTCGTCGACGGGTGGTGCGGCGGCCGGGGCGAGTGGGTCCGCCGTCCGGGTGGCGACCGACCAGACATCCCGCTCCGGCGCCGGCTGAGAATCATGCCCGGTGCGGGTGGCATCGCGCCACACGTGGTTGTCACCGGCCGTGGCGGGCGGCTCGTCCGGTGCCGGCTGCGGGAGCACGTCGTCGGTGCTCGCGGCCGGTGCCGGCGCGGTCCGGGTGGGTTGCTCGAGTGGTGGCTCGGAGGGGTTCGTCGAGGGCGGCTCCGCCGGGGAGAACGCGCGGAGCAGGCTGGCGACGCCCGCCGCCAGGTCTCCGGCGCCGGTCGCGAGACGTTCGGCGAATTCCGGACTCGGGTCACGCAACGCGGCGATGCCCCGACAGACCGGGCAGACGCAGCATTCGGGCGATCCGGTGGCGAAAGCACCTCCGGGGCCGGGACGCCCGTCCGGGTCGGCACTGTGACCGAGGACACCGGCCAGCACCCCGCCCAGCGAGCCGAACGCGCCGCCCGCCGAGCCTGCGGAGGCCAGTCGCGCCCCCGCCAGCAGTGTGGCGACCAGCCGCTCCGCCTCTTCCCGGGCCGAACCCGGATCCGTTCCGCCCACCCTCGGCTCCTCTACCGTGCCACCGGACACGTCACTGCGCCGCACCGGTTGCTTCTACCCGGCGCTTGAGCTGCTTCAACGCGGTGTCCATGATCATCTTCTCGGCTTTGCGGCGAAACATCCCGAGCATTCCCACCGACAGGTCGACCTCCAGCGTGTAGGTCACCGTGGTGCTGCCGTCCGGGTTGCCCACCAGGTCGTACGACCCGCGCTGGCTCTTCTGCATCTTCGAGGGCGCGACGAGGTGCCACTCGATGCGGGACAGGTCCTCGGCGTACTCGTAGGCGAGCACGTACTCGTCGGCCATCACCCCGGCGTCGATGGTGAAGCGCACCTGGCTGGCGTAGCCGTCCTCGTACTCCTCGACGACCTCGGCGCGGCGCAACGCGTCGGTCCACTCCGGGTAGCGCCCGAAGTCGCAGATGACCGCCGCCACCCGGTCCGGTGCGGCGCCGATGATGATCGACTGGGTGGAGGAGTCCGCCATGGGGCGAGGCTACCCGGCGGGTACCGCCGGTGTGCCGCGCCGCCCCCGTCGGCACGTCCCGAGGCCCGCAGGCGGCCGGAACAGCCCCGGGCGTTGGCGGTGTGCCGGTGCTCACCAGGTAGGTTTCGACACAGCCGACACCCACGGGTGACGGCTGGCCCGACCAGTGCGAGCACGAAGGAGTGCAGGTGCGCGAGTTCTCCGTCCCGCCGATCGTCACCGTTGGCGACGCGGCCAACCTCACCGATCCGGTCTGGGACAACGCCGAGGTCGCGCCCGACGCCGTCCAGTTCGCCCGCCCCACCGCGAGCGCTGAGGGCGCCGTCACCGCCTGGACCGAGGTGACGTGCCTCCAGTTCCGGGACGAGGTGGCCGCCGTCGCCCGCGGGCTCATCGCCGCCGGCATCGAGCCCGGTGTACGGGTCGGCCTGATGAGCCGCACCCGCTACGAGTGGACGCTGCTGGACTACGCCATCTGGACCGTCGGCGCGGTCACCGTGCCGATCTACGAGACCTCCAGCGCCGAGCAGGCCGCGTGGATCCTCGAGGATTCCAACGCGACCGCCGTGGTGGTGGAGACCGAGGCGCACGCCGCCCTGGTCGCCGGCGTCCGGCACCGGCTGCCCGAGCTGAACCACGTCTGGCAGATCGACCGGGGCGGGGTCGACGAGCTGGTCACCAGCGGTGCCGGCGTCGAACTGGCCGAGGTCGAGCGGCGGCGCAAGGCCGTCCACGCCGGCGACCTCGCCACGATCATCTACACCAGCGGCACCACCGGCCGGCCCAAGGGTTGTGTGCTCACCCACCGCAACATGTACGCCGACATCGCCAACGCGGTGCCGGTGTTGCCGAACCTGTTCAACCCCGGCGCGAGCACCCTGCTCTTCCTGCCGCTGGCGCACGCCTTCGCCCGGCTGATCCAGATCGGCGTCGTGCAGGCCAGGGTCACCATGGGTCACTGCGCGGACACCAAGAACCTGGTCGCCGAGCTGCAGGGGTTCAAGCCGACCTTCGTGCTCTCCGTACCCCGGGTGTTCGAGAAGGTCTACAACGCGGCCAAGCAGAAGGCCGAATCGGACGGCAAGGGGCGAATCTTCGCCCGAGCCGAGCAGGTCGCCATCGCGTACAGCGAGGCTCTGGAGACCCCGGGCGGACCTGGCCTGGCGCTGCGCGCCCAGCACGTGGTCTTCGACCGGCTGGTCTACCGCAAGCTGCGCGCCGCGCTCGGCGGCCGGTGCCGCGATGCCATCTCCGGGGGCGCACCGCTCGGCGCCCGACTCGGTCACTTCTTCCGGGGCATCGGCGTGACGATCCTGGAGGGCTACGGCCTGACCGAGACCTCACCCGCCGCCGCATCGAACCTGCCGGACGGCACCCGGATCGGCACCGTCGGCCGCCCGTTCCCCGGCGTGACCGTACGGATCGAGGACGACGGCGAGATCCTGATCTCCGGCGAGTTGATCTTCCAGGGCTACTGGGGCAACGAGACGGCGACCGCCGAGGCGATCAGCGCCGACGGATGGTTCCGCACCGGCGACCTGGGTCACCTCGACACCGATGGTTACCTCACCATCACCGGCCGCAAGAAGGAGCTGATCGTCACCGCTGGCGGCAAGAACGTCGCCCCGGCGGTGCTGGAGGACCTGGTCCGGGCGCACCCGTTGATCAGCCAGTGTGTCGTGGTCGGTGACAGCAAGCCGTTCATCGCGGCACTGGTCACCGTCGACGAGGAGGCGCTGCCGGCCTGGCTGCAGAGCGCCGGGATGCCCGCCGACACCACCGTCGAGCAGCTGCGCGAGCACGAGGGCCTGCGTCAGGAGATCCAGACCGCGATCGACACGGCGAACCAGGCCGTCTCCAAGGCCGAGGCGATCAAGGTGTTCCGGGTCCTGCCCCGCGACTTCACGGAGGCGACCGGCGAACTGACCCCGTCGCTCAAGGTCAAACGCCAGGTTGTCCACAAGACGTACGCGGCGGAGATCGCCGATATCTACCGAGGCTGACTACCATCCGTCACGTGCCCGCATCCACAGCAACCGCACCGCACCCGCATCCCCTCGCCGCGGCCGCCCGCCTGGTGATGCTGGCGCTGATCGCCGTCCTGACCCTTTTCGCCACCCGTGACGTCGGCCAGCTGTGGTGGATCGCGTTGCTGGCGGTGGCCGGGCTGCCGTCCCTGCTCGCCCCGCAACACCGGCTGATCGCGCCGCTGAGCCGGGTGGCGGAGGTGGTGGTGCTGGGCCTCGCCGCGAGTCACGTGGCGGCGGTCGCGTCGATCGGCGGCACCGTCGACGGCCTCGGCGCCTCGGCGGTGCTCCCCTACCTGGCGGTCCCGGTGACCGTCACCGCGCTGCGCCGCCGCTTCTCCGAGGGCACCGCCCTACTCGCGGTCACCGCCGCCACCCTGCTGGTCAGCGGCGCGCTGACCCAGGTCGGCGGAGGGCCCCAGCTCGGCCAGCTCGGATACCTCGCGGTCTGCGCGCAGTGGCTCATCCTGGCGGCGCTGGGGCTCTACGCCGCCGGCACCCTGCACCGGGTGATGGCCGTCCGCAACGAGGGCAAACCCCAGCCGTACGCCGAGGCCACCCGACTGCTCACCCAGCTGCGGACGGTCGCCCGGCAGCTGCCCGGGGCCACCCTGGATCCGGGCGGCATCTCCGAGCACCTGCTGGAGGAGTTGCGCACGGTGGCCCAGGCCGACCGGGGCGCGGTGCTGTCGGCCAGTGGCGGCGGCCGGCTCGTGGTGCTCGCCCAGGCCGGCGTCGACCGGGTGGACTGGGAGACGACACTCGACGCGGACTCGGCCATCGCCGACGCCTGGGCCAGCCAGCAGGCCACGACGGCCGCGCGCTCGCAGTCCCGCTCGCACCGTGGCGGCGACGTGTCCGCGCTGATCGTTCCGCTGGTCGCCGGGGTACGCACGGTGGGGCTGGTGGCCCTGGAGGCGGACGCCGCGCACGCATACCCGCCGCCGGTGGTGTCCCGGGTGACCGCGCTGACCCGCCCGGCCGCGCTGCGGCTGGAGGCGGCGCTGCTCTTCGACGAGGTGCGTTCGCTGGCCACCAACGAGGAGCGGCAGCGGCTGGCCCGGGAGATCCACGACGGGGTGGCGCAGGAGCTGGTGATGGTCGGCTACGGCATCGACAACGCCCTGGCCACCGTCTTCGACGACGCCGATGAGACCGCCGAGGCCCTGCGTACGCTGCGCGCCGAGGTGACCCGGGTGATCCAGGAGCTGCGGCTGAGCCTCTTCGAGCTGCGCAGCGAGGTGGACCGGCAGGGCGGGCTGGCCGCGGCGATCGCCGAGTACGCGCGCACCGTCGGCGCGTCCGGAGGGTTGCGGGTGCACCTCTCGCTGGACGAGTCCACCGCGCGGCTGCCGGCCGCCACCGAGGCCGAGTTGCTGCGCATCGCCCAGGAGGCGGTGACCAACGCCCGCAAGCACGCCGGAGCCTCGAATCTGTGGGTCACGTGTGAGATCGACCCGCCGTATGCACAAATAGAAGTGTCGGATGACGGTCAGGGGATGGCTGACCAGCGCCCCGACGGACGGTACGGTCTTGCGATCATGGCCGAGAGGGCGGAACGTATCCGGGGCCGGTTGGAGATCAGGCCGCGGCAACCCAGCGGCACGACCGTGGCGGTGGTTCTCGGCACCTCGGCCCGGCGAGACAACGTGCGCGACAGCGCAGCACCATCAGAAGGGGAGTAACCCGAGGATGACCACAAGTCCGACACCGGCCACCCGCACCAAGGTCCTCCTTGTTGACGATCATGACCTGATTCGCAAGGGCCTGCGGCACGCCTTCGAGCGCGACCGCCAGTTCGAGGTCGTCGGTGAGGCGGCCACGGCGGCGGAGGGCGTACGCCAGGCCGGCGCCCTGCAGCCGGACGTGGTGATCATGGATCTGCGGCTGCCCGACGGCAGCGGCCTGGAGGCCACCCGCGCGCTGCGAAAGTCCAGCGCGTCGATGGGCATCGTGGTGCTGACCATGTACGCGGGCGACGACCAGCTCTTCGGCGCCCTGGAGGCCGGAGCGAGCGCCTTCGTGCCGAAGACCGCCCCGGCCGACGAGGTGGTGGCCGCCGCACGGCACGCCGCCTCCTCCCCCAGCGCGTTCACCGCCGCCGACCTGGCTGAGGCCATGAAGCGTCGGCTCGCCCCGTCCGGCCCGCAGTTGTCACCGCGGGAGGGACAGGTGCTGCGGCTGCTCGCCGACGGAATGAGCGTGGCGGGCATCGCGAAGCAGCTGTTCGTCAGCGAGTCCACGGCCAAGACGCACATTTCCAAGCTCTACGAGAAGCTCGGCGCGGCCAACCGGGCTCAGGCCCTGATGACCGCACTCCGGCTCGGCCTGCTCGAGGCACCGGACGCTCCCAAGTTCTGACCTTTCCCCGCTCGTCGAGCGGGACGTCGCGACCGACGGTCCGCGCCAGCTTCGGCCAGGCGCGGACCGTCGCGTATCGACCGACGTCGGCGGGCAACCTCCGGCGCGCTATGGTCTGGCGTGCGTGGCGGGTGCACAATACCCGCGCGGGCGACGACGCTCGCGTCGCGGATTCGAGGGGTTGACGCATGCAGCGGCCGGACTGGGCACCCGACACCATCGACATCGAGCGCCCGAGCGTCGCGCGGATGTACGACTACTACCTCGGCGGCTCCCACAACTTCGCCGCTGACCGAGCCGCGGCGCAGGCGATGGTCGCGGCGGTGCCGGAGGCGCCGCTGATGGCCCAGGCCAACCGGGCGTTCCTGCGCCGGGCCGTGCATCACCTCGCCGAGGCGGGGATCCGGCAGTTCCTGGACATCGGCTCGGGCATCCCGACCGTCGGCAACGTGCACGAGATCGCCCAGCGGCTCGACCCGCAGTCACGGGTGGTCTATGTGGACGTCGACCCGGTGGCCGTGGCGCACAGCCGCGAGATCCTCGCCGGCAACGAGCGGGCGGTGGTCGTCCAGGAGGACCTGCGGCGCCCGGAGGCGATCCTGGCCCACCCCGACGTCCGCAAGCTGCTCGACCTGAGCCAGCCGGTCGCCGTGATGGTGGTGGCCGTCCTGCACTTCGTCTCCGACGACGACCGACCGGCGGAGCTGCTGCGGACGCTGCGCGACGCGTTGGCCCCTGGCAGCTACCTCGTGCTGTCGCAGGCCAGCGACGACGGGCGCAGCGACGACGAACGCGCCGAGGCCGAGCGGGTCTACCGGCGTACCGACAACCCGCTGTGGGTGCGCAGCCGCGCCGAGTTGACCGAGTTGTTCGACGGGTTCGAGCTGCTCGACCCCGGCGTGGTCTGGGTGCCCGAGTGGCGACCGGACACCCCGGAGAGCGCGGAGGACGCCGAGCGCGCGGTCTTCATGGGCGGCGTCGGGCGACTCGGTGACTGAGCTGCCCGAGGTGGCCACCCACCCGGGCACGTTCGCGCGCGCCTGGGCCAAGGCGGTCTCCGGCACCAGCTATCTGCCGATGACCCAGGCCCAGCTGGAAACCCTGCTACACCGGCTCACCGGGCAACTGGCCGGCGCGTTGCTCACCGAGCCGTTCGACCTGCGTGCCGGGCACCGGGTCGGCGCCGAACTGGTCGCCGCGCACATCGCCTCCGCGGAGGGCCTCGGTCGTACAGTCGAGGTCATCCAGCTCCGCCTTGTGCGCGACCTGGGGTTGGTGGCCGAGGACGTCGAGGACCGGATGGCCCGGCTGCTCGCGGCGGTGGCGACCGGCTACGCCCGCGCGTTGCGGGACCGGACGCTCGACGAGCAGGAGTCGATCCGCCGGGCCGCGATGAGGGCCCGCACCCAGGCCGAACGGGCGCTGCGGGCCAGCGAGGCCCGGTTCCGGCACCAGGCCACCCACGACCCCCTCACCGGCCTACCCAACCGGACGCTGTTCACCGAGCGGCTCACCGCCGCGCTGAACGAGCCGGGCCGGGGCGCGGAGCGGGTCGGGGTGTGCTTCCTGGACCTGGACCGCTTCAAGGTCGTGAACGACACCCTGGGGCACCAGGTTGGCGACCATCTGCTGGTCACCGTGGCCGAGCGGTTGTGCAAGGCCATGGGTGAGCACCTGCTGGCCCGCCTGGGCGGGGACGAGTTCGTCATCCTGGTGGAGCGCAGCGGCGGCACCGACGACATGCTGGAGGTGGCCGAGACCGCCCTGGCCGCGGTGCGGGCACCGGCGCTGGTCGACGGGCACGAGCTGCAGATCTCGGCGAGCATCGGCATCGTCGAGCGCCAGGTGGCCGGTGCCAACCCCAGCGACCTGATGCGGGCCGCCGACAGCACGCTGCACTGGGCGAAGGCAGCTGGCGGGGCCCGCTGGGCTCTCTACGACGCCGAGCGCAACCAACGTGAACTGGCCCGGTACGCGCTCTCCGCCGCCATCCCGGCCGCCCTGGAACGCGGCGAGTTCTACCTCGACTACCAGCCGCTGACCTCACTGCGCGACGGCAGCCTGGTCGGCGTCGAGGCGCTGGTCCGTTGGCGGCACCCGGAGCTGGGGGTGCTTCGACCGGACAGCTTCATCGGGTTGGCCGAGGAGACCGGCCTGATCGTGCAGCTGGGTGGGTGGGTGCTGGCCGAGGCGTGCCGCGAGGCGGAGGCCTGGTCGGCCGGTGGCGCCGCCGCACCGTTCGTCAGCGTCAACCTGGCGGTACGCCAGGTGCACCGGCCCGGGCTGGTGCAGGAGGTCCGCGCGTTGCTGCGGCAGACCGGCCTACCGCCGGAGCGGCTGCAACTGGAGATCACCGAGAGCACGATGATGAGCACCGCCGAGGAGCCGGTACGCGCCCTGCGGGTCCTGGCCGACCTCGGGGTGCGGATCGCCATCGACGACTTCGGCACCGGCTACAGCAACCTGGCGTACCTGCGGGACCTGCCGGTGACCGAACTGAAGGTGGCCGGGGAGTTCGTGGCCGGCCTGCGGTCGCCGTCGGTCGGCCGCACCGACGAGCGGATCCTCGCCTCGCTGGTCTCGCTGGCGCACGCGCTGGACCTGACCGTCACTGCCGAGGGCGTGGAAACCGCCGGGCAGGCTGAGCGACTGCGGGCGATCGGCTGCGACGCCGCCCAGGGCTGGCACTTCGGCCGCCCGGCCCCCGCCGATCGCATCCTGGCCCGCATCCGCTGACCTCGGGCCGCGGCGGCCGGGCATGATCCACTCGTCTTCCATGATGGCGGGGTATCCCTGGCATCAGGACGCCCCGACTTTGTGAAACCGGAGTGGATCACGTGAGGGAGTGATCGAGGATCCCCGTCCGGTATCTCCGTTGAGCCTGATGCCTGTGCGTCATCTTGATGACTCACAGGCATCACGCTGACTCCCACGTCCCCGGCAGCCCACGACACGCCCGATGATGGCTGAGCAGGCCCCACCGATGAGCCCAGCGAACAGCGCGTCCCACCGACGCGCCCCGCGCCCCGCGCCCGGAGTAGACAGCGTCTACGGATGCTGGTAGACACTGTCTATGGACGGGGACGAGAAGGGGCTGCGGGCGCGGCTGGTTGCCGTCGGGGTGGACCTGGTGCTCAGCGAGGGCCAGTCGGCGGTGTCACTGCGGGAGATCGCCCGCCGCGCCGGGGTTTCACACGGCGCCCCGCGCCGCTACTTCCCCACCCACGTCGACCTGCTCTCCGCCATCGCCCGGGAGGGCTTCGCCGACCTCACCGCCCGCGTCGAGGAGACGATGCGCGACGTCGACCCGGACCCGCGTACCCGATTGACCGCGCTGGCCCGGACGTACCTGGACTTCGCGGCGGCCCATCGCGGCATGTTCGAGCTGATGTTCCGTCATGACCTGCTGGACAGCGGCCGGTTGCGGCTGCGCGAGACGAGCCTGCCGCTGTTCGACGTGCTCGCCGACCTGGTGGCCCAGGTACGCCGGCCGACCGACGCCCCCGCCCCGGTGCTCGCCGGTGCGCTCTGGGCAAACCTGCACGGCATCGCCCAGCTCTGGGCCTGGGGCAGCCTGCCGCTGGCCACCGGCGCCACCGGGGACGACACCCTGCTGCGCGCCGCGCTCGACGCCCATCTCGGCCCGAACCCCACCTGAACCCGAACCCGGAGAACACGTGCCCCTGCTGTACGACCTCACCAAGCTGACCGTCGGCACCACGCTGCGGCTGGGCTGGCGGCCCCGCGTGGAAGGGCTGGAGCATCTGCCCCGGCACGGCGGCGCGATCCTCGCCGGCAACCACCTGTCCGTCGCCGACGAGTTGTTCCTCGTCACCGCGGCGCCCCGACACGTGACCTTCTGGGCCAAGGCCGAGTATTTCACCGGCCGAGGTCCGGGTGGCTGGCTCAACCGGCGCATCGTCGCCGGCATGGGTGCCATCCGGGTCGACCGCGCCGACGGCCGAGCCGCCCTACGCGCCCTCGACGCCGCCGTACCGGTGCTGCGCGCCGGCGGCCTGGTCGCCGTCTACCCGGAGGGCACCCGCTCGCCGGACGGACGGCTCTACCGGGGCCGCGTCGGGATGACCCGCCTGGCCCGCGACGCCGAGGTGCCGATCATCCCGGTCGGCGTGACCGGCACCGCCGAGGTGCTGCCGGTCGACGCGCGGCTGCCCCGCCGGCACCCCGTCACCCTGCGGTTCGGCCCGCCGATCCCGGTCGCCGAACGGATCAACGGGCCACGCGACATCCGGACGGTCACCGACGAGGTCATGGCGGCGATCCAGAAGCTCACCGGCCAGGAGTACGTGCCTCGCTACGCACCGACCCGGGAGAGCTGAGCACGGCGCTGCGGTCAGCCGGCGAGCAACGCCGCCATCCGGTCCGCCTGCGCCTCCCAGCGCCACTCCCGCTCCACCCACGCCCGGCCGGCAGCACCCAGCTGGCGAGCCAGGTCCCGGTCGGCGAGAAGCCGGGCGACCCGGTCGGCGAGCTGCGCGACGTCCCGACCGCGGACGACGTAGCCGGTCTCCCCCTCACGGACCGCATCCGGTGCGCCGCCGGAGTCACCGGCCACCACCGGCAGGCCGGTCGCGGAGGCCTCCAGGTAGACGATGCCCAACCCCTCCACGTCGAGACCGCGGTTGCGGGTGCGGCAGGGCATCGCGTAGACGTCGCCCGCCGCGTAGTGCGCCGGCAACTCGGCCGACGGCACCGAGCCGGTGAACACGACGTCCCGTTCCACACCGATCTGCCGGGCCAGCTTCTCCAGGGTGGCCCGGTATGGCCCGCCGCCGACGATCAGCAGCGCCGCCTCGGGCACCCGGCGACGGATCTCCGGCAGTGCCCGGATCAGCATGTCCTGACCCTTGCGCGGCACCAGCCGGGACACGCAGACCACCACCGGCCGGTCGGTCAGCCCGAGCCGGGCCCGGACCTGCTCACCGTCCACTGTCGGGTGGTAGGTGTCCACGTCGACCCCGGGCGCCAAGCGGCGGAGGTCGGTCACCCCGTCCAGCACACGGGCCAACCGGCTGCGGGTGTACTCGCCGAGGTAGGTGGTGACGTCGACGCCCCGGCCGATGCGCCGCAGCGCCGGCCGGGCCGCCGGCAGCGCCGCCCAACCGACCTCGTGGCCGTGGGTCTGCGCCACCACCCGGCGTACGCCGGCCCGCCGCCGCAGACCGGCGGCGAGCAACCCCAACGGCGCTGCCGCACCGAACCACACCGTGTCGCAGTCGTACGCGCGAG
The DNA here is from genome assembly GCF_057766525.1 of Micromonospora sp. MGP-C2. Lineage (NCBI taxonomy): Bacteria > Bacillati > Actinomycetota > Actinomycetes > Micromonosporales > Micromonosporaceae > Micromonospora > Micromonospora sp. MGP-C2. The sequence goes on from NZ_JBYMEN010000002.1 coordinate 2,477,731, forward strand.
CCAGCCGCGCCGCCCTGCGGGCGATCAACGGGGTGGGCAACAGCACCCGGGTGCGCTCCCGGATCACCTCGAACGGCTGGTCGGCGTCGAACTTCGCGGCACCGCGCCAGCTCGACGCGTACACGACCACCGAGCCGGCCGGTTGACGCACCGCGAGGTTGTGCACGAAGGACTGGATCCCGCCCGGGCGGGGCGGGAAGTCGTTGGTGATCAGCAGTGTGCGGCTCATCGGCCAGACTCCCGGGCGTACGCGCGGGCGGCGGCGATCCGCTCCACGGTGGACGGATGCGAGGCCGAGTAGAGGTATTCCCAGCGCGGCGGATCGGGGTCGCCGAGGTTGACCGAGCCGAGCCGGCGCTGCATCGACTCGAAGGCCTCCGGGTCGCGGGTGAGCGCGAGCGCATGGGCGTCGGCTCGTGCCTCCACCCGCCGCGACATCAGTGCCTGGACCGGCGCGGCGACCAGCCCGGCCACCGTGACGAGGGCCAGCAGCAGCGGGAACGCGCTCGGTTGGGCGACCGAGTCGACACCGGCCAGCCGTAGCAGCGGCCCCCACGAGCCGAGCAGGTAGAGCGCCACCACTGCCGCGGCGGCACCCAACGCCCCGGTCAGCGTGCCGGCCGCGACGTCGGAGTCCTTGGCGTGCCCCAACTCGTGCGCCACCACGGCTGTCACCTCGGCCGGGGTCGCCTCGGTCAGCAACGTGTCGTAGACGACGACCCGCCGCGTCGGGCCGAGACCGGAGACGTACGCGTTGACCGCCTTGGTGCGCCGGGAGGCATCGGCGACCAGCACGTCGCGCACCGGCACCCCGTCGCGGGCCGCCATGCTCATCAACTCGGTGCGCAACTGGCCCTGCTCCATCGGGGTGAACCGGTTGAACACCGGCTCGACCAGCACCGGCAACACGAACGACAGCAGCACCACCAGCAGCGCCGCACCACCCGCGCCGAACGCCCACCACCAGCGCGGCGCGAGCCGGATGACCGCGTAGAAGCCGAAGAGCGCCACCGCGCCGATCACCGCACTGACCGCGTACGACTTGAGCAGGTCGACCGCCCAGCCGCTCCAACCGTTGGTGCTCAACCCGTAGCGGGTGAGCACGCTCTGACGCCAGACGGCGAACGGGAGCGTGACGAGGTCGGCGACGAGGACCACGGCCAGCCCACCGAGCACGGCCTGCGCGGCCCAGTGCCCGCCGAAGGGCCGAGCCACCAGCTCGATCAGGCGGCTGCCCAGCGGGGTGAGCCCGAGCGCCAGGGCGACCAACAGCCCGACGGCGAGCGCGGTGTAGCCGCCGGGGCGCAGCGCGGCCCGGAACTCCCGCCCCTTGGCCACCTGCTCCGCCGGCAGGTCACCCAGCGCGGCGAGCTGGTCGGCGCGGGGTGCCGGAGGTCGGTGCCACGGAATGAGCAGCGCGGCGAGCACGACCAACGCGACGGTCAAGCCGGCCAGGGTCAGCACCGCCCACCCGCGCGGGGTCACCGCGTCACCACCCGTCGTACCCCGCTCATCGCGCCGCTCCTCCCGCCGTGACCGCTCATCCTATGGCCCGCGGAAAGCGCGCTCCCGGGCGCGGTCTCGCGCTCAGGCGACCCGGCGGGTGGCGCGGCGGTGAGCGATCCCGGGCCGTGCGGGCGCGGCCAGCACCTCCACGTCGAAGCCAGCTCGGGCGAGCACCTCGATGGCCTCGACCTCGGCGGCGACCAGCCCGGCCGCCGGGGACGTCTCGTCGAACAGGGCGGTCAGCGGGCAGCCGGAGCAGCCGTCGGCCCGCTTCGCGCACCCGTCGCAGTCGATGAGCATCACACCTCCTGATCGGCTCGCGGCGCAGGGCCGGCGCCCTGTCGTCGCCGACCGAGCACCGTCGGTCACATCGACGCTAACCACCGGGTACGACAGAAACCAGTTCCGACCGACCGTTTGGGGGTGAGATCGACTCCAGCTCCGCGAAACCGGGCCATCCCGACCGCCGGAACACCCGACCTCAGGAAACTCGTGTCGACCGCCCGACGGGAGGGACATCGTTTGGCCGACCGGCCACTCGGGCACAGAACGGTGGTGACCAGCCTCGATGCCTCGTCCGTGGTGGAATTCCACTACTCGTCGCGCCGACATCGCATCGCCAAGCTCCTCGCTGTGCTGGGCGCCGCTGCTCTCCTCGCCGTGTACGCGGCGCTGTTCGATGAGCCGTGGTGGCAGGTGCTGCTGCGGTTCGGCATGATCGGCGTCGCCATCGCGTTGACCACCGCCTGGCAGCTGCGCCGTCAGCCTCGGCTGCCGCTGCGGTTGACCGACGAAGCGCTGGAACTGACCGGACCGCACGGCAGCAAGCTCCGCATCGACTGGGCCAACCTGGCGCGCGCTCAGGTCCGAGGCCGCCTGGAACCGCGACTGGTGGTCACGCCATTCGATCCGCAGCAGACCCGGCCGCCGATGCGGCCCGGCCAGTGGTCGACCCCCGGACGCGGCCCGTACGAGTTGGTCGCCCGGCTCGCCTGGATGACCCCCGGCCCCGACGTGCTGCGCCGTGAGCTGGCCCGGCGCCTACCGACCACCTGACCGACGTCGCGACGACATGCAGCTCTCAGGAGCGGGCGAGCCGCCGCAGCAGCGAGTCGGCGCCCAGCGGGTAGGCGCCGTGCCGGCGTACCCCGTCGGCGACCTCGCGGTCGGAGGAGACCACCACCACGGGGCGACCCGCCGGCTCGGCACGGACCAGCCGCCGGATCAGCTCGTCGGCGGTCTCGCCCTTGCGGGAGAAGAGCACCCGGACGCCGCGCGGCGCGGGCGGCAACCCGTGCATCCGCTCGGCGCCGTCGAAGACGACGGTGATCTCGTCGCCGGTCTGCGCGGCGATCCCGCCGAGCCCGGTGATGAGACGTTTGCGCTGCTGCTCCAGGGACATGTCACCGAAGCCGCGCTTGGTGACGTTGTAGCCGTCCACCACGAGGTGCGCCCGGGGCAGGGCGAGAAGCTGGTCGAGCCGGGCCGGGTCGTCGGTGTCGCGGGCGCGTGCGGCGGGGCTGGCCGGGGCGGTGCCCGGTTGCTCGGCGAACGCGTCGGCCACGAAGTCGGCGGGGAGTTTGTCCACCGGGTCGAGGGCCAGCTCCCGGCGTAGGCCGACGGCGGCCTGACCGATGGTCTCCAGCAGCAGCCAGAGCCGGGCGTCGTCGACCGAGCGGGACTCCTTGGCGCTCGCGCGGGCCACTCCGGCGGCGGCCTCCGCCTCGGCCAGCCGGGCCCGGGCGCGGCGCAGCTCGGCGTCCACGTCGGCGCTGGCCCGCGCGGCCCGGCCGCGTTCGGTGGCCAGCAGTTCGGTGGCCTTGCGCTCGCGGGCCTGGGTCTCCCGCAGGGTACGGGCGACCTGCCGGGACTCCTCGCGGAGCTGACCCAGCTCCTCACGGACGCGGGCCAGCTCGTCGCGCAGCTTCTCCGCCTCGACCCGGGCCACCGCCCGGTCGTGCTCGGCGCGGGTGGCCCGTTGCTCGGCCTCCCGGACCAGCTCGGCGACGACAGCGCTGTCCGCCTCGGCGCGAACGGCGGCGCCGCTGGCGTCGATCAGCTCCCGCCAGCCGCGCGGCCTGGCCAGGTAGGCCAGCGCGGCGACCTCGACCGGGTCGGCGGCGGCGGGCGCGGTGCCCTCGACGACGGCGGCCCCGAGGTCACCGGCGTCGGCCAGGACGCGGGCGGTGACCCGCTGCCGGAACAGCGGGTCGGCGGTGAGCTGGGCGGCGATGACCGGCGCGCCGAGCCGGGCCCGCCGGTTGGGGGCGAACTTGGCCACCCGGCGCAGCGGCACGGGCACCTCGTCGGCGGGCAGCGTGGGCAGGACGGCGGCGGTCAGCGTGACGATCCGCTGCCGGACCGGCTCGGGCAGGGTCGGCTCCGGCTCCGGCAGGGCCGGCTCCGACTCGGACACGGCCGACTCCGACTCGGCCGGCTCCGGCTCGGTGCCCGGGCCGTCGCCTGCCACTGTGGGGTCGGATGCCCCGGATGTCTCGCTGACTACGTTGTCGTCCGGGTTGCTGACGGCCCCGTCGAGCGCGACCAGATCCTCCTGTGGGAGGTGGTCGTCGTGCGGCTCGGCGAGGGGCATGTGGCAAGTCTCCCACCGCGACCGGGCCCACCGCCCGGTGAGTGAGCCGATCTCTCATCCTAGCCCCATGGTGACTGGTGGGACGGCTGCGACGGGAGTGTCGGACCGAGGCGCTAGCGTGCCGCCGATGGCACAGGCGGAGTACGTCCAGGAGTCGCTGGCCGGTCTCGACCCGGCGGTGGGTGGGGTGGACCCGGCGCTGCCGCTCTACGCGACCACCTTCGTGGTGGTCGACCTGGAGACGACCGGCGGCGCGCCGGACGGCGGCGGCATCACCGAGATCGGCGCGGTCAAGGTGCGCGGTGGTGAGCAGTTGGGTGTGCTCGCCACCCTGGTCAACCCGGGGCAGCCGATCCCGCCCTTCATCACCGTGCTCACCGGCATCACCCAGGCGATGCTGCTGCCGGCGCCGCCGATCGAGCAGGTGCTGCCGAGCTTCCTGGAGTTCATCGCCGACGCGGTGCTGGTGGCCCACAACGCCCCGTACGACGTGGGCTTCCTCAAGGCCGCCTGCGCGAAGCACGGCTACCGCTGGCCCAATCCCCGAGTGCTGGACACGGCGGCGCTCGCCCGCCGGGTGCTGACCCGCGACGAGGTGCCCAACCGCAAGCTCGGCACCCTGGCCGCCTACTTCCGCACCACCACCCAGCCCACCCACCGGGCGCTCGATGACGCGAAGGCGACAGTCGACGTGCTGCACGGGCTGATCGGTCGGCTCGGCGGGCACCGGGTGGACACGGTCGGCGACGCCATCGAGTTCGCCCGGGCGGTCACGCCGACCCAGCGCCGCAAACGGCACCTGGCCGAAGGGCTGCCCAAGGTCCCCGGGGTCTACATCTTCCGGGCCGCCGACAACCGCCCGCTCTACGTGGGCACCTCCGTCGACATCGCCACCCGGGTGCGCAGCTACTTCACCGCCGGGGAGAAGCGCGCCCGGATCTCCGAGATGCTGGCGGCGGCCGAGCGGGTCGAGGCGGTGGAGTGCGCCCACTCGCTGGAGGCCGAGGTCCGCGAGCTGCGGTTGATCGCCGCGCACGCCCCGCCGTACAACCGACGGTCGAAATACCCGGAGCGCATGCTCTGGCTCAAGCTGACCGACGGTCCGTACCCTCGGCTGTCGATCGTGCGCGACCTCTCCCCCACCGACACCGCGTACCTCGGGCCGTTCACCTCCCGGCGGGCCGCGGAGCTGGCCGCCGCCGGTTTCCACGACGCGGTGCCGCTGCGTCAGTGCACGCACCGGCTCTCGCTGCGCACCATCACGCCGGCCTGCGCGCTGGCCGAGCTGGGTCGCTGCCCGGCACCCTGCGAGCACAAGATCACCCCCGAGGAGTACGACCACCAGGCCGCCGCACCCTTCCGCACCGCCACCGCCAGCGACCCGCAGCCGGTGGTGGACGCGCTGCTCGCCCGGATCGACGTGCTCTCCCGCGACCAGCGCTACGAGGAGGCGGCGGTAATGCGGTCCCGGCTGGCCGCGGTGCTGCGGGCCACAGTGCGGATGCAGCGGCTGGCCGCGCTGACCGGCATCGTCGAGCTGGCCGCGGCACGGCCGGCCGCCCGGGGCGGTTGGGAGTTGGCGCTGGTGCGGCACGGCCGGCTGGCCGGGGCGGGGGTGTCCCCGCCGGGTGTGCACCCACGGCCCACCCTGACCACCATCCGGGCGACCGCCGAGACGGTCTCGGGCGGGCACGGCCCGGTGCCTGCGGCCACCGCCGAGGAGTCCGAGCGGATTCTGTCCTGGTTGGAACGACCGGAGACCCGGCTGGTGGAGATGTCCTCCGGTTGGTCCTCCCCGGCCGGTGGTGCGGGGCGGTTCCGTGACCTGCTGGCGAAGGCCGAGAACGGCGCGTCCCATCAACTCTCGACCGAACGCTCATGACCAACTGACCGATCGGACTACGTCGACTCGCTTAGGCTGTTAGAGAAGTGCAGTCCTGCCCGATTCGTGGGCCTGCTCCCCGCCGCCGGGTTTCGGCGATGCGGAGCCGGGGTGAGGAGGTGTCCCTCGTGGACGTCGACGCCGGACACGGCGCCGCCCTGGGGGGCGCCCTGCCGACACAGCCGGGTGAGCTGCCGCTCGCCCGCCGGCTGCGGTCGTTGCTCAGTTGGCCGACCACCGACTCCGACCCGGTCACCCAGTTGGTGCGCACCCACCGGGGCATCCACGCCGGCACCGACCCCGCGGTGCTGCGACGGGCATACACGATCGCGGAGAACATGCACCGCGGGCAGTTCCGCAAGAGCGGGGAACCGTACATCACCCATCCCCTCGCGGTGGCGCAGATCTGCGCCGAGCTGGGGATGGACACCACCACCCTGGTCGCGGCGCTGCTGCACGACACCGTGGAGGACACCCGCTACACCCTCCAGGCGCTCTCCGAGGATTTCGGCGGCGAGGTGGCCCACCTGGTCGACGGGGTGACCAAGTTCGACAAGGCGTTCTACGGCAAGGACGCCGAGGCGGAGACGATCCGCAAGATGATCGTCGCGGCCGCCAAGGACGTCCGGGTGCTGATCATCAAGCTGGCCGACCGGCTGCACAACATGCGCACCCTCGGGGTGCGCTCGGCCTCCTCCCGGGAACGGATCGCCCGCAAGACCCAGGAGGTGCTGGTCCCGCTCTGTGACCGGCTGGGCATCCAGACCCTCAAGCGCGAGCTGGACGACGTGGTGCTGCTGCACCTGGAGCCCGACGAGCACGCCCGGCTGGCCCGGCACGTGCACGACCGGCCGGGGTGGGACGCATACCTCGACTCGGTGGTCACCCGGGCCAAGGTGGCGCTCAAGCGCAGCCGGGTCGACGCCGAGGTGAGCCCTCGTCCCCGGCACCTCTACTCGATCTGGAAAGACACAATCGCCGGCGAGCACACCGCCCCGTACGATCTGCCCCGCATCGTGGTGGTGGTCGACGGCCCGGCCACCGACTGTTACGCCGCGCTGGGCGCGATCCACGGCACCTGGCGGCCGATCCCCGGCCGTTTCAAGGACTTCATCGCCTCCCCCAAGAACAACCTCTACCGCTCGCTGCACACCAGCGTCTGCGGCCCGCAGGACCGCACTGTGGAGGTGCTGATCCGCACGGAGGAGATGCACCGCTCGGCCGAGTACGGCATCGCCGCCGACTTCCGCTTCCCCCGCTCGGGGGCCAGCAGCGCCGCGGCGCGCGCCGAGCAGTTGGACTGGCTGCGCCGGGTGCTCGACTGGGAGCCGGGTGCGGCCGACCCGGCGCAGTTCCTCGAGTCGCTGCGGTGCGACCTCGCCGAGGGCCAGATCCAGGTCTTCGCCGAGGGGCGGCAGATCGTGCTGCCGGCCAGCGCGACGCCCGTCGACCTCGCGTACGAGCTGGGCAACGAGCGGGGCGACCACTGCCTCGCCGCACGGATCAACGGTCGGCTCGCCCCGCTGAGTTCGGAACTGGACGAGGGCGACGTGGTGGAGATCTTCACCGAGAACGACGGCGACAACGGTTTCGAGGCCGGTGTCGCGCCGCGCGGCCCCCGCCGGGAGTGGCTGAGCTTCGTCAAGTCACCGCACGCGCAGATGCAGATCAACCGGTGGTTCGCCGAGCACACCGAGCCGGGCATCACGATCAGCGACAAGGTCCGGCTCGGGCGGGCCACCATCGGGCTGACCCTGCGTCAGCACAATCGTGGCCTCGCCAGCGACCTGCCACTGCTGCGCCTCTCCGAGGAGCTGGGCTATCCCGACCTGGAGACCCTGCTGGTCGCGGTCTTCGACCGGGTGATCGAACCAGACACCGTCGTACGCCAGCTCATCGACCTGGTCGACCACCGGCAGTGACCGGGCCGGCCCCGGCGCGTCCGAAGGACATTCGCGACCACTAGCCTGGAGTCATGATCCCCCGCTCCCGCGCCACCGGTCGGGCCATCTTCTACCAGGCCTTCTACCGGCTGCCGCTGCCGGTGCGTCGGCGCCTGGTCCGGCTGGCCGTGCCCAAGTACATCGTCGGCGCGGTCACCCTGGTCCGCGACAGCGAGGCGACGGGCGCGGGCCGTCTGCTGATGCTGCGCCAGCCGCCCGGCCGGGGCTGGTCGCTCCCCGCCGGCCTGCTGGACCGTGGCGAGCCCCCGGTGGTGGGAGCGGCCCGCGAGCTGTTCGAGGAGTCCGGCATCCGGCTCCCCCCGTCCCGGTTGCGCCCGGCGGTGCCGAACGCGATCGTGCACGCCAAGGGCTGGGTGGACATGGTCTTCGAGACGGAGGTCCCGGCCTCCACCACCGAGCTGGCGGTCGACGGCGCGGAGGTCTTCGAGGCCGCCTGGCACCCGCTGGACGACCTGCCCAAGCTGAGCTGGGCCACGGCCCGGCTGCTCGCCTACTACGACATCGGGCCGCTGGCCGGGCAGTTCCCGCCACCGGTTCCCGACAACCTGCCATGACCGGCGCGGCTGGCGTGCCGGCGGAGCTGTGCGCGGTGGTGCTCGCCGCCGGCGAGGGCACCCGGCTGCGCCCGCTCACCGAACGGGTCCCCAAGGCGCTCTGCCCGGTGGGCAACGTGCCACTGCTGGACCTCGCGCTGGCCCGGCTGGCCGGGCTCGGCCTGACCGGTCCCGCCCGGGTCGCGGTGAACGCCTGCTACCTCGGTGACCAGGTGGTCGCCCACGTCGGCGAGCGCGCGCACCTGTCCGTCGAGCCGGGTGACCCGCTGGGCACCGCGGGCGGGGTGGCCCGTCTGCGGGACTGGATCGACGGGCGGCCGGTGCTGGTCGGCAACGCCGACGCGTACCTCGCCGATCCGGCGGCTGCGCCCGGCCCGGACGTGGCGGCCCTGCTCGACGGGTGGGACGGGCACACCGTACGTCTGCTGGGTCAGCCCGCAGCGGACCCGGCGGCGCCGGGCACCTTCGCCGGGCACTGCTTCACCGGGTTCTCGCTGCTGCCCTGGCGACTGGTCCGAGACCTGCCGGTCGTCGTCTCCGACCTGGTCCGAGCGGTGTGGCGCCCCGCCGAGGCGGCGGGCGCCCTGGAGGTGGTGCCCTTCCCGGGCACGTTCTACGACACCGGCACCCCGGCCGACTACCTGGCGGCCAACCTGCACGCCGCGGCCGGTGGCGTCCTCGTCGACCCGTCGGCCACGGTGACCGGTCACTGCGTGGAGTCGGTGGTCGGCGCGGGCGCCCGGGTCGGCGGCGACGTCCGCCGGGCAGTGGTCTGGCCGGGCGCGACAGTGCGCGACGGCGAGCGGCTGCACGACGCGATCCGGGTCGGGGACGACCTGACCGTGCCCTGCGCCGCACACGGCTGAGGCACGACGGCTCCCGCCTCCAGTTCCCGACCGAAACATCTAGCATGGGCGACGACGCCGACGAACGGAGAGATGTCCCGTGATCACCGCGATCGTGCTGATCGACTGCGCCACCGATGCGATTCCCGAGGTGGCGGAGACCCTGGCCAACCTCCCCGGCGTCAGCGAGGTCTACTCGGTCGCCGGGCACGTCGACCTCATCGCCATCGTCCGCGTCCGCGAGTTCGACCAGATCGCCCAGGTCATCGCGGGCAGCATCTCCAAGGTGCCGGGTGTGCTCAACACCGAGTCGCACATCGCGTTCCGGGCATACTCGCAGACCGACCTGGAAGAAGCGTTCGCGATCGGGCTGGCCAGCGCCGACTGACCCACACGCACGGCGGCCGGTCCACCGCGCGGGTGGACCGGCCGTCTGCTGTCGCTACGTCAGCTCTCGCTGGGAGCCGGCGTTTCGGTGGTGCCGCCGCCCGGAACCGGGGACTCGGTGTTGCCACCCGGAGCCGGCGACTCGGTGCCGGTGCCGCCCGGAGCCGGCGACTCAGTGCCGGTGCCGCCCGGGCTGGGCGTACCGCTGGCGCTGGTCTGCGGAACCGGGATGCCCAACTTGTTGGCGAGCTGCACCAGCTCGTCGTAGTGCGCCTGCAACGTCGGCAGAGCCGTCTGCGCCAACTGGACCACCGACTGCTCGGAGCCCTGCGAGATCTCCGTCTGGGTGGCCTGGATGGCCTGGACGTGACCGGCCAGCTCACTGGTCACCCAGAGCCGGTCGAACTCCGCACCGCTGGCGTTGTTCAGCTTGTCGATGACCGCCTGCTGATCGGCGCTGGGCTCGTTCGGCAGTTCCACCCCGAGCTGGGACGCGGTCTGCTGCACCGTCTGGTCCAGCTGGGTGTGGTCGGTCTTCAGCATCGCACCCAGGTCCTTGACCCCCTGGTCCTGACCCTTCTGCTGGGCCAGGTCACCGGCGGTGATCTCGAACAGGTTGACCTGGTGAACCGCCTGCAGGTACTGGGTGTCCTGCGTTGACGGCTGTGCCGCGGCCTGCGCGGCCGCAGCCGGCGCGACACCGACGAGTACAAGCGCGGCCAACAGGCCGAGGCGTTTGATACCCAACATGCTTCCCCCCTTGAGACGTTGGACCGCACGGATACCCGGCTCACCGGGGTTATTCCTGCGATCGCCCGTCGCGCGGGGTCTACCGGTCCCGTCGTGGCCGTCCGACTCCGCCTCACCTGGGCGGCGGGTGCGGATACGACGTGGCGCCCGCCGGAATCCGGCGGGCGCCACGTAACGGTGCGATCGGGCGATCAGCGGCGGCTCTCTCCGCTGCCGATCTCCTCGCGCTCGGGCCGCGCCTCGACCGGCGGGTGCCCCGGCGAGACCGGCGCCTCGACCGGCTTCTCGATCGGGTAGAAGAAGCCCCGGATGGCCGGCCCGAGAGCGCCCAGCCGGTTCATCTTCTTCGGCACGACCCAGCCGACGTACTCCAGCTGACCGTGACCGTCCGCGTGGCCGTTCGACGCGCTGAGCGGCTGGTGCACCTCGACGAACCGGCCGTCCGGCAGGCGCCGGATGATGCCGGTCTCGACGCCGTGCGCGAGGACCTCCCGGTCGTGCTGCTGCAGACCGAGGCAGAGCCGGTAGGTGATGTAGTACGCGATCGGCGGGAGCACCAGCAGACCGATCCGGCCAGCCCAGGTCATCGCGTTCAGGCTGATCTGGAACTTGTCGGCGATGACGTCGTTGGCGCCGGAGAGCGTCAGAACGATGTAGAACGCGACGGCCATGGCGCCGACGGCGGTCCGGGCCGGAACGTCACGGGGACGCTGGAGCAGGTTGTGGCTCTTGCGGTCCTTGAGGTGCCGTGCCTCCAGGAACGGGTACATCGTCGACAGGCCCACCAGGATGCCGGGCAGCACGACAGTCGGCCAGAACAGCGGCGGGATGACGTACCCGTCGCCGAGCGGGATGTTGATTTCCCAGGCCGGCATGAGTCGGGTCGACCCGTCGAGGAACATGACGTACCAGTCGGGCTGGCTGGCGGCCGAGACCACCCACGCCTCGTACGGGCCGAACAGCCAGATCGGGTTGATCTGGAACAGACCGCCCATCAGCGCGATGACGCCGAAGACGACCATGAAGAAGCCGCCCTGCTTCAGCGCGTACCGCGGGAACATCCGCTCGCCGACCACGTTGTTGTTGGTCCGGCCGGGGCCGGGCCACTGGGTGTGCTTCTGCTTGAAGACCAGGCCCAGGTGGACGCTGATCAGCGCGACCAGCAGACCCGGGATGAGCAGCACGTGGGCGATGAAGAACCGGCTGATGATGATCGTTCCCGGGAACTCACCGCCGAAGATCGACGAGGTGAGCCAGGAGCCGATCACCGGGATGGACAGCATGATCGCCGAGGCGATCCGCAGGCCGGTGCCGGACAGGCCGTCGTCCGGCAGCGAGTAGCCGGTGAAGCCGGCCAGGAAGCCGACCCAGAACAGCAGCGAACCGATGATCCAGTTGGTCTCGCGCGGCTTGCGGAAGGCGCCGGTGAAGAACACCCGCAGCATGTGCACGACGATCGCGGCCATGAACAGCAGCGCCGCCCAGTGGTGCATCTGCCGCATCACCAGGCCACCGCGGACGTCGAACGAGATGTCCAGGCTGGAGGCGTACGCGGCGGACATCGGCGTGCCCTGCAACGGCGCGTAGCTGCCGTCGTAGACCACCTCGGTCATCGCCGGCTCGAAGAAGAAGGTGAGGAATACACCGGTCAGCAGCAGCACGACGAACGAGAACAGCGCGATCTCGCCGAGCAGGAAGGACCAGTGGTCCGGGAAGACCTTGTTCAGCAGTTTGCGCAGCGGGGTGGCCACCGCGAAGCGGTCGTCAACTCCCACCGCGGCCTTACCCGGCGTCGCCGCTAGGTCAATCTTTCGACGCTTCATGGCCGCTCCCAGAAGTCAGGCCCGACGGTCTCGGTGTAGTCGGACTTCGCCACGAAGAAGCCCTCGGAGTCCACCTCGATCGGCAACTGCGGCAGCCGCCGGCTGGCAGGGCCGAAGATGGGCTTGGCGTTGTCGGTGATCAGGAACTGGGACTGGTGGCACGGGCAGAGCAGCCGGTTGGTCTGCTGCTCGTAGAGGCTGGCCGGGCAGCCGGCGTGCGTGCAGATCTTGGAGAACGCCGCGTAGTTGCCCCACATGTAGTCGCCGTGGCCGATCTTCTCGTTGGCCCGACGCGACTCCTGCGCGTCGGAGTCCCGGAGGTGGATCAGCAGCGTCGGCGAGTCGGCGTGTCGGTTGCTCACGCCGTGGTCGATGCCGGGGAAGACGGTCAGCTGGCCACCGGCGCTGATGTCCGCCGGGCGGACCGGACGGCCGTCCTCGCGGACCAGGCGGATCCGCTCGCCGCCCTCGGCGGCGGCGAACCCGGTGGTGAACATCTGGTTGTTCTTGTGCGGCTGTGAGATCAGACCACCGACCAGCGGCGCGGCGATGACCGCGCCGACCGGCGCGAGACCGGCCAGCAGCGAGATGCCGAGCAGGGGGCGACGCTTCACGCCCAGCTCGTCCGCCATGTAGAGCATGGTCTGGCCGGTGATGGTGCGGCCTTCGGAGTCCACCTGGCCCTCGTGCCGGTCCTGGATCGAGACCTCCTTGGGCAGCAACTTCTTGCCCCAGGTAAGGATGCCGAAGCCGACGGCGAGCAGCGCGATGCCGAGGGTGAAGCCGAGCAGCGGGGTGTAGAACTTGTCGCCGCCCCGGCCCGGCTCGTACTGCCACGGCCACGCGATGTAGATGACCATGAAGGCGGTCGCGGCCAGACCGGTGAGCAGGAAGAAGCCGGCGACCACCCGGGTCAGCCGACGCTCCGCCTTGGTGCCGGGCAGCACCTGCGGCTCGTAGTGGACGATCTCGATGTCGTCCCGACGCGCGCCCTCACGAACGATGTCGAACCGGGTCAGCCTGGGGTCGTTGACGTCGAGCGGCTCCCGGCCCTGGGGGGTCGAGTGCTCGGTGGGGGTGCTCATGCCGTCACCTCGCTACGGGTGGCGCCGAGCGGCACCACTGCGCTGATGGGGAGTATCCGCTCGGTCACGACTTGCCCGCAATCCACAGGCTGGCGAAGACGAGCGCCACGATGCCGACCAGGAAGATCGCCAGGCCCTCGGTCGAGGGGCCGTACCGCCCGAGGTTGAAGCCGCCCGGGTCCTGGTCGTGCTTCAGCGTCTCCTGGATGTAGGCGATGATGTCGGCCTTCTGCTCCGGCCGAAGCTGGTTGTCGCCGAACACCGGCATGTTCTGCGGACCGCTCAGCATCGCCGCGTAGATCTGGCGGTCGGTCGCGGGGTGCAGGCTCGGGGCGAACTTGCCCGACGAGAGCGCACCGCCGCCACCACCGAACGCGTGGCACTGCGAGCAGTTGATCCGGAACAGCTCACCGCCGGACGCGATGTTGCCGTCCTCGCCGAGGTCGTCGCCCTCGGGCACGACCGGGCCGCCGCCCAGCTCCTGGATGTACTGGGCCAGCTGACGGGTCTGCTCGTCGGTGAAGACCGGGGGCTTGCGGTGAGCCTGGGCCTCCTGGCGGGCCATCGGCATCCGCCCGGAGCTGACCTGGAACTCGACCGAGGCCTCGCCGACGCCGATCAGGCTCGGCCCGCGGCCCTCGACACCCTGGGCGTTGCGACCGTGGCAGGTCACACAGCTCACGTCGAACAGCGCCTTGCCCTCGGCGGCGGCGCCGGTCAGCTGCGGGTTGTCCTGCGCCTGGGCACCCGGGGCGAAGACGGTGTAGGCGCCGCCGGCGAGCATCAGCGCGGCGATCAGCCGGACCGCGGCGCCCAGCCGGCGGCGGCCCCTGCTGCGCGCGGCGGGCCGCTCGCGCAACCGCGCGAGCAGACCGCGTCGGCGGTCGTTGTCAGAAGTCATGAGCGGTGTCCTTAACCGGTTGGACCTGTCTCAGGGGACGGAGCAGCAGCGCGGAATGTGACGCGCAAGATCACTGAAGCCAGTAGATCATGGCGTACAGCCCGATCCACACGACGTCGACGAAGTGCCAGTAGTACGACACGACGATCGCCGAGGTCGCCTGCGCCGGGGTGAACCGGCCCATGGTCGTACGGACCATGAAGATGATGAAGGCGATCAGACCGCCGGTCACGTGCAGGCCGTGGAAGCCGGTGGTCAGGTAGAACACCGACCCGTAACCGTCTCCGTTGATCTTGATGCCGTCGGCGACCAGGTGCCGGTACTCGTTCAGCTGGCCGAGCACGAAGATCAGGCCCATCACGAAGGTGATGGTGAACCAGCGCCGAAGCGCGTGCACGTCACCCTTCTCCGCCGCGAAGACGCCGAGCTGGCACGTCACGGAGGACAGCACCAGGATCACCGTGAAGGTGGTCGCGTACGGGATGTTCAGCGCTTCGGTGTGCTTCTCCCACTGCTCCGGCGCAGCTGCGCGGATGGAGAAGTACATCGCGAACAACGCCGCGAAGAACATGAGTTCGCTGGAGAGCCACACGATCGTCCCGACGCTGACCATGTTCGGTCGGGTCAGAGAGTGGATCCGGCTCTTGTCAATGGCTGGGGCCGCAGTCACGCCGTCATTATTGCCCCTGACCGGGGGCGGCGATCAGCGGGGTGGCAAACCTGCGCCTTCCGTGGCCCCACCGTCAGGGTCCGGTTCGCCTGGCCTAGCCTGAAAAGCGTGCTGCACGTCGATCCGATCCTCGCCGCCACCTCGGCCCCGCCGCCGTTCACCGTCGGCACGGTGCTGACCGAGACCCGGCTGGACAGCTGGCTGGCCCTCGGCCTGGTGCTCGCCGCCGGCCTGTACCTCTACGGGGTGTACCGGCTGCGCCTGCGGGGCGACCGCTGGCCGATCGCCCGTACCGTGTTCTTTATCGGCCCCGGCCTGGGCGGCATCGCGCTGGTCACGGTCAGCGGACTGCACGCGTACGACACCGCGCTGCTGTCCGTGCACATGATCCAGCACATGGTGCTGTCCATGGTGGCGCCGATCTTCCTGGCGCTGGGCGCGCCGATGACCCTGGCCCTGCGCACCCTGCCGGTCGGGCCGCGCAAGCGCCTGCTGGCGATCGTGCACAGCCGTGTCGCCCGGGTCTACAGCTTCCCGCTGGTGGCGTTCGCCATCTTCGTGGTCAACCCGTTCGTGCTGTACTTCAGTGATCTGTACCGCTTCACCCTCGAACACGCCTGGGCGCACGAGCTGGTGCACGCTCACTTCATCATGACCGGCTGCGTGTTCTTCTGGCCGCTGCTCGGGCTCGACCCGCTGCCCGGCCGCTGGCCGTACCCGGCGCGCGCGCTGCTGATGCTGCTCTCCGTGCCGTTCCACACCGTGCTCGGCCTCACCATCATGCAGAGCACCACGCTCTTCGGCGGCGACTGGTACCCGTCGCTCAACCTCGCCTGGTCGGACCCCTGGGACGACCAGGTGGTCGCCGGCGGCATCCTCTGGGCCGGTGGTGAGTTCGTCAGTGTGACCATGCTCGCGGTGCTCGTCGTCCAGTGGGTCAAGCAGTCCGAACGCGAGGCCCGCCGGGTCGACCGCGAGCTGGACCGCCAGGAGGCCCGCGAGCGCGCCGCCGACGCCGCGGCCACCTGAGCTGCCCGGACGGTACGGCCCGACGATCGGTGGCGGGCGGGATGTCGGCTACGTCACCCCGACCGGTACGATCGGCGGGCAGCTACGAGGTGGGAGTCAGTGCCGCAATGAGTGAGCGCAGCGAACGAATCATCAAGCGCAGTGCGATGGTGCCTCATGACGGCACTGCTCACAGTCCGGCTCCCGGCCGAGGCCGTATCGAGGCTATGGGATATCACGAAACGGCCGGTACCCGGACCGTTCGGCGAAGCGGAGTGCCGGCATGAGCGATCGTCTTTGCACCGTCCTGCTCTACAGCGACGACCCGAAGGTCCGTGATCGGATGCGGATGGCCGTCGGCACCCGGCCCGCGCCCGGTCTGCAGATCGAGTTCGTCGACGCGTCGACCTACGCGGAGACCATCCGACTGGTCGACGACTACGAGATCGACCTTCTGGTGCTCGACGGTGAGGCGAGCCCGGGTGGCGGCATCGGCATCGCCCGGCAGATCAAGGACGACCGGGACGACGCCCCCCCGACCTGCCTGGTGATCGCCCGCGCCGCCGACCGATGGCTGGCCGCGTACGCCGAGGTCGACGCGACGCTGGTGCACCCGCTCGACCCGGTGACCACCGGCGGCACGGTGGCCGAGCTGCTGCGGACGCACGCACCCGCCTGACGTCCCACGCTCCTCCGGCACCGCCACGGCGCCGGACACTCGGCGCTGGCTCCAGCCCACCCGCACTTCGCACGCTCGGGAGGCCCGTCATGGGCGATCGGACCTGGCCGCACCTGCTCAACTCGCTGCTGCGCGGCGACGAGCTGTCCACCGCCGACACCGCCTGGGCGATGGGCGAGATCATGGCCGGCTCGGCGGGTGCCGCGCAGGTCGCCGGCTTCGCGGTGGCGTTGCGGGCCAAGGGTGAGACGTCCGCCGAGTTGGCCGGGCTGGTGGAGACGATGCTGAGCCGGGCGGTCCCGGTGGACCTCCCCGACGAGCTGCGTTCCACCGCGCTGGACGTGGTGGGCACCGGCGGTGACCTCGCCCACACGGTCAACATCTCCACGATGGCCGCCCTCGTGGTGGCGGGTGCCGGCGTCCGGGTGGTCAAGCACGGCAACCGGGCCGCGTCGTCCTCCTGCGGCACCGCCGACCTGTTGGAGTTCATGGGCGTCCCACTCGACCTCGATCCGGACGCGATCGTCCGCTGCGTCACCGAGGCCGGCATCGGGTTCTGCTTCGCGGCCCGGTTCCACCCGGGGATGCGGCACACCGGCCCGGTTCGACGGGAGCTGGGCGTGCCGACCGTCTTCAACTTCCTCGGCCCGCTTACCAACCCGGCCCGGCCCCGCGCGGGCGCCGTGGGCTGCTTCGACCTGCGGATGGCCCCGGTGATGGCCGGTGTGTTCGCCGACCGTGGTGACTCCGTCCTGGTGATGCGCGGCGAGGACGGGCTGGACGAGTTCACCACCGCCGCGCCGACCCGCGTCTGGGCGGCCCAGGGAGGCACCGTACGCGAGGCCGTACTGGACGCGACGGACCTGGGTGTACCCAGGTCCACCCTCGCGGACCTGCGGGGCGGTGACGCCGCGTACAACGCGGATGTGGCCCGTCGCCTGCTGGCTGGCGAGACGGGCCCGGTCCGGGACGCGGTGCTGGTCAACGCGGCGGCGGCGCTGGCCACCCAGGGCCCGCTCGACGGCGACCTGACCGAGGCGTTGCGCGCCGGCCTGGACCGCGCGGCCGAGTCGATCGACTCCGGTGCGGCCGCCGTGACCCTCGACCGCTGGATCGCCACCGCGACCGCCACTGCCACCGTGGCCTGACTTCGGCGTCGCCGCTCGGCGGCGAGGGCCTTGATCGACTCGGGTTCCTTGACCCTGCGGCGTCCGAGCCGCCCGGACACCCCGATGTAAATGATGTCGAGTGGATCACCCTGGCGGCACCAGCGGCCGGGGGTCCCAGCGACGGGCCACGGGAGATTTGTCGGACCCGCGTGGGAAACTACAGGCGAGTAGTTATCCGATTCCGTCCGTGCGCCGCTGTCGCGTTCGGGGGCGGGTCGCCTGGTTCGAGAGGAGACGCCCGTGTCGCACCGCGAGCTGTACTGCGACGTCTGTGAGGGCGTGGCACCGTTCGAGGTGCCGCCCTGCGTCGACGGTCACGACGCCGACTGTCCTGAGCTCATCTGCACCGGCTGCGGTGCCGCCGTGGTGCTGGTCACCGCGATCGCCGTTCCGGTCACCCAGTTGGCCGGCCATCGACGCCGCCAGCCCACCCGCCGCCACGCCGCCTGACCCACAGCGCCGCCTGACACGCAGCGCCATCCGGCCTCCCGCACGACGAAAGGCCCGCTCCCACTCGGGGAACGGGCCTTTCGTCACGCAGGTCGGTCGCGAGCGACCGGGTGGATCAGTGCTCGGCGGTGCGCCGGGTGCCGCTGTAGTACTCGAACAGCAGCCCACAGGCGGAGAAGACGACAGCCACCAGACCGGCGCCGATCAGCCAGTACTGCCAGAACACCATGCCGAGCGCGGCGATCGCGGCGGCCAGCGCCAGGCCGAACGGCCAGTAGCTGCCCGGGCTGAAGAAGCCGACCTCGCCGGCGCCGTCAGCGATCTCGGCGTCCGGGCGGTCCTCCGGGCGCAGGTCGATACGCCGGGAGACGAACCAGAAGAAGCCACCGCACATCGTGCAGAGCAGGAACGACAGCAGCAGGGCCACGGTGCCGACCCACTCGATGCCACCGGACGCGCCGTTGGTCCAGGCGCCGTAGAGGATGGTGGCGCCGAGCAGGAACGCGGCAATGATCAGGAAGATACGCCACTCGGTCTTCATATGGCTGCCTCAGCTTCCCGTGCGGGCCGGAACGTCGTCCGGGTTGAAGTTGCCCTGCGTCCGGCGGGTGTCGAACGGCCGCGTGGTCTCCGCGTACGGGTCCTCACCGATCTCGGTCAGCGCGTCCTGCGTGGACTTGCCGCCCTGCTTGGCCGCCAGGAACTGGTCGTACTTCTCCGGCGACACCACCCGCAGCTCGAAGTTCATGAACGCGTGGTAGCTGCCGCACAGCTCGGCGCAGCGCCCGACGTAGGCACCCTCGGCGTCCAGGCTCGAGACCTCGAACACGTTGCGGATCTTGCCCGGCATGACGTCCCGCTTGAACAGCAGCTCCGGCACCCAGAACGAGTGGATGACGTCGCGGCTGGTCTCCTCGAACCGGATCGACCGGTTGGTCGGCAGCACCAGCACCGGGATGACCTCACTGGTGCCGAGCGTCGACGCGGTGGTGCGGGCCTCCGGGCCCTGGCCGTCGCGGTAGTTGAACTGCCAGTTCCACTTGAAGGCGACAACCTCGACCGTGACGTCCGGGTTCTTCGACAACTTGTCGACGTCGGTCTGCACGATCGCCGTGTAGTAGAAGAGCACGGAGACGATCAGGATCGGCGCGATGGTGTAGAGGAACTCCATCGGCAGGTTGTAGCGGGTCTGCACCGGCAGCGTGTTGCCACGCTTGCGGTAGCGCACGACGCACCAGAAGATCAAACCCCACACGAAGACACCGACCGCGAGCGCGGCGATGCAGGAGGCGATCCACAGGTCGTACATCCGCTTCGACTCCGGCGAGATGCCGCCCTGCGGCCAGCCGAAGCCGTCAAACGCCTGCCCTACGTCACAGCCCGTGAGCAGGACCAGCAGCGCCACGCCACCGAGACCGAGCCCGGTCAACCGACCAGCACCACGCCCCCGGCGGCCACCGACCCCTGGGGAAGCGCTGTGCCGTACGGCCGACGGCCGTACCTCCGAACTCCTTGCGACCACCTGGTCCTGCCTCCCTAGCGCGCCGCGGTGGGTCTTTCCTCAGCACCGACGGCAAAGGCGTCACCGACGGTCGCAGATTACTCGACCATGACGGAGTCGGCCGTGGTGGGGTCACTGTCCACCCCCCATTGGGGGGATGATGGGCATACCGCCGCGATAGCGTGTCGATCTGTGAGCGCGAGGAGTGAGCCGGGGTTGCGAGCCCCGCAATCGCGAACAAAAGGCGGATCTGTGAGCGCATCCCCGGTCTACCTGGACGCGGCGACCGCCGCGCCGATGCATCCGGTCGCGCGGCAGGCGCTGCTGGCCGCCTTCGACGACGGCTGGGCCGACCCGGGCAAGCTCTACAGCCAGGCCCGCCGGGCACGGCAGCTGCTCGACGCCGCCCGCGAGGCCACCGCGCTGACGCTCGGCGTCCGCGCGGACGAGGTGTCCTTCACCCCCAGCGGTACGACCGCAGCTCACGGCGCGGTGCTCGGTGGCCTGGCGGGGCGCCACCGGGTCGGGGCGACGCTGGTGCACTCGGCGATCGAGCACTCGGCGGTGCTGCACGCGGCGGAGCGGCACGTGGCGGCGGGTGGGACCGCGACCAGTGTGCCGGTCGACCGGGTGGGTCGGCTGGACGTGACCGCGTGGTCGGCCGCCGTTCGCGCACCCGGTGTCGCGCTGGCCGCCCTGATCACAGCCAGTCACGAGGTGGGGACAGTGCAACCGGTCGCCGAGGCGGCCGCGATCTGCGCCGAGGCGGGGGTGCCGCTGTACGTCGACGCCGCCCAGTCGGTCGGCCGGGTGCCCCTGCCGGCCGGCTGGTCGGTGCTCAGCGCGAGCGCCCACAAGTGGGGCGGTCCACCCGGGGTGGGGGTGCTGGCGGTCCGTAAGGGCACCCGCTGGGAGTCACCCTGGCCGGCCGACGAGCGGGAGGGTGGTCGTACCCCCGGGGTGGTGAACCTGCCCGCAGTGGTGGCGGCGGCGGCGAGCCTGCGGGCCGCGGCGGCCGACGCGGCGGCGGAGGCCGCCCGGCTGGACCCGCTGGTGGACCGGATCCGGACGCGGGTCGCGGCGGACGTGCCCGACGTGGAGGTGGTCGGCGACCCGGTGCTCCGGCTCCCCCACCTGGTCACCTTCTCGTGCCTGTACGTCGACGGTGAGGCTCTGCTGCACGCACTGGACCGGCGGGGCTTCGCCGTGTCGTCCGGCTCGTCGTGCACCTCGTCCACGTTGCGTCCCTCGCACGTGCTGGAGGCGATGGGGGTGCTCTCGCACGGCAACGTGCGGGTCAGCCTGCACCGGGAGACGACCGAGGCGGACGTTGAGCGGTTCCTCGACGAGCTGCCCGGGATCGTCGCCGAGCTGCGCGCCGACGCCGGGGTGGTGGGGCTGTGACGATGCCGGACGAGGTCATCGACTGCCGGGGGCAGCGCTGTCCGCTGCCCGTGATCGCGGCGGCCCGGCGGTTGCCACAGCTGCCGGTGGGCACTGTGGTCCGGGTGCTCGCCGATGACCCGGCGGCGGCGGTCGACCTCCCCGCCTGGTGCCGGATGCGCGGCCAGGAGTTCCTCGGGTCGGTCAAGGGCCCGGACGGCCCGGCCTACGACATCCGCCGCCGCCACTGACCCCGCTTGATTCGTCGATCCAGGTCAGCCTCAGTCGACGGCCCTTTGCCCGGCCGGGCAAAGGGCCGCCCCGTTCGTGATCGTTGGCTGCTGAGCAGCAGTTCGCTCGGCCTGTCGTGCTGCCCAGCTGCCAACGATCACGGGAGGCAACCAGCTATGGCAGGAGGTGAGGGCGGACCTCGTCCGCCGCGGTGTCACCGTAGGACTCGGCGAGCCGCTTGACGAACAGGTCGCGGCGGACGTCGTACTCCTGGGTGCCGACCGTCTCCAGAACCAGCGTGGCCAGCAACGAGCCGACCTGGGCGGCCCGCTCCAGGCCGACCCCCCAGGAGAGCGCCGTGAAGAAGCCGGCCCGGAAGCCGTCCCCCACCCCGGTCGGGTCGACCGCCCGGATCTCCCGCGCGATCGGCACGTGGATCGGGTCGATGCCCCGCCCGGCGATCTCCACACCGTGCTTGCCCAGCGTGGTGACCCGCACCTTGACCAGGTCGAGCAGTTGGTCGTCGCTCAGCTTCGCCTTGCTCTGCAGCAGCGACTTCTCGTAGTCGTTGGTCATCAGGAACTCGGCGCCCTCGATCAGCGCCACCACGTCCTCGCCGCCCATCCGGGCGAGCTGCTGCGACGGGTCGGCGGCGAACGCGTACCCGCGGGTGCGGCACTCGGCCGAGTGCCGGAGCATCGCCTCGGGGTCGTTGGCGCTGACCAGCACCAGGTCCAGTCCGCCGAGCCGGTCGGCGACCGGGGCGAGCTCGATGTTGCGCGCCTCACTCATCGCACCGGCGTAGAACGACGCGATCTGGCACATGTCCGTGTCGGTGGTGCAGACGAACCGGGCGGTGTGCGCCACCTCGCTGATGTGCACGGAGTCGCAGTCCACGCCGTGGCGCTCCAGCCAGGAGCGGTAGTCGGCGAAGTCCGCCCCCACAGCGCCGAGCAGCACCGGGCTCAAACCGAGCTGCCCCATGCCGAAGCAGATGTTCGCCGCCACGCCACCTCGGCGGAGCACCAGGTCGTCCACCAGGAAGGAGAGGGACACCTTGTGCAGCTGATCGGCGATGAGCTGGTCGGCGAAGCGGCCGGGGAAGCTCATCAGGTGATCGGTGGCGATCGAGCCGGTGACGGCGATCTTCATGTCAACCCTCGGGGTCGGGAGCAGGGCGCGGTCAGACTACCGGCCCGGCAACCCGGCGGTGACCGGTCGGTCGGACAACGGCAACCGGCCCGTCACGAAAGCGTCGGGACCGCTCCCAGGCGGCATCACGCCCGGGCCGGTACGACGACGGGGCCGTCCCGAAGGACGGCCCCGTCGTCGTTGGTGCGTGGTGCGTGACTCAGTTGAACGAGTCACCGCAGGCGCAGGAGCTGCCCGCGTTGGGGTTGTCGATGGTGAAGCCCTGGGCGTCGATCCGGTCGGCGAAGTCGATCGTCGCGCCGGAGAGGTATGGGGCGCTCATCCGGTCGACGACGACCTCGACACCACCGAAGTCGGTGACGACATCACCGTCGAGCGAGCGCTCGTCGAAGAAGAGCTGGTACCGCAGGCCGGAGCAGCCGCCCGGCTGCACGGCGACGCGGA
Organism: Micromonospora sp. MGP-C2; assembly: GCF_057766525.1. Taxonomy (NCBI): domain Bacteria; kingdom Bacillati; phylum Actinomycetota; class Actinomycetes; order Micromonosporales; family Micromonosporaceae; genus Micromonospora; species Micromonospora sp. MGP-C2. The sequence continues at coordinate 2,500,708 of NZ_JBYMEN010000002.1, forward strand.
GCCGCAGGTCGTCGCGGCCCTCCTGCTCGATCAGGGCCTTGACCTTCTGCGCCGCGACGTCGGTGAGGACGACGGAAGTAGGGGCCTGGGCCTCGACGGAAGTAGGGGCCTGGGCCTCGGTCGACTCGGTCTGCGCTGGCGTGGTCACGTGGAAGTCTCCCTGCGCGGTTTTGGGTCCGGACGCACTGGCCAACGCCGCGCGCCGTCCAGTGATTCCCGGTTGTGGTCCTCCGCCGATCGTACGCCGCCTCGGCCGGGCGCACCCGCGTGGCGTGACGCCCGCCCCAGGTGGACCCGGTCGTCAGGCGGCCGGAACGCTCAGCGGCTCCACTGCCGGGCCAGTCGGGCGCCCAGCTCGCGCAGCCCCTCGGCGGGCCTGCTCAGCGCGGCGTCGAGCCCGCCGCCCGCTTCCCCACCGAAGTGCTCGACCAGGCTGTACGCGTCGGTGACCCCGGCCGAGGCGGCCTCTCGCCGGCCGGTGCTCACCTGCCCCGCCACCACCACGCAGGGCACACCCCGGTCGCGGGCGGCACCGGCCACCCCGGCGACCACCTTGCCGCGCAGTGACTGGTGGTCGAACGACCCCTCGCCGGTGATCACCAGGTCCGCGGTGTCCAGCGCCGCGTCCAGCCGGGTGGCCCGGGTGACCAGGCCGATCCCCGACTCGCAGCCGCCGCCGAGGGCGAGGAGCGCCGCGCCGATGCCGCCGGCGGCCCCGCCCCCGGGCATCGTGCCGAGCCCCGCCGGGCAGCCGGCCAGATCGCGTTCCAGCACCGCCGCGAAGCGCTCCAACGCGGCGTCGAGCAGCAGTACGTCGGCGCGGTCGGCACCCTTCTGCGGGCCGAACACGTTGCTCGCGCCGTGCAGACCGAGCAGCGGGTTGTCCACGTCGGTGGCCGCGACGAGCCGGACGCCACGCAGCCGGGGCACGCCGTCCACCGCGTCGACAGCGGCGAGCGCAGCCCCGCCGTACGGCAGCGCGGCACCACCGGCGTCGAGCGGTGTGACACCGAGCGCGGCGAGCATCCCCGCTCCGGCGTCGTTGGTGCCCGAACCACCCAGCCCGATCACCACCGTCCGGGCGCCGCTCTCCACAGCGGCGGCCACCAGCACCCCCAGCCCGTACGAGGTGGTGGTCTTCGGGTCGCGCTCGGCCGGAGAGAGCAGGTGCAGACCGCACGCCTGGGCGCTCTCCAGGTAGGCGGTCGCGCCGTCGGTGGTGAGCAGGATCTCACCGGCGGCCGGACGGCCCAGCGGGTCGACCGTCGGCACCGGCAACCGCCGGCCGCCGAGCGCTTCGGCGAGCACCTCCACGAAACCCGGACCCCCGTCGGCGAGCGGTCGGATCAGCAGGTCGTCACCGTCGGTGACGGTGCGCCAGCCGGCGGCCACCGCGGCGGCCACCTCCGGTGCGGGCAGGGTGCCGGCGAACTTGTCCGGGCAGAGCAGCACGCGCATGCCGAGCAGTGTGGCAGCCCACACCGACGGAAGCTGCGTCGCGCTCGCGCTGTGGGACCATGGCTACGTGACTTCGACCTGGGTGGAACCCTCCAACACGGCGACGGCTCTGCTGCTGCTCGGCCGGGGCAGCGACCCCGACACCGAGCGCGGCGTCGAGTGTCCGGGCGACCTTCCGGCGCCCAGTGACCCGGATCTGGTGGCCCGCGCCACGGCCGCGAAGGCGAAGCTGGGCAGCAAGGTCTTCGTGCTGGGGCACCACTACCAGCGCGACGAGGTGATCCAGTTCGCCGACGTGACCGGTGACTCGTTCAAGCTGGCCCGGGAGGCCGCGGCCCGTCCGGACGCGGAATACATCCTCTTCTGCGGCGTGCACTTCATGGCCGAGAGCGCCGACATCCTCACCACCGACGCGCAGCGGGTGATCCTGCCCGACCTGGCCGCGGGCTGCTCGATGGCGGACATGGCGGTTCTGGGTCAGGTCGAGGCCGCGTGGGACACGCTCACCGAGCTGGGCATCGCCGGCGAGACCGTCCCGGTGACGTACATGAACTCCTCGGCCGACATCAAGGGCTTCGTCGGTCGCAACGGCGGCGTGGTCTGCACCTCCTCCAACGCCAAGCGCGCCCTGGACTGGGCGTTCGAGCAGGGGTCGAAGGTGTTCTTCCTGCCGGACCAGCACCTGGGCCGCAACACGGCGGTGCTGGAGATGGGCCTGTCGTTGGACGACTGCGTGCTCTACGACCCGCACAAGCCCGGCGGCGGGCTCACCCCGGAGCAGCTGCGCGACGCCAAGATGATCCTCTGGCGGGGGCACTGCTCGGTGCACGGCCGGTTCACGCTGGAGAGCGTCAACGACGTCCGGGAGCGGGTGCCCGGTGTCAACGTCCTGGTCCACCCGGAGTGCCGGCACGAGGTGGTCACCGCCTCCGACCACGTGGGCTCGACCGAATACATCATCAAGACCATCGAGGCGGCTCCGGCCGGCTCGGCCTGGGCGCTCGGCACCGAGCTGAACCTGGTCCGCCGGCTCGCGCTGGCGCACCCGGACAAGCAGATCATGTTCCTGGACAAGGCCGTCTGCTACTGCTCGACGATGAACCGGATCGACCTGCCGCACCTGGTCTGGGCCCTTGAGGAGCTGGTCGCGGGCCGGGTCGTCAACCAGATCACGGTCGACCCCGACACCGCGCACCACGCCCGGGTCGCGCTGGACCAGATGCTCGCGCTGCCCGGCGCGGACACCCCGCCACCGACGGCGTCCTGATCACGATCTGTAGCGCTCTTGGTACGCAAAAGTGCCGGATCACCGATTAATGCCACACACGCCGATGTGACCGAGTCCTTTTTCGTCACGGAGGGCTATGCTGCCCGGAGCGAAGAGACAAGCGGGCCGTTTCGACATGGCCGCATCCGGGGTAGCGAGAAGGCTCAGGCGCCCCACCAATAACACTGCAGCACCGACGCGCTGGAGGTTGCGTTGACCGACGACGTCCTGGTCGTTCACGGAGGCACTCCGCTCGAAGGGCGGATCCGCGTGCGCGGCGCGAAGAACCTGGTTTCGAAGGCGATGGTCGCCGCGCTCCTCGGCGACAGCCCGAGCCGACTGTTCGACGTGCCGAAGATCCGCGACGTCGAGGTGGTCCGGGGTCTGCTCGGTCTGCACGGCGTCAAGGTCACCGACGGCGCCGAGGACGGCGAGCTCGTCTTCGACCCGGCGAACGTGGAGAGCGCCAGCACCGACCAGATCAACGTGCACGCCGGCTCCAGCCGGATCCCGATCCTGTTCTGCGGCCCGCTGCTGCACCGGCTCGGGCACGCGTTCATCCCGGACCTGGGCGGCTGCCACATCGGCCCGCGCCCGATCGACTTCCACCTCCAGGCGCTGCGCGAGTTCGGCGCCACTGTCGAGAAGCGGCCCGAGGGTCTGCACCTGTCCGCGCCGAACGGGCTGCACGGCACCAAGTTCGCCCTGCCGTACCCGAGCGTCGGCGCCACCGAGCAGGTGCTGCTGACCGCGGTGATGGCCGAGGGCGTCACGGAGCTGCGTAACGCCGCGGTGGAGCCGGAGATCATCGACCTGATCTGCATCCTGCAGAAGATGGGCGCGATCATCAAGGTCCACACCGACCGGGTGATCGAGATCCAGGGTGTGCCGAAGCTGCACGGCTACACCCACCGGCCGATCCCGGACCGGATCGAGGCGGCGAGCTGGGCGGCCGCCGCCCTGGCCACCCGTGGCCACGTCGAGGTGCTCGGCGCTCAGCAGGCCGACATGATGACCTTCCTGAACATCTTCCGGTCGGTCGGCGGCGAGTACGAGGTCACCGACGCGCGCGCGCCGAAACTGGGCGACCTCGGCCAGGAGGGCGGCATCCGCTTCTGGCACCCGGGTGGTGAGCTGAACGCGGTGGCGCTGGAGACCGACGTGCACCCCGGCTTCATGACCGACTGGCAGCAGCCACTGGTCGTGGCGCTCACCCAGGCCCGCGGCCTGTCGATCGTGCACGAGACGGTCTACGAGCAGCGGCTGGGCTACACCGAGGCGCTCAACTCGATGGGCGCCAACATTCAGGTCTACCGCGACTGCCTCGGCGGCACCCCGTGCCGCTTCGGCCGGCGCAACTTCAAGCACTCCGCGGTGATCGCCGGGCCGAGCAAGCTGCACGCCGCCGACCTGGTCATCCCGGACCTGCGCGCCGGGTTCAGCCACCTGATCGCGGCGCTCGCCGCCGAGGGCACCTCCCGGGTGTACGGCGTCGACCTGATCAACCGGGGCTACGAGGACTTCGAGGCGAAGCTCGCCGACCTGGGCGCGCACACCGAACGTCCGTAACCCCGCTCACCCTCGTTCGACCACGACGGCTCCAGGTCGCGCTGCGACCTGGAGCCGTCGGCCGCTGTACCGCGATGTGCACCGGGCGCGGACCGTTGGCTACCCTTGCCGCGTGCCGTCGCTCTTTCGCCGCAAGTCCACCGACCTCGTCGACGAGGCCGTCACCTCGGTGACCCCCGAGGAGACCGCCGAGCGGTCCCGGGGTTACACCCCGGCCAAGGGTCGGGAGACGCCCAAGCGGCCGACCGTCGGTCGCCGTCCGGCCGGCCCCAGCCGCCCCCTCACCAAGGAGGAGGAGCGAGAGCGTCGCCGCCAACTGCGCACCGAGGCCGCCTCGGAGTTCCGCCGTGAGGGCGGCCCCCGCGACCGCGGCCCGGAGCGGCTGTTGGCCCGCAACGTGGTCGACTCCCGGCGTACGGTCGGCACCTGGTTCTTCGGCGGCGCGCTGATCGTGTTGATCGGGTCGAACGCGGCCATGCCGCCCCTGGTCCGGTTGATCTCGAACGTGCTGTGGGGCGCGCTGGCGCTGGGCGTGGTCATCGACTCGATCCTGATCTGCCGCAAGATCAGCAAGCTGGTCCGCGAACGCTTCCCGAAGACCGACCAGCGCATGGGCTCGCTCTACCTCTACGCGGTCATGCGGTCGATCACCTTCCGGCGCATGCGCGCCCCGGCTCCCCAGGTCAAGCTCGGCGACAAGGTCTGACCGGGTCGGCCCGAGGGTCACCCACGCACTGGACAAGATCCGCACAACATCAGGGATGACGCTGCCTCCGGCACACAGGAGGGAGCACTTTCCCCGAAGTTGTGCGGTTCTTGCTTGAGGACGGGTCTGGTTCAGCATGCTGAACAGCTGATGCTGTTCGCCGAACCGAACGTTGATCCAGTGGAGCGACCGTATGCCTCCGGAACCCGCGGCCCCGCTGGCCACCATCGCCGCCGCCCTCCGCCGGGAGCGCGAACGCGTCGGCATCTCGCTCACCGAGCTGGCCCGGCGGGCGGGGGTCGCCGAGTCCACGCTCTCCCAACTGGAATCGGGCACCGGCAACCCGAGCGTGGAGACGCTCTGGGCTCTGGGCGTGGCACTCGGCGTGCCGTTCAGCCGGCTGGTGGAGCCGACCAACGACGGCGTACGGGTGGTCCGGGCAGGGGACGGTCCTCGGGTCCGCTCCGAGCGGGCCGACTTCACCGGCACGCTGCTCAGCGCGGGCGAGGCACACCTGCGCCGGGACGTCTACCTGATCGAGCTGGAGCCGGGGGCGATCCGCGCCGCGGACGGGCACACTCCCCACAGTGTCGAGCACGTGGTGCTCGCCGCCGGCCGCCTGCGGGTGGGCCCCGAGACGGCTCCGGTCGAACTCAACCCCGGCGACTACGCCACCTTCGCCGGTGACGCGCCGCACCGCTACGAGGCGCTCACGCCCGGTACGTTCGCCGTCCTCATCATGGAGCACCCCTGACCGAAGCCGGTGATCCCGCCCGATACGGGCGGTCGGCCAGTGCGGTAAGGTCGGAGACCAGATTCTGTTATAGGACCAAATGTCCGAAACCATTGGGATAACGTTTGCGCCCGTGGGCGGCGCCACAGTGGCGGTGAGCGAGCCCACGCCGTTACCCTCCATCGGCAGCCACGGGCTGCCGGAGCGGGCGATCTGACCGGCACGCGAGGCACCAGCGCGACAATTTGCAACGAGGTGACAAACGCCGTGAGCGAGCGGACGCGAGCTGGCCACCGGGGCGTGGCAGGCGGCGACCGGACGCCCGGAGGTCACCCCGCTGCGGCTGCGGACAGCTCGCCTCTGTCGAGGATCGGCCGAGTGGCCGGGTGTGGCGACGGGCTCGGCGGATGAACGGCCGTTACGACGACCGGTGGCCAGACCCGAACGAGCCGTCCTGGGTGGTCGAACCGACCACCGAGTGGCACCCCCAGTTCCCCGGGCAGCGCTACCCCGGCGACATCGGCGCCATCCACCAGCCGTCACCGCGTGGCCGCGCCACTGTGAGCGGCCGGGCCGAGGTGCCGCCGCTGGCACCGACCCGCCCGGACGGCACCTACCTCGGCCGTTCCTGGGCCGACGAACCGCCGGCGGAACAGGCACCCCCCAACCGCTCCTGGGTGGACGAGGAGCCGGACGAGACACCGACCTACGGCCGGGCCCGCAGCGAGGTCGACGCGTCCGCCTACGGGCGGTCCGACAGCGCCGACTCCCGTCACTACGACCACGAGCCGTACCGCAGGCCCCTGCCCGAGCCACCTCGGCGCGACGAGCGCCGCACCTCCGAGTCGGACCGCCGTACCGCCTGGTCCGACCGACGCCCCGCCGACGAGCGGGGGCCGGCGCGGGAGGCCGCCTGGCACCGCGACCAGCCCGCCTCCGAGCGGTACGACGGCCGCCGCCCGCAGCAGGACCCCAGCGAGCGGGATCGGGGGTACCCGGGCGGAACCCCGGTCTCCCCCGCGCCCCGGTCCGACTCCGGCTGGATGCCCGAGCCGGACGACTCACCGCGTCGACGCGGCACGCAGGAGCGACCGGCCGCCGGTTACGAACGGCACCCGGGCGACGGGTACGGCGAACGACCCACCCGTGACCACAACGGCCGCACTGCCGACGACCGCCTCCCCGACGCCGCCGACCCGTGGGCGTCCGCGGAAGCCCACCAGCGGTACCGCTCGGATGGATACCCGGACCGGGCGGCCGACGACGTTCGACGCCCGGAGCGGCGCTACCGCGCGGACGAGGGCGTCGAGGCGGCACAGGCACCCAACGGTGGACGACGGCGACGACCCGAGCCGGAGATGCCCGAGCAGCCCCGCCGCGACGACGACCGGCGTCGGCCCGACACCGAGCCGCAACGGCAGCAGCCTCGTGAGGCGGCAGCCCGCGCCGAGTCGTACCCGGATCGGCGGCCCCGCGAGGAGGCCCGACCGGACGCCTACCGCGAGGACGGGTATCGAGAGCACGGGCCGCGCGAGAACGGGTACCGCGAGAACGGGCCACGCGAGCACGCGCCACGCGAGCACGGGCCACGCGAGGACGGGTACCGCGAGGACGGGTACCGCGAGGACGGGCCACGCGAGAACGGGTACCGCCAGCCTCGGCCGCAGCCCAGCCAACCGCCGGACGGCAGCCTGCCCTGGCCGCCGCCGGGTCCGCTGCGTCCGGACCGCACCCGCGAGCAGAGCCACCGCACCGAGCCGCGCCGCGCCACGGAGCCGCATCGCGCCCCCGACCCACACCGCGCCCCCGACCCACACCGCAGCCCCGACCCGTATCGCGGCGCCGACCCGGGCGTCCCGTCGCGGCCGGCCGCGCGGCCGGAGCGGCCGCCGGTGCCGCCGTCGCGCCCGGACGAGCGCCCGGAGGCCACCCCCTCCCGGTACGACGAGCGCCCCGCACGGCCCGCCGCGACGGCTCCACCGGTCACGTCGGGTCGCGCCACACCGGTCTCCCCGGAACGACCGGTGTCGCCAGCGCCCGTTTCTCCGGCTGCGCCCGGTCGGGACCGCCCGGTGTCGCCTGCGCCCGTCTCCCCCGCCGCGCCCGGTCGGGACCGCCCGGTGTCGGCCGCCCCTGTCTCCCCCGGAGCCGACCTGCCCGTCTCGGGTCCACCTGCCGCACGCCTGCGGCTGGAGTACCTGCCCGCGCCGGTGGACCCACCCGTCTCCGACGAGCGGTCGGACGTCCCGCTGTCACCTGAGCGCCGAACGCCGGCCGCCCCGACGCCGGCTGCCGGGCCACACCCCGCCCCGCCGCCGCGTTACCCCGGTCCGGACGTCGGAGACCGCCCGGTGGACCAACGGCGCGGCGAGGACCTGGACCGTCGACGGGTCGACGACCCGGTGGACACCGGCGCGCCGACCGACCGCCGGCCGGTCCCGCCGGAGCGCCCGCTCCCATCGGACCACCCGCACTCGCCTGCCCAGACGGGCTCGCCGGAACGCCCCCACTCGCCGGCTCAAACGGGCCCGCGGGAGCAGCCGCACTCGCCGGAGCGCCCGCACCCGCCGCAGTGGCCTTCCTCGTCCGAGCGGCAGGCCCCCACGGCGGACGCCCGCCCGCCGGTCGCGCCGCCGCCCGCCTGGCAGGTGCAGGCACCGCCGGCCACCCGGCCGACCCCGACACCGCCCACCCCTGCCACCCCGATCCCTGCCACGCCGAGCCCAGCCACGCCGCCCCCTGCGGCCCCGGCGCCCTCCGTGGAGGACGTCGACCTGGCGCTCCCGCTGGCCCCCGGCACACCGCGCCGCTACGTGCCCCCGCCGCCCTCGGAAGAGCCGGTGGCGCCCGTTCGGCAGTCCGACGAGGTCTCGACCGCCCGTGGGCCGGACGCATGGTTCAGCCCCGCTCAGCAGGCCGAGCCCGAGCGCAGCGAGCCGCCCTCGGCGCCACCGTCGTCCGCCTCGGTCGACGAGGAGCCGGACGACAACCTCGACCTCTCGGCGTCGGCCACGACAGACCGGGACCCGTCGACACCCACATCCCTCGCTCACGACGCTCCGTCCCGCGAGCCCGCAGTCGGGTCGGCCTCGGCCGACCTCCCGGAGCCGATCTCCGCGCCACCCGCGGACCCGACCACCGGTGCCACCCACACCTGGGCGGACGACCCAGACGACACACCGTCGGCCGTCGAGCCGGGTTCGCTGGAGGGCGACCGGCCGGTCTCCGGCATCCCTGCCACGACGCTGCCGCACCACCAGCACGAGGACGTCGCCACTCGTCCCACCGAGGACACCGCCCCGACAGAGCACGACCCGACGGACGAGGCCGCGACACACGACCATTCGGGGTACGCGCCTGACGGTCCAAGCAGCACAGGACCGACGGACGTGTCGGCGGCCGACGACTGGTCGTTCCCCGTGGTGCCGCCGTCCCGACCCGAGACAGCTGACGACGGCGCGCACGAACCCGTCTCGGCACCGCCGGTTTCGGCCCCACCGGTCTCCGCACCGCCCGCAACCCGGGTCTCCGCACCACCGGCCTTCGCGCCACCTGTGTCCGGGCCACCTGTGTCCGCACCGCCGGTCCCCACGACACCCGTATCCGCACCCCCCGCGCCGGTCTCCGCACCGCCCGCACGCCCGGTCTCCGCGCCCCCGGTCTCGGCGCCCCCGGTCTCGGCGCCCCCGGTCTCGGCACCGCCCGCGTCACCGTTCGCTGCGGCGCCCGTGTCCGCACCGCCCGCGCCGGCAGAACCGACCTTCCTGGCGCCGGTGTCCGAACCGCCCGCGTCGATGCCACCGCCCGACGCGGCGCCCGTCTCCGAAGGGCCGACCTCCCCCGCGCCCATGCCGGCAGCGCCCGTCTCGGCGCCGCCCGCTTCGACAATGCCGACGTCCGCGCCACCCGCATTCGCACCACCCGTCTCCGCGCCACCCGCATTCGCACCACCCGTCTCCGCGCCACCCGTCTCCGCGCCACCCGTCTCCGCGCCACCCATGCCGATGTCCGCGCCACCCGCCTCGGCCGTCCCCGGCCCGAGGAACGGCTTCAGCGGGGACAGCGCGCCGGTGTCACCACCCGCCGACACCGCGCCGGCGGTGACCCGCCCGTCGCTGGCCGACCCGGGCGACCCGGAGCAGGTCCTGGCCGCGTACCGCTGGCGGTTGGACCCGGTGACGCTGCGCGAGGAGCTGACCGAACCGGACGACCTGCGGGCCATTCGGCGGCGACTCACCGAGAAGCTGGGCTCGGCGAACGACAACCGCGCCCGGGCCCGGTTGCTGAGCCTCCGGGCGGTGGCCTCGCGGATCCTCGGCGACCTGGACGACGCGCTGGCCGATGGTCGGCTCGCCCTCACCTATGCAGAGGCCACCGGCGAACTGCGCCGGACCGCGCTGGCCCAGGCCAGGTTGGCGCACGTCCTGCGCTGGCGCGGCAAGTTCGCCGAGGCCGATCAGCTCTTCGCCCAGGCCAACTCGGTCGAGCTTCCCGACCGGTTGCGGGCCGCGCTGCACGAGCACGCCGGGCGGTCGTGTTACGACCAGGGACGGCTCATGGAGGCCTGCGAGCACTTCGAGCAGGCGCTCAACCTGCGCGGCGCCGGCGACGCCGAACTGCTGCACCGGGTCCGGGTGGCCCTCGACGCGGTCAGCGTCCGGGCCACGGCGGACGGCTTCGGGCCGTACCCCCGGAGTCGGGACGAGGTGCTCGACCGTGACCGACCCCCGGTGCCGGATCGCGACGGACCGCTGTGGGGTTACACCGGCCAGGACGGCGAAATGGTCATCCCCGCCCGGTACGCCGAGGCGCAGCCGTTCCACGACGGGTTGGCCTGGGTCCGCCGGCCGGACACCGACCGGTGGTCGTTGATCAACCTGCTCGGTACGACGGTGATCCCGCCGTCCTACCGGGCGGCGCACCCGTTCAGCGACGGCCTGGCCTGGGTGGTCGGTGAGGGCGGATGGACGGCGATCGACGCGACCGGCACCGTGCAGGTGCCGCCCAACTTCGCCGAGGTACGACCGTTCCGCCGCGGGTTGGCCGCGGTACGCCGCGAGGGGTGGGGGGCGGTCGACCGGACCGGCCGGATCGTCGTGCCGACCCGCTACCACGGGTTCGTCACCGAGTTGGCCGACGGTCAGCAGGTCGACGGTTTCACCGACGAGGGCCTCGCCGTGGTCGACGTGGCGGGCCGGCGCGGTGTGGTGGATCGCACCAACGCGGTGCTGGTCCCCCCGACGCACCCGATGCTGGTCATCCACCCGGTTGCGTTCCTGTTCGGCAACGAGACCGGGCGGTGGGGTGCGCTGGACCGGCGCGGCCTGCCACTGATCGACCCGGTGCACCGCGATCGCGACGAGGTGCTGGAGGAGATCGACCGGCTACTCACCGACGCCAACCCGGTGCTCTGAGTGGCCGGTCGGCGGTCGTGATCCACCGGAGTTAGGGTCGGTACATGGAATTCCGACACCTGGGCCGTTCCGGCCTGATGGTCAGCGAGATCTCGTACGGCAACTGGATCACCCACGGTTCACAGGTCGAGGAGGACGCCGCCTTCGCCTGCGTCCAGGCCGCACTCGACGCGGGAATCACCACCTTCGACACGGCCGACGTGTACGCCGGCACCCGGGCCGAGGACGTGCTCGGTCGGGCGTTGCAGAACGAGCGCCGCGAAGGGCTGGAGATCTTCACCAAGGTCTACTGGCCGACCGGGCCGGGCCGTAACGACCGTGGCCTCTCCCGCAAGCACATCATGGAGTCGATCAACGGCTCGCTGCGGCGGCTGCGCACCGACTACGTGGATCTCTACCAGGCCCACCGGTACGACAGCAGCACGCCGTTGGAAGAGACGATGGAGGCGTTCGCCGACGTCGTGCACTCCGGCAAGGCGCACTACATCGGCGTCTCCGAGTGGAGCGCCGCGCAACTGCGCGCCGCGCACCCGCTCGCCCGGGAGCTGCACATCCCGCTGGTCTCCAACCAGCCGCAGTATTCGATGCTCTGGCGGGTCATCGAGGCCGAGGTCGTGCCGGCCAGCGAGGAGCTGGGCATCGGGCAGATCGTCTGGTCGCCGATGGCGCAGGGCGTGCTCTCCGGCAAGTACCTGCCGGGGCAGCCGCCGCCGGCCGGTTCCCGCGCGACCGACGAGAAGTCCGGCGCGGGCTTCATCTCCCGGTTCATGAACGACGACGTGCTGACCCGGGTGCAGCAGCTCAAGCCGATCGCCGAGCAGGCCGGGCTGAGCATGGCCCAGCTCGCGGTGGCGTGGGTCCTGCAGAACCCGAACGTCTCGTCGGCGATCATCGGCGCGTCGCGTCCGGAGCAGGTGTACGACAACGTGAAGGCAGCCGGGGTCAAGCTCGACTCCGCGCTGCTCAAGGCGATCGACGAGATCGTCGAGCCGGTCACCGAGCGGGACCCGTCGAAGACCGAGTCCCCCGCGCAGCGTCCCTGACGCCGCTCCGGGTCGGCCGACACGAGAGATTCGCGCCGGCCGGCCCGGTCAGCTCAGCCCGTTGCCAGGCCTTGGTCAGCTCAGCCCTGCCGGTCAGCTCAGCCCTGCCGGTCAGCTCAGCCCTGCCAGAAGCGGATCAGGTCCAGGCCGGTGGCGTAGAGCCAGGACGGCAGGCCCAGGGCGTCACCGACCGCGAAGACCCCGTCGAAGAACCAGCCGCCGATGCGCGGGTTCCACAGCAGCGCGAAGAGCAGGATGAAGCCGTACGGGGCGAACAGGTCGTACATCTTGCGCCACTGCGGGTTGAGCCACGGCTGGATCATGTTGCCGCCGTCCAGACCCGGCACCGGCAGCAGGTTGAGCACGCTCGCGGTGATCTGCAGGAAGGCGAGCAGCGCCACCCCGGCCCAGAACTCCACCGGGCCACCCGCCGACTGGGTGCCGATCCGCACCGCCGCCACCAGCACCAACGCGAACAACACGTTGGTCGCCGGGCCGGCGAGGCTGACCAGGGTGTGCCGCAGTCGACCCGGGATCGCGTGCCGGTCCACCCAGACCGCGCCGCCGGGCAGGCCGATGCCGCCGAGCAGCACCACCACCACCGGCAACACGATCGACAGCAGCGGGTGCGTGTATTTCAGCGGGTTGAGCGTCAGATAGCCCCGGTGGGCGATGTCCCGGTCGCCGGCCCGGTAGGCGACCACCGCGTGGGCGTACTCGTGCAGGCAGAGCGACACCAGCCAGCCGGACACCACGAAGAGGAACACGTTGAACCGGGCATTGCCGTACCCGTTCCAGGCCAGCACCCCGCCGGCCACGAAGAGAGCGACCAGGCCGAGGAAGACCGGGCTGGGTCGGAAGGCCGCCTTGGGCACGCCGAGGACCAGCCCGTCGCCACCCGGCCGGTCGTAGGCCATCACTCGGCCGTGGGCAGCAGGCTCATCCGGTAGTCCACCCGGTCGTCCTCCATCAGCGCGACCGAGGTGACGCCGGACGCCGCGAGCTCCCGCCAGGTCTGACCGATCCAGGATTCGGCGTCGGCCTGGCTGCCGAACGATTCCGCCGGCCCCTCGACCGTCTGACCGTCCGTGCCCTCGTACCGCCAGCTCCACGCCATGCCGCGTCTCCCCTCGCCGCTGAAGTCCCCGTGGGACGAACCCCCGCCAGCGTAGTCGGCCCGGCGCGCAACGGCCGCTCGCTAGCCCTCGCCGGGACCCGCAGGTGGATCAATCCGGTTGGCGGCCGGGCCCGCAGCACCGACGGCGGGTCCTTCGACCACCACGCCGGGCCGGCAGGCACCGCCACCCCCGGCGGCCTTAAGGTACGGGCATGTCCGTAGACGGGTGGAACACGGTCCTGGTGCTCGGCGGTACCCGGTCTGGCAAGTCCGAGTTCGCCGAGTCCCTGGTCACCGACGCGCCGGTGGTCCGCTACGTCGCCACCGCGCCCGAGGGCGACCCGGAGGACACCGAGTGGGCCACCCGGCTGGCGGCGCACCGCGCCCGGCGGCCGGGCAGCTGGACCACCGAGGAGACCACCGAGGACCCGCGCCGGTTGGCCGACGTGCTCGAGTCCGCCGAGCCGAACGAGACGCTGCTCGTCGACGACCTGGGCGGCTGGGTGACGGTGCTGCTCGACCCGGACCACCAGCCCGCCGACGACGTCGCAACGATCGCCGAGCTGGCCGAGGCGCTGCGCGGCTGCGCGGCGCGGGTGGTGCTGGTGAGCCCCGAGGTGGGGCTGTCGTTGGTGCCGACCACCCCGCTGGGCCGGGCGTTCACCGACGCGTTGGGCGCGGCCAACCGTGCGGTCGCCGACGCCTGCGACGCGGTGGCGCTGGTCGTCGCCGGTCAGCCGGTCTGGCTGAAGCCGGCCGCCACCACGATCGCCCAGTCGGCCCCTGCCGCCGCGCCGTCGGCTTCGGCCCGCGTGACCGCGCCGGTCGTCGCGACCCTGGCCGACGCCGAGCCCACCCCCGAGGTGCAGCTGCCCGACGTGTTGACGCACGCGCCGCCGGCCACCCCGAACCAGCAGCCCGGCAACCCCTGGGCCGCACCGACCATGGCACTGCCGATGGTGGCCACCGGGCTGGTCATCCAGCCCGGCATGGAGCTGCCGATGCCCGACGAGTACGCGGGCCCGCAGGCGGTGGACCGGCTGGCCACGCTGGACGTACCGGGCGCCGGGCTGGGCGTGCTCGACCGGGTGGTCGGCTTCGCCGCCGGCACCCAGGGCACCTCGACCCCCCGCGCCTGGAGCTCGGTGCGGGTGTTGCTGCTGCGCGGCGACCACGCTGGCGGCGGGTCGGCCGGCACCATCCCCGGTGAGTCGGCGCGACGAGCCGCGCAGGCCCGCGCGGGCAAGGGCGCGTTGGCGCGGCTGGCCGCCGAGAGTGGCGCCAGCCTCCAGGTGGTGGACGCCCCGGTTTCCGCCCCGATGGAAGACCAACCGGCGCTCTCACCCGATCAGGTGGAGTCGGCGCTGCGCTACGGCTGGCGGCTGGCCGAACAGGCGGCCGACGCCGGCGTACAACTGCTGGTCCTGGGGGCGTGCGGAGCCGGCACCGAGGCGGCGGCCGCAGCGGTGCTCGCGGCGACGGCCGGCGCGGAGCCGCCCGCCGTGCTGGGCCGGGTGATCACCGACTCCGGTGAGATCGACGACGCGGCGTGGATGGTCCGCTGCGCGGCGGTACGCGACGCCCTGCACCGCACCCGCCGCTCGTCGCGCGGCGCCAAGGACATCCTGGCCGAACTGGGCGGCGGCGACATCGCGGTCGCCACCGGTGTGCTGCTCGGTGCCACCGCGCGCCGGGTGCCGGTGCTGCTCGACGGGCCGGTCGGGGTGGCCGCCGGCATGGTCAGCCGGGACCTGGCCGGGCAGGCCCGGCACTGGTGCCTGCTCGCCGACCACGGTGGGCACCCGGCGGTGCGGCTCGCCGCCGACGTGCTCGGCCTCACCCCGCTGCTCGACCTGCGGATGGATCTCGGTGAGGGCGCGAACGCGCTGGTCGCGCTCCCGCTGCTGCGCTCGGTGCTGGCGCTGTCGGCCGCGCTGCCGGTCCACCCGTCGCTCGGCGGCGACGACGAAACGGACCCGGCCGTCGACGAGCCGCAGCCCAGCTACCCCGCCGTGAACGACCCGTACGTGAACGACAGCGACCCGGACCTCGCCGAGCCCGACTTCGCCGAACCGGAACCGGCCGGGCCGGGCCCGGCCAGCACCGGTGCGGACGAGCAGCCAGCGTCGGGCTGGCGTGCCGGCTGAGTCGCGGTTCCTCGCGGGCACCCGGCTCGCGCTCACCACGTTCACCACGCTGCCGGTGCGCGCCGGACGGATCGACCGCCCGGTGGCCGGCACCGCGATGGCGCTCGCCCCGGCGGTCGGCGCGCTGCTCGGCGCCCTGCTGGCCGGTGTGCTGCTGCTGACCGCCGCTGTCGCTCCCCCACTGGTGGCCGCCGGTGTGACGGTCGGCGCCGCCGCGCTGCTCACCCGAGGGCTGCACCTGGACGGGCTCGCCGACACCGTGGACGCGCTCGGCTCGTACCGGCGGGGCGCGGCCGCGCTGGAGATCATGAAGAAGCCGGACGTCGGCCCGTTCGGGGTGGTCGCCCTGGTGGTCGTACTCCTGGTGCAGGCGGCGGCGCTGGCCGACCTGGCGGGGCGGTCCTGGCCGGCGTGCGTCGCGGCGGTGGTCACGGCGACCGCCGCCGGGCGGCTCGGCGTCACGGTGGCCTGCCGGCGGGGAGTGCCGGCGGCCCGGCCGGACGGGCTCGGCGCGCTCGTGGCCGGCACCGTCGGCCCGGTGGCCCTGACCGCCGGCGCGGTCGCCGTCGCGCTGCTGGCGGTCGGCGCGGTGCCGGGCCGCCCGTGGCAGGGGCCGCTGGCCGTGGCGGTCGCGCTCGCCGTCGCGTTACTGCTGCTGAACCACGTGGTACGCCGGCTCGGCGGGATAACCGGGGATGTTCTCGGCGCGACAGTCGAGGTGGTCACCACGCTGGTCTACCTGGGTCTGGTGCTGTCCGGCTGAACCGGGCGCGGCGGGCCGGGTAGCGTTCGGCTCGACAGCACCGGCACGGCCACCGGGGGAACCAGAAATGCTCATCACGGACGACTTCCTGCCCGTACCGGTGCCGGAGTCGCTCAGCGCGACCTACCTGGTGCCGATGGCGGGGCTGCCGAAGGTCAGCGCGAAGACCGCTGTGGCGGCGCTGACCGGCCGGCTGGCCGAGCCGGTCCACGGGCTGGCCAGGCAGATGCTGGACAGCCCGCTGATGAGCGTCGACACCCGGCCGATCACCGAGTTCCCCGAGCTGCCACCGGACCTGCTCACCGCGTTCGGCGCCACCGAGGAGCAGCTGGCCCGGCTGGCCGCGGCGACCCACCTGGTGGTCGTGCAGGCCGAGTACCGGCCGGGTTGGCCGCCCGCGCACGAGTGGGCGGCCCGGGCGGTCGCGGCTGCCGTGGCGGAGTCCGTCGACGGCGACGTGGTGGACGTGTTCGGCCTGCAGTTCCTCGACCCGGCGACCGCGTTGCGCTCGCTCCCCGACGAGCAGGGCCGCATCCGGCTGGTCGACTGGGTCCTGGTGCCGTACTCGTCGGACACCGAGGGGCTCTGGTTCACCACCAAGGGGCTGCGCCGCTTCGGGCTGCTGGAGTTGCAGACCCAGGGGGTGCCCGACCACCTCACCCGCGCCTGGGGTGCGGTGATGACCGGGGCGGCACGCCGGCTGCTGCGGGACTGGACCGACGGGCTCACCGGCGAGGAGGTGCCGGCGTTCGTGCAGCTCCCGGTGCTCGCCACCGTCACCGGTCACGACATCGCGGTCGCGTACGGCAACCCGGAGCAGCACGGCGCGACCGCCCCGGTGCTGCTGCGCCTGGAGCTGGACCCGGCGACCGACCCGGAGGCCGACTCGTTCCTCAGCCTGCGCCCACCGGCCGGGCACCCGGGTCCGGACGGGCGCTACTACGCCGCCGCCTGCGCGACCCTGTTCTCCGGGATCCAGCCGGACGTGCGCTACGCCCGCTCGGGTGACGCGATGAGCCGGGCGGTCGCCACCGCGCGGGCCGCGCTGGGTGACGCGCGCGCCCGTTTCGTCGCCGGCCACCTTCCCGCCGAGTCGCAGCTCGTGGTCAAGTACGGCCTGCCCGGCGACGACGGCCCGGAGTACGTCTGGGCGGGCGTCACCTCGTGGGAGGCCCCGGAGCGGATCGTCGGCGTGAGCGCCAGCGACGCCAACACCGACCCGTCGGTTCGCATCGGCGCACCGGTCGTGGTGGAGGCGACCGACGTGGTCGACTGGGCGGTCCTGGACGCGACCGGCGTCATCGAAGGCGGATGGACCCAGGCCGTCCTGGATTCCGGCGAACCCCCAACCCCCACGCGCTGACCCCCCTCCCCCACTGATCACCGCGTTGATCATGAAGTTATTGCCATGACACGCCGGCGGCGGTGGCAATAACTTCATGATCAACGGCGTGAAGCGGCTACTTCACTGAGGGGGTTACGAAGGGAGGCTTCGTCAGCTTCAGGGGGGCTCGGCGGCCTCTGATGTCGATCTCCACCTCGTCGCCCTCGGCCAGGTTGGCGTCGGTGTTCAACAGGGCCAGCGCAATGCCCTGCTTGCGAGTCGGCGAGAAGGTGCCGCTGGTCACCTCGCCGACCTGGGTGTCTCCCACGTGCAGGGTCATCCCGGGCCGCGGGATCGCGCGGTCGACGGCCACCAGGCCGCGCAGCGTACGCCGGGGGCCGGCGGCCTTCTCGGCGAGCAGCGCGTCGCGGCCCCAGAAGGCCGGCTTGTCCCAACCGACCGCCCAGCCGGAACGGGCCTGCACCGGGCTGATTTCCAGGGACAGGTCCTGCCCGTGCAGCGGGTAACCCATCTCGGTACGCAGCGTGTCCCGGGCGGCCAGGCCGCAGGCCCGCAGCTCGAACGCCGCACCCGCGGCGAAGAGCGCGTCCCAGACGGCCACGGCGTGCTCCGCCGGCACCACCAGCTCGTAGCCCAGCTCGCCCGTGTAGCCGGTACGGCAGACGGTCAACTCCATCCCGGCCAGGCTCGCGGCGGAGAAGCTCATGTAGCCGTGCTCGACGGGCAGGTCGAGGGCGGCCAGCAGCTCGGCCGAGCGGGGGCCCTGGACGGCCAGCACGGCGTACGCCTCGTGCTCGTCGGTGACGGTGACCTGCGCGGGCGCGGCGGCGCGCAACCGGCGCACGACCTCGGCGGTGTTCGCGGCGTTCGGGATGAGGAAGACGTGGTCGTCGGCGTACAGGTAGGCGATGATGTCGTCCACCACACCACCGGTGGCGTCGTCGCAGCAGAGCGTGTACTGCGCCCGGCCGGGGCCGATCCGGCCCAGGTCGTTGCTGAGGCAGGCGTTGACGAAGTCGGCCGCGCCGGGGCCGCTCACCCGGGCCTTGCCCAGGTGCGACACGTCGAAGACCCCCACCGCGGTCCGCACCGCGGTGTGCTCCTTGAGCACACCGCCGCCGGCGTACTCCAGCGGCATCTCCCAACCCCCGAAGGGGGCGAACTTGGCGCCGGCGGCGGTGTGCCGCTCGTGCAGCGGGGAACGACGCAGCCGGGTCGCGGCGGCGTCGGAGGTCACGTCGGTCATGGGTGGCAACTTACCGGGGGCAACGTGGCTGGTTAGCATCGGCGGGAGCCCGCTGGCGCTGTCGGCGGGACAGCCATGACGTCCGGCGGGTAGGTTCCGCCGGAGACCTTCACCGCCGGTACGCGACGCCGCGACCGGCCCGGCCCGCCCGGAGTAGCTTCAGTGACATCACCCCGCACCACCAACCTGAGCCTGGTCGACACCGACCCGGCCGAGCTCGCCGTCGACGCGATCGTGATCGGCGTGCACAGCCAGACCGGAGAGCAGGACGCCACCAGCGGCCTCGCCGGCACCCTGCTGCTCGCCAGCGGCGCGGAGAGCATCGCCGTCGCCTTCGACGGCAAGCTGACCGAGACCCTCGCGCTGCTCGGTGCGACAGGTGGGCCGGGTGAGGTCGTCAAGCTGGCCACGCTGGGCACCGTGACCGCGCCGCTGGTCGTCGCGGTCGGGCTCGGCCCGGAGCCGTCGGGTGCCGCCCCGGCCCCGGAGACGCTTCGCCGGGCCGCCGGTACGGCGATCCGGGCCCTGGCCGGCGCTCCGAAGGTCGCCCTGTCCCTGCCGCTGCCGGACGACGCGGACGCGTCGGCGGAGCTGCGCGCGGTCGCCGAGGGTGCGCTGCTCGGCGGGTACCGGTTCGCCGGCTACAAGACCCGCCCGCAGCCGACCCGGCGGGAGCCGGTCGCCGAGGTGCTCATCGCGGTGCCGGACGCCGGTGACGCGGGCGCCCAGGCGGAGGTCACCCGGGCGCTGGCGGTGGCGGGCGCGGTCCGGACCAGCCGGGACTGGGTGAACACCGCGCCGAACGAGCTGCGTCCGCCGTCGTTCGCCGACGCGGTCGCCGACGCCGCCCGTGCCGCGGGCCTCGGTGTCGAGGTGCTGGACGAGGCGGCGCTGGCCGCCGGCGGGTACGGCGGCATCGTCGCGGTCGGGCAGGGCTCGGAGGCCCCGCCGCGGCTGGTGAAGCTCACCTACACCCCGCAGAGCGGTGGCAACGGCAAGCGGGTCGCGTTGGTCGGCAAGGGGATCACCTTCGACACCGGCGGCATCTCGATCAAGCCGGCGCAGGGCATGTGGGAGATGAAGTCCGACATGGCGGGCGCCGCCGCGGTCGGCGCGGCCATGCTGGCGATCGCCGCGCTGAAGCCGGCGGTGGCGGTCAGCGCGTACCTGCCGATGGCGGAGAACATGCCGTCGGGCACCAGCTACCGGCCGGGCGACGTGATCACCATGTTCAACGGCAAGCGGGTAGAGGTGCTCAACACCGACGCCGAGGGCCGGATGGTCCTGGGTGACGCCATGGCCCGCGCCTGCGCGGACGGCACCGACTACCTGTTCGAGACCTCCACCCTGACCGGCGGCCAGGTGATCGCGCTGGGCAAGCGGATGGCCGGCGTGATGGGCACCCCGGAGCTGTGCGACCGGGTCCAGGCGGTCGGCGACGCGGTCGGCGAGCCGGCGTGGCCGATGCCGCTGCCCGACGACGTGCGCAAGGGCATGGAGTCCGACGTGGCGGACATCTCGCAGGTCAACGCCGGCATGGACCGGGCCGGTCACATGCTGCAGGGCGGGGTGTTCCTGCGCGAGTTCGTGACCGACGACGTGGCCTGGGCGCACATCGACATCGCCGGGCCGGGCTACCACTCGGGCGAGCCGACCGGCTACTGGACCAAGGGCGGCACCGGCGTCCCGGTCCGCACCCTGGTGCAGCTTGTCGAGGACGTCGCCGCCAACGGCTGACGGATTTTCGGAAGGGCCACCTGCGTTGGCAGGTGGCCCTTCCGCACGTTCAGTACTGCTCGGGGCGACGTTTGCGGCGCTCGTTGAAGTCGCGCATCCGCTGCGGGTAGCCCATCAGCCGGACGTCGTACACGGGGATGCCCATCCGGTACGCGAAGCGCCGGGCGCCGTCCGGGCCGTCGATGCGCCGGCGGGTCCACTCCCCGTCGTCGGCGATCAGGATGACAGTGGTCTCCGTCACCGTCGTGCGGGGTTCGATGTACGCCTCGACGCCGCGCCGACTGCGGATGAAGTTCTCCAAATGGTCCAGATCGCCGCGACTGGCAGCGCGGTCATGGCTCGGCACAGCCGTCTGTTTGCGGCGCCGGAACAAGCCCACCGGATCTCTCCCCCATGTTGCGTCATCGACGACGGTGCCAAGGGTACGTGTCGATGACGTGTCGTTGGGCACCTCGGTACGCACCCTGTGCCCAGTGGTGACAAGATGACCGAGGTGGGGTGTGTCCGTGTTACACCTCTGTGACCCCCGATGCAGCGACGCGACCTGGGAGTTGGACGTGAGCGAGCCGAACGAAGCGACCTTCGACATTGTCATTCTCGGAGGTGGCAGCGGCGGCTACGCGACCGCGCTGCGCGCCGTCCAGCTGGGCCTGAAGGTCGCGCTGGTCGAGAAGGGCAAACTCGGCGGCACCTGCCTGCACAACGGCTGCATCCCGACGAAGGCCCTGCTGCACGCCGCGGAGATCGCCGACCAGGCCCGCGAGTCGGAGCAGTTCGGCGTCAAGGCCGAGCTGATCGGCATCGACATGGCCGGGGTCAACTCGTACAAGGACGGCGTGATCGCCCGCCTGTACAAGGGCCTGCAGGGCATGTTGAAGGGCAACAAGGGCATCACGATCGTCGAGGGCCACGGCAAGCTGGTCGGCAAGAACGTGGTCGAGGTGGACGGCAAGCGTTACACCGGCCGCAACATCGTCCTGGCCTCCGGCTCGTACGCGAAGAGCCTGCCCGGCCTGGAGGTCGACGGCGAGCGGATCATCACCAGCGACCACGCCCTCACGATGGACCGGGTGCCGTCGTCGGTGATCGTGCTCGGTGGCGGCGTGATCGGCGTCGAGTTCGCCAGCGTGTGGAAGTCCTTCGGTGTGGACGTGACGATCGTCGAGGCGCTGCCCCGGCTGGTCGCCGCCGAGGACGAGGAGTCGTCCAAGGCGTTGGAGCGGGCGTTCCGCAAGCGGAAGATCAACTTCAAGGTCGGCAAGCCGTTCGAGAAGGTCGAGAAGACCGAGAGCGGCGTCAAGCTGACGATCTCCGGCGGCGAGACCGTCGAGGCGGAGTTGCTGCTGGTCGCCGTGGGTCGCGGCCCGAACACCGCCAACCTCGGGTACGAGGAGCAGGGCGTCAAGATGGACCGCGGCTACGTGCTGACCGACGAGCGGCTGCGCACCAGCGTGCCGAACGTCTACGCGGTCGGCGACATCGTGCCCGGCCTCCAGCTCGCGCACCGCGGCTTCCAGCAGGGCATCTTCGTCGCCGAGGAGATCGCCGGGCAGACCCCGGCCGTGATCGACGAGGTCGGCATCCCGCGCGTCACCTACTGCGACCCGGAGCTGGCGTCGGTGGGCCTCACCGAGGCCAAGGCCAAGGAGCAGTACGGCGCCGACAAGATCCAGTCGTACAACTACCCGCTCGGTGGCAACGGCAAGAGCCAGATCCTCAAGACCACCGGCTTCGTGAAGCTGGTCCGGGTCGAGGACGGCCCGGTGGTCGGCGTGCACATGGTCGGCGCCCGGGTGGGTGAGCTGATCGGTGAGGCGCAGCTCATCTACAACTGGGAGGCCTACCCGGCGGAGGTCGCCCAGCTCGTGCACGCCCACCCGACCCAGAACGAGGCCCTGGGCGAGGCGCACCTGGCCCTCGCCGGCAAGCCGCTGCACGCGCACGCCTGATCATCCACAACCGCGGCGTCCGGCGACGGGCGAAGATCCCACCAGGGGAATGAAGGAGTCTCAGAAAATGCCGGTATCGGTCACCATGCCCCGGCTCGGCGAGAGCGTCACCGAGGGCACCGTCACTCGCTGGCTCAAGCAGGAGGGCGACACGGTCGAGGTCGACGAGCCCCTGCTCGAGGTCTCCACCGACAAGGTCGACACCGAGATCCCGTCGCCCGCTGCCGGCGTGCTGAGCCGGATCGTGGTCGGTGAGGACGAGACCGCCGAGGTGGGCAGCGAGCTGGCTGTCATCTCCGGTGAGGGCGAGTCGACCGGCGGTGGCGAGGCCGCCCCGCAGGAGCAGGCCCCGACCGAGGAGGTCGAGCCGGCCGCCGAGCCGACGGCCGCCGCCGAGGGCACCGCCGACGAGGTGGCCCAGGACGAGGCGCCGACCGAGGCCCCGACCCAGGCGCCGGCTCCGGCCGCCGCTTCCTCGGGCGAGGGCACCGCGGTGAAGATGCCGGCCCTGGGTGAGAGCGTCACCGAGGGCACTGTCACCCGCTGGCTGAAGCAGGTCGGCGAGACCATCGAGGTCGACGAGCCGCTGCTGGAGGTCTCCACCGACAAGGTGGACACCGAGATCCCGTCGCCGGTCGCCGGCACTGTGCTGGAGATCAAGGTCGCCGAGGACGAGACCGCCGACGTCGGCGCCGACCTGGCGATCATCGGCGTTGCCGGTGCGGCCCCCGCCGAGGCCAAGCCCGAGCCGAAGCCCGAGCCGAAGGCGGAGGCCAAGCCGGCGCCCAAGGCCGAGCCGAAGCCGGAGCCGAAGGTCGAGGAGCCGACCCCCGGCATGTCGTACAACGAGCCGGCCGCGGAGACCGAGAGCTCGGCGCAGCCAGCGAAGACCGAGCAGGCCTCACAGCCTGCCGCGCCGGCCTCGACGCCGCCGCGTCCGTCCGCCCCGGCGCAGGGTGGCGGCGAGGAGGCCGCCGGGTACGTGACCCCGCTGGTGCGCAAGCTGGCCGGCGAGCACGGCGTCGACCTGTCCTCGCTCAACGGCACCGGTGTGGGTGGCCGGATCCGCAAGCAGGACGTGCTGGAGGCCGCCGAGAAGGCGAAGGCCGCCAAGGCCGCCCCCGCTGCCGCACCCGCGCAGGCCGCCGCACCGTCGGCGGCCCCGGCCAAGCCGGCCGAGAAGCCGCAGCCGAGCAGCAAGCGGGGCACCACCGAGAAGCTGCCGCGCATCCGGGCGACCATCGCCAAGCGGATGCAGCAGTCGCTGCACGAGACGGCCCAACTCACCACCGTGGTCGAGGTGGACGTCACCCGGGTCGCCAGGTTGCGGACGCGGGCGAAGGAGTCGTTCCAGGCCAAGCACGGCGTGAAGCTGTCCTTCCTGCCGTTCTTCGCGCTCGCCGCCATCGAGGCGCTCCAGACGTACCCGATCGTCCAGGCCAGCATGGACCTGGAAGGCGGCACGATCACCTACCCGGCCGCCGAGCACCTGGGCATCGCCGTGGACACCGAGCGCGGGCTGCTCGTGCCGGTCATCCACAACGCCGGTGAGCTCAACATGGGCGGCATCGCCAAGCGGATCGCCGACCTGGCCGAGCGCACCCGGGCCAACAAGATCACCCCGGACGAGATGGCCGGGGCGACCTTCACGGTGACCAACACGGGCAGCCGGGGCGCGCTCTTCGACACCCCGATCGTGCCGTCGCCGCAGTCGGCGATGCTCGGCACGGGTGCCGTGGTCAAGCGGCCGGTCGTGGTCAACGACCCGGAGCTGGGCGAGGTCGTCGCGATCCGGTCGATGGTCTACCTGGCCATGTCCTACGACCACCGGCTGATCGACGGCGCCGACGCCGCTCGCTTCCTGACCGCGGTCAAGGAGCGGCTGGAGGCCGGCAACTTCGAGTCGGAGCTGGGCCTGGCCTGATCTGCCCGCAACGCCGAGAGGGCGCCCCGGTCGTCGACCGGGCGCCCTCTCGTGTGCGTCCTCAGGCCTTGAGCAGCGCGGTCGACACCTTCCAGAGTCGCTCGGCGGCCTCCGGGTCCAGCGCGTACGCGGCGACTCCCGTCCGCCCGCCGGGCTGGGCGGGGGCGGCCTCCTGACAGTCCTCGAAGTAGCGCCCGCCCACACCGTCGAGCAGTGGCGACGTGGCGACCAGCACCGAGGTGGCGGCGCCCTGTTCGACGGTCTTCCAGGCCGCCGCGTTGCCCGCGCGCAGCCGGTCCAGTTCCTCCTCGCTGACGTAGCGCTGGAGGTTGGTCCGGATCGCGCCGGGCATCAGCGAGTTGGCCGTGATGCCGTCGTCGGCCCAGAGCCGGGACGCCTCGACGGCGAACAGCACGTTGGCCGTCTTGGACTGCCCGTACGCCTGCCACGGCTCGTACTCCCGCTGGTCGTACTGGATGTCCTCGAAGACCACCGGTGAGCGCAGGTGGGCGGCGGAGCTGACCGAGACGATCCTGGCCCCGTCGCCGGACGCGAGTGCCGGACGCAGCCCGGTGGCGAGCGCGAAGTGGCCCAGGTGGTTCGTGGCGAACTGCATCTCCCAGCCCTGCGGGGTGCGGGACAGGGGCGCGGCCATGATGCCGGCGTTGTTGGCCAGGATGTGCAGCGGTCCGTCCCAGTTGGCGACGAAGTCGGCGATCGAACCCTGGTCGGCGAGGTCGAGCGGGGCGACCATGACGCGGTCGTTGCCGGTGGTGCCGGTGATGTCGTCGGCGGCCTTGTGGCCGGCGTCGGGGTTGCGGACGGCCAGGGTGACCTCCGCGCCGGCGCTGGCCAGGGCGCGGGCGGTTTCCACGCCGATGCCGGACGACCCGCCGGTGACGATCGCCCGCCGCCGGACGAGGTCCACACCCCGGATCACGTCCATGGCCGTGGAGGTATGGGCGAACGAGGTGGTGATCGGGTTGTTCGTCGTCATGGTCCATCCTTGTCCAGGGTGGGTCGGACCGACCGGCCCACTGCCGGAGGCGGTAGTCCCGGTGTTTTCCCGAGCCGGACCGGAGGTAACGCCCGGACACCGTCGCCATCGCTGTTCGGGCCTCCGAGCAGGCCGGACGCTGCCAGAGTGGGATCGTGGGCGGTTACCGGAGGGGTGGACAACTGGGACCGGCCGTCCCGATTGCTCCCGGTGCCCGGGTGGACAAGTTCGAGGTCTTCTTCGACCTGGTCTTCGTCTTCTCGTTCTTCATCATCACCCGGGCGACCGCCGCCAACATCTCCGGCCGGCAGCTGCTGCACGCCGCTCTGGTGCTCGCCGTGCTCTGGTGGATCTGGGTGGTGCACAGCCTGGTGGCCACCCGGGTCCGGCTCGGCGAGGGCTACGTCCCGGTGCTCATGGTGATCGCGATGGTCGCCCTGTTCGCGTTCGCGCTGGCGCTGCCGCAGGCGTTCAGCGACCCGAAGGGGAGCGCCGCCGGCCCGATGCTGGTGGCCACCAGCTACGTCGTGGTCCGCGGCATCCACTGGATCCTCTACCAGCATGTGGTGCGGGACAGCCCGCAGGAGCGGCGGCAACTGCGGCGCTTCGCCCCGGAGCTGGCGGTGAGCATCGTGCTGCTGCTGGCCGCCGCGCTGATTCCGCCGCAGATCACCAACCCCGACCAGGCCGCCATGGTCCGGGACGGGCTGTGGATCACCGTTGTGGTGGTGCAGTACGCCACCGGCTTCATCGTCGGCACCTGGGGCTGGGGGGTGACCAGCGCCGAGCACTGGACGGAGCGCTACGACCTCATCCTGATCATCGCGCTGGGCGAGTCCATCATCTCCACCGGGGTGGGCGGCAATCTGCTCGGCAAGCCGGTGACCTGGCCGGCGGTGGCTGCCGCGGCGCTCGGCATCGTGGTCACCGCCGCCCTGTGGTGGGCCCACTTCGACTTCATCGGGCCGGCCGCCCGGATCGCCCTGCACGCGGCGGAGGGCGCCCCCCGGGTGGCCATGGCCCGCGACGCGTACGCGTACCTCTACCTGCCGATGATCGCCGGGGTGATCCTCTTTTCCATCGGCAACGAGGAGGTTCTGCACAAGATCACCGACCCGGCCGGCGGGATCGCCGAGAAGGTCGAGGGACCAGCCGTGCCGATGCTCTTCGGCGGGTTGATCTGCTACTTCGCCGTCAACCTGTTGTTCCAGCTTCGCACCCTGCACACCGTCAGCTGGACCCGCGTCGGCGTCATCGTGGTGCTCACCGCGGCACTCCCGGTCGGTCAGCACCTGCCGGCGCTGGGCGCGCTCACCCTCGCGACATTGATCTGCGTGGCGCTGGTGGCCGTGGAGGTGATGGTGATGTCGGATTCCCGGCACGCGTTGCGCTCCGCCGTCTTCCAGGAGCGAACCAGCCACGAGGCCCACGAGGCCGCCTGGCGGGCGCGCTGGCACGACGTCCGGGAGACCGACGAGCCAACCACGCCGTGATCGGTCGGGATAGACTCCGGCGCAGCGTCGCGGTGTACCCGGCACGAAGGCCGCCGTGGGCATGGAGGCGCGGGGACAGCATGGGACAAACGTGCACCCGACCGGTTCACCGGCCGACCGGCTCGCCGCCGTCGGCAATCAAATGATCGAGATCCACCTCTGGCTCAGGGCGGAACTGACCCGTCTCCGGGCAAACCTCGACGCCCCGTCCCGGGACCTACGGGCGCACTGCCTGACCTTCTGCGCCGCACTGGGCCGACACCACACCGGCGAGGACGCGGGCGCGTTCCGGCTGCTGGCCGAGCAGGTCCCCGAACTACGCCCGGTCATCGCGAACCTGATCACCGATCACGAGGTGGTGGCGGGGATCCTGGAGCGGGTCGAGGCGCTGCTCGCCGGCGACACGGCGGTGCCCCTCGCCCAGGTGCGCGGCGAGCTGGACGGGTTGGCCGCCCTGCTGGAGTCGCACTTCCGTTACGAGGAGAAGCGGTTGGTCTCCGCGCTGAACGCGCTCACCGGCCGACCCGGGACGGCCGAGGAACTCCTCGGTCTGACCGTGCCTCCGCAGGTCACCGACTGACGGCTGGGCCGGGCCGGGTGGCGGTGGGCCGCTCGGCCTCCGGCGCCAGCCCGGGCAGCCGCTCGTAGAAGCGGATCTTCTCCCGCAGGTGCTCGTACTGGCGGCTCAGCAGGAGCATCTGCTCCTCGACCCGAACAGCGTGCTGTTTGAGCAGCTCCCGCCGCTCGTCGACGGTGTGGTCGCCTTCGCGGGCCAGCTCCGCGTAGCGGCACATCTGGGCGATCGGCATCCCGGTGTCGCGCAGGCAGCGGAACAGCACCAGCCAGCCGAGGTCGTCGTCGGTGAAGACCCGCTGACCGCCCGTCGTCCGGCCCACGTCTGCGAGCAGGCCGATCTTCTCGTAGTAGCGCAGGGTGTCGAGGCTGAAGCCGCTGCGGCGGGCAGCCTCCGCGGGGGCGTAACCGCTCATGTCGAGATCGTAGTGCTTGACCTGGAGCGCACTCCAGGTTGGAGGCTGGTGACCATGACGACGACGACACGAACGCTGGGACGCAGCGGCATCGAGGTGAGCGCGATCGGGATGGGGTGCTGGGCGATCGGTGGCCCGCTCTGGGGTGACGGTGGGCAGCCGTTCGGCTGGGGCGAGGTCGACGACGACGAGTCGATCCGCACCATCCACAGGGCAATTGAGCTTGGAGTGACCCTGTTCGACACGGCCAGCAACTACGGCGCCGGGCACAGCGAGCGGATCCTCGGCCGGGCCTTGGCCGGCCGGCGCGACAGCGCGGTTATCGCCACCAAGTTCGGCAACGTCAGTGAGGAGGCCACCCGGCGGGCGCTCGGCACCGACGCCAGCCCGGCCTTCGCGGTACGCAGCCTGGAGGACTCGCTGCGCCGCCTCGGCACCGACCACGTCGACCTCTACCAACTGCACCTCAACGATCTGCCGGTGCCCGCCGCGCTCGATCTGGTCGACACCCTGGAGGCCCTGGTCGACCAGGGCAAGATCCGGGCGTACGGGTGGAGCACCGACGACCCCGCCTCGGCGGAGGCGTTCGCGGCGGCCGGCCCGCACTGCGCCGCCATCCAGCACGACGAGTCGGTGCTGCGCGACAACGCTGCGGTGCTGGCGGTCTGCGACAGCCATGACCTGGCCAGCCTCAACCGTGGGCCGCTGGCGATGGGGCTGCTCACCGGGTCGACCCGGGCCGTCGGGGCGGACGACGTGCGCGGGCGGGCGCCGGAGTGGCTGGAGTGGTTCACCGACGGCCGGCCGACACCGCGCTGGGCGGCCCGGGTGGAGCAGGTCCGCGCGGCGCTCACCGCCGACGGGCGGACCCTCGCACAGGGCGCGCTGGGCTGGCTGCTGGCGCGCAGTCCGCGTACCGTGCCGATCCCCGGCCTGCGCACGGTGGCCCAGGCCGAGGAGAACCTGGCGACCCTGACGCTCGGCCCGCTGAGCGCCGAGACGTACGCCGAGGTGGAGCGACTGCTCGCCGACCTGCGCCCGGCCCACGCGGCCTGACCGCCGCGGCCCTCGCCCCGGGCGCCGTCACCGGAAGTCGTCCGCGTGCTCGGCGGCCCACTGCCGGAACGTGCGCCCGGGGCTGCCGGTCACCTGCTCGACGTCCGGGGCGACCCAGCCGCTGCCGTCGTGGTGGGTGACCCGGCGGACGCCGGCCTGTCGGGCCAGCTCCAGGGTCTCCCCTCCAGTGGTCAGCACGGCCCGTACCCGTCCATCGCGACCAGGGTGCATCCGCGTCACGCCGCGCAGCGCCGCAACCAACGTGTGGGGCCTGGCGAAGTCGCCCGCCACCACCTCCACCCGGTCGGGCAGAGCGGTGGCCGCTGGCGGCGCGGGATCGCGGGTCAGTGCGCGTACGGAAACGCGCTGGCCGTCGAATGTGCGCGGCGGCGTTTTCGGCACCCGCGACGCCCGTTCACCTGCGTCTTCCCGCTTGGTCCGGGCGATCCGCGCACTTCTTTGCCTGCCGGTGCTGTGCAGTCGGTGACGTCAGCCGAGGCCGACGGCATCGATCGTCTTCCACGAGGGCGGATAGCACCGGGCTCCGGCCTCGGCCGCCGCCGACTGCCGCCCCCAGCGCCAGCCATCGATGTGACGCCGGACACATTTGGCGGGACAGCGCCGTCAAACCCGCACTTGTAGCGTGGCGTCAGTCCACATCGTACGCAGCGTGTTCGGCGTACGGCTGACGACGATGTTGGCCCAGGAGGCGGCAATTACTCGTGACCACACGTCGACGCGGCGGCGCCGGCGTGGAGCCGGGATCTGCCATCCCGTCGGTCCATCGGGTCCGTCCTCCGTTCGATGTTCATTGCCGCGCCGCCCTCCATAAGGTGGCGGCGCGCGTCTTCACGGGGAGCAGACATGGTTCTGAGAATGTCCGCGGCTGTCGCGCCACCTGCGCGGCGCCACCGAACGGGGTGGCGACGAGCCGCCGTGGCTCAGGTCACGGCGCTGGCCCTGCTGGCCGGCCTTCTTCCGGCGCATCCGGCACGGGCGGCCGAACCGCCGCCCGCGGCCGCAGAGCGAACGCCGGTGGTGCAGGCATGGCTGAACGGCGGCACGAAGGTGCGGGCCGCCGCCGAACTGGCCCTGGTCGGCTCGGACGACGACATCCGGGCGTTCGTGAGCGACGGCTGGGCGAAGGCGCAGCGGCTCGACGAGCGGGACGCGGTCGTGTCGGTGATCGCCGAGTCCGGGCCGGCGGTACGGGCTGCGGCGCAGGCGGCGTTGAACGCGGCCGATGCCGGTGACGCGGACGCGCTCTCGACCTTCCTGACCAGCGGCTGGCAGCCGCCGTCGAACACCGACACCCGCGTACGGGTCAACCAGTTGATGGCGGCTGGCGGGGATCAGGTCAAGGCAGCCGCGCAGCAGGCTTTGGATTCGGAAGACCCGGCGGTGTGGCGGCAGTTCACGGACTCGGGTTGGCAGTCGCGGTGGTTGACGGATCAGCGCGTGCGGGTCAACCGGGCGATGGCCACCGGCGGGCCACAGGTGAGGGCAGCCGGGCAGAAGGCGCTGGACGCGGGGACGCCGGAGGCGTTGGAGTCGTTCCTGGACGGCGGGTGGTCGGTGGCGGCGGCTCGTGACCAGGAGACCGAGACCCTTACCGCGTTGCAGGCGCAGGCGCAGGCGCAGGGCGACCTGGCGAAGCAGGAGACCGAGCGCGCGGTATCGGAGGCAGCACGGGCGAAGGAGGCCGCAGCGGCGGCCAAGCGTTCGGCGGAGTTGGCGGCTGCGGCGACGGAGGCGGCCCGCAACGACACGGCCGAGGCTGCGGCGCAGGCGAAGCGGGCCGCGGTGGCGGCACAGAAGGCGGCGTCGGCGGCGAAGGTGGCAGTGCAGGCGGCTGCGTCGGCGAACCGGGCGGCGCGGGCAGCCGCGGCGGCGGCGCAGCGAGCGGCGTCGGCGGCATCGCAGGCGGAGAGAGCGGCGACGCGGGCGTACAACGCGGCGGCGGGCGCGGCGACGGATGCGACGAAGGCGGACACGGCCCGGGTGCGGGCGCAGGAGGCGCGAGACAACGCGCGCCTGTCGCGGGACTTCGCCACCACCGCGCACCTGGCGGGGCAGGCGATTCAGGCCGGTCTGGACTCCCTGGACGCGGCTCGGTCGGCGGCGTACAACGCAAAGCTGGCCTCGAACGCCAACGACGACGCGACCCGGTGGGCGAATGCGGCCGGCGCGGACGCCAAGGATTCGATCGCGGCGGCGAAGCAGGCACGGGCGGACGCGGACCGGGCTCTGCGGGCGGCCGACACGGCGGAGAGATACCTCCGGGTGGCGGCCACGGCGGCCTCCCGCGCGCGGGACGCGGCGAACCGGGCCGCGCAGCACGCGGAGGAGGCCGCCGACGCCGCGATCGACGCGGCGAACCACGCCGGTGACGCGGCGACTGCGGCGGCACGGGCGACTGCGGCGGCGACCGCGGCGACCATCGCGGCCCAGGCCGCGGTGGAGACGGCCGGCCAAGCGATCGAGATCTACGACGCGGCGCGCGCGGCGGACGCCGAGCGGCTTGCGGTCACCCAGGACGAGGGCACGGAGACGGCCCGCCAGGCCGCCGCACAGTACGACCAGGCGCAGGCCGCTGCCAAGTGGGACGCGGTGCAGGCCACTCAGCGCAGCGCGGAGACCAACCAGCTCATCGCCGAGGTCCTCAATCCCGCTACCGACCCGGCCGTCGCGGTGACGAAGGCCCGCAAGGTGGCGTTGAACCTCAGCCAGGCGTCCGGCACGTGGACCCGGGAAGCAGCCATGACCGCGCTCGCCGGCGTCGACGCGCAGGTGATGGAGTTCGTCCGCACCGGTATCGCCGAGGCGGCTGGGCAGGACGACCGGGTGGCGGTACGGGAACTGGCTGTCACGGACAACTCCGGGTTGCGGGACGCGGCCCTCGCCGCGTTGCAGGGCAGCGACGCTCAGGTGTCGCAGTTCCTGCAGACTCAGAACTACACCGGTCGGTACGCGCAGGATCGGTTGAAGGTCAACCAGATCGCGTCCGCGGCACGGACGGCTGGCGACACCTACCTGGTGCAGAAGGCGCAGGAAGCCCTGGACTCCGGGGACGGGCAGAAGCTGCGCGAGTTCATCGCCTCCGGCCAGCACACGGCGGCCGCCATCGGCCAGCGGATCCAGGTCAACACGATCCTGGCCAGTTCGGACAGTGGTCCGGAGGTGAAGGCCGCCGCGCAGATCGCGTTGGACGGGCCCCCGGCGGGGCTACGGCAGTTCCTCGACGAGGGCCGCTACGCCGCGGCCGAGCGCGACCAGGACGGCTCGGCGCACCTGGCCGTGGTCGCCGGCCTGGTGCAGCGGATCAACCAGATCGCGCAGACGGCGGTGCAGGACGCCATGACGGCGCAGTCCGTCGCTGCCCAGGCACGTAAGGACGCCGCCGCCGCCACGGCGTACGCCAACCAGGCGGCGGCGTCGGCGCAGAAGGCCGCCGGGTACGCGACGCAGGCCGCGCAGTACGCCAACCAGGCCAGCCAGTCGGCCGAGAAGGCCGCCGCCGCGGTCCGGACCGCCAAGGCGGCAGCGACCCGGGCGTCCGCGTCGGCGCGCAGCGCGATCCGTTCCGCGTCCTGGGCCGTCCTGTCACACGAGCAGGCCGTCCAGTCCGCCACCGAGGCCCACGCCTCGGCCACGCGCGCGTACAACTCGGCCGTCGCCGCCGGGAAGAGCGCTGAGGAGGCGGTCGCCGCCGCCAAGGACGCCTACCAGCAGTACGAGTCGGCCAAGGGCCTGGAGATCCAGAAATGCACGGTGAGCTTCACCGCCGAGGGGCCTTTGGGCGGCTGGGAGAAGCTACTCACCGGCGAGCGGGGTGACTACGCCGAGAAGTGTGTGCGCAACGTCATCGCCGACCCCGCCGAACTGGCCAACCGCGCCTACACCAACTCCGCCTACTGCAGCGTCTACCCCGACGGCAGCCAACTCGCCAAGAACTGCCTCGCCACCGTCCTGGCCCCCGATTTCCGGGGCGGGCAGACACTGGTCATGCTGACCGCGGTGCTGCAAGGCGTCACCGCGATCCTGGCCCCCGTCGCCATCGCTCTCGGCATCGGCTGCGTCCTGAGCGTGGTCTGCGGCATCGTCGCCGGCACCCTGGTCACGATCGGCGACATCGGCCTCAGCATCTACAAGTACATCAACGGGGACCAGTCGCTCGCGGACACCCTGTTGCACCTCGGCACCCTCGCGCTGGAAGCACTCGCGTTCGCCGGCATCGCCAAACTCGTCAGCGCCGGCTTCAAGGCCGCCAAGCACCTCTACGAACTCAGCCGCGCCGCCAAACAGGCCGAGGCGGACCTCAAGGGGGTGAACAAGGCGCGGCGTGAGCTGCGGCTCAACTCGTGCCTGACCCCCAACAGCTTCTCCGCCGACACACCGGTTCTGCTCGCCGACGGCAGTAGCAAACCCATCGCGGACGTACGGGTCGGCGATCGGGTCCTGGCCACGGACCCCACGACGGGTGTATCTGCCGCCAAGCCCGTGATCCGCCTCATTCGGAGCACCGATCCGGCCCTCACCGACGTGACGGTTGCACCGGCCGACGGGGCGGCGGTAACCGTTCACACCACGCCGCATCACCCATTCTGGGACGCCGCTGTCCGACGCTGGGTCGACGCCGCGGACCTGACGGTAGGCAGCACCCTGCGCAATCCGGACGGCGAGGCGGTCCAGGTGGCCGGTGTCCGGACCTTCGACGGGCCGCGGGTGATGCACAACCTGACCGTTGCCGAAACCCACACCTACTACGTGGCCGCCGGCTCGACCGCGCTGCTGGTACACAATGTGGGTGGCTGCCTGGACGGTGAGATCGAGTACGACGTCATGGACCCTGTCACAAAGCGGATCGTCACCGACATCGACAGCATCGAAAACGGCGAGCTGTGGGAGCTGAAGGGCGGAATCCCGTGGTGGGGGGACGATGAATGGCTCGCCAAGGAGATTGACGGGAAGTTCGCCAAGTACCTGAAGGCGCGAACGATCCTCCCCGCTGACTACCGCGACGCAGTCATCGGCTTCCGTTTCACCAACAAAAAGATCGACGCGAAGACACGCACTGTCATCACGGAGAGGTTGACTAGTTTGGCCGAAGAGGCTGGCGTCCGAGTGAAGATTGAGTTCGCCTCATGAGCTATCCGTTCCAGACCGCCGAGACACCGGTGTGGGATCCCGCGCTCCGGGTCGGCCAGGTATACCTCGGCCAAGCCCAGTCGGTGGCGGAGGTCGTGGGGACGGCGTCAGGTCTGACGCCGCTCCGCAACGGCAGCTGCGATCTCGATCCAACGACGTTCGCGACCTTCGTGGACCGCCTTCTCCAGTTCTACAACGAGGGCCGCCACCCCACCCTCTCGCAGCTGCTACGCGGGGTCCTCCTGGTTTCCCTGGTGTTGCTGGAGCGGGCTGGCGCGCCCCGTCCGCCGGCCGGCAGCGAGGTGATCGACGCCTTGCTCGCCGAGGCTGCCGCGCTGGAGCCCACCATGCCTGTTTAGAAATCTCGCACCGGCCGTCGCTTCGTGGTCGGGCTGTAGGGGCCGGTCCTCCCAAGCGGAGGGCCGGCCCTATCGCTGCGGCCCGCGTTGCCCAATCCGGAGGTTGGACCCTCGACTGATCGGCGGCCGCCTGCGTGGCCGGCGGCTCGGGCGTGGGCCGATACTGGGTCGATGGCGCGGTTCCGAGGAGGGTGTGTGTGAACGACTCCCCACGGGTCGCCTGCACAGCGTGCGGGCAGGACTGGCAGACCTGGTACCGGGTTCGTGAGGACGGGCGCGTGTTCCTGCTGTGCCCGGAGTGCGACTCGATCTGGCTGCCCGGCGACGACCGCCATGCGCCTCCGACAAGAGGCCTGGACGACCTGTTCGGCCCTCAGCCGAAGTTCTTCAACGCCTGGGCCCTGATCGAGGAGTGCACGGCGCCGCCCGTCGACTGACGCGTCACCGGTGGATGCCGACCCGTTCACGGGCCGGCATCCACCTTCGCGGGGACATCACGTGCGAGATCGCGAAACGCGGGAGGCACGCTGTCGCGACGAGGGAGTGCACGGGCAGGAAGCATCCAAGTTGCCGTCCATACCCGAAGATATGAGCATGCGGATCCTTCTAGCCGGCGCGTCCGGCTTCCTCGGCACCCGGCTGGCCGACCGGCTCACGGCGGACGGGCACCAGATCACCCGGCTGGTCCGTCGGCCGCCGCGCGACCCGCAGGAGCGGCGGTGGGACCCCGCCGCCGGGCAGCTCGACCCGGCCGTGGTCGCCGACGCGGACGCGGTGATCAACCTGGCCGGCGCGGGCGTCGGCGACAAGCGCTGGAACGACGACTACCGGCGGTTGATCCGGACCAGCCGGGTGGACAGCACCACCACACTGGCGGTCACCATCGCCGGGCTCCCAGCCGCCGACCGACCACGCGTGTTGCTCAACTCCTCGGCCGTTGGGTGGTACGGCAACACCGGTGACCGGGCCGTCGAGGAGGACGCGCCGGCCGGCGAGGGCTTCCTGGCCGACGTCTGCCGGGTGTGGGAGGCCGCGACCCGGCCAGCCGAGGACGCCGGGGTACGCGTCATCCGGATGCGCACCGGCCTGCCACTGGACCGCGACGGCGGGCTGCTCAAGCCGCAGCTGTTGCCATTCAAGCTGGGCATCGCCGGTCGGCTGGGCAGCGGCCGGCAGTGGCTGCCGTGGATCTCGTTGGCCGACTGGCTGGGCGCGACCCTCTTCCTGCTGGACCACGACGAGGTCGCCGGCCCGGTCAACGTGGTGGGGCCGAACCCGGTGACGAACGCCGAGTTCACCCGCGAGCTGGCCCGACAGCTGCACCGTCCGGCGATCATCCCGATCCCCGCGCTGGCGCTCAAGGTGGCCCTCGGCGGCTTCTCCCACGAGGCCCTGACCAGCACCCGCGTCCTCCCCGGCGTCCTGACGAGAGCCGCCTACCGCTACCAGCATCCCACCCTCCCCGAAGCCCTCCAGGCGGCCCTGACCCCCTGAACACCCCTGCCGCCGTTCGCGTTGATCAAGAGGTTTGCCTCATCCAGAAGGCGGGAGATGACGCAAACCTCTTGATCAACAGGGCCTGGCGCGTGGTCAGCAGCCGATCACCCAGTAGTTGGGGCCGGTCTGCTTGAGGGCGCTGGTATAGAAGGTGTTGTAGAGGCCCATCCGCTGGTTGGAGCCGTTCGCGTAGGCGTAGCCACCGGACTGGTACGCCCGACCGGCCACCACGTGCGCGTAGTTGCTGGCGGTCACGCAGGTCGCCGGCGTGGTCGGGGTCGGCGTGGGAGTCGGGGTCGGCGTGGCCGTTGGGGTCGGGGTCGGCGTGGCCGTCGGGGTGGGGGTCGGGTTGGTGCCGCCGCCGTTCAGGCCGAAGAAGAGCGCGTCACGGTACGTCGAGCAGATGGTGTCCAGGAAGTACGCGCCGGCGGTGCCACACTGCTCGGCTGCGGAACCCGGGTCGACCGGAGTGCCGTGGCCCATCCCGGAGACCCGGTAGAGGCGTACGTCGTCGTTGCCGTACACCTCCAGGCTGGTGTTGGCGGGCAGCGACGAGGTGCTACTCGGGGTCTGCGAGACCCCCCGCACGTTGGTCCACTGGTCGCGGGACTCGGTGCCGTTGAGCGGGGTGACGGTGGTGTCCGAGGTGCCGTGCCAGATGGCCACCCGGGGCCGCGGGCCGGTGTAGCCGGAGTACGCCCCACGGACCAGGTCGCCCCAGGCTGCCGGGGTCTTGTCCGCGCCCGGGTTCATGCAGCTGAACGCGTTGACCATGCTGGTTGCGCAGCGGTAGGGAATCCCCGCGATGATCGATCCGGCGGCGAAGACGTCCGGGTAGGTGGCGAGCATGACCGCGCTCATCGCCCCGCCCGCGGAGAGTCCACTGACGAAGACCCGGGAGCCGTTCACCCCGAAGTTCGCCTTGGCGTGGTCGACCATCTGCTTGATCGACAGCGCCTCACCCTGACCGCGGGTGGTGTCGCCCGACTCGAAGAAGTTGAAGCAGGAGTTGGCGTTGTTGCCGGACGGCTGCTGGGCGACGATCAGCGAGAACTTCCACTGGTCGGCGTACTTCTGCCAACCGGAGTTGGCGAAGTAGCCGGACGCGTTCTGGGTGCACCCGTGCAGGAGGACGACCGCCGGGGAGTTGGCCGGCAGGTTGTCCGGCCGGTAGGCGTACATGGCGAGGTTGCCCGGGTTGGAGCCGAAGCCGGTGACCTGGGTGAGGGTGGCTGCCTGGGCGGGGGCGGCGATGGCGACCGCTCCGGCCAGGGCGAGGGCGAGCCCGGCGAGCCCGCCGATCAGGCGGGTGATGGTGGACGAGGAGCGGCGCACGGCGGCCTCCAGAGGGGGCGGACTGTGAACTGGGTCACGGTCGAATTGCCGTGACGTTACGACGATGTGTCGCCGCGATGACATAGGGCACGCTCACACATTCACGACGGACACTGTGTACGCCAGACCGTCGACGTGGCGGGCCGAATCCGTCCCCAACGGTCCTGTCCTTGCAGGTCTGACCGGCCCGTCCAGGTCCGGTTGGTAACGTCCGCTGCGTGCCGTCCTCCCCGTCGCTGGCCACCGGGCCCGCACCAGCGTCACCGCCTCGCGTCGTCCGGGACCGCCGGGCCGACCTGATCGTCGTGCTGGTGGCGCTCGCGCTCGCCGTCTGGGTGACCAGTGGGCTGTGGCGGGACCCGAACACCCGGACCATCACCGTCAACTCCAGCGACCAGGCGCTCTTCGAGTGGCTGCTGGCCTTCGGCGGGCACGCGGTCACCCACGGCGACAACCCGCTCTTCACGTACCTGATCAACGTCCCGGACGGTGTGAACCTCGCGGTCAACACCTCGATCACGGTGTACGCGGTGGTCTTCGCCCCCCTCACGTACCTGATCGGGCCACCGGCGACGTTCCTGGTGATCCTGACCCTGAACCTGCTCGCCACCGCGCTGGTCTGGTACTGGTTGCTCTCCCGGCACCTGGTCCGCAGCCGGCTGGCCGCCGCGATCGGCGCCCTGTTCATCGCCTACTCCCCCGGCATGGTCTCGCACGCCAACGCGCACCTGAACTGGACCGCCGGCTGGCTGGTGCCGTTGCTGATCTGGCGGCTGTTCGCGCTGCGCCGAGCCGGGCACTGGCTTCGCGACGGGGTGATCCTCGGCGTGCTGATCGCGGTGGCCTTCTCGATCGCCGCCGAGGGGCTGTTCTTCACCGCGCTGGCGCTCGGGGTGTTCGTCGCCGTGTGGGCGCTGCACCCGGCGAACCGGGCCGAGGCGCGCGCCGCGCTGCCCAATTTCCTGCGAGGGCTCGGGGTGACCGCCGTGGTCGCCGGCGTGCTCCTGTCGTACCCGCTGTGGCTGCACTTCGCCGGGCCGCAACGGTTCCATGGCACCGGCTTCGACCCGGTGATCCACTCCGAGGACATCGCGGCGTTCGCCGCCTTCCCACGCCGCTCGCTGGCCGGTGAGGCAGGGCTGGGCACCTCGCTGGCACCGAACCCGACCGAGGAGAACTCGTTCTTCGGCATCCCGCTGCTGGTGCTCACAGTGGTCTGCTTCGTCGCGCTCTGGCGGCGGGCCGACCCGAGCCGCCGGGCCACCCTCTGGGCGCTGGGCGTTCTCGCGCTGATCTTCTCGGTGCTCTCCTTCGGCCCGGTCGCCAAGGTCGACGGGCGACGCACCGACCTTCCCATGCCGTTCGACCTGCTCGGACAACTGCCGGTGGTGAACGCCGCGCTGCCCGCCCGGCTGGCGCTGGTGGTGGCACCGGTGATCGGACTGTTGCTGGCGTACACCGTCGACCAGTTGCGCGCCGCGCCACCCCGACACCGCTCCACCGAGCTGGCCTGGCTCGTCGGGTTCGCGGTGGCCCTGGTGCCGCTGCTGCCCACCCCGCTGCTGACCGACGAGCGGGAACCGATCCCGCGGTTCATCACCTCCGGCACGTGGCGCCAGTACGTCTCACCGGACGGCGTGCTCACCCCGGTGCCGCTGACCGTGGACATCTACCCCGACGGCCAGCGCTGGCAGGCGTACGCGTTGTCGCACCGGCAGGGCGAGTTCGAGATCCCGGGCGGGTTCTTCCTCGGCCCGGGCGGGCCGGACGGACGCGGCCGGATCGGCCCGGTGCCGCGCACCCTGAGCGCGTTGATGGACCAGGCCGGCCGTACCGGGCTGGTGCCGATCGTGACCGACGGGACCATCCGGGAGGTCCAGTCGGACCTGCGGCACTGGCGGATCGAGACGGTGGTGCTCGCCGACCAGGTGCACGGCGCGAAGTTCGAGGTCGACGAGGAGGCGCTGCTGCGTACCGGCACCGCCCTCTTCGGCGAGCCGCAGCGGGTCGACGACGTCTGGCTCTGGCGCATCCCGCCCGCCGACCGGTAGACCACGACGCGGCCAGCCGGGGCATCACGACCGGCCGCCATCGCGTCTAATGGGCCGATGGGATTGACCGGCGGGCGATTGCGGCGTGCTGCCGTGGTCGCGCTCGTGCTGGGGCTCGTCGCGCTCAACACACCAGCCGCAACGGCCGCCGGGAGCGCCGCCGGGGTGGTGCCGACCCGGGTGCACGATCCCTGGCTGTGGCAGGCCACCGTGGGGCAACGCCCGACCGGTCCGGCCGCGCTGCTGTTCTTCACCGACCGCACCCGCTATTTCGAGTCGACAGGTGTGCTGGTCGACCGGGACGGCGCGTACCGGCTGATCCCGATCCGCATCGGCGAGGGGCACGGACTGCTCTCCCCGGATGGACGGCACTACCTGCGGCCGGACTCCGGCGAGCTGCTGGACCTCACCACCGGACGGCAGCGCCGCACGATGAGCACCGGCGTCTACCCGATGGCCTGGTCTTCGGACGGGCAGCAGGTGCTGGGCACCCGCAGCAACGATGACAGTGTGATCAGTTACGGACCGGACAACCGGCAGCTCAACGATCCGGAGAAGCCCGACGACCTGCTCGTCGTCGACCCGTTCCGGGGCACCGAGCGGACGCTCGACGTGGGCACCTTCGCCGCGCACGCCGCAGCGGCCTGGTCACGCGGTGGCGACCTGGTGGCGGTCACCGGCTCGCCGGACGTGCCAGCCCAGCTCGCCGAGCGCCAGCAACTGGTGGTCGTGGACCCGGCCGGCGGCGGCACTCGTTGGCAGGTCGACCTCGGCGACCGGCGGATACTGGCCGGCCCCGCCGCCTGGCATCCCGACGGCCGGCAGCTTGCGCTGCTCGCCTTCGACGGCTGCGCCGGGCCCAGGTGCACGTCCGAGCAGGCGGCGGCGCGCACCTGGCGAATCGAGTTCCTGGACACTGCCACCGGCGAAGCCGTCGGCCAGGCCCTGCCGGCCGGCACCTCGGTCAGCGGGATCATCGGCTGGCGCGGAGACGACCCGATCCTGCGGTATGTCAGCGAAACGGAGGCGGACACAGACCGGCAAGCCTTCCTCGCCGCGCTGTCGCCCGACGGCGGTCGCGAGGTGCTGGTGACCACGCCGGTCGGGTCGACCGACCTGATGGTGCCGGGCGACCTGCTGACCCGGGCCGCGTTCGGTGGGCCAGAGCCCCGGCCGTCACCGTTCGCCGCCCCGCCCTGGCTCTACCTGGCGCTGGCCGTCCCACTGCTGCTCGCCGTCGCCCTCCTCACCCGCCGTCTGCGGCGCCGCCGCTCGGCCGCCCCGACACCCAGCGCCTGAGCCCGGCCGAGTCGCGGCAGGGGTGCCCGGTGAGACGGCTCACCAGGGAAGATCGCTCGTGGCGGGACTAGGCTGGACGCCGTGACGACGACGACCCCCGGCCTGACGGCCGTCCGCGGCGGCCTGCTCGACTACCAGGCCGCCTGGGACGAGCAGCGACGCCTGCACGAGTCGGTGGTGGCTGGCGAGCGCGGCGACACCGTGCTGCTGCTGGAGCACCCGAGCGTCTACACCGCGGGCAAGCGCACCGAGCCGTGGGACCGGCCCATGGACGGCACTCCGGTCGTCGACGTGGACCGCGGTGGCAAGATCACCTGGCATGGCCCGGGGCAGCTCGTCGGCTACCCGATCCTGCGCCTGCCCGACCCGGTGGACGTGGTCGCCTACGTGCGCCGGACCGAAGAGCTGCTCATCGACGTGTGCGCCGAGTTCGGGTTGACCGCCGGCCGGGTCGAGGGGCGCAGCGGGGTCTGGGTGCCCGAGGACGACCGGGGGCCGGCCCGCAAGGTGGCGGCCATCGGCATCCGGGTGGCCCGGGGCGTCACCCTGCACGGCTTCTCGATCAACTGCGACTGCGACCTGACGTACTTCGACCGGATCGTGCCGTGCGGCATCCGCGACGCCGGCGTCACCTCGCTCACCGCCGAGCTGGGCCGCCCGATCAGCGTCGCCGACGTGCTGCCGGTGGTCGAGCGCCGACTGTCCACCCTGACCGAGGTCTGAGCGGACAGCCGGCGCACGGCCCTACGGGGTCAGCCGGTGCAGGTCGCGCGGGAACGCGGTGACCTCCCGGATGTTTGCCGCGCCGACCAGCCGGGCCACGAACCGTTCCAGGCCGATGGCGAAACCACCGTGTGGCGGCATGCCGTGCCGGAACGCGTCCAGATAGCCGGCGTACGGCTCGACCGGCTCACCACGGGCCGCCAACGCCGCCAGGTAGTCGGTGTGCCGGTGCAGCCGCTGCCCGCCGGTGACCAGCTCCAGACCACGAAAGAGCAGGTCAAAACCGTTCGAGTACGCGGGCCGCTCCGGGTCCGGGTGGGTGTAGAACGGTCGCTTGGCCATCGGGTAGCCGGTGACGAAGAGGAAGTCGGAGCCGTGTTCGCGGCGGGCCCACTCGCCCAGCGCCCGTTCGTGGGCTGGCGCGAGGTCCGGCTCGTCGGCGGGCGCGCCGGCGATCGTCAGCGCCTCGGTGAAGTGCACCTCCGGGATCTCCGCGGGCACCTCCGGCGGCGTGACGCCGAGCGTCGCCAGGGCGCCACCGGCCCGCTCCCCCACATTGCCCAGCATCCCAGCCACCGTGTCCCGCAGCACCCGCATCACGTCGTGGTGGTCGGCGACGAAGCCCAGCTCCGCGTCGAGCGACGTGTACTGCGCGAGGTGCCGGACGGTGTCGTGCGGCTCGGCCCGGAAGACCGGCCCCACCTCGTAGACCCGTTCGAAGACGCCGACCATCAACTGCTTGTAGAACTGCGGCGACTGGGCCAGGTACGCGGGCCCACCGAACCAGTCCAGCGCGAACACGTTCGCCCCGCTCTCGGTGGAGGAGCTGACCACCTTCGGGGTGTGGATCTCCACGAAGTCCCGGGTGTCCAGGGCGCCCCGGAAGCCGGCCACCGCCGCCGCCGAGATCCGCAGCGCCGCCGACCGGGTGGGGTGCCGCAGCGCGGTGGGCGCGTTGTCGAGCTGGGTGGGCAGGCTCGCGGTCAGCGCCGGCCGGTACAGGTCGAACGGTGGCGGCACGGCGGGCGGCCCCAGTGGACGTACCGTCGGGTCGGTCAGCTCGACCCCGGCGGGCGCCGTTTCGTTCGCGGTGACCGTCGCGGTGACCTCGACGACCGTCTCCTCGGGGAGTTTCTCCAGCTCGGCGCGGACGGTCGGGTCGGTGACGACCACTTGGGCGAGGCCGGTGGCGTCGCGCACGATCAGGAAGGCCAGCGACTTGAGCAGGCGGCGGCGGTGCACCCAGCCGGCGATCCGCACTGTCGTGCCGATCCGGGTGGGCAGGTGGTGGGACAGGGTTCGTTGCATGGCGGGCTGCTCCTCGGTCGATCGCCACGCCTTCGCCGCCCTGGGGGAAGCGATGCGTCGCATCAGCCCCAGGGAGGTGTGGGCGAGCGGGAACCTCGCGGTGCCACCACACCTTCACCCCCGCCGAAGCGGAGGCCTCGTTCGTCGCCTGATGACCGGGGCCAGCCGGGCGGGCTCTACTGGGCACGGGTGACCCGTAACCGTTCTTCCCGCAGCTCGGGAGGGTCTTCGCACACCGGCGCCAGACCGCCTCTCAGCACCGGCGGCTCTCTGCGCTGGCGGGTCGGCGCGCTACTCGGCTCCGTCGTCGCTGTTGGCGGTGACCGTAGCACCCGAATCCCTCTCGTGTGACGCACATTTTCGACACTCCGGTGTCCGGCGTCACAACGTTCGGGGCGTGACGCCGGTCGCCCGACGCACATAGACACCCGCCGTCCGGCGTAGGCTCGTTTTCGTGACGATCGAGCACTCCGCGCCGACGACCGGCCAGGCAGCGCGCACCGCAACGGCGGCCCCCGAGGGGCGGCGTCTGCTGCGGATCGAGGCGCGCAACGCCGAGACGCCGATCGAGCGCAAACCGCCATGGATCAAGGTCAAGGCCAAGATGGGTCCGGAGTACACCCAGCTGCGCGGGCTCGTCTCGCGCGAAGGGCTGCACACCGTCTGCCAGGAGGCCGGCTGCCCCAACATCTACGAGTGTTGGGAAGACCGGGAGGCCACCTTCCTCATCGGTGGCGACCAGTGCACCCGGCGCTGCGACTTCTGCCAGATCGACACCGGCAAGCCGGCCGAGTTCGACGCCGACGAGCCGCGTCGTGTCGCCGAGTCGGTGGTCTCGATGGGGCTGCGGTACGCCACCATCACCGGCGTCGCCCGTGACGACCTGCCCGACGGCGGCGCCTGGCTCTACGCCGAGACCGTCCGACAGATCCACGCCCTTCAGCCGGGTTGCGGCGTCGAGCTGCTGATCCCCGACTTCAACGCTGTTCCCGAGCAGTTGGCCGAGGTCTTCGGCTCCCGTCCCGAGGTGCTGGCCCACAACGTGGAGACCGTGCCGCGCATCTTCAAGCGCATCCGGCCGGCGTTCCGCTACGACCGCTCACTGGACGTGATCCGGCAGGCCCGCGCCGACGGCCTGGTCACCAAGAGCAACCTCATCCTGGGCATGGGCGAGGAGCGGGCCGAGGTTTCGCAGGCGCTGCGCGACCTGCACGAGGCCGGCTGCGAGCTGATCACCATCACCCAGTACCTGCGCCCGACCCCCCGGCACCACCCGGTGACCCGCTGGGTCAAGCCGGAGGAGTTCGTGGAGCTGCGCGAGGAGGCCGAGGAGATCGGCTTCGCCGGCGTGATGAGCGGGCCGCTGGTGCGTTCGTCGTACCGGGCCGGCCGGCTCTACAAGCAGGCGCTCGACGCCCGCGCCGGGGTGGCCGTCACCACCGCCGGCTGACCCGCCGAC
Source organism: Micromonospora sp. MGP-C2 (assembly GCF_057766525.1). Taxonomy (NCBI): domain Bacteria; kingdom Bacillati; phylum Actinomycetota; class Actinomycetes; order Micromonosporales; family Micromonosporaceae; genus Micromonospora; species Micromonospora sp. MGP-C2. The sequence goes on from NZ_JBYMEN010000002.1 coordinate 2,544,840, forward strand.
AGCGCCGCACGGGCCGTGCGGCGTCCGAATGCCATGATCGTGCGATGACCGCCGGCGTACGCGAACAGCCGCGCGGCGCGGACTCCCCGCGCCCGCGGCCCGGTACGCGCCTGCGCCTGGTCGGCTGGCTCACCGCGGTGGCCGTGCTCGCCGGAGTGGGTTACCGGCTCTGGCTGCTGGTCAACGCGGCGCCGCCGACGAACAGCGACGAGGCCACCATGGGGTTGGCCGCGCTGCACATCGCCCGAGGCGAGGGTTTCCCGGTCTGGTTCTATGGCCAGCAGTACATGGGCACGCTGGAGGCGTACCTGGCCGCGCCGGTGTTCGCCCTGGCTGGCGGGCCGTCGCTGCTCGGCCTACGGCTGCCCACCCTGGCGCTGTACCTGCTGTTCCTGCTGCTGTCCTGGCGGTTGACGCTGCGGCTGACCGGGGACCGGTGGTTCGGGCTCCTGGTGGTGGCGTTGCTGGCGCTCGGCTCGGACCGGGTGGTCAAGAACCAGCTGATCGCCGGCGGTGGCTACCCCGAGATGAACGCCGCCGGGGTGGCGCTGGCCGTCCTCGCCGTGGATCTGGCCGCCGGCCGGCCGGGATGGCGGCTGGCGCGGTGGGCCGCGTGGGGGTTCCTGGCCGGCCTGATGCTCTGGGTCGACCCGCTCGTGCTGCCGTACGTGGTGACGACCGGGGCGGTGCTCGTCGGGTTCTGCCGCCGGGAGCTGTGGGGTGCCGCCGGGGCGCTGCTCGGGGCGGCCGCCGTGCTGGGGGCGGCCCCGCTGCTGCTGCACAGCCTGCTGAACGGGCGGAACCCGCTGCACGCGGTGCTCGCCGCCAGCGGCGCGAACGCCACCGCCGGCTGGGCGGACCGGCTGCACGGCGGCCTGCTGCTCGGCCCGTCGCTGGGCATGGGCTTCTGCGCTCCGGGGCGGTGCGACACCTGGCAACTCTGGTGGGCGCTCGCCCTGCCGCTGCTGCTGGCCCTCGGTGCCGCCACCGCCTGGCGGGCACTACGCCGACCGACCACCGAAGCCGGCCCCACCTCGCCAGCCGATGCCGCCTCGCCGGCGGACCTTGCGTCGCCAGCCGGCCCTGCCTTGCCAGCCGGTCCTGCCTCGCTGGTCGATCCCGCTGATGCTGGTCACCCGGTGCTCGTTGCACCCCGGGTGGCGGCGGCGATCCGGCTGGCGCTCGTGCTGGCCACCGTGGTCACCCTCGGGGCGTACACCGTGAGCAGTTCCGCCGGCCTCACCCCGGTGGAGAGTTCCCGCTACCTGTCCTGCCTGCTCATCTCCCTGCCGGCGCTGCTCTGGCCGGTGTGGACGGTGGCCCGGCGCGGCCCGCGCCCGTCGGCGACCGGCCGGCGGGGCCTCGGGCGGACGCTGGCCCGGCCGGTCGCCCTGGCGTTGCTCGCGGCCACGCTGGGCACCGCAGCCCAGGCCACCTGGCGGTCAGCGCAGACCGCGCCGGCCACCCGGGCCGCCGAGGCCCGGCACGCCGAGTTGGTCACCACCCTGCGGCAGCTCGGCGTACGGGAGGTGCGCGCCGGCTACTGGACCTGCAACCGACTCACTTTCGCCTCCGCGGAGCAGGTGGTCTGCGCGGTGGTCGACGACGCGCTGCGTCCCGGGTTCGACCGCTACCCCGCGTACCGACGGGAGGTGGACGGGGCGTCGGCGCCAGCCTGGGTCGCACCGGCCGGCTCACCGCTGGGGAACGCGCTCGACGAGCGGCAGCGCGCCAACCCGGGCGCCCTCGACCTGGTCACGATCGACGGCTGGCGGATCTACCTGCCGCGGTGACCTCGCCGGGTGAGCGTCAGTGCGACAAAGGGGTGCGCGTCAGTGCGACGCCGCCGGCTCGGTGAGCAGGCCGAGGCGGTGCGCCAGGGCGGCGGCCTCCACCCGGTTGGTCACGTCCAGCTTCGCGATGATCCGGGAAACGTGCACGCTGGCCGTCTTCGGGGAGATGAACAGCTGCTCGGCGATCCGGCTGTTGCTGTGCCCCTCGGCGACCAGTCGCAGCACCTCCCGTTCCCGCGCGGTGAGCAGGTCAGCGCCGGCACCGCCCTGGCCCGTGGTGCGCAGGCCGACCCGCCGCGCCAGGGTGGCAGCCGCCTCGACCAGCGGCACCGCACCCAGCCGTCGGCCGATCTCGGCGGCCTCGGTGACCGCCGCCGCCGTCTCGTCGCGCTCCCCGGCAGCGGCAGCCGACTCGGCGAGCGCCAGCAACGCGCGACCCAGCGGGTACGGCTGCCCGTCGACCCGCCACGCGTCGACCGCCTTCCGCCAGGCCGGCAGCGCCTGGTCGCCGACCGCGAGCAGGGCGGCGACCTGAGCGGCGTGTGCCCGCGCCGCCGGGTGCCGGACCGGCAGGTCGGCGGCGAGCGCCGCCACCGCGACCGACAGGTCCCGGTCGCCCACCCGGGCGGCGGTACGCGCGACGGCGCTGAGCACCGGCCAACCCTCGCGGGGCAGTTGCGGAAGGCTCTCGTCGACCGCCGCGACCCGCGCCGCCCGGACCGCCTCCACCTTGTCGTCGGCGGCCAACGCTGCCTCGATCGCCAACTCGTGCAGGGGCAGCCGGTGGCTCGGCCACAGATAGGGCCGGCCGAGGAAGGTGAGCGCCCGGTCGACCACTTCGTCGGCGGCCGGGTGGGCGCGGGCCAGCCGTAGCCCGGCACTCAGTTGGAGCCAGTGCAGGCCGGTGACGCCGGACAGGTCGATCCGCGCGGCCTCCGCGCACACCGCCTCGGCCTCGTCCCAGCGACCCAGCGCGATCAACGCCTCGGCCCGGTTGGACAACAGGTACGCCCCGGTGGAGCGACTGATCCCCACCCGACGCGCCTCGGCGACGCCGGCCTCGGCAGCCTGCGCGGACTCGGCGTAGCGGCCCAGCTCGCAGAGCACGTCCGACTGGTACACCCGGGCGAGTACCAGCCCCGACGCGTCCCCGGACGCACGGACGACGGCCTCGGCCTGGCTCAGCTCGGCCAGCCCTCGCTCCAGGTCCCGCTCGCCGTGGCAGAGCAGGGCGATCCGCGCGTGCAGCAGGGCGACGTCCTCGCCGAACGCCTCGGCGTCAACGGCGGCCTCGGCGGCCACCCGGGCCGCCTGCTTGGGGTCGATCTTGACCAGGTGCGCGGCGATGTCGGCGAGCAGCCGGACCCGCTCCGCTCCCCGGGGGCCGCCAGCGGCCAGCCGGTACGCCTCATCCAGCTCCCGGCGACCGTCACTCTTGCCGAGCAGGGCCATCAGCCGACCCCGCTGGTTGAGCAGGCGGGCGGCGCGCAGCGGTGCGGCGTCGGCGTCCACCTCGGCCAGGCCGGCCCGGGTCAGCGTGATGGCCCGGCTGAAGTCGCCGGCCGTGACCGCCGCGGCCAGCGTCTGCTCCAGCAACGCCAGGTGGTCCATGCCGAGCAGGTCGGCGGCGTCGGGCACCAGCTCCCACAACTCCAGCGCCCGCTCCAGCAGTCGGCGCTGCTCGGCGTACGCGTACCGGCCGCCGGCGGCGACCGCTGCGGCCCGTGCCGCGACGAGGGCCCGCGGGTGGTCGTGCGCGGCGTACCAGTGGTGGGCGATCTCCGCCGGGGCCCGGCCGGCGGCGACCAGGTGCGGCTGGGCCTCGATGGCGGCGGCGAAGCGGGCGTGCAGCCGGGCGTGCTCGCCGGGCAGCAACTCGTCGTGCACGGCCTCGCGGACCAGCGCGTGCCGGAACTCGTAGTCACCGTCGCGGTCGGCCACCACCAACTGGGCGGCGACGGCGACGCGTAGCGCGTCCTCCAGCTCGGCCTCGGGCAGCCCGGCGACCTCGGCGAGCAGGTCGTGGGCGAAGCGGGTGCCGCCGGCAGCCGCGATGCGCAGCACCCGCTGGGTCGGCTCGGGAAGCCGGTCCACCCGGGCCAGCAGCAGGTCGCGCAGCGTCTCGGGGAGCGCCGCGCAGCCGATCGGGTCACCGGCGACGGCCAGCTCCTCGATGAAGAAGGGGTTGCCCTGGGTGCGGCCGTGGACATCGTCGACGGCCCGGGCGGGTGGCTCGGCGCCGAGCAGGTCGGCGAGGATCGCGCCGGTGCCGTCGCGATCCAGTCGGCCCAACTCGACCCGCTCCACACCGCGGGCGCGGTCCAGTTCGGCGAGGAACGGGCGCAGCGGGTGCCCGCGCTGCAACTCGTCCGTGCGGTAGGTGCAGACCAGCAGCAGGCGACCCGGCCGCGCGGCCCGGACCAGGAAGCCGATCAGGTCCCGGGTGGAGCGGTCGGCCCAGTGCAGGTCCTCGATGAGCAGCACCAGCGGGCGGGCGTCGGCGAGTCGTTGGAACAGCTCGGCGACCAGGTCGAACAGGTAACCGCGCGGGGCGTCACTGAGCGGGACGGGACGAGGGCCGGCCAGCGCCGCGGACGCTCGTCCCAGCTCCGGCAGCAGCGGGGCGAACTCCGCCTCGTAGCCGGCGAAGACCTCGGGGCCGTCGGCGCGCAGCACCGCGCGCAGCGCGGCGGCGAACGGAGCGAACGGCAGGCCCGCCTCGCCCAACTCCAGGCACTGGCCGACCAGCACCCGCGCCCCGCCGCCGGTGGCCCAGGCACCGAACTCCTCCAGCAGCCGGGTCTTGCCCACGCCGGCCTCGCCACCGACCAGCACTGTGGTCGGCTCCCCCACCCGGGCGCGACCCAGGGCGTCGCGCAGCGCCGCGATCTCACGATGGCGGCCGACGAGGACGGAACTGGCGGCGCGTACGGTCACAGGTTCGAGCATGCCATGACGGCTCCCGCCGACAGCCCCGCCGATCGGCCGGTGGCCGGGCGGCGGGGCGGCGTCGAGTCGGCCGGCCGGCACGGCGGGCGCCGTGGCCGCCGAGGCTGGCGCGGTCACCGGCGGGCGTCGCCGGTGCGGCTGGCGTGCCTGCGCCGACCCAGCCAATCGCGGCCGGCCGGACGCGGCAGCGACCGGGCGAGCCGTTCCGCGGCCGCCTCGGCGCGCAGCTCGGCGGTGTGCGTACGGTGCAGGGAGAGCAGGAAGTCTGCGTCGTTGCCGAACATGTCGGGCTCCTTCGTGGCGTCGTCGTCTTCTGCTGATGACTCTTCGCGCGAAGGCCCCACCCGGGCATGGGCACACCGCCTCATCTTCCCGGCCGGCACCCTCCTTACCCGTCCGTTCCCGGGCGGTGAGGAGACGTAAGGTACTCAGCTGCCCCGGCACCCGGACGCGGATCAACGGGGCAGGCGGCGACCACTAGACTCTGCGGCATGGCAAAGCCCCAGGAGAAGGTCTCGTTCGGCCAGCGGCTGAAGCAGATCGGGATGGTGTTCAAGTTCACCGCCAAGCAGGACCGGTGGTTCGCGCCGTTGGTCGCCGCCGCGGTGCTCATCCCGCTCGCCCTCACCGTGGTCGCGGTCATCCTCTGGAGCTGGATCTGGCTGCCGATCGGCATCCTGTTCGTCCTGCTCGCGGTGCTGATCGTGCTCAACCTCCGGTCCAACAAGGCGATGATGAACGCCGCCGAGGGCCAACCCGGCGCGGCGGCGCAGATCATGGAGAACATGCGCGGCGACTGGCGGGTGACCCCGGCGGTCAGCTCGACGACCCAGATGGACATGGTCCACCTGGTGATCGGCCGCCCGGGCGTGATCCTGCTGGCCGAGGGCAACCCGCAGCGGGTGCGCGGCCTGCTCGGGCAGGAGAAGCGGCGGCTGTCCAAGGTGATCGGCTCCGCTCCCCTGCACGACTACGTGATCGGGCAGGAGGAGGGCGAGCTGCCGATCCGCAAGCTGCGGACGACGCTGCTGCGCCTGCCCCGCGCGCTCTCCGGCAAGGACGTCAACTCGCTGGACAAGCGACTCAAGGCGCTCACCGCCCGGCCGCAGATGCCCAAGGGCGCGATCCCGAAGAACATGCGGCCGCCGGGCGCCTTCCGCCAGTCGCGGGGCCGCTGACCCCTCTGGCGTACGCCTGAAAAGAGCCGGACCCGTGTGGGTCCGGCTCTTTCTCGTTGTTCGGCGGGCTCAGCCGCGGGGGGCGTCGACGATGACCGAGTCGGCGAGCCGGTCGTGCAGGCCGCGACGGTGCCCATCCATGATCAGCGCGGGGACGACGAGGGCCAGCAACAGGCCCCGGATCAGTCCTCGGAGCACCCCGATCCGACCGCCGTCGTGCCAGTTCACGCAGCGGATCTTCGTGACGTACATGCCCGGTGTCTGGGCGAACAGGCCGAGGAAGATGCCGTACACCAGGACCAGCACCAGCACCGGCGCCCAGCCGTCGCGTACCGGGTCGGCGAAGATGTTGGACACCAGCAGGCAGAGCACCCAGTCGATGATCAGCGCCCCGAAGCGGCGTCCGAGGGTCGGCGGGGTGAAGGTGGGGTCGGTGGCCGGCGCTGCCGGGACGTGCGGATTGGTCACAGCGATCAAGGGTATCCGCGTCGCGACGAGGGCTCGCCGGGTGCCGCCGCCACTGTGTGCCGATTCAGGCCAAAGGCATCAGATGTCACTACACTGGCACAGTCGGTACGACGTTCGCGGCGGGCCGAAGGCGTGGACAGGAGCGCCGCTGACGCTCCGCGAGGGACGTAACACGGCAGAAACAACGGAGACACGGCCGGGCAACCCCCCGGCCATAGCGTCGCCAGAAGCCTAGCCACCCCGTGGACGTGCCAGGAGGATGTGTGTTCGCCAACCCCGAGGAACTGCTGCGATACCTCAAGAACGAGGACGTGAAGTTCGTCGACGTTCGTTTCTGTGACCTGCCCGGCGTGATGCAGCACTTCAACCTGCCGGTCGAGTCCGTCAACGACGATCTCTTCACCGACGGCCTCGCGTTCGACGGTTCGTCGATCCGCGGTTTCCAGGCGATCCACGAGTCGGACATGCTCCTGCTCCCGGATGTCGCCACCGCGTTCATCGACCCGTTCCGCGCGCAGAAGACTCTCGCGCTGAACTTCTTCATCCACGACCCGTTCACCCGCGAGGCCTACAGCCGCGACCCGCGCAACGTGGCGAAGAAGGCCGAGGCGTACCTGGCGGCGAGCGGCATCGCCGACACCGCCTACTTCGGCGCCGAGGCGGAGTTCTACATCTTCGACTCGATCCGCCACGAGACCTCGGCGCACCAGTCGTTCTACTACATCGACTCGATCGAGGGCGCCTGGAACACCGGCCGCGAAGAGCCGGGCGGCAACCGTGGTTACAAGACCGCGTACAAGGGCGGCTACTTCCCGGTGCCGCCGGTCGACCACTACGCCGACCTGCGTGACTCGATCGTGCGCCGCCTCGTCGACACCGGCTTCAACGTGGAGCGCTCGCACCACGAGGTGGGCACGGCCGGCCAGTCCGAGATCAACTACCGGTTCTCCACCCTGCTGCACGCGGGTGACCAGCTCCAGCTCTTCAAGTACATCGTGAAGAACGAGGCCTGGGCCAACGGCAAGACCGCGACGTTCATGCCCAAGCCGCTCTTCGGCGACAACGGCTCCGGCATGCACACCCACCAGAGCCTCTGGCTCAACGGTGAGCCGCTGTTCTACGACGAGACCGGCTACGCCGGCCTGTCCGACATGGCCCGCTGGTACATCGGTGGCCTGCTGCACCACGCGCCGTCGCTGCTGGCCTTCACCAATCCGACGATCAACTCGTACCGTCGTCTGGTGCCGGGCTTCGAGGCGCCGGTCAACCTGGTCTACTCGCAGCGCAACCGCTCCGCCTGCACCCGCATCCCGGTGACCGGCAGCAACCCGAAGGCCAAGCGCGTCGAGTTCCGCGTCCCGGACCCGTCGGCCAACGTCTACCTGGCCTTCTCGGCCATGATGATGGCCGGCCTCGACGGCATCAAGAGCAAGATCGAGCCGCCGACGCCGATCGACAAGGACCTCTACGACCTCCCGCCGGAGGAGTGGGGCGACGTCAAGCAGGTGCCGGGCTCGCTGTCGGCCGTGCTCGACTCGCTCGAGGCCGACCACGACTACCTGCTCGACGGCGGCGTCTTCACGCCCGACCTGATCTCCACCTGGGTCGACTGGAAGCGCGCCAACGAGGTCGACCCGGTGCGCCTGCGCCCGACCCCGCACGAGTTCGCCATGTACTACGACTGCTGAGCAGTCTGGGCACGACGACTGCTGAGCAGTCACCGCACCACCGGCCGGGCCGGCTCCGCGATCGCGGAGCCGGCCCGGCCCCGTTACACGCCCACCCCCGCGCCCCGCAGGCCCCGCGCCCCACGTCCCACAGGCCCCGCCTCCCGCGCCCCGCGCCCCGCGCCCCGCGCCCCGCGCCCCGCGCCCCGCGCCCCGCGCCCCGCGCCCCGCGCCCCACGCCCCGCGCCCCGCGCCCCGCGCAACTTCAGGGATGTTGCTGCCTCCCAGGCACCGTAGGCAGCACTTTCCCTGAAGTTGCGCGGATCTTGGACTGGGGCGGGACGGGGATCGTGCTCGATCATGGTTTTGGTGGCCAACCAGGGCGGCTCGAAGCCCTTACATCCATGATCGAGCACGATCTTGGCGCCCAGACACGTCGATCATGATGTTGGCCGGGCGTTCCGTCCGAATTTTCCCCGCCAACCTCATGATCGACGGGTTGGACCCGGGCGGTGGGTGGTGCGCAGGACCAGTAGGACCACGGTCAGGAGCAGGGCGGTCATCGCCAGGGCGCCTGGGGCTTTCGTGAAGCGGGCCAGGTTCGTGCCGTCGGGCAGGGTCAGGAAGGCCGCCACCGCCACTGGCAGCACGAACCACGTCGTTCGGACGGCTGTGAGTGCGAGCAACGCTAACGGCCAGGTCGCGTACCAGGGGTGGAAGACCGGGGACAGGACGACGGTGGCGACCAGCGCCAACGCGGCGCCGTGCAGCACTACCCGAGGGCACGCAACCTCGACCCGCGCCCCGTCGACCCGCGCAACCTCGACCCACGCCCCGTCGACCCGCGCATCCTCGACCCGTGCCCCCTCGACCCCCACCGCCCGCGCCGCCCGCGCCACCCGCCGGGCATCGCTGAAGCCGCGCAGCGCCCGCCAGGCCCGCCACCAGAGCACCACCAGCACCCCGGCCAGCAGCAGCAGGGCGACTGCCCGGACCACCGGCACCGCCTGCGGGTCCCGGCCGACCAGCGCACCGGCGTAGTCCACCACGAACCCGACGGCGGTGGGTGGCGACGTCCACTGCTCGGAGTCGCCGCTGTGGGTCAGCCCGCCCACCCAGCCGAACCCGAGACCGGACACCGCCGAGGTGACCAGCACCGCTCCGAGCAGCCCACCGCCCAGCCAGCCGCCGTCGCGAAGCAATGCCCGTACGGTGTGACGACCACGGACTGCGGCCAGGGCGGCGAACGGCACCACCACGACCGCGCTGGCCTTCACGGTCACCGCCAGCCCGAGCAGCGCCCCGGCCAGGAGCAGTGCCGCAGGCCAACCCGGTCGCCGGATCGCCACCAGCATCCCGCCGAGCAGCAGACCCAGCATCACCGCGTCGTTGTGCGCGCCGGCGATGAGGTGCACCCCGACCAGTGGGGCGGCCAACGCCAGCCACCCGGCCCGCCGGGTCGGCACCCCGGCTGCCCGTGCCAGGCCGGGCAGGCAGATCGCGGCCAGCAGCAACCCCGCCACAGCGATCACCCGCAGCAGCACCACAGTGCCGGTGAGCCCGCCGCCGAGCGTGACCGCGAGTGCCGCGAGCAGGACGAACACCGGCCCGTACGGTGCCGGAGTGTCCCGCCAGATCGGTGCAACCGTGTCCAGCCACGGGCAGCCCGCCGCCGCCACGCCCACCGCGTACGGGTCGACGCCGTGCGCGTACGTCCAGCCCTGGCAGGCGTACGAGTAGACGTCCCGGCTGCCCAGTGGTGGCGCGACGAGCAGCGGCAGCGCCCACAGCCCGGCCGTGACGTACGCCCAACGGGTCGACGGTGTGCCCCCGCGCAGCGACCACCACGCACCGACCAGCAGCGCGGTGCCGGCCAGCCAGCAGATCAGCGTCGCCGGGCCGTCCGGGGTTCGCCAGATCGACACCGGTGTCGCGCCGAGCGGGGCGTCGGGCAGGGCCCCGCCGAGGTAGCCGGCCACGGTCAGCAGGACCGCGCCGGCCAGGCCCGCGAACCGGGCGAGGCGTGCCGACAAGGGACCAGGCAGCGGCGGAACAGGCGGCGGAACAGGCGGGCCGGGAGCGGTCACCGGCGCACCTTCCCTCAGTCGGCGGCGACCGGCTGACGGGCCGCCCGAGCCGACCGTACCAACCGGACGACCACCACGATCACCAACAGCGTCATCAGTGGCGCCCCGACCGTCTTGGTGTACCTGGGAAACCCGGTGCCGTCGGGCAGCACCAGGAAGGACGCGACCAGGGCGACCACTGTGAACCAGCCGGTACGCCGGGCGGTGGCGGCCAGCACGAACAACGGCCACGTCCAGTACCAGGGGTGCACCACGGGAGAGAGCGCGACGGTGACGGCGAGCGCGAGGCCGGCGTAGTAGAGGGGGTCGCGGGTGCGGGCCCGCCACCAGAGCCAGACGAGGAGGACGGCCAGGACCACCACGGCTATCCCGCGCGTCACCGGCAACGCGTCGATGTGAGCGCCGAACAGCGCGGCGATGTAACCGACGGTCTGACCGACGGCGGTCGGCGGGGACGTCCAGGCGACGGCGGCGCGCCCCGGACAGCCCGCCGACCCAGCCGAAGTCCAGTCCGCCGGCGATTGTCACTCCCAGCACGGCGGCGACAGTGCCGCCGACCACCCAGCCGCCGTCGCGGATCAGCGTCCGCAGCCGGTACGGACCGGCGGTGGCCGCCAGCGCGGCGAACGGGACCACCACCACGGCGGTGACCTTGATCGACACGGCGACTCCGAGGAGCAGCCCGCCGACCAGCAGCATGCCGCGTCGGCGCGGGTGTGCGGCCACCACGGCCAGGCCACCGACGAGCGCGGCGAGCATCAGTATGTCGTTGTGTGGGCCACCGATGAGGTGCGCGGCGACCAGCGGGGAGCCCAGCGCCAGCCAGACCGCCCGCTTGGCCGGCACCCCGGCCCGGCGTGCCAGCACCGGCAGCGCCCACGCGCTCACCACCACGCCGAGCAGTGCCAGCGCACGGAACAGCACGATGCTGGCGGTCAGCGAGCCGGCGACCTTGACCACAGCAGCCGCGACGAGCACGAAGAGCGGCCCGTACGGCGCGGGGGTGTCCCGCCAGATGTAGGAGACCGAGTCCAGCCAGGGGCAGGGCAGCGCGGAGACGCCCTGCTCGTACGGGCTGATGCCACCGGCGAAGCTGGCGCCCTGACACGCGTACGCGTACACGTCGCGGCTGCCGAAGGGCGGCGCGACCAGCAGCGGCAGCAGCCACAGCCCCACGGTGAGCAGCGCCCAGCGAGTCGACGGGCCGCCGTCGCGCAGCGCCCACCAGGCGTACGCCATCAAGCCGGTGCCGACCGCCCAGGCGGCCAGGATCAGCGGGCCGTTGGTGCCCTGCCAGATGCTGACCGGGGTGCTGCGCAGGGGGCCGCTGGGAAACGCGCCGCCGAGGAACGCGGACAGCGCGAGCAGCATCGAGCCGGCCAGGCCGGTCCAGCGCGCGAGGTGGGGAGGCACGCCCGACATGCTGCCAGCACGCCGGGGGGTGACCGACGGCAGGACCGTCAGCAGTGGTTGGCCGGTGCCAGGCTGCTGGAGATCGAGTAGTCGCCGGCCGCGCGTACCCGCACCTCGGTCCACCCGTCGGCGCCGGGTCGTAGGCAGCCGTCCGGGCCATCGAGCGACAGCCACCGTGACCACCGCACCTTGACCGGCACGTCGCCGGGCGTGGCCGTCAGCCGGACCGCGCCCCGGTCGGCGGTGACGAGCCGGCCGGGGGTGACGAGCCGGCCGGGGGTGACGAGCCGGCCGGGGGCCCCGACCAGCGGCGACGGATCGACCACCTCGTACAGGCGCCAGGTCGGATCGCGCCAGACCTCCCGCAGGTACGGCAGGTCGCCGCGGATCAACGCGGCCTCGTCGCGGCCCCACCGGTCGGCGGGAGCATCCGGGGCGACCACCACGTAGGTGACCGCCTGGTCGCGGAGCCACTGCTCGTAGGTCTGGGCGCTCAGGGTGCCGTCGTAGAACAGCGCGTTGCGGTCGCTGTCGACCTGGCGCTCCCAGCCACGGGCCAGCGGCACGGTCGGTGGCAGGTACGCGGATTCCCAGTGGTCGCGCAGCGGCACCACTTCGACCCGGCCGACGGGCTGCCGTCGGTCGAGTTCCGCGACGAGCGGGCGGTAGAACGCCGGGGCGCTCTCGGCGGCGCCGGCCCGGGTGACGTCACTCAGCATCACCGGGGACTGCCACCACACCGTCGCGGCGAGCAGCCCGGCAAGCCACGGGCCGGGCAGCGGCGCGTACCCGGCCAGCACGGGCAGCGCGAAGAGCAGCGGCAGGCGCAGCGCGTTGGAACCGATCGGGCTGGGCACGTAGTACGCGCCGACCAGGAGCAGCACGGTGAGCAGCGCGCCGACGCGCAGCACCCGGCGACGACGCGGCAGCACGACCGCCACCAGCACCGCGAGCGCGACGTTGATCCGCATCGACTCGGCCGAGTACGGCTGGGTGCCCCCGTTGCCGAAGAGCAACGCGATCGGCGCCAGGGTGACGGCGGGCGCCACGGCCAGCACGAACCCCTCCGCCAGTGGTCGCTCCGAGCGCCACCCACCGGGCAGTGCACGGCCGGGCCCGTCGCCTCGGCGCAGGGCGGCCAGCAGCAACGCCGCGCCGGCCAGACCGGTGAACAGGCCGGCGACCGGGCTCGCCGCCGTCGCCAGAGCGGCGCAACCGGCGGCGAGTGCCAGGCGAAGCGGGCGTGGTGGGCGTTCCGCGCTGACCGCGCAGAGCGCCAGCAGCCCGAACGCCAGCCCGACGGCGAAGGTGACCCGACCGCTCGCCAGGTTGCCGACGAGGACCACGGCACCGAGGACACCGGCCAGCAGCGGCCGGCGGGCCCGGCCCCGGACGAACAGCCAGCCCAGCGCCGCCGCGCCAAGCACGGCGGCGACGGCCCCCAGTGGACGCATTCCGATCAGCGCGCCCAACCTGGCCGTGAACAGGCTGTAGCCGTACTGGTTGACTCCGCCGTACCAGCCGAGGTCGATCGGCGCGGCACCGTACCGGTCGGCGAACTCGGCGCGGGCCACCTGGGCCGCGAGGTCCGTGCCCATCCGCGGCGCGAGCAGGAACGCGGCGGCGAGCACGACCGCGGCCCCGGTCGCCGCCGCCCAGACCACCTGCGGGGACCGCGTGGCCGGGCGGGTCGACGCGTCAGGCATTCAGGACCCGTTCCGTCGCGGCACGGGAGCGGCGGCCGACGCGCAGGTACTCGTCGAGGAACTCCCCCGGGTCGTCCCGGCCGAGGAGTCGGACCACGCCGGCCAGCTCCACCCCGTGCCGGGGCAACTGGTCGCCGGCCCGGCCCCGGACCAGCATCAACGCGTTGCGGACCTGCGCGGCCAGGGACCACCCGGCGGCCATCTCGGCGGCGTCCGTCGGGTCGATCAGGCCGGCCCGCTCGGCGGCCGCGAGGGCATCGAGGGTACGCGTGCCGCGCAGCGACGGGACCCTGCCCGCGTGCCGGAGCTGGACGAGTTGCACGGCCCACTCCACGTCGGCCAGCCCGCCGCGCCCCAGTTTGGTGTGGGTGGCCGGGTCGGCGCCCGGGGCAGCCGCTCGGTCTCCACCCGGGCCTTGATCCGCCGGATCTCGACGACCTGCTCGCGGGTCAGCCCTTCGGCCGGGTAACGCACCGGGTCGATCATCGCCTCGAACTCGGCGCCCAGCTCGGCGTCGCCGCAGACGAACCGGGCGCGCAGCAGGGCCTGTGCCTCCCACACCCGCGACCAGCGGGCGTAGTACGCCGCGTACGCGGCGAGGCTGCGGACCAGTGGACCCTGGCGGCCCTCCGGCCGCAGGTCGGCGTCGACGCCCAGCGGCGGGTCGGGGGCGGGTACGCCGAGCAGCCGGCGCAGCTCCTCGGCGACCGCGTGCGCAGCGGCGCTGGCGGCGCTCTCGCTGGTGCCCGGCGGCGGGTCGTAGACGAAGAGCACGTCGGCGTCGGAGAGGTAGTTCGACTCGTACCCGCCGAGCCGTCCCATGCCGATCACCGCGAACCGCAGCCCTTCCGGTGCCGGCTGGCTGGCCTGGGCGGCGCGCAGCGCGGCGGCCAGGGTGGCGTCGGTGACGTCGGCGAGGGCCGTGCCGACCTGGGTGATGTCGGCCAGCCCCGGTGCCGGGCGGTTCGCGCCGTCCGGCCGGGTGGGTGTGGGCGCGAGCGCGCCCGCCCGGCAGAGCACGTCGGCGCAGGCCACCCGGACCAGCTCCCGGCGCCGCAGTGCGCGTACGGCGCGGGTGGCCTCGACCGGGTCGGCGTGCCGGGCCGCTGCGGCGAGGAACCCCTCCCGGAGCACCTCGCGGGAGCGGGGCGCCAGCTCGTTCTCCTCGGCCAGCAGCCGCAGTGCCTCCGGGTCGCGGGCGAGCAGGTCGGCGACGTACCGGGACAGGGCCAGGACCCGGGCCAGCCGACGGGCGACCGGGCCACCGTCGCGCAGCAACCGTAGATACCAGGGCGTGCTGCCCAGCTTGTCGGACACCTTCCGGTAGTTGAGCAGCCCCCGGTCCGGTTCCGGCGCGTCGGCGAACTCGCTGAGCAGCACCGGCAGCAGGGTCCGCTGGATCGCCGCCGTGCGACTCACCCCGCCGGTGAGCGCCTGGAGGTGCCGCAGCGCCCCGGCCGGGTCGGCGAACCCGAGGATCTCCAGCCGGTGCCTGGCAGCCTCCGGGGTGAGGCGCAGCCCGTCGGCCGGCACCCGGGCCACCGACTCCAGCAGCGGCCGGTAGAGCAGCTTGGCGTGCAGCCGGCGTACCTCGGTGGCGTGGGTGACCCACTCGGCCCGGAAGCTCTCCACGGCGCTGCGCCCCGGCGCTGCCGTGAAACCCAGCGCGGCGGCGAGCCACCGCAGCGCGCCCGGCTCGGTGGGAACGGTGTGCGTACGACGCAGGCCCTGTAGTTGCAGCCGGTGCTCGACGCTGCGCAGGAAACGGTAACCGCGCAGCAGCGCCTCGCCGTCGGCCCGGCCGACGTAGCCACCGGCGACCAACGCGCGCAATGCCGGGATGGTGCCCGGCGCCCGCAGCGTCTCGTCCCCGCGACCGTGTACGAGTTGCAGCAACTGGACGGCGAACTCGATGTCGCGCAGCCCGCCGGGGCCGCGCTTGATCTCGCGCTCCAACTCCTTGGGCGGGATGTGGTCGATGATCCTGCGCCGCATGGCGCGGACGTCCTCGACCGCCTCGGGTCGCTCGGCCGCCCGCCAGACCAGCGGTGCGAGCTGGTCGATCCACTCCTGGGCCAGCGGGAGGTCACCGGCGGCCGGGCGGGCCTTGAGCAGCGCCTGGAACTCCCAGGTGCGCGCCCACCGCTGGTAGTAGGCCAGGTGGCTGGCGAGGGTCCGCACCAACGGGCCCCGGTTGCCCTCGGGGCGCAGGGCGGCGTCCACCGGCCAGGCGACCAGCCCGCAGATGTGGATCAGCCGGGTCGCCACCAGGGTTGCGGCGGCCAGGTCGGCGTCCTCGGCGGCCACGAAGATGACGTCCACGTCGGAGACGTAGTTCAGCTCGCCGCCGCCGCACTTGCCCATCGCCACCACCGCGAGCCGAGGCCGCTCGGTGCCCTCTGCCAGTTCCGCGACGGCCACCTCGTAGGCGGCGGCCAACGTCGCGTCGGCCAACGCGGAGAGCGCGGCCATCGTCTGCTCCAGGCCGCGCCCGCCGGTCAGGTCGGCCGCCGCGATCCGCAGCAGCGCCAACCGGTACGCGGTCCGCAGCACCGCCACCGGGTTGCCACCGGCAGCCGGTTCCAACCGACCCTCGGCGATCGGCGCGAGCCCGTCCGGGGCGGTCCGCAGCGCCGTGCAGTGGTCGGGATGGGCCACCAGGTGATCGCCGAGCGCCGACGAGGCACCCAGCACCGCGATCAGCCGCCGCCGCAGCCCCGGGTCGGCGTGCATCTCCGCGAGCAGCGGCGAGTCGGCGGCGCCGTCGGTCGTGCGACGTTCGGCCTCGACGATGCGGTGCAGTTGGCGCAGCGCCAGGTCCGGGTCGGCGGCCCGGGACATCGCGGCCAGCAGCTCACCGGCCGGCTCGTCGGCCGGCTCCTGCTCCTCCGGCCGCCACAGCCGCAGCCCGTCCGGGCCGAGCAGGTCGGCGGCACGGGCGCCGCCGTCGCCCTCGGCGGTGCCGAAGCCGTACCGGGCGAGCCGGCCCGTTGCCCTGGTCGGCCGGCTCATCAGTGCCCGAGCAGCGGCAGGCCACGCCGCATCGTGCTGTCGTCCAACTCACCGAGGGCCAGCGCGGCGAACCGGGCGGCGAACGGCTGCCAGACCTCCTCGATGTCGGGCAGCACCGAGGCGCAGGCCGCGACCACCAGCTCCGGGTCGTAGCCCAGCTCGGCGAGTTGGGCCGAGTCGGTGGCCCAGTCGGCGATCATCGCGGCGTCGCACTCAATGTGGAACTGCAGACCCCAGGCCCGGTCACCGAGCCGGAACGCCTGGTGCGGGTAGCGGGTGGACGCGGCCAGCAGGGTGGCGCCCGGGGCAGCTCGGTGATCTCGTCGGCGTGCCACTGGAGCACGTCCGGGATCAACGGCACGTACCGGAACAGCGGGTCGTTCTCGGCGGCGTCGCGCCGGCCGACCACGCCCGGGCCGATCTCCGGCCCCGATGGACTCCGCTCGACCAGGCCGGCATGCGCGGTGGCGAGCAGTTGCGCGCCCAGGCAGACGGCCAGGGTCGGCACCCGGTAGCGGACCGCCTTGCGCAGCAGTCCCTCCACCGCCGGAAACCACTGTGCGCCGGGCGAGCCGTCCGGCAGCGGGTACGCCTGCTGGTCGCCGCCGAGCACCACCAGCGCCGCGTACCCCTCCAGGTCGGCGGGGAGCTCGTCGCCGGCGTGCGGGCGAACCACCCACAGCTCCAGCCCAGCCTCGGTCAGCCACTCGCCCAGCCGGCGTGCGTCGTCGGTCGGGTCGTTCTCGATCACCAGCGCGGTTGCCACAGGTCGAGGCTAGCCGGTGCGCCGCGCGGCGCAGCGCCCCGCCACAGGCCCACGCTTCCGGTCGTGTCCCTCTGCGGCGGCCGGGATCTGGCGTGGTCGTTAGGCTCAGCGGTTGTGATCAGCGACGACACCGCAGCCGTCCGCCCGCCCGTGCTGCTCCCGGGCGACGCGGTGCTGCTGGTGTCGCCGTCCGGCCCGACCTCGCCGGAGCGGGTGGCCCGGGGCATGGAGCTGCTCACCGGGTGGGGCCTGCGCCCGGTGCCGGCGCCGAACGCGTACGCCCGCCACGGCTACCTCGCCGGCACCGACGACCTACGGGCCGCCGACCTGAACGCGGCCTTCACCGACCCGGAGATCCGCGGGGTGATCTGCACCCGGGGCGGGTACGGCGCCCAACGGATCGTGGACGCCATCGACATGGCCGCCGTCCGCCGCGACCCGAAGGTGGTGGCCGGCTTCTCGGACATCACGGCGTTGCAGTTCGCGCTGTGGCGGGGTGCCCGGCTGGCCGGGGTGCACGGTCCGGGGGCGGCCTGGCGCGACGAGCGGACCCCGCTGCGCTCCGCCGAGTCCCTGCACGCGGCGCTGATGACGACCGAACCGGTGTCGATCACCGCGGTGCCCACCGAGGAGACCTTCGGCGTACGCGTCCCGGGCCTCGCCACCGGCACCCTGCTCGGCGGCAACCTGTGCATGATCGCCGCCTCGATCGGCACACCGGACCTGCCCGACCTGACCGGGGCGGTGCTGTTGATCGAGGACGTGCAGGAGCCCCCGTACAAGGTCGACCGGATGCTCACCCAGCTGCGCCGGGCAGGCGTGCTGGACGGGCTGGCCGGGGTGGCGGTCGGGCAGTTCACCGACTGCGGTGACGGCTGGGACACCACGATCGTCGACGTGCTCAGCGAACGCCTCGGCGACCTGGGCGTACCGGTCCTCGGCGGCCTCCCCATCGGCCACGGCCCCAACCAGCTGACCGTCCCGGTGGGCACCCAAGCGACCCTGAATGCCGAAAACGGCACCCTGACCGCATCCCCCGCAGTCCAGTAACGCACCCCCACCCCCCTGCCCACCCCCTCCCCGCGCTCCCCGCCCCGGTGATCAAGAGGTTTGCGTCAACTTCGGGCGGGATTCTGACGCAAACCTCTTGATCAACCAGGCGGGGTGGGGGTCAGGGGTGGGGGGTCTGGGGTCAGGGGATCAGGTGGGCTACTGCTCCTATTTCCAGGGCGGCCCAGACGCCCTGGGGGGTCAGGGTGATGCCGTGGGGTTCGGCGTTGGGGGTGGGCAGGTCGTGGCCGTCGATCCGGCCCGTGCCGTCGATGTGGCCGATCCGGTTGGCACCCCACTCGGTGAACCAGGCGCCGCCGTCCGGGTCGACCACGATCGCGTGTGGGCGGGCCGCCCGGTCCGGCAGCGGGAACTCGGTCATCTCGCCATCCGGGGTGATCCGGCCGAGCTGACCGGCGGCGATCTCCACGAACCAGATCGCGCCGTCACCGCCGAGGGTGATGCCTACCGGGCCGGCGTTCGCGGTGGGCACCGGATGCAGCGTCACCCGGCCGTCGAGGTCGATCCGGCCGATCGCGTTCGCCTGGTTGAGGGTGAACCAGAGCGCCTGGTCCGGGCCAGCGGTGATCATCGAGGCGAACCCGCCGGTCACCGGCAGCGGGAAAATCTCGACCGTGCCGTCGGTGCCCACCCTGCCGATCGTGTCGGAGTTCATTCCGGCGTACCAGAGTGCGCCGTCGGGGCCGGCCGCGATGCCGCACGGCGCGGCGCCGGTTGGCAGGACGACCGCGCGCTGCTCGCCGTCGACGCTGATCCGGCCGATCCGGTCATCCTCGGAGCGGGTGAACCAGAGGGCGCCGTCCGGTCCGGTGGTGATGATCAGCGGCCGGCCACCGGCCGGGTCCAACGGGTAGGTCCGGATCGCGCCATCGGGGCCCAACCGGGCGATCGCACCGGCGTGGACCAGCGTCAGCCAGAGCGCGCCGTCCGGGCCGGCAGTGATGCCGTACGGGCCGGCGCCCGGCGCGGCGAGTGGGATCTCACGAATCTCGGCGGTCGTCACGAGGCGTGGTCCTTTCGTCGGGGTTTTCCCACCCTGATCGCAGGGACGTCGACGTTGCAACCGGTTTGTCCGGCCGCTGGTCGCAGATTGTCAGCCCGCTGACAGGTTCGCCATGGGCCGCGCCCAGACTTTCCAGTCACTGTCGGTGACGTCATCGCAGCATCAACGACAACCTGGAGGACTGATGTTCCGCACGATGTCGAAGAAGCACCTGCTGCCCAGCGTGGCCGCCGCCGGTGTGCTCGGCGTGGGGATCGCCGCCCCCACGATGGCGTTCGCCGCTGACGGCAGCACCCCGACGCCGAGCGCCAGCAGCAGTGAGCAGCCGCAGCAGCAGGACCGGCAGGGCGACAAGAAGGGCGAGCGGCAGGGCGAGTTCGCCGAGAAGCTCGCCACCGAGCTGGGCGTCCCCACCGACAAGGTGACCGCCGCGCTGGAGAAGCTGCGCGAGCAGCACAAGCCGGCCGACCGGCCGGAGCGCCCGTCAGCCGAGGACCGGCAGGCCGCGCTCAAGGAGCGGCTGGCCCAGGCGGTCAAGGACGGCAAGCTCACCCAGGAGCAGGCCGACGCCATCACCAAGGCCGTCGAGGCCGGCGTCTTCCCCGGCCCCGGCGGCCACCGCGGTCCGGGCGGTCACGGCGGTCCGGGCGGTCACGGCGGTCCCGCGGGTACGCCGGGCAAGTAACCCGGCAAACCCCGGGTACGCCGGGCAAGTAACCCTGGCAGACCCGCGCGTAGGCCGGGCAGGTAACCCCGGCAGCCCTCTGGTCGAACCGGGCCCACCCCGGCTTGATCCACTCGGGTTTCGTGAAGTGGCGGTGTCCGGCGCACCCGGACACCGCCATTTCCTTGAGCCGGAGTTGATCATCACTGCCGAGCCGCAGCGAGGCAGGTACGCCAGCCCCGAGCCGCACCGGCACCCGGCGCAAGGGGTCAACCCCGAGGCGCCGGCCGGGAGCGCATCAGCCCTGGGCGGGCGGAGGGCTGAACACACCCAGGTGGTTTCCGGCCGGGTCGAGCAGGTGGGCGAGGGTGAGGCCGCTCGGCGCCGTACGGGCCGCCACCAGCACCTTGCCGCCGGCCGCCTCCGCTCGCCGGCAGGTTTCCGACACGTCGGTGACCTCGGCGTAGAACACCGCGTAGTTCGGTGACGTCCCGTCGGTGGCCCGGATCGCCCCGCCGATCCCGGTGTCGCCACCGGCGCCGGTCACCCGGTAGGACCCGCCGCTGCCTGCGCCCTGCTCCTCGAAGGTCCAGCCGAACAGCTCTCCGTAGAAGCGCTCCGCCTCCTCCGGCCGGTCGGTGCCGATCTCGAACCAGGTGATGGGCGTCGTGGACATCTGCTGCCTCCAGAGTTTCCGTGCCGGCCGTTCGGCCGTCGTCTGGAGCAGTCTCTGGGTCGTCCGCGACACCGTCCTGTCGGTGTTTCCGGATCACCCGACGGAGACCCGCTCTCGGAAACCCCGGTTCAGACCAGGCTCAGCGAGCGGACCCGCTCGCGCGGAATGTCCAGGTCGGTCGGGCGCAGCTCGCGGGACACCACGTCGGGTAGCGCCTGGACGCTTTCGATCCGGTCGGTGCGGAAGCAGCGCAGCTCGTCGCGCAGTCGGCACCAGGCCAGCAGATACCAGTGTCGCGGGTTACCGAGGTAGCCCAGCGGCTCGACGTCACGGACCGAGCCGGCGCCGGCCCGGTCCGCGTACCTGATGCGCAGCACCCGCCGCGCGGCGACCGCGTCGGCGACGAGGGCCGGGACGGGCGTGGCCGGCCCGTCGCCGACCAGGTGCACGCGGCCGGCGAGGCGGTGCGCCTCGACGGCGTCGGCGGCCGGCAGCACCGCCATCAACTTGCGCAGCGCGGTGCCACCCGGCCCGGCGAACGGCGTGCCGGCGAGCCGGCGTAGCGCGACGGCCATCGCGACCGCCTCGGCCGCGGTCAGGTTGACCGGCGGCAGAGTGCGGGCGCGATCCACCACGTAACCGCCGGTGCGCCCGGGCTCGGCCCAGATCGGCACCCCGGCCTCCTGTAGCGCGCCGATGTCCCGTTCGATGGTGCGGCTGCTCACCTCGAAACGCGCGGCCAACCAGCGGGCGCTGCGCGGCCTCGGCGACACCGCCCGCAGCTCCTCGACCAGCGCGTAGAGACGGTCCGTACGGTTCATGCCCGGCACGGTACGGCCGGGGTACGACGCCCGTCGGCGACCGCCCGCACTGCGACGCGGACGGCCGCCACAGCAAGACGCGGACGGCCGCCACAGCGAAGCGGACAGCCGCCTCAGGCGATGCAGGCGCAGACGATCAGCGCGGCGCCGAAGTGGGTGGCGGCGCTGACCCGGGCCGCCGGGTGCGGCTCGTCCGAGCAGATGACCTCGCCGAGTTTGCCCGGGGTGAGCAGGTCGAGCACGAAGAAGGCCAACGCCATGATGGCCAGCCCGACGATGCCGAAGATCACCGTGGAGGCGAGCCCTCTGCCGAAGTCGCTGTAGCTGGTCAGGATCGCGGTGAACACGATCCCGGCGATGCCGAGCTGGTTGGCAGCCAGCAGCAACCCCGCGTTGGAGTTGCGCTGCACCCAGATCAGGTCGCGCAACCGACCGGGCGTGAGCAGGTCGACCAGCACGAAGCCAGCCGCCATGAGCCCCACGCCGACGATCCCGAACACGACGCTCTGCCAAGCACCGCTGAGCAGATCCTCCAGCACCGACTGCCTCCCGACTCTCCGCCCGGAGGGGGTACCGGCGCGGTGATCGAGACGATAGCGGCAGCGCGCAAGCGCGTCAGCCCCGCGGTTACAGCGCCAGGTAACGCTGCCGCTCGTACGGGGTGACCTCGCGCCGGTACTGCTCCCACTCGGCCCGCTTGTTGCGCAGGAAGAAGTCGAAGACGTGCTCGCCGAGCACCTCGGCGACCAGCTCGGAACCGGCCATCACGTCGATCGCCTCGGCGAGGTTCTCCGGCAGCGCCTCGTATCCCATGGCACGCCGCTCGGCGCTGGTCAGCGACCAGACGTCGTCCTCGGCGCCCGGCGGCAGCTCGTAGCCCTCCTCGATGCCCTTCAGGCCGGCGCCGAGCAGCACCGCGAAGGCCAGGTAGGGGTTGGCCGCCGAATCGGGTGAGCGGACCTCGACGCGGGCCGAGTTGGGCTTGCCGTACGCGGGAACGCGGACCAGCGCGGACCGGTTGAGGTGACCCCAGCAGACGTACGCGGGGCTCTCGGTGATCCGGTCCGGCAGGGCCTGCGGGAAGAGCCGCTTGTACGAGTTGACCCACTGGTTGGTGACCGCTGTGTATTCCCGGGCGTGCACCAGGAGGCCGGCGATGAACGACTTGGCCACCTTGGAGAGCTTCATCGGGTCACCGCTGTCGTGGAAGGCGTTGCGCTCCCCCTCGAACAGCGACAGGTGGGTGTGCATCCCGCTGCCCGGCTGGTCGGTGAACGGCTTCGGCATGAAGCTGGCCTGCACTCCGGTGGAGAGCGCCACCTCCTTGACGACGTGCCGGAAGGTCATGATGTTGTCGGCGGTGGTCAGCGCGTCGGCGTAGCGCAGGTCGATCTCCTGCTGGCCGGGCGCGACCTCGTGGTGGCTGAACTCCACCGAGATGCCGATGCGCTCCAGCGCCAGCACGCCCTGGCGGCGGAAGTCGCGAGCCACGGCGTGGGTGGTGTGCTCGAAGTAGCCGCCGGTGTCGACCGGGGTGGGCACCGAGCCGTCCTGCGGGCCGTTCTCCAGCAGGAAGAACTCGATCTCGGGGTGGGTGTAGAAGGTGAAGCCCTTCTCGGCGGCCTTGGACAGCGCCCGGCGCAGCACGTGCCGGGGGTCGGCCCAGGACGGACCGCCGTCGGGCAGCAGGATGTCGCAGAACATCCGGGCGCTCTCGCCGCTGACCCCGCCCTCGAACGGAAAGACCTGGAAGGTGGTCGGGTCGGGCATGGCCACCATGTCCGATTCGAAGACCCGGGCGAAGCCCTCGATCGCCGAACCGTCGAAGCCGATGCCCTCCTCGAAGGCCGCCTCCAACTCCGCCGGCGCCACCGAGACGCTCTTGAGCGTGCCCAGCACGTCGGTGAACCACAGCCGGACGAACCGGATGTCCCGCTCTTCCAGCGTGCGGAGGACGAACTCCTGCTGACGGTCCACTTCCCCAACCCCTCGCGACGCTCTGCTGTCCGCCTTGGTCGGGCTGCGCGCCCGACCTGATCGCCCAGTCTTACCGGGCCTGGTTACGCAGACGTTACGCGAACTGCCGCCCGTCGTCCCCTCGCCTCCCGCTCGGCGGGCGGGGGCCCGGCCGCCGACGGGCTCGTGCCCCGCCGGACGGCGGGGGCCGTCGCCGCAGCGTGGCGGCCATCTCGTCGGAGGGTGGGGATTGTCCCGTTGAGGCTGGGGCAAGATGAGGACATGCCCACCCTGCGTCTCGCCCTGTCCCAGGTCAACCCGAGCGTCGGCGACCTCGCCGGAAACGCCGACCTGGTCCGCAGCTGGACTCGCCAGGCCGCCGATGCCGGTGCCCAGCTGGTGCTCTTCCCGGAAATGATGCTCACCGGTTACCCGGTCGAGGACCTGGTCTTCCGGCGCTCCTTCGTGGCCGCGTCCCGGGCCGCCGTGGAACGGCTCGCGGCCGACCTCGCCACGGACGGCCTCGGCGAGGTCCCGGTGGTGGTCGGCTACCTGGACGCCGACGGGCCGCCGCAGGTCAGCGGCGACGCCGAGCCGGGCCGGGGTGCCCGCAACGCCGCCGCGCTGCTGCACCGGGGGGTCGTCGCCGCCCGCTACTTCAAGCACCACCTGCCCAACTACGGGGTCTTCGACGAGGACCGCTACTTCCTCCCCGGCGACACGCTGACGGTGGTGCGGATCGGTGGCGTGGACGTCGCGCTGACCATCTGCGAGGACCTGTGGCAGGCCGGCGGCCCGTTCGCCGCCGCCCGGCAGGCCGGCGTCGGCCTCGTGGTCAACATCAACGGCTCGCCGTACGAGCTGAACAAGGACGACATCCGGCTGCCGCTGGTCCGCCGCCGGGCCGCCGAGGCGGGCGCCGCCATCGCGTACGTCAACATGATCGGCGGGCAGGACGAGCTGGTCTTCGAGGGCGACTCGATGATCGTGGCCGCCGACGGTGAGCTGCTCACCCGCGCCCCGCAGTTCGTCGAGCACCTGCTCGTGCACGACGTCGAGCTGCCGGCCGCCACCGCCACGACGACCACGGAGGCCGTCGCGGACGGCATGCGCATCGTGCACAGCACGCTGGACGGCATTCCGGCCGCGCCGACCGGCCCGGGCGCCACCGGCGGTCTGATCGAGCCGGTGGCCGACGAGGCCGAGGTGTGGCAGGCCCTGGTGCTCGGTCTGCGCGACTACGTCAACAAGAACCGGTTCCCGTCGGTGGTGCTCGGCCTCTCCGGCGGCATCGACTCGGCGGTGGTGGCCGCGTTGGCCGTCGACGCCCTCGGGCCGGACCGGGTGGTCGGGGTGTCGCTGCCCAGCCAGCACTCCTCCGAGCACTCCCGGGAGGACGCCGCCGACCTGGCCAAGCGCACCGGCCTGGACTACCGCGTCGAGCCGATCCAGCCGATGGTGGACGGCTTCCTGGCCAACCTGTCGCTGTCCGGTGTGGCGGTGGAGAACCTCCAGGCCCGGGTCCGTGGCGTGATCCTGATGGCGCTGTCGAACCAGGAGGGCCACCTGGTGCTGACCACCGGCAACAAGAGTGAGCTGGCGGTCGGCTACTCCACGCTGTACGGCGACTCGGTGGGCGGCTTCAACCCGGTCAAGGACGTCTGGAAGACCCTGATCTGGCGGCTCGCGAAGTGGCGCAACCGGGACGCGGCCCGGCGCGGCGAGACCGCCCCGATCCCGGAGAACTCGATCGGCAAGCCGCCGAGCGCCGAGCTGAGCCCGGGCCAACTGGACAGCGACAGCCTGCCCGACTACGACGTACTGGACCCGATTCTGATCGGTTACGTCGACGGTGACCTCGGCCGCGACGGGCTGGTGGAGTCGGGTCACGACCCGGCGATCGTGGACAAGGTGCTGCGGCTGGTGGATACCGCCGAGTACAAGCGGCGGCAGTCGGCGCCGGGCACGAAGATCTCCATGAAGGCGTTCGGTCGGGACCGCCGTCTGCCGATCACCAACCGGTGGCGCGAGCACGGCTGAGGCGTACCCCCGGGGATGTCGGGTCGGTGGCGGGACCCGGCGCCGCCTCGCGGGGGCCGCGCGGCGCGGACCTCGCGGTTTCGCTGTGGAGTGACATCTTGCACTGGGCCCTGCCGTCACCCCGTCTCACGGTGCGACGATCGCGACGGAACCCGGGGACCGCGCAGGCGGCCTCGAGGAAGGGAGACAGAGATGGTGGAGTCCACTCCGAACGAGGTGACCGCGCTGTACGGCGGCCCGGCCACCCGACGGGTCCGCACCCGGGACCTGATCGCCGCGAAGGAGCGCGGTGAGCGGTGGCCGATGCTGACGTCGTACGACCAGTACACGGCGTCGATCTTCGACCAGGCCGGTGTGCCGGTGCTGCTGGTCGGCGACTCGGCCGCGAACAACGTGTTCGGCTACGAGACGACTCTGCCGGTCACGGCCGACGAGTTGCTTCCGCTGGTGCGGGCCGTGGTGCGGGCGACCCGGCAGGCGCTGATCGTCGGTGACCTGCCGTTCGGCTCGTACGAGGAGGGGCCGGCGCAGGCGCTGCGCACCGCCGTCCGGTTCATGAAGGAGGGTGGCTGCCACGCGGTGAAGCTGGAGGGTGGCCGCCGCTGCGCCGAGCAGATCGCCGCGATCGTCGGCGCCGGCATTCCGGTGATGGCGCACATCGGTTTCACCCCGCAGAGCGAGCACACGCTGGGCGGCTACCGGGTGCAGGGCCGGGGCGACGCCGCCGACGATGTGCTCGCCGACGCGCGGGCGGTCACGGAGGCGGGGGCGTTCGCTGTAGTGCTGGAGATGGTGCCCGGCGAGGTGGCCAACCGGATCACCCACGAGCTGCCGATCCCGACGGTGGGCATCGGCGCCGGCCCGGACACCGACGCGCAGGTGCTGGTCTGGCAGGACATGGCCGGCCTGCGGACCGGAAAGACGCCCCGCTTCGTCAAGCGGTACGCGGACCTGGCCGGCGTGCTCACCGACGCCACCCGGCGTTTCGCCGACGAGGTCCGGGGCGGCGAGTTCCCGGCCGCCGAGCACACCTTCTAGGAATGCGCCCGGCGTGATCCACTCGGGTTTGCCGAAAACGCGGTGTCCCTGACCTCGGGACACCGCGTTTTCGCGAAACCGGAGTGGATCACGCCGGCAGAGAACGACTCAGATGTCGGTGACGCGAATGCCCGCGTGCGCCTTGTAACGCTTGTTGATCGCGATCAGGTTCGCGGTGAACGCCTCGATCTGGTGGGCGTTGCGCAACCGCCCGGCGTAGATGCCGCGCATCCCCGGGATCCGGGCAGCGAGCGAGCCGACCACGTCGACCAGCTCGCGGTCCTCGGTGCAGATCAGCACGTCCAGGTCGATCCGGTCGACCTCCGGGTCGGCCAGCAGCGGGGCGCTGACGTGGTTGAACGCCGAGCAGACCCGGGAGTCGGGCAGCAACGCGGCGGCCTGCTGCACGGCGCTGCCCTCGGCGACGGTCAGCGCGTACGGGCCCTGCTTGTCGAAGCCGAGCGGGTTGACGCAGTCGACGACGATCTTGCCGGCGAGTGGCTCGGCCAGGGCGGCGACGGTGGCGGCGTGCCCGTCCCACGGCACCGCGATGATCACCACGTCGCTGCGTCGGGCCACCTCGTCGTTGGCCGCGCCCGTGACACTGCCGGTGGCCGGCACACCGGGCAGGGCGGCGATCTCGGCTGCGGACTCGACGGCCCGCTCAGCGTTGCGGGAGCCGATCAACACCGTCTGCCCGGCCCGCGCGAACCGGTAGGCGAGGCCTCGCCCCTGGTCGCCGGTGCCACCGATGATGCCGACCGTCAGCCCGGACACGTCGGGGAGCGTGCTCGCGTCGTATGCCATGGGTTCATCCTCGCAAACCGACCGGGCCGGCAGCAGCGCGGAGCACTGTGACGATCCCCGCTGCCCCGCGCCCGCAGGGTCAGGCCAGCTCGAACAGGACCGTGCGGGCCGTCGGGTCCGCGGTGACCAGCCGGACGCGGACTCGTTCGCCGAGCGGCAGGTCGCCGAGGCATCGGCTGCGCACCGGCGGGGCGTCCAGCGCGACAGTGCCGCCGGGCGGTCGGGTGCGGGCGCGACCGTTGGGCGGCGCGTCGACGTCCAGCACTGCCGCGTCGAAGGTCTCACCCACCCGGTGCTCCAGCAGCACCGCCTCGGCCAACTCGACGGCGCCCCGGGTGGCTGTCGAGGCGATCCGGTCGGTGCTGGCCATCACCTCGGGCAGCCGGGGCAGCGCCGTGCGGGCCCAGTCGGGCACCGGCTGGCCCGCGTGCAGGGCCAGGCAGACCTCCGTGGCGTACCGGTCGGCCAGACGCCGCAACGGCGCCGTGACGTGGGCGTACGTGGCTGCCACGCCACCATGCTCCGGTTGCTCCGGCACCGTCCCGTCGAAGGCGGTGTACGCGGCGCCGCGCATCAGCTCGGCCGCCTGGTCGATGAACGCGGCGGCGCGCGGCTGGGAGGCGTCCAGACCGGCGATCACCTGACCCGGGCCCACGTCGTCCGGCCAGTGCACGCCCAGCGGCGCGGCGGCGGCCCGCAGCCGCTGCACGGCCTCCGGTTTCGGCGCGGGCATCGTCCGCAGCAACCCGACCCGGCCGGCCAGCATGATGTCGGCGGCGGCCATCCCGGTCAGCAGGGAGATCTGGGCGTTGTGCTCCTCCATCGGCACCGGCGCGCGCAGCACCAGTTGCCAGCCGTCGCCGTCGGGCTCCAGATCCTGCTCAGGCAACGGCAGGTTGATGGCGCCCCGGCGCAACCCGCGGGCCGTCAGCCGGTCGCCGATCTCGGGCAGCAGTGCGATCGGCTCGGGCAGCCGCCCGGCGTCGGCTGCCGCCTGCACCCCGGTGTAGTCGAGTTTGGCCCGGCTGCGAACCAGGGCACGTTCCAGCTCGACGGCCACGGTGCCGCCGTCGGCGTCCAGGTCGATGGTCCAGACCACAGCGGCCCGGTCGTCGTCGGGCAGCAGGCTGGCCGCACCCTCGCTGAGCGTGTGTGGGTGCAGCGGCACGTTCCCGTCGGGCAGGTAGATGGTCTGCCCGCGCCGCCAGGTCTCCGCCTCCAACGCGCCGCCCGGGGCGACGTGGGCGGCGACGTCGGCGATCGCGTACCGCACCCGGTAGCCGCCACCTGGACGGCGGGCGAGGTGCATCGCCTGATCCAGGTCGCGGGAGGTGGCCGGGTCGACAGTGACGAACGGTACGTCGGTGCGGTCGACGGGCGGGCGCGGCGGCGCGCCGGCCGCCTCGTCGGCCTCACGTTGGGCGTCGGCCGGGAACTCCCCGGGCAGGCCGAGTTCGCGGCGCAGTGCGCCGAAGTCGATGCGGGGCGCGAGTACGCGTCGAATGACCACGGGTCAATCCTGACAGCGCCGCCGGTGATCCGCTTCCGGTGACCGGCCGAGATATCTCTCCCCGGGCGAGCCGGGTCGACCGGCGCTCAGCCGGTCGCCTTCCGGGCAGCGCTGCGCGGGCTCCGGGGCGCGGTGGCCCGTGCGGCGGCAGGGCGGGCCGGTGACTTGCGGGCGGTCACCTTGCGGGCCGGGGCCTTGGCCGCGACGGTCTTCTTCGCCGGGGCCTTCTTGGCCGCCGCCTTGCGCGCGGTGGTCGACGAGGTGCCCGTCGCCTTCGCGGCCGGGGCCTTCTTCGCCGGAGCCTTGCGAGCACCGCCGCTGGGGCCGGTCGACGCGGTCTTCTTCGCCGGCGCCTTCTTGGCGGCCGTCTTCGTCGCCGCCGTCCTCTTCGCCGCTGTCTTCTTGACGGCGGACGCCTTGGCCGCGGTCTTACGCGCCGGCGCCTTCGCCGCTGCGGTGGTCTTCTTCGCCGCCGAGGTGGTGGTCTTCTTCGCGGCGCCCACGGTCTTCTTCGCGGCGCTGGTGGTCTTCTTCGCCGTACCCGTGGTCTTCTTCGCCGTGCCCGTCGTCTTCTTCGCGGCGGCGGTGGTCTTGCGCGTCGCGGACGCCGGGGCCCGCTTCGCCGCGACAGTTGTCGAGCGGGTGGTGGTCTTCTTCGCGGGGGCCTTCTTGGCCGTCGTGGTGGCCTTGGTCGTGGTCTTCTTCGCGGGAGCCTTCGTGGCCGCCGTGGTGGTCTTCTTCGCCGGGGCACGTCCCGCGCCGCCGGCGGCCTTCCTCGCCGGGGCCTTCGCCGCCTTCGCACCCGCTGTGGACTTGCGGACGGGGGTGGTCCGGCTCGCGGCCGTGTTGCGCTCCGCCGCGGCGGTCTTCTTCGCGGTGGTGCGCCGGGCGGCCGGGCGGGTGGTGGCCTGCTGTGCTTCGGCCATCGTGGTTCCCTCCTTGGGGACATGCTCTCGCGTGCGTCCTCGCGGAGCACGAAATGCCTCGGCGCGGGCCGTCCCGCGCCGCCTACTTGTTCTCCCCGGCCCAACGAGCGTCCTCGGCATCCCACGCCTCGTTCCGCTCCTGCACGCGTTGCAGGGCGTTCTCCGCGTCGGCCGCCGAGTTGTACGGGCCGAGAACGTGCTTCGCCGGACACACGTCGGCGTCCGTCTCGACCCGGTGATGCCGGGTGCACCAGTAGAACTGCCCACCATGTTCGCTGTCGCTCATGGGAATCACTGTGCACCGCGAACCGTCAGGCCGCCACCGGATCGCACAAGTCGCCGACCCTCTCCACAGTAGATATGCATGGGGCCCGTGGGGCCCGAACAGCGAAACGCGTGGGACTGGAGACCGAAAAGATGCGCAGGTCAGTCTCCCCGCGCAGCGGCCTATGATCGCCGGATGGGGACACCGGACTACATCGTGGGGATGCGCAAGCACGTCGGCCACGACCTGCTCTGGCTGCCCAGCGTCAGCGCGGTGGTCCGCAATGACGCCGGTGAGCTGCTACTGGGCCAGCGTTCCGACGACGGGCGCTGGTCGGTGATCAGCGGGTTCGTCGAGCCGGGCGAACAGCCGGCCACCGCGCTGGTCCGTGAGGTGCAGGAGGAGACGGGCCTGGACGTCGCGCCGGTGCGGATGTCCAGCGCCGTGTCGCACCCGCACACCTACCCCAACGGGGACCAGTGCGAATACCTGAACCTGGGCTTTCTCTGCCGGGTGGTGGCCGGCACCGCCCGGGTCAACGACGACGAGTCGCTGGCCGTGCGGTGGTTCGGATTGGATCGGCTGCCCGAGCTGGACAAGCACGCCCTGCTGGTCATCGCCTACGCCCTGCGCGACAACCCGTCGGCCGGTTACCTGGAGCCGGGCATGACGTGGGACGACGTGCCCGACTGAAGGGGTTCACGCCGGGGTGGACGCGAGCACGACCGGCGCGGTCGGCGCCGACCGCGCCGCCCGGATGGTGTACGCGAGCGCGTACGGCGTGCAGGCCAGGTAGAGCATGGGTTCCGTCGGCACCCGGTTGCTGATGATTCCAAAGATCTCCCATGGAATCGTCGGTCGGGGTAGGCCGATGTTCCAGTCTGTCCAGGCGGCGAGGAGCCACAGCGGCGCGGAGATCCGGTCGATGCTCTCCACCGGCGTCGGACCGATGACCGGGCCAGCGCGATAGCCCGCCGAGATGGCGTCGACGACAGCGAGAATCACCGCGAGGTCGGCGGCGGCGAGTGCGCCGAGAACGCCCACCCACCAGGCCGCGTGGAGGCGACCCCGGGCGGCAAGGCTCGCGGCGGCCCAGAGAGCCAGCGTCAGACCGGCCAACCAGAGCAGCAGCCCGGGTACGAAGGTGGCCAGGTTGTCCGGGGAGATGGCCGACAGGAACACGACTGCTGCCGCCCCGATGGGGAGCACCACGCCGAGCGCGATGCGTAGCGGGCCGTCGAGTGCGGTGCGCCGGGCCCAGCGCGCGGCGAACACCGCCAGCAGCAGCGCCAACCCGACGGTGAACGCCGACCAGAGCGGCCTCTGCGCCCGCTCCGACCAGCTCTCGGCCAACACGCGCTCGATCGGGTACAGGGCGTACGCACCGACGAGCACGATCCCGACGCAGGCGATCGGGGACAGCAGCAACGCGGCTGCGGTGCGGCCGATCCGACCGCGCATCACTGCGCGGTCGACGATCGGGCGCCGGCCCGGCTGACGGCCAGGCTCACCGCGAAGCCGAGCATCTTCGTCCGGTGACCGCTCTCGGCGAGCACGTGCAGCTCGGCGGCCCACTCGCGGCGCAGGTCGACGCGGACGTCGGCCGGCCAGCGGCGCGCAGCCATCTCCAGCAGCAGTTCGGCGGCCCGGCGGGTCACCACGCTGGCGCTCCGGTGGGCTCGGTGCCGCCCCACGAGGGACGAGCGTCGGGGATCGCGGCGCGCAGGTCGGCGAGCGCCTGGCGGGCCTGCGTCACCCCGACGGCGGTCAGCCGGTAGTAGCGACGGGCCGGCCGGCCAGCCGCGACGGGGTCGATCGCCTCCCAGTCGGCGTCCAGCCAGCCGGCCGCGTTCAGCCGGTGCAGCACCGGGTAGAGGGTGCCGCTGGGCAGGCCGGTCAATCGCATCAGGTCCAGCCCGTAGCGCTGCTCGTCGGGTTCGGCGAGCAGCGCCGCGAGCACCTTCGCGACCGGAATGGTCATCCGCATCCGACCACTGTATCGAAACTCTACATAGGGGTGGGTGCCCGTTCGACGGGAATCCACAGCTCGGCGTCCGCCTCGGTGCCGTCCGCGGACACCCGGACCCGGGAGATCTCCGGTCCAGGTCGGCTGCGGTACGGGTTGGACGGAAACCACTGGGTGAACACGTCACGCCACAGGTGCTGCACCGCCTGCGGGAACGCTCCGGAGGTGGTGAACACCGCCCACGTCCCGGCCTGCACCGGCAGCGCGTCCAGGTCCTCCGGTGGCACGGCACCGGTCACCACCCCGTGCCAGTAGTCCAGCTCGGTGCCCTCCTCCCGGCTGTCGGCGAGGTTGTCGCTGACGTTGACGATCCCCGCCGGCTCCTGATCGGAGAGCGCCTCGATCCGTGCGGTCGTCTCCTTGTCGATGCTCCGGATGAACGCGACGATCGCCGGGTTCATCCCCTCGTGCACCAGCGGGACCCGCGCCTTGCGCCCCACCAGCGCGAACGCGTCCTTGCTGACGATTCGGTACTCCATGCTGCCGCTCCCTTCGACGGTGAGTCGGAAGGACATCCGGGGCTGGGCACGCAGCGCTGCCCCCGTACGCCGAGCCTCTCCGGGCCCCACGCCGTGCACGGCGTGGAACGCCCGCGCGAACGCCTCGGCGGATCCGTAGCCGTAGTGCACAGCGACGTCGAGCAACGTCCGCTCCCCCGCGAGCACATCCGCCCCGGCGACGGTGAGACGACGCCGCCGGATGTACTCCGACAGCGGCATCCCGGCCAGTGCGGAGAACAGCCGCCGGAAGTGGTACTCCGACGTCAGCGCGATCCGCGCAAGGTCGGCCACCTCGATCTTCTGGTCGAGGTGACGCTCGATGTGAGCCATCGCCTCGTTGAGCCGATCCAGCACCCGGGCCTCCTTCCCTTTCGAGCACTGACGCTAGGTCGCGGGGTCGGTGGCCCACCCGACATCCGATGCCCGCATCGGTCGGGTGCGCCCGCACCGGTCGTCGTGTCGTAGCCTGGCGGACTTTGCTTCTCCAGGAGGTTGACGTGGCCGAGTATCCGCAGGGTCCACGGCGGTGCCGGGGCTCGCGGCCAAACCCGTCATCGACATCGACCTGGTCATCCAGGACACCGCCGAGGAGTCCGGGTATCTCCCCGCCCTGGAACGGCTCGGCTACCGGCTCGTCCTGCGGGAGCCCTGGTGGCACGGGCACCGGATGCTGCTCAGCGCCGCCGAGGACGTCAACCTGCACGTCTGGCCGCAGGGTGCGCCCGAACCGGTCCGGCACCGGCTGTTCCGCGACTGGCTGCGCTCGCATCCACAAGACCGGGAGCTCTACGCCGCGACCAAACGACGCCTCGCGCAGGACACCGCGCACCGACCCCGCGACTACAGCCTGGCGAAAAACGACGTCATCGACGAGATCTACGCGCGCATCTTCGCCGCCTGAAGCTGGTCGGCGATCCGGGGCCGAGCGCGCCGGCTCGGGTGGCTCTCAGCGCGGCGACTGCTGCATGACCCAGGTGGGCACGGGCTCCGACATTGAGCCCACCACCTCCCAGCCGGCGCGGCGGTACAGCTCGACGTTGGCCGGTTTGCTGGTTTCCAGGATCGCCGGCAGACCGTCGGCGGCGGCGCGCTCCAGCCCGGCCCGCATGACGGCGCGGCCCCAACCGCGTCCGGCGCTGTCGGGGTGGGTGCCCAGGACGCCGAGATACCAGAACGGAAACGCGGGCAGGGCTGCGTGCACGGCATCGTCGTAGCTCTGCACCCGAGCCTGCACGTCAGCGGGGTATCGAGCTGGCGTTGTGTGGCCGGCCGCCGGCTCGGCCGGTGGCTCCCAGATGGCGACCGACGCTCCCCCAGCGATCGTCCAGATCGACGACCGGTGCACCCGCTTGTCGAAGAGGTTCCCGAAGAAGGTGGCGGCGTACTCGGGATAGGTCTCATCGTCGGGAAACAGGTGCCGCAGCACGGGATCCTTGACGAACGCGGCGACCAGCGTGTCGACCACTGCTCGACGGTCCGCTGGGGTGGCGATGGTGATCTCGGGCGCTGTCACAGCAGTCGACACTATCCGGAAAAGCGCCTTGACCCTGACACCGTGGCGGACCGGAGACTGGCCCCATGGACCTCGATGACTACCGGAACCACTCCCCCTACAGCGACCCCGGTCGGCACGGCGGGCTTCTCGACGCCGTGGCGACCGACATCCCCACAGTGGCGGCGACCGCCCGCAACGTGATCGTCCACTACCGGGCCGGCGGCGTAGAGCTGCCCGACGATCGGCTGGACGAGGTGAACTGCCGCTGGGTGGACCGCATCCTGGATACGGACCAGTCCCGCTTTCCCCTGCCACTCACCGCTGAGCGCCCGGCCGTAGACCGGGTTGCCGGCTGCTGCCGGGACCACACGTTGCTCTCGGTGGCGGTGCTGCGCCAACACGGCATTCCCAGCCGCAGCCGGGTCGGGTTCGCCTCCTACTTCACGCCGGGCTGGCACCACGATCACGTGCTGCTGGAGTACTGGAACGGCGAACGATGGGTCTGGGCCGATCCGGAGATCGACCCGGCCGGCGACTGGCGGTTCGACGGCTACGACATCGACCCGACGGCAGGGCTCTTCGACTCGGCAGCACGGGTGTGGTTGGCGTACCGGGCCGGGGCGATCGACCCCGAGGTTTACGGCGTGGCCCCGGAATCGCCGATCCGCGGTGCCTGGTTCATCCACGACTACGTCATCCAGGAGCTGGCTCACCGGCAGAAGGACGAGCTGTTGCTGTGGGACAGCTTCGGCGCGATGACCGACGACCTCACCGACGCCGACCTCACGCTCGCCGACGAGATCGCCGCCCTGCTGCTCGCCGCCGACGACGGCGACGAGGGCGCGGAGAAGGCGCTCGCCGACCGGTACGCGACGGACAGCCGCCTGCGTCCCGGCGCTCAGGTGCAGAGCTTTTCACCGGTCTCCAACACGGTGAGCACAGTCCATCTGCGCCTCAGCCGAACGTGAAGGCGTATGCCTGGACGCCCGGCTCGCCGAATGTGATCTCCAGGGTCCGCTCCCGGACCACGCCGGCCTGGCGGACGAGCTGGTAGAGGCGGCCGTCCTGGAGCACGCCGTTGCCGTCTTCGTCGACGTCGACGCCGTGTGACGGGCCGGGAGCCTGGCCGTCGAGGAGCACCCGGAACGGGATCGACCGTCCCGCCCCGGGGGCCAGCACGAGATGCGCGTCGCGGCCGTGGAACCGGAAGGCGATGCTGCCGCCGGCCCG
This sequence comes from Micromonospora sp. MGP-C2, assembly GCF_057766525.1. Lineage (NCBI taxonomy): Bacteria > Bacillati > Actinomycetota > Actinomycetes > Micromonosporales > Micromonosporaceae > Micromonospora > Micromonospora sp. MGP-C2. The sequence continues at coordinate 2,579,907 of NZ_JBYMEN010000002.1, forward strand.
ATCGGCCACGACGCTCTCCGACCCGATCGTCCACTCGCCCGCCAGGGCCCACTGGTTGAGGCCCAGGCTCGCCGGCAGCTCGTAGGCGCGGCGTTCGTCGAGCGCCGGGCCGTTCGGCGACGCGAAGTGTTCGCCACGACCGAATCCGAGGTACGTCTCGGGCGTCCGCAGCTCGCCCCAGTCGGCCTCCGCCTCCGGGCCGACCCCCTTCACGGGTACGGGGGCGCGCTCGATGCCGAGCAGTTGCTGGAGAACCCGCTCGGACTGCTCGTAGCGCCCCTCACCGAAGTGCTCGTCGCGGATGACCCCGTCGGTGTCGACGAAGTACAGCGCCGGCCAGTACTGGTTGCCGAAGGCGCGCCAGATCGCGTAGTCGTTGTCGACCGCCACCGGATAGTCGATCGACCGCGCCGCGACCGCCCGCCGCACCCCGTCGACGTCGTGCTCGAACGAGAACTCCGGCGTGTGCACCCCGATGACGACCAGCCCGTCGTCGCGGTAGGCCTGCGACCAGGCACGGACGTACGGCTCCTGGCGCAGCCAGTTGATGCAGGTCAGCGTCCAGAAGTTCACCAGGACGACGCGCCCGCGCAGGTCGGCGGGGCCGAGTGGCTCGGAGTTGAGCCACTCGGCCGCCCCGTTCAGCGGGGGCAGGTGCACGGCCATCTAGCGAAGCGACCGGAAGGCGGTGCGAAGCTCTTCGGAGAAGATCTTCGGCTGTTCCCAGGCCGCGAAGTGCCCGCCCACGTCGAGCTTGTTGTAGTAGATGAGGTTCGAGTACGCCTGCTCGGCCCAGCTCTGCGGTGCCTCGTACAGCTCGTCGGGAAAGACGCTCACGGCGACCGGAACCTTGACGCCCTTGGCGGCGAAGAACGAGAGCTTGTTCTCCGCGTACAGCCGGGCGGCGGAGATCGCGGTGTTCGTCAACCAGTAGAGCGAGATGTTGTCCAGGATGTCGTCGCGGGTGAGACCGGCCTTGGCCCCGTCGAAGACCTGCGCGATCAGGGCCAGGCTCTTCGCGTCGTGGTCGAGCAGGAAGGACGCCAGGCCGACCGGAGAGTCCGCCAGCCCGGTCAGCGTCTGCGGTCGCGTCGCCATCATGAGGGCGTACGCGACGTGCTTCCAGACGTAGTTGGCTTCCTCGGCGGCACGCATCTCATCGTCGGAGAGGCCGGATGGCAGCGAGCCCATGGCGTTGTTCGCGCCGGTGGTGTCGCCCTGGAACAACAGGTCGATCTCGGGTGGGATCGCACCGGGCATGTTGGTGTGGATGCCGAGCAGTTCCGGGGCGCCTGGATGCCCATCTGGTCGACGATGACCGCGCCCCAGTCGCCGCCCTGCGCGACGAACCGGTTGTAGCCGAGACGCTTCATCAGCTCGGTCCAAGCGGTCGCGATCTTCTGCGGGTTCCATCCCGACGTTGTCGGCTTGCCGGAGAAGCCGTGGCCCGGCAGCGACGGGATCACCAGGTGGAAGGCGTCCGACGCGCTGCCGCCGTACGCGGTGGGGTCGGTCAGCGGCTCGATGATCTTCATCTGCTCGATCACCGACCCGGGCCACCCGTGGGTGACGATCAGCGGCAGCGCGTCCTCGTGCTTCGAACGCACGTGGATGAAGTGGATGTCGACGCCGTCGATGGTGGTCATGAACTGCGGCACCGAGTTCATTCGTGCCTCGACCTTGCGCCAGTCGTACTCCTTTTCCCAATAGCGGGCAACGGCCTGAATCGTCGCGAGTGGCACGCCCTGCGACTGGTCGTCAACCGTTTCCTTGTCCGGCCAGCGGGTGGCCGCGATGCGCCGTTTCAGGTCGTCCAGGTCCGCCTGGGGAATGTCGACCGAGAACGGCCGAATCTCCGTGGTGCCGGGGCGAGTCTTGGTTTTGACAGCCATGCGTGTTCCTCTCCGTCTAGGTTTGCGCCTCGTGAGGGGAATCATGGGGTGAAGGCACTGCCCGGACCTGTGTGCCAATTCGAGATGGGCACGCCGCCGCCATATCTCGGAGCCTAGAACGCCGCGCCCCGGGCTCGTGGCGATACGAGCAGTCCCTCACTGGTCCTGCCCGGGGGCGGCTACCGCGTGCTCGGCGGCTCGGCTGACCTGCTCCCAGCCCGCCCAGGTGTCCATCCGCCGGCGGGAGAGGTCGAACGCCAGGTCGTACACCATGCTCCCGAGCAGGAGCCGCAGCGGCGGGTCGTCGCTGTCGACCAGGCGCAGCAACGCCTCGGCGGCCAGCCGGGGCTCGCTGTCGATCGATCCTTCCGCCCACTGTCGTTCCAGTTCGGCGCGCAGCGGCGCGTACGCCTCTATTGGGCTGGTGGCGCTCAAACTGGTGTAGAGATCGGTCCAGTAACCGCCCGGCTGCACGATGCTGAGCTTGATGTCGAAGGCCGCCGCCTCCATTGCCAACGCCTCGCTCATGCCTTCCAGGGCGAATTTGCTCGCGCTGTACATGCCGGTGCTCGGAAAACCACCCAACGCGGCGATGCTGGACACCTGCACGATGTGGCCGGACCGTTGGGCTCGCAGATGCGGCAGCACCGCCTGACTGACCCACAGCGCGCCGAAGAGGTTGACCTCGAACTGGGCTCGCGCCTCCGCCTCGGTGAACTCTTCGACCATTCCCATGGAGAGGGTCCCGGCGTTGTTGACGACGATGTCGAGCCGTCCGAAGTGCTCGACGGCGGTGGCCACGGCGGCGAATACCGCAGCCCGGTCGGTCACGTCGAGGGTCAGCGTCAGCAGCCGGTCGCCGTGGCGCTCGTCGAAGTCGCCCCGGGCGATGGTCCGGGCGGCGGCGACCACCCGGTCCCCCCGGTCGAGCGCGGCGTCGGTGAAGGCGCGGCCCAGGCCGCGGCTGGCGCCGGTGATGAACCAGGTGCGCATGTCGGAACTCCATCCCCTTAGCGAGACGAGACGGTCCGTCTCGTCATGGAGGAGAGATTAGGGCGCACCGTCCCGGCCGTCAAGACGAGACGGTTCGTCTCGTTGCTGATATCGTGGCGCCCCATGACCCCCAACACGGCCCGCCGGAGAGAGACCTCCCGACGCGCCATCCTGACCGCGGCCTTCGACCTGCTCCAGGAGATCGGGTACGCGAAGGTCAGCATCGAGGGCATCGCCGCGCGCGCCGGCGTCGGCAAACAGACCATCTACCGTTGGTGGCCGTCCAAGGGCGCGGTCATCTTCGACGCGTTCCTCATGCTCAGCGAGGCCACCGAGGGCGGGCCACCGACCCTGCCGGACACCCGCGACCTGGCAGCCGACCTGACCCTGGTGCTTCGCGCCACGGTCGAGGAGATGAACGATCCCCGGTACGAGCAACCGATGCGCGCGCTGGCCACCGAGATCGCGCTCGACCCCGAGCTGGCGGCGGCCTACGCCGAACGCCTGGACGGGCCGCTAAAGGAGGCCAAACGGCAGCGCCTACGCAGCGCCCAGCAGGCCGGGCAACTCGCCGACGACATCGACCTCGACGTGGCGGTGGACCTGATCTGGGGACCGTTGTTCAGCCGATGGCTGCAACGCAGCGGCCCGCTCACCGCCGAGTACGCCGACCTCGTCGTCACCACCGCCCTCAACGGGTTACGCCCCCGCCAATGACAACCGCCTGACGGGTGCGTAGCGGTGGCTCACGCGGCCGCATCAATCATCATCGCGCGAGCCCGTCGAGGCCAGCGCCGCGCGACCGCGTTGGCGGCCCAGTACGCGGAGCGCGGGGATCGTGACCAGATTCAGCGCGAGCACGACGAGGAACGGCGCGCTGTGGTGGAGCGCGAACAGTGTGCCGAAGAGGATGGGGCCGCCGATCTCGGCTGCCATGAACGAGTATTGCCACACGGCCAGGTAGTCGCCCCGTTCCGCCTCGGGTGCCATGTTGCTGACGATTGCGACCGATGTCGGCGCATGGAGGATCTCGGCGAGACTGAACGCGAGGACCGCCGCAGCGAGAGGAGCGACCGCGAACGGAAGCGCCGAGGATGTCGCGAACGCCAGCAGCGCGCAGCCCGCAGCCCATGCGACGGCCGCGGCCCGCAGCACGGCGAACGGTTCGCGGCGACCCGCTTGGCGGGCGCCGATGATGCCGAAGCCAGAGATGAGCAGCGCGTTCCCGACCAGCACGACGGAGCTGACCCATCCCGGGCCGTCCAGCGCCGTGTTCATGACCACCGGCACAGTCAGGCCCAGGAGGAGCGTCGAGATCGCGAAGACGACGTTTGTCGACAGCAGACCGAGAAAACGCCCGTCACGCAGCACCGTCCCCTGCGCGTGCGATGCGCCGGGAACCCGTGCGCGCGCTCGCGACCGTGCGACAGGCAGCATGAGCAGGAGAGATGCCGCCAGACAGCCGGCGGCGAGGAGTGCGAGCACGATATAGACCCGCGTACCCGGAATCGTCAGCGCGACGCCGGTGATGATCCCGCCTGCCGCAATCCCCGCGGTGCGGGCGATGTTCGCCAGCGCGAACCAGTGCTGCTGCCTGGGACCGTCCTGCGCATGATCAGCGAGAGCCGCGAAGATCGTCGACCAGAACAGCCGACCGCCGATCGACATGATCGCAGTGACGACGAAGACGCTCAGCGGGTCTCGGGCGAAGGCATAGCCGAGATAGGCGAGCGCCTGAATGCCTTGCGCGGCGAGGACGAGTCGGCGTGCACCGTATCTGTCGGCCAAGCGGCCGGCCGCGGCGGGCACCGGCACGGACGTGAAACCCGCGAGCCCCACGAGAACGCCGAGCGTGCTCAGGCGGATGTCGGTGAGCTCGACGAAGAACACCAGCGAGAGCGGTAGAAACAGTCCGCTTCCGATGGAAACGAACACAAGAGAAGCAGTAAGCGACGCGTCAACAGCGCGGCGCCCGGAATGGACAGACATTGAAGACCTTCGCGAAAGAGGTGAACAGGGCAGCATCCATCGCCCGCGCGCCTCAAAGACCCGCGGGAGCTAGCCCTGTCTCACGTCCATCGCGAACTTCACGGCCATGACTGTACCCACGCGCAAGCCACTGAACGTCAGTGCCCGACTGCTTGCATCACCCCGTCGACAACCTGCTGGCCAGCAACACCCGCCGAGCACGACGACCACGTCGTGACCACCGCCCTGAACGGAGTGCGATCCCGTCCGTGCTCCAAGTGACGGTCCGCTCGACGATTTTGCGCTGCCGCAGCACACTGCGGCAACATCAGGCGCCGTGACGGCACCAGGCTCGGCCCCCTTCAACGACACCCCGGTCGGCACACTCCGGTCGCGTCGGCGGGTCAGACACTGGTTGTCCGGCGCCGGGGTCACCGCCCTGGCCGCCGTACTCGGCATCACCCTCGCCGTACGCGGTGGTGCCACCCCGGCCTGCGCCGCGCCACCGACCGGAGACACCGTCCACAAGGCCAAGGCCAGCTTTTACGACGCCGGCCGCTCGGGCGGCAACTGCTCCTTCCCCGGCCCACCCGCGGACCGGCTCTACGTGGCCCTCGGCTCGTCGGCGTACTCCGGGTCCGCGGCCTGCGGCAGCTATTTGGACGTGACCGGCCCGAAGGGCACCGTCCGCGTCATGGTCATGGACCAGTGCGGCGGGTGCGGGACCGGCAAGATCGACCTCTCCGATGAGGCGTACGCCAAGATTGCCGACCGGGCGCAGGGCATCGCGCAGGTGACGTACCGGGCGGTGGTGAACCCGCCGCTCGACGGAGGCCTCACCTTCCGGATGAAGGGCGGCGCCTCGCGGTACTGGTTCGCGGTGCAGGTCGGCAACCACGGCAACCCACTCCGCTCGGTCGAGGCACAGGGGCCCGACGGTGGCTTCCGCAAGGCGGCCCGCGAGAGCGACAACTACTGGACCGTCGAGGGCGGGCTCGGCCCCGGGCCCTACAACATCAGGGTCACCGATGTGTACGGACGCCAGGCGACCGCCACCGCCATCCGGATGGTCACGAAGCAGGTCCAACGCAGCACGGCCACGCTCGCCTCCCCCACGCCGCCCAGCAGTTCACCGTCGGCTCCGCCGTCCCCCAGCATCGCGCCCTCGCCGAGCACGTCCGAATCGGTCGCACCAACGACGACCATCGAAGCGCTCGCCGGTGCCGCTCCGCTCAACGCCCCTCGCTGCTGACCACACGCCCCTACCTGCCTCGGTCACGGCATCGGGCGAGCTGGGATCTGAGAACTGGTACGTGCCTCTCCTTGCCACGTTTTTTCGCCAGGGTAAGGGACAGGGCCGCGTCCACGACGGTGAGTGACGCCCTGACAATCGCTCCCGAGCAGGCCGACGGTTACCGGCCGGGCGGTTGGCCTCCGCTGCGTAGCAGCCGGTCAGCACAAGATTCACCGACTGGCCCATGAGGACCTGAAACCGCTGTCGGTCCACCACCCTCGTCAACGACGCCAGTCGTGAACGGTCGCCCGCACCGACCTTGACCTCTTGTTACCGGGCCCGGTCTGAAGCCGGATCTTCAGCTGGCTCGCGGTGCAGGATGGTCCGCGCCAGCGCGGCGAGCTGGATACGCAGATCGTCGTCGGCCCGTCCGTTGAGATCGTCCTCAAGACGACTGGCCAGCGCGGTGACGGCCGGAAGCAGATCGGCCAACTGGCTGCCCTCGTGTCCCACCACGTAGAGACCGTGTGTTCCCACCTCGTCGGTGATGCTCCGGTCGAGGATCCGCTCGGAGGTGTCGGCCGCGATCAGTGACACCGCGGTTGGCAGGTCCGGCTCCGGAAGCCCGAGCTCGGCGATGACCGCCGCCAGGCGCCGGTTCGCGTCATGCTCCGGCAGTGTCCGGGCCGACTCAGACGCGAGCGCCACCACGGCCTCACCGTCGACGCCGGCCACCAGCAGGTCGCAGGCCAGCAGCACCGCATGGTGCGGGTCGGCGTTGTCGAGCAGCGCTCGGGCCTGCTCGACCCGGAGCCGGCGAAGGAGTGTCTCGTCCACGAACCGAGGCTAAGCGATCTCTCATAATCGGTGAGCGCCCGATTCCGGCCGTCGCTGGTCAGCGTGGCCTCGGTTTCCCGCCCTGGAGTTGATCCATCGGACCACCGGAGAGAGGCAGCGGGCAGCAGGTGCTTTCGGCGCAGGCGACCAGGTCGTCACAACCGGCCGAGATGGCGTCCCGCAGGGTGTCGCGGATGACGGTGAGGTCCGTCAGCCTCTGCTCGACCTCGATGAGCTTCTCCCTGGCACGCGCCTGAAGACCGGTGTCGGTTCGGCCCCTCTGCTGGTGCCGGCCGGCGTCGAGCAGGTCGGCAACCTCGTTGAGGGTGAAACCCAGGCGTTGCGCGGTCTTGATGACTCGCAGCAGGGTGACCGTCTCGGCCGGGTAGAGCCGGTGCCCGCCCGGCGACCGCTGCGGCGAGTCGAGCAGGCCCCGGCGCTCGTAGTAGCGCAGCGTCTGCTGGTTGACACCTGCCGCGTCGGCGAGTTGACCGCTGCGCAGGCCAGACCCGGTCACCTCTGATCTCGCAGAGACACGGCCCGCGCGGCGAGGGCGTCGAGCACGTCGACGTAGGCTGCCGGCACCCGGACGTCCAGCGAGAGCGAGTCGGGGCCCGGCCGGGAGAGGCCGAACGTGAAGAACGAGCAGCAGGACGACTCACGGGCCGTCAGGTCCCGCGCCGTCTCCTCGACCTGCGCACCACCATCGAGCCGCAACCGCAGGTGCTGCGCCGACAGCCGGTCGAGGCCCCGCACCGCATCGGTGAAGAACTGGTCAAACTCGGCCAGCCGTAGCGGCCGTTCAGCCGTCGGAAGGGTGCAGGCCTCCGGCACCCAGGCGTCGTCCGTCGTGATGTGGCGATCACTCATACCGTCGACGGTAAGCCTGTACCCAGGTATCAGATGCAAGCCCGACGCCTGGCTGGGCTGGAATCCCCCGCCAGGCGTCGTGTGGTTACCAGGCTCGACCGGACCGGCGGGGCCGTCGGGCCAGGGACGACCGCCCGAGGAACCGCGCGTGCACCGCCGGCAGGTTAGGACGCAGACCCAGACCGTGTACGTCGTCGATCGGAGCGGCTCGCGGAGCCCCTCATCGACCGACGGCTCCCTTCGGGTAGTGGCGGCGCAGGTTGGCGGCGAGGACGCGGTCGAGCGTGCGGTCGGAGAGCATCCGGCCCAGGCGCATGATCAGGGCGGCATCCCGGCCGGCGGTGTAGCGGGTGCGCGGTCTACGCGTCGTCACAGCCCTCGCGATGACCCGGGCGGCGGCGTCGGCGGTCAGCCCTGAAGCAGTGCCTGCGGTCATCAACCTGTTATTCGCCTGGACGAGGCTGCCGTAGCGCTCGTCCTGCTCCGGCGTCATTTGGGCAGCCAGGTGGTTCGCCGTCTCGACCCCGCGGGCAGCCATCTCCGTGCGGACGCCTCCGGGCTCGATCACCACCACCTGCACGCCAAGTGGAGCGACCTCCCGGCGGAGCGAGTCGCTGACCGCCTCCAGGGCGAACTTGGCGCCGGCGTACGCGCCGTATGTGGCCATGGCGAACTTGCCGCCCACCGAGCTGATGTTGATTACACGACCCTTGCTGCGTAGCAGCGCGGGCAGGAGCGCTTGAGTGACAGCGATGTGCCCGAACAGGTTGACTTCGAACGCCCGCCGCCACTCCGCCATCGGCAGGACTTCGACTGGGGCGTTCACCTGGACGCCGGCGTTGTTGACGAGCGCGTGCAGTGCACGGGGGTCATCGGCGACCCGCGCGGCGAGTGCCTCCACGTGCTCGGACTTGGTGATGTCGAGGATGACCGGCTCGATGCCTGTCGATCGGATGACGTCGGCGTCACTGTCGCGTCGCACGCCGGCCAGGACGTGGAATCCCTGGCGAGCCAGCTCGCGGGCGGCTGACGCGCCCACGCCCGTGGACGCTCCGGTTACGACGACCAGCCTTTGGATTTCAGATGACGTTGTCATCTTCGCTACCCTACTGTTTCAGATGACACTGTCAACCCTATGATGGGCGTCATGACCACCCGTGCGGAGTCCGCCGCCGCCACCCGTCGCGCTCTGCTCGACGCGGCCGCCGAACTCCTCGACCTCGGCGGCCCCGACGCGGTCACCTTGCGCGAGGTGGGCGCGCGGGCAGGCGTGACCCGGGGAGCGCCGTACCGGCACTTCACGGGCAAGGACAGCCTGCTGACCGCCGTCGCGGCCGAAAGCTGGGAACGGATCGGCGACCAGGTGCACGCCCTTCGGACCGACCCGGCCCTGTCTGCCTCCGAGAAGCTGCGCGGCGCTCTCCGCACCCTCATCGACGTCGGCCGGGAGCAGCCGCACCTGTACCAGGTGTTGTTCAGGCGGCGCGCAAACCTTCCTGGGCAACTCGGTGACGGGATGGATCGCATCCGGCGTCAGCTATGCGGGCCGGAAGGCGACCCGGCCGTGGCCGACCGCGCGGCCGAACGCTTCCAGGGCGAGTTCCTGAACATCGTCGCCGACCTCGTGGGAGAGCGAAACGCACGGCGCCACGGCGCCCTGCTGCTAACCAGCGCCCACGGCATCGCGAGCATGGAGATCAGCGGCTACCTCGACACAGGCAAGTGGCACACCACCGCCGACGAACTCGTCGACACCCTCGTCCGCATGGTCACGGACGCCGGCGAAATGCCATAGCAACGCCCCCGCCCCCTCGACGGCAGACGCCCCGTGCGGATCCGCAGCGAGCGACCCCCTTGTTAAGAGCCATCAGGGACCTCAGTAACGCCCTCTGGCACAAGTCCACCCGCATCGGTGCGAGCGGCGGAAACTGCGTCGAGTGGCAAGCAACCTGCCCGGTGTCATGGCCGTCCACGACTCGACGGACGCCGCCGGACCGGCATTGACCTTCGCCCCAGCAGCCTGGGCCACGTTCGTCACCCAGGTCGCCGAGTGGCCGTAACCGACGCCGAACGCGCGCCAAACGACCCGGTCCGTTTGGTGGCTGGAGCGCGGGTCGAAGCCCGCTCCAGGGAGTGCGGTCGACGGGATGCCGGTCAGTGGCGACGGATCGGTTGACTGCCTAAATGCTTAGCGTCCAAGGTCGCGCCTGAGTCGCGCCGAGGTTTGGGCTTGGGTTGCCATTCCCAGGAGTGAAGACATGATAGACACGAGAATGCCAATGACGATCGGCGGAAGTAACCAGATATAGCTCAGCGCCCAGCAGAAAATGATTACTATGCCGATGACGCCAGCCGCCAGTAGGTCGACTTTCTGGGCGGCCTCGTAATTTTTGAAGGCACTACCTCGAATCTCTCTCTTACGAACGACCGAAGCGTGCCAGTTAGCTATGACGGCCGCGAACGAGAAGGCCGAGTAAAACAGCAGCCAGTGCCGTAGGTCTCTAACCACCGCCACTGATGTGGCAGCCTCCCTGCTGAGCACGTAAGTAGGCCAGAGGAAGAGGGCTAGCTGCGCCCCAGCGATCGAGAAGGAGGCGAGGACCTGCGTAAGGCGAAGTGGTCCAAATAGAAGCAGCGTGCCAACTTGGATACTATAATAGGCAAGAACGGCACCCAATATGGAGGCACCAGCAACTCCGAATGAGATGTACTCCACCGAAGTGGACTGCTTACCCATAACAACGCGACCAAGCAGTACGATGGCAAGCAGGATGTTGGCACTCGCTACGATTACTGAAAATTCATGCCAATGATTGCTGGCTTGATTCTCAAGTCGTTCTCGTACTCGTCTTACCGAATCCTCTTCCATATCTCGCCCCTAGCATAGGTCTAAGCGCGCCACGAGCAGGTAAGTTGGGGCACCCGCTTGGTCGGATCAACCGCCGCTAGTCACTGGGCATTCGTGGCACGGTAGTTCTGCGCGCACGCCCACCGCGTCGGAATGCGGCCGACCGCACACGCGAAGGAACGACATCTCTCTCGCCTTCGACTTGGCCGCTCCCCGGGTAGTCCCCACTTGACCGGACGTCTGGGAAGTAATGGCAGCTACGGGCAGCCAAAACGGCGAATGAGGTTAGGATGGCAAAGCTCACAGCCAGCACGCCAAAAAGGGCAGGGTCGGGCAGCAGGTACGTTACAGGTTTCGTGCCCACGAACACCGTACCGGCAATCATGGTAACCGCCGATCCGATGATGAGGCGGGCCATCACCTTTGGAATCCACAGTGGCGGGGGCGTGCGCGGCTTGCGGAACACGACCAGCGCGAGCACTCCTATCAGCACGGTGAGCGCACTGAGCAAAAGGCCGAACCCGTAGGGACGAGTAAGCGCGACCTCCTTGTTGACTCGGCACACGTCGGAGACACCCTGGCCCAGCCCTGCTTGGCCGGTACAGCCTCTTATATCAATGTCCAACGCTGCAGCGGCGATAAGGGTCATTGCTACAACGGGGCCGATCGCCCCGACCAAGATCCGGGCCGACGCCAGCATCGGCAATAGATGGCCAAACGGCGCAGCTGCGAGCGCCGTAGCGTAGAACATTCCGAGAATCGCCAGACAGAACGCGGGACCGTGAAGAAATATAGCGGAAAACGCGATCTCAGAATCAGGCGGGTGACTCGCGAGTATCCCGTATGATACCGCACATATAATCAAGGAGCCGAGCGTATTGAATAGGACCACTGTAACCTGCTGGTGGACCCGTGAGCCTTCGTCGGGACGCCGCTTGTTCACCGACTGCACAGGTTCCGACGCTCCAGGCATTCGGTTGAGGTATAGGAGAAGCGCACTAAAGGCGAAACCGGCGAGAACGCCGGCGACCTGGGAATACGAGGCCGCAGTTGCGCCGATGTCTATGACCGAACTTGCGAGGATCACCAGAGTCCCTGCCCATCGCAGTTACGAAGTGCAACCTCCCTCAGTCTGCTCTGCTCGCATCGACAGGGCAACCGCCCCGCCGAGTCAACTTCGCCGAAAAGCAGCACCGCAGCAGATGATGCGCCTCAATGTAGAGAGGGAATTGTCCGATCATCTCGCAGAAGTAGACGGACAGGCGTTCGACGTGTCGGGCGTGCATCCGGTCGGCTAACCTGGTCAGATGGTTAGGGAGTTGCCGCTCGGGATCACTGGCCCTCCCGCAGCGGCCGCAGCGGGAGGGTAGTGCCGCGGCGGGCCTCGGTGACGACCAGGTTGTCCGGTCACCGCGGTCCAACCCCGGGACTGGCTTGCCACCGTGTGACGGGGTCGAGGCACCAGCTCCACCGCCAGGACGTGCCCGCCCTCGCTCAGGCCGCCTCCAGGCCGTCCCAGGCCGTGGCCAGGCCGTCAAACGGCACCCAACGATGACCAAGGTCAACCAACACCACCAGATGAACAACGAGGTCAGAGCCTTGATCAGGTCTCTGAGCGGGTGGGCGACGGACGAGTCGACCTGTACGCCGGATTCTGTGCGCGACGCGTACCCCGAAGGGTTTGCGCCGGCGGCGGCCATCCATCTCGGCCTGCCGTTGCCGGCAGGCTCCAGCGGCCTACCCGCAGACATCGGGCGGGCAGCCCTCAAGCGTCTGCGCCGGGTCGTCAGCTTGCGGTGACGGCCCTTGCTTGGCCTTGCTCCGGGTGGGGTTTACCTAGCCACCCCGGTCACCCGGGGTGCTGGTGGGCTCTTACCCCACCGTTTCACCCTTACCGTCCCCGTTGGGGTCGGCGGTCTGTTTTCTGTGGCACTGTCCCGCGGGTCGCCCCGGGTTGCCGTTAACAACCACCCTGCCCTGTGGAGTCCGGACGTTCCTCGGCGGCGGGCCTGAGCCCGCCGACGCGACCGCCCGGTCGACTCGTCCGTCGCGCTCCTATCCTAACGACGGACGGTCCGTCGGCACTCCCGCCCCACCTGGGCAAGATCGCGCAGGTCAGGAGGGGTCGAGGGCGAGGTCTTCGCCCTCCGAGGCGACGGCTAGCCTCGTGGGGCTATGGATCTCTCCCACGCCGCGCTGCTGCTCGCCGCCGGTCTCGCCGCTGGCACGGTCAACGCGGTGGCCGGTGGTGGCTCCCTGATCACCTTCCCGGCGATGATCGCGGTCGGGTTGCCCCCGGTGCCGGCGAACGTCAGCAACTCGGTGGCGGTGTTCCCCGGCTACCTGGCCAGCGTGGCGGGTAGCCGGCAGGATCTGCCGCGTCCCCGCGCGTTGGCCACGCTGGTGCCCACCACGATCGTCGGCACGATCCTCGGGGCGCTGTTGCTGCTGGCCACGCCGGCCCGCGCGTTCGAGCTGGTCGTACCGTTTCTGGTCCTCGGCGCGACAGCGGTCCTGGCCTTCCAGGATCCGTTGCGCCGGCTGGTCGGTCACCCCCGGGACATGTCGCCCCGCCAGCGGACGGTCGCGGTGCAGACGATGGTCGGGCTCGGTGCGGTGTACGGCGGGTACTTCGGTGCGGCGCTCGGGGTGATGCTGGTCGCCGGCCTGGCCCTGGTGTTGGACGCGACCCTGGCGCGGGTGAGCGCGATCAAGAATCTGCTGTCCGCGGTGGTGGGGTTCACGACGCTTGTGGTGTTCGCCCTGTTCGGCCCGGTGAACTGGGCGGCCGTCGCGGTGGTCGCGCCAGCCACGTTGATCGGCGGGTACGCGGGTGCCCGACTGGTCCGCCGGCTGCCGCCGGTGCTGCTGAAGACGCTGATCGTTGTGTTCGGTACGACGATCGGCCTCTACCTGCTCTGGCGCGCGTTGAGCTGACGCCAGGACTCGCGCAACTTCGGGGAAACTGCTGCCTCAGCGCGCGTCGAGGCAGCAGTTTCCCGGAAAGTGCGCGGATCTAGAAGGAGGTCAGCCGACCGGCTCCTCGGCGACCTTCTCGGTGTCGGCGGCGGCTCGGTTCCAGCGGGACCAGAGGACGCGCTCGCCGTAGCCGGCGGCCATCAGGTGCGCGAAGGCCAGGTAGACCAGCACACCGACGGCGAGCACCCCGAAGCCGACCCAGAACGGCAGCGACAGCGAGTGTTCGGCGAGCTTGCCGGAGATGATCGGCGCTGGCGCGGCGGCGCCCCAGCGGACCAGGTTGAACGCGCCGGTGGCGACGCGGCGGTCGCTGGAGCCGAGGCCGAGCGCCAGGTCGGTGAGGTTGGCGTTGGCCAGGCCCATGCAGAGTCCGGCGAGCACCAGCACCACGAGCGCTTCGGCGGTGCTGGTGGAGGTGGCGAAGAGGACCATGCAGACCAGCAGCCCGGCAATGGCCACGCCGACGGTCTGCACGGCGCCGATCCGGTGGGCCAGCCGGTGGCCGATCACCATGATGCCGGCGGCCAGGCCGAGCCCCCAGCCGGTGAAGGCAAGCCCCAGCGGGATGACGTCCAGGCCGAGGAAGAGCGGCGTGTAGCCGAGCACCACGAAGAACACGAAGTTGTACGCGCCGGTCACCACGCAGAGGGCGATGAACGCCGGCCGGCGGTAGGTGGCGAAGATCTGGCCGACGCGCACCGGGGCCTGGCGGTTGGTGGGCTCGCGCAGCTTGCGGGAGGCCACACCGAGGGCGAGGACCATGAAGACGCCGCAGACGAAGAACGGCAGCCGCCAGCTGATCTCACCGAGCAGGCCGCCGATCAGCGGGCCGACGGCGAAGCCCATGCCCAGGGCGGTCTCGAAGAGGCCGACCACCCATTCCCGGTCGACGGCCAGGTTGACCAGCACCACCATGGCGGTGGCGAAGAACATCGCGTTGCCCAGACCCCAGACGCCGCGCAGCACGGAGAGCTGCACGATGTTGTCGCTGAACGAGGCGAGGATCGCGGCGAGGCCGACCACTGAGACGCCGGTGATGAGCACCGGTTTGAAGCCGAAGCGGCCGCTGGCCAGGGTCGCGGGGATCATGCCCAGGGCCATGACCGCGATGTACGCGGTGAACAGCAGCTCGACCTGCCAGGCGGTGACGCCGATCGCCTCGCCGATGGCGGGCAGGATCGGGTCGACGACGGCGATGCCGGCGATGGCGAGGAAGGCCACCAGCGTGGTGGCGTAGATGGCACTGCGGTTCGGTTCGGAACGCCGATCCACTCCGACTCCTCAGATAGCTGTATGGTACAGGTACTTATCCTGTATCATACAGCTATGAGTGACGACGACGAGATCACCCTCGGCCGCATCGAGACCGAGGTTGCCCTGCTGATGCGCTTCGGCGAGGCGACCCGGCGGGCCACCGGCACCGCCGAGCACCGGGTGCTCGACCGGGCGGCGTACGTGATCCTGCGTCACCTGGACACCGCCGGCCCGCAGAACGTCTC
The DNA here is from genome assembly GCF_057766525.1 of Micromonospora sp. MGP-C2. Lineage (NCBI taxonomy): Bacteria > Bacillati > Actinomycetota > Actinomycetes > Micromonosporales > Micromonosporaceae > Micromonospora > Micromonospora sp. MGP-C2. Next base: position 2,595,027 of record NZ_JBYMEN010000002.1, read on the forward strand.
CGCGCTCGCCGCCCGGCTCAACCTGGACGGCTCGACCGTCACCCGGCAGGTGTCGGCGCTGCAACGCGACGGCCTGATCGTGCGCGCCCCCGACCCGACGGACGGCCGCGGCACGGTCATCTCCCCCACCCCGGCCGGGCTCCAGCGGATGGCCGCCGTGCAGAACGCCCGCACCCGGCTCTACGGCGACATGCTGGCCGACTGGAGCGCCGAGGACCGCACCTCCCTGGCGACCCTGCTGGGCCGCCTCAACCAGGCCCTGGTCTCCCGCAGCCGCCCCCGTTGAGTGCCGAAACGCGCCTGAGCGGCGGGAAACGCCCCTGATTCGTTTACGACATCAGCTCCACAGCGTCCGAGCAACACCCGCAGCGCCCGGACGCCACCCCACCCGATCGCGGCGGAAAAGGTGCGCCCCGGCACCGACCACGTCGGCACCCGGGCGCGTACCCGATCTCAGGCGACCGGCTCCCGGGCGGAGTCGGCGTCGCGGTCGGTGCCGGGGGTGACGCGGGGGTCGCCCTCGTCGGCGAAGTAGTCGTCCGGCTCGGTGCCGTCGACTCCCTCGTCCACCTTCGCGGCCCGCAGCGCCAGCGTCACCAGTGCCGCGACGGCCAGGTTGACCGCCACCGCCACGATGCCGACGTAGATCGTCCTGGTGGTGTCGAACCCGAACTCCGACAGCGGGAACGCCGAGCCACCGAAGTGCTTCCGGGTCGGGCTCGCCACCTGGTAGAGCATCCACATGCCCAACCCCATACCGACCGCCCAGCCGACGATCAGGCCGGTGCGGTGGAACCAGCGGGTGTAGAGACCCAGCGCCACCGCCGGCAGCGTCTGAAGGATGATCACGCCACCGATCAGCTGAAGGTCGATGGAGAACTGCGGGTCGAGGAAGACGATGCAGGCCACCGCACCGACCTTCACCACCAGCGAGGTGATCTTCGAGACGTTGGCCTCCTGGGCCGGGGAGGCGTCCCGCTTCAGGTACTCCTTGTAGATGTTGCGGGTGAACAGGTTCGCCGCCGCGATCGACATGATCGCCGCGGGCACCAGCGCCCCGATGCCGATCGCCGCGTACGCGACACCGGCGAACCAGTCCGGGAACTGCTGGTCGAACAGCAGCGGCACGACGGTGTTGCTGTCGACCGTGCCCTCCTTCGAGCCGGGCAACGGCTTCACCCCGGCCGCGATGGCCATGTAGCCGAGCAGCGCGATCAGCCCGAGCAGCAGGCTGTACGCCGGCAGCGCCGACATGTTCCGCTTGATCACGTCGCGGTTCCGGCTGGCCAGCACACCGGTGATGCTGTGCGGATAGAGGAAGAGCGCCAACGCCGAACCGAGCGCCAACGTCACGTACTGAAGCTGGTTGTTGCCGTTGAGCAGGATGCCGTCGTTCGGATTGGGCGAGGCGTCGAACTTCGCGTCCGCGGCGGCGAAGATGTCACCCCAACCGCCCAGCTTGTAGGGCAGGTAGACGACCGCCACCAGGATGACGATGTAGATCAGGCTGTCCTTGACGAACGCGATCAGCGCCGGCGCACGCAGCCCCGACTGGTAGGTGTACGCGGCCAGGATGGCGAACGCGATGATGATCGGCAGGTGCCGGGCCAGCGCGTTGTCGCCGGTGACCCCCATCGTCTTGAGCACCGCCTCGATGCCGACCAGCTGCAACGCGATGTACGGCATGGTGGCGACGATTCCGGTGATCGCGATCAGCAGCGCCAGCACCGGCGAGTCGAACCGGTTGCGGACGAAGTCGGCCGGCGTGACGAACCCGTGCCGGTGCGACACCGACCAGAGCCGGACCAGCACCAGGAAGACCAGCGGGTAGATGACGATGGTGTACGGCACGGCGAAGAACCCGGCCGCCCCGGCACCGAACATCAGCGCCGGCACCGCCACGAACGTGTACGCCGTGTAGAGGTCACCGCCGACGAGGAACCAGGTGATCCAGCCGCCGAAGCTGCGACCGCCCAACCCCCACTCGTCCAGGTGCGCCATGTCCTTCGGTGCCCGCCAGCGCGCGGCCACGAAGCCCATCACGCTCACCAGCAGGAAGAGGAACGAGAAGACGATGATCTCGGTGAGATGGTCACGCCACATCAGCGGTCACCCCGCTTCTTCGTCATCTGATAGACCAGCGTCGTGGTGCTGACGCCCAGCAGGATGAACGCCAGTTGCAGCCAGTAGAAGCGTGGGAAGCCGAAGACCCGGGGCGAGTCGCCATTGAAGAAGACCGGGATCAGCGGCACCACGATGGGAATGAAGAGCAACCAGTTCCAGGGACTGTGGTCCTTCGCCCTGGTTGGCGCCGTGGTCGGCGCCTCCGGTTCCGGTGCAGCCATCTGACACACCTCCGGGGAGTCGTGGCTCTCGATGTAACGGCCGGAGGCTACGACTCTGTGACGGCGGTCACCCGACCCGCCCGGAAGGTGCTGCGCCGAACGGCCGACCGGCTGCGCCGAACGGCGCGACCGACCAGCCGGGCGGATACGTCCAGTAGCGCCGGCTCAGAGCGCGGCGAGGTGGGCGGTGTCGTTGACCGTACGGACGGCGACGCCGCCGTCGGGCCACATGTCGAGCACCGAGATGCCGGCCGCGTCCAGGAAGAGCCGGTGCAGGAACCCGTCGCCAGCGGCGAGCGCGTCGCGCAGCATCAGCTTGATCGGCGAGACGTGCGAGACGACCACCACGGTCTCCCCGGGGTACGCGGTGAGCAGCCCGGTGACGACGCGGTGCGCGCGTTCGGCGACGTGGGTGAACGACTCCCCGCCCGGCGGGGCGATCCGGGGTGAGGCGAGCCAGGCGTCCATCTCCCCCGGCCACCGCTCGCGGACCTCGGTGAAGGTGCGACCCTCCCACTGGCCGAAGTCGCACTCGATCAGGTCGTCCTCGGTGCGCACCGGCACGTCGCCGCCGAGCGCTTCGGCGATCGACGCCGCGGTGGCCGTACACCGGGACAGCGGTGAGCTGAGCACGGCCCCGACGGACGGGGCCAGCTCGGCCACCCGGGCGCCGGTGGCGCGGACCTGGGCGCGGCCCTTCTCGGAGAGCGGCACGTCGCCGCGGCCGGAGTAGCGCCGCTGCTCGGTGTACTCGGTCTCGCCGTGCCGGACCAGGATGAGCCGGGTGGCCGTGAAGCTCGGCCGGGGCTCCCAGGACGCCGGCGCTGTGGCCGGGTCACTGCCGGTCGCGGGCGTCGCCGGCGGTTGGCCCGTCTTCGGGGCGGACGGGGGTCGGCCGGCGGCGGCGTCCATGGCGGCGTTGGCGAGCGCGTCGGCGTGCCGGTTCTGCTCGCGGGGGATCCAGGCGAACCGGACCGCGGCGAAGCGGCCCACCAGCACGGCTGCCTGGGCGGCGAGGGGCCGCAGACCGGGGTGCTTGATCTGCCACCGGCCGCACATCTGCTCGACCACCAGCTTGGAGTCCATCCGGACGTCCACCTCGGCGGCGCCCAGCTCGGCGGCGGCGGTCAGCCCGGCGATCAGCCCCTGGTACTCGGCGACGTTGTTGGTCGCCGTGCCGAGCGACTCGGAGCGCTCGGCGAGCACCTCGCCGGTCTCCGCGTCACGCACCACCGCGCCGTAGCCGGCGGGGCCGGGATTGCCCCGGGACCCGCCGTCGGCCTCGACGCTGACCACCCGCGGTGCCACGACCTACAGACCCGACTCGTTGGTGCGGACCATGATCCGCCGGCAGTCCTCGCAGCGGACCACGTCGTCCGGGGCGGCCTTGCGGATCCGGGCCAGGTCGGCACCGGAGAGATCCAACCGGCACCCGCCGCAGCGGCCCGCGGTGAGCAGGGCGGCACCCAGCCCGGTGTCCGCGCGGATCTTGTCGTAGAGGTTGACCAGGTCGCTCGGGAGGTCAGCGGCGAGTGGCTGACGGGCCCCGCGCTTGAACTCCTCCTCCTTCGCGATCTCGGCCATCGCCTCGTCGCGGCGCTGCTCGGTGGCGGCCCGCTTGTCGCGGGTGTCGGCCAGCCGCTGCTCCACGCCGTCCAGTACGCCCTGCGCGGTTTCCCGCTGCTCCATCAGCTCCAGCTCGGCGTCCTCCAGGTCACCCTGGCGCCGGTTCAGCGAGACCAGCTCGTGCTGGAGGGCCTCCAGCTCCCGGGCCGGGCCGGTGCCGGCGGCCAGCCGGTTCTCGTCCTTCTCCTTACGGACCCGGACCTGCTCGACGTCCTTCTCCAGCCGGGCGATGTCCCGGTCGAGGTCGTCGACCGCCACCTGGGCGCGGACCCGCTCGTCCTCCAGCGACGACAACTCCCGGGCCAGCGACTCCAGCTCGGCCCGCTCGGGCAGCGTCCGCCGGCGGTGGGCGAGCTGGGCGAGGTTGGTGTCGATCGCCTGGAGGTCGAGCAGGCGGCGCTGCACCTGAGGGTCAGCCTTCACGGTCGGGCTCCTTGTCGTCCACAACGGGTGCGGCGGCGTGCACGGTCCACGGGTCGGTGTCCAGGTCGGACACCAGCGTCTCGACGCCCAGCGCCTCCCGGAGGAGGGCGGCCAGGTCGTCCAGCCACGGTCGTTCGGTCGCCCAGTGGGCGGCGTCGATCAGGGCGGGACCATCGGCGGCGAGGTGCTCGCCGGCCGGGTGGTGCCGCAGGTCGGCGGTGAGGAAGGCGTCCACCCCGGCGGCGGTCGCGGCGCCGAGGAAGCTGTCCCCCGACCCGCCGCTGACGGCGAGGGTACGAACCATACGCCCGGGATCCCCCGCGGCGCGAACTCCCCAGGACGTGACGGGAAGCACGGCGGCGGCGTGCCGGGTCAGCTCGGCGAGGGTCATCGGGTGGGGCAGCTCGCCGATCCGCCCGAAGCCCCGGTCGTCGCCGTGGGCGGGCGAGCCGGGCGCGGGCCGCAGCAGCGGGCGCAGCCCGGTCAGCCCGAACCGGGCAGCGAGGGCGTCCGAGACGCCCGGGGAGGCGACGTCGGCGTTGGTGTGCGCCGCGTAGAGCGCCACCCCGGCCCGGATCAGCTGGTGGATGATCCGCCCCTTGAAGGTCGTCGGGGCGACCGACGAGACCCCGCGCAGCAGCAGGGGGTGATGCGCGACGATCATGTCGGCGTCGGCGGCCAGCGCCTCGGCGACCGTCTCGGGCACCACGTCGACGACGCAGAGCACCCGGCGCACCGGGGCTGACGGCTCACCGAGCACCAGGCCCACCCGGTCCCACTCCTCGGCCCAGACCGGCGGAAAGCGCCGTTCCAGCTCGGCCACGACGTCGGTCACCGTCGGCGCGGATCCGCTTGTGCTCACGGCGGCCCAGCTTACCGGCGCGGGGACCGTGGGGCGGCGACGCCCGGCCCGGCCGCGCCGACTGGGAGCCCTGCCGGGAACGCTAGGCGGCGCTCACCGAGACGGCGCGCAGCGCGGCCAGCGGCTTCGCCCAGGGGAAGGCGGGCAGGTGCTGCTCCCCCGTTCCCGGCGGGTGCAGGGCGATCACGTGATCACCGAAGAGCACCGTGACACCCCACTCGGCCAGCCGGGCCACCCCGGCCCGAAACGCCGGGTGGGCGGCCATCGCCGCATTGGTGTAGGGCACCGCCACGATGGGGACGCCCTTGCCCTGCGCCTCTATCAGCAGCCCGAGCGCGAGGGTGTCGGTGATCCCGGCTGCCCACTTGTTGACCGTGTTGACGGTGGCCGGGCAGACGATCATGGCATCGGCGGGCGGCAGCACGTCCGGGTCACCGGGATTCTTGTAGTGCGTCCGCACCGGGTGGCCGGTCTGCCGAACCAGTGCCGACTGGTCGACGAACTTCGCGCCGTCCGGCGTGGTGACCACGCAGACGTCCCAACCATCCTGCTGGGCAAGGTCGACCAGACGGCCGACGTGCCGCGCCAACGGCGAACCGCAGGCGATGACGTAGAGCACCTCGCGGTGCCCGCTGGTGCACGGTGGGCCGGCCATCAAGCCGGCTCCGCGCTCATACCCCTACTCCCATGTGCTCAGCCAACTCCGCTACCGGAGAAGGCGGCGCACCACGTGTGCGACGCAGGATGTCCGACATCACCTCGTGCGCGATCGGACGGCAACGGATCTCGGACGGAGCGAGTCGATCACCGAGCAGCAGCATCTCGCCGGCGTTCGCCACGTCGCCGATCTGGGCGTACCCGCGGGCGATGTCGAGCAGGTGGTGGGCGCGACGTTCGGGCAGCAGCGCGTTGAAGGAGGGCTCGGCGATGCGCAGCTGGTGCACCTCCACGGCCCGACCGCCGTCGCCCAGCTCCACCGCGGCGGCGGCCCGGTGCAGCTCGACATTCGTCGGGCCGAACGACGTCCAGTAGTGGTTGTGGTCGCCGCCGAGCAGGATGGCGGCCTCCTGCGCGCAGTTGATCAGGTCGTCGACGCTGGCCGTGTCACCGATGCGGGAGGCGGCCATCGCACCCTGGAGCAGCAGCATCCCGTAGACGGACAGCCGGGCCGGGGAGACCTCGTTGCTGCCACCCGGTGCCAGCCGGTTGGCGATCTGGACGTTCAACTCCAGCGCGGGACGGGCCCGGCCCATCGCGACCAGGGCGGCGCACACGCGGGTGGTGGCGATCCCGGCCAGCAGCGGGTCGTTGGCCCGCTGGGCCACCGCCATCGACCGGTCGGCTGCCAGCCAGGCCAGCTCGCACTCGCCGAGCTTGCGCAGCACCGACGAGGCGATCTGGTAGACCTGCCCGAGCAGGTGGGCCGCCTCGGGGGCCCGCTCACCGCCGTACGCGGCGTCGGCCGCCTGTGCGTCGCGCAGCAGCTTGGGCAGCGCCCGGGTGAGCATCCCGTAGCGGCCGTACTGGTAGGTGAGCCACGCGTGGTTGACGGCCTTGCGCATGTCGTCCAGGGGCGGCGGGCAGGAGGGCGCCGCGTCGAAGTACGCGCTCATCGAGTCGTAGCGTTCCAGCGCCGCCCGGATCTCCTGCACCTCGATCTGGTCGATGCAGTTCAACGCGTCGGTGCGGCGCTCCGGGTCCTTACCCATGAGCAGTTGGACGTCCACCTGGAGGATGTCGGCGATCTCGTACAGGACGGAGAACTTGTCCAGTCGACGGACGCCGCGTTCGACCTTGTCCACCCAGCTCTTCGACTTGCCGAGCCGGTCGGCGAAGACCTGCTGCGACATCTTGCGTCGCCCCCGCCAGTAAGCCACTCGCCGTCCTATGGGTAGCTCGTCCATCTGCCCATCCTCCCCTGCCGCCCACGACCCATTGAGTCGAGGCGATGTCCGCGGGTGCGGCGACCGTCGTTCACTTTCAGGTTTTCGCTGGTCGCACACGATGTACGTCAGCCGTACAGCCAGTCCTCGTACTTTTCGTGCAAGTTGCACGAGCCGTTCGTCAACCTCAACGATCGTGGGTTACGGCAGTGACGGTGCTCGACATGCGACCTGGCGACCGCCGGGCCAGAAGAGGGGAGATGGCACACATGTGGGGAAATGTCGCACCGCGCGTGGCCGAACTGTCGCCGCTGGAACGGGTCCGGCTGCGCCGGGTCGCCATGCGGTACGCCGCACACGGCTGGGAGGTGACCCCGGGTGCCTGCCTGGCCCGCAGTCGCTTCGTCTGCGGCCGGGCCGGCTGTCCCACAGTGGGCTGCCACCCCGCGCTGGAGAACTGGGAGCTGGCTGCCAGCGCCGACCCGGCCCGGGTGGCGACCTGGTGGCGCAGCCGCCCGCACGGGGTGCTGCTGCCCACCGGCCGGGCCTTCGACGTGCTGGAGGTGCCCGCCCACCTCGGCCGGCACGTGCTCGACGCGGTGCAGATCCACCCCGCCGGCACCGGCGTACGCGGGCCGGTGCTGGTCACTCCCACCGGGCGGTGGATGTTCCTGGTCCGCCCCGGCGACCCGCTCCGGCCGGAGCTGGAACACTGCTTCCACGTGGTCCGGCACGGCCCCGGCTCGTGGATCCCCGCGCCGCCGACCCGGCTGCCCGAGGGCACTGTCCGCTGGGCGGTCGCCCCCGAGCAGGCCCGCTGGCAACTCCCGGACTCGTACCTCGTGCAGAACACGTTGATCGGGGCGCTGCGCGCCACCGGGGTGACGCTCACCCCCGACCTGCTCCCCGGTCACCTGCCCCTGCCCCGACGAGGCATGTGAAACAGGCCCGGCCGACGATTCCATCCGGTGCCCGACAGCGTCGCCGGAGCGCCGGTCCTCGTTGACAGGGGGACGGCGCGAACGCGCGCCACGAACGGGGGAACGATGTCCACGGACGACAGAGCCTCTCATCCCGGCGGCACCGAGCCGCCCCGGCGCAACCACCCAGGACACCGCTGGGCCGGCACCCGACCGTCCGGGTCGCGCCCCGGCCGCCCACGCCCCACCGGGTCCCGCCCGGCCGGCACCCACCGCCCGGTCCGCTAGGGGCCCGCGTCTAGTCGGTCAGCGGGATGGCGGCGGAGTAGTACTGGCGGCCGTCGTCGGTGACGACGGCGTGGGTGTGGTCGTCGTCCAGACGGTCCAGCCAGCCCAGACCGGTGGTCCCCATGGCCAGGGCGGCGGTGGCGTACGCGTCGGCCACCCCCAGGTCGGTGCCGACCACTGTCACCGAGCGCAACCCGCTGGCCGGCGCGCCCCGACGCGGGTCCAGCACGTGCCGGCCCCTCTCGTAGACGCCGGACGTGGCCACGGCCAGGTCGGTCCCGGTGAGCACCAGGCAGGTCGACATCGCGTCCCACGGGTGCCGGATGCCGATCCGCCAGGGCTCCCCCGACGGCGAGAGCCCGCGTACGCGCACGTCACCGCCGGCGTTCACGCAGTGGTTCCCGGCACCGGCGGCGAGCAGGCGATCCGAGGCGACCTGGGCCGCCCAGCCCTTGACGAAGCCGGACGGGTCGAGCCGCCCGGTGGCGTACGCGTCGAAGAACCCGTCGGTGGCGCCCCACAGGTCGGCGCAGGCTTCCAGCACGAACCGCAGGTCGGCGGACGCCTCGGAGAGCAGCACCTCGCCCCGGTCGAAGCGGCACACCTCGCTGTCCGGCTTGTAGGTGCTGAACCGGGCGTCCACCTCGCGCATCCAGGCGAAGACCTGGTCCGCCAGCTCCCGCAGGGTCGCCGGTGGCAGGTCGTCGGCGAGATCCAGGGCGATCGCCGTACCCATGATCTGTTCGACCCGGCACAGCCCGGGTCGGGTCAGCGCGGCCGGCACGTCAGAATGCCTGCTCGATGGCGGACCGCAGGGACTGCTTGTAGGCGTCGCTGGTCTCGGTGGCGCCGGAGACGGTGTTGAGGTTGGCGCTCTGCTTCTGCACCACCTCGCCGCCGGTGCCGTCGTAGCGGTTGCTGACGTCGCCGCTGTGGATGTCGGACTCACCCCCGGTGGGCAGCGACAGTGCGACGGCCTCGATGATCCGGTTACCGGAGACCACGATCTGCACCTGCACGTACCCGTACGTCTCGCTGCCGTCCTTCGCGTCGAAGCCGGTGCCGGTGACCCGGCGGGTGGTCGACTGGGGCGCCTTGGTGGTGGTCCGCGGAGCGCTGGGGGCCTTCGTCGTCCTGGTGGCCGACGGGCGGGCGGTGGTCTTGCCGGGTTTGGGCGACGTCGACGGCCCGGTGCTGGCCGACGACGAAGGCGCTACGCCCGCCGGGTCGGCACCCGGTGCGTCCGGGTCGGCGCTCGGGTCGACGCCCGGCCCGGCGGGGTTGACCGGCTGGGCGGTCGGCAGGTTCTGGGCGACCGGGGTGGCGCTCGTGGAGCCCTTGAACACCACCAGCGCGGTGGTGCTGGCGGCCAGACCGGTGATCGCGAGGAACGCGCGACGCATGGGATGCCTCTCCTACAACTCGAACGTGGCCAGGTGGATCTGCCGTCGGGGCACGCCGGCTCGGCGCAGTGCGCGCACCGACTGTTCCACCAGCCCGGGTGGCCCGCACAGGTAGACGTCGCGCCGGGCCACGTCGGGCACCAGCTGACGCAACCCGTCCGGGCTCATCAACTGACGGGGGCCGGGGTCGTCGCGGGAGCCGATGACGTACCAGACGGAGGTGTCGCGCTCCTGGGCCAGCCAGTCCAGCTCACGGCTGAGCAGCACGTCGGCCGGGGTACTCGCGCGGTAGATCAGGGCCGCACCCGGGGGCAGTTCCTCCAGCATCGCCCGGATGGGGGTGATGCCGCTGCCGCCAGCGATCAGCAGGGCCCGTTCGCGGACCCGGTGCGCGGCGGTGAAGGTGCCCGACGGACCTTCGGCCCAGACCCGGGTGCCCGGCTCCAGGTCGCGCAGGTCGGCGGTGTGGGTGCCGACCACCTTGACGGTGACCCGCAGCCAGCGGCCGTTGGCGGCGGCCGAGACGGAGAACGGGTGCGACTGCCACCAGCAGCCCCGGGTGAGGAACCGCCAGCGGAAGTGCTGGCCGCCGAGCATCGCCAGCCGGCCGAGCCGCTCCCCGGTGAGGTAGACGGAAATGGTGTCCGGGCTCTCGGCGACCACGTCGGCGACCCGCAGCTTGTAGCGCAGGTTGAACGCCAGCGGCGCAATCACGCGACCCCAGAGCAGGGCGGCGACCACCAACAGGTAGAGCGCGATCCAGCCGGTGCGCACCGGGCCGGGCCGGTACAGCTGCGCGCCGTGGGTGAACTGGTGGCCGAAGCCGAGCAGCAGCACCAGATAGCTGGACAGGTGCAGCAGGTGCCACACCTCGTAGGGCAACGCCCGCCGGATCGCCCGGATGCTGCTGAACCCGACCAGCATCATGATGCCGGCGGCGACGAACGCCGAGACCATGTCCTCGTACTCGCCGAGCAACGTGCCGACCTCGGCGAGGACCGACTGCTTACGCAGGTCGGCGTAGCCGACGAGGATCAGCGACACGTGCGCCAGCACGGTGACCAGCAGGGTGGCACCGATGTCCCGGTGCCAGCGGGCCGTCTGCTCGCCGCCGATCCACCGTTCCAGCACCGGCAGTCGGCTCATCATCAGCACCTGCACCAGCAGCAGATAGCCGGCGATCAGACCCGAGATCCGGCCCGCCGCCGTGACGGTCGCCGCGGTGGTCTTCAACGAGCCGGCGGACGTGCCCAGCCACCACGGCAGCACGCTGGCGACCAGGCCGACCAGGAGCAGCACGCCCAGCAGCCGCCGGCCGCCGGGTCCGCGCCGGTCCGGGATCTGCGGGGGTACGGGCGCAGCCGACCGGCCGCCGTGCCGGGACGAGGTCCCGGTACGACGGCCGGCGGCGTGGGTGTGCGGGTACGTCACGCGTACAGCTTCATCGGGGCGTACTTCTGGCGGGGGAAGACCTTCTCGACCTCCGCGTTCGTGAGCCCGAACCGGCCCTGAGCCACAGCGCCGTAGACGTTGAACATGTTGTTGTACTCCGGCACGTCACCGGAGTCCAGCTTGTCCAGGCCGTTCCAGGTGCCGAGCAGCGAGCCGGCAAGCTTCTTGCCGGAGAGCACTGTGACAACCCCGCCGTGCCCGTGGTCGGTGCCGCCGGTGTTGGAGCCGACCCGACGGCCGAACTCGCTGGACACCATGATCGTCACGTCGGCGGCCTGCGGGCCGAGGTCGGTGAAGAACGCGGCCATGGCACTGGCCAGGTCGTTCAACCGGCGGTGCAGTTGGCCGCCCGCACTGGTGCCCTGGTTCTCGTGGGTGTCGTAGCCACCCATGCCGACGGTGGCGACCCGGACGTTGGCGCCGCCCTTGATCAGCTGGGCGAGCTGCTTGAACGCGTTGCCGACGCCCTCGTACTTGACGCCCTCGACGGGCTGGTACGGCTTGGCGGCGAGCTTCTGGGCGGTGGCCAGCGCGCCCATGCCCTCCTGCACGGCTTCCTCGACCGGGTGGTTGATCCCGGTGAACAGCCCCTTGATGGCCTTCTCGGTGGCGGCCCGGAACCGCTCGTCACCGTTGAGCCGCAACGATCCGATGCTGTTCAGCGAGATCGCGCCGTTGTTGCCGACCAGCGAGCGGGGCAGGGTGCTGCCGATGCCGACGCTGCGGAACGCGGTGCCCTTGCCCAGGTTGTCGACCAGACCGTCCAGCCAACCGCGACCGCCGGTCTCGTTGGGCAGCCCGCCCAGGTTGCAGGCGTCCGCGGCCTGGAAGTGGCTGCGCGACAGCCGCTCGTCCGAGACCGCCGGGATGAAGCCCAACTGGCCGGCGCCGAGCCACTTCTCCAACGGCTTGAACGCGCTGGTCAGCTTGAAGCCGCGGCCCAGGGCCAGCGAATCGTTGCCGAGCAGCAGGTCGGGGCGGGCCTTGGCGAGCACCGGGTCGTTGTCCGGTGCGATCAGGCTCAGCCCGTCCAGCCCGCCGTAGAGGAAGACGTGGATCAGGGTGCCCGTCTTGGTCGCCGCGAACGACGCCGACGTGGTGACGAACTGGGCGGTGGCCAGGGCGGTGGCGGTGGCCGCGGCACCGGCGACGAAGGTACGCCGGGTGACGCCACGACCGTCCTGCTGGGCCTCCTCCAGGTTCTCCAGCGTGCGGTAGCGGTCGAGCTCCGCGGCGTTCTCGGCGGCGACGATGTCCGCCTCCGCGCGCAGCAACGCCTCGGCCGGGTTGTCGGCCAGCCGGCGCACGTCGGGGCATTCGGGGTGCAGGGGGAAAGAGTTGTACACAGTCTTCTCCATCGGGTGCCTCACCGGAGGTGGTGCTGGGGGGAAGCGAGGATCGCCCGCGCGACGGCGGTGATGGCCCCGTTGAACGTGGCGTCGACCTTGGCGGTCGCCGGCACGCCGGCCACGCCGAGGATCAGATTCTTTTCCCGCGTGCTCAGCTTCTGACCCACCAGCCGCTGGGAGAGCGCGTCCACGTACGCCCCGGCGGCGGCCGGCGGCTTGGCGACCAGCTTCTCCGGCGCCGTGTACGTGAAGGTGGTGCGGTAGCCGGCGAGGACCTCGCCCGCCTCGTTCCAGCCGTTGACCATGGTGCCGGCCGACGTCCAGGCGACGTAGACGTCCGGGTAGCCGTCCGGGGTGGGATGACCCATCGGGTAGTGACCCAGCTCGCGCAGCTTGTCGTGGATCTGCCGCAGGCCGCGGGCGTACGGGGTGCGCTTGCTGTCACCGTTGTTGTGCTTCGGCGACGCGTCCGGCGAGACACCCAGGGTGCGGTACGTGGCGACCAGGTACTCCATCGGCCGGCGCACCTTCTGGCCCACGCCGGCCCAGAACTCGGAGGAGCAGAACATCGCCATCAGCACGGGCTTGATCAGGCCGTTGTTGGTGATGTAGATCTTGGCCAGCCGGTCCACCAGGGACTTCGGCGGGGTGTCCGAGACGAAGCGGGTCGCCAGGCTCTGCGCGACGTACTTCGCGGTCGACGGGTGCAGCGCGATGTACGTGATGTACGCGTCGATCGCCGCGTCGGCCTTCTTCGGGTCCGTCGAGTTGTTCGCGTGGGTGAAGCCGAGGATCTTCACCTTGCCGACGTAGTGCTGCTCGGGCTTGAAGACGTACTTGCCGTCCTTGTCGATGCCGCGGCCGGTCTGGAGCATGGCCGCCTGGCGCACGTCCGGCTCCTTGTAGCCGCCGTCGACGCCCACCGAGTAGAGCTCGAGGTTCTCCCGGGCGAGGTTCTCGTTGATCGCGTCCTTGCGGGAGTCCTTCTGGTTCAGGTAGATCAGCAGCGCGGGGTGCTTGTTCGCGGCGACCAGCATCTCCGGGTAGCTGCCCAGGGCGTACTTGCGCACCACGTCCTGGTCGAACGAGTTGCGGTACGCCTCGCCACCGTCGAAGTCGGCGGCGACGTGCAGGAAGTCGTTCCAGAAGTCGACCATCACCTCGAACAGCTGGCGCTTCGACCAGATCTGCCGGGCGATGGTGGCGTCGATCATCTCCCGCTCCGGCTGGGCGCCCTGCTCGTTGAGCTGGTCCCGCTGGGCGCGCAACTGCTGCACGTTGAGCTTCAGGGTGGGCAGCTCGGCGAGCTTCAGCTCGGCCTTGCTCGGCTCGAGCTTCTCCGGGTCCATCTGGGCGCGGATCCAGGCGTCGATGCCCTGGTTCTTGATGTCGGCGATCACCGCGGGCGTCGGCCCGAAGGTGGCCCGCCGGGCCAGGTGCAGGATCGGGTCCTTGGCCAGCACCGTCTTCACTGTCACCTGGGTCGCCGCAGCGGCTGCGGCCGGGCCGGAGAAGCTCCGTCCACCGGCCGGCGCGTTCTTCTTGAGCGCCTCGCCGGCCCGGGAGCCCATGTAGCTTTCGTTCTGCTCGGTGTAGGTACGCACCGTGCTGGGCTGCTGGCCACTGGGCCGCGCCGCGGTGCCGTCGGTCACCGTGCTGCCGGTGGCGTCACCGGCCGCCGCCTCGTCACCGAAGAGCCCGCGGATCTGCGGGGTCATGGCGAGCGCGGCGCCGCCGGCGACGACGGCGGCGGTGCCGCCGAGAGCCACCATGGCCTTGCGCCGGCCGACCTTGCGGCCCGGCTCGTCGTCATCGTCCAGGGTGGGCAGTCCGCTGCCGGCGGGTCGTGCCGGGGCCGGGCGTCCGAGCCCTTCCGGGCCGACCCACTGCGGCCCGCGCGGGGCGGGGGCGGGGTGCCCGGCGGGCGGGTAAGCCTCGCCGTACTGCTCGCGCGGGTCGGCCTGCGCCGGGTAGCCGCCCTGGTAGGGGTGGGGCGAGTCGTACCCGTAGGGCGCGGGCGTGTTGGGGTCGCCGTAACCGTCCGCGTTGTGGTGCTGGCGTCCGTCCCAACCGCGGTCGTCCCGCGGTCGACGTGGTGGCACATTCTGGTCGGCCATGTACCAATCCCGATTTCTGATGAGCGCCGGAAGCTGCGACCGGACAGGTGCGGCAGGTGCGGCGACTGTTGCCTGAGGGGGTTGCTACGGCAAGGTAACCAAGGCCCCATGGGCCTTCAAGGTGGGTCGAACACCCCCGTGAGGGCACTTAAGACAGCGCTCAGTACGACGTCGGCGACCAATGTCTGACCGGGCACCGGCGCGGACCTCCCCAGCAGGGCGTACGCGCGGCAGCCGGGCACGGAACGGACCACACGGCAGTACGCGACACTTTCCGCGCCGTTCACCACCACAGACAAACTTAAGGTTCAGATAAGCCGGACATGAGGTGCCCTCACGTGGAGGAAAAGTAGCAGCGGCGGTCGAGCGTGAGCCGCCACCGCAGCGGGTATGCCGCCGAACCGCTGAACGCGTGAGGGGAAGGCAGCGCCATGCTCAGCAAAGAGGATCAGCGCAGGTTCGACCAGATCACCCGTCAGCTCCGGGAGAGTGACCCGGCCTTCTTCGCCCGGCTGGACCACCGGGTCCGGGCCCGCAGGGGCCGCTATCTGATGTTGTTGACCATCGTGCTGTGGGCGTCGCTGCCAGCGATCGCCGTGTTCGCCGGTCGGATGACCGGTGCGATCTGCGCGGTGGTGCTCGTGGTCAACGCCGCGATCATGTGGCGGTTCCGCCGCCGCTGGACGTGACGGCTCACCGCTCGCCCGGGCCGAACGCCCGGTACGCGCGGCGCAGCCGTTCGAGCAGTCCCGGCCCGCCGATGGCCGGGGCTGGCGCCCCGAGCTGCCGTAGCAGCAGGTCGGGACCGGTCGCCAGTCGCGGCGGCCGGTCGGGCAACGGCACCGGCGGCAGCCAGAACCGGTCTGCCGCCTCCGGTAGCGGCGTCGCCGACAGCCCGGCGAGCGCGCGGGCCGCGCCGACCGGGGCCGTGACGTCCACTGTCGACTGGTCGGTGTCCGGTTCGGACACCGCGAGGACCGGCTGGGGCCGTGGGACGGCGCCGGTGGCCTGCACCCGACGGGCACGCAGCTCGGCGAGCAGCTCGGCGCGGGACCGTCCGCGCCAGTGCAGCAGCTCGAACGGGTCCGCGTCGAAGGCCTCGGCCAGCAGGTAGAACGTCGCCGCGAGGTGCTTGCACGGCACCGCGAAGTCGGGGCAGTTGCACCGCTGGGTCAGCTCGTCCACGGCGGCCGGGAAGAGCGGCGCGCCGGCGGCGACGAACAGCTCCTCCAGCTCGTCGGGGAGGTCCCCGGCGAGCAGCCGGGCGCTGAAGAACGCCTGCCCGGCCAACTCCTCCTCGATTCGGGACCAGAGCGCCGCCGGGAACGGCCGCAGCGCGATGGACACCTGGTACGGCTGCGGCCGGGAGCCCTGCACCACCGCGCTGACCAGACCGGGTGTGATGTCGAGCGAGAGCACCTGACCGGCCCGCGCGTACGAACGGCCGCGGGTCAACCGGGTGCCGAGCGCGAACGACTCCAGCACCTCCAGGAAACGCCGGGACCACCAGGACCGGCCGATCGCGCCCCGGGCGCTGCGCGCCCGCAGACCCCCGTCGACCTTGCGAGGGCGGCCGTAGTCGGCGAACCGGTCGGTGCTCACGCCAGAGCTCCGCTGCGCTCCGCGCTGCCGCGAGGCACAACGCTGCTGTGTCTGATGGTTCGCTCGCTCCGCTCGCTCATCACTCCACCACCGCCCCGGCCTCCAGGGCGAACAGCTCGCGCAACTGGCCGGTGGACAGCTCGGTGATCCACTGCTCGCCGGTGCCCACCACCCGCTGGGCGAGGGCACGCTTGTCGGCGATCATCGCGGCGACCTTCTCCTCCACAGTGCCGGCGCAGACGAACTTGCGAACCTGCACCCGTCGGCGCTGCCCGATCCGGAACGCCCGGTCGGTGGCCTGGTCCTCCACCGCCGGGTTCCACCACCGGTCCACGTGCACCACGTGGTTGGCGGCGGTCAGGGTGAGCCCGGTGCCGCCGGCCTTGAGGGAGAGGACGAACAGCGGTGGGCCGTCCGCCGACTGGAAGCGCTGCACCATGGCGTCCCGCTCCGCCTTACCGAGGCCGCCGTGCAGGAACAGCACCTCCCGGCCGAAGCGCGCCGACAGGTGACCGCGCAACATCGCACCGAACTCGGCGTACTGCGTGAACAGCAACGCCCGCTCCCCCGCCGCCAGCACCTCCTCCACGATCTCGGTCAGCCGGGAAAGCTTGCCGGAGCGGCCCTCCAGCGCCGAACCGTCGCGGAGCAACTGCGCCGGGTGGTTGCAGACCTGCTTGAGCCGGGTCATGGTGGCCAGCACCAGGCCACGTCGCTCGATGCCGTCGCTGGTCTCGATTCGGGTGAGCATGTCGTCGACCACCACCCGGTACAGGGCGGCCTGCTCGGCGGTGAGGTTGCAGAGAACCTCCATCTCCAGCTTCTCCGGCAGGTCCGAGATGATCGACGAGTCGGTCTTGAGTCGGCGCAACACGAACGGGCCGGTGATCCGGCGCAGCCGCTCGGCGGCCTCGGCGTCGCCGTGCCGCTCGATCGGCTCGGCGAACCGCTTGCGGAACGTCGCCGCCGGCCCGAGCAGGCCCGGGTTGGCGAACTGCATGATCGACCACAGGTCGGCGAGCCGGTTCTCCACCGGCGTACCGGTCACCGCCACCCGCTGCCGGGCCGGCAGCGCGCGGACCGCCTCGGCCTGCCGGGTCGACGCGTTCTTGATGGCCTGCGCCTCGTCCACCACCACCCGGTGCCAGTCGATGCCGGCCAGGTCGACGGCGTCGCGGGCCGCCACCGAGTAGGTGGTGAGAACCAGGTCCGCGCCGTGCGCTGCCGCGGTGAACTCCGCCCCCCGTGCCCGCTCCGCCCCATGGTGTACGTGCACACGCAGCGTCGGCGTGAACCGTGCCGCCTCCCGCTGCCAGTTGCCGACCAGCGACATCGGACAGACCAGCAGGGTCGGGCCGGCCTCCGGTGGGTCCCCGGCGAGCAGCGCGAGCAGTTGGACGGTCTTGCCCAGCCCCATGTCGTCGGCGAGCACACCACCCAGCCCGAGCGAGCGCAGGAAGGCCAGCCACGCCAACCCACGCTGCTGGTACGGGCGCAGCGTCCCCACGAAGCTCGGCGGCGGATCCAACGGGGTGAGCCGACGCTCGACCGCACCGGCGAGCAGGTCGCCGAGCGCCCCGTCGGCGCTCACCTCCAGCACCGGTAGCGCGCCGGTGGCCTCGCCGTCGGCCAGCCCGAGGCGGAGCAGGTCGGCGACGGTCAACTCACCCGCGGAACGGAGCAGGCGCAGACCGGCGGCGAGCCGCCCCGGGTCCAGCTCCACCCACCGGCCGCGCAGCCGCACCAGCGGGGTCTTCAACTCGGCCAGCGTCGCCAACTCGTCGGCGGACAGCGGATGGTCACCGAGGGCGACCTCCCAGCGGTAGTCGACCAGGGCGTCCAGACCGACGCCGGCTTCGGTGCCACCCACAGTGCCGGGCGCGGTGCGACTGCGGGCACGCAACCGGGCGCCGAGCCGCGCCGACGGGCGCTGCCACCAGGACGGCAGCAGCACCCCGAAACCGGCCGCGTGCAGCACCGGAGCGCCCTCGCTGAGGAACCGGTGCGCCCCCTCGACGTCAAGGTCCATCGCCTCGGGGGCGGCGGTCCGCAGCGCGGCGTCCAGATCCGGCCAGAGCCGGCTGGCCCGGCCCAGCTCGGCGAGCAGCGTCTCCTGCGGGCTGGTCGTCCGGCCGGCCAGCCCGCCGAGCGTGTGCGGCGCCCGCCAGACCTGCCCGGCGTCGACGTGCAGGCCGGGTTCGTCGGCGGCCTGCAACCCGAACTCCAACCGCCAGCGCCCACCGCCGGTCGGCTCGACCGACGCCGGGACGACGTCGGTCGGCGCCGGGCGGGTGGCCAGGATCGGTTCGGTGACCTCGTCGGGGGCCGGTTCCACCAGCCGGAAACTGGCCCGCACCGGGCCGCCCGCGGCGTCGCGCTGCCAGTTGTCCAGCTCGTCGCGCAGGGTGGCCAACGCGGTCGGGTCGACGGTGAAGTCGCGCCGGGGGCCGGCGAGCGCGGCCAACCACGCCGGTGCCGGGCCACCCGGCCGCAGCCCACGCGCCAGGGTGGTGGTCGCCAGAGCGGCCCGCGCGGCGGCGTCGGTCAGCGCGTCCAGCGCATCCGCGACCACGTCGGCAGCGGTCAGCTCACCGTCACCCGGGCCGGTGGTCCCGGTGGTGGTGACGGCTCGGGCCGCTGGTGGCAGGGCCAGCGCCAGCGAACGGGCCCATGCGGCGTCGGTGCCGGTCAGCAGGGGACGCCAGACCGCCAGCGCCGGCACCTGCGCCCCGGCTTCCAACGGCGTTTCGGCGGCCGACCGCGTTTCGGCGGCCGACCGCGTTTCGGCGGCTGACGGTGTGCGGACGCCGGGGAGGACACGGCCACGGGTCACCAGGTCGGCGGCGAAGTCGGCCAGCTCGGCGAGGTGACGCAGGGTGGCCCCGGGCACCGCCGGGAGTTCGTCCAGAGCGCGCAGGAGCGGCAGCGCGTCGTCCGGGGCGTACACCAGCACGGGGACCCGCCACCCGGCCAGGGTGAGCCGGCCGCGGGTCGGGGGTGCGACGGCGGTCCGGATCAGCTCGGGTGAGTCGGTCGGCGCGCCGGCCCGGGTGGGCAGGGTGAGCAGCGCGGTGTCCGGGCGGGCGGGCTCGGCGGCGTCGGCGAGGACGGCGACCAGGTCGGTGTGCCCGGCGGCGAAGGGATGCGGGCGTCCCCGGGGTGACCGACCGGAACGGGTCGGTGCGGAAGGCGCGGCGCTGTCCTCGGCCCAGACGGCGAGACCGCCGGTTGGGCTGTCGCCGGGCAGCCACAGCCCGTGGATGACCAGCACCTGCTCCCCCTCGTCGCCGCCCGCGCCCAGGATAGGCGGCCCCCTGCGGGTCCGGCGCATCCCACCCAGGGCTCACCGCGTCGCCGTCAAAGGCCGCCCGGGCGTGATCGAAGATCAGATCGCGCCGGACTCGCCGTCGGTCAGCTCGCGCAGGATGTCGGCGTGACCCGCGTGCCGGGCCGTCTCCTCGATCATGTGCACCAGCACCCAGCGCAGCGACACCTCACCGAGTTGCGGGTGCGGCACCACGTGGTCGAGGTCGAGGCTCGCGGCGACGACCCGGGATCGGGCGCAGGCCCGCTCGTACGCCTCGGTGAGCCCGGCGACGGTGTCCTGGTCGCCGACCGCGAAGTGCGCCGCCGCGTCGTCGTCCGAGGTCAGGTAGACGTCGCCCGGCTCGGGGGCCAGCAGGGTCGGGAACCAGTTCCGCTCGACCATCGTCAGGTGCTTGACCAGCCCGGCGAGCGTGGTCGCCGAGGGCACCAGCCGGCGGCGCGCGTCGGCGTCGGAGAGACCGCGCAGCTTGCGCAGCAGCACGGCTCGGTGGAAGTCGAGGAACGAGTCCAGGACGGCGCGTTCGTCGGCGGTGCGGGCGAGCACCGGACCGAGCGTCGGATCGATCGTCTGCTCCATCCGCCGACCCTAGTGACGAAGCGGGGCTCCCCGCTGCCCCGCTATCCGCTGCGGGCGGGCGGCACTACGGGCAGGATGGGCGCATGGCTTCATCCGTGCAGATCCTTCTCGTCGGCGGCACGGCGGACGGGCAGACCATCACCGTCGAACTGGACAGCAACGGCCGTCCGCCGCTGACCCACCACCACATCGGCTCGGGTGGGCTGGCCGACGCGCAGATCTACGAGTTGGAGACCGCCCGGGAAGAGGCCCGCGAGTGGCGCTACCGGTGGACCGGCCCGGCGGTGTGACAGCCCAGGTCAGACCCGGGTGAGGGCCTGACTGCGCAGGCTCTCCAACACGCCGCGGGTGACCTCCGAGGTGCCCCGCGCCTGCTCGCACACCTCCGCCACCCGGCGGGCGGTGGCCTCGGCGCGTTGCTCCCGCTCGTCCCACAATCGGTCGACCTCGGCCAGCAGCGGCCCCTCGACCTCCCGCTCGACGCCGCGCAGGGCCGGCACGCCGAGTCGTTGGGCCAGGTCGAAGACCTTGCCGGCGTACGGCAGGGGCAGGAACGGTGTGCCGACCATCGCCGCGAAGATCAGGAAGTGCAGGCGCATGCCGACGGCCAGGTCGAAGTGGCGCATGAGCCCGAGCACCTGCTGCGGCGAATAGGTGCCGTGCAGGATCCGGCCCCGCTCGGCGGCGACCATGTGGGACAGGACGCCGTGGGCGTGCCGGATGTCGTCGCGTTCCATCGGCACGAACAGCACGTACGCGTCGATCCGGTGCACCAGGAAGTCACCGATCTGGGCCAGCAGCCGGTGGTAGCCGTCCACGTCCAGCCGCTCGGCGGCCCGCCCCGGCTCCCGCACGCTGATCCCGACCAGTCGCTTGCCGACCGGCACACCCTCCTCGGCCAGCAGGTGCGCCGGGAACTCCTCCGGTTGCAACAGGAAGGCCGGGTCCGCGGTGACCGTGATCGGGTTGAGCAGGCCAGCTTCCTCCAGCACCATCCGGGACTCCTGGTCACGGACGGTCACCTGAGTCGCGCCGGAGAGCGTCTCCCGGACCATGCCGGTGTCCACCCCGTCACTGAGCGGCCCGACCCCCACCGCGTACGTGATCAGCGGCAGGCCCCGCTCCTGGGCGACCCGGACCACCCGCAGGTAACGGCGAGCCTCCCGGTCGTAGAGGATGCCACCGCCGCCCAGGATGAGCAGGTCGAGCTGGGCCAGGACCAGGGCGGAGTCGGTGCGGCTGACGCCCTCCCAGGGCACCGCCTCGACGTCCGGATGGGCGGCCCGGGTGTGCTCCGGGTTACGGGAGAAGACGATGATCCGGGCATTCGGTTCCTGCGTACGCAGATCGGTGAGCAGGCCGGTGAGGATCGCCTCGTCGCCGAGGTTTCGCCCACCGTACGAGCCCAGCACACCGATGGTCAGTCCGGCACCGTGCGTCATCCGTCGCTCCTCCCCAGGTGCGGTCCGCGCCGGTTTCCCGCTGGGCAGGTGAACAGTCCTGCCGGGGGGACCGTCCTGGGCCTCGCTTCCGACCTCAGCCCGCCGGGTCGATCCGCTTCGCCATCTGCTGTGAGGTGACCTCGAAGCCCAGACTGCGGTAGAGCCCGATCGCCACGGTGTTCGTCCCGAACACGTTCAGGCCCAGCTCGGGCACCTTGAGCTGGGCGAGTTCGACCTCGATGAGCTGGATCATCCGGCGTGCGTACCCGTGTCCCCGGTGCTCCTCGTGCACCTCGATGTTGTGGATCCACGCCTGGTCCGGGGCGGCGGCCGTCGGCAGGGTCACCCAGATCCAGCCGACCTCGGTGTCACCGACCCGGCCCATCCGCAGCAGCGCCCCCTCGGTGGCCGCGCCCGCCGGCAGCGACTCCCGGATCTGACTGCTCGACCGATCAAGGGCCGCCTCCGGGGTCATCCCCCGGTGCGCCACCAGGTCATCGGCGTACCCCTGCTCCAGCGACACCAGCAGCCGGGCCAGCTCCTGCGCCGTCATCGGCGTCAACGTCAATTCCACAGTCGCTCCCCTTCGTCGTTGCCAGCGGGTAGTGCAGCAGAACCCGCCCGGACACGCCACCGGGTTCGCCGCGGCGGGACGGCCAGGCGTGCGCGACCCGGCCATGATGACGAGCTCACGTCAGCGACGGCCACCTCGACAATCCGGAGGGGGTGGCCACCGGCGGGGAAATGGGTTGTCCGGTGGCGTGGAAGGGGCGCACGGTGAGTAGGTGACGCAGCAGACCACCAACCGGATCGGCTGGACGGACCTGCCCGAGCGGGTCCGGACGTCGGTGCAGGAGATCATCGGCGACCGGGTGGTCGAGGCGGTGTCCCAACCGGGCGGCTACTCGCCGGGCACCGCGGACCGGGTCCGCACCGCGACCGGCCTGCGGGCGTTCGTCAAGGCGATCAGCCCGGCGCAGAACCCGGACAGCCCCGGGATGCACCGGGCGGAGGCCCGCACGGCCGCCGCCCTGCCGGCCTCGGCACCGACGCCCCGACTGTTGGGCTGCCACGACGACGGCGAGTGGGTGGCGCTTGTCTTCTCCGACGTGGACGGTCGACACCCGGCCACCCCGTGGCGGGCCGACGAGCTGACCCGCGTCCTGAAGGCCCTGGAGGTGATGGCCGCGGTGCTCACCCCGAGCCCGGTGACGCACGTGCCGACCGCCGCCGACCGGCTGGCCGAGGACTTCGCCGGGTGGCACCGGATCGCCGCCGACCCACCGGCTGTGCTGGACCCGTGGGCCCGGGAGCACCTGGACCAACTGCGCGCCGCCGCCGACCACGGCATCGCCGCGCTGACCGGTGACACGCTCTGCCACGTGGACGTACGGGCCGACAACCTGCTGCTCGACGCGACCGGCACGGTCACCGTCGTCGACTGGCCGTGGGCCTGCCAAGGGCCGGCCTGGCTGGACACCGCGCTGCTGCTGGTCAACGTCCGGCTGCACGGCGGGCACGACACCGAGTCCCTGCTGCGCCGGCTGCCGATCACCGCCGAGGTCGACCCGATGACGCTCACCGGCGTGTACGCCGGGCTGGCCGGGTTCTTCGCCGACGGCGCTCGTCGTCCGCCACCGCAGGGCATCCCCACCGTCCGCGCGTTTCAGCAGGCCCAGGCCGACGCCCTGCTCCCGTGGCTGGCCACCCGCCTCCGGTGACCCGGCGGGCGGGTCAGGACGCCGTCGGCGTCGACTCCAGGTGGCGTGCCAGTTGCGCCAGGTCGGCAAGGCGCAGATCGCCGTCGAGGCCCTTCAGCGCGGCGGTCATCGCACCGGCCGCCCGCCCGGCCCGCAGCCCCACCTCGGCGTCCTCGACCACCAGGCACCGCGCCACGGGCACGCCCAGCAGAGCGGCGGCCCGCAGATAGCCCTCCGGGTCCGGCTTGCCCACCCGCACGTCCTCCACGGTGACCAGCACCGGCGCGACGATGCCAGCGGCACCGAGCCGAGCCTCGGCCAGTCGCGCGTCCGCGCTGGTCACCACCGCCCAGGGCAACCCCGAACGGGCCAGCGCGCTCAGCAGGTCGTGCGCCCCGACGGTGGCCGTCACGTCGGACAGGTCGTCGTACTGCAACGCGAGCTGCCGCGCCGCAGCCGCGGCGACCGCGCTGTCGTCGAGCGCGGGCAGCAGCCGGCGGATGGTCCGGTCGGCGGGGCTGCCGTGCGCGATCGCCAGCGCCGCAGCGGGGTCGACGGCGTATTCGACGGCCCACCGCTCCCAGGCCCGCTCGACGGCGGCGTCGGAGTCGACCAGGGTGCCATCCATGTCGAACAGCACCGCGCCGATGCCTGCCAGTGTCACGCCACGCTCCCCCTGATGCTCGTCGAACGACATTAGCCGCCCCGCTCCCCCCGTCCCAAGATCCGCGCAACTTCGGGGATCCTGCTGCCTCACCGACTGCTGAGGCAGCAACAACACTGAAGTTGCGCGGATCTTGACGGGTCGGCGTGGGGTGGCGCGCCTTCAGGCGTTGTTCAGCGCCGGGCGTACCGCGTCGAGGAACGAGAGGCGGTGATTCGTCCGCAGCTCGATCGCGGCGAGCCAGCGCTCCCGATGGCGCTCACGCAAGGGAGCCGTCGGGCCGCCCGGCTCGTCGCGGAGCCGACGCTGGTCGGCGCGCTCCGCACCGATACTGGTCAACACCGACCGGGCCGCCGCCTCGACCTCCGCCGGCCCTTCCAACAACACAAGGTTGTACGCCTCGTCCACGGCGCGCATCGCCGCGTACGCCTCGTCGTAGCCCGAAACCGGCTCACTCCCGCCGGCTTCGAGCCACCGCCGGTCCAACTGCCGGTACGCCTGGTCGCAGGCGCTCAGGAACCCGACGTACGCGTCCCGCCGTAGCTCGTCCCGGCGCGTCGCCCGCCGTTCGACGCTCTCCTGGCGGGCCACGGCGAGTTGGTGGGCCAGTTGCCGTCGGGTGCTCAACGCGCCGACCAACCCGGTCATGGCGGCCGCGGCCAATGTGGACAGTGAGGTGATCAGCGCGACGGCGACGGTGTCCTGCACCCACCCATCATGGCGGCGCGCGCAGTGGGCGTCGTCACCCGGGCGCGGGTCGGCACGCGGTCGATGGTTGGCAGTCGGGCAACTCGACACGCCGAACGCCGCGCTGCTGAGCTGCCAGGGATCGTTCGCGGGCACGAACTGCTGCCGTTTTCATGATGAGGGGTGGGCGCGGCAGGTTTCGAACCTGCGACCCCCCGCTTGTAAGGCGGGTGCTCTCCCACTGAGCTACGCGCCCGGATCGCCCATGCGGCGGGCCGGTGGTAGGCAAGCTTACCTTGCCCGCCACCGGTCCGGGCGCACGGCGTACCCCGGTCAGACGGTCGCTGCGGCGATGGCCTTGCGCCAGCCCTGCTGGTCGCGGGCCTCGCCCGGGCCGTTCATCTCGGCGAAGCGGACCACGCCGGCCTTGTCGATGACGAAGGTGCCCCGGTTGGCGAACCCGGCGACGTCGTTGAAGACCCCGTACGCCTGGGCGACACCGCCGTGCGGCCAGAAGTCGGCCAGCATCGGGAACTGGTAGCCCTCGCGGTCAGCCCAGATCTTGTGGCTGTAGGCCGAGTCGACGCTGACGGTCAGCACCTGGACGTCGTCGTTCACGTACTCGTCGAGGTTGTCCCGTATCTCGGACAGCTCACCCCGGCAGGTGCCGGTGAAGGCGAGCGGGTAGAAGACCAGCAGGACGACGCGCCTGCCCCGGAAGCCCGAGAGCCGGACCTCCTGGTTGTTCTGGTCCTTCAGCACGAAGTCCGGTGCCTCGGCACCAACCTCGATGGGCATGCGAACTCTCCTCGGGTCGGGTCACGAAAACGGCACCGGCTTGCCACCCGGCGGTGCGGACCGCCGGGCGCGCGAAGCGGCACGGGCTACTTCTTGGCCTTGGCCCCTCGGCGCAGCACCAGACGTGCGCCGCTCCAGTCCCGGCCGGCGTTGACGGTCGAGGTCTGCTGAAGGCCGGCGGTGGGTGCGGACTCCGCGACCTCACTCGGCTCGACGTGCCCGTCACGCCCCGCCTTCGGGGTGAGGAGCCACACGACCCCGTTGTCGGCCAGCGGGCCGAGGGCATCGACGAGAAGCTCGAAAAGGTCACCGTCGCCGTCGCGGTACCAAACCAGCACGGCGTCGACCACCTCGTCGGTGTCCTCGTCGACCAGATCTCCACAGCGGTCGGTCAGGGCGTCTCGGAGATCCTGGTCGACGTCGTCGTCGTACCCCATCTCCATGACGACCATCCCGGTTCGATTCCGAACCGGTCCGCCAGGCTGCGTACCCCGTCGGCGGCCTGACCAGCGGTCGCGCTCACTGTCGCGTGCCTCCTCATCTCGTCCCTGCTCGCGGCGTCGGTGCGACGCCGTCAGGCAAAGTCCACACAGTTGTGCGTCCGCGCGCAAGTGGCGCACCGGGTGGAACGGAATTTACCGTGCCAGCAGCGTACGGGCACCGTCGGTAATGGCTTCCGCGGAGACCAGTACGTGACGTGCTGCCGGACCTAATGGTACAAACGAGTCAACTGCCGCTACTCGTCGCGCGGCACCGACATATCCGGCGTCGACCAGCGCGGCGATCACTCCCTCGCCGACCCCGCCGGATCGGCGTGTCTCGTCCACGACCAGCACCCGACCGGTCGCCGAGGACTCCCGGATGATGTCGGCCACCGGCAGGGGGGCCAACCAGCGCAGGTCCACCACCCGCGTGCCCACCCCCTCCTCGGCGAGGACGGCCGCTGCCCGCAGCGACATCCGTACCCCGTTACCGAAGGTGATGATGGTCAGGTCGTCCGCCGAACCGACCCGGTAGACCCGGGCCCGCCCGATCGGCACGTGCCCGGCCACCCACGCCCCCGGCTCCGGGTATCCGGCCAGCCACTCCCCGTCGCCATCGGCGTACAGGTCGCGGGTGTGGTAGAGCGCGATCGGCTCCAGGAACACGCAGACACTGCCGTCCACCGCCGCGCTGGCCAGGCAGGTCCGCAGCATGGGCGCGGCGTCGTCCGGCCGCGCCGGCACCGCGACCACCAGACCAGGCACATCCCGGAGTACGGCCACCGAGTTGTCGTTGTGGAAGTGCCCGCCGAACCCCTCCTGGTACGCCAGCCCGGCCACCCGCACCACCATCGGGTTGCGGAACGCCCCCTGGGAGAAAAACCGCATGGTGGCCGCCTCACCGCGCAGCTGGTCTTCGGCGTTGTGCAGGTACGCCAGGTACTGGATCTCCGGCACCGGCAGCATCCCGGCCAGCCCCGCGCCGAGGCCCAACCCCAGCACCGACGTCTCGTCCAACAGGGTGTCGAAGACCCGGGCCGCCCCGAAACGGTCGCGCAGCCCCTTCGTCACCCCGTACACGCCGCCCTTGGCAGCCACGTCCTCACCGAAGATCGCCATCTGCGGGTGGTCGAGCATCCCGTCGGCGAGCGCCGCGTTGATGCTCTGCGCCAGCGTCATCGGCCCACTCAGCTCCGGCGGCTTGCCACCGAACGCCTCCGCCCGGGCACCCGCGCCCGGGCCGCTGGCCCGCGCCGCGGCGTCGGCCACCGCCCGCGCCACCCGCATCGGGCGGCGGGGCGCCAACGCCGACACCACGTCGGCAGCGGAGGCCAGCTTCGGCTCGCCCAGCACCTCCTCGGCCAGCCGGCGTACCTGCCAGCCGGTCTCGTCGTACCGGGCCAGCAGCTCCTCGCCCGTCGCCACACCGGCGTCGACGAGCAGCCGCGCGGTGGCGGCCACCGGGTCCCGGTCCAGGTCGTCGGCCAGCTCGGCCGGGCTGCGGTACGCCGACTCCGCGTCCGCACCGGCGTGCCCCATCAGCCGTACGGTGCGCAGGTGCAGCACGGCCGGCCGCCGGGTACGGCGTACCCAGGCCGCGGCCTCCGCCGCCACCGCGTACGTCTGCACCGGGTCGGCCCCGTCCGCGCTGAAGTAGCGGATGCCCGGCTTGGCCCGCAGGGTCGCCTCGACCCAGCCCTCCGGTGAACGGACGCTGATGCCCAGCCCGTTGTCCTCGCAGACGAAGAGCACCGGGATGCGCAGCTTGCCGTGGTCGTACCACCCGGCGGTGTTGAAGGCGGCGGTGGCGCTGGCGTGGTTGACCGAGGCGTCGCCGAACGAGCAGACCACGATCGCGTCCGGTGGCCAGGGGGCGTGCGTGGCGCCCGCGCCGCTGCCGACCCGGACCCCCGCCCCGGTACGCCGCCCGGCGCTGTCCAGTCGGCGCAGCCGTTCCACGGCCAGTCCCATGCCGACCGCACGGGGCAGGTGTGAGGCGATGGTGGAGGTGGTCGGCACGATGGCCAGGTCGGCCCGGCCGAACACCTTGTGCCGGCCGCCGGCGATCGGCTCCTGGCTGGAGGCGACCATGCCGCGCAGCACGTCCCGGGCCGCGTCCGCGTACGCCGCGAACCCACCGGTCGGCGGCTCGGTCCCGGACGGCTCGGACGGCTCGGACTGGTCGGCTGCCTCGGGTTCGGCGGCGGGACCCGGGTCCACGGCTCGCTGCGGGTCCACGACGGGCTGCGTGCCGGTGCCTGGTTGCGTGCCAGTGCCTGGTGGCGTGTCGGCGGCCGGCTGTGCCTGGTCCGCCGGCGTCGCCTCGGCGGCGGCCTGCGCGGCGCGCTGGCAGTAGAACGCGCCGGAGCGGTAGTGCAGCAGCGCCGGATCGGTGGGACGTAGCGCGGCGGCGACCGCGGCGTTGCCCTCGTGCCCGGCCGAGCCGATCGTGTAGAAGCCCTCCCCGAAGCTGCGCAGCCAACGGCCGGCCAGGTCGAGCTGCCGGCTGGCCACCTGTGCGTCGAACAGGTCCAGCACCTGCGCGCCGGTCAGTGGGGCGTCGTCGGTGACCGGGTCAGCGGGATCACGCCGTTGCTGCGCGGCGGGCAGCGCCGCCAGCGTCTCCCGGAATCGGTCGTCGAGGTCTTGCGGGGTGGTCACGTCGGACAGCATTACCGACGGGAGGCCGCCTCGCCCAGTGGGACACGGCCGGGGCGGGTCGGCTCACTCCGGCCCGCAGGGCTCCGGGCAGCCACCGTCGGACACCTTCCACACCAGGTCACGAAGGGTGCTCAGCTCCCGGTCGGTCAGCCCTGACAGGAGTCGGGAGTCAGACATCACCTCGGTCACCCGGTCCCGTTCGACGCGCCCCTTCTCGGTCACCACCAACGTCTTCTGCCGCCGGTCCGCCGGGTCGGTGCGGCGCTCGACCAACCCGGCCTGCTCCAGCTTGTCGACCAGCACCGTCACGTTCGACCGGTCGCAGCCGAGTTGGCCGGCGAGGTCGCGGGCGGGCAGCGGGTGGTCCGGGTCCAGTTCACGCAACGCCCGAGCCGCCGCCGGGGTGAGTCCCAACTCGGCGAACGCGGAGCCCTGCCGGTGCCGCAGGGCGTCGCTCACGTGGGCCATCCGGCGTAGCACATCGGCGGCGAGACCGGCCCGATCCACCGGCCCACCTGCTGCGGAACCCACCTCCTGCGTCACGGCCACATCGTACGCACGGGGCCGGTCGCCGAGGCCCCCGACCGAAGCCTCCAGATCCGCGCAACATCAGGGAAAGTGCTGCCTCGGCGCGCGTTGAGGCAGCACTTTCAGGGAAGTTGCGCGGGTCTTGAGGGCGCGACGGCGGCGCGAGGCGCGGTCAGCCGGGGAGGAAGGAGAAGCGGACCTGGCGGGTGGGGTTGTCACCGTTGGTGTCGACCAGGCAGACGGACTGCCAGGTGCCGAGGGCCAGCCGGCCGCCGAGCACCGGCAGTGTGGCGTACGGCGGAATGAACGCCGGCAGCACGTGGTCCCGGCCGTGGCCGGGCGAGCCGTGCCGGTGCCGCCAGCGGTCGTCGGTGGGCAGCAGCGCGTCGATGGCGGTCAACAGGTCGTCGTCGGAGCCGGAGCCCGTCTCGATGATCGCGAGGCCGGCGGTGGCGTGTGGCACGAAGACGTGCAGCAGGCCGTCACCCTCACTGGAGACGAACTGCTGGGCCTCTGCGGTGATGTCGTGGACGCTCGGGCGGGACCCGGTCCGGACGGTGATGACGTCGCTGCGCATACGTCGCATTCTGCCCGAGCGGGTCAGGACCCGCCGCCACCGCCACCAGAGTCCCCACCACCCCCACCGCCGGAGTCGCCACCGCCGCCGGACCAGTCCCAGCCGCCCGAGTCGCTCCCGTAGTAGGTCGCCGGGACACCTGTGTCCGCGTTCCTGCGGCGCTGGCCGGGCACGGGCCGCGCCTTCCGGTCAGCAGGTGCCCGCAGGCCGCCGCGCAACTGGGCCGCGCCGAAGACGGCCGCGGCCAGGGCGAGGACGATGATCGGGAGCACGGCGGGATCACCCGACAGGAGCACCCAGGTCGCTGGGATCGCCGCGAGCACCCCGACCGCCAGGAGTGCACCGCCGACAACTACTCGTCGCCCGAACATGTCACCACGGTAGGAAACGAGAACAAGGGCCGAAAGCTCGTCGTAGCGCTAAGTTACCGACGGGTACCTGTGTTGAGCGTCGCGTCAGGGGCCCCTAGACGTGACGACAGGTGCCACCAGGGGGCAGGATGGCGCTAGAGACCTATCCCACACACAACCGAGGGAACGCCTGTGGCTACGGAACGCAAGCGCCCGGTGATCAGCGACGGCCTACCGAGCCAGCTTCCGGACATCGACCCTGACGAGACAAGCGAATGGGTCGAGTCGCTTGACGGTGTCATCGACGAACGCGGCGCCAAACGCGCCCGCTACGTCATGCTGCGCCTGCTGGAGCGGGCCCGTGAGCGCCAGGTCGGGGTTCCGCCCCTGACCACCACCGACTACATCAACACCATCCCGTCGGAACGCGAACCGTGGTTCCCGGGTGACGAGCACGTCGAGCGGCGGATCCGGGCGTACGTCCGGTGGAACGCCGCGATGCTGGTGCACCGGGCGCAGCGCCCGGAGATCGGCGTCGGCGGGCACATCTCGACCTTCGCCAGCTCGGCTTCGCTCTACGAGGTGGGCTTCAACCACTTCTTCCGGGGCAAGAACCACCCGGGCGGCGGCGACCACATCTTCTACCAGGGCCACGCCTCCCCCGGCATGTACGCGCGGGCGTTCCTGGAAGGGCGGCTCAGCGAGCACCAGCTCGACGGGTTCCGCCAGGAGTTGTCGCACCCCGGCGGCGGGCTGCCGTCGTACCCGCACCCGCGGCTGATGCCGGACTTCTGGGAGTTCCCCACCGTCTCGATGGGTCTCGGCGGTCTGAACGCGATCTACCAGGCCCGGTTCAACCGGTACCTGCAGCACCGCGGCATCAAGGACACCTCGCAGCAGCACGTGTGGGCGTTCCTGGGCGACGGTGAGATGGACGAGCCGGAGACGCTGGGCGCCATCGGTGTGGCCGCCCGCGAGGAGCTGGACAACCTCACCTTCGTGATCAACTGCAACCTCCAGCGGCTGGACGGCCCGGTCCGGGGCAACGGCAAGGTCATGCAGGAGCTGGAGTCGTTCTTCCGGGGTGCCGGCTGGAACGTGATCAAGGTCGTCTGGGGCCGCGAGTGGGACCCGCTGCTCGCAGCGGACACCGACGGCGCGCTGGTCAACCTCATGAACACCACGACCGACGGCGACTACCAGACCTACAAGGCGGAGTCGGGCGCGTACGTGCGGGAGCACTTCTTCGGGCGCGACGCGCGGACCCGCAAGATGGTCGACCCGCTCAGCGACGACGAGATCTGGAACCTCAAGCGGGGTGGGCACGACTACCGCAAGCTCTACGCGGCCTACAAGGCGGCCACCGAGCACACCGGTCAGCCCACCGTCATCCTGGCCAAGACGATCAAGGGCTGGACGCTCGGCTCGCACTTCGAGGGCCGCAACGCGACCCACCAGATGAAGAAGCTGACGCTGGAGGACCTGAAGACCTTCCGCGACCGGCTCTACCTGGACATCCCGGACAAGGCGCTGGAGGACAACCCCTACCTGCCGCCGTACTACAACCCGGGTGAGAAGTCCGAGGAGATCCAGTACCTCAAGGAGCGCCGCGAGCAGCTCGGCGGCTACCTGCCGTCCCGGCGGACCAGCACCAAGCGGCTGACCATCCCCGGTCCGGAGCGGTTCGCCGACGTCAAGCGCGGCTCGGGCAAGCAGAAGGTGGCCACCACGATGGCCTTCGTCCGCCTGCTCAAGGACATCATGAAGGACAAGGAGTTCGGCAAGCGCTGGGTGCCGATCATCCCGGACGAGGCCCGCACCTTCGGTCTCGACTCGATCTTCCCCACCGCGAAGATCTACTCGCCGCACGGCCAGCGCTACACCTCTGTCGACCGGGAGCTGTTCCTGTCGTACAAGGAGTCGACGACCGGGCAGATCCTGCACGAGGGGATCAACGAGGCCGGCTCGGTGGCCTCGTTCACCGCGGCCGGTTCGGCGTACGCCACGCACGACGAGCCGATGATCCCGATGTACATCTTCTACTCGATGTTCGGGTTCCAGCGGACCGCCGACGGGCTGTGGGCGGCGGCCGACCAGATGGCCCGGGGCTTCCTGCTCGGCGCCACCGCCGGTCGCACCACGCTCAACGGTGAGGGCCTCCAGCACGAGGACGGCCACTCGATGCTGATCGCCGCCACCAACCCGGCGGTGGTCGCGTACGACCCGGCGTTCTCGTTCGAGATCGCGCACATCATGGAGCACGGCCTGCACCGGATGTACGGGGACGCGCAGGAGAACGTCTTCTACTACCTGACGGTCTACAACGAGCCGATCCTTCAGCCGGCCGAGCCGGCCGGGGTGGACGTGGAGGGCCTGCTCAAGGGCATCTACCGCTACTCCCCCGCACCGGAGGTCGACGGCCCGAAGGCCAACGTGCTCGCCTCGGGCACCGGCATGCAGTGGGCGCTCAAGGCCCAGCAGCTGCTCGCCCAGGACTGGGGGGTGGCCGCCGACGTCTGGTCGGTGACCTCCTGGACGGAGCTGCGCCGCGACGCGGTGGAGACCGAGGAATACAACCTCCTCAACCCGGGCGCCGAGGCGAAGGTTCCGTACATCCAGCAGAAGCTGGCCGACGCGGACGGGCCGAAGGTCGCGGTCAGCGACTGGATGCGTGCGGTGCCGGATCTGATCGCCCGCTGGGTGCCCGGCGACTACACGTCGCTCGGCACCGACGGCTTCGGCATGTCGGACACCCGGCACGCGCTGCGTCGGCACTTCCACGTCGACGCGGAGTCGATCGTGGTGGCCACGCTGCGGCAACTTGCCCGCAGCGGCGCTGTGGCGGCCACCGTGCCGGCCGAGGCCGCCAAGAAGTACGCGATCGACGACGTCAACGCCGCCCCGGTCGGCGAGACCGGCGGCGACAGCTGATCCAGCACGACCAAGGAAGGGCCCGGCGCGTGTGCGCCGGGCCCTTCCTGCGGTACGACCCACCCCCACTGCGGGGTCCGGGGTGCGGAGCCGGAAGCGGCGGCGGTCCGGGGTCCCTGGCGGGGATCCGGACCACCGCCGTCGCGGGTGACGCCGGGAGGATGTGCGCTCGTCAGCCGACGGCGGCCAGGTCGGTGAGCCGGGCCAGCGAGTCCTCCAGGTCGGCGCCGACCCGACGTAGTCCGAGGCGCAGCAGGGCCGCCTTGACCGGACCGGCCGGCCAGCGGACGACGATGAGCCGCACGACGGTCCCGCCCTCCTCCTCGTCGGTGGTGAGCTGGACGTAGATCTCGGTGCGCGCCTCCGCACGAGCACCGGCACCCTTGGCCCGTTCCCGCCAGCCGATCAGCGTCGGCTCCTGGTAGGCGATCACCTCGGCCTCATGCGCCGAGCCGCGCCCCGCCTGGACCAGTTGTCGCCTGCCGAAGCCCTCTCCCGAGAGCACTTCGGCCGCGCGGACACCCGCCAACCAGGCCGGCAACTGCTCGGCCCGCTGGACAACATCCCAGACCACTTCAATCGGCGCCGCCACGTGCGCACTGCGTTCAACGAGGATCATTTCCGTCTTCCTCCGGTGAGGACATCCCACGATATCGGCACTCTATGCGTTAAATCGGACTTACCTGGACGGGTTCGGAAAAAGACACGCCGATCAACCATTGCGGATTGCGCCAAGCCGGCCTATGGCGCATTCATCGAGAGCGCCCTAAAGTCCCGAGCACGTTTCACGTTGACCGGGAGGGCGCATGTCGACAACACCGATGCCCCAGTTCCCCACCGGCTTCCGTTGGGGTGTCTCCACATCGGCCCATCAGATCGAGGGCGCCACAGCGGTCGACGGGCGTGGTCCGTCCATCTGGGACACGTTCGCGCGCTCCCCCGGCCGGATCGGCGACGGCAGCACCGGCGAGGTGGCCTGCGACCACTACCACCGGCACACCGAGGACGTCGCGTTGCTGGCCGGGCTGGGCGTTTCCGCGTACCGGTTCTCGATCGCCTGGCCCCGGGTGCAACCCACCGGCACGGGCCCGGCCAACCGGGCCGGCCTGGACTTCTACGACCGGCTGGTCGACGAGCTGCTGGCCGCCGGCGTCGACCCGGTGGCGACCCTCTACCACTGGGACCTGCCCCAACCCCTCGAAGACGCCGGCGGCTGGCTGCACCGCGACACCGCCGCCCGGTTCGCCGAGTACGCCGACCTGACCGCCGCCCGACTCGGCGACCGGGTCCGGCTCTGGATCACCCTGAACGAACCCTTCATCCACATGAGCCTCGGGTACGGCATGGGAGTGCACGCTCCCGGTCGGATGATGCTCTTCGACGCCTTTCCGGTCGCCCACCACCAACTGCTCGGGCACGGGCTCGCGGTCACCGCGCTGCGGGCCCGCACCACCAGCCCGGTGGCGATCGCCAACAACTACTCGCCAGTGCGGGTGCTCGGCGACCGGGACGCCGACCGGGCCGCCGGGGCCGCCTACGAGGCGCTGCACAACCGGCTCTTCACCGA
Source organism: Micromonospora sp. MGP-C2 (assembly GCF_057766525.1). Lineage (NCBI taxonomy): Bacteria > Bacillati > Actinomycetota > Actinomycetes > Micromonosporales > Micromonosporaceae > Micromonospora > Micromonospora sp. MGP-C2. The sequence goes on from NZ_JBYMEN010000002.1 coordinate 2,629,588, forward strand.
CCCGCTGCTCGGTCGCGGCTACCCGGAGCTGCCCGGCTTCGACCCGGGCGTCATCCACCCCGGCGACCTCGACACGATCGCCGCGCCGATCGACGTGCTCGGGGTCAACTACTACAACCCCACCGGCGTACGGGCCGCCGAGGAGGGTTCACCGCTCCCGTTCGACCTGGTGCCGCTGGACGGCTACCCGCGTACCGCCTTCGACTGGCCGGTGGCCCCCGACGGGCTGCACGAACTGCTCGGCTGGCTGCACGACACCTACGGCGACGCGCTGCCACCCGTCGAGATCACCGAGAGCGGCTGCGCGTACGACGACGCGCCGGACGCCGACGGCCAGGTGGCCGACCCGGAGCGGATCGCGTACCTCGACGGGCACCTGCGCGCCGTCCGGGCCGCGATCGACGACGGGGTCGACGTGCGCGGGTACTTCGTCTGGTCGCTGCTGGACAACTGGGAGTGGGCCGAGGGGTTCACCAAACGCTTCGGCCTGGTGCACGTCGACTACGCCACCCAGAGGCGTACGCCGAAGTCGTCGTACACCTGGCTGCGGGACGTGATCGCGGCCTCCCGGCCGGGGTCGGCGCGGTGACCACCCTCGACCCGACGCCGGCGTCGCTGCCGGCGGCGCTCGCCGAGCCGACCGTGCCGGTGCGACGCGGCTGGATCGGGTTGATCTTCGCCGCCAACCTCGGCGTCTGGATGGCGTTCTTCACGCCCATCCAGGTGCTGCTGCCCCAGCAGATCGAGCAGATCGCACCCGGCGACAAGGAGAACATGCTGGCCGTGGTCACCGGCCTCGGCGCCCTGGCCGCAGTGCTCGCCAACCCCCTCGCCGGCGCGCTCTCCGACCGCACCTGCCTGCGGGTGGCCGGCCGCGAGTTCGGTCGTCGGCACGTCTGGACGGCGGGCGGGGCCCTGCTGGGCGCGGCGGCCCTGGTGCTGCTGGCCCAGCAACGGACCATCCTCGGGGTCGCGCTCGGCTGGGTGGCCGCGCAGGTCTGCTTCAACGCGATGCTGGCCAGCCTCAGCGCCGCCGTCCCGGACCGGGTCCCGGTGACCCAGCGCGGCGGCGTCTCGGGCTGGGTGGGCATCCCGCAGGCGCTCGGGCTGGTGCTCGGCGCGGTGCTGGTGACCGCAGTGGTCACCGGCAACGCCGCCGGCTACCTGGCCATCGCCGTGGCCATCCTGCTGTTGTCGCTGCCGTTCGCGCTGTTCACCCCCGACGAGCCGCTGCCACGTACGCACCGGCCCGTGGTGCGCACCCGGGCGTTGCTGGCCTCGATGTGGATCAGCCCGCGTCGGCACCCGGACTTCGCCTGGGCCTGGATCACCCGGTTCCTGGTGCAGCTCGGCAACGCCCTGGGCACCCTCTACCTGCTGTACTTCCTCACCGACGGGGTGGGCCACCCCGATCCTGAGGGTGGGCTGCTGGTGCTGATCCTGCTCTACACGCTCGGCATGATGCTGACCGCTGTGGTCGCCGGACGGCTGTCGGACCGTTCCGGACGCCGCAAGATCTACGTCATCGCGTCCGGGGTGATCATGGCGGTGGCGGCGCTGCTTCTGGCGGTGGCGCCGGTCTGGCCGATGGCGATCGTCGCCGCGCTGCTGCTCGGCGCCGGCTACGGCGTCTACCTCGCCGTGGACGCCGCGTTGATCACGCAGGTGCTGCCCCGGGCGACCGACCGGGCCAAGGACCTGGGCGTCATCAACATCGCGAACTCGGCGCCGCAGGTGCTCGGCCCTGCCCTCTCCGCCCCGCTCGTCGTGTACCTGGGTGGCTATCCCACCCTCTACGCCGTCACCGCCGTGGTCACCCTGATCGGCAGCGCGCTGGTCGTCAAGATCCGCTCGGTTCCCTGAGTCGAGGCCCCTGGCGGAATGCGCTCGACCGTCGCCGTAGGCTGGGGGACGTGACAGTACGTGTGCGCTTCGCCCCCTCCCCGACCGGCATGTTCCACGTCGGCGGCGCCCGCTCGGCGCTGCAGAACTGGATCTACGCCAAGCAGCAGGGCGGGGTGTTCGTGCTGCGTATCGAGGACACCGACGCGGCGCGCAACAAGCCCGAGTGGACCGAGGGGATCCTCTCCGCGCTGGACTGGATCGGCATCTCGCGGGGCAGCTACGAGGGCCCGCACTTCCAGTCGGAGAACGCCGGCGAGCACCGGGCCGCCGCCGCCCGGCTCTACGAGTCGGGTCGCGCCTACTACTGCGACTGCACCCGCGAGGACGTGCAGGCCCGCACCGGCTCGCAGTACCAGGGCTACGACGGCTACCACCGCGACCGTGGCCTCGGCCCGGGCCCGGGGCACGCGCTGCGCTTCCGCACGCCGGACGAGGGCGCGACAGTGGTCGTCGACCTGATCCGCGGTGAGCCCACCTTCGAGAACAAGCTCATCGAGGACTTCGTCATCGCCCGGGGCGACGGCTCGCCGGTCTTCCTGCTGGCCAACGTCGTGGACGACATGACCATGGGGATCACCCACGTGATCCGGGCCGAGGAGCACCTGCCCAACACGCCCAAGCAGCAGCTGCTCTGGGACGCCCTCGGGGTCAAGCCGCCGATCTGGGCCCACGTGCCGGTGGTGGTCAACGAGAAGCGGCAGAAGCTCTCCAAGCGCCGGGACAAGGTCGCCCTGGAGGCGTACCGCGAGGAGGGCTACCTCCCCGGTGCCATGCGCAACTACCTGATGCTGCTCGGCTGGGCGCCGTCGGGCGACCGGGAGATCGTTCCCTGGTCGGTCATCGAGGAGGAGTTCCGGCTCGAAGAGGTCAACCCCTCCCCCGCGTTCTTCGACGAGAAGAAGCTCCGCGCGTTCAACGGCGATTACATTCGCGCGCTGCCGGTGGACGAGTTCATCGACGCCTGCCAGCCGTGGCTGACCGGCACCGGCACCATCGCGCCGCCGCCGTGGCAGCCCGAGGAGTTCGACGCCGACGCGTTCGCCGCAGTCGCCCCGCTGGCCCAGACCCGGATCACGGTGCTCAGCGAGATCGTGCCGAACGTCGACTTCCTCTTCCTGGCCTCGCCACTGATCGACGAGGCCGCGTGGGCCAAGACGATGAAGGACGGCTCCGCCGAGCTGCTCGACGACGCCGTCGCGGCGTTCGAGGCGCTGGAGTCCTGGGAGGCCGAGTCGCTGAAGTCGACGCTGGAGGCGGTCGGCGCCGAGCGTGGCCTCAAGCTCGGCAAGACGCAGGCGCCGGTACGCGTCGCGGTCACCGGCCGCACCGTGGGCCTGCCGCTGTTCGAGTCGCTGGAGGTGCTCGGTCGTGAGCGCACCCTGACCCGGATGCGCGCCGCCCGGCTCCGACTGGTCTGACCTCCGAGCACCGACGCCGTCTCCGCCGCCGGTCGCCAGCCAACCGGGCTGGCGCCCGGCCGCTCAGCGGCGTCGGGCTCGGAGCCACCGCTGCAACCCGACGACGAGCGCGCCCACCAGCAGGGCCGCCGCGATCGTCCACAGCCAGCCGCGCATCTGGCTGCTCTCCTGCGCGGCCGGCACCGGGCTGCCCGCCGCGGTCGCACCGGCCGTCGCGGTGACGGCCGGAGCCGCCGACGACGCCCCGCCGGCAGTCGAACCCGCCGCCGCGGTCGGGGCGGTGCCACCGGCGGTCGCCGGCGAGGCGGACGGGTCGGCAGCGGTGCCGGTCGTGAGGGTGAATCGCACCTCGCCCTTCACCGGGTGTCCGTCCGAGGACGCGAGCTGGTAACCGACGATGTAGAGCCCGGCCGCCGCCGGCTTGAACGGCACCCGCACCCGGCTGCCGTCGAAGGCCGGCGGGCCGCCAGCGACCACATTGTCCGGCCCGGTTATTGTGATCTTCGTCGTAGCCGGTGCCGGCTTGGCCAGGAACCGCAGCTCGATCTGGGCGGGTGCCGTCGCCACCCGGACACCGTCGCGCGGGTCGCTGCCAGTCAGCGAGTTGTGCGCGGCGGCTGGCGTTGCCGGCGCCAGGAACGACACACCGAACGCCACGCCGAGCACCACTGGCACGACCCGTGCCATACGTGTAACCCTGCCCCCCATGAACCCCTCCGTAAGGGTACGATCCGCCCGCTGATCTAACCGCTCCTCATTAGTCGAGCAGAGATCGCAGATAGTTCCAATTACTGTTCCACAAGCTGCAACTCATCGACGTTTTCCGGAGTCTGTAAGGGTGAGCCCGACCATCTGGTCGGTGCCGCATCGGCAGACCGATCCAGACGTCACAACGATGCCATCCATCGAACGGGGCGAGGAGGCGGGATGGTCCGTCACATGAGGTGGTTGGCAACCGTGCTGGCGGGCGCGCTGGCCACGGCGTTGCTGTCACTCGGCACTGCCGGCCCGGCCTCGGCGGCGCCGAAGCCGCCACCCGCCGGAGTGGACATCGCCGGCGAGGGCCTCTCCGCGCCGCTGCAGTTGCGCGCCGACACCCAGCCCACCCACGTGGGCGCGGTCATCGACCAGGTCAACTTCCTGGCCCACACCGGCATGCCGAAGGGCCCGAAGCCGGCCGACCTCGGTCCGAAGTACACGGTCGTGGTGCTTGCCGGCGAGACGCCGAAGCAGACCTACGATCTCTATCCCAAGGCGGTCGGCGGCCCCCGCGTCTACCGGCCGGCGAAGCAGCCGGACGGCCGCAAGATCAGCGCCGGTTGGTTCCTGGGTCGGCTCAGCATGTCCGAGACCCTGCGCACCGCCGGCGTCCCGCTGGAGCGGCAGTTCGACACGGTCAGCGGTGGCGTGGGCGGCGGCGAACGGGTGCTCCCGGAGAACACGCTGGACCCCGCGAAGGACCTTGACAAGGCGCTCGGCGACCTGCAACGCCTGCTGCTGCTCAACGTCGGGGTGATGCTCACGATCACGGTCGGCCTCGCCGGGATCGCCCTGCTGATCCGTCGCCGCACCCGCTGAGCTACCCCCGCGCGGTGGTCAGCACCAGCGGCGCGGTGGGCGTTGCCGGCGGGTGGCCCGCGGCCGAGGCCGGACCGGGCCGTGCCGATGCGCCCCGGCCCAGCCGGGAAGTTCGCTGAGGCAACCAGCGGGAACGTCCGAGTCGGGTTCGGCGAGGATGTTGGGCTCCCCGGAGCGCTGGCGCGGCAGGGCGGCATCGTCGTCGGCACGACCGGCGAGCGGCTCCACCGGGTGCGACGGCGCGCCGCCGACCGGCCGGCGGTGTTTGCCAGCCGCCTGCGGGTCGTGGTGCCCCGGTCGGCAGGGCTCGCCCTGGGCGCAGCCGTGCTCGGCCTCCCCGTGCGCCATCCCCGGTCTCCTCACACTCGTCCCAACCTCGGGTACTCCCCCCGACGTGCCCTGTCACCGTACTGGCCGGGACCGGCGGGCCGCGCGCCGCGTACCCGGGGTCAGGACCGGGCGGTGCATCCGGACGACGGGGAGCGCGGGAACCGGTTACGCAGCTCACAGCTTCTTTTCGTGCCGTTCACCGTGAGGGCGCGGCCGGGGCGGAGCGGTGCTCAGCGGGTGCGGTGAGCCTCCAGGTCGGCGCGGGTGAAGAGCGCTCGCAACGCCACGCCGTGACCGGCGAGCGCCTGCGCTCCACCCTCGGCCCGGTCGATGACACAGAGGGCGTGCTCCACCCGGGCACCCAGGTCACGTAGTTGACCGGTGGAGATCACCACCTGTCCGCCGGAGGTGACCACGTCCTCGACCACCAGCACCCGCCGACCGACCAGCTCCGCCCCCTCGGCCAGCCGGGCCGTCCCGTACGGCTTGGCGCTCTTGCGGACGAAGGCGCAGGGCAGCCCGGTGTGCCGGCCGAGCGCGGTCACCACCGGAATGCCGCCCATCTCCAAACCGGCCAGCACTTCGGTGTCCGTCGGGACCAGGAGCGCCAGTCGGGCGGCCACCCGGTCCAGCAGACGGGGGTCGGCCTCGAAGCGGTACTTGTCGAAGTACTCGTCGGCGGTCCGCCCGGAGCGGAGCACGAACGTGCCGGTCAGCCGGCAGGTGGTGTCGATCTCGCAAGCCAGCGCGGACAGGGTTTCCACATCGGTCATGATGATCATTATCGCGTCGGCGGCTCGGGGTCCGCGTACCCCTTTCGGCGCATGTCGGCGCCGTCGGGCTCCTCCTGCCGACGGTGTCCGAGGGGCGGCGGCTGTGGTGGGATCGGGGCATGCGTCCGCCACCGTGGCTCGGCTCCGGCACCCTGGCCCGCGACGTCGCGCTCGCCGGCGCGTCGCTCGTCGGAGGCCTGGCGCTGTACGCCCTGGATTGGCAACCGCAGATCCACCGGAACGCGGACCTGCCGACGACGCTGTTCCTGCCCCCGCTGCTGGCGATGTGTCTGGCCGTCGGCCTGCGCCGGGTCGCCCCCCGCACCAGCCTGGCCACCGGCACCGTGGCACTGGTCGTGGACGTCGCACTCGGCGGCTCCCTGGGGACGATCCTGATCTACACCCAGGTGCTCTACGACGCCTGCGTGTACGGCCCGCCCCGCCTGTGGCGGTGGTTGCTGCGGGTGACCGTCGCGCTGAGCCTGGTGGGTGCGGTCCTCGGCGTCTTCGCCCTCGGCCAGTGGCGCGGGGTCGCCGTGGGGGTGCCAGTGGTGCTCGCCGGGTTGCTGCCGGTCCTGACCGGCGTCAGCGTGCGGCAGTACCGCGACCAGGCCGCTGCCGAGCGGGCGCGGGCCGAGCAGACAGCCCGGCTGGTCGAGATGGACCGCCGGCAGGCGGTCAGCGCCGAGCGCGCCCGGATGGCCCGGGAGCTGCACGACGTCGTCGCCAACCACCTCAGCGCGGTGGCCATCCACGCCACCGCCGTGCTGTCCGTACCCGGGCTGGACCGCGGCCAGGTCGAGTCGGCGTTGCGGGTGATCCGGGAGAGCAGCGTGCAGGGGCTCGCGGAGATGCGTCAGATGATCGAGGTGTTGCGCGAGCCGGGGACCACCGGTGGGCCGGCCCCGGTGGGAGACGACCCCGTACCGGAGATGGTCAGCGCGCGGTTGGCCGAGGCGGACGGGTTGGTCGAGCGGATCCGCGCTGCCGGCCTGGCGGTGCGGGTCCGCACCGACGGCACGCCGGGGCCGCTGCCGGTGGCCGTGGATCTGGCCGCCTACCGGATCGTGCAGGAGTCGCTGACCAACGCGCTCAAGCACGGCACGGGTGAGGCCGATCTGACGATCGCGTACGGCTCAGCGGAGGTGGTGCTGACGGTGGAGAACCCCGTGCGCCGGAACGGGAGCGGTCTGCCCGGCGCCGGGGCCGGGCTGATCGGGATGCGGGAGCGGACCACACTGCTGGCCGGTCGACTCACCGCCGGATCGCAGGACGGTCGCTGGCTGGTCCGCGCCGCCCTGCCCACCGGGCAGGGCGCGTGACCGGGCCGTCGGGAGACGCGGGCGCGGCAACGGTACGGGTGGTGCTCGCCGACGACCAGCCAGCGGTACGGGCAGGGCTGGCCCTGATCCTGGGTGGCTCACCGGGCATCGAGGTGGTCGGCGAGGCGGCCGACGGCGACGAGGCGGTGCGGTTGTGTCGGGAGTCGCGCCCGGACGTGGCGGTGCTGGACGTCCGCATGCCCCGCCGGGACGGGATCTCCGCGACCCGGGCCATCGTCGCCGACGGGCTCGCCGACGTGCTGGTCCTAACCACCTTCGACCTCGACGAGTACGTCTTCGGCGCGTTGCGCGCCGGCGCGGCCGGGTTCCTGCTGAAGGACACCGACGCCGACGGCCTGGTGACCGCTGTGCGTACGGTGGCGCGCGGCGACGGCTTCATCGCCCCCGCGGTGACCCGCCGCTTGATCGCCGCTTTCGCGGCCACCACGCCGGGCGCGTCCGCGGCCACCCGGGCGGCGCTGGGCACCCTCACCCCACGCGAGCGGGACGTGCTGGCCTGCCTCGGCCTGGGCCTGTCCAACCAGCAGATCGCCGATCGGCTGGTGCTGGCCGAGAGCACCACCAAGACACATGTGAGCCGGATCCTCGCGAAGCTGGATCTGCGTAGCCGGGTGCAGGCCGCGATCCTGGCCCAGGAGCTGGGGCTGACCGCTCCCCCACAACCCTGAGCCCGCGCGCAGCACGTCGGGGTGCCGGAGCGGGACCTGGACGGCCCGATCGACCGCTCACCACCTCACTGAAGGGTGTCGGCCGAACCGGCCTTCCGGCGGCCCGCTGACCGGTGCCGACGTGGATGGCCTGCTCACCACGTGTCAGGCTAGTGCGGTGAGTACGCCGGGCGGTGGAGACCTGTCGGCCACGCTGCGCCGGATCGAACGTTCGGCGGGGGCGTTGGCCACCTCCAGCGTGGCCCGGATGGACGACACGCTGCCGTGGTTCCGGACCCTGCCGGCCGACCAGCGCTCCTGGGTGATGCTGGTGGCGCAGGCGGGCGCACGGTCGCTGGTGCAGTGGCTGCGTGACGGCGGCGGCACGGCGGACAGCACCCAGGAGGTCTCGGACGAGGTCTTCGCCGCCGCCCCGCAGGCGCTGGCCCGGTCGATCACCCTCCAGCAGACCGTGGCATTGATCAAGGTGACCATCGACGTGGTCGAGGAGCAGGTGTCGCACCTGGCCGCCGAGGGTGAGGAGCAGCAGCTCCGCGAGGCAGTGCTGCGCTTCTCCCGGGAGATCGCGTTCGCCGCCGCCCGGGTGTACGCGCGGGCGGCCGAGTCGCGCGGCGCGTGGGACGCCCGGTTGCAGGCTCTGCTGGTCGACGCGCTGCTGCGCGGTGACTCGCCGGACGTGCTGGCCAGTCGGGCCGCCGCGCTCGGCTGGGCGGACGCGCCGCCGGTGGCGGTGGCGGTCGGTCGGTCGCCCGGCGGCGAGGTGTCCGCGGTGCTGCACGTGGTCTACCGGCAGGCCCGCCGAATCGGGGTGGAGGTCATCGGCGGGGTGCACGGCGACCGGCTGGTGATCGTGCTGGGTGGCGCACCGGACCCGTTGACGGCGACCGCCAAGTTGTTGAGCGCGTTCGGGGACGGCCCGGTCGTGGTAGGTCCGGCCGTGCCGAGCCTGGACGAGGCGACCGAGTCGGCACGGGCGGCGTTGTCCGGTTTCCGGGCGGCACCGGCATGGCCCAGCGCCCCCCGGCCGGTGCCGGCCGCGGACCTGTTGCCGGAGCGGGCCCTCGCGGGCGACGCGGAGGCCCGTCGACGGCTGCGGCACGACGTGTACGCGACGCTGGTACGCGCCGGTGGCGAGCTGCTGGCGACCCTGGACGCGTTCCTGGCCGCCGGCGGCACACTGGAGAGCGCAGCGCGGGCGCTGTTCGTCCATCCGAACACCGTGCGTTACCGGTTGCGTCGGATCGCCGAGGTGACCGGCTTCTCGCCGCTGTCGCCGCGGGACGCTTTCGCTCTCCAGGTCGCGCTGACAGTGGGCCGGTTGGATCCGGTCGCCCCGCTCATCTCGCCTGTCCCGACTCAGACAATGACCCCGGCCACCCGGAAAACCACCCAAAACGAGGATGATCCCCGCCGATCTTTGTAGGAAACCTCCAAAGGCGCTAGTGCGGTTTGGTCGAAGGCGGCACAGCGTTACCCGCGCGTATCCGGGAGAGTCATAGGCGTGCTCGCCGTACTTAGTCCCGGCCAGGGTTCCCAGAAACCCGGCTTCCTGACCCCCTGGCTCGACCTGACCGGCACCGAGGCGCGTCTGCGCGAGTGGTCGGCGTTGGCCGGGGTCGACCTGATGCATCTGGGCACCACCGCCGACGCCGACGAGATCAAGGACACCGCCCGCACCCAGCCCCTGCTGGTCGCCGCGGCGTTGCTCGCCGGCGAGCACCTGCCGCTGGACGACGTGACGCTCACCGCCGGGCACAGCATCGGCGAGCTGGGCGCTGCCGCCCTGGCCGGCGTGCTGTCGGCCGAAACGGCGATCACCCTCGCTGGCGTCCGCGGCCGGGAGATGGCGGCCGCGTGCGCGCTGGAGCCGACCGGCATGGCCGCGGTGCTCGGTGGCGACCCCGACGAGGTGCTCGCCGCGATCGAGGCGCACGGGCTCTACCCGGGCAACCGCAACGGCGCCGGGCAGATCGTCGCCGCCGGCTCGCTGGACGGGCTCGACAAACTCGCCGCCGAGCCGCCCGCCCGGGCCCGGATCATCCGGCTCAAGGTGGCCGGAGCGTTCCACACCCCGTACATGGCCCCGGCCGAGACCGCGCTCGCCGCGGTCGCCGCCGAGATCACCCCCGCCGACCCGGTCCGCCTCCTGCTGTCGAACCTCGACGGCACCACTGTCGACACCGGCGCGGACATGGTGCAGCGCCTCGTGCGCCAGGTGACCGCACCGGTGCGCTGGGATCTGTGCATGCGTACGCTGGCTGACCTCGGTGTCACCGGCGTGATCGAGCTACCACCGGCCGGCACCCTCGCCGGGCTGGTCAAACGGGACCTCAAGGGCGACGGAGCCCCGGAGATCGTCACCCTGAACACCCCGGACGACCTGCCGGCCGCACGGGACCTGATCGCCCGCACCGGAGGTCGCTCATGACTGGCAGTCGCATCGTCTCGATGGGGCACTACCAGCCCTCCCGGGTGGTGACCAACGACGACATCGCCCAGCTCGTCGACACCAACGACGAGTGGATCCGCGACCGGGTCGGCATCGTCAGCCGGCGGATCGCCGACAGTGAGACGGTGGCAGACATGGCTGCCGCCGCCGCCGGCAAGGCGCTGGCCAACTCGGGCCTGACCGCCGCCGACATCGACCTGGTCGTCGTCGCCACCTGCACCTCCATCGACCGCAGCCCCAACGTGGCCTGCCGGGTCGCCGCCAAGCTGGGCATCACCGCGCCGGGCGCGTTCGACGTCAACACCGCCTGCTCGGGCTTCGCGTACGCGTTGGGCACCGTCGACCACGCCATCCGGGCCGGCGCGTCGCGCAACGCCCTCGTCATCGGCGCCGAGAAGCTCTCCGACTTCACCGACTGGACCGACCGCTCCACCTGCATCATCTTCGCGGACGGCGCCGGCGCCGCGGTGGTCAGCGCCACCGCCGACGACGAGCCGGCCGGGATCGGGCCGGTGGTCTGGGGTTCGGCGCCGGAGAAGAGCGACGCGGTCCGCATCGAGGGCTGGCGCCCGTACGTCCAGCAGGAGGGGCAGGCGGTCTTCCGCTGGGCCACCACCGCGATCGCGCCACTCGCGCTGCAGGCCTGCGAGCGGGCCGGGGTCGACCCGTCGGAGCTGGCCGCGTTCGTGCCGCACCAGGCCAACGCCCGGATCATCGACGGCATCGCCAAGCGGCTCAACATCCCCAACGCGATCATCGCGAAGGACATCGTCGAGTCCGGCAACACCTCCGCCGCGAGCGTGCCGCTGGCCCTGTCCAAGCTGGTCGAGCGCCGGGAGGTGCCCTCGGGCGCACCGGTGCTGCTGTTCGGCTTCGGCGGTGGCCTGACCTACGCCGGTCAGGTCATCCGCTGCCCCTGATGACCCCCTCGGCGCGTACGCGTCCAGGAGCGGCGGTCGGCGACGCCGTCCGCCGGAAACCCCGATGAAAGGAACCAACCGTAATGACCCGTGACGAGATCACCACCGGCCTCGCCGAGATCCTCGAAGAGGTTGCCGGGGTGAACCCGGACGACGTGGCCGAGGGGAAGTCCTTCACCGACGACCTCGACGTCGACTCGCTCTCCATGGTGGAGGTCGTTGTCGCCGCCGAGGAGAAGTTCGGCGTCAAGATCCCGGACAACGAGGTGCAGAACCTCAAGACCGTCGGTGACGCCGTCAGCTACATCGCGGCGCAGTCCTGATCATGAGTCGTCCCGACGTCGTCGTCACCGGGCTCGGCGCGACGACCCCGCTTGGCGGGGACGTCGCGTCGACCTGGGACGCCATGCTCGCCGGCCGCTCCGGGGTGAGTGCCCTCACCCAGGAGTGGGCCGCGCAACTGCCGGTCCGAATCGCCGCCCAGCTGGCCGTGGAGCCGTCCGAGGTGCTGGACCGGGTCCGGCTGCGCCGACTGGACCGTTCCGAGGCGATCGCCATCATCGCGGCGCAGCAGGCCTGGGCGGACGCCGGCCTCGCCGGCTCCGACCTCGACGGGGAGCGGCTGGCCGTCAGCGTCGGCTCCGGCATCGGTGGCGCCACCACCCTGCTCGCCCAGGACGACATCCTGGAGGCATCCGGGCCACGGCGGGTCTCCCCGCACACCATCCCGATGCTGATGCCGAACGGTCCGGCCGCCTGGGTCGGGCTGGAGCTGGGCGCCAAGGCCGGCGTGCACTCGGTGGCCAGCGCCTGCGCCACCGGTGCCGAGGCCATCGCCCTCGGGCTGGACATCATCCGCGCCGGTCGTGCCGACGTGGTGGTGGCCGGCGGCACCGAGGCGGTCATCCACCCGCTGCCGATCGCCGGCTTCAGCTCGATGCGGGCCATGTCGACCCGCAACGACGACCCCGAGCGCGCCTCCCGCCCGTGGGACCGGGGCCGGGACGGCTTCGTCCTCGGCGAGGGCGCCGGCATCGTGGTCCTGGAGCGGGCCGAGCACGCGGCCGCCCGGGGCGCCCGGGTGTACGCGCGCCTCGCCGGTGCCGGCATCACCTCCGACGCGTACGACATCGTGCAGCCGCACGCCGAGGGTGAGGGCGCCATCCGGGCCATCGCCAAGGCGATCGCGGACGCGGACGTGGCGAAGCGGGACATCGTGCACGTCAACGCGCACGCCACCTCGACCCCGGTCGGGGACATGCTGGAGATCAGCGGGCTGCACAAGGCGCTCGGCGACCACCCGGTGCTGTCCGCGACGAAGTCGATGACGGGTCACCTGCTCGGTGCGGCCGGAGCGCTGGAGTCGATCGCCACCATCCTGGCGATCCGCGACAGTGTCGTCCCTCCGACGATCAACCTGGACGACCCGGAGCCAGGCCTCACCCTGGATGTCGCCGCGCACAAGGCCCGCCACATGGAGATCCCGGCCGCGTTGAACAACGCGTTCGGCTTCGGCGGGCACAACGTGGCGCTCGTCTTCGCCCGGCCCTGAGATCCCGCAGAAGGGCCCCTCCTCGTCGAGGAGGGGCCCTTCTGTCGTTCAGCCCCGATTGCGGGGGTGCTGTTTCGCGGTGCGCTCGTTGCCGTGCCGGTAGTTGCCGGTCCAGCGGGCCATCACCAACTGCGGGTCGTCGTCGACCTCGGCGAGGAACTCCGCGGCCCGACCTCCGCGCAGCGTGCCGGCGACCCGTCCGTGGTGGGTGATCACCACAGTGCCGTCCGCCCGTTGCACGTGCCGGAATCCTTCTGCCGCTCCCATGGGGGAGAGGTTGTCAGACCGACCGAACCGAGGCGACCCGATTTTCGGTCCGTGGCGGCGGTCAGCTACTGGCGCAGGTCGTCGCGGGCAGGCCCGGCACAGCCACCGGGGACCGGCCGCCCGGCCGGGCCTTGCCGGCCAGCACGGCGGCCAGCCCTGTCATGGAGGCCCGGCTGGAGGAGTACGTGGCCAGCAGCGTCGGCGACTTCGCGCCGCTCAGCACGTACGGGGTGTCCATCGCGACAGTGACCGCCGCGTCGGCGCGCAGGTCGTTGGCGCCGTCGCCGTAGCCCACCAGGTGCACGATCGTGCCGCCGCTGGGCTTGACCTGCACCCCGGCGGCGGTCAGTGCGGCGGTGAGCGCCGCCCGAGTGCCGTCGCGGCCACCGGAGGAGGTGACGGTGACCGGCCCGCGTACGGCACCGCCGCAGGTGCCCCGCAGCACGGTGACGGCGGCGGTGGCCAGCGCGTCGGCCGCCGCGCGGTGCGCCGGGGCGTTGAGCGTGGACATCTGCGCGGCCGGGGTCTCCGCGAGCCGGAACTTCATGGTCAGCACCCGGGTGACCGCCTCGACGAGCCGGGCGCGTGGCAGTGAACCGCCGCGCAGCGCGGCGAGCAGCCCGTCGTACGCCTGGCCGACGTTCGGGGTCATCAGGATGAGGTCGTTGCCGGCGTTCAGCGCGCGGACGGCCGCCTCACCGGGAGCCCAGCGCTTCGCGGGCGGCATGTTCATCCCGTCGGTGATCACCACGCCCTTGAAACCGAGCTGACCCCGCAGGACGTCGGTGAGCAGCTTGTGCGAGAACGTCGCCGGGGTCCCCGGGTCGATCGCGCGGGCGTCCAGGTGACCGGACATCACCGCCATCGCCCCGGCGTCCATCCCGGCGGTGAACGGCGGCCACGCGCCGCTCCGCAACGCCTCGGCGGACTGGGTGAGCACCGGCAGGTCCTGGTGGGAGTCGTCGGCGCTGTGGCCGTGCCCCGGGAAGTGCTTCAGTGTGGCCGCGACCCCGGCCGCCTGGAGACCACGGACGGCGCCGCCCACCTGCACCGCGGCCTGCTTCGGGTCCGAGCCGTACGACCGGGAGCCGATCACGGTGCTGCGGGTGGCCAGCACGTCGGCCACCGGGGCGAAGTCGACGTTGATCCCCATCGCCGCCAGTTCAGCACCGGCGGCCTGCCAGGCGGCCTCGGTCAGCTTCGGGTCGCCGGCCGCGCCCGCCGCCAGGGCGCTGGGCAGCACGGTGACGCCGTCGGTCACGCGGGTGACGACGCCGTACTCCTGGTCGGTGCCGATCAGCAGCGGCGCGGGGCCGGCGGCGAGCCGACCGGCGGCGGTACGCAGCCCGCTGGTGAGCTCGTGCACCTGCTTCGGGTTGTCGACGTTCGTGGTCTCCTGGTTGCCCTTGGTCGGGTCGTCGGCGCTGAAGCCGACCAGGATCAGGCCACCCAGCCGATACTTGCTGATCATGTCGGCGGGGGTGTCGACCCCAGCGAGGGCCTGGTTGCCGGCGGCCGAGCCGGCCGAGACCTTGGTCGCGGAGTCGCCGTAGGCGTACGGCATCAGCACCTGACCGACCAGGTCCTCGTCGGACAGCGTGGCGACCAGCGCGGCGGCCCGGGCGGCCGGGTCGGTGGCCGGCGACGCGGCGGGTGCGCTCGGGGCGGCGGATGTGCCGGCCGGGCTGGGTGTCGGCGCGGGGCGCTCGGGGTCGCTTGAGCAGCCGGAGACGAGCAGGGCGGTCAGGGCGGCGACTGCGACGGTGGCGCGCCACGGGCGATTCGACACGCCGCCCATCCCACCAGCTTCCCCCTTATCGGGGCAACTTGACCTTACCGGTCGCACCCTTCCGGGGGCGTGCGGCCAGCGGATCGACTGTCGGGTCAGCCGACCCGGGTGAGCAAGGTCACCGGGGCGCCGTCGCCGGCGTACCGGTAGGGCTCCAGGTCGGCGTCCCAGGCAGTGCCGAGCGCCTTGTCCAGGGCGTGCGCCAGCGCCTCCGGGGCCCGCGAGGAGACCATCAGCGCCCGTAGCCGGTCCTCGCCGAGCTGGATGTCGCCGGCCACGCCGACGGTGGCCCGGAACAGGCCACGAGCCGGCACGTACATGAAGCGTTCACCGTCGACGCCGGCGCTCGGCTCCTCGGTGACCTCGAAACGGATCATGGGCCACTGCCGTAGGGCAGCAGCCAGCTCGGCGCCCGTTCCCGGACGACCGGTCCACCCGCACTCGGCCCGGCGTGCGCCGGGGTCGACGGGCTGAGCCGTCCACTGCAGGTTGACCGGCGCGGCTAGGACGCGCGCGATCGCCCACTCGACGTGTGAGCACACGGCGAGCGGGGTCGAGTGGACGTATACGACGCCACGCGTTGGCACGGTGACCTCCCGGAGAGCGAGGTGCGTCTTCCCCTACGACCTCGTCCACCCAGGTGGTTCCTGCAACACATGATTACTCCTGTGACGGGTGGTGCGCCAGGGAATCGGAAAAATCGCCGGGTGGAATAGCCGGACGGGTGGTCGCCGTTGCCTCTCAGGACACCGCGACAACCAGCGTGATGTCGTGGTCATGTACAGTTCCACCGGCGGCTTATGCCGCGTTACACCTTCGCGAGCCGAGTCAAGTGCGGCCCGCACACAGCCCCCGGACGTCCAGTCCTCCCGTACGTCTTGCAAGGAGTACCTCCGTGGCGAGCAACACCTCTAAGACCGCGCGCGCGTCCGTCCGGGCCGGCCAGGCTGGCCAGGGTGGCGCCCTCAGCGTGCTGGGCGAGTTCAAGTACCTCATCCCGCTCAACGGCGGCAAGCACGCCTACGTGCGGAACCTGACCAACGGCAAGACCGCGCACCTGCGTACGGACTCCGACGCCTTCGTCGAGGAGATCCGCGTGCTGGCCGCCGCCGGCCACGCCGCCAAGATCCGGGCGGAGATCAACAACCTGGCTGCCACCCACCCGGGTGACGGCTGGGAGGCCACCGAGAAGCGCCTGGTCGCGGCCGGCGTCTTCGAGGGCTGAGCTCTCCCCCACCGCAACACGTAGAGCGCCCGCCGGGAGTCCCGGCGGGCGCTTTCGCGTGTCCGGCGCGAGATCGAAAAGGCCACGGTCGAGCGCGTCGGGGCGGGTTCAGCCCGGATCGAGCAGAGCGACCTCACCGGTGGCCAGGTCGTAGAGGCCACCGACCACGGCCACCCTTCCGGCGGCGATCGGCCCGGCCAGCAGGTCGTCAGCGCGCAGCGTGCCCACCGTTCGCCGGACATGCCTGCGGATCGCCAGCGGATGCACCGCCGGGTCGTCGATCCCCACCTCGGTCACCGCCGGGGCGATCTCGTCCACCAGGTGCGCCAGCGACCCCCCGGGACGTTGCCCGCTGCGCAGCGCCTCCACCGCCGCGCCCACCGCGCCGCACCGCTCGTGGCCGAGGACCATCACCAGCGGTACGCCGAGCTGGCCGACCACGTACTCGATCGAGCCGCACACCGCGCGGTCGAGGACATGCCCACCGGTACGGATCACGCAGATCGCGCCGAAGGTCTGGTCGAAGATCGCCTCCAGCGGCACCCTGGAGTCGATGCAGCCGAGCACCACCGCGTACGGCTGCTGGTCGCCGGAGGCGGCAGCGGCGGCGGTGACGTCGTGTCCGTGGATCGGCTGGCCGCTGACGAACCGCCGGTTGCCGGTGAGCAGGTCGGCCAGCGCGGCGCGGGGCGTACCCCCGGCCTGCCGTCCCTGCCCCGCCGCCCCGCCCATGGACGCCCCCGACGACCCCATGCCGTTCAGCTTGGTCCCCCGCTGACGACCACGGGCGCGGTCGGGAATGTTAGCCCCGGCGCGATTGACGTGGTCTGATGGCGGGTAGCCCGTGTTACCGCCGGGTATCCCGGTGCTGGTGATGCTGGGCGGCCCTGGGAGGCGGCGATGCCGGAGCGGTTCGAGGTGGGTCTGCCGGACGGTGTGCGGCTCAACGTCGAGGTCACGGGGCCGACGGACGCCCCGGTGACCGCCATCCTGCTGCACGGTTGGACGCTGGACGGGCGCGCCTGGCACCGACAGGTCGACGCGCTCACCGCGGCGCCGCTCGGCGGGGCGGTGCGGGTGGTCACCTACGACGCGCGGGGGCACGGCCGCTCCAGCTGCATGGCGCTGCCCACGGCCACCCTGGCCCAACTGGGTGACGACCTGGCCGCGGTCATCGACGCGGTGGCGCCTCCCGGGCCGGTGCTCCTGGTCGGGCACTCGATGGGCGGCATGACGATCATGGAGTACGCCCACCGCCACCCCACGCACTTCGCCGCCCGTACGGCCGGGCTGGTCTTCGTCTCGACCACCGCCGAGGGGCACACGCACACCGTCTACGGGCTCTCGCCACGGATCGCCCGGTTGATCCGGCTGGCCGAGACGACCGGAGCCGGAGTGCTCGCCCGGTGCGGGTCGTGGCGAGCGCCCCGGGCCCTGCTGAACGCGCTGCAACCGAGCATCCGGTGGATGCTCTTCGGCGACCGCTGCGAGCCCTCCGACATCCGCCTGGTGACCTCCGCGGTGGCTCGTGCCTCGCTGCGCTCGATCGGCGGGTTCCGCGCCTCCATCGGCACCCAGCACCGACTGGACACCCTCGCCGCGCTGGCCCACCTGCCGGCCGCCGCCCTGGTCGGCGACCGGGACCGACTGACCCCACCGCCCTGTGCCGAGTCGATCGCGGCGGCGCTGCCGGCCACCGAGCTGACCGTCTGCCCGGGTGCCGGGCACATGCTGATGATGGAGCGCCCGGACGAGGTCAACGCCGCCCTCACCGGCGTACTCCGCCGGGTGCTCGCCGCACCGCAGCGCAGGGTGACGCCCGCCGGGACGGGCGCCTGAGCGCGTTCCCGCACCTCGGGCGCGGCGGGCCGGGCCGGGGGCCGTACCCTTCTGCGGTTGGCTTGCGCGGTTTCCGCCGCCTGCCGGCGACCTTCGAAGGAGCGTGCGTTGACCGACCAGACCGGCCTGGAGCAGGAGATCGCCGTCGAGCAACGCCACCTCGACCGGGTGTACGCCCGACTCGCCGAACTGCGGCAGTCGGCGGTCCGCGCCGAGCGTGACGGCTACCGGATGGCCCGGGTGGGCACGCACGGGGCGCTGGTCGAGCGCGACGCGATGGTCTTCCACGCGGCGCAGCGGCGACACACCCTGGACGCCGAGCACGAGGGGCTGGTCTTCGGCCGGCTGGACCTGCGCGACAGTCAGGTGCTGCACGTCGGGCGCCTCGGCATCCGCGACGAGGACGCCCGCACGCTGGTCGTCGACTGGCGGGCGCCGGCCGCCGCCGCCTTCTACCAGGCCACCCCGGCGCAGCCGCTGGACGTGGTGCGCCGCCGCACGATCCAGACCCGCGCCGAGCGGGTCACCCGCATCGAGGACGACCTGCTCGACCCGAACGCCGCGCCGGAGGGCATGACGGTCGTCGGTGACGGCGCGCTGCTGGCCACCCTGTCCAAGGCCACCGGCCGGGGCATGCGGGACATCGTGGCGACGATCCAGCGGGAACAGGACGAGGCGATCCGCTCCCCCGGCTCCGGGGTCACGATCGTCGCGGGCGGCCCCGGCACCGGTAAGACCGCTGTCGCCCTGCACCGGGCCGCCTTTCTGCTCTACTCCGACCGCAGCCGGTACGCGGGCGGCGGCATCCTGGTGGTCGGCCCGTCGTCGGTCTTCGTGGAGTACATCGGCTCGGTGCTGCCGTCGCTGGGCGAGGACACCGCGACCCTGCACTCGCTGGGCACCCTCTTCCCGGGCATGAGCGCCACCCGCACCGACCCGCCCGAGGTGGCGGCGGTGAAGGGCTCGCTGCGGATGCGTCGGGTGCTGGAGCGGGCTGCCCGCGACGCGGTGCCGGGCGGCCCGGGTGAGCTGCGGCTGCTCTACCGGGGCACGCTGCTGCGGCTGGACCGGACGGCACTGGACCGGATCCGGGACCGCGCGTTGCAACGGGGTGCCCGCCGCAACGAGGTGCGCCGGGCCGGCTTCGACGGGGTGTTCGCAGCGCTCTGGGCGCAGGCCCGTGAGGTGGGCATTCGACTGCCGGACCAGCGGACCTTCGAGGCGGAGATCGCCGAGCGGTCGGAGTTCCGGGAGTTCCTCAAGGCGTGGTGGCCCCGGCTGCACCCTCGACACGTCCTGGGCTGGCTGGCGCAGCCGGACCGGCTGCGCCGGTATGCCGGGGGGATCCTCTCCTCCGCGGAGATCCGGCTGCTCAGCGCCGCGTACCGGCACCTGGACACGACCGGGCTGACCATCGCCGACATCGCGCTGCTGGACGAGTTGGACTCCCTGCTCGGCAAGCCGGCGCAGTCGGCAAAGGCCCGGCGCGACCCGTTCCAGCTGGCTGGCGGCGTACGCGAGTTGAGCACCCTCGGCGAGCGGCAACGGGCCGCCCGTGCGGCGGCCCGCGAGCGCCCGGAGGACTACCGGGACTACGCGCACGTGGTCGTGGACGAGGCGCAGGACGTCTCACCGATGCAGTGGCGGATGGTCGGTCGACGTGGCCGTCTGGCCTCCTGGACGGTGGTCGGTGACCCCGCCCAGACCGCGTGGACCGGGGACCCCGACGAGCTGGACCGGGCCCGGGACCAGGCGCTGGGTCGGCGCAAGCGGCACGATTTCACGCTCACCACCAACTACCGCAACTCCTCGGAGATCTTCGCGGTGGCGGCGGCGGAGATCCGCCGGCTCTACCCTGACCTGCCGCTGCCGACCGCGGTCCGCTCCACCGGGGTCGACCCGGTCGAGCTGGTGGTGCCCCCGAGCGGGTTGGAGACCGCGACAGTGGAGGCGGCCGCCGGCCTGCTGGCCGAGGTGGAGGGCACCGTCGGCGTGATCACGCCGGTCCCCCGCCGCGACGAGGTTGCCGGCTGGGTCGCCGCACTCGGCGCGCCGAGGCTCCAGGTGGTCACCAGCCTGGAGGCCAAGGGCATGGAGTACGACGGGGTCGTGCTGGTCGCCCCGAGCGAGATCCGGGCGGATCCGGGTGCCGGGGTGCGCACCCTGTACGTGGCGCTTTCCCGGGCCACGCAGCGCCTCACCACCATCGACCCGACCGGCTGATCCGTGCTGGCGAGCCGCCGGCGAGAGCTGCTGCCCCTACACTTGCATACATAGCGATGTGAACATACATTGGACCGGGTCCCGGCTGGCGGCGGAGGGTGGTTCTCGTGGGCGCAGGTCATGACCACCACCACGGGTCCGTCGCCAATGCCGCACACCAGCACCGGGGCCGCCTCTGGGCTGCATTCGGGCTGCTCGCCACCCTGATGGTGGTCGAGGCGGTGGCCGCCCTGCACACCGGCTCGCTCGCCCTGCTCTCCGACGCCGGGCACATGTTCACCGACGTGCTCGGCATCGGGATGGCGCTCGCCGCGATCACCGCGACCCGGCGGGCCACCGGCGACCCGCAGCGCACCTTCGGGCTCTACCGACTCGAGGTGCTCGCCGCGCTGGCCAACGCCGTCCTGCTCTCCGGCGTCGCGATCTACGTGGTGATCGAGGCGATCCACCGCTTCGGCGACCCGCACGAGGTCATCGCCGGCCCGATGCTCGCGGTGGCCGTGCTCGGCCTGCTCGCTAACATCGCCGCCTTCGCCCTGCTCCGCGCCGGAGCCCGGGAGAGCATCAACCTTCAGGGCGCCTACCTGGAGGTGCTCGGCGACCTGCTCGGGTCGGTCGGCGTGATCGGTGCCGCACTGCTCATCACCGTCACCGACTGGTGGTGGGCCGACCCGCTGGTCGCCGTCGCCATCGGCGTGTTCATCCTCCCGCGCACCTGGCGGTTGGCACGGGCCGCCGTCCGCATCCTGGTGCAGGCCGCCCCGGAGCACCTCCAGGTGACCGCCGTGCACGACCGGCTGGCCGCGGTCCCCGGTGTGGTCGAGGTGCACGACCTGCACGTCTGGACGCTCACCTCCGGCATGGACGTGGCCTCCGCACACCTGACCATGGCACCCGGGGCGGAGGTCGGCGCGGTGCTCACCGCCGCGCGTACGGCCCTGCACGACGACTTCCGGATCGAGCACGCGACGTTGCAGATCGAGCCGGGTGCCGCCTCCGGAGCGTGTGGCTCGATCGAGTGGTGACAGCAGCTTCTCGTGACGACGCACGCACCGTCCGTCACATTGGCTGCAGCCGCCCCACCCGCACCGGTAGGCTCGGTCCCGGCCTCCACCAGGCGGCGCCCTCCCGGCGCCGGTGGTGGTCGCCGCCTAATCGCCCGCGAGGGCGAACCGGGGAACCACGTACCTGGGGTGCATCCGCGTCAGCGGTAGGGATCTTCCGTCCCGAACCCGTCAGCTAACCCGGTCGGCGGCTGACGGAAGGACATGCTCAGTGGCACCAGCACGACCACCCGCCGCCCGACTGGCGGCCCTGATCGTCGCGATGTTCGCCCTCGGCGTCGCGCTCCCGGCCGGCACCGCCTCGGCCGCTCCCCCGACCGGCCTGCGGGCCGCCGCACCCGACTCCGACGAGGAGGGCGGCACCCCCGCGCTACGAGCCCAACTCGAGGCGGCCAGCAAGGGCTACCTGGACGCGAAGCGCGCCCTGGACGCCTCGGTGCAGCGGCAGCAGCAGCTCGCCACCCAACTGAAGACCCTCGAGGTCGATCTCAACCAACGCAGCGGCAAGGTCGGCGAGATCGCCGGCGTCGCGTACCGCACCGGCCGGCTCAGCGCGGTGTCGGCGCTGCTCAACAGCGACAGCCCGGAAGGCTTCATGGACCGGGCAGCCGCACTGGACGCGGTGGCCGCCAACGAGGACCGGGTGCTGCGCGACCTGCTCAGCAGCAAGGACCAGGCCAACCGCACCCAGGTCGCCCTGAACGGTGAGATCAACGAGCAGCGCAAGCAGGTCGCGGTGATGGCCAAGCGCAAGGAGCAGGCCGAACGGGCCCTGACGGTGGCCACCACCCCCAAGCCGCAACCCGCCGCCGACACCGACTCCAACCGGGGCACCTCCGCCGCCAACGCGAAGGCCGCGCCGCGCAACTCCGACGGCTCCTGGCCGTCGGAGACGTGCAGCGTCAACGACCCCACGCCGGCCAGCGGCTGCATCACCCCGCGCACCCTGCACGCCCTCAACCAGGCCAAGGCGGCCGGCTTCACCCGATACGTCTCCTGCCACCGCCCCAGCGGCTCCGGCGAACACCCGAAGGGCCGGGCCTGCGACTTCGCGGCCCAGACGGGCGGCTTCGGCGGCGACGCCACCGGCGGCGACAAGACGTACGGCAACAACCTGGCCGCGTACTTCATCCGCAACGCCGACCGGCTCGCCGTGCTGTACGTGATCTGGTACAGGCAGATCTGGCTGCCCAGCAGCGGATGGAAGTCCTACAGCGGGGCGGGTGGCGACCCGTCCAGCGACCACACCAACCACGTGCACCTGTCGGTCTACTGATCCGGCCGTTCCCCAAAGTGTGTGATGCCTGTGAGTCATCAAGATGACTCACAGGCATCACGTTCGTCCGGGCAGCGCTGTCCGACCGGGCTACGTCGCCGGGCGTACCCCTGATGTCGTCGCTCGTCGGACGACCCGGCGGCGGTCGGCGGGCAGCATCGCGGTATGCCTCGGATCCCACCCACCGCCCGCAAGGGGCTGCTCACCCTGCACCTGGTCACCTCGCTGGGCTGGCTCGGCGCCGACCTGGTGCTGCTCACCCTCGGCATCGCCGTGCAGCGTGGCGCTGACCCGGCGGTGCTCTACCCGGTCGGCGCGCTGGTCGGCACCGTCCTGTTCGCGCCGCTGAGCGTCCTGGTCTGGCTCATCGGTGTCGCCAGCTCGCTGCTCACCCCGTGGGGCCTGCTGCGCTACCGGTGGGTGGTGGTCAAGCTGGTGCTCACCACGGTGATGGTCGGGCTGGTGCTGTTCCTGCTCACCCCGAATCTGCGGCACGCCGGAGCGGTGGGCGCCGCCCTGCCCGCACAGGACCGCGCCGATCTGGTGATCGCCCCCGCGGTGTCGACCAGCCTGATGATCATCGCAACGGTGCTGTCCACGTACAAGCCGTGGGGACGGCGTCCCGCCGCCCAGCCCACACTGGCCGGCCGCGCCCGCAACCGGTGACCCCACTGCCCTCCCGCGGTCGGGTCAGGCTGGGGGCGGCGGGTCACCGGTGCGGTCGAGGGCAGCGCCGAGGCGGGTGGCCAGGGCGAGGTGGGCGGCCCGGGCCTGACGGAACGCGTACCGGAACAGCGGGGTCGGCGCGGTCAGGGTGATGTCGACGTCGATCCGGGTCAGGCCGTCCGGCTCGGGGCGCAGCCGGGTGTGGTTACGCACAGTGGTGGCCGGCCACTGGCGGGCCACCATGACGATCTCGTCGTCCTCGCTGATCAGGACGTCCGCGTGGTAGGTGGTCCGGAAGCGCAGCGGGCCGGCAGCCAGCCGGTCGTTGATCGTGTAGCTGGCCTGCGCACCCGGTCGGGGCGGCAGTCGGCGGACCCGGACGATCAACGGGTGCAGCTCACCCTGCCGGGTCAGGTCGCTGAGCAGCGCCGCCGCCTCGGCCGGCGAACACCGGGCCTGCACGGTGTAGCTGAAGGTATCGCTGCTGAGCACACCGTCTCCCGCCGTCGATGGTCGCACGATCGTCCCGTACCGATGTCTGGCTGGCAATGTCCGAGGGCCGGCCCGGGCCGGCCCGATGACACGCCCAGTCACCGTTTAGCGCATTAAGGTCTTTTAGTGAGGAATTACCCGACCGTGCTGGAGGCGGACATCATGAACGGTGACGATCCGGTGAGCGGACACGTGATGGTCTTCGCGCCCACTCCACAGCTGACGGTGACCGTCGACCAGCCGAACGACCACCCCGAGCTGCACCTGCACCCCGGCGGGCAGGGCGTCTGGCAGGCCCGGATGGTGATGTCGCTCGGTGTCGAGGTGGTGCTCTGCGCCGCCCTCGGCGGCGAGATCGGCCAGGTGCTGGAGCCGCTGCTGGTCAGTGAGGGCGTGGACCTCAAGGCGGTGGCCCGTGATTCCGGCAGCGGCGGGTACGTGCACGACCGCCGGGACGGCTCCCGGCAGGAGATCGCCGACGTGCCCGGTCAGCCGCTGAGCCGACACGAACTCGACGAGCTGTACAACCTGGCCCTCGGCGAGGGCCTGTCAGCCGCGGTGAGCATCCTCAGCGGGCCGAACGAGCCGTGGCTCGTGCCTGCCGACCTGTACCGACGCTTCGCCGCCGACCTCAGCGCCAACGGCGGTCGGGTGGTGGTCGACCTCTCCGGCGATCACCTCGGCTCGGCGCTGGAGGGCGGCGTCTTCTTCCTCAAGGTGAGCCACGAGGAGCTCATCCGCGACGGCCGCGCCCGCAGCGACGACATCGTGGAACTGACCCGGGCCATGTACGAGCTGCACGCGGCCGGCGCCGAGACGGTGGTGGTGAGCCGGGCCGACCGGCCGGCACTCGCGCTCATCGACGGGGAGCTGTTCGAGGTCGAGATGCCCCGGTTGGAGGCCGCCGACCCGCGCGGCGCGGGGGACTCGATGACGGCCGGGGTGGCGGCCGTCGTGGCCGGCGGCGGGGACATCCGGACCGCCATCCGGACCGGGGCCGCGGCCGGCGCGCTGAACGTCACCCGGCACGGCCTGGGCACCGGACGACTGGACTCGATCACCGGCCTGGTGGAACGGGTGCGACTGGTGCCCGCGGACAGCCGGCAGCAGGAGCGGACCACCCCGGACGAGCTGGCCGACCGGGCGGTCGACCGATGACCCTGCGGGTGCTGATCACGAACGACGACGGGATCGCCGCGCCGGGCATCCAGGCACTGGCCTGGGCTGCCCGGCAGCGGGGCCTGGACGTGGTGGTCGCCGCACCGCTGGAGGAGGCGAGCGGCACCAGCGCCGCGATGAGCGCCGTGGAACGGGACGGACGGGTGGTCGTGAACGACCACCCGCTGCCCGACCTGGAGGGCGTGCCGGCGTACGGGGTCGGCGGCTCACCGGGCTTCATCACGCTGATCGCCCTGCACGGCGCGTTCGGTCCGCCGCCATCGGTGGTGCTCTCCGGCATCAACCGTGGTGCCAACGCCGGCCGGGCCGTGTTGCACTCGGGGACGGTGGGGGCCGCGTTCACCGCCGCCACGAACGGGTGCCGGGCGATGGCGGTCTCCCTGGACGTGCTCTCCGCGGGCGAGGCGACGGCGGCGAGCGGTGGCGCGGCGGTGGACGCGGCCGCCCGGGTACGCGACGCCGAGCGGCACTGGAGCACCGCGGCGCGGGTCGCCCTGGACCTGCTCCCCCGGTTGACGTCCGCACCGATGGAGAGCGTGCTCAACGTGAACGCCCCCGACCTGCCGCACGGACGACTGCGCGGGGTGCGGCGAGGCACGCTGGCCAGCTTCGGTCAGGTGCAGATGACGGTGGCCGAATCCGGCCACGGCTTCGTCCGCACGTCGCTGGAGGAGCCGGGCCAGGCCGCCCAGCCGGGCACCGACGTGGCGTTGCTGGCCGCCGGGTATGCCTCGGTGACGGCCATCCGGGCGGTCACCGAAGCAACCGACATCGACCTGACCGGGCTGGACGAGCAGCCCTGACCGGAACGCCCGGTGCGCTCAGGCGCCGGGCAGCACTTCGGGGGTGGCGGCACCGGCGAAGTAGGGCTCCGGTGCGCCGAACAGGCCGAGCAGACCGGTCACCCAGAGCTGTCGGTGCACGAACCGGCTCGGCTGCGTGACCACCAGCTTGACGTCGCTGACCTCGGCCGTCTGAAAGCCGGCGACCATGGCGCTGATGCCGACGGAGTCGATGAAGGTGACCAGCCTCATGTTCAGCTCGATGCGGAGCGGGCGGCCCTTGGCCAGCACCTCCGCGATCGCCTCGCGCACCTCGTACGCGGTGTCCACGTCGATCTCGCCCCGCGGGGCGATCTCCACCACACCACCGGACAGAACCGACTTCACGATCGACAGGCTCACGCGAGCACCTCCACCCGCCCGTCCCCCGGGCGCCTCATCAGTACGCGGGCCGCGACCGAGAGTATTCCTCCGACGGCCTCGGTCGCCACCCCTCGGGATGAGTAATTCGCGGATCCGGACCCACAAAGCCGCCCATATCCGTACTTTTCAGTATCTGATTACTCAACACTTTTCGTTATCTGACCCTCGGCGATCAGTCGGGACCGACGCGCCGCGGACAAGGGTAGCCGCCCGGACCCGACAGGCCCGACAACCGGACCACCACCTACGCCCGCCCCGTGTGCCACCGGCGTGTCGCCCGCGAACGCCCGCCCTGATCGGCACCCGCGGTTGCCGACGCGCCCTAGCATCGGGCCGGGACACCCACCGTGACGGAGAGGACCTTCGATGATCAAGCGACTTGCGGGGCTGGCTGGCGTCGGCGTCTTGCTCGCCCTCGTACTGGCCTGCGGTTTCGGCGGTGGAGGGGACGATGACGACGATGACGACGACTTCGCCCGGGGCGTCGCCGTGACAGTGGTGCGCTGAGTTCCTCCGAGCCAGGGCCGGCCGGGTTTGCGCTCGGGCGGCCCTGGGCACTGCGGGGTAGGCGAACCGTGACGCGCTGAACAGACGCCGAAGTCCGAAGTGGCCGGCGGCTTCGGCACCCGAGGAGGTAACCACGATGTTCGGAACCAACCTGCTGGACCGCCGCAGCAAGCCGGAGCGGATCGCGGACCAGGCCTGGGAGCACCTGCTCTCGGCCGTGAGCTCCGCCGGAGACAGTGTGCGGGACACCGCCCGGTCGGCCCGTCGCAACAGCGGCGACCTTGCCGATGGCGCGGGTGACCTGGTGGGCTCCGCCGCCGAGGAGGCACGTCGGCGTGCCTCGCTGGCCTTCGACGCGCTCGCCGGCCGCCAGCCGGCACTGCCCTGGACGCTGCTGATCGGTGCCGCGCTCGTGGGCGCAGCGGTCGGCTGGGCCGTCGGGTCCGCCGCGCGGGCCGCCGGCAGCCACGACGACCGTGCCGTCGACGACGTGGAGTTCGTCGACGTCGACCGCCCCAACTCCCCAGCGGTCTGATCAACCGCTCTCCCCGCACCACCACGGGCCCCACTCGACCACTGTCGAGCGGGGCTCGCCGGCATTGCGGCGGGACAGGGCGGGTTGGAAGTGGCCGATTACCGGGCAGGTCGGGGCCGGTCCGCCGGGTGCCGGAACCCCTCAGGCTGTCCGGCGGACCGGTGCTCGGGTGGTGGGCCGCATGGAGGCTGCTGGGTGGGTGCTGTTCCTCTCGGGCGGAGCCCCGGGGGACGGGGTCGACCGGACGGGAACGCCGTGGCCCGGGGGACGGGCACAGCGACGGGGACGGGAAGAGCTGCCCTGGCTCCACCACCCGACGCGAACGGCTCCCGCAATCGAGGAACGCCACTACCGTAACTGACGGCGGCTCGCTTTGGAAGCGCTCCCATGGTGGAAGTCCGCAACAGCACGGCCGGGCCGTCACCCCTTCCGGGCGAGGATGGTTCACCCGGAGCAACGGCAGGATCGGATGACGGCGGACTCCCGGCCGCGACCGCCGCCCGGTCCGCCGACAGAGCACGGGAGGAGGGGCAGATGGCCATCGCGGAGATCAGCCGAACCGACCAGGACATCCAGTCCGCCGTACTCGACGAGCTGACCTGGGAACCGCGGGTGCAGCCGCACGAGATCGGCGTGACCGTCGCCGAGGGCGTCGTCACGCTGACCGGACGCGTGGACAGCTACGCCAAGAAGTGGGCCGCCGAACGAGCCGCGCACCGGGTCGCCCGGGTCCGGGCGGTCGCCAACGACGTGGCCGTGCAACTGGACAGCGGCTCCGAGCGCGCCGATCCCGACCTGGCCGCCGCCGCCAGCCACGCGCTGGAATGGGACGCCTTCGTGCCCATCGAGAAGCTCCAGGTCACCGTCTCGGCCGGCTGGGTGACGCTGCACGGCGACGTCGAGTGGGAGTACCAGCGGCGGGCCTCCGAACGGGCGGTCAGCCGGCTGACCGGCGTACGCGGGGTGAGCAACGGCATCACCGTCCGTCCGGCCGCCCCACCCGACGGCCGGGATCTGGCCGAGCGGATCGTCGACGCCCTGGCCCGGGCCGGCGCGACCGAGGCCGAACGGATCAGCGTCCGGGTGCACGGCGACACGGCGGTGCTCGCCGGTCTGGTGCACTCGATGCCCGAGCGGGCCGAGGTGGAGCAGCTGGCCTGGTCCGCGCCCGGCATCCGCGAGGTCCAGAACCACATCGCGGTCGCCCCGGTGCTGCGCTGAGCGGACGCGGGCGCCCGCTCAGCGGGCGCTGAACGGGCGTGGAACCACCCGGGGTGGGTGAGTCCGTCTCACCCACCCCGCGAGCAGGCTGGGGGCATGAGTGATCCGAACGGGCTGATCCAACCGGGCCGCCCCGCGCCCGGTTTCACCCTGGCGGCCACCCCGGACGGGGCCCTCGTCGGCCCTGAGCAGTTCCGTGGCCGGCCGGTCGTGCTCGCCTTCTACCCCGCTGACTGGAGCCCGGTCTGCGGTGACCAGATGTCCCTCTACCAGTCGGCGGCGCCTGTCTTCGCCCAGTACCGGGCAGCGGTGCTCGGCATCTCGGTGGACAGCATCTGGTCGCACCGGGCGTTCGCCGAGAGCCGGGGCATCGAGTTCCCGCTGCTGGCCGACTTCGAGCCCAAGGGCGAGGTGGCCCGCCGCTACGGCGCGTACATGTCGAACGGTGAGGCGGCCCGCGCGCTCGTGGTGCTGGACCCGGCGGGGACGGTGACCTGGAGCTACCTCTCCCCGCCCGACGTCAACCCGGGCGCGGACGGCATCTTCGACGCGCTGGACCAACTCGCCGCCGATCGGAAGGTGATGGCCGGATGACCACGCCACTTCAGGTCACCGCCCGGCTTCGGGACCCGGTGACGACCGATGACCACATCCGGGGACCGGCCGACGCGTCGGTGACCATCGTCGAGTACGGCGACTTCCAGTGCCAGTTCTGCGGTGCCGCGTACCCGAACCTGCACGAGTTGCTGCGGCAGCGGGCCGACACCGTGCGGTTGGTCTACCGGTACTTCCCGATCGCCAACATGCACCCGTACGCGGAACGCGCCGCCGAGACGGCCGAGGCCGCCGGGGTCCGAGGCCGGTTCTGGGAGATGCACGACTGGCTCTACGAGCACCAGGACCAACTCGACCCGGTGCACCTCTCGCTCGGTGTCGAGCAGGTCGGGTTGCCGCCGGACGAGTTGAACGCCGAGGTGGAGGGCCGCAGTCACGCGGACCGGGTGCGCCGGGACTTCGTCGGCGGCATCCGCAGCGGGGTGAACGGCACCCCCACCCTGTTCGTCAACGGCGTTCGGCACGACGGTGGTTACGACCTGCCCGACCTGCTGGCGGCCGTGGACGCCGCCGGCAACGCCTGACCGCCGACCCGCTGAGAACCGCCGACCCGCTCAGATCAGCCGCAACTCGCGCGCCCGCCGGACCGCCTCGCGCCGGCGGGTCGCGTCGAGTTTGCGGTAGATGTTGCGGACGTGGGTCTTCACCGTGTTGACCGAGAGCGACAGTTCGCTGGCGATCTCCACGTTGGACAGGATGCTCTGCAGGTAGCGCAGGATGGTCAGCTCCCGCTCGGTGAGCGGCTCGTCGAGCGTGTCCCTCGGCTCGGCGGCGGGGCGGGCGGTGCTCCTGCCGGCTCCCCGCACCAGGTCGCTGACCAGCGCGAAGTGCGCGGTGCCGGCGTCCAGGTGGGCGGCCAGCAGGTCCCGCACGGGTGGTTCGGCGCGGGTGAAGACCCGTCGACAGCCCTGCGGCCCGGCCAGGTCCAGCACCTGCTCCAGGATCCGGCCCGCCCGCCGCCCGTCGCCGGCCCGCTCGGCCAGCAGGGCGTCCAGCAGCCCCGCGTCGAGGCGTACCGGCAGGGGCCAGGAGGTGGCCGCTGGTGACTGCCAGCCCGGCAGGGCGCGCCCTGCGGCAGCGGCGTCACCGGCCAGCAGCTCCACCTTCGCCGCCGCGACCGTGAGGACGGGTTCGCTCGCGCCGACCAACAGGTCGCGGGCGGCGTCCAGGTCACCCCGCTCGGCGCGCAGTTCGGCCTCGGCGGCCCGCAGCAGGCCGGCCAGCTCGGTCGCGGACGGCCGGTCGGCCAGCGCCTCCCGGGCCCGGACGAGCAGTCGTTGCCCGGCTGCCGGGTCGCCGGAGTCGCGGTGCAGCTTTGCCTGGCACAGCGCGGCCACCGTTGCCGCTACCGGTTCGTCGACGGCGGCGGCCGGCCAGTCGTCGCCCGCATCCGTCTCGGGGCCGCCGATCCAGCCGCCGACGATGCCGAGGGCCGGGCCGGCGAGAGCGAGGTTGGCGGCAGCCTCCTCGGGCTGGTCGCGGAGCTGCGCCAC
This sequence comes from Micromonospora sp. MGP-C2, assembly GCF_057766525.1. Lineage (NCBI taxonomy): Bacteria > Bacillati > Actinomycetota > Actinomycetes > Micromonosporales > Micromonosporaceae > Micromonospora > Micromonospora sp. MGP-C2. The sequence goes on from NZ_JBYMEN010000002.1 coordinate 2,660,120, forward strand.
CAGGGCCAACGCCAGGTACGAGTAGGCGCAGTCGAGCCGACAGGACCAGCCCCGACAGGGTGGCATGCCCAGCGCGTCCCGAGCCGCCTGCTCGGCCGCCCGCAGCTCGCCGCGCACCGCGAGCAGCAGCGCGGCACGGCTGGCGCCGACCAACTCGGTACGCGGACGGCCGGCCTCGCGCGCCGCCGCCCGGGCCCGGACGAACCGGGCGGCCGGGAGTGCGCCGTCGGCCAACTCGACCAGCCCGAGTGCGGTGCCGGTGAACGCTCTCAGGTCGGCGTCGTCGGCCGCGCCTCCCCCACCGGCCGTCGGGGCGGAGCTGGCCGCTCCGGTCGACGCGGAGTCCGGCACCCGCGTCGGCGTGGCGCCCGCCGGGCGGGTCCGCAGCAGTCGGGCGGCGGCGGCCCGGACCTCCGCCGGGTCGCCGGAGAGGCGTGCCACGCTCACTTCCAGCGCGGTGACCAGGCGTAGGAACCGGTCCCGCCGCGGCACGGGCAGGCCAGCGGCATGGTCGGCGGCCGAGCGCAGGTGGCTGCTGGCGGCCGGCAGATCACCGGCGTACGCGCGCTCGGCGGCGCAGGCCAACGCCACCTCCGGGTCGGCGCGGATCACCTCCGCCGGCGGGGTCATGGGGGCGGGGGCGTGCACGGGGTCCCGGTCGTACCGGGTCAGTTCCGGCCAGTGCGCGACGAACAGGTCACCGGCCAGGTCCCACCGGCCGGCGGCCAGCGCGTGTCGCAGACCGTCGGCCGGCCGCCCGTCGCCCGCGTACCAGTCGGCGGCCCGTGCGTGCAGGTCACGCAGTTCGTCGGGGGGCAACCGGGCCAGGTCGGCGCGGAGCAGGTCGGCGAGCAGGGGCTCGCAGCGGTACCAGGGTGGGCGGGTGTCCTCGCGGTGCAGCAGACCACCGGTCCCGGCCAGGGCGGCCAGCACCTGCGCGGCGTCGGCCCGACCGGTCAGCGCCTCGGCCAGGTCGGCGCAGACGGTGTCGACGATGGCGGTCCGGCGCAGCAGGTCCTCCTCGGCCGGGTCGAGTGCGGGGAGCACCTCCTCGTGCAGGTAGCCGGCGATCTCCGGCTGGTCACCGCCGAACTGCCCCACCCAGCGCTCCGGGTCGGGCTGCCCGCGCACCGCCAGCGCGGCGATGCGCAGCGCGGCCGGCCAGCCCCCGGTCCGGTCGCGCAGCCGGTGCACGGCGGCTGCCGGCAGCGCTGCGGCGTGCGCGGTGAGCAGGTCGGCCACCTCGTCGTCGGTGAACGCCAGCTCGTCCGGGCCGATCTCGGTCAGCTCTCCGGCGAGGCGTAGCCGGTGCAGGGGCAGGTGCAACCCGGCCCGAGCGCCGATCACCAGGCGCAGCTGGTGCTCGGCATGTCGCAGCAGGAACTCCAGGCCGGTCAGCGCCGCCGGGTCGGCGACCCGGTGCAGGTCGTCCAGGACCAGCAGCACCGGCCGGTCCCCGGCGGCGAGCGTGGCGGCCAGCACCTCCAGTTGCTCCGGGCGCGGCGGCCGGTCCGGCAGCGGGCCGTCCTCCGCCGACCCGGTAGCCGACCGCAGCGCCGCCGCGAGGTACGCCCAGAGCCGGTCGCCGTCGTCGCCCACCTCCACGGACAGCCACGCCGAGACCGGGCGGGCCTCGGGCGGCACCGACAGGTCGCCGGAGTCGGGCACGACCGCGCCCGGCTCGACGTCGGGCGCAGCACCGCCCAGCCGTACCCAGGAGGCGAGCAGCGTGGTCTTGCCCCAGCCGGCGGGAGCAGCGATCAGGGTGACCGGCCCGGCACTGCCCTCGTCCAACCGGCGCAGCAGTCGGGGCCGGGCCACCACCGGCTCCGGCGGCACGGCCGGAGTCAGCCGGGACGCCAGCAGCGGAGACTCCGCCGGACGCCCCGGTGCCGTATCGACCTGTCGTGCGGTTTCGACCCGTACGCGATTCCGCTGTTCCGGCACCCAGCCCCACCCCCACCACGCGCTCCGCCCCCGGTCGGCGAGCGGTTACCCGGCGGGGGCCGGTTCACCCCTTCCGGGCGAGCACGCTTCACCCGGCCGAGACCGAGGATCGGGGGACGTGGACCGCGAGGACGGGTGGGGACGAATGGGACGGCTGGCGCGGGCGGGACCCGCCCTCGGCAGCGCGGCGCTGACCGGGGCGGCGCGGTTGCTGCGCGTACCCCGGCGGCGCGGCCGGACCGGCGCGGACGGTGACCCTGGCGCGCCGGCTCGGTGGCAGGTGGTGACTGTCGACCGGCCTCCGGAGCAGGTGCTCCCCGATGGTCGCTGGCCCGAACCGCTGCGCCGCCTGGGCGGCGCGGTCGAGGTGCGGGTGCGGCCGGCGCCCGGCGACCGGGGCACGGAGCTGGCGGCCCGGCCGCTGCCCGGCGGCACCCCGCCCTCCGGGCTGGCCGCGCACCTGGTCGGTGACGACCCGGGCCTGCTGGTGCGCCGCACCCTGCGCCAGGTCAAGCAACGGGTGGAAGCCGGCGAGGTGCTGCGCGCGGACCGGTCGGCGCTGGACCGCCGCGAGGTGCACGGGTGAGGGCGCTGTGCTGGGTCGCCGCCGACGAGGTGGCGGTACGCGAGGTGAGCGACCCGGAGCTGCGCAACGAGCGTGACGTGATCGTCCGGGTTCGTCGCAGCACCACCTGCGGCGGGGACCTGCCACTGCTGGCCGGGCGGGATCCGCTACTGCGGGCCGGTGACGTGCTCGGGGCCGAGTTCCTGGGCGAGGTGGTCGAGGTCGGGCCCGCCGTCCGCCGGCACCGCACCGGCGACCGGGTGGTCGTCGGCGCGAGTGTCGCCTGCGGCGGCTGCTGGTACTGCCGTCAGGGCCTGCACTCCTGCTGCGACAACAGCAGCGTCGACCTGGCGAGCGCCGACCCCGACCAGGGACGGGACGCCGGCGGTTTCGGCCGGCCCCGGGCGGCGGGCGGCTTCGCGGGCGGTCACGCCGAGTACGTGCGGGTGCCGTACGCCGACGTGGGCGCGTTTCCGGTGCCGGACGCTGTCGACGACGACCGGGCGTTGTTCGCCGCCGACGCGGCACCGGCCGGCTGGTCGGCGGCTGAGCTGGGCGCGGTGCGCCCCGGCGACGTGGTGGCGATCTGGGGTGCCGGAGCGGTGGGCCAGTTGACCGCCTGGGCGGCGGTGCGGCGCGGTGCCGCCCAGGTGCTGGTGGTGGACCGCTACGAGGAGCGGTTGCGGATGGCGGAGCGGCACTGTGGCGCGGAGCCGCTGGACTATCGCCACACCGACGTCGCGGCGGAGCTGCGGGACCGCAGCGGCGGACGCGGGCCGGACGTGTGCGTGGTGGCGGTCGGCTGGTCGGCGGCCGGTCGCTTCGGTGGCCGCACCGCCGACCACCCGGACGCCCTGCGGGAGGCCGTGTACGCCTGCCGCAAGGGCGGTGTGGTGGTGGTGCTCGGCGAGGCGGCCGGTTTCGTCGACGCGTTTCCGCTGGGTACGGTGACCGACCGGCGGCTCACGCTGCGCGGGGTCCGGCGGCCGGACCTGCGGGACGTGCCGATGCTGCTGGACCGGATGGCCCGCGACGAGCTGCGCACCGAGCAGCTGGCCACCCACCGGCTGCCGCTGGAGCAGGGCCCGCAGGGGTACGCGCTGTTCCGGGACCGGGCCGACGGATGCGTACGGGCCGTGTTCACGCCGTGACGGCCCTTTCGTGATCTGCCATCGGGCACCGCGAATGGCAGACTCTGGGGATGGCTGGGGAGCGAACGTACGACGTGGTGCTGTTCGGGGCGACCGGGTTCACCGGGGGCCTGACCGCTGAATACCTGGCCCGGCACGCGCCGCCGGGGCTGCGCTGGGCGCTGGCCGGGCGCGACCCGGGCCGCCTCGCCGCCGTCCGGGACCGGTTGGCCGCGATCGACCCGACGTTGACCGACCTGCCGCTGCTCACCGCCGACGTGACCGACGCGGCCTCGCTGCGCGCCGTCGCGGAGAGCGCCCGGGTGGTGGCCAGCACTGTCGGCCCGTACGTCCACCACGGCGAGCCGCTGGTCGCCGCCTGCGCCCGGGCCGGCACCGACTATCTGGACATCACCGGTGAGCCGGAGTTCGTCGACCTGATGTATGTGCGCCACCACGCCGAGGCGGCCCGCACCGGCGCGCGGCTGGTGCACGCCTGCGGGTTCGACTCCATCCCGCACGACCTGGGCGTCTGGTTCACCGTCAAGCAGCTGCCCGCCGACGTGCCGATCACCGTGGACGGTTACGTGCGCGCCGGTGGCCGGTTCTCCGCCGGCACCTACCACTCGGCGCTCACCGCGTTCTCCCGTACCGGGCAGGCCAGCCAGGCCGCCCGGGACCGCCGGGCGGTCGAGCCGCGCCCGACCGACCGCCGGGTGCGGGCGGTGCCCGGCCGGCTGGGCCGCTCGGCGGAGCTGGGCATCTGGACCGTGCCGCTGCCGACCATCGACCCGCAGGTGGTCCGCCGCTCGGCGGCGGCCCGCCCGGAGTACGGCCCGGACTTCCGTTACCGGCACTTCGCCGCCGTGAAGCGGCTGCCCACAGTGCTGGCCGGCGCGGTCGGGCTCGGAGCGGTGGTCGGGCTGGTGAAGCTGCCGCCCAGCCGACGGTGGCTGCTCGGCCGGCTCGCGTCCGGGCAGGGGCCCACCGCCGAGCAACGGGCGGCGTCCTGGTTCCGGGTCCGGTTCGTGGGCACCGGCGGCGGGCAGCGGGTGGTCACCGAGGTGGCTGGCGGCGACCCCGGTTACGACGAGACGGCGAAGATGCTCGGCGAGTCGGCGCTGTGCCTGGCGCTCGACGAGCTGCCGCGGACCGCCGGTCAGGTCACCCCGGTCACCGCGATGGGTGACGCGCTGCTCGACCGGCTCGTCCGGGCCGGGCTCACCTTCCGGGTGCTCAAGCAGGACACGGCGGAGCACTCGGCTTGACCCTCGACCGGGTCGAGGAGGCAGGATGCCCAGCGTGAGCGACCTGCACAGCATCGGTGAGCTGGCGAGGGCCAGTGGCCTGACCGTCAGCGCCCTGCGTTTCTACGACTCGGCGGGGGTGCTGGAACCAGCCCTGGTCGACCCGGTGACCGGCTACCGCTGGTACACCGATGAGCAGATCGCCCCGGCCCGGCTGGTGGCCGGGCTGCGCCGGATCGGCATGCCGGTGCCGGAGATCGCCGCCGCGGTCCGCGCCGAGCCGGCTGCGGTGCACCGGTTGCTCGACACGCACCTGCGCCGGTTGGTCGACGGGCTGGCCGACGCCCGTCGGGAGGTGACCCGGCTCCGGGCGCTGGTCGACCCCGCCCAGCCGAGCACCACCACGCTGCTGCTCTCCCCCGCCGACCTGGCCGCCGCGCTCGACGCGGTGCGCTTCGCCGTCGGCGCGGACCCGGAGGTGCCGATGCTCTGCGGTGTGCTGCTCGACGTGGAGCCCGACGGTGTCCGGCTCGTCGCCACCGACCGGTACCGCCTCGCGTTGGCCCGGTCCAGGGCCGACGTCGACGGTCCGCCGGTGCGGGTATTCGTCCCCGTAGCCCTCGTCGACCAGCTCCGGCCGCTGCTCGACGCCGCCGACGCCTGGCCGGTGTCGTTGACAGTGGCGGGCGCGGACCTGCGGGTGCTGGTGGCCGACCGGACGTTGACCGGCACCGCCCTGCCGTACGACTTCCCGGACTACCGCCGGTTGCTGCGCAAGGCCGTCGGCGAGCGGCCCACCGCGCGCCGGATCACTGTCGACGTGGCCACGCTGCGCGCCGCGTTGGCCGACCCGGCGGCCCCCACCGTCGCCCGCGACGACGACGGCACGGCCCGGGAGGTCACCGTGCTCGGCGTCGACGACCAGGGCGGTCTTCGGCTGCTCCCCGCCGCCGACCTGGACAGCGACGCGCTGCGGGTCGGGGTGGACGGTCGCTACCTGCTGGACGCGTTGAACGCGGCCGGCGCGCCGCAACTGGTGCTGGAGCTGGACGGGCCGATCTCCCCGCTAGCCCTACGCCGACCGGACGACGCGGACACCTACTCGGTGCTCATGCCGATCCGGCTCTGAGCCGGCGGCCAGCAATCCCCGTCCCGCGAGGAAAAGCCCGCGACGGTAGCATCTGGTGGTTCACCTGTGAACCCCGGACGGAGGCGTACAGAGCAGCATGCTCGACATGGAGTTGATCCGGAAGGATCGCGAGGCGGTGGCGACCGCGCTGGCGAAGCGTCTGGATCCCGCCGAGGTCACCAGTGCCCTGGACGAGATTCAGCGGCTCGACCAGGAACGACGCGCCCTGATCACGGAGATCGACGCCGAGCGGCAACGCCGCAAGGCGGAGGCCCGGGCATACGCGCAGGCCAAGCGCGCCGGCGAGGAGCCGCAGGCCGCCGCGCCGGAGGCCGAGCGTAAGCAGCTCGCCGAGCTGGAGTCCCAGCTGGACGAGGTGCAGGCCCGGCTGCGCGACGCGATGAGTGAGCTGCCCAACCTGCCCAGCGACGACGTCGTGGCCGGCGGCAAGGAAGCCAACCGGGTCGTGAAGACCTTCGGCGAGCCGCCGGTGATCGAGAAGGTCCGCGACCACGTCGAGCTGAGCCGCGCGCTGGGCCTGGTCGACTACGAGCGCGGGGTCAAGCTCGGTGGGTCCGGTTTCTGGATCTACACCGGCGTCGGTGCCCGGCTGGAGTGGGCGCTGCTCAACTACTTCGTCGACCAGCACATCAAGGCCGGCTACGAGTTCCTGCTGCCGCCGCACCTCCTGCTGGACTCGGCCGGCTTCGCCGCCGGGCAGTTCCCCAAGTTCTACGACGACGTCTACCACCTGGACTCGGCGTCCGCCCCGCGCGGGCAGTTCCTGCTGCCCACGTCGGAGACGGCGATCCTCGGTGCGTACCAGGACGAGATCCTGGAGACCCCGAAGCTGCCACTGAAGGCCTTCGCGTACACCCCGTGCTACCGGCGGGAGTCGGCCGGCTCGCACTCCGACGAGCGCGGCACGGTGCGCGGGCACCAGTTCAACAAGGTGGAGATCTTCCAGTTCACGCTGCCGGAGCAGGCCGACGCGGCTCTGGAGGAGATGCTCGCGCACGCCGAGAGCCTGGTCGAGGGGCTGGGTCTGCACTACCAGCGCACGCTGCTCTCGGCCGGTGACGCCAGCGCCTCGATGAAGAAGACCCTCGACATCGAGGTGTGGATGCCGAGCACCGGCAAGTACAAGGAGGTGTCGTCGGTTTCCTGGGCCGGCGACTACCAGGCCCGTCGGGCGGCCATCCGCTACCGGGAGCCGGGTGGCAAGCAGACGCGCTTCGTGCACACCCTCAACGGGTCGGCGCTGGCCACCAGCCGGCTCTTCCCGGCCATCCTGGAGCAGAACCAGCAGGCCGACGGCTCGGTGCTGATCCCGAAGGTCCTCCAGGACCGCCTGGGCACCGACCGTCTGACCCCGCGCTAACCCCCACCCGGTGGTTGATCATGAAGTTATTGCCACTCGCCCCGGCGTGTCGCGGCAATAACTTCATGATCAACGGGGTCTGGCGGGCGGTCGAGGCGCTTGATGAAGAGTGCGGTCAGGATCAGCCCGGCCAGCCCGGCCAGCAGCAGCGCCGGGCCGACGGCGTCGAGAGCGTCGGCCAGGGCGTGCTGCACCTCCGACGCCACCCGGATCACCGGGTCCCGCAGGGCGTCGCGGCGGCCGGCGGCCAGCCGTAGCTCGTACCAGCCGTACCAGGCGACGTAACCACCGGCGAGCAGCAGCATCAGGCCACTGAGCCGGGGCACGAGCGCGCCGGCGACGCGCAGCCGCGCCACCAGGCCGTCGCGCACCAGCGCCACGCCGAGCGCGGCGACCGCGACCACCAGACCCATCCCGAGGGCGTACGCGCCGAAGAGCGCCACCCCCTGGCCGGTCGAGCCGGCCTGGAGGCTGGTCACCACGATGGCCAGGAACGGCGCGATGGCGCAGCCGAGCGACGCGAGCGCGTACGCCGCACCGAACAGGACCATCGACGGCCAGGAACGGGTCAGCCGGGGCGCTCGGGCCGACCAGCCCGGGGAGGGCAGTCGCCGTCCGGCGAGCAGCCAGCAGCCCGCCACCATCAGCAGCACGCCGAGCGTCACGGTCAGCCAGGGCAGCCGGGGTCGCAGCCAGCCGGCCAGCGGCGCGAGCGCCAGCCCGAACGCGCCGAAGACCAGCACGTACCCCACTGTCAGCCCGGCCGCCGCGGTGAGCGCGCGGCCGACCGCGCCGCGGGTGTCCGACGCACCGGCGACCAACAGCGAGAGGTACGCGGGCAGCAACGCGAAGCCGCACGGGTTGACCGCGCCGAGCATGCCGGCGGTCAGCGCGAGCAGCAGTGCGGCGGTCACGCCCCGGCCAGGGCGGCGACGCGGGCGGTGAGCGCCTCACCGTCGAGGAAGCCCTGGTGGACCACTGTGCCGTTCCGGTCGATGATCACGAAGATGCTCTGTTCGGTCACCTTGAACCGCTTCCAGAGCGCGCCCTTGCGGTCCTCGATCTGCGGCGTCCCGGTGAGGTCGAACTCGGTGACGAACTCCTTCATGGCGCGTTGCTCGCCCAGCCCGGCGACGCCGATGATCGGCACGGTGTCCCGGTATCGGGGCGCGACCTCGGCGACCGTCCAGGCCTGGCTGGCGCAGGTGGCGCACCACGGCGCCCAGAACCACAGGACCACCGGCTTGCCGGCGAGCTGCGCGGCGTCGAACGCGGCGCCGGTGAGGGTGGTGCCGGTGAAGCGCAGGATGTCCGGGACCTGCGCCGGGGCTGCGGGTGGCGCGCCGGCCGGCGTACCGGTCGGTGTGGTCGCCGTACCGGTCGAGGCCGGGGCCGATCCGGCGACGGCGGGCCCACCCGGCGCGGTGCCGGTGCAGGCAGCAGCGCCGGACAGGGCCACGACGAGCGTGCCGGCGGTGGCGGCGCGGCGTAGATGCCCGGCCGCCGTCCATGCCATGCCACTGGGCATCCGCTTCTCCGTTCCGGTCAGGAAGGGACCCTTCCCGACGCTCATCAGGCGTTGACTGGGTGCCCTTCCCTACTCGGCCTTGGCGAGGCGCAGAGCCAGCTCCGGGCACACCTTGACGGCCTTCAGCGCGCCCTCGCGCAGCCAGGTCGGCACGGGGGTGGGCGGGAAGGCGGGGTATCCGTTCGCGTCGAGCCGGATGAAGTCCGGTACGACGTGCGCGCAGAGGCCGTGCCCGTCGCAGCGCGACCAGTCCAGGGTGAGCTTCTGCGGGTTCTCGTCGGGTGCGCCCGGCAGCCCCATCACGCCCTTGACCCGCCGCCCACAGCCGTCGCCGGTGCTGTGCAGCCGCAGGTCCTCGGCGAAGACCTCGATCGCGGAGAGCGCGAACCGGGCGGTGCCGTCCGGGTGGCTGCACGCGCCCCGGCCCTTCACCTCGCCGGCGGCGGCTCGCACCACTTCCGCCGGTTGGCTGCCGGCCACGGCCAGGTCCACGGCGCGGGCCAGGTCCGGCAGGCCCATCTTGCACGGCCCGCACTGGCCGGCGGACTCCCCGGCCAGGTAGCGCACCACCTGGGCGGCCTCACCGAGCGGGCAGGTGTCGACGCCGAGCGGGATGATGATGCCCGCGCCGAGGGTGCCGCCTACCGCGGCCAGGCCCTTGCGGGAGACCTCGGCGGTCTCCGCCGCCTCCGGGGTGATCCACTTGCCGTGGTAGCCGCCCATCAGGATGCCCTGAATTTCCGGCACCTCGCACAGGTCGAGGACGTCGCGCAGCGGCATGCCGGCGGTGCACTCGATCACTGCCGGCCGGCCCGCCGCGCCGGTCACGGTGAGCAGCACGGTGCCCGGCTCGTCGTCGGTGCCGAGGGCCGCGTACTCGTACGGGCCGAGTCGGGCGCCGACGGCGAGCTGGGCGTACGTCTCGGCGTTGGAGAGCAGGGTGGGCAGGCCGCTGACCCCGGAGTCGCTGGAGCGCTTCTTGGTGCCGGGCGGGATGTGCGGCAGCCCGTTGATCCCGTTGACCAGTGCGCCGCCCTCACCGGAGATGAACCGGTGCGGCACTGTGACGATCGTCGTCTGCACCGGCATCCGGCGCTCTTCGAGCGCATCCATCAGCGAGTCCCGGCCGACCCCGTCGTCCGCCACGCCGATCACGATCTCGTCGGCGTCCAGCGCGTACGCGGCCAGCGCCGCCCCGTCCAGGATCAGGTGCGGCGCGCGGGTCAGCAGCACCTTGTCCTTCCAGCTGGCCGGCTCCCCCTCGGTGGCGTTGACCACCACCACGGCGGCGAGGTCCTGCCGCTCGCAGGACTCCAGCACCGCGCGCAGTTTGCGGGCGAACGGGAAACCCGCTCCGCCCTTGCCCTTGAGCTGCATGCCCTCGGCAAGCCGGAGCAGCTGCGCCGGCTCCATCGGGCCGATCGGTCCGTGCACCTCCTCGTGCGCGAGCAGGTCGAGTCGGCCGTACTCGGCGAAGCCGGCGGTGAGCCGGGGTTCGCCCACACAGGCGACCGGTGGTACGGCGGTCCGCATCACTTCGCCTCACCCCGCAGCCCGGCCCAGTAAGCCCCGTCCACCGCGTCGGCGCTGGCCTTGCGGCGCTTGGCGGACCGGCCCTCGCCGGCCGTCCGGCGCGCGCGCCGGGAGGCCAGGTCGACCAGGGTCGGGGTGTCGTCGACCGGCGGCGGCACCTCGTCCGGTACGTACCGGGCCGGCGGGCGCCAGTAGTCCGGCTCGTCCGCCAGGTCCTCGTCGGCGCTGTGCCAGCCGCTGTCACTGCGCGGCGTCGCGGAGATCGGGCTGCTGGAGATGGGGCCGGCCGAGATCGGCTCGACGGAGATCGGGCCGGCCGAGATCGGCTCGGCGGCCTGCCACCGGCGCGGGCTGTCCCACGGCTCCTCGGGCTCGACCGTCGGCGGGGCCGAGTACCGGCTGCCGTCGTCCTCGCTGCGGGACCGGCGGCTGGACCGTTCGACGACCGGGTCCTCGGCGCGTCGCCGGCCGGTCGGAACGTCCTCGTCCCGGGTACGCGAGCCGCGACGCCGGGCCACCGGCGCCAGCTCTTCCTCGTCGCGCCGGCGGGTGTCGGTCTCCTCGACGCCGCGGCGGGTCGACCGGCGGGTCGTGGGCTCCACCTCGTCGCGCCGGCCGCGGGAGCGTTCGGTGTCGCGGCGGGCCGCCGGCTCCTCCTCCCGTCGACGTCGGCTCGGCCGGGTCGGCTCGACGAGGGAACCGGGCTCGGGCACCACGGGGACGGTGAACCGTTCGGGGTCGCGTCGCGCGGCCGGCGCGGCCCAGGTGGCGGTGGTGGTCTCCGCCCAGGCGGGACGCTTGTCGGCGGCCTTGCTGCGCCGACCCAACCCGGCCAGCAGCGATCGGGCGGTCTTCGCCTCCTCGGCCCGGCCTACCATCACCGCGTTGCGCACCGCGGCCTGGTGCTGTTCGCGGCTGCGCCGACCGATGGTGACCGAGAACCGGACCAGCAGGGCAAGCACCACCAGCAAAATGCAGCCGAGGTAGCTGAACATCACCCAGGGCGCTGCGGCGCGACCGGCGTTGAGGCCGTGAAAGACAGCGAACGGCCAGGCCAGGTACGCGGTGGAGTGCAGCGTGCGCCACAGCCACTTCGGACCGACGCCCGCGAAGCGGGCCCGGATGATCCCGGTCCAGATCACGCTGACCATGAGCAGGGCGGCCACCGTGCCGAGCCCGACGTAGAGCCCTCTGCCGCCGACGAACGGCACCACCGCGTCGGTCGCCGCCGCCCGGCCGGTGGCGATCTTGGTGAGGACGTGGAAGCCGAGGCCGGCCACGCCCAGCACACCGGTGGCCCGGTGCGCCGACTGCATCAGCACCCGGTGCGAGATGCGCAGCACCAACCGGTCGGTGGCGAGCAGACCGAGCATCACGGTGAGGCTCAACGCCACCAGGGAGATCACCCCGGCGAAGAACTCGGTGAAGAAGAAGCCGTACGCGTACGCCTTCTGGCCGGCGCCGGTCAGCATGACCGCAGCCCAGAGCGCGGCGAGCACCGACGCGATCAGCATGGCTGTCGCCGACCGCGACCGGGTCCGCACCCCCCGACTGCTGGCGCTGGTCCGGACGGTCGCCGCCTTCGTGTCCTGCTGTGCCCGGGCCATCTGCTCCTCGATCGTCTCGCGGCGGCGTACCACCGGCCGACCCCTGCTCCCCCATCCAGTACGGACGGTGGGGGCGCGCGGATCACCCGCTGCCAAAAATTTCTGGGGCGGGATCGAACCAACTGCCGCCAACGTGCGTTGCGCACGCTCACACGCGCGGGTCATTGCAGTGACGACCGTCCATGCATTGACAGTGGCTGCAACAGGCTTGTAATCTTTCGGAAATTTTCAGCATGGGTTGCAAGATTCCGACAACCCAGCGTTTCCCGCCGCGCCACCACCCCCACCCCGCCCTGCGTTCGTCAGGAGTCCTCGATGCACCGACGTCGACGCGGCTCGGCGATCCTCGCCCTCGGCCTGGTCGCCAGCCTGCTTCTCCCCGCCACCGCGCCGGCATCACCGGCCGTCGCCGCCCCGTCCGGCTCCAAGAAGGTCATCGTCCAGCTCTTCGAGTGGAACTGGCCCTCGGTGGCCAGCGAGTGCCAGAGCACGCTCGGCCCGAAGGGCTACGGCTACGTGCAGGTCTCGCCCCCACAGGAACACGTACGGGGCAACCAGTGGTGGCTGGCGTACCAGCCGGTCAGCTACCGGATCGAGTCCCGCAAGGGCACCCGGGCCCAGTTCCAGTCGATGGTGAACACCTGCCACGCGGCCGGGGTCAAGGTGCTCGTCGACGCGGTGATCAACCACATGTCCGGTCAGGACAACGGCGGCACCGGCTGGGCCGGCTCGTCCTTCTCGCACTACGACTACCCGGGCATCTACCAGACCCAGGACTTCCACCACTGCGGTCGCAACGGCGGCGACGACATCGCCAACTACAACGACCGGTACGAGGTGCAGAACTGCGAGCTGGTCAACCTCTCGGACCTCAAGACCGAGTCGGACTACGTGCGCACGAAGATCGCCTCGTACCTCAACGACCTGCTCTCCCTCGGTGTGGACGGTTTCCGACTGGACGCCAGCAAGCACATGCCGGCCGCCGACATCGCCGCGATCAGGGGCAAGCTCTCCCGCTCGGCGTACATCGTGCAGGAGGTCATCTACGGTGCCGGCGAGCCGGTCCAGCCGACCGAGTACACCGGCAACGGTGACGTGCACGAGTTCCGCTACGGCAAGGACCTGGCCCGGGTGTTCCGCTCGGAGCGGTTGGCGTACCTGCGCAACTTCGGTGAGGGCTGGGGGCACCTGCCCACCGGAAAGGCCTCGGTGTTCGTCGACAACCACGACACCCAGCGCGACTCGGGTGGGGTGCTGACCTACAAGGATCGGGGCATCTACTCCCTGGCGAACGCGTTCATGCTGGCCTGGCCGTACGGCTCGCCGACCGTGATGTCCAGCTACACCTTCAGCAACCGGGACGCCGGCCCACCCTCGGACGGCGCCAACAAGACGCTCAACGCCACCTGCTACTCGGGCTGGGAGTGTGAGCACCGCTGGTCGGTGATCGCCAACATGGTGGGCTTCCGCAACGCCACCGAGGGCGCCAGCGTGGCCAACTGGTACGACAACGGCAACAACCACATCGCGTTCAGCCGCAGCGGCAAGGGCTTCATCACCGTCAACGACGAGGGCTCCGCGGTGAACGGCCGCTCCTACTACACCGGGCTGCCCGCCGGTCGGTACTGCGACGTCATCCACGGCACGTACGCGGGCGGCACGTGCAGCGGACCGGTGATCACGGTGGACGGTAGCGGCTGGTTCGCGGCCAACGTGCCGGCACACGACGCCGTGGCGATCCACATCGGCGCACGGGTCTGACGCACCGCCGGGAAGAGCCCCCTGTTATCGCATTTTGTCTGGCAAGGGGCTCTTCCCGGCGAACCTGCGTCCTATACAGTCATTTGGTGGAGTTTGCCGGAAAGTCCCCGTACCGCCGCCGTGGCGTCTGGGTGGCCGCCGCCATCGCCGTGCCCGTGCTGCTGGTGAGCGCGCTGCTGATCGGCCAGGCCCTCACCCCGAGCCCGACGGCCCCCGAGAAGGTCGTCGCGGCGGCCGACCCGACGCCGAGCAGTGTCGAGCAGAACGCCGAGGAGCCGATCCCCCCGGCCGCGCCCGCCCCGGCCGGGCTGCCGGTGGTCGACTACGACCCAGCCCCCAAGGGGTTCCCCGCCGACCCGGCCACCATGGACACCACACCGCTGACCGAGGGCGCGCACCCGACCACGCGGATCGCCGCGTACGACGCGCCCGGCGGTCGTCCGCGAGCGTTCCTCGAACCGACGATCCGCGGCGTCGAGCTGACCATGCCGATCGCCGAGCACCACGCCGGCTGGACGGCAGTGCTGCTGCCCTCGGCCAACCGGCGGCTCGCCTGGCTGCCGCCCGGTGGGTTCGACACCGTGCCGCTGCGCGACCAGATCGTGGTGGAACGCAAGGTCCACCGTCTCACCTGGTACCGGGCCGGCAAGGCGGTGCGCTCCTGGGAGGTCAGCCTCGGCCAGTCGGGGCAGGAAACCCCCCTCGGGCGCACCTTCGTCCTGGGTCGCACCCCACCGCCGGAGTCGGTCTACGGCGGGGTGGACATCTACGCCCTCGGTTCGGTGCCCGACGACCCGGAGTCTGTGCCGGCCGGGCTGCGCGGCGCGCACATCGGGGTGCACACCTGGCACAACGACGACGAGCTGGGCGAGAACACCACCAACGGCTGCATCCGGCTGACCCGCTCCGGCCAGCGGGAACTGCTCGCCGAGGTCCGCCCCGGCAGCAGCGTGCTGGTGGTCGACCGGTTGCCCACCCCGCCGCCGACCGCCTGAGCGGAGCACGCCGGGACCCGGGTGTCACTCGCCGAGCAGCCAGCCGTTCTGCTCGGCGACCCGGATCGCGTCGGCGCGGTTGCGGGCACCGGTCTTGCCGATCGCCGCCGAGAGGTGGTTGCGCACCGTCCCCTCGGACAGGTGCAGTGCCCGGGCCAGGTCGGCGACCGTTCCACCGCCACGGGCCGTACGCAGCACCTCGGTTTCCCGCTCGGTCAGCGGACTCACACCGGTGGCCAGGGTTTCCGCGGCCAACGTCGGGTCGACGACCCGCAGGCCGGCGTGCACCCGGCGGACCGCGTCGGCGAGTTGCCGGGCCGGGGTGTCCTTGACCACGAAGCCGCTCGCGCCGGCCTCCATCGCCCGGCGCAGATAGCCGGGCCGGCCGAAGGTGGTCACCACCAGCACCCGGCAGGTCGGCAGCGCGGCCCGCAACGCGGTCGTGGCGGCGATCCCGTCCAGGCCGGGCATCTCCACGTCCAGCAGGGCCACGTCGGGGTCGGTCCGCCGGGCCTCGGGCACCACCTCGTCGCCCCGGCCGACCTCGGCCACCACTGTCAGGTCCTCCTCCAGCGAGAGCAGCGCGGCCAGCGCACCCCGGACCAACGCCTGATCGTCGGCGAGCAGCAGCCGGATCCGCGCGGACCCGCCGCTCACCGGGCCTCCGCCGGCGAGTGCACCCGCAGCAGGAAACCGCTGCCCTCCGGCCGGCGACCGACGGTCACCACGGCGTCCAGCCGTCGCGCCCGCTCCCGCAGACCGACGAGCCCGTGGCCGGTGGTGTCGGGAGTGGACGGACCACGGCCGTCGTCACTCACCTCGACCCGGTCCGGGTGGACCCGGACCGTGCAGCACCTCGCCCCGCTGTGCCGGACCACGTTGGTCACCCCTTCCCGTACCGCCCAGCCGAACAACCGGTCCCACTCCTCCGGCAGGTCCGGCACCTCGGCCGGCAGATCCGCCGCGATGCCCGCCGAGGCCAGCGCGGAGCGGGCGCCAGCCAGCTCCGCGGCGAGAGTGACCTCGCGGTACGCCCCAACCGTCTGCCGTACGTCGGCCAGCGCCGCCCGGGCCAACGCTTCCACCTCGGCGATCTCGACGGCGGCCCGGTCCCGGTCGACGTCGATCAGACGCCCGGCCAGCTCGGCCTTGATCGCCACCACGGTCAGCGAGTGCCCGAGGATGTCGTGCAGGTCGCGGGCGGCGCGGGCCCGTTCCTCGGCGACCGCGAGCCGACCGATCTCCTGCTGGGCGGCCTGGAGCTGACTGTTGCGCTGGGCCAACTGGGACACCCCGAACATGGCGAACGAGGCGAGCAGCACCGCGAAGACGATGCCGCTCTCGGCCTGCCATCCGGGCACCAGCCAGGAGGCCGGCGCGGGGGTCACGGCGCAGACCACCACCACCGCCAAAGCCTCCCAGGGCGGCAGCAGGAACACCGCCGCGGCCGCCACGTAGACCAGGGTGGCCAGCCAGTCCCCGCCGGTGCCCGGGATGCTGGCCAGGCCCACCAGGAGCAGCAGTGCCAGCCCGGCCCGTGCCCGGCCCGCCGGGATCGGCGCCAGCAACTGGCGCAGTCGGCGGGCCCACTGGAACAGCAGCACGTAACCGATACCGAAGGCGATCAGTGCCGTCACGCCGAGCACCCGCCGCCACAGCTCCGGCTGGTGCAGCGCGGTGGCGAGCGGCACGTTGAGGAAGAACAGCCAGACGGCGGCCAGCAACCAGCCGGTGACCCGCCAGTGGCGGTTCGCCGGCCGGGGCTGTCCCGTCGAGAGGTCCATCGGGTTCACGCTAGCCGTCGATGCGCTCAGACCCGCGCGGTGTCCCGGCGGAACAGCCGCGCCGCACCGACGCCGAAGACCAGCGCCCAGCCGACGAGGTTGACCACCGCCGCCGCGCTCACCCCGTCGCCGGTCAGCGGGGCGCGGGCCAGGACGCCCATCCCGTACACCGGGGTGAACTTCGCGACCTGCTGGAGCACCTCCGGCAGCACCTCGACCGGGACGAACAGGCCGCCGAACATGGCCAGCACGGCCAGGATCGGGCCGATGAACTGCATGACGTTCTCGGCCGGCACCAGATAGCCGATGAACAGACCGAACGCCGCGAAGACCAGCGAACCGAGCCAGGCGGCGAGCCCGGACAGCAGCCAGACGTCCGCCGGGATGCGGACGCCGGCCGCCGCGCCCACCAGGAACTCGACGACCACCGCGAGCAGGCCGAGGGTCATCGCGGTGACCAGCTTGGTGGCCACGTACGCGCTCGGGCGCAGTGGGGTGAGCCGCAACTGACGGCTCCAGCCCAGCGCCCGCTCGGTGGCGACCGCGCCACCGGCGCTGGTGGTCGCCACCATGGCCGCGTACACGGCCAGGCTGATCATGACGTACGCCGTCACCGGGCGGCCGTTGTCCAGGTTCTGCCCGCCCTGCGGCAAGCCGAAGATGAGGAAGAAGACGCCGGGCATGATCAGCGTGAAGGCGAGGGTGCGGCGGTTGCGCAGCACCCGGCGCAGTTCGATGCGCAGCACCCCGGGGGCGAACCCGCCCAGGGCGGGCAACCGACGGTCCGGCTCGACGGTACGGGTGGGGGTGGCCGGCAGGGTTGTCATCTCAAGGCTCCGGTCTGCGCGGTGGTCAGGGCGAGGAAGGCGTCTTCGAGGTTGCGGGAGGTGATCTCCACGTCCCGGGCGGCGGTCCGGGTGAGCAGGTGCCGGGCGATGGCGTCCGAGTCGCTGGTGCGCACCAGCACGCTGTCGCCGCGTACCTCCACGGCGTCCACCCCGGGCAGCGCGGCGAGGGCGGCCTGGTCGGCGCCGGGCAGGGTGGCCCGCACGGTACGACCCGCGGCCAGGTTCTTGATTGCCGCGGTGGTGCCGTCGGCCACGATGCGCCCCTGCCGGACCAGCACGATCCGGTCGGCGTACGCGTCCGCCTCGTCCAGGTAGTGGGTGGCGAAGATGACGGTCCGTCCGGCCCGCGCGTCGCGGCGCAGCGCCTGCCAGAAGTCCCGGCGGCCCTCGACGTCCATGCCGGTGGTGGGCTCGTCGAGCACCATCAGGTCCGGGTCGGGCAGCAGGGCCAGCGCGAAGCGCAGTCGCTGCTGCTGGCCGCCGGAGCAGCGCCCGACCACCCGACCGGCGATGTCGGCGATGCCGGCCCGCTCCAGCACCTCGGCTGCCGGGCGGGTGTGCCGGTAGAAGTGCGCGGACATCTCGACCGTTTCGCCGACGGTGAGGTCCTTGAGCAGCCCGCCGGTCTGGAGTACGGCGGCGACCCGGCCCCGGGCCACCGCGTCGTCCGGGGTGCCGCCGAGGATGCGGACGGTGCCCGCGTCCGGGCGGGCCAGCCCGAGCAGCATGTCGATGGTGGTGGTCTTGCCCGCGCCGTTCGGGCCGAGGAAGGCCACCACCTCGCCGGGCTGGACCCGCAGGCTCAATCCGTCGACAGCGGTGACCGCGCCGAAGGTCTTGGTGAGGCCGTCCAACTCGACGGCCGGATGCGTACTTGTCATGGCACAGATACTCCGGCGGCGCGGACCTCGACTCCCGGAGCGGCCGTCACGTCCCGGCCGTGACATTTGTCAGGGGCACGCGGCTCGACCGGCCGAGGAATTCACGGCAGGGCAACGGGTATCCGCGGGGCCGGACACCGCGACACCGGGGGGACGCGATGGGTGCCACGCCGCAGGGCCGGACCGACACGGTCGTGCTGATTCACGGACTCTGGATGACTCCGCGCAGCTGGGAGGGGTGGGCCCAGCGGTACACCGCGCGCGGCATGCACGTCATCGCCCCCGCCTGGCCCGGGATGGACCGGTCCGTGGAGCAGCTGCGAGACGATCCCGGCCCGATCGCCGAGCAGAGCATCGCCACGGTCGTCGCGCACTACGACAAGATCATCCGGGCGCTGCCCCGACCGCCGATCATCATGGGGCACTCGTTCGGCGGTCTGTTCGCCCAGGTCCTCGCCGACCGGGGTCTCGGCGCGGCGGTGGTGGGGGTGCATCCCGCCGCGGTGAAGGGGGTGCTCAAGGTGCCGCTGAGTCAGCTGCGCTCCGGCTTCCCGATCCTGCGCAGCCCCGCCAACCGCACCAAGGCCGTCCCGTTCACCCCGGACGACTTCGCCTACACGTTCGGCAACACGATGAGCCGGGAGGACTCCGACCGGGCCTGGCAGCGCTACGCCGTCCCCGGTGCCGGGCGGATCTTCTTCGAGGGCGCCTTCGCCAACGTCGACCCGCGCTCACCCGCCCGCGTCGACAACGGGCGCAACGACCGCGCGCCGCTGCTGCTGATGGCCGGAGGCTCCGACCACGTGGTGCCGGCCTCGGTGGTCCGCGCCAACGCAGGGCTCTACCAGAAGTCCCGGGCGCTCACCGCGTACGAGGAGTTTCCCGGCCGCTCGCACTTCACTGTGGGGCAGGACGGCTGGGAGGAGATCGCCGACTACGCGCTGGACTGGGCGCTGCGCGCCGCGGCGCTCCCCCGCGAGGTGACCATCGCCAGCGAGTCCCCCCGCCGCTGAGCCGGGCGAGCGCACGATCCACTCGGCTTTCCGGAAGTCGGGGTGTCGAAGGGTCGTGGATACCCCGGTTTCCGTGAACCCGAGTCGATCACCAGCCCTTCGGGCGCCAGGGCCGGCATGGGCGGGTCTGTCCGGGGTATCTCACCGGGATGAGGGCCAGTTTCCGGCTTGGCCGGGTCGCGGGAGTGCCGGTCGGCGTCAACTGGAGCGTTCTGTTCATCTTCGCGCTGATCGCGTGGGGGTTGGCCGCCAACCAGTTCCCCCGCTCGTACCCGGACCGCTCACCGGTCGCGTACGCGATTGCCGGGCTTGCCGCCGCGGTGGTGTTCTTCGTCGGCCTGCTCGCCCACGAGGTGTCGCACGCGGTGGTGGCGAAGCGCAACGGGCTGGAGGTCGACGGCATCACGCTGTGGCTGTTCGGCGGCGTGGCCGAGTTGCGGGGCGAGCCACGCGACCCCGGCGCGGAGCTGCGGATCGCCGGCGTCGGCCCGCTGGTCAGCCTGCTGCTCGGGGCGTTCTTCGGTGTCGTCGCCGCGCTGCTCGCGCTGGCCGGTCAGGGCGGGCTGCTGCTCGGGTCGGTGGCCTGGCTGGCGGGCATCAACGTGCTGCTGGCCATCTTCAACGTGCTGCCGGCCGCGCCCCTGGACGGCGGCCGGTTGCTGCGCGCCGCGGTGTGGAAGGCAACCGGCGACCGGACCCGGGCATCCGTGGTGGCCGCCCGCGCCGGCTGGGTGCTGGGTGTGCTGCTGATCGGCCTGGGGCTGTGGCAGTTCCTGTCCGGTGTCGGTTTCGGTGGGCTGTGGCTGGCCCTGATCGGCTGGTTCCTGATCGGGGCCGCCGGGATGGAGGAGCGGCAGGCTCGCACCGGCAGCGCACTGCGCGGCATCCGGGTCGGCGACGTCATGACCTCGCAGCCGCAGACCGCCTCGGCGGAGATGACTGTCGCCGACTTCGTCGACCACTACCTGTTCGCGTACCGGCATTCGGCGCTGCCGCTGACCGAGGACGGCCGGCCCATCGGCCTGGTCACCGTCGACCGGGTGCGCGGCGTACCGCCCGAGCGGCGGGCGTCGACCACGCTGGCCGAGGTGGCCTGCCGGGCCGAGGATCTGGTCCTGGCCCAGGCCGGTGAGCAACTCAACGACCTGCTCCCCCGCCTCAGCGCGTGCGCCGACGGCCGAGCCCTGGTGGTGACCGAAGACGGCCGCCTGACGGGCATAGTCTCCCCCAGCGACATCAGCCGAGCCGTCCAGAGCAGCACCCTCCGCACCCCCGCACCCTCCCGTTGATCATGAAGTTGGCGGCGCGACAAGCCGACATCCACGTCGCTAACTTCATGATCGACGGAGTGAAGCGGGGGGTCGGGGCCGGGGGGTCCGCGGGAGTTCAGCGGGGGAAGTGGCGGTCCAGCAGCTCGGTGCGGAACGTGCCGGTCGGGTCCAGGTGACGCAGCAGGGCGGCGAAGTCGGCGTGCCTCGGATAGCGGGCGGCCAGCTCCGCCGGGTCGGTGACGAAGACCTTGCCCCAGTGCGGGCGGGGCGCGAACGGCGCCAGGCGCTCCTCCACCTGGGCCACCACCGGCAGCACGGCCGCGGTGTCGTCGACCCAGGTGAAGTGCAGTACGAAGCTGTCTCGCTGGTGGTTCGGGCTGAGCCACAGCTCGTCCGCCGCCACGGTACGCAGCTCGGACACCAGCAGCACCGGGGCGATCAGGTGCGCCACGTCGTCCAGGGCGGCGAGCGCGTCGGCTGCCGCTGTCCGTGGCACGTGGTATTCGGACTGGAGCTCGTCGCCGCTGCTCGGGGTGAAGCCGAGCTTGAAGTGCGGCAGCCGCTCGTGCCACGGGCCCGGCTCGCCGAGCTGCGGGGTGCAGTTCTCCACCGGCATCCCGAGCACCGGGTGCCGGGGCGCGTCGGCGGCGGTGGTGCCCAGCCAGTCCGCCGGGGGTGGCGGCTGGTCCGCCACCTGCTTGCGCCACACCTCGCGCAGCCGGGGGGAACGGAAGTCGGTGAAGACACTCACGCTGTACGCGGAGCCGAGCGCCTCGTCCAGCGCCTCCCGGTCGAGGTCGAGCCGCACGTACTGGCGTAGCTCGAAGGTCGGCACCACGTCCAGGGTGACCCGGGTGACCAGGCCCAGCGCGCCGAGCCCGACCACCATGCCGGCGAACGTGTCGGCGTCGCGGTCGACCCGCAGCAGGTCGCCGTCGGCGGTGACCAACTCCAGGCCGGCGACCGCGCTGGCCAGGTTGCCGTGGGTCTGGCCGGAGCCGTGGGTGGCGGTGGCCACCGCCCCGGCCACCGAGATGTGGGGCAGCGACGCGAGGTTGGCCAGCGCGTACCCCTGGGTGTGCAGGTGCCGGGCGAGGTCGCCGTAGCGCATCGCGCCACTGACCGTGACCTGCCCGCGCTCGCGGTCCAGGTCGACGACCGGGGGCAACCCGGCGAGGGAGACCAGGTCGCCGTCGGTGTCGCCGAAGCGGTTGAAGGAGTGCCCGCTGCCCACGGCCCGGATCCGGTTGCTGCCGGCGACCAGCCGGCGCAGCTCGTCGACGGAGGTGGGGCGGTGGAACGCCCGAGCGGCGTACCGCACGTTGCCGGCCCAGTTGCGGCGCGGAACGTCGACCGCGGTGGTCGACGTGGCGTGCTCTCCCTGGGCGGTCATGTGGCGGTCTCCCGCTCGGTGGACTGGTGGTCGGCCAACGCGGCGACGAGGGTGTCCAGAACCGTATCCGTCTGGAACGTGCTGTAGCCACGCTGGGCGACCGGCAGGCCGGCCGCGCACACGCGTTCGATCTCGCCCCGGGCCGCCTGCCTGGTCTGCGCTTCCCCGGAAACCAGGGCGTCCTGGCCGCGCCGGATCAGCTGGTCGACCCGGTCCATCCGGTAGCCACGCAGGCCGACCGGAAGGTCCGGGGTGGCGAAGGCGGCGCGGCGCAGCGCGGCCAGGTCGACGAAACGACCTCCGGCATAGCGGGTGAGCGCGGCCGACACCTGCTCGGGCTGCTCGCGAACCTGGTCGAGGACGAGCAACTCGATGGCCGGGCGGCCGTCGAGCGGGTGGCGGGCGGTCACCGGCTCAAGCGTCACGCCCGGCACAGGCACCAGCAGCAGTCGCGGTGGCGCCGAGTAGCCGGCGCGTCGGGGCGGGTCGTCGAGAACCAGCGCGTCGACCTCGGCCCACGGGATCTCCCGGCGCAGGCCGGGCCGCCGGATGCTGACGCCTTCGGCGTCGATCCGGAACCGGAACGGCCGCAGCGCGCTGACCAGCGCCAGGCAGCCGAGCACGACGGCTCCCACCGCGATGATCGTCCGTAGCAGGGCGCCGTCGCTGGGGTAGACCAACAAGAGCACTCCACCGAGTACGCACACCAGGGCGAGCGCACGGGCTCCCCGATTCCGGCGCAGTTCCACGCTCGGACCCCCGTTCATGACCGTGGCGTCGGTCCCAGCATTTTCCGCCAAACCCGGCACCGGGGACACCGGTCGATCGGGCACGGTTGTTCTCGTCATCGTCGGGGAACCCTACGCCCATGAGCAGCTACCGTGATCCGGCCCCGCGAGGCGACGTCTTCCCCTCCGAGGAGGAGCTGGACCCCACCGGCACCGGGGTCGAGCAGGCCAGCGCGCCAGCGGCCGGCGGTTTGCCGAGTCACCCGGCGCCGACGCCCGGCCCTCGCCCCACACCGGCGCCCGCGCCGGCCCCGACACCGGTGCCGGCACCGGGGCCGCCGCCGCGCACACCCGGTGCCGGCCCGCAGTCGATCGTGACCCGACACCTGGACGGCTCGGTGGAGGTGGTCACCGACCTCGACGGCGACGGTGTCGCCGACGTCGTCCAGATCGACGTGGACGGCGACGGGATCCCCGACATCACCTATGTGGACAGTGATGGGGACGGGCGGCTGGACACCGTGCTGGGCGACCCGGACGCGGTCACGACGGGCGCCCACCGAGCCTGAGCGGCAGCGCCATTTGACGGCCACCCGGCCGAGCGCCGGTCCCGCGGCCAGCCGGCCGAGCGCCGTCCCACGGCCACCCGGCCGACTCAGAGCTTCGCCATCACCTCGCTGGCGACGAACTCCAGGTGCTCCAGGTCGCCGAGGTCCAGCACCTGGAGGTAGATCCGCTCGCTGCCGATCTTCGCGTACCGGCCAATGGTGTCCAGGACCTCGGCGGGGGTGCCTGCCAGACCGTTGGCCCGCAGTTCGTCGGGGTCGCGCCCGATGGCGGCGGCCCGGCGGGCCACCTCGGCGTCGTCCCGCCCGCAGCACAGGACCAGGGCGTTGGACCAGACCATCCCGGCCGGGTCCCGGCCGATCTCGGCGCACGCCGCGCGGACCCTGTCGAACTGCGCCGCCGTGTCCGCCACCGAGGCGAACGGCAGGTTGAACTCGTCGGCGTAACGGGCAGCCAGCCGAGGAGTGCGCTTCGGGCCCGTCCCGCCGAGCAGGATCGGTGGGCGCGGCTGCTGCACGGGCTTGGGCAACGCGGGCGAGTCCTGGATCGGGTAGTACCGACCGGCGTGATCGAACCGCTCGCCGGTCGGCGTGGACCACAGCCCGGTGATCACCGCGAGCTGTTCCTCCAGGCGGTCGAACCGCTCGGCCAGCGGCGGGAACGGGATGCCGTACGCGGTGTGCTCCTCGGCGTACCAGCCGGTGCCGATGCCCAGCTCCACCCGGCCGCCGCTCATCTGGTCGACCTGCGCCACCGTGATCGCCAGCGGGCCGGGCAGCCGGAAGGTCGCGGCGGTCATCAACGTGCCGAGCCGGATGCGGCTGGTGTCGCGGGCCAGCCCGGCCAGCGTGGTCCACGCGTCGGTGGGGCCGGGCTCGCCGCTCGCCGCACCCATCATCAGGTAGTGGTCGGACCGGAAGAACGCGCCGTAGCCAGCGTCCTCGGCGCAGCGGGCGACGGCGAGCAACTGGTCGTAGCTGGCGCCCTGCTGGGGTTCGGTGAAGATCCGCAGTTCCATGATCCGAGCATAGGGAGCTGATCGGCGACGCCACGTCGGGACGGGGACTCCTGTCATATGCTTCGACAGTCATATGAATCACCAGGCATATTAGGCTGGTGTCCACCGATGCCTTCACCGTCCTCGCCGAGCCCACCCGGCGCCGGATCCTCGATCAGCTCCGCGACGCCGAACGCAGCGTCGGCGAGCTGGTCGACGGGCTCGGGGTCAGCCAGCCGGCCGTCTCCAAGCACCTGCGGGTGCTCCGCGACGCCGGCTTCGTCACCTGCCGGACGGCCGCCCGCCAGCGGATCTACCGCCTCGACCCCGGCCCGCTGCGGGCCGTCGACGGCTGGCTGGACCCGTACCGCCGGCTCTGGGCCCGGCACCTGGACGCCCTGGAACGGCACCTCGACAGTCAGGAGCAGTGAATGGACCGCGACGCGTTCCGCCCGAGCCCACCCGCCGAGGTGCGCGCCGAGCCCGCCGACGACGGCGCGACAGTGGTCTTCGTCCGCGACCTGCGGCATCCGCCGGCCACCGTGTGGGCGGCCCTGACCGACCCGACCCAGCTCGCGCAGTGGGCGCCGTTCCTCGCCGACCGCGACCTCGGCCACGTCGGCGCCGCCGTGCTCACGCTCGTGGACGGCGAAACCACTCAGGAGGACCCGGCGACGGTACGCCGGGCCGAGCCGCCACACCTGCTGGAATACACCTGGGGCGACGACCTGCTGCGCTGGGACCTGAGCCCGCTGGGCAGCGGCACCCGGCTCACCCTGCGGCACACCGTCGCCGACCGGGGCATGCTGCCGATGGTCGCGGCCGGCTGGCACCTCTGCCTCGACGTGGCCGACCGGCTGCTCGACGGCGACCCGGTCGGCCCGATCCGGGGCGCGGAGGCCAAGGACTTCGGTTGGCCCGAGCTGCGCGACGCGTACGCCGAACGGCTCAGTGCGGGCTGACCGGTCTGTCCCGGCGGCCCCGGCGCCCCGGAGCCGCCGGGACCGCTCAGACGTACGGCCGCTTGGCGTACGCCTCTCGCAGCGCGGCCAACCCGACCGCCTTCGGCGTCAGGGTGCCCCAACCGGAGTTGAAGTAGTTGGTCCGCGTGATCCGGGGCCCACGCTCGGCGTTGAGCTGAACGATCGCCGCCGGCACCGTCGCGATCCAGGCGGCCTGGTTCGGGATCTCCGCCGACCGGACCCCCCACTCCGCGATGATCACGGGACGGGCCAGGGCCACCGGGCCGAGATCCGCCACCGCCCAGTCCTTGGTGCGGCGGAACCGGGCCAACGCGGTGTGGCTGGCGTTGGTGGCGTACGCGTTCCACTGGAGATAGTCGAGGCGGGTCATCAGCGACTCCGGGTGCATACGCTGGAAGCAGGCCCGGTCGAAGCCGCCCAGCCCGACCGAGAAGGTCGTCGCGGCGGGCAGGGTCCGTGCCTTGAACCACGTCAGGATGTAGTTCACCGCCTGCACCGCCCGAGCGTCCGACTCGGCCCAGGTGTAGGCCTTGCCGTCCTCGGTGGTCCCGAACTCGTGGTCGGTGTCGAACTCCGAGGCGAGCTGGATGTTCACCCCGAAGCCGAGCGTCCGGTACTGCGACAGGGCGCGGGCGAACAACCCGTCGCACTGTCCGTTGATCACCTGGCCGTACCCGTACGCCCTCGGCCAGGTGGTGCCGGGACGCTGCTGGATGGTCATCGACGGTGCCGGCACCGTGTAGCTGACGCCGTCCACCGCGAAGCTCTGCGGCCCCTGGTTCGGGGCGCCGTAGTGCTTCAACTCCAGGACCATGTTCATCTGCACCCCGGCCTTACCGAGGCTGGTCAGCCAGGGGCGGTTGTAGCCGGGGAACGTGTAGCCGTCGGCGAAACTGCGGTACTGGGTCAGCGACCGGAAGTTGCCGCCGGCCATGTCGGCGGTCGGGTCGGCGCCCCCGGACAGGTAGTAGCCCCCCAGCACCGGCTGGCTCAGGTTGTAGTCGGCGGTGGCCGTCGCGGTGTTCCCGGCGGCGTCGCGGACCTGGACGGTGACTCGGGGCATCACGCCACCGCCCGGTAGACGGCCACGGAACCGTTGTCGGACACCCGGGTCCAGGTACGCCCGGAGTTGTCGCTGACGGTCAGGGTGAGTGGGTCGATGACGGCCGTGACCTTCACCGGCGCGCTGCTGTTGCCCTGCGCGTCGGTAACCACGATGGTGACGGTCAGCGGTTTGGTGTCGGCGTCTGAGTAGGTGACGGTCAGCAGCATCTGGTCACCCGGCGCGAAGACGGATGCGTTCAGGGCTGCGGTCGCGGTGGGAGCGGCCATGTCGGGCCCTTTCTGGCTCGGTCGCCAGGCCGGCGCGCGGTTTGGGCGACACCGGACGGCGGGGTCCACAGTGCGAAAGGCCGGCGGGGCACGGGGGCGGCAGGCACGGCCGGCGACAGGCGTCGCCTGGCTGCCGACGGTGCTGACGTCCTCGTCCCGATCGGCTGAGGCACCGCTGCGGGCGCCCGCAGGGGTGTCGGTGGCAGCCACGGCCTGTGGTACGCGTGATCAGCACGGCATCTGTGCCGTGACCGCCGCGGCGTCGGGGCCGGGCTGGGTGGGGACGGCACCGGTGCGGACGATGTTGTCCCCACCGGGCCGGAGGCTCTGGGTGTGGCCCGCCACCCGTCTACCTCCACCTGCCCCAAGGGTGCTCTACCAGGGCCTTTACCGTCTTGTCCGGTTTGTTACACCCCCGCCTACAGGGCATCAGCGAAACCGAGTCGATCACCGTCCTGGCGGGCCGACAACTTGTGATCATGGCGGACTGGGAGCTTCGACCGGCTTCGGCGGAGCACTTCTATCTGGCCCCGCACCTGCACGGCAGCGGCATCGGGACGGCCGTGCTGCGCGCGCTGCTGGACCGGTGCGACCGCGACGGCAGCCGCGTCCGCCTGAACGTGTTGCAGGGCAGCCCCGCCCGACGGTTGTACGAGCGACACGGCTTCACAGTGGAGACCGAGGACCCGGTGGACGTGTTCCTGGTGCGCGAGCCGAACCGCATGTCAATGTAAAGTTGACACATGACGTCGAAGCTGGCCCGGTTGGCCGAGGTTCGTGCCACCCGCGCCCGGCTCGACGAGCAGGAGTTGGACCTCATCGACCGGGCGCGCCACGACGGCGCGACGTGGGCGCAGATCGCGACGGCACTGGGTCTCGGCAGCCGGCAGGCCGCGGAGCAGCGCCGGCAGCGACTGGTGGCCGCGCGGTGGTCACGCCGCCAGCACCTCGACCTCCGGTTCGCACCACGGATCGTGGCGCTGCGAAACGCCGTTGCCGACCTCGGGCGGTGGATCGCCGCCGATCGCCGCTGGGACGCCCGGTTCGATCGGGCGGGGCTCGTCCGGAGCACGGTGGAGGTTGCCCTGGATGCCGCCCCGGGTTCGCTGTACGCGTTGGCCGAGCATCTCGCCGCCGATCTCGCCGAGGCGGGCGAGCGCGCGCCGGCACCCGTTCGCGCTGCCGCGGCGAAAATCGACGCGGCACTGTCAACGGTTGATTGACAGAGCCCCGAGAGTCTTGCCCGCATGAGACTCAATATTCAGGATGTGAGTCATCTCGGCTCAACCTGGAGGGCTCATGCGGCGCAACGCGGGACTGTTCGTGGCGATCTCCCTGCTGTCCGGCTTCGGCAGCAGCGCCATGACCTTGGTGGCCGGGATCTGGATCCTCGACCTCACCGGCTCCACCGGCCTCGCCGCCCTCGCCGGACTCTGCGTGTACGCCCCGGTCCTCGCCGGCCCGTGGCTGGGCGGTCTGCTCGACCGGGCACCCCGGCGGCCCCTGGTCATCGCCGTCAATCTCCTGTTGGCCGCCGCGCTGCTGGCGCTCCTCGCGGTGCGCGGGCCGGGACAGACCTGGCTCATCTTCGCCGTCTCGTGCGCCTACGGCGTCAGCTACGTGCTGATCGACGCGGGTGAGACGGCGCTGCTGCCGTCCGCGCTGTCACCGACGGAACTCGGCGACGTCAACGGCTGGCGCTCCAGCGCGCAGGAGGGCATGAAGCTCGTCGCTCCCCTGGCCGGGGCGGGCCTCTACGCATGGCACGGCGGTCACGCGGTCGTCGTGCTCAGCGCGGCCATGCCGGTCCTGGTCGCCACCCTGTACGCGGCGGTGCGCCTGAACAGGACTCCGCACGATGAGCCCGCACCACGGCGAAACGGCCTGCGTACCGGATTGTCGGTCCTGTTCGGACAGCGGGTGACCCGGGTGCCGGTCATGCTCGCGGCCGTGTCGATCGCCATGTCCGGCTTCACGACCGCGGCGGTCTACGCGGTCGTGATCACGGAGCTGCGCCTACCGACGACGTTCCTGGGCGTGCTGGCCAGCGCGCAGGGCGCCGGTTCCATCATCGGCGGGCTGATCGTCGGCCGGCTGCTCGCCCGACGCGGTCCCGTTGCCGTCGGCGTCGCCGGGACGGTGCTGTTCGCGCTCGGCCTTTTGGCGCGTTGCCTGCCGTGGTGGCCGGTCACGATCGCCGGGGCGCTGGTCGCCGGCGTCGGCCTGCCCTGGACCCTGGTCGCGGCGGTGACCGCCGTGCAGACACACACGCCGTCGGCGCTGCTGGGCCGGGTCTCCGCGACGGCCAACACCGCGATGTTCGGGCCACTCGTGGTGGCGATCCCCCTCGGCGCCGCGGCCGTCCACCTCGGCGCCCGCCCGCCACTCGTCGGCGCCGTCGTGATCTGTCTGACGGCCGTGGTGGTCACGCACCCCCGTCCACAGTCCCTACGGAGCGCCCGTCGGATGGCTGACCGGGATCCCGCGACCCGATGACGGGCAGGGCGTCACCGCTCGCGTACCGGATGGGTTGCCTGGAAGGCCAGCCGGCGGTCCGCGTCGGCGGCGATGTGGTCGAGGATGTCGTCGAGGTCCAGGAACACCGACCACCGCTCGCGGCCGGTGGCCTCGGCCAGCCGGTCCACGAGCAACCCTTCCAGGTCGGTGACCCGCTTTCCCTTCCACACCTTGTCGGCCACGCTGACCAGCAGGTCGTCGACGCCGATGCCGTCCTGCTGCCAGGACGCGTGGTCGCGCGCGAACCGGGCGAGCGCCTCGGAGACACCATGTCCCAGCAGCAGCTCGTAGCCGGCTGGCTCGTGGGCGGATCCGGGCCCGGACAGCTCCTCCGGGTGCCGAACCTTGCCGATGTCGTGGGTGGCGGCCCCGAAGAGCACCGCATCACGATCGAACGGAAGCTGCGGGAACCTTTCCGCCATCGCGTCGGTCAGCTGCGCGGCGACGTCGTGCACGGCCCGCAGGTGCGCGGCGAGACGCGGCGGCGCATGCAGGGTCTCCAACAGGGCGACGACCTGGTCGGGCAGGGACCGTAGCGGCGGGTCCGCGGGTGCGGTGAGAGCGCGGCGCAGGGGGTCGGCGGTCACGGCGCCAAGGGTACGACCACCGTTCCTCAGAGCAGTCTGGCCAGGGCCTGCGCGGCGGGGGTGTCAGGTGCCGCCTGGTAGGCGATGATCACCTGCCCCTCGGCACCGGCGATGGCGAGCGTCTCCCGTCGCAGCGTGAGCGGCCCGACGACGGGATGGTTGAAGCGCTTGACCTCGTCGCGTGTCGGCTGTACGTCGTGCAGAGACCAGCGGTCGCGGAAAACGCTGTCAGTCAGTAGCGAGGAGATGAGTTCGGCGGTCGCGGGATCGCGCGGGTCGGCTTCGGCGCGGAGCGCGGCGGCGCTCTGCGCGGCGATCTGCGCCCAGTCGGGAAACAGCGCACGCGCCGCGGGGTCGAGGAACATGCCGCGGACCAGGTTCTGACCGGGCGTGTAGAGCGGGGAGAGCGCCATGGCGAGCTTGTTGGCCGCCAGCACGTCGAACCGGCGGTCGCGGACGTACGCGGGTGTCTGGCTCCACGAGTCGATGAGCTGCTGCACCGCGTCGGAGACCGCCGTGTGCTCGACCCCGTGCGGCGGAGCGTCGGCGAGCGCGGTGAGATGTGCCCTCTCGTCGGGATTCAACCGCAACGCGCTCGCCAGGGCGTTCAGCACCTGCGGTGAGGGGTTGCGGTCCTTGCCCTGCTCCAGGCGGGTCAGATAGTGCTGGCTCACGCCTGCCAGGTGGGCCAGTTCGTCACGGCGCAGTCCCGGCACGCGTCGGCGCCCGAACGACGTCAGCCCCGCCTCGTCCGGCCGGACCCGCCCGCGACGTGCCCTGAGGAAGTCGCCGAGCGCGTTCTCGCCTTTCATTCCCGCCAGCCTAACCCTGTCAGGGTGCTGGCAGCCTGGCGTCCGCCGCCGCATGGTCGAGTCATGAAGACATGGTTCATCACCGGCGCATCCCGCGGCTTCGGCCGCATCTGGGCCGAAGCCGCGCTCACACGCGGAGATCGGGTCGCCGCGACCGCACGCGACCACAGGGCGCTTCAGGATCTGACCGAGGCGTACGGGGACCGGGTTCTGCCACTGACCCTCGACGTGACCGACCGCTCGGCCGTGTTCGACGCGGTGTCCCGGGCAGCGGAAACGTTCGGC
Organism: Micromonospora sp. MGP-C2; assembly: GCF_057766525.1. Taxonomy (NCBI): domain Bacteria; kingdom Bacillati; phylum Actinomycetota; class Actinomycetes; order Micromonosporales; family Micromonosporaceae; genus Micromonospora; species Micromonospora sp. MGP-C2. The sequence goes on from NZ_JBYMEN010000002.1 coordinate 2,690,941, forward strand.
CAGCTGGACGTCGTCGTCAACAACGCCGGCTACGGGCTGTTCGGCATGGTCGAGGAGGCGACCGAGGAGCAGGCCCGCGCGCAGCTGGAGACGAACTTCTTCGGCGCTCTCTGGGTGACCCAGGCCGCCCTGCCCGTGCTGCGCGCGCAGGGCAGCGGTCACATCCTCCAGGTTTCCAGCATCGGAGGGATCGGGGCCTTCCCCACCCTCGGGCTCTACAACGCGTCGAAGTGGGCACTGGAGGGGCTCAGCGAGGCGTTGTCCGCCGAGCTCGCCCCACTCGGCCCGAAGGTGACGATCGTGGAGCCCGGGCCGTTCGGCACCGACTGGTCCGGCGACTCAGCCGTGCACACGGAGCCGATCGGCGCCTATGAGCCCGTACGGCAGGCACGCCGGGCCGGGGCGGCCGCCCGCACGCCGGACGATCCCGCGCTGACCGCCGGAGTCATCCTGCAACTCGTCGACGCCGAGGAGCCGCCGCTGCGCCTGTTCCTCGGCCCGTACCCATACCTTCTCGCCGAAAAGTTGTATCGGAACCGGCTCGCCACCTGGAACGACTGGCGCTGGCTGGCGGAGCAGGCGGCACCGGGCCAGGAGGGTGACCCGGCGTGAGTGCCGGTCGCCGGGCCCGGGTACGACCGCCCCGCGTGCTGCCGCGCCGGCGTCGAGTGCGGTTGCCGACGGGAGCGAGTGCCCGACGCGACGGGTGGATACTGTCGCACCATGCGGCTAAGTCCGGACGAGGTCGAGCTGTTCGAGCACTCCAGGGCCCGCCTGGAGGCGATCGCCTATCGCCTGCTGGGCTCGGCCAGCGACGCCGAGGACGCCGTCCAGGACACGTTCCTGCGCTGGCAGGCCGCCGACCGGGAACGGGTCGAGACACCCCAGGCGTGGCTGACGAAAGTGCTCACCAACCTGTGCCTCAACCAGCTCACCTCGGCACGGGCCAGGCGGGAAACCTATGTGGGCACGTGGCTGCCCGAGCCGGTTCTCGCCGGGGACCGGATGCTCGGCCCGCTCGACACCGCCGAGCAGCGCGAATCGGTCTCGATGGCGGTGCTCACCCTCCTGGAGCGGCTGTCCGCCAACGAGCGTGTGGTGTATGTGCTGCGGGAGGCCTTCGGCTACTCGCACGGTGAGATCGGCGAGATCCTCGGCCTCAGCGAGTCGAACTGCCAGCAGATCTACCGGCGCGCCAAGCAGCACGTCGCCGCCGAGCGGGCCCGCGCGGAGGTCGACCAGGTCACCGCGCGGAAGATCGTCGCGGAGTTCCTCACGGCGGCCCAGCACGGCGAGATCCAGCGGCTGGTCGAGTTGCTGACCGACGACGTGACGAGCACGGGTGACGGCGGCGGCAAGATCCCGGCCCGGACCACGCCGTTCTCCGGGGCACTGGCGGTGGCGAAGTTCCTGCGCGGCCTGTTCAAGCCCGCCGACGTCAAGCGGGACCTGATCGGCGGCAGCCCCGCCCTGTACGTCGCGGCCGTCAACGGCAGTCCGGCGGCGGTGGTCGTGATGGACGACCGGGTCATCGGTGTGATGTCCCTGGAGGTGACACCCGAGGGGGTCGCGGCCATCCACACCCAGGTCAACCCCGACAAGCTCGTGCGCGCCACCCGTCAGTGGTCCGCCGCCGACCACGGCGAACCTCTCATGCACGTGTGGTGACCCAGGTCATAGCCGGCGCCTGTCAGGAATCACGTCGCTGTCCGGTTCAGGAAGCGACCACCGCCGAGACAGGAGTGACACCATGAAGCACCGCATCGTCGTCCTCGGAGCCGGCTACACGGGAGCCGTCGCCGCCGGGCGTCTCGCCAAGCGACTGCACCCCGACGACACCGAGATCACCGTCGTCAACGCCGACCCCGATTTCGTCGAGCGGGTCCGCATGCACCAGGTCGCCACCGGGCAGGACCCCGAGCGCCGCCCGCTGAGCAAGGTCTACGCCGGCACCGGCGTCACGCTGCGACTGGCGCGGGTCACCGCCGTCGACGCCGACCGCAGGTCCGTCGCGCTCGCCGACGAGCACGGCACCGACGAGATCGCGTACGACACGCTCGTCTACGCCCTCGGCAGCACCGCCGCCGACCATGGCGTTCCCGGCGTCGCGGAGCACGCGTACGACATCGCCGGCAGGCCGTCGGCGCTGCGGTTGCGCGACCGCCTCGACCAGCTCGCGGCCGGCGGGACCGTGCTCGTCGTCGGAGGGGGTCTCACCGGCATCGAGGCGGTCACCGAGATCGCCGAGGCCCGGCCGGACCTCGACGTCGCGATCGCCGCCCGTGGCGTCCTCGGTGACTGGCTCAGCGAGAAAGCGCAGCAGCACCTGCGGAGGGTCTGCGACCGGCTCGGCATCACCGTGCACGAGCACGCGGACATCGCGCGGGTCGAGGCAACCGCTGCGGTCACGGCCGACGCCCGGGTGATCCCGGCCGAGGTGACGGTGTGGACGACCGGCTTCGCCGTCCACCCGATCGCCACCGCCACGACCCTGACGGTCGCGGCGACCGGCCAGATCATCGTCGACGCCTCGATGCGCTCGGTCTCACACCCCGAGGTGTACGCGGTGGGCGACGCCGGACTCGCCGAAGGCGCCGGCGGCAAGCCATTGCGGATGTCCTGCGCCTCGGGCATCCCGATGGCCTGGCAGGCCGCCGACGCCATCGCGGCGCGGCTGGCCGGTCGGGAGAAGTTCCCCAAGGCCCCGCTGCGTTACTTCAACCAGTGCATCAGCCTCGGCCGACGCGACGGCATCATCCAGTACGTGACCGCCGACGACAGGGCCAAGCCGTCCTTCCTCGCTGGGAGGCTGGCGGCCCGCTACAAGGAGATCGTCTGCAAGGGTGCGGCCTGGCAGATCTCGCACCCGGTGCTCTACCCGGTGCGCCGCCGGCGCATCGCCGCGACCCGCACGGAGACCGTCCCGACGATGTCGTGAGGCGTCAGGAAAACGTCCGACGCGCCCACGTACGGAAATCGGTGGTGGGCAGGCCGAGGGCGCGGGTCATCTCCGGTCGGGCGGGGCTGCCGTTCTCGTTGATCTGCTCCACCGCGTTGACCATGGCGGGCAGCAGGCCGCGCTCGACGGCCTGCTGCGGGGTGAGCACGGGCGCGGTGACCGCCCGGCCGGTGACCTCACTGAGGATGGCGGCGATCTCGGTCATGGTGAGCAGGTCGCCGGCGAGTTCGACGTCCAGGCCGTCGAGCCTTCCCGGGTTGGTGAACGCGGTCGCCGCGGCCTCGCCGATGTCGTCGACGGCGATCCACGGAAGCCGCGTGTCCGCGGCGAAGCCGGTGATGATCGTGCCGCTGGACCAGTCGCCGAAGAGGTAGGACCAGCCGACGAGGTTCTCCATGAAGGTCGAGGGCTTGAGGACTGTCCAGTGCGCGAAGCCACCGGAGCGCACCATCTCGTCGATTGCCGCCTTGCTCTCCCAGTAGTGCCTGTCCCACCGGCCCTCGGCCCATCCAGGCTGGTTGCGGTGGAAGTCGCCGGCACCGGAAACGCTGCTGTGCACCACGTGCGACACGCCCGCCCGGCGCGCCGCCTCGACGACGTTGCGACCGCGGGTCACCTCGGCGTCGCCAGACATGTTCGTCACGTCGGGATACGGGATGGAGAAGAGGCCGTCCATCCCTTCCGCCGCGGCGAGCAGCGACTCCGCGTCGTCCAGGTCGCCCTTGACCAGTTCGGCGCCCCGCTCCCGCAGAGCCTTGGCGCTGTCGCTGCCCGGGTCCCGGACCAGGGCACGGACCGCGACGCCCCGGGCCAGCAGCGCGCGGGCTGTGGCCCCACCCTGCTTGCCCGTCGCGCCGATGACGAGAACAGCCATGATGCCTCCCCAGAACCAAGTGGGGTGGCCCCCCACTTGTCGTCGGCTACGATATGGGGGACCACCCCACTTTGGCAAGGCGGGCCATGAGAGCGGACGCACGGCGCAACTACGACCTCATCGTCTCCGCGGCCTCCGAGGCGATCGCCCGCGACGGCGCGTACGCCTCGCTTGAGGAGATCGCCCGGTCCGCCGGAGTGGGTTCGGCGACCCTGCACCGGCACTTCCCGTCCCGCTGGTCCCTGCTCCAGGCCGTCTTCCGCACCTGCGTCAGCAACCTGGCGGCCCGCGCCGGAGACCTGCTGACCGCGCCGGACGCCCTCGACGCGTTGACGACCTGGCTGCACGAGGTCACCGCGTACGCCACGACAACCCGCGGCCTCGCGGATTCGCTCCTGAACGAGCCCACCGAGGAGACCGACGCCTGCGGCGCGACGCTCGTCGCGGCCGGTGAACCGCTGCTGCGCCGAGCCACCGACGAGGGTTCGATACGCCCCGACATCACGATGGCGGACCTGATGATGCTCGCCAACGGCATCTCACTCGCGGCGCAACCAGCGGGCGCGGCCAAGGCGGAACAACTGCTGACCCTCGCCCTGGAGGGGGTCCAGCCACCCCGGCGGTGACGGGCCTCCGAGGCGGTGGCCGCCGGAGCGGCTGATTCACCTGAATCGGTCCGCGCCGGCATGCGCGTCCCGGTCAGCGGTCGGTGGCGCACAGCGCCGTCTCGACGCTCCGGTTCACCGCGCCGAGCATCTGCTCGCTGGTCGGCAGGCCGGTGACGGCGACGACGGCGCTCCGGCCGTCCCTGGTGGCGAGGTTGCGGGTCTCGAAGCCCTGGATGTCACCGCCGTGACCCCAGGCGTAGCCGCCGCAGGGCAGCTCGTACCGGGCGACACCAAGCCCGTACGCGTACTCCCCGGCCGGCTCGAACCCGGGCGCGGGCACGGTCGTCATCAGGGCCGTCTGCTGCGCGGGCTTGAGCAACCTGCCGCCGACCAGCGCGTCGAAGAAGGTCCGCAGCTCGTCCGGCGTCGACACCAGTTGGCCGGCGGACCAACCCAGGGACGGGTCCATCTCGGTGACGTCCACCCACGGCGCGCCAGGCGCCACCGCGACGTAGCCGTGCGGGTGGGTGCCACGGAGCCGCTGCTCCCCGACGCCCGGCCAGTAGGTGTCGCGCAGACCGAGCGGCCTGATGATGCGGTTGGTGATCTCCTCGCCGATCGGACGTTCGGTGACCTGCTCGACGACGAGCCCGGCGAGGACGTAGTTGGTGTTGCTGTACTCCCACTTCTCCCCCGGCGCGAAGTGCGGCGCGCCGGTGAGCGCCGCGTCCACCAGCCGACGCGGCTCGTAGTACGAGTGGCTCTTGTCGATCAGGTCCTGCGACCTGGTGAACAGCACGTCGTCGTAGTCCGGCAGACCGCTGGTCTGTTGCAGCAGCTGTCGTACGGTGATCCTGCCGCCGTCGTTGCCGTTGCCGCGCACGACCCCGGGCAGGTAGTGCTCGACTGTGGCGTCCAGGTCGATGCGGCCCTCGCCCACCAGCTGCAGGACGACCACCGCGGTGAAGCTCTTGGTGTTGCTGCCGACGCGGACCTGGCCGTCGCGGGGAACCGGGCGGCGGGTCTGGAGGTCACCGACACCGGCGGTGTAGTCCCGGACCCGCCCGTCGGCCCCCCGCACTGAGGCGAGTACGCCGGGGAAGCCGCTCTCGCTGACCAGGCCGTCCAGTTGTCGCTGCACGACGTCCCGCGGGCCGTCGCGCCGGGCGGTGTCGGCGAATGCCGAAGGGCCGGTCAGGGCGGCGCCGACGGTGACGGCGGCCAACGCGGCGGCGGCCATCCGCGCGGTGCGACGGCGGCGGGAGGGATCGTTCGGTGTCACGGGCATGATGACTCCTCGGTATCGGAAACGCTTGACACCATCAATGGTTCAAGAAGTCCGATACCTGGACGATCCCTCCTGCTGCCCTCCTTCGGTACAGCCTGCGCTACCCCGGCCGGTCGGTGATCAGTACCTGACCTGGCCCCCGACAAAGGGTGACGCCTCGCTCGGCCGGCCGTCGACCGTCGCGCCAGCGAAGGCGAGACTCGGCGCGAGGTAACGGTTGTTGTCTGCCGGGAAGTTGAGCACCGGTGTCGACACCTCGTCGAGCCGTGCCGTCTGCTGCGGCGACAACCGCACGTCCACCGCGGCCAGGTTCATCTTGAGTTGATCGAGGCGTCGCGCCCCGATCAGCACCGAGCTGACTCCCGGCCGGGCGCCGACCCAGGCTAGTGCCGCTGCCGCCGGTGTCACCTCGGCATCCCTCGCGACCTCGTGGAGCGCGTCGATCACCTGCCAGTCACGCTCCGCGGGACTGCCCACCAGGGCGGCACGTGTCGTGTCGACGGTGCTGTTTCCACGGACGAACTTGCCGGAGAGCCAGCCGCTCTTGAGCGGGCTCCACGGCAGTACGCCGAGACCGTGCTCGGCCGCCATCGGAATGAGTTCCCCCTCGACCGTCCGTTCGAGCAACGAGTATTCGAGTTGCATCCCGATCGCTGGCGTCCACCCACGGAAGTGCGCGACGACCTGCGCCTCGGCCGCCTTCCACGCCGGCAGGTCCGACAGGCCCACGTACCGGATCTTGCCGGCTGTCACGAGGTCGTCGAGGGCGCGCAGCGTCTCCTCGACCGGGACGCCCCGGTCCCAGTTGTGCAGCCAGTAGATGTCCAGGTAGTCGGTGCGCAGCCGGCGCAGCGACTCCTCGGCCTGGGCGACCACGGCCTTGCGCCCGGCGCCGCCACCGTTGGGATCGCCGGCGAACAGGTTGCCGAAGAACTTGGAGCCGAGGACGACCCGGTCGCGTAGCCCAGGCCGAGCGGCCAGGTAGTCGCCGATGATCTTCTCGGAGTGCCCGTTGGTGTAGATGTTTGCGGTGTCGATGGAGTTGCCGCCACGTTCCAGGTACTCGGTGATCATCGCCTCGGACTCGTCGACCGGGGCACCCCAGCCATGGTCCTCGCCGAAGGTCATCGCACCCAGGGTGTAGGGGCTGATACGCAGGCCAGAGCGGCCCTGTGTGATGAAACTGTCGAGTGGCATGCCCCCAGTGCACACCTGCGGGCCTCCGACCGGGTAGATCAGAACTGGCAGCGCGTTGCCCGATCCTGCCAAACTCGGCAGGATGAGCCCCATGAGCGCGCTGCCCGAGATCCGTGACCTGGTGCTGCGCCACGCCGGCCGTCCCGCACCGGGCGGCCTCGTCCTGCACCGCAGCGACTCCCCCACCGAACCGATGCCGTCGCAGTCCGCGCCGGTCTTCGCTCTGATCGCACAGGGCGCGAAGTACGCGGTACTGGGCGAACGGGTCTTCTCATACGGTGCCGGGCAGTTCGTCGTCGCGTCGACGGAGCTGCCGGTGATCGCCCACGTCAGCGAGGCCAGCCCCGCCGCGCCGTACCTGGTGCTGGGTCTCGCTCTGCGCCCGCCACTGATCGCGGAGCTTCTGCTGGAGACTCCACCGTCGCGCGGCGAGCCGGCGGCGGGCATAGCGGTCAGCACCGCGAGCGACGACCTGCTCGACGTGGTGGTGCGGCTGCTGCGACTGCTCGACCGCCCCGACGACCAGCGTGTGCTCTGGGCGGGGGTGGAACGCGAACTCGTCTGGCGGTTGCTGACCAGCGAGCAGGGTGGCACGGTCCGGCAGATCGGGCTGGGCGACGGCAACATCGTGCAGATCGAACGGGCGATCCGCTGGATCCGCGAGCATCACGCCGACCTGTTCCGCGTCGAGGACGTGGCGCGCGCCGCCGGGATGAGCGTGACGTCGCTGCACCGCCATTTCCGGGCCGTCACGACAATGACACCCATTCAGTTCCAGAAGTTGATTCGGCTGCAGGAGGCACGGGCCCGGCTGCTGGCCGAGCCCGGTGACGTGGCGGGCGTCGGGTTCGCTGTCGGCTACGAGAGCGCGTCGCAGTTCAGCCGCGAATACCGGCGACTATTCGGGCTCCCGCCGGGGCAGGACGCAGCCCGCCTGTCCCGCGTCGACCCGGCGCAGCTCGCCGACGTGTGAGGATGCCACAGGGGGTGGCCGGCTGGTCCGGTGGCAACGGGGTGGTGCCGGCGTTCGACCCGTCGAGGGTGACCGTGGCCGGCGGCGCGGCCGGCCTCGCCCCGACGAGCGTGATGCCTGTGAGTCATCTTGATGACTCACAGGCATCACTCACTCAGGGGAACCACTGGGTCAGCAGCGTGCTCGGCCGCTAGAACCCGTCCCACTGGCGGGCCGAGCACTTCCAGGTCTTCCCGCCATCCTGCGAGATGCAGACCACCAGGAGCTTCCCGAGGAGGGGAAGGCTGACGGTGAAAATGTGAGCCCTGGTCTTCGCGTACGCGACGCCGGAGTTCTCGGCGATGTCGGCCAACGCCCACCCCGGGTCCGGTCCCTTCACCGTCGCCACCCGGCGCAGCGAGTCGACGTCCTTGCCGTCGAGGAGCATCTCGACGTCCTTCGCCGAGGGCTCGCCCTCGCCGACCAGTGTCTCCACGGCGTATGGGCCGCCCACTGTGACTCCGTTGGCCTTCTCGAAGGCCGCCTTCGTCCCGCCGATCGTGGTGTCGCCGCCAAGGTCGAGGGTGATGACCGGTTCGCCCGTCCGGCGCGACAGCAGGCATTCCCAGACGGACTTGCCCGAGGCGACGCACATGGTCAGGCACCAGTCCCGACCGCCGGGCACCGACGAGGCGAAGATCAGCGACGTGGTCGGCGTTGCGGTGTCACCCTTGCCGTCGTACGCGCCGTCGGCCAGGTCGGCCATGGTCGTACCGAGGATGTCCCGGCCGCCCGGCATCGTGCCCACAACCTTGACGCCGTCGACCTTCTCACCGGCGACGAGCGCCGCAAGCTGGTCGCTGGTGAGATCGCGGCCTCCCGCGTCGACGGCCAGCACCTTGTCCAGGTCGCCGACGGGCCGGCCGGTCAGGTCCTCGAACCGTTGGAGCATCGTCCCCGGCGCACCGGGGTGGTCGGTGATCGTCGTCCGGGCCTCGCTCTCGGCGGCCTGCGACGGAGCGTACGAAGCTGTCAGCCCGACGATCAGGGCCGCGGTGATGATGGTGACGCGCCTGGTGATGTCCCGCAGAGTTGTCATCCTGTCCTCATCTCGGTGATCGGTTTCGGCGGGGTCGAACGGGCTACCAGCGACACGTGACCACGTCGCCAAAGTCGTTCGGGGATCCCAGGTCGCAGTGGTCGTCGATCCACTCGCCGATGTCGCCGATCGTGTCCACGATCCACGCGAACACCGACTTGATCGCGCCCCAGATGCTGAAGTAGACGACAGTCGACTCAGGGGTGCCGCCGGCCTCGTCGATGACGTCCTTCGTCGACATGGCGGCGTTCGGCTTCTCGATGATGTCCAGCACCCGTACGCCGGTGTCGTCCTTGCCGGCCAGCAGCGCCTCGATCTGCTCCGGGGTCCGCTCCTTGCCGTCGTCGACCGCCACGATCGCGCGGTCGATCAGCACCTCTCGGCTGCCGCTGACGGCCTGGGCGATGGTGGCGATCTCGCCCACCGTGAGGTCGTTGCCGAGCGCGGGACCGGTGAACCGCCGGGCCGACACCGCACCGGCCGGATCGACCTGGATCTCGCCGGCCCTGATCATGTCGTCCGCCCCGAACGGGTCCCACGCGAACGTCCACCGCCCGCCTTCGCAGCGGAACTGGCCGTGTTCCCGGCCCTCAGGCTCGGTCTCGGTGCGGACGATTCCGCCGCGCTCGTCGACGTGCTGGACCACGCAGTCGGTGCCTTTCGTCGGCGGCTTGTCGGGCCGGGCCACGGCTGCGGAGGACATGGCCAGCACCGTCCCGCTGACCACCCCGATCACCGCGAGGCGGTGTGCCAAACGCTTCATCGAACGCTCCATTCCTCGGAAAGAAACTGGTGTCCGAAGAGTGGCGGGCCGCGCTGAAGCGGCCCGGAAACGGCGCTGAAAGCGGGGGTACGTCAGTGGAGTCGACTGGCGTCGAGCTGTGCCAGGTCGGCACGGATCGTGTCGGCGTCGGCGTCGCCGAGCTCGTCGAGGATGCTCAGGGCCCGACGCCACGCCACCCGGGTGGCACCGAAATCGGCGAGGGCGCGGTGGCTGCCGCCGAGGTTGACGTACGTGCTGGCTTCCGCGTACCGGTCGTTGACCTGGGTGAAGAGGTCGAGTGCGTGCTCGTAGCAGGCGATGGCCCGCCGGTCGTCGCCGAGTTGGTGATGGGCGTGGCCGAGGCTGTCCCACGTGTCGGCCTGTCCCTGCACGTCGTCCACCTCCTGCAACTTTCTCAGCGCCTCGCCGCACGACTCAAGGGCACGGTGGTAGTTGCCGAGCAGTCCTTCCTGCCAACCGACCGCGTTGAGGGTGTACCCCTGCCCGGCCTCGTTTCCGGCTCGCCGGAACAGGGTCAGCGCCCGTCGGGAATGGTCGAGTGCCTGGTGGTGCTGCCCCTGTCGCTCCGCCAGCTGGCCGAGGTTCAGGCAGGTGTGTGCCCGCCCGGCGTCGTCGCCGACGTCGGTGAACAGGTCGAGCGCGCGGCGCAGGTGGTCGTCGGCCTCGTCGTACCGTCGAAGCCTTGAACAGGCGAGACCGAGGCTGCGGTGCGCGTGGCCCTGCCCGGTCTGATCGCCGATGCGGGACGCGGCGGCCAGAGCGATGCGTTGCGTGCCCAGCCAGTCCTGCCAGTGCCCCTGCCGGTGCAGGAAGCCGGCCATGGTCCAGGCGAGCCGCCAGGCGTGCCCCTCGAAACCTGCCCGCGCAGCCAGTGGCACGGCCGCGAGCAGAACGGGAACCTCGGCGGTGAACCACGCCGTGGCGGCCAACTTGTTCTTTACCCGTTCCGGCGTCACGCCCGCTCGCGGTGGCGGGAGGCTGATGTCGCTGAAGTGCGGGTGCAGTGCCAGGTCGGCCGCGTGGGCGGTGTGCAGGCAGTGGTCGAGCAGTCGGTGGACGGCGGCACTGCGCTCGGCCGGTGCCTCAGCCTCGTCGGCGAGGCTGGCGGCGTACGCGCGCAGCAGGTCGTGGAACGCGTAACGCCCGTACGTGTGCTCGGTCAGGAGGTTCGCCCGGGTCAGCTCGGTCAGCAGCGGACCGCTCCCCTGCGGGGTGATCCCGGCCAGGCTGGCCACGGCCGGGACGGAGACGTCCGGGCCGGGATGCAGGCTCAGCAGCCGGAACAGCCGGACCGCTGGTGGGCTGAGTGTCCGGCACGACCAGGAGAAGACCGCCCGGACGTCGGTGGCCTCGTCGCCGCCGTGGAAGGCGCCCAGATCGCCCAGCTCACCGGCGACCGCCGCCAACGAGAAGTGCCGGTTGGTGGCGGCTCTGGCCGCGACGATGGCCAGGGCGATCGGCAGCCGCGCGCACCGTTCGGCAATCTCGTCGGCCGCGCCGGGTTCGGCGTCGATCTGGCCCGCCCCGAGTCGGCGGGCCAGCATGTCGCGGGCTTCGCCGGGGCTCAGCAGGTCCAGGGGCACAGGTTGGGCGCTCTCGGTGACGACCAGTGGGAGAAGCTGGTCGCGGCTGGTGACGATCGCCAGACAGTCGGGTGAGCCGGGCAGCAGCGGCCGGACCTGTTCCGCGTCGCGCGCGTTGTCCAGCACCACCAGCAGACGCTTGCCGGCCACCGTCGTGCGGTACAGGCTCACCATCAGGTCCCTGTCGCTCGGCATCCGTGACACCGGCACACCGAGCGCCTCCAGGAACCCGTGCAGCGCTCGCGCCGGGTCGGTCGGTGTGGCCGCCGGGTCGAAGCCGCGCAGGTTGACGTAGAGCTGCCCGTCGGGGAAACGCTCGGCCGCCCGGTGCGCCCAGTGCACGGCAAGCGCGGTCTTGCCGACGCCCGCGGTCCCGGACACCACCACGGCGCCGCCCCGGTCGACCAGCGCGTCGAGGGCGGCCAGCTCCGCGTCGCGCCCGGTGAACGTTGGTACGGGAGGAGGCAGTTGCGCCGCAACCGGCGGTTGTGCCGCCGCAGCCGGGGCGGGTGCGGCAATCGCGGTGTCCTGGCGCAGGATGGCGCACTCCAGATCCCGGAGCCGCGGGCTCGGGTCGATGCCGAGGTTTTCCCGGAGGGTGTCACGCAGCCGCCGGTACGTGGCGACCGCCTCACCCTGTCGGCCGTCGCGGTACAGGGCGAGCATCAACTGCGCGTGCAGGTGCTCGTCGAGGGGGTGCTGCCGGACGAGCCGTTCCAAACCGGGGACGAGCCGGGCGTGCTCGCCGACGGACAGCCGAGCCTCGGCGAGCGCCCTTTCGGTCTCCAACCGCAGGCGGGCCAGGTGTTCCGCCTGCTCCTCAAGCCAGGCGGACCCGGCCACGTCGGCCAACGGGGGTCCACGCCACAACGCCACCGCGGCCGTCAGGTGAGCCACCTGCTCGTTGCGGTCCGATGACCGCCGGGCCAGTTCGAGGAGGCGCTCGGCGGCCTGGACATCAGTGGACTCCGGCCCGGTGTTGAGCACGTAACCGGGCTGACGCGCCACGATCGATCCGGGCTCGCCGAGCACTCCGCGTAGGTAGGAGACGTGGCGCTGCAACGTGTTCGCCGCGGTGGCCGGCAACTGCTCACCCCAGACCACGTCGATGAGCCGGTCCACGCTCACCACCCGGCCCACGTGCAGCGCCAACGTCGCCAGGACCGCCTTGCGGCGCACACCGTTCACCGCCTGCGCGCCGTCGGCGACGACCACCTCCACCGGCCCGAGCAGCCTGACGCGTACGCCCGTGCCAGCCATCGACATCACCGAATCAGGCTAATTCCGGAGCAGGGCAACCTCGATCTCTTCGTCGCGCAATGGACACGATCAACGGCTGAGCTGGTTCGTCAGCGGCGGGGCGGACATTGATCGTTGTAGGGTGCGCGGCGTGGGATACACGGTGATGCCGTCAGGTCGTCTGAACCTCCCCGAGTCGGACGACGGCGCTGCGGTCGCCGCCGTCCAGACCGCCATGGCTGGACGAGGTGACTGGTACGAGCCGGATGCGTTCCCGGCGAACGGCACGCTGGTCGACCTGGCGGAGGTGGCCAGAGCCTCGATCATCCGCGACGGAGACTGGATCGAGTTCGGGCACGACGACGAGGGTGATCCAAAATGGTCGAACAGGGCGACAGCCTTCTACGTCGCGATCGCGCCGTTCGTTCGCTCGGGAAGGTTCAGATCGAGGGTGAGGACGGGGCCCGCTGGTCATACACCTACGCCGACGGGCAGGTCACCCAGCAGGGTTGGAACGGTTGGGATGGATCCATCGAGCCGTTCGGCGATTATGTGGACCTCCCTCCCGTGGACCACCCATAGGTGCCGCTCCCCCACCGGCCGCTGACCCGGAGGGCCGCACTGGTAGCTCTCAGTCCTGGACCTAGACGGCTGGATCTCAGCGGTCTACGTGATGCGACCTTCACCCACAGTAGTTGACTAGCAGATCATGGGACTTGACGGCGGAGACAATCACTCCTCGCTCGACGTGCCGGTAGCATGACTTTGGGGAGTATCGGCAGGCTATGCGCTTGATCGCTGATCAACCAGAATAATGTGGACGGTGAGACATCTACATTCGCCCCTCGCCACGGATAGTAATTAGCTAACCGGGGACGACGAGGGGAAACGATGAACGAAACGCTGGCGACGGCCGTCTCTGATCACGGAGCGTTGGCCTTGGCTCTTGCCATCGCCGGAACGGCGGCAGGGTTGGTGCGCGCATACGTTGCGCACCGAACACGTCTGCACGAGGAGCGTGAGGCGTCGACACGAACCGCCGCCCGGGCGACCTGGCTGATCAGGCTGGCGGAGGCCGACCACGACGTCGTGCGGATCGTCGAGCGTGATCGGGACGGGCATCGCGAGGTGGAGTTGGGCAGCCGCGACGCGGCGCGGCGCGACGACACCAGGGAGGCCGCGTGATGGGGGTGGAGGGCACCGCCGCCCTGACACCGGAGCCGGTCGACAGTGAAGCGGCGCGCAGGGCGGAGGCCGCGCGCCTCAAGGCAGAGCACGACCAGGAGTTCGCCGCTTTCGCCGAGGGCAGCTACCACACGGTGGAGCGAATTCTCCGGGCGGCGTGCTGGGACCGGGAGGTGGTTCAGGACGCTCTCAACGAGGCGTACCTGCACGGGCGCGTCCAGTGGTTCAAGATCCGTACCTACACCGAGCCGATCGGCTGGGTGATCATCACGGCCCGAAACAAGATCCGCAAGGAGCTGCAACGACGCCAGCGCGAAGCCGCGGTAGCGCCGGAAGACCTGCCCCCGGCACCACACACGGACATCGCCGACGTATGGGAGGCCCAGGAGACGCTGAGGACCTGGTTGCACCACCTTCCGTCGCGGCAGGCCGAGGTGTTCCAGATGTCCCGCGAGGGTTTCTCCAACCAGGAGATCGCGCGCATCCTCGGACTGGCCGAAACCAGCATCCGCTCCTACAAGCTCGCTGCCAGGAAACGCCTGCGTGAGCTGGCCGAGGAAGCCGGCTATACGGATTCGGAAGGCCGCCGGCGCCAGGGAGGCAGCCGTGGACCTCGATGACATTCTGGCGTTGGCCGAGACAAACCAGCCCAGTCCTCTGGAGCTCGCCCGCGCACGCCGCGTGGCGCGGGCGGCGCAGGGCGAGTACGACCTGTCCGTCGCCGACGGATACGAGATCATTGTCGACGCCGACCTCGTCGATCCGCTGACCGCGGTCGTCGACGAGGCGACCAGAGTCGCACGTGCCGCGCAGTTGGCGAAGCTCGGCACGATCACCTGGACGACCGGTGAAGGGAAGTCCGGCGGTTTCGGGCGCCTCACCTGGTCGGATGAGATGGCGATGATCTTCGGGCATGCCCCGGGAACGCTGCGCCTGTCGCCCGAAAGGCTTGCCAACCTCGTCCATCCCGCAGACGTGGAGAGGGTTCGCAAGGTTGTGCGGACGGCATGGGACCGCCGTCGCCCCGAGGAGGTCACGTTCCGGCTGATCCAGCCGGGTGGCACCGTCCGCCACGTGCACTGCCACATCGAGATTCTCACCACCGACGGCACACCGTCGGGGATCATCGCCACCGGCGCAGATGACACCGCGCTCGAACTCGCCCGGCAAGAGCGTCGCAGGCTCGCCACCCGCAGCGAAATGCTGTGCGCCGACCTGGCCGCGCTGGACATCGTCACCGGGCTGCCGACCCGCAGCTACCTGACTGACGAGGTCGACCGAGCCCGCCGCACCACTGGCGGAGCCCTCATCGTCGTGGCAACCGAACCCGCCACCCGGCTACCCGATGCGCTCACCGACGAGAACCACGACGATCTGACGGCAGAGGTCGCACAGCACCTGCGAACGATCGTGGGCGACAAGGTGACCTGCGGTCTGGTCGGCCCCAGCCTGTGGGGCGTACTCCTCGCTCCGGCCGAAGGGCAAGCGGAGGCGCCCGAGGCCCTGGCGGCTCGGATCGTCGACACGTTCCGACGCCACCTGTTCAGCGTCCAGCACAAGACCTTGCGCCTCAACACCTCGGCGGGCCTTGTGCTCTTCGGCAGCGAGGTGTCGGCAACCGGATTTGACCTGCTCATCGACGGCGAACACGCGGCCCGCGACGCGCGCCGCAGCGGCGTCCCGACCACCGTCCTCACTGAGCCGGTGGCGACCAGGGACCGGATAGAAAGATGCCGGTCACAGGTACGACAGGCGGTATCTGCCAACAGGTTCGCCCTCTACGCCCAGCCCATTGTCGACCTCCGCCTCAACGAGGTCACTCGCCACGAGATCCTGTTGAGGGTTCGGAGCGATACCGGCCAGTCCGTGGCACCGTGGGCTTTCCTCGACATGGCCGAGCGCGTCGGCGAGATCCTCACCGTGGACAAGTGGGTCATCGACCATGCGCTCGAACTGATCGGCCGTGGAGCCCAGACCTCCCACTATCAGGTCAACATCTCCGGCAAGTCCCTCGCCGACCCGGGGCTGCTCACCTACGTGACGGAGGCGATCCGCCGACACCGGGTGAAGCCGGAATGCCTGACCTTCGAGATCACCGAAACCACATTGATCGAGAACCGCAACGAGGCCCTCGCCTTCGCAACGGGGATCAGAGAGATCGGCTGCCACCTCGCGTTGGACGACTTCGGTACGGGATACGGCGCCCTCGCTCACCTGAAATACCTGCCAGTGGACCTGGTGAAGATCGATGGGGTGTTCATCGTCGATCTCTGCCGGTCGCCGGCCGACCAAGCCGTCGTCTCGAAGTTGGTGGAGCTGTGCCACGCGCTCGGCATCCGTGTTGCTGCCGAATATGTCCAGGACGAGGAGACACTGGAATTCCTGAAGAGCAGTGGAGTCGACTTCGCCCAGGGCTACAAGACCGGCAGACCCGAACCGATCACGGTCAACCCCGAGAAGGCGGTGCGGACGATCGAACTCGAACTACGGCTCCCGCCGCAGCACACCGCCATGGGTTGAGTAGAGCCATGCCCGCTATCGGTCACCGTAGTGATACCGGCAGGCGACGATCTCAACGTCTTCCTTGGTGATTCGGTACACCAGCCGGTGTTCACGATCGATGCGGCGGGACCAGAAGCCGGACAACTCCCCTCTCAGGGACTCCGGCTTGCCGATGCCCTCGTACCCGTTGCGCATCACGTCCGCAATGAGGTCGTTTATGCGCTTGACCAACTTACGATCCGTATGACTGAGGTACTGGCTCCACGCCGTCGCCGTGAAGACCAACCTCATGCGACGTCCCGTACGGTGCCCGGGTCGATCAGGTCACGCTCAGCCGCGTCACCCTCCTCAAGCTCTGCCATCGATAGACGGAGGGCGGCTGCGTTGCTGGGGCTGCGCAGGAGGTACTCGGTTTCCTTCATCGACTCGTACTCCGCGAGTGGCACGATCACTACCGGCTCGTGGCCTGACCGGGTCACCACCACTTCCTCTGCGTCGTTGATGACGCTGTCGAGCTCGGCGGCCAGATTCTGTCGAAGCTGGGTGAAATTCACGGTCCGCATGACCACCTCCAGATAAGTACAGAAAATTGTACCTCAAGCTTTAGATGCGTCCGAGGCCCTACGAATGATCAACAATGTTGAGCCGAGAAGCATCGTCATCGCGCCTGCGTTGCCTGAGGTCGACCGTTGTGCAAGGAGCGCGTAGGGTCCCAGCTTCATGAAGGCATTGATCTCGGTGGACCTGGAAGGCATCTCGGGGATCGTGCATCCCACCGAGACGAATCCGGATCGCTACGACTACGAGCGCGGCCGGGCCTTGATGACGGCCGAGGCGAACGCGGCGATTGCGGGTGTCTTCGACGCCGAACCCGACGCCGTGGTGTGGGTCGCCGACGCACACGGGACGTTTCGGAACCTGCTGCCGGAGGACCTCGACCGGCGTGCCCACCTCGTGCGAGGCAAACCCCGCCCGCTGGGCATGCTCGCGGGGCTGGGCGAGCCCACGGATGCTGTCTTGTTCGTCGGCTATCACGCTCGGGCAGGCGCCGGGCCCGCCGTGCTGGCGCACACGATCAGTGACAGCATCCTCGACGTACGGGTGGGCGGACGCTCGCTGGGCGAGATCGGCCTCAACGCCGCCATGGCGGGACACCTGGACGTGCCCGTCGTTCTGCTCAGCGGAGACGACAGCGCGTGTGCGGAGTTCAGCGAGCTGGTGCCCTCGGCGGTCACCGTCGCCGTCAAGCAGTCCCTGGGTCAGGCCGCCGCGGTGGCCCTACACCCGCAGGAGGCACGCGAGCGGCTGCGCCGCGCCGCCGCCGATGCGATCACCCGGCGCGGATCGATTCCCCCACTGAAGATGGCCGGGCCGATGGACGTCGAGGTCGATCTGTACGGCCCCTACATGGTTGACCTCGCAGTTCTGGCGCCGGGCGTGACCCGCGTCGGCGGCGGCCGAACGGTCGCCTTCCAGGCCGCTGACTTCGGCGACGCCTACCGGCTGATTTCACTGCTCGTTCAACTCGCGAGCATCAAGCCCAGCTAGGGCGTGAAGCGGGCCGCCGCCAATGCGTTCCCCACTCAGGGGCGGCAGGTGTCCGCCTTGACGCTGTCGACGAACGCGTCCCAGGCGGCGAGCTCGAAGCTCAGCATCCCGGTGTCGGGCGAATTGGAGTCGCGGACGTCAATTGCCGCAGCCCGCTCACGCACCTCCACGCACTGGCCGTTGCTGCCGGAGCGGCTCGACTTGCGCCAGGCATCATGTTCCATGCGCGCTCAACTCCTTGACGAACTTGATCGCCTCAGCGGGCGACATCGCCAGCGTCTTCAGATTGTCGTACGCCGCCGACAGCCGCGCCAGGTCACGGCTCGACTCAAGGAACAGCTCGCCTGCCAGGGTTTCGATCTAGCCCAGTGGTGGCTCGTCCCGCTCAAAGCTGAGCAGGGCGAAGCCGCTGCTGTCCGCCAGGTGAGCGCCGGCCTCGAAGCGCAGCACCTGGATCGTCACGTTCGGCAGCCGACTCAAGGTGACCAGGTGATCGAGTTGCTCACGCAGTACGTCTGGGCAGCGATCTCGGTACGCAGCGACGCCTCGGAGAGGATGGCATGCATCCGCGCGCAGCGACGGTAAGCAACGTCTGCCTCGATCCTGATGCCTTGGCAGACTGACTGCGTGACGCAAGAGCAGGGCCAAGACGAACCCCACACCGAGCAACCGTCCTGGACATCAACTCTGGAATTCGCTAGGCACTTGGGCGAGCAGCCGTGAAACCACCAGCCGAACCGCTGGCCAGGGTGTCAAGCAGGGTAGACTAAGCGCCTAGCTAACCGAGGAGGTTGCGCCATGTCGGCTGAGGCAGTGCACTACAACATGCATGATGCCAAGACCCATCTGTCGCGCATCATCGAACGGGTGGAACACGGCGAGGAAATCATCATCGACCGGGCCGGTAAGCCGGTGGCGAAGGTCGTGCCGCTGGTTCGGCGGGCCAACCGCACCGCAGTCGGCTCCCTCGCCGGCCAACTGGACCTCTCTGGCGACTGGGACTCACCACAGACCAACACCGAGATCGCCGCCGACTTCGGCATCGGCGCATGACCCTGCTGCTGGACACCCACGTCGCGCTCTGGGCCATCACCGGCGACGCGACCCTCGGCACCGAGTTCCTCGACCGGCTACGCCACGAGCCGGACATCTTCCTCTCCCCGGTCACCCTGTGGGAGATCACCATCAAACAGAGTGCGGGGAAACTCCCCGGACCCCCTGACCTCGCCGAGCGGGTAAGAGACATGGGCTTCCGCGAACTCCCGGTGACCCACGCCCACGCCATCGCCGCCGGCCGCCTGCCACCGCATCACCGCGATCCGTTCGATCGCATGCTGGTGGCCCAGGCGATCACCGAGAGTCTGACCCTGGCCTCCCGCGACGCCTCGATAGCGCTGTACGACGTGGACATCCTCAAGGTGTGATCGGACGGGCCCATCAACGCCTGGTGCCGACGAGGGGCCCACCCCCAACCGCGCACACCGGTCAGCCGGTGCCATTCCGATCAACCCCGGTTGTTCGAGCTCCGACATACCGGCTGTGGCCTGCAACTTCGCGGGTCTTGAACCCTCCGTTTGGGTATCCGTTTCCGGGGGCGGGCGGGACTCGAACCCGCGGCCGAGGGATTATGAGATCAAGAGGGACGACCCGCCAAGCTGGGCACATGGTGATCTAGCAGCGTGAACGCCTTCCGACATCTCTCACCGCTGGGCACTGTCCGTGGACCTCTTGCGGACTGGA
This sequence comes from Micromonospora sp. MGP-C2, assembly GCF_057766525.1. NCBI lineage: Bacteria > Bacillati > Actinomycetota > Actinomycetes > Micromonosporales > Micromonosporaceae > Micromonospora > Micromonospora sp. MGP-C2. The sequence goes on from NZ_JBYMEN010000002.1 coordinate 2,710,499, forward strand.
TGCGGACCGCCCCCGTTGTCGCGGCAGATATCATCTCGGGCCGTGACCTTCGCGCAGCAACTACAGGATCACTCCGACGCTTGCCGCTGGGTCGGTGAGCTGGCGGCCGCAACGCAGGCGCCACAGCTCGACGCCCAGACTCCCTGTGAAGACTTCGACGTCCGAAGCCTCCTGGGGCACCTTCTCGGCACCGCGCACCGCTCGCTCGGTACGGCACGAGGCGTCTCCACACGCGAGATTCCTCATGTGATCACCGATGTCGGCGATGACAAGCTGGCCGCAACGTATACCGCCTTGGCCAATGAAATCCGTGAGGCGTGGTCCCAACTGGCCGCTGCCGACCCCGTCAATGCGCCGTGGGGACCGTGCACGGCCTTGGAGGCCGCACGGGGCTTCACTGTCGAGACAGTAACGCACGGATGGGACTTGGCGGTGGCCACCGGACAGCGCAGCGAGGCACCCAACGGCATCGCGGAACGCTGCATCGGGTACGCCACCACAGTCATCCCAGACCGGCTGCGCGGCGTCATGTACGACGCCCCGGTCCTCGGAGCTGACACCGCGCCCCCGACGGAACGACTCGCACACCTTCTCGGCCACAAGCGCACCGGGAACGAATAACTTACTCGCCCGTTGGCACGCCGGCCATGTTCTACCACTCATGGCAGCCGCCGGGCGCATTGACATGAGTGCGAGTAACGGTCGCGGATCTCCTCGTCGGGCAGTTGCAGACCGTCCAGCCTCCCCGGACGGGGACAAGGTGGAGCGCCTCACCAGCCGAACGACCTTGGCCCCGTCCGGGGAGGCTGGTAGCCCTTTGTGGTGCCCGGCGAGGTGATCCGCCCCGGCTGATCTCTGAGGAGGGCCCGGGTTCGGGGCGGAGCCCCGAGGTCTTCAAGGTCTTGTCCCCGTCAGTGTGGCCGGCCGGGCCGGCGCGGCCCGCTTGCGGGCCGCCTTGATTCATAAGAGGTCAATTCGGCAGTGAGACCGGCTCGCCAAGTGTCCTCCGTCGGCTGATGTGCGACACGCGTCCGCCAGGTGATCTGCGACGGTGGTCGGTTTCGGCACTCTGGGCCGGACGTCTCCGCGGGACGTCGGGACTCGGGGAGGCCGGGATTGGCGCTGGTTGTCTTGTCGGTTGTCGAGCAACGGTTGGATGCGGTCCGTGCGGTGTTGGCCGGGTCGGATGTGACAGAGGTAGCGGCCAACTGTGGGGTGCATCGGTCGACGGTGCATCGGTGGGTGGGTCGGTATCTGACTGAGCAGTTGGCCGGGTTGGTTGACCGGTCGCATCGGCCGCACTCCTGTCCGGGGCAGGTGGCGGAGGCGGTTGAGGTCGCGGTGGCGGAGATGCGCCGGGAGCATCCTCGGTGGGGATCGCGGCGGATCCGGTTGGAGATGCTGCGCAGGCCCGGCCCGTGGGCGGTCGATGAGTGGGTGGTGCCGTCGGAACGGACGATCGACCGGATTTTGCAGCGACAGGGTCTGCTGCGGGTCCGGCCCCGGAAACGACCGAAGGACTCGTATAAGCGGTGGGAACGGCCCGCTCCGATGCAGTTGTGGCAGATGGACATCGTCGGTGGGGTGCAGCTGGTGAACCCGGCCACGGGTGTGCTGCGGGAGGCGAAGCTGGTCACGGCGGTCGACGACCACTCTCGGTATTGCGTGATCGCGAAGGTGGTGGAGCGGGCCACCGGCCGGGCGGTGTGTCTGGCCCTCGCGGAGGCCCTGGCCCGTTTCGGGGTTCCCGAGGAAATCATCACCGACAACGGCAAGCAGTTCACCGACCGGTTCGGGAAGTACCGGCCCCGCACCGGTGAGGTGCTGTTCGACAAGATCTGCCGCCACAACGGCATCACGCACCGGCTGACCGCACCCGCTTCACCAAACCAGAACGGCAAGGTCGAACGGTTCCACGGCACCGTCCGGCCCGACTTCCTCGACACCGCCGAGGCGTTCACCAGCCTGGCCGAGGCCCAGGCCGCGGTGGACGCATACGTGCTGCACTACAACACTGACCGACCCCACCAGGCCCTCGATGCGAAGACACCGGTCACCCCGGCTGACCGATTCCAGCCGATCCCGGCCCAGCAGCGGGCACTGGTCGATCTGTGGCTGCCACCCACTTTGGACCCGCTCTCCTCCACCCCGCTCCATCAGCCCTCGACCGACCCTGAGCCCGTCCAGGTCCAGCCGCCGGCGGTCGAGCCGGGTGGGCCGGTGGAGTTCGACCGGGTCGTCCCGGCGTCGGGCAACCTGATGGTGTGCCAACGCCAGTTCTGGATGGGCACCCACCGCGCCGGCATGGTGGCCCGGATCTGGGCCGACTGCGACCTGATCCACGTCCTCATCGCCGGCATCCGGATCAAAACCGTCCGTTCCCACCTGAGCGTCAACGACCTGGCCACCCTCACCCGCCAAGGCGCCACCCCAGCCGGGCCGTCACCTCTGCCGCCGATCGAGGACGGCGACGCCATCGAGGTCGAACGCTGCGTCAACCGAGGCGGAGGGGTCTCGCTGGGCCAACACATCGTCCTAGCCGCCGAGATCCTCGCCGGCCGACGCGTCGGCATCCGCATCGAGCCGACCCTTCTCATGTTCTACGACCTGGACACCCGCGAACTCCTGCGCACCCGCGCCAACCCGCTGCGCCCCGAACAGATGAAGCGCCTACGCGGCGCCCGACCAGCCGGGCCACCACCACGACCCTCGGTCGAACCCGTCCGAGTGCAACGGCGGGCATCCAACAGCGGCATCATCATGGTCGCCGGCCAGAAGGTCGCCCTCGGCCGGCTACACCGGCACCAGACCGTCACCGTGACCGTCTCCGAAACGACCCTGGCCATCGAACTCACCGACGGCGACACCAAAGTCATCCGACGCACCACCACCCAGCCAGTCCGTAGCATCAAAGGCCAGCGACCGCGGATCGCTACCTCAGTTTCCTAGACCACCCGTCGCACATCACCTGGCAGAGCTACGTCGCGCATCAGCTGACGGATCACAGACCGGCTCGCCAAGTGTCCTGTCAAGGGACATGCTTGACGCTCGCGTCCCACCTGATGCCCGACATGATCCTCAAGGAGAGTCACGAAGGCCCTCACGGTCCACGACAAGGCGCGCATCGCGGCAGATGAGTTAGCCGCACTGCCAGAGAAATCTGCCTTCGGCGCCGTCTGGCGAAACGAAGATGTAGCCGATTCCGGCGTCGCCGAAGTTATGGCCCAAACGGTCGGTCAGCTGTCCGATTAGCTGCCAGCCCGGCCCAGGCGTCTCGTCACCCTGCAGCCACACCGGCTCGCCGCCCAGGAACTCCATCGCTTCCTCGTCGCCGTGGACCTGCTGATTCACAGGTAGGTGATCCTCCACGAGCCAGGACGGACCCTCGCTAATGTCAGTCACAGCGAAGAAGGCTGGTACCGATCCCTCAGGCTGAACGATCACGGCGTTCTCGCCACCCTCAGGCTCCCAGGTGCCATCAACGTACTCGTCGCCGTGAGTCATGAACAGGTAGGCCATGCGGAGCTCGCCATCGGCATCGAGGCGGAACTGGCCGATGAACGTCATCGGCTCGCCGAGCAAACGCGACACCGGCCACTGCGGAGCTTGCAGCCACACCGGTTGTCCGCCCATCTTGGTGACCGGCATGCCGGTCACCTCGCTGCTTCGCTCGAATCGAACTGGACGACGCATGCTCGGAACTCCTCGTACTGCGGCGGTAGGTCTGCTGGAGATTATGGGACCTCTACGACAGACAGGGACCGGCGCAAGCCCGTGGACGTTGCTGGCACGCGCGGTCGGCGGCAGATGCGTGCATCCGATCAAGCCGCCGGGTTCCGCCACGAGCGCGGCAGCCGCTCCGTAGAAACGCGGCGGGCTGCCTACCCCGCACTGAACTGGGGCAGCAGCCCGCGCCGCCTGCCACTGCGTGCCGAACAAGGCCAACAATCTCGGGGCCGGGTGGACGGAATTGGCGGCTTGCAGGAACCGCTAGTCCAATGCCGCGGTGAGGTCGACCTCGACGAGCTGCCCCCGGTAGCCGAGCGACGCCCCCCCAGCAACGTACTGGCGGAGCTGAAGGCCGGAGCCAATGAGGATGCGTTGAGTTGTCGCCACACCGCGGACAGCACCCCGCTATCAAGGCGGTGCAGCCGATGCTAGGGCACGCCTCGGCGGCCATGACGCTGGACGTGTACGCGGACCTGTTCGAGGACGACCTGGACCAGGTGCCGGACCGCCTCGACCGGGCGGCGGGTCGTGCTGCTGCGGACTCAGTGCGGACTGAGGGCATCGGTCCGGACCTCGACGCGGTTCGCCCGGGTCGTCGGCAGCATGGCTGACCAGGGAGAACGGCTGGTGGGGCGGGCGGGACTCGAACCCGCGACCGAGGGATTATGAGTCCCCTGCTCTAACCGGCTGAGCTACCGCCCCGAACACCGCGCCGGATCTTATCCCGCTCGGCGGTCAGCAGCCAGCACCGAGCCGGCCGGCGCCCACGCCTGCACCAGCACGATGGGCTACAGGAATATAACAGCGTGCTCGGGTACGCCTGTCAGCCGGCGCGCAGCTCCTCCAGCACCTCGGCGGCGGCGCGCCAGCCGCTGGCGAGAGCGCCCTGGATGGAAGGGCTGTCGCGGTGGTCACCGGCCACGAACAGCCCCTCGCCCAACGACACGGGCTTGCGTAGCCGCCCCTGCGGTGGTGGCGCGGCGGGCAGCGCGTTCGGGACGGCCACTGTGGTGAGGTGGGTCCAGTCGGCGGTGGAACGGCCGTACAGCCGGGTCAACTCGGCCCGTACGGTCGCCTCGGGTGGGGCGCTCGGGCCGACCACCGACGTGGCGACGAGGTGCCGTCCGGTGGGCGCGTACGTCGGGGCGGCGTTGCTGAGCACCACCGTGTTCGCCACGATCTCGCGCCGGTCCCCGTCGACGAGCAGGATCGGTTCGGTGAGCGGCGGCTCGGGCGCGCTGTGGTAGTAGGTGGTGTAGCTGTGCATCCGTACCGTGGTCAGGGTCGGCAGCAGCGCGGACGCGGCGGGTGGGTCGACGGCGACCACGACGGCCCGGCAGCGGATGTCGCCGGCCTGGGTGCGGACCCGACCGGGGGCGATTTCGGCGACCGGCATGTCCAGGTCGAGCAGGTCGGCGGGGAGTGGGTCGGCGATGGCCCGGGGCAGCGCGGCCATTCCCTCGGCGGGCAAGCCGATGCGGCCGCGGGCGAACGACCGCAGCACCATCGCGAGGACGTGGCTGGACGTGGCCAGTTCCCGGTCGATGAACACGCCGGACAGGAACGGCCGCAGCAGCTCCTCGATGATCGCGTCGGAGAGGCCCGCCCGGCGTAGCGCCGTCTCGGCGCTGGTCTCGGGTGCGGCGAGCAGCCGGGACGTGGGCAGGGTCGCGCAGCCGGTGGCGAGCGCGGCGAAGCGCAGCCGGTCGCGCAGGGAGCCGATGCCGGCGAGCGCGGTGCCGGGGGCGCCGGTCGGCTCCCGCAACGGGTTGACCAGCCGCAGCAGGTCGTCGCCCTTGCGCACCAGCACGCCGGAGGTGAAGTACCCGAGGTCGAGCCGGTCGGTGTCGAGCAGCGTGCCGAGCCGGGGGTAGGCGGTGTTGAGCACCTGAAAGCCACGGTCGATGAGGTGTCCGTCGACCACGTCGGTGGCGACCCGGCCGCCAAGGCGGCCGCTGGCCTCCAGCAGCCGCCAGGGCACGCCGGCGCGGTGCAGCCGGCGGGCGGCGGCGAGGCCGGCCAGGCCGCCGCCGACGATGACCACGTCGGTCTCAGCCAGCATCGCGCGCCTCCCGCTCACCGTTCGCCCGGGACAGCCGGCCCGGCCACCAGATCTTCGGCCCGATGTCGTACGCGAGTGCGGGCACCAGCAGCGACCGGACGATGATCGTGTCGATCAGTACCCCGATCGCGACTGCCGTACCCAACTCGACGAGCACCACGAGGGGCAACACGGCGAGGGCGGAGAAGGTCGCGGCGAGCACGATGCCGGCGGAGGTGATCACCCCGCCGGTGACGGCCAGGCCGGCGAGCACACCGGCGCGGGTGCCGCGCTTGACCGACTCCTCCCGGACCCGGCTCATCAGGAAGATGTTGTAGTCGATGCCGAGCGCGACCAGGAACACGAACGCGAACAGCGGGAACGACGAGTCCACGCCGGGAAAGTCGAAGACGTGGCGGAACAGGATCGCGCAGAGGCCGAGTGTCGCCCCGAAGCTGAGCAGCACGGTGGCGATCAGCAGCACCGGGGCGAGCAGCGCGCGGAGCAGCAGGGCCAGGATGACCGCGATGACCACCAGCACCACCGGGATGATGACGTTCTGGTCGCGCTTCGCGGCGTCCGAGGTGTCCACGTTGATCGCGGTGAAGCCGCCGACCACGGCGTCCGCGCCGGGCACCTGGTGTACGGCCACCCGCAGCTCGCGGAGGGTCCGCTCGGCGCCGTCGCTGTCGGGTGGGTCGGCCAGGGTCGCCTCCAGCTGGACCCGCCCGTCGACGACCTTCGGAGTGGCGCTCGGATCGGGTGGGCCGGTCTGCGGGCCGGTGGAGAGCGGGCGGACGTCGGCCACGCCGGGCACGCCCTGCGCCACCTGGGTGACCTGCCGGGCGGTCTGTTCGGTGGTGAAGATGGTGGCCGGGCTGCCCGTGCCGGCCGGGTAGTGCCGCGCGATCACCTCCTCGCCGTCGACCGAGTCGGTGCGCTGGGTGAACAGGTCGGACTGACCGAGGGTGGTGGCGCCGAGCTGGGTGAGCCCGAGCGTGAGGACGGCCAGCACGACTGCGGTGCTCAGCCAGATCGGTCGGGCGTGTCGGGCCACGAAGCCGGCGATGCGGCTCCAGATGCCGTGCTCGGCGCGTGGGTCGGCCTGATCCTCGCGGGGCCGTCGGGGCCAGAACGCCCAACGGCCGCCGAGCACCAGCAGCGCGGGCAGGAAGGTGAGCATCACCAGCAGGGTGGCGCCGATGCCGATGGCGGCGACCGGGCCGAGCGCCCGGTTGGAGTTGAGGCTGGACAGCAGCAGGCAGAGCAGGCTGACGATGACAGTGCCGCCGGACGCGATGATGGCCGGTGCGGCGCCCTTCCACGCGGTGCGCATGGCGGCCCAGGGGCGGTCGTGGCGGTGCAGTTCCTCCCGGTAGCGGGCGATCAGCAGCAGCGCGTAGTCGGTGCCCGCGCCGAAGACCAGCACGGTGAGGATGCCCTGGGCCTGCCCGTTGAGCTTCACCACGTCGGCGTCGGCGAGCAGGTAGACGAACACCGAGGCGAGGGCGTACGACATGCCGGCGGCCAGCAGAGGAAAGATCCAGAGCACCGGGCTGCGGTAGACGACCAGCAGGATGATCAGCACCACGACCAGGGTGACCAGCAGCAGTGGCCCGTCGATGGCGGAGAACACCTCGATCAGGTCGGCGAGCAGGCCGGCCGGTCCGGAGACGTCCACGGTGAGGCCGTCCCGGTCCCCGCCGGTGATGTCGCGCAACTGTTCGACGACAGTGCCGATCTCCTCGCCCTCGGCGTCGTCCACCGGTACGACGATCTGGAGTGCCTGGCCGTCCTCGCTGGGGATGGGCGGGGGCAGCGGGGCGACCACGCCGGGCACCTGGGCGAACCGGGCCGCGTCGGCGCTCACCCGCTGCCGGTCGGCGTCGGTGATCCCGGAGGGCCGCTCGTAGACGACCAGAGCCGGGATGGTCTGCCGGTCGACGAACTCACCGGCGAGGTCCTGGGCGCGGGTCGCCTCGGCGTCGGTGGGCAGGAATGCGGCGTTGTCGTTGGTGGCGACCTCGCTGAGGCGCCCGGCGTACGGGCCGGCCACGCCGCCGATCACCAGCCAGGCCAGCACGACCGCCACCGCTATCAGCGTGGCCCTGCCGCCTCGTCCGGACATCCGCACTCACCCCAAGGATCGACGCATGAATCGACGCAGCGGGAGCCGGAGCGTCGACATCGACCATCCTGCCGCCCAGGCAGGCTGAGGGAGGGCGAAACCGGAGTCGAGCACACGGAAACGCCCGTCGGCGTGCTGCCGACGGGCGTTGGGTGGAGAAGCTCCCCCGATTGGACTCGAACCAATAACCTGCCGGTTAACAGCCGGCTGCTCTGCCAATTGAGCTACAGGGGATCGTGCACCGCTCGGAATCGGATCTCACCGACGCCGTGCGACGGGACAAGAGTACAGGACATTCCCCGGTGGTGGTCCAGTGGGTTCCGCCCCACCACCCGATGATCAAGACGCGCAGGTCACGGTCCGGGAGGCATCGACAATCGGGGTAAATCGCCATCCGGGCACAAGCATGCTTGAGCGGAGAGCAGGATGGGTAGTTAGCTGCGGACAGAGGACGCAGGCGCGAATTGGTCGCCTTCCGACGGGGCAACTCGACGGAGCGACAGGCGCGTCAGGTACGGAAGGAGCCGCCATGCGCGGAAAGATCATGTTTCTTGGCGGGCTGGCTGCGGGATTCGTCCTGGGCGCCCGTGCCGGCCGGGAAAAGTACGAGGAGCTCGTTGTTCGGGGCCGCAAGGTGCTCGACCACCCGACCGTCCAGGAGGCGGCCGGGGTCGCGCAGGCCCAGGCCAACAAGTTCTACAGCGAGGGCAAGGACAAGCTCGGCCAGACCAAACTGGGCGAGAAGCTGGGCAGCGGCAACGGTAACGGCAGCACCGGCAAGCAGGAGCTGACCGCCGCCGACGACGCGTTCGCCGGCACGCCCGCAACCGTGGGCGCCAAGGCGGGCACCAGCACGGTCGGCACGACCTCCGGGTCGCCGTCGTCCACCAACAACCCCCGCACCAAGCCGTCCGGCTCGGGCACGAACGCCAGCACGCTCTGACCAACCGCACGTCGACGGGCCGGTCGCCGCAGGGCGACCGGCCCGTGGTCTGTCCGAGGTGCGGTCAGTCCTTGCTGCTGAACGCCGCGTCGAAGGCAGCGCTCGGGGCGTCGAAGGCCAGCCGGCGGACGAACTGCAACGCCTCCGGGGCACCGACGAGCCGGTCCATGCCGGCGTCCTCCCACTCGATCGAGATCGGGCCGGTGTAGCCGATCGCGTTCAGCGCGCGGAAGCAGTCTTCCCACGGCACGTCGCCGTGCCCGGTGGAGACGAAGTCCCACCCGCGGCGCAGGTCGGCCCAGGGCAGGTGCGAGGCGAGCCGGCCACGCCGGCCGTCCCCGGTGCGGACCTTGGCGTCCTTGCAGTCCACGTGGTAGATCCGGTCGGCGAAGTCGAAGATGAAGTTCACCGGGTCCAGCTCCTGCCACACGAAGTGCGACGGGTCCCAGTTCAGCCCGAACGCGGGCCGGTTGCCGATGGCCTCCAGCGTCCGCTTCGTCGTCCAGTAGTCGTACGCGATCTCGCTGGGGTGCACCTCGTGGGCGAACCGCACCCCCACCTCGTCGAACACGTCGAGGATCGGGTTCCACCGGTCGGCGAAGTCCTGGTAGCCGCGCTCGATCATCGACGGCGGCACCGGCGGGAACATCGCCAGGGTGTGCCAGATCGACGAGCCGGTGAAGCCGACGACGGTCTTCACCCCGAGCTTCGCCGCCGCCCGCGCGGTGTCCTTGATCTCCTCGGCGGCCCGCTGGCGGACCCCCTCGGGCTCTCCGTCACCCCAGATCCGACCGGGCAGGATGTCCTGGTGCCGCTCGTCGATCGGGTGGTCACAGACCGCCTGACCGACCAGGTGGTTGGAGATCGTGAAGACCTCAAGGTTGTGCTTCGCGAGAGTCTCCCGCTTGCGCTCGACGTAGGAGTCGTCGGCGAGCGCCTTGTCGACCTCGAAGTGGTCGCCCCAGCAGGCGATCTCCAGGCCGTCGTAGCCCCACTCGGAGGCGAGCCGGCAGACCTCCTCGAACGGAAGGTCGGCCCACTGGCCGGTGAAGAGCGTGATGGGTCGCGCCATTGTTCTTCTCCCCTGTTGTCATGGGGGATTCCAGGTGCGGACCGGGGCGAGGGTGACCGGACGTGCGCGGCACCGGGCGGTCACCGGTGGGTGCGGAACACACCTGGGCCCAGCGGGTTGCGCCTCCCACCGGGTCACCGGCCACCAGCACGGTCGCCGCCCTCACCTTATTTCCGCAGCACCCCATCGGGGAAGCCCTGCGGTCGGCCGATCATCCGATCATTTCCTCCGGTGCGGGCAGCGCGGCCCGCACGGCGAAACCGCCACCGGCGCGTGGGCCTGCGGAGAACGTGCCGCCGAGCCGCTCCGCGCGCCTGCGTACGCCGAGCAGACCCCGCCCGGCGCCCTGGCCGCGCCGGCCTGACGGCGCGGCACCGGTGCCCTCGTCGCGTACCTCGATGGTGATGCCCGTGGCGTCGTAGCGCAGGCGGACCGCTACCGGCGCGCCCGGGGCGTGCCGGCACGCGTTGGTGAGCGACTCCTCGATGATCCGGTACGCCACGACGTCGACCGGCCCCGGCAGCGGCCGGGGTTGCCCGGCCAGGCTCCACCGCACCGGCTGACCGGCGGCGAAGCCCTCCACCAGCGCGTCGAGCCGATTCAGGCTCGGAGTCGGCCCGGTCGGGTCGTCCGGCTCGTCGGGCCGGCGCAGCGCGTCACCCAGCCGGTGCCCCTGCGCCAGCACCATCCCGCGCCACTGCGCGAACCGCCCCATGCAGGTCAAGGTACGGCAGTCGGCTGTGAGCCGGTCCGCGGCGTCGCCGGAACGGCCCCCACCCGGGCGGCGGTCTCGGAGGCACCGCGTCACCGGGCCGCGTGCGACGGGCGAGATCTGCGGTCGCACACATCGGTGCGAGCGCTATACCTGCTAGTCATAGTTATGACACACAGGTATAGCGCTCGTGGGTGACACCGCCTCGCCGCTCCGCCAGAGCCGACAAACCCGGCCGGTCGGGGCACGCCCGGCCCGGCACGGCCGGCGCTGGAGCGGGAGGGGCCGACGCCGTGAGCGGCGGCCCCTCCAGGCTCAGTCGGTCAGGGCAGGGTCCACTTCTGGTTGGCCGCGTTGAGGCAGGTCCAGAGGTGCACGACGGTGCTGTCCGCCGAGTTGTTGCCGGAGACGTCCAGGCACTTGCCCGACGACGGGTTGCGCAGGGTGCCGTCGGACGCCGCCGCCCAGTTCTGCGCGCCGCTGCCGTTGCAGGTCCAGAGCTGGATCTTGGTGCCGTCGGCGGTGCCGCTGCCGGAGACGTCCAGGCACTTGCCGAGGGCCTTGATCGTCGAGTTCGGCGTCACGGTCCAGGTCTGTGCCGCACTGCCGTTGCAGGTGTAGAGCTGGATCTGGGTGCCGTCGGCGGTGCCGCCGCTGCGCACGTCCAGGCACTTGCCGGCCAGACCCTTGATCGGGCCGACCCCGGTGCCGCCGCCACTGCCCTTGACCAGGGTGAAGTCGTCCAGGTCGAAGAGCCCCGTGCCGTTACCGGTGAAGGTGAGGTAGAGGTTCTGGGTGCTGGACGGGACGTTGGACAGCGCCGTGGAGACGTTGGCGAAGGTCGTCCAGCTGCCGGTGTTCGGCACCGCGACAGTGCCGAGCACCGGGCCGGTGGCCGAACCGGTGCGCACCTGGATGGCGCCACCCGCGCCGCCGGAGACGACCCGGGCCGTGAACGAGGTGACCCCGGCCAGGTTGACGCCGTTGTACGCGGCCCAGTCACCCGGGTCGATGTAGCCGACGGTCTGCCCACCGTTGGCGCCCGCCTTGGTGAACGCGGAGACACCGTTGGCCGAGCTGAACGCCTCGGCCTGGATCGTGCCGGTGGGCGGTGGCGTCGTGCCCAGCTCCTTGACCCGGATGTTGCGGAACGAGGCGTCGTCACCGGTGCCGTGGTTCTGGATGCCGATGTGACCGGCCAACGAGCGGACCGGGTTGGTGTTGGTGAAGTCGTTGATCTTCACTCCGTTGAGGAAGATCTGCAACCGCTCGCCCTCGACCAGCAGCTCGTAGGTGTTCCACTCCCCCGGCGCGTTGAGTGCCGCGTCGCGGGCCGCCGTGTCAGCCGACTTGAAGGTGTAGACCGACCCGGTCGTGCGGTCGGCGGCGTCGGTGGCGTCGATCTGGATCTCGTAGCCGTTGTCCACCGCGGACCACGGGTCACTGGACGGCGGGAAGCCGATGAAGATGCCGGAGTTGTCGTCCCCGGCCAGCTTCCAGTCCAGCTTGAGCGAGTAGTTGGTGAACTGCTTCGTGTTGTACCAGTACAACCCCATGCCACCGACCGAGGTCAGGGTGGCGTCGGAGTTGGTGAAGTTGCCCGGACCGGCCTGCGACCAGCCGGCCGTCGAGCCGTTGAAGATCGGGGTGTAGCCGGCCTCGGGCCGGCAGTCGGCCTTGCTCCGGCCGGAGGCGTACCGGATGCCGCCGAGCAGGTGCGCCCGGAACGCCGGCTCCGCGTACGACGCCTGGGTGTGCCCCGCACCGGTGTAGAACGACCGGCCACCGTTGTAGCTCTTGCACCAGCTCAGCGGGTGGTCGGAGCCCATGCCGCCGCCGGAGTACGACGACTCGTCCAGCGTGGCCAGCACGTGGGCGGTCGAACGGGCGTTGGTCCGGTAGTTGTACCACTCGTCGGTGCGGGTCCAGGTCTGCGGCAGGTACGCGGTCGCCGCGTGGCCCCGGTCCTCCACCTTCATGTTGGCCTGCTGGATCGCCGGGTGCGAGGCGAACCACGCGCCCACGAGGTTGCCGTAGAACGGCCAGTCGTACTCGGTGTCGGCGGCCGCGTGCACGCCCACGTACCCGCGGCCGGAGGCGATGTACGACTCGAAGGCGGTCTGCTGGCTGGCGTTGAGCACGTCGCCGGTGGTGTTGAGGAAGACCACAGCCTCGTACTGGGCGAGGTTGCTGGTGGTGAACGCGGCGGCGTCCTCGGTGGCGGTGACGGTGAAGTTGTTCGCCCCACCCAGATCGCGGATGGTCTGGATGCCGACCGGGATGGCGTCGTGGCGGAACCCGGCGGTCTTGGAGAACACCAGCACGTCGTACGGGGCGTCGGCGGCGCTGGCGGGGCTGGCCGGGGTGGTGCAGGCGATGACGGCGAGTGCAGCCATTGCCGCACCGAGGACGGGTCGCAGGAGTCTGCGCATATCGCTCTCCTAATTGCGTTAGGAGGGGCCCCTCGCACCACACTAGGCGTTGACAAGAGGCCCCTCCGCTCAGCTCAGGGCAGGATCCACTTTTGGTTGGCGGCACCGCTGACGCAGGTCCACAGGTGGACCACAGTGCTGTCGGCGGAGTTGTTGCCGGAGACGTCGAGGCACTTGCCGGACGACGGGTTACGCAGCGTGCCGTCGGCCTGGGCCGCCCAGTTCTGCGCAGCGGTCCCGTTGCAGGTCCAGAGCTGGATCTTGGTGCCGTCGGCGGTGCCACCACCCGAGATGTCCAGGCACTTGCCCAACGACCTGATCGTGGAGTTCGGCGTGACCGCCCAGGTCTGCGCGGCGCTGCCGTTGCAGGTGTAGATCTGGATCTGGGTGCCGTCGGCCGTGGCGGCGCTGCGTACGTCCAGACACTTGCCGCCGAGACCCTTGATCGGGCCGCTTCCGCCGGTCGGGGGCGTACCGGTGACGAAGGTGAAGGCATCCAGGTCGTAGAGCGCCCCGGTGCCCGACCCGGCGAAGGTCAGGTAGAGCGTGGTCGTGCCGGTCGGCGGGCTGGTGATCGTCCCGGTCACCGTGGCGAAGGTTTCCCAGCCGCCGGTCACGGGGACCGTGGCCGAGCCGAGCACCGTGCCGGTGGCGGAGCCGGCCCGGACCTGGAGGGTGCCACCGGCACCCGCCGAGGAGACCCGGGCGTTGAACGAGGTCACGTTGCCGAGCCGGTACGGCTGGAATGCGATCCAGTCACCGTTGTTGATGTCGCCGACGGTCTTGCCACCCTCGGCCGTGGTCTTGCTGAACACGTTGATCCCGGACGAGGTGCCGTAGAACTCGGCCTGGCGGTGCCGCGGCGGCAGGGTGTGCTGGGTGTGCGTGGTCAGCCCGCCGGCGTCGGTGTACTCGGCGTCGAAGATCGCGAAGATGTTCGCCGCGTCGTCGTGCTCACCGTCGACCGGGATGGTGATCGAGCCGGAGCAGCCGGTCTGCGACGTGATCTGGTGCCCGTGCTGGTCGTGCCCGAGCACGTAGGTCATCTTGACCTTCGTGCAGTCGATCGTGCCGTCCTCCGGGTCGGTGACCGTGATGCTGAACGGCACCGTGTCACCGAAGCTGAACAGCTGCCCGTTGCCCGGGTTGTTGATGGTCACCGTGGGCGCGGTGTTGCCGACGCTGATCCGGACGCTGCTGCTGCCGGTGGCGCCCTGCGGGTCCCGAACCGTCAGGGTGGCGGTGTAGCTGCCGTTGGCGGTGTAGGTCTTCGTCGGGTTGGCCGCCGTCGAGGTGGTCCCGTCACCGAACGCCCACGAGTACGTCAGCGCTCCGCCCTCGGGGTCGGACGAGCCGGCCGAGGAGAAGGTCACCGCGAGCGGTGCCGCACCGGAGGTGCGGTTGGCGCTGGCCACGGCTGTGGGTGCCCGGTTGCCGCCACCGACGTAGTCGAAGCGGTAGAGCGCCGAGTTGGCGTCACCGTTGAAGTAGCCGGTGCCATAGTCGAGCACGTAGTACGCGCCGTCCGGGCCGAACGCCGAGTCCATCACCTGCTTGCCGACCCAGGGGAAGGTGTCGATGGTGCCCCGGGAGCCGTCGGAGTTGACGTGGATCGGCTTGATCCAGCCACGGCCGAACTCGGTGGCGAAGAACTGGCCGTCGAAGGACTGCGGGAACTTGGTGGTGGAGGTCGACGAGGCGTTGTACCGGTAGACCGGGCCGCCCATCGGCGACTCGGAGCCGCCGCCGAACTCGGTCGGGGTGCCGGCGTCGCCGGCGTACCGGATCCAGGCCGGCTGGGCCGGCGGCAGGGTGGTCAGGCCGGTGTTACGGAACGAGTTGTTGGTCGGCCCGCCGGTGCAGTTGTACTTCGCGCCGCTGGTGTTGGCGGCGAAGTCCCACTCGTTGTACGTCTCGGTGGAGGTGTTGGTGCCGGTGCAGTACGGCCAGCCGTAGTTGCCCGGCGCGGCGACCCGGTTGAACTCCACCTGGCCGGACGGCCCGCGGGTGGAGCTGGTGGTGCCGGCGTCCGGCCCGTAGTCACCGACGTAGACGACACCGGTGGCCTTGTCCACGCTGATCCGGAACGGGTTGCGGAATCCCATCGCGTAGATCTCCGGCCGCGTCCTGGCCGTGCCGGGCGCGAACAGGTTGCCCGACGGGATGGAGTAGGTGCCGTTGGCGTTCACCTTGATCCGCAGGATCTTGCCCCGCAGGTCGTTGGTGTTGCCGGCGCTGCGCTGCGCGTCGTACGCCGGGTTGCGGTTGGTCCGCTCGTCCAGCGGCGAGTAGCCGGCCGACTCGAACGGGTTGGTGTCGTCACCGGTCGACAGGAAGAGGTTGCCGGCGGCGTCGAAGTCGATGTCCCCGCCGACGTGGCAGCACACACCTCGGCTGGCCGGGACGTCGAGCACGTCGACCTTGCTCGCCTGGTTGATCGTGAAGTCGGAGTTGAGGGTGAACCGGGAGAGCCGGTTGACACCGTTCCAGGCCGAGAAGTCGGTGCCGGTGGCCGGTGCGTCGCCGGCCGGCGTCGACAGCGGCGGGGCGTAGTACAGGAAGATCTGGCGGTTGCTCGCGAAGTTCGGGTCGACGCCGACGCCCTGCAACCCCTCCTCGTCGTGCTGGTAGACCGACAGGGTGCCGATCACGGAGGTGGTGCCGCTCGCATCGGTGCGGCGCAGGGTGCCGTTGCGGGCGGTGTGCAGCACGGAGCGGTCCGGCAGCACCGCCAGCGACATCGGCTCGCCCATGTCGCTCACCCCACGGGCGAGCTCGACCTGCTGGAAGTCGGTCGCGTTGATCGTGTGCGCCTGCGCGGGGGTCGAGTCGGCGCCGAGGGCGACCGTGCCGGCCGCGACCACGAGCAGCGCTGCCGATCCGGCGGAGAACCATCGTCGGGATCGTTGTCTTGGAGCGTCCTTCATGGACATGTGTGCTGCCCCTTCCTGACGAGTGACTGCCAGGCGGGCGCGCGCCGTCGCGCCGGATGCCGTAGCGGTGATGGTGGGGGTCGATGGGTTACCGCGCCGCCGGTTCACCTCGACGAAACATTGTCGTGTTGGTCACGACACTAAGTTGGACCTGTCGATGTGTCCATACCTTCCGGCGATTCAGCATCAACTTTCGTCGATCTGATCGAAAGTTGCCGGTCAGGCCCGGCGGTCGATCGCCTGCCCGGCCAGCGCGACCAGCGCCGAGCGAGCCTCGTCGGCCACCGTCGCGGTCTGCAGGGCGACGAGCGCCGCCTCCGTCCGCACCCGGATCATCTGCTCGATCCGCTCCCGGGCACCGGTCGCCTCGATGATCGCGCGCAGCTCCGCCGCGCCGTCGGCGTCCAACGCCGGATTGCCGAACAGCTCCCGTAGCCGGGCGGTCTGCGACCGGTCGGCGGCGCTGCGGGCCAGCGCCATCATCACCGTGGGCTTGCCCTCACGCAGGTCGTCCAGGACCGACTTGCCGGTGACCGCCGGGTCCCCGAAGACACCCAGCACGTCGTCGCGGAGCTGGAACGCGTCGCCCAGCGGGTCACCGAACTCGCCCAGCGCGGCGATCAACTCCGGGCCGGCGCCGGCCAGGGCCGCGCCGATCTGGAGCGGCCGGGTGACCGTGTACCGGGCAGCCTTCATCCGTATCACGGTGAGCGCGCTGGCCACCGAGCCGTCACCCACGCCCGAGACCAGGTCCAGGTACTCCCCCGCGATCACCTCGGTACGCATCAGCGCGAACACGCCGTACCCCCGGTGCACCTGTTCGGTGCTCAGCCCGCACTCGTGGAACATCTGATCCGACCAGGCCGCGCAGAGGTCCCCGCAGAGCAGCGCCGTGTTACGGCCGTACGCCTCGGGGTCACCGCGCCAGGACGAGCGGGCGTGCAGGTCGGCGAAGAGCCGGTGCACCGACGGCTCACCCCGACGGCGGTCGCTGCCGTCCAGGATGTCGTCGTGGATCAGCGCGAACGCGTGGAACAGCTCCAGGGCAGCGGCCGCCACCACGATCGGGGTGCCGTCGGCCGCGCCCGCCCCGCGCCAGCCCCAGTAGCAGAAGAGCGGGCGCAACCGCTTGCCACCGGCCAGCACGAACCGTTGCAGGGCGGTGAACACGCCGCGCGGCGCGCCGTCGGGCCAGTCCGGGCCCTGCCGTTCGAGGAACCCGGCCAGCTCCGCGTCGAAGCGCGCCCGCAACCCGCTCGCGTCGGTGGGCGCGACGGTGACCGTCATGCCCCCTCCCCCGGCCCGCCCGTACCGCCGGCACCCAACCCGGCCAACTCCAGCAGCAGCGCCTTGACCTCGGTGGCCGCAATCCGGTCCCGGGCGGCCGTCGGGTCGGAGCAGAGCAGCACCGGGGCGTCCGCCGGGTCGTCCGGCAGCCGCCCGTGCGAGCCCCGTACCGCCTGCGCGCCGGCGTCCAGGCCGACAGCGCTCATCAGGTACCGCATGCCGAGCTTCTTGCGGGCCAGGGCCACCCCGGCGCGGGCCTTCGCGGCACCGGGGTTGGCCGGGTCGAAGAACAGCTCCGCCGGGTCGTAACCGGGCTTCCGATGAATCTCCACGAGGCGGGCGAAGTCCGGCGCCCGGGCGTCGTCCAGCCAGTAGTAGTAGGTGAACCAGGCGTCCGGCTCGGCCACCAGCACCAGCTCACCGGCGCGCGGGTGGTCCAGACCGTGCGCGGCCTTGCCCTCGGCGTCGAGCACCTCGGCCACCCCGGGCAGGTTGGCGCAGAGCTTCGCCACCGCCGGCACGTCGGCCGGGTCCTTGACGTAGACGTGGGCAATCTGGTGGTCGGCGACTGCGAACGCCTTCGACGTCCACGGGTCGAGGTATTCCATGCCGGCCTGGGTGTGCACCCGCAGCAGCCCTTCGGCGCGCAGCAGCCGGTTGACGTCCACCGGGCGGGACACGTCGGTGATGCCGTACTCGGAGAGCACCACCACTGTGGCGTCGCGCGCCCGGGCGGCGTCCAGCAGTGGCCCGAGCACCGCGTCCAGCTCGGCTGCCGCCGCGGCGGCCTGGGCCGACGAGGGACCGAAGCGTTGCAGGTCGTAGTCCAGGTGCGGGACGTAGACCAGGGTCAGGTCGGGTGACACGTCGGCGAGGATCTGTTCGGCCGCCTGGCAGATCCACCGCGACGACGGCAACCCGGCCGTCGGCCCCCAGTAGGTGAACAGCGGGAAGGTGCCCAGTCGCCCGGTGAGCGCGTCGTGCAGCTCCGGCGGGTCGGTGTAGCAGTCCGGCTCCTTGCGCCCGTCGGCGTAGTAGACGGGGCGTGGGGTGACCGTCCAGTCGACGTCCGCGCCCATGGCGTACCACCAGCAGACGTTGGCGACGGTGTAGCCCGGCTCGGCCTTGCGGGCCGCCTGCCAGAGCTTCTCCCCGCCGACCAGCGCGTTGTGCTGCCGCCACAGCAGCACCTCGCCCAGCTCCCGGAAATACCACCCGTTGCCGACGATCCCGTGCCCGCTGGGCGGCTCGCCGGTGAGGAAGGTGGACTGCACCGAGCAGGTCACGGCGGGCAGCACGGTGCCCAGCTCGGCCCGGAAGCCGCCGTCGGCGACCCCTCGCAGTCGAGGCATGTGCGCCAGTAGTCGGGGCGTCAACCCCACCACGTCGAGGACCACCAGTCGCCGGCTCATCGCGTCACCCCCATGCTCACGGATCGCTCTGCGGTCAGGCCGAGGCCGACCAGTTCGTCCCGGGCGAAGGCCAGCTCCGCGGCGATGCCCGCGGCCAGCTCCGCGTCGGTGCCGGGCCGTCGTGCCGCCGGCAGCACCCCCCAGGTGTACGTCTCGACGTCGAGGTGGTCGCAGCCAGCGGTCGGGCCGTCGAAGAGCGCTCTCAGGGCCGCGCGAAGAACCGGCAGGGTCGAGCCGAGCGGTTCCTCGGGCGGGGCGTGCAGTGGCACGTGGTAGTGCACCCGCCACGGCCCGGGTAGCGCCCTGTCCAGTGCCTCGTCCAGGTCGTCGGCCGCGTACGCCGGATCGGCCGGGTCTGCCAGACCGGCGCAACCGGCGCCCCGGGTCTGGTGCAGGAAGCGTGGCTCCACCCAGCGGCGCAACGCCTCGGCCCCACCATCCGGGTCGGTGGCCTCGACGGCGGCGGAGACCTGCACCTTCACCACCGGCAGCCCGGCCGCCCGCAGTCGTTCCAGTGCCTCGGCCGGCTCCTCCCAGGCGCAGGCCAGGTGGGCCAGGTCGAGACAGACGCCCAGCCGGTCGGTGTCCATCCCGGACAGCAGCTCGGCGGCCTGGCCGGTGCTCTCCACGACACAGCCGGGCTCCGGCTCGAAGGCGACCCGCACCTCACGGCCGGTGTCGCGCTGCACGGCGGCCAGGCCGGCGGCCAGCTGGTCGAGCCGGCGTCGGGCCGCGTCGGCCCGGTCGGTGTCCCACGGTTGCCGCCAGGCCAGCGGCAGGGTGGAGATCGAGCCCCGAGCGGCGTCGTCGGGCAGCAGGTCCGCGAGCACCCGGGCCAGATTCAGCGTGTACGTCAGGCGCTGCTCGGTGGTCCAGTCCGGGTGGTACACGTCCTGCTTGACCACGGGGGCCTGGAAGGCCGCGTACGGGAAGCCGTTGAGGGTGACCACCTCCAGCCCGCGCGCGTCCAGCTCGGTGCGCAACCGACGGCGTAGCGTCGGGTCGGCGGCCAGCTCGGCGGCGACCGGGGCGGCCAGCCACAGGCCGAGCCCGAGCAGGTCACTGCCGAGCGCCTCGCGGACCGGCACGGCGTAGGTGTCCAGTTGACCGAGGATGCCGGCGAGGTCCTCGGCGGGGTGCACGTTGGTGCAGTAGCCGAGGTGGACGGTGTCGCCGCCGGCATGTCGCAGGCGCATCAGCTGCCGCCGCGCAGGATCGAGTTGCCGGTCTGCGGGTCCACGGCGGTGACCTCCAGGTCGGTGAGGTCGAGCCGGCCGGACTGCCCGTAGAACTCCACCGGGTTGCGCCACAGCACATGGTCGACTTCGTCGTCGCTGAACCCGGCCAGCAGCATCGCCTCGCCGGTGGCCCGGGTCAGCAGCGGGTCGGAGCGCCCCCAGTCGGCGGCCGAGTTGACCAGCATCCGCTCCGTGCCGTACTCCCGCAGCAACTCGACCATCCGCGACGGTGTCATCTTGGTGTCCGGGTAGATGGAGAAGCCCAACCAGCAGCCGCTGTCCCGGACCAGCTTGACGGTCACCTCGTTGAGGTGGTCGACCACCACGCGTCCCGCCTCGATGCCGGATTCGGCGACCACGGCGAGGGTCCGTTCGCAGCCGCGCGCCTTGTCCCGGTGCGGGGTGTGCACCAGCGCCGGCAGGTCGTACGCCACCGCCAGGGCGAGCTGCGCGGCGAACGCCTCGTCCTCCTCCGGCGTCATCGAGTCGTACCCGATCTCGCCGACCGCCACCACCGCGTCCTTGTCCAGGTAGCGGGGCAGCAGGTCGAGGACCGGGCGGCAGCGCGGGTCGTTGGCCTCCTTGGGGTTCAGGGCCACCGTGGCGAAATGCCGCACCCCGAACTGACCGGCCCTGAACGGCTCCCACCCGATCAGCGAGTCGAAGTAGTCGGTGAACGAGGCAGCGCTGGTGCGCGGCTGACCCAACCAGAACGAGGGCTCCACCACCGCGCGCACTCCGGCTGCGGCCATCCGTTCGTAGTCGTCGGTGGTGCGTGAGGTCATGTGGATGTGGGGGTCGAAGATGCGCATTCACGCCTCCCGGGGCAGTGCGGCGGTGAGCCGGTCGAGCAGGTCGGTGGCGTCGGCGGGCAGGTCCCGGCCGGCGGCGTGCCGTTCGGCGGCGAGTGCGGCCAGCATCGCGGCCAGCTCCCCGTCGGCCCGGGTGTCCAGGTCGGCCACCGCGGCGAGGGGGACGCCGCTGAACACGCACTTGAGCACCGCCTGCCGCCAGGCGGCCGGGTCGAGGTGCCGGGCGTACGGGCCGAGGGCTGCGGCGACCAGCCGGGTGTCGTTGGTGCGGATCGCGTCGTGCAGCAGCGGCACGCCGGCGGCGCCGATCGGCAGCAGCGGCAGTGCCCGCAGCACGGCTCGCCGCTCGGCCGCGTCGCCGTGCTGGTAGAGGCTGTCGGCGTACGCCGCGTGGTCGCCGGGCAGCGCCGTGAGCAGCAGCACCCGGGCCGCGTCGTCGGCGGTCCAGCCGGGCGCTTCGGGCAACGCGCCCCGACCGCAACGCCGACCTGCGGCGGGGAAGAGCCGGGTGATCGCGGTGGGCTCGGTGGTGACCCGGCGCAGCGCCGTGTCCAACCAATCGGGATCGGGTACGCCTCGCAGCGCGGCCCGTAGTGAATCCGGTGTCATCCCGTCTCCTCCCTCTTGCTGCTACGCGGTGCCCGCCACCTTTGCTCTGCACCTACATATGCACCGGGGCCTCTTTGGCGGGTGTCGCCTCGGTGGGTGCAGAGCAAAGGGTGCGGGCAGCGTGGTGATCGGTGGCCGCGGCGGCGCGCAGGAACTCGATCGACCGGGCGGCCACGGCGGGCGCGGCGTGCGAGTCCCGGGGCAGCTCGACGGCGACCAGGCCGCGGTAGCCGGCGTCGCGCAGCGCGGCCAGCACCGGCGGGAAGTCGATCTCGCCGACGCCGAACTCCAGGTGCTCGTGCACGCCCCGGCGCATGTCGTCGATCTGCACGTTGACCAGGTGGTCGGCAACCTCGGCGACGCACTGCGGCACCGGCCAGGGCTCCAGGCACCGGCAGTGTCCGATGTCGAGGGTGATGCCGAAGCGGGCCGGGTTGTCGAGAGCGGCGTGCAGCCGACGCCAGTCGGAGATGTCCTGCACCAGCATGCCGGGCTCCGGTTCGAAGCCGAGGGTGACGCCGGCGGTCTCGGCCGCGTCGACCACCGTGGCGCAGCCGGCCACCAGCCGGTCCCAGGCGCACTGCGGTGACACCGCCTCGGGTCGGACACCGGCCCAGAACGAGACAGCCTCGGCGCCCAGGTCGGCGGCGATCCGCACGGCGCGGCGCAGGAACTCGATCCGCCGGGTCGGGTCGTCGTGCAGCAACGTCGGAGCGTGTTTGTGCCACGGGTCGAGCAGGTAGCGGGCCCCGGTCTCGATCACCACGGCCAGTCCGAGCGCCTCCAACCGTTTGCCGACGGCGGCGACCCGGCGGGTGAGGCCGGGCGCGAACGGGTCCAGGTGGTCGTGGTCCAGGGTGAGCGCCACCCCGTCGTAGCCGAGGTCGGCGATGACGGCGAGCGCGTCGTCGAGCCGGTGGTTGGCGAAGCCGTTGGTGCCGTACCCGAGGCGCAGCGTCGTGGTGTCGGCGGCCGGCGCACCGGGCCGGGGCTCGGGGATGCTCATGTCGGGGAGACCTTCCGGGCCAACCGTCGACCCAGCGGCGCGGCCGCCGCGACGGCCACCCCGAGCAGACCTGCTCCACCGCGCGCGGTGAGCGCCCCCTGGAGGGCGGGCAGCCCGGTGATCCCGGCGCCGACGGCCGCGCGGACCCGCCCGGCCGACGGGTCCCGGACCACCTCGGCCTGGGCCGCGCCGTAGCGGGCGGCGTACCAGCCGGCCAGCACGGCGGGCAGCACCGCAACCCGCCGAGGGGCGGCGACGGCGGCGCTGGCGGCGACCAACGCGGTGCCCGCGAGGGTGCGCATCGGCAGTTTCGCGTCGGCGCCGGTGACCTCCCGGCGGGACAGCGCGGTGACCGTCCAGGTGTGCGCGGCAACCGTCGCCGCCGCCGGCAACGCCCGGGTCACCCGCCCACCCGACGCGCCGAGCAGCACATCCAGCCCCCGGCAGGCGGCCATCACGGCCGGACCGGCGGCGGTGTTCTTGGCCAGCAGGTCGTACCCCCAGATTGTGGCGGCCAGCGGCACGGCGAGCGCGACGGCGCGGCGACCGCCCACGGCGGCGGCCAGGCCCACGCCGGCGGCCGTGAGACCCGCCGCGAGGCCCACCGCGGCGGCCGGGGTGACCCGACCGCTGGGGATCGGCCGCTCGGGGCGTTCCACCGCGTCCAGGCCCCGGTCGGCCCAGTCGTTGGCGGCCATGCCGGCCCAGTAGAGCAGCACCGACGCGCCAGCCAGGGCGGGCGTACGCGGGCTCAGCGCGCCGGCCGCCGCCGCACCGGCGATCACGTCACCGGGCACCGAGAGCGCGGCCGGTGCCCGGACCAGCTCGGCGAGATCAGCCAACGTTGTCATGGACACCGTCCCCGCCGGCGTGCAGCTGCCGGGTGAAGTCGCTCAGGCGGGCCCACTGCTCGCCCAGCGAGTGGGTGGGCGAGCCGAGCGGGTCCTTGAAGAAGAAGCCCAGCTCAGCCAGCGGCCCCACCTGCCCGGCGGCGTGCGCGGCGGCGGTGAGCCGGGCCAGGTCGAGCACCAGCGGCGCGGCCAGCGCGGAGTCACAGCCGTGCCAGGTGAACTCCATCCGCATGCCGGTGCCGAGGAAGCCGGCGAAGGTGATCAGATCCCAGGCGGTCTTGAAGTCGCCCAGATCCTCGACGTACTCGATGCGGGTGCCGCCCTGCGGGACGTAGCCCAGCGTCTCGCCGAGCACCCGCTGCTTGCTCTGCACCTTCGCCGCGTTGGCGGCCGGGTCGGCGAGGGTGGCGCCGTCGCCACCGCCCAGCAGGTTGACCCCGGACCAGGAGCGCACGGCCAGGTTGCGCATCGCGAACATCGGCGCGAGCACCGACTTGACGAGGGTCTCCCCGGTCTTGCCGTCATGCCCGGCGTACGGCAGTCGGGCCTCCTGGGCCAGCGCGGCCAGCGCGGGAAGCCGCAGCCCGGTGGACGGGGTGAAGTCGACGTACGGGCAGCCGGCCAGCACCGCCGCGTACGCGTAGAGGGAGCTGACCGGCAGCACCTCGTCCGGCCCGGCGAGGGCGGCGCGCAACGCGGCCGGGTCGGCGTGCCCGGGGTGCGGCTCCGGTGCCGGTTCGGTGGCGGAGACGTTGACCACCACCACTCGGTCCAGGTGGTGCCGCTCACGGAAGCTGGTGAGGTCGCGGACCACGGCGTCGGCCCGGTCGGCCTGGGTGGCACCGACCGGTGCCGGGCGCAGCTCCTGCTCGACCGCGTTCAGCTCGTCGGGGAGCGCGGCGACCAGCCGCCAGGGGATGACACCGGCGTCGGCGAGGGCCTCGGCGCGCTTGGACAGCGGGGTGGTGGCCAGGTCGTGCCCGCCGAAGACGAGGTCGGCGAAGCTCGGCAGGGCGGGGCCACGCAGCTCGGGCAGCTCGGTGACGCAGCCGGTGGGCCCGGCCAGGCCAGCCCGCAGCGCGAGCCCCCCGACGATGCTGGTGGTCGCGACGGAACCGCGCGCTCCTACCAGCCAGACACCTGTTCGCATGGTGCTCCTTCCCCGTTCACGAGGAACCGCGGTACCGCTAAATATAGGAATATCAGAATATGTTTCGGAAAGATACGCCCCGGTTTTGCGGGGCCCCGTCCGCCCGTCCCACACCGGTTTGGCACCGGGTTCCGACGTCGGCGTCGGCGGCGACGACGCCGGACCGGTTTCCGGTCCGGGCGCGGGCAGACGGGGCTTGGTAGACAGGGTCGGGTCGGCGTCTCGACCCTGTCTCCCCCGCACCCGACCGGCCGGGGCGCTGATGCGTCCCGACCGGGCGTGCTCAGGCCGCCGTGCCCACCAGGTCACCGACCGCAGCACGACCCGCCGGACGTCGGCGAGTGGTTGCGGTACGGGTGGGGGCAGCGGCGGGCGGTGCCATCAGGTCCTCCGGATCTCCGGATTGGTGGCGGTCCTCCGGTGCGGCCGGGGAAT
Organism: Micromonospora sp. MGP-C2; assembly: GCF_057766525.1. Lineage (NCBI taxonomy): Bacteria > Bacillati > Actinomycetota > Actinomycetes > Micromonosporales > Micromonosporaceae > Micromonospora > Micromonospora sp. MGP-C2. Next base: position 2,735,289 of record NZ_JBYMEN010000002.1, read on the forward strand.
CCCGGTCCGGTCGCACCGGACGACCGTCCTGCTCGTGCGCCACCGGGCCGCAGTGCCCGGCCGCACGCTCTCCGACGCCGACCTCGTCCCGGCCGCGGGGCGCAATCCGCGGCCGCTCCCTCGCCGGTCGGCTTCGGGAAGCTGGTAGGGCGATGGTGGTGCGATCACCACCATCGCGGATGGTCGATGGTCAGACGGCCGCCGCGATCAGCGCCGGCTCCACCTCGGTCCAGGAGGAACCGAGTTCCGCCGAGCGGGTCACCGCGTCCAGCACGAGCTGGACCTGCAACGCGTCGGCGAAGGACGGAGTCGGGTCGACGCCGGTGGCGACCGCCTCGATGAAATCGCGCATCTCGTGCGTGAACGAGTGCTCGTAGCCGATGATGTGGCCCGGAGGCCACCACGCCGACATGTACGGGTGCTCGCCCTCGGTCACCAGGATGCGGCTGAAACCCTGCTCCACGCTCGGCCTGGTGGCGTCGTAGAACTCCAGCTCGTTGAGCCGCTCCAGGTCGAAGATCACGCTGCCCAGCGAGCCGTTGATCTCGACACGCAACGCGTTCTTGCGACCGGTGGCGAACCGGCTCGCCTCGTACGTGGCCAGGGCGCCGCCGTCGAGCCGTGCCACGAAGACCGCGGCGTCGTCGACGGTGACCGGCCCGGTGGGCGCGGTGTGCCCGTCCACAGTGGCCGCGAGACCACTCGACTCGGCCGGCAACGGCCGTTCCTTGACGAACGTCTCGGTGACCGCGCTGACCCCGCTGATCTTCTGGCCGGTGACGAACTGGGTCAGATCGATGATGTGCGCACCGATGTCACCGAGCGCGCCGGAGCCCGCCCTGTCTTTCTGCAACCGCCAGACCAGCGGGAACTGCGGGTCCACGATCCAGTCCTGCAGGTACGTCGCACGGACGTGTCGAATCACCCCGAGTCGTCCGTCGGCGACCAACTGGCGCATCATCGTGACCGCGGGGACCCGGCGGTAGTTGAACCCGCACATCGACCGCACCCCGGAGGCCCGGGCGAGTTCCGCCGCAGCGGTCATCGCCCGTGCCTCCGCCACCGTGTTGGCCAACGGCTTCTCGCACAGGACGTGCTTACCGGCAGCCAACGCGGCGAGCGCGATCTCGGCGTGACTGTCGCCCGGTGTGCAGACATCGATCACGTCGATGTCGTCCCGGTTGATCAGGTCACGCCAGTCCGTGGTGTACGCGTCCCAGCCGAGCCGGTCGGCGGCATCCGCCACCTTCGTTGTGTCTCGACCGCAGATCAGCGCCATCCGGGCCCGCGCCGGCAGGTCGAAGACGCGGTTCACGGTGCGCCACGCCTGTGAGTGCGCGGCGCCCATGAACGCGTAGCCGACCATGCCGACCCGCAGTTCTTTGTCTGTCGTGGACAAGGTGGGTCTCCCCCCGGTATGTCAGAACCCGAGCTTGTCGTAGCTGCTCGCGTTCTCCTTGGTGATCGTCTCGGAGGCCAGGGTTACTTCCTTGGGAACCTGCAGTTCCGTCAGGTCGCCCAGGCCCCGGCCCTGCGCGACGAGCCGTGCGAGGGAGACTGCCGACGAGGCCATCGACGGGTTGTACGTGACCGTCGCCTTGAGCACGGTGTTGTCGGCCTTGATCGCGTCGATCGCGAGCTTCGAGCCGGCGCCGCCGACCATGAAGAACTCCGACCGGTTGGCCTGCTTGATGGCGGCAAGCACACCGATGCCCTGGTCGTCGTCGTGGTTCCAGACCGCGTCGATCTTCGGCAGCGCCTGGAGCAGCTGGGCCGCCTCACGCTGGCCGCTGTCCGAGGTGAACTCGGCGGAGCGACGGTTGTTCACCTTGAACCCGTAGGTCGCCAGGGCCGCCGCGAAGCCGGCGCTGCGCTCGACGGTCAGCGGGATCTCCAGGCCGGCGATCTCACCGATCACCGGGTTGGCGATGCCCTTGGCCTTGAGCTGCTTGCCGATGAAGTGCCCGGCCGAGACGCCCATGCCGTAGTTGTCGCCCTTGATGACCAGCCGCGAGGCCAGCGCGTCGGGGAACGCCCGGTCGAGGTTCACGATCGGGATGCCCGCCTGCATTGCCTGGAGGGCAACGGCGTTGACCTCCTTGCCGTCGTGCGGCAGCACGACGATGATGTCCGGCTTCTGGGCGATCAGGGTGCCGAGCGTGGAGCGCTGGGCCTCGGAGTTCGACCCACCGTCGACCTCCTTGAACTCCACGTCCGAGTAGGCCGCGGCCTGAGCCTTGGCGTTGGCGTGGATCGCACCCATCCAGCCGTGGTCGGCGGCCGGCGCGGAGAAGCCGATGACGACCTTCTTGCCCGGCGCGTTGTTGCCGGCGCTGTCTCCGGCGGCCTTGGTCTGGGTGCTGGCTGCCGGCGTCTCGTTGCTGGTGCAGGCGGTGAGAAGGGTGGCGGCGCCTACTGCGGCTCCACCGAAGAGCAACCGGCGGCGCGACAGGTCGCGACTGTGCTGGGTCATGAATGACCTCCTGGGAGCGGGATTTGAGTTGGTGAGGGTGTGCGAGGCCCGGCCACTGTCGAATTTCTCGACGTCGCCCGGGACAACGGTGCGGTGCGTCAGGTTGCGGTGGTGACCCTGTTCCGCGCGAGGAGCCGAGTGACGGACTTGAACTGGAACTGCTGGACCAGGACGGCGGCGACGATGATGCCGCCCTTGACCATGTTCTGCGCCTCGATGGAGAGGCCGTTGATGGCGAAGAGGTTGGTGATCGTGGCGAAGATGATGACGCCGAGCAGGGAGCCGACGATCGTGCCCCGACCACCGCTGAGCAGCGTTCCACCGATGATGGCCGCGGCGATCGCGTCCAACTCGTACAGGTTGGCCATCGCCGCCTGCGCCGAGGTGGCCTGCGAGGTGAGCATGATGGCGGCGATGCCGCAGCACAGACCGGAGAGCGCGTAGAGCAGCATCGTGTGGCGGCGGACGTTGATGCCGGCCAGCCGTGCCGCCTCCGGGTTACCGCCGACGGCGATGGTCCGCCGGCCGAAGGTCGTCCGGTTGAGCACGACCCACCCGGCCAGCACCACCGCGCCGAGGATGTAGACGAGGATCGGGATGCCGATCACCTTGCGCGCCGCGATGTCGTTGATGAAGGTGCTGCTCGACACCTGGGTCTGCTTGTTGGAGATCGACGCCGCGAGGCCCCGCGCGGCCACCAGCATCGCGAGCGTCGCGATGAACGGCACCAACCGCCCGTACGAGATGAGCACCCCGTTGACCAGGCCGACACAGATGCCGACCGCGAGGGCCGTGAAGATCATCCCACCGGCGCCGTAGCTCTGGGTGGCCACCGTGGTGCACCAGACGCCGGCCAGCGCGACGATCGCCCCGACCGACAGGTCGATGCCACCGCCGATGATCACGAACGTCATACCGACCGTCACCACGCCGACGACCGAGGCGAGCTGAAGGATGGCCAGGACGTTGTTCCACACCCAGTTCGGGTCACCGTAGAGATCCGGCTTGGTCACCGCACCAACCACGATCAGTGCGGCCAACACACCGATCAGACCGAGGTTGCGCTTGGCGCCGTCGCCGCCGTCGCCCCGCCACCAGGAGAGCCGACCCGCGGATGCTGCTTTATCGCCGGCCACCGCCGTCTCCGCCGGGTCCACCGGCGGCGACTGCGCCGGAAGCTGCGGGCGCTCCGGTGTCGCGGTGGGAGTGGGAGTCGCGTCGCTCATGCCGGTGCGCCTTCCATCAAGGACCCCGCCATCACGAGGTCAAGCACAGTGTTCTCGTCGAGTTCGCCGGCCGCGGCCTCGCGGACGACCCGCCCTTCCCGCATCACCAGCACCCGGTCGGACAGACCCAGCACCTCGGGCACCTCGCTGGAGACCAGCAGCACGCCGACGCCCTGGGCGGCCAACGCCCGGATGACCTGGTAGAGCTCAGCCCGGGCGCCCACGTCCACACCCCGGGTGGGCTCGTCGAGCAGCAACAACTTCGTGCCGCCGAGCAACCACCGCCCGACCACGACCTTCTGCTGGTTGCCGCCGGACAGCGTGCGTACCGGCCGGTCGACGTCCCGGGGCCGCAGCTCCAGGGTCTCGGCGATCCGGTCCGCTTCGGCGCGTTCCTTGGCGGCGTTGGTGAAGCCGAGCCGCGCGTACCGGCCGAAGGTGGCCAGCGTGACGTTGCGGTAGATCGGCTCACCGAGCAGCAGCGCCTGACTCTTGCGTTCCTCAGGCGCCATCCCCATGCCGGCCCGCACCGCCGCGCCCACGCCGGGACGCAGCACCTTGCCGTTCATCCGGACCGAGCCGGCCTCCGCGAGACGGGCGCCGTAGATGGTCTCCAACAGCTCGGAACGGCCGGAGCCGACCAGCCCTGCGATGCCGACGATCTCCCCGGCACGCACGTTCAGCGAGACGTCGGCGAACTCGCCGGGCCGCGTCAACCCCTGCACCTGGAGCAGGTCGGCACCCGCGGCGTCGTCGCTCGGCCGGTCCGGGAAGACGTACTCGATGGTCCGGCCGGTCATCCGGCTGACCAGGTCGCGGGTCGGGGTGTCGCGCGCCGGCAGGTTCGCCGCGGTGGTCCGGCCGTCCTTGAGTACGGTGACCCGGTCGCCGATCTCGCGGATCTCCTCCAGGCGGTGGGAGATGTAGATGACGGCGATGCCCTGCGCGGTCAGCTCCCGGATGATCCGGAACAGGTTGCCGACCTCGTCATGGGCCAGCACGGCGCTCGGCTCGTCCATGATGATCAGTCGGGCCTCGTGCGACAGCGCCCGGGCCATGCTGACGATCTGCTTGCCCGCCGCCGGCAGCGACCGGACCATCCGCCCGGGCGGAATCTCGCCGTGGCCGAGCCGACTGAGGATCTGCCGGGTGTGCCGGGCCATCCGGCCGCGCCGGACGAACCCGAAGCTGCGGTATTCGTGGCCGAGGAAGGCGTTCTCCGCCACCGACAGGTCCTCGACGAGGTCGAGCTCCTGGTAGATGGTGGCGATGCCGGCCTTCATCGCGGCCTGCGGGTTGGCGAACGTGGCCGGCTCGCCGCGCCACTCCACCTGCCCGGAATCGGGTTGGTGCACCCCGGAGAGCACCTTGATCAGGGTGGACTTGCCAGCGCCGTTCTGACCGAGCAGACAGTGCACCTCGCCGGCACGCACCTCCAGCTGCACACCATCGAGCGCGCGTACGCCGGGGAAGGTCTTGACCACATCGGTGAGGCGCAGGACCACCTCGCCCGCGACGGTGTCAGCGGGAGCCTCGACCAGCGGTGCCTCGGCGACGGCCTCAGCCGACGCGGTGGCGGCGTCATCCTCGGGCAGAGCCACAGTCTCCTCCTCGCTCACGACAGGATCTCGGTCAACTTCACGGCACCGGCCGCTGGTCGCGACTGCGGGGCTCGCAAGCCCGGCTCCCTGCTCGCGCTCATGACGCCTCCGCGAAGGCGACGTCACTCGCGAGCACCGCCGCCCCGGTGACACCGGCACGGCCACCGAGCTCGGACAGCACGACGGGCAGGTTGCCGGTGGCCAACGGCAGCGACCGGCGATAGACCACGCTGCGGATCTCGGCGAGCAGGATGTGCCCGAGCTGGGCCAACCCACCCCCGATCACGATCATCGACGGGTTGGTGAAGCTGACCAGGCCGGCGAGCACACCGCCGACCCGCCGCCCGCCGTCACGGATCAGCTGGATGCAGGCCACGTCTCCCTCGACGGCACCCTCGGCGACGTCGAGAGCCGTCACCACACCGCGCAGCGTCATCCGCTCGGCGAGCGCCGGCGAGACGCCACTGCGGGCGGCCGCGGTGGCCTCCTTGGCCAGCGCGGCACCGCTGAACAGCGCCTCCAGGCAACCGATGTTGCCGCAGGAACACATCGGACCGTGCGAGTCGACCTGGATGTGGCCGATGTCGCCGGCGCAACCGTCGGTGCCCCGGTAGACCTCGCCGGTGAGGTAGATGCCGCACCCGATGCCGGTGCCGATCTTCACGAAGAGGAAGTCGTCCACCGAGTGGGCGACCCCACCGTGCCGCTCACCGATCGCCATGATGTTGACGTCGTTGTCGACCACCGCCGGGCAGCCGTGCTCCCGGCTGAGCAGCTCGCGCACCGGGAACCGGTCCCAGCCCGGCATGATCGGCGGCGAGACCGGAACGCCGTCGCGGAAGCTGACCGGACCGGGTACGCCGATGCCGACCGCGTCCAACCGCTCGTACGCGCCGTCGACCCGGGCCTTGTGCAGCAACTCGTTGACCCGTTGCAGGGTCACCTTCGGACCGTTGCGGATGTCGGCGGCCTCGCCGTAGTGGGCCACCGGCTCGAGGCGGCCGTTGACCACCTCGATGTCTATCGAGCTGGCGCCGAGGTCGACGGCGGCGAAGCGGAGCTTCGGGTTGAGCTCCACCAGGGTCGAGCGACGCCCACCTCGGGAGGCGGCGAGCCCCGCCTCGGCGACGTAGCCCAGCGCGACCAGACGTTCCAGCTCGGCCAGCATGCGCGGGCGCGGCATCTGGAGCCGGTCGCCCAGCTCGGCCCGGGACACGGCCCCCTCGTCGCGGAGCAACCGCAACAGTCGCACGTGCAGGGGATCGACGGTCCGCAACGGGGGCCACCTCTTCATCAGCCTCGTTCACATCGACGTCATGTCGATGTGTTGTGTCCGACACAGTAGGAGCGTTCCGCGCCGCCTGTCCAGAGCTTCAACCGTTCCGAGACCAACTTTTGTCCGAAAGAACAAAAGCTACTAGTCGATCAAGAAAAGGATCACGGGCCGCCCGCATCCGCTTGCCAGCAGTTCCATCGATGGACACGCAATCGCCCCGCCAGCCGGACGTGCGGTGGCGGGGCGATTCGTGCGAGGCGGTCAACTGCGGTCGGCGGATCCCCTCTTCTTGCGAAGCTTGCGGTCGTCGCGCAGCTCGACGTACGGCTCGTCGTCGACGTCGTGACCCGCCTCGATGGCGCGGCCCCGCTCCAACTCGGCGTCGAACTCGGCACCCAGCAGGATCGCGATGTTGCTCAGCCAGAGCCAGACCAAGAAGATGATCACGCCGGCGAGCGCTCCGTACGTCTTGTTGTACGAGCCGAAGTTGCTCACGTAGAAGGCGAACAGGCCGGAGATCACCAGCCAGATCACCACGGCCAGCACCCCGCCCGGGCTGACCCAGCGGAAGCCGCCGTGCCGCGCGTTCGGCGAGGCCCAGTAGAGGATCGCGAACATCAGGCTGACCAGGATCAGCAGGACCGGCCACTTGGCGACGTCCCACACCGCGACGGCCGTCGAGCCCAGCCCGATCACGTCACCGACCGATTCGGCGAGACGACCGGTGAAGACCACGATCACCGCGCTGACCAGCAGCAACACCCCGACCACCGCGGTCACGCCGAGCCGGATCGGGAGCGTCTTCCAGATCGGCCGCCCCTCCGGCACGTCGTAGATGGTGTTCGAGGCGCGCATGAACGCGCCGATGTAACCGGAGGCGGACCAGAACGCGGCCAACAGACCGATGATCGCCGCGACGCTGGCCAGACCGCCGTTCTGCTGGGCGGTGTCGATCGCGCCCTCGATGATCTTCTGGATGCTGTCGTTCGGCACTGCCTGGTTGACGGTGTCCTTGACGCCCTCGGTGGCACTCTTGCCGAGCAGGCCGAGGATCGAGATCAGCACCAGCAGGCCGGGGAAGATGGACAGCACCCCGTAGTAGGTCAACGCCGCCGCCCAGTCGGTCAGGCTGTCGTCCTGGAATTCGCGGACCGTCCGGCGCAGAGCCGCCTTCCAACCGCTGCCGGGCAGCTCGGTGGGGCTGTCCGGCCCCGCGTCGGGCCCGACCGGCGCGTTCGCGGGATCACGCTCCCGCTCCCGCTGGGCGGAAGACTCGTCCGAGGCCATCGCCCCTCCTCTTCGTCGGTGGTGTCACCACCGGACATGCCCCGTGAACGTGCGCGGATAACCCCTACTTGTAGAGCAACCTGCCCATCCGGCGAGAGGCCACGAACAGGCCGACCGCCAGCATCGCCAGCAGGTAGAGCACGTCGAGCACCCAGACCCAGCCACCGCCGCCCAGCGCGACCCCGCGGATCAGGTGCACCGACCGGTACAGCGGGGTGACCTCGACCAGCCAGTGCAGCAGAGTCGGGTAGGCCTGCGCCGGCACAAAGGTGCCGGAGAACAGGAACAGCGTGAACTGCGCGGAGCCCACCAGGTCGAAATCCTGCCAGCTGCGCATGAAGGTGGAGATCGCCATGCCGAGCGCCCCGAACGCGAACCCGACCAGCACCGCGGCCGGTAGGGCGGCCAGCGCGCGGCCGACGCTGGTCAGATCCAGAGCGACCATCACCCCGAGGAACGCGGCCGAGTAGGCACTGCCCCGCAGCATCGCCCAACCCAGCTCGCCAACGGCGATCTCGAACGGCCGTACCGGGGTGGCGATCATCCCGTCGTACAGCTTCATGTATTTCATCTTGCCGAAGAAGTTGAAGGTGGTCTCCGCGAGCGCCCCGGTCATCGCCGAGGACGCGAGCATCGCCGGGGCCACGAACTCCGCGTACGAGACCAGTCGGCCGTCGGGCAGCGGCAGATCGCCGACGAGCGCCCCCACGCCCACCCCGATGGAGAGCAGATAGAGCAGCGGCTCCACGAAGCCGGACAGCAGCAGCAGCCAGTAGACCGACTTCAGTGCCGAGAGGTTGCGCTCGACCACCGACGCCGACCGCCGGGACGCGGCGGAGACGTCGACCAGCCGGGGCAGGATCAGCGTGACCACGGCGGCCTCCCTAGACGACGAGCTTGCGACGGAACGTGCGCAACGCCAGCAGCCAACCGGCGACGGCCCAGGCGGCCAGGTAGAGCACATGCCCGGCGACCGACCACTGTGGGGCGACGCCGAGCGTGGCCGCACGACACAGGTCGACGGCGTGCCACAGCGGCGTCACGTACGCCAGCCACCGCAGCGCGTCGGGCAGGGACTCGACCGGGAAGAACACCCCGGCGAAGAGCGTCATGGGGATGACGGCGAACCGGAACAGCATCGCGAGCCAACTGTCGCTGGACACCGACGCGGCGTACGCGAAGGTCGGCGCGGCGACAGCCAGCACGAGCAACGCGACCACCGGCAGGGTGACCACCGCCCACGGCGACCGCAGCGCCCCGAACAACCCGGTGACCAGCAGAAACGCCACGATCGTGGTGAGCACCCGGAACAGCACGAAGGCCAGGTGCCCGGCCACGATGTCGCCCACCCGCAGCGGCGACGCGCTCTGCGCGAAGTAGGTCTTGACCCACTGGAAGTTGCTGAACACCGGCCAGGTCGAGTCACCGACGGTCACCTGGAGCGCGGTCGAGGCGATCAGCCCGGGCACCAGCCAGTCGAGGTAACGCACCCCGCCGACGCCCTGGTCGATGTAGGCGCCGACGCCCAGCCCGAAGCCGAGCACGGTCAGCACCGGCAGCAGGAACGACGAGAACACCCCGGCCCGCCAGGTGCGTCGTAGACCCACCAGATAGTGCTCGAAGACCGCGTACGCCGGCACCCACGGGAACCGCCCGCGCGTCGCTGCCGCCACGCTCACCACGACCACCCCCACCCACCGTGCCGACCACCACGACCTGTCTACCGCCGGGGTACGACAGGCCGCGGTCACCCTACGACGCCCCCGGCAAGGTGTCGTCCGGGTTTCAGCGCGGTGATCGACTCGGTTTCCAGGAACTCGCGGTGTCCACGTTGCCCGGACAGCCCGACTTCCAGAAAGCGGAGTCGATCAACCCCCGGGGCGGGTGCGCGCGCAATTCACGCCTGCCTCGCGTGCCGGTCAGGCCGGCCGGCGAGCGCGGACCAGTGCCTGGACGGCGTAACCGAGCAGCAGCAGCCCCGCACCAGTGCCGACCACCCGACCCGCGGCGACCGCCGAGCCGAACGCGGCCACGAGCCCCGCCGCCGCCACCACGCACAGCGCGACACCGAGCGGCCTGAGCAGCGGGTCTCGCAGCAGCGGAGCGAGCGGGAAGAAGTGCAGCCCGACCACCGCGCAGACCAGCACCGGAATGTACTCGGACCGGTCGGCGGCAGCCAGCAGGACGGCGCCCAGCCCGGCGGCGGCGAACTCGGCGACGACGATGAGTAGGTACCGCCGGTTGGTCGCCCGCTCCTGCGCACCGCCACCCTCGCCCCGGGGACGGCCAGACATCACACCGCCCAGCACGGCGGTGATCATGGACGCCACGCTGCCGACCACCAACAAAGCGCGCCACGGCTGCTCCACCGCCGGCACGTTGAACCAGACCGTGGCGAAGATGCCCAGGTAGAGGGCGGTCAGGCCGGCCTGATGCCGGCTGCTGGTCGGCATGTTGGACATGGAACCCCCGTGGTCGAAGGCCGACTCGGTGAACTCACTGATTCGGCCGGCCGATGTTACGCCCAAGATCGAATGTAGTCGAACGACGATCGTTGGCAGCTCAGCGGTGCGACACGCCGGAGAAGTTGTCGCTGAGCTGCCAACGATCAGCCGAGGTCGGTCAGTCGACCAGGGTGCGGCCGGTCAGGTGCAGGAAGACGTCCTCCAGGCCGCTGCGCCGCACCAGCACGTTGGCCGGGTTGAGCCTCAACGCGGTGACCTCGGCGACCGCCGCGTCGCCGTCGGGCACGTAGAGCAGGACCCGGTCGGGCAGCACCTCGACCCGCTCCCCCAGCCCGTCGAGCTTGCTGGCGAACGGTTCCTGCGACTCGGCGGCGAAGCGCAACTCGACCACCTCGCGGGTGGAGTGCCGCTCGATCAGCGCCCGGGGCGACCCCTCCGCGACGATGCGGCCGCCGTCCATCACCACCAGCCGGTCGCAGAGCTGCTCGGCCTCGTCCATGTAGTGCGTGGTGAGCACCAGCGTGACGCCCTGCTGCTTGAGCCGGAACAGCCGCTCCCACACCAGGTGTCGGGCCTGCGGGTCGAGCCCGGTGGTCGGCTCGTCGAGCAGCACGATCTCCGGGTCGTTCACCAGCGCGCGGGCGATGGTCAACCGACGCTTCATCCCACCGGAGAGCGGGTCGACCTTGCTGTCGGCGCGCTCGGTGAGCTGGACGAAGTCGAGCAGCTCGTCGGCCCGCTCGCGGGCCGCCCGCCGTGAGATGCCGAAGTAGCGGGCGTAGACGGTGAGATTTTCCCGGACCGTCAGCTCCGGGTCGAGATTGTCGAGCTGCGGGCACACCCCGAGCCGCGCCCGGATCGCCGGCCCGTCAGCCACCGGGTCCAGGCCGAGGATGCGCAGCTCGCCCCCGCTCGGTGGAGAGGTGCAGCCGACCATGCGCATGGTGGAGGACTTGCCGGCGCCGTTGGGCCCGAGGAAGCCGAACGCCTCACCCGAGCGCACCTCGACATCGATGCCGTCCACGGCGGTGAAGCCACCGAACCGCTTCACCAGCCCGCGAGCCTGAATCAATGGTCGCCCCGAAGTCACCGCCCGACCCTAACCGCCCGGTCCGACAGCCCTCCACGCAAATATCCGCCCGTGCCCAACCGGCCACCCCGTCGACAGCGAAACCCCGATCGGTGCCCCACCGGTTTGCTGATCGACGTGTATCGTCCCCTCGTGCCGCCCATCAGCTCGCCCGATGGTTCCTCGTCACCCGTCCGACCAGCCAACTCTCCCGCCGGTGAGCCCGCGACGGGCCCCAGCAGCGCGGCCCCGCGACCGCGACCATCAGCCGAGCTCACCGCGCCCACCGAGCCCGCCAAGCCCACCGAGCCCGCCGAGACCCCTACGACCGGCGACGACCCCACCAGGCACGACCCCACCAGGCACGACCCAAGCAGGGACAACCCGACCGGCGACGGCGACTCCGTCGCCGAACGGGCGACCCGGGATCTGGCTGCCCAGTTCGAGGACGAGAAACCGGGCCGTGTGTTGTCCGGGCCGGCGGGTCTGCTCCTCACCGCGGCGGCGCTGACGGTTGGCGCCCTCTCCCTCTGGCAGGTGTTCCGCCCGCTGTCGCAGGGCAGCAAGTATTACTTGATCATCTTCCTGGCCGGCGTACTCCCGCTGGTCTTCCTCGCCTACCCGGCCGACCTGCGGCTGCGGGCCCGCCTGGCGGCCCGGCGCGGACGACGCAGCACCAAGGGCAGCGGCGACCACGACACTGACGCACCGGTCCTGACACGGCTGGCCTCCACAACGCCCACCACGACGGACTGGGTCCTGGTCGTGCTGGCGGTGGCGGCCTGCCTCTACCCAGTCCTGCCGGTCCCGCTCGGCTCGGGTGGCGGCGGCTACAACGCCTTCCTCGACCGGCAGGGTCTGCTGGTGCCGGCGGACCTGGCGATGGGCACCATCCTGCTGCTCCTGCTGCTGGAGGCGTGCCGACGCACGACCGGCTGGATCCTGCCCGCCGTCTGCCTGCTGTTCCTCGGCTACGGCTACTACGGCGGGTTGCTCCCGCAGTCGTGGCCGGTCGCTCATGCCGGGCTCGACTTCAGCCAACTGGTGGACGCGTTCTACAACTCCGACAGCGGCTTCTACGGCACTCCGCTGGACGTGGCCGCGTCGTACATCGTGCTGTTCACCATCTACGGCGCTGTGCTGGAGCTGTCCGGGGCCGGGCGGTTCTTCGTCGAGCTGTCGGCTGCGGCGTTCCGCCGCTCGCGTACCGCCGCCGGGCGGACGGCGGTGGCCTCCGGCTTCCTGCTTGGCACCGTCTCCGGCTCCGGAGCGGCGACGACAGTGAGCATCGGGGCGGTCACCTGGCCCCTGCTGCGCCGCGCCGGCTATCCCCCGGAGCGGGCCGGCGGCATGCTGGCCGCGGCCGGGGTTGGCGCGATCCTCTCCCCACCGACCCTGGGTGCGGCGGCGTTCATCATCGCCGAATACCTGGGAGTCTCGTACCTCCAGGTGCTGGGCTGGGCGACGGTGCCGACGGTGCTCTACTACCTCGGCATCCTGCTCTCGGTGGAGATCGACGCGCGCCGCTCCGGCGTACGCCCCGTCGTGATCGACGTCGGTTCGCCCTGGCGTCTGCTGGCCCGCTTCGGCTACCACTTCGCCTCGCTGATCGCGATCATCGTGTTCCTCGCGGTCGGCGTGTCCGCGACGAGGGCTGTCGTCTTCGCCACCCTCCTGGCGGTCGCGCTCTCCTTTCTGGACCGCACGAAGGACCGCGCGTACCGGCTCACCCCGGCCCGGCTGGCGGCCGCGCTCGTCACCGGCGTACGCGGCGTGCTCGCGGTCTCCGCGGTCTGTGCCGCCGCCGGCATCATCACGGCGACCACCACGAAGACCGGCCTCGGACCGCAGGCGGCTGCGTTGCTGATCGGTGGGGCGAAGGCGGCCACCTCCGACCCGACACTGGTCCTGGTGCTCACCGCGCTGCTCGCGGCCGTCGCCCTCAGCCTGCTGGGCCTGGCGGTGCCGGTCACCGCCTCGTTCGTGATCGGTTGGGTGATCGTCGGTCCGGCTCTGCTCGACCTGGGCGTGAGTGCGCCCGCCGCGGCGATGTTCGTCTTCTACTTCGCGGTCCTGTCCGAGGTGTCCCCGCCGACCGCGCTCGCCGCGGTGGCCGCCGCCGCGGTGACCGGCGGCCGGCTGGTGCCGACCATGTGGCAGACCCTGCGGTACGCGCTGCCGGCCTATCTGACCCCGATCGCGTTCGTCATCACCCCCGCCGGGCTCGGCCTGCTCGGCATCGGTGGCGTCCAGCGGATCGCCTTCGCCGCCGTGGTGACCGCGCTCAGCGTGGCGGTGCTCGCCGTCGCCGCCGGTGGCTGGCTGCCCGGGGTGGGGCCCGCCGGCGCCCGGAACGCGTGCTCGGTGCCCTCGCCGGTGTCACCCTGCTCTGGCTCGAACCCGTCCCGGTCATGGTCGGCGCGGCACTGGCCGCCGTCGCGGCGGCAGGTGTGTTCGTCCGACGTGGATCCGCCGGTCGGCCATCGTCCGGATCACCAGCAAATCCTGTGGAGGAACAACTGTGAGACGAATCGACGTACGCCTCGCGGCGGGCCTGAGCGCTCTCGCCCTCGTCACGGTCGGCGCCACGGCTTGTGGAGGTCAGCAGGGCGGCGCCGACAAGGACGACGCGGCCAGCGAGGTCACCTGCGAGGTGACCAAGGAGACCCGTGTCGGCATCGCCACCGGCAACGCGACGGGCGTCTACTACGTGGTCGGCAACGCCCTGGCCGGGCAGTTGTCCGGAGCGACCGGCGGCAAGCTCACCGGCACCGCTGCCGAGACCGGCGCCTCGGTACAGAACGTCGAACAGCTCGTCGGTGGCCAGTACGACGTGGCGTTCTCCCTGTTCGACACGGCGGTCAACGCGGTCGAGGGCAAGGGCAGCTTCACCGCGCCGCAGCCGGTGGAGGCGCTGGCCCGCATCTACGACAACTACACGCAGGTGGTGGTCCGCAACGACTCCGGGATCACCTCGGTGGCCGACATGCGCGGCAAGCGAATCTCCACCGGGTCACCGAAGTCCGGCACGGAGGTGATCGCCAACCGGCTGCTGGAGGCCGCCGGCCTCGACCCGGCCAAGGACATCCGGGCGCAGCGGCTGGACCTGACCAAGACGGTCGAGGGGGTAAAGGACGGCAGCGTCGACGGTTTCTTCTGGTCCGGCGGCCTGCCCACCGGGGGCCTGACCGACCTGTTCACCACCGCCGGCGACTCGGTGAAGTTCGTCGACATCGCGCCGTTGCTGCCGAAGATGACCGCGTCGAGCCCCGGCTACCAGGAGGGCACGATCGGGCGGGACGCGTACGGGACGGCAACCGACACCCCGACCATCGTGGTGCCCAATGTGCTGTTGGTCCGTAAGGACCTGGACGCCAATGTCGCCTGCGCGATCACCCGGACGGTGTTCGACAAGCGCGACGCCCTGGCCCAGGCCAACCCGGCGGCCAAGGGGATCTCGCTGGAAAGGGCCCGCAGGACCCTGCCGGTGCCGCTGCACCGCGGCGCGGAGAAGGCGCTGAAGGATCTCGGCGCCAACTGACCCAACCGGTCAGAGATCGGCCGGCGCGGTGGCGGCACGGGCCGCGCCGACCAGACGGTCGGTCTCGGCGAGCAGTGCCTCGTCGTCCGCGGGGGTGCCGGGGTCGAGTCGGACCGTCCAGGTCAGACCGTCGGCCCCGGCCACTCGGCGGGCCGCGACCCGCGCCGCGCCGCCGGGCACCGGCTGGTGCTCGGTGTACGCGACCGAGCGGGTCACCCGCGCCCGCACCTGGTGCGGCAGCTCGCGCGGGTCGAGGAGGAAGTATGTCTCGGCCGGGCCGTCGGCGACCACCGTGTAGCCGTCGCGTTCGACGACGGTCTCGGCGGGGGTGACGGTCAGCTCCCGGCCGGACCAGACCGCCTTGAGGATGGTGTGCCAGCCGAGCCGTTGCCCTCGACCGGGCAGCCACAGCCCGAGGTTGGTGGCGACCACCACTCCGTCGCCCTCGCCGTTGCCAACGGCCGCCCATGCCAGCACCCGCTCGTCGGCGGTCAGCGGCGGCCGGTCGGCCGGCGGCAGCTTCGGCTTCCGGCTGAACAGTCCCATCTAGAGGCCTCCCGCAGCCTGCTCGCGCAGCGCCCGGGCGTGCTGCTCCAGGGACAGCAGCTCACCGAAGGCGGCGAAGTACTCGTCCTTGTTGTTGACCGGGTTGATCCGCTGGATGCGGGACTTGATGTCCCGGATCCGGGAGGTCACCGACCCGAACTGCACCCGCGCCATGGTGATCGACACGTAGCGTGGGTCGGCTTCCCCGTCGATCCGCAGCGGCTCCACCGCCAGCTCACCGACCAGCGCCGCCGACGCCAGGTCGTCGCAGGCGTCGCGGACCGACTCGATCCAGACCGCGCCGCCGGTGGCTGACGCGGCGCCACCGGCCGCCGCGATGGCCGCGCGCACCCCGACGTGCACCGGGTGGCGGTATTCGGTGGCCTCGACCGCGTCGAACATGGGCCCGGCCAGGACCGGCTGCTGGAGGGCGAGTTTCAGCGCCTCCCGTTCGACCATCGACAGCGGGCTGTCCGGGGTCGGCTCGGGGCGGGCCGATGCGGGGCGGGTGGCGGGTGCGGCGTCGCGGGTGCCGGCTTGCGGGGTGTTGGCGGCGGCGAGCACCGCCCGCTGCACCGGCTCGATCTCCATGCCGAGGTCCATGGCGAGCTTGCGGACGTACTCCGGGCGCTTTTCCCGGTCCTTGAGTCGCGCGACCAGCGGCGCGGCGTGGCGCATGGCCTCGACCCGGCCGTCGACGGTGTCCAGGTCGAAGCGGCCGATCACGTGTCGCAACGCGAAGTCGACAAGCGGCTCGCGGCGCGCGACCAGGTCACGCACCGCCAGGTCACCCTTGGCCAGTCGCAGATCGCACGGGTCCATGTTGTCCGGGCTGACGGCGATGAACGTGCGCCCGACGAAGCGCTGGTCGTCCTCGAAGGCGCGCAGCGCGGCCTTCTGGCCGGCGGCGTCGCCGTCGAAGGTGAAGATGATCTCGCCGGCCACCTCGTCGCTGTCGAACAGCAGACGGCGCAGAACCGAGATGTGGTCCGCGGCGAAGGCCGTGCCGCAGGTCGCCACGGCAGTGGTCACCCCGGCCAGGTGGCAGGCCATCACGTCGGTGTAACCCTCGACGATCACCGCTCGCCCCTGCTTGGCGATCTCCCGTTTGGCCTGGTCGATGCCGTAGAGCACGTGCGACTTCTTGTAGATCGGCGTCTCGGGGGTGTTCAGGTATTTCGGGCCGTCGTCGTCGTCGAAGAGCTTGCGCGCGCCGAAGCCGATCACGTCGCCGGCGAGGTCGCGGATCGGCCAGAGCAGCCGGCGGCGGAACCGGTCGATCAGGCTGCCGGAGCGGGCCTCCCGGGACAGCCCGGCAGTGACCAGCTCCTGGTGGGTGAAGCCCTGCTGGCGCAGGTGCTTGGTGAGCAGGTCCCAACCGTCCGGCGCGAAGCCACAGCCGTAACGCTCGGCGGCGGCCCGGTCGAACCCTCGCTGGGCCAGGAACTCCCGCGCCGGACGGGCACCGGCGGTGCTGAGCTGCGCCCGGTAGAACTCGACCGCGGCGGCGTGCGCGGCGACCAGGCGCTGGCGCTGGCCCTGCTGCGGGCGAGGGCGCGGGGCGCTCCTGTCGTCCTCGATGTAGCGCAACTGGATGCCGGCGCGGCCGGCGAGCCGCTCGACGGACTCCACGAAGCTGAGGTGGTCGGCGTCCATCAGGAACTTGATGGCGTCACCACCGGCCCCGCAGCCGAAGCAGTACCAGACGTTGCGGGCCGGGGAGACGTTGAACGACGGGCTCTTCTCGTCGTGGAACGGGCACAGACCCTTGAGGTTGCCGCCGCCGGCGGACTTCAGGGTGACCGTCTCGGAGATCACATCCCCGATCGAGGTGCGTTCCCGGACCAGTGCGATGTCCTCGTCCCGGATCCGCCCAGCCATGCGCCACCCCCTCGACGTACATCCTGCCCTGCCGGGCCGACGACACGCCGGCCGGGGGACGCCGGTGTGGCGGCCACCGCTGCCGGCTGGGCGGTTCCGGCCCGCAGGCCGGGCCCGCCCGGGGACCATGACCAGATGCGCAGGGTACGGACCGACGTCCCCCGCCTGCCCAGATGGTTGGCCGGTCGGATCGGGTTACGCGGGCAGGCCCCGCCTGCGGACGAGGCCGGACACCGCCATGCCACCTGGTTGGAGCTCTTCCTCGACCTCATCTTCGTGTACGCGCTGGCGGCGGTCGTCGCCCGGCTGGGCAGCGACCCGACCCCGTCGCCGAGCGCGGTGCTGGCCGTGATCGGGCTGTTCGTGGTGATCCAGTGGTCGTGGGTGGGGCAGGTCTTCTACGACACCCGGTTCGACCCGGATGACGCGCTGCACCGGGTGCTGGTGCTGTTCGCGTTGGTCGGCGCGGGCGCGATGACGCTCGGCGTCGACGAGGTGCCGGAGAGCGTGCTCCTGCCGGTCGGGTACCTGATCGTGCGCGGGGTGCTGCTCCTTCTGTACCTGCGAGCCCGGCCGACCAGCCCGATGGCCGGCATGGTGACGACGGTCTACCTGATCGGCTTCGGGTCGGGCTGGCTGATCTGGCTGGTGTCGCTGACCGCACCCCCGACCGGCGCCCGACGCTGTGGGTGGTGGCGATGGTCATCGAACTGGCCACGCCCTGGGTCGGGGCGCGCTGGCTCAACCGCTGGCCGGTGGACAACCGGCACCTGCCGGAACGGATCGGGCAGTTCACGATCATCGTGCTGGGTAGCGCCCTGGCGAGCCTGCTCTTCGCCGTGCCGGACCATCCCCCGCCCCACATGATCCTCACCGCCGGGTTGGCCTTCCTGATCCCGGCGGCCGTCTGGTGGGTCTACACGACCTTCGTCACCACCCGACTCCTCCAGAGTCGTCTGCGGGGCGGGCAGGCGTACAGCTACCTGCACATTCCGCTCGGCGGTGCGCTGCTGCTGCTCGGCTGGGCGCTCGGGCAGGTGGTCCGGCTGGTCGACGACGACGCACCCCGGCTGCCGCTGGAGCTGCGGCTGCTGCTGGCCGCCTCGATGGTGGTGTGGACGGTGTGCGGCCTGGCCCTGTACTGGTTGTGGACCCGGCCGAGCCTCGCCCGGTTGGCGATCGCCGCCTACGGGGTGGTCTCGGTCAGTGTGATCACCGCGACGGTGCACGAGCCGAGGCTGATGCTGTCCCTGCTCGCCGCGGCGATCGTCGGGTACGCCGTGCTGCTCAGCCGCCGACTCGCCCGGGCCAGCGAGTCGACCCAGACGCCCGAGGGATGATCCGCCCTCAGGCGGCCGCGGCCTGCTCGGTCACCACAGAGGGGGTTTCCTCCTCGGCGGTCACCTGCCGGTTCCAGTCGGCCTTGGTGGAACGCCAGCCCTCGTCGTCCATGCCGCGCCGCCAGTAGCCGGAGATGGAGAGCCGATCGAGAGGCACGCCGCGCTCGCCGCGCAGCAGCCGGCGCAGGTCCCGGACGAAGGCAGCCTCGCCGTGCACGAAGGCGTGCACGGTCCCGGCGGGGAACTCCAACGCCCGCACCGCCGCGACCAGCGCCTCGCCCACCGGGCGGTCGCCGCGGTGCAGCCAGGTCACCGCGACCGCGCCGGGGCTGAGCAGCTTCTGCTCATCCGCCGGGTCGGCGATCTCCACGAAGACGTGGGCCGGTGCACCCAGCGGCAGCCGTTCCAGGGCGGCGGCGATCGCCGGCAGGGCGCTCTCGTCGCCGACCAGCAGGTGCCAGTCCGCGTCCGGGCTCGGGGCGTACGCGCCGCCGGGGCCGACGAAGTGCACCGGGTCACCCGGGCGCAACGCGGCGGCCCACGGGCCGGCCAACCCCTCGTCGCCGTGGTGCACCACGTCCACGGTCAACTCCTCGGCCAGCGGGTCCCAGCGTCGCACCGTGTACGCGCGCAGCCGGGGCCACTGCTCCCGGGGCAGGTCCCGACGGATCGCGGCGAGGTCCAGCGGCTGCGGATAGTCGACACCGGGCTGCGGGAACACCACCTTGATGTAGTGGTCGGTGAACTCGCCCACCGGCAGACCGGTCAGCTCGTCCCCACCGAGGACGAGCCGGATCAGATGCGGGGTGGGCCGCTCGGTGCGCAGCACCCGGGCCGAGGTGACGTTCCTGGGGCGTTCCGTCATATCAGTTAGGCTAGCCTAAGCTGCCCCGTCGTGGGTCGGCGGTGTGTCCCCGCAGACGAGACGGGTGTGCCAGGTCACCGCCGCCGGGTCGGTGAGCGAGGCGACCTGGTCGATCACCACCCGCAGTCGGGCGGTGTCGTCCGGGGCGGCCCGCCACAGCGGAGCGAAGATCGGGTCGAGCCCTTCCGGAGCCCGCCGCACCAGCGCGGCGACCAGCTCGGCCAACATCGTCCGCTGCCGCTCGTAGCGGCCCCGGAAGCCGGTCCGACGCATCACATACCGCAGCGCGATGCCCTTGAGCAGGGCGCACTGCGCCCGGACCAGCCGAGGCACCACCAGGTCGGCGGCGTAGCGGCGATGCGGTCCGGGGCCGAAGCGCCCCTCCGTGGCAGCCACCGCAGCGGACACGAAACGCCCGGTCACCCCACTTGTGGTGGCCTTCAGCGCGACCTGCGCGCGATGACTGCCGTCGTAGCCGGCCAGAGGGGCGAGCAGCGGATCGGCCAGCAACTCGACCAGCACCTCGGCCAGGTCGGCCGCCGACTCCCCGGAGTAGGCGCCGGCCACGTCGGCGCAGAGCGCAGCCCGCTCGTCGGCGTCGCCGAGCAGCGGACGCAGCGACACGTACCCGCCGTGAATGCCGTCCTCCACGTCGTGCACCGAGTACGCGACGTCGTCGGCCCAGTCCATCACCTGCGCTTCCAGGCAGCGCCGGTCGCCGGGCGCACCCTCCCGGATCCAGTCGAAGACGGTCGCGTCGTCGGCGTACACCCCGAACTTGCGCTCGCCGGGGCGGCGGGGCCAGGGGTACTTGCCGATCGCGTCGAGCGACGCCCGGGTCAGGTTCAACCCAGCGGACGACCCGTCCGGGGCGAGCACCTTCGCCTCCAGCCGGGTCAACACCCGCAGGGTCTGCGCGTTGCCCTCGAAGCCGCCGCACGGTGTGGCCAGCAGATCCAGAGCCGCCTCGCCGTTGTGCCCGAACGGCGGGTGCCCCAGGTCGTGGGCGAGCCCCGCCACGTCCACCACGTCCGGGTCGCAACCCAGCCGGGCGCCCATCTCCCGGGCGATCTGGGCCACCTCCAGCGAGTGCGTCAGCCGCGTACGCAGGAAGTCATCGGTCCCGGCGGTGTGCACCTGGGTCTTCGTGGCCAGCCGCCGGAACGCCGCCGAGTGCAGCACCCGGGCGCGATCACGCTCGTACGGTGAGCGGCGGTGACCGGTGTCCTTGGGAGGCTCCTCGACCAGCCGGGCGTCCGCCGCAGCAGGCTCACTTCTCACGCAGCCGCCATTGTTCGCGACTGCGGGGCTCGCAAAACCGGCTCACTCCTCGCGCTCACGGCGCCACTGCTGTTCGCGACTGCGGGGCTCGCAAAACCGGCTCACTCCTCGCGCTCACGGAGGACGCAGAACTCGTTGCCCTCGGGATCTGCCAGCACCGTCCACTCCACGTCACCCTGACCGATGTCGACGTGCCGGGCGCCCATGTCGACCAGCCGCTCGACCTCGGCCTCCCGGTTGGCGGGGCGCAGATCGATGTGCAGCCGGTTCTTGCGGTCCTTGGCATCGGTCACGGGCACGAAGACCAGGCCGGGCAGGCGGTCCGCGGACTGGCGGATCTCCACCTCGTCCGGACTCTCGCTGACGACCTGGTAGCCGAGCGCCTCGGCCCACCAACGGGCCAGTCGCGCCGGATCGCGGGCATCGACGGTGAGGTTCTCCCAGACGCTGGTCATTCAGTCACCTTTCCCGTTCGACGGCATACGCAATCGGCCGTGTGCGAGCGAGCCAAGATTACGCCCGCCACCGCTGGTCGACCCGCCCACGACGCATCGACGATTGGCCCACAACCGCCGATTGGCTTGGAGTTGTCAACCGATCGCTGAGGGTTATGGGCTCGCGGGCGGAAGTCGCGCCCGGTAGCGTTCCCAGCGCGGAACGTGACCAGCCGACCGACATGCGGAGTCCAACCGGTAAGGGGAAATCTCGTGGACGCGGACACGGTGGTGGGAACGGAACTACGCGGGCTGCGCCGCCGCCGGCCCGAGATCGCCGGCACGGTCCTGGCCGGCACCGACGGGCTGCTCATCTCCAGCGATCTGCCCAGCACCGACGCCACCCATCTCGCCGCGCTCGCCGCAGCCAGCTTCGGGCTCGGCCACCGGGTGGCCGACACGGTCCAACGTGGTGAGTTCCGGGAGTCGGTCGTCTGCACCACCGCCGGTTGCGTGGTGACCTACCCGGCCGGGCGCACCGCCCTGCTGACCCTGGTCACCGTGTCTGCGGCCGAGGACCTGGAAGCGCTGCACGAGGAGGCCCGTGCCGTGGCCCGTCGGGCGGGCTCGGTGCTGGACAGACGCGGTGGGGCAGTCGGCGCCACCTCGATTCAGGACGCGCACGGGCCGCTCGCCGTGCGTACGCCGATGGCCACCCTGCCGGCGCAGTTGCGCCGCTCGTCCCGGCCCACCTGGCGTCGCCCGCCGATCTGACCGCAGACAACCAAACCTCCTCGACGGCACAGCTCGGGCCTGCTGCGCAAGAACTAGCGGGTGGCCGGGCGCCTGGTGTCGACGTTGCCGGTCATGGCGTTGAGGATGGCGGGTAGTTCGGCCACGGTCTGGGCGGGCAAGCCGGTCACGGTTTCCTCCGCCAGGCCATGCCACAACTTCTTGACCTGGTCGGCAAGCGCCTTGCCGCTGTCGGTGAGTTCGACGATGCTGGCGCGCTTGTCGGAGGGAGCGGGCCTGCGGCGGATGTGGCCGGAGGCTTCGAGCTTGCGCGTCATGAGCGTGACGCTGGGCGGCTCACAGCCGAGCGCCTCGCTGAGCTGGGCCTGAATTCTCGGGCCGGTCCGGTCGAGTTCGAGCAGGAGTGCCTCTTGGCCAGGGTGCAGGCCGAGCGGGGCCAGCAACGCGGCGGCCCTGGCCCGGTGGCGCAGGCTCAGCAGGCGGATGGCCTGGTTGAGGGCATCGGCGTACTCGAAGTCCACGAACTCTCCTTGACAAGTTAGTTATGCGCATAACATTATGCGAATAACTAATTCTAGCAACACCGAGGAGCCCGACATGACCGTGAAGGTCGCTGTCATCTACTACAGCGCGACAGGCAGTGTGCACACACTCGCAGAGGCCGTCGCCGAGGGGGCCGCCTCGGCTGGGGCCGTCGTGCGGCTGCGGCGGGTCGCCGAACTGGCACCCGACAACGCGATCGACCAGAACCCGCAGTGGCGGCGGCACGCCGACGCGACCGCGTCGATTGCCCAGGCATCCCTCGATGACCTGGCATGGGCCGACGCGTACGCGTTCGGGACGCCGAGTCGATTCGGCGCGCCTGCCGCGCAGCTCAAGCAGTTCATCGACCAGGCCGGCGGGCTGTGGCGGGAGGGAAAACTGGCCAACAAGCCGGTGACCGCCTTCACCTCGGCGTTCAACCGGCACGGTGGCAGCGAGGCAACGATCTTGTCGCTAAGCAACGTCTTCTACCACTGGGGGTCGCTGATCGTGCCGCCCGGATTCACCGATCCGGTCGTGTCCGCCGCAGGCGGCAACCCCTACGGCACGTCGCATGTGGCCAGCCCGAACGGAGACGGCCCCGATGCCGCGGCGCTGGACGCGGCCAGGTACCAGGGACTTCGGCTAGCCAAGATCACACTTCAGCTGCTGGGCGACCACGTCGTCACCGATGCCGTCGTGGGTGACGGAAACAGCCACGGAGCTCTCGCCGGAGCAGCCTCCCGGACCGCGTGAGCGGCGGGTAGGCAGGGAGAGAAGTCATGACAAGCACCAGCACCGCAACTCAGCGGGCCAGGCTGCAGGCCGGATCCTCCTGGATGGTCCTGGCGCTGGCATGCGCCTGCCAGTTCATGGTGATCCTGGACGTCTCCATCGTCAACGTCGCGCTGCCCTCGGTCCAGCGGGATCTTGGCTTCACCGCCACCGGACTGGCCTGGGTGGTGAACGGGTACGTGCTTACTTTCGCCGGCTTCATGCTGCTGGGTGGCCGCGCCGTCGACCTGTTCGGCCTGCGCCGGATGCTGGTCGCCGGGCTGTTCCTGTTCTCCGCCTCAAGTGTGGTCGGTGGCCTGGCAACCGCTCCGGAGATCCTGGTGGGGGCCCGCGTCGCGCAGGGCGTGGGCGCCGCCATGCTGGCCCCGGCCACGTTGGCCGTGATCAACACCTACTTCACCGAGCCGCAGGCGCGGGCCCGCGCGTTCGGCGCGTGGTCCGCCTCGGGCGGTGTGGGCGGGATGGCCGGCGCGCTCGCCGGCGGTGCCATCACCACGGGCCTGTCGTGGCGGTGGGTCTTCCTCATCAACGTACCGATCGGCGCCGTGCTGATCGTGCTGGCCATGATGTCGCTGGTCCGCACGGGAGTCAGCCGGCGAGAACCGCTCGACCTCGGTGGCGCGGTCACGGGCACGGCGGGGCTGGCCGCGTTGATCTACGGGGTCATGCAGAGCGCCGACCAAGGCTGGATGTCCGTGCGGGTTCTCGGGCCAGCCGTGGCGGGCCTGCTCCTGCTCGTCGTCTTCGCCGTGGTGGAGGCGCGTGTCGCCACCCGGCCGATGGTGCCCCTGCGGCTGTTCAGGATCCGGACCGTGGCCGTCAGCAACGCCATGTTGCTGCTGTTCGGCGGGATCGCCATCGCAATGTGGTATTTCACGTCGCTGTTCATGCAGAACGCCCTCGGTTACAGCGCTCTTGAAGCCGGGCTCGGGCAGACACCCGCGGCGGTGACGTTCGTGGTGATCGCGCGACTGTCCGCCAACCTGCTGCCCCGAACCGGTGCACGCCCTCTGGTGCTGGCCGGCAGCGCCTGTTTCGTGGCCGGTTTCGGCTGGCTCGCCCAGGCCCACACGGACAGCGACTACGTCACAAGCGTGCTCGGACCCACGCTCCTCATCGCCGTCGGCATCGGCCTGACCTTCCCAACCCTGATGGCTGCGGCCACCGCCGACGCACCCGAAGGCGACGCGGGCATCATCGGCGGCCTGGCCAACACCGCCAGCCAGATAGGTGGCTCGGCAGCCCTGGCCGTACTCGCCACAGCCGCCAGCGCCAAGGTCGGAACAGACGCCGCCGACGCAGGCACTCCTGCCGCCCTTGCCGCCGGCTACGACCTGGTCTTCCTCATGGCAGCCGGGATCGGCCTGGCTATCGCGGTAGTCAGCCTGCTGCTACCGCGGCATCGCCGGGGCTGACCACGGCGGCGCGGCGGCGGACCGGGTCACCGGTCCGCCGCCGGCCCACGTCAGCGGCTGTCCGACCCGCCGGTCTCCACCACGGCCCGGCCGGCCTCCAGCCGGGCCACCGGCACCCGGAACGGCGAGCAGGACACGTAGTCCAGGCCGACCTCGTGGAAGAAGTGCACCGAGTCGGGGTCACCGCCATGCTCGCCGCAGACGCCGAGCTTCAGCCCCGGACGGGCGGCCCGGCCCTCCTCGGCGGCGATCCGCACCAGCCGGCCAACCCCGTCACGGTCGATCGACTCGAACGGCGAGATGCCGAAGATGCCCAGCTCCAGGTACCGCCAGAAGAACGCGCCCTCGACGTCGTCACGGGAGAAGCCCCAGCCCATCTGGGTCAGGTCGTTGGTGCCGAAGGAGAAGAACTCCGCCGCCTCGGCGATCTGCCCGGCGGTCAGCGCCGCCCGGGGCACCTCGATCATGGTGCCGATCAGCACCTCGACCCCGCTGTCCCCGACCACCTCCGCGATGATCTTCTCGGCCTCGGCGCGGACGGTCTCCAGCTCCTGCACGGCCCCGACCAGCGGCACCATGATCTCCGGCTTGGCCACCCCGCCACCACGGGCACAGGCGACGGCGGCCTCGGCGATGGCCCGGACCTGCATCGCGAACAGGCCGGGGATGACCAGGCCGAGGCGGACGCCCCGCAGCCCGAGCATCGGGTTCTCCTCGTGCATCCGCCGGACGGCGGCGAGCAGCGCCTCCTCCTTGGCCACGTCCTCGCCCCGTTCCTGGGCGACCGCGACGTTGACCGCGAGCTGCTCCAGCGGAGGCAGGAACTCGTGCAGCGGCGGGTCGATCAGCCGGACGGTGACCGGCAGGCCGTCCATCTCGCGGAAGATCTCCTCGAAGTCGGCCCGCTGCAACGGCAGCAGCGCCTCCAACGCCGCTTCCCGCTCGCCCGGGGCGCGGGCCAGGATCAGCCGCTCGACCAGCTCCCGCCGGTCGCCGAGGAACATGTGCTCGGTGCGGCACAGCCCGATGCCCTCGGCGCCGAAGCGCCGGGCCCGGGCGGCGTCCGCGCCGGTGTCGGCGTTCGTGCGGACCGCGAGCCGCCGCTTGCCGTCGGCGTGCGTCATGATCCGGTGTACGGCCCGGACCAACGCGTTGTCGATGTGCTCCGGGTCGAGGCTGCCCTCGAAGTACTGCACCACCTCCGACGGCATGACCGGCACCTCACCCAGGTAGACCTTGCCGGTGGTGCCGTCGATGGACACGACGTCGCCCTCGTTGACGGTCTGCCCGGCCACGGTGAAGCGTTTCGCCGGGACGTTCACCTCGATCTCGTCGGCGCCGGAGACGCAGGTCTTGCCCATGCCGCGGGCCACCACCGCCGCGTGGCTGGTCTTGCCGCCGCGCGAGGTGAGGATGCCCTGGGCGGCGATCATGCCGTTCAGGTCGTCCGGGTTGGTCTCCCGGCGGACCAGGATCACCGACTTGCCCTCGGCGGCCATCTCGACGGCCCGCGCGGAGGTGAAGACCACAGTGCCGGACGCCGCGCCGGGCGAGGCGCCGATGCCCTTGGCGACCGGCTGGAAGTCGTGGTCGAGCTGGAAACGGGGGAACATCAGCTGGGCCAGCTGCGCCCCGTTGACCCGGTGCAGTGCCTCGTCCAGGTCGATCAGACCCTCGTCGACGAGTTGCCCCGCGATGACGAACGCGGCGGCGGCGGTGCGCTTGCCGACCCGCGTCTGCAGCATCCAGAGCTTGCCGCGTTCGATGGTGAACTCGATGTCACAGAGGTCCTTGTAGTGCTCCTCCAGCCGAGCCATGATGCCGAGCAGCTGGTCGTAGGAGGTCTTGTCGAGCTGTTCCAACTCCTGCAGGGGCACGGTGTTGCGAATGCCGGCGACGACGTCCTCGCCCTGCGCGTTGGCCAGGTAGTCGCCGTAGATGCCCTGCGCGCCACTGGCCGGGTCACGGGTGAACGCGACACCGGTGCCGGAATCCGGGCCGAGGTTGCCGAACACCATGGTCACCACGTTGACCGCGGTGCCGAGGTCGGTCGGGATCCGCTCCTGGCGACGGTAGAGGATCGCGCGCTCGGCGTTCCACGACTCGAAGACCGCCCGGATGGCCAGGTCGAGCTGTTCGCGCGGCTGCTGCGGGAACTCCCGACCGGTGTGCTTCAAAAAGATCTTCTTGTACGCGTCGACCAACCCACGGAGGTCGTCGGCGTCCAGGTCCAGGTCGTTGTGGGTGCCCTTGGCGCTCTTGGCCTCGTCCAGCGCGTGCTCGAACTCCTCGCCCGGCACCTCGCAGACGGTCTTGCCGAACATCTGGATGAGGCGGCGGTAGGAGTCCCAGGCGAACCTGTCGTTGCCGCCGGCCTGCGCGGAGAGCCCGACCACGCTCTGGTCGTTGAGGCCGACGTTGAGGACGGTCTCCATCATGCCCGGCATGGAGAACTTGGCGCCGGAGCGGACGGAGACCAGCAGCGGATCCTGCGGGTCGCCGAGACGCTTGCCCATCGCGCGCTCCAACGATTCCAGGTGCGCCTCGATCTGACCGGCGAGCCCGTCCGGCTGCTGGCCCGTCGCGAGGTACGCCTTGCAGGCCTCGGTGGTGATGGTGAAGCCGGGCGGAACGGGCAGGCCGAGGTTGGTCATCTCGGCGAGGTTGGCCCCCTTGCCGCCGAGCAGGTCCTTGAGATCCTTGTTTCCTTCAGAGAAGTCGTAGACGTACTTGTGATCGACGGTCTCTTGCGCTGCCACCAGAGCCTCCACAACACACGCGCCGGATTGACACTTAACGAAGGTTCAGTTTTCTTCTACCCCGCAGCGGACCACCGGTAATCCCCGGGTCGACGCCGATCGGTGGGCGAAGGTTAAGCGAACATCGAGCGACCTGGGACCGTTCGGTGACAATTGGCACAGCCATCACGACTATCCGTGTTCGTACCGGTTTTTGGGAACGCTTCCATGCGCACCATCACGCATCCCGGCCCCGCGCCGTACGCTGGATGGCACGCCAGCCGGTGAACGTCGCTTTTGCCATAACCGACGCGAATACACCCCCCGGAGTCGCCGCCGTGCCGACCACCCCCTCCCCCAGCCCCACCGCCGTCCCCGCGCCACTGCCGGCGGAGGAGCCGGACGCGGCCACTCTGGCCCACGCGGCCGAGCAGAGCGCGGTCACGGTGCTCACCGCGGCGACCTCGCACCGGCTCGCCGACGTCGTGCCCGCCCCGCAGCAGGTCCAGCCGGACCCGACCGGGGACTGGGTGCTGCGGGCCGAAGCCGTCATCGTGGTCAGCGTCGACCCGGCCGCGCTGACCGTCGCCGAGCACCTCGCCGAGCTGCTGCGCCCGGCCACCGGCTACCCGCTCCCGGTCACCGACACCGCCGCCCACTCGCTGCCGGTCGCCGACGCCGCCGGGCCAGGGCCGGTCGGCGGCATAGCGCTGGTGCTGGACGAGGCCGCCGATCTCGGCGCGGAGGGCTACCGGCTCGACGTCGCCCCCGACGGGGTACGCCTCACCGCCGTCACCGCCACCGGCCTCTTTAACGGCGTGCAGACCCTGCGCCAACTGTTGCCGGCGGCGATCGAGAGCCCCACCCCGGTCACCGAGCACTGGGCGCTGCCCGGCGGGACGATCAACGACGCACCCCGCTTCCCGTACCGGGGCGCGATGCTCGACGTCGCGCGGCACTTCTTCGCCGTCGAGGACGTGCTGCGGGTGATCGACCACCTCGCCCGCTACAAGCTCAACCACCTGCACCTACACCTCACCGACGACCAGGGTTGGCGGATCGCCGTCGACTCCTGGCCGAGGCTGACCACCGTCGGTGGGGCGACCGAGGTCGGCGGCGGCCCCGGCGGGCACTACACGAAGACCGACTACGCGCGGATCGTCGCCTACGCGGCCGCCCGGCACATCACCGTCGTCCCGGAGATCGACCTCCCCGGCCACACCAACGCGGCGCTGGTCGCGTACCCGGAGCTGGCACCGGACAAGATCGCGCCACCTCCGTACACCGGCACCGAGGTCGGTTTCAGCTACGTCGACCCGGCCGACGAGCGGACGTACGACTTCATCGCCGACGTGCTGGGCGAGGTGGCCGCGCTCACCCCCGGGCCGTGGCTGCACATCGGTGGCGACGAGGCGTTCAAGGTCACCGGCGAGGTCTACACCGGTTTCGTCGAGCGGGTCCAGCGCATCGTGGCCGACCTCGGTAAGACCGTCGTGGGTTGGCACCAGCTCGCACCGGCCGCGCACCTCGACGGCCGGATCCTGCAGTGGTGGGGCACCACCCGCGCCGACCCCACCACCGCCGAGGCCGTACGGCAGGGCGCCCGGCTGATCCTCTCCCCCGGCAACCACGCCTACCTGGACATGAAGTACGCCCCGGACACCCCGATCGGGCACGACTGGGCCGGCCTGATCGACGTACGAAAGGCGTACGACTGGGACCCGGGCACGCACGTCGCAGGTGTACCGGCCGAGGCCGTCCTCGGTGTGGAGGCCCCGCTCTGGACCGAATCGGTCACCTCACTGGCCGACATCGAGTTTCTGCTCCTGCCCCGACTCCCCGCCATCGCCGAGTTGGGCTGGTCCACCCGGGCGACCCACGACTGGGCCGACTTCCGTGACCGGCTGGCCGGTCAGGGCCCGCGCTGGGCGACCGCCGGCATCGGCTTCCACCGAGCGCCCGAGATCCCCTGGGCAACCACCGCCACCATCCCCACCCAGCGCGACACGCCCCAGACCGACACCGCCACCCACTGACGCGGCCCGCGTTCACGGGAGGCCCCCGGTCACAATCCGGGTCTCTGGGTCTCCCCATGATCGTGCTCGATCCCGGTTGTAGTGGCCTCGTCGGCGCCGGATGGGCCTGTTTCCTGGATCGAGCGCGACCTTGGCGTGATGCGCTGCGTTTGACGTCCCCGGCGTGGGTGTCCGGATCCCCACCCAGTCAAGATCCGCGCAACATCCGGGAAACTGCTGCCTCGCCGCGTCGTGAGGCAGCACTTTCCCGGAAAGTGCGCGGATCTTGGATTGTTCAGGCCGGGGTTGGCGGGCGTGGTGTCCCGTTTCGGGATGGGCTCTTGGGGTTGTTGTCCGATTTCGGTATGGGTGTCCCGTGGCTGGCACGACCCTGGCGGCGGAATCGTGGGCCGGGCGGGGCCGTTATACCTGGCATGCCACCGCGACTTCGGGTCGTGGAGCGCGGCAGCCGCCGGGAACACCCGACAGGCCGCCCCGGTTACACCCCCCGCAGCACGCACCGCCAGCGGGCGGAAATGCGTCGCCCGCCCGGCCGGTTACAGCCCCGGAGCACCGTGGCGGGGAACCCGGCGGAATGACTCGCCAGCCCGGCCGGTTACACACCCCGCACCCCCCGAGCACCACAAGCCGGGGCCAGGCGGAATGACCCGCCGCCCCGCACCGTTCCACCCTTCCCCGACGCCGGCCCCCTGTGGCCGCCGGGCAAGAACTTCGAAACTTTCCCCCTTGCACGTGCGGCACGCCCACCCCCCGGGCGTGCCGTGCACCCCCAAATCGCAGAGGAGCACGCCATCATGCGTACCGATCTGATTCGTAAGACCGCTCTGACCGCTGCTGGCCTGGCCTTCACCGGCGGCGCGATCGTCGGACCGATCACCGCCGCGTACGCCGCCACGGATGCGAAGCCCGCCAGCCAGACGCAGTCTGACCGCAAGCCGTCGGGTGAGCGTCAGCTGGGCGTGCGCTACGAGGCCCAGCCGAACTTCTACTACTGCGGCCCCGCCGCCGCCCGCAACGCCCTGAGCGTGCAGGGCAAGGACATCAGCGTCGACGCGATGGCCAAGGAGATGGGCACCACCGAGGACGGCACCAACTCCATCAACGACATCACCCCCGTACTGAACAAGGAGACCGGCAAGAACGACGCCTACCACTCGGTGGAGATCAGCAAGCCCGACGCCGACGCCAAGCAGACCGACAAGCTGCGCACCGACATCGTCAAGACCGTCGACGACGGCCGGGCCGTGGTCGCCAACATCGCCGGCACCACCACCGACACCGACGGTGCTATCCACTCCTTCGAGGGCGGGCACTACATCAGCGTCGTCGGCTACCGCGACAACGGCGAGACGGTGAAGATCGCCGACTCCGCCAACCCGAACACCGCCTCCTACGAGGTCACCGTCGAGCACCTCGCCGACTGGATCGCCACCCGCGGCTACGCCACCAGCTGACCCCCACTGACACACCACGAAGGGCCGGACCCCACCACGGGGACCGGCCCTTCGTCATGACCGGGTCACTGTCCACGCGCCCTCGTCGGAAGACCGAGCGCCACGAGACCGAGGAGGGATGGCCGCGCCGGGCGTCTCCACCAACCGGCCGGAGGCTCGGTCAGCCGCCGGAGTCGTCCATCTCGGCGCCCTCGGGGACGGTGTCGTCGTCCCGGCTGGCCAGCCACCCGTCGGGCAGGGAGACCTTGCCCGGCGAGTTGGTGCGCCCGCGTGGCTGCCCCAGAGCGGTCACCGGGAACGGCTCGCTCGGGTCGAGCTTGCCGAGCAGGTCGTCGAGCTGGGCCAGGCTTTCGATCATCGCCAGCGAGCGGCGCAGCTCGCCACCGACCGGGAAGCCCTTGAGATACCAGGCGACGTGCTTGCGGAAGTCGGTGCAGCCGTCCCGTTCGCCCCGTGCCGGGTTGCGGGCACCGGCCACGAACTGGTCCACCAGCAGCTCGGCGTGCCGGCGCATGGTCACCGCCACCTCGCCGAGACTGGGCAGTCGCCGCTCCGGCCGGCCGTTGAAGGCGGCCTCCAGGTCGGCGAAGAGCCACGGCCGACCCAGGCAGCCGCGCCCGACGACCACGCCGTCCACGCCAGTGTGCGCGACCATCCGCAGCGCGTCGTCGGCCTCCCAGATGTCACCGTTGCCGAGCACCGGCACGTCGAGGGCCTGCTTCAGGGTGGCGATCGCGTCCCAGTCGGCGGTGCCCGAGTAGCGCTGCGCGGCCGTCCGCCCGTGCAGGGCCACCGCGGCCACGCCGGCTTCCTGGGCGGCGAGCCCCGCTTCGACGTACGTCAGGTGGTCGTCGTCAATGCCCTTGCGCATCTTGACAGTGACCGGCACTCCGGCCGGTGACGCGGCGTCCACCGCAGCCCGCACCAGTCGGGCGAAGAGCCGGCGTCGCCACGGCAACGCCGCGCCGCCGCCACGCCGGGTGACCTTGGGGACCGGGCAGCCGAAGTTGAGGTCGATGTGATCGGCCAGGTTGCGCTCGACGACGATCCGGACGGCGGCCGCGGTGATCTCCGGGTCGGTGCCGTAGAGCTGGAGGCTGCGCGGCTTCTCGTCGTCGCCGAACGTGATCATGCGCAGCGTCTTCGGGTTGCGCTCGACCAGAGCCCGAGTGGTGATCATCTCGCAGACGTAGATGCCGCCGCCCTGCTCGCGGCAGAGCCGGCGGAACCCGACGTTGGTGATCCCGGCCATCGGCGCGAGCACCACCGGCGGCCACACCTGGTACGGCCCGAGAGTCAACGGGCGCAGCGCGGGCATGGTCGAGACAGTCACCGGACAAGTGTACGGGGCCCCGACCGGCGCTTATCGCGTCGGCCGAGGCCCCGTGCGCTCAGCCTCAGCAGCCGGGCAGACGCTCGATCAGGTAACGCTCGACCTGGTCCAGGGAGACCCGCTCCTGGGCCATCGTGTCCCGGTTGCGCACCGTCACGGCGTTGTCGTCCAACGTGTCGAAGTCGACGGTCACGCAGAACGGGGTGCCGATCTCGTCCTGCCGACGGTAGCGGCGGCCGATCGCCTGCGAGTCGTCGAACTCCACCACCCAGCGCTTGCGCAGCAGCGTCGCGAGATCCTTGGCCTTCGGCGACAGCGCCTCGTTGCGGGACAACGGCAGCACCGCCACCTTGACCGGGGCGAGTCGCGGGTCGAACCGCATCACGGTGCGCTTGTCCACGCCGCCCTTGGTGTTGGGCGCCTCGTCCTCGTCGTACGCCTCCAGCAGGAAGGCGAGCACAGCGCGGGTCAGACCCGCGGCCGGCTCGATGACGTACGGCATCCAGCGCTCACTCTTGGTCTGGTCGAAGTACGACAGGTCGACGCCCGAGTGCTTGCTGTGCGTGGACAGGTCGAAGTCGGTGCGGTTGGCGACCCCCTCCAACTCGGCGAACTCGGTGCCGCCGAACTGGAAGCGGTACTCGATGTCCACCGTCCGCTTCGAGTAGTGCGAGAGCTTCTCGGCGGGGTGCTCGAAGAGGCGCAGATTGTCCGCCGAGAGGCCGAGGTCGAGGTACCAGTTCCAGCGCTCCTGGAGCCAGTACTCGTGCCACTGCTCGTCGGTGCCCGGCTCGACGAAGAACTCCATCTCCATCTGCTCGAACTCCCGGGTCCGGAAGATGAAGTTGCCCGGGGTGATCTCGTTGCGGAACGACTTGCCGGTCTGCGCGATGCCGAAGGGCGGCTTCTTGCGGGCGACCGTCTCGACGTTCTTGTAGTTGACGAAGATGCCCTGCGCGGTTTCCGGGCGCAGGTAGTGCAGCCCCTCGTCGCTCTCCACCGGGCCCAGGTAGGTCTTCATCAGGCCGTTGAACATCTTCGGCTCGGTGAAGGTGCCCTTGTTGCCGCAGTTGGGGCAGTTCAGCTCGGTGAGCGAGGTCAGCGGCTTGCCGTGCTTCTCCGCGTACGCCTCCTCCAGGTGGTCCGCCCGGAAGCGCTTGTGGCAGAACTGGCACTCGGTGAGCGGGTCGACGAACTCGGCGATGTGACCGGACGCCTCCCACACCTTGCGGGACAGGATCACCGCGGAGTCCAGGCCCACGACGTCGTCGCGCTGCTGGACCATGGTCTTCCACCACTGCCGGCGGACGTTCTCCTTGAGCTCCACGCCGAGCGGACCGTAGTCCCACGCCGATCGGGTGCCTCCGTAGATCTCGCTGGAGGGGAAGACGAAGCCTCGTCGCTTGGCGAGGCTGACGACGGCGTCGATACGGTCGGCTGGCATGTTTCCTCCTACGCCGGCTGGCGGTCGGCGGGGGCGAGATGTGGATGGAACGGTCAGTTCAGGACAACGGTACGACCACCGTCGCCCTGAGCCCAGCAGAATACCGGGGGCGGGTCAGCTCACCCCGCAGACCTCCACGCCGCCGGTCTCTCCGTCCTGCCCGAGCCTGACCTGCTGCTGCTCCCGGTCACCACCGGCGAGTGTCACGTCGACCGGCACGGTCAGGCTGGTGGTGTCCACCTCACCCACGCGGAACGCCGAGACCTGAGGTTCGGCGGAGGCTCGCCGCTCGAACTCGGGCCGGGACTCACGCCGCTGCGCGTCGTCGCAGAGCTGCTCGTACGCCCGCCCGTAGTCCCGCTCGACCAGCGCCTGATAGTAGTCACCGGTCACGGTGCGGGCCTGCTCCCGGATCGCCTGCACGCCGCTGACGGCCAGGCCGACGACGGCGGTGCCGCCCCCGCCACAGCAGAGCACCACGGCGAGCGCGCCGACGCCGAGGCCGATCCAGAGCCGAGTCCGGCGACCCTCGGTGGGCGGCGCGGCGAACGGCGGAGCCACCCCGGGACCGGGTGGCGGGGCGGGTGCGGTCATAGGAGCAGCGTAGTGTCCGGCGGCTCAGCGGTAAGGACCCGCAGCCCGATCACTCTCGGCGACGACCACCGCTCCGCCGGGCGCCGCGGTCGCCAGCGCCTCGTACGCGGAGGGTTCGTCGACCGACTCGGCGAGCAGCGGCACGGCGCTGACCTTGACTTCGAAGGCCCCCAGGGCCCGCCGGTACGTGCCGACCGACTCCCATTCGGTAACCAGCGACCAGTGCCGGGGGTCGTCGAGCGCCCGGACCAGTTGACCGCGCAGGTAGCCGCGGCAGGCGGCCAGGGCGGTGAGGGCGGCGTGCGCCCGTTCGGTGAAGTCGTCGGCGACATCGACGTCGACCACGAACCGGTTGGTCACCAGCAACGGTGGTCCCTCCTCGTAGAGTCTGTGGGATGCAGCGTACGCAGCGCCCCCTGCTCGCCCGGTTGGCCGGGGCGAACCCGACGTCGGTGTTCCTGCTCACCCTGGTGGTGGTGCTGGTGGCGTTCTTCACGCCCGGGGTGATCGGCGGGCTGCTGACGCTCGCGCTCGCTGCGGGCCTGATCGCCCTGTTGGCGACGACCTGGGCGGTTCAGGCGCCGCAGACCCGCCTGATTCGACTGGTCATGCTGACCCTGCTGGTGACGGTGGGCCTCGCCAAGCTGCTCTGACATGCACTCATGCGTTTTTGACAATCATTATCGTTGCCACGGACAGTTGACGACATGACCAACCGCACCACGTACCGTGTCCTGGCCGCCGCGACCGCCCTCCTCGCCCTGGGTGCCGGGGCCGGCTGCTCCAGCGGCGACGCCGCCGGCGCCGACCCTCAACGGGTCGACGTGGTGGCCGCGTTCTATCCCCTCCAGTTCCTGGCCGAGCGGATCGGCGGCGACGCGGTCCGGGTGACCAACCTGGCCAAGCCGGGTGCAGAGCCACACGACCTGGAGCTCAACCCGAGCCAGGTCGGCCAGGTCAGCGACGCGGAGCTGATCGTCTACCTCAAGGGTTTCCAGCCGGCGGTGGACGACGCCGTCGCGCAGAACGGTGGCGACCGGGCGTTCGACGTGACCGGCGTGCAGCCGCTGCTGGACGCGTCCGCCGGCGGGCACGACCACGAGGGCGAGGAGGGGCACTCCGAGGAGAGCGGCGGCAAGGACCCGCACGTCTGGCTCGACCCGACCCGGCTGGCCGGCATCGGCGACCAGCTCGCGCAGCGGCTCGGCAAGGCCGACGCGGCCCACGCCGCCGACTACACCGCCCGCGCCGCGGCGCTGCGCGCCGACCTGACGACCCTGGACGGGGAGTTCAAGCAGGGCCTGGCGACCTGCCAGCGGCGCGAGATCGTCACCAGCCACGCCGCGTTCGGCTACCTCGCCGACCGCTACCAGCTCGACCAGGTCGGCATCACCGGGCTGAGCCCGGACGTCGAGCCCTCCCCGCAGCGGCTCGCGCACGTGATCGAGGAGGCGAAGGAGCACCAGGCCACCACGATCTTCTTCGAGACGCTGGTCAGCCCGAAGGTCGCCGAGACCATCGCCGGTCAGGTCGGCGCGAAGACCGCGGTGCTGGACCCGATCGAAGGGCTCGCCGCCGGCAGCAACGGGGACTACCTTTCGGTGATGCGTACCAACCTGCAGACCCTGCAGACGGCCTTGAGCTGCTCGTGACCTCACCTGTCATCACCGTCGAGCACGGGGTGGTCGGCTACGACGGCCGCCCGGTGCTCCGGAACATCTCGCTCAACGTGACCGCCGGAGAGGTGGTCGCGGTGCTCGGCGCGAACGGCTCCGGCAAGTCCACCCTGATCCGCGCCGTGCTCGGGCTGGTGCCACTCAGCGCCGGCTCGGTCGCCCTCTTCGACCGGCCGTTGCGCCGGTTCCGGCAGTGGGCGCGCATCGGGTACGTCCCGCAGCGCCTGGGCGCCGGCGGCGGCGTGCCAGCCACCGTCCGCGAGGTGGTGGCCTCCGGCCGGCTGGCCCGCCGGGGGGTGCTCCGCCCGCCGGGTCGAGCCGACCGGGCCGCCGTGGACGCCGCACTGCTCGCGGTCGGGCTCGCCGACCGGGCGGGCGACCCGGTGTCCACGCTCTCCGGCGGCCAGCAGCAGCGCACCCTGATCGCCCGCGCCCTGGCCGGTGAACCGGAGCTGCTGGTCCTCGACGAGCCCACCGCCGGGGTGGACGCGGCCAGCCAGGAGGCATTCGCCGGCGCGCTGCGCGACTTCGTCGGCAACGGTGGGACGGTGCTGCTGGTCGCCCACGAGCTGGGCCCGCTGCGACCGGTGATCAGCCGGGCGGTCGTCGTCCACGAGGGTGGCATCGTCCACGACGGCGCGGTGCCGGACCCGGCGGGCCATCACGCGGAGCCCGACCACGACCACGTGCACCCGCACTGTTACGACGAGCCCGCCGGGCTGTGGAGCAACTGACGCATGGAACTCTTCCAGTACCCCTACATGCAGCGTGCCCTGATCGGCGCGCTGGTGATCGGCCTGGCCGCGCCGGCGCTCGGCATCTACCTGGTGCAGCGCCGGCTGGCGTTGATCGGCGACGGTGTCGGGCACGTGGCTCTGACCGGCGTCGGGGCAGGCCTGCTGCTCAACCGCTCACCGGTGCTGGTCGCGGTGATCGCCGCCACCATCGGCGCGATCGCCATCGAGGTGGTCCGCGCCCGAGGGCGTACGTCCGGTGACCTGGCCCTGGCCCTGCTCTTCTACGGCGGCATCGCGGGCGGCGTCCTGCTGGTCGGCCTCTCGGACGCGACAAGCACGAACCTCAACGCCTACCTGTTCGGGTCGCTGACCACCATCTCGCCCGACGACCTGGTCACCATCGCGGTGCTCGGCGCGGCAATCCTGGTCACCATGATCGCGTTGCGCCCGGCGCTCTTCGCGGTCAGCCACGACGAGGAGTACGCCCGGGTCTCCGGCCTGCCGGTGCGCACGCTGAACCTGCTGATCGCGGTCGCCACCGCGGTCACCGTGACCATCGCGATGCGGGCTGTCGGGGTGCTCCTGATCAGCGCGCTGATGGTGGTGCCGGTCGCCACCGCCCAGCAGGTGACCCGGGGCTTCCGGAGCACGATGGTCGCCGCGATGGCGCTCGGGTTCTTCGCCGCCGGTTCCGGTGTCTGGGTGGCGGCTACGGCGGACACCGCGCCGGGCGCCTCGGTGGTGCTGGTGGCGATCGCCTCGTTCCTGGTCGTGGCCGTGGCCGGCGGCGTCTGGCGGACGTTGCGCCGCCGGGCGACACCGACCGACGCTCCGACGCCGGAGCCGCACGAGGTCGTGCTGAGCTGATCCTGATCAGCGAAGCGTCGGTGGTAATGGGTACCGTTGCGGAATGACCAGCGTGACGGGCTACGACGGGTTCGACGGGGCCAGCGAGTTGCTCCGCGCTCTGTCCGCGCCGATCCGGCTGGCCATCGTCAGCGAGCTGGCCGGCGGTGAGCGGTGCGTGCACGAGCTGGTGGAGAAGCTCGGTGCCGCACAACCGTTGGTCTCCCAGCACCTGCGGGTGCTGCGGGGCGCGGGAGTGGTGCGAGGCTCCCGCCGCGGTCGGGAGATCGCCTACAGCCTGGTCGACGAGCACGTCGCGCACATCGTGGCAGACGCGGTCAGCCACGCCGGGGAGGGATCATGAGCGAGAGCACCGCCGCGGTGCGCAACACCCGGCAGCGCTCGGCAGTGAGCGCGCTGCTGGGCGAGATGGAGGGCTTCCACAGCGCCCAGGACCTGCACGCCATGCTGCGGCAGCGCGGCGAGCGGGTCGGCCTCACCACCGTCTACCGCACCCTGCAGGGGCTCGCCGACGCCGGCGAGATCGACGTGATGCGCCCACCCGGCGGCGAGCACCTCTACCGCCGGTGCAGCGAGGGGCACCACCACCACCTGGTCTGCCGGGCCTGCGGGCGCACCGTCGAGGTGGCCGGCCCGGCGGTGGAGAGCTGGGCCGACCGGGTCGCCGCCCAGCACGGGTACGCCGACGTCAGCCACACCCTGGAAATCTTCGGCACCTGCCCAACCTGCGTCCGCTGATTCAACCCCGCGGACTGGTCGCCGCGCCTTGAGGCAGCAATATCCCCGATGTTGCTGCCTCATTCGACAGCGAGGCAGCAATATCCCCGATGTTGCTGCCTGCCCTGGCCGCCCGGGCCGTCCCGCCGGCTGATCTGACGGGTGCCGCGCCGGGCTGTTCGTGACACGCTGTCCGGCGTGAAAATCTATGCCGATCGGTTTCCGACCGCCGCCCGTCAGTTGCTCACCGACCTGCTCGTCGTCGCCTGGGTGTACGTGGCTATCCGCGGCGCGCTGTGGCTGCACGACCTGGTGCAGAAGCTCGCCGTACCGGGGCAGAAGCTGGAGGGCGCGGGCAGCGGCCTCGCCGACAACCTCGCCGACGCGGGCGGCAAGGTTCGCCGGGTCCCGCTGGTCGGTGACGAGCTGACCGCACCCTTCCAGCGGGCGGCCGACGCGGCCCGGGGGCTCGCCGACGCCGGCCGCGACCAGCAGCACCTGGTCGACCAGCTCGCCCTCGCCCTCGCCATCGCGGTCCTGATCTTCCCGCTCGGCATCGTGCTGCTCGGCTGGCTGCCGCTGCGGGTGCGCTGGATGCGCCGGGCCGGGTCAGCGGCGAAGCTGGCCGTCGGACCGGCCGGCCGGGACCTGCTCGCCCTGCGCGCGCTGGCCACCCAGCCGCTGGGCAAGCTGACCCGGATCGCGCCGGACGTCGCCGAGGCGTGGCGACGTGGCGACGACGCCACCGTCGACGCCCTGGCCGCGTTGGAGCTGCGCCAACTCGGCCTACGCGGCAGGAGCCGCTAAGGTCTTCGGGTGTTCTACTTCCTCCTCGTCATCGCCGTCCTGCTGCTCGGCTACGCCGCCGTCCTGGTCTCCTTCGTGCGACGGGGCAGGAAGATCCCACCCGCGGCGTACCTGGCGCTGGCCGGGCTCAACGGCCTGATCCTGGCCGGGGTGCTGGCCTGGGCGGTCGCCCGCTGACCGCAGCCGACGACCAGCCCGGCCACCAACAGGCGGGGCCGACTAGCAGCCGGCCAACGGCCGGCGCGGCTTACGGCTTCGGTGGGATGCGGCGGCGGACGTCCTCGACGGTGGACGGGCCGGGTGACCAGCCGGCCACCCACGGCAGTTCGTCGGACGGGGTGAGCACACCCTCCTCCAGACCCGCGTAGCGGCCGGCGAGGATCCGCTTCGCCGCCGCGGTGTCCACCGAGTCGGTGTTGTCCCACAGTGCGGCGAACAGGGCGTCCACCCGCCCCCGCGCCTGCCGGCAGAACAGGTCGGCCAGCTCCACGTTTTCCGGTCGGCTGTCCCGTTCGGCGACGGCCCGGACACAGACCGCGGACATCGCGAACAACTCGGCGCCGATGTCCACCACACGGCCCAGGAACGCCTGCTTACGCTCCATCTTTCCCTGCCAGCGGGACATCGCGTAGAACGTCGAGCGGGCCAGCTTGCGCGACGAGCGCTCGACCTGGCGCAGGTGCGCGGCGAGCGGCCCGAACTCGGCGTACGCCGAGGGCCTCTGCCCCCGACCCACGGCGAGGGTGGGCAGCCACTTCGCGTAGAAGGCACCGGCTCGGGCGCCGGCCCGTGCCTTGCGGCCCAGCCCTGCGTCCGGGTCGATGATGTCGCCGGCCACCGACAGGTGGGCGTCGACCGCCTCCCGGGCGATCAGCAGATGCATGATCTCGGTGGAGCCCTCGAAGATCCGGTTGATCCGCAGGTCGCGCAGCATCTGTTCGACGGCGGCCGGGCGTTCGCCACGGGCGGCCAGCGAGTCGGCCGTTTCGTAGCCGCGCCCGCCCCGGATCTGGATCAGCTCGTCGGCGATCTTCCAGGCCATCTCGCTGGCGTACAGCTTGACCAGCGCCGCCTCGATCCGGATGTCGTTGCGGTCGTCGTCGGCGAGCAGGCAGCAGAGGTCGAGCATGGTCTCCATGCCGTAGGTGGTGGCGGCGATGAAGGACAACTTCTGCGCGACCGCCTCGTGCTCGCCCACCGGCCGGCCCCACTGGACCCGGTCGGCCGCCCAGCCCCGGGCCACGTTCAGCGCCCACTTGCCGGCGCCCACGCACATCGCCGGCAGCGAGAGCCGGCCGGTGTTCAGCGTGGTCAGGGCGATCTTCAGACCCTTGCCCTCGCCGCCGATGACGTTCTCGGCGGGTACGAACACGTCGTGGAACCGGGTGAGGCTGTTTTCCAGGCCGCGCAATCCGATGAACTCGTTGCGCCGCTCGACGGTGATGCCCTCGCTGTCGCCCTCCACCACGAACGCGGTGATCCCGCCCCGACGCCCCTCGGTGGCGGGCACCCGGGCCATCACCACCAGCAGGGTGGCCA
The DNA here is from genome assembly GCF_057766525.1 of Micromonospora sp. MGP-C2. Lineage (NCBI taxonomy): Bacteria > Bacillati > Actinomycetota > Actinomycetes > Micromonosporales > Micromonosporaceae > Micromonospora > Micromonospora sp. MGP-C2. The sequence continues at coordinate 2,776,001 of NZ_JBYMEN010000002.1, forward strand.
CGATGCCGTTGGTGGCCCAGAGCTTCACCCCGTTGAGCCGGTAGCCGGTGCCGTCCTCGGTCGGCTCGGCGATGGTGCCCAGGCGGGCGGGGTCGGAGCCGACATCGGGCTCGGTGAGCAGGAACGCGGACACCTCACCGGCGGCGAGGCGGGGCAGGAAGAGCTGCTTCTGCTCGGCGGTGCCGAACATCTTCAGCGGCTGTGGCACCCCGATCGACTGGTGCGCCGAGAGCAGCGCGCCGATGGCCGGGCTGACCGACCCGGCCAGCATCAGCGCCCGGCAGTAGTGCAGGTTGCTCAGCCCGAGCCCGCCGTACTTCCGGTCGATCTTCATGCCGAACGCGCCGAGGTCGGCCAGACCGTGGAACACCGAGTCCGGAATGGACGCGTCGCGTTCGATGGCGGCGCCATCGACCTCGGTGGTCAGGAAGGCGCGCAACCGACCGAGGAACTCCTCGGCGCGCGCCACGTCGTCCGGGTCGGACCGGGGCCACGGGTCGATCAGGTCGAGCCGGAACCGACCGAGGAACAACTCCTTGCCGAAGCTGGGTCGGTCCCAGGTGGACTCACGGGCGGCCTCGGCGACCTGCCGGGCCTCCTTCTCGGAGACCTGCCCGGCCTCCCTGGGCAACGGGGCCGCGGCACCGGCGGTGCTGGGCGCGGCTTCGGAGTCGGGGCCGTCCGGTGCCGGTCGGCCGTCCTGCGTCGTGGTCACGGCTGCCCCCTCGAAGCTCGGTGCGGCTGCGTCGACGTGCGCGACTACCCGCCACGCTACCCCCGGTTGTTACCCAGGGGTAGCGCTGCGTGAAGATCTGCGCGATCAGCGATCAGCGACCGGCGATCGTGTCCGGGTCGTCGTCATCGTCGGCGATGTCGTCCTCACCCCAGTTGCGTCGCGCGAACGGCAGGATCACCCAGAACGCGAGGAACCAGATTCCGGTCAGGGCGCTGAGCAGGAAGGCGATCGGCCGGTCCAGCACGAAGTCGGTGATCAGCAGCACCGCGCTGACCATCGCGATCAGCATGAAGGCGAGACCGCCGGTGGCCATCCGGTGCGCGAAGCGCACCAGCTCCGGCTTGCGTCCCTGCCGGAACAGCGCCCGGTGGAACGCCACCGGCGAGATGATCAGCGCGGTGGCGGCGGCCGCCGCGAGCAACGCCACGATGTAGACGTCCCGCTGGAACTCCGTGGTCTCGGTGAACCCGTTGCTGAACGGCAGGGTGAGCAGGAAGGCGAAGAGGATCTGCACGCCGGTCTGTGCGACCCGCAACTCCTGGAGCAGGTCGGCGAAATTGCGCTGCCAACGCTGCTTGTCGGTCTCCTTGGACACGCGCTACCTCCGGTGAGACGCTACTGCCGGCGGTCCCGGCCGCCGGCAGCAACGCCAATGCCCCACCCGCCCGAGCGCGAAACAGGTTCACGACATCTCCCGTTCACCTCGGGGACGCAGGTCGGTCACCAGCATCAGCCAGCGCCGATGCCTGGCGACCGGAAGCACCGCGGGGCGGCGTCAGGACCCGCGACGGATGCGGCCCGCGTACCGGGCCTCCAACGCCGTGTTGTGCGCGTCGCCGTCCGGGATGTTCGCCGACAGGTAGACCGGTGGCCGCTCCCCCGCTGCCAGCAACCGCGCCACCACCTCCACGGTGATCTGCTGGGCGAGCAGCGCAGCGGTGATCGAGGAGACCGCGCCGACCGCACCGCCACCGGGAAGCGGCAGCGTCGCGTCGCCGTACGGGGCGCCGTTGTCGAGCACCACGTCGGCGAGGTCGCCCAGCTTGCGCCCGGACGGGTGCCGGGAGGTCATCCGAGCGGAGTGCTGCGCCGAGGTGATCGCGACCAGCCCGTGGCCACGTTCCTTGACCAGCGTGGCGAACTCCACCATCGCGCCGTTGACCCCGGAGTTCGAGGCGAGCACGAAGACGTCGGTGGGCCGCACCGGCGCCAGCTCGTAGAGGCGGTGCGCGACCGACGGGTCCCGTTCCAGCATCGGGCCCAGCCGATCGGCCGGGTCGCCGCCGAGCAGCACCAGGTCGCGGAGGGCGATCCGGTTGGTCGGCACCAGACCGCCCGCCCGGCCGGCGATCTCCATGGCGAGGGCCTCCGAGTGCCCGGTGCCGAACGCGTGCACCACGCCGTCGGCGCGTACGGCGTCGGCGATCAGATCCGCGGCCCGCCCCACCGCCTCCCGCTGGCTTTCGGCCACCCGGCCGATCGTCTCGGTCACCACGGCCAGGTAGTCCTCGGCACTCACCGTCATGCGTCCTCCGTCGTCCGATTGCGGGCCAACCAGTGCACCGCGAAGTCGACCGCCGCCCGCTGGCGCATCAACCTGCCGGTCCCGGCACCCACCGGGCCGGTGCGAACCTCCCCGGTGGCCTCCAGGGCCGCGCCCAACGCGTCGAAGTCACCCGCGTCGAGCCGTACGTCCTGCCACCACACCCATTCCCTGCCGCCGTCGGCGGTGCGCACCGCAGCGCCGACCCGCTCCCGGGGCGAGCCGGGGCTGCGGTATTCGGCCAGGTGCAGCGAGGTGCTCGCGGAGTGGCCGACACCGAGCAGCAACACGTCGGCGTACAGGTCGTAGAGCCGGGCCAGCGGGGACTGCTCGCCGAGCATGTCGGCCAGGGCGTGCCCGGCCACCACCTGCTCGGCGGCCGGCCCGAGCGCGGCGAACGACACCTGGGGATGTGAGCTGCGCAGAGCGCCGGGCCAGCCACGGACCGTCTCGGCGAGCGCCCCCATGAACCGGCTCGGGGTGATCGCCGGGTCGAAGCCGGGCATCTCCGAGCGGATCAGCGGCCACCAGTCCGCCGGCACCGGCGGGTTGCCCCACTGGGCGGGATCGCTGTTCTCCGGTGTGTGGGTGGGCACGACGATCGTGCCGTCCGGACCGAGCGCGTCACGCAGGGCCAGCACCACCGCGTGCGGACCACCGCTGATGAATCCCAGCGGACGGAGGCCGGCGTGCACCAGCAGCGTCGCGCCGGGGCGTACGCCCAGCAGGCGTAGTTGCGCGGCGATCGAGCGGCGGCTGCCCGGCCCGCTGCCGTCCGTCGTCATGATGGTCCTCCCGCGCTGACCCGCACGACTCAGGCCGTCGCGCTGACTCGGGCCAGGATCGCCTCGGCGAGCGGGCCCGGGGCCGCGTCCGGGATCCAGTGGCTCACACCGGCCAGTTGCACGAAGCGGTAGTCCCCGGTGACGTTCGCCGCACACGCCTCGGCGGCGGTCCGGCCGATCGCGACGTCCCGGTCACTCCAGACGTACGTGGTGGGCACCGCGACCGGGCCGACCGCCGCCAGGTCGGAGCGGGACATCGCCCGGTACCAGTTCAGTGCGGCGGTGAGGGCTCCCGGCTCGCGCATCGGGTCGGCGTAGCGGTCCACCCGGGGCCTGTCGCCCACCCCGCCGAGCAGTTTGCGCAGCGCGGTGGCGTGCCACGCCAACAGCACCTTCTCCGCCTTGTCCGGCTTACGGAACAGCGCAATGTACGACGAGCGGGCCTTCTGCTGGCTGTCGTTGGCCAGGGCGTGCGCCATGGCCGCCGGATGTGGCACGGACACCGCCGTCAGTGTGCGGACCCGCTCGGGGTGCCCAGCGGCGACCGCCCAGGCCACGATCGCGCCCCAGTCGTGGCCGACCAGGTGGACGGCGTCCAACCCGAGGGCGTCGAGCACCGCCACCACATCGGCGACCAGCTCGGGGATCCGGTAGTCCGCCACCGCCGTTGGCCGGGCACCCGGCGAGTAACCCCGCTGGTCCAGCGCGTACGTGCGCAGCCCGGCCGCGTGCAGCGTCGGCACGACCTCGTCCCACTCGCCGCTGTGCTGTGGGAACCCGTGCAACAGCAGGACGGGTACGCCCTCCGGCGGACCACCGGCGGTTACCTCGAACGTGAAGCCTCGCGCGTCAACCCGCATGATCGGAAGCGTACCCAGCCGACGACGGGCCGGCTGCCCGCCGCAGGTCAGGCGGATGCCCTCCTGGGCCAGCGGCCCACGTCGGTGTTAGCGTCAGCGAGACAACTTCACATCCGACAGGGGAGCGCACAGCGCTGAGAGTGCGGGCATGCCCGCAGACCCTCGAACCTGATCTGGGTAATGCCAGCGCAGGGAGTTCGGTCGACCTCCAGCCGCGCCGCAGTCCGGTGCCACCGGACGCGGCGTGCGTCTTCTCCTGGTTCGCACTCACGAACTGGGAGCAACACATGAAATCCACCACCGACACACACCGTTGGCGGACCATCGACATCGTGGTCGCCTCGGTGATCGCGGTCGCCTTCGGCGTCATCTTCTGGGCCTGGGGCCTGGTCTGGAGCGCCACCGAGGGTGCGTTCGCCTTCTTCCCGCCGGCGCAGGCGCTGCTGTACGGCGTCTGGCTGATGCCGGCCGTCATCGGCGGTCTGGTCATCCGCAAGCCCGGTGCCGCGCTCTACTGCGAGACGGTGGCCGCGGTCCTCTCCGCGCTGCTGGGCAGCCAGTGGGCCGGCACGGTGATCCCGCAGGGCATCGTGCAGGGCATCGGCGCGGAGCTGGCGTTCGCCGCCTTCCGGTACCGGTCGTTCCGGCTGCCCACCGCGGTGGTGGCCGGCGCGCTGACCGGTCTCAGCGCCGCGCTGTTCGACTTCTTCATCTGGAACGTCGACTACGCGCTGGCCGACTACCGCATCCCGTACGCGCTGATCACCATCGTCAGCGCCACCGTGATCGCTGGCGCCGGCGGCTGGCTGCTGACCAAGGCCCTGGCCAACACCGGTGTCCTGGACCGTTTCCCGGTAGGCCGGGACCGCGCCCTGATCTGACCCCACCCACTCGCGTCGATCATGAGGTTGACGGGCGGATGGATCTTCAGAACCACCGTCAACCTCATGATCGACCGTGCAGGGTGGAGCCGGGGCTTGGGAGGGGGTGTTTGGTGGGCGGGGTACTGCTGCGGGGGTTCGGTTGGCGGCACGCCGGGCGGCGCGCGTGGGCTCTGCGCGGGGTCGACCTGCGGGTTGAGGTCGGGGAGCGGGTGCTGCTGCTCGGGCCCTCGGGGGCCGGCAAGAGCACCCTGCTCAGCGCGCTCGCCGGGCTGCTACCCGAGGACTCCGGCGAGCAGGAGGGCACCGTCGAGATCGACGGGCTCGACCCCCGCAAGGGCCGGGAACGGGTCGGCATCGTCTTCCAGGACCCGGAAACCCAACTGGTGATGGCCCGCTGCGGCGACGACGTCGCGTTCGGGCTGGAGAACCGGGGAGTGCCCGCTGACGAGATCTGGCCCCGGGTGGACGAGGCGCTGCACCGGCTCGGCTTCCCGTACTCCCGGGACCGCAACACGGCCGCACTGTCCGGCGGCGAGCAGCAACGCCTGGCCCTGGCCGGCGCGCTGGCCCTGCGCCCCGGCCTGCTGCTGCTCGACGAGCCGACCGCCAACCTCGACCCGGCCGGGGCCGAGCTGATCCGGCAGGCGGTTGCCGGGGCGCTGGACGCCGACACCACGCTGATCCTGGTCGAGCACCGGGTCGCCGAGGCGCTGCCACTGGTCAACCGGGTGGTCGTCCTGGACCCGGGCGGCGGGGTCCGTGCGGACGGCACCCCCGAGGCGGTATTCGCCGCCCACGGCGCCGCCCTGGCCGCCGAGGGAGTCTGGGTGCCGGGTCACCCCATCGCGCCCCGGCGGGCCACCGCCGCTCCCGGCGAGCTGTTGCTCACCGCCGACCGGCTCGGCCTGCCACCCCGGCTGACCTCCACCGATCTGGCGGTACGCGCCGGAGAGGCACTCGCCGTACGTGGACCCAACGGCGCCGGCAAGTCCACCCTGGCGTTGCTACTCGGCGGGCTGCTCCGGCCAGGCACCGGCCGGGTCAACGCGTCCGCCGAGTTGGCCGGCGCGGACCATCGCACTCCCCCGCACCGCTGGCGGGCACCCGCGCTGACCCGGCGGATCGGGTCGGTCTTCCAGGACCCGGAGCACCAGTTCGTCACGAGCACCGTCTTCGACGAGCTGGCGCTCGGCCCGCGCCGCACCGGTCAACCCGAGGCAGCCGTGCGGGAGACCGTGGCCGGGCTGCTGGAGCGACTACGACTGGATCGGCTCGCCGCCGCCAACCCGTACACCCTCTCCGGGGGCGAGGCGCGGCGGCTGAGCGTGGCGACGGCCCTGGCCACCGCGCCCCGTCTGTTGATCTGCGACGAACCGACCTTCGGCCAGGACCGGCGGACCTGGCGGGAGCTGGTCGACCTCTTCGCCGAGCTGCGCGACGCCGGGCACGGCGTGGTCGCGGTCACCCACGACGCGGATTTCGTCGCCGCTCTCGCCGACCGCACCGTCACCCTGCACCGGGCCGTGACCGGCGGCGGTGCCCGATGATCAGCATCGAACCGGTCGCCGCGCCCGGTGCGCCGTTGGCCCGCCGCAACCCGGTGGCGAAGGTCGCCGCAGCGCTGGTCTTCTCGTTCACCCTGCTGGCCACCCTGGACCCGGTGGCCCCGGCGATCGCCATCGCGCTCGAACTCGCCGTACTCCCGCTGTTCGGCATCCGCTACCGGGTGCTGGCCCGGCGGGCCTGGCCGCTGCTCCTCAGCGCCGCCGGCATCCTGGTCACCCTGGTGCTGTTCGCCGCCGACAGGTCCGGTCGGGTCCTGCTGGACGCCGGGCCGGTGTTCGTGAGCACCGGCGTGCTGCTCACCGCGCTCGGCCTGGTGCTGCGGGTCTTCGCGGTGGCACTGCCGGGCGTGATCGTCTTCGCGACCACCGACCCCACCGACCTGGCCGACGCGCTGATCCAGAACGCGAAGGCGCCGGCCCGGTTCGCCATCGGGGCGCTCGCCGCGTTCCGGCTGGTGCCGCTGCTCGGTCAGGAGTGGCAGATGATCAGCATGGCCCGGCGGGCGCGGGGCGTCGACGCGGGACGCAACCCGGTGGCGAAGCTGAGACTGTTCGCCTCCACCGCGTTCGCGCTGCTGGTCGGCGCGATCCGCCGGGGCACCCGGCTGGCCGTGGCGATGGACGCGCGTGGCTTCGACGCCGGCACCCCTCGGACCGTGGCCCGCCGGCAGCGCTTCACCCGGGCCGACGGGCTGCTCGTCGCCGGGGCAGCCACCCTGGCCGCCGGCGCACTGACCACGAGCATCCTCCTCGGCAGCTTCCGCCCCCTGATCGGCTGACCTGACCCCTTCTCCCCACGCAGGGGCGCCGCCCGGCGTCTGTTCGCGTCGCCGCGCCGGCAGGATCCGCACAACATCAGGGATGGTGCTGCTTCGTTGGGCGGTGAGGCAGCACCATCCCTGAAGTTGCTGTCTGCCTCACCGCCCACGGGGTCGGGACAGCGCGCCGGGTGGGCGCGAGGTCGGTCAGCTGCGGCGGAAGGCGTAGCGGCGGCTCTGGCCGGCTTGTTGACCACGCCCGCCGGCCGAGCGTGTCCCGCCACCCTGCGGCGGTCCGGCGGTCGGTGCCTTCGGTCGCCCGGCGACCTTCGGCAGGTCTGCCACCACCGGCGCGTCGACTGCTGCCGGCACGTCGAACGGCGGCACCAGCTCACCCGGCACCACCGCTGGCGGAGCCGGCTGACTCAGCACCGCTGGCGGAGCCGGCTGACTCAGCACCGCCGGCAGCGCCGGCTCGACCAGCACTGCCGGCTCACCCAACCCCGCCGGAAGCGCGGGATCGACCAGGAGAGCCGGTTGGACCGCGAGATCGAAGTCGGGGCGGGTCGGTAGGAGCGCGTCATGGCCGACCGCCGAGTCTGTGCCGGCGGACGTGGGTGCGGCTGTACGGGATTTCTTCCGGTTGCGCCTGGCAGGCATCCGGGCCTCCTTCAGAGCCGACCGGCACGGCCGGTCCCGCGCGCCGGCGGTCGGTCGGATCGGCTGATGACCGTCGTCGTGCGACGGCCCAACGGGGAAGGGACTGCTCACCGGGGGTCGGGGCACAGCCAGCGCCGCCGAACGGCGGGTGGGAGATGCGGGACGCCCGGGAGCGCACGGACCGCGACGCGGGGCGGCGGGCCGGCTCTGAAGTGGGGCGTCAGTTGCGCATGCCCGCACTCTATCGGCACCAGGTAGGGCGGTGCAGCCGATTTTCCTGGCACCATCGGCGGCATGCTGATCGCGTTCTCGATAACCCCGCTCGGTGTCGGTGAGTCCGTCGGTGACCTGGTCGCCGAGGCGGTACGGGTGGTCCGCGACTCGGGCCTTCCCAACCGCACCGACGCCATGTTCACCACCGTCGAGGGTGAGTGGGACGAGGTGATGTCGGTCGTCAAACAGGCGGTCGACGTGGTGGCCGCGCAGGCACCCCGGGTGAGCGTGGTGCTCAAGGCCGACATCCGGCCGGGGGTGACCGACGCGCTCACCGCGAAGGTGGCGCACGTGGAGAACCGGCTGGCCCAGGGCTGAGCGCCATCGGTCGGTGACCGGCTGTTGGGCAGCGCTCCCCCATGGCCCCTGCGTCGCGATACCGTCGCAACACATTGACACGACGGCGAGAGGTGGCGGCACGGATGGTTGAGCAGGCGAGGGCGCAGATTGGTGTGACCGGGCTGGCGGTGATGGGTCGGAATGTGGCCCGCAACCTGGCCCGCAACGGCTTCACGGTGGCAGTGCACAACCGGTCGCCGGAACGCACCCGCAGCCTGGTTGCCGAGCACGGTGACGAGGGCACGTTCGTGCCCGGCGAGTCGATGGCCGATTTCGTGGCGTCGTTGGAGCGCCCCCGCGCGGTCATCGTCATGGTCAAGGCTGGCGCGCCCACCGACGCGGTGATCGACGAGTTGGTGCCGCTGCTGGAAGAGGGCGACATCATCGTCGACTGCGGCAACGCCCACTTCGCCGACACCCGCCGTCGGGAGGAGGCGCTGCGCGCGCAGGGCCTGCACTTCAGCGGCACCGGCGTCTCCGGTGGCGAGGAGGGCGCGCTGCGGGGGCCGAGCATCATGCCGGGCGGTTCCGCCGAGTCGTACGCCAAGCTCGGGCCGATGTTCGAGAAGATCGCCGCGCAGGTGGACGGTGTGCCGTGCTGCATGCACGTCGGGCCGGACGGCGCCGGGCACTTCGTCAAGATGGTGCACAACGGCATCGAGTACGCCGATATGCAGCTCATCGCCGAGGCGTACGACCTGCTGCGGGCCGGTCTGGGCGCGGAGCCGGCGGAGATCGCGGAGATCTTCCGCGACTGGAACAACGGCGAGCTGGAGTCGTTCCTCATCGAGATCACCGCCGATGTGCTCGCGCACACCGACGCGGCGACCGGCCGGGCGTTCGTGGACATCGTGCAGGACCGTGCCGAGCAGAAGGGCACCGGCCGGTGGACGGTGCAGAGCGCCCTGGACCTGGGCATCCCGATCACCGGGATCGCCGAGGCGACCTTCGCCCGGTCGCTCTCCGGGCACGTCGACCAGCGGGAGGCGGCCCGTCGGGCGTTCCCGGACGCGGGTGAGAAGTGGCAGGTCGCCGACCGGGACGCGTTCATCGAGGACGTCCGCCGGGCGCTGCTCGCTTCCAAGATCGTTGCGTACGCGCAGGGCTTCGACCACATCCGGGCCGGCAGCGAGGAATACAACTGGGACATCGACCTCGGCGGCACCGCGACGATCTGGCGGGGCGGCTGCATCATCCGGGCCCGCTTCCTCAACCGGATCCGCGAGGCGTACGACCAGCAGCCCGACCTGTCGACGCTGCTGGTGGCACCGTACTTCGCCGAGGCGGTCGCCGCCGGTGTGCCGAGCTGGCGCCGGGTGGTGGGTGACGCGACCCGGGCCGGTGTGCCGACGCCCGCGTTCTCGTCGTCGCTGGCGTACTTCGACGCGCTGCGCGCCGAGCGGCTGCCCGCCGCGCTGATCCAGGGTCTGCGGGACAACTTCGGGGCGCACACCTACCAGCGGGTGGACCGGGACGGCTCGTTCCACACCACCTGGGCCGGCGACCGCGCCGAGTCCCCCGCCTGACCTGAGCGACGGTCACCTGGCCCCGTCCACGAGGGGTCAGGTGACCGTGGCGTGCATCTCCCAGACGAGGATCTCGGCTGGTTCGTCGGCGGTGACCCGCCGGCCGCCGGTCATGGTGAGCCGGGCCGCGTCGCCGGTGCCGAGCGGGCCGCTGCCCTCCAGGGTCACCGTGCCGTTGGGCACGTACAGGTGCACGAAGGGCGCGTCGGGGATGGTGACCTCGTCGCCGGGGGCGAGTCGGGCGGCGTGCAGGGTCGCGTACCGGTTGCGGATCCGGATGGCGGACGCCCCGTCGTAGCGTTCCATCCCGGAGGCGATCGGCACCAGGCCGCCGCGGAGCAGCTCGTCCTCGATCTCCAACTGCTCGTAACCGGGGTCGCCGCCGTCCTCGTCGGGGAGCACCCACATCTGCACGAAGTGGACCGGGTCGCTGTGCGGCTCCTGGTTGTTGAGCCGCCAGGCGTCGTTCTTCTCCGAGTGCAGGATGCCCGTGCCGGCGCTCATCCGCTGCGCCAGCCCCGGGTAGATCACCCCGGAGTGCCCGGTGGAGTCCTGGTGCACCAGGGAGCCACGCAGCACCCAGGTGACGATCTCCATGTCCTGGTGCGGGTGGGTCTCGAAACCGGCACCCGGTCGCACGACGTCGTCGTTGTTGACCAGCAGCAGACCGTGGTGGGTGTTGGCCGGGTCGTAGTGCCGGGAGAACGAGAACGAGTGGTGGGAGTCGAGCCAGGAGATCCGGGTGGAGAAGCGGTCTTCGCCACGACGGACGTCGACGGCGGGAGCGGGCGCGGTCACCAGGCACGCTGCCCGGTGTCGGAGGTCGACGGCGCCCACGTCAGGGCCGGTTCGCCGGTGGCCAGCTCGGCGATCTCACCGGTGCGCAGCTGCGGGGTGTGGCCGAACTCGGCGCAGTGCTGCTCGGCGATCTCGGCGCAGATGTCGGCCACCTGTTCGCAGATCGGGTCACCCAGATCGGCCGCGTTCAACGCCATGATCATCTTGAACCGAAGATCCCGCACACCCACCCCAACCGCCGTAGTCCCGCCACTTCCGGACCCTACCCGCCGCCCTTTCGCGAGACCCCGAAACGACAGCTCAGTCCCCCAGCCGGAACCCCTCCACCCCGGCCGCGTCGATCATGCAGTTGTAGTGCCGCACAGAAGTGGCGAAAGCGGTGGAACCGCCCACCACAACTCCATGATCGACCGGGTTGGGGGCGGGTTTGGGCACAGGGAGGCGCCGCCCACACGGGGTGTGGGCGGCGCCGGTGGGTCTGGGGTCAGAAGAAGCGGCGGCGCTTGGCCTTCTGCGGGCGCATCAGGTCAGCGCCCCTGGTCAGCAACCGGGTAGCCCCGGAGGGACCACGCCGGGCCTCCAGGGTGTGGCTGAGCCGGCGAGCACCGGCAGCCGCCAGTGGCACCGCGACCGCCATCACCGCCCACTGGGCAATGCGCTTCTGGATCATGTGGGTTCACCTCCGTCAGTGGCTTCTGACGTCACTGATACCCAGAGTGACGTGCGGATAAGCGTCGGTTCAGAGAACCGGGGCGACCGGGTTGGGCAGCGCCCCGCCGAAGCGCCGGTCCCGCTGCGCGTACAGCTCGCACGCGTACCAGAGGTGGCGGCGATCGAAGTCGGGCCAGAGCGTGTCCAGGAAGACGAGCTCGGCGTACGCGGCCTGCCAGAGCAGGAAGTTGGAGATTCGCTCCTCGCCGGAGGGGCGCAGGAACAGGTCGACCTCCGGGACCTCCGGGTGGTAGAGGTACTTCGCGACGGTCTTCTCGCTGACCTTCGCCGGATCCAGCCGGCCGGCCGCCACGTCCCGGGCGATCGCGGCTGCGGCGTCGCCGATCTCGGCCTGCCCGCCGTAGTTGACGCAGAACTGCAGGGTCAGCGTCGAGTTGTCGCGGGACATCTCCTCGGCGGTCTGCAACTCGGAGATGACGCTCTTCCACAACCGCCCGGCCCGGCCCGACCAGACCACCCGGACGCCGAGGTCGACCAACTCGTCGCGGCGGCGACGGATCACGTCCCGGTTGAACCCCATCAGGAACCGGACCTCGTCGGGCGAGCGCCGCCAGTTCTCGGTGGAGAACGCGTACACCGACAGATACGGGATGCCCATCTCGATCGCACCCTCGATGGTGTCGAAGAGGCTGTGCTCCCCCGCCTCGTGCCCCTTCGTACGGGGCAGCCCGCGGTCCTTGGCCCAGCGGCCGTTGCCGTCCATCACCACCGCCACGTGCTTCGGCACCGCGTCGCCGGGCAGCGCCGGCGGCCGGGCGCCGGACGGGTGTGGTGTCGGCGGCGTCGGCTCGCGCCGGCCAGCCTTCTTCGATCGGATCACTCGGTCACTCCCTGTTCGCGCCGTCCGCCCCGGCCTCGACGTCGCCACGTGGCCGGAGCACCACGGCCCCGGTGCCATCCGGCGGCGAGGCCGTGCTGGTCGCCGAGGGACCCCGGTCGACCAGCGGCAGCGAGCGTAGCGCGCGCTCCAGGTGCCACTGGAGGTGAGCTGCGACCAGCCCACTGCACTCCCGGCGTACGCCGGCTTCGGTGGCGTCGGCGAGCACCCAGTCACCGGTGGTCAGCGCGGACATCAGGTCGACGGTGGCCGGCGCGGGGTGGGCCGCGCCGGGTGGCCGACAATCGGGACAGACCGTGCCGCCGGCGGGCACGGAGAACGCCCGGTGCCGGCCGGGGGTGCCGCACACGGCGCAGGCGATCAGCGCCGGCGCCCAGCCCGCGAGGGCCATCCCCCGCAGCAGGTACGCGTCGAGCACCAGGGTGGTGGCGTGCTCGCCCCGGGACAGCGCCTTCAACGCGCCCACGGTGAGCTGGAACAGCCGCAGCGACGGCTCCCGCTCCACCGGGGTCAGCCGCTCGGCGGTCTCGGCGATCGCGCTCGCCGCCGTGTAGCGCGGATAATCCCCCAGGAACCGCTTGCCGTACAGGTCGATGCCCTCGACCTGGCTGACGCTGTGCAGTGAGCTGCCGTGGTTGCCCTTCGGGTCGCCGGCGAGCTGGAGGTCGACGTGGCCGAACGGTTCCAGCCGGGCGCCGAACTTGCTGGTGGTGCGGCGGATCCCTCGGGCCACCGCGCGCAGCCGGCCATGTCGACGGGTCAGCAGGGTGATGATCCGGTCGGACTCGCCGAGTTTCTGCACACGCAGCACCACCGCGTCGTCGCGGTAGAGCTGTCGGCGATACCCGGCCATCGGGCCATTCTCCCTCGGGGTGTGAAATCAGGGTCGGTTCGGGGTGGATGCGCGGATGAACCCCGATGCGCGCGGCTCCGCACCGGCCGTAGCGTGCTGGCCATGGCAATGCAATCCACCACCGACGCCCGCCGTCGTCGCGCCGCCACCCCCATCGCCCTGGGGCTGGCAACCGCACTCATCGTGCTCGCCGGGTGCGACAACCTGGCCATGCGCCGGCTCGACTACGACGACACCGAGACCGTGAAGATCACCACCATCCGGGTGCTGCCGGGTGCTGGCGACCTGATCGTCCGGGGCACCGCCACCGCCGCAGAGGCGCGGATCAAGCGGGTGGTGCGCTACCAGGGCGGCGAGCCCAAGGCCCGCTACGAGATCAAGGGCAGCGAGCTGGTGCTGGACACCGACTGCGGCGACCGGTGCAGCGTCTCCTACGAGGTGGCCGTGCCGGAGGGCGTCGCCCTTCAGGGCGAGTCCGGCTCCGGCGATGTCGAGCTGAGCCGGGTCGGCGCGGTGGACCTGCGGCTGGGCTCCGGTGACGTCCGGGTCAACGGCGCCTCCGGCACGGTCGGGGTGGAGACCGGGTCCGGGAACATCGACGTGAGCGAGACCAGTGGGACGATCCGCCTGCGCGCCGGCTCGGGGGACATCACGGCGCGCCGCCTCGGTGGCGCGGCGGACGCCGAGGCCGGCTCCGGCAATGTCACAGTCGAGCTGGACAAGCCCGCCTCGGCCCGGGCGCACGCCTCCAGCGGCGACGTCACGATGCTGGTGCCGGCGGGCAGCTACCAGGTGCGCTCCAGCACCGGTTCCGGCGACGCGCGGATCACCGTCACGCACGACCCGGCCGCGACCGACGTTCTCGACGGCTCGGCCGGCAGCGGCAGCGTCACGATCAGCCAGCGCTGACATCGCTCCGTGCTGCCGCAACCCGCTGCGGTGGCACCACCGCCCGCCCGAGGGTGGCCCCGGCCGGCTGCTCGTCGGGACGGTCGCGGCGCTCGGTGTCGGGCTGTTCGCGGCCCTCGGTGTCGGGCTGGTCGGCCAGCTCGGTTGCCTGGATCGGGCCGCCGGGGATCAGCTCCGGGCGGCGACGGGCGGCGACGTCCTCGACCCACCCGACGGCCAGGGTGACCACCCCGACCAGCGCGAAGACCAGCACCACCCGGATGGCCAGACCCACCGGGTCCTGATGGGACCAACCCACCACGTCGACCAGCGGAGTGAGCGCCACCACGAACGGCATGTGCCAGAGATAGATGGTGAGCGCCCGCCGGTTGACCACGGTCACCGCCCGGTCAGCCAGCCGGCTCCGGCCCAGCCAGGCCACCCCGGCGGGGGCTCGGCCCAGCACGATCAGGATGAACGCGGCCGACCAGAGCGCGTTGCCGAGGTGGTTGTCGTTGAGGTCGTACCCGCGCGGGCCGGGATGCCCGACGATCCAGGCGCCGCCGGTCACCGCGAGCGCGAGCGCCACCGGGTACAGCACCCGACCGGCGAGCCGGCGCAGCATCCCGGCGTGATGGGCGAAGCCGAGCATCCACGCTCCGAAGTAGAGCCCGAACTCGCGCAGCACCGGAGGCGCCGGGTAGATCCCCACCTCGATCGCCACCAGCAGGAGGTACGGGGCGAGCAGGGTGAGCAGCGGGGCACGCCGGAACAGCCAGAACGCGACCGGTGAGGCGAGCACGAACCACAGGTAGTCGCGCAGGTACCAGATGATGCTCAGCGCCAGGGCGCCCCAGTTGTTGGCCGGCGGGTCGGCGATCGGAAACAGCCACAGCAGCACCCGGGGGCTCATCGGCATCCCGCTGAGCAGCATGGCCGGCACGAAGACCACCGCGAGCACCCACAACGACGGCAGCAGCCGCCGCAGCCGCCGCCCGACCGCCGCCGGCCCGGAACGGGTCAACGAAGCGGCCATCAGCGAGCCGGCCAGCGCGAACATCACCGACATGGCGGGGAAGACGAGGGTGAGGGTCGCCCATCCCGTGACGTGGTAGACGACAACTCGAACGATGGCCAGGAAACGGAGCAGATCGAGATACCGGTTGCGCATCAGCCTGCATCTGGGTCGGGGACGCGGGGCGTAACTCCCCTACCCTGCGCGGTGCCCGAGCGAAACGGTCACCACCCCGACCAAACGTGAGCCTTTCCACCCACCTGACCGAAGACGATCATGAGTTGCACGGCATGTTCACCGACGATTGCGGGGCCGACGGCTCGCCGGCCCCGCAACCACAATGAGGGACGATGACTGAACCACTGGCCAGCGTGGAGGCGCTGCTGGCGCCAGCTCACCGCGTCATCATCGTCGCGGGCGCGGTTGCCGAGTTCCTGGACCTGCCGGGCCGGGCCAGCGCGCTGTGCTACGCCGGCGACGACGTCCTTTACCTGATGAGTGCTTCGGGTTCCTATCACCGCGCGCGGGTAGTGCTCGAGTCGTGGGCCGCCGCCCCGCCGGACGACCGCACGGGCGTGGACGCTCAGCAGCAGGTGACACTGGCACTGAGCGACGGCACCGTGCACGTCTCCGGCATGTTGGAGTTCCAGGCCAGCCCGATCCTGACCCTCGGTCCACCGGGCCGCTACCACGCCCGGGTCGATGTCACCGGGCGTGCCGAACTGCGCCGCGTCGAAGCCCGGCCGGACCACCCCGTCCCCATCATGGACGTGGAACGGTTCCTGGTCCGCTTCTGGGCCGAGCGTCAGGGCGAGGGGTGACCGGATTCTCTGGTCGATCCCGGCCGGTGCGGTGGATCAGAAACCCAGCTTGCGCAGCTGCTTCGGGTCGCGCTGCCAGTCCTTCGCGACGCGGACGTGCAGGTCGAGATAGACCCGACTGCCGAGCAGCTCCTCGATCTGCCGGCGGGCGTTGGTGCCGACCTCCTTGAGCCGGCTCGCCTTGTGACCGAGAACGATGGCCTTCTGGCTGGGCCGCTCCACGTAAAGGTCGGCGTAGATCTTCATGACCTGACCCTCGGGGATCATCTCCTCCACCACCACGGCGATGGAGTGCGGCAGCTCGTCACGGACGCCCTCCAGGGCTGCCTCCCGGATCAGCTCCGCGACGAGAACCTGCTCGGGATCGTCGGTCAGCATGTCGTCCGGGTAGAGCTGCGGCGACGGCGGCAGATATTTGGTCATCACGTCGACCAGGGTGTCCACCTGGTGGCCGGACACCGCGCTCACCGGCACGATCTCGGCGAACTCCCCCATCTGGCTCACCGCGAGCAGCTGCTCCGCCAGGCGGCGCTTGTCGACCAGGTCGGTCTTGGTGACCACCGCCAGCACTGTCGCCTTCAACTCGGCCAGCTCACCGGTGATGAACCGGTCACCGCGCCCCACCGGCTCGTCCGCCGGAATGCACAGGCCGATGACGTCGACCTCCGTCCAGGTGGACCGGACCAGGTCGTTGAGGCGCTCGCCGAGCAGCGTACGGGGGCGGTGCAGGCCTGGGGTGTCGACCAGGACCAGCTGCGACTCCGGTCGGTGCAGCACGGCCCGGATGACGTGCCGGGTGGTCTGCGGCTTGTTCGAGGTGATCGCGATCTTGGTGCCGACGATGGCGTTGGTCAGCGTCGACTTGCCCGCGTTGGGCCGGCCGACGAAGCAGCCGAACCCGGCACGGTACGGCCGCGCCTCCGGGTCCTGCACGGGGCTCACTGGGTCACCGTGCCGAGGACCGTGCCGTCGGGAGCAGCCACGTGGATCGGCGCGTCCACCGTGAGGTCACGTACGGCCGCATGACCGGCGCCGTCCAGCGTCGACGCCTCGGTCACCACCGCCGCGGCCTCCAGCCGGCTCGCCCCGGCAGCCACGGCGGACGCGACCGCCAACTGCAACGCGGTGAGGGTCAACGAGGGCAGCGCGACATTGGCCGCCGCGTACGTCCGACCGTCCTGATCCCGGACCGCGGCGCCCTCCACGGCGCCGACCCGTCCGCGGGCTCCCCGGGCCAGGACGACGAGCTTGCCGTCCTCGGCGCTGAGCGTCGCCGACTCGGTGGGGGCGGGTCGGGCGGCGGGCGCGGCGGGTGTGTCAGGCATCGGCAGCTTGCCTCTCGTCATCTCGGTAGTTGTCCGTGTCGTCCCCGGGGCCGGCGTGGTCGCCACGCCCCGCGGTGTCCTGTTCGTGGCCCGACTCCACCCGGCTGACCAGGACGGTGTCGATCCGGTTGCGCCGGCCGGTGGTGCCCTCGGCGACCAGCCGGAGGCCGGCGACCTCCGCCTCCGCACCGGGGATCGGCACCCGCCCCAGCGACTGGGCGAGCAGGCCACCGACCGTCTCCACCTCGTCGGTGGGCAGATCGGTGTCGAACATCTCGCCCAGGTTCTCCACCGGCAGGCGGGCGGTCACCCGCACCGTGGAGTCCGCCAGACGTTCGACGGGCGGGCGTTCGACATCGTACTCGTCGGTGATCTCACCGACGATTTCCTCCAGGATGTCCTCGATGGTGACCAGACCGCCGGTGCCGCCGTACTCGTCGACGACGATGACCAGGTGGTTGCGGGCCGCCTGCATCTCCGACAGCAGGTCGTCGACCGGCTTGGACTCCGGAACGAAGGTCGCCGGGCGCATCAGCTCGGCCACCGGCAACTGCTCGGCCTCCGGGTCACCGCCCCGGGAGCGCCGGATCAGGTCCTTGAGGTAGAGCACACCCAGCACGTCGTCGACGCTCTCGCCGATCACCGGGATGCGGGAGAAACCGGAACGCAGGAAGAGCGCCAGCGCCTGCGCGAGCGTCTTGCCCTCCTCGATCCACACCATCTCCGTACGCGGGACCATCACCTCGCGGGCGATGGTGTCGCCGAGGGCGAAGACCGAGTGGATCATCTGGCGCTCGCCGTGCTCGACCACGCCGCGTTGCTCGGCCAGATCGACCAGCTCCCGCAACTCCACCTGGGTGGCGAACGGCCCCTCACGGAAGCCGCGCCCCGGGGTGACCGCGTTGCCGATCAGGATCAGCAACGACGCGAGCGGGTTGAGCGCCCGGCCCAGCCAGCGGACCATCGGCGCCACCGCACGACCCACGGCGTACGCGTGCTGCCGGCCGATGGTGCGCGGCGCGACGCCGACCACCACGAAGCTGACCACGGTCATCGCGCCGGCGGTCACCAGCGCGGCCCGCCAGCCGGCACCGAAGCTGTCCACCGCGACGAGCGCCACCAGCGTGGTGGCGGTCAACTCGGCGAGCAGCCGCAACAGCAGGAGCAGGTTGAGGTGCCGGACGACGTCGCCGGCGACGACCTGGAGGGTGCGGGCGCCGCGCACACCGTCACGGGCCAGCTCGGCGGCCCGGGCCGGCGAGACCGCCGCGAGAGCTGCCTCGGTCATCGCGATCAGACCGGCCAGCACCACCAGGCCGGCCGCGAAGACGATCAGCTGCAGGTCAGGAAGGCCGGCGGTGGCACCGGCCGCAAGTAACGGAGGAGTGGACATCACTGGGTGCGGGTCGACCGCCAGCTGGCCAGCAGTCGGGCCTGGAGCGCGAACATCTCCCGCTCCTCCTCCGGCTCGGCGTGGTCGTAGCCGAGCAGGTGCAGCACCCCGTGCACGGTGAGCAGGTGCAGCTCGTCGGCCGGCGCGTGCCCGGCGGTCGCCGCCTGCTTGGCCGCGACCTCCGGGCACAGCACGATGTCGCCGAGCAGGGCGGGCTCGCCGCCTGCCGGCGCGGACTCACCCGGGCCGTGGTCGACGCTGCCCTCGTCCATGGGGAAGGCGAGCACGTCGGTCGGGCCTTCGCCACCCATCCAGCGGTGGTTCAGCTCGGTCATGTAGTCGATGTCGACCAACAGCACGGACAACTCGGCGAGGGGGTTGACCCCCATCTCGTCGAGGGCGTGCCGGGCGACGGCGAGCACGGCGTCAGTGTCGACGTCGACACCAGACTCGTTGGCGATCTCGATGGACAACTGCTTTCCTCTGCTTTAGCGGCGACGGCCGGCCCGGCCGCCCTGGGCGGGTCGCCCGGGCACGGCGTGGACGCCCTGCGCCTGCTGGTTCTCCC
The DNA here is from genome assembly GCF_057766525.1 of Micromonospora sp. MGP-C2. Classification (NCBI taxonomy): domain Bacteria; kingdom Bacillati; phylum Actinomycetota; class Actinomycetes; order Micromonosporales; family Micromonosporaceae; genus Micromonospora; species Micromonospora sp. MGP-C2. The sequence continues at coordinate 2,795,161 of NZ_JBYMEN010000002.1, forward strand.
GCTCGGCGTCCCAGCGGGCGTACGCGTCGACGATCTCCCCGACCAGACGGTGGCGGACCACGTCGGTGCTGGACAACTGGGCGAAGTGCACGTCGTCGACGTTTCCCAGGATCTCCCGGACGACCCGCAGGCCGCTGCTCGTCCCGCCGGGAAGGTCCACCTGGGTGACGTCACCGGTCACGACGATCTTGGAGTTGAAGCCGAGTCGGGTGAGGAACATCTTCATCTGCTCGGGCGTCGTGTTCTGCGCCTCGTCCAGGATGATGAACGCGTCACTCAGCGTCCGGCCCCGCATGTATGCCAGAGGCGCGACCTCGATCGTGCCAGCGGCCATCAGCTTGGGGATCGTCTCCGGGTCGAGCATCTCGTGCAGCGCGTCGTAGAGCGGGCGCAGGTACGGGTCGATCTTCTCGTTGAGCGTGCCGGGCAGGAAGCCCAGTCGCTCACCCGCCTCCACCGCCGGCCGGGTCAGGATGATCCGGTTGACCTGCTTGGCCTGCAACGCCTGGACGGCTTTCGCCATCGCCAGGTAGGTCTTGCCGGTGCCGGCCGGGCCGATGCCGAAGACGATGGTGTTCGAGTCGATCGCGTCGACGTAGCGCTTCTGACCGAGCGTCTTGGGGCGGATGGTGCGCCCGCGACGGGAGAGGATGTTGAGCGTCAGAACCTCGGCGGGCCGCTCGGCGGTGCCCTGCTCGAGCATGCCGACGGTACGCCGGACGGCGTCAGTGGTCAGGGTCTCGCCTTTCTCGATGAGTTCGAGCAGCTCACTGAAGACGCGCTCGGCGAGGGCGTTGTCCGCGGGCTCACCGGTGATGGTGATCTCATTGCCGCGAACGTGCACGTCACTGGCGACCGAGCGTTCGACGAGTCGGAGGATCTCGTCGCCTGCGCCGAGCAGATTGACCATGATCTTCGAGTCGGGCACGGTGATCCTGGTCTGCACCCGGGGCGGGCCGGGAGGTGGGGTGCCGGTCATAGGTCGGGCCCGTAGGGCCCTGCGCCACCTGCTCTCGATCTCGGCGCCGGCCTGCTGGCCTGGCGTGCGGACGTTACACCCATCGTATCCGTTCAACGCGGGCCGCATCGCGCCCATTTCCGCTGGCCGCGATCAACTGCCGGCCCGGAAGTCGTACCCCTCGAAGGTCTCCTGGTGGCGGGTGAACCGGTACGTCGCCCAGTGCATCCGGACCACCGCCCCGGCCTCGTCCCGGGTCAGCCGCAGCAGCTCACCGGCCTCCCGACCGGAGGCGGTGCGGAACACGTCCGGCTGGTCCGGCAGGGGCGTGAAGATCGCCGGCGGGCGTCCGGCGGCGTCACCGGCCCCGCTCGCCCGCAGGGCACCGTCGCGCCAGGAGAACACGTACTCGAAACCCTCCCCCCACCAGCGACCGAGCACGCCCCGCAGGGCCGCCGGGGCGGGTTCCCCCGGTCGCCATGGCTCGATCTCGGCCGGGTCGTGCTCGACCGCCGCGGCGAGCAGCCGGTGCGGCAGGTCGAACAGTTCGGCCGCCGTGCCGGACGAGCCGAGCACCGCGGCACCCATCGCGCCGGCCGTGCCGTCGCCGCCCCGCCGGCCGTAGACCCCGGCGAGGAAACCGGGCATCGCCCCGTCGTGCCCCACGTGCATCACCCGCTCTCCCTGCGGGACGAGGATCAGGCCGAGCCCGAAGCCGGCGCCCCAGAGCGTCTCGTCGGTGGTGGTCAGCGGCCAGCGCATCTCGTCCAGGGTGGCGGGGGCGAGCACCGTGCCGGTCGGGTCCAGTGCCGCCGGGTCGGCCAGGAACGCCGCCCAGCGCGCCATGTCGGTCGCGGTGCTCCAGAGCTGGGCGGCCGGGCCGACCGCGCCGAAGTCGGTCGGCGGCTCCGGGTGCGCCTCGTCGGAGTACGCGTCGACCAGGAAGCCGGTGGCCGCCGTCGGCCGAGGGGTCACCGTGGTGTCGGTCAGCCCCAGCGGCGTGAGGATCCGCTCGGTGAGCGCCTGCGCCCAGCTCTCGCCGCGCAGCCGGGCGACCAGTTGACCGAGCACGGCCAGGCCCAGGTTGGAGTAGTGGAACCGCCGTCCGGTCGGCAGCACCCGCTCGGCCCGGTCCAGCTCTGCCACCAACTGGTCGGCGTCCGGTGCGCGCAGGCTGTCCCAGACGTCGCCGAACGGCTCGCGTTGCAGACCGGCGGTGTGTGACAGCAGCCGGCGCACGGTCAGCTCGCCATGTGCGGGAAGGTCCAGGTGCCGGCCCACCGGGTCGTCCAGGTCCAGCAGCCCGTCGTCGCGGCACTGGAGGGTGAGGGCCGCGGTGAAGGTCTTGGTGACCGAGCCGATCCGGAACTGGGTGCCCGGCCCCAGCGGGCTGTCGGTGCCGGTCTCGCCGACGGTGCAGCTCCAGAGCGGGCGGTCGGCCCGGTGCAGCGCCGCCGACACCGCCGGCACCCGGGCGTCGGCCTGCACCCGCCGGACCAACCGACCCAGGCGCTCATCCACTCGGCTGTCCGGCGCCGGACCTGCGCTCACGCCAGGTCCCGGGCGAGCATCGGGCCGAGCGGCGCGCCACCGAGCAGATGTGCGTGCACGTGGAACACCTCCTGACCGCCGTACGCACCGGTGTTGAACATCAACCGGAAGCCGTCGCCGAGCAGGCCCTCGTCCTCCGCCACCGCGGCGGACGTCGCCAGCACGTCGGCGGCCAGCGCAGGGTCACCCTGGGCGAGCGTGGCGACGTCGGCGTAGTGCTCCTTCGGAATGACCAGGACGTGCACCGGCGCCTTCGGGTCGATGTCGCGGAAGGCGAGCGTGGTGTCGGTCTCCCGGACCACGGTGGCCGGGATCTCCCCGGCGACGATGCGGCAGAACAGGCAGTCGGATCCCATCGGGGCAGTGTAAGGACTAACGGGCCGGGGGCGCCCGGCGCAGCATGCGCCGCCGGCCTGTTCGCAGGAGAGACCGGCTGAGGCAGGATGGCCGGCATGACGGATCGGGCGGTACTCGTGACGGGGGGCTCGCGCGGCATCGGCCGGGCGGTGGCGACGGCGTTCGCGGTCGGTGGCGACCGGGTGGCGATCCACCACCGCGACTCGGCCGACGCGGCCGAACAGCTGCGCGCGCAGTTGCCCGGCACCGGGCACGTGGTGGTCCGCGCGGACCTCACCGACCCGGACGCCGTCCGGGTCATGGTCGACCGGGCCGCCGAGCTGCTCGGCGGGTTGGACGTGCTGGTGAACAACGCCGGGACGTACGGCGACCGGGACGAGCCGCACCCGATCTTCGGCACCTCCTACGAGCAGTGGCAGCAGCGCTGGCGGCGGGTGGTGGAAACCAACCTCACCGGTGCCGGCAACGTCACCTGGTGCGCCGCCCAGCACATGCGCGAACGCGGTGGGCGGATCGTCAACGTCTCGTCCCGTGGCGCGTTCCGGGGCGAGCCGGACCAGCCCGCGTACGGCGCCAGCAAGGCGGGCCTGAACGCGCTGGGTCAGTCGCTCGCCGTGGCGCTCGCGCCGTACGGCATCACTGTCGCCACCGTCGCGCCGGGTTTCGTGGCGACCGACATGACCACCGAGCACCTGCGTGGCGAGCACGGCGCGGCGATCCGGGCGCAGAGCCCGTTCGACCGGGTGGCCGAGCCGGAGGAGATCGCGGCCGCGGTGCACTGGCTGGCCTCGCCGCAGGCCGAGTGGGCCTCCGGCACGATCGTCGACCTCAACGGCGCCTCCTACCTGCGCAGCTGACGGCGGAACAGCCGCCCACATCACCCGGCCAGGGGGTGGTTCGCGGCACGAGGGCGGGTAAGTGTCTGCGACATGGCCGACTCCGCGCTGCTGGATCTCACCGCCGACTACCAGGTGGCCGATGGCCACGACGACGACCCCGTCCTGCTCCGACCCGACGGGACGCCCGTCGAGACCTGGCGGGAGGACTACCCGTACGACGAACGGATGGACCGCGACGAGTACGACCGCGACAAGCGGCTGCTCCAGATCGAGCTGCTCAAGCTCCAGGACTGGATCAAGGAGTCCGGCGAGCGTCTGGTGATCGTCTTCGAGGGTCGGGACGCGGCCGGCAAGGGCGGCACGATCAAACGTTTCATGGAACACCTCAACCCGCGTGGGGCGTCGGTGGTGGCGCTCGCCAAGCCGGACGAGCGGGAGGCCGGCCAGTGGTACTTCCAGCGGTGGATGGCGCACCTGCCGGCGGCCGGTGAGATCGTGCTGTTCGACCGTTCCTGGTACAACAGGGCCGGCGTCGAGCGGGTGATGGGCTTCTGCTCCCGCAAGGAATACCTGGAGTTCCTGCGTCAGGCCCCGGAGCTGGAGCGGATGCTGGTGCGCTCGGGCATCCGGCTGGTCAAGTTCTGGTTCTCCGTCTCGCAGAACGAGCAGCGCACCCGGTTCGCGATCCGCCAGGTCGACCCGGTGCGGCAGTGGAAGCTGTCCCCGATGGACATCGCGTCGCTGGACCGGTGGGACGAGTACACGGAGGCCAAGGAGGCGATGTTCTTCTGGACCGACACCGCCGACGCGCCGTGGACGGTGGTGAAGAGCAATGACAAGAAGCGGGCCCGGCTGGAGGCGATGCGCCACGTGCTGCACCGCTTCGACTACGCGGGCAAGGACCCCGAGGTGGTCGGCACGCCCGACCCACAGATCATCGGGCCGGCCGGGCTGGACCTGACGCCGGAGGAAGAGGTGGTGCCGGTGTTCCCTCGGCCGTAAACGAGCCAGCAGCCGACGGGCTACCAGCGGCCGAGGCGGGTGGCGAGCACGCTGAGCGCCGCCACTCCGGCGGTCGACGTGCGCAGCACCGCCGGCCCGAGCCGCACCGGCCGGCCGCCGGCCTCACGGAATGCGGTCAGCTCGGCCGGGGCGATGCCACCCTCGGGGCCGACCACCAGGACGATCTCACCGGTGGCCGGCAGGTCGGCGGTGGTGAGCCGCTCGTCGGCCTCCTCGTGCAGCACGAACCCGGCGGCGGCACCGGCGATCCGGCGGGCCACAGTGGCTGTCGACTCGTCCGGCGCACCGGCCACCACCGGCAGCCACGGCCGGCGGGCCTGCTTGGCCGCCTCCCGGGCGGTCGCCACCCACTTCTCCCTGGCCCGTATGCCCCGGTCACCGCGCCACTGGGTCACCGAGCGCGACGCCGCCCAGGGCACGATCTCGTCGACGCCGACCTCGGTCATCGCCTGCACGGCCAACTCGCCCCGGTCGCCCTTCGCGATGCCCTGCACGGTGACGATCCGGGGTACGGGCGCGTCCGCGTACCCCCGGGAGGTGATGGTGACCTCCAGGGTGCCCCGGCCGACGACGGTGACCACGGCGGCGGCCGTGCCACCCCGGCCGTCGGCGAGCAGCAGCTCCTCGCCGACGCGCAGCCGCTGCACTGTGGCGGCGTGGTGCCCCTCGGGGCCGTCCAGGGTCAGCGCGTCGCCGGTGGGCAGCGCCTCGACCAGGAACAGCGGCGCGGACACCTCAGGCGTGCCCGTTGAACGCGTCGCGCATCCGGGAGAAGAAGCCGCCCTGCTTGGACAACTCGGCGACCTCCTCACCGCGGGTCTTGGCGAAGTCGCGCAGCATCTTTTCCTGGTCGGGGTCGAGCTTGGTCGGCGTCCGCACGTCCAGGTGCACGTAGAGGTCGCCTCGGCCGGTGCCGCGCAGGTGCGGCACCCCCCGAGCGCGCAGCCGCAGCGTGCTGGCCGGCTGGGTGCCGGCCTTGACGTCGACCGTCTCCTCGCTGTCCAGGGTCTTGATGGTCAGCCGGGTGCCCAGTGCCGCCGCGGTCATCGGCACGGTGACCCGGCAGTGCAGGTCGTCGCCCTTGCGGGAGTAGACGTCGTGCGGCCGCTCGTGGATCTCCACGTAGAGGTCGCCGGCGGTGCCGCCACCCGGGCCGACCTCACCCTGCTGGGCGAGCCGGATCCGCATGCCGTCCTCGACGCCGGCTGGGATCTTGACGGTCAGCGAGCGGCGGGTGCGCACCCGGCCGTCGCCGGCGCAGGTGGGGCAGGGGTGCGGGATGGTCGTGCCGTAGCCCTGGCACACGGTGCACGGCCGGGCGGAGACCACCTGGCCGAGGAAGGTGCGCTGCACCGACTGCACCTCGCCCCGACCGGCACACGCCTCGCAGGTCGCCAGGTGGGTGCCGGCCGCCGTGCCGGCGCCGGAGCAGGTGGTGCACAGCACTGCGGTGTCGACGGTGATCGGGGCCTCGACGCCGAACGCCGTCTCGTGCAGGTCCAGTTCGAGGCGCAGGATCGCGTCGGCGCCCGGCCGGGTACGCGGACGCGGACCACGGGCACCGCCCGCGGCACCGCCGAAGAACGCGTCCATGATGTCCTGGAAACCGACGAACGGGCCGGCACCACCGGGACCTCCGGGGCCTCCGGCACCGCCGCCGCCCGGGGCGAGCGGGTCGCCACCCAGGTCGACGATCTGCCGCTTCCGGTCGTCCGAGAGGACCTCGTACGCGGCGTTGATGTCCTTGAACTTCTCCTGAGCCTCCGGGTCCGGATTGACGTCCGGGTGGAACTGGCGCGCCAGCTTGCGGTAGGCGCGCTTGATCTCGTCATCGGAGGCTTCCCGGCTCACACCGAGAATGCCGTAGTAGTCCCTGGCCACTGCGTTCCGTGTCCTCATGTTCGTCTCGCGTTGTGCCGGTCGGCGGCCGCAGCCGGCCGCATCGGCCCTGACCAATCAGTTCTGGGCCAGCAACTCGCCCACGTAGCGTGCCACGGCGCGAACCGTGGCGATGTTGCCGGGGTAGTCCATCCGCGTGGGCCCCAGCACCCCCAGGCCGCCGACGATCGTGGCGCCCGGGCCGTAGCCGGTGCTGACCACGGAGGCGGCCCGCAGGTTGTCGAACTCGTTCTCGTCGCCGATCAGCACCCGGGTCGTGCTCGGCTCGGTCTCGCCGATGAGCTTGAGCAGCACGACCTCCTCCTCCAACGCCTCGAGGATCGGTCGCAGGGAACCCTGGAAGTCGAGCAGGCCACCCCGGGTGAGGTTGGCGGTGCCGGCCAGGGCGATGCGTTCCTCGTGCCGCTCGACCAGGGTCTCCAGCAGCACAGTGGCGAGCGTGGTCATGGCCGGACGCAGCTTGGGCGACGACTCCTCGACCAGCGCCTGCACCAGCGGCGGCGTGTCGGACAGCCGGGCGCCGGCGAGCTTCTCGTTGACCAGTCGGCGCAGGTCGGTGACGTCGTCGGCGGGCACCGGACCGGGCAGCTCCACCAGACGCTGCTCCACCCGCCCGGTGTCCGCGATCATGACGACCATCAGTCGGGTGGTGGAGATCGGCACCAGCTCCAGGTGACGCACCGAGGAGCGGGCCAGGCTCGGGTACTGCACGACGGCGACCTGCCGGGTGAGCTGGGCGAGCAGGCGCACGGTGCGGTGCACCACGTCGTCGAGGTCGACCGCGCCGACCAGGAAGCGCTCGATGGCCCGGCGTTCGGCCGGGCTGAGCGGCTTGACCCGGGACAACCTGTCGACGAAGAGTCGGTAGCCGCGGTCGGTGGGCACCCGGCCGGCACTGGTGTGCGGCTGCCGGATGTAGCCCTCCTCCTCCAGCACGGCCATGTCGTTGCGGACCGTGGCCGGGGAGACCCCGAGCTGGTGCCGCTCGACCAGCGCCTTACTGCCGACCGGCTCCTGGGTGGAGACGTAGTCTTCGACGATGGCGCGGAGCACGGCGAGTTTCCGGTCGTCGAGACCCATCCTCCGCACCTCCTGTCGCACGTCGGCCGCCGGCGTCCTCGGCCGGCCGGGCCGTCCTGGCACTCGACTGTAACGAGTGCCAGTCTACGTCGGCGTGCCCGCCAGCGCGATGATCAACGGCTGTCCGTCGGTGCGGCCCGCGCCACCCCGCCGGGCCGATCGACCCTCACCGCCGGGCGGTGTCGCGCTGGTGCCGCGTTGCCACGTGCCCCTACGGTGGCATCCATGACTGAACCTCCTCGCCCTCCCGGCGCGGGTGACCCCGGTAACTACCCGCCGGAGCCGCCCACCGCACCACTGTCCGGGGCACCCGGCCCGGGCAGCTATCCCCCGCCCGGTGGCTATCCGCCGCCCACCGGTGACCAACCGCCGTCAGGTGGCTACCCTCCGGCGGGTGGCTATCCCCCGCCCGGCGGCTATCCCCCGCCCGGTGGCGGCTACCCGACCGGCGGCGCCTACGGCGGCCCTGGCGGCTTCGCCAACAACGAGGACAAGACCTGGGCGCTGGTCGCCCACTTCGGCGGCGCCGTCGGCATGATCGTCAGCGGCGGTGTGCTCGGCTGGATCGCCCCGCTGGTGGCGATGCTGGCACGTGGCAGCCAGTCCCCGACGGTGCGGGCACACGCCGTGGCGGCGCTCAACTTCCAGCTCATCTGGTCGATCGTCGGCCTGGTCGGCTGGGTGTTGACCTGCATCCTGATCGGCTTCATCGGGGTCGGCGCGGCCGTCATCCTCGGTCTCGTGTTCGGCATCATCGCCGGAATCAAGGCCAACGAGGGGCAGCTCTACCGCTACCCGCTCTCCGCGAACTTCATCAAGTGATGCCGGGTCGGCCGCTCCCCCGGCCGGCCCGCCCACTCAGGGCAGCAGGTCACGCACTACCGCGTCGGCGAGCAGCCGCCCGCGCAGGGTTAGCACCGCCCGGCCGGCCGCGTACTCGTCGGCGGCCAGCAGGCCGTCGGCCAGGGCCCGCTCGGCGCCCGTCCGGCCGGTGGCGTCGAGCACCGCCAACGGGAGGCCGCTGGCGAGGCGCAGTCGGAGCATCACGTCCTCCATGTGCGCCTCGTCGCCGGTGAGCACCTCCCGGGCCAGGCCGGGAGACGCGCCCGCCGCCAACCGCCGGGCGTACGCAGTGGGGTGTTTGACGTTCCACCAGCGCACCCCGCCGACGTGGCTGTGCGCCCCCGGCCCCAGCCCCCACCAGTCCGCCCCGGTCCAGTAGAGCAGGTTGTGCCGGCAGCGGGCGTCGTCGGTGCGCGCCCAGTTGGAGACCTCGTACCAGGAGAGCCCGGCCGCGTCCAGTGCGGCCTCCGCGGCCAGGTAGCGGTCCGCGGCCACGTCGTCACTGGGGTACGCCAGCTCGCCGCGCCGCATCCGGGCGGCGAGCCGGGTGCCGTCCTCGACGATCAGGGCGTACGCGCTGACGTGGTCCACCCCGGCGGCGACGACCTGCTCCAGCGAGGCGGCGAAGTCCTCGGTGCGCTCCCCCGGGGTGCCGTAGATCAGGTCCAGGTTGACGTGCTCGAACCCGGCGTCGCGTGCCTCCAGGGCGGCGGCGGTGGCCCGACCGGCGCTGTGTTTGCGGTCCAGGATCGCCAGCACTCCCGGGGAGGCCGACTGCATGCCCAGCGAGATGCGGGTGTAGCCGGCGGCCCGCAGCAGCTTCAACGATTCCGGGGTGACCGATTCGGGGTTGGCCTCGGTGGTCACCTCGGCGTCGGCGGCCAGCCCCCAGGTGCGGTCGATGCCGTCGAGGATGCGGGCCAGGTCGTCGGCGGGGAGCAGGGTGGGCGTTCCGCCGCCCACGAAGACGGTGTCGACCCGGGGCGGCGGGCTGTCGCCCAGCACCCGGGCGGCGAGCGCCAGCTCGGCCAGGACGGTGTCGGCGTACCCCTCGCGGCTCGCACCGCCGCCCAACTCGGACGCCGTGTAGGTGTTGAAGTCGCAGTAGCCGCAGCGGCTGGCGCAGAACGGCACGTGGACGTACACGCCGAAGCCGCGCGCGCCGACCGCCGTGGTGGCGGTGGCGGGCAGCGATCCGTCGACGGGGACGGTCTCACCATCTGGAAGGACGCCGGGCATGGCCACTAGTGTGCCCGGCATGACCTCTCCCGACGTCCTCGTGCGGGTCGCCACGGCCCGCGGGGTGACCACCCTCACCCTGGACAGCCCGCACAACCGCAACGCGCTCTCCACCGGCCTCATGACCCAGCTGCTGGCCGGGTTGGGCGACGCGGTCGCCGACGAGACGGTTCGAGCGATCGTGCTCGACCACACCGGCCCGGTCTTCTGCTCGGGCGCCGACCTGAAGGAGACGGCCGCGGCGTACGCCAGCGGCACGGTGCCCGCCGCGATGCTGGGTGACGTGCTCGCGGCGATCTGGGACTGCCCGAAGCCGGTGCTGGCCCGGGTGGGCGGGCCGGCGCGGGCCGGCGGGCTGGGCCTGATCGCCGCCGCCGATCTGGCGGTCTGCGCCGACGAGGCGACGTTCGCGTTCACCGAGGTGCGGATCGGGGTTATCCCGGCGGTGATCTCGGCGACCGTGCTGCCCCGGCTGCACCCGCGCGCCGCCGCCGAGCTCTACCTGACCGGGGACACCTTCGACGGCCGACGGGCCGCCGAGATCGGCCTGGTCACGGCCTCGGTCCCGGCGGACGGGCTGGACGACGCGGTGCTGCGCTACTGCGACTCGCTGGTGCGCGGCGCGCCGGGCGCCCTGGCCGGGGCGAAGGAACTGCTGCGCCGGCCGGGCGCCGCCGAGCTGCGCGGTGATCTGGCCCGGCTGTCCGCCCTCTCGACCGGCTACTTCCTCTCCGACGAGGGGCGCGAGGGGATCATGGCCTTCCGGGAGAAACGACCAGCGGCCTGGGTGCCCGCTCCGGACGGTGGTTCCGGTGATCATGCCGGCTAGGACCGGGGTCGCCGGTGATCATGTTGGCTAGGGCCGGGGACGCTGGGGACGCCGCCTGCTTGATGTGGCGTCCCCGGGCCATTCGGTCCGGTCACCATGCGGTCGCGCCGCCGTCGACCGGGTAGTTCGCCCCGGTGATGTACGACGCCCGGTCGGAGGCCAGGAACACCACCAGTTCGGCGACCTCCTCCGGTTGAGCGAACCGCTTGAGGAGCGTCTTGCCGGTGATGGCGTCCCGAGCCGCCTGGTTGTCACCCAGGTCGCGCTCACTTGCGGGGCTGACGATCGGCCCCGGGCTGACCGCCACCGCGCGGATCCCGTGCGGCGCGCCTTCGAGCGCGAGTTGTCGGGTCAGGCCGATGACGCCGGCGTTGGCGGCGGTGTGGCCGACCATCGGGGGGACGTGACCGGCGATCATGCCGGCCATGGAGGCGGCGTTGATGATGACGCCACCACCACGCCGGACCAGGTGGGGCCAGGCGAACTTGGACACGAAGTACGGAATGTCGAGTTCGCCGGTGATGGTGTACCGCCAGGCCTCGACGGTGAAGTCCGGCATCGGGCCGAAGCGGAGCGCTGCCGCGTTGTTGTAGACCACGTCGAGCCCGCCGTAGGTCGCGGCGGCGTCCTCGACGAACTTCCGCACCTGCTCCGGGTCGGTGAGGTCGACCGGCGCGATGCCGGTCATCTCGCCGCCGGCGCTCCGAACGAGTTCGACCGTCTCGTCGTTTCCGGCGACCTGGATGTCGGCCCCGACGACCTTTGCGCCCTCCCGCGCGAAGATCTGCGCGGCGACGCGCCCCAGGCCTCCGCCGGTGCCGGTGACGAGCACGATCTTGCCGTCGAGCGTTCCCATGGAACTCCTCCTTGCTCCGTGGCAACCCCCGGCCATCTGCGAGAACGGCCGGATGAGCCAGCAATTGACATGTCAATCGGGAGTAAGCGCCTCGGCCTTCCGACCATTCCGGGCACCGTCGGGGCGGTGACACGCACGACAGGTCAGACTGTCGGCACACGCGGTGCCCGCGATCCGCCAGCGGGCCCTGGCGCCGGATGGCTCGATTCTCGCCGGAGCAGGGTGGACCACAGGGCCGTACGGGCAGGTGAGAGCGCGGCCGGAGCGGGAATGCCGCGATCGGAACGGGTCGGCAGAGCCGGCCTGGAACCGTGCGGACGACCCGGAAAGGCCCGCGGGGGACGTACGCTTGTCAGACTGTCGATCTGGGGGTGTGGGTGCGAACTCGGGCAACCGTGGCGGGTGGAGTGGTGCTCATCCTCGTCGCCGTGATCGCGATCTGGCTCGTCGTACGGCAGGTCGGTGACCGCCTCCAGTTGCCGCTGGCGGCCCGGAAGTGCACCGTGCAGGCCGACGGTCGGGTCGCGCTCGACGCCGACCAGATGGCCAACGCGGCGACCATCGCAGCCATCGGGGCACAGCGCGGGATGTCCGAGCGGGCCGTGGTGGTCGCGCTGGCCACCGCCTACCAGGAGTCCGGGCTGCGCAACCTCGCCGACGGCGACCGGGACTCGGTCGGCCTGTTCCAGCAGCGGCCGAGCCAGGGCTGGGGCACCCCGGCCCAGATCCGCGACCCGCGCTACGCGGCCAACCGGTTCTACGCGGCGCTCAAGAAGGTGCGCGGCTGGGAGAAGATGCGCGTCACCGACGCCGCCCAGCGGGTGCAGCGCTCGGCCTTCCCGGAGGCCTACCAGAAGTGGGCCGACGACTCCGAGGTGCTCAGCCGAGCGCTGATGGGCGACGCGACCGGCGCGGTCGCCTGCACCGTCGGGCGCACCCCGGCGATGCACGGCGCGGCGGCGGCCACACAGCTGACCCGCAACCTGGTGCTGGACTGGGGGCTGAAGGGCACCGACCCGACCGACCCCACCGGGTTGGCGGTGACGCCGGACGACCAGCGCGACGGCTGGCGGTACGCGCACTGGCTGGTTTCCCACGCCCAGGACCACGGCGTGAAGCGCGTCCGTTTCGGCGACCTGGAGTGGACCGCCCGGGGCGGCACCTGGGGCCGGGCGGACGGCGAGCAGAGCCCCGCCGGTCAGGTGGTGGCCGAGGTGTTCAACGAGGGTTGACCGACCCGGATCTCTTAACCGGCAGTCACCGCACAATCGGACAAATCTCCGCAAATACCTTTATTGATCACGGTCAAATCACTCTCCGCAGTCCTCTCGCTGCACGGGGTCCCCCTGTGGCCCACCAGCCCCACACGCCCTCCCCGGGGCCAGATCCGTCGCGTTACGATCGGCGGCCTGTGCCAGAAAAGGTTTCACCTCATGGGGAGGGGTACGACGCGGTGTTCGATTACGGCGACCGGACCGGTTACGAACCGATCAGCGACACTGACCGCAAGGAGTTCCACGAGCAGGGCTTCCTCCTGCTGCGCAACGTCCTGACGGAGGACCACCGGGCGGCGCTGGAGGCGGCGGTCGACCGCGTCTACGCGGAGGAGCAGGTGAAGGGCACCACCAAGAAGGACGGCACCCTGCACCTGCTGGGCTTCCTGGAGCGCGACGAGCTCTTCGGCGAGCTGCTGACCCACCCGATCGCCTTCCCGTACATGTGGGGGCTGGCCGGCTGGAACATCTACACGCACCACAACCACCTGGACGTCACGCCGCCGGCCGCCGAGCCGGAGAAGCCGTACTGGGGTTGGCACCAGGACGGGTACCGGCAGAACTCCGACCCGGAGACGATGGACCCGAACCTGCCCCGGCCGATGTTCTCGCTGAAGGTCGCGTACGTGCTGTCGGACCTCTCCGAGACCGGCCGCGGCGCCACCAAGGTCATCCCGGGCAGCCACCTGAAGAACTCGCTGCCCCGGCCGGCGGACCTCACCGTGCAGAACCCCGACCCGGAGGGCACGGTGGAGATCACCGCCAACCCGGGCGACGCCTTCATCTTCGACCGTCGGCAGTGGCACTCGCGGTCGACGAACCTGTCGACCGTCACCCGCAAGATGCTCTTCGTCGGCTACACCTACCGGTGGATCCGTCCGCTGGACGAGCTGCACCCCGACGTGAACGGCGAGTGGTACCGCAACCGCACCCCCGTGCAGCGCCAGCTGATCGGTGAGGGCACCCACACCGCCAACTACTGGGGCATCAACTGGGACGGGTACGTCGACGACGAGATCCCGCTGCGCAAGGAGCTCAAGGACCGCGGTCTGCTCGACCGCAACATCCCCTGGCTCCGCTGACCCACCGCTCGCAGAACGGCCCCCTGCCATCGCCCAGCGGTGGCAGAGGGGCCGTTTTTCGTGTCTGCGGACACGACCCGCTCGGGCCGGCCCCGTTCCCGACCACCGCAGGCCGCACTGTCGGTAGCGTGACGGGTGCGCAGGTCGGGGCGCGGTGCCCCCACCCCAGGGCGCGGGGTGGCACAGGAGGCAGTCGCAGTGACGTCCGCTCCGCTTCCCCGGATCCTCCGCCGCCGGGGTGAGCCGGAATACCCGACCTTCCTGGAGCTCTTCTTCGACCTGGTCTACATCTTCATGTTCTCCCGGCTCGCCGCCAGCCTGGCCGCCGACCTCACCATCCGGGGTGCGCTGCAGACCGCCGTACTCCTGCTGGCCGCCTGGTGGGTCTGGGTGCTGACCGCGTGGCTCACCGACCTGTTCAACCCCCGACTGCCGATCATCCAGGCGACCGTCCTGCTGGTCATGCTCGGCACCCTGCTGATGGCGATCGCCACCCCGTACGCCTTCGGCCGGTACGGGTGGCTCTTCGTCGCGGCGTACTTCGGCATCCACCTGGTCCGTGACGCCGTCCTGATCCCCGGCACCCGGGTGAACCGCCCGATCCAGGCCAGGAGCATCCGGGTCTTCTTCTGGTTCGGCGTCACAGTGGCGCCGTGGGTGGCCGGAGTGTTCGTGGACGAGACGGCTCGGCTGGCGCTCTGGTCGCTCGCGGTGGCGGTCGACCTCGGTTCGGCCCGGTTCGGCTGGCCGACGCCGAGGCTGGGGCGCACCGAACTCGCCAGCCAGATCTTCACCGGGGTGCATCTCTCCGAACGGCACCGGGCGATCTTCATCGTCGCGCTCGGCGAGTTGATCCTGAGCACCGGCATGGGACTGGCCGGCAGCGGGTTCACGGCCGGCCAGGTGGCCACCAGCGCGGTCGCGTTCGTCAGCGCGGTGCTCCTGTTCCAGCTCTACTTCCAGCGGGTCCAGCGGATCCTGGCCCCACCGAGCGTCGCGACGGTGGAACGGGTGCGCCCCGGCACCTCCACCTCGTACAGCCATCTGGTGATGGTGGCCGGGGTGGTGGTGGTCTCGGCCAGCACCCTGACAGTCATTGATCAGCCGTCCGGTCGCGCCCCGGTCGAGCTGATGGCCGCCATCCTCGGCGGACCGGCCCTTTTCCTGCTCGGCAGCGTCCTGTTCGATGCCGTGGTGACCGGCCGGATGCTCTGGTCCCGGGTGCTGGCGATCGTGGTGCTGGCCGCCCTGATGGCACCCGCCACGTTCCTGCTCCCGCCCCTGGCCGCCCTGGTGCTGGCGAACCTGGTCCTGCTGCTCACCCTGGTCGGGGAAGGGCTGGCCGCGCGTGACCGCCGCCGGGCCTTGGTCGCCGCGCCGTCACTCTGAGCGGTCGCCCGGCCTTGGCCGCCCGTGCCGACTCACCGCAGCATCGGCGGTGCCGGCGTACGTGCGTGTAGTCGGGTGCTCACCAGGTTCGCCACGGCGATCAGGAGCAGCACCGCCATGGCGAGCAGCGCGACCAGGACCGGCGGCAGCAGGGGCGCGGTTGGCGCCACGCACGCCAGCAGCACCAGCCCGGCCAGCCGGGACCGCGATATCCGCCCGAACACGGTGAAGTCGAGGACTCCCCGGCCGACCAGGTACAACGCGGGGCCGCCGAGGATCACCGCAGCCCACGAGGGCGGGGTCTCGCCCAACGGGCGGCCCACCACGAGGTGACTGGTGACCGCCGCGCCGACGATTCCGGCCACCATGACCAGATGGGTGGCCGCCGCGGACTGGGTGAGCAGCGCCGGGTTGGTCGACCGGGTGATCGCGTCGGTCAGCAGCTCACCGGCGCGGTAGGTGTAGATCCGCCACATCAACACGACGGTGGTGAACACCACGAGCAGTGCCCACCCTCGCACCAGCGTGTACTCGCTCATGCTGAAGGTCGTTCCGGTCACGAAGATCGAGACACCGAGCGCGACGATGACGAACTGCCGGTACCGCTCAGCCACCCGCGCGCCGACCAGCCGCCAGTCGCGCGGTCGTGAGCGGCCGATCCGCGGCACCGGCCAGCCGAACACGGCTGCGCCGTACTCGACGACGACCGCGAGCGCCCAGATCGCCAACTGTCCCGAACCGCCGACGAGCGCCCCGCCGATCCAGCCGACGCCGGCGATGGCCTCCCAGACCTGGATCCGGATGCTGCGACGCGGCGGTTTCCTGATCGAGACGACCAGGACGTAGTAGGCCGAGGCGCTGAGGTGGATGACCACGTACGTGATCGCGAAGGCCAGCGCGTGATCGTCGTACGCGTCGGGCGCGAGCGCGGCCAACAGCAGGCTGGCCGCCGCCACCCAGATGAACTGCCCCTGCCCCGCCGGGCGGGTCAGGTCGACGCTGTCCGCCGCCCAGACGGTCAGCGCCCAGATCATCGCGAACCCGAGCAGCAGCACCAGCGTCCTGGCGAGGCCGGTCCAGCTGAGGTTCTCGGCCAGGACGGTCGCCAGGGTGACCAGCGCGAAGACGTAGACGAGGTCGAAGAAGAGTTCCAGGAACGCCGGACGCTCCAGACCCGGATCAGGTGGTGAGGCCGCAGCAGCACCGCCGTCCGTCGCCATCGACATCGCGCTCCACCCGGTCCCCCGCCGCATGCCCTCGATGGGGACAATACGGGCAACCGTCCGCCGTCGGTTCCTGTTGACCGTCTATCCCGACCTGGACGGGAGGGCCGCGTGTCGTCGCGGCTCGCGGTCAGCCGCGGGAGGCGAGGCGGCGGCGTGCCTTCTCCCGGATCGGTTCCGGCAGGCCCTCCGCCTCCAGCAGCCGGGGCAGCAGCTCCGGCTCAAGGCTGGTCGCCCGGAACACCTCGCCGATGGTCACGCCGTGCGCGGGCCGCTCCACCACCTCGACCGGGTCACCCGGGCCGACCTCGCCCTCCCGCAGCACGCGCAGATACGCGCCGGGCAGCGCCCGGGCGGTGAAGCGTTTGATCAGATCCGGTACGCCCCAGAACCCGGCGAAGGTGGTGCAGGGCGTACGCGGCTTGGTGACCTGGAGCAGGGCGGAACCGACCTGCCACTGCTCGCCGATCACCGCGCCGGTCACGTCGACCGCGTAGGTGGACAGGTTCTCACCAAAGCCACCCGGTCGTACGGCGCGGCCCAGCTCGGCCGCCCACCAGGCGGCGTCCTCCTCCGCGTAGGCGTAGACCGCCTGGTCAGGACCGCCGTGGTGGGCTCGCTCGCCGATGAAGTCACCGACCACCCCGTCCACGCGGACCTGCACCGGGCCGTCCACCGGCCGCTTGTCGATGCCGCTGCGACCACTCGCGTCGCCGGCCCACTGCGCCTCGGTCACGATGCCGAGGTTCACCGCTGCCACCCTGCCCGTCATGACCGTCAGCCTAGGTGAATTCGCGGTGCGGGCTTGACCTTGACGCTGCGTCAACCCTCCATGCTGGCGGCCATGAGCATCCCGCCAGCAACCGATCAGGTCGAGCCGCCCGTGATACACGTGCGGGGCCTGGAGAAGTCGTTCAAGCAACTGAAGGTGCTGCGCGGTGTGGACATCGACGTGGCGCGCGGCTCCATCTTCGCCCTGCTCGGCTCCAACGGGGCGGGCAAGACCACTGTGGTGAAGATTCTGTCCACGCTGCTCAAGGCCGACGCGGGGACCGCCCGGGTCAACCGCTTCGACGTCGCGACGCAGGCTGCCGAGGTGCGCGAGTCGATCAGTCTCACCGGGCAGTTCGCGGCGGTCGACGAGGTCCTCACCGGGCGGGAGAACCTCGTCCTGGTCGCCCGGCTCAGGCACCGTCCAGCGCCGCGCACGGTCGCGGATGACCTGCTGAGGCGCTTCTCGCTGACCGAGGCGGGCACCCGGAGGGTGGCGACGTACTCCGGTGGCATGCGCCGCCGGCTGGACATCGCGATGAGCCTCATCGGGAACCCACCGGTGATCTTCCTCGACGAGCCGACAACCGGGCTGGACCCGGAGGCGCGCATCGAGGTGTGGCAGGCCGTCAAGGAACTCGCCAAGGGTGGTACGACCGTACTGCTCACCACTCAGTACCTCGAGGAGGCGGAGCACCTCGCCGACCGGCTCGCGATCCTGCACGAGGGCCGGATCATCGTGAACGGCACCCTCGACGAGCTCAAGCAGCTCCTCCCACCCGCAAAAGTCGAGTACGTCGAGAAGCAGCCGAGCCTCGAGGACGTCTTCCTCACCGTCGTCGGCGCCCGCACGAGCAAGGAACAACGATGAACAAGCATTTCGTCGGCGACACCGCCGTACTCCTGGGTCGCTCGCTGCGCCACATCGCCCGCAGCCCGGACACCATCATCACCACCGCGATCATGCCGATCGCCTTCATGCTGCTGTTCGTCTACGTCTTCGGCGGCGCGATCGAGACCGGTTCCGACTCCTACGTCAACTACCTGCTGCCCGGCATCCTGATCATCACGATCGCCTCGGGCATCTCCTACACCGCCTTCCGGCTCTTCCTCGACCTGAAGGGCGGCATCTTCGAACGGTTCCAGTCCATGCCGATCGCCCGCTCCGCCGTGCTGTGGGCGCACGTCCTGACCTCGCTGGTCGCCAACCTGATCTCGATCGTCGTCGTCGTCGGCGTCGCCCTGATCATGGGCTTCCGTACGGGGGCGGGCGTGTCGGGGTGGCTCGCGGTCGCCGGCATCCTCATCCTTTTCACCCTGGCCCTGACCTGGATCGCCGTGATTCCCGGCCTCACCGCGAAGACGCTGGACGGCGCGAGCGCGTTCTCCTATCCGCTCATCTTCCTGCCGTTCGTCAGCTCGGCCTTCGTGCCCACCGGGTCCATGCCCGGCCCGGTACGCGCCTTCGCCGAGCACCAGCCGGTGACCTCCATCGTCAACGCGATCCGGGACCTGTTCGCCCAACAGCCGGTCGGCGCCGACATCTGGATCGCCCTCGCCTGGTGCGCCGGCATCCTCGTCCTCGCCTACCTGTTCGCCAATGTCACCTACCGTCGCACGATCTCCTGAACGGGTGTCGACCAGAGCTGGACGGACTACGGGCAGGATCAGGGCATGCTGACGATCGGCCAACTCGCGGCGTACGCCGGCGTCACGGTGCGGGCGGTGCGGCACTATCACCAGATCGGGCTCCTGCCCGAGCCGGAGCGGGACGCTTCGGGCTACCGGCGGTACGGCGCAACGGCAGTCGTGTCGCTCATCAAGATCCGCACCCTCGCCGACGCCGGCGTGCCACTGTCGCAGATCAGTCGGATGCTCGAAGCCGACGCCTCAGCCTTCGCCGAAGCGATCCGGACCATCGACAACCACCTGCGCGACGAGATCCAACGGCTGGAGACCAGCCGCAGACACATCGCGCAACTCACCGCCGGGGACAGCCTGGCGCTCCCACCGGAGGTCGCCGCCTATCTCGACCGACTCCGGGGCATCGGGGCGTCCCAGCGGATGGTGGAGGCCGAACGGGACGGGTGGATCCTGGTCGCGGCGCGCTGGCCCGACCGCATCGTCGAGTGGATGCCCGGCAAGATCGCCCACCTCGATGATCCGCAGGTCGTCCGGCTCTACCGGGTGCTCTCGGAGATCTTCGACGGTGACGAGGAGGACGACCCGCGGCTGGCGGAGGCCGCCGACATCATGGCCTGCCTGGCAGAGCAGGCGTACGACGCCAGCGAGGTCCTGAACGTCGAGGAGGCCAATGACGATCTTCCACACGACCTGATCGACGCGCTTGCCGTCGAGTCCGACCCGCGGGTGCGGCGGCTGCGGGAGCTGATGCACGAGCGCGGCTGGTCCGGTTGGAACCGGATGGAGCGACTGCCGAAGCCGCCGCCCGACTGACCGCCGGGCGGCGCTTCCGACCGCTCAGCGCTTCCGACCGCTCAACCCTTGACGGCGCCGGCCACCAGGCCGGAGACCATCCGACGCTGCACCAGCAGGAAGAAGATGATGACCGGCAGGGTGAACAGGGTCGACGCGGCCATCACCGGCCCCCAGTTGGTGTCGTCGCGGCCGAAGAAGAAGGTCATCGCCACCGGCAGGGTGTAGCTCCCCTGGTCGTTGATGAACGTCAACGCGAAGATCAGCTCGTTCCACGCCGTGATGAAGGAGAAGATGCTGGTGGCCACCAGGCCGGGCGCGACCAGCGGGAAGAGGACCCGCCGGAAGATCTGGGCCCGGCTCGCCCCGTCGATGGCCGCCGCCTCCTCCAGTTCCTTGGGCACCGCGGCGACGAAACCACGAAGCATCCAGACCGCGAACGGCAGCGAGAAGCCCAGGTACGTGAGAATCAGGCTGGGCAGGGTGTTGTAGAGCCCCAGTCGCTGGATCATCAGGAACAGCGGGATGACCAGCGCCTCCAGCGGAATCATCTGCACCACCAGCAGCATGATCAGGAAGCTGGTCCGCAGCTTGAAGCGGAACCGCGCCACCGCCGTCGCGGCCAGCAGAGCCACCAGCCCACTGAGCACCACTGTGGAGACGGCGACCAGCGCGCTGTTGAGGAAGAAGTCGAGGAAGCTCACCCCGGGGATCAGGTTGCCGGTCAGGATCTGCCGGTAGTGCTCCAGCGTCGGGTGGGTAGGCACCGGCTGCGGAGTGGACGAGAAGATCTCCCTGCTCGGCTTCAGCGAGGTGGAGATCATCCAGTAGACCGGGAACGCCGCGAAGAGCGCGACCAGCAGCCCGGCGCCGTTGAGGGCGACCTTCTTCACGACTCGTCCTCCTGCCTGAGCACCATCCGTACGTAGAAGCCGGTGACCATCAGCAGGATCAGCGTGAGGATCACCGCGATGGCCGCGCCGAGTCCGTACTTCGGCGGCGGGGAGAAGGCTTCGGCGTACGAGTAGATGGCGAGCATGAACGTCGGCCGGTCCTGGGTGCCGCCGGCCAGCACGAACTGCTGGGTGAAGACCTTGAAGTCCCAGATGGTGGAGAGCACGATCAGGATCCCGAAGACCGGCCGCAGCAGCGGAAACGTGATCTTCCAGAAGACCCGCCACGGGCTGGCGCCGTCCACCCGCGCGGCCTCGTGCAGCTCGCTCGGCACGCTCTTGAGACCAGCGAGCACGCTCACCGCGATGAACGGGAACGAGTGCCAGACCACCACCAGGGTGAGGATGGAGAAGAAGAGCAGCGGCGAGTTGAACCAGCCGTAGCCGGTCCAGTCGCTACGGCCGAAGAGGCTGTTGGACAGCCCGTCGGGCAGGGCGTTGAACAGCCACGTGACGAGGCCGCTCGTGTCGTCGAAAATCCACTTCCAGACGATGGTGCCGGTCAGCGCCGGGGTGGCCCAGGCGAGCATCACGCAACTGGCCACGAAGGTCGCCATCTTGCGGCCGAGCCGGTTGAGCAGGAGCCCGACCAGGGTGCCGAGGACCATGGTGAGCAGCACGTTGGCCGCGGCGAACAACACCGTGTTGCGCAACACCGTCAGGAAGAACGGATCGGAGAGGATGTCGGCGTAGTTGCCCAGCCCCACCCACGGCCACTCCCGGTCGCCGCGCAGCTGCCGGACGGTGTTCAGCCGGTAGAAGGACATCACCACCACCTGGCCGAGCGGCCAGAGCAGCAGCACCCCGATGATCACCAGTGCGGGCAGGAGTAACAGGTAGGGCAGGCGGTCAACCCGGCGACGCCGCCGCGCGGGGGTCTCCCGCGCGGCGGCCGTCTCCGGGTTTCTTGTCTGTAAGCTCACTTGCTGTTCAAAATGCCTTCCATCTCACCGGCCGCGTCGGCGGTAGCCTTCTCGACCGTCTTCTGACCCTTCATGACCGAGCTGTTCATCGCCTGGGTCACCGTCTTGGTCCGGCTGACCTCCACCCACTTCGGGGTGAGGGGCGTGAGCTTGGTGTTCTGCATGGTGGTGGCGAACGCCGCCATCACCTTGTCGTTGGCGTACGCGTCACCGGCCACCAGGTCCTGGTAGACCGGGAAGAAGCCGAGGCTGCTCGCGAAGCTCTGCGAGTTCTTCTTGTTGAGCAGCACGGTCAGGTAGTCCCAGGCCAGATCCTGGCGCTCGCTGTCCTTCCAGATCGCCACGTCCGAACCGCCGGCGAAACCGGGTGCCGCCTTGCCGTCCGGGCCGGGGATCGGGAACGTACCCCAGACCTTCTCGATCTCGGGGTTGTCCTTCTTGATGGCACCCTGCTGCCAGCTGCCGGCGAAGGCCATCGCCGCCTTGCCGGTGGCGAACTGGGTCCGCGCGTCGATCTCGTTCCAACCGGCCGCGGCCGGCGGGGCCACCTTGTGCACGGTCACCAGGTCGGTCCAGAACTTGACCGCCCGCTGCGCCTCCGGCGTGGTGTAGCCGGACTTCCAGGTGCCGCCCTGGTTGCTGGCGATCTCGCCGCCGGCGCCCCAGAGGAAGGAGTAGAACGGCAGCTCCGAGTTGCCCGGCAGCGCGATGCCGTACGTGCCCTTCTTCTTCGCCTGCACGGTCTTCGCCACGGTGACCAGGTCGTCCCAGGTCTTCGGGGGCTGCACGCCGGCCTCGGCGAACCAATCGGTGCGGTAGTAGATAGCGCGCACACCCGCGTACCAGGGCACGCCGTACTGCTTGCCGTCGAGCTGCGCGTTGCGCACCAGGTCGGGCAGCAGATCCTTGCCGTCGGCCCAGCCGCCCATCCGACCACTCACGTCGGCGAGCGCCTCCTGGGCCGCCCAGCCCTGGGTCTCGGTGTTGCCCAGCTCAGTGATGTCCGGTCCCTCGCCACCGGCGAGCGCGGCCTGGAACTTCTTGGGCGCCTCGAGCCAGGGAATGTACTGCACCACCACGTCGGTGTCAGGGTGCTTCTGGCGGAACTCGGCCTCGACCCCGTCGAGGAAGGTGTTCTGCGCGTCGCCGCCCTCGCCCATCATCCAGACCGTGAGCTTGCTGTCGTCGGCCGCCTTGTCGTCGGAACCCCCACAGCCGGTCAGCACCATCGCGGCCGAGGCCACCATGGCGGTGACCGGGGCCAACCGCTTCCACCTGTTCACGCCACTGCTCCCCTCGCGCCGCCTGGAACTAACCTTCTCCGCCGCACCCTAGTACGGAGAATTCCTTTACGACAGTGGGCGGGACTGGCCGAAGCGTCGCGACCGTACCGCAGAGGCCCGACGATCGGCACTGCCGCATCGGATCGAAGTCGGGTGTACCAGCACGAAAGAGCGCCCGGCCAAAGGCCGGGCGCTCTTTCCAGTGTTGCCGTCTTGCCGGTGGTGCTGTTCGACCAGGTGATGCCGGGTCGTTATCGGGTGACGCTGCGGCGGCGACCAACGCCGGCCACCAGCGCGACCGCGATCGCGGCCACCACGACCTGCACCAGCAGCTCGGCCCAGTCGATACCGCTCGTCTCGGTCGCGATGCCGATGGCCCGCGCCAGCACGGTGCCCAGCAGAGCCGCACCCACACCGATCAACAGGTGCAGCCAGATCGGCATGTTCTGCCGACCCGGAACAACCAGGCGGCCCAGCGCGCCGACGATGAGACCAACAACGATCGCAGTGATGATGCCCCACACGGTGAGCTCCACGGCCACCCTCCTTCAAAGAATGTCTGACACACAAGCGTGTGCTTCCTGTCGTGACCACTAATTGCCCGACCCACCGAAAATCCAAACCGACTCCATCCGCCAAACGATCACGATTTGGCAGACACGAACACGTTTCGCCGACCGCCGATCGCCCGACGGACGCGGTCCTGCCGAGGTCCGCGACCAGCCGGCGATCCCCGACCTACCGGCGCCGCTGGGCACATTGATCAACACGGAATCCTTGAAACTGGGGTATCGGAGGCCTTGGCACACCCCGACTTCCCTGAACCCGAGTCGATCACGGCGGCTCGACGGGCCGAGCCGGCGAACCAGGGTTACGGTCGGCCGCGATTCGAAGGGCCAACCACCCTCCGAACAGGAGGAACGCCGATGGGCGCCCGACCTGTCGGTCGGGCGCCCATCAAAGATCTAGCAGTGGTGCGGGGTGATGCTCGGTGTTACCGGGTCACGCGGCGGCGGCCACCCACGCCGGCCACCAGCGCGACCGCGATCGCGGCCACCACGACCTGCACCAGCAGCTCGGCCCAGTCGATACCGTTCGTCTCGGTCGCGATGCCGATGGCCCGCGCCAGCACGGTGCCCAGCAGAGCCGCACCCACACCGATCAACAGGTGCAGCCAGATCGGCATGTTCTGCCGACCCGGAACAACCAGGCGGCCCAGCGCGCCGACGATGAGACCAACAACGATCGCAGTGATGATGCCCCACACGGTGAGCTCCACGGCCACCCTCCTTCAAAGAATGTCTGACACACAAGCGTGTGCTTCCTGTCGTGACCGCTAATTGCCCGACCCACCGAAAATCCAAACCGACTCACCTGAGATAGCAGCGCCAGACGTCAATGCCCAGAGCTGCGTCGGTTCCGCGTGGGAGCGCATCCACACAGGTGGGAGCCCATCTGGTCACCCCCGGCACTCCACGACAGCGCAGCAAAATTTTCTTCCCGGCACTGGCCGGTGCCGGGTGGCCGGGCCCAGTGGCCGGTGGCCGGTGGCGCGCCCGGGGCCGGTGGCCGAGCACAGTGGCCGGCGCGGTGGCGGTGGCGGTGGCGGTGGCCGGTCCACTCGCGTTTCGGGAAGTCGCCACCCGAGAGCACCCCACGACACGAAAGCACCCCACCACGCAAGAACACCCGCCACGCAAGCAACGCGCCGGCGGACCCGCTGCGGGAGCTGCTACTTCTTCCCGGCCGCCTTGCCATCGCCGGAGTCGGAGGAGAGCGCGGCGATGAAGGCTTCCTGTGGGACCTCGACCCGGCCCACCATCTTCATCCGCTTCTTGCCCTCCTTCTGCTTCTCCAGCAGCTTGCGCTTACGGCTGATGTCGCCGCCGTAGCACTTGGCGAGCACGTCCTTGCGGATCGCCCGAATGGTTTCCCGGGCGATGACCCGGCTGCCGATGGCCGCCTGGATCGGCACCTCGAACTGCTGGCGCGGGATCAGGGTACGGAGCTTGGCGGCGATGGTGACGCCGTAGTTGTACGCCTTGTCCTTGTGCACGATGGCGCTGAACGCGTCCACCGGCTCGCCGTGCAGCAGGATGTCCACCTTCACCAACTCGGACGCCTGCTCGGTGGTGGGCTCGTAGTCGAGCGAGGCGTAGCCCTTGGTGCGGCTCTTCAACTGGTCGAAGAAGTCGTAGATGATCTCCGCGAGGGGCAGCGTGTAGCGCAGCTCCACCCGGTCGGCGGAGAGGTAGTCCATGCCCAGCAGGTTGCCGCGCCGGCCCTGGCAGAGCTCCATCACCGCGCCCACATAGTCGTTGGGCGTCAACACGGTGGCCCGCACGACCGGCTCGTACACCTCGGCGATCTTGCCGGTGGGGTACTCGCTCGGGTTGGTCACGACGATCTCCTCGCCGTCGTCCGTGATCGCCCGGTAGACGACGTTCGGCGCGGTGGAGATCAGGTCGAGGTTGTACTCGCGCTCCAGCCGCTCCCGGATGATCTCCAGGTGGAGCAGGCCGAGGAAGCCGCAACGGAAGCCGAAGCCGAGCGCACCGGAGGTCTCCGGCTCGTAGTCCAGCGCGGCGTCGTTGAGCTTGAGCTTGTCCAGAGCTTCACGCAGGTTGGGGTAGTCGGACCCGTCGATCGGATAGAGGCCGGAGTAGACCATCGGCTTCGGGTCCTTGTAACCACCCAACGCCTCGGCCGCCGGACGGCTGTTGATGGTGACCGTGTCACCGACCCGGGACTGCCGGACGTCCTTCACACCGGTGATCAGGTAGCCGACCTCGCCGACGCCGAGCGCCTCGGCCTTGACCATCTCGGGCGAGATGACGCCGATTTCCAACAGCTCGTGCACGGCGCCGGTGGACATCATCTTGATCCGGTCCCGGGCGCTGATCCGGCCGTCGATGACCCGGACGTACGTGACGACGCCGCGGTAGACGTCGTACACCGAATCGAAGATCATCGCCCGGGCGGGCGCCGCCGCGTCGCCGACCGGCGGGATGAACTGCCGGACGATCTCGTCGAGCAGGTACGGCACGCCCTCGCCGGTCTTGCCGGAGACGCGGATGCAGTCGGCGGGGTCGCCACCGATGAGGTGGGCCAGCTCCTCGGCGTACTTCTCCGGCTGGGCGGCCGGCAGGTCGATCTTGTTGAGCACCGGGATGATGCGCAGGTCGTTCTCAAGCGCCAGGTAGAGGTTGGCCAGGGTCTGCGCCTCGATGCCCTGCGCGGCGTCGACCAGGAGCACGGCGCCCTCGCAGGCGGCCAGCGACCGGGACACCTCGTACGTGAAGTCGACGTGCCCCGGGGTGTCAATCATGTTGAGCACCGCGTGCTCGCCGGTCCGTTCGCCCTCGCGGATGGTCCACGGCATGCGAACGGCCTGGCTCTTGATCGTGATGCCGCGCTCGCGCTCGATGTCCATCCGGTCCAGGTACTGGGCGCGCATCTGCCGGGGGTCGACCACACCGGTGAGCTGCAACATCCGGTCGGCCAGGGTCGACTTCCCGTGGTCGATGTGGGCGATGATGCCGAAGTTCCGGATGCGACCGGGGTCGGTGGAACCAGGGGCGTTCGCGCCGGGATCGAGCTTCGGTGGCACAGCGGTCCGTTCTGGTCGGCTGACGTGAACAGGCCGGCGCGCCGCCGACCCCCTCTATGTTCCCACGCCGCCGGGGCACGCCCGCTGCGCGGGCGATGGATCGGCCCGAGGACCCCTCACTCCATCGGCGGTTCGACGAAGAGCGCGGCCAGCCGGGGCAGCCGTCGGCGGGCCTCCTCCTCGTCGTCGAAGTCCCAGAAGTCGTTGAGGTCCGGCGTACGCACCGGGTCGCGGTCCGCCGGCAACTCGGTCGCGGTGGCCTTTCGGTACGCGTCCCAGGGCACCGACAGCATCTGCTCGGCGGAGAACTCCTCGCCGCTGAGCGAGGCTGCCCGCACCTGGGGCAACTCGGCCAGCGAGTCCGGTTCGGCGACCGCCCGGGCGAAGACCGCCCGACCCTGGGTCATCAGCCAGCCCCGGAAGTGCTCGAAGCCGTCGGCGGAAGCGCCGCCGTTGATCAGGTACGCCGCACCCCACAGATCCGCCTTGTGCGAGGCGGCCAGCACCCTCGTCTGGTGCCGGGCGTACCCGATGATGTCCTCCGGGTCGCGTTCGGCGAGCAGCGCGACCGCCCGCGCGGCGACGGGCCCGGGCTCTCCCCCACCGCCCGCTCGCGCCTGGTCGATCAGCTGCCAGAAGTCCTCGGTCCTCATGGCTTGGCAGTCTGGCAGTGTCGCCGCGCGTCGCGCACGTACCCCAGGGCAGCATGGTGTGGTGCCTCTTCCCCCGCTGCCGCCGGTGCCCTACCACGCGAGTGCCCTGCGCCCCTCGTGGCCGACGCTGCCGGCGGCGCTGCGGGCCGCGGTCGCCGACCGGCTGGGCGCGCCGGTGGTAACCGCCCGGGTCGCGGGTGCGGGCTTCACCCGCGGCTTCGCCGCAGTGCTCCACACCGCCGACGGCGGCCGGGCCTTCGTGAAGGCGGCACCCGCCGCCGAGCAACCGCATCTGGTCCAGTGGTACGCCCGGGAGGCCGCGATCCTGGATCGGCTGCCGGCCGACCTGCCGGCGCCCCGCCCCCGGTGGACCCTGTCCGAAGCTGGCTGGTTCGTGCTCTGCACCGACGCCGTCGACGGCCACACCCCGCGTCTGCCCTGGGTGCCGGCCGAGTTGGACGCCACCCTCGCCGGGTACGCGCAGGTCGCCGCCGCCCTGGCCGACCCACCGGTCGAGCTGACCGCGCTCGGCCTGCCGCAGCTGTCGGACCTGGCTCGCTCGGACATCCTCTGGTGGGAGGAGGTCGCCGCCGGGCGCGAGCCGGTCCCACCACTGCCCGCTCCGGCGCAGGGTCGCCTGGCCGAGCTGGTGGCGCTGGAGTCCCGCCTCCCCCGGTACGCCGCCGGGGCGACCAGCCTGATCCACGGGGACCTGCGGGTCGACAACGTGCTGATCGACGCGCACGGCCGAGCCTGGTTCTGCGACTGGACGTGGGTCTGCTCCGGCCCGGCCTGGTTCGACCTGGCCGGCCTGCTGCTCACCGCGTACGCCAGCGGGCTGGACGCGGACCGGCTCTTCGCCACGCACCCGACGACCGTCGGCGCGCCCCCGGACGCGCTGGACGCGACCCTGGCCGCGTTGGCCGGCTACTACCTCACCGGTGCTGCTGCGGCGCCGCCGACGGCCTCGCCGCACCTGCCTGCCCACCAGCGGTGGAGTGGCGAGCAGTCACTCGACTGGCTGGCCCGCCGCCAGGGCTGGCGGTGAGCCGGCCGGCCTGGCGGCGGGCTGGCCTGACGGTGACGCGGCCTGACCTGGGCGCGACGCGGGCCCGGGGTGAGCCGCCGTAACGGTCGAGGGCGTAATCTGGTGGTCGACGGGCCGGGTCCGTCCGCGCGAAGGCCGAGCCGTTTTGGCTCGTCCCGGGCGACCTGGTAACCTGGCTCTTCGCGCAGCGGTGACGCATGTTCGTCATCCAGCGCACAAGCTGACCAACCCGAGCTATCAAGACGAGGCTGTCGCGTGGCGAACATCAAGTCCCAGATCAAGCGCAACCGGCAGAACGAGAAGGCCCGGCTGCGCAACAAGTCGGTCAAGTCGTCGCTGAAGACCGCCGTCCGGAAGTTCAACGAGGCTGCCGAGGCCGGTGACGTCGAGAAGGCCACCGCGCTGATGCTGGACGCCTCTCGCAAGCTGGACAAGGCCGTCAGCAAGGGCGTGATCCACTCCAACCAGGCCGCGAACCGCAAGTCCGCGATCGCGAAGCGCGTGGGTGCTCTCTCCGCCGCCTGACGACTCAACCGTCAGACCGATTCGGAAAGCCCCGGGCTCAGGCCCGGGGCTTCCGCGTGTCCGCAGGCCGGTGTCGTGCCCGCAGAGCAGACGGCTCAATCTCACGGGCCGACGCTCAATCCGCCGGGCCGCGCTGAGTCGGACGGGCCGGCGCTCGATCCGACCGACCAGCGCTCGATCCGACGGGTCGGGCTCAGTCTGACGGGTCGGGGCGGCGGGCGGGCGGCACCGAATCCGCGGTGATCACCACGCCGGTGACGCTGTGCGAGATCCACTCCACCTGGGCTCGGCCGACCGCCGGCTCCATCTGCCGTCGGAACCGGTCCCGTTCCTGCTCGGGCACGAGCGCGGCGGAACGGACCACGATCGCGGCCACCATGTCGTTGAGCTTGACCATGGCCGCCACCACGACGGGCAGCACCAGCACCGCCCACCAGGTGACCAGCTCGGCGAGGGCGAGCAGCACCGCCAGAGCGATGGTGCCCTCGAAGAAGAGGAAGCACAGCACGCCGCCGGGGTTGACGAACCGCAGGCCGAGGAGTCGGGCGTAGAGCGGCCGGTAACGCTCCTCGTCCACGGGGATGGTGGCCCAGGCCGGGCGGTTCGCCCCCGTCACCTGGTGCTGCCCTGCCGGGCCGCGGCGACGGAGAAGACCGCACGCTCCAGGGCGTACGCCCGGTCGTCGGAGCCACCCTTGACGGCCGCGTTGCACTCGGCGGCGACCTGCATGGCCCGGACCAGGCCCTCCGGGGTCCAACCACGCCCCTGCCGCTGCGCCCGCTCGATCTTCCACGCGGGCATCCCGAGGCTGCTGGCGAGCTGGTACGGGTTGCCCCGCCCAGCCGAGGCCACCCGGGCAACCGTGCGTACTCCGTCGGCCAGGGCGTCGGCGATGGGCACCGGGTCGACTCCGACGTGCAGGGCCCAGCGCAGTGCCTCCAGCGCCGCCGGCACGTCACCGACCATGGTGGCGTCCGCCACGGTGAAGCCGGTCACCTCGACCCTGCCGCGGTAGTAACGGGAGACCGTGTCGGCGCTGATCCGCCCGTCCGTGTCGGCGATCAGCTGGGAACAGGCGGCGGCCAGCTCGCGCAGATCGTTGCCGACCGCCGCGATGAGCGCCTCGGCGGCGTCGTCGGTGCACTTTCCGCCACCTCGGCGGATCTCGTCGCGGACGAAGGCCACCCGGTCGCGGTGCCCCTTGAGCTTGGCCGCCGGCACGACAGTCGCACCGGCTGCCCGCAACCCGTCGGCGAACGCCTTGCCCTTGGCGGCGCCCGGGTGCAGCACCAGCAGTTGGACGTCCGGGTCGGGGTTCTTCGCGTACGCGAGCAGTGCGGCGACCAGATCCTTGCGGGCGTCCTGACCGGAGCGCAGGATCAGCAGCCGCCGTCCACCGAACAGCGACGGGCTGAGCATCTCGGCGATCTCGCCGACGGTGAGCGCGCTGGCCTGGTATTCGCGGACGTCCGCTTCGGGGTCGACACCGCGAACCTTCGCGACAGCTTCGGTGACCGCGCGCGTGGCGAGCAGCTCCTCGTCACCGAGGACGAGCAGAATGGGGGCGAGGCTGGCGGGGGTCACGCCGCCCATATTCGCACGGCCCGGCTCGGGATCGTGCCTGCTCATTCGCTGCTTGGTCGGCGCAGCCCGCACACAGCGCAAATCCCGACATCTATCTCAATTCCCCATGCAATCCGCAATTTACCCGCATCTTCAGCCCTGACAGCGACCTGGGAGCTTCACCCGCCGTCGGCTCAGGGTCGCCGGCCCACTGGGACACCTCGCCGGGCCACACCCAGCCCGCGGCTCGTCCGAACCGCCGCGAGGTCACCATCGGTGTCGGTACGCAGCACCCGAGCGCCGCCCCTGCCCAATCGCGCGAGCAGCCCAGGGCTCGGGTGTCCGTAGGTGTTGCCGGTGCCGACCGGCACCAGCGCGACGGAGGGCCGCACCGCGTCGAGGAAACCGAAGTCCTGGTACGCCGAACCGTGGTGGGCGACCTTCAACACGTCCGCCCGCAACTGGCCGGGGGCGGCCCGCGCCACCATCGCGTGCTGCTCCTCGGTCTCCGCGTCTCCGGGCAGCAGGATCCGCACCCCGGCCACCGTGGCGAGCAGCACCAACGAGTTGTTGTTCGGATCGGACCTCGTGCCGGCCAGCGGGTACGGCGGGCCGAGCACCAGCAGGTCGACGTCCCCGATCGGATGGCGGGCCCCGGACACCGTGGTGAACGATGCGGCCCGTCCGGCAGTCGCCGCCGCCCGAACCACGTCCCGACCGCTGTCCGGGTCAGTCGAGGACGGCACCAGCACGGCGTCGACCCGCCGCCCCCGGAACACCCCGGCCACTCCACCCACGTGATCGGCATGGAAGTGGCTGATCACCAGCAGCGGCACCTCCCGTACGCCGAGCCGGCGCAGGCAACCGTCCACCGCCCCGGGTTCCGGACCGGCGTCCACCACCACCGCCCGACCGGGGGCGACCGGCAACACCACGGCGTCGCCCTGACCCACGGCGCAGACCACCACCACCCAACCCGGCGGCGGCCAGCCGGCGAACACCAGCCGCACCGGAAGCGCACCGAGCACCGAGGCGACGCCGACGACCGCCACGAGTCGCCGTACGAGTGGCCGGCGCACCGCGATCAGCAGCGCGACGGTCAGCGCGGTCAACAGCAGGGCGCCCGGCACCCCGCCCGGCCACGGCAGGGTGCCACCCGGCAAGCGGGCGCCCTGGTGGGCGATGACCACCAGCCACCAGGCCGGCCAGCTCGCCAGCCAGGCGAGGAACTCGGCGCCGCCCGGCCAGATCGGCGACATCATGGCCGCCAGCACGCCCAGCACGGTCGCCGGCGCGATGGCGGGAACCGCCAGCAGGTTGGCCGGCACCGCCACCAGGCTGACCGTGCCGGAGATGCCGGCGACGACCGGCCCGCAGGCCAGCTGCGCCGCCGCCGGCACGGCCAGCGCCTCCGCCAGGCCGGGCGGCACACCTCGCCGCCGCAGGCCGTCCCGCCAGCGTGGCGCGAGCAACAACAGGCCACCGGTGGCCAGCACGGAGAGCGCGAAACCGGGATCACCGGCAAGCTCCGGGTCCACCAGGACCAGCACGGTGACGGCGGCGGCCAACGCGGGCAGTGCTGCCCGGGGACGACCCGCGGCCAGCGCGGCCAGCCCGATCGCCCCCATCGTGGCGGCCCGTACGACGCTCGGTGACGGCCGGACCAGGATGACGAAGCCCACCAGCGCCACCCCGCAGAGCCCGGCGGCGAGCCAAGGGCCGGCCCGCGCCCACCGGGCCAGCAGCAGCACCGCGCCTACGACAATTGCCACGTTGCTTCCCGAAACGGCGTTGAGGTGTGTCATCCCAGTGGCGCGAAAGTCCTCCTCGACGGCGGGTGGCAATCGGCTGGTGTCCCCCACCACGAGACCCGGCAGCAGCCCACCCGGATCGTCGGGCAGCGGTGCACAGGCTCGCTGCAGGCCGGCGCGCAGCGTCCCGGCAGCGCGCTGCGCCCAGGACGACGCACCGTGCCGCTCCGGAGGGCCGTCGGTGCTGAGCACCGCCGCGGTGAGGTCACCACCGCGCGGAACGCCGAGCCGGCCGTCGGCGGTCAGGCGTTGCCCGGGCAGCAGGCCCCGCCAGGCCGGGTCGGTCGCCAGGACGAGCAGCTGCACCGACGCCTCGGTGCGTCGGCCGTCCGGGCCGGTGAGCCGGACCAGTTCCGTCGACACCAGCAGCATGCCGGGCCGGCCGGCACTGCGGATCGGACGCGGATCGTCCCGGACCACCAGGTCGGCGGTGACCGAAGCGCGCTGTTCGGCAAGGGCACGGATCGGCGGTGCGTCGCGGACGGCGAGCCGGGCTGCGGTGGCGGCTCCTGCGCAGACCACGCCGAGGCCGACCGCGACGGCGATCCAGCCGTAGCGGCGGACAGCGGCCCGGGGATGGCCGAGGCCACCGAGTAGGTGCAGGGCGCCCACCGTCGTCACGCCGGCCGCCGCCACGGTGACCGCCAGAAGTGGGCCGGGGCCGAGGTGCAGGCCGGCGAGCGCGGTGAGCCAGGCGGCCACCGCCAACCCGGCCAGCCGCAGGTCCGGCGGGGAGGTCTCGGCTGGCACGACACCGACATCGTCCGACGGCCTCGGGGCACCGCCGCTCACACCGTCACCAGGTCCTTGAGCTGCTCATACCGCGCATCGCCGATCCCGTCGACCTGGCGCAGGTCGCCGACGGCCTTGAACCCACCGTGCTGGTCCCGATGGGTGAGGATCCGCTGGGCGAGGACAGGCCCGACCCCGGGCAGCGCGTCGAGCTGGGCCAACGTGGCGGTGTTCAGGTTCAACGGCCCGACGGCGGGCCCGGCCGCGCCGCCGGGTGGCCCGGCCGCACCACCCGGCACCGGCGGTGGCGTCACCCCGACCACGATCAACTCACCGTCGGTGACCTTGCGGGCGGGGTTGAGCAACGCCACGTCGACACCGGGCAGCGCGCCGCCAGCCGCCTGCACCGCGTCGGCGAGCCGGGAACCGGCCGGCAACCGCACCAGCCCCGGCTTGCGAACCTTCCCCGCGACCGCCACCACCAGCTCGCCGGAGCCGGACGCGTTGGGATCGTCCGCCGGTGCGGCAGACGCGGCCACGCTGACCAGCGGGGCAACCGGTTCCGACTGCGGGCGTGACCGCCAGGCCCAACCGGCCGCGCCCAACACGACCACCACGGCGACGACCGCCAACGCCCGCACGCCGCGCCGCCCGGGGTCGAACGCCCCGGGCCCGGGCAGTCGCGACCCGGGCTCGGCCGCGAGGCCAGCCGATGCGCCGCGCGCGTCCGACTCAGCGGGCGGCGCATCGGCCCGGGGCGGCAACACACCCAGCGGGGGTACGCCCGCAAGCGGCACCTCAGCCCGCATTGGCGGCGAACCCTCCGGCGGGTCGGTCAGCCAGCGCAGGCGTTGGCGGACCTCTGTCTCCTCGTCGTGCGACACGGCCCGACGCTAGAGCGGAGGACAGCGCGACGGGGCGAGCCGTCCTCCCCCTCTGTGGACAACCGGCGTCCTGTGGACAACGCCCTGATCACCGCACGATCTGCTAGGGGCACACCTCACCCACGAGGCCGAGCCGGATCAGCCCATGAGCGTGATGCCTCTGAGTCATCAAGATGACTCTGAGGCATCACGCTCACGCCTATGTGGGTCCCGAGTGCCGGTGCCGTCGACGCCGGTCGCTACACGTACGGCCGGGTGATGATCTCGATGGCGTGGCCCGCCGGGTCCATGAAGTAGAAACCCCGCCCACCGTGCTCGGTGTTGGTCTCGCCCTCACGCTTCAGCTGCGGGTCGGCCCAGTACGTGATGCCGCGCCCCTGGACGAACGCCAGGCACCGGGCGAACAACTCGTCGTCGACGAGAAACGCGTAGTGCTGCATCTGGATGTCCACCGGCGGCTCGGCGAACTGGAGCAGCACACCCTCGTCCAGCAGGACGTTGACGAACGGCCCCCACGACGGCGCCTCCGGCAGCTCGAACAGCTCCCGGTAGAACGCGGCCGAAGCCTGCTTGTCCTTCGTGGCGATGATGGTGTGGTTGAACGTGACTGTCATGCGTACCGTCTTCTTCCCGGTCGATCCGAAGACCCGACCGGAGGCCCAAAGCGCCCACCAGCCACCAACGACAAAACCCCGAGGGCACCGACACCCCGGATCCCGCACGAGAGACGCGCATATCGCGTCGATCTCGGCGTGGTGGCTGAAGTAGCCAGAACCTCCGGGGGGTAGGCCCATCTGGGGCGCGCAACCAGGCTACCCGACGGGTACGCCGTCAGCGGGCCTCCGGGTCGAGGCCGAGCACGGCCCGTCCCCCGTCCACCGGCAGGACCACCCCGTTGACGAAGCTCGCCGCAGGTGACAGCAGGTACGCGACGGCCTCGGCCACCTCGTCGACCCGCCCGATGCGCCCCACCGGGTGCAGCCGGGTCAGCTCGGCGTCGATCCACTGGGCCTGGGAGGGTTCCTGCGCGGCCAGGAAGTCGGCGTGCCGCTCGGTGGCGATCGAACCGAGCGCGACCGCGTTGGCACGGATGCCGTGCCTCCCGTACTCGACGGCCAGCGCCCGGGTCAGCCCCTCCACCGCGGCCTTCGCCGTCGCGTACGGCAAGGCGCCTGACACCGGCCGGCGGGCCTGGTGCGACGAGACGTTGACGATCGCGCCGCCGGCGGCCCGGGCCAGGAACCGGCGTACGGCCACCGCGGCGCCCACCACTGCCGGACGTAGGTTCAGCTCGATCAGTTCCAGCACCGTGTCGGCGGAGGCGGAGTGCAGGGCGGCGTCGCGGAAGACCGCCGCGTTGTTCACCCAGCCGGACAGGGGCGCGGCGCGTTCGGCCAGCTCGGCGGCGTGCTCGGCCACCTGCTCGTCGGCGGCGTCGCCGATCATGGCGACGAGCCGGTCGGCGGCCGGGTGCCCGGTCAGCCAGTCGACCGCGTCCGCGTCGCGCTCCAGCACGACGACCGTGACACCGGTCGCCACCAGGCGCTCCACCACGGCCCGGCCGACACCACGGCCACCGCCGGTGACCACACAGGACGTCGCCATCGGCTCAGCCGGCCGGCCTGCGGTGGACGACCACGCTGGCCAGACCTGGGCCCGCGTGCGCGGCGACGACCGCACCCGCCTCGGAGACGTACGTGTCGTGCAGCCGGTCACCGAACCGTCCGGTCAGCGCGGCGAGCAACGCCTCGGCCCGCTGCGGCGCGGCCAGGTGATGCACACCGATATCCACATCGTCGTCCCCGGCCGCCTCGACGGCCAGATCCACCAGACGGGCCACTCCACGGCTGGCGGTGCGGACCTTCTCCCGCAGCACGATCGCCCCGTCCGGCATGTGCATGATCGGCTTGACGGACAGGGCGGTCCCGAGCAGCGCCTCGGCGGCGTTGATCCGGCCGCCTCGGCGAAGGAACTCCAGCGTGTCGACGTAGAACCAGACGGTCGTGCGGGCGACGGCGGCGAGCGCCGCGTCGCGTACCCCGGTCAGGTCGGCGCCCGCCTGGGCGGCGGTGGCGGCCGCGATGGCCGGGAAGCCGAGCCCCATGCCCGTGGAGCGACTGTCCACGACCTCGACGCGGCCGTCGAAGTCGGCGGCGGCGAGCCGGGCCGCCTCCACCGTGCCGGACAGGGCGGCGGAGATGTGCACCGAGACGACGCCGTCGGCGCCGTCGTCGAGCAGTCGGCGGTACGTGCGGGCGAACTGCTCGGGTGCCGGCCGGGAGGTGGTCGCGGTGACCCGCCGGGCGCTCAGCGCCAGGGTGGCGTCGGCCGGCTGGGTCTCCACCCCCTCCAGCCCTTCCGCGCCGTTGAGCACGACGGTCAACGGAACGACGGTCAGCCGGTGCGCCTGCACCAGCTCGGGCGGAAGGTAGGCGGTGGAGTCGATGACAACCGCGACGGGCATGCCCGGCACGCTAGCCGATCGAGAGGTCGAACGACGAGGCGGAAGCGTTCAGATCGCGTCGACGACGACCGGGGCAGTGACCAGGCCGACGTTGTGCGCCCGCAACTGCCAGCCCCGGACGTCCTGCGGACGCCCGACAGCCGGCGCGCGGTCGTCGTGCCGTAGCTCGCTCCAGTGGCAGTTGGCCAGGGAGCCGATGGTGCGCAGCACACTGGTGTCCCAACCGAGCAGGTGGCCGATGCCCTGCCGGGAGCCACCACCGTGGGTGGCGATCACCACGGTGCCGCCCGGTGCCGCGTCGGCCGCTTCCCGCAACGCGGCGCCGACCCGCTCGCCGAGGCCGTGCAGAGGCTCCAGGTCCGCACCCGGATCGGGGTCGCCAGCCCGCCAGCGCGCGTACTCCTCGGGGAAGCGCTCGGCGACCTCGGTGAGGTGCAGACCCTGCCACTGACCGAAGTGCCGCTCGCGCAGCCGGGCGTCAGTGCGCACCGGAAGCCCCGTCAGCGCGGCGAGCGCGCCAGCGGTCTCCACGGCGCGGCTCAGGTCGCTGGACACGATCGCGTCGGGCCGCAGCGCCGCGAGCAGCGGGGCGGCGGCGCGGGCCTGGTCGCGGCCCAGCTCATTCAGGGGTACGTCGGTCTGCCCCTGCACGCGGTTGGCGGCGTTCCAGTCGGTGTTGCCGTGCCGCCAGACGATCAGCCGGGTCATTCTGCTGCGGCGGACCCGCTGGCGTCGGCCTCGACCAGGTCGCGGTCGACGAACGGGATGGTGGGGCAGTCCTTCCAGAGCCGGTCGAGCGCGTAGAACTCGCGCTCCTCGGTGTGCTGGACGTGCACCACGATGTCGACGTAGTCGAGCAGCACCCAACGGCCGCCACGCTCGCCCTCGCGCCGCACCGGCTTCGCCTTCTCCGGCAGCTCCAGCAGGCTCGCCTCAATGGCGTCGACGATGGCCAGCACCTGACGCTCGTTGGGGGCGGCGGCGAGCACGAACGCGTCGGTGATGGCGAGCTGGTCGCCGACGTCGATGATCGTGATGTCCTGCGCCTTCTTGTCGGCAGCGGCCTGGGCAGCCGCGATAGCCAGCTCGTGAGCGCGTTCGGAAACTGTCACCGTTCTCCTTAGATCAAGCGTGCGATCGTCCAAGCGTCTCATACCCGGCGACACCCCGACCGGTCAGTTCTGGTCGGTCAAGGGCACAGAAAGGGCCATATCGGGCGTGATCAGCCCTGATAGAGGCGCCGCTTGGCGATGTACTGCACCACACCGTCGGGCACCAGATACCAGACCGGCTCACCACGGGCGACCCGAGCGCGGCAGTCGGTCGACGAGATGGACATCGCTGGCACCTGGATCAGGCTGACGGTGTCCGCCGGAAGATGCTTGTCGGTCAACTGGAAGCCGGGCCGGGTCACCCCGACGAAGTGGGCCAGCTCGAAGATCTCGTCCAGGTCCTTCCACGACAGGATGCGCTGCAACGCGTCCGCGCCGGTGATGAAGAACAGCTGCACCTTGGGGCCGTACTCGGCCTGAAGATCACGCAGGGTGTCGACCGTGTAGGTGGGGCCACTGCGGTCGATGTCGACCCGGCTGACCTGGAAGCGGGGGTTGGAGGCGGTGGCGATGACCGTCATCAGGTACCGGTCCTCGGCCGGGCTGACCGGCTCGTCAGCCTTCTGCCACGGCTGACCGGTGGGGACGAAAACCACCTCGTCCAGACCAAACCGGTCCGCCACCTCACTCGCCGCGACGAGGTGCCCGTGGTGGATCGGGTCGAAGGTGCCACCCATGATCCCGATCCGCCGGATGTCTTCCTCCACCCCGTGATCGTAGGCCGGACGTCGTGGGGCGCCGTTGGGGCCCGGCATCGGGCGCGCGTCAGCGTGAAGGGTCGCCGCATGAGGGTCGCGGGACAAGCCAGCGCGCGCATATACTCGTCTACGAGTAATCGCCCGCGAGCAGAGGAGACGTCGTGCAGAAGCGGCGCAAGGTCGGCAACCTGCTGGCGCTGGCCGTGCTGTCTGCCCTGGTCCAGCGGCCGATGCACCCGTACGAGATCGCCACCGCACTGCGTGCCTGGGGCAAGGACCAGGACATGGAGTTCAAGTGGGGATCCTTCTACACGGTGATCCGCAACATGGACAAACACCGCATGATCGAAGCGGCGGAGAGCGTCCGTGAGGGTCGGCGCCCGGAACGCACCGTCTACCGCATCACGGACGCGGGGCGGGCGGAGCTGGTCGACTGGGCCCGCGAGCTGGTCTCCACGCCGATGCCTGAGCATCCCCGCTTCCGAGCCGGCCTGTCCGTTCTCGCCGCCCTGCATCCCGACGAGGCCGCCGCCCTGCTGCGGCAACGGCTCGACCTGCTGGAGGACGCGATCCGCCAGGACCGGGAAGCGCTCGGCGCCCACCTGCGGGAGGTTCCGCGGCTGTTCCTGGTGGAGTCGGAGTACGACCTCGCCATGCGCGACGCGGAGGCCTCCTGGCTGCGGGGGCTGCTGGCGGAGCTGACCTCGGGCAGCTACCCGGGGCTGGACACCTGGCGGGCCTTCCACGAGACCGGCGAGATGCCCGCGGAGCTGACCGAGCTGTCCGAGAGAACCACCACCGCGAAAGCCACCGCCGAACGCAACAACACCACCACACAGAAAGCCAGCACCCCGACAACCAGCAGCCGGGAAGCCGACTGAAGAACGGCTCCGGCGGGGTGCGCCAACACCCCGCCGGAGCCCTTACCCCGAACCGATGCCTGGGAAGGCGCCCGGCCCGAAGCGGCAACCAGAGGATAACCGGGCTCCCTCCCAGGTCGGTCGCACGCGACCACACACCTCAGGGAGAAGAGCATGACCACGGTACGAACCGCGATCGTCATCGGCGGCGGCATCGCCGGACCGGTGACGGCACTCGCACTGCGCCGCGCCGGCATCACAGCGACAGTCCACGAGGCGTACCCGGCCACCGCCAGCGGAGTTGGCGGCATCGGCGGCACCCTCGCGCTCGCGCCCAACGGCGTGGCGGCCCTACGTACGGTCGGCGCGGACCAGGCGGTTACGTCGGCCGCCACCCCGATCACGCGCAGCGTGATGGCGGTCGGCCGACGCCGCATCGACCTGCCCACGCTGAGCGGAGTGCCACCGCTGCGCGTGGTGCACCGCGCCGAGCTGCATCGGGCGCTGCACGACCAGGCGGTCGCCGAGGGGGTCGGTTTCGCGTACGGCAAGCGGCTGGTCGACGCCGAGCAGTCGGAGAGCGGCGTGACCGCCCGCTTTGAGGACGGCAGCACCGCCACCGCCGACGTCCTGATCGGTGCCGACGGCATCCGGTCGACCGTTCGCGGCCTGATCGACCCGGCCGCGCCCGGCCCCCGGTTCACCGGCCTGCTCGGTTTCGAGGCGGTGGCCCGGCACGAGGTGGATGCGGAGCCGGGCACTATGACGTTCGCGTTCGGGCGCCGCGGCTACTACCTCTACTGGCCGGAGCCGGGCGGTGGCACCCGGTGGGGGGCCAACCTGCCGTACCAGCGGCCGATGAGCCTGGTCGAGGCCCGCACGGTGCCGTCGACGAAGTGGCTGGCCACGCTGCGCGACACCTACGGCGACGATGACCCGGGCCGGGAGCTGGTGTCGACCAGCACGGCGGACGAGCTCCAGGTGGTCGGGGCGTTGCAGATCATGCCGCCGGTGCCGCACTGGCACCGGGGTCGGATGGTGCTGGTCGGCGATGCGGCGCACGCACCGTCGAACAGCTCCGGGCAGGGCGCGTCACTGGCCATCGAGAGCGCGGTGCAGCTCGCCCGTTGTCTGCGTGACCTACCGGACGTGGCGTCGGCGTTCGCCGCGTTCGACCGGCTCCGCCGCTCCCGGGTGGAGAAGGTTGCCGCCCGCGCTGCGCGGATCAACCACACCAAGGCGCCGGGGCCGGTCGGCCGGACGCTGATGCCGTTGCTGATGCCCCTGCTGGTGCGCACCGCAATGGACCCGGAGAAGACGATCGCCCACGAGCAGCGGTACGTCATCGACTGGGACGCGCCGGTCACGGCGGAGCCCGCGCTGCGCTGAGCTACGGGTGCGGGAGCACTTCCTGATCGAGTCGGGGTCCGGGACGGGGTGTCACCCCGCCCCGGACCCCGCGCCCAACCGGAGCCCTACGCGGACGCGGCGGCCACCGCCGTTCGGGCGACCAACGCGCGGCGCAGGTCGTCATCGGCGTCGGTCACCACCCGGCGTAGGCCGGGGGTCAGGTCGTCGCGGGCCAGCAGCGCCGCGGCCGCTTCCCGGGTCGGCTGCGCCACGGCATAGCGGGGGAACGCCAGGGCCGCGACCCGGTCGGCCGTCCAGGGGGTACGCCGACGCGCGGCGGCCGGCATGTCCGCGAAGTAGCGATCGACGTACGCGGCGGTCAGCTCGGCCTGTTCGGGTTGCCAGAACCCTTCGGCGGTCGCCTCCAGCGGCCGGCTGGACAGCTCGGTGTCCCGCACGATGATCTCCCAGGCTGCCTGCTTCGCGGCCGGGTCGGGCAGGGCGGCCCGGCAGCGGGCGGCTCGTTCCGCCCCCGTGGAGCTGTTGTCGGCGGCTGCCTCGATGGCGATCTCGGCCTCGCCGGCGGCGCCGAGCACCACCAGCCGGTGCAGCACCGCCCAGCGCAGCTCCGCGTCGACCTTCAGGCCGGTCGGCACGTCCCGGCCGGCGAGCCAGCCGACGAGCAGGTCCGCGTCGGTGGTCGCGGCGATCCAGCCGCGGGCGGCAGCGAGTTGCAGCGACTCCCCCGCCTGCGCACCGTCGAGCAGCCGCTGGCACGCCTCGGCGACCCGGGCCAACGCCGTGGACCGGGCGAGTGGGTCGAGATAGCGGTCGATCAGCGACCGGCTGAGGGCCAGCACGTCCTCCGCGATGATCACCTCGGTTTCGGCCGGCAGCGCGGCGACCATCAGCTCGACCAGGCCGGTGACCGGCCGCTCCCCGTCGGTCGCCGCGTCCAGCGCCTCGCTCCAGAGCACCGCCCTCGCCAGTGGGTCGGTCAGCCCGGGCAGCACCAGCGGAACGGCGTCCGCCGACGCCGGGTCGAGGCGCACCTTGGCGAAGCTGAGGTCACCGTCGTTGAGCAGGAGCAGCCGGGCCGCCGGGGCGCCGGTCAGCTCACCCAGCACCGTGCGGCCACCGTCGACGGCGGGGTCGATGTCCACCTCGTCGCGCTCGACGGTGCCGTCCATCGAGTAGCGGCCCACGCCGATGCGGTGCGGGCGCAGCACCTTGTGTGACGCGGGCGCGGTCTGCACCACGGCCACCTCGGCGTAGTGGCCGTCGGCATCGACGGCGACCTCGGCACGCAGGGTGTTGACCTGTGGTCGGCGCAGCCACAGCTCGGCCCAACCGGACAGGTCCCGCCCGCTGGCGGTGGAGAGGCTGGCCAGCAGGTCGTCGAGGGTGGCGTTGCCGAAGCGGTGCGCCGAGAAGTGCGCGTTCAGGCCGGCGAGGAACGCCTCGTCACCGAGCCACGCGACCAGTTGCCGGAGCACGCTGGCGCCCTTGGCGTACGAGATGCCGTCGAAGTTGAGCAGGCCCTCGTCGGTGTCGGCCACCTCGTCCGGGGCGACCGGGTGGGTGGAGGGACGCTGGTCGGCGGCGTAACCCCAGGCCTTGCGGCGCATCGCGAAGGTGGTCCACGCCTGGTCGAAGCGGGTCGCCTCGGCGGTGACCCGGGTGCCCAGGTATTCCGCGAAGGACTCGTTCAACCACAGGTCGTCCCACCAGCGCATGGTGACCAGGTCACCGAACCACATGTGCGCCATCTCGTGCGCGATGGTGGTGGCCCGCAGCTCGCGCTGGCTGTCGGTGACTGCCGAGCGGAACACGTAGTCGTCGCGGAAGGTGACGATGCCCGGGTTTTCCATCGCGCCGGCGTTGAACTCGGGCACGAACGCCTGGTCGTACTTGCCGAACGGGTAGCGCTCGGTGAAGAGCTGGTGGAACCGGTCCAGGCACTGCCGGGTGACGGTGAAGATCTCCTCGGCGTCCGCGTCCAGGTGCTCGGCGAGCGACCGGCGGCAGTAGATGCCCAGCGGCACGCCGTCGTGCTCGGCCCGTCGGACGTGGTACGGACCGGCGATCAGCGAGAAGAAGTATGTGGCCAGCGGCGCGGTCGGTGCGAACTCCCAACGACCGGGCGCGGGATTGGCGGCCACCTCGGCGTTGCCGGACACCGTCCATTCCGGCGGAGCGGTCACCGAGAGGGTGAACGGGGCCTTGAGGTCGGGCTGGTCGAACGCGGCGAAGATGCGCTGCACGTTGTCGAGGAAGGACATCGCGTAGAGGTAGGTCTCGCCGTCGGCCGGGTCGACGAAGCGGTGCAGCCCCTCGCCCGTCCTGGAATACGCCATCTCCGCCTCGACGACCAGCGTGTTGTCCGCGAGCAGGTCGTCGAGCGGCAGCCGGTTGTCGGTGAGCAGACCGGGGTCGAGGTCGCGGTCGTTGAGGCGTACGCCGAGCAGTTTTGCAGGCTTGACCTCGGCGAAGGTCGCGGTGCCGGCGGTCGCCCGGAACCGGATCTCGACGCGGGATCGGAACAGCTCGGTGCCACCGGTCAGGTCGAGGTCCACCTGATAGGACTCGACAGTAATCGCCGCGCCACGCGCGGTCGCCTCTACACGGGTCAGGCTCGGCATCCGCTTATCCTGCCCGATGGGGATCGGCACCCGGTCACCACACGACCCTCGGCACTGGAGGAAAGAACAATGGCGCAGCACCCCAAGGGCGACTTCGACCTCTCTCGGGCGGTCTGGCAGCGGGCCGAAGGGGACACCTCCGACAGCGCCGTAGAGGTCGCCTTCGTCGACGATCTGATCGGGATGCGCAACTCGGCCGAGCCGGACGGGCCGGTGCTGGTCTTCACACAGGCCGAGTGGGACGCGTTCGTGGCCGGCGCGCAGGACGGCGAGTTTGACCTGGACTGATCGTGCCCGCCGGCGGGCGGTGGCCGTCGACCCGGGACCGGCGACCCCGGGTTGGCGGTCAGTCACGGGCGGGGCCGTCGCCGTCGCCCCAGCCGAGACCGCCGGGGCCCGGGGCGTGGTGGAAGCCGGGGTGATCGGCGACGTCGACGCAGCGCTCGCCGTCCGGGCCGAGCGCACCGCAGAACAGCCGCTCGGCCCGCTGCCAGGCATCGGCCGGTGACAGGGCCGCCGCCCCGAGCGCCACCTCCGGGCGGAGCAGGTTGAGAGCCTCCGCGTATGCCACGGCCAGCTCGCGTGCCTCAACCACGCTGGGGGCGGTGAAGCCCAGGTGCACGGTGAAGAAGCGGTGTGGCCGGGTGGGCCGCCGGGGCGGCCCGATGAGTGGCCGCCCGTCGCGGCCTCCGCCCAGTGCACCGACCGCTCGTCGCTGCCGCCAGTGCGGTGATGTGTTGTCGCGCATCCGCCCTCCCCGTGGTTGCCCCACCAGCAGCAAACCAGGTTCCGCTGCCCCTGGGAGGGGCCAGCCGGCGTGCCGTCGGCGCGGGGATTCAGCGGCCGTGACGGGGGTAGACGCAGCCGGCCGGTGGCGACCCGGCCACACCCGCGCGTGAGGAGACCCGATGGCGACCATGCCGGCCGACCGCAGCCCGGACAGCACCCTCGCGTTGCTCCGCGCCGGCTACCGGTTCATCGGCGAACGCTGCGAGCGGTACGGCAGCGACGTCTTCCAGACCCGGATCCTGCTCGCCCCGACCATCTGCCTGCGCGGCCGGCCGGCGGCGGTGCTGTTCTACGACAACGAGCGCTTCCAGCGCGCGACCGCCATGCCGCTGCGGGTGCAGCGGACCCTCACCGGTCGGCGTGGTGTGCAGGGGCTGGACGGGCCGGAGCACGCCGGCCGCAAGGCCATGTTCATGTCGATCATGACGCCGACCGCCATCCGGCAGCTCGGCCAACTCTTCGACGAGGAGTGGCAGGCGCGGATCCCCG
Source organism: Micromonospora sp. MGP-C2 (assembly GCF_057766525.1). NCBI lineage: Bacteria > Bacillati > Actinomycetota > Actinomycetes > Micromonosporales > Micromonosporaceae > Micromonospora > Micromonospora sp. MGP-C2. The sequence continues at coordinate 2,839,199 of NZ_JBYMEN010000002.1, forward strand.
CCTGGGAGGCCGCCGGGCCGCTGCCGCTCTACGACGAACTCGGCCGGTTGCTGACCCGGGTGGTCTGCGCCTGGGCGGGGGTGCCGCTGCCCACGTCGCAGGTCGAACGACGCGCCGTCGAGCTGCACTCGATGATCGAGGCTCCGGCGGCGGTCGGCCCCCGGCACTGGCGGGGACGGCTCGCCCGTCGTCGCACCGAACGCTGGCTCGGCGACCTCATCGAGCGGACCCGGATCGGTCTCTTTCCGGCGCCGCCCGGCAGCGCCCTGGCCGTGATCGCCGAACACCGCGACCGGCAGGGCCGGCTGCTCCCCCGCCGGGTCGCGGCTGTGGAACTGCTCAACGTGCTGCGGCCGGTGGTCGCCGTGGACCAGTACATCGCGTTCGCCGCGCTCGCCCTGCACGACCATCCGGGCTGGCGGGAACGGGTCCGCGGCGACGGTGAGGCCACCGAGAACTTCGTCCAGGAAGTACGCCGCTACTACCCGTTCTTCCCAATGGCGGCAGCCCGGGTCCGGCGTTCCTTCGACTGGCAGGGCCACCACTTTCCCCAGGGGCGACGGGTCCTGCTCGACCTGTACGGCACCAACCACCACCCGGCCCTCTGGCCGGAACCGGAGCTGTTCCGGCCGGAGCGGTTCGCCAACCGACGCGTGGACCCGTTCGAGCTGATCCCGCAGGGCGGCGGTGACCACTGGGCCGGGCACCGTTGCGCAGGCGAGTGGATCACCACCGACCTGATGAAGCGGGCGGTCACCAACCTGACCAGCACCATGCGCTACGACGTGCCCGTCCAGGACCTGGCCCTGGACCTGCACCGGATGCCGGCGCTGCCGCCCCTCGGCCTGACCCTCACCAACATCCGCCGCACCGCCTGACGCTCAGCACCGCCTGACGCTCAACACCGCCTGACCTCCGCCTCGCCGGTCGTTCCGGGGGGACCGGCGAGGCGGCACGCCCAGCGGGTCAGGGGTGCAGCACGCTGCGGAGACAGCCGTCCTGCTTCTTCTCGAACAGCTCGTAGCCGTGTGCGCCCTCTTCCAGGGAGATCGGGTGGGTGGCCAGGTAGCCAGGGTCGATCTCGCCGGCCGCGAGCCGGTCGAGCAGCATCGGGATGTAGCGCTGCGCGTGCATCTGCCCCATCCGCAGCACCAGGGCCTTGTTCATGGCCGCGCCGAGCGGGAACTTGTCCACCAGACCGGCGTACACCCCGACGATGCTCACCGTGCCACCCTTACGACAGGCCATGATCGCCTGGCGTACGGAGGTCGGCCGGTCGGTCTGCAACCGAGCCGCCTGCTTCGTCCGGTCGTACGCGTAGGTCGGTCCGACGTCGTGTGACTCCATGCCGACGGCCTCGATGCAGGCGTCCGGCCCACGGCCGGCGGTCAGCTCCCGTAGCGCCTCCAGCACGTCCGTCACCGCGTAGTTGATCGTCTCGACGCCGACCCGCTCGGCCGCCGTGGCGAGCCGGTCCGGGAACCGGTCGATCATGATGACCCGCTCGGCGCCGAGGAGTTGCGCCGACCGGGCCGCCATCTGCCCGACGCCGCCGGCGCCCCAGACGGCGACCACCTCGCCACCGGTGAGCCCACAGAAGTCCGCCGCCATCCACCCGGTGGGCATCGCGTCGGAGGCGAACACCACCGAGTCGTCCGGCACCCCGTCGGGCACCCCGAACGCACCAACATCACCGAACGGCACCCGGATGTACTCGGCGTGCGACCCCGAGTAGCCGCCGGCGGCGTGCGAGTAGCCGAGGATGCCGGCCGGTGAGTGCCCCCACAGCTTCTCGGTGAACACCGGCTGTGGGTTGGAGTTGTCGCAGAGCGAGTACTGCTCGGTGCGGCAGTACCAGCAGCCACCGCAGGCGACCACCGACCCGACCACCACGCGGTCACCGACCTTGTGCTGTCGTACGCCGGGCCCGGTCTCCACCACCTCGCCCATGAACTCGTGGCCGAGGATGTCGCCCTCCCGCATCGCCGGCAGGTACCCGTTGATCAGGTGCAGGTCGGAGCCGCAGACACTGCTGGCCCGGACGCGGACGATGATGTCCCCCTCGGCGCGGATTCTGGGCTCCGGCACGTCCCGCACCGCCAGCTTGCCGACGCCTTCCCAACACAGTGCCCTCACGCCCGGCCTCCCGTCATCAGCTTCTCCCGGACCTTGTCGGTCGCCTTCTCCTGCCTCGGGCTCCGACCGGACGGGTCGTCGCGGGTGTCCATCACCTGGCCGCACTCGATCAGCGACTTCACCCGCCGCAGGGCGTCCCGCAGCGCCAGATCGGGGTCGTCCCCACCGATCAGGCCCAACACCCGGCGCACCGGGCCCGAGCGGTACCGCAGCTCGGCGCGGATCTCGGTGCCCCGGCCCTGGGGAGCGTCAGCCAGCTCGATCCGCCCCTCCTGCGGCACCGGCCCGTCCTCAACCTGCCACCGCAGCGTGCCGGGCCCGTCAACGGTGATCTCCGCCCGCCACTCGGTGTCGCCACCGGCCCGGTCGCGAGCCACGCACCGCCAGCGCCGGTCGTCGAGCTGCTCCAGGGTGGCCCACCCGGCCAGCGCGCGGTCCAGCCGTTCCCGGTCGGTCCAGAAGCCGATCACCTCATCCCGGGGCCGGTCCACGGTCACCCCGCGACGTACCACGTACCAGCCGTCCTGCCGCTCCGGCTGATGCCGGTGCCGACGGCGAGCCACCGCCCGGCCCACACCGACCGCCGTGACCGCGGTGATGCCGAGCACCGCCCATCTCGTTCCGTTGTTGGTCATCTCGCCTCCTCCACCCGGAGGTCCGGGCATGGACAGCTCTTTCCGGCAGCGCTACCCGGCGTGGGGCGGTCGAAACAACACGTCCGTTTGATCGGCGGGAATGCGGGCACGTGCTGCTCAGCCACCGGTTCACCGCTGTCCTGCCGAGGAGGCCCGTCGATGTCCCTGTTCAGCCCAGCTGGTGACGCCCGGCCCGCCGCGCGCGGGTGGGGCGTCGAAGACGGCCGCGGCGGCACGGCGCCGGTCCGACTGCCGATGACGTACGTGCTGCCGCTGCGCTGGCACGCCGACACCGGCCTGGCCGAGCTGACCGGTTACCTGCGGTGGCTGGCCGACCGGGTCGACGTGATCGTGGTCGACGGCTCCGCCCCGGACCTGTTCGCGCGGCACGCCGACGCCTGGCGGGGGCTGGTCCGTCACCTCCCGCCCGACGCCACCGCCAGCGGGCTCAACGGCAAGGTGCTCGGCGTACGCACCGGCGTGCGCGCGGCGGGCCACGAGCACGTGGTGATCGCCGACGACGACGTCCGGTACGACGAGGCCGGTCTGACCGCCGTGCACCGGCTGCTGGACCGGGTCGACCTGGTGCGACCGCAGAACTACTTCGACCCGCTGCCCTGGCACGCCTGGTGGGACACCGGCCGGACGCTGCTCAACAGGGCGCTCGGCGCTGACTACCCGGGGACCCTCGCGGTGCGTCGCAGCACCTTCCTCGCCATGGGCGGCTACGACCCGGACGTGCTCTTCGAGAACCTGGAGCTGATCCGCACCCTGCGCGCGAACGACGGCACCGAGGCGGCGCCGGCCTGGCTCTACGTACGCCGGCTGCCTCCGGACGCCGCGCACTTCCGCGGGCAACGGGTCCGTCAGGCGTACGACGATCTGGCCCAGCCGGCCCGCCTGCTGACCTCGCTCGCGGTCCTGCCGGCGCTGGCCGCGGCGGTCGCGGCCCGGCGGCCCGCGCTGGTGCTCGGCGCGGCGGCCGGCACCGTGGCCCTCGCCGAGCTGGGTCGCCGTCGCGCCGGCGGCACCGCGGTCTTCCCTGCGGCGACGGCGCTGGCGGCTCCGGTCTGGCTGCTGGAGCGCGGCGTGTGCGGCTGGCTCGCGGTCGGCCAGCGGTTCCTGTTCGGCGGTGTCCGCTACGGCGACACCCGAATCCGCCGGGCCGCCCACCCGACCCGCGCCCTGCGACGCCGCCGCCACTGACCGCACCCCACAACGCGACAGCTCGCGGTCACCGAGGTGGCCGCGAGCTGTCGGGATTGGCGTGGGGTCAGGAGTTGACCTGGTGCCGGGCCTGCTGGGCCTGGTCCCTGACGTCCTGCGCGGCCGACTTCGAGTCGTCCTTGACCGCGTGCACGGCGTCCTGAGCGGTGGACTTCACCGACTGGGCGGCCTGCTGGGCCGGCTCGCGCAGCTCTTCCTTGAGCTCGCTGGCCACAGTGCCAAGTTTCTCGGTCACCGCACCGCTGTGCTCGCTGACCCGATCCTTGAGCTGGGTGGCGGCCTGCTGCTCACGGCGGGAGGCCGGGATCAGCGACGAGGCCAGCCAGCCGACCCCGAACGCGATCAGACCGGCGGCGAGGGGGTTGCCCTGGGACTTCTGCCGGATCACCCGCGGAGCGCTGTGGGCGGCGTCGCTGACACTGGTCGCCGCCGAGTGCGCGGCGTCGCTGACGCTGGAGGCCGCCGACGAGGCGCGGTCACCCACCGAGTGGGCGGCCTGGCCGGTGCCGTGGCCGAGGTCAGACGCGGTTCCCATGACCTTGTCCCTCACATTCTGCATAGCGGAACGGGCCCGCTGCTTGCGGTCGTCGACGATGCGGCTCGGGCTGACCTTGTACGCCAGCGCATCCACATCGGAGCTGAGGCTGTTACGGGTGGCTTCGATCTCGCGGCGGATCTGATCGGGATCGGTGCTCATCGGGTGACTCCCTCCGGGTGCGGCTTGAGCGCGTCGGGGATCCGCTGCACGCTGTCGTTGGTCTGCTTGAGCCCGCGTACGTGCTGGGCGTTCTGCTTCGCCTTGGAGTAGAGGACGGCGGCGACCACGGCCCAGATCACGGCCACGATCAGCGCGGCCAGACCGGAGTCCATGACGTTGTCCAGGAACTGCCAGACGGCGATGGACACGAAGAGGGCCACCATGTAGCCGCCGAAGCCGGCACCGCCGAAGAGCCCGGCGGCCTTGCCGGCCTTCTTGCCCTCCTGGCGGATCTCGGCCTTGGCCAGCTCGACCTCCTGACGCATCAGCGTCGACAGGTCGGTGGTGACCTGACGCATCAGGTCACCCAGCGAGCTGCCCTTCACCTCCGCGGCGGTGTGCGGGGCACCCGCGTCGGGGTGGTATCCGGAGTCCAGCCCGGACCCCTGCGTCGGCATGCTCATGCCGTCGCCTCCCTTCGGATGACTCGGCGGCTCACGGGCGCGGGCTGCCGCTGGACGGCACGCCCGGCAGCGGGTCGGTCTGGGTCACGGGCGGCAGCGGCTGCCCGGTGCCGGTCGGCTCGGTGTAGCCACCGGGGGTCGGCGCGGTGTAACCGCCGGGGGTCGGCTCGGTGTAACCACCGGGGGTCGGCTCGGTGTACGTGCCGGGGGTCGGGTCGAGGTAACCGCCCGCCGGGGTGGCGTCCGGCGCCGCGCGGGGTGCCGGCGGCGGCGTCGGGATCACGGCGGTCTGCTCCGGGTCGTACGCACCGGCGCCCCGGTAGGCCGAAGATCCGTTGCCGGAGTCGTCGCCAGCGGAGGAGATGCTGCGGGTCAGCCGGCCGGCCAACACTCCGAGAACCGCCGCGCCGACCAGGAAGGTGCCCGGGTTGCGCCGCGCGTAGTCCCGTACCTCGGTGATCAGGTCGCCGGGCTCGCGCTCCTCGAGCCAGCCGGCGACGCCGTGCACCCGGTCGGCGGCCTGGCGGGCAATCTCGGTCACCGGGCCGGCCTGGCCACCCTGCTCGGCCATCGAGCGCATCTCGTCGGCCAGCGAACGCAGCCCACCGGCGGCCCGGCGCTGCTGCTCACCGGTCTGGCTGGCGAGCTGGGTGCGAGCCTCGCCGTACAGGTTGCGGGCCTGCCGGGCCGCCTCGCGGCCAACCTCGGTGCCCTGCTCCTTGGCAGTCTGGGCGACCGCGCCGCCAGCCTGCGCGGCCTCGGAACCGACCTGGCGCGCCTGGTCGCGAACGCCACCGCCGTTCGTCGACTCCTGCCCGTACGTGGAAGACGTAGGTGAAAGATCGTAAGACATGATTTCCCTTCCGCTCAGAAAGTCGTCGCGGTTGTGCTGGGGGGATGCGGTTGCGTTGCCGCAGCCGCTGACCATTGACCTACCCTGCGTTTTGGCTTCCATACCTCTTCGTGCATTTCTCTGCGGGACCGGCCGCTCCAACTTCAAAATGGAGGATCGTCGGGCTGCGTCACGTCGCCGCTGCGGACAGTGAGGTTCGCGAGGGCTGGCAGATCCATGGAGGGGGCAGCGATGGCACGAGACGCGCGAGGTGGCCGACGGGCCGGCCCCCGACCCCGGGTCCAGCTGGCCGCGTTGGCCGTCGCCGGGGTCTTCCTGCTGATCGGCGTGCTCGGCTTCATCCCCGGCATCACCACCGACTACGGCGAGCTGAGATTCGCCGGACACCACTCGGACGCCCGGCTGTTGGGGCTGTTCCAGGTGTCGATCCTGCACAACGCGGTGCACCTGCTCTTCGGGCTGGTCGGCCTGGTGATGGCCCGCAGCATCGCCGGCGCCCGCGTGTTCCTGGCCGCCGGCGGCGCGATCTACCTCGCCCTCTGGCTGTACGGCCTCGGGATCGAGGCGGTCAACCCGGAGGGCGGGGCGAACATCCTGCCGGTGAACGACGCCGACAACTGGCTGCACCTCGCGCTCGGCTTCGGGATGCTCGCGCTCGGGCTGCTGCTGTCGAACCAGGCGGGCACCGGCGGGCGCCTCGACAATCCCGCCGAACGGCACTGACCTGGAGCTTTGGTGGTTTCGCCGCCATGCCGGCAGGGGTAATCGACCGCCGAAGGAGGTACGTCATGCCTCGTTGGCTACGCAATAACGGCTTGGCCGTCGCCATGCTGGGGGCCTTCCTGGTCTTCCTCGTGTTGCAGAGCGTCTTCGGCTGGCAGACCCACAATGAGGAGCTGACCGAGTTCGGTGCCGCGCCGCTGAGCTGGCCGGCGTACCTGACCAGCGGGCACTTCATCGAGTCGGTCTTCGAGAACTGGGAGTCGGAGTTCCTCCAGATGGGCGGGTACGTGCTGCTCACCGCGCACCTGGTGCAGCGGGGGTCGGCCGAGTCGAAGCCGGTGGATCAGACCGACCGGCCGGAGGACGACGAGCGCCGGGCCACCCCGCAGTCGCCCTGGCCGGTGCGTGTCGGCGGTCTGCCGCTGGTGATCTACCGCAACAGCCTCTCCCTCGCGCTGCTGCTGATCTTCGCCGGTTCGTTCGTCGGTCACCTGTTCGGGGGCACCGCCGCATACAACCAGGAGCAGGCCCTACAGAGCGGCGCACCGCCGATCGGGGTGTGGGAGTTTCTCGGCACCAGCGACTTCTGGTTCCAGTCGATGCAGAACTGGCAGAGCGAGTTCCTCGCGGTCGGTGCGCTGATCCTGCTGAGCATCGTCCTGCGCCAGCACGCCTCACCCGAGTCGAAACCGGTGACCGTCGAGCACGCCAGCACCGGCGCCTGACCGGCGACGCGACGCCTCAGGCCGCGACCGGCAGCCGCTTGGCGAAACAGACGCTGTACGGGTTGCTCACGTACTCGCCGTAGACCGGGATCTGCTCGTAGCCACACGAGGTGTACAGCGCGATCGCCGTCGGCAGGTAGGTGCCGGTCTCCAGACAGACCACCGAGTGCCCCTGTCGGAACGCGCACTCCTCCAGCGCGGCCACCAACTGGCGGGCGATGCCCCGCCCCCGGTACGCGGGCCGCACGTACATCCGCTTGATCTCGCCGGTCTCGGCGTCGAGCGACTGGAGCCCTCCGCAGGCGACCGCCCGATCGTTGACCACCACGGCCAGGTAGCGGACGTCGTCGTGCGGCATGAAGACCTGCCCGTCCAACCCGCCATCGGCCTCGCGCAGCTCACGCTGCTGCGCGACGACGAGGGCGGCGATCTCCGGATCGGTGACAGGCCGGGACTCGATCAGCATCGCCCCACGCTAGAACGGGTGGATTTCGCGGAGGTTTCCGGAAATCAACCCGGTCACAGAGCGCAACGAACTACTCGGCGTCGTCCTCGTCGTCGAGGTCGTCGAGGTCGTCGGACGCGTCCGCGCCGACCTCGTCGGCCGACCGCACCCGGCGGGCCTTACGGGCGGCGAGCCGGTCCGCCGCCGAGGCCCGGTTCGACTTCTCCTCCAGGCGGACGTCTGTGCCCCGGTTACCGGGTACGAAGTCCACGCCGGCGAACAGCGTCGGCTGCCAGTCGAACTCGCGCGCGCCGATCCGGACCAGGTCACCGGGCTGCGCGCCGGCCTTGGCCAGCTTGTCCTCCACCCCGAGCCGGGCCAGCCGATCGGCCAGGTAGCCGACCGCCTCGTCGTTGTCGAAGTTGGTCTGCTTGACCCAGCGCTCGGGCCGGACACCGCGCACGGTGAAGGAGCCGTCCGCCTCGGCCGTGATGGTGAAGCCGTCGTCGTCCACGGCCATCGGACGGATCACGATCCGGGTCGGCTCGGCGGGCGGCGCGGCCTTGCGCTCGGCCTCGACCAGGTCGGCCATCGCGTAGGTCAGCTCCTTGAGCCCCTCCCGGGTGGCCGCGGACACCTCGAACACCCGGTAGCCGCGCTCCTCCAGGTCGGGGCGCACGATCTCGGCGAGGTCCCGGCCGTCCGGCACGTCGACCTTGTTCACGGCCACGAGTCGCGGGCGGTCGGTGAGCCCGCCGTACTGGCTCAGCTCCGCCTCGATGGCGTCGATGTCGGCGACCGGGTCACGCCCGGGCTCCAGGGTCGCCGAGTCGATGACGTGCACCAGCACCGCGCAGCGCTCGATGTGCCGCAGGAACTCCAGGCCCAGGCCCTTGCCGGTCGCCGCACCCGGGATCAGACCCGGGACGTCAGCGACGGTGAAGGTGTGGTTGTCCATCCGGACCACACCGAGGTTGGGCACCAGGGTGGTGAACGGGTAGTCGGCGATCTTCGGCTTGGCCGCGGAGATCACCGAGATCAGCGACGACTTGCCGGCCGACGGGAAACCCACCAGGCCCACGTCGGCGACGCTCTTGAGCTCCAGCACGATGTCCAGCTGGTCGCCGGGCTCGCCCAGCTCGGCGAAGCCCGGAGCCTTGCGCTTGGCGTTGGCCAGCGAGGCGTTGCCCCGCCCGCCGCGCCCACCGCGGGCCACCTCGAAGGTGGTGCCGGCGCCGACCATGTCGGCCAGCACGGTGCCGTCGGTGGTCTGCACCACGGTGCCGTTGGGCACCTTGAGCACCAGGTTGTGACCGTTGGCCCCGTCCCGGTTCGACCCGGCGCCGCCCTTGCCGTTGTCGGCCTTGACGTGCGGGTGGAAGTGGAAGTCGAGCAGCGTGGTCACCTGCGGGTCGACCACCAGCGACACGCTGCCGCCGTGCCCGCCGTTGCCGCCGTCAGGCCCGCCGAAGGGCTTGAACTTCTCGCGGTGGATCGAGGCACAACCGTGCCCGCCATCGCCGGCCTGCAGATGCAGAACGACCCGGTCAACGAACGTTGCCACGGCGTCAATCCTTCCAGCGAGGTCCAACCCCGCACTTCGAAAAAAGCCAAACGGGCCGGGACCCGTAGGTCCGCGGCCCGCTTGGCTCGAGAACTACTGCTGCGGAACGATGCTGACGGTCTTGCGACCGCGCTTGGTGCCGAACAGGACCGCACCGGCCGACAGCGCGAACAGCGTGTCGTCGCCGCCACGGCCGACCAGGTCACCGGGGTGGAACTTGGTGCCACGCTGCCGGATGAGGATCTCACCGGCGCTGACAACCTGACCACCGAAGCGCTTCACGCCGAGTCGCTGGGCCGCGGAGTCACGGCCGTTACGCGAGCTGGACGCACCCTTTTTGTGAGCCATTGGAGGACGACCTACTTCCCGCTGGAGATGCCGGTCACCTTGACCTGGGTCAACGGCTGGCGGTGACCCTGGCGCTTGTGGTAGCCGGTCTTGTTCTTGAACTTGTGGATCCGGATCTTCGGGCCCTTGGTGTGCGCGGCGATTTCGCCGGACACCGCGACCTCGGCAAGCTTCGCCGCGTCGGTCACCAGGTCGTCACCGTCGACGAGGAGCACCGCGGTGAGCTTCACCGCGTCACCGGGGGCACCGGTGAGCTTCTCGACCTCGATCACGTCGCCCTCGGCGACCTTGTACTGCTTGCCGCCGGTCTTGACGATCGCGTACATCGGAGGCGGACTCCCTGTCGTTGAGGCTGCTGGCGGTCGTCCCCGCAGCGGCTCGCCGGGTAGCAGTGCACGGCGGCGCGGGCACACGGGAACTCGGCACACCAAAGGTGGGCCGCAGGCAAGAGTACGCCATTGCCGGCCCCGACCCCAAACCGGCCCGCCCTGGTCAGCGCGCGCAGAGCTGGTCGAGACGCTGCTGGAGCCGGTCCAACTCAGTCTCGTCGATCGACTCGACGTCGACGCTGAGCGCGGCCACCTCGGTGCCGAGGTCCGTGAGCAGAGTCTTGAGCTGCGGATCGGTGGCCTGTTCCGACTGCTCCCGCAGCTCGGTGCGCCAGCCGTCCAGTGCCGCCTCGGCCCGCCCACGGGCGGCCTCGGCCGTGCTGCTGTCCCCGGCGCCCACCGCCGCGACCATCCGGCCCAGCTCCGCCACGTACGTCCGTACGGCGGTGGTGCTGGCCTGCTGGGCGGCGACGCAGACCTTCGTGCCGCCGCCCGCCGCAGCACCGCTGGCCGGAACACCGCTCGGCCCGGAGGCCGAGCCACCGGTGGTCACGGCGGTCGGACCTGGCCCGACGCTCCCAGGCCGGTCGGCGGAGCAGCCAGCCAGCACGGTGACCAACGCGGTGACGGCGAACAGACGACGCATCTTCTTCTCCTGACCCGGGACGACCGATCCTGGACCGGGGTGGCCGCAACGGCGAGGTCCCTCCCCCGTCACATTGCCGGGGAAGGGACCTCGTCAAACACTTGGCCGGTCAGGCGGTCAGGGGCGCGTCCGCCGGCGGGCGCCACCCCGACGTGAACGGCGTCGGCCGGCGCCACCCTCGGTGGCGTCCTCGTCGCCGTCACCGTCGGCGAGCGCGTCCGGGTCGTCCGCCGCCGCCAACCGAGCCGACTCCCCCTGCTGGCTGTCGGAGATCGCCGGCGCGGCGGCGGTGTCCGACTCGTAGCGGGACAGGTCGTAGCCCATGGTGTCCTGGTAGTCGGCGTCCGGTTCGGCGCTGGTGTCGGTGTCGACGACCTCCACGACGGCCCGCTCGGCCGGGGCGTTCTTGCGCGCCCGGCGGCGGGACGAGGTGGTGGCCTGCTCGGCGGCCGGGGCGGGGGCGGCCACCGCGGAGGCGACCGCCTTGACCTTCTCCCCCGCGCCGGCAGGGCGCGGCTTCTCCGGCACCGGCTCGGTGTGCATGATGACGCCTCGACCCTTGCAGCACTCGCAGGTCTCGCTGAACGCCTCCAGCAGGCCCGCGCCGATCCGCTTACGGGTCATCTGCACCAGACCGAGCGAGGTGATCTCGGTGACCTGGTGCTTGGTCCGGTCCCGGCCCAGGCACTCGGTGAGACGGCGCAGCACCAGCTCACGGTTCGACTCCAACACCATGTCGATGAAGTCGATCACCACGATGCCGCCGATGTCGCGCAACCGGAGCTGGCGGACGATCTCCTCCGCCGCCTCCAGGTTGTTGCGGGTGACGGTCTCCTCCAGGTTGCCCCCGGAGCCGGTGTACTTACCGGTGTTGACGTCGACGACAGTCATCGCCTCGGTGCGGTCGATCACCAGCGAGCCACCGGAGGGCAGGAAGACCTTGCGGTCCAGGCCCTTGATGATCTGCTCGTCGATCCGGTACTCGGCGAAGACGTCGCTCGTCCCGACGTGCCGGCGCACCCGGTCCACCAGGTCCGGAGAGACGTGCGACAGGTACGACTCGACGATGTCGTACGACTGCTCGCCCTCGATCACCAGCTCGCGGAAGTCCTCGTTGAACAGGTCACGGACCACGCGGATGACCAGGTCCGGCTCCCCGTAGAGAAGCGCCGGGGCGCCACCCTCGGCGGCCTTGGCCTGGATGTCCTCCCACTGCGCCTGGAGCCGCTTGACGTCACGGGCCAGCTCGTCCTCGGTGGCGCCCTCGGCGGCGGTGCGGACGATGACGCCCGCGCCGTCCGGAACGAGCTTCTTGAGCACGTCGCGCAGCCGCTTGCGCTCGTTGTCCGGCAGCTTGCGGCTGATCCCGGACGCGTTGCCGTTGGGCACGTAGACCAGGTGCCGGCCGGAGAGCGCGATGTGGCTGGTCAGCCGAGCGCCCTTGTGCCCGATCGGGTCCTTGGTGACCTGGACCAGCACCGAGTCGCCGGAGCGCAGCGCCTGCTCGATCGAGCGGGCCCGCCCCTCCAGGCCGGACACGTCCCAGTTGACCTCGCCGGCGTACAGCACCGCGTTGCGGCCCCGGCCGACGTCGACGAACGCCGCCTCCATGCTCGGCAGCACGTTCTGCACCTTGCCCAGGTACACGTTGCCGGCCATGGTGCCGGAGGAGTTACGGGTGACGTAGTGCTCGACCAGCACGCCGTCCTCCAGGACGGCGATCTGAGTACGGTCGCCGCGCTGGCGGACCGCCATCACGCGATCGACGGCCTCCCGGCGCGCCAGGAACTCCGACTCGCTGAGGATCGGCGGTCGGGTACGCCGCTGCTCCCGGCCGTCGCGGCGGCGCTGACGCTTGGCCTCCAGGCGGGTCGAGCCGGAGACGCCCTGCACCTCGTCGACGGTCCGGCGCGGCTCGCGGATCTTGACCACGGTCGGCACACCGTCGTCCGCGGCACCCTCCGTGTCGCCCGCACCACGGCGGCGACGACGCCGGCGACGACGGGTCAGGCCATCGCCGCCCTCGGTCTCCTCGTCCTCGTCACTCTCGGCCTCGACCTCTGCGGTCTCTTCCTCGTCGGCCTGCGCCGCCTCCTCGGACTCCTCGTCCTCGGCGTCGTCGGCCCCGCCCTTGCCGCGGCCCCGGCCCCGGCGACCACGCCGGCGCCGACGGCGCGCGGCGGCGCTGTCCTCGTCGTCCTCATCCGTCTCGGCGGCCTCGTCGGCCTCCTCGACCGGCTCCTCCTCGGCTTCGATCGCCTCGACCGGCTCGACCGGCTCGATGTCGCGGCGACCACGCCGGCGGCGGCGGGACGGCTCGGCGGCCTCCTCCACAGCCGGCTCCTCGGCGACCGGGGCCAGCTCCACCGGCCGGGTCACCGGCACGGCGTCCGGCTGGGGTGCCATGAACAGCACTGTGGGCGCCGAGAGGGCGGCCCTCCGACGACGGGTACGCGGCTGCTCCGGCTCGGCCTCGGCCGGCTCGGTGGGCTCATCGGCCACAGCGGGGACGGCCACACCCGGCGGCACCTCGCCCGAGCGCTCCTGCGCGCCACTGGTCCAGGCCAACTCGGCGGCGCTCGCCCTCGGGAGGGTGTCGGTGTCGTTCAGCTCGGCCTCGGCCTCGCGCAGGTCGGACTCCGCCGGCTCCTCGTCGACAACCGGTTCCTCGGCGACGACCGGCTCCTCGATCGAGGGCTGCTCCTCGACGGCGGCCGGCTGCTCGGTGGCGGGCGGCTCCTCGACGGCAGCCGGGGTGGCCTTCTTGCGCCTGGTGCGGGTCACCTTGACCGGCGGGACAACCTCGGCCGAGGCCGCCTCTGCGGAGGCCGCGACCAGCGGCTCCTCGGCGGTGGTCTCGACGGGGGTGGCCTTGCGGCGGCGCCGGGGGGTCTTCGGTGCGACGTCCTGGTCACCGGAGACCGGGGCGAAGACCTCCGCCTGCGGCGACTCGACGCTGCCGGATCCACCCGTGGACGCCTCGATCGGCGCGTCGGTCTGCTCCGGCTGGTTGAGCGGGGCGGCCCGACGACGGGTCGTCCTCGCACGCCGCACCGGCGCGGCAGGCTCAGCCGTCTCCGCGCCTGCCGGTTCGACCGAGGCCGAGCCGACTGCCGTGGTGGGGGTCGCGACGGCGGCGCCGTCGGTCGTGGTGCTCTCGTCGGCGGTTTCACCGGCCGGCTGTGAACCGGTCCGTTCGCCGCCCTCGGGCTCGTTCTCGAGCATGGACGTTCTCCAGTTCTGGCTAGCCCGGGCGCGGGTGAGCGCTGCCACGCAGGGTCGCCGCAAAAGTGTTTCCGCCGGGCGCGCGTGGTGCGCGACCGCCGAAGTCTGCCTGCCAGAACACCGACCGTCGGTCAGTGCCCAACGATGGCTGCCCCGTCGCGGTCCGCATCCAACGGATCCACGATCGCACCCTGCGCGGTCAACGTGCCCTGAGCCAGCCGGGTCACCCTCGGCGAAACCGGCGGCTCCAGGTCGGCCACCACGCGGAGGCCGGAAAGGACGTCATCGGGCCGTACGGACGGGGTGACCTGCCGCACGACCAGTTCGAGTATCGCACACGGTACGGCCGGCGCCCCGGAAGGCGTCGGTGCCGGCGCCGGGGCATCGATGGATATCACGGCAGCGCGGGCGTCGAACGTGCGTCGGCCCTGCTTGGTCATCCGCTCCACCAGCACCTCGTCGGCCGCGACGAAGGCGTCCACCGCCGCGCGCAGCACCGTCGGGTCGACCTCGGGCATCTCGATGTACCAGCGCGACGCCTCGATCCGGTCCGGGAGACTGCCGCCCTCGGCGATCACGGCGTCCAGGACGTCCAGCCCCGGTGAGAGCGCGGCGTCCAACGCGGCGCGCAGCGCCTCCGGGTCGACCTCCGACTGGAGGGCGATCTCCAGGTATTCCGCCTCGCTCGCCACCCCGGTGGGGGCGGCGCTGGCGTAGGAAATCTTGGGGTGCGGGTGGAAACCCTGGGAGAAGGCGATCGGCACGGCGGCCCGGCGCAGCGCGCGTTCGAAGGCGCGGGCGAAGTCCCGGTGCGAGGTGAACCGCAGCGGGCCGCGCTTGGCGTATCGGATGCGGACGCGCTGGACGACCGGTGCCTGGCCGCCCTCGGGTTGAGGCTTCTTGGCGATCGTGGGCTCCTCGGGGGTACCTGCGTGTGCACCCATCCTGGCGCAGGGTCCGTGACGGTACGCAGCCGGGGCGGTCGCCTCGCTCCGGCGAACCGGGTGAAACCGGTCGACAGGGCCATGATCAGCCGTCCAGGACGCCGATGGCCGGCCGGTGACACGCAGGTCACCCGGCCGGCCATTGGCGATCAGGACCGGTTTTCGCGCCCCGGTGGAGCCGACGGGCCCCCGCCAGGCGGGCCGTAGCCCGGCGGCTGCGGCGCGTAGCCGGACGGTGGGGCGTACCCGGACGGTGGGGCGTAGCCCGGGGGTGCGGGGTAACCGGGCGGCGGGGCGTAACCAGCGCCGGGTGGGGCGTACCCGTCGGTGGCCACCTGGTCGAGCAGGTCGTCCGGCAGGTCGGCCGCCAGGGCCGCCTCACGGCGGTACCGACGTCGGTTCCAGATCAGGAACACCGCCAACCCCAGCAGCAGCACCAGCACCACGGCGATGCCGATGACGACCACCATGACCTGCTGGTCGGTGGGGCCACCGCGGTCGCCGTGCTGGGTGACGTCGAACTCCTCGGCCGCGTCCGCTGTCCGAGTGGGTGCCGGGTTGGCCGCGGCGGCCGGGTCGAGCAGCGGATTGGCGCTGACCGGCGGCACGTTCGCGCTCAGCGCGGTCACCGGGTCGATCAGGCCGAACCCGTACTGCGGATCCCGGCCGGCGGGGCCGGAGTCCCGGGCAGTCCGGATGATCCGGTTGATCACATTGGCGGCGTCGAGGTTCGGGTACTTCGATCGGATCAACGCGGCCACACCGGAGACGATCGCCGTGGAGTCGGAGGTGCCGTCACCCCAGCCGTAGCCCTTGTTGCGGCCGGCGTTGTAGATGTCATCGCCGGGTGCGGCGACCACCGCCTCGGGGCCCTGGACGGAGCCGGACCAGAATTTGCCGCCCCGGGTCGTCCCGGTCACGGCGATCACGCCGGGGACGCTGGCGGGAGCCTCGACCTTGACGCTGCCCTTGGCGGTGTTACCGGCGGCGACCACCACGACGACGTCGCGCTCCAGGGCGTACTGGATGGCGCTGACCTCTTCGGGGGTGACGGCCGACGGCTTGCCCAGTGACACGTTGATCACCTTGGCGCCACCGTCGACGGCCATCCGGATGCCGCGGCTGACCGTCACTTCGTCGTACGGCGCGTCATCCGCAGAGGCGTCGAGTCTGATGGGCAGGATCTTCGCGCCGGGGGCGATGCCGTCCACGCCGTCGGCGCTGGCGTTCGTCGCCGCGATGATGCCGGCCATGTGCGTGCCGTGCCCCTGCGCGTCGGCCCGTCCATCTCCGCTGCCGCCGTCGCTGCGGCCACCGGCCAGCACCTGGCCCTTGAGATCCGGGTGATTCGCGTCGACGCCGCTGTCGACCACGGCCACGATCACGCCCTGCCCGGTGGACAGCTTGTGTGCCTGCGCGATCCGGAGCTCATCCAGATACCACTGCTCGGCCCGCCGAGGCGCGGCGGCCGCCGGTTGGGCGGCTCCCAGCACCAGGAGACCCGCCAGCAGGGAGGCAGTCACCGGTCGGAGCGCTGCAGCATTCACCCTCATCCGTCCGTCCTCATCGAAGGACGCCCGGGGACGCCCCGTCACCAGGGCCCCACGGATCGTCATCCTCAGTCAACCACGACGAGTGTTCGGAGCCGGTGCCACCGCCGTGCCCGGCACCGCCCGCGCCGCCCATCATGCCGCCGCCCATCATCCCGGCGCCGCCCATCCCGGTGCCGCCACGCGTGCCGCCCGGCATGCCAGCACCACCGGCACCTGCGCCAGCGGCGGTACGCAGGGCGTTGGCCGCGCTCGTCACCGGCGGAATCTTTCCGTTGCCGCCACCCACCATGCCGGGGATACCGCCGACACCGATCCCGCTGGCGGCACCCAGACCACCGCCGGACCCGAGCCCGCCGCCCGCGCCGCCACCGAAACCACCGCCGGCTCCACCGAGACCGGCGCTGCCGACCCCGGTGCTGCCGAGGCCACCACCCACGCCACCAATGGTGGTGGGCGCGGCGCCGGCCAGGCCGGTGCTGTAGCCGCCGTCGCCGTCCGGGTAGCCGGAACCGGTGGTCGGCGGTGCGAATGGGCCGGGTCCTTCGAACGAGGGGCCGCCACCGGGGCCACCGGTCGTCGTCGGGTTGAACGGGGCCACAGTGGACGTGGGGCCCCCGTTGATGTCGCTGATGCCGGGCGGCCTGCTGCCGATGGACGGGCCACCGCCACCACCACCGCCACCGCCACCACCACCGCCGCCAATGCCGCCGGTCTCAGGCAGCCCCTTCGGAGGCACCCGATCGTCCGGTCGGTAGTCGTCGAAAGAGCGTCCTGGGTCGCCGACCACCAGCTTTGGACGCTCGGTGTACACCGCCGGGGGCAGCGGTGACATCGCCGTGTTCGCCGCCTGCTGATTGTCCCGGTACCAGTTGTCCAGATGGGCCTTGGTGTCCCAGAAGCCGCCCCGCTTCTGATCACCGGCCTGGCCGTCGACCTTCATTGTCGCTTCGAGGTCGTCGGCCTTGTCGCGGAAGGCCCCGTCGGCGTACGACGCGGGGTTGCTCTGGTAGTCCGCGCGCAGCGCGGCGAGGAAGCCCGACGAGCTCTCACCGTCGCGGGCGTCATCGAGCTCGGTGCCGTTGGGCAGGCTCCACTCGTTCCACCCGAAGTCGTCCCCCAACGGGATCGGGATCGTGGCCACCACCTTGCGGATGTCGCCCTCGATCCGCGTCAACGCGCCACTGACGTTGCTCGCGTCGGTGATCAGATCCTCGATCTGCTTGCCGATCTTGCCGAGGTGCTCGCGGTACGCGTCACCGCCGCTGCCCTTCCAGCCGGCGAGCATGCCGGGCAGACCACCCACGTGCGGGCGCTCCTGACCCGTCGCGATCGGGCCGACGAACGACCGACCGACGAGCGCGTCCCGCAGATGGCCCAGACCGGCGGAGAGGTTGCTCCACCCCATCCCGACCGAGCCGACCGTTTCCGGGTCCGCGGAGAGCGTCACCTCGCGGACGCACCGCTCCCAGGTTCCTCCAGCCATGACGTCCCCCTCAGGCCGTGTGCGGGTAGGTGGGCGTGCCGCCGGCAGGGGGCGGCGGAGCCGCCGACTCCAGCAGCCGCTCGATCTCCTTGCCGTTGGCGCCGTTGCGCGCCTCGGCGTCGCGGAACGCCTTGGCGATGTCCTCGGTGCCCTGCTTCAGCGCGGCGAGCTTCTGGGAGAGCGTCTTGAGGTGCATCTCCATGTTGGTCGTGGAGGTCTCCAGCGTCCGCCACTGCAGGCGGGCGTCCTCGAACGCGCCGAAGGGCGTGCCGTTCGGAACGGCCTGGGCGTTGTTGCTGTCGCCCTTCATCCGCTCCTTGATGCGCTCCATCTCGTAGCTGAGAGTGTCCTCGACATACTCCTTCAGCCGTTCGACGTACGCGGCGGCGGCGTCCAGGTCCTCGACGCTGACGTGCAGATCGCCGGTGTTCGGCGGCGGCAAGCTCCCCATGCGGTTCCTCCCCCGTTTCCGACCCTCGGGGTCGGTCCATGTCAGACGCAGCGTATCGAAGTCTGGCCACGTCGGGGCAGCCCTGGTCGCCGTCCGAACGAACCGACAGTTGTCGATCTCGTGTGCGGGGGGCGTCAGGAAGCCCGACCAACACCAACGGGTCCGCGAGGAGCGGACCCGTTGGGTGATGTCGGAAGTGGAGAGTAGTGGGTCAACGCCGCCCGGCGCTGCCCCGCAGGCGCCTCAGTGTGAGTGGCCGGAGGCCGGCACCTTCATACCGTTGCCGCCCAGCGGGGTCAGCGGCAGCAGCTTCTTACCGGTCGGGCCGATCTGGATCTCGGTGTCCATCGACGGGCAGACGCCGCAGTCGAAGCAGGGCGTCCACCGGCAGTCATCCTGCTCGAACTCGCTGACCGAGTCCTGCCAGTCCTGCCAGAGCCAGTCCTTGTCCAGGCCCGAGTCCAGGTGGTCCCAGGGCAGGACCTCCAGCTCCTCGCGCTGCCGGGTGGTGTACCAGTCGAGGTCCACCCCGAACGCCGGCAGCGTCTCGGCAGCCGCGTCGACCCAGCGCTGGTACGAGAAGTGCTCGCTCCAACCGTCGAACCGGCCGCCGCCCTCCCAGACCTTGCGGATCACCGAGCCGACCCGGCGGTCACCCCGGGAGAGCAGTCCCTCGATCAGCGACGGCTCGCCGTCGTGGTAGCGGTAGCCGATGGCGCGGCCCAGCGACCGGTCCGAGTTGATGGCCTGCTTGAGGATCTTGAGCCGGTGGTCGATGACCTCCGGACGCTCCATCGAGGCCCACTGGAACGGGGTGTGTGGCTTCGGCACGAACCCGCCGATCGAGACGGTGCACCGGATGTCCTTGGAACCGGTGGCGGCCCGCCCGGCCTTGATCACCTCGTGGGCCATCTCCGCGATCTCGAGGACGTCCTCGTCGGTCTCGGTGGGCAGGCCGCACATGAAGTAGAGCTTCACCTGCCGCCAGCCGTTGGTGTACGCGGTGACGACGGTGCGGATCAGGTCTTCCTTCGTCACCATCTTGTTGATGACCTTGCGGATCCGCTCCGAACCGCCCTCCGGAGCGAAGGTCAGGCCGGTCCGCCGCCCGTTGCGGGACAGCTCCTGGGCGAGGTCGATGTTGAAGGCGTCCACCCGGGTCGACGGCAGCGACAGCGACACGTTGGTGCCCTCGTACTGCTGGGCGAGGCCCGAGCACATGTCGCCGATCTCGGAGTGGTCGGCCGAGGAGAGCGACAGCAGGCCCACCTCGTTGAAGCCGGAGAACTCCAGGCCGTCGCGGACCATCTGCCCGACCGTGGTGATCGACCGTTCCCGGACCGGACGGGTGATCATGCCCGCCTGGCAGAACCGGCAGCCCCGGGTGCAACCCCGGAAGATCTCCACCGCGTACCGCTCGTGGACCGTCTCGGCCAGCGGCACGAGGGGCTTCTTCGGGTACGGCCAGGCGTCCAGGTCCATCGTCGTGCGCTTGTGCACCCGGAACGGCACGTCCGCCCGGTTCGGCACGACCCGCTGGATGCGCCCGTCCGGGAGGTAGTCGACGTCGTAGAAGCGCGGCACGTAGACGCTCTCGGTGCGGGCCAGCCGCAGCAGCAGCTCGTCGCGGCCGCCCGGGGAGCCCTCGGCCTTCCACTCCCGGACGATCGCGGTGATCTCCAGGACCGCCTCCTCGCCGTCGCCGAGCACTGCGGCGTCGATGAAGTCGGCGATCGGCTCCGGGTTGAACGCGGCGTGCCCGCCGGCCACGATCACCGGGTCGGCGTCGGTGCGGTCGGCGGCCAGCATCGGGATGCCGGCCAGGTCGATCGCGGTGAGCATGTTGGTGTAACCCAGCTCGGTGGAGAAGGAGATGCCGAACACGTCGAAGCTGCGTACCGCCCGGTGCGCGTCGACCGTGAACTGCGGCACGCCGTGCGTGCGCATCAGGTTCTCCAGGTCCGGCCAGACCGCGTACGTCCGCTCGGCGAGGGTGTCGGGCAGCTCGTTCAGCACCTCGTAGAGGATCTGCACGCCCTGGTTGGGCAGGCCCACCTCGTACGCGTCGGGATACATCAACGCCCAGCGCACGGCTGCGGCATCCCAGTCCTTAGTCACCGCACCCAGCTCGCCCCCGACGTACTGGATGGGCTTGGAGACCTGGGGCAGCAGTGGCTCGAGCTGGGGCCAGACCGAATTGGTCGCGGCCGCGCGCGGCGTCGTGGACGGGGCACTCATGATGGCCAAGGGTACGCGCCCGTCCGACGGTGGCGACGCGGTACTAACCTCGGACCGGCGCGAGAGGAGATTGCCGCGATGCCCGAGCCCCAGACGGGAGCAGGGCCGGCCGACGGGAACACCCCGGGCGCGGAGCCGGACCGGGATCCGGCGGCCGCCGACGAGCCGACCTCCCCACCCGTACCATCGGACCAGCCTGAGCCCTCGGCGCAGCCCCCAGCTGCGGACCAACCCGAGCCGTCGGGCCAGCCCGAGTCGACAGCCACCGCGGACGTTCCCGCGCCCCGGTGGAGCGGCTCGGCCCCGGTGCCGCCTCCGTCGCCGCGCCGACCCGCCTGGGGCGAGTCGGCCGAGCCGACGCCGCCGCAGGCCGTGCCCGTCGGGCCGCCGGAGCACCAGACCCCGGTCGACCCGTGGGCCGGCGTGGACACCGGCGGCTGGGACCTGCCGTCCGCCGAGCTGCCCCCGCTGCCTCCGACGATGCCCTACCCGTCGCCGCCGTCGACCCGGCAGTGGTCCGGTCCGCCCGCTCCCCCGGTCGGCCCGCACCCG
The DNA here is from genome assembly GCF_057766525.1 of Micromonospora sp. MGP-C2. Lineage (NCBI taxonomy): Bacteria > Bacillati > Actinomycetota > Actinomycetes > Micromonosporales > Micromonosporaceae > Micromonospora > Micromonospora sp. MGP-C2. The sequence continues at coordinate 2,860,437 of NZ_JBYMEN010000002.1, forward strand.
CTGCCGCCGCAGGCCGCCCCGGTGCCGCCACAGGCCGCCGGGCCCACGATGCCGAGTCGGCCGATGTCGCCGCCCGCACCTCCCCCGACGCCGGCCCGACCGCCGAAGCAGCGCCGCGGCCGGCGGTCCGACCCGCCGCCACCGGCGCCACCGCCGGACTGGCAGGCCCCCAAGGGGTACGTTCCGGTGCCGGTCCGCCGACGTCGCCGCTGGCCGTGGCTGCTGCTGCTCACCCTGGCCTGCTGCTGCGGGTGCCCCGCCTACTACGGGTTCCCGATCTCGGCCCAGTACCCGGCCCGCGTGGCACTGCCCGTCCAGATCGAGGACCTCAGCCTGCGTCAGGACAGCCGCAGCGCGGAGACCGCCAAGCAGTTGGAGAACGAGGTACGCCAGGAGCACTGGCTGGCCGAGGACACCTTCGCCGGCGTCTACTCCACGAACAACGGCAAGCGGGTGACGGTCTTCGGCGGCACCGGCTTCCGGCTGAGCCCGGAGTCGGACGCGGAGGCGGAGATCAGCCGGCTCACCGACCGCTACGCGCTGAACGCCCCGGAGACGGTGGACACCGGCGTACGCGGCCGGCATGAGCGTTGCGCCGTCGGCCGGGCGGACGGCAGCGACGTGGTGGTCTGCACCTCTGTCGACCACGGCAGCATCGCCACCGGAGTGTTCACCCGGCTCTCCGTCGGTGACAGCGCCACCCTGCTGAACACGCTGCGCGCCCAGATCGTCCAACCCGAGCGGGGCTGAGTGCCCACCCACCCAGGTTGATCAAGAGACTTCTTGATCAACCTGGGGCGGGCCGGGGGTGCGGGGGGCGGTACGGGTCAGGCTTCGCGGGTCGGGTCCGGGTGGGCGCGCGGCGGGGCGTAGCGGGGCACGTACTCCTGGCCGGTGAGCTTCTGGATCTCACCCATCAGCTCATCCGTCATCTGCCGCAGCGAGGTGCGGTCGTCCGGCCGGCCGGTGAAGTCCAGCGGCTTGCCGAACCGGACGGTGATCTTGGCGGTGCCGGGACGCGGCACCCGGGCACCGATCGGCTGCGCCTTGTCCGTGCCGATCATGCCGACCGGGATGATCGGCACGCCGGCGGAGATCGCCAGTCGGGCCGCCCCGGTCCGCCCTCGGTAGAGCTTGCCGTCCGGCGAGCGGGTGCCCTCCGGGTAGACCACCACCAGGTCACCGCCCTTGAGCGCCGGGATCGCCGCGTCGAACGCGGACAGCGCGGCCCGACCGCCGGCCCGCTCGACCGGAATGGCGCCCAGACCGGTGAGCACGAACTTGGAGATCGCACCCTTCACACCGGCGCCCTTGAAATACTCCGACTTGGCCCAGAACGCGAGGTGGCGGGGCACGACCGTGCCGAGGAACAGCTCGTCGGCCACGGAGAGGTGGTTGCCGGCGAAGACCGCGCCGCCGGTCGCCGGCACGTGTTCCAGCCCCTCCACGGTCGGGCGGAACGCCAACCGCAGCGTCGGCGCCACGGTGAGCTTGCCGATGGTGTAGAGCAGGGGCACTGGTCCTCCGGCAGATGAGGTGCGAACAGGCGGTGTCACGGTAGCGGACGCCTCCACACTCCGCCGACGGAGGTGTGGAGGCGTCCGTACCGTGCCTACGAACGGCGGACGGTGACCGTCACCCGCTCGCCGTCGCCGACCTCACCGGCGAAGCCGTCGATGCCCTCGGCGAAGTCCACCGAGTCGGCCAGCACCTCCCGGGAGACGAAGTCGACGTACGCCGCCACTGCCGCACGCACCTCGTCGGACGCCGACACCGACACGACGATCCGGTCGGAGACGTCCAGGTCGGCGTCACGGCGGGCCTGCTGTACCACCCGCACCACGTCGCGGGCCAGCCCCTCGGCGGCCAACTCCGGCGTCACGTCGGTGTCCAGCACCACCACGCCCTCGCCGCCGGGCAGTGGCGCCGAGTGTTCGGCGTCGGCGGCGACCAGGCGCAGCTCGTACTCACCCTCGGCGAGGGTGACGCCGGCAGCCACCGGGGCGCCGTCGACCAGCTCCCAGTCCCCCGCCTTGACCGCCTTGATCACCTGCTGCACCTGCTTGCCGACCCGCGGGCCGAGCGCCCGGGGCACCACTGTCAACACCTGCTCGCAGTACGCGGACAGCTCCGCGCTGAACTCCACGGCCTTCACGTTGACCTCGTCGGTGAGCAGGTCGGCGAACGGCCGCAACTGCTCCGCCGCCGGCGAGGCCACTGTCAGCTTCGACAGCGGCAGCCGCACCCGCAGACCCTTGGCCTTGCGCAGCGACAGCGCCGCCGAGGCGACCGCCCGGGTGGCGTCCATCGCGGCGACCAGGTCGTGGTCGGCCGGGAACTCGGTCGCCTCCGGCCAGTCGGTCAGGTGCACCGACCGCTCCCCGGTCAGGCCACGCCAGATCTCCTCCGCGGTCAACGGCGCGAGCGGCGCCACCACCCGGCAGAGCGTCTCCAGCACGGTCCAGAGCGTGTCGAACGCGTCGGCGTCACCGGACCAGAACCGGTCCCGGGAGCGGCGCACGTACCAGTTGGTCAACGCGTCCAGGTAGGACCGGACGGTGGCGCAGGCGCCCGAGATGTCGTACGCGTCCATCTGCGCGCCGACCGTGGCCACCAGCTCGTTCGTCTTCGCCAGCACGTACCGGTCGAGCAGGTGCGTCGAGTCGGTACGTCGACGCGCCTGGTGCCCGTCGGCGTTGGCGTAGAGCGTGAAGAAGTACCAGACGTTCCACAGCGGCAGCAGCACCTGCCGGACGGCGTCACGGATGCCCGCCTCGGTGACCGCCATGTCACCGCCGCGCAGCACCGGCGAGGACATCAGCATCCACCGCATCGCGTCCGAGCCGTACGCGTCGAAGACGTGGTAGACGTCCGGGTAGTTGCGCAGGCTCTTGGACATCTTGCGCCCGTCCGAACCGAGCAGGATGCCGTGGCTCAGGCAGTTGCGGAACGCCGGCCGGTCGAACAGCGCGGTGGCCAGCACGTGCATCGTGTAGAACCAGCCGCGGGTCTGCCCGATGTACTCGACGATGAAGTCACCCGGGTAGTGGTGCTCGAACCAGTCCGCGTTCTCGAACGGGTAGTGCACCTGGGCGAACGGCATCGAACCGGACTCGAACCAGCAGTCCAGCACCTCCGGCACCCGGCGCATCATCGACTGACCGGTCGGGTCGTCCGGGTTCGGGCGGACCAGGTCGTCCACCGCCGGCCGGTGCAGGTCGGTGAGGCGTACGCCGAAGTCACGTTCGATGTCGGCGAGCGAACCGTAGACGTCGAGCCGGGGGTAGTTCGGGTCGTCGGACTTCCACGCCGGGATCGGCGAACCCCAGAACCGGTTCCGGCTGATCGACCAGTCCCGGGCGTTGGCCAGCCACTTGCCGAACGAGCCGTCCTTGATGTGGCCGGGCGTCCAGTTGATCTCCTGGTTCAGCTCGACCATCCGGTCCCGGAACTGCGTCACGGCGACGAACCACGACGACACCGCCTTGTAGACCAGCGGGGTGTCGCAGCGCCAGCAGTGCGGGTACGAGTGGGTGTAGGTGTCCTGCTTGAGCACCACCCCCCGCTCCTTCAGCTCCCGGATCACCGGCTTGTTGACGTCGAAGACCTGCTCACCCTGGTACGGCGGGACCAGCGCCGTGAACCGGGTGTGGTCGTCCACAGTGACGATGGTCGGGATGCCGGCGGCGTTGCAGACGTTCTGGTCGTCCTCACCGAAGGCCGGGGCGAGGTGCACGATCCCGGTGCCGTCCTCGGTGGTGACGAACTCCGCGCCGAGCACCTGGTAGGCGTTCTCCCCGGCCTGCTCGACGAGGAAGTCGAACAGCGGCGTGTAGCGGCGTCCGACCAGGTCACGGCCGTACACCGTGCCGACCTGCTCGAAACCGTCCAGCTCCTTGGCGTACGCGGCCAGCCGCGCCGCGCCGACCACGAACCGCTCCCCGTCGCGTTCCAGCACCGCGTACTCGATGTCGGGGCCGACGGCGAGCGCCAGGTTCGACGGCAGGGTCCACGGCGTGGTCGTCCAGACGCCCAGCTTGACCGGCCCGCGCAGCAGCTCCGGGGCGGACTCGTCGGCGGTCAGCCCGAACCACACCGACAGGGTGGGGTCGTGCCGGTCCCGGTAGACGTCGTCCATCCGGGTCTCGGTGTTCGACAGCGGCGTCTCGCAGCGCCAGCAGTACGCCAGCACCCGGAAACCCTCGTAGATCAGACCCTTGTCGTGCAGGGTCTTGAAGGCCCACATGACGCTTTCCATGTAGTCCAGGTCGAGGGTCTTGTAGTCGTTGGCGAAGTCGACCCAGCGGGCCTGCCGGTTGATGTACCGCTCCCAGTCCTGGGTGAACTCCAGCACCGAGGCACGACAGGCGTCGTTGAACCGGGCCACGCCCAGGTCGATGATCTCCGCCTTGCTGGTGATGCCGAGCTGCTTCTCGGCCACCACCTCGGCGGGCAGGCCGTGGCAGTCCCAGCCGAAGCGCCGCTCGACGTGCCGCCCCCGCATGGTCTGGTAGCGCGGCACCACGTCCTTGACGTACCCGGTGAACAGGTGGCCGTAGTGCGGCAGGCCGTTGGCGAACGGCGGACCGTCGTAGAAGACGTACTCGTTCTTACCGTCGTCGCCGGCCGGGCGGGCCTCGACGCTGGCCTCGAAGGTCTTGTCGGCCGTCCAGTGCTCCAGGACCCGGCGCTCGACCGCGGGCAGGTCCGGGCTCGCCGGGACACCGGCGGCGGTCGGGTCGTGCAACGGATAGGCCATCGGGGGTCGCTCTCCTCATGCAGCTCACTCAACGTGGGTCTGCGAGGACGAACCGTCCGGGGTACGCCTCGAACGGCGCTCCCGGGTGGTCCGCGGTACCACCCCGCTTGGCGGTCAGGATCGACCGCCCGCTCATTGCCGGCTGTGACGGGCCGCACCCGTCCGGTTCTACTGGGTCGGTTGCCCGACTGTTCTTCCGGAGGCTCACCGGTGATGGCCGGGTCATCGCCTTACAGCGCTCAACGATACAAGACCCAGCCGCCGCCCCGCCGCCGAGTAAACGCTCGCGCCGACACCTAGGCTTACCGCGTGATCCGGATCGAGTTGGATGAGTCGACGCTGGCCCGCACCCGGATCGCCACCAGTCCGCTCTGGGAGGTTCTGACCAGCCTGCTGGTGCTGCGCCGCCATCCGGGAGAGGCGCCCTGGCCATACACCGCCTGGGCGCGGCACGCCCGGCGGGTCCTCGACGAGGTGCCGGCGACCGCGCCGGTCCGGCTGCTGACCGCAGGCCTACCGGCACCGGATTTCCTCAGTCCGATTCCCCCGTCGGCCGCGTCGATCCTGGCCGAACAGCTCTCCGAGCTGCGCGCGACGCCGGCTGAGGTGATCGCCGAACAGATCCCCCGCTACTACCACCCGGACGACGTGCCGGGGTGGCTCGGCCCGTTCGTCACGGACCGGCGGGCGACCCTGGACCGGCTCGCCGACGGCATCGAGGCGTACTGGGACGCCGCCATCGCGCCGTGGTGGTCGGCGATGCGGGCGGCGCTGGACGAGGAGGTGCTGCACCGCGCGCGGGTGCTCGCCGCGCACGGTCCGGACGCGTTGCTGGCCGACCTGCACGAGCGGGTGCGCTGGGACAAGCCGGTGCTGACGCTGGTGAAGCCGTCGGAGCAGCAGTTCGCGGCGGTGAACCAGCGACTGCTGCTGATCCCACTGATCTTCGCGCAGGAAGCACTCGTCTGCGCCACCGACCATCCGGAGGTCATCGCCGTCTCCTATCAGGCGCGCGGGGCGGTGGTGCTCGCCGAGGGTGGGTCCGCCTCGGCGCCCCGGACGACACCGGCCACGGATCGGCTGGCGGTGCTGGTCGGGCGAGGTCGCGCCCAGGTGCTGCGGGCGCTGGCGAGACCGGCCACCACCGCTGGCCTCGCGGCCACCCTGGGGCTCGCCCCGAGCACCGTGTCGGAGCAGCTCTCCGCGCTGCTGGCCGCCGGGGTGGTGCACCGCCGCCGGGTGGGCCGGCGGGTGTTGTACGGCCTGGAACCGGCCGGCCTGGCACTGGTGCAGCTCGTCGGTGACGAGCCGGTGAGCGCCTCGGCCTGAGCATTCGGCTCGATCCGAATTCGTTTTCGACCGTCCCGGTCGCTCCTAGCCTGCGATCACGCGCGAACACGCGATCAAGGCGGTCGGGGGTGGGGCGCACGTACCGCAGCCGCAGGGAGGGCTACGACCGCGGCGTCAGGAGGCTAGGCAGTCCGCGGCGTCAACCTGGCGGTTGGCAACGGGGAGCTGTTCGGCCTGCCAGGGCCGAATGACGCCGGCAGAACCACAGCCATCAACCTGCGGAAGAGCTGCTCCATCCCGACCGCCGGAGGGGCCCGGATCTCGACCTGACCAGTCCGCCGCCCTCAGCCCCGTCGATCATGAAGTTGTTGCCCGCCGTGACGGCGTGTCGCGACAACAACTTCATGATCAACGCGCGCCGCAGGGTCAGGGGGCCGGGAGGGTTGTGGTCCAGAGGCAGGCGCCGTCGCGGTCGCGGAGGTGGACCGTGAGGGCCTCCGACTCACCGTCGATGGTGACCTCGCCGAAGTGCTGGAAGCCCTCGGCCGGGGAGGTGTTGGCGCGCGGTGGGGCGTGCACGAAGGCCGCCTGCGGGCCGAACGTGCCGTCCAACGCGTTGGGGCCGAACGCACCGGCGTGCGCCGGGCCGGAGACGAACTCCCAGAACGGGGTGAAATCGCCGACCGCCGCGCGGGACGGGTCGTACTGGTGCGCGGCGGAGTAGTGCACGTCGGCGGTGAGGAAGACCATGCCGGTCACCCCGGCCCGGTGCGTGGCCCGCAGCACCTCGGCGAACTCCAGCTCACGACCGAGCGGCGCACCGGGGTCGCCCTGCGCGACACCCTCCTGCGCACCCGGACCGTCCGGCACCACCACCCCGATCGGCAGGTCGTTGGCGACGACCTTCCAGGTGGCAGTGGAGCGCTTGAGTTCCCGGATCAGCCACTCCCGCTGCTCACGGCCGAGCAGACCGCGCTTCGGGTCGGCGTACGTGTTGCCGTCGTTCGGGTCCTTGTGTGTCCGCATGTCCAGCACGAACACGTCCAGCATCGGCCCGTACGACACACGCCGGTACATCGGCCCGTCGACCGGCACGGGCAGCCACTCGTTGAACGCCTGCCGCGCCCGGGCGGCGAGCACGTCCACCCGCTGCTCGGTGTAGCGCGGGTCGTCCAGGATCTCGCCCGGGTACCAGTTGTTCAGGACCTCGTGGTCGTCCCACTGGTTGATCTGTGGCACCTCGGCGGCGAACTCCCGCAGATGCCGGTCGAGCAGGTTGTACGCGAACTGTCCCCGGTACTCGGTCAGCGTCTCGGCGACCTTGCTCTTCTCCGGGGTGACCAGGTTGCGCCAGATCCGCCCGTCCGGCAGGGTCACCGACTCGACGAGGGGGCCGTCGGCGTACACGGTGTCGCCGCTGCACAGGAAGAAGTCCGGCCGGGTCTTCCGCATCGCCCGGAAGATCGACATCCCGCCGAAGTTCGGGTCGATCCCCCAGCCCTGCCCCACGACGTCGCCGGTCCACACGAACGACACGTCACGCCGCCGGTGGCGACCCGGCGCGGTGGTCAGTGACCCGGTCAGCGGCTCGCTGACCACCCCGTGCCGCTCCAGGCTCTCCACCCGGACCCGGTAGTGCAGCCGTTCGGCATCCGGCAGGCCGCGCAGCCGGACCTTGCCGGTGAAGTCCCCGCCTGGGCCGAGGACCGGGCCACGCAGTTGCCGCGCGCCCCGGAAATCGGGTCGGCGGCTCACCTCGACCAGCATCCGGCCCGGCCGGTCGGCCCGCGTCCAGACCAGTGCCGAGTCCGCGGTCACGTCACCGCTCTGCACGCCGTGGGTGAGCACCGGGCGTCCCGCGGGGCGCCAGGCCGGGGCGGCGAACGCGCCGGCACCGCCCAGCAGCGCGCCGCCGGCGGCTCCGGCGCCGGCCACCAGGCCGGCCCGCAGCAGGGTACGTCGATCAAGCTCGGTCATGCTTCCTCCCGTTCAGGGTTGACCCCGACGGTCTACCGGGCGGAGATGACCGTGATCGGCGGTCCGGGTGACGTGGGTCGGAACGCCGGTTGTCCGGACGGCACGCGCCGCCGGTTGCGAGTGGACGTGGCCGCTTGACGCCGGTGGGGCGTTCACGCAAACTTCGCCGGTGCGTTCGCTTCGGTACGACGAGTTCCAGGCCATGCGTCGGTTCCCCGCCCTGGACGGGCTGCGGGCGGTGGCCGCGATCATGGTCTTCGCCTTCCACTACGGCGGCCCGTCGTGGAAGTGGCTGACCGGCTGGATCGGCGTACACCTGTTCTTCGTCCTCTCCGGCTTCCTCATCACGACGCTGCTGCTGCGTGAGGAGCACCGCTACGGCAAGGTGTCGCTGCGGGCGTTCTATCTGCGGCGGTTCTTCCGGATCATGCCGGTCTACCTGCTGGTGCTGTTCCTGACCTGGGGGCTGGCCCGGCTGAGCGGCAGCGCCGAGACGATCGAACGCCTGATGAAGTACTACCTGCTCTTCCTCAACGAACTCCTGCCCGGGACCGCGCCGTACCTGCACTCCTGGACGATCGGAATCGAGCAGAAGTTCTACCTGTTCTGGCCGGCTATCGCGTTCGTCCTGGTGACCGCCGCCTTCCGCCGCCGGCTGGCGGTCACGGCCGGCCTGCTCGTGCTCTTCATCGCGATGATCCCGCCGGACATCGCCTGGCTGAGCTGGCCGATCCACTACGTCGCCATCCTGCTCGGTTGCCTCGTCGCGGTGGTCATGCACCACCCCCGGGGGTTCGCGCTGGTCCGACCCCTGACCCACCCGGTGACTGCCACCGCCGTGATCGTGGTCTTCATCGCGTTCCAGGCGTCCGTGCAGTACTGGCCGATCCGGTTCGGCCAGGAGGCGCTGATCGGCACCTACGCCGCCGCCGCCGCGCTGCTGCTGCCGCCCCTGCTCTCGCGCAGCGTGCTCGCCCGCGGCCTGGGGCTGCGTCCGCTGGTCTTCATCGGCGAGCGGTCGTACTCGATGTACCTGATCCAGTCCATCGCGGCACGTGTGGCGATCGGGCTGCTGCCGGCGCTGGGGCGGCGCAGCACCGGTGTCTTCCTGGGCGCGGTGGTGGTGGCGCTGATCGTCGCGGACGTGCTCTACCGCTGGGTCGAACTGCCGATGATCGAGGTGGGACGCCGGCTGGCCGCCCGGGTGACCCGGCGCGGGCCGAGCGGCGGCGACGGCACGACGCCCACCCCGCCCGCCGCCGAAGACGTCGAGAGCCCCCGCCCGCGTGAGGTGCTGGCCGACACCGTCCCGGCCGGGCGCGGCTGAGCCACCCGGCGCCACCCGCATGACCCGGATCACAGCCGGGGCTGTCACGGTTGGCCCCGGTCGGTCCGTCGTCACGGTGTCGGAACCGATCAGGGAGGTAGTCAGTCATGCAACGGATGAACACCGCCGAGGTCATGCCGCAGGGATATAGGGCTGTGCTGGGCCTGGAGAAGTACGTCCAGTCGAACGTCGACAGCACCGTCCTGGAGCTGGTGAAGCTGCGCGCGTCGATGCTGAACGGCTGTTCCTACTGCGTCGACATGCACAGCCGGGACGCGCTCGGCGCTGGCGAGTCGAGCCGTCGGCTCTTCGCGGTGGCCGCCTGGCGGGAGGCGCCCTTCTTCGACGAGCGGGAGCGGGCCGCGCTGGCGCTCACCGACGCGGTGACCCGCCTCGGCGACCACGGCGTACCGGACGACGTCTGGGACGCCGCCGCGAAGGTGTGGTCGGAGAAGGAGCTTGCCGACCTGGTACTCGCGATTGCCACAATCAACGTGTGGAACCGACTGGCGATCACCACTCGCACGGAGCCCCCGGCGCAGGTGTGACCACCGAGGCGGCGCAGGCGGCCGGTGCGCTCCAGGCGCACCGGCCGATGCTGCTCGGGCTGGCGTACCGCCTGCTCGGCAGCCGGCACGACGCCGAGGACGTGCTCCAGGAGGCATACCTGCGGTGGCTGGGTGTGGACCGCTCGACGGTGGCCGAGCCGCGCCGCTACCTGTCCCGGGTCGTCACCCGGCTGGCCCTGGACCGGCTGCGGGCCAGGCAGGCGACCCGGGAGACGTACGTCGGGCCGTGGCTGCCCGAGCCGGTGCCCACCGAGCCCTCGCCGTTCGGGCCGTTGGACCGCGCGGAGCTGCGCGACTCGCTGTCCACCGCCCTGCTGCACGTGCTGGAGCGCCTCACCCCGCCGGAGCGGGCGGTCTACGTCCTGCACACCGCGTTCGACCTGCCGTACGCCGAGATCGCCGAGATCCTGGACCGGACACCCGAGGACTGTCGGCAGCTGCACCACCGGGCGGCCGCCCGGGTACGCCAGGAGCAGCGACGGTTCACCGCCACCCGCTCGGAGCGGGAGCGGTTGCTCGACGCGTTTCTCGCCGCCGCCCGCGACGGTGACCTGGCGACGCTGACCGGGCTGGTCGCCAAGGACGCCACGGCGTGGAACGACGGCGGCGGCCGGGCGCGGGCCGCCCGCAACCCGGTCATCGGGGCAGACCGGATCGCCCGCTTCTTCGCCGGGATCTACGGTCCGGGAAGCCGGAGCTGGACGCTGCGTCGGCTGGAGTTGAACGGCGAACCCGGCGCCCTACTCGTCCGCGCGGACGGCAGCCGCTACACGTTGACCGTCACGGCGGCCGACGGCCGGATCACCGGGGTCTACGTGGTGGGTAACCCGGCGAAGCTGCCGTCGGTCGACTGAACCCGCCGCCCGCCAACCCCGTGTCGACGACCCCTGGTCAGCCGAGCTCGGGGAACCAGAGCGCGATCTCGCGCTTGGCGCTGTCCGTCGAGTCGGAGGCGTGCACCAGGTTCTCCCGGTTGGACAGCGACAGGTCACCCCGGATGGTGCCGGCGGCGGCCTTGCGCCCGTCGGTGGCGCCGACCAGACCGCGGACCACGTCGATGACCTGGTCGCCCGAGAGCACCAGGGCAACCAGCGGGCCGCCGGTCATGAAGTCCTTCAGCGGCGGGTAGAACGCCTTGTCGACGTGCTCGGCGTAGTGCTCGTCGGCGAGCGCCGCGTCCATCGTCCGGTGCGCCATCGCGTCGATCCGCAGCCCCTTGCGCTCGAAGCGGGAGAGAACCTCGCCGACCAGGCCGCGGCGGACCGCGTCGGGCTTGATCAGAACGAGGCTGCGCTCATCCGGGCTGTTGCTGGACACGCTGGGTTCCTCCTGTACGCGTTGAACGCTCGAGATCGGTACGGTCAGCGTAGCGACCCGGTCCCGGCGCCGGCGCGGCGGCCGGTCTTTCCCCCGGTGGCCGATCCGGCCTAGCCTGGCCCTGACCCCCGGGAGGTCCACTGTGGCGAATGGCGGGAGCCGGCCCATCGCGCCGGTACGCAAACTGATCGGCACGGTGCTGGGCACCGTGGCCACGTTCGTCGTCCTCTTCGGGCTGGGCATGACCAGTTGGGCCATCGTTGCCCTCGGCGTCGCCCTGCTGGTGCTGGCGATCGCGCTGGCGACCGTGCGCGGCGGCGGGCGCACCTGGGTGGTCGGCGTCGGGCACGTGCACAGCGCCTCCGAACCACCCACCCAGTACGCGTTCGGTCGCTGCGAGCTCCAACTGGTGATCGACGCGCCCGGCCTGCCACCGCGATCCAAGAAGATCATCGAACCACGGGTGCCGGTCTCGAAGTGGCCGTCGCTGGGCCAGACCCTGCCGATCCGGGTCGCGCTTGACGACCAGCGGCATGTCAAGGTCCTCTGGGACGAGGTGCCGACCCACGCCGAGACGGCCGCCGCCGTCGCCGACCTCCCGCCGGAGTTCGCCGACGTCGACGCGGTGGACGAGGTGTTGATCCAGCAGGACGCCCCGCCGTGGGCCGACCGTGGGCCGGACGACGATTTCCGGGACGACCTCCGCGACCCGCTCGGCGACCCGTTCCGCGACCCGCTCGGCCCCGACCCGGTACGCAGCGATCACCTGCGCACCGACCCCCTGCACGACGATCCGCTGCGCGACGACCCGGGCATCGTGCCCGAGGAGCGCGAGCCGGTGGTGATGCACCAGAGCCCGGGCGGCCCGGTGGTGTTGGAGGGCGTCCTCGTCGAGCAGCAGGCCAGTGGTGGGCTGCCCCGACGGGCCACCCCGGCGCCACGCTCACCCGTGGAGGAGCGCTTCGACGAGCCCGACGCCGACCGGTTCGACCTGCCGGAGGACGACCGGGCGACCCCACCTCCCGCTGACCCCGTCGACCCGTCCAGGGCGCAACGCGCCGACCCGCCGCCCGCGCAGCGCTCCGGGCCGGGCGCGACCGACCCACTGGACCCCCTCGACCTCCCGCTGGACGACCCCACCCCGGCCGGGGTGGGCCGCGAGACGGTCACCGACGAGGAGTTGGACCAGGCGATCTTCGGGTTCGACTCGGACGCGACCGCGGATCCGACCGCGCCGATCAGCGGGGTGGGTCTCACCCTGCTGGTGACCGACCTGTCCCGCTCGCTCGGCTTCTACCGCGACGTGCTCGGCTTCACCGAGGTCGACCAGGGCGCCCACAACGCCATCCTCGCCTCCGGCACGACCCGGCTCGTCCTGCGCGAGGTGACCGGGGCGGCGCCGATCAGCCGCCGACTGGTGCACGTCAACCTCGAGGTCAACGACATCGAAGCGGCGTACGAGCGGCTACGCGGGTCGGGCGTCCGCTTCACGTACGCGCCCCGGGTGGTAAACCGCGGCACGAAGCTGGAGGTGTGGGCGGCGGCGTTCCGTGACCCGGACGGCCACGGCATCGCCCTCACCCAGTGGCGTGAACGCGCCGACGCCTGACCCGGCCCGTCCCGCCTCGGGCTGACGGCCGACGGTCGGCCGTCAGCCGAGGATGACCCGGCGGACGTGCAGCGCGTACGCCCAGACCAGGGCGAAGATGATGCCCAGCCCGAGCAGCGACCAGTGCAGCAGACCGCCCAGCATCAGCAGGCCCTGGAGCACGGTGCCGGCATTCCACGCCCACGGGCGGCGCATCATGCCGGCGAGCACGATGGCAGCCACCGCCAGTGCCACCACGACACCGATCGCGGCGCCGCTCAGGTCACCGCCGACCACCCGGACCGGCTGGATCGCCAGCAACAGCACCAGCGCCTCCAACCCGAGGGTTCCCGCACCCAGGCCGCGTACCGCCGCCTCCGGGTTACGCAACCCGGAACGCCGCGGCTGCCCGGCGTCGGGCCCGTCCTCGGGTCGATCGGCCGGCGAGCCGGGTACGGCCTGACCAGCCGGGACGCCGGCCGCGGCCTGATCAGCCGGCGAGCCGGCCGGGGCCTGGTCGGTGGGGTCGTCGGTGACGTGCGGGTCCCGCTCCGGGCCGGTCATCGCTTCAGCAGCCGGCGGGCGTCGGCGACCGTCACCACCGAACCGGTGACCAGCACCCCGACCCCGCTGAGCTCACCGGGAACGTCCTCCTCGGCCAGCGCCACCGCCAGCTCGATCGCGTCCGGCATCTCCTCGGCCGTCGACACCCGCTCCTCACCGAAGATCTCGGCGGCCAGCGCGGCGAGGTCGTCGGTGGGCATCGCCCGTGGCGAGCTGTTGCGGGTGACCACCAGCTGGTCGATCACCGGCTCCAGCAGCTCCAACAGCCCTTCCGCGTCCTTGTCGGCGAGGACCCCGACTACCGCCACCAACTTGCTGAACGCGAACTCCTCCTGGAGCGCGGTGACGGTGGCGGCCATGCCGTGCGGGTTGTGCGCACCGTCCAGCAGGATGGTCGGGGCGTTGCGCACCCGCTCCAGCCGACCCGGGAGCTGGTCGAGGAGAAGCCCTCCCGGACCGTCTCGACGTCGAGCTGCCGCCGACTCCCGGCGCCGAGGAACGCCTCCACGGCGGCGAGCGCCACAGCGGCGTTCTGTGCCTGGTGGGCCCCGTGCAGCGGAATGAACACGTCGTCGTAGACGCCGCCCAGGCCCTGGAGGCTGAGTACCTGGCCGCCGACGGCGACCGCCCGGCTCAGTACGCCGAACTCGCCGCCCTCCCGCGCGATGGTGGCCCCGACCTCGGCGCACCGATCGAGGAGGGGGCCTGCCGCCTCCTCGTCCTGCGCCGCCGCGATGACTGTGGCGCCCGGGTGGATGATGCCGGCCTTGGCCAGCGCGATGTCCTGAATGGTGTCGCCGAGCCACTCGGTGTGGTCCAGGCCGATCGGGGTGATCACGCAGACCCCCGCCTGGATGACGTTGGTGGCGTCCTCGGCACCGCCGAGGCCCACCTCGACCACCGCGATGTCGACCGGCGCGTCGGCGAACGTGGCGAACGCCAGCGCGGTGGTCATGTCGAAGTACGTCAACGGCTCGTCGGACCGCGCGTCGATCAGCTCGGCCAGTGGCTTGATCTCCCGGTATACCGACGTGAACCGCTCCTCGCTGACCGGCTCACCGTCCAGGCTGATCCGCTCCCGGACGGTCTCCAGGTGCGGGCTGGTGTACCGCCCGGTGTGCAGCCCGTGCGCCCGCAACAGCGAGTCGATCATCCGCGCGGTGGAGGTCTTGCCGTTGGTGCCGGTCAGGTGGATCGCCGGGTAGGCCCGCTGTGGGCTGCCGAGCAGGTCGAGCAGTGACTCGATCCGGTCCAGCTCGAAGACCATGCGGGTGAAGCCACGGGCGTTCAGCTCGGCCTCGACGGCGGCGAATTCGGTACGGTCGGTCACGAGGAAAGTGTCTCCAGAGCAGCGTCGATCCGGACCAGGTCGGCCTCGGCGGTGGCGAGCCGGTCGCGGATCTTCGCGACCACCGGCTCGGGGGCCTTGCCGATGAAGGCGGGGTTGTCGAGCTTCGCCCGGGCCTGCGCGACCTCCTTCTCGGCGGCGGCGCGGTCCTTCGTCAGCCGGGCCCGCTCGGCGGCCAGGTCGATCGACCCCCGGGTGTCCAACGCGACACCGACCGCCCCGGGCATGGCCAGCGTGGCGCTGGCCTGGAAGTCGTCCCCGGCCGGGTCCAGCCGGACCAGCGAACGGATCAGGGGCTCGTGGGCGGCGATGCCCGCACCGGTCAGCCCGTCCAGCCGGGCGGCCACCCGCTGCGTCGGGCGCAGCCCCTGGTCGGAACGGAACCGGCGGATCTCGGTGACCACCCGCTGCACACTGATCAGCTCGGCCTCGGCGGCGTCGTCGATCAGCGCACGGTCGGCCACCGGCCAGGCGGCGTTCTGCACCGTCTCGCCGCCGGTCAGCGCGAGCCACAGCTCCTCGGTGACGAACGGGATGACCGGGTGCAGCAGCCGCAGCAGCTGGTCCAGCACGTGCCCGAGCACCCGGCGGCTCGCCTCGGCCCGCTCACCGCCCTCGCCGAGCACCGGCTTGCTCAGCTCGACGTACCAGTCGCAGACGTCGTCCCAGGCGAAGTGGTAGAGCAGGTCACACACCTTGGCGAACTCGTACGCCTCGAACTGTTCGTCGACCTCGGCGGTGACGTGCGCCAGCCGGGACAGGATCCACCGGTCGACGGTGGAGAGCTGCTCGGCGGGCGGCAGGTCGCCAGTGGTGTGCGCACCGTTCATCAGGGCGAAGCGGGTGGCGTTCCAGAGCTTGTTGCAGAAGTTGCGCGAGCCCTGGCACCACTCCTCGCTGACCGGGACGTCCTGCCCGGGGTTGGCGCCACGAGCCAGCGTGAACCGGGTGGCGTCGGCCCCGAACCGGTCGATCCAGTCCAGCGGGTCCACCACGTTGCCGAACGACTTGGACATCTTCTTGCCGTGCTCGTCGCGGACCATGCCGTGCAGGGCCACCACGTCGAACGGCTGCTTGCCGTCCATCGCGTACAGGCCGAACATCATCATCCGGGCGACCCAGAAGAAGAGGATGTCGTAGCCGGTGACCAGGACGCTGGTCGGGTAGAACTTGGCGAGGTCCGGGGTCTGCTCCGGCCAGCCGAGAGTGGAGAACGGCCAGAGCGCGCTGGAGAACCAGGTGTCCAGGACGTCCTCGTCCTGCCGCCAGCCGTCGCCGGTCGGCGGCTGCTCGTCCGGGCCGACGCAGACGATCTCGCCCTGCGGGCCATACCAGACCGGGATCCGGTGCCCCCACCAGAGCTGGCGGGAGATGCACCAGTCGTGCATGTTGTCGACCCAGGCGAAGTAGCGCTTGGACAGCTCGGCCGGCTCGATGCGCACCCGACCGTCGCGCACCGCGTCACCGGCGGCCTGGGCCAGCGGGGCGGTGTTGACGAACCACTGCAACGACAACCGCGGCTCGACTGTCGTCTTGCACCGCGAGCAGTGCCCGACCGCGTGCACGTACGGCCGCTTCTCGGCCACGATCCGGCCCTGCTCGCGCAGTGCGGCCACGATCGCGGGCCGCGCCTCGAACCGGTCCAGTCCCTCGAACGGGCCGGGCACGGTGATCACCCCACGCTCGTCCATCACGGTGAGCGCGGGCAGGTCGTGGCGCTGGCCGATCTCGAAGTCGTTGGGGTCGTGTGCCGGGGTCACCTTGACCATGCCGGTGCCGAACGACGGGTCGACGTGCGCGTCGGCGACGATCGGGATGCGACGGCCGGTGAGCGGCAGCTCGACCTCGGTGCCGATCAGGTGCTGGTAGCGCTCGTCGTCCGGGTGCACCGCCACGGCGGTGTCGCCCAACATAGTCTCGGCCCGGGTGGTGGCCACCACGACCTCGTGGCTGTAGCGGATCGAGATCAGCTCACCGTCGTCGTCGGTGTGCTCGACCTCGATGTCGGAGAGGGCGGTGAGGCAGCGTGGGCACCAGTTGATGATCCGGTTGGCCCGGTAGATGAGCCCCTCGTCGAAGAGCTTCTTGAAGATCGTCTGGACGGCGCGGGTCAGCCCCTCGTCCATGGTGAAGCGCTCACGGTCCCAGTCGACGGAGTCGCCGAGACGCCGCATCTGCCCGAGGATCGCTCCACCGGACTCGGCCTTCCACTGCCAGACCCGCTCGACGAACTTTTCCCGGCCGAGATCGTGCCGGGACAGGCCCTCGGCGGCGAGCTGGCGCTCCACCAGGTTCTGGGTGGCGATACCAGCGTGGTCCATGCCGGGCAGCCACAGCGCCTCGAAGCCCTGCATCCGCTTACGCCGGGTCAAGGCGTCCATCAGCGTGTGCTCGAACGCGTGGCCCATGTGCAGCGAGCCGGTGACGTTCGGCGGCGGGATGACGATCGTGAAGGGGGGCTTGTCGCTGTCGGCGGACGCCCGGAAGTGCCCGTCGGCTACCCACTGCTCGTACCGTCGCTGCTCTACCTCGCCGGGCTGGTACTGGCCGGCAAGGGTCGGGGCTGCGGGGCGGTGGGCATCCAGTCTCTCGGTCACCTGACAAGTCTACGGAGGGCTTCCGCAGACCTGACGTGCGCCACCTGTGGTTCGCGTACGGTGTCGGCTATGTCCGACGCACATCTCACCGAGCGTTCGCTCGACGGCGGTCGCGAGCCGGTCGAGCTGACCGAAGAACCGATCCAGCTGAGCACCCGCGACTCCGGTGGCGACCCGGACGAGCGGTCGGGCGGCTGGTCCCGCCGGCGCAAGATCGCTTGGACTGCCGCCCTGGTGGTCGGCCTCGCCGGCGCCGGGGTGCTGGGTGTCGGTGGGTGGCGGATCGCACAGCAGAAGGACACCCAACTGACGTCGCCCGACCAGGTGGCGGGTCTGGCCCGCGACGACAGTGAGCGGGCGAAGAGCACCGCCGACTACCTGCGCAGCGGTCTGGCGGCGGACATCGAACTGGACCGCAGCTTCGGCACCGTCTACCGGGACCCGGCCGACGACAAGCGCTCGGTCCTCATCTTCGGAGGCACCACGCTGCTGTGGCAGCCGGAACGCGACCTGGACAGTCTCTTCCGCCTCATGTCGGATGAGACCGGTGCGGTGAGCGGCCTCCGCGAGGTACCCGCCGGTGACCTGGGCGGCGTGATGAAGTGCGGCAGCACCAGCGGCGAGGGCGGCGACTTCGCGGTCTGCGGCTGGGCCGACCACGGCAGCGTGGTGATGGCGATGTTCCCGGGACGGTCGGTCGGCGACGCCGGCGGCCTGCTGCGTAACCTCCGCAACGGCATGCAGACCCGGGCCTGACGCGGCCCACCGGCCGCGCCATCGGTTTTCCTGGTGTCGGGCTGTCGAGTGGCCGCGGATCCCACGGTTTTCTGGGGAAACGCAGAAAGAGCCACCCGATAACGGGTGACCCTTTCTGGAAAGATTGTCCGGCGGCGTCCTACTCTCCCACACCCTCACGAGTGCAGTACCATCGGCGCTGGAGGGCTTAGCTTCCGGGTTCGGAATGTAACCGGGCGTTTCCCCTCCGCCATGACCGCCGTAACTCTATGAACATGTCAAACAACCCCGGCACAAAAATCACGGGTGTTCGCTTGTTCAGAGTTGCACAGTGGACGCGTAGCAGCTTAGTAGTCAAGTCCTCGGCCTATTAGTACCGGTCAACTGAACCCGTTACCGGGCTTACATTTCCGGCCTATCAACCCAGTCGTCTAGCTGGGGGCCTTACCCCACCAAGGTGGGTGGGATACCTCATCTTGAAGCAGGCTTCCCGCTTAGATGCTTTCAGCGGTTATCCCTTCCGAACGTAGCTAACCAGCCGTGCCCTTGGCAGGACAACTGGCACACCAGAGGTTCGTCCGTCCCGGTCCTCTCGTACTAGGGACAGCCCTTCTCAAGTATCCTACGCGCACGGCGGATAGGGACCGAACTGTCTCACGACGTTCTAAACCCAGCTCGCGTACCGCTTTAATGGGCGAACAGCCCAACCCTTGGGACCTGCTACAGCCCCAGGATGCGACGAGCCGACATCGAGGTGCCAAACCATCCCGTCGATATGGACTCTTGGGGAAGATCAGCCTGTTATCCCCGGGGTACCTTTTATCCGTTGAGCGACACCGCTTCCACTCGCAAGTGCCGGATCACTAGTCCCGACTTTCGTCCCTGCTCGACCTGTCAGTCTCACAGTCAAGCTCCCTTGTGTACTTGCACTCAACACCTGATTGCCAACCAGGCTGAGGGAACCTTTGGGCGCCTCCGTTACCTTTTAGGAGGCAACCGCCCCAGTTAAACTACCCACCAGACACTGTCCCTGAACCGGATAACGGTCCGAAGTTAGATACCCAAATCAACCAGAGTGGTATTTCAAGATTGCCTCCACCCATACTGGCGTATGGACTTCACCGGCTCCCACCTATCCTACACAAACTAATTCGAGTACCAATGTCAAGCTATAGTAAAGGTCCCGGGGTCTTTCCGTCCTGCCGCGCGTAACGAGCATCTTTACTCGTACTGCAATTTCGCCGGGCCTGTGGTTGAGACAGTGGGGAAGTCGTTACGCCATTCGTGCAGGTCGGAACTTACCCGACAAGGAATTTCGCTACCTTAGGATGGTTATAGTTACCACCGCCGTTTACTGGCGCTTAAGTTCTCCGCTTCGCCCCGAAGAGCTAACAGGTCCCCTTAACGTTCCAGCACCGGGCAGGCGTCAGTCCATATACATCGAATTACTTCTTCGCATGGACCTGTGTTTTTAGTAAACAGTCGCTTCCCCCTGCTCTCTGCGGCCATACAACGCTCCACCCGCGCGGGGCTTCACGTCTCCGGCCCCCCTTCTCCCTAAGTTACGGGGGCAATTTGCCGAGTTCCTTAACCACAGTTCGCCCGATCGCCTCGGTATTCTCTACCTGACCACCTGTGTCGGTTTGGGGTACGGGCCGCTAAGAACTCGCTAGAGGCTTTTCTCGGCAGCATAGGATCACTGACTTCACCTGAATCGGCTCGGCATCACGTCTCAGCCTTAAATGTGTTGCGGATTTGCCTACAACACGGCCTACACGCTTACCCCGGCACAACCACCGGCCGGGCTCAGCTACCTTCCTGCGTCACCCCATCGCTTGACTACTACCCATCAGGTTCCCAGCCTCCCCGACATCCGTCCGAAGACATCAGTCAGTTCAGGTGGTTAGCACAACGAGGTTCATCAGGGACGCTCTTTCGCGGGTACGGGAATATCAACCCGTTGTCCATCGACTACGCCTCTCGGCCTCGCCTTAGGTCCCGACTCACCCAGGGCGGATTAGCCTGGCCCTGGAACCCTTGGTCATCCGGCGGAAGGGTTTCTCACCCTTCTTTCGCTACTCATGCCTGCATTCTCACTCGTGCCGCGTCCACAACTGGGTCACCCCGCTGCTTCACTCGCGGCACGACGCTCCCCTACCCATCCACACACCTGCACAAGGAATCAAGTCCAAGCGAGGTTAAAATGTGAATGCCACAGCTTCGGCGGTGTGCTTGAGCCCCGCTACATTGTCGGCGCGGAACCACTTGACCAGTGAGCTATTACGCACTCTTTAAAGGGTGGCTGCTTCTAAGCCAACCTCCTGGTTGTCTATGCGACCCCACATCCTTTTCCACTTAGCACACGCTTAGGGGCCTTAGCTGGTGATCTGGGCTGTTTCCCTCTCGACTACGAAGCTTATCCCCCGCAGTCTCACTGCCGCGCTCTCACTTACCGGCATTCGGAGTTTGGCTGATTTCGGTAAGCTTGTGGGCCCCCTAGACCATCCAGTGCTCTACCTCCGGCAAGAAACACGCGACGCTGCACCTAAATGCATTTCGGGGAGAACCAGCTATCACGGAGTTTGATTGGCCTTTCACCCCTAACCACAGGTCATCCCCCAATTTTTCAACATTGGTGGGTTCGGCCCTCCACGCGGTCTTACCCGCGCTTCAGCCTGCCCATGGCTAGATCACTCCGCTTCGGGTCTAGGACACGCGACTGAATCGCCCTATTCAGACTCGCTTTCGCTACGGCTCCCCCACACGGGTTAACCTCGCCACATGCCACTAACTCGCAGGCTCATTCTTCAAAAGGCACGCCGTCACCCCGCAAGGCTCCGACGGATTGTAGGCGAACGGTTTCAGGTACTATTTCACTCCCCTCCCGGGGTACTTTTCACCATTCCCTCACGGTACTTGTCCGCTATCGGTCACCAGGAAGTATTTAGGCTTACCAGGTGGTCCTGGCAGATTCACGGCAGATTTCAGGGGTCCGCCGCTACTCGGGAACACCCACAGAAGGTCAGCAACTTTCACCTACCGGACTTTCACCGTCTACGGTCAGCCATTCCAGACTGTTCGACTAGCCACTAACTTTGTAACTTCTCGAACAAGTGTCAGCTTGTTCAGCAGGGTCCCACAACCCCGACCACGCAACCCCTGACAGGTATCACACGCAGCCGGTTTAGCCTCGATCCGCTTTCGCTCGCCACTACTCACGGAATCACTAAATTGTTTTCTCTTCCTACGGGTACTGAGATGTTTCACTTCCCCGCGTTCCCTCCACACACCCTATGTGTTCAGGTGTGGGTGACACCACATGACTGGTGCCAGGTTTCCCCATTCGGACACCCTGGGATCACAGCTTGGTTGACAGCTCCCCCAGGCCTATCGCGGCCTCCCACGTCCTTCATCGGCTCCTGGTGCCAAGGCATTCACCGTTCGCCCTTGACAACTTGACCACAAAGATGCTCGCGTCCACTGTGCAATTCTCAACAAACGACCAACCCACAACCCGATCCGCCCCACACCAAACCCAGCCCCTCAGGACCAGCGGTATGTGGAGCCAGGCCATGCCTGGCAGACTCCCAGCCCCCACACCGGAGGGCTGGCCAAGTCTCTGAAACAACAACCAATGGTTGTTCCTTCAGGACCCAACAGGGTGCTCACATCTCTTCTCAGCCGCACCAGAAGCATCCGTTCCCACCACCGAAGTGGCTGTACTAGGCGCCGCCGGCCGTTGCCAGGGCAAAACTTGCCAGTGTCTCCGCCATCTGAGCACCCCACCACCACAGTCGGGCAGTGCGGGCTCCTTACCGACTTTCGTCGGAAGGTGCTCCTTAGAAAGGAGGTGATCCAGCCGCACCTTCCGGTACGGCTACCTTGTTACGACTTCGTCCCAATCGCCAGCCCCACCTTCGACGGCTCCCTCCCACAAGGGGTTGGGCCACCGGCTTCGGGTGTTGCCGACTTTCGTGACGTGACGGGCGGTGTGTACAAGGCCCGGGAACGTATTCACCGCAGCGTTGCTGATCTGCGATTACTAGCGACTCCGACTTCACGGGGTCGAGTTGCAGACCCCGATCCGAACTGAGACCGGCTTTTTGGGATTCGCTCCACCTCGCGGTATCGCAGCCCATTGTACCGGCCATTGTAGCATGCGTGAAGCCCTGGACATAAGGGGCATGATGACTTGACGTCATCCCCACCTTCCTCCGAGTTGACCCCGGCAGTCTTCGATGAGTCCCCGCCATAACGCGCTGGCAACATCGAACGAGGGTTGCGCTCGTTGCGGGACTTAACCCAACATCTCACGACACGAGCTGACGACAGCCATGCACCACCTGTGACCGCCCCCGAAGGACCTCACATCTCTGTGAGTTTTGCGGCCATGTCAAACCCAGGTAAGGTTCTTCGCGTTGCATCGAATTAATCCGCATGCTCCGCCGCTTGTGCGGGCCCCCGTCAATTCCTTTGAGTTTTAGCCTTGCGGCCGTACTCCCCAGGCGGGGCGCTTAATGCGTTAGCTGCGGCACAGGAAACCGGAGAGGTCCCCCACACCTAGCGCCCAACGTTTACAGCGTGGACTACCAGGGTATCTAATCCTGTTCGCTCCCCACGCTTTCGCTCCTCAGCGTCAGTATCGGCCCAGAGACCCGCCTTCGCCACCGGTGTTCCTCCTGATATCTGCGCATTTCACCGCTACACCAGGAATTCCAGTCTCCCCTACCGAACTCTAGCCTGCCCGTATCGACCGCAGGCTTGGGGTTGAGCCCCAAGTTTTCACGGTCGACGCGACAAGCCGCCTACGAGCTCTTTACGCCCAATAAATCCGGACAACGCTCGCACCCTACGTCTTACCGCGGCTGCTGGCACGTAGTTGGCCGGTGCTTCTTCTGCAGGTACCGTCACTCTCGCTTCGTCCCTGCTGAAAGAGGTTTACAACCCGAAGGCCGTCATCCCTCACGCGGCGTCGCTGCATCAGGCTTCCGCCCATTGTGCAATATTCCCCACTGCTGCCTCCCGTAGGAGTCTGGGCCGTGTCTCAGTCCCAGTGTGGCCGGTCGCCCTCTCAGGCCGGCTACCCGTCGTCGCCTTGGTAGGCCATCACCCCACCAACAAGCTGATAGGCCGCGAGCCCATCCCAAGCCGAAAAACTTTCCACCCCCAGCCATGCGGCCGGAAGTCCTATTCGGTATTAGCCCCCGTTTCCGAGGGTTATCCCAAAGCTTGGGGCAGGTTGCTCACGTGTTACTCACCCGTTCGCCGCTCGAGTACCCCGAAGGGCCTTTCCGCTCGACTTGCATGTGTTAAGCACGCCGCCAGCGTTCGTCCTGAGCCAGGATCAAACTCTCCAACAAAAAATTAGTTGAACAGCATCCTGACAACAAACAAATGTTGCCAAAGGAATCCCAACCAGCCAGCAAAAACTGACCAGTCCGGGGTATAAATCATAATTGGCACTGGCTTTACAAGCACCCTGTTGAGTTCTCAAAGAACAACCACACACCGACCAGAAGCCCCACCTCAGTGGAACCCCGTTTCGGGGCAACCGCTCAAACTTACTTGGTCGAACTTTCGTTGTCAACCTCGTATCCGAGGCGATCAACCTGGTTCGTCCGGATCCACGATGACGCACGCCGTGACCGGCGGTCGTTACTGTCGTGGGAAGCCGCAGACCGGCCGATCGCCGCTTCGCGGCTCTCCGCCCGGCTCCTGCCGGCTTCAAAACTCTACCCGGTCGGCTTCGCGTTCGCAACCCCGTATCCGGAGTGTTCCGCACCGCCCGATCCTCGGTCTCGCTCGGCGTTCCCGCCACGAGCCCGGTGCCCGTTCTCCGCCGGTTTGTCCGGCGTTCCCCGTGCAGAGAGAAAGTTACGCGGACGGCCCGGAGAAGGCAAATCAGGGTCCATCACTGGTTCGACCGACCGGGGCGCGGCGGCAGCCGGCGCAGCCTCGGGACGCGGGCTGTCCCGACGTGCCAGAGTGTCAGACATGGATGAGTCCGGGCTGGGCACCAGGGTGTTCGCCGAGGAGGCACTACTGGGCCTCCTCCTGCCGTTCTGGCAGGTGGTGATCGGTGCGGTCGTGCTGGTCGTCCTGGTGCTCTCGGTGGGACGGCTGGCCCGACGGGGCAAATCCCGGATGACCACCGCGCTGCTGGTCACCGCCGCGGCCATCGCCGGGTTCGCGGTGATCGGCGTCCTGCTGGAAGGCTGAGACTGCCAGGGCCTGGCGTCAGAGCCGGCGGTTGGCGAGGCTGGGCAGCTCGGCCCGGATCACGGCAAGGCGGTCGAGGTCCAGGTCGACGACGGACACACCCGGGCCGTCCGGCACCTGGGCGAGGACCGTCCCCCACGGGTCGACCACCATGCTGCGCCCGAAGCAGGTGCGACCTGGCTCGTGGTCGCCGGTCTGGCCAGCCGCCGCCACGAAGCACTGGTTCTCGATCGCCCGGGCCCGCAGCAGGACCTCCCAGTGGTCCCGCCCGGTGTGCATCATGAACGCTGCGGGGACCACCAGCAGTTGTGCGCCGCCATCGGTGGCGAGCAGCCGGTAGAGCTCCGGGAAGCGCAGGTCGTAGCAGATCGACAGGCCGACCCGCAGGCCCTCGACGTCCACCACAACCGGTTGCACACCCGGCGCCACGCTCGCGGACTCCCGGTAGGAGACCCGACCGGGGATCTCCACGTCGTACAGATGGATTTTCCGGTAGCTCGCTGCCAGGGCGCCGGTGCGGTCGAAGACCAGCGACGTGTTCCAGGTGTGCTCCGGGTCCGGGCCGGCCTCGTGGAACGAGCCGGCCACCACCCAGATGCCGAGCCGTCGGGCGATCCCCGCGAAGAAGCTGCCGATCTCCCCGTCCACCGGCTCCGGCTCCGGCAATCCGGCGGCGGGGCCGAGGTAGTCGACGTACTCCGGCAGGACGGCAAGGTCCGCGCCGCCGGCGGCGGCGCGTTCCAGCAGGACCTCGGCGGCGGCCAGGTTGGCCTTGCGGTCGTCCCGGGCGTTCAGCTGGCAGACGGCGACACGCATGACCACAGGGTACGGCGGGAGGTGCCGGCGTGGACAGCGTCAGCGGCGGTCGGGGGCCAGGGCACCGACAGCACCTGTACGACCGGCAGCGGGACGCTGGGGAGCCGCGACACTGTGGACAGGGCGATCGAGTCGGCGCGACGGAACGCTTCCCGTCGGAGTCAGCGGCGGTCAGCGTGACGACAGCGGCGAACCGGCCCGGCTGATGATGGTGGTGGTCCCCCGGTCGGGCGAATGGGACCGCCGAACGCGATCACGCCGGCCGCGTCAGGACTGAGCGGCCGGCGTGACACGGGGAGGATCAGGCCGACTTCTCCTCGCGGTCCCGCCGGGCACGGCGCCCGGTGAACTCGCGCGGAACGATCGTCGGGTTGACGTTTTCCAGGACCACCTCGCGGGTGATCAACACCCGGGCGGCGTCGGGGTTGCTGGGCACCTCGAACATCGCGGAGAGCAGAACCTCCTCGATGATGGCGCGCAGACCACGGGCACCGGTGCCCCGCAGCATCGCCTGATCGGCGATCGCCTCCAGTGCCGGCTCGTCGAACTCCAGCTCGACCCCGTCCAGCTCGAACAGGCGCTGGTACTGCCGGACCAGCGCGTTGCGCGGCTCGGTGAGGATGCGAACCAGGGCGCTGCGGTCAAGGCTGCGCACGTTGGTGATCACCGGCAGCCGGCCCACGAACTCGGGGATCAACCCGAACTTGAGCATGTCTTCCGGCATGACCTGGCTGAAGATGTCGTCGGTCGACCGATCAGACACCGACCGGAGCCGGGCACCGAAGCCGGTGCCGCCCTGCCCGGTGCGGGACTCGATGATCTGATCCAGGCCGGCGAACGCACCGCCGCAGATGAACAGCACGTTGGTGGTGTCGATCTGGATGAACTCCTGGTGCGGGTGCTTACGACCACCCTGCGGCGGGACGTTCGCCACCGTGCCCTCGAGCATCTTGAGTAGAGCCTGCTGCACGCCCTCGCCGGAGACGTCGCGCGTGATCGACGGATTCTCCGACTTGCGGGCGATCTTGTCGACCTCGTCGATGTAGATGATGCCGGTCTCGGCGCGCTTGATGTCGTAGTCCGCGGCCTGGATCAGCTTGAGGAGGATGTTTTCCACATCCTCGCCGACGTAACCCGCCTCGGTCAGCGCCGTGGCGTCGGCGATGGCGAACGGGACGTTCAACATCCGGGCGAGGGTCTGCGCCAGGTGGGTCTTGCCGCACCCCGTCGGACCGAGCAGCAGGATGTTGGACTTCGCCAGCTCGACGGCATCATTGCCGGAGCCTGGCGCGTTGGCCGCCTCGGCCTGGATCCTCTTGTAGTGGTTGTAGACCGCGACCGCGAGCGCCTTCTTGGCCTGATCCTGCCCCACGACGTAGTTGTCGAGGAACTGGCAGATCTCCATCGGCTTGGGAAGCTCTTCCCACTTCACCTCGCCGGACTCGGCCAGCTCCTCTTCGATGATCTCGTTACAGAGATCGATGCACTCGTCGCAGATGTAGACCCCTGGGCCCGCGATGAGCTTCTTGACCTGCTTCTGCGACTTGCCGCAGAAGGAGCATTTCAGTAGGTCGCCGCCGTCACCGATCCGTGCCACCTACGTTCTCCCTGCACTCATCGGCCGGAGACCCGGCCCTGACCTGCGGACGCTGCGCGCCGTCCGGCTTGGTTCGCCCCGCCGATCGACCGGCGAAGCGGTACGGACCCGACGTTACCCGCTGGCGGGGCATTCTCCGACCCCCAAAACGGGTGTGTCAGAGGTCGGCCGGGAACGAAAGCCCCGGCCAACCTCTGACCCGGTGCTGCTCAGCTAGCGGCCTGGGCGGCCAGCAAGCCCTTCTTGCGGCTGGTCAGGATCGTGTCGACCAGCCCGTACTCCTTGGACTCCTCGGCCGTCATGATCTTGTCACGGTCGATGTCCTTGCGAACCTGCTCGATCGGGCGGTTGCAGTGGCGGGACAGCATGTCCTCCAGCTGCGTGCGCATCCGCAGGATCTCCCGGGCCTGGATCTCGATGTCCGAGCCCTGCCCGTAGCCGCCCTCGGTGGCCGGCTGGTGGATGATGATCCGCGAGTTCGGAAGAGCCATCCGCTTACCCGCGGTGCCCGCGGACAGCAGCACCGCAGCCGCGCTGGCGGCCTGACCGAGGCAGACCGTCTGGATGTCCGGACGGACGTACTGCATGGTGTCGTAGATCGCCGTCATCGCGGTGAACGAGCCACCCGGCGAGTTGATGTACATGATGATGTCGCGGTCCGGATCGGTGCCCTCGAGCGTCAGCAGCTGGGCCATCACGTCGTTGGCCGACGCGTCGTCCACCTGGACGCCGAGGAAGATGATCCGGTCCTCGAAGAGCTTGTTGTACGGGTTCGACTCCTTGACCCCGTACGACGTGCGCTCGACGAACGACGGCAGCACGTAGCGGTTGTGCACGGCCGCGAACTGGGGCGGCAGGCTCAGATCGGTCATCGTCAGCTCCTCAGCTCAGGGTCCCGGCGCCATCCGGAACCTGTGCGGCCCCGATGATCACCTTGTCGATGAAGCCGTAGTCCATGGCCTCCTGGGCGGTGAACCAACGGTCCCGGTCCGAGTCCGCCTCGATCTGCGACTGGTCTTGGCCGGTGTGGTGCGCGACCCGCTCCTGGAACATCCGCTTCGTGTAGAGCATCTGCTCCGCCTGGATGGCGATGTCGGACGCCGTGCCGCCCAGGCCACCGGACGGCTGGTGCATCATGATCCGGGCGTGGGGCAGGGCGTAGCGCTTGCCCTTGGTGCCCGCGCAGAGCAGCAGCTGACCCATCGAGGCAGCCATGCCCATCGCCACGGTCGACACGTCGTTGTCGATGAACTGCATGGTGTCGTAGATCGCCATGCCGGAGTAGACCGAGCCACCCGGCGAGTTGATCCACAGGTTGATGTCGCGGTCCGGGTCCTCCGCGGCGAGCAGCAGCAGCTGCGCGCAGATGCGGTTGGCGACCTGGTCGGTCACCTCACTGCCCAGGAAGATGATGCGCTCCTTGAGCAACCGGTTGTAGACCGAGTCGTCGAGGTTGCCAATGGAGTCGCCACCGCGCGCTTCAATCGCCCGGAGCGACTTCTTGGGGATGTGCATGTCGGTCATGGCAGCCCTTCGCTCTCCGTACCGTCTTTCCCGACACTAACCGCTGTGCGGGGCGGCAGAGTCCCGGTCGGGGCACTGTTCGCTCTCAGCGCAGCTGTGTCGGGCGTACCCGCGGCGCGGGCTTCCGGGCCGTACCCCGGAAAGGGAAACGGCCGCCATCCACCGCGCAGCGGCGGACGGCGGCCGCACCCGACGATCAGTGGTTGTGCTCGGCCTCGTTGGCGGCGCGCAGCGCGTCGAGGCTGACGGGGTTGCCGGCCTCGTCCTTGATCGTGATGCGCTCCATGACAGCGGCGAGCGCCTTGCCCCGCCGCACGTCGCCGAAGACCGCAGCGGCCGCGCCGGAGCGCACCAGCTGGTCGTAGTACTGCTGGGGAGCCATCCCGGCGCGCTGCGCCCGGTGCACGATCTCGTGACCGAACTCGTCGTCGGAGACCTGGACGTCCTCGGCGTCGGCCAGCGTGTCCAGCAGGAGCTGGACCTTGACGCCCTCGGTCGCCGCCTCGGTCAGCTCGGCGTCGATCTGCTCCTCGGTCTTGTCCTCGGCCGCGAGGTATTCCTCCATGGAGGCGCCGATCCGCTCGAGCTGGTCGACCATCGCCTGCTTGCGGCTCTCGACCTCCTCGCGGACGACGCCCTCCGGGGCCGGGATCTCGGCGGCCTCGACGAGCTGCGCCAGGGCCTTGTCCCGAGCGGCGTAGATCTGCTCGACCTGCTTGCCCTGGGTGACCCGCGCCCGCAGGTCGCCGCGCAGCTCCTCGATGGTGTCGAACTCGCTCGCCATCTGGGCGAACTCGTCGTTCAGCTCGGGCAGCTCCTTCTCCTTGACCGTGCGAACGGCCACCGCCACATCGGCGTCGCGACCGGCGAAGTCGCCGCCGACCAGCTGGGTGGTGAAGGTGGTTTCCTCGCCGGCGGAGAGGCCGACCACTGCCTCGTCCAGGCCCGGCAGGAGCTGCTTGCTGCCCACCTCGTGGGAGATGTTGCTCGCCTGGCCGCCCGGCACGTCCTCGCCGTCGACGGTGGCGTTCAGGTCGATCTGGACGAAGTCACCCTCGGCGGCGGCCCGCTCGACGGTCTTGAGGGTCGCGAAGCGCTCCCGCAGGTTCTTCACCTGCTCGTCGATCTCGCTGTCGTCGATCTGCAGCTCGTCGACAGTCACCTCGATGGTGCTCGTGTCCGGAATGGTGATCTCGGGCCGGACGTCGACCTCGGCGGTGAAGTTCAGCGAGTCACCGTCGTTGAACTCGGTGATCTCGACCTCGGGGCGCCCCAGCGTCTTGAGGTCGTGCTCACGCACGGCGGCGAGGATGTTCTCCGGGATGGCCTCCTGGACCGCCTCGTTGAGGACGGTGCCCCGGCCCACCCGCTGGTCGATCACCGCGGTCGGCACCTTGCCCCGGCGGAAGCCCGGGACCTGGACCTGCGAACCGATCTCCCGGTACGCCTTCTTGAGGCTCGGCTCGAGCTCGACGAACGGCACCTCGATGGCGAGCCGCACGCGCGTCGGGCTCAGAGTCTCGACGGTGCTCTTCACAGGCGTACTCCTTGACGGATCTCAGTTGAGTCTGGGCGTGATTCAGCCCATCGAGTGTAGGCGAGCCGGCCTGACGCTCCGGCATCGCCCGGGGACCGCACTGGGCGGCACCCGGGGCGGCCCGGCCGCGGACGACAGTCGGGGTGGCGGGATTTGAACCCACGGCCCCTCGCTCCCAAAGCGAGTGCGCTACCAAGCTGCGCCACACCCCGTGGCGACGAGCAGTCTATGCCGTCGCCGCGCCTCAGGCGGTGCCGGGGCATCCCCCACCCGGACACATCCCCCAAACCCGCCGAATCGCCCACTCTGCCGAGCACGGAGTGCCCGCCGCCCGGCCGTCGCCCAAGATCCGCACAACTTCCGGGTTGTAGTGGCCTCAGGGCGTGCGGAGACCACAACATCCCTGATGTTGTGCGGATCTTCGGGGCTGCCACGCGGGGCCGGGACGACGCGGCGCCGTCAGGTGGTGGCGTGGCTACGCGCCGGGCACAGCCATTGGGTACGCTGTCGGCGCGACCCGCTCAGGTGGGTGCACGCGGGCGTAGCTCAATGGTAGAGCTTCAGTCTTCCAAACTGACTACGCGGGTTCGATTCCCGTCGCCCGCTCCACCAGCCCTCCGGCCCAGGCCAGAGGCTCTCCCCCGGGGACACCGGCTCGGCCTGGAGGACGTCCAGCCATGATCCTCCCGAAGGTGCGGGACCCGCGCTTCGTCACGCTTCGCCGCGGTGGGAGCCTCAACGATCCGGATCACCACCTCCTCGCCCTGTGGGCCGCGTCCTGCGCGGAGCACGTCCTGCACCTGTTCGAGTCGGTTCGGCCGGACGACCCTCGACCGCGGGAAGCGATCGAGCACGCCCGAGCCTGGGTGCGGGGTGAGGTCACGATGACGCAGGCCCGCTCGGCGGGCGGGCACGCCATGGGCGCGGCCAGGGACCTGCGCGGGGCGGCACGGCACGCCGCGTACGCCGCCGGCCAGGCGGGGGTCGTCGCACACGTCGCCGCGCACGAACTGGGTGCGGCCGCCTATGCGATCAAGGCCGCACGTGCCGCCGCGCCGGCCGGCGACAGCGATCCCGCGGGGCGACTCGAGTGCCGGTGGCAGCGTGCACAGCTCCCGGAGGCGATCCGCGAGCTGGTGCTCGACGACCAGCGGCTGCGCAACGACATCTGCTGGTCTGTCTTCGACTGCTGAACGCGCGTGCGGCCGCGAGCCCAGCCACCGCTCACGAGACACGCGGTAACGCGAGCCAGTCCTGCCAGGCGATGTCGCGGCCCAGGTAACGCGGCTGCCGGAAGGGCCAGTCCGCGGCGATCCACTGCGGCACCAGCGCGTCGAGTGCGCGCTCCGCCTCGCCGCCGACGAGGTCGTCCACCACCCACCAGGAAACCTCGCCGTCCGAGCCGGTGCGCTCGGGCGGATCGACGTAGACGCAGCCCAGGATCGCCGTCTCGTCCGCGTCCAGCAGCGCGTAGTTGAACGACTGGTGCGCGGCTATCTCGACCTCGTGTCGCAGCAGGTCGATGCGGTCCTCTTCGTAGGTCATCTTCTCGTTCGGCCACGCCCAGGCCGGACCGAAGATCTCCCACAGGCGCTCGCGGGAGCCCATCACCGCGGGGTAGTCGAGCGCCGTGTCCGCCTCCCGGATCGGCCGCAGGTGAAGCGTGGTGCCGGGCACGGGCACGTGGACGGGGTGGACAAAATCGTCGGGCAGCCAGCTCATGGGCGCTGACGCTACAACCGCCTTACACCTGATGATCCACGCGGCGGGCTCTGACGCACAGCAAGGCCCAGGTGGACCGCACGGTCGCGGCACCTGGACCCGCTCGGCTCAGCCGAGTTGCCGTGTCACTTCAGGTGAAACCGTTCGTCGACGGCGAGGGCCGCCAGCTGCGGCACGGAGAACGGCAGCTTCGTCAACGCCGGCCGACTCTCGTCCAGCCGCACGCTCTGCGCCACGAAGACCACCACGCCGTCCGGGTGCCGGTACGCCGACCACTGGTCCAGCCGATCGTCGTCGCTCGGCCGGACCACCACGCCGACCCGCGTCGCACCGACGGTCTCGACCTGGCACTCGCCCCTCATGCCCCAGAACTTCTGGGCCAGGGCGCACGGCTCGGTCGGCAGCGGGTTGCCGGCGTCGTGCACCTCGACGATCACGCGCCCGGTGCCCTTGCCCTGGGCCACGGCCACCGAGGTCAGGTAGCTCCACACGTCGACGCCGTTCACCTTGTTCTCGAACTGCGCCTGCTGGGTCCGCAGAGTCGGATCGGACTGGCCCGGTGGATCCTCCGGTGCGGTGAAGCCGGCGGGCACGATCGAGACAGCCTCCCTGAGCAGGTGGATTCCCTGCTCGTACTTGGACCCGGCTCGCGCGGTCCGGTCCTCCTGCGGTCGACCGTCGGGCCCGGTCGGCCACGCCTGCTTGGTGTCCCCCGACGCGTCCGGAGATGCCAGTGGCCCGTTGCCCGCCGGCTGGTAGAGGCGGCCGTCCGGAGTGCTGACGGCCGCGAAGCCGGCGACCGCCAGCACGACAGCCGCCGATCCGAGGGACGCCCACACCGCTCGGCGGCGGAACTGCGTCCGCCGGGCCGCGCCGAGCGCTGCTCCCGTACTCAATGGTGGTGGCGGGGTAATGCCCGCCATCTCGCTGCGCAGGCCCTCGCGCAACTGTTCCTCGTTCATCGCTCCCCCATCTCGATCCCGCTGTACGTGGGTGCCAGGAGGCCGCGCAACGTGTCGAGCCCGCGTGCCGCCTGGCTCTTCACCGTCCCTGGAGAACACTCCAGCAGCGCCGCGACATCCTCGACGGACAGGTCCTCCCAGTAGCGCAGAACCAGCACGGCCCGCTGGCGCGGTGCCACGCGGGCCAGCGCCTGGAGCAGCACCAGTCGGCTCTCCGCCGAGTCGGGCGGGGCCACCTGGTCGGTGTCCTCGCCACCCACCCGTTCACGCCGCCACCAGCCGCGACGGCGCTCGTCGAGGAATGTCCGGATCAGGATCTGGCGCACGTAGCTGTCGAGCACCTCGTGCCGGGAGATCCGGTTCCAGACCCGGTAGAGCTTGACGAACGCGGTCTGGACCAGGTCTTCGGCGCGGTGCCAGTCGCCGCACAGCAGGTACGCGGTGCCGCGCATGGCACCGGACCGTGCCGCGAAGTACTCGGCGAACGCCTTGTCGCGATCGCTCATTCAGGCCTCCGATCCCCGTTTCGAGGTAGTCACGCGGGGTCTGGCCCGCCGGGTTGCTCCCGAACTCGCGGACATGTCACCCGATCAACGCCGAACGACGTCCGGAGGCTACAACCGATGCCACGTCACCTTGACAGGTGTCGATCTATGCACTGGTGTAAGGGCCAGGTACATCGATGTCCGTCAGGAGGGCACATGATCGTCCGACGACGGTGGACAGCTGCCGCCACCACAGCGATCCTGTTCAGCGCAGTGCTGTCCCACCCCGCTCCGGGAACCGCGGCACCCGCCGATCCCGCACCACCGATCACCCTGAGCGCCACCGAGACCGCCCTGGTCCGGGTACAGCTACGTGACCAGGCACAGCTCGACCGGCTCGTCGCCACGGGCGCGGACCTCGCCAACCGGCCCCGGGCGCGGGACGGGCGGATCCTCGCCGACCTCGTGCTCAGCGGCACGCAGCTCGCCGAGCTGACCGCCCAGGGCGCGAAGGCCGTACAGGTCGTGCAGCGTGCCGGGGACGGCAGCCGGCACCATGCCGAGAGCGTTCGCGCGGCGCAGGCCCGCACCGCCGCCGGGCTGCGCGCTCCGGCCGCCGGCCAGCGGACCACCGCCGCCGCGGCGGTGGACACCCTCCAGGTGCAGCAGGCGTACTGGTGGACCACGAGCGGCCAGACCTTCCTCCAGGCCCAGGTGGCCACCACCGCCACTGACGACCCGGACGTCGAGATCACCGTCAGTTGGCGGACGGCGGACGGCGCCACCGGGTCGTTCCCGCTGTACCGGTTCGAGGACTCCGGCGAGTACCAGTACCACTACAACCTTCCCCAGCCGGTGCCGAACCGGCCGGTCCAGTTGACCGCCACCTCCAGCCTCGGCGGGGCCAGCCGCGTGGTCACGCCGACGTTCTGGCCCAACGCCACCCCGCCGCCCCTGCCGGCCGGTTACCAGAAGGACTTCATCGACGCGTACCTGACGCCGACCGACATCCAGGCGCGGATCAAGCGGCTGGCCCGCCAGTACCGGGATCTGGTGGACGTCATCGACCTGCCGAACAAGACCCAGGGATACCGGCGCAACGCCGTCGCGTACCTGGGTGACCCGGCCGTGGCGGCCGTGGTGGTCGAGTCGGTCCGCTTCGGCGACCAGGGCATGAACGGCGTGCAGGTGCGGACGGTCGACCCGGGCCGGCGCAACCGACCGCTGACCGTCCGCTACCGCGATCGCGTGCTGACCGTGTCGCTGGCCACCGACACCGCCGGCAAGACGGTGAGCACCACCGACGAGGTCGCCGCGGCGATCAACGCCCGCCAACCGAACCGCTTCCGGGCCACCGTCGAGGACGGCTCGACCGGGCTGCCCATGCCGGTCGCCGGTCCGGCCCGGCTCGACGACGGGTTGCAGGGCACCGAGGTGCCAGCACGGCCGTGGACGGTGCAGGCGCTGCGCCTCGGCGTACACCGTGACGGCTCCCGGGTCGGCGTGCTCGCCTACTCCCAGGAACACGCCCGGGAGTGGGCCACGCCGCTGGTGACGCTGGAGTTCGCCGAGCGGATGCTGGCCAACGCCCGGACCGACCCGGCCACCCGCGAGCTGCTGGAGCAGGTCGACATCTTCGTCATCCCGACGGTCAACCCCGACGGCGCGAACTACTCGTTCAACGACTTCAACATGCAGCGCAAGAACCTGGTCAACCACTGCACCGGGGCGGCCCGCGACCCGAAGTACCGCACCTCGTGGGGCGTCGACATCAACCGCAACTACACCGTCGGGTCGTACTTCGACGGCTACGTGGGCGCCAGCGCCAACTGCCTCTCCGGCACCTACGCGGGCACCGCCGAGCTGTCCGAGGCGGAGAGCAGCAACGTGATCGCGCTCGCCCAGGCCCACTCGAACATCAAGTTCGCGATGAACGTGCACTCCTACGGCGGGTACTTCATGTGGCCGCCGGGGGCGTACCGGGCCGACGGCCGGGTCACCCTGCCGCGACCGTCGATCGACGAGTCGACGCTGTTCCTCAACAGCGCCCGGCGGATCGTCGGCGCCATCGCGCAGGAACGCGGCACCGTCACCTGGCCGTCGCAGACCGGGCCGGTCGCCGACGTGCTCTACTCCGCCGCCGGCAACTCGGCGGACCAGCTCTACTACGAGCTGGGCATCTTCGCCTGGGACTTCGAGGTCGGCAACGACCGGTGGAACCCGGCGACCAACCAGTGGGAGGGCGTCGGCTTCCAGCCGCCGTTCGACGAGGCACACGGCGAGTCCCAGGAGTACGCCGGCGGACTGGTGGAAATGGTCCGGGTGGCCCGCGACTACGCGGCGGCCCAGCCCGCCGCCTGATCTTCCGGGCGGTGCCGTGCCCGCACGCCGGGCACGGCACCGCCCGCCGACATTTCATCCGTTTCCGCCCAACGGCTCGCGGGTAGGGCTTGTTCATGGACACGAACAACACGGCCCACCTGATTGGCGGCCCCCGCGACGGCAGCACCCACGACACCGGCGGCGACGCGCTCGTCGAGCTGGAGATCGACGGCATGATGCACCGCTACATCAAGACCACCAAGCAGCACGACGACGGCCAGCCGCTCTACAACTACGACGGGATGGTGGCCCCCGACGGCGGCGAGCCCGGCGTCGAGGACCCGGCGGCCCGGGTCGTCTCGCCCCGCGCCGACGCCGAGGGGCACGGCGGCACCCACTGACCGCCAACACCGAGCGGATCGAGCCGCCCCGAACGGGGCACCAGTCGAACCGGCCGGCCACGGATGAACCGTGGCCGGCCGGGTAAGCGGCAGCCTTGCCTGGTGGGGAGACGACCGGCGTCGCGGCGTGCCGCGACCGGGCGTACGGGCGGGCGGCACAGAGCCGACCCGCCCGTACGCGCCCGCGATCAGTTCGAGGAGATCCAGTTCCAGGCCGAGACGACCCACTCGGTCTGCTGGAGCCAGGCCACGCCGAGGCCGACGAGGAACACCGCCGTCGCCAGGTGGGCGCCGCGCGCACCGCGCCGGACCCGACCGAGTTGCCGCTCCAACACCACCCGGCCGACCAACCGGAACAGGGCGAACAGGCCGACCGCCACCAGCAGGCTGAGCACCAGCACCAGCAGCGGACCGCTCAGGTCACCCTGGCCGGAGAGCGCCCAGATCCCCCAGCAGACGAACGCGAACAGCCCGGCCGCCGCGCTCCACTCACCGCCACGCCGGAGCTGCGACATCCGCGAGCTCAGCGACCGGCGCGGGGCCGGCTCGCCGGGCCAGCCGGTGCCGGTCGGCTCCTGCTCCACCACCGGGAACGGCTCGGTCCGCGGGCTGCGCGGCTGGCCCACCGGGGCCACGCCCCGGCGGAACCCGTCACGCTGCGGCGGCACCCCGACGCCGGCCTGCGGTGGCACCTCCACGGTCCGCTCCGCCCACGGCTGCGTCTGGTCTGCCATCTTGTCCTCCCCCTGACCGACGGCAACAACACCGCCTGATTCCGAGGGTAGCCAGCCGGCAAACTGGTCGCCGACCCCGCCCGAGACGCCGGCCGACGCGACAGTGCCGAATCCCACCCCGGGCAGGGTACGGTCGGCTGATGGGTGACCCCGACCGACGACGGCGACGGCTACGCCACCACCCCGACTCGGAGCCGGCCGGGCGCAGTGCCGACAGCCCGACGGTCAGCACCCCCGGGGTGCATGACGGTGACGACCCTCCGCCGCGCCGTCGAGGCCCGGGTGGCGACGAGCGCGACGGCGAGCGGGGGCTGCGGGGGCTGGTCGGCTCCGGCTCGTCCCAGGTGGGTCTGAGCGCCGCGCTGCGGGCCCGGGACGCCGCCCGGCCCACCGACGAGGATCTGGCCGAGGCGGAAGCCCGGGTGGTTGTCGTCCGCCGAAACTGGGTGCCCCGCGAGGAGTTGCCCCGCTCGCCGCGCTGACCTCAGGGCAGGACGGGCAGCTGCCGGGTCCGCTCATACTCGGCGACCTGGTTGATCCGACGGGCATGCCGCTCGTTGCCGGAGAACGGCGTGTTCAGGAACGCCTCGACGATGCCGGTGGCCTCGTCCAACGTGTGCTGCCGGGCACCGATCGCGACGACGTTCGCATCGTTGTGCTGGCGCGCCAACTGAGCGGTCTCGACGCTCCAGGCCAGCGCGGCGCGGACGCCGGCGACCTTGTTGGCGGCGATCTGCTCGCCGTTGCCGGACCCACCGATGACCACACCGAGGCCTGTCTCGTCGGCCACCACCTGGTCGCCGGTGTGCAGGCAGAACGTCGGGTAGTCGTCGTCCGGGTCGTAGCTGTGCGGGCCGACGTCGACGACGTCGTACCCCTGCTTGGCCAGGTGGTTGGCCAGGTGCACCTTCAACTCGAAACCGGCGTGGTCGGATCCCAGGTAGACGCGCATACCGGGCAGTCTGTCAGGCCGCGCTCTCCGACGTCGCGGGGGCGGCGTCGGAGAGCCGGGTTCGTCACACGGTCGTGCCGGGGAACGCTCAGCGCGGCAGCTCGGCGACGACCAGACCGCCCCGCGCCTTCGGGGTGAACCAGGTGCTCTTGCGGGGCATCTTCTCCCGAGCGAGGTTCACCGCGACGAAGTCGGCAACGGTCACCGGCGCGATGAGGATGGCCAGCTCGGCCCGCCCGGCGTCGACCTCACCGGTGAGCCAGCTCGCCGGGTAGTCACCGCCGACGTAGGTGATCCTCTTGTCGCCCGGGTCCAGACCGAGCGCGTCGCGCAGCAGCAGCCGCTCAACCAGGGCGTGGTCCAGGTTTTCCAGGCGGGCGGAGGCCGTCGCCGGCAGGCGCACCGCGTACCCCTGGCCGTCGAGGCGGAGGTGCACGGTGCCGCCACCCTGCGGGACCTCGACCGGGCCGTCGATCGGCTCGACCTCGGCGCCCGCGGCCCGCAGCCGGTCGAGCAGCTCGGCCGGTGTGGTGGTCAGCTCGCTGACCAGTCGGTTGTACGGCTGGATGGCCACCGACGCGGGGGTGGTGACCACGGCCAGGAAGCGCGACAGCCCGCCGGTCTGGGCAGCCAGGCTGCGGTGGTTGCCGTCCGCGACGACCAGCTCCCCGCCGCCGGCGAGAGCGGTCAACGCGGCCTGCTCCGGCCCGGGGCCGAGCAGCCAGATGGCGTGCGTGCGCCCCGCCTGGTCGGTGTCCGTCGCGGCGGGCGCGCCGGACATCTCGGTCGCCGACGCGAGCGCGGCGTGCAGCTCGTCGCCGCGCCCGGTCTGGAGCAGGAGTACGGGTGAGAGCAGGTGACCGAGCGCCTCGGCCAGTGCCACCCGCTCGCGCACCTTGGCGATGAAGACGTCCTCGTTGCGGATGACCAGACCGGGCTCGTCGGCCCGGGTGGAGATCTGGTCGGTGTCCACCATCGCGAACAGCCCGTACGCCGGCTCCTCACCGGGTGCGGTGATCCGGTAGAGCACCACCACCTGCTCGGCGGGGGTGTAGCTGCCGTCCGCCTTGGCCTCGGCGAGGCGGGCGACCGCGTCCGGCAATGCGTCCAGGAACGACCTGCCCAGGCTCTGCGGGGCTCGGTGCGGCATCTCGATGCCGAGGGCACTGTGCGGGTTCGCCTCGATGATCGCGGTGATTTCCGCGTCGTCGGCGAACTCGTCGTAGTTCTGCGCGCCGGTGCCACAAGTGGTGACCCACGCTCGGGAGATCGGATGCACGACCGTCATACCCGCTGACGCTACCGGCGACGGTGTCGCCGTCGACGGGGGACCCGCGGGGGTCCACCAGATGAAAGCGCCAGGCCGAGCGGAGTGGTCAGCCGGTGCGGTCGGACGCGCCCCGGCGGTGCCTGCCTGCGGTTGCCGGCCCACCGTTGCCCCGCCGGCCGGTGCCGACCGGCCCGGTGTTCACGGCACGGCGGGGTGACGCGGGCGGCCCCGGCACGGGCCGCTCGGGCGGCGGCGACGGGACGGGTCGCGGGCTCAGCGGCGGCGTGGGCACCGGACGTGAGGGGGCGGGCGCCGGCGGAGGCGGCGCGGGTTGGGCCGGTGCCGCCGCCGACGGGACGGGCGGCGCCGCGACGGGCGGCGCCGGGACCGGCAGCGCCGGCACGGGCGACGCCGCGGTGGACGCCACGAGGTCGGTCGGGCCGGAGTCGACGGCCGACGTCAGAGGGTCGGCCGACGTGGGCGGTGTGAGCCGGGAGGTCACCG
Source organism: Micromonospora sp. MGP-C2 (assembly GCF_057766525.1). NCBI lineage: Bacteria > Bacillati > Actinomycetota > Actinomycetes > Micromonosporales > Micromonosporaceae > Micromonospora > Micromonospora sp. MGP-C2. The sequence goes on from NZ_JBYMEN010000002.1 coordinate 2,899,553, forward strand.
GAACCCGGGCCACGCCCACCACGATGGGCGGCGCGAGCAGGTCGACCAGATGGGCGGGTAGGTCCGGGCGGACCGCCGGCCAGCGGGAGTCGTCAACGGACCAGTAGGCCGCGCCGGGAGTGTCGATCACCCCCTGCCGGGTCAGCTGATCGTCACCGGACGCACGGTGCTTGGCCATCGGGATTGCCTCCACGAACTGCGGGGTGCGGCCCTGCGGGTCGCTGCGGCGGACATGCAGGCCAACGAGCGCGGCGGTCTCCCGGTGACGGGGCGGGCATCGCCACGACGCGACACGCCGAGCGGGGCGCGCTGCGGAGGTGGTCGGCGATGGAAAGGACCCCCGATCGACGCCGGGCGTCGACCGGGGGCCCATAGGTACACCTCAGTCGAAGATCGGGCCCTGCTCCCGGGTGCGCTTGAGCTCGTAGAAGCCCGGCGTGCCGGCGACCAGCAGGACGCCATCCCAGAGCCGGCCCGCGGCCTCCCCCTTCGGAGCCGGGGTGATCACCGGGCCGAAGAACGCGACAGGGGTGCCGTCCGGACCGGGCGCGTGGACGACCGGCGTGCCGACGTCCTGTCCGACCGGGCGCATCCCGGTCTCGTGGCTGGCCCGCAGCGCCTCGTCGTAGTCGGTGCTGTCGGCGGCCGCGGCCAGCGCCGGGTCCAGACCGGCGTCGGTCAGCGCGGCGACGTAAAGCCCGTGACCCCGCTCCTCCTTGCCGAGGTGGATCCGGGTGCCGAGCGCGGTGTAGAGGGGACGCAGGGCGTCGTTGCCGTACCGCTGCTCGGCGGCGATGCAGACCCGCACCGGGCCCCAGGCGGTCTTCAGGAACTCCCTGTATTCCTCGGGCAGCTCGTCCCGGCCATCGTTGAGCACGGCGAGGCTCATCACGTGGAAACGGATGTCCACGTCACGGACCTGCTCGACCTCAAGCAGCCAGCGGGATGTGATCCACGCCCACGGGCAGGCCGGGTCGAACCACATGTCGGCGGTGACACGATCGGTCACGGTGAGGTCCCTTCGCGACGGGGGCGCCGGCAGTCCGGCGTCTCAGGGGAATCTTCACCCCGCACCCCGTCGAGCGGCACCCGAATGAGAGCGTGACCTCGGCCACCGCGGGCTGCTCGTACATGGAAGACTCGGTTCGGGCCGGCCGCCACGAGCGGTTGGCAGACGGGCGCCGCCGGGCGTACGGCGAGATGTTGGGATGGAGACGAACAGTGCCGGGAGTGCGCAACCTGACGCAGGTCGAGGCGACCGAGCGGGCCCGCCTGCTCAATGTGACGGGGTACGACATCAGTCTGGACCTGTCCACCGCCGTGCTGGCGGCGGACGGCCGCACGTTCCGGTCCACGACCGAGGTGCGTTTCCGCTGCTCGGAGCCGGGTGCGAGCACGTTCATCGAGCTGGCCGCCGAGTCGGTGCGTTCCGCGACGCTGAACGGCTCCCCCGTCGACCTCTCCGACTGGTCGGCCGAGAAGGGCCTGGTGCTGTCCTCCCTGGACAGCGACAACACGCTGGTCGTCGACGCCGACTTCGGTTACTCCAACAGCGGCCAGGGTCTGCACCGCACTGTCGACCCGGTGGACGGCGAGACGTACCTCTACAGCCAGTTCGAGACGGCCGACGCGCAGCGGGTGTTCGCCTGCTTCGACCAGCCCGACCTGAAGAGCGTCTACACCTGGCACGCCACGGTGCCGGCGCACTGGCGGGCCGTGTCCAACATGCCCGTGCAGCGCGAGGAGCCGGCGGGTGAGGGGCTCAAGACCCTGCACTTCACCGTGTCGCCCCGGATGAGCACCTACATCACCGCGATGTGCGCCGGCCCGTACCACGAGGTGCGGGACAGCCACGACGGCATCGACCTGGGGGTGTTCTGCCGCGCATCGATGGCGCGCTACCTGGACGCCGACGACCTGTTCCTGATCACCAAGCAGGGCTTCGACTTCTTCCACGAGAAGTTCGGCGTGCGCTACCCGCTGCCGAAGTACGACCAGCTCTGGGTGCCCGACTTCAACGCCGGCGCGATGGAGAACTTCGGCTGCGTCACGCACGCCGAGTCGCACTACCTGTTCCGCTCGCAGGTCACCGACTTCGAGTACGAGCAGCGGGCCAACACGATCCTGCACGAGCTGGCCCACATGTGGTTCGGCGACCTGGTCACCATGCGCTGGTGGAACGACCTGTGGCTCAACGAGTCGTTCGCCGAGTGGGCCAGCCACTGGTGCAACACCCACGCCACCCGGTTCACCGAGGCGTGGACGACGTTCCTGTCCATCCGCAAGAACTGGGGCTACCGGCAGGACCAGCTCTCCTCCACGCACCCGGTCTACACCGAGATGCCGGACATGGAGGCCGTCGAGGTCAACTTCGACGGCATCACCTACGCCAAGGGCGCGAGCGTCCTCAAGCAGCTCGTCGCGTACGTGGGTGAGGAGCCGTTCGTCGCCGGGCTGCGGGCCTACTTCGGCAAGCACGCCTGGGGCAACGCCACCTTCGACGACCTGCTCACCGAGCTGGAGGCGGCCTCCGGCCGGGAGCTGCGCAAGTTCGCGGCGCAGTGGCTGGAGACCGCACAGGTCAACACGCTCCGCCCGGAGGTGACCATCGGCGCGGACGGCACCTACGAGCAGGTGGCCGTCCTCCAGGAGGCGCCGACGGCATACCCGACGCTGCGGACGCACCGGATCGGCGTGGGCCTGTACGACATCACCGACGGGCGGCTGGTCCGTCGCGAGCGCTACGAGGTGGACGTGACCGGCGAGCGGACCGACCTCGCCGAGCTGCGCGGTGTCCGGGCGGCCGACGTGCTGCTGCTCAACGACGACGACCTGAGCTACACCAAGCTGCGCCTCGACGACCGGTCGATGGCCAACGTGGTGCAGCACATCGGTGGCTTCGAGTCGTCGCTGGCCCGGGCGCTGTGCTGGACCGCCGCGTGGGACATGATCCGCGACGCCGAGCTGTCGGCCCGTGACTACGTGGCGCTCACGCTGAGCGGGCTGCCCGCCGAGACCGACATCAACCTGGTCACCGCCACCCTGCGGCAGGCGACCACCGCGCTCACCCTGTACGCCGACCCGGCCTGGGCGCCGACCGGCTGGGCCGACCTGGCCCGTACCGCCCGGGACGCGCTCGCCAGCGCCGAGCCCGGCAGCGGCTTCCAGCTGGCCTGGGCCCGCGCGTTCGCCTCGGCGGCCCGCTCCGACGAGGACCTGGCGACCCTGCGCGGTTGGCTGGACGACACCGGCATTCCGGCCGGGCTGACCGTGGACACCGAGCTGCGCTGGTCGGTCCTCGCCGCGCTGGTGGCCAACGGCGCGGCCGGTGCCGCCGAGATCGAGGCGGAGCTGGCCGGCGACCGCACCGCGAGCGGTGAGCGGGAGGCCGCGTACGCCCAGGCGTTGTTGCCGACGGCCGAGAACAAGGCCGCCCTGTGGGCGCTGCTGACCGGCCCCGACGCGCTGCCCAACTGGCGGCACCGGGCGCTGTTGCAGGGCTTCGCGCACCCGACCCAGGTGGAGCTGATCGCCCCGTACCGGGAGCGGTACTTCGAGACGGTGGCTCAGGTCTGGGCCACCCGGGACAGCGAGCCGGCGCAGGAGTTCGCCCAATTGGCATACCCGGCCTACCTGGTGGAGGACGACACGGTGGCGGCCACCGACGCGTGGCTGGCCGGCGACGGGCACCCCGCCCCGCTGCGCCGGCTGGTCGCCGAGGGCCGCGACGGTGTCCTGCGGGCGCTCAAGGCCCGCGCGAAGGACGCCGAGCAGAGCTGATCAGGAGTACGCGGCCCGTGCCGGCGTGGGCGGGAGCCGACGCTGGCACGGGCCGTTATGGTTGCGAAAGGAGGTGGACGTGATGGCACAGCCGATCTACGAGTGGCGACCCCCTGCGCGCGAGTGGCGCGAGCAGGACCTGTTCAACCTTCCCGAGGATGGGAACCACTACGAGATCATCGACGGGAGCCTGCACGTGACCCCACCACCGGGTTTCGGCCACCAGGAACTGGCCGATGAGCTACGGGCAGCCCTGCGAGCGGCGACGCCGACCGGATGGCGGGTGATCCGGGAGGCGGGGCTTCGTGCCGCCGGAAGCAATCTCATTCCTGATGTCACCGTGCTGAAGCCGACGGCCCCTGCGGACGGCACCTGGATCGAAGCAGCGGATGTGGCGCTTGTCGTCGAGGTGGAATCACCGAGCAGCCGTCGGCATGACCGGTTCACCAAGCCTGCGCTCTACGCTGAGGTCGGCATTCCCGCCTACTGGCGGGTCGAGCGCGGCGACTTCGGCCCCGTGATATATCGCTACGAGCTGGTGAAGGGCGTTCACTACAACCTGCTCGGCACGGTCGGCCCAGACGACCCGGTGCAGATCGACGAGCCGTGGCCGATGCGCCTCGACCCCTCCGCCTGGCCCCGTTAAGGTCCGAAAGCCCGGCCCGCGAACAGCGGGCCGGGCTTCGTCGTACGAGGAGAGGCTCAGCCCTTGCCGGCGTGGCTGGAGAGCTGGTCGAGGCCGTTGATGATGCCGCCGGCCAGGTCACCGCCGCTGAACGCGCCGGCCATCGAGAGCGCGGCCAGCTTGGCGTACGTGTCGGGGATGCGCTTGCGCGCGTACCGGCCGGTGATGATCTCCAGCTGACGCTGGTTGGGCGACACCGCGATCAGCACCGACTTGTCCGGGTCGGCGAGCTGACGGTGCAGCCGCTGGGCGTGCTCCCGGACGGGCTCGTCGAGACCACCGACGAAGACCGAGAAGACCAGGCCGGTGCCCTGGTCGGCAAGGCGCAACGCCTCGTCGATGCGCAGCAGCTGGCGGGTCGAGAAGGGCCCGTCCAGCACCTCGGGCGGATTTTCCGACCCGGCGTGCTTTTCACCAACGGTCACTTGCGCCTCCGGTTCCACCGGCCGGCGCCTCGACGCTGGCCTGCTCAAGCTTGTGGCTGGTCAGCGCGGGCGCCTGCGCCCCCGCCGTCAGCGCGGTGCCGGCCGAGTCGGCCAACTGCTCCGGGCGGCCCAGGAACCAGACCGGAGTGAAGTCGAAGGGCCGGCCCGGGCGGTAGCGCTTGGCACCACGGCCACCGCCGGTGGCACCACCGCTGCTACCGGCATAGGTGAGGCCGGCGATGACCAGCACCGCGGCCAGCGGGATGCCGACGAAGACCAGCAACGTCTCGGTAACAGACAATCCCAACGCCCCCAGGCGGAAGAAGGACGACCTCGAACAAGCGGGTCGGATGGATGATCATGATGCTGGCCACCCGACGCCGTCACCATTCACGTTAGCGGAGTCGACGGCCCGCCAGATTGCGGGGTGCCGATCCCATCCGTCACTGGAGTTCTCCAGTTGCGCAGCGGTCGCGATGAGCCGCGCGTCGTCGCCGTACCGGCCGGTGAGCAGCACCCCGACGGGCAGGCCGTCGGTGGTGGTGCCGACCGGCAGGGAGACGGAGGGATCGCCGGTGACGTTGAAGATGGCGCAGTAGGGCGAGAAGCGGCGTTGCCGGTCGAAGTCGGCCGCCGGGTCATCATCGGCGGTGAACCAGCCGACGGGCGCCTGCGGCGCGGCCAGGGTGGGACAGAGCAGCAGGTCGACCCCGGCGGTGCGACGGGCGCCGAGGCGGACCTGAGCCTGCAACTCACCGAGGGTGGCGGCCAGCGTGCCGGCGGAGATCTCCGCACCCCGGGCGCGCATCAGCCGGGTCAACGGCAGCAGCTCCGCCTCCCGCTGCGGCGGCACCGGGGCGAGCGCCAGCACGTACCAGAGGATCTCGAACAGCGGCCACACCGCCGGCCCGAGCGGCGGCGGCACCTCGACCACCTCGTGGCCGGCCGCGGTGAGCAGCGCGGCGGCCCGGTCCACGGCGGCCACGCAGTCGGGGTGCACCGGCTCGTCGGCGAGCATCGGCGTGGTGAACCGGCCGATGCGCAGCGGGCCGGGCTCGGCCCGGCGTGCCACGGCCAGATATCCGCCGGGCGGCGCGGGCGGCGACAGGTAGGGCTCGCCGAGGACCGGCACGGCCATCACATCGAGCAGCGCGGCGACGTCGGCGACGGTCCGCCCGAGCGGGCCGCTGGTGGGCAGGCCGAACGCGCCGGAGCCGAGCGGCCCGCCGGAGACCACGCCACGGCTGGGCTTGTAGCCGACCAGGCCGCAGAGCGACGCCGGGATGCGCAGCGAGCCACCGCCGTCGGACCCCTGGGCGACCGGGACCAGCCCGGCAGCCACCGCCGCCGCCGCGCCGCCGCTGGACCCACCAGCGGTGTACGCCAGCTGCCACGGATTGCGGGCCGGCGGCGCGACCCGGCCCTCGGAGTAGAGCGAGCAGCCCAACTCGGAGGTGGTCGTCTTACCGAGGCTGACCAGGCCGGCGGCCTTGATGAACCGGACCACGTCGGCGTCGACCGGCGGGACGAAGTCGACGAAGGCGGCCGAACCGAAGGTGGTGCGCACGCCGGCGGTGAGGGTCAGGTCCTTGATCGCGGTCGGCACACCGTGCAGCGGGCCGCGCTCCTCGACCGGCACGGCGTCGGCGGCGCGTGCGGCCTGCCGGGCGAGGTCCTCGGTGACGGTGACGAACGCGCCCACGGTGTCGCCGAGCGCGGCCACCCGGCCCAGACAATGCTCGACCAGGTCGACGCTGGTCAGCTCGCCGCGGGCGATCGCGGCGGCCTGTTCCAACGCGGTCAGGTCGTGCGGCTCGGCCATTCCCTCATCCTGCACGCTGGGACGGGCCCCAGGCGTCCGACACACGCCGGACTCCCCACCCACTCGGCCCACCGGCCCACAGATGCGCTCAGCCGCGCAGGAAGCGCTGGGCGTTGGTGGAGAGGAGCTTGTCGCGCTGGGCGTCGGTGAGGAAGTCGGCGTCGCGGACCACCGCGCCGGCCGGGCGTTCCCCCAGCGGGTACGGGTAGTCGCTGCCGACCAGCACCCGGTCCTCCCCCATCGTGTCGACCAGCAGCCGCAGCGCGGGTGCCGCGAAGACCACCGAGTCGACGCTGAACCGGTCGACGTAGCTGCTGGGCGGGGCGACGGACGCGCCACGGACCAGGTCGCCACGGCGGTGCCAGGCGTTGTCGGCGCGGCCGAGCCAGAACGGGAAGCTGCCACCACCGTGTGCGAAGCAGATCCGCAACGTCTCGGGCACCCGGTCGAAGACGCCGCCCAGGATCATCGCCAGCACCGACAGGTGCGTCTCGGCGGGCATCCCGGTGAGCCACCGGGCCATCCAGCGGTCCAGGCGCGGGCCGTCCGGCATGTCCCACGGGTGGACGAAGACGGGTGCGCCCACCTCGGCACAGTGCTGGAGGAAGGTGACCACCCCGGCGTCGTCCAGGTCCCGGTCGCCGACGTGGTTGCCGATCTCCACACCCACGTGCCCGGCGGCCAGGCTGCGATCCAGCTCGGCGCACGCGGCGTCCGGGTCCTGGAGGGGCACCTGGCAGAACGGCACCAGTCGGTCGCCACCGGCGGCGGTGACCTCCAGGGTCAGGTCGTTGAAGATCCGGGCGACCTTCACCGCCTGGTCGGCCGGGCGGTCATAGCTGAAGAAGACCGGGGTGGGCGAGACCACCTGCACGTCCACGCCGTCGGCGTCCATGTCGGTCAGCCGGCGCGACGCGTCCCAGCACTCGGCTCCGACCGGGCGGAACTCCGTCTCCCCCACCATGATCATCGCGGCTCGCTCGGAGTCGACCCGCAGCCACGGCCAGCCGGATCCACCGCACGCCGCGCCGAGGTCCGGCCACCCCTTCGGTACGACGTGTGTGTGCACGTCGACGACGCCTGCGGGCATCAGCCCTTGCCCGGGTGCAGGGTGCCGCAGTTGGCGCAGGTGCGTGCCTGCTCGTCGGCGTAGAACGACTGGAACACCGGCGGTAGGTCGGCGGCGATGTCGCGGACCTGCAACTCCACCTCGTGCACCTTGTTGCCGCACTCCGGGCAGTACCACTGGAACGTCTCCAGCGTGCCCTCCTCACGGACCCGCTCGACGACCATGCCGATCGAGCCGGCCTCCGGCCGCTGCGGCGAGTGCGGGGTGTTGCGCGGCAGCATCCACATCTGACCCTCGCGCACGTGCACCGTACGCGGCCCCTCGGGGGTGACCAGGTTGATGTGCATGTTGCCCTTGACCTGGTAGAAGAACTCCTCGTACGGGTCCACGTGGAAGTCGGTGCGCTGGTTGGGCCCGCCCACCACCATCACGATGAAGTCGTCCCCGCCGGGGAACATCTCCTTGTTGCCCACCGGCGGCTTCAACAGGTGCTGGTTGTCCGCGATCCACCCGGGAAAGCTGAACGGTTCGGCGATCTCACTCACGACTGACCTCCCGAGGGAAGAAGGGCCACGGCCTGGATCTCGATGAGCAGGTGTGGATGGGGCAACTGGTGCACGGCCACCGTGGTGCGGGTCGGCCCGGACGCGTCGAAGAACTCCGCCCACACCTCGTTGTAACCACCGAAGTCGTTCATGTTGACCAGGTACGACGTCACCTGGACGAGGTCGGTGAGGTCCGCGCCGACCGAGCGCAGCAGATCGCCGATGTTCTCGATCACGGCTCGCGTCTGCACCCGGATGTCGAGGTTGGTGGTGCCGAACTCGTCCACCTCGACACCGGCGAAGCTGTTGTCCGCCCGCCGCGACGACGTACCCGAGACGAAGACGAACCCACCCGCCACCTTGACGTGCGGAAAGGCCCCCCGAGGCACAGCCTTGCCGGCCACCACCCGCGCGGTCACGACGACGCCCGCAGCGACGCGGTGCCGAGCTTCTCCACGACCGCACGGACGTGCGCGCCGGGACGCAGCGGCACAGCCGCGGTGGCGGCGCCGGCCAGGAAGATCCACCCCGACTCCAGCCGCACACCGTGCCGGCCGGCCAGCCGGATGCCCTCGTCGAGGGCCCGGCGTGGATCGCCGAGGATCGCCGCCGTCGAACCGACCTGCGCCACCCGCCCGTCGACCTCCAGCAGCACACCCAGGTTGTCCAGACCCGCCGGCACCGGCGACCACGGCCCGATCACGAACGCGGCGGCCGAGGTGTTGTCGGCGATCACGTCCGGCAGCGAGAAGCGGAAGTCCGCGTACCGGGAGTCGATCAGCTCGATGGCCGGGGCGACCGCGCGGACGGCGCTGGCGAAGTCGCCGACCGGCTCACCCGGCTCGGGCAGCCGGTCCAGCAGGAACGCCACCTCCGGCTCGACCCGGGGATGGATGTACGCGGCCCGGTCCACCACGCCACCGTCGGGGACCCGCATCGTGTTGGTGAGCCGCCCCCAGATCACCTCGTCCACGCCGACCTGGGCCATCTTCGCCCTGCTGGTCAGCCCCATCTTCAGCCCGACGAGCCGCTCACCGGCGTCCACCCGGCGTTGGAGCAGTGCGGCCTGCACGCCGTACGCGGCATCCACGTCGAGGCCGGTCTCGGCGGCGAGTTGCGGGATCGCGGTGGCCGTGGCCGCTGCCACGCCCAGCTTCTCGGCGATCCCGGCGATGTCCGGTCCGATCATGAGGGCTCCTTGCCGGCCAGGTCGAGTGCGACGTCCACGATCATGTCCTCCTGGCCGCCGACCATCCGGCGCCGGCCCAGCTCGACCAGGATCGACCGGACGTCCACGCCGTACCTGGTGGAGGCCCGCTCGGCGTGCCGCAGGAAGCTGGAGTAGACCCCCGCGTACCCCAGGGAGAGCGTCTCCCGGTCCACCTGGACCGGTCGGTCCTGCAACGGGCGGACGATGTCGTCGGCCGCGTCCATCAGCGCGAACACGTCGCAGCCGTGCTTCCAGCCGTGCAGCTCGGCGACCGCCACGAAGACCTCCAGCGGTGCGTTGCCGGCGCCCGCGCCCATACCGGCGAGGGAGGCGTCGACGCGGACGGTCCGGCCGTGGGGTGCGTCCGGGCCGACCGGCGCGGACCCGGTGACCCGACCGTGTTCGACGGCGAGCACGCTGTTGGCGACCCCGAGCGACAGGTTGTGGTGCGCGTGGATGCCGATCTGCGTCTCCGGGGCGAGGACCTGCCGGTACGCGTCGACGCGCTGCGCCACGTCGGACATCAGCAGCCGGCCGCCGGAGTCGGTGACGTAGACGCAGTGCGCGCCGTAGGACTCCATGAGCCTGGCCTGAGAGGCTAGCCCGGCCGGGTCGTTCATGTGCGACATCATCAGGAACCCGGCTACGTCCATGCCGTTCTCCCGCGCCCAGGAGATGTGCTGGGCGGAGATGTCCGCCTCGGTGCAGTGGGTGGCGATCCGGACGCTTGTCACCCCGAGGGCCTTCGCGGCCTTCAGGTCGGCGATCGTGCCGATGCCCGGCAGCAGCAGCGTGGTCAGCTTCGCCGTGGTGAGCACCTCGGCTGCCGCGGAGATCCACTCGGCGTCGCTGGCCGCGCCGTGGCCGTAGTTGACGCTGGAACCGGCGAGCCCGTCCCCGTGCGCCACCTCGATCGCGGCCACCCCGGCGGCGTCCAGCGCGGCGGCGATGGTGCGGACCTGCTCGACGCTGTACTGGTGGGCGATGGCGTGCATGCCGTCGCGCAGCGTCACGTCCTGGATGTACAGGTCGGTCATGGCGCGGCCACCTCCGAAGAACGCAGGGCGATCAGCCGCTCCGCGGTACGCAGAGCGGCAGAGGTCATGATGTCCAGGTTCCCGGCGTACGCCGGCAGGTAGTGCCCGGCACCGGAGACCTCCAGGAAGACCGACACCTGCAACGCGGTGAGCTGCCGCCCGAGCGTCGGCACGTAAGCCCGCACCCGGTCGAACTGCACGTCCTGCTTGAGCCGGTAGCCGGGGACGTACTCCTGCACCGCCGCCACCATGTCTGCCACCGAGGCGGCGATGGCGTCGGTGTCGGCGTCGGCGTCCGGGCAGAGGCAGTAGACGGTGTCCCGCATGAGCAGTGGCGGGTCCGCCGGGTTCAGAACGATGATCGCCTTGCCCCGCTCGGCCCCACCGACCACCTCGATGGCCCGAGCGGTGGTCTCGGTGAACTCGTCGATGTTGGCCCGGGTGCCCGGGCCGGCCGACCGGGAGGCGATCGAGGCGACGATCTCCCCGTACGCCACCGGGGTGACCCGGCGCACCGCGGCGACGATCGGCACTGTCGCCTGCCCACCGCAGGTCACCATGTTGACGTTCGACTCGTGCAGGTGCTCGTCGAGGTTGACCGGCGGCACGACGTACGGGCCGAGCGCGGCCGGGGTCAGGTCGACCACCGTGCGGCCGTGCGCGCGCAGCACCTCGTCGTGGTGTCGGTGCGCTCCCGCCGAGGTGGCGTCGAAGACCAGCTCGACGTCGGCGAATTCGGGCATCGCCACCAGCCCGTCCACGCCGTCGGCGGTGGTGGCGACGCCGAGCCGGCGAGCGCGCGCCAGGCCGTCGGAGGCCGGGTCGATGCCGGCCATCGCCACCATCTTCAGGCTGTCACTCAGCCGGAGCACTTTGATCATCAGATCGGTGCCGATGTTTCCCGATCCCAGCACCGCCACGTTAGTGGTCACTGGCCGCCCCTGTCGCTGAAGGATGTGCGCACCGAGCCGAGCCCGGAGATCCGTGCCTCGTACGCGGCTCCCGGGGTGACCGGGACCATCGGGCCGAGCGCCCCGGAGAGCACCACGTCCCCGGCGCGCAGCGGGTCACCGGCGCGGGCGAGCGTGCTGGCCAACCAGTGCAGGGCGTGCAGTGGGTTGCCCAGGCAGGCCGCGCCAGCGCCGACCGAGACCGGCTCGCCGGCGTGTTCCAGCACCATTCCGCACAGCCGCAGGTCGACGTCGGCGAGGCGGCGAGGCGTGGTGCCGAGGACGAAGAGCCCGCTGGAGGCGTTGTCGGCGACGGTGTCCACGATGGAGATGTCCCAGCCGGCGATCCGCGAGTCGACGATCTCGATCGCCGGCAGCACATAATCCACCGCGCGGATCAGGTCGACAGTGGTGATCTGCGGGTCGGCGAGATCCTTGTCGAGCACGAACGCGATCTCCGCTTCGACCCGCGGCTGGAGCAGCCGGTCGATGGGCACCTCCACCCCGTCGCCGACCGCCATGGCGTCGGTCAGCATGCCGAAGTCCGGTTGGAACACCCCGAAGGTCTCCTGCACCGCCCGGGAGGTCAGCCCGATCTTCGCGCCGACCCGGCGTTCGCCGCGGCCCTGCCAGGCCCGTGCCTGGAGCTGCTGCACGTGGTACGCGGACTCGACGTCGCCCTCCGGCAGCAGCCGGCCCCGAAGTGGTGCACACGGCTTGCCGGTGCTGCGGGCGTCGGCCAGCTCCCGGTTGGCGGCCTCGATGTCAGCTTCCATGCCCGCTCCCTCGCTAAGGCTCACGACAGGTCCACGCTCGCTACGGCTCACGACAGGTCGACGCAGACGTTGGTGAGTTCGGAGTAGAAGTTCAGCGAGTGCACGCCGCCCTCCCGGCCGATGCCGGACGCCTTCACCCCGCCGAACGGGGTGCGCAGGTCACGCAGAAACCACGTGTTGACCCACACGATGCCGGCGTCGAGCCGGGCGCCGGCCCGGTGCGCGACGCCCACGTCCCGGGTCCAGACGGTCGCCGCGAGGCCGTACTCGGTGCCGTTGGCCAGCGCGTACGCCTCGTCCTCGGTGTCGAACGGCGCGACGTGCACCACCGGCCCGAAGATCTCTTCGCGGTTGGTGCGCGCCTGCGGGCCGAGCCCGGTGAGCACTGTCGGCTGCACGTACGACCCGCCGTCGCGGGTGTCACCGAAGGTGGGCGTGCCGCCACCGGTGAGCACCTCGGCGCCCTCGGTTCGGGCCAGCTCGTACGCGCCGAGCACCTTCGACCGGTGCTGGTGGGAGATCAGCGGCATGGTGGCGGTGGCCTCGTCGGTCGGCCAGCCGTATGCCAGCTCACCGGCCCGCTTCGCCAGCCGGGCCGTGAACTCCTCGAAGACCGGTCGCTGCACGTAGATGCGTTCGGTGCAGAGGCACACCTGCCCACCGTTGGTGAAGCTGGACCGCACCGAGCCGGCCACGGCGGCGTCCAGGTCGGCGTCGGCGAAGACCAGGCCGGCGTTCTTGCCGCCCAACTCGAAGCTGACCGCCTTCACGCCGTCGGCGGCGGCCCGCATGATCGCGCCACCGGTGGCCGACTCGCCGGTGAAGGTGATCGCGTCCACGCCGGGGTGGCGGGTGAGGAACTCACCCGCCGAGTCCGGCCCGAACCCGTGCACCAGGTTGAACACCCCGGCCGGTACGCCCGCGGCGGCCATCACCTCGGCGAGCACCGTCGCCGAGGCGGGTGTTTCCTCGCTGGGCTTGACCACCACGGCGTTGCCGCAGGCCAGCGCCGGGGCGACCTTCCAGGTGAGCAGCAGCAGCGGCAGGTTCCACGGCACGATGACCGCGACCACGCCAACCGGCTTGCGCAGCGCGTAGTTGAGCGCCCGGCCGCCGGTCGGGGTGACCGTCGTGAACGACTCGGTGGGCGCGGTCGCGACGATCTCCGCGAACGCCCGGAAGTTCGCCGCGCCACGAGGAATGTCCAGCGTGCGGGCCTGGGCGATGGACTTGCCGGTGTCGGCGACCTCGGCGGTGACCAGATCGTCGAAGCGGCGCTCCAACTCGTCGGCGACCCGGCGCAGCACCTCGGCGCGTTCCCGTTCGCCCATCCGGCCCCACGGCCCGCGCAGCGCCGCCCGGGCGGCGGCCACCGCGTCGTCCACGGTGGACTGCGACGCCTCGTCCACCTCGAAGACCTGGTCCCCGGTGACCGGGCTGGCCTTGGTGAACGTCGACCCGCCGTCGACGAACTCGCCGGCGACGAAGTTGCGCAACCGCTGCGGCCCACCTGGCGCGTGGCCGGCCATCAGTCGCGGGTCCCACAGGCCGGTCATTCCTGCCTCCCTCGGCTCAGTGCCGCGCCGATCGCGCCGACCAGCAGCAACGCGGCCCCGCCGACGACCGCCCCCAGCACCCGGTGCTGTCGGCGCACCCGGCGGCGCACCTCCGCGTACGGGGTGGTGGAGAACGACACCAGCTCGTACTGCGAAACGTACCGGCCGGGGAGGGCCCGCTCCAGGGCGTGCTCCACCCGCCGCCGCGTCTGGAAGACCGGGGAGGCGACCTTGTCCCGCATCTCCACGAAGTTGGTCAGCGCCATCGTGGCGATGGCCTCGGCGTTCTCCTGCCGGCGTCGCTGAAAGAGGGGCAGCGCCGCCAGCCAATCGTCGGCGCACTCGTCCAGGCAGCGGTCCAACTCGACCACGTCCTCGAAGGCGCAGTTCGCGCCCTGCCCGTAGAAGGGCACGATCGCGTGCGCCGCGTCACCGAGCAGGCCGACGCTCCCGTTGACCTGCCAGGGCGTGCAGCGAACAGTGCCGAGCACGCCCACCGGGTTGTGCTGGTAGTCGTCGACGAGGTTCGGGGCCAGCGGGATGACGTCCGGGTAGTGCTCGGCGAAGTGCCGCTCGATGTCAGCCGGGCTGGTCAACGAGGCGAAGCTGCCGGCGCCGTCGTTGGGCCAGAACAACGTGCAGGTGAAGGAGCGGTCCGGGTTCGGCAGCGCGATCATCATCGAGGTGCCACGCGGCCAGATGTGCAGGGCGTCCGGGTCCAGGGCGAAGTCCCCGCCCAGCGGCGGGATCGTCAACTCCTTGTAGCCGTAGTCGAGGAAGTCCACGCTCTCGTTCAGCAACCCGTACGCGAGCAACTGCCCCCGCACCGCGGAGCCGGCGCCGTCGGCACCCAGCACGACCGACGCCTTGGCGGCGACAGTGCCCTGCGGTGTCTCGAAGCTCAGCGAGCCGTCGGTCGGGTCCAGCCCGACCAACCGGTGGTCGAAGACGACCCGCACCCCGGGCAGCGCGGTGGCCTCGTCCAGCAGGGCGTTGTTCAGCGCGCCCCGACTGATCGAGTTGATCGCCCGGTCGCCGGCCGCGCTGTACGACTGGAACTGCTGCTCCCCCTCGACCGGGTGGATCATCCGGCCCCGCATCGGCAGCGCGTCGGTCATCACCTGCTCGGCGAGCCCGATCCTGCGCAACGCGTCCAGGCCGCGCTCGGAGAGCGCCAGGTTGATCGAACGCCCCCGCTCGGCCGTGCCGGCCCGCGGGTCGGAGCGGCGCTCGTAGAGCGCCACCGGGTAGCCGCGCCGGGCCAGGAAGCAGGCGGCCAGGCAACCAGCCAGGCCGGCACCGATGATCGCGACCTCGTCGCGCCGCGCGGTCACGAGTTCACCTGCCCCATCGTCGCGGCGAGCGCCGCCGCGGCCCGCCAACAGTCGAGGTACGTGGAGTAGAGCGGCACCGGGGCGAACCGGATGACGTCCGGTTCGCGGGCGTCGGCGATGACGCCGTGCTCGTGTCTAAGGCGTTTGGTCAGCTCCGCCGCGCTGCCGTGGCCGATGCGCACCGAAAGCTGGCAGCCCCGCCGAGCCGGGTCGCGCGGGGTGACCACGCGCAACGGCCGGTCGACGACGACCTCGTCGAGCAGCGACTCCAACCAGCCGGTGAGTCGCTGGCTGCGGGCGCGCAACGCCGTCATGCCGACCGCGTCGAACACCTCCAGCGAGGTGCGCACCGGGCCCATCGCGAAGATCGGCGGGTTGGAGATCTGCCAGGCCTCCACTGTTGCGGGTGGCCGCGACACCGGGGTCATCTCGAAGCGGGTGGCCGCCGCGGTGCTCCACCAACCCTCGAAGCGGGGCACTGTCTCGTCGCCGAGATGCCGCTCGTGCACGAAGACGCCGGCCAGGGCACCCGGACCCGCGTTCAGATACTTGTAGGAGCACCACGCGGCGAAGTCGACATCCCAGTCGTGCAGGGCCAGTGGCACGTTGCCGACCGCGTGGGCCAGGTCCCAACCGACCACCGCGCCAGCTGCCCGGCCGGCGGCCGTGATCGCCGGGATGTCCAGCAGCTCACCGGTGAGGTAGTTGACCCCGCCGAGCAGCACCAGCGCCACCCGGTCGCCCTCGGCGGCCAGGTAGGCGGTCACGTCCTCGGTGCGCAGGGCGTCCTCACCGTCGCGCGGGCGCAACCGGACCACGGTTTCGTCCGGGTCCAGGCCGTGGAACCGGGCCTGGCTGCGCACCGCGTAGCTGTCCGACGGAAAAGCCGCGTCCTCGATGACGATGCGGGTGCGCGCGCCGGCCGGGCGGTAGAAGCTCACCATCAGCAGGTGCAGGTTGACCGTGAGCGAGTTCATCACCACGGTCTCCGCGGGGTGGGCGCCGACCAGTCGCGCGGCCGGCGCGGTCAACAACTCGTGGTACGGCAGCCACGCGCGCGCCGCCTCGACGTGCCCCTCGACGCCGAGCCGCGCCCAGGCGTCCAGGTCGGCGAGGAGTTCGTCGCGGGTGGCCCGGGGTTGCAGGCCCAGCGAGTTGCCGGCGAGGTACGCCGACTCGGGGTGGTCGCCGCCGTCGGCCGGGGGCACGTGGAACAGGTGCCGGTGACCCGGGTCGGCTTCGTCGAGGCGGTGCGCCTCTCGTTCTGGGGTGTGCACAGGGGTGTCTCGCTCTCCGGTCACATCGCGGTGCGGGCCGACCACAGCTCCGGGAAAACCACCCGGGCCATGCTGCGCTGCAGCCACGCCAGGCCGGCGGAGCCTCCGCTGCCGACCTTGGCGCCCATCGTCCGCTGCACCGCCTTGACGTGGTTCCACCGCCAGTCGCCGAACTCCTCCGCGACCGAACTCAGCGCCTCACCGAGCAGTCGCACGTGGTTGTCCGGGCCGCCGTCGTCGTAGATCCGTACCCAGGCCGCCTCGACCGACGGATGCGGATCATGTTCGACGGCAACGTCCCGGTCGAGCAGGTCGGCGGGCAGATCGAAGCCACGCCGGGCGAGCAGCGCGAGCACATCGTCCCAGAGGCTCGGCGTGGCCAGCGCGGCGGTCAGCGCGGCGTACACGTCGGTCTGTCGACGGAACGGGCGGATCAGCGTCGGGTCACGCAGCCCGAGCAGGAACTCCAACTGCCGGTACATGGCCGACTGGAAGCCGCTGGCCTCGCCGAGCAGGTTGCGGAACCGATTGAAGTCGGCCGGGCTCATCCAGCGCAGCCCCTGCCAGGCGGCGTTGAGCCCCTCCAGGTGCAGTTTGGCTCGACGCAACGGCGCCAACGCCTCCCAGACCTGGTCGGCGCGGATCAGCCGCTGGGTCTCCCGCAACTCGTGGCAGGTCAGCCCGAAGTACAGCTCCATGATCTGGCTGACCATCAGGAAGGACATCTCGCCCGGGTCGCTGCTGAGCGGGTGCTGCATCCGGTGCAGGGCGCTGGCCTGCACGTACGCGTCGTACGGCACCATGTCGGCGAACTCCAGCGTGGGCTCGCCACCGGTGCGCTCCGCCTGGGCGGCCCGCTGCCCCGGGGTCACCGGTCGCACCGTGGCGGGGCGGTTCGGCGCCCGCCGCTCCGTCTGATCCACCATCTCGTCTCCCTCCCCCGGACTCGCCGACGTCATGATCCCTCGGTCGGATCGGCCTACGGAATGCCGGATCAACGGCTCTCGCCGCCTTCTCCTGGCGAACCAAAGGCAACTAGGCGAAGTCGGTTCACGAAAGTAAGGTCTGAGCGTGGACGACATGGACTGGGCGCTGCTGCGCGAGTTGCAGGCCGACGCGCGGCTGTCCTTCAGCGAGTTGTCCCGGCGGGTGCACCTGTCGCCACCTGCGGTGGCCGAGCGGGTTCGCCGGCTGGAGGAGTCCGGAGTCATCACCGGCTACCACGCCCATGTCGACCTGAGCCGAGCCGGCCGCACCGTGATCGCGCTGATCCGGATGTCCTGCTACGGCGCGCGATGCATCCTGCACGACCCGGCGGTGGCGGGCTGGCCGGAGATCCTGGAGATCCACCGGATCACCGGGGACGCGTGCAGCGTGCTGAAGGTGGCCGCCGGCTCGATCGGCGCGTTCGAGGGCGTCATCGACCGACTCGCCCCGTACGGCCAGCCGTCGAGCACGATGGTCCTGTCGTCCCCGCTGGGCTGGCAGCCGATCACGCCGCTCCCCTCGACCGGGGTCGCCCCGCGTCAGCGCTGACCCACCCCACCCTCAACGCCTGCGGGTTTGCTCCCGCGCCAGCGGGAAAGCAGGCCGCGTGCCCAGGGGAGGGTTCCGGCGGTCGTCGTCGGTTGGGGGGAAACCATGCAGGGAATCCGCACGATCAACCGCGCGCTCTCGTCCGCACTGACACTGGTCGGGCTGGTCGGGGCGTTCGTCCTGATGTCTGTCGCTCCGGCCCGTGCCGGCGAGAACACCTTCGTCGAGGTGACGCCGAACAGCACCCAGGCCGGTAGCCGGGTCTCCATCAAGGCGAGCTGCGACAACGACAACAACAACCGCCAGTCCAGCGTGCACTCCGATGCGTTCGGGCACGTGACGCTCAGACCGGACAACGGCTTCCTGACCGCGCAGGCCAGCATTCCGCGTGACAAGCAGGCCGGCGATTACGCGGTGGACCTGCGCTGCCAGAACGGCCAGACGGCCACGACCACCCTGACCGTGCTGAACATGGCGTCGCCCAGCAAGGGACCGGCGACCGGGGGCGGCGGGACGGCCGGCGGTCGCGGCACCGGCTCACTGCTGGTGCTCGGCGGCGTGGCGCTGGTGGCCACTGCGATCGCGCTCGGCATGGCGGGCGGCCGACGTCGGACCGGAGCCGGCTCCTGAGCCGGACGACCCATGACCCGCAGATCCGCGCGTGCGCGGCCGGACCGCCGCGCCCGCCTCCGGGCCGGACCGGCGCTGCGCGCCTCCGGCCGGCTGGTGGCCCGCGCCTCCCGCCGGCTGGGCCGCGTCGCCGGTCAGGCCGGGTCGGCCAGCATCGCCACCACCGATCCGACCGCCCAGCCGCTGCCACCGAGGCGTCCGGCCGGGTCGCCGTTGGCCGGACGCCTGATCGGTGCGGGACCAGGGTTGCCGGTCCTGGCCGTCGCCGCGCTGATGGTGCTGATCGTGGCGATGCTCGGCGTCGAGCAGGTGACCGGCATGAGCCTGTTGCCGGACCAGCTCAGCGCCGGCTTCCGACCGCCACCGAAGAAGTTCCCGGTGCTGTCGTCCAGCCGTCCGACCAACCTTGCCATT
This sequence comes from Micromonospora sp. MGP-C2, assembly GCF_057766525.1. Classification (NCBI taxonomy): domain Bacteria; kingdom Bacillati; phylum Actinomycetota; class Actinomycetes; order Micromonosporales; family Micromonosporaceae; genus Micromonospora; species Micromonospora sp. MGP-C2. The sequence goes on from NZ_JBYMEN010000002.1 coordinate 2,918,599, forward strand.
GACACGATCGACGTCGAGGCGCCGGTGCACGACGTGGGCATCGCCCCGGACGGCACAATCGCCGTGCCGGACGCGGCCCGCGCCCAGGAGGCCGGCTGGTACGACCAGGGGCCCACCCCAGGTCAGTACGGCCCGGCCGTGATCGTCGGGCACGTCGACACCACCAGCGGGCCGGCGGTCTTCCACAAGCTTCGCGAACTGCGCTCCGGTGACCAGATCGAGGTCACCCGCACCGACCGGAGCGTGGCGATCTTCGAGGTGGATTCGGTGGAGCGGTTCGACAAGGGGCGGCTGCCGGTGGACGAGGTGTACGGCGACTTCAGCCGTCCCAGCCTGCGACTGATCACCTGCGGCGGCCAGTGGGTCGGCGGCGAGACGGGCTATTCGGACAACGTGGTGGTCTTCGCCTCGCTGACGAAGGCACGTACAGGTGGTTGACCCGGGTGAAGCGGAATCTGGGTCAGTTCTGACCGGGGCTTGCCACGGGTAACCCCGCAACCTTGGCGCTCTCGAGCAGTCGCCGGTCATAGCTGACGAAGGCGATGAGTGCCGTTCCGGACTCGTTGGTCAGAACCTGAGCGGTGGCAAGGTGAATGGCGTCGAGGCTGCGTAACGTCGGCTCGGCAAACGCGGCAGCGGTCGCACGGATCGTGCCGTCGATCTCCAGTCGAAAGAGCCGTCCGACGGCCGCCGGCACGCCGACCAACGCCTGCGGGGCTGATCGGCGTAACGCTCTGGGCACTTCGACCTCGACCAGCGCGGAGGAGACCAGGGGGACGTCTCCGTGGGTGTTGAGCCAGGAGACAAGCTCAGCGCTGCACGCCTCCTGCCGAACCAACTTGACCACGGCGGCGGAGTCCAGATAGATCACCAGCGCTCCTCGTCCCGCATCTCGGCGAGCGTGGCGGCCACGTCCACATCCTCGTCACCCAGCTTCGGGGGAAGCGGCACAGAGCCGCCGCCGGTCGGAGCGACGGCCCGCCCCGCAGCTACGAGCTTGGCCAGTATCGACCTGTCGTCACTCACCGGAACCAGTCTGGCGATCGGATGCCCACGATCGGTGATCTCGACGGTTTCGCCGCCACTCACCCGAGCCAGCACCTGACTCGTGTTCTGGTTCAGCTCTCGGACCCCGATGCGTTCCACAGACCGAGTGTAGAACCAGATGTTCTACATTGCCAGATGTTCGCGGTCAGACACCGAAGGTCAGGCCGCTGCTTCGGGCTCGCGCAGGTCCAGCCAGTCGGCCCAGCGGGGGTCTGGGGCCCGGTGCCCGAGCACCCGCCAGGCGGTGCCCTTCGGCGCGGCCGGCAGCGCGTGCAACCGCCACCCCATCTCGGCCGGAGTCTTGTCACCCTTGGTGTGGTTGCACCGCGCGCAGGCGGCGACCACGTTCTCCCAGGCGTGCCGGCCACCGCGGCTGCGCGGAAAGACGTGGTCGATGGTCTCGGCCGGGCCCCGGCAGTAGGCGCACCGCCACCCGTCCCGCGCGAAGATCGCCCGCCGGGACAGCCCGACGTGCGTCCGGTAGGGCACCCGGACGAAGCGCGTCAGCCGGACCACGGACGGCACCGGGAGCGCGTCCCGGGCGCTGTGCAGGATGCCGTCACCGTCGGCGACGCAGACAGCCTTGGCGGAGAGGACGAGGATCGCGGCGCGGCGCACCGACACGACACACAGCGGCTCGTAGGTGGCGTTGAGGACCAACGCGCCGGAGCCCACCGTGGGTCGTATGTCAGGCATCGCGCTCACCCTCCCGGTTCAGCGGCTGCTGCGAACCGCCGCCGACCGGGGTCGGGCACGCCGGCCCACCCGGTCGACGCCGGGCCGATCACCGACGTCCGTTGCGCCAATAGTCCCTGATCGGACCCCGGATTGCACGTACTAATCCGGGGTCGGACGTGAAGCTCTCTCTCGCACCTGTCACGATGGCCGGTTCGCCCCGTTCCGGTCGTGCCCTCTGCGGCAGTTCACCCGCCGGTGGGTCGGCGGCGGACTGTCGGGTCCCTTGCGGTACGAAGACAGGGTGAGTGCCGCCAGCGTGACGCCCCTTGCCCTGTCCACCGCCGATTCGGTGAGCTGCCAGGGCAGCACCTCCTGCGAGTGGATCTACGACATCACGAGATCGGCCTGGTTCGCCGAGGGCAGTTACTGGATCCTGCTCAAGCCGCTGCGGGTGCTGGTGATCCTGGCGCTGGCGATGGTGGCCCGCTGGGCGCTGCACCGGACCATCAACCGGTTGGTCCGGACGACCACCGAGGGCGCGGTGCCGACGATGCTGCGCCCGCTGCGCGAGCGGGTGCCCAGCACGGCGGGTGACCCGGCCGAGTTCGTGCCCGAGCGGCGACGGCAGCGGGCTGAGGCGATCGGCTCCGTGCTGCGCAGCCTGACCACCGCCTTCGTCTTCGGCATCGCACTGCTGATGATCCTGCGCGAGTTCAGCTTCGACCTGGCTCCACTGCTGGCCAGCGCGGGGATCGCCGGCGTGGCACTGGGTTTCGGCGCGCAGAGCCTGGTCAAGGACCTGATCGCCGGCCTCTTCATGCTGATCGAGGATCAGTACGGCGTGGGCGACAACGTCGACCTGGGCGAGGCGATGGGCGTGGTCGAGTCGGTCGGGCTGCGGGTCACCACGGTGCGCGACGGTCGCGGCGTGCTCTGGTACATCCGCAACGGCGAGATCATCCGGGTGGGCAACAAGAGCCAGGGTTGGGCCCTCGTGGTGGTGGACCTGCCGATCGGTTTCAACAGCACCGAGGAGGCCACCGCCGTCCTGCGGACCGCGGCCGCCTCGATCGCGGTCGACCCGGAGCTGTCGCTGGAGATCGTCGAGGCGCCGGAGGTGCTGGGCGTCGAGCAGGTGACGGTGGACGGCGCGGTCATCCGGACGGTGGTGAAGACCACCGCGGACGGGCAGTTCGCGGTGGGTCGGGAGCTGCGCCGGCGGCTCGCCGAGGCGCTGGAGAACTCGGGGATCACCGCGCAGATCGCGGCTGCTCGTATCTATCCCGGGCTGCCGACCCGGCCGCTGCCCGACAGCGAGACCGGTCAGGGCGGCGCCACCTGACCCAGGCGAAAATGTCCGCCGATGCAGGGTCGCCAGCCACCCGGCCCCTCAGGTATCGTCCGTTCGTTCAGTCGGGGAAGCGACGATCGATCCGTTCGCCCTAGCTAGTTGTCAGACGATCGGGCAGAATCCGGAACACGCGTTCCCGCCGGAGCGTGATCACATACTCGCTGATCCGCAGATCTGACGAGGGCTTCCGGCCTGGCTGCCACGAGCGGCCGAACCGGAGCCGATGGAGGCGACGGTGCCCGACGAGCGACCTTCCGCGGAAGGCCCCGCCACCTTTCGCGAAGTGTTCGCCCAGCACGAGTTTCGGGCCGTGTTCGTGGCTGGTGCTCTCTCCTGGGTCGGTGACTACGTCGCGAAGGCGGCCGTCACCCTGCTCGTCTACCAGCAGACCCGGTCCGTCGCGCTCTCCGCGGCAGCCTTCGCGGTCAGCTTCCTGCCCTGGCTGCTCGGTGGTCCCGTGCTCGCCGCCCTGGCGGAGCGGTACCCGTACCGCAAGGTGATGGTGTCGTGTGACGTCATCCGCATGATGCTGATGCTGCTCATCGCCATCCCGAACCTGCCGTACCAGGCGGTGCTGGTGCTGATCTTCGCTGCCACACTGGCCAACCCGCCCAGCCAGGCGGCGAAGTCCGCGCTGATGCCGCAGATGCTCACCGGGGACCGGCTGGTGCTCGGGCTGTCGCTGAACAGCAGCATCGGGCAGGCCGCCCAGGTCATCGGGTACGTGTTCGGTGCGGCGGTCGCCTCGATCGACCCGGTGGTCGCGTTGCTGTTCAACGCGGCGACGTTCGGCCTGTCCGCGCTGCTGGTCCGCCTCGGCGTGCGCCACCGCCCGGCGTCCATGAACCCCGCGCACCGCAGCCATCTGCTGCGGGAGACGCGCGAGGGGTTCGCCATCGTGTTCCGCACGCCGGTGTTGCGGGCGATCGCGGTGCTGGTCTTCAGCGCCATGCTCTTCTCGATCGTCCCGGAGGGGCTCGCCGCCGCCTGGGCCAACGAGGGCGCCAAGGGCGACCTGAGCAGGGGCGCGGCGCAGGCGGTGATCATGGTGGCCAACCCCGTCGGCTTCATCCTGGGCGGGTTGCTGGTGAGCCGGCTGTTCGGGCCGGCCCGCCGGATGAAGCTGATGCGGCCACTCGCGGTGCTCGCCCCGCTGGTGCTGGTGCCTGCGCTGTTCGACCCGTCCCCGTTGGTGGTGGCGTTGCTGGCCGCCCTCTGCGGGTTCGCGGTCGCCGGCATGCTGCCGATGGCCAACGGGTTGTTCGTCCAGGCACTGCCCAACGGCTTCCGCGCCCGTGCCTTCGGCGTGATGGCCACCGGTGTCCAGGTCATCCAGGGTGTCGCGGTGCTGGTCACCGGGCTGCTCGCCGAGCGGTTCCCCATCCCGGTGGTGGTCGGGTTGTGGAGCGCGGCCGGAGTGGTGCTCATGGGGGTGGCCGCGCTGCGCTGGCCGGACCGGCAGACCATGGACGACGCGATCGCCGCAGCCACAGCGGCCAACGCCGAGCCGCCGCAGGAACCTGCCAGCCCTGCCAAGGACGACACGGAGGCGGGCACTCCCGAGCCGCGCTCCGGCGACGGGCACCGCCGCCACGCGGTCACCTGATCCCCGGCGTGATCCGACGCACGCCGCACGGGTCGGGCCGGCACGGAGCGCACCTGGCAGGATGGAACGGTGAACCCCGCAGGTGAATCCGACCGTCCTGGTGCGTCGATGACCCTCTTCGAAGCGGTCGGCGGCGAGCCCACCTTCCGCAAGCTGGTCGACGAGTTCTACGCCGGCGTCGCCACCGATCCCCTGCTGCGGCCCATGTACCCGGAGGAAGACCTGGGGCCGGCCGCGGATCGGATGACCCTGTTCCTCATGCAGTACTGGGGCGGCCCCAACACCTACTCCGCCCAGCGCGGCCACCCGCGGCTGCGGATGCGGCACGCGCCCTTCCGGATCGGCGCCGCCGAGCGGGACGCCTGGCTGCGGAACATGCGCCGCGCCGTGGACCGGCTCGACCTCGAGCCGGAGATCGCCGCCACACTCTGGGACTACCTGGAGCGCGCCGCATACTTCATGGTCAACGCCGAGGAGGACCCGGCCAACGGCGGCTGATCGCCGGGCCGAGGTTGCGTCAGAGCAGCGCGCCCTCGTCGTGCAGCCAGTCCACGAAGCTGGTGGCCACCGCCGCGCCGCAGTCGAGCATCTCGACCAGGAGCGCGTCGTGGGTGCCGGCGCCGAGTGGCACCTGGAGCTCGGCGTAGATCGGTAGCTGCCCACGCTCGGTCGGGTCGCCGATGTACGCCTTGCAGAACCGGCGGGTGTGGTTCCACTCGTTGACCACCCGGTATGCCCGGTCGGCCCAGTCCGGCGGGACGGTGGCATGTGGGCGTGCCCGCATGACCAGGATCTCGTCCTCCGGCCCTTCGAGGGTGACCAGCACCGCGTGCCGTTCCCACATGGCCAGCAGATTGCCGTCACCGTCGGCCAGGTAGCGCACGTCGAGCAGGTCGAGTGCGTCACAGACCCGGCGCAGACTCACCGGCTCGACGTTGGCGGGCATCTCGGACAGCACCGGCCGCTCATTGGCCGGGCAGTCGTCCCCCGGCTGGCGAGGGCTGGGCGGCCCGACCCGGACCGCGCTCTCCACTGTGATCCCGCTTCGGGTTTCCGGATCGCCGCCGTCGGCGGGACCGGGGCGCCATGACCACCACGGCATCGCTCGCGCACCTCACTCCCCAGCGGATCCAGCCGCCTACGGTGCGTTGGATCCGAGGATGGACGGTACCCGGACAGCCGAGTTGAAGCACCCCCCCAACGACCGCCCCAGCCCAGAAGAACGAGCCGGGGTCAGCCGTTCGGACGAGTACTCAGGGGTGTCACGGCAAGATCCGTGGCCTTCTGCGACCATGCCGCTCCGTATGGTCCCACCAGGCCAACCCAACGACCCGCCGCCCGCACCTGAACGTCGGGACCACCGTGGCCGGCGACCGGGCCGTCAGCGGCGCCGAGGAAGCCCATCCGGACCACCGCCTGCACCAGCCGCTGGGACACCTCGACCGGCTCGGCGGGCGGCCCGTCCGGAGTGACCAGCACCGCCACGTGGTCGAGCAACGCGTCGCGCAGGGCACGCTGACCCACCGCGCGGCCGGCCACCCCCTGCTCGCTCGCCGTCCGCAGGGTGCCCGCCGCCGCCTGCGCGATCCGTCGCAGCTCGGCGACCGGCAGCGCCTCCACCTGCCGGCTGCGCGCCGGCGGCAGCGGCCACCGCCACTGCGCGTCCCGGCGGGTCGGCAGTGCCGCACCGCCACGCTCCAACTCGGCCAGCAGCTCGGCGGCGGCCACCGTGACGTCCTCGGCCGGCCCACCGGCCACCGTGCGGACCACGAGGACCTGCCACGGCAGCCGGGCCCAGAGGGCGACCCGGCCGGGCCCACCGGCCGGCCGCAGCCGGACCGGTGCGACCGGATCCAGCCGGACCAGCCGGGCCAGGAAGGCACCCGCGTCCGCCACCCCGGCGACACCGTGCGTCGGGGTCGACGCGGCCGTCCGTCCCGGCTCGGCCGTACCCGGCCGGGTCATGCCGCCCCGCCCTGTGGGGCGTACGTGAGAAGGAAGTCCCGCTCCTCAGGTGTGATCCGTCGGGGCACCTGGCGGGTCAGGTCGAACGGCACCAGCACCGAACGGGCGCGGCTGGCCAGCACCTCGCCGTCGTACAGCTCGTACGCGACAGTGAACCGGGAGGCCCGGATCTCCTCCACCCACAGCTCGATCCGAACGGTGGGCGCCGCCTCCGCGGTGGCCCGGCCCAGCGCGTAGTCGACCGGGCGCAGGTAGTCGACCTCGTGCCGACGGATCACCACCCCGTCGGCGAACGAGCCGACCCCCCAGGCCCGGCCGCCGGCGAACATCAACGCCACCCGCGCCTCCTCGTACAGGGTGAGGAAGCGCGAGTTGTTGACGTGGCCGTACGCGTCCAGGTCGGACCAGCGCAGCGTGCAGTGGTAGACGAACCGGTCAGACACCTTCTCGGCCCGGTCAGTCGCGGGTCAGCTTGCGGTAGGTCACCCGGTGCGGCCGGGCAGCCTCCGCGCCGAGGCGGTCGATCTTGTTCTTCTCGTACGCCTCGAAGTTGCCCTCGAACCAGAACCACCGGGTCGGGTCCTGGTCGTCGCCCTCCCAGGCCAGGATGTGCGTGGAGACGCGGTCCAGGAACATCCGGTCGTGCGAGATGACCACGGCGCAGCCGGGGAACTCCAGCAGGGCGTTCTCCAGGCTGGACAGCGTCTCCACGTCCAGGTCGTTCGTCGGCTCGTCGAGCAGGATGACGTTGCCGCCGATCTTCAGGGTCAGCGCCAGGTTGAGGCGGTTGCGCTCACCGCCGGAGAGCACCTTCGTCGGCTTCTGCTGGTCCGGTCCCTTGAAGCCGAACGCGGCGATGTACGCCCGCGACGGCATCTCGACCTTGCCCACCATCAGGTAGTCCAGCCCATCGGAGACGACCTCCCAGACGGTCTTGTCGCCGTTGAGGCCTTCGCGGTTCTGGTCGACGTACGACAGCGAGACGGTGGGGCCGACCCGGACCTGGCCGCCGGTCGGCTCCTCCAGCCCGACGATGGTCTTGAACAGGGTGGTCTTGCCGACGCCGTTGGGGCCGATGATGCCGACGATGCCGTTGCGCGGCAGCGAGAACGACAGGTTGTCGATCAGCAGCCGGTCGCCGAAGCCCTTGCTGAGGTTGACCGCCTCGATCACCGTGCTGCCCAGACGCGGGCCCGGCGGGATCTGAATCTCCTCGAAGTCGAGCTTGCGGGTCTTCTCCGCCTCGTTGGCCATCTCGTCGTACCGGTCCAGGCGGGCCTTGGACTTGGTCTGGCGGGCCTTGGCGTTGGAGCGGACCCACTCCAGTTCCTCGGTGAGGCGCTTCTTCATCTTGGCGTCGCGGCGACCCTCGACGGCCAGGCGGGCGGCCTTCTTCTCCAGGTAGGTGGAGTAGTTGCCCTCGTAACCGATGGCCCGGCCGCGGTCCAGCTCCAGGATCCAGCCGGCCACGTTGTCGAGGAAGTACCGGTCGTGGGTGATCGCCATGACGGTGCCGGCGTACTTGGCGAGGTGCTGCTCCAGCCAGGAGACGCTCTCCGCGTCCAGGTGGTTGGTGGGCTCGTCGAGCAGCAGCAGGTCGGGCGCTTCCAGCAGCAGCTTGCAGAGCGCGACGCGGCGGCGCTCACCACCGGAGAGCTGGGTCACGTCGGCGTCCGGCGGGGGGCAGCGCAGCGCGTCCATGGCCAGTTCGAGCTTGGAGTCGACATCCCAGGCGTCGAGGTGGTCCAGCTCCTCCTGGAGCTTGCCCATCTCCTCCATCAGCTCGTCGGAGTAGTCGGTCGCCATCTGCTCGGCGATCTTGTTGAAGCGCTCCAGCTTGGCCTTGGTCTCGGCGACCGCCTCCTCGACGTTGCCGAGCACGGTCTTGGCCTCGTTGAGCGGGGGCTCCTGGGCGAGCATGCCGACGGTGTAGCCGGGCATCAGCCGAGCCTCGCCGTTGCTCGGCTTGTCCAGCCCTGCCATGATCTTGAGGAGGCTGGACTTACCGGCGCCGTTCGGACCGAGCACACCGATCTTGGCTCCCGGCAGGAAGCTCAACGTCACGTTGTCGAGCACGACCTTGTCGCCGTGCGCCTTGCGGGCCTTTTCCAGGACGTAGATGTACTGGGCCACGGTGCGGGCTACCTCCGTCGGTTGCTTTCGCTGATCGGCGGCGCGGGCGCGGGCTGCGAAGACCGCCCGCCGCCGCCGGCCGGTGACCGGCCGCGCGCACGCCATCGTCAATCCTGACAGGTACGACGCGGTTCGCCCACATCACCCCGCCTCAGGAGTACGCGGGCGAGCCGCGTTGCCCGGTCCGGTATCACCCGCTAGCGTCTTCGGTATGACTAAAAAGATCGCCATTAGTGTCCCGGACGACGTGGCGGAGCGATTGGCCACCGAGCCCAACGTGTCCGCATTCGTGACGGAGAGCATCCGCCAACGCATGGTCGGTGAACGAACACGACGGACCCTGGAGCAGCTCGGCTTCAAGATCACCGACGAGGGTCTTGAGGAGGCCGGGCGCAAGTTGGATCAGGCACGCCAGGCAATAACTCCCGAGTTGCGCGCCAAGGCCGCAGCGCTGCTCAACGAGGCGTCCCGAGGACGGATGCAGGTCTGTGACTGACGCAGGACTCGTGCTCGACACGACCGCATTGCTGGCCTACTCCGAAGGAGTGCCGGCCGTTGGCATCCAGATCGCCAAAGTGGCCTACCGCCGGGAGTCGGTGATCATTCCGGCTATGTGCCTCACGGCCGCGTATCGCCGGGTGTCCAACGACGGCTGGCCACTGCTGGACATTGTCGCCGATCTCGAAGCTGTACTCGTCACGCCGGTCGATCACAACATGTGCACCATCCTGGGCGGCTGGTCTCGCTTACTGGGCAGCATCGATCTCGCCCAGGTTGCGATCGAAGCAGCAGCCCGAGCGGTCGTACCGATCATGACGGATCGGCGGGAGTTGCTCGGCGAGGTGCTGCCCAAGGAATGGCCGATCATCGACCTCTGACCCACGGTCTGTCGACAAGATCACCTCTAGGATTCGGTCGGACCGAGGCGGGTAGGAGACTCCGGCACGGGGCACCAGACGCCGCAGCTACGCTCAGTACGCTCATCGCGGTGGACCCGTCAGTACCCGGAGGTGGCCGATCGTGACCGTCCGAAGCTCCTTTGTCGTAGTGGCGAACCGTCTGCCGGTCGACGAGGTGAGCACACCCGAGGGGCGGCAGTGGCGACGTAGCCCCGGTGGGCTGGTCACCGCGCTGCATCCCGTGCTCGCCGAACACCAGGGCACCTGGGTCGGCTGGGCTGGTGGCACCGGCGCGGCTCCCGAGCCGTTCGACCTGGAGGGGATCCGGCTGCATCCGGTCCCGCTCAGCGCCGAGGAGCTGGAGCGCTACTACGAGGGCCAGTCCAACGCGACGATCTGGCCGCTCTACCACGACGCGGTCGAGACGCCGGCCTACAAGCGCCGGTGGCGGGAGGCGTACCGCCTGGTCAACGCGCGGTTCGCGGAGGCCGCGGCGGACGTCGCGGCCGAGGGTGCCACGGTCTGGGTGCAGGACTACCAGTTGCAGTTGGTCCCGGCGATGCTCCGTGAGCTACGTCCGGACCTGCGGATCGGGTTCTTCCTGCACATCCCGTTCCCGCCGATCGAGCTGTTCATGCAGATGCCGTTCCGCACCGAGATCCTGCGCGGTCTGCTCGGCGCCGACCTGGTCGGTTTCCAGCAGCGGCTGGCCGCGCAGAACTTCGTCCGGCTGGCACGGCACCTGCTCGGGCTGCGCTACGAGGGGCAGATGATCCAGGTCGAAGGTCGGCAGGTGAAGGCGGGCGCCTTCCCCATCTCGATCGACACCCAGGAGATGGAGCGGATGGCCGCCGACCCGGCGATCCAGGCCCGGGCGAAGCAGATCCGTGCCGAGTTGGGCGACCCGAAGACGATAATCCTCGGCGTGGACCGGCTGGATTACACCAAGGGCATCGAGTTGCGACTCAAGGCCTTCCGCGAGCTCCTTGCTGACGGAAAGTTGACAGTCCCCGACGCGGTTATGGTGCAGGTGGCCACGCCCAGCCGAGAGCGCGTCGAGCACTACCAGGCACTACGGGTCAAGGTGGAGCGCGAGGTTGGTCGGATTAATGGCGAATTCGGCCGGGTCGGCGTGCCGGCGGTGCATTACCTGCATCAGTCGTACAGTCGCAGTGAACTCGCCGCGATGTACGTTGCCGCCGATGTGATGATGGTGACACCGCTGCGAGACGGAATGAATCTGGTAGCCAAGGAGTACGTCGCGTCTCGCGCCGACCAGGGTGGCGCGCTCGTGCTCAGTGAATTCGCCGGCGCCGCAACGGAGCTGCGCCAGGCCTTTTTGTGTAACCCGCACGACCCGGACGCGGTCAAGGACGCCCTGCTCCGGGCAGTGCACGTGGAGAAAACCGAGGCACGCCGCCGGATGCGGACAATGCAACGTCACCTGCGTACCCACGACGTGGGCCACTGGGCCAAGTCTTTCCTCTCCGAGCTTGGAGTTTCCGAGGCGGAGGCCGAGTGAACACGACCGTCAACGATGGAGCGGCGATGGCCACCGGGGTGATGGACCCCGAGCTGCGCTCCGCCATCGGCCGGATCGCCCGGGTTCCCCAGCTCCTGGTCGCCTGCGACTATGACGGCACACTGGCGCCGATCGTGGAGGACCCGAGCACGGCCGTGCCGCTGCCCGAGTCGGTCGCCGCGGTCCGCGCGCTCGCCGCGCTGCCGCAGACCACAGTGGCGGTCGTCTCCGGCCGGGCGCTGCGCGACCTGGCCGCACTGTCCCGACTGCCCAGCGAGGTGCACCTCGTCGGCAGCCACGGCTCCGAGTTCGACATCGGCTTCGTGGAGCGGCTCTCCCCCGAGCTGGTCGCGGTGCGTCAGAAGGTGCGCAACGCGCTGCGCGACATCGCCTCCGCGCACCCGGGCATCCGGCTGGAACGCAAGCCGGCCAGCGTCGCCGTGCACACCCGAGGGGTCGACCCGGAGGTCGCCGCAGCCGCCATCGAGGCGGTCCGCAACGGCCCGGCGACCTTCGACGGCGTCACCGTGACCCAGGGCAAGGAGGTCATCGAGCTCTCCGTCGTGGCCACCCACAAGGGCACCGCACTCGACCAGCTGCGGACCCAGCTCGCCTCCAGCGCGGTGCTGTTCATCGGTGACGACATCACCGACGAGAACGGGTTCGCCCACCTGCACGGTCCCGACCTCGGCATCAAGATCGGCCCCGGGGACACCCAGGCCAGCTACCGGGTCGCCGACCCGCTGGAGGCCGCCCGCGCGCTGGCGCTGCTGCTGGAGACCCGTCGACACTGGCTGTTCGGCGAGCGGGCGGTGCCGATCGAGCGCCACTCCATGCTGGCCAACGGTCGTACCGTCGCTCTACTCACCCCCGAAGCCAAGGTGAGCTGGCTCTGCCACCCCAAGCCGGACTCGGCGGCGATCTTCGCCGACCTGGTGGGTGGCAGCCCGGCCGGTCACTTCAGCGTCGCCCCGGAACGCGGCGGCATCCCGCTGGGCCAGCGCTACCGCTCCGGCACGATGACAGTGGAGACCCGGTGGTCCGGGCTCACCGTCACCGACTGGCTGGACAAGCCGGCTCGGGAGACCACTCCGGACGACAGCCCCGCGGTCATCACCGGCGACTCGACCCTGATCCGGGTGCTCACCGGCAGCGGCAAGGCCCGGGTGGAGTTCGCGCCGAGGCCCGAGTTCGGTCAGGTCGCCGTGCAGTTGCAGCCGATCGGCGACGGCCTGCTGGTGCTCGGCTCCAACGAGCCTGTCGCGCTCTACGCCCCCGGCGTGGAGTGGGAGGTCGGCAACGACGGCGGGTACGAGACCGCCAAGGCGATCGTCGACCTCTCCGCCGCTGGCGGGCAGGTAGTGCTGGAGTTGCGCTTCGGCACGCACAGCCTTGAGCACCACCGGGTGCCGATCCACGAGCGGCAGGCCGCCGCCGAGCAGCCGTGGAAGGACTGGGTGGCCTCACTTCGGCTGCCGTCCACCAGTCGCGACCTGGTCGCCCGCAGCGCGCTCACCCTCCGTGGGCTCTGCCACGAGGCCACCGGCTCGATCCTGGCCGCGGCGACCACCTCGCTCCCCGAAGAGCTGGGCGGCGTCCGCAACTGGGACTACCGCTACTGCTGGCTGCGCGACGCGGCGTTGACCGCCCGCGCGCTGGTCGACCTCGGTTCCATCGAGGAAGCCGAGGCACTGCTGCGCTGGGTGGACGGCTGCATCGAGCGCACCGGCGGCCACCCGGAACGCCTGCACCCGCTCTACACCATCGACGGGTACGAGCTGGGCGCCGAAGCGGTCATCGACACGCTGCCCGGCTACGCCGGCTCCCGGCCGGTCCGCGTCGGCAACCTCGCCAACCACCAGTTGCAGCTGGACGTCTTCGGCCCGATCGCCGACCTGATCGCGGCCGTCGCCGACGCGCGCGGCTCGGTCCGCGACGACGAGTGGCGGGTCCTGGAGAACATGGTCGAGGCGGTTCGGCGCCGCTGGCACGAGCCCGACCACGGCATCTGGGAGGCCCGGCTGCCACCACGGCACCACGTGTTCTCCAAGGTGATGTGCTGGATGACAGTGGACCGCGCCCTGCACGTGATGCGGGAGCACGGCGGCGAGGACCGGCCCGAGTGGAAGGACCTGCGCGACCGGATCGGCTCCAACGTGCTGGAGCACGGCTGGCACGCCGACGTCGAGGCGTACAGCGTCGCGTACGGCGACGAGGACATGGACGCCTCGTCGCTCTGGATCGGGCTCTCCGGCCTGCTTGCCGGTGACGACCCGCGCTTCCTGTCCACCGTCCTGCGCATCGAGGCGGATCTGCGCAGCGGCCCGGTCGTCTACCGCTACCACTGGGACGACGGCCTGCCCGGCCGTGAGGGCGGTTTCCACATCTGCACGGCGTGGCTGATCGAGGCGTACCTGCGCACCGGTCGCCGCACCGACGCCGAGGAGCTGTTCGCGCAGATGGTGCTCACCGCCGGGCCGACCGGGCTGCTCCCCGAGCAGTACGACCCGCTCGCCGAGCGCGGCCTGGGCAACCACCCGCAGGCGTACAGCCACCTCGGGCTGATCCGCTGCGCGCTGCTGCTGGACAACATGCTCAAGCAGTAGTTCGACCGCACGTAGGACGGGCCGGAGTGCTAGCGCTCCGGCCCGTCGCACTATCCGGGACGCGCAGTCCATGCCTCTGGTCGATCAAGCAGTTACGGTGCCCGATTTCGAGCTACAACGGCTGCTTTGTCACCCACCACAACTCCATGATCGACGGAGTGGGGGGCGGGAGTGGGGGGGCGGGGGCGGGGCGTTCAGGCGTCCAGCGTGCCCACCACGTCGCCCACCACGACGACCGCGGGCGGACGCAGGTCGGCGGCGAGCGCCTCGGCGGCCACCGCGTCGAGCGTCGACCGCAGCACCCGCTGGGCACCTGTGGTGGCCTCCTGGACGACGGCGGCCGGCGTCTGTGGCGGCCGGCCGTGCGCGATCAGGGTGGCCGTGATGGCGGCGAGGTTCTTCAGCCCCATCAGGATCACCAGGGTGCCGCGCAGACCCGCGAGGGCGTCCCAGCGCACCAGGGAAGCTGGCGAGTCGGGCGCCAGGTGCCCGGAGACCACTGTGAACTCGTGGGCCACCCCACGATGGGTGACCGGGATGCCGGCCGCGGCCGGCGCGGCGATCGAGCTGGTCACCCCCGGCACGACGGTCACCGGCACGCCGGCCTCCGCGCACGCCAGCAGTTCCTCGCCGCCCCGCCCGAAGACGTACGGATCACCGCCCTTGAGGCGCACCACGAAGGCACCGGCCAGGGCGCGGTCGACCAGGATCTGATTGATCTCCTCCTGCGCCCGGGACGGGCCGTAGGGGATCTTCGAGGCGTCCACCAGCTCGACGTCGGGGCGCAACTCGTCCAGGAGCAGCCCCGGCACCAGGCGGTCGGCGACCACAACGTCCGCCTCGGTGAGCAGCCGCCAGCCTCGGACGGTGATCAGCTCGGGGTCACCCGGCCCGGCCCCGACCAGCGCCACCCGCCCGGCGGTCGTCCCGCTGGAAGCATCGGAACGGCCGGCGATCCCGTCCGGTGCCAGGCGGACGGCGAGCAGGTCGCGGATCGCGTCGCGGACCGTCATCGCCCGGCGCGGATCGCCGCCGCCGAGCACCGCGACGGTGACCGGGCCGTGCCGGGTCACCGCCGGGGTCCAGGCGGTGGCGGCCGTGCGGTCGTCGGCCCGGACGCAGAAGATCCGCCGCTCGGCGGCGACGGCGCTCACCGAGGCCGCCGCCAGCGGGTCGTCGATCGCGACCTGGACCAGCCACGCGCCGTCCAGGTCCTCGGGCACGAACCGGCGCGGTACCCAGTGCAGCCGTCCCGCGTCGACCCGGGCGCGCAACGCCGGGGTCAGCTCCGGTGCCACCAGCAGGACGTCCGCACCGGCGTCCAGCAGCGCGGGCACGCGCCGGGTGGCGACCGCGCCACCGCCCACCACGACCACCCGCCGCCCGTCGAGCCGCAGACCCAGGGGGTACGGATTGGAGGTCACGCCGCACCACCGGGGCGGACGACTCGCTCGCTGCGTGTGGTCACTTCTCGGCCACGCCGGCGGAGTCGAAGGTGGCTACCTCGTGCAGCACCCGGACGGCACCGGTGACCACGGGCAACGCCAGCAGCGCGCCGGTGCCCTCGCCGAGGCGCAGCCCCAGGTCGATCAGCGGGTCGAGGCCGAGGTGTCGCAGTGCCACAGTGGCGCCGGGCTCGGCCGAACGGTGACCGGCGACCATGGCACCGACCGCTGCCGGGGCGAACGCGGCGGCGGCCAGCGCGGCCGAGACCGCGATCACGCCGTCCAGCAGCACCGGCGTCCGGCGGGCCGCGGCACCCAGGATCAGCCCGGCCAGCGCGGCGTGCTCCAGGCCACCGACGGCGGCCAGCACACCCAGCGGGTCGGCCGGGTCGGGCGAGTGCCGGGCCAGCGCGGAGCGCACCACGGCGACCTTGTGGGCGTACGTCGGGTCGTCGATCCCGGTGCCCCGGCCGGTGGCGTCGAGCGGGTCGGCACCGGTGAAGGCGGCGATCAGCGCGGCGGCCGGGGTGGTGTTGCCGAGGCCCATGTCACCGGTGAGCAGGATGCCGGCCCCGGCGTCGATCAGCTCGTCGGCGATCCGGATGCCGGTCTGCAGCGCCGCCAGCGCCTCGTCCCGGGTCAGCGCGGCGGTCACCGTGAAGTCGCGGGTGCCCCGGCGGACGGACGCGACAACCAGTCGGGGCACCGCCGGGTCGAGCACCGCCGGCTCGGACCCAGCCGGCTCGGGCCCAGCCGGATTGAGCCCAGCTCGGTCGGGCCCAGCCGGCTCGGACCCAGCCCGGTCGGCCCCAGCCGGATCGTCGACCGGTCCGGTGGGCAGCGGGGTGGCCACACCGACGTCGACAACGGTGACCGACGCGCCGGCCTGTCGGGCGAACGCGTTGACCACCGCCCCGCCGGCCAGGAAGTTGCCGATCATCTGCCCGGTGACCTCCTGCGGCCACGGGCTGACCCCCTGGGCGTGCACCCCGTGGTCGCCGGCGAAGATCGCCACGGCGGCCGGCTCGGGCAGCGGCGGTGGGCAGGCCCCGGCCAGCCCGGCGAGGCGTACCGAAAGTTCTTCCAGAGCGCCCAGCGAGCCCGCCGGCTTGGTCAGCCGGCCGTGCAGCTCGCGGGCGTCGGCCATGGCCGCTTCGTCCGCCGGTCGGATCGCCGCGATCGTGGTCTCCAGCATCATGCCTCCATGGTCTCGCGCAGCACCTCGATGAACGCGTCGGTGGTGTTACGGTCGCGCACCGCCACCCGCAGCCAGTCCGGGCCGAGGCCGGGAAACGTGTCGCCTCGGCGTACCGCCCAGCCCCGCTCCCGCAGGGCGGCTCGGATCGCGCTCGCGCCCGGCAGGTGCAGCAGGACGAATGCGCTGGCGGGGCGGCCGACGACGCGTACACCGGGCAGGTCGGTCAGGCGGGCGACCAGGTGGTCGCGGTCGGTGGCGAGGTCGGCGGCGATCGCGCGTTCGGCCTGCACCGCGACGGCGGTGGCGCAGGCGGACGCGGCGGCCAACGCGGGTGTGGAGACGGCCCAGAGCGGCTGGACGGCGGCCAGCCGGGTCAGCAGCTCCGGAGCGCCGAGCAGGTAGCCGATCCGGAGACCGGCCAGGCCCCAGGTCTTGGTGAGGCTGCGCAGCACGAGCAGCCCCGGAACGTCGCGCCGCTCGGCCAGCGACTCCGGTTCGCCGGGATGGCCGGGGGCGATGGTGGTGTCGGCGAACGCCTCGTCGACCACCAGCACCCGGCCGGGACGGGCCAGCGCGGCCAGCGTCTGCGCCGGGTGCAGCACCGACGTGGGGTTCGTCGGGTTGCCGATCATCACCAGGTCGGCGTCGGCGGGCACCCGGGACGGGTCGAGCCGGAAATCGTCGGCGGGGTCCAGCAGCACCCGCCCGACCGCATGTCCGGCGGCCCGCAGCGCCGCCTCCGGCTCGGTGAACTGGGGGTGCACCACCACCGGTCGGCGCACCCCGCGCAGCGCCTGGGCGATCAGCACGAAGCCCTCGGCCGCGCCTGCGGTGAGCAGCACCTCGTTCGGGTGACGGCGGTGTCGGGCGGCGACCGCCGCCCGGGCCGCCGTCGGGTCCGGATAGCGCGCCAGGTCGGTCAGGGTCGCGGCGATCGGGCCGGCCAGCCAGGCGGGAGGCGCTGCCTGGCGGACGTTGACGGCGAGGTCGATCAGGCCTTCGGTCGCCTCCGCGTCGCCGTGGTGCGCGAGGTCCGGCTCGGCCCCGGCGGTCGGGACCATCCCACTCGGCTGATCAGACATGTCCGCGATCCTGCCGGGAAGGTGGCCGGTGGGACAGTCGATCTCGGCGTAAGCCACGTCACCACCCGCCGGTTTAAGAGTTCTTCTCAGGTATGAATCGGAAATGTCATAACTTGGCCATGTGAGTAACCGACCCCTTGCTGCCGCTGGTCGACTCGTCCCTCTACTTCGCGCCGGGCTGATCGCCGGAATCGTGATCGCCGCCGCCGCGTACCCACTGGTCGCCGTCACCGGGCTCGGCGCGAAGGCCACCGCGCACGCCACGGAGCAGAAGACCAGACTGCTGACCACCGCGTTGCCCGCCGAGACCTCGTACGTCTACGCCCCGGACGGCAAGACCGTGCTGACCATGTTCTACGAGGAGTACCGGCAGTACACCAAGCTGTCGGACATGTCGCCGAACATCCAGCAGGCGATCGTCGCCGCCGAGGACTCACGGTTCTACCAGCACCACGGCGTCGACCCGAAGGGCGTGGCCCGCGCCTTCGTGTCCAATGCCCGCTCCGGCGGCTCCCAGGGTGCGTCGACGCTGACCATGCAGTACGTCCGGATGGCCCTGCGGGACAGCGCGACCACGCCCAAGGAGGTCCAGGAAGCCACCCAGCAGACCAGCCTTCGCAAGGTCAAGGAGATGCGGATGGCGCTGGACCTGGAGAAGGAGATGAGCAAGGAGCAGATCCTGGAGCGCTACCTGAACTCGGCGTACTTCGGGCACCGGGCGTACGGCATCTACGCGGCCAGCGAGATCTTCTTCTCCAAGACCCCGAAGAACCTCACCCCGGTCGAGGCCGCCACCCTCGCCGGGCTGGTCAAGTCCCCGTCGGAGTACGACCCGGCCGACTCCGACCAGAAGGAGGCCACCGGGCGGCGTGACTACGTGCTGGACCGGATGAGCCAGCTCGGTTACCTCTCCCCCGACTCGGCCGCCGCCGCCAAGTCCGAGCCGATCCGGCTGAAGCTGACGACCCCGCCGCACGACTGTGCCGCGGTGGCGGAGAAGTACAACAGCTGGGGCTTCGCCTGCGACTACCTGAAGAACTGGTGGAGCGCGCAGCCCGCGTTCGGGGCGAACCGGCTGGAACGCATGGACAAGCTGCGCCGGGGCGGCTACCGGATCGTGCTCAGCATCGACCCGAAGATCCAGGAGGCGGCGGAGAAGAACGTCGGTTCCAAGGAGGCCACCGGCAGTCCGTTCGCCAACGGAATCGTGGTCTCCGAGCCGGGCACCGGGCGGGTCAAGGCGATGGCGGTGAACCGGACGTACTCGCTGGATCTCAGCGAGAACCCGCAGAGTTCCAATCCCGAGGCCGGGCCGAAGGTGAAGGCCAACTACCCGAACACTGTGGCGCCGCTGCTCGGCGGCGGTGACCTGGCGGGCTACCAGGCCGGGTCGACGTTCAAGATGTTCCCGATGCTGGCCGCGCTGGACTCGGGGATGACGCTCTCCACCTCGTTCAACGCGCCCTACCGCTACCGGTCGTCCGTCTACGACGGGTGGGCGCCCTCCAACGCCAGCGGCGCGATGACGGGTCAACAGACCATGTGGTCCGGTTTCGGCAAATCGGTCAACACGTACTTCGTCTGGTTGGAGGAGAAGGTCGGCGCTGACCGGGCGGTCCGGTTGGCCGAGCAGCTCGGGCTGCGGTGGCGCACCGACGTCGACCGGGACCACGCGTCCCCGGACAAGGCGAAGCAGTGGGGCGCGTTCACCCTGGGGGTCTCCGACGCCACCCCGCTGGAGATGGCGAACGCCTACGCCGCCATCGCCGCCGACGGTCGCTACTGCGAGGCGATCCCGGTGCAGTCGATCATGAACCGGGACGGCACGCCGACCACGTACGCCACCCCGGGCGGCATCCATCGCGAGGTGGCCAAGCCTCGCTGCCGGCAGGTGGTCAGCGCGGACGCCGCTCGGGCGGCCACCGACGCGGCCCGCTGCCCCACCGGCGACACCCCGGCGCGCGGAAGCTGCGGCGGCTGGTCCACCGCCGACAGCGTGCGGGGCACAGTCGGACGCCCGGTGGCCGGCAAGACCGGTACCACCGACAGCACACGATCCGCCTGGTTCGTCGGCTACACACCGGAGTTGGCCGCGGCGAGCTTCATCTCCGACCCGGACAATCCGTTCAACGCGGTCGGTGACGGGCAGTCCCAGATCCCGATCAAGGCGGTGTCGGAGACGCTGCGCGACGGCCTGAAGGGCACACCGACCCGCCAGTTCACCCCACCGTCGGACGCGATCGTCGGCTGACCAGCCGGCGGGTCAGCGCAGGTCGGCGGCGACGAACGACCAGAGTTCGAGATCCACCCGGCCGCCGCCGACCAGCCCGGCGTTGCGCAGCAGGCCCTCGTAGCTGAACCCCGCCTTCTCGGCGACCCGGCGCGAGGCCAGGTTGCCGGGTGCCACCCGCAGCTCGACCCGTTGGAAGCCGTGCTCCAGGATCAGCGCGATGGCCACCGCGTCGACGGCCTCGGCGGCGAAGCCGAAGCCCCGCGCGTGTGGCGCCATCGCGTAGGAGACCTCGGTGAGACGGGCACCCCAGTCGGTGCGCCGCGTCCACAGCGAGCCCACCACCTGGTCGTCCTCGCGTCGGACCACCGCATAGTGGTCACCCTCGCCGCTGTCCCGCCGCTGCCGGGCCAGCTCCGTGCACCAGGCGTGCCCGTCGATCGGGCCGGAGTCGTCGGGCAACGGCAGCCAGCGCCGGGTCAACTTGTCGGCGAAGATCTCACCGGCCGCCTCCGCGTCCGCCGCGGTGAGTCGCCGCACCTCCGTACGCGGGGTGGAGACGGTCAACGCCGGGAAGCGGCGCACCGCCACCTGACCGATCACGCCGGCACCCCGCCGGGCTGCACCGGCACCCCCTCGTTCGTCGGCTCGGCCGCCGCGGCGACCAAGCGAGCCGCCGTCGCCGGATGACCGGCCCAGTGCAGGGTGAGCTGCGAGGCGTGCACGTTGCGCCAGACGAACCCCTCCGGCGTGCCGCCCTCCCAGCTCCACGCCGGCCGCTGACCAGCGCGGGGGGTGAGCACCGCACGGTGCGCCTTGTGGCCGACCAGCACCGTACCCTGGGCGGCGACCACGCTGTCGGTCTGAGCGGTCGCCTCCCGGTAGCCGGCCACCAGACCGTCCCGGCTGACACCGATCGCGTCCAGGACACCGCACATCGGCAGCCCGTCCAACTCCCGGGCCAGCCAGAGCAGCCCGGCGCCCTCGGCGACCACCGGACGCCCGGTCCGCGCCAGCTCGGCCACCGCGATGCAGAGCCGCCGGTTGGCCGACAACTGCTCGGCGTACGCCTCGGGCAGCGCGCCACCGATGACCAGCGCGCGGGTGCCGACCGGCAGCGCCTCGTCGCGCAGCGGATCGACGGTGACGATCTCGGCGCCGGCGGCGCGCAGCAACTCGGCGGTCTCCGGGTGGCTGAAGCTGCCGCCCGGCCCGCCGGCCAGCGCCACCAGCGGGCGGTCCGCCGGGGCGGTGAACGCGCCGAGGGCCTCCTCGGGAGACCAGGCGGGGGCGGGCAGCTCTGGGGCGGAGCGGGCCAGCCCGAGCAGTCGTTCCAGGTCGACAGTGGCGGCGACGGCCTCGCCCAGCCGACGGACCGCGCGGACGGCGTCGGCGGAGCCGTCGACCACCGGTGCCACACCGTGCCGCCGCGACGGCAGCACCGCCGGCAGGTCCTGGCGACGCAGCGCACCGTAGACCGGCACACCCACGTCGTCCAACGCCTCGCGCAGCATCGCCTCGTGCCGCGACGACGCCACCCGGTTGAGGATCACCCCGCCGAGCCACAACTGCTCGTCGTACGAGCGGAAACCGTGCACCAGGGCCGCCACCGACTGACCCATCGCGGCCACGTCGACGACGAGCACCACCGGGCTGCGCAGCGCCGCGGCCGCGGCGGCCGTCGACTCCTGCTCCGGGCGACCACCGACCGCGTCGTACAGACCCATGCTGCCCTGCACCACGGCGAGCCCGGCACCGGCGGCACCGTGCGCCACCAGCGGGGCGAGCCGGTCCATGCCGACCAGCCGGGGATCGATCACCCGACCCGGCCGACCGGAGGCGAGGCCCAGGTAGGCGGCGTCGACGTGGTCCGGCCCGAGCTTGAACCCGGCGACGTCCACCCCCCGCTCGGCGAGCGCAGCGAGCAGCCCGATCGCCAGCGCGTTCTTACCGTGCCCGGAGGACGGTGCGCTGAGCACCAGGCGCGGCACGACGGTCATCATCGACTCCTCGCGAGCGGTGGCGGGTACGCGACGGGACGACCGGGGCCGATCCGTCGGCGTGACGATACCCGTCCGGCTGGAGAGGTGAGCACCGCCAACCGGGGCCACCGGACCGGTTCCTGGCACGGCTCCGGCCCGGTCCAGGTCAGTGGCGCCGGTCATACGAGTAGCCTCGGTGCCGTGTACCGGTTCCTGCTGAGCCCACGCTGGCTGGGCGCTCTCGCGCTGACCCTGGTTGCCGCCGCCGTCATGGTGTTCCTCGGCAACTGGCAGCTGGACCGCTACCGGGGGCGTACCGAGGTCAACGAGCGGATCGACGCGGGCCAGCGGATGGCCCCGACGCCACTGGCCGACGCGCTGCGCGCTCCCACCGGCGGCGCGGGCACGACAGGCCCGGCCCCCGCCGAGGACAAGGTCTGGACGCGGGTGACAGTCACCGGCCGGTACGACCCGACGAACACCGTGCTGGTCCGTGGTCGGACGGTGGACAGCCGGGTCGGCTTCGAGGTGCTCACCCCGCTGGTGCTCGCGGATGGCACGGCGCTGCTGGTGGACCGGGGCTGGATCCCGCCGGCGCCGGGTGGGGCAACCGCCCAGCCGCAGGTGCCGGCCGTGCCGACCGGCGATGTGACAGTCGTCGGGCGTGTGCATGAGACCGAGAGCGGCGCCGGCGCGGTGGCCCGGCGCGACGGGCGGCTGGAGATCCGACGGATCGGGGTGTCACGCCTGGCGGGCGAACTGCCCTACCCGGTCTACGGCGCCTATCTGCTGCTGGACGAGCAGACCCCGGCGGCCGACCCGGTCTTCAAGGCGGTGCCGGTCGGGCACGCCAACAACTGGCAGAACTTCGGCTACGTCGTGCAGTGGTGGCTCTTCGCGGTGATGGCCCTGTTCGGCTACGGCTGGGTGGCGCGCCGCGAGGCACGCCGCGCCGCCGGCCTCGGCACCACCCCGGCTCCGCTGGACCGGGCGGCCGAGCCCACACCGAGCGCGTCCGCCTGACCGGCCCGGCCCGACCCGGTCCGGTCCGCTGACTCAACCGGACACTCGGGGGCACCGGGCACACCACGGCAGCCGGTAGTCTCCGCCGGGTGTTCACCTCACGTTGGGGGTCCCGATGAGCGTGGATCCCACGGCACCGCTGCCCGAGCCCGTTCCGGAGACCCGGGCGCACCCGCCGATCGACCCGTGGGCCGCCGAACCACCGACCGCGCCACTGCCGACCAGCGCACCTGCCGCGCCGTTTCCGACGACGGCACCCCCGGAAGCCGCGGCTTCCGGCCTACCGCCGACGACACCATTCCCGGTCACGCCGGCACCAGCGCAGTTCTCCGGGC
This sequence comes from Micromonospora sp. MGP-C2, assembly GCF_057766525.1. Classification (NCBI taxonomy): domain Bacteria; kingdom Bacillati; phylum Actinomycetota; class Actinomycetes; order Micromonosporales; family Micromonosporaceae; genus Micromonospora; species Micromonospora sp. MGP-C2. The sequence continues at coordinate 2,941,701 of NZ_JBYMEN010000002.1, forward strand.
CTCCGGCACAGTTCTCGGCACCACCCGCGCAGTTCTCCGCACCGCCCGCTCCCTTCTCCGGGCCGCCATCCCAGCCGGCCGGGGCATGGGGACCGGCCCAGCCGGCCGAGGGATGGACGCCGGCCCAGCCGGCCGGGGCGTGGCCGGCGGTCGGGCCGTACCCGCCGACCCCGATGGCGGTGCCCCCGGCCCTGGCCGGCTACCCCAGCGGGCCGGAGGTGGTCGCGGTGCAGATCGCCGAGATCGCGGTCAGCCCACCCGTCATCCGTACGCCGGCCGGAGTGCTGCCGCTGGCCGGGGCGACCTGGCACGTGGCCGACTACTGGCAGCGCGAGGAGAAGGTGGCCACCTGGGCACTGGTCTGCGCCATCGTCGGTTTCTTCTGCCTGTTCGTCTTGAGTTTGCTCTTCCTGCTGGTCAAGGAGACCCGGCACCACGGCACCGTCCAGGTGACGGTGACCAACGGCGCGCAGCAGTACGTGGCCCGGATCCCGGTCGCCGATCAGGCTCAGGTGGCGCACATCAACAACCAGGTGAACTACGCGAGGTCGCTGTCCAGCAGGTGACCCGGGCCCGTCAACCGGTGGGACGCCCGGCGTGGATGGCGCGGACGGCGTCGATGGTGTCCGCCTCGGCGGCGGACTTGTCATCGCGATACCGCACCACCCGGGCGAACCGCAGCGCCATCCCCCCGGGATAGCGGGAGCTGGTCTGCACCCCGTCGAAGGCGATCTCCACCACCTGCTCAGGCCGGACGCGGACCACCCAGTCGCCGCGCTCGACCGCGAGGTCGAGGAACCGCTCGGTCTGCCACCGCAGCAGCTCGTCGGTGAGCCCCTTGAACGTCTTGCCGAGCATGACGAAGTCGCCGGTGTGCGGGTCGCGCGCGCCCAGATGCAGGTTGGACAGCCAACCCTTGCGCCGGCCACTGCCCCACTCGACGGCGAGCACCACCAGGTCGAGGGTGTGCCGGGGCTTGACCTTGACCCAGGCGGCACCGCGCCGGCCGGCGTCGTAGGGGGCGTCCGGCGCCTTGACCACCACGCCCTCCTGCCCGGCGTCGAGCGCGGCGGCGAACGCGGCGGCGGCCTGCTCGGGGCCGTCGACCTCCATCCGACCGACCAGCAGCGACGAGTCGACCGCGCCGGCGAGGGCGGCCCACCGCTCCCGGCCGGGCAGGTCGATCAGGTCCTCGCCGTCGAGGTGCAGCAGATCGAAGAAGTACGGAGTGAGCACTGTCGCGCCGGTGCTGGCGGCTGCCGCGAGCACCGCCGGGGCGACCGGAGTGCGGCCGGTGGTGCTGGGGGTGGTGCGTCGGGCGGCCCGACTGGAGGTCTGCTGGAACGGCAACGGACGGCCCGTCTCGTCCAGGCCGATCGCCTCGCCGTCGAGCACCAACTCGCGGCCCGGCAGGGCCCGGACCGCGGCGACCACCTCGGGAACCCGGGCGGTGATCTCGTCGAGGCTGCGGGTGAAGACGGCGATGTCGGCGCCCGAGCGGTGCACCTGGATGCGGATGCCGTCGAGCTTCACGTCGACCACCGCCGGCGTGCCGGTCGCGGCGAGCGCCTCGTCGACAGAGGGGGCGCTCTGCGCCAGCATCGGCGCCAGCGGCCGGCCGACCTGAAGGCCGAACCCGGCCAACTCGGCGGCCCCGCCGGACAGCGCGGCCACCGCCACGGCACGCAGGTCACCGGCGAGCAGCAGGGCCCGTCGGACCGTCGCCACCGGCACCTCGGCGGCCCGGGCGACCGCGTCGGCGAGCAACCCCGCCTGGGCGCCCTGGCGCAGCTCGCCGCTGAACAGGCCGGTGAGCAGACGCTGCTCCTCGGCGGTCGCCGCCGCGTAGAGGGCACCGAGCAGCGCCCGCCGGCGGGCCTGCGAACCCGTGCCCGCCACGGCGGCGATCTGCTCGATGGCCGCGTCCACGGACGCCACCGTCAACGTCGGCTCGGCGGCCGGTGGCGGCAGGTCACGCAGGCTCGCGTAGCCCACCCCGGTCTGTCGTTGGCGCAGCTCACCGGCCAGATAGCCGGCACCGGGCTCGACCTCGCCCGGGTCGAGCCGGCGCAACGCGTCAGCCAGCAGCTCCACCTTGGCCCGCCGGCCGCTGGTGGCGCTGACGGCAGCGGAGGTGGCTGCCAGGTCGAGGAACCGCACGCAGCTCATCCTGCCAGTCACCTCCGACACCGCCCGGGCATTGCCGTGCCCGGGCGGTGTCGGCAGGTTGCCGCCCACCAACGCGGACGACGATCAGGCGGAGACGGGCTCCTCGATGCGCAACCCCCGGGCACGGACCTCGCCAGCGACACGGGAGAGCACCGAGTCGAGGGCGACCAGTGCGGCGGAGAGCTCACCGAGCTGTTCGTTGAGCGTGTCCTCGGACCACGCGGAGACGTCGACGTCCCCCAGCGCGCTGACAGCGGCCCCCAACCGGGCCATCACCTCGTTCGTACTCATGTACGAAAGGCTATAACAGCTGACCATCCGACACGCCGTAAACTCGCAGATCAGGCCCGAAATCGCCGTCCGTGACCTAACTACGCGCAGCGGCGACATTGCCGAGCAGCAACGCCTCGGCGAGGCAGACCTTGGCGAACTCACCCAGGTGCAGACTCTCGTTCGGGCCGTGCGCACGGGCGTGCGGGTCCTCCACGCCGGTCACCAGGATCGCCGCATCCGGGAACATCTCCTGGAAGGTGGCGATGAACGGGATCGAACCGCCGATGCCGACGTCCACCGGGTCGGTGCCGTCCCAGGCAGCCCGGAAGGCCGACCGGGCGGCGTCGAACATCGGCCCGGACGCGTCGATCACGCACGGGTTGCCGTCGTGCTCCAGGCTGACGGTCACCTGGGCACCCCACGGAGCGTGCTTCTCCAGGTGCGCGCGAATCGCCGCGTACGCCCGCTTGGGGTCGTCACCGGGAGCGAGGCGGACGTTGAGCTTCGCCTTCGCGGCCGGGACCAGGGCGTTCGGCGCCTCACTGGTGGACGGCGCGTCGATGCCGAGCACCGCCACCGCGGGCTTGGTCCAGAGCCGGTCGGTGATCCGGCCGGTGCCGATGAACTGGACGCCGTCGGCCAGCCCGGCCTCGTTCCGGATCCGGTCCTCGGGGTAGTCGACGGTGGCGCCCTCCCGGCCGACCAGCCCTTCCACCGCCACGTCGCCGGCGTCGTCGTGCAGCGTCGACAGCAGGCGGACCAGCGCGGTGAGCGCGTCCGGCACGGCACCGCCGAACATGCCGCTGTGCACCGCGTGGTCCAGCGTGCGCACCTCGACGAAACAGTTGACGACGCCGCGCAGCGAGGTGGTCAACGCCGGTACGCCGATGTCCCAGTTGCCGGAGTCAGCGATCACGATGACGTCCGAGGTGATCTCGTCGCGGTGCTCGATCAGCAGCTGCTCCAGCGAGTCGGAGCCGTACTCCTCCTCGCCCTCGATGAAGAGCACCACACCGACCGGCAGCGCGTCCCCGTACGCCCGCAGCGCCGCGACGTGCGCCATGATGCCGGCCTTGTCGTCAGCCGCGCCCCGGGCGTAGAGCCGGCCGTCGCGCTCCACCGGCTCGAACGGGTCAGACTCCCACAGCGACCGGTCGCCGACCGGCTGCACGTCGTGGTGGGCGTAGAGCAGCACGGTGGGCGCACCGGGCGGAGCCGCCCGACGGCCGATCACCGCGGGCTGACCGCCGGAACGCACGATGTCGACGTCCAGGCTGCAGCCGCGCAGCAGTTCGGCGACCGCCTCGGCGGAACGTTCCACGTGTGAGTGGTCGAAGCCCTCGAAGGCGATGCCGGGGATGCGGACGAGACGTTCCAGGTCGGCGCGTACGCCGGGCATCTCCCGCTCGACGGCGGCCCGCACCTCGGACTCGGACATGATCGGTGAGGTCATGACCGGCATCGTATGCCGGCCTTACCCCGACGTGCTGGCCGAGCCCGTACCGTCACCGCCGCCCGACGGCCCGGTGCCCGCCCGCGCACCGGGTGCGGCCCGGCCGGCGCGCTGGGCGCGGCCGGCTGCCTCGGTGGCGGCGTCCATCCAGGAGCGGGCCCGACCGGCGGTGCCGCCGACCCACTCGCCCACGTCGCTGGCGCCGTCGCCGAGCCGGCGCAGCAACCCGACCAACGGGTCGCTGGACCGGCTGAACTCCTCCCGGTACGAATCGGCAGCGGCCTTGATCTCCTCCGACACGCTGGTCGAGCTGTCGTCGTCGCGGCGCGGATAGTCACCGGCCAGCACCTGCCCGTACGCCCCGGAGTCGATCCACTGGCGGAGCTGCGCCGCCCGGGCCACCGGGGCCGGATGGGTGCTCCACGCCGTCATTCTGATCTTGTGCAGGCTGTCGCGCAGGTCGCCGCCGCCGGCGTACTCGGCGGCCTGCTCCAGGAACGCGGCGGTGTCGATCTGGGACAGGTCACCGCCGCCCGCGAGCTTCATGAGCAGACGCAGCGCGGCCGCCGGGTCCTGCCCGGCGAGCAGACCGGCCCGGTCGGCGGACAACTCGGCCTTGCGCCACCACTCCAGCATCGCCGCGATGATCGCCCGCAGCGCGATCGCTCCCACCGGCAACCAGCTCAGGTTGGCCGCCCACCGGGTGAGGATCATGAGCATCGTCTTGTAGACCGCGTGCCCACTGCCCACATGCCCCAGCTCGTGGCCGAGCAGGCAGCGCAGCTCGTCCTCGTCGAGGTGCTGCACGCAGGCGGAGTTGAGCACGATGAACGGCCGTTCCAGGCCCACGGCCTCGGCGCCCAACCAGGGCGACTGGGTCACGTACAGCTCGGGCAGTTCCGCCACGTCGAGCGCCGCCGCGGCCTCGGCGTAGCGCTGCCACACCGCCGGGTACTGCCGGTGGTCGACCCGGATCCCCGAGGCGAGCACGGACAGCCGGAAACCACGCTCGTTCCACATGCCGAAGAACGACCGCACCACGTCGTCGAACCCGCGCAGCTCCCGCAGGGCGACCAGAGCGCCCCGGTCGGCCGGATGCTCCCAGGCCCGCGAGCTGATGCCGGTGAGGGTGATCCGGCGCCGCGCGGGCGTGTCCGTTGCCGACATGATGAGTCCCCCGATCGCCGCGCCCTGGGTGCTTCGCGTCGTGCCGTTGGCCGCCGTCCCGCCCAGTGCCCTGCCGGTGGCGGCCCTCTCGCATCGTGCCGTAGCCGCTGGCGGACGTCCATGCCCCCGCTCAACCGATGCGAAGGTAGTACCGGTCCGAGTCGTGCGGCAGCGTCGGCGCGCCATCCACCAGCAGGTCCGCGTGGTCGGCAGTGTCGTCGGCCGCGAAGTGCGCCTGCTCACCGACGTGCCAGCGACGCAGCTCGGGCAGGATCTCCGGCCCGTCCCGGGCGACCGCGCGCTCCAACCGCAACGAGGCAGGCGCGGTGACGAACACGGCCAGGGTCAGCTCCGGCCGGACGACCGCACGGGCCGCGGTGACCCCCTCCAACACCAGCACCGGCGCGACCGGAACCGGAACCGGCCGAGGCAGGAAGCTCTGCCGCACCCAGCTGTAGCGCCGGTAGGCGCCCGGCCTCCCCTCCCGCAGCGGACCGAGCACCCCCTCGTCGAGTCGGGGCCAGAAGGTGACCTGGTCGTCCCAACCGTCGAGCAGGTCGTCGGTGTGCACCACGGGCGGCCGGCCGCCGGACAGCGCCGCCAGGGCATCCGCGAGGCGCGCGGCGAACCGGCTCTTGCCCGCGCCACTCGGCCCGTCGACCGCGACCAGCCGGGTCCGCCCCAACCGCGCCGGGCCCGCGAGCACCCGACGGGCCAGTTCGGCGTACGCCTCGACCACTGCCACTGACGACCTGCCAGTCCGACGACCGGCCGGTCCCCCGACGTCATCGGCCGTTCCGGTGATGTCCACGGCCCTCCGCTGCGGTGCCGGCCGTCCGGTCTCGGGACTCCGCGCGGCCTCGCTGTGTGGTGCCGGCCGTCCGGCCTCGGGGCTCAGCCCAGCCTCGCGTGGTGCATGACCGAAAGTATGCCGCCGGCGCCGCCCGCCCGGGTGATCGACTCCGATTCATTGAAATAGGGGCATCCCGGTCGACCGGACACCGCGATTTCCGCAAACCCGGGTGGATCACGCCGTATCAGCGGCCTGACCGGGCCGGCTGACACGTCCGACTGACCGCCCCTGGCCGGCCGTCGTCACGTCCGGGGGAATTGGGGCGGCCACGGGTGACGGGCGGCCCGTTCGCCGCCCCGGGGTGCCACCGAATCGGCATCATCGGGTGGTGCTCCGAGATGTGATGAGCCCCGGTATCGACGCCCTGCTCGAACAGGCCCGTGCCGGGCTGCACCGACTGACTCCGCAGCAGACCGTCGAGGCGGTCCGCGGCGGTGCGCTGCTGGTCGACACCCGCACCGATCTGCAACGCCGCGAACAGGGCGACCTGCCGGGCGCGGTCGTCATCGACCGTACCGTGCTGGAATGGCGGCTCGATCCAGCCAGCGCCTGGCGGATCCCGGAGGCGACCGGGTACGACCGGGAGATCGTGCTGGTGTGCCGGCAGGGCTACAGCTCCAGCCTGGCCGCCGCCAGTTTGCAGACCCTCGGGCTGCGTCGGGCCACCGACATGATCGGCGGCGTCGACGCCTGGCTCGCCGCCGGCCTGCCGACAACCGACCGCCCCGCCGACATCCGCCCCTAGTCCTCCATCACCCCGCCCAGGTGCACCACCGGGCGTCGCCGCGCACTGCGCACCAGCCGCACGGGCCCCGCCCCGTCTCGCCCCGCCCTCGCCCCGTCGATCATGGAATTGTGGTGGGGGATGAAAGGGGTTGGTCGGAGCACAACGGGCACCACAAGTGCATGATCGACCACGGCCAGCGAGTCCACGGCGGACGGAGGTGCGCCGGCGGTGGAGGCTGGGGGGCTAGTTCTGAGGCGGCGTGGTGGTTGGTGGGGGGCCGGGCGGGATGAAGGGGAGGCCCGCCGGTGGCCCGGTTTCGATGAGACGCCAGAGGGCGTCGGTGTCCAGGTGTTCCTCGACGAGGTCACCGAGCAGATCGAGCGAGCGTTCCCGGGCGGCCGCGAAGCTGGTGGCCGGTGCGACCCGGAAGCCGGTACGGCCGGCCAGGCGAGCCGCCTCGGTGAGGAACCACCGGCGGAACCCGTCGGACTCGAACGCCCCGTGCCAGTGCGTGCCGTGCACCGCGCCGAGTACGGCTCCCTCGCCGACACCGTCGTCGCCGATCAGCAGCGGGGCCAGGGTGGGGTCGGTGTGCGAGACGTACCCGTGGTGGATCTCGTAGCCGCGCACCGGAAGGCCACCGTGGGCGGTGCCCACCGACTGCCGGACGGTCTTGCGCGGATCGAACGTGATCTCGATGGGTAGCAGGCCCAGCCCCGGCACGCTGCCCTGCCGGCTCTCCACCGCGTCATGGATGGCGCGGCCGAGCATCTGGAAGCCGCCGCAGAGGCCGAGCAGTGGCTTGCCGCCCGCCACGTGTGCGGCAACCGCGTCGGCGAGGCCCGTTTCGCGCAGCCAGGCGAGGTCGGCGACGGTTGACTTGGAGCCGGGGAGGACGACCAGGTCGGCGGCGGCCAGCTCGGCTGGTTCGATGGTGAGGCGTACGCGGACACCCGGCTCGGTGGCCAGCGCCTCCACGTCGGTGGCATTGCTGATCCGGGGCAGGCGGACGACGGCCACGTCCAGCCATTCGGTGCCGTGTGGGGCGGCGGGGCGGCCGAGCACACGGCCGTAGGCGAGTGAGTCCTCCGCGTCGAGCCACAGGTCCAGTGCCCAGGGCAGCACCCCGTACGTGGGACGGCCGGTGACGTGACGCAGCATGTCCAGCCCCGGCTGGAGCAGCCCGAGGTCACCTCGGAACTTGTTGATCACGAAGCCGGCGATCAGGGCCTGGTCGGCGGGGTCGAGCAGCGCCACGGTGCCGAACATGGAGGCGAAGACGCCACCCCGGTCGATGTCGCCGACCACGATGGTGGGCAGGTTGGCGTGCCGGGCCAGCCCCATGTTGACGTAGTCACCAGCCCGCAGGTTGATCTCGGCAGGGCTGCCGGCACCCTCGCAGATCACCACGTCGTACGTCTCCCGCAGCTCGGCCAGCGCCGCGTACGCGGTCTCGGCGAGCCGGGGACGCAGGTGCCGGAAGGTGCCGGCGGTGATGGTGTCGACGGCCTCGCCGAGCAGCACCACCTGACTCGCCAGGTCACTGCCCGGCTTGAGCAGCACCGGGTTGAACCGCAGATCGGGCGCGAGCCCACAGGCTGCGGCCTGCATGGCCTGGGCTCGTCCGATCTCGCCACCACGCCCGTCCGGCCCGACGACCACCGCGGAGTTGTTCGACATGTTCTGTGCCTTGTACGGCGCCACCTTCACGCCCTGCCGGTGCAGCCACCGGCAGATCCCGGCGGTGAGCACGCTCTTGCCGGCGTCGGAGGTCGTGCCGGCGACCAGCAGCCCGCCGCTCACCGCCCACGCCCACCGGTCACGGCGGCCAACCCGCGCCGGCCCACGGCGCCAACCAGACGGCCGAGGGTCACCGGGTACGCGGCCGCCAACCCCACGGCCGCCAACCCGACAGCGCCGGAGATCCGGGCGGCACGCTTCAGGTGCCGCGCCTCCGGGCGGGGGCCGTCGCCGAGGAACGGCCGCACCTCGGAGCGCCCGAAGTAGATGTTGCGGCCACCGAGGCGGACGCCGAGCGCGCCGGCCATGGCCGCCTCGCACTGGCCGGCGTTGGGGCTCGGGTGGTCGTTGCGGTCACGCCGCCACACCTGCCAGGCCCGTTGCCGATCCCCGTGGGCGACGGGCGCGACAGCGATGGTGAGCAGCCCGGTCAGCCGGGACGGCACCAGGTTGAGCACGTCGTCCAGCCGCGCGGCCGGAGTGCCGAACCGTGCGTAGCGCGCCGACCGGTGCCCGACCATCGCGTCGAGGGTGTTCGCCGCGCGGTAGCCCAGCAGCCCGGGCAGACCGGCGACCGCGCCCCAGACCAGCGGGGCGACGACCGCGTCGGACGTGTTCTCGGCGACCGATTCGACAGTGGCGCGGGCCAACTCGGACTCGCCCAGCGTCGACGGGTCCCGTCCGCAGAGGTGACCGAGACGTTGACGGGCTGCGGGAAGGTCACCGGCGCGCAGCGTCCGACCCATGACTGTGGCCTCGTGCCGCAGCGTGCGACCGCCCAGGACGGTCCACGTGCTGGCGGCCACGAGCACCGCCCGGGCCACCGGTCGGTGCCGGGTGGCCGCCGTGGCGACGGCCCCGAGCAGCACCGGCCCGCCCACGGCCAGCGCGGTGAACGCCACACCCGCCGTACGGTCCGGCCGGTAGAGGCGGCGCTCCAACGCTCCGGCGGCCTGACCGAAGCCGGCCACCGGATGCCACCGGCGCGGGTCACCGAGCAGCCTGTCGAGCGCGTACCCGGCCAGCAGCCCCACCGCGTTCGCCACCGGCGCTGTCCGTCGCACCCGCACCACCTCCGGCCGGCCAGCCTAGACGAGCAACCCGTGAACCAGCCCGGCCCACGGTGCTTCACCAGTGAAGGACGCTTCGTGGCACGCCAGGCGGGCCGGCCCTTCAGTTGTTGTCACGCGGGGTGACGACGCTGATCGCATCGCCACCCCGCCCCCGTCGTGCCGTTACGTCCGGTGCGGTGCTGCCGAACCGCCGACCGACGAGCCGCCACCGAGCGGTGACGATCGGCGTGGCGCCCGACCGGCACGGGATCGTCAGGCGCCCGGCCCGCGAGGGCCGGACCGATGGGTCATGCCGGCTGCGGGACCCGGCCCCGGCCACGCCGCCCCCGACCGGACTGCGCGGGCTCCGGCTGACCCTCGTCCGGCACCGGCTCCAGCTCGTCGTCCAGGTCAGCGTTGTCCTCGTCCTCCTCGGGTGGGAGGGGCAGGTCGTCGTCGAGGTCGGGCAGGACGTCGACCGGCCCGATCCGCCCGCCGCTCGGGACGAGATCACCATCCACCGGGCCGTCGGCGAACGGGCTGGTGCGCAGCGCGGCGTAGTCGGGCAGCTCGAAGTCATCGTCCAGCGGGCGGTCGTCGGGCAGCACGGGCGCCTGCCCGGCCGGGACCGGCTCGGTGGGCTCGCCGTGCACGCGGCTCTCGGCCTCCGCGTCCTCCACCGTGCTGGTCGTGACACTGGGCCGGTTACGTAGGAACCGGGCCCGCCCTCGGGACAGGTCGTGGCCGAGGGCGACCGCCTCCAACTCGTAGAGGGTGCGGTGGTTGCCGGCGTCGTCGGTCCAGTCGCGGGTGTAGAGCCGCCCGCAGACCACCACCGGATCGCCGACCATGACCGATGCCGCCACGCCCTCGGCGAGCTTGCGCCAGCAGTTGACGCGGACGCGCAGTGAGTTGCCGTCGACCCACCGACCGCTGTCGCGGTCGAGCCGTCGGGCGGTCGAGGCGACCTTGAAGTTGGCCACCAGGGTGTTGCTCTGGGTGGTACGCCGCCACTCGGGCGTTGTCAGCACATTGCCGACGATTGTCACGTAGGTGTCGAACATCGTCCCTCCAGGGGGATTGGGGCCTGCCAGCGCGAGTCGACTCGACAACGAGCCTCTGCGCTGGGGGCGGCCATCACCAGCGCCCCACCCCCGACCTGTGGACAACGAGGGCACCTGTGGATAACGCCCTGATCACGCGCTCGTGTGGTACGCCCGACCCGCCCGACTCGACGTCGGCGGTTTCCGGGGCTGCCCGAACTGGGTATGCACTTGATCAACGCACCACCGACAGCTCCACGTCGACGAGAGGTCAGCGCCATGATGATCACCGAAATCGGCTCCGCAAACGTCTCCGAGGCGCAGCGATGAGCGCCGTGGCGAACCCGGCCACCGTTGCGGAGTGCCTGCGGGTGGGTGCCGGGTTCTCGCAGGGCGACCGCAACTGGATCGCCGAGCAGTTCGCCACCCTCGACGCCCGGTTGGCCAGTTTCCACGCCGACGCCACCGAGCTCGAGGTGTCGGTGAAGGACCGGGAGGCCCGCGGCCAGAAGGTCACCCTGGAGTGCTGGATCGCCGGCCGACAGAAGATCGTCACCACCTCCGCCGAGGAGGACCTGCACGCCGCGCTCAACGACGTCCGCGACGACCTGCGCCGCCGGCTCAACGACGCCAAGACCCGCCAGGAGCCCCGGCACAACAAGCACCTGCGCGACGTCCCGCAGCCGCAGAGTGAGCTGGACCCCGCCGACGGCCAGGAGCAACTGCCCGCCGCCGACCCGAGCCGCGCCGACGCGGAAACGGTCTGACCCACGCCTCGTCCCCGCGATCCTGCACCTTCGGGCCGCGCACGCAGCTCGCAGAGGCTGCGCCACGGCAACAGGAGCAGGATCGCGGGGCAGGCGAGGATCGCGGGAGCCAGCCAGAGCGCGGGCTACCGCTGGGTAGGTTCGCGGCGTAGCGTCGCGTCCGTGGAACCGGACGTGTTGGGGCCGCCGTACGAGCGGCAGACGATCGACCTGGGCACCGACGACGAGGGACCGGTCGTCGCGACTCTGGTCCGGCGGCGCGCCGAGCGCCCCAGCGGGCGGGCCGTCCTCTACGTGCACGGCTTCGTCGACTACTTCTTCCAGACCCACCTGGCCGACTTCTTCGCCGAACGGGGCTGGGACTTCTACGCGCTCGACCTGCGCAAATACGGTCGCAGTCTGCTCCCGGGCCAGACCCCGAACTTCTGCCGCGACATCAGCGACTACTTTCCCGAGCTGGACGCCGCCGCCGAGATCATCCGCTCCGACGACGGGCACGACACCCTGCTGGCGATGGGCCACTCCACCGGCGGCCTGATCCTCTCGCTCTGGGCGGACGCCCGCCGCGACACCGGCACCGTCGACGGCCTGGTGCTCAACAGCCCGTTCTTCGACCTGAACGCCCCCTGGGCGGTGCGCCGACCCCTCGCGGCCGCCGTCTCCCGCCTGGGCCGCAGGGCGCCGCACCGCATCCTGCCGTTCGGGCTGGGCACGGTGTACGGCGAGAGCATCCACTCCGACCACCGCGGCGAGTGGACCTATGACCTGGCGTGGAAGCCGCTGGCCGGGTTCCCGGTCCGGGCCGGCTGGCTGAACGCGATCCGCACTGGTCAACGCCGGCTGCGCGCCGGCCTGGACATCCAGGTGCCGGTGCTGCTGGCCTGCTCGACCCGCTCCTTCCGGGGCACCAGGTGGCACGACAACGCGACTCTGGCCGACGCCGTGCTGGACGTCGAGCACATGGTCCGGTACGCGCCCCGCCTCGGCCGGCACGTCACCCTGGCCCGTTTCGACGGCGGGCTGCACGACCTCACGCTCTCCGGCCCGGCCGTCCGGAAGAAGGTCTTCGACGAGGTGGGCCGCTGGGCCGAGGCGTTCCTCGCCGCCGGCCCCACCGCCCCGGCCGATCCGGCCACCGCCGATCCCGGGTCGACCGACGTGGCGCCGGCCGCCCCGGCTACCGCCGACCCCGCACCGGCCGACCCTGCGGCAGGCGGCGGGCCACCGAGCATCAAGGCCTCCACCGGCACCGACTCGACCACCGGCGAGGCCGGGCTCCCGGAGAGCCGACGGTCCACGGCCGACACGGCAGGTGCCGCGCCGGCCGGCGGCTGACCAGTCGGGAGGGCGACGCGAGGCACGGGTGACGTCAGTGGGCGCGGCTCAGACGTTGCGCTGGGCGTGGCTCAGACGGTGCCGCGTGGCTCAGATGTCGCCGGGCGTCGCCGGAAGGACGGCTCGGATCCGGTCGAAGGTCGCCACCGGGTGCTCGCCGACGCCGGGCAGCACCAGGCCAAGGCAGTACGGCGACAGCTCCCCGCTGGAGTCGAGCTGGACGACGAAGACCGGCGCGCCGACGTACCCCTGCGGCAGCTCCGTGGTGATCCGCACGGCGTCCCCGTCGCGGACCACCCGCTCGATCGCGACCTCCAGCGGACGCGACCCGTCTTCGCGTACCCCATGGGCCAGCACGAAAGCGGAACCGGCGTCGGCGCCGAGGCGGGCGACCACCTCGGGCCCGGCGGCGATCCCCGCAGGGACCGGCTGAACGCGCCACCGCCAGCCGCCGTCACCGGCCAACCGGTGCAGGCCCGCGGTCGGCAGCACCGCGACCCCGTCGCCCGGAAAACGGGCCCAGCCGGGCACGATCCCGACCTCGGACACGGCTGCCGGGGCGACGCCGGCCGGCTCGGTGACGCTCGTCCGCAGCCCCAGCTCACCACCCGGCGTGCCGACCAGGTCGGCCGCCGTCAACAGCGACTCCCCCACCGGGTCGTCGCCGCCCTGGAAGAAGAACGCGGTGCCGTGGTGCTGGTCGTCGTCCGACGACCGGTACGGCAGGATGGCGCGACCGACGACCTGGCACAGCTCGTAGGCGACGTCGCTCTCGGCGTCGGAATCCAGCAACACCAGCCAAAGGTACGGTCCGGGGCCAGGTCGGTCCGCGGGAACCCGGATGCCCACCAGGCCGCTGACATGAGACCCTGCTCGACAACGTGGACGCGGGCACCCTTTTCGCCGCCGGGCAGCAGGACGGCGGTACCCTCTGGGCGCGACATCCACGTCACGCGCGCCCGTAGCTCAGCGGATAGAGCAGGGGACTTCTAATCCCAAGGCCGCAGGTTCGAATCCTGCCGGGCGCACCACCATCGTCCCAGGTCAGCGACCTGCCTTTCCCGGTCGAGTCGATCACAACGGCCCCCGTACGGCCATTCATTCAGCCGGCGGCGGTCGATCGCCTGGTCCGTGGCCCCGGAATCGCGGTTGCCGACCCAGATCACTCCGTTACGGGCAGGCACTCGGCGAGCAGGTCGACGACGTCACGCCAGGCTCGCTGCGCGTGTCGTGGGTGGTAGCCGACGCCGGGCACCGTGGGGTGGTCGACCGGCGGGTGGTGGAAGGCGTGCAAGGCGCCGCCGTAGACCACGAGGCGCCAGTCGACGCCCTCGGCCTGCATCTCGGCGGTGAACGCGTCCCGTTGCGCGGGCGGCATGATGGGGTCTTCCGACCCGACCCCGGCCCACACCGGGCAGCGAATGCGCGCCGCCTCGCCGGGTCGGCCCGTGATCAGTCCGTTGACTGTCCCGATCGCGCGCAGGTTGACGCCGTCGCGCCCAAGTTCCAGCCCGATGGCGCCCCCGGTGCCGTAGCCGATGGCGGCGATCCGGTCGGGGTCGGTCCGCGGTTCGGCGCGCAACACGTCGAGCGCCGCGTGGCCGATGCCCCGCATCCGGTCGGGGTCGGCGAGCAGCGGCATGCAACGGGCCAGCATCTCCTCGGGGTCGCCCAAATAGCGCCCGCCGTGAAGGTCGAAGGCCAGCGCCACGTACCCCAGCTCAGCCAGGGTGTCGGCTCGGCGGCGCTCGACGTCGCTGAGCCCCGTGCCCTCTGGTCCGAGCAGCACCGCGGGCCGGCGGTCGACACCGGCCGGGAGCGCGAGGTGCCCGACCATCGTCAAACCGTCGGCCGGATACTCGACCGTACGCGTTGTAACCGTCGTCATGAGACCGGACTGTAGCGACCGTCGAGCCCGGTCGGGCCGGTCTTAGCCGCTGGCAGAACAGTGCTGTGCCTGGCATCTGCCGCGGGCTGGCAGCATCGCTCCGGCGTCAACTCCGCTGCGCTGATAGCGTCGGGATGTGTCGATGTTCCGCACTCCGCAGGTGATCCTCTTCTCTGAGGACGTTCTGCGCGCGGCCGAGTTCTACGCCGGTCTCGGCTTCACCGAGACCTTCCGGGTGCCAGTCGAGGGCGAGCCGATCCACATCGATCTCGTGCTCGACGGCTACAAGATCGGCATCGCCTCGGTGGCCTCCACCCGCGACGATCACGGGCTCGACCCGGTGCCCCAGGGCCAGCGGGCCGCGGTGATCCTCTGGACCGACGACACCGCCGCCGCGTACGCCGCACTTACGGCGAGCGGCGCCCCGCACTGGCCGCACCGCACCGGTGGCTCGATCGCCTGCTGATCGCCTGGACGGCTGACCCGGACGGCAACCCGATCCAGATCGTCCAGCAGCTCTGAGCTGGGCGGCACCGGACCGAGACCCTTCCGCAGACGACGAACGGTCCCTGCCCTGGTGGGAGGGACCGTGTGCGGTCGGCGTCACCTGCGCGGGAGGCGCAGCGTGGGGTGTTTTCAGCCCTGCTGGTAGCGCTCGTTGCGTCGAAGGGCCTCTTCGAGCTGGTCCTCAAGAATGATGATCCGGCAGGCCGAGGCGATGTCGGTGCCCTGGTCGCACATCTCCCGGGCTCGTGCGGCAAGGCGGAGCTGGTAGCGGGAGTAGCGGCGGTGCCCGCCGCTGGAGCGCTGCGGGTCGAAAAGTTTGGCGTCACCGAGCCGACGGAGGAAGTCCTGCGAGCAGCCGATGATCTCGGCGGCGCGGCCCATCGTGTACGCGGGGTAGTCCTCGTCGTCAAGCATGTCGTCGGATTGGGTCATCAAACCTCCATCACGAGGGCCCCGGTGCTCGGAAGCACCGGGGCCCAAGGGTTGTGGGTCAGGAACACCATCTGCCGACAGAACGTCGGCTTGTCTTGTCCACACCGGCCGTCAATGACGGCATCGGGTGCGAGGATCGCGTATGCGTGACCGGAGACCACCTTTCGTTCGATGGATACTGCGGTGTCCGCGCCCAGCCCATGTCCACGGGTGGCAGCGGGCGATCCAACGGTGTTACGCCCTCCCTTGCCTCTGATTTCCTCTGTCGTTCCTCTTGCTGTCCGTCGGTGTCCGAGCCCCACGCGACTTCATGGCCCTGACACGTGCGACGAACCCTGCTTGCCTCGGGTGAAGCCCTGAACGAGCCTCGGCCTCACCCGCAACTTCTGAGCGGGCCCACGAACTTCCTGGCCCCACTCCTTCGTCCTCGTGCGGGACGGTTACGTCAGCGTCTTTACTTGCTCCGTCTTCGACTTGAGAAACGTTAGCCGACAGCCGCAAGAAAATCTAGCTCTTTGCACAAAGATTTTCTCTGCCGACGTGAGTAGTCCCGTCGGCCGTGCAGCTGAGAACGTCGCCGGCGGGTCGAGCAGGCGCTGCGCGGCCGACAGAAACACCCGGCGGGTGTCCACGGGCCGGCCGACCTACCGCGCTAATAAGGGCGTGACGTTCGAGGAGTACGCGTTCGCTCGCACATCGGCGCTGATCCGGCTCGTCCGACTGCTGACCGATGACGAGCACCTAGCCGAGGGCCTGGTTCAGGAGGACGGCCTGGTGGTCCTCGGCGGCTACCAGCCGACCGGCGACCTGGACCGCCCGGACACCTGGTGACAGTCGCCGCGGGCGTGAGACGTCACCCGAACAGGTTGGCGGGCGGCAGGAACCGCCCTTCCTTGGCATGGGAGTAGTCGCGGGCCTCGGTCACCAGGCCCGCGTCGTCGAAGCGCAACAGGGTGCAGCCGGAGATGGTGAACGGCCGGTCGTTCGGGTAGGTGACCGCCCAGTATTCGACGCTCGCCGTGTCGCCGTCGACCTGCGGGTCGCCAAACCAGACCTCGGCCGGGCGGGTCTCCTCGTCGAAGCACTCCCGCAGGTACGCGCGGAGCCCCCCACGCCCCCGGTACGGCCGGAACATCGACGCCCAGTGATCGCCGTCCTCGGCTTGCAGCCCGGCGATGCCGTCGACGTCCTTGGCGGGCCATCCGTGCGCCCACACGGTCGCCCACCGCTTGGCCGCGTCCCGAATCTCCACGCTCGACCCCCTCACGACAATGCTTGTGCTCCTTCTACCAGCGACCTCCGACATGGCGAGCCTGCAGCTCGTCCGGTCGCACGGATCGGCGGTTCTCAGCCGCGTTCACCGTCGAAGAGCAGAGGCTCCACGCCGGTGATCCGCAACACGCGCAGGGTGACTCCGCTGGCGCCTCGGACCGAGAAGCGAGACCCGACCTGTTCCGCCCGGTCGCGCGCCAGCAGGAGGACGTGCACACCCGCAGCGCTGAAGAACCCGACGCCGCTCAGGTCGCAACAGACCTCGGGATGGCTGTCGACCGCGTTGAACAGTGCCGTCGCCAGGCGTGGCGCGGTGTCCATGTCGACGTAACCCATCGGGGCGACGACCATCCGGTCGGCGGAGATGGACGCGGACAGGTCGGTGGGCTCGGTGAAGCGAGCCACGTGGAACGACAACTCGGAGGACTCCACCTCAGGGGCCGCCTGGCGGATGGCGAGCGTCGCTGGTGTGACCAGCCCCTGGCTGACTGCCGGCGGGGACCGATCGAAGTGGGTCTGGAGGAGCCAGGAACGCTCAGTCATAGGGGCTTGCGCCTCCTGTCGAGATTCGTAACAGGAAGGGCGCGTGTCTTGACCCGAACCCAACGGTAATAGGAACGGCCGCCGACCGCCAGTCAACCCGTACGCTGTTGCCGAGTTCAGCCGGCAGCACGCTGGCGGGCCGCCCCAGCGTTCCGTAGCCGAGCGCTCACGGCAGGTGGCCTGCGTCACCGCGATCCCGTTTGAGGCTCGACGGTCGGGCGGCCCTTTCGACCAGCGCGGCGGCGACGTCCCGCAGTTTGCGGTTGGAGTCCTGGGAGACCTTCGCGAGGACGGCGAACGCCTCGTCCGGGGTGCAGCGGCGTTCGCCCATGATGATGCCCTTCGCCTGCTCGATGACCGCTCGACTCTGCATGGCCGACTGCATCTGCGCGGCCAGGGTGGCTGTGGTGTCGTACAGGTGGGCGTTGGCGAGGGCGACGGCGGCGTACCCGGCGAACGTCTGCGCGAGGGTGACCGCGTCGTCGTCGAAGGCGCCCGGTTTGACCCCGTAGATGTTCAGTGCCCCGAGCACGGTCTCCTGGATCGGGAACCCGATCGACAGTGAGCTGAGCGCTCCCCCCTGCACGGCTTGGGCCGCCCACTCCGGCCAACGAACCTCTTCGGACATATCCGGGACGGACACGACGGCGGCTTCCTTCGCCGCCTCCAGACACGGCCCCTGCTCATACTCGTACTGCAGTTCGTCGAGTCGTAGCGCCATCTCGCCGCTGAACGCGGCGGTGTGCGCCCCCTCCTGCTTCAGCAAGGTCACCGACACCTCTTCCGCGCCGGGAATCGTTCGGCGTGCCAGCTCGGAGACCTGGCTCAACACTCCGGACAGGTCGGTCTCGCCAAATTTGATCTGGCCGAGTTCGGAGATCGCCGCATTGGGATCAATGGGCTGCTGTGCCATGACGTCAAAGGTCCTCGTGCCCGGGGCGCGTACCAGTTGCAGGAAGGCGACGGCAGCGCGCGTGGTGATGGCGCACCGCGAACACGGGGCGCCGCACAGGCTCGCCAACCGAGCCCGGCGCCCGCTGCTGGACGCTGACTGGCCGACGCACAGGCGTCGGCTGCGGCAACAACTATACGACGCCGCTCGGAGGGGTTCAGAACGTGCAGCCGGATCGGGTCCAGCGCGCGGTCCGAGACGGCCGACCCTGCTCCGTCGCGTCTACTGCCTGGGGGCGACGGTCGGGCAAGCAGGTCCCCAGCACTCGTTTGACCTCTGTGGTGACTGGGCATCGTGGCCCAGAAGCGTGAGCGCGACGCCCCGGCCTGGGATGCCTCGATCGCACGTCGGAGTGTGCGAGCCGGGTCTCGACCTCACCCGACAGCGGCTGCGGGAGGCACCGATGCCAGCAGGATCAAGCCCCAAGAGGGAGCGGCAGTACGAGCACATCAAGGAGAGCGCGCAGGAGCGGGGCGCCTCCGCCGGCCGGGCCAAGGAGATCGCGGCCCGTACGGTGAACAAGGAACGGGCCCGCTCGGGTGAGGCGCGCACGTCGAGCCGGTCGTCGCGCAACGACGTGTCGTCCGGGCACCGCGGCGGTAAGCGCTCCCACAGCGGCGCGAAGGGTCGCACCAAGGAGCAGCTCTACAACGAGGCGAAGCAGCGCGGCATCAAGGGGCGCTCGTCGATGTCGAAGGCGGAGCTGGAGCGCGCCCTGTCGAGGTAGCGAGCCTTCCGCGTGAGCGGTGCCGACGCCCCTCGGCGCCCGGCACCGCGCGCCGCGGTCAGCTCATCGTGGCCAGCAGGTCCCGACAGGCCCGCTCGCAGGCCCGGCAGGCGTCCGCACAGATCCGGCAGTGCTCGTGCATGTCGGCGTGCCGGGCACACTCGTCACCGCACGACTTGCACGCCGTGGCGCACGCCTCCAGGAGGCTCCGGCTGAGGTTCGCGTCGTAGCCGGTGTGCCGAGACAGCACCCGGGCCGTGGTGGTGCAGATGTCCGCGCAGTCCAGGTCTGTCCGGATGCACTTGGTCAGGTCGGCGACCATGTCCTCGCTGAGGCAGGCGTCAGCGCACGCCGTACACGCCTGGGCGCAGTCGTTGAGGGCGTCGATCGCCGCCGCAAGCTTCGCCCGGTCCAGGTTGATCGACTTCGGGTACGTCTCCAGCATTGGCATCGTGGTGCTCGGCATTGAGGAATCCTTTCGTCGGGTTCCCTCGGCCCTACCCGAAGTCTCGCCCCGCACACGTCCGAGCACGGCCGGATGATCGTCAGGCCCGGGACGGACCGGCGGCCCGGTCGACCAGAGCCTGGGCCACGTCACGGACCTTGCGGTTGGAGTCCTGCGAAACCTTCGCCAGGATTGCGAACGCCTCGGCGGGGCCGCAGCGCCGCTCGGCCATGATGATGCCCTTGGCCTGCTCGATGACCGCCCGGTTGGCCATCGCCTCGCGCATCTGCCGGGCGAGGTTCGCGGTGCTGTCGTAGAGCTGGGCGTTGGACAGGGCAACCGCGGCGTAGGCGGCGAACGTCTCCAGCACCGTCACTGTGTCGTCGTCGAAGGCCTCGGGCGTGTGCGCGTAGACGTTGAGCGCTCCGACGACAGCCTCCTGGATCGGCAGGCCGATCGACACCGAACTGCCCAGGCCCTGCTTCCGTCCGCGGTCTGCCCACTCGGGCCACCGGTCCTCGGTGGAGAGATCGGGGACGGACACGACATCGCCGCTGGCGGCGGCGTCCAGGCACGGGCCCCGGCCCTGGGCGTACTGCCGCTCGTCCATCTCCCGGGCCACCTCGCTGGTGAAGGCAGCCGTATGCCCGACCCCACCACGAATCAACGTGACCGACACCTCCACCGGCATGGGCAGGACGCGTTTCGCGAGCTCGGCGACCCGTTGAAGGACCTCGTCGAGGTCGACTTCGGAGAGCTTGATGCTCCCGAGTTCGGCGAATGCGTTGGCAGGGTCCGACGGCAGGCGGGGCATGGGCACCAGATCCTCGGGGCCGGCGCACCTGCCCGGCAGCGGAGCCAAGGGGCGCGCGGATGGCAGCACACGCTTAGGCGGGCTGCTGCACAGACCCACTGGGGCAGACCTGGGACCCACGCCAATTTCTTGACGCCGGCTCGCCCCGCCCCATTCAGGGGCACGGGCTACAGAGTTTTCACCCTACTCCCCTGCCGTGGGACGTGCCGCGACGACGTTTTGCGTGGACGAGAGCGGCTCGCGAAGAGCTGAGCGGGCTCAGACGGGCCCCAGCAACGCGGCCAGCGCTTCGTCGCCCTGACCGAGCTGCGCTCCACCCGCCGGTGGCGCGACCAGGAAGCGTCGGCAGCCGTCGAGTTCCACGTACCGGTCGGGGCCGGCGGCGCCGTCCAGCGGGCGCAGCACCGCGAAGCGCGACGCCGGGGTCTGACACTCGGCCACCGCCCGGCGGTTGGCCAGCCCACGGAGCACGCCCGCCTGGCGCTCGGCCGGCAGCGGCCCGCCGTACACGAAATCGCCTGCCGGCTTGCCGCCACCCTGTTGCGACGCGGGCACCTGGTAGACGCAGAGGCGCAGCGGCCCGGCGGCCGCAGACGTGGCCGGCGCGGGTGGCCCGGGCCGTCCGTTGCTGGTCTCCACCCACACCATGTCCGCCCACCGTTGCGCGCATCCGGCGGCCTCGGCCGCCGGGGATTCGACCTGCCCGACGGTACGGGTGTCCACAGTGGTCCAGGACAGCCCGGCGAGCGCGTCGCTCACCTCGGCGCGCGGCCTGCCGCAGACGTTTGTCGGCAGGTACGGCCGCAGCCAGCGCCCCCGGTCGTCGAGCAGTGCCAGCCAGGGTGGGATGACCATGTCGAGGGTGCAGGCGATCTCCCCGTCGGCCTGCTCGTTGGGCAGGCGCAGTGCGGCGAGCAGCGGTGCGATCTCCTCGGCGCGTCGCTCCGTGGCGGTCTGCTCCTGGCCTCCGTTGACGCCCGGCCGGATCTCCCGCCCGCAGAGCACGGCGGCGACCGGGGTGAACGCGGGGTCGATGCGCCCGATCTTCGGCTCGGGCGCGGTCGGTGTCGGCGTCGCCGTGTTCGGCACCGACAACACCGCACCGGCCTGTGGTGCCGCCGTGGCGCAGGAGGTCCACGAGTCGACGATCTGCGCCGGGCCGGGCTCCTCGGCCGTGCCCGGCCCGGTGGTCGTGCCACCGCAGCCACCCAGCGCCATGCCGAGCAGTGCGAACGCCAGTACGGTCCGGGACGAGCGCATCCGGCTCACCACCTCTCCACCCGAGGATGGGACGGCCCACGGCCGCAACCGGTTCCCGCCAGGACACCTGACAGACGCGCGTGGATCACGCCCGAGCCGCCGCTGCGACGGCGCGCTGCGGCGTGATCCGGGCGACCGGCGGGGACGCCGTCAACCGGGTGCGACGTGCCCGGCGGCATGATGACCGGATGGCACATCTGGGACTCGTCGCGCTGGTGGTCAGGGAGTACGACGAGGCGATCGACTTCTACGTCGGCGACCTCGGTTTCGAGTTGGTGGAGGACACCGCCCGACCTGACGGTTCGCGATGGGTGGTGGTCCGCCCGGCGGGCGCCCGGGAGACGGCGTTGCTGCTGGCCAGGGCGAGCACCGCCGAGCAGCACGCCCGGGTTGGCGACCAGACCGGCGGCCGGGTCGGGTTGTTCCTGTACACCGAGGACTTCGCCCGGGACCACGCCCGGATGGTGGCCGCCGGGGTGCGTTTCCTGGAGGAACCACGCCACGAGGCGTACGGCTTTGTCGCGGTCTTCGCCGATCTCTACGGCAACCGGTGGGACCTACTCCAACCCCGCAACGCAGAGTGACACATTAGCGACACTCTGCGCACAACGGGGTCAACGTTCGACACCAGCCATGCTATTGTCCGATGTCGATCTCTACCGCACGGACCCGGACCGGGTCGTTGTCGGAAGGACACTTCCCGATGCCGGCCGTTGCCGCCCCGCCCGTGCCGCCGCCCACGCTGGACAATCCGGCCGGCGGCGCATTCGGCCTCATCTTCACCACGCTGCCGGCGCTGCTGCGGCTGACCTGCGGGTTGGTCGGCGCGTCGGTGGCCCTGTCGGTGCAGACCCCGCCGGTCGAGCCAGCCGTGTTGCTGCCCGGCGTCGCCGCGCTGACCGGCTGGTCGCACTGGTACGCGCACCGCGCGTTGCGCCACGGGATCACACCCAGCCTGGTCGCCGGTGACGTCGCGGTCACCGCGGTGACCTGCCTGCTCATCCCCGTCATGGTGGCACCCGGGGTCCTGCCCGGTGAGGGCAGTTGGATCGCCGTGCTGGCCAGCACCACGGTGATCAACACCCAGGCCACCGCCCCGGCGCGCTGGTCCATCCCGGCCGGCCTGCTCGTCGTCGCCACGTACGTGACCGGCGCGCAGTCGGCCGGCAATCCCACCGAGGCTCGGGCGCACGCGGCCACCCTGTTGGTGCAGACCGCCTGCACGGCGATGATGACGGCGGTGATGCGTCGACGGCTCGGCCGTGCGGACCGCGCCTTCGTCGAGCATCAATTGTTGACCCGGGAGGCGTTGGTTGCGCGAACCGCCCGCGAGGCGGAACGTCAGCAGAATCGCGACCTGCACGACACGGTGCTCGGCACCTTGACCATGGTCGGGCTGGGCGCGGTGTCCGGGCCCTCGACCGCCTTCCGCGACCGGTGTGCCGCCGACCTGCGTACTCTCGTCGCGCACACCGACGTCGGCCCGGTGGCCGGTGACGGCCCGGTGCCGCTGGACGGGCGGTTGCGGTTGGTGGCGGCCCGCCTGCCCGAGCTTCCGGCGCACCTTGACCTGGAGTCGTGTGCGGTCCCGTCCGGGGTTGCCGACGCCATCGGCGAGAGCGCCTACGCGGCGATGTCCAACGTGGTCCGTCACGCCCCGGGCGCGCGGGCCACGCTGCGGCTGAAACGGGACGCGATCGGCGTCGTGGTCGAGGTCGTCGACGACGGCCCCGGCTTCGACCCGGCCACCGTCCCACCCCACCGGTACGGGTTACGCGAGTCGATCGGCGGCCGGATGGCGGCGGTCGGCGGTCGGGCCGACGTGCACTCGGCACCCGGCACCGGCACCCGGATCCGACTGGAGTGGCCTGGTGTCGGCTGACCTCGGTGCGCCAGCGCACACCATCGGCGCACCGCAGGCACCGGACCGGACCAGCCTGCCGGCCCCCCGGGAGCCGGTCTCCGCCGAGGGGCTAGCCGCGCCGGCGGCCGTCGCGCAGGCCTCCGACCGGGGTGCCCGGATCGCCGCCGTCGCCATCGCGCTGGCCTGGCACGTCGCGATCGGGCTGCCGGCGGTGTGGTCCGCCCGCGCGGAGTTCGCCGCGCCGGTGGTGGTGCTCGGCGGGTGGGCGCTGGTCGCGGTGACCGGCGCGGTGGCCGGGATACGGCTGCTGCGCGGCTCACCGCTGCCGCCGTGGCCGTTGGCCGCGCTGCTGCTCGCCGTCGACGCGGCCGTCTTCGCAGCGGTCGGTGAGCGGCAGTTGTTCGCCGCGGCCAACTGGGTGTGGGGCACGCTCGGCTGGTTCTTCGTGCTGGCCCTGTGGGGTCGGCGGGTCGTGGGGCTGATCGCGCTGCTGACCACGCACGCGTTGATCGCGCTGGTCGCCGTGCTCGGGCACGGTCCCGACCCGGTCGACGTGGCCCGCTACGTGATGTACGTCTACGGCACGTTCTCGCTGCCGGTGGCGGTGTTCGTGGGCAGCGCGACGATCGTCTCGCTGGCGCGGGAACGCGCCGCCGTCTCGGCCGCCGGCCATACTATGGCGGCGGAGCGCGACGCCGCGGAGCGTGGCCTCCGCGACCGTCGGGACCGGCTCGCCCTGGTCAGCTCGGCGGCCGGGCGGGTGCTCGGGGAGTTGGCCGCCGGTCAGGCCGACCCCAACGACCCGGAGGTGCAGCGCCGCAGCGTGCTGGCCGCCGCCCGGCTACGCCGCCTGATCGCCGAGTCGGACGACGTGCCCGACCCACTGCTGCACGAGTTGCGGGCCGCCGCCGACCTGGCGGAACGCAACGGCCTACCGATCGACCTGGTCACCATCGGGACCCCGCCACCGCTGCCGGTGGAGATCCGACGCCGGCTGGCCGACCCGCTCACCGGCACCCTCGCCGACGCCGAGGGCTGGGCCCGGCTGACAGTGGTCTCCGGCCCGGACGAGGTGGTGGTCAGCCTGGTCACGCCGGACCGGGAGGGGCCGGAGGCGACCGGTCCGCCACCCGGGGAGTACGACGACGGGCAGGTGCAGCACCTCTACGAACGGGACGGGAACATCAGATGGGCGCAGACCCGGTGGCAGCGATGACCGGCGAACGGCCGATCGGTGTGGCGATCGTCGACGACCATCCCGTCGTGGTCGAGGGGGTCCGCGCCTGGCTCGCCACCGAGCCGCGGCTGACCGTGCTGGCCACCGGCGACGACCCGGACGAGGTGCTGCGGGTGGCGCCGGACGCCGACGTCGTCCTGCTCGACCTGAGGCTGCACGGGCGGATGGCGTTGGACAAGTTGGCCGAGCTGAGCACCGCCGGGCGTCGGGTGGTGGTCTATTCGGAGCACACCGACCCGCAGACCATGCTCGCCGCGCTCGACGCCGGGGCGGTGGCGTTCCTGGCCAAGCACGAGGGGCGGGAGCACTGCGTGGCGACCGTGCTGGCCGCCGCGAGCGACCGCCCGTACGTGCCGCCGGCGCTGGCCGGAGCCATGGTCGGCGACCCGCGACCGGACCGGCCGATGCTGTCCGACAAGGAACGTGAGGCGCTGCTGCTCTGGTTCCAGTCGATGTCCAAGGCGTCGGTGGCGCGCCGGATGCGGATCAGCGAGCACACGGTGAAGCAGTACGTCGACCGTGCTCGGATCAAGTACACCCGGGCGGGGCGGCCGGCCGCCACAAAGGCGGCACTACTCGCCCGCGCGATCGAGGACGGCCTCGTCCGCCCGGAGGAGATCGGCATCTACCGGTCACACGCGGCGCACGACCGGCCGACCCCCTAACAGGCGTCATGACAGCGGCCCGGCGATCCGACAGGCTTCACCACACAGCCAGCTGATCGGGAGGTCGTGACGATGCACGCCGACGCGTCCCCCTTTTTCATCGGTCCGCACCGGTTCGACGCCCCGGACGACGAAGTGGGGCCGACCCTGGACCGCCGTTACAACCTGCGTCCGGTACATGGTGAACGGGTCCTCGCCCGCCACCGTCTGCTGGTCGCGGGCTACCTGCTCGGGCCGAGCGAGACACGGCGCCGTTGGCAGCTACCCGAGCCCGTCGCGGTGACCGTCACCGACCAGCGGATCTGCTGGGTGGGCATCGGCTCCCACCTGTCGCTGGTCGCCGACGACCTGCCCCGAACGCGGCCATCCGCACGGCTGAGCGGCCTGATGAGTGGGCAGATCCGGTGGCAGTGGCCGTCCCGGTTGGAGCTGCCGGTCGCCGAGGAGGACGAGCCGTCGCAGCTGCTGATCGTCTGCGACGCGTTGCGCACCATTCAACAGCCGGCGTTGGCCCTCGGCGGTCCGGCGGGAGAGGTCGTGGCGTTGGCCCGGCAGGTCCGCCGGGCGGTCGCCACGTTCCGGCTCACCCGACCTGAACTGGTCGACCTGTCAGCTCAGGAGCGCGACGTGCTGCTGTTGCGGGCCGGCCCCGCCCTGCTCGCCGGGGCCACCCGGGTCACGCTGCCCGGCTCGTTGCCGGTGGAGTTCCACTCCCGGGACGACTACTACCGCTCGGGGCCGGAGCCGAGCTCGTGGCGCGGGCTCGCAGGCGGCGCAGCATCCGGGCATCGCTGAAGCCGACGGTCCGCGCAGCGGCTTCCACTGTGGTGCCGTGGCCGATCAGGTGCTCGGCACGTTCCACCCGCAGCACCTGCTGGTAGCCGAGCGGGGTGAGCCCGGTGGCCGCGCGGAACAGCCGGGTCAGCGTCCGTTCCGCAAGGCCGCCGGCAGCCGCCAGCTCGGCCAGTGGCAGCGTCTCGGCGTACCGGCTGTCGATCAGATCCTGCACCCGGTGCACCGAGTCGGACAGATGTGAACGGTGCCGCATCATCGCGCTGGCCTGCTGCTCGTGCCCGTTGCGGCGGGCGTAGACGACCAGCGTGCGGGCGATCTTCGCGGCGGTCGACGGGCCATGCCGGGTGGCCACCAGGTGCAACGCCACGTCGATGCCACTGGCGATGCCGGCCGAGGTGACCACCCGGTCGTCGACCACGTACAGGACGTCGCGGATGACCTGGGCCGCCGGGTGCCGGCGGGCCAGGTCGTCCTGCACCTCGTGGTGGGTGGTGCAACGTCGACCGTCGAGCAGCCCGGCCCGCCCGAGGGCGTATGCCCCGGCGCAGATGCTGGCCACCGTGCCACCGGCGCGATGGTGCTCGGCCAGCCGCCGCAGGTCGCCGGGCGACACCGGCCCTTGCGGCCCGTGCGCCGCCGGCCGCCAACCGGGCACGATGACCAGGTCGTCCGGGGCCAGCTCGGGCCACCGGGTGTCGGCGACCAGGGGTACGCCCTGCACCGTGGTCACCTGCTCCCGCTCGGCGACGTAGTGCAGTCGGTAGTCGAGACCGAGGTCGGCGGCGCTGGAGAAGACCTGGGCCGGCCCGGCGAGGTCCAGCAGGTGCAGCTGCGGGACCAGCAGGAAGACGACCCGGGTCATCGCGTCAGCTCCGGGTGCCGGCGAGGGCCGCGCCGGTCACCTCGTCCACGGTGCAGATGGTCGCGAAGCGGCCAGCCAGCGCGTACTCGGTGCGGGTGACGATTTCCTCGTTGGTGAGGGTGCGCGGGTCTGCCAGGATCTCCGCCACCGTGGCGGTCTCCGGCAGGTCCCGGTGTGGGATGGGGAAGGTCAGCGTGGCGTCGGTGACGAACGTCATCCGGTAGCCGAGGTCGGAGCCGACCCGGGCGGTGGTCTCCACGCACTGCTCCGTGCGGATGCCGCAGACGGTGATGTCCTGGATGCCCGCCTGGGTGAGCACCTGCTGGAGGTTCGTGGTGGTGAACGCGTTGTGCGCGGTCTTGACCAGCGTCGGCTCACCCTCGACCGGGACCAGCCCGTCGATCAGCTGCACGTGCCCGAGGCTGGGGTCGAACAACCCACCGGTGCCCGGCTCGGAGTGCAGGACCCAGACCACCTGGTCGCCGCGCTCGCGGGCCGCGGCGACCAGTCGTTCGACCTGGCGCACCAGGTCGGGGTTGGAGCCGTACGCCCAGATCGGGCGCTGACGGAAGGACTCCTGGACGTCGATCACGACGAGTGCTGCTCTGCTCATGCTCCGATCCTGACCGGATGAGGACCGCGCCGGCAGACACCATCACGCCCGGGTGCGGAACGATCCGGCCACGTCGGCGTCAGGCGCTGGGGGTGCGCTGCTCGGCGGCGGCGTCCAGAACGGCGGCCTCCTCCGGCGTGGGCGCGCTGCCGCCCAGGTGCGCGGGCAGCCACCAGGTGTCGTCCGGGCCGGCCGGGGCGTCCGGGTAGTCCCTCTGGGCCCGGTCGACGAGCGCGCTGAGCCGGGTGGTCAGCTCCTCGGCCAGCACGTTCGGGTCCGGGAAGTCCGCCGGGTTGATCGGCTCGCCGACCAGGATGGTGATCGGGGTGTGCCGGCGGGTGAGCGTGCGCGGGCGGCCCTTGGTCCAGAGCCGTTGGGTGCCCCACACCGCGACCGGCAGCACCGGCACCTTCGCCGAGCGGGCCATCCGGACCGTGCCGCTCTTGAGCTCCTTCACGGTGAACGACCGGCTGATCGTCCCCTCGGGGAAGACACCGACGACCTCGCCACGCTTGAGCGCGTCCACAGCGGCCCGGAACGAGGCAGCGCCGGCCTGCCGGTCGACCGGAATGTGCTTCATCCCGCGCATCAACGGGCCGCCGATCCGGTCCGCGAAGACCGACTGCTTGGCCATGAACCGGACCAGCCGTCCCGAGGGGTTCGCGCCCAGGCCGGCGAAGATGAAGTCGAGGTAGCTCACGTGGTTGCTGGCCAGCACCGCCCCGCCGGTGCGGGGTACGTGGTGGGCGCCCTCGATGGTGATCTTCAGGTCGAGAAGGCGGAACGCCGTCTTGGCGGCGGCGATAACGGGCGGGTACACGAGCTCCGGCATCCGCAGAATCTACCCTGCCAGCCTGTGGTTCGGCTGGGTGGTGACCGGCGGCGACGCGGGTTGCGCGCCGCCGCCGCCGGTTCGTCGGCCGATCGCTCAGTCGGCGAGCTTGTCCAGGTCCAGCCGGCCCCGGGCAAACGCGTCCACCCGGCCCCAGCGACCCGGGATGTCCAGCACCTCGATCCGCCCCATGCCCACCGGCAGCCGTGGCTCGACCGTCAGGTGACCCTCGTGTGGCTCCAGACCGAGCATGGTCCGCAGCAGCAGCAGCGGGGTGCCGGTCGACCAGGCCTGCGGGCTGCACGCCGTCGGATACTCCACCGGGAACTTGGTCAGCTCCCGGGGATAGCCGCCGAACGCCTCCGGCAACCGGCCGTCGAAGTACGTGGCCGCGTCCAGGATGCCGTTGGCGATGGTGGCGGCCTCCTCGGCAAAACCGTACCGGCGCAGACCCCAGGCGATGAAGGAGTTGTCGAACGGCCAGATCGTGCCGTTGTGGTAGCCGATCGGGTTGTACCGGGCCTCCCCCTCGGCGAGGGTGCGCACTCCCCAGCCGGAGAAGAGCCGCGGCCCCACCAGGTGGGCGGCCAGCTTCTCCGCCCGCTCGGGTTCGACGATCCCGCTCCACAGCAGGTGGCCGATGTTCGAGCTGAGGATGTCGCACTGGCGACCGTCCGGGTCCAGGGCCAGGGCGTAGAACTCGCCGTCGTCCACCCACCAGTCCCGGTTGAACCGCTCCTTCAGGGCTGCCGCCTCCCGCTCCAACTGGTCGGCGAACTCCGGGTCATCCCAGAACTCGCGGGCCATCCGGGCCCCGCGGACCTTCGCGTCGTACGCGTACCCCTGCACCTCGCAGGTGGCCCGCGGGAACGGCGGCAGGGTGCCATCGCGGTAGGAGATCGAGTCCCAGGAGTCCTTCCAGCACTGGTTCTCCAGGCCGGTGTCGGTGTTGCGCCGCTCGTACCAGATGTAGCCGCTGCCGACCAGGTCGGCGTAGTTGTCGATCCACTTCAGCGCCGCCCGGGACTCCCGCTCCAACTCCTTGACCAGCGCGACGTCCCCGGTCCACCGCTCGTACTCGTCGAGCAGCACGACGAACAGCGGCGTCGCGTCCACCGAGCCGTAGTACGGCGAGTGGGGTTGCTCCTCGAAGGCCGCGGTCTCGCCGTAACGCATCTCGTGCAGGATGCGCCCCGGGTCCTCGTCCCGGAAGTCGTCGAACCGGCTGCCCTGCAGGGAGGCCAGGATGCGCAGGGTCGTCTTCGACAACTGCGGGGTGAACGGCAGCGTCTGGAGGCAGGTGAGGATGCTGTCCCGGCCGAACATGGTCATGAACCAGGGCAGGCCGGCCGCCGGCAGAGTGGCGCCGCCCAGCGACAGCGGCGAGAAGCGCAGCGCCGCCAGGTCGATCAGGCTGCGCCGGTACGTGGCGGCCACTCGGCCGTGCTCACTGTTGACCTTCGGAGCGTCGGCGATCCACTGCTCCAGGTCGTGCTGGAGGGCGAGCCGCTCGTTGCCGTGCACCCGCAGCCCGAACCGCAGGTCCCGGCCGCCCGGGCCGACGGCGTGCGTCTTGACGTCGATCGAGGCTTCCCACTGCTCGTTGGGCTCCAGGTGCACCGTGTACGCGAAGCCCTTGCTGTCGTATCGGGGAGACATCGACGAGGAGATGACCGTCTCGCGTTGGAAGTTGCCCCTTCGGTATCCCAACCGCAGCCGGTCCGACTCGACCTCGGTGAAGATCTCGCCCTTCTTGTTCACGATCTCGTCCTTGACCTGGAACAGGTCGGCGAAGTCCGACGCCGCGTCCATCCGGACTTCCAGGTCGACCGGCTTCTCGTCGTGGTTGAGGATGGTGAGCTGCTCGCAGAAGCTGCCACCCACCGCGCGCTCGCGGATGATCGACAACTTCGCGTCCACGTAGTGCGTGGCCATCCCCGGGACGAGGAAGAACCGCGACTCGAAGTACTGGAGGTCGTCGAAGGAGAGCGAGTTCAGCCGCTCACCGTTGACGGTCAGCACCCAGGTCGACAGGAACCGGGTGTCGATGGAGAACAGCCCGGTCGGCTCGCTCGGTGTCGCCTCGATGTCACCGGTGTCCTCGCAGACGACGAACGTGTTGCCGTCCAGGATCCGGATCGTGTTGCTCTGCCCCATCAGTCCGCCTCCCCCACGAAACGCCGACGAGGTCCACGGGCGTCCGGGGAACCTGGGAAGATCCGCTCCACCTGTACGACGAGACGAGCGTCCCCGGACACCGTCATGTCCCCGCGCAACAGCGCGGCCAGGCCGTGTTCGCGGCCCGAGGCGATGTCGTCGAAGAGCACCGGGCTCGTCCCGATGACCGTGTCGGCCTCCTGGTCCTCCTGACTCACGTCCAGCCGGCCGTGGTCGATCCTCAGCAGCCAGTGCCGGGTCTGCGCCCCCTCGTGCAGGTCGATACGCACTGTCCCGGAGGTCTTGGCCAGCAGGGGTTCGTACCCCCGCCGGTCCAGGTCCTCGAAGAACCTCGTGGTCGCGTCCACCATCGGGTCCACTCCTCCCAGTTGCCGGGCCCGGGGTCCCATTCACCGCGCTCGCGTCGCGCGGCCGGCCGGCGTTGCACGTCCCCGCCCGGGTCCCCGCCGGTTCCCCGGTCAACCTCGCCCGGATCGGGTGAGCCGCCGGGCGGTGTCGGACCAGCGCGGTAGCGTCCCGGACGGGACGTGCGGGACGGGAGGCACATGACCGGGCAGACACCACCACAGGTCGACCGGCGGCAGGTGCTCGCCTACCGGGCGGCGGCCCAGCAGCTCGACCGCTCCGGCGGCCCTCGTCCGGGCGACCTGGCCGTTCTGGCTCTCGGCGTGCAGGACACGCCCTACGGCAGCGCCCGGCAGGCACTGGCGGCGCGCGGCGCGCCCGGGCCGGACGACCGCCTGGAGCTGGTCTGGTCGATGCGCGGCGCCCCGCACCTGCACCGCCGGGCCGAGTTGCCGGCGCTGGCCGCGGCGATCTGGCCGCTCAGCGACGCCGACGCCACCCGCCGCATCCCGGGCCAGATCGGCGCGGGTGCACGGCTCGGGCTGGCCGCCTTCCGGGCCACGGCCGAGGCGTTCCAGTCGGTGGTCACCACCGAGTTGGAGCGCGGCGTGGTGAGCCGTGCCGTCTCCGACCGGGTGCCCAGCGAGCTGACCTACGACTGCCGGGTGTGCCAGGCCCGGCACATCTCCGGTGCGGTCTTTCAACAGGCCGGGCTCGCCGGTGGGGTGCGCCTCGTGGTGTCCGGCCGCGCCGCCCGGCTCGCCCCACTGCCCGAGCGCACCGACCCGCCCACCGCCGCCGCGCACACCGCCGAGCTGGTCACGACATACCTGCGGCTGCTCGGCCCGGCCACCCCGGCCGACGCCGCCGGCTTCCTCGGCTCCTCGACGACTGAGCTGCGTCGGGCCTGGCCGACGGGCCTGGTCGAGGTGCGGGTCGACGGGCGACCCGCCTGGCTGCCGGCAGACGCGGTCGAGGCGCTGACCAACGCGCCGCCGCCCCGGCTGGTGCGCCTGCTGCCGCCGGGCGATCCGTTCCTCGCTGGTCGCGATCGTGACCTGCTGGTGCCCGAACGCGAGCACCAGAAGCAACTGTGGCGAGCCATCGGCAATCCGGGTGCGCTGCTGGTGGACGGGGAGGTGACCGGCACCTGGCGGGCACGGCAGGCCGGAAAGAAGCGACTGGAGCTGACCGTCACCCCGTGGTCCCCGCTGTCCGCCCGCGTCCGACGCGACGTCGACGCCGAGGCCGCGACGGTGGCCGCCGCTCGTGGGGTCACCGACGTGCGGCTCCAGTTCGACCAGTCCTGATCCCTCGATCTGGTCCCCGACACCGCAGCGCCGGCCCTCCCCCGAGGGAGAGAGCCGGCGCGCCCGCGGCGGACGGTCAGTTGTTTGGATCGTCGGCGCTGATGTCCGCGAGCACCGACTGCGGTTCACGCTCGACCGCGAGGTCACCCATCGAGATCAGGCCGACAAGACGCCCGTCGTCGATCACCGGGAGCCGGCGTACGGCGTACGTACGCATCAGGTCAGCGGCGGCCACCACGTCGTCGTACTGGCTCACCGTGATCACGTCGCGGGTGGTGATCTGGTTGAGCTGCGTCGAGCCCGGGTCCATGTTCTCCGCGACACCTCGGACCGTGATGTCCCGGTCCGTGACGATGCCGACCACGCTGTCGCCGTCGGTCACCACCACATCGCCAATCGCGCTGTCACGCATCTCCTGCGCGGCGGCGATGAGCGTGTCGTTGCCGTCCATCGTCACCAACCGGGTCGTCATGAACTCTCCGACCGTTGTCATGGTGCTCCCCTCTCGGTGTCGGCACGGCCCGTCTACCCGCCGCCCGGGACGGGGTAACGCCGACGGCTCGCCGGGCTATCCGTGGGGGTGCCGCAAACGCCGCAGTTCGTAGAATCCACTGCAGGTCACTGTGTAGAACATCGGCAACAGAAGGAAGATCACCAGCGCGAACAGCGGGCTGGCCAGGTATCCGACGAGAATCGCCAGCGCGTACCCCAGCAGGCCGACTGCGGCCCGCGCCCGTTCGGTCGGGAAGAGCTGCTGCTGCCTATCGTGGGCGGATGACGACGGGCGAGCAGGAGTTGCGGGAGTTGGTCGCCGGCTGCGCCTGGCTCACCCGGGCACTGACAGTGGTGCGTGACTCCGGGCTGCCGGACGCCTGGATCGGCGCGGGCGCCCTGCGCGACCTGGTCTGGGGCGAGCGGTACGGCGACGGGTTCGACCCGGCGACGGTCCGGGACGTGGACGTGGTCTTCTTCGACCCGACGAGGCTGACCCGCGACGACGACCACCGCGCCACCGCCCGCCTGACGGCGGCGTGGCCCGACCCGCCGTGGCAGGCACGCAACCAGGCGGCGGTGCACACCTGGTACGCGGCGAGGTTCGGCGGCGACCCGATCGAGCCGTACCGCAGCGTGGCCGAGGCGGTGGCCACCTGGCCGGAGTACGCGACGGCGGTGGTCGTCCGGCTGGACCCGGCCGACCGCCTGGAGGTCTGCGCCCCGTACGGTCTGGCGGATCTGCTG
The DNA here is from genome assembly GCF_057766525.1 of Micromonospora sp. MGP-C2. NCBI lineage: Bacteria > Bacillati > Actinomycetota > Actinomycetes > Micromonosporales > Micromonosporaceae > Micromonospora > Micromonospora sp. MGP-C2. Next base: position 2,975,060 of record NZ_JBYMEN010000002.1, read on the forward strand.
GGCGGGGTCTGGCGGCACAACCCGGCCCGGGTGGACGTGGCCCGATCCCGGCAGCGGTTGACCCGGCACCGACCCGCGCAGCGCTGGCCCGGGGTGACCGTGATCGAACCGGGCTGACCGGCAGCGACGGCGCGTCAGCCCCGGGGCGGCATCCCGTAGATGCGCTCCACGTGCAGGCGCAGCACCAGCCGCGCCTCGTCGACCATGGCCTGACGGTATTCGTCCCAGTCGGGGTGGTCGCCGCGCAGCCCTCGGTAGAGCGCCACCAACTCCTCGACGGTCTCGTCGCCGGGCTCGGCGGCCGGCGCGGTCAGCTCGGCGCGGCACTCGACCACCGCGTACGCCCAGCCGTCCTCGCTGCCGACGTGGAAGCTGGCCCGGGGGTCCCGGCGCAGGTTGGCGGTCTTGGCCCGGCCGCCGGTGACCGAGACCCGGATCAGGCCGGCGTCGCGGTCGAAGGAGTAGACCACTGTGGACAGCTGTGGCCGCCCGTCCCGCTTGATCGTGGCGAGGACGCCCATCGAGCGCCCGGCGACCAGATCGGTCAACGCCTGCTGGACGCGGTCATCCGGCACGGTTCCTCCAGGTGGGACGATCGATCGGCTTCGCCCCATCCAAGCACGACCGGCGGGTCGTCGCAGGAGGCTGCCAGGAACGGGACCGGGCCCCCGCCGACGTGCGGCGAGGGCCCGGTGACGGCGACGGTCAGCGGCGTTCGGCGGCGACCAGCTCGGCGATCTGCACCGCGTTCAGCGCGGCGCCCTTACGCAGGTTGTCGTTGGAGCAGAACAGGGCCAGCCCGTAATCAGCGGTCTCGTCGGCGCGGATCCGACCCACGTACGTCGGGTCCTGGCCGGCGGCCTGCAACGGCGTCGGCACGTCGGTCAGCGCCACACCGGGCGCGTCGGCCAGCAGCTCGTGTGCGCGCTGCGGGGTGAGCGGCCGGGCGAACCGGGCGTTGATCTGCAACGAGTGACCGGTGAAGACCGGCACCCGGACGCAGGTGCCGGACACCTTCAGGTCGGGGATTTCGAGGATCTTGCGGCTCTCGTTGCGCAGCTTCTGCTCCTCGTCGGTCTCGAACGAGCCGTCGTCGACGATCGAGCCGGCCAGCGGGAGCACGTTGAAGGCGATTGGCTGGGTGAACGAGCGCGGCGCGGGAAACTCCACGGCCGAGCCGTCGAAGGCCAGCCCCGCGGCGTGCTCGGCGACCTTGCGGACCTGCTCGTCCAGCTCGGCGACGCCGGCCAGCCCGGCACCGGAGACCGCCTGGTACGTGGAGACGACCAGGCCGATCAGACCAGCCTCGGCGTGCAGCGGGCGCAGCACCGGCATCGCGGCCATCGTGGTGCAGTTGGGGTTGGCGATGATGCCCTTCGGGCGGTCGAGGGCCGCGTGCGGGTTGACCTCGGCGACCACCAGCGGCACCTGCGGGTCCATCCGGAACGCCGAGGAGTTGTCGATCACCACGGCACCGGCCTCGGCGACCCGGGGTGCCAGCTCCCGTGCCGTGCCCTTACCGGCCGAGAAGAGCACGATGTCCAGGCCGGAGTAGTCCGCGGTCGCGGCGTCCTCGACTGTCACCTCACCGTCGCGCCACGGCAGCGTCCGCCCGGCCGACCGCGCCGAGGCGAACAACCGCACCTGCTCCGCCGGGAACTTCCGTTCCGCCAGCACCTGCCGCATCACGCCACCGACCTGGCCGGTGGACCCCACAATGCCGATCCTCATGCCCGCGAGGCTACCCAGCCCACCACCGCAACCGGGAGCCCTTTCCCACGCCCCAGTCCCGCATCACACCCACCGACCCCAAAACCCCCATCCCCGGAGCGCCCCACCACCCCTCGGTTCTGTCCCCCGTGATCAAGAGGTTTGCGTCAGAAATCGCGCTTGGGTTGACGCAAATCTCTTGATCGACGGCGTGAGAGGACAGGTGGGGGTGGGGGGTGGGGTGGGGCAGGAGGCGCGGGGTCAGGGGTTGGTGATGGTGATGAGGTCGCCCAGGGCTGCTGCATTCAGGTCGTCGCGGATGACCGCGGCGTCGCCTTCGATGACCAGGGTCAGCGCGTCCGGGTGCAGGTGGGTGGCCGCCGCTGCGGAGACCTGGTCCACGTCGGCCGCGAGCAGCGACTCCCGCAGACGGGCGTGGTAGTCGTCCGGCAGGTCGTGCACCACCAGCGTGGTCAACGCGGAGGCGATCGCCCGGGGGCTCTGCAACTCGACGGAGAGCTGCCCCGCCCGCCAGGACCGCGCCACCTCCAGCTCGTCCTCGGTGACCCCGCTGGCCTGGGTACGGGTGATCTCGCCGACCGCCTCGACCAGGGCCGGCGCGGTGACCGCCGTCTGCACGCCGGAGCTGACCGCGAACCGCCCGAACCGCCGGGACGACGCGAAGTCGCCCCGGATGCCGTACGTGTAACCGTGCACCTCGCGCAGCAGGTGGTTGAGCCGGGAGGTGAACGCCCCGCCGAGCACCGTGCCGGCGAGCGTCATCGGCACGTGGTCGGGGTGTGCCCGGTGCGGCGACGGGTGACCCAGTCGCAGCGTCGACTGCACCGAGCCGGGACGGTCCACCAGGATGATCCGCCGGCCGGTGTGCAGCGGCACGTCGAGCGGGCCGCCCCGCTCGGCCGGGCCGCCGCCGGTGCCGGCGAACGCCGCGGCGGCGAGCGCGTCCAGGTCGATCCGGTCCAGGTCACCGGCGACGATCAGGGTGCCGGGGCGCAGGAACCACTCGGAGTGGAAGACCGTGACGTCCTCCACGTCCAACCCGGCGACCGAGTCCGGGTCGCCGTGCATCGGCCGTCCCCAGCGGTTCTCCGCGCCGAACAGGTCCGCGCGCAGCGCGGCGTCGGCGCGCGGGCCCGGGTTGGCCCAGTCCATCCGGAGTGCGGTCGCCTCGTCGTCGCGGACCCGGCGCACATCGGCGGGGTCCAGCTTGGGCGTCCGCACCGCCTCGGCGAGCAGCTCCACGGCCGCGCTGAGCCGGTCCACCGGGATCACCACGCTGGCCTGGAACGAGTCCCAGTCCAGCCCGGTCATCAACGCGGTGCCGAGCCCCTCGACGGCGAGGGCGTACGCGGCGGCGTCCCGTTGCGCGGTCCCCTCCTCCAACGCCTTGGCCAGCACGCCGGACAGGCCCTCCTTGCCGACCGGCTCCTGGCCCGCGCCCACGTCGAGCAGCAGCAGCGCCACGGCGAGGTTCTGCCCGGGCAGGTGCGCGGCGACGACCTGGCCGCCGGCCACCGTGCGGCGGACCACCGGCGGAAACCGGTACGGGCGTGCGGCGCCCGGGCCGGGACGGTCGGCGATCAGCGTCATGAGGTCTCCTCGGGCAGGTAGGTCAGGACCACCCGGTCGGTGGCGAGCACCTCGGCGGCGGCCTCGGCGATCTGCTCGGCGGTCACCGCGAGCAGGCCCGGCAACTGGTCGGCGATGCGGGCCGGGTCGCCGAACTGCGTGGCGTACCGGCCGAGCAGATCCGCGCGACCGTCCACGGTGGACAGCTGACGCCACCACCCGGTGCTGAGCAGCGCCTTGGCCCGGTCCAGCTCCGCGGCGGTGACCGGCACGGTGGCCAGCTCGTCGACGACCTCGGCCAGCCCTTCGGCGAGCCGCTCGGCGCTCACTCCGGGGCGGGCGGTGGCGGTGGCGATCAGCGGCGCCGGGGCGTGCGCGAGGTCCACCCCGTACGCCCCGACCAGGTCCGGCTGGGCGATCCGCTCACCGTCGGCGAGCCGCTGGTAGAGCCGGCTGCCCCGACCGCTGCCGAGGATGGTGGCGAGCACGGTGATCACGTTGTAGCCGGGGGTGCCGAACGGGTAGCTGCGGTGGGCGATGTACACCCGGGGCGCCGGCACATCGGCGCTCACCGACTCGACGGCCGTCTGCCCGGTGGCCGGGACACTGCGGCCATCCGTGGCCGACGGGATGTCGTCGCGCGCGGGAAGGGCACCGAAATACTTGTCGGCCAGTGCGAACACATCCGAGGCGGTTGCGTCGCCGACCACGGTGAGCACCGCGTTGTTGGGCGCGTAGTAGGTCTGGTGGAACGCCTGGAAGGTGGCGAGGTCGGCGGCGTTCAGGTCGGCCATCGAGCCGATCGTCGCGTGATGGTACGGGTGCCCCGGCGGGTAGAGCAGAGGCAGCAACCGCAGCCAGGCGTCCCCGTACGGGACGTTCTCGTAGCGCTGCCGGCGCTCGTTCTTGACCACGTCGCGCTGGTTGTCCAGCGTCTCCTGGGTGAGCGCCGGGACCAGGCCGCCCATCCGGTCGGCCTCCAGCCAGAGAGCAAGCTCCAGGTGCTCGGCCGGCACCGTCTCGAAGTAGTTGGTCCGGTCCGGATTGGTGGTGGCGTTGAGCGAGCCGCCGGAGCCCTGGATCAGCTTCATGTGCTCGGTCTTCGCCACGTTCACCGAACCCTCGAACATCAGGTGCTCGAAGAGATGGGCGAAGCCGGTCTGCCCGGCCGGTTCGTGCCGGGAGCCGACGTCGTACCAGAGGTTGACGGCCACGGCCGGCGCCGTGCGGTCCTCACTCACCACCACGCGCAGGCCGTTGTCCAGTCGGGACGTCTCGATGGGCCAGGGGTAACCGCTGTCGGGCATGCCCCGACGCTATCCGATCTCACGGGCGGAAAGGTGACGTGCGGTCGGTCGGCGAGCCGACCCGCCGCATCGGTTCCGCCGCGCGGGGTAACGGAGGGGCATGACCGTCACCCCGCCCCCGTCCGCCGGCTGGGCCGCCACCGCCGTCGAACGCGCCAGCGCCGCGCTCGGCCGGCGGCGCCACGGCCGGCTGCTGCATCCGGCCGGTCACTCTTTCGCCGGCGAGACGATGATCTGGGGTACGCCCGGACCACCCATCGGTGTCGGTCTGCTGGACGAGCCCGGCCGGTACCGGGCCACCGTCCGGATCTCCAAGGGCACGCCGACGCCCGGCAGTTGGCCGGACGTGCTGGGTCTCGCGCTGCGCCTGCACCGGGACGGCGAGCGCCCTTTCGACCTGCTGGTCAGTTCCAGCGGCGCGGCCCCGCTGCTGCGCAACCTGCCGCTGCCCCGACGCCGCTTCACCGGGACGTACACCACGATCATGTGTTACCGCGTGGGCCGTCGCCGGATCTGGCTGGCCGCGCTGGCCGACCCCGACTCGGTCGGCCTGGGGCGCAGCCTGAGCACGGTGACCGCCGCGACCCGGGCGGACACGCCGCGTCTGGTGCTCGCGGTCGCGTCCGCCGTGGGGTCGTGGCGGCCGGTGGGGCAGGTCAGCTTCGGTGCGCAGCTCAGCGCCGAGGAGGACGCCGCGCTCGCGTTCGACCCGGTGCGCAACCTGCCACCCGAGCTGCGGGTGGCAGGTCCGCTGGCCTGGCTGCGCGAGCAGACCTACCGGGGGTCACGCCGGGCACGTGGTGCGGCAGCTCAGTCCGGCGGCTCGACCGCGACCACCGTCTGATCCGAGGTACGACGTTCCAGCACGGTGTCCGGGGCCGCGTTCTGGTCCGCCTCGCGGATGTCCGACTCGGCGAGGATCGCCTCCGCCTGCGCCTCCGGGTCGTCGCTGCCCACTGCCTCCTCCTCGGGCAGGAGGTGGTGGGCGCGGGACTCCACCCGGTCCTGATCGCTCTGCTCGTTGGTCATGGCACCCCTGTTACCCCGACCTCGTCCCCGGCACGCTGCCTCCGCCCCGCATCTTGGGACGACGGCCGGAGGTTCCCGCCCGGTCGGGTACGCTGGCCCGGTGACGCGTTCCTATCGATGGTTTAGGCAGCCGGCTCGCACGCCGGTGACTTCACCATGAACTGACGTCACCACGGACCGAGCCGGCTGGGCAGGAGCTGTCGTTCCTGCCCTTTTGCGTACGAGCAGCCGGCTCGTCCCGGGCACCGGCCCCGGGCACGGTCGGCGGAAGGATGCCCACCGTGACGACCCCGGAGACCAATCGGGTCAGCGATCAGCGGATCGACCGTGTCGTGCCGTTGACCACGCCCGCCCTCCTGCACCACGAGTTACCCCTGGACGCCCCGCTCGCCTCGGCCGTGCTGACCGGCCGCCGCGCGGTGGGTCGGGTGCTCGACCGCGAGGACGACCGCCTGCTGGTGGTGGTCGGCCCCTGCTCGGTGCACGATCCAGCCGCAGCCCTCGACTACGCCGAGCGTCTGCGCCGTGCCGCCGACCGGGTGGCTGACGACCTGCTGATCGTCATGCGGGTCTACTTCGAGAAGCCGCGCTCCACCGTCGGCTGGAAGGGCCTGATCAACGACCCGGGCCTGGACGGCAGTGGGGACGTCAACACCGGCCTACGGCTGGCCCGGGCGCTGCTGCTCGACGTGCTGCGTCTCGGCCTGCCGGTGGGCTGCGAGTTCCTCGACCCGATCACCCCGCAGTACATCGCGGACACGGTGGCCTGGGGCGCGATCGGTGCCCGCACCGTGGAGAGCCAGGTGCACCGGCAGCTCGCCTCCGGCCTGTCCATGCCGATCGGCATGAAGAACCGCCCCGACGGCAGCATCGGCACGGCCGTGGACGCGATCCGCGCTGCCGGGGTGCCGCACGTCTTCCCCGGCATCGACTTCTCCGGCACCCCGGCGATCATGCACACCCGGGGGAACACGGATGGGCACCTGGTGCTGCGCGGCGGCGGCGGCCGGCCCAACTACGACGCCGAGTCGGTCGCCGGCGCGCTCGACCTGCTGCGCGCAGCCGACCTGCCGGAGCGGCTGGTGATCGACGCCAGTCACGCCAACAGCGGCAAGGACCACCGCAACCAGCCGAAGGTCGCCGCGGACGTGGCCGCCCAACTGGCTGCCGGCCAGCGTGGGATCACCGGTGTGATGCTGGAGTCGTTCCTGCTGCCGGGCCGGCAGGAGCTCGACCCGACCCGGGAGCTGGAGTACGGCCGCTCGGTCACCGACGCCTGCCTCGGTTGGGACGACACCGCCGAGGTGCTCGACCACCTGGCCTCCGCCGTGCGGGCCCGCAGGGCCACCCTGCCGACGACGGTGTGACGGCTGCCACCCGAGGGCACGGAACACCGGCGGGGGTCGGCTCGTTGACAGGGGTGTCGGTGTGTCCAGTGTCCCCGGGCCTCACCTAAATAGCCTTCGCGGAATACCGTCCGGCTGGAGCCGCGTAGTGCCACTCGCCGAGAGGCGACCTGCACACCGACACCAGCGCCGCCCCCGACCCACAAGGTCGGGGGCGGCGCTGTCTGTGGGCGGGCCACCAGAGCCACGGGTGCGACAGGCCCCCGGCGTTACGTTTGACCGATTCCGCCCCGGGTAGCTGATCGAGGTGACCGACGACGCATCCGTGTCCGGCGAGCCGGACACCCGGGCCCTCGACGACCTGCTCGACGACATCTACCGGGCGCAGGAGCGGGTCACCCAGGCCGAGATCTACCGCCGGGCGGTGGCTGCCGAGCTTCCGCCGGACCTGCTCGCCCGCATCGACGCGCTGCCCGAGGGCGAGTACGCGGTGGACGAAGCCAGCGACCTGCTGGGCGGTTCGATCGGGTGAGCGACCGGAGAAGGGACACCGACATGACCGACCGCAAGGACCACGACGAGGAAATGCCGGCGCTGGGTCAGCCGCCGAAGGGCAGGGACACCACGCCTGAGCCCGACTTCGCCAACGAACACGACCGCACCGCCGTGGACCGGGACATCATCACCGGGGCGGACGAGGACGAACGGGAGCCGGAGTCGCCGCACGGCTGGTCCGGCATGCAGCGCTGAGACGTACGACATTCGACAGCGGGGGCCGGCATGCGCCGGCCCCCGCTGTCGTTGTCCTCGACTGCTCAGTCGTCGTCGTGCCCACCCTCGGCGGCCTGCTGCGCCGTCGCGTACGCCATCTGGAGGAAGTCGGACGCGGCGACCGCCGTCAGGGCGGTGGCAACCAGCCGGGTCAGCCGGGGCGCGAGCACAAGGCCGCCGGTCAGCCCGGTGGCCACCCAGACCGCCAGGCAGAACGGGCAGCTCAGCAACTCGCCGATCGCGTGCCGGGTCGGGCTGCCCGAGTCGCGGACCTGCTCCATCACCTCGCCGCTGCCGATCGGGCGGTCGTAACGGGTGAACGGCGCCCGCAGGGGGCTGGTCACCGCGTCCTTGGACAGCAGCCGGCTCAACTTGTGCGTGGCGATGGAGAGCAGCACCACGTCGGACGGGGCGGGACGCTCCGGCACCGGGCGACCGGTCACCTTGACCAGACCAGCGAGAGCGCCCGTCACCCCGGCGTAGGCGCCCATCGCCACCAGATAGCCGCCGAGCGGTCGGTGTTCGTGCGGCGCGTACGCCCGGCGCAACCGCGCCGCCTTTTGTCGCAGGCCAGTGTCGCTCACCCGGTCTCCTCAGATGTGTCGTGGTGGTACGGGAGTGGTGTCCCGCGTGGCCGGCTCAGCCGGCCTGGAGGTTGTCGGCGACCTCGCGTGCCAGGTTGGTGAGCGCTTCGTCGGCCAACTGGTCCGGGCCCGCCCCTCCCGAGCCGTCGGCCAGGTCGAGCTGGATCCGGGCGCCGCCGGAATCCGCGGCCTCAACCCGGATCTCGGCGGACCAGTCGTCGCCGTCGCCGTCACCCCAGCGGGCCCGCAACTCCTCGCCATTGATCTCGGCGGCGGGGCTGCCGTCGCCGCGCAGCGGCTCCGGCAGCCAGGCCGAGGCGCGGTCGGGGTCGGTGGCCGTGTTGAAGACCACCTCGGGTGGCGCGGACATGCCGCGCACGGCGCGCGCCGGCATCAGGCGTCCCGCAGGCGGCTGGGGTCGACCTCCCGGCCCGGGTGGCGGGCCAGGTACTCGGTCTCGAGCTCCGCCGTGCGTCGCAGGTGGTTGGCGAGCGCGGAGTCCGACGCGTGCCGCAGGGTGTCGAGGCGGGTGCGGTGCAGGCTGTGCATCTCGCGGATCAGATCCTCGTCGGTCAACTCCGTCGGGTCGATGCCGGGCAGATCGCCGTCGAGACCCGTGGAGCCGGCCGGGTCGGCGAGGTCGTCGCCGGCCCACTCGGGCACCCGCTGCTCCGGGCTCATATCGCTGCTGCCGCTGGACGCAAAGCCGTCCTCACGTACCGATCCGGTCATGATCGCCCCCCTTGATCTCGTTTGGGCTGGCGTCTAGACGATTGCCCAGGCGCGGGAACGCCAAACCCGCGTCAGCTACGACACGGTGTCGGAGACCGGCGCCGTCCCCGGTACCCTCGATGCCATGAGGCGGCTCTGGACCCCGGCGTGGATCGCGCGCCACGTGGCCATGGTCGTGCTGACCGTGGGTTTCCTCGGGCTGGGTTGGTGGCAGGTCAGCCGAGCCGCGGCCGGCAACAGCCTGAGCTGGGGGTACGCGGTCGAGTGGCCGATCTTCGCCGGCTTCGTGGTCTACGTGTGGTGGCGCGAGGTGAAGCTGGCCCGCAACCGGGCGGCGGAGGCCGACGCGCCACCGGCGGACCCGGCTGTCGCGCCGGAGCCGGCTGTCACCACGGGTTCCCGCCCGGCGGTGCGCCGACCGGTGCGGGTCTCCCGGGTGCCGGTCAGCGACGATGCCGTCCAGGACAACGACCTGGCCGCCTACAACCACTACCTGTCATGGTTGAACGCCAATCCGGGCGCCCGGCCCGGTGACTATCCCGGCTGAGCCGGGCTCGGAAGGACGGACGACGGTGGGCGCTGCCCTTACCCGGTACCGCGTGATCGCCTGGATCGTGGGCGTGGTGCTGATCATGCTGGTCGTGATCGGCATGCCCCTGAAGTACATGTTCGACAACGCGGTGGTGGTCGAGACGATCGGGCCGGCGCACGGCTTCCTCTACATGATCTATCTGGTGGCCGCGTTCGACCTGAGCCGCCGCGCGGACTGGCCGCTGAAGCGGATGCTCCTCGTGATGCTGGCCGGCACTGTGCCGTTCGTCTCGTTCTACGCCGAGCGCCGGGTCAGCTCCTGGCTGGCCGCGCCGCAGGAGCAGCGGGCTCCGGAGCCGGTCGCCCGCTGAGTGGCCGCTGGGCCGACGCCACCTCGGCGCCGGCCCACCGCCGTCAGGTCAACGACTGGGTCGCCACGGGTCGGCCGAGGCGAGCGGATCGACCCAGCCGCCGTACCGGTTGACTTCCCGGGCCCGTAACAGTGCCCGCGTGACCTGGCCGAACTGCCGTTCGTCGTCGGCGGTGAACAGCAGCATCTCCGTTCCCCGGTACCACCCCCACAGCTCGTAGGGCGGTGGGCGCCAGCGATCGCCCACCAGGGCGAGCGCGGCCGGAAGCAGGAACACCGCACCCAGGATGAGGTACGCCCCGGCGGTCAGGCGGTGCAGACCTCCGGTGAAGCCGAGCAACAGCCCGACACCGCCGAGCATGCTGGCGGTGATGACCACGGCCCGCACGGCGATCCGGTCGTGCGGGCCCCGGGTGGTCCGCAGATGGGTCAGGTCGGCGACCTGGTAGCTGGTTCGACCGGCGGTGAACCGGTCGACGGTCACGATGATGCCGGGCCGTGCGTACAGCAGGGTCGACCGGGCGCCCGGCACCGTTCGCGGCGGCGTCGTTCCTGCGCCTTCACGATTCACGGTTCCTCCCGCGGGGGACGGTTGGCCGAGATGACCCGCTGAATGACATCGCTACCGGTCGACGGGATTCCCGGCTCCGTTCACATTGTGTTGGGAGAACGCCAGCCGGCCTGGGCATTTGCGGACTCTCGACAGCTCCCCCAACCGCAGGACATCGCCGAGAAACAGCATCCATTTCAGGTTTTATCGGTTATGGGGGGCGGGTCTCCGGCGGCATACGCCCGGAACGACGAAAGTCATATTTCCGTCATTTAGGCACCAAAAGGGCGGTACGCCCTCCCCCTGTCAGGCGTCAACAGTCACGATGACGCCACCCACCGCAGGGGTACGACGGGCCACTTCGCCAACATTCGCCCCTGCTTCAACTGCGAGCAACATCCGTCCCGGGTTAGGTTGGGCGAGCCGGTCCGGCCCAGTGCCGTCCGCCCGGGTGGCCCCGGCCGGTGTCGCCGAGGGCATCAGCAGCCCCGGCGGCCGTGGGAGAGGGGCCTTCCGCTCTTGTCATCCCTGAGAAACCTGCTGCGCACCGTGGCGCTGGCCGGCATGTCGGCCGCGCTGATCGCCCCGACGGCGGTGGCTCGCGCCGAGCCGTCCCCCGCCGACCTGACCCGCCGGATCGAGACGTCCTCGACCGAGTTGGAACGGGTCGTCGAGTCGTACAACAAGCTGCGTGAGGAGATCAAGACCAACGAGGCCGCGGTGGCCCGATTACAGGACCGCATCGGCCCACTCGAAGAGCAGGCCAAGCAGAGCCAGGCCGACGTGGCCAAACTGGCCAGCACCGCGTACAAGACCGGCGGCCTGCGGACCGCGGACGCCCTGCTGCGCGCCGAGGGTGCCACCGCACTGCTGGACCGCCTCGGCACGCTCGACCAACTGACCCGCCAGCGGCAGGAGAGCATCTCCGGCTACACCGCTGACCAGCGGCGGCTGCTCGACGAGAAGTCCCGCCTGGACGCGACACTCACCCGGCAGGCCGCACAGGCCCGTGAGCTCGCGGCGGGCAAGAAGCAGATCGAGCAGGACCTGGCCAGACTGTACGAGCTGCGCGAGCAGGCGTACGGGGCTGCCACCGAGCGACCCGAACCCAAGGCCGCGGTGACCGAGGCCAGGAACGTGCCCGCGGTGGCAGGTGACGCTGGCGCCGCGGTGCGCTACGCGTTCGGCGCGCTGGGCAAGCCGTACGTCTGGGCAGCCGACGGGCCCAACGGCTACGACTGTTCCGGGCTCACCTCGGCGGCCTGGCGGGCGGCCGGAAAGTCGCTGCCACACAACACCCGGATGCAGTGGAGTGCCGTCGCGCACATCGGCCGGGGCGACCTACGCCCAGGCGACCTGGTGTTCTACAGCGGGCTCGGGCATGTCGCCCTCTACGTGGGCGACGGCCAGGTGATCGACGCGCCGAGCGCCGGTCGCAACGTGCTCAAGCGGGGCATGAACATGATGCCCATCCAGGGCTACGGTCGGGTCCGCTAGGCAGACGAATACGGCGAACGGCCGGCGTCCCCCTATCGGACGCCGGCCGTTCGCCGTAATTACTACCAGGTCAGGCTGCCTGGAGCCCCTCGGCCCGAGCCAGCTCACGCAGCCGACCGAGAGCCTGGATCTCCAACTGTCGGATCCGCTCGCGGGAGAGCGAGAACCGGGAAGCGACCTCGGTGAGCGAGTGCTCCCGGCCGTCCTCCAGGCCGTAGCGGGCCCGCATGATGCCCGCCGACCGGTCGTCGAGGTGGTTGAGCAGGCCCTCGATGCGCTGCCGCTCCAGACCGCTGAGGACGATGTCCTCCGGCGACGGCGCGTCACTGTCGGCGACCAGGTCGCCGAGCTTGGTGTCACCGTCGTCGCCCACCGGGGTGTCCAGCGAGACGGTGTCCTGCGACCAGCGGCGAAGCTCGTTGACCCGCTCGACGGTGACGCCGAGGGCGGCGGCGATCTGCTCCGGCTCCGGGTCGGCGCCCAGCTCACGGGTCAGCTGCCGGGCCACGTTGCGCATCCGGTTGACGTCCTCCACCAGGTGCACCGGCAGACGGACAGTGCGCTCCTGCTGGGCGATCGCCCGGCTGATCGCCTGGCGAATCCACCAGGTCGCGTAGGTGGAGAACTTGTAACCACGCTCATAGTCGAACTTCTCGACCGCCCGGACCAGGCCGGTGTTGCCCTCCTGGATCAGGTCCAGCATGGGCATGCCCGAGCGCACGTAGCGGCGGGCGATCGATACGACCAGTCGGAGGTTGGCGCGGATGAAGAGGTCCTTCGCCCGCTCTCCCTCGACGACCAGCCACTCCAGGTCGGCCCGGTCGACACCGGCGGGGAGGGCGTCCTCACCGAGCAGGTGCTCGGCGTAGAGGCCCGCCTCGATCGCCTTGGAGAGATCGACCTCCTTGGCGGCGTCCAGCAGTGGCGTCCGGGAGATCTCGTGCAGGTAGACGCCGACCAGGTCGCGCTCCTCGGCAACCTCGTCGGTTCGCATGCCGATGTTCTTGTCCACGTTGCCCACGGTCCCCTCGCTCGCGCCGGTTGCCCGGTTCCTTGCCATTCCCCACGTCCGTCAGCCCCTGGTAACTTCTGCTGTGCCCATCGGTGCTGACACCTACACAACAGATGAGACGTGTCGGGGATTCCGTCTCGTGAGTCGAAAGTGTCACGAATGCCTGAGTAGTAGCTGAGAGCACGGTCCATGTTTGCTGTCAGGACCCCGTCTGGCGGCTCTACGCTGGGCGCCACGCACGGGTCACCGACCATGGCAACACCGCCGGCCCGGGGGCACAGCGACCCGGGTCACCACCCTGCTGCGATCCTGGTCACTGGCTGATACGCACCGGCGGACCGGTCGGTTCATCCATCGGGAGTGTTATTACCCCCCGGCCTGATGAACAATCCGAAGCCCGGTTCGCTTCCCGGTGGGCCGGGCGGGGTCAGGAGGCGAGCAGGGCGAGGGCGCCGCGGACCTGGTCGGCGGAGCGGGCCAGTGCGGCTCGGGCGGCGTCCACCTCGGCGCCGGACACCAGGGAGACGAGCGCCGTCTTCAGGTCACCGTCGGCGGCGGAGAGGGCCTGCTGGGAGACCTGCTCGGAGCAGCCGGTGGCCTCGACCAGAATCGAGATCATTCGTCCCCGGAGCTTCGCATTGGTGGCGACCATATCGATCATGAGGTTCGAGTAGACCCGGCCCAGACGCACCATGACGGCGGTCGAGAACGTGTTGAGTACCAACTTCTGTGCGGTGCCCGCCTTCATCCGGGTCGACCCGGTCACCACCTCGGGTCCGGTGTCCACCCCGATGAACACGTCGACCGAGCGAGCGGCCTCCGCCTCCGGATTGGCGCAGAGCAGCACCGTCGAAGCACCCTTGGCCCGGGCCGAGGCGAGCGCCCCGAGGACGTACGGGGTGCGTCCGCTGGCCGCCAGACCGACCACCAGGTCACCGGCGCGCACACAACCGGCCGCCTCGACCGCGCCGCCCCGCTCGTCGTCCTCGGCGTCCTCCACGGCCCGCCACATGGCGTCCGGGCCACCGGCGAGGTGGGAGCAGAACCAGTGCCGGGGCGAGTTGAAGGTGGGCGCCAGCTCGGCCGCGTCGAGCACTCCCAGGCGGCCGGACGTGCCGGCGCCGAAGTAGTGCACCCGGTGACCGCCGCGCAGGGCCGCAACCGCCAGGTCGACGGTGGTGGCGATCTCGTCGAGCACCGCTGCGACCGCGGCCGGCACCCGCCGGTCCGCCTCGTTGATCACGGTGAGGACGTCCCGGGTCGACATCAGGTCGAGGTCGACGCTGAGCGGGTTGCGCCGCTCGGTGGGCGCACCCACCCGGACCGTCGGGCGGGCGGGCGGTGCTGGCACGTCCTCGTCCGGCTCCACCGCACCTGCCGTCATGCCCGCCTCCGGTTGGCACCCACCCGGTGCGACTGGACCGCCTCGGCGGTCGCCTCCAGTGCCTTGCGTGCCCGGGCCCGGTTGCGGGCGGCCACCCCCACGAAGAGGCAGTCGACGACGGTGAGCTGGGCCAGTCGGCTGGCCGTCGCGCCGGAGCGGTAGGTGGTTTCGCGGGCCGCCGTGGTCAACACGAAGTCCGCGACGTCGGTGATCGGCGAACGCGGGAAGTTGGTCAGTGCCACGGTGACGGCACCCCGGGTGCGGGCCTGCTCCAGCACCTCGATCACGTCGGAGGTGGTGCCGGTGTGCGAGATGCCGATCGCCACGTCGCCCCGGCCGAGGAGGGCGGCCGAGGTCAACGCGGTGTGCACGTCCGGGAAGTAGAAGGCGATCCGGCCGATGCGGTGCAGCTTCTGCTGGAAGTCGGAGGCGACGAAGCCGCTGGCGCCGGCGCCGTAGATGTCGATCCGACCGGCGCCACTGATCGCCTCGACCACCTGCTCACAGACGGCGGGGTCGAGCTGCTCGGCGGTCTCCTCGACCGCTCGGGCGTCGTTGAACGCGATGGTGGCGATGATCTGGGCGAGGTCGGCGCCGGGCGGGATGTCACCACCGACCACCCGGGCGTCCGGCGGCTCGATCCGGCGAGCGGCCTCGGCGGCGAGGCGGATGCGCAGTTGCGGGTAACCGTCCATGCCCACCGAACGGCAGAACCGGATGACGGTCGCCTCGGATGTCTCCGCTGCGGTGGCGAGGTCGGTGATGGTCCGCCGGGCCGCAGCGGCCGGATCGGACACGACCAGTCGGGCAACCCGCTGCTCGGCGGGCGACAGCGACGGCAACAGCCCGCTGATGTGGACGATCAGCCCACCGGGCTCCTGACTCGCAGAAATCTTCGGACTCTTCGCCACGGGTGAAACTTACTTTCACCAAGCGTGAGCGTCAACTATGACTGTCCGGTAGGGAAAGTGTCGGCTGCCGGGATCACCGGTCCCGCACAGCCTGCCACTCCCGCAGGACCACCGCCTCATCCGCCGGGTCGAGACCACCCTGCCGTACGGCGGCCGGCTGCGCTGCCATCCAGGACGCGGTCGCCCGAACGGTGTCAGGCAACGGACGGACCGCCAGCCCGGCGTCCAGAGCCGGTCGGGCGTCGCGGTCCATCAGGCCGCCGGACTCCGGCAGTCGCACCCACAGCGGCAGCGCCCGCTCCCCCGACCACTCGCGAACGTCGTGGGACGCCAGGAAATCCTGATCCACCCAGGTCAGGACGGGCTCCGGTGCGTCCAGCCCGGCCGCTATCCCGGCCAGCAGGTCCGCCCGTGTCATCGCCGACCCGATGCCGTCGTACGTGCCGCTGAGGCGGGTGCCGGCGGCGTGCAGCAACCAACCCGCCAGATCGGCGACGTCCACGAACTGCACCCGGTCGGTCGGCTGCCCGGGCGCGAGAACCTCTCCGCCGGCCGACAGGCGCCGCACCCAGTACGGAAAGCGGTCGCTCGGATCCTCGGCACCGACGATCAGGCCCGCTCGGCAGATGAACGAGCGGTCCACGCCCACCCGCTCCCGGACCGCCTGCTCGATGCTCACCTTGCACTCGCCGTACCAACGGTGGTCCGGGCCGACCGGACCGTCCACGTCCGCCGGGGCGGCCGGCAGCACCGGTGCGTCCGCGGCGGTCTGGCCGGGGGTGGTGTTGTCCGCGTACACCGAGATCGTCGACACGAAGGACCAGTGGCCCACCTGGTCGGCAAGCGCGGAGAGCGCGTGCCGCGCGTGACTGACCTGGCGGGTCACGTCGACCACGGCGTCGAAGCCGTCGTCGGCGAGCGGCACCAGGGCGTCCGGGTCGTCGCGGTCGACCGGCACGAACCGGACCCCAGCCGGCACGACGCCGGAGACGCCCCGGGCCGCGCAGGTCACGTCGTGGCCCTGGTCGAGGGCGAGCTGCGCCACCGCCCGACCGAGGAACCGGGTGCCACCGAGAATGAGGATCCGCATCCGCCGATCCTGCGCCGCCGGTAGGCGGTTCGGCCAGCCACTCTGCTCTGGGCAGAGCGTCGGCTGTGGAGCACCGGCAGGCGCCGGCCGGACGGGACGCTAGCGTGAGGCGCATGGCGGAGCGCAGCGTGTTGGTGACCGGAGGGGCTGGCGGGCTCGGCGGGGCGGCCGTCGCCGCGTTCGTCGAGGCGGGCTGGCGGGTGGTCGTACCGGAGCGGGAAGCCCGGCCCGGGTCGGAGCCGGCAGCGGGGGTGCTCCGGCTGGTCGCGGACCTCAGCGACCCGGCGGGCGCGACGCGGGCGGTCGAGGCCGCCGCCGGCGACCCGGCGGCGCCCCTGCGGGCCGTGGTCAACCTCGTCGGCGGGTACGCCAGCGAAGGTCTGGTGCACGAGACCCCGATCGAGGTCTTCGAGCGGATGCTCACCGTCAACCTGCGGCCCACCTACCTGGTCACCCAGGCCGCGTTGCCGCATCTGGTGGCGGCCGGTGGTGGCGCGGTGGTGTGCGTCTCGGCCCGCGCGGCGGTCGCCCCGTTCGCCGGCGCGGCCGGTTACGTGACGGCCAAGGCCGGGGTGCTGGCCTTCGCTAACGCGGTCGCGGTGGAATACCGGCCCCGCAACGTCCGCTGCAACACCGTTCTGCCCAGCGTCATCGACACCCCGGCCAACCGGGCCGCCCAGCCCGACGCCGACCACTCCCGTTGGGTCGCGCCGGCCGAGATCGCATCGGTGATCCGTTTCCTCGCGTCGGAGGAGTCGGCCCCGACCAGCGGTGCCACCGTTCCGGTCTACGGGCGGGCCTGAGTCACCAGCGGGGGCACCTCACCGGGTGCCGCCCTGGAAGGCGCTGGCAGCCAGGTCTCCAGGTGCGCCTGGATCTGCTCGGTGACCTCCTCGGCCGTGCGGCCCGCGTCCACCAGCACGAAACTCGGGTATTCGGGCAGGGCCCGGTAGGCGGTGTCCGCCGCGGTCAGCCAGCCCATCGTCTCGTGGTCGGTGCCGCGTTCCTCGATGCGCCGGTACGCCTCCGCCGGGTCCACGGCCAGCAGGAAGGTCACCTGCGGCGTCGGAAAGAGCCGGTAGCCGGCCCGTGCGAACCGTTCCCAGCGTTGCCCACCGTGGGCCCGGATGCTCGCGTACTGGCAGGCCGAGTAACGGTCCATCACCGCCGTCCGGCCGGTGAGCAGACAGCTGATCAGGGCTACGGCGATGGCGAGCCAGCGCAGCACGGACTCCACCGCCAGCACACCGTCGCGCCCGACCAGCCGCTGGGCGTCGGGCCGCCCGAGCCGGTTGGCGAGCCGGCCGAGCCAACGACGGCCGCTGGCGTTGCGGCGGTATTTCGCGGGGCGGCCGGCCGCGTTCAGCGCGTCGGCCAGTCGGTGAGCCTGAGTGGTCTTGCCCGAGCCGTCGATGCCGATGAGGGCGACAGTGCGCAACCGGGCCCTGCGTCGTCGCATCCCCGATGATCTGGCCACCCTCGACAGGTTATCCGACCCGCGCACCCGACCCGTGAGGTATGTGATGGTTTGTCCCTGTTGACACCCGACCGGGACACCCGCAGGTGTGGCCGACCGGAATGCCGGGTACCGGAGTTCGTATCCAACCGCCGGTCCACCAACACGACGACGGGAGAACCAGATGGCTGAGCGCGGAGACGAGAGTCTGGTGCACACCCTCAAGAAGGTCGCCGCCGTGCTCAAGCAGTCCGAGATCCCGTTCGCCCTGGGCGGCAGCTTCGCCGTCTACGCCCACGGGGGCCACTCCAGCGAGCACGACGTCGACTTCCTGATCCGGGAGGTCGACGTGGAGAAGGCACTGGAGGCCCTGGTCGCCGCCGGGTTCGTCGCCGAGCGCCCCCCGGAGGACTGGCTGGTCAAGGTCTTCGACGACGGCCGGATGGTGGATCTGATCCACCGGCCGATCGAGACACCGGTGACGGAGGAGACGTTCGCCGACACGGTCATCCGGCCGGTGGACGCGATCCAGATGCCGGTCCTGTCCGCCTCCCAGCTGATGGTGCACAAACTGCTCAGCTTCTCCCAGCACTACTGCGACTTCGCCCGCGGCCTGCCGCTGGCCCGCTCCCTGCGGGAGCAGATCGACTGGGAGCGGGTACGCAAGGAGACGGAGCACTCGCCGTACGCCGAGGCGTTCCTGGTGCTGCTGGACCGGCTGGAGGTGGTGCCGGCCGCCGGCACCCCGACCGGAGAGGGGACATCGTGACCCACCAACGCGACATTGGCGCCGGGCCACCGGACGAGTACGTCGAGGCGGAGATCCAACGGCTCCTCGCCGAGGACCCCGCCGTCGCCGAACAGGGGATCACCGTGGTGCGGCGGGAACGCGCCATCGTGCTCTACGGCGAGGTGGAGAGCCCACACCGACGCGAGGAGATCCTGCGCCGGGTGTCCGAGCGCTTCCCGGACGTCCCGATCACCAGCGACATCGGGGTGATCCGCGTCGAGGCGCCCACGGAGATCGAGCAACTGCCCTGAGGGAGGTTCCATGGTGATCCGGATCGCCGCCGTGGGCGACGTACATCTGGACGAGGACGTGGTCGGTCGGTTCCGTCCCGCGTTGGAGGAGTTGCCGGAGTGCGCCGACGTGCTGCTGCTGGCCGGGGACCTGACCCGGCACGGCACCGAGGCCGAGGCGCGCTGCGTGGCGGAGGAGTTCGGTGGGTTGGCCGTGCCGGTGGTGACCGTGCTGGGCAACCACGACCACCAGTGTGACCAGGTGCCGCAGGTGGTGAAGGTCCTCGAGGACGCGGGCATCACCGTGCTGGAAGGCAACGGCGTCGTGCTGGACTGCGCCGGCGGTCGGCTCGGCATCGCCGGCGTCAAGGGCTTCGGCGGCGGGTTCGCCGGGCGGTGCGCCAGCGACTTCGGCGAGCCGGAGATGAAGGCGTTCGTCCGGACCACCAACGAGAGCGCCGAGGCTCTCGGCACGGCGCTCCGTTCGCTGGACTGCGACATGCTGGTCGCGCTCACCCACTACTCCCCGGTGCCGGACACGCTGGCCGGTGAACCGTTGGAGATCTACCCGTTCCTCGGCTCGTACCAGTTGGGGCAGGCGATCGACTCGGCGCCCACGGCGCTGGCCCTGCACGGGCACGCGCACGCCGGCACCGAGCGCGGCACGACCCCCGGCGGCGTACGCGTCCGCAACGTCGCGCACCCGGTGATCAAGCAGGCGTACAGCGTCTTCCACGTCGGCGATCAACTCGACACCGACCAGGTTTCCCCGATCGGCCAGTCGGGTAGTCAGACGTCATGGAGCTGATTCTCTGGATTCTCGCAGTCGTACTCGTGGTCGCCGGCATCCTCGCGCTGTTCCGCCGGCAGATCCTGTGGGGCATCGTCCTCATCGTTGTCGGGCTGTTGGTCGGCCCGGGTGGTGTCAGCATCTTCAATTAGCGTGCGTACCTCCTAAAAAACCGGGACCCGCCGGGGTCGCCGCGACCGGAGCTCCGTCCTCCCGACAGGAGCACCGGCCGGGGCGATCCCGGCGCTTTCTTGTGGGCGCTCCCACGCTGTGATGGCGGCGCTGTACCGGACGCCCTACCGGCGGTTTGACCTGACGCTGGATGGAAATTATCTCGACCATGGAGACATCTCAGGACGCTCCGAGGACCTCCGGCCGGCGGCGGTGGTGGGCTCTCGTGGGCTTCGCGGCGGCCGTCTTCGTCGCGGCCGCGATCGGCGGTCTGGGGGTGCAGGGCACCACCGGCGAGTACGCGAGCCTCCAGCAGCCCAGCTGGGCACCGCCCTCATGGCTGTTCGGCCCGGTCTGGTCGCTGCTCTACGCACTGATCGCGGTGGCCGGCTGGCTGGTGTGGCAGCGGGTCGGCTTCGGCCCCGCACTCTGGGCGTGGACCGCCCAACTGGTGCTCAACGCCATCTGGACCCCGCTGTTCTTCGGCGCGGGGCAGTATGGGCTGGCGTTCGCCGAGATCGTGGTGATGTGGTTGGCGATCGGGCTCACCGTGGTGCTGTTCGCCCGGGTGTCACGGGTGGCGACGGCGCTGCTGCTGCCCTACTGGGCCTGGGTCACCTTCGCCGCCGCCCTGAACCTGTCGATCTGGCAGCTGAACTCCTGACCTGACCGGTCCCCGACGGCGGCGCCCGCCGGGGACCGTGGCCATCCCCGGGTCAGCAGCGGGGCACGCCGGGGATGTATCCGTCGGACCCGGTGTACACGTACGCGTCGGCGATGAACCGACCGCTGCCGATCCGGTCCCAGATCGAGCTGGTGCCGTACGTGCCGGTGACCGTGGTGCCGCTGGTCTGGCAGGCGATGGTCACCCGCGTGCCGTCGGCGACAGTGCCCACCGAGGCGTACCCGGTGCCGGGACCGGAGCGGACGGTCAGCGGGGTGCCGCTGGTGTCGACAGTGCCGTTGCCGCCGCCCGAGGAGCACCCGTTGTTGCTGGTGTAGGTCTTGGTGCCCCAGTACAGGGCGAGGGTGCCGTTGAAGCGCACCTTGATGTCGGCGCCGTCGAGGCGCTGCTCGTAGTGCAGGTGCGGGCCGGTCGACCCGCCCGTGGTGCCGACCCAGCCGAGCACCTTGCCGTAGCCGACCGTCTGCCCGACGGAGACGTTGAAGCCGTTGAGGTGGGCGTAGTAGGTGCTGTAACCGCCCCCGTGGTTGATCCGGACGTATTTGCCGTAGCTGGTGCCACCGAGGTCGGTCACGCGGTCGACGGTGCCGGGCGCGCTCGCCACCACCGGGTCGCCCTGATCGTCGGTGCGGTTGAAGTCGACGGCGTTCGCCGGGCTGTGACCCGATCGGGTCTGCCCGGACCAGGACTGGCCGCACGGGAACGGCACCTTGAAGGTCGGCGCGGCCAGCGCCGGGCTGGCCGGCGCCAGGACTCCTCCGACGAGCACACCCGCCACCAGCAGGCTGATCCACCGCTTTCGCATACAGCTCCTCCTATGTTGAAAACCTTCGATGGGGTGGCCCTAGCCTGACAGATATCGCCAATCTTCGAAAGAGTCGGGGATCCGCCCCGGGAGCGCGCCCACGAGGCAGCTCGCAGGTTTCCGGATTGTTACTCGCTCGTGTCTGACAGGGGGTGGACCGGACCGGATGCAAGCGCTTACATGTGTGCACGCCCAATCGGACCGGCGACGGGTCACCAGCACGACCGCGCCGGCTAGGAAGGAGGACGGCATGGCGGTCTTTACCAGACCACGCCAGGCCTTCGTGATCGCCGGCGTACTCGGGCTGGCGCTCAGCGCCACCGCCTGCGGTACCGGCGACGACAAGAAGAGCAACAACGCGGGCTCCGCGGAGTGCGCCGCATACGACAAGTACGAGGGCCACGACGGCAAGAAGGTCTCGATCTACGCGTCCATCCGTGACGCCGAGGCGGACCTGCTCGAGCGCTCCTGGTCGGACTTCACCAAGTGCACCGGCATCGAGATCGACTACGAGGGCAGCGGCGAGTTCGAGGCGCAGCTCCCGGTCCGGGTCGACGGCGGCAACGCCCCCGACATCGCCTTCGTGCCGCAGCCCGGCCTCGTGAAGCGTTTCGCGGACGCCGGCAAGCTGAAGTCCCTGAGCGCCGACACCAAGGCCCTCGCCGAGCAGAACATGCCGGCCGACTGGCTGAAGTACGGCACCGTCAACGGGACGCTCTACGGCGTGCCGCTCGGCGCCAACGTGAAGTCCTTCGTCTGGTACTCGCCGAAGACGTTCAAGGAGAAGGGCTGGGAGGTTCCGACCACCTGGGACCAGCTCATCGCCCTGAGCGACAAGATCGCCGCCAGTGGCATGAAGCCGTGGTGCGCGGGCGTCGAGTCCGGTGACGCCACCGGCTGGCCGGCCACCGACTGGATCGAAGACGTGATCCTGCGGACCCAGGGCCCCGAGGTCTACGACCAGTGGACCACCCACGGGATCCCGTTCAACGACCCGAAGATCGTCGACGCGGTCGACCGCGCCGGCACCATCCTCAAGAACGACAAGTACATGAACGGCGGCTTCGGCGGCGTCAAGAGCATCACCACCACCTCCTTCCAGGAGGCGGGCGTGCCGGTCACCAACGGCAAGTGCGCGATGCACCGGCAGGCGTCGTTCTACGCCAACCAGTTCCCCGAGGGCACCAAGGTGGCTCAGGACGGCGACGCGTTCGCCTTCTACTTCCCGGCCATCGACCCCGCCAAGGGCAAGCCGGTGCTGGGCGCGGGCGAGTTCGTCGTCGGCTACGCCGACCGTCCCGAGGTCCAGGCGGTGCAGACCTACCTGGCTTCGGCCGAGTACGTCAACAGCCGCGCGAAGCTCGGCAACTGGGTCACGGCGAACAACAAGCTGGACATCGCCAACGTGGCCAGCCCGATCGACAAGCTCTCCGTCCAGATCCTCCAGGACAAGAGCGGCACCTTCCGCTTCGACGGTTCCGACCTGATGCCGGCAGCCGTCGGCGCGGGAACGTTCTGGAAGGGCATGGTCGAGTGGCTGAACGGCAAGGCGACCGCCCCGGTGCTCCAGGGCATCGAGAGCAGCTGGCCTAAGTGATCCCGGCGGTGGCCCGGCCCGTGACCGCGGGCCGGGCCACCGACTGCGGTGGACCCGAGAGGGAGGGTTGATGGAGTTCGACTTCGCCGATCAGCAGCCGAAGCTCCTCATGCTGATGTACGGGCTGGTCGCCTTCGTCGTGGTGGTGGGCGGTCTGCTCCTGCTGCTCGACGTGGTGCCGGCCTGGTTCGCCCGGCGACGGGAGGCACAACTCGTCGCCGCCTCGGCGAGTGGAGCTCCACTCCCCCGCCGAACCAAGCCGCGGGAAGGGCTCTTCGCGCTCTTCTTCCTGCTGCCGACGCTGCTGCTGCTCACCATCGGCCTGGTCGTGCCGGCCATCCGCACCACGATGCTCTCCCTGATGGACGGGAGCAGCACCAACTGGGTGGGGCTGCGCAACTACGGCTGGATGTTCTCCGACGACTCGATCGTCCGGGTCCTGATCAACACGTTGATCTGGGTGCTCCTGGTCCCCCTGGTGGCGACCGGGTTCGGCCTCATCTACGCCGTACTCGTGGACAAGGCCCGGTTCGAGTCCGTGGCCAAGTCACTGATCTTCCTGCCCATGGCCATCTCCTTCGTGGGCGCCAGCATCATCTGGAAGTTCGTCTACGCCTACCGTGGTGAGGGCGACCAGATCGGCCTGCTCAACCAGATCGTGGTCAGCCTCGGCGGCGAGCCCAAGCAGTGGCTGCTCGAATCGCCCCTGAACACGCTGCTGCTGATCGTCATCATGGTCTGGATCCAGGCAGGTTTCGCCATGGTGGTGCTCTCCGCCGCGATCAAGGCGATCCCCGGCGACATCGTGGAGGCCGCCCGGCTCGACGGGGTCAGCCCGTGGCAGATGTTCTGGCAGATCACCATGCCGAGCATCCGGCCGGCGCTGATCGTCGTGGTGGTGACCCTCACGATCGCCACGCTCAAGGTCTTCGACATCGTCCGGACCTCGACCAACGGCAACTACGACACCAGCGTGATCGCCAGCGAGATGTACAACCAGGCGTTCCGGTACGGTCAGAACGGGCAGGGCTCCGCGCTCGCGGTCTTCCTCTTCATCCTGGTCATCCCGGTCGTGATCTACCAGATCCGCAACCTCCGTCAACAGCGGGAGGGCTGAGATGACGACCGCAACGCCAACTGTCGCCGCCGGCACCCAGAAGACCGACGGCACCCCGACCACCACTGCCGGACGGGTCCGCAAGCGGCTGAACAGCCGCACCGCCACCCTCGTCTCGGTCATCATCGCGGTGGTCTGGACCATTCCGACCTTCGGCCTGCTCGTGTCCTCGCTCCGACCGGAAGACGAGATCAAGACCACCGGCTGGTGGACGGCCTTCACCAACCCGCAGTTCACGTTCGAGAACTACCAGCAGGTCCTGTTCGGGCGGTCGTCGTCCTCCGGGCAGCTCGCCGGGTCCTTCATCAACTCCCTGGCGATCACCATCCCGTCGGTGCTCTTCCCGCTCGCCTTCGCCTGCCTGGCCGCGTACGCGCTGGCCTGGATCAACTTCCGCGGCCGGGACTGGGTCTACATCGCGATCTTCGCGTTGCAGATCGTGCCGCTGCAGATGGCCCTGGTGCCGCTGCTGAAGTTCTTCTCCACCGGCGTCACCCTCGGCGGCGTCACCCTGATGCCGGCCTGGGATCTGGTCGACGAGCAGAAGTTCGCCCAGGTGTGGTTCGCGCACACCTGCTTCGCGCTCCCGTTCGCCGTCTTCCTGCTGCACAACTTCATCTCGCAACTGCCGGGTGACCTGATGGAGGCGGCCCGCGTCGACGGGGCCACCCACCCGAAGATCTTCCGCACCATCGTGCTGCCGCTGATCACCCCGGCACTCGCGGCGTTCGGCATCTTCCAGTTCCTCTGGGTCTGGAACGACCTGCTGGTCGCGCTGATCTTCGCCGGCGGCGGCAACGAGACCGCCCCGCTCACCGTCCGGCTCGCCGAGATGGCCGGCACCCGGGGCAACGAGTGGCAGCGCCTCACCGCTGGCGCGTTCGTCTCCATCGTCGTACCGCTCATTGTTTTCCTGTCCCTGCAGCGCTTCTTCGTGCGAGGTCTGCTCGCCGGCAGCGTCAAGGGCTGACCCGCTTGCCCGCCGCCGCCTGGCCCCTCGGGCGGCGGCGGGCGCTCCGGGCACCGAGCGGGGGAACCGTGACGAGGATTGATGATGTGGCCCGGCTGGCCGGAGTGTCCACGGCCACCGTCTCGCGGGCCCTGCGCGGGTTGCCGACGGTCTCGGCCGCCACCCGACGCCGGGTGCTCGCCGCCGCCGAGCAGCTCGACTACGAGGTCTCCCCTAGCGCGTCCCGGCTGGCCGGGGGCCGGACCGGCACGGTCGCGGTGGTGGTCCCCCGAATCACCCGCTGGTTCTTCAGCACGATCGTCGAGGCGGTCGAGGAATACCTCCACGAGTCCGGCTACGACCTGCTGCTCTACAACCTGGGCGGCCGGGAGCAGGTCCGCCAGCGGGTCCTGCGTACGGCCAACCTGCACAAGCGGGTCGACGCCATCATGCTGGTCGCCACGCCACTGCGGCCGGCCGATATGACCGCGCTGGCCGCCCTGGAACTCCCCGGGGTGACCATCAGCTCGGGAAGCAGGGTGCCCAACTGGCCCTGCGTCCGCATCGACGACGTGGCCGCTGCCCGGGCCGCCACCCGGCACCTGCTCGACCTCGGGCACCACCGGATCGCGCACATCTCCGGTGACCCGGACGACGAGCTGGCCTTCACCACCCACCTCGACCGCCGCCGGGGCTACCAGGCGGCACTGCGCGCCGCCGGTCTGCGGCTCGACCCGACCCTGGACGTCGAATCCACGTTCACCATCGACGGTGGCACCCGGGCCACCGAGGAGCTGCTGGCCCGCGGCGAGCCGCCGACCGCGATCGTCGCCGCCTGCGACGAGATGGCGATGGGCGCGATGACCGCGCTGCGCGACGCCGGACTGCGGGTGCCGCAGGACGTCAGCGTCATCGGCATCGACGACCACGACCTGGCCGGCGTGCTCGGGCTCAGCACCATCGCCCAACCCGCCGCCGAGCAGGGCAGACTGGCCGCACGGATGTTGCTCGACCCGCTCGAAGCCCGACCTCCGGGCCCCCTCGTGGGTCACCAGGGCACCGACGGCGCCACGCCGGTGATCCTGCCCACTCGGCTGGTGGTCCGGGACTCGACCGCACCACCCCGGGCACACTGAAGAACTTCAACCATTCGCCGCCGGCCGGCGGCTGGCGGCGACGCAGCCGGCAGGAGCACCGCCGGCAGTCCACCCACAGCTCGACACGGGAGAAGACCCTGAACACCGATCCGACGCAGCAGACCCCCTCCGGTCACCCGGTCACCGGCTGGTGGACCGAGGCGACCATCTACCAGATCTATCCCCGCTCGTTCGCCGACTCGGACGGGGACGGCATCGGTGACCTACCCGGCATCACCGCCCGCCTCGACCACCTCGTCGAGCTGGGCGTGGACGCGGTGTGGCTCTCCCCGTTCTACCCGTCGCCGCAGGCCGACGCCGGCTACGACGTGGCCGACTACCGCGACATCGACCCGCTGTTCGGCACCCTCGCCGACGCGGACAAGCTGATCGCCGAGGCCCGGTCCCGCGGCCTGCGGGTGATCGTGGACCTGGTGCCGAACCACACCTCGTCCGCGCACCGCTGGTTCCAGGCCGCCCTGCCCGCCGCGCCCGGTAGCCCGGAGCGGGCCCGGTACATCTTCCGGGATGGCCTCGGCCCGACCGGTGACCAGCCGCCGAACGACTGGCAGAGCGTCTTCGGCGGCCCGGCCTGGACCCGGACGGTCGACCCGGACGGCAAACCCGGCCAGTGGTACCTGCACCTGTTCGACACCGGCCAGCCGGACCTCAACTGGGACAACCCGGAGGTCCACGCGGAGTTCCTGGACGTCCTGCGGTTCTGGCTGGACCGTGGGGTGGACGGCTTCCGGGTCGACGTGGCACACGGCCTGATCAAGCAGGCCGACCTGGCCGACTGGCAGGAGCCGCAGGAGATTCTCTCCGGCAACGAGATCGACAAGCCGCGCCCGCCGATGTGGGACCAGGACGGCGTGCACGACATCTACCGGCAATGGCGGCAGGTCCTGGACAGCTACCCGGGCGAGCGGGTGCTCGTCGCCGAGGCCTGGGTGGAGCCGGCCGAGCGGCTGGCCCGCTACGTCCGCCCGGACGAGATGCACCAGGCGTTCAACTTCGAGTACCTGCTGGCCGCGTGGACGGCACCGGCCCAGTACGCGGTGATCACCCGCTCGTTGGAGGCGACGGACTCGGTCGGCGCGCCGACCACCTGGGTGCTGTCCAACCACGACGTGGTGCGGCACGCCTCCCGGCTCGGCCTGGCGGTGGGCGGCGGCCGGCCCAACGGCATCGGCATCGGCGACCCGCAGCCGGACGCGGCCCTCGGCTTGCGCCGGGCCCGCGCAGCCACCCTGCTGATGCTCGCCCTGCCTGGCTCGGCGTACCTCTACCAGGGCGAGGAGCTGGGGCTGCCCGAGCACACCACGCTGCCCGACGAGGCCCGGCAGGACCCGACCTGGGAGCGCAGCGGGCACACCCAGCGTGGCCGGGACGGCTGCCGGGTGCCGATTCCGTGGGAGGCCGACGCCCCGTCGTACGGTTTCGGGCCCACCGACGCGAGCTGGCTGCCGCAGCCCGCGCTCTGGGCGGAGTACGCGCTGGACCGCCAGCGCGACGTGCCCGGCTCCACGTACGAGCTGTACCGCGCGGCGCTGCGGCTGCGCCGCGAGCACGGGCTGGGTCGCGGCACCCTGGAGTGGGTGTCCTCGGGCGACGAGACGCTGACCTTCCGCAACGGTGAGCTGACCGTGCTGACCAACTTCGGTGCGGCCCCGGTGCCGCTGCCGACCGGTGCCGAGGTGCTAGCCACCAGCGCACCCCTTGACGACGACAACGCGGTCCCGACCGACGTGACGGTCTGGCTGCGCTGACCCTGACCCCAGCCCGTGAGGGGCCAACATCAGGGATGTTGGCCCCTCACGCTCGACTGAGGCAGCACTTTCGGAGATGTTGCGCGGATCAGGGCGGTCGGTGGGGGCGGGGGCGGCGCGCGCGGGGTCAGAGGCGGTCGGCGCGGGTGTGCAGCAGGTCGTGCACGTTGTCGATGTCCTCGGGTGAGGTCCGCGAGGCGAGCCAGTACATGACACCGGTGGGGATGAAGAAGAGCTGGAACGCGGCCAGCCCGACGGCGAAGTTCAACGGCGGCGGGAATGCCGCTCGCAGCCCCTGGAACGCCACCCCGACCAACCCGTTGCCGGCCGCGCGACCAACCCCGTTGACCAGGTTGCCCAGGCTGTAGACCGTCCCCCGGTGCTCGGGTGGGTTGACGTCGGCGATCAGCGCGAACCAGTTCGGCGAGTTGGCCGAGGTCAGCGCGAGCGCGACGATCGCGGTGAGCAGGCTCAGCCCCACCGACGGCTCGGTGAAGACGCTGGCCAGCACCGCGCCGACGACCGCGCCGCCACTCGCGCCGTCCGGCACGTCGATGGTCACCGGGACGAAGAACAACACCAGGTAGAACGGCAGCGCCGCGAGGATGCCGACCGCGGCGACCAGGGCCCGCCCTCTCGGCGTACGCCGCTGCGCCGCGTCGCCGATCAGGCCGCCCACGATGGAGAGCACTCCGCCGAGCTGGAACAGTGTGGCGAAGACGCTGCCCACCACCACAGCTGTCGACGTCGAATATCCCTGGGCCTCGGCCCGTTCGGCGAAGAGCACCGGCAGCCAGACCAGCGAGCCGAAGGCGGCCTGCGCGGTAAGGCCCTGCAGGATCAGCCACCGGTTGGTCCGTCGGGCCAGGATGCGCGGTAGGTCGGCGCGGCTGATCCGATAGTCGTACTCGGCGCCGGCGTCGAGCCTGCCGGCCAGTTCCGGCTCGCTCTGGCCACGGCGGACGTCGTACGTGAACAGGTACGCGAGGGTGGCGGCCAGGCCGACGCCGGTCAGGAGCAGGAACGGTCGCCGCCAGTCAGCCGCCCCGAGCAGCCCGCCGACGAGGGTGCCGGCCAGGGTGCCGATCCCCTGGGACAGCCCCCAGAAGCTCATCACCAACCCGCGCCGGGTCGGTGAGATCAGGTCGGTGACCACCGAGAAGCCGACCGAGCCGACCGCACCGAGGCCGACCGCCGCGACCAGTTGTGCGGCGAGGAACGTGAGGTAGCCGCCGGCGAGCGCGCTGCCGCCGGTGCCCGCCGCCCAGAGCAGCGTGCCCACCATGAGCAGCGGCTTGCGGTTGGTCCGGTCGCCGACGTACGCCCAGCCGACCGCCGCCACGGCGCTGACCAGGAAGCTGACCGCGGTGACCAGACCGAGCAGCCGCCCCGACACGGCGAACGCGTCGGAGATCGGGCCGTACAGCGGCGGCACCAGCCCGATCGCCACGTTGTCCAGGGAGGCGAGCAGCACGAACACCACGACGCTGTACAACCGGTGGGCCGGGCCACCGCCCCGGCCAGGCGGGCGGGGGCCGGACTGCGCCCGCCCCTGGCCGGGCCCGCCACTGGTCACCGTCATGACCGGCAGCCAACCAGACTCCGTCGAGGAGGTCGTCACGTGGGTGGGTGCCGGTCACCGTCGACCGGCACCCACCCACGTCGATCCCAACGGTCAGCGCCGGTCGAGAACCAGTCCGCGGGCCGCGGCGTACTGCTCACGCACCGCGGGGACGGGCTCGGCGGCGTACTCCTCGGTGCCCTCGACCGCCCAGACCGGCGGCGTGGGACCGCCCAGGGCGACCCAGGCGGCCTGCCGGGCGGCGCCGTCGGCGACGTACTCCCCGGCTGGCGGGACGACGACCGGGCAGCCGAAGACCTGCGGCGCGATCCGACGGACCGCGGCCGACCTGGCTCCGCCGCCGACCAGGATGACCCGGCGGGCGGTGGCACCCTGCGCGGTCAGCGCGTCCAGGCCGTCGGCGAGGGCGCAGAGCATGCCCTCCACGGCGGCCCGGGCCAGGTGCGCGGGGGTCGACGTGCGCAGGGTCAGGCCGTGCACAGCGCCGGTGGCGAGCGGACGGTTCGGCGTTCGCTCACCCTCCAGGTAGGGCACCATGACCAGCCCGTCCGCGCCGGCTGGCGCGGAGAGCGCCAACTCGGCCAGCTCGTCCAGGCTGGCCCCGAGCATCGCGGCGGCGGCGTCCAGCACCCGGGCCGCGTTGAGCGTGGCGACCAGCGGCAGGAAGCGACCGGACGCGTCGGCGAAGCCCGCCACCGCACCGCTCTCGTCGGCGGCCGGCACGTCGGCGACGCTGAACACCGTGCCGGAGGTGCCGATCGAGACGATCACGTCACCGGGCCCGGCACCGACGCCGAGCGCGGCGGCGGCGTTGTCCCCGGTGCCCGCGCCGAGGAGCGCGCCGCCTGGCCCACCCAGCACGTCGGACAGCTTTCCCGCCGACTCCGCCGGACCGAGCACCTCGGGCAGCACCAACCGCCGGCCGAAGCCCCGCTCCAGCAGGTCCAGTCGGTATTGCCCGGTGGCCGGCGACCAGTAGCTGGTGCCGCTGGCGTCACCCCGGTCGGTACGCAGCGCGTCCAGCCCTGGTGCGCCGGCCAGCCGCCAGGTCAGCCAGTCGTGCGGCAGGCAGACGGCCGCCACCTGGGCTGCCCGCTCCGGCTCGTGTGTGGCCAGCCAGCGCAGCTTGGTGAGGGTGAAGCTGGCCACCGGCACGCTTCCGGTGGCCTCGGCCCAGAACCGACGCCCGGCCGCGCCGCCACCGGCCTCCTCGACGAGGTCGGCGGCGGCGTCGGCGGATCGGGTGTCGTTCCACAGCAGCGCCGGGCGGACCACCCGGCCGTCCTCATCGAGGCACACCATGCCGTGCTGCTGGCCGGCGACCGAGATCGCGGCCACGTCGGCCAGCCCACCGGCCTGGTCGGCGGCACTACGCAGTGCCTGCCACCAGGCTTCCGGGTCGACCTCGGTGCCATCCGGGTGCGGCGCCCGGCCCTGCCGGAGCAGGGCACCGGTCTCCGCGTCCCGGATGACCACCTTGCAGGACTGGGTGGACGAGTCGACGCCTGCGACCAACGGCATGGCGGGGCCTCAGCGGGCGCCGAGCAGGTGCTCGACGGCGAGCTGGTTGAGCCGGACGAAGGCGAAGCCCCGGGCGGCCACCGCGTCGACGTCGACATCCTCGAACGCGGACCGGTCGGCCAGGAACTCGTCGTAGCTCTCCCCCGCGCCGAGCGTCGGCGTGTTCAGCTCGCCGACCTTGCTGGCGGCAAGTGCCTCGACGACCTCGGGGTCGGCGCGGAACGCCGCTGCCCGCTCCTTGAGTAGCAGGTAGGTGCTCATGTTGGCGGCGGCCGAGGCCCAGACACCGTCCATGTCCTCGGTGCGGGAGGGCTTGTAGTCGAAGTGCCGGGGGCCGTCGTAGGTCGGCCCGCCGTTCGGGCCGCCGTTCTCCAGGAGGTCCACCAGGGCGAACGCGTTCATCAAGTCACCGTGGCCGAAGACCAGGTCCTGGTCGTACTTGATGCCGCGCTGGCCGTTGAGGTCCAGGTGGAACAGCTTGCCCTGCCAGAGCGCCTGGGCGATGCCGTGGGCGTAGTTGAGCCCGGCCATCTGCTCGTGACCGACCTCCGGGTTGAGGCCGACCATCTCCGGGTGCGCCAGCTGGGAGATGAAACCGAGCGCGTGCCCGATGGTCGGCAGCAGGATGTCGCCGCGCGGCTCGTTGGGCTTGGGCTCCAGGGCGAACCGCAGGTTGTAGCCCTTGTCGATGACGTACTGGGTGAGCAGGTCCACCGCCTCGCGGTAGCGGTCCAGCGCGGCGCGGACGTCCTTGGCGACGTCGTACTCGGAGCCCTCGCGGCCACCCCACATGACGAAGGTGCTCGCGCCCAGCTCGGCGGCCAGGTCGACGTTGCGCAGCACCTTGCGCAGCGCGTACCGGCGGACGTCGCGGTCGTTGCTGGTGAAACCGCCGTCCTTGAAGATCGGGTGGGTGAAGAGGTTGGTGGTGACCATGGGCACCACGAGGCCGGTCTCGTCGAGAGCCTTGCGGAACCGGGCGATGTGCTGGTCACGGGTGGCGGCGTCGGCGCCGAACGGGATCAGGTCGTCGTCGTGGAAGGTGATGCCGTACGCGCCCAGCTCGGCGAGCCGGTGCACCGCCTCGACCGCGTCGAGCTCGGGGCGCGTCGCGTCACCGAACGGGTCGCGGGCCTGCCATCCGACGGTCCAGAGCCCGAAGGAGAACTTGTCGGCGGGAGTGGGACGGGGTGCCATGAGCGACCTCCGGGTGGTGGTGTTGTCCGCTATTTGTTCAGCCATTGAATTATTTGCTCGACCTATGGCACTGTCAAGGGGTGAGCCTCACCCACGCCCCGGCCGGCGCAGTCCGTCAGGGCAGTCTGCGCGAGCTCAACCTCGCCTTGGTGCTCGGCCGCATCGCCGCAGCCCACCGTCCTCCGTCACGGGCCGACCTGGCAACCGCGACCGGCCTGACCAGGGCCACCGTCTCCGCGGTGGTCGAGGACCTGCTCGCCGGCCACCTGGTCAGCGAATCCGACCCGGCGCCCCGCTCCGGCGCCGGCCGTCCGGCACGCGGGCTGGTCCTGGCCGACCAGGGGCCGGCCGGGCTCGGCCTGGAGGTCAACGTCGACTACCTGGCGGTGTGCGTGGTGGACCTCGCCGGCCAGGTCCGCCATCGCACCGTGCACCGGGCCGACCTGCGCCCGGTGGCCCCCGCCGACGCGCTGGCCCAGCTGGTCGAGATGGCCGTGGCGGCCCGCGACGACGCCACCGAGCGGGGCCTCACCCTGGTCGGGGCCGCGCTCGCGGTGCCCGGCCTGGTGGACGACGCCGGGATGGTCCGGCTCGCGCCCAACCTCGGCTGGCGCGACGTGCCCGTCCCCGCACTGCTCGCCGAGCATCCGCCGCTGGTCGAGCAGGTGCCCGGTGTGCCCGTCCTGGTCGTGGACAACGAGGCCAACCTCGCCGCGCTCGGTGAGCTGCACTCCCGGCCACCCGGCCCGTCCAGCTTCCTGCACATCTCCGGAGAGGTGGGCATCGGCGCCGGCATCGTGCTGGACGGGGCGCTGTTCCGCGGCGTGCGCGGTTGGAGCGGTGAGATCGGGCACCTTCCGGTCCACCCCGAGGGCCGTCCGTGCCGCTGCGGCGGGCAGGGCTGCCTGGAGCAGTACGCCGGCCAGGAGGCGATCGTGACCGCTGCCGGGCTGGCCCGGGCGGAGCTTCCGGCGGACACCGCGACGGCGCGGCTGGCCGAGCTGGCCGAGGCCGGCGACGCCGACGCGCTCAGGGCGCTGCACGACGCCGGGACGGCGCTCGGCGTCGCGGTGGCCGGCGTCGTGAACCTGCTCGACCTGGACACCGTGGTGCTCGGCGGCGGGTACGCGGCGCTCGCGCCCTGGCTGTGCCCTCCCGTGCTCGCCGAGATCGCCAGCCGGGTGCTGACCGCCGCCTGGTCGCCGGTCACGGTCCGGCCGTCGACGCTCGGCGCGGAGGCCGCCGCGGTGGGTGCCGCCGGCTCGGTGGTCCGCCGGATCGTCGCCCAGCCCGCCGGGTGGCTGGCCCGCTCCGGCTGATCGACACTGCGCGCTGGGCGTCTGTCGGTGCGGATCGGTATCCTTGCCCCTCAGCAACGATGCCGTGTGAGGAGTCGAGAAGCAGCATGCGCACGAGTCGTCAGACGCGAGCCGGCGTGCGGCGGTGACCACGACCCGGCAACCCAGCGGCACTCCGCTGCCAGCCGACCCGCCGTTGGCCCGCGAGCTGCTCGACGGTCTCGCCGAGGCAGTCCTCACGACGGACGAGACCGGCCGGGTCACCCTGCTCAACGCCATGGCGGCGGAGCTGCTCCCGGAAATCACCGTCGGCACCGAGCTGTCCCGCTGCCCGGTGGCGGCCCTGGCCCGGGCGGTCGCCAGCGACGCCGACCGCTTCGACGCCGACCACCGCGGCCGACGACTGCGCGGTGCCCGGCGACAGCTCGCCGGCTCCCGCTTCGCGTGGTACGTGCGAGACGCCACCGAGGAGCACGCCCGCGCCGACGCCCTGCTCGCCGAACGCTCCCGCACCGCCTTCCTCGCCCAGGCCGGCAGCCGGCTCGGGCTGTCCCTGCACCGGGACCAGGTGCTCCTGGCAACCACCACCCTCGCGGTTCCCTATCTGGCCGACGTCGCCGTGGCCCTGCCCCGACCGGCCGCGCCAGCCGAGCCGCACGCCCGCTGGATCCGGTACGCCGACGGCGAGCCCGCCCCGGTCAGCGGGCTGGCCCCGGCGACGCTGACCCACACCGTGCCCGGGCTCGCCGAGGCGCTGACCGGCGACGTCACCGAGCCGAGCCGTTGGCGCGACACCGAGCTCGCCGACCTGGCCGCCATGCTGCCGCCCGGGTTCGGCCACCCCGGCATGGTGCTGGTCAGCCCGATGCTCGGCGCCGAAGGGTCGGTCGGCGCTCTGCTGCTCGTCCGACGGGCCGGGCGGGCCGACTTCGACCCGCGCGACATCGAGCTTGCCCGGGAGTTCGCCGCCCGGGCGGGTGCCGCGCTGGCCACGGCCGACCTCCATGGCGAGCAGGCCCATCTGGCCCGGGTCCTGCAGGCCAGCCTGCTTCCGCCCGAGCTGCCCTCAGTGCCCGGCGTGACTTTGGCCGGCGGCTACCGGGCCGCCGGAGACAGCCTGCGCATCGGAGGCGACTTCTACGAGGTGTTCCCGCACCCGCGCGGCGCCCTGTTCGCGCTCGGCGACGTGTGCGGCAGGGGCGTGGGCGCAGCCGTGCTGACCGGCCGGGTCCGCCAGTCGTTGCAGACGCTGCGGCTTGTCGAGCAGCGCCCGCTGGAGCTGATCGACCTGCTCAACCGGGCGTTGTTCGACGCGCCGGACGCGGCCCGGCGCAGCCAGCTCACCACTCTGCTGCTCGGTTCCCTCCAGCGCGGGCCCGACGGGGTGGACATCCGGATCGCCGGCGGGGGCCACCCGGCACCGCTGCTGGTCACCACGGACGGCACGGTCACACCGGTCCCGGTCGGTGGCATGCCGGTCGGGGCGCTGACGGCCCCACGGTTCGCCGAGACCCAAGTGCACCTTGACCCGGGCGACCTGCTGCTGGCGTACACCGATGGGGTGACAGAGGCGCGCGGGCCCCGCGACGGGGTGATGTTCGGTGAGGCCCGGCTGCGTGCGGCGGTCGCGGCGGCGGCCGGGCAGCCGCCGGCGGCGCTGATCGACCGGGTGCTCCGGGCGGTCGACGACTGGTTGGACGGGCAGGCCCACGACGACGTCGCGATGCTGGCCGTCTGTGCCTCGGTGCCGGCGTGAGTGGGTCCGGCCGGAATGTGCGCGACCCGCTCACGGCCGCACCAGCTCGGAGCGGCGCGATCAGGCGGTTCGCGCCACCGGTGGGCCGCCGGCCGGCCAGTCCCGGGTGGGGCCGACCGAGCGTTCCTGGTCGCCCGACGAGCCTGCCCAGGCCTCACGGGTCTGCAGGCCCGGATCAGTGGGCAGAGACCGGCCACCTGGCCGGTCCGGGCCTGGCCAGCCCTCCTGCTCCGCCGGCTCGCCCAGTGCCGACGTGGCGTGCGCCTGCTGTCGGCGACCGACCTCGTCGAATTCCCGCATCCCGCGCAGCAGCGCGTCGCGACCCTCCGGGCTCATCCCCGCCAGCACGGCCCCGAGCTGTTCCTGACGATCCGCCCGCAGCTCGGCGAGGAGCCGGCGGGCCTCCGGTGTGAGGTGCAGCGAGATCTCCCGCCGGTCGAAGCGGCCCGGCTCGCGTTCCAGCATGCCGGCGGCGACCAGCCGGTCACAGAGGCGACTGGCGGAGCTGAGCAACATGTCGAGCTGGGTGGCGAGCCGACGCAGGTTGATCCCGTCGGACTGTTCCACCACCATCACGGCCCGTAGCTGGGCGCCGGAGACACGACTGGCGGTCCCCTCCCGGGCAGATTCCCAGATGCCCAGCAGGCTTGCGGCCACCGCGTCCAGCGCGGCAGCCATACTCGTCTCGGGGTCCGTCGGACCGCTCACATCGGCCATGGTGGGCCGAGAATACTCCGAACCCGCTGGTGGTCGAGCTTTAGCAAGGGAGCGACGATGAGCGAACCGGTCAGTCAGGCACGGCGCGCCCTGAACCAGACACCGGCCGACCGGCTCGTCAGTGGCATCGGCGACGTGCTCGCCCGGTCGTACGGGATCACCGACGTCGAGCTGTACCAGGTCGACTACCGGCTCGCGGAGCTCCTGCCGCTCGACGACGGTGAGCCGATCGACAGCCCCGGGCACCCCGCCTGGCGTGCCTTCGACCACCAGTCACCGATACTCACCGACGGCAACGGGTGGTTCCCGGTCAGCATGCGTGGCGAGCGCCGGGGGGTGCTGTGCCTGTCGCCCGTCCCGGACGACCCGGACGTCCTCGCCGCGCTCGCCGAGATCGCCACGGCGCTCTCCCACGAGGTGGCGGCGGTATCCTCCGGTACCGACGTCTACCGGGCGGCGCGGCGCAGCCAGCGCCTCACCCTGGCCGCCGAGATGCAGTGGGACCTGCTGCCCGGCCGCAGCCGGATCCGACCCTCGTTCAGCCTGGCCGGGCAGTTGGAGCCGGCGTACACGGTGCGCGGCGACAGCTTCGACTGGTCCGACGACGGGGAGCGGCTCTGGCTGGCCACCATCAACGGCACCGGTGAGGGCGTCGCCGCCTCCCTGCTCACCTCGTTGGCCACCCACGCGCTGCGCAACGCGCGCCGGGCCGGGCTGAGCCTGGGCGACCAGGCCGCCCTCGCCGACCAGGCCATCTACGACCTGCACCGGGGCGAGCAGCACCTCTCCGCGTTGCTGATGGAGCTGGACCTTCGCTCCGGGACGATGGCCGTCGTCGACGCGGGCTCACCCCGGCTGGTCCTGCTGCGCGGCGGGGAGGTCACCGAGCAGCCCCTGGAGGCGCAGTTCCCGCTCGGCATGTTCGAGGCGACCGACTACCACGAGCAGAAGTTCCCGCTGGAGCGCGACGACCGGCTCTTCGTCGTCAGCGACGGAGTGCTGGAGGCCACCGGGCAGCACATGCGCTACGGCGAGACGGCACTGGACCGGTTCCTGCGCCGGACGGGGCCGATGGCGCCACTGGACGCCGTCCGGTCGCTGATCGGTGACCTGCGCGCGTTCGTGGCCGGTGACCTGGTCGACGACGCGGTGGTCGTCTGCCTGGACTGGTACGGCCCGCAACCGTGACCGGCGCGGTCAGTATGCCCCGCGGCCGTTCAGGACCACTCCGAAGGTCTTCCAGAGGATGGTGAGGTCGGCGGCGAGGGACCAGTTCTCCACGTAGTAGAGATCGAGGCGGATGCCGTCCTCCCAGCTCAGATCCGAGCGACCGCTGACCTGCCAGAGGCCGGTCATGCCCGGCTTGACCAGCAGCCGCCGGGCCACGTCGCCGTCGTAGCGGGCCACCTCCGAGGGCAGCGGCGGGCGCGGCCCGACCATGCTCATCTGACCCAACAGCACGTTGACGAGCTGCGGCAGCTCGTCCAGGGACCACTTGCGCAGCAACCGACCCACCCGGGTGACCCGGGGATCGTGGCGCATCTTGAACATCAGGCCGTCGGTCTCGTTGCGGGCGGTCAGCTCCGCGAGCATGGCGTCGGCGTTGACCACCATGGTGCGGAACTTGAACACGCCGAACTCCTGCCCGCCCCGGCCGACGCGGACCTGCCGGAACAGCACCGGACCTCGACTGTCCACCTTGATGGCCAGGGCGATGAACGCGATCAGCGGCAGCAGCAGCGCCAACACCAACGACGAGACGGACCGGTCGACGAGACCCTTCACCAGCTTGCGTGCCCCGCGGAACTCGGGGGCCTCGACGTGGATCAGCGGCAGGCCGGCGACCGGGCGGGTGTGGATCCGCGGGCCGGCGACGTCGGTCAACGCGGGTGCCACGACCAGGTCGACGCCGGTCCCCTCCAGTTGCCAGCCGAGGCGACGCAGTCGGGCCGCGGTCAGCTCGCCCGAAGCGGTCACCGCAACGGTGTCCGCGCCGATCGCGGTGGCCGCCTCCGGGATGCCCCGGAAGGACCCCACCACCGGTACGTCGCCCAACCTCTGCGCCACCGGTGCGAGCAGCACGTCCGGAATGCACGCCCCGA
Source organism: Micromonospora sp. MGP-C2 (assembly GCF_057766525.1). NCBI lineage: Bacteria > Bacillati > Actinomycetota > Actinomycetes > Micromonosporales > Micromonosporaceae > Micromonospora > Micromonospora sp. MGP-C2. The sequence continues at coordinate 3,013,142 of NZ_JBYMEN010000002.1, forward strand.
CCACCTGGTAACCGGCGTACGGCTCGCGGCGCAACGTGTGCACCAACTCCAACACGTGGGCGGTGTCGCCGACCACCAGCACCTTGCGGGACCACCCGGCGCCCAACGAGCGGGCCCGGTGCAGGCGCTTACGGGCGGCGAACCGCGCCACCTCCAGCCCGACGGTGCCCACCGCGAAGGAGATTCCGAGGAAACCCCGGGACACGCCGAAATCGGCGATGTAGCCGACGATGGCGATCGCACCGGCCAGGCGCAGGCTGGCGGAGCTGACCCGCCGGTACTCGTCCGCCCCGTAGCCGATCACCCGGTCGTCGTAGCAGCCGAGAAACTTGAGCGAGATCAGCCAGGCCAGCACCAACCCGGGGGCGACCAACACGTACGGGACGTCCGAGTCGGTCGGCTCGTCGTGGCCGAAGCGGGTGACGTAGCCGACGAGCAGCGCGATGATGAGGATGGTGGTGTCCAGCACCACCAGAACCCGGACGTAGGACCGTTCGTCGGCGCGCGCCACCAGACCAGCAGGACGGCCTTTCGGCCCCGCCGACGTGGCGGGGGTCAACAGTGTCGCCGCGGTCACCGGCCCTCCCACTCTGTTCAGGATGGCCCCGGCGACGGGTCGGTCCGGAGGCGGACCGACTATGCCGGAACAGTCGACATCCTGCCTTGACAACTAGGACGGCCGATTGCTTCGGACGTATTACCGTCACTTTTGTTCAACACGGTGGCCAAAAAGGGCCTGCCACACCGGATCGGCGGTACGGCAGGCCCTCTGGCGTCTGAGCGCTGGATCAGCGCGGTGCCGGCGGACGCCGGGCGATGGCGCTGAGGAAGATGCTGCCGATCTCGCTCGGGTCCTTGGTGACGAAGACGTCGCCACCGGTCACCTTCGTGATCGACTCCAGCTCGGCCTTGCTGACGCCCTCGCCGATGCCGATCATGATGACCTGGACCGGCCGCTCCGGGTCGGCGATGTCCTTGAGCTTGGCGAGCAACTGCTGCTGGTTGAGGCCGTTGTCGTCCTCGTTCTTGCCATCGGTGAACAGCACGATCGAGTTGACCCGGCCGGGCTGCCAGTCCTCCTGCACGGCCTGGTACGCGGCCAGCATCGTGTCGTAGAGGCCGGTGTCGCCGCTGGAGGGCTTGATGGTGGCGAGCGCCCCCTCCAGCTGGGCCCGCTGACCGGAGAGCGGTCCGATCGGGATCAGCTGTCGGTAGTCCCGGTTGCCGACCAGCTTGGTGGAGAAGGTCCACAGGCCGATCGACCAGGAGTCGTCGAAGAGGCCGAGGCCGCGGCGTGCCGCGTCCACGGTGACCTCCTCCCGGCTCCGGTTGTTGGCGGAGGGCACCGGCTCCTTCATCGAGCCGGAGACGTCGATGACGGCCAGCATCCGACCGGACTGGGTGGCGATCGACCAGCTGGAGACGACCCGCTGGATCGCAGCCGGGTCGAGGCCACCCGCGGCGGTGCCACCGTTGGCCGGTGCGGTCGGCGCGCCGCCGGACGGGCTGGGGGCACCCTGCGGCGCCTTGAAGCCCTCACCCCAGTTGCCGTCCGGCGCGCGCAGCGACTGCGCGGCGAGCCGGTTGCGGAAGGTGGGGCTGGTGAGCAGCTCGAACAGCACCCGGGCCGCCGATGCCTTGCTCGGCTCGATGCCGGGCAGCACCGCGTACGGGTAGTCCAGCGGCATCGGCGCCGGCTCCATGTAGAGCGCGGCGAGCGGCACCGGTGGCTTCTTGCTGTTGTAGGCGATCACGTCTTCTTCGGACAGGGCCGCCGCGCCGAGACCGCTGGCGATGGAGGTCGCGTCGTTGGCGGTCGGGAAGCGGGCCAGCAGGTCGTTGCGGAGGGAGGAGCGCCCGGTGGCCAGTGCGCGAAGCGCGCCGACGGTGTTGCGCTCGGCGTCGTTTCCGCCGGCGCCGTTGGCTGCCGCCGTGAGCGACAGCAGGCCGGACAGGCCTGCCGCGTCGCGGGTCGGCTCGACGATCCCGGTCCGCAGCGGCGCGCTGGGGTTGTTGACCTGCTTGAGCAGGTCGGTCCAGTTGAACTTCTTGTCCGGCCAGCCCAGCCGGGTGGCGATCGGCTCGGGCATCGCAACGACGATGGGGCTGCGCGCGATGGACGCGCCGTTGGTCGGAGCGAACGCCGTCGCGTCCTTCTTGAAGCGCAGCAACCAGGTCGAGGAGTCGGGCACCCAGACGTCGGGGCTGACGGCGGTGCCGCTGGCCTGCCCCACACCGGCCAGGACCGCACCGTGCTTGGCCGCCACCACCGCGGCCACGTCCACCGGGTCGGAGGCGGAGACGTCCACCCGGATGCAGGTGGGGCCTACCGCGGCGCCGTCCTTGACCCACTGGGACGCGGCGGCGTCCACCGCGGGGGCCAGCTCGGAGGCGACCGCCACGGCGAGCCGGATCTCGCCCGAGCAGTTGGGCTGGATCAACTCCCGATAGCCGAACCACACACCGGTCGTGACGACGAGCACCGTCGCCGTCGCGGCGGCGGCTGCTAGGTGGAGTTTCGAACGCATGCGATGGCGGCCTGCTGACACGGTGACCATCTTGCGTACAAGGTGCCCTCTCTGCCACATCCGTTCGGACTAAAGTTACGCAGGAGAAACAGTTGACCTCCATTTAGCGACACAGAGTGACGCTCCGGCCCCAGGGCGTTGCCTAATCAGCGCCGCCTTCGCGTTTCGACGGCGCAGATTCAGGGGAGCACGCACGTCGGGCTCGGCACCAGCACCGGTTCCCCGACCGCCTCCGGGACACCGGTTTCGATGTCTCGCCGGAAAACGCGCACCATGTCTGCCCGCTCGTCGGCGACGTAGACGTGCTCACCGATCAGCGCGAAGTGCCGGGGCCACTCGCCGCCGGTGTCCACTTCAGCCACCAGCTCGGGCAGATCCCCGGCCAGGGTGAAGACCGCCAGGGTCCCCACCCCCCGGTTGGCGACATAGAGGAAGCGACCGTCCGGGGCCACCGCGACCTCCGACGGCTGGACATGACCGGACCGCTCGCTGGCCTCGACCCGACCGCGCTGGTGCAACGCGCCGTCGTCGGTGAGCTCGTACGCGGTGACCGAGGCGTCCAGCTCACCGACGAGGTAGCAGCGTCGTCCGTCCGGGTGTCGGGCCAGGTGCCGGGGCCCGGTGCCGGGTGCCGTACGGATGCGCGGCCCACGGGGCACCAGGCGCCCGCTCGCGTCGTCCAGGTCGTAGCGGTAGACCGAGTCGGTGCCGAGGTCCACAGCGAGGAGCGGCGCCCGGCCGGCACCTGGCGAGACCATGTGGGCGTGCGCGCCGTCCTGGCGCTCCGGGTCGGGGCCGTGCCCCTCGTGCACCACCAGGTCGGTGCGCTCGCCGGGCACGCCCTGCGCGTCGAGGGGGAAGACCGCGACGCTGCCGCTGCCGTAGTTGGCCGCCACCAGGTGACCGCCGTCGGGCAGCACCGCCAGGTGACAGGGCTCCGCACCGCCGGTCGACCGGCTGCCGAGCGGGTCCAGCCTACCCTCCGACCCGACCCGCCAGGCGCTGACCTCGCCGTCCGTCAGCTCGTTGACCGCGTAGAGCACCGGGTGGGTGGGGTGCCGCGCCAGGAAGGAGGGGGACGCGGTCACCGCCACGGTGCCGAGCGGGGTCAGTGCCCCCGTCGTCGGATCGCGGTGTGCCGCGACGATGCCGCTGCCCCGCCCACCGCTCTGCGCGGTGTAACCCCCGATGTGGACGATCTCACCCTGACCACTCACGTCCGACTCCTCCGCTGGCGTCCCCCGCTGATCCAATCAGAGGCTGCCCGCGTTGCCCGGCCCTTAACCGGCTTTCCGGCCCGGATCTCAGGCCGTGGGCACCGGCTCCCCACGCTGCCGGGCCACATGCTCGACCAGAGAGATCAACACCATCTTTCCGGACTGCCGGTCCCGGGCGTCGCAGAGCACCATCGGCACGTCCGGGTCCAGGTCGAGCGCCCGGCGTACGGTCTCCAGGTTGAACCTGCGCGAGTCGTCGAAGCAGTTCACGCCCACCACGAACGGGATGCCCCGCTGCTCGAAGTAGTCGATGGAGGGGAAGCAGTCCGCCAGTCGACGGGTGTCGGCGAGCACCACCGCCCCGAGCGCACCGAAGGCCAGCTCGTCCCAGAGAAACCAGAACCGGTCCTGACCGGGGGTGCCGAACAGGTAGACCTGGAGGTCCTCGTTGATGGTGATCCGGCCGAAGTCCATCGCCACAGTGGTGGTCGACTTGCCCTCCACCCCGGAGATGTCGTCGGTGCCGATCCCGGCGCCGGTCAGCACCTCCTCGGTCTGCAACGGGCGGACCTCGCTCAGGGCGCTCACCAATGTCGTCTTGCCAGCGCCGAAGCCTCCCGCGATGAGGATCTTCAGTGCCAGCGGGATCGTGGTGCTGGTGCCCACATGGTCATAGCGCACGGAGTCCACTGACCACCGCCTTGAGGATGTCGTCGTCGGGAAGGATGCCGGCGGCCGGCGGCTCGTGCACCGCGACCATGCCTTCGGTCAGGAGATCACCGAGCAGGACCCGGACCACACCGACCGCGAGGTCCAGCTCGGCTGCCAACTCGGCCACCGACACCGGTTGGCGGGACAACGCGATCAGCCGTCGATGCTCCGGGAGCAGGTGCGGATGGCTCGCCGCGTCGACGTCCGAGCCAGCCAGCACGAACGCGACCAGGTTGAAACCGTCGACGGCGGAGCGTACCCGCCCTCGGGTGAGGGTGTACGGCCGCACCACCGGGCCGGCGTCGCTGTCCAGCCACTCGTGCTGCGGCCCGGGCGGCTCAGTCCGCATCACCGGGTCCCACCGACGATCGGGCTGGCGCGGCGAGGCTCTCCCCCACCCGGATGACCAGCATCGCCATCTCGTACGCGACCAGCCCGATGTCCGCGTCGGCGTCACTCACCACCGCCAGGCAGGCTCCCTGCCCGGCGGCGGTGACGAAGAGGTACGCGGTCTCCATCTCCACCACGGTCTGGCGGACCGGGCCGCCGTCCACGTGTCGGCTGGCGCCTCGGGCCAGGCTGGAGAAGCCGGCGGCGAGGGCACAGAGGTGCTCTGCGTCGGAGCGCTCCAACTCGGCCGAGCAGCCGAGCAGCAGACCGTCGGCGGACAGCACCACCGCCTCCCGGGCGGCCGGGACCCGTTGCACCAGCTCGTCGAGCAACCAGTCGAGGCCGGCGCTCTGCTTCGTCGAATGCCGCACTAGGCGTCCCTCTCAGTCGCGGTTGGGGAGTTCGGCGGTCGTCGCCGGGTCGGTGGGGTCAGCCGTGGCCGCCGGGCCGTTCGGCGCCGCCGGGGTGATCACGGTGGCGCGTCCGCGTGCCGTGCCGGCCTGGAGGGCGGCCATCACTCGGCGGACCTCCTCCGGGGATCGGGGCGAGGGGGTGTCGTTGACGGTCGACCGGGGCTGGGCGACGGGAGTCTGGCGTCGCACCCGGCGGGGCAGGCCGTCCAGCTCGTCGTCGGTCGCCGCGGGGGTGGATTCCGGCCCCGCGTCGCCGGTCCCGTTCGGCGCGGACGGGTCCGAGGTCGACGCCCCTACGGCAGGCGCCAGGCCGCCTGCGGCAGCACCCCCGCCGAAGGCGGCCGGCGTCGCGACGGCGGCCGGCGCGGGCGGGGACTTGGCGGCGGGCGTGGACGTGGACGGGCGGGTGCGTGCGCGGGGCACGCTGCCCCGGCGTACCGGGCGCGCCAGCCGTCGGCCCGCGGCGGCCGAGGCGGCACCCAGGGTGGCCGGGTCGGGGCCGGCCGGAGGCTCAGCGGTGACGAGGTCGGTGGGGATCAGCACCACAGCGGTCATTCCACCCTTGCCGGAGGGCCGCAACCGCACCCGTACGTGGTGGCGGGCCGCCAGCCGGGCCACCACGAACAGGCCGAGTCGCGCGCTCTGCGCCGGATCGAACTCGGGCGAGCTGGCCAGTCGGGTGTTGGCGGTTTCCAGCGCCGCTTCGGACATGCCCAGCCCCTGGTCGGTGATCTCCAGGGCGTACCCGTTGGCCACCTGCTCACCGACGACGGTGACCCGGGTGTCCGGCGGGGAGAAGGCGGTGGCGTTCTCGACCAGCTCGGCGAGCAGGTGGATGACGTCGCCGACGGCCCGGCCCAGCACTCCGGCCGGCTGCACGGCGGTGATGTCCACCCGGTCGTACGCCTCGACCTCGGAGATCGCGCCGCGGATCAGGTCGACCATCGCGACGGGGTTTCGCCACCCGCGGCCGGGCGCGGAGCCCGCGAGGATGACCAGGTCCTCGGCGTGCCGGCGGAGTCGGGTCGCCAGGTGGTCGACCTGGAACAGCTCGGCCAACTCGTCCGGGTCCTCCGCGCGCCGCTCCATCCGGTCGAGCAGGTGCAGCTGACGGTGCACCAGGCTCTGGCTCCGTCGGGCGATGTTGAGGAAGACCTCGTTGAGCCCGCGACGCAGGGTGACCTCGTCCACCGCGGCCTGGACGGCGGTGCGCTGTACCTCGGTGAAGGCGCGCCCGACCTCGCCGATCTCGTCGTTGCCGTATTCCAGGGGTGGCGCCTCCCGGGCGACGTCGACCTGCTCACCTCTGCGCAGTCGGGCCACCACGTCCGGCAGCCGGTGCTCGGCCAGCTCCAGCGCGGCGGTGCGGACGCCGCTGAGCCGTCGGACCAGGGTGCGGCCGACCCGCACCGCCACCAGCACCGAGATCACCACGGCTGCGAGACCGAGCACCCCGGCGGCGGCCAGCCGGACCAGGATCCGGACCGCCATCGGCACCGAACGGTCGGTGAGACCGTCGGCCTCGGCCAGTTCGAAGTCACGCAGCTGCTGCTGGACGGCGTCGTGGCTGGCCTGCCAGGACGCCGCGTCCACCGGCGGCCGGCCGGGTCGGTTGGCCGCGACCAGCGCGTCCTGCATGGCGCGCAGACTGGTGAACGCCGGGCTCTCGGTCAGTCGCTGGTACGCGACGCGCCCGGCCTCGGGCAGGTCGGCCACGGCGCTCTCGGTAAGCCACCGCTGGTTGCCGATGGACTGCACGAGCTGGGCGTGTTCCCCGTCGGCGAAGCGGCCGACGGTCAGTACGCCGGCCAGCATGGCGTCGGTCTGGCCGAGCAGCTCCCGGGATCGGCCCAGCGCGGTGAGCGCCAGCGCCTGCCGGTTGAGGTCGGGATCGGACAGGGTGGCCATCGCGGAGAACGCCTGGAAGGCCGCTGTGACCATGCCGCTGTAGAGACCGATCGCGCCGGGGCGGTCCATCATCCGGTCGTCGATGAAGTCCCGGCCGGTCGGCAGCGCCGCCAGAGCGGTGACCAGCCGGTCGACGCGGTCCTCCAGCAGGTCGTCGGCGGCGTCGCGCAGCGCCTCTCCGTCGACCCGGCGGCGCAGCTCGGCGACCGCGCGATCGGTGCGCTCACGCTGCTCGACCAGGGCCGGCAGATCGGCGCTGCCGGCGAGCTGCACCACCGAGAGGCGGCGTTCCCGCTGCAACTCGGTGACCACCGCCTCGCCGGGGCGGCCCAGGTCGTACAGCAGGGTGCGGGCGGAGAGCAGATTGAGGGCGGGCCCGAAGGTCAACGTGGTCGCGAAGATCCACAACGCCAGGAGCGCGCTCACCGGCGCGACGACCAGGGCGGTCAGCTTCGAGCGGATCGGCCAGTCGCGGGTTCTCATCAGACCTCGCCCGTACAGGGGTGGCAGGAGGGGTGCCGGCACCGCCGGGCAACGCGTCGGCCGGTTGCGTGCCCGGCGTCGACGTCGGGCACCAGCGCGGGCGCCTTGGGCAGGATACGTAATCAGGGGCGGTTGCACTACCGCCCGTCGCCTCGGGATCGACGCTCCGAGACGCGCGGCGTCGAGATCGACGCTCCGAGACGCGCTGCGCCGGGGGCTGTGCCCTGCGGGCAGACGGCGAACGCCCCGCTGGCGGACCGGCGGGGCGTTCGTCGTGCTGGGGGCGGGTCAGGCGTTGTCGGCGATGCCGAGGCCCTCGGCGACCCGCCGGCCGTAGGCGTCGTCGCACTGGCTGAAGTGCCAGACCATCTTCTCCTGGATCTGCTTGTCGCACTGACCCAGCAGGTTGATCATGTTTTTCACCAGGTCGTCGCGTTCCCACTGCGGCATGGTGCGGAAGCGCTCACCGGCCTGGGCGTAGTTGTTCTGCCGCTCGATCGGCGCCCGCATGACCCGGCCCGAGACGAACGGCTGGTATTCCCGGTACGACTCGTCAGCCTGCTGCAGACCGGCCACCGAGGACGGCTCGAAGTTGATGTGGGGGTTGCCGCCCCGGCTGTCCACCCCGTACGCCATCTGACCACCGTCCTGATTGGTGTTCACCTGGACGTCCTCGCGGGGGGCGTTGATCGGCAACTGGAGGTAGTTCGGGCCGACCCGGTAACGCTGGGTGTCCGAGTAGGAGAAGGTGCGCCCGACCAGCATCTTGTCGTCGGAGAAGTCGAGGCCGTCGACCAGCACGCCGGTGCCGAACGCGATCTGCTCGTTCTCGTTGTGGAAGTTGCCGACGTTGCGGTTGAGGGTCATCAGGCCGACCGGAAGCAGCGGGAACACGTCCTCGGGCCAGGTCTTGGTGTCGTCCAACGGGTCGAAGTCCAGCTCCGGGTGCTCGTCGTCGCTCATGAGCTGGACGTTCAGCTCCCACTGTGGGTATTCGCCGCGCTCGATCGCCTCGTAGAGGTCCTTGGAGGCGTGGCCCAACTCGCGCGCCTGGATGGCGGCGGCCTGCTCCTCGGTCAGCGACTCGATGCCCTGCCGCGACTTCCAGTGGTATTTGACCAGCACGCCCTCGCCCGCGGCGTTGACCATGCGGTACGTGTTCACGCCGAAGCCGTCCTGCGTCCGGTAGTTGGCCGGGATGCCGCGCGGGCTGAACAGCCAGGTCAGCATGTGCATCGACTCGGGAGTGTTGGACATGAAGTCGAAGATCCGGTTCGGCTCCTGCCGGAAGGTCACCGGGTCCGGCTTCAGCGAGTGGATGACGTCGGGGAACTTGATCGCGTCCCGGATGAAGAAGACCGGCAGGTTGTTGCCGACGAGGTCCCAGTTGCCGTCCTCGGTGCGGAACTTGACGGCGAAGCCACGGGGGTCGCGGGTGGCCTCGGAGGAGTCCCGCCCGCCGATGACGGTGGAGAAGCGGAGGCTGACCGGGGTCTTCGTGCCCCGGGTCTGGAACAGCTTGGCCCGGGTGTAGGTCGCGGCCGGCTCGTCGCCGATCGTCCCGTACGCCTCGAACTCGCCGTGCGCGACGAAACCGCGCGCGTGCACCACCCGCTCGGGGATCCGCTCCCGGTCGAAGTGGCTGATCTTCTCCAGGAAGTGGTAGTTCTCCAGCGTCGCGGGCCCCCGGGAGCCAACCGTCCGCTGCTGCTGGTTGTTGTGCACGGGGTGACCCTGCCGGGTGGTGAGGATCGGCTTGCTGGTCTGTGGGTGCATCACCCCACCCAACCGCCTTTTCTGGAATGAGTCAAGTTTCAGCGGGACGGTGAGCTGCGTCTCTCGTCAGGAAAGTGTCCCGAATCGGGATTGGCGATCAGTGTGCGGAGGGAATACCAGGAGACGAAGGAGGAGCCCATGTCGCCCACTCAGGTAATCGTCATCGTGCTCGTCGTCCTGGTGCTCGTCGCGGCGGCCGCCGTGGCCGTGCGGCAGCTCGGCCGCCGTCGCGCGCTGCGCAGCAAGTTCGGGCCGGAGTACGACCGGGTGGTGGCGGAGCAGGACAGCCGGTCCGCCGCGGAGCGCGAACTGCGCGATCGGGAACGCCGGCACGCCGAGCTCTCGCTCACCCCGCTCAGCCCGGAGTCCCGGGCCCGCTACAGCGCCGCCTGGGAGGAACTCCAGGTCCGCTTCATCGATTCACCCGGCGAGACCGTCGGCGACGCGGACGAACTGGTCACCCGGCTCATCGAGGAGCAGGGCTACCCGACCGGCGACTTCTCCGACCAGATCGCCCACCTCTCCGTCGAGCACGCCCGCACGCTGAGCAACTACCGGGACGCGCACGACATCCACCTGCGCAACACCCGAGGCGAGGCCAGCACCGAGGAGCTCCGGCAGGCGGTCGTCCACTACCGGGCACTCTTCGCCGACCTGCTCGGCGAGGAACCGCTCGGGCAGCACACGCCCGACCAGCCCCACCACCCGGACCACGACGCCACGAGCCGCTGAGGAGGCCACCGATGCGCCAGGATGAGCAACAGGTGAGCAACGACCATCCGGAGGCCGTCCGGTCCGCACCCGTGCCGGTACCCCCGGCCGGTGACCGGACCAACCGCTCCGACGCCCCGGAGGACGCCCTCAACGAGCGGGACGCCCTCAACGAGCGGGACGCTGTCGACGAGCGGGACACCTTCGACGAGCAGACCACCGACCCGGACCGGACGAACGGCACCGAACGGGATGCCGCGTACGACCCGGTCGACGACGAGCGGGCCGACGACGTCGACCTGCGCCAGCGGCGGGACGACCGGTCCACCGACGAGGGCGGTTTCCACGAGCCGGGCCCGCTGCCGACGACGTTCGGCGCCACCACGGTGGCCGACGCGGTGGCCGCCTCCGCGCTGGCCAGCCCGCGCCCGCAGGACCAGCCGGACCCCCGCGCCGAGCGGACTGCCCAGCCGGGTGACGGCGCCGAGGACGGTGAGCGTGAGGGCCTGCGCGCCGACCCCACCGCCGAGCTGCACCGCCGCGACACTGATGTCGACGACGACGCGGACCTCGACGACCGCGCCGACGCGGACACCTCGTCGCGGACCTTCGTAGCGCCGGGGAGCACGGACGGCGCCCCCGAGCGGCGCGACGACCTGACCGGCGACCCGGACGTCACCGCCGGCTACGGCAGCGCCACGCCGGAAATGGTCGACCCCGACGCGGACGGCGAACCGGTCACCACCGACGGCACCAGCACCTCGCTGGAGTCCGCCGGGACGTCGCAGCCCGCCGGGTCGACCGTCGCGGCCGGGGCGGCCACGCTCCTGGACACGGACACCGCGCAGGGCTTCCGGGACCGCTGGCGGGACGTGCAGTTGCGCTTCGTCGACGATCCGCAGGCCGCGGCCGGCGAGGCGCAGTCGCTGGTGGAGGAGGCCATCCAGGCCCTTTCCTCGGCACTGGCCGCGCAGAAGACCACGCTGGGCGGGTGGCAGGACGCCGGCTCGGCCGACACCGAGCAACTGCGGATGGCGGTACGCAACTACCGGGACTTCCTGGACCGCGTACTGGGTCGCTGAGTCTCACGACCGACGACAGGGGGCGCTCCGGCCGGATGGCCGGGGCGCCCCTGTCGTCGGCAGCCTCTCGGACCGCCCGAACGGAGCCGAACACACCGGATCCCTCCAGGGGGATTGAAACCGCCCGTCCGGGGTAATACGGCGCGCGCGTACAGCCAGCGCGGACGTCGGCACGAGGGGTGACGGGATGGACGGCGACGGTCTCCGGCTCAACATGAACGGCCTGGACTACCTGATTCTGGCGCTGTACTTCGTCACCGTCCTCGGGGTCGGCTTCGCCGCTCGCCGGGCGATCCGGACCAGCGTCGACTTCTTCCTCTCCGGCCGCTCCCTCCCGGCCTGGGTGACCGGTCTCGCCTTCGTCTCGGCGAACCTGGGCGCGTTGGAGATCATCGGAATGGCCGCGAACGGGGCCCAGTACGGTGTGATGACGGTCCACTACTACTGGATCGGCGCCGTCCCGGCCATGGTCTTCCTGGGCATCGTGATGATGCCCTTCTACTACGGCTCCAAGGTCCGCAGCGTGCCGGAATACCTGCGGTTGCGGTTCAACCGCCCCACCCACCTGCTCAACGCGCTCAGCTTCGCCGTCGCCCAGGTGCTGATCGCCGGCGTCAACCTCTACGCGCTGGCCCTCGTCATGCAGGCGCTGCTCGGCTGGCCGCTCTGGACGGCGATCGTGGTCGGCGCGGCGATCGTGCTGGCGTACATCACCATCGGTGGCCTGTCCGGGGCGATCTACAACGAGGTGCTCCAGTTCTTCGTCATCCTGGCCGGTCTCATCCCGGTCACCGTGATCGGCCTGGTCAAGGTCGGCGGGTGGAACGGTCTGATGGACGCGGTCGGCGACACCAAACTCGGCGAGGCGGGCCTGCACGCGTGGCAGGACACCGGCAGCACCGCCAACCCGCTGGGCGCGCACTGGATCGGCATCGTCTTCGGCCTGGGCTTCGTCCTGTCGTTCGGCTACTGGACGACGAACTTCGCCGAGGTGCAGCGGGCCCTCTCGGCCAAGAACATGAGCGCCGCCCGGCGTACGCCGATCATCGCCGCGTACCCGAAGCTGTTCATCCCCCTGGTCACGATCATCCCCGGCCTGGTGGCCCTGGTGACGGTGAAGGGGCTCGGCGCGGAGAGCGGCGACCTCCAGTACAACAACGCCATCCCGCTGCTGATGCGCGACCTGCTCCCCAACGGCGTGCTCGGGGTCGCGGTCACCGGCCTGCTCGCCTCGTTCATGGCTGGCATGGCGGCCAACGTGAGTGGCTTCAACACCGTCTTCACCTACGACATCTGGCAGGCGTACATCCGCCGTGACCGGTCGGACGAGTACTACCTGCGCATCGGCCGGTGGGCGACGGTCGGCGCCGTGGTGATCGGGATCGGCACCGCGTTCATCGCGGCCGGGTTCAGCAACATCATGAACTACATCCAGGCGCTCTTCTCCGTCTTCAACGCGCCGCTGTTCGCCACCTTCATCATCGGCATGTTCTGGAAGCGGATGACCGCGCTGGCCGGCTTCTGGTCGCTGTTGCTGGGCACCCTGGTGTCGCTGAGCCTCTACCTGCTCTACAAGGGCGGAGTGATCGATTTCAACTCCGACCTGGAGGAGAGCTTCTGGGGCGCCGGCCTCGCCTTCGTCACGGCGGTGGTGGTCGCCGCGATCATCACCCCGCTCACCGCGCCCAAGCGGGACGAGGAACTGCGCGGGCTGGTCTACGGGATGGGCGGCATCGACCTGAAGGGCGACGTGCTCGCCGGCGACGCCGTCTGGTACCGCTCCCCCGTGCTCCTCGGCGTGATCGCGGTCGCGCTGGCCGCCCTCTTCTACATCCCGGTCTTCTAGGAAAGGGGTCGGCAGATGGACAACCACAGCCAGCCGGCACAGGACCCGCTGATCGACGAGTCGGAGGCGGAGCAACGGCGGTCCGCCGCAGCCCGGCTGTTCGACATCCGCCGGGTGATCGGTGGCCTCTTCGTGGCGTACGGGATCATCGTGACGTTGATCGGCATCTTCGACAGCCGGGCCGAGATCGACAAGGCCGAGGGTGTGCGGATCAACCTGTGGGCCGGGCTGTCGATGCTCGTCTTCGGCCTGCTCATGCTGCTCTGGCAGTGGCTGCGTCCCGCGGACCCGCCGGCCCCGAACGAGCAGTCCCCCGGGAGCTGACCCCTGGCCGCACGGCCTGACCGCACGGCATGCCGCACGGCCCGGCCTGACCGCCGGGCCGTGCGGCATGAGCGCGGCCCGAAGGGGTACGTGAGGGAATCCAGGCACCGTGTCGGACCCAGGAGGCAGCACCATGACCGATCGCGATCGCCAACCGCCGTTGGAGGACAGCCCGGAGGTGGCCTCGGCGGTGGATGATGACGCCACCGTGCCGCAGTTTCGCACCGGAGGTGGGCCCGACCAGGACACACCGGGCTTCGCCGAGCCCCGCAGCCGACCCGACGACCTCGCTCCGGACACCGACGAGCTGATCGGCGACCCGTACGCCGCCGGCACCGGGGCGACCGGGACGGGCACCGGCGCTGGCGGGGACAACATCCGCACCGGGAGCGAACAGCCCTGGGAGCCGGAGGACCTGGTGATGGCCCGCGGGCAGGACCTCACGCCGGAAAACCTGGAAAAGGCCCGCCGTGACCTGGCCGAGCAGGGCCGGGCGGCGATCGAGCGCACCGTGCCCTGATCGGGCAAGGGGGGTCCCCGGCCCGACCAGAACGGTCGGACCGGGGACCCGGGGGGAACCTGCCGCCGGCAGTGCCTCACCAACTGCCGGCGGCCGGTGGGTGTGAAGCGTTCCGGTCAGAGAGCCGGGTACGCGTTGCGCATGAGCTCCTGGAACTGGGCGGAGAACCACGCACCGGAGATCGGCGCGTCCGGCAGAGCCCCGGACGGGTTGTTGCCGTTGCGGGCGTTACCGCCGTAGGTCGGGTCGCACATCCGGTCGAAGCCCTTGCCCTCGTTGTTCGGGATCTCCTTGCTGGAGCCGTCCGACTCACCCGGCGGCTTCACCCAGACGTAGGCGTCGATGCCCGTAGCCGGGTTGGCCCGCGGCCGCTCGCCGAGGCCGGCGCCGGCCTGGTTGCACCAGTTGCCGAGGTGGGCCCGACGGTCGATGCGGCCTCCGTTGACGTACGTGTCGACGCTGGTCGTGGCGCCCGGCCCGGTGGGCCGCGCGGAGCCACCCCACCCGTTGCGGGAGGTGTCGATCAGCATGCCGATGTTGGAGTTGAAGCCGACCGAGACCAGCTTCGTGCGGAACGCCTGGGCGAAGGACAGCTCGTCGACGTAGAAGTTCCAGTCGACCCACTTGGACTGCCGCACCGTCTGACCGTTCACGTTGTCCGTGACCTTGAAGTAAGGCTCAGTCAGCGCCGAGTAGTTGGCGGTGTTGGTGATGAAGCCGTGCACGTTGTTGACAGTGCTGCCGGAGGCCACCGCGGCGGTCTTCAGGATGTCGGCGGTCGGGCCGAAGTTGGAGTCCCAACCGAGCCAGCCGTGGTGACCGGCGTCGATGTAGTTGTAGACGTTGCCGATCGCGCCCAGCTTGGCGAGGGCGTAGCCGACGCCGTTGACGTACGCGCCGTTGGCCTTGACCGTGTCGCACATGACAGTGCCGCCAGGCTGACCGGACGTGTTGGTGACCAGGTTCGGCAGCGAGTCGATCTCGATGACGTTGATGATCCGCAGGCTGCTGTACTTCGACTCACCCTGGATCGCGGCGATCGGGTCGATGTACTGGGCCTTGTACTTGGGCAGCTCGTCCGGGCCCAGCTCACCGTTGGAGGCGAGCGCGGAGCAGTCCCGGCCGGGCAGGTTGTAGATCACGAACTGGATGTAGCCGGCGCCCTGACGCAGCGCCTCGTCCAGGTGCTCACGCACACCGAAGGCGCCGTTGGAGCTGCTGTCCGGCGTGCCGTTGATCGCGGCGATCCGGTCCAGCCAGACGGCGGTGGGGTTGTTGGAGACCCGGCTTCCGCCGGCCTCGGCGTCCGCCTTGGCCTTCCACTCCGGGTTCACGTAGCCGCGCACCCCGGCATAGGGGTTGTCGACCTTGGTGCCGGGCGGCGGCGTGGTGGGCGGCGGGTCGGTGGGCGGAGGCGTGGTCGGCGGGGGCGTGGTCGGCGGGGTGGTGCCACCGTTGCAGACCACGCCGTTCAGGGTGAACGAGGTCGGCTTCGGGTTGCTGCCGCTCCACGCGCCGTTGAAGCCGATGCTCGTCGACGCGCCGGTGGCGAGGGTGCCGTTGTAGGACAGGCTCTTGGCGGTGACCTGGCTGCCGGACTGGGTGAACTCCGCCGACCAGCCCTGCTGCACGCGCTGGCTGGAGTTGGGGAAGGTCCAGCCCAGCGTCCAGCCGTTGAGCGGGTCACCGACGTTCTTGATGGTGACACTGGCGGTGAAGCCGCCGGGCCACTCGTTGCTCGTGTAGGCGATGTCGCACTGAGTCGCGGCCTGCGCCGCGGTGACCGGAATCGTCACCAACCCGCCGGCGACCAGGACACCCGCGCCGGCGAGCGCCATGGTCCGGCGTGGGCCGGACAGCCTTCTCCACACATTCATGCCACTGATCTCCTTGGGCGAGACCGGACCCGCGTACGGCCCGGCGAGACGGCCCGGCGGGCGTCCTGCACGGACGGCCTCCGGCGCCAACGGGATTCTTTGGGGGCGCCCGACCCGGACGGGCGATGGTGGTGGTGGTGCGCGGCCGATGCGTCGGCCGGTCGATCGGCGGCGGGACGTCGCCCGGTGAACCGGTGCCCTCGACTCCCAGCCTGCGCGGTGTGGCTCACCTAACCGCGTTGGACGATTCTCGCATGGGAGCGCTTCCATGGCAATGGCTCGATGCGTTGCGCGCGCCGGCCGCCCCTCGACCCGTTTCGGACGATACCCCCGAGTGCGCTCGGGCAGCACGTTGCCGACCGGAGCCGCCGCGACCGGGATGACCGGCGCGGGTCGGGCACGGGGAGGCTGGAACGCCGTGCGCCGCACGCAAGGGCGTCCCGCACCTGAGACGACACTGAGCGCGGCGAAAGCCGCGTAGCACCCCTTCACCTCTTACTTGGACCAAAGGTCAAAACGCGAATCTTTCACTTCATAAGTCATGAAACCGTCTAACGTCGGTCTTAGCTCGGTTGTCGCCGGGCACAGGACAACAGGGATGGAGTGACGCAGGTCATGGCTAAGAAGATGCTCGGGAAGGTCGTTGCGGGCGCCGCGCTCGGCGGTGCATCGCTCCTGGTGTTCGCGCCGGGGATCGCGTTCGCGGACGGCCACGACGACGCCAAGGACCGCGACGGCAAGGTCTACGCCAAGCCGCACGTCGTCAAGGCTGGCGAAGAGGTCAAGCTCCTCGAGATCTGCCCGGATCGGCAGGAGCACGCGTACGTGTGGTCCAAGGTCACCGGCAAGGTCAAGCTCAAGCCGGCCCACGAAGACCGGGGCGAGGACCGCGAGTGGCGCGAGGAGGAGAACTCCTCGGACCACGACAAGGGCAAGGACGAGCACGGCAAGGACGACAAGGGCAAGGACGAGCACGGCAAGGACGACAAGGGCAAGGACCACGAGGGCAAGGACGAAAACGGCAAGGACGAGCACGGCAAGGACGACAAGGGCAAGGACGACAAGGGCAAGGACCACGAGGGCAAGGACGAAAACGGCAAGGACAAGCCGCAGCCGCCCGCCGACGGCGCCCAGCCCGGTGGCCAGGGTGGCGGCGCTGCCGCCGACGCCTACGGCGACGAGGGCAGCAAGGACTGGAAGGGCGAGGAGCACGGCCAGGACGCGGACGACAGCCGCGACAAGAAGGACTGGGACTCCAAGGACGAAGGCAAGAAGGACTGGGAGTCCAAGGACGAGCACGGCTCGGACGAGTACGGCTCGGACAAGGGCTGGGAGTCCAAGGACGAGCACGGCTCCGGCGAGTACGGCTCCGACAAGGGCTGGGAGTCCAAGGACGAGCACGGCTCCGGCGAGTACGGCTCCGACAAGGGCTGGGAGTCCAAGGACGAGCACGGCTCCGGCGAGTACGGCTCCGACAAGGGCTGGGAGTCCAAGGACGAGCACGGCTCCGGCGAGTACGGCTCCGACAAGGGCTGGGAGTCCAAGGACGAGCACGGCTCCGGCGAATACGGCTCCGACAAGGGCTGGGAGTCCAAGGACGAGCACGGCGGTTACGGCTCGGAAGAGGGCCGTTCCGACGAGCGCGACTGGGACAAGGAGCGCGAGTTCGTCTACTACGGCGAGGCCAAGGTCGACAAGGACGCGAAGCCGGGTCGCTACGAGCTCAAGGGCTCGTGCGGCGAGGGTGAGCTCGTCGTGCTGCCGCACGGCGGTGTCGACGGTGGTGACGGTGGCGCCAGCACCGGCACCGACCGTGGCCTGGCCACCGGCGGGGCGGGCCTGCTCGGCGCTGCCGCGCTGGGCGGAATCGTGCTGATGCGTCGCCGGCGGACCGATGGTTCGCTCGTCTGACGTGACGACGACACGGGCCGGCGGCCGTCACGGGAGACCGTGGCGTGCCGCCGGCGCGGCCGTCGTCGTCACCATGGCCATGATCGGCGCCGGGATGATCGGCGCCAGTCTGAAGGACACACCCGCTCCCCGACCGCCGCAGCCGTTGGCTCAGGCCGGTCCCGAGGTCACCGGGTCGGCGAGCACCGCCGACGACGCCCCGCCGGTCGACGGGCAGCCGGTCGGAGACGCGCCGGCGGGACTGGCCCGTTCGGCGCCGACCAGCATCGAGATCCCCCGGATCGGTGTCGACGCGACGATCATGTCGTTGGGCACCAACCCGGACGGCACCGTCCAGGTTCCTCCGCTCGACCAGGCCGACAAGGCCGGTTGGTACGAGCCGGGTGCGAGTCCCGGCGAGACGGGCAACGCGGTCATCGTCGGGCATGTGGACTCGGCGGTGCTCGGTCCGGCCGTCTTCTTCGACCTCGGCGCGCTCACCCCCGGTGACACCGTCACCGTGCGCCGGGCCGACGGGGTGCCGGCCACCTTCACCGTCGACTCGGTGAAGTCGTACCCGAAGACAGCCTTCCCCACCGAGTTGGTGTACGGGCCCAGCGACCGGCCCGGCCTGCGGGTGGTCACCTGCGGCGGTCAGTTCGACGCGGCCGCCAAGAGCTACCCGGACAACATCGTCGTCTTCGCCAGCCTGGTGGCCTGAGCGGGAACGAAACGAAACGCGGTCCGGCCGGTCGGGGTCACCCGATCGGCCGGACCGCGTCCGGTGTGCCTGACTCAGGCGGCCGCGGAGGTCCGCACCAGGGTGCGGATCTGGCGCAGCAGCACCGAGAGGGCGGCGAGGTCCGCCCGCGACTCGTCGAACTCCCCCATCGCCCGTCGAGCGCGGTGGATCGAGGTGGCGTTCGACTGCTCCCACTGCTGCACCCGCTCGTGCGGCGGCAGGTCGCCCGGAGTGGAGTCGAGCACCTCAGCGGTGAGCGCGGCCAGCGCGGCGTACAGGTCGTAACGCAGCGCCATCCGGGCCAGCGTCTGCCAGCGGTCCTCCCGCGGCAGCAGGGAGATCTTCGACAGCAGCGAGTCCACCCGGAACAGGTCGGACAGCACGAAGTAGACCGAGGCCACCTCGCCGACGTCCCGTCCGCTGACGTTCGCGGTCTCCACCACGTCCATCAGACCGAAGCTGTACATCAGTCGGGTCGCCCGCTCGGCCAGCTCGCGGGGCAGCCCACGCTCGGTCATCGAGTCCATGTGCGAGGCGATGCCCTGCCGCTCGTCGCCGTAGAACAGGTCCTCGAGACCCGGGAGCAGTCGGGTCACCCCGTCCCGCAGCCGGGCGATCTCGGCCGGCACGTCGATCGGCGAGCGGCGGTTGGAGACCAGCCACCGCACCGCCCGGTCGAGCAGCCGGCGGGTGTCCAGGTAGACGCTGGTCTGCAACTCGGGTGCGACCTTGTTGTCCAGCGCCTCCACCGCGTCCCACAGGTCCCGCAGGCCGAACACCTCGCTGACCACCACGTACGCACGGATCACGTCCGCCGCGCTGGCCGCGGTTTCCTCGACCACCCGGAAGATGAACGAGATGCCACCCCGGTTGATCGCCTCGTTGACGAGCACTGTGGTGACGATGTCCCGGCGCAGCCGGTGCCGGCCCATCCGGTCGGCGAACCGTTCGCGCATCGGCGTCGGGAAGTAGTTGACCAGGACCTCGGTCGTCCACTCCTCGTCGGCCAGCCCCTCGGTGAGGATCTCCCGCTCCAGGACGATCTTCACGTACGCGAGCAGCACCGCGAACTCCGGCGCGGTCAGGCCCGATTCGCTGCGGACCGCCAGCTCCTCGTCCGGAGGAAGCGCCTCCAGCGCCCGGTCCAACCCGCCCGACCGCTCCAACTCGTTGATCATCCGGCGGTGCACCGGCAGCAGCGAGGCGGCCTGGGCCTGGGCGTTGTTGATCGCCCGCGCCTGGTCGTAGTTGTCCCTCAGCACCAGCTCGGCGACCTCGTCGGTCATCCCGGCCAGCAGCTCGTCCCGCTCGGCCGTGGTCAACTCGCCGTCGGCCACCGCGGTGTTCAGCAGGATCTTGATGTTCACCTCGTGGTCGGAGGTGTCCACCCCGGCCGCGTTGTCGATGAAGTCCGTGTAGATCCGGCCACCGGTCAACGCGTACTCGATCCGGCCGAGCTGGGTCCAGCCCAGGTTGCCGCCCTCGCCCGCCACCCGGCAGCGCAGGCTGCGCCCGTCCACCCGGATCGCGTCGTTGGACTTGTCGCCCACCTCGGCGTTGGTCTGGGTGGACGCCTTGACGTAGGTGCCGATGCCGCCGTTCCAGAAGAGATCCACCGGGGCGGTCACGATCGCCTTCATCAACTCCTGCGGCGACAGCTGCGTGACGTCGTCTTCCAGGCCGATCGCCGCCCGGACCTGCGGCGTGATCGGGATGGACTTGGCGGTACGCGGGAAGATGCCGCCGCCTGCCGAGATCAGCTCCGGGTTGTAGTCCTCCCACGACGAGCGGGGCAGATCGAACAGCCGCCGCCGCTCCGCGTACGAGGTGGCCGCGTCCGGGTCCGGGTCGAGGAAGATGTGCCGGTGGTCGAAGGCGGCCACCAGCCGGATGTGCTCGGAGAGCAGCATCCCGTTGCCGAACACGTCGCCGGACATGTCGCCGACGCCGACCACAGTGAAGTCCTGGGTCTGGGTGTCCAGGCCCAGCTCCCGGAAGTGCCGCTTGACCGACTCCCAGGCGCCCCGGGCGGTGATGCCCATCTTCTTGTGGTCGTAGCCCGCCGAACCGCCGGAGGCGAACGCGTCGCCCATCCAGAAGTTGTGGGTCTTGGAGATCTCGTTGGCGACGTCGGAGAACGTCGCCGTGCCCTTGTCGGCGGCCACCACCAGGTACGGGTCGTCGCCGTCGTGCCGGACCACGTCCACGGGAGGCACGATCTGCCCGCTGACGATGTTGTCGGTGACGTCCAGCATCGCGCCGACGAACTCCTGGTAGCAGGCGACCGCCTCGTCCCGGTCACCCGGCTTCTGCTTCAGCACGAAGCCGCCCTTGGCACCCACCGGCACGATCACGGTGTTCTTCACCATCTGCGCCTTGACCAGGCCGAGCACCTCGGTCCGGAAGTCCTCCCGACGGTCGGACCAGCGCAACCCGCCCCGGGCCACCGGCCCGAACCGCAGGTGCACACCCTCGAAGCGGGGCGAGTAGACGAAGATCTCGAACTTCGGTCGCGGCGCCGGCAGGTCCGGAATGGCCTGCGGGTCGAGCTTGAACGCCACGTACGCCTTCGGCCGCCCGTCGGCGCGCTTCTGGTAGAAGCTGGTCCGCAGGGTCGCCTCGATCAACGTCAGGTACGAGCGCAGGATCCGATCCTGGTCGAGGCTGGCCACGTCGTCCAGCGCCTCCCGGATCATCTCCACCAGCTCACCGCTGCGCTGCTGCCGCTGCTCGGTCGTCTGCTCGCCCGGCGCGAACCGGGTCTCGAACAGATCCACCAGCAACGCGGCGATCTTCGGGTACGCGACGAAGGTCTGCTCCATGTAGTCCTGCGAGAAGACCGTGCCGGCCTGTCGCAGGTACTTCGCGTACGCCCGCAGCACCACCACCTGCCGCCAGGTCAGCCCGCCGCGCAGCACCAGCTCGTTGAACCGGTCCACCTCGGCCTCGCCGCGCCACGCCGCCGCGAAGGCGTTCTCCACGTGTGGGCGCACCTCGGACAGCTCGTGGTGCCCCTCGGGCAGCAGGAGGCCGAAGTCGTACAGGTAGACCCGACCGTCGATCCGGTCCACCTCGTACGGGTGCTCGTCGACCACCCGTACGCCGAGTGAGTGCAGCACCGGCAGCACGGCGGAGAGCATCATCGGTTCGCCGTACCGGTAGACCTTGAACCGGACGTCCATGGCCTCGGCGAGGTCCGCACCGGGCACCCGGGTGCCCGGCCGGGGCGCGAGCTGCTTGCGGAACAGGTGCATCTCCAGCTGGCCGGGCTCCTCCAGCAGCTCCAGCTTCGCCAGGTCCTTCATCGCCTCGTACGGCGTGTGCCCGTCCTTGTAGCCCTCCGGGAACGCGTCGGCGTACCGGGTGAACAGGTGCTTGGCCTGCTCGTCGCCGAGCTTGCGCTCCAGCACCAGCCGGTAGTCGTCGTCCCAGAGCCGGGTCGCGTCGGCAAGCTCCTCGGCCAACAGGTCGGCGTCGATGTCGCCGGGCGGACGGGTCGGGTCGGTGCGGACGATGAAATGCACCCGGGCCAGCATCGACTCGGTGACCCGGGTGGTGTAGTCCACCCCGACACCGTTCAGCTCGCGCAGCAGGATGTCCTGCATGCGAAGGCGGTTCTGCGTGGTGAACCGGTCCCGGGGCAGGTAGATCAGGCAGGAGATGAACCGCCCGTACGCGTCCCGGCGTAGGAAGACCCGCAGCTGCCGGCGGCCCGCCATCCGCAGCACACCGACCACCGCGTGGTACAGGTCGTCGGTCTTGATCTGGAACAGCTCGTCGCGCGGGTACGTCTCCAGAATCTGGATCAGATCCTTGCCGGAGTGGCTGCGCTGACTCAGGCCGGAGCGGTCCAGCACCTCGGCGACCTTGCGGCGTACGACCGGCAGCTCGCGGACACTGGTCCGGTACGCGGCCGTGGAGAACAGGCCCAGGAACCGCCGCTCGCCGATCACCGCGCCGTCCGAGTTGAAGATCTTGAAGCCGATGTAGTCGAGGTAGGCCGAGCGGTGCACGGTGGCCCGCGAGTTGGCCTTGGTGATGATGAGAAGGCGCTTCTCCAGCACCTTCTCGTGCGCCTCGGGCGTCATCGACGACAACGACCGCGCGTCCGGCGAGTCCGAGCGCAGGATGCCCAGCCCGGTGCCGAGCACCGCCTCCAACGCCTTGCCGTCGACCGGGTCGGTGGCGTCACTCCCGGGGGCGTCCACCAGTCGGTACTCGCGGTAGCCGAGGAAGGTGAAGTGGTCGTGGGCGAGCCACCGCAGCAGCTCTACCGAGTCCGTGATGTCCTTCTCCGGCACCGGTGGGCGATTGTCCGAGGTGCGGGCCGAGGCGAGCTCGTCGGCGAGCGCGAGGGCCCGCTGACGCATCTTCGGCCAGTCCTCGACAGCCTCCCGCACATCGGTGAGCACCCGCTGCAACTCGCGACGCAGCCGGTCCCGCTCGGCCGCGTCCCGGACCGGGTCGATCTCGATCCGCATCCAGCTCTCGATGATGTCGCCGGAGATCGCGTCATCCGGCTCCACGTCCGCGGAGACCTCGGTGAGCCGCCCCAGCGGCTCACGCCGGACCACCACGAGCGGGTGCACCAGCAGGTGCACGTCGAGGTGGTACGAGTTGAGCAGCGCGGTGACCGAGTCGACCAGGAACGGCATGTCGTCAGTGACGATCTCGACGACGGTGTGGTGCTGGTCCGCGTGCGGTTCGTGGATCCGCAGCTTCAACTCGCCGGGAACCCGCTGCTGGGCGAGGTCCCGGTGTGCCCGGGCCGCGTCGAGCATCTCCTCTGCCGTGAAACCGACCAGTTCCTCGTCCGGGGCGAACCGCCAGAAACGGCCGACAAGTGTCGCCGCGTCGTGGTCGTCCCCGGCGAGCGCGACAGCCTGGGCCACCAGGCGCTCCGCGTTGGGAACTGGTTCGTCGAGCTCGGCGTCCTCCACGTCGTCGGCCAACGCCTCGGTCGGCAGGCCCAGATCGTAGATGGTGTCGATGCTCGACCCGGTCAGCCCGGTGACCCCCGTGTCGAGCCGGCCGTAGCCGTCCCCGTCGGTAGCCGAATCGAAGCTGTCGTCGTCCCGGCCGGAGTCATCCTGCCGGAGGTCGGGTTCCGGTTTGATCGCCGGACGCCGGTCCATCGGTGCCACTCCCCTCGACCCACCGCGTTGTGGGTCACTCTGCCGCCCAGCCTAGGCCCTGCCGTTCTTCGCCTTCGTCGGCGGACCACTGGCCAGACGTCCGGATCGGGACTTTGTCCTTTCACCCGTTGCGGGTCCGAGGTTGGCCGGCTGCGGGATACCCCGCCACGCGATGTTCATCACACGGGCGCGGCCCTCTTTACCCACGCTCGCGCGCCCACGGGACGTTGGGGACGGCGTCGGCGTACTACCGTGCGAGGGCAGTCCGAGATCGGAAGGACCAGCTCCATGCCCTTGTCGTACCCCCGGCCCCACCGGCCGAACCACGCCCGCCGCCTGACCGCCGCCCTCACCACGGCGCTGCTCACGGCCGGTGTTCTCGCCGGCTGCTCGGGTGACGACGGGCCGCAGAGCAGCGTCGACGCCTTCCTCAGCGGTTGGCGCAGCGGTGATCTCCAGGCGGTCGGTCTGATCGACCCGACCGGCAACAAGCTGCCGTCGGCCGAGGTGACTCGCGAGATCAAGGAGCTCTCCGGTGAGCTGGCGGCCACCCCGCCCACGCTGAAGCGGCGCGGCGAGCCGAAGGTCACGAAGGACATCGCGACCGCGACGGTCCAGGTGGAGTGGAACCTGCCCGGTCAGACCCGCTGGGCGTACGACCGGGAGTTACGCCTCGCGCACGGCGATGACGACCAGTGGCAGGTGATCTGGGAGCCCAGGGTGGTGCACGAACAGCTCACCAAGGGTGACCGGTTGGCGCTGCGCCGCGACGCCGGTGCCCGGGCCGCGGTGTTGGACGCCGCCGGGCAACCGCTCGTGACTCCGCGCCCGGTGGTCCGGGTGGGCGTGCAGCCAGACGGGGTCACCGACATCAAGAAGCTGGTCAAGGACCTCGACGGGGCGTTCAAGGCGATCCGCCCGGCGCTGGTGCCCGCCGTCGACCTGGCCGACCTGCCCGAGCGGGTCGCCAAGGCCGAGCCGGGTGCCTTCGTCGAGGTGGTGTCGCTGCGCGAGGAGGCGTACCTCCAGATCAAGCCCCGGATCTACGACCTGGACGGCACCAAGTTCATCTCCGCCAAGGTCGACCTGGCGCCGACCCGGGAGTTTGCCCGGGCGGTGCTCGGCACTGTCGACCCGGCGCAGGCGGACGACCTCACCGCACACCCGGACCGGTACGTCGCCGGTGACCTGGTCGGGCACGGCGGGTTGCAGGGCCGCTACGACGAACGGCTGCGCGGCGCGCCCGGGCTGACCGTGGTGGTCGAGCGGCCGGCCGAGGGCGGCAAACTGGAGTCCACCGGCACTGAGCTGTTCCGTCGGGAGCCGCAGCCCGGCCAGACGCTGAAGACCACGCTGGACGTCGCCGCCCAGAACGCGGCCGACGGGGCGCTGCGCGCCGAGTCCCGCCGCTCCGCCCTGGTGGCTCTCCGGATCAGCGATGGCGCGGTGCTCGCCGCAGCGAACGGTCCCGGGCCGGCCGGGGAAAACCTGGCCTTCACCGCCCAGGTGCCGCCGGGTTCCACGTTCAAGGTGGTCAGCACGCTGGGTCTGCTGGACCGGGGCGCTGTCACTCTGGACGGGCCGGTGGCCTGCCCGAAGACCTTCACCGTCGACGGTCGGTCCTTCAAGAACTCCGACAACTTCGAGCTGGGCTCGGTGCCGTTCCGCACCGACTTCGCCAAGTCCTGCAACACGGCGTTCGCCTCGCTGGCCCCGAAGCTCGGCGGTGACGGGCTGGCCGCTGCCGGCCGCGCGTTGGGCCTGGAGGGTCAATGGGACCTCGGCACCGACGCCTTCACCGGCAAGGTGTCCACGGGCGGCAGCCCGGCCGAACAGGCCGCGGCATCGTTCGGGCAGGGCACCACGCTGGTCAGCCCGCTGGCCATGGCCGGTGCCACCGCCGCCGTCGCCCGAGGCCGGTTCGAGCAGCCGAAGCTCCTGCTCGACCCGGCGCCGGCCAAGCCGGCCGCGGCGGGTGAGCAGCTCAAGCCGGAATCGGTCGCGGCGCTGCGTTCGATGATGCGCGAGGTGGTCACCAGCGGCACCGGCAGCGCGCTCAAGGATGTGCCGGGCGAGGTGTACGGCAAGACCGGCACCGCCGAGTACGACGACAACCCGGCCCACACCCATGCCTGGTTCGTCGGCTGGCGGGGCGACGTGGCGTTCGCCGTGTTCGTGGAGAAGGGCGGGGCCAGCACGGCCTCGGCCGTCCCGATCGCCGAGCGCTTCCTCCGCGCCCTCCCACAGTCCTGACACCCGCGCGACGAGCGCACCCGCAGCGAGCGGCTCGAAGCAACGCGCACCACGAAGGCGTTGATCGGCCCGGAGGGGCCGCCAGACGGGTCAGGCCGTGTCGGCTTTGTGGTGGTCCGAGGGGCCCTGGGCCGGTGAGGAAGGTCGCCGCAGCAGGCCTGGGCCGGCCGACGCGGGCGGACCGACCGGCTCCGGTTCGACCAACTCCCGCTCGACCAGCTCCCGCTCGACCGGCTCCCGCTCGACCAACTCCCGCTCGAACGTGGCGGCGATGTCCGCTGCGACGCTCGACTGCTCGGAGCGGGCCTGACCGTTGGTGACTGCTGGTTCCGCCTCGGCCACGATGTCGTGCGGCGTTGCGCCCCCGAAGAAGCGGCCGTCGGAAGAACCAACGCCGGCAGACCCGAGGCCCGAGGGTGCGTCGCCGGCAGACCCGAGATCGGAGGGTCCGGCCTCCGCGAGCGACCTGGCGTCGACGGACGGGTCCCACGGGGGGACGTCGGCGTACGACTCCTCGCCATGAGTCGCGCTCGGCAGCGCATCGAGCCGCTCGGCAGCAACGAGCTCGTCGAACCGCTCGCCCCGCTCCAGCCCGTCAGGGCGCGCACCACGAACGAGCCCATCGAGCTGGACGGCACGATCCAGCCCGTCGAGCCGCTGGGAGCGGTCGGGTCGTTCGGTGGTGCCCGGGGTCCGGCCGTTGCCGCGCCGGGGGCCGGGGGTCAGCCGAGCCGAGAGCAGTCGGGGCGGCACCGCTTCCGGTGCGCTGACCGGGGCCAGGCCGGCGACCACGGTGTTGACGATCTCGGCAGCGTACGAGCCGTCCGGGTCGTAGTCGGGGTCGAAGACGGTCAGCTCCACGCCGAGGCAGTGCGGGGTGTCGACCAGGCCGGCGAGCAGGATCTCCAGCTCGGCGAAGGCGATGCCACCCGGGTCGGGAGCGTCCACGGCGGGCATCACCGCGGGGTCGAGCACGTCCACGTCGATGTGCACCCAGTAGCCCGCGCAGTCGGCGAGCTGCTCGTGCGCCCACTGGGCCGTGCGGGCGGCACCTTCGGCGCGCAGCGCGGGGACCGGCCGGGTGGTGATGCCGGCGGCCTGGAGGTCGAGCCGGTATTCGTCCTGCGCGCGGATGCCGAGCACCACCACGTCGATGTCGCGGAAGTAGGGCCGGCGGCCCTCCAGGGCGGCCAGGTCGGCCTGCCCACGCCCGGTGACGAGGGCAAGGTCCTCACCGGCGGCCGCGCCGACGTAGGAGGCGTTGCCGGGGTGCCGGAAGTCGGAGTGACCGTCGACGAAGACCAGCCCGATCCGCCCGCCGACGGCCTCACCGAGGCGGTGCATGGCCAGCGCCGAGCCGAGCAGCACCGAGCAGTCGCCGCCCAGCACCACCGGGAACTCCCCCCGGTCGATGATCGAGCCGATCCGTTCGGCGAGCGCCAGGGAGTAGTCGGCGATCTCCCGGGCGTGGCACACGCCGTCGCCGGGCCGCCAGTCGCCCGGGTCGTACCGGGGTGGGGTGATGCAGCCGGCGTCGCGGGCGCGCAGCCGGGCCAGCAGGTCGTGGTCGCGCAGCGCGCCGGGCGCCTTGCCGCAACCGGGGACCGACGTGGAC
Organism: Micromonospora sp. MGP-C2; assembly: GCF_057766525.1. Classification (NCBI taxonomy): domain Bacteria; kingdom Bacillati; phylum Actinomycetota; class Actinomycetes; order Micromonosporales; family Micromonosporaceae; genus Micromonospora; species Micromonospora sp. MGP-C2. Next base: position 3,040,563 of record NZ_JBYMEN010000002.1, read on the forward strand.
GTCGGTGGCCGCAGGCCAAGGTTTGTCGGCGCGTCGAGGACGGCGATCCGGCGCATCATGAGCTCCCGTCCTCGGTGGTCGGGCGGGCCGGCCGGAACGCCGGCCCGCGCTGGCGTGCTACGAACTCAGAACAGGGCGCTGGCCAGAGCCCGGCGTGCCGAGGCGACCGCCGGATCGTCCGGGCCGGCGATGGAGAAGAGCGAGACCAGGTGCTGGCGGACGGTCTCGCGGTCCTCGCCGGCGGTGCGCCGGACCAGACCGACGAGCCGGGCGTACGCCTGCTCGGCCAGGCCGCTGAGCACCTCGATGTCGGCGGCCAGCAGCTGGGCGGCCACGTCGTCGGGGGCGCTCTCGGCGGCGGCCATCGCGGTGGTGGGGTCTGCGCCGGCCACTCGGCGGGCCACCCCGACCTGGGCCAGCCCCGCGGTGGCCGCGGCGTCCGCGGGCGCGTCGGCCAGGATCTTCCTGTACGCCTGCTCGGCGGCGTCCAGATCCCCGCTCATCAGCGCGTCGTCCGCCTCGTCGAGGCGGGGGTCCTCCGGCTCGGCCACGGCCACGCCGCCGGCCTTGAGGACGGCCTGGAGCCACTGCCGAAGCTGCGCCTCGGGCACGACCCCGGAGAAGGCGTCGACGGGCTGCCCGCCGACGACCGCGTAGACCATGGGAATGCCCTGGACCCGGAACATCTGGGCGATTCGCGGGTTTTCCTGCACGTCGACCCGTGCCAGCACCCAGGTGCCGTCGCCCTCGGCGTTCAGCCGCTCCAGCACCGGAGCGAACTCGTCGCTCTCCGGGAAGCCGGCGGCGCCGAAGAACACGACGACGGGCATGGCCATCGACCGTTCGAGCACGTCGGACTGGATTGTCGCCTCGGTGACGTCCACGATGGCGGTGTTACCGCCTGCGGTGGGCGCGCCCGGGGCGCCGTTGGACGGGCCGCCCTGCGGGGGCGTGCCGGGGCGGGGACTTGCTGGTGCGGGGCCACGCAGCGTGCTGAGGTCGACCGCGCCGCGGGTGAAGATCGACGAGGTGATCCGTGGGTCGCTCATGGTTACCTAGTCTCGCACGTGAGCCCCCGATCTCAGCTCACCCGCAACCCCGACGTTGCAACTCTCACGCCCCACCCCCACCCCCGGCGATCGGCCATTTCTGCCGCCCGGAAGCGGGCAGCGGATGCGTGATCGACGGGGGTGGTGGTATGGGTCAGAAGCGGGCGGGTTCGCGGTAGGTGCCCCATTCGGCGCGGAGCGCGTCGCAGATCTCCCCCAGGGTCGCTTCGGCGCGGACCGCGTCGAGCATGGCGGGGATCATGTTCTCGTCGGTGCGGCTGGCGTCGACCATCCGGGCCACCGCCGCGCGGACCGCCGACTCGTCCCGGGCGCCCTTGCGCTCGGCGAGCACCCGGCGCTGCTCCAGCTCCACCTCGTGCGAGATGCGCAGGATCTCCAGCTCCTTGGCGACCGTGCCGGTGTGGCAGTTGACCCCGACGATCTTCTTGTCGCCCTTTTCGAGGGCCTGCTGGTAGACGAAGGCCGACTCGGCGATGTGCCCGGTGAACCAGCCGTCCTCGATGCCGCGCAGGATGCCCGAGGTCATCGGGCCGATCTGGTGCGGCCCGTCCCCGCCGAGCTGCCGGATCCGGGCGAAGATCTCCTCCGCCTCGGCCTCGATCTTGTCGGTCAGTGCCTCGACGTACCAGGAGCCGCCGAGCGGGTCGGCCACGTTGACCACACCGGTCTCCTCCATCAGCACCTGCTGCGTACGCAGGGCGATCTCGGCGGACTCGTCGGTGGGCAGCGCCAGGGTCTCGTCCAGCGCGTTGGTGTGCAACGAGTTGGTGCCGCCGAGCACCGCCGCGAGGGCCTCGACGGCGGTGCGTACGACGTTGTTGACCGGCTGCTGCGCGGTCAGCGACACACCGGCGGTCTGCGTGTGGAACCGCAGCCAGAGGGCCTTCTCGCTGGTCGCGCCGTAGACGTCGCGCAGCCAGCGGGCCCAGATCCGGCGGGCGGCCCGGAACTTGGCGATCTCCTCGAAGAAGTCGAGGTGCGAGTCGAAGAAGAAGCTCAGCCCGGGCGCGAAGACGTTCACGTCCAGCCCGCGCGAGAGACCCAGCTCCACGTAGCCGAAACCGTCGGCCAGCGTGTATGCCAGCTCCTGCGCGGCGGTCGAGCCGGCCTCACGGATGTGGTAGCCGGAGACCGACAGCGGCTTGTAGCGCGGGATCTCGGCGGCGCAGTATTCCATCAGGTCGCCGATCAGGCGCAGGTGCGGCTCCGGGTCGAAGAGCCACTCCTTCTGCGCGATGTACTCCTTGAAGATGTCGGTCTGCAGCGTGCCGTCCAGCTTGGACAGGTCGGCGCCCTGCCGCTCGGCGGCGACCAGGTACATGCAGAACACCGGCACGGCCGGGCCGGAGATGGTCATCGAGGTGGTGACGTCGGCCAGGTCGATGCCGTCGAAGAGCGCCTGCATGTCGGTGGCGGTGTCGATGGCGACGCCGCAGTGGCCGACCTCGCCGAGCGCCTGTGGGTCGTCCGAGTCGCGGCCCATCAGCGTCGGCATGTCGAACGCGACCGAGAGGCCGCCGCCGCCGGCGCCGAGGATCATCTTGTAACGCTCGTTGGTCTGCTGGGCGTTGCCGAAGCCGGCGAACTGCCGGATCGTCCAGGTCCGTCCGCGGTATCCGGTCGGATACAGACCCCGGGTGTACGGATATTCGCCCGGCCAGCCGATCCGTTCGAAGCCGGGATAGGTGGCGCCCTCCGGCGGCCCGTAGACCGGTTCCACCGGCATGCCGGAAAGCGTGGTGAAGTCGGCGTCCCGCTTGCGCGCGGCGTCGTAGCGGGCCTGCCAGCGCGCGCGTCCGGCGTCGATCTCGTCGGCGTCCATGAGCAGGGCTCCTCCTCGGTTCCTCGACAGCACGTCGAGTGTAAGGCCCTCACCTGAACGATCGCTAAGTCACGTCGTACCGACGGGTAACGTGCGCTGGGCCGATTCCGGGGCGGCGGCAGGCCGAGTGCGTGGATCGCCGGCGTCCAACTCTCGCCCGGTTTCGGTGCGGCGGTGGCCGTTGCCACCGCCGCACCGGCACGAGGGGACCCCGGTGGCACGACGGACGTCCGTCATTCCCCGCGACGGGCACCTGCTGCCCGCCGCCGCCCGAGGTCACGAGACTGATCTCAGTAACGGGTCTTCACGAGGAACTGGTAACCAACCACCACGGTGCCGCTGTTGTTGTACATCGGCCAGCACTGCTGGGGCGACGTCCACGACGAGACGTACGTCGGGCGGGCCGCCTTGCACGCCGACATCGTCGGGTACATCGGGCTGTTGTAGTCCGCGAGAGCGGGCGACGCGGTGCCCAGCACGATGCCGCCGGCCAGGGCGGCAGCAGCAATGAGGGTGCGGCGGCGCGGACGACGCAGAATCTTCGGCATCTCTACTCCATTCCGGTGGACCCTCTACTGAGGATCTTGACGTCAGGAGCTTAGGGCACCCAGCGGAGCGCGCTCAGGTCAGACCGTCGGAGCCGACGGTGCACCCATCGCCACGTCGTCGACCCGGATGTTGATCTCGTCAACCCGCAGCCCGTACGCCTCGACCGCCTCGGTCACCCTCGCCCGGACCGCGTCGGTCACCTCCGGCACCGGACGGCCAGCGTCGATCACGATGACCAGGTTGATCACCGCCGCACCGTTGGTGACGTGCGCTGAGCAGCCGCGCCGGGCGTCGCCCACCTGGTCGAGCCCGATCTTGTCGAGCACCGTGTTGAAGAACCGGGCCACGTCGCCGCCCAGCTCGGCCACCCCGGGCACCGCTCGGGCGGCGGCCGCCGCGATCTTCTCCACCACCTCGTCGGAGACGTGCGTGCTCCCGCCCGCCACCGCGTCCGGGGTCACCGACAGCTCCTGGGTCGCGTCGTCAGCCATGCTCTCCCACCCACCCGTCGCACCGGCCCCGCGCCGGCGGCGTGGGGGCCGTGCGAGCGTACTAGGGCGAGGTCCGCTGTGGACGCCCGGTCGGTGCGGCACGCCCCGTTCGCTATCTTGCCCAGATGACATCGATCCTTGCCGCCGGCCTCGTGGGCTCGGCGGTGGTCCTGCTGGTCGCAGTGTGGCTGATCCTGGTCTACAACAAGCTGGTCCGCATGCGCAACCAGGTCGATGCGTCCTGGTCCCAGATCGACGTGCAGCTCAAGCGACGGCACGACCTGGTCCCGAACCTTGTCGAGACCGTCAAGGGATACGCGTCGCACGAGCGCGGCACCCTGGACGCCGTGGTGGCGGCACGCGGTGTGGCGATCGCGCACAGTGGCGGCGACGCGGGGCGGGCCGACGCCGAGAACGCGCTGAGCCGGGCTCTGGGTCGTCTCGTCGCACTCGCCGAGGCATATCCGCAGCTGCGGGCGAGCGAGAATTTCGCGGCGATGCAGAGCGAGGTGGCCACCACCGAGGACAAGATCGCCTACTCACGGCAGTTCCTGACGTACGCCGTCCAGCAGTACAACACGGCGATCGAGAGCTTCCCCACGAACCTGGTCGCCGGCATGCTCGGCTTCCATCGGCGTGAGTTGTTCGCCGTGCCCGACTCCGACCGTGCCGTGATCGCGATCGGTTTCTAGGCCGTGCCCGACCTCCTCCTCGCCGGTGCCGCTCTCGGGCTCTGGCTCCTCGCGTACGCGGCTTGCCGGGTCGCCACCCGCCCAGTGCCGCCTGCCGCCCTACCTGCCACCATGGATCTCGGCCCGGAGCCGCCCGCCGTGGCGGGCTTGCTGGTCGACGGCGGGTCGACTCACGCGGGCACGGCGGGTTCGACGCTGCTCGACCTGGCCGCGGCCGGCTACTACGAGCTGCGACAGCCGGACGCCGACCCCTATGGGACCACCATCCATCTCGCCGGGGAGCATCCCGACGAGGGCGGCCTACGGCCGTACGAACGGCAGGTGCTGGCGCGGGTTCGCGAGCTCGCCGTCGACGGTGTGGTGCCGCTGACGGCGTTGACCTTCCGGGACGACAACGAGTCCAGGACCTGGAACAGCCGGCTGCGCGCCGCCGTGGTCGCCGATGCCCGCGCGGCCGGGCTGTCGCAACGCCGATTCGGGCCGACGATGATGACCGCGCTGTACCTCGGGGCACTCGCGGTCGGCGTGGTCTGCGGCGTCGTGGCTGTGCACCGCACCCACCTCCGCTGGACGTTCCTCGTCTCCCTCACCGTCGCCGCTGTGCTCGCGGGCCTGGTGCAGCGCATCGGCGAGCGCGCCACGCCGGCCGGGTCGGAAGCCACCGCCCGCTGGCTCGGGGTGCGGGCCTGGCTGCGAAACCACCAGCAGTTCGCCGAGCTGCCGCCGTCGGCGGTGGCGATCTGGGACCGCTACCTCGCGTACGGCGCCGCGCTGGGCGTGACCCGGCAGGCCAGCGACGTCCTCGACCTCGGCGCCGGTGTCCGGCGCAACCTCTGGTCGACCTACCACGGCGGTTGTCGCAGGATCCGGGTGCGCTATCCGCGAGGACGACCCTGGTACGGCAGCGGCACCCCAGCCCTGTTCCTCCAGGCGCTGCTGGTCGTGCTGGCGGGAACGCTCGTGCTGACCGTGGCCGGCCCTGCGGGCTGGTACGCGCTGCCGGGGTACGTGCTGCTCACCGGCGGCGTTTACCTGCTGATCCGCACGCTGGTGGACCGGACGCGGTCCGTGACCATCACCGGCCGGGTGCTCGCGCTCCACCTGCGGCGGGCGCAGGGCAGCCCACGAGTGAGCCACCTCGTGATCGACGACGGGACCGCCGACGAGACCACCGCCTGGGCGCTGCCCCACGAGTGGGGCGACAGCTGCCGGCAGGGCGACGTCGTGACGATCACCGTTCGGCCGTGGAGCCGACGCGTCATCGCGGTCAGCGCGCACGCACCGGCAGACCCGGGCCCCCGGCCGTCGGCCGGATCCGACAGCGAGCTGACCGGCCCGTTGGTCACCGACGTCTTCGGGGAGGTACGTCATGTGCGGGCCGGGCCGCTTCCGGTGTCCGTCGAGGACGTCGCGCGGTTCGTCGGTCAACCCGTACGCGTGGAACGCCGCCCGCAGCGCGTCGACTTCCGCTCCGAGCTCGACGACACCACTGTGCTGCGGGCCGCGTGGGCGGACGGTACGGCGGGAAGGATCGCCTGGCGGGCCAACGCGCGCGGCGTCGCCACCCCGCTGCCGGGCATCGGCGACGAGGCGTACGCCAGCGGCAACCGGGTGGTGATGCGCGTCGGCGACACCACGCTGGTCCTCACCGCGCTCGGCGGCGGGCGGATGGGCGTCCCGCACCTTCCGTGGCTGCTCAGCAGGTGTGAACGGGACGCCCTCACACGCACCTGACTGCCAGCACCTCGCCGGACGCCGCCGGGACGCGACCCGCCGGGTCGTTTTCGGCTGAGCAGACCGCGCGAGACGGCGACCAACGAGCGGGCGGGTCAGCGGGCGAGCTGGGCGAGCAGGGTGTCCGCAGCCGCGTACGGATCGAGGCCGCCCTCGGCCACCTTCGCGGCGAGCGTGGCCAGCTCCGTACCGTCGCGTAGTGAGCCGATCCGGGCCCGGAGGATGCCGAGCGCGATGGCCTCGACCTCGGCGGCGGCCCGCGCCTCCTGGCGGCGGCGCAGCTCGCCGTGCTCGACCAGCCAGCCCCGGTGCTTGTCGATGGCGGCGGCGATGTCGTCGATGCCCTCGCCCCGCGAGGCGACCGCGCGGACCACCTGCGGCCGCCACTGCCCGGGGCCGCGCTCACCGAGCGCGATCATGCCCTGGATGTCGCGGACGGTGGCGTCGACGCCGTCGCGGTCGGCCTTGTTGACCACGAAGACGTCGGCGATCTCCAGGATGCCGGCCTTGACCGCCTGGATCGCGTCGCCCATCCCGGGTGCGAGCAGCACCAGCGTGGTGTCGGCCAGCGACGCCACCTCGACCTCGGCCTGCCCGACGCCGACGGTCTCCACCAGCACCACGTCGCAGCCGGCGCCCTCCAGCACCCGGACCGCCTGCGGCGTCGCCGCGGACAACCCGCCGAGATGCCCCCGGCTGGACATGGACCGGATGTAGACGCCCGGGTCGGTGGCGTGGTCCTGCATCCGCACCCGGTCGCCGAGGATCGCGCCCCCGGTGAACGGGCTGGACGGGTCCACCGCCAGCACGCCGACCCGGTGCCCACGTGCGCGCAGTGAGCGGACCAGCTCGTTCGTGGTGGTCGACTTGCCCACCCCGGGTGAGCCGGTCAACCCGACCACCTGGGCCTGCCCGGCGTACGGTGCCAGCGCCGCGGCGACCGCCGGCAGCAGCGGGTCGCCGTTCTCCACCAATGTGATCAACCGGGCCACCGCGCGGGGGTCGCCCGCGCGGGCCCGCTCGACCAGCTGCGGTACGTCCCGACTGCGGCGCACCGACGTGCTGCCCGCTGCCGGGACCTGCTCGGCCGCCTCGCTCACAGTGCCGTCTTCGTTCGCGACTGCGGGGTTCGCAGAACCGGCTCGCTCCTCGCGCTCACCGGTCCGCCGCTGCGCTTCCCGGCACGTGGATGATCAGCGCGTCGCCCTGGCCACCGCCGCCGCAGAGGGCCGCCGCGCCGGTGCCGCCACCGCGCCGCTTCAGCTCCAAGGCGAGGGTGAGGACGAGACGCGCGCCGGACATGCCGATCGGGTGCCCCAGCGCGATCGCGCCGCCGTTGACGTTGACCTTGTCCGGGCTGATCCCGAGGTCCCGAGTGGACTGCACGCCGACCTGGGCGAACGCCTCGTTGATCTCGATGAGGTCCAGGTCCGCGACGCTCAGGCCGCCCTTCTTCAGAGCGTGGTTGATCGCGTTGGACGGCTGCGAGTGCAGGGAGTTGTCCGGGCCCGCCACGTTGCCGTGCGCACCGATCTCGGCCAGCCAGGTCAGCCCCAGCTCGATGGCCTTGGCCTTGCTCATCACGAGCACGGCGGCGGCGCCGTCGGAGATCGGCGACGAGCTGCCGGCGGTGATGGTGCCGTCCTTGGCGAAGGCGGGGCGCAGCTTGGCCAACGACTCGACGGTGGTGTTCGGGCGGATGCCCTCGTCCTCGCTGATGACCAGCGGGTCACCCTTGCGCTGCGGGATCACCACCGGGGCGATCTCGTCGGCGAAGTGGCCGTTCTTCTGCGCGGCGGCGGCCCGCTGGTGGCTGGCGGCGGCGAAGGCGTCCTGCTCTTCGCGGGTGATGCCGTGCCTGGTGCCGAGGCGCTCGGTCGACTCACCCATCGAGCAGCAGTCCCAGGCGTCGCTGAGCCCGTCGTGTGCCATGTGGTCCTTGACCACCACGTCGCCGTACTTGTAGCCGGTGCGCTGGCCCATCAGCAGGTGCGGGGCGTTGGTCATCGACTCCATGCCGCCGGCCACCACGATGTCGAACTCGCCGGCACGGATCAGCTGGTCGGCCAGGGCGATCGCGTCCAGGCCGGAGAGGCAGACCTTGTTGATGGTCAGCGCCGGCACCGACATCGGCACGCCAGCCTCGACCGCCGCCTGCCGCGCCGGGATCTGACCGGCGCCGGCCTGGAGCACCTGCCCCATGATCACGTACTGGACCTGGTCCGGGCTGACGCCGGCCCGCTCCAGCGCCGCCTTGATGGCGATACCGCCGAGCTTCGTGGCCGGAAGGTCCTTGAGGTTGCCCAGCAGCCGCCCCATCGGGGTCCGCGCGCCGCTGATGATCACCGAAGCCATGCCTGCCTCCGAAGGGGGTGCCGAGCTGTTCGAGGGGGGTGCCGAGCTGTACGCCTTAACGCTTGTTCGGCCAGACTAACGCCATGACTGAGAACTCCCCCGCCGAGCCCGGTGAGGACTACGTCACGGACATCGGGCTTCGCAAGATTGACCACGTCGGGATCGCGGTCGCCGACCTGGACGCCGCGATCGACTTCTACCAGCGGACGTTCGGGATGCGCTGCGTACACGTCGAGACCAACGCCGAGCAGGGCGTGCGGGAAGCGATGCTGTCCGTCGGTCCGACCACCGAGGGCGGCTGCGTGCAGTTGCTCGCCCCTCTGACGCCGGAGTCGACGATCGCCAAGTTCCTGGACCGTAACGGGCCGGGCGTGCAGCAGGTCGCGTACACCGTGGCTGACATCGACAAGGCCTGCACGGCACTGCGCGAGCGGGGAATGCGGCTGCTCTTCGAGACCCCGCGACGCGGCACCGCGAACAGCCGCATCAACTTCGTACACCCGAAGGACGCCGGCGGCGTCCTGGTGGAACTGGTAGAACCCGCCCCCGCCCCCCACTGACCCTCTACCCCCCACCTCCCCCTGCCCCCACCTCCCCCGCACGCCCCGTTGATCAAGAGGTTTGCGTCATCCTGCGGCTCGCAGGTGACCGAAAGCTCTTGATCAACGGGGCGTGCGCTTGTGGGGGGTGGGCGCTTGTGGGCTTCGGGGGCCCGGTTGCGTGTCGGGGCGCACGTCAGTGCTCGGTTGGTGGGGTGGCCGGGCAGCTTCACGCATCGGCGGATGCAGTTTTTCACACAGGACTTCCGGCTTTAGCTACCGTTCAGTAACGTCCGCCACACAGGAGCGCGACCGGGGTCGGATGTGTCGAATGCCGACATGGTGGTCGTGCCCCACCGGCGCCGACGATGGCAGCACCCCGGCCCATTCGGGTGCGGACGAACCGGAGGTCACCGTGCAGGACATCCTCGAAGCGATCATGGCGGCGGAGGAATCGAACGACCCGGACCGCGAGCTCGCCGGCGTCGCCGGGCTGCCCGTACCGGAGAGCTACCGGGGTGTGGTGGTGCGCGCCGAGGAGTCCCGGATGTTCGACGGCATGGCCACCCGGGACAAGGACCCGCGCAAGGCGCTGCACGTGCAGGAGGTGCCGACGCCGGAGCTGGCGCCGGGCGAGGCACTGATCGCGGTGATGGCCAGCGCGATCAACTACAACACCGTGTGGACCAGCATCTTCGAGCCGGTGTCCACCTTCAAGTTCCTCCAGCGCTACGGCCGGCTCTCCGAGCTGACCCGCCGGCACGACCTGCCGTACCACGTGGTCGGCTCGGACGCGGCCGGCGTGGTGCTGCGCACCGGCCCCGGGGTGACCCGGTGGGCACCCGGCGACGAGGTGGTCGCGCACTGCCTCTCCGTCGAGTTGGAGGACGCCGCCGGGCACGACGACACCATGCTCGACCCGCAGCAGCGGATCTGGGGCTTCGAGACCAACTTCGGCGGGCTGGCCGAGATGGCGGTGGTCAAGGCCAACCAACTGATGCCGAAGCCGCGACACCTGAGCTGGGAGGAGGCGGCCAGCCCGGGGCTGGTCAACTCCACCGCGTACCGGCAGCTCGTCTCGCACCACGGTGCCAACATGAAGCAGGGCGACGTGGTGCTGATCTGGGGCGCCTCCGGTGGCCTCGGCGGGTACGCCACCCAGATGGCGCTCAACGGCGGCGCGATCCCGGTCTGCGTCGTCTCCTCGCCGGAGAAGGCCGAACTGTGCCGCCGGATGGGCGCGGACCTGGTCATCGACCGGGCCGCGGAGGGCTTCCGGTTCTGGAAGGACGAGGAGACCCAGGACCCGGACGAGTGGAAGCGCCTGGGCGAGCGGATCCGCGAGCTGACCGGCGGCGAGGACCCGGACATCGTCTTCGAACACCCAGGTCGGGAGACCTTCGGCGCCAGCGTCTACGTGGCCCGGCGCGGTGGCACCATCGTCACCTGCGCGTCCACCAGCGGTTTCCAGCACCAGTACGACAACCGCTACCTGTGGATGCACCTCAAGCGGATCGTCGGCAGCCACTTCGCCAACTACCACGAGGCATGGCAGGCCAACCGCCTGGTCGCGCTGGGCAGGGTGCACCCGACGGTGTCCCGCACCTACCCGCTGGAGCAGACCGGTCAGGCCGCGTACGAGGTGCACCGCAACGCCCACCAGGGCAAGGTCGGGGTGCGCTGCCTGGCACCGACCGACGGCCTCGGCGTACGCGACGGGGAGTTGCGGGCCCAGCACGAGGACGCGATCAACCGGTTCCGGGGGCACTGACCGGCGCACGGCCGGTCCCGGGGGCACTGACCTGGACACCAACCGGACGGATGAGCGGTGGATGGCCAATGCGGTGATCGGCCATTGTTCTTCCAACCCGATTAGCGTGCGGTTGCTCGGATCGAACAAAGGGCCTCGGGGTAACCCCGGGGCCCTTTTTCGGATCACGCGGCATGGCGCCCGTCCCGCCCGGGACCTGCCAAGATCGCCGATTGGTCCGGCTCCGCCGATCGCGGAAGTTGACCATGCAAAGAGGGCACGAAAGCTCCGCACCGCTCTTGCGAAGCACCCTGGGGCGTCTGCCAGTATGTCCCAATGCCCCAGCAGCAGTCCTCCCCTCTCGCGTTCTTCGATAACGCGAACTCGCAGCCAGATTTCACCGTAGGCCTACGCGGATACAACACTCACCAGGTCGACGACTTCCTCGGCCGGATGACCGCCGCGCTGACCCAGTCCGAGCAGGCCCGTGCCGAGGCCGAGCAGCGGATGAACGACGCCCAGCGTCGGCTCCGCCAGGCCGAGCAGCGCATGAGCGCGCTGGAGCAGAAGCTCACCGACACGAACAAGCAGCTCGAAGAGAACAGCCGGCCCACCCTCTCCGGGCTCGGCACCCGGGTCGAGCAGATCCTCCGGCTCGCCGAGGAGCAGGCCAACGACCACCGCAACGAGGCCAAGCGCGAGTCGGAGGGCATCCTCTCCGCCGCCCGCCTCGAGGCTCGCGAGATCACCGACAAGGCACGTGCCGAGGCCGCGGCCATGAAGGCCAGCGCCGAGCGCGAGGCCGGCAACCTGCGTACGGCCGCCGAGCGCGAGGCCGCCGAGGTCCGGGTGCAGGCCCGCCGCGAGGCCGACACGCTGCGCGCGGACGCCGACCGCGAGACCAAGCAGCTTCGCACCGTCACCGCGCACGAGGTGGCCGAGCTGAAGTCGACAGTCGAGCGGGAGGTGGCCACCCTCCGCGCCACCGCCGAGCGCGAGATCACCCAGCAGCGGGCCAAGGCCGCCCGCGAGGCTGAGGAGAAGCGCGCCGAGGCGACCAAGCTGCTGACCGACGCGCGGGACAAGCGCGACAAGGACCTTCAGGCCCTGGAGCTCCAGCTCGCCGAGCGGCGGGAGAAGGCCGAGCGCGAGGAGTCCGAGCGCCACGCCGCCCAGGTCGCGCAGACCCAGAAGCTGGTCAGCGAGGCCGAGCAGCGTGCCCGGGCCGCGCAGGAGCGTGCCAAGGAGATCGAGCAGCGCGCCGAGGCCCGGCGGGTCGAGTCGGAGCGCAACGCCGCCGAGACGGTCGACAAGGCCAAGGCGCACTCCGAGAAGACGCTCAACGAGGCCAAGGCCGAGTCGCAGCGCCTGCTCACCGAGGCCCGCACCGAGGCCGAGCTGACCACGCAGGCCGCCCGCCGCGAGGTCGATGACCTCACCCGTCAGAAGGACGCGGTCACGTCGCAGCTGGGCCAGATGCTCTCCGGGCTCGCCGGCATCGTTCCGGGCATGCCGGCCGCTGCCGCTCCCGCGGCCAAGCCGGAGGCCAAGAAGACCGAGGGCGGTCAGGACCGGGTCCCCGCGGAGTCCGCTGGCTGACGCGAGGCCGTCAGGTCGGGGCATCGAACGGCGCGAGGTGACACCGGGTAACCGGTTCCACCTCGCGCCGTATGCGTTTCCCAGTTCGTGGAATCTCCCGCTCCCAAACGGAGTGAAGTAGCTCGCACAAGGCCCGTCCGTATCGCCCCAGCAGGGCCCGTTGCGTGTGAGGATGGGGGCATGTCGCACGGCGAGGAACTGTTCGCTCTCGGCGGGGACGTGACGACGGAGCCCAGCTTCGAGTCCGCTCTGCGGGGGTACGAGAAGAAACAGGTCGACCGGTATGTCGCGCGTGCCGAGCACGAGATCGCGACCCTCGCCTCCGAACGGGAACAGGCGTATACACAGATCCACAAGCTCGCCGGCCAGGTCGAGGTGCTGCAACGCGACCTGACTCAGGTGCGCAAGCAGATGAACGTGGTGGACCGCGCCTCGTTCCGGCACCTCGGTCCGCGGGTCGAGTCGATCCTCACTCTCGCGGAGGAGCAGGCCGAGCAGATCCTGGCCGATGCGAACGGGGAGATCGAGGCCCGCCGCAACGCCGCCGAGCACATCATCGAAGAGGCCCGTGAGCAGGCATCGCGGGCTCTGAAGGACTTCGAGATCGCCCTCGCCGCGCGCCGCGCGGAGGAGGAGCGGCACAGCACCGCCAAGCGGGCCGAGGCGGACGCGACCCTGCGGGCTGCCAAGGACGAGTCGGCACAGCTGCGTAAGGCGGCGCAGGACGCGCTGGCGAAGGCCCAGCAGGAGGCCACCCAGCTACGCGACTCCGCCAAGGAGATCCACACCCGGGCCCAGCAGGAGTCGACCAAGCTGCGCGAGTCGGCTCGCGAGGCACTGGTCAATGCCCGGCAGGAGGCCAGCGACCTGCGCGAGGCGGCCAAGGAGGTGCACGCGAAGGCCCTCCAGGAGGCCAAGCGGCTCACCGACACCGCCACCGAGGCCGGCCGGGCCACCCACGCCAAGGCGCAGCAGGAAGCCAAGCAGATCATCGACGACGCGTCGATGGCTGGCCGTGCCACCCGCGCAAAGGCCCAGCAGGAGGCGGAGCGGCTGACCACGCAGGCCTCCGAGTCGGCCAAGCGCAACCGCGCCGAGACCGAGGCGTACGTGCAGCGGATGCGCGCCGAGACCGAGGAGTACGTCAAGCACGCCCGAGCGCAGACCCAGCAGGAGCTGGGCGCGTGGCGGGCCGGGGTGGAGCAGGAGGTCAACTCCCGGCGGGAGGCGGCCGACCGGGAGCTGGCGCAGCGGCGGGCCACGGCCGAGCAGGAGTACGCCAAGCGCCGCGACGAGCTGGAAAAGCAGCACAAGTCCCGCCAGCAGGAGCTGGAGACCGGGTTCACCAGCCGCCAGCAGGAGATGGAGACGGCTTTCACCGCTCGCCGCGACGAGCTGGATGCCGAATACTCCGGCCGCAAGAACGAGCTGGAGACCGAATACACGGCCCGCAAGAACGAGATCGAGCAGGGCGCAGCCGGGATCCGGCAGGCGGCCGAGCAGGCCGCGGCGGCGCTGCGCCAGCGGTCCGAGGCGGAGGCCGCCGAGCTGCTGCGCCAGGCCGAGACCGAGGCCGGCAACAAGCGCCGCCAGGCCGACGAGCATGTCGCGGCCTCCCGCCGGCAGTTCGAGGAGTACGCGGCCACCACCCAGCAGCATCTGGCCACCACCCAACAGCATCTGGCGGCCACCCAGCAGGAGTCGGCGGCGGGCCGGCAGCAGCTCGCCCAGGTGATGCTGGAGATCGCCCAGGCCCAGCAGCAGCTCGCTGACCTTCGGCAGGAGACGTGGAAGTCCCGGCAGGAGTCCGACGAGCTCCAGCGGCAGATGGCCGAGCTGCGGTTGCAGAGCGTCGCGGGGCCGATCGACGGCCCGACCGCACCGGCCGCCGGTGACGGTGCGAGCCGGAGCGCGGCCGACGACGGGGACGACGGCGCGACCGTGTCCGGCGCGGCGACCGTCCCGGAGGCGGTGACCATCGATGCGGGCACGCCGGCCGGGTCGGGTGCGGCTACCGGCCTCAAGACCGAGCCCGCCGACACCCGGCAGCCGGTGAACGCCGGGGCCGAGGGTGCCGGGCAGTCCACAACCCGACCGGTGGCCGAGCCGGTGACCACCGTCGACGGAGGCGCGGCCAGCGCCGGGGTGGACGGGGAGCCCACCGTGGCCGCCGTTCCGGGCGAGGGTGGCCGAGGCGCCAAGCCGACCAAGATCACCAGCACCGGTGAGAACGGCAAGCGGCCCAGCAAGCCGACCACCGACGAGCGCAGCGCCAAGCCCAGCAAGGTCACCATCGAGAAGGACTGACGGCCGGCGTCGCCAGCCGCACGACCCACGCGAGAATCGAGATCTTGGACAGTTTCCGCCCCGCTGACGGAAACTGTCCAAGATCTATTTGTGCGTCGGGCGGCGCCGGGATTGGGTGGGGCTCCAGCCGGCTGCGACGAGGGCCCGCCGGACGGTGTCGGCGACCTCGTCGGGGCGGGCGCGGACCAGCCAGGCCGGAAAGCGCAGGATCCGGTCGCCGCTGGTCCAGACGTCGTTCTGCCGACGCATGTCGTCCGCCCACTGCCGGGCGTCCATGTGGTGCGCGCCGTCGATCTCGACCTGCACCCGCCACTGTCGCCAGTACGCGTCCAGCCTGCGGTTGCGGCCCGCCGCGTCGACCCGATGTTCCTGAAGATCAGGGACGGGCAGCCGATGCCGGCGACAGAGGCGCAGGAAGTCGATCTCGGAGAGCGCCTGCGCGCCGCCGGCGATGTCATCGACGGTCTGTTGGATCAGGTGCCGGCGCGGTGCTCGGGGGAGGACGTCGAGCACCGCCTGCAACTCCTCGGGCAGCACCCGCCGCTGCTGACAACCGGCCGCCAGCACTCCCTGCGACTCGTCCACACGGACCGCCCATCCCGCCGCGTCGACGAGTGCTCTGGCCGTCGTGGTGCGCGGTGGACGGGCGAGTTGCCGATGCGAGTTCGGCAGCACCGACGTGCGATGCACCAGCACTGCGGGCATGTCGATCGGGAGGCGACGCAGCGAGGTCCGCGCAGCACGGCGGACGGCCGGCACCAGCACGTGCAGTGGCTCGCGGCGCAGCCCTCGTACCCCGGCTTCGGTGGCGGCGGTCACCCCCGCCAGCATCGCACCCGGTCCAGCTGCCAGCACCGCGACCCAGAGCTGTTGGTCGCGGTTCAGGCGACCGTTACCGGTCAGCAGGACGCCGCGGCAGATCGACCGCCACCGGCCGGAGCGGATTCGCCCGCGCACCGTCCCCTCGCTGAGCAGGCCGGACACCTGCGCGGTGGTCAGCACGCCCGCCTGCTCGAAGGCGAGCCAGTCGAGTGCGTCAGCGTCGTCGGCGGGCAGCATCCGAACAGCTTTCACCGCCAGGAAGCCACCACACCACCAGATCTTGGACAGTTTCCGTTACGCGCTAACGGAAAGTGTCCAAGATTTACGCGCCGGCGGGAGCTAGATGATCTCGGGTGGTAGGTCGAGGCACGGACGGCGGCTGGTCGGGCACCTGGAGCACGAGGTTGACGGCCTTGTGGTCGATAGCGACCATGAAGTCGCTACGCTGCTGACGCGCTGAGAGATGATCAGAAACAGCCGTCGCTGCCGCCGGTTGTCCGACGGCCTGAGCCGGGAGGCCCCTGGTGCCACAGCACGACCCGTCGGCTGGCGATCCGGACGCGACGCCCGATCCCCCGTCGACCGAAACCGCACCGGTCGACACACCACCGCCGGTGCCGGTCCCCGCTCCGGGAATCGACCCGGACGAACCGCCGGCCGTCCCGTCCGGAAAGTTCGGCACTCCGGGGCGCCCGCTGCGCCGCAGCAGCTTCCTGATCGGCTTCACCGGCGCGTTGGGCGTGCTGCTGGCGTACACCCTTTATCTGGGGATTCGAAATGCCGGCGGCATCCTGGTGCTGGTGGTGATCGCGCTCTTCCTGGCGGTCGGTCTCAACCCGGCGGTGGTCCGACTACGCCGCTGGGGCGTGCCGCACGGCCTGGCGGTGGCGGGGGTCGCGTTGACCGTGGTGCTGCTGCTTTGCGGCGGCGTGGTCGCGCTGGTCCCGCCGATCGTCACCCAGTCGGGGCAGTTCATCGACCAGATCCCGAGCCTGCTCGACGAGTTGCGCCGCAATCCAACGGTCAACGACCTGGTGGAGCGGTACGACGTGGTGGAGCGGGTGCAGGGCGCCGCCAACGCGCAGACCATCGGGCGGGCCCTCGGCGGGGTGCTCGGCGGTGCTCAACTGATCTTCGGCACGGTGTTCCGGACGCTGACCGTGCTGGTGTTGACGATCTACTTCCTGGCCTACTTCAACAAGTTGCGCTCGCTGGGCTACTCGCTGGTGCCCCGCTCTCGGCGGGAGCGGGTGCAGCTGATCGGCGACGAGATCCTGGCCAAGGTCGGCGCCTACATGGTCGGGGCGCTGAGCATCGCGGTGCTGGCCGGCGCGACCACCTTCGTGTTCGCGTTGATCGTCGGCCTGCCGTACCCGTTCGCGCTGGCCGTGGTGGTCGCGGTGACCGACCTCATCCCGCAGATCGGCGCCACCCTGGGCGCGGTGATCGTGAGCCTGGTCGGCTTCGCGTCCGACCTGCCCACCGGCATCGCCTGTGCGGTCTTCTTCCTCATCTACCAGCAGGTGGAGAACTACCTGATCTACCCGAAGGTGATGCGGCGCTCGGTGGAGGTCAACGAGGTGGCCGCCCTGCTCGCCGCACTGCTCGGGGTGGCGCTGCTGGGCGTGGTGGGCGCGTTGATCGCCATCCCCACGGTGGCCGCGCTGCAACTGATCCTGCGCGAGGTGGTGCTGCCCCGCCAGGAGCGGCGCTGAGCCGTCAGTCGCCCGGCTGCGGCACGGGCGTGTCCGCGAACGAGGCCACCGTCCGGTCGGCGTACGCGCTGACGTCGCCGGCCTCCATCGGGCCGTCCCAGGTCGTCGGGAGCGGCACCTCGACGGCCGGGTTGACCCGCCGGACGATCTCGTCGAGCACCGTCTCCGCGTCGCCCACCCAGAGGTGCTTGGCGCCCGGGACGCCGACCACCTCGGCCTGCGGCACCGCAGCGAACCGCTCCCGCGCCTCGGCCGGGCGCAGGTAGTCGTCGAACTCCGGCACCAGCGCCGTCAAGGGTCGCCCCGAGGCGGCCCAGGTGGCCAGGTCCTCCGGGGCCGAGAAGCGCAGCGGCGGGGAGAGCAGGATCGCACCGGCGATCGCCGGGTCGCAGCCGTACTTCAACGCCAGGTCGGTGCCGAACGACCAGCCGACGAGCCAGATGTTGGGCAGCTCGGCGAACTCCGCGTACTCGATGGCGGCGGCAACGTCGTACCGCTCCCCCACCGCGCCGTCGAAGGCACCCTCGCTGGTGCCGCGCATGCTGCTGGTGCCGCGGGTGTTGAACCGCAGCACGGCCAGGTCGGCCAGCGCGGGCAGCCGCCAGGCCGCCTTGCGGAACACGTGGCTGTCCATCATCCCGCCGTGCGTGGGCAGCGGGTGCAGGCAGACCAGGGTGGCCACCGGCGGCCGGTCGGCCGGCAGGGCCAACTCGCCGACCAGCCGCAGACCATCGGCGGTGTGCAGCTCGATGTCCTCCCGGCGGCCGGGCAGGATCGACGACGCGCGGATCGCTGTGCTCACCGCCCAAGTCTGGCGCGAAGTCGCCGCCACCGCCCGCCCAGGCCGTAACAGGGTGATCCAGGTCGCTCAGCCGTGGCGCGGGGCGCCCCGCGCTCAGCCGTGGCGCGAGGCGCCCCGGGGCAGTCGCTCAGTAGCGTGGGGCGCCCCGGCCGCGCTGCACGGCCGGGCCGCGTCGCTCCCTGGCACGCCAGCAGCCGCTGTGCCAGTGCCGCCGGTCGGTGAGGTCACCCAGACCGTCTGCCGGCCAGGCCACCAGGTGCGCCACCCCGGGTGGGATCTCCTGGTTACAGCCGGGGCAACGGTACGTCTTGACCGACGCGCCCGCCCCGATCCCGCGCACCTGCCAGGCGCCGTCGGTCCACTGCTGCACCGAGGCGACGCCCTGCCGGACGCGGTCGGCGTCCAGGTTGGCGTTCTCGTCCCGGCGAGGGCGATTGCGACGGGGGCTCACAGTCACCAAGCGTACGGTCCGTCGGAGCGGACGGCCCGGGGGCGGTCACCAGGTGTCGGGCTGGTCCAGGTGCTCGGCCACCTGCGCCCCGCCCAGCACGGTGGCCGCGTCCTCCTCGGTGTACCCCTGCGCCGGCCAACCGAAGTCGACGCTCAGATGAGAAGCCTCGGAGAGGCTCAGCAATTCGAGGTAGTCGCCCTGGGGAGAGCGGTAGATCGGTTTGCCGCCGATCGTCCGGTTGCCCTTTTTGCGGCTCGCGGCGACGCCGATCGTGTGACCCAAATCGACCCGGATCCCGGGCTCGCTGCCGCGGGCGACCATCAACACAACGGTGAGCCGGGCCGGAATCTCTCCCACCCACGCCTCACAGGCGGTGATCTGGGTGCCCGGTGGCAGCGCGGTGAGCCGCATCGGCCCTCCGCAGCGATACGCCTGGTCGAGCCGCAGCGCGGCGGCGACGTCGAACAGGTCACTCTGGTCCTTGGCGACCACGCCCGCCCGGGCGTACACCCCGGGGGCTGGCTGCCAGTGCCGCAGCCAGATCGGCACTCCGTTGAGTCCATCGTCGCGCGACACCGCCCCGTCGAAAACGGCGTTCCTGGACAGCTCTGGCACCATCGCCGACACGCCCTGGGCGCCGCTTCGCAGTACGTCGGCCGACGCGGACAGCTCCAGGGTGACCGTTCGCCCGCCTACGTCGAGTTCCGCCGTCTCCACACCGTCCCGCACCGACCAGGTGAGGTACCGGGGCCCATTCGGGGCGAACCCGAAGTGCAGCACGCCCGCGTCGGCCCCAACCAGGTCCGGACGGTCAGCCGCTCCCGCTACGCCGTCGGCACGGGGCGGCATCGCGGCAACCACGGCGTCGGCCGGTCGGCCGAGCCCCGGCGGGACGTCGTCCGAATCCGAGCCGTGGAGCCCCATCGGACCGACGGCCACGCCCGCACCGAGCACGGCCACCATGCCCAGCGCGGTGCCGACGGCGGCACGCCGACGGCGGACCCGTACACGGCCCCGGGAGACCGCGCCGGCCAACAGCAGGCCTGCATCGACGCTGCCCTCGGCGCGCTCGCGAAGCGTCTCGTTGATCCGCTCGTCGAGGTCTGTCACGGTCGGCTCCCGTTCGTGGCCGGGGCACCGCAGCGCTCCCGGAGGTTGGCGAGCGCCCGCATCGCGTGGGTGCGGACGGTGACCGGCGAGCAGTCCAGGATCTGGGCGATCGTCGCGTCGTCGAGGTCCTCGTAGAAGCGCAGCACCAGCACCGCCCGCTGGCGTTCGGGCAGGCCGAGGATCAGGCGCCACATCTCGTCCCGGTCGGCCGCCTCGCGGCCGAGGTCGCCACGCTGCGCCCGGTCGGCGAAGGTGTCGACGACCAGCTCACGGTTGGACCGGCGACGCCACCAGGAGTTGTTGGCGTTGACCAGCATCCGACGTACGTACACGTCGGGCCGGTCGGCCCGCGAGATCTTGCGCCAGTGCACGTACGCCCGGGACAGCACCTCCTGGGTGAGGTCCTCGGCCCGGTGCTCGTCACCGGTCAGCAGCCGCGCCAGCCGGATCAGGGCCGGGCCGCGGCTGCCGACGTACTCCTCGAAGGTCACATCCCTCAGACGCGGCCGGGCCCCTCCGGCGTTGACCCCCGTCAGCGGTGCGAGTGGTCGCGGAAGCCGCGGCGGGTCTTGCGGCCCAGGTAGCCGGCGGTGACCAGGTGCTCCAGCAGCGGCGCGGGCGCGAAGCCCGGCTCGCGCAGCTCCAGGTACAGCTCGCGCTGGATCGCCAGCGACACGTCCAGCCCGACCACGTCGAGCAGTTCGAACGGGCCCATCGGGTAGCCGCAGCCCAGCTTCATGGCGTGGTCGATGTCGTCGGCCGTCGAGTAGCTGGCCTCCAGCATCTTCACCGCGTCGTTCAGGTAGGGGAAGAGCAGCGCGTTGACGATGAACCCGGACCGGTCGCCGCAGACCACGCCGGTCTTGCCGAGGGTGGCGCAGACCGCGCGGGCGGTGGCGGTGGCCTCCGGGGACGTGCGGATGGTGCGGACCACCTCGACCAGCGGCATGACCGGCGCCGGGTTGAAGAAGTGCAACCCCACCACGTCGGCCGGCCGATGGGTGGCCATCGCCACGTCGATCACCGGCAGCGAGGAGGTGGTGGTGGCCAGCACGACGCCCGGCTTGCAGATCTCGTCGAGGCTTGCGAAGAGGGCCTTCTTGACGCTCAGCTCCTCAACCACCGCCTCGACCACCAGGTCGACGTCGGCGAGGTGGTCGAGCGTGGCCGACCAGCTGATCCGGCCGAGCGCGGCGTCCCGGTCAGCCTCGGCGAGCTTGCCCCGCACCACGCCCTTGTTCAGCGAGGTCTTCACGGCCTCGCAGACCTTCGCGGACTTCTCCATCCCGCGGGTCACCGAGACGACCTCGTAGCCGGCCTTCGCGAAGACCTCGATGATCCCGGTGGCCATCGTCCCGGAGCCCACCACGCCAACCTTCGTGATGGCCCGCGCGCCGTCGGCGACCGCGGCCTCCGTGGCCAGCGGCGTCGCCTCGTCCGGTACGACCACCGGCGAACCGGGCCGCTCGTAGGTGTAGAAGCCCCGACCCGACTTCCGGCCGAGCAGCCCCGCCGTGACCATCTGCTTGAGCAGCGGCACCGGGGCGTGCCGGCGGTCCCGCCCGCCGCGCCGGTACATGGTGTCCAGGATCTCGTACGCGGTGTCCAGGCCGATCAGGTCCATCAGCGCCAGCGGGCCCATCGGCAGGCCGCAGCCGAGCTTCATCGCGGCGTCGATGTCCTCCCGGGTCGCGTAGTGCGCCTCGAACATGCCGACCGCATGGTTGAGGTAGCCGAACAGCAGCGCGTTGGCGATGAAACCGGCACGGTCGTTGATGGTGACGTCGACCTTGCCGAGCCGGGCGCACAGCGCCTCGACGTCGGCGACCACCTCGGGCGAGGTGACGACAGTGCGGACCACCTCGACCAGCTTCATCACCGGCGCGGGGTTGAAGAAGTGGATGCCGATCACCTGGTTGGGCCGGCTGGTGGCCACCGAGATCTCGGTGACGCTCAACGAGGAGGTGTTGGTGGCGAGGATGGTCTCCGGCCGGCAGACCCGGTCCAGCTCCGCGAAGATCCGCTGCTTGAGGTCCAGGTGCTCGGGCACCGCCTCGATGACCAGGTCGACGGAGTGCAGCGCGTCCAGCCCGACCGCGAAGTGCACCCGCTCGTGCAGTGCGTCGCGGTCGGCGGCGGCGAGCTTGCCCTTGGCGACGGCACGGTCGGTGGAGCCGGCGAGGGTGGCCCGGCCGCGCTCCAGCGCCGGCTCGGAGATCTCGACGGCCACCACGTCGATGCCGTTACGGGCGAAGACCTCGACGATGCCGGCACCCATGGTGCCCAGCCCCACCACGCCAACGGTGCTGAAATCGCGCGCCACGACCGGCCTCCCCAGAGACTCCGCACGGCCACTGAACGGCCGCTAAGGTTATGCGCGCGAGTCTGCCACGTGACGCTGGGTTGTCGAGACGCCGTGGGATATTTCACCCACACCGCCGCAGGGTGCAGGGACGCGGCGGGCCTGGTGCTCAGACCGCCGTCAGGCGGTGGGCACGGTGGTCAGGGCCAGCAGCTCCGCGACGAACTCCGCCGGGCGCTCCAGGTGCGGGCTGTGACCACAGCCGGGAAGCACCACCTCGTGGTACGCGCCGCCGGCCGCCGCGTACCGCTCCAGCACCGCCCGGGTCTGGCCGACCATCGGCTGCGGTGGGCAGGCGTCCTCGCCCGGCCAGCCGGGCACGAGACCCAGCGAGCCCAGGTACGCCAGGTCGAACAGCGAGGTGTCCGAGACGATGACGTCGGCGTCGCCGCGTACCCAGGTGACCGGGGGCTTCTCGGCGACGGCCACCAGCTCGTCGGCGAGCCGGAAGTAGGTCGGCGCGAGCGCGTTGAGCACGCCGCGCTCCCCCGGTGCGGTGCCCGGCCAGTTCTCCGAGGGCACCGCCGTGCCCGGGTAGTTGTCGTCTCCGGTGGAGGTGGAGAGCACGGTGTCCAGCAGCAGATCCTCGTCCTCGACCAGCGAGGCGGGATCGGCCACGTAGGTGGCTCGCAGCACGGCACGGGGGCTGGCCGGGGCGTCCGCGCTGCGGTCACCGGCCGCGAGCCGGGCGACGAAGTCCGGGTTGGCCGTGCCGGCGCCGGTGCCGGCGAAGTCGGGGGTGGTCGGCGTGCCGGTCAGGTCACGGGTGCCGCCGAAGCCGTACGGAGAGACCGGTGCCGCGAGCAGCAACGCTCCCACCCGGTGCGGATGGTCGACCAGCAGTCGCATCGCCACCCCGCCACCGAGGGAGTGCCCGACCACCACCGGGCGGGCGTCGGCACCGAAGAGCGTCGGGTCGTCCAGCAGGGCCGCCACGTCGTCGGCGAAGTCGCGCAGGCCCCGGGTGGCGTCCACCGGTGCCGTCTCGGAGTCGCCGTACCCCCGCAGGTCGGGGGCGACCACCCGCAGCGTCGGCGGCAGCCGCCGCACCAGCGGCTCCCAGAACAGCGCTGACGAGCAGTTGCCGTGGATCAGCAGCACCGGCGTGCCGTCCGGCGGGCCGGCCACCCGTACCGCCTGGGTGATGCCGTTAGCCGTCACGGTCCGCTGCTCGGTCTCCATCCGCGGCATGCTGCCACGCGGGCCCCCGCCGGTCCAGGTGTCCGGCAGACACTCGGGGCGCGCACCGGGTGTGGGCCGCACTCAGCCCGACTCCCGTCTCAGCGACGGCCGCTCGGCGGCGCGGCCAACGGCAGCGGCAGCGTCGGTCGAACGTCCCGCCGCGACGGCCCGAAGCTGAGCCCCACCGGGTCGGTGAGCGCCACACCGGGATCGAACAGGCGCAGCTCGGTCCGGCCGAGCCGGATCACGTCGCCGTCGGAGAGCAGCTCGACCTCGCTGATCCGTCGGTCGTTGAGCCAGGTGCCGTTGGTGGAGCCCAGGTCCCGCAGGGACGGCCCCTCCGGGGTCAGCCACACCTCGGCGTGCCGACGACTCAGATGCGGGTCGGCGATGACCACGTGGCCGGTCGGCGCCCGACCGATCACCTGCGGCTCGCCCCGTAGTCGAAAGCTCGCGCCGCGCATCGGCCCACCCGCGACCGTCAACAGCGGCATCAGTTCCGGATGTTCCTCCATGGACAGTCAGCCCTCCACCCCACACCGTCACTCCGCGCGTCAGCCTGCCATCAGACGGTAATCGTCAATACCGACCGGCCGGTCAGCCTCTCGTCACCTCCCGGCCAGCTGCCGTTCGACGATTCGGGCGGACCGCACCGGCCATCGCTGCCCTGACCTGCACTGATCAACGATCGGTCGGGGTGGAGCGACTCCCGTCCCGCCGCCTCGGATCGGACACCTACCAGCGAGTAGTTCTCGGGTCTAGACTTCCGTCATGACGGCTGTGCATGTCCCGGGGACCCCGGTCATCGAGGAGGGCCAGCTGGTTTCGACCAGCCCGGCCACCGGCATCGAGGCCGGTCGCCTCCCGATCGCCACCGACGACGAGGTCCGACAGGCCGTCGACCGCGCCCGGGCCGCCGGCGAGTGGTGGGCCGGGCTCGGCTTCACCGGCCGCCGCGACCGGCTGCTGCGGTGGCGCGCGCTGCTCGCCAAGCGGATCGAGCAGTTGGCCGAGCTGGTGCACGTCGAGGGCGGCAAGCCGGTCGCCGACGCGATCGTCGAGATCGTCACCGCGATCGAGCACATCGACTGGGCCGCCCGCAACGCCGGCCGCGTGCTCGGCCCACGCCGGGTGCGGTCCCGGCTCATCCTCGCCGAGTTCTCCGGTCACCTCGAATACCAGCCGCACGGTGTGGTCGGCGTGATCGGGCCGTGGAACTATCCCGTCTTCACGCCGATCGGCTCCGCCGCGTACGCGCTGGCCGCCGGCAACGCCGTGGTGCTCAAGCCCAGCGAATACACGCCCGCCGTCGGCCAGTGGCTGGTGGACAGCTTCGCCGAGGTGGTGCCCGAGCACCCGGTGTTCACCGCCGTGCACGGGCTGGGCGACGTGGGTGCCGCTCTGTGCCGCTCCGGGGTCAACAAGGTGGCCTTCACCGGCTCCACCGCGACCGCCCGCAAGGTGATGGCCGCGTGCGCCGAGACGCTGACCCCGGTGCTGATCGAGGGCGGCGGCAAGGACGCCATGATCGTCGACAGCGACGCCGACCTGGACGCCGCCGCGGAGGCCTGTGTCTGGGGCGGCATGACCAACGCGGGCCAGACCTGCATCGGCATCGAGCGGGTCTACGCCGTCGACTCCGTCTTCGACGCCTTCGTCGACAAGGTGGTGGCCCGCGCCGGTCGACTGACCGTCGGGCCGGAGGGCACCGACATCGGCCCGATCACCATGCCCCGGCAGATCGACGTGATCCGCCGGCACATCGACGCCGCGATCGACTCCGGTGGGCGCGCCGTGCTCGGTGGCCCGAGCGCCGTGCAACCGCCGTACGTCCACCCGACCGTGCTCGTGGACGTGCCGGAGGAGTCGGCCGCCGTCCAGGAGGAGACCTTCGGCCCCACGTTGACCATCAGCCGGGTCCGCGACGCCGACGAGGCCGTCACCCGCGCCAACGCCCTGCCGTACGGCCTGGGCGGCTCGGTCTTCGGCCGACGGCGCGCGGTGGCCATCGCCCGGCGGCTGCGCTCCGGAATGGCCTCGGTCAACTCCACCCTGACCTTCGCCGGCATGTCCACCCTGCCGTTCGGCGGGGTGGGCGACTCCGGCTTCGGGCGGATCCACGGGGAGGACGGGCTGCGCGAGTTCGGTCGGGCCAAGGCGATCACCCGGCGTCGTGCCCGGTCGCTGCTGCCGTCGATGACCTTCGAACGGACGCCGACCGACGTGGCCCGGCTCGTCAAGGCGATCAAGGTGATGTACGGAAGGTGAGTGTCAGATAGTCGATCTTTCAGACGTATCGGGAGCTGGAGCCGCTCAGAACAGCGTCAGCTCGTCCTTCTCGATGCCCCGCAGCTTGTCGTAGTTCACGACCACACACCGGATGCCCCGGTCGGTGGCGAGCACCCGGGCCTGCGGCTTGATCTCCTGCGCCGCGAAGACCCCGACAACCGGGCTGAGCAGCGGGTCACGGTTCATCAACTCGAGGTACCGGGTCAACTGCTCCACCCCGTCGATGTCGCCACGACGCTTGACCTCGACGGCGACCGAACCGGAGTTGGCGTCCCGGCACAGCAGGTCGACGGGGCCGATCGCGGTCATGTACTCGCGGCGGACCAGCGTGAACCCCTCGCCCAACGCGCTGGGGTTGGCGGCCAGCAACTCCTGGAGGTGCGCCTCCACCCCGTCCTTGCGCAGGCCGGGATCGACACCCAGCTCGTACGAGGTGTCCTGGAAGATCTCCTCCAGGGTGATCCGCAACTCCTCGCCAGCCTTGTTGACCACCCGCCACACACCGGGGGCCTCCTCCAGCCGACATGGCGGGCTCATCCAGTTCAACGGCTTGTACGCCCGGTCGTCGGCATGAATCGACACCGACCCGTCCGCCTTCACCATCAGCAACCGGGTGGCCAGCGGCAGGTGAGCCGAGAGCCGTCCGACGTAGTCCACCGAGCACTTCGCAATGACCAACCGCACCCGACGAGGGTAGCTGAGCACCCCCCGGTCGCCAGCGAGCGGCACTGGCGCGTCGATGCCATGCTGAGACCGTGTTCGAAGTCCTCACCGGCACTGGCCTCGCCGCATCCGCGGGCCTGAACGCCTACATACCCCTGCTCATCCTCGGTCTCCTCGGCCGTTACACCGATCTGATCGACCTGCCCAGTGGCTGGACCTGGCTCGGCAACGGCTGGGTCATCCTCATCATGGCGGTGCTGCTCGCCGTCGAGATGGTGGCGGACAAGGTGCCCGTCGTCGACCACATCAACGACATGGTGCAGACCGTGGTCCGGCCCACCGCCGGCGGCCTGGCCTTCGGCGCCGGTTCCTCGTCGGAGACCGTGACGGTCAGCGACCCGGGGAGCTTCTTCTCGTCCCACCAGTGGGTGCCGGTCGTCACCGGCGTGCTGCTGGCACTGGGTGTGCACCTGCTCAAGTCCGCGGCACGACCCGTCATCAACGCGACCACCGCCGGGTTCGGCGCCCCGGTCGCCAGCACCGCCGAGGACGCCACCAGCGTGGTGGTCTCCCTGGTGGCGATCATCCTGCCGGTGTTGGTGCTGGCCTTCCTGCTGGGCCTGGTGGTCTTTATCTTCTGGTTCTTCCGGCGACGCTCCGAGCGCCGCCGGGAACGCGAGGCGGCCCGCGCCGCCGGCTTCCGCGTCTGACGCCTGATCGACGGGTCAGGGCAGGTCGTTGGCGCGGCGGATGACGGTGACCAGGTCGTCGATGATGCCGGTGAGGGCGAAGTCCTTCGGGGTGAAGACCCGGGCCACCCCGGCGGCCCGGAGCGTGTCCGCGTCGCCGGCGGGAATGATGCCGCCCACCACCACCGGCAGGTCCGCCCGGCCGGCGGCGCGCAGCCCGTCGAGCACCGCCGGCACGGCGGCCAGGTGCGACCCGGAGAGCACGGACAGCCCGACCAGGTCGACGTCCTCCTCGACGGCGGCGGCGACGATCTGCCCCGCCGTCAGCCGGATGCCCTGGTAGACGACCTCGAACCCGGCGTCGCGGGCGCGTACGGCGATCTGCTCGGCGCCGTTGGAGTGCCCGTCCAGGCCGGGTTTGCCCACCAGCAGCCGCAGCCGGCCGCTGCCCAGCTCGCGGGCGGTGGCGGCGACCCGCTCGCGGACGGCGGCCAGGCCGGGGTCGCCGCCGCTGCCGGTGGCGCCGGCCAGGCCGGTCGGTGCGCGATACTCGCCGAAGACCTGGCGCAGCGCGCCGGACCACTCGCCGGTGGTCACCCCGGCGCGCACGCACTCCAGGGTGGCCGGCATCAGGTTCGTGGTGGTCGCGGCGTCCGCGCGGAGCCGGGCGAGGGCCGCGTCGACGGCGGCCGTGTCCCGATCGGCCCGCCACCGGCGTACGCCCTCGGTGGCGGCCGCCTCGACCGCGGGGTCGACCTGCTCGACGGCTTCCGCGCCGGCGGCAGTCAGCGGGGAGGATTCGGTTTCGGTGTACCGGTTGACCCCGACCACCACGTCGGCACCGGACTCCATCCGCCTGCGGCGTTCGGCCAGCGACCCGACCAGCGCGCTCTTGAGGTAGCCGGTCTCCACAGCGGCGACCACGCCGCCCAGCTCCAGCACCTTGTCCAGCTCGACCCGCGCCCCGGTGACGATCTCGTCGACCAGCGCGGTCATCACGTGCGAGCCGGCGAAGAGGTCGGGATATTCGAGCAGATCCGACTCGTACGCCAGGACCTGCTGCATCCGCAACGACCACTGCTGGTCCCAGGGGCGGGGCAGGCCGAGCGCCTCGTTCCAGGCGGGCAGCTGCACCGCGCGGGCGCGGGCGTCGCGGGACATCGTCACGCCGAGCATCTCCAGCACGATGCGCTGGATGTTGTTCTCCGGCTGCGCCTCGGTGAGGCCCAGCGAGTTGACCTGCACCCCGTAGCGGAACCGGCGTTGTCTGGCCTCGGTGACCCCGTACCGGTCCCGGGTGATCTCGTCCCAGAGCACGCCGAAGGCGCGCATCTTGGCGATCTCCTCGACGAAACGCACCCCGGCGTTGACGAAGAACGAGATCCGCTGGACCACGTCGCCCATCCGCTCGGCCGGCACCTGGCCGGAGTCACGGACCGCGTCGAGGACGGCGACCGCGGTGGCCAGCGCGAAGCCGACCTCCTGCACGGGCGTGGCTCCGGCCTCCTGGAGGTGGTACGAGCAGATGTTGACCGGGTTCCACCGGGGCATCTCCCGCAGCGTGTACGCCACCACGTCGGCGGTGAGCCGCAGGGACGCCGCTGGCGGGAAGATGTACGTGCCCCGGGACAGGTACTCCTTGATGATGTCGTTCTGGGTGGTGCCCGAGCAGCGGGCCAGCTCGGCACCCTGCTCCGTCGCCACGGTGCCGTAGAGAGCGAGCAGCCACATCGCCGGCGCGTTGATGGTCATCGAGGTGTTCGTGTCGGCGAGCGGGATGCCGTCGAAGAGCGCCCGCATGTCGCCGAGGTGCGCCACCGGCACGCCCACCCGGCCGACCTCGCCGGAGGCCAGATCGTGGTCCGGGTCGTACCCGGTCTGGGTGGGCAGGTCGAAGGCGACCGAGAGGCCGGTCTGGCCCTTCGCCAGGTTGCGTCGGAAGAGGGCGTTGCTCGCGGTCGCCGACGAGTGGCCGGCGTAGGTACGCATCACCCACGGGCGGTCCCGCTCGGGCAGCCGTCCCGGAAATGCCGTCTCGTCCATGGCCGGAGTTTAAGTTACCGACCAGTAAAAGGGGCTGTGGAAAACCACACAGGTCCATGTCGGGGACATCCGGGTGCGAAGCACCCGCAGTGGCGCGCACCGCCACACCCCGGGCACCGGGCCAGCAGGGTCAGGACGCACACTGGACGGCATGGATGACGAGCTGGCCATCTCCGTCCGAGGGCTGCGCAAGGCGTACGGCGACAACGTGGCGGTGGCGGGCGTGGACCTCGACGTGCGACGCGGTGAGGTGTTCGCGTTGCTCGGCCCGAACGGTGCCGGCAAGACCACCACGGTGGAGATCCTGGAGGGCTACCGGCACCGGGATGCCGGCGAGGTCTTCGTGCTCGGCGCGGACCCGGCCCACCCGGACGCCGACTGGCGCTCCCGTGTCGGCATCGTGCTCCAGGGCACCGGCGAGTTCGACGAGCTGACCGTGGCCGAGGTGATCCGGCACTTCTCCGGCTTCTACCCCGCCGCCGACGACCCGGACAAGGTGATCGAGCGGGTCGGGTTGGGCGCCAAGGCGAAGGCCCGTACGCACACTCTCTCCGGCGGGCAGAAGCGCCGCCTGGACGTCGCGCTGGGCATCATCGGTCGCCCCGAACTGCTCTTCCTCGACGAGCCGACCACCGGCTTCGACCCGGAGGCCCGCCGGGAGTTCTGGGAGCTGATCCGCGACCTCGCCGCGGCCGGCACCACCATCGTGCTGACCACGCACTACCTGGACGAGGCGGAGGCGCTCGCCGACCGGGTCGGTGTGATCGCCGGTGGCCGGCTGGTCGAGGTGGCCGCCCCGAACCGGCTGGGCAATCGGCAGGAGGCCCTCGCGACGGTCTCCTGGCGTACCCCGGAAGGGACGCTGGAGAGCGCGCAGAGCGCGACGCCGACGGCCCTCGTGGCGGACCTGGCCGCGCGCTACGGCGGCGAGGTTCCCGGCCTCACGGTGACCCGGCCGACCCTGGAGGACGTCTACCTCACGATGATCGGACACGCGCGATGACCACCACGACACGGCCGGCGACGCCGGCCACCGCGACCCGCAGCCGTCGGACCGGTGCCGGCGCGCTCGCGCTGCGCCAGGGCCGGCTGGAGATCACCCAGTTCCTGCGCAGCCGGGAGTCCGTGGTCTTCACGATGGGCTTCCCGATCATCATGATCCTGATCTTCGCGTCGATCTTCAGCGGGGAGATCGGTGGCGGGGTGAAGTTCACCCAGTACTTCATCACCGGCATGATCGCGACCGGCCTGATGACGGTGAGCTTCCAGAACCTGGGCATCTGGATCCCGGTCGAGCGGGACCGGGGTGTGCTCAAGCGCTACCGGGGCACGCCGATGCCGAAGTGGGTCTGGTTCGCCGGCAAGGTGCTCATGGTGGTGGTGATCGGCGTCGCCGAGACGGCCCTGCTGCTGGCCTTCGCCGTCGCGCTGTTCGACCTCGACCTGCCCGGCACCGCCGGGAAGTGGTTGACCTTCGGCTGGGTCGCCGGGCTCGGGGTGACCGCCTGCACCCTGTGCGGCATCGCCATCTCGTCGCTGGCCCGCACCGCCCGCAGCGGGTCCGCCGTGGTCACCCCGGTCTCCCTGGTGCTCCAGTTCATCTCCGGGGTGTTCTTCGTCTTCACCGACCTGCCCACCTGGATGCAGCAGGTGGCGGCGCTGTTCCCGCTCAAGTGGATGTGCCAGGGGCTGCGGTCGGTGTTCCTGCCGGAGAGCTTCGGCGCCCAGGAGCCCGGCGGCTCGTTCGAGCTGGGCCGGGTCGCGCTGGTGCTGGCCCTGTGGTGCGTCATCGGCGTGGTGCTCTGCCTGACCACCTTCCGCTGGACCACCAAGCGCGACGGCTGACGCGGAGAAGGGGGCGGACGCTGTGCGTCCGCCCCCTTTCCATGTCCCGCTCAGTACGTGTAGAAGCCCTTGCCGGTCTTGCGGCCCAGGTCGCCCGCGGTGACCATGCGCTGGAGCAGCTCCGGCGGGAAGAACTTCTCGTCGGCCGTGTCGGTGTAGATGTTCTTCGAGGCGTGCAGCAGCACGTCCACACCGGTCAGGTCGGTGGTGGCCAGCGGACCCATCGCGTGCCCGAAGCCGAGGCGGCAGGCCGTGTCCAGGTCCTCGGCGGACACCACGCCGGATTCCACCAGCTTGACCGCCTCCATCACCAGGGCGGAGATCAGCCGGGTCGTGACGAAGCCGGCGATGTCCCGGTTGACCACCACCACCGTCTTGCCGATCTCCTCGGCGAAGGCTCGTGCGGTGTCCAGCGCGGCGTCGCTGGTCTTGTAACCGCGTACCAGCTCGCAGAGCTGCATCATCGGCACCGGGGAGAAGAAGTGGGTGCCGACGACCGACTCGGGTCGCTCGGTCACCGCCGCGATCTGGGTGACCGGGATGGCCGAGGTGTTGGTGGCGAGCACAGCGTCGGCCTTGCAGATCTTGTCCAGGGCACGGAACACCTCGTGCTTGATCTCCAGCCGCTCGAAGACCGCCTCGACCACGATGTCCGCGTCCGCCGCCGCCTCCAGGTCGGTGGTCGGGGTGATCCGGGCCAGCGTCGCCTCGACCTCGGACGCCTCGATCTTGCCCTTCTCGGCGAACTTCTCCAGCGACTTCCGGATGCCGCCCAGCCCCCGGGTGGTGGCCGCGTCGTCCAGGTCGCGCAACGTCACCTGCCAGCCGGCCTGCGCCGCCACCTGAGCGATGCCGGAGCCCATCAGCCCGGCCCCGACGACCGCGAGTCGACCCGCCATCTACTTCTCCCTCGCTGCGATTGAGTGCCTGCAAACACCCTAGTCGGCGAGCCTGAACGATGGCTAAGGGGCGTCCGGGAGATGCCTCCCGGCAAGGAGGCGGTCCGGCGGCGTTGCCCGGGCCTGACGTACGGCCTCCCGGCGGGTCAGATCTCCAGCGACGGTTCCTCCGGTGCGGTGCCCCGCTCGATCGCCACCCCGAGTGCGCGCAGGTCGGCCACGAAGTCCGGGTACCCCCGGTCGACGTGGTGCACGTGGGAGACCTCGGTGACACCCTGCGCGCAGAGCCCGGCGATGATCAGCCCCGCTCCGGCGCGGATGTCGGTGGCCCGCACCGGCGCACCGGAGAGCCGACCCCGCCCACGGACGACCGCGTGATGCCCATCGGTCTTGATGTCCGCACCGAGCCGCATCATCTCGTTGGCGAACATGAACCGGCCGTCGAAGATGTTCTCGGTGATCAGAGAGGCGCCGTCGCTGACCGCGGCCAGCCCGATCGCCATCGGCAGCAGGTCGGTGGCGAAGCCGGGGTACGGCAGCGTCACCACGTCCACCGCCCGGGGCCGCTCGTCCATCCGTACGCGGAAGCCGTCCCCCCTGGTTTCCACCAGGCCACCGGCCGCCACCACCTTGTCCAGCGCGACCTCCAGGTACGCGGGGTCCAGCCCCGTCACCGTCACGTCTCCCCGGGTCATCGCCGCGCCGAACGCCCAGGTGCCGGCGACGATCCGGTCCCCCACCGTGGCGTGGCGCACCGGGCGCAGACCGGGGACCCCGGTGATCCGCAACGTGGACGTGCCCGCGCCGACGATCCGCGCGCCCATCTCGTTGAGCATCGTGCAGATGTCGACGATCTCCGGCTCGCGGGCCGCGTTGTCGATCATCGTGGTGCCCTGGGCGAGCACCGCCGCCATCACCAGGTTCTCGGTCGCCCCGACGCTGGGGAAGTCCAACACGATGTCCGCGCCGCGCAGCCCGTGCGGGGCGGAGGCGATGACGAACCCGTGCTCACCGGAGATCTCCGCGCCCATCCGGGTCAGCCCGGAGATGTGCATGTCCAGCCCCCGTGATCCGATGGCGTCGCCGCCGGGGTGGGCCACCCGCACGTACCCCCGGCGGGCCAGCAGCGGGCCGAGTACACAGATCGACGCGCGCAACCGCCGGACCAGGTCGTAGTCGGCCTCGGCGCCTGGCTGCTCGGGCACGTCGATGGTCACCGAGCGGGACCGGGCCACCCCACCGCGGGCGACCATCGGGTCAACCGGGTCGTCCGCGTCGAACCGGACGTCGCAACCCAGCCGGCGCAGCACCTCCCCCATGATCGCGATGTCGGTGATCCGCGGGACGTTCGTGATCACGCTGCGGCCCGGCGCGAGCAGCGCGGCGGCCATCAGCTTCAGCGCCGAGTTCTTGGCACCGACCACGTGCACGGTGCCGGCCAGGCGGGCGTCACCGTGGACCCGGATGACGTCGACGTCGTTGACCGCCGTGTCGCCCGCGTCGCCGGGGCCCACCACCACAGGCCAACTGGCGGAGCTGTCCGGCCGCGCCGGGATCGTCAGGTCGGGAATCCGTAGGCTGTGCGTCATGGCCGTCCACCTCACGCGCATCTACACCAAGGCCGGCGATGCCGGCATGACCAGGCTGAGCAACAACGAGCAGGTGCCGAAGACCGATCCACGCATCGCCGCGTACGCGGATGTCGACGAGTGCAACGCGGCGATCGGCGTCGCGATCGCCATGGGCGAGCTCGACGAGGTGCTGCGGGGAGTGCTGGGGTCGGTGCAGAACGACCTGTTCGACGTCGGCGCCGACCTGTCCACCCCGGTCGAGCCGGAGCCGAAGTACCCGCCGCTGCGGGTGACCGAGGAGTACGTCGAGCGCCTGGAAGGCTGGTGCGACGAGTACAACGCACGCCTGAGCAAGCTCGACTCCTTCATCCTCCCCGGCGGCACCGCAGGCGCGGCGCTGCTGCATGTGGCGCGAACCATCGCCCGGCGTGCCGAACGGGCGGCGTGGGCGCTGGTGGCCCACGATCCGGACCGAACCAGCACGCTCCCGGCAAAGTATCTCAACCGGCTCTCCGATCTGCTCTTTATCCTGTCAAGAACGGCAAATCCGGCGGGAGACGTGCTATGGGTGCCAGGCGGCAAGCGCTGACCAGAGGGCTCTGCACCACGTCGGGCAGTGACTTCCCGATCTGACCGCCCCCACGCCTACGTGAACCGAGTGGGCGACGTGATCGACTCGGTTAAAGAAAAGCGGGGCACCCAGACCAGCAGGACACCCGACATCAAGAAAACCGAGTCGATCACCCGAACAAGCGACGCAAAAGGCGAAACCCAGCCTCACCGGTAACGGCAGGTGACAAAAACCGCGCCAGAACGACGCAGGGTGCCCACGAAGGGTTTCCGGGGAGCCCGCCCGGCGCAGGGATCAAGCCTGACCGCCCGGAGCCGGGCGGGCTCCCCGGAAACCCCAACGGCGACCAGAGACGGCTCAGGCAGCCGGCCAGTCCTGGGAGGCCAGACGCGGCGAGACCGCCCCCGGAGGGGCGGCCTCGAGCCAGGACAGGAAACCGGTCACTGTCGATCGCGCCATGGCGATCTCCACCGGTGCGTGGTGACTGGTACAGCGGAGGATCACCCAGTCGGCCGGCATGGAGAGCCGTTCCTGACCTTCGGGCAATCGGCGGCGCTCCACCGCCAACCCTTTGCGCGACAGCACCCGCTTGGGGCGGATCGCGAAGCTGAACATCCGGTACCAACGAAGCTCGTCATCGGCGAACCGACCGAAGCCGGGCGACCAGCCGCGGCCGTCGAGCATGGTGGAGACCCGGACGCTGAGCCGGATGATGCCACCGCTGCGGGTGACCAGAGCTCGCCGGACGAAGAGAATGAAAAGCGCGCCGAGGATGACGACTACGCCGATCCCGAACCCTTCGACGATCTCCATCCCCGGTGTGACTCAGCGGCTCGGTGCGGAAACCGGGGTTGCGCTCTCGGCCAGCACGGTGACACCGTCGGCGCTCACCGAGAGGAAGCCGCCGGCCACCTCGTAGGTGACCTGCTCACCACCGGCGAGCTTGATGCGCACCTGGCCGGGCTCGGCGAGCTGGCCGAGCAGCGGCGCGTGCCCCGGCAGAACACCCAGCTCGCCCTCGGTCGTGCGAGCGACGACCATCTCGGCGTCACCCGACCAGACCTTCTCCTCGACGGCGACGAGCTCGACGTGAAGCTGCTGTGCCACGCTGTCTCCTTGCTGCGGCTACGGATTGCCGAAAGTCTAGCCTGACGCCGGCGCGCGCCCCACGCGGGTGGGGAGAACCGCGCCCCGGCTACTTGGTCTTGTTGACGAAATCGGGGTGCTCCAGCAGGAACGGGTCGAGTTGCTCGTTCTTCAGCGCGGCGAAGAAGTCCGGAACCCCCGGCTGGAACTGCTCACCCAGGTATCTCTTGCCGTCGTACACGCCACCACCGGGCAGTTTGATCATCTGGATCGTGTTGGGGCGGATGTCCTTCAGGGCGAGCCCGAAGTCGACGACGCTGTTGCCCCGCCCGTTGAAGATCAGCGACTGCCCGGCGGCGCGGAGCACCTTGTCCAACTTGATCGGGTTGGACACCACGTCGGCGCTGAAAGCCTGGCCGACCATGGCCTTGACGAACTGCTGCTGGTGGCGCTGCCGGCCGTAGTCGGAGTCCGGAACGCCGTTCTTCGGGTAACGCTGCCGAACGTAGTCCAGCGCCTGCCACCCACTCAGGTGCTGGTTGCCCTTCTTGTAGACCGCCTGCGGCCCGACGTAGCCCTCGCCGCGAGTGTTGCCCGGCCGGGCCTTGCCGTCCGGCTGCTTGTGCTCGGACTTCACGTCCCGCTCGACGTACATGTTGACGCCACCCATGGCGTCGACGATCTTCTGGAAGCCGGTGAAGTTGATGATCGCGCCGGCGTCGAAACGCTTGATGCCCGTCACGTTCTGCACGGTGGTGGCCAGCAGCTCGAAGCCCCGGGCGGCGTCGGGGTTCGCCCCCGGCACCTGGCTGCCGAACGACATGGCGGCGTTGATCTTCGTGGACTCGCCCGAGAAGTTGGCCTTCTTGAACGCCGGGATGTGCACGTAGAGGTCGCGCGGCAGTGAGAAGAGGTAGGCCCGGTCCATCGTCGCCGGCACGTGCAGCACCATGATCGAGTCGGCCAGCGGTGCCGCCGTCGCCGTACGCGGGTCGATGCCGACCAGCAGGATGTTGAGCGGGCCCTTGATCTCGCTCTTCTTCGCCTGGGCACCGGCCGCCTGGTCGCCGAACAGGTCCGCCTTGCCCACCGCCCCCTCGTAGCGGGCCATGAGCACCTCGGAGCCGACGAGCACGGCACCGCTGAGCACTGTCAACACGGTGCCGAACACCGTGCAGATCCTGGCCCAGCGCGGCACACCCCGCCAGACCGACGACTTGCGGCCACTCTTGCCGGCCTTACCCACGAGTTCTCCGTTCGTTACGCCCCACGGGAGGAAGACGGGCGCACGTCGCCGAAAGGTTGCAAAGATCAAAGCTCTTTCACATAAGAGCGCGGATCGACCGTATCTCGGGTGGCACGGCACTGCCGACCACGAGTAACGGACCGCGACGATGATAGGACGCGAACATGAACAAAAGACTGCCCCGGCATTGCCGGGGCAGTCTTTTTGTTGCAGATCCGATCGAGCTGGTCAGTCCTTCATCAGCTCCGCAGCCTTGGCCTCGAGGTCCTCGAGACCGCCGCACATGAAGAACGCCTGCTCGGGGAAGTGATCGTACTCACCCTCGCTGATCTTGCGGAACGCCTCGATGGTCTCCTTGATCGGGACCGTCGAGCCCGCCACGCCGGTGAACTGCTCCGCGGCGTACGTGTTCTGCGAGAGGAAGCGCTCGATCCGCCGGGCCCGAGCCACGGTGATCTTGTCTTCCTCGGAGAGCTCCTCGATACCGAGGATGGCGATGATGTCCTGCAGGTCGCGGTAGCGCTGCAGGATCCGCTTCACCTCGGTGGCGACCTGGAAGTGCTCCTGGCCGACGAACTCCGGGGCGAGGATCCGGGACGAGGACGCCAGCGGGTCCACGGCCGGGTAGATGCCCTTGTCGGAGATCGACCGCTCCAGGTTGGTGGTCGCGTCCAGGTGGGCGAACGTGGTGGCCGGAGCGGGGTCGGTGTAGTCGTCCGCCGGCACGTAGATCGCCTGCATCGACGTGATGGCCTGGCCCCGGACGGAGGTGATCCGCTCCTGGAGCTCGCCCATCTCGTCGGCCAGGGTCGGCTGGTAACCCACGGCGCTCGGCATACGGCCGAGCAGGGTGGACACCTCCGAACCGGCCTGGGTGAAGCGGAAGATGTTGTCGATGAAGAGCAGCACCTCCTGCTTCTTCACGTCCCGGAAGTACTCCGCCATGGTCAGCGCGGAGAGGGCCACCCGCAGCCGGGTGCCCGGCGGCTCGTCCATCTGGCCGTAGACCAGCGCGGTCTTGTCGATGACGCCGGACTCGGTCATCTCGGCGATGAGGTCGTTGCCCTCACGGGTGCGCTCACCCACGCCGGCGAACACCGAGGTACCACCGAAGTTGCGGGCAACACGGGTGATCATCTCCTGGATGAGCACCGTCTTGCCCACGCCCGCGCCGCCGAACAGACCGATCTTGCCGCCCTTGACGTACGGGGCGAGCAGGTCGATGACCTTGATGCCGGTCTCCAGCATCTCGGTCTTCGGCTCCAGGTCCGCGAAGGCCGGGGCCTTGCGGTGGATGCCCCACCGGTCGTCGGCCTCGAAGGTCTCGCCCTCTTTGAGGTTGAGCACCTCGCCGATCGCGTTGAACACCTTGCCCTTGACCGCGTCGCCCACCGGCACGGTGATCGGCTCGCCGCGGTCACGCACCTCAGCGCCGCGAACCAGGCCGTCCGTCGGCTGCATCGAGATGGCACGGATCAGGTTGTCACCCAGGTGCTGGGCGACCTCCAGGGTCAGCGTCTTCTCACCGCCGGACAGCTTCACGTCAACGTTGAGCGCGTTGAACAGGGCCGGCATGGCGTCGCGCG
This sequence comes from Micromonospora sp. MGP-C2, assembly GCF_057766525.1. Lineage (NCBI taxonomy): Bacteria > Bacillati > Actinomycetota > Actinomycetes > Micromonosporales > Micromonosporaceae > Micromonospora > Micromonospora sp. MGP-C2. Next base: position 3,078,403 of record NZ_JBYMEN010000002.1, read on the forward strand.
GGAACTCGGCGTCGACGACCGGGCCGATGACCCGGACCACGCGACCCGTGGCCGTCTTGGTCTCTACTGGTGCAGTCATCACACTTCACTTCCCGACGCGGCCAGCGCGTTGGCGCCGCCGACGATCTCGCTGATCTCCTGGGTGATCCCGGCCTGGCGAGCCGAGTTCATCTCGCGCGTGTACTTCTCGATCATCTCTTCGGCGTTGTCGGTGGCGCTCTTCATCGCCCGCCGCCGTGCCGCCGACTCACTCGCCGCCGACTCGATCAACGCCGCGTAGATCCGCGTGTTGATGTACCTCGGCAGGAGCGCGTCGAGCAGCGCCTCCGCCTCCGGCTCGAACTCGTACGCCGGCAGCAGCCCCTCGGAGCGCGGCCGGTCCTCCACCTGCATCGGACCGATCACCTTGGTGACCGGGTTCTGCGTCATCAGCGAGTGGAACTCGGTGTAGACGATGTGCAACTCGTCGACGCCGAGCACCCCGTCCGCTCCGGCACCGCCGTCGACGTCGTCCGCACCAGCCGTGAACGCCTTGATCAGCGTCTCACCGACGGTGCGGGCGTCCTCGAACGACGGCTGCTCGCTGAACCCGGTCCAGTTGGCCTCGATCGGCCGTTCGCGGAACCGGTAGAACCCGACGCCCTTACGCCCGATGACGTAGAGCACCGGCTCCTTGCCGTCCGCCTTGAGCCGCGCGACCAGCGACTCCGCCATCCTGATCGCGTTGGAGCTGTAACCGCCGGCCAGGCCACGGTCGCTGGTGACCAACAGGACGCCGGCCCGCCGCACCCGCTCGCGCGGGGTGAGCAGCGGGTGGTCGATCCGCGCGTTGGACGCCAGCGCCGTGAGCACACCGGTGATGGCCTGGGCGTACGGCAGGGACGCCTGCACCCGGGCCTGAGCCTTGGCGATCCGGCTCGTCGCCACGAGCTCCATCGCCTTGGTGATCTTCTTCATCGACTTCGCCGAGCGGATCCGTTGACGAAGAACGCGTACCTGGGCCGCCACGGGATCAGCTCTCGGCCGGGCGGTCGGTCGCGCTGTCGCGGAAGCGGGTCACCGTCTCGCGGTTCTCGTCGCCCTCAAGCGGTGCGGCCGGCGCGTCGTTGACCCGACGCTCGTCCTCCTTGTTGAGGAAGACCTGCTTGAACTCGGCGATCGCGCTGTCCAGGGAGCCGATGATGTCATCGTTCCACTGGTTGTCGGCGATGCCGGCCAGCACACCCTGGTGCTTGTGCCGCAGGTACTGGAGGAACTCCGACTCGAAGCGCCGGACGTCACCCACCGGGATGTCGTCCAGCTTGCCCTCGGTGCCGGCCCAGACCGAGACGACCTGCTCCTGCACCGGGAACGGCGAGTAGTTCGGCTGCTTGAGCAGCTCGACCAGGCGCGAACCGCGGTCCAGCTGGGCGCGGGAGGCCCGGTCCAGGTCGGAGGCGAAGGCGGCGAACGCCTCCAGCTCGCGGTACTGCGCGAGGTTGAGCCGCAGCGAACCGGCGACCTTCTTCATCGGCTTCACCTGCGCGGCGCCACCGACCCGGGAGACCGAGGTGCCGACGTTGATCGCCGGACGAACGCCCTGGTTGAACAGGTCGGTCTCCAGGAAGATCTGGCCGTCGGTGATCGAGATGACGTTGGTCGGGATGAAGGCCGAGATGTCGTTGGCCTTCGTCTCGATGATCGGCAGACCGGTCATCGAGCCGCCACCCAGCTCGTCGGAGAGCTTCGCGCAGCGCTCCAGCAGGCGGGAGTGCAGGTAGAAGACGTCACCCGGGTACGCCTCACGGCCCGGCGGGCGACGCAGCAGCAGCGACACGGCCCGGTACGCCTCGGCCTGCTTGCTCAGGTCGTCGAAGACGATCAGAACGTGCTTGCCGCCGTACATCCAGTGCTGCCCGATGGACGAGCCGGTGTACGGGGCGAGGTACTTGAAGCCGGCCGGGTCGGACGCCGGGGAGGCCACGATCGTCGTGTACTCCATCGCGCCGGCCTCTTCCAGCTGCCCCTTGATCGAGGCGATGGTGGAGGCCTTCTGACCGATGGCGACGTAGATGCAGCGGACCTGCTTCTTCGGGTCGCCGGTGCGCCAGTTGTCCCGCTGGTTGAGGATGGCGTCCAGGGCGACAGTGGTCTTGCCGGTCTTGCGGTCACCGATGATCAGCTGCCGCTGACCCCGACCGATCGGGGTCATCGCGTCGATGGCCTTGATGCCGGTCTGCAGCGGCTCGTCGACGGACTGCCGGGACATCACGTTCGGAGCCTGAAGCTCCAGCTCGCGGAAGCCCTCGTTGGCGATGTCGCCGAGCGCGTCGATCGGATCGCCGAGCGCGTTGACCACGCGACCGAGGAAGGCGTCGCCGACCGGAACGGAGAGAACCCGCTCGGTGCGCTTGACGCGCTGCCCCTCCTCCAGCTTGGCGGAGTCGCCGAGGACGACGACACCGATCTCCCGGACGTCGAGGTTCAACGCCACGCCGAGCGTGCCGTCCTCGAACTCGAGGAGCTCGTTGGTCATGGTCGAGGGCAGGCCCTCGACGTGGGCGATGCCGTCGCCGGTGTCGGCGACGGTGCCGACCTCCTCGCGGGAGACGTCGGACGAGTAGGAGGAGACGTAGCGCTCCAGGGCGCCGCGGATCTCCTCCGTCGAGATGGTCAGCTCGGCCATCCTCTGCTTCCTTAAAATTCAGGGGCCCGGGATACCTAGTACCAACCGGTCCGAATGGCGTCTGTCAATCCGGGCGCTGGGCGGCGGAACCGCCGCCCCGATGCTGGGCGGCGAGGCCGCTCAGCCGCTGGACGGCGAGCCGTTCAGCGCTTCGCGAGCGCGTTGCGGGTCTCGTTGAGGCGGCGCAGGATGGTGCCGTCGTACAGGTCGGAGCCGACCCGGACGCTCACGCCACCGAGGACGGCGGGGTCGACCGTCTGCTTGACGGAGACCTCTCGACCGTATATCGCGGTGAGGCTCGCGCCCAGCCGACGCTCGTCCTCATCACTCAACGGGGCCGCGACGGTCACGTACGCCACCTGCCGGTCACGCCGGTCGGCGGCGAGCTCGACCAGTCGGGTGAGCGCTCCGTTGAAGGAGCGTCCCCCGAACCCGCCGAGCGCCGCCTCGACGAGGCGGACGGTGACCGGGCGGGCCTTGTCGGTGAGCAGCTCACGGGCCAGGGTGGCCCGCTGCTCGACCGGAGCGACCGGGTCGGCGAGCGCGTTGCTCAGCGCCGACTGACCGGCCACGACCTGACCGAAGCGGAACAGCTCGTCCTCGACCTCGCCCAGCTCGCCGGCCTTGTCCGCGCTGGCGAGCAGCGCCTCCACGCCCAGTCGCTCGGCGCCGCTGAGCAGCTCCGACGGTGCCGACCAACGGCCGGACACCAGGACCACGAGCAGGTCGAGCGCGTCCGCGCCGATCCGCCCACCCAGCATGTCGCCGAGCAGGGCGCCACGGTCCTCGCCGGACCGCGACGGCTCGGAGAGCGCCCGGCGCAGCCGCGGCTCACGCCGCAGCAGGGTCGCCACGGAGAGGATGGCGTCGGCGGTGGAGGCCACCGCCGACGGCTCCGCGCCGCGGACGTACGCGTCGAGGCGCTCGGCCGCGACCTTGTACGACTCCCGGCTGGCGGCCTGCATCAGCGGGCCCCAGTGCTCTCGAGGCCGCTCAGGAACCGGTCGACGGTGCCCTTGCGTCGCGCCTCGTCGGCCAGCGACTCGCCAACGATCTTGCTGGCGAGGTCCACCGCGATCGTGCCGACCTCCGTGCGCAGCTCGCGCACGATGGTGGCCCGCTCGGCGGCGAGCGCGTCCTTGCCGGCCTGGATGACCCGGTCGGACTCCTCCCGCGCCTTGGCGAGGATGTCCTGCCGGATGCCCTCGGCGTCGGCCCGCGCGTCGTCACGGATCTTGGCGGCGTCGGTCCGAGCCTCAGCGAGCTGGGCACGGTACTGCTCGAGCAGCTGGTTCGCCTCGGCCTGGGCGGCCTCGGCGCGCTTGATGCCGCCCTCGATCGCGTCGACCCGAGCCTGGAACGTCTGCTCCATGCGGGGGAAGACGAACTTCATCAGCACGAAGCAGAGCACGGCGAAGGCGACCGACCCGACCACGATCTCCTGCCAGAGCGGGATGATCGGGTTGTGGGTCGACTCACCACCCTCAGCGGCGAGGAAATACATGGTTACCTCCCGGTCTAAGGGCGGGATCAGCCGGCCCAGATGAAGCCGAAGGCGATGCCCAGCAGAGCAAGCGCCTCGATGACGGCGAAGCCGATCCAGACGTACGGCAGGGTCATCCGGGACGACTCCGGCTGACGGGCGGTCGACTGGATGTAGGCGGCGAAGACCAGGCCGACGCCGATGCCCGGGCCGATGGCGGCGAGACCGTAGCCGATGGCAGCGGTGCTACCGGTGACCTCGGCGAGAACGCTAGCGTCCATTGGTGTGGTTCCTCCTGGTTATCACGCGTGACTCTCACGCGGGACGACAACGGATGGTGCGGTGGATCAGTGCTCGTCGGCGAGCGCGCCCTGCACGTAGCTGGCGGTGAGGACGGTGAAGACGTATGCCTGCAGGCAGATCACCAGGAACTCCAGGAAGGTGAGCGCGATGGTCATCACCCAGGAGAGCACCGAAACCGGGGCCAGCCAGGCGTTTGCGCTCAGCATCGCGAAACCGCCGAGCGTGAAGACCAGCAGGAGCATGTGGCCGGCGAACATGTTCGCGAAGAGACGAACCGCGAGGGAGAACGGCCGGACGATGAAGGTCGAGAAGAGCTCGATCGGGATCAGCAGCGGCAGGATGTACCAGGGTGCCGGCGGGATCAGCGAGTTCTTGAAGTATTTGACGAACCCGTGCTTCTTGATGCCGATGTAGTTGAACAGCACGTAGCTGATGATCGCGAGGATCGCCGGGAAGGCGATGTGCGAGTTCGGCGAGATCTGGAAGAACGGGATGATCGCGAACGCGTTCGTCAGCAGCACGAAGCAGAACAGCGTGGTGAAGTAGGGAGCGAAGCGCACCCCCGCGTGACCGATCATGTCGACCGCGATGTTGTTGCGCACGAAGCCGTAGATCGACTCGGCGAACCACTGCTTCTTGGTCGGCACCAGCTGCGGGTTCCGGTAGGTCGCCAGGAAGAAGATGATCAGGACGCCGACCGCGATCCAGACCATCGCCGTGATCTTGGTGAACCAGTACGAGTCGTGCGCACCCCAGGGCAGGATGCTGGGCAGGTAAAAGTCCTCCACCGTGGGTGGGAATGCCGCCTGGCCCGCTGCCAGAACGTTCGCCTGTCCGAACACCGCGTCCCTTCCTAAGTAGGCGTGCCGAGCCGGCGGATGACGAGGATGATGCCCCCGGCCATACCGAGCACGACGCCGATCCCGGTGGCAACGCCGCCGGTGTCGAGCCACTGGTCAATCAGCCAGCCGATGAAACCCCACACGAGCATGCCTCCGATGAGGTAGCTGAGCGCGGTCCAACCCTGACCGGCGCCGGACGGAATGTCGTCCGGTTCACCGGCGGGACGGGGGGTTTGGTCACCAGCCATGACGGGGCGAACGATATCAGCCGGGAAGACGAGGCTGTGCCTCACCCCCCGCACAACCAACGTTGTGTGGGCTTCTCGTGGGCGCCGTCGTCTGTGGGCACGCTACTCCCCTTCCGCCCGTCGGAAAATGACCGGAGGCCGACACATTGCGGCGCGTCCGCTGGTTGGGACGACCGGCCAACGGCCAGGTCAGGCCTGCGGCCGACGGGCGTGCACCGTGGTCAGCCACCAGATGTGCACCGCCGTCCACACTGCCACCCCGGCGACGATGCCGAGGCAGAGCGGGACCAACCCGGCCCAGCCGGTCGACGCTACCGCCACCATCACCACGCCCAGCAGGGTGAACTTCAGCACGTACAGGCCCAGCCCGAGCGGCAGCAACAACTGCGGGTTGACCTGGTCGGCCCGGGCCAGCACCACCGTGGTCAGGGTGTAGCTGAGCACCGTGACGCCCACGCCGGCCGCCGCGCCGAGCGCCGCCGTCGCGCCGCCGGTCACCGCACCCACCACCGCGGCGACCACCGCCAACGCCGCCGACGTGGCCAGCAGCACCGGCAGGTGCCGCAGCCGCCACCGCCGGTCGGCGTCGGGCTCGACCACCCCGGGCTCAGCCACGGGGGTACGCCGGAAACGCCGCGACCAGCTCGGCCACCTCGGCGCCGAGCCGGATCAGCTCGTCGGCGCCTCCCGGTGCCCCGGGATCGGTGCGCACCGCACGGGCGATCAGGGTGGCCACCTGCCGCATCTCCCCCTCGCGCATGCCCTGGGTGGTGACGCTCGGCGTGCCCACCCGGATGCCGGAGGCCACCATCGGCGGCTGCGGGTCGTACGGGATGGCGTTCTTGTTCAGGGTGATCGACGCGGCGTCGCAGCGTCGCTCGGCCTCGGCGCCGGTCACCCCCAGCTCCCGCAGGTCGATCAGGGCCAGGTGGGTGTCGGTGCCACCGGACACCGGGCGCATGCCCTCGTCGGTCAGCCCGGCGGCGAGCGCCTGGGCGTTGGTGACGACCTGCCTGGCGTACGTCTGGAACTCCGGCTGGGCGGCCTCGCGCAGCGCGACCGCCTTGGCCGCGACGGCGTGCATCAGCGGGCCACCCTGGGTGAACGGGAAGACCGCCTTGTCGATCCGCTGGGCCAGCGACTCGCGGCACAGGATCATGCCGCCGCGCGGACCGCGCAGCACCTTGTGGGTGGTGGCGCAGACGACGTCGGCGTACGGCACCGGGGACGGGATGGCCCGGCCGGCGACCAGGCCGATGAAGTGCGCGGCGTCCACCATCAGGTACGCGCCCACCTCGTCGGCGATCTCCCGGAACCGGGCGAAGTCGATCAGCCGGGGGTACGCGGTGGCACCACAGATGATCAGCTTGGGTCGGTGCGCCCGCGCCAGGTCCCGTACCTCGTCGTAGTCGATCTGCTCGGTGTCCGACCGCACCGGGTAGCCGACCGGGTGGAACCACTTGCCGGAGAAGTTCACCCGGCTGCCGTGGGTGAGGTGCCCGCCGTGCGGCAGGTCCATCGCCAGCACCGTGTCACCCGGCTGCACCAGCGCGGCGTACGCGGCCAGGTTGGCGCTCGCACCGGAGTGCGGCTGGAGGTTGGCGTGTTCGGCCCCGAAGAGCTCCTTGGCCCGGGCGATGCCGATCTCCTCGGCCCGGTCCACCTCGGCACAGCCGCCGTAGTAGCGCCGGCCCGGGTAACCCTCGGCGTACTTGTTGGTCAGGGTCGAGCCGAGCGCGGCCAGCACCGCCGGCGAGGTCAGGTTTTCGCTGGCGATGAGCTGCAGGCCACCCCGCAACCGGTCCAGCTCGCCGAGGACCACCCCGGCGATCTCCGGGTCGGTGGCCCTGAGCTGCGCGAAATCCGGCCCCCAGAAGGTGCTCGTCTCGGTCTCCACAGCGAACGAGTCTAGGGGGCCGCACACTGGGACCTGTGAGATGCCTCGTCACGGGAGCCACCGGATACATCGGCGGGCGGCTGACGCCGCTGCTGCTGGCCGACGGGCACACCGTCCGCTGCCTCGCCCGCAAGGCGGTCCGGCTGCGGGACGTGCCCTGGGCCTCGGCGGCCGAGATCGTCGAGGGGGACCTGAGCCGGCCGGAGACGCTGCCCGCCGCGTTCGCCGACGTGGACGTCGCCTACTTCCTGGTGCACTCCCTGGGCCGGCCCGACTTCGAGGAGGCCGATCGCACGGCGGCGACCAACTTCGCGGCGGCGGCCCGCGCTGCCGGCGTACGCCGGATCGTCTACCTGGGCGGGCCGGAGCCGGCGTCCGACGCGGAGGTCCCGTCCCCCCACCTGCGGTCCCGGGCCGAGGTGGGCCGGATCCTGCTGGCCAGCGGGGTGCCGACGGCCGTGTTGCGGGCCGCGGTGATCATCGGATCCGGCTCGGCGTCGTTCGAGATGCTGCGGTACCTGACCGAGCGGCTACCCGCCATGATCACCCCGCGCTGGGTCCACAACCGGATCCAACCGATCGCGGTCCGCGACGTGCTGCGCTACCTGGCCGGCTCCATCGCGCTTCCGCCGGACGTCAACCGGGGCTTCGACATCGGCGGGCCGGACGTGCTGACCTTCCTCGACATGATGCAGCGCTACGCCCGGGTGGCCGGGCTGCGCCGACGGATCATCGTGCCGGTCCGCGCGCTCACCCCGTCGCTCTCGTCGCACTGGGTCGGCCTGGTCACCCCCGTGCCGAATGCCATCGCCCGTCCCCTGGTGGAGAGCCTGATCCACGAGGCGGTCGCGCACGAGCACGACATCGCCCGGTACGTGCCGGACCCACCCGGTGGGCTGACCGGCTTCGACGACGCGGTGGCGCTGGCGCTCGCCAAGGTGCGCGACGCCCAGGTGGAGACCCGCTGGTCGAACGCGAGCGGCCCGGACGCGCCCGCCGAGCCGTTGCCCACCGACCCGAAGTGGTCCGGCGGCACCGCCTACACCGACGTCCGCGAGAGGGTGGTGGACGCCCCACCGGCGGCGCTCTGGCGGGTCGTGGAGGGCGTCGGCGGGGAGCACGGCTGGTACTCGTTCCCGCTCGCCTGGTCGATCCGGGGCTGGCTGGACCGGCTGGTCGGCGGGGTCGGGCTGCGTCGGGGCCGACGCGACCCGCACCGCCTCCAGGTCGGCGAGGCGCTGGACTTCTGGCGGGTCGAGGAGATCGTCCCGGGCGAGTTGCTCCGGTTGCGCGCCGAGATGCGGTTGCCCGGCCGGGCCTGGCTGGAGATGCGGGTGCTGCCAACTGACGACGGCCGCAGCCGCTACCAGCAACGCGCGGTCTTCCTGCCACGCGGGCTGAGCGGCCACGCCTACTGGGGGTCGGTGGCGCCCTTCCACGCGGTGGTCTTCGGCGGGATGGCCCGCAACATTGCGCGCAACGCCGAACAGGCCCCCTGATTCCCGCAGGTCTCAGTTGCCGGTGCGGGCTCCGGTGACCTGGAGGGCGGTTCGTTCGCTCGGCGGGACGAAGTCGCGTACCGGCTGGTCGCGCAGGGCGACGGCGAGCACCTCGCCGATCGCGTCCACCATCCGGGCCTGCACCGCCTGACCGACCGCGTCCCGGGGATCCTCCGGGTTCGCCGCCATCGAGGCGACCGCCAACTGCGGCGTGAACGCCACCACGGTCTCCGTCTCGTACCGCTCCGAGCTGCCCGTCTTGCCGGCCACGGGACGGCCGAGCCGCGCGCGCAGCCCGGGTGCGGTGGCGCCGTCGCAGCGCCCGTACATCGACTGGTCGCCGACCGGGCAGCGTGCCGCGTCGGTGGCCGCCCGGGCCACGTCCGGGTCGAGCACCTGCCGGCAGTCCGGCTTGGCGGCGTCGACGGGTCGGCCGCCCGAGTCGGTGATCGAGACCACCGGCAGCGGTGCGCACCAGGTCCCCTCGGCCGCCACGGTGGCGTACGCGGTGGCCAGGTCCAGCGGCGTCGTCGCGGCCACGCCCAGGGTGAACGGGCCCCAGTTCTTCGCGCCGTAGCGGGCCAGCTTGGCGTCGGAGTCGGCCCGCAGCACGATGCCGAGCCGCTCGGCCATCTCCACCACCCGGTCGGCGCCCACCTTCTCGGTGAGCCAGGCGAAGTACGTGTTCACCGAGCGGCCGAACGCGCTCCACATGGTGCGGGGGCCGTCCATCGACGAGGGGCTGGCGTTCGTCGGGCACCAGTGACCGTCACAGCTCGCCTCCCCGGTGACCGGGAAGCGGGTGAGCAACTGGGTAGGCGCCACGAAGTCGGTCGACAGCGGCAGGCCGGACTCCAGCGCGGCCAGCATGGTGAAGAGCTTGAACGTCGAGCCACCCTGGTAACCCTCGATCGCCCCACCGCCGGCGACCAACTGGTTGACGGTGTTGGGGCGGTTCTTCTGCCCGACCGGGTTGTCCTGCACGCTGTAGGCACGGTTCACCGACATCGCCAGCACCCGCCCGGTGCCCGGCTGCACCACGGCGGTCGGCACCGCCTCGGCGTCCGTCGGCCGATAGATCTTCAGCACCTGCTCGGTGGTGGCCCGCTGCACCCCCGGGTCCAGCGACGACACGATGGAGAACCCGCCCCGGCGCAGCGCGCGCTGCCGCTCGTCGGCCGTCGCGCCGAACGCGGACTGGCTGCTCCACCAGCGGGTGAACCAGTCGCAGAAGAAGCCCCAGTCGTTGTGCGCCTCGGGCACCCCGGTGCAGTCGTTCGGGGTCTCACTGGGCTGAAGCTGCAACGGTTCGGCCCGGGCCGCCGCCGCCGCGTCCGCCGGCACCTGCCCCGACTCCACAAGCCGCTCCAACACGTACGACCGTCGGGCCAGCGCGGCGTCGGCGTCGCCGTTGATCGGGTCGTCGCTGTCCGGTGACCGGACCAGACCGGCCAGCAGCGCCGCCTGGGACAGGGTCAGGTCGGCCGGAGACCGGGAGAAGTAGCGCTTGCTGGCCGCCGCGATGCCGTACGCCCCGGCGCCGAAGTAGGCGATGTTGAGGTAGCGGGTGAGGATCTGCTCCTTGTCGAGCTCCCGTTCCAGCGCGAGCGCGTAGCGCATCTCCTGGAGCTTGCGCACTGTGGTGACCTCGGTGGCGGCCACCCGCTGCGCCTCGGTCAGCCGGGGGTCGCTGCTGAGCACGTTGCGGACGTACTGCATGGTCAGCGTGGAGGCGCCCTGCCGCGTCCGCCCGTCCCGCTTGTTGACGGTGAACGCGCGCACCACGCCGCGCAGGTCCACGCCGCTGTGCTGGTAGAACCGGACGTCCTCGGCGGCCACTATCGCCTGGCGCATCACCGGGGCCACCTCGTGCAGCGGCACGTCCACCCGGTCCTCCTGGTAGAAGGAGGTGATCACTGTGGTGCCGTCGTTGGCGTAGAGGTTGGAGCGCTGGGCGGTCGGCGGCGTACGGAGTGTGTTCGGCAGCTCCGAGTACGGCGTGGACAGGTTGCTGAACCCGATCCCGAAGGCCAGGGCCGCCGGCAGGGCGGCTGCGGCCAGCACCAACCCGGCCAGCACTCCGGCGATCACCACGGTCAGCAGTTTGTCGAGATGGGCCCGGATCATCAGCTCTCCCCGCAGGAGCCGGTCACGCTAGGACCCGTTCAGGATGACCCGAAACGCCCCTTTCGCCCCTGGTTTTCCCTAAACCCGGAGGAAACTCGCACCGAGGCTCAGGGCAGCAGTGCGCCGGCCAGCGGGTGCACCGTCTCCTCGATCTCGTCGGCGACCCGGCTGAAGCACTGGTCACCGCGACCCCACGGGTCGTCCAGATCATCGGTCGGCAACGCCGAGGCGCCCAACCGGACGTCGTGGGCCGCCGCCACCAGAGCCACACCCCGGGCGTACACGGCCTCCGGGGTCGCGTCACCCGGCGGCAACGCGGTGGCGTCCACCGCGGCCAGCAGCCGGCCGAACTCCCCCAGCACGAACGTGCGGGCCGCAGCGTCCGGCCGCAGCGCCACCACGTACTCCTGCTGGTCCGCCGTGGCGGTCAGGACCAGGTCGGCGGCGTCGATGTGGTCCGAGCGCAACTTGCGGGCTGCGAACCCCTCAACGTCCCCACCCCGGCCGGTCACCTGCCGCGCCGCCGGCGGGTTCATCTCCTCGCCCGCGTGCCAACCACCCGTCCCGGCGCTGTGGCTGTGCACCAGCTCCTCGGCGCGGGCCGGGTCCTCCGCACGCCGCGTCAACCGCTCCTGCACCGCCAGGGCGAGCAGCCGCTCCGCCATCGGCGAGCGGCAGATGTTGCCCATGCACACGTGCAGCACCGTGAACGGGGGCACTCAGACCGCCCGACCGTCGATGAGGTCCGGTACGACATCGCGCAGCTTCTCCAACGGGATCGCCCCCGCCCGCAGCAGTTGCGGCACCTCACCGGTCAGATCCACGATCGTGCTGGGCACCGGGTCCGGGCAGGGCCCGGCCTCCAGGTAGGCCCGCACGGAGTAGCTGAGCTGGTCACGCGCCTCCTCGGCGGTCACCGCGGCGGGCTGGCCGGTCTTGTTGGCCGACGAGACCGCCATCGGGCCGGTCTCGCGCAGCACCTCCAGCGCCACCGGGTGCAGCGGCATCCGCACCGCCACCGTGCCCGTCTTGTCGCCCAGATCCCACTGGAGGCTCGGCGAGTGCTCGACGACGATCGTCAGGGCACCCGGCCAGAACGCCTCCACGAGATCCCGTGCGGCGGTGGGCAGCGAGAAGACCAACCCGTCCAGGGTGTGCCGCGAGCCGATCAGCACCGGCGGCGGCATCTGCCGACCCCGGCCCTTGGCATCGAGCAGCGCCTTGACCGCGTACGGGGTGAACGCGTCCGCGCCGATCCCGTACACGGTGTCCGTCGGAAGGACGACCAGCTCGCCGTTCTTGACCGCCTCGATCGCCGCAGCGATGCCGCGGTCCCGATCGGCGGGCGACCGGCAGTCGTAGAGCATCACGAGGAGTCAGTCTGCCACGCCGCCCCGATCGGGGCGTGCTGGCCGTCCGCCCGTCGGGACGCGGTGGCGAAGCGGGGCCGTCCGGTGAGGTCCCGATGCTCCGTGACAGCGGTGAACCCGCCGTGCCCGGCGAGCAGCCCGGGCACCGCCGCGCCGTGCGTGTCGTCGTGCTCGACCCCGAACGCGCCACCGGGGCGCAGCAACGCCGCCGCCCGGGTGACGACCGGCCGGATCACCGCCAGACCGTCCGCGCCGCCGAAGACCGCCTCCGCCGGGTCGTGCCCGGCCACCTCCGGGGGGACCACCACATCGTCCGGCACGTACGGCGGGTTGCAGAGCAGCACGTCCACCCTGCCCACCAGGTCCGCCAGCAGATCCGGCGCAGTCACGTCGGCCTCGACCACCTCGATCGGCCGGTCCCCCGCCGCGGCCCGCTCCGCCGCGTTGCGCCGCAGCCAGGCCAACGCCGCCGGGGACCGCTCCACCGCGATCACCCGCGCCCCCGGCAGCTCCTGGGCGACCGCCAGCGCGATGGCGCCCGAGCCGCTGCACAGGTCGACCACCACCGGGTCGGGCCGGCCCTGGGCCTGCTCGACGCCCCACCCGGCCAGCAACTCGGTCTCCGGCCGGGGCACGAAGACACCCGGGCCGACCAGCAACTCAAGGTGCCGGAACCCGGCGCGACCGGTCAGATGCTGCAACGGCTCCCGCCCGGCGCGACGACGCGTCAGGTCGTCGAGCCGCGTCAGCTGGTCGTCGCTGAGGTCGTCGGCGAGCGCCAGCCGACCCCGGGGCACCCCGAGCACGTATGCGGCCAGCAACTCGGCCTCCACCCGGGCCGAGCCGACCCCGGCGGCGGCGAGCACCCGGGCCGATCGGGCCACTGCGACGGACGGACGGATGGGGCCTGTCCCTCCGGGGGGGTGTTGCGGCAGAGTACTCACGACATAATCATGAAGCGTCGCGGGCGACGCGACGAACAGGTGCGCCCAGGCGCACGGCAGGAGGTTGGCGGGTGGGCTGGCTCGACCGGGTCGATGACCAGGTTGATGTCCTCACGCACGCCCGTGCACTGCAGGAGGCCAGCCGTTCTGCGGAGTCGTACGTCCTGCTGGAGCGTGTGATCCGCACCACGGCCGACCCGGCCGCACGTGCGGACGCGCTGGTGCAGCGCCTCTCCGCACTGATCAATCTCGGTCGGACGGCGGAGTTCACCCGGGCCATCGAGGAGGCATCGGCGGCGGTTCGCGACCTCGCCGAGCCATACCTGCACGGGCACCTCAACGCGCTGGCCGCGCTCGCCGCCCACCACCAGGGCGCACTGGACCGCTGCGTCATGCACCTCGTCCGAGCCGCCCGCGCCCTGGGCGCGGTGGAGGACCCGGACCGGGACACCGCCTGGGGTTGGCACGACCTGGCGATGGCCTACAGCTACCTCAGCTTCCACGGCTACGCCCTCGGCGCCATCGAGCGGGCCCGGCAGCTCGGGCTGACCGCCGGCATCCCCGAGGAGACGTTCGCCGCGCCGGGCATCCGGCTGCGCAACGCGGTGGCACTGGACCACAACGGCGACAGCGACGGGTGTCTGCGGGTGCTTCGGGACGTGGCCGCCGACCTGGCCCGCTTCGTCCGCACCGGGCGGGCCGGCCAGCTCCGCCCGAGCAGCCTCGCCGCGTACGGCTACGCGGCGGCTCGGCAGGCGGCGCTCGGCGACCAGGTGGCGACCACCGGGGAGGCCGAGCCGGCCCGGTTGATCAGCCACGGCGGGGACAGCGCCCGCGCCCGCGACATGCGCCAGCTCGGGCAGGTGTGCCTTGCCGTGGCCGCCGGGCGGCCGATCGAGGCGGTCACCCGGTTGGACACCGTCCACGTGTCCACCGAGACGCTCGGAGCGGCCGAGCCGGCCCGGCTGCGCAGCATCGCGCTGACCCGCGCCGGAGACCACCCGGCGGCGCACCGGGCCGACCGCCTGGCGTTCCGGCTCGCAGCCCAACGCAACGACCGGCTGCGGGACGTCTACATCGACGGCATCGCCGCCCGCATCGACCACGAGGAGATGCGCCGCGAGGCGGCGCGGTTCGAGGGCGAGGCGTTGACCGACCCGCTCACCGGGCTGCCCAACCGACGCCGGCTGGAGCGGTACATCACGGCAGTGGTCACCCGGGGCGAGCGGGTGGTGATCGGCGTCTGCGACCTGGACGGCTTCAAGGCGGTCAACACCCGGCACGGCCACCACTCCGGCGACCTGGTGCTCCAACGCATCGCCGGGGTGATCAACCGGGTGATGCGCCGGGGCGACTTCGTGGCCCGCTACGGCGGTGACGAGTTCGTCGTGGTGCTGCCGGACACCGGCATGACCGAGGCCGCTGAGGTGGCCCGCCGGATCGAGGCCGCCGTCCGACTCGAGGACTGGGAGTCGCTGGTGCCGGGCACGCCGGTCGGGGTGAGCATCGGCTTCGCGGAGGTCTCCGGCGGCAGTGGGCTGCGTGACGCGCTCAGCGTCGCCTTCGAGCTGGCCGACAGGGAGATGCTGCGCGCCAAGTCCCGTCCCCGCGCGAGCTGACCGCCAGGGCTCGCGTCGATCAAGGAGTTGTGGTGCCTCACCAAAGGCCCACGACGCGACAAACCACCCACCACAGTCCCGTGATCACGGCGACGGGTCGCGCGCGGCCGGGCTGCTCAGCGGCGGGTCAGCTCGGTGTCGCCGGCCAGCCGGGCGGCGCGGTCCGCCTCCGTCAGGGCGTCCAGCACCCCGTCCAGCTCGCCGGCGAGCGCCAGGTCGAGGTTGTACGCCGTGTAGCCGATCCGGTGGTCGGTGATCCGGTTCTGCGGGTAGTTGTAGGTGCGAATCCGCTCCGAGCGGTCCACCGTGCGCACCTGGGCCTTCCGGGCGTCCGAGGCGGCGGCGTCGGCCTGCTCCTGGGCGGCGGCCAGCAGCCGGGCCCGCATGATCCGCATTGCCTGCTCCCGGTTCTGCAACTGGGACTTCTCGTTCTGGCAGGAGACGACGATGCCGGTCGGCAGGTGGGTGATCCGCACCGCCGAGTCGGTGGTGTTGACCGACTGGCCGCCCGGGCCGGACGAGCGGAACACGTCGATGCGCAGGTCGTTCGCGTCGATGGTGACGTCGACGTCCTCGGCCTCCGGCAGCACCAGCACCCCGGCGGCGGAGGTGTGGATCCGGCCCTGCGACTCGGTGACCGGGACACGCTGCACGCGGTGCACGCCGCCCTCCCACTTGAGTCGGGACCAGACGCCGCTGCCGCCCTCCGGCACACCCTTGGTCTTGATGGCGAGCGAGACGTCCTTGACCCCGCCGAGGTCGGAATCCTGCGCGTCGATCACCTCGGTGACCCAGCCGTGGCGCTCGGCATAGCGGGTGTACATCCGCAGCAGGTCGCCGGCGAACAGCGCCGACTCCTCGCCACCCTCGCCCGCCTTGATCTCGACGATCACGTCCTTGGCGTCGTGCGGGTCGCGCGGGATGAGCAGCTCGGCGAGGCGTTCCTCCAGCACGGGCAGGGTCGCGGCGAGCGACTCCGCCTCGCTCGCGAAGGACGGGTCCTCCGCGGCAAGCTCGCGGGCCGCCACCAGGTCGGCGCGGGCCTGTTGCAGCTCGTCGGCGGCCTTGTGCAGCGGCACCAGCTCGGCGTAGCGGCGGCCGACCCTGCGCGCGGTCGCCTGGTCGGCGTGGATGGCCGGATCGGCCAGCCGCTTCTCCAGCTCCGCGTACTCGTCGAGGAGGCCGGCCAGACGCTCGCTGCTCATGCTGCGGATGCTCCTTCGACGGTGCGAGCCGGGAGAGCCGGAAGGCCGGCGGCCGGGCGGAAACTGGGGGAAATGCGGACGGCGCCCGCGTCCGGCGAAAAACCGGACGCGGGCGCCGAACGTGGAACTACTTGGCCTTCTTGGCCTGAACCTTGGCGTACTTCTGCTGGAACTTCGCGACCCGGCCGGCGGTGTCGAGAACGCGCTGCTTACCGGTGTAGAACGGGTGGCAGGCGCTGCAGGTCTCGGCGTGGATCGCCCCGCCCTTGGCGGTGCTGCGGGTCGTGAACGTGTTGCCACAGGAGCAGCTGACCTCGGTGGTCACGTACTCCGGGTGGATGTTTGCCTTCATCGCCTCGGTCCTCTCGTTGGTGGTCGCCGGGTCGCCGTCATCGCTCGTCGCGCCGTACGCGACGGGCTCGGGCGTGAACCGGAACCGGTGGCCGATTGACCAGTGTGCCATGGGCCTGAGCCGACCCGGTAATCGGGCCGCACACCTCGTCCGGCATCGTCAACACGTGCCTCCCCGTCCGCATTCCCACCGCCCGACGGGGCATTCGCCCACCCGGCGGACCGCCGCCAGGTACCCCGCAGGGGGTACGCACGCCGAGCCGGAGGTGCGACGTCGATGACCCGCCTGATCGCCACCCGGGGACTGCCCGCCTCGGGCAAGACGACGTTCGCCCGCACGCTCCAACCCTCCGTGGTCCGGGTCAACCGGGACGACCTGCGCCGGATGCTGCACGGCGAGCGGCTGTTCACCCAGTGGGCCGAGGCCCAGGTGACAGTCGTCCAGCGTGCCCAGGTCGAGGCGTTGCTGAGGGCCCGCGCGGACGTCTGCGTGGACGACACCAACCTGCGCTCACGAACGTTGCGGGACTGGGCTGAGCTGGCCGCCCGCCACGGCGCGGACTTCGAGGTGCACGACTTCACCGACGTGCCGCTGGCCGAGTGTCTGCGCCGCGACGCCGCGCGCCCGGTCGCCGAACAGGTCGGTGCCGAGGCGATCCGTCGGCTGCACGAGCGGTACCTGGAGGGGCGGACCCTGCCGCTGCCGGTGCCGCAGGCCCGCACCGGGCGCCCCGCCGTCGTGCACCCGCCGTCGACCGAGCCACCCGAGATCGTGCTGGTGGACATCGACGGCACCGTCGCGCTGGCCGTGTCCCGCAGCCCGTACGACATGACCCGGG
The DNA here is from genome assembly GCF_057766525.1 of Micromonospora sp. MGP-C2. Taxonomy (NCBI): domain Bacteria; kingdom Bacillati; phylum Actinomycetota; class Actinomycetes; order Micromonosporales; family Micromonosporaceae; genus Micromonospora; species Micromonospora sp. MGP-C2. The sequence continues at coordinate 3,095,795 of NZ_JBYMEN010000002.1, forward strand.
TGGGCGAGGACGAGCCGAACACGGCGGTGATCGCGGCGGTCCGGGCGATGCACGCGGCCGGGTACGGGGTGGTCTTCTGCTCCGGGAGGGACGCCTCCGCCCGCGCGGCCACCGAGTCGTGGCTGGCCCGGCACGTCCGGGTCCCCTACCTCGGCCTGCACCTGCGTGCCGTCGGCGACTCCCAGAAGGACTCGATCGTGAAGCGGGAGATCTACGACCGGGAGATCAAGGACCGTTACCGGGTGGCCGGCGTCTTCGACGACCGTGTCCAGGTGGTCCAGATGTGGCGGGCCCTCGGCCTGACGGTCTTCCAGGTGGCCGACGGCGACTTCTGAGGTGTCCGGACGGGCCCCGCGCGTGGGGGCCCGTCCGGACAGTTCACCTGGTGACGGTGATGGTGGCCTCGGCACGGGCGCCGTTGACCTCGACCGTCAGGCGTACCGGCGCGGCGGGCCGCAGTGCCGTCAGGGTGCCGGTGGCCGGGTCGAATCGGGCTGTGTGCCATGGGCGCACCCCGGCCGCCGAGCCGATGTGCACTCCCGGTGAGGCCGACCAGTCGGCGCTGACCGGTGCGGCCACCGGGACCGTACGCCCGCCGGGCTGGGCCAGCGTGGCGGTGACCGCCGCGGGGGTGCCGACCACGACGCTGGCCGGGGCGGCCACCGTGAGCCGGTCGACGTGCGCGTGGAACTCCGCGTCCACCCAGCGCGGGCCCTCGGCGAGCGGGTCACGGCGGGCCCGGTCCGCCTCGGTCGAGGTCACCGGGTCCACGCCGAACTCCGTCCAGCCGGTGAAGCCTCCCTGGTCGGCAGGGGTGGACGGCGTCTTGCCCGCATTGCCGTTGATCACGTACGGCACACCGTCGACCCGGTCGGCGTGGAAGGTGCCGACGTGCCCGCCCACGAACAGCGCTCCCTTGCCGGTGCGGTGCTGGAAGTCGGCCAGCCACTGCTCCAGCAGCGCCGCCTCCTTGCGGTCGCCGAGCTGGCTGGCCTGCGCCGGGCTGGGGTCGCGGGGCGGGTGGTGGTGCAGGACGACGACCGAACCCACACGTCGGTCGGTGGCCGCCGCGTCCAGCGTCTCGCGGAGCATCCGTACCTGGTCGAAGCCGCCGCCGCGCAGCGTCCCCGTGGACGAGTTCAGCGTGACGAACCGGGTGCCGTTGTGGTCGAACACCCGGGAGGTGGCACCGAACGCGGCAGCGAAGTTGCTGATCGGGGCGCCCATGATTTCGTGGTTGCCGGGCACGTAGTACCAGGGCAGCGCGTCGCCCAACTCCTCGTCGAGGATCCGCCGGGCCAGCGCGAAGTCGGCCGGGTAGGCGGTGTCCACGAAGTCGCCGTTGATCAGGAGGAAGTCCGGCCGGGCAGCCCGCACCTCGCGCAACGTCCGCCGGGCCTGGGCGACCAGGTCGCTGTCCGGGTCGGCGGCGACGAACTGGGCGTCGGAGAGCACCGCGAACCGCCACGGCGCGCCGTCCACAGTGCCGTCGCGGACCACCACCCGATCGGTACGCGGGGCCACCTCCGGCACGTCGACAGTCGGGGGCACCTTCGCCACCAGGTCGTCGATGATCACCTCGCTGGTGTACTGCGCGGCGGCGTTCGTCTCGGCCACGTAGAAGCGGCGTACCCGCACCGGGTACTGCACCCCGGCCGGCACCGCGAACTCCACGTACCGCCAGCCGGTCCAGGTGATCAGTGGGCCACGCAGCACGTGCTGGGTGTCCTGGGCGTCGTGCAGGTGCAGGCTGGGCCACTCCCCGGTGCCGTTGCCGTGGATCCACATCCCGAAGGCCTGCGGCTGACCGGGCACCTCGATCCAGGCGGGCGGGTCGGCGTACGCGGCCCGCGTGCCGGTGGACTGGCCGAAGTCGTACGACATGCGCAGGCCGGTGCCGGTGTGCCCCGGCGCGGGCGCGACCGACCCGCTGGCGCGGGCCTGACTGAACCGCCAGGAAGCGGCGTCGTCGAACCCGGCGACCGGCACGTCGGTCAGGCCGACGGTGACCGGCAGGACCACGCTCGTGCGGCCGACGCGAACGGTCACCAGGCCGGAGCCAGTGTCCCCCAACGCGGCGACGGACAGGTTGCCGTCCCCGGTGGGGGTGATACGCAGCAGGTCCCGGTCGTAGTCGAGGGTGAGGTCGGCCGGCTCGATCGGGGCGGTGTTGCCTTCGGCGTCGTACCCGACCACGCCGACCAGGGCGTTGCCGTCCCGCCCGGTCAGCCCGACCCGTGGCGTGGTGGTGCCGATCCGGGCCAGCGGGCCGAGCACTGTGAGGTTCAGGGAGCCGGTGACCCGCCCCCGTGCGGCGGTGACCGTGCTGGCCCCCGGCGCGCCGGCGTGGAACACGCCCTCACGGTCGACCCGGCCGCGTACCGCCGGGGTCGCCCGCCAGGTGGGAGCGCCGGCCGCCGGGCCGTACGTCTCGTCGTAGCCGGATGCGGTGAGGGTGCGGGTCAGCCCCGGGAAGACCCGGTCGGGCCGTCCACCTCGCACCGGTGAGACACCCGGGGCGGCGGTGGGGTCGCTGGCCGTCTCGACCCAGTAGCCGGTGAGTCGCCCGCTGCCCTTCGGCGCGTAGATGGCCAGGCCGTTGGGCACGGCCCGCTCGCTGCCGTCGGAGGGGCCGTTCTCCACCTGCACGGCGGGCGCGCCCGGCTCCCGGGCCAGCAGCGTGGACGATCCGCCGCCATCCAGGTTGAGCGCGTGGTGGGCGCCCAGCTCGGCCATCATCCGGCCCATCTCGGTCTGGGTCACACCGCGGCTGTCGACCTGACGACCGTCCACCGTCAGCATGATCATCTTTCGACCGTCGGCGCTGAACCCGACAGCGGTGCGGGGGGCGAGGGTCGGATCGGCGATGCTCTGCACGACGCCGTCGCGGACCAGGACGTTGCCGCCACCGACCGCCGCGCGCAGGGTGCTGCCGTCGGAGGGCTTCGGCCGCCAGGCCACCGTCACCGGGTCACCGGGGCGCAGGCCGGCCAGCGCGTCCGCGCCGAGGTCGCGGCCGAGCAGCACGGTGCTGCCTGCGGCGATCGGGCCGCTGCCGGCCACGCTTCCCACCGCGGCCACCCGACCGTTGGTCACTGTGACCTCGACCACCCGGGCCGCGCCCTCCACGGCACGCTGCCGGGTGTACGTCCCCCACAGCTCGGTGAACGCGCCGATGCCGTCGGCCTGGACCATGTTGTTGAACTGGGTCAGCGGGACCGGCCCGGTGGGCAGGGTGGCGCTGCCGTCGAAGTTCACCTCGATCACCCGGCCGAGGCCGTTCGTGGTGACCGCCACCGCGTTGCGGTGACCGCTGACCCCGGACTGGATCAGCTCCCCGTCCCGGACGCCCACGCCCTGGGCGGCACCCGAGTTGTTGATGTCGAAGAAGTCGCCGTTGACCGCGGCGACCGCGCGCGACTGGTCCACCGCCTTTCGCAGCGGCTCGGCCCGGCTGACCGCGCCGGAGTTGACGTAGTCGACCGTGGAGCCGCCGGCCAGATCGGTGGTGAGCGCGTCGGCGCGCAGCCAGCCCTCGGCGTCGTACCTGTCGAAGGACGTCAGCTGCACGCCCGGGGCGACCGGCCGGGTGGCCTTCGTGGTCTCCAGCCCGCCGGCCGGCTCCAGACCACCAGCGACGGCGGTCGGGGCGGTCGCGGCTGTCGGGGCGGCGGCCAGGCTGACCGAGCCGGCCGCCCGGGAGGACGCGGGCGGCGCGTCCTCAGCGATCGTGGGTGAGGCCAGGGACGGTGGGGCGACGGTGGACGGGGCGACGGTGGGTGCGGCAGTCGCCGGTGGCGACAGGGCCAGGGCGAGCAGCGGCGTCAGCAGCAGGACGCCGGTGCGGCGGGCGGTTCGTCTGCGGGTACGCATGGACGACAGTCAACCCGGCAATGAATAGAAGTTTCAATACCTATCGACTGAACCGAAGGAAAATTCCATCAGGTGCCGCCCGGAGACATGACGAAGGGGCACGACCGGTGTGGCCGTGCCCCTTCGTCTCACCCGGGGATGGTTACTCCCCCGGCGTCGACTTCGCGATCTGCATCAGGAACTCGATGTTGGTACGTGTCTTCTTGAGCTTGTCGAGCAGCAGGTCCATCGCCGCCTGCGAGTCCAGCGAGTGCAGGACCTTGCGCAGCTTGTGGAGGATGGCCAACTCCTCCGGCGCGAGCAGGACCTCTTCCTTACGGGTACCGGACGGGTTGACGTCGATGGCCGGGAAGGTGCGCTTGTCGGCGATCTTCCGGTCCAGCTTCAGCTCCGCGTTGCCGGTGCCCTTGAACTCCTCGAAGATGACCGTGTCCGCCATGGATCCGGTCTCCACCAGCGCCGTGGCGATGATGGTCAGCGAGCCACCGTTCTCGATGTTGCGAGCCGCGCCGAGGAAGCGCTTCGGCGGGTAGAGAGCGGTGGAGTCGATACCACCCGACATGATCCGGCCACTGGCCGGAGCAGCCAGGTTGTACGACCGACCGAGCCGGGTCACCGAGTCGAGCAGCACGACCACGTCGTGCCCCAGCTCAACCAGGCGCTTGGCCCGCTCGATGGCCAGCTCGGCCACCGTGGTGTGGTCCTGCGGCGGACGGTCGAACGTGGCCGCGACGACCTCGCCCTTGATCGACCGCTGCATGTCGGTGACCTCTTCGGGCCGCTCGTCCACCAGCACCACCATCAGGTGGCACTCAGGGTTGTTGTGCGTGATCGCGTTCGCGATCGCCTGCAGCACCATCGTCTTACCCGCCTTCGGCGGTGACTGGATGAGTGCCCGCTGGCCCTTGCCGATCGGCATGACCAGGTCGATGACCCGGGTGGTGAGGATGTGCGGCTCGGTCTCCAGGCGCAGGCGCTCCTGCGGGTAGAGCGGAGTGAGCTTGTAGAACTCCGGTCGACGCCGGGCCTCCTCCGGCTCCATCCCGTTGATCGTGTCCAGCCGCATCAGCGGGTTGTACTTGTCGCGCCGCTGGTCACCGCTGTTGCCGCCCTCGCGGGCCGCCCGCACCGCACCGGTGATCGCGTCACCGCGGCGCAGGCCGTACTTCTTGATCTGGGACATCGAGACGTAGACGTCGTTCGGGCCGGCCAGGTAGCCGGTGGTCCGCACGAACGCGTAGTTGTCGAGCACGTCGATGATGCCGGCCACGGGGACGAGAACGTCGTCCTCGCTGACCTGCGGCTCACGCCCACCGGTGTCGGCACCGGTCTCGGTGCGCTCGCCCCGCCCGCGACGACGGTCCCGGAAACGGCTGCGCCGGCCGCGCCGGCCGCCACCCTCGCCGTCGTCGTCGTCGCTGTCCCGCTCGACACGCTCGACACGCTCGACACGCTGACCACGGTCGTTGCGGTCACCGCGGTCGTTGCGGTCGGCCCGCTCCGGACGGTCGTTGCGCTCGGCACGCTCGCCCCGGTCGGAACGCTCCGCGCGGTCGTTGCGCTCGCCCCGCTCGGCACGGTCGCCCCGGTCGTTGCGCTCGCCCCGCTCGGCACGCTCGCCCCGGTCAGCACGCTCGCCCCGCTCGGCACGCTCGCCCCGCTCAGAACGGTCGCCCCGCTCAGCACGGTCGCTCCGCTCGGCACGGTCGCCCCGCTCAGAACGGTCGCCCCGGTCGGAACGCTCGCCCCGGTCGGAGCGCTCGGCGCGCTCGGCGCGCTCCGGACGCTCGGCCCGGTCCCGGCGATTCTCGCCGCGGTCGGTCCGCTCGCCGGCGCCAGCCTCTTCGGTACGCGCCTCCTCGGCGCGGGCCTCGGTCGGACGCGCCTCAGCGGGACGCGCCTCGGTCGGACGGGTCTCCGCTGCTGCGGTCCGGCTCCGCCGGGTGCGAGTGCGACCTTCGGTCTCGGCGGCCGGCTCGGCGGGCGCCTGATCGGCGCTGCGCCCCTCTGCTGCCGGCCGGTCGGCGGTTTCCCGCACCTCGGCGCGCACCCCCTCACGGGTCGGAGCGGCCGCGGCCGCGACCTCGGCCCGTGGTCGAGGGGTCCCGGCGGCGTTGCCGCCCTGCCGCTCGGAAATCGCGGCGATCAGCTCGCCCTTGCGCATGCGAGCCGTGCCGGAGATGCCGAGCGACGCAGCCAGGCTCTGCAGCTCTGGCAGCAGCATCGCCGACAGACCGGTGCCGCTACGCCGACGACGGGCGGGAGCAGCTGCGGTGGCATCGCCAGCGACGTTGGAAACATCCGACGTCACGTCGGTGGTGTCGCTCAATGGATTCCTTCCCTCGTAAGGCCGTGGCTGCCCGGAGTCGAAACTCAGGTGGCCGGGCGGCCTCGGTGCACCCGCCTCGCAAGGACGCGTCGCGGGAGTCTGTGACACAGCAGCCGGTCGGTATCCCGACTCACCAACGTCGGTGAGCAGGTCTCGCCGTCTGCGGCGACCTGTGGAAACTGCGGTGCGGCGTGGGCCTTGGCAGGGGTAGACGGGCTGACCGCCGAGAGCTTCGGGGGTGCGCCGCCCCGCAGGAGATCGCGTGCTTCGCGGCTGTGCTAGGTCTAGAGCGTAATCAACTCTTCCGACCTGCGGCAACAGGGTCCCGCTCGGCGTGTCCAAGTCTACCCCGGGCAACCCGTGCGCCGCTGACGTCTATCGGTAACTGCCAGATCTGCCAGTCTGTTCCCGCTGGGAAGCTCGCCGGAGGCTCGCTGAGCGCCAGCACAGTCGGCCCCGCCCCACTGACCACAGCCGCCACACCGGCCGCTCGCAACGCGTTGACCAGGGAAGATGTCGCTGGCATCCCGGCTGAACGGTAATCCTGGTGGAGCCGGTCGACCGTGGCCGGAAGCAGCAGGCTCGGGTCGGCGGTGAGCGCGTGCACCAGCAGAGCAGCCCGCCCGGCGGTCAACGCAGCGTCGCCGTGCGGCACGGTGGCCGGCAACGCGGCCCGGGCGGCGGCGGTCAATCCGCGTTCGGCCGGCACGAAAACGATGGGCCGCACCCCGTCGGCGACCGGCAGGGACACCGCCCGGGAACCGGTCGGCTCGGACCAGGCCACCGTGAAGCCGCCGAGCAGGCAGGGCGCGACGTTGTCGGGATGGCCCTCGATCTCGGCGGCCAAACGGAGCACGCCCGCCTCGTCCAGCCGGTGCTCCCCGTCGGTGACCAGGGCGCGGGCCAGCAACACCCCGGCGACGATCGCGGCGGACGAGGACCCGAGCCCCCGCGCCTGGGGGATCCGGTTGACACACTCCACGCTCAACCCCCGGGGTGGGCGCCGAGCACGTCGAAGGCGGCGCGCATGGCCCGCACCACGAGGTGCCGGTCATCGTCGGGCAGCTCACCGGCACCCTGCCCGGTCACCGTCACGCGGACACCGGCCGACGTGACCTCGGCGGCCAGGTCGTCGTGGAGCCCCAGGGCGAGACCCAACGCGTCGAAGCCAGGGCCCAGGTTGGCGCTGGTGGCGGGGACCCGGACGCGAACCGGCCCGGCGGTGAAGTTCGTCGGCACGCGCTCATGGTAGGGCCTGTTTCACAAGGGCGGTCGAGTCCGGGCGGCGAGCCGGCAAGGCGCGGTTTCGTCCGGATACCGGTGTTGTATCTGGACCCCCGACCGCAGCCTGGGACCGCCCGGTTCAGCCGACCGGCTCGGGGGTCACCTCGGTGAGCGAGAGCCGACGGGTGGCGATCCGCCAGCCCACCGCGTACACGAGGGTGATCAGCCCGCAGCCGGCGAGCACGACCCGTTCGTCCACCACGTCCACCACCATGGCCACCGCCAGTTGGCTCACCGAGATGGCCAGCGTGGCGAGCATCATGTCGGTGGCGAAGACGCGCCCCCGCAGGTGGTCCGGGACCTCACCCTGGAGGGCGAAGTTCGATATCACCCAGTTGCTACCGCCCGCGAAGTGCGCCAGGAAGACCAGCAGCAGCACCAGCGGAAACCAACGGACCACCGATGCGCCCAGGTAGGACAGGCCGTAGAGCGACATGGACAGCGCGAGCGCGGGCAGCAGCCAGGCTCGGTTGGTCAGCACCCGACGCATCAGGATCGGCCCCACCAACGCCCCGGCGCCCCGCACCGCGAAGAGCAGGCCGGCACCGAGCGGGCCGACGCCGTACACGCCGGCCAGCAAGGGGAACACGGTCAGCACGCCGTTGCCCAGGCCAACCGCCGACTTGACAGTGACCAGCGCGAGCACCCGGGGTCGGTGCCCGATGTAGCCGAGCGCCTCACGGACCGCCGCCCAGGTCCGCTGGGCCGGTCGGGTGGTGTCCCGGGGCGCCTGCAGGGGCCGGCGGATCCGGGTCGCCAGGCCCGCGGCCAGCGCCAGGCCCACCGCCGCCACCCAGAAGCAGACGTACGGGCCGGCGACGGTGCTGAGGACGCCGCCGAGCGAGGCGCCGACCACGGTCATGGTGCCCCAGGCGGAGCCGGCCACGGCGTTGCCGGCGGCCAGCTCGTGAGGCTCCAGCACGTTGGGCAGCGCAGCCTGGGCGGCCGGTGAGTAGAACGCCTTGGCGACCGCCACCACGCCGATCGCGACCAGCGCCAACCACGCCGTACCCGCGCCCCGGACCCCGAGCAGCAGCAACACGCCCGCGAGCGCGGCCACGTTCGCGGCGATCATGATCTTGCGCCGGTCGAACCGGTCGGCGATCGTGCCCGTGTACGGCAGCAGCAGCGCCACGATGCCGGTGTCCACGGCCAACACCAGTGCGCCCCAGACTCCGCTGCCGGTCAGGTGGGGCAGCAACACCAGCAGGGGCACCATGACGAACCAGTCAGCGCCGAAGACCACCAACTCGGCGAGGAAGAGGTTGCGGAAGCTCCGATTGCCGGTCAGAACCGAGAGGGTGGACGCCACGGAGCGCGACCCTACCTGTTCGGTACGGGGGCTACACCTGCTGCCAGCAGCGCGGAGACGGTGACGAATGTGTAGCCGCGCGACCGAAGTCCGTTGATCATGTCGGTCAGTCCGCGCAACGCGACCAGCCGCCGACGCGCTCCCACGTCGTGGCCGAGCACGATCGTTCCCGGTCGGACGTTGGCCACGATCCGTCGGGCGTGGCCGGCCGGGTCGCCGGGAAACTCACGCTCCACCATCTGCAACGACCAGAGCACGAGTCGGTAGTCCAGCCGGGCCGCCGCGTACAGCACCGCCCCGCCCAGGTGGCCGTACGGCGGGCGAAGCAGCCGGGGCGGCACCCCCGTCACGTCGGCGATCGCGTCGTGGCTGCGACGAAGATCGTCGTACGCCTCGGTGGCGTCCAGTTCGGCAAGGTCCCGGTGTGCCCAGCTGTGGTTGCCCACCTCGTGCCCGGAGAGCCGGTCACGGATGACGTCGGCGTGCCGCCGGACCTGCGTCCCGACCAGGAAGAAGGTGGCCGGGACCCGATGCTCGGCCAGGGCCTCGAGCACCATCGGAGTCCACTGTGGCGCGGGGCCGTCGTCGAAGGTGAGGGCCACCAGTCGCTGCCCGGTCGGCACCGACCAGACGACCTCCAACGCCCCGCCGCCGACGCCCTGGTTCCCGTTGCCAAAGGTGGCGCCGGCGGGGCCGCCGGCGAGCTGCGTCCGGCGATGGGTGCCCCACCACAGCTCGGACGTCGCCGCACCGATGGCCACACCGCCGACGATCAGGACGCCGCGGCGCAGGAGATCGCGCCGCGCCCACCCGCGCGCACCCTCGGCCATCCGCCCGTCCTGCGTCACCACACCCCCAGCCGCTCACCTGGAGTATGCAAGACGTGACGCGCAGTGCCGAGCGCGGCGGATCGGAGTGTCTCGACCGATCAACGTGGAAACGCCCCCGGCAGAACCCTGCCGGGGGCGTTCCGCAGTGCGGTCCGACCTACTCGGTCGGCTCGGACGGAGGCAGCGGCGAGGTGCGGCTACGGGGCAGCCGCAGCACCTCGAACTGGTCCGTGCCCTCCACCAACGCACCCGACGGGGCGGGACGCCCGGCCGGCTGCGCACCCCCGGCCGCCGCCGGGACAGGCGCGGCGCTCGGCACCGCTACCTGATTCGGAGCAGCCGCCTCGTCGGTGTCCGCCGTGGGCACCGCCGGGTCACCGGAGCGCCGCCGACTACGCCGAGCCCGCAGCGACTCCTTGGTGTTCTCCACCATCGTGTAGAGCGTCGGCACCAGGATCAGCGTGAGCAGCGTCGAGCTGAGCAGGCCACCGATCACCACGACCGCCAGCGGCTGAGAGATGAAGCCGCCCTCACCGGTCAACCCGAGCGCCATCGGCAGCAGCGCGAAGATGGTCGCCACCGCGGTCATCAGGATCGGACGCAACCGGCGCCGGCCACCCTCGACCACCGCCTCCTGGACCCCCATGCCCTGCGCACGGTACTGGTTGATGAGATCGAGCAGCACGATGGCGTTGGTCACCACGATGCCGACCAGCATCAGCACGCCGATCAGCGCCGGCACGCCGAGCGGCGTCCCGGTGACCAGCAGCAGGCCGATCGCGCCGGTCGCCGCGAACGGAATGGAGATCAGCAGAATCAGCGCCTGGGTGAGGCTGCGGAACGTGGCCACCATGATCAGGAACACGATCGCGATCGCGGCCAGCACCGCCAGACCCAGATCACCGAACGCGTCCGCCTGGTCCGCGCTGACCCCACCGATGGTGAAGGTCGCTCCGGGTACGTTGATGCCGTCCAGCCGCTTCTGCAGCTCCTGGCTCGTCGCACCCAGGTTCGAGCCGGTCGCGGCGCCGGTCACCGACACACTGCGCTCACCGTCGATTCGACTGACCTGTTGCGGCCCCTCGCCCTGCGTGACCTGCGCGATGTCACCCAGCTTGACCGGCCCGACCGGCAGTGCCCGCAACTGCTCCACCGACATCGGCGGCTGCGTACCCAACCGCAGCACCACGTTCTGCTGCTGGCCGTCGAGCGTGACCGGACCCAGCGGCGCTCCCCGGAACGCCTGCGACACGAGCTGCCCCACGGCGGCCTCGGTGAGCCCGGCCCGACCGGCCGCGACCCGGTCGACTGTCACGTCGACACGCGGCACCTGCGCGGCAAGGCTGGTGGTGACATCCTCGACGTCCGGCACGCCGGCCATCGCCGTACGGGCCTCCTCGGCGGCCCGGGTCAGCACCTCCGGGTCACTGGCCTGGACGATGACCTCCAGCTGGCTGGTCGACGCCTCCTGCCCGCCGCCAAAGGTGATCTCGCCCAGTCCGCTGCCGAGCTTGTCGAACTCCTCGCGCAGCACCTCACGCATCTGCTTCGCGTCGGTGTCGCCGTCGAGCGCCAGCGACCAGGTCGCGATGTTGTTGCCGCCGCCCCCGAACGGGTTGTCCCCGCCGCCGGCGGTCACCTGGTACGTCTGGACGCCCTCGGTACGGGACAGCACCGACTCGACCTGCTTGGCCGCCGCGTCGGTGGCCGCCAGGCCACTGCCGGCCGGCAGTTCCTGGCTCATGTTGAGGGTGTCCTGGCCGGAGTCGTCCAGGAAGTTGGTCTCCAGCTTCTGGGCGAGGCCGAAGGTGCCGAAGAGCACCAGCAGACCGAGCCCGACGGTGATCCAGCGGGTCGACCGCTTGCGGGTGGCGAACCCGATCACCGGCAGATAGGCCCGCTGCAACGGGCTGCGCAGCTCCTTCTCCTCCGCGCCGCGCCGCACCGCCTCGTCGTCCGCGGTGCCGCCGCGCGGCTTGAGGAACCAGTACGCGAGGACCGGGATCACTGTCAGCGACACCAGCAACGAGGCGAGCAGGGCCACCGTCACGGTGATCGCGAACGGCGCGAAGAGCTGGCCCACGAACCCGCCGACCAACGCGATCGGCGCGAACACCGCCACGGTGGTGAGGGTTGACGCGGTCACCGCGCCGGCCACCTCGCGGACGCCGGTGATGATGGCGTGCCGCTTCTCCTCGCCGTACTCCAGATGTCGTTTGATGTTCTCCAACACGACAATCGAGTCGTCCACCACCCGGCCGACCGCGATTGTCAGCGCGCCGAGGGTGAGCAGGTTGAGCGAGTAGTCGCCGATCCACAGGGCGATCAACGCCACCAGCACGGAGAGCGGGATGGAGACGGCGGTGACCACCGTCGAGCGCACCGACAGCAGGAAGACCAGAATGACGATGACCGCCATCACCAGGCCCAGCAGGCCCTCGGTGGTCAGCGACTCGATCGACTTCTCGACGAACGGCGCCTGGTCGAAGACCACTGTCAACTCCGCGCCGGAGGCGTCCTTCAGGTCGTCAAGCCGGTCGCGGATATCGTGCGAGATCTGCACCGCGTTGCCGTCCGGCGCCGCGGTGACCGCGATGCCGAGGCTGTCCTTGCCGTTGGTCCGGGTGATCGCGGTGGCCGGAGCCAGTTGCTGCTCGACGCTCGCCACATCAGCGAGACGCACGGGCGTCGCGCCCGGGGAGACCACGATGCCGCGCAGGTCGTCCAGGGTGGCGATCGGCGTGCCGACCTGCACCGGAAGGGACAGCGCCCCGTCGGTCACCGCGCCGGCGGGAACCGCCACGCCGTTGGTCTTCAGCGCCGCGCCGATCGCCGTCGGCTGGACCTTCGCCGCGGCCAACTTCGCCGGGTCCGGGGTGACCAGCACGACGTCGTCGCGGGTGCCGGTCACCTCGACCGTGCGAACCCCCTCGACGCCCTCCAGCTCCGGCACCACCGCCGTACGCAGCTTCTCGGCCAGCGCCCGCTCGTCCCCCGTGCCGGTCGCGGCCAGCACGACCGCCGGCAGGTCGTCGGTGCTACCGGCGATGACCTGCGGGTCGACGCCCTCGGGCAGTTGGGAGTCGATCCGGCTCAGCGCGGTCTGCATCTTGTTGACCACGTCGTCCAGGTCGGTGCCGAACTCGTACATCACCTGGACGGTGGCCGAGCCCTCGCGGGACGTGGAGGTGATCTGGTCCAGCCCCGGGATGCCCTGGAGGGCGTTCTCGATCGGCTCGGTGACCTGTGACTCGACGATCTCGGGGCCGGCACCGGGGTAGGGGGCCACGATGAACGCGGCCGGGAACTCGAGCGACGGCAGCAGTTGCTGCTTCAGCGACGGCACGGCGAACGCTCCGAACGCCGTAATCACCACCGCGATGAGGGCGACAAGCCCTCGGTTGGCGAGGCTGAATCTGGCGAGCAGCGACATCGGCCTGGTTCACTCCTGAACGAGAATGCGGGCGGGGATACGTGAAAGTGTGCCCGACACGATCACCAGAACCCCCGCCGCCCCCACGCCCGTCCCGCAAACCGGCCGGCCTCCGCCGGTCACCGACCGGGCGGTGGCGCGTTCAGGCCAGGTCGAGGGCGCGGGCCGCGGCCATCGGGTCGTTCGCGATGGTCAACGGCGCCGGCGCGGTGGAGATCGCCCACTCCGGGTCCTTCAGACCGTGGCCGGTCACCGTGCAGACCACCGTCGATCCGGCCGGCACCGCGCCCGCCGCGGCCTGCTGGAGCAGGCCGGCCACGCTGGCCGCGCTGCCCAACTCGACGAAGACCCCCACCTCGCGGGCGAGCAGCCGGTACGCGGAAAGGATCTCCCGGTCGGTCACCGCGGCGATCAGGCCACCGGAGGTGTCCCGGGCGTCCAACGCCTTGGTCCAGCTCGCCGGGTTGCCGATCCGGATCGCCGTGGCGATGGTCGACGGCTCCGGCACGACCTGGCCGGTCACGATCGGGGCCGCCCCGGCGGCCTGGAAGCCGTACATCTTCGGCGTCCGGGTGGTGGTGCCGGCGTCCCGCTCCTCCGCGTAGCCCATCCAGTAGGCGGAGATGTTGCCGGCGTTGCCGACCGGCAGGCAGTGGATGTCCGGGGCGTCACCGAGCGCCTCGACGATCTCGAAGGCGGCGGTCTTCTGACCGTGCAGCCGATCGATGTTGACCGAGTTGACCAACGCCACCGGGTGGTCCTGGGCCAGCTTCGCGGCGAGCGACAGGCAGTCGTCGAAGTTGCCACTCACCTGGAGGAGCTTCGCGCCGTGCACCAACGCCTGGGCCAGCTTGCCCAGCGCGATCTTGCCCTGCGGCACCAGCACCGCGCAGGTCAACCCGGCCCGGGCCGCGTACGCCGCGGCGGAGGCGCTGGTGTTGCCGGTGGAGGCGCAGATGATGGCCTTGTTGCCGGCCTCGACCGCCTTGGACACCGCGAGGGTCATCCCCCGGTCCTTGAACGAGCCGGTCGGGTTGGCGCCCTCCACCTTGAGGTGCACGTCACAACCGATCCGGGCGGACAGCACCGGCGCCGGCAACAGCGGGGTGTTCCCCTCGTGCAGCGTGACGACCGGCGTGGCCGCGGTGACCGGCAGCCGATCCCGGTACGCCTCGATCAGACCCCGCCACATGTCGTTCTCCTCGCCTCTACCGCCGCGCCGACCCGCATCAGGGTCACCTTGGACCAGCCTGCCCGAGCCGTCTGTCGCACACCCCGGCTTACCCACCTGGCGGGACGCGTGAGCCGTCCCGTCGATGGTCCAACGACTCAGGCGCCGCCCTCGACCCGCAGCACGCTGGTCACCGACCGGACGATGTCCAGACCACGCAGCTCACCGACGGTCGCGGCGAGCGCGGCGTCCGGCGCGACGTGCGTGACGATGACCAGCTCGGCGTCGCCGTCCCGGCCCGGGGACCCGCCCGCCGAGCCCTGCCGTACGGTCGCGATCGACACGTCGTGCCGGGCGAACACGCTCGCCACCGAGGCCAGCACACCCGGGCGGTCGGCCACGTCGAGGCTGACGTGGTAGCGGGTCAACGCCTCGCCCATCGGCCGGACCGACAGGTCCGCGTATGCGCTCTCGCTGGCCGCGCGCACCCCGGCGAGCCGGTTGCGGGACACCGCGACCACGTCACCGAGCACGGCGCTCGCGGTCGGCGCACCCCCGGCGCCCCGGCCGTAGAACATCAGCTGCCCGGCCGCGTCGGCCTCCACGAAGACCGCGTTGAACGCGTCGCCCACGCTGGCCAGCGGGTGGCTGCGCGGGATCATCGCCGGGTGCACCCGGACACTGACGGTCTCCCGACCGCTGGCATCGACGCCTCGGGCCGCGATGCAGAGCAACTTGATCGTGCAGCCCATCGCCTGGGCGCTGGCCATGTCCGCGGCGGTCACCTCGGTGATGCCCTCGCGGTGCACGTCGGCCGCGCCGACCCGGGTGTGGAACGCCAGCGAGGCGAGGATCGCCGCCTTCGCCGCCGCGTCGAAGCCCTCGACGTCGGCGGTCGGGTCGGCCTCCGCGTACCCCAGGGCGGTGGCCTCCTCCAGTGCCTCGGCGAAGCCGGCGCCGGTCGCGTCCATGGCGGAGAGGATGAAGTTGGTGGTGCCGTTGACGATGCCGGTGACCCGGTTGATCCGGTCACCGTGCAGCGACTCCCGCAACGGGCGCAGCAGCGGGATGGCCCCCGCCACGGACGCCTCGTAGTAGAGGTCGCCGCCACCCTCGGCCGCCGCCTCGTGCAGAGCGACGCCGTCCTCGGCGAGCAGCGCCTTGTTGGCGGTGACCACGCTCTTGCCGGCGCGCAGCGCCTCGACCAGCCAGCCTCGGGCCGGCTCGATGCCGCCGACCACCTCGATCACCACGTCCACGTCGTCACGCTTGATCAGGCCGAGCGCGTCGGTGGTGAACAGGTCCTCGTCGACCGGCAGGTCACCCCGGTCACGGCCGAGCCGACGGACGGCGATGCCGGCGATCTCCAGCGGAGCGCCGATCCGCGCGGCCAGGTCGGCCGACTGCTCGTGCAGCAGACGGACCACCTCCTGGCCGACAGTGCCGCAGCCGAGCAGCGCCAAGCGCACAGGTGACGTCATCCCACATCCAAAGCGAGCAGGTCCTCTTCGGTTTCCCGCCGGACGATCAGGCGCGCCTGGCCGTCGCGTACCGCGACCACCGGTGGCCGGGGCACGTGGTTGTAGTTGCTGGCCATGCTCCGGCAGTAGGCACCGGTGCCGGGCACCGCGACAAGATCTCCGGCCTGCACGTCGGCGGGCAGGAATTCATCCTTCACCACGATGTCCCCGGACTCACAGTGCTTTCCCACCACGCGGGCGAGCAACGGCTGCGCGGTCGAGGCCCGCGAGGCCAGCGTCGCCGAGTAGGACGCGTCGTACAGGGCGGTACGGATGTTGTCGCTCATCCCGCCGTCGACGCTGACGAACGTCCGGATGCCGTCGAGCTCCTTGACCGTGCCGACCTCGTAGAGGGTGAACACGGCCGGCCCGACGATGGCCCGCCCCGGCTCGATCGACAGGTGCGGCACGGCCAGGTTCTCCGCCGCGCACTCCGAGTCGACGATCTTGCGGAGGCGCTTGGCCAGGTCCTGTGGTGTGGACGGGTCGTCCTGGGAGGTGTACGCGATGCCGAAGCCACCGCCGAGGTCCAGCTCGGGCAACTCCACGCCGCGCGCGTCGCGGATCTGGGCCTGGAGGGCGAGCACCCGGCGGGCCGAGACCTCGAAGCCGCTGGCATCGAAGATCTGCGAGCCGATGTGCGAGTGCAGACCACGCAGCTCCAGCACACCCTCGTCGAGGATCTTGAACGCGGCGTTCGCGGCGGCGCCGCCGGCCAGCGAGAAGCCGAACTTCTGGTCCTCGTGGGCGGTGGCGATGAACTCGTGGGTGTGCGCCTCCACGCCGACAGTGACCCGCACCAGCACCCGCGGCCGAACCCCCCGCTCGCGGGCCAGCGCGGTGAGCCGGTCGATCTCGGTGAACGAGTCGACGATGATCCGCCCCACCCCGGCGTCCAGCGCCCGGGACAGCTCGGAGACCGACTTGTTGTTGCCGTGGAAACCGATCCGCTCCGGTGGCATCCCGGCCGACAACGCGGTGGCCAGCTCACCCCCGGTGCAGACGTCCAGGTGCAGGCCCTCCTCGGCGATCATCCGGACCACCGCTCGGCACAGGAACGCCTTGCCCGCGTAGAAGATGTCCTCGGTCGGGAAGGCCGCCCGGAAGTCGCGGCAGCGCGAGCGCAGGTCGGCCTCGTCCAGGACGTACACCGGGGTGCCGAACTCGGCCGCGATGTCGCGGACGCTCAGGCCCGCGACGGCGACCGCGCCGTCGGCCCCCCGCGTCACGCTGCGCGGCCACAGCGCCGGCATCAGGGCGTTGACGTCCTCGGGGGTACGCAGCCAGGCCGGCCCCTGCTTGCTGATGTCCGCGTGCAGCGCACCAGCCTCATGAGCCCGCATGTCACATCCTCTCGGGAGCGGAGACGCCGAGCAGGTGCAGACCGTTCGCGATCACGGTGCGGGTGGCGTTGTTGAGCCACAGCCGGGCGCGGTGCAGGTCGGTGACCTCCTCGTCGCCCAGCGGCAGCACCCGGCAGTTGTCGTAGAACCGGTGGTAGGAGGCGGCGACGCTCTCCTCCAGGTAACGGGCCACCCGGTGCGGTTCCCGCAGCTCGGCGGCCGTGGCCACCACGGCGGGGAACTCGGCGAGCGCCTTGAGCAGCTCGTTCTCCTTCTCGTGGTCGAGCAGCTCGGGACGGAACGCGTCCCCGTCGCCCGGGACCAGCCCCACCTCGGCGGCGTTGCGGGCCACGCCCGCGGTCCGGGCCGCCACGTACTGCACGTAGTAGACCGGGTTGTCGCGGGTCGCCCGGGTCCACAGCTCGATGTCGATGTCGATCGGGGAGTCGCTGGAGTAGCGGGCCAACGCGTACCGGGAGGCGTCCACGCCGATCGCCTCGACCAGGTCCTCCAGGGTGATCACGGTGCCGGCCCGCTTGCTCATCCGCATCGGGGCGCCGTCGCGCAGCAGGTTGACCAGCTGCCCGATGAGGATCTCCAGGTTGCGCTCCGGGTCGTCGCCGAAGCAGGCGGCCATCGCCTTCATCCGGCCGATGTAGCCGTGGTGGTCGGCGCCCAGCATGATCACGACCCGCTCGAAGCCGCGTTCGCGCTTGTCCAGGTAGTAGGCGCAGTCCGCAGCGAAGTACGTCCACTCGCCGTTGGACTTGCGCAGCACCCGGTCCTTGTCGTCGCCGAAGTCGGTGGTGCGCAGCCAGGTCGCGCCCTCGGACTCGTAGAGGTGCCCCTGCTGACGCAGCCGGTTCAGCGCGAGGTCCAGCTCACCCCGGTCGTGCAGGTCCTTCTCGTTGAAGTAGGTGTCGAACTCCACCCCGAAGTCACGCAGCGAGGAGCGGATCTCGTCGAACATCAGCGCGACGCCCTCGACCCGGAAGACCTCCTGGGCGGCGGCGTCGTCGAGGGTCCGCACCTCCGGCCGGCGGGCCTGCACCTCGGTGGCGATCTCGGCGATGTACGCCCCGCCGTAGCCGTCCTCCGGCGCCGGCTCACCCTTGGCGGCGGCGAGCAGCGACCTGGCGAACCGGTCGATCTGCGAACCCGCGTCGTTGAAGTAGTACTCCGTGCCGACGTCGGCGCCGGTGGCCCGCAGCAGCCGGCTCAGCGCGTCACCGACGGCCGCCCAGCGGACCCCGCCGATGTGCACCGGCCCGGTCGGGTTGGCCGAGACGAACTCCAGGTTAATCTTCTCGCCGGCCAGCCGGTCGCTGCGCCCGTACTCCGCGCCGGCCTCGACGATCACCCGGGCCAGCTGACCGGCCGCAGCCGCGTCGAGCCGTATGTTCAGGAAGCCCGGCCCGGCGATTTCAACCGATTTGACGCCCGATGCCCGGCCCAGCTCGTCGGCCAGGGCCGCCGCCAGCTCCCGAGGCGGGACGCCCACCTTCTTGCTCAACTGCAGCGCGAGCGTCGAGGCGTAGTCGCCGTGCTCGGGGTTGCGCGGTCGCTCCACCACCGTGCTCGCCGGCAGCGCGGCGCGGTCGAGCCCACGCTGCTCGAAGACGGCGTGGGCGGCGGCGAGGACGACCGAGGCTAGTTCTGCAGGAGTCACCCAACCATGTTATCGGGGGTAGACTCGGGCACTCGGCGGCTCCCCTGCGCGTCTACCGGCCCGCCACTCCCCTGACCGACCGACTTGACGAGGCACGATGAGCATCAGCACCCCGGGTGGCCCTGAGCGCCGCCCGACCGTGGTCAGCACCGGCAAGAAGCCGGCCGCCGGCCGGCCCGCCGCCGGCGCCAAGGCCGGTTCCGGCAAGCCGACGGGCAAGCCGGCGGGCTCCCCCCGGGCAGGTGGCAAGGGCCCTCGTAAGCCGGTCACCCCGGTCAAGGTGAGCCAGGGCCGCGCCTGGGGCCCCATCGCGCTCTTCGTCGCGGTGGGCGTGCTCGCGGCCGGCATCATCGGCTACGGCGCCTGGGCGTCGTTCCAGGGCTCCAAGCCGTGGGACAAGCGGGCCAACGCCATCGACGGCATCGCCAACATCCGCAAGTCCGACCCGGACAGCCTGAAGTACGAGTCGCACAAGTCGGGCCCGCTGACCTGGAACTACTCGCCGCCCGTGGGTGGGGTGCACAACGCCGCCTGGCAGAACTGCATGGGCGACGTCTACGACGCCCCGATCGCCAACGAGCACGCGGTGCACAGCCTGGAGCACGGCGCCGTGTGGATCACCTACCGGCCCGACCTCCCCAAGGACCAGGTCGACAAGCTCGCCGGCAAGGTGCGCGGCGTCGAGAAGACGCTGATGAGCCCGTACGAGGGCCTGGACAAGCCGATCTCGCTGCAGGCCTGGGGCTACCAGCTCAAGGTCGACAACGCCGACGACTCGCGGATCGACGAGTTCATCAAGGACCTGCGGGTCAACGCCTCCGTCGAGGGCCCGACGGCGCTCTGCAACACGGGTATCACCGCCACCGGCACCACGCCGCGTGAGCTCCAGCAGCAGCCCACTCAGTAAGGACGGCGATGACTGCCCCCGCCACCACCGACAACGAGTACGACGACACCCCGGCCGTCCCGGACGAGGACGGCCGGGCCCCGGCGTCGCGCTACGGCGTGCTGGCGCTCGCCGTCATGGTGGTGGTGGGGTTGCTCCTCGGGTACGCGGGCGGTCTGCTCACCCCACGCCTCACCCGACCCGGCGATGCGTCGGTCGAGGCGGGCTTCGCCCGGGACATGACGTCCCACCACGCGCAGGCGGTGGAGATGAGCCTGATCGCGTACCGGTCGGCCACCCTCCCCGAGGTGCGACAGATCGCCGTCGACATCGCCACCGGGCAGCAGGGCGAGATCGGCGCCATGCAGACCTGGCTGCGCGAATGGGACCTGAGCCCCACCGGGTCACAGCCGCCCATGTCGTGGATGTCCGACGGAGCCACGGTCAAGAACGGGCTGATGCCGGGGATGGCCACCCCGCAGCAGATGGCCGCCCTGCGCGACGCCAAGGGCATCGAGGTCGACCGACAGTTCCTGGCCCTGATGTACGCCCACCACCTCGGCGGCATCCACATGATCGACGCGGCCCTCGGCGAAACCGACAACGACGAGGTGCTGCGGGTGGCTCGGACGATGAAGGCCACCCAGCAGACCGAGCTGAACAACCTCCGGCAGCTCCAGGCGCAGGCCAAGGGCTGACCGACCCACGGGCACACCGGGCCCGCGTCACCGCCACACGATGGTGGGACGCGGGCCCGCTCCATACGGCCCCACCCATGCCCCGGCCCACGCCCACGTGCAGCCCATGCCCGGCCCAGCCCATGCCCGGCCCAGCCCATGCCCGGCCCAGCCTCGCCCACGCCCGGCACCGCCCATGATCGACTCGGGTTTCAGCAAACCGGGGTGTCAAGGCGACCGGGACACCACGACTTCCAGGAACCCGAGTCGATCAAGACGAAACACGTTGGCTTGCGCCCTGAAACATGGCCTTTGTCCGTTGTGGGGCAATGGCGAGGCACGGGCGATTACGTTGCTTAGAGAGTTTTCTCCGCACATATCGTGACCAGTTGCGATTCGGGCTCGTTGCCCAAGACGTGGGGGTTGCACTCAGAGACGCACGGCGTTCGGTCACCAGTTGGTGCCGACGCCACACCATTGGCGGTGACGGGGCGGTGGCAGCCGTCCGTCGCGGACAGCGGCAGGGCGAGCCGGGAATGCTCAGCCGCGAACAGGAACTCGAACTGATCGACACACTGCGGGGCGTCCACCCCGACGAGTTCGGCTTGGACGAGGAGCTGTGGACGCGGCAGAGCCTCACCACGCTCATCCAACGGCGCTTCGACCTGCCGTTGGACCCTGGCGCGGTCGGGGCGTACCTGCGGGCCTGGGGGTTGGGTCCGCGCGAGCCGCGCGAGCGCGCCTGCGGGCTCTGCGTCAGCGCGGTCGAGCGCTGGGTCCGCAGTGAGTACCCGGCGATCACCCGGGCCGCCCAGGAGCACCTCGCGGAGGTCTACTGGATCGGCCGGGTCCGACTGCGCGGCACCATGCCGGCGGCGGACGTGATCTCCGCGGTCTCGTCCCGTGGTCGGGTGCGCTTCATGATCACCACGCCGACGGTGGACCCGCCGCTCCCCCGTGACTTCGTGCTGCGCCTCAGCGGCGAGGAGCAGCGCACCGTGCACCTGATCGTGGACGGCTCCTGGCCGCGCAACGAGTGGCCACGCCGGCTCCCCCGGCGAATCGTCCTGCACCCGCTGCCCAGTTGCGGGCGGGCGATCGCGGCGGCCTGAGCACCGGGTGGGCCGGTTACCGACACGATCGGCTCACCCGATACCGATTCGGCGTACGGGGGGAGGGTTTGCTAGTCTTCTCCAGTCGCTGAGCCCCCGTAGCTCAGGGGATAGAGCACCGCCCTCCGGAGGCGGGGGCGCAGGTTCGAATCCTGCCGGGGGCACCAAGAAAGATTTCACCCGACAGTGCCGGGCGCAGGAGCGAGTTTGGCTCCCGCGCCCGTTTTGCGTTTCCGGCGGCCCTTCCGCCGCCGCGACCCTGTCGTCATCCTGCTGCTTCGGCGTAGCGGCGGGCGAGCCCCGCGAAGGCGTCCTTGAGTTCGGCGGGCCCGATCACCTCGATGTCGGCGTCGAACCTGCCGAGCGCGGCTGCGAGGCCGACCCAGGACCAGGAGCCCTGCACGAGCTTGCAGCGGTCGGGGCCGAGTTCTTCGACAAGCCCGTCGCGGGTGTACGTGGCGACGACGGCGGCGGGAAGGTCGAGGATGACCTCCCCCACGCAGGGCCACGCCGAGGTGTCGGTGGAACCTCGGAAGCGGCCCGTGACGTATGTGGCCACGTCTCCCATGGGCAGTTGTCGTGGGGTGAAGCGTGGCCCGGTCGGGGTACGCGGGCTGACCCGGTCACAGCGGAAGGTCCGCCAGTCGTCCCGGTCGAGGTCCCAGGCGACGAGATACCAGCGACCCTTCCAGGTGACGAGGTGGTGGGGCTCCACGCGGCGGGGCGGTGCGTCGGTGGCGGGGCTCGTCGAGGCGTAATCGAAGCGCAGAACCTCGTGGGCGTGGACGGCCGCGCCGATGGCTGTCAGCACTGTGCTGTCGACCGGGGTGTCCGGCCCGGTGGCGGGTTGTCCGACGGCGGTGACCTGGAGGGCGTCGATGCGGTGCCGCAGTCGGCTGGGCATGACCTGCCGCATGGTGTTCAGCGCTCGCGCCGCGCCCTCCTGGATTTCCGCCCCGGAGAGGGCTGCCACCTGGAGTGCGACGGCGATGGCGACGGCCTGCTCGTCGTCGAACAGCAGGGGTGGCAGTTGGGCGCCGGCGTCGAGCCGGTACCCGCCGTCCGGCCCCTTGAAGGCTCTGATCGGGTAGCCGAGCTCGCGCAGCCGGTCGACGTCGCGTCGCACCGTTCGCGTGCTCACGTCCAGCCTCTCGGCCAGGAGGCCGCCCGGCCAGTCACGCCGGGCCTGGAGGAGCGAGAGCAGCGACAGCAGTCTCGCGGAGGTCGGGGCCATGCATCCGAGTCTGCCCCCAATAGCGGCCACAACCTGACCGCTACCCCTGCCATCGTCGGCGTTGCACCCGGGCACCAGCCACGGGTCATGTCACACGAGGAGCAGCAATGAGCATCAACACCGTCGCGCACATCAACCTTCGGGGCAACGCGCGGGCCGCCCTCGATTTCTACCGGGCCGTCTTCGGCGGGGACCTCGTCGCGGTGACCTACGCCGACGCCCGGAACGTGCAGAACCCGGACGAGGCCGACCAGGTCATGTGGGGTCAGGTCACGTCCGCCGAGGGCTTCCAGATCATGGCGTACGACGTGCCGTCGGCGCGGCCGTGGAGCCAGGGCGATAGCCCGTTCTTCGTCTCGGTCCGGGGCAGCGACGCCGACGAGATCACCGACTACTGGAAGAAGCTGAGCGAGGGCTCAACCGTCCTGGTCGACCTCGCGCCCGCCGGCTGGGCTCCCCTCTACGGCATGCTCACCGACCCGTTCGGCGTCACCTGGGTGCTCGACGTCGCCGTCGAGTACGACGCCGCCTGACCAGAAGGAGCAGCCCACCGCCGATCCCGAGGGATCGGCGGTGGGCTTCGGTGCCGCTCAGTGCGCCTCGGCCGGCACCAACCTCAGGTGCGCCTCGGGTGTCGTACCCACGTCCGGGCCGCCGGAGTCCGAGCGGCGCTCGCGGCGTTTGAGCCACCGGTCGATCACGAGGTTTCCGACGAGCCCGACAGCGCCCCAGATGGCGATGACCAGCAGGTTCTGTCCGACGCCGACGCCGTCGAAGTACCGCAGCGATCGGGCGATGTCGACCGCCGCGGGCAGTGGCAGCACGTCCTGGAGAGGGCGGAACACCTCGGGGACCAGGTACACCGACATGCCACCGCCGGAGGCGGGTACGCCGGCCATCATGAGCACCACCATCATCGGGATGATTCCCGCCAGGCCGACGGTGCGGGTGAGCACTCCGGTGGCCAGGGAGACCGAGAAGATGGTCAGGGTGCCGTAGGCGATCGTCTCCAGGGCGTTGCCGCTGATCGCGCCGATGAGGACGTCGAAGAGGAACCACAGCCAGACGGACATGCCGATCGCCCAGCCGCCCAGCAGCGGCAGGAACTGGCGCAGGCGGCGCACGTGCGGGGCACCGCCACGCAGGACGGCCAGGAACAGGAAGCCGGCCATGATCCAGGACATGCCGACGTACATGCTGTTGCTGCCGCCGGTGTCGGTCTCGCTCAGGGGTTGCACGTCGGTGAGCGTGAGCGGGAGGCCCTGGGCCGCGGTGATCGGCTGGAAGATCGCGCGGATCGCGGACTGCTGGCTGGCGTTCGCGGCGGACGCCGAGTAGAGCGTCGCCGGGGTGTCCGGTGCCGACGGCAGAACGAAGGCGGCGACCACCTCGCGGGACCGAATCTGCTTGGTGGCCTCATCCACGGTGCCGGCGACGGTGACGTCGAGGATGCCGTCGAGCTGCGCGTTGAGACCGGCAGCGGTCTGCTGAGCCTGCCCCGGGGCGGCGGCGACCACGGCGACCGGGATGTCGTGCGGTTGCGGTTTGTGCATGGAGAACCCCATGGCGCCCACGACGACCACGAGGATGGCCAGCGGGAAGCCGGCCGCGGCCACGTACCGGAACCGCTTGGAGCGCGGCGGCCCGCCGGCCAGAGCGGGGGCCTTCGAGTCGGGGTCGGTGATCGGGGGGACGCCGGGGATGATCTTCCCGCTCGCGCTGCGCTCCTTGAGCAGGCAGAGCGCGAGGGCGACCACGATCCACACGGCCAGGACGATCAGGTGGGTGCCCAGACCGTTGCCGTCGAAGTACAGGACCGAGCGCAGCGCCTCACCGGCCGCCGGGAGCGGCAGCACGCCATGCAGGAACTGGAAGAACCCGGGCATGTTGTGCACGGACAGGGCCAGGTTCGACGCGGGCATGCCGAACACGACCCAGAGCAGCATGCCGGGCAGCACCGCGAGAGGCCCGACCACCTTGGAGAGCAGCAGCTGGGCCAGGCCGACGGCTGCGGTGGCGAGCATGCCGACGCCGAGGAAGGTGAGGTAGTGGCCCTCGACGGCGCCCACGACGGGCCCGAGGATGAGCCAGATGATCGAGCTGGTGAGCGCGGACCAGCCGGCCAGCACGGGCAGGAACCGTCGCAGCCGCAGCAGGTGGGGGACGCCCATCACCATGATGCTCAGTGGCACGTACCCGGCCAGCATCATGCCCATCGCGGCGAACAGGACCGCGATGCCGGCCGAGTCACCGGCCGGTAGCGGTGCGACGTCCTCGGTGGTGGTCTGCCAGCTGTTCTGGAAGGCCACCGGCGCGAGCAACTGCTGGACGGTGGCGTTCTGTGAGGCTCCGGCCGCCGACGCGGTGAGGATGGTGGCGTTGGCGCCGCCAGCGGTGGGCAGGATGAGCGCGCCGGTGGCTTCCTGGTCGTGCAGCAGGTCGACCGCGTCGTCGCGGGTGGCCACCAGTGTGGCCTCGGTGCTGTCAGCGGCGTTGAGCCCGTCGACGACGGCCTGCGCCGTGGCGCCGCTGCCGACGACCGCGACCGGCATGTCCCGGGGGTGCGGTGAGTGCATGGTCGACATGTAGGTCGCGAACATCATGGTGACCATGAGGAACGGCATCACGAACAGGGCGACCATTCGGATGATCTGTTCCTTGCGGTCCGCGCCGGGCGGGCGGCCGTCCACCACGTCGGCAGCCTCGATCACGGCTTCGGTATCCATGCACGCTCCAGCTCATGTTTGTACGCCAGTTGACTTACAAACTGTAGGCGGCGGATGCCGGGACCGGGAATCCGGCTAGGTTGACCTGAGTCACATCCGGGCGAGAAACACGAGGGGGCCGGTCATGAGGCGCTCCGAGGCGGCCCGCACCGCGCTGCTGGACGCGGCGGAGCGGCTGTTCGCCGAGTCGGGAGTCGCCGAGGTCTCCGCCCGCAGGGTGGCTGAGGCGGCCGGTAACACCAACCACTCGGCGGTGCGCTACTACTTCGGCGGGCGCGAGGGCCTGCTGAAGGCGCTCATGGCCCGCCACGTACACGACGTGACGGAACAACGCGCCGGGATGCCCCCACCCGAGGACTCCGTCCTCGGCGACATCCGCGGTCTCGTGGAGCCGAGCATGCGCGCCCTCGACCAGCTACCGCGCCCGAGCTGGCGGGCCCGGTTCCTGGAACACATGCTGCACAACCCCACCACCTTGCCGATCGTGCGGGAAGCGCAGGACACCACGCCGCAGGCACTGGAGCTGCGCGAGTCACTGGCCGCGCGGCTACGGCACCTCGACCCGGAGGTGGTCGCCGGCCGGGCGCTCCTGATCACCCGCATCGTCAGCACCACGACGGCCGAGGTCGAGGCACGCGCCGAACGCTACGGCGAAGACCCGCGATGGCCCGAGGTCGGCGACTTCCTCGTCGACGCCATCACCGGAATGCTCAGCGCCCCCATCAGCCGGCCACGCCGAGCGGACAGCTGATCGCCGGCTCACCTGCTGACGTACGCCGCCAGGTGCTCGCCGGTGAGGGTGGAACGACCGGCCACGAGGTCGGCCGGGGTGCCCTCGAAGACGATCCGGCCACCGTCGTGGCCGGCGCCCGGACCGAGGTCGATGATCCAGTCGGCGTGCGCCATGACCGCCTGATGGTGCTCGATGACGATCACCGACTTGCCGGAGTCGACGAGGCGGTCGAGCAGGCCGAGCAACTGCTCGACGTCGGCCAGGTGCAGGCCGGTGGTCGGCTCGTCGAGGACGTAGACGCCGCCCTTCTCGGCCATGTGGGTGGCCAGCTTGAGCCGCTGCCGCTCGCCGCCGGACAGGGTCGTGAGCGGCTGCCCCAGGCTGAGGTAGCCGAGCCCGACCTCGGCGAGCCGGTCGAGGATGGCGTGCGCGGCGGGCGTACGCGCCTCGCCTGCACCGAAGAACTTCTCGGCCTCGGTCACCGACATCGCCAGCACCTCGCTGATGTCACGACCGCCGAAACGGTATTCCAGCACCGACGCCTGGAACCGCTTGCCCTCGCAGTCCTCGCAGGGAGCGGCGACGCCGGCCATCATCCCCAGGTCGGTATAGATGACACCGGCACCGTTGCAACTCGGGCAGGCACCCTCGGAGTTGGCGCTGAACAGCGCCGGCTTCACACCGTTGGCCTTCGCGAACGCCTTACGGATCGGGTCCAACAGCCCGGTGTACGTGGCCGGGTTGCTCCGCCGTGAGCCCCGGATCGCGCCCTGGTCGATCGACACCACGCCCGCTCCGGCGGGGATCGACGCGTGCACCAGGGAGCTCTTGCCGGAGCCGGCGACGCCGGTGACGACGACGAGCACGCCGAGCGGCACGTCGACGTCGACATCGCGCAGGTTGTTGGCCGACGCGCCACGGATCTCCAGCTTGCCGGTGGGCCTGCGGACCGTCTCCTTGAGCGTCGCCCGGTCGTCCAGGTGGCGCCCGGTGATGGTGCCGCTGGCGCGCAGACCCTCCAGGGTGCCCTCGTAGCAGACGGTCCCGCCGTCCGTGCCTGCGCCGGGACCGAGATCGACGACGTGGTCGGCGATGGCGATGGCCTCCGGCTTGTGCTCCACGACCAGCACGGTGTTGCCCTTGTCGCGCAGTTGGAGCAGCAGCTCGTTCATCCGCTGGATGTCGTGCGGGTGCAGCCCGATCGTCGGCTCGTCGAAGACGTAGGTGACGTCGGTGAGCGAGGAGCCCAGGTGGCGGATCATCTTGGTGCGCTGTGCCTCGCCACCGGAGAGGGTGCCCGACGGCCGGTCGAGGGACAGGTAACCCAGGCCGATCTCCTCGAACGAGTCGAGGAGGTGTTGCAGCCCCGCCAGCAACGGGGTCACCGAGGGCTCCTTGATCCCGCGCACCCAGGCGGCCAGGTCACTGATCTGCATCGCGCAGGCGTCGGCGATGTTCTTTCCCTTGATCTTCGACGACAGGGCCTCCTTGCTGAGCCGGGTGCCGGCACAGTCGGGGCAGGTCGTGAAGGTCACCGCCCGCTCCACGAAGGCGCGGATGTGCGGTTGCAACGCGTCGATGTCCTTGGAGAGGAAGGACTTCTGGATCGACAGGATCAGGCCCGCGTACGTCAGGTTGATGCCGTCGATCTTGATCTTGGTCGGCTCCCGGTGGAGCAGGTCGTGCTGCTCCCGCTTGGTGAATTTGCCGATCGGCTTGTCCGGGTCGAAGTAGCCGCAGCCACGGAAGATCCGGCCGTACCAGCCCTCCATGCTGTAACCCGGGATCGTGATCGCGCCCTCGTTGAGCGAGAGGCTGTCGTCGTACAGCGCCGACAGTTCGATGTCGGTGACCGCGCCCATGCCCTCGCACCGCGGACACATGCCGCCGAGACGGGTGAAGGTCGCCTTCTCGGTCTTCGTCCTGCCAGCGCCACGGTCGACGGTGATCGCACCGGTCGCCTTCACCGAGGGGACATTGAAGGAGTATGCGTTGGGCGAGCCGATCTGCGGTTGCCCGAGCCGACTGAACAGGATGCGCAGCATCGCGTTGGCGTCGGTGGCGGTGCCGACGGTGGACCGGGAGTTGGCGCCCATCCGCTCCTGGTCCACGATGATCGCCGTGGTCAGGCCGTCCAGCAGGTCGACCTCGGGCCGCGCCAACGTCGGCATGAAACCCTGCACGAACGCGCTGTACGTCTCGTTGATCATCCGCTGCGACTCGGCGGCGATGGTGCCGAACACCAGCGAGCTCTTGCCGGAGCCGGAGACACCCGTGAACACCGTCAGCCGCCGCTTCGGGATCTCGACGCTGACGTCCCTGAGGTTGTTGACGCGTGCGCCCTGCACCCGGATCAGGTCGTGGCTGTCGGCAACGTGCGGCGCGGACGGCTGGGTGGCCGTGCTCATCGTGTCTCCATCTGTCGGGCGGGACGACTCAGCGCACTTCCTGGATGCGGATCATATTGCCGGCGGGGTCCCGGAAGGCGCAGTCGCGTACGCCGTACGGCTGCTCGGTCGGCTCCTGGACGACCTCGGCGTCGCTGGCCTCCAGCTTCGCGAACGTGGCGTCCAGATCGGTGGTGGCGAGGTTGACACCGAAGTAGCTGCCCTTGGCCATCAGCTCAAGGATGGTCTGCCGCTCGGCGTCGGTGATGCCCGGGTTGGCGGTCGGAGGGTGCAGGACGATGGCTGTGCTGGGCTGGCCGACCGGCCCGACCGTGATCCAGCGCATCCCCTCGTAACCGACGTCGAGGCGGACCTCGAAGCCGAGGATGTCGCGGTAGAAGGCCAGGGAGGCGTCCGGATCGGTGTGCGGAAGGAAGCTGGAGTGAATCGTGATGTCCATGGCCGTCACGCTAGTTGCGGCTCCGTGACCCGCGCTTCTCGATTCCTGATCGGTCTGGTCACCTGCTTCGCCACGCACGACGGCATCCCGGCCGTCGCCTGCGCCGCCTGACGGCGGTAGACGCTGGGCGGCACGCCGACCAGCTCGGTGAAACGGGTGCTGAAGGTGCCCAGCGACGAACAGCCCACCGCGAAACAGACATCGGTGACGCTCAGGTCGCCACGACGCAGCAGCGCCATGGCCCGCTCGATCCGTCGTGTCATGAGGTAGCTGTATGGGACTCGCCATAGGCGAGCCGGAACTCGCGGCTGAGGTGCCCCGCCGACATGTGCGCGCCACGCGCGAGCGCCTCGACGTCCAGCGGTTGCGCGTACTCCCGGTCGATCCGGTCGCGGACCCGGCGCAGCCGCGCCAGGTCGCCCAGTCGCTGGGTCGCGTCGGGTTTGCTGCTCACCTGGAAAATCGTGCCACAACCCACCGACATTCGGCCGGTCGCCGGGCGCGAGCGGGGGCCGACGAGCCTGGTCAGCCGGCCTCGCGGCGGGCACGGGCCCGGCGCTTCCCCTCGTGCATGGCCTGCACCCGGGCCACCGGGATGGTCCGGCCCTCGGCGACCAGGTCGGCGGGGAGCGGCTGCGGGGCCGGCATCAGCGCGGCCCAGGGATCGCCGTCGGCGACCAGCGACGGCACCGTCCGGATGGTGAAGTCGGCGGGGGTCACCTCGGTCAGGTCGGCCCAGTCGACAGGGAAGGAGACCGGCATCCCGGGGCGCAGTCGAGGGCTGTACGCGGCGGCCACGGTGGCCCCGCCCGCGCGGGTGGCGTCCACGAAGACCCGGCCACCCCGGTCCTCCTTGATGTACGCCGTGGTCGCCAGCGCCGGGTCGAGCCGCTCGGCGCGGACGGCGAGCGCCCGGGTGGCGGCGGCCAGCTCCTCCGCCGTGGGTTCGTCGGCCACCGGGACGAACACGTGCACGCCCTTGGCCCCGCTGGTCTTGACGGCGCCGGCGAGGCCGGAGTCGGCCAGCGCCTGGCGGACCAGCAGGGCGGCGGCGACCGCCGCGCGGAACCCGTCGCCCTCCGGCGGGTCCAGGTCGAGCACCAGGTGGGTCGGGCGGTGCGGGTCCGCCGCGGTGGCCAGCGTCGGGTGGTACTCCACCGCCCGCTGGTTGGCGAACCAGAGCAGGGTACGGCGGTCGTCGCAGAGGGCGTACGAGATCTCCCGGTGCGACGCCTCCGCCCAGACCGGCACCCGGCGAACCCAATCCGGCGTGTAGCGGGGAAGGTTCTTCTGCATGAACGGTGGCTGGCCGGGGCGGACCCTGATCACCGACAGCGGGCGGCCCCGCAGTTGCGCGAGGATCGGGTCGTGGACCGCGTCGAGGTAGTCGACCAGGTCGCGCTTTGTCGCGTCGTCGCGGTCGGACAACGGCTGGTCCAGGTTGGTCAGGGCCACGCCGTCCCGGGTCTCGTCAGCCTCGCTCACCCGACCACCCTCCCGGCCTGAGTGCCGTCGGTCAACCGGACGCGGCGCTTCGGTGCGGATCGTTTCCGGCCCCTGCGCCGACCGGGTCCGCAGGACCGGCGTCGGGCGCGGCGCCGGCCGGGTGTCGGGGCAGCGTCGTCACCGCGACCAGCAGCGCGGCGACCACCAGGCCGGCGGCCACGGCGAACGCGGTCCGGTAGCCGCCGGCGAGCGCTGCCGTCTCGGCCCAGCCGGAAGCCCGCAGAGCGTCGCTGCCCGCGGCGGCCAGGGTGGCCAGCACGGCCAGGCCGACCGCGCCGCCGACCTGCTGGGTGGTGTTGGCGAGGCCGGAGGCGAGCCCGGCGTCCGTGTCGGTCGCGCCGGCCATCGCGAGGGTGGTGACCGCCGGCAGGGTCAGGCCGCCGGCCACCCCGAAGACGAGCATGGCGGGGAGTACGTCCACGGCATAGCCACCGTCGGCGGGCAGCCGGGCGAGCAGCAGGAACCCGACGGTCGCCAGGCCGAGCCCGGCCAGGAGCACGCTCCGGGCACCCCAGCGGGCGATCAGCCGACCGGCGAAGCCGAGCGACACCACCGCGATCACCACCGGGGTGGGCAGGAAGGCCCAGCCGGTGGCCGACGCGTCCAGCCCGAGCACCAGTTGCAACTCCACGGCGAGCAGGAACTGGAAGCCGAAGTACGCGGCGACCATGAGGAACTGCACGGTGTTCGCCGCGACCAGGCCCGGTACGCGCAGCACCCGGGCCGGCAGCAGCGGGACGGCCGCGACTCGCTGACGTACGGCGAACCCGCCGAGCAGCAGCACCGCGAGCACCGCCGTACCGAGGGTGCGTGGGCTGGTCCAGCCGTGCTCGGCGGTGCCCACGATGCCCAGCACGGCGACCATGAGGCCGGCGGTGGCGAGCAGCGCGCCGGGCACGTCCAGGCCGGACCGCAGGCCGATGCCCCGTTCGGCGGGGAGCCGGCGGACGGCGGCGAGCAGGATGACCGCCCCGATCGGCAGGTTGACCAGGAAGATCGACCGCCAGCCGGCAGCCTCGGTGAGCACCCCACCGGCGACCGTGCCGATCGACGCGCCGGCCGCTCCGGTGAAGCTGAACACGGCGATCGCACGGGCCCGCTCGGCCGCCTCGGGGTAGAGCCGGACGATCATGCCGAGACTGACCGCCATGGCGAGCGCGCCGCCGACGCCCTGCCCGAAGCGCGCGGCGACCAGCAGCGCCGGCCCGGTGGCGACCGCGCAGGCCAGCGAGGCCACTGTGAACAGTGTGATGCCGGCCAGGAAGACCCGCCGTCGGCCGAGCAGGTCGCCGAGACGGCCGGCGAGCAGCAGCAGCCCGCCGAACGCGACCAGGTAGGCGTTGACCACCCACGCCAGGCCGGCGGCGGTGAAGCCCAGGTCGCGTTGTACGGCGGGCAGTGCCACAGCGACCACGCTGCCGTCCAGGATGATCATCAGGCTGCCGGCGCAGAGCACCAGCAGCGCTGGCCAGCGGGACGCGACGACACGGTCCATGGAACCCCTCCTTGGTGCACGGTTTGTTACCGAGGTCATCGTCTGTGACCATGAGCCGGAGCGGAAGGAGGCACTGTTGTGTCCCAGAGGAACAGCGATGTGTCCGCGCAGGTGAAGGCCGAGTTGACCTGCGCGGCCGAGAACGTGCCGTTCACCCCGGGTCAGGCCCGGGCCTGCACCGTCCGCGAGGTGCTCGACCGGGTCGGCGGCAAATGGAGCATCAGCATCCTGGTGTCCGCCTCACACGGCCCGGTGCGCTTCACCGAGCTGGAGCGGAACGTCGAGGGGATCAGTCGGCGGATGCTCACGCTGACGCTGCGCAACCTGGAACGGGACGGCCTGCTGCACCGCACGGTCTATCCGACCGTCCCACCCAAGGTCGAGTACACGGCGACCCCTATGGCCTTGGAGCTCTACGAGTCGCTGGTGGCACTCACGAGCTGGGCCGAGCGGCACCGCCGGGCCATCGCCGAGGCGCGGACCAGGTACGACACCGAGCACGCCGGTTAAACCGCGCACCGGTGTGGGGAACGCCACCACGCCAATCTGACCGATCGGTCAGGGTCTGACCGATCGGTCAGGCATGCTGGTCTGCGGAGGTGGACCAGTGATGGCCAGAGCAGTGTCCGAGACGCACGGCGAGATCCTCGCCGCGGCGGCGCGGCAGTTCGCGGTGACCGGTTACCGGGGCACCTCGCTCCAGGACATCGCCCGCGAGGTCGGCTGTTCCAAGGCGACCGTGCTCTACCACTTCGCCAGCAAGGAAGCCCTGCTCGCCGAGCTGATGGCCCCGGCGATCGCGGTGCTGCGAGACCTCGACGACCAGCTCACCGGGCTGACCGGAGCGGTCGCCCAGCAGGCGGCCGCCGTCGGCTTCGTCGACCTCGCGGTCCGGTTCCGGGGTGAGATCGCGCTGCTCCGCGGCGAGTTCGCAGAACTGCTCTGCCAGCCGGCCTTCGCACACATCCAGCAGATCTCGGAACGCCTTCGGGACGCGTTGGCCGGCCACTCGGACCGGCCGGTAGCCCGGGTCACGGCACTGGTGCTACTGGCCGGCATCCCCGAGGCGTGCGCCGAATTCGTCGACATTCCCGACGACGACCTGCGCTCCGCCCTGCTCACCCTCGTCCGGCGGGCCGTCGACCCCGTCGACGCAGCCCTGCCCCAACAACCCACGACCGAGGACAAGGACTCCTGATGGCCACCCTGCTCTACCGGCTCGGCCGGGGCGCGTTGCGCCGGCGACGGCTAGTCGTCGCGCTCTGGCTCGTCGTACTCGTCGTCGCCGGCCTGGCCGCGGCGACCCTGCGCGGCCCGACGGCGAGCAACTTCACCATGCCCGGCACCGAGAGCCAGCGCGCGCTCGACCTGCTCAGCGAGCAGTTCCCCGCGGCCAGCGGCGCCACCGGCACCATCGCGGTCAAGGCGCCGGCCGACGGTCAACTGGCCACCCCCGAGGGTCAGGCCGTGGTGCAGGAGCTGGTCCAGGAGGCCTCGACACTGCCCGGCGTGGTCGGCGCGGTCAACCCGTTCCAGGTCGGCGCGGTCTCGCCCAACGGCCGGTACGCGCTGGTCCAGGTCCAGTTCGCCACCGGCGGCGACGAGGTGACCGACGAGCAGCGCACCGCGTACGAGGAGGTCGGCGCCGCCGTCGAGGCGAAGGGTTGGCAGGTCGCCCCGGGCGGCGAGGTGCTGGGTGGTGAGCCGGAGATCGGCTCCACCGAGGCGCTCGGCGTACTGGTCGCCGCGATCGTCCTGATCATCACGTTCGGTTCACTGGTCGCCGCTGGAATGACCATGCTCAACGCGCTGATCGGCGTCGGCGTCGGCATGGCCGGTCTGTTCGCGCTGAGCGGCGTCATCGAGTTGACCAGCACCGCGCCGATCCTGGCGCTGATGCTCGGCCTCGCCGTCGGCATCGACTACTCGTTGTTCATCACCTCCCGGCACCGACAGAACCTGCTCGAAGGCCTGTCACCGGAGGAGGCGGTCGGCCGCGCGGTGGGCACCGCCGGTTCTGCCGTGGTCTTCGCGGGTGCCACGGTGGTCATCGCCCTCGCTGGCCTGGCCGTGGTGAACATTCCGTTCCTCACCGTGATGGGTCTCGCCGCCGCCGGCACTGTCACCATCGCCGTGCTCGTGGCGATCACCCTCCAGCCCGCACTGCTCGGCTTCGCCGGCAACCGGGTGCTGCCGCGCCGCCTGCGTTCCACGGTCGATGCCGCGGCGCCTGGTGAGCCGGTGGGCGAAGAGACGGTGCCGGCCGAGGACCGCTCCGGGTTCGGCTTCCGCTGGGCGCGGTTCGTCATCCGCTTCCGGGTGCCGGTCATCCTGGTCTCGCTGCTCGGCCTGGGCCTGCTCGCGCTGCCCACGCCGGACATGCGGCTGGCCCTGCCGGACGCCAGCACGGCGACGGTGGGCTCACCGGCCCGGGTGGCGAGCGACCTGACCACCGAGGGCTTCGGTCCGGGCTTCACCGGCCGACTTGCGGTGGTCGTGGCGGGCGACGACGCGCAGGCGACGGCGGCCGCAGTGCCGCAGGTGACCGCGATGATCCAGCGCACCGAGAACGTCCTCGCGGTGGCACCGCCGCAACTGAGCCCGGACGGTCGGACCGCGCTGCTCGGCGTGGTGCCGAAGACCGGCCCGACCGACGAGGCCACCGAGACCCTGGTGCACGAAGTCCGCGACGCGGTCGGCGGGGTCCAGGGCGTCGAGGTGCTGCTCACCGGCGCCACCGCGGTCGGGATCGACGTCTCGGAGAAGCTCTCCGATGCGCTGCCGATCTACCTGCTGCTGGTCGTCGGGCTCTCGGTGCTGCTGCTGATGCTGGTGTTCCGCTCGCTGCTGGTGCCGCTCAAGGCGGCGCTGGGCTTCCTGCTCACCGTGGCCGCTACGTTCGGCATCACGGTGGCGATCTTCCAGCAGGGCCACCTCGCCAACCTGGTCGGCCTGGACACCCCGGCCCCGCTGGTCAGCTTCCTGCCCATCTTGCTGATCGGCATCCTGTTCGGGCTGGCCATGGACTACGAGGTGTTCCTGGTCTCCCGGATGCGGGAGGACTTCGTGCACGGCGACACCGCGCGTGAGGCCACGATCAGCGGCATGGGCCACGGTGCCCGGGTGGTCACCGCCGCCGCGCTGATCATGATGTCCGTCTTCGGCGGCTTCGTTTTCCTCGAAGACCCGATCATCAAGTCGATGGGCTTCGCGCTCGCCATCGGCGTGGCCATCGACGCGTTCGTGGTCCGGATGACCATCGTGCCGGCGGTGATGTCCCTGCTCGGCGACCGTGCCTGGTGGCTCCCCCGGTGGCTCAACCGCGCCCTGCCCAACGTGGACATCGAGGGCGAGGGCCTGCGCGAGCACCTGGAGGACCGGACCCCCACTCGGGTCTGAGCCCCACCTGGTCGATCATGGAGTTGTGGTGTCCGCCGTGCCTCGGTCCGGGGCGTTGGTCGGGCACCACAACTCCATGATCGGCACGACCGGGGTCGGGTCAAACCCCGGCCGGGTACGTTTCCATCTCGCCGGGGGCGGCCGGGACCGGCAGCGGGTGCAGGGCCGTCGTCTCGTCACACCAGATGAAGGCGTCGTACCGGTCGCCGAGCCGCGTCGGCACGTAGTTGCCCCAGGACTCGAAGGACGGGTCGTAGACGACCCCGATCGCCCGGTGATCGACGGTCTCGGTGACCCAGCCCGGCTGGTCGTCGCCGCCGAAGATCAGGACCGCCCGCTCCGGCATCAGCTCGTGCAACCGCCGCTCGACCGACCCTTCCCGCGCCGGAGGCACCACCATCGCCTCCGCGGGCGAGCCCCAGCGGGGAGCGGCGATCACCGTGCCCCGGTAGCTACCGAAGCCGATCAGGGCCACCGCGTCGTCGCCGTGCCGTTCCCGGGCCAACTGACCGATGTTGACCATCCCGTCGGCGGCCATGTCGGTGGCCCGGGCATCCCCGACGTGCGTGTTGTGGGCCCAGACGATCCCCCGGGCGTCCGGCCCGTACCGTTCCAGCAGCCGGTCCAGAGTGTCCTGCATGTGGGTGTCGCGGATGTTCCACGAGTCCGGCCCGCCGGCCACCATCGCGCGGTAGTACCGCTCCGCGCCGGCCACCACCTCCGCGTTCTGCCAGGCCGAGAAGCGATCCGGACCGTCGGAGAGGGCGTGTTCGCGGGTGCGGGCGAGCAGCCGGACCACCTCCTCCTCGCAACGGGCGGAGACGAACCTGCTGGCCGCGCCGTACTCCTCGACCCTCTTGCCGTACGGCTCGAAGCAGCGGTAGGCGTCCTGCGCCGCCTCCAGCGACGTCGGATCCTCCTCCCCCAGGTAGTCGAAGATCGCCTGCATCGACTCCCAGAGGCTGTACACGTCGAGCCCGTGGAACCCGGCCCGTTGATCCTCCGGCCGCTCCACGTTCCAGGCCCGCAGCCAACTGGCGAACCGGGCCACCTCGGCGTTGGCCCACATCCAGGTCGGCCACCGCTCGAACTGCTCCAGGGCGAACTGCGGTTCGAGTGCGCCACCCGGCGCGGCCGTCACCGAGCGGTGCACCCGGTCACAGTCCGGCCAGTCACCCTCCACGGCCACGAAGGAGAACCCGCACTCCGCGATCAACCGGCGGGTGAGCTGCTCACGCAACCGGTAGTAGTCGTAACTGCCGTGGGTGGACTCTCCGATCATCACCACCCGGGCGTCGCGAACGCGCTCCAGCAACGGGTCGAAGTCGCTCGGCGCGCCGAGCCGCTGAACCAGCATGCCAGCGGCTACCCGGCCGCCGCTGCGGCAAACCGTGGGCGCGCCGCGGCCCGACACGCCGGCCGCCGGGCCGCCGGGGTGCCGACCAAGCCGGTGTACGGCCACCGCGATCGGGTAGCCGGCCGACATGACCGTCACCGGCGTTCAGTTGCAGGAGTACCTGGCCGGGCTCGACTACCCGGTCTCCCGGGAGGATCTGGTCCGCTGGGGCCAGGAGAACGGGGCCAGCACGGCGATGTTGCAGATGTTGCAGGCGTTGCCGGCGGATCAGTTCGACTCACCGGACGAGCTGAGCGCCGCGCTGACCACCCTCTCCTGAGCTGTCCTCCAGCGCCGCGACCCTCGGGTTACGCGAGGGCGACGGTGCGGGATTCGGCGCGGGCGGTTTCGGCGGCGGCGAGGATGCCGACGACCTCACGGCCGAAGCGGACGTCGCAGCGGTGGTCACGGGTGCCGGCCCGCACCTGCTCGACCAGTTGGTCGATCGCGACTCCGAACGCGGTGGCGGCGTCGTTTTCGCCGAACGGGACGTTCTCGATGCCGTTCTCGCCGTAGAACACGAACTCCCGGGCCATCGACTCGGTCGGGGCATCCAGGGAGAGCGAGGCGCTGCTGGTGGCACCGCCCTCGTGGGTGAGCAGCAGGTGCACCATGCCGCTCGGCCCGTCCATCGCCGCCACCTGGGTCACCCGACCCAGCACGGGCAGGAGGATGGAGAGCGCGTGCGGGGCGATGTCCCAGAGCGCGCCGTGCTCCCGGCGCCACAACGAGCCGCCGTACGGGCTGCCGTCCTGGAAGATCGAGGCGAAGGCGGTGGTCCGGCCGTGCTGCCACCCCCCTGCGGCAGCGGTGGCGGCGAGGAACGCCGTCACGTTCGGCTGGAACCGCTGGGTGAAGAAGACGACCGAGGCGACCCCGGACTCCTCGGCGGCGGCGACCACCCGGTCGGCGTCGGCCACGCTGAGCGCCAGCGGCTTGTCCAGCAGCAGGTGCCGTCCGGCGGAGGCGGCCCGGACCGCGATATCGGCCTGGACGTCCGGCGGCAGCGCGACGGCGACCGCCTCGCACTGCTCGATCAGGGCATCGACGTCGGCGTAGGCCGGCACCCCGTACCGCTCGGCCAGCGCGGAGGCCCGCTCCGGGTTACGCCCCCACACTCCGACCAACTCCGCGTCCGGGTGTGCGTGCAACGCCTTCCCGTGCGTCTCGATCGCCCAGTGACCGGTGCCGAACAAACCGAACCGCAGCACGTGTACCTCCGCTGTTTCCCCACCCCGCGGCAACGCCACGGACGCGATCCACGCTAGTCGCCCCACCAGGGGCATCGGCGGCGGGTCGACCAACCGGAGCAGCTCACATCCTGTGCCACCGGGCGTGGCCGGGATCCGGTCGGCGCCTGTCGAGCTGCCCCACTCGTGGGGCGGAGCTTGGGCTTGGGCTTGGGCCTGGGTCTGGGTCTGGGCCTGGGCCTGGGTCTGGGTCTGGGTCTGGGTCTGGGTCTGGGTCTGGGCTTGAGCCCGGGCGGGAGGTCGGGACGGGCCGCCGGACGCGTGATCGACTCGCATTCCTTGATTCCGGGGCATCCGGAGGCTCGCGACACCCCGCTTTACAGAAAGCCGAGTCGATCATGGAGCCTCTCGCCGCGCCCCACGCGGGGGTGACCCTCGACCACGACAGCCGACCCGCCGCGCCCCACTCACGGGGCAGCTCTACAGCGAGCGGCGGACACCCTGCCGTCCGCCCGAGGTCGGCGGCGGCGAGGGCGAGGGCGAGGGCGAGGCAGGGTCATCCCGTTACTACGACGGTTAGTAGGCTGTGCCGGTGACCGAGGCAACGACCGGGCGGGTCCGGTGACCAGCGTGAGCGCCGACTCACCGGTGGACGGGATCGTCGCGACCGTGTCGATCGTGCTGTCGCTGCTCGTCGCGGCGCGGGCGCTGGTGGGGGCGGTTCGCCAACGGCCGCCGGACCGGGCGCAGTTCGTCGGTCTGGCCGTACTCGAAGTGGCGTTGCTCGTCTTGGGTGTGCTGGCGCTCGTCGCGGTCGGCGGCGGGGATCGGCCCGGCGAGCCCGGCGCCTTCTTCGGTTACCTGGTCACGCTGGTCTGCCTGCCGCCGCTGGCGTGGGTGCTGGCCCGGATGGAGCCGACCCGATGGGGTTCGGCGATCGTGTGCGCAGTCTGCCTGGTGACCCCGGTGGTGGTGGTCCGGTTGCAGCAGACCTGGGAGGTGCTCGGTGGTTGAGACACAACCGGTCCGGCGTCGCACGAACACCGGGCCTGGTCGGCTGCTGATCGCGGTCTACCTGCTCTTCGCCATCGCGGCGACCAGTCGGGCCGGCCTCCAGATCGCCACCAAGTTCGACGAGGCGCCGGTGGCGTACCTACTGTCCGCGCTGGCCGCGCTCATCTACATCGTGGCCGCGGTGGGGCTCGCCCGTGCCGGGCACACCGGGCGACGGGTCGCGCTGGCGTGCTGCTCCGTGGAGCTCGTCGGGGTCGTCGCGGTCGGCGTCCTCAGCCTGGTCGACAAGGATCTCTTCCCGGACGAGACGGTCTGGTCGCAGTTCGGCAGCGGGTACGGCTACATCCCGCTGGTGCTGCCGGTGCTCGGCCTGATCTGGCTCTGGCGCACCCGCCGCGACCCCGCCTGACCCGGCGACGAGG
Source organism: Micromonospora sp. MGP-C2 (assembly GCF_057766525.1). Lineage (NCBI taxonomy): Bacteria > Bacillati > Actinomycetota > Actinomycetes > Micromonosporales > Micromonosporaceae > Micromonospora > Micromonospora sp. MGP-C2. The sequence goes on from NZ_JBYMEN010000002.1 coordinate 3,135,196, forward strand.
GCGTCCCCTGCGCGAAGGAACGCCCTCGTCGGGACAACCTGTCAGTCCCGTGGGCCGCCGGCGACGTAGATGACCTGGCCGGAGACGAAACCGGCACCCTCGCTCGCCAGGAACGAGATGGTGTGCGCGACGTCCTCCGGCCGCCCCGGTCGACGGACCGGGATCTCGGCCGCGGCGTGCTTCTGGAAGTCCTCGAAGTCGACCTTCATGCGGGCGGCGGTGGCAGCGGTCATGTCGGTGACGATGAAGCCGGGTGCGACCGCGTTGACGGTCACCCCGAACGGCCCCAGCTCGATGGCGAGCGTCTTGGTGAAGCCCTGGAGGCCGGCCTTGGCGGCGGCGTAGTTCGCCTGGCCCCGGTTGCCCAGCGCGGAGGTGCTGGAGAGGTTGACGATCCGCCCCCACTTGCGGTCCACCATGTGCTTCTGCGCGGCCTGGCTGAACAGGAACGCACCGCGCAGGTGCACGCCCATCACCGTGTCCCAGTCGGCGTTGGTCATCTTGAACAGCAGGTTGTCGCGCAGCACGCCGGCGTTGTTGACCAGGACGGTGGGCGCGCCCAGCTCGGCGGCGACACGGGCCACCGCCGCCTCGACCTGATCGCGGTCGGAGACGTCGGCGCCCACACCGAGCGCCCGGCCACCGTCGGCGGCGATGGCGTCCACCGTCTCCTTCGTGGCCGACTCCTCGATGTCGACCACGGCGACGGCCATCCCGTCGGCGGCCAGCCGCCGGGCGGTGGCCGCACCGATACCGCGTGCGGCTCCGGTGACGATGGCGACGCGGGGCTCCTCCGACATGATTACCTCCCAGTAACGTGCGGTCGATCGGAGGAGCTTAACGTCAACAGGCCGACCCTCGGCATAGGCGAATCCACCGGTATCCGTACCCGGAGACCTTCACCGCGCCGAGCTTGCCCAGCTCGCCGTAACCCCGGTCGGTGAGCACGTCGATCGGGAGGTCGGCCTCCGGCTCCAGGCTGCTCAGGTCCACCTCGACGTCGTCGGTGCCGAGGTTGTGCACGAAGACCATGGTCCCGGTCGGCCCGTCCGCGCGGTGCGCGAGCACTCCGGCCGGCATCGCCACGTCGATGTGGGTCGTCGAGCCGGAGCCGATCTCCGGAGCCTCCCGCAGCGTACGGATCATGCGCTCGAACCAGGCGAGCAGTGACTTGGCGTCGCTCCGCTGGGCGGTGACGTTGACGTTCTGGTAGCCGAACTCACCCTTGTCGATCACCGGGCGGACCAGCTTCTCCGGGTCCGCCGTGGAGAAGCCGGCGTTCGGCTGGAACGACCACTGCATCGGGGTACGGATCGCCTCCCGGCCGGGCAGCGACAGGTCCTCGCCCATCCCGATCTCCTCGCCGTAGCGCAGCACCGGCGTGCCGCGCATGGAGAACTGGAGGGCGTACGCCAGTTCGAGGCGACGCCGGTCGTTGCCGAGCATCGGGGCGAGCCGGCGACGGATGCCCCGGTCGTAGATGCGCATGTTCTCGTCCGGGCCGAACTGCTCGTACACCTGGTTGCGTTGTTCGGTGGTCAGCCGGGACAGGTCGATCTCGTCGTGGTTGCGCAGGAAGGTGGCCCACTGCCCGCCGACCGGCAGCTTCGGGGTGTCGTGCAACGCGTCGATCAGCGGCTCCGGGTCCTGCCGGGCCAGGGCGAGCATGAGACGACCGTTGAGCATGAAGTCGAAGAGCATGTGGATCCGGTTGCCGGAGCCGCTGCCGTCGCCGAAGAACGTCGGCAGCTCGTCGGGCTCGACGTTCGCCTCGGCCAGCAGGACGGCGTCGCCGCGGCGCCACTGCACGTGCTGGCGCATCTCGGTGAGGAACTCGAAGTCCTTCGGCGAGTTCGGGTTGCCCGGCTCGGTCAGCTCGATGATGAACGGCACCGCGTCCATCCGGAAGCCGGAGACGCCGAGCTGGAGCCAGAACGACATGATCTTCTTGACCTCGGCCCGGACTTCCGGGTTGGCGAAGTTGAGATCCGGCTGGAACTTGTAGAACCGGTGGTAGAACCAGGCCTTGGCGGTGCGGTCGTAGCTCCAGGTCTCCTTCTGCTCGCCGGGGAAGACCATGCCCTGGTGCCGGTCGTCCGGCTCGGTGTCGGACCAGACGAACCAGTCCCGGTACGGCGAGTCCGGCGAGGAGCGGGCGGACTGGAACCACGGGTGCTCGTCGGAGGTGTGGTTGACCACCAGGTCGATGATCACGCGGATGCCGCGGTTCTGTGCCTGGTGCAGCAGCTCGGCGAAGTCGCCCAGCGTGCCGAAGCGCGGGTCGACGTTGTAGAAGTCGGTGACGTCGTAACCGTCGTCACGGTTGGGCGACGGGTGGATCGGGTGCAGCCACAGGCAGGTCACCCCGAGACGGGCCAGGTAGTCCAGCCTCCCGATCAGCCCACGAATGTCACCGACGCCGTCGCCGTCGGAGTCGGCGTACGTGTCGATGTCGAGGCAGTAGACGACGGCTTCGGAATACCAACGGTCACCCATGCCGGAGGAACATCTCCGTTCGATCACCGCGGCAAACCAGCCCGGCGGGCCGCACCTCGTGGTGGGCTACCGTGCCGGTCATGGAGATCGACCTCGTACCGCCGAGCGAACCGATGGACTGGTCCCGGGGCAGCTGGCTGCACCCGCCGGTACGCGTCGAGGAGGGCCCGGCCGGTGAGCTGGTCGTCGAACCGGCCGCGGAGAGCGACTTCTGGCGGCGGACCAGCTACGGCTTCGTCCACGACGACGGCCCGGCCCTGCTGGCACCGCTGCCCGTCGGCGCGGCCATGGAGGTGAGCTTCCGGCTCGACTTCTCGGCACAGTTCGACCAGGCCGGTGTGCTCGTCCGCGTCGACGAACGGACGTGGACCAAGGCCGGTGTCGAGATGAGTGACGGCGAGTCGCAGCTCGGCGCGGTGGTGACCCGGGAGTTCTCCGACTGGTCGGTGGCGCCGGTGCCGCAGTGGGCGGGCCGGGAGGTGACAGTGCGGGCCAGTCGGGCCGGCGACGCGCTGACCGTCCGCGCCCGGGTCGATGAGGAGCCGTGGCGACTGGTCCGGCTCACCCCGCTGGACCCGGCGGCCGAGGCGCTCGCCGGACCGTTCTGCTGCGCACCGTCCCGCGCCGGCCTGACCGTGGTGTTCACCGGGTGGCGGCAGGGGCCGGCGGACACCGCGCTGCACCCGGAGCACTGAGCGCAGGTGTAGCGCGGGTCCTGCTGGGTATGACCCTCCGATCCCCCGAAGCCGACCGGAAGGACGACCATGGCGTACGCCCAGAGTGGCGACCCGTCCGAGTTCACCGGGCTGACCGGTTGGGTGGCCTCGGTGATCGAGGCGATGGGCCCGGTGGGCGTGGCGCTGCTGGTGGCGTTGGAGAGCATCGTCCCGCCGATTCCCAGCGAGATCGTGTTGGCGCTTGCCGGCTTCCTGGCCCACGAGGGCCAGTTCAACGTCTTCCTCGTGGTGCTGGCCGCGACGGTCGGCTCCCTGGTCGGCGCGTTGGTGCTCTACTGGCTCGGCGCGGCGCTCGGCGAGGAACGGCTGAAGCGTTGGCTGGACCGCATCCCGTTGGTGGACCGCGACGACCTGGAGAAGGCCGACCGCTGGTTCGAGCGGCACGGCCGGTGGGCGGTGCTGATCGGCCGGGTGGTGCCGGTGGTCCGCAGCCTGGTCTCCGTGCCGGCCGGGGCCAACCGGATGCCGCTGGGCGAGTTCATCCTGCTCACCACCATCGGCAGCGGGGTGTGGAACGGTCTCATCGTCGGGGCCGGCTACGCGCTGGGGAGCCGTTGGCAGAACGTCGAGCGCTACAGCGACTGGTTCAACTACGCGATCGTCGCGGTCTTCGTCGTCATGGTGGTCATGTGGGTGATCCGTAAGGTCCGCCGCCGCCGCGAGCGCGACGACCGGCGGTCGGTGACCGCCGGTCGCTGATCCGCGTTTACCGCTCACGGGGCGTCCTGGCCGGACGCCGGCGAGCATGGTCAGGGCAGGGTGTCCAGGTGCGGCCCCACCGCGTTGGCGAAGCCGTTGCCGTTGCTGACGTCCCAGTTCACCGACCAGGTCATCGCGCCCCGGATGCCGGGGTAGGTGCGCGGCGGCCGGAAGCTGCCGCAGTTGGTGCCCCGGGCCAGGCAGTCCAGGGCGGCGTTGACCACGCTGGGCGCGACGATGCCGCCGCCGGCCGCCCCCGGCCCCGCCGGCAGACCGAGACCGACCTGGTCGGGGCGCAGCCCCGCCTCCAACTGGATGCAGGCCAGCGCGACGATGAAGTTCACGGTGCCCTGCCCGTAGGCCGCGTTCTGGTCGCAGCCGAGCATCGCCCCCGAGTTGTAGAACTGGGTGTTGACGACGGTGAGGATGTCCTTGATGTCGAGCGCCAGCTTGAAGTAGCCGCCGGCCGGGTTCTGCATGTCGATGGTCTGCGGTGCCATCGCGATGATCAGGCTCGACCCGACCTTGGCCCGCAGCGCGCGCAGCGCCTGCGCCATGTACGTCGGGTTGAGCCCGTTCTCCAGGTCGATGTCGATCCCGTCGAAGCCGTGGCGGGCGATCAGCGCGGCGGCGGTGTCGGCGAACGCGGTGGCCGAGGCCGCGTTGTTGACGGTGACCCGGCCGGTCTCGCCGCCGACCGAGAGGATCACCCGCTTGCCCCGGCTGTGCAGGGTGCGCACGTCGGCGGTGAAGTCCGCTTCGGTGTAGCCGCCGAGCGCGGCGGCCAGGCCGGGGTCGATGCCGAAGGTGAGCGCGCCGGGCGTCGCGGTTGCCTCGGCGAAGGCGACCGCGACCAGGTCGTACTCGTTGGGGACGTCGCGCAGCCGCAGCTCGACGGCGGGGTTGTCGAAGTTGTGCCAGTAACCGGTGAGCAGGTGCTTCGGCAGGTCACCGGTGGGCGGGTCGGTCGGCGGCGGGGTCGTCGGGGGCGGCGTGGTGGGCGGTGGGGTGGTGGGCGGCGGCGTGGTGGGCGGGGTGCCGCCACCGCAGGCCGCGCCGTTGAGCTGACAGCCGCTCGGCGAGCCGGAACCGCTGGCCAGGAAGCCGAAGGAGACCGAGGCGCCCGGGGCGATGGTGCCGTTCCAGGACCGGTTGGTGAAGGTGTGCCGCTGGCCGGCGGAGGTGAGCAACGCGTCCCAGTAGCTGCCGAGGGTGGTGCCGGACGGCAGGTCGAAGGCGAGGCTCCAGCCGTTGATCGTCGAGCTGCCGCCGTTGGTGATGGTGTACTTCCCCTCCCAGCCGGAGCCCCAGTCTGCGGTCTTGACGAAGCTGGCGGTCGGTCCGGCGGCGAACGCCGGCAGCGCCACCCCGGCCGCACCGAGCGTCGCGGCGAGCGCGGTGACCAGGGACAGGACTAGGGATCTGGCAGGCTTCATGCGACCCTCCGCGCCCGGGAGAACGGGCATCCATGGACGTCAACGTCGCTGGTAATTATTAAGACAGTTAACTGTTTCTGTCCAGGGGTGGCCCGGATGAGCGGCCTCCCGTCGCGCGGGGCGGCGCGACGGGAGGCCGCAGAGCGTCCGCCTCAGCGGCGGAAGGTGAACCAGTTGACGTTGACGAAGTCGTTCGGCTGGCCGCTGGTGAAGGTGAGATAGACGGTGTGCCGGCCCGTCACCCCGCCGCCGACGTTGCCGGGCACCGAGCGCCAGCTCTGCCAGCCGCCGGTGTTGCCGACCGCGAAGCTGCCGATGGGAGTCGCGGTTGGACTGCCCAGCCGCACCTCCACCAGACCGCTCACCCCGCCCGCCGCGCCGGACGCGACCCGGGCCACGAAGTCGCGAGGCGCGCTGGAGCCGAACTCGACGCCGTCGTAGCGCGCCCAGTCCCCGTTACGCAGCGCCGCGATGTTCTGTCCGCCCTCGGCGCACGCCTCGACGGCCACCCCGTTCTGGGCGTTGAACGACTCGGCCTGGAGCTGCCCGTACGCGTCCCTCGTCCCGCTCGGCGGCGGGGTGGTCGGCGGCGGGGTGGTCCCGCCACCCCGGCGGTAGACGGCCACGTAGTCGACCAGCATCGGACGACCCGGGACGGTTGCCGCGGTCGGTGTGCCGCTGCCGGCCACCCCGTTCGGGAAGGCGCCACCCATCGCCACGTTGAGCAGCAGGAAGTAGCCGGCGTGCGAGGTCATCTGCGACCAGGCGGACGCACCGACCTGACTCTCCGTGACAGTGTGGTAGAGCTGCCCGTCGACGTACCAGCGCAGTTGTTGAGGGCTGCTCGAGGCGTCCCACTCGAACCGGTACGTGTGGAACGCCGACTGGCAGCTGGCGCCCGGGCAGGCCCGGGACGCGCCGAGGCCGTTCGACTCGTTGCACGGCCCGCCCGGCGCGACGCCGCAGTGCAGCACGCCCCAGACGGAGTTGATGCCGTTGACGTTCTCCATCACGTCGAACTCGCCGATGCCCGGCCAGTTCTGGTAGTTGCCCCGGTAGGGCGCGCCCAGCGCCCAGAACGCCGGCCAGTAGCCGGCCGCCGCCGCGCCGGTGACATTCGGCATCTGGATCCGACCCTCGATCGCCAGCACGCCGCCGGCCGGGGCCTTGAAGTCGCTGCGCACGGTCTCGATCCGGGCGGAGGTCCAGCCTCCCCCACCGTCGCGCAGCGGTGTGATCCGCAGGTTGCCGCCGCCGTCATGGCTGACGTTGGCGGTGCTGGCGGTGTAGTTCTGGATCTCGCCGGTGCCCCAGTTGGCCGGGCCGCCCGGATAGTTGTGCCCCGTGTCGATGATCCAGTTGGCGGCCGAGGGCAGGGTGCCGGCCGCGCCGGTGAAGTCGTCGCTCCAGACCGTGCTCCAACCGGCGGGTGGCGATGGCACGGCGGCCTGCGCGGTCATGGTGACACCGGCCAGTGCGGTGGTGGTTGCGACGAGCAGGACGGACGCCAGCAGGCGGCGTCGGACGGGTGGGGCGGCGGTGGCCGCCAGGGGAGGTGGCATGGACATGCCTCTCTGCGGGGACGGATCGAGAGAGCGCTCTCTCAGAGTTGTACGTCCCATCCACACAGTTGTCAACGTCGATCTGTCTCGGCGGATACCGGAGGTGCCTGGGGTCGGCGCAGCACCGCCTGCTCGGCCGCCGACCACACACTCGTGGTGACCAGGTAGATCACCGCGGCGAGCGGCAGCACCAGCGCCACCAGCACCGTCGTGAACGGCAGCAGGGGCAGCAGCCGCCCGAGCACGGCCGCCCCCGGCCCCTCGGTGGGCGTGCCGGCCACCGTTCCGACCGCTGCCGACGCCCGACGGGCCCGCCGCGACGACCACCACGCGACCGCCAGCAGCACCGCCAGCAGGACGGCGAAGAGCGGGCCGGCCGCCCCGCCCACCCCGTCGCTGAGATGGTGACCCAGCGGCACCCCGGCGAGCCGCTCGTCGAGCAGCCCGGTGCCACCCTCGCTCGTGGTGAACAGCCGGTACAGGACCAGCAGGAAGGGAGCCTGGAGCAGCAACGGCAGGCAGCCTGCGATCGGGTTCGCCCCGGCCTTGGAGTACAACGCGAACACCTCGCGCTGAAGCGCCGCCGGGTCGTCCGCGTACCGCTGCTGTAGATCACGCACCTGTGGAGCGAGCGCCGCGCGGCGCCGCTCGCCGCGGACCTGCGCGACGGTGAGCGGCGAGATCAGCAGTCGGACGGCGACGGTGAAGAGCACGATGGCGGCGGCGGTCGCCATCCCGCCGGCCAGTGGTTCGAGCAGGTCGGTGAGCCAGGACAGTGCCGTGCCGGCGGCGCCGACGACGTCGTGCAGTGGTGCGAAGGCAAGCATGGAAAACCCCTCGGTCCGATTCCGGTGGGGTCCTCCCCCGGGCGGTGTCCGCTCGACAGGGGGGACCGGTGACGGCGGGATCGGCCGCGCGGCGGCGTGGCGCTACGCGGCCGAGGGGTGTCCGGGAGCGCGGGGACGAGGTCGGCCGGCGGCGTCCGGGTCGATCTGCCGGGGCACCCGTCGACCACGGGAACGGGCCCGCAACCCGGCCCACCGGGGGCCGGCGCCAGGCGTACCCGCGCGGTCGTGCACCCGAGCCGCCAGCACCACGGCGAGCAGCACCAGGGCGGTCATCGCGGCGCCCGCGAGCAGGTCGGCCGGCCGGCCCGCGAGCAGGGTGAGCTGGGCGAACGCGTACAGCCACGCGAACCCGACGAATCCCAGCGGCACCGGCACGGGCTCAGCATAGGACCCGGTGTCACGCCGTCCGGGCGAATCGCGACCCCCGGCCGCCGGCACGCCGAGGACGACGCGCCACCGCCACGTTTCCCGGCATCACCACGTTGGGTAACCAGACGACGGACCGACGCGGATGGGCCGCGATTCGGCAGAAACGGGCGGTGGTGTCGATGACCGGTCAGGTGGCGGAGGCGCTCAGCGAAGAGGCTGCGGCGACCGGATTGCTCACCGTGGGTGTCGAGGAGGAGTTCCTGCTCGTCGACCCGCACACCGGAGCCGCGGTCCCGGCCGTCGATCTGGTCATGGAACAGGTGCCGGCTGAGCTGCGAGGGCAGGTGGAACGGGAGTTTCAGACCAGTCAGATCGAGATCGGCAGCCCGCCCGGCCTTGAGCTCTCGTCGATCCGGCACTCCCTCGGCGTGTTGCGTCGGGCGCTCGGCGAAGCCGCCGAGCGGGCCGGCGTGACACTGCTCGCCATCGGCACCGGCCCGGTGGACGGCCCGGTGCCGCCGGTGGTGGACAAGCCCCGCTTCGACCGGATGATCGAGCGGTTCCGACTGCTCGTCCCCGGCCCCGGCAACAACGGCATGCACGTGCACGTGGGCGTGCCCGACCCGGACACCGGCGTGCAGGTGCTCAACCACGTACGGCCGTGGCTGCCGATGCTGCACGCGATCACCACCAACTCCCCGTTCGCCCGCGGCGAGGACACCGGCTACGCCAGCTGGCGATCGGTGGAGTGGGAGCGCTGGCCGTCGGTCGCGCCGACGCCGTTTCTGGAGTCGCACGAGCACTATCAGCGGCTGATCCGCCAGTTGATCTCCAGTGGGGTGATGCTCGACGAGGGGATGCTCTACTGGTACGCCCGGCTGTCGGCCAAGTATCCGACGGTGGAGCTGCGGATCGGCGACGTCTGCCCGTCGGTGGACGACGCGGTGCTGGTCGCCGCACTGGTCCGGGCCCTGGTGGCCACCGCCATGGCGGATGTCGAGGCCGGGCGCCCGGCGTTGCAGACCGACCACCACCTGCTGGTCGGCGCGCACTGGCGGGCCGCCCACGACGGCCTGGAAGGCGAGGCCGTCGACGTCACCACCGGTGAGCTGCGCCCGGCCTGGGAGCTGTTGGACCGGTTCGTCGAGCGGATGCGACCGGCGCTGGAGCAGCATGGCGACTGGGCCGAGGTGACCGATCTGCTGGGTGGGCTGCGCCGGCACGGCACCGGTGCCGCACGGCAACGCGCGGTGTACGAGCGCACCGGACGACTCATCGACGTGGTGCAGGACGTCGCACGGCAGACCCGTGGCTGAACACCGTCGTGACAGGATGAGCCTGTGGCGCAACGCCTGATCGTCATCGGCGGGGACGCCGCCGGAATGTCGGCGGCGTCCCAGGCCCGACGCCGCCGCGACCGCGACGACCTGGAGATCGTGGTCTTCGAGCGGGGCCACTTCACCTCCTACTCGGCGTGCGGCATCCCGTACTGGATCAGTGGCCTGGTGCCGGGCCCGGACGCGTTGATCGCCAGGGATCCGCAGACGTTCCGCACCGAGTACGCGATGGACGTCCGGATGCGCCACGAGGTCACGAGCATCGACCTGGAACGCCGCGAGGTGGTGGCCCGGGATCTGGAGGGCGGCGGAGAGGTCCGCGAGCGCTTCGACGACCTGATGTACGCCACCGGCGCGATGCCGGTCAAACCGCCGTGGGCGGCCACCGACGCCGGTGGCGTGTTCGGCATGCAGACCCTCGACGACGGGGCGGCACTGCGCGAGTGGTTGGACGCCGAGCCGAAGCCGCGCCGGGCCGTGGTGGTCGGCGGCGGCTACATCGGCGTCGAGATCGCCGAGGCGCTGATCCAGCGCGGCCTCTCGGTGACCCTTGTCGAGGCGGGCGACCAGCCGATGGCGACGGTGGACGCCGACATGGGCGAGCTGGTGGCCGAGGCCATGCGCGGCCTCGGCATCACGATCCGGACCGGCCTGCCGGTGACCGGCCTGGAGCAACGGGACGGCCGGGTGTCCGCGGTGGTCACGGCCGAGGGGCCGATGCCGACCGACGTCGTGGTCCTGGGCCTCGGCGTACGCCCCAACGCCGCGCTCGCCGAGGCTGCCGGGCTGCCGATCGGGCCGACCGGTGGGGTCCGGGTGGACCGCCGGATGCGCGTGCCGGGGCTGCCTGGGATCTGGGCTGCCGGTGACTGCGTGGAGACCCTGCACCGGGTCAGCGGAATGCCGGTGCACGTGCCGCTGGGCACGCACGCCAACAAGCAGGGCCGGGTTGCGGGGATCAACATCGGTGGCGGGTACGCCACGTTCGCCGGCGTGATCGGCACGGCGGTGACCAAGGTCTGTGACCTGGAGGTGGGTCGGACGGGCCTGCGCGAGGGCGAGGCCAGGACGGCCGGCTTCGACTTCGTCTCGGTGATCGCCGAGTCGACCAACCGGGCCGGCTACTACCCCGGTTCCCGGCCGATGACGGTGAAGCTGCTCGCCGAGCGTCCCAGCGGCCGGTTGCTCGGCGCGCAGATCGTCGGCTGGTCCGAGGCGGCCAAACGGATCGACACGCTGGCCGTGGCACTCTGGAACGGCATGACGGTGGACGATATGACGTCACTGGACCTGGGCTACGCTCCGCCGTACGCGCCGGTGTGGGACCCGGTGCTCATCGCCGCCCGAAAAGCGGTCGATGCGCTCGCCGCGCTCGCCCGCTGACCCGCGTCCGCCGTGGAGGACCACCCCGTGACCCAGACCCCGACCCGGCCGACAGCGCGTCGACGCCCGACGATGGTCGACGTGGCCCGGCGCGCCGACGTCAGCCTGAAGACGGTCTCCCGGGTGGTCAACGACGAGCCGGTGGGGCAGGAACTGGTCAACCGGGTGCTGGCCGCCATCGCCGAGCTGGGCTTCCGGCGCAACGACATCGCCCGCAACCTGCGCTCCCGGCAGCTCAACGCCACCGTCGGGTTGCTCATCGAGGAGATCGCCAACCCGTTCTACGCGACCATCGCCAGCGTCGCCGCCGAGATCGCCGCCGCTCACGGCACCATGCTCATCACCGCCTCGTCAGAGGAGGACCCGGAGCGGGAACGCGCCCTGCTCCAGGACTTCACCCAGCGCCGGGTCGACGGGCTGCTGGTGGTGCCGGCGGGCCTCGACCACTCGTTCCTGCGTCGTGAGGTCGAGCTGGGGATGCCGGTGGTGTTCCTGGACCGGCCGCCGCAGGGGCTGCACGCCGACGCCGTGCTGTTGGACAACCGGGGCGGCAGCCATGCCGGGGTGGGCGCGCTGCTCGACGCGGGGCATCGCCGGGTGGGCCTCCTGCTGGGCGCGCCGAGCGTGCCGACGATGCGCGAGCGGCTGGTCGGGGCGCGCGCGGCGCTGGAGGCGGCCGGGGTCGAGCCGGACGAGTCGCTGGTCCGCGAGAGGCTCATCGCTCCCGAGGAGGCCGGTCGGGCGGTCGCCGCGCTGCTCGACCTGGCGGACCCGCCCACCGCGTTCTTCTGCGCCAACAACCGGCTCACCGTCGGCGCGCTCCAGGAGCTGCACCGGCGGGGCAGTGACGCCGCGCTGGTCGGTTTCGACGACTTCGAACTGGCGCACCTGATGCCCCGGCCGCTGACCGTCGTCGGGTACGACACCCGGGAGCTGGCGAGGGTAGCCACCGAGCGACTGTTCCAGCGCATAGCCGGCGACGATTCCGCACCGACGACCACAGTGCTCCCCACGAGGCTCCTACCCCGCGGCCTGACCCGCCCCTGACCCCTCCTCCCTAGCTCGCGGCGGCTAGCAGGGTTTCGACCTCGGTGCGACTGGGCGGGTCCGCGCCTCGGCGTCCGCAGGTCAGCGCGGCGACCGTGGCGGCCTGCCGGAGCACCGCAGCCCACTGCGGCGCGGTCACCGCGGTGAGCCGGTCGGCCGGCCGGTCGCCGAGTGCGTCGAGGTCGGCCAGCGCGGCGAGCAGACCGCCGGTGAACGAGTCGCCGGCGCCTACCGTGTCGACCACCGTGGTGCGTACCGCCGGTTGTTCGTGCAGCGTGCCGTCCGGGGCGAGCAGCCAGGCGCCCTCACCGCCCCGGGTCACGACCGCACAGCACACCTCGGCCGCATGCCACTCCGCCATCACGTCGGCCACCGACCGGTCCGGGTAGAGCCAGGCCAGGTCCTCGTCGCTGGCCTTGACCAGGTGCGCGAGGGGCACCTGCCGGCGTACCCGCTCCTGCTCAGCGGCCCGGTCCGTGACGATGCTCGGACGCAGGTTGAGGTCGATCGAGAGGGTGAGCGCGTCCCGGTGACGTTCGGAGGCGAGCAGGTCCTCCAGCACCTGCGCCCCGGGGGCCAGCGCGAGCGCGAGCGACCCGGTGTGCAGGGCGGTCGCCGGGGAACCGGCCAGCTCGGGCAGCTCCTGCGGCGTCCACTGCCAGTCCGCCGCGCCGGCCAGCCGGAACTCGTAACTGGCCTGCCCGCTGGCGTCCAACGTGGCCACCGCCACCGACGTGGGCTCCTCGGCGCGGACCGCCCACCCCAGGTCCACCCGGTTGGCCCGCAGGTGCTCGGCGACCTGCCGGCCGTACTCGTCGGTGCCGAGCCGGGCCAGCAGTCGTACCGGCTGGTCGAGCCGCGCCAGAGTGACCGCCACGTTCGCCGGGGAGCCCCCCGGCACGGCCCGCTGGCCGTCGGCGGTGACCACCAGGTCGATCAGTGCCTCACCCGCGACCACGATCACTCGGGCACCTCGCCCGGTGCGAGCGGGCCGGCGCCGCCGAGCCCGTCGGGCGCGCGGGACAGCAGCACCGCCTGGTACGCGTGGTAGACGTCCGGCCGGCCGTGCCAGACCGTGTCGGAGGGCAGGTTCTGTGCATCCAGCTCGTGCCGCCACCCGGTGCCGTCGATCAGGGTGCGCCGGGCGTACGCCCAGAAGACCCGGTACCAGTCGGCGTAGACCGCGTCCCCGGTGCGCCGGTGCAGGGTGATGGCCGCGCCGACCGCCTCGGCGAGGACCCAGTGCATCCGGGAGCGGACCACCGGTTGGTCATCCCAGTCGATCGTGTAGACGAAGCCGTCGGCGCCGTCGACCGCCCAGCCCCGTCGAACGGAGGCGGCGAACAGGGCACGGGCGTCGGCGAGCAGCCATCGTGGAGGCTGCGGAAGGACAGCCTCCAGTTCGAGCAGCAGCCGGGCCCATTCCAGCCAGTGGCCGATGGTGGAGCCGTACGGGCGGAACGGGTCGGCGGGCTGGTCCCGGTTGTAGTCCGGCAGCGGCGTCCAGTCGGCGGTGAAGTGCTCGGGCAGCCGCCAGTCGTGCCGGGCGGCCTCGCCGTGCACCAGGTGGGAGGCGATCCGCAGGGCCCGGTCGGCCCAGCTCGCGTCGCCGGTGGCGGCGGTGGCGGCGAGGAACGCCTCGACCATGTGCATGCTGCTGTTGGCGCCGCGGTAGTCCTCGGTGACCGTCCAGTCCCGGTTCCACGATTCGCGGACCGCGCCGGCGTCGTCGTCCCAGAACCGGCCCAGCACCACGCTCAGCACGTCGGCGAGCAACCGCTCCGCGCCCGGCCGGCCGGCCCGCGCGGCGCTGGACGCGGCGAGCAGCACGAACGCGTGGTCGTAGCCGGCCTTCCGATCGTCGACGGGTGCCCCCTGCTGGTCCACCGCGCTGAACCAACCGCCGTACCGGTCGTCGCGCAGCAGGGTGCTGAGCGCCGCGATCCCGTGGTCGACGAGAGCGGCGGCGTCCGGGTCGCCGTGGAGGTGGGCGAGGGCGGCCACGTGGGTCATCCGGCAGGTGATCCAGGTGAACACCGGCTCGCCGCGGTCCGGGGTGCGGTCATCGGTGAGCCACCAGAAGCCGCCCTCGGGCCGAACCGACCGGCGGGCCGTGTCGAGCAGTGTGCGGGCCTGATCGGCGAGGAACTCCTCCAGGTCGGGCAGGTCGGGTGACCCGGCGGGAGCGGGCGTCTTTGCGGCGTCGGATCGGGGCACGTCGGTCATCTCAGCTGGTCACCGTCGGGTAGGAAAGGGACATACGGCCAGGATCGGCGGACGGACCGGGTCCGCGCCGGAAAACCGCCAGCGGGACGCCCCGAGCTGCGGGTGCGATCGGGAGTGATCATGCGTACGATTCCCCCCTTTTGCCCGTTGACATCGTTGTCACTTACCAACCCTGCTCCGGTGATCGGTCGACTGTCAATTCCGGTTGCGTCACACCGCTCCGGGCCGGATCGGGTCAGTAATAGTCGTCGATCGGCTGGCGCGCCTCGTCGAAGAGCGCCGGCCCCTCGTAACGAACCGGAGGCAGCGGCGGTGTGGCGGGCTTGACCTCCTCGAACTGCTCGCTGGACAGCGCGTACACCACGCGTCCGAGGCCGGAGCGGTCGATGGCGGTCGCGCACATCGGGCAGGGCTGGCAACTGGTGAACATGGTGGTGCCGGCAGCCTTCTCGGCGGGAAGCTCCCGAGCCGCCCAGCGGGCCAGCTTCAACTCCGGATGGGCGGTGATGTCCGCCTCGGAGACCACTGTGTTGTGATCCTCGATCAGGACGACGCCCTCGGCATCGACCAGCAACGAGCCGAACGGCCGTTCGCCGGAAGCCCCCGCCTGACTGGCGAGTTCCACGGCGCGGCGGAGAAACTTCTCGTCGTCGGGTGTCATCGGCCCTCCTGGGATCTGTGATGTGCGGCCACCGCCGCCAGTGTCTGCCAGGCACGCTCGGGCTGGCGGATCTCGGTCAGGTCGCCGTTGAACGGGTCGAGGCCAGCCAGGACAGCGTGGTGAACGGCTCGTAGAACGGCGCCGGGTACTGCTCGGCCACGTCCGGGGTCACCGCGATGTGATCGGAGACCATCAGCAGATCGAAGCCGAGGCCCTCGACCGTCTGCGCCCACCGACGCAGCACGTCGGGGTCGGTGCCCGGGGCGAAGTTCGGTACGTTCACGCCGATCTGCACTGCCTTACGCTAGCCACTGCGGACCCGGCATGGGAACAGGCCACCAACGCAACGGTGGACGGCCCAGGATGGTCGGATGGATCTCCCCGAGGGCCTCGACTGGGTCCGTACGACACCGGCGGGCCGGACCTGGCTCGGCACCCTCCCGACGTGGCTGGCGGAGTGCACCGAGCGGTGGTCGCTGCGACTCGGCCCGCCCTTCCGGTACGCCTACGCATCCCTGGCACTGCCCGCGGACCTGCCCGACGGCACGGCGGCGGTGCTCAAGCTCCAGTACCCGGACGAGGACAGCCGGCACGAGGCCGACGCCCTGGCCCAGTGGAACGGCGACGGGGCGATCCGGCTGCTCGCCCATGATCCGGAGCGACGCGCCCTGTTGGTGGAACGCTGCCAGCCCGGCACTCCGCTGCACGAGCTTCCGATGGA
The DNA here is from genome assembly GCF_057766525.1 of Micromonospora sp. MGP-C2. Classification (NCBI taxonomy): domain Bacteria; kingdom Bacillati; phylum Actinomycetota; class Actinomycetes; order Micromonosporales; family Micromonosporaceae; genus Micromonospora; species Micromonospora sp. MGP-C2. Next base: position 3,150,718 of record NZ_JBYMEN010000002.1, read on the forward strand.
CCGCGCGCTGGACGCGGTGACCGCCCTGCTGCCCCGGCTGTGGCGACCGGCCGGCGCCCCGTTCACCCCGTTGGCCGAGGAGGCCGCCGGCTGGATCGACCGGCTGCCTGACAACTGGGAACGGGCCGGCCGGCCGTACGAGCGACGGCTGCTGGACACGGCACTCGACCTGCTCGCCGGGCTGGCGTCGAGTCAGGGCGAGCAGGTGCTGGTCAACCAGGACCTGCACGCCGGCAACGTGCTCGCCGCCGACCGGGAACCATGGCTGGCGATCGACCCGAAGCCGCTGACCGGCGAGCGGGAGTTCTCGGTCGTGCCGATGGTGCGCGGTCGGGAGTTGGGTCACTCGCCAACGGCCGTCCGGCACCGGCTGGACCGGCTCACCGCCGAGCTGGGGCTGGACCGCGAGCGGGCCCGGGGTTGGACGATCGGGCACACGCTGGCCTGGAGCATCGACGGTGCGGTCGTCTTTCCGCACCAGGTCGAGGTGGTCCGCTGGCTGCTCGACGCCGGCTGAGGTCCGGCAGCGCCGCGGGTCGCCCGAAGGGCGGGGCGGTGCATGCGTCGGGGCGGGCGGCTCAGACGGCCTGGCAGGTCCGGCACCAGTACAGGTTGCGACCGGCCAGCTCGCCCCGGCTGACTTCGGTGCCGCAGACGTGGCAGGGCGCGCCGGGGCGGCGGTAGACGTACACCTCGCCACCGTGGCGGTCCACCCGCGCCGGCCGGCCCATCGCCTCCGGCAGGTGCGCGTCACGCACGGTGTCGATGCGGCCGTGCTCGACCGCGAGTCGCATCAGCCCGACCAGGTCGGCCCAGAGCGCGTCCCAGTTGACCCGCGTGAGCCCTCGGCCGGGCATCGTCGGCGGCAGGCCGGCCCTGAACAACGCCTCGGTCACGAAGATCAGCCCGGTGCCGGCCACCACCGACTGGTCCAGCAGCAGCGCGGCGAGGGGCGTGGGGCTGCGCGAGATCCGGGCGTACGCCCGCTCCGGGTCGGCGTCGGCGCGCAGCGGATCCGGTCCGAGGCGGTCCCGCAGTGCGGCCACCTCGGGTGGGGTGATCAGCTCGCAGGCGGTGGGTCCGCGCAGGTCGAGCCAGTGCCGATCGCTGGCGAGTCGCAGCCGCACCTGACCGACCGGCTCCGGCGGCTCCCCCGGGCCGTCGGTGAACTTGCCGTACAGCCCGAGGTGTACGTGCAGGGTCAGCTCACCGGCGTAGTGGTGCAGCAGGTGCTTGCCGTACGCCTCGGTGCTCTCCAGCACCGTCCCGGTGAGTCGGGCGGCGCCGTCGGCGAAGCGGCCCTGCGGGCTCGCGGCGTGCAGCTTGTCCCCGGCGAACAGCTCGGCGTGCCGGGCCGCCAGGCGATGGATCGTGTGTCCCTCTGGCACGGGTGCCAAGGATAGCCAGCCGCCGTGCCCAGTCGATCAAGGCCGAGCGTCGAGCCCGTACCCAGGATTGGTGTCAGGAAACGCCCAGGTGGGTATTCGAGGGTCGACACCGCGTGGGTGCCACCCGTTTCGTCGGCCACCACGCATTCATCAGGAGGTGTGTAGTGGTCAGGATTCCTTCGCTGTCCCGCCGGTCCGAGCCGGCACCGACGCGGGACGAGAACCTCGACGGTCGCATCGACGACCGGGACACCCCGGTCGCCAGCGGCCGGGACAGCGCAACCCAGACCGACGTGGACCAGCCCGGGGACGGCGAGCGCAGTCGCCCGGTGGTCACCGATCGGGACGCAGATCAGACGACGTACCGGAGCGCCGCCGCAACCGACGACCAGCCCGGCGATCAGGCCGGCGACCAGCCCGGCGAGGCCGAGCGGCGGGCCGCCGCGCGGGCCGCGGTCGCCCGCGCCGCCACCGCCCGACCCGCGGAGAGCACAGCTGCCACCGCCAGTCCGGTGGAGACGGAGCCGCGCAGCGGCGCCGCCAGCCCGGTCGTGACCGAGCCCCGGCCCGGCACCGACCCGACCACGGGGCGCACGGCCGACCGGGACGCCGACCTCGACGGCACGACCCGGCGACCCGACACGACGGACCGGGTCACCACCGACCGCCCGGTCGACCCGACCCCGGGCACGACCGCGCCCGAGCCGCCGGTGACGCGCGGCCCGAAGCCGCGGGCCAGCCTGCTCGCCACCCTCGGCCTGATCGTCGCCGTGGCCGGTGCGATGTTCGTGCTGACCGGCACCCTGGCCGGGTACGGCATCGGGCTCGGCGCGTTCGGCGCGGTGCTCTCGGTGCTCGGCCTGATGGCCACCCGCCGCCGGCACGTCGCCGGCAAGACCGACGCGCTCTTCGGCGTGCTGATCGGACTGGCCGCCGTGGTGGTCGGGGTGCTGGCGATGACCGGGCAGTTCGACTGGCCGACCACCGACGGTGACTGGGTGCAGCGCTTCCGTGAGTGGCTTGACTCACAGTTTGTCGATCGTTTCTAGCGGGCACTGTTCCGCTCGCCGGTGATGCACCGGCGAAAAGCCGGCGGTTCGCCGGCAGCCCGAACACTCCGGTGGTTCACCGGCCGGGCGACACCCTTTCAGGGGCGGCGGTTCGCCGCCCCTGAAGTGTTTCCGGGGTCGGGCACGCCTGACACAACGAATCGCTCCCGGCAGTCGCTCAGACGCAACGAATGTTCGGTCCGCGCAACTCTCAGTGGTGGATCCTGCCGCTGGCGCCGCATACCGTTGAGCAACGGCGCCAGCCCGTGGGCCACGGTGGCCGGGCGCGCCCGACCCCTGGGAGCAGGACAATGACGATGGACGCCACCAGCCAGCGCCTGTTGATGTGCCGGCCGACGTACTTCGCCGTCGATTACGCGATCAACCCCTGGATGGACCCGACCGCGCCGGTCGACGCCGCGCTGGCCGTCCGGCAGTGGGAGCAGCTGCGCCAGACGTACCGCGACCTGGGCCACACCGTCGAGGAGATCACTCCGGTACCCGGCCTGCCCGACATGGTCTTCGCCGCCAACGGTGGCACCGTGATCGACGGCAAGGCGATGGCCGTGCAGTTCCGCGACCCGCAGCGGGCCGACGAGGCACCGGCGTACCGCGCCTGGTTCGAGGACGCTGGCTTCGAGATGTACGACCCGAAGCACGTCAACGAGGGCGAGGGCGACGTCCTGCTGGCCGGTGACCACCTGCTGGCCGGCACCGGCTTCCGCACGGCGCACGCCTCGCACGCCCAGTTGCAGGAGGTCTTCGGCTACCCGGTGATCACCATGCAGCTGGTCGACCCGCGCTTCTACCACCTGGACACCGCGCTGACCGTGCTCGACGAACGGACCGTGGCGTACCTGCCCGAAGCCTTCTCCCCCGGCAGCCAGGCCGTGCTGCGCCGACTCTTCCCCGACGCGGTGCACGCCACCATGGCCGACGCCGAGGTGCTGGGCCTGAACGCGGTGAGCGACGGCCGGCACGTGGTGCTGCCCGCGCAGGCCACCGACCTGGCCGCCAAGCTGCGCGACCGGGGCTACGAAACCATCGGGGTCGACCTGTCCGAGCTACGTAAGGCCGGCGGCGGACCGAAGTGCTGCACGCTGCGACTCCGTCAGGGAAAGGCAAGCAAGTGATCGTGGATGACAAGCTGCGTACGCCGGGCGCGGTCCGGGACGCCGAGCGCTGGACGGCGCACAACTACCACCCGCTGCCGGTGGTGATCTCGTCCGCGGAGGGTGCCTGGCTCACCGACGTGGACGGCCGGCGTTACCTGGACTGCCTGGCCGGTTACTCGGCGCTGAACTTCGGCCACCGGCACCCACAGCTGATCGCCGCCGCGCACGCGCAACTGGACCGGCTCACGCTGACCAGTCGCGCGTTCATCCACGACCAGTTCGCCGACTTCTGCCGGGAGCTGGCCGAGCTGTGCGGCAAGGACCTGGTGCTGCCGATGAACACCGGCGCCGAGGCGGTCGAGACCGGGATCAAGGTGGCCCGCAAGTGGGGCTACCAGGTCAAGGGTGTGCCCGCCGGGCAGGCCAACATCGTGGTCGCCGAGGGCAACTTCCACGGCCGGACCACCACCATCGTGAGCTTCTCCACCGACGAGGACGCCCGCGCCGACTTCGGGCCGTACACCCGGGGTTCACTGTCGTGCCCTACGGCGACCTGGACGCGCTGACCGCCGCGATCGACGAGAACACCGTTGCCGTGCTGCTGGAGCCGATCCAGGGCGAGCAGGGCGTGGTGGTGCCGCCGGAGGGCTACCTGCCGGGCGTACGCCAGGTCTGCACCGAGCGCAACGTGCTCTTCATCGCCGACGAGATCCAGTCGGGTCTGGGGCGTACCGGCAAGACCTTCGCCTGTGACCACGAGGGCGTCGTGCCGGACATGTATCTGCTCGGCAAGGCGCTCGGCGGCGGCATCGTCCCGGTCTCCGCGGTGGCCGCGAACGCCGACGTGCTGGGCGTGCTCAAGCCCGGCCAGCACGGCTCCACCTTCGGCGGCAACCCGCTCGCCTGCGCGGTCGCCATCGAGGTGGTACGGCTGCTCGCCACCGGCGAGTTCCAGCGCCGCTCCGCGGAGCTGGGTGAACGGCTGCGGGCCGGCCTTGAGGGTCTGGTCGGCAAGGGTCTGGTCGGGGTACGCGTCCGCGGCCTGTGGGCCGGTCTGGACATCGACCCGGCGCTGATGACCGGCCGGGAGGCCTGTGAGCGGCTCGCCGCGCGCGGTGTGCTCGCCAAGGACACCCACGGCTCCACCATCCGGCTCGCCCCGCCGCTGGTGATCACCGAGGACGAGATCGACCTGGCGGTGGCCCAGCTGGCCGAGGTGCTGGCCAGCTGACCGACCCCCGCTGGTCAAGATCTGCGCAACTACAGGGAAAGTGCTGCCTCGACACCGTCCGAGGCAGCACTTTCCCTGTTCTTGTGCGGATCTTGGCCCGCCGCCGGGCCCCGCGCCGCCCCCGGCGGCCGGGGGCGGCGCGGGCGCGGCGCGGCGCGGCGCCTGTCAGGGACGGGGTAGGCGCATGGCCATCGTCGGAGCCTCGGCCATCACCGACGTGGGGGTGAACGGGGCACCGGTGGGCAGTTCCTCGGCCCGACCGATCTGCACCCCGGGGTACAACTCCACCATGTCGTTCTCGCCCAACACCCGGGACTGCTGAGGTGCCAGGGGGATCCGGTCCGACTCGGCCATCGAACCGGCCGGCCGGATGCCCGAGCCGTTGGTGCTGACGTCGGTCACGATGACCTCACCGACCCGCAGCTCGAAATGGACGTGACCACGGCTGATCCATCGCCGTGCCTCGTCGTTGAGCCACTGCCCGAGCATGATCCCGCCGTCCTGCTCGGGTGCCCGGCCGGCCACCACCGGCTGGTCCTCGCTGAGCACGAACCGCCGCCGGACCAGGCCGCCGACCCGCACCGCGAGCACCTCCGAACGTGGGCGAGGGCCGCCGTCACCGAGCCGTACGCCGTGTCGGGGGCAGGTTGGTACGCCGTTACGCAGCGCGGGCGGCGGCTGCGCGGCGGGGCTGCGGTCGGCGCCCCCGGCCAGGTCGGCGAACGCGCCGCCCCCACCACCGCCGCCGAACAGCGCGCAGCCCGACTCCGGGCAACGCCACTGGCGGGCCAGCAGCTTCACCCCGGTCGGCGAACGCTTGCCGGCGACCGGCGAGTGCCCACCACCGACGTGCGCGATGAACACCGGCCCGCCGGCGCCCGGCACCGGCGCGACCACCCGACCGGGCTGCTCGACCAGCCACGGGAACCGACCGCGCAGCCCGTCGAAGCGCACCCGGCTGAGGACCGGCAACCCGAGCAGGTCGGCGACCTCCAACATCCGGTCACCCGGGTTGTCGAGCACCTCGACGAGCCCGTCGTCGGCCCAGCGGCGGACGACCATCCGCTCGTTGGAGGTGAGGTCGGCGTCGGAGAGCAACGCCCGGTGCACCACCGCGTAGACTTGGACGCTGTCCTCCTCCAACTCGCGGGAGAGCGCGTCGATGACCATGCCGAGGCGCAGCAGGCTGGCCGGCCGTCCGCCGTCGATGTCCTGATAGCGGATCACCTCGGCCAGGTCGATGACTGCCCTCGCCAGCGACGGGTCGGTGCAGACCCGCCCCTCGATGGCGTCCAGAACCTTGCTGATCTCGAATCTCATGCCGCGCTCCGGACGATGTCGTCGATCCGCCGAGCCAGCTCGATGTCCCGGTGGGTGACCCCACCTGACGAGTGCGTGACACAGCGGAAGGTCAGGGTCCGCCATCTGATGTCGATGTCGGGATGGTGGTCGAGCTCCTCGGCCACCGTCGCCACCCGGTCCACCACCGCGATGGCGTCCGGGAAACTGCCGAGCTGGACCGTGCGACCGATGCCGGTCGGGTCGCCCGACCAGTCGGTCAGCCCGCCCAGCTCTTCTCGCACCGCGTTCGCGGTGAGCAGGTCTGCCATGACCAGACCCTACCGGTGACGCGTACGACGGGCCGTACGCGCCACCGGTGGCCAGCTCAGCGGGCGATCAATCTCTTACAGCCGCAGACGCTCTGCCAGAGCCCTGACAGTGGGTGCCAACACGATGGGGCGGGCATCATCAGATGCCCGCCCCACCGCTCAGTCCTCGCAGCCGCGCAGCGGCCGTTTCCTTCTCAGCCGCGCAGCGGCTGTCCCACCTCGTGCAGGTGACCGAGCGCCTGCCGGTACGACTCGACCAGCCCGGTCTCCGCGTACGGGATGCCCTGCTCCGCGCAGTAGGCGCGGACGATCGGTTGCGCCCGCCGCAGGTTGGCGCGGGGCATGTTCGGGAACAGGTGGTGCTCGATCTGGTAGTTGAGCCCGCCCAACGTGGCGTCCACCAGCCAGCTACCCCGCACGTTGCGGGAGGTCAGCACCTGCTTACGCAGGAAGTCCAGCTCGTCCTCGGCGGTCGGCATCGGCATGCCCTTGTGGTTGGGCGCGAACGAGCAGCCCATGTAAAAACCCCACAGCGCCTGGTGCACGACGGCGAAGAGCAGCGCCTTGACCGGCGACATGACCGCCAACAGCAGTGCCACGTAGGCGGCGGTGTGTGCGACGAGCAGCACGGCCTCGACCGCCCGGCGCCGCATCGGGGTGGTGTACCGGCCGTCCGAGTCACGCCCGACGATCGCCCGGATGCTCGCCACGTGCAGGCTCAGACCCTCCAGAAGGAGCATCGGGAAGAAGAGGTACGCCTGTCGCTTGGCCATCCAGCGGTTGATCCCACGGGTCTCCAGGGCCTGCTCGGGCGTCCACACCAGCGCGCCCGCGCCGACGTCCGGGTCCTCGTCCTCGTGGTTCGGGTTGGCGTGGTGCCGGTTGTGCTTGTCGACCCACCAGCCGTAGCTGATTCCCACCGCCACGTTGCCGGCGAGCAGACCCACCAGGTCGCTGGGACCACGCCGACGGAACATCTGGCGGTGCCCGGCGTCGTGACCGAGGAACGCGACCTGGGTGGTGGCCACCGCCATCAGGGCCGCGAGCGGCAGCTGCCACCAGGAGTCGCCGAGCAGGAACACGGCCACCCAGCCGGCCACGAAGGCTCCGAGGGTGAGCACGATGCGGGCGACGTACCAGCCGGGGCGCCGCTCCAGCAGGCCCGCCTGGCTGATCCGACGGGACAACTGTGCGTAGTCACTGCCTCGCCGTTGTACCGGCGGTTCCGCCACCGCTCCGAGCGCCATTGCTGCTCCCGTTCCGCTTACGCCCGTACCGGGGTGGTTCGGGCTTAATGTCAAGTCTCCCGGTCACGGTAGCGGTGAGTAACCCCGACAACCCCCGAATGGGGGGTAGGGCAGGCCCTACCCCCCACTGGTTCGACTCAGCCGAGCCGGCCCACCGCGGCGCGCAGCCGAGCCACGTCACGCCGCCGCCGCTCGTAGGTGGCGGCGAGCCCGACCAGCGCCAACCCGCCGATCCCCAGGTAGATCCACCGGGGCAGCAGATCCCACCCCCGGGCCAACTCGTGCAGCGCCAGCAGCGTCAGCACACCGCCGCCGAGCAGCACCGGTGCCTGCCATCGGCGGGTCGCCCCGGCCAGCACCGCGCCCAGCGCCGCCGCGCCGAGGAGCAGTCGCCGCACCGGCTGCGGGTCCGGCCCGGTCAGCACCGACACGAGGCTCGGCAGCAGCGCCGCGACCAGCCCCGGGCCGAGGGCCGGCCAGCTGGTCAGCCCCGGCCTGGTCCGCAACGCCAGCAGGCCCGCGCCGAGGGCGAGCGCCGCAGCCGGCAGGGTGTACGCCTCCAGCACCGTCACCCCGCCGGCGGCCAGCAACACCCATGCCCCGAGCAGCTCGCTGGCGGCGGCGATGCCGGCGAACGCCCACCGCCGGCCGGCCGGCTCCCCCCGGCGCAGCAGCCGCAGCGCCACGGCGGCACCCCAGAGCACGCAGACCGTGGCGAGGTGTCGCGCCGCCTCGACGGTGAGCACCGCCGCCACCAGTGCCACCGCCTGCGCGGCTGCGTCCAGCACCCGCCCGACCAGACCCCGCGCCGGGGTGGTCGCGGCGGCGACAGCCAGCACCAGCGCGGCCACCGCCAACAGGGGGTACGCGGCGGCCCGCAGCGGCAGCCCTCCCACCAACGAGGCGGTAACCGCCAACGCGGACGCGGCACCCACCGCCGCGAGACAACCGGCGACCCGCACCTCGACGGTGCGCCCCCCGACGGCGACGACCACCGCCACCACCAACAGCACTCCCTCGGCAGCGAGCGAACCGGCTCGGGTGGCGAGCAGCCCCGTCACACCGGAGGCGACCAGCACCACACCCAGCGGTACGGCGATCGGTGCGAGCCCCGGGCGAGGCGCGGCCAGAGCGGCGAGCAGCAGCGCGGCCGATCCGGCGAGCAGCACGGCGGCAGGCAGCACCGGCCACGGCGCGCCGACCGCGACGAGCAGCACCGGCAGCGCCGCCGCGGCGAACGGCAGCGCGGGCAGCACCGGTGGGCGGACCCGCCGGCCGGTGACCACGGCGGCCACCGCCAGCACGACCAGCGCCAACCCGACGGGCAGCGCTGCCGGCTCGGCGACGACAGTGGGCACCCCCGACCAGACCCGTCCCGGGTCGCCGTACGGCGACACGAGCGCGGTCAGCACCCTCGGCAGAGCCGCCAGCACGGCGACCACCGCCAGAGCGCCGGCCGCCACCACCACCGGGACCTCGTCCTCCTGTCGGGCCCAGCGGACGACGAGGGCGACCCCCAGCGCCGCCAGCGCGGCGTACAGCGCGATCGGCTCGTTCCCCGCCACGACCAGCGGGGCGAGGCCGGGCACGGTCATGGCGACCAGCGCGCCCGTCACCGCGTACCCGATCAGTTCCACCCGCTGGCGACGCGCCGCGAGCACCGCGACCAGCGGCAGCCCTGCGGCGATCAGCGCGAACCGCGCCTGCCACCAGGGCGGCGCGCCAACGGCGAACGACGCCACCACCGCGATCCCGGGCAGCGCGAGCTGCGCGACCAGCAGACCGCCGCCGGCCACCCGCCGGTACGGCCCGGCGCCCCGCCGGACGGCCAGTGCCAGCCCGACCACGGCGATGACGCCGAGCGTCACCAGCACACCGGCCGGGGCAGCCAGGGCTACCAACAGCCCGTGCCCGAGCAGGACGGCACCGCCGAGCGCGCGGGTGAGCAGGGAGGCCAGGTGGGTCGCCGGGCGGATCAGAACGGCGAGCAGCAGCGCGACCCCGCCGACCAGGTCGACGGCGAGGACCTGCGGCCAGGTGGCCGACCACCCGGCCGGCAGGGCCAGCAGCACCGCCACCGCGCCGGCCGTGGCGAGCGCCGCTCGGGCCCGCCGGGGCAGCAGCAGCACCGTCGCGCCGACCCCCAACGCCACGGCGGGTGCGAGCTGCCAGCCCCAGTCCAGGTCCGGTCCCCTGCCGGCCCCCCGCCACGGCGGCAGCGACCGGCCTGCGGCGGCGACCGCCAACGCGACGGTGACCAGCGCGGCCACCTGGGCCGTGCCCGCCGCGACCAGCAGCGCCCCGGCGCCCGGGCCGGTCCGCCAACCACCGGCGCCCGCCACCTCCGCTCCTGACCTGACCGGCAGGATCCGCACCGCGGCGGCCAGCCCGAGCGCCACCGCCGCCGACGCGAGCAGCAGCAGGGACGGCCGCAGCTCGGCCACCGGGCGCAGCAGGGCGGCGGCGAGCACCGGCACCAGCAGCCCGGCGGCCACCGCCCGCAGCGCCAGCCCGCCGACCAGCCAGGCCGCACCGAACCCGGTCAACGCGACCAGCAGCAGCGGCAGCCCGGCCAGCAGTGGCGACCCTGCCGCCCGTCCGAGGATCAGCGGTGTCAGGGCGCAGCCAGCGGCACCGACGAGAGCGGCGACGTGACCGATCCCGGCCGACACCCTGCCGACGAGCAGCGCCACCCCGTCCCGGCCGCGCAACGCGGCCAGCACGGCCAGGTTCACCAGTGCCACCCCGAGCAGGACCAGTGACCAACCGGCGGCACCCGGTTCGGCCCCGACGGCGAGCAGCGGCAGCACCGGCTGGGCGGCCAGCAGCGCGGCGAACCAGGGCCCGGTCAACCCGCTCCACCGGCCGTACGCGACGGCGACCGCCGCGCTGGCCCCCCCGACCAGCGCGGCGTACCGGCTGCCCGGCCAACCGGCCACCCCGGCCAGGTCCACCGACCAGGCCGCGTAACCGTCCAGCACCACCAGCAGCAGACCCACCGCGGCGAAGGTCTCCGCCGTGCCCCGCAACCCTCGACGGACCGCCAGCAGCGGCACGGCGAGCGCGAGCGCGGTGAGCGCGGCCAGGATCGACGCCCGTCCGCCGACTCCCACCGCCGCCCAGGCCACCGCGGTGAACACGACCGCCGCGGTGCCCAGCAGGAGTCCACCGAGGACGAAGAGCAGACCCTGGACGGTCCGGGTCGAGGTTTCGGCCGCGCTCGGCGCCGCGACCGGGACGAGAGCTGGCACCGGCCCGACGAGGGGCGCCGGGCGTGCCCCGGCGGAGGCGGCCAACCCGGCACGGACGACCGCCGCCAACTCGGACCGCCGCCGCGACAGGGTCGACAGGCGACCGGCCAGCTCGGTGTACGCGTGACGAGCCCGTTGCACCTGCGGCTCAAGCTGGGTGATCTCGCGGCTCAGCCGGACCACCTCAGCGGCGGTCGGGTCGGGCGCACGGGAACAGCCGGTGCAACCGACGGTCAGGTCGGCCGGAGCACCGCAGGCGGGGCAGGGATAGCGGGTGTCGTCCACCCGGTCATCATCGGAAGCCGACCGGGGTGCGGCACAGAGTGCGCGTACTCAGGGCCGCGTGTGCTCGTGCACCCAGGTGGCGTACGCCGGGTCGCCGCTCTCCACAGTGGACACCAGGATCTCCGGCACCTCGTACGGATGACTGACCCGGATCTGGTCCACCAACGCGGAGAGCCGGTCGGGTGCGGTCTTGAACTGCACCGACCACTCGGTGCTGGTCTCCACACCGGACCTCCACCAGTAGGTGCTGTCCACCTGACCACCCACCTGGGAGCAGGCGGCGAGCCTGCCGGCGACGGCCGCAGCCGCCAGCACGTCGGCGACCGAACGCGCATCCACCACCGTCGTCACCACGCAGATCTGATCCACGACCGCACCCTACGCGGCATTGTGGTGCTGAGCCCGCCTTTCGATCGCGACTGCGGGGCTCCGCTGCGCTGCACTCCTCGCGCTCACCGATTGGACGCGATCCAGGTATCGATCCGCGCCCACCAGTCGAAGAGCCAGTCGATGCGTTCCTGCCGCCCGGCCGGCACCTCCTCCGGTGGCACCGACCAGAACCGCATCACGATCCGCTTGTCCATGGGCAGTTCCCGCCAGACATCGGCGACGGTTAGCATCCGGTCCAACCCGGTGTGGGCGACGAAGATGACCCCGGCGTCCGGGGCGGCGTCCAGCGCGGCGAGCATTCCGCCGGGCTGCGGGGCGAGCACGTGACGCATCCGCTCGGCGCGCAGCGCCATCCGTTCCAACCCGAGGGAACGCAGCCGGGCGATGGCACGCAGTCGTCGCTTGGGGGTGAAGTTGCCGCCCTCAGGGAAGATCACGAACGCGTCGTTGTCGTCAAGGCCGGCGGCCAGGTGCCCGACCTGGCGTACGGTCTCCTCGCCGCGCTCCGGCGTCGGCGCGATGAACCGGTTGGGCAGTCGGTTGAGCAGCACGTCGATCGCCGGGTCCCACTGGAGGGTGTCCTTGAGGACGATCCGTGGCTCCCGGTTGAACCAGTTGACCAACCCGTGGATCAGGATGAACGAGTCGCCCGGCCCGGCGTGCCGACAGAGCACCACCTCGGGCCGGCCGGGCAGCGCCGTGTCCGGGTCGGTGCCCACCACGTCGATGCGCAGCCGCAGGGCCCAGCGGGCCTGCCAGAACAGCACCCGCAGGAACCAGCCGGCCAGCACGTAGTGCGCGCGCTGGAAGGCCGGGGACCGGGTCCGCCAGCCGAAGCCGGAGACGACCCAGAGCAGGAACAGCGCGAGCAGCGCGGCAGCATCCCAGACCAGGTAGACGCAGCCGATCCAGAGCAGCCGCAGCGGACGCAACCGACCCGGGAACAGCGGGGACACGGCAGCGGCGAGCAGCGCCCAGATCGGCAACGTGGTGACCACGACGAACGCGAGCGCCACCACGGCGGGGGCGAACAGCAACCGACGCAGCCACCTGGGGGGCAGCGGCATCATCGCTCCAGATGGGTGGCGAGGTAGCGCCGCGAGGCGGTGTACGCCCGGCTGATCCGCCGCCCCACCGCCGCCATGTCCCGGTACGCCCACGGTGTGTCGTCGCGGGGGTTCAGCCCTCCGGTCGGCAGGACGTGCACCTCAACCCCCTCGGGCAGTGCCGCCATCTCCCGGAAGAAGCGGTGCCGGCGGGAGATCTCGAACGCGACCTGCGCGATCTCCCACGGCCGGCGGGGCGGTGTCAGCTCCCGTTCGATCCGACCCACCTGGAGGACGTAGATCCGGCGGGCGCCGACGGCCACCGCCTCGCCGATGGGGATGGAGTTGACGATGCCCCCGTCCACGTAGTGCGCGCCGTCGATCTCCATGGGTGGGAGCAGACCCGGCACCGACGCCGACGCCAGCACCGCCGGCACCACCGGGCCGCTGTCGAACCAGTGCTCGGCCGCCCGCTCGATGTGGGCGGCGCAGCAGCGGAACGGCACCCGCAGGTCGGCGAAGGTGGTGTCCACGCCCAGCTCGGTCTCCAGCAGCCGGCGCAGCGGCCGGCGAGAGTGCAGGTGGGTACGGGCGGCGAAGCGGCGCAACTGCCGGGCGACCGAGTCGCCGTACACCTCGCTGGCCTCCGGCGAGGCCCAGAGCCGGACCAGCCGGTCGGTCACCGCCTCCGTCGGGTCGGCGGCGACCAGCGCGCCGTTCACCGCGCCGATCGAGGTGCCGAGCACCATGTCGGGTGTGATGCCGGCGCGGAACAGCGCCCGCAACATGCCCACCTCGACCGCGCCGAGCACGCCCCCGCCGCCGAGCACGAATGCCACAGGTCCCGCCGCCATGCCTCTCATCCTGGCACGGGCGCGCAGCCGACCTGCCGGCCACCGGCACCGGGCGGTCGGCGCACGGCAGGCACCGCCCGTCGACAGCTGACCGATGACGGCGTTGACAGGCCGGAGACATTCGCGCAACCTGATACCGCTCCCACCCCTGAGGCAGGTGCGATCGGTGAAGGCAGCACTGCATCCGGGCCGGTTACTGGCTCGCAGATACCGACTTCTCGACCAGATCGGCGCCGGCGGCATGTCGGTCATCTGGCGTGCCCGGGACGAGGTGCTGGACCGGCTCGTCGCGCTCAAGGTGCTCGCCCCCTCGCTGGCCGCCGACGCGCGGTTCCGGGGCATGGTGCGCGAGGAGGCCCGGGCCGCCGCCCAGTTGGTGCACCCGCATCTGACCTCGGTGCACGACTACGGCGAGACGGTCGACCCGGACGGCTCGATCACCTCGTTCGTGGTGATGGAGCTGCTCAGCGGCGAGGAGTTGGAGCTGCGGCTCACCGAGGGGCCACTGCCGTGGGCCGAGGCGATCGAGGTGGGTGCCCAGGTCGCGGAGGCGCTGGCCGCGGCGCACCGGCTCGGCATCGTGCACCGGGACGTCACCCCGGCCAACGTGATGATGACCGCGACGGGCGTCAAGGTGCTCGACTTCGGCATCGCCACCCGGATCGGCGCGCCCGACGAGGACGAGGACGGCGAGACGTTCGGCACGCCGGCGTACGTCGCCCCGGAACGCCTCGACGGCGCGCCGGCCCAGCCGTCCACCGACGTGTACTCGCTCGGCGTGCTGCTGCACGAGGCCCTCACCGGCCGGGTCCCGTACCCGGCGGACACCTGGGAGCAACTCAGCGCCGCGCTGGCCGACGGCCCGCCGCCCACGCTCGCCGACCTGCCGGACCTGCCCCCACCGGTGGCCCGGATCTGCCTGCGCAGCCTCGCCCGCAACCCGGCCGACCGGCCGACCGCACGGCAGGTCGCCGCCGTGCTGCGCGACCAGTTGCTGCCTCCCGATCCCCCGGCCGCGCCCATCCGGGTGCCCACCCAGCCCCTGCCGCCGCAGCCGGCCGCCGTGCCAGCGGCGGTGGGAGGGACAGCCCCCGATTCGGGCTGGTCACGCCGACGGCTGGTGCTGCTGCTCGTCCTGGCCGTCGGTGTGATTCTGGCCGGAGTGGCCCTTCTGCCCGAGGATGAGCCGACACCCCGGACGCAGCCCTCGGTCGCCCCGGCGACCACCCCGCCGAGCGACAGGCCGGTCCCCGCGTCGTCCCAGCCGAGCGCGTCCCCGCCGCCGACGAAGCCGAGCACCGGCTCGCCCACCTCGAATCCGGGCACCCTCGTCGAGGCCGCCAACCGGGTCGACGGACTGATCAGCGCCGGGCTGGGCGCCGGGGAGATCCGCGACGACGTGGGTCTCGACCTGCGCAACGAGCTGCGCAACCTGACCGTCGCGGTCAGCTCCGGCCGCGACGAGCTGGCGCCACCGGTGGCCCGGCTGCGCGAGAAGGTCGCGGTCCGCCTCGGCGAGGGCGGCATCAGTCCGGCGTACGCGTCTCGGCTCGACGCCGCCATTGTGGAGCTGGGCGGTGCCGAGGTCTGACCGCGCGGACAGGCCGGGGTGGGCGGGTCAGCGGGCCGGGACCCGGGCCGATTCGCGGATGTCGTACCGGCCGGTGGCGAAGCGTCGGAAGATCGCCGCGTAGCCGTCCGCCATCCGCTCGACCGAGAAGTTCTCCGCCACGTGCGCCACGCAGTCCTCCGGGTCTAGCCGCTCCGCCGCGAGCACCGCCGCGGCCAGTTCCTCCGGCCGTTCACACACCAGCCCGGTCAGCCCGGGCCGGACCAGCTCCGGCACGGCCCCCCGGTTGAGGGCGACCACCGGTGTACCGGTCGCCATCGCCTCCAGCATCACCATGCCGAACGGCTCGTCCCACTGGATCGGCATGATCAGGCAACGGGCGTCGACGAGCATCCGCAGCGTCTCCGCGCGGCCTGCGTTGAGCACGACTGTCACGTTCTCGTCGACCAGCGGCGCGACGACCTGCTCGTAGTAGCGGCGCTCGGCCGGCTCGTTGCACTTGCCGGCCAGCAGCAGGGGCACCCCTGCCTCCCGGCACGCCCGGATGGCGACCTCGGGGCCCTTGTCCGGGCTGAAGCGGGCCAGCCACAGCACCGGTCCCGTCCCGGGTTTGGTCTTACGCGGAAAGCCGCGGATGTCCAGCGCGTTGTGCACAGTGCCGGCCCAGGGCAGCTCGGTGTTCAGCCGACGTTGGGTGTGCGAGATCGCCACCAGGGCGACGCCGGAGTCGATGTCGCTGAGCACGTCCCCGTACTCCCCCACGGGGTTGCCGTGCACGGTCGCGACCGTCGGCACCGCCCGGCGGCCGGCGACCAGCGGGCCGATCGTGGTGTGGTCGTGGATGACGTCGAAGTCGGCCGCGGTGATCAGCCGATTCACCCGGGCCAGGTGAGCCAGCTCCGGCAGTGACTCGCCGAGCCGCTCGTACTGGACCTCGGGGACGGTGGAGACGAAGCCGTGGGCGGCCGTGCCGTGGTCGTCACCGGCACCGAACAACGTGACCTCGTGCCCCTGCCGGCAGAGCGCGTCCACAAGGGCGGCGACGACCTGTTCGAGGCCGCCGTAGCCGGGTGGCGGCACGGACAACCAGGGTGGAACCACCATCGCGATGCGCAACGACCGCTCTTCCGGGCGGCCCGCTGGCGAGTGGTTCACGGCCACGAGTCCTCCCCGTTGATCCCCGGTGCGGCGTCACCGCCGGTCCGGACGGTCGGCGGCGATTTCCCAGTGACGTCCCCGGTAAACCGGACAAGGCGGACGCTCACCCGCCCACCAGGATCTGGTCGTGGACTGCCCGCACTCCGGGGGCGGACCAGGCCACCCGCTCGACCTGCTCGCGTTCCCACCAGGATCGGACCACCCCGGCGAGGACGAGCGTGTCGCCGTCCACCTCGACGGTCACCCGCTCCGCACCGAGAGTGCGCATCAGTGCCCGCTGCACGTCCCGTCGCAACCTGTCAGCGACAGCTGCTGCCGGAGGTCGCACCTCGATCAGGTTGGTGAGACCCCGTACGCCGTCGAGCCGGCGCAACTCCCCCTCGGCGGCGCGCCGCTGCCAGCCGAACTCGACCTCACCGCGCAGCATCAGCCAGCCGTTGGCCACTGTCACGTCCAGCCGCTCGGCGGGCACGAAGCTGTCCCACTCCAACGCCCGGGACGCGGCGAGGGCAACCTCGGCGTCGGTACGCCCGGGCGTACCGGGCAGCCGCACCTCGATCTCGTCGGCCACCGCCCGGACGCCCCGGACCCGCTGAGCGGACCGGGTCGCGGCCCAACTGCGAGCGGCACCGTCCACGAAGCCGGTCAGGGTGACCACTCCCTGGTCGACGCTCACGCCGATCTCGTTCGGTTGCAGCTGGGCGTCCCAGGCCAACTGCGCCAGGACGTCGCGTTGGATCCGCTGGTCCTCGCGGACATCCACCACCCCGGTCATGGCACCCACCCCCGGTTCCCCCTCGCCGAGACTCGCCCGCCGAACGTGCCGGAAACCGGGGTGACGGCGGTTCACCCGATCCGGGTGAACCGCCGCCGGGCGGAAAAAAGCGGCGGGTGACGGAGCCGACCCCCTCGGCCCCGCCACCCGCCGCCAGAGGGAGGAAGCAGGTTCAGTTGTCCGTCAGGACGTCTCGGCGAGCGTCACGGTTACCGACTTCTCGGCGCCGTTCCGCTTGAACTGCACCTCGACCCGGTCGCCGACCTTGCCGGCCTGCACCGCGCCGACCAGGTCGTCCGAGTCGTTGACCGGCTTGTCGCCGAAGCGGGTGACGACGTCGCCACGCTGGAGGCCGGCCTTCTCGGCTGGGCTGCCCGGGGTGACCGACGCGACGAGCGCGCCGCCGCCCTCGGCCTGGTTGACGCCCACCCCGAGCGACGGGTGGCTGACCTTCTCGCCACGCTGGAGCTTGCCCGCGACGTCCTTGGCCTTGTTGCTGGGGATGGCGAAACCGACGCCGATGTTGCCGGTGCTCTGCCCGGAGGTGGCGATGGCGGTGTTGACGCCGATCACCTCGCCCCGGGTGTTGACCAGCGCGCCGCCGGAGTTGCCCGGGTTGATCGGCGCGTCGGTCTGGAGCAGGCCGGAGATCGAGCTGACGGCCTGGCTCTGCTGCTGGCTCGGGTCCTGCGGCTGCCCCTCGCCGGCCCGGATGGTGCGGTCCCGGGCGCTGAGGATGCCGGAGGTCACCGAACCCTGGAGGCCGAGCGGGCTGCCCAGGGCGAGCACCTGGTCGCCGACCTGCATGGCGTCGCTGTCGCCGAACTTGGCCGGCTTGAGGTCGCTGACCCCGTTGGCCTTCACCACGGCCAGGTCGGTCTTCGGGTCGGTACCGATGACCTTCGCGTCGGCCTTCTTGCCGTCGGCGAAGATCACCTGTACGGCGCCACCGGCGGCGTTGGCGACCACGTGGTTGTTGGTCAGCACGTACCCGTCGGCGCTGAGCACCACCCCGGAGCCCTCACCGCTGTCGGTGGTGATCGAGACGACGCTGTCCTGCACGGAAGCGGCGATCTTCGGGAGGTCGGCGCTGTTGATGACCGGCGCCGCCGAGTAGGTGCGGGTGATGCCGCCGCCGTCCCCGTCGAGGGCGAGGGCGAGGGCGCCGCCGGCGACGCCCGAGCCGAGCATCAGGGCGAACACCGCGACGCCCGCTCCGGCGAACTTGGCGATCCGACTCGGCCGGGGGCCACTGCCGGGCGGCGCGACCTGCGGACCCCACGGCGGGACCGGCTGGCCCGGCTGCTGCCCGAGGTGCTGGCCGTGCTGGCCGAGGTGCTGGGTGTGCTGCTGGTGCTGCGGGTAGGCGCCCGGCTGGCCCCCGCCCGCCCAGCCGGACTGCTGGCCCGCGTACCAGGGCGCGCCGGGGTGGTGGCCGGCGTTCGGCTGCGGGTAGCCGTGCTGGCCGGGCGCCGGGTAGCCGGAGACCGGGTACGGCGGCGCGGACGGGGTGGCCGCCGGCGGCTCGTACCCGGTCAGCTGGGGGGTGGCCGGCTGAGCGGCGGGCGCGGCGGAAGTGACGGCCGTGGCCTCCGTGTCGTCACCGGCGGTTGGGACGACCTGGACGGGGGTGGTCGGGGAGTCGGACTGCGCGCGCTCGTCACGCGGCAGCTCGGCGGTGGGGTGCGACGGCTCGGCGTCGGTGGGGGCCGGCCGGCGCTGCGGGTCGGACTCGAACTCGGTCATGGAACTACCTTCTCCCTCCGCACTGCGATCAACCTGGAACCGTCCTGGAAGTTGGCTGAAAGTCACTCGTCCGCCGCGTCGGTCTGTGCCAGCAGCGGGATCCGGACCCGGAAGGTGGCGCCACCACCGGGCGTCTCGGCCACCGAGACCGAGCCGTGGTGGGCGGCGACGAGCGCCGCCACGATGGCCAGGCCGAGCCCGGTGCCGGTGTTGCCGTCGGCTCGCCGCGTCCGTGCCGCGTCGGCCCGGTAGAACCGTTCGAAGACCCGTTCGGCCTGCTCCGGGGAGAGGCCCGGGCCGGTGTCGGCGACCTCCACCACGGCGAAACCGCCCGGTTCGCTGTGCAACCGCACGCGGATCTCGGCGTCCGGCGGGGTGTGGGTCAGCGCGTTGGTGACCAGGTTGCCGATCACCTGGCGCAGCCGCGCGTCGTCGGCGGACACGACGAGCGGGCCCGAGTCCGGCTCGATCTCCAGCTCGATCCGCCGATCCGGGGCCATGGCCCGGGCGGCGTGCACGGCGTCGGAGGCGAGCACCGGCAGCTCCACCGGGGTCAGCGACAGCGGCCGCTCCCGATCCAAGCGGGCCAGCAGCAGCAGGTCCTCCACCAGCAGCCCCATCCGGGCCGCCTCGTCCTCGATCCGGCGCAGCAGGCCGGCGGTCTGCTCCGGTGCCCGCGCCGCACCCTGCCGGTACAGCTCGGCGAAGCCGCGAATGGTGGTCAACGGGGTCCGCAGCTCGTGCGAGGCGTCCGCGACGAACTGCCGCATCCGCTCCTCGGAGCGCCGGGCCCGCGCCTCCGACGCCTGGGCGGAGGCGGCGGCGTCCCGGGCGGCGCTCTCGGCCCAGCGGGCCGACGTCTCTGAGGCGGCTCGGGCGGTGAACGCCGCCTCGATCTGGGTGAGCATCGCGTTCAGCGCGCGCGACAGCCGACCCAGTTCGGAGGTGGGATGCTCCTGGCCCTGCTCCGGGTCGGGCACCCGGCGGGTCAGATCACCACCGGCGATCGCGGCGGCGGTGCGCTCGATCTCCACCAGCGGCTTGAGGCTGGTCCGGACGATCGCCGCGCCGACCGACGCCAACATGATCAGCACCGCACCGCCGACCAGCAGGTCGATCCAGGCCAGCCGCCTGACGGCGGAGTCGACGTCGGTCAGGTGCTCGCCGATCGCCGCCATCTGGCCGTCCGGCCGCTCGATGTAGAACATCCGCCAGCGCACCGAACTGTCCCGCCCGCGGACCGTGCGTGGCTTGCCATCCTGGGCCTTCTCCTGCGCTTCGAACCCGGCCGCGTCGCTCGGCCAGGGCGGTAGATCCGCGGTCTTGAAGCGGGACGTGTCGTAGGCGAAGTCCTGCACCTTGCCTGTCGACGGGCTGGTCAGCACGACCACGTAGTCGCTGGGCAGCGAGACGACGTTCGACGACGGCATGATCGACTGGATGCGGCTCGCCGAGTCGCGCAGCTCCAGGTCGATCTGGCCGACCAGGTAGTTGTGCAGGAAGTACGCGGTCGAGACGCTGATCACCACCAGGGCGCCGGAGACCAGCGCGAGCACCGAGGCGACCAGCTTGACCCGCAGCGGGACGCTGCGGACCCGCCCCTTCGCCTGCTGGACCCGGTTCACGCCGCCGGCTTGCGCAGCACGTATCCGACGCCGCGAAGGGTGTGGATCAGCCGGGGCTGGGTGGTGTCGACCTTGCGTCGCAGGTAGGAGATGTAGGACTCGACGATGTTGTCGTCACCACGGAAGTCGTAGTTCCAGACGTGGTCGAGGATCTGCGCCTTGGACAGCACCCGGTTGGCGTTGAGCATCAGGTAGCGCAGCAGCTTGAACTCCGTCGGCGAGAGCTGGACACGCTGGCCGGCCCGGTGCACCTCGTGGGTCTCCTCGTCCAACTCCAGGTCGGCGAAGGTGAGCCGGGACGGGGCCTGCTCGCCGGTAGTGGTGCGGCGCAGCACGGCGCGGATCCGGGCGGTCAGCTCCTCCAGGCTGAACGGCTTCGTGACGTAGTCGTCGCCGCCCAGGGTCAACCCACGGATCTTGTCGTCGGTGGCGTCCCGGGCGGTCAGGAAGACCACAGGCGTACGCGTGCCGCCCTCGCGGAGCATCCGGATGACCTCGAAACCGTCGAGATCCGGAAGCATCACGTCGAGCACCACCAGGTCGGGCCGGTGGTCCTTGGCGGCGTTGAGCGCCGCGCTCCCACTGGTCGCGGTGGCCACGTCGAAGCCCGCGAACCGCAGGCTCGCGGAGAGCAGTTCGAGGATGTTGGGGTCGTCCTCGACGACGAGGAGTCGCGCCTCGGTCTGGGTAGCGGGCATGGGCCCATCATCGGTGACGTCACTGCGCCGCCGCTGGATGGTTCCTGGAAAATGCCTGTGAGTCGTGGCCGGACCCTTGACCCTGCTCAGCGCAGCAGGCGGCGCAGCCCGTCCAGGGCGCCGTCGAGCAGCCGGATCGCGGTGCTCAGCTGGGTTTCGCTGAACTGTCGGGCGCGCACGAGCCGGCCCACCTCGGCGGTGAACGCGGCCAGCCGCTGGTCGAGTTCGTCGAGCAGCGCGGCCTGCGGCCCGGCGGCAGGCGCCGGCCGGGGCGGTGCCGCGGGGGCCTCCCACCGGTTACGCCGGGTCTGCCGGGTGGCCTCGCTCAGCTCCCGCTTGAGGTCGCGTACCGACCCCCGCACCTCGCTGCGGATCTCGCCGGCCAGGCTGGAGAGGTCGGCCACCGAGGCCGCGATGTCCGATTCCAGCTCCGTCAGCTCACCGGCGCGCTGGTGCAGCTCGGCACGGCCGGCGTCGGTGATGTCGTACGTCTTGCGGCCGCCGGCAGCGGTGTGGCTGACCAGCCCTTCGGCCTCCAGCCGTTGCAGACGGGGATAGATGGTGCCGGCGCTGGGCGCGTAGAGCCCGAGGAACCGGTCCTCCAGAAGGCGGATCAGCTCGTACCCGTGCTTCGGGCCGTCGTCGAGGAGCTTGAGGAGATAGAGCCGGAGCCGTCCGTGGCTGAACACGGCGGTCACGGCAGCTCCTCGGAATCGTTGTCGACCGCTCGGGCGAGCAGGGCGATGCTGCCCGAGGTCGCGGAAGCCCAGAGCTTACCTTCGCCGGCACCGAGCACTCCCTCGCTGCTGCGCAGTGGGAACGTCGAGGTGCGGACCTGCGGAAAGCCGCTGGTGATCCGGCCGGAGGCGGTGTGCATCTGGACGGCGAGGTCGCTGTCCTCGCGGACCCGGACGGTGATGCTGCCCGAGATGGTGGTCAACCGGATCTCGCTGCGCCGGGGGTTGTCCAGGTCGCAGGTGATCGCCCCGGAGACGGTCTGCGCACGCACCCGCTCGGCGGCGCTGTCGGCGAGGATCACCTCCCCGGAGACCGTCTCCAGAGTGAGGTCGCCCCGGACGCCGAGCGCCTCCACCGGCCCGGAGGTGATCGTCGCGGAGGTGTTGCCGCGCAGGCCCATCAGGGTGATCTGACCGGCGGTGACGTGCACAGCGGTCTGCCGGCGCAGACCGGAGGCGACCACCGAGCCCGCGACCAGCCCCAGGTCGGCCAGGACGTCGGCGGGCACGGCGAGCGAGACGTCCACCCGGGGGTAGCGGTGGATCATCCGGAACCAGCGCAGGACGTCCGTCCAGCCGTGGCCGCGCTCCTGACGGACCGTGAGCCGGCCGTCGGAGTGGTCGATCAGGACCGGCCGGCGACCGACCTGGGTGACGTCGATCCGGGTCGGGCCGTCGGTGGCGACCACGTTGAGCCGGCCGCTCACCAGGCGGACGTCCAGCCGGGTGACCGGGCCGTCCACGGTGAGCCGCTGCGGGCTCTCGACCGTCCATCCGGCCATGGGTTTCCTCCCCTTCGACGACGCGCGGACACGCGCCTGACAGGGAGGACAGTAACGCGATACATCGCGATAGCACAAGACAGGTCGCGTGTTGATCGCCCCTGCGCCGGGCGGGGTCGCCGAACGGCGACCCCGCTCCCCTCAGGCCGCCAGGTCGAGCTCCCGGCCGGACGCCTGCACCGGCACGGGCACGGCGACCGCCGGGGTCACCGTGGGCACCGGACGCAGCCGGGTCCGCGCCATGCCGCCTGCCGGCAGCAGGTGTACGGCCGACTCGGCCGCCCGGGCCAGCAACCGCCGGTCGGCAGCACGGGCCGGGTGCAGCGCGGCGGCGATCGTCACCGACACCACGATGTCCCGCGCCGCGACCACCCGGGCCACCGAGCGCAGCAGGGTGTCCGCACCGAGGAAGGCCGTTGCCGTGGTGGTGGAGCCGATGGCCTCGCAGCGGTAGGCGAGCCGCAGCGGCACCACCGGGCTGCCCGCGTCGATGGCCGCCTGGAACATCGCCGGCCGGAAACCGCCGCCCGGGCGGCAGTCGGCAGCGCCGTCACCAGCGCACCAGGTCGTACCCTCCGGAAAGACCGCCACCGACCGGCCGGCGCGCAGCGTCTCGGCGACCCGCCCGACGCTCGTCGGCAGTGCCCGCGGCCGGGACCGGTCCACGAAGACCGTGCCCGCCGCCGCGGCCAGCAGCCCGACCACCGGCCAGGAGCGGATCTCCCGCTTCGCGACCATCCGGGTGGGCGCGACCGCCAACACCGCGAGGATGTCCAGCCAGGAGACGTGGTTGGCGACCAGCAGCGCCCGCCGCCGGGGCAACCGACCCCGGATCACCAGCCGGACGCCGAACGCCCGCGTGGTCGCCCGGGCCCAGCCGCGTACCGCCGCCTGCCGCTCCCGGGTCGGAAGCACGGGCAGCAGCAGCACCAGGCCGACCCCGGCGACCAGCATTCCGGTCGCGGCGACCAACCGCAGCACCCGGCGGGCCACCGGCACCGTGGGCACCTCGCCGGCCGCCGGCAGGCAGTCGTCGTCACAGCCCGAGGAGGGCCGCCACAGATCGTGCGCCCCGATGGTCACCGCTGCTCTCCGCCCAGGAAGTGGCGCAGGTAGCGCGGGTTCATCCGGTCCAGGGAGAAGAGCACGTAGAAGTCCGCGCACCCGAAGTCGGGGTCGTACGCCGGCTCGCCGCAGATCCACGCGCCGAGCCGGAGGTAGCCCCGCAGCAGCGGTGGCACCACGACGCGCCGAGCCGGTCCGACAGCGGCCACCGGCGCGGCGGCGGCCGGGCCGGGAGCCGTGGCCGACTCGGCGAACCAGGGTCGCCGTGGGCGGACCCGCAACGGCGGCGGCGACAGGTGCCGGGCCTGGGCCTGGCTCCACACCTCGGCGACCGTCCGCCCACCGTCGGCCACTGGCACCGAGGCACAGCCACCGAGCCAGCGGGAGCCACGCAGGTGCAGGTACCGGGTGATGCCGGCCCACATCAGATTGATCACCGCGCCCGAGCGGTGGTCCGGGTGCACGCACGACCGACCTGCCTCGACGAGGTCGTCGCGGAGCGGGTCGAGCGCGGAGAGGTCGAACTCCTCCTCGGCGTACCGCTGGTCGGTGCGTCCGGGCGGTAGCAGCCGGTAGGTGCCGACCACCTCGCCGGTGCTGTCCTCGCGGACGATCAGGTGGTCGCAGTACGCGTCGAAGGGGTCCACGTCCAATCCGGCCTCACCGGGAAGGAGGGTGGCGCCGAGCTCGGTGGCGAACACCTCGTGGCGCAGGCGTTGCGCGGCCGCGACCTGGGTGGGGTCGTCGGCGATCAGCAGGGTGTATCCGCTGGTCTTCAGGGATGTGCCAGCGGCATGCAGAACGGCCATGGGATCTGTGTAGGTGCCCGGGTTGCCATCCACGGGGACCACCGGTGTCGATCGGGTGAACGCCGGCCGGCGAGACCGCTGACGGCACCCCGCGAAGACCGTGCGAGGCTGCCCGGGCAGGCCGGCGAAGGCGCCGGCACGCCCACCGGAGGTCGACGATGCGCATCGAGTCCCGCTACAACGGGCCCCCCGGTTCCGGCAACGGCGGCTGGAGCGCGGGAGTGTTCGCCACCGAGGCCGGCGGCAGCGAACCGGTCGAGGTGACGCTGCGCCGGCCACCACCGCTGGAGACCGAGTTGACGCTGGTCGACGGTGCGGTCCGTGACCCGTCCGGCGAGCTGGTGGCCGAGGTGCGCCCGGCCGGGGTCGTCGATGCCGTCGTACCCCCGGTGGACCTGGCCACGGCGGTGGCCGCGGCGGCCCACTTCCCCGGCCTGGTCGAGCATCCGTTCCCCGGCTGTTACGTCTGTGGGCCGCAGCGGGCGGACGGGTTGCGGATCTTTCCTGGCCGGCTGCCCGATGGGCGGACCGCGGCGCCGTTCCGGGCACCCGAGCAGGTCAGCGAGGCCACGGTCTGGGCGGCGCTGGACTGCCCCGGCGGTTGGGCGGTGCTCGCGCCCGGTCGCCCGTACCTGTTGGGCCGGATCGCCGCCGTGGTCACGGCGCTACCCGGACCGGGCGACGAGTGCGTGGTGACCGGCGAGCTGCTCGGCGTCGACGGACGCAAGGCGCTCGTGCGGACCAGCCTGTACGGCCCGGACGGCGCACTGCTGGGCGCGGCCCGGGCGACCTGGATCGCGTGCTGACCTCGGCCGTAGTCCCCAGGGATGAGTCGCCTCCACCCCGCGACGGAGGCAAACGTACCGACCGCGCCTGATTGACCTTGTTGCCACGGGCCGTCACGCTGTGCCACGGCGTACCTCGACGCCACACACGGGAGGAGAACGATGTCTGACGGGCAGAGAAGCCCCACCAGCGACGGTCAGATCGTGGTGTCCGGTCTGACGAAGCAGTACAAGAGCGTCCGGGCGGTGAACAACCTGTCCTTCACCGTGGCGCCGGGGCGGGTGACCGGCTTCCTCGGCCCGAACGGCGCCGGCAAGACCACCACGCTGCGCATGCTGCTGAACCTGGTCACCCCCACCGCCGGCACGGCCACCATCAGCGGCCACCGGTACGCCGACCTCGCCGACCCGCTGCGGCACGTCGGCGCGGTGCTGGAGGCCTCCAGCGCGCACAAGGGCCGCACCGGCATCAACCACCTGCGGGTGATCTGCGCGGCGGCCGGGCTGCCGAAGCAGCGGGCCGACGAGGTGTTGGCCCTGGTCGGGCTGAGCCCGGCGGCGAAGCGCAAGTTCAAGGGTTACTCGCTGGGCATGAAGCAGCGGCTCGGCATCGCCGCGGCGATGCTCGGTGACCCCCGGGTGCTGATCCTCGACGAGCCGGCCAACGGGCTGGACCCGGAGGGCATCCGGTGGATGCGCGGGTTCCTCAAGAACCTCGCCCACGAGGGCCGCACCGTCCTGGTCTCCAGCCACCTGCTGTCGGAGATGCAGTTGCTCGCCGACGACGTGGTGATCATCGCGGCCGGTCAGCTCGTCCGGCAGGGGCCGGTCGACCAGGTCCTCGGGTCGATGGCGCAGGGCGCCCTGGTCCGGGTCCGCACCCCGCAGGCCGAGGCGCTGACCGCCGCGCTGAAGGCGCAGTCGGCCACCGTCGACACCGACGAGCACGGCACCCTGCTGGTCGCCGGGGTCGACGCACCCACTGTCGGCCGGGCCGCCCTGGCCGCCGGGGTGGAACTGCACGAACTGTCCACCGAACGGCCCGACCTGGAACGGGTCTTCCTGGAGCTGACGGCCGGAAAGGCGGGCATCCGATGAACCTGGTCCGATCCGAGCTGCTCAAGATCCGTACCACCAACACCTGGTGGGTCTTCGCGCTCATCTCACTGCCGCTCTGGGCGCTCACCCTGCTGATCAACTGGTTGCAGGCCGACACCCTCACCAACGGCAACCTCGGCGAGGTGCCGGCCGACCAGACCGACACCCTGGTGGCCGCGTCCAGCGCGGACGCACTCTCGTCGAACCTGTTCACCACCGGGCAGTTCTTCGGGCTGCTCATCGTGATGCTGCTCGGCATCATCGTGGTGACCAGTGAGTTCTTCCACCAGACGGTCACCACCACGTTCCTCACCCAGCCGCACCGCACCGCGGTGATGAGCGCCAAGCTGGTCGCCGCCGGCGTGCTGGCGCTGCTGTTCTGGCTGGTCACCACCGCGTTCAACCTGATCGCCGGTTCGGCGGTGTTGAACGCGATCGGGCTGGGCTCGCAACTGGGCAACGACGCGGCCTGGCGGGCGATCGGGTTGAACCTGCTCGCGTACCTGCTCTGGGCGGTGTTCGGCGTCGGCATCGGCGTGCTGATCCGCAGCCAGATCGGCGCCACCGTGACCGGCATCCTGCTCTACCTGGGCGGCTCGATCGGTGCCATCTTCGTGATCGCCATCCTGGCCGACCGTTGGGGCGACTGGATCAACAACCTCCAGTTGCTGGTGCCGTCGCTGGCCTCGTCGCTGATGGTCACCGGGGCGGACATCCCCGGCAACCCGCCGCGCTGGGCGGGCGCCGCCGTGCTGATCGGCTACGCGGTGGTCACCGGCGTGGTCGGCTCGCTGCTGATGCGCCGTCGCGACATCTCCTGAGTCGACCGGTCCGGGGTGGCGCCGACACAGGCCGCCACCCCGGAACGCCGGCCAGGCTCACCCTCCAGGGCAGCCCCGGCCGCCGCTGCGCGGAATGCACTGGGTGACCGCCGGAGCGGGCTCGTCGTCGGCGGGCGTGTGGCCGATCAGGACGCCGGTGGCCATCCGGCCGACCAGAACGACCATCAGATACACCACCACCATCCCGCCGACCGCCCAGCGAAAGTGCCGGCGCCAGTCCGCCTCGCCCGCCAGCCACAGCCCGACGATCGGCAGCGCGTTGAGCAGGAGAGCGGCGATCAGCACGGCGTCGGTGCCGGTGCCGAACCCCTGCGCCGCCTCGTGGGTCGGCGCGTACGGCTTCGAGGTGCGCCGGATCAGGCCCACCAGGAGCAGGAACGGCACCCCGTACAACCAGACGAAGAAGAGCCCTCCGAGGCCGAGCCGCTTCACGAGCGCCCCGCGTACACGGCTGCGCAGATCGTGACGGTGACCAGGGCGGACAGGGTGCCGGCGAGCACCGCCGAGGGCACCAGCCGGACGACCAGCGCGGCCACCAGCGCCGTCACGACGAGCAACCCGGCCAGCACCGGCCCACCCCACACCAGCATGACCAGAGCCAGAGACTCCCCCGGCGACAGGCAACTGAACCAGGCCGAGCAGTCCGTCGGCGGCGGGCTCGGCACACTCGCCAGGCCTACCGCCACTGCCGCACCGACCGTCACGTACCAACCGGACGCCACCGCCACACTCCGGCCGTAGCGCCCCCGTACCCCGTTGTGATCCATGCGAAGGATCCTCACCGGAATCGCGGCGCGGAGACATCGGCATCCGTACTCAGTTGCCTGCCGTCACGCTCCCGGCGGCCCACCTAGCAGTTGGCGGCCGACCACGCAGCGGTTGGTGAACTTCTGGCATCTTCTGTGAAACCGGCCACGGGACCGAGGCGGAAATGCCTGCGGGATCGGTACGGCGTAGCCTGGGAGCCGTACCCTCCGTGCCCCTGACCGGGCGGGAGGAACACACCGCGTGCCACACAAACCCGCGTGAAAGAGGCGATTACCGGCCGTGTCGACCCAGCAGACTTCGCAGGAGAACCCACTAGCGGGTTTCGGCCCGAATGAGTGGATCGTCGAGGAGATGTACCAGCGTTACCTCGCCGACCCAACGAGCGTCGATTCGGCCTGGCACGACTTCTTCGCCGACTACCGCCCGGCGCCCGGAGCGGCCACCCCGCGCGGCACCGAGTCGTCGAACAAGCCAGCCGCCGCTCCCGAGCCCGACGGCCAGCCGGAGGCAGCCGCCGAGGTGAGCCAGCCGAGCGCCAAGGCGAAGCCGGCGACCGCCACGAAGCCGGCCGCCGCGCAGTCGGCACCGGCCAAGCCCGCTGCCGCTGCGGCCACGGCCAAGGCCGCACCGGAGAAGGCCGCACCGGCCAAGCCGGCCGCCAAGGCCGCCGCGCCGGCCACTGACGGTCCGCAGACCACGCCGCTGCGTGGCGTCGCCGCGAAGATCGTCCAGAACATGGACGCCTCGCTGAGCGTGCCCACCGCGACCAGCGTCCGCGCGGTCCCGGCGAAGCTGCTGGTCGACAACCGCATCGTGATCAACAACCACCTCGCCCGGGGGCGCGGTGGCAAGGTCAGCTTCACCCACCTGGTCGGTTACGCGCTGGTCCGGGCGCTGGTCCAGCACCCGGAGATGAACAACTCCTTCGCCGAGGCCAACGGCAAGCCCGCCGTGCTCCGGCCGGCGCACGTCAACCTCGGCATCGCGATCGACCTGGCCAAGCCGGACGGCAGCCGCAACCTGGTGGTCCCCTCCATCAAGGGCTGCGAGACGATGGACTTCCGGCAGTTCTGGCAGGCGTACGAGGACGTGGTCCGGCGGGCGCGGCGCAACGAGCTGACCATGGAGGACTACTCCGGCACCACGATCTCGTTGACCAACCCGGGCGGCATCGGCACCGTGCACTCGATGCCGCGGCTGATGCAGGGCCAGAGCGCGATCATCGGCGTCGGCGCGATGGAATACCCGGCCCCCTACCAGGGCATGTCCGAGACCACCCTGGCCGAGCTGGCCGTCAGCAAGATCATCACGCTGACCAGCACGTACGACCACCGGATCATCCAGGGCGCACAGTCCGGCGAGTTCCTCAAGGTGATGCACGAGCTGATCCTGGGTGAGCACGGTTTCTACGACCAGGTCTTCACCTCGCTGCGCATCCCGTACGAGCCGGTGCGCTGGGTGCGCGACGTCGCCGTCAACTCCGAGGGTCAGATCAACAAGACCGCCCGGGTGCACGAGCTGATCCACGCGTACCGGGTGCGCGGTCACCTGATGGCCGACACCGACCCGCTGGAATTCAAGATCCGCAAGCATCCCGACCTGGACGTCCTCCAGCACGGGCTCACCCTGTGGGACCTCGACCGCGAGTTCCCGGTCAACGGCTTCGCCGGCCGGCAGCGGATGAAGCTGCGCGAGATCCTCGGCGTGCTGCGCGACTCATACTGCCGCCGGGTCGGCATCGAGTACATGCACATCCAGGACCCAGAGGAGCGTCGCTGGGTCCAGGAGCGGATCGAGCGCAAGTACGAGAAGCCGGCCGCCGACGAGCAGAAGCACGTGCTCAACCGGCTGAACGCCGCCGAGGCGTTCGAGACCTTCCTGCAGACCAAGTACGTCGGCCAGAAGCGCTTCTCGCTGGAGGGCGGCGAATCGCTCATCCCGCTGCTCGGTGAGGTGCTGGAGTCCTCGGCCGAGAACGGCCTGGACGAGGTCGTCATCGGCATGGCCCACCGGGGTCGGCTCAACGTGCTGGCGAACATCGTCGGCAAGCCGTACGAGAAGATCTTCTCGGAGTTCGAGGGCCACCTGGACCCGCGCTCGACGCAGGGCTCCGGCGACGTGAAATACCACCTGGGTCAGAACGGCAAGTTCACCACTCCCGACGGCGAGCACTCGGTCAAGGTGTCGGTGGTGGCCAACCCGTCGCACCTGGAGGCCGTGGACCCGGTGCTGGAGGGCATCGTCCGGGCCAAGCAGGACCGGATCGACCTCAAGCTCGAGGGTTACACAGTGCTGCCGCTGGCGGTGCACGGTGACGCAGCGTTCGCCGGGCAGGGCGTGGTCGCCGAGACGCTCAACCTGTCGCAGCTGCGCGGCTACCGCACCGGCGGCACCGTGCACGTGGTGGTCAACAACCAGGTCGGCTTCACCACCGCCCCGGAATACAGCCGGTCCAGCCTCTACAGCACCGACGTGGCGCGGATGATCCAGGCGCCGATCTTCCACGTCAACGGCGACGACCCGGAGGCCGTGGTCCGGGTGGCCCGGCTGGCCTTCGAATACCGGCAGACGTTCAACAAGGACGTCGTGATCGACATGGTCTGCTACCGGCGGCGCGGGCACAACGAGGGCGACGACCCGTCGATGTCCAACCCCCAGATGTACAAGATCATTGACTCGAAGCGCTCGGTCCGCAAGCTCTACACCGAGGAGCTGATCGGCCGCGGCGACATCACCGTGGAGGACGCGGAAGAGCTGCTGCGCGACTACCAGGCGCAGCTGGAGAAGGTCTTCAAGGCCACCCGGGACGCAGCGGCGGCACCGCGCCAGCTCAACCGGCCGCGCCGCGAGGAGGAGCCGGAGCCGCAGGTCGACACAGCCACCGACGCGTCAGTGGTCAAGGCGGTCGGCGAGGCGCACATCAACCTGCCGGAGGGTTTCACCCCGCACAAGCGGATCCAGCAACTGCTGGACCGGCGGGCGAAGATGTCCGTCGAGGGCAACATCGACTGGGGCTTCGGCGAGATCATCGCGCTCGGTGCGCTGCTGCACGACGGGGTCACGGTCCGGCTGGCCGGCCAGGACTCGCGTCGCGGCACGTTCGTCCAGCGGCACGCTTCGGTGGTCGACTCCCGTACCGGCGAGGACTATCTGCCACTCAAGTCGCTCACCGGCGACGGCGAGCGCTCCCGGTTCTTCGTGCACGACTCGCTGCTCAGCGAGTACGCGGCGATGGGCTTCGAGTACGGCTACTCGGTGGAGAACATCAACGCGCTGGTCGCCTGGGAGGCCCAGTTCGGTGACTTCGTCAACGGCGCCCAGTCGGTGATCGACGAGTTCATCTCGTCCGGCGAGGTGAAGTGGGGCCAGCGCTCCGCCGTCACCCTGCTGCTGCCGCACGGCCACGAGGGCCAGGGCCCGGACCACACCTCCGGCCGGCCGGAGCGGTTCCTGCAGATGTGCGCCGAGGACAACATGCGGGTGTCCATCCCGACGACCCCGGCGAACTACTTCCACCTGCTGCGCCGCCAGGCACTGTCGCCCAAGCGCAAGCCGCTGGTGGTGTTCACGCCGAAGTCGCTGCTGCGGCACAAGCTCTGCGTCTCGTCGGTGGAGGACTTCACCACCGGCACCTTCCAGCCGGTGCTGCGCGACACGGCCGCCCCGGCACCGGAGGCGGTGAAGCGGGTGCTGCTCTGCTCGGGCAAGGTCTACTACGACCTGTTCCAGGCCCGGCAGGAGCGCGGCGTCACCGACACCGCGATCCTCCGGATCGAGCAGCTCTATCCGCTGCCGGTGGAGGAGATCCGGGCCGCCCTCGCGCAGTTCCCGAACGCGGAGGACTTCGCCTGGGTGCAGGAGGAGCCGGCCAACCAGGGTGCCTGGTCGTTCGTCGCGCTCAACCTGCTGGAGCACCTCACGGACGTCCGGCTGCGGCGGATCTCCCGCCCGGCCGCGGCCGCCCCGGCGGTCGGCTCGGCCAAGACCCACGAGGTCGAGCAGAACGCGCTGATCGAGGCGGCTCTCCCCCGCCCGTGACCTGACCGCACCGCGAGAGCCGGGGCAGGGCCGTTCACCACGGTCCTGCCCCGGCTCCGTCGGTCCACCTGACCACCCGCCCGGCCCTGCCGGGCCGAGTAAGAGGACGTACCCATGTACTTCACCGACCGTGGCATCGAGGAGCTGGTCGAGCGCCGGGGCGATGAGCAGGTGACCCTGGAGTGGCTGGGCGAGCGGCTGCGCGACTTCGTCGACCTCAACCCCGACTTCGAGACGCCGATCGAGCGGTTCGCCACCTGGCTGGCCCGGCTCGACGACATCGACGAGGACTGAGCCACCCGGTGCCGGGAAGCGCCGCCCGGCTGGGCATCTGACGGGCCGCTGGCCGCTGGCGGCTGGCCGGCGCCTGCCGGTCAGCCGGTACGGGAGGCGACCGGCTCCAGGCCGGTGCGTCGCAGTTTCTGCCAGCCCAGCCGGCCGCCGGTCAACGCGGTGACCACGGCCTGGATCATCACCAGATACATCAACTGCCGGTAGACGAACTGCTGGAGCGGCAACACCCACAGCACGCCCAGCTTCTCCCGGTCCAGCCGGAACGCCACCACCGCGGTGACCAGCTGCACGCCGAGCATGACCAGCCAGGCCACCGCCGTGGCGGTCCGGTCGAGGAAGAAGAGGCCGTACAGGGCCAGCAGGTCGATCACCGGCGCTAGCAGCGGCAACAGCACGCCGAAGAGGCTGAGGAAGAACAGGCAACGCCGGGTGAACCGGCCCGACGCACCCCTGTCGAACACGGAGCGGCGATGCTTCCACATCGCCTGCATGGTGCCGTAGCTCCACCGGTAGCGCTGCTTCCAGAGCTGGCCGATGCTCGTCGGCGCCTCGGTCCAGGCTCGGGCCGTCTCCTCGTAGACGACCTTCCAGCCGGCCCGGCCGAGCGCCATGGTGACGTCGGTGTCCTCGGCCAGGGTGTCATCGGTCATTCCCCCGGCGTACCGCAGCGCCTGCCGCCGGAAACCACCGATCGCCCCTGGCACCGTCGGCATGCAGCGCAGCGTCTCGTAGAGGCGCCGGTCCAGGTTGAATCCGATCACGTACTCGATGTGCTGCCACTTGGCGATCAGACTGCGCCGGTTGCCGACCTTCACGTTGCCTGCCACCGCGCCCACCTGCGGGTCGGCGAAGGGCTGCACGAGCCGGCGGACGGCGTCGGGTTCGAAAACGGTGTCCCCGTCGACCATGACGATCAGGTCGTGCCGGGCAAGCGCCACGCCGGTGTTCAACGCGCTGGGTTTGCCACCGTTGGGCTTGCGCACCACCCGGACATTGGGCAGGCGGAGGGCGTCGACGATGTCCGCGGTCCCGTCGGTGGAGCCGTCGTCGACGACGACCACCTCGATTCCGCCGGGATGGTCGCCGCCGGCGAGTGAACGGACCGCCGCGGCGATCCCCTCCTTTTCGTTGTACGCCGGGACGATCACCGACACCGGCGCTGTGACCGGCGGCCCCCACGTCCAGTCCCCGGCCCGACGGCGCCGGGCGTGTCGCCCGGCGAGCAGGAACAGCACGGCGGTACGCCCCAGCGTGAGCACCCCGACGAGCACGAAGAGGATCCCGAACACGCTCAGCACGTGGTCGGCGCCCCGTACCGCCCAGACCAGCATCCGGCCCCGCCAGCGGTCCCCCGCGGTGGCTGCGGCACCGGATTCCGCCCGGTGGTCGACACCGGCGGCGGCGAAGGCGAGGTTCAGTCCCTCGGTCGCGGTGACGAAGCGGTATCCCCTTTCCTTCATCATGGGGATGAAGCGGTCGAGGGCGGCGACGGTCTGTGCGCGGTCGCCGCCGGCGTCGTGCCAGAGGGTGATCGCGCCCGAGGCACCGTCCGGGGTGGCGTTCTCGACGATCCTGTCGACGCCGGGCAGCGCCCAGTCCTGGCTGTCGGTGTCGTTGAGCACGGTCAGGTACCCGAGGTCACCGGCGGCGATCAGCACCGGCCAGTCCTGGTTGTCGATCGCGTCGGCATGCGAGGAGTACGGAAACCGGACCAGTGAGGTGCGCACGCCGGTGACGGCGGCGAGGGCGAGCTGGGTCTGGGCGTACTCCAGGTCTCGCCGCCATCCGGACAGCTCGCTGAGGTCGGGGTGGGTGAACGTGTGCACGCCGAGCTCGTGGCGGCCCTCGACCAGGTTGCGGGCCATGTCGGGGTGCCGGGCGACCTGCGAACCCAGCACGAAGAACGTGCCCTTGACCTGGTGGGCGTCCAGGACGCGCAGAACCTCGGGGGTCCAGACCGGGTCGGGGCCGTCGTCGAAGGTGAGCGCGATGGTCCGTTCCGGCAGGCGGTAGGAGCGGACCTGCTCGCTGTTGGCGCTGATGATCGGCCCCCCGTTCACCACCGAGGTGGGGACCTCGCGTTGCCCCTGGTTGCTGTGCTGGTGGTCCGGGGTGAAGGAGGCGTTGGTGTACGCGTTGACCAGGAGCACGCCGGTCAGGACCGCCAGAAGCATGCCGAGCAGGACCCAGCGCGGTGGCGGTACGGCCCGGCGGCGGCGGGCCGTGATCGCCGGCTCAGCCATCGGCGGGGAGTCCGTCGGTGGGGGAACCGCCGGGCTCGATGTCGATGGTTTCCTCGGGCGGGGGCGGCGGGTCCTCGGTCGAGGGTGAGTCTGCGGGTGTCGGAGCCGCCGAGGTGGTCCGCCCCGGGCTGGGCGAGGTCGGCACGCCGGCGGGGTCACCGCTCGCCGGGCGGGTGGCGCTCGGTGACCGTGTGGGGGCCGGCGAACGGGGAGCCGGGGCGACGGTGGGTGCGACCGTGGCCGCCGGCGTACGGGGGACGGCTGTCGAGGGCTCGGGGATGGCGGTGACCGCCTCGGCCTGCGGCGACTGGGGCCGTTCGGATTGCTCGACCTCGTCCAGGAAGGGGAGCACCGTGTGCGGCTCCACCATGCCGCCGGCGAAGCTGACGGCCACCAGCCCGGTGTAGGTCAGGCCCAGCAGACCGACGACGTACGCGAGCCAGCGCAGGCGGGAGCGGCGTCGGCCGCTGGGGTCGACGAAGACCGGAGGCGGTTGGGGCACGGCGGCGATCAGCGCGGTGGGGTCGTCGGAACGGTTGACCACCATGGTGGGCTCGTCGAGCGGTGCCGCCGGGAGGGCCCGGGAACCGTCGGCCATGCCTGCCGGCGTCAGCTTCCCGGTCGGCGTATCGTCGCTGCTCAAGCCCCGGGTGGTCATGGGGTGGGAGTCTAAGCGTGAATTTTTCTCAGCTCTGACGATGGCTCACTGAATGAGACGCCGACCGCACCGTCGGGCCGCGCCGGGTCGCCGCGACCACCCTGCCCGGCAGCCGGACGAGTCAGTGTCAGCCTCCGATGAAGGCGTTGATCAGCTTGTGGGGTGTGCCGTCGCCCAGCATGTCCTCAAGGTCGGGGCCCTCGGCGTTCGCCCCGACGCTACGCACGAACATTGCCTGCTCGTATTCGGCGAGCGCCGTCTCCACGTCGTCGGGGTACGCGGCGATGGCCTCGCCCAGTTCTGCGCCGTCCAACAGGGCCAGGTTGGCACCTTCGCCGTTGGGGGCCGCCAGGTGTGCGGCGTCGCCGAGCAGGGTCACCCCGGGCGTCCGGTCCCACCGGTGCTCGGCGGGCAGGGTGAAGATGTGGCGCAGGACCGGTGGGGTCTCGCCGTCGGTGACCAGAGCGGTGAGCTCAGGCGCCCAGCCGTCGAACTCCTGCACGATCCGAGCGGCGGCGACGTCGGGGTCGGTGAAGTCGATGGTGGCGAACCAGTCCTGCGGCCTGGCGAGCATCACCCAGGTGTGCAGGTTCCCGTCGCGCTCCCGGTGGGCCAGGATTCCCTTGCCCGGCTCCAGCACCATCATCGCTCCGCCGCCGACGGTTTCCGCGCTGGTCGGGTGCCGGGCATCCCCGTCGAACAGGTGGGTCTCGATGAAGGAGAAGCCGGTGTATTCGGGTGTCGCGTCGGAGAGGAACGGTCGGACCCGGGACCAGGCGCCGTCCGCGCCGACCAGCAGGTTCGTGACGACGGCAGCGCCGTCGGCGAAGGACACCTCGTGGCGGCACTCACCGAGGGTCCGGACGCCGCTGACCTTGTGGCCCCAGCGGACGGTGCCGGCGGGAAGTGAGTCGAGCAACATCTGCCGCAGTTCACCGCGCTGCACCTCGGGGCTGCCACCCGTACCGTCGTCGGGCACGTCGAGCAGGAGGGTCCTGCGCCGGTCCAGGATCCGCATCGCCTGACGCCCGTCCAGGATGAGTTTGCGGAACTCCCCGGCCAGGCCCGCCATCTCCAGCGCCGGTTGGCCGTTGTAGTCGCGGATGTCCAGCAGGCCGCCCTGGGCGCGCGTCGTCGGGGACGTCTCCGCCTCGTAGACCGTGCACGGGACGCCGCGCAGGTGCAGCACGCGGGCCAGCACCAGGCCGCCCAGACCCGCTCCGATGATCGTGACCGGTGTCGTCATGGTGGTCCTCCAGACCTGTTGGGCAACCCTGTTGGATTGCCGCTCCAAAACGACGTTAACACGCTATTGGAGCGGCGATCCAACGGGTGCGACACTAGGGCATGGCAAAGAGAACGGCGAACGGATCCGCGCAGTCCCGGCGGCGCACGGACAGCCTGTCCAGGGAGCTGATCATCCAGACCGCGATCGAGATCCTGGACAGCGACGGCGAGAGCGCCCTGACGCTGCGTGCGCTCACCGTTCGCCTGAAGACCGGCTACGGCGCGATCTACCACCACGTCGCGGACAAGGGCGACCTGCTCGCGGCCGCCACCGACGACGTCATCACCCGCGTCCTGTCCGGCACGGCCACCGCCGCAGGCCCGCGAGGCACCCTCCGCCTCCTCGCCCAGGGCCTGTTCGACGCGATCCACACCCACCCCTGGGTCGGTGCGGAACTCTCCCGGCAACCGTGGCGGCCCGCGCTGTTGGACTTCTACGAGAGCATCGGCAGGCTGCTGGACGCGCTCGCCGTCCCCGAGGACGCGCGCTTCGACGCGGCCGGGACGCTCGTGAACTATGTCCTCGGCGTCGCCGTGCAGAACGCCGCGAACGCCCGACACCTCACTGGCAGCGACGCGGACCGGCAGGCGTTCCTCAACACCACCGCCGCGCAGTGGGCGCAACTGGACCCCGCCAGGTACCCGTTCGTGCACGCTACGGTGACTCAGCTACGCGAACATGACGACCGTGAGCAGTTCCTGGCCGGCATCGACATCTTCCTGGCCGGCATCGCAGCCCTGCGCCAGAAATGACCACCTGTCGGATCAGGCGGTGGACGGGGGTCATTGGGCCTGGGTGGCGGATCTCGCGATCTTCTAGGGTGGGTACGTGGCTCGCAGCGTGTATCTGACCAGCGTCGGTTCGGGCGGGGGCAAGTCGACCATCGCCCTCGGGCTGGCGGAGCTGTTGTCCCGACAGGTCGGGCGGATCGGCGTGTTCCGGCCGCTGGTCTCCGGCACCGGCCCCGACCCGATCCTCGCCCTCTTGCACGACCGCTACCGGGTCGACCTGCCCGAGGCGGACCTGACCGGCATGACATACGCCGAAGCGGCGGCGCTCGTCGCCGACGGGCGCCGGGAGGAGCTGATCTCCCGGGTCGTCGAGCGGTACCGGGCGGTCGAGCGGCAGTGCCCGGCGGTGGTCGTGGTGGGCAGCGACTTCGACGACCCGGGTGACCCGGCCCATCCCCGGGAGCTGGCCTTCAACGCCCGGCTGGCCACCGAGTTCGGCAGTGTGGTGGTGCCGGTGGTGGACGGTTTCGAGCAGGAGCCGGCGGCCGTCGCGGCGGCCATGCGGGGCGCGTACCACGATCTGGCCGACCTGGGAGCGACAGTGCTCGCGGTGATGGCCAACCGGGTGGCCGGGCCGATGACGCTGCCCGACCTGCCGGTCCCCGCGTACGCCATCCCGGAGGTGCCGACGGTGTCGGCGCCGACGGTGGCCGAGGTGGCGGCGGCGCTCGACGCCACCCTGCTGGCCGGGGACGACGCCGCGCTCAGCCGGGACGTACTGGACTTCGTGGTCGGCGCGGCACACGTGCCGACCCTGCTGGACCACCTCACCGAGGGCGCCCTGGTGATCACCCCCGGGGACCGGGCCGACCTGCTCGTCGCCGCGAGCGCCGCGCACGTGGCCGGGCAGGTGTCGGTGGCCGGGCTGGTGCTCACGCTCGGCGAGCAGCCCGACCCCCGGGCCATGCGGCTGGTGGAGGGGCTGAACACCGGGCTCGCGGTGCTGTCCGTGCGCAGCGACAGCTACGACACGGTGGCCGCGTCCAGCCGGATCGAGGGGCGGCCCAGCGCGGCCAACCCGCGCAAGGTGGAGGCCGCACTGGGCGCTTTCGAGCGCTGCGTGGACACCGACGACCTGGCCCGCCGGTTGCGGGTCAGCCGGTCGACCCGGGTCACCCCGCTGATGTTCGAGAACGAGCTGATCGACCGGGCGCGCTCGCAACGCCGGCACCTGGTGCTGCCGGAGGGCGCCGACGACCGGATCCTGCGCGCGGCGGAGATCCTGCTCCGCCGCGGGGTGGCCGAGCTGACGCTGCTGGGCCGACCGGACGACATCACCCGGCGCACCCGCGAGCTGGGCATCGACCTCGGCGACGCGAACGTGGTCGACCCGGTCACCAGCGACTGGCGGGACGACTTCGCGGCCGAGTACGCGCGGCTGCGCGCCCATCGGGGTATGACCGCCGAGCTGGCGCACGACATCGTGGCCCAGCCCAACTACTTCGGAACCCTGATGGTGGCGACCGGGCGAGCCGACGGCATGGTCTCCGGCGCCACGCACACCACCGCCGCGACCATCCGACCGGCGTTCGAGATCATCCGTACCGTGCCGGAGGTCTCGGTCGCATCCAGCGTCTTCTTCATGCTGCTGGCGGACCGGGTGCTGGTCTACGGAGACTGCGCGGTCAACCGCGACCCGGACGCCGCCCAGCTCGCCGACATCGCGATCTCGTCGGCCGACACCGCCGCCCGGTTCGGCATCGAACCCCGGGTGGCCATGCTGTCGTACTCCACCGGCAGCTCCGGTGCCGGCGCGGACGTGGAGAAGGTCGCCGCGGCCACCGCGCTGGTCCGCGAACGCCGGCCCGACCTGCTGGTCGAGGGGCCCATCCAGTACGACGCGGCGATCGACCCGGCGGTGGCGGCCACGAAGCTGCCGGGAAGCCCGGTCGCCGGGCACGCCACAGTCTTCATCTTCCCGGACCTGAACACGGGCAACAACACCTACAAGGCGGTGCAGCGCTCGGCCGGGGCGGTCGCCGTCGGCCCGGTCATGCAGGGCCTGCGGCGGCCGGTCAACGACCTGTCCCGCGGCGCCATGGTGCCGGACATCGTCAACACCGTGGCGATCACCGCCATCCAGGCGGCCACCGAGGAGGCGTCGTGAGTCGGGTGCTGGTGCTCAACTGTGGGTCGTCGTCGGTGAAGTGGCGCCGCTACGACGGTGAGCAGGTGCTCGACCACGGCACCGTCGAGCGGGTCGGTGAGCCCGGTGGCGGCCCGGCGGACCACGCCAGCGCCGTCCGGCAGATCCTGGACGGGCTGGACCTGACCGGCCTGACGGCAGTCGGGCACCGGGTGGTGCACGGCGGCCGGAAGTTCAGCGCACCGGCGCTGGTCGACGACGCGGTCCTGGCCGCCATCAAGGACCTGGTGCCGCTCGCCCCGCTGCACAACCCGGCCAACCTGGCCGGCATCGAGGTGGCCCGCGCGGCGCTGCCGGACATCCCGCAGGTCGCCGTCTTCGACACCGCGTTCCACCACACTTTGCCGGAGGCCGCCGCGACGTACGCGATCGACCGCGAGGTCGCCGAGCGGTACGGCATCCGCCGGTACGGCTTCCACGGCACCTCGCACGCGTACGTGTCCCGCCGCACCGCGCAGCTGCTGGGCCGCCCGTACGAGCAGCTCAACACGATCACCCTGCACCTGGGCAACGGGGCGAGCGCCTGCGCGGTGGCGAACGGTCGCAGCGTCGCCACCTCGATGGGCATGTCCCCGTTGCAGGGGCTGGTGATGGGCACCCGCAGCGGTGACCTCGACCCCACGGTGATCTTCCACCTGCGCCGGGAGGGCGGGCTGTCGGTCGACGAGATCGACGACCTGCTCAACCACCGCAGCGGTCTGCTCGGGTTGACCGGCGTGAACGACATGCGCGAGGTGCTCCAGCGCCGGGCGGCCGGTGACCGGGCGGCGGAGCTGGCCTTCGACGTGTACTGCCGGCGCATCACCGGCTACGTCGGGGCGTACTACGCGCTGCTCGGCCACGTCGACGCGATCACCTTCACCGCCGGGGTCGGCGAACACGCGGCGCCGGTCCGGGCTGCCGCGCTGGCCGGCCTGGACCGGCTCGGCATCGCCGTCGACGATGTCCGCAACGGCGGCGAGGGCGACCGGGTGATCTCACCCGACGGCGCCGAGGTGAGTGTCTGTGTCATCCGCACCGACGAGGAACGGGAGATCGCCCGGCAGACCCGGGACGTGGTCGCGCGGGGCTGACGACGCGTCAGCGGCTGGCGTTGCGCCGACGCCGGGCTGGGCGCGTCGGCACGGTCCGGCACGCTCAGCCCGTCGCGAGCCAGGCGACGAGGGCGACCAGCACGACCACGACGACCGCCGCGCCGATGATCAGCGGCAGGCGGGACGGCGACTCCGCCGGCGCGGCGGCCTCCGGCGTCTGGCTGAACGCGCGGAACGCCTCGGTGTTGCCACTGGGGTCGGTGTAGTTCTCAGGCATGCCGGTGACCCTAGCGAAGCCGGTCCAGGCGCACCGCCCCCGCCCGCACCGCCCGCTCGGGTCGACCCGCCCGGCGGATCGGACCCGACCGGGTGGCGGGCACAGCCGGGCCGGACGGCGGGGTCGTTGCGCACACTCGGGCACCTACCGTGGAACCATGGGGGCGCGACGGCTGGTCGCCGTACTGGTGACGGCACTGCTGGCTGGTTGCGCGCCGGCCACCGCCACGATCGACGAGGCCACCGGGCCGGTGTCGGCGCGTCGGGCGCCCGAGGGGTCGTACGCCGTCGGCGTGCGTACGCTCACCCTCGATCCGCGCTCGGCGCGCCCACTGCCGGTGACGATCTGGTTCCCGGCATCGGCGGACAGGGTGGCGGCCGGGCGGTTCCCGGTGGTGGTCTACAGCCACGGGCTGGGCAGCCGCCCCGATCTGCACGCCGGCCTGACCACCCGCTGGGCGGCGGCGGGGTTCGTGGTGGCCGCTCCCGCGTACCCGCACACCCGGCAGGGCGCCGCCCACTTCACCCGGGCCGACGTCCGCAACCAGCCGGCCGACGCGTGGCGGCTGATCCGGCACCTCGGGCGGCTCGACCGCGACCGCGAGGATCCGCTCGCCGGTCACCTGGACCTGACGTCGGTCGCCGCCGCAGGGCACTCGGCGGGCGGTTTCACCACCTCCGGCATGTTCAGCGAGGGGCACCCGGCCCGGTTGCGTGCCGGGATCGTGATCGCCGGGGGCGGGTTGCCCGGCAGCTTCGCGGGGCCGGTCGCGCCGGTGCTCTTCGTGCACGGCACAGCCGACGCCGTGGTGCCGCTGACGGTCGGACGGGCGGCGTACGGGCGTACCCCCGGCCCGGCCGCGTTCCTCAGCCTGCTCGGCCAGGACCACGGCGCGTACCTCACGCCGGGCCATCCGGGTTTCGCCCCGGTCCTCGCCACCACCACCGACTTCCTGCGCTGGACGCTGTACGGGGACAAGGCGGCGGGAGCCCGTCTCCCGGCCGACGCCCGCACTCCCCTGACCCGCTACGACTTCCGTCCCGCCCACTGAACCCGGCCGAGTCGTTACGGTCTTCCGATGGACGAGCTTGCGTGCCGGCAGTTGGCGAGCATCGCCGAGGTGGTCGCGGTGACCGGGGCGGACGGTATCCCGGTGTGGCTGCGCGGTGGCTGGGCGATGGATTTCCAGCTCGGCACGGTGACCCGTCCGCACCTGGACGTCGACTGGTACTGCTGGCGCGACGACGCGGACCGGCTGGCCGACCTGTTGCTGGCCCGGGGCTGGCTTCCCGACCCGAGAATGCCGGTGGAGTCGCAGTTGGACCTGTTCGCCGCCGACGTGGAGGTCAGCTTCGCGTACCTGGGTCGCGATGCCGCCGGGCGACCGACGGTGGGTGCCGGGTCCTGGGCCGGCACCCCGCTGCCAGCCCGGATGCTGGACGCCCCACCCGGCCGGATCGGCCCGCTCACCGCGCCGACCATCTCGGTGGCGGCCCAGATCGAGTTCAAGCAGATGTACCCGGTCTGGATGCCGGAACGTCCCCGCCGCCCGAAGGACGCCGAGGACCTGGCCCGGCTGCGCGCCCGTTCTGGTCGAGCAGGTCCTCGTACACCCCGACCTTGAAGGTGATCAGGTCCAGGCACTGGGCGAGCCGGCCGAGCTGGTCGGTGACGCGCCCGTGGTGCTCGCGCAGGAGCACGAGTCGTTCCTCCTCGTTGCCCTCGCCCTCGCGAACGAGGTCGGCGTAGCGGCGGAGCGCGGGCAGCGGCATGCCGGAGGCGCGGAGGATGATGCAGACGCTCAGCCAGTCGACGTCGTCCTGGCTGTAGACGCGACGCCCGGCGGGCCCACGGCGTACGGGGCTGACGAAGACACCCTGCTGCTCGTAGAAGCGGAGCGCGTGCACGCTCAAGCCGGTGCGTTCGGCGACCTGTCCGATGCTCAGACTCGCGGTGACCTCAGCCATGCCGAGCAGGGTAGCGAGGGTTGACCTAGAGCCGACTCTAGCTCCTACGGTGCCAGGTGATCACTACTGAATCACCTAGGAGCATCGGCATGCGCTATCGCACCCTCGGCGGCACCGGCATCGAGGTGAGCACCCACTGCCTCGGAACCAT
Source organism: Micromonospora sp. MGP-C2 (assembly GCF_057766525.1). Lineage (NCBI taxonomy): Bacteria > Bacillati > Actinomycetota > Actinomycetes > Micromonosporales > Micromonosporaceae > Micromonospora > Micromonospora sp. MGP-C2. The sequence continues at coordinate 3,193,529 of NZ_JBYMEN010000002.1, forward strand.
GATGTTCGGTGCCGTCAGAAACCCCGACCACGACGACTGCGTCCGCATCGTCCACTCCGCCCTCGACCAGGGCATCAACGTCGTCGACACCGCAGACATGTACGGCCGCGGCGAGTCCGAACAGATCGTGGGCAAGGCGCTGCGCGGGCGCCGCGACGACGTCGTGCTCGCCACCAAGGTGCACTTCCCGATGGGCGAGGGCCCGAACCAGGGTGGCAACTCGCGGCGCTGGATCCTCAAGGCGGTCGAGGGGAGCCTCCGGCGCTTGGAAACCGACTGGATCGACCTCTACCAGGTGCACCGTCCTGACCCCTCGACCGACATCGAGGAGACACTCTCGGTGCTCACCGACCTCGTCCGCGAAGGCAAGATCCGCGCCTTCGGCTGCTCGACGTTCCCCGCCGAGGAGATCGTCGAGGCACACCAGGTCTCCGAGCGCCGCGGCCTCGGACGCCTGCGCACCGAGCAGCCGCCGTACTCGATCCTGGCCCGCGGCGTCGAGGCCTCGACCCTGCCGGTCTGCCAGCGCTACGGCATGGGGGTGCTGGTCTGGAGCCCGCTCGCCTTCGGGTTTCTCAGCGGGAAGTACCGCAGGGACCAGCCCGTCGACCTGTCGGCCGGGCGTGCCGCCCTGCGGCCGGCGCAGTTCGATCCCACGATCGCCGAGAACGCCGCCAAGCTCGACGCCGTCGAGCAGCTCGTCGACCTCGCGGCCAGCATCGGCTGCACGCTTCCACAGCTCGCCATCGCCTTCACCGTCGCCCATCCGGCCGTCACCTCGGCGATCATCGGACCGCGGACCATGCCGCAACTGGAGGACCTGCTCAAGGGCGCCCCGCTCACCCTGGACGACGCGACCCTCGACCGGATCGACGAGATAGTGCCGCCCGGCACCAACCTGTACAACCCGAACGCCGCCTTCCGGCTGCGTTCCCTGACCGACACGGCGCTGCGGCGGCGCCCCCTCGCCGACCGTGCTGCGGCCTGACTGAGCCTGACGCCGGGACGCAGCGGTCGGTGATCGGGCGGGCACAGCGCGTCGAAGCCCGCCGGCCGGGTCCACCGGGCAGGGCACAATTGGATTCATGTCGCGTCGCGTCACTCCCGCACTGATGGCCAGCACCGTGCTGATGGCCGGTCTGGTCGGCTGCTCAGCGGACAACCGCCCGAGTCAGAGCGGGCAGGCACCGCCGGTCGAGCCGAAGGCCGCCGCCACGCCGACACCGCAGGTCCCCGCCGGAAGGGCCCCGCAGCGCGCCTTCGCGGTCGGCGTACGCCAACTGAAGCTGGACCGGGACGGCCGCGCGCTGCCGACGACGCTCTGGTACCCGGCGGCCGGGCAGTCCGGCGGCGCGGCCAAGCGGTCGGCGACGGCGGCGGAGGGCCGGTTCCCGGTGGTGATGTTCAGTCACGGTCTGGGTGGGCGGCCGGACGACTACACCACCCTGCTGACCCGCTGGGCGGCGGCGGGTTTCGTGGTGGCCGCGCCGACGTTCCCGCACACCTCCCGGGGCGCGGACAACAACGTCCTCGACGTGCTCAACCAACCGGCTGACGTGTCGTACGCGTTGGATCAGGTGCTGGCGTTGGACGGCAAGGCCGGCGACGCGTTGCGCGGCCGGTTGGACGGCGAGCGGGTGGCCGCGGCCGGGCACTCGGCGGGCGGGGTGACCACCATCGGTCTGTTCACCGCGAGCAGGGACGAGCGGCTGGACGCGGGTGTGGTGTTCGCCGGCACGGCGCTCGGTGTGGGCACCGCGTTCGCCGGGGCGGCCGCCCCGCAACTGTTCGTGCACGGCGAGTTGGACGAGGTGGTCGAGTACGCGGCGGGCAAGGCCGCGTACGACAAGGTGCCCTGGCCGAAGGCGATGCTGAGCCTGCCCAAGGGCGACCACGGGCGGGCGCTGCTCAGCGACGGCGCCACGCTGCGGGTCGTCTCGGACACGTCGGTCGAGTTCCTGCGCTGGTCGCTCTACGGCGACCCGGACGCCAAGAAGCGCATCCCCACCGACGCGACCCGCGGCGACATCGCCACCTTCGACGACCACCTCTGACCCGACCGGGCCGAAAACGGCGAAGATCCGCGCAACATCAGTGATGTTGCTGCCTCAGCGCGCCCCGAGGCAGCAGTTTCCCCGATGTTGCGCGGATCATGACGGGCGTCAGGCCGTGTGGTCGATGACGATCTTGCCGAAGGCGTCGCCGGAGTGCAGCCGGGCGAAGGCGTCCTCCACACGGCTGAACGGCACCACGCTGTCCACCACCGGGCGCACCTCGTTGTCGGAACAGAACGCCAGCAGCTCGTACAGCTCCCCCGGCGTGCCCATCGACGTGCCCAGGATCTCCAGCTGCATCGCGAAGAGCCGGCGCAGGTTGACCGCCGGCTGGTGCCCGGCGGTCGCCCCGGAGACCACGATCCGAGCCATCGGCGCGGCCGACTTCAGCGAGTGGTCGAAGGTCGCCGCACCGACCGTCTCGATCACCACGTCGACCCGTTCCGGCAGCCGGGCACCGGGTTCCACGGCGGTGGCGCCGAGGGCGGAGATCCGTTCCCGCTTGGCGGCGTCGCGGCTGGTCGCGTACACCCGCTTGCCCATCGCGACGGCAAGCGCGACGGCCGCGGTGGCGACGCCACCTCCCGCGCCCTGCACCAGCACGCTGTCGGCGTCCGCGACACGGCCCTTGGTGGTCAGCATCCGCCACGCGGTCAGCCAGGCCGTGGGCAGGCACGCCGCGTCGGTCGCCGACATGCCGTCGGGTAGCGGGATCAGGTTCGATCGGGGTACGGCGACCCGCTCGGCGAGCGTCCCGGCGAAGTGCTCGGAGAGGATGGAGACCCCGCGCGGGTCACCGGGGGTGACGACCACCGGGTACACGACCACCGGGCGCCCCTCCGGGTCCAGCCCGACCGCGTCGCAGCCGAGGATCATCGGCAGCTGGGCCTCGGTGAGGCCCACCCCGCGCAATGACCAGAGGTCGTGGTGGTTGAGCGAGGTGGCGCGCAACTGCACGGTCACCCAGTCGTCGGCCGGGTGGGTCGGCTCGGGCTGCTCACCGACAGTGAGCGCGGTGAGCGGGTCGGCGTCGTTGAAGCGGGAGGCGAAGGCAGCACGCATGATCGGCACGGTAACAAGCTGAGCGCCCGTTAAGAAGCCGTGCGCACAGGCCGGCGGCGCATGCTGCGCCGGAGCGCCCCCGGCCCATGCGTGCGCACACACCGGCGGCGCATGCTGCGCCCCCGGCCCGTGCGTCCTCAGCGGCGGGCGACGCCGTCGCGGCGGGCTGCCTCGGCGACCGCCTCGGCCACGGCCGGCGCGACGCGCGGGTCGAGCGGAGACGGGACGATCGCGTCCACGGTCAGCGACTCGGCCACCACGCCGGCGATGGCGTCCGCGGCGGCGACCTTCATCGCCTCGGTGATCCGGGTGGCGCCGGCGTCGAGCGCGCCCCGGAACACCCCGGGGAAGGCCAGCACGTTGTTGATCTGGTTGGGGTAGTCACTGCGACCGGTGGCGACCACCGCGACGTGCCGTGCGGCCACCTCGGGGTCCACCTCCGGGGTCGGGTTGGCCAGTGCGAACACGATCCCGTCGGGCGCCATGCCCGCCACCGCGCTCTCGGGAATCTGCCCACCGGAGACCCCGATCAGCACGTCCGCGCCGCGCAGCGCCTCGGTGATGTCGCCGTGGCGACCCTCGGCGTTGGTGCTCGCCGCCAGCTCGGCCTTGGTGCCGGTCAGCTCGGTGCGGTGCCGGCCGATGATCCCCTTGGAGTCGCAGACCACCACCTGGTCGGGGTTGACGCCCCCGGCGATCAGCATCTTCGTCACGGCCACCCCGGCCGCGCCCGCACCGCTCACCGCGACCCGCAGGTCGCCCAGCTTGCGGTTGAGCAGAGTGGCCGCGTTGCGCAGCGCGGCGAGCACCACGATCGCGGTGCCGTGCTGGTCGTCGTGGAAGACCGGGATGTCCAGCGCCTCGTCGAGCCGGCGCTCCACCTCGAAGCAGCGGGGCGCGCTGATGTCCTCCAGGTTGATCCCGCCGAACGACGGGGCCAGCGCCCGCACCACGGCGACGATCTCGTCCACGTCCTGGGTGTCCAGACAGATCGGCACCGCGTCCACCCCGCCGAACTGCTTGAACAGCACCGCCTTGCCCTCCATCACCGGCAGCGCCGCGCGCGGGCCGATGTTGCCGAGCCCGAGCACCGCCGAGCCGTCGGTGACCACCGCGACGGCGTGCGCCGCCCAGGTGTAGTCGTCGGCCAGGCCGGGGTCGGCGGCGATCGCCTCACACACCCGGGCCACCCCCGGGGTGTACGCCAGGGAGAGGTCTTCCCGGCTGGTGAGCGGCACGGTCGAGGCGACGGCCATCTTGCCGCCCCGGTGCAGCAGGAAGACGGGATCAGCGGGGTCCACGGTGGACGAAGACATGGTGGTGACTCCAGTATCTGTCGAGCAGACGGGGCGGCCGGCCCTGCCGCGAGGTGGGCGGCGAGCGGTGGCACGCTGTGCGGGGGGTCACCCGGGCACTTTCCGAGCATAGTGTCGGCACTGCCCGTCGGATGTGAGCAGGGTCATATCCGCCGGCGAGGAACCCGCCCCGGACGCGGCCAGTAACGGGCCACCACCCGCCCCCGCACGTCGGCCACCCCGTACGCCCGGGAGTCGTCGGTGATCAGGTCGTTGTCCCCGTGCAGCCACCAGCCGCCGTCCTGCGGCCGGACCGCGCGCTTCACCACCAGCAGCTCGGGACGGGTCCGGAAGACCGCGACCACCACGTCCCCGGGCCGGATCGGGCGGCCACCGGGGCGTACCAGTACCGCGTCGCCGTGCCGCAGCGTCGGCGCCATGGACGGTCCGGTCACCAGAACGGCGGTGAGAGGTCTCCGCAACCGGGCCGCCTCACCCGGGTGATCGGTGCCCACTGGTTTCACCTCCACCCGGTTCGGGGAGCATTCCCAGGAGTAATGTCGCCTTTGATCATCGCAAACTTCCCATGGAGGATCCCGATGCGACTTCCGCGCATCCTTGCGCCCCGCGTCACCGCGAGCGCTCACTGCGACCTGCCGTGCGGTGTCTACGATCCGGCTCAGGCTCGGATCGAGGCCGAATCGGTCAAAATGATCTGCGAGAAGTACCAGGCGAACACCGACCCGGAGTTCCGCACCCGCGCCATCATCATCAAGGAGCAGCGCGCCGAGCTGGTCAAGCACCACCTGTGGGTGCTCTGGACCGACTACTTCAAGGCGCCGCACTTCGAGAAGTACCCGAACCTGCACACCCTGTTCAACGAGGCCACCAAGCTCGCCGGTGCCGGTGGCGTCAAGGGCAGCCTCGACCCGGCCACCGCCGACAAGCTGCTCGGCAAGATCGACGAGATCTCGAAGATCTTCTGGGAGACCAAGAAGGCGTGACCACCCCGGTCATCCCGACGATCCGGCCGGTACGTCCCGAGGACGTACCGGCCGTCGTCGCCATGGTGCACGAGCTGGCGGAGTACGAACGTGCCCCGGAGCAGTGCCACCTGAGCGTCGACCAACTGACCTCGGCCCTGTTCGCGACTGTTCCAGGTCGTGGCGCGGCGTCAGACGCGCCGAGTTGGAATGGTCGTCCGACTGCTCCGGCGCTCTTCGGGCACGTCGCGGTGAACGAGCGCGACGAGCCGATCGGCTTCGCGCTGTGGTTCCTCAACTTCTCCACCTGGGCCGGGGTGCACGGCATCTACCTGGAAGATCTCTACGTCCGGCCGGCAGCTCGCGGCTCCGGGGCCGGTCGGCTGCTGCTCGCCACCCTGGCCGACATCTGCGTACGACGCGGATACCGGCGACTGGAGTGGTGGATGATCAACTGGAACCCGGCCGCCGGGTTCTACGCCTCGATCGGGGCGGAGCAGATGAGCGAGTGGGTCCCCTACCGACTCAGCGGGGACGCCCTGAGCCGGTTGGCCGGCCAGGCCACCAACGTCGGCACGCGTACGGGCGACTGACCGGGTAGAGTCCCCGACCGGGGGGATGAGGCGTGACTCAACTGACTGGCCAGGCAGCAATCGACGACGACGTGGTGCACCTCACGGTGCCCGCCGACGGCGGTTACCTCGGCGTGCTCCGCACCGCCACCGCCGGTCTGGCGGCCCGGTTGCAGTTCGCGCTCGACGAGATCGAGGATCTCCGGATCGCGGTCGACGAGGCGTGCGCCATGCTGCTCGCCATCGCCACCCGCGACGCCGAGCTGGAGTGCCGCTTCGCGGTCACCGAGGACGCGCTGACCGTCGAGGTGACAGTGCCGACCGTGCGGGGCGCCACGCTGCCCGGCGAGTCGTCCTTCGCCTGGAAGGTGCTCACCGCGCTGACCACCTCGGCATCGGCCACGGCCGCCGACGGTCGGGCCACGATCGCGCTGCTCACCCGCCGCTCCGGCAGCTACTGACCGACCCGGCGCACACCGGCAGTCACTCGAAGCCGAGCGCCCGGGTCGTCGGAGGGCTGACCAGCAGCCAGCCCACGCCCAGGCCGAGCGCCATCAACGGCACACCCAGCCAGGCCAGCCCGGCCTGAATCATGAACCACCCGATCGGCAGCAGCATGAGCTGGAGCACGATCGCGGGGGCCCGTGCGCCCGCCTGGAGGCGCAGCAGGGCCCGGCCCAGCGCCCAGAGCACCACCGCAGCTCCGATGGCGAACACCGTCACCAGCAGCGCCGACAGCAGATCGGTGGTGGTGGCCGTGAGGTCGGCCCAGATCAGCCACACCGCGATCAACCCGACGACGGCGGCCTCCGCCCACAGCAGCCGGACCGCCCAGCGGAGCGTGACGGGAAACGGGGCCGAGTCGATGGTCACGCGCGCCACGATACCCGGGCTTTCGGGAGGTACAGTGCCGCCCATGCGGGCCGTCCTGGTGGTCAATCCAAAGGCCACCACCACCAGCGAACGCAGCCGGGACGTGCTTGTCCGGGCGCTGCGCAGTGAAGTCGACCTCAGCGTGCGCTACACCCGCCGACGCGGGCACGCCATGGCGTTGGCCCGGGAGGCCGCCGCGGAGGGGGTCGACCTGGTCGTCACCCTGGGTGGCGACGGCACGGTGAACGAGGTGGTGAACGGCCTGATGACGGCCGACCCGCCGATTGGTGCCGACGACGCCCCGATGGCCGAGCGGCTGCCGGCGCTGGCGACCGTTCCGGGCGGCTCCACCAATGTCTTCGCCCGCGCCGTGGGTCTGCCCCGGGAGTGGCCGGAGGCGACCAGCATGATCCTGGAAGGGCTGCGGCTGGGTCGGAGCCGGACGGTCGGGCTGGGCCTTGCCGACGACCGCTACTTCACCTTCTGCGCCGGGTTCGGCCTGGACGCCGCGGTGATCCACCGGGTGGAGCAGGCCCGGCGCAAGGGGCGGGTGTCCACGCCGTCGCTCTACCTGCGCTCGATCATGAACCAGTACTTCTTCGCCTCGGACCGCCGGCATCCCGCGATCACGTTGGAGCGCCCGGGCGAGCAGGCGGAGGCGGAGCTGGCCACCGTCATCATCCAGAACACGGCGCCGTGGACGTACCTGGGCGACCGGGAGGTCAACCCGAACCCGTCCGCGTCGTTCGACCTCGGGCTCGATGTGCTGGCACTGCGTCAGCTCCGGGTGGCTAGCACAACACGGACAGTGACACAGTTCCTGGGTCGGCAGCCTGATCCACGAGGTCGGCAGGTGTTACGACTCCATGACACGGCGGAGTTCACCCTGCTCTCCAGTCGTCCGCAGGCGTTCCAGCTGGACGGCGACTATCTCGGCGAACGGGAAAAAGTCAGATTCACCTCCGTTCCCGCCGCACTGAGAGTAATCTGCTAGGTCTCGGGTACTGCCGTAGGTCGACACGGTGACCGCAGCCACACCGGCCGATCGCCGCCACACCGAGGGGTAGGTGCCGGAAATGTCAGCAATGTCACGCGGACTGTACTATATTGATCCTCGACTGTGGCACGGCGGGTAACCAGGAAAGCACTGGAACCCGGACAAATGGGTTGTGGGCTTGCTCACCGCCCGGAGTTTTTCCGAGCGTCACCCTTGACATCACGAGCGTTCGTGAAAGTATTCACAAGCGAACTTGAGTTACCGGGACATTGCCTGGATATGCTCGTCAGGTTGAGCTGTTCCAGCAGGTCCCCGGCACTAACTGCCTGCTCACGCACTGCCGAATGGTCGGACGCTAACTGTCACCATCGGCACGCGGATGCATATAGGAAAAGCACGACCAAGCAATTGTTGCCACCCATCCAGAATGAGGAGTGTTGCCGCCATGGACTGGCGTCACCATAGTGTCTGCCGCGACGAGGACCCGGAGCTGTTCTTCCCGATCGGGACGTCCGGACCGGCTCTCCTGCAGGTCGAGCAGGCAAAGGCCGTCTGCAGGCGCTGCTCCGTGACCGACCAGTGCCTGCAGTGGGCACTCGAGTCTGGTCAGGACGCTGGCGTCTGGGGCGGAATGAGCGAGGAGGAGCGGCGCGCTGTCAAGCGGCGCGGCGGTCTCCGGGTGCTGCGCGCTCACTCCGCCTGATCCCCAACACACAGCTGTACGCCCCGGTGGGTTCACCCATCGGGGCGTTCCGCTGTCCGACACAGGATCACCGCGCCGGCACAGGTCACCCGATCGGCGTGACCATCGGCCGGCAGGGCCGGTCGTCGACTCGGCGCAGCACCAACTCGACCAGCTCCGGTGCGTCGGTCAACGGCGCGGCGACCGACACGGCGCCGGCCGCCCGGGCCGCCTCGGCTACCGCGTCGTGGAACAAGCCCGGCGCCAGGAAGTACGCACACACCGCGACCCGACGCGCGCCGGCCGCCCGCAGCCGGGACACCGCCACGCCGGCCGCCGGTGGAGCCGCCGAGGCGTACGCCACCCGGCAGGGCACCCCGAACTCCACAGCGAGCGCGTCCGCGACCTGGCCCACCGAGCGACGCGCCCGCGCGTCCCGGGTGCCCGCGGCGGCCAGCACCAACGCGTGGAAGCGGCCCGGGTCCGCCTCACCGAGCCTGCGGCGTAGCCCGCCCAGCAGCCCGGCATCGACAGTGCCGTCCGCCGGGCCGAGCACGTCGGTCACCCGTACCGTCAGGGGTGGCCCGGCCTGCGCCGCCGCAGCGACCGCCGCCGGAATGTCCACCCGATGGTGGTACGCGGCGGTCAGCAGCAGCGGCACCAGCACCGCCTGACGGTGACCGGCCAGGGCCAGGTCGCGCAGGACCGCTGTCGGCCCCGGCTCGGTGTGGTCCAGCCAGCTCGCCCGGACCGATGTGCCCGGTCGGGCCGCCGACACGGCTCGCGCGAGCGCCCGGGTGGCATCGGCCGCTCGTGGATCACGACTGCCGTGCGCGACCAGCACCACCGGAGTCACCCCGCCGGCCGCACCAGGGCCGGTCGGGGTCGTCGTTGGCGAGGTCAGACGTGCAGCCCGCACTCGGTCTTCTCGAACATGGCCCACCGGCCGGCCCGCGCGTCCTCGCCGGCCTTCGTGCGGCGGGTGCACGGCCAGCAGCCGATCGACCCGTACCCCTGCTTGAACAGCTCGTTGACCGGCACGTTGAAGCGGGCGATGTAGGCGTCCACGTCCCGCTGCGACCACGCCGCGATCGGGTTGACCTTGACCTTGCCGCGCCGCGCGTCGAAGGTCACCACCGGAGTGTTCGCCCGGGTCGGCGACTCGTCCCGGCGCAGGCCCGCGGCCCAGGCGTCGTACCCGGTCAGGGCCCGCTCCAGCGGCTCCACCTTGCGGAGCTGGCAGCAGTCGTCCGGCGACTTGTTGAACAGCCGGGGGCCGTACTGGCCGTCCTGCTGGCCGACGGTGAGCCGGGGTCGGATCGACCGGACGTTCACCGGCAGCGTACGGGCGACCTCGTCGCGCACCCTGAGGGTCTCGGGAAAGTGCAGGCCGGTGTCGAGGAAGACCACGTCCACGCCCGGGGCCACCCGGGACACCAGGTGGGCCAGCACGGCGTCGGCCATCGAGCTGGTGACGCAGAACCGGTCGCCGAAGGTCTGCGCGGCCCAGCGGGCGATCTCCAGCGCCGGGGCGCCTTCCAGGTCCCGGGCAGCCTGCTCGGCCAGGACGCGAAGCTCGTCCGGGTCGCGCCGGGCCGGATCGGTCGGCGTCGGACCACCCGGCCCGACCAGGCGCAGGTTCGCTGCGGAGACGAGGCTCATCGGGTCACCGCCCGGGAGAGCAGCCCGGTGAACTTCACTGAGAAGACCCGGGTGCAGGCGCGGCACTCCCAGGCGCCGTGCCCCGCCTCGTTCGGCCGCAGGTCCTCCTCGCCGCAGTACGGGCAGTACAGGGGTGCCGCTCGGTTCTCGCTGCTCACCGCAGTTCCTCCTCGTCGACTCTGATCACCCAGTTGGCGAACGTCTCGCCCTCGCTCCGACCGGCCAGGTAGCGACGGGCCAGCCGTTCCACGTACTCCGGAAGCTCGTCCGCGGTGGTCTTCAGGCCACGCAGCTTGCGGCCGAAACCGGCGGTCTGACCCTGGGCCATGCCCAGCCCGCCGCCCAGGTGCACCTGGAAACCCTCCACCTGCTGCCCGTCCGGGCCGACCACCAGTTGACCCTTGAGCCCGATGTCGGCCACCTGGGTCCGTGCGCAGGCGTTCGGGCAGCCGTTGATGTGGATCGAGATGTCCGCGTCGAAGTCGCGCAGCCGCTGCTCCAGCCGGGCCACCAGCTCCTCACCGCGGGCCTTCGTCTCGACGATGGCCAACTTGCAGTACTCGATGCCGGTGCACGCCATCGTGCCGCGCCGCCAGGCCGACGGCCGGGCCTCCAGACCGATCCCGCGCAGCGCGTCTACCAGCGACTCCGTCCGCTCCGACGGCACGTCGAGCACCAGCAGCTTCTGGTACGGGGTGAGCCGCACCCGGTCGCTGCCGTGCGCCTCCACCACGTCGGCCAGTTGGGCGAGCTGCGTGCCGGAGACCCGCCCGACCACCGGTGCGGCGCCCACGTAGTGCCGCCCGTCGGCCTGCTCGTGCACGCCCACGTGGTCGATCGGCTTCGACGGCAGGGTCGGCGCCGGACCGTCGAGCAACGTGCGACCGAGGTAGTCCTTCTCCAGGACCTCGCGGAACCGCTCCACGCCCCAGTCGGCCACCAGGAACTTCAGCCGGGCCCGGTTGCGCAGCCGGCGGTAGCCGTAGTCGCGGAAGATCCCCACCACACCGGCCCACACGTCCGGAATCTCGGCCATCGGCACCCAGACGCCGAGCCGCTGGGCGAGCATCGGGTTGGTGGAGAGACCACCGCCGACCCAGACGTCGAAGCCGGGGCCGTGCTCGGGGTGGTCGACACCGAGGAAGGCGATGTCGTTCGACTCGTACGGGGTGTCGACCAGCCAGGAGATCGACGTCTTGAACTTGCGGGGCAGGTTGGAGAACTGCTTGTCGCCGACGTACCGGGCGACGATCTCGTCGACCGCCGGGGTCGGGTCGAGCAGCTCGTCGCGGGCGACCCCGGCGACCGGGCTGCCCAGCACGATCCGCGGGCAGTCGCCGCACGCCTCGGTGGTCTGCAGGCCGACCGACTCCAGCCGGCGCCAGATCTCCGGCATGTCCTCGACGCGGATCCAGTGGTACTGGATGTTCTGCCGGTCGGTGATGTCGGCGGTGTCCCGCGCGAACTCCCGGGAGATGTCCGCGATCACCCGCAGCTGGGCCAGGCTGAGCTGGCCGCCGTCGATGCGGACCCGGAGCATGAAGAACTCGTCCTCCAGCTCGTGCGGCTCCAGCACGGCGGTGCGCCCGCCGTCGATGCCCGCCTTGCGCTGGGTGTAGAGGCCCCACCAGCGGAACCGGCCGCGCAGATCCTGCGGGTCGATGGAGGCGAAGCCGCGGTGCGCGTAGATGGTTTCGATCCGGGCCCGGACGTTGAGCGGGTCGTCGTCCTTCTTGATCCGCTCGTTGGGGTTGAGCGGCTCGCGGTGGCCGAGCGCCCATTGACCCTCACCCCGGGGCCGGCGCGGCGCCCGGGCCGGGCGGGTCGTCGGGTCCTCGGATCGGGCCGGCGTGCTGCTGACCGCCATCGCGGCGTCCTCCGTTGTCTGCTGTGCCTCGGGGCACGCGGGGCGCGGCGGCCGACCCGGCGAAGCGGGCGGGACAACGGTGTCTGAGACAGCCGGCGCGGAGCGCGCCCGAGACAGAATGGTCGGGCGTCGTCAGTAGGCCGGACAGATCGCGCTGCGCACGCGGCCGTAATCGACGTGGCGACGAGCCACGAAGCGGCGGACGACTGCGGCGGTCATGGGGCTCATGCTGCCACACCCCATGGGGGCCGGCCAATGTCCACGTGCTGGATCCCACATCACGGGCCGAGAGCTAGCCGACCAGCTGGTCACCGAGGACAGTTCGGGCATAACGCACCACCCGGCCCTCTCGTACGCCGGCGATCAGCCCGTTGTCCCGCAGCGTGGTGAGGTGGTGCGACGCCGTCGCCGGCGCGAGCCCCAACATCGCGGCCAGCTCGCCGGTGCTCAACGGTGAGTCGAGCAGGGATAGCGCCGCCGCCCGGGTGCCCCCGAGCAGGGCGCCGAGCGCCGCGCTGGGCGGCGGCGAATCCCACAGCCCGCCCAGCCCGGTGGGCGGATAGCAGAGGGCTGGCCCGCCGTCGCCCTCCATGATCGCGTGCACCGTCGGCCCGGAGAACGCGGTAGGCAGCAGCGTCCACGGGCGCCCGTCCAGGTCGGCCGGCAGGGTCGTGCCGACAGCAACCCGCAGCGCAGCGCCGTCCCACCGGATCAACGGGTGCACCTCGCGCAGCAGGGTGCGTCCGCCCTGCTCGGCGGCGAGCAGCGTCCGCCGCCGAATGTCGGCCAGCGCGAGCGCCCGCAGCCGGGGCCAGTCCGGTGCGATCAGCAGGGTGAAGTACCGGCGTAGCTGCGCGACCAGCTCGTCCGGGGCCAGCCAGGGTGCGCCGGCCCGCTCCAGTTGCCGGCGCACCCTGGACGGGTGGGTGCCGGCGACCGCCCGTAACTCGGCAGCGAGGTTCGGCGCCACCCCGATCGGGGTGAGGAAATCCGGCACGTAACCGTTGGACGACCTGAGCACCGCCAACAGCGGTGCCAGGCCGGCATCCGGCAGCAGCCGCTCCGCGCGCTCCCGCCACGGACGGTGCATCCAGTACTTCGCCGGCTTGCGTAACGCCCAGGAGCTGGCCACCAGCTCGGCCAGGGGCGAGTGCACGAACCGGACCCGGCTCAGGTCGTCGGGCGAGAACCGAACCTCGATCACTCACGAATTCGACCACGTTCGAACGGTTCGGCGACAGCGCCGGGCGGCCCGACGATTCTCGTCATGGAGTACAGGCAACTGGGCCGGTCGGGCCTGCGCGTGAGCGCGGTCGCGTACGGCAACTGGGTCACCCACGGCAACCAGCTCGACGACGACGCGGCGGCCGCGTGTGTGGCCGCCGCCCTGGATGCGGGCATCACCACGTTCGACACCGCCGACCGGTACGCGCAGGGGCGGGCCGAGGAGTCGTTGGGCAAGGCGCTGAGCGGCGTCCGGCGCAGCTCGATCGAGCTGTGCACGAAGGTGTGCCTGCCGGTCGGGCCGGGGGCCAACGACTCCGGGCTGTCCCGCAAGCACATCATCGAGGGCTGTCACGCCTCGCTGGGCCGGCTGGGCACCGACTACGTCGACCTCTATCAGGCGCACCGGTACGACGGCAGCGTGCCTCTGGAGGAGACGATGCTCGCCTTCGCCGACCTGGTCCGCCAGGGCAAGGTGCTCTACGTCGGCACCTCCGAGTGGACCGCCCCGCAGCTGCGCGCGGGCCTGCGGCTCGCCGCCGAGCTGCACATCCCGTTCATCGCCAACCAGCCGCAGTACTCAATGCTGTGGCGGGTGGTGGAGGCCGAGGTGTCGCCCGCCTGCGCCGATCTCGGTCTGGGGCAGCTCGCCTGGTCGCCGCTCGCGATGGGCGTGCTGACCGGTCGATACGAGCCGGGCCGACGTCCGCCCGCAGGTTCCCGGGCCGCCGACGGTTTTGGTGGCTCGTTCATCGCCCGCTACTCCTCGGATCTGCTGCTCTCCCGGGTACGCCGGCTCCGACCGATCGCCGAGGCCGCCGGCTGCACGATGGCCCAGTTGGCGGTGGCGTGGGTGCTGCGCCGGCCGACCGTGGCGGGCGCGATCGTCGGCGCGTCCCGGCCCGAGCAGCTCGCCGAGACGGCCAAGGCCGCCACGGTACGGCTCGACGACGAGCTGATGGCCCGGATCGACGCCGTGCTCGACGAACTGGTGGAGCGCGATCCGGCGAAGACCGCCCGGCCGAACGATGTGATGCCCGCCTGGCGCCCACCACCTGCGGCCGGCTGACGCCCACGCGGGGGGTGGCCGTGGCAGGCTCGGACCGTGGGGCAATTGTCCGAGAGGTCGGCCGGGACGGCGTGGGAGCACCTGCGCCGTCTGCCGGTCTGGCTCCCCCCGGCGCTGTTGACCCTGGCGGTGACCCTGACCGGGCTCGGCTCGGCCCAGCTGTGGCGCGACGAGCTGGCGACCTGGAGCGCGGCCAGCCGGTCGCCCGCCGACCTGGCCCGGTTGGCCGGCACCATCGACGCCGCCACCGGGCCGTACTACCTGCTGATGCACGGCTGGACCACTGTCTTCGGCGACTCCACCATCGCCCTGCGCGCGCCGGCCGTGCTGGCGATGACAGTGGCCGCCGGGCTGCTCGCCGTGCTCGGCGCACGGCTCGTCGACCGGCGTTCCGGTCTCTTCGCCGGGCTGCTGTTCGCGGTGCTCCCCGGCACCTCCCGCTACGGTCAGGAGGCCCGCCCGTACGCGCTGGCCACCATGCTAGCGGTGCTCGCCACAGTGCTGCTGGTGACGGCCCTGCGCCGGCCGAGCTGGGGCCGGTGGGCAGGCTACGCCGCCGCGGTGGTCGCTCTCGGGCTCATCCACCTGATCGCGCTCACGCTGCTCGCCGCGCACGCGCTGGTCGTCCTGCTCGCCTGGTGGCGCGGCCCCGCCGAGGCTGGCGTCGCCACCCGGGACCACCCCAGCGCTGAGCGGGACCGGCGGGTGTGGCGGTGGGTGGTCGCCGTGGTTCCGGTCGCGCTGCTGGCCGGTCCGTTGCTGCTCAAGGCCCGGACCCAGCAGTCCCGGCAGTTGAACTGGGTCAACCTGGCACGGTTGGACGACCTCACCGCGCTACCCGGCGGCGTTGCCCAGAGCAGCGTGGTGGGCGGCCTGCTGGTCGGCGTCGCCGCGCTGGGCGCGGCCCGGCTCGGGCGGCGCGCCCTGCTGCCGGTGAGCGCGGTGCTGCTGCCGGTGCTGCTGCTCTTCGCCGCAGGCACTGTCGTACCCCTGTGGGTGCCCCGGTACCTGGTCTTCGTGGTGCCCTTCGCGTGCCTGCTGGCGGGCGCGGCGCTGGCCGCGGTGGCCGCGCCGGCCGCGCTCGTCGTGGTGGTCCTGGCCGGGCTGCTCGGCCTGCCCGACCAGGCCGCGCTGCGACGGACCCACGAGTGGCCACGCAGCGCGCCGGTGGACTACGCGGGCGCGGCGCGGGTGATCGGCGACGGTCAACGGCCGGGCGACGCGGTGGTCTACTCGCCCCGGCACAGCTGGCTCTTCCTCGATCTCGGCATCGAGTACCACCTCGGCGAGCCGCCACGCGACGTGCTGGTCACCGAAAACGAGGTCCGCCGCGGCGATCTGTGGGCCGCCGAGTGCCCCCAGCCAGCCCAGTGCCTCGCCGGTACGACGCGGGTCTGGCTCGTCGTCTCCGGCCGGCACGCCGAGCCGCTGGCAGCCGTGCCGGGCGAAAAGGGCGACGCGCTGCGCACGGACTTCACCGTCACGCAGGTCTGGCAGCGCCCCGGCCTCACCGTCGCCCTGCTGACCAGCCGCCCCGACCGCTGAGCGGACCACCCCCGGGCAGGCCGGCGGCCGGGCCCGCCCACCTCGATGAGCGTGATGCCGGTGAGTCATCTTGATGACTCAGAGGCATCACGCTCACCCTGATATCCGCTCCCCCGCGCGGGACCGCCCGACGGGAGGCGCGGCAGCTCAGGCCTGCGAGCGGCCGTCGTGGGCGTTGCGGGCCAGCGGGACGACCAGGACGGCCTCGGTGCCGCCGTTGGCGCCGGCCCGCAGCTCGATGGTGCCGCGCAGCTCGCCGGTGACCAGGGCCCGGACGATCTGGAGGCCGAGCCGGCTGGCGCGCTCCGCGTCGAAGCCCGGCGGCAGCCCGCGCCCGTTGTCGGCCACCGAGACGTGCAGCATCTTGCGGAACCGGTGCGCCGAGACGACCACCTCGGGTCGCAGCGACGGGTCGATCTCGGGAGCGGCGACCGGCACCATGCCCGAGGCGGCTGGTACGGGAGGATCCTCCGCCTCGTCGGCCGGCGGAAAGCCGTGCTCGACGGCGTTGAGCAGCAACTCGTTGAGGACCATCACCAGCGAGGTGGCGATCTCCGCCGGCAGTACGCCGAAGCTGCCCCGCCGTCGCATGCCGACGCTCACCTCGGTCGCCGCGACCTCGGTCGCCGCGCTGGCCACCCGGTCGACGATGCCGTCGAACTCGACCGCCTCGTCGCTGGACATGGAGAGCGTCTCGTGCACCAGGGCGATGGACGCGACCCGCCGGACCGACTCCTCCAGCGCGACCCGGGCCTCCGGCATGGACACCCGGCGGGCCTGCAGCCGCAGCAGCGCGGCGACGGTCTGGAGGTTGTTCTTCACCCGGTGGTGGATCTCCCGGATGGTGGCGTCCTTGGTGATCAGGGCTCGGTCCCGGCGACGGACCTCGGTGATGTCCCGCACGAGCACCAGCGCGCCGATCGGCACGCCGGCGGGCATCAGCGGCAGTGCTCGGGTGAGCATCGTGGCACCGCGGGCGTCGATCTCCCGTCGGGGTGGCGCCTCACCGCGCAGCGCGGCCAGGATGCCGTTCGAGGCCTCGGTGCCGTCCAGCGGGTCACCGGCCAGCCGGCGGTGCAGCGCGGCCAGGTCTTCGCCCACCAGGTGGGAGGCGTAGCCCAGTCGGCGGTACGCGGACTGCGCGTTCGGGCTGGCGTAGGTGACCTTGCCGCCGGCGTCGAGCCGGACCAGGCCGTCGCCGACCCGGGGCGCGGAGGTGGTCTCGCCCGGATGCCGGGGCGGCGGGAAGGTGCCGTCCGCGATCATCTGCGCCAGGTCGTCGGCGGTGGTCAGGTAGTTGAGTTCCAACTGGCTGGGGGTGCGCGCGGTGGAGAGGTTGGTGTCGCGCCCCACCACGGCGATCACCTCACCGGCCTCCCCCTCGGCGGTCCGCAGCCGGACCGGGATCGCCTCGTGCCGGGCCGGCACGTCGCCGTACCAGACCGGGTCGCCCTCCCGCCAGATCCGGCCCTGGGAGTACGCGACGCCCAGGTGGGCCACCTCCGGCCCGCCGACGATGCGCCCCACCTGGTCGTCCTGGTAGGCGGTGGGGGCGGTGGTCGGCCGGACCTGGGCGACGCAGAGGAACGTGCCGTCGGCGTCGACCGGCACCCAGAGCAGCAGGTCAGCGAAGGACAGATCGGAGAGCAGCTGCCAGTCGCCGGCGATCCGGTGGAGGTGGTCGATGTCGGCCGGACGGAGGTGGGTGTGCTCCTCGGCGAGGTCGCGCAGCGTGGACACGGTGACCAGGGTGCCACGCCGCGCCTCACATCGTCGCGGTGACCTTCTTCAACCCGCGCGGCGCGTCCGGGTCCTCACCTCGGGTCAGCGCCAGGGCCAGCGCCAACCGCTGCAACGGCAGGATGTCCAGCAGTGGGGCGTACCGCTCGTCGACCTCGGGAACGGCCAGCCGGGTGGCGCCCGGCACCTCGGCGGAGCCGACCACCACGACGTCGGCGCGGCGTTCGCCGAGACGGGGCAGCACCTCGCCCATCGACCGTCCACCCGGACCGGAGCCGACGACCGCGAGCACCGGGACCTCCGGGTCGGTCATCGCGAGCGGGCCGTGCAGCAGGTCGGCGCCGGAGAAGGCGAGCGCCGGCAGGTACGACGTCTCCATCAGCTTCAGCGCGGCCTCCCGGGCGGTCGGGTAGGCGTACCCCCGCCCGGTGGTGACCAGTTGCCGGGCGAAGCGGTAGCGGGGCGCGAGCCGGGCCGGGGTGTCGTCGGCCAGGGTGCGGGCGGCCAGCTCGGGCAGCGCGTCGAGCGCCTCCCGCTCGGCCGTCGGGAGCACGCCGTCGCCGGCCCGGATCCCCTCCACGAGCATCAGCAGAGCGAGCAGTTCGGCGGTGTACGTCTTGGTGGCGGCGACCGCCCGCTCGTGCCCGGCGGCGATGTCGACGCTCAGCTCGGCGACCTCGACCAGCGGCGAGTCGGGGGCGTTGGTCACCGCGAGGGTCAGTGCCCCGGAGGCGCGGGCGGCGCGCAGCACCTCGGCGAGGTCGGGCGAACCGCCGCTCTGGCTGACCCCGACGACCAGCGCGTCGGACAGGTCGGGGCGGGCCCCGAACAGGGTGACCGCGCTGGGCGAGGCGAGCCCGGCGGGCAGGCCGAGACGGATCTCGGTGAGGTACGCCCCGTAGAGGGCCGCGTGGTCCGAGGTGCCCCTGGCGGTGAAGACGACGTGCCGCGGGCCGCGTTCGGCGATGATCGCCGCCACCCGGGCGATCTCGGCGGCGTTGGCGGTCGAGAGCAGGCGGGCGTAGCCAGCTGGCTGCTCATCGATGTCGGCGGCCATGCCGGCCCCTGCACGAGTCACGAAAACCCCTCCCCTGCGCGGTTGCCGCGCGATTCTTGCTCAGTCTTGCACTTTTAACCGTATCTCAGCAATCGAACGAGCAGGACTGCGCAGGTGATCACCAGTTGATCTCAATATCAACTACGCTGGGAGGCGCTGCATCCGCCTGGCCCAGCGACGAGAGGACGACGTGCCCGAGGGAACGGACGACCCCGCACTCTCCGCGACGGAGGAGCTGGCGCTCGCCCGGCTGGCACTCGACGAGGGCGACCTGCACCACGCCGCGGGGCACCTCGCCGGCGCGCTGGCGCGAGCACCCACCCTGCCGGAGGTGCACGAGACGCTGGCCCGACTCGCCGCGGCGAGCGGTGGCGGCCTCGACCTCTTCCCGATCAACCACCACACCTTCGTGGGGTCGGTCGTCGCCCGCGCCCACCTGCTCGCCACCGCCGGCCGCCCCGCCGAAGGGCTGGAGCTGCTGGCCGCGGCGACCGCGTACTCACCCGGCAGCCCGTGGGCCGGCGTCCCCTGGGTCACCGCGCCCGAGCTGGTCGAACGGCTGGACCCGGACCACCTCGCCCGCGTCCTCATGCAGGTCTGCGCGGCGCTGTCCGACCCGGTGCCCCGGGTCGGCCGGGGCGCCCTGACGCCGTACCTCACGCTGGCCCGCAACGCGGTCACCGTGCACCCCGAGCACGGTCTGCTGCTGGGCGCGGCGTCCGCGCTGGCCCGGCGTCTCGGCGAAGTCGCCCTCGCCGTCCGCTGGGCCACCCGAGGCGTACGCGCACAACCCTCGAAGATGGGCGAGGTCTGGCTCGGGTACGCGTACCGCAGCGCGGGCCGGACCCGCGAAGGCCTCGCGGCCCTCGGTCGGGCCGTCGAGCTGGACCCCGACGACCTGGCGATCTACGCGGACATCGCCGGCACCCTGGCCGACATCGGCCGCCTCGACGAGGCACTGGAGTGGACCGAGCGGGCGCTCGCGCGCGACCCGTCGTTCGACTGTGCCGTGCACACCGCACACCGCCTGCGGCACCTGCGCGACGGCGACCTGGCCCACCTGGTCGCGCTCGCGGACTTCGTCCGCGACCACCCCGACGACAGCCACGAGCACGGCGACCTGGCCCAGTGCTGCCGCGCGCGGCCCTGGCTCGGCCAACTGACTCCGGCCGGCGGTCCACTGGTCGACGCGATGCGCCAGGCGGTGGCCGACGACGACAACGGTCTCGGCGGCGCCGTACGCCTACCCGTCGCCGCTCCGCCGAGCGCCGTCCGGACGGCGACGTCCACCGCGCCCGGGCTGCGGATCGAGGTCGTCGGGGGCGCGCCGGAGCCGGACCCGCGCGAGCCCCGGCGGGCGTCCGCCCAACGGTTGTGGCGCTACGCGGACGACGTGCCCACGCCCGCGCTGCCAGCGCCCTCGGCGACAGCGGTCGAACGGATCGGGCAGGTCGCACACCCGGCCTGGCCGCACCCACCGGCGGCGTACGACGCCGCGGTGGGCCTGGCCGGCCTCGACGTGACCGACCTGCTCGGCCTGCTGGTGCACCCGCCGGCCGCACCGGCCAACGCGGTGGGTCGGCTGCTGGCCGCCCACGACCCGTCGGTCTGGGTCCGTGGTGTGCAGGTGTGGGCCTGCCTGGGGCTGCTGCACCACCGCACCGATGAGCCGTGGGAGGGCTCGACCCGCCGCCGCGTGCTGCTCGACCTGATCTGGGGTGTCGAGGACTGGGTCACCGAGGCGGCAATGTTCGCCCTGGTCACCGCGGCCTGGGTGGATCCCTCGGTGCGGTCGGACGTCGCGCGGGTGGTGGCGGAGCGGCTCGCCGACGCGGCCGCCGTGGCACGGACCCGACCGGTTCCGATCGCCGCCTCGCTGGCCCACCTGGCACTTGCCGCCCCGGATCTGGACCCTGCCACCGCGGCACTGGCCGGCGAACTGCTCGGCCCGCTCGGCCCCAAGGTCCCCCGTCCCCGCAACCCGCTACGCCGCCTCTGGCAACTACTGCGCGGCGCGCGCACCCGCTAGGCGCACGGTCGCGGGAAAAGGCGCGCGCCGCGCCGGCCCGGACGGGACGACGCGGCGCGCGGTGAGGATGACGGGGTCAGGCGACCGGGGCCGCCTTGCCGAGAGCGACCTCGGCCTCCTCCTCCGGAGTGGCCTGCGGCGGCGCCTCGTTGGCGGTCCGCAGCGGGATCTCCTTGATGAACCAGGCGAGCACCGGGATCACGATGGTGAACAGCACGGCCCAGAGGAAGACGTGCGAGATCGCGTCGGAGAGGCCGCCGAGCACCATGTCGCGGGCCTGGGCGGGCAGGTCCTTGAGCTTCTCCAGGTCCATTCCCGAGCCGCCGGACTCGCCGCCGAAGGCCCGGCCGCCCTCGGAGCTGGCCAGCCGGTTGGCGAAGATCGCGCCGAACAGCGAGATGCCGAACGAGCCGCCGATCGACCGGAAGAAGGTCGCCGCGCCACTGGCCGCGCCGAGGTCCTTCTGCTCCACGCTGTTCTGCGCGATCAGCATGGACGTCTGCATGAGGAAGCCCATGCCGACGCCGAGCACGACCATGTACAGCGAGGACATCAACTTGCTGGTGTCGGTGTCGAGCATGGACAGCAGCGCCATGCCCGCTGTCATCACGACACCACCGATGATCGGGTACGCCCGGTACCTGCCGTTACGGGTGATCGCCCGCCCGATGACCAGCGAGACCACCAGCATGCCGAACATCAGGGGCAGCAGCAGCAGACCGCTGTTGGTCGCCGACGCCCCCTGCACGGTCTGCTGGTAGAGCGGCAGGAAGTTCATCGCGCCGAACATCGCGAAGCCGAGCAGGAAGCCGATCACCGAGATCAACGCGAAGTTGCGGTTGGCGAAGAGCGCCAACGGCAGGATCGGCTCCTGGACGCGCCGTTCCACCAGGCCGAACGCCACCAACGCGAGCACGGCCAGGACGGCCAGGCCGAAGATCTGCGGCGACGTCCAGTCGTACTCGTTGCCGCCCCAGGTGGTGATGAGCACGATCGCGGTGATGCCGACCGAGAGCAGACCAGCACCGAGCCAGTCGATCCGGTGCTCGGTGCGGTACTTCGGCAGGTGCATGGTGGTCATCAGCACGAGCAGCGCGATCCCGCCCAGCGGCAGGTTCACGTAGAACGCCCAGCGCCAGGACAGGTGGTCGGTGATGAAGCCACCGGCAAGCGGACCGGCGACCATGGCGATGGCCATGATGCCGGCGATCATGCCCTGGTAGCGCCCACGCTCGCGGGGCGGGACCAGGTCACCGATGATCGCCATGACGCCGACCATGAGGCCACCGGCGCCGAGGCCCTGCACGGCCCGGAAGGCGATCAGCTGGACCATGCCGTCCTGCGGGCCGCCGAGCATGCCGGAGCCGGCCATGCCGCAGAGTGCGGAGCCGACGAGGAAGACGACCACCGAGGTCAGGAAGACCGACTTGCGGCCGTAGAGGTCACCGAGCTTGCCCCAGATCGGGGTGGAGACGGTGGTGCCCAGGACGTACGCGGTAACCACCCAGGTGAAGTGGTTGAGCCCGCCGAACTCGCCGACGATCCGCGGTAACGCGGTGCTGACGATCATGTTGTCGAGCATCGCGAGCATCATCGCGATCATCAGCCCGAACAGCACGACCCTGATGTTGTTGGGTCGCACGCCGGCCTGGGTTGCCTGAGTCATGGGTAAGCTCCCCCCGAAGATTGCCACACTTACTTGCCGCCCGGCTAGTCACCTTACTAGCCGCACGGTAAGTTCGGTACAAGCAACGGTCAAGCCAATTGGAGGGCACGCGTGAGGGAGAGCACAGGCGGGACGCGGGACCGGATCAAGGCCGTCGCGCTCGAGCTCTTCACCGAGCAGGGGTACGAGAAGACCTCACTCCGGGAGATCGCCGAGCGTCTCAACGTCACCAAGGCGGCGCTCTACTACCACTTCAAGAGCAAGGACGACATCGTCGCCAGCTTCGTCGAGGACCGGCTGGAGCAGATGGACGCCCTCAACGCCTGGGCGGCGACGCAGCCGGCCACCCTGGCCACCCGGCGCGAGCTGATCACCCGCTACGCCGACACGATGTTCGGCGGCGACCAGCCGTCCGTGATGCGCTTCTTCGAGCAGAACCAGACAGTGCTCAAGAGCCTCGCCTCCGGCCAGCAGATGCGCGGCCGGATGATGCAGCTCGCCAGCGCCCTCTGCCGGGGCGACGACTCCCCCGCCGCCCAGCTGCGCGCCGCACTGTCACTGTTCGCCGTGCACACGAGTTGGTTCGCCGTACGGGCACCGGGCATCACCAACGAGGAGCGTCGCCGGCTCGCGTTGGAGGTGGCCGACGAGCTGCTCGGCGCGATCGGCGCGGGTGCCTCAGCGGAGCCCGACGAGAGTGCGGCGGAGGCCACCTCGGGCAGCCCGCGCGGCTGATCGGTCGGCGGTTCAGCCGCGGGTGAGGGCCAGTCGCAGGCCGAGCAGGTCCACGCCCGCCGCCGGCGCCCAGTCCTTCTCCGGCGCGCGGACGAAGCCGAGCCGTGAGTAGAGCCGGTGCGCCGAATCGGCCATCCCGGCCCGGACGCAGATCACCAGCGCCGTGCAACCCAGCTCCACAGCACGCGCCACGCATGCCTGCGCCAACGCCGCGCCGACGCCCCGACCCTGGGCGCCCGGGTCGACCGCGAGCATCCGGAACTCCGCCTCGCCCGGCCCGGACAGCTCGGCGAACGGCGTGCCCGGCAGCACGAAGGTCACCGAGCCCAGCACCGCATCGGTCACCTCGTCGACCGCGACCAGCACCTCGCCGCTGGCAGCCCGGCTCGACACGTCGGCCAGCACCTCGCCGTACCCGTGTTCGCCCTTGAGCTGCCCGTCCGCCTCGTACGCGGCCACGGTGAGCCGGGCCACCGCCGGGAAGTCGGCCGGCTGGGCAGGACGAACCCGCAAGCCGGTCAAGCGATCACCGCGATGAGGTCACCGTCCTGCACGACGTCGCCCTCGTTCACGGCGAGCTGCTGGATCACACCATCGGACTCGGCGATGACGGGGATCTCCATCTTCATCGACTCGAGGATCACCAGGGTGTCGCCCTCGGCCACCGTGTCACCTGCCGTGGCGACGACCTTCCAGACGTTCGCCACCATCTCGGCGCGGATCTCCTCGGCCATGTCCGGGCCCTCCCTCATCGCGATGTGTCTGCCGTCGTATCCAATCATGCGTCGCCCGGTGGTGGGCGCGCAGCGGCACGGCCGGGATGGCACGCCCGCCCTGGAGAAGGCGGCGGCTGTCGACCGCACTACCATCAGCGGGTCGGACCCGACGCCGGACCGCCGGTGGGTGCACTGGCGCCGAGGTCGTGCGCAGGACGGATCCGACCCATCACGAGGAGGTCAGCATGGCGAAGAAGTCCCGGAAGAAGAAGGCTCGTAAGAAGAACGCCGCCAACCACGGCAAGCGTCCCAACTCCTGAACGCGTCGACGGGCCCACGGCCCGTCACCGCTCAGCCCGACCCGGCCGACGCCGGGTACACCGGTGGCCCGGGTCGACATCGACCCGGGCCACCGGTCTTGAAGCTGTGCCGCGCCGACGCTCAGTCGGCCAACTCCCGGGATTCAGTGGTCTCGAAGACCACCAGCTCGGTGAGCTTGACCCGCAGCCGCTCGCGCAGCTCGTCCGGCGCTGTCTCGTTGCCGCAGCAACGAGCCACCAACGCCCGCACCTCCTGCTCCAGCCCGTACTCGCGCAGGCAGGGCCCGCACTCGTCCAGGTGGTGCCGGATCAGCGAGCGCCGCTCGTCGGCGCACTCCAGATCCAGGTAGAGGTAGACCTCCGCGAGCACCTCGCGGCAATCCGTCTCGTGCGGCTCCCCACAGCTCACGTCACACCTCCCGGCCGGCAGCGGCGTTCGAGCCCTTCGCCGAGCGGGCCGCACTGAAGCCCCGCTCCCCGGCGTAGCGCTCGAGCAGCTTGCGCAGATTACGACGGCCCCGGTGCAGACGCGACATCACGGTGCCGATCGGCGTGCCCATGATGTCCGCGACCTCCTTGTAGGAGAAGCCCTCGACATCGGTCAGGTAGACGGCCAGGCGGAACTCCTCCGGCAACTGCTGGAGGGCCTCCTTCACGTCACTGTCCGGCAGCCGGTCCAGTGCCTCCGTCTCGGCGGAGCGCAGCCCACTGGAGGTGTGCGACTCGGCCTCGGCGAGCTGCCAGTCGGTGATCTCCTCGGTGGGCGCCTGGATCGGCTGGCGCTGCCGCTTGCGGTAGGAGTTGATGTAGGTGTTGGTCAGGATCCGGTAGAGCCAGGCCTTCAGGTTCGTGCCCTGCTCGAACTGGTGGAAGGCGGCGTACGCCTTCAGGTAGGTCTCCTGAACCAGGTCCTCGGCATCCGCCGGGTTGCGCGTCATCCGCAGCCCAGCAGCGTAGAGCTGATCGACGAATGGCATCGCGTCCCGTTCGAACCGGGCCCTGCGCTCGTCCGTCTTCTCGGTGGTCAACCGCACATCCCCTCGCGTCGGATGCTTTCCCGCCGAGGATACGCGCACGGACCTGCCCGCAGATTCACTTCCGGCCGGTGTGCCCGTGCTCACCACACCCGCCCCGCCCGGTCCCGCCGTCGCCGGCCACTCCGGCCCATCCAGCAGCTGCTTCAGCTGCCGGGCGTCCCGTTCGTCCCGTTCCAGGCTCCGTGTCTCGGTCGGCACCGGTCACCCCCCTCGCAGAAAAGTCGTCCAGGGTTGGTAACGCGAGATGACCACTGGGGCATTCCACCCGGCCCTCCCGTTCCTGGTCCCGGCCCCGACGGCGGCCGGCGCTGGGACCAGGAAGGGCCTGGGAGGACTGGTGCCGTCGGTCCGGATCGGGCCGGTGCCACCATCGGATGCAACGACCCTCGCCCGGCACCGGAAACGGTCGACCGGGCGAGCCGGGTCAGTCGGCCGTCCAGCCCCGGGCCCGCAGCCAGTCCCGGACGACGCCCGCGGTGCCGGCCGGGTCCCGCCGGAGGTCGTGCGTCTCCCCGGGGCGGCTCACCACCTGCACGGCCGGCGACGGCTCCGGCGTCCCGAACGGGTCCCGGTCGCCGTTGACGACCAGCGTCGGCAGGCCGGTGGCCAGTTCGGCGGCACGCGAACGCTCCGGCCGCCCGGGCGGGTGCAGCGGAAAGGCCAACGCGACCACACCGACGGCCCCCACCGCACCCGCCGTCCGGCAGGCGACCCGCGCGCCGCTGGAACGACCGCCGACCAGCACCGACGGCACGTCGGCGTGCCGGTCGCGCAGCACGGCGAGCACCGCCGTCCACGCCTCGTCGAGATGACCCGCCGGTGCCGGGGCACGTCGACCCGCGACCCGGTAGGGCTGGGTCACACGGACCACCGCCAGGCCGGCCGCGACCGACGCGTCGCGTACCGCGAGCAGGTCGGGCGCGTCGATGCTGCCGCCCGCTCCGTGCCCGAGCACGAGCAGAGCGGTGGCGGGGCGGTCCGGCAGGTCGGTGGTGATCCCCGCCGGACCGCGCGGAGTGTCGATCTCGTCGCTGGTTGACACCGACCCATTCTGCGCCGCCTGGCAGACGACGCGTGACGGACCGGGCCGTTGGTCAGCTCAGCGGAACCAGGGTGAGCAGCCGGTCCCGTACCGGCGGGCCGGGGTCGTCGACGGCGTCCGGGTCTGGCTCGACCTCGCCACGCCAGGCGACCAGCATCGCCCGCCGCTCCCGGGGTGTGGTGCCACCCCACACACCGTGGCAGTCACCGACGTCGAGGGCCCAGGCCAGACAGGACCCCTGCACGTCGCAGCCGCGGCACAGCGCGACAGCGGCGTCCGCCGGCTCGTTCGGTGCCGGAAAGAATGTCTCCGGATCGACGCTCTGACAGGTGCCTCTGGTGCGCCATGCGTCGTCCTGTTGCCGTTCCCGCACCGCTCGCAGCAGTCGCGGATCTCGCCGCGCCGCAGCCACCTCGTGCGGGCGGGGCATACGCGCTCGTGTCAATCCACCCACCTCCCCCGTGGGACCGGCAAAAACGGTGGACGTCGTCCGCCCCGTGCGAATCGACAGCCACTACCGGCGCTGTGTTCTATCGCACTTCGCAACATCGGGACAAGGGTCTGCCGGGAACATGACTGAACAGCCAGGAGACGAATCGCGCGCAACCCTGTCAAATCGGTGCCTGACAATGCGCGGCGGCGTCAGAACAGGGTCAGCTCCTGCGGTGTCACCGTCGGCGGCACCGACACCCGGGCGATCAGCTGCGGCCCGTCGTTGCGAACGTCGCCCACCGCCGCCCCCACCGGTCGGATCTCCAACCCCGCCAGCCGCTCCGCCGACGCCGGAACGAGCAACCGCTCCGGCTCGTCGGTCGGCGCCAGCCACGACGACCAACGCTCGGGCGGCAACAGCACCGGCATCCGGTCGTGCACCTCGGCCAGGTCGCCGAGCGCCGCGGTGGTCAGCACGCTGAAGGTGAGCCGGGAGTCGGCACCGGACTGCCAGACCGACCAGATGCCGGCCAGGGCGAGAACCGAGCCGTCGGTGGGAGTCATGTAGTAGGCCTGTCGCCGGCCGTCGGGCTGACGGACCCACTCGTACCAGCCATCGGCCGGGACCAGGCAGCGGCGGCGGGCGAACGACCCGGCGTACGCCCGGCTGGTGGCCACCGTCTCCGCCCGCGCGTTGATCATGCGGGCGGCCCCGGCGGCGGAACGGGACCAGTGCGGCAAAAGACCCCAGCGACCGACACAGAGACTGCGATGCCCCTCCGGGCTCACCCGGACCAGGGGCACCCGGTCGGTCGGCGCGACGTTGTGGTCCGGACGGACCACGCCCTCGGTGTCGTCGGACGACTCGAACAGCGCGCTGAGCTCGCCGGAGCTCCGGGTCGTCGCGTACCTGCCGCACATGGGGCACACGCTAACGCGTCGGAGGCCCCGTCGGCTGTCCCGCCAACCGGGAGTACGACCCGCCGGGCCACACCGTCCACCAGCCGGCACGGCAGAATGTAACCGTGGGGAACCTGACAGCGACCCGGCCGCCGCAGCCGTGGACCGCACCGACCGCGTCCGACCCGGTGGCGGCGACGCTGCGCCTGCCCGGTTCCAAGTCGATGACCGCACGCGCCCTGGTGCTCAGCGCACTGGCCGCCGGCCCGTCGACGCTGGCCGGGCCGCTCCGCGCCCGCGACACCGAGTTGATGGCCGCCGGCCTGCGCGCGATGGGCGCGCACGTGTCGATCAGCGACGACGAGCAGTGGCTGGTCCGACCGCACCCGCTGGTCGGCCCCGCGCACGTGGACGTGGGCCTGGCCGGCACCGTGATGCGGTTCGTGCCGCCGGTGGCCGGGCTGGCCGACGGGCAGGTCACCTTCGACGGCGACCCTTACGTCCGCACCCGACCGCTCGGTCCGCTGATCGAGGCACTGCGGTCGCTGGGTGTCCGCATCGACGTCACCGGGTCGGGCAGCCTCCCGCTGACAGTGCTCGGCACCGGCCGGGTCACCGGCGGTGAGGTGGTGATCGACGCGTCCGCCTCCAGCCAGCTCGTCTCCGGGTTGCTGCTGGCCGCCCCGCGCTTCGACCGGGGCGTCGTGGTGCGCCACGTCGGCCCGCCGGTGCCGTCCGCGCCGCATCTCCGGATGACGGTGCAGATGCTGCGGGCCGCCGGCGCGGCCGTCGACGACAGCACGCCCGACGTCTGGACCGTCGAACCCGGCCCCCTCACCGGGCGCGGCTGGGAGATCGAGCCAGACCTCTCCGGAGCGGTGCCGTTCTTCGCCGCGGCCCTGGTCACCGGCGGCGAGGTGACCCTGCAGGGCTGGCCGCGCAGCAGCTCGCAGCCGGTCGAGCAGCTCCGCTCGCTGCTCCAGCGAATGGGCGGCGAGGTCACCCTCTCCACCAGCGGGCTGACCGTCCGGGGCACCGGCGTGGTGCACGGCCTGACCGCCGACCTCTCCGACGTCAGCGAGCTGACCCCGGCGCTGACCGCGCTCGCCATGCTGGCCGACTCGCCGTCGGTGTTCACCGGCGTCGGGCACATCCGTGGCCACGAGACCGACCGGCTGACCGCGCTCGCGCGCGAGTTCACCGCACTCGGGGCGGACGTCACCGAATCGCCGGACGGGCTGGAGATCCGGCCCCGGCCACTGCGCGGCGGGGTGTTCCGCACCTACCACGACCATCGGATGGCGCACGCCGCAGCGGTGACCGGTCTCGCCGTGCCCGGCATCGAGGTCGACGACGTGGGGTGTACCTCCAAGACCATGCCCGAGTTCCCGGCACTATGGTCAGCGATGGTGACCGGCAAGAGCTGACGCGAGAAGAGGACAGGTCCTGGCGACCAAACGGCGCGAGTACGACGAGGACGACGTACGGGTACGGCCCGGAAAGTCGTCGCGCCCGCGTACGCGCACCCGACCCCAGCACTCCGACGCCGTGGACGGCTTCGTCATCGCCGTCGACCGCGGGCGCTACACCTGCGTGCTGTCCGGAGCCGAGCGCGGCGTGGTCGGGGCCGAGCTGCCCACTGTCACCGCGATGCGGGCCCGCGAGCTGGGCCGCAAGTCGGTGGTGGTCGGCGACCGGGTCAGCCTGGTCGGGGACACGTCCGGCGCGGAGGGCGCCCTGGCCCGCATCGTCCGGATCGCCGAGCGACGCTCGGTGCTGCGCCGCACCGCCGACGACGACGAGACCACCGCCGAGGGTCGACTGGAACGAGTGGTGGTGGCCAACGCCGACCAGTTGGTGATCGTCAGTGCGCTGGCCGACCCACCACCGCGCACCGGGTTCATCGACCGCTGCCTGGTGGCCGCGTACGACGCGGACGTCGAGCCGCTGCTCTGCCTCACCAAGGCCGACCTGGCCGGGCCGGAGGAGGTGCTGGGCTACTACACCGAGCTGGAGCTGCCGTACGTGCTCAACCGCCCCGACTCCGACCTGTCCGCGCTGCGCACGCTGCTGAGCGGCAAGGTGTCGGTGCTGGTCGGGCATTCCGGGGTGGGCAAGTCGACGCTGGTCAATCGCCTCGTCCCGGACGCGCTGCGCGCGGTCGGTGTGGTCAGCGCGATCGGCCGTGGGCGGCACACCTCCACCAGCGCGGTGGCGCTGCGGCTGCCACCGGTGCCCGGCGTCGACACCGACCCCGGCTGGATCATCGACACCCCCGGCATCCGCAGCTTCGGTCTGGCCCACGTCTCGGCCGACAGCCTGCTGCACGGCTTCCCGGATCTGGTCGAGGGCACCGTCGACTGCCCGCCCAACTGTCAGCACACGACCGACGAGGCCGCCTGTGGGCTGGACGCCTGGGTGGCCGCCGGCAAGGCCGACCCGCGCCGGTTGGCGTCGTACCGCCGGTTGCTCGCCTCCCGCGCCGGCGAGGGTGACTCGCGCGGCGAGAGCGACCAGCGCGGGCCCGGCGAGGGTGACCGGCGCGGCCCCGACGAGTGAGTCGGCGGGCGTCGGCTAGGTTGCCGGGATGACCGGGTACGCCGACGACCTCGCCCTCGCCCACCTGCTCGCCGACCGGGCCGATGCCATCTCCACAGCCCGGTTCCGCGCGCTCGACCTGCGGGTCGAGGCGAAGCCCGACCTGACCCCCGTCTCCGACGCGGACACCGCCGTGGAGCGGGAGATCCGTGGCCTGCTGGCCGAGCACCGGCCGACGGACGGGCTGCTCGGTGAGGAGTACGGCGCCGGGCCGTCCACCGACCCGGACGGCCGCCGGTGGATCATCGACCCGATCGACGGCACCAAGAACTTCGTCCGGGGCGTGCCGGTCTGGGCCACCCTGATCGCGCTCTACGACGGCGACCGGCCAGCGGTCGGCGTGGTGTCCGCCCCGGCGCTGGGGCGGCGCTGGTGGGCCAGCGCGGGCGCGGGCGCGTACGCCGGTCACGGCCCGGCCGCCGGCGAGCGGATCGGGGTTTCCGCGGTGCGGGACATCGCGGACGCCAGCTTCTGCTACTCGTCACTCGACGGCTGGGAGCGCGCCGGTCGGCTCGACGCGATGCTGGATCTGATGCGGGCCACCTGGCGCAGTCGGGCGTACGGCGACTTCTACGGCTACATGCTGCTGGCCGAGGGCGCACTGGACGTGATGGTCGAGCCGGAACTGTCCCTGTGGGACGTGGCGGCGCTGGTCCCGATCATCACCGAGGCGGGTGGCACGGTCACGGATCTGTTCGGTCGACCGGCCCCGGCCGGCGCGCCGGGCACCGACAGCAGTGTGGTGGCCACCAACGGTGTGCTGCACCGCGACATCCTCACCAGGCTCGATCGCCCAGCCGAGCGCTGACCCCCGGCAACCTCTATCCTCGCCAGGTGGTCTCCTCCGGCTGGTGTTTTCTCGCGACGATGATCGTCGCGTACGGCTTCGCCAACCTTCTCCAGTCGGTGGCGGCGGCCCGCACCACGGTTCACCACACCTTCGATCCGGGCCTGCTGCTGCGCCTCGCCGGGCACCGGACGTACCTGATCGGTCTGGGCTGCCAGATCGCCGGTTTCGTGTTCGCCTTCCTGGCCCGACGGGACCTTCCGCTGTTCCTCGTGCAGGCCAGCGTCGCGGCCGGGCTCGGGGTGACAGCCATCCTCGGTGTGCTGGTGCTGAAGTGGCGACTACCGGCGGCGGAGGTGGTGCTGCTGGCGCTGCTCTTCGCCGGGATCACCGCCCTGGTGCTGTCCGCCCGCCCGGCGCCGTCGAAGCAGCTCGGCACCGCCGGCTCGATCGCCCTGCTGGTGGCGCTCGGTGTCATCGCGGTGCTCGGGGTCTTCGCCGTCCGGCTGCACGGGGCGCAAGGTTCGGTGGCCCTCGGCTCGCTGGCCGGGTTGGCGTTCAGCTCGGCCGCGGTCGCGGCCCGGCCACTGGCATCCGCGTCGTCCGCCGAGGCGTTCCTCGCCCACCCGCTGTTCTACCTGCTGATCGCCCACTCGATCGTCGGTCAGCTGCTGCTCGGCCTGGCCATGCAGCGCGGCTCGACGACCGCCGCGGTCGCCGCGATGGACGCCGCCGGTGCGGTGCCGGCCGCGATCGTCGGCCTGCTGCTGCTCAACGACAAGATCTGGCCGGGCCGGGAGTGGCTGGCGGCGGTCGGTTTCCTGGTCACCCTGGCCGCGGTGATCGGGCTGACCCGGTACGCGCAGCCGCAACAGCAGCGCCCGGCGACACGACGCCGTGACCGGGCCATGGTCGCGGCGACCCGTCCCGGCTGACCGACCGGGCCGCCCGACCTGCCGCTCAGGCCTCGACCGGCTTGCGGCGGCTCACCACCCGCTCGTAGAGGCGCTCCAGCGCACCGGCGGTCCGCTCCCAGGTGTAGCTGCTGCGGACCCGGTCCACCGCGGCGTGCCCGTACGCGAAACGACCGGCGTTGTCGGCGAGCAGCCGACGAATCGAGACCGCGAGTGCCCGCACGTCGCCGGGGGGCACGAGCTTGCCGGTGACCTCGTCAACGACGGCGTCGGCCAGGCCACCCATCGCGTAGCCGATCACCGGCACGCCGCAGGCCATCGCCTCCAGCGAGACCCGCCCCGCCGAGGAGTAGTGCGGGGTGCAGGCGACCACGTCCGCCGACCGGTACCAGGTCGCCATCTGGTCGTGCGGCACCGCCCCGACGAGCCGCACCTGGTCGACGACGCCGGCCTGCTCGGCCAGCTCGCGCAGCCGTCGTGCCTCGGCGTGGTTGGCCAGTTGGTCCGCCGGTGGCCCACCGGCGATCACCAGCTCGGCGTTGCCGACCAGCCGCATCGCCCGGATCAGGTCCTCCTGGCCGTGCCCCGCGGACAGCGAGCCGACCGAGAGGATGCGGGCCCGCTGCTCGCGTGGTGCCGCCTCGCCGTCGGGATGGAACTGCTCGATGTCGACCCCCGGGGGCACCAGGGCCACCGAGCTGCGTTGCAGACCCATCCGGGTCAGCTCGTCGACCTCGTCGTTCGACTGCGCCACAGCGATGTCCACAGCGCGGGTCAGCGCGCGTTCCAGCGTGATCCGCTCCCCCGGCCCGTCGTAGCGGCCGCCCAGGTGGCGCAACTGCTCGATGCCGAGTGAGTGGAACGTCTGCACCACCGGAATGTCGGTCTCGCGAACGGCGTGCGCGGCGGCCAGGCCCCCGACCCAGTAGTGCCCGTGCACCACCTCGGGCCGCCAGGCACCGGCCCACTCGTCGGTCAACCAGCGGCCGAACTCCGTCACGTACCGGATCAGCTCGGCGGTGGGCAGTGGGGTGAGCGGGCCAGCGGGCACCTGGTGCACCTGGTAGCCGTCGACGGTGACCGTCGCTGGCAGGCCGGGATCGTCCCGGCGCTCATAGAGCCGTACGTCGTGGCCTCGTTCGGCCAACTCGGCGGCAACCCGCGCAATGTGCTGTCGGGTGCCGACCGGTGGGCCGTCGGCGTGGCGGTACGAACTGGCGTGCGCGCAGACGAGGCCGACGCGCATGGGTCACCTCCCTGCGATCTTTCCTCGGCAGTGGTCCTCCCGGTCAGAGCGTCCCATTAACCCCGCGACCCGGAGTCGAAACCTGGCAGATCAGGAAGAGTCCCCCCGAGTGCCACCGACACTTGCGGCACAGCAATCACAAGCGGCACAGGCAGCCAAGTTCGACGATGATCGACAAGCTCAGAGTGGTATGACCTGGCCCGGGCGGGGGTACCGCTCAAGAATGCCGCTGACCCGCACCCTCGACGATTCGACCGTGGTGATCACCGGCGCTTCCAGCGGGATCGGCACGGCGACCGCGTATGCCCTGGCCCGCCGGGGCGCCGCCGTCGTGCTGGCTGCCCGCAGCGAGCCGGCCCTACGACAGGTCGCGCAGCGCTGCCGCGAGTTGGGCGGCCAGGCGCTGGTCGTACCGACCGATGTGACCGATCTGGAGTCGGTGCAACGACTGGCCGAGCGGGCGGCGGCCGAGTTCGGCCAGATCGACGCCTGGGTGAACAACGCCGCGGTGAGCGCGGTGGGCCTGTTCGACGAGATCCCGGTCGCCGAGTTCCGGCGGGTGCTGGAGGTCAACCTGCTCGGAGCGGTGCACGGCATCAAGGCTGCCCTGCCCCACCTGGGGGCGGCCGGTGGCGGTGTCCTGGTCAACAACGCCTCGGTGCTGGCCGAGGTGGCCATGCCGTACCAGTCGGCGTACAACGCCAGCAAGCACGGCATCCGAGGGCTCGCCGACACGGTCCGGCAGGAGCTGCGGGTCACCGGCCGTGGTCAGATCTCGGTCTGCACCGTGCTGCCGGCCACCATCGACACCCCGTTCTTCCGGCACACGGCCAACCACACCGGCCGGGAACTGGTGCCACCGCCGCCGATCTACCCGCCGGAGGTGGTCGCCGAGACCATCGTCCGGCTGCTGCGCCGGCCTCGCCGGGAGGCGTACGCCGGTGGCGCGGCCCGGCTGATCGGCCTGCAGTGGCGGCTGGCGCCCGCGTTGGTGGAACGCACCCTCGGCTGGTACCTCCAGCGGACCCAGTTCGGTCCGGGCGCTCGGGTGGACAGCAGCGGCAACGTGTTCCACGCCGACGCCGAGGCCCGCCGGGACGGCGGCTGGAACGGCCGACGGCGTCAGTTGGTGCGGATGACCGCCGCGTTCGGTCTCGCCGCCGCCGGCACCGCTGTCGGCACCATGGCCGCGATCAACCGCCGATCCCGGTCGGTCCGCTGATGACCGGCCTCGACCGCCCGAATGCGCGAACGGTGACCGGCGCGCACAATGAGGCGATCATGTCGAACTGTCTCGTGGAGATCGACGAGTCGTCGGCGGTGGTCCGGCTGACCGGTGTGCTCGACGCCGCCGGAGCCGAGGCGGTACGCGGCGCGCTGCTCGCCAGACTCGCGGACCGGCCGGGCCCGGTGGTGGCCGACGTGACCGGGCTGCGCGTCCTCGATGAGGTCGGTCGGGGCGTCTTCGCCGAGGTTCGCCGGGAGGTGGCCGACTGGCCCGCCGCGGATCTGCTGCTGTGTGACCCGGCGGTCGACGGGCCCGCCCACCCGGACCCCGCGCTCGCTGGCGTGCCCGCCTTTCCGACGCTCGACGGCGCGCTGGCCGCGGTCGCGGCGACGCCGCTGGCGGCGGTGCTCACCGCCGACCTGGCCCCGACGGTGGGAGCCGCCCGGCAGGCCCGCGAGCTCGTCACCACCGGCTGCCAACGCTGGGGCATGCCGATGCTGGTCGACCCGGCCTGCATCGCGCTCACCGAGATGGTGAACAACGTGGTGGCGCACGCCCGGACTCCGATGACCGTTCGGCTCGCTCCGCAGGACAGCGCCCTGCACCTGGCGGTCCGCGACCACTCCTCGCGTCTGCCGACGTTCGCCGGGCTGTCCCCGCCGAACCGGGCCGGCGGCCGCGGCCTGCTGCTGATCGACACGGTGGCCCGCCGCTGGGGCAGCAGCGCGATACCGGACGGCAAGGTCGTCTGGTGCGTCCTGCACCCGGACGACGAGGTCGCCCACCTCGGCTGACGGGGCGTTTCGCCGCCGGTGCCGGTTTCGCCACCGCACAGCCTGCGGTGCTCCGGTTATGGCGGGAGGGCAGCGGGTAGTGATCAGACATGCGCGACAACGAGTACCCGACCCCCGTGTCCGACACCGAGGCGCAAGGCCTGCCCGACACCGCCGATGACGACTCGACCGCCAACGACGACGTCCTCACCGGGCGCGAGGCGGACGGCCCGGACCCGGCCCAACTGCCCGGCGACCGTACGCCGGTGGCGGTGGACCGGTTCGGGACGACCGCCGAGGAGCAGCTCGACGGTGAGTCGTTGGACTACAAGCTCGCCCGGGAGGTCTACGAGCGCCCGGCCGACGACCCGCTGGCCGGGACGATCGACCCGAAGATCGCCTTCGAGGCGGACAATCTGGAAGCCGCGGCGGAGGCCCAGCTGGACGCCGACGTGATGGATCCGGGGCCCACCTCGGACCCGAACTCACCGGTCTCCCTCTACGACCACGGTCAGCTCGGCACCGTGGCCGACGCCACCGTCGGCCGGCTGGTGGAGCCGGACGAGGGGGCGCACACCGACCAGGAGACCGACTCGGTGGCGTACGACGCGGGTTCGGCTGGCGGCGGGGCGACCGCCGAGGAGTTGGCCATCCACGAGACGGAGCCGCCGCGCTCGGTCTGACCGGGGTCAGTCGTCCAGGCCACGTTCGATGGCGTACCGGGTCAGCTCGACCCGGTTGTGCAGTTGCAGCTTGCCCAGGGTGTTCTGCACGTGGTTCTGCACCGTGCGGTGCGACAGCCCGAGCCGCTGCGCGATCTGCTTGTACGACAGCCCTCTCGCCACCTGCCGCAGCACCTCCGTCTCCCGCTCGGTGAGCCGGGGCGCTGCGGACTGCGAACCGCCGGCAGGGTCGGTCGGCTGCCCCGGCCGGGCGGCCAGCCGGCGGTACTCGCCGAGGACGAGCCCGGCCAGGCCGGGGGTGAAGATCGCCTCGCCGGCTGCGGTGCGGCGGACCGCGTCGAGGAACTCGGCGGGCGCTGTGGACTTCACCAGGTAACCATTGGCCCCTGCCTTGACCGCGTCCAGCACGCTCTGCTGTTCGCCGCTGGCGCTGAGCATCAGCACCCGCACGTCGGGCAGTGCCGCACGCAGACCCAGGATCACCTCGACGCCGGAGATGTCCGGTAGTTGCAGGTCGAGGACGACCACGTCGGGCCGGGCGGCGGCGGCCACCCGTACGGCCTGCCGGCCCTCGCCGCTGGTCGCCACCACCAGGAAGCCCGCCTCCGTGAGGTCGCGGGCCACCCCCTCCCGCCACATGGGGTGGTCGTCGACCACCATCACCCGGGTCGGGGTCACCGCTGTGCCCTCGGCACGGTCAGCTCGATCTCGGTGCCGGCGTCGGGGGCGGACACGATCCGAACCGTCCCGCCCACGTCGGCCACCCGACCCCGGATCGACTGGCTCACGCCGAGCCGACCCTGTGCGGCCGCCTCGGTCAACCGGCCTTCCGGGATGCCCGGCCCCTCGTCGCGGA
Source organism: Micromonospora sp. MGP-C2 (assembly GCF_057766525.1). Taxonomy (NCBI): domain Bacteria; kingdom Bacillati; phylum Actinomycetota; class Actinomycetes; order Micromonosporales; family Micromonosporaceae; genus Micromonospora; species Micromonospora sp. MGP-C2. The sequence goes on from NZ_JBYMEN010000002.1 coordinate 3,230,173, forward strand.
TCGACACGGTCACCGTCGCCCCCTCATCCTCGATCAACACCCAGGCCCGCCCGCTGGCGTGCCGCCCCACGTTGTCCAGGGCCGCGCCGGTCGCGGCGGCCAACTCCCCCGCCACCCGTCGAGGCAGCGGCACCGGGGTGGCCGGGGCGGAGAGCACCACCGCCGCCGAGGCGTACCGGCCGAGCAGGGTCCGCAGGTCCACCGCCGCCGTCTCGGTGCCGTCGGGGAGCACGGCAGCGCTCGCCGGGCTGGTGCCGGCGATCAGTGCCCGCAACGCGGCCTCCTGCTCGCCGGCCAACCGGGCCAGTTCGCCCGCCTCACCGGGCAGGTCGGCACCCCGCCGCTGCACCATCGCCAGCACCTGGAGCACCGAGTCGTGAATGCCCCGGGCCAGCCGCTCCCGCTCCCGGGTGGCGGCCTCCAACTCCACAGCGCGTTGCAGCCGTTCCTCGGCGCTCGCCGCGAGCCGGGCCACGTGCCCGACCACCAACCCGGCGAGCAGCATCAGGATGACCCCGGTGAACGAGGACTGGCCGATCCGCTCCCGGGTGGTCAGGTCCGCGCCGGCGACCAGCAGCGCGGCGACCGTGCCCCGCCGCCGCCCACCAGAGACGGCCCAGGCCAGCACCGGGCCGGCCATCCAGGCGACCCCCATGGTGGGTACGCCGGTGGCGAGCGCCGCCCGACCGACCACCCACGGGGTGGCCAGCACGATGGCGAGCACCACCCCGAGGTCGGCCAGCAGCAGCGGCCAGCGCCGCCAGGCCGGCCGGGCGTACCCGACCGCGGTCGCCGCGGTCCAGGCCGCCATGATCAGGATCAGGGCGCCGACGGCGTACGGGTGGTCGTACCGGTCGGCGTCGCGCACCGCGAGCACGCAGACGTACGCCAGGGACGCCAGCCGGAACACCGCCAGCGCACGCCACAGCGGCACCTCGAATCCACCCGGCGGCGACGGCATGGCGGTCAGGATGCCATAACGCGTCCACCGCACGGCGAGCAGCGAGTGCGGTTCGGGAAACCCTGACGTACGGTGGAAAAGCCGCGAAATACTCCGAGATCCGCCGCCGGGACGGGCCCATGACGAACGCAGATCCGCACGCACCGCGTACGGTTGTGCCCATCGAACCTGCCCTCCTGATCGCCAAGGCCTTCGACCAGGCCCAGGTGACCGAGATTCGACACTCGGTCACCTCATGCGCGCATGCCTGCGGACTCACCGGCCAACGGTTGGACGACTTCGTGCTCGCGATCAACGAGTTGATCACCAATGCGGTCCGGCACGGCGGCGGGCGTGGATGGTTGCGTCTCTGGCACGAGTCCAGCTTGCTGGTCTGCGAGGTGGCCGACCACGGGCACGGGATCAGCCCGCAGCGGCTGGGCGACCGCAGTCGGCCGGCCCCGGACACCGCCGGTGGGTGGGGCCTCTGGCTGGCCCGCGAGCTGACCGACGCCATGGAGGTCGTCTCCAGCTCCGCCGGCACCACCGTCCGGATCACCGCCGGCCTCGTCAGCCACGACCGCACCACCCGCTGATCCTCCGCAGCCGCTCCCCGCGGCTGCAATGCGGCTGCGGGGAGCGGCTGCGGGAACGGCTTGCGGCTGCGGCTCAGGCGAACAGCGCCGAGACGGACTCCCCGTTGTGGATCCGGCGCATCGCCTCGGACAGGGCGGGCGCCACCGACAGGACCTGCAACTTCGGCACCCGCTTGGCGTCCGCGATGGGCACCGTGTTGGTGCAGACGATCTCCAGGACGCCCTCCTGGTCGCTGAGCCGCTGGAGGGCGTCGCCGGAGAACAGCCCGTGCGTGCAGGCCAACCGCATCGACCGGACCTTCAGGCCCCGCAGATGCTCCATCAACTCGACAACCGTGCTGCCCTTGGCGATCTCGTCGTCCAGCACGATGACGTCCCGGTCGGCCACCTCGCCGATCACCGCGCTGATCTTGACCAGGTCGTCACTGAACCGCTGCTTCGCGCCGGCCGCGACCGGCGTGCCGAGCAACCGGGCGAAGGCCGCCGCCTCCTTGGCGTTGCCAAGGTCGGGTGAGACCACCACGGTGTTGCTCAGGTCGTAGCGCTGGAAGTGGGTGGCCAGCTCACGCAGCGCGTGCAGGTGATCCACCGGGACGCTGAAGAAGCCGTGCACCTGCGGCGAGTGCAGGGTCATCGCGAGCACCCGGTCCGCGCCGGCCGACACGAGCAGATCGGCGACGAGCCGGGCGCCGATCGAGATCCGCGGGGCGTCCTTCTTGTCGGAGCGGGCGTACGCGTAGTGCGGCAGCACCACCGTGATCCGGCCGGCCGAGGCGCCCCGCGCCGCGTCGATCATCAGCAGCAGCTCGACCAGATTCTCCTGCACGGGCGGCACCAGCGGCTGGATCAGGAAGACGTCCCGCTCCCGGCAGTTGGCCTGCAACTGCACTTCCAGACAGTCGTTCGCGAATCGGGAGACCCGCACCGGATGCAGCGGCACCCCGAGGTGGGCACAGATCTCGGCAGCCAGGTCGGGATGGGCAGTTCCACTGAAAACGGCGATGTCGCGCACGTTCGCACATCGTAGGCGACCCGGGCGGCGGCCTTCGGCGGCGGGCCGCAACCGGCCGTGACGCCTGTCGCACCGAACGCCGGTCCGGGTACGGTGCTGCGGTGACCCCCCAGTACGTCGCCGCCATCGACCAGGGCACCACCTCCTCGCGGTGCATCGTCTTCGACTCCGCCGGGGACATCGTCGCCGTTGCCCAGCGCGAACACCGGCAGATCTTCCCCCAACCAGGCTGGGTGGAACACGACGCCGAGGAGATCTGGGACAACGTCCAGCAGGTGGTCTCCGAGGCGCTGCGGTCCGCCGGCACCGACCCGGCCGGCCTGGCCGCCGTCGGCATCACCAACCAGCGGGAGACCACCCTCGTCTGGGACCGGGCCACCGGTCGACCGGTGGCCAATGCCATCGTCTGGCAGGACACCCGGACCGGGCCGCTGCTGCGCGAGCTGGCCTCGGCGTACGGCGAGGAGCGGTTCCGGGCCCGCACCGGCCTGCCGCTGGCCACCTACTTCGCCGGCCCGAAGCTGCGCTGGCTGCTGGACGAGGTCGACGGCCTGCGCGAGCGCGCGGAGCGCGGCGAGGTGCTCTTCGGCACCATGGACAGCTGGCTGATCTGGAAGCTGACCGGGGAGCACGTCACCGACGTGACCAACGCCAGCCGGACCATGCTCATGGACCTCACCACCCTCGACTGGGCTCCGGACCTGCTGGACGCGATGGGCGTCCCGGCGGCGATGCTGCCGGAGATCCGCTGCTCCGCCGAGGTGTACGGCACCGCCACCGGCGTGCTCGCCGGGGTGCCGGTGGCCAGCGCTCTCGGAGACCAGCAGGCCGCCCTGTTCGGGCAGACCTGCTTCCAGCCGGGCGAGGCGAAGTGCACCTACGGCACCGGGAGCTTCCTGCTGCTCAACACCGGCGCCACCCCGGTCCCGTCGACGCACGGCCTGCTCACCACTGTCGCCTACCAGATCAAGGGGCAACCGCCGGCGTACGCCCTGGAGGGCGCGATCGCGGTCACCGGCTCGCTGGTGCAGTGGCTGCGCGACAACCTCGGGCTGATCTCCACGGCCGCGGAGGTGGAGGATTTGGCCCGCACCGTGGACGACAACGGCGGCTGCTACGTGGTGCCCGCGTTCTCCGGGCTGTTCGCCCCGCACTGGCGCACCGACGCCCGTGGGGTGATCGCCGGTCTGACCGGTTACATCACCAAGGGACACCTGGCGCGAGCCGCGCTGGAGGCATCGGCCTGGCAGACCCGCGAGGTGGTCGACGCGATGGATGCCGACTCCGACGTGGCACTGCGCCGGCTCCGGGTGGACGGCGGGATGACCGCCAACGGTCTGCTCATGCAGTTCCTCGCCGATGTGCTCGACGTGCCGGTGGTTCGGTCCCGGATCACCGAGACCACCTGTCTGGGTGCCGCGTACGCGGCCGGCCTGGCGGTCGGCTTCTGGCCGGATCTGGCCACCCTGCGGGCGAAGTGGCGCTCCGATGCCCAGTGGGAGTCCACCATGGCCCCGGAGCTGCGCGACCGGGAGCTGCACAACTGGCGCAAGGCCGTGCAGCGCACCCTCGACTGGGTGGAGTGACCGCCGACGCGGCTGTCACTCCCAGCGGTTGCCGGTGAGCTTCTCGTACACCTCGATGTAGCGGGCGCGGGTCGCCTGGACGACCTCGTCGGGCACGTCCGGCGCGGGGGCCTGCTTGTTCCAGCCGCTGCCGGTGGCCCAGTCCCGCACGTACTGCTTGTCATAGGAGAACTGCACGCGGCCCGGCTGGTACGACTCGGCGGGCCAGAACCGCGACGAGTCGGAGGTGAGCAGTTCGTCGGCGAGGACCAGGGTGCCGTCCGGTGCCCAACCCAGCTCGAGCTTGGTGTCGGCGATCAGGATGCCCCGGTCGGCGGCCAGCTCGGCGCCGCGCCGGTAGACGTCGATGGTGATCTGCCGCAGCCGCTCGGCGGTGGCCTCGCCCACCTTGTCCACCACGTCGTCGTACGTGATCGGCTCGTCGTGCTCACCCATCGGCGCCTTGCTCGACGGTGTGAAGATCGGCTCGGGCAGGATCGACGCCTCGCCGAGCCCTCGGGGCAGGGTTATGCCGGACACCGCGCCGGTCTGCTCGTACTCCCGCAGGCCGCCGCCGGTGAGGTAACCCCGGGCCACGCACTCGACCGGGACCATGTCCAGCCGCTGGCAGCGGATCGCCCGCCCGGCGAACTCGGCGGGCACGTCGATCGCCGAGATGACGTGGTTCGGCACCAGGTCGGCGAGCTGCTCGAACCACCAGAGCGAGAGCGCGGTCAGCAGGCGACCCTTGTCCGGGATCGGCGTCGGCAGCGCCACGTCGTAGATCGAGATGCGGTCCGAGGCGACCAGGATCAGGTCATCGCCGTCGGCGTAGACGTCCCGAACCTTGCCCGAGTGCAGAAGTTCCACGCGCCCTAGTACACCATGCGACATCGGAAGGCCTGATTCGACCACCCACGCCGGGGGTGACCGGACGGACGTTGACACCTTCGTGCGCTGCCTGCGTGAATGGTCCGACCGCCGCCCTCGCAGGTCCAGGAGACCCCCGTGCCCGTTGTTCGACCCCCGTTCGACCGCCTCGGCGCCGACCCGGGCCGGCGCCGACTGCTGACCGCGGTGCTCGGCGCACCTCTGCTCGCCTCCGGCGGGCTGGCCGGGTGCAGCGACGACGCCGCCACCTCGACCCAGGACGGGCCGGTCGAGCTGTCGGTCTTCTGGTGGGGCGGTCCAAGGCGGGCGGCGCTCACCGAGAAGATCCTGCGGCTCTACTCGGAGCGCAACCCCCAGGTCACCTTCCGGGTCACCTGGCAGGGCGCCGACGGCTACTACGAGCGCCTGGCCACCCAGGCGGCCGGCGGCAACGTACCGGACCTGGTCCAAATCGACGACGCCATGCTGACCGAGTACGCCCAACGCCAGATCATCCTCGACCTCACCGACCGGGTCGCCGACCACAGTCTGGATCTGCGGGGCCTGCCGGAAGGGCTGATCCGCTACGGCACGGTGGAGGGGCGGACGATGGCGGTGGCCGGCGGGCAGACCCACGCGGGTGTGGTCTTCAACCGGGAGTTGTTGCGGGAGCTGCAGGTGCCGGAACCGCGCGCCGGGATGAGCTGGGCCGACTACATCTCCTGGGCGGAAGAGGTCACCGAGGCCAGCGACGGCCAGGTGGCCGGCACCATGGACGGCTCCGGTGACTACCGGGCGCTCTGGCTCTGGTTGCGGTCACAGGGCGGCGAGCTCTACCGGGGTAAGCAGCTCGGTTTCGGCGTGGAACAGCTGATCGCCTGGTTCGAGCTGTGGCAGCGGGCCCGCAGGGCGCGGGCCACGCCGGGTGCGGCGCTGGTCGAGCAGGCCGACAGCGGCGAGCCGTCCCGGCAACTGGTGGTGACCGGGTTGACCGCCGCGTCGTTCGCGTGGTCCCACCAACTGCCCGAGTTGCAGCGGCTCACCGGGGCCGAGCTGGGCATTGTCGGCTTGCCGGGGCCGACCGGTGCACAGTGGGCGCGCGCCTCGATGTTCTGGGCCGCGTTCCGGGGCACCCGCCACCCGGACACCGTCACCGACGTGATCAATTTCCTGACCACGAATGGCGAGGCCGGCACCGTCCTCGGCCACGAACGCGGTCTGAACGCCAGTCTCGCCGTCCGCCGCTACGCCGAGGGCAGCATCACCGATCCGGCCCAGCAGCGGGCCGCCGCGTTCGGCGCGGCCATCGCCGACCAGCTCGGGCCGGCCCCGGCGCCACCCCCGAAGGGGCACGCGAAGGTGCGGACCCTGCTGGTCGCCACCGCGGAGAGCATCCGCGTCAAGCGGACCGGCACCCGGGCGGCCGCCTCACGTTTCATCGCGCAGGCCAACGCCGCCCTGGCGGCGTGACGACCGGAGGTCGGCCCACGGCCCGCCGCCGTGGACCGACCTGACCGACGGGTCAGCGCGGCGGGCCGCCGCGACGGTTGCGCATCAGACGCAGCACGAGGAACACGACGATCGCGACCACCACCAGGCAGCAGAGCAGCGGAAGGATCCCGAAGCCGCTGCGACCCCGACGCCGGGCGGCTTCCACCACCAGCTCGCCGGTGCCCGTGGACGCCCAGGCCGCGACGGGCACGAAGACCGCCAGAACGGCCCCACCGAGGACCGCGCTGAGTCGGCCCCACCACTTACCGAATGAAGACATGCGCCCATCCTCGCCGAAGGATGCAACACCGGCACGTCGGTCCACGCCGAATCACGGAACTGAGATCTTTCCGGCCGGAGGTAGGACCCACGAGGGGCCGGTGCCTGCGAGGTGCCGGCCCTCCGGGAGTCACTCCTCCCCGCTGAGGCGCCAAACAAGTCCGGCCCCCACAATGTGGGGGCCGGACTCATGTCATTTCATTTGTAGCGGGGACAGGATTTGAACCTGCGACCTCTGGGTTATGAGCCCAGCGAGCTACCGAGCTGCTCCACCCCGCGTCGACTGGTTAAGACTAACCCATGCGCCCCGGCGATGATCAGCGGGGGTCACCAACCGCTGCGGCCGACACCGCAGAATGTCGAAAGCCCGCCTCCGGCGAACCGGAGACGGGCTTTCTGTCGTAGCGGGGACAGGATTTGAACCTGCGACCTCTGGGTTATGAGCCCAGCGAGCTACCGAGCTGCTCCACCCCGCGTCGGCTCGCTAACCGTAGCGCACCACCCCCGGCCCCCGCAAAACGACATCCGAATCCGCCGGATCGCGACCCGGCCACCGAGGTCAGCCGAGCCAGACTTTCACGGCGGCGACCGCCCGTGCGCTGTCCGCGTCGACCTGCGCCCGTTGGCTGGAGGTGTTCTCCCAGCCCTGTTCCCAGAGGATGGTCACCACGTCGCCGACCCGGATCGCCCGGATCAGCCGCACGTCCTCCACGCCGGTCGGGTCGCCGTTGACGTCCTGATCCGGGCGGCGCATCTCGAACAGCACCGACTCGTCGCCGTAGCGGGTGTCGGTGAGCAGCCGCTGCCTGCTCAGCACCGGCGCGCTGTCACCTGGCCGTTCCTGCTGCGGGCAGTCGCGCACCGCCCGCCGCAGCTCGTCCAGCAGGTCGTCGGCGCGCCCGGCCCGGTAGATGGTGATGGAGTGCGTGTACGTGCCGTCCGGGACGTGCCCCGCACCGGGATTCTGCGGCAGCTTGTAGACCACGTTCCGGGTCCGACGCTGCACGATCGCCCCCTCACTCGAGTAGCGGGCACCGCACAGGTCCGGCAGCACCTCAAGGTCCCGAAATTCCGGCGCGATGCCGATCTGGTTGGCCGCCGCGAGCCGGAAGAACGCCCGATCCGGGATGCCGGTCGGCGTCCTGGGCTGCGCCGCACCTGTGACACCGGGAGACGTCGCCGTCGTACCCGGGGAGCGTTCGGGCGGGGTCGGCGAGACGGGCGGTGATGCCGAACCGCCGGTCACGCTCGGCGACGGCGACGGCGATGCGGATGGCGGCGCCGGCGGCGTGGGCGTGCCGGCCGGCGACGGTACGGTCGCCGCCTGCGGAGCGACCACCTGGGTCCCGACAGCCACGCCAACCACCACCAGGGCCACGGCAAGGGTGCTCCCGGCGACACGCAGCCTGGCCCGACGGTCCGCCTGGTGCCGCAGCACCTCGGGGACGCCCAGATCGCGAGCGTCGGCGTCGGCGGCGAGGGACCGGTACAGCTCAGACAGTTCACGCGACATCGGTGGCCTCCAGTTCCACGACGGCCAGATCGGGCAGCAACGCGGCGAGTCGGGCCCGGCCGCGGGAAAGCCACGACTTCACAGTGCCAACCGGCACGTCGACCTCTCGAGCGATCTCCTCGACGGGCATGTCGAACAGGTAGTGCAGCGCCAACACCCGCCGGTGGGTTGCCGGCACCTGACGCAGGGCCTGGACCAGCACCACGCTGTCCTCGTTGGGCGGAGGGACCGGCGGTGGAGGCCCGGCCAGCCGCAGCGCGCCACGCAGGCCGCCCAGCCGACGCCAGCGGTCGGTCGCCAGGCGGGACACCACCAGCCGCAGCCACGCCTCCGGCGCCGGATGCGCCGACAACCTCCCCCACTGCCGCCAGGCCCGGGCGTACGCCTCCTGCACCAGGTCCTGTGCCTCGTTGTGGTCGCCGGTGACCGCATAGCCGTACCGCACCATCCGCCGCGCGGTGCCGCGGTAGAAGTCATCGAAGCTCTGCGCGTCCCTCACGACTGCTCCCCCTCGTCCCACCCCGTTGCAAATGAGGACGGCGGACCGGTGCCGCAGGTTGCGGTCCGACCGCACCTGTCGGTGAGGTGACAGACGGTGACACCACCGGACACGGCGGAGCCCCCGCCGTCCGGACCGGTGGGTCCGACGACGAGGGCTCCGAGACGTGCTCCCCGCTGTGGTGGATCAGCCGCCGGGGCTCGGCGACGGGCCACCACTGGCAGTGCCGGCGGCCTGCTGCGCCTGCTGGAACGCGGTGAGCGCCTCGTCCAAGGCCTTCAGCGCACGCCCGTACCGCTCGAAGTCGCCGGACGTCTGCGCGGCCCGGACCTCGGTGATCGCGGTCTGCACCCGGTCCGCGGCGACGGCCAGGTCGCCGGTCGGCGGCGGGATGCTGGCGCTCGGCGTCGGCGCCGGCGTGGCGGTCCCGCTGGGCGTCGGCGTCGGCGTCGGCGTCGTGGGGTTGCCCCCGGTGGTCGGAGGCGGCGACGTGCCCTGCCCGGCCTTCTTACCCTGCTCGACGAGCTGCTTGATGCCGTCGTTGATGTTGTCGGCCAGCGCCACGAAGGAGCCACCGTCACCGTAGGAGAGCAGCACCTTCTGCAACAGCGGGTACGCGTCCTGCTGGTTGCTCTTCACGTAGACCGGCTCGACGTAGAGCATGCCGTCGGCGAAGGGCAACGACAGCAGGTTGCCGTACTGCACCTGAGCCTGGTTGCTGGAGAGCAGGTTGAGCTGCTGACGGATGTTCGCGTTGTTGGTCATCTGCTGGTGCACCTGCACCGGGCCCGAGATCCGGGTCTGGTCCGGCAACTCCAGCACCTCCAGGCGGGGCTTCCCCTCGACGTACGACCCGGAGATCAGCGCGGCGAGGTTCTGCCGGCCGTTCGGGGTGACTGCCGAGGTGAGCTGGAACCGCGGGCTCTCCTGCCCAGGGAACTGCGTGAACAGGTAGTACGGAGGCTGCTTCTGGCCGCTGTCCGGGGCGTCCGGCACGTTGGGCACCTGCCAGAAGTCCTGAGCCGAGTAGAAGTCACCCGGGTTGGTCACGTGGAACTTGGTGAGCAGGTTGCGCTGCACCTTGAACATGTCCGCCGGGTAGCGCAGGTGCTCGGTCAGCTCGACCGGGATATCCGCCTTCGGCAGCACCAGGTCACCACCGAACGCCTTGTTCCACGCCTTGAGCACCGGGTCGGTGTCGTCGTACTCGTAGAGCTTCACGGTGCCGTCGTACGCGTCGACGGTGGCCTTCACCGAGTTGCGCATGTAGTTGACGTCCTCCCGGGCCAGCTGGAAGGTGCCCCGGTTGGTCAACTCGTCGGTGGTCTCGGTCTGGAGGTTGACCTTCTCGGCGTACGGGTAGGTGGCCGCCGTGGTGTAGCCGTCGACGATCCACTGCACCCGGCCGTCGACAACCGCCGGGTACGGGTCGCCGTCCAGCGTGAGGAACGGCGCGACCTTCTCCACCCGGTCGCGCGGGTTACGCACGTAGAGCAGCTTGGAGTCCTTGTTGACCGCCTCGGACAGCAGGAAGTTCGACTCCTGCTCCTTGATGGCGTACAGCAGCCGCCGGGCGAAGGAGCCGATCTCCACGCCGCCCTCACCGGTGTAGGTGTAGGACTCGCCGCCACCCTCACCGACCGGCCGGTCGAACTCGGCCTTCTTGTTCGGGTCGGACTGCCCGACGATCGCGTAGTCGTCGTCCGCCATCCGCTCGCCGTAGTAGATCCGCGGCTGCTTGGCCGGGATCTGCTCGGTCTGCGAGGAGCACGCCTCCTGGGTCTTCTCGCCCAGGAAGCCGGAGACGAAGAACGGCTGCCCGCCGCAGACCACCTGGTTCGCCGGGGCGGCCACCAGCCCGTACCCGTGGGTGTAGACGGTGTGCCGGTTGATCCAGGTGTTCTGCTGGTCGGTCAGCTCGCCGTAGTTGATCTCCCGGACGCCGACCACGTAGTCGGAGACGTTCCCGTTCACCCCGTACCGGTCGATGTCCAGCTTGGGGCCGAAGTCGTAGAAGCCACGCACCTGCTGGAGCTGGGTGTACGTCTCGCTGACCAGCTGCGGGTCGAGCAGACGCACGTTCGACACCACCGAGGTGTCGGTGGCCAGGTTCGCCGGTGGGGTGAGGTTGTTCGCCGCGTACGGGGTCGTCTGGCGGCCCCCAGCCCGAACGCCGCTCGTGTCGCGTCGATGCTGCGCTGGATGTACGGCGCTTCCTTGTCCTTGGCGCTCGGCTTGACCTCGAAGGTCTGCACGGCCCAGGGGTAGATGCCGCCGATGGCCACCGCGGACACGCCGAGCAGCGCCAGCGAGATCCCCGGCCAGACCAGGTTCCGCATCCAGGCGTTGGAGAAGACGATGATCGCGATCGCCACCACGATCGAGATGTAGGCCAGGATCTCCTTCGCCGGCAGCAGCGCGTTGACGTCGGCGTAGCCGGCGCCGTACAACTTGGCGCCCTCGTTGTACTCCAGCAGCATCGCCCGCCGGTCCAGCACGTACGCGACGGCCTTCAACAGCACGAAGACCGCGACCAGGCTGCTCAGGTGCGCGCGGGCGGCGTTGCTCATCCGGTCACCGACGCCCTGCAGGCGGACCCCGCCGAAGAGATAGTGCACCGCCAGCGCGCCGATCACCGCCAGCACCACAGCGGTGAAGGCGACGCCGAGCAGGTAACGCCAGAACGGAAGCTGGAAGACGTAGAAGCCGATGTCCACCCCGAACTCCGGGTCCTTGATCCCGAAGTCACCGCCGTTGCGGAAGAGCAGCCACTGGTTCCACCGGTTCTGGGCGGAGAGGCCGGCGAAGAGCCCGACCACAGCGGCGGTCAACGCGATCCAGGTGCCCAACCGCGGGCTGAGCACCATCCGGTAGCGCTCCAGCGTCGCCTGCTCCACCGAGTGCGGACGCAGCCGCGGGCGCAACCGGTAGGCCAGCCACAGGTTGCCACCGACGATCACCGCCATGCCGAGACCGACGGCCAGGAAGAGCACCAGCCGGGTGAGCAGGACACCGGTGAAGACCTCGGTGTAGCGCACCTCGTCGAACCAGAGCCAGTCGGTCCACGCCTGGACACCCCACCCGAGCAGGGTGAAGAGCACGAACACCCCAACCAGGACAGCGATGGTGACGCGCCCGCGCCGGCTCATCCTCGGAAGGGGGCTGCTGCTACGCATTACCACTGTTGGCTCCGCACGCTCGATGTGATCGGCTCCGACCAGGCACCCAGAGTACGGGGTGTTCCTGAGCGTGTCGGGGCACGGTCACACCGGTCAGCAACGCGTCGGCTGACCACCCGCGCGCAACGCCTCCAGAGCGGTCATCGCCTCGTCCAACGAACCCACCCGCAGCAGGGGCAGACCCGGCTGCGGATTGCGGACCGCCTCGGCGCAGTTGTCCGCCGGCACGAGGAACACCTTGGCCCCGGCGCGCTTGGCGCCGACCAGCTTCTGGGCGATCCCGCCGATCGGGCCGACGGCGCCCTCGTCGTCGATGGTGCCGGTGCCGGCGATGATCTGACCGCCGGTGAGATCGGCCGGGGTCAGCTTGTCCACGATCCCCAGGGCGAACATCAGACCGGCGCTCGGCCCACCGATGTCCTCCAGGTCGATGCCGAGGGTGAACGGGTGCGGCTGCTGCTGGTCGATCTCGACGCCGATCCGCGGCCGACCGTCCTGCTCCTGGCTGGTCACCTTCACCGTGGCGGGCACGCCGTCCCGGGTGTAGCCGATGGTCAACGCCGTCCCGGCCGGCTTGGCCCGGACCAGTTCGGTGACCTTCGCGGCCACCGGCACCGGCTGACCATCGACGGAGGTGATCACGTCGCCGGCCTTCAACTCGCCGGCGGCCGGCCCGTCACCGGACACCGTCTTGATCACCACCTGCACCGGAAAGCCCAACTCCCGCAGCGCGGCGGTCTCCGCGCTGGTCTGGGACGCCTTGAAGTCCTCGGCGTTGCGCTGCTCGACCTGCTCCGTCGACTCCCCCGGCGGATAGACCAGCTCGCGTGGCACCACCGCCTCGTCGTCGGAGAACCAGCCCGCGATCGCCCCCCGCAACCGCACCGTGGGCTGCACACCCACCGTGGTCAACCGCAACTGACCGGCGGAGGTCGAGGTCTCCCGCCCGGTGACCTGGATGACCTCCTTGCCGTCGGCCGTACCCAGGGTGTTGACCGTCGGGCCCGGGCCCAGCACCACGTACGGGATCGGAACCCGGAGCACCCCGATGCTCAGCAGGGCGGTGAACAGGGCACCGAGCAGGACCGTCAGGCCACGACGTCTCATGCCGCAGAGCGTACCGACCGACCGGACGCCTCCTGCCGGATGCGCACGCGACTTCGCCCTCAGCGCAACGCCAGCGGCGGCGACCTGGGGCGCGGCCCGCGTACCGTAGACGTCGTGCCTGATATTCCGTTCGGTTTCGCGCTCCCGGGTGGTCAACCACCAGACCCCAACGATCCCGCGCAGATGCAGCAGTTCATGTCGCAGTTGCAGCACCTGCTCTCCGCGCCGGGCAGCGGGCCGGTCAACTGGGACCTGGCCCGGCAGGTAGCAGCCAGCCAGCTCGCGGCCGCCGGCGACCCGGCGGTTTCACCGTATGAGCGCAACGCCGTCGAGGAGGCGCTGCGCCTGGCCGACCTGTGGTTGGAGCCGGCCTCGGCGTGGCCGTCCGGCATCCAGTCCCCGGTCGCCTGGAACCGCAATGAGTGGATCTTCAAGACGCTTGACGTGTGGCGCAAGCTCTGCGACCCGGTGGCCAGCCGCATGGTCGGCGCGATGGGCGACCTGGTGCCACCGGAGGCCCGCGCCCAACTCGGCCCCATGCAGTCGATGGTGGCCTCCCTCGGCGGCGCGCTCTTCGGCGGTCAGCTGGGCCAGGCCCTCGGTTCGCTCGCCGCGGAGGTGCTCTCCGCCGGCGACATCGGGCTGCCGCTCGGCCCGGCCGGCACGGCCGCGCTGATCCCGGCCAACATCCGGGCGTACGGCGAGGGCCTGGAGCTTCCCGAGGACGAGGTCCGCCTCTACGTGGCGCTGCGTGAGGCCGCCCACCAGCGGCTGTTCCAGCACGTCCCGTGGCTGCGCGGTCACGTGCTCAGCGCAGTCGAGATGTACGCCTCGGGCATCCGGGTCAACCGGGAGGCGATCGAGGAGGCGATGGGCCGGGTCGACCCGACCGACCCGGAGTCGATGCAGGCGATCGCCCTGGAGGGCATCTTCACACCGGAGGACACTCCGGCGCAGAAGGCATCACTGGCCCGGCTGGAGACCGCACTCGCCCTGGTCGAGGGCTGGGTCTGCCACGTCGTGGACAGCGCCGCCAGCGACCGGCTGCCCAACGTCGTCCGGCTCGGTGAGGCGTTCCGCCGTCGCCGTGCCGCCGGCGGCCCCGCGGAGCAGACCTTCGCCGCACTCGTCGGCTTGGAGCTGCGCCCACGGCGCCTTCGCGAGGCCGCGGCACTCTGGGCGGCGCTCACCCAGCACCGTGGCATCGAGGGCCGCGACGCCGTGTGGGGCCACCCGGACCTGCTCCCGTCGGACGACGACTTCGCCGACCCGGTCGCCTTCGCGATGAACGACATGGACCTCAGCGAGCTGGACAGCTTCGACTTCACCGCTCCCGGTGGGGTGGAGGAGAAGTCCCCGGGCCAGCCCGACGAGACCGACGGCGAGGACGACACCAAGTCCTGAAGCCTGGGTCGCGATGCCTGGGGCCGTGATGCTTGAAGCCGGGTGCCCGCGCTGCTCGTTGGCGGGTGCCCGGCGTGCAGGTGGCCCTGGGGGGCAGCAGGTGACGGCCCTCGGTCGGGAAGCGTGCCGGTCAGGCGGGGCGGCCCGAGCCGGAGAGCAGGGCGCGGGTCGCCTCCCAACCTTCGAAGGCCGGGTCCAGCGTGGCCAGGTCGGCCGGGCCGCGCAGTCGCCGCCAGCCGGCGGTGACCGCCACGTCCCCCGGTCGAGGGGCACCGGAACGAACGTCCGTCGGCGTTGCCGTGTCCAGGTTCAGCGGGGGTAGCCAACCCGCCACGGGCAGCCGCACAGCCACCCCGAGCAGGCCCGGACCGCCGCCGTCGACCGGAGCCACCGCGACGGGTCGGGTGGTGAGCGGGCGCAGCAGCTTGCCGACAGTCAGCGCGGGCAGGTCAGGCACGTCCCCGACCAGCACCGCCGCCTGGTCGTAGCCCTCCAGCGCGGCGAACACGGCATTCGGCGTCGGCTCGGTGACCTCGTAGACCGCGGTGCCGGGCCAGACCAGCGCGTCGGCGAGGGCTCGGTCGGCCGGCGTGACCGCGACGGCGATCTCCACCTCGTTGAGCGTGGCGAGCAGGTCGATGACGTCTTCCGCGAGCGCCGCTCGCCATTCGGCCCGGTCGACGCCCGGCGGCGACCAGGGAACCGGTCCGAGCAACGCCACTACCACCCGTCGTGCCACCCCCCGACCCTAGCGCCCACCCCGGCCGCCCCGACCACCCGCTCACCCGCGTGGTGCGCGGGCACACGAGCATGACCGACTCGCTTTCATTGAAATCGCGGTGTCCGAAGGGCATCGATAGCCCGGTCTTCAGGAACGCGAGTCGATCATGCCGGCGCGCGGGGAGCGGGGCAGGGCAGAGCGAGGGGCTCGGCAGCCCGGAGACTCGGGGTCTGTGGATCAGGTGGGGAGCGGTGCGCAGGAGGCAGCGGCCACGCCTTCGAGGTAGCCGCGGGCGCGTTCCGCCTTCGGGTAGCGGCCGACCAACGCCCAGAAGCGGGCGTTGTGGCTCGGCACGATGAGGTGCGCCAACTCGTGCAGGAGCACGTAGTCGATCACCCAGTCGGGCATTTCCTGAACGCGGTGCGAGATTCGGATGCTGCGGTCGGCAGGGGTGCAGGAGCCCCACCGGCCGTTCTGGTTGGTGACCCATCGGACGCTGGCCGGCACGGCCTTCGTGGGGTATTCGGCCAGGTAGAGGTCGATGAGCCGGCGCGCCCGGGCCAGCAGCTCGGCGTCGGAGCGGGCCAGGCGCCCCTCCCGGGCGGCGAGCCGGGCGAGCATGCGGTCGACCCACTCGCTCTCCTCGGCTCGGGAGAACTGGTCCGGGATGAGGACGACGACCCGCTCACCGTCACGGTACGCAGACACCGTGCGTCGTCGGCGCTGGCTGCGCCGCACCTCGACGACCGGCTTGCGCGTCCCCGCCATCACTGGCCCGCGCAGCCTCGGCTACGTGTCACGAAGGAAAGCTAATGCGTACTGACCAGGGGTCCGCAAGGGTCAACCACGCGACACGCGCCCAGAAAATGGTGATTGGTCGCCAGGCGTCCGGAAAATTTCTTGACGACGGCCCCACCACGCCATCTCGTCACCCTTCGTGAACGCCGATGGCGGTGTCGCACGACGCCTCTCCACCGTAGGTGATCACCGGCCGGAGGCCGCGCCGGGGGCACTCGCACGGGTGGCTGTGAGGGTTTGGTCGGCGTGTCCCCGCCAAACTGACTTATCCGACCTATTTCGCCATGCACACTCTCGACGTCGACTTGCTCACAGTGTCGATGCACAGCTGACATGGAACTGCCCAGACCTGGGTAGGGTCCGCGAACCAGCGGTCACGAAGGTGGCCGCGGAGTGAGACCCAGCGCCGGCGCCCCGTGTGGCCCGCCGCCGGGCACCCCGCCGGGACGGCATTGACCGGCGGACGAGACGAGGAGGGCACCGTGGCCGACCAGGCCCAGACGACCTACAACGGTTACTGCGTCAAGTGCAAGGAGAAGCGGGACTTCGAGGGGCACGTCGAGGTCTCGAAGACCGGAATGAACATGGCCAAGGGCAAGTGTCCGGTTTGCGGGACAACAGTGAACCGCATCCTGGGCAAGGCCAAGGTCTGACCGTACGGGTGACGGGGGCGGGGTGGCCGGTGGTCACCCCGCCCCGTTGCCGTCCTGGGCGGTCGGCGGGTCGTCGACCGCCTGTCGGGTGACCGACAGCCTCGTCGGCAGCCTGTGGAAAACCCGGCAAAGCCTGTGGACAACGCTGGACAGCGGCCTGGGCGCCTGTGGACAACGATCGACCGAACGCGAAGTCACGGTCACGATTGGTGACCATGAGTCGCACCGTACTGCCCCGTCCCACGCTGCTGCCCGGCCTCAACCGGCTCTGGCGGGACCGGCACACCCTCCAGCTCGGCGTCGGCCCGGGGCCCGCCGTGCTGCTGGAGCTGGCCAATCCCCGAGCCGCCCATCTGCTCGACCTGCTCGACGGCACCCGCAGCGAACGCGCCGTCCTGACGCAGGCGGCCACCGTCCGGGTCACCGTCGACGAGGCACGTACGCTGCTCGACGCCCTGCGTACGGCCGGCCTGCTGGTGCCCGCGCACAGCCTGCTCCCCCGTGACCTGGCCGGCCCGGTCCGCGCCCGGCTGGCGGCGGAGGCCGGCGCGTTGGCCCTGGCTGCCGCTCGACTGCCCGGCACCCCCGCACAGGTCCTGCGCCGTCGGCGGACCACCCGGGTCGTGCTCACCGGCGCCGGGGCGCTCGGCGGGCCGCTGACGGTGGCGCTGGCCCAGGCCGGCGTAGGGCAGGTGATCCCCCACCTCACCGGCCCGGTCCGCCCCGTCGACCTGGTCGGCACGGGCATCCCCGCCACCGAGCTGGGTCACCCGCTGGCACCGGCCGTGCGGGCGGCGGTCAACCGTGTCGCGCCAGGCACCGGCACCCAGCGGGGCCGGTCCACCCGGGTGGACCTGGTGATCCAGCTCGGCACGGACCGGCCACCCGCGCTGGTCGCCGCCGGTCTGGCCCAACGCCGGCAGCCACACCTGCTGGTCACGCTGCGCGAGGGCGTACCGGTCGTCGGGCCGCTGGTCCGCCCACCGGCCGGGCCCTGCCTGCACTGCGTCGAGCTGCACCGGACCGACCGCGACCCGGACTGGCCGCGGCTCGCCGCCCAGCTCGCCGCCACCGACCCGGTCGCCGCCGGCGCGACCAGCACGCTGCTGGCAGCCATCGGGTACGCGCTGGCCGAGGCGCTGACGCAGCTCGACGGCGGTCAGCCCGAGACCCTCGGTGGGGCCATGGAGATCACCGGCGCGGGCCGCTTCCGCCGTCGGGGCTGGCCGCCACACCCGGCGTGCGGGTGCTCGCGAGGTCGAGTGTCCGCACCAGCCCGGCCGCAGAGCAGCAGCGGGGCCCTCCGGTCGGTAACAATGACCGTGTGACCGACATACCGCGCCGCGCCGTGTCCCGCACCGCCAAGCTCGCCGCCCTGCCGCTCGGCTTCGCCGGCCGGACCGTTCTCGGCATGGGAAAGCGCGTCACCGGGCTCGCCTCCGACGTGATCTCCGCGGAGATCCAGCAGCGCACCGCCGAGCAGCTGTTCAGCGTGTTGGGCCAGCTCAAGGGTGGGGCGATGAAGTTCGGCCAGGCGCTGTCGGTCTTCGAGGCGGCACTGCCGGAGGAGATCGCCGCGCCCTACCGCCAGGCGCTCACGAAGCTCCAGGAGGCGGCACCACCGCTGCCGGTCGCCAGCGTGCACAAGGTGCTGGCCGAGCAGCTCGGCCCCGACTGGCGGGACCTGTTCGTCGAGTTCAACGACACCCCGGCCGCCGCCGCCAGCATCGGCCAGGTGCACCGGGCACGGTGGCGGGAGCCGGGGTTCGACGAGTCCGGCGCACCGAACAGCCGCGACGTGGCGGTCAAGATCCAATATCCGGGCGCCGGTGAAGCGCTGCTCTCCGACCTCAAGCAGCTTTCCCGGCTGGGCGGGATGTTCCGGGCCATCCAACCCGGTCTGGACGTCAAGCCGCTCCTGGTCGAGCTGCGCGAGCGGATCACCGAGGAACTGGACTACGAGCTGGAGGCCGAGTCGCAGCGCGCCTTCGCGGCCGCGTACGCCGACGACCCCGAGATCTACATCCCGCAGGTGATCAACGCGGCACCCCGGGTGCTGGTCACCGAGTGGGTGACGGGCAC
Source organism: Micromonospora sp. MGP-C2 (assembly GCF_057766525.1). Taxonomy (NCBI): domain Bacteria; kingdom Bacillati; phylum Actinomycetota; class Actinomycetes; order Micromonosporales; family Micromonosporaceae; genus Micromonospora; species Micromonospora sp. MGP-C2. Next base: position 3,248,882 of record NZ_JBYMEN010000002.1, read on the forward strand.
CCCGTTGGCCGACATCATCCGCGAGGGCACCGAGGAGGAGCGGGACGAGGCGGGCCGGCTGATGGCCACCCTGCACCTCTCCGCTCCGCAGCGGGCCGGTTTGCTGCACGCCGACCCGCACCCGGGAAACTTCCGGCTGCTGCCCGACGGCCGACTCGGGGTGATCGACTTCGGCGCGGTGGCCCGGATGCCTGAGGGAACGCCGGAGCCGATCGGTCGCATCGCCGCGATGGCGCTGCGCGGCGACGCCGACGAGGTGGTGGCGGGGCTGCGCTCGGAGGGGTTCATCGGCGCCACCGAGCAGATCGACGCCGAGGGGGTGCTCGACTTCATCCGTCCGATGCTGGAGCCCATCGCGGCGGACGGGTTCCGGTTCACCCGGGCCTGGCTGCGGGCCGAGGCGGGTCGACTCGCCAGCCCGCGCTCCCCCACGTACCAGCTGAGCAGGCAGCTCAACCTGCCGCCGTCGTACCTGCTGATCCACCGGGTGACGCTCGGCTCGATCGGAATTCTCTGCCAGTTGGAGGCGAAGGCTCCGTACCGCAGCATCCTGGAGCGTTGGCTGCCCGGCTTCGCCCCGGTCGCCTGAGGACGTCCAGAAGGGCGGGTGCCGGTCGGCACCCGCCCTTCTGTGTGCGGTGGTACTAGAGAACGCCCAGGTCGCGTGCCGTCTGGTTGCGGCTGTTCATGGCGACGGTACGGGCGGATCGGGTTGCCTCAGTGCTCGTGGTGGTACGACCGGCCTGAGGCCGGCGCATTCGAGCCCGGGACAACGCTTCGTGGAGTAGTTGCATCTCGAAGGCTCCACTCGGGACGTTGAACATCGTCTTCTCACTCACTGCCGGTGTGACACCGGCGTAGTTGGTACGGATCGGGAACACGTCAGGCTGCCAGCCGGACCGCGCCACGCACCTCGGACAGCCCACTGGCCGCCAGGCGCGCCTCGGCCTCGACCCGAAGCTCGGCGTCACGAGCGACGTCCTCCTTACGCGGACGGCCACGGGGCCGCTTACGCGGGACGACCGCGCCACGCTCGAAGATCTCGCCGCCCCAGACGCCCCACGGCTCCGCTCGCTCAACGGCTCCGGCCAGGCATTCGACACGCAGCGGGCAGTCCCCGCAGAGCGACTTGGCCAGCTCGAGCTCGGTGGGCGAGTCGGAGAACCACAGGTCAGGGTCGAACTTCCGGCAGGGCAGGTTCGCCTCCATCTCGATGCTCATGTCGAGTGGGGCCAACGCCAGACTCATCTCCCGGTCACCTCTCTCTCACATTCGATCTCGTGGATCGCATTCCGACGTACTTACGGCGGGCAAAAAACTGAGGCCGCGGATCCCGGTAAGCGGGTTCCGCGGCCTCGAGGTGAGCCGGTGTCTGATGATCAGACCGGTTTACCTCGAGGTGGAACGCCGCGGACATCCATGCGCTTCTTGGCGACCTGGATGCCATTGCCCGTGAAGCCACTGGTCCCCTCGACTCCGACTGGTGCGACGGTCAGGCTCAGCTCGGTCTGAACCTGGTGCACCTGCGGAACCGACGGTCGTGCAGCCGTGAGGGCCACCCGGACAGCCGACAGCGGAGCGTGGACAGACGGCATCACCGCCAGACGCTCATAGGTGAAAATCTTCACGGGACCCACCTCCCTCACGTTCCTCGGATCGACTGGACCAACCCCGTGAGCAGCCGGAATGGCGCCGCTCGCGTGGTGTGTTCTGAGGCTATTCCTCGCGCCGGGGCGAGGGCAAACGAATTTACGACGAGATTTCGAAAGTTTTCTCAGGGCAGACATCGTCCACCCCCGCGCCCCCCACCAGCGCCAGCACCGACTCCCCGTAGAGGCCCAGCTTGCGGGGGCCGATACCGGCGATGGCGATCAGTTCCTCCGACCGCTCGGGCCGCCGCTCGGCCAGCGCGATCAGCGTCGCGTCGGTGAACACCACGTAGGCGGGGACCTTCTGCGCCCCGGCCACCCGCTGCCGCCACTCGCGCAGCCGTTCGTGCAGCTCATCGTCGATGTCGGATGGGCAGGTGGGGCACCGACCCAGCTTGCGGTCCGGGCCGGCGAGCAGGGTGGCGCCGCAGATCCGGCAGGAGACGATCTGGGTTCGACGCCGCTCGGTGCGTTTGGCCGCCGGACCGGTGCCGCCGCCGGACGCCCGTTCGGTGCCGCCGGAGCGGTCCAGCTGGGGCAGGAACCGCGACGGCCGCCGGGCCCGTCCGCCCGGCGAGCGTGCTGCGGCGTACGACAGCCAGAGCCACTGCCGCGCCCGGGTGATCCCGACGTAGAGCAGCCGACGCTCCTCCTCGACCTGCTCGACGGTCTTGGCGTACGTGGTGGGCATGGTGCCCTCGGCGAGGCCGACCAGGAAGACCGCGTCCCACTCCAGCCCCTTGGCGGAGTGCAGCGAGGCGAGGGTCACCCCGTCCACAGTCGGTACGTGCTGCTGGGCGGCCCGGCGGGCGAGCTCCTCGGTGAAGTCGGTGAGCGTGACGGGACGTTCCACCGACGCGGCCTCGCCGATCGGCACCACCTCGAGGCTGGCCGCGTACTCCTCGGAGAGCTGGACCAGCGCGGACAGCGCCTCCCACCGCTCGCGGGCGGCGCCACCGGCCGGGGGTGCGTCCGGGGCCCAGCCGACCGCGGTGAGCGCCTCGACGACGGCGGCCGGCAACGGCGTCCTCCCCGGGGATCGAGCGGGTGGCGGCGCGAAGCGCGACCATCGCCTGGCGTACCTCGGTCCGCTCGAAGAAGCGCTCCGCGCCCTGCACGACGTACGGCACCGCGGCCTCGGTGAGCGCCTTCTCGTACGCCTCGGACTGCGCGTTGACCCGGAACAGCACGGCGATCTCCTTCGCCGGCGTGCCCGCGTCGATCAGGGCGCGGCAGCGCGCGGCGACCGCGTTCGCCTCGGCCGGCTCGTCGGTGAAGATCCGCAGGTCCGGCTCGGGGCCGGGTGGGCGCTGCCCGCTCAGCTCCAGCCGCAACCGCGCCTCGGTGCCCCGGGCCTGGGAGATCACCGCGTTGGCCAGCCCGACCACCTGCGGGGTGGAGCGGTAGTCGCGGACCAGCCGGACCACAGTGGCGTTGCGGTGCCGGCGGGGGAAGTCGACCAGGTACGCCGAGGTGGCCCCGGTGAACGAGTAGATCGTCTGGCTGGCGTCGCCGACCACGGTCAGGTCGTTGCGGCCGGCCAGCCAGGCGTCCAGCAATCGCTGCTGGAGTGGGTTGACGTCCTGGTACTCGTCGACCACGAAGTGCCGGTACTGGGTGCGGATCTGCTCGCCGACGTCCGGGTGCTCCTCGATGCCCCACACCGCGGCACGCAGCATGTCCTCGAAGTCGATCACGCCGTTCGAGCGTTTGAGCTGCTCGTACGCGGTGAACACCTCGGCCACCTTCGCCGGCTCGTGCGGTGTGTCGCGCAGCGCCCGGGCGGCGGCCACCACGTAGTCCGTCGGCTCGACCAGCGACGACTTGGCCCACTCGATCTCGCCGGCCAGGTCGCGCGCGGCGGCCCGGTCGGTGCGCAGGCCGACCCGGGCCGCGGCGAGGGTGACCAGCCGCACCTTGCTGTCCAGCAGCTCGGGCATGGCCCGGCCGGACAGCAGGCGGGGCGCGAAGTACCGCACCTGCCGCAACGCAGCGGCGTGGAAGGTCCGCGCCTGGACACCGTGCGCCCCGAGCAGAGTGAGACGGTGTCGCATCTCGGCGGCGGCACGGGCGGTGAAGGTGACCGCGAGCACGTGCCGGGGGGATATCTCACCGGAGAGTGCCCGGTGGGCGATCCGGGAGGTGATCGCCCGGGTCTTGCCGGTGCCGGCGCCGGCAAGGATGCAGACCGGGCCGGCGGGCGCGGTCACCGCGGAGCGCTGCTCAGGGTCCAGCCCGGCGAGCACGTGTTCCGACGCTGAGTGAACCGCCACAACCAGGAATCATCTCAGCTCCCCTCAGCGTTGCAGCGAACAGCCTCGGCTTGATCCGCAAGCCGCGGCCGGAGGAGTTGGAGGATCCGACCATGTTGACGATGTATTCCACCCCCTGGTGCGGCTACTGCCACCGGCTGAAGTCGCAGCTCGACCGGGAGGGCATCGGTTACGAGGTGGTCGACATCGAGCAGGACCCGAAGGCCGCAGAGTTCGTGATGAGCGTCAACGGCGGCAACCAGACGGTGCCGACCCTGCGCTTCGACGACGGCAGCGCCCTGACGAATCCCTCGATCACCCAGGTCAAGCAGCACCTGGAGACCCTCACCGCCTGACCGGCCAGATGACCGTCGACGAGCGGCCGCCCCACTCGGGGCGGCCGCTCGTCGTGTTCCGAGGTCGGTCATCGTGGCGGCGGAAGGTGGGTGCCGGTCGCCAGCGGCCGGTCGGCGTCCTCTGCCGGTCGCCGGGGTGCCGGGAGCACCGGGAGGGCCGGCGTGGGCGGGCGGGTGCCGGGCGGCGCGCTCAGGTGCCGGCCCCGCCAGAGGTAGCCACCGGCGATCAGGGTGGCCGCCCCGACCAGCGCGAAGAGCAGCCGGTAGTCCAGGAACCCGACCAGCAGGGCGCCCGCCCCGATGGAGAACGCCTGCGGGCCGCTGACCACCGCCTGCGTGGCCGCGGCGACCCGGCCGACCAGCGTGGGCGGGGTCCGACGCTGGATCAGCGTGTGCAGCCCGACCATCGTCAGCGGGAGCGACACGCCGGCCAGCAGCACCGCCGCAAACCCGAGCCGGATGTCGGGGTACGCGAGCGCGAGCGCGGCCGGGGAGAAGAACGCGACACCGGCGGCCAGTGTGCCGACCTCACCGAGCCTGCGGACCAGCGCCGGTGAGCAGAGCCCGCCGAGCAGCCCACCCACGCCCTGCACGGTGACCAGCACGCCCACGAACGCGGCGTCCCGGTTCAATCCCTGGTCGACGTACGCGAAGATGAGCGACTCGCTGAAGCCCATCACCAGTGATCCCAGGCCATAGCCGAGCAGTGCCCGGCGCAGGGCTGGCTCGCCGGCCAGGTGCCGCAGGCCCGCGCCCAGCTCGGCTGGCCAGCGCAGCCGCACGGGCGGTGGCGCCTGCTGCGGAGTGGGTAGGGCGGTGACCACCGCCGCGGCGGTCAGAAATCCGACGATCCCGATCCCGGCCAGCGCCCACCCACCGAGCGCCGCGTAGAGCGCCGCGCCGGCCAGCGGACCGATCAGCCGCATCCCCTGCCGTACGGTCTGGAGCAGGCCGTTCGCCTCGGCCAGCAGCTCGACCGGCACCATCTCCCGGATCAGCCCGCTGAGCGCCGCGCCGAGCGTGATGGACGACAGCCCGTAGAGGGCGGCCACCAGGTAGACGATCCAGACGTCGCCCGCGTGCCGGACGGCGAACAACGGGGTGAGCAGGGCGGCGGTGAGCACGTTCGCGGCCAGGAAGAACGGCCGACGCGGGTACCGGTCGACGAACCAGCCGACCAGCGGTGCCAGCATCATCGGCGCGATGACGGCGAAGATCGTGGCACCGGCCAGCCCGTTCGAGCCGGTCAGATCCTTGACCCAGATGGCGAGCGCGAGCAGCAGGATCGACTCGGCGGTCATGCTGGCCAGCAGACCGCCGAAGAGCAGGCGGAAGTCGGGTCGGCGCAGGATCGTGCGCATGGGTCCCTCCGGCGGGATGGCCTGCCCGGCTGGGCGAGGTCGACGTGGGCCGCGACCGCGGGTCCGTCATCGTCCGGCATTCCCGTGGTCCGATTTTTGCAGGACACGCCCCCGCCGGAACCTCCGACACCGGTCGCGCCGTCCATACTGACCGTGGGGGGCGAATTTCATACAGTTACCGTCGCGGCAGCGGCGGTCGACGGGAAAGAGGACACTGTGCCTCCTGCCGCACCCAGCCCGATCCTGCGTCGTCGCCGATTGGGCGTCGAGCTGCGCCGCCTGCGTGAGGCTGCGGGCCTCACCGGCGACCAGGTGATCGAGCGTATCGGTTGGGCCTCCGCGTCCAAACTGTCCCGTCTGGAGAACGGCCGCAGCCGACCGGACCCGCAGGACGTCGGCGACCTGTTGGATCTCTACGGCGTCGACCAGGCGGTGCACGACGAGTTGCTCGGCATCACCAGCGAGGCCGGCGACATGCGCGGCTGGTTGAAGAACTTCCCGGTGATGACGCAGCAGCAGCGCAGTTGGGCCGAGCTGGAGGCGGGCTGCGCCGAGATCTCCGAATACAACCCGGTGCTGGTGCCCGGCCTGTTGCAGACCCCGGGCTACGCCCAGGTCCGGATCGTCTCCGCCCGCCAGGTGGGCGCGGGCGCGGGCGAGCCCGAGCCCGACGACGAGCCGGAGACCGAGGTGCAGGCGCGGATGGCCCGTCAGTCGTTGCTGACCCGTGAGCCGCACGCGCCCCGCTACACCGCGGTGCTGGAGGAGGCCGCTCTCGGCCGCCGCGCCGGGCCGCCCGAGGTGCTGCACGAACAACTGCTCCAGCTCTGTGAGCTGGCCCTGCTGCCGAACGTGACGCTGCACGTGCTGCTTCGCGACACCCAGATCGGCAATTGGTACCTCCCGCCGACCGCGTTCTCGGTCTACCGGTTCGCCGATCCCCTCGATCCGGAGACATTGGCCATCGAAGGTGGCTTCACCGACGTCATGTCGACCGAGGCAATCGCGCTAAATCGCTATAAAGTGGTGTTCGAGTGGCTATGCACGTCGGCACTGAACGCCGAGGACACCCTCTCCTGGCTGATCGAGTCAACGGGACGGATGACCGAGGCAGCGCCCCCATCCACAGTGGCGTTCGGGCCGGCAACGGCGCCGACCCAGCGCCGCCGGGCCTCGGGGCGGCTGACGGATCGGTGATCCACGGGGGACCGACCCTCCGTCGGGGCGTGCGGCACCACTCGTCCCATCGGATCGCTTCACATCAGGAGCAGAACCATGAACGACATCCGTAACACGCCGTCCGTCTCCGCTCACTCGCTGGCGGATGCCCCGTGGCGTACCAGCACACGCAGCCAGACCTCCAACTGCGTGGAGGTCGCCCCACTCAACGCCGGCCCGTCGGCGGTCGCCCTGCGCGACAGCAAGGACCGAGGCGGCCCGGTGCTGCTGTTCAACCGCGCAGGGTGGCTCGGTTTCATCACCGGAGCCAAGAAGGGCCAGTTCGATCTGAACTGATCCGGTGACAGGTACGGGGCCGTCGGCGCACTGCCGGCGGCCCCGTCGCTGTATGCGCCCGCCGACCCCCTGAGCTGCATCGGCCGATCGGACGACGCTCCGAACCGATAGGCGCGTTTCAGTTGCTGGGACGAACACGGGGCGTAACATGGCCCTCGGATACGTGGAACTTCCACACTGGCTTATCCATCGCGGCTCATCCGGAGACCCTCATGCGGTTCCTGATCGTTCGCACCGACATCCGCGCCGTCGCCGACGGGGACATCGCCGCTGCCTGGGCAGACGGCCACCGACTCCGCGACGAGACGACCACCCCCGAGCCACGACGGCAGACCGTGCACGCCGAGGACCGGGACGCCGCACTGCTGCTGGCCCGCGCTCTGGCCACGGTCGGCGCGGTCCGCGCCGGCAAGCAACGGGTCAAGGTCGTGCCGCTGATCGAGCCCCGCGCGGCCTTCCGACACAGACCGGGCCGCAACGGCACCTGACTCGACAAGACGTCCGTCGTGGTCGGATCGGCTCCCCCGCCGCGTTTATCGCACCCACCGACCACGACGGCCCGTGTTCCCGGCCCGTGACCGCCGCGGCAACGGCGGCCACGGGTCGGGACCGTGCTTCACCTGTCGGCGTCCACCCAGCCGTCCAGCCACCGGTGGATGAGGAACAGCGCGATCGACGACGGCGGCGGCAGGATCAGCTGGGCACCGTCACCCACGTCCACCGTCCGCCCGGCCAGCGCCGCCCCGATCTCCCGGCGCGAGAACCACCGGGCGTACGCGATCTCGGACGGGTCGACCCGCACCGGATCGTCCGGGTTCGCGGTGGCCAGGAAACCCAGCATCAGCGAGCCGGGGAACGGCCACGCCTGGCTGCCCACGTACCCGATGCGCTCGACCCCGATGCCCACCTCCTCGCGGACCTCGCGCAGCACGGCGGCCTCCGCCGACTCGCCGGGCTCGACGTAGCCGGCCAGGCAGGAATAGCGCCGGCCGCCCGGGGTGCCCGGCCAACCGGCGTTGTTGCCGAGCAGGCAGCGACCGTCCGGGCCGTCCACACCGTCGTGCACCAGCACGATCATCGCCGGGTCGGTACGCGGCCAGATCCGCCCACCGTTACGGTCCACCCGGGACCAGCCCGCCTCGTCCATCGCGGTCGGCGCCCCGGTGCTCGTCGAGTAACCGTGCCGGGTGTGCCAGTTGAGCAGCGCCAACCCCGTGGTGAAGATGCCGGCCTCCCGGTCGGCCAGCAGGTGGCCCACCTCGCGCAGGTTGACCGCCCGGGTCCCCGGCAACGCCGGCAGCGGCGCGTCGACCGCAAAGACCGGCACCCCGTCCGGTTCGACACCGAGGAACATCGCCGTCGACTCGGACCCGGCCGGCACGTCGGCCGCACCGAACAGCACCAACGCCGGTGGCGACGTGTCGGTGCGGGCCAACGTCCGACCCTCGTCGGTCGAGTCGAGCAGCAGCACCCGGCCACGCAGCCACGCCTCGGTCAGCCACTGCGAGTCGCCCCGCCGGTGCGCGGCCCGATCCAGCGTGGACCGCGCCAACGGCGGCGCCGCCTCCCCACTCACGCCAGCGCTCCGCTTCGCTCCACGCCGCCGTGAGACGGCCCACTGCTGAGCCCCATGGCTCGCTCGCTGCGCTCGCTCACACCAGCGCTCCGCTTCGCTCCACGCCGCCGTGAGACGGCCCACTGCTGAGCCCCATGGCTCGCTCGCTGCGCTCGCTCACACCAGCGCTCCGCTTCGCTCCACGCCGCCGTGAGACGGCCCACTGCTGAGCCCCATGGCTCGCTCGCTGCGCTCGCTCACTGCTTCGGCTCGGTGTGGACCGTGGTCAGCGCGGCGAGGCCCTGGGTGACCCGCTCGGCGTCACCGAGCACCACGATCGCCGCCCGAGCCGGTGCCAGGTACCGGGCGCCGGCACGCGCGACATCGTCGATGCTCGCCTTCGCCAACCTCGCCGCGTACTCGGCGAGAAAGTCGAGACGCAGCCCGTTGCCCGCGTACGCGCTGGTCAACGCCGCCAACCCGGCCTGGGTGGACATGCCGAGCTGGAGAGTGCCCAGGGCGTACTGACGGGCCTGCTCCAACTCCTCGGGCTTCGGTGGCAGCGACGCCAACCGGCCCAACTCGTACGTCGTCTCCAGCAGCGCCGGCCCGGTGACCTCGGTGGCCACCTCGGCGGAGGCCACCAGCACCGACCCGGCCACGGAATGCTCGATCCCCGAGTGCGGGCCGTACGTGTAGCCCTTGTCCTCGCGGATGTTCTCCACCCAACGGGAGGAGAAGTAACCGCCGAAGATCAGGTTGGCCAGTTGCAGCGGGGCGTGGTCGGGGTCGGTGCGGGACACGGCCGGAAGCGCGATCCGCAGCGAGGACTGCACCGAGCCCGGCCGGTCGACCAGCAGCAGTGGGCCCGGCTCCAGCGGCGGCGTCGCCGGCAGCTCGGCCACACGCCCGGCGCCGGCCCAACCGCCGAGCGCCCGCTCGGCGGCGTCCAGTGCCTTCTCCGGCTGCACGTCACCGACCAGCACCAACTGCGCGCCGGCCGGGTGGACCCGCTCCGCGTGCAGGGTGCGCAACGCCGCCGGTCGGACGGCGCGGATCTGGCCCGGCTCCGGGGTCTGCGTCGCGTACGGGTGCCGGCCGTAGATCCGCTTCAGCAGCGCCTCCCGGGCAAGGTGCGCCGGCTGGCTCTGCGCCACCTGGATCCGGTCGACCAGTCGGTCCCGTTCGGTGGCCACTTCGTCGCTCGGGTAGCTGGCGCTGGTCAGCACCTCGGCCAGCAGCTCCAGCATCCGGTCCAGGCCGGTGACCAGCCCAGCGCCCGAGAGCATCAGCCGGTCCGGGTCGACGCCCGCGGAGAGCCCGCCACCCACCTTCTGCAACTCGGCGGCGAGCTGCACGCTCGTCATCGACTCGGTGCCGGAGAGCATCGTCTGCGAGAGCATCGCGCCGCGAGCCAGGTGCACCCGACCGAACGGAACCCAGAGCCGCAACTCGACCAGCGGCACGGCGGGCCGGCGTACGGCGATCACGGTGAGACCGTTGCGCAGCGTACGTTCGGCCTGCTTGGGCACCTTGAGCTTGCGGGTCGGCCCCAGCGGCGGCAGCGTACGCGGCCCGACGGGAGCAGTGGTCGTAGTCACTGTGCCACCTTCGTTCGCGACTGCGGGGCTCGCAAAACCGGCTCACTCCTCGCGCTCACCGGGCGCCTCCGGCAATGACCTCGATGGCGGCCCGGCGCTCCGGTCGCAGAGTGGCCGCGGCGGCCCGGACCTGGTCCTCGGTGACGTCGCCGACCAGCCGGGGCAACTCGTTGAGCAGGCCCGGTTCGCCGCGTTGCTGCTCCAGCACGGCCATCCGCAGCGCCCGGCCGAGCACCGCGTCGGTGTCCCGCAGCAGATGGGTCGCCATCCGGGCCTGGGTGCGGGCCAGCTCACCGTCGGTCAGCCCGTCGGTGGCCAGCCGGTCCAACTCCTCGTCGATGGTGCGCAGCACCTTGTCCACGTCGCCCCCGGGCGGGAGATGCGCCTGCAGCAGCAACGCGGTGGGGTCGCGGACGTCGAACGGGTCACCCATGAAGCCGAGGTATCCGCCGAGGCTGGTCACCGTGCGGTCGCGCTGCACCAGCCGCTCGACCAGCCGCGACGCGTCGCCGTCGGTGAGCACCTCGGCCAGCACCACGTACGGCAGGTAGCCGGCGAAGTCGGTGACCGGGTCGGGCACGCGCCAGGCGCCGGCCACCGCCGGCAGCGGCGCCAGAGCATCGGTGTACGAGGTGCGCCGCTCGGCGGTCAGCTCGGGCTCGGTGAAGTCGGGCCGTTTCGGCGCCGGTCGGGCTGGCACGTCACCGAAGTGCCGGGTGACCAGCTCGGTCGCCTCGGCCACGTCGATGTCACCGCTGACGGCGAGGACCGCGTTGCCGCTGGCGTAGTAGCGGCGGAAGAAGTCCGCCGCGTCGGCGACGGTCGCCGACTCCAGGTCGTCGAAGGAGCCGTAGCCGTCGTGCGCGTTCGGGAAGGTGTCGAACATGACCGGCGGCAGGGTCAGCCAGGGGAAGCCGCCGTACGGCCGGTTGAGGACGTTGACCCGGATCTCCTCCTTGACCACGTCGACCTGGTTGCGCAGGTTCTCCTCGGTCAGTCGGGGGCCACGCATCCGGTCCGCCTCCAGGAACAGCGCGCGTTCCAGCGCGTTGCTCGGCAGCGTCTCGAAGTAGTCGGTGTAGTCCAGGTGGGTGGAGCCGTTGAAGGTGCCACCAGCGCCCTGCACGTGCCGGAAGTGGGCCAGCTTCTCAAGGTTTTCCGAACCCTGGAACATCAGGTGCTCGAAAAGATGGGCGAAGCCCGTACGCCCCTCCGGCTCCGAGCGGATGCCGACGTCGTAGACCACCGCCACCCCGATCACCGGGGCACTGCGATCAGGGGTGAGCACCACCCGCAGGCCGTTGTCGAGGGTGAACCGCTCGACCGGATACTTCGTCGCTGGAATTCTGGATCTCCGCGCCGCCACGGGATCGACCCTAGCGCGTCCACACCCCCGCCACCCGCGACCTCCCGGAGCCGCCGCCACCGCGAGGGTGAGACGACGGGTGCGTCGGGCGGTGGGGTGACATCCGGGACCGGTGGGAAGCGGGCGACCGGCCGTGCGGGGACAATGGGGAGATGAAACGAGAGACACGCCTGATGCGGTTGACCGGGGCGCGCGCGAGCGGCGCGGCGGCGACGGGCGCGGCGGCGACCGGCGCGCGGGCTACCGGCGCGGCGGCGACCGGCGCGCGGGCTACCGGCGCGCGGGCTACCGGCGCGGCGTCGCTCGGCGCCCTCGCCGTGGGGGCGGTGGCCGTCGGGGCCGTGGCCGTCGGGGCGCTGGTCATCGGGCGGCTGGCGATCCGCCGGGCGGTCGTGCGGGAGCTGCGCGTCGGCCGGCTGGAGATCGACGAGCTGGTGGTGCACAACCGACCCACCGCCGAGGGATAACCCGCGCCAGCGCGGACCACGTCGAGGGAGGCTTACCGCGCCCCCACGCGCCGTTCATCACCCGCCGCGTGATGCCGCTCGGGTGTCGGGCGGACACGGGGCAGCACCTCGGCGCCGACCCGCTCGGCCTCCTCCCGGTGCGGCCAGCCGGAGAGGACGAACTCGTCCACGCCGAGTGCCGCGTACTCGTCGATGCGGGCCGCCACCTCGGCGTAGCTACCGACCAGCGCGGTGCCGGCGCCCTCGCGGACCAGGCCGACGCCGGCCCAGAGATTCGGCGCGACGGTGAGCCCGTCGGTGCGACCGGCGTTGAGCGCGGCCATCCGGGCCTGGCCCACCGAGTCCATCCGGCGGAACCTGGCCTGTGCGGCGGCGATCCGCTCGGGGCTCATCCCGGCCAGCAGCCGGTCGGCCTCCGCCCACGCCTCGGCGCTGGTGGGTCGGGCGATGACGTGCAGCCGCAGACCGGTGCGCAGGGTGCGGCCCTGCTCGGCGGCGAGCGCCCGGACCCGGGCGGCCCGGGCGGCGATCGACGTCGGCGGTTCGCCCCACATCAGGTACACGTCGGCCTGTCGGGCGGCCACCGTCTCGGCGGCCGGGGACGCGCCGCCGAAGTAGACCGGCGGTGGCTCGGCGAGCGGGGTGGCCAGGCCGCCCTGGTCGACCCGGTAGTGCGTCCCGGCGTAGTCGAAGGGCCGGCCGGCCCAGGCGCGGCGGAGCACCTCGATGAACTCGCCGGTGCGCGCGTAGCGGTCGTCGTGCCCGAGGAAGTCGCCGTACGCCCGCTGCTCGGCCGGGTCGCCGCCGGTGACGATGTTGAGCGACAGCCGGCCACCGGAGATGGCCTGGAACGCCTCGGCCTGTTGGGCGATCAGGGTGGGCAGCGCGAAGCCGGCCCGAACGGCGACCAGCATGCCGAGCCGCTCGGTGTGCTGGGCGACCGCCGCGCAGACGATCCACGGGTCGGGGCAGCCGGCGCCCACGGGCGTGAGAACGGCGGCGAAGCCGTGCGTCTCGGCGGCCCGGCCGACCTCGGCCAGGTAGGCCACGGTGGCGGCCCGGTCGTGCCGGGCGGCGCCCGCGGTGACGGTGGCGGCACCGACCTGGTCGCCGTCGCCGGAGGTGGGCAGGAACCAGTGGAAGCTCATCGCGAATTCGCCTCTCTGCCGATCACCGAGTCCGGTTTAACCTAGCAAGCTGGTAGGAAATACCTACATAACTGAGACGCGTCATCCCGCCATGTGGATGGGTCTTGACGCTGATCGCGGCCTGGCCCAGTCTTCCTACCAACTAAGTAGGAATACTGCGGATTGGATGGACGATGAGACGGCTTCCCATGCGCCGGTTGGTCACCCTGGCCACTCTCGCCGCCCTCGGTGCGGCGACCCTGGGCAGCACCGCCGCCTGCGGCGACGACAGCGAGGGCACGGGCGGCAGCTCCGGCCCGGTGACGCTGCGCCTCGGCTACTTCCCCAACATCACGCACGCGCCGGCCGTCGTCGGCGTGGAGAAGGGCATCTTCGCCGAGAAGCTCGGCGCCGACGTCAAGCTGGAGCCGAAGACCTTCAACGCCGGCCCGGCCGCCATCGAGGCCGTGTTCTCCGGCGCGCTGGACGCCACCTACATCGGTCCGAACCCGACAGTGAACGCCTTCTCCAAGTCCAAGGGTGAGGCCGTCCGGGTCATCTCCGGCGCGGCCTCCGGCGGCGTGGCGCTGGTGGTCAAGCCCGGCATCGCCGGCGCGCAGGACCTGAAGGGCAAGAAGATCGCCACCCCGCAGCTGGGCAACACCCAGGACGTGGCGATCCGCTACTGGCTCAAGCAGCAGGGTCTGACCACCACCAAGGAGGGTGGCGGCGACGTCAAGATCGTCCCGCAGGAGAACGCCCAGACGGTCGAGACGTTCAACAGCGGCGCGATCGACGGTGCCTGGGTGCCCGAGCCGTTCGTCTCCCGCCTGGTCAACGCCGGCGGCAAGGTGCTCGTCGACGAGCGCGACCTGTGGCCGGACAAGAAGTTCGTCATCACCAACCTGCTGGTCAGCACGAAGTTCCTCAAGGCACACCCGGACGTGGTGCAGAAGCTGGTCGACGGCCAGGTGGCCGCGAACGAGTTCGTCAACACCAAGCCCGAGGAAGCTCAGCAGGCCATCTCCGAGGCGATCGGCAAGATCACCGGAAAGCCGCTGGACCTGAAGCTCATCAAGCAGGCGTGGCCGACGTTGGAATTCACCAACGACCCGATCGCGACCTCGCTCAAGGCCGGCCTCGACCACGCCGTCGAGGTCAAGCTGACCGAACCGGTCGACCTCAAGGGCCTGTACGACCTCAAGTACCTCAACAACGCCCTCAAGTCGCAGGGCAAGCCCGAGGTCGTCCAGCCATGACGTCGACCACGACGACGCCGCAGAGCGCGACCACCGCGGTCGCGCTCTCCGGCGTGACCAAGGTGTACGGGCGCGGGCCGAACGCCGTCCTGGCCCTCGACGGTGTGTCGCTGGACGTCGCACCCGGCGAGTTCGTCTGCCTGGTCGGTGCCTCCGGCTGCGGCAAGAGCACCCTGCTGAACCTCGTCGCGGGGCTGGACCGGCCCAGCGGCGGGCAGATCACGCTGGCCGGCGACGCCAACCCCGGGCTGATGTTCCAGGAACCGGCGCTGTTTCCCTGGCTGACCGTCGACGGCAACGTCGAGGTGCCGCTGAAGCTGCGCCGGCTGCCCCGGGCCGAGCGGCGCGAGCGGGTCGCCGAGTTGCTGCGTACGGTGCACCTGGCCGACTTCGGCCGCAAGCGCCCCCACGAGCTCTCCGGGGGCATGCGGCAACGGGTCGCGTTGGCCCGCACGCTGGCCCTGGACACACCGGTGCTGCTGATGGACGAGCCGTTCGGCGCACTGGACGCGATGACCCGGGACATCCTGCACGACGAGCTGGAACGCATCTGGTCCGAGCGGAACCTCTCGGTGCTCTTCGTGACGCACAACGTCCGCGAGGCCGCCCGACTGGCCGACCGGATCATCCTGCTCTCCAGCCGACCCGGCCGGATCATCTACTCCACCGAGGTGGACATCCCGCGCCCCCGACGGATCGACTCCCCCGAGGTCGCCGCCATCGCCGCCGAGGTCACCGAGCGGCTCCGTACGGAGGTGGGCCGCCATGGCCAGTGACACCCTGACCAACACGGCGCGTACCGACGCGCAGATCTCCGGCCTGGACGCGCTGGAAATCGCCGGCCGGGACCCGGAGGTTTCCCGGGGTTCCCGGTTCTGGGCAGCCACCTGGCCCAAGCTCGCCGCGCTGGCCATCGCCATCCTGGCCTGGCAGCTGGTGGTCTGGTCGGGTTGGAAGCCGCCGTATTCGCTGCCGGGGCCGCTGGAGGTCGGCCGCGAGCTGGTCAACCAGGCTCAGGGCCCGCAGCTCTGGGAAGGCCTGGTCACGACGTTGCGGCGGGCCGCCGTCGGCTATGTCTTCTCGGTCGCGGTCGGCCTGCTGCTGGGCCTGGCGGTGGCCCGGTCCAAGGTGCTCCGGGCCGCCATCGGCTCGATGATCACGGCGTTGCAGACCATGCCGTCGATCGCCTGGTTCCCGTTGGCCATCCTGCTGTTCGAGCTGAGCGAGAAGGCGATCTTCTTCGTGGTGGTGCTCGGCGCGGCGCCGTCCATCGCCAACGGCGTGATCTCCGGTGTGGACTACGTGCCACCGCTGCTGCTGCGCGCCGGCCGCAACCTGGGCGCTCGGGGGCTCAACCTCTACCGGTACGTCATCGCGCCGGCCGCCCTGCCGGCGATCGTCGCCGGGCTCAAGCAGGGCTGGGCGTTCTCCTGGCGCAGCCTGATGGCCGGTGAGCTGATCGTGGTCGGCATCTCACAGACGTCGCTCGGCGCGCAGCTGACCTACTCCCGCGAATTGTCCGACGCACCCTGGCTGCTCTCCACCATGATCGTCATCCTGGTGCTCGGCCTCGGCGTGGATGCCGCCTTCGGCGCGGCGGACAAGGCGATCCGGCGGCGCTGGGGCGTGCTCGACCAGGCGGGCAACTGACCGTGTACGTCTCCGCGCGCAGCGACTACGCGCTCCGGGCGATGCTCGCCGTCGCCGCCGCCAGTCGCGGCGGCGGGAGCGGAGGCGGTGAGTTGGTGAAGGCGGCCAGCCTGGCCGAGGTGCAGGACATCCCGCTCAGCTTCCTGCAGGGCATCCTGCTCGACCTGCGCCGAGCCGGTCTGCTGCACAGCCATCGGGGCACCGACGGCGGGTACGCGCTGACCCGCCCAGCCGACGGGATCACCGTCGGAGACGTGTTACGGGCGGCCGGCGGTTCGCTCACCACCGTGCGCGGCCTGCCGGCCGAGCGCGCCGGCTACCACGGTGTGGCCGCCGGGCTGACCGACGTCTGGCTGGCGGTGCACGGGGCGATCGCCACGGTGGTCGACAGCACCACCCTGGCCGACCTGCTCACCTGCAACTCGACCGACCACGCCCCCACCACCTCGTGAAACGACGGCGGTGATGTGGTCGGGTCGGTGCCCCGCCGACCCGACCACATCTCGTACCGATCCTGACCGGGCCTGCCCCTCCGCCGGCACCGGTCGGCCGGTCGCTGCTCAACCCACGTGGGCGACCGCCGGGCGGGAGCCCTGGTCGCCAGGGCCGTGCAGCTCCACCAGACCGGCGGGAGCGTTACCCGCCGGGGTGGCGTGCCAGGGTGCGAAGGCCGCAACCATGGCGAGCAACAGCCCGGCGAGCGCGACCGCGACCACCAGGATCAGTTCGCGTAGTGCACCCGAGCCGGCTTCGCCCGCCATGGTCACCCCTCCCGTGCCGGGCCCCCCGCCCGGCTTTCCCCCGGTGGTCAGCCTTGACCACCGTCAGCGATGACGCAGTCGGCCAGCCGACCGAGCGGAGGCTGATTACCGACTCAGAAGTCTGGCCGGCCAGGGCCGAAGACAGACCGACCCGCCTCGCCGAAGCGGGGCGGGTCGGTCGAGGCGCGGAAGATCAGACGGTACGGGGGCGGCGCGGACGGCGGGACCGACCCGACGCCCGGTGCGTCGGGCGGGCGCCGCCATCGGTGGCAGTGCCACCGACACCGCGTCCCCCACGAGCGGCGGGAGCCGGAGGCGCGACGATGGTCACCGGCACCCCGGACGGCTCACGCGCACCGGTGACCCGGGCCAACGCCTCGCCATCGGAGCGCACCTGAACCGACTCGGGCCGGATGCCGGCGGTGGCCATCAGCCGGGACATGTCCCGACGCTGCTCGGGCAGGACCAGGGTGACCACAGAGCCGGACTCGCCGGCCCGGGCGGTACGGCCGCCCCGGTGCAGGTAGTCCTTCGCCTCGGTCGGCGGGTCCACGTTGACGACCATGTCCAGGCCGTCCACGTGAATGCCCCGAGCCGCGACGTCGGTGGCGACCAGAGCGGTCACCTGGCCGTTGCGGAACTGCTCCAGGATCCGGGTGCGCTGCGGCTGGGACTTTCCGCCGTGCAGTGCGGCCGCGCGTACGCCCTTGGACAGCAACTGACGGGCAAGGCGGTCGGCGCGGTGCTTGGTGCCCATGAACAGGATGGTGCGGCCCTCACGGGCGGCGATCCGGGTCAACGCGTCGGGCTTGTCCAGGGCGTCGACGTGCAGCACGTGGTGGGTCATCGCCGTCACGGTGGCGGTGCCCGGGTCGACCGAGTGGGTGACCGGGTTGCTCAGGAAGCGGCGGACCAGCCGGTCCACACCACCGTCCAGAGTGGCGGAGAAGAGCATCCGCTGGCCCTGCGGCGCGACCTGCTCCAGCAGCTTGGTGACCTGCGGCAGGAAGCCCATGTCGGCCATCTGGTCGGCCTCGTCCAGCACGGTGATCTCGACCTGGTCGAGCCGGGCGTCGCCGCGGTTGATCAGGTCGTGTAGCCGGCCGGGGGTGGCGACAACCACCTCGGCGCCGGCACGCAGAGCGTCGGCCTGCCGCTGCAACGACAGCCCGCCGACGACTGTGGTGCAGCGCAGCCCGACAGCGCGGGCGTACGGGGCGAGCGCGGTGGTGACCTGCTGGGCCAGCTCACGGGTCGGCACCAGCACCAGGGCGAGCGGGCGACCCGGCCGGGCCTTACGGCCGGCGGTGCGGGACAGCAGCGCAAGCCCGAAGGCGAGGGTCTTGCCGGAGCCGGTACGACCCCGGCCCAGCACGTCGCGGCCGGCGAGCGAGTCGGGCAGCGTCGCCGACTGGATCGGGAACGGCTCGTTGATGCCCTGCGCGGTCAACGCGGTGAGCAGCGCCGGTGCCAGCCCGGTATGAGCGAAAGAAGGAATAACTGTGGTCATGCGGGAGCCTTCCTCGACGCGGCACGTGTCGAGGGAGGGCGCCGAAGTCGGCGCTGTCACCGGCGGCAAAAAGGCAGCCAGGACTCACAAGCACGAACCGATTGGAGTACGGGCCGGCCCGCCACCGGGCCGTCACCTGCGGAGGCAGGCAACGGCGAGGCGGGCCGGTCCCGTCACCGTCACACCCGGAGGGCGCGACAGGTAATGCTGACCGATCCGAAGATCAGAGCGGGCGGATGTTCTCCGCCTGCGGGCCCTTCTGGCCCTGGGTCACCTCGAACTCGACCCGCTGGTTCTCGTCCAGGCTCCGGTAGCCGGAGGACTGGATCGCCGAGAAGTGGGCGAAGACGTCAGCGCCGCCGCCGTCGGGGGTGATGAAGCCGAAGCCCTTGTCAGCGTTGAACCACTTCACGGTGCCAATAGCCATGTGTTTCGTCTCCTTGACGGAACGTCGGACTCGCACTTGTTGCGTGCCCGAAGAGGAGCGCTCCGCGCGGGGATGCGCGAATCGCCTGTCGCTTCTGGTCGCCCCGCCCGGAGAACTCCGGACACAACAAAGAGCGCCTGGGGCCACAATCCCGCCAGGCGCACACAGAGTCTCTGGTAACCAAAACTGCAACCCGGCCAACGTATCATGGTTTTCCCGCCAGCGGTCAAGCTTGGGCGGAATCTTCGGGCAACTGGGCGATCATGGCCGTGAGCCCCGTCACATCCAGCAGGTCGGCGGGCCGAACCGTCACACCGTGCCGGACGTAGTGGAAGGCCGCGCCCACCCGGTCGACCGGCACACCAGCCAGCTCCGCCCAGGCCAACCGGTACACCGCCAACTGCACGGCGGCCACGTCAGCCGCCGGCCCGGTCGGCTGCGCGCCGGTCTTCCAGTCGACCACGTCGAACCGCCCACCCGGCCGGGCGAAGACCGCGTCCATCCGCCCCCGCACCACCACGCCGGCGATCACCGTGGCGAACGGCACCTCCACCTCTACCGGTGACCGGTCGGCCCACTCGCTGGCCAGGAACCGCTCCTGCAACTCGACCAGCGCCTCGTCGGGCGCGGCATCCGCGTCGGCCGCACCGGGCAACTCGTCCAGGTCCAGCAGGCGGTCGGCGCCGAAGCGCTGCTCCAACCAGGCATGGAACGCGGTGCCGCGACGGGCGTACGGGTTGGGCTCGGTCGGCACCGGACGGCGCAGCGTACGGGCCAGCCCGGCCGGGTCACGCCGCAACGCCACCAGCTGGGTGACGCTCAACTGCCCGGGCAGGGCCACCTCGACCGCACCGGAGAGCCTGGTCAGCTCGGCCCGTTCGGCCAGCAGCAGATCCGCCTCCCGCTGCCAGCGCGCCACCTCCGGGTCCACCTCCGGCTCGACGGTCACCATCGGCCCGTCCACCACCGAGCCGACCGGTCCGGCGACCACCGAGGCCGGCCCGTCGGTCATCAGGCGGCGCACCAACCCGGCCGCCTCGGCCAGTGCCGGCCGGCGACCGCCCAACGGGTCGGCCGGCCACTCCGCGCGGAGCACCACCTCGGCCGTCGGGTTCGTCGCATCCGGGGTCGGCTCCGGCGCCCACACGTCGATCAGGTGCCCCGGCCCGCCGTCGAGGCAGGCGTCGTACACCTCACGCAGGAAGACCGACGGACCTCGTGGCCGCTTCGTGCCCTCCCCCCACCAGTAGCCGGAGCAGAGCAGCAGCCGGCGCGGCCGGGTGACCGCCACGTACGTCAGCCGGCGTTCCTCCCGCTCGTCATGGGCCCGCCAGGCGTCGGTGAAGTCGGTCACCGCCCGGGCTACCGCCCGCTGGTCGGCCGCCTCGTCGAGCGCCAGCTCGGGCAACCCGTCGGCGTCGCCGCGCAGCGGGAACGGCAGCACCCCGAGCCCACCCAACCAGTGGTCGGAGTTGCGGACCGGACCCGGCCACAGCCCACGGCTCAGCCCGGCCACGGCCACCACGTCCCACTCCAGGCCCTTGGCGGCGTGCGCGGTGACCACCTGCACCGCGCCCTCCACCACCTCGACCTCGCCCGGCGCCAGACCGCGCTCCTCGTCCTCGGCCGCGGCCAGGTAGGACAGGAAGCCGGAGAGCGTCGCCCCCGGCGTCTCCCCGCTGAAGCGGGCCGCCACGTCCCCCAGTGCGTCCAGGTGACCCCGGGCCAGGCCCGCGTCGCCGGCGCCGTCCCGGCCGGCCCGGACCGCGACCTCCACGTCCAGGCCGATGGTCCGCTCGATGTCCGCGATCAGGTCCGGCAGTGGCTGGTCCAGCCGGTAGCGCAGCAGCGCCAACTCCAGCCCGTACGCGCGCAACCGCGCGAAGCCCTCCGCCGAGTACGCCTGCGCCGGGCCGAGATCGGCCAGCGCCTCCACCAGGGTCGCCTCGTCCAGCAGGTCGGGGCTGATCTCCGAGGTGTCGTCGGCGGCAACCTGTCGCCGGGCGTTGGCGATGGCCCGGGCCCGCTTGTGCAACGCCACCAGGTCACGCGGCCCGATCCGCCAACGGGCGCCGGTGAGCAACCGCAGCAGCGCGGCACCGTCGGTCGGGTCGGCCAGCACCCGCAGCGTGCAGACCACGTCGCGTACCTCGGGGGTGTCCAGCAGGCCACCCAGCCCGACCACCTCGACCGGGAGACCGCGCTCCCGCAGTGCCGACTCGATCGCCGGGATCTGGCTGCGGACGCGCACCAGCACTGCCGTCGTCGGGCGTTGCGCCACCGGGATGTGCTCGGGTGCCGCGCCAGGCATCCGGGCCGCCCCACGCCAGGCCGCGAGCACGCTGTCGGCGATCCAGTCGGCCTCGTCGGCGTACGTGGGCAGCATCGCGCAGTGCACAGTGCCGCCGGCCGCGCCGCCGGGGCTGCGGTGTGGGATCGGGTCCCGGACGGTCAGCGCGGAGCGCAGCTCCGGCACCTGGGCGCCCGCCGCACGCAGTGGCGTGGACAGCGCGTTCGCCACCCGGAGGATCTCGGGGCGGTTGCGCCAGCTCGTGGTGAGCCCGAGCGCCTGGGCGGGCTGCCCGTCGGCGCGCGCGAACTCGGTGGGGAACCGGTCCAGTGTGCCCGCGCTGGCCCCCCGCCAGCCGTAGATGGACTGGCACGGGTCCCCCACCGCCGTCACCGGGTGCCCGCCACCGAACAACGCGTTGAGCAGCACCACCTGGGCGTGGCTGGTGTCCTGGTACTCGTCGAGCAGCACCACCCGGAAACGGTCCCGCTCGATCTGACCGACCCCCGGGTGGTCCCGGGCCACCCGGGCCGCCCGGGCGAGCTGGTCGGCGAAGTCCATCGCCTCGAAGTCCTCCTTGCGCCGGGCGTACGCCCGCACCAGCGGCAGCAGGCGCAGCCGGGTCTGCTGGAGGGTGAGCGCCTTGCGCACGTCGGCGTACACCCGGCCCGGCCGGGACTGCACCTCGGCGAAGAACCGGCCGGTCCAGGCCGCCAGCTGGTCCGGCGCGACCAGGTGCTCGTCCAGCTCACCGGCGAGCGCCAGCACCGCGTCGGTGATGGTGCTCGGCATCCGGTCCACCTCGGACATGTCACCGTCGTAGTTGCGCACCAGCAGGTCGACCAACTGCCAGCGGGAGGCCTCGGTGAGCAGCCGGGTGGACGGCTCGTAACCGGCCCGCAGCCCGTGCTCGGTGACGATCCGCCCCGCGTAGGAGTGGTACGTGGAGACGGTGGGTTCACCGGCGAGCGGGTCGTCCAGCGGGTCCCGACCCTGCCGGCCGACGCGGCGGATCAGCTGGTCGAGCCGGGTCCGTACCCGGTGGGCCAGCTCGCCGGCCGCCTTCCGGGTGAAGGTCAGCCCGAGGATCTGCTCGGGGCGCACGTACGAGTTGGCCACCAACCAGACCACCCGCGCGGCCATCGTCTCGGTCTTGCCGGACCCGGCGCCCGCGACCACCAGCAACGGCTCCACCGGGGCGGCGATGATCGCGGCCTGCTCCCGGGTGGGCGCCGGCAACCGCAGCAGCTTGGCCAGCTCGACGGGCGTGTAGCGGGGGCCGGAGTCCGCCAGCCGGGGCGTCGGCGCGGGGCCCGCGCCGAACAGGGTGGGCTGGGTCATGGGGTCTCCGGACGTCGGACGGTCGGCGGCTCGACCACCTGGCGCCCCTGCCCGGAGACCGGGCAGCTGGTCCGCACCGGGCAGACCCGGCACTTCGAGTTGGCCACCGCGGCGAACGTGGCGGCCGCCATCGTATCGGCGGTCCGCCGGACCAGCGCGGTCGCCCAGCCGGCCGCCGGCCCCTCACCGGGCGCCGGCTGATTCTGCTCCCGGGCGTCCTTGGCGGAGGTGCCGAGCTGCACCAGCGCAGCACCCCCCGACTCGTCTCCGAACTCGGCGAACGCCCCCGCCTCCACCGCCGCCTGGTAGGCGCCGAGCTGCGGATGCTCGGCAAGCTCGGCGCCGGTGACAGCCGTCGACTTGCCGGTCTTCAGGTCGATCACCACGAGCCGCCCGGCCTCGTCGACCTCCAGCCGGTCCACCCGACCGGTCAGGTCGACCGGCCGGTTCGGGTCGTCCAGGCGGACGGCGAACTCGTGCTCGATCGCGAGCAGCCGACGCGGGTTGGTGGCCAGCCAGCGCAGCAGCTTGTCGACCATCGCCTCGGCGCGTTCACGCTCCGGCCCGGCCATCCACCGGGCCGCCAGCTCGATCGCGTCGAACCGCGCGGCCACGTAGTCGAGCAGCGCGCCCCGGTCGGCGCTGGCGTCCTCGGCGAGCATCGCGGCGGCGTGGACCAGGTTGCCCACCCCCTGCGCGGTGCTGGTCGGGCCGCTGCCCCCGTGCCGTTCCAGCAGCCACCGCAGGCTGCACCGCAGGGCGCTCTCCATCGCCGACGGGGTGACCCGCACCGGCTTGCCCTCGTCGACCAGCGGCCGGTCGTCGGAGAGGCCCCGCAAACCCCACCAGTCGTCGGGGTGCGCGCCGGGGACACCGGCGGCCGCGAGCCGCGCCAGCTCGGCCGCCGCGGCGCGCCGCCGGGCCGCCGGGGCAGCCGGGTCGGTGATGGCGGTACGCAGCTCCGCGACCAGCGCCGGCAGGGTGAGCGCCCGGGGTGGACGGGTGACCGGCAGTGCCCCGGGGCGGTCCGGCTCGGCGTCCCCGTCCTCCCCCGTCGTGTCACTGGGGTCGGCGGGCGGCGGGCCGGTGCGCGGCCCGGGTGGCGCGGTGGGTGGGGTGGGCGGACCGGGTGGCGGGGTGGGTGGGGTGGGTGGACCGGGTGGCGGGGTGGGTGGGGTGGGTGGACCGGGTGGCGGGGCGGGTGGTGCGGTCGGGCCCAGCTCGTGCAGGAACCGGCTCGGCTGTTCCTCGTGGTCGTCACCGCCGACTGCGGCCGATGCCACGGCACTGACCAGCAGTCGGTGCCGGGCCCGGCTGATGGCCACATGGAAGAGCCGGCGTTCCTCGTCCAGCAACGCCGAGGTCTGACCCACCACGTTCGCCACAGCCGCGCCGCCGACCGATCGACCCGCCAACACGTCGACGAGGCGCTCCGAGCCGAGCAGGCTGCCGCGCAGTCGCAGGTCCGGCCAGATGCCCTCCTGCACGCCGGCCACCGCGACCAGGTCCCATTCCAGGCCCTTCGCGGCGTGGGCGGTGAGCAGACGGACCGCCGCGCCCCGGTCGGCGGTCGGGGCGATGGTGTCGGCCGGCAGGTCCTGGGCGAGCACGTGGTCGAGGAAGACCTCGGTGCGGGCACCGGGCAGCCGGTCGGTGAACCGTGCCGCCGCGTCGAAGAGCACCAGCACGGCGTCCAGGTCACGGTCGGCCGCCTCGGCCCGCCGCCGCCGGGCCAGGTCTCCCTCGCCGGCCGCCGGCCGCCCCTGGATGATCGCGCCCGCCCAACGCTCGGCGAGACCACTGGCGTCCCAGACCGCCCAGAGCACGTCCTCGGCGGTTGCCCCTGGTTGGGCGGCGGCATCCCGTGCGGTGGCCAGCAGCCCGGCCACCGCCTGCGCCGGCTCCGCCCAGCGCCGGTCGATGTCGGCCAGCTCCGTCGGATCGCGCAACGCCTCGACTATCAGCTCCCCGGAGGGGCGTCGGTCACCGCCGGCCAGCGCGAGCGCACGCAGGCCCTGCCGCAGCCGCCGCTCGGCCAGCGGGTCGGCTCCGCCCAGCGGCGAGTGCAGCAGCGCGACCGCCGCCTCCTCGTCCAGGCGGGCCGGTTCGAGCGCGCAGCGCAGCAGGAGCAGCAGCGGCGCGACCGCCGGTTGCAGGTGCAGGGGCAGGTCCTCGCCGTGCACCACGGTGGGTACGCCGGCAGCGTGCAGTGCCCGCCGCAGGGTGGGCAGTTGCAACGCGGTGGACCGCACCAGCACCGCCATCCGCGACCACGGCACGCCGTCGAGCAGGTGGGCCGAGCGCAGCGCGTGGGCCAGCCAGGCCGCCTCGCTGGTCGCCGAGCGGAACGTGTGCACCTCGACCACCCCGGGCGGCGCGTCCGGCAGCGGGTGCAGGCGGCGGTGCGCCGCCGGGCCGCGCAGCCGGCGACCCAGCCGGGCGATCGCCGCGAGCAGACCCGGCCCGGCCCGGTACGACGTGGTCAGCAGCACCTGTGCGGCCGGTGCCCCGGAGGCGGTCCGGAAGCGGTGCGGGAAGGTGGCCACCCCGGCCGGGTCGGCGCCCCGGAAGGCGTACGTGGAGGAATCCGGGTCGGCGAACGCGACAAGTGACTTGCCTCCGCCCGCGATGACCGAGAGCAGCTCCACCTGGGCGGGGTCGGTGTCCGCCAGCTCGTCGAGGTACACGTGGGTGAGGCGGCGACGCTCGGCGGCCAGCAGCTCCTCGTCGTCGCGCAGCAGCCCGGTGGCCGCCCGGACCAGCTCGGCCGGGTCGTACGCGATGGAGCCCCGGTTGCTGACGTCCCGCAGCGCGAGCACTGCCACGTACTCCCGGAGGAAGCGGGCGGCGGCCGGCCAGTCCTCGCGGCCGAGCTTCTCGCCCAGCCGGGCCAGGTCGACAGGGCCCACGCCCCGCTCGGCGGCGCGCATGAGCAGGTCGCGCAGCTGACCGGCGAACGCCCGGGTGCGCAGGGCGGGACGCAGGTCGGTCGGCCAACCGACCGGGTCGTCCTCGGGCTCCTCACCCACCACGTTCAGCAGCTCGCGGATGATCAGATCCTGCTCGGGGCCGGTGAGCAGCCGGGGTGAGGGCTCACCCCGTTCTGCGGCGGCTCGGCGGAGCAACCCGAAGGCGTACGCCGGGAAGGTGCGCACCAGCGGCTCGCGCAGCACCCGGTGGCCGTCCTGGGCGATCCGGGCCTCGATGCGCTGGCGTAGCGCGGTCGCGCCTCGGCGGCCGAAGGTCAGCACCAGGATGTGTTCGGGGTCGACCCCCTCGGCCACCCGGGCGGCGACCGACTCGACGAGCGTGCTGGTCTTGCCGGTGCCCGGACCGCCGAGCACGAGCATCGGCCCGTCGGTGTGCCCGACCACCTCGGCCTGCACCGGATCGACCCGCCAACCGCCGTCGCCGGCCAGCTCACGCCCGGCCGCCAGCTCAGACCCGGCCACACCTGCGGACCCGCCGACCGATTGAGGCCGCGCCCCGCGCTCAGGCCCTCCCGTGCGCTCTGGCCCACCCGACTCGCCGACACCGCCCCTGGGCGCGCTGCCGGCGGGCACGGAAGCGCCGGAAGGCGCTGCCCCGTCCCCCCGCGCCGGCCCTCCGGACCGCCGCACCAACCGGTACGCCTGCATCAGCTCATCCCATCAGACCCGTACGACACCCACCCCAACCCACCGAACCCCCACCCTCCCACCCAACCCCACCACCCCAACCCCACCCCATCCACCTCCGTCGATCATGAAGTTAGCCGCGCGACACGCCGACGGCGGTGACGCTAACTTCATGATCGACAGGGTGAGGACGCCCGGGGCCGGGGGCAGGGGTGGGGGGGAGGGCGGGGTCAGGTTAGGCGGGACTCTAGGGCGTTCAGGGCTTCGGGGACGGTGGTGGTCACTGTCAGGAGGTTGCGGCCGGCGGGTTTGAGGAAGTTCTGGTCGGCCAGGGCGTCGAGCCAGTCCAGCAGGGGGCGGTAGAACCCGTCGGTGTCGATCAGCACCATCGGCTTGGTGTGCAGGGCGAGGGTCGCGGTGGTCCAGACCTCGAACAGCTCGTCCAGGGTGCCCAGCCCGCCGGGCAGGGTGAGGAACGCGTCCGACTTCTCGATCATCAGCGTCTTGCGGCTGTCCATCGAGTCGGTCACCAGCAGCTCGTCCGAGGCCAGGTCTGCGACCTCCAGATCGACCAGCGACTGTGGGATCACCCCGACGGTGCGCCCACCGGCGGATCGGGCACCGTCGGCCAGCGCGCCCATCATGCCGACGCAGCCGCCACCACTGACCAGCGTGTGCCCGCGCCGGGCCAGCTCCGCGCCGGTCTCGGCGGCCAGGTCCAACCAACGCTGGTCGAGGGTGCGGGACGAGGCGCAGAAGACGCAGATCGCCGCCATCAGCTGTCCCGGGGCTGGTCGGCGGCCTGCTCGGCGGCAGCCTGCTGGTCGGCGCCGGTGCGGGCGACGGCCTCGTCACGGACCGCCTCCTGCTCGACGGAGAGCGCGGCCTCCGCCTCGACGATGTGGCGGACCGCGGCGTTGACGTCGTCGGTGAGACAGATCAGTTCCAGGTCGACCGGGCCGATCTTGCCGTCGGCGGCCATCGTGTCGCGCATCCAGTCGATCAGCCCCTGCCAGTACGCGACCCCCATCAGCACGACCGGGAACCGGGTCACCTTGCCGGTCTGCACCAGCGTGAGCGACTCGAACAGCTCGTCCATCGTGCCGAAGCCACCGGGCAGCACGACGAACGCCTGCGCGTACTTCACGAACATGGTCTTGCGGGCGAAGAAGTAGCGGAAGTCGATGGCGAGGTCGACCCACTCGTTGATGCCCTGCTCGAACGGAAGCTCGATGCCGAGCCCGACGGAGAGCCCACCGGCCTCGCTGGCACCACGGTTGGCGGCCTCCATCACCCCCGGCCCACCCCCGGTGATAACCGCGTAGCCGGCCCGGGCCAGCGCGCCGCCCAACTGCTCGGCCAGCTGGCACTCCGCGCTGTCCGGTCCGCTGCGGGCGGAACCGAACACGCTGACCGCCGGTGGCAGGTCGGCGAGGGTGTCGAAGCCTTCGACGAACTCGGAGAGGATGCGCAGCGCACGCCAGGCGTCCTTGGTCTTCCAGTCGCCCCGCCCACGCGAATCCAGCAGCCGCTGGTCGGCGGTGCTGCTCGGAATCGCCCCTCTGCGCAGTGTGACAGCGCCCCGGTGCCGCTCCTGTCCCGGACCGCGACCGGCCTCCCGCCCGTTGTTCTGGCTCATGGGGCAACCGTAGTGGAGCGACACCGGCCGGGTGTGCGGGGCGGGGACGCCGAGAAATAGTTCGGGATCATGGGCAACTATTCGGCTCCCCCGTACGTCTTACTATTCACATACCGGGTATGCCCGGGCGCGCGCCTTCGGGGGAGGAGACAGCGTGATCAGCAACAACGAGATGATCCGGATCCGTCGCCAGATGCAGCGACGGATCCGAGACGTGGTGGCCGAGCGCCGCCGCACCCGCGAACAAGACCCAACCCCCGCCTCCCCCGCACCACCCGGAGCTGATCAAGAGGTTTGCGTCGCCGACAACGGGCCAGGCTGACGCAAACCTCTTGATCACCGGCTGAGCGCCAGCAGGCGCGAGAGGGGACGGCCGGGTCAGGCTGGTGCCAGCCAGCGGTGCAGGGTTGCCGCGCCGTCGCGGATCTTGCTGATCTCGACGTGCTCGTCGGGGTGGTGGGCGAGGTTCGGGTCGCCGGGGCCGAAGTTCAGCGCCGGGATGCCCATGGCCGCGAACCGGGCCACGTCCGTCCAGCCCAGCTTGCCGATCGGCGCGGCACCGACCGCCGCCAGGAACTCCTTCGCCGGGGCCGCCTCCAGCCCTGGGGCAGCGCCCGGCGCGGTGTCGGTCACCACCACCTCGAAGCCGGCGAACACCTCCCGCAGGTGCGCCTCCGCCTCGGCCGGGCTGCGGTCCGGAGCGAACCGGTAGTTGACCTCGACCTCACAGTGGTCGGGGACCACATTGCCGGCGACCCCACCGTTGATCCGCACCGCGTTCATGCCCTCGCGGTAGTCGCAGCCGTCGATGGTGACCCGCCGCGCCTCGTACGTCTGGAGCCGCCGCAGCACCTCACCGGCGGCGTGGATGGCGTTCACCCCGTGCCAGGAGCGCGCCGAGTGGGCGCGTACTCCGGTCGTGGTGACCACCGAGCGCATGGTGCCCTGACAGCCCGCCTCGACGATGCCGTACGTCGGCTCCAGCAGCACCGCGAAGTCCGCCTCCAGCCACTCCGGGAACGCCTGGGCGACGAGGTTGAGCCCGTTGTACCGCGACTCGATCTCCTCGGCCTCGTAGAAGAAGTACGTCACGTCGTAGCGCGGGTTGGGCAGCGTCACCGCCAGGTGCAGCGCGTACGCGGTGCCGGACTTCATGTCGGAGGTGCCGCAGCCGTACATCAGGTCGCCACGCATGGTCGACGGGAAGTTGTTGTTCAGGGGCACCGTGTCGAGGTGCCCGGCCAACACGACGCGCTGCGACCGACCGAGGTCGGTGCGCGCCATCACCGTGTTGCCGTGTCGGTGGGTGGTCAGGTGCGGTACGCCCCGCAGCACCTCTTCGACACAGTCGGCGATCGCCTTCTCGTTGAGGGACACGGACTCTATGTCGACCAGAGCGCGGGTCAGCTGCACCGGATCGGCGAGGACCTCGGGGGTCAGCGGGTTCTCCATGAATCGCACGGTACCTTCAGGTCTGTAAGCGCGAGGAGCGAGCCGAGGTCAGCTCGGCCGTGACCGAGAGGTGTAACAGTGACGTCCGCAGATTCCGCCTGGGGCATCGGCCTGGCCACGGTCACCGCCGACGAGCAGGTGCTCGACACCTGGTACCCGACCGGCAAGCTGGGCCTGGGTGAGCTGCCGCTGGTCTCCGGCGAGGACAAGGCGGACGTGCTCGACCTGCCGCCGGCCGCGCTCGGTGACCGGTCGCTGCCTGGTCTGCGTACCGTCCAGGTGGTCACCGTGATCGGCTCGCTGGACGACCCGATCAAGGACGCCTCCGACGCGTACCTCCGGTTGCACCTGCTCTCGCACCGCCTGGTGCGACCCAACCAGCTCAACCTCGACGGCATCTTCGGCAAGCTGGCCAACGTGGCCTGGACGTCCGCCGGGCCGTGCCCGCCGGAGCGGGTGGACGAGCTGCGAGTGATCGAGCGCGCGGCCGGCCGGCACCTGTCCGTGTACGGGGTGGACAAGTTCCCCCGGATGACGGACTACGTGGTGCCCTCCGGTGTGCGGATCGCCGACGCCGACCGGGTCCGTCTCGGCGCGCACCTGGCCGCCGGCACCACGGTGATGCACGAGGGCTTCGTCAACTTCAACGCCGGCACCGTGGGCACCTCGATGGTGGAGGGGCGCATCGTGCAGGGCGTGCTGGTCGGCGACGGCTCCGACGTCGGCGGTGGCGCCTCGATCATGGGCACGCTCTCCGGTGGCGGCACCGAGAAGGTGAGCATCGGCGAGCGCAGCCTGATCGGCGCGAACGCCGGTGTCGGCATCTCCCTCGGCGACGACTGCGTGGTCGAGGCGGGCTGCTACATCACCGCCGCGTCGAAGATCACTCTGCCGGACGGCCGGGTGGTCAAGGCCCGGGAGTTGTCCGGCGTCGACGGCCTGCTGTTCTGGCGCAACTCGGTGAACGGCGCGTTGGAGGCCCGGCCGCGCACCGGCCGGGGCATCGAGCTCAACGCCGCCCTGCACGCCAACGACTGACGGACCCGCCGGGTCCGCGGCACTCGGCCGCGGACCCGGACGGGGTACGCCTCAGCGCAACCGGTACGCCTGGATGACCCGTTGGGTCACGGTGTTGCCGGCGGTGTCCCGGGCGGTGGCCCGCAGCGACACGTAGCCGGGGCCGGCCGGGTGCCGCAGCAGCGCCGACCAGCCGTCGGTGGAGGTGCGGACCAGCTTCGCCTTGCTCCAGGTCTTCCCACCGTCGTACGAGACGTCGACAGCGAGCTTCTCCACCCGGGTGGCCGGAGCGCCGGGCTGCCGCTGCACGCGCACCGGGACTATGAAGCCCTGACCGGCCGGAGCGCTGTTGTCGACCCGCAGCTGCGGCGCGAAGCGCACCGCCGACAGGGGCAGTCGGGCCGGCGTCTCACCGGCGACGTGCCTCGACCGGAAGGTCCAGCTGGACTCCACCTCGGTGCTCAGGTCGGTGAAGCTCCGCTTCGCCGACGTGACGAGCCGGTAGTCCGCCGCGCCCGGTGGCACGGCGAACTCTCCGGAGCCGGCGTACTCACTCTCACCGACCAGCTTGCCGTTGCGCCACAGCGTGGTGTGCTCGCTGTCGGTCAGCGAGGCGCCCGGGTGCCCGGCCGCGTCGCTGAACATCGGCACGCCGACCAGGATGGTGTCGCCGACCCGGCTGACGCTCTGTTCCGGCCAGCGCGGTTTCGGGAAGGACGGCGAGTACGGCGCCTGGTTCCAGATCTCCTGCACCGTCCGCCCGGCCCGGTAGGCGGTGGGGACGGAGAAGAGCGCCGCCTGCACGTTCAACCAGCCTTCCTCGTCCCGCTTTCCGAAGTCGATCTCGGACTCCCACTGCACACCCTTGGTGTTGTAGTACTCGACCCGCTGGCCGGGCACGGTGGTGGGGAGGATCAGGGCGGAGCCGCCGACGTTGTACTCCAGCACGGGGAACACGATCCGCTCGGCCACCATGCCCGGGTAGTCACCACGGAACCGGTGCACGACGGTGGCCAGGTCCCGTCGGGTGTAGTCGCGGACGAACCCCGTGGGCATCCGGCCGGGGACCGCTTCGGCCAGCGCGTACAGGTACGGGCTGTTGGCCGTTTCCGCCGGGGTCCACTGGCTGCTGACGGTGGCGACGAACTTGTCGGCGGGGACCGGCTTGCCGATCTGACCGCTGGTCAGGCCGGTGAACGTCTCCGCCCAGAGCCCGACGCCGTACCCACTGCCGTCGTCGGCGGTGAAGTTGCCGCTGAGGTCGATCAGTTGCGGGACGGCGGTCCGGTCCGGCACTGTCGTCCGCACCGGCTTGGCCCGGCGAGCGTCCACGACGATGCGGGTGTCCCGCTCGATGGTCAGCACGGGCTGCATCAACAGGGACATCCCGGGCTGCTCATCGTCCGGTCCGGGCTCGAAGACGAGACCGCTCAGGCCGTAGTGGCCCTTGGGCACCCGAACGGTGGCCACCCCGTCGGAACTGACGAGGTCCCAGGAGCCATAGGTGTCCATCCCGAGCAGGAGGGTCCAGTGGTCCGCGGTGCGCGCGCCGGCGCGGTTCAGGTGCTCCACGGTGAGCGTGTAGCTCTCCACCTCCCGGTTCACGGCCAGCGGGGTGACCGCGACCGCCGCACCGGACCGGGCCACGATCCGCCCGGTCCAGTAACCGTCGGCGTCGCCGAGCCGGGTGTCCGTGGTGACGGTCGTGGCGGCCGTGCCGCCCGCCGGCACTGTGAGTTGGTTGGTGCCCAGGACGAACAGGCCGGCCGGTAGCGCGCGGCCGCCGGGGCCGGCGCCCTCGATGCTCAGGTCCACGGTGACCGGGGCCGGACCGTCATTGCGCCAGGTCACCGTGCGGGTGATCGGGGTGTCGTCACCGTGCGGCCAGAGCGTACGCCCGAACGAGATGCTCACCGGGTCGCTGGTGATCTGTTGGGTGATCGCGTGTGCGACGTCGACCCGCCCGGCACCCTGCTGGTACGCGGTCTGGTCCGGGTGTGGCTTGGCGGCGGCCATCAGGGTGGCCTTGAGCCGGTCGGCCCGCCATCCCGGGTGCTGCTGGGCCAGCAGCGCGGCCGACCCGGCCACGTGCGGGGTGGCCATCGAGGTGCCGGAGAGGGTGACGTAACGGTCCCCCACCGGGTCGCCGATGACGCCGTTGGCGGACCGAGCGGCGACGATGTCGACGCCCGGCGCGGTGATGTCCGGCTTCAACGCGTCGTCGCCGACTCGCGGTCCCCGGCTGGAGAAGTCGGCCAACTCGTCGTCGCGGTCCACCGCACCCACGGCGAGCCCGGCGTCGGCGCTGGCCGGTGAGCCGACCGAACCGTCCGAGCCGTCGTTGCCGGCGGCGAGGACGAACAGCGTGCCGGTCTGGGCGGTCAGGGTCTGCACGGCCTCCTCGACCGGGTCGACCTCCGGGGTGTCCCAGCCGCTGAGGCTCATGTTGACCACTGCGGCCTTCTTCTCCACCGCCGCCCACTGCATGCCGGCGAGGATCGCCGAGTCGGTGCAGCCCGCGTCCTCACAGACCTTGCCGTCCAGCAGCGTCGCGTCCGGCGCCACACCCCGGTACTTGCCGCCCGAGGCGGCGCCGGTGCCCGCGATGGTCGAGGCCACGTGGGTGCCGTGGCCGACCGTGTCCCGGGCGTCGGCGACCTCGGTGAAGTTGCGCGCCTCGGCCACCTTGCCGGCCAGGTCCGGGTGGGTCGCGTCGACGCCGGTGTCCAGCACGGCGACGGACACTCCCGCCCCGGTGAAACCGGCCGCCCAAGCGGCGGGCGCGCCGATCTGCGGCACGCTGTGGTCGAGGGTCACTCGTCGATGGCCGTCCAGCCAGATCCGCTCGACGCCCCCCGCCGCGTCGAGCCGGGCCCCAGCGGGACCGGTGGTGACCGTCTCCCAGACGGCGTCGAGGGAAGACTTGTCGCTGCTCAGTGCGGCGCCGCCAATCACCGGCAGGTCGCGGGTCACCCTCGTGCCGGGCAGAGCGGCCGTGGCACGCCGGGCGGCGCCCGTCGAGGCGTACGCCACCAGCAGCGGCAGGGTCTTGCGGTGGGCGTCGTCGTAACCCGCCTCGACCAGGCCGGTGACGTCGAAGAGTCGCCGGTCCACCCGACCCGAGCGCAGCAACGGCAGCGCGTCCGTCGGTGTCACAGTGAGTCGACCGCGCTCACGCTGAACCAGGAACTGCACGTCCTCGCGGCCGGCACCGCGCCGGACCGAGGCGCCTGAGGCGGTGACGGTGACCCGGTCACCGGTGATCAGCGTGACGGTGACCGAGCGGTTGGCGGTGGGTCCACCCGGAGTGGACTGTTGGTCGGTGCCACCCGGTGGGGCGGGCACGGCGGCTGCGGCTGAGACGGGAGCCGGCGCGGAGAGCGCAAGCGTGAACACGAGGCCGAGGGCGGCCAATCTTCTTCCCTGGTGCAACGGATCCTCCTCGTCAAGCGTCTTGATGGATGAGAGTCACATTGACAACCCAGAATTGCATACCGGGTATGCAGAATGAAGTCCTAAAAATGACGGACCCGCCACGAGCCGACGAACCGGGCCGGCATGATCGGGCGGTGACCTCCATGAAGGACAAGATGCTCGCCGGCGAGCCATACATCGCCGACGATCCCGAGATCATCGCCGACCTGGACCGCGCCGCCCGACTCATGGAACGCTTCAACACCAGTCCCGCAGCCGACCCACAGACCCGGATCGCGGCACTGGGTGAACTCCTCGGCGAACTGGGCGAGGACACCTGGATCCGCCCGCCGTTCTACTGCGACTACGGCTGGCAGATCCGGATCGGGCCCCGCAGCTTCGTCAACTACCAGTGCGTCTTCCTCGACGTCGCACCGATCACCATCGGCGCGGACGTCCAGATCGGACCGAACGTCCAACTGCTCACCCCGACGCATCCGGTCGAGCCCGGTCCGCGACGGGACAAGTGGGAGGCGGCCAAGCCGATCACCATCGGCGACAACGTCTGGCTCGGCGGTGGCGCGATCGTGCTGGCCGGCGTGAGGATCGGCGCGAACACCGTCGTCGGCGCGGGCGCGGTGGTCACCCGGGACCTACCGGCCAACGTGGTCGCGGTCGGCAACCCGGCCCGGCCGGTCCGCGAACTGGACTGACTGCAGCCGCCCTCGACGGGCCGGTCAAGCCGAGTCCGGCCCGGACGCCCAGGCCGCGCCGACCGGTCAGGCCGCCAGGGGCTCCGACAGGCGGACCACGAGATCGGCACGGTCGGCGGTGGGGGTGATGAGAGCCGCGTTCGACTCGTCGCTGCCCAACGCCCAGGCCCGCGCCTGCTCCGGTGATCGACCGTACGCCTCGTGCCGGGCCGTCAACCGGCGCTGGCGCAGCTCGGCGTCCAGGTCCAGGAACCACGCCTCGTGCAGCAGCGGCCGGATCTCCTGCCACGGGTAGTCCGGCAGCAGCAGGTAGTTGCCCTCGGTCACCACCAGCCGCACCGACGGCGGCACCTCGATCGCCCCGGCCACCGGCTCCTCCAGCTCACGCCGGAACTCCGGCGCATAGACCGAGGTCGGCTCCAGGCGGTGTAACCGGCGCAGCATCGAGACGTACCCGTTGGCGTCGAAGGTGTCCGCCGCGCCCTTACGGTCGGCGCGGCCCAGCCGGACCAACTGCGACTGGGCCAGGTGGAAGCCGTCCATCGGCACCAGGCAGGCGGTCGGCCCGACCTCGCGCACGATCAACTCGGCCAGCGTGGACTTCCCGGCACCCGGTGCCCCGGCGATGCCGAGCAGCTGCCGTGGGCCGGCCTCGGCCAGCACCAACGCCCGTCCCACCAGCTCGTCGACGGACAGCACCTCGGCCGGCGACATCAGTCGAGAACCGGATCGCTGATGGTGAACCGCGCCTGCACCGCCGCCTGCACGGTCTGCGGCTGCGGGTCCAGCTCAAGCTCCGGCGGGCCACCACCCGCGCCGCCACCCCCGGCGAACGCCGCCCGGGCGAACATCGGCCGGTCCGCCGGGCCGGTGTCGGCCAGCTCGATCAGAGCGGTGACCCGGGCGCCGAGCGCCTCCGCGTACTCCCGGGCCCGCAGCAGAGCGTCGCGGATCGCGGCGTGTCGCGCCTCGCGGTGCACGAGGCTGTCCGGACGAAGCTCCCACCACGGACCGCTCACCGAGACCTGGTCCTGGTCGGCCAGCCGGAGCATCAGCTCACCGAGGGCGGTGAAGTCGGTAACCGTGACCGTCGTGGTGACGCTGCCGAGCCATCCCACCACACGCTCGCCCGAGCGCTTGGTCTGCGGCCGGACCCACAGGTCGCCGGTCTCCCGTCGGGCCACCGCCGGCTCGGAACCGTCCAACAGCACCCGGACGGCGGCGGCCCGCTCGGCGAGCTGCGTCAACGTCGCCTCCCGATCCCGACCACGGGCCGTCACCGTGACCGCGAACCGGGCCAGCTCGGGCGGCACCTCCCGGGTCACCTCGCCGCGCACCTGCACCACCGGGCCGTCCATCGCCATGCCTGTCAGCCTAGTCAGCCACGGGGAGCCACGCGGTGTAGGAAACCGTCCCGGAGTCGACCTGACACCCGGTCAGGTGCCCGCCGACGTCGCCCACCCCGCGCAGCCAGGTCACCTCGACGTCGTGGTCGCCGTCGACCGCGAACTCCCGGGTCTGACCGGCCAACCGCCGACCCGACAGCGCCGACCGGGCCGCTCTCGCCTCCGCGTACCGGGCGATGAGCGCTGGCGCGTCGTCGGCCCGCAGGGCGGCGGCCAGCCCGTCCAGGAAGGCGCGGACCTCGTCCAACTCGTGCAGGACCCGGTCGCGGTTGCCGAGCAGCATGTTCGCGGTCCGCTCCGCCGGTGTGCCGGCGACCCGCGTGCCGTCGGAGAAACTGCCCGCCGCCAGCGTCAGCACCGCGTCGCGCAGCGTCGCCCGCTGCGTCGCCCCGGCCAGCGCGCCGGCCAGCAGGTGCGGCACGTGCGAGGCGAGCGCAGCCGCCGAGTCGTGTGCCGACGCGGACATCGGCACGACCCGGGCTTCGAACAGCTCCACCAGCAGCCCGGTCAGCCAGCGGAAGGCGTCGGTCGCGGCACCCGGCGCCGGGCAGAGCACCCAGGCGGCACCCGCCAGCAGGGTCGGCGAGGCGGCGGTCAGACCGGCGGACTCCGCACCGGCCATGGGGTGCCCGGGGACGAACCGGTCGGTGAGCCCGAGTCGGTCGGCCGCCTCGGCCACCTCGACCTTGGTGCTGCCGACGTCGGTGAGCACACAGCCGGGCGCGGTCAGCTCGGCCACCAGGGCCAGGGTGCCCGCAAGAGTGGGCAGCGGGCCGCAGAGGAACACCACGTCCCGCCCGGCCACGGCCTGCTCGATCGTGGCCGAGGCGACCACTCCCCGGTCCTGGGCCCGCTCCCGGGTCGCCGGGTCGGGATCCCATCCGACGACGTCCAGGCCGGCCTCGGCCAGGCGCAACAGCGCCGAGCCGCCGATCAGGCCAGTACCGATCACCGCCGCCCGCACCCCGGCGTACCGCCCGGTCGTGCCGTCGGTCATCGCCGGCCGCCCGGGGTCAGGCCCGCAGCCGGCCGGCGACCGCCGCGACATGCTCGTCGGACTCGGTCAGCGCAACGCGGACGTGCTGCCCGGCGGTGGGGCCGTAGAAGATGCCGGCGGCGACCAGGATGCCCCGCCGAGCCAGCCAGTCGACCGTGTCCCAGCAATCCTCACCTCGGGTGAGCCAGAGGTAGAGACCCGCCTCGGAGTGTTCGACGGTGAACCCGGCACCGGTGAACGCGGCCGCGAGCACCTCTCGCCGGGCGCGGTAGCGCTCCCGCTGCTCCTCGGCGTGGCGCTCGTCCTCCAGTGCCGCCACCATCGCCGCCTGCACGGGTGCGGGCACGATCATGCCGGCGTGCTTGCGGACCTTCAGCAGCTCGGCGACGAGCGCCTGGTCACCGGCGACGAAACCGGCCCGGTAGCCGGCCAGGTTGGATCGCTTGGACAGCGAGTGCACAGCGAGCACCCCGGCGTAACTGCCGCCGCTGACCTGCGGAGACAGCACCGAGACCGGCTCGGCCGACCAGCCCAGCGGCAGGTAGCACTCGTCGCT
The DNA here is from genome assembly GCF_057766525.1 of Micromonospora sp. MGP-C2. Classification (NCBI taxonomy): domain Bacteria; kingdom Bacillati; phylum Actinomycetota; class Actinomycetes; order Micromonosporales; family Micromonosporaceae; genus Micromonospora; species Micromonospora sp. MGP-C2. The sequence goes on from NZ_JBYMEN010000002.1 coordinate 3,286,180, forward strand.
GGCGACCACCGCGCCGCGTTCCCGCGCCCAGTCGACCACCTTCTTGAGGTGCGCCGCGGGCAGCACCCGGCCGGTTGGGTTGCCGGGCGAGTTGACCCAGACCAACCGGACCCGCGAGGTCGGCCCGACCGAGGTGAGCGAGTCGGTACGAACGACGGTGGCACCGGCCAGCCGGGCCCCGTCCTCGTAGGTGGGGTACGCGATCGACGGCACCACCACCACGTCACCCGGGCCGATGCCGAGCAGAGTGGGCAGCCAGGCGACCAGCTCCTTCGAGCCGATGGTCGGCAGCACACCGAGACGGTCGACGCTGGCGCCACAGGCCCGGGACACCCACGCCGCGATCGCGGCCCGCAGCGCCGGCGTGCCGGCGGTCAGCGGGTAACCGGGAGCGTCGGACGCGTCAGCCAACGCCCGGCGGATCACCTCGGGCACCGGGTCGACCGGCGTGCCCATGGAGAGGTTGATCAGGCCCTCCGGATGCGCCGCGGCCAGGGTGGCCGCGGCGTCCAGGGTGTCCCAGGTGAACTCGGGCAGCCGCGACGAGACCGGCGCGGGCCGGTTCAGTGGCCCTCGCCGCGCGGCGGCTGCGCGGCGACGAAGGTGGCGTCCTTCTCCACCTTGCCGATCTTCGAGGCACCACCGGGCGAGCCCAGCTCCTCGAAGAACTCGTAGTTGGCGCCGGTGTAGTCCTTCCACTGCTCCGGGACGTCGTCCTCGTAGAAGATCGCCTCCACGGGGCAGACGGGCTCACAGGCACCACAGTCGACGCACTCGTCGGGGTGGATGTAGAGCATCCGATTGCCCTCGTAAATGCAGTCGACCGGGCACTCCTCGATGCATGCCTTGTCGAGCACATCCACGCACGGCTCGGCGATGATGTAGGTCACCGGTCTTCTCCTCCGCAAGACACGTCGCGATCTCCCGCGACGGTAAGAGCCTAGTATCTCGCCGGGGAGGGGGTCGATCGTGCTCCGACAGCAGGATGTGGGACACCGGATCGTGGTTCGCCGTATTGTGGGGATTCGCGAAGGTCGGCCGCTATTCTCCGATGCTCTCGGCGAGCTGGTGGAGCTGAGCGAGACTCATCTCACGCTGGCCACGGCGCACGGCCCGCTGCGGGTTCCGGTGACACAGGTCCACCGCGCCAAGCGGGTGCCACCGACCCGTCGGCCGACCGCGGCAGCAGTGGTGGCGCTGGAACGCGCCGCCGACGAGGCCTGGCCGGCACCAACGCGGGGCCGCATCGGTGACTGGCTGCTCCGCTCGGCGGACGGCTGGACCGGACGAGCCAACTCCGCGCTGCCGATCGGCGACCCGGACCGCCCGTTGGCCGCCGCCGTGGACGAGGTCGAGCGCTGGTACGCCGAGCAGGGCCAACCCGCGATGATCAACACGCCGCTCCCGCTCGCCGCACCGGTGGGCACCGAGCTGGACGCCCGTGGCTGGACCGCCCGCCCGCCGACACTGGTGCAGACCGCGCCACTCCCCCTGCCTGCGCCGTCGTCCGTCGACGCCCCACCCGCTGCCGGGCGCGTCGAGCTGGCCGATGGGCAGGCCGGCGCGGCTGGTGGGCAGGCCGGCCGGTGGGAAAGTGTGGTCGTTGAGCTGGCCACCGCGCCGAGCGAGGGGTGGCTGGCCGTCGCCGCCGGCCGCAAGGGCGGCCTGCCGGACGCCGCCCGGCACGTGCTCACCGCCGTGGACCAGGTCCGCTTCGCCCACGGGTACGTCGACGGCACGCTGGTGGCGGTCGGTCGGGGCACGGTGACCGGCCAGGGGCGCTGGTTGGGCCTCAGCCTGATCGAGGTGTCACCGGAGGCTCGCCGGCAGGGGCTGGCCCGCCAGGTGATCCACGAGCTGGCCGCCTGGGGCGTGTCCGCCGGTGCGACGCGCGCGTTCCTACAGGTCGAGCAGCACAACACCGCGGCGGTCGCGCTCTACCAGCGGCTCGGCTTCGTCACTCACCACACCTACCTGACCCGGGTCGCCCCGCACTGACCCCAACCACCCCTGGCGGCTCGACAGACGCCCCGATCCACTCGGCGTTCGCTGATCCACTCGGCTTTCAGGAAATCGCGGCATCCGCACGCCCGGACACCGCAGATTCCTGGAATGTGAGTCGATCACGGCCCGGACACCGCGATTTCATGGAAACGCGAGTCGATCACGGCGCGCACACCGGAGCGGCCCGGCAGGCGGACACCCGCCTGGCCGTACGCCTGACTGGTCGACCGGCTGCCTGGCGGCGCGTGGCGGCAGGGTCAGCGGCGTACGACGCGGCGGGGTTTCGCGGCCTTGACCTCGGCGTACCGCTTGAGCTGTTGCGAGCGGTAGTCACGTCCGAGTGCGGTGAGCAGCAGGTAACCGACCAGCACCCCGGCACCGGCGGCGAGCAGGTAGAGCCAGATCTGGGCGAAGAACGTCGCCGCACCGCCCGCGAACGGGTTGTGACCGACCAGCAGGGGCCCGACCAGCACGGTCAACAGCATCGCGACCAGTACGACGAGGGCCATGTCGGCTCCCCAGCCCGCCAGTGGCCGACGACGAGCCCAGCGGAAGGCGACCACGGCCAGGATCAGCCCGATCACCGCGAACATCGCCAGTGACACCCGGTCGGCTGCGGTGTCGTCACCCTCGAAACCGAACCGGATGATCAGTCGGGCGACCACGTTGACCGCGAACAGTGCTGCAACGAGCACCCCGACGTCACGCCACCGTCTGTCCATCGCAGGACCTCCTGCCGTACGCCCCGTCGCGGGGCCCGCATCTCTGGCAGGAATATTTACCACCCCTACCTGGGTGGCGTCATCAGCCGCCGAGCGTGTGTGGTGGGGCGAGGATCTGCCGGAAGCCCATCACCGCGAAGGTCATGGCGCCGGCGACGATCATCGCCAGGCCGACCCAGTTGTCGCCGGACAGCAGGAGGTCGCCTTCGGTGGTCCGGATGGCGCCCACTGCCATCAGCGCGAACCACGGCACCGCCGGCAGTGCGACAGCCCACCTGCGGCCGACCGCCTCGTACGCGAACCAGCTCAGCGCGATGTTGGCGCCGACCGCGAGAACGGCCGACACGCCGATCAGCTGCCCACCGACGCGGACCGTGGCGAGCAGCAGCTCCAGCACCCCGGTCACCACTCCGGCGATCACCACGACGATCGCGCCGACCAGCCGCAGGCCCAGGTCCAGCAGTCGCGGCGGCGGCCCCGCCGGAGGCGGGGTGTCCTGGTCGTCCACGACCGTCATCGACGCGGCGGGCACTGTCACCGGAGACCAGCCGCCGCGACCGGGGACCGGTCCGGGGCGGTCTCCTCGGGCAGCCCGGCGAAGAGGTCGTCCTCCCAGCCGTACGGCCCGGCGCCCGGGCCCTTCTCGCCGACGGCGAGGGTGAAGAACTCCACGCCCATGAACTCGCCGCCGAAGTTGCCGGCGATCGAGTAGAGCCACGAGTTGGCCGGGATCTGGGTGGCGTGCGCCCGCATCGCGGTTTCCTTGGCGAGGTGCTGGTCGGTGCCGTCGACGCGGGCGGCGATCTGGGCGTCCGGGGTGCCGAAGGGCAGGTCGGCGATGTCCTCGATGCCGCCGAACGGGTTGTCGGCGGACTCGGCGAAGTGGGCCATGCCGGCCTCCAGCACGCTGAGCGGCATGGCCGTCCAGTAGACCTTGAGCGGGGCGCAGCCCTCGGCGGCGGCCAGCTCGACGGCACGCATCGCCACCCGGTGCGCCTGGATGTGGTCGGGGTGGCCGTAGAAGCCGTTCGGGTCGTACGTGACCAGCACCTGCGGGCGTACCTCTCGCATGATCTCCACGAGATGCCCGGCGGCCTCGTCGAGGTCGGCCTGCCAGAAGGCCCGGGGGTGGTCGTTGGTCGCGAGCCCCATCATCCCGGAATCGCGGTAGCGGCCGGCGCCGCCGAGGAAGCGGTGGTCGCTGACGCCGAGCGCGGCGCACGCGGCGGCCAGCTCGGCGATCCGGTAGCCGCCGAGCTGGTCGGCCTCGGCGGCGGCGAGCTGGGCCAGCGCGGGCACGTGGATCTCGCCCTCCTCGCCGAGGGTGCAGGTCACCAGCGTGACGTGCGCGCCGTTCGCGACGTAGTGGGCCATCGTCGAGCCGGTGCCGATCGACTCGTCGTCGGGGTGCGCGTGGACCAGCAGCAGGCGGCGGTCGGGCAGCATCGTCACGACGGTCACTCTAACCGGCGTTCTGCTCCGGCCGACGCGGACGCGTCCGCCCAGGTCGGCCACATCACCTCCGGTCCGGCTCTACGATTTGGTCTGTGGACTTTCCGGAGCTGGCCGCCCGCACACGCCGGTTCAGCCACGGCGCGCCACGCGCTGTCTCCGTGGCTGACGACGGCTCCCGAGTGATCTTTCTGCGCTCCGCGGGGCCGGAGGACCCGGCGGACGCGCTCTGGCTGCTGGACGTGGCCACCGCCGAGGAGCGCCTGGTCGCCGACCCGGCAACGCTGCTCGGCGAGGGCGGGGACGTCCGGTCGCTCTCCCCCGGTGAGCGCGCGCTGCGGGAGCGGCTGCGGCTGAGCGCCGCGGGCATCGGCTCGTACGCGTTGGACGCCCCGGGCCGGGTCGCGGTCTTCGCGCTGGCGGGGCGGTTGTTCCGGGCCGATCTGGTGCACGGCGACGTGGTGGAGGTGGCCACCGTCGGCCCGGTGCTCGACCCTCGTCCGGACCCGACCGGGCAACGGCTGGCATACGTGACCGACGCGGCCGAGGGTGTCCGCCGGGGTGAGCTGCGGGTGATCGAGGCCGACGGCACCGACACCCTGCTGGCCGGTGAGGACGCCGGGGTGAGCTGGGGCCTGGCCGAGCACATCGCGGCGGAGGAGTTCGGCCGGTACCGGGGCTACTGGTGGGCGCCGGACGGGCGCATGGTGCTCGCCGCCCGGGTCGACGAGTCCCGCCTGGAACGCTGGCACCTGCACGACCCGGCCCAGCCGGCCAGTCCGCCCACCGCCGTCGCGTACCCCCGGGCTGGCGGGCCGAACGCCGAGGTCAGCCTGCACCTGCTGGACCTGGACGACGGCTGGGTCGACGTGCACTGGGACCGGGAGACCTACCCGTACCTGACCGCCGTCAGCTGGGTCGAGGGCAGCCCGTTGATCACGGTGCTGCGCCGCTCGCAGCAGCACGGGCTGGTGCTGGCGGTGGACCCGCGCACCGGCGAGACGCAGGTGCACGCGGAGCTGGCCGACCCGCGCTGGGTGGAGCCGATCGCCGGCACCCCGGCGCACCTCCCGGACGGCCGGGTGCTGGTCGGCGGGGAGTTGGCACACGACGGGTACGACGCACGGTGCCTGTTCGCCGACGGCACCCTGCTCACCCCGCCGTCGCTGTACGTACGGCGGGTGGTGGGTCGGCTGGCTGCGGTCAGCGGCCCGGCGGACCTGCTGGTGGAGGCGAGCGACGGCGAGCCGAGCGAGCGGCACCTGTTCCGGGTCCGCACCACCATCGGCGGTGGGGTGGACGCGCGTCGGCTCACCACCGACTCGGGCTGGTACACGGCCGCCGTCGGCGGGGACGTGCTGGCGATCGGTGTCGCGTCGCTGGACCATGCCGGGGTGCGCTGGACGGTGCGTCGCGGCGGTCAGGAGATCGCCGAGCTGCGGTCGTTCGCCGCGACTCCCCCGTACTCTCCGCTGCCGTTGCTGGAACGGGTGACCGACCGGCGGCTGCCGGCGGCGGTCCTCTACCCGGACAACCACGTGACGGGCCGGCGGCTGCCGGTGCTGCTGGACATCTACGGCGGCCCGGGGCACCAGGAGGTCGTGGCGGCGCGGGCCGCGTGGTTGGAGCGGCAGTGGTGGGCCGACGCCGGGTTCGCGGTGGTCACCATCGACAACCGGGGTACGCCGGGAGTGGCCCCGTCGTTCGAGAAGGCGATCCACCGTCGGGTGGCCGACGTGATCCTGACCGACCAGATCGACGCGCTGACCGCACTCGCCGGCAAGCACCCCGACCTGGACCTGGATCGGGTGGGAGTGCGGGGCTGGTCGTTCGGCGGGTGGCTGGCCGGGTTGGCGGTGCTGCGCCACCCGGAGCTGTTCAAGTGCGGCATCGCGGGCGCCCCGGTGACCGACTGGGCGCTGTACGACACCGCGTACACCGAGCGTTATCTGGGGTTGCCGGAGGACGGCACGGACGTCTACGCGCACCATTCGCTGGTCGAGATGGCCGCCGAACCGGTCACCGGCCCGGACCAGGCCCGCCCGTTGCTGCTGGTGCACGGTCTGGCCGATGACAACGTGGTGGCGGCGCACACGCTGCGGCTCTCCGCGGCCCTGCTGAGCGCCGGCCGCCCGCACGCCGTGCTGCCGTTGACCGGTGCCACGCACATGGCCGCGAACGGCACCGCCGAGCGCCTGCTGCCCCTGGAGCTGGACTTCCTCCGCACCCACCTGCTGTAGGCAGCGCCGAGCCCTCTGTCGAAGGGGCTCCAGGGGTTCTGTTGCCCACTCCGAAGATCGTGCGGGGGCCCTACAGTTCGGCGGCGGTGTCGAGGGCCGCAACGTCCGGTCCGGTCGAGCCGCCATACGTGGCGATCTTGTATTCGGTCGCCGCGAGGGAGAGGGTCAGCTCACGAATCCGGCGACGGATGATGTCGCGATGTTCAAGCAGCATGTCAAGCCGCTCGGGCACCGTGTCCTGCCCGGCGTCCACGAGCGCAATGTAGTGCTGTAGGTCGCGCATCGGCATCCCGGACAGCCGCATCCTGGTGAGGAACACCAGGCGCCGCACCGCTGCGGCGTCGTAGACGCGATGACCGTGGCCGTCACGGGCCACCTCGACCAGCCCGGCCCGCTCGTAGTAGCGCAGCGTGTGAGGCGTGAGGTCGAGGAGGTCGGCGACCTCGGCGATCGTCATCGACTCGTGGACGTCGGCCAGGTCGGTGAGGCGGTGGATCACCTCGACCGACAGCGGGCCGTCATCCTCGACCATTTCCAAGACCCTGGTCATCAGATCGTCGGTGGCCACGACATCACCCTAGATCGGCCGGACCGACGCCGGGACGCCGTCGAAGTCGGCGCTGCGGGCAGTCTCGGCCCACCGCTCGACCTCGTCCAGACCACGCCGGTACGCGCCCGAGATGCGCTCGACCGCTTCGCGCCCGAGCGGCAGACGCAGCGGCACCTCGTTGCTGTGTGCGAGGGACACGATGATCTCGGCCGCCCGCGTCGGGTCACCTTCCTGGCGGCCGTCGGTCCCGGCCATGTCCGCGCGGACGGCGGCGAGCAGATCACTGTAGGTTTCGGACGCCTCAGTGAATTCGAGTACGTCGGCGGCGTTGAAGTCGGTCCGGAACCGGCTCGGTTCAACGATCATCACGCGGATCCCGAACGGTGCGACCTCCCCGGCCAGCGCCTCGGACCAGCCTTCGAGGGCGAACTTCGACGCGGAGTAGGCCGATACGCCGGGAAACGCCATCCTCCCGCCCTGGCTGCTCATCTGCACGATCATCCCGTTGCCCCGGCTACGCATCGCGGGCAACGCCGCCCGCACGAGCGCGGCCGGGCCGAACAGGTGCAGATCCATCAACTCGCGCAGCTGCGCGTCGCTGACCTCCTCGACCGCTCCGACCACGGCCCGGCCCGCGTTGTTGACGAGAACGTCGAGCTGACCGAAGCGGTCGAGGGTGGCCCGCACGAGCGACGCCGCCGCAGCGGTGTCCCGGGCGTCGAAGTTCGCGACCAGAACGTTGTCGGGGTATCTGGCCGTCAGCTCGGCCACGCTGTCCGGCCGGCGTACCGCCGCCACCACCTGATCGCCCGCGGCGAGCGCCGACTGCGCCAGTGCTCGCCCGAAACCCCGGGACGCACCGGTGATGATCCAGGTCTGTGTCGTCATGGCGGCAAAGCTATGGCTTCGAGCGCGCGCGAACGCAACCGCGAACCGGCTGCGACGCAATCCTCTGGTCGATGCACTCAGGGGCGTGCGTCGTACTGGGTGCGGGCTTCGAAGACGCGGTCCATGTGCGTCTCCGCCCAGTTCTTGATCGCGATCATGACCGGGAACAGCTCATGGCCGAGCGGGGTGAGCGCGTAGTCGACGCGGACCGGAACCGAGGCGGTGACCGTGCGGGTGACGAGGCCGTCGCGTTCCAGGGTGCGCAGGGTCTGGGTGAGCATCTTCTGGCTGACGCCGGCGATGCGGCGGGCAAGCTCGCCGTGCCGCTGCGGACCGTCGACGAGCCCTGGGATCACCAACGCGACCCACTTGTCGGTGAGCCTGCTCAGCAGCTCACGGGTGGGGCACTGTTCCAGGAACGCGTCGTAGTCGCGTTTGGCCTGCTCACGACGTTGCTCCGCACTCGTCGTCGCCATGCCGCCTCCTTTGGGTGCCCTAGGCACTTCACGGTACCTACTTACTGACAGTGCCGATGATTCGTACGGTCGTGGTGATCAAAGAGGTCCCACGAAGGAGTCGGCGATGCGCGCAGTCAGCTATGCAGAGTTCGGAGGGCCGGAGGTCCTGCACGTGGCCGAGGTGCCGGTGCCCGAGCCCGGGCCGGGGCAGGTCCGGGTGCGGGTCGCGGCGTCGGTCGTCCATCCGGTCGATCTGATGGTCCGCTCCGGTCGGTTCCCGGCCCCGTTGCCGACGGGTCTGCCGTACACGCCCGGCTGGGACGTTGCCGGCAGCGTCGACGCGGTCGGCCCGTCGGTCGAGGAGTTCAGGATCGGCGACGAGGTCATCGGCTTCTCGCCGTGGCTGCAAACCAATGTCGGCGCCCACGCGGAGTACGTAGTCCTCGACGCCGCCTGGCTGACCTCCGCGCCCACCAGCGTCCCCGCCACCGAATCGGCGACCCTGCCGACCAATGGTCTCGCCGCCGCCCAGGCCCTCGACCTGCTCGCGCTCCCTGCGGATTCGACAGTGCTCGTCACCGGTGCCGCCGGGCAGGTCGGCGGGTTCGTCCTGGCGCTGGCCCGGACGACCGGTCTGCACACCACGGGACTCGCCGGACCCGACGACCGTGAGTTCGTCGAGTCGCTGGGCGCGGCGTTCCTGTCGCGCGACGACGATCCGACAGGGACGTTCGACGCGGTCATCGACCTGGCGGTGATCGGCTCCTCGCTGCTGGACCTCGTCCGGGACGGCGGCGGCTACGTGGCCGCGTCACCCCCACTTCGCCCGGAGCCGGTGCGGGAAATCCGGACCTTCGCGCTGGAGGTGCTACCGGACGGATCCCGGCTGGGCGAGCTGGTCAAACTCGTCAACAGCGGCGACATCCCGCTCCGGATCGCTGGCGTGTACCCCTTCGTCGACGCGGCGACGGCCCACGAGCGGCTGGCCCGAGGTGGCGTACGCGGCGGCGTGGTGCTCGTCCCCTGATCCGCAGCGAAGGCAGGGTCGTCGCGCTCCATGGAGCGCCCCCGCCACGCGACGATGCGGGTGTCCATGGGGATGCCCCCTTGGACGGTCAGGCGGAACCTGAGCTGCGTTTTGCGTGCGAAGGGGGCCTCCGTCGCCGCCGTTCAGTCCATCGACACGAGAACTGTCACTCGCCGCCGACATAATGCGTGACTGCGGTTCAACCCAAAGTAGTTGCAGATCGATCACTAGGAGCGAAAATGCCGGGCCGTTTCGTGTACTGGATGAACGTCTCCGTCGACCTGAAGATCGAGCAGGACGACGGCGAGGAGGGCAGCGGAAGTTGGCTTCGCATCGGCGGACCGCTGCATCGAGAATTCAACGCGCGGGCCCAGGCTCTGACGGCGATGATCCAGGGCCGGAGGATTTACGAGACCATGGAAGGGTTCTGGCCAGCCGCACGCCACGACGAGACACTGCCCGACTACCTCCGCGAGTACGGCGAGATCTGGACGTCGAAAGCGAAGCTCCTCGTGTCCCGCACGCGGGCCGACGCCACGCACAACACCCGGATCGTCGGCCGGGATGGCGATGCGATCGAGCAGCTCGCGCGATTCCGCGACGAGACGGACGGCGACATTGGCGTCGGCGGCGCCACTCTCGCCACGCATCTACTCCACGCGGGGCTGCTCGATGAACTCCTACTCTTCACCCACCCCGTCATTCTCGGTACAGGACGGCCACTGTTCGACGGACACGACAGGGCGACAGAACTGGACCTGCTTGAGCAAAGGTCGTTCGACGAGGGTGTCACGCTGCATCGATATGCCGTCCGCCGCCAGACGGCATGATCGGATGAGCGTTGAAGCGACGGACGCGGCCCGGCCAACCGAGCATGGGCCGCCTCCCGAGTTTCGGATCCAGACGGCCGACCACATGCTCAAGGGCGCCGAGTGGGACCGCACGCCGCAGGAGGAACCGTTCGGCCGGTACATGGAGCTGATCCCGCCATGTTCACAGCACCCCGAGGCCGATGGCGAGCTGGGTGATCGTGGGTGGGGCGTCCGGGTCGCGGGCGACCTGGGCAACCACGTCCCGGACGGCTGGCCGGTCGCGGATCTCGGCGGGTGCGAGGCGTTCGGCACGCAACAGGACCCGGGCCGCGTTGGCGGGGTCGTCCGTCTGGAGGTAGGCGCGCGCCGCGTCGATCAGGTGCGCGGCGCGGTGCTCGATCGGCAGCCACCGCCACCCGTCCCACCCGATCGCCTTCTCGTGTCGGGCGATGGCCTGCGGCCCGTCACCCAACTCCACCGCGGCGGCGACCCGCGCCAGCTCGACGGCCGTCGGACCGAACGCCGTCCGGTGATGGTCGTGGCCGTCACCCACCTGAGCGGCCAGCTCGGCGGCCTCGTTCAGCAGGTCATCGACCACCCTGTCGTCACCGGCCCTGGCCGCGATCAGGGTGGCCTGCACGAGCAGTGATCCGCGCAGCGACATCTCTTCCGGCGTGCCAGAGGCGATCTGGGAAGCGGCGGCGAGCATCACCGGCCCTGCCCGCGCCGACGCGCGCAGCACCTGACCCAACTGCACCGCCGCGCAGGCCAGCAGCACCGGGTCACCGGCGGCTGCGGACATCGCCCGGTCAGCGGCCAGCCAGGCGAGGCTCCCCTCCCCCAGCTTGACCAGCAGCGCAGCCGTCACCCGATATGCCTCCACCACCGCTGCCCACCCGGCTTCCGGATTCAGTGCGTGGACGCGGTGAACCTCGGTCACCAACGTGGGCAGTAGCTCGACCAGACGCGGGTAACGGGCGTGCTGGAAGGTCATCCACGCGTGCCGCACCTCCCGAGCCAACCGAACGGGCGACACCACCTCCCGGTCCAGCGGGCGACCAAAAGCCACTTCGTACGCCGACAACGCCGCCCGAATTCGCTCCACGCCCTCGCGATGCTCGGCCACTCCATCGGGCTGGACATCGCGACCGAGCAACGCAGAGGCGTCCACCCTCAGCACCGCCGCGATGTCCCGAATGGTCGACACCCGTTCCAGGGAACGGATCCCACGCTCAACCTTGTCCACCCAGCTCTTCGACTTACCCAACCGATCGGCGAACGACTGCTGCGACAACCTTCGCCGCACCCGTAGGTACGCCACCCGGCGACCGATCGGAACCGGGTCACCGCCCATCGCGCCACCGCCGATCCGGCAGCGCCCGAGTCGTCTCCTGCGCCGGTATCCGCTCCGCCTCGGCCTGCGCGAGCAACCGGCGCTTGGCTTCTTCCCGTTCGGCGGCGTCGATCTGCTCGCCACGGTTGACCGGCTCTTCGTCAGAACTGGGCATCATCACCTCCGCCGCTGAGTCGCACCGGCAGGCTCAGCCGTCGCGTGCCGTCCACAATGACGCCTTGTTGTCTCCGGGCGCGACGGCACAGCCTCCGGCATACCGGGCACATTAGGGGCGACATTAAGACGACACATCGCTATTGTGGCGAACATGAATGCCCCGAACACCGCCCTCCGCGCGGTCCGCACCGGGATGCGCATGAGCCAGGACGACTTCGCCCGCGCGCTCCAGGCGGCTGGCCGCCGCGTCGGTGAGCCCAACGACGCCAACAAGAGACTCGTCCAACGCTGGGAATCCGGCGCGATCGCCGCACCGCGGCCGGTGTACGCCCGTGCCCTGGAGGTCGTCACCGGCCTGCCGGTCTCGCTGCTCGGCTTCGCCGCGATACCCAATGGCCAGGTCGTCGATGACCAACACGGCGGGCACGACCTGGCCTCACCCATGTCCAGCCTGGCCACGCCAACGCCAAAGCCACTCGCTGTTCAGGGGTCGTACGAGGGCGTCTGGCTCAGCAGATACCAATTCCACTCCAGCGGCCGGGGAGATTCGTTCGCCGGGCAGCACTTCGTGGTCGTACTCCAGCACGGTGACCGGCTGACTGTGCGCAGCCTGCCCGGCTCGGCGGCATCGTCGCTGTCGATGGATCTAACCCTGGACGGTGCCGTGGTCACCGGCACGTGGGTGGAGCAGACCGATCCCGCCGGCTACTACCGGGGAGCCCGATACCACGGCGCAATCCAACTACTTGTCGAACCCACCGGCCGACGGATGGCCGGGAAGTGGGTCGGGTTCGGCAAGGACATGGACGTCAACACCGGCCCCTGGGAGCTGACCTTCCGGGATGCTTCCACGTCCAAGGCGACGCTCGACCGGTACAACACGTCGCCCGACGAAAGCGCTTCGGGGCAGTCAAGTCGAGGCTGAGGTCGGTAGGGTGCCGTCGATGGCGTGCCGGCTATTCCCGGACGCGGTCCTCGGCACGCCCCACGTGACATCACCGATTCGAAGGAAGCCCGGCATGAGTAGCCCACGCGAAACCTTCCTCCGGCTGGTGAACGGTGTCTGCGCCGGTCCGTACGAAGACCTGGCTGACCTGTATGCCGAACAGACCCATGTCACGCATCCGTTCCACCCGCTCAACCCGCCTCCGCTGCGCAGCCGCGCTGAGCTGCACGAGCACTTCACCGCGCCCCCTCCGGTCGCCCGGACGCTGAACCGTAAGCCGGTAGACGTGACGATTCATGAAACGGCCGACCCGGAGGTGATTGTCGCCGAGTTCGCCTATCAGGGGCGGGTCAACGAGACAGGCGAGGCGTTCACGGTGCCGTGTGTCTTCGTGATGCGCATCCGCGACGGGCTCATCATCGAGTCGCGCGACTACATCGACCACATCTCCACTGCGCGGGCCTGGGGTCAACTCGACAGTCTGCTGACCGCGCTTCGTCCGCGGCAAAGCACCACAATCGAAGGCGCGGCCCAGCCCTGATCCACGGCCGACTACGGCGTCCAGTCGCGCCGCAGCAGACCGTAGATCACCATGTCTTTGAAGCCGTCGCCGTCGTACTCGCGCTCCCGCTGGGTGCCTTCGTGCGTGAAGCCGCAGGTCTCCGCGGTCCGCCGCATGGCGGTGTTGCTGGCCAGCGTCTCCAGTTCCAGACGGCGGAGGTTGCGGTTGCGGAAGCCGTACCGGCAGAGCAGTTGGATTACTTCGGTCCCGTACCCCTGGCCACGCGCCTCGGGTAGCAGCGAGATGCCGAGGTGGGCGTACTGGTTGAACGCGTTGATCCCCCACAGCGAGCCGCCACCGAGGAACGTGCCGTCGGCCGTGGTTTCGGCCAACAGCGACACCGCGGTCTGGCCGTCGGGCGGCTCGGTAACCTGTTTCTCCAGCCTGGCCCGGACCTGGCCAACGTGGCGCGGCAGGAACGGCTCGCCGTCTGTGATCAGGTGCAACTCAGGATCACCGTCGAGGCGGAACATGTTCGGCGCGTCGTCGGGCGTGGGCGGGCGCAGTCGGATCCGGTCGGTGGCGAACATGCCGCGACGCTAACAGCCGGCCTGGAGATCCACGACCGGGTAAGCGTCCTCGCGCAGGTCGCTGAGGGTGGCGGCGAGCCGGGCCGCGAGAGCCGCTGACTGACGGCCGCAACACTTTCCCTTCTGCCGCAGGTCGCACGCCCCGCGGCGCAGCCGTACTCGGCCCGGTCAGTCCTCGAACCTGGCGCGAATGGGACGATCTCACCGGCGTGTTTGACCAACCCACCGACCCAGGATGGGCAGCCGATCGGGACCTCCTCGACGATGCCGTCACCGATCCGTGGGTTGAGCGGTGAGCCGCGGGATCCTCGACACCAGCGTCCTCATCGCTACCGACGTGACCCCGATTCCGGGTGAATTGGCCATCAGCGTCGTCAGCCTCGCCGAACTTCAGTTCGGTGTCCTGGTCGCGAAGACCGCCGAGGCGAGAGCGCTCCGTCTGGCGCGGTTGAGCGCGATCCAACGCCGATTTGATCCGCTTCCCATCGATGAAGCCATCACCGACAGCTACGCGCGACTGACTGCCCGCGTCGTCGAGATCGGCCGTCAGCCACGAGCCAGGGTGATGGACCTGCTCATCGCCGCAACCGCGCACGCTCATGACGCCGCCGTCTACACCCGCAATGCCGATGACCTCGCCGGTCTCGAAGACCTCATCACGATCCATTCAATCTGACAGCGTCCCGCCGAGCTGGCCAGATGAAACGGCAGGGCCGCACCAAGTGACCCGTCCGGCAGAAGCAGAAGGGCCCCCTCCCGACGACGCTGTCGGGAGGAGACCCTTACCTGTCTGCGCCGTGAGTTACGGCTTGACGTGCGCGTTCACGAACGACGGGTAGCCGAAGACGCTGGAGATGAAGATCCCGCTCGCCTTGGACCCGTGCACGTTGTAGGCCACGTCGACGTAGAACGGCACCACCGGCGCGTGCTCCTTCATGATCCGCTCGTCGAGCTTGGCCCACTCCGGTCCCTGGTCGGCCGGGGGCATGGCCAGGATGCGGTCCATCTCGGCGTTGATCGCCGGGTCGTTGAAGTAGGACTGGTTGCTGTTGCCGTCGGCCTTGATGGTGCGGCCGTCGTAGAGCACCGGCAGGATCGACGCCCCGCTGGGCCAGTCCGCCGCCCAGTTGCCGATGTACAGGTCCCAGGGGTTGTTCTTCTTCTTGATCTCGTCGAGCTTCGCGTCGTCCGAGATGTTCCGGACGGTGATCTTGAAGCCGGCCCGCTCCAGGTTGGCCTTGAGCTGGGCACCCTGCTGCTGCTCGGTCGAGTTGTCGGCGACACCGAGAACCAGCTCCGGCGTCTTGCCGCCGAGCAGCTCCTTGACCTTTTCCACGTTGCCGTTGGCGCCGGCCGGGTACGCGTCGTACGCCTTGTAGCCGATGGTGGCCGGCGGCATCAGCGTGGTCAGCGGCGCGGCGACGGTCTGACCGCCGAGCGCCTTGATCATGCCTTCGCGATCGATGGCGTAGTTGAGCGCCTGACGCACCTTCAGGTCGGTGACCCGCTGGTTGTTGATGACGAGCTGGTTGGCGCTCGGGGTCGGCGAGAGGAGCGTCCGCGACTTGAGCGACGCGTCCCCGGCGACCTTGGCGACCAGCGAGGCGGGCACGGTGTTGAAGGCGAGCGCGCTCTGGTCGGCGCCGTTGTCGGCGATCACCCGGTTGTTGGCGGCGTCCGCGGTCGGGCCGAAGCTCCAGACGAACTGGTCCGGGTACTGGTGGCGGACCGGGTCGGTGTTCGGGTCCCAGTTGGGGTTGCGGTCCAGGGTGATCTGCACGCCGACCTGGTTCTTGGCGACCTTGTACGGCCCGGACGAGAACGGCTGCTTGTCCAGGTCGACGCCGGTGTCCTTGTCGGCGGGCAGCGGCGCGGTGGTCGGCAGCGAAACCGCGAACGGCAGGTCACAGCGGGGCTTGGCGAACTCGAAGCGCAGCGTCTTCGCGTCCGGCGTGCTCAGGCCGGGCGGCAGCGACGTCTTGTTCTTCTTGAAGTCCCACTTGGTGTCGAACTGCGGGGTGTCGGCCAGCCACTCCTGGATGTAGGTCGGGCCGCCGGAGAGGTCCGGGTCGAAGGAGCGGGCGATGCCGTACGCGATCTCCTTGGAGGTGATCGGCCGACCGTCCTCGAACTTCACCCCGTCCTTGACGGTGAATTCCCAGACCTTGCAGTCGTTGTTGACGTTCTTGCCCGGCGTGCTCGGCCAGGTCGCCCACCAGGACCAGGCCGCCCTTGCCGTCGTCCTTCCAGGTGGTCAGGTAACGGGACCAGAGGGGGTTGGCCATCAGACCGGCGAACGAGTACGTCCGCTGCGGGTCCAGGTGGGAGATCGGCGACTCCCGGATGACGCTGAAGACGCCGCCCTTCGCAGCGCCGCTCACCTCGGCCGCCGGCCCCTGCGAGTCCTTGGGGTCGGTCGCGATGACCCCGCTCTGCTTCCGGTCAGTGTTCACCGTGGTGCCCTCGCCCGTGTTCTCCGAGCACGCACCCAATGCCACAACCAGAGCGATCGCGCCGCCTGCGGCAGCCACCACGCGTGGTCTCATGAAGTACCCCCTTCACCCATGTGCCGTGCGGTTTCGTCGGGGCGAGAACCGCCGACGTCCCGAGGATCGTAAGGAAGAAAACCTACGAGTTGTGTAACAGTTGTCGATAAATTTCGCCATCGGTGGGCGTGGCGGACACCCGGCCTTCAGCGCAACCGCACCCGTGGGTCGATGGCCGCGTAGAGCAGGTCCACCAGCACGTTCGCCAGCACCACGAAGACGGCCGCGATCAGCACCGTTGCCATGATCGTGGGCAGGTCACCCGAGCGCACCGCGTCCACCGCCGTACGCCCCAACCCCTGGATGCCGAACGTCGTCTCGGTGATCACCGTGCCGCCCAGCGCCCCGCCCACGTCCAGCCCGGCGATGGTCACCACCGGGGTGATCGCCGCGCGCAGCGCGTGTCTCCCGTACACCTTGGGTTTGGCCAGGCCCTTGGCCCGCGCGGTCCGGACGAAGTCCTCGGACAGCGTCTCCAACATCTGCGCGCGGGACAACCGGGCGTAGATCGCCGAGAAGAGGAAGGCCAGCGCCACCCAGGCGAGCACCAGCCCACTGGCCCACTTCGCCGGATTGTCGAAGAGGGACGTGTAGCTCGGCACCGGCAGCAGCCGCAGGTTGTAGACGAAGACCAGCAGCAGCACCGCGCCCACGAAGTAGAGCTGCAACGAGGCCCCGGTCAGCGAGAAGCCGATGGCCAGGCGGTCCAGCCAGGTGCCCCGCCGCAACGCGGAGACCATGCCGAGGCCGACCCCGAGCAGCAACCACAGGATCGCCGCCGGGATCACGATGCTCAGCGTCACCGGCAGCACCCGGGCGATGGTGTCCGAGACGGCCTCGTTGGTGACGTACGACCAGCCCAGGCAGGGCGCGTCACACCGGCCACCCTGGGCGCTGCCCAGGTCGCGACCGGTGACGATGCCCTTCATGTAGCCGGCGTACTGGCTGACCAGGGGGTCGTTCAGGCCCAGGTCGTCGCGGACCCGCTCCAGCCGCTCCGGGTTGCAGTTCTTCGAGCAGATGCTGCTGACCGGGTCGCGCGGCAGGGCGAAGAACATCAGGAAGGTCAACACGCTCACCGCGAAGAGGGTCAGCGTGGCGGAGAAGAGTCGCTTGAGCAGAAATCGCGCCATGATTTTGACCCCTACCGGGACGACTTCGGGTCGAGCGCGTCACGCAACGCGTCGCCGAAGAGGTTGAAGGCGAACACCAGCGCGAAGATCATGATGCCCGGGAAGAACACGTAGGCCGGGTCGGTCTGGAGGAAGTCCAGACTGTCGTAGATCATCCGGCCGAAGCTCGGGGTCTCGTCGCTGAGACCGACACCGATGAACGACAGCGCGGCCTCGCTGGTGATGAACTGCGGCACCGCCAGGGAGAACGACACCAGGATCGGCGCCCAGATGTTGGGCAGCAGCTGCCGGAAGAGCATGTGCCCCAGCCCGGCCCCGCTGGCCCTGGCCGCCTCCACGAACTCCCGCTCGCGCAGCGCGATCACCTGCCCGCGAACCAGCCGGGCCGTGCTGGTCCAGCCGAAGATGGCGAAGACGGCGATCAGCACGCCCACCCCGAAGGCGGACGACACCTGCCCCCGCTCACCGTAGAAGCGCAGCGTGACGGTGGGGGTGAGCGCCAGCGCGATGATCAGGAAGGGCATGGCCAGGGTCAGGTCGGTGATCCAGTTGATCACGGCGTCGAGCCAGCCGCCGAGGTAGCCGGCGAGCGCGCCCAGCACGACCCCGATCGTCGCGGTGATCAGCGCCGCCGCGAACGCGACGAACAGCGACGTCCGCAACCCGTAGATCAACCGGATGAAGATGTCCCGACCCAGGTTCGGCTCCAGGCCGAACCAGTGGTCCCCGGTGACACCGCCGGCGTAGCCCAGTGGCATGCCGAAACCGTCCAGCAGGTTCTGGAACTGCTCCCGCGGCCCGATCCCGTAGGCCATCTCGATCAGCGGGGCGGCCAACCCCAACACCATGAAGAAGACCAGGAGTACGCCGCTGACCACGGCTGTCCGGTCACGACGCAGTCGCATCCAGGCCAGCTGACCGGGTGAGCGGCCGACGACGCCCTTCGCGGCGGGCGTGGTCGCGTCCGGGTCGGACTCGATCTCGGCCAGCGCCAGACCCTCCACCGGGGACAGGCTCACGACGGCACCTCCTCGAAGATCGGAGCCGCCACCTCGGGGAAGTGACACGCGGTGGCCTGCCGACCACCGTCGCGCGGCACCAGCGCCGGCTCCTCGGCGGCGCAGACGTCCTGCGCCTTCCAGCAGCGGGTGCGGAACCGGCAGCCCGACGGCGGGTCGAGCGGGGTCGGCACATCACCGGTCAACCGGATCCGACCCGCCGGGCCGAGCTGGGTGACGTCCGGGATCGCCGAGAGCAGCGCCCGGGTGTACGGGTGCTGGGGGCGTTCGTAGATGTCCGCCCGGTCGCCGATCTCCACGATCCGACCCAGGTACATGACCGCGACCCGCTGGCTGAAGTGCCGGATCACCGCCAGGTCGTGCGCGATGAACACGAACGCCAGGCCCAGCTCCCGTTGCAGGTTGCGCAACAGGTTGACCACCTGCGCCTGGATCGAGACGTCCAGCGCGGAGACCGGCTCGTCGGCGACGATCAGCTTCGGCCGCAGGGCCAGCGCGCGGGCGATGCCGATGCGCTGACGTTGACCGCCGGAGAACTCGTGCGGGTACCGGTTGTAGTGCTCCGGGTTCAACCCGACCAGCTCCAGCAACTCCTGCACCCGGGCCTTCACGCCACCCGGCGGCTTGATCCCGTTGACCTGCAACGGCATCGCCACGATCCGGCCCACGGTGTGCCGGGGGTTCAACGAGGCGTACGGGTCCTGGAAGATGATCTGGAGTTCCTGACGCAGCGGACGCAGCTCCCGCCGGCCGGCGTGCGTGATGTCCCGCCCGTCGAACTCGATGCTGCCGCTCGTCGGCTCCAGCAGCCGCACCAGCATCCGACCGGTGGTCGTCTTGCCGCAGCCCGACTCCCCCACCAACCCGAGCGTCTCGCCGGGTCGCACGTCGAAGTCGAGGCCGTCCACCGCCCGCACCAGGCCGGTGGCGCGCAGCCCCTGGCGTACCGGGAAGTGCTTGGTCAGCCCGCGCACCCGCAGCAGTGGTTCGTCGGTCATCGGGCCACCCCCACGGATGCGACGTCCTCGGCGTAGAACGCGGCCCGCTCCTCCGCGCTGAGGTGGCAGGCGACCAGGTGGCCGTCCGCCCCGGCCGCGCGCAGCTCGGGCACCTCGCTGCGGGAGCGGCTGCCGGCGCGGTCCGCGTACCGGCAGCGGGGGTGGAACGCGCAGCCGGACGGCAGGTTGATCAGGCTGGGCGGGTTGCCGGGGATCGGCACCAGATCCGCGTCCGCGTCGCCGTGCAGCGACGGCACGCTGGAGAGCAACCCCCAGGTGTACGGGTGTTGCGGCGAGCGGAGCACCTGCTCGACGGTGCCCCGCTCGATGGCGCGCCCCCCGTACATGACCAGCACGTCGTCGGCGACCTGGCCGACCACGCCAAGGTCGTGGGTGATCAGGATGATCGCGGAGTGGAACTCGGCCTGGAGGTCGGCGAGCAGGTCCAGGATCTGCGCCTGCACGGTGACGTCCAGTGCGGTGGTCGGCTCGTCGGCGATCAGCAGCGCCGGGTCGTTGACCAGGGACATCGCGATCATCGCCCGCTGGCGCATGCCACCGGAGAACTCGTGCGGGTACTGGTCGAAGCGACGCGCCGGCTGCGGGATGCCCACCCGGTCCAGCATGTCGACCGCCCGCTGGCGGGCCTCGCGCCGGTTGGCCTTCGGGTGGTGCACCCGGTACGCCTCGGCGATCTGCCGACCCACCGTGTAGTACGGGTGCAGCGCCGACAGTGGATCCTGGAAGATCATCGCCATGTCCCGGCCGCGCAGCCGGCGTACCTCCTCGTCGCCGAGGCCGACCACCTGACGGCCACCGACGGAGATCTCCCCGGTGATGGTGGTCCGCTTGGGGTCGTGCAGGCCCAGGATGGCCAGCGAGGTGACGCTCTTGCCGGAACCGGACTCACCCACGATGCCGAGGGTGCGGCCCCGCTCGACGGCGAACGACACGCCGTCGACCGCGCGCACCACGCCGTCCTCGGTGTCGAACCGGACCCGCAGGTCACGCACCCGCAGATAGGCATCCTCGTCGGAGCGCTGTGCCGGCACGGTGGGACGGTCGTCCGGATCGCCGGACGGCAACGGTTCCGAGCTGTCCACGGCCACCTCCCTCAGTGACGAAGGGAACTTACATGAAAGTCCCGAGGGTGAAAATAAGCTACAAAGTCGGCACGTGTCAGCGGGCCCGAGCGTAACGAGTCGGCATCGGCCGCGCACCCCCCTCACCTCGCCATCCACGCCCATTCATGCCGCAATCGCACCTTGGGTGCGACCATGGTGTCGGCAGCACCGGGAGGATTCCCGCCGGCACGAGGTGGAGGTGACGATGACCGCGGCGGTGTTCAACCACGAAGGCCCGTGGACCGAAGAGGAGTACCTCGCCCTCGGCGAGACGCAGCAACGCGTCGAACTCTTCGACGGGAGCCTCCACGTGACCCCAGCCCCCACCCCTCGACACCAGAACATCTCCGGCGAGCTACGCGCAGTGCTACGAGTCCCGGTGCGCGAAGCCGGGCTGCACGTCTTGGAAGCGGTGAACGTCCGCCTCAGGCCCGGCCGGATCCCGATCCCCGATCTTGTTATCACCGGTCCGATCGACTTCGACGAACTCAACATCGAGGCGGGTGACGTGCGGCTGGTTTGCGAGATCATCTCGCCGAGCAACGCGTCGACCGACAAAGTCCTCAAGATGCACTACTACGCGGCCGCCGGCATCGAGTGGTATCTCCTGGTGGAGCAGGACAGTGGAACCATGCATCTGTACCAGCGGCGGGGCGGTCACTACACCGAGCAGTCCGTAACCAGACCGGGCGATCTGCTGGTGCTTACCGAGCCGGTGAAGGCCACGATCCGGCCGGAGGACCTCGTCCCCTGACGGGTGTCGGTCGGCTGGCCTAGGGTCGGTCGCATGACCGAATTCGACGCGGCCAGTGCCGCCGTCCAGGCCGCCCTCGATGCGGGCGCCCGGTACGCCGACGCGCGGGTGATGCACCGCCGCTACGAGTCGATGACCGCGCGCAACGGCGACGTGGAGGAGCTGACCCAGGACGAGAGCATCGGCATCGGTGTCCGGGCACTTGTCGGTGCGAGTTGGGGCTTCTACGCCGTACCCGATCTATCCGACGCCGCCGCCCGCGACGCCGGCCGGCGCGCGACGCGGACGGCCATGGCGAGCGCGCGGGTGCCGGGCCCACCGGTCGACCTGGTTCCGGCCGAGGCGGTCACCGCGAGCTGGTCCTCCGGCTGCCAGATCGACCCGCTCGGGGTGCCCCTGTCGGACAAGGGTGACCTGCTGGTCGGCGCGACCCGCACGATGGCCGAGCACGGCGCCGACCTGGCCGAGGGCCTCTACCAGGTCTGGGACACCGCGAAGTGGTTCGTCTCCAGTGAGGGCCACCGGATCGACCAGCGGATCCGCGAGTGCGGCGGCGGCATCTCCGCCACCTCCATCGGTGACGGCGAGACGCAGCGCCGGTCCTGGCCGAGCTACCGGGGGCAGTACGGCACCACGGGATGGGAGCTGGTCGAGTCGCTCGATCTGGCCGCGCACGCCGCGCAGATCGCCGAGGAGTCCCGGGCGCTGCTGACCGCGCCGCTCTGCCCCGCGGGCGAGACCGATCTGATCCTCGGCGGTGAGCAGTTGGCCCTTCAGATCCACGAGTCGGTGGGGCACGCCATCGAGTTGGACCGGATCCTCGGCTGGGAGGCGGCGTTTGCCGGCACGTCCTGGCTGGACCTGGCGCAGCTCGGCTCGCTGCGCTACGGCTCCGAGCTGATGAACATCACCATCGATCCCACGATCCCCGGCGCGTTGGGCAGCTTCGGCTTCGACGACGAGGGCTCCCCGGCGGTCAAGCGGGACGCGGTGCGCGACGGTCGCTGGGTGGGGGTGCTCGCCGGCCGGGACTCCGCCGCCATGGCCAGCCTCGACTACGGCGGCAGCGTACGGGCCGACGGGTGGGCCCGACTGCCGATGGTGCGGATGACCAACGTCGGTCTGGAACCGGGCCCGCACACCCTGGAGGAGATCATCGCGGCCACCGACGACGGCGTGCTGATGGACCTCAACCGGTCCTGGTCGATCGACGACAAGCGGCTCAACTTCCAGTTCGGTTGCGAGGTCGGCTGGGAGATCAAGAAGGGGCGGCGGGGGCGGATGCTGCGCAATCCCACGTACACCGGGATCGGCCCGCTCTTCTGGCGCTCGATGGACATGCTCTCCAGCGAGACGGTCTCCTGGGGCACGCCCAACTGCGGCAAGGGCCAGCCCGGCCAGATCGGCCACACCGGTCACCCGGCCGCGCCGGCCCGGTTCCGCAACGTCCGGGTGGGGGTTTCAGCATGACCGAGTTGGAGCTGGCCGGGCAGGTGGTCGAGCTGGTTCGGCGTCTCGGCGGTCCGGCCGCGCAGGCCGATGCGGTGGTGACCCGGGCGGACCTGGCGCTGACCCGGTTCGCCAATTCGGCCATCCACCAGAACGTCGCGGAGTCGACCGTCGGGGTCCGGCTGCGGCTGCACATCGACGGTCGGACCGCCGCCGGCAGCGGAAGCGTGGTCACCGCCGACGGGCTGCACGCGCTCGTGGAGCGCACCCTGGCGGCGGCGCGCCTCTGCCCGCCGGACCCGGGCTGGCCGGGGCTGGTCGCACCGACGCCCGTGCCGGCCGCGCCGCCCGTCGACGAGGCGACCGCGTACGCCGAGCCGGACCAGCGGGCCGACCGGGTTGGCGCGTTCGTGGCCGCCGCCGGTGGCCTCAGCACCGCCGGCTACTGCCGCACCGCGCACCGCTCGTCGGCGTTCGCCAACTCGGCCGGGCACACGGCGTCCGGCCGATCGGTGGAGGCGGCGATGGACGGCATCGCGCGCAGCGACGGCGCGGACGGGGTGGCCAGGTTCGCCAGCGACCGGCTCTCCGACCTCGACGGTGCCGAGCTGGGCGCGCACGCCGCGGCGAAGGCGCAGGCGGCGGCCGACCCGGTGGAGCTGCCGCCGGGGCGTTACGAGGTGGTGTTCGAGCCGGCCGCCGTGGCGGATCTGTTGCAGAACCTGTCCTGGTATGGCTTCAACGGCAAGCGGTACGCCGAGCGGCAGTCCTTCGCCGAGCCGGGGGCGGCCCAGTTCGACCGGGCGGTGACCCTGGTGGACGACCCGCTGGGCGCGTCCGGCCTGCCGTTCGACGCGGAGGGCACCGCGCGAGGGGCGCTGACCCTGGTCGAGGCGGGCACCACCCGGGCGGTCGCCCACGATCGGCGGACGGCGGCCGAGGCGGGTGCGCAGTCCACCGGGCACGCGGTCGCGGGTGGCGCCACCTGGGGCCCGATGGCCCGCAACCTGCGGCTGTCCGGCGCGACGGCCGGCCCGGCCAGCGCGACCGGTCGGAGCACCACCGGCGCGGCGGCCGGGGCGGTCGTCGACGCGGACACCGCCGCGCTCGTCGCCGGCGTACGCCGTGGGCTGCTGGTCAGCGACCTCTGGTACACCCGGGTGCTGGACCCGAAGAGCCTCGTCGTCACCGGGTTGACCCGCAACGGTGTCTGGCTCATCGAGGACGGCACCGTGGTGCGGGCGGTCCGCGACCTGCGGTTCACCGAGTCGTACCCGCGGGCGCTGGGGCCCGGGGCCGTGCTCGGCCTGGGAGCGCGGGCGGTGCGCCAACCGGACCGGGTGGACGGTGCATGGTGGTCGGCGCCCTCGGTGCGGCTGGCGTCGTGGCACTTCACCGGGGGCGCCTCGGGCTGAACGAGGCGATGTGCGCGCCGACCCGCCGCCGACCGCCGTGTCGGGGTATTTCCGCAGGCCAGACACTCGGGACACTCCCTTGCGCGGACGGCTCGCAGAGATCGGCGTAACGTGTGTCACTTAGCTGCGTCGGTCGATCCGGCGTGGTCGTTGGTGTGCGCATGACGTGGCAGCGGGTGCGGGTTCGCCGGTCCGCGTGCCGACCGGAGAAAGATCCGCCCGCCCGTACGGGCCCGTCGAGGAGACGACTCGAATGACTTCAACGGCAACGAGGCCGCGGGGAGCGCGGGCGCGCGCCGCGATCGCGGCGAAGACGTTGCGTACCGACCGCTGGTGGTTCGCCCCGCTGATCACCGTGATCGGGCTGAGCGCCTGGGTCGCGTACGCGACGGTCCGGGTCTTCATGCACGACTTCTACTGGGTCGCGGATTACCACTACCTGACCCCGTTCTACTCGCCCTGCGTCACCGAGCGGTGCATCGAGGGCGCCTCACACTTCGGCCGGTTCCTGCCCGGCTGGTGGATCATTCCGGACGCGGCGCTGACCCTGCCGTTCCTGCTGCTGTTCCGGCTGACCTGCTACTACTACCGCAAGGCCTACTACCGGTCGTTCTGGCTGTCGCCGCCGGCCTGCGCCGTCCCGGACGGCCACAAGGAGTACGGCGGTGAGACCCGCTTCCCGCTGCTCGGGCAGAACCTGCACCGCTACTTCTTCTACGCCGCCGCGATCATCTCGCTGATCAACACCTGGGACGCGATCCTCGCCTTCCACTCGCCCAAGGGCTTCGGCTTCGGGCTGGGCAACATCATCCTGCTGCTCAACGTGGTGATGCTCTGGGCGTACACGATCTCCTGCCACTCCTGCCGGCACATCATCGGCGGCCGGCTCAAGCACTTCTCCAAGCACCCGGTGCGCTACAAGGCCTGGACGTTCGTCTCGGCCCTGAACGTCCGCCACATGCAGCTCGCCTGGATCACCCTCGGCACCCTGGCGCTGGCCGACTTCTACATCATGGCGCTCTCGGCCGGCTGGTTCTCCGACCTGCGGTTCATCAACTAAAGGGCCCCTGACATGACCACAACCACTCGCATCGAACGACACCACTACGACGTCGTCGTCATCGGGGCCGGCGGCGCCGGTCTGCGCGCGGCGATCGAGGCCCGGCTGGCCGGCAAGAAGACCGCGATCATCTCCAAGTCGCTCTTCGGCAAGGCGCACACGGTGATGGCCGAGGGCGGCGCGGCCGCCGCGATGGGCAACGTGAACAGCCGGGACAACTGGCAGGTGCACTTCCGCGACACCATGCGCGGCGGCAAGTTCCTGAACAACTTCCGGATGGCCGAGCTGCACGCGAAGGAGTCGCCGCAGCGGATCTGGGAGCTGGAGACGTACGGTGCGCTCTTCGACCGCACCAAGGACGGCAAGATCTCGCAGCGCAACTTCGGTGGCCACGAGTACCCGCGCCTGGCGCACGTGGGCGACCGGACCGGCCTGGAGCTGATCCGCACCCTCCAGCAGAAGATCGTGTCGCTCCAGCAGGAGGACCAACGGGAGTTCGGCTCGTACGACGCCCGGATCAAGGTGTTCTCCGAGACCACCATCACCGAGCTGCTGCTCGACGGTGACCGGGTGGCCGGTGCCTTCGGCTACTACCGCGAGTCGGGCGAGTTCATCCTCTTCGAGGCGCCGGCCGTCGTGCTGGCCACCGGCGGCGTCGGACGCTCCTACAAGGTCACCTCGAACTCCTGGGAGTACACCGGGGACGGGCACGCGTTGGCGCTGCGCGCCGGGGCGACGCTGATCAACATGGAGTTCCTCCAGTTCCACCCGACCGGCATGGTCTGGCCGCCCTCGGTGAAGGGCATCCTGGTCACCGAGTCGGTGCGTGGTGACGGTGGCGTCCTGAAGAACTCCGACGGCAAGCGGTTCATGTTCGACTACGTCCCCGACGTCTTCCGCAAGCAGTACGCGGAGACCGAGGAGGAGGCGGACCGCTGGTACACCGACCCGGACAACAACCGGCGTCCGCCGGAGCTGCTGCCCCGTGACGAGGTGGCCCGCGCGATCAACAGCGAGGTCAAGGCCGGTCGGGGCTCCCCTGCCGGTGGCGTCTTCCTGGACATCGCGAGCCGGCGTTCGGCCGAGGAGATCCGCCGGCGGCTGCCGTCGATGTACCACCAGTTCAAGGAACTGGCCGACGTCGACATCACCGCCGAGGCGATGGAGGTCGGGCCGACCTGCCACTACGTGATGGGCGGCGTCGAGGTCGACCCGGATTCGGGTGCTGCCTTCGGCCACGTACGCGGGCTGTTCGCCGCCGGTGAGGTCTCCGGCGGCATGCACGGCTCCAACCGACTGGGCGGCAACTCCCTGTCCGACCTGCTGGTCTTCGGCAAGCGGGCGGGCGGGCACGCGGCCAGCTACGCCGACGGGCTCGCCGCCCGGCCGAAGGTGGCCGTGGACGCGGTCGAGGCCGCCGTGGAGACCGCACTCGCCCCGCTCCAGCGCGACACCGGCGAGAACCCGTACACCCTTCAGCAGGACCTCCAGGCGGTCATGGGCGACCTGGTCGGAATCATCCGGCGCGAGGGCGAGCTGGCCGACGCGCTGGTGCGACTGGCCGAGCTGCGCGAGCGGGTCGCCAAGGTGAGCGCGTTCGGCGGCCGGCGCTACAACCCGGGCTGGCACCTGGCCCTGGACCTGCGCAACATGCTGGTGGTCTCGGAGTGCACCGCGAAGGCGGCGCTGGAGCGGCAGGAGTCGCGCGGCGGGCACACCCGGGAGGACTACCCGGCGATGGAGCCCAAATGGCGGCAGGTCAACCTGGTCTGCTCGCTGGACGGCGACAGCGTACGGCTGACGCGTAAGCCGCTGCCGAAGATGCGGCCGGAGCTGATCGGCCTCTTCGACCGTGCGGAGCTTTCCAAGTACCTCACCGACGAGGAGCTGGCCGACTTCGACGCCCTCGTCGCCGACGCTGGAGAGGCGGACAACCGATGAGCGCGAAGCGTCAGTTCCGGATCTGGCGGGGCGACGAGACCGGCGGGGACCTGCAGGACTACATGGTGGAGGTGAACGAGGGCGAGGTGGTCCTCGACGTCATCCACCGCTTGCAGGCCACCGACGCTCCCGACCTGGCCTGCCGGTGGAACTGCAAGGCCGGCAAGTGCGGCTCCTGCTCCATGGAGATCAACGGCAAGCCGCGACTGGGCTGCATGACCCGGATGTCGACCTTCGGCGACGAGGAGACGGTCACGGTCACCCCGCTGCGTACCTTCCCGGTCATCCGGGACCTGGTCACCGACGTCTCGTTCAACTACGAGAAGGCACGGGAGACGCCGGCGTTCGCCCCACCGGCGGATGTCGCTCCGGGTGACTACCGGATGCAGCAGGTCGACGTCGAGCGCTCGCAGGAGTTCCGCAAGTGCATCGAGTGCTTCCTGTGCCAGACGGTCTGTCACGTGATCCGTGACCACGAGGAGAACAAGCAGGCGTTCTCCGGCCCGCGGTACTTCATTCGGGCGGCCGAGCTGGACATGCACCCGCTGGACGCCCGGACGGACCGCAAGGAGTACGCACAGGCCGAACAGGGCCTCGGTTTCTGCAACATCACCAAGTGCTGCACCGAGGTCTGCCCCGAGCACATCAAGATCACTGACAACGGGATCATCCCCATGAAGGAACGGGTCGTCGACCGCAGGTACGATCCCCTTGTGTGGCTTGGTAGCAAGATCTTCCGTCGGGGCGAGACGCCCCAGACCAGCGTGTCCACCGCCCGTCAGGGCTCGCCGACGCCGGGCTCAGCCCGTGGTGGGCTGCACTCGCATGCGGGTGGCTCCCACGACTCGCAGGCTGAGGCGCAGGCGCAGAGCGGCGTCAACTGGCACCGGGAGGTGCCCCACCCGACCGCTCCGGCGGTGGACGACCGGGGCAAGCTTCCGCTGACCGAGCTCACCTTCGACCGGGCTGCCGCGCCGTCGCCGTTCGGTGACGACGTGACCTTCCCGCTGCCTCCGGAGCACCTGAACTTCGCGCACCCGGACCAGGACAACAAGCACTAGAAACCTCAACGACGACGGGGGCCGCGGCTGTAGCCGCGGCCCCCGTCCGCATACCCCCACCCACCCCGACCCGGTCCCGGTCCCGGTCGATCATGAAGTTATTGCCAGCTCAACCGGCGTGTCGAGGCAATAACTTCATGATTAACGGGAGCTGGGGGGCCGCAGCAGGGGGCGGAGGGCGGCGACGATGGGGGCGTCGGCGGGGAGCCAGGTGACCGAGTCCAGCTCGTCGGCCGTGAGCCAGCGCAGCGCCTCGTGCTCCAACGCCTGGGGTTCGTCGCCGTCGAGCAGGCGGGCCGCGTACACCTTGAGCACCGAACGGCCGTGCGCCATCCGTACGTCACGGCCGACCCTGTCGCCGATCTCGACGCGTACGGCCAGTTCCTCGACGCACTCCCGGATCAGCGCGTCGATCTCCGCCTCGCCCGGCTCGACCTTTCCGCCCGGAAACTCCCACATTCCTGCCACTTCGGGTGGGGCGGAACGCGCGCAGGCGAGCACCCGCCCGTCCCGGATTATCGCCGCGCCGACGATCACCTTCAGGTCCCGTCGTTCGACCTGCCCGCCACCATTCGCCCGTTCGGTCCGCACGGGCGTCCAGGGTGCCAGATCAATCGGCGGTTTGGGTACCGTAACCGTCCGCTAGGCCACTAGAACACGGAAGTGTGGGCGTGGACACCCCTTCCGCGCGGCGAGAGACTAGAGGACACCGACAAGACACGGGATGGCGACGATTTGGCCACGAGCCGGCAACGGCGCTTGGGGGGTGCGGTGATGCGCGTGCTGTTCAACAGCAGGGCCAAGCACGACTACCTTGCCGACGCGTTGACCTTGCTGTCTGGTTGGACACGCGAGGGGGAGCAGATCCGACGGACGCTCGCGATCGACGATACCCAACACGCGGCACTAACTGAACGGGTCAAGGTGGTCGCGGATGCACTGCACCTTCGCCCGGAGATCAGCCGGCAGTCCGACAGCACCCAGATCCGGGTCGGGCACGGCAACGGTGAACCGCTGACCGAGGGCGAGGTCCTGTTGGCCGCCCGCATCGAGGACGCCTACCGGGCGGTCACCGAGGCCTGAGCTTCTACTGATTGGTAAGTCTGAGGTTTTCCTGAAAGGCACTGGGGTACCAGTTCCACGCGGGAGTTGACAAAGCTCTCGGGACGGAACGAACTACTCAAACAGTGCTTTTGAGGAGCTGACATGACCACCCCCACGCAGAACCGCGCCAACGACCACGTCGAGCACGCCGGCCAGCACGACGTCCGCCGCGTGAACCGCCGCGGCGACGAGACGAAGCCGTCCTGGAAGACCAGCGAGCTGGCGATCTACGTGCTCGCCGTCATCGGTGTGCTGATCGCCTCGAACGCCGTCGGCGACGGCGCCGCGAATGACGGCGGCGACTACTTCGCCGCCGACAAGGCCTGGTGGTACATCACCCTGCTCACCATCGGCTACCTGGTGAGCCGGGGTCTGGCCAAGGCCGGCAGCCGCAGCACGGACCACGACCCGCGCAGCGACCACTGACCTGTCGCCGAAGCCCCGCGCCCGCCCGTCTATGACAGGCAGGCGCGGGGCTTCCGCATGTCCGTCAGGAAGCTGGGGCTCACCGGTCGGCTACGGCGTCCTGCGGGTACCAGCGCAGCTCCACCGAGTTTCCGTCCGGGTCCTGCACGTAGATGGAGGTCGCCGACCCGCGGGCGCCGAACCGCCCGACCGGCCCGGTCAGCACCGTGAAGGCTCCGGAGTCGACCACCCGGGCCCAGTCCAGCGGTGCCACCACCAGGCAGAAGTGGTCGACGTTCGTGCCCTGCCGCTCGCCACGGACCAGGTCGATGATGCTGTCGCGACTGATCCGCACGGACGGGAACGGGACGGTGCCCGCGCGCCACTCGTCGACCCGCACCGGCTCCAGGCCGAGTCGGCCGCAGTAGAAGTCCAGTGCCCGTTCCACGTCGGCGACGGTCAGCACCAGGTGGTCGAAGCCGGTTACCCGTACCGCGCTGACGTCCGCCCGCTGTTCGTGGATGCTCATGTCGCAGCCTTTCGCTCGGTGTTTCCCTGCCGCGTTCACGATCCCCGGACGTGAGACCCCGACCAAGAGCCGATATCGCTACGATCGTTGCCCACAGGTCAACGATGGGGGCGGACGTGCTGGAACGGTACGAGATCGAGACGTTCCTGACCCTCGCCGAGGAGCTGCACTTCGGCCGCACCGCCGAGCGACTGACCGTCAGCACCGGCCGGGTCAGCCACGTGATCAAGAAGCTGGAGCGTCGGATCGGCGCACCGCTGTTCGCCCGCACCAGCCGGGTCGTCCGGCTCACCCCGATCGGCCGGCAACTCGCCGACGATCTGGCCCCACTGGTTGCCGGGATGGACGAGGCCGTCCGCCGGGCCGTCGACGCCGGCCGGGGCGTGACCGGGACCCTACGGGTGGCGTTCCTCGGCGAGTGGACCGCACCGGTGCTGCTGCGGGCCGTGGCCCTGTTCACCGAGCGGCATCCCGACTGCCAGGTCGAGGTGCGGGAGGCGCAGCTGGCTAACACGCGGTCGGGCCTCCTGGACGGCTCCACCGACGTACTCATCGCCTCGTTTCCCTTCGACGGGATGGCCACCGGCCCGGCGCTGCTCTCCGAGGACCGGGCGCTGGCGGTCGCGGCGGGTCACCCGCTCACCCGGGAACGCTCGGTGTCGCTGGAGGTCCTCGCCGACCACCCGGTGGTGCAGTACCCGGAAGTGACCTCGGTGGAGTTCAAACGGGACCGCACCCCGGAGCGCACCCCGGCCGGCCGGCCGGTGCCGAAGGGACCCGCCGGGAACACCTTCTCCGAGATGCTGTCCCTGGTCGCACTGGGCCGGGGCGTCCTGCCGGTGGGCGCGCACACGCGGCGCTACTACCCCCGCCCCGACGTGGCGTACGTGCCCATCCACGACGCGCCACCGATCGAGCGAGGGCCGGTCTGGCTGCCCAGCAACACCACCACCCGGGTACGCGAGTTCGTCCGCGCCGCGACCGACGCGAACGCCGGCACGTTGGCACCGGTTTTCTAGCCTGGATCTCATGGCGAACATCGCGTACGACCGCAAAGAGCAGGTCCAGCAGATCGAGAGTGGCCTTCTCGAGGGTGAGCAGATCATCGCCGTCTACGACGCGGTCGGCACCGGCACCGGGTTCATCGGGCTGACCGACCGCCGGGTGATCATCCAGGACCGTTCCTTCGTCGGGAAGCGGTTCGCGATCACCAGCATCCCGTACTCGAAGATCACCAGCGTGAGTGTGGTCAGCAACAAGTCCTGGGGTGGCTCGTTCTTCTCCACCGGAGCGATCGCGATCCACGTGGGCACGCACACCTACGAGGTGGAGTTCCGTGGCGCGCAGAAGAGCCACCACGTGCACAACGTGATCTTGCACCACATCTCCTGACCGCACGTCCCGTCCTGGGCCCGGCTGGCGTAATTGCCTTGCCGGGCCCGCGGCGTCTCTGGTGTCCTCGGTCGACAGCCGTGCGAAGGGAGCAGCCACCATGCCAGACACGACGAGGTCCCACGAACCCACCGTCATCCGACCTGAGGAATCGAGACTTCGTGAGCACTACCGCTCCCCTGGCGCTGAGCGCCACTGACCCCAACCCCGGAGGCCGCTGATGTCGGTCTTCGACGATCCCGGCCTCTTCGGCCGGCTCTGGGCCGCCGACTACGACGGCCCCGGCAACCCCGACCCGGCGCCAGCGGTGGGCTTCCTGGCCGATCTGGCCGACGGGGGGCCGGTTCTCGAACTCGCGATCGGCACCGGCCGGGTCGCACTTCCGCTGGCCGAGCGCGGTCTCACAGTGCACGGTGTCGAGGCGTCCGAGGAGATGGTGGCGCAGTTGCGGGCCAAGCCCGGCGGCGACCAGATCCCGGTCGTCGTCGCCGACATGGCCGACGTGCCGGTGAAGGGTGAGTTCCGGCTCGCGTACCTGGTCTTCAACACGCTGTTCAACCTGGTGGACGCCGAGCGGCAGGCGGACTGCTTCCGCAACGTCGCCCGCGTGCTGTCGCCCGGCGGGGCGTTCGTCATCGAGACGTTCGTGCCCGACCCGCGCGACTTCGACTCGGACGAGCAGGTGCAGGTGCGGTCCGTCACCGAAGACTCCGCGACGATCCGGCTGCACAAGTACGACCGGCCGGCGCAGCGGTTCATCCGGCAGACCATCACCTTCGACGCGGACGGTGTACACCTGAAGCCGTTCGCCATGCGGTACGCCTGGCCACACCAGATCGACGAGATGGCGCAGCAGGCGGGGCTCCGGCTCGCCGAACGGTACGCCGACTGGCAGCGGCGACCGTTCCACGCCGACAGCCCGTCGCACATCTCCGTCTACCGGGCGGAGTAGCGGTTTGATCGGCTCGGGTTCCGGAAAGTCGGGGTGTCATCGCCCCGACGACACCCCGACCTCAAGGAACCCGAGTCGATCATCTGTGTCCGCTCAGCGCTGATTCTGCTGCCAGCAGCCTTTCTTGAATCGTCGGGTCCGCGCCGGGTGAGCTGGCAGCATGCCAACGGATGCCGCACGTTTCCCACGCTCCTCGCCCTACTGGCCGGTGGTCAGTCATCCTCAACTCCGGCGCGTTCTGCCCGGGCTGGCCGTCTCCGCGATGGGCGACGGACTGGCGGTGGTCGCGGTTATCTGGCTCGCCATTCAACTCGCCCCGGACGGTCAGCGGGAGACCTGGATCGCGCTGGCCATGGCGGCGTACACACTGCCCAGCGCGGCCGGGACTGTCGTCTTCGGTCGGCTGCTGCGTGGGCGCAGCGGCGCCCAACTCGCCGGGTGGGACGCCATCCTGCGGGCCACGGCGCTCGCGGCGATCCCCCTTGCCTACCTCCTCGGCGCATTGACCATCGGGCTGTACGTCTTCCTGCTGGCCGCGTCCGCACTGCTGCACTCGTGGGGTTCCGCCGGCCGTTTCACACTGATCGCCGAACTGCTGCCGCAGCGACACCATCTGCCGGCCAATGCCGTGCTCAGCACCATCGGAGGGTTCGCCACCATCGTCGGTCCACCACTGGCGGGCCTCCTGATCGCCTGGGTTGGGCCGGTATGGGTCATCGCCATCGACGCCGCCACCTTCGCCGCGCTGGCCCTCACGTACCGTCTCGCCCTCCCTGTACGCAAGCGCGACCACCGGCGTGAGCGCAGCGTCTCGCGGACCGAAGGCTTCGCCGTCATCCGCCGCAACCCCGCGCTGCTGGGCCTGCTGGTGCTGAGCCTCGGGTTCTTCTTCCTCTTCGGCCCGGTGTACGTGGCGATGCCGATTCACATCACCGATGACCTGCACGCCTCCGCGACGCTGCTCGGCGCCTACTACACCGCGTTCGGCGTCGGCGGTCTGGTCGGCGGTGTGGTCGCCGGCCATCTACGTCGCTGGCCGCTGCGTGCCACCACCATCAGCATCGTCGTCGGGTTCGGCGTCGCCATGCTGCCGCTCGGCCTGGGAGCACCTGTCAGCCTGTCGCTGCCCGCCTTCGCCCTCGCGGGCCTGATCTGGGCACCGTACATGGCCACGTCGATGGCGCTGTTCCAGCGCAGCACCTCCATCGCGCAGCTACCGGCGGTGCTCGCCGCGAACGGCGCCATCCTCGTGCTGGCGGTGCCGCTGGGCACCATGCTCGGCGGGCCACTGGTGGGTGCCATCGGTGCACGCCCGACGCTGCTGCTGTGCGCCATGGCGATCGTGGCCCTCGGCCTGACCGCCGGGGCAATCGCGATCTCCAGGCGGAGCTCGCGATTGCCCGGCGATGCAGCCGTCACCGAGGTCAGTGCCAGTCACTGATCCGGACGTCGTCCGGGGCCGGTCGGCCGTGGCCGGTCTCGACCTGCTCCTTGAGGCTCATCAGGAACAGCGCCCACTTGGTGCTGCAGTGGTGCATGAACTCGACCGGCTCGCGCCAGCCCTGGTGCGCGAACTGGACGATCGTGTACTCGCCGCGCTGGTCGAGACGCCAGTCGACCTCGGTGCCGACCCACTCCTCGGGGCCGTCGACGACGCGCCACCGCACCCGCCCGGCGGGGTTCAGCTCCAGGACCTCCATGTCGAAGCCGCCGGCATCGCCGAACCGGAAGGCCAGCTTTCCACCGACTTCGCTCTTGCCCACCGTGTCGGTGGTCCACCAGGCGGCGAGGCCCTCCGGCGTTGCCACCGCTCGGTAGACGTCGTCGAGCGGTGCGACGACGCCGATCCGGTGCAGGATGTCGACCATTCTCATTCTCCTTCGTCGTTGGTGCGGGTGCGTTCGATCGCCTCGGCGATCCGCTTGATCCGGCGCAGTCGGGCGTCCCAGGTGGAGCCGACCGCCGACAACTGGGCGACCGCGCGCGCGAGTTGCGCCTCGTCCACCTGGTAGTGACGCTCGCGACCGGCCGACTCGGCGTGGATCAGCCCGACCCGGTCCAGGACGGCCAGGTGCTTCGAGACGGCCTGGCGGGTGACGGGTAGCCGCCGGCTCAACGAAGTGGCAGTGCCCGGCCCGTCAGCGAGAAGAAGATCGATCATCGTACGCCGAATCGGGTCGCCGATCGCCGACCACAACTCGTCGTCGACCACAGTGCTCACGGGGTCGCGACCAGCCGGGCAACGTACGCGCCCAGCCTGGGCATGTAGTGGTCCCAACCGTTCTCATGGTCGCGGTACTGCTCTTCCAGGACAGCGACCTCCCAACCCAGCTCGCGGAACCCGGTCTCGGTCATCCGGATCAGCGTCCCGCCGCCGCTGGGCACCAGGTCAAAGGTGACGAACAGCGCCTGCCCGCTCCCGTCCGGCTCCGTGAAGCACCACCGGAACGAGAACCGCTTCGGCGGGTCGACCTCGACGACCGCGAGCGCGACGGTCTTCGTCTCACCGGTGTCAGCGTCGCGCCACACCAGCTCACCGGGCGCGCCCGCGACCGACTCGAACCGCGCGTCGTCGGGCCACCACTCCCGCATGTGCTCGGGCTGACTGACCACCTCGAAGACCACCTCGGGTGACGCGTCGACGTGGATGTCGCGTTCGATGGTTCCCTGCTCCATGAGCCTCAACCTTTCGCAACCTTTGGTTGCATTCAACCTACGACAACCCTGCGCTCTCGCGCAACCTTTAGTTGCATGTTGCGGTCGCGTCGTACCCGGGGAGCACAATGCCGTGCATGTCTGAGCAATCGCCGCACCGGCACCACGCCATCGACTACGTCGAGTTCACGGTGACCAACCTCGCCGAGGCCAAGCGCTTCTACGCCGACGCGTTCGGCTGGGAGTTCAACGACTACGGGCCGGCATACGCCGGCATCCGCAGCCCGCACGGCGACTCCGCGGCCGAGGTCGGCGGTCTCCGCGAGGATCAGGCCGTCCAGGCGGGCGGGCCGCTGGTGCTGCTCTATTCGGCCGACCTCGACCGCTCCGTCCAAGCCGTGAAGGAGGCCGGCGGGCAGGTGGTGAACGGGCCGTACGAGTTCCCCGGTGGCCGCCGGTTCCACTTCACCGACCCCAGCGGCAACGAGCTGGGCGTCTGGGCCGAGCGGTAGCGGACGCACCCGTGCACACCCTGCTGGTAGCCGTGCACCCGGAGCCCGGGTCCCTCACCCACCACACGGTTGGGCAGCTCGCTGCAGCGCTTCGCCCGGATTCGGTCGAGATCGCCGACCTGGCGGAGGAGGACTTCGACCCGAGGTTCGGTGTGGCCGACCGTCGGGCATACCAGCAGCGTGGCGAGCCCCCGCCCGACGTGCGCCGCGAGCAGCAGCGCCTCGACCGCGCCACCGACCTCGTGCTGGTCTTCCCGGTCTACTGGTGGTCGATGCCGGCCCTGCTCAAGGGTTGGATCGACCGTGTCTTCATCAACGGCTGGGCCTTCGACTACGCCCCCTCCGCCGGCATCCAACCGAGGCTGCAACGGCTCACCACCCACCTGCTCCCCATCGCCGGTGACGACGCGGGGCTCTACGAGCGCCACGGGTACGGGCAGGCGCTGCGGACGCAGATCGAACACGGGGTCGTGGACTACTGCGGCAGCCGCCGTGGCGTCACCGCATTCGTGCACGAGTCCGAACAGGACGATTCCTCCGCCACAGGGCGGGAGGTCGAGCGGGCCGTAGCCATGATCCGGGACGCCATCTCAGTACCACTCGACGCCCGGTAGCGGGGTGAAACACCGCCCTGCTGCGCATCACCGCGCCGCGACCCGCCTACGCCCAAGCCCAGAAGGTGGTCACCGGCCTGCCATCACTGCTCGGGTGTACCGAGGTCGTCGTACTCCGGCTGACACGTGACGGTAGAAGGCGCACAAACTGCCAGGTAGCTCGGAATGACCACCCTGTGTCGGGCACCTTCGTATTCGTAGACAAGCTCGACGCCGCGTCGTGCGGAGCGACCCGGCGCGACGACCTCGTACCCGATCTGCAACTCGATCCAGCGAACCTCACCCTGCCTGGGCGGCTGAACAACGAGGCCTTCGACGGGTACGGCACCAGCCGCGTCCCGAGGAAGGCACTGACTCCACGGCGGCACCAACGCCGGATGCCGTCCGCGAGCAGCCGCTGCGGCAAGCGCGATGCCTGTGAGTCATCAATATGACTCACAGGCATCAGGCTCAACAGAGCGGGACCATCCGACCGGGGACCGCAGGGTCAGACGTCGAATCGGAACTGAGAGCAGCGGTCCAGCTACCAGGGCGACACCGTCCGGTACCTGCTCACCCGGCGTCTCGGGCGCTTATGGTTTGTTCGCTGGTTGACGACGTTTTCATGGGTCCTGTGCCCCCTGTGCGTTAGCCAAGCGGTCGCGCCTCATCGGGAGGCGACCGCCCGTCCCGCCGCGATCCGCTCGAGGGCGGCCTCCGTGCCCAGCTCCGGCTGAAGGTCGGGGCGGGAGTGGTAGAAGGCCAACGCGTGGTAGACCGCCACCGGATCGCCGACCAGCCAGTACGGTCGGACCGCCACGAACGGCAGCAGCCGGGACTCCAGCGTGCCGAAGCGGCCCGTGTAGCGCCGCATCCGGGTGTCGTCGGACATGTTCGCCTTGACCACCAGCAGCGGGGTGTTCACCCTCTCGGCGGAGACCTGGTAGACGTCCCGCCACGGCGCGAACTGGGTGTGGACCAGGGCGCGGTGCTGGATGCCGGCCGGCGACAGCACCAGCTCTCCCGGCGCCAGCCGGAGCATGGTCACCAGGAACCAGCCCACCAGCACCGCGAGGATCGCGAAGCCCGCCCCGAGCAGCAGGCCGACGACCCCGGCGAACATCGCAGTCACCGCCACCGCCCCGGTAACCAGCGCAACCAGCACCAGCAGCCCACCGAGCAAGACATACGGTAGCCGTACCGCACCCCGCGCCCGCC
This sequence comes from Micromonospora sp. MGP-C2, assembly GCF_057766525.1. NCBI lineage: Bacteria > Bacillati > Actinomycetota > Actinomycetes > Micromonosporales > Micromonosporaceae > Micromonospora > Micromonospora sp. MGP-C2. Next base: position 3,323,741 of record NZ_JBYMEN010000002.1, read on the forward strand.
CTGCGAGACGTCGACCAGCGTAGGTCGGCGCCCACGGCCGGAGCGCGGGCGGCGGGACTGGACCGAGAACCCGATCACGAGGGCCAGGAAGGCGGCGCCGAACGCCAGCAGCACGACCGAGCTGCCGTCATCGGACCGGGCCGCGGACACCACGCCGGCCGCCATGCCCAGGGCGACCACGGCCAGTCCGACCATCGAAGCAGTGAAGAGTACGGACATCTGTCGCCCGGCCCAGCCCGTGGGCACCGGCAGCGCCGGAGCGCCACCGTGCCCACGGACCGGATCCTGATCTGCCTGCATTCGTCGACTTCCGTGAGAAAAGGAAGTTCCATGTGTCCTTGGCGCCGTCGGCTATCGCTCCGACTGCGTCGAGAGCCCCGCTCGTGACCAGACCGGCGGCCAGGTGGTGAACGGGCCGTACGAGTTCCCGGTGGCCGGCGGTTCCACTTCACCGACCCCAGCGGCAACGAGCTGGGGCGCCTGGGCCGAGCGGCAGGACCGGTGGCTCCGGCAGAGTGTCCCCATGGCCGGAAGAGGACTGGACGTCGAGGGCTGGATTGCGCGCGAGGGTGCACTGAGCCGGGTGCCGGCCGCCTTCGCCGGTGTAGTCGACGCGGCACGCGCTCGGATAGCCGAATCGTTCGACGGTGGTCGGCTGCACAGCGCCTACATCTACGGCAGCATCCCGCGCGGCACCGCCATCCTCGGCGTCTCCGACCTCGACCTGCTTCTCGCCCTGCGCACCGAACCAACCGAGGCCGACCGGGCGGCTGCCACCAGGATCGAGCAAGACCTCGACCGGTCCTTTCCGCAGATCGACGGCGTGGGCATCCTGCTGTTCAGTGCACGTACGCTGCTCAGCGAGCTTGAGCGGCACGACCTTGGCTTCTTCGTCGCCTGCCTGTGCACCCCCCTGCTGGGCGACGACCTCGCCGACCAACTCCCCCGCTACCGGCCCACTCCCCTGCTCGCCCGCGAGACGAACGGCGACCTGTCCCTTGCGCTTCCCGGGTGGCGCCGTCAGGCCGTCGAAGCGAACACCGACCAGCAACGGAAGACCCTCAGCCGGGTCGTCGCGCGACGCATCGTCAGGACGGGGTTCACGCTGATCATGCCGCGGTGGGAAGGCTGGACGAGCGACCTCACCCAGTCCGCTGAGGCGTTCGGGCTCCACTATCCGGAACGCGCGGAGCAGATGCGTAGAGCTGCCGTTATCGGCCGCACGCCCTCGCCGGTTCCGAGTGTGCTCCGCGAACTCATCGACGACCTCGGGCCCTGGCTCGCCGCGGAGTACGCAGTCGTCCATGGCGAGAAGGCCGTCCGTCCGTGACCTATCGGAGGTCCTCGCCAGTCAGGACGGGACAGCCGAACATGTCCGTGAGGACGGCCCGCTGGTGGTCGGTCAAGCGTTCAACGCCCCGGAGCCGACACTGCGCAGTCTCGACGCCATTCATCTGGCGACCGCGCAGGCTCTTACCAACGAGTCCGGAGCGGAATTAGTTGCCTTCGTCGCTTACGACCGGCGTCTGCTCGACGCTGCCAAGGCGGCCGGCCTGCCCACCGCGAGTCCTGGCCAGAACTGAACGCGGACGACACCACACCCCGACGGCTCGCGCAACGACTGGACCGGCCACAGTGAACGCACAGGCCACCGCCACGAAGATGGCGTGTAGTGTGCTCAGACCTCCGGGAGGCGCTGACCGGGCTCATCACACCTGGCCGCCCAGGTGGTGGGTGCTCCCTGGGCCGAACACCGCCGCCAGGTCGAGCAGGCCCGAAGAAGGCGATCATCAGCACCGACGTCGCCGAGATCCAGAGTGACCAGATCACGCCGCATTCGCTCGGCAATCCTGGTGTGGCGGGCCGCAGCTACACTGACGCCTCTGAATTCCCTGCTCGTCAACGAAAACGGAGGCGCGATGGTCAATCCGCTGTTGGACGCCGAGGATGCGCGGGAACGCCTGGAGGCATGGCAGGCCAATGCCGTGCGCCGGGCCGCCGACACGCAGGCCGCCAGTGCCGGCTTGCTCGCGCTGCGGGTCACGGCCAGCGACGCCCACGGGATCGTCGAGGTCACCGTCGACTCCACGGGGGCGATGGCCGACGTCCGGCTCTCCGCGCGGGCGCAGCGCGTGAGCCTGGAGCAGACGCAGCAGGCGATCATGGGCGCCTATCGCAATGCGCGGGTCAAGCTCGCCGAGGCCGCCGCCGAGGTCGTGCGGGAGACGGTCGGCGCCGACTCGGCGACCGGCCGGGCCCTGCTGGCCGGATTCCGGACCGCCGACACCGAGGACGAAGAGGGGCGTTACTGATGCACGGGGGGTTCGAGGTCGACGTCGAGGCGCTGCGCGCGCACGCCACGGCCATGTCGGCCATTCACGACCGCTTCGCCGCCGTCATGGCCGCGAGCGGCACCATTTTCCAGGCCGACGAGGCGTACGGGCAGCTCTGCCAGTTCTTACCGCCCATCCTGGAGGGACGCCACCGGGACCAGGACAAGGGTGTGGGGATGCTCGCCGAGAACATCGCGCTGCTCGCCGCGGGAATCAAGAAAAACGCCGACGCCTACCAGCGGGCCGAGGAGTCGAACACCGACGGCTTCAACTCCTTCCACTCCGCGACCTGAGCCGGCCCGGCGCCCTCTCATGAGCAACCCACTGGTCGCCACGACCTCCGACATCGCTTCGACAAGCGCCGCGCACCGCGACGGCTGGACCGGCCTGCCGCTGGCCGACGACTACATGGGCATCAAGGACGCCATCGACTCCGGCAGCTGGATCGACGGCTCAGTCGCGGGCTTGGGCGCCGCTCTCGACGGGGCGTCCATCGTCATCGACCCGTTCAGCACGCTCCTGTCGATGGGCATCGAGTGGGCCATCGAGCAGGTCGAGCCACTGAAGCAGGCACTCGACTGGCTGGCCGGCGATCCCCAGACCATCGAGACGCACGCCTTGACCTGGGACAACATGGCCAATGAGTTGTTCTCCATCGCCGAGGACCTCAAGGCGCGGCTGGTCGGCGACCTCGACGGATGGCAGGGCGCGGCCGCCGACGCCTACCGCGACATCCTGACCATCAACATCGACGTCGCCGGGATCTTCGCTGGCACGGCCGCCGGCATGGGTGCCGCGACCCGTGGCGCGGGGGTCCTGGTGCAGACGGTGCGGGAGGTGGTGCGCGCCTTCATCGCCGACTGCATCGCCAAGGTCGTGGTGTGGCTGGCCGAGGTGGTCTTCTCTCTCGGCTTCGCCACACCGCTGGTTGCCACCCAGCTCGCGATGGCCGTTGTCCGCTGGACCGGCCGCATCTTCGGCTGGCTGATGGGCCTGATCAGCAGCCTCTCCGCCCTTCGCGCACTCCTCGACGTCTAGGCGGCCCACGATGCGACAACTCATGGCGGCTCTGCGGACCACCGCCGTCCTGGTGGTCCTGTTCGCTGTGGCGGGCCTCCACAAGCACCCCTCAGGCCCCACCCCACCGCACGGCGGTGGCGACGATGGCCCCAAGCCTAAAAAGTTCAACCCGGCAATGATGCCCAAGCGCGTGGGAGCAGCCCAGCAGCACGGCCTCGATCGCGTCCGGGAGGGCCGCCCGAAGGACGCCGACACATCCGAGCCCGAGGCGCCCAAGAGGACCAACCCCTGGGACGACCCCGAGTTCGCCGACGCCAGGTTCGACATGCGCCGCTTCGGTCAGATGGGCGACGGGGCGATGGACAAGATCTGGGACGGCGACGGGAGGGGTAATGGCGACCACAAGCCCTCGTCCACCGAGCCCAACAAGACGCTCTTCCCGCCCGGCACCACCAAGGAGCAGGTCGAGGGCTGGTTCAAGAGCATCGCCGCCAACCCCGACAGCCGCCCTGAGGCGCGTCCCGGCGGCGACGGCTGGGTAGTCACCGGCACCCGCGACGGCATCACCTGCGTCGTTATCCTGGACAAGGACGGCAGCATCTCCGGCGGCCACCCCATCAGCGGCGAGGGCGTCAGAACCAACCCGCCGGCCTAACCACCGCACCCACGGGAGACCCATGGAAGTCAACGATTACATCCGGCTCAGCCCTCGGATCATCGACCAGGTCGCACCCAAGATCAGCCCGAAGTACCGGTCGATGGTCCTGAGGGCCAGAGGCGCCGGCGCCTGGGACCACGCGATCACGACGCTCGTCGGCGCCGTGTGGGAGGAGGGCGTTGTGATCACCACGGCGGAGAAGGACGCGCTGCGGGAGCTCATCGAGTACCTCCAGGAGCCTCTGACGCGCCTGGAGCAGATCCGGACCTCGGACTGACGGCGGAAGCGTAGATCGGGTCCCTCGAACCCCTGCACCGTGTCGACCAGCTGGCGTCCCAGACCTGGCCCGATCTCGGCGGGCATGTCGATGGCGACTTTCACCGAACGGTAGATCTCGGGATCCGACTACGGAAGGTGTCACCGCTGCGGGCAGGACTGCTGGTTCGGGGTGTTTACGGACGCCGACGCGTTGCGGGCGCACATGGCGCGGTTCCCGCCGGCTGATGACAGCTCCTTGTTCACGACCCGCTTCGCCGGCCCCTACCGGCACGACTACTACGGCACGCTCATCTATTGGTGCGGCCGTGCGAAAGGCGTGCCTGCCGGAGAACATCACGAGCCACGACCTACGCCACCACTACGCCTCGGTCCTGCTGATGCAGGGCGAGTCGGTCATCACCGTGGCCGAACGGTTGGGCACGAGAACGCGACGCTAGTCCTGTCGACCTACGGTCACCTGATGCCGGACTCGGAGGAGCGCACCCGCCGGGCCGTCGACGAGGCGTGGGGTTGTGCCCCCGGTGTGCCCCCGGGCGAGGCACCAACACCCTGACCTGCGGCGACGGGGTCGGATTCAGACGTTGAAGCGGAACTCCACCACGTCGCCGTCCTGCATGACGTACTCCTTGCCCTCGATGCGGACCTTGCCCGCCGCCTTGGCCGCCGCCATGGAACCGTACTCAACCAGGTCGTTGTACGAGACGACCTCGGCCTTGATGAAGCCGCGCTGGAAGTCGCTGTGGATGACACCCGCGGCCTCCGGCGCGGTGGCGCCGACCGGGACGGTCCAGGCGCGCGCTTCCTTGGGGCCGGCCGTGAGGTACGTCTGGAGGCCGAGCGTGCGGAAGCCGACCCGGACGAGCTGGTTGAGGCCGGGCTCGTTCTGCCCGATCGACTCCAGCAGCTCGCGGGCCTCATCCTCGGGCAGGTCCACCAGCTCAGACTCGATCTTGGCGTCCATGAAGACCGCCTCGGCGGGGGCGACCAGGGCGCGCAGCTCGTCGAGGAACGACTCGTTGGCCAGTTCGGCCTCGTCGACGTTGAAGACGTACAGGAAGGGCTTGGTGGTGAGCAGGTGCAGCTCGCGCAGGTGCTCCAGCTCGATCTTGGCGGCGGCGGCCCCGGAGTAGAGGGTGGTGCCGCCGTCGAGCACCTCGATCGCGGCCTTCGCGGCGGCGACCGCGGCGGCCCGGTCCTTGCGGAGCTTGGCTTCCTTCTCCAAACGGGGCAGCGCCTTGTCCAGGGTCTGCAGGTCGGCGAGGATCAGCTCGGTGTTGATCGTCTCGATGTCGTCGGCCGGGGAGATCTTGCCGTCGACGTGCACCACGTTCGGGTCGGAGAAGGCCCGCACGACCTGGCAGATCGCCGAGGCGTCCCGGATGTTGGCCAGGAAGGCGTTGCCCCGGCCCTGCCCCTTGGAGGCGCCGCGGACCAGGCCGGCGATGTCGACGAACGACACCGGGGCCGGCAGCACCTTCTGCGAGGAGAAGATCTCGGCCAGCTTGCCCAGCCGCTCGTCGGGCAGCCCGACCACGCCGACGTTGGGCTCGATGGTGGCGAACGGGTAGTTCGCCGCCAGCACGTCGTTCTTGGTCAACGCGTTGAAAAGCGTGCTCTTGCCGACGTTGGGCAGGCCGACGATGCCGATGGAAAGACTCACGACCGGCCAGCTTACGCGGGTGCCGACCGGGCCGGTCCAGGCGGCTCGGTTTCCGGCGGCACGACCCCCGGCGGAGGGCGGCGCCGACCGGTCGTCAGCCGAGCAGGCGTGGGGCGATGACCGCCTCGCGGACGCTGCCGTCCGCGCCACGGCTGACCTCGTACGCCGAGACACCCTCGCGGTCCGCGATTGCCTCGACCAGGCGGATGCCCCGGTAGACCAGACCGACCCCGTCGTCCGTGCAGTGGCTGGTCGGGAGCGTCCCGCTGCCCACCAGCTCGTGCATCAGCGGGCGGCGCTGGCCCTCGCTGTCATAGTGCACGCCGTTGCCGTACGGCAACCAGGCCAACCCCTCGGTGAAGCCGCGCAGTCGGGGACCGAAGCTGTCGGTGGCACCGCCGACGTGCCAGCAGATCGAGCCGGCGGAGACACCGGCCAGCACCACACCGGCCTGCCAGCACTCGTGCAGGATGTCGTCGAGCCCGTGCACCCGCCAGACGGCGACCAGGTTGGCCACGCTGCCACCACCGACCCAGATCACGTCCTGGGCGAGCAGGTGGGCGCGGACGTCCTCGACGTTCGGCATGGGGAAGAGGGCGAGGTGCGACAGCCGGAACCGGGTGTCGGCGAACGCGCCGTAGACGGCGGTCAGCGAGGTGGGCTGGTCACCGACGGCCTGCCCGAGGTAGCAGATGCGTGGCTGCGGACCAGCCTCGGCGAGCTCCGCCGCCAGCTCGAAGACCGGGCTGGGGCGCATGTCGTACGGCCCTCGGTCGCCCCGGGAGAAGCCCATGCTGGTGGCGATGATGGTCGGTTCGCTGGCGGGCATCGGGCGTCCTTCCGTCGGGGCGGTGCGGCGTCCATCCTGCCGCAGCCACGAGGCGGCCGGTTACCCGCCCGCGTGCCGGCCGCCGCGCTGGCGGGGCACCTCGACCTCGGGCCAGTGGGCCTCGGGCGGCCGGTCGGCCGGGGGCAGTTGCGCCGCGGCCGCGCGGGGCAGGGTGAACCGGTCGGCTGCGGCCGGGCCTGCCGAGAACGACTCGCGCAGCATCCAGCGCACCTCGTCGGCCGTCCAGCCCAAGCCGGCTCGCGCGGCGATCTCGCGCACCAACCGCCGGCCGACGCGGGTGTCGTCGTCGTAGAAGCGCATGCACCAGTGGTGGGTCCACATCCCGAGTGCCCGCAGGCCCGCGTCGTCGAGTGAGCCGACCAACCGGCCGCAGGCGGTGTCGGAGAAGGCCTGCTCGGGGTCGGCCGCCCGGTCCCGTTCGATGGCGCCGACGGCGGCCGGTGCGACGGCCCGCATCCGCCGGTAGAAGGACTGCGCCACCGCGCGGGGCAGCGCCGGGAACGCGCCCGGTGTCGACGCCGCCGCCCAACCCGCCACGCTCGTCATGTCCCGCACCCCTTCTTCAGTTGGTTGCCGGACGGTACCCGTCACGACCGACACTTCCGGACCGAAAAACACCCCGGATCGCGGATAGCGACGATGACCTGGGGCGTCTGTATGGGTGACAACGAAACGGGGGTGGTGGGTGGACGAGGACGAACGCGCTCGGCTGGCCGAGTTCGTCGGCAGCCGGACACCGGCGCTGATGCGGGTCGCGTACCTGCTGACCGGGGACCGCAACGCCGCCGAGGACCTGTTCCAGTCGGCGTTGGCGCGAACCATCCCGAAGTGGAAGACCATCCGGCACGCCGATCCCGAGGGGTATCTCCGCGTGGTGATGTACCGCGAGCAGATCAGCTGGTGGCGGCGACTTCGCCGACGGCGGGAGACGCCGCTCAACCCGGCCGACGAGCCCGTTGGCGCCGACCCGAGCGGTGGCTCCGACGTACGGCTGGCGATGCGTGCCGCGCTGCGCCACCTGCCACCGGCGCAGCGGACGGTGGTGGTCCTGCGCTACTACGAGGACCTGCCCGAAGCCCGGGTGGCCGAGCTGCTCGGCTGCTCGGTGGGCACCGTCCGCAGCCGTACGCACCGGGCGGTCAAGCGCCTGCGCGACCTGCTGCCGGAGATCGAGTTGCTGGAGGTACGGCGATGATCGATCCCTTCGAGAGCCTCATCCGCTCCACCCTCACCGACCTGGCCGAGGAGGCACCGATCGTGCATAACCAGTTGAACCGAGCGGAACGGCGGGTTCGCAACAGACGCCGCGCCACGGTGACGATGGGGGCGGTGGGCACGCTCGCGGCGATCCTGATCGCGACGCCGATCGCCCTGGCCGCGAGCGGCTCGGACGGGCCTCCGCCAACCGTGCCGAGCCCGGCGGGTCCGGCAGCCGTCCCCGTCCCGTCCGGGCCACCGCCCGGCGTGCCGATCGTCACACCAAGCCCCGCCGACCCCACAGCGGTGCCGAGCCCGCCCGGCGTACCGGGCCGACCCACCGTCACCCCGGTTCCGGGGGGCGCACCCGGCGTACCGGGCCGACCGACGGTCACGCCGGTTCCGGGAGGCGCGCCCGGCGTGCCGGGCCGGCCCACTGTCACGCCGGTTCCGGGAGGCCCGCCCGGCGTGCCGGGCCGGCCCACTGTCAGTCCGACCCCGTCCAGATGAGCAGGACCGGTCAGGCCGGCGGCGTCCCGGCACCGGCCTGACCGGCCGCCCCACGGTCATCTCCTGCCCCGGCGGTGCCACGACGCAATTGACTTCCGTCAGCCGCAGGGCAGGGAGTCGGTCGGAGATCCCGGTCACCATCGCGCGGCGCTCCCCGTACCGGCGAGCGCCGCGCGTGCCGGCGAACACGACGCATCGGTCCACCGAGTTTGTCGAGGCCGGCATGCCCGCTCATCCTGGGGCCATGACCGACCACGACGGCCGAGCGGCTCAGGGGCAGCGATGACCACCGCCATGGCCCGGGTGCCCGACTCCCTCCGGGGGCAGATCGTCACGCCCGGCGACCGCCGGTACGCGCAACTGCGCTCGACGTACACCACGTCGGCGTCGCCGGCCGCCGTCCTGCTGCCGAAGACGACCGCGCAGGTGGTCGACGCGCTCCGGTACGCGCGGGAACAGCGGCTGCCCATCGCCGTCCGCAGCGGCGGGCACGGCTTCTCCGGGGCGTCGTCCAACAACGGTGGCGTGGTCATCGACCTGTCCATGCTCAACCGGGTGCAGGTCCTCAACGAGCGGGCCGGGCTGGTTCGGATTGAGGCCGGTGCCCGCTGGGCGAACGTCGCGAAGGCGCTGGCCCCGTACGGCCTGGTGGTCAGCTCGGGTGACCACGGCGGCGTGGGCGTCGGCGGCCTGGCCACCGGCGGCGGTGTGGGGTGGCTGGTCCGTGCCCACGGCCTCACCATCGACCGCGTCCGCGCGGTCGAGGTGGTGCTCGCCGACGGGACGCTGGTGCGTGCCGACGCCGCGCACGAGCCGGAGCTGTTCTGGCTGGTCCGGGGCGCCGGAGCAGGCGCGGGGATCGTGGTGGCCTTCGAGATCGAGGCGGCCGAGCAGCGCAACGTCGGCGTGGCGCAGCTGGTCGTCGAGGCGCACCCGGACGGTCGCACCATCCGGGAGTGGACGAGTTACCTCGCGCAGGCGCCACGGGAGCTGTCCGCAGCCGCCGTGGTGTACGCCGAGGGCCGCTCGGTCCTCATGTCCATCACCGCCGTGGTGGCCGCCGAGAGCCTGCGCCGGGCCCGACCGGCGGTGGAGCCACTGCTCGCCATCGGCAAGGTGCTCGAACACCGGACCGACCTGCTGCCCTACCCGACGCTGGTGCCGACGGCGCACCTGCACCCGAACGTCGGGCAGCAGCGGGGCACGACCACCAACGGTCTGTTCACCGGGCTGGACGACGCCGGCGCGCGGGCCGTGACGCGCGCGGTGACCGGGCCGGGGCGGGCGGTGGTCCAACTCCGCTCGTTGGGTGGGGCGGTCAACGACGTCGCGCCCGACGCGACCGCGTACTCCCATCGCCACCAGAACACGATGGTGGTCGCCTCGGTTTTCCCGCCGCAGGGTGCCGGGGCGTTGGACGCGGCCTGGCGGGCCGTCGGTGCCCGCGCCGACGGCGCGTACGTCAACTTCGAGAGCCGACCTGACCCGACCGCGTTCGCCCGGATCTACCCGGGCGAGACCGGGGCCCGGGTGCGGCGGCTGTGGAAGCGCTACGACCCGGACGGCGTGTTCCGGTCGGCCCTGCTGACCGGCCAGCCCAACCGGTCCGGCCAGTCCACCCGCGCAGGCCAGCCGGCCCGCTCCGGCCAGCCCAGCCGCGCCGGGCAGTCCGGCCGGTCCGGCCAGCCTCACCGGCGTCGCCGCTGACCACGTCGGGCGCACGCCGAGGTCCGATTCCCGCCAGCCGACGACGCACCGAGCGGGGCATCATCGGTGACATGGAGATGGACTTCGAGCGGTGTTACCGGGCTGTGGACAGCCGTGACCAGCGGTTCGACGGCTGGTTCTACACCGGCGTGACGTCCACCGGCATCTACTGCCGGCCGTCCTGTCCGGCGATCACGCCGAAGCGGAAGAACGTCCGGTTCTTCCCGTCCGCCGCCGCGGCGCAGGGCGCCGGGCTGCGCGCCTGTCGCCGCTGCCGGCCCGACGCCGCGCCCGGCTCGCCGCAGTGGGACATCCGCGCCGACGTGGTCGGCCGGGCGATGCGGTTGATCGCGGACGGGGTGATCGACCGGGACGGCGTACCGGGGTTGGCCTCCCGTCTGGGCTACACCGAACGGCACCTGCACCGGATGCTGAGCGCCGAGATGGGTGCCGGGCCGCTGGCGCTGGCCCGGGCGCAGCGGGCACAGACCGCCCGGATCCTGATCGAGACGACCGACCTCGGGATGGCCGAGATCGCGTTCGCCGCAGGCTTCGGCAGCGTGCGGCAGTTCAACGACACGCTCCGCGAGGTGTACGCGAGCGCCCCGTCCGACCTGCGCGCGGCCCGTGGTCGCCAGCAGGCGGCGGTCGGGGCGGGGACCATCGCGCTCCGGCTGGCGTACCGCCCGCCACTGCACGCCCGGGCGCTGCTGGACTTCCTCACGGTGCGGGCGTTGCCCGGCGTGGAGGAGGTTCGCGACGGGACGTACCACCGGGGTCTGCGGTTGCCACACGGCACCGGCGAGGTGGCGCTGACCCCGGCGGACGGGCACGTGGCGGCGACGCTGCGGCTGACCGACCTGCGCGACCTGGCACCCGCTGTGGCCCGCTGTCGCCGGCTGCTCGACCTGGACGCGGACCCGGTGGCGATCGACGGCACGCTCGCGGCGGACCCGGCGCTGGCGCCGTCGGTCGCCGCCGAGCCCGGCATTCGGGTGCCCCGCGCGGTGGACGGCTTCGAAATGGCCGTCCGCGCCGTCATCGGCCAACAGATCTCGGTAACCGCGGCCCAAAAAACCCTGACCCGCCTCCTGGCCGCCCATGACCCCGTTGATCATGAAGTTACTGCCACCGACATCGGCGTGTCGGGACCACAACTTCATGATCAATCGGGCGAGGGCGGGCTGCGGAGGGCGGGGGTTGGTGGGGCGGGCGGGCTGCGGGGGTTTTTGAGCGCGGACGAGCTGCTGCGCGTGCCGGACTCCGGGTTCGGGATGCCGGTGGGGCGGCGGGAGACGTTGCGAGGGCTGGCGCGGGCCGTCACCGACGGGACGGTCGACCTGGCGCCTGGGGTGGATCGGGAGGAAGCCGTGCGGCGGCTTCTCGCCCTGCCCGGCATCGGCCCGTGGACCGCCAACTACCTGGCCATGCGCGCCTTCGGCGACCCCGACATCCTGCTCAGCACCGACCTCGCGGTCCGGCGCGGCGCCGCCGCGCTCGGCCTGCCCGACACCCAACAAACCCTCGACGGGTACGCCGACCGTTGGCGTCCCTGGCGGTCCTACGCCACGATCAGACTCTGGAGAGCGGCATGAGCATCGACAGCACCGTCCTGAGCACACCGACCGGCCCGCTGAGCATCCTCATCGGCCCGGACGGCGACGTACGGGCGGCCGGCTTCACCCCGGACCCGGCGGCGCTGCTGCCCCTGGTCCACCCCACCCTGCGGGCGCCACTGCGACAGCTGGCCGACCTCGGCCCGGTGAGCACGGCAGTCCGGTCCTACCTGGACGGCGACCTCGCCGCCATCGACACGGTGCCGGTCCGTCAGCTCACCGGCGGCGAGTTCATGGCGCATGCCTGGCAGGTGCTGCGTGAGGTGCCGCCGGGCATCCCGGTCACCTACACCGGGTACGCGGCACTGGCCGGCCGGCCACCGGCGGTGCGGGCCGCCGCCGCAGCCTGCGCCCGGAACGCGGCGGCACTGTTCGTGCCCTGCCACCGGGTGCTCCGCACCGACGGGACGCTCGGCGGTTACCGCTGGGGGCTGGACGTGAAGAAGTGGCTTCTCGGTCATGAGCGGCGCTTGACAGCAAGCTGACAGAGGCATCGACACCTGTTAGACGCTACCGTCTGGTAGTGCCTGTGGAGAGCGACGGCGACCCGGCCGCCCGGGTCGCCGCGGGCAGCCACCCCGTGCACAACCTCTGGCGGCTGCGCCCCTACCTGCGCCCGTACGCGGCCGAGTTCGCCTGGTTGCTCCTCGCGGGGCTCGCCGGCACGGCGGCCGGGATCGCCGTACCGCTGGTCGTGCAGCGGGTGGTGGACGGGCCGGTGGCCCGCCACGAACCTGCCGGGCTACTCCAGCTCGGGGGCCTGGCGCTGCTGCTCGGCGTGGCCGAGGCGGTGCTCATCTTCATCCGCCGGTGGGTGCAGTCCTCCTCGGCGGTGGGCATGGAGGCGGCGCTGCGCGCCGACGTCTACGCCCACCTGCAACGGTTGCCTACGAGTTTCCACGACCGCTGGCAGTCCGGGCAGTTGCTCTCCCGGATCACCAGCGACCTGTCGGTGATCCGCCGGTTCCTCTCCTTCGGCGTGTTCTTCCTGGTGCTCAACCTGACCACCTACGTGGTCGTGGTGGTGCTGCTGATCAACCTGCACGCGGCACTCGGGGTGCTGGTGGCGGCCAGCGCGGTGCCACTGCTGCTGATCAGTCGCCGGTTCGGGCGGCACTACCACGCCGCGTCCCGACGGATGCAGGACCAGCAGGGCGACGTGGCGACCCTGGTCGAGGAGACCGCGCAGGGCCTGCGCACCATGAAGGCGTACGGCCGGGGGCCCGAACTGGCCGCCCGCTTCGCCGGTGGGGCCCGGAGGCTGCACGACACGGGCGTCGGCAAGGGTCGGCTGCTGGCCAACACCTCGGCGTTGCTCGACCTGGTGCCGAACGTGACCCTGGGCGTGGTGCTGGTGGCCGGGGCGGCCGCCGCCGCCAGAGGCGCGCTCACCATCGGCGAGCTGGTCGCGTTCGTCAGCCTCCAACTGATGCTCATCTGGCCGGTGCAGTCGCTGGGTTGGATCATCGCCAACGGCCAGGAGGCCGCCACCGCCGCCGACCGGATCCAGGAGGTGCTGGACACCCCACCCCGGATCGTGGACTCCCCCGGCGCGCTCGCGCTCCCCCGCGACGCGGTCAACGGGCGGCTCCGCTTCGAGCGCGTCGCGTTCAGCTACCCGGGTGCCACCGCGCCGGTGCTGCACGAGATCGACCTGACCATCGAGCCGGGTGAGACGCTGGCCCTGGTCGGGGCCACCGGCTCCGGCAAGAGCACCCTGCTGTCCCTGGTGCCCCGGCTGCACGACGTCACCGCCGGCCGGATCACCCTGGACGGGCACGACCTGCGCGAGCTGCGACTGGCCTCGCTGCGCCGGCTGGTCGGGGTGGCGTTCGAGGAACCCACGCTGTTCTCCATGTCGGTCCGCGAGAACCTCACCCTGGGTCACCCGGACGCCGGCGACGACGACGTACGCGCCGCTCTCGCGCTGGCTCAGGCCGACTTCGCGTACGACCTGCCGTGGGGGTTGGCCACCCGCGTGGGTGAGCAGGGGCTATCCCTCTCCGGCGGGCAACGGCAGCGGCTCGCGTTGGCGCGCGCCGTGCTCGGCCGGCCGCCGGTGCTGGTGTTGGACGACCCGCTGTCCGCGCTCGACGTGCACACCGAGGCACTGGTCGAGGCGGCGCTGCGTCGGATCCTGCGCGACAGCACCGCGCTGTTGGTCGTGCACCGGCCGTCGACGATCGCGCTGGCCGACCGGGTGGCGTTGCTCCAGGACGGCCGGATCACCGCGATCGGCCGGCACTCCGAGCTGCTCGCCACAATGCCCTCCTACCGGGCGCTGCTCGCCGCCGAACCGCCACCCAGGACCGGCGAGCCGCCCGCCGGGCACCCACCGGCGTCCGGAGCCACCGGGTCGAGCCCGTCCGCTTCGGACGGCTGGGGGCTGGTGCACTCGTGACCGTCCCGAAGCAGGCCGACCCACCGCCCGAGGAGGAGCCCGAACTCACCCGCTGGCGCGGAACCGCCACCGACCCGGAGGCCGACCGGAGCCGGGCCGAGGACACCGCGCCCGAGGCGGTAACCCGGCTACGCCGGCTCAGCCGGGTCCTGCTGGCCGACCTGCTCCGCCCGCACCGGGGGCGACTCGCCGTCGCGGTCGGCCTCCTGCTGGCCCAGAACGCCGCAGCGATGGCCGGCCCGTACCTGGTCATGATCGGCATCGACCGGGCCATCCCGCCGCTGCGGGCCGGCGACCCCGGCCCGCTGGTCGCCGTCGCCGGGGCGTTCGCGGCGGCCTCGGTGACCGAGTACGCGGCCCGTCGCGGGTTCCTCACCCTCTCCGCGCGCATCGGCCAGGCCGTCCTGCTGGACCTGCGGCAGCAGGTGTTCGGGCACTTCCTGCGGCTGTCGGTGGGCTTCCACGAGCGATACACCTCCGGCCGGATGGTCTCCCGGCTCACCAGTGACCTGGACTCGATCGCCGAGCTGGTCGACGGCGGGATCGACAGCCTGGTGCTGGCCGGGCTGTCCATCCTGTCGGTGGCCGCCATCCTGCTCTGGCTGGACCTGCCGCTGGCCGCCGTGACGCTGCTCGCCTTCCCGTTCCTGTTCTGGCTCTCCCGCTGGTTCGCCCGGTCCTCGGCCAGCGCGTACCGGCGGACCAGGGACGCTGTCGCGCTGGTCATCGTGCACTTCGTCGAGTCGATGCGGGGCATCCGTGCGGTGCAGGCGTTCCGCCGGGAGCCGCGCAACCAACGGATCTTCGTGGCGCTCGGCGACGACTACCGACGCACCAGCCTGCACACGTTCCGGCTGATCGCCACGTACTCGCCCGCGATCAAGCTGATCGGCAACGTCACAGTGGCGGTGGTGCTCTGCTACGGCGGCTGGCGGGTGCTCGGCGGGCAGACCGAGGTCGGAGTGCTCGCCGCGTTCCTGCTCTACCTGCGCCGCTTCTTCGAGCCGATGCAGGAGCTGAGCCAGTTCTACAACTCGCTCCAGTCGGCCACCGCGGCTCTGGAGAAGCTGGCCGGGGTGCTCGACGAACGACCGGCCGTCGCCGAGCCGGCCCGACCCACCCCGCTGCCGACCGGCCCCGGTCGCGGTGAGCTGACCTTCCGGGCGGTGTCCTTCGGCTACCGCCCGGACACCCCGATCCTCGCCGAGCTGGAGCTGACCGTGCCGGCCGGGCAGACCGTGGCGCTGATCGGGCCGACCGGCGCGGGCAAGTCGACCATCGCCAAGCTGGTCGCCCGGTTCCACGACCCGGACACCGGCACGGTACGGCTGGACGGGGTCGACCTGCGCGACGTGCGCGACGCCGACCTGCGCCGGGCGGTGGTGCTGGTGACGCAGGAGAACCACCTGTTCAGTGGGACCGTCGCGGAGAACATCCGGTTCGGTCGCCCGGGCGCGGACGACGCCGAGGTCCAGGCCGCGGCGCGGGCGATCGGCGCGCACAGCTTCATCGCGGCACTGCCCGACGGGTACGCCACCCAGGTGCACCGGCGCGGCGGCCGACTCTCCGCAGGGCAACGGCAGCTGGTCGCGTTCGCCCGGGCCTTCCTGGCCGACCCGGCAGTGCTGATCCTGGACGAGGCCACGTCGTCGCTGGACGTGCCGACCGAGCGGCTTGTGCAGCGGGCCCTCGGCACCATCCTGCGCGACCGCACCGCCCTGGTGATCGCGCACCGGCTCTCCACTGTGGAAACCGCCGACCGGGTGCTGGTCCTCGACGACGGCAAGGTCGTCGAGGACGGCCCGCCCGCCGTGCTGGCCGAGGCCGACGGCCGGTACGCGGCCCTGCACCGGCAGTGGCGCGACTCGCTGATCTGACTGCCTGTCCCCGGTCGATGCCCGCCCGTCTGCCCGCCGGTGTGTTCGGCGGCAACTACGTGGCCGGGCACCCGCGAGGTGCCTACGATCGCATGATGACCGAAACGGCGAGGACGGCCCGCGCCGGCGTTCCCGAGCGTCCGACCCTGGACGGGCTCGAGGAGAGCTGGGCACGCCGCTGGCAGGAGGAGGGCACGTACGCGTTCGACCGCTCGAAGAAGGAGCGTAAGGACGTGTACGCCATCGACACCCCACCGCCGACCGTATCGGGCGAGTTGCACATGGGGCACGTCTTCTCGTACACGCACACCGACACCGTCGCGCGCTACCAGCGGATGCGCGGCAAGGCCGTCTTCTACCCGATGGGCTGGGACGACAACGGCCTGCCCACCGAGCGGCGCGTGCAGAACGTGTACGGGGTGCGCTGCGATCCGGCGCTGGCGTACGACCCGGTGTGGCGGCCACCGGCGGCCCCGGTCGACGACGCGGCCCGCCGTGACCCCACCCCGATCTCCCGACGCAACTTCATCGAGCTGTGCGAACGACTGACGGTCACCGACGAGCAGGTGTTCGAGGCGTTGTGGCGGCGGCTCGGGCTCTCGGTGGACTGGTCGTTGACCTACACGACGATCGGCCGGGTCGCCCGGGCCACCAGTCAGCGGGCTTTCGTGCGCAACCTGCTGCGGGGCGAGGCGTACCAGTCGGAGGCACCGACGCTCTGGGACGTCGGCTTCGCCACCGCGGTCGCCCAGGCGGAGTTGGAGGACCGAGAGCGTCCCGGCGCGTACCACCGGCTGCGGTTCGCCACGCCCGACGGGCGGGAGGTGCTCATCGACACCACCCGACCCGAGCTGCTGCCGGCCTGTGTGGCGCTGGTCTGTCACCCCGACGACGAGCGGTACGCCGACCTGGTGGGCGGCACGGTGCGCAGCGCGTTGTTCGCCGTCGAGGTGCCGGTGTATGCCCACCCACTCGCCGACCCCGCCAAGGGCACCGGCGTCGCGATGGTCTGCACGTTCGGTGACCTGACCGACGTGACCTGGTGGCGTGAGCTGCGACTGGACACCCGGGTGGTGATCGGCCGGGACGGCCGGCTGCTGCCCGAGCCGCCGGCCGGGGTGCCGACCCAGCCGTACGCCGCGCTGGCAGGGCAGACCGTCAACGGCGCCCGCCGGGAGATCGTCGGCATGCTGGCCGACGCGGGTGACCTGATCGGTGAGCCGCGCCCGATCACCCACCCGGTCAAGTTCTACGAACGCGGCGACCGACCACTGGAGATCGTCTCGACTCGACAGTGGTATCTGCGCAACGGCGGCCGGGATGCCGAGCTGCGGGCGACGCTGCTGGCCCGGGGCGAGGAGCTGCACTGGGTGCCGGGGCACATGAAGCACCGCTACGACAACTGGGTGGGTGGCCTGACCGGGGACTGGCTGGTCAGTCGCCAGCGCTTCTTCGGGGTGCCGGTGCCGGTCTGGTACCGGCTCGACGACACTGGCGAGCCGGACTGGTCCCACCCTCTCACGCCGGACGAGTCCGCGCTGCCAGTCGATCCATCCAGCGATCCGGCGCCCGGCTACGACGAGTCGCAGCGTGGCCGTCCGGGTGGCTTCATCGGCGACCCGGACGTGTTGGACACCTGGGCCACCTCGTCGTTGACCCCGCAGATCGTCGGCGGCTGGGAGACCGAACCGGACCTGTTCGCCACGGTCTTCCCGATGGACCTCCGCCCCCAGGGGCAGGAGATCATCCGGACCTGGCTCTTCGACACAGTGGTTCGCTCGCACTTCGAGCACGGGGTGCTGCCCTGGCGGGACACGGTCCTCTCCGGCTGGATCCTCGACCCGGACCACAAGAAGATGGCCAAGTCCAAGGGCAACGTGGTTACCCCGCTGGCGCTGTTGGAGCAGCACGGCTCGGACGCGGTGCGCTACTGGGCGGCCAGCGGCAAGCCCGGCATGGATCTGGCCTACGACCCGGCGCAGATCAAGATCGGCCGGCGACTGGCAACCAAGCTGCTCAACGCGTCCAAGTTCGCGCTCGGGCTGGGTGCGGCGGACGCGTTACGCGCACCGTACGACAACTCCAGCTCGGCGCGTCTGACGCCACGCCGCGACCTGGAGCTGTCGGCCACCGCTGCACTGGACCGGGCCATGCTCGCCGAGCTGGCCACCGTGGTCACCGCCGCCAGCACCGCCTTCGACTCGTACGACCACACGGCGGCGTTGCAGGCCACCGAGGCGTTCTTCTGGCGGTTCTGCGACGACTACATCGAGCTGGTCAAGGAACGCGCCTACGGCACCGGTGCGGGGGCCGACTCGGCGCGGGCGGCGCTGGCCTCGGCGCTGTCGGTGCAGCTGCGACTGTTCGCCCCGTTCCTGCCGTACGTGACCGAGGAGGTCTGGTCGTGGTGGCGGTACGGCTCGGTGCACCGTGCGCCGTGGCCCACCACCTACGAGGTGGCCCGGACGATCGAGGGGTCGGGTGACCCGGCGCTGCTGCGCCTCGCCGGCGACGCGTTGAGCCAGGTGCGGCGGGCCAAGTCGGAGCGGAAGCTGTCGATGAGGGCGGAGGTGCCGCTGGCCGAGGCGCTCGGCCCGGCGGCGCTCCTGGAACAGCTCACCCTGGTCGCCGACGACCTGCGGGCAGCCGGCCGGATCGGCAAGCTCGACCTGCTCCCCGACCGCACCCCGGAGCTGGTGATCGCCTGCGCCTTCTGACCCGTGTCCGCCGCCGCCCACCCCCCGGGCGGCGGCGGACCGGTGTCACCAACCGCGCAGGAAACGCAGCCCGAGCAGGAACGCGACCACCGCGGGCCCCACCAGCAGGGTGATCGCCTGGAGGCGGTACGGCATCCGGTGCCGGGTCAGCTCGCCCGCGTTGCCCAGCACGATGGCCCCGGCCAGCATCAGGAACGCACCCCACCAGCCGGTCTCCAGGTCGATCAGGTCCACCCGGATCAGTTGCAGCGTCAGACCGAGCAGGGCGCCGGTCAGCGCGAGCAGGGCCACCGCCCGGTGCAGGCCACGGGCCAACGGGTGGGCCGCCCGCCAGTAGTAGGTGCCCGCGACCGCCAGACAGGGCAGCACCACCAGCAGGGGCCAACCCCGCCCCATCACGCCGAACATCAGCAGCGCGCCCACCGCGAACACCAGGGTGCCGATGCAGGCGAGCATGTAACCGGCGAACGCCCGGCCACCACCCCGGGCCAGCAACGGCCCGCCGCTGGCCGCGATCAGGGCGGCCGGGATCAGGATGAACACGGCCCACCAGTGGAACTGGCCGGTGCCCTGAGCGGCCGTGGCGACCGTGGCGCAGGCCAGCCCGGCGACGGCCAGGCTGGTCAGCCAGGGCCGGCTGCTCCGGGAGTACGGCTCAGCCAACGACGTCTGCTCCGCTTCGACGCTCACGCCCATCAGCCTGGCCTGAGGTGGCCTGACCGGTCCATCCCGCCAGCCCTACCGCCAGGCGGGGGCTGGCCGGAACAGCGCTTCGCACCGGTGTCAGCTCGTCTCGCCGGCCACGCTGAACGAGCGCAGACGGTCGATGGCCAGCACCGTGAAACCGACGCTGACCAGAGCGGTCATCACCGACGCCACCGGCACCGACACGCTGGTCTCCAGCAGCCCGGTGGGGGCGAGCCGGTCGGCGAGGGCGATCACGTACTGCTGGATGGAGAGCACCTTGGTGCCGCTGACGAAGTTGCCCAGCAGCCCCTCCCAGATCAGCACGTAGACCAGGCCGAGCAGCACCGGCCGCCTGGTGACCAGGCTGAGCGCGAGAAACAACGCCGAGTACGCCAGCGCGCCGAGCGCCGCAGCGACCGCCAGTGCCAGTCCGAGGCGTACCGAAGCGGCCAGCACGCCCGCGACGTAGAGCGGCGCCACCACGGTGGCCGCGGTGACCCCGGCGGCCACCGCGAGCTTCGGCAGGACGATCTGCCAGCGCGGCAGCGGCTTGGTCAGGATGTGCACCACAGTGCCGTCGTCGATCTCGGCGCCCAGCACGCCGGTGCCGATGATCAGCGCGACCACCGGCAGCACCACGGCCAGCCCGAGGCCGACCAGCACCGGAGGCCCCCACTCGCCCGGGTCCACCCCCAGCGACCGGCAGAGCACGGCCAGCCCGAGCAGCACCAACGGCAACGGGAGCAGCAGCAGGAACCGACGCCGGCCGAACAGCCCGCGTGCGGTGATCCAGGTAATGGTCGACATGTCAGGCCTCCACCAGGTAGGAGAAGACGCTCTCCAGAGACTCGTCGGACGGCACCAGCTGGCGCACCCGGATGCCTTGCTTGAGCGCGATCCGGGGTAGCGCCCGGGTGAAGGCGCCATAGTCACCGGCGCGCACGGTCAGGCCCGTCGGGTCCAGCTCGACTCCGCTCACCGACGGCTCGGCGATCAGCGCGACGGCCAGCGCCCTGTCGTTCGTCGACCGCACCGCGAACACGTGCGGGCGATTGGTCATCAACCGACGGATGGTCCGGAAGTCGCCGGACGCCGCCAACCGCCCGGCCACCATCACCTGCACCGTCCCGGAGACCTGCTCGACCTCCTCCAGGATGTGCGAGCTGAACAGGATCGTCCGGCCGGCGTCGCCCAGGCTGTGCAGCAGCTCCATCATGTGCAGCCGCTGGCGCGGGTCCATCCCGTTGAACGGCTCGTCGAGCAACAGCACCTGCGGGTCGTGCACCATCGCGGCGGCCACCCGGGCCCGCTGTCGCATGCCCTTGGAGTACGTGCCGATCCGGCGGTCCTGCGCCGACTCCAGCTCCACCAGGTCGATCGCCCGCCGGGCCGCCGCCGCCGGGTCGGGCAGCCGGTGCAGCTTCGCGCTGGCATGCACGAACTCGTACGCGGTGAGGAAGCCCTGCACCGCCTCCCGCTCGCTGACCAGCCCCAGCCGCCGGTAGACGTCGGGGTTGCGCCAGGTCGGCTCGTCGTCGAGCGTGACCGTGCCGCGTGACGGGGACAGGAAACCGGCCATCATGTGCAGCAGGGTGGTCTTGCCGGCGCCGTTCGGGCCGAGCAGCCCGGTCACGCCCGGCCCCAGGGCCATGCTGATGTCGTTGACCGCGACCACGTTGCCGTACCACCGGGACACCCCGGTCAGGCTCAGCGTGCTCATCAGGAGGCGACCTTCCGGTAGCGAGCCAGCAGGAGGGCGGTCGCGCCGGCGACCAACAGCACCGCGGCCAGGGCGTAGACCGGGCCGAACCCGCCGATCATCATCTCGCCCGGATCGCCCTCGACCAGCAGGTCACCCAGCGACCAGATGCCCACCCCCTGCACCAGCGTGGAGGGCGAGGCCAGCCCGGCCAGCTCGTTGGCGGCGCGCGACGGCAGGATGCTCAGCACCCCGACGATCGGGGTGGTCATCAGGAAGACCGCCACCACCCCACCGGCGGCGAAGGCGCGCTTGCCGGTCAGCGAGGCGACCAGCAGCCCGACCGAGGCGAAGACCACCGCCCACAGCCCGGCGTAGAGCAGCCCGGGCAGCAGGTCGAGCA
The DNA here is from genome assembly GCF_057766525.1 of Micromonospora sp. MGP-C2. Lineage (NCBI taxonomy): Bacteria > Bacillati > Actinomycetota > Actinomycetes > Micromonosporales > Micromonosporaceae > Micromonospora > Micromonospora sp. MGP-C2. The sequence continues at coordinate 3,345,355 of NZ_JBYMEN010000002.1, forward strand.
GCTCGTTCCACACCCCGCGCATGCCCTGCTTGGTGGTGAAGGCTGCACCCAGGAACATCAGCAGCTGTGGCCCGCCGAGCAGCAGCCAGAGGGCGGTGACCAGCGCCAGCAGCTTCGCCAGCGCGTAGTCGCTGCGCGGCAGCGGTCGGGAGAAGTACAGCGGCAGCACGCCGCTGCGCAGGTCCCGAGAGACCAGCTCCGGAGCGACGACCGCGACGAAGAAGATGACAAGCCAGCTCATCGCGTCGGCGAACTGGGCGTACGTGGCGACCGGCTCGCCGATCTGGCTGCGTACCGCGGCCAGGGCCACCGCGACCAGGGAGACGATGCCGACCACCAGCCACGGGAAGATCTTGGCCTTGGCGCTGCGCCCGAACCCGAACGCGGTGCGCAGCCCGTGCAGGTAGAGGGCGCCGAAGACCTGCCGGCGGCCCAGCCTCGGGCCCTCGTAGCGCTGGTAGCCGATGTCGTGGATGACGCCTGTCGGCGCGGGGCGCACGGCGGAGGCGGTCGGCTCAGGCATGGGAGAGCTCCCTCGTGGCGAAGAGTTCGGCCACCCGGTGCCGGCGCTGGTCCAGTCGGTGCAGTGGCAGGTCCAGTTCGGCCACCGCGCCGAGGATCAGGTCGTAGGTGCCGTCGTCGGCGAGTGGCACGAGGAGCAGTCGCCCGTCCCGCGCCACCGGCAGTTTGAGCTCGGCGAGCCGGGCGGCGAGCTCCTCGGTGCCCTCGCTCACCTCGACGGCCAGCACGTCGGTGGCCGAGGTCATCGCGGAGATGTGGTCGGCGCGCAGCAGTTTGCCGCCGTCGATGGCGATCAACGTGTCGCAGATCCGCTCCACCTCCCCGAGCAGGTGCGAGCAGACCAGCACGGAGATGCCGAACTCGGTGCCGATCCGGTGTACCAGGGCCAGCATGGCGTCGCGGCCGGCCGGGTCCAGGCCGTTGGTCGGCTCGTCGAGCAGCAGCAGGTCGGGGTCGTGCACCAGCGCCTGGGCCAGCTTGACCCGCTGCTTCATGCCGGTCGAGTAGCCACCGACCGGGCGGTAGCGCTCCTCATAGAGCCCCACGTGCCGCAGCGCCTCCGAGGCCCGCTCGCGAGCCGCGGTGCGGGGCAGGCCGCTCATCCGGCCAAGATGGGTGACCAGTTCGGCGGCGGACAGGTCCGGTGGGAGGCAGTCGTGCTCCGGCATGTAGCCGACCCGGTTGCGGACAGCCGCCGGGTCTGCGGTCGGGTCGATGCCGAGCACCGAGACCTGACCGCTGGTTGGTGCGATCAGGCCGAGCAGAATCTTGATCAAGGTGGATTTACCGGCGCCGTTCGCGCCCACCAGGCCGATGATCCCGGGCTCGACGGCGACGGTGAGGTCGGCGAGCGCGGTGACCCGACCTCCGTACGTCTTGGTGAGCGACTGGGTCGCGATCAGTGTCACGGTGCCCAGCGTAGGGAGTGCGGGCCTGCCTGAGACACCGGCGCGCCCCCGGCGCTTCCCTGATCCTTGGCGTAGCGGACCCCTAAGGTCCCCTGCCCTGCTGCTGGAGAGGTTTTCCGCAGTCCGGCATCCGGCGCCACCCCGCCTCGGAAAAAGCCCATCGGGGGTGGGACGATTCACGTTCCGTTCAGCGGGCAGTAATCGGGCAGGCGACGGTCGTCAGTGGGGGCTGGCGGATGCGGCACTGCTCCCGCCCGTCGGGGTCGTGGAGTGGCGCCCTCGACCGATCGACGGTCGGCTGCGAAACTGTGTGCCGGTCAGCGAGTGGGGGGTGTGGATGAGCAACGGCTGGGTGCTGCCCGACGAGGTGCTGCGGGACGCACCGGCGTACACGCCGCGTCCGGGTGAGCTCGCGGATCTGGAGCTGCTGCTGACCGGCGCGTACGCCCCTCTGAACGGCTTCATGACCCGCGCTGACCTGGTCTCGGTGAGCCGACGCGGCCGGCTGGCCGACGGCTCGCCGTGGCAGGTCGCGGTGACCCTCCAGGTGCCGGCCGCCCTGGCACAGAGTTTCGATCCGCGCGACCCGGCCCGTCGGGCGCTGGTGCTCACCGACGGCGAGGGCGCCCCGACGGCTGCCCTGGACGTGGCGGACGTCTGGCCGGTCCGCGAGGGCGTGGCGGGGGTCGGCGGCCAGGTCCGGCGACTGGGCGACGGTGGTCACGGCCCGTTCCAACGGCTGCGCCGCAGCCCGGAGGAGGTCCGCGCGCTGCTGCCCCCGGGCCGGGTGCTCGGCGTCATCGCCGATCGGCCGCTGCATCGTCCGCAGCTCGCCCAGATCGCCCATGCCGCCCGCACCCTGGCCGCGCACCTGCTCGTGATGATCCCGGTCGGTGAGGGTGGCGTCGGCGGGCTCCCGCCGGAGGCGCTGGTACGCGCCGTCTTCGCCGCCCGCGACCGGATGCCGCCCGCCACCCTGGTCGCGGTGCCGTTGTCGCACCGGCAGGAGGAGATCAGCGACGCGCTGCTGCGCGCCCGGGTCTCCGCCTCGTACGGGGTCACGCACCTGCTCTCCACCGGCGAGATGCTCTCCGGTGCCGGGCTGCGGGTGCTGGTGCCGCGCGAGCTGGCGTACGACAACCGGGACGGGCAGTGGCGCTGGCGGGAGGACATCCCACCGCGCAACCGCCGGCTCGCGTTGACCCAGCAGGAGATCGACGACCTGCTCGACCGGGGTTTCCCGTTGCCGGAGTGGCACACCCCGCCGGCCGTGGCGAGGGAGCTGGCCCGGGCCCGGCCGCCGCGCCGGCACCGAGGGCTGGTGGTCTTCATGACCGGCCTCTCCGGTTCCGGCAAGTCGACGATCGCCCGAGGGCTGGCGGACGCGTTGCGCGAGAGCGGTGACCGGACGGTGACCCTGCTCGACGGGGACGTGGTGCGGCGGGAACTCTCCGCCGGGCTGGGCTTCAGCAAGGCGGACCGGGATCTCAACGTCCGACGGATCGGCTGGGTGGCCGCCGAGGTCGCCCGGCACCACGGGGTGGGCATCTGCTGCCCGATCGCCCCGTACGCGGCCGCCCGCGCCACTGCCCGGGAGATGGCCCTGGCCGCCGGCGCGGGTTTCGTGCTGGTGCACGTCGCCACCCCGCTGGAGGTGTGCGAGCGGCGGGACCGCAAGGGCCTGTACGCGCGGGCACGGGCGGGCCTGCTCACCGGGATGACCGGCATCGACGACCCGTACGAGGAGCCGACCGACGCCGACCTGGTGCTCGACACCACCGACCTGAGCGTCCCGGACGCGGTGCAGGCGGTGCTGCACCACCTGACCGAGACCGGCTGGGTGGAGCTGAAGATCGCCTCCGCCTGAGGCGTCGCCGTGCCCCCGTTCCTTCCGCCGCTGCCCGCTACGCGCTAGTGTTCATCTTTGTTGGAACACGTTTGACCGCGTGAGAGTACGGGGACCCCCGGGAGGCACGGCAATGCTCGCTCAGCAGCGGCAGGTGGCCATCCTGGAGCGGGTCCGGTCGACCGGCGGCGTCCGGGTGAGCGAGCTGGCCACCGAGTTCGGTGTCTCCGACATGACCATCCGCCGTGACCTGGAGGCGCTGCACGAGCGCGGCCTGCTGGCCAAGGTGCACGGCGGCGCCACCACAGCCGGGCCGGGGTCGACCGACGAGCCGGGCTTCCACGCCAAGTCGGTCCGCCAACTGCCCGAGAAGGCTGCCATCGCGGACCGGGCCGCCCAGCTCGTCCGGCCGGGCGCGGCGGTCGCCCTCTCCGCCGGCACCACCACCGCCGAGCTGGCCCGGAGGTTGGTGGACGTGCCCGGCCTGACAGTGGTGACCAACTCGCTGCCGGTGGCCGAGATCCTGCACGCCGGAGGTCGACCGGACCAGACGGTGGTGCTCACCGGCGGCGTACGCACACCGTCGGACGCGCTGGTCGGTCCACTCGCGGTCGGTGCGGTCCGGTCGCTGCACCTGGATCTGCTCTTCCTGGGCGTGCACGGCATCACCGAGCGGGCCGGCTTCACCACCCCGAACCTCATGGAGGCGGAGACCGACCGGGCGCTCGTGGCCGCGGCGGACCGGTTGGTGGTGCTCGCCGACCACACCAAGTGGGGCACGGTGGGCATCTCCTCGATCGTCGAGCTGGCCGCCGCACACGTACTGGTCAGCGACGACCGGTTGCCTCCGCCCGCTCGACGGGTACTCGGCGAACACGTGGGCGAATTGATCATGGTGAAGGCAACAGGGGCGGGCCGCGCGACGCGCACGCCGACGAGTGAGGGGACGGCGCCGTGAAGCGCACAGCGATCGACCTGGCCGACGGCCGGGAGCTGATCTACTTCGACGAGCGCGACGACGCCGTCCGCGACCAGCCGGACCGCCGCGACCTGCCGCCGCCGCCTCCCGCGTCCCAACTGCGCTACGACCCGCTGACAGACGAGTGGGTGGCGGTCGCCGTGCACCGGCAGACCCGCATCTTCCTCCCGCCGGCGAACGAGTGCCCGCTCGACCCGTCGGTGGGCGACCGACTGACCGAGATCCCCGCGCCCGACTACGACGTGGTGGTCTTCGAGAACCGGTTCCCGTCGCTGAGCGGCCGGGTCGCCGACGAGCCCGGGCAGATCACCCCGTTCACGTCGGTCCGGCCGGGCCTCGGGCGGTGCGAGGTGGTCTGCTTCACCTCGGACCACAACGCGTCCTTCGCCAGCCTGCCCCCGCGCCGGGTCCGCACGGTGCTGGACGCGCTCGCCGACCGCACCGAGGTGCTCGGTGACCTGCCCGGCGTGGAGCAGGTCTTCTGCTTCGAGAACCGGGGCGTCGAAATCGGCGTCACGCTGCACCACCCGCACGGGCAGATCTACGCGTACCCCTTCGTGACGCCGCGCACCCGCGCGCTGCTGGCCGCGGCACGCCGGCACGCCGAGCGGACCGGCGGGGGCAACCTGTACGCGGACGTGCTGGCTGCCGAGCGCGCCACCGGCGACCGGGTGGTCACCGAGAACGAACACTGGACGGCGTTCGTCCCGGCGGCGGCCCGTTGGCCGTTCGAGGTGCACGTCGCGCCGCGCCGGGTGGTGCCGGACATCCCGGCGCTCAGCGACAGCGAGCGGGACGCCTTCGGGCCGCTCTACCTGGATCTGCTGCGCCGCTTCGACGGCCTGTTCGACATGCCGATGCCGTACATCTCGGCCTGGCACCAGGCGCCGGTGCGGGTCGACCGCGAGCTGGGCCACCTGCACCTTCAGCTGTTCAGCATCCGGCGCGCCAAGGACAAGCTGAAGTATCTGGCGGGCTCCGAGTCCGGGATGGGTGTCTTCATCAACGACATCTCCCCGGAACGCGCCGCCGAGTTGCTGCGCGCCGCCTGAGCCGCGCTGCTTTCCCGCCCTGCGGTGAGCGCTGAGAAACCCCCGCGCTGAGCGCTGCGAAACAGGGCGCGGGGGGCCCGGGACAGGGCCCCCCGCAGGGAAGGGACGGCTGGCTGTGCACGGCACAGCCGGGAAGGCTGGCTGATCGGCGCACGGGTGCCGCGGGTCGACCGAGGTCAACCTTCCTGGACGCGACTGGCATCTCGTCCATCCTGGTCAACGAGGCGCGCCGACGGCGGTGACGACAATCGGCGCGTCAGCCCCGGACACGCCGAAGCCCGCCGGCTGAGACGCCGGCGGGCTCCGATGATGCGGTACGCCTGGATCAGGCGGCGATCTTGCGGGCCAGGTTCTCGTCGAGCGCGTTCATGAACTCGTCGGTGGTCAGCCACGGGGCGTCCCGCGAGATGAGCAGCGAGAGGTCCTTGGTCATCTGGCCGCCTTCGACGGTGTCGACGATGACCTGCTCCAGGGTGTTGGCGAACTCGGTGACCGCCGGGGTGCCGTCCAGCTTGCCCCGGTGGGCCAGGCCCCGGGTCCAGGCGTAGATCGACGCGATCGGGTTGGTCGACGTCTTCTCACCCTTCTGGTACTGCCGGTAGTGCCGGGTGACAGTGCCGTGGGCGGCCTCGGCCTCGACGGTACGACCGTCGGGGGAGAGCAGGACGGAGGTCATCAGACCCAGCGAGCCGAAGCCCTGCGCGACGGTGTCGGACTGCACGTCACCGTCGTAGTTCTTGCAGGCCCAGACGTAGCCACCCTCCCACTTGAGCGCGGCGGCGACCATGTCGTCGATCAGCCGGTGCTCGTAGGTGATGCCGGCGGCGTCGAACTCGGCCTTGAACTCGGCCTCGAACACCTCGGCGAAGAGGTCCTTGAACCGACCGTCGTACGCCTTGAGGATGGTGTTCTTGGTGGACAGGTAGACCGGGTAGTTGCGGTCCAGCCCGTAGCGGAACGACGCCCGGGCGAAGTCCCGGATCGACTCGTCGTAGTTGTACATGCCCATGGCGATGCCGCCGCCGGGGAAGTTGGCGACCTCCATCTCCATCGGCGCGCCACCGTCGGCGGGGGTGTAGGTGATGGTGACCGTGCCCGGGCCGGGGACGACGAAGTCGGTGGCCTTGTACTGGTCACCGTGCGCGTGCCGGCCGATGATGATCGGCTTGGTCCAGCCGGGGACCAGCCGCGGCACGTTGGACATGATGATCGGCTCACGGAAGACGACGCCGCCGAGGATGTTGCGGATGGTGCCGTTGGGCGACCGCCACATCTTCTTCAGGCCGAACTCCTCGACCCGGGCCTCGTCCGGGGTGATGGTCGCGCACTTGACGCCGACGCCGTGCTCCTTGATGGCGTTGGCGGCGTCGATCGTCACCTGGTCGTCGGTCTCGTCGCGGTGCTGGATCGACAGGTCGTAGTAGTGCAGGTCGACGTCGAGGTAGGGCAGGATCAGCTGCTCCCGGATCTGCTTCCAGATGATCCGGGTCATCTCGTCGCCGTCGAGTTCAACGACCGGGTTGTTTACCTTGATCTTCGCCATCGACCGGCGCTCCTCTCGGGGGACACGTGCTCAAGCAGTACGAGCGTACTGCAATTGGGCCGGCAGCCCCCAGCCGGCCTCGACCGACCGGCGGAAACCGGGCTGCGCGGAACAGGAATGCCCTGGAATCATCGCCCGATGCCACTGAACCGCACCCTTGGGTCTATCACGGTCACCGCAATCACCGACGGTGAGGGTGCCTTCTTCCAGCCCCGCGCGGAGGCATTCCCGCAGGCCACGGCGGCGCACTGGGCGGAGGCCGACCGGCGCGACCCAGGCTCGGTGACCGCCGACGGGCAGTGGTGGCTGCCGTTCCGCAGTTTTGCGATCCGCTCCGGCGACGGACCGGTCACCCTGGTCGACGCCGGGATCGGGCCCGTCGACGCGCCGGCCGCGAGCTGGGCGCCCGTGCCCGGCCGGATGCCCGCCGAGCTGGCCGCAGCGGGCATCGACCCGACCGACGTCGACACTGTCGTGCTGACCCACCTGCACAGCGACCACATCGGTTGGGCCGTCACCGGCACGCCGGGCCGGCCGTACTTCCCGAACGCCAGCTATCTGGTGCAGCGCGCCGAGCTGGACGCAGCGGAGACGCTCAACCCCGGGCTGCCGGACGGCCTGATCGCACCCCTGCGCGCCGCCGGCCAGCTCCGGGTGGTCGACGGCGAGACCACTCTCACCCCGGCGGTACGCCTGCTGCCCACCCCCGGCCACACCCCGGGTCACCAGTCGGTGCTCCTGACCTCGACCGACGAGCGGATGCTGGTCACCGGCGACCTGCTGGTGCACGCCGTGCAACTCGTCGACCCCGACCTCGCGTACGCCCACGAGGTGGACCCGGACCTGGCCCGCACCTCCCGGCGAACCGCCCTGCGCACCCACTCCCCCACCGTCCTGGCCACCCCCCACCTGGCCACCCCCTTCACCCCGCTTCCCCACTCCACTCCCCGTGATCACCGGCCGGTCCCACCCGGGTGATCAAGAGGTTTGCGTCAGGAATCGCGGACGCGGTGACGCAAACCTCTTGATCAACCAGGCGGGGGTGGGAGCCCCGGGGACGGGGAAGGGCCCGCCGGTTTGCCGGCGGGCCCTTCGGGTGGTTCTGGTTCGGGAACTACATGCTGGAGATGTCGCCCTGCTTGGCGCGGACGGCTTCGGCCGCCTCCAGGAGGCTGGCGCGCTCGTCGGCGTCCAGGTCGGTCTCGACGACCCGCTTGACGCCCTCGGCGCCGATCTCGGCCTCGACACCCAGGTAGACACCGGAGATGCCGTACTCGCCGTCGACCCAGGCGCAGACCGGCATGACCTCGCCCGAGTCCTCCGCGACGGCCTTCGCCATCCGAGCCGCGGCGGCGGACGGGGCGTAGTATGCCGAACCGGTCTTGAGCAGCGCGACCACCTCGGCGCCACCGTTGCGGGTCTTGACGACCAGCTCCTCGATCTGCTCGGCCGGCATCGCGTCACGCAGCGGCTTGCCGTTCACGGTGCTCTTCGAGGGCACCGGGACCATGGTGTCGCCGTGCGAGCCCAGGGTCAGCGTGCGTACCGACGCCACCGGCACGTTCAGCGCCTCGGCGACGAAGTTGCTGAACCGGGCGGTGTCGAGCATGCCGGCCTGGCCGAGCACCCGGTTCTTCGGGAACTGGGTGGCGAGCTGCGCCAGCGCGGTCATCTCGTCCAGCGGGTTGGAGACCACGATGACGACGGCGTTCGGGGCGTACTTGGCGACGTTCTCGGCGACCTGGCGGACGATCTTGGCGTTGGTCTCCAGCAGGTCCATCCGGCTCATGCCGGGCTTACGCGGCAGACCGGCGGTGATCACGACGACGTCGGAGCCCTCGATCTGCTCGTAGCCCTCACCGTTGGGGCCGGTGGTGACACCGACCACCTTGGTCTCGAAGCCCTCGATGGCCCGGGACTGGTTGAGGTCGAGCGCGAGGCCCGCGGGCTTGCCCTCCACGATGTCGGTGATCACTACGGTGTCGAAGACGTCGTACTCGGCCAGGCGCTGTGCGGTGGTGGAGCCGTAGAAGCCAGCCCCGACGACAGTGACCTTCTTACCCATGGTCGTCCCACTCCCTGATACCAGTCGGTTTTCCGGACCGTATCAGTCATCCTGGCACCGATCAGGCCAGGGGCGGCGGCCATCGCCGGGATGGGGCGAACGTCACCGCCGTCCTGGTTCGGCGCCACCGGCGCGCGGGCTCAGCCGCGCTCAGCGCGCTCGACGACGTTGGTGAGCAGCATGGCCCGGGTCATCGGCCCGACACCGCCGGGCATGGGGACCAGGGCGCCGGCCGTCTCGGCCACCTCCGGGTCGACGTCGCCGGTGTAGCGACCCTTGCCGTCCGCGCCGATCACGCGCGTGATGCCGACGTCCACCACGACCGCACCGGGGTTGATCATGTCGGCGGTGAGCAGGCCCGGCACGCCGGCCGCGACGATGACGATGTCGGCGGCCCGGGTGTGCGAGGCGAGGTCGAGGGTGCCGGTGTGACAGAGGGTGACGGTGGCGTTCTCGGAGCGGCGGGTGAGCAGCAGGCCGAGCGGTCGGCCGACGGTGTTGCCCCGACCGACCACGGCGACGGTCGCGCCGCGCAGCGCCACGTCGTGCCGGCGCAGCAGCTCGACGATGCCGCGCGGGGTGCAGGGCAGCGGGCCGTCGTAGCCGAGGACGAGCCGACCCAGGTTGACCGGGTGCAGGCCGTCTGCGTCCTTGTCCGGGTCGATCAGCTCCAGCACCCGCTGGGTGTCGAGATGGGCCGGCAGGGGCAGCTGGACGATGTAGCCGTGGCACGCCGGGTCGGCGTTCAGCTCGGCCAGCACGTCGTCGACCTGCTGCTGGGTGGCGTCGGCCGGCAACTCCCGGCGGATCGAGGCGATGCCCACCTCGGCGCAGTCGCGGTGCTTTCCGTTGACGTACGCCTGACTGCCCGGGTCCGCCCCGACCAGCACCGTGCCCAGCCCGGGGGTGATGCCGCGTTCCGCGAGTGCCTTCACCCGGATTCGCAGCTCGTCCTTGATCTCCGCCGCGGTTGCCTTGCCGTCCAGAAGCGTCGCCGTCACGTCCAGATCGTCTCACGGCCACCGGCCGCAGTCCCGACGGACCTCGCCCGCGCGGCTCGTCGCCACCTCGGCCACCACCCTCGCCCATGACCGTAAGTAACGTGCTGCACGTCACTCTCAGTCACTTTCTGTTCATTCGGTCACCGTCGAACCAGACAGGCGGGCCGAGCACGACGGAGATCGGATGGCCCGCCCGGAGAGCCCCATCCCGCTTCAGATCGGCACTGTCGCCCTCACGAAAGACAAGATTTTTGCAGGCCGGCGAGGTTTACGGCGGTTTTCGCTAGCAGTCGGATCCGCCTTTGACAAGGGGGCCACCCCCGGACCGTTACCCACCCGCAACCGCGTCGTTGTCGAAGGCCCATCCCCGACCTACCGTTGCCGCTTGTTGCGCAGCGTAACCCAGCGTCGGGCCTGACTGCGCAGCGTGAGGAGATGAGGAGGCTCAATGCGAGTTCGTAGACTCGCCGCCTGGACCGCCCTCCCGCTCGCGGTGACGCTGGGCCTCGCGGCCTGCGGCAGCGGCGGAGACGGCGGATCCAGCGGCAACGGCAATTCGGCGGTCAGCATCCAGATCGGCGAGCCGAAGCACCTGGTTCCCACCAACACCACCGAGACGTCCGGCTCGCAGGTGATCGCCGGCCTGTTCAGCCCGCTCGTCGACTACGACGCCCAGAACAAGCCTTACGAGGTCGCGGCCCAGTCGGTGACCTCGTCGGACAACAAGGTCTGGACGATCAAGCTCAAGGACGGCTTCACCTTCCACAACGGTGAGAAGGTCACGTCCGAGGACTACGTCAACGCCTGGAACTACGGCGCGTACGCCCCCAACGGTCAGGACAGCAACTACTTCTTCGAGAAGATCGCTGGCTACGACGACCTCCAGGGCAAGGCGCCGAAGGCCAAGGAGATGTCCGGTCTGAAGAAGGTCGACGACCTCACCTTCACCGTGACGCTCTCCGAGCCGTACATCGACTTCAAGACGGTGCTCGGCTACAACGCGTTCTACCCCATGCCGGACGCCGCGTTCTCGGCCCCGGGCGTGCTCAAGGACTCCTACGAGCAGGCGCCGATCGGGCAGGGCCCCTTCAAGATGAAGGGCACGTGGCAGCACGACAGCAAGATCGAGGTCGAGCGCTACGACGCGTACCCGGGTGAGAAGCCCAAGGTCAAGAACGTTGAGTTCCGGATCTACCAGCAGCTGACCGCGGCCTACGCGGACGTCCTGGCGGACAACCTGGACGTGCTGCCGACGATCCCGACCGAGAGCCTGAGCACCGCGCCGAGCGACCTGGGCGACCGGTACCAGACCAGCCCGATGTCGTCGTTCCAGTTCCTCGCGTTCCCGACGTTCGACAAGGACTACAGCAACCCGGACGTGCGTAAGGCCATCTCGATGGCGATCGACCGTGACGAGATCACCAAGTCGGTCTTCAAGGGCTCTCAGCAGTCGGCGCGCTCCTTCGTCTCGCCGGTCCTGCCGGGCTACCGGGAGAACACCGCGGGCACGGCCGGCGAGTTCAACCCGACCGAGGCCAAGAAGCTCTACCAGGCCGCGGGTGGTCCGTCGAAGATCGTCATCTCGTACAACGGCGACGGCGGCCACAAGGACTGGGTCGACGCCACTGTCAACCAGCTCAAGGCCAACCTGGGCGTCGACGCCGTCGGCTCGGCCGAGCCGAAGTTCGCCGACCTGCTGACCAAGGTCGAGAAGAAGACGCCGGTGGGTGCGTTCCGGATGGGTTGGGTCATGGACTACCCGACCATGGAGGACTACCTCGGCCCGCTGTACAGCACGAACGGCTCGTCGAACTACTACGGCTACAGCAACCCGGAGTTCGACAAGCTGGTCAAGGAGGGTTCCGCCGCCAAGACGCAGGACGAGGCGATCGCCAAGTACCAGCAGGCGGAGGACATCCTGGCCAAGGACATGCCGGTGATCCCGCTCCGCTTCGGCGAGAACGTGTTCGGCCACTCGTCCAAGGTCAAGAACGTGCAGATGGACCTGTTCCAGCGGGTCAACCTCGTCAAGATCGAAGCGGCCAGCTGAGCTGACCACGATGCGGGCCACCCGGGCGACGACGCCCGGGTGGCCCAAGTCGCGCCACCGGAGCCGGGCCGCAACAGCGGACCCGGCGTCGGTGGTGCCGGCTCCCCCGGGCCTGACGGCACGTCTCGGATATTTCGGGTACGACCAGAGATGCCGTCCTGCGACCCTTTCGCACATTTCCGGAGAGACTGCTAAGCATGTTCCGCTACATCTTGCGGCGCCTACTGCAGATGGTCCTGGCGTTCTTCGGGACCACCCTGATCGTCTACGCGCTGACATTCGCCGGACAGGGCGACCCGATCCAGGCGCTCGCCGGTGAGCGGCCGGTGACGCCAGCCCAACGGGCCTACCTGACCGAGAAGTACAACCTCGATCAGACGGGCGTCGGCGGCTTCTTCTACCGCTACTTCGACTACGTGAAGGACCTGCTCCAAGGCAACCTGGGCGAGTCGCTCACCGGTCGGAGCATCGGTGACATCCTCCAGCAGGCCTGGCCGGTCACCGTGCGGCTCGCGCTCATCGCCCTCGCCGTGGCGATCATCTTCGGAGTCAGCGCGGGCGTGATCGCCGGTATCCGCCGAGCCAGCATCTTCGACAACTCGACGCTGGTGCTGACCCTGCTGGTGCTGGGCATCCCGACGATCGTGCTGGCGCCGCTGGCGCAGTATTTCCTGGGCGTCAAGTGGCAGCTGTTCCCGCCCACCGCCGGCTCGGACCCGACGTTCTACGCGCTCCTGCTGCCGGGCATCGTGCTCGGCTCGCTGTCGCTGGCCACCGCGCTGCGGCTCACCAGGGCCTCGGTGGCGGAGAACCTGCGCGCGGACTACGTCCGGACCGCCCGGTCCAAGGGCCTGGTCAAGCGCCGCATCGTCATCGTCCATGTGCTGCGCAACTCACTGATCCCGGTGGTCACCTTCCTCGGTGTGGAGCTGGGCAACCTGATGAGCGGCGCGATCATCACCGAGGGCGTCTTCAACATCCCCGGCGTCGGCTTCAACCTCTTCCGCGGCATCCGCACCGAGGACGGCCCCCTCGTGGTGGGCATCGTCAGCGTGCTCGTCGTGGTCTACCTGGTCTCGAACCTGGTGGTGGACGTCCTGTACGCCGTACTCGACCCGAGGATCCGCTATGAGTGAGCGCAGCGAGGTGCCGCATGAGTGACTTCGAGACTGTGGCGGCGACCGAGAACCAGGCCGCGCGGCGTGGCCCCTCGGGCGAGCCGGGCACACCCAATCAGGTCGGCGCCGCGAACAAGCCCCGCAGCCTGGCCGGAGACGCCTGGCGGGACCTGCGCCGCAACCCGATCTTCTGGATCTCGCTGACGCTGGTCGTCATCTTCACCCTGATGGCGCTGCTCCCCGGGGTGTTCACCGCCAACAACCCGAACGACTGCCTGCTCTCCCGGCAGCACGCCGGGCCGTCCGGCGGGGCCATCTTCGGGTACGACTTCCAGGGCTGCGACACCTACTCCCGTGCGGTCTACGGCACCCGCGCCTCGCTGCTGGTCGGCGCGCTCGCCGCTCTCGGCACCGGGATCATCGCGCTGGTGATCGGCATGCTGGCCGGTTACTTCGGCCGGTGGGTCGACGCGGTGCTCTCCCGGGTGATCGACGTGGTGCTCGGCATCCCGCTGCTGCTGGCCGCGATCGTGCTGCTCAAGCGGGTCTCCAGTGACAGCCAGTGGGCACGGATCGGCGCTGTCGTCTTCGTGCTCGCCCTGCTCGGCTGGACCACCGCCGCCCGCGTGGTCCGCTCCTCGGTGATCACCGCAAAGGAGCAGGACTACGTCGCGGCGGCCCGGATGCTCGGCGCGGGCAACAGCCGGATCATGTGGCGGCACATCCTGCCGAACTCGCTGGCCCCGGTCATCGTCGTGCTGACCATCGCGCTCGGCTCGTTCATCGCGGCCGAGGCGACGCTCTCCTTCCTGGGCATCGGCCTGAAGGCGCCCACCATCTCGTGGGGCCAGGACATCGACACCGGCCGCATCCACATGCGGGAGGCGGCCACGCCGCTGATCGTCCCGTCGGCGTTCCTCGCGCTGACCGTGCTGGCGTTCATCATGCTCGGCGACGCGATCCGTGACGCCTTCGACCCGAAGCTGCGGTGACTCATGCGAGCGCGAGGAGTGAGCGAAGCGAGCCCCGCAGCCGCGAGCGAAAGGCAGGCACAGCCATGACCGTTCAACCGACGCCCGCCTCCGCCACGCCCGAGGGCGGCCACCTGCTGGAGTTGCGGGACCTGCACGTCGAGTTCCGCACCAACGAGGGCGTGGCCCGGGTGATCAACGGCGTGTCGTACCACCTGGACGCCGGCGAGACACTGGCCGTGCTCGGCGAATCCGGCTCGGGCAAGTCGGTCACCGCCCAGGCGATCATGGGCATCCTGGACACCCCGCCCGCGTTCGTCCGCTCCGGCCAGATCCTCTACCAGGGTCAGGACCTGCTCACCCGCTCCGAGGAACAGCGCCGACAGGTACGCGGCAAGGAGATCGCGATGATCTTCCAGGACGCGCTCTCGGCCCTGAACCCGGTGTTTCCGGTCGGCTGGCAGATCGGTGAGACGCTGCGTCAGCGCTCCGGCCTGTCCCGGTCCGACGCCCGACGCCGTGCCATCGAGCTGATGGACCTGGTCAAGATCCCCGGTGCCGCCAAGCGGATCGGCGACTACCCGCACCAGTTCTCCGGCGGCATGCGGCAGCGCGTCATGATCGCCATGGCGCTGGCGCTGGACCCGAAGGTGCTCATCGCCGACGAGCCCACCACGGCGCTCGACGTGACCGTCCAGGCCCAGATCATGGACCTGCTGGCCGACCTGCGTCAGGAACGCAACATGGCGATGATCCTGATCACCCACGACCTGGGCGTGGTCGCCGGTGTCGCGGACCGGATCGCGGTCATGTACGCCGGCCGGATCGTCGAGCACGCCGACGTCCGCTCGCTCTACAAGGCGCCCGCCCACCCGTACACAAAGGGTTTGTTGGAGTCGATCCCGCGCCTGGACGTCCGCGGCGAGGAACTGTCGACGATCAAGGGGTTGCCGCCGAACCTGATGCGCATCCCGTCCGGCTGCCCGTTCCACCCCCGGTGCCCGTACGTCCAGCAGGTCTGCGTGGACGTCGTGCCGCACGACCTGGTCCTCGGCGACGGCCGGACCAGCGCTTGCCACTTCGCGCAGGAGGTCCGTGATGACAGCGCCGCCCGCTAGCCCCGGCAAGGTCCGCGGCGAGACGATCCTCTCCGTCGACAACCTGGTGAAGCACTTCCCGATCACGCAGGGGGTGCTGTTCCAGCGGCAGGTCGGCGCGGTGAAGGCCGTCGACGGGGTGAGTTTCGAGCTGCGTCGGGGCGAGACGCTGGGTGTGGTCGGCGAGTCCGGCTGCGGCAAGTCCACCCTCGCCCGGCTGCTGATGCGCCTGGAGACGCCCACCTCCGGAGGCGCGACCCTGGAGGGCAAGGACCTGTTCAAGGCCTCCGGGGGTGAACTGCGCCGGGTGCGCCGCAACATGCAGATGGTCATGCAGGATCCGTACACGTCGCTGAACCCGCGGATGACCGTCGGCGACATCATCGGCGAACCGTTCGAGATCCACCCGGATGCCGCGCCCAAGGGCAGCAAGCAGAAGCGGGTCCAGGAACTGCTCGACGTGGTCGGGCTCAACCCGGAGCACATCAACCGGTACCCGCACCAGTTCTCCGGCGGTCAGCGTCAGCGCATCGGCATCGCCCGCGCGCTCGCGCTGCGACCCGAGGTGATCGTCTGCGACGAGCCGGTGTCGGCGCTGGACGTCTCCATCCAGGCCCAGGTGATCAACCTGCTGAAGCAGTTGCAGAACGAGCTGGGGCTGTCGTACATCTTCATCGCCCACGACCTGTCCGTGGTGCGGCACATCGCCGACCGGGTGGCGGTGATGTACCTCGGCCGGATCGTCGAGATCGGCACCGAGGACGAGATCTACGAGCGGGCCACCCACCCGTACACCCAGGCTCTGCTCTCGGCGGTGCCGGTGCCCGACCCGGAGGCCCGCGACCAGCGCAACATGATCCGGCTGGTCGGCGACGTGCCCAGCCCGGCCGACCCGCCGAGCGGCTGCCACTTCCGCACCCGCTGCTGGAAGGCACAGGAGATCTGCGCCGTGGAGGACCCGAAAACGGTCCCGAGAGCGGCGGACCCCCACCCGTCCGCCTGCCACTTCGCCGAACTCCGCCCCACAACCCCCACGGCCTGACCCGCTCAAGCCCCGTTGATCATGAAGTTATTGTCCCGACACGCCGACCGGCCGGGCAACAACTTCATGATCAACGGGGTCTCGCGGGGTTTCGCGACCTAGTGGAAGAAGTGGCGGGTTTTCGTCAGGTACATCGTTACGTTGGCCTTTTTGGCCGCTGCGATGACTTCTTCGTCGCGGATCGAGCCACCGGGCTGCACGATGGCGCGGACGCCGGCGTCGATGAGGATCTGCGGGCCGTCGGCGAACGGGAAGAACGCGTCCGAGGCGGCGACCGAACCCCGAGCCCGCTCGGCGCCGGCGCGGTTGACCGCGAGCTGCGCCGAGTCGACCCGGTTGACCTGACCCATGCCGACCCCGACGGTGGCGCCGTCCTTCGCGAGCAGGATCGCGTTGCTCTTCACGGCACGGACCGCCCGCCACGCGAACGCCAGGTCCCGCAGCAGCTCCTCGTCGGCGGCCTCGCCGGTCGCCAACTGCCAGGTCGCCGGGTCGTCGCCGGGGGCGTCCACCCGGTCGGCGACCTGGGCCAGCACGCCACCGGTCACCGGCCGCAACTCCACCAGCGCCGGCGTCCAGGCCGGCGCCCGCAGCAGCCGGATGTTCTTCTTGGCCTGCAACACCTCGACCGCGCCCTCGTCGAAGCCGGGCGCGACCACCACCTCGGTGAAGATCTCGGCCACCTGCCGCGCCAGCTCGACCGAGACCAGCCGGTTGACCGCGATGACGCCGCCGAACGCCGACACCGGGTCGCAGGCGTGCGCCCTGCGGTGTGCCTCGGCCACGTCCACACCCACCGCGATGCCGCACGGGTTGGCGTGCTTGATGATCGCGACGGCCGGCTGGTCGGCGAAGTCGTTCGCCGCCCGCCAGGCGGCGTCCGCGTCGACGTAGTTGTTGTAGGACATCTCCTTGCCGTGCAGCTGCTCGGCCTGGGCCAGCCCCGCCGGGGCGTCCGGGTCGGTGTAGAGCGCAGCCGGTTGGTGCGGGTTCTCGCCGTAGCGCAGCGCCGTCGACTTGCGCAGCGCCAGCCCCGCGAACTGCGGCCACCAGTCGTCGGCGGGCGCCAGCTCCTGCGCGCACCACCGGGCCACGGCCACGTCGTACTCGGCGATGTCGGCGAACGCCCGGGCGGCCAGCGCGCGCCGCTGGGCCACTGTGAAGCCCCCCTCGCCGAGCGCGCCGATCAGCGCCGGGTAACCGGCCGGGTCGGTGAGCACGGCGATCGAGGCGTGGTTCTTGGCGGCGGCCCGCACCATGGCCGGGCCACCGATGTCGATCTGCTCCACGCACTCCTCGACGTCGGCGCCGGAGGCGACGGTCGCCTGGAAGGGGTAGAGGTTGGAGACCAGCAGGTCGAACGCCGCAACCCCCAGCTCGTCGAGCTGCGCGACATGCGTGTCCTTGCGCAGGTCCGCGAGGAGACCCGCGTGCACCTTCGGGTGCAGGGTCTTCACCCGGCCGTCGAGCACCTCGGGGAACCCGGTCACCGTCTCCACCGGCGTCACCGGCACACCGGCGGCGGCGATGGTGCCCGCAGTGCTTCCGGTGGACACGATCTCCACACCGGCGGCGTGCAGGGCCTGAGCCAGCTCGACCAGCCCGGTCTTGTCGTAGACGCTGACCAGCGCCCGCCTGATCGGGCGGCGCCCGTCCTGAGTGGGACTCACGGAACCGTGACCTTCCTTCCGGTGATGGTCCAGCCTTCGCGGACCAGGCGACCGACCTGCTCGACGAGCTGGCGCCGCTCGGCTTCCTTGATGCGCTCGGTGAGCGTGTCCACGTCGTCGTCGTCGAGCACCGGCACCGCGACCTGCGCGACGATCGGCCCGGTGTCCATGCCGGCGTCGACGAAGAAGAGGGTGGCCCCGGTGAGCTTCACGCCGTAGGCGAGGGCGTCACGCGGGCCGTGGATGCCGGGAAACGCCGGCAGCAGGGTGTTGTGGGTGTTCAGGTAGCGGTCGCCGAAGGCGGCGAGGAAGTGCGGGCCGACCAGCTTGAGGAAACCCGCGGAGATGACCAGGTCCGGTTGGTGTTTCGCGACGTGCGCGGTGAGCGCCCGGTCCCAGTCCTCCCGGGTGTCGTGATCACGGACCCGCTCGACGAAGGTCGGCACCCCCGCGGCCTCGGCCCGGTCCAGGCCCGCGATGCCGTCACGGTCCGCGCCGACCGCGACGACCTGCGCACCGTACGCGGGGTCGACGGCGGCATCCAGCAGCGACTGGAGGTTGCTACCGGAGCCGGAGATGAGGACGACGATGCGGGCGACAGGCGCGGGCTCGGTCACCGGGCCACCCTATCGGGCAGGTCAGGAAGCCCTCCGGCTGGGCGGCGCGCCGATCTTTGACAGTGCCGACGTGCATCGACCCGGTACGCTGCCGCTCGCTCGGACTTGACACCTCGTCGGTCCGAACCCCCGCACCGATCGGCACACCAGCGGTGTCGCTGCACTGAGGAGCACCGCGTGTCGCCCGGTCACCACCCCCAACGGCAACCGTCGATCGGCAGCACCGTGACGATGTCGTGGTGCTGCCGCGCTGTGCATTCCGAGGACTGACAGCGATCATGGGTGGCAACAACAGCAGTAACTGACGGAACCAGTTCAAGGAGCTCTCGAATGCAACCCGGTAACCCCGGCCAGGACCCGTACGGCCAGCAGCCCAACCAGGACCCGAACGCACCCCAGCCGCCGCAGTACGGCCAGCCGCCGGCGGCCCCGTACGGCCAGCAGCCGACCTCGGGACAGCCGTACGGCCAGCCGACCTCGGGACAGCCGTACGGCCAGGACCCGTACGGCCAGCAGCAGCCCCAGTACGGCGGCGGCGGTCCGACGTACCCGAACGCCGGCTACCCGCAGGGGGGCCAGGGGCAGAACAACACCCTCGGCCTGGTGTCGATGATCCTCGGTATCGCGTCGATCCCGCTGATCTGCTGCTTCTACCTGGGCATCCCGGTCGGCATCGCGGCCGTTGTGACCGGTTACCTCGCCCGGCAGAAGGTCGCCCAGGGCCAGGCGAACAACGCCGGGCAGGCCAAGGCCGGCCTGATCTGCGGCGCGATCGGTGTCGGGTTGGGCATCATCCTGATCATCCTCGGCATCGTGGCGAACGTGGCCCTGCCCACCCAGCCCTGACAAGCTCGGATTCGACGGGGCGCTCCGGATTCGTCCGGGGCGCCCCGCGCGCGTCTACTGGGCGGGGGTGCGGGTGAGGGCCCGGGTGGCGGCGGCGCCGAGCAGTGCGCCGACCCCGATGACGACGGCGGCCACCGCACCGACCTGCCAGCCCACCGGCCCGACCTGTGCCAGCCGGCCGGCGCCCAGTGACCCGCCGGAGACCGCGGCGGCCACACCGAGCAGCACGCCGGCCACCAGCCCGGCCAGCACCGCCGGGGCCAGCACCTCGGCCCAGCGCTGCGGGGCCCGCTCCGGCCCGGCGAGTCGGGCCACCCGGCGGGCGAGCAGGCAGCCGGCCACCATTCCGGCCAGCACCGGCACCGCGAGCAGCAGGGCGCCCAAGCCGTCCACCGGGCCTCGTGGCAGACCGGCGAGCAGTGGCACGGCTGGCAGTGCGCCGACCGACACCTCGCTGGTGCGAACCGCGGTGTCGGTGCCGACCGCGAAGCCCGGCCCGAGCAGATAGCTGGCCGACCAGATCGCCGCGTTCGGCGCGTACGCGACGCTGACCAGGGTGATCCCGGCCTGCCCGGCGACCCCCGTCCGGTACGCCCCGATCATGTCCGCCGCGTCGCCGCCGCCGGTGGCCACCGCCAGGCCGGCCGCACCGGCACCCGCGCCGAGCAGCAGCAGCCCCGCCACCAGGCCGGTGCGAATGCCGTCCCGCACCGGGTTTGACAGCCGGGTGACGAGGAGCCGGGTCACGGCGGTGATGCGGGTGGCGCCGATCAGTGCGGCGAGTGTGCCGACCACCGCGAACGTGGCGCCCGCCCGGATCGGGGACACCGTCGGCCCACCGGCACCCACCAGCACTGCCGCGAGTGCGCCCAGCAGCGCGTACGCGATGCCGACCGCGCCTGCGGCGAGCAGCGCGCGGCGCGGTGAGCGGGTGTCCCGGGCGCCGATCGCGCGGCTGACGTGCACACCGGCCCGGCTGAGCCGCCAGAGCGCGAGCACGGTCAGTGCCAGCGGGGCGAGCCCGAGCGGGCCGGAGTCGGTGTGCAGCGGCACCCCGTGGCCGAGCAGCCAACCGGCCAACGCCGTGCGCAGGGTGCTGACCAGCGTCGTCGAATCCGTGCCGAGCTGGACCAGGCCGAGCACGATGGCGACCGGCAGGTAGGAGGTGAGGGCGGCCCAGCCGGCCGCCACCCCGGCGGCGACGGGCAACGGCGCGCGCCCGCGTGGCGCCCCGCCCGCGCGGGGCGCGGGCACCCGTCGGGGCCGGGCGGCACGATCGACCGGCCGGTCGTCGGCGCTCACACCGCCGGGACGGCTGGGACGGTCAGGGGTGACGGGGGACATCCGCTCTACTCTGGCACGTCGCGCGGGCGGTGGCAGTCCGTTAAGCCGCCCGAAGGGCGGCGAGTTGACCGAACCGGGGCCCAGCCCACCCGGCCCGGTCTAGCCTCGGCCAGAGGGGGCGCGAGTCGCCGCCACCCGGGTCGGGTCCGCCGGTCGCGGTCCGTCCGGCTCGCCGCCCACGACCGCCCGGAGGACGCCGTGACAACGCCATACGCGCCATCCCCGCCCCCACCGGCCCGGGGACGGGACCGGACCACGCTCTGGGGCGTGCTGGGCATCGTGCTTGGGCTGATCTGCTGCGGCATCCTGGGCATCATCTTCGGCTACCTGTCCATCCGCGACGCCCGTCGGTACGGGCAGTCACCGCTACTGGGCTACCTCGCCATCGTGTTCGGCGTGATCAACATCATCGGCGGCGCGATCCTGCGCGCCACCGGCAACTACCCGTTCTGGAACAACGACTGAGCGGGCTGCGCCACCAGCGGGAGGCGCCGGCAGCGCAGGTACGCCGAAGGGGGTCGACCGGTTGCGGTCGACCCCCTCCGGTGTTGCCTGACCGGCTCAGTTGCCGGACATGATCTCCCGCATCAGCTTCGCGGTCTCGGTCGGCGTCTTGCCGACCTTGACGCCGACAGCCTCCAGCGCCGCCTGCTTCGCCTCGGCGGTGCCGGCCGAGCCGGAGATGATCGCCCCGGCGTGACCCATGGTCTTGCCGGGAGGAGCGGTGAAGCCGGCGATGTAGCCGACCACCGGCTTGGTGACGTTGGTCTTGATGAACTCGGCGGCCCGCTCCTCGGCGTCGCCACCGATCTCACCGATCATGACGATGGCGTCGGTCTCCGGGTCGGCCTCGAACGCCGCCAGGGCGTCGATGTGGGTGGTCCCGATGATCGGGTCACCGCCGATGCCGACGCAGGTGGAGAAGCCGATGTCGCGCAGCTCGTACATCATCTGGTAGGTCAGCGTGCCGCTCTTGCTGACCAGGCCGATCCGGCCGGAGCCGGTGATGTCGGCCGGGATGATGCCGGCGTTGGACGCGCCGGGCGAGGCGATGCCGGGGCAGTTCGGCCCGATGATCCGGGTCTGCTCGCCCTTCGCCACGTTGTACGCCCAGAACGATGCGGTGTCGTGCACCGGCACGCCCTCGGTGATCACCACGGCCAGCGGGATCGCGGCGTCGATCGCCTCGACCACTGCGGCCTTGGTGAACTGCGGCGGCACGAAGATGACAGTGACGTCGGCCCCGGTCTCGGCCATCGCGTCCGCGACGGACGCGAAGACCGGCAGCTCGGTGCCGTCGAAGTCGACCTTCTGGCCCGCCTTGCGCGGGTTGACGCCGCCCACCACGTTCGTGCCGGCGGCCAGCATCCGCCGGGTGTGCTTGGAACCCTCGGAACCGGTCATCCCCTGGACGATGACCTTCGAGTCCTTGGTCAGCCAGATAGCCATGATCAGACCCCCGCAGCTGCCAGCTCGGCGGCCCGCTCGGCCGCACCGTCCATGGTGTCCACCCGCTGCACGAGCGGGTTGTTCGCGCTGTCCAGGATCGCCCGGCCAGCCTCGGCGTTGTTGCCGTCGAGACGGACGACGAGCGGCTTGCTGACCTGCTCGCCCCGCTGCTCCAGCAGCGCCAACGCCTGGATGATGCCGTTGGCGACCTCGTCACAGGCGGTGATGCCGCCGAAGACGTTGACGAAGACGCTCTTCACAGCCGGGTCGGAGAGCACGATCTCCAGCCCGTTCGCCATCACCGCGGCGCTCGCGCCACCGCCGATGTCGAGGAAGTTGGCCGGCTTGACGTTGCCGTGCCGCTCACCGGCGTACGCGACCACGTCGAGGGTCGACATGACCAGACCCGCGCCGTTGCCGATGATGCCGACCTCGCCGTCGAGCTTGACGTAGTTGAGGTCCTTGGCCTTGGCGGCCTGCTCCAGCGGGTCCACCGCGGCCTGGTCGACCAGCGCCTCGTGGTCCGGGTGCCGGAACGCCGCGTTCTCGTCCAGGCTGATCTTGGCGTCGAGCAGGAGCATCCGGCCGTCGCCGTTCTTGGCGAGCGGGTTGACCTCGACCAGGGTGGCGTCCTCGGCGACGAACGCCTGCCACAGGCCGACGGCGATCTCGACCACCTGGTCGGCGACCTCGGCCGGGAAGCCGGCGGCGGTCACGATCTCGCGGGCCTTGGCCTCGTCCACGCCCTTAACGGCGTCGATCGGGGCCTTCACGACCTTGTCGGGGGTGTCGGCGGCGACCTGCTCGATGTCCATGCCGCCGGCGACGCTGGCGATGCAGAGGAAGGTGCGGTTCGCTCGGTCGAGCAGGTACGAGAAGTAGTACTCCTCGGCCACGTCCGCGGTCACCGTGATCATGACCTTGTGGACGGTGTGACCCTTGATGTCCATGCCGAGGATGTCGGTGGCGCGGGCCACCGTCTCCTCGGCGCCCTCGGCGAGCTTGACGCCGCCGGCCTTACCTCGGCCGCCGACCTTCACCTGCGCCTTGACGACCACGCGACCGCCGAGGCGTTCGGCGATCGCACGGGCCTCTTCCGGGGTAGTGGCGACGCCGCCGGCCAGCACGGGCAAGCCGTGCCGCTCGAACAGGTCCCGCCCCTGGTACTCGTACAGGTCCACGATTGCGCGTCCCGTCCCGTCTCCGCGGCGCGCCGTCGCGCCGCCACCAGCGTTCAAAAAAACAGTTTGACGCCTGTCATCAGTTGAAACAGGCCATTGGCCGCAGCCTAGCGAGGTCGGCACCACCGGCAACCGAGCGGGTGCGCGGTGTGCGGTAATGCACAACCGGACATCAGACGCGGCCGGTTTGCGGCCACGACACGGATGGCATCAACCATCCGGGCGATGTTGTCCGGCTTGCGTAACCCGGCCGTGGGGGCGTCGTTGAGTCAGATGTCGGAGCGCTGAGAAGCGTGACGACGGGAGACGGCCGATGCCCTGTCGGTCGAGGGGTGGCGGCGGGGCATCGTGCATAGAGGGGCCGGACGTGTGAGGGGTGCGTCCGGCCCCTCCCCCGTGCCCAAATCCAGTCGCTGAGCAACGAGACTCAGGAAACCGGCTGCGCCACGTTCTGCCGGACCCACTCGACAATCGCCTGAGTGGTGGCGCCCGGCGTGAAGATCTTCGCGACGCCCAGCTTCTCCAACTCGGGAATGTCGCCGTTCGGAATGATGCCGCCGCCGAACACGACGATGTCGCGGGCGTCCCGCTCACTGAGCAGTTCCAGCACCCGCCGGAAGAGCGTCATGTGCGCGCCGGAGAGGACGGACAGGCCGACCGCGTCGGCGTCCTCCTGGATGGCGGTCTCCACGATCTGCTCGGGAGTCTGGTGCAGGCCGGTGTAGACGACCTCCATGCCCGCGTCCCGCAGAGCGCGTGCGACGACCTTCGCGCCCCGGTCATGGCCGTCCAGGCCGGGCTTGGCGACGACGACCCGAATACGAGAGCTCATCAGCGCACACCTTTCACCGGCTTCACGGGCCTTCACCTGAACGAACGGTAACCCGGCGGGCCCGGCCCAGGAAATCGGGGCCGGAAACCGGGCTCCGCCGCCGGCCCCTGCCCGGCATTGTCGTACGGGCGGACCCGAAGTGGCGGGCAGCGGACCGGGGGCCGTCCGGGGGCCCCGAGCCAGATCCGGGGACGCCCGCCAAGGCATTCCGGCACTGCCCCGAGTCAAGTCGGACGACTCCGCCGGATCGGTCACGCTCGGCGACGAACGGGCAGCATCAGGGGCACCGTTTAGCGGCGCGATGCATGACAATCATGGACGCAAACGGACAGATCGACACGCCAGTTTGGCGGTCTAGCTTGTGACTCGCCTGGCGGTTGGCTAACGTGTCCACGGTTGTCATCAGGTCCATGGACGGGTGACGACGCGGTCAGCGGACGTTCATTGGAGCTTTACGAACGCCCACCGACCGCTTCGGAACCCCGACAACGGAGGGTGTGCGTGCGCCAGCGCCTGTCGTCTGAGCCCGATCGATATCGCGGTCGTCGCCGTGTGCCCACCCCACCGCGCAGCCGTTACGCCGCTGTCGTCACCACGGCGTTCGTCGGGGCCGGCATCGTCGCCCTCGGCGCGAGTGCTCTGCCCGATGCCAAGGACGTCAGCCCGTCGGTGCTCGACGAGCTCAAGCAGGCGTCGGTCACCAGTCAGGACGCGGCGGCCCGTGCCGAGAACGCCGACCGCGCCTCGCGGGACGACGACCGCAGCGAGGACAGCGCCGAGCCCGAGGTCTGGCTGCTGCCGTTGCAGGGCTACGACTTCAACTCTCCCTACGGGATGCGCTGGGGCAAGCTGCACACCGGCGTGGACCTGGTCGCCGGCGAGGGCACTCCCTACGTGGCGATCCACGACGGGCTGGTCACCAAGGCCGGCTGGTTCGGCGGGTACGGCAACGCGGTGATCGTCCAGCACGCCGACGGCAGCGAGGCCATCTACGGCCACTCCTCCTCGGTGAGCGTGAAGGAAGGCCAGCAGATCAAGGCCGGCGACCAGCTTGGTCTGGTGGGCCAGACGGGCCACGCCTACGGCACGCACCTGCACCTGGAGATCCATGTCAAGGGCCAGCCGGTCGACCCGGTGCCGTTCCTCCAGGACCGCGGAGTGGACATCAAGCTGCAAGTCGAGGCATTCTTCAATGAGGTAGGCGCCTCCTGACGTTGCGTAACGACCGTTGACCGCCCGGATCTGTCGATCCGGGCGGTTTTTTGTTGCCCCGACCGGATGGATGTATCCCGGGTCACATCCGCGATTGTGACCGGCGACACCACGGAGCATGATCACTTTTCCGGATAGAACGCCATAGAGAGGGTCATATCTGGGCAGCCATCACTTCACGCGCCGCGCGGTCACCCGGTCCCCGCGCCCACCCCGGCTCGGTCCGACACCAGTATTTCGAGGTCAAGTGCCCCTCGACTGTGAAGGTCCGCCGTGCAGGAAGACAGCCCCGTCCAGAACGAGAACACCCCCGACGCCCCCCACACCGGGCAACCGCAGCGCGCCGGCCGGCGGAACCGCCTCATCGTGCTCAGCGCCGCCGCCCTGGTGGCCCTCGGCCTCGGTGGCGTCGCGGTCGCCACCACCGGCGGCGACCACCCGACTCCCGCAGCCGTCTCCCTCGACGCGCAGAGCCGGGCCGAAGCCGCCAGCCGGGCGGACCGCTCCGCCCGCGAGTCGAGCACACCGGTCACCCCCTCGGGCAGCCCGACACCGAGCCCGTCCGCGGCCACCGCCAGCCCGACGCCCGCGAAGACGGCCACCGCGAAGGCCAAGCCGAAGCCGAAGCCGAAGAAGACCACCAAGCCCGCACCCGCCTGGGTCAACCCGATGCCGGGCGCAGCCGTCACCTCCTGCTACGGGCAGCGCTGGGGCACTCTGCACGCAGGTATAGACCTGGCGCTGCCCTCCGGCACGCCACTCCGCGCCGCAGCCGCAGGCACCGTGACCCAGGCCGGCGACGCCTCCGACGGGTACGGCAACTCCGTCTTCATCGACCACGGCAACGGGTACCTGACCCACTACGCCCACCAGAGCCGCATCGCGGTCACCGTCGGCCAGAAGGTGAAGGCCGGCCAGGTCATCGGGTACGAGGGCGCCACCGGCGATGCCACCGGCCCACACCTGCACTTCGAGGTGCACCAGGGCATGTGGAACCAGATCGACCCGGCCCCGTTCATGCGGACCCGCGGCGTCGACCTCGGCTGCTGAGGCGACCTCCCAGCGCGGTCCGGGCGCAACAGCAGGGATGGAGGGGCCTGAGGCCCCTCCATCCCTGCTTCAGTGCAATGGTGCGGGCGCGACGGGTCAGAGCTTGTCGACCGGGGCGTGCCGCAGCACCAGCCACATGGTCTGGTCGCCGAAGTCGATCTGCGCGCGAGCACCCGGGCCGTGCCCCTCGACGGCGAGCACCCGCCCCAGCCCGTACCGCTGGTGGTTGACCCGGTCCCCGGCCGCCACCTTGGGCCCCTGCGGCAGCTCGCTGGCCGTGGTCAGCCGGCTGGCGTCCACGCCGAGCCGCTGCGCCAACTGGGCCGCCTTCGGCGTACCCCCGGTGAAGTTGCCACGCGCGCCGGGCGTGCGGTCCGCGCGGCCTCCGACGCCGCCGCCCCCGCCGGCCCACGAGGTGTACGACCCTTCGGTGCGCTCCCAGTGCACCAACTCGGTCGGCAGCTCCTCCAGGAACCGCGACGGCGGGTTGTAGGACGGCTGCCCCCAGGCCGAGCGGGTCACCGCCCGGGAGAGGTAGAGCCGCTGCCGGGCGCGGGTGATGCCGACGTACGCCAGCCGGCGCTCCTCCTCCAGCTCGCGGGTGTCGCCCAGCGAGCGCAGGTGCGGGAAGACGCCGTCCTCCAGCCCGGTCAGGAAGACCACCGGGAATTCCAGCCCCTTGGCGGTGTGCAGGGTCATCAGGGTGACCACCCCCTGGTGGTCGGGGTCGTCGGAGGGGATCTGGTCGGCGTCGGCGACCAGCGCCACCTGCTCCAGGAAACCGGCCAGGGTGGCCCGCTCCCCCTCCTCGCCCAGCGCCTCGATCCGCTCGGTGTACTCCCGGGCGACGCTGACCAGCTCCTGGAGGTTGTCCACCCGGCCGGCGTCCTGCGGGTCCAGGCTCTCCTCAAGCTCGGTGAGGTAGCCCGAGCGGGTCAGCAGTGCCTCCAACACCTCTTCCGGGGTGCCGGTCTCGGACAGCTCCCGGGCCCCGTCGAGCAGCGCCACGAAGTCGGCGATGCCGTTGGCCGCCCGGCTGGAGATGCCCGGCGCCTCCCGGGCTCGCCGTAGCGCCGCGCCGAACGAGATCCGGTCCCGGCTCGAGAGCGCCTCGACGCACGCCTCGGCGCGGTCGCCGATCCCCCGGCGGGGGGTGTTGAGCACCCGCCGCAGGCTCACCGTGTCGTCGTCGTTGACCACCGAACGCAGGTACGCCAGTGCGTCCCGGACCTCCTTACGCTCGTAGAAGCGCACCCCGCCAACCACCTTGTAGGGCAGGCCGACGCGGATGAACACCTCTTCGAACACACGGGACTGGGCGTTGGTGCGGTAGAAGACAGCGACATCGCCGGGGCGGGTCTCGTCGGCGTCGACCAGCCGGTCGATCTCCCGGGCCACCCAGTCGGCCTCGGCGTGCTCGGTGTCGGCCACGTAACCGACGATCCGCTCGCCAGCGCCGGCCTCGCTCCACAGCCGCTTCGGCTTGCGGGAGGTGTTGCGGTCGATCACCGCGTTGGCCGCGTTGAGGATGGTCTGGGTGGAGCGGTAGTTCTGCTCCAGCAGGATCGTCCGCGCGTCGGTGAAGTCGCGTTCGAACTCCAGGATGTTGCGGATCGTCGCACCGCGGAACGCGTAGATCGACTGGTCCGCGTCGCCGACGACGCACAGCTCGGCGGGCTCCAGCCCGTCGGTGCCGGACACCAGCTCCTTGATCAGCGTGTACTGGGCGTGGTTGGTGTCCTGGTATTCGTCCACGAGCACGTGCCGGAACCGCCGGCGGTAGCTCTCCGCGACGTGCGGGTGCGACTGGAGCAGGTGCACCGTGGTCATGATCAGGTCGTCGAAGTCCAGGGCGTGCGCCTCACGCAGCCGGCGCTGGTAGAGCGTGTACGCCTCGGCCAGCGCCCGCTCGTTGGGCCCGGTGGCCCGTGCGGCGAACTGCTCCGGGTCGACCAGCTCGTTCTTGAGGTTGGAGACCTGGCCGGCCAACCCCCGCGCCGGGTAGCGCTTCGGGTCGAGATCCAGCTCGCGGGTGACCAACTGCATCAGTCGCCGGGAGTCGTCCGCGTCGTAGATGGAGAAGGTCGACTTGAGGCCGGCGTGCTCGTGCTCGGCGCGCAGGATCCGGACACACGCGGAGTGGAACGTCGACACCCACATCAGGCGCGCCCGCGGACCGACGAGCGCGGCGACGCGCTCCTTCATCTCGCCGGCTGCCTTGTTGGTGAAGGTGATCGCGATGATCTCGCCGGGATGGACGTCCCGTGCGGCGAGCAGGTAGGCGATCCGGTGCGTGAGCACCCGAGTCTTGCCGGACCCGGCGCCGGCCACGATCAGCAGCGGCGAGCCGGCGTGGCTGACCGCGTCGCGCTGCGGCCCGTTGAGCCCGGCGAGCAGCTGCTGCGGATCGAGGCGGACGGCGGCGGGCCGGGACCGGTCCGGGCGGGCCGGCGCGGACTCCGGCGCAGGCGGGGACGCGGGAATGTCGAAGAGAGGATGCATCGCCCGACAAGTCTATGCCGCCAGTCGGACACTACTGTCTCTGGCGCTCGGCAGCTCGTGCCTGACCGCGTGCTCCCACCGCACTGCCCGCCAGTCGGGCAAAGATCGGCGTCTCATTGCGGAATGCTTGCGCACCCGGCGTCGACGTGGGCATACTCGACGGCGTGATCGCTGCGCGCTACTACTTTTACTACGGCACCGGGAGTCCGGCTGCCGTAGGTCGCGCCTGATCGATTCAGACCTACGAAAGCCCCGGGCTCCTGGAGTCCGGGGCTTTTTCCGTCCCGGGTTCCGGGCACCGGGCACCACAGTGCGAGAGGTACCCGATGATGACAGACGTGATGGAGCAGAGCGGCGGCCCGACCCGACCGAAGGCCGAGCAGCCCGCGGCCAACGGGAGCGAGCCGGCGGCACCCCTGTCGCCGACGGCCGAGGCCGCTGGGCCGCCAGAGGCACGGACCGGCACCGAGGAGCCGTCCGCCTCCGCTCGGATCGTGCAGATCAGAGAACGGATCGATGAGATCGACCACGCCCTGATCACGCTCTGGCAGGAGCGGGCCGCGTTGTCCCAGGAGGTCGGGGTGACCCGGATGGCCTCCGGCGGGACTCGCCTGGTGCTCTCCCGCGAACGCGAGATCCTGGAGCGCTTCCGGGTCGCGCTCGGCGCCGACGGCACCCAGTTGGCCCTGCTGCTGCTCCGCGCGGGCCGCGGCCCGCTGTGAGCCGCACCGGCCCACTGTGACTCACCCGGCCCGTGCGCCCCTCGTGACCTTCGCTGCGCCACGCGGCGCCGGCCCCGGGCCACGGACCAGACGAAACCGCCTGCCGTCGTCGTGGTGACGTCGGCAGGCGGTTCCGGTGACTCACGCCTCGTGGGTGACGACGACCTGGCGCCGCTCCGCGAAGTGGCAGGCGCTCGGGTGGTCCGTACCCTGTCGGATCTCC
Source organism: Micromonospora sp. MGP-C2 (assembly GCF_057766525.1). Classification (NCBI taxonomy): domain Bacteria; kingdom Bacillati; phylum Actinomycetota; class Actinomycetes; order Micromonosporales; family Micromonosporaceae; genus Micromonospora; species Micromonospora sp. MGP-C2. The sequence goes on from NZ_JBYMEN010000002.1 coordinate 3,375,197, forward strand.
AGCAGCGGGACCTGCTCGGCGCAGACGTCCTGCGCCTTCCAGCAGCGGGTCCGGAACCGGCAGCCCGAGGGCGGGCTGATCGGCGACGGCACGTCACCCGTGAGCCGGATGATCGTCTTGTTGTTCCGCTGCGTCGGGTCCGGCACCGGCACCGCGGAGAGCAGTGCCTGGGTGTACGGGTGCGTCGGCCGCTCGTAGATCTCGTCCTCGGTGCCGATCTCGACGATCTTGCCGAGGTACATCACCGCGACCCGGTCCGAGAGGTGGCGAACCACCGACAGGTCGTGCGCGATGAAGACGTACGACAGCCCGAACTCGCCCTGGAGCTGCTCCAGCAGGTTCATCACCTGGGCCTGGATGGAGACGTCCAGCGCCGACACCGGCTCGTCGCAGACGATGATCTCGGGCCGCAGCGCGAGCGCGCGGGCGATGCCGATGCGCTGACGCTGACCGCCGGAGAACTGGTGCGGGTACCGGTTGATGTGCTCCGGGTTGAGCCCCACCAGGTCGAGCAGTTCGCGGACCTTGGCCCGGCGGCTGCCCTTCGGCGCCACTTCCGGGTGGATCTCGAACGGCTCACCGAGCAGGTCACCGACGGTCATCCGCGGGTTCAGCGAGGTGTACGGGTCCTGCATGACCAGCTGGATCTGCCGGCGGAGACGGCGCAGCGCGCCACCGGACAGCTTGGAGGTGTCCTGGCCCTTGTAGACCACGCTGCCGGCGGTCGGCTTCTCCAGGTTCATCAGCACCCGGGCGAGCGTCGACTTGCCGCAGCCGGACTCGCCGACCACACCGAGCGTCTCACCGGCGCGCAGACCGAACGAGACCCCGTCGACCGCCTTGACCTGGCCGACGGTCTTCTTGAACACCACACCCTGCGTGACGGGGTAGTGCTTGACCAGGTCACGGACCTCAAGGATGTTCTCAGACACGGTTCACCAGCTCCTCGGCGAAGTGGCAGGCGCTGGCCCGGGAGTGGCCGACCTGCAGCAGCGGCGGGACCTTCTCCCGGCACACCGGCTGAGCCATCGGGCAGCGCGGGTTGAACGGGCAGCCCGGCGGGATGTTCATCAGGTTCGGCGGGAGGCCCTTGATCGTGCGGAGCTGCTGCCCCTTCTCGTCCAGGCGCGGGATCGATTCGATCAGACCGATGGTGTACGGGTGCGCCGGCTTGGCGTACAGGTCGTACACGTTGGCTTCCTCGACGATCCGGCCCGCGTACATGACCGCGATCCGGTCCGCGACGTCGGCGACCACGCCGAGGTCGTGGGTGATCAGGATCATGCCCATCTGCCGCTCACGCTGAAGCTCGGCGAGCAGGTCCATGATCTGGGCCTGCACTGTCACGTCGAGGGCGGTGGTCGGCTCGTCCGCGATCAGCACCTCGGGGTCGAGCGCCAACGACATCGCGATCATCGCGCGCTGCCGCATACCGCCGGAGAACTGGTGCGGGTAGTTGTTGAACCGGCTCTTGGCGTTCGGGATCTTGACCTGGTCGAGCATGTCGATCGCGCGCTTCTTGGCCTCCGCGCGACCCATGCCCCGCCGGACCCGGAACTGCTCGGCGATCTGGAACCCGACGGTGAAGACGGGGTTCAGCGCGGAGAGCGCGTCCTGGAAGATCATCGCGATGCCCTCGCCGCGGATGCGGCGGCGCTCCTCGTCGGACATGCGGAGCATGTCCTTGCCGTGGAAGCGGACCTGGCCACCGGTGACGAAGCCGGGCGGCGTGTCGAGGATGCCCATGATGGTCTGCGCCGTGACGCTCTTGCCGGAGCCGGACTCGCCGAGCACGGCGAGGGTCTCCCCCGCGTCGACGTGGTACGTGACCCCGTTGATGACCTTTGCGACGCCGTCCCGGGTGCGGAACTCCACCCGCAGGTCGTCGACCTCGAGCAGCCGGCCGGAGGGACGTCCGGACCCGCCGGGTCCCGGCGCGGACTGCTCGGACACGAGAATGTCGGACACTGGATATCCCCTAGCGGAGTTTCGGATCGAGGGCCTCGCGGACCGCCTCACCGAGCATCACGAAGCTCAGCACTGCGGTGACGAGGAACGCGGCGGGGAAGAAGACCAGCCCTGGCGCGACTCGGAGGAAATCCTTACCGTCGCTGATCATGATGCCCCAGGACACCACCGGAGACTTCAGACCGACGCCCAGGAACGACAGGGTGGCCTCGGCGCCGATGAACGAGCCGACCATGATCGTGCCGTAGACCAGCAGCGGGGCCAGGCAGTTCGGCAGCAGGTGCTTGAGGATGATCCGGCCCGTGCCGGCGCCCAGGGCGCGGGCCGCGACGATGTAGTCGGCTTCCTTGGTGGCGAGCACCGAGGAACGCATGAGGCGCATCACGACCGGCCAGCTCAGCACGATCAGCGAGACGATCACCAGGCCCATGATCTGGGCCTTGCTGTTGCCGGAGCCCGAACCGTTGAACGTGGTCAGGATGACGATCGCGCCGAGCACGAAGGGCAGACCGAAGAAGACGTCGGCGATCCGGCTCAGCAGCCCGTCCACCCAGCCACCGCGGTAGCCGGAGATGATGCCCATGGCACCACCGACGAACAGGGTGCCGACCACGGACAGCACGGCGACGATGACGGATGCCCGCGCGCCGTAGATGACCCGGGCGTAGACGTCGCGGCCCTGCACGTCGTAGCCGAACCAGCCATTGGCGGACGGCTTGTCGAGGCTGCGGGACAGCGATCCGTTGACCGCGTCACCCGGGGCGAACAGCGCCGGGAAGGCTGCCATCAGCAGGAAGATCAGAATCAGGACGCTGGCGATCCAGAACAACGGCTTGCGGCGGAGGTCCCGCCAGGCGTCACCGAGCAGGCCACGGGGCTTTTCGTTGCTCTGCGGCTGACCTGCGGTGGCAGGGGCGGCGGAGTCGGTCGGGTGCGCGCCAGGGGTGCTGACGATTGATGCGGTACTCGGGTCACTCATAACGGATCCTCGGGTCCAGGGCGGCGTAGAGCAGGTCAACCAGCAGGTTCATCACGAGATAGACCAGCACCAGGACGACCACAATGCCCACCACGGTGGCGCTCTCCTTGGTCACGATCGCGCGGTACACCGCACGGCCGATCCCGTTGATGCCGAAGATCCCCTCGGTGACGATCGCACCGCCCATCAGGGCACCGAGGTCGGTGCCGAGCAGGGTGACCACCGGGATGAGCGAGTTACGCAGCAGGTGTACGCCCACCACCCGGCGCATCGGCAGACCCTTGGCGATCGCGGTGCGCACGTAGTCGGCGCGGCGGTTCTCCGCGATGCTCGTACGTGCAACCCGGGCGATGTAGGCCACTGACGCACTGCCCAGCACGAAGCCCGGCACGATCAGCTCGGACCACCGCATCTCGGAGGAGACGGTCGGCTTGACGATGCCCCACTGCACGCCCAGGAGCCACTGGAGCACGAAGCCGACGACGAAGACCGGCAGCGCGATCAGGAAGAGCGTGGAGACCAGGACGAGGTTGTCCAGGAAGCCGTTGCGGCGCAGACCGGTCAGCACGCCGGCGCCGAGGCCGATCACGGCCTCGATGGCGAGTGCCACCAGGGCCAGCTTCAGCGTGTTCGGGTACGCCGTGGCGATGATGTCACCGATCTCGCGCTGCGAGAACGTCTGACCGAAGTCACCCTGGAGCAGGTTCTTCATGTAGTTGGCGTACTGCACGAAGACGTTCTGGTCGAGGTGGTACTTCTCGGTCATGAAGGCGATGTACTGGTCCGGGCAGCGTCGCTCGCCGCACTTGCCGGCGAACGGATCGCCCGGAACGGCCCAGACGAGCCAGTAGATCAGGAACGTCGTACCGATGAAGACCGGCACGAGTTGGAGCAGCCGTCTCAACAGATAACGGCCCATGGGGTGGTCCTCCAGACAGGGGGCGCGTCGGACGGCCGACACGGTGGTGACAACGTGCGAGTGGAGTGTTGTAACACCCAGTCGCGGAACGGCCCCGGGTCGGGCTCACCGGATGTGGCGAGCCCGACCCGGGGTCAGACCGTTCGGATCAGAGCTCGACCGAGGTGATGTCGAGTTCGCCGACGTTGTTCAGCTCGAGCTTCTTGATCTTCTCCGAGTGGCCGGACTGCTGACCGTAGAAGTAGATCGGGATGCTCGGGACGTCCTGGTCGACCAGCTCGACGGCCTTGGAGAACGCCTCGTGCGAGGCCTCCAGGCTCGGCGCGGCGCTGGCCTGCTTCGCCAGGGCGTCGACCTCCTTGTTGCTGTACAGACCGTCGTTCGAGGAGCCACCGGTGACGTACAGCGGGTTGACCCAGTTCTCGACGTCCGGGTAGTCCTGCTGCCAGGCAGCGCGGTACGGGCCCTTCATCTGGTGGGCGTTGATGCTCTGGCGGAAGACCGCGAAGGTCGGCACGCCCTCGGCCCGAGCGTTGATGCCCAGGTTGGTCTTGATCTGCTGCGCAACGGCGTCCATCCAGTCCTTGTGGCTGGAGTCCGAGTTGTAGTAGAAGACCATCTCACCGGTGAAGCCGCCGGCCTCGGTCAGCAGCGTCTTGGCCGTGGCCGGGTCGAACTTGCAGGCGGTGCAGTTGCCCGGCTTGGCGCCCGGGGTCAGCGGGTTCGCCCAGCTGTCGGCCGGCTTACGGGTACCGAAGAAGATCTTGTCCGAGATCTCCTGCCGGTTGATCGACAGCGACACGGCACGACGCAGCTTCGGGTTCTGGAAGCGCTTGTCGTAGGTCGGGAACGCGATCAGCGCGGTCGACGGCGTGACGGTCGACAGGCCCCGGTCACCGAGGTCGGTCTTCCACTTGTCACCGGCGAGCGCCGAGGTGGGGACAACCTCCATGAAGTCGAGGTTGTTCGCCAGCAGGTCGGCGTAGGCGGCCGTCTCGTCCTGGTACAGCTTGACGTCGACGTCCTTGACCTTCATCTTGTCGCGAAGGTTGTAGTCGTCGAAGCGCGTCAGCTTGATGAGGACGTTGTCCTCCCACGACACGAACTTGACCGGGCCGTTGCCGACCGGCTTCTTGCCGAACTCTTCCGGCTTCTGGGTGAAGAAGACGTCCGGCAGCGGCATGAAGGCGCTGTAGCCGAGCTTGGTCGGGAAGACCGCGGTCGGCGCCGCCAGGGTGACCTCGAAGGTCTGCTCGTCGACGACCTTCAGGCCGGACATCTTGTCGGACTTCGGCGCCGGGGCCTTCTGGGGGCCGTCCGCGCCGTCCGGGTCCGTGGTGTAGGTGTCCTCGAAGCCCAGGATGTCGGAGAAGAAGGTGCCGTTCTGCGCGCCGTTCGGCGAGTAGGCGGCCCAGTTCCACGCGTCAACGAAGTTCTTCGACTTCACCTCGGTGCCGTCGTGGAACTTCGTGCCCTTCTTGATCTTGATCGTGAAGACCTTGGAGTCCGTGGTGTTGATGGACTCGGCCAGCGCGTTGCGCGGGGCCCCACCGTCGTTCGGGTACTCGACCAGGCCGGTGAACAGCCAGTCGATCACCTTGCCGCCGCCAGTCTCCGTGGTGTTCGACGGGACCAGCGGGTTCTCCGGCTGGACGCCGTGGACGGTGATCGCGCCGTCCTTGCTGGCGGCAGGGTCGTCGCCGCTGTCACCGCTCGAGCAACCGCTCGCGACAAGCGCGGCAGCCGCGCTGAGCGCGATTGCGCTCGTCGCCCGCTTCGAGACTCTCATTCCGAGGGGCCTCCTCTTTCTAACCAGGTTCCGTCGTGGGTTTCACGCACGTTTGGGGGGTGACACCGCCCGACCACCCCGAGGCGCGGGTCGCCGGGACCACAGGGAATTTGGGGACACCCTGATGTTCCGATCCGCCGGGCTCCCTCACCGACGAGGCGCGACACGACGCAGGAGGCACAGCCACGAATCGCCGCGAGCGGCGAGGACGTGGTCGTTGGCCGTACGGAGTGCCACACACCGATGGTGAGGTGCTGCCACTGTGACACCAACTGGCCTCTTCCGTGAAGGTGCCGTTATCAAGCCGTTAGTTGCCCGCCACGTTGCCGATACTTGAAAAATGATCATAAAACGGTCGGTGCAGGCAGCATTGAGCAGGAAATACGTTGCGCCACCGGTGAACCTGGGTTCGGCCCACGCGTACGAGGCGGGCCTCACCTCTGCCCGATGGGACGTACGTCACCATCGGTTTTTCGACCCGTCCGGATGAGGTCTACTACGGCTGCACGGGCACCATCACCGGCTGGGTGGACGAGGGCGCAAAGATCGTCTGTCTGATCCTCCGGCCCGGTGACGTGCTGTCACACGAGCCGGCGGTCCGCCGCCCAACGGGAGAGCTCGTACCGGTTGGACATCTGGAGCTTGCGCAGCACGTTCGACACGTGCGTCTCCACCGTCTTGATGGAGATGAACAGCTCCTTCGCGATCTCCTTGTACGCGTAACCCCGGGCCAGCAGCCGCAGCACCTCCCGCTCACGGTTGGTGAGCTGGTCCAGCTCGGGGTCGGCCACCGGTGCGTCCGGGCGGGCCGCGAAGGCGTCCAGCACGAAGCCGGCCAGCCGCGGGCTGAACACCGCGTCCCCGTCCGCCACCCGGCGGATCGCCGCAGCCAGCTCGCCCGGGGAGATGGTCTTGGTGACATACCCCCGGGCACCGGCGCGGATCAGCCCGATCACGTCCTCCGCCGCGTCGGAGACACTCAACGCGAGGAACTTGACCTGCGGGTGGGTGCGGCGCATCGCCTCCAGCACCGCGCGTCCGCCGCCGTCGGGCATGTGCACGTCGAGCAACACCACGTCCGGGCCGACGGCGGCGATCCGCGTGACCGCCTCGGCCACCGTGCTCGCCTCGCCCACCACCTCGACGTGGGCGCCCAGCTCCGCGCGCACCCCGGCCCGGAACATGGCGTGGTCGTCCACCAGGAACACCCGCAGCCGCTCGGGGCGGGCCTCCGCCGGGTCGAGGTGCTCGGTCGACTGCTCGGCCATGGTCATCTGTTCCTCTCCGCTGCGGACGAGTCCCGGGAGATCGGCAGGATCAACCGAACCTCGGTCCCCTCCCCCGGGCCGGACCGGATCTCGGCCCGTCCGCCGTGCCGCTTCATCCGCCCGATGATCGAGCCGCGTACGCCGTGCCGGTGGTCCTCCACGGTATCCGGATCGAAGCCCTTGCCCCGGTCCCGGACGAAGACGCTGACCTGATCCGGCTCCACCTCGGCGTAGAGCGACACGGTCTCCACGCCAGCGTGCCGGGCCGCGTTCACCAGCGCCTCCCGCGCGGCCGCGACCAGCGCCCCGACCTTCTCGTCGGTCTCCCGATCTCCCACCACGACGGTCTCCACCGTGATCGCGAAGGTGTCCTCGACCTCGGCGGCGGCCTGCTCCAGCGCGGCGGCGAAGCGCTCGCTGGGCGACGCGGTGGGCTTGTAGAGCCAGTTGCGCAGGGACCGCTCCTGCCCTCGGGCCAGCCGCTGCACCGTCTTGACGTCACCGGCGTTGCGCTGGATCAGCGCCAACGTGTGCAGCACCTGGTCGTGCACCATCGCGGCCAACTCGGCCCGCTCCTGCTCGCGGATGCGCCCCTCGCGCTCCGAGCGGAGCTGGCTGTACGTCCGCCAGAGCACCGGCGCGGCGACCACGCCGACCCCGGCCAGCCCGACCAGCGCGAAGATCACGCCGTTGATCACCGCGTCGAAGTTCTGCGCTGGCGAGTAGACCGCCGCGACGCCGATGATGCCGACCGCGACCAGCACTCCCCCGCCGATGAACCGGAGCACGAAGGCCCGCCGGTCACTCTCCTCGACGACCGCGCCCAGCCACGGCACCGGCATCGTGTCGCCCCACTGCCGCCGCCGTTCGGGCGCGGACTGGTGCCAGATGACCCCGGCGCCGACCGCGATGATGGCCACCAGCCAGCCGGCGGTGCCCGCCGCGCCGACCGAGTCGAAGACCATCACCTGGATCAACAGCACACCGAGCCCGATCCCCACGAACGGCAGGAGCTGGGCCACGTCGCGCCGGGGCGGCACCGCGGTGTCACCGGGCCGCAGCGGCACCACGGCCCAGAAGGCCGCGTAGAGCAGCAGGCCGAGCCCACTCAGCCCGAGCAGCACCATGAACGCGACGCGCACCCGCAGCACCGAGATGCCGAGATGGTCGGCGATGCCTGCGGCGACGCCGGCGGCCATCCGGTGCTCGGGTGCGCGGTAGAGGCGCGGAGGCGAAGTCACGGTGCTGATCGGAGGCTCCCTGTCACGGTGGCGGGATGGTCGAGGTCGGTGATTCGATCGTCACACGCTGCGGCGCTCACGACCACGGGGACGCCCCCGACATTCCGGCCGCCGGATCTCAGGGTGGGGTCAGGGTCGGGTCCTGAGGTCGAACGGGTGCACCGGGCAGCAGGATCGAAGCATGACCGAGGAAGCTGCCCCGCCACCCCGTCCCGGGTCGGCACAACCGGGAGGCACATCGCCGCCCACGCCGGCCGCGACGGCCGGCGGATGGACCGAGCCCGGCACGTCCGGTCCGCACCCCGGCGCCGCACCTACCGATCCGTACGGCGGCTACCCGCCGCCCACCGGCCCGGGCCCCAGCTTCGCGGCCGGCACCGGTTACGGAGCCGGCGGCGCTGCGGGCACACCACCCGGGCAGGGCGGCGGTCCCGGTCCGTCCACGCCGCCACCGCCGCTGGGCGGCACCGGCTTCACCTCGCGGTACGGGCTGGTCCGGCCACGCGAGGGACGGTATCTGGCCGGCGTCTGCGCGGCGATCGGGCGAGCCACCAACACCGATCCGGTGCTGTGGCGGGTGCTGCTCGCGGTGCTCGGGTTCTTCGGGGGCATCGGCATCCTGGTGTACGTCGCCGCCTGGCTGATCATCCCGAACGAGGGCGACACCGCGTCCCCGGTCGAGTCGATGCTCGGGCGCGGGCGTTCCAGCATGTCGCCGGTGACCGTGATCGTCCTGGGCATCCTGGTCGCGGCCAGCTTCGGCTACATCGTCACCGACGCCTTCCGTGCGGTGCTGCTCGGCGCGGCGATCCTGGTCGCCGGCGCGCTGCTGCTCAACCGGGACAGCCGCAACTCGCAGCCCGGTGCTCCGAGCGGGCCGGCGCCGTCCGCGCCGACCGGCTCCCCGCCCGGTCCCGTTCCGCCGGTGACCTGGCCAGCGCCGTCGTACGGTGTCGCGCCGTCGACCGGCCCGCTGACGACGACACCGGGGGCCGGCGGCGATCCCGCGTACGTCACCGCGACGACGGGGGGAACACCCACCATGGCGTACGACGTGCAGCCGACCGCTGGTCCGCAGCTCTCCGCCCCCACGCAGCCGGCCTCCGGCGTCGGTCCCGTGTCCGGAGTTGGTCCCGTGTCGGGGCAACCCGCCGGCACGACGGCTGTCCAGCCCGACTGGCCGACACCTTCCACCGGCTGGCCGAGCACCGCCGCCCCCAGCGTCGGCTGGCCGTCGGCACCCGTGACCGGCGCACCCGCTGCCCCGTCCGGCTATCCGACCGCCCCTCCACCGTCCGGATACCGGCCTCCGTTCGCGCCGCACGGCCCGTACGCCTCGCCGACTCCGGCCGCGCCCCCTCCGCCCAAGCCACCCAAGCCACCGAAGCGCCCCAAGGAGCGTTCGCCGCTCGGCGCGGTGACCTTCTCGTTGATCTTCCTGGTCCTCGGTGTGGTCGCCCTGCTCGACCTGCTGGACGTCTTCGCCATCAGCGCCTCGTCGTACTTCGCGGCCGCGTTGGCCACGATCGCGCTGGGGCTGCTGGTCGGCACGTGGTTCGGCCGGGCCCGCTGGCTCATCGCGCTCGGCCTGGTGACCGCGGCGGCGCTGGGCACGGCGACGGTCGCCGAGTCCTACGACCGGATCCGGGGAGTCGACGGTGCGGTGACCTGGGCGCCCACCGACTATCGCGACCTCGCCGACCGATACGAGAACAGCTTCGGTGACGCCGTGCTCGACCTGCGCGGCATCGACTTCACGAAACGGGACAGCCAGGTCACCGTCGCCATCAACTTCGGCCAGGCGACCGTTGTCGTACCGCCGAACGTCGACGTCACCACGGTGGCCGACGTCAACGCCGGCGACGCCAACATCTTCGGCAACCGGTCCGGCGGGTTGGACGGTCGCCTGCGGGAGACCACCGACGTCGGCGCGGACGGGCCCGGCGGCGGGACCCTGCGCCTCTACGTCCACGTCAATGCCGGCAATCTGGAGGTGACCCGGTGAAGGCTCACCGCACTGATCTGGTGTCTTTCGCCTTCGGGCTCGTGTTCCTGGCGCTGTCCGGCTGGTGGCTGCTCGCCCAGCTGCTCGGGCTCGCGCTCCCCGCGGTCGGCTGGTTCCTGGCCAGCGCACTCATCCTGATCGGGGTCTTCGGACTGGTCGGAGCGCTGCGCTCAGGTCGGTCGCCGCAACCGGAGGCGACCACCGAGACCGCTGCCACCGAGGCCGCCACTCCCGTCTCCGGTGCGGCCACGCCGACCGCTGGTGCCGCCGTACCGACCTCCGGCGCCCCGCTGCCGGTCTGGGAGGCCGAACGGTCCACCTGGGACGTTCCCCCCTCGGGTCCGAAACCGTGGGACGTTCCCGCCTCTGGTCCCACACCGGAGGCGCCGACCGCCGAGGTGATCCACCCCGCCTGGCTGGCTCATCCGCCGTCCGAGGAGCAGACCGCACCGGTCGCCGGCCCGCCCGACGACCGGAACGAGGAGCCGACCCTCGGGATCGACACCCGACCGACCCCGGCGGAGGGGGACGAGCCGACCCGCCCCGACCACCCGGTCGAGGCCGTCGGCGACCAGTCGGCCGACGAGCGGGACGGCCGGCGCGGGCAGGGGTGACCTTGGGCGCCTGCCGGCGTCGGCGTACTCCACCGCTACGGCGGTGCGGCTGACGCGAACGGACGCATATGCTGGCCGGTGGAGATCTCGCCTCCGCCGGCCGGCCCGTCCCGCCATGGCGGTCCCGCCGCGATTCCCGTCTCTACCCCGTCAGGAGCCCGCCCGACATGACCCAGTCCCCCGCCGTGCGTACCACCGGCCGGTCCGGTCCGGTCCGCATCGGCGAGCGAGCCGCCCGTACCCTCGTCACCGAGCTGGCCCGGATCAACGATCCCAAGGCCGCCCTGCTGGTCGGGGCGAGCCCGGAGTCCGCGGTGCTGGCCGCGGCGATCGACGCGCTGCTCCCCGGTGACCGGCTCACCGTGGTGCCCGCCGAGCCGTTCGGCGCTGCCGCGCTCCGCGAGCACATCACCGCCCAGGGTCGCTGGGTCGCCGACCGGGTGAGCGTCGTCGACTCGCTGGCCGAGGCCGAGCCCGCCGGGGTCGTCATCGCCGGCGAGGTGTTCGCCGGCACCGCCGAGGAGACCCGCAGCGGCATCGAGGGTCTGGCCAAATACCTCTCCGACGGCGCGGTGTTGAGCGTGGCGACCATCGCCATGCCGGGCCGGACCACCGGCGCGGCCACGGAGCTGGCTCGACAGGACGCCCTCTACGGCGTCGGCGCCGACCTGGTGCTGCGCAACTCGCCACCGGTGCGGGTCTACCGGCTGCGGTTCACCCCGGCCAGCCCGGCCACGGCCGACAGGTTGGCCCCCGCGCACCGCCCGTCGAGCGTGCCGCTGACCCGCGGCATGCACATCGACTCCAACGGCGTGGCCGCGGCGGGCATCGCGCTGGGCCTCGCGGCGCTGGCCCGGGTGGCGCGTCCGTCGTCCAAGCTCTGGCTGCTGCCGGCGCTGGCCGCCGGGCCGGTCGCCGCGTTCTTCCGCGACCCCGAGCGGGACGTGCCGGAAGACCCGAGCGCCGTGGTCGCCAGCGCGGACGGCAAGGTCCTGTCGGTGCAGCGACTGCACGACGAGCGTTTCGGCGACGGCGAGTGGCTCCGGGTCGCGGTCTTCCTGTCGGTGCTGGACGTGCACGTCAACCGGTCCCCGGTCGCCGGCAAGGTGGTGGACTACTTCGTCGCCGACGGCGGCTTCGTCAACGCGATGAAGCCGGACGCCGAGCACAACGTGGCGGCGTACACCGTGCTGGACACCGCTCGCGGCACGGTGGTGGTCGCGCAGCGCACCGGGCTCATCGCCCGCCGGATCGTGCAGCGCGCGCCCATCGGCGCGCTGCTGGCCAGGGGCGAGCGCTTCGGGCTGATCCGGTTCGGCTCCCGGACCGACGTCTACCTGCCGGCCGATGCCGCTGACCCGCTGGTCGGGCCGGGCGACAAGGTCGTCGGCGGTTCCACGGTCATCGCCCGCTGGCGCTGACCCACGAACGAGGAAAGGGGCGCCGCTGTCCGCGGCGCCCCTTTCTCGTTGCTGCAATCAAGCGGTACGTGGTGCTGTGCTCAGGCGGTGCGGCGTGCTGTGCTCATTTGGCGCGATGTGCTGTGCTCAGGCGGTGCGACGCTGCCGCAGCCAGAGCACCGGCCCGCTGACCAGGTAACCCACCACGATCAGCGCGAACGTGATCCGGATGTCGACCAGCGCGCCGATCACCGGAGCCAGCCAGAGCCACGGGGGCAGCTTCACCAGTCGGGCGAGCTTGGCGTACGGGAAGCTCGAAACCATCGCGAAGGCCAGCAGCGCCACCCCGGCGACCAGCACGGCCCCGGGCACCGGCAGGCCGATCGCCACGGTCAGGGCGAGCACCGCAGCCGCCATCGTGGTCGGCACGCCGCAGAAGAAGCGGCCGTCCTTCGGCGAGACGTTGAAGCGGGCCAGCCGAATAGCGGCACAGGCCGCGACCAGGGCGCACGCCACCGCCGCCGCGGCGGTGGAGACGGAGCCGGCGAGCGAGGCGTAGACCACGACCGGCGCGGCGAGACCGAACGAGCACATGTCGGCGAGCGAGTCCATCTGCGCGCCGAACGGGCTGGCCACCCCGAGTCGGCGGGCCAGTGCGCCGTCCAGACCATCGAAGCCGACGCAGGCGATCAGGCAGAGCGCGGCGATGCGCACCTCGCCCTGCATGGCCAGGAAGATGGCCAGCATGCCGAGCATCAGGCTGGCCAGCGTGCACGCGTTGACCAGGCCGAACTTCATCCGACGGGCGATGGTGCGCTCGCCGGGAAGCAGCGGGATGGTCGCGGCGGACGCCTCGTCGGCGTACGCCATCGGCGGCATCGCCGGGCTGACCGGCATCACCGCCTCGATCTCCGCCCGACCGACGTTGACAGCCGGCCGGCTGAGCCGGTCCAGGCCGTAACGACGGCGCTGCCGGTCGGCGTACCGGTGCTCGGTAGGAACCAGGTCGGTCCCGTGCAGGTCGTCGTCACGACGACCGACCCGGACCAGGAGCACCTGGCGGGCGAACGTGCTGCTGCGGCGCAACCTGCCCGCCCAGCGACGCCCTGCGGGGCGCGGACTGTCAGTAGTACGACGCCGGCGCCATGGGGCTCTCGGCACGTTTCCTCCATCACCGGATCGGCTGACCGCCGTGGGGGGCGGGTGTCCGGCTGTCTCGTGCCGGACCTTGCGTGGCCCGGCAGCCGTTTTGCGGAGTACACCATCGCATGGGGGAATATGGCTTGGCGATAGCTGCCGGCGGTACTTATATCTGGCTTAAACCGCTCGAACCGCTCGCTTGTTCCCATCCCGGGCTTCATCGCCCGTTTCCTCCACCATTCCCGCCTTTGACTGTACCGGAGGGTCACCAGTTCGGCTCACCGAGCGGCGTGCTATCGGCCACTCTGTCCGATTGCCAGCGCAGCGATATCGCTCAACGGCAGGTCAACAGCTTCGGGGCGGGTGAACCAGCCGGCCCTCGCCGTCGAGCCCCCTGCGGATTCGGTGACCACCGCATCGGTAGGTACGTCCACCAACACCCGATAGATCACCCGTACGCCGTGCCAGTCCAACGGCCGACCCTCCGGGCCGAGCGCGGCAGGGTTGTGCAGATTGTCCACCCCGAGGAGCTCCACCACCCGACCGAGCTGACCACCCTCCTCGACCAGCTCCCGGAGCAACCCGGTGGTCGGCTGCTCACCGTGATCGGTGCCCCCACCGGGCAGGTGCCACAAGCCAGCCCCCGGATAGCCGTCCGCGATCTGCGTGAGCAGGATCCGCCCGGCCGGATCGGTCACCAGCCCGTACGCCCCGAAGCGCAGCCGGCGATCGGGGTGCGGCGGCGGAAACGACTGACCCGGCCGGTGCGACCCGGGCGGCAGCGGCGTGACCGGCAGGCCGAGCATTTCGGCGGTGAACGGTGTCAGCGACAACCCCGCCGCCTCGGCCAGGGTGAGCCAAGCAACGCGATCAACCAACCCACCACCAGCCTCAGCCGCCGGCCCATCATGCTGGGCCAACTCGAAGAACAGCCGGTCGGTGTGCAGCGAGACGCCCTCCGGATAGCTGGTCACGTCTGCGACCACCGCCCGCAGTCGACCCGCCGCAACGGTCAGCCCGGTCTGCTCGGCGACGGCACGAACCACGGCACGCTCGGGATGCTCGGCGTGCGCGACAGCACCTCCCGGCAGCCGCCACACCCCGGGAAACTCACCACCCACCCCGTCCCGAACCACCAGCACCCGATCGCCATCCCACAGAACCCCATAAACCCCAACCCGCCGTAAGTACCCCATCCCCGCCCACTCCCGCCCGCCCACCAAACCCACCAAACCCGTCGATCATGAAGTTATAGCCGTCCATCTCGGCGTGTCCTGACAATAACTTCATGATCAACGGGGCGAGGCGGGCAGGAGGGGTGGTGGAGGGGTGGGACGGGGGGATCAGGTGAGCTGGGCGGCTTGAACTGCTTCGGCGGTCACCTCGGTGAGGTGGTGGGTGGGGAGAGCGCCCAGCTCCTCGCGCCCGAACCAGCGGGCCTCGCAGGTGGAGCCGCCCACGTCGGCCACGGTCAGCGGGTTGGGTTGGTCGACGACGACGCGGTAGAAGGCGCGCACCCCGTGCCAGTCGATCGGGTAGCCCTCGGGGCCGAGTGAGGCGGCGTCGCGGTGGCTGGCCACTCCGAGAAGCTCGACCAGGCGGCCGGTCTGTCCGGTCTCCTCGACCAGCTCGCGGATGAGGGCCGCTCCGGGCTGCTCGCCGTAGTCGGTGCCGCCGCCGGGCAGGTGCCAGCAGCCGGCGCCGGGGTAGCCGTCGGAGACCCGGGTGAGCAGCACCCGGCCGGCCGGGTCGGTGCAGACGGCGTACGCGGCGAAGCGCTGCGCCCGGTGCAGCCCGTCCGGGCCGGGCACCGCGTAGAACGAGGGGAACTCGGGTGCCTCGTCGGGCACCATGTCGGCCGAGGAGGCGGGCAGCCCGAGGGCGCGTGCGGTGAACGAGCGCAGGGGCAGCTCGCGCGCCTCGTCGAGCGTGTACCAGCGGGCCAGGTCGGTGGGACGCTCGCCGACCCGGTCGGCCAGTGTGCCGCCACGCACCGCCACCCGGTAGATCAACCGGTCGGTGTGGATGGTGATGCCGCGGTCTGGCAGTGCGCGCATGTCGGCGAGCACGTCGGCCAGGCCGGAGACGGCGACCGAGAGGCCGGTTTCGGCGGCGGTTTCACGGACGACAGTGTGGTTCGGATCCTCGCCGTGGTCGACCGCCCCGCCAGGCAGCGACCACGTGCCGGGGGTGCCGGAGCGCTCCGATGCGCGGACCAGCAAGACTCGGCCTCTTGAATCAGCACAAACTGCGTATGCCGCGATCCTGCGGAGCGGCTCCAGCAAGGTGGTCACGGGACCAAATTCTCCCCGCGCCTGGTTACCGGAACGGAAAAGAGTCGGATTCCTGACTGTCTGACACCGATCAGGGATCGGTCAGGGTAAGGATCCGGGCTGTCACCGAGGGCGGACCGGCCGCCAGCGCGGACAGTGGGGTCATGACATCGACCACCGCTCCCCACGCCCCGTACAAGCAGCTCCGGCGACCCACCACCGACCGCATGCTCGCGGGGGTCGCCAGCGGCGTCGGCCGCTACTTCGCCATCGATCCCACACTGGTCCGGGTGCTCTTCGCGGTCAGCGGCCTGCTCACCGGCGGGCTGGCGCTGTTCGCGTACCCGATCATGTGGTTCCTGATGCCGGAGGAGCCCACCGGCGCGCCGGCCTGGCCGCACCCGGCGGGCACCGCGCCGCAGCCCACCGCCCCGACGCCGCCCTACCCGCCGACGACCCCGTTCAACACGCCGCCGGCCGCCTGAGCGGCGGCTACTCCCACTCGATGGTGCCCGGCGGCTTGCTGGTCACGTCCAGGACCACGCGGTTCACCTCAGCCACCTCGTTGGTGATCCGGGTGGAGATCCGGGCAACCACCTCATAGGGCAGTCGTGACCAGTCAGCGGTCATGGCGTCCTCACTGGAGACGGGGCGCAGCACCACGGGGTGCCCGTAACTGCGCCCGTCTCCCTGCACACCGACGCTGCGGACGTCGGCGAGCAGCACCACCGGGAACTGCCAGACGCCCCGGTCCAGGCCGGCGGCGGTCAGCTCCTCGCGGGCGATCAGGTCGGCCTCGCGGAGCAGGTCGAGGCGCTCCTGGTTGACCGCGCCGATGATCCGGATGGCCAGGCCGGGGCCGGGGAACGGGTGCCGCCAGACCATCGCCTCGGGCAGGCCCAGCTGGAGGCCGAGCGCCCGGACCTCGTCCTTGAAGAGGGTGCGCAGCGGCTCGACCAGGGCGAACTTCAGATCCTCGGGCAGACCGCCGACGTTGTGGTGACTCTTGATGTTGGCGGTGCCGGTGCCGCCGCCAGACTCCACCACGTCGGGATAGAGGGTGCCCTGGACGAGGAACTCGACGTCGCCGTGCGAGGCGATCTCGCGGGCGGCGGCCTCGAAGACCCGGATGAACTCCCGGCCAATGATCTTGCGCTTCTGCTCCGGGTCGGTCACGTCGGCCAGAGCGCCGAGGAACCGGTCGGTGGCGTCAACCACCTTCAGCTTGATGCCGGTGGCGGCGACGTAGTCCTTCTCCACCTGCTCGGCTTCACCGGCGCGCAGCAGGCCGTGGTCGACGAAGACGCAGGTGAGCTGGTCACCGACCGCCTTGTGCACCAGCGCGGCGGCGACCGCGGAGTCCACCCCGCCGGACAGGCCGCAGATGACCTCCTTGTCGCCGACCTGGGCGCGGATCCGGGCAACCTGCTCGTCGATGATGTTCTCGGGCGTCCAGGTCGGCTCGATGCCGGCGATGTCGTACAGGAAGCGGGTCAGCATCTCCTGGCCGTGCGCGGTGTGCCCGACCTCCGGGTGGAACTGCACGCCGGCACGCCGGCCGGCCAGGTCCTCGAAGGCGGCGACCGGCGCGCCCGCCGACTCGGCGGTCACCGTGAAGCCCGCGGGGGCCTCGGTGACGGCGTCACCGTGGCTCATCCAGACGGGCAGGTCCGCCGGGAGGTCACGCAGCAGCACACCGGGTTCGAGCAGGCGGGGGCGCAGCGGCGTGCCGCCGTACTCGCGGTTGCCGGTCTTCGCGACAGTGCCGCCGAGCGCCTGGGCCATCGCCTGGAAGCCGTAGCAGATGCCGAAGACCGGCACGTCGGCGCTGAACACGCCCGCGTCGATCTGCGGTGCGTCGACTGCGTAGACGCTGGCAGGGCCACCGGAGAGGATGATCGCGGCGGGGTTCTTCGCCAGCATCTCGGCGATCGGCATCGAGTGCGGCACTATCTCGGAGTAGACCTTCGCCTCACGGACCCGGCGCGCGATGAGCTGGGCGTACTGGGCTCCGAAGTCCACCACGAGGACGGGGCGAGGCAGGCTCATGTGCGCAAATCCTACCGACAGTCACGGCCGCGCCCGGCACCGGCTCGCCCCCCGCGCCCGCCGGCCTCAGGGCCGCAGCGCGCCCGGGGCGTCCGTCGGCACCGCCGGGTGGTGCGGGGGTACGGGTGCCAGCCGGCGGTACGGGGACCCGAGCGTCGGGCGGGGGTCCTCCTCGCCCCGGTTGGGCCAGAAGGACATCGCCCGTTCCGCCTGCGCGGTGATCGTCAGCGACGGGTTCACGCCGAGGTTGGCCGAGACCGCCGCGCCGTCGACGACGTGCAGCCCGGGGTGCCCGTACACCCGGTGCCAGGGGTCGACCACCCCGTCGGCCGGGGTGGCGCCGATGGGCGCCCCGCCGAGGATGTGCGCGGTCACCGGAATGTCGAACGGCTCGGTGAGTGAGCCGCCGGGGGTGCCGCCGATCTCGTCGGCGAGCAGTCGGGCCGCGGTGTTGCCGGCCGGGATCCAGGTCGGGCTCGGGGTGCCGTGGCCCGGGCCGGTGACCAGTCGACGACCGAACAGGCCGCGCCGCCACCGGGTGGTCAGTGAGTTGTCCACCGACTGCATCACCAGGGCGATCACCGTCCGCTCCGACCAGCCGCGCACGGACAGCATCCGGGCGGCCAGCCGTGGCTGGCGCACGATGCTGCCCAGCCAGCGGCGGACCCGGTGGGGACCGCCGTCGACCAGCAGCGACTGGAGCAGCCCCATCGCGTTGGAGCCGCGCCCGTAGCGGACCGGTTCGATGTGGGTCTGCGGGTCGGGGTGGAACGAGCTGGTGATCGCCACGCCGTCGGTGAAGTCCAGCCCTTCGGCCCGGGCCTGCTGGCGTGCCACCGAGGCACCCAGGATCGCCTCGGAGTTGGTCCGGGTCAGCTCGCCCAGGCGGGGCGAGAGCCCGGGCAGCACACCGTCGTCCTTCATCGCGTGCAGCAGCCGTTGGGTGCCGAGCGCTCCGGCGGCGAACACCACCTGGTCGGCGTGGATCACCTGACGTCGGTGACGCACCCAGGCGCCGGTGCGGACGGTGTGCACCTCGTATCCGCCCTCCGCGGCGGGTTTGACGGCGGTCACCGTGGTCAGCGGGTGCACGACGGCGCCCAGCCGCTCGGCGAGCCAGAGATAGTTCTTGACCAGGGTGTTCTTCGCCCCGTGCCGGCAGCCGGTCATGCACCCTCCGCAGTGCGAGCAGCCGGTGCGCTCCGGGCCGGCGCCGCCGAAGTACGGGTCGGCGACCCGCTCGCCGGGGCGGCCGATGTGCACGCCCACCGGGGTGGCGTGGAAGGTGTGCCCCACCCCCATCCGCTCGGCCACCGCCCGCATGGCCCGGTCCGCGCCGGTGTTCACCGGGTACGTGGTGACGCCGAGCATCCGCTTCGCCTGGTCGTAGTGGCGGGCCAACTCGTCGCGCCAGTCGGTGATGTCCCGCCACTGTGGGTCCGTGTAGAAGGGCGGCAGCGGCTCGTAGAGGGTGTTCGCGTAGACCAGTGAGCCGCCGCCCACCCCGGCTCCGGACAGCACCAGCACACCACCGCCGGAGCGCTTCGCGGCCGGGCGGAGCAGGGTGATCCGCTGGATGCCGTAGCAGCCCAGTTTCGGCGCCCACAGGAACCGGCGGGCACGCCAGGACGTCTGCGGGAACTCGTCGTCGGCGAAGCGCCGACCGGCTTCCAGCACAGCGACGGAATAGCCCTTTTCGGAGAGGCGGAGCGCGGTGACGCTGCCACCGAAGCCGGACCCGATGACGACCACGTCATACCGCATGGATGCATCATTACTCGCCAGTAGCGCTCGCGCTAGCGCCCGATTTCGCGCGATCATGCTCCGGCCGACCGACCCGGCGCCTTCCGGCCGCAACCCGGAGCACCCGTCGGAGCGTTGTTCACCAGACGGGTGGAGGGAATTTTCAGATGATCCTCGGGTCGATGGCACCGCGCCGACGGTGGTTGCTGCTGGGGTTGACGGCCCTCGCCGCCGTCGCGCTGATCGCGGCCGGGGCAGTGGTGATCACCCGGCTGACCAGCGACAACAAGCCGGGCGGCGCTCCGGTGGCCGGCTCGCCGACGCCGACGCCGATTCCGACGCCCACCCCGAGCCCCAGCGGCCCACCGCCGGGCGCGGACATCACCGGCCCGCTCAACCTGCTGCTGGTCGGTGTGGACACCCGGGTCAGCGTGCCCGGATGGGAACCGCACTCGGACGCCGTGCTGGTGCTGCACGTGCCGAAGGGGTTGGGTCGGGCGTACCTCTTCTCGCTCCCCCGCGACCTGCTGGTGGACATCCCGGCGTTCCCGAAGGCCGGCTACAAGGGCGGCAAGACCAAGCTCACCCACGCGATGAGCTTCGGCAGCCGGGTGCCGGGCAAACCCAAGGAGCCGAGCACCGCCCAGGGGTACGAACTGCTGCGCAGCACTGTCGCCGGGTACACCGGGCTGCGGATCGACGCCGGTGCGGTGCTCACGTTCAACGGGTTCGACAAGCTGGTCAACGCGCTGGGCGGGGTGGACATCTACGTCGACCAGCGGGTCGAGTCGATGCACCGCCGACCGGACGGCAAATACCGGGAGAGCGTGCCGGGCGGTTACACCGGGCCGCAGCAGGTCTACGAGAAGGGCGAGCAGCACCTCAACGGCTGGCAGGCACTGGACTACGCGCGGCAGCGCTACATCACCGGCGGCGACTACGCCCGGCAGCGCCACCAGCAGCAACTGATCAAGGCGCTGACCAGCAAGATCCTGGACGAGGGCCTGGCCCGGCAACCGGAGCGGGTCGACCAGGTCGTCGCGGCCCTGGGTGACACGCTGATCTACGTGGGTGGGCGGCGGATCGTCGACATCGCGTACGCCCTCGGTGGGATGCCGGACAACAAGTTCGTGCTCGTCGGCCTGCCCGGGTCCGGTGTCGGCAAGGGCAGCGCCTACCGCGGCGAACAGCTCACCGCCGTCGGCCGGAAGTTCATCACCGAGCTCCGCGCCGGCCGCGCCGACGCCTACCTCGCCGCCAACCCCACCCTGGTCGTCAGGAACTGACCCCGCTCAGAGCCGCTTGGGCAGGGCCGGCTTCTTCGTGCCGTACAACCAGGCGTCGAAGAGCGCGTCGAGCTGCTTGCCGGAGACGCGCTCGGCGAGGGCGACGAACTCCGCAGTGGTGGCGGTGCCGTTGCGCTTCTCCGCCGCCCAGGTCTTGACGATCTCGAAGAACGCCTTGTCGCCCACTGCCACCCGCAGGGCGTGCAGGGTCATGCCGCCGCGCTGGTAGACCGACTCGCTGAACAACTCCTTGGCACCAGGCTTGCCCGGCGGCGTCTTCCACACCTGAGCGGACATCCGGGCGTACCGGTTGTCGAAGGCCTCCTTGGCCGTGTACGTCCTGGTGTGCTCGGCCCAGAGCCACTCCGCGTACGTCGCGAAGCCCTCGTTGAGCCAGATGTCCTCCCACCTGGCCAGCGCGACGCTGTCACCGAACCACTGGTGCGCCAGCTCGTGCGCGACCACCTCGGTGTTCTCGCCCTGCCGGAAGAAACCGGCGGAGTAGACCGGGCGGCTCTGCGTCTCCAGGGCGTACGAGATCCGGCTGTCGGTGACCACCACACCGCCGTACGCGTCGAACGGGTACGGCCCGAACACGCTCTCCAGGTAGTCGGCCACCTTGACGGTCTGGGCGATCGACGTGTCGGCCGCGCCCTTGGCCACGTTCGTGGCGACCGCGTTGTAGACCGGGCGGCCCTTGTGCTCGCCGGTGGTGATCCGGAACTTGCCGATCACCAGCGTGCTCAGATAGCTCGCCATCGGCGACTTCTCCGACCACTTCCAGGTGGTCCAGCCGTCCTTGCTGGCCTTGCCGCCCGGCACGCCGTTGCTGACCGCGGTCAGACCGTCGGGCACTGTGACCTCGAAGTCGTACGCCGCCTTGTCGGACGGGTGGTCGTTGACCGGGTACCAGGTGCTGGCCGACTCGGGCTGACCCAGGGCGATGGCACCGTCCGGGGTGTGCAGGAACCCGCCCTCACCGAGCGTCTCGTTCTTCAGCGGCTTCGGCACACCCTCGTAGGTGACCTCGGCGACGAACCCGTTGCCGTTGATCAGGCCGGAGGCCGGCTTGACCACCAGCTCGTTCCGCTTCCGCTCATGGGTGGCCGGCGCGCCGTCCACGGTGACCGTGGTGACCGTCAGGCCTGCCAGGTCGAGGTTGAACGTCGACAGGTCGGCCGTCGCGGTGGCCTGCACCGTGGTCGTACCGGTCAGCCGGTCCTTCGCCGGGTCGTAGCGCACCTTGACCGTGTACCGCCCGACGTCGTAGCCGCCGTTGCCGTAGGTCGGGAAGTAGGCGTCCCCGACCCCCTCGGCGCCGGCGGTGAACGTCCGCGCCGGGGTGGGCGACGCGCTCGGCGCCGACGCCGTCTCCGGGGCCGACGAGTCACATCCGGACAGTACGAGCGCCCCGGTCACCAGCAGACCGACGCCCATCCGTAGGTCGTGCCGCGTCACCCGCATCTCGAACCCTCCCCGGTACGGTCGCGGTGACGGCGTCCACCGCTCCGCGCGCACGGACGGTCCCCCGCCGTCCGCAGGCGGGAGCATATCGACCGGCCATCACGGCTCCGTCACGGCAGTGTGGGCGCTGATCCACCCACCAACCAGGCGTCGAAGAGCGGGCGAAGCTGCCGACCCGCCACCCGCTCGGCCAGCGCGACGAGGTCCGAGGTGGTCGCGTTGCCCGCCGCCCGCTCGCTGGTCCAGGTCCGCAGGAGGCGGAAGAACGTGTCGTCACCGACGGTCCGGCGCAGCGCGTGCACCGCGAGTGCCCCCCGCTTGTAGACGGCCGTGCCGAACATCGACTCCCGGCCCGGCTCGACCGACGGCTGCGACCAGTCGGTCGCCGCGTACTGGAGCTCGAAGTTGCGTTGCGCGGTCCGGCCGCCGTCGTGCTCCTCCCACAGCCACTCCGCGTAGCTGGCGAAGCCCTCGTTGAGCCAGATGTCGCTCCACCTGGTCAGCGACACGCTGTCGCCGAACCACTGGTGGGCCAGCTCGTGCGCCACCACGCTCGGGTTGGGTTGGTCGTCCGCGAAGAAGGCGGGTCCGTAGACCGGGCGGGACTGGGTCTCCAGCGCGTACCCGATCCGGTCGTCGGCGACCACGATTCCGCCGTACGAGTCGAACGGGTACGGGCCGAACCGGCTGGCCAGGAAGTCGACGATCGCCCCGGTGCGGGCCAGTGAGCTGGCCGCGCCACCGTTCGCGGGCAGGCTCGCCGCCACCGCCGTGACCATCGGTCGGCCGGCGTGCGTGCCGGTCACCACCCGGTAGTCGCCGATCACCAGGGTGCTCAGGTAACTGGCCATCGGGGCGCGCTCCGACCAGTGCCAGGTGGTCCAGCCGTCGGCGCTGCTCTTCGGGCCGGGCACACCGTTGCTCAGTGCGGCCAGGCCGTCCGGGACGGTCACCGCCAGGTCGTAGGTGGCCTTGTCCGACGGGTGGTCGTTGACCGGGAACCAGGTGGCGGCCGAGTCGGGTTGGCCAAGTGCGACAGCGCCGTCGGCGGTGTGCAGGAAACCCCCGCTGCCCAACGACCCGTCGACCACAGCCGTGGGCACACCCGCGTAGTCCACCGCCACGGTGAACTGCCGGCCGCGCGGGAGCCCGGCGCGCGGGGTCACCACCAGCTCGCCGTCGCCGCGCCGGTGGTCGGCTCGTGCGTCGGCAACGGTGACCGCGCTGACGGTCAGGCCGGCCAGGTCCAGGTTGAACCGGGACAGGTCCTGGGTGGCCGTGGCCGTGATGACGGCGCGGCCGGTCAGCCGGTCCGTCGACGGGTCGTAGCGAACGTCGAGGTCGTAGTGCGAGACGTCGTAGCCGCCGTTGCCGCGCCCCGGCACGTACGGGTCGCCCGCGTCGGCCGCACCGGGGCGGAACCCGTCGCTGTCGCCCGTACAACCGGTCGCGGCCAGTCCGACGACGCAGGTCAGCGCGGCGACGATGGCGGCCAACCGACTGCCGGCCGATCTCCGTCCGGTCCGGACCATGCACACCCCCTGCGGTACCTCCGGTCAGGACGAGCGTAGTCAGCGCCGCAGGCGACGCGGCCCGTATTGACGATCATCAGTAACTTTCGTTGAATCAAACAAAAGTCGCCATCGATCAATACTTACTTTCGACTTTGACCGGCGTTAGTGTCGATCTCCGACCACCGTCGCGAAAGGTGGAACCATGCCAGACCACACCGCACCCGACGCCACCCCCACCGGCCGACTCAGCCGTCGGTCCCTGCTCGCCGCGTCCGCCGGCGCAGCCGCCGCGATCGGCGCGGCCGGCCTACCGGTCCTCGCCACCGGCACCCCCGCGCTCGCCAAACCCAAGAGCAAGCTGCGGGTCGAGCCGCTGATCCCGGCGAAGAACCGCGGCATCATCCTCTACAGCGTCCGCGACCGGATCACCGCCGCGCCCGACGACAGTGGAGTGCCCTACGGTTTCGAGCGCGTCCTCGCCCGGCTCGCCGAGATCGGCTACAAGGAGATCGAGTTCGCCGGCTACACGCAGAGCACGGAGATCCTCGGCCGGCAGATCACCCCCACCGAGATCCGCAAGATCCTCGACGACAACGGTCTGGTGGCCAACGGCACCCACGCCTCGATCCAGCCGGCCACCTTCCAGCAGCAGCTCGACATCGCCGAGGAACTCGGCATGAAGAACATCGGCACCGGCAGCGACCCGACCAGCAGCGCGTACAAGGCCGAGTGGGACGCCGCCGCCGACATCTGGAACGAGCTGGGCCGGCAGGCACGGGCCCGGGGCATGCGGCTGTACACGCACAACCACGACGCCGCGTACAGCTTCCTGATCGACCGTGGCCCGCGCGACGCGCAGGGCCGGCAGACCCGGTCGTCCGGCATCCGCCGGCTGGAGTACTTCTTCGAGATCACCGACCCGCGGTACGTCTTCTTCGAGCTCGACATCTACTGGGCCTACGTGGCCCGCTACAAGCACCAGAAGTACGTCGACCCGGCCGGCCAGGAAGTGACCGACCTGTTCGACCCGATCCTCACCGTGGCCGACCGGACCACCCGGTTCCCGCTCTTCCACGCCAAGGACGGCGACCGGGACACCAGCGTTCCCAACGGATACCAGATGACCCCGCTGGGCGAGGGTGACCTCAACTTCCAGCAGTTCTTCCAGACCATCGGCGAGCGGAACTTCCACCACGCCAACTGGGAGATGGACACCGCCCCCGGCGATGCCGACAACAAGGGCCAGTCACTGGACTTCGCGGCGACCAGCTACCGCAACATGTCCGACCTGACCATCTACCTGGACAAGTGACTCCCGGCTGAACGCGACGAAGGCCGGCCCCGCAGCACCGCGGGGCCGGCCTTCCGGCGTCTGAGAAAAGGGTCAGCGGTCGAGGACCAGGCCGACCTTCTGGAACTCCTTCAGGTCGCGGTAACCGCACTTGGCCATCGCCCGACGCAGCCCACCGAACAGGTTGAGTTGGCCGTCGGCCTCGTCAGCCGGCCCGAAGAGCAGCTCCTCCATCGACCCGAGCGGCTCACCGGCAACCTCGAACGCGCCCCGAGGCAGCGACGGGTGACTCGCCGCCGAGTGCCACCAGGCACCACCGGCGGGGGCCTCCTCGCAGAGCGACAGCGGCTCACCGAGCATCACCGCGTCCGCACCGCAGCCGAGCGCCTTGGCGATGTCACCCGAGGTCTGGATGTCACCGTCGGCAATGAGGTGCACGTACCGGCCGCCGGTCTCGTCCAGATAGTCGCGGCGGGCCGCCGCCGCATCCGCGATCGCGGTCGCCATCGGCACCCGGATCCCCAGCACCGACTCGGTGGTCGACCACTCGTCGCCACCGATGCCCACGATGACCCCGGCCGCACCGGTACGCATCAGGTGCAGAGCGGTCTTGTAGTCCGTGCAACCGCCGACGATCACCGGCAGGTCGAGGTCGGCGATGAACTCCTTGAGGTTCAACGGCTCATCGGTGGTCGACACGTGCTCGGCCGAGACGATGGTGCCCTGGATGACCAGGATGTCCACCCCGGCGTCCAGGATCACCGGGGCCAGCGCCAGGGTGTGCTGCGGGGAGACCCGCACCGCCACGGTGCCGCCGCCGGCGCGCAGCTCACGAACCCGCTCGGCGATCAGGTCCGGGCGGATCGGCTCGGCGTACACCTCTTGGAGCTTCTTGGTGGCGCGGGCGTCCTCGTCGAGGCCGGCCAGCTCCTCCAGCACCTTGGTCGGGTTCTCGTAGCGGGTCCAGAGCCCCTCGACGTTGAGCACACCGAGGCCGCCGAGCTCACCGAGCCGCACCGCCGACGCCGGGCTCATGGTGGCGTCGGAGGGGTGGCCGACGCACGGGATACCGAACGGGTAGGCGTCGAGCTGCCAGGAGGTGGAGACGTCGTCGACGTCCCTGGTCCGGCGGCTCGGCACGATGGCGATGTCGTCCAGGTGGTAGCCGCGCTGCGCGGTCTTGCCCAGCCCGATCTCGACCACGTCACGCATGGGGGACTCCAGATGGTTGGGGGTGGTGGGTCAGCGGGTGTGGTAGTTGGGCGCCTCGACGGTCATCTGGATGTCGTGCGGGTGGCTCTCCTTCAGCCCGGCCGCGGTGATCCGGATGAGCTGGCCCCGGCGGTGCAGATCGGGGATGTTCTCCGCACCGGCGTATCCCATGGCCAGTCGCAAACCGCCGACCAGCTGGTGGGCGACCCGGGAGAGCGGCCCCCGGTAGGGCACCTGACCCTCGACGCCCTCCGGGACGAGCTTGTCGTCGCTGAGCACGTCCTGCTGGAAGTAGCGGTCCTTGCTGTACGACTTGGCCTGACCCCGGGACTGCATCGCGCCGAGCGACCCCATCCCGCGGTAGGTCTTGAACTGCTTGCCGTTGACGAAGATCAGCTCGCCGGGGCTCTCCTCGCAGCCGGCCAGCAGGCTGCCGAGCATCACCGTGTCGGCGCCGGCCACCAGGGCCTTGGCGATGTCGCCGGAGTATTGGATGCCACCGTCGCCGATGACCGGCACGCCGGCCGGCCGGGCGGCACGGGCTGCCTCCATGATCGCGGTCACCTGCGGCACACCGACACCGGCGACGATCCGGGTGGTGCAGATCGCGCCCGGACCCACGCCCACCTTGACGCCGTCGGCGCCGGCGTCGACCAGCGCCTTCGCGCCGGCGTACGTGGCCACGTTGCCGCCCATGATGTCGACAGTGACGTCGGCCTTGAGTCGGCGGACCATGTCCAGCACAGCCCGCTGGTGACCGTGCGCGGTGTCCACGATCAGCACGTCGACGCCCGCGTCGACCAGGGCACGGGCCCGCTTGTACGAGTCCTCGCCGACACCGATGGCGGCGGCGACCCGGAGGCGGCCGGCGTCGTCCTTGCTGGCGTCCGGGTACTGCTCGCTCTTGGTGAAGTCCTTCACGGTGATCAGGCCACGCAGCCGGCCCGACTCGTCGATGATCGGCAGCTTCTCGACCTTGTGTTGGCGCAGCAGCGCGAGAGCGTCGTCCTTGCTCACGCCCACCCGGGCGGTGACCAGCGGGGTGTGGGTCATGATCTCGCGGACCGGGGTGTCCGGCTCGGAGACGAAACGCATGTCGCGGTTGGTGACGATGCCAACCAGCTGGCCGTCGCCGTCCACCACGGGGACGCCGGAGATGCGGTAACGCCCGCACAGCTCGTCGACCTCGCGCAGCGTGTCGTCAGGGCTGGCGGTCACCGGGTTGGTGATCATGCCGGACTCGGAGCGCTTGACCAGGTCGACCTGGAGCGCCTGGTCCTCCATCGAAAGGTTGCGGTGCAACACGCCGATGCCGCCCTGGCGGGCCATGGCGATCGCCATCCGGGCCTCGGTGACCGTGTCCATCGCGCTGGAGAGCAGCGGAATGGACAACTCGACGTTGCGGGTGAGCTTCGTCCGGGTGTTGACCCGACTGGGCACCACGTCCGACTCGCCCGGCTGGAGCAGCACGTCGTCGAAGGTGAGGCCGAGCGGAACCACCCGGGCGGAGCCAGCCGGCAGCTCGGGCAGGTGGCCGCCCAGGTCGGCGTGCTCCACGCCGGCCGGAAGATCGGTGCTGGGCGAATTTTCCACGATTGCTCCCCTGAGCTGCTCGGATGGGCTTCAGCGAGGTGGCGCGGGCGGGCACCGGAGCGCGCCACGGTGCCGGCACGTCGCCTCATCGTACCCAGTGACCTGGGCGACCCGTCTGTGGCGGCCCGGCCCGGCGCACGGCCCGGGGGGCGGACGTCCGCGCCGCGTTGGGTCTACGGTGAAGGGGTGCACGACGAGCCCATCGACCCGTTCAATGGCGACCCGGCCGATCCCACAGCGGGTCTGGATGAGCCGGGCGATGACCCGACGCCGGATCCGCTGACCGACGTCGAGCGGCAGGACGTGCTGGAAGACCTCGCCGACCTGGAGATCTACCAGGCCCTGCTCGCCCCGATCGGGGTCCGTGGCCTGGTGATCGAATGCGAGGACTGCCGAGAGCCGCACTACTTCGACTGGGACCTGCTCCGGGGCAACCTGCGCCACCTGCTCAACTCGGGCCGCCCCCGGGTGCACGAGCCCGCGTACGACCCCGACCCGGACCACTACGTGACCTGGGACTACGCCCGGGGCTACGCCGACGGCGTGCACGACACGCTGACCGAGGGCACCGAGGACGAGCCGGGCACCCCGACCGCAACGCAGTGACGGTCGGGTGCGTGGACGCCGTTTGATGGTGGCGTGCGGCGCCTGTGCCGGTGACGGTGGCGCGGCGCGGCGTGGCGCGTGCCGGTGGAGTGCGGCGCGGCGGGTACCGGTGACCGTGGCGTGCGGCGCGTGCCGGTGACGGTGGCGTGACCTTCAGGCGACCAGCCCGGCGCGGAAGCCGGCTGCCACCGCGTGCGCCCGGTCCCGCGCCCCAAGCTTGCGGAACAACCGGCGAGCGTGCGTCTTGACCGTGTCTTCCGAGACGAACAACTCCCGGCCGATCTCCGCGTTGCTCTTACCCTCGGCCATGCCGAGCAGCACCTGAAGCTCGCGCTCGGTGAGCCCGATCGACGCCCGGGTGGGCCGGGCGTTCGCAGCGGGCCGGGCCGGATCGGTCTGATCCGCCGACGACTCGCCGGTCGCCGACTCGGCCTCGTCGTCCCCCCGCTGCACCGGCACCGACGGCATCCCCGCCGACCCGTCGCCGGGCGTTGCCGGCCAGCCGGGCTCGCCGGAGCCACGCGGCGACGGCCCGGAGCGACCAGAACCGCCTACTGCCGCGGCATCCCGGGCCGGATCGGTGATCCGCTGCCGGGAGGCCCGGCCGGGCGCTGTGAGCAGCAGGAGAGCCTTGGCCACCGCACTGGTCAGGTCGTGGTCGACGTTCTGAATGAGACCGCGGGCGCCGGCGCTGATGGTGGCCGCCGCCGCCTCGGACTCTTCGGTGCCGAGCAGCAGCACCGCAGCCTGCGGCGCGCGGGCCAGGACCCGACGAACGAAACCGGCGCTGTCCGGCCGGGTGAGGGCCGTGTCGGCCAACACCACGTCGGCCGGTCGCTCGGCCAGCCGCAGCATCACCTCAGGATCGGAGACTGCGGTACGAACAATTGCTGACAACCCCAGCCGCGCGGCAGCAGAAGCAAGGTGCTGGGCCGCGAGTGGTGTCCGAACGCACACAAGGACGGTACGCACTGTGGTCTCCTCTCCGCCAACGAGCAGACCATGACGGGGTCGGCTCGGGAGGGGGTTCCCGGCAATCCTTCGAACTTTTCCGACAGATAGGGCAAAAGCCGCAATTTGTAGGACGTTTTCGATCACACACGTGTGAGTCGGCTGCGGCCCGGGTACCGGGAGGTCCAGGCCGGGAACGGTGCGCCTGCGCGGCCCGCCGCACGGATGCCGGCCACAAGGATTCTCGCGGAGCCGCGCGGGAGGAGGGGTGCTGATGTCGAACGTACGTAGACTGCCCGGACCCATCGTCGATCTCTGGGACTGGCAACGGCTCGGTGCCTGCCGAGGGCGGGACAGCGCCCAGTTCTTCCACCCGGACGGCGAGCGTGGCTCCTCCCGACTGCGTCGCGAGTCCGCCGCCAAGTCGGTCTGTCGTGCCTGCCCGGTCCGGGCCGAGTGCGCCGCACACGCGCTGTCGGTCCGTGAGCCGTACGGCGTGTGGGGCGGCTTCAGCGAGTCGGAACGACTGCGACTGCTCGCCGTCGGCTGGGAGGACCTGGCAGACCGCCGGCACGCCCGGGTCGACGTCGCACGGCTGGAGGCCCGACTGGGTCACCCGCACAAGTCGACCGTCCCGGCCCAACGCAACGTCGCCTGACCCGACACATACCTGACGTCCGCGAAACCGCGTCCCTGGTTCGGGGGCGCGGTTTCGACGTCCCCGACCCTCGACGGCCTCGACGTCCCCGGGTCATAGGCGGCTCGACCTCCCCCGCCCGGTCTCGTGGACAGCCCCAACATCCGCATGATCGACACGGGTTCAATGATGTCGGGGTGTCCCGCCGCCTCGGACAAACCGATATTGGCAAAGCCGAGTGAATCATGCCCAGAACGGAACGGGCTGAGGCCGGCGGCGCGC
Organism: Micromonospora sp. MGP-C2; assembly: GCF_057766525.1. NCBI lineage: Bacteria > Bacillati > Actinomycetota > Actinomycetes > Micromonosporales > Micromonosporaceae > Micromonospora > Micromonospora sp. MGP-C2. The sequence goes on from NZ_JBYMEN010000002.1 coordinate 3,405,421, forward strand.
CGCGTATGGGAGGTTTGTCGGTTCTGAGGGGTTGAGCCGAGCGCGCCGATGATCGCGGTACGAGGTTCGCGGCGTTTGGCTGTGACCGGTCGCACCGGTGGGTCGGAATGATGGCCGGGGCGGGGTCGTTACACACTCTGACGATCGCAGGACCACCGCCTCACCGCCCCGCCTACGGGTTGGTAGCGGGGTTGGAATGCCGACCCGGGCCGCATCGTTGAAGCCTTCCCAGCACCCGCGCTCCATCGGGTGCCACGGGATGGCCCGGCCCCCGGAATGACCCCGGGCCCCCGGTCGTTACACATGAACCCGGCGCCACAAGCCCGCGCTCGTAGGCCGCCGACCCGGCGCCCGAGCCTCCGCTCGCAGGTCGCCGACCCGGCCCCCGCAAGCCCCCGGCTTGACGGTGCCGATCTCCCCTAAGACTTTTCCCCTTTGATTTTGATGCAGCGCCGGACGAGGTGCTCACACCCTGCGCCACCGTCTCCCCCGAGCGGTGTGCGGGTGTTCCTACCCCCGAAGGAGCTACCCCCATGAACACGATCATCCGTAAGAGCATGCTGTCTGTTGCTGGTCTCGCGTTCGCCGGTGGCGTCTTCGCCGGCCCGATCGCCGCCCACGCCAACCCCGTAGATGGCAAGCCGGTCGCGGTCGCGGTGCAGTCGGCCGCCCCGAAGCCCCAGGGCGACCAGTCCCACATCACCCTCAACGACGAGCAGACCGCCAACGTCAAGGCGATCATCGCCGCCACGAAGAAGGCCGGCCTGCCCGAGCGCGCCGCGGTCATCTCCATCGCCACGAGCCTGCAGGAGTCGAAGCTGGAGAACCTGGGCCACCTCGGCGACGCCAACGACCACGACTCGCTGGGCCTGTTCCAGCAGCGCCCGACCAGTGGTTGGGGCACGCCGGAGCAGATCACCGACCCCGCCTACTCCACCACCGCGTTCCTCAAGGGCCTCAAGCAGGTCGACGGCTGGCAGGACATGGCGCTGACCGACGCCGCGCAGACCGTGCAGGTCTCCGCCTACCCCGACGCCTACGCCCAGTGGGAGCAGCAGGCCACCGACCTCGTCGCCCAGCACTGGAACAGCTGAGCCCGACACGAACACTGAACGACCCGACCGCTGGCCGGCACCCCCACCCGGGGTGCCGGCCAGCGGCATCCCGCACAACCACAAGAACACCGACAACGAGGCCCGGCAGACCTTGGACACTTTCCGTTAGCCGCTAACGGAAAGTGTCCAAGATCTACACGGTCGGGCTCACTCGGCCGGCGCGACACACCGCCCGCCGGCCTGGCCGGGCCCGGCCAGGCCCGGCCGGGCAGCACTCCGACGGCTTCCGACCGGGCGGACCGCCCGGCACTGCCGGATCAGCGGACGGTGACGGTGACCGTGTGCCAGCCGGTGGCGCCGTCCGGGACGACATCCTGCGTACGCTCGGTCTGGGTTTCGCCGGTGGCGTCCGTTGCCCGGGCCTGGAGCCGGTGCTCGCCTGGCGTGGCGTCCCAGCGCCACGACCACTGCACCCAGGTGTCCACCGACACGGCTGGGGCCAGCTCGGCCTGCTGCCACTCGCCGTCGTCGACGCGTACCTCGACCTGGCGGATGCCCCGGTGCTGTGCCCACGCCACGCCGGCGATGGTCACCGGCCCCGTGGTCAGCCGGTTACGTCCCCGGGGCGTGTCGATCCTCGACTGCGTCTTGATGGGCCCTTCGACCGACCAGCCGCGCGGCACCCAGTACGCGTCGAAGTCGGCGAACCGGGTCAGCTCCAGCTCGGTCACCCACTTGCACGCCGACACGTACCCGTAGAGGCCGGGCACCACCATCCGGACCGGGAAGCCGTGCTCGACGGGCAGAGGCTCGCCGTTCATGCCGACCGCCAGCAGCGCGTCCCGCCCGTCGCGCAGCGCGGCGGTGGGGGTGCCGCAGGTCCAGCCGTCGACCGACCGGCCGACGACCTGGTCGGCGTCCGCGTCCGGGTCGACCTCGTCGAGCAGTTCCCGCAGGGGTACGCCGAGCCAGCGGGCGTTGCCGATCAGGTCACCGCCCACCTCGTTGGAGACGCAGGCCAACGTGACGTACCGCTCGACCAGCGGCCGGGCCAGCAGGTCGGCGTAGGTGTAGGTGCGCTCGGTGCCGACCCGCCCGTGGATCCGCAGCCGCCAGCTGTCCGGGTCCACCTGGGGTACCACCAGCGCGGTGTCGATCCGGTAGAACCCGAGGTTCGAGGTGACGTACGGCGCGAGTTGCGCCAGCGAGAGGTCCGCGCCTGCGGGTACGGCCGCTGCGGGGGCGACCGGCGCGGGCAGCCGGATGGCGTCCCGAGCGGCGGACACCCCGCGTCGGCCGGCCAGCCAGCGCCCACCGAGACCTGCCGCCACGGCGGTTCCGAGCAGAACCCCACTGCTGGTGAGGAACCGCCGCCGCGACTCGGGGTCGACTTCCGCAGCCCCGGCCGCGGGTTGCCCGCCCGGAGCCACCGGCGCAGCGGGCGTCACCGGGCCAGCAGGCGACACCGGAGCGGCGGGAGTCACCGGCACCGGCAGGCCCTCGGGCGTCGGCAAGGGCGGCTCGGCCCGCGACCCCCGCTCCGGGCCCGCAGGCGGCACCGGACCGACAGGCGGTACCGACCCAGCAGGCGGCACCGACCCAGCAGGCGGCACCGACCCAGCGGGCGGCGCGATCGGCGTGGGCGGTGACCAGGGCCAGGGGTCCAGCTCGAACGGGCCGTCGATGAACAGCCAGAGCACCAGGCCGCCGAGGCCGGCGCCGACAAGCGACGGCAGCGCGTCGGCGGCGTCCGCACCGGAACGGGTCAGCGCGGCGGCCACACCGATGACGCCGAACGCGGCGATGCCGGCCAGGCCGAATGCCAGCCGTCGGACCGCCAGCACACCGAACAGCGCCGCGAACCCTCCCAGCAGCAGGCCCGTGCCGACCAGCAGCGCGATCTTGTCGGCGGTGCCGAAGAGGTCGATGGCGAGTTGCTTCAGCGACTCGGGAACGGCGTCGACGACCACCCCGCCGACCGCGACCAGCGGTGCCGACCGGGGGCCGGTCAGGACCGCCACCGGTTCGGCGATTCCGATCGCGACGGCGGCGGCGGTGATCCCAGCCAGCGCGGCGTAGCGCCGCGACGTGGTGCTCATCGGCCCAGTGTGCGCGATCATCCGGTCCACTCGCCAACAACGGCAGCGTCGGTAACAGACCCATAAGACGAGCCGGGGCACACCGTCGTGCGACGGTGTGCCCCGGAACGGGTGTCGCTACCGGGTCAGAAGCCCGGGCCGTGCTGGTGGCCGTGACCGTGGCCGTGGCCGCCGCCCGCGGACTGCTCCGCCTGCTCCGGCTTCTCGACCACGAGGCTCTCCGTGGTGAGCAGCAGACCGGCGATCGAGGCGGCGTTGGTGACCGCGTTGCGGGTCACCTTCACCGGGTCGATGATGCCGGCCTTGACGAGGTCGACGTACTCGCCCTTGGCGGCGTCGAGGCCGTTGCCCCACTCCAGGTCGGCGACCTTCTGCGTCACGACGTAGCCGTCGTGACCGGCGTTCTGGGCGATCCAGCGCAGCGGCTCGACGAGCGACTTGCGCACGACCGAGACACCGATCTTCTCGTCGCCGGTGAAGCCCAGGTCGTCGTCGAGCACCGAACGGATCTGCACCAGGGCGGCGCCGCCGCCGGGCACAGTGCCCTCCTCGACCGCAGCCTTGGTCGCCGCGATGGCGTCCTCGATGCGGTGCTTGCGCTCCTTCATCTCGACCTCGGTGGCCGCGCCAGCCTTGATGACGGCGATGCCACCGGAGAGCTTCGCCAGCCGCTCGGCCAGCTTCTCCCGGTCCCAGTCGGAGTCGGAGGCCTCGATCTCCTTGCGGATCTGGGAGACCCGGTCGGCGACGTCGGCCTTCTGGCCACCGCCGTCGACGATCGTGGTGTTCTCCTTGTCGACCACGACGCGCCGAGCGGTGCCGAGCACCTCCAGGCCGACCTGGTCGATCTTGTAGCCCAGCTCCGGGGCGACCAGCTCGGCGCCCGTGGAGATCGCGATGTCCTGGAGCATCGCCTTGCGCCGGTCACCGAAGCCCGGGGCCTTGACCGCGCAGACCTTGAGGGTCTTGCGCAGCGAGTTGACCACCAGGGTGGAGAGCGCCTGGCCGTCCACGTCCTCGGCGATGATCAGCAGGGGCTTGCTGTTCTGCAGGATCTTCTCCAGCAGCGGCAGCAGCTCTTCGATCGCCGAGATCTTCTGGGTGGTGACCAGGATGTACGCGTCCTCAAGGACGGACTCCTGGCTCTCCAGGTCGGTGACGAAGTTCGGCGAGATGAAGCCCTTGTCGAACTGGAGACCCTCGGTCACGTCCAGTTCGGTGGTGAGCATGGAGCCTTCCTCGACGGTGATGACACCGTCGCGGCCGACCCGCTCCATCGCCTCGGCGATCAGGTCGCCGATCGTGGCGTCCTGCGCGGAGATCGTCGCCACGTTCGCGATCGACTCCTTGCTGGTGACCTCGGCGGCACGGCCGAGCAGCGCCTCGGAGACCTTGGCGGCCGCCGCGTCGATGCCCCGCTTGAGGCCGGCCGGGTTGGTCCCGGCGGTCACGTTGCGCAGACCCTCGCGAACCATCGCCTGGGCCAGCACGGTCGCGGTGGTGGTCCCGTCGCCGGCGACGTCGTTGGTCTTGGTCGCCACCTCCTTGACCAGCTGCGCGCCAAGGTTCTCGTACGGGTTGGTGAGCTCGATCTCCTTGGCGATGGTCACACCATCGTTGGTGATCGTCGGCGCACCGAATTTCTTGTCCAGGACGACGTTGCGCCCGCGCGGGCCGAGGGTGACCTTGACCACGTCCGCGAGGGCGTTGACACCGTGCTCCAGCAGGTGCCGGGCGTCGTCCGAGAAGCTCAGGATCTTCGCCATTTATGTCCCTTCGAAGCGCCATTGCCCCGGCCCGGCGAGCCGGACCGGGGCAGTGGCACTGATCGGTTGCTTACTTCTCGATGACCGCGAGGACGTCGCGGGCGGAGAGCACCAGGTACTCCTCGCCGGCGTACTTGACCTCGGTGCCGCCGTACTTCGAGTAGAGGACGGTGTCGCCGACCTGCACGTCAACCGGAACCCGGTTGCCGTTGTCGTCGACGCGGCCCGGGCCGACAGCGAGGACAGTGCCCTCCTGCGGCTTCTCCTTGGCGGTGTCGGGGATCACGATGCCCGACGCCGTGGTGGTCTCAGCCTCGTTCGCCTGGACCACGATGCGGTCCTCGAGCGGCTTGATCGCAACCTTGGTCGCGGTAGTCACGGGCATACCCTCCTGGGGTACTGGTTTCGTTGCTGGCCGGCGGGGCCGACCAGCGTCAATCTGCCTCATGCCACCGGGCGGGGCCGTCGTCGCGGGTGCCGGTCCGCCTGGCGTGCGCCCCCGGGTCGTGAGACCCGGAAGCTGGCACCCTCAGGGTGAGAGTGCTAATCGCAGGTTATTCCGTGGCTAGCACTCCGTCAAGGAGAGTGCCAGCGAGTCGCGCCCCGCCAGCCCGGATTTCCGGGTCTACCCGGACAATGACCGGGTGGATCTCGATCAGCTGGCGGCGCTGCGTACCCCCGAGGGGTCGGCCGCACTCACGGCTGCGGCCGGGCTGGCCGGCGGTGATCCACTGGCCGCGGCGTCGGCCCTGCGCGCGGCCGGGGTGCCGCCGACGCTGGCCGCGGCCGCGCTCACCCAGGCTGAGCTGCGCCACCGGGCGGTCGGCAAGTTCGGCCCGGCAGCCGCTGGGATGTTCCTCACCCGCCCGGGCCTGGAGCAGGCCACCCGCCGGGTGGTCGCCGACCGGCGGGCCGCCCGGCTCCACGCGGCCGGCGTGCGCACCCTGGCCGACCTCGGATGCGGCCTCGGCGCCGACGCGCTGGCCGCCGCCCGCGCCGGCATCCGGGTGTACGGGGTGGAGGCCGACCCGGTGACCGCCGCGATGGCCGCCGCCAACGCTGAGGCGGCCGGGCTGGCCGACCTGTTCACTGTCGAGTGCGGGGATGCGACAGCGTTCGACGTCTCCCGGGTCGACGGGGTCTTCTGCGACCCGGCCCGCCGCACCACCGGCACCGGGCGACGGATCTTCGACCCGCGCGCCTACTCGCCACCGTGGGACTTCGTGACCGGGCTGGCCGAGCGGGTGCCGCGCACCGTGGTGAAGGTGGCGCCGGGCCTGGACCACGCGCTCATTCCGGCCGGGGCGGAGGCCGAGTGGGTCGGTGTCGACGGCGACCTGGTCGAGGCCGCGCTCTGGTGTGGTGACCTGGCGGAGGTGCCCCGCCGCGCCACCCTCTACCGCCAGCGGGGCGTCGAGACTCGCCGCCACCAGCTCAGCGGCTCGGGTGCCGACGAGGCTCCGGTCGGGCCGCCGCGTCGCTACCTGTACGACCCGGACCCGGCGGTGGTGCGCGCGCACCTCGTGGCCGAACTGGCCACCGAACTGGACGCCACCCTGGGCGATCCGAGCATCGCCTACCTATACGCCGACCAGCCGATCCGCACCCCGTACGCACGCTGCCTGGAGATCACCGACGTGCTGCCGTTCTCGCTCAAGCGCCTGCGGGCGCTGCTGCGGGATCGTCGGGTGGGCCGGGTGGAGATCCTCAAGCGGGGTTCCGCGCTCACCCCGGAGCAGCTTCGACGGGACCTGCGGCTGGCCGGCGACGAGGCGGCGAGCCTGGTGCTCACCCGGGTCGCCGGCGCACCGACAGTGCTGATCGGTAGGCCGGTCGACTAGCGTCGCCGGTGTGGCAGGACAGGGCACTCCGGCGACGGCACTGGTTGTCAAGCGTGGGGTGGCGCACCGCACCCATCCGTACCGGGTGGCACCGGACGCCCCGAACTACGGCGCGTTGGTGGCGGTGGCGCTCGGCGTGCCACCGGAGCGCGTGTTCAAGTCGCTGGTGACCGAGGTCGACGGCGCACTGACCGTGGCGGTCGTTCCGGTCACCGGCGAGTTGGACCTGAAGGCGCTCGCGGCGGCCGTCGGTGGCAAGCGGGCGGCGCTGGCCGACCGGGCGGTCGCCGAGCGGGCAACCGGCTACGTACGCGGTGGGATCAGCCCGCTCGGGCAGCGCAAGCGACTGCCCACAGTGCTGGACGACTCCGCGCTGGCATTCCCGACGATCTACGTCTCGGCTGGTCGGCGCGGTCTGCAACTCGAACTGGCCGCGGCGGATCTGGTGGCGCTGACCGACGCCCGCACCGCGCCGTTGCAGACCCACTGACGACCTTCGTTACGTCGACTCCCCCGTGGGATACCCGCGGAGTAACAGTCGCGTTGCTGAATTGTTATCGCTCCCAACAAACTATGCACCTGCGCGGTCTTGTGGAGCCGGTGTGACGCGAAATACGTTGCCGGACACAACAAAACAACACCTCCCCACCTCCGAAAGGACCCTGCACATGCGTAAGGGGATCCTCACCATCGCCGCCGTGGGCCTGCTCGCGACCGGCGGCTTGACCGCCTGTAGCGACGACTCCGGCACCGGCTCGACCGACTCCAAAAAGACCCCCAAGATCGGCGTGATCCTTCCGGACAGCAAGTCCTCCCCCCGCTGGGAGACGGCGGACCGCCGCTTCCTGGAGGAGGCGTTCAAGGCCGCCGGCGTCCAGTCCGACATTCAGAACGCCCAGAACGACAAGGCCGCCTTCCAGACCATCGCCGACCAGATGATCACCGGCGGCGTCACCGCCCTGATGATCGTCAACCTGGACTCCGGCACCGGCAAGGCCGTGCTCGACAAGGCCAAGTCGCAGGGCATCGCCACCATCGACTACGACCGGCTCACCCTCGGCGGCTCCGCCCAGTACTACGTCAGCTTCGACAACGAGACCGTCGGCAAGCTCCAGGGCGAGGGTCTGGCGAAGTGCCTGACCGAGAAGAACGCCAAGAACCCGGTCGTGGCATACCTGAACGGCTCCCCCACCGACAACAACGCCACCCTGTTCAAGGCCGGATACGACTCGGTGCTCAAGCCGAAGTTCGACTCCAAGGAATACACCAAGGGCCCGGACGACGCCGTGCCGGGCTGGGACGGCCCCACCGCCGCGACCATCTTCGAGCAGCAGCTCACCGCGACCAAGGGCAAGATCGACGGCGTGCTGGCCGCCAACGACACTCTCGGCAACGCCGCCATCTCGATCCTGAAGAAGAACAAGATCAACGGCAAGGTGCCGGTGACCGGGCAGGACGCCAGCGTGGAGGGCCTGCAGAACATCCTCGCCGGTGACCAGTGCATGACCGTCTACAAGGCAGTCCGGGAAGAGGCCAAGGCCGCCGCGGACCTGGCCATCGCGCTGGCCAAGGGCGAGAAGAAGGACACCGGCCAGTCGGTGAAGGACGGTGACCGCGACGTCCCCTCGGTGCTGCTCACCCCGAAGGCCATCTACAAGGACAACGTCAAGGACGTCATCGCCGACGGCTACGCGACCAAGGAGCAGGTCTGCACCGCGGCGTACGCCAAGTTCTGCGCCGAAGCCGGCATCAGCTGACCGACGCCGCAGTACCCGCCGGAACGACCACCGCCGCCCGGCACGGGAGCACCCTCCCGTGCCGGGCGGCGCCCGCCGGACGGGCCCCGACCCTCCCTTGAGAAGGAGACCCCGTGTCCGCGACCCCCCTGCTGGAACTCCGCGGGATCGACAAGAGCTTCGGTCCCGTCCAGGTGCTCCGCGACGTCGCCCTGACCGTCCACCCAGGCGAGGTGACCGCACTGGTCGGCGACAACGGCGCCGGCAAGTCGACCCTGGTGAAGTGCATCAGCGGCATCCACCCCACCGACGCCGGAGAGTTCCTGTTCAACGGTGAACCGGTGCACATCGGCAGCCCCCGCGACGCCGCCACGCTCGGCATCGAGGTCGTCTACCAGGACCTCGCGCTCTGCGACAACCTGGACATCGTGCAGAACATGTTCCTCGGTCGGGAGAGGCGCAGCGGCATCGTCCTGGACGAGCCGACCATGGAACAACTCGCCGCCGAGACCCTGGCAGGGCTCTCCATCCGCACCGTCACGTCGCTGCGCCAGCACGTGTCCAGCCTCTCCGGCGGCCAGCGCCAGACCGTGGCGATCGCCAAGGCGGTGCTGTGGAACAGCAAGCTGGTCATCCTGGACGAGCCGACCGCGGCGCTCGGCGTGGCACAGACCGCGCAGGTGCTCGAACTGGTCCGCCGCCTCGCCGACAACGGCCTGGCCGTGGTGCTCATCTCGCACAACATGAACGATGTCTTCGCCGTCTCCGACCGGATCGCCGCGCTGTACCTCGGCCAGATGGTCGCCCAGGTGAAGACCACCGACATCACCCACGCCCAGGTGGTCGAGCTGATCACCGCCGGGCGCTCGGGCGGGCTCGGCCTCGCCACCGACCCGGGCAGCAACGGCGACGGCCCGCAGGCGGCCGACTCGATCTCAGGAGGCGTCCGATGACCACCACCGCCGTGCGGAAGGACGGCCCGGCGGCCGTCACACCGACGCCGACCGTCGGGGGCCACGTCCGCAACTACCTGAGTCGGGTACGCGGTGGCGACGTCGGCGCGCTACCAGCTGTGCTCGGCCTGATCGTGCTCTGCACCGTCTTCGCGATCATGCGGCCGTCGTCGTTCCTGTCGGCCGGCAACTTCGCCAACCTCTTCACCCAGGGTGCGGCGGTCACGCTGATCGCGATGGGCCTGGTCTTCGTGCTGCTGCTCGGCGAGATCGACCTCTCCGCCGGCTTCGCCAGCGGCGTCTGCGCGGCGGTGCTGGCCAATGTGGTCACCGTGCTCGGCTATCCCTGGTGGGTCGCGGTGCTCGCCGCGGTCGCCACCGGTGTGGTCATCGGCACCACGCTCGGCCTGCTCGTCGCGAAGATCGGTGTTCCGTCCTTCGTGGTCACCCTCGCCGGCTTCCTCGCCTTCCAGGGCGTCGTGTTGCTGCTCGTGCAGGAGGGCACCAACATCTCCGTCCGCGACGAGGTGCTGGTCGCCATCGCCAACCGCAACCTCGCCCCCGCGCTGGGCTGGGCGCTGACCGCCGTCGCCGTCGTGGGCTACGCGGCGGTGCAACTGCTACGCCACCGCAACCGGGCGGCACGTGGTCTGATCACCGACCCGATCGCGGTGGTGGCGCTGCGGATCGCCGGGCTCGCCGTCATCCTCGGCACCGCGGTGTACGTGCTAAACCTGGAGCGCAGCCGCAACGTCCTCATCGTCTCGCTCAAGGGTGTGCCGATCGTGGTGCCGATCATCGCGGTGCTGCTGGTCATCTGGACCTTCGTGCTGCAGCGCACCAGCTACGGCCGGCACATCTACGCCGTGGGCGGCAACCGGGAAGCGGCCCGCCGGGCCGGCATCGGAGTCGACCGGATCCGGATCTCCGTCTTCGTGATCTGCTCGTCCATGGCCGCCATCGGTGGCATCGTGGCGGCCAGCCGGGCCAACTCGGTCGACCCGAACACCGGGGGCAGTAACGTACTGCTCTACGCGGTGGGCGCAGCGGTGATCGGCGGCACCAGCCTGTTCGGTGGCAAGGGCCGCGTCTTCGACGCCGTGCTCGGCGGCGCGGTGGTCGCGGTCATCGAGAACGGAATGGGCCTGATGGGATACACCGCGGGAGTCAAGTACGTGGTCACCGGTGTCGTACTGCTGCTCGCGGCCAGCGTCGACGCGCTCTCCCGCCGCCGCGCGGCAGCCACCGGCACCCGCTGACCGCGCGGGAGGTAGCACCAGCATGCGCCCAGGACCGAGCCAGGATGACGTCCGACGGCAGAACCTCGGGGCTCTGCTTAGGCACGTGCACGTCCACGGGGCGACCACACGCGCCGAACTGACCACCACGCTGGGCCTCAACCGCAGCACCATCGGCGCGCTCACCGCCGACCTGTCCGCGGTGGGGCTGGTCAGCGAAGGCGCGCCGAAGGAGACCGGCCGGGCCGGGCGACCGTCACTTGTCGTCCGGCCCGAGTCGGCACGGGTCTACGCGTACGCGTACTCCGTGGAGGTGGACCGGCTGCGCGCCGCCCGGGTCGGTCTGGGTGGCGCGGTCCTGGACCGCCGGGACCTGGACCGACCGCGCGGGCTGCTGGCCGCGGAGGCCGCGCCGCTGCTGGCCGGGGCGGTCAAGGAGATGCAGCAGCTGGTGCCGGCGGACGCGATCTGCGTCGGCGCCGGCGTCGCGGTGTGCGGCATGGTCCGCCGGGACGACGGCCTGGTCCGGCTCGGCCCCACCACCGGCTGGGTGGACGAACCGATCGGCTCGGCCCTCGCCGACGAGTTGGGCATCGACGTACCGGTCACGGTGGGCAACGTGGCCGACGTCGCCGCGTTCGCCGAGCACGCACGGGGTGTTGCGGCCGGTTGCGACAACGTCCTCTACCTGTACGGCGACGTCGGCGTGGGTGCCGGCATCATCGCCGGTGGACGTCGGCTGACCGGGCACGGTGGGTACGGCGGCGAGGTCGGCCACATGAAGGTGGTCCGCGACGGCCGGCCCTGTGAGTGCGGCTCCCGGGGTTGCTGGGAGACCGAGATCGGCGAGCACGGTCTGCTGCGCGCTGCCGGACGTTCCGACGCCCGGGGTCGCGACGCCCTGCTGGCCGTCTTCGACGCCGCCGACCGGGGCGACGCCCGGGCCCAGACGGCGGTCCGCCAGGCCGGCGACTGGCTCGGCTTCGGCGTCGCCAACCTGGTGAACATCTTCAACCCCGAAATGGTCATCTTCGGCGGCACCATGCGCGACCTCTACCTCGCGGCGGCGGCCCAGATCCGCAGCCGGCTCAACTCCAACGCGCTCGGAGCCTGCCTGGAGCACGTCCGGCTGCGCACGCCCAAGCTGGGCGCGGACGCCCCCCTGATCGGGGCCGCCGAGTTGGCCTTCGAACGACTCCTCGCGGACCCCCTCGACGTGGGCTGATCCGCGTACGCTGTCCGGCGTGGATGTCGAGCTGCGCGCCTCCGACGACGACCGCAACCGGGTGGTCGCCGAGCTGCACCGGCACACCGCAGCGGGCCGGCTGACCCTCGACGAGTTTTCCGACCGGGCGGGTGCAGTCTGGACGGCACGCACCCTCGGTGACCTGGCCGCGCTGACCCGCGATCTGCCGGCACTGTCCGACCCGCCCGGCGACCGCGACACCGTCGGGCACGGGCACCGCGAGCTGCTGATGCTCTTCGCCGCCGCGGCGCTCACCCTGCTGCTGCTCGGCGGCTTCCTCGCCATCACCCGCTGATCCCCGTCGCCAATCGGTGAACTGATCGCGCGATCAGTCCGTATCAGTGGGCGGACGGGCAGCCGGGAGCGTATGGCTGTCCGGTCCAGACGCGTTTCGGTCCGGACCGAGGAGGCACCACAGACATGGCACCGCTCAGATCCGCCCATCGCCGGCTGGGCACCCGGACCCACCGAGCGGCGCTGCTGCTCATCGCGATCGTCGCGGGGATCGGTGTCCTGCCCGGCGTGGCCATGGCCGCGCCCGCCGGCGGCGGGCAGCAGCTCAACGCCGCCGACATGACACTGCTCAACGGGGTACGGCTGGCCGGGCTGTGGGAGATGCCAGCCGGTCAGATGGCCGCCGAGAAGGGGCAGTCGGCCAAGGTACGGGAGATCGGCGCCGGCATCGCCAGCGAGCACCAGAAGCTCGACGAGCTCGTGGTCGAAGCAGCTAACAAGTTGGGCGCGACGATCCCCAGCGAGCCGACCGCCGAGCAGAAGGGCTGGCTGGCGGAGATGCAGAAGGCGTCCGGCGCCCGGTTCGACCAGATCTTCGTCACCCGGCTCCGGGTCGCCCACGGCAAGATCTTCCCGGTGATCGGCGCGGTCCGCGCCAGCACCCGGGACGCCACCGTCCGCAAGCTCTGCGACGACTCCAACGGCTTCGTCATGCACCACATGCAGATGCTGGAGAGCACGGGCCTGGTCCGCTGGCCGGAGCTGCCCCCTGCGGCGCTGCCCGCCCCCGGTGACGACGGCCTGTTGGCCGCCGCAGCGGCCAACGCCGGCCCGCAGGTCGGGGTCAGCAGCACAGTCGTCTGGCTGGTCTTCCTCGCCGCGCTGGGCACCGGTGGAATCGCCACCTACCGGATGCTGCGCCGCAGCTGACCGTCGGCGATGACCTCGTTGGTGGCTCGCGTCAGCGGTCGACCTGGGTGAAATCCCAGGAGTGCGGAGCGCGAGCCACCAGCAGGGCAGGCGGATCGGGCAGCGGTCGCGGGTTGCTGCGCCACTTGGAGATGACCACCACGCGGTGGTCGGTGGAGGAGAAGACCTCGCTGGAGACGTGCAGCGGGTCGTGCTCCAACTCGGGCAGAGCGGTGTCGCACACCCAGGTGATCAGGTCGGCGACGCCGTACGCCTCGGCGCGCGCCTCCCACATCCGCACGATCATGTCCGCCGCCCCCGTCACACGCTGACCGTGGTCAACGGCAGTGCCGAATCGGCAGGCAGGTCCAGTCGGCTCGGCGCGACCCCAGCGGCGACCAGGTGCGAACCGAGCGCGGCCACCATCGCACCGTTGTCGGTGCAGAGCTTCGGACGGGGCACCCGGACCCGGATGCCGTACTTCTCGGCCCGCTGCTCGGCCATCGCCCGCAGCCGCGAGTTCGCCGCCACTCCCCCGCCGATCACCAGGGTGTCGATGCCCTGAGCGCGGCAGGCGGCGAGTGCCTTGCTGGTCAGGACGTCACAGACCGCCTCCTGAAAGGACGCGGACACGTCGGCCACCGGCACCGGCTCACCGGCACGCTGACGCGCCTCGACCCACCTTGCCACCGCCGTCTTCAGGCCGGAGAACGAGAAGTCGTACCGGTGGGCGGCGAGATCCTTGGCGGCGGTCAGGCCGCGTGGGAAGGCGATCGCGGCGGCGTCGCCGGCCCGGGCCTCCCGGTCGATGGGCGGGCCGCCCGGGAACGGCAGCCCGAGCAGCCGGGCGACCTTGTCGAACGCCTCACCGGCGGCGTCGTCGATGGTGGCGCCCAGCGGGGTGACGCCCCGGGCCAGGTCGTCGACGAGCAGCAGGGACGAGTGACCGCCGGACACCAGCAGCGCGATGGCGGGTTCGGGCAGTGGGCCGTGCTCAAGGGTGTCCACCGCGACGTGGGCGGCAAGATGGTTCACGCCGTACACGGGCTTCTCGGCGGCGAGCGCGTACCCCTTGGCGGCGGCGACACCGACCAGCAGCGCACCGGCCAGACCAGGCCCGGAGGTGACCGCGATCGCGTCGATGTCGGCCAGGGTGACGCCGGCCTCGGTCAGGGCCCGGTCCATGGTGGGCACGATGGCCTCCAGGTGTGCCCGGCTGGCCACCTCGGGCACCACACCCCCGAATCGGGCGTGCTCCTCGACACTGGAGGCGAGTGCGTCGGCCAGCAGGGTGTGCCCCCGCACGATGCCGACGCCGGTCTCGTCGCAGGAGGTCTCGATACCCAGGATCAGCGGTTCGTCAGCCATGGTCGTGTGGTCCGTCCCCGGTCGGCTCGGCGTCGCGCCGCATGACCAGCGCGTCGGTGTTGCTCGGTTGGTAGTAGCCGCGCCGCACCCCGATCGGCTCGAACCCGTACGTCGCGTAGAGCCGCTGGGCGGCGGCGTTGTCCACGGCGACCTCCAACAGGGTGCTGCGGGCATCCCGCCGGGCCGCCTCGGCGAGCAGTTCCTCCAGCAGGACGCGGCCCACGCCCCGCCGCTGGGCGTCCCGGTGCACGGCGATGTTCTGCACCCACACCTCGTCTGGAGGAGCCCCGGCGAGGCCGGCGTAACCGAGCACCGCGCCATCCCCGTCGACGGCGACCCGGTAGTGGTGCCCGTTGGCCAGCTCGTTCCAGAACATGGCCGGCGACCACTGCTCGGCGCCGAAGAGGTCCGCCTCGATCGGCAGCACGTCGTCGATGTGCCACCAGCGGAACGGGACGAGCCGTACCGCTGTCATGGCAGGACCGGTTTGCGGCCGACAGCCGCCACCGCGTCGGGACGGCGCAGGTAGAGCGGGGTGAGCCGCTCGCTGGACGCACTCGCCCGGATCCGCTCGGCCGCGAGCAGCGCCAGCACGGTGGCGTCCGGGTACCTGGGCTCGACCCGCACGGGCAGGTCCAGGATCTCGGCGTACCGGTGTGCCCCGTCCCCGACCGCGATCGTCGCGCCCAACTCCCGGGCGCGCGCGGCGGCCACCGACGGCGTGGACACCTCGGGCCCGACGATCCGCTGGCCCGCACCGTCGTAGACGGCCCAGTAGAGCTCCTTGCGCCGGGCATCGCTGGCGGCCAGCACCGGCTCGCCGGACGCCGCCGGGTAGCCGATGGCGTCCAGCGAGCAGACGCCGTACGTGGGGATGCCGAGCACCTGACCCATCGTCGCGGCGGTGACCAGGCCGACCCGCAGCCCGGTGAACGGACCCGGGCCGAGCCCGGCGACGATGGCGCTCAGGTCCCGTGGGCGCGCGTGGGCGTCGGCGAGGACCGCGTCCACCTGGGGAGCGAGCAGTTCGCCGTGCGCGCGGGCATCGACCGTGCACCGGTGCGCCCGGGACACGACACCGTCCGCCGAGACCTCCACCAGCGCTGCGGTCACCGCAGGGGTCGAGCTGTCCACCACGAGTACGAGCACGGTTAGCCAGCCTAGCCGCCCCGCCACCGCCCCCCGGTCACGCCCCGCCCCGGTCACCGCCCCCAGGCCCGTCCCGCCCTACCGCGATCCTCCGGACGCCCCGCCCACCCGCACCCCGCAACCCCGCCGGGCGGCGAAGCGGCCGGGGAGCGAAGCGCCGGGTGCGACGACGCCACATTTCCTTTTGAGCGTGATGCCTGTGAGTCATCAAGATGACTCACAGGCATCACGCTCACTGGGATGAGGCCCACCGCCAGCCGCCAGGCCATCGACCGGGGCGGTCCTCGGCCCGATCAGCGGCGAGTCGTCAATATGCCGCAGAGGTATCGCCAGCATCTGACCCTGGTCCACCATGCGGGGATGCCATCCACTCGCCTTGTCACCCTTCTCGGCGCTACCGTGCGGCAGCAACGACACCTGCGCGAGCTGAGCCAACGTCAGTTGGCCGCGCTGGCCGGGGTCAGCCAGGCTGCCGTGGCCAGGATCGAACGTGGCGAGCGTGCGCCGACCATCCCGGTGCTGGAACGGATGCTCACTGCGATGGATGTGCAGCTGGCCGTCGGGGTGGAGCCGCTGGACGCGCACCTTGACGCCCGGATGGACGACCTGGCCGCTCGGCCGCTCGCCGAGCGGATCGACGAACTGGGCCTGGATCGGCTGCTGGACCGGCTCAGCGATCTCCCGCAGGTCCTCACCGGGAGCACGGCTGCCCTGTTGCAGGGTGCGCCGGTGCCGGTGGACGCGCTGGAGATCGCCGTGCGGTGGCAGGACTCGAAGGTGTTGACCCGTTGGCTGGAAAGGAACTACGGGCAGCGGTGGAACGCTCGCTTCGGCGAGTTCGGCGGTGTGTGGCTGGAGCCCGAGGAGCCGGGCGAGCACCGTTGGTCGACCCGGCACGGCGAGATCAGGGCCACGATGTGCGACGAACTGCCCGAGACGATCGAGGTGCGCCACGGCGGTCGGGGTTACCAGGTGGTGCCGCTCGTCGAATTGGAGCTGACCGCGCCGCGCGCCGGCGAGCTGTTGCGCCGCTACCGTGACCGGCAGCTGGCCAGCGGAAGCTGAGCCACCTGCCAGCCACGCCAACAGCAGGGCGGTGACCGGGAGCCGCGGGCCGCAGAGGTCAGCCGGCGGTGCGCTCCCAGTCGATGGTGGGCAGGCCGGCGTCGGCGAGCGCCTTGTTGGCCGCGCTGAACGGGCGGCTGCCGAGGAAGCCACGCGGGTTCATCGGGCTGGGGTGGCCAGCCTCCAGCACGACGTGCTGCGGGTTGGTGACCAGGGCCGCCTTCTTGCGGGCGTAGCCGCCCCAGAGCAGGAAGACCACCCGGTCCGGCGAGGCGTCAAGTGCCCGGATGGTCGCGTCGGTGAACTCCTCCCAGCCGGCGTTGGCGTGCGAGCCCGGGGTGGCCTGACGGACGGTCAGCACCGCGTTGAGCAGCAGCACGCCCTGGGCGGCCCACCCGTCGAGGTTGCCGCTGCGCGGCTTGGGAACGCCGACGTCCTCGCCCAACTCCTTGAAGACGTTGCGCAACGACGGCGGCACCGTCACTCCGTCGCGGACGCTGAAGCTCAACCCGTGTGCCTGCCCGGCGCGGTGATAGGGGTCCTGCCCGAGGATCAGCACCCGGGTGCCCTGCGGCGGGCAGAGCCGGTAGGCCGAGAACAGGTCCTCCAGGGGAGGGAAGACGGTCTGCGTCGCGTATTCCCGAGCGACGAACTCGGCCAGCGCGGCGGTGCGCGCCGCATCCAGGTGTGGGGTGAGCACGGCACGCCACTGCTCCGGCAGCAGGGCCAGCAGATCCAGGGCGGGGGCGTCGTCGGGCATCAGGAACCTCTCACACAGCGCGGGTCGGTCCCCGCACTCTAGGCATCGGGTACGACAGCGGCCGCCCTAGCCCAGGCCGGCGAGCCGACGGGCCCAGTCGCCACCGATCGGGTCCAGCTCGACGATGCGGGTGTCGTCGTCGCGGCGGTCGATCCGGACACGCAGGTGCGCGTCGACCAACTGCTCCACCAGGCCCTCACCCCACTCCACCACGGTCACCGAGTCCTCGACCGATGCGTCGAGGTCCAGGTCGTCGATCTCGGCGCGGGGGTCGGTGGCGGCGCCCAGCCGGTACGCGTCGGCGTGCACCAGGGCGACCCGGCCACCCCGGGCCGGATCGGGGCGGTGCACCCGGGCGATCACGAACGTCGGCGAGGTGATGTCGCCGAGTACACCGAGCCCGGCGCCGACACCCTGGGTGAGCGCGGTCTTGCCGGCGCCCAGCGGGCCGGTCAGCAGCACCAGGTCGCCGGCGCGCAGCAGCCCGGCCAGGCGTCGGCCGAACTCCCGGGTGTCCTCGACGGTCGGCAGCTTGACGACGTGACTCACCGTTCCTCCGGCTCTGCGAGTGATTCGAGGAACCGCGCGAGCGCGGCGTTGACCTCGTCGGCGTGCTCCAGCATCACCACGTGTCCACTGTCCTTGATCTTGACGAACTCGGCGTGCGGCAGCCGCCGGACGATCTCCTCCGAGTGGGTCACCGGAGTGATCATGTCCTTGTCGCCGACCACCACCAGCACCGGCGTCGCGGCCAACGCCGCGAGAGCCGGGAAGCGCGAGTGGGTGGCCAGGGTCCGCAGGTAGCGGGTCACCGTGTCGGCCGACGTCCGGGAGTTCATCGTCTCCACGTAGGACACCAGCGACGGGCTGGGTTTGCGGGTGCCGAAGCCGTACTTGCGGGTCAGCAGCCAGGCCACGTTCGACGTCGACTTGCGGGCCTTGTCGATCACCGGCCCGCCGTACCGGGTGGCGTTGCTGACCATGTACAGCACCGGGCCGCCGACCCGGCCGAGCAGCGCGGGCGCAACCAGCTTGGTTTCGGCGATGAGCCCGCCCGAGGTGGCCATCAGGACCGTGCCCACCACCCGGTCACCGAACAGCTCCGGGAACAACTCGGCGAACGCCATGATGGTCATGCCGCCCATCGAGTGACCGACCAGCACCAGCGGCCCGTCCGGGGCGGTGCGGTCGATCACCTGGCGCAGCGTCCGGCCGAGCACCGCGAGGTCGTACTCCCCGGTCTCCAACCGGCCGGACCGACCGTGACCGGGCTGGTCGTACGCCACGACCCGGTAGTCACCTCGGGCCGCGAGCATCTGACGCTGGAAGTGGAACGTCCCCATGTCCAGGCAGAAGCCGTGCACCAGCACCACCGTCGGATGCCCCGGCACCGGCCTGGTCGGCTCGACCACCTCGACGTGGATGTCCGTGCCGTCCGGCAGCTCCAGACGGAACGCCTCGTCGTACCGCTGCTCGCCGAACGCCTCGTGCGCGTAGCGGTCGGCCGGGTCTGCCTTGAGCCGGCGGACCAGGGTGCGCTCGGTCGCGACGCCGGCCGCCAGGCCCGCGGCCGCGACCCCGACCGCGGCCCCGAGGATCCCCGCGACCCGGCCCGCCGCGGTCCGCGGACGCGGAATGCGGTAGCTCATGGCCGCTCGCCGTCATAGATCCGAGGCACGCGTGTGCTGCCGAACCGGGTGACGATCTCGTAGTTGATCGTGCCGACCGCCTCGGCCCAGTCGTCGGCGGTCGGCTCGCCGTCGACACCACTGCCGAACAGGGTCGCCACGTCGCCGTCGGCCACCGGGTCGTCCCCGCAGTCAATCACGAACTGGTCCATGCAGACCCGTCCCGAGATCGTCCGCCGTGCGCCGGCGAGCTGGACCGGGCCGGTGTTGGACGCGTGCCGGGGAACCCCGTCGGCGTACCCGAGCGGCACCACGGCCAGGTTCGCGTCCGCCTCGGTGGTGTAGGCGTGCCCGTAGGAGACGCCGGTGCCGGCGGGCACCCGCTTCGTGAGCATCACCCGGGCGCGTGCGGTCATCGCCGGCCGCAGCCCGTACGTCTCGCCGGCCACCGGGGAGAGCCCGTAGATGGCAAGGCCGGGGCGAACCAGGTCGAAGTGGGTGTCCGGGCGGGTCAGGGTGGCGGCCGAGTTGGCGAGGTGCCGCCAACGCGGGCGCAGCCCGGCCCGCTCGACCATGGCCAGCCCTTCGTGGAAGACGGCCAGTTGGCGATCAGTGGTGGGGTGGCCGGGGCTGTCCGCGTACACGAAGTGGCTCCACACGCCGACCACCTCGACCAGGCCGTCGGCCTGCGCCTTCGCGGCAGCGTCCAGCAGCGCCGGCCAGTCGGCGACGGTCGCCCCGCCCCGCGACAGCCCGGTGTCGATCTTCAGGTGCAGGCGGGCGGGGCGCCCGGCGAGTCGGCTCGCCTCGATCATCTCGTCCAGCTGCGGCAGACTGGCCGCGCCCAGGTCCACCCCGGCGGTGACCCCCTCGTGCAGCGGCAACCCCGGCGCGAGCAGCCAGGCCAGCACCGGCACTGTCACTCCGGCCCGCCGCAGGGTGAGCGCCTCGTCGAGGGTGCAGACACCGAGCCAGTCCGCGCCGGCGTCGAGCGCGGCGCGGGCGGCCGGAAGCATGCCATGGCCGTACCCGTCGCCCTTCACCACCGCCATCAGCTCGGCGCTGGTGCCGGAGCGGAGCCTGCTCACGTTCTCGCGGATCGCGTCAAGATCGACGCGTACCTCGGCCTGCCACATACGCCCAGCCTACTTTCCGCCGTGATCACCGGGGGCGGCGACGCACGCCCCCGGACGACGACCCGGCCGGAACGGGCCGATCAGCCCAGCCGGGCGACAACCGGGCGAAGTGCGGTGACCACGTCGGGCGCGGTCACCGGCCCACCCCGGGCCGCCTCCCGGCCGGCGAGCCCGTGCAGGTACGCGGCCGAGGCGGCGGCCCGATCGGCGGGCACCCCGGCCGCCAGCAACGAGCCGAGCAGCCCGGCCAGCACGTCACCCGTGCCGCCGGTGGCCAGCGCCGGGGTGCCGGTCGGGTTGACGTACGCCCGGCCGTCCGGCGTGCCGATCACCGTGCGGTCCCCCTTGAGCAGCACCACCGCGTTCATCCAGGCGGCCAGCCGCAGTGCGGAGCCGACGCGGTCGGCGCCGGGCTCCTCCCCGCACAGCCGGGTGAACTCCCGGTCGTGCGGGGTGACCACGATCGGCGCGTCCCGCCCGCGCAGCCGGTCGGCGAGTGAGCCGTCCACCAGCAGGGTCAGCGCGTCGGCGTCGAGCACCACCGGCACCGGGGAGGCCAGCACGGCGCGCAGCTCGGCCGCCGCGTCCTCTCCGGTGCCCAGGCCGGAGCCGCAGACCCAGGCCTGCACCCGGCCCGCGTCGGCGACCCGCCCACTGGCGATCACCGAGGGGTGCTGGTGCAGCACCTCGGCCCGGGCACCGCCGGCATAGCGGACCAGGCCCGTCGGCCCGGCCAGAGCGCCGCCGACGGAGAGCACCGCCGCGCCCGGGTAGGTCGCCGAGCCGGTCGACACCCCCACCACGCCCCGGCTGTACTTCTCCGACGCCGGGCCCAGCTCCGGCCACCAGTCGACCAGGTCGGACCACTCGGTGACCCGCAGCGCCGGAGAGCCTCGCAGCCACGGACGCAGCCCGATGTCGACCAACTCCACCTGCCCGGCCAGGGCGGCTGCCGGCCCGACCACCAGTGCGGGCTTGAGCGCGCCGAACGCCACCGTCACGTCGGCGCGGACCGCTGTCGGTCGGCCGGACGCGGACAGCGGCACGTGGCCGGTGTCCACAGCGACCCCGCTCGGCACGTCCACCGCCAGGATGGTGGCGCGCTCGCCGTCGCGCCCACGCAGCTCGCCGAGGCGTTGGACCACCTCGTCCGCGCTCGCCCGCAGCCCACCGGTGCCGCCGATGCCGACGATGCCGTCCAGGACCAGGTCGACCGGGCCGGCCGGCTGCGGCACCAGCCGGCCACCGGCCGCTCGCAGGGCGGCCAGCCCGGCGGCGTGCGCACGCCCGGGGGTGAGCAGCAGGGCGGACACCTGGACTCCCCGGCGGGCCAGCCGCTCCCCCGCGTACAGGGCGTCGCCACCGTTGTCACCGGAACCGACCAGCAGCAGCACCCGGGCGCCGTAGACCCCGCCCCGCTCGGCGAGCAGCAGCGCGGCCCGGCGGGCCAGCCCGGCGGCGGCCCGCTGCATCAGCGTCCCGTCCGGCAGCGTGCCCATCAGCCCTGCCTCGGCCGCCCGTACGTCGGCCACCCGCCACACCGATCTCATGCCACCGTGTCCCATTCGTTCGCGGGTGGACCGTGTCGGCCCGCCCAGCCGACGTCACCGTTCCGCGACCACCATCGCCGACGCGATCCCCCCGTCGTGCGACAACGAGAGATGCCAGCGGTTGACCCCACGCGCGTCGGCCGCCGCCGCGACCGTGCCGGAGACGGCGAGCCAGGGACGGCCGTCCGGGTCGGGCACGATCTCGCAGTCGTGCCAGCTCAGCCCGGCCGGAGCGCCGAGCGCCTTGGCCACGGCCTCCTTGGCGGCGAAGCGGGCGGCAAGGGACTCCGGCGATCGCGGGGCACCGGCGCGCGTGTGTCGCTCGGCAGTGGTGAAGAGCCGGTCGGCGAGCAGCGGCGTCCGTGCCAGGGCCCGGGCGAACCGGTCGACCAGGACGACGTCGATGCCGACAGCGACGATCACCACTTCACCCTACCGGCGGCCGTGGCCGCAGATTAGCCGTCGGGCCCGCGGTGGGCAACGCCTGTGGACAGGCCGGGGTACGCCTCACCGCCGGCTGTCCACAGGGCACTCGACGACCTCCGGTACACGCCTAGCGTCAGCGCGTCGATCCCGATCGTCCACGGGGGGTGTGGTCATGACCGATGAGCCGTTCGTCGTCCGGCCGGAGGAGCTGCGCGCGGTCGCCGTCGTGCTCGACGACGGGGCGCACCGGCTGGCGCTGGGCCTCGCGGGGGTGCCCGGGTTGCTGGTGACGGCACCCGAGTGGCGAGCCGGCGCGGCCCTGGCCGGGGTGGAGGCAGCCGTGCACTCCTGGTTGTGCCGGGTCGGTGCTCGGGTCACGGCGGCCTCCGCCGGGGTGCGGGCCGCGGCCGAGGCGTACGAGTCGGTCGACGACCGGGCGGCCGACCGGTTCGCCACCCTGCACCGGTGAGCAGCGTCGCCTACCGACACCTGTGGGCAGCCGATCCGAGCGGGTGGCGGGCCGCCGGGACGGCCTGGGCGGGGTTGACCGGGCTGGTCGACCGACGCGTCGGTGAGCTGCGTACGGCGGACGGGCGCTTGCGGGGCGGTTGGTCGGGCGCGGCGGCCACGGCGGCGGACGCCCGGCTCGTCGGCCTGCGTGACGAGCTGACGTCGGTCGCGCCCGTGTTGATCGAGGTCGACCAGGTGCTGGCCGAGTTGGCCGGCCGGCTGGCTGTGGCGAAGGCACGGCTCACCGATGCGGTCGCCCTGGCGGACGCGGCCGGCCTGCTGGTGGACCGCTCGGGTGGGGTGCACGTCGATCCCGCCCGGGCCCGGCCGACCGAGCGGGCCGGCGTGGTTGCGGCCCGGGTGGCGGCAGACCTGCGGGACGCACTCGACGAGGCCGGTGCCGCGGACCGGGCCGCCGCCGACCGGTTGGACGAGCTGGCCCGGGCCGCCGGCACCGGCTGGGCCTCCCCGCCACCGCCGGACCGGCCGGCCCCCGGTGCGGCGCCGACCCTGGTCCGCGCCTGGTGGGCGGGTCTGACACCGGCGCAGCGACGGTGGCTGATCGGGCACGAGCCGGCGCTGGTCGGCCGATTGGACGGGGTGCCGGTGGCCGCCCGCGACCAGGCCAACCGGCTGCGGCTCGGGGTCTGGCGGGAGGAGCTGCTGGCCGAGCGGCGGCGGTTGCTGACGCGGGTGCCGCCGGGGGCGCTCGCGTCGGTCCGGCTGCGCGGGCTGGCTGAGCGGTTGGCCGGTCTGGACACGCTGGGCGGACGACTGACGGGCGGCGCGGAGCCGCGGGCATACCTGCTGGGGCTGGATACGGCCGGTGAGGGTCGGGTGGTGCTGGCGCTCGGCGACCCGGACCAGGCCGACCGGGTGCTCACCTACGTGCCGGGGATGGGTTCCGGGCTGGACGACGCCCCCGGTGAGCTGGGCAGGGCGGCGCGGGTGCTGGACCGGTGCGCCACGCTCGCCCCGACTGAACGCAGCGCGGCGGTGCTCTGGTTGGACTACGACGCCCCGGATTTCGTGACCGACGCGGCTTTCGCAGGTCTGGCACGCGATGCCGGCCCGGCGCTGCACCGCTTCCAGGAGGGGCTGCGGGCCACCCACGAGGGGCCACCGGCCCGGCAGACCGTGCTCGGGCACAGCTACGGGTCACTGGTGGTGGGCATGGCCGCCCGGGAGCACGGGCTGGCCGCCGACGCTCTGGTCTTCGTCGGTTCCCCAGGGGTCGGTGCGTCGCACGCCGCCGAGCTGGGCGTGCCCGCCCGGGAGGTCTGGGCGAGCAGCGCTCCCGACGACGTGATCCGCGGGGCCCTTCCGGTGGACGAGATGGGCCGACGTGCGCTGTCCGGCGCGGCTCCGCTGGCCGCCGCGCTGGGCTGGCCCGACCGGACCGGCCACGAGCTGTGGTTCGGTCACGACCCGTCGGATCCCGGGTTCGGCGGTCGGGTCTTCGGCAGTGGGCGAGGAGGCCACACCGGTTACTGGGACCCGGGCAATCCCGCGCTGGACGGGATGGCCCGGGTCGTGCTGGGCCAGGTCGTTGAGGGGCCTACTCGACGGTGACCGACTTGGCCAGGTTGCGGGGCTGGTCCACGTCGTGTCCACGGGCGGCGGCGATCTCGGCGGCCAGCACCTGCAACGGCACCGTGGTGACGAGCGGGGCCAGCAGCGTCGGCGTACGCGGCACGTAGATGAGGTGGTCGGCGTACCGGACGACCGCCTCGTCGCCCTCCTCCGCGATCACGATGGTCCGCGCACCGCGCGCCCGGACCTCCTGGATGTTGGAGACGACCTTGTCGTGCAGCATGCCCCGGCCGACCGGCGAGGGCACCACGCAGATGACCGGGGTGCCCTTGTCGATCAGGGCGATCGGGCCGTGCTTCAGCTCGCCGGCGGCGAAGCCCTCGGCGTGCATGTACGCCAGTTCCTTGAGCTTCAGCGCGCCCTCCAGGGCCACCGGGTAGCCGACGTGCCGGCCGATGAACAGCACTGTCGGCTCGGACTTCAGCTCCCGGGCCAGCTCACGGACGGGCTCGATCCGGTCGAGCAGCTCGCGCAGCTTGCCGGGGATCTCCTGCAACTGCGCGACCACCGCGCCCACCTCGTCGGCGAACTTGATGCCGCGCACCTGGGCCAGGTGCAGGCCGATCAGGTAGCAGGCGACGACCTGGGTGAGGAACGCCTTGGTGGAGGCGACGGCGATCTCCGGCCCGCCGTGGGTGTAGAGCACGGCGTCCGACTCACGGGGGATGGTCGAGCCGTTGGTGTTGCAGATCGCCAGCACCCGGGCCTTCTGCTCCTTGGCGTGGCGCAGCGCCATCAGGGTGTCCATCGTCTCGCCGGACTGCGAGATCACCACGATCAGCGTGGACCGGTCGAGGACCGGGTCGCGGTAGCGAAACTCGCTGGCCAGCTCCACCTCGCAGGGGATCCGGGTCCAGTGCTCGATGGCGTACTTGGCGACCATGCCGGCGTGGTACGCCGTGCCGCAGGCCACGATGAAGATCTTGTCGACGTCGCGCAGGTCCTGGTCGCTGAGGCGGACCTCGTCGAGGGCGATCTCGCCGGTCTCGGTGAGCCGGCCGAGCAGCGTGTCGGCGATGGCCTGCGGCTGCTCCTCGATCTCCTTGAGCATGAACCAGTCGTAGCCACCCTTCTCGGCGGCCGAGGAGTCCCAGTCGATGTGGAAGTCCTTGCCGGCGGCGGGCTGGCCGTCGAAGTCGGTGATCTCGATGCTGTCACCGGTGATCAGGACGATCTGGTCCTGGCCCAGCTCGACCGCTTCCCGGGTGTGCTCGATGAACGCGGCCACGTCGCTGGCCAGGTAGTTCTCACCGTCGCCGCGGCCGACGACCAGCGGCGAGTTGCGCCGGGCGCCGACGACCGCACCGGGCACGCCGGCGTCCACCGCGAGCAGGGTGAACGCGCCCTCCAGCCGCTGGCAGACCACCCGCATGCCGGCGGCGAGCAGCTGCGGGCTGTCCGGCTGGCCGGCGGCGCGCAGGTCGGCCAGCGCGGCGGCGAGCAGGTGCGCGGCGCACTCGGTGTCGGTGTCGCTGGTGAACTGGACGCCGTCGGCCTCCAGCTCGTTACGGAGCTTGGCGAAGTTTTCGATGATGCCGTTGTGGATCACCGCGACCCGGCCGTCGGGGGCGACGTGCGGGTGGGCGTTGCGGTCGGTCGGGCCGCCGTGGGTGGCCCACCGGGTGTGCCCGATGCCGGTGGTGCCGTCACCGATGCCGATCGGGCTGGCCGCGCAGGAGGTCGGGTCGTCGGCGGCCCGCTCGGACAGCACCTTCTCAAGGTTGGCCAGCTTGCCGGCCTTCTTCTCGGTCAGCAGCCGGTCGTCGCAGACGATCGCGACGCCCGCCGAGTCGTAGCCGCGGTATTCCAGCCGCCGCAGCCCGTCGAGCACGATGCTGAGTGCGGGGCGCGCGCCCGCGTATCCCACGATTCCACACATGGCCCGCAGCCTAACCCAGTTTCACTCATGATGGGTGCTCGAAAGTCGGGTTATCAATCACGGAATCTGAGCGATCGGGGGTCGGCGGGGCGCAACGGGACGAGCGTCGCAGGCCGGGGCGGGGCCGCCCGGAGGTGACGGGGGTTGCGGCGCGCCGTCGGGTACGACAGTCTCTCGGCGGGTTCGGCGCGCCCGCCCTCGGCCCGTTCGTCCCATACCCACTCCCGCCCGGAGCAGCCATGTCCGACGCGCCCCCGCCCGATCCGTCCCCCTCCTCACCATCGGACCCGGCACCCGGCGGCACGTCGGGGTCGGCACCCGAGCCGTCCCCGCTGAGCCCGGCCTCTCCGTTGCCACCGGATCCGACGGCACCGCCCTCCCCCGCTGGGCTCCCCGCGCCCGACCCACTGGCACCGGCCCAGCCGTGGGCACCGCCGGCGCCGTGGGCGCCAGCCCCGTGGACTCCGGCCGCGCCGTGGACCCCGTCGCCGCCCCCGACCCAGTGGACGCCTCAACCGCCGCCGACCCCGTGGACGCCCGGGCCACCGGCGTCGCCGTGGTCGCCGTCCCCGCCCGACCCGTCGGATCCGACTGCCGCCGGGCCGCCTCCGGCAGCAGGATGGCCCACGCCTGCCGGCGCGCCACCGCCCGCGCACTGGCCGCCGTCAGCCGGATGGCCGCCCCACGGCTATCCGCCGCCGTACACCTACCCCGGCCAGCCGCGTGCCAGCGGCAGCCCGACCACGAGCAGCGGCCGGATCGTCGCCATCGTCGTCGCAGTCTTCGTGGCACTGGTCCTGGCTGTCTGCGGTTGCCTCTGCGCGAGTGGTTTCCTGTTGGACAGACCCGGCTCGGAGCCGATCGCCGAGGAGCCGTGGGTTGTTCCCGACGACGGTTGGACCGCACCCACCACACGTGCCCCCATTCCGGAGTGACCCAGCCCCGCGCCCCCGACCCCGAGCAAGCAGCCGGTCACCCGACCGACGTCGGGGCCGGCCCCGGTGACGGTGGTCTACGAGGTCACCGGGTCGGGCGAGGCCGACATCGCGTACTTCGACGCCGAGAGCGACCTGATCCACGTCGACAGCGCGAAGCTCCCCTGGCGCACCACCATCCGGACAAACGGCCCGAGCCGGGTCAGGTTGGAGGCCGACTGGGTCGATATGGAATACCACGGTCTCCTCGAATGCACCGTCACGATCAGCGGCACCGGCACGCCGGTGGTCCTCAAGGAGCGGAGCTACGGCAGCATCTGGTGCGCGCCCGAGTGAGGCTGGGGTTCGGCCATGGTGTGGCCTTAGGCTGGCGCAGGTGACGAGCACCGATGTCGACCCGCTGGTGGCCCGGATGCGGCCGTTCGGCACGACGATCTTCGCCGAGATGTCCGCCCTCGCCGTGCGCACCGGCGCGGTCAACCTCGGGCAGGGTTTTCCGGACACCGACGGTCCGCCGGAGATGCTGGCCGCCGCCGCCGAGGCGCTGCGCGGCGGGCAGAACCAGTACCCGCCCGGCCCGGGGATTCCCGCCCTGCGCGCGGCGGTCGCGGCCCACCAGCAGCGGTTCCAGGACCTGTCGTACGACCCGGACGGCGAGATCGTCATCACCGCGGGTGCCACCGAGGCGGTCGCGGCCAGCATCCTCGCCCTCTGCGAATCGGGTGACGAGGTGGTGTGCTTCGAGCCGTACTACGACTCGTACGCTGCCTCGATCGCCCTGGCCGGCGCGGTCCGGCGACCGGTGACCCTGCGGCCCGCGGCCGACGGCCGGTACGCCTTCGACCCGGCGGCGCTGCGCGCGGCGTTCGGCCCGCGCACCCGACTGGTGCTGCTCAACTCACCGCACAACCCGACCGGCAAGGTCTTCACCCCGGCCGAGTTGGCGCTGGTCGCCGAGCTGTGTCAGGAGTTCGGCGCGTACGCGGTCACCGACGAGGTGTACGAGCACCTGGTCTTCACCGACGCGTCGAGCCCGCACGTGTCGTTGGCCGGCCTGCCCGGGATGCGGGAGCGGACGCTGCGCATCTCCTCGGCCGGCAAGACGTTCTCCTGCACGGGTTGGAAGGTCGGCTGGGCGAGCGGCCCGGCGGCGCTGGTCTCGGCGGTGCTGCGGGTGAAGCAGTTCCTCACCTTCGTCAACGCGGCACCGCTGCAACCGGCGGTGGCAGTGGCGTTGGCCCTGCCGGACGACTACTACACCGGCTTCCGCGACGGGCTCCAGCAGCGCCGTGACCAGCTCGTCGGTGGTCTCACCGACGCCGGGTTCGAGGTGCTCGACTCGGAGGGGACATACTTCGTCACCGCCGACATCACCGCGCTCGGCGGCCGGGACGGCGTGGAGTTCTGCCGTTCGCTGCCGGAGCGCTGTGGTGTGGTGGCGGTGCCGACGCAGGTCTTCTACGACGATGTGGAGGCGGGCCGGCGGCTGGTCCGGTTCGCGTTCTGCAAACGCCCCGAGGTGCTGACCGAGGCGGTCAGCCGGCTGCGCGCTCTGAGCCCGAGCCACTGACCGGTCCGCCGAGGGCTGATCCGGGGTCGCTCGACGACTGAGACGCCGGCGGTGTCGCGAGCCGGGTCAGCAGTTGGCCCCCGTCGCCGAGCAGCACCGACTCGGCGTCGTCCACGAACGACAGGTCGGCCGTCACGTGCCGGCTCGCCGCGGTGAGCAGCAACCCGACCACCGGGTCCTCGGCGGCACGCCGGAGGCCGTCCAGATTGCGCAACTCGCGCAGCAGGTGCCCGCGTTGGTTGCTGAGCACCGCGCGCACGGTGGCCGCGGATCCGGACCGGGCGGCGGCGGTGACCTTGAGGAAGAAGTCGTCCCGGAATCCCCCGCTGCGTGGGCTCGGCTCGGCCAGCCACCGTGCCAGCTCCGCGCGGCCGGCCTGGGTGATCTCGTAGACCACCCGGTCCGGCTTGATCGGCTGCGGCTGCCGTTCGGCGACGACCAGCTCGTCCCGGGAGAGCCGGTCGAGGATCTGGTAGAGGTGGCCGATGTTCAGCGGCCCCCACTGCGGGCCGACGGCGGCCTCGAACGATCCCTTGAGCTGGTAGCCGTGGCTGGGGCCACCAGCGAGCAGGGCGAGGACAGCGTGCTGGATCGCCATGTCACCTCCGGTACGGGCCTTGCATTGTCACAATGTATCGCGCAGAGTGGGAGAGAGCACACGGGGAGGCGCGACATGCTCGGCTTCATCTGGAGACAGCTGCGCGGCCGTGCGGGGCGGTCGGTGGCGCTGGTGATCGGCGTGCTGGTGGCCACCACCGGCTTCGTGGTCCTGACCGGCGCCACCACCACCTCCCGCCTGGACGTCACCGGCACTGTCGAGCGCAACACCCGGGTCGCCTACGAGATCCTGGTCCGTCCGCAGGGGACCCGCACTCCCCTCGAAGCCGAGCGTGGGCTGGTCCGCCCCAACTATCTCTCCGGGCTCTTCGGCGGCATCACCACCCAGCAGTACGAGCAGGTGAGGGCAGTCCCCGGCATCGAGGTGGCGGCACCGATCGCGATGCTCGGCTATTCCACCACCCTGCTGCCGACGCCGATCGACCTCACCGAGGCCGTCGACCGCTCGCTGGATCGCCAGGTCATCCGGGTCGACCCGACCTTCCACGCCGAACGTGGTCTCTCCAGCGCACCGGGCAAACCCCGGTACGTGTACGTGACCACGAAGCCGTTGATCTACCCCCGGATCGACTGGGGAACCGACAGTGACGCCGTACCGTACTCCGACGGGCGGTCCTATTCCTGGTCGGACACCTGCGGACCGACCCCGCGCGAGGTGCAGCCGGACGGGCGCAGCCTTCCCATCTGCGACCCGGGATACGGGCTGCTGGGCAACCCGGGCACCTACTCCGAGCGCGAGGACTGGTCCCTGCACGCCGTCCAACTGCTGCCCGACGGCCGGTTCCAAGCCGACTCCTACATCCTCGCGACCGACCGGGACGGCTCCTCCACACCCTCCGACCGGCTGGTGATGGCGTACGACCTGACCGTGCCGTTCCTCCTGGCTGCGGTCGACCCGGTGGCCGAGGAACAACTTGTCGGCCTCGACGAGGCCGTGGTCACCGGTCGGGCCGTGCGCACCGACGACACGGTCGCCGTCAACCGCCGGGGCACAGCGGACAACTATGAGGTCCCGGTCCTCGTCACCAACCGACCCTTCATCGACGAGTCGCTGGCAGCCAGGTTCACCCGACTCGCGATCAGCCCCGCCGGGGTGGAGGCGATCGACCTGGAGAAGACGTTGAGCCGCCCTGGCGGGACTCCGGCCGGGTCCGGTCGGTACGACCTCACCGCCGGGCACCAGGCGATGCTGACCGAGGAGCTGTCGCCGGGCGGGTGCTGCGTCGGTCAACTCCAGAGCGTCGTGCAGTCGAGCGACGTGCAGTACGACCGGCTGCCCGACGGCACCCTGCGGGCCCGTGCGCAGCCGCCCGGCAACCCAGAGGTGTACAGCCAGGAGAAGGCGTACAACCCACTGCCCCGGCCCTGGCTGGCCGACGACACCGGTTCCCGGTCGATACGGGCGCTGCCGCTACCCACCGGCGGAAGCACGGCCAATCGTTTCTGGCGGGCCGTCGGTGTCTTCGACCCGGGCCGGCTGGCCGGGTTCAGTGACCTCGGCCAACTGCCGCTGGAGACCTACCAGGCGCCGACGGCACAGGGTGCCGACGACCGCAGCCGGGCAGCGCTGGGCGGTCAGCCGCTAGCACCCAGCGGAAACCCCGCCGGCTACCTGTCGGCGCCGCCGCTGCTCCTCACCAACCTCGGCAGCGTCCCGAAACTCCTGGAAGGCGGCGGGGCACAGGCCAAGGCCCCGATCAGCGCGATCCGGGTACGGGTGGCCGACGTCGGCGGCTACAGCGAGCGCTCGGCCGAACGGGTCCGGCTGATCGCCGAGCAGATCGCGGCGCGCACCGGGCTGGACGTCGACATCACCCTCGGCTCGTCGCCCGCACCGCAGACCGTGGAACTGCCCGCGGGCTCGTTCGGCCGGCCGATGCTGCGGCTGACCGAGAGCTGGTCGGCACTCGGCGTGGCCTCGATCATCACCCAGGCGGTGGACCGCAAGAGCCTGGTGCTCTTCGTGCTGGTGCTGGTGGTCTGCGTGCTGTTCCTCGCCAACGCGGTCAGCGCGGCCGTCCGGGACCGACGCTCCGAGCTGGCGGTGCTCTCCTGTCTCGGCTGGCCGGTCCGCCGCATCGCGGCGCTGATCCTGGGCGAGGTCGCTCTCCTCGGTCTCATCGCGGGTCTGCTCTCACTGGCCCTCGCGGTCCCGCTCGGGATCGCGCTCGGCATCGACGTCGACTGGCGGCGGTCGGCCCTGGCCGTACCCATCGCCCTGCTGCTCTCGCTGGCCGCCGGCCTGGTGCCGGCGCTGCGGGCCGCGCGCACCCACCCGGCCGCCGCCCTCCGTCCCATCGTCGCTCCCGCCGGCTGGGTACGCCGGCCCCGCACCCTCTTCGGGTTGGCCCTGGTCAACCTGGCCCGCACCCCCGGACGCACGTTCCTCGGCGCCGGCGCGCTGGCGATCGGGGTGGCCGCGCTGACGCTGGTCAGTGCCGCCGCGTGGGCGTTCCGGGGTGCGATCGTCGGCAGTCTGCTCGGCGATGTGGTCTCGCTGAGCGTCCGCGGCGCGGACACCGTGGCCGCCGCGGCCACCGTGCTGCTCGGCGCCGCGGCGGTCGCGGACGTGCTCTACCTGAACATCCGTGACCGGGCCGCCGAGCTGGCGACCCTGCGGGCGATCGGCTGGACGGACGCCGAACTCGGCCGGCTGGTCGGCTACGAGGGGCTGGCGCTGGGGCTCGTGGGGTCGACGACCGGCGCGGCGGTCGGCCTGGCCAGCGCGGGTTGGCTGATCGGCACCATTCCGGGAGCGCTGCTCCTGGTGGCCGCGCTGGTCGCGCTGGCGGGCGCCCTGGTGAGCACTGTCGCCGCGCTGGTGCCCGCCGCCCTGTTGCCGCGTCTGCGGCCCGCCCGACTACTGGCAGAGGAGTAGCAGACCATGAACGAGCAGAGCGGCAGTGCGATCTCGGTCGAGCACCTGGCACGAGGATTCGGCAGCGGTGCGGACCGGTTGACGGCGGTCGACGACGTGTCCCTGACCATCACGGCCGGCTCGGTGGTGGCGCTGACCGGGCCGAGCGGGTCGGGAAAGTCGACGTTGCTGCACCTCATCGGTGCGATCGAGCAACCCGACGAGGGCTCCGTCGTCGTCGACGGCGTGGTGGTCAACAAGCTGCGCCGAGCCGCGCTGGCCCGTTACCGGCAGCGCGTGGGGTTCGTCTTCCAGCGCTACCACCTGCTGCCGGCGCTCACAGTGCTGGACAACGTGATCGCCCCGGTGCTGCCGCAACGCGGCCGGGCCGACCACGCGGCCCGGGCCCGGGAGCTGCTCGACGCGGTCGGTCTGACCGGGCGGGAGCGGGCCCTCCCGGCGCAGCTCTCCGGTGGCCAGCAGCAACGGGTGGCCATCGCCCGGGCACTGATGGGCGCACCGGGTCTGCTGCTGGCCGACGAGCCCACCGGCAACCTCGACTCCACCACCGGCGGGCAGATCCTCGACCTGCTGCTCGACCTTCGCGACCGGCACGGCATGACCATTCTGCTCGCCACCCACGAACAGGCCATCGCCGCCCGCTGCGACCGGTTGATCCGCCTGAACGACGGACGTGTCACCGAAGACCTCGACCTCACCGACGGCGAGGACCCGGCCGAGACGTACGAACGGGCGGCCCGGCTACGGCTGTGACGGCACAGCCGTAGCCGGGCCGGCGGTTTCAGCCGACAGGGCTGGCGGTGCGGACCAGCTCGGCGATCCGCTCGGCGACCTCACGGGCGGTCGCCTCGGTGGCCGCCTCGACCATCACCCGGACCAGCGGCTCGGTGCCCGACGGGCGCAGCAGCACCCGGCCGCTCTCACCCAGCTCCGCCTCGGCCCGCTCGACCTCGGCGCGCACGGCCGGCGCGGCGGCACCGACAGTCCGGTCGCCGACCGGCACGTTGATCAGCACCTGGGGCAGCTTGGTGACCACCGACGCCAGCTCGGCGAGGGACTGGCCGGTGGCTGCCATCCGGGCCATCAGGTGCAGGCCGGTGAGCACCCCGTCGCCGGTGGTGGCGTGGGCGGGCATCACGATGTGACCGCTCTGCTCACCGCCGAGCGCCAGCCCGGAGGCGCGCAGCTCCTCCAGCACGTACCGGTCACCGACCTTGGTCTCGATCAGCCGGATGCCCTCCGCGGACATCGCGAGCCGCAGCCCGAGGTTGCTCATCACGGTGGCCACCAGGGTGTCCTGGGTGAGCGTGCCGGCATCCCGCATGGCCAGCGCGAGGATCGCCATCACCTCGTCGCCGTCCACCTCGTCGCCGTCGGCGGTGACCGCCAGACAACGGTCGGCGTCGCCGTCGTGGGCGATGCCCAGGTGGGCGCCGTGCTCGACCACGGCCTCGCGCAGCGCCTCAATGTGGTTGGAGCCGCACTCGTCGTTGATGTTCAGGCCGTTCGGCTCGGCATGGATCGCGATGACCTCCGCGCCGGCCTCCCGGTAGGCGACGGGGGCGACCTCGGCGGCGGCACCGTTGGCGCAGTCGACCACGACCTTGATGCCTTCGAGTCGGTGCGGCACGGTGCTGACCAGGTGCTGGACGTAGTGGTCGGCACCGTCGAGAAGGTCGTGCACGCGGCCGACGCCGGAACCGACCGGGCGGTCCCAGGCGGTGGTGGCGTTCGTCTCGACGGCCGCCTCGATCTGCATCTCGATCTCGTCGGGCAACTTGTGCCCGCCGGCGGCGAAGAGCTTGATGCCGTTGTCCGGCATCGGGTTGTGCGACGCGGAGAGCATCACCCCGAGGTCGGCCTTGGTCTCTGCCGTGAGGAACGCCACCGCGGGGGTCGGCAGCACGCCGACCCGCACCACGTCGGCGCCGGCGCTGGTCAGACCGGCGACCACGGCCGCCTCCAGCATCTCGCCGCTGGCCCGGGTGTCCCGACCGACGACGGCGAGCGGCGGGTGGCTGCGGTCCGTCTCGGCGAGCGTGTGCGCGGCGGCCACAGCGAGCGCCAACGCCAACTCCGGTGTGAGATCCGCGTTTGCCCGCCCGCGTACGCCGTCCGTGCCGAACAACCGACCCATACCCGCCAACCTCCGATGAGCACTGCCAATGAGGAGAAAGCGGAACGGCCGACCCACCTCCCCCTAGCGGGGAGGCGGACCGGCCGTCCGTCAGAAGTACAACGCGCTGTTGAAGATCAGCGCTTCGAGTACTGAGGAGCCTTACGGGCCTTCTTGAGGCCGTACTTCTTGCTCTCCTTGACCCGGGCGTCCCGGGTCAGGAAGCCGGCCTTCTTCAGGGCCGGGCGGTCGTCCGGGTCGTTGATGATCAGCGCGCGTGCGATGCCCAGCCGAAGCGCGCCGGCCTGCCCGGTGGTGCCGCCGCCGTGCAGGTTGGCGATGACGTCGAACTGCTCGGGCTTCTCGGCGGTGACCAGCGGGTCCTTGATGAGCTGCTGGTGCACCTTGCTCGGGAAGTACGCCTCGAGGTCCTGGCCGTTGCAGGTGATCTTGCCGGTGCCCGGGACGATACGGACCCGGACGATGGCCTGCTTGCGGCGGCCCACGGTCTGGATCGGCCGGTCACCGCGAGGCGCGCGGGCGACGGGCACCGGCGCCTCGGTGGCCTCAGGGGCTTCCGGGGCGACCTCGGTCTCGGTGATGTCGGTCATGCTGCTTCCTTCGCCCGCGCTCACTGCGCGATCTGCTTGATCTCGAACGGCACCGGCTGCTGCGCGAGGTGCGGGTGCTCGGCACCGGCGTAGACCTTCAGCTTCTTGATCAGCTGACGGCCGAGCTTGTTGTGCGGGAGCATCCCCTTCACGGCCAGCTCGATGGCCCGCTCGGGGCGCTTGGTCAGCAGCTCCTCGTAGCCAATCTGCTTCAGACCACCCGGGTAACCGGAGTGGCGGTAAGCAACCTTGGTCTGGCGCTTGTTGCCGGTCAACGCAACCTTGCCCGCGTTCACGATGACGACAAAGTCGCCCGTGTCGACGTGCGGCGCGAAAGTCGGCTTGTGCTTACCACGCAGCAACGTGGCGGCGTGGGTGGCCAGGCGGCCCAGCACGACATCAGAGGCGTCGATGACGTGCCACTGACGCTCGATCTCACCCGGCTTCGGGCTGTACGTACGCACAGGTCTACCTTGTCTCGTCGTCGGTCTGGGGTCGCGCGCCGAGGTGACCAGATCTTGCAGGCCGGACCAGCGCGCACGAACGACCAAGCGTACCTGATGGGGCACGCCTCTGGATGTCGTACAACAGCAGGCAACGATACCCGGCGCCCCGTCCGCAGGTCAAAACGGGGGTGCGCTCGTGCGCGGCGACACGCCAGCCGTGGCCCAGCTCACACGTTGGCGAGCCGATCGGCCCTCGGCCGGAGGTAGACGACCCAGGTGACCGCGAAACACAACGCGTACCAGCCGATGAAAGCCAGGTAGGCGGCGTCGGCGTTGCCGGAGCCCAGGAACGACTGTCGGAACGAGATGTTGACCAGCACCCCGCCGGACGCCCCGACGGCACCCGCGATGCCGATCAGCGCGCCGGTCATCCGCCGCGCCCACCGCGCGGCGGCCTCCGGATCGCGGCGACCCGACGTCACGGCGTCCGCCGCGCGGGCCCGGAAGATCGCCGGGATCATCTTGTAGGTGGAGCCGTTGCCGATGCCGGAGAAGACGAACAGGGCGAGGAACCCGGCCAGGTAGAGCCCGAACGACCGCTCCCGGGCGGCATACAGCACGGTGCCCGCGCCAGCCGCCATCGCCACGAAGTTCCAGAAGGTCACCCGGGCACCGCCCAACCGGTCGGCCAGGTGCCCGCCCAGCGGGCGGATCAGCGAACCGACCAGCGGGCCGAGGAAGGTCAGCCAGGCGGCGTCGACCGGGGTGGGGAACCGCTCGGCGAACTGGAGCTGGAGCACCTGACCGAAGGCGAAACCGAACCCGATGAACGAGCCGAAGGTGCCGACGTAGAGCACCGACATGACCCAGGTGTGCGGGTCGCGGGCCGCCTCACGCAGCGCGCCCGGCTCGTTGCGCGCCCCGGGCACGGTGTCCAACCAGCGGGCCGCGGCCAGCGCGGCCAGCACGATCAGCGGCAGGTAGACCGCCGGCACCAGACGGGGGTACGCGGCACCGGCGGTGGCGAGGACCGCCAACCCGACCAGTTGCACCGCGGGTACGCCGAGGTTGCCGCCGCCGGCGTTGAGCCCGAGGGCCCGACCCTTGAGCCGCTGTGGGTAGAACAGGTTGATGTTCGCCATCGAGGAGGCGAAGTTGCCGCCACCGACGCCGGTCAGGCAGGCGAGCACCATCAGCGTGGAGTAGGACACCCCGGGTTCCAGCAGCACCGTCATCGGCACCGTGGGCACCAGCAGCAGGAGCGCGCTGATGATCGTCCAGCGCCGCCCGCCGAAGCGGGCCACCGCCAGCGTGTACGGCAGGCGCAGTACCGCGCCCAGTGCGGCCGGCACGGCGGTGAGCAGGAACTTCCCGGCCGGGTCGATGCCGTACGCGGGGCCGAGGAAGAGCACGGTGACCGACCAGAGGCTCCACACCGAGAAGCCGACGTGCTCGGCGAAGATCGAGGCCCAGAGGTTGCGCCGGGCGATGGGCGCGCCCGTCACCCGCCAGAAGTCGGGGTCCTCGGGGCGCCAGTCGTCGAGCCGGCGCGCGCGCCCGGTGGCAGCCGGCGGCCGGGTGGTGACTGCGGTGCTGGTGAGCGTGCTCACGGCGGCTCCTCCTCGTCGATGTGACGAGGAGGAACGCTAGGAACGCCCGGTTACCTGGCAGTGCCCGTCGCGGGTCGGCCCGGAAACGGGGACCGCACCACGGGCCGGCGGCGGTGGTGAGGTCGGTGCTCAGAGCTGTTGCAGGATGCGCAGCGCGCGGCCGACCCGGATCATGGTGTCGGTGTCGGCGACGTCCACGCAGTCGGTGAACCACTTCTTCATGGGCGAGGAGATGCGGTCGGGCATCACCACGTACCGGCCCATCGACACGGCGAGCGGCGAGTCGCGCAGCAGCGACTCCTCCACCACCTCGACCACGATCACGATGGGTACGTCGGTGGAGTTGTAGACGTCCGAGCTGACCACTAGGCCGAGGCGTTCCCGGGCGCCCTCGATGCGCCAGACCTCTCCCCTACGCAGCACGCGGTCGTCCGCCGGAGAGCAGGTCGTTGACCATGCCCGCCTCGCGGGCGTCGGCGAGAGCGGCGGACTCCAGGTCCAGACCGGCACGGCCCACGGCTGCGGCGTGCGCGGTGAACACCTCGCGCAGCGCCTTCTCGCGGGCGGCCTGGTCCATCCATGCGGAGAGCGACAGCCCTTCGCGCTTGGCGAACCGCCGGGCCTCCTCGATCGTCTCGTCGGTAAACGACAGAGTCACCTTGGCAGTCATGCCGCTGAGACTACCCACCGGTGTGACCGACAGTCATCCACGCGACCGCCCGCTCGCCCCCCGACGTAGAAACGCACATACCGGCGATGTTCACCGGGCCCGGCCGCCGAACACCGCGAAGCGCCACTCCTTGAAGTAGCAGTCGACGTCGACCAGGCCCGCCTCGGCGAGCCACCGGCACTGGTCGGTGACCGTCGCCGGCCGGTCGTGCCGCATCCGCTCCCGGGATGCGGCGATCTCCTCACCGGACGCGCCCAGCTCGGTGATCCGCTGCATCCACACCTCGTCGTAGCGACGGTCCAACTCCGGAGTCGGGCCGGCGACCTGCTCCGCGTTGACGAACACCCCGCCGGGCGCGAGTGCGCCGGCAGCCCTTCGGTACAGCGTCCGCTTGCCCTCGTCGTCGAGGTGGTGGATCGCCAGCGCGCTGACCACCGCGTCGTACCGGCCGGCGGGCAGCGGATCGGCCAGGTCGGCCCGGACCGTCCGATGCGGCACCGACCGGGCGTCCAACTGCTCGGTGGCGCGGGCGAGCATCGCCGGCGCCCCGTCGACCAGGGTCAGCCGGACACCGGGCACCGCGGCGGCCAGCAGCAGCGAGAGCAGGCCGGTGCCGGCGCCCAGGTCCAACACCTCCGGCGTACGACCGGCGGCGAGCGCGGCCCGCAGCGGTGGCGCGGCCACCTCGACCGCCGTGCCGTAGAAGGCGTCGAAGCAGGGCACGAGCCGCCTGCGCGCCTCATCGTAGGTGCCGGCCACCGCGTCGAAGACGTCCGTCACGCTCATCGCGCTCTCCCAATTAGTGAGACAACTTTCCCACATTATAAGCGAATGAACGACGCTGATGTCGTCAGCGATTCAGCTCCAAAGGATCCGGCTCGCACCTCCCACCGCACGCGAAGCCACAGCGGACTCCGCCGCAACGGAGCCGGAACGGCGGTGTCCGGGGTCGAGCCGCGCCGGGGCAGCGATCGCTGGCGACCATCCGTCCTCTGCCGTGCCCGCGTGCGGTGTGAGCCCCACTTGACAGGACCGAAACAGAAGAGACCCGGACCGGAAACCGCCCGGCGGCACGCTTTGCCGACATGACAGACGGTGCATGGTCGGCAACTCGACCGGGGCTGGCGCCCCGGGAGGTGGCGACGCACTGCCCGTACTGCGCCCTGCAGTGCGGCATGACGCTGCGCGAGGACGACACCGGAGTCTCGGTCCACCCCCGCCAGTTCCCCACCAACCGGGGCGGGCTCTGCCAGAAGGGTTGGACCGCCGCCGAGCTGCTCGACCACCCGGAGCGACTGACCACTCCCCTGCTGCGCGACCCGGCCACCGGTGAGCTGCGCCCGGCGAGCTGGGACGCCGCGCTCGACCGGGTCGTCACCGGCATCCGCGCGGTCCAGCAGGACGCCGGCCGTGACGCGGTCGCCGTCTTCGGTGGCGGCGGCCTGACCAACGAGAAGGCGTACGCGCTGGGAAAGTTCGCCCGGATCGGGCTGCGCACCCGGCACATCGACTACAACGGACGGTTCTGCATGTCCTCGGCGGCGGCCGCCGGGATGCGCGCCTTCGGCATCGACCGTGGGCTGCCGTTCCCGCTCGCCGACCTGGGCCGGGCCGACACCCTGCTGCTGGTCGGCGCGAACCCGGCGGAGACCATGCCGCCGCTGATGCGCTGGCTCACCGAGCAGCGCCGGGGCGGCGGCCGGCTGATCGTCGTCGACCCCCGGGTCACCGCCACGGCCCGCCAGGCCGACCTGCACCTGCAACCGCTGCCCGGCACCGATCTCGCGGTGG
The DNA here is from genome assembly GCF_057766525.1 of Micromonospora sp. MGP-C2. Taxonomy (NCBI): domain Bacteria; kingdom Bacillati; phylum Actinomycetota; class Actinomycetes; order Micromonosporales; family Micromonosporaceae; genus Micromonospora; species Micromonospora sp. MGP-C2. The sequence continues at coordinate 3,444,807 of NZ_JBYMEN010000002.1, forward strand.
CCAACGCGTTGCTGCACATCGCCCTCACCGAGGGGTGGGTCGACCGGTCCTACGTGGCCGAACGCACCACCGGCTTCGAGGCGGTCCGCCGCAGCGTCGCCGCCTGGTGGCCGGCCCGCGCGGAGCAGCTCTCCGGTATTTCGGTGGCCGACCTCGAAGAGACCGCCCGCGCGTTGGGCACCGGCGGTCGGGTGATCATCCTGACCGCGCGCGGCGCCGAGCAGCACGCCAAGGGCGTCGACACGGTCACCGCGTACGTCAATCTCGCCCTCGCCCTCGGCCTGCCCGGCCGCGACGGTTCGGGGTACGGCTGCCTCACCGGCCAGGGCAACGGCCAGGGCGGGCGGGAGCACGGGCAGAAGGCCGACCAGCTCCCCGGCTACCGGCGGATCGACGACCCGGCGGCCCGGGAGCACGTGGCAGGTGTCTGGGGGGTGCCGGCCGACGAGCTGCCCGGCCCGGGTGTGCCGGCCTACCAACTGCTCGACTCGCTCGGCACACCGGACGGCCCCCGCGCGTTGCTGGTGTTCGGCTCCAACCCGGTGGTCTCCGCACCCCGGGCGTCCCGGATCGAGGGCCGGTTGCGCGATCTCGACCTGCTGGTCGTCGCCGACCTGCTGCTCTCCGAGACGGCCGCGCTGGCCGACGTGGTGCTGCCCACCGCGCAGTGGGCGGAGGAGGACGGCACCATGACCAACCTGGAGGGTCGGGTGCTGCGTCGCCGGGCGCTGCGCCCACCCCCACCGGACGTCCGGACCGACCTGGACATCATCTCCGCCCTCGCGGCGAGACTGGCCCCCGACGAGGCCGCGGCCACCGAGGCGGCAGCCCGGTTCCCGGCCGACCCGGCCGCCGTCTTCGCCGAGCTGCGCCGCGCCTCCGCCGGCGGGATCGCCGACTACGCCGGCATCAGCTGGGCCCGGATCGACGGCGACGACGGCGTCTGGTGGCCCTGCCCGACCGAGGACGGGCCGGACACTCCCCGGCTGTTCGCCGAGCGGTTCGCGACCCCGGACGGCCGGGCCCGGTTCCACCCCGTCGACCACCGGCCGGCCGCCGAGGAGGTCTGCTCCGCGTACCCGTTGCACTTCACCACCGGCCGGGTGCTGGCGCAGTACCAGTCCGGCACCCAGACCCGCCGGGTGACCGCGCTGCGGCGCGCCGCACCGGAGGCGTTCGTCGAGCTGCACCCCGACCTGGCCGCCCGGCTGGGCATCGACGACGGCGACCCGGTGCGGGTGACCTCACGCCGGGGTGAGCTGTGCGCCCCGGCGCGGCTCAGCGCCGGGATCCGACCGGACACCGTGTTCGCGCCGTTCCACTACCCGGGTGCGGGACGGGCCAACTCGGTCACCAACGACGCGGTGGACCCGATCTCCGGGATGCCCGAGTTCAAGATCTGCGCGGTACGGGTGGAGAAGGCATGACCGCCCGGGTGGTGATCGTCGGCAACGGGATGGCAGGTGCCCGCCTCGCCGGCGAGCTGCACGCCCGCGAAGGGGACCGGAAGGTCACAGTGCTCGGGGCGGAGCCGCACCGCGCGTACAACCGGATCCTGCTCTCCACCCTGCTGGCCGGCCGGATCGACGAGCCGGACGTGGAGCTGACCGAGGCCGCCGGGCACGGCATCGACCTGCGTGCCGGCGTACCGGTGGCCGCGATCGACCGGTCCGCCCGGGAGGTCCGCACCGCCGATGGCGAACGGATCGGATACGACCACCTGGTGCTGGCCACGGGCGCACGGGCGGTGGTGCCGCCACTGCCCGGCCTCGACCCGGCGGACCTGCCGGAGCGGGTCGTCCCGTTCCGGACCCTGGACGACTGCCGGCGGATCCTCGCCGCGGCTGACGGCGCGCGCAGCGCGCTGGTGCTCGGCGGCGGGTTGCTCGGCCTGGAGGCCGCACGAGGGCTGGCCAGCCGAGGGCTCGCCACCACAGTGGTGCACCCGAGGGAACACCTGATGGAACGGCAGCTAGACCCGACCGCCGGTGCGGTGCTCGCCGGCACCCTCGCCGGATTCGGCGTCACCGTGCAGCTCGCGGTGCCGGCGACCGGTGTGGCCGCCGACGCCACCGGCGTACGCCTCGACCTGGCCGACGGCCGGACGTTGCGCGCCGACCTGCTGGTGCTCTCCTGCGGCGTACGCCCGGACACCGCCCTCGCGCGGGCCGCCGGGCTGAGCGTCCGGCGCGGCGTGGTGGTGGACGACCGGCTCCGCACCGACGACCGGTCCATCTCGGCGATCGGCGACTGCGCCGAGCACGACGGTGTGCTCACCGGGCTGGTCGCACCCGCCTGGGCGCAGGCCCGGGTGCTCGCCGACGTGCTGACCGGGACGGACCCGCTCGCGCGGTACCGGCCCCAGCCGGTGGTGACCCGGCTCAAGGCCGCCGGGATCGACCTGGCCTCGATGGGTGACGCGGCCAGTGGCGGGCCGGGTGAGGAGCTGACCTTCACCGACCCGGCCCGGGGCACGTACGCCCGGCTGCGGATCCGCGACGAGCGGCTGATCGGCGCGATCCTGCTCGGCGACAACCCGGCCGTCGGCACGGTGATCCAGCTCTTCGACCGTGGTCATCCCGTGCCGGCCGACCGACGGGCGCTCCTGCTGGGCCGGGCACTCGGCACGGTCGGCGCGACTCCGGCCGCCTCACCGGCGCTGATGCCGGACGTGGCCACTGTCTGTCAGTGCAACACGGTGAGCAAGGGCGCACTCGTACGGAGCTGGCGCTCCGGGGCCCGGACTGTCGACGCGGTGGTGGCGGCGACCCGCGCCGGCACCGGATGCGGCGGGTGCCGGGACGCGGTGGGCGGCATCGTCGACTGGCTGAGCCAGGCGGAATCGGTGGAGGTGACGCGATGAGCGGCGGCGATCTGGTCGTCATCGGCAACGGCATGGTCGGGCAGCGCTTCGTCGACGCGCTGCGCGCCCGTGACCCGGAGGGTCGCTGGCGGGTGACAGTGCTGGCCGAGGAGCGGCGCCCGGCGTACGACCGGGTGCGGCTCTCGGCGTACTTCGACGGGGTGGGTGAGAGCGAACTCAACCTGTACACACCGCACGACGGGGTGCGGCTGCGTCTGGGCGAGCCGGCCACGTCCATCGACCGGGTCCGGCAGGTGGTGACCACCGGCGTCGGCGAGTACCGCTACGACGCGCTGGTGCTGGCCACCGGCTCGTACGCGTTCGTGCCACCGGTGCCTGGCGCGGAGCTGCCCGGGGTGTTCGTCTACCGGACCCTGGACGACCTGGCCGCGATCCGGGCGTACGCCTCCGGCCGGCGGGTCGGCGCGGTGATCGGTGGCGGGCTGCTCGGGTTGGAGGCGGCGAACGCGCTGCGGCTGCTCGGCCTGAGCACCGACGTGGTCGAGTTCGCGCCCCGGCTGATGCCGGTGCAGGTGGACCAGGCCGGTGGCGCGATGCTGCGGCGCTACGTCGACGAGTTGGGCGTACGGACCCACCTCGGGGTGGCGACCAGCGCGATCCGACCCGGCCCGGACGGGGCGGTCGCCGCACTGGAGTTGTCCGACGGTGGCGTGCTCGACGCGGAGCTGGTGGTGGTGGCCGCCGGTATCCGGCCCCGGGACCAGCTGGCCCGGGACGCCGAGCTGCCGCTGGGCCCGCGCGGCGGGGTGCTGGTCGACGCGACCTGCCGCAGCGCCGACGAGCGGATCTGGGCGATCGGCGAGTGCGCGGCGGTCGACGGCACCTGCCACGGCCTGGTCGCACCCGGGTACGCGACGGCCGAGGTGGTGGCCGACCGGCTGGTCGGTGGCGCGGCCACCTTCCCGGGCGCGGACACCGCCACCAAGCTCAAGCTGCTCGGCGTCGACGTGGCCTCGTTCGGCGACGCCCACGGCACCACCCCGGGCTGTCTGGACGTCACGTTCACCGACCCGGCCACCCGGGTCTACGCGAAGCTGGTGCTCTCCGACGACGCGCACACACTGCTCGGCGGGGTGCTGGTCGGTGATGCCAGCGCGTACCCGACGTTGCGGGCCAGCGTGGGCGGCCCGCTGCCGGCCGCGCCGCTGGCGTTGCTCGCCCCGGACGGCGGTGCGGCGGACGCCGGTGCGCTGCCCGCCGCCGCCCAGGTCTGCTCCTGCAACGCGGTGACCCGCGGCGACGTGGACACCGCCATCGCCGACGGCTGCGCGGACGTGCCGGCGTTGAAGGCGTGCACCAGGGCCGGCACCAGCTGCGGTTCCTGCGTGCCCATGCTCAAGCAGCTCCTGGACGCGGCCGGTGTGGCGCAGTCCAGCGCCCTCTGCGAACACTTCGACGTCAGCCGACGGGAGCTGTTCGAGATCGTCCGCGTACGCGGGATCCGCACCTTCTCCCGACTGGTCGCCGAGCACGGCCGGGGGCGCGGCTGCGACATCTGCAAGCCGGTGGTGGCGTCGATCCTCGCCTCGCTGGGCAGCGGCCACGTGCTCGACGGTGAGCAGGCGTCGTTGCAGGACACCAACGACCACTTCCTGGCCAATCTGCAACGCGACGGCAGCTACTCGGTGGTGCCCCGGATCCCGGGCGGTGAGATCACCCCGGAGAAGCTGATCGTGATCGGTGAGGTGGCCCGGGACTTCCAGCTCTACACGAAGATCACCGGTGGGCAGCGCATCGACCTGTTCGGGGCGCGGGTGGAGCAGTTGCCGCAGATCTGGCGGCGGCTGGTGGACGCCGGCTTCGAGTCCGGTCACGCGTACGGCAAGGCGCTGCGGACGGTGAAGTCCTGCGTGGGCGAGACCTGGTGCCGGTACGGCGTACAGGACTCGGTTGGGCTGGCCGTCGCGTTGGAGCTGCGCTACCGAGGGCTGCGGGCTCCACACAAGATCAAGTCAGCGGTGTCCGGCTGCGCCCGCGAATGCGCCGAGGCGCGCAGCAAGGACTTCGGCATCATCGCCACCGAGACCGGCTGGAACCTCTACGTCGGCGGCAACGGCGGCTTCCGCCCCCGGCACGCCGACCTGTTCGCCACCGACCTGTCCACGGAAACGCTGATCTCGCTGATCGACAGGTTCCTCATCTACTACATCCGCACGGCCGACCGGTTGCAACGCACGGCCGGCTGGATCGAGGCGATGGACGGCGGCCTCGACCACCTGCGCGCGGTGATCGTGGACGACTCGCTCGGGCTCTGCGCCGAACTGGACGCGGCGATGGCCCAGCACGTGTCGTCGTACTCCGACGAGTGGCGCGACGTGCTCGACGACCCGGACCGGCTCCGCCGCTACACCTCCTTCGTCAACGCGCCCGACGTGCCCGACCCGTCCATCACCTTCGCCCGGGAACGCGGCCAACCGGTGCCGGTGCGCGAGCACCCCCCGGGCGGATTCGAGCACCGTCGGCAACCGGTCACCCTGGGCCTACCGGAGGTACGGCGATGAACCTGACCACCAGGCTGAGCTGGACCGCTGTCTGCCCCCTCGACCGCCTGGAACCGGACCGAGGGGTCGCCGCCCTGGTCGACGGGGCACAGATCGCCCTCTTCCGCACCGAGGACGGGTTGTTCGCGATCGACAACCGCGATCCGGTCTCCGGGGCGTACGTGCTGTCCCGGGGCATCGTCGGCAGCCGCGGCGGAGTGCCGACGGTCGCCTCGCCGCTGCACAAGCAGGTGTACGACCTGCGCAGCGGGCACTGCCTCGACCTGCCCGGGGTGACCGTGGCACGGCACGACGCGCGTTGCCGCGACGGGCTGGTCGAGGTGCGGCTGCGACAGGAGGCTTGATGCGGGAAGAACTGGCGGGCTTCACCATCGGGGTGACCGCCGACCGGCGGCGCGACGAGTTGGCCGCGCTGCTCGAACGCCGGGGCGCCCGGGTGGTGCTCGCCCCGGCGTTGCGGATCGTGCCGCTGTCCGACGACACCGAGCTGCGCGAGGCGACCCGCGCGTGCCTCGACCAGCCGCCGGACATCCTGATGGCCAACACCGGCATCGGCATGCGCGGGTGGCTGGAGGCGGCCGAGGGTTGGGGGCTGGCCGAGCCGCTGCGTTCGGTGCTGGCCAGCTCGTACGTGGTTGCCCGTGGCCCGAAGGCACGCGGCGCGATCCGTGCGGCCGGGCTGCATGACCAGTGGTCACCGGCCTCGGAGAGCTGCGACGAGGTGGTCGACCACCTGCGCCGACGAGGTGTGGCCGGGCAGGTGATCGCCATGCAGCTGCACGGTGAGCGACAGCCCGAGTGCACCCTCGCGCTGGAGGCGGCCGGTGCCACAGTGATCGAGGTGCCCGTCTATCGCTGGGCCCCACCGAGCGACCCGGCGCCACTGCACCGGCTGATCGACCTGATCGCCGGCCGACTGGTGGACGCGGTGACCTTCACCTCGGCACCGGCGGCCGAGGCGCTGCTGCGGGCAGCGGGCGACCGCACCGACGCGCTGCTCACCGCGTTCCGCGGCGACGTGCTCGCCAGCTGCGTCGGCGCGGTGACCGCCGAGCCGCTGCTCCGGCGTGGGGTGCCGGTGAGCGCGCCGGGCCGGGCCCGGCTGGGGGCGCTGGTGCGGACGATCGTCGACGAGTTGCCCCGCAGGACCGTGACGTTCAAGGCCGGCGGGCACCTTCTCACGCTGCGCGGGCACGCCGCGGTGATCGACGGCGAGTTGCGACCGCTCGCCCCCGCCCCGATGGCCGTGTTACGCGCCCTGGCCCAGTCGCCCGGTCGGGTGCTGTCCCGCACGGCGCTGCTGCGGACGCTGCCCCGGGGCGCGGACGAGCACGCGGTGGAGATGGCGGTGGCCCGTCTACGGGCCGGTCTGCGCGCGCCCCGCGTGGTGCAGACCGTGGTGAAGCGCGGCTACCGACTCCGGGTGGACTGACGCGTCATGGCCGACCGGCGTGCGCCGGCCGGCCATGACCCGACGGCTCAGCCGACAGGCGTGGGGAAACCCCGCCCGTGCTCGGCCTCAAGGCGGAGCATGGCGTGCTCGACCACCGTCACCAGCACCTGCTTGACCGAGTCCCGGTGCCGGGCGTCGGTCATCACCAGCGGCACCTGCGGCGAGATGGCCAGCGCCTCGCGGACCTCCTCCAGCTCGTACTGGGGAGCACCGTCGAACCGGTTCAGGGCCACCACGTACGGCAGGTTGCGGTTCTCGAAGTAGTCCAGCGGGGCGAACGCGTCGGTGATCCGGCGCGTGTCCACCAGCACGGCGGCACCCACCGCACCTCGGATGATCTCGTCCCACATGAACCAGAACCGGGTCTGACCCGGTGTACCGAAGAGGTACAGGATCAGATCCTGGGCCATCGTGATACGGCCGAAGTCCATGGCGACCGTGGTGGTCTCCTTGCCCGGCACCTTGGACGGGTCGTCGATGCCGACACCCGCCGCTGTCATCAACGCCTCTGTGGTCAGCGGTGTGATCTCGGAGATCGCCCCGACCAGTGTCGTCTTACCGACGCCGAAGCCGCCCGCGACGACGATCTTCGCGGAGACGATTCCCCGGCCCGGCCGCCCCCTAGCGGGGTCATAGCCTGCGAAGTCCACTTAGCACCCTTCCAAGCAGTTCCATCCGCTCCTCGAACCCCTCGGCGGGAGCAGCAGTGTGTAACGTCAGCAGGCTCTCGGCCACCATGTCGGCGACCAACACCCGGGCGACGCCCAGCGGCATCCGGGTGTACGCGGCGATCTCCGCCAGCGACTGTGCTCGGCCCTCACAGACCGTGGCGATTCGGTGCTTGTCATGCCCGGCGAAGCGGGACTCGGCAACCTGGGTGAGCGACGCGGTCAGGACGGCCTCCAGGGCGATGTCCTGTCGAGGTTCGGTACGACCCCGGGTGACCGCGTACGGACGTACCAGCGCGCCACGCGGGTCAACGCGCCGTTGGTCCATTCCCGATCACCTCCCCGTCCACTGTAGAGCCGGCCAGTGCCGCCTTTCGTCCTGCTTCGGCGCGCGGTTCGAGCGCCGTCTTCCGGTGCTAGGAGCGCACCGCGTCACGCGGCAGCGGCACCAGCGCGGCACCCACCCGCTCGACCAGCAGGGCCATCTCGTAGCCCACCTGGCCCACGTCGCAGCTGCGCGCGGCCAGCACGGCCATCGACGATCCGTCGCTGATCGACATCAGGAAGAGATACCCGCTGTCCATCTCGATGACTGTCTGCAACACCCCGCCCGCGCTGAACATCCGGGCTGCGCCCTCGGTCAGGCTCACCACACCGGAGGTGATCGCGGCGAGCTGATCCGCCCGGTCCCCCGGCAGGTCCCGGGAGGACGCGAGCAGCAGCCCGTCGGCGGAAACCGCCACCACGTGGGCGATACCCGCCACGCTGTCGGCGAAGTTGGTGAGCAGCCAACCCATGTCCTGCATGGCAGCTGGCCTGTTCATCGGCTCTCCTTGGTCGAGGTGCTGTTCAGGTCCGTCCCGGCCGTCCGACCGCGCTGCACACCGCGGTGGTAGGCCGACAGCAGACCTCGTACTTCATCCGGGGTCCGCCGGCTGCGGTCCCGGCCGCTCTTCGGTTCGATGCCGCCCGGCACGAGCTGTTGCTGCGGCACCCGCTTCGGCAACCCGGAACGGGTGGTCCCGGCGGGAGCCGGCTCGGCCGCCCTGCTCGCGCGGGACCAGCCCTCGTCGGCCGCCGTCCGCCAGGCGCCCGGGTCCACCGAGGGCGCACTGGGCGCGGCCGGTGCCGGTCGGGCCGCCGGAGGCGGCGTGTACGACGGCGGCGCCGCGGGCGGCGCTCCGAAGCCGCCGCCGGTCGCGGTGCCATGGCCTGCGGCACCCGACGTGCTGGTGCCGTGGCCTGCGGCACCCGACGTGCTGGTGCCGTCGGTGTTGGAACTGCCCGGGGTACGGGTCGGCAGTTTCGGCCGGGCCGGCGCGGCGGGCGGCACGGACCCGGCACTCGACTGAGCGCCGTTGCCCGAGCGCAGGCCGGCGTCGGCCGGAGCCGGCGGCTCGTCGAAATTGGGTCGGGTGAAGATCGCGGTGGCGTCGTCGCCGTGCGACCGGAACCAGACCGCCTCCATCTCCCGGAAGATCGGCGCCTCGGCCGGGAAGTCCGGCCGGGTGCTGACCGGCGCGACGGGGGCCGGCGGGGCAGCGGGTGCCGGGGGCGCGGCGGGCGGTGCCACCGCGCCGAGGCCGGCGACCGGCCCGACCGGCAGACCCGGCGTCGCGCCACGCCCGTCGGCGGTGTCCGGGGTCGAGCCGCGCCGGGGCAGCGGATCGATGGTCGGGTAGGCCACTGTCGGGCTGCCCGCCGAGGCGCCCGCGCCGTTGCTGTACGCGGGCCGCGCCGGCGGGAGCGGGGCGACCGGAGCCGGAGCTGCCGAGCGGGTGCCGGCGTAGCCACCCGCCTGAACCGGAGAGTTGGTGTCCCGCGAGTCCAGCGGAGACTGCCACTGGGCGGGTGCCGGTGGGCTGCTCCGCCACTGGTCGGGCAGCGTCGCCGCCGAGGTCGTGGCACCGGCGAACTGCTCGCTGTGACCGACCGGCGTGAGCGGCGTCTGCTCCACGGCCATCGGCTGACGCGGCCGCGTGAGAGCCTGGTCGCGTCCCCGGTTGCTGGGCAGCACCACAGTGGCGGCGGGCAGCGTCACCTGGGCGACGGTGCCGCCCTCGACGTTGCGGCGCAGCTCGACCCGGATGCCGTAGCGGGAGGCGAGCCGACTCACCACGGCCAGACCCATCAGCCGGAACGCGGCGACGTCGACGCTCGGCGGGGCGGCCAACCGACGGTTGAGCGAGTCGAGCTGTTCGTCGGTGAGGCCGAGCCCGCGGTCCTCGATCTGGATCAGGACGTAGTCACGGATGCGGCGACCGTCGGCGACCACTGTGGTGTTCGGTGGCGAGAACCGGGTGGCGTTGTCGAGCAGCTCGGCGACGAGGCGTACCACGTCGTTGACAGCGTGCGCGGCCACCGAGATGTCGGTGTCGACCGTCCCGAACTCGATGCGGTTGTACAGCTCGACCTCGGACTGGGCGGCGCGCAGGACGTCCACCACCAGCGCGTTGTCGTGACGCGGTGCGGCGGAGTCGGCGCCGGCCAGGACCAGCAGGTTCTCGTCGTTGCGGCGCATTCGGGTGGCCAGGTGGTCGAGCTCGAAGAGCTGCGCGAGCCGCTTCGGGTCCTCCTCGCCGCGCTCGATCGCGTCCAGCTCGCCGATCATCCGGTCGACCAGGGTCTGACTACGACGTGCCAGGTTGAGGAACATCGCCGAGACGCTGGTACGCAGCGCAGCCTGCTCGGCGGCGACCCGTACCGCCTCGCGGTGGACGACGTTGAAGGCCAACGCCACTTGCCCGACCTCGTCGCGGGTGTTGAGCTGGATCGGGTCCCGGACCTGGCGGACGATCTCCTCCACCCCGCCGTCGCCCACGCTGCCCATGGTCTGCAGCCGCTGCACCGCGTCCGGCAGGTCGTGGTTGGCCACCGAGAGGGCGCCCTCACGCAGCCGGCGGAGCGAGTGGTTGAGCGAGCGGGCCAGCACCACGGCCAGCGACACGGCGATGATCAGGGTCAGCAGCACCAGGATCGACTCGACCACGGCCTGCCGGATGACATCCGAGCGTGCCTCGTCGGCCTGCTGGAGCAGACGGTCCTGCAGTTGGATCTCGGCCCAGCGCATCAGGTCGTTGACCGCGCCGATGGCTGCGGTGGCGTCCTGTGCGGTGACCAGCGGTCGCTGCCCGACCGAGCGGGTGATGTCGGTGGCCACCCGGTCGGCCAGGCCGACCGCGTCACCGGAGACGGTGCTGTCGACCAGGGCGCGCTGCACCGGGTCGGCGGCCAGCGAGAACGCGACCAGGGCCTCCTGCTGACCGGTCAGCGTCGCCACGAAGGAGGAGAACTGCTCCGAGTCGAGCTGACCCGCCGTCAGCGCGGTGTAGGCGACCGCCTGCTCCTCGGCGACGGAGGCCTTGGCGCGGGCGAAGGCGGAGACCGCACGCCGGCTGTCCCCCAGGCTCTCGTCGCCGGGCAACTGGGCCAGGCCGTCACCGTACGAGACCAGGTCGGTGAGGATCACGCCGTAGCGGAGAACCGCTTCGGCAACGGCCATCTGCCGGCGGTCCAGCACCTCCTGGCGGGTGCCGTCCAGGGTTGCCAGGTGGTCGTCGATGGCGACCAGCCGCTCGCGCAGGGCGGTCGGCACCTCGCCGACCCGGCCTCGCTCGGCGCGGTACTCGTCCACCTTCTGCTGCGTCTGGCGGACCCGCAGGTTGTACGCGTCGGCCGGCTGCTGCGGTGTGGCCAGGTAGGCCGCGGCGGCCATCCGCTCGGCCTGAAGGTCCTGGGTGAGGGCGCTGACGTCGATGGAGAGGGCCGTCAGCGATCGGGCCTGGGTGGCGTCGAAGGCACCCTCGCCAATGGAGATCAGGCGGACCGTCGCCAGCGCGATCACCGCCGCCACCGGGACAACCAGGATCAGGGCCAGCTTGGACCGGATCCGGGCGTCGCGCAGTCTCGGCAACCCTCGGCGGGGACGCCGAGCGCTGTCGCCGAGCGCGGGCAGGGTCGTCGGTCCGGTGCTCACGACATCGCCTCCGTCGTTTCTTCCCCGCCTGAGCCGCCGAGCCATGCCGTAAGCGGAGGGGACCACGCGCGGCACGGCCGCGATTTCATCAGAGAAGATCGGGTTTGGGAAGCCGCAGTGAGGTAGGAAACGGTCGGACGGAGCGCATCCCGTGATCCGGGCAACTGATACCTTCATTTCCGCAAGCCCCTGAACAGGGCATGTAACTCCAGAGTGGTCACGCGTGTGTGCAAAGTGAGCTTTTGCAAACATTGCGTTACCCCAGCATGTGGGATGACCGTCCCGAAAATGCTGCCGGGGTCCGCGCTTGACCACAGCGCCGGCCATTGGCAAGGTTTTGCAGGCTTCGCGCACACCGTACGGCAGAGGAGATACCGTCCTCCACTGAGGACGGATTAGCGGCGGTGACCGGGCAGCGCCCGCGCCCGCACCTGGAGGACTGAGTTGAGCCCCATCCGCTCCGCGACCATCGCGGCGCTCGCATCGGCCGTAGTGGCCACCACGCTCACCGGCTGCCAGTTTGGCGGGGCGGAGCAGGACACGAGTCCGATCGTGATCGCTGCCGACCTCGAACTCTCCGGCGCCGCCGCCCCCGTCGGGCGGGCATACCAGCGCGCACTGGAACTCAAGAGGGACCAGTTGAACTCCTCCGGAGCACTGAACAACCGGAAGATCGAGCTGAAGGTGAAGGACAACCGTTCCGACTCGGCCGAGTCACTTCGCAACATCGTCGACTTCAGCAGCGATTCCCAAGTCAGCGCCATCATCATGGGCGGCTGTAACGAATGCGCGGTCGGTGCGGTCGGCACCATCAACGAGAAGCGGATTCCCACCATTGCGCTCGCCGCTTCCGGCGCGATCGCCAGCCCGGTCGCCGAGCGGCGCTACGTGTTCAAGCTCGGCCCCAACGCCGTGGACAGCGCCGCCGCACTCACCACCGAACTGCGTCGCAACAACCTCCGCAAGGTGGGGATGCTCGTCAGCGACGACGACTACGGCCGGGAGGGCGCGACCGCACTCAGGAGCGAGCTGGACAAGGCCAAAATCACGCTGCGCGAGCAGAAGGTCAAGACCACCGACACCGACGTCAGTCAGCAGGTCCGGCAGCTGACGTCGGGCAAGCCCGACGCGCTCGTCTTCTGGACGCCGCCGGAGCAGGCGACGCTGGCGGCCACCAGCGCTTCGCAGACCACCTTCCGCGGGTCGCTGTTCTTCGACGCGGGCGCGGCCGGTGACCTCTTCCTCGGCGAGGCAGCCAGGGCCACCGAGCGGGCCACGCTGATCTTCACCCAGACCATGGTGATCGACGACGTGATCGCGACGACGCCGGCCAAGGCGGCGCGACGACAGTGGTTCCAGGACTACACGGCACGTTTCGGCGGCTACAACGGGTCGTCGTCCTTCGCCGCGGACGCCATGCAGTTGATCGCCGACGCGGAACTGCGCGCCGGCGGTGAGGTCGGCAAGGTGGACCGCGACGGCCTTCGGGACGTGCTCGAAACGTCCCAGATGGATGGCCTGTCCGGCCCGATCCGAATGACGCCGGACAACCACAGCGGCCTGATGCCGCAGGCGCTCACCACGTTGGTGGCCCGTAACGGCCGCTGGCGCCTGGCGGGGTAACGCTTCCCGGCCACCGTGCACGAAGAGGGCCGGCCTCCCGATGGGGAGGCCGGCCCTCTTCGTTGCGGGTGCTGACCGTGCGGCGGGTCAGCGGCTGCTGGTGGTTTCGCGGACCCAGGGCAGGGCGATCCGTTCGCTCAGCACGAGCGCCGAGTAGAGCAGGATGCTCACCAGCGCCACCAACATGATCGCCGCCCACGCGGTGGCGGTGTCGCCAATACCGGCGTACTGCGTGATCACATAGCCAAGGCCACTCTCGCCGGCCTGGAACTCACCGATCACCGCGCCGATCGCGGCCAGTGGCATGGCCACCTTGAGCCCGACGAAGATCTGCGGCAACGCGGCCGGGAAGCGCACCTTGCGGAACGCCTGCCAGCGGGAGGCGTTCCAGGAGCGCACCAGCTCGGCCAGGTCAGCCGGCGTGGTGGTGAGCCCGGTCGCGGTCGAGAGCACGATCGGGAAGAAGCAGAGCAGGAACACCATGGTCAGGATCGGCTTCTGACCCCAGCCGAGTGCCACCACCAACAGCGGGCCCAACGTGATCTTCGGCACCGCGTTCACCGCGACCAGCAGCGGGGTGAACATCCGCTCCACCGTGCGGGAGCTGGCCAGGGAGAGTCCGATCAGGACACCGGCCACCGCCGAGAGCGCGAAGCCGATCAGGATCTCCAGCAGGGTGTCCCAGGTGTGCTCCAGCATCTGGGCGGGCTTGTCGACGAACGCGGCGAGCACACCACCGGGCGGTGGCAGAGCCGCGGGGTGGACCAGCTCCAACCGGGCGATCAGCCACCACGCCGCCAGGGCGATCAGGAGGCCGGCCGCGGGCAGCGCCGCCCCGGCCCCGGCCCGAAGGCTGGCACCTCGACCCGCGCGCCCCGCCTCGGGGCCGGCGCCCGGGGGTGGGGATGCCGCCACCGCCGGATCCGCTGACCGGACGTCGGTCATCTTGTCCTCCTCGAAATCCTCGGCCCCCGGGGGGCCGACGAGCGACGGGGGTACGTCCCACCGGAGTCGGCGGAACGTACCCCCTGGTGACGACCGGACGATCAGGCCTTCGGCGCGAGGCTGAAGTCGATGATCTGCTCGGGGGTGATGTTCTGCTTCAGCGCGCCAGCGCCCTGCAGGATGGCGATGCTCTTGGCGACCCGACCGCTGTCCAGGGTGCCGATCGCGGTGCCGGTGTTGCCGGAGCGCACGTACGCGGCCATCAGCTCAAGCTCGGCGGCGGCGGCGACCGGGTTGGAGGCCTCTACGTTCTTCTTCAGGATCTCGCCGGCCTCCTTGGAGTTGGCCAGGCTGTACTCCAGGCCCTTGAGCAGCGCCGCGGTGAACTTCTTCACCATCTCGGGCTTCTCCTTGGCGATCTTGGAGGAGGTGATCAGCACGTTGCCGTAGAGGTCCTGCATCACGTTGCTGTACGGCAGCATGACGGCCTTCTTCTTGGCCACCGCCTCGATCGTCGGCTGACCGACGACGAACTGGCCGATGCCGTCCACCTGGCCGGTGGCCAGCGTGCTGATCAGGTTCTGCGCCTCACCGTTGACCCAGGTCACCTTTTTCTCGTCAACACCGGCGAGCCGGGCGTACGTCGGGAACAGGTTGCGGACCACGGACCCGGGGGTGTCGGCGAGCTTCTTGCCCTCCAGGTCCTTCGGGGAGGCGATGTTCTTGCCCTCGACGGTGGCGATGCCGGCCATGGTGCGCTGCTGGATCGCGGCCACCACGGTGAAGTCCTTCGCCCCGCCGTTGCCGACCTGGAGCAGACCGCCGGTGAGGTCGATCGGGCCGAAGTCGGCCTGGCCACCGACGATGGTCGAGATCACACCACCGGTGCCCTGACCGGGCTTGATCTCGACGTCGAAACCGGCGTCCTTGAAGAAGCCCTTCTCCTTTGCCACCCAGGCGTAGGAGTCACGACCGAAGTTACCGAAAGAGGTGAGGTAGGTCACCTTCTCCAGCGAACCGCCGTTGCCGCCCTTGGCGTCGTCTGACGAGTCCGACCCGCTGCTGCAGGCGGAAACGAGGGCGAGGGCAGTGGCCAGCGCGGCCGTAGCGACCGTACGGGTCAGCCTTCTCATCAGTAGCACCATGTCCTTTCCTACCGGGGCCGACAGGCCGCCGGAGGGGGTTGTCGTGACGGGCCGGCGGGAGGGGTGAAAGCCGGGCACCGCCGTCGTGAGGGGACTCTTCGCGGGCACAGCGTACGAGAAACCCACAGTTGCGACGCCAGGCATATCGGGTTGCGGAACGGAAACAACCTGACGACGACCCCGGACGGTGCGATACGTAGACACGCCCGCTAGCCTTTGTCGGATTCCTGACCGTCCACTCAGCGGAGGTGCGCCGGAGATGATCCGACTGTCCGGGGTGTCCCGTACCTTCGAGGGCCGGTCTGGCCGGGTGGAGGCGCTGCGCGGCATCGACCTCGACGTCGCCGAGGGTGAGTTCGTCGCCGTGCTCGGCCGCTCCGGCTGCGGCAAGTCCACCCTGCTGCGGCTGATCGCAGGGCTGCTGCCGCTGACCGCTGGCGAGATCACCGTGGCCGGTACGCCGATCACCCGTCCTCGCCAGGACATCGCCATGCTGTTCCAGAAGCCGGCCCTGTTGCCCTGGCGCACAGTGCTGGACAACGTCCTGCTGCCGGTGGAGATCTTCGGCTGGAGCCGCGCCAAGCACCGCGAGCGGGCCCGGCGACTGCTCGACGTGGCCGGGTTGGCCGGGTTCGAGAAGCGGCTGCCGCACGAACTCTCCGGCGGCATGCAGCAGCGGGTCTCGCTGTGCCGGTCGCTGATCGGTGAGCCCCGCGTGATGCTGATGGACGAGCCGTTCTCCGCGCTGGACGCGCTCACCCGCGAGGAACTCTCCGGCGAGCTCCAGCGGGTGCACATGGAGAACAAGCCGACCATCGTCTTCGTCACCCACTCCATCGACGAGGCGGTGCTGCTCGCCGACCGGGTGGTCGTGCTGAGCCCCCGCCCCGGCCGGATCCGCAAGGTGCTCGACGTCGACATCCCCCGGCCCCGCACCCTCGGCCGCAACGCCCACCTGGCTGATGTCGCGCGAGTCAGCGCCGACCTGCACGAGCTGTTGATGGAACGCGACGAACCGGCAACGGCCAGCACGGAAGGACGATGAGCATGCGGGTGTCGGTCTTCACCGAACCCAACCGGGGCGCCACCTACGACACCCAACTCCGGTTCGCGCGGCTGGTCGAGGCCTGCGGGTACGAAGGCTTCCTCCGAGCCGACCACTACCAGTCGATGGGCGCCGACCCGGGCCTCCCCGGCCCCACGGACGCCTGGCTGACCCTCGCCGCGCTGGCCCGGGAGACCGAGCGGATCCGGCTCGGCACCCTGGTGACGTCGGCCACCTTCCGCCTGCCCGGCCCGCTCGCGGTGATGGTCGCGCAGGTCGACCAGATGAGCGGCGGCCGGGTCGACCTGGGCATCGGCGCCGGCTGGTACGAGCGCGAGCACACCTCGTACGGCATCCCGTTCCCGCCGGTCAGCGAGCGCTTCGACCGGCTGGCCGAGCAGCTTGAGGTCATCACCGGGCTGTGGAGCACCCCGTCCGGCGAGACCTACAGCTTCACCGGCGACCACTACCGGCTCGTGGACGCGCCCGCCCTGCCCAAGCCGGTGCAGGTGCCCGGGCCCCCGATCATCGTGGGCGGTCGCGGTCCCAAGCGCACCCCCGATCTGGCCGCCCGGTACGCCGCCGAGTTCAACATGCCGTTCAAGTCCGTGGCGGACACCGCCAAGGCGTACGACCGGGTGCTTGAGGCATGCGAGCGCACCGGGCGGGCGGAGTCCGGGCGCGACCCGCTGGTGCTCTCCGCCGGGATCGTCGTGGCCATCGGCCGGACCGACGCCGAAGCCCAGCGGCGGGCCGCACCCCTGCACGAGAAGAGCGCGCTGCCGCCGGAGGACCCGGTGGTCGGCTCACCCGCGCAGCTCGCGCAGCGGATCGGCGAGTTCGCCGCAGCCGGCGCCACCCGGGTCCACCTGCGTCTGATCGACTTCAATGACCTCGACCACCTCGAACTGATCGCCGCCGAGGTGCTCCCCCAACTGGACGGAGAACGATGACCGACGTGATCGACGGGACCGAACTCGGGCCGGTGGGCCAGGAGATCGTGTACGAGAACGACCGGGTCCGGGTCTGGCACATCCGCCTGGAACCAGGCGAGCGGCAGCCGCTGCACCGGCATGACCACCCCTACCTGGTGGTGGCGATCGAGGGCGCGAAGAACGTCGTGCAGACCATCGACGGCACCCGGATCGACGCCGACGAGCCCACCGGCGGCGTGGTCTACCGGGATCCGGGCGCGGTACATATGCTCACCAATGTCGGAGACACGACTTACCTGGCTCGGCTGGTCGAACTCAAGTAGACCCGCCGAGCGCGGGCCTGCGCGTCGCGCGGCGTGCCGGTGGCGATTCGGTGTACCGGGTGCGTAACGTGCCCGACATGGCCTTTCGGACCTGGGGCAGACTGCTGCTCACGGCGCTCGGGGTGAGCGTGCTGGCCGGAGCCGGCCAGCTCGGCGTCGCGTACGGTTTCGGCATCGTCCGGCTGACCGGCGCCTTCACCGGTACGACCGTCAACCAGTGGCCGACCCAGCTCGTCTGGGTGGGCTGGTTCGCCGCGAACGCCGCCGTCGTCGGCGCCGTCCTGACCGGACGCCTCGCTCGCCGCGACGCACCGGCGGTCAGCACCGGCCGCCAGCTGGCGATCGGTGGCGCGGCGGCGCTCGGTGCCACCGTCATCGCTCCCCTCTGCATGCAGCCCGCCCGCGCCGCCGAGTTGATCTCCGTCGACCCGGTGTGGGCGGTGGGCATCTGCGCCGTACTCGGTGCGGTCATCGGGGCGGGCGCGGCGATCGCCGTTCTGCTCCGGCCCGAGCTGGGCTGGAACATGGCCGCGGTGGCCGGCGCGGTCTGGCTGCTGGCGCTGATCTCGGTCCTGCCGTCGCTCGGCACGACCGGCCCGCTGCCGACCGTGCGGCTCGGCGTCCTGGAGCCGAGCTGGCTGGCCGACGACGCCGCGCAACGGCTGTCGCTGCTCCTGCTGCCCATCGTGGCGCTGCTGGCCGGCGTGGCGACCGCCGGGCTGGCTCGCTGGCGGGGCCAGGCACCCCTGATCAGCGGGGCCACCGGGGTCGCCGGTCCGGTGCTGGTGGCATTCGCGTACCTGACCGCCGGGCCGGGTGACGCCGTGGACCGCTACCAGGCCACTCCCTATTACGGCTCGTTGATCGCGATCCTCGCCGGTGCGCTCGGCGCGGCGGCCGCAGCGCTGCTGCGCTGGCCGACTGGCGCTCGCAGCGCGGATTCGCAGGCGATCGAGCCGTCCGACATCCTGCGCCCACTGCCCCCCGGCCCGGCCCTCCCGGGCACCGCGTCGGCGAACTCGACGAACGACCCGGACACCACCGAACGCACCGACGCGGAGCCGCCCGCCGACACCAAGCCCGCCGGCGGTGTCGTCGCAGGCCCGAGGGCCGCGGCCGGCTCCGATGGCGTACGCACCGCCCCGGCCCACTGGGACTGGCCGGCGTCCACCACGGGCGGCCAGGATGGCCCGACCCCCGCCGTTGCGGCGAAACCCGCAGCCTGGCTGACCGATCCGACCGGCGAGTTCACCGCCGGAGCGCAGACGCGCCGGTCGATCCCGGACGATGTCACCTCCCCGGTCGAGAGCGAGCGCTCAGCCGCGACCAGCGTCACCAGCCCCACCGACGCCACCCCGGCCAGCGCCAAGTCCGACCGCGCCGATGCCGCCACCCCGACAGTCGGCCCTGCCAGCGCCCCGACCGACAGCGCAACAAACACGCTCACGACCGCCACGGGCGCGCCTGGTGCGGGAACGACCAGCACCGGCACGACCAGCGCCGGCACGACCGCCACCGAAGCGGCCAGCGCAAGCGCGGCCAGCCCGGGCACGACCAGCACGGACACGACCAGCAGAGGCGCGGCCGACGCCGGTATGGGTGATGCGGCGGTGCCGAGCAAGCCACGCCGGGTCCGTAAGCCGAAGGTCAGCCCGGGTGCCGCGATCTCTGACCCTGTCGATGACGCCGCGCCATCCGAGTCGGATACCGCCGACGAGGCGGCCACCGGCCGCACCAGGAAGGTCACCAGGGCGGGCAGGTCCGCCGACAGCACCGGTTCTGGCGCGGTCACCGCCGCTCCCGTTCCGAGCAAGCAGAGCCCGGGCACCGACGCCGATCCGACCACCGAAACCGCCCCGACCACCACGAGCGGCGCGACGGCAGCCGGCCCGATCGCCGTAACCGGTTCGACGACAGCCGCCCCGACCGCCGCAAGCGGTTCGACGGCGACACCGGCCGGTGCCAAGGCCGAGGCGGTCAAGCCGCCCCGCACCCGGGCCGCCACCGCCGGAACGGAAGCAGCCGACCCGACGGCGGAAGCAGCCCAGTCGTCCCGCGTCCCGGCCGAGGCGCCCGTGCCGAAGGCGGAAGCACCCCGCCCGAAGGCGGAAGCACCCCGCCCGAAGGCGGAAGCACCCCGTCCGAAGGCGGAAGTAGCCGACCCGAAGGCGGGAGCGACCAAGCCTCCCCGCGCCCCGGCCGCCGCGAGTAGCGCAGTGGCGGGGGCAGCCGACCTGCCGCGCAGCGAGGCCGCCGCAACCAGCTCGAAGGCCGACGCCGCCAACCCGCCGCGCACCCCGACCACCGCAACCAGCCCGAAGGCCAACACCGCCGACCCGGCCAGCGCATCCGCAACCGAGCGGGCGAGCGAAGCCGACGACGAGCCGGCCGCCACCGAGGACGGTCCCAGCACCGGGTTGTTCGGGAGCGCTGCCGCCGGTGACCCGGACGCCGACCGATGGACGCCAGCACCTTCGGCCTGGCCGGTCAGCGCGGCCTGGACGGTGCCGCCGCAGACCTCCGCACCGGGGCCAGCGACATCGGAGACGCCGACCGGGTCGGACAAGGCGACCGGGCCGACGCCGAGGCCCCGACACCGGGCGCCGTTGCCGGACCTGAGCCGGGCCAGCTCCTGGAACGCCTTCGACACCACCCGGCGCGCCGGACAGGCGGAGGCAGCGGACAGTTCGGCGGATCGGACGACGCCGACCAGCCCGGCCGCGACCGGCGAGACAGCCGCCCGCGTTGGAAGCCCGGGTCAGCCGGACGCACCGGTCATGCCGGGCGCGGCCGGCACGCCCTCCGACGCCGGCACCGACGAGTCGGCGAGCACCGACGCCACACCGGCCGCGTCGAAGGCGGGCAAGGTTGCCGAGCAGCCTTCCCGCCGAGGACGGCTCGGTGGCCTCTTCCGCCGCAACCGGTCCCGCGCCGACGAGGAGAGCCAGGAGGCGGCAAACAACGTGGAGCCGCTGCCTGCAAAGGACGAGGAGTTCGTCGACTGGGTCGCCGGGCTGAGCAAGCCGGTGTCGGACAACGAGCCGGAGCAGGACAACGGTCGCCGGTCGCTGCGCTCCACCGGTCGGCACCACCGCGAGTGACCCCACCCGCGGGCACGGCGGAACGCCGATCGACCTGCTACCTGCTTGATCACCCCGACCCGATCACCCGAGAGTGCGCACCGCGCCGGTTCAGGCCAGCGGCAGATACACCCGGCTGCCGCCGGAGACGAACTCCTCCGACTTGTCCTTCATGCCGCGGGCCGCGTACTCCTTCAGCTCCTGGGTGATCTTCATGGAGCAGAACTTCGGGCCGCACATCGAGCAGAAGTGCGCCGTCTTCGCGGGCTCCGCGGGCAGGGTCGCGTCGTGGTACGACCGAGCGGTCTCCGGGTCCAGCGAGAGATTGAACTGGTCTTCCCAGCGGAACTCGAAGCGTGCCTTCGACAGCGCGTCGTCCCACTCCTGCGCGCCAGGGTGGCCCTTGGCCAGGTCGGCCGCGTGCGCGGCGATCTTGTACGCGATCACGCCCGCCTTCACGTCGTCCCGGTCCGGCAGGCCGAGGTGCTCCTTCGGAGTCACGTAGCAGAGCATCGCGGTGCCGAACATGCCGATCATCGCGGCGCCGATCGCCGAGGTGATGTGGTCGTACGCCGGCGCGATGTCGGTGGTCAGCGGACCGAGCGTGTAGAAGGGCGCCTCGTGGCACCACTCCTGCTGGAGGTCCACGTTCTCCTTGATCTTGTGCATCGGCACGTGGCCAGGGCCCTCGATCATCACCTGGACGTCGTACTCCCAGGCGACAGTCGTCAGCTCGCCGAGGGTGCGCAGCTCGGCGAACTGCGCCTCGTCGTTGGCGTCCGCGATCGAGCCGGGGCGCAGCCCGTCGCCGAGGGAGAACGTCACGTCGTACTTGGCGAGCAGCGCGCACAGCTCCGCGAAGTTGGTGTAGAGGAAGTTCTCCTCGTGGTGCGCCAGGCACCAGGCCGCCATGATCGAACCGCCCCGGGAGACGATCCCGGTGACCCGGTCCACGGCCAGCGGCACGTACGGCAGCAGCACCCCGGCGTGCACCGTCATGTAGTCCACGCCCTGCTCGGCCTGCTCGACCACGGTGTCCCGAAACACCTCCCAGCTCAGCTTCACCGGGTCACCGCCGACCTTCTCCAACGCCTGGTAGATCGGCACCGTCCCGATCGGCACCGGGGAGTTCCGCACGATCGCCTCGCGGGTCTCGTGGATCCGCTTCCCGGTGGACAGATCCATCACGGTGTCCGCACCCCAACGGGTGGCCCAGGTGAGCTTCTCCACCTCCTCGGCGACCGAGGAGCTGACCGCCGAGGTGCCGATGTTGGCGTTCACCTTGACCAGGAACGCCTTACCGATGATCGCCGGCTCACACTCCGGATGGTTCACGTTGAGCGGCAGCACCGCCCGGCCGGCGGCGATCTCGGCCCGTACGAGTTCCGGGTCGACGTTCTCCCGGATCGCCACGAACTCCATCTCCGGCGTCACCACACCCGCCCGCGCGTACGCGAGTTGCGTGGGCCGGCGACCGTCCACCCCGGCGAGTGGCGTGCCCGCACCCCGTACCGGCGCCACGTCACCACGCTCGGCGATCCACGGTCCCCGCAGCGGCGGCAACCCGACCTCCGGGTCCGACCCGGGGCCGGACGTGTCGTAGAGCCGCACCGGCGGAAGATCCCCGGTCAGCCCCACCTCCGCGAACGGCACCCGGACGTCCGGTCGCGAACCCTCGACGTACACCTTGCCTCGTGCGTGCATGACAGCCTCCCTGGTGATCAAGCGGACCAGCCGAAGTGGTTCAGCGGTCCGCGCCCCGCCCCCAGCTCCCAACCCCGCGCGCCGGTCAGCGCCCGGAGCACGTACTCCTTGGCAGCACCCACCGCCGCCGGCACCGGATCACCCAGCGCGAGCCGCACGGCGATCGCCGCCGAGAACGAACACCCGGTCCCGTGGGTGTGCCGGGTCGTCACCCGGGGGGCGCGCAGCAGCGTGGTGACACCGCCGCCGTGCAGCACGTCGACCGCCTCGCCGCCGTCCAGATCACCCCCGGTGACCACGACGTGGTCGGGGCCGCCGGCCGCGAGCGCCTCGGCGGCCACGACCATCCCGGCCACGTCGTCCACCGGGCGTCCGGTGATGGCCGCGGCCTCCGCGCAGTTCGGCGTCGCCACAGTGGCGTACGGGAGCAGCCGCTCGACCGCGCCCACCACGCCGAGCCGGTGGCCGCTCGTGGCGACAAGCACCGGGTCGACGACGAGCTGGGGCAGCCGGCCGGCACGTGCGGCCTCGGCCACCACGTCGGCGACCGCCGGGGTGCCGAGCATTCCCGTCTTGACCGCCGAGACGGTGAAGTCGGCGAGCACGCTGTCCAACTGCTCGGTGACCGTGCGCGGAGGCAACGGCAGGACGGCGTCGACACCTCGGGTGTTCTGCGCGGTGACCGCCGTGATGACGCTGGTGCCGTACGCGCCCAGCGCGGCGAAGACCTTCAGGTCGGCCTGGATGCCCGCGCCGCCGCCGGAGTCTGAGCCTGCGATGGTGAGGATGGTGTGCGGGGTCATTTTCCCTGGCCTTTGGTTGCGGTTTGGGGCTGCGGCCGACCGTGCCCACTCCGGGCGGTCAGGCTTGATCCCTGCGT
This sequence comes from Micromonospora sp. MGP-C2, assembly GCF_057766525.1. Classification (NCBI taxonomy): domain Bacteria; kingdom Bacillati; phylum Actinomycetota; class Actinomycetes; order Micromonosporales; family Micromonosporaceae; genus Micromonospora; species Micromonospora sp. MGP-C2. The sequence continues at coordinate 3,467,969 of NZ_JBYMEN010000002.1, forward strand.
GGGCACGGTCGGCCGCAGCCCTGACGTGGAGACCTGGGTGACCCCGCGCCGGGTTTGGGTCAGCACAGGGGTGACCGCCTCGACATAGGCGCTGGTCAGACTCGCCGCTGTCTCGGTGGGATCTGGGGCCCGCATAATCGCGCCGAGCACCGCCACCCCGACGGCTCCCGCCTTGACGCAGGCGGTTACCTGTTCTGGGGTTTCCACTCCGCCCAGCGCCAGGACCGGCACGTTGCTGGTCCTGATCAGCTTTCGCAGGCCGGCCGGTCCCAGGGGTGGGCCGTAGCCCGGTTTTGTCTTTGTGGGCCAGACCGGGGAGACGGTCGCGTAGTGCTCGGTGGTCAGGCGGTTCAGCTCGGCTTCGTTGTGGCAGGAGCGGCCGACCAGGCTGTGGGTCGGCGGCGGGTACGGGCCGGCGGCGGGCAGGTGCACGGCGTCGCCGCCGAGCGGGTCGGGGCCGGCCACGACGAGAGTTCCGCCGACGTCGGCGACGATCGCCCGCAGCTCGACGGCGAGAGCCGCGCGCTCGGCGCGGGGCAGGTCCTTCTCCCGCAGCACCACCCAGCGCACTCCCCCGGCCACGGCTCCCGCCACGACCCGGTCGAGCCCGCTCCGCGCGACGAGCCGGTCGGTCAGCAGGACAACACCGGACGGCGCGGTCACAGGTCGGGTCTTCCCTCGTCGGGTGTGGACGGCAGCGCGTGGAAGCGTCGGGCGATCCGGCCGGCGCCTGCCGCCAGCCGGCCCGCCTCGACCGCGTACCGCATCGCGGTCGCCATCGCCACCGGGTCCTCGGCCCGGGTCACGGCGCTGGCCAGCAGCACCGCATCGCAGCCCAGCTCCATGGCCAGGGCCGCGTCAGAGGCGGTGCCGATGCCCGCGTCGAGGATCACCGGCACGTCCACCCCCTGCCGGATGAGCCGGATGTGGTGGGGGTTGCCGATGCCGAGCCCGGAGCCGATCGGGGAACCGGCCGGCATCACCGCGGCACAGCCCACGTCGGCGAGCCGGCGGGCGAGCACCGGATCGTCGCTGGTGTACGGCAGGACGGTGAAGCCGTCGGCCACCAACTCCTCGGCGGCGCGGAGCAGTTCCACCCCGTCGGGCAGCAGCGTCCGCTCGTCGCCGATCACCTCCAGCTTGACCCAGTCGGTGTCGAACGCGTCCCGGGCCAGCCGGGCCACCTTCACCGCCTCGGTCGCGGTGTGGCAGCCGGCGGTGTTCGGCAGCAGCCGCACCCCGCACCGGTCCAGCAGCTCCAGCAGCCCACCGGTGGAGCCCGGCGCGGTGCCCACCCGGCGCAGCGCCAGCGTGACCAGCTCGGTGCCGGACGCCCGGATCGCCTGTTCCAGCACGTGCAGGTTCGCGGCGCCGCCGGTGCCGAGGATCAACCGCGAGGTGAACGTCTCCCCACCCAGCTCGAACGTCACGCCGCTCACCCGCCCTGCGCCGCGGTGAGGACCTCGACCCGGTCGCCGTCACGCAGCACAGTGGCCGGCCAGCCGGCCCGGGGCACCACCTCGCCGTTGACCGCGACCGCCACCCCCCGCTGTTCGGGCACGACGTCGCGCACCAGGTCGGCCACCGACGCGCCGCCGGGGACGCTGCGTCCGGCCCCGTTCACCGTCAACTCCACCGGTCCCCCTCCGTCGTCGGTTCAGGTCCACCCGCCGCGGCCGGTGTGCGAGCGGCCGATCCGGCACCGACGAACCGTCCGGGTCCGAAGGGCGCGAGCAGCGGGTCGGGCACGCCGTCGAGCACCAGCTCGGTGATCAGGTCGGCGGTGATCGGGGTGAGCACGATGCCGTGCCGGTGGTGCCCGGTGGCGGCCAGCACGTCCGGCCGGTCGGGCAGCGGCCCGAGGATCGGCGCGTTGTCCGGCGTGCCCGGGCGCAGCCCGGCGACCGCCTCGACCAGGTCGTACTCGGCCAGCTCGGGCAGCAGGTCGACTCCGGCGCGGAGCAGGCGCTGCACGGCACCGGCGGTGACAGTGGTGTCCGCCCGTTCCTCGACCGTCGCGCCGAGCACGACCTCGCCGTCGGCGCGGGGCACCAGGTAGACGGGTTCGCCGTCGGCGTACCCCCGGATCACGTGCCGGAAGCCCGGCGCGACGCCGTCGGGCGCGCGAAGCCGGAGGATCTGGCCCTTCACCGGCCGGACGGGCAGGCCAGTGAGGGCGGCGGCCCCACAGCCGGCGGCGACAACCGTGACCGCAGCATCCACATCGGACAGGTGCGCGACCGCCTGCGGCACCAGCACCGCGCCGGCCCGCTGGGCGGCCGTGCGCAGCGCCGGCACCAGCCGCCGGGGGTCGACCTGGTGGTCGGTGGGCGCGAGCGCGCCGCCGCGCAGCCGTGGTGCGAGCGCCGGCTCGCGGTCGCGCAGCTCGCTGGGGCGCAGCGGCGTCACCGGCAGGCCCAACCCCTGCTGGTACGCCCAGAGCCGGCGCGCCTCGGCCAGGTCGTCGCCGGTCAGCCCGACCATCAGAGTGCCCTCGGTCCGGTAGCCGATCCCGGTGCCGCTCGCCGCGGTCAGCTCGGCGGCGAACGCCGGCCAGCGGGCGGCGGACGCCAGCAGCAGCCCGGTCAGCTGCCGCTCACCGAAGTACGCCTCGGCGACCGGCGAGAGCATGCCTGCGGCCACCGCCGACGCCCCCGAGCCGGGCTCCGGATCGTGCACCACCACGCGCAGCCCCCGGGCGGCGCAGCGCCAGGCGATCGCCAGCCCGATCGGCCCCGCCCCCACCACCGCGACGTCCGGCCGGGCCCGGTCACTCGATCGCGCTGACTCCGACCGGCCGGTCAGCACGCCAGGGCCTCGATCAGCTCGGCGGTCGCCCGCGCCGGGTCGGCGGCAGCCGAGACCGCCCCGACGACCGCCACCCCGTACGCCCCGGCGGCCCGCAGTTCCGGCACCCGCTCGGCGGTCACGCCGCCGATCGCGATGACCGGCACGTCGACGGCGTCGACGACGGCACGTACGCCCACGGGCCCGATGGGGTCAGGCAGGCCGGACTTGGTGCTGGTGGCGTGGCACGGCCCGACGCCCAGGTAGCTGGCTCCCGCCGCGACCGCCGCGGTCGCTGTTCCCGGCGCGCGGGCGGTGGCGCCCAGCACGCCGGCCGGGCCGAGCACCCGACGGGCGGCGGCGACCGGCAGGTCGTCTGCCCCGACGTGCCCACCGGCGGCACCGACCGCCAGCGCCACGTGCAGCCGGTCGTTGACCAGGCAGGTCGCCCCGTACGGCACGCAGAGCGCCAGCACCCGCTGGGCCAGCTCGTACGCCTCGCGGTCGGTGGCGGAATCCTCGACCCGGACCTGCACCACCAGGTCGGCTCGGGCCACCGCGAGGGCGGCCCGGACCACGGTGAGCGGGTCTCGCCCGGGTCGGGTGTCGGTGATCAGATGCAGTCGCCCCAGGGACGGCACGGCAACGCTCCTCCCTGCGCCGGCATTATCCGGATCAGGTTCGACGGTCGGGGGCTGTCAGCCCCCCTCTCAGCCCGGTACACCGGACTCCCGTGGGTTACTTGCGTGTCACCGTACGACAGATCCGCCGGTCTGCCAAGGCGGGTGTCGACGGGCCGGAATGGCGGATTAGGTTGGGCGCTTCATCCCGGTCCTATTCGGAATGTCGCCCCCCGTTGCAGAACCGTTACCTGCCGGCATCTTGCCGGACATTGAGCCAGCCGAATTAATTTGTTCAGCGATTCGACAAAATGTTGGCGGGGGCACCGTGACGCGGTGTCACCACCGGCTCCATCTGGGAGGGTCTTCGGCGAGCCGGCTCCCGCGATCCCTGTCACTACGACATAGGAGGCGGCGTGTCCCGTTCTCGTCGTGCCCGCGTACCCATCACCGCAACCCTGATCTCCCTGGCCATGGCCTCGACCACCCTGTTCGGCACGCCCGCCCAGGCGGCCGCCCAGGTCCCCCCACGGGATGCGAAAGCCGCAGCCCCGGTCAGCCAGGTGGTGCCGAAGGCGCCAAAGGCCGCGGCCGATCCCTTCTCCGTCCTCGTCTTCTCCAAGACCGCCGGCTTCCGGCACGACTCCATCCCCACCGGCATCGCCGCCATCCAACAGCTCGGTGTGGCCAACGGATTCACAGTGGACAACTCCGAGGACGGCGCCGCATTCAACGACGCCAACCTCGCGAAGTACAAGGCGGTGATCTGGCTCTCCACCACCGGTGACGTGCTCGACGCCGAGCAGCAGGCGGCGTTCGAGCGCTACGTCAAGGCGGGCGGCGGCTACGTCGGCATCCACGCCGCGTCGGACACCGAGTACAGCTGGGCCTGGTACGGCGACCTGGTCGGCGCGTACTTCGCCAACCACCCGCAGAACCAGCAGGCCACGGTCAAGGTGGAGGACCACGCCCACCCGTCGACTGCCGGGCTGCCGGACCGATGGTCCCGGTTCGACGAGTGGTACAACTACCAGACCAATCCCCGGCCGGACGTGCACGTGCTCGCCAGCCTGGACGAGAAGAGCTACACGGCGGGCGCCGGTGCCATGGGCGCCGACCACCCGATCGCCTGGTGTCAGGACTTCGACGGCGGCCGATCCTGGTACACCGGGGCTGGCCACACCCGGGAGTCGTACGCCGAGCCCGAGTTCCTGTCCCACCTGCTCGGCGGCATCCGGACCGCGGCCGGTGTCGAGAACGCCGACTGCGGCGCCTCGAAGACCTCGAACTTCGAGAAGGTCGCGCTGGACAGCAACACCAGCAACCCGATGGAGCTGGACATTGCCCCGGACGGGCGCGTCTTCTACATCGAGCGCGACGGTCGCGTGCAGATCGTCAAGCCGGACACCGGCAGCACCGTCACCGCCGTCGACCTGGACGTCTTCACCGGCAACGAGGACGGCCTGATCGGCATCCGGCTCGACCCGGACTTCGCCACCAACAAGTGGGTGTATCTCTACTACGCCCCGAACGACGGGGTCACCCGCAACCTGCTGTCCCGCTTCACAGTCACCGGCGACACCATCGACCCGGCCAGCGAGAAGCAGGTGCTGCGGGTCGACACCCAGCGCAACACCTGCTGCCACGCTGGCGGCAGCATGGCCTTCGACAGCGCCGGCAACCTCTACCTGGCCACCGGTGACAACACCAACCCGTTCGAGTCGAGCGCGTACTCGCCGCTCGACGAGCGGCCGGGCCGCCAGGACTACGACTCGCAGCGCACCTCGGCCAACACCAACGACCTGCGCGGCAAGGTGATCCGGATCCACCCGGAGGACGACGGCACGTACACCGTCCCGACGGGCAACCTCTTCGCGCCGGGCACCGAGAAGACCCGCCCCGAGATCTACGCGATGGGCTTCCGCAACCCGTTCCGGATCGGCACCGACCCGAAGACCGACACCCTCTACGTCGGGGACTACGGGCCGGACGCCAACGCGAACAACCCGGACCGGGGCCCCCGGGGCCTGGTCGAGTGGAACGTCGTGACCCCCGGCAACTACGGCTGGCCGTACTGCACCGGGACGAACGAGGCGTACAACGACTACACGTTCCCGTCCGGCCCGAGCGGCCCGAAGTTCGACTGCGCCGCACCGGTGAACAACTCGCCCAACAACACGGGCCTGACCAACCTCCCGCCGGTCGTCCCGGCCACCGTCGACTACGGCTACGCCGGTGACGCGCGCTACCCGGAGATCGGTGGCGGTGGCGCCCCGATGGGCGGCCCGGCCTACCGCTACGACGCCGACCTCAACTCCAACCGCAAGTGGCCGGCCTACTACGACGGCAAGGCGCTGCTCGGCGAGTGGAACCAGAACAAGATGTACACCATGCAGGTGACTCCCGACGGCAAGTCGTTGGTGGACATCAATCAGCTGCTCACCGGCATGAAGATGGTCCGGCCGATGGACTTCGAGTTCGGTCCGGACGGCGCGCTCTATCTGATCGAGTGGGGCACCGGGTTCGGCGGCAACAACGACGACTCCGGCATCTACCGGATCGACTACACCGCCGGTGACCGCGCACCGATCGCCGCGGCGTCCGCCAACCCGACCTCGGGCCCGGCGCCGCTGACTGTCACCTTCTCCAGCGCCGGCTCCCGGGACCCGGACGGCGGCGCGCTCACCTACTCGTGGACCTTCGGCGACGGGCAGACCTCGACCGAGGCCAACCCGACGCACACGTACGCGACGGCCGGCAACTACACCGCCCAGCTCACCGTGACCAACCCGAAGGGCCGTACCGCGGTGGCCAACGTGCCGGTCACCGTGGGCAACACCGCACCGACGGTGAGCATCGAGTTCCCGCCGGACGGTGGCTTCTTCAACTGGGGTGACCAGGTCCGCTACACGGTCAAGGTGACCGACCCCGAGGACGGGCAGATCGACTGTGACCGGGTGAACCTCCAGGTGCTGCTCGGTCACGACGAGCACGCCCACCCGCTGGAGCAGCACACCGGGTGCACCGGCACGGTCCAGACGTCGCTCGCCTCCGGGCACGGCGCCGAGGCGAACGTCTTCGCTGTCTTCGAGGCCACCTACACCGACGAAGGTGGTGCCGGCGGCGCGGGCGCGCTCACCGGCCGGGACATCGAGATCCTGCAGCCCAAGCAGAAGCAGGCCGAGTACTTCACGGCCACCGGACGGGTGCCGGGCGGCACCGGCGGCGGAGACGCCGGCGTGCAACGAGAGGCCGGCGCCGACACCGCCGGTGGGGGCCAGAGCATCGCGTTCATCGAGGACGGCGACTGGTGGTCGGTCGTCCCGGCGGACCTGACGAACATCACCGAGATCCGGTTCCGGGCCGCCTCGGCCGCCGCCGGCGGTCGGATCGAGGTCCACGCGGGCGCCGTCGACGGACCGGTCGTGGCCACGGCCACCGTTCCGACGACCGGCGCGTGGCAGACGTACACGGACGTGAGCGCGCCGGTGACCGGTGCCGCGAGCGGCTCGCTGTACTTCGTGGCCCGCGACCCGAACGGCGGGACGGGTTCGCTGTTCAACGTCAACTGGATGGACTTCGTCGGCCGCGGCGTCACCGAGAACGCGCCGCCGGTGGTCACCGCCACCGCGACCCCGTCCACCGGCACCGTGCCGGTCACCGTCGAGTTCGACGGCACGGCCACCGACGCCGAGGGCGACACCCCGCTGACGTACGCCTGGGACTTCGGTGACGGAGGCTCGGCGACCACAGTGGACGCCAGCCACACCTACACCAACGCGGGCACCTTCACGGCCACCCTCACGGTGACCGACAGCAAGGGCGCCAAGTCGTACGCCACGGTGCCGGTGCGGGTCGACGCTCCGGACACGTCCTGCTTCGGGGCGCGTTCGGACGACTTCAACGGCAACAGCCTCGACAAGGAGCGCTGGACCAGCGTGGTCCGGGAGAACCAGCTCTACTCGGTGTCGGGTGGCGCGCTGCGGCTGCCCACCGGGGTGGGCGACCTCTACGGCGCTCGCAACGACGCCACCAACCTGGTGCTCCAGGCAGCTCCGACCGGCGCCTGGGAGATGACCACCAAGGTCACGCTGCCGGTGACGGCGAACTACCAGCAGGCTGGCGTGCTGGTGTACGGCGACGACGACAACTACGCCAAGCTGGACCTGCTGTACAACGGCAGCCGGCGGGTGGAGTTCATCCGGGAGACGGCCGGTACGCCTCGCAACGAGGCCGCCGACAGTGCCGCCGCACCGGCGGGTGACACCGTGTACCTGCGGATCACCAGCGACGGGACGAACCTGACCGCCGCCGCCTCGGGCGACGGGCAGACCTTCACCCCGGTCGGCCAGTCGGCAGCGCTCGCCGGCATCACCAACCCGCGGATCGGGGTCTTCGCGCTCAACGGAGGCACCGAGGCGCCCGTGGTCGACGCCGCGTTCGACTCGTTCCAGGTCACGCCGGACGCCCCGGCCGGCCCGGTCGACCCGTCGGACGAGTTCACCGGTTCCACGTTGGACAAGTGCCGCTGGGACGCCATCACGCGGGAGGACCCGAACGGTTACCGGGTCACCGATGGCGCGCTGCGGATCGACGTGCCCAACGGTGACATCTACGGCACCGACAACACCGGGCCGAAGAACTTCATCCTCCAGACCGCGCCGTCCGGCGACTGGACCCTGGAGACGAAGGTCGACGGCAGTCTGCTGAACGAGCAGTACCAGCAGGCCGGTCTGCTCGTGCAGGCCGACGACGACAACTACCTGAAGTTGGACTTCATCGCGGACAACCAGGCCGGCCAGGCGGTGACGCGGCGGATCGAGTTCCGCAGCGAGATCGCCGGGACGGTGCAGAACCCGCAGCCGGAGGCGGCCAGCCTCACCTCGGCGGTGTGGCACCTGCGGCTGGCCCGCACCGGTGACACGTTCACCGCGTCGTACTCGGCCGACGGGACGACCTGGACCGCGTTGGAGGCGCTGACGAACAGCGCGGTGGGTGCCACCCCGAAGGTCGGGTTGTTCACCCTCGGCGCCAACCAGACCGCCTCGAAGACCGCCGCGTTCGACTACTTCCGGTTGAGCACGAAGGTCGCCGACGAGACCGCGCCGGTCACCACGGCGACGGTGTCCGGCACCCCGACCGAGGGGTGGCACACGGGGCCGGTGACGGTGACCCTCGCCGCCACCGACGAGGCCGGCGGTAGCGGGCTCGCCAGCACCGAGTACCAGTTGGACGGTGCCACCACCTGGACGGCCTACACCGCTCCGGTGGCGGTCAGCGGGGACGGCGAGCACGAGGTGCGGTTCCGCTCGACCGACCAGGCGGGCAACGTGGAGTCGACGAAGACCGTCACGGTCAAGATCGACACCACAGCGCCGGTCACCACGGCGACGTTCGCTCCGGCGAACGACGCCGGCTGGCACAACGGGACGATCCCGGTCGTGCTGGCCTCGACCGACGCCGGTTCCGGCGTCAAGACGGTGGAGTGGTCCCTGGACGGTGGCACCTGGACGCCGTACACGACGCCGGTCGAGGTGACCGGTGACGGCCAGCACGAGCTGCTGTTCCGCTCGACCGACAAGGCGGGCAACGCCGAGACGCTCAAGTCGGCGGTGCTGCGCATCGACGGCACGAAGCCGACGCTGCTGGTGTCCGGGATCGCCGACGGCCAGCTCTACGGTGACAGCCAGGACGTTCGGGTGTCCTGGCAGGCCGTCGACCCGACCTCGGGCATCGCGTCCGTGGTCGGCCAGCTGGACGGCAGGGCGTACGCCAGCGGCACTCTGCAGGCCATGTACGAGCTGCCGCTCGGCCTGCACGAGCTGACCGTGACCGCGACCGACAAGGCGGGCAACCAGACCACCTCTGCGGTCCGGTTCTTCGTCACCACCTCGTTCCGGGACATGCAGGGCCTGCTGGACCGGTTCAAGGCGACGGGTCGACTCTCGGCCAAGGCGCACAAGCAGTTGACGGCGAAGCTGGACGCGGCCCGTCAGGCCGAGGCGGCCGGCAACGACAACAAGGCGATCAAGCAGTTGGCCGCCTTCCGTACGCTGGCCGCCGACGCCACACTGGTGGCCGAGGCGGAGATCCGGGACGTCCTGATCCGGGACGCCGACGCCATGATCGTCCGGCTCGGCGGCGCGGCCAGCAAGGCCGGGGTGAAGGCGAACGACGGCGCTCCGATCAAGGGCACCGGACGCCTGGGTGAGGATGCCACCCGGCTCGCACCCGGTCGCCAGCTCTGATCCGACGAGGCCCCTCCCCGACGTCACGACGTCGGGGAGGGGCCTCCCTCGTAGGTAGTGAGGAGATGTCCGTGACGGGTATCCGCAAGGTGTTGGCCGCCGTTCTCGTCGGGCTGGCCCTGACCCTGTTCTCCGCTGCCCCGGCGGCCGCTCAGGCCGACAAGCTCAAACTGACGGTGGCCGGTGACGGGGCTGAGGGGGTCACCATCCAGGCCGTCTACGCCGACGGCCGCCGGCTGGACCGGGTGGTGCGGTTGGTCCTCACCGCCACCGGCCCGGACGGGCAGAAGGTCGGGCCGGTGCAACTGGAGCCACAGCCCGAGGGGCAGGGCTTCTACAGCAGCGGCCCGGTGCTCTCCACCGGCACGTGGAAGGTGACGGTGAGCTCCCCCGCTCCGCTCAAGAGCGAGGCCACCGCCACGGTGCAGGCCCGGGCAGCACAGTCACCACCGGTGCCCGCACCGGTCGCGGTGACCAGAACGACTGACGGAGACCGCGGGGCGGGTGCCGACTGGTGGCCGTTCGCGGCGGCCGGCCTCGTGCTCGTCGCCGCGGCGATGGGGGTGGCCATGCTCTTCGGCCGCCGCCGCACCGGTACGCAGAACAACTGATCGACTCGACATCCTTGAAGTCGGGGCTTCCCGGACCGCAGGGCGCCCCGACTTCAAGGAACGCGAGTGGATCACGCGCCGGCGGGCGCCCGCCTCGCTCAGAGGATGGCGCGCAGCGCCGTCAGATCCTCGTCGCTGGGTTCCCAGGTGCCGGCAGCGGCGTTGGCCACCACCTGCTCGGGCGTGGTGGCACCGGCGATCACCGAGGTCACCGCCGGCTGGGCTGCCAGCCCACCGATCGCCACCTGGAGCATGGTCAGACCCCGCTCGGCCGCGTACGCCTCGATCGCCTCGATGGTGTCCCAGTCGGCTGCGGCGAGCCGCTCCGCGTACCGGCCACCGCCGGAGAGTCGGCTGCCGGCCGGCGGCTGACCCGAGCGCTTGTACTTACCGGTGAGCAGGCCGTTGGCGAGCGGGAAGAACGGCAGCATGCCGAGGCCGAACCGCTCGCAGGCCGGGATGACCTCGGCCTCCACCGAACGCTCCAGCAGGCTGTAGTGGTTCTGCGCACTGATGAAGCGGGCCCGACCGTTGGACGACGCGACCCAGTCCGCGTCGGCGATCTGCCAGCCGGCGAAGTTGGAGTTGCCCAGATAACGCACCTTGCCGTCGCGGACCAGGTCGTCCAGGGCGGCGAGGGTCTCGTCGATCGGGGTGCCCGGGTCGGGCTCGTGCATCTGGTAGAGGTCGATGTGGTCGGTGCCGAGCCGGCGCAGCGACGCCTCCACGGCACGGGCGATGTAGCGCCGCGAACCCCGGGCACCGAAGTCCGGCCCGTTGAGGCCGTTCATGTCCATGCCGAACTTGGTGGCCACCACCACGTCGTCCCGGCGCCCCTTGAGCGCCTGCCCGAGCAGTTCCTCGGAGCCGCCCTGCGGTTCGCCGTAGATGTCGGCGGTGTCGAAGAGGTTGATGCCGGCGTCCAGGGCGGCGTCCACCACCGCGCGCGTGCCGTCGAGGTCGAGCTTCCGGCCAAAGTTGTTGCAGCCGATGCCGACCACGGACACCACGAGCCCGGAGTCGCCCAACCGGCGATAGGTCATCTCAGTCACGAGATCCACCCTATGCCCGCCGGACGCGGCGGGCCCGGGGACCGCTCAGCCCAGTCCCAGACCGGCTCCGGAGTCTCCACCACCTCGTTGTCACCCCGGAACAGCACGAACCGGTCGAAGGACCGGGTGAACCAGCGGTCGTGGGTGACCGCGATCACCGTTCCGTCGAACGCGGTCAGACCCGCCTCCAGTGCCTCCGCGCTGGCCAGGTCGAGGTTGTCGGTGGGTTCGTCGAGCAGCAGCAGGGTCGCCCCGGACAGCTCCAGCAGCAGCACCAGGAACCGGGCCTGCTGCCCACCGGAGAGCGTGCCGAAGCGCTGGTCGCCCTGCGCGGCCAACTCGTAGCGGCTGAGCACCCCCATCGCGGCGTGCCGGTCCATCCCGGTGCGATGCTCGTCACCCCTCCAGAGGATCTCGACCAGCGTCTTCGACATCAGCTCCGGCCGGTCGTGGGTCTGGGAGAAGTGACCGGGTCGGACCCGGGCACCGAGGCGGGCCGTGCCGTCGTGCGCCACCGGGGCGAGCGCGCCCGCCCCGTCGACCGGCCCGTTCGCCGGGTCGGGGTCGGTGCCGCCCCGGGCCAGCAACCGCAGGAAGTGCGACTTGCCGCTGCCGTTGGCACCGAGCACCGCCACCCGGTCGCCGTACCAGATCTCCAGGTCGAAGGGGAAGGTCAGGCCGTCGAGCTCAAGCTGCTCGCAGATGACCGCGCGCTTGCCGGTCCGCCCGCCGCTCAGCCGCATCCGGATGTCCTGGTCCTTCGGCGGTACGGGCGGCGGCCCGGCCTCCTCGAACTTGCGCAGCCTGGTCTGCGCGGCCTGGTAGCGCGAGGCCAACCCGTCGTTGTACGCGGCCTTCTGCTTGTACATCAGCATCAGCTCGCGCAGCTTCTGGTGCTCCTCGTCCCAGCGACGACGCAGCTCGTCCAGGCGGGCGTGCCGGGCCACCCGGGCGGAGTGCCAACTGGCGAAGCCACCCGGGTGCACCCAGGCGCTGCCACCCTCGACGGCGACCACCCGGTCGGCGCTCTGGGCCAGCAGCTCGCGGTCGTGCGACACGTAGAGCACCGACTTGGTCGACTCGCGCAGTCGCGCCTCCAGCCAGCGTTTGCCGGGCACGTCGAGGAAGTTGTCCGGCTCGTCGAGCAGCAGCACCTCGTCCGGGCCGCGCAGCAGCAGCTCCAACGCGAAGCGCTTCTGCTGGCCACCGGAGAGGGTGCGCACCGGCCGGTCCCGCACGGTGTCCCAGGGCAGGCCGAGCACGATTGTCGCGACGGTGTCGAAGAGCACCTCGGCGTCGTACCCGCCGGCCTCGCCCCAGGCGCCGAGCGCGTCGGCGTACGCCAACTGGGCCTTGCCCGCGGCGTTGCTGAACTTGCCGTGGGCCTCGGCCGCCCGCATGGCCGTCTCGGTCTCGCCGAGCCGGCGGCCGGCGTCGCGCAGCGCGGGCGGGGCCAGCGACAGGGCGAGGTCGGCGAGCGTCGACTCGTCCCCGATCATGCCGATGAACTGGCGCATGACGCCCAGCCCACCGGCGCGCGCGACGACGCCGCTCCGCACCGGCAGGTCACCGGCGACCATTCGCAGCAGCGTCGTCTTCCCCGCGCCGTTCGGGCCGACCAGGGCGACCTTGGCGCCCTCCCCGACCCGGAACGACACGTCGGCGAAGAGTTCCCGACCGTCGGGCAGGATGTGCCCGACCCCTGCCACGTCCACGTATCCCACGCGGGGATCCTGCCCCAGCGAGGGGCGGAGGGTATATCCAATTACCGGGTGACTCGCAGCACCCGGAAGCCCTTCTGGCTGGCGTGCCGCTCCACCTGCCAGCCCTGTTCGGTGAGCCAGCGTTGCAGCGAGTCGCCGCCGAGGTGCCGGGCGACGACCAGCCAGCCGACGCCGTCCGGCGCGAGGCGGGGCAGCCACCGCAGCAGCAGGTCGTGCAGCCCGTCCTTACCAATCCGAATGGGAGGGTTGGACCAGATCTGGGCGAACGAGACGTCGGCCGGCACGTCGTCCGGCGCGCTGACCCGGACCCGGTCGCCGGCGCCGATCCGGACCGCGTTGGCGGCGGTCAGCTCGCGGGCGCGGGCGTTGACGTCGACGGCCCAGACGGTGCTCGCGGGCGCGAGGTCGGCCAGAACGCAGCTGATCGGCCCGAATCCGCAGCCCAGGTCGAGCAGGTCGCCGCTGGTGTCGGCGGCGGGCAGCTCGGCCTTGCGCAGCAGGACCGCCGTGCCCGGGTCGAGCCGGCTGGCGGAGAAGACCCCGCCGGCCGAGGCGAGCCGGTAGTCGCGGTCGGCGACGGAGAACTCGATCTCGCGCGCCGGGGCGTCGCTGGCAGGCTGCGCGGTGAAGTAGTGGTCGCCGGTCACGCCGGCAATTCTCGCACCGGCCCGGGCCGGCCATGACACGGCCTACGCACACATTTCCTGGATATTATCCCCAAAAGGGACAACGGCTCTTACTCTGGGCGACATGGTGTATCGGTACGAGTCCGATGAGGACGCTTTCGAGGAGTACCCGGAGCCCGGGTCCGACCTGTCGGTGCTCGGCGCCGGTCCGCCCCCGCCCGCCGGGCCCTCTCCGTCGCGCTTCCCCACGCCGTCGCTGCCGCGAGCGAACCAGCTCTCGCTGCCGTCGTCGTCGCCACCACCGCCGCCACCGCCACGGCCGACTCGTGCCGAGACGCCGCCCGCCGCGCCCCGTGGCCACGTCTACAGCTCGGCGTCGCCGATAGAGCCGTCAGCCCGACGCGGCGGCGGCCGACTGTGGCAGGTGCTGATCGGCGGCGCAGCCGTCCTGGTGCTGCTCGCCCTCTGCGGCCTGGGCGCCGCCGCGCTGCTCGACAACCGCGACCAGCAACCGCAGGCCACCCCGACGTTCCAGCCGAACGCCGCCCCGACGTCCGCCGCGGCGCAACGGCTCACCCTGGACTCCCGGGACACCGACCAGGCCCCGCTCACCGCCAAGGAACTCTTTCCCGGCAAGGAGTTGAAGCTCAACGACGGCCAGCCGAGCTACCAGGTCCTCAAGACCCAGTCCAGCGCCAGCTGTGCCGTCGCCGCCACCGGCGAGGTCGCCGACCTGCTGGTCCGACTCGGCTGCAACCAGATCGTCCGGGCCACGCTGCGGACACCCGACGGGGACCATCTGGTCACCACCGGCCTGTTCAACCTCACCGACAAGGTCAGCGCGGAACGGGCCCGGGACCGGATCCGGCCGCTGCTCGACGAACGGCAGGGCCGGTTCCGTGGCCTCACCGCCGGCGAGGGCGACGGCACCGACGTGCTGGCCAGCGCCCCGGCGCGGGTGGGCTGGCAGGTCCGGGGCCACTACCTGGCATACGCGCTGGTGGTCCAGAAGGACGGTGCGGCGATCAAGGCGGGAGACGCCAAGGTCGGCGAGATCCTGTTCGACATGATCGAGCTGCACCTCAGCCGGGGGGTGTTGCAACAGCGGGCCGACGGTGGCAGCGCCGGACAGCCGACGGCGGCGCCGACCGGCAGCAGCGGAACCCAGGGTGGCAGCACCGACGACGGCGAACTGCCGGGCAACTGACCGGCACGTCGTCGACGGTCAGCCCTCGACCGGGACCCGCAGCCGGCGGGTGAGGTCGGCGCGGCGGGCATAGTCGGCCGGGTCGGCCGGGTAGCCGACCGCGACGAGGGTCAACCCGCGCGCCGGGGCCACTGTCACCTCACTGGAACGAACCTCACTGGTGAGCAGGCTGCCCGGCCACTCGACCGGGCGGCGGCCGTCACCCGCCACCAGCATCGCCCCCACCAGGCTGCGCACCATCGCCTGGCAGAACGCGTCGGCCTGCACGGTGGCCACCAGGATGGCGTCCGGGTCGCGACGCCAGTCCAGCCGGGTCACCTCGCGCAGCGTGGTCGCGTTCTCCTTGCGCCGGCAGTACGCGGCGAAGTCGTGCTCACCGACCAGACCGCTCGCCGCGGCGTTCAGCGCCGCCAGGTCCAGGGGCTTGGGCCAGGCCAGCACCTCGTGCCGCCGCAGCGGCTCCGCACCGAAGGGCGCGTCGGTGACCCGGTACTCGTAGCGCCGGAAGGTGGCCGAGAACCGGGCGTCGAAGTCGGACGGCACCTCGGTCATCGCCCGTACGCGTACGTCGGTGGGGAGCAGGCGGGCCAGCCGACGCAGCAGCCGTCCCTCGTGCTCCCGCCACACGTCGACGGGCAGATCCAGGTGGCACACCTGCCCGGTGGCGTGCACTCCCGCGTCGGTCCGCCCGGCCACCGTCAGCCCGGTGGCCGTACCGGCGCCGAGGACGAGGTCCAGGGTCTCGACCAGCACCCCCGCGACGGTGCGCCGGGTCGGCTGGGCGGCCCAGCCGGAGAAGCCCGTGCCGTCGTACGAGACGTCCAGCCGCAGCCGGATCCGCTCGTCCACCTCGTACCTCCTGTCATGGGTCGGGCCCGACACCCCGATGGGGTGCCGGGCCCGACGTTGCCCTTGATCAGGCCTTGTTCTCGGTGGCCTCGTCGCTGTCCTCACGGGCGGCGTCGGTGTCACCGGACGCCGACACCGGCGCCTCGGAGTCCTGGTCGGCCGGGGCCGACTTCGGGGTCTCGTCGGCTGGGGCGAGCGCCTCGACCTTGTCCTGCTGCGCGGCCTTGCGGGCGGCGGTCTTCTTGTTCGCCTTCGGCTCGGCGACCTGAAGCTCCTCCACCAGCTCGATGATGGCCATCGGCGCGTTGTCACCCTTGCGCGGACCGGTCTTCACGATCCGGGTGTAACCGCCGGGGCGGTTGGAGTACCGGGGCGCGATCTGGTCGAACAGGGCGTAGACCACGTCCTTGTCCTTGACGACACCCAGCACCCGCCGCCGCGAGGCGAGGTCACCGCGCTTGGCCTTGGTGATGAGCTGCTCGGCCAGCGGACGCAGCCGCCGAGCCTTCGTCTCGGTGGTCTGGATCTTGCCGTGCTGGAACAGCGCGGTCGCCAGGTTGGCGAGCATCAGCCGCTCGTGCGAGGGGCTGCCGCCGAGGCGGGGGCCCTTGGTGGGCGTGGGCATTTTTGGTGCTCCTCAGTTGTGGCGGCAGCGCGGACTAGAGCTGCTCGGTCTCGCGGTAGTCGTCGGTGTCGTAGTCGGCCTCGCCGAAGGTGTCCACGACGTGCGCCGGGTCGAAGTTCGGAGCCGAGTCCTTCAGCCCGAGACCCATCCCGGCGAGCTTCATCTTGACCTCGTCGATCGACTTCTGCCCGAAGTTGCGGATGTCGAGGAGGTCGGCCTCGGTACGCCCGATGAGCTCACCAACGGAGTTGATGCCCTCGCGCTTGAGGCAGTTGTAGGAGCGGACGGTGAGGTCCAGCTCCTCGATCGGCAGTGCGAGGTCCGCCGCCAGCTGGGCGTCCTGCGGGGACGGCCCGATGTCGATGCCCTCGGCGGTCTCGTCCAGCTCCCGGGCCAGCCCGAACAGCTCGACCAGCGTCGAACCGGCGGAGGCCAGCGCGGTACGCGGACCCATCGACGGCTTGGTCTCGACGTCGATGATCAGCCGGTCGAAGTCGGTGCGCTGCTCGACACGGGTCGCCTCGACGCGGTAGGTCACCTTCAGCACCGGCGAGTAGATCGAGTCGACCGGGATGCGGCCGATCTCGGCGCCGGACTGCTTGTTCTGCGCCGCCGTCACGTAGCCCCGGCCCCGCTCGACGGTCAGCTCCATGTCGAGCCGGCCCTTGCCGTTGAGGGTGGCGAGCTTGAGATCCGGGTTGTGCACCGAGACGCCGGCCGGCGGCTGGATGTCCCCCGCGGTCACGTCGCCCGGGCCCTGCTTGCGCAGGTACATGCTGACCGGCTCGTCGTGCTCGGAGCTGACGCACAGCTCCTTGATGTTCATGACGAGCTCGACCACGTCCTCCTTGACACCGGGGATCGTGGTGAACTCGTGCAGCACGCCGTCGATCTTGATCGAGGTGACGGCCGCGCCCGGGATCGACGACAGCAGCGTGCGCC
Source organism: Micromonospora sp. MGP-C2 (assembly GCF_057766525.1). NCBI lineage: Bacteria > Bacillati > Actinomycetota > Actinomycetes > Micromonosporales > Micromonosporaceae > Micromonospora > Micromonospora sp. MGP-C2. The sequence continues at coordinate 3,485,260 of NZ_JBYMEN010000002.1, forward strand.
GCAGCGAGTTGCCCAGGGTGTAGCCGAAGCCCGGCTCCAGCGGCTCGATGGCGAACCGGGACCGGGTCTCGTTGATCGACTCCTCGGACAGGGAGGGTCGCTGGCTGATGAGCATCTTTTCTCTTCTCTTCCGGGCACCCGCTATTTGACGCCCACGACACAAACTGTTCCGGTGGCCCGCCCCCGGGAGGGCGGGCCACCGAACGAGCTCGGACTACTTGGAGTAGAGCTCGACGATCAGCTGTTCCTGGACCTGCGTGTCGATGACCTGCCGGGCCGGGAGGGAGTGCACGAGCACCTTCATCTGGCTCGGGATGGCCTCAAGCCACGCCGGAACCGTCTTCGAGCCGGCCTGAGCCTGCGCGACGATGAACGGGGTGAGCTCCTTGCTCTTGCCCCGAACCTCGATGATGTCGTGCTCCTTGACGCGGTACGACGGGATGTCGACCTTCTTGCCGTTCACCGTGAAGTGACCGTGCTTGACCAGCTGGCGGGCCATGTCCCGCGAGTGGGCGTAGCCGGCCCGGTAAACGACGTTGTCCAGCCGCGACTCGAGGATCTGCAGGAGGACCTCACCGGTCTTGGCCTGCTTGCCAACGGCTTCCTCGTAGTAACCGCGGAACTGCTTCTCCAGCACGCCGTAGACACGACGGGCCTTCTGCTTCTCGCGGAGCTGGAGCAGGTACTCCGTCTCCTTCGTGCGGCCGCGGCCGTGCTGCCCGGGCGGGAACGGCCGGGACTCGAACGGGCACTTCGGACCATCGCACTTGCTGCCCTTGAGGAACAGCTTCATCTTCTCCCGCCGGCAACGGCGGCAGTCTGCACCGGTGTAACGAGCCATCTCTCTCTACCTCTCAGACCCGGCGACGCTTCGGCGGACGGCACCCGTTGTGCGGCTGCGGGGTGACGTCGGCGATCTGCCCGACCTCGAGGCCCACGGCCTGCAGCGAACGGATGGCGGTTTCCCGGCCGGAGCCGGGGCCCTTGACGAACACGTCGACCTTGCGCATGCCGTGCTCCATGGCGCGACGCGCGGCAGCCTCGGCGGCCAGCTGCGCGGCGAACGGAGTCGACTTGCGGGAGCCCTTGAAGCCCACCTGGCCAGCGGAGGCCCAGGAGATGACCGCACCGGTCGGGTCCGTGATGGACACGATGGTGTTGTTGAACGTGCTCTTGATGTGCGCCTGCCCGTGGGCGACGTTCTTGCGTTCCTTGCGCCGGACCTTCTTGACAGCGGCTCCGGCACGAGCCTTCGGTGGCATAAGTCTGTGCGCTCCTAGTTGACTTTCCGGATTGGGTTGCGGCCTGACCCACCTCGGCGGCGGCCGACCCCGTCATCCGGTTAAGAACTACTTCTTGCCGGGCTTCTTCTTGCCGGCGACGGTCCGCTTCGGGCCCTTGCGGGTCCGTGCATTGGTCTTGGTCCGCTGGCCACGCACGGGCAGACCCCGGCGGTGCCGGATGCCGGCGTAGCAGCCGATCTCAACCTTGCGGCGGATGTCAGCGGCGACCTCGCGGCGCAGGTCGCCTTCAACCTTGTAGTTGCCCTCGATGTGGTCGCGGAGCTGCACGAGCTCCTCGTCCGTGAGGTCCCGAGCGCGCTTGTCCGGCGAGATGCCGGTAGCGGCGAGTGTCTCCTGGGCGCGGGTGCGACCGAGCCCGAAGATGTAGGTGAGCGCGATTTCCATCCGCTTCTCGCGGGGGAGATCCACGCCGACTAGACGTGCCATGTGCGGGCGTACTCCTTGTGATGTGTGGCGGAGGTGTGGACCCGTCCCATCCCGCTACCGACTGTCCCGTCCTTCCGACGCGATGAGCGCCGGCGACCGGGAACGGTCGCTGCCCGAGCGGGCCCCGGCCTCCGACCGGGGGTCAGCCACGCAGGAGTACGTCTCGCGTACCGCTCGTGGCTGGGACGAGCATGTGTGATGTGTGTGTCGCTGAGGATCCGCCTGGACCAACGCCACCCGGCCGGTGTTACGGCCGGACGGGCTGAGTCAGCCCTGGCGCTGCTTGTGGCGCGGGTCGCTGCAGATGACCATGACCCGGCCGTGCCGGCGGATAACCCGGCACTTCTGGCAGATCCTCTTGACGCTCGGCTTGACCTTCACGGTTGCCTTACTTCCCATCTGGCCCGGGGACGCGCGTTGCACGACACCAGACGTCGAAGACGGACACGGGACTTCCCGGTCGTCGTCAGGACTACTTGTAGCGGTAGACGATGCGCCCGCGGGTCAGGTCGTACGGCGAAAGTTCGACGACGACCCGGTCCTCCGGAAGGATGCGGATGTAGTGCTGCCGCATCTTGCCGCTGATGTGAGCCAACACCTTGTGGCCGTTCGCGAGCTCCACCCGGAACATGGCGTTCGGCAGGGGCTCGATGACCCGACCCTCGATCTCAATGGCTCCGTCTTTTTTCGGCATGTCCTCCGCTGTCCTGACGTCGATTGCTCCGGGCGGCCCACAACGTCTTACACGGAAATCTGATCAGAATCAGAAAACCGCGCCAGCCGCGGCTCCAGGTCCCACCGAAGCGCAGGGTGGGCATGCCGGAGTGGACGCTGTGCGCCGATCTGAAAGTGTACGCCGGCCTGCACTCGCACGCCAAACCGGCCACCCACCCAGCCCTGTCCCCCACCCCCAGGGACCCACCCCCAGCCCTGTTGATCATGAAGTTAGCGTCACAACACGCCGGGAACGGCGGCGACAACCTCATGATCGACGGGCGGGGTGTGGGCCTGGGGGGCGGGGTTGGGGGTCAGGGGGTTGGTGGGGGGTTTTCTGGGTTGGTGGTGGGGGCTTTGCGCTTTGCCTGTTTGCGCTGTCGCTTGACCGCTTGACGCCTTGGCTCTCCCCCGGCCAGCCCGGTGACCGTCTGGACCGCCAGCACCGCGCCCCACGGCCCCGCCACCCAGGCCGGCCAGAAGTAGAGCAGATCCTGGCTGAGCAGTGACGTCACCGCCCAGATGGTCACCACGATGGCGATCACCTTCAGGTACGGCAGCCACACCTCGGCCAGCCAGCGGGCCGTGACGCCGCGCGCCACCGGGGCAGGCTGGTCACCGACACTCGGCGGGGCAGCCGGGGTGAGCGGCGACAGCGCCGAACGCTCCACCGGCGCAACAGGCGGCAGGTCGGTCAGCAGCCCGTCCAACTCGGCGTACGTGCGCGCGGCGTAGGCACGCTGCAACCGCTCGTCGTACTCGTGCAGATCCAGCCGACCCTCGTTGAGGGCGACCCGTAACCGGTCGGCCACCGCCGTACGGTCCGAGTCCGAGGCTCGCATCCCGTCGCGCCCGTCCATGCCGGCAAGCATGCCACCGTCACGCCAGTCATGCCCCACCCCAGGGCTCAGTCGATCATGAGGTTATCGCCACCGTTCCCGGGGTGGTTTCTAAGGTTCAGTGCAACTGATCTTGGTTGTGCTGGGGGTGTTGGTGGCCAGGCCGGGTGTGTTGACGTTCGGGCATCGGCAGGTGTTGGAGCATCTGTGGGGTGCGGGTCGGCGCATTAGTGAGATCGCCGGTTTGTTGGGGGTGCCGGTGTGCACGGTGTCTCGGGAGGTGTCCCGGTATCACTCTGCGCGGCATGGGACGAAGAACCCGCTCGGGCGGTCGTTGCCGTCGGGGCGGGCACGGGCCCCGTATCGGTGGGGGTATCAGGCGCAGTGGGCGCAGCGGCGTGCGGATACGGCGCGTCGGCGGTCGAAGGCGTCGAAGTTGGGTCCGGGGACGCGGCTGCGGCAGGTGGTGCGGGGGAAACTGGCGCGTAGGTGGTCTCCGAAGCAGATCGCCACGTGGTTGCGGACCACGTTCGCTGACCGGCCGGAGTTGTGGGTGTCGCACGAAACGATCTACCAGGCGATCTACGTTCAGTCGCGGGGCAGCCTGCGCGAGGAGTTGACCCGACAGGTCGCCCTGCGTTCGGGACGAGCTGATCGGCGCCCACAGTCACGGGCCGCCGCGGGTGGCCGTAGTCGCCGGCCGTGGATCGGGGACCTGCACATCAGTGCCCGTCCCGCCGAGGCCGACGACCGGGCGGTGCCCGGGCACTGGGAAGGTGACCTGGTCATCGGTAAGGCCGGCCGTTCGGCGATCGTCACCCTCGTCGAACGGGCCACCCGCTACGTCATGCTCGGCGCCCTCCCGCAGGGCCGCGACACCGAAGCCGTCATCGCCGTGCTCACCGACCTCGCCCAGCGTCTACCAGCACATCTGCGCCGCTCCCTGACCTGGGACCAAGGCAGCGAGATGGCCGCTCACGCGGCATTCACCGTCGCCACCGGCTGCCCGGTCTACTTCTGCGACCCCCACAGCCCCTGGCAACGCGGCTCCAACGAGAACACCAACGGCCTGCTACGCCAGTACTTCCCCAAAGGCAGCTACGACTTCCGCAGCATCGATCAGGCAGGCCTCGACGAAGTCGCCCACGAGATGAACACCCGCCCCCGCCAGACACTCGGCTGGGCAACCCCAGCCGAGCGCCTGGACCACCTCATCGCCACCTGACGATTGCACTCACCCCTTGACCCCAAGCGGCGTGTCGTGACCACAACTTCATGATCAACGGGAGGTGCCGGGGGTGGAGGCCCTGGAGTGGGAGGTTTCAGGGGGTTTTGGAGGCGGCGGGTTGACGGGCGGTCACCAGGTCGCCCAGGCGGGCCCGGCCGCCGTCGAACGCGGTCAGCACCCAGACCCCGTCCGGCAGCAGAGCCATCGAATGCTCGACGTGCGCCGCCACCGAGCCGTCGCGGGTCACCACCGTCCACCCGTCGGACAACTCGACAGTACGCGGGGACGCCATCGTGATCATCGGCTCGATGGCCAACGCCATGCCGGGGACCAGGCGTGGGCCCTTGCCCGGCCGACCGTGGTTGAGCACGTGCGGGTCCTGGTGCATCTCGGTGCCGATGCCGTGCCCGCCATAGCCGTCGACGATGCCGTACCGGCCACCCTTGCGGACGGCGGTCTCCACCGCGTGCGAGATGTCGGTGAGTCGGCCCTTGCCGCTGGCCGCACCGCGGGCTGCGGCGGCGATGCCGGCCCACATCGCGTCCTCGGCCACCGCGGCCATCTTCAGCAGAGCCGGGTCGACCTCGCCGACCCCGACGGTGATCGCAGAGTCGCCGTGCCACCCGTCCAGGACCGCACCGCAGTCGATCGAGATCAGGTCACCGGCCTGGAGCACCTGCTTCGGCGACGGGATGGCATGCACGATCTGCTCGTTGACCGAGGAGCAGATCGACGCCGGGAAACCGTGGTAGCCCTTGAACGACGGAACGCCACCCGCCTCGCGGATGGTCGACTCGGCGATGGCATCCAGATCGGCGGTGCTCACCCCGGGGGCGACAGCCTCCCGCATCCGGCGAAGCGCCTCGGCGACCACCAGCCCGGCGGCCCGCATCTTCTCGATCTGGTCAGGGGTCTTCAGCTGGATGTCCAGCTGGGGACGACGCATGGAGCGATTACCTTTCGTTGCCGAACAGCGGGGCACATAACGCGTACCCCGCTGTTCGCACTCTATCCGCCGTGGCCCGGCCGGACCTCAGCCGCCGTACGACCGCAGGGCGTCGATGGCCCGGGTGGTCACGTCCTCCACCGGGCCGGTGGCGTCGATCCCGACCAGCTTGCCCTGAGCGCCGTAGTAGTCGACCAGGGGTGCGGTCTTCTCGCTGTATTCGCGGAGCCGCGTCGCGATCGTCTCCGGCTTGTCGTCGTCGCGCTGGAACAGCTCGGCGCCGCACCGGTCACAGATGCCGGGCCGGGTCGTGGCGTCGAACTCGACGTGCCAGATCTTGCCGCAACCCCGGCAGGTGCGCCGGCCGGAGAGCCGCCGGATCACCTCGTCGTCGTCGACCACCAGCTCCAGGACCAGATCGAGCGCGGTGCCCAGGTCAGCGAGGAGCTTGTCCAGAGCGGCCGCCTGCGGAGTGGTCCGCGGGAAACCGTCGAGAAGGAAACCCTCGCTGGCGTCGGGCTCGGCCAGCCGGTCCCGGACCATGTTGATGGTGACCTCGTCCGGAACCAGCTCGCCCGCGTCCATGTAGCGCTTCGCCTCGACCCCGAGCGGCGTGCCCTGGGTGACGTTCGACCGGAAGATGTCTCCGGTCGAGATCTTCGGCACCGAGAGGTGCGCGGCGATGAACTCGGCCTGTGTGCCCTTGCCCGCCCCCGGCGGGCCAACCAGAACGAGTCTCATCTACCGCAGGAACCCTTCGTAGTTCCGCTGCATGAGTTGGCTCTCGATCTGCTTCACGGTCTCCAGACCGACGCCGACCATGATGAGCACAGCGGTGCCGCCGAACGGGAAGTTCTGGTACTGCTGGTTGTCCAGCCAGATGAAGAAGAAGTTCGGCAGGATCGAGATGACGCCCAGGTAGAGCGCGCCCGGCAGGGTGATCCGACTGAGGATGAAGTCCAGGTAGTCGGCGGTCGGCTTGCCCGGGCGGATGCCCGGCACGAACCCGCCGTACTTCTTCATGTTGTCCGCGACCTCGGTCGGGTTGAACGTGATCGAGACGTAGAAGTACGTGAAGAAGATGATCAGCAGGAAGTAGACCGCGATGTAGATCGGGCTGCTCGGGTTGACCAGGTTGTTCTGGATCCACGCCTGGGTCTTGCCCGGGTCGTTCTGATCGAAGAACTGCAGGGCCAGCTGCGGCAGGTAGAGCAGCGACGAGCCGAAGATGACCGGGATGACACCCGCCTGGTTGACCTTCAACGGGATGTAGGTCGAGGTGCCGCCGTACATCCGCCGGCCGATCATCCGCTTGGCGTACTGCACCGGAATGCGGCGCTGCGCCTGCTCGATGAAGGTGACCGCGGTGATGACCACCAGGACCAGCGCGATGACCAGGGCGAACATGTCCCAGCCCTTGCTGGTCTTGATCTGCCAGCCCTCGCTGGGCAGCCGCGCCGCGATCGAGGTGAAGATCAGGACGGACATGCCGTTGCCGACGCCCCGGTCGGTGATCAGCTCACCGAGCCACATGACCATGCCGGTGCCGGCGGTCATCGTCATCACCAGGATGGTCAGGGTCAGCCAGTCCGGGATGCCGGTGCCGGTGGGGATGATCGGGAACTGGTCGCACTTGTTTTGGAACAGCTGCCCGGAGCGGGCCAGGGCCACGAAGGCCGAGGCCTGGAGCACACCGAGGCCGAGGGTCAGGTAGCGCGTGTACTGCGTGATCTTCGCCTGACCGGCCTGGCCCTCCTTGCGGAGCTGCTCCAGACGCGGGATCACGACGGTCAGCAGCTGCAGGATGATCGACGCGGTGATGTAGGGCATGATGCCCAGCGCGAAGACCGAGAGCTGTAGCAGCGCTCCGCCGGAGAAGAGGTTGAGCAGGTTCACCACCCCGGTGGTGTCCCCCTGGATGGTGTCGAGGCACTTCTGCACATTGCCGTACGAGACGCCCGGGCTGGGGAGCGTCGCGCCCAGCCGGTAGACCGCAATGATGCCTACTGTGAACAGCAGCTTCTTGCGCAGGTCAGGCGTACGGAACGCACTGAGAAAGGCGGACAGCAACTTCTTCCTCCTGCGCGAGGCGGGCCGCCGGTGATCCCTGGCGGGTCGGGGTGGATCACGGGCGAGCGCCCGCAATCCATGGCTGGGATGGGACTCTAACAGCCCCACCCCGGTCCGGGCAGATGCGCCCGACTACATAAATCGATTCCGATATTACCGGGCGCTCAGGCCCCAGGCAGACCATGGCGCCCGCCAGTTGCTCACAACTGGACGGGCGCCATGGGTTGTACGCCTTACAGCTCGGTGACGGAGCCACCGGCAGCAGCGATCTTCTCCTTGGCCGACGCACTGAACGCGTGCGCAGACACCTGGAGCGCCACACCGCCGAGATCCCCGGTGCCGAGGACCTTGACCGGGTGACCCTTGCGGACCGCGCCGGACTCGACGAGCTCCAGCGGGCCGACCTGACCACCATTCGGGAACAGCTCAGCGAGCCGGTCCAGGTTGACCACCTGGAAGACGACCTTGAACTTGTTCTTGAAGCCCTTCATCTTCGGAAGGCGCATGTGGATGGGCATCTGCCCACCCTCGAACGCCGCCGAGATGTTCTTACGGGCCTTGGAACCCTTGGTACCGCGACCAGCGGTCTTGCCCTTGGAACCCTCACCGCGACCCACACGGGTCTTCGCGGTCTTGGAACCGGGCGCCGGGCGCAGGTGGTGAACCTTGATCGTCATTACTCGACCTCCTCGACCTTCACGAGGTGGCTCACAGTGAAGATCATGCCGCGGATCTCGGGCCGGTCCTCCTTGACCACCACGTCGTTGATCCGCTTGAGACCGAGCGAACGCAGCGACTCACGCTGGTTGTGCTTGGTCCCGATACCGGACCGGAGCTGGGTGACCTTCAGACGTGCCATCAGCGAGCCACCCCCGCACGCGACGCCAGCATGGCTGCCGGCGCGACGTCCTCCACCGGCAGACCACGACGCGCCGCGACCTGCTCGGGGGACTCAAGCCCCTTCAGGGCCGCCACGGTGGCGTGCACGATGTTGATCGGGTTCGACGAGCCGAGGCTCTTCGAGAGCACGTCGTGGATCCCGGCGCACTCCAGCACGGCGCGCACCGGACCACCGGCGATGACACCCGTACCGGCCGAGGCCGGCTTGAGCAGCACGACGCCAGCGGCGTCCTCACCCGTGATCGGGTGCGGGATCGACTGGCCGATCCGCGGAACCTTGAAGAAGTGCTTCTTGGCCTCCTCGACACCCTTGGCGATGGCCGCGGGCACCTCCTTGGCCTTTCCGTAGCCCACGCCGACCGTGCCGTCGCCGTCGCCCACGATCACCAGGGCGGTGAAGCTGAAGCGACGACCACCCTTCACGACCTTGGCGACGCGGTTGATCGCGACGACCCGCTCAAGGTGCGGGGTCTTCTCGACGGGCGCGTTTCCGCGGCCGCCCTCACGGCGGTTGTCGCGGCGACCACCCTCGTTGCCACCGGACCCGCCGCCACGGCGCTGTTGACCTGGCATCAGCAGCCTTCCTTATCTCTCGTGACGGGGTTGTTAGAACTCGAGCCCGGCTTCGCGGGCGGCATCGGCAAGCGCGGCGACTCGCCCCGCGTACCGGTTGCCACCGCGGTCGAAGACGACCTTGGAGACGCCGGCGGCCTTGGCCCGCTCGGCGAGCAGCGCGCCCACCTTGCCAGCCAGGGCGCTCTTGTCGCCCTCCGTACCACGCAGCGAGGCGTCCAGGCTCGACGCCGACGCCAGGGTGTGACCCTTGGTGTCGTCGACGACCTGGGCAACCATGTGCCGCAGCGAGCGGGTGACGACCAGGCGCGGACGCTCGGCCGTACCACTGACGTTCTTGCGGACGCGGAAGTGCCGACGCGCACGCCCGACGGCGCGCTTGGCGGCAACGCCGCGGCGGCGCTTGAGCAGCGTGGCGCTCACTTCTTACCTGCCTTTCCAGCCTTGCGGCGGATGACCTCGCCCTGGTACTTCACGCCCTTGCCCTTGTAGGGCTCCGGCGGGCGGATCTTCCGGATGTTGGCGGCGACCTCACCGACCTGCTGCTTGTCGATGCCAGCCACGTGGAACAGGGTCGGCCGCTCCACCGTGAAGGTGATGCCCGCCGGGGCGGGGACGACCACCGGGTGCGAGAACCCGAGCGCGAACTCGAGGTCCGAACCCTTGGCGGTGACCCGGTAACCGGTGCCGGCGATCTCCAGGCTCTTGCGGTAGCCCTCGGTGACCCCGACGATCATGTTGGCAACCAGCGTACGGCTCAGGCCGTGGAGTTCCTTGGCCTTGCGCTCGTCGTTCGGCCGGTTGACGCTCAGCTGCCCATCCTCGGCCCGCTCGACCGTGATCGGCTCGGCGAGGGTGTGCTCAAGCTGGCCCTTGGGGCCCTTGACCTTGACGGTCTGCCCGTCGATCGTGATGTCGACGCCGGCTGGCACCGGGATCGACTTACGTCCAATTCGCGACATTTCTACCAGTCTCCCGTTACCAGACGAAGGCGAGGACTTCCCCGCCAACACTCCGCTTGCGGGCCTGCCGGTCGGTCAGCAGCCCCTGGGACGTCGAAATGATCGCCACGCCCAGCCCACCGAGCACCCGCGGGAGCCCGTCCGACTTGGCGTACACCCGGAGACCGGGCTTGGACACGCGCTTGATGCCGGCCAGGCTCCGCTCGCGGCTCTGGCCGTACTTCAGCTCGACGACCAGTCGCTTGCCGACGGCGCCCTCTTCGGGCTCCTCGACCGACCAGGCAGCGATGTAACCCTCGGCCTTCAAGACCTCGGCGATGTTCGCCTTGATCTTGGAGTAGGGCATCTTCACCTGATCGTGGTACGCCTGGTTGGCGTTACGCAGACGCGTGAGCATGTCTGCGATCGGGTCGGTCATCGTCATGGATTTCGTCAGCCTTTCTCGCCGGGGTTCCCCGGGCATCAGCCCCGGGCCTACGGCGAAGAGCAATACCTAATCGGTGCAGGAGTTCCCGGCCGACGGCCGGGACGCGGTCGCCCTTACCAGGAAGCCTTGGACACGCCCGGCAGCTCACCGCGGTGAGCCATCTCCCGGATGCAGACCCGGCAGAGCCCGAACTTGCGGTAGACCGCCTTCGGACGCCCGCACCGCTGGCAGCGGGTGTACGCGCGAACCGAGAACTTCGGCTTCGCGGCCGCCTTGATGATCAGCGCCTTCTTGGCCATCTCAGTTCTCCTTGAACGGGAAGCCCAGGAGCTTGAGCAGCGCCCGGCCCTCGTCGTCGGTCGTGGCGGTCGTGACCACCGTGATGTCCATGCCCCGCTGGCGATCGATCCGGTCCTGGTCGATCTCGTGGAACACCGACTGCTCGGTCAGACCGAACGTGTAGTTGCCGTGCCCGTCCAGCTTGCGCCCGTCCAGGCCGCGGAAGTCGCGGATACGCGGCAGCGCGATGGAGAGCAGCCGGTCCAGGAACTCCCACATCCGGTCGCCACGAAGGGTGACCTTCGCGCCGATCGGCATGCCCTCGCGGAGCTTGAACTGCGCGATGGACTTGGTCGCCCGCCGCACCTGCGGCTTCTGGCCGGTGATCGTGGCGAGGTCGCGGACCGCGCCGTCGATCAGCTTGGCGTCGCGAGCAGCCTCGCCGACACCCATGTTGACGACGACCTTGACCAGCCGCGGCACCTGCATGGGGTTGCCGTAGCTGTGCTGCTCACGCAGCTGGGCCACGATCTCGTTGCGGTACCGCTCCTTGAGGCGCGGCAGGGTCTTTTCGGTAGCCGTGGTCATCACAGGTCCTTACCGGTGCTACGCGCGATGCGGACCTTCTGGCCGTTGTCGTCGATCCGGTAACCGACGCGGGTCGGCTTGCCGTCGGAGTCCAGGACCTGCACGTTCGAGACGTGGATCGGGGCCTCCTGAGTGACGATGCCGCCGGTCTTGGCGCCACGCTGGGTGGTGCTGATACGGGTGTGCTTCTTGACCCGGTTCACGCCCTCGACCAGGACCTTGTCCTGCCGCGGGTAGGCCGCGATGACCTTGCCCTTGGCACCCTTGTCCTTGCCGGCGATGATGACGACCGTGTCGCCCTTCTTGACCTTCACGGTCACAACACCTCCGGCGCGAGGGAGATAATCTTCATGAACCGCTTGTCCCGCAGCTCCCGGCCCACCGGGCCGAAGATGCGGGTACCACGCGGGTCCCCGCCGTCCTTGATGATGACGGCGGCGTTCTCGTCGAAGCGGATGTACGAGCCGTCCGGCCGACGCCTCTCCTTGGCGGTGCGAACGACGACCGCCTTGACGACGTCGCCCTTCTTCACACCGGCACCCGGGATCGCGTCCTTGACCGTGGCCACGATGACGTCGCCGATGCTCGCGTAGCGCCGACCCGAGCCACCGAGAACCCGGATGCAAAGGATCTCCCGAGCACCCGTGTTGTCGGCGACGCGCAGTCGCGACTCCTGCTGAATCACGTCTATCTCCTATGTCTGCCGGTTCTCCGGCCGCCGTAGCGGCCGGCCGGAGCCTGGCGGAACCTACGCCCGACGCAACCGCCGGGCTCGAGCCTTCGCTACTTGGCCTTTTCCAGGATCTCCACGATCCGCCAACGCTTGGTGGCGCTCAGCGGCCGGGTCTCCATGATGAGAACCCGGTCGCCGGTGCCAGCGGCGTTCTGCTCGTCGTGCACCTTCAGCTTGGCCGTACGGCGCATGATCTTGCCGTACAGCGCGTGCCGAACCCGGTCCTCGACCTCGACCACGACGGTCTTGTCCATCTTGTCGCTGATCACCAGGCCCTCGCGGACCTTGCGGCGCGACCGCGCGGCGGCGGTGGCGGTCTCTTCGGTCATGATGCAGTCACCTCAGTCGGCGCGGCCGAGAGCCCCAGCTCACGCTCACGCATGATCGTGTAGATCCGGGCAATCTCCCGACGGATGACCTGCAGCCGCCGGTTGTTGTCCAGCTGCCCGGTTGCGGCCTGCACGCGGAGGTTGAACAGCTCCGCCTTGGCCTCCCGCAGCTTCGTGACCAGCTCCTCTTCGGAGAGCTCACGCAGCTCGGTCGCCTTAACGCCCGCTGCCATCAGGATTCACCCACTTCGCGCGTAACAATGCGGCACTTCATCGGGAGCTTGTGGATCGCGCGACGCATGGCCTCTCGCGCGATCTGCTCGTTGGGGAAGGACATCTCGAAGAGAACCCGCCCCGGCTTGACGTTGGCGACCCACCACTCGGGCGAACCCTTACCGGAACCCATCCGGGTCTCGGCAGGCTTCTTGGTGAGGGCCTGGTCCGGGAAGATCGTGATCCAGACCTTGCCACCACGCTTGATGTGGCGAGTCATCGCGATACGTGCCGACTCGATCTGCCGGTTCGTCACGTACGCCGGCTCGAGAGCCTGGATCCCGAACTCGCCGAAGACCACCCGGTTACCACCCTTGGACGCGCCACTGCGGTCCGGGTGGTGCGGCTTGCGGAAGCCCTTCGGGGGCTTGCGCGGCATCAGCATCTGTCAGCCCTCCTGCTGCGTTTCTGCCGGCTGAGTCGCGGCCGGAGCGGTAGCCGTTGCGGCGACAGCTGCGCTGTCGACCGGCTCGCCACTCGGCGTCTCGGCCTGCTGCGCGATGGTGGTCGCAGCAGCCCGGCCGGCCTCGGTGCCACCAGCCGTGGTGCCGGACGAACCCGACCGACCACGGCGCGGACGCTCGGGACGGTCGCCACGCTCACCACGACGCGGGCGGGACGGACCGGCCTCGGCCGGAGCCTCCCGGCCCGGAACGGCGTCGCCCTTGTAGATCCAGACCTTGACACCGATCCGGCCGAACGTCGTACGGGCCTCGAAGAAGCCGTACTCGATGTTGGCCCGCAGCGTGTGCAGCGGAACCCGGCCCTCACGGTAGAACTCGGTCCGGCTCATCTCGGCGCCGCCCAGGCGACCCGAGACCTGAACCCGAATGCCCTTGCAGACCGGGTTCTTCATCGCCGACTGCATGGCCTTGCGCATCGCCCGACGGAAGCTGACCCGGCTGGACAGCTGCTCGGCCACGCCCTGCGCAACCAGCTGGGCGTCCGACTCGGGGTTCTTCACCTCGATGATGTTCAGCTGAACCTGCTTGCCGGTGAGCTTCTCCAGCTCGCCGCGGATCCGGTCGGCCTCCGCACCCTTACGGCCGATGACAATGCCCGGCCGGGCGGTGTGGATGTCGACGCGAACCCGGTCGCGGGTGCGCTCGATGTCGACCTTGGAAATCCCGGCACGCTCGAGGCCCTTGGACATCATGCGGCGGATCTTGACATCCTCGCCGATGTAGTCCTTGTAGAGCTTGTCCGCGAACCAGCGGGACTTCCAGTCGGTCGAGATGCCGAGCCGGAACCCAGTGGGGTGAACCTTCTGACCCATTACTCGGCGTCCTCCGTCTTGCTCTGCGCTTCGGCCGGTGCGGCCTCCGTGGCCGGGGCGGCCTTCTTCGCCGCGGCCTTCCTCGGCGCTGCCGGCGCGACCGCTTCGACCGCCACAGTGATGTGGCAGGTGCGCTTGCGGATTCGGTACGCCCGACCCTGCGCCCGCGGCTGGAACCGCTTCATCGTCGGGCCCTCGTCAACGAAGGCCTCGCTGACGAGCAGCGCGTCAGGGTCCAGCCGCTCGTTGTTCTCCGCGTTGGCAATCGCGCTAGCGAGCACCTTGTACACCTGCTCGCTCGCAGCCTGCGGCGCGAACTGCAGCACCGTTAGCGCCTCCTTCGCGGGCAGGCCGCGGACGAGGTTGACCACCCGGCGCGCCTTCATCGGCGAGATGCGCACGTGCCGCGCAACCGCCCGCGCGCCCGGAAGCACCGGAGCGTCGCCCTTTCCTGGCATCGCTGTAACCCCTTGTTCCCTCTATCCGTATGCCCGCGGCGTCAGCGCCGACGGCTCTTCCGGTCGTCCTTCTCGTGACCCTTGAACGTGCGGGTCAGCGCGAACTCGCCGAGCTTGTGCCCGACCATCGCCTCGGTCACGAACACCGGGACGTGCTTACGTCCGTCGTGCACGGCGATCGTGTGCCCCAGCATCTCGGGGATGATCGTCGAGCGCCGCGACCAGGTCTTGATCACGTTCTTGGAACCCTTGTCGTTCTGTACTTCCACCTTCTTGAGCAGGTGGTCGTCGACGAACGGGCCCTTCTTCAGGCTGCGAGGCATGTCTTATCTCCCTCAGCCGCGCTTACGCGTGGCGTAGCGGCGGCGGACGATCAGCCGGTCACTCGGCTGGCCCTTACGGCGGGTGCGGCCCTCGGGCTTACCCTGCGGGTTGACCGGGTGGCGACCACCGGAGGTCTTACCCTCACCACCACCGTGCGGGTGGTCGACCGGGTTCATGGCGACACCACGGACGGTCGGGCGCTTGCCCTTCCACCGCATCCGGCCGGCCTTGCCCCAGTTGATGTTCGACTGGTCGGCGTTGCCGATCTCGCCGACGCTCGCGCGGCAGCGCACGTCCACCCGCCGGATCTCGCCGGACGGCATACGCAGGGTCGCGTACGCGCCCTCGCGGCCGAGCAGCTGGATGCCGACGCCGGCGGAACGAGCCAGCTTGGCCCCGCCACCCGGACGCAGCTCCACGTTGTGGATCGTGGTGCCGACCGGGATGTTGCGCAGCGGCAGGTTGTTGCCGGGCTTGATGTCGGCGCCCGGACCGGACTCGACGCGGTCGCCCTGCTTCATGTCCTTCGGCGCGATGATGTACCGCTTCTCGCCGTCGGCGTAGTGCAGCAGCGCAATGCGCGCCGTGCGGTTCGGGTCGTACTCGATGTGAGCGACCTTCGCCGGCACGCCGTCCTTGTCGACCCGCTTGAAGTCGATCAGACGGTACTGGCGCTTGTGACCGCCGCCGTGGTGACGCGTGGTGATCCGGCCGTGGGCGTTACGCCCGCCCTTCTTCGGCAACGGAGCCAGCAGCGACTTCTCCGGCGTGGACCGAGTGATCTCGGCGAAGTCAGCGACGCTGGAGCCACGTCGGCCCGGCGTCGTCGGCTTGTACTTACGGATAGCCATTGTCTACACCCCTCAGCTGACCGGGCCGCCGAAGGCCTCGATGCGGTCACCGTCAGCCAGCTTCACGATCGCCCGCTTGGTCGCCTTGCGCTGACCGAAGCCGGTCTTGGTGCGCTTGCGCTTACCCTGGCGGTTGAGCGTGTTGACCGTCAGGACGCGGACGTTGAAGATCTGCTGGATAGCGATCTTGATCTCGGTCTTGTTCGCGTCCGGGTGCACCAGGAAGGTGTACCAGTTCCGGTTCAGCTCGCTGTAGCTCTTCTCCGAGACGACCGGCGCGACGATGATGTCGCGCGGGTCGGCGATGGTGCTCACTTGCCACCCTCCTCGGTGGTCTCGGCGGGCACGCCCAGGAACTCGTCCAGGGCGTCCTTGGTGAAGACCACGTCGTCGGCCACCAGCACGTCGTACGTGTTCAGCTGGCCGGACTCGATCAGGTGCACGCGCGGCTCGTTGCGCAGCGACACCCAGTTCAGTTCGTCGGTGCTGCTCAGCACGACCAGGACCCGGCGGGCCTCGGTGAGCTTGGTCAGCGTGGCCAGGGCCGCCTTGGTCGACGGCTTCTCGCCCGAGACGAACGCCTCGACGACGTGCACCTGCCCGGCGCGTGCCCGGTCGGAGAGGGCACCCCGCAGAGCGGCGGCCTTCATCTTCTTCGGGGTCCGCTGGCTGTAGTCGCGCGGCACGGGACCGTGCACGACGCCACCGCCGGCGAACTGCGGCGCGCGGATCGAGCCCTGGCGGGCGCGACCGGTGCCCTTCTGCTTGTACGGCTTCTTGCCGCCACCGGCGACCTCGCCGCGGGTCTTGGCCTTGTGCGTGCCCTGTCGGGCCGCCGCGAGCTGGGCCACCACGACCTGGTGCATCAGCGCGACGTTGGCCTGCACGTCGAAGATGTCCGCCGGCAACTCGACCGAGCTGCTGGTGGTGCCTTCGACGGTGCGCACGTCAACGGTGGTCACTTGGCCGCACCGCCCTTCTTCACCTTGCTCTTGGCCGCGGTCCGGACCAGAACCAGCGCGCCCTTGGGACCAGGAATGGCACCCCGGACGAGCAGCAGGTTGTTCTCGGTGTCGACCGCCTGGACGGTGAGGTTCTGCACGGTGTACCGCACGCCACCCATCCGGCCGGCCATCCGGGTGCCCTTGAAGACACGACCCGGAGTGGCGCAGGCGCCGATGGAGCCGGGCGAGCGGTGCTTGCGCTCGACACCGTGGCCGGCACCCAGACCGTGGAAGCCGTGCCGCTTCATCGGGCCGGCGTAGCCCTTGCCCTTGGTCTTGCCGGTGACGTCGATGGTGACGCCGGCCGGGAACTCCTCGACCGTGACTTCCTGGCCGAGCGAGTATTCCCCAGCGTCCGTGGTGCGCAGCTCGACGATGTGCCGGCGCGGCGCCACGTCCGCCTTGGCGTAGTGGCCGCTGATCGGCTTCTTGACCTTGCGCGGGTCGATGATGCCGTACGCCAGCTGGACCGCTGAGTAACCGTCCTTCTCGGCGCTACGAACCTGGCTGATGACGCACGGGCCGGCCTCGACCACGGTCACGGGAACAACACGGTTGTTGTCCCAGACCTGGGTCATGCCGAGCTTGGCGCCCAGGATCCCCTTGACTTGCCTGTCCATTTGTCCGGTCCCTACAGCTTGATCTCGATGTCGACGCCAGCCGGCAGGTCGAGGCGCATGAGCGAGTCGACCGTCTTCGGGGTCGGGTCGATGATGTCGATCAGCCGCTTGTGCGTGCGCATCTCGAAGTGCTCGCGCGAGTCCTTGTACTTGTGCGGCGAGCGGATAACGCAGAAACGGTTGATCTCCGTGGGCAGCGGCACCGGGCCCGCGACCTGCGCCCCGGTGCGCGTCACCGTCTCGACGATCTTCCGAGCCGAGGAGTCGACGACCTCGTGGTCATAGGCCTTGAGCCGGATGCGGATCTTCTGTCCCGCCATGGTGGCTTCTGTTCCTTCTCTCGATGCCGCTGTGTTGCGGGCGCCTGTACCGGCTGGTACAGGCCCACTTCGCCGACCCCCGCGGTCGGGCGTGTCGCGCCCTCGGATCGGGCTCCGCCCCGTGGTTCCGGAGCGGTGCTGACCGCGCGGTGGGTCAAGGCGCCGATCGCATTACCGCGACCTGAACGCCGTGCGAGGGTGGTTGGCGACTGGGCCGCCAACCACCCCACGCTCGACTGCCTCGCCACCCGGAGGTTCAGCGAAAGCCGAACACAGGCGACGAACTGTCGTTACGCAACCTGACTAGTATGCCGCACGACCGGCGGCGGGTCTAATCGGGGTTACCTAATTCACTTGATGATCTTGGTGACGAACCCGGCGCCGACGGTGCGGCCACCCTCGCGGATCGCGAACTTGAGGTTCTCCTCCATGGCGATGGGCTGGATCAGCTTCACCGACATGGTGGTGTTGTCGCCCGGCATGACCATCTCGGTGCCCTCGGGAAGGGTGACGACACCGGTGACGTCCGTGGTCCGGAAGTAGAACTGCGGGCGGTAGTTCTGGAAGAACGGGGTGTGGCGGCCGCCCTCCTCCTTGGAGAGGATGTAGACCGTCGCCTCGAACTCCGTGTGCGGGGTGTTCGAGCCCGGCTTCACGACGACCATGCCGCGCTCGACCTCGTCGCGCTTGGTGCCACGCAGCAGCAGGCCGACGTTCTCGCCTGCGCGGGCGTCGTCCAGGGTCTTCCGGAACATCTCGATCGCGGTGACCTTGGTCTTGAAGCTCTTCTCCTTGATACCGACGAGCTCAACATCCTCGTTCGGCAGGAGAACGCCGCGCTCCACGCGACCGGTGACGACGGTGCCACGACCGGTGATCGTGAAGACGTCCTCAACCGGCATCAGGAACGGCATGTCGACCTCGCGCTCCGGCTGCGGGATCGAGGTGTCGACCGCGGTCATCAGGTCCAGCAGCTTGCCGGTCCACTCGGGGTCACCCTCGAGGGCCTTCAGCGCCGAAACCCGAACCACCGGCAGGTCGTCGCCCGGGTACTCCTGCGACGAGAGCAGCTCACGGACCTCGAGCTCGACGAGCTCCAGGAGCTCCTCGTCATCGACCATGTCGCTCTTGTTGAGCGCCACGACGATGTACGGCACACCAACCTGACGGGCCAGCAGCACGTGCTCGCGGGTCTGCGGCATCGGGCCGTCGGTCGCCGCGACCACCAGGATCGCGCCGTCCATCTGCGCGGCACCGGTGATCATGTTCTTGATGTAGTCGGCGTGCCCAGGGCAGTCGACGTGCGCGTAGTGCCGCGACTCGGTCTGGTACTCGACGTGCGCGATCGAGATCGTGATGCCGCGGGCCTTCTCCTCCGGCGCCTTGTCGATCTCGTCGAACGGCGTGTAGGGGTTCAGGTCCGGGTACTGGTCGTGCAGGACCTTGGTGATGGCCGCCGTCAGCGTCGTCTTACCGTGGTCGATGTGACCAATGGTGCCGATGTTGACGTGCGGCTTAGTCCGCTCGAACTTAGCCTTCGCCACTGGTGTCCTCCTGTGGACTTCTTGGTTCGTACGCCCGGCGCGCCGGTCGGCGCTTAGGACTCTGTCGACAGCCTTTCCGGCCAGAAGGCCGGGAAGCCATTGTGGGTTCTGCGGCGATGAAGCCTACAGGCCCGGTCTCACGCGATCCGATCGTGGTGGCCGCGGGCGGGTGAAACCTCCCGCGACCAACCACGAATCACCTGCTCAGGGCGTTACTCGCCCGTTGCCTTGGCGATGATCTCCTTCGCGACGCTCTGCGGAACCTCGGCGTAGGAGTCGAACTGCATGCTGTAGCTAGCCCGGCCCTGGGTCTTCGACCGCAGGTCGCCGACGTAGCCGAACATCTCCGACAACGGCACCAGAGCCCGGACGATGCGGGCGCCGCTGCGCTCCTCCATCGCCTGGATGATGCCGCGGCGGGAGTTGAGGTCACCGATGACGTCACCCATGTTCTCCTCAGGAGTGGTGACTTCAACGGCCATCATCGGCTCGAGCAGCGCGGGATCGGCCTTGCGGGCCGCGTCCTTCATCACCATCGAGCCGGCGATCTTGAATGCCATTTCCGACGAGTCGACCTCGTGGTACTGGCCGTCGAGCAGCGTCAGCTTCACACCCACCAGCGGGAAGCCCGCCAGGATGCCGTACTGAAGCGCGTCCTGCGCACCGGCGTCCACCGACGGGATGAACTCCCGGGGGATGCGGCCACCGCTGACGGCGTTGGCGAACTCGTAGGTCGGCGATTCGTTGTCCAGCGGCAGCGGCTCGACGCTCACGATGACGCGGGCGTACTGGCCGGAACCACCGGTCTGCTTCTTGTGGGTGTACTCGACCTTGTCCACCTTGCGGCGGATGGTCTCACGGTATGCCACCTGCGGCTTGCCGACGTTGGCCTCGACGTTGAACTCACGCCGCATCCGGTCGACCAGGATGTCCAGGTGCAGCTCGCCCATGCCGGAGATGACCGTCTGACCGGTCTCCTCGTCCAAGCGGACGCGGAAGGTCGGGTCCTCTTCGGCCAGCCGCTGGATCGCGGTGCCGAGCTTCTCCTGGTCGGACTTGGTCTTCGGCTCGATTGCCACCGAGATGACCGGCTCCGGGAAGGTCATCGACTCCAGGATCACCGGGTTCGCCGGGTCGGAGAGCGTGTCGCCGGTGGTGGTCTGCTTGAGACCCTGCACGGCGATGATGTCGCCGGCCTGCGCCGTCGGACGCTCTTCGCGCTTGTTGGCGTGCATCTGGTAGATCTTGCCGATCCGCTCCTTGCGGTCCTTGGTGGAGTTGACCACCTGGGAACCGGATTCGAGCAGACCGGAGTAGACCCGGACGTAGGTGAGCTTGCCGAGGTGCTTGTCCGTCTGGATCTTGAAGGCCAGACCGGAGAACGGCTCCGACTTGGAAGGCTTGCGGAGCAGCGGCGTCTCGCCGTCCGGCGCGGTGCCCTCGATGGCCGGAACGTCCAGCGGCGACGGCAGGAAGTCGACCACGGCGTCGAGCATGGGCTGGACGCCCTTGTTCTTGAACGCCGAGCCGCACAGCACCGGGTTGGCCTTGCCGGCGATGGTGGCACGCCGGATGGCGGCCTTGATCTCCTCGGGGGAGACCTCCTCGCCTTCCAGGTACTTCTCCATCACCGAGTCGTCGACGTCGGCCAGGGTCTCCATCAGCTTCTCGCGCCACTCGGCCGCGGAGTCGGCCAGCTCGGCCGGGATCTCCTCGATCGCGTAGTCGTCACCCTTCTGGGTCTCCCCACGCCAGGTGAGAGCGCGCATGCCGATCAGGTCGACGACACCGATGTGGTCGCCCTCGAGCCCGATCGGGATCTGGAGCACAAGCGGGGTGGCGTTCAGCCGGTCGATCATCATCTGCACGCAGCGGAAGAAGTCGGCGCCGGTCCGGTCGAGCTTGTTGACGAAGCACATACGCGGGACGTTGTACTTGTCGGCCTGCCGCCAGACGTTCTCCGTCTGCGGCTCCACGCCGGCGACACCGTCGTAGACCGCGACCGCACCATCCAGAACCCGCAGCGACCGCTCGACCTCGACCGTGAAGTCGACGTGGCCCGGCGTGTCGATGATCTGGATCGTGTGGCCCTTCCACTCACACTTGGTAGCAGCGGAGGTGATGGTGATGCCACGCTCCTGCTCCTGCTCCATCCAGTCCATGACGGCAGCGCCCTCGTGGACCTCACCGATCTTGTACGTGATGCCGGTGTAGAACAGGATCCGCTCGGTGGTCGTGGTCTTACCGGCATCGATGTGCGCCATGATGCCGATGTTGCGTACGTTGGCGAGCGCGTCTGCGGCGGCCACTTCAATCCCTACTTATCGTCGTCTCGACTCAACTGGTGGCGGTTCCGGCGCCGCGAGGGCGCCGGAACCAGGGTGTTACCAGCGGTAGTGCGCGAAGGCCTTGTTCGACTCGGCCATCTTGTGCGTGTCCTCGCGCCGCTTGACGGCGGCACCGAGGCCGTTGCTCGCGTCCAGCAGCTCGTTCATCAGCCGCTCGACCATGGTCTTCTCGCGACGAGCACGGGAGTAGGTGACCAGCCAGCGCAGGCCCAGCGTGGTCGCCCGGGTCGGGCGGACCTCGACCGGCACCTGGTAGGTGGCGCCACCAACACGACGGCTGCGTACCTCGAGGGTCGGCTTGACGTTGTCCATCGCCCGCTTGAGGGTGACGACCGGGTCGGTGCCGGACTTCTCGCGGCAGCCCTCGAGGGCCGCGTACACGATCGACTCGGCGAGCTGACGCTTGCCGCGGAGCAGGATCTTGTTCACCAGCTGGGTGACCAGCGGCGAGTTGTACACCGGGTCAGCGACCAGTGGCCGCCGCGGAGCGGGTCCCTTACGCGGCATGTCAGCTCTTCTCCTTCTTCGCGCCGTAACGGCTGCGCGCCTGCTTGCGGTTGCGGACACCCTGGGTGTCCAGCGAGCCGCGAACGATCTTGTAACGCACGCCGGGGAGGTCCTTCACCCGGCCACCGCGCACGAGCACGATCGAGTGCTCCTGGAGGTTGTGACCGACGCCCGGGATGTAGGCGGTCACCTCGATCTGGCTGCTGAGCTTCACGCGAGCGACCTTGCGCAGCGCCGAGTTCGGCTTCTTGGGAGTGGTGGTGTACACGCGGGTGCACACGCCGCGCCGCTGAGGGGAACCCTTCAGCGCCGGGGTCTTGGTCTTGGTCGTCTTCGCCTGGCGGCCCTTTCGGACCAGCTGCTGGATCGTGGGCACCGGGTTTCTCCGCTCCCTTCGGCCGCATTCGCGGCCGCGCCGTCGCTCGTTAGCCGGCCTGATGACCGGCTCTCCTACATTCCGACCAGGGTCACCTTGCGGAGACCCCGGCACCCGCGGTCGGGCGTGTCGCCCTCGTCACGGCCCCGTTGCGACGCTTTCGCGTGCGTACCGGGTTTGTTCACCGGTGCGCGGGTCGCCCCGCCCCGGATCTTTGGCTTGTCGTGCCGCCGCCCGGACTCCGGGGACAGCGCACGCACGAGTTGCCCGGGCATGCCCGGGCACAAGGGGAAAGAGTACCTACCACAACCGCCCAGGTCAAAACGGAATGGCCCGGCGACTGTCTCACATCCGCCGGCCGGATCTCGTCCTGCCCCCTCGCCCGCGATGGGCACCTGCAGACACAAGTGTACCGGCTTCCCCGCGCGGCCACCCGTCGGCCCCGGGCCGGCACCGCGGGGCCTCGGCATCGCGGACCGGACGGTGGCCGGCCTCAGGCCAGGCTGAGAAGCAGTGCCAGGCCCAGGCCCAGGAGGCTGAGCACTCCTCCCGCCACGCCACAGCTGATTCCGGCCACGGCAAGCCCACGGCCGGTGAACCGGACCGCGGGAGGCGCCACCGGCCGACGGATCTGCCGCTGACCGAGCAGACCGGTGACGATCGCCGCCACGCCGGCCAGCACCCCGAGCACGGTGAACGCTCCGGAGGCCCAGGCCCCGCCGTCGTCCTTGAAGCTCACCCCGAAGCAGATCACCAGCAGCGAGACCAGGACCGAGGCCACCCCGGCCACCAGCGCCCCGACGGCCAGCCCGGAGGTGACCGGCGCCACGTCCAGGTGCACGACACCGAACGGCGTGCCGGGCACCTGCTCCACCCGCTTCGGCGGCCGGCGTTGGTCATCGGTGGGCGGCGGCACCGGATGCCCGGTCATGCCACCCCAACCGGGCGCGTGACCCGGTGGCGGCGGCCCCCAACCCGCAGGCGTGCCGGGCCCGGACGGCGGCGGCCCCCAACCGGGAGGCGAACCAGGTCCGGACGACGGCGGACCCCACCCCGCAGGCGCGCCAGGCGCGGACGACGGCGGACCCCAACCGGGAGGTGCGCCAGGCCCAGACGACGGCGGACCCCAACCCGGCGGGGTCGGCGCACCGGAGACCGGGTACGGCTGGCTGGAGCCGGTCGGGGTGGTCGGGCCCCAGCCGGGGTGCGGCGCGGGAGATGACGGCGCCGGCGATGACGGCGCGCTCGGCGTGGCCGCGGGCGGGTGCGGCTCGCTACTCGGGTCCGGTCGCGCCCAGTCACTCGGCTCGGGCGGGGTCGGCGCGTCCGGATGACCGGCCGGTTCATCCGCAGGGGGCCGCGCCGGTTCCGTCACGAGGTCCTCCTGTCGAAAGGGCACCGCCGCCGCACGGCGGACACCGGCCAGGCTACCGCCGAGGGCACCGCCGTCCGCGCCCGGCGCGGCCACGGGCGGCTCAGTCCATGTTCGCCGGGTAGTCGTGGCCGAACGGCGCGCCGGCCAACCGCACCACCCCAATCACCACCGCGGCCACCACGGTGACCGCGACCAGCACGAGGCCGGTCCAGGCCATCCGCTCCCCCCGTCGCAGCCAGGCGCCGCCGGTCAGGAAACCCCCCGAGGCGTACGCCTCACGGCGCGCCTGCCGGGCCAGTTGCAGCGCCACCGTCGCCGGCACCACCCCGCCGATGAAGAGCCCGGTCAGCATGCCGAGCAACCCCAGCGCGAAGACCGCCCGCGCCTTCGTGGCACGGACCGGATCCGGGTCCAGCGGGTGGCGCAGGCCCTGCTGCGCGACGGGCACCTGCCCGGGTGCAGTCGTCATACCCCCATCATGCCGAACTCGGCCCGGGGGTGGGTGGGTCCGGACACGACGAGGCCCCCGGCGGAAACCGGGGGCCTCGTCGTGCGATTGGTGCTTAGCGGTACGACCCGAAGTCGAAGTCGTCCAGCGGCACAGCCTGCCCGCCGGCCGGCCCGAAGCCGTAGTCGGTCTCCGGGTACCCGGTCATCGAGTAGACCTTGGCCTTGGCCTCCTCGGTGGGCTCCACCCGGACGTTGCGGTACTTGCTGATGCCCGTACCGGCCGGGATGAGCTTTCCGATGATCACGTTCTCCTTGAGGCCGACCAACGAATCGCTGCGCGAGTTGATCGCAGCGTCGGTCAGCACCCGGGTGGTCTCCTGGAAGGAGGCCGCCGAGAGCCAGGAGTCCGTGGCCAGCGAGGCCTTGGTGATACCCATCAGCACCGGACGACCAGCGGCGGGCTCGCCGCCCTCCGAGACGAGTCGGCGGTTCTCCGACTCGAACAGCGCCCGGTCGACCAGCACACCCGGCAGGAACTCGGTCGAGCCGGAGTCGATGACCGTCACCCGCTTGAGCATCTGGCGGATGATGATCTCGATGTGCTTGTCGTGGATGAGCACACCCTGCGAGCGGTAGACCTCCTGGACCTCACTGGTCAGGTGGACCTGGACCGCCCGCGGACCCATGATCCGCAGAAGCTCGTGCGGGTCGATGGTGCCCTCGGTCAGCTTCTCGCCGACCGCGACGTGACCGCCGTCGTGGGTACGGAGCTTGACGCGCTTCGAGATCTTGTCGTAGACGATCTCTTCGCTGCCGTCGTCCGGCACCACGATGATCTTGCGCGAGCGCTCGCCGTCCTCGATCCGGATCCGGCCGGGGGTGTCGGCGATGGGCGCCTTACCCTTCGGGACCCGAGCCTCGAAGATTTCCTGAACACGCGGCAGACCCTGGGTGATGTCCTCACCCGCGACACCACCGGTGTGGAAGGTACGCATCGTCAGCTGCGTACCGGGCTCACCGATGGACTGGGCGGCGATGATGCCGACCGCCTCGCCGATGTCGACCGACTTACCGGTCGGCAGCGACCGGCCGTAGCAGGCCGCGCAGACACCCAGCTTGGACTCGCAGGTGAGCACGCTGCGCACCCGGACCGTCTCCACACCGGCGGCGACGATCTTGTCGACCCCGATGGAGTTGATGTCCTGGCCGCGCTCGGCCACCACGGTGCCGTCCGGCCCCTTGATGTCGTCGGCCAGCGTCCGGGCGTGCACGCTGGTCTCGGCGTGGGTGTGGACGACGAGCTTGCCGTCCAGCTTCTCGCCGATCTGCATCGGGATCGCCCGGTCGGTGCCGCAGTCCTCTTCACGGATGATGACGTCCTGCGAGACGTCCACCAGACGACGGGTCAGGTAACCCGAGTCGGCGGTCCGCAGCGCGGTGTCGGCGAGACCCTTACGGGCACCGTGCGTGGAGATGAAGTACTCCAGCACGGACAGACCCTCCCGGTAGCTGGCCTTGATCGGCCGCGGGATGATCTCGCCCTTCGGGTTGGCCACCAGACCACGGATCGCCGCGATCTGCCGGAGCTGGAGCAGGTTACCGCGGGCACCCGAGTGGATCATCTTCCACAGTGGGTTCTCCTGCGGCAGCGCGGTGTCCATCTCCTTGGCGACCTCGTTGGTCGCCTTGGTCCAGATCTCGATGAGCTCGCCGCGACGCTCCTCGGCGGTCATCAGACCACGCTGGTACTGCTTGTCGATCCGGTCGGCTTCCTTCTCGTACTTCGCCAGGATCTCCGCCTTGCGCGGCGGAGCGATGACGTCCTCCATGCCGATCGTCACGCCGGACCAGGTGGCCCAGTGGAAACCGGCCTCCTTGAGCCCGTCCAGGGTGGCGGCCAGCGCCACCTTGGGGAAGCGCTCGGCGAGGTCGTTGACGATCGCGGAGAGCTGACCCTTGCGGATCTCGTAGTTCACGAAGCGGTAGCCCTGCGGCAGCGTCTCGTTGAACAGCACCCGACCCAGGGTGGTCTCCACGGTCAGCGCGTCACCCTCGACGAAGCCCTCCGGAGCGGACCACGCCTCGGCGCCGGCACCGTTGTCGACCTCGACCACACCACGAAGGCGGATCTTGACGGGCGCCTGCAGGTGCAGCTCACCGTTGTCGAAGGCCATCCGCGCCTCGGCGTCCGAGCTGAACGCCCGGCCCTCGCCCTTCTCACCGGCGGTGAGGTGGGTGAGGTGGTAGAGACCGATGACCATGTCCTGGGTGGGCATGGTGACCGGCTTACCGTCGGCCGGCTTGAGGATGTTGTTCGACGACAGCATCAGGATCCGAGCCTCGGCCTGAGCCTCGGCGGACAGCGGCACGTGCACCGCCATCTGGTCACCGTCGAAGTCGGCGTTGAACGCCGTGCAGACCAGCGGGTGGATCTGGATGGCCTTGCCCTCGACCAGTTGCGGCTCGAAGGCCTGGATGCCCAGGCGGTGCAGGGTCGGCGCCCGGTTGAGCAGCACCGGGTGCTCGCCGATGACCTCTTCCAGCACGTCCCACACGACCGGGCGCTGACGCTCGACCATCCGCTTGGCGGACTTGATGTTCTGTGCGTGGTTGAGGTCCACCAGCCGCTTCATGACGAACGGCTTGAACAGCTCCAGGGCCATCTGCTTGGGCAGACCGCACTGGTGCAGCTTGAGCTTCGGGCCGACCACGATGACCGAACGGCCGGAGTAGTCGACGCGCTTGCCCAGCAGGTTCTGGCGGAACCGGCCCTGCTTGCCCTTGAGCATGTCGGACAGCGACTTGAGCGGGCGGTTACCCGGGCCGGTGACCGGCCGGCCGCGACGGCCGTTGTCGAACAGCGCGTCGACGGCCTCCTGGAGCATCCGCTTCTCGTTGTTGACGATGATCTCGGGAGCACCGAGGTCGATCAGCCGCTTGAGGCGGTTGTTCCGGTTGATCACGCGGCGGTACAGGTCGTTCAGGTCCGAGGTCGCGAACCGGCCACCGTCGAGCTGCACCATCGGGCGCAGGTCCGGCGGGATGACCGGGACGCAGTCCAGCACCATGCCGAGCGGCGAGTTGCGGGTGTTCAGGAACGCCGCCACGACCTTGAGCCGCTTGAGCGCCCGGATCTTCCGCTGGCCCTTACCGGACCGGATGGTCTCCCGCAGGCTCTCGGCCTCGGCGTCAAGGTCCATGTTCTGGACCAGCGCCTTGATCGCCTCCGCGCCCATGGAACCGGTGAAGTACTCACCGAACCGGTCGCGCAGCTCGCGGTAGAGCAGCTCGTCGGTGACCAGCTGCTTCGGCTCCAGCTTGCGGAAGGTGTCCAGCACCTCGTCCAGGCGGTCGATCTCGCGCTGGGCCCGGTCGCGGATCTGGCGCATCTCGCGCTCTCCGCCCTCCTTGACCTTGCGCCGGACGTCCGCCTTCGCGCCCTCGGCCTCCAGCTCGGCCAGGTCGGCCTCGAGCTTGGCGGCGCGCTTCTCGATCTCCGAGTCGCGGCTGTTCTCGGACTGCCGCTTCTCGGCCAGGATCTCGTTCTCGATCGTCGAGAGGTCACGGTGACGCGACTCCGCGTCCACGCTCGTCACGACGTACGAGGCGAAGTAGATGATCTTTTCGAGGTCCTTGGGGGCGAGGTCCAGCAGGTAGCCCAGCCGGCTCGGAACGCCCTTGAAGTACCAGATGTGGGTCACCGGAGCAGCGAGCTCGATGTGCCCCATCCGCTCACGACGGACCTTGGAGCGAGTCACCTCGACGCCGCAGCGCTCACAGATGATGCCCTTGAACCGAACGCGCTTGTACTTACCGCAGTAGCACTCCCAGTCGCGCTGCGGACCGAAGATCTTCTCGCAGAAGAGCCCGTCCTTCTCCGGCTTCAGGGTGCGGTAGTTGATCGTCTCAGGCTTCTTGACCTCGCCGTGCGACCACTGACGGATGTCGTCGGCGGTGGCGAGACCAATGCGCAGCTCGTCGAAGAAGTTGACGTCGAGCACTATGTCCCCTATGTCGTCGTCTGTACTGCTAATTCTCGGGCGGGGTCGGGGGCCGGCGAACCGGCCCCCGACCGCTCACCTCAGACCTCTTCGACCGAGCTCGGCTCGCGCCGGGACAGGTCGATGCCCAGCTCCTCAGCGGCCCGGAACACCTCGTCGTCGGTCTCGCGCATTTCCAGGGCCACACCGTCGCTGGAGAGCACCTCAACGTTGAGGCACAGCGACTGCAGCTCCTTGAGCAGCACCTTGAACGACTCCGGGATGCCCGGCTCCGGGATGTTCTCGCCCTTGACGATGGCCTCGTAGACCTTCACCCGGCCGAGCACGTCGTCGGACTTGATCGTGAGCAGCTCCTGCAGGGCGTACGCGGCGCCGTACGCCTGCATCGCCCAGCACTCCATCTCACCGAAACGCTGACCACCGAACTGCGCCTTACCACCCAGCGGCTGCTGCGTGATCATCGAGTACGGCCCGGTCGAACGAGCGTGGATCTTGTCGTCGACCAGGTGGTTGAGCTTCAGGATGTAGACGTAGCCGACCGCGATCGGGTCGGGCAGCGGCTCGCCGGAACGACCGTCGAACAGCTGCGCCTTGCCGGTGCGCCCGATCAGCTGCTTGCCGTCCCGGTTGGGCAGGCTCGACTCGAGCAGACCGGAGATCTCCTCCTCGCGGGCACCGTCGAAGACCGGGGTGGCCACGTTGGTGTCCCCCTCGGACTCGTGCGCGTCGATCGAGCGGAGCTGGCGCTTCCAGTCGGCGTCGTCACCCTCGACCTTCCAACCGGTCTTGGCGACCCAACCGAGGTGGGTCTCCAGAACCTGGCCGATGTTCATCCGGCTCGGCACACCGAGCGGGTTGAGCACGATGTCGACCGGGGTGCCGTCCTCAAGGAACGGCATGTCCTCGATCGGCAGGATCTTCGAGATGACGCCCTTGTTGCCGTGCCGGCCGGCGAGCTTGTCGCCGTCCTGGATCTTGCGCTTCTGGGCGACGTAGACCCGGACCAGCTCGTTGACACCCGGCGGCAACTCGTCGCCGTCCTCGCGGGAGAACGTGCGCACACCGATGACCGTGCCGGTCTCGCCGTGCGGCACCTTCAGCGAGGTGTCCCGAACCTCACGCGCCTTCTCACCGAAGATCGCGCGGAGCAGTCGCTCCTCCGGGGTCAGCTCGGTCTCACCCTTGGGCGTGACCTTGCCGACCAGGATGTCACCGGGGACGACCTCGGCACCGATCCGGATGATGCCGCGCTCGTCGAGGTCAGCGAGCATTTCCTCGCTGACGTTCGGGATGTCGCGGGTGATCTCCTCCGGACCGAGCTTGGTGTCCCGGGCGTCGACCTCGTGCTCCTCGATGTGGATCGAGGTGAGCACGTCCTGCTGCACGAGGCGCTGCGACAGGATGATCGCGTCCTCGTAGTTGTGACCCTCCCAGCACATGAACGCCACCAGCAGGTTGCGTCCGAGTGCCATCTCGCCTTCGTCGGTGCACGGGCCGTCGGCGATGACCTGACCGGCCTCGACGCGGTCGCCCTCGAAGACCACCGGCTTCTGGTTGACGCAGGAGCCGGCGTTGGAGCGGCGGAACTTGTGCAGCAGGTACGTCCGGCGGTGGCCGTCATCCTGGTGGATGGTGACGTAGTCGGCGCAGAGATCCTCGATCACACCGCCGACCTCGGCGACAACCACGTCGCCAGCGTCGACCGCGGCCCGGTATTCCATGCCCGTACCCACGAGCGGCGCCTCGGCCTTGACCAGCGGCACCGCCTGGCGCTGCATGTTCGCGCCCATCAGTGCCCGGTTGGCGTCGTCGTGCTCGAGGAACGGGATCATGGCGGTCGCGACCGAGGTCATCTGCCGGGGCGAGACGTCCATGTAGTCGACGGCACCGGGGACGACGTCCTCGGTCTCGCCGCCCTTACGACGGCAGAGCACCCGTTCCTCGGCGAACGTGCCGTCAGCCTTCAGGCGCGCGTTGGCCTGGGCCTTGACGAACCGGTCCTCCTCGTCCGCGGTCAGGTAGTCGATCTGGTCGGTGACCCGACCCTCGACGACCTTCCGGTACGGCGTCTCGATGAAGCCGAACGGGTTGACCCGGGCGAAGGTGGACAGGGCGCCGATCAGGCCGATGTTCGGGCCTTCCGGCGTCTCGATCGGGCACATCCGGCCGTAGTGGGACGGGTGCACGTCGCGGACCTCGAAGCCGGCCCGCTCGCGGGACAGACCACCCGGGCCGAGCGCGCTCAGCCGGCGCCGGTGGGTCAAGCCCGCCAGCGGGTTGGTCTGGTCCATGAACTGGGACAGCTGCGACGTACCGAAGAACTCCTTGATCGCCGCCACCACCGGGCGGATGTTGATCAGGGTCTGCGGCGTGATCGCCTCGACGTCCTGCGTGGTCATCCGCTCGCGGACGACCCGCTCCATGCGGGACAGGCCGACCCGAACCTGGTTCTGGATCAGCTCACCCACGGTGCGCAGGCGACGGTTGCCGAAGTGGTCGATGTCGTCGGCCTCGTAGCCGTCCTCACCGGCGTGCAGCCGGCACAGGTATTCCACGGTGGCGACGATGTCGTCCTCGGTCAGCGTGCCAGTGGTGATCGGCACGCCAACTTCGAGCTTCTTGTTGAACTTGTAGCGCCCGACCTTGGCGACGTCGTACCTCTTCGGGTTGAAGAAGAGGTTGTCGAGCAGGGTCTGGGCGTTCTCGCGCGTCGGCGGCTCGCCAGGGCGCAGCTTGCGGTAGATATCGAGCAGGGCCTCGTCGGCGCCGGCGATGTGGTCCTTCTCGAGCGTGGTCATCATCAGCTCGGACCAGCCGAACCGCTCGCGGATCCGCTCAGCCGACCATCCGACGGCCTTGAGCAGGACCGTGACGGCCTGCCGACGCTTACGGTCGATACGAACGCCGACCGTGTCGCGCTTGTCGATGTCAAACTCCAGCCAGGCACCCCGACTCGGGATGACCTTGACGCTGGAGAGGTCGCGGTCGGAGGTCTTGTCCGGCTCCTTGGAGAAGTACACGCCCGGGGATCGGACGAGCTGGCTGACCACGACGCGCTCGGTGCCGTTGATGACGAAGGTGCCCTTGGGCGTCATCATCGGGAAGTCACCCATGAACACCGTCTGGCTCTTGATCTCGCCAGTGGTGTTGTTGGTGAACTCCGCGGTCACGAAGAGCGGAGCGCAGTAGGTCAGGTCCTTCTCCTTGCACTCCTCGATCGAGGCCTTGACCTCGTCGAAGCGCGGCGCGGAGAAGGAAAGTGACATGGTGCCGGAGAAGTCCTCAATGGGACTGATCTCTTCAAGGATCTCCGCGAGACCCGAGCGTGCGTGCGGGTCGTCCGCCGACCGGCCCTGCCAAGCCTCGTTGCCGACGAGCCAGTCGAAGGACTCGTTTTGAATGGCAAGGAGGTTGGGGACCTCGAGGTGTTCGGTGATCCTGCCGAATGAAACTCGGCGGGGAGCGAATGCGCTCGACGTACGACTGGTCTTCGCAGGGCGGGAAGCTGCCAAGATGCGTCCTTCCGAGGACCGGTGCTGCAGAACGGCTGGTACGCGTGCACTCCAATGACCCCACCAGAAATATCCGTAAACGGACATTTCCGAGCAGGGGTCAAGTCGGAAGGCAGCGCAAACTAGCAGTGTAGCCGAGAGGCTAACCGCTGTCCAGCCCACCCCGCAGGTCGTTTGCGGAACGTGCCTCGGCCCCCGTCAACCGGGGTCTGCCGGGCCGCTCAGAACGCAACGTCCCCACTGGGCCGCTCGGGTTACTGCGGCGATGGTGCCACCGCTGTCATACCCACATCATGGCCGTCGCAAGCGCGGTGTCTTGCTGGTGTCAGCGTGCCTGGCAGCCTGGGGCCGCGTCAAGGGCCGGTATCCGGGTTGTCCCTTGTTTCCCACCGGAGGGCGACCCGTCACGCTCGTTCGGGTCAACGGTGCCGGTCGTCGGAGCCCTGCTCAGGAGCGGTCGGCGCCGGATCCACCAACACGGCGGGCGGCGATCCGTGTCGGATCACCGCCCGCCGCGATGCGATCGTGTCCCGGCTCACGAGCCGGGACACGCGCGCTGGTGGAGCTCAGGTCACTTGAGGGTGACCTTGGCGCCTTCGCCCTCGAGCTTGGCCTTCGCCTTGTCGGCGGTCTCCTTGTTGACCTTCTCAAGGATGGCCTTCGGCGCGGACTCGACCGCGTCCTTGGCCTCCTTGAGGCCCAGGCCGGTCAGCTCACGCACGACCTTGATGACCTGGATCTTCTTGCCGCCGTCAGCCTCGAGGATGACGTCGAACTCGTCCTTCTCCTCCTCGACCGGAGCAGCAGCAGCGCCGCCGCCGCCACCCGGGCCCGCCATGGCGACCGGAGCCGCGGCGGTGACCTCGAAGGTCTCCTCGAACTGCTTCACGAACTCAGAGAGCTCGATCAGCGTCATCTCCTTGAACGCGTCGAGCAGCTCGACAGTGCTGAGCTTCGCCATATCTGGCGTCCTTTCCTGATTCTGTTAAGTAAGAACTGGTGCGCCGTGGGGGCCATCAGGCCGCCTCGGCGCCCTCCTTCTCGCGCTTGTCCTGCAGAGCTGCCGCCAGGCGGGCGGTCTTCGACAGCGGGGCCTGGAACAGGGCCGCGGCCTTGCTCAGGTTGCCCTTCATCGCGCCGGCCAGCTTGGCCAGCAGCACCTCGCGGGACTCCAGGTCGGCAAGCTTCGTGACCTCGGCCGCGGAAATGGCCTTGCCCTCGAAGACACCGCCCTTGATGACGAGCTTCGGGTTGGCCTTCGCGAAGTCGCGAAGCCCCTTCGCCGCCTCGACGACGTCGCCCGAAACGAAAGTCAGCGCGGTAGGACCGGTGAACAGCTCGTCGAGGCCGGTGATGCCCGCGTCCGTCGCAGCACGCTTCGCGAGCGTGTTCTTCGCGACCGTGTAGCTGGTGTCGGCGCCGAGCGAGCGCCGAAGCTGGGTGAGCTGGGAAACCGTCAGACCGCGGTACTCGGTCAGCACGGTGGCGCCCGAGCTGCGGAAGCTCTCGGTCAGCTCAGCAACGGCCGTGGCCTTGTCGGCCCGGATCGGCTTGTCCGCCATGTCCCTCCTCTCTCGTTACTCGAGGCTGGTCCCCGTCACCGCCGAGGCGGGAACGGGGGCGGAGGCAGCACGACAACGAAAAAGCCCCGGCGCAGGGCGCACGGGGCGAGGGCCGGAAGATCATCACGGTCGGCGGACCATGAACACTGCCGAGTTACGCTTGCCGCCCTACGCGGGTCGCCCGATGTCGCGGGGCCTTCGACCGTGCCGAAGCACGGTGACCAGCGGTCTCTGGGTGGTTCCTCATCCGTGAGAACACGGATGACGGTTGAAGAGTACGCGCCCCGGCCACCAGCACCAAATCGCGGTCGGTGAGCCGCGCCACGGACGCCGGCACCGGTCAGCCCTGGGCCCGCCGCCGCCACAGATAGCCGCCGAGCACCGCAGCGCTCCAGGCCAGCGCCCACCCGCTCAACCCCAGCAGGGTCAGCGCGGCCGCGTCGCCGCCGGTGGTGCGTGCGGCGGCCATGATCGGCGGCGCCAGCCAGGGGGCCACCGACCCACTCAGGCCGAGCACCACCGCGCCGACCCCGCCGAGGGCCAGCACCGCGACGCCGTACCCGGCACCGCCCACCGACGCCCGGCTGGCCAGCGCGCCGAGGGCAACCGCAGCGGGTACGGCGAGCAGGTGCGCCCACACTCCCAGCGCGAGCCCGACCGGGATCGACCGGTCCCCCGGGTCGACCGGGCCGGAGACCCCGCCGACCAGCCACGGAAAGAGCAGCGCCACGGCCACCGTCACCAGAGCCGCCACACCGGCGGCGAGGAGCCCGGCCAGCCGCTCCCGGGCCATCCCGACCGCCACCTGCGCCAGGCGGCGCTGCACGTCCGGCTCCACGTCCAGAAGAATCTTGGTCTGCCAGGCGACGACCGGGAAGAGGACCACGGCCGAGACGCCGTACGCCTCCGCCGGCTGCGCGCGGCCACCGCCGTAGAGGGTGCCGAGAACGATCAGGCCGGCGAGCAACGGGGCCACCGCACGCCCGGTCCGCAGGAAACCGGCCAACCTCATCCGCACCAGGGGGATCACCGGGCCTCCCCCGCTGCTGGCTCGATCATCGGGCCGACGCCCTGGTCGGCCCCGGACTGCGCGGGTGTCGGCTCACCGGTCGCCGATCGGATCGACGGTGCGGCGGATCGCGCCTGTGCGGCGGCAGTGGAGGCGTCGGCGCGTACTCCCAGCACGTGGTGGCCCTCGGCGCGCAACCGGGCGACGGTGCCGGCGACCCGCGCGGCCGGCACCGCGACCTCGACCACGGCGAACGTCTCGTCCGCCGACGACGTCTCCTCGGTCAGCGAACCGTCGGCCACCAGCCAGCGGCGCGCGGCCGGCAGCCGGATCGTCTCGCCACGGTGGTCGCTGACCAGAACGGCGCCATCGGCGGCGAGCACCTCGGCGATCAGCTCGGGAACCAGCTCACGGGTGGCGGCGTCCAGCCCCTCCCACGGCTCGTCGAGCACCAGCAGGCCCGGCGGGCGCAGCATCGCCTGGGCCAGGCCCACCTTCTGCGCGGTGCCCTTGGACAGCTCGGGCAGTCGGACCGAGCGGAAGGCGGACAACCCGAGCCGGTCGGTCCAGGAGGTCACCGCCTCGTCGGCCGCCGCTCCGCGCAACCCCGCCACCCGGGCCATCCCGGTGAGATAACGGGCCACGGTGAACGGCTGGTCGGCCGGGAAACGCTCCGGCACCCAGCCCACCCGCGTCGGGCGGCCGGTGACCCGGCCCCGGCCCGGCCGGAGCACGCCGGCGGCCACCTGGAGCAGTGTCGACTTGCCCACCCCGTTGCGGCCCAGCACGACCGCCGCCTCGCCCGGACCGATGTGCACGTCGATGCCTCG
This sequence comes from Micromonospora sp. MGP-C2, assembly GCF_057766525.1. Lineage (NCBI taxonomy): Bacteria > Bacillati > Actinomycetota > Actinomycetes > Micromonosporales > Micromonosporaceae > Micromonospora > Micromonospora sp. MGP-C2. Next base: position 3,520,218 of record NZ_JBYMEN010000002.1, read on the forward strand.
CAGCACCCACGGCCCGCGCCGGTGGTACCGCAACCAGACGTCTTCCAGCCGCATGGGCCGAGCCTGCCACATCCCAAACGCGCCGGGGCGCCGCCACAGTCGTGGCGGCGCCCCGGCGGAGCGAACTGTCGGCTCAGGCCTCGGCCTGGTCCTCCCGGAGGTTCTTCACCAGGTTCGGGTCGACCGGGACACCCGGGCCCATCGTGGTGGTCAGGATGACCTTGCGGAGGTACTTGCCCTTGGACGCGGACGGCTTGGCACGCAGCACCTCGTCGAGCACCGCAGCGTAGTTGTCCACCAGCTGGCTCTCCGTGAAGGAGGCCTTGCCGATGATCAGGTGCAGGTTGGAGTGCTTGTCCACCCGGAAGGTGATCTTGCCACCCTTGATGTCCTGCACCGCCTTGGTGACGTCCATGGTCACAGTGCCGGTCTTCGGGTTCGGCATGAGACCGCGCGGGCCCAGGATCCGCGCGATCCGGCCGATCTTGGCCATCTGGTCCGGCGTGGCGATCGCCGCGTCGAAGTCCAGCCAACCACCCTGGATCCGGGCGACCAGCTCGTCGGTGCCCACCTCGTCGGCACCCGCGGCGGCGGCCTCTTCGGCCTTCGCGCCGCTGGCGAACACGATCACGCGGGCGGTCTTACCGGTGCCGTGCGGCAGGTTGACCACGCCGCGGACCATCTGGTCCGCCTTGCGGGGGTCGACGCCGAGGCGCATGGCGACCTCAACCGTGGCGTCGAACTTGACGTTGGTGGTCTCCTTGGCCAGCTTCACGGCCTCGGAGGGGGTGTAGAGCTTCGACCGGTCGATGACATCGGCGGCCTTGCGGTAGCTCTTGCTGCGCTGCATTGCTGATTACTCCTGTGGTCTCTGGCGGGCCGCTCGGCGCGAGCCCTCCCACGGTCGGGTCGAAGGCTTTGGCCGACGTCAGTCGTTGACGGTGATGCCCATCGACCGGGCGGTGCCGGCGATGATCTTCTCGGCCTGGGCCAGGTCGTTGGCGTTGAGGTCGGCCATCTTCTTCTCGGCGATCTCACGCAGCTGGGCGCGGCTGACCGAGCCGACCTTCTCGGACTGCGGAACACCCGAGCCCTTCTGCACACCGGCGGCCTTGATCAGCAGCCGGGCAGCGGGCGGGGTCTTCAGCACGAAGGTGAAGGACCGGTCCTCGTAGACGCTGATCTCGGCGGGGACGATGTCGCCCCGCTGGGACTCGGTCTGCGAGTTGTAGGACTTGCAGAACTCCATGATGTTCACGCCGTGCTGGCCGAGCGCGGGGCCGACCGGCGGCGCCGGCGTGGCCTGGCCCGCCGGCAGCTGAAGCGTGAACGTCTTGACGAGCTTCTTCTTCGGAGGCATGTCACTTCCTGGGGCTTGGAGCTGGGAAAATGCGGCTGTCGCCGCCCTCGGAGCGCGCACGGTCAGCGCGGTGCGACAGCGGCGACATTCAAGAGTAGCGCAGGCCGCAGCCCACTCGTCCGCCGAGGTCGAGCGGGAGGGCATACGCCGACGTCGGCGGCGGGCCAGGCCCGCCGCCGACGACCAGTCAGATCTTGGCGACCTGGTTGAAGTTGAGCTCCACCGGGGTCTCGCGACCGAAGATCGACACCAGCACCTTGAGCTTCTGCTGGTCGGCGTTGATCTCGCTGATGGTGGCCGGCAGCGATGCGAACGCGCCGTCGGTGACGGTGACGGAGTCGCCCACCTCGAAGTCGAGGACCTTGATCTCCGGCTTCGACTTCTTCTGCTCGGTCTCGACGGCCGGCGCCAGCCACTTCAGCACCTCGTCGAGGGAGAGCGGGGCGGGCCGGTCGGCCCGGTCGGTCGCGCCGACGAAGCCGGTCACGCCCGGGGTGTTACGGACACAGGAGTACGACTCGGCGGTCAGCTCCATCCGGACCAGGATGTAGCCCGGGAAGACCTTGGCCTGGATCTGGGAACGCTTACCGTTCTTGACCTCGACCTCTTCCCGGGTCGGCACCTCGACCTGGTAGATGAAGTCCTCCATGTCGAGGCTCGTGATCCGGGTCTCGAGGTTGGTCTTGACCTTGTTCTCGTAGCCGGCGTAAGAGTGCACCACATACCAGTCACCCGGCGCGTAGCGCAGCTTCTGCCTCAGCTCGGCAACTGCGTCGAACTCCTCGTCCGGTGCGGGCTCGGTCGTTGGGAACTCCGGCTCGCTGGCGGCCTCAACCGACTCGTCACCAGCCGCCGTCGCGACCGTGGACTGCTCGTCCACCGGTCCGGCGGTCTCGTCGTACTCAGGCACGCTCGCTCACTTCCGTCACTATCGGCTGGAGGCAGCCGGTCAGTCCGAGTTGCCGAAGACAAACAGCACGACCTTGGCGAAGCCGTAGTCCAGCACACCGACGATCGTCAGCATGACCGCGACGAACGTCACCACCACGGCGGTGTAGGTCAGCAACTCCTTGCGGGTCGGCCAGATGACCTTACGCAGTTCGGCTACGACCTCGCGGAAGAACCGGGCGATGCGGCCGAACACGCCCACCCGACCCGTTTCCGACCGGGTGGTCGGTCGGCTGTCTGCCGACTCTGCCCGGGCGCGGGACCGCGTGGCGGTGCCTCCCCGGGATACCGGCTCGTCCGCGCTGGAGGCGTCGTCGTCGGCTACGTCGTCGACGACCTCGTCGTCCAGACGATCGTCGCCGGCGTCCTCGCCGTGCCGCTTGTTGTCGGCCACTTCGCCCTCCGTCGCGGAATCTCGGGTCGCACGCCGAGTGGCGTACGCGGCGCTGGTCACGCCGGCCGGGCCCAACCGTCCCGCGACGGGCCGCGGCCGGTGGATCATCCGGAGGGCCCCGATTGCCTCGGAACCACCCCGCCGATGCCACCACCACGGGCCGGACGCCGCCAAGCTGGCGGCGCGACCCACGGGAACGGTCAGGCCTGAGGCGCAGGGGTGACAGGACTTGAACCTGCAGCCTGCGGTTTTGGAGACCGCTGCTCTGCCAATTGAGCTACACCCCTATGTGGCAACACTCGCCCCACGCGGCCACAGACGACCGAGCAGGGGTCACTTGCCCCACGGCGGACCAGTGTACGGGTAGCCACCCGACTTTCCCAACCGGTCTCCCCGCCACGCGTGGCGGGGAGAGTTCAGCGGGTCGAACGGATGGTCGCCCGTGCCTGTGAGAGCACCTTCTCGCCCCCGCAGACCGCTGTCACATCGATTCGGGTCAGGCCGTCCTCGGTCACCTCACGGACCCGCGCGGTGACCTCGATCTCGGTCCCCTGGTCGTCGTCGGGGACGACCACGGGCCGGGTGAAACGGACGTTGTACTCGACCACCGCGTCCGGTGCCCCGGCCCACTCGGTGATCGCCCGGCCGACCAGCGCCATGGTGAACATGCCATGGGCGATCACCCCGGGCAGACCCACCTTGGTGGCGACCCGGTCGCTCCAGTGGATCGGGTTGAAGTCGCCCGAGGCGCCGGCGTAGCGGACCAGGTCCGCGCGGGTCACCCGGAACGTCTGTGCTGCCAACTCCATCTCAGGCCTCCCCGCGTACGACGTACTTGGCCCAGACGGACACGACCGGGTCCCCGCCGACGGTGCTCACGTCGGTGCGGGTGGTCAGGAAACCGTGCCCACCCCGGGTGCTGACGTCCTCGATGGTGTTGGTGCAGACCAGCTCGTCGCCGGCGACCACCGGCCGGGTGTACGCGAACCGCTGGTCGCCGTGCACCACCCGGCTGTAGTCCACGCCCAGGGCCGGATCCTCGATGATCTGGCTGCTCGCGGCCATTGTGATGATCACCGGGAAGGTCGGCGGGGCCACCACGTCGGAGTGGCCCAGCGCCCGAGCGGCGTCCGGGTCGTGATGAGCCGGGTCGGTGGCGCCGATGGCGCTGGCGAACTCACGGATCTTTTCTCGGCCCACCTGATAGGGGGCGGTCGGCGGATAGGTCCGGCCGACGAAGGAAGGGTCCAGAGACATGCCGCGAACCTACACGGAAAGCACAATCGCCGATCTGGTCGGCAGGCGGCGGCGGAGCCGCGCCAAACCGCTCAGATCGGCGATTGAAAGCTTCGACAGCGGCCGGCGCGAAGCCGGCCCCGGGTCAGCGGGTCTCGCGGTGGACCGTGTGCCGACCGTCGCGCGGGCAGAACTTCTTCAGCTCGATGCGGTCGGGGTCGTTACGCCGGTTCTTGCGCGTGATGTAGTTGCGCTCCTTGCACTCCACACACGCCAAAGTGATCTTCGGCCGGACATCGGTAGCCTTCGCCACGGCGGAGTGCCTTCCTCGCTAACGGAAACAACTACGACGCGCCAGCCTAGACGCTGACAGCGCGGACATGCAAAGTGGGCGCCAGAAGCGCCCATTTTCTTACGACCACCGGCAACGAGCCCGGAAGACGAGAGTAGCGGTGGCCGGACTTGAACCGGCGACACAGCGATTATGAGCCGCTTGCTCTACCATCTGAGCTACACCGCTGCGATGGGTCCAGCTGAACCCTCGAGCCCCCTTACGGAATCGAACCGTAGACCTTCTCCTTACCATGGAGACGCTCTGCCGACTGAGCTAAGGGGGCCTGCGCGATCTCCCCGTGGGGCGCGCAGGAGTAAGAGTACACGGCCCGGCTCGACAGGTGAAATCGGATCCCCGGTGATCGTCCGCGTCCTGCTCAGGGCACGACACGCAGGCGCGGAAGCTCCCCGCTGGCGACCGTCTCCGGCTCGACCTGGGCACCGAACCAGGCAGCCAACCGCTCGTACGGCAGTGGCCTGCTGAACAGGAAGCCCTGCCCGATCTCACAGCCGATGTCCTGGAGAAGCTCCAGGGTCAGCTCACTCTCCACACCCTCGGCCACCACCGCCAGGCCGAACTGCTGCGAGAGGGTCACCACGGCGTTGACGATCGCCAGGTCCCCCGGGTCGGTCGCCATGCCCTGCACGAAGGAGCGGTCCACCTTCACCTCGTGCACCGGCAGCCGACGCAGGTGCGCCAGGGACGAGTCACCCGTGCCGAAGTCGTCCACCGACAGCCGTACGCCGAGATCCCGCAGCCGACGCAGGGTGGGGATGGGCCGGTCCGTGCCGTCCAGCACGCCCGCCTCGGTGATCTCCAGGGTGAGCCGCTGCGCCGGCACCCCGTACTCGGTCAGCAGCTCCTCGACCCGGTCTGGGAAGTGCTGGTCGGTGAGCGTACGGGCCGCGAGGTTGACCGCGATGGGCAGCGGCTGGTCGGCCAGCGCCCAGTCCCGGCTGCGCCGAAGGCCTTCCCGGAGCACCACCTCGGTGAGCCGGCTCAACTGGCCGGTGTGCTCGGCCACCGCCACGAAGTCCTCGGGAGCGACAGTGCCATGCGCCGGGTGCTCCCAGCGGGCCAGACACTCCACACCCACCAGGCGCCGGTCCCGCAGAGTCACCTTGGGCTGGAAGTAGACCTCCAGCTCGTCGTCGTCCAGTGCTCGGCGCAGATCGCCGGCCAGACCCAGCCGGCGCAGCGATCGGGACTCCAGCGCCGGGTTGAACAGCTGCACGCTGCCCGGCACCGACTTGGCCGCGGTGGCGGCAAGGTCGACCCGCAGCAGCAGGGTCGCCGCATCGCTGCCGTGATCCGGGTGTACGGCCACCCCGACAGCGGTGTTGACGTCGAGGGTGAGCGCGTTGAAGACCATCTCGTCGCGGATCTGCTCACGCAACTGGCCGGCCAGCTCAAGTGCCGCCTCGGCGCTCTCCAACCGCAACGTCACCAGGAACTCGTCGCCGCTCGCGCGGCCGACCAGCGCCGACGACGGAGCATTGGCGCGCAACCGGTTGGCGACCTCGGCCAGGACCTTGTCCCCCGCGGCGTGGCCCAACGACTCGTTGACCTGCCGCAGCCCGTCCACGTCGAACAGCAGCAGCGCCACCACCTCGCCCGGTGCGCAGATCTTGACCGCCTCTTCCAGCGCGCCGGTGATTCGGCGCCGGTTGGGCAGCCGCGTCAAGGCATCGTGGTACGCGTCGTGTCGCAGTCGGTCGACCAGCCGGGAGTTTTCCAGGGCGACGGCCGCGTGCGCAGCCACCGTCTCGAACAACGGCACGTCCTTGCGAACGAAGTAGTTGCTGTCGCCGAGCCGGTTGGCCACCTCAAGGGTGCCGATGATGACCTGACCAGACCGCAGTGGCAGCACGATCACGTCCTTGACCCTCTGCCCGGCCAACTCGCCACGCAGGTCGGCGTCGGTGGTCATGCCACGCCCGACCGCGACGACGCGACCTTCGTCGCGAGCCCGCTTCCGCAGGACCGCCGGGGTCTTGGCGAGGTCGAGCAGACCGGGATCGTCATTGCGCGCAGTCAGCAGCACCTCCGGATGCCGGCCCTGAGCGGGCAACCAGAGCGTGGCGTACTCCGCCTGCATCAGCGCGCGCACCCGCAGCAGGAGCGCGTCCGCCAGGGTGCCGTCCTGGCCGCTCTCGACCACCGCCCGACTCAGCTCGTACATGTCGGCGAGGGTGCGGTGCTGTCGGAAGAACTGCGCGTACGCGCGGTAGACGATGGAGAGGGCGACGACGAGAGCCGCCAACAGCAGCAGCGACCACCAGGTGACCGCGATGAGAATGAGGACGACCAGACCGCTGGCGACGTTGATGGCAGCGGTGAGCAGTGCCGGCGGACACCGTCGGATGGCCTCCCAGCCCACCTGCCATCCCTGCAGGAGCGTGTGCACTCCGGCCACGGAGAGCAGGCTCACCACGTTGACCATGCTGGCCGCGACGAAAAGTATCAGCCAGGTGCCGGGGCCGATACCCTGCACGGACGGCAGGACCTGCAGCACCAGAACCGCCAGTGACGAGCCGGCAGCGGCTCGAGCGACGTTGAACCAGAACTTCGTCGCACCGAAGCGATGCCGCAGGTGCGTGATGACGGCCGCGAGGGTGTAGATGGTGACCACCGTCAGTGGCCGGACGAGGTAGAACGCCATCACCAACGGAATCTCGGTGAGGGTCACCCCGATCGACTGACGGCGAACGGTGAAGTTGAGCACCGGAAGGCCTGCGGCCACCATGCCGACCAGCAGGGCGGCTGCGAGCGGCCATTCCCCGAACGGCTCAGGAGCAACCAGGCCGACGACTGTGGAGCAGACGACGGCCAGCAGCGCCATTGGCCCGGTGATGAGCCAGGCACGCTCGGTGGAGCGGGGGCCCGCGCGGCCGCTACCCGCCATGCAAAGCCCCCTCACCGCCCCGCTGGTCTACATCGTCGAGATTGTGTTCCTCAGTGGGGTGCCGGCATGTTCCAGATGAAGTCCGCCGTGTGCATGTACCCGTCCCAAGGGCCACCGACGAAGACGCCGGCCGCGAGGGCGGAAAGCACCAAGAACGAGCCAAGCAGCCGGCCCAGCGTTCGACCAGACATTTTTGCTCCTGTCGGGGAAGTGTCACAGGGATGGTGGAGGTTCCACGATCGTGCCACACGGCCCGTATGCGGAGAAGCGCTCGGTGCGGGACCGGTCCGAGCGTTGACTAGGTCGCGCCCTTCGGACAGCCCGCTGTGTCGTGCAGTGCCAGATCAGGGCCCGTTCCGCGCGTCAGGCAATTCGGTCTGCGCTTGATACGACCATCAGCACATTTCACCCATGCTGCGGCGCACCACCTGGCTCGTTGCTTGTGATCACTCCCCGTGACCGACCGCCTCGCACCCCGGGCAGCCAAATACATCGACCACCATACCCGTTTACGCCTTGGACACAAGTGGCCTAGACGGACAAGCCACGCGCCGGACGCCGAGGGCGATAGCAGCCCCTCGGAGGGCTGCCGGCGGGATGACTCACCACGACAGTCATCGATGGACTACGCCCAGAGCCCGGGCCGACCTACCGCGAGCCGAATGCGTTGGTCTCGGGTGCCGGCGCGCCGATACTGTCCGGGCTCACCAAGAATCCGAGCGGCGAGGTCGACATGAACAGCGATGACGGTACGACGGTGCTGTGGCGCCCAACCGGGCCGAACGAGCTGGCTCTCGTCCGCGAGTCCGGATGGCGGGCGTGGCCGCCCCGTCTGCCGGATCAGCCGATCTTCTACCCGGTCCTGAACGAGGACTACGCGGTGATGATCGCCCGGGACTGGAACGTGCCCGCGTCGGGCGTCGGCTACGTGACCCACTTCCGGGTGGAGTCGGACTTCCTGAGCAGGTACCCGGTCCGCCAGGCCGGCGGGAAGACCATTCTGGAGCTGTGGGTGCCGGCCGAGGAGCTGGACGAGTTCAACGCCCACATCGTTGGACTGATCGAGGTCGTGCACGAGTTCCGGTAGCCGCCGACCGGCGGCCGGGATGGCCGCATCAGACGATCCCGACGACCTGGGGCCGGTTGAGGTGGACGAAACCGACCGGAGGCAGCACCGTGGCTGATGCCGGCGGCATCACCGGAGCTGGGCGGCGCAGATCGACCGCCGCGGCTCGTCGAGCGCCCAGACCGATCTCCCCGCCCACTATCTGCCACAACCACTTGTCAACGGCTGAACTCAGCCAGACTCGGCCGGACAAACGACAACGGCCCCTGATCAGCATCTCTGCTGGTCAGGGGCCGTGTCTGCACCTGGTGGCGGGTAGAGGATTCGAACCTCTGAAGCTTTCGCGACGGATTTACAGTCCGCTCCCATTGGCCGCTCGGGCAACCCGCCAGGGCACCCCACCGCGTCGTAACGCGGCGGCGGAAGCAAGGATAGCGGCTTCCCCCGGGACCTCCGCAACCGGGTACGGTCAGGGGGTCGTGCCGCTGGTCGGCGGCCGACGGCAAGCCCAGACCGCCGGACAGCAGGAGCAGAAACATGGCAGCGAACCCGTCGTTCGACATCGTGAGCAAGGTTGACCGCCAGGAGGTCGACAACGCCCTTCGACAGGCGGAGAAGGAGCTCGCGACGCGGTTCGACTTCCGCGGCACCGGTGCGGAGATCTCCTGGTCCGGCGAGGAGGCGATCGGTCTTCAGGCGGAGACCGAGGAGCGGGTCCTCGCCGCACTGGACGTGTTCAAGGAGAAGCTGGTCAAGCGGAACATTTCGCTGAAGTCGCTGGACGCTGGCGAGCCGCGCCCGTCCGGCAAGATTTTCAAGATCGACTGCAAGGTGATCCAGGGCATCGAGACGGACAAGGCCAAGGCGATCAGCAAGAAGATCCGCGACGAGGGCCCCAAGGGCGTGCAGGCGCAGATCCAGGGCGACCAGCTGCGGGTCACCGGCAAGAAGAGGGACGACCTCCAGGCCGTCATCTCGCTGCTCAAGGGCGAGGACTTCGGCGTCGCCCTCCAGTTCAACAACTACAGGTAAGGCGGCGACCGCCGGCCTGGTCAGCGGGTAGACCGTGCCAGTCACCTGGACGTACGCCGTCACTTCTAGTCGGTATCGGTCACTCGCGATCGGCTCCCGACGGCTTGGCCACGGCCCCGACAGGATCCCTGGCCGAGCCGTCAGTGCTCTGCCAAGCTGGCCCAGATGACCATCCAGACTCACTGGCAGGCATGGCATGAGCCGTACGCCGACGAAAACTCCCCGCTGTCTCGTCGGCTGCGGCTGGTCCAGCAGCACATTGTCTCGTGGCTTGATCAGCGCTTCGACGAACGGCTGACTGCGATAAGCGTGTGCGCGGGGCAGGGTCATGACCTTGTCGGCGTCCTCGCCTCAAGGGCTGATGCTCAGCGTGTACGCGGAACCCTGCTTGAGTTCGACTCGGGCAATGTGACTGCCGCTCAGGCCGCCGCCAATCAGGCCGGGATCTCCAACATCGTGATCAGGCAGGCTGACGCGGGCCAGCTCTCCGCGTATGCGGGGATCGTTCCGGCCGACCTGGTGCTTATGGTCGGGGTCTTCGGCAACGTCTCAGACGCAGACGTGGAGCGAACCGTTGCCGCCCTGCCGCGGCTGTGTGCCGAGGGTGCCACCGTGATCTGGACCAGGACCCGACGAGACCCGGACCTGACACCAGCTGTACGGGAGTGGCTCCGGGATGCCGGCTTCGTGGAGCAGGCATTCCACGCTCCAGAGGATGTGCAATTCTCGGTGGGCGTTCACCGGTTCGAAGGGTCTCCACAGCCCTTGGACCCTGCGGGAACCATCTTCACGTTCCGGCACTGACGCCAACTGGTCCCTGCCCTATATCTAGCTCTCTGGCCAGGCAACCGATACGCAGCCGACGGCGCCGCGATCCGTTCACCAGCGGGAGAGGGCTGGGTCCTACTGCCTGATGCGCTCCGGATGCACACCGTCGACCATGCCGTGCCCCGGCACCTGGATGCAGAGCGCCCCCGGCTCTGCCCCGCACACCGGGCAGCGCCGCCAATCCTCGATCGCGCCCGGATCGTGCCCCAGTTCACCAGCCATGCGGCTGATCTCCACCGCCGCCTGATGCAGATCGGGGTCCTGATGCCGGGTAGCGGCCCGATGGACCTTGCGCACCGCGCTCTTCGCGCGCTCTTCCATGGGATCGGGGTCGGGCATGGCAGCGTCGTTCCCGGGATACATGACCTGAAACGGATTCAGTTGCCGAGCGGCGGGGTTCAGCGGTCGGCCGTCGAACCACCCATGCAGGCATGAACCTCCGGGTCGGCATGGACTCACCCAGGCCGTCGTCAACCACCGGGTCGGCGTCGACCGCCCCAGCCCGGCGGCGGCTCGCTCCGCTCGTCAGGAGGGAGTCCATCGACGACAAGGCATGGACAGTCGGGTTCAGTAGACGACGCTGTACCAGTGCTCGGTCTCGCCGGGCAGTGGCACCAACCGCACCTTGGTGCCGCCCGGGTGGTCGAACATGCGCACCCCGTCGCCGAGCAGCACCGGGGCGAAGAACATCAGGATCTCGTCGAGCAGACCGGCCTCGATGCACTGCTTGGCGACATTCGCGCCGAGGATGTTGACGTACCGGTCGCCGGCGGCCTCCTTGGCCTGGGCGACGGCGGTGTGCAGGTCACCGACGAACGTGACGTCGGCGGGTGGCTCGGCCGGTGGTTGGTGGGTGAGGACGAACACCGGCCCGTGGTACTGGCCGCCGAACGCGCCTTCGCTGTCGGTGCCGCGGTTGGGGTCGTCGCCGCCGAAGGTGCCGTTGCCGGCCAGGATCGCGCCGACGCTGTGCAGCAGGCGCTCCGCCGTCGGGTTTTCGCCGCCGAGGTGGTCGGTCAGCCAGGACATGTCGCCGCCGGGGCCGGCGATGTAGCCGTCGAGTGACGCCGTCGCCGAATATAGAACCTTGGCCATGCGCCCAGGGTAGGCGGAACTCGGGTTCCTTGAAGTCGGGGTATCCGCCGCGCAGGAACGCCCCGACTTCAAGGAACCCGAGTGGATCAAGCCGGCCGGCAAACCGCGTGGATCAAGCCGGCCGGCAACCCGAGTGGATCAAGCCCGCAACGAATCCGCACGGAAGACGGGCCAGCACCGCACGGAAGACAGCGGGGTCAGACCGCCACGGGCTGTTCGGCGCGTACCGCCGTGTTTTCCGCACGGGCGATGGGCCCGGCGGGCAGCGCGGCGACCGCGGCCCCGACTGCGACGGCCGCTCCGGCGAAGAGGAACGCCCAGCTGACGCCGCCGGTGTGGTCCACGATCAGGCCGGCCACCGAGCCGCCGGCCGCGCTCGACGCGACCGCCACGGTGACCACCCAGGTGTACGCCTCGTTCAGCATCCCGGCCGGGGCGATCCGGCCGACCAGGGTGTTCTCCAGGGTCAGCGCGGGCGCGATGGCGGCCCCGCCGACGACCAACGCGACGCCCAGCGCCAGCGGGGTGGGCATCACCGCGAACACCACGAAGGTGCCGGCCACGGCGGAGAGCAGCAGGGCGAACTGGCGGGTCATGTTCGGTGCCGGCTTGCGGACGCCGAACCAGAACCCGCCGATGGCGCTGCCGACCCCCCAGACGGCGAGCAGAATTCCGGCCAGGCTCTCCGGGTCGTCGGTGGTGTGGCCGCTCGCGTACGCCGGGACGATCACCCCGGCGGCGCCGAACGCGATGCCGAGGCTGGCCACGCAGACCAGCAGGGCTGGGAATCCACCGACCCGCAGCGGCCCGAGCCCTCTGGCGTGGTGCTCCTTCGCGTGCGGGCGCCAGCCGCGCATCACCTCGCCGAGGGCCACGGCGGTCGTGCCGACCAGGGTGACCACTGCCGCGCCGATCAGCGCGGCTGCCGCGTCGGCGACCAGCACGAAGCCGGCGACGAGCAGCGGACCGAGCACGAAGACGATCTCGAACAGCGACGTCTCGGCGGCCAGCGCCGTGTTTCGCAGGGCGTACCGGCCGGAGCTGGGGCTGGTCAGGTCGTTCCAGGCGTTACGGATGGCGGCGGTGAGCGGCGGGTACGTGGCGCCGGCCACGGCACTGGCGAGGTAGATGGTGGGTAGGGCGTCGTCACCCGAGCGGCTGGCCAGCAGCAGCGCGATGAGCGCTACCGGGTGGGCCACGGCGGTGACCAGCAGGACGGGGGTGGGGCCGACCCGGTCGGCGACCCGCCCGGCCACGGGGCTGAGCGCGGCGCCGGCGACGGCGTAGATCCCGCCCGCGATGGCCGCCAGCGCGTACCGCCCGGTCACCTGCTCGACCACCAGGAGCAGCGCCAGTGGGGTCATGCCGATCCCGAGTCGCCCGATGATGCCGGTGATCAGCAGCATCGGTGCGCCGGGGATCCGCCACACACCCAGGTACTGATGCAGCGCGGCCACCGAAACCTCCGAAAATGTAATGAGCGTGAGCCGTTACGACCCTAACGCCGCCGTCGGACGGGACGACACCGGATATCAGCCTCGACACAGCGCTCCGCCCGTACCCGGCGTGACCGGGTACGGGCGGAGGCGTGAATCAGCAGCGGGTCAGCGCTGGAACTGCACCGGCCCCGCGTTGGCGGCCATCTGCTCCAGCCGGGCGACCCGGTCCTCCATCTTGGGGTGGGTGGAGAAGAGCGCCGCCATGCCGCCGCCCCGGAACGGGTTGGCGATCATGAGGTGCGCGGTGCTGGTGAGCTGGCCCTGGGCCGGCAACGGCCGGCGGCGGGCCACCGCGTCGATCTTGCGGAGCGCGCTGGCCAGGGCCAGCGGGTCTCGGCTCAACTCGGCACCCGAGGCGTCCGCCTGGAACTCACGGCTCCGGCTGATCGCCAACTGGATCACCGTGGCCGCGATCGGGCCGAGGATCAGGGTGAGCAGCAGCACAGCCGGGTTCGGCCGGTCCTCGTCGTCCCCGCCGCCCAGCGGGATGAAGAAGGCGAGGTTCGCCAGCAGGGTGATGATGCTGGCCAGACCCGCCGCCACGCTGGAGATCAGGATGTCCCGGTTGTAGACGTGTGACAGCTCGTGCCCGATCACACCGCGCAGCTCGCGGTAGTCGAGGATCTCGGTGATCCCCTGGGTCACGCACACCGCCGCGTGCTGCGGGTTACGACCCGTGGCGAACGCGTTGGGCTGCGAGGTTGGGCTCACGTAGAGGCGCGGCATCGGCTGCTTGGCGTCGGTAGCCAGCTCCCGCACCATCCGGTACAGCTCGGGGAACTGTGCCTCGGTGACTGGTTGCGCCCCCATCGAGCGCAGTGCGAGCTTGTCGGAGTAGAAGTAGGTGACGCCGTTCATGACCAGTGAGACGACGACAGCGATGACCAGACCGCCACTGCCGCCGAACCAGTAGCCCACCGCGAGGATCAGGGCGCTGAGCAGGCCAAGCAGCGCTGCGGTCTTCAGACGGTTGTGGTGCACGATGTCTCCTTCGGTGCACGGATCGCCGGGATCCGCTGACCGGTGTAACAACCCGGTACCCACCAACCATCCGTCTCAACGCTGAGAGTTCACTGAGACGAAGCGCAGGTCAGGTCAGCGGCCGGCCAGATCGAGCACCAACTGCGGGGCGACGCCGAGCACCACGGCGGCCACCGTCGCCACCGCCAGCACCACTGCCACCACACCCACCACGGGTACGGCAGCCGCACCGCCACCGGCTTGCGCCGCGGCCGGGCCGGGCGTCGTCGTCGCCGGCGCCCAGAGCGCGGCGGTCACCCGCAGGTAGTAGGCGAGCCCGATCACCGCGTTCAGCGCCACCACGAGCGCCAGCCAGGCCGCCCCACCGTCGAGCAGCGCCCGGACCACTGTCACCTTCGCGAACAGGCCGGCGAGCCCCGGCGGCAGGCCGGCCAGGCCCACCAGCGCGAGACCGAGCGCCGCGGCCCGCCAGGGGTGCCGGCGGGCCGCCCCACGGAGGTCGTCCAGCGTGCCGCCGTCCGCACCGGCCGGGCGCAGCGCGGTCACAGCGGCGAACGCGGCCAACTCCAACACCACGAAGAAGACGGCGTACGCCATCGCGGCGGCGTACGCGGCGGAGCGTGCCTCGTCGGTGCGGCCGGCGGCCAGCGCCAACGCCCCCAGCGGGGCGAGGATGTAGCCGGCCTGCGCGACGGACGACCAGGCCAGCAGCCGGACGGTACGCCGCTGGCGCAGCGCGACCAGGTTGCCGACGGTCATGGTGAGCACCGCGAGCAGGGCGAGCACCGGACCGGTCTGATCCGGCGGGAGTGCCCGCTGCACGACGGCGAGCAGTGCGACCAGGCCGCCCAGCTTCGACGCCGTCGACAGGTACGCGGCCACCGGCAGCGGCGCGCCGTCGTAGGTGGCCGGCGCCCACGCGTGGAACGGCACCGCCGCCACCTTGAAGGCCAGCCCGACCAGCAGCACCGCCACCGCGGCGGTGGTCAGCGGCAGGTCCCGCAACTCCGGCCGTTCGGCGAGCAACGCGCTGAGCCGGTCCAGGTGCAGCCCACCGGTCACCGCGTACAGCAGCGCCGCGCCGAGCAGGGTCAGCGTGGTCGCCACCACGCTGACCACGAAGAACGTCACCGCCGCCTCGGCGCTGGCGAGGCTCCCCCGACGCAGGCCCACCAGCACGTACAGCGGCAGGGTCAGCGTCTCCAGGGCGACGATCAGGGTGATCAGGTCGCCGGCCGCGCCGAGGACCACGCCGCCGGTCATCGAGCAGGCCAGCAGGAAGCAGTATTCCCCCACCGGTGACCGCCCCGCCCGCAACGCGGGTGCGGAGAGCCCGAGCACGCCCAGGGTGAGCAGGGCCACCACCGCGCCGACGAGGGCGGCCCGGCCGCCGAAGATCCAGGAGCAGTCCGCGCCGACACAGAACGTCCGGCGCTCCCCAGCCGCGCCGACCAGGGCGGCGCCGACGGCGGTGCCGAGCGCGCCCAGCGCGGCCACCACGATGGTGGCCCGTGGCCGGGCCAGCAGCAGATCGGTGAGGAGCACGAGCACTGCGGTGCCGGCGGCCAGGTAGGCCGGCAGCAGCGCGACGCTGTCCACGCTCTGCACCACGTTCATGTGAGCCTGCCTCTGTTCGCGACTGCGGGGCTCCGCTTCGCCGTACGCCTGGCGCTCACCGGGAGACCACCTCGATCAGGGCGTCGACGGGAGCCTCGGCGACGCCGAGGACCAGCGCCGGGGCCAGCCCGATGGCCAACGCGAGCAGCACCAGCGGCACCCACGCGGTCAGCTCCGCACCGGCCAGGCCGGGGCCGACCCGCCCCACGGCGGGGCTCGGACGGTTGTGGGTGACCTGGCGCAGCAACCGCAGGAAGTACGCCGCGGTGAGCGCGCCGCCGAACGCGGCCAGCACCCCGAGGGTGGTCCAGAGCGGGCCGCCCACCTGGACGGCCGCGATCACCGCGAACGCCTCACCCCAGAAACCGGCCAGCCCGGGCAGACCGAGCGACGCGACAGCCGCGAACGCCAGCAGACCGGCCAACCGGGGCGCGGTCTCCCGCAGCCCGGACAACTCGGCGAGGGTGCCCGTGCCGGTCCGGTCCTTCACAGCCCCGGCCAGGAAGAACAGCAGACCGGTGATCACCCCGTGCGCGATGTTGCCGATCAACGCCGCCTGGATGCCGATGGTGGTCAGCGTGGCGACGCCCAGCAGCACGAAGCCCATGTGCCCCACGCTGGAGTACGCGATCAGCCGCTTGACGTCGGACTGTGCCAGGCAGACCAGTGAGCCGACCAGGATCGCGGCCACGGCCAGCACGCCGAGCACCGGCGCCGCCCAGCGGGCGCCCTCCGGCGCCACCCCCACCGCCACCCGGATCAGACCGTAGGTGCCCATCTTCAACAGCACGCCGGCCAGCACCACACTGCCCACGGTTGGCGCCTGGGTGTGCGCGTCGGGCAGCCAGGAGTGCAACGGCCACAGCGGGCTCTTCACCGCGAAGGCCAACGCCAGCAGGGTGAACGCGGCCAACTGGGTGCCCCTGGACATCCCCGCCCCACCGGTCAGGGCCACCACGTCGGCGGTGCCGGCGGCGGCGACCACCACGTACACGCCGACCAGCAGCAACACCGAGCCGAACAGGGTGTAGAGCGCGAACTTGCGGGCCGCCCGACGCCGGTCCGCGCCACCCCAGCCGGCGATGATCGCGTACATCGGCAGCAGGACGACCTCGAAGAACAGGAAGAACAGCACCAGGTCCAGGGCGAGGAAGGTGCCCAGGATGCCCACCTCGACCACCAGCAGCAACGCGACCAACGCCCGGCCACTGCCGCCGTCCGGAACCCGCCACATCGTGTACGCGCAGCAGAGCAACGTGAGCAGCGCGGTCAACACCACCAGCGGCCACGAGATGCCGTCCACGCCGAGGTGGAAGCGCAACTCCAGGCCGGGCACCCAGGGCAGGTCCAGTTGGTGCCACGGGCGCACCGCCGGCGCCCCGGCCGACCAGGCGACCCAACCCCGACCGCCGAACACCAGCGGCACCGCGGCCAGCAGGGTCAGCGCCGCCGCGACAGTGCCGACCAGCCGGGCCGCCCGGTCCCGGGGAGTCGCCGCCACCGCGACCGCGCCGAGCGCCGGCACCGCCAGAACGGCGACCAGCAACACCTGCCCAAACGTCATAGCTTCACCCCGATCACGGCGGCGGCCAGCCCGATCAGCAGCGCGCCGGCCAGCACACCGGCGGCGGCCCGGGGCAACGCCGCTCGGTGCAGCGTGGCCAGCCCCGCGCCCAGACCGGACGCGGCCCGGCCGCTGCCTTCGACCGCGCCGTCCACCACCACCTCGTCGCCGGTGCGCGCTACGCGGGCCAGCGCGCGGACGGGACGTACGACAAGGGTGTGCTGGACGTCGTCGAGCCGGAACGCGCGGGCGAAGACCGGCCGCAGCGGGCCCAGCGCGACCGCCGGGTCGGCGGTCGGGTCCCGACGCCAGCCCAGCGTGACCAGCCCGGCGCCAACCAGCAGCAACGCGAGCGGCAACAGCATCCCCGGCCCCACGTGGACCAGGCCGTCCTCGGAGCCCGCCACCGGCACGGTCGGGAACCGCAGGCGGTCGGCGAACGGCCCGACGAACCCGGCCAGACCGAGCAGCGCGGCCGGCACGGCCAGCAGCAGCACCGGCCAGCGCAGCACCGCCGGCGGGTCGTGCGGGCGGACCAGCGGCAGGCGTGGTGTGCCGAAGAAGGCGCGCAGCAGCAGCCGGCCGGCGTACCAGGCGGTGATCGCCACGCCGAGCAGCCCGGCCATCCACACCAGCCAGCCCACCCACGACGGTGCCGGGCCGGTGCCCTCCAACGCGGCGGACTCGGCGACCGTCAACACGCCGTCCTTGCTCCAGAAACCGGCGAGCGGCGGCACCCCGGCCAGCGCACCCAGGCCCACCACGGTGCACCAGAACGTCACCGGCATGCTGCGCCGCAGCCCGCCCATCTCCGACATCAGGGTGGTGCCGACCGCGTGGATGACCACGCCGGCGGCGAGGAACAGCAGCGCCTTGAACGCGGCGTGGGTGAGCAGGTGGAACAGCGCCGCAGACGGAGAGCCGACCGCCAGCGCGCCGGTCATGTAACCCAACTGGGACACCGTCGACCAGGCCAGCACGCGCTTGATGTCGTCCTGGGCGGTGGCGGCGAGCGCGCCGAGCAGCAGGGTGATCGCGCCGACCACCCCGAGCACGGTCAGCGTCACCGGCGCGGCCGTGAACAGCGGGTAGAGGCGGGCCACGGCATACACACCGGCGGCGACCATCGTGGCGGCGTGGATCAGCGCCGAGATCGGCGTCGGACCGGCCATCGCGTCCGGCAGCCACGTGTGCAGCGGGAACTGCGCGCTCTTACCGGCGACACCGGCGAGCAGCAGCAGGCCGGCAGCGGTCAACGTCACGCCGGAGTGGTCGTGGGCGAGCACGTCGGCGATCCGGAAGCTGCCCGTCGACACGCCCAGCAGCGCGATGCCGAGCAGGAACCCGACGTCACCCACCCGGGTCACCAGGAACGCCTTCATCGCGGCGGCCGGCGCGCCGGGCAGTCGACGATCATGGGCGATGAGCAGGTACGAACAGAGGCCCATCACCTCCCAGCCGACCAGGAGCATGATCAGGTCGCCGGCGACCACCACCAGCAGCATCGCACCGGTGAAGAGGCTGATCTGGGCCGCGTACGGCGGGTAGCGGTGGTCGACGTCGATGTCGTCGTGCGGGCCGCGCCGCAGATAGCCGATCGAGTAGACCTGCACCGCCAGGGCGACCGCGGTGACCGCCACCGCGACCAGTGCGGCGGCGCCGTCCAGCCGTACGCCGAGGGTCACCATCAGCCCGCCGACGTCGACCCAGGTGGTCGACGTCTCCGTCGGCCCGTCGACAGTCAGCAGCAGCGCGACGGCCAACGCCAGCGCGACGGCCGCACCGGCGACCCCGAGCGCGACGGCCGCGCTGCGGGCCCGATCGCCGCCGGTCGCGCTGTTGCCCCGTGGGGCCGGTGGCAGCAGCAGGCCGAGCAGGCCGGCGGCCAGCGGTACGGCGGGCAGCAGCGCCCCGAGCAGCCCGGTCACCGGCGAGCCTCCGTGTCCAGGACGGCCGGCTCTCGCCCGTCGAAGGGCGGCGCCGGCTCGGTCAGCGGCACGTCATCCACCGCGACGGTGGCCCGCAACCGGTAGAGCTGGAGGACGATCGCCAGCCCCACGCCGATCTCGGCGGCGGCGAGGACGATGACGAACAACGCGAAGACCTGCCCCGAGTGCGGCAGCACGGCACGGGCGGTGGTGTCCGCGGTGACCAGGATCAGGTTGACCGCGTTGAGCATCAACTCGACCGACATCAGCACCAGCACCGCGTTGCGGCGGCGCAACACGCCGTAGACGCCGAGGCCGAACAGCAGCGCGGCGGTGACGTACGGGATGACCGGTCTCACCGGCGACCCCCGGGCTCGACGTCGACCCGGGCATCCGGTGCTGCCGTGGATTCGCGTTGCGGGTCGGGTCGGCCGATGTCCGGCCGGGACAGCACGATCGCGCCCACCAGCGCGGAGAGCAGCAGCACGGACAGCACCTCGAACGGCAGCACCCAGGACTGGAAGATCTGCTCCCCCAGCCTCTCCGCGGTGCCCGCAGCGGGAAGCGCGACGCTGCTCCAGCGGTACGCGTCGATCAGCAGGACGGTCAGCCCCAGCCCGGCGCCGCCACCGATCAGGGCGGCCGGCCAGCCAGGCCGGTCCAGGTCGTCGGAGGCACCGATCGGGGCCCGGGTCAGCATCACCGCGAACAGCAGCAGGACCACCACCGCGCCCACGTAGATCAGCACCTGCACCCAGGCCACCAGCTCGGCGCCGAGCACCAGGAAGTCACCGGCCAGCGCGCCCAGGCACACCACCAGGTAGAGCCCGGCCCGGACCAGGTGTTTCGTGGTCACCACCAGCACGCCGGCGCCAACCGCCACCGCGCCGAGGGCGAGCAGCAGCACATCCGCTCCGGTCACCGGGCCGCCTCTCCGGCTCGGGCGGTCACGACGCCGGGTCCTGATCGGCGTCGGATCGTACCGATGGAGGGGCCGGACGGGCGGCGGCCGCCTTGCGCGCGGCGGCGGTCTCCTCCTTGGCCGGCTCACCGTTCGGGTCGTGCGCGGGCGGCGGCGGAACCGTGGCCATCCACTGACCCAGGTGGTCCTTGTCGTGCAGCAGGTCCTTGATGTCGTACTCGGCGTACTCGAATTCCGGTGACCAGTAGAGCGCGTCGAACGGGCAGACCTCGATGCAGATGCCGCAGTACATGCAGAGCGAGAAGTCGATGTCGAACTTGTCGAGCACGTTGCGCTGGCGGGGGCGGGCGGCGCCGGGCACCGCCACCTCCTCCTTGTGCGAGTCGATGTAGATGCACCAGTCCGGACACTCGCGGGCGCAGAGCATGCAGACCGTGCAGTTCTCCTCGGACAACGCGATCACGCCACGCGAGCGGGGCGGCAGCTCAGGGGCGACGTCCGGGTACTGCTGGGTGGTCGTCCGGCTGGTCATCGTCTTGAGGGTGACCGCCAACCCCTTCACCAGGCCCGCGCCGGGCAGGCCACGCGCACCGGTGGCGCTGGCCGGGTCGCCGTGCTCGCTGGGGTCGCTCATGCCGACCATCCTGCCCTGTGGCCCCGGCGCGCGCGACCACCACCCACAGGTCCAGGGCGGTACCGTGGTCGCGGGGAGAACGAACGCACCTGGAAGGACCTGCCATGACCGCCGCGCTGCAGAGCGACTACCCGCCCGAGAGCGAGTGGACGACTGACGATCTGGATGCGCTGCCCGAGGATGGCCGCCGCCGGGAACTGCTCGATGGAGTGCTGCTGATGTCCCCCTCCCCCACCCGCACGCACCAAATCATCGCTGGGCTACTGATGGCCGAGCTGCACGCTGACTGCCCCGACGGCTATGACGTGACCCAGGGCGTCGAGGTGCGGATCAACCGCACCCGGTCCTTCATCCCCGACGTGCTGATCACCACGGCCACCGCAGCGGCTCGGGAGCCGTCGAAGTACGAGCCACACGAGGTGGTCCTTGCCGTCGAGATCGTCTCACCGAGCACCCGCTCCATCGACCGGGTGTTGAAGCCGGCGCTGTACGCCCAGGCCGGCATCCCGTTCTACTGGCGGATCGAGACGCAGGGTGGCGCGCTGGAGGTCGTCACCTACCGGATCGACGCGGTGAACGAGGTCTACAGCGAGACGGGGCGGTGGACGAAGTTCGTCGACACCGGCGAGCCCTTCCCGATCAACCTGGCGATCAGTCGGATCACGCCCCGGGTCCGCTGACGCCGGTCGGGGGCAGCATTTCGACTCCGAGTTGTTGGAGCAGTTGGAACAGCTCGTTGCAGCTCCACACCTCGACGATCCGGCCCGCCCCGTCGAAGCGCAGGAACGTCGCACCGGAGTAACTCACCACCTGCCCGGTGGGTGGCACCGGCCCGAACTGCCCGGCGTGCGTGCCGGCCGCCCGCCAGTGCACGGCCACCCGCTCGCCGGCCGCCACCACGTCCACGATCTTGTAGCGCAGGTCCGGGAAGGCCGCCCGCCGCTCGCGGTGCCAGGCCAGCGTCGCCTCCGGCCCGGTGCCGCCCAGCCCCGGGCAGTCGTCGGCGATCAACTCGTACGCGGACTCCTCCCGGCGCGCGTTCCACACGTCGGCGATGAACCGGCGGGCCGCGGCCTCCACATCCGTCATGCCGGCAGGGTAACCGGGTCCACTCCGCGTCGCTGAGCGGTAGATCCGTAAGGATGGGGTAGAGACACTGACCGGACCGGGAGGGTGACGTGGGCGAGGAAACAGGCGGGAAGTACGTCGAGCCGGGTGGCGAGTTCACCCGTGACCAGCGGTACATCGCCACTCGGATCACCGAGGACGGGCGGGACGGGTACCCGGTGGAGCCGGGCCGATACCGGTTGGCGGTGAGTCGGGCCTGCCCGTGGGCCAACCGCCTGATCATCGTGCGACGGCTGCTCGGCCTGGAGGACGCCATCTCGATGGCGGTGGCCGGCCCGACCCACGACGCCCGGAGCTGGACCTTCGACCTCGACCCGGACGGCCGGGACCCGGTGCTCGGCATCGAGCGCATCCAGGAGGCGTACTTCAAGCGCTTCCCCGGCTACGAGCGCGGCATCACCGTGCCGGCGATCGTGGACGTGCCGACCGGGCAGGTGGTGACCAACGACTACGCGCAGATGAGCCTCGACCTGTCGACGCAGTGGGGCGCGTACCACCGCGACGGCGCTCCGCAGCTCTACCCGGAGCACCTGCGGGCGCAGATCGACGAGGTCAACGCCGTGGTGTTCCGGGACGTCAACAACGGCGTCTACCGGTGCGGCTTCGCCGGCAACCAGGAGGCGTACGACAAGGCGTACCACCAGCTCTTCGACCGGCTGGACTGGTTGACCGAGCGGCTGACCGACCAGCGTTACCTGGTCGGTGACACCATCACCGAGGCCGACGTGCGGCTGTTCACCACCCTGGTCCGCTTCGACCCCGTCTACCACGGTCACTTCAAGTGCAACAGGCAGAAGCTGAGCGAGATGCCGGTGCTGTGGGCGTACGCACGGGACCTGTTCCAGACCCCCGGTTTCGGCGACACCATCGACTTCGACCACATCAAGCGGCACTACTACGAGGTGCACCGCGACATCAACCCGACCGGGATCGTGCCGCTCGGCCCCGACCTGTCGAACTGGCTCACCCCGCACGGCCGGGAAACGCTGGGTGGCCGCCCGTTCGGCGACGGCACCCCGCCCCCGCCGCCGGCCGAGCCCGTCGATCCCGCACACACCCCGCTGCGCTGAGCGGCGCTCCTACAGGGCGACGCGGACGGCTGCCGTGAGGACCAGTTGGGCGAGGGACGCTGGCACCAGCACCAGCCAGCAGAGCCGCTGGAGCTGGTCCTCGCGCAGCCGGGGGTAGGACACCCGGAGCCAGATGATCACGAAGGACACGGCGAAGACCTTCAGCAGCGTCCAGAGCCAACCCAACTGGTCGTCCGCGAACGGGCCCTGCCATCCGCCGAGGAACAGCACAGTGGTCAGCGCGGCGATCACCACGATGCCGACGTACTCGGCGAGCAGGAAGAACGCGAAACGCAGCCCGGTGTATTCGGTCATGTAACCGAAGACCAACTCCGAGTCGGCCACCGGCATGTCGAACGGCGGCCGACGGATCTCGGCCACCCCGGCGACGAAGAAGATGATCATTGCGGGCGCCTGCCAGAGCAGCCACCACGGTTGCCACGCCTCGACGATGCCCGACAGGCTGAGCGTGCCCGCCGCCATCGCCACCGACGCGGCGGCCAGCACCAGCGGCAGCTCGTAACCGAGCAGCTGTGCGGCACCGCGCAGCCCACCGAGCAGGCTGTATTTGTTGGCCGACGCCCACGCCGACATCAGCACCGCCACCACCCCGACACCGACCACGGCCAGCACGAAGAACAAGCCGATGTCCAGAGGTTGCCCGACCAGGTCGTTCGGGCCGAGCGGGATGACCAGCAGCACCAGCAGGTAGGGCACCAGGGCCACCACCGGGGCCAGCCGGAACACCGCCCGGTCCGCCTCGCGTGGGGTCACGTCCTCCTTCTGCACGAACTTGACCCCGTCCGCGACCAGCTGGGCCCAACCGTGGAAGCCGCCCGCGTACATCGGGCCGAGCCGGCCCTGCATGTGCGCCATCACCTTGTGCTCGGCCTGGCCCACCAGCAGCGGCAGGGTGAGGAACGCGACCAGCACGCCACCCACCCGCAGCACCAGCTCCACCCAGAGCGGCATCAGGTCGTACCCCCGTCGTCGTCGGTGCGCTCGGCGCGGGCCGGCGGGTCCGCGACCGGGCCGGGCGCCGGCTGGTCGGGTGAGCCCGGGCCGGCAGCGGGCGCAGGCTGCTCGGGCACGGCCGGGCCGTCGTCGGCCGCGGCAGACCGGGGAGTACGCGCCGGACGGGCCCCCGGAGCGGGCCGTGCCGGACGGTCACCGGCGGGTCTGGCCGGGGTGCCGCCACGCGGCCCCTCCCCCACACCACCCGCGCCGGCCGGGGTGGGGGTGGGGCCCCACTCACCCGGAGCCGGAACACCCGGCGGGCGGATCGGTCGACGCCCACCGCCGGCCTCCGACTCGCCCGGTTCCTTCGCGCCCGGCCAGGGCTTGGCCACCCGGGAAGCGAGCACGAACTCCTTGCGCAGCGGGTGACCCTCGAACTCCGGGGGCAGCAGCAGCGGACGCAGCTCGCCGTGGCCGGCGAAGTCGATGCCGAACATCTCGTGCGTCTCCCGCTCGTGCCAGGCGGCACCCGGGTAGACGTCCACCACCGAGGCGACAGTGGCCTCGGCACGCGGCAACTGGGTACGCAGCAGCACACCGTGCCGCAGCCGCGTCGACCAGAGATGCGCCACCACGTCGAAGCCCTCGGCCAACTCGTCGACGGCGGAGAGCCAGTCGAAGAAGTCGCAGGCCAGCTCGGTGTCGTCGCGGGCCGCGCGAACGGCGGCCAGCCAGCTCTCCGGTGGCACGTCGACGGTGGCCCGGGCGAACCGCTGCCCGCCGGAGACCGACGGGGTCGCCTCGACCGGCGCGAGCAGCGCCACCAGCCGAGCACCGAGGGCTTCGGGAGTCATGCCGCTGATCCTAGTGCCGACCGGGCCCGGGCTCTGGCCGCCGCCGATGCCAGATGATCTGCCGGCTTTGGGCGCGGCGCAGCCCCCGGCGGGGAAAGATGAGGGCGTGCGCGCTGTGACTGTGAAACCCGGGGTCGCCAACTCGCTGAACCTCGTCGAGGATCAGCCGGAGCCGGCTGCCGAGGAAGGCTCGGTCCTGGTCGAGGCGCTCGCGGTGGGGATCTGCGGCACCGACCACGAGATCATCGCCGGAGAGTACGGCGAGGCGCCACCGGGGCGGGACCACCTGGTCATCGGGCACGAGTCACTGGGCCGGGTGATCGAGGACCCGAGCGGCACCATGCAACCCGGCGACCTGGTGGCCGGCATCGTCCGGCATCCCGACCCGGTCCCCTGTCCCAACTGCGCGGTCGGCGAGTGGGACATGTGTCGCAACGGCCAGTACACCGAACACGGCATCAAGGCACTACCCGGGTTCGCCCGTGACCGCTGGCGGATCGAGCCTCAGTTCGCGGTCGCGCTCGACCCGACGCTTGCCCAGGTCGGCGTGCTGTTGGAACCGACCAGTGTGGTGGCGAAGGCCTGGGACCACATCGAGCGGATCGGGCACCGGGCCGAGTGGCAGCCGCAGACCGTCCTGGTGACCGGGGCCGGGCCGATCGGGCTGCTGGCCGCGTTGCTCGCCACCCAGCGCGGGCTCACCGTCCACGTGCTGGACCGGAACACCGACGGGCCGAAGCCGGAGCTGGTCGCCGGGCTCGGCGCCACCTACCACACGGTGCCGGTCAACGACCTGCCCTTCGAGCCGGACGTGGTGATCGAGTGCACCGGTGCGCCCACCGTGGTCCTCGACGTCATGTGCAAGGCGGGCCCCACCGGGATCGTCTGCCTGGCCGGAGTCTCCAGCGGGGGCCGGACCATCAACTTCGACGCCGGCGCACTCAACCGGGAGCTGGTGCTGGAGAACAACGTGGTGTTCGGCTCGGTGAACGCCAACCGGCGGCACTGGGACATGGCCGCGCAGGCGCTGGCCGGCGCCGACCAGGTCTGGCTCGAGTCGCTGATCACCCGTCGGGTGCCGGTGAACAGGTACGCCGACGCGTACACCCCAGGGCCGGACGACATCAAGGTGGTGCTGGAGTTCGCGTCCTGAGCGACGCCACGCCCGATCAGATGCCCGGCAGCCGGCCGTTGCGGAACAGGTCGACGAAGAGCTGGTGGTCCTGCCGGGCGCGCACCCCGTACGCGTGGGCGAAGTCCACCAGGTGGGCCACGAAGCCCGGCTCGTCGGCGTCCACCGCCGCGACGATCGCCTCCTCTGTGGAATAGTCCACCAGGTCGTGACTGGACTCGTCGTCGGCGACCGAGTGCATCCGGGCCACCGCCCGACCGAGGTCGATGAGCACCCCGGTCAGCTCCTCCGGCTCGTTCACGTCCGACCAGTCCAGGTCCGCGGCGTACGGGGAGACCTCGGCGACGAGCTGCCCCGCCCCGTCCAGCTCGGTGAAGCCCAGCCACGGGTCGGCGTGCGCCTGCAACGCCCGCTGCGACTCGGCGGTCCGGTGACCCTGGTGCTGGAAGTAGCCGCGGACCGACTCGTCGGTGACGTACCGCGCCACCGCCGGCACCTGCGCCTGCTTCATGTAGATGACGACGTCGTTCTCCAGGGCCTGGGTGTGCCCCTCCAGCAGCAGGTTGTACGACGGCAGCCCGGCCGAGCCGATGCCCACCCCCTTGCGCAGCACCACGTCCTTGATCCGCGCCGCCACCGGCCGAAGCTGCGTCGAAGCGTTCGGCAGGGTGCCCAGGTAGTCCTGGAAGGCGGCTCGGACCCGGTCCCGGGTGGCGTCGTCGATCTCGAAGACCCCGTCGCCGATGGAGAACCGTCGCTCGTAGTTGTCGATGGTGGTCTGCGCGGCCAGCAGGTCGACGCGGGTGTTGAGCCGGGCCTGCTGAAGCACCCGGCGCAGCACACCGTCGGCGTTCTCCAGGGTGATCGAGCCGATCGCGTCGTCCCCTCCGGCGGCGATCGCCCGCAGCTCGGTCAGGTACGACCGGGCGAAGCCGGCCACCAGATCGCCGATCGCCGTGTCGGAGAGCGCCTTGCCGTAGCCGAGCAGCGCCACGCTGGCCGCGAGCCGCCGCAGATCCCAGGTGAACGGCCCGACGTACGCCTCGTCGAAGTCGTTGACGTTGAACACCAGCTGCCCGGAGGCGTTCATGTAGGTGCCGAAGTTCTCCGCGTGCAGGTCACCGTGGATCCACACCCGGCTGGTCCGCCCGTCCAGGAACCGATCGTCGGCGAAGTCGCCGAGCTGGTCGGCGTAGAACAGCGCGGCGCTGCCCCGGTAGAAGGCGAACGGCGACGCCGCCATCTTGCGGAACTTACGGCGGAAGGCGGCCGGGTCGATCGCCATGGACGCACCGAACTCCTCGGTGAGCACGTCGACGATGTGGGCGGACCGCTGGTCCACTGAGCTGCTCATGAACCGCAGGCTAGCCCGGCCCGGCCACCCCGGACGTCGGACAACCGACTTGTCCCCTTCGACCGGAAGGCCGACAAGGGCAGCTGCGGGCAACCTCGTCACCGATGCTGGACCGACGCGAAGCAGCCGGCCCGATCGGCCCGGCCGCCATCACGGGAGGACCAGATACACGTGTTCAAAAAAACGGGGACCCTGCTCACAGACCACGCTGGCCGTCGCCGCCGACGGCTGAGCGGTCGCTCCCGGCCGCCGCTCGGGCTCGTCCTGGCTGTGGCCGGGCGGCCGTCAGGTGGCGGCGGGCGGGCGCACCGGCGCGGCGGTGAGGGAGTCGACGGAGCGTGGGGCCGCGGCTTCCCGGGGCGGCGCGTCCAGCGGCGCGGCCAGCACATCGCGTTGCGGCACACCGCCGATGCCCGACTGCTCGGCGGCGATCTTCTCCTGTAGGCGCAGGATGCCGTGCAGCAACGCCTCCGGCCGGGGCGGGCAGCCGGGCACGTAGACGTCGACCGGGATGAGCTGGTCGACACCCTTGGTCACCGAGTACGAGTCCCAGTAGGGGCCGCCGCAGTTGGAGCAGGCGCCGAACGAGATGACGTACTTCGGCTCGGGCATCTGGTCGTAGAGCCGCTTGATGGCCGGTGCCATCTTGTCGGTCACCGTGCCGGACACCACCATCAGGTCGGCCTGCCGGGGGCCGTGGGCGAACGGGATCACACCGAGCCGGATGAAGTCGTGCCGACCCATGCTGGTGGCGATGAACTCGATCGCGCAGCAGGCCAGACCGAAGTTGAACACCCAGAGCGAGTAGCGGCGCCCCCAGTTCAGCACGAACCGGATCGGCTCACCCAGCACTGCCGGTAGCTGCACGACCGCCCCCCTTCCGTCCCCCACCGGACAGTCAACCACAGCAGCTCCGAGCCTCGTTCGTGGCTCGTCCCGGGCACGCGTGTCCCGGACACGACAGCAACGCGAACAGCCCACCCCGCAACCTGCCAACGCGCCCGAGTGTGTGACCGATGCTGGCGACCACGCCGCCCGCGGCCACCACGGGGAGGACGAGTGCTTGTGACAAGAGAAGTGCAGGTGGGCGGACGGCCACCGGACCCCCCGGGCCGCTCCGCACCGGCGGCTGCCGAACTGGTCTTCGACGACTTCTACCACGCCCACTTCCGTGGGCTGGTCGTGCAGCTCACCGCCTACACCGGTGACCGCGGGCAGGCCCAGGACCTGGTCCAGGAGGCGTTCTGTCGGGCGTACGCCCGCTGGGACCGGCTGGCCGGATACGACGACCCGCTGGCCTGGGTACGCAAGGTCGCCTGGAACCTCGGCCACAACCGTTGGCGGCGACTGCGGACCGCCCAGGCGTGGCTGCTGCGGCAGCGGGAGACGCACGTCGCGGAGCCCAGCCCCGACCGGGTGGCCCTCGATACCGCGCTGGCGAAGTTGCCCCCGAAGCAGCGGCGGGCAGTCGTCCTGCACTACCTCGCCGACCTGTCGGTCGCCGAGATCGCCGCCCAGGAACGGGTCGCCGAGGGCACCGTCAAATCCTGGCTGCACCGGGGACGCACGGCGCTGGCGACGCACCTACGCGACACCTTCGAGGAGGTGCGAGATGTCTGAGCAGGAGACCCTCGGCCTCGCCGAGGAATTCGCCCACTACCGCCGTACCGTGCTGGACAAGGTCGAGGTGCCCGGTCCCGCCGCCGTCCGGCGGACGGTGCGAGGCCGCAACCGGCGCCGGTGGGGGGCCACCGCCACGACCGTGCTCGCGTTGCTCGGCGGCTCGGCCATCGGGTACGCGGCGATGAGCGGCCCGGACCACCGGCCGGGTCCGGTCGAGCCCACTCCGAGCGTGTCGGTGTCTCCCACGCCGAGCGGCCTGGCGAGCCCGACTCCCAGTCCTTCCGTGACCAGTGGCGGCCCCGCCTCCGCCGCGCCCGACGGCCGGATCAGCCGGGCACAGTTGCTCGGCGCGTCGGTGGCCCTGCCGGCGTGGCGGGCCGGGCCGAGCTGCCCGACGTCGCAGACGCGGCTCAGCGGTGAGGGCCGGGAGGGCGTCAACTGGCTCTCGGCGCTCGACCACGGTGACGTCGACGGGGACGGCGCCGTGGAGACCGTGGCGCTCGTGCAGTGCGTGCTCGGCACCGGCGGCCCGATGCAGGTGGTCGCCTTCGACCGGGACGAGACCGGGAAGGTGGTCACACTCGGCCGCGTGGTCGCGACCACCATCGACAAGCCGCAGTGGTTGTTCGCACTCGACGTGGTGGGCGACGGCACGGTCCGCGTGCAGGTCGGTGACATCGCTCCCGGGGGTGGCTGGGCCGCGAAGTGGTCACAACGGCAGTGGCGGGGCTACCGCTGGAAGGATGATGCGTTCACCCAGGTCTCCGGGCCGACGAGCTTCGGTCCGAACCCGAATCTGGCGGATGTCTCGGTCACCACCGGCGACCTCGTGCTGAGAGTTGCGGACGACGGTTCCCGGACGGGCACGGCCACGGTGCGGATCCGAAACCGGGGCACGGCGCCGGTCGCCCACGTGGTGCTGCGGTTGGGCGTGCCCGCGGTGGTGCGCGCGGACGTCGACGGGTGGGAAACGTGCTCGGGCGTCCCAGAGAGCATTGACCCGATCATCTGCCGTCTGGGTCAGCTCGCCGCCGGGGCGGAGATGCGGCTGGACCTGGACTTCCATGTCTTCGAAGGGATCAAGCTGAGCACGGACAAGGCGGACGTGGAGGTCCAGCCGATGGACGGCGAACGTGATGTCCTGCCGGACGTCAACAGAAGCGACAACCTGGTTCAGATGAAGATGATCTACGGCTGACGATCGCCGGCCGCGTCGTACACCGTGGGGGCGTACGACGCGGCCAGGCTCCGGTCACCAGGTGGGACGTTGCAGCAGCCCGACGAACTCGACCAGCAGCCGCTCCCGCAGCGCCGGCGGTGCGGCGTCGAGCAGCGTGTTGACCACCGCCATCCGCTCCGGCAGCGGCGCACCACCCGGCTCGCCGCCCATGCCCAGCCCGGCGGCCAGGCCCTCGACCAGCTCCGGGGTCAGCGCGTCCGGGGTGAGGGCGCCGACCAGGGCCGCCAGCTCGGCGGGCAGCCGCACCGGCCCCGCTGCCAGGGCCGCAGCCACCGCGTCGGCCAGGTCCGGGCCGAAGTCGCCGACGCGGGGCGCCACCGAGGCGGTCACCGTGAGGTGCACGCTCGCCGGCAGGCCCGCGTACGACAGCTGGGGTTGGGTGTGCCAGCCACGCGCGGTCAGCTCGTCCACCAGGACGAACAGGTCGGGGCCATCCTCGGTGGCGGTGAAGCACACCACCGTCGACTCCGGCTCGGCCATCAGCCGCAGCCCTTCGACGGCGCGGACCGCGTCGGCCAGGCCGACGACCGCGTCCCGGGTGACGGTGGCCAGTCGCAGGTAACCGTCGTCGCCGAGGTGCCGCACGGTGGCGTACGCGGCGGCGATCGGCCCGCCCGACCGGGTGGACGCGATCACCGGGTTGATCATCGTGTAGCCGGGCCAGTCGGCGTACGCGAAGTACTGCGGCGCTCGCAGCGAGGCGTCACGGTGCAGCAGCACCGACACGCCCTTCGGCGCGTACGCGTACTTGTGCAGGTCCACCGAGATGGACGTGACCCCGGGCACCGCGAAGTCGAACGCCGGCACCGGCTCACCGAGTCGGCGCAGGTACGGCAGGGTCCAGCCGCCGAAGCAGGCGTCCACGTGGCAGCGCACCCCGGCGTCGGCCGCGGCGGCGGCGATCTCCGCGACCGGGTCCACCACCCCGTGCGCGTACGACGGCGCGGAGCAGGCGACCAGCACCGTCTCCGGGCGGATGGCGGCGGCCATCGCGGCCGGGTCGGGACGCAGTGTGTCCAGGGAGACGGGCACGACGTCCATCGCCACCCGCAGGTAGTGCGCCGCCTTGGCGAACGCGGCGTGGGCGCTCGACGGCACCACGATCCGGGGCGCGGTGATCTCCGGGTGGGCGTCCCGGGCCGTCTTGACGGCGAGGATCAGCGACTCGGTGCCACCGCTGGTGACGCTGCCGACGACGTCCGGTGCGGTCGTGCCCGGGCCGGCGCCGAGCACCCGGCCGGCGGCGCCCACCAGCGAGTTCTCCATGGCCAGCAGGGACGGAAACGCGGTCGGGTCCAGCCCGTTGACGTGCGCGCTCTCCCGGTGTGCGGCGGCGGCCAGCTCGTCCAGCCCCGGCACGGCCGGGTCGTAGACGTACGCGAACAGCCGTCCACCGTGGGTCGGCCGGTCCCCGGCGCGCAACTGCCGAACCTCGTCGAGCGCGACCTCGGCCGCAACCCCGGCAGGCAACCCGGCCCTGGTCTCGTCGATCATGGGGTTATGGTGCCCTTCTCGTGACGGTCAATGGCTTTCGTCCCCCACCACAACTCCATGATCGACCCGATCGACCGGGGCGGCGAGTGCGGCGGTCAGCGCGGCGGGAGTCAGGGTGTATCGGCGTAGCAGGAGGATCGGGGGCGCTATCAGCAGAGCCGGGATCAGCGTGAAGCCGAGGAGGACGCCCAGCCGGGCCGAGTCCGACTGGGCAGCCGCCGAGCCGGTGTCGGACGAGACGTAGCCGGAGATCTGGAGCACCAGCCCGTAGATGCCCGGGCCGAGCGCCAGGCCAAACGTCTCCCCGGCGGTCCACAGGCCGGTGAAGACGCCCGCCTGCCGTCGACCGGTGCGCGCCGTGTCGTACGCGATGCAGTCCGGCAGCATCGCCAGCGCGAAGACCTGCTGCCCCGCGTACCCGACGCCGATCGCCGCGACCACCAGGTAGACCACGACCGCCGGCAGCACTGGCGCGGCGACCAGGGCCAGCGCCCCGGCGGCAAGGATGACCGAGGCGACGACCAGCGCGGTGCGCTTGCCCAGCCGGGCACCGACCCGGGTCCAGATCGGCATCACCAGCAGCGCCGGCCCGACGAAGCAGACGAAGAGCAGGGTCGGCCCGCTCCCGTCGTCGCGCAGGATCTGCCCCGCGAAGTAGTTGACCCCGGCCAGGATCGTCGCCACCCCGGCGGACTGCACCACGAAGCAGATCAGCAGAGCCCGGAACGGGCGGTTGGCGCCCGCCACGGCGAGTTGGGCGCGCAGCGTCGGCTCGCTGCCGCCCACGGTGCCGGTGGGCGCGGACCGGGTGCCGAGGAACGCGCCGAGAGCACCGACGGCGATCAGCGCCGCCACGAACAGGCCCATCCACCGGTGCCCGGCCACGCCGTCGCCGCCGGCGCTCACCACCAGCGGGGCGACTGCGCCGGACACCAGGATGGCCAGCGCCAGCACCGCGATCCGCCAGGTCATCAGGCGGGTGCGCTCGGCGTAGTCGTCGGTCAGCTCCGCCGGCATCGCCACGTACGGCACCTGGAAGAAGGCGAACGCGGTGGCGGTGGCGAGGAAGGCGAAGGCAACGTACGCGGCGGCGGCCGGACCGTTGCCGAACGGCGCGGCGAAGATCGAAGCGAACAGGACGGCGAGCGCGAGGCCGGCGATGAGCAGGTACGGCCGGCGGGCGCCCCAGCGCGACCGCGTCCGGTCGGAGATCCGCCCGGCGACCGGGTTGACCAGCACGTCCCATGCCTTGGGCAGCAGCACCAGCAGTGCGGCCATGCCGGCGGCCACGCCCAGCGTGTCGGTGAGGTACGGCAGCAGCAACAGACCGGGCACGGTGCCGAACGCGCCGGTCGCCAGTGAGCCGAGCGCGTAACCGGCGTGCACCGGTCGAGGCAGCGAGCCGGCGGCTGACGAGCCGGTGCCCGGCGGCGTTTTCATGGGGCCGAATGTTACTCACGTTATGCCGGACGTCACATCCCTCATCTGGCGATCAGGCCGCCGGGCCTGTTGCGGACATCCGTTCAGTCAGGTTGACGGCAGCGGGGCCCGCAACCGCCTCCCCACTCTCGGAGTGTTATCAGCGCCGACGGCAGACCAGCCCGGCGGCGACGGGGGAGGGGCAGTGACAGCGACGATGAGAGCCCGCGCCAATGAGCCACCGACAGTACGAACGGCCGGTGCGACGGTCGACGCGACGATCACGTTCGACGACTTCTACCACGCGCACTTCGGCAGCGTGACCGCCCAACTGTGCGCGTACACCGGGGATCTGGGGCATGCGCAGGACCTGGCCCAGGAGGCGTTCTACCGAGCGCTGGCCCGCTGGGACCGCCTGGTCCGGTACGACGACCCGGTTGCCTGGGTCCGGCGGGTCGCCTGGAACCTGGCGCGCAGCCGTTGGCGGCGGCTCCGGACCGCCCGTAACCACCTGTTGCGGCAGCGGCCCAGCGAGGCGGAGGTGGCCGGCCCGACCCCCGACCGGGTGGCGATCGACGCGGCACTGGCGCAACTGCCCGCCAACCACCGCCGAGCGGTCATCCTGCACTACCTGGCCGACCTGTCGGTGAGTCAGATCGCCGCCCAGGAAGGGGTGGCCGAGGGCACCGTGAAGTCCTGGTTGCACCGCGGCCGGACGGCCCTGGCCGGGCTGCTCGACGAGAACACCGAGGGGGTGCGCGATGTCTGACCTCGACCCACTGCTGCGCGAGCGGCTCTCCGCGTACCGCAATGACGTGGTCAGCCGGGTCACCGGCCCCGGCCCCGACCAGGCGCGGCACCTCCTGCGCCGACGCCGGCGGACGACGGCGGTGGCCGTGGCCGCCGCGGCGGTCGTCCTGGTGGTGGCCCCGGTCGTCGCCAACGCGGCGCTACGCGGTGACCGGAACCCGCCGGTGCCGGCGGAGTCCGTGCAACCGACGACCCCGCCGACCTCGGCACCGCCGACGCCAACACCGACCGGGTCGCCCACGCCGACGCCCACCACCAACGCCCCGACCGCCCCGGACGGGCGGATCAGCCGGGCGCAACTGCTCGCCACCCGGGTCGACCTGCCGAACTGGCAGCAGGGCGAGATGGAGGGCGGCTGCACCACCTCGAAGGTGCGGCTGCAGACCGACACGAAGAAGGTCTACGTGCCGGAGCTGACCGACGACGAGTTCGAGCACGGTGACGTCGACGGGGACGGCGCCGCCGAAACCATCG
This sequence comes from Micromonospora sp. MGP-C2, assembly GCF_057766525.1. Classification (NCBI taxonomy): domain Bacteria; kingdom Bacillati; phylum Actinomycetota; class Actinomycetes; order Micromonosporales; family Micromonosporaceae; genus Micromonospora; species Micromonospora sp. MGP-C2. The sequence goes on from NZ_JBYMEN010000002.1 coordinate 3,554,116, forward strand.
CCATCGTCGGCTGCCGGTACGGCGAGGTGTCGGCGAAGCAGGTGGTGGTCTTCGACCGGGACCGGGACGGCCGGATCGTCACGGTGGGTCGAGTGGTCCGGACCGGCGACGGTTTCGACGACATCCTCGCGATGGAGATCGATCAGAGCGGGTCGGTCAAGGTACGCGTGGCCGACATCGCGCTCTGCTGCAGCACACCCGAGTACCTGCGGCGGGAGCAGGTGCGGACGTACCGGTGGAACGGCGAGCGGTTCAGCCAGAACGACGGTCCCACGACATTCGGCAAGGATCCCCGGCTCACCGACCTGAGGATGAGCATGACCCACGAACTGGTCGACGTCCCCGGTACGGACACCCGGCGCAAACTCACCACCGTCTTCACGGTCACCAATGCCGGGCCGATCGACGCGCCCCAGGTCGCATTCGAGTCCATCGACGTCGGCGAACCGGCGGGGGGTGACTGGCCCCGGTGCGACCCGAATCCGTCGTCGCGGTACCTGCCGTCGTGCCTGCTGCCCGGGATACCGGCCGGCGAGTCGCGTCGCTACACGTTCGTCCAGCTGGTGCCGGGCAAGCCGGGGCCCGACGCGCGCACCCGGTACTTCGGCGTCTCCCACTACGACGCCCAGGACCGCTCGTGGCCCGATCTGAGGGAGGACGACAACAAGGTGAAGTTCCCGCTACCGCTCTGAAACAGCCGCGCAGCACCCCGTCCCGGCCGGACGGGGTGCTGTCGCGCTGGGCAGGTCCGCGCAGAGCGGCCATCACGCACGTTCCGTGTCGGTCACCCTTCGCGGTCCGGAGACCAACCGGCCGCCGCGATGTCCACGCGCTCGCCGCGCAGCGGCACCCCCTCGGCGCGCAGTCGGGCCCGCGCCTCTCGCTCGTGGCCCGGCGGCAGCCGGCCGGCGGAGGTCACCACCCGGTGCCAGGGCACCGAACCGCCGTGGCGGGCCATGATGTTGCCCACCAGCCGAGCCGAGGCACGGCCCGAGCGCTCGGCCAGGGCGTCGGCGACCCCGCCGTACGACATCACCCGGCCTTCCGGGATCCGCTCGACCAGGTCGAGCACCGCCTCGACGTACTCGTCAGGTGTCACAATCGGCCACCATATGGGAACGCCGCCGGGCGATGCGGCCGTGACCACGCAGAATGGGCGGGTGCGCGACGCAGTCACGACGGCCCGGCGGGTCGTCGTCAAGATCGGATCCTCCTCGTTGACCACCGCCACCGGCGGCCTGGCCGACGAGCGCGTCGACACGCTGGTCGACACCCTCGGTCGGCTCACCGCCGAAGGCCGCGAGGTGGTGCTGGTGTCCTCCGGCGCGATCGCCGCCGGCCTCGCCCCACTCGGCCTGATCCGACGCCCGCGCGACCTGGCCACCCAGCAGGCCGCCGCCAGCGTCGGGCAGGGCCTGCTGATCGGCCGGTACGCGGCCAGCTTCGCCCGGCACGGCCGCACTGTCGGGCAGGTGCTGCTCACCGTCGACGACGTGACCCGGCGCGCGCACTACCGCAACGCGTACCGGACCCTGCGCAAGCTGCTCGACCTGCGGGCGGTGCCGATCGTCAACGAGAACGACACGGTGGCCACCCAGGAGATCCGGTTCGGCGACAACGACCGGCTGGCCGCGCTGGTGGCCGCCCTGGTGCACGCCGACCTGCTGGTGCTCCTCTCCGACGTGGACGCGCTCTGGACCGGCGACCCCGCCAAGCCGCAGTCGACCCGGATCACCGAGGTCCACGGCGACGCGGATCTCGCCGGAATCACCATCGGCGGGGCCGGCCGGTCCGGTGTCGGCACCGGCGGCATGGTGACCAAGGTCGAGGCCGCCCGGATCGCCACCGGTTTCGGCATCCCGGTGGTGCTCACCGCCGCCGACCTGGCCGGTGCGGCGTTGGCCGGCGAGCCGGTCGGCACCCTGTTCCACCCGCAGCGGCAGCGCCCGACGGCCCGGCTGTTCTGGCTGGCCCACGCCACCTCGCCCCGAGGGCGGCTGCACCTCGACCCGGGTGCGGTGGCCGCCGTCGTCGGGCGGCGCAAGTCGCTGCTGCCCGCCGGCATCACCGCCGTGGACGGCACGTTCACCGCTGGTGACCCGGTGGATCTGGTGGACACCGCCGGCGCGCCGGTCGCCCGAGGGCTGGTCAACTACGACGCGGTGGAGCTGCCCGGGCTGCTCGGCCGCTCCACCTCCGAACTTGCCGCGGCGCTCGGCCCGGCGTACGAACGAGAGGTCGTCCACCGCGATGACCTGGTGCTGCTCTAAGGAGTCAACAGTGAGTGAGCGTCAGCGAACGAATCATCGGCTCAGGGCGGTGGTGCCTCAGGGCGGCACGGAGCGCAGCGGAGTGCCGGCATGAGCGTCAGCGAGCAGGCCCGACGGGCGCGGGTGGCGGCGGAGACGTTGGCCGTGGCCACGCGTACGGTCAAGGACGCCGCGCTGGTGGCGATGGCCGACGCGCTGGTGGCGCGTACCCCGGAGATCCTGACCGCCAACGAGACGGACCTGGCGGCCGGCCGGGAGGCCGGGCTGAGCGCGGCCGTGCTGGACCGGCTCGCCCTCGACGCGGGCCGGGTGGCCGGCATCGCCGACGCGCTGCGCCAGATGGCAGCGCTGCCCGATCCGGTCGGTGAGGTGGTCCGCGGCTCGACCCTGCCCAACGGGCTGGAGCTGCGCCAGATCCGGGTGCCGTTCGGGGTGGTCGGCATCATCTACGAGGCGCGACCCAACGTGACAGTGGACGCCGCCGGGATCTGCCTCAAGTCCGGCAACGCGGCGCTGCTGCGCGGGTCGTCCTCGGCGGCGCACTCCAACGCCGCGCTGGTCGCGGTGCTTCGGGACGCGGTCGCCGACGCCGGACTGCCGGCCGACGCGGTGCAGCTGCTCGACGCCAGGTCCCGCGACTCGGTCAAGGAGCTGATGCGCGCCCGGGGGCTCGTCGACGTGCTGATTCCGCGCGGGGGCGCGTCGCTGATCCGCACGGTGGTCGAGGAGTCGACCGTTCCGGTGATCGAGACCGGGGTGGGCAACTGTCACGTCTACGTCGACGCCGCCGCCGATGTGGCCAAGGCCGTCGCGGTGACGCTGAACGCCAAGACGCAACGCCTCTCCACCTGCAACACCGCCGAGTCACTGCTGGTGCACGCGAGCGTCGCCGACGCCTTCCTGCCGCCGATGCTGGCCGCTCTCGCGGAGGCCGGGGTGACAGTGCACGGCTCCCCCGAGGTGGCTGCCTACTCCGCCGCCGTGGTCCCGGCCACCGAGGAGGACTTCGCCACCGAATACCTGTCGGCCGACATCTCGGTCGCCGTGGTCGACTCGCTGGACGCGGCGGTCGCGCACATCCGCCGCTTCGGCACCGGGCACACCGAGGCGATCCTCACCGACTCGGCGAGCGCGGCCCGCGACTTCGTCGCCCGGGTGGACGCGGCGGCGGTGATGGTGAACGCCTCCACCCGGTTCACCGACGGGGGCGAGTTCGGGTTCGGCGCGGAGATCGGCATCTCCACCCAGAAGCTGCACGCCCGCGGCCCGATGGGTCTGCCCGAGCTGACCAGCACCAAGTACGTCGTCACCGGGGACGGGCACGTGCGCTGAGGCCTGCGTCAAGGTCCTCGGCCCGACCGAGGACCTTGGCAGGCTGTAGGCCGGCCTCAGCCCGACTGCGAGGCGGCTCCGGCCGTCGCGGGCCGGGCGGCCCGGATCGCGGACAACGTGGCGTGCACGTCGAACTGGTGGCCGTCGTCGCTCTCCCAGCCGCCGTCGCTGCGCTGCGTCTCGGTCAGCCGGCGCAACGCCCGCACCATGATCCAGTCCTGCGGGTCGATGCCGGCCCGGCGCAGCGTGGATGCCAACCACGCCACGTCCCCCGGGGACATCTTCGGCATCCGTTCGGCCAGCACCACCTGGATCCGCGCCGACTCCTGGAACATCTCCTGCCGGTGCAGCACGGCCGCGCTCAGCCAGCCGGCGGCGAGGTACGAGGGCCAGCTACCGTCCGGGCGCAGCCGCGCGGCGAGCGAGTGGGCCGCCGCCTGCACCACCCCGGCGTACGCCCCACCGACCCGATGGTCGAGCGGGCCCGACGCGCGGGCGTCCAGGCCGGCGACGGTGAGCCAGAAACCGGCGTTGGCCGTCTGGAGGAACCCGGCCTCCGGATCGCCGGGCCGGGCCCACTCCGGGGCCGAGTCGGCCAGCGACGCGTCCTCGTCCCAACTGCCGTCGGCCTGCTGTCGCGACGCCAGCCAGTCGAGCGCCCGGCGAGCGGCGGGGCGGCCGAGCGCACCCAGGTCGTCCAACTCGGCGAGCCGGAAACAGGTGGCGTCGATCGAGGCCATCGCACCGCCCCAGGTGGCCGGCCAACCGCCGTCGGGTGACTGGCCGATCTCGGCCGTCTCCAGCAGCTCGGGGGGCACGGCGGTGCCGTTGCGAAGCCAGGAGAGGCGGGCTCGTTCCACCGCGTCCCCATGCGCCACGACGAACCCGATCGCCGCTTCCAAGTCGACCACGGCGGGAACGCTACCTGCGCAGACGCGATCCCGCCTCAGAGAATCGGTTGGCCCGGAGTGGCTGCGTCGCTCCGGGTGCCAGGGCCGAGCGGCGTCACGTGCGTCGATTGCCGGGGCGGCGGTGTGGGCCACCCCGGCACATCGATCAGTACGCGGGCAGCGCCGGGTCGATCTGCTTGATCCAGGAGAGCACGCCGCCCTGCACGTGCACGGCGTCCCGGAAACCCGCCGCCTTGAGCGCGGCGAGCGCCTCCGCGGACCGGACGCCGGACTTGCAGTGCAGCACGATCTGCCGGTCCTGCGGCAGCTTCGCGAGGGCCTCGCCGGAGATGATGTCGCCCTTGGGGATCAGCGTGGAACCGGGGATGCGGACGATCTCGTACTCGGCCGGCTCCCGGACGTCGACCAGGAAGATGTCCTTGCCGGCGTCCTGCCACTCCTTGAGTTCGAGTGCCGTGATGGTCGCGTCGAGCGTCGCTTCCTGGGCCTCCTCGGAGACCGCGCCGCAGAAGTCCTCGTAGTCTTCCAGCAGGTCGGTGACCGTCGGGTTCTCGCCGCAGAGCGCGCAGTTCGGGTCCTTACGGACCTTGATCTTGCGGTATTCCATCTCCAGGGCGTCGTAGACCATCAGGCGGCCGACCAGCGGCTCACCGATGCCGGTGAGCAGCTTGATCGCCTCGTTCACCTGAATCGAGCCGATCGACGCGCAGAGCACACCGAGCACGCCACCCTCGGCGCAGGAGGGGACCATGCCGGGCGGCGGCGGCTCCGGGTAGAGGCAGCGGTAGCAGGGGCCGTGCTCGGCCCAGAACACCGACGCCTGGCCGTCGAAGCGGTAGATCGAGCCCCAGACGTACGGCTTGCCGAGCAGCACCGCCGCGTCGTTGACCATGTAGCGGGTGGCGAAGTTGTCGGTGCCGTCGACGATCAGGTCGTACTGCGCGAAGATCTCGCGGACGTTCTCCCGGTCCAGCGCGGTGTTGTGGATCTCCACGTTGACCAGCGGGTTGATCTCACGGATCGACGCGGCGGCGGACTCGGCCTTGGACCGGCCGATGTCGGACACGCCGTGGATGATCTGACGCTGGAGGTTGGACTCGTCGACGGTGTCGAAGTCGATGATGCCGAGGGTGCCGACCCCGGCCGCGGCGAGGTACATCAGGGCGGGTGACCCGAGGCCACCGGCGCCGACACAGAGCACCCGGGCGTTCTTCAGCCGCTTCTGCCCGGTCACCCCGACATCCGGGATGATCAGGTGGCGCGAGTAGCGGCGGATCTCGTCAACGGTCAGCTCGGCGGCGGGCTCGACGAGCGGGGGCAACGACACGGTGGACTCCCCGGGATCGGCGGTGTGAACCGCGCCATTGTTGCTCGCCGGAGCCCTGCTCGGCCATGAGGGACGACACGTGGTCCGCGATGCGGGAGCGGGAATAACCGACGAGCCGGTCGATCAGGGGACGATGTCACCCGCGTAGCGACGGCCCTCGAGGTAGGGCCAGGCGTTGGCGACGCAGCCGTTCAGGCCGTACGTCTGCTGCTGCATCACCGGCGCGGGCTCCCCCGGCCCGGGGCAGGCCTCATGCTCCTCGCCGAACTCGTGGCCCACCTCGTGGTTGATCACATAGGTGCGGTAGGTGTCCAGCGAGGCGCCGTAGTCGGGGACCGCCTCCATCCAGCGGGCCAGGTTGATGATGACCTGGCCGGGCAGGCGGCAGGAGGTGTAGCGCTCGGTGGTCAGCCCGCCCTCGGCGCACATCCGCTCGGACGTGACCGGGGTGGCCAGGTAGATGGTGAAGTCGGCGGCCCCCGCGTCGGCCACCCGTTGCACCCGCAGGTCGCCGGAGGCGATCCAACTGCGCGGGTCGCCCAGCACCTCGTCGACAGTGGCGGCGAACGCGTCGGCGTCCTGGCCGGTGCCACGTTCGACAGCGACCCGGTAACGGCGCAGCGGACCGTCCGCACCGTGCTCGGGTGTCTCGCCGTCGGCTGCGGTGAATCGTCCCGCTCCGACCGACGGATAGCTGGTGGGCACCGGGTGCGCGGGCACCCCGCCCCCGTGACCCATGCCGCCCTGGGTCGTGGCGGGAGTCTCGGCTGGCGGCTCGCCGGTGCGGTAGACCGTCACGCCGATCGCGGTGGCGAGGACGAGCAGGCCGAGCAGCAGGCTGCGGCGGCGGCGCCGGTGCATCCGCACGAGCGTGGGACGCACGTACGCCGGACGGCCCGACGGGTCGGGCGGCTGGGGTGGGCCGTAACGGGACGACGGCGTCATGACGTCGAGCCTGCCAGATTATTCGGGCATTTCTCCGAATTTGCCGCTATTGCCGCAAGACGCCTGATGGAGGGCTGGAAAGGTCGGCGTGTCGACCCGTCGGTCAGAGGGCAGGACCGGCGTAACGACGCCCGTCGAGGTACGGCCACTGGTTGACCCGGCACCCGTTGAGGAACAGCGTCTGCTGCATCATCACCGGCGCCGGCCTGCCCGCCCCCGGGCAGCGCTCGTGCCGATGCCCGAGCTGGTGACCCACCTCGTGGTTCACCACGTACGTCCGGTAGACCGCCAGCGGCACGCCAGCCGAGACGAAGTGCGGCACGGACAGCCGCCACCGATCCAGATTGATGATCACCTGGCCGGGCGCGCGGCAGGACGTGTACGGCCGACCCCCGACCCGGATGTCCACCCCACCGTCGGCGCACATCCGACCCGCCGTACGGGCGGTGGCCAGGTAGACGGTGAAGTCGCGAGGCGCGGCCCCGGGCACCTGCTGAAGCCGCAGCCTGCCGCTGTCGACCCAACTGCCCGGCCCGGCGAGCGCCGTCTGCACCGCCAGCGCGAACTCGGCAGCGTCCTCGTTGCTGCCCGACTCCACAGCGACCCGGTAACGCCGCAGCTCACCCGCCCGGCCCAGCACCGGGCCGGAGCGGGCGTCGTAGCCGAAACCCCCCGTGCCGGCACTCGGAACCGCACCGGGCGCCCGCAGCACCGGAGACGGGCTGGACGCAACCGCCTCGGAGGGCGACGGGCTGACCGACGGCGGCAGTGGCGCGGCCACCAGCGGCGGCAGCGAGGCGATCTCGTCGGCGGCCAACCGGTCGGCAGGGGGATGCCCACCCGGCCCCTCGGCGATCACTGTCACCACCGCGCCGACCGCCAACACCACCGCCACCAGTTGGGCGAACAGCGCGAAGCGTCGCTGACGGCGACCGGGGAGGGGGGCTGAGCTGGGCATCCACGTCAGCCTGCCAGATCAGGCCTCCTGGCGGTGTCCCCCGTTTCGGCGAGCAGGCCGACCACCGCCCGGGCAACCAGCCGGGGCACCTCCAACTGCGCCACATGACCGACACCGTCGAGCATCATCAGCCGGCTGTCCGGGATGACCCGGGCGGTCTGCGGCGCGACCCGCACATCGACCAGGCGATCCGCTCGGCCTCCCACCACCAGGGTCGGTGCGCGCACCGCCTCGGCGAGGCGCCACAGCGAACCCGGCCCGGGCAGGTACGCCCGCAGAAAGCTGGAGACCAGACCGCGGAACGTCCGGACGTACGCGGCGGCATAGTGCTCCGCCTCGTACCGGACCCGGATCTCCTCCAGCGCCTCGGCCCTCCGCTGCTCGCAGATGCGGCTCAGATCGGCGACACACGCCTCCAGCACCTGCTGGGCCATCACCTCGGGAGCGAGCTGGGTGAGGTGCCGGGCGACCAGCCGTTCGCCGCGCGGGATGGCGAGCACCGGCAGCATCCGCCCCTGCAACGAACGACGGAAGTCGAGGAACGGCAGCGCCGGGGAGATCAGGGTGAGCGTACGGACCAGGTCGGGCCGGAGCCCGGCCACCTGGACCGCGACCGTGCCGCCCAGCGAGTTGCCGAACAGGTGCACCGGGCCCCGACCGGAGTGCTCGATCCAGCGGACCACCAGATCAGCGAACGCCGGAATCGTGTAGCGGGGACCCGGCTCGCTACGGCCGAAGCCGGGCAGGTCGATGGCCTGACCATCGAGCCGGTCGGCGAGCAACCCGGCCAGGTCGGTCCAGTTCTGCGACGACCCGCCCAGCCCGTGCACGTACAGTGCCGGCTCCGCGCCGGCGGCGGTGGCCGGGGTGTCCCGTACGTAGGTGACCCGGCCGTCGAGGCGGACCTCCCTGCCCGGCCACGGTGGCGGGACATGGTGGTCGGGAAGCAGGTGGTCCGGCCAGAGGGTGGCGCGTCTCATCGTTCCAGTCTGCCTCGGACCACTCAGGACAGCAGCGCCTCCAGCCGACGGTTCACCGCCGCGAGGGTCGCCCGCACCACCGCCTGCCGGGGATCACCGGCGACCAGAGCGGAGCCGGCGAGCTGCTCGACCCAGCCCTCACAGACGAGCAGTGCCACCACGGTGGCCACCTCGCAGTTGCCGAACGGCACCACCGCCGCGTGCTCGACGAAGCAGCGCCCCCGCTCGGCGTTCTCGGCGCCGCGTAGCAACTCGTCCACCGCGGCGGCGGCCGCGACCGCGCAGAGCCGCAGCACGTAGCCGTCCACCGCCGGCCCGGTCGCGTACCCGGAGGCGCTGTCGCCCCCGGCCAGCAGCCGGACCTCCACGTTCGCGTCCAGGCCGAAGGTGCTGACCTGCACGTGGTCGATCACCACCCGGGGCCCCGGCGTGCCGCCGGTGTCCAGCGGTCGGGACGGCGCCGACTCCGTCGTGGTCACCTGACCACCGGAGTACGACGTACCGAGCGTCGCCGGGCTCCCGGTCGCGGCACCGGCCGGCGCGGCCGAGACCGATCCCGGCTCCTCGACCGTGGCGCGACCCCGGTGTGGGGCGTTCGACCGGCGGCGGCGCGAGATGTCGGTGGCGGGCCTCTGCTCAATGCCTGCCGGCATGGCCTCCACCCGAGCACCCGGCGGACGACCGCTCGTCGGCGTCTCGACCGCACGCACCTCACCGGTACGCGCTTCGGCGCCGGCATCGCGTGCGGTCACGCTCTGCTCCGGGGTACGCCGTTCGGCGGCCCGGGGTTCGGCAACGCGACGGCGAACCGGCGGCGGCGGCGTGCTGGGCAGACCGGGCACGTTCTGCGGGGCGGCGGCCAGCCCCATCCGATCCTGAAGCAGCCGGGCCACCTGTCGGCTCACCTCAGCCGGGTCGGCGCCGTCGGCCAGGTCGAGTCGGAGACTGTGCGCTCCCGCCGGGGTTCGACGCAGCGCAGCGTCGCGGACACCGGCCACCTCGCGGACGGCGTCCAGGATCGCGTTGACGTCGAACCCCTCGGGGCGCTCCCGCAACGGGGCTGGCTCGTCGTCCCGACGAAGGTGGGTGGCGATGCGGGCGAGTTCCGGAGTTTCGGCGGGTGGCTCCACAGCTGGCGGCTCCGGCACGACGGGCACGTCCGGTTCTGCGGGGACGCGCTGCGGCAGCACCACCGCTTTCGGGTCCGACTGCTGGGCGTCGTCGGCCGGTTCGGACGACGACGTCGGGTCGGGTGCGGACCGGCGAGCCGCATAGGGGGAGGCGGACACGGGTCCTGGCCGGTCGTGGGGCTCGGACCCGTTCGTGGCAGGGGGCGGAGTCGATCCCGTCGAGGACGACGTGAGGTCACCGGGTGACGGGGCGTTGGTCGGCGCGGTCGGGCGGTGCGAGTCGACGGGAGACGGGCCGGGCAGGTCTGGCGTCGCCGGGCGGAGCCGGAATGGCGCGGTGGCCGGTCGGATCTCGGGCCGTGGCATGCCCGGGGTCTCGCCGTCGTCACCCCCACGAGGCATGGACGACTGGATCGCCCCCCACGAGGGACGGTCGACGGGGGTGGCGGGGATGCGGCCCTCGGACCAGTCCGGCCGTTCTTCCCGCGCGGTGCTCACCGGGCTGGAGGGCGGCCCGCCAGCCCAGGTGGGGCGCTCGGCGACCAGGGGCGGGCCCGCCGGAGCCGGTGGCGCCTCGGCCAGTGCGGGAGGTGGCCCGGCTGGCGCCGGCGGTGGCGCGTCGACCGATGCCGCGCTGGCAGCCCAGGACGGCCGCGCCGGCGGCGCACTGGTCGGCGCGGGGTCGGAACCCCCGGCCCAGGACGGCCGCGCCGGCGGCGCACTGGTCGGCGCGGGGTCGGAACCCCCGGCCCAGGACGGCCGCGCCGGCGGCGCACTGGTCGGCTCGGACTCGGCCGCACCGCCAGCCCACGACGGGCGGACCGACGGCGTACCGGTCGGCGCGGGGTCGGAACCCCCGGCCCAGGACGGCCGCGCCGGCGGGCCACTGGTCGGCTCGGACTCGGCCGCACCGCCAGCCCACGACGGGCGGACCGACGGCGTACCGGTCGATGCCGGGTCGGAACCCCCGGCCCAGGACGGCCGCGCCGGCGGGCCACTGGTGGGCTCGGGATCGGCCGCACCGCCAGCCCAGGACGGCCGGTCGATCCGGGGCGTACGGCTGGCGCCGGACCCGGCCCAGGACGGCCGGTTGGCCGGCGGACCGCTGGTCGGCGTCGGGCCGCCTGCCCAGGCCGGGCGCTCCACGGCCGGTGGCGGCGTGCCCGGCGGGACCAGTGGCGGTGTGCCTGACGACGGCACGCCCGGCTCGCCGGTCGGGGGCTGGTCCGGGTCGACAGCCCGGAGCGGGCGATCGGTGGGCGGGACAGCGGGCGGGGCTGCCCAGGTCGGCCGGTTGGCCGGGGGCCCGCTGGTCGGTTCGGCCGGGCGCTCCGGCGCCGCCTCGGACGCGACGTCGCTCCGGACGGGGTCGTACCCGCGGGGCGGCTCGGCGCGGACCGGCTCGTACGGGCGGGGTGACTCGGCCCGCACCGGCTCGTACGGCTGGATGGGCTCGGCGACCCAACCCGGCGCGGACTCGTCGGTGGTCGGCGGACCAGCCGGCTCGTCGTCCGGACGGGACCAGGGCGGCGCCCAGCCACCGCCCCAGCTCGGGCGGTTCCAGCTCGGCCCCGACCAGTCCGGCTCGATGGCCGACGATTCCCCGGCCCGGTGCGCGTCACCCGGGCGGGGGCCTTCGGCGGCGCGAGCCGGCTCGGTCGCGTCGGCGTGCCCGGCCGGCCCCGGGGTGCGTCCCGGTGCTGCCTGGTGCTCCGGAGCGAGCGGGTCCCGCCGGTCGCGTGACCCGGCGGCCGGTGAATCCTCGGCGGCCAGCCGCTCGGCGTTGGGCGCGTGGAAGCCGGGCGGCACTTCGAAACCCGACGCGGCGGTGCCGACAGGCGGCACCTGGACCGCAGGCGGCGCGGAGGTGGGCAGGCCGGGCTCGGCCCAGCGCGCGCGGTGCGCGGCGGCCGGGTCGGCGGCGGAGCGGTCGGGCTCGTCGACCCCGTGCTCCACACGCGGGGCGGGACGTTGGGCGGGCACCACCAGTCGGTCGCTGGCCGGCTCGGGGCGGCCCTCGACGGGCAGCCCGGGGGGTGCGCTCACCGGCGTGGGACGTCCCACTGTCGGTTCGGGGCCGGGGCGACGGACGCCGTTGGCGTCATCGGGATGGTGCACACCGTTGGCGTTGTGGCCGTTGACCCGGGTCGGCGGATCGAGGTCACCCGGCAGCCCGGCCAGCGGCGACGGCAGGTCGCCATGCCTGGTGGAGGAGGTGCGCCAGCCGGACGCGGGGTCCGGCTGCCAACGCGGCGCCTGCTCCCGGGCATCCTCGTGATCGGCGGCTCGCGGCCACCCACCCGTCGGGGGTGCCCACCCGCTGACGGAACGGCTCGGGTCGTCGTGCTGACCCGCGCCGTCACCGTGCTCTCCCGGGGTAGCGGCTCCGGGTTGACCTGTTTCACTCACCGCGCGCTCCTTGGTCGCCCCCGCTGAGGCTACCGTGTGCCGAGAGTGGCGATAAGTTACAGCGGCGGGCCATTTCCACGACGGTGGTCGCGGGCCTCGCCCGGTCTGGGGGGAAAATGCCGGCTCGTACGGAGAACTCGGAGGAACCCATGACCGCTGCGGGCAACGGTGCACAGACCGCTGGACGACCCACCCGTCTGCCCCGCTCCGCGCGTCGTAAGCAGCTTCTCGCTGCGGCGCAGGAGGTGTTCGTCGCACAGGGTTACCACGCCGCCGCGATGGACGACATCGCCGAGCGGGCCGGGGTTTCGAAGCCCGTGCTCTACCAACACTTTCCCGGAAAGATGGATCTCTACCTGGCGCTGCTCGACACGCACTGTGACGCCATCGTCGCTCAGGTGCAGGACGCGATGCACGGCACCAGCGACAACAAGGAACGGGTCAGCGCGTCGGTGCGGGCGTACTTCGACTTCGTCGACCACGAGAGCGAGGCGTTCCGGCTCGTCTTCGAGTCGGACCTGCGCAACGACCCGGCGGTGCGGCAACGGGTGGAGCGGGTCGAGCAGGGCTGCATCGCGGCGATCACCGACACCATCATCTCGGACACCGGCGTGAGCCGGTCGCACGCCGAGTTGCTCGCCTCCGGGCTGGTCGGTGCCGCGGAGACGGCCGCGCAGTTCTGGCTGGCCGGTGGCCGGCAGGTGCCGAAGGCCGAGGCCGAGGCGCTGGTGGCCGCGCTGTCGTGGCGGGGCATCGCGAGCTTCCCGCTGCAAGGTGAGTCAGCCTGACCGCCGACCCCGTGATCGGATAGCCTTCGCAGGGCGGTTCTTTCGCCCCAGTTGAGGAGGCACAGTGGAGGTCAAGATCGGCGTGCAGTACGCGCCGCGTGAGCTGGTAGTAGACAGCGCGCAGTCGCCGGCCGAGATCGAGCAGATCGTGACCGACGCCTTCGCCGGTAACGGCGGCACGCTCTCCCTGACCGACGAGAAGGGCCGACGGGTCATCGTGCCGGTCGAGAAGGTCGCCTACGTCGAGATCGCCGAGGCGTCGTCCCGGGCGGTCGGTTTCACCGTCCGCTGACCGGTCCGGCCATCGCGGCAGGTCGGCATCGGCCCACCTGCCGCAGGCCGGCACCGGCTTCCCGGGCGGTCAGTTGTTCAGCCCGGCGGCGGCCATCCGCGCTGTGTGCGCGGCGGTGAGCCTGCCGAACACCCCCGGCACGTCGGCCCGGTCGCCCCGCGCGATCAGCGCGGTGAGTGCGACCCGCTCGGCGGCGAAAGCGACTCGCCTGGGACAACGCCTCGCCGAGCCGCCGCGCCCACATGGAGAGCCGGCCGGCCACCCGGGAGTCGTCGGCGACGGCCACCCGGATCTCCGCCGCGGCGAAGTCCGGGCAACGGGAGTCGTGAGGACGTCCAGCACCAGCCGCCCGGTCCGGTTCTTCCAGCGCGGGACCGGGGATGCTCGGCGTGACCACGAGCGCGGGCCAACGGCATCCCACGAGGCGGATAGGCGTGACGTAGGTCACAATTACTTGCCCCGCGTGGCGAGTGGCCGGGTGGGAATCGGGACGGGCGCATCCCTGTTCAGGTAGCATGGAGCAGTTGCCGTGGGCGCCGATCTGATCGAAGCTCAGCCCGCGGCGCGCGTGCGGCCCGGTCCGGCTCGGCATCTGCCGCCGACCGTGTGGCCCGCGTCATACCGAACGCGCCCTGAGGACATGACGGGCGCACCCACGAGAGGGCACCCCCACATCCACATGAGCGACCTGACTCAAGATTTGATGGACGGCCAGGAACTGGCCCCCACTGCCCCGGTTCGACCGGAGGCCCCCACGTTCGCCGCACTCGGCGCCCGCGCCGAGACCGTCGAGGCCCTGGCCGCGGCGGGAATCACCCGCGCCTTCGCCATCCAGGAATACGCGATCCCGATCGCGCTGCGCGGCGTCGACCTGATCGGTCAGGCGCCCACCGGCACCGGCAAGACCCTCGGCTTCGGCGTACCCCTGCTGGATCGCGTCTTCGCGCCGGGCGAGGGCAGCGACGGCGTCCCCCAGGCGCTGGTCGTCGTCCCCACCCGTGAGCTGGGCATCCAGGTCGCCAAGGACCTGGCCGCCGCCGGCCGGACGCGGGGCGTCCGGGTGCTGCCGATCTACGGCGGCGTCGCGTACGAGCCGCAGATCGACGCGCTGCGCAAGGGCGTCGAGATCCTGGTCGGCACCCGGGCCGGCTGATGGACCTGCAGAAGCAGAAGCACCTCCGTCTGGACCGGGTGCACGCGCTCGTCCTCGACGAGGCCGACCGGATGCTCGACCTGGGCTTCCTCGACGACGTCGAGAAGATCCTCGCGATGCTTCCGGAAGACCGGCAGACGATGCTCTTCTCGGCCACCATGCCGGACCCGATCGTCACCCTGTCCCGGCGCTTCCTGCGCCAGCCGATGACGATCCACGCCGGGCACACCGCCGAGACCGGCCCGTCGCCGCAGACCCAGCAGCTGGTCTACCGCACCCACTCGATGAACAAGGTCGAGGTGGTGGCGCGCATCCTCCAGGCGGAGGGGCGTGGGCTGACCATGATCTTCACCCGCACCAAGCGGGCCGCCGACCGCGTCGCCGAGGACCTCGACTTCCGCGGGTTCGCGGTCGCCGCGGTGCACGGTGACCTCGGCCAGGGTGCCCGCGAGCGGGCGCTGCGGGCCTTCCGGGCCGGCAAGATCGACATTCTGGTCGCCACCGACGTGGCGGCCCGAGGGCTGGACGTCACCGGCGTCACCCACGTCATCAACTACGACTGCCCCGAAGACCAGGACACCTACACCCACCGGATCGGTCGTACCGGCCGGGCCGGCGCGACGGGTGTCGCGGTGACCTTCGTCGACTGGGACGACATGCCGCGCTGGCGGATCATCGACAAGACCCTGGGTCTGGAGATGCCGGAGCCGCCGGAGACGTACCACACGTCGCCGCACCTCTACACCGACCTGCACATCCCGACCGAGGTCAGCGGCACCCTGCCGACGGCCGAGCGCACCCGCGCCGGGCTGTCCGCCGAGATCGAAGAGGACCTGGGCGGGACGACGCGCTCCCGTCGGGGCGACAGCGGTGGCGGCCGGAGCCCCCGACGCGGTGAGAGCCGTGGCGAGGGGCGAGGCGAGCGCCGTGGTCGGGGCGACAGCCGCCGCGACCGCTCCGACGCCGGCGCGCCGGCAGCGGCCGAAGCCGAGGCACCGGCGATCGCCGAGGCTGGCGACACCGCCGACGAAGGCACCCGTACCCCCCGCCGCCGGCGTCGCCGCCGGGCCGGCGAGACGGTCGTGGGCGAGCCGACCGCGGTGATCTCCGCCGATCCTGGCAGTGACGCCGAGCCGGCCGCCGCGTCCGACGGCGAACCGTCGAAGCCGCGCCGCCGCCGGCGCCGCCGTGGTGGCGGTTCCGGTGCGGGTACGCCGGCCGAGGCGACCGCGGACTGACCCACAGCCACACCTGACATCCCCCGCACCGCCTCGCGCGGTACGGGGGATGTTCCCTTCCCACCCCACCTGCCGAAGATGGAACGATGCCGGAACCACTGGATGTTGCCCTGACCGAGGTTCGGGCGCTGCTGCTCGACCCCGCGCTGACCCGGGCGGTCGCCGCCGGACGACGCCGTGGGCGCCATCCCGTGGTGGCTCGGGCCGAACTGCGGCCGGTGCGGCTCAAGGCCGGCCCGCGACTGCAGATCGCCACCTCCGACGGCACGCGCCCGTACACCCGCAACGTCGCCCCCGGTCCGGAGGCGATCCAGGCGATCGACGAGCTGCTGGCCGAACCGTTCGGCAACTGGCACGTGGAGACGGCCGACGCGACGCTCCAACTCCGGGTGACCAAGTCCGGCGAGGCGCAGGTGCACCGCGCCGCGACGTCCCGCCCGGCGGCCACACCGAGCGGGAACGACCGGACGAAGGAATACCTGCTCGACCCCGGTGACCCGATCTTCGCCGAGATCGGCGGCTCGGCGGCCAAACGCCGCCAGGTGGACGCGTTCCTGCGTGCCCTGGCCGCGACCCTGCCCGACGATCTGACCGGTTCGCTGCGGGTGGTCGATCTGGGCTGCGGCAACGCGTACCTCACGTTCGCCGCGTACCGCTACCTGGCAAGTCGAGGGCTCGACGTCCAACTGATCGGCGTGGACGTCCGGGAGGACCAGCGGCGCCGCAACACCGAGCTGGCGCAGCGGCTGGGCTGGGCCGACCAGATCAGCTTCGTCGCCGGCACGATCGCCGACGCCGTCGTCGACCCCGCACCCGACCTGGTGCTGGCGCTGCACGCCTGCGACACCGCCACGGACGAGGCGTTGGCCCGCGCGGTGCGCTGGGAGGCACGCTGGGTGCTGGCCGCGCCGTGCTGCCACCACGACCTGGCGAAGCAGCTCCGCGCCCACCCCACCCCGGCACCGTACGAGCTGCTGACCCGGCAGGGCATCCTGCGCGAGCGGTTCGCCGACGTGCTCACCGACGCGCTGCGCGCCGGGTTGTTGCGGGTGCACGGGTACCGGGCCGAGGTGGTGGAGTTCGTCGACTCCCAGCACACGCCACGCAACCTGCTGATCCGTGCCCGCCGCACCGGTAGCGAGGCCAGCGAACAGCAGAACGCGGAGTACCGCGAACTGGTGGACCAGTGGCAGGTCACACCCCGACTGGAGACCCTGCTCTCCGCCGCCGAGGAACCCGCCGCCTAGCGACGGCGATCGCTGCCGCCACTGCGGTCCCGGGCACCGTTGCGCTCGCCGGCGCCACGGCCGAGGACCGATATCCGGTCGCCGCCGTTGCGCTGGGTGGCCCGCTCACCGTCGCCCAGGGCGGTCGGGAAGGGCACGACCTTGCCGGCGCTCTCGGCGTTGCCGACGGCGGCGAAGGCGTTCCAGGAGATGTCCACCAGCAGCTTCTTGGTCTCGGCGTGCCGAATGGCAGCGCTGTGCTGCAACGCCATCCGGGCACCCAGCACCACCCCGACCAGCGTGGTGGTGATCGCGCCGGTGGCGGCCAGCACCTGGAGACCGGTCGCGGACCTGGTGCGGAGCACCAGAACCAGCAGCCATATCCAGAACGCGGCAGCGAAGACGCCGGCCTTGGCAACGAAGAACAGGCTCACCGCACCGGGCTGGTACGGCTGGGGGCGGCTCGGTTCGGCCATGGTGCTCCTCGGGCGGTGGTGCGGTCGGACGCGGCAGACGGGACCATGCCGGGACGGGCACCGAGCTTAGTGGAAGAACGATAGTGATCGCTTGATGCAAGTTTCCGTTGGCATCATGCTGTCGCGGAAAAGTCTCGTCCACGGGACAGATTGTGCGGTCAGTCAATTGTTTCCGGCTGTGGGCGTACTACCCTCGGAAAGGCGCATCGTCCCGGTGCTGCGGCAGGGGGAAAGACACACAGGGATGGGATCAGCCGAGGTATCACCGCAGATGGCCTTCGCCCGCTTCGTCCGGCGCGCCATCGATGACGCTCGTGACGAACGTGGCTGGACCGTGACCGATCTTGCCTCGCACACGGGCGTGGGACGCTCCACCGTGTTCCGCTGGTTGGCGGGTGACTGGCAGGATTATCCCGAGCTGGCCAAGGTGCGCGGCTTCTGCGCCGCACTGGACCTACCGGTCGCTGCCGCGTTCCGCGCGCTCGGGCTGCCCGACGCCGGCCCCACCCCCCGTCGACGCCATGACGACGGCCCCGTCGAAGCCGACGTCCGCGCCATCCTGGACCGGCTGGCCGACCCGACGGTTCCCGCCGAGGAGAAGCACCACATCCGCGACCTGCTCCGCTACCTGGCCCGCCGCCCCATCCGCCGAGCCGGCTAACCCCCCGGGGCGGGGGCCCGGGGGGGGGTTAGGGGACCGTGAGGGTGAACTCGGCGGTGTGGACTTCGGTCCCTACCTGGAAGTCCAGGTACAGGCGGTAGCGGCCGGGGCCGGGGGTGGTCAGCCAGAACTTGATCTGGCCGTCCACCAGCTCTGGTTCCGGGTGCACGTGCAGGTAGCCGAGGTCGCCCTCGCGCAACGCCACCAGATGCCCGTACGCCCCGAGGTACCGCTCCAGCGGGGCGGCGCCGCCAGCACCGTCGACCCGGAACGTCAGCGGCACTGTCGCTCCCGCCTGCGGGGTGCCCTGGTAGCCGACCGTGAACCGATCCACCGTCGTCGAGGTGGCCGGACCCGGCAGCGAACGGGGCTGGTAGTCACCGGGCACGACCAGGTCTGCGCCGAGGGTCACCGCGGTCTGCGCGCCGTTGTCGGCGACGACGGTGAAATCGGCGTACGCGCGCCAGACCCCGGACTGCGCGAGGGTCAACGGCACCGACCAGGTGCCGTCCGTCGCCATGGTCGGGTGCAGGTGCTGGTAACCGGTCAGGTCCCGGCGGACGACGATGAGGTGCATCGGCTTGTCGTGCACGACGGCGAAGCGGGTGACGGGCCGGCGCTGCACGTCGCGTACCTGGAAGCGGAGCTGACCGGGCCGGCCGGCCGCGAACTCGGTCGTCAGGGGCGCGAGGGTGAACCCGGCTGAGCTGACCGCCAGACCACCCGGCTCGGTGGCCGTGCTCTGATCGGTGCTCGCGGCGCTGCCGTGGTTGTGCGGCCCGGTCCCCGGTGGGTCGGTGTGTTCGGCGGCCAACGACGGGCTGCCGGTGGCGGTGCCTGTCGTGTTCATCCGGCCGAGGCCGAAACCGAGCAGCACCGCCAGCACCAGCCCACCGACCACCAGCGCCAGCCGGAGCGTGCTCCGGTCCGGCGCGGCGGAGACCTGGTCAGGCACCGCCGACACCCAGCACGTGGCCCGCCTCGGCGACGGCGGTCCTACCCGTGACGTCGTGCGCGCGGGTGACGGGCTGCTGGTCGGTCATACCGCCCACGGTACCGCCGCGTCGGGGCGGCCCAGGCCGACGCCCGGACGGCGTGGCGACGGTCGCATTCGACGCCCTCCGGGAACTTTCCCACCCGCCCCGCGCCCGGCGGGTCAACTGGCGACGGCGAGGGCGAGCGGGAGCACGTCAGGCGCGCCGGCCCGGCGCAGGGCCCGAGCGACCAGCGTCATCGTCCAACCCGAGTCGATCAGGTCGTCGACGAGCAGCACCGGGCCGTCCAGGCCCGTCAGGGTGTCCGCCAGGTCGGTCGGCACGGTGAAGGTGTCGTGCAGCGCGCGTACCCGTTGGGCGCTGTTGCCTCGTGGCCCGGCCGGACCGCCCGGACCGGCCGGGATGACCTCGCCGAGCAGCGGCAGCCGGCCCACGGCGGCGATCCGCTCGGCGAGCGACCCGACCAGTCGGGGCCGTCGCCGCGAACCGACCGCGACCACCCCCACCGGCCGGCGGGGCCACGGGTCGTCGCCGTGCGCCCACGCCTTCAACACCTCCACCACCGCGCCGACGACGTCGTCGGGCACCGGCGCGTCCGGTGCCTCCGGGCCGACGAGATCACGCAACCGGCCACCCCAACCGAGGTCCGAGAGGCGCCCGACGGCACGGCCCGGCAACGCCTGCTCCGCGGGGGCGATCCGGCCCTTGAGGGGTACGCCCACCGCGTCCAACCCGGTCGGCCAGAGCTTCTTCGGGGCGATCTCCACGCCGGGGCGGCCGAGGAAGGTCTGCGCGGCGGAGAGCGCGGCTGTCGACACGTCGGCGGAGAAGAGCGGGTCGGCGCACCTGTCGCACCGGCCGCAGTCGGTCGCCCCGGTGTCGTCCAGGCGTTCCCGTAGATACCGCATCCGGCAGTCGGACGTGGTCGCGTACTCCCGCATGGCCTGCTGCTCGACGGTGCGCGCCTCGGCGACGCGGCGCAACCGGGCCTCGTCGTAGACCCAGGGCTCGCCGGTGGCGAGCCATCCACCGCGCACCCGGCGGACCGCGCCGTCCACGTCGAGCACCTTGAGCATCAGCTCCAGGCGGGTACGGCGCAGGTCGACGAGCGGTTCGAGGGCCTGGGTGGAGAGCGGGCGGTCGGGGTGCAGGGCGGCCAGCACGGCGCGCACCTGCTGCTCGGGTGGGAACGCCAGCGAGGCGAAGTATCGCCAGATGGCTGCGTCCTCGACGCCGGGCAGCAGCAGCACCTCGGCGTGCTCGACGGCGCGGCCGGCGCGGCCGACCTGCTGGTAGTACGCGATCGGCGAGGGCGGCGCGCCGAGGTGGACGACGAAGCCCAGGTCAGGCTTGTCGAAGCCCATGCCGAGAGCGCTCGTCGCGACCAACGCCTTGATCTTGTTGTCGAGCAGGTCCTGCTCGGCGGCCCGCCGGTCGGCGTCGTCGGCCTGCCCGGTGTACGACGCCACCGGGTAACCCCGGGACCGCAGGAACTCGGCCGTCTCCCCCGCTGCCGCGACGGTCAGCGTGTAGACGATGCCCGAGCCGGGGAGCTGATCGAGGTGGTCGGCGAGCCAGGCCAGCCGGTGTGCCGGGCTGGGCAGGTCGAGGACCCCGAGGCGCAGCGACTCGCGGTCCAGGGTGCCGCGCAGGATGAGGGCGTCGCCCAACTGCTCCGCCACGTCCTGGGTGACCCGGGAGTTGGCGGTGGCGGTGGTCGCCAGCACAGGGGTGCGCTCGGGCAGCTCGGCGAGGAAGGTGCGCAGCCGCCGGTAGTCCGGCCGGAAGTCGTGCCCCCAGTCGGAAACGCAGTGTGCCTCGTCGACCACCAGCAGCCCGGTGGTGGCGGCCAGCTTCGGCAGCACCCCGTCGCGGAAGTCCGGGTTGTTTAGCCGTTCCGGGCTGATCAGCAGCACGTCCACGGCACCGGTCTGGATCTCCGCGGTGATCTCGTCCCACTCGTCGAGGTTCGCCGAGTTGATCGTGCGGGCCTTGATGCCCGCCCGGGCCGCCGCCTCGACCTGGTTACGCATCAGCGCCAGCAGCGGCGAGACGATGACGGTCGGGCCGTGCTCCCCGCGCTCGCGCAGCAGGGCGGTGGCCACGAAGTAGACCGCCGACTTGCCCCAACCGGTCCGCTGCACACAAAGCACCCGTCGCCGGTCGACGACCAGCGCCTCGATGGCCCGCCACTGGTCCTCACGCAGACGGGCGTGGTCACCGGCCAGCCGGCGCAGCACCGCCTCGGCCCGCTCCCGGATTGCCGCCCGCTCTGCTGTCTCCACCCGGCATTTCTACCAGCCCAAGTCGGATAACCCCCACGATCAGCGGGGCACAGTGGGCCCCGCCTCCACTGCCGCCGGCGTGTCCGTCGGCAGGACGGGCGGCGGCCACACGGGGGGCCGCCGCCCTTCAGTCGTTCATGGGCGCGCGCGTGCATCAGCGGCCGAGGACCGAGCCCCCGTTGACGCCGAGGACCTGACCGGTGACGTAACCGGCGGCCGGGCTGGCGAGATAGCGGACGGCCTCGGCGATGTCGTCCGGCAGGCCGGCCCGCCCGACCAGGGTCGCCGCGACCCGCTTCGCGTGCCCCTCGGCGGTCATCCGCTCGCCGAAGAACTCGGTCTCGGCGACATAACCGGGGCTCACCACGTTGACCGTGATCTGGTCCGGGCCGAGCTGAGCCGCCAGGTCGTACGCCCAGCCGTGCAGGGCCGCCTTCGCCGCCGAGTACGCCCCGCCGCCGCCGCGCTGGGCGGCGATCGAGCTGACCAGGATCACCCGCCCGTCGGGGCGACGCAGTGCCGGCCGCAACGCCTCGGTCAGCAGTACGGCGGTGAGCACGTTGGCCTCCAGGTTGGCCCGCCAGTGTGCGGCGGTCCCGGCCAGGGTGCCGGTGTCCCCGCCCAGGTAGCCGCCTGCGTTGTTGACCACCACGTCGACCGGCCGACCGTCGACCGCCGCGAGCACCCGGTCGAGCTGCTCCGGGTCGGTCAGGTCGGCGGTGACCGCGTTGACGGCGTCGGCCCGACCACACTCGGCGGAGATCCGCTCGGCGGCGGCCGACAGCACGTCCGACCGCCGCCCGACGATCAGAACGTCGTACCCGTCCCGAACGAGCGCCTCCGCAACGGCGGCCCCGATCCCGGTCCCACCCCCACTGACAACAGCAACCCGAGAGTCCATCTCCCCCGCCTCCCCCTCCGCGACAACACCCCGTCGATCATGAAGTTATCGCCATCCGCCACGGCGTGTCGTGGCTATAACTTCATGATCGACGGGGGCAGAAACGGGGTGGGGGGTGGGGGGTTGGGGTCAGCGTGGGGGGCGGAGGGTGCGGGTTAGGTGGGACAGGCGGGGGGCCAGGCTCGTCAGGCCTCCTGGGAAGAAGTAGACGGCCAGGATGAAGACCGTGCCCAGGACGAACAGCGGCTGGCTCAGCGGGTGGCTGAGGACGGCCGGGAGGTTGTCCACCGCGTCGCTCGTGCCGAACGCGGTGAGCCGGTGGTCCAGGTACATGTAGAGGACGCCGCCGAGCACCGGCCCCCACCGGGTGCCCGGCCCGCCGAGCACCACCATGACCAGCAGCGACAGGGTCAGCTCGGAGGACGTGATGTGCGGCGACGCGCCGCCGACGATGAGGACGTAGACCACCCCGCCCGCCGACGCCAGCCCGCCGGCGAGAGTGAACGCCACCAGCTTGTAGCGGTACGGGTCCAGCCCGAGCACACCGATCCGCCGCTCGTCGTCACTCAGCCCGGCGAGCACCCGACCGGTCGGGGAACCGCTCACCCGGTGCACCACGAAGACCACCAGCGTCAGGTACGCGAGCGCCAGCCAGTACAGGTTGACAGTGTTCGTCACCCCCACCAGCCCGGCGGGCAGCCCCGACACGTCCAGCGGCAGACCCTCCTCGCCACCGGTGAGCCCACCGAAGTCCCGGGCCACCAGGATCGCGCCGACCTGGGCGAAGGCCAACGTGACCATGGCGAACGCGATGCCCACGGTGCGCAGCGCCACCGCGCCGAGCAGCGCGGCGAGGATCGTCCCGCCAGTGATGGTCAGCAACGCCGCCTGCCACAGCGGCAGACCAGCCCGGGTGACGAGGATGTCGGTGCCGTACACACCGGCCGCGAAGTACAGCGCGTGCCCGAAGGAGAGCATGCCGGTCCGGCCGAAGAGCAGGTCGTACCCGGCCGCCAGACCGCCGAAGATCAGGCAGATGGCGAGCAGTTGCAGGGTGCCGGGCGAGTTGACCGGCCCCTCGAAGATCCCCGGCAGGGAGATCGTCGAGTACGGCAGGATCGCCAGCACGACCAGCGCGACCAGCGGCAGGAACGGGCGGACCCGGTGCCACCGCCCCCGCTGCGGGGTCAACTCGTCGGGCACCTGCGCGGGAGGCGCGTCGATCACCGTCATGCCGTTGCCACCTTTCCGGCGATGCCCTGCGGGCGCAGCAGCAGCACCACGGCCAGCAGCCCGACCACGCAGATGTCGCCCAGCCCGGACGTGCCGTAGTAGTTGACGAACTGCTGCACCAGACCGACCACGACCGCCGCGTACGCGGAGCCGACCACCGAGCCCATCCCGCCGATCACCACCACGATGAACGCGAAGATCAGCAGCGAGCTGCCCTGACCGGGCGAGACGGTGCCGAAGTAGACCCCGCCGAGCGCACCGGCGAGCGCGGCGGCCGCCCCACCGATCGCGAAGACCAGCGTGAACGCCTTGCGTACGTCGATGCCGAGGGCGGTCACCATCTCCCGGTTCTCCACCCCGGCCCGGATCACCAGGCCGTACCTTGTCCAGCGCAGGAACGCCAGGATCGCGCCGAGCACCAGCACCGCCGCGATGATCAGCAGCAGGCCGCCGTTGGGCACCTGCGCGCCGAGGATCCCGGTCACCTGCCGAGTCCAGTCGGGACGCGGGAACGGGCGTGCGTCCGCACCCCAGGTGGCCTGCAACAACGCCACCCCGGCCAGGGACAGGCCGACGGTCACCAGCACCTGCTCGATGGTGCGGGAGTAGAGCGGGCGGATCAGCACCAGCTCGACCAGGATCGCGACCAGCGTGCCGGCGGCCACCCCGAAGGCGACAGCGAGCACGAAGCCGAACCCGTCGGAGCCCGCGCCCGGCAGGTTGCCCGCCGCCCACCAGGTGCCGTACGCGCCCACGCCGAGGAACAGCCCGTGGGCGAAGTTGAGCACGTCGGCCAGACCGAAGACCAGGGACAGGCCCGACGCGACCAGGAAGTACAGCGCCGCCAGGCCCAGCCCGGTCAACGCCAACAGAATCACGGTCCCCATCAGTGGGACACCTCCGCCGAGCCGACACCCAGCAACGACTTCGTCAGCGCCGTCTCCAACAACAGCTCACGCGCGTCGCCGGTCCAGGCCACCTTGCCGGCGGCCAGCACCACCGCGTCGCGGGCCAGTCGGCGTACGACGGCCAGGTTCTGCTCGACGAGCAGCACCGGCACCGACTCCGCGACCCGTTCCAACACCTCGGCCACCTCGGTTACCACCTTCGGCGCCAACCCCTTGGTCGGCTCGTCGACCAGCAGCAGCCGGTTGTCGTTGAGCAGCACCCGCCCGATCGCGAGCATCTGCTGCTGCCCACCGGACAGCGAACCCGCCCGTTGCCGTCCGCGCCGGTCCAGCTCCGGGAAGAGCGCGAAAACCTTGTCGTACGCCGGGCTGGTGCCGCGTCGCTCGGCGAGCCGCAGGTTCTCGGCGACGGTGAGGCCGGCGAACACGCAGCGGTCCTCGGGCACGTAGCCGAGCCCACCGCGGACCAGCCGGTGCGTGCGCTGGGCCAGCAGGTTCTGCGCACCCATCCGGATCGTGCCGCGGACCTCCCCGGCGGGCGGGGTGAGGCCGACGATCGCGCGCAACGTGGTGGTCTTGCCGACGCCGTTGCGACCGAGCAGGACGGTCACGCCGGTCGGGGCGACCGCGAAGGACACCCCCTGGAGGATGTGCAGCCCGGAGATCCGGACCGACAGGTCCTCCACAGTGAGAACTGGTTCCATTAGAGCGACTCCCCCAGGTAGGCCTCTTGCACCGTGGGGTTCGCCATCACCGTCTCCGGCGTGTCGCAGGCCAGCAGCGCGCCGTGGTGCATGACGGCGATCCGGTCGGCCAGCTCCAGGATGACGTCCATGTGGTGCTCGACCATCAGCACCGCCCGGCCGCTGTCGCCGGTCAGCGACTTGATGACGGCCACCAGTTCGGGGATGTCCTCGGCGCTGACGCCGGCCATCGGTTCGTCCAGCAGCATCACCCGCGGTTCACCGGCGAGCAGCAGGGCGATCTCCAACTTGCGCTTCTCGCCGTGGGCCAGGGTGCCGGCGAGTGCCGTACCCCGGTGGGCGAGGCCGACCCGGTCGAGCGCCGCGTCGGCGGCGGCGGCGACCTCCCGGTCGGCCGCCGCCCGCCGCCACAGTGCCATCGAGCCCCCGCGGTGCGCCTGCACGGCGAGCCGGACGTTCTCCCGCACACTGAGCGAGCCGAAGACCGAGGACGCCTGGAAGGTACGGCCCAGTCCGAGGCGGGCCCGCCGGTGCGGCGGGAGCGCCCCGATGTCCTGACCGTCCAGAACTATCCGGCCCTCCGTGGCCCGGCGCAGGCCAGTGATCAGGTTGAACAGTGAGGTCTTGCCGGCGCCGTTCGGCCCGATCACGCCCAGGAACTCCCCGGGCGCGAGGTCGAGGTAGACGCTGTCGACGATGGCGACCTCACCGATCCGCCAGGTCAGACCGCGGGTGGCGAGCATGGGTCAGCCCTTCATCGCCACGGCCGGTGGCGCGGACTCGTCACCGGTGAGGCTCTTCTGCGCGGTGGCCGTGAACTCGGTGCCGCTGCCGGTCAGCTTGGCCTGGAACATCGGCTGGAGCAGCGCGTGGTCGGCGGCCCGGATGGTCATCTTGCCCTTGACCCCGTCGAAGCTCCAGCCCTCCAGGGCGGTGACCATCTTGTCGACGTCGTCCCCGCCCTCCTGCGCCGCGCGGACCACCATCTGGGCGGCGGCGAAGCCGTCCGGGTGGAACAGGTCGATGGTGGTGACCTTCGCCTTCAGGGCCTTGCTGGCCTCGGTGTCGCTCGCACCGTCGAAGTAGTGCGACAGGAAGGAGATCTTGGCGCCGGCGGTGCCGAAGGTCTGCCACGAGGCGCGGATGTCCAGGCCCGTGACGACAGTGGTGGACGAGAGCACGCCCTGCTGGTCGAGGGTCTGCCACATCGCCGGGGCGGTGGTGCCCGCCCAGGCCACGAACAGCAGGTCCGGCTTCGCCGCCTTGATCTGGCTGGCGAACGGGGTGAACTCGGTGGCGCTGGCCGGCGCCCGGACACTGCTCACGGTGGCGCCCGCGCTGCCGATGACGGCCTTCACGGCTGCCTCGTTGGCGTCACCGAACGCGCCGTCCTGGGCGAAGACCACGACCTTCTTGCCGGCCGGGTCGCCGATGAACGACTTGGCGGTCACCACGTCCTGGTAGGACTGCCGGCCGGAGCGGAACGTGTACTTGTTCGCGCCGGTCACCGCGTCGGTGGCGGCCGGGCCGGAGATGAACAGCACCTTGTTCTGCGCGGCGATCGGCGCGACCTGGAGCGCCACGCCCGAGGCGGTGGAACCGGCAATGATCTTCGTGCCCTTGCCGATCAGGTCCTTCGCCGCGGAGACCGCCTTGGCCGGGTCGCCCGCGTCGTCGACCTCGGTCAACTCGATCTTCCGGTCACCGACCTTGCCGGTGCCCTTGGTGGCGAAGTCCAGCCCCGCCTTGAAACCCTCGATGTACTGCTTTCCGTAGCTGGCCAGGGCACCCGACTGGGAGTACACCAGGCCGACCTTGACCGGCGCGGCGTTGTCGCCGCCGCCGGTGGCGGTGTCCTGCGGGCTACCACAGGCCGTGGCGGCCAGCGCCGCGGCCATCATCGTGGCGGCGGAGAGGAACACCCGCCGCGTCGTCCGGACCGTCATTGCGACTCCACATGAGGACTCGGAGGGAGAGAACTTCTTCGTGACGGCTCACGCTAGAAGTGACGTCACCCACGAGCTATGTGGCGGAAACACACAAGTAACAGGAATGAGGTGGCCGGGGGTTACAACGGGCCGCACGGTCACCAGAGAGCCGGCGCTCCCGGTGGCCTGAACCTCCACGGACCACCCGAGGTCTGTGTCGCCTCGCCCCATCTGCCCCGATCGGTCAACCACAGGGACCGTCATGAGTCGTCGCGCGCGGACACCGCCAACGACCGTCGAGCAGGCGAAGATCGCGTCAACTTCCCTGTTGTTGCTGTCTCAACCCGCCTCGGGGCAGCAACTTCGGTGAAGTTGCTGCCTCGTCCGGACCCCGGAGGTGTCGCTGGCCCGCCGTCCGGGTGGCGGACGGCGGGCCAGCGGGTGGGCCGACGGGCGGGGGGTCAGTTCCCGGCGAGGCCGGCTAGGGCGGCGACGGCCGTGTCCGGGTGGTCGCTGAAGACGCCGTCCAGGCCCAGGCCGAGGAAGAGCTCGTACTCGGCGGTGATGTCGCCGCGCGCGTTGGGGTCGGTGCCGATCCGGAAGTCCACCGGGAGGAACTGGTTCTCCGCGCGGAACGTCCAGGAGTGCACGAGCAGCCGCTCACGGTGCGCGTCGCGCACCACGTTGGTGGGGGCGAGCAGGGCGCCGGCAGCGTCCCGGGGCACGAGCAGGTTCTTGTTCGCCCCGATGCCGTCGGCGTACCCGGCGATCCACTTCAGCCCAGCGGGCGTGACGAGGTCCTGGTAGCCGCGGGTGTCACCGGCGACGGTGGAGTCGTACGGGCGGCCGGCGGCGTCGAGAAGTTGGACCAGCTTCACGTCGGTGATCCGGCTCAGCTTGCGCAGGTTGGCCGTCTCGAACGACTGGATGAAGACCGGCGAGTTCCTGCGGTCCAGCTTGTTCTGCCGCAGCACCCGCAGCAGCGGCTCCTCCAACGGCAGGCCGATCGACGTGAAGTAGGTCGGGTGCTTGGTCTCCGGGTAGATGCCGATGGTGCGGCCCCGTGTCCGCCCTTCGGTCCGGGCCAGGTCGATGACCTGGTGGAGGGTGGGCACCTCGAAGCGGCCGTCGAACGCGGTGTTCGCCACGCGGACCTGCGGCAGTCGTTCCTTGGCCCGCAGCGTCTTCAGCTCGGCCAGTGTGAAGTCCTCGGTGAACCAGCCGGTCACGGCGACACCGTCGATGGTCTTGGTCGCCTTGCGGGCCGCGAACTCCGGGTGCGTCGACACGTCGGTGGTGCCGGAGATCTCGTTCTCGTGCCGGGCGACCAGGACGCCGTCGGAGGTGGACACCAGGTCGGGCTCGATGTAGTCGGCGCCCATCCGGATCGCCAGCCGGTACGCCTCCGGGTGTGCTCCGGCCGGTAGCCGCTGGCACCTCGGTGACCGATCACGATCGGCCGGTCGTTCGCCCGGGTGCGGTCCGCGCCGGTCAAGGGCTCGGCGGCGGCGATGGTGGGCACGGCCATGGCGGCGGCGGCGAGCAGCACGCCGGCCAGGCCGAGGGTCGAAAGGGTACGTCGCAACGCCGTCTCCTGTCGTGGGGGTGAGCCGCTTCAGCAGACCGCCCCGGATTGGCCGGCAGTTGGTCGAGGGTTGGCCGGGAGGTGAATCTCCGGAATGAGCGTTCCCGCTCCGGGCGACGGGCGGGAAAGGAAGATTGTCTGGTGCGCCGGTTTTTCCGCAACCCCGTGCGGCTGGTGCCGCTGGGGTTCCTGGTGCCGATCCTGCTGGGCACCGGCCTGCTGATGACCCGCTGGTCGACCATCGAGCATCAGCGCCCGCCCCTGGTCACCGCGTTGTTCACCGCCACGTCGGCGGTGTCGGTGACGGGGATGGCGATCAACGACACCCCCAACTACTGGTCCGGCGCCGGCCTTGTGGTGATCACCGTGCTCACCCAGCTCGGTGGTCTCGGCATCCTCACTGCGGCGGCGCTGGTCATCCTGGTGGTCTCACGCCAACTCGGCCTGCGTAACCGGCTGCTGGTGCAGGCCGAGACGGCGGAGTTCGGCATCGGTGACGTGGGCCGGCTGCTGCGCCGGATCGCGATCACCGTCTTCGCCTGCGAGGCCGTGATGACGGCTGTGGTCGCCGGCCGCCTCTGGTGGGCGTACGACTATCCGCCCGGACGGGCCCTGTGGTCGGGCGTGTTCCACGCCGTCCAGGCGTTCAACAACGGTGGTTTCGCGCTCTACACCGAGGGTCTGCTGGCCTTCGACCGTGATCCGTGGGTGTCGCTGCCGCTGGCGTTCGGGGCCATCGTCGGCGGGCTGGGCTTTCCGGCCCTGTTCGAGGCCGCCCGGGAATGGCGCAAGCCGGCTGGCTGGGCGGTGGCCACCAAGCTGACCATCTGGGGCAGCGTGGTCCTGCTGCTGCTCGGCTTCGTCGGCCTGCTCGCCGCCGAGTGGACCAACGCCAGCACCATCGGCTCGTACGACGTCGGGGGCAAGGTGCTCGCGTCGTTCACCCAGATCGCGTTGAGCCGCACTGGGGGCTTCAACGTGCTGAACATCGCCGACCTCCAGGAGGAGAGCTACCCGCTGCTGATCGTGCTGATGTTCATCGGCGGTGGCAGCGCCAGCACGGCCGGCGGCATCAAGGTGTCCACGTTCTTCCTGCTCGCGTTCACCATCTGGGCCGAGTTGCGCGGCGAGCCCGACGTGACGGTCGGGCACCGCCGGGTGGCCACCGCAAGTCAGCGGCAGGCCGTGACGGTGGCCCTGCTCAGCGTCGCGCTGGTGACGGCCGGGACCATGCTCCTGCTGCTGCTCACCGAGGGCGTGCGGTTCGTCGCGGCCCTGTTCGAGGTCACCTCCGCGTTCAGCACCACCGGGCTCACCGTCGGTCTGGCCAGCGAGCTGCCGGCCAGCGGCCAGCTGGTGCTGACCGTGCTGATGTTCATCGGCCGGGTCGGGCCGCTCACCCTCGGGTCGGCGATCGCCCTGAACACCCGGCGCAGGCTCTACCGCTACCCCCAGGAACAACCCATTGTCGGCTAGGAGCGAGGAGGGTCGAGGTGTCGGCGAGACGATCGGACGGCGGCGGCGGCATCGTGGTGATCGGGTTGGGTCGCTTCGGCTGCCATCTGGCCGCGTCGCTCAACCGGATGGACCGCGAGGTGCTGGCCGTCGACCGCAACCCGGATCAGGTGCAGCGCTTCTCGGCGCAGCTCGACCGGGTGGTCCAGGCCGACGCGACGGAGGACGGTGCGCTGCGGCAGCTCGGAGTCACCAGCTTCGGCCGGGCGGTGGTGGCCATCGGGGCGTCGGTGGAGGCGAGCGTCCTCACCGTGCTGGCGTTGGTCGAGCTGGGTGTGCCGCAGATCTGGGCGCGTGCCACCTCGCAGAAACACGCCAAGATCCTGTCGTCGGTCGGCGCGCACCACGTGATCTTCCCGGAGGCGGAGACCGGCGAGCGGGTGGCGCACCTGATCGTCAGCCGGCTGCTCGACTTCATCGAGTTCGACGACGACTTCGCCATCGCCACCGTCCGGGTGCCGGAGTCGCTCGTCGGGCGCACCCTGCTCGACCTGCGCCCGGAGGAGCGTTCCGGGGTCCGGGTGATCGGCGCGAAGGCACCTGGTGAGCGTTTCCGGTACGCCTCGGACGACACAGCGCTGGCGCAGGGTGGGCTGCTGGTCGTGGAGGGTGGGATCGACCAGGTGCAACGGTTCGCAGGGCGACGCTGACCGTCACTTCTTACCGCCAGGCCCCTTCCCCTTGCCCTTTGTCACTTTCCCGCTTTTCCCGGGCCACCACCCGGCCCTTTGCCCTTGCCGGGCTTCTCAGGCTTGGCCTTGGGGCCACCCGAACCCGGGCCGCCGCCAGCTGTCGCCGCCTTCGGCGGGGCCTTGGGTGGTGTCTTCGTCGTGGTGGCGGCTGTGCGCGCCGGGGCGGTGGACGGCGTGCTGCCGGCCACCCCGGAGACGCGTACGCCGCAGGCCACGTCGCCGAGCCGGAACTCGACCGGCAGCTGGTTCGCCCCGCTGTACGTGCCGGTGAGGTTGAGCTTCTCGGCCGCGCCGGGCGCCAGCGTGGTGCGCTCGGCCACTGGCCGGACCAGCACCGTGTTCCCCTGCTGCTGCACCGGCGCGGGCTCCGCCTTCGTAACGGTCTGCTGACCGGGGAAGGTGAAACTCATCGCCCAGTCCCGCAGCTCACTCTCACCGGTGTTGGTCAACGTCAGCTCGGCGGCGAAGTCGGTGCCGGAGTCCGTGCGCAGCGCGTACGCCACCTCGCACGGCACCTTCTCCGGCAGGCCCATCCGGGCCTCGGTGGTCGGCCGGCCCTCGCCGCTGGCCGGGGTACGCGAGGTGAACCCCCACATCACGCCGGTGACCGCGATCAGCCCGACGGCAGCCACCCCGGCCTCCACCCGCCGACGACGGCTCACCCGCTGGCGGACCCTCTGGTCCCGTTGGCGGGTACGGGAGATCGGCAACGCGTCGGTCTCCGCCGACCAGGGCAGGATCGTGGTGCCCGCGCTGGCGAGCGCGGCCGGGTCCAGCGGCCCTCCGGCCGGGGAGACCGGCACCGCCGCCAGCATCCCGGCCGCGTCGGCGAGGGTCCTGGCCACCTCGGCGGTCGCCGGCCGGTCCGCGGGTTGCTTGGCAAGGCAGCGCCGCACCAGGTCGGTCACCTCGTCGGGCAGCCCCGGCACCTCCGGCATCGGATCCGGGTCGGTGTACATGTGCGCCCGCAACATCTGGGTCGTGGTGTTGGCCTGCCACGGCAGCCGGCCGGTGAGCATCCGGTAGAGCAGCAGCCCTACGGCGTACACGTCGGTGGCCGGGGAGACCTGACCGTTGTCCAGCCGTTCCGGGGCGAGGTACGCGGGGGTGCCCAGCAGTGTGCCGTCCGGCCCCTTCTCGCTCTCCCCCACCAGCGCGGAGATGCCGAAGTCGACAACCTTGACCCCGGTCGACGTGAGCATCACGTTGCCCGGTGTCACGTCACGGTGCACCACACCGCGGGCGTGCGCGGTGGCCAGCGCCGAGCTGACCTCCGCGCCGATGGTCATGGCCTCCCGCCAGGGAAGCTGGCTCTCCCGGCCCAGCCGACTGGCCAGGGAGGTGCCGTCGATCAGTTCCATCACCACGTACGGCACGGTCAGCCCGACCTGCTCGGACTCGCCGTAGTCGTACACATTGGTGATGTTGGGGTGGCAGAGCCGCGCGGCGGCCTGCGCCTCGATCCGGATCCGGTGGCGGAAGGCCCGGTCGCTGGCCAACCGGGAGGCCAGCACCTTCACCGCGACCTGGCGGCCGAGCACCTCGTCGTACCCGCGCCAGACCACCGACATGCCGCCCGCGCCAAGCTGCTCGATCAGCCGGTATCGCTGATCGAGCAGTTGCGCACCGTTCCGGTCCCCACCACCCATGGTGTGCGTTGTTGCCCACAACCAACCGACCTACACCCGGAGGATCGGAATCGGTCAGGATTGTCACTCGTTCAGGCGGTCGCCAGCAGTTGGTCCACCGGGGCGAAATCGTCGGTCAACACCATCGCCCCACCGACGAAATCCGTCAGCTCCGCGCCGGACAGCAGGCTGACCTTGGGGTCCACCTCGCTCAGTCGGGTGCGGACGGCGTCCAGCGGCAGCGGCGCGTCGGAGCCGACGATGACGAAGTTGGAACCCTGCTCCTCGGCGAGCGCCTCCGGCGGCGCGATCAACGCGACGTGCCGGAACTCGGCCGCCACGGTGGCCAGCTCGGCGCGGATGAACCGCAGCGGTGGATAGTCGATGACGTTCTGCACGTACACGCCGCCGGGGCGGGTGACCCGCCGGACCTCGGCGGCCATCTCCCGGGTGGCCAGGTGCCAGGGCACCACCAGGTGACCGAACGCGTCACCGACCACCAGGTCGCGGCTGTCCGTCGGCTCGCCGACGACCAGCATGCGGGCGTCGCCCACCACCGTGCGCAGCTGCGGCCCCGGGCGTACGCCCAGCTCCCGCTCGCCCAGCTCGACCAGCCCGCCGTCGATCTCGAACACCACGTTCTCGGTGCCCGGCCGGGTCGCGGTCAGGTAGGTCGGCACGGTGAACCCGCCGCCGCCCAGGTGCAGCGCGTCCAGCCGCTGACCGGCCGGCGCGGCGACGTCGGCGACGGCGCCGATCCACTTCGTGTACGCGTACTCCAGGTGCTTCGGGTCGGCGAGGTCCACGTACGAGTGGTGGGCCGAGTTGAGCAGCAGCGTCCGTCCGGTGGGCCGGTCCGGGTCGGCGGTGACCCGGGCGCAGTGGTAGGCCGTCTCGATGTCGCACGGGTTCGGCGCCACGGTGGTCAGCCCTGCCCCGACCAGGCCGAGCACGGCCAGCGCGGCCCGGGTCCGGGCCGGACCGGGCAGCTCGGTGGGCTCCTGCCGGCGCAGGTACCAGCCGAGGCCGAGGCCGACCAGCCCGAGCGCGACCGCGAGGGTCAGCAGGATGACGGTGCTGCGCAGCGCTGCGACCAGCACGAAGCCGGTGAGCAGGGTGGCGGTGATGCCGCCCAGCGTGCCGATCCCGGAGAGTCGACCGACCACCTGGCCGGTGCGGCGCAGGTCGGCGAGCTGGAGCTTCACGACCAGCGGGGTGACGGCCGCCAGCAACGCGGCCGGCACGAACACGGCCAGCGCCACCAGCAGCAGGATCGCGCTGGCCGCGCCGCCCCGCAGCACCTCACCGGCGTACCGGACGACGGGCAGGGTGATGGCGGTGGCGATGCCGGCCAGCACCAGCGCCGGTGCCAGCAGGCCACGCGGGTTGCGCCGGTCCGCCAGCCAACCACCGGACCAGGCCCCGTACGCGATAGCGGCCAACGCGATGCCGATCACCGAGCTGGTCACCTGGAGGGTCACCCCGACGTAGGGGCCGACCAGGCGCAACGCGACGGTTTCCAGCACCAGCACGGCGCCGCTGGAGAAGAAGACCAGGAAGGCGGCCAGGCCGTTGGGCAGCGCCCGGCCGATGACCGCAACGGGCGGGGCCGAGGACGCCTGCGGGGCCGCTACGTCGGACGGTGGGGTGCTCATCGTCGCGATGGTACGCAGCGAAGCTGGTGCTCCGGGTCAGTACATCGAGAGATGAACATGGTTCGTGTGGGATGCGGCGGGGCTGCCACTGCCGCTGTACGAACGCCACCCCGTGCCGGGGTGCCAGATCTGCCTGTACCAGATCACGTAGAGCACGCCGAGACGGTCGGCGTTTCGCACGTGCCAGGCGGCGAGGCTGTCGCCGTACGCCTTGTCGCCGCCGGTCGCGTTGCGATCCTCGAAGCCGTTCGTGGCGGCC
Organism: Micromonospora sp. MGP-C2; assembly: GCF_057766525.1. Classification (NCBI taxonomy): domain Bacteria; kingdom Bacillati; phylum Actinomycetota; class Actinomycetes; order Micromonosporales; family Micromonosporaceae; genus Micromonospora; species Micromonospora sp. MGP-C2. The sequence continues at coordinate 3,588,500 of NZ_JBYMEN010000002.1, forward strand.
GCGAAGTCGCAGGCACGCCCCTTCGGGTGCTCGCCGCCGCCGCCCTCACGCTTACAGGAGACGTGCCGCTTGTAGCCGGCCGCCTGGGTCTGCTTGAGCGCGTTCAGGGTGCGCGGGGTGATGCAGCCGGAGGTGGTCGGGTCCTTCACCGAGCACGACTCCGACGGCCAGGACCCGTCCGAGTTGCGGGGTGCCGGCTTCGCCGAGGTGGAACTGCCGCCGCTGAACCCGTTGCTGCTGCCCGAGCTGACCTCGGCGAGCGCCGCCTCGGCCTCCTTCTTCTTCTTCGCCATCACGGCGAGCTGCTTCTGCTGCTCACGGACCTCGGCGTCGATGGCGATCTTGGCCTGCTGCGCCTGCTCCCGAGTCTCGACGAGGTCACGCAGCCGCTTGCTGTCGCGCTGGGCCATCATGTCGAGGTCGCTGACACGTTCCAGGAACGCCTGCGGCGTGCTGGTGTTGAGCAGCATGGTCGCCGGGGTGAGCCGGCCGACCCGGTACGACTGGGCGGCCACCTCGCCGACCTGGGCGCTCAGCCCGACCAGTCGACCCTCGACCGCCGCCAACTCACCGGTCAACGCCGTCTGGCGACGCTTGGAGTTGTCCAGTTTGGCCTTCGCCTCAATGTGCCCCTTGGCGGTCAGCTCCAACGCGTCCTGCAGCTTCTTGCTGCCCCCCTCGCCGGGCTCCGCGTACGCGGGCACGGCGGCACCGCCGAGCACGAGCGCGACGGCGGCGAGCAGAGCGAACAGAGTGCGGCGACCGAGCCGCGGGCGGAGCATGGTCCTGGGCACGAAAGCGTCCTTCCGTCGACCGCCGGCCCCCGGTGAACCACTGCGCGGCGGCGTCCCCGCCGGCGCCGGTCGGCGGCCTGCTGGCGGAGACCGCCGGTCACGATACCGGACTGCGCGCTGCTGACCATCCCCCTGACCGCCGGGCCGCCCAGATGTCGACAGAGCGTTCCAGTGCCATCGCGCAGAGCGTCCAGAAGCCTCGCGCAGAGCGTCCAGGAGCCCGCGCAGCGCCCGGATCAGGGGCTGAGCAGGGCGTCGCGTACCTCGTTCCAGATCTGCTCGTTGGCCGCGACGAGCAGCCCGCGGCCGTCGTCGGAGGGGTGGTAGTCGGCGCCGTCGAACCTGCGGGCGACGCCACCGGCCGCGCGGACCAGCAGGGTGCCCGGGGCGTGGTCCCACGGCAGGGTGCGCCAGAAGAGGACGAACTGCTGCTCACCGGTGAGGATGTCCAGATATTCGCGGCCGGCGCAGTGCTGGCCGGGCAACAGCTCACCGAGGTGTCGACCGCCGGCGCGGACCCGGTCCCGGATCTCCGGGGGCAGGAACTTTGTCATCGCCGCGCCCCGCAGCTCGCCGAGCGGCGGCAGCGAGGCGGTGGTGTCGACCGGTCGGCCGTTGAGCAGGGTGCCGTCGTCCGCCGAGCCCACGGCGAGGGTGTCGGCGAGCGGGTCGAGGATCCAGCCGGCGTTCGGCCGGCCGTCGGTCAGCAGCGACACCATCAGGGCGAACGGCCGGCGACCCGCGGCGAAGTTGGCGGTGCCGTCGACCGGGTCGACCAACCAGACGTCCCCGCCGTCGCCCAGGTGGCGCAGCAGCGCCGGGTCGTCGGCGACGCCCTCCTCGCCGACCACCATCGAGCCCGGACGCAGTCGACGCAACCCCGCCGACAGCAGCTCCTCGGCCCGCTGGTCGGCGACGGTGACCACCTCACCGTGCGCCTTCTCCGAAACGTCCGCGTCGTCGAGCTTGCGGAACAGTGGCAGCACGACCTGGTCGGCGGCCTCCCGGAGCAGGTCGCCAACGTCGTCGAGCAGGGTGTCAGCCACGCGGCGGCAACTTGACCACGCTGACGAAGAACTCGTCGATCTGGCGGACCACCGAGATGAAGCGCTCGAAGTCCACCGGCTTGGTCACGTAGGCGTTGGCGTGCAGCTGGTAGCTGCGCAGGATGTCCTCGTCGGCTTGCGAGGTGGTGAGCACCACGACCGGGATCCGGCGCAGTTCCTCGTCCTTCTTGATCTCTTCCAGCACCTCCCGGCCGTCGCGGCGGGGCAGGTTGAGGTCGAGCAGGATCAGGTCGGGGGCCACCGCGTCGGCGTACTGGCCTTCCCGCCGCAGGTAGGCGAGCGCCTCGGCACCGTCGGAGACGACGGTCAGCCGGTTACGCAGCTTGTGCTCCTCGAACGCCTCCTGGGTCATCAACACGTCACCCGGGTCGTCCTCCACGAGCAGGACCTCGATCGGGCTCTTGCCATCCGCCGGCGCGGTCATCCCACCGTCTCCCTCATGTCACCCGTTCTACCGCTTTCCGGCGCCCCGTCGGCCAGGTCCGGCTGGTCCGACCCTCCGGACTGCTCCGCCGAGTCTGCCGGATCCTCGTTCGAGGCCGTCGTGTCGCCCGCCGGCGGCGCCTCGGCCGAGTCGACAGCGGCAGCCGCCTGCACGTCCGCCGGGAGCGCCGGCAGGGTGAAGCGGATCGCGGTGCCCTCCGGTACGTCGGTGTCCACCCACACCCGGCCACCGTGGTATTCGACGATCTTCTTGACGATGGCCAGCCCGATCCCGGTGCCCGGGTACGCGTCCTTCGAGTGCAGCCGCTGGAAGATCACGAAGATCTTGTCGGCGAACTCCGGCTCGATCCCGATGCCGTTGTCCTGACAGGTGATCTCCCACTCGGCGCCCACCAACCGGGCCGAGATGTGCACCTTGGGCGGGACGTCCGCGCGCCGGAACTTGATCGAGTTGCTGACCAGGTTGGCCAGCAGGTTGGTGAGCAGCGGTTCCTCACCCGAGATCACCGGCAGGTCCGTCCAGGTCAGCTCGGCGTCGGCATACTGACGCGCGGCCTCGGTCTGGCCGGCCACGTCGCCCATCACCTTGTTGAGGTCGACCTCGACGAAACCGGTGGTGAGCCGGCCGATCCGGGAGAACGCGAGCAGGTCGTTGATCAGGCGCTGCATGCGTTGCGCGCCGTCCACCGCGAAGGCGATGTACTGGTCGGCCCGTTCGTCGAGCTGCCCGGCATAGCGGCGCTGGAGCAACTGGCAGAAGCTGGCCACCTTGCGCAGCGGCTCCTGGAGGTCGTGCGAGGCCACGTACGCGAACTGCTCCAGGTCACGGTTGGACCGGGTCAGCTCCTCGGCCTGCTTCTGGAGCTGGCTGTTGACCCACTCGATGCGCTCGCGGGCAGCCCGCACCTCGGCAAGGTCGGCGGCGATCTTCTGACGCATCGCGTCCACGTCCTCGCCGAGCCGGATGAACTCCGGCGGGCCGACGGTGGCGATGCGGTGCTGGTAGTCGCCCTCGGCGACCTCGCGGACCTGGATGGCCAGGGCGGTCAGTGGCCGGACCACCATCCGGTCCAGCGAGAGCAGCAGGACGGCACCGGCCACCACCACCACCAGGGCGGCGACGATCAGCAGGACGACCAGCACGTTGCTGCTGGTGCGTACGTTCCTGGCGGTCTGTTCCCGGGCGGCCAGGACCTCCTCCTGGAGGTCGTTGACCGCCGTGCGCACGTCGTCGAACTGCTGCCGGGCCTGCTCGGTGACCAGTGCCTGGCCCGCGCTGGTGCCGCTGCGCTCGGTGGTGGTGATCACCGGCTCGGCGACCGACTGCCGCCACTGCGCGATGCGGTCCTCGACGGTCCGCAGCTCCTGGCTGATCTGCGGATAGTTGTCGAGCAGCCCTCGCATCGAGGCGGTGACGCTCTTCTCCTGGTCGAGCCCCTCCCGATAGGGGATCAGGTCGTCCTGGTCACCGCTGACCGCGTAGCCGCGGATCGCCGTCTCCTGGTCGAGCAGCGCGTTGAGCAGCTCCTGGGACTGCACCCGCAACGGGCCGGTCTCGTTCAGGACGGCGTCGATCTGGGTGCGGTTGCGGGCGGCCATCGCCGCCTCCGCGCCGGCCAGGGCGATCAACAGGAAGCCCACGACGGTGAGCAGGCTGATGACCCGGCGGCGCAGACTCCAGCCGCCGACCACCGGCTTCACCGGCCACCACCCCGGCTGACCAGCAGCATGGCCACGTCGTCGGCGAGCGCGCCACCGTTGAGCCGCTCGGCCCGGCCGACCAGCCAGGCCGGCAGCTCGGGCAGCGACACCGACCGGTTGGCCGGCTCGTCGAGCAGCCCGGTCAGCCCCGGCACGTCGAGGCGTTCGTTGCCCGCTCCCACCCGCCCCTCGATGAGGCCGTCGGTGTACATCAGCAGGGACCAGTCATCGGTGTCGAACTCCAGGTCGTAGGCGATCGGCCGGCGGGGTCGTACGCCCAGCAGTCGGCCGCCGGGCGCGGGCACCGGGGCGACCCGGCCGCCGGAGAGCAGCAGCGGCGGCGGGTGCCCGGCGAGTCGGACGGTGGCCCGGTTGGCGTCCAGGTCCAGTCGGGTGGTGGCCACCGTCGCGAAGATCTCCTGGAGGCGGCGCTCACTCATCAGGACCTGCTCCAGTGCGGGCAGCACCTCGTCGTCCGGCACTCCGGCGAGCACCAGGGCCCGCCAGGCCACCCGCAGTTCCACGCCGAGCGCGGCCTCGTCCACCCCGTGCCCGCAGACGTCACCGACGATCAGGTCGATGCGGTCCGGGCGGGTCTGCACCACGTCGAAGAAGTCCCCGCCGATCAACGCGGCGTGCCGGCCGGGGCGGTAGAAGGTGTGCACCGCCACCTGGTCGGTCGTCATGAGCGGCTGGGGCAGCAGGCCGCGTTCGAGTCGCGCCGACTCGGCCTGACGCAACTCGACCTCGCGCAGCCGTCGGGCGTTCTCGTCGGCGCGCTTACGCTCAACGGCGTAGCGCAGCGCCCGGGTCAGCAGCACCCCGTCGACCTGACCCTTGACCAGGTAGTCCTGTGCGCCCTCGGCGACCGCCACGACACCCAGGTGCTCGTCCGAACGGCCGGTCAGCACGCAGACCGCGGCGCCGCTGGACATCTCCAGCACCTGGCGCAGCCCGTCCAACCCCTGCGCGTCGGGCAGGCCCAGGTCGAGCAGGACGCAGTCGACGTCGGCGATCCGCTGCCGCGCCTCCCGCAGGCTGGTGGCGACCATCAGGTCGATCATCGAGTTCGTCTCGGCGAGCAGCTCGCCGACCAGGAAGGCGTCGCCCTCGTCGTCCTCCACCAGCAGCACCCGCAACCGCTCGCCAGGTGGCAGGTTGGCGTGCCGCGCCAGACCGCCGTGCGGGTACGGCACTACTGGGGAACCGGTCAGACCGGCTCCCCGGGTCGGCCGGGTCACCGCCGCGAGGCGCGGGAGTTCGCTGGTGATGTCGGGCTCCTTCCGAGTGCCCTGCTGATCCTGTATTAGACAACGGTCGCACACAACACGATGACTCCGGCGGGGGCGGGGGCGGTCCGCATCACTGCCCGTCGGATGACAAACCGGGCGGGCGGTCGATGGGGGGCCTACCGGCCGTCCCATCGGTGACCGCTGACGGGCAGGATGGTGCCACCCCAGGCCCCACCACCCCCCGAGGAGTTCCCGTGGGCGCACCCACCACCCCGGCCACGACGGGCACGCCGGCCCGTCCGGCTCCAGGCGTACCCCCTGCCGACCGGGCCCTGACGCGACCTCGCCGGCGGCTCCTGGCCGCCGCTGCGGCTCTGGTCGCGCTGGCCGCCGTCGGCGCCGGCAGCCTGCTCGACCTGCGCACCCCGGCGCCGAAGCTGGCGGATGCGCCGGCGGGTGAGTTCAGCGCCAGCCGGGCGTACGAGGACGTCCAGGTGATCGCCGCCCGGACGCACGTCGCCGGCAGCCCGGCCAACGACCAGGTCCGCGCGCACCTTGAGCAGCAGTTGCGCGGCCTGGGCCTGGAAACCGAGGTGCAGGACACCGTGGCACCGGAGGCCGGCCAGCTCAGCGGGGCGGCGGGCGGGGCGACAGTGGCCCGCGTACGCAACGTGGTGGCCCGGCTGCCCGGCACCGACTCGACCGGTCGGGTCTTCCTGGCCGCCCACTACGACTCGGTGCAGACCGGGCCGGGTGGCAACGACGACGCCGCCGGCACCTCGGCCATCCTGGAGGTGGCCCGCGCGCTGACCACCGGCCCCCGGCCACGCAACGACATCGTCTTCGTGCTCACCGACGCCGAGGAGGCGTGCCTGTGCGGCGCTGCGGCGTTCGCCAGCAGTCACCCGCTGGCCGCCGACGGCGGGGTCGTGCTCAACCTGGAGGCGCGGGGCTCCACCGGGCCGGTGATCATGTTCGAGACGTCCCGGAACAACGCGAAACTGGTGGACATCTTCGGCCGGGCCGCACCGCACCCGGTCGGCACCTCGTTCGCGGTGGAGATCTACCGGGCGCTGCCCAACGACACCGACTTCACCGCTTTCCTGGACCAGAAGTTCATCGGGCTCAACTCGGCGTACATCGACGGTGGCGCGATCTACCACACACCGTTGGACACGCCGGAGGCCATGGACCGGGGCAGCCTCCAACAGCACGGTGACAACGCGCTGGGCCTGGCCCGGGAGTTCGGCGCGACCGACCTGACCGAGCTGCGCTCCGGGCACGACGCGACCTACTTCCCGGTCCCCGGCGGCCTCGTCCGCTACCCGGGCACACTCACCCTGCCGCTGGCCCTGCTCGCGGTGGCGGCGGTCGCCGCGCTGGGCTGGCTGACCCGTCGGCAGGGCCGGGCCAGCGTCGGCCGGCTCGCCGCCGGCTTCGGGCTGGCCCTGGTGCCGATCGTGGTCGCGCCGATCGCCGCCCAACTGCTCTGGCTGGCGATCACCGCGATCCGACCGGGGTACGCGGAGCTGCTCGACCCGTACCGGCCGATCTGGTACCGCCTGGCCGTCGTGGCGCTCGCCGCCGCCATCCTGTTCGCCTGGTACGCGCTGACCCGCCGCCGGATCGGCCCGGCCGCACTCGCGGTCGGCGGGCTGGCCTGGCTGGCGCTGCTCGGAGTGCTGCTCGCCGTGGCGGTGCCCGGCGGGGCGTACCTCACCACAGTGCCGGCGCTGGCCGGCGCCCTCGGTGGGCTGGTCGCGCTGCGTACCCGGCAGACCGGGCCGTGGCCGGTGGTGGCCGTGACCGCCGCCGCGGCCGTCGGTGTGGTCATCCTGCTGCCCACCGTGGTGCTGCTCTTCCCCGCGCTGGGGATGGGCATGGGCGGGGTTGCCGCGCTGGTCGCGGTGCTGCTCGGCCTGACCGCCCTGCCGGTGGTCGACCTCCTGCACCCGCAGGCCGGCGGCCAACGCGGCCTGCTGGCACTGCGGGCCCGACGGCTCGGCGTGCTCCCGGCCGCCGCTACGGCCGTAGCGGCGGTGGTGCTCGCCGGGGTCGGGCTGGGCGTCGACCGCTTCGACGCCGACCATCCCGCGCCCACCCACCTGATGTACGCCATGGACGCCGGCACCGGCCAGGCCCGCTGGCTCAGCCACGAGAGTGACCCGCAGTCGTGGACGGACGGCTACGTGGACGGGACGGCCGACGTCGGCGACGACTTCCCCGGGCTCGGCGACGGTGAGCTGCGGGCCGGGCCGGCGCAGCCGGCGAACCTGCCGGCCCCGAAGCTGGACGTGGTGGCCGACGCCACGGCTGGTGGAGAACGCACGCTGCGTCTGCGGCTCACCCCGCAGCGGGCCGCCCGGCTCGCCACCCTGCACGTCGACACGTCGACCGCCACCGTGCTGCGGGCCGAGGTCGCCGGGCGACCGGTGCCGGTGGAGCCCCGCGAGGGCAAGTGGGGCTTCGGGCTGGTGTTCCACGCCCCGCCCACCGAGGGCATCGAGGTCACGTTGACAGTGCGGCCCATCGCCGGGCAGGTGGCGTTGCGGGCCATGGACGCCAGTGACGGGTTGGACGCGCTGCCCGGCTTCCGCGCCCGGCCGCCGGCCGTCGGCGTCGTCGGGTCGCACAGCTCCGAGATGCTGGCGGTCGCCCGCACCTATCCGATCTGACCCGAAGCGGCCCGGCGGAGTTCCTCGTCCGCCGGGCCGCCGCTCTTCGGCGTCAGTGCGGCGCGGCCGGGCCCAGGTCGCTGGGGTCGGTGTTGCCGCCGCAGACGATCACTGCCACCCGCTCCCCCGCCTGCGGCACGTACGCGCCGCCGACCAGCGCGGCCAGCGCGGTGGCGCCACCGAACTCGGCGGCGACCCTCAGCTCCGACCAGAGCAGCCGACGCGCCCGCACCAGATCCTCGTCGCTGACCAGCACGGACACCACGCCGGTCCGGCTGGCGGTGTCGAACGCGATGTCGCCGATCCGCCGGGCACCCAGTGAGTCCGTGGCGATGCCGCCCACCTCGATGTCGACCGGTCCACCCGCCTTCAGCGCGGAGTGCAGGGTGGGGATCTGCTCGGGCTCGACCGCGACGACACGTACCGCCCCGTCGAACCAACTGGCGATGCCGGACACCAACCCGCCGCCGCCGACCGCCACCAGCACGGTGTCGATCCCGTCCACCTGCCGTTCCAGCTCGCGGCCGACGGTGCCCTGACCGGCCACCACCTCCGGCTGGTCGTACGCGTGCACGACCAATGCGCCGGTCTCGTCCGCCCGCTGGGTGCTCGCGGCCAACGCCTCGGCGTAGTGCTGGCCCACCTGCCGCACCTGGGCGCCCAGCCCGGCCAACCGCTGCACCTTCACCGGCGAGGAGGTCACCGGCACGAACACCTCCGCCGGCACGCCCAGCGACCGGGCCGCGTACGCAACCGCGAGGCCATGGTTTCCGCCGGACGCGGCGATCACCCCCGTCAGCGGCAGCGGCCCCTGGAGCATCCGGTTGAACGCGCCGCGCGGCTTGAACGAGCCGGTGTGCTGGTGCAACTCCAACTTGAGGCTGAGCTGACCGGACACACCCAGGTCGGCGCCGTCGACGGTGATGACCGGGGTTTCCCGCACCCGCCCCTGCACCAGCGCGGCCGCCGCCTCGACGTCGTTTCTGTTCACCATGGGAAACGCCCTTCACTACGACCGTCGTCGGTGAGCCATCCTATGGAGCTTCGCCGGCCATCCTTCGCCGATGCCCTCTGCGACAGTGGCGGGATCCGCCCACGTCAGCGCGGTGGATGGTCACCGCGGTCGGCGGCGCGGCGCAGCCGGCGGTGTTCGGCGGTCACCACCCCCAGCAGGGCCAGGTCGAGCGCGACCACGGCAACCGCACCGAACTGGTTGACAGTGAAGTTGAAAACCTGCCCGAACAGCAGGTTGACCAGCAGCGCGAGCTTGAAGAACCGGAACGCCTCGGGCCGGTTCGGGCGTAGCAGCCACGCCGCCCGCAGGCTGAGCACCGCCGTGACCAGAGCAGTGGCGGTGACACCCACCACCGCGCCCCACTCGCGCTCCTGGTCCAGCTCTCCGGTCACACCGTCCAGCAGCACCGCCACCATGATCAGCACCGGCTCCACCACCAGGTAGACCAGCACCAGCCAGACCAGCCAGCGCTGCCTGGTCGCCCAGACGGCGAGATGCCGGAATCGGTCCGCCGCGCGCTGCCAGAACCGGACCGGGGACGGTTCCCGCCGAGGCACCGTGTCCAGCAACTGCTCCATGGCCGCCTCGGTGGCCGGCCCGGCACCCCGCACGAGACGCCGTACGTCCGCCCGGCGCCGGTCGGTCAGCCCGGCGGGCAGACCGCTGAGCACCATGTCCAGCGCGTTGGCGGTGCGCTCGGCCGAGGTCAGCCGGGACCGGCCGGTACGTCCGCGTACCGCCTGGGTGAGCAGGACGAGCAGGGCGAACGCGACGTAGATGATGGCGGCGGCCGGGGCGTAGAAGTAGTCGGTGCCGGTGGTGACGAACTTGCCCACCTCGTCGATGAACAGCCCGAACCCGATGCCACCGACCACCGCCCCGGCTGTACGCGGCCATTCGCCGAGGAAGACCAGCGGGATCCCCAGGCCGACCGCGAGCAGCAGGCCGCCCCAGAGCACATGCGCGATGTGCAGCCCACCGCCGCCGAGCTGCGGATAGTTGGTGGCCTCCAGGTACGCCCGCAAGGCCAGCACGGTGACCACGCCGGAGAGCACGAACGCCTGGAGGTGGGACGCCGCCTCAACCGCACGGGTCGGCAGCCTGCGGGCCAGCCACCCAAATCCGGGGCGGCGACGCGCCGGTCCACTTGACGTGCCCCGAAACCTGGTAGCCACGCGGATCCCTGCCCTCGTTACTGCTCGTCGCCGCCATCATCTCGCTCGGATGACCGAGACCGCAGTCGCTAACTCACTCTCTTACCGAGGGAAAGACCGGCGGCGGTGTAGCCGTGCCGGCTGTAGAAGCGCACGGCATCGACGTTGCGGTGGTGGATGCCGGCCGACAAATACGTGATCCCCCGGCCGCTTGCCCACCGCTCGGCCGCCGTCAGCAACGCTGATCCCACGCCAAGTCCTCTGGCATCGGGCAGCACAACCGTGTGCACCTGGGCCGACGGCTCGGGACGCAGGATCTGATGCTCGGGCGGATCGGAATGCCGCAGCACCTCGACCATCCCGACGACCTGGCCGTCACGAGCCTCAGCAACGAGGACGCCATCTTGTCCGGCCTCGTCGGCCAGCATCGCGGTGAAGTGGCGCACTACGGCGTCACGTTGCGGAACGCGGTAAATGGCGGCGTCGAGAGCAAGGTGCGCCTGAGCGTTGGACAGGCGCAACTCCACCAGCGAAGCAACGTCCGCCAAGCGCGCCGGCCGAACCGTCAGCGGTGACTCCTGCATCATCCCGATCCTAGGACCGACGCGGCCACTCAGGCGTCCCAGCCACGATCGCCAGGACTGGAAATGGCGCGTCGAACAGCCCGGGAAATGATCGAGTCCGATCATCACGCAATGGAGCTGGGCCATCCGGCAGCGCCCGCAGCGCTGGTCCCGCCGCCCCGCCGGCCACGGCTCTCGCCCGGAAGCTCTGGCGGGCTGACGTCGCTGTTGCGACAGCGGATACTCCAGCGATGACTCTGTCGGCGCCACGCACCGACCTCGCCAACGACAAGGCCGACGCGCGCTCCTCGTTCCTGGTGCTGATCAGCTGGTACGGAGCAGTCGTCGTGACGTTCGGTCTGTTCCTCGGCACGCTCTCCGACTCGGTCCCGGCGGACTGCGGCGAGGTGTGCGACTCCGAACGATCGGACATGCTGATGTTCGGGCTCTACGTAGCCCTGCCGGCGATGTTTCTCGCGCTGCTGGTCAGCCTGGTGACGCTCGCAGTGCTCATGTCCCGCACCCGGATCCGCTCGTCGGCCCTGGTGGGCACCCTGTCCGCAGTGCTTCCGCTGGTCATGTGCGGTCTCCTCACCGCCAGCCTCTGACCGCGCTGACCGACCGCTGCGGCGTCACACGAGGCGCTGAATGCGGACCTTTGGACGCTCGTTTCTCAGGTGGCCGTGCTTGTGCTGGCGAACCTGCTCGTCCCAGACCGGCATCGCCGGCAGTCTGTGTCCGGTCTCGGGACCTGCGTGATACTCACCGATCGTTAGTGGAGATGAGCGTGATGGAACCTCACTGGGCTCCGCCTAGCAGTTTGCTCCAGCACCAGCTCAAGCAGATGGCGTGACCGGGGACCGCAGGCCGAGCCACTGCTCGGCGTTCCATGCCTGGAACCGCTCTACCTCCGTGAACCCCAGCTTTGCAGCAAGGCGCATCGAGCCGACGTTGGCGGTCTGGGTGGCGAGCACCACCGGCTCGCCGGGAAGGACGCCGTCGAACCAGTCGAGTGCCGCCCCGCACGCCTCGGCGGCGTACCCGAATCCCCACGCCTGCGGCAGGAACAGATAACCGAGGTCGGCCTTTCCCATGGCAGCTGGGCGACGGTTCCCCGTTGCTCTCCTGAGCAGGATCTGGCCGATCATCGCACCGTCGAGATCAACGACGAAGCTCCCGGGCCATCGTTCGGGCACCCCGGGCACCTCGCGCTCAAGCTCGCCACGCGGGCGGGGACCGCCGAGGTAGATGTTCACCTCTGGCGACGCCAGCAGCTCGATGAAAGCCGCACGGTCCCGGGCCTCGGGCTCACGGAGCACGAGCCTCTCAGTCCTGATCGGGGCAGGCGGCCAATCGACGGCTCCCAGGTCTGCCATGGGCGCAGACTAATTGTCTCTTGGGTAGTTCTCTAGCCGGACGTGTTACCCATGTCCCGAGACTGGCCTGTCATGCAGGTCCTGAGACCCGACATCGCCGGCAGCCGGGCTTGTCGGGCTCCAGTTGATCCGTTACACATCAGCAGACTTGAAGGGTGACAGTCGGCTGAACCTTCGTAGCGGTGGCGCAGCGGGTCACCAGCTGAGAGGTCCGAGCCGCCCGGAGTCGGCTGAGCGGTTGATGCGCAGACGCCGAAGCATGCCAGATAATCATGCCTGACGATCCGGGCGGGGGGTCATGCGACGACTGCTGGGCATGGCCCTGGTGATGGTCATCTCGATGGCGGGGTGCACGGGATCCGACGGCGAGGCCGGCGAGCCCGTCGGGTTCCGCGCGCTGGCGGATGACGACGTCTCCGACGACCACGTGGCAGGGCTGTTCGTGGTGCGGACGCAGCCCGAGTGGGAGCAGCGCTGGCAGGGGTTGATGGCCATGCGGGGGCAGCCGCCAGCACCGCCGGCCGTCGACTGGACGACCGAGATGGTGATCTTCTACGTGCTCGGCACCAAACCCAGCGGCGGCTACTCCGTCAGGATTGACGAGATCTCGAAGCGGGATGGTCGGTTGACGGTACGCGTCGAGGAGTCACGGCCCGGCCGGTCGTGCGGCGCAGCCGCCGTGCTGACCAACCCGTTCCATGCCGTGACCACCCCGGCCAGTGACGCCTCCGTCGAGGTCGATCTTGACTCCAACTCCCACCGCTGCAAGTGAGGCGCGGGGCCGGCGCGGACCGGCCGCTTCGTGCACCAGGCATCGCCGGCAGCCGGCATGTCCTGTCACGGGACCCATTCGACACGCCGTCCCACCAGAGGCTTGACGGTGCCCTAACCTGCCGGCGTGAACGTCTACGAAGACACCGTCGTCGGTAAGCCATGATGCTGGTACGCGCGTCCGGCCACCTGGTCACCCTCGAAGGCGTCGGAGTCTTCGTCGCTGAACAGGACAGCTAAAGAGGTTCAACTCCGGTGTCTGGAAGCCCGCGATCCGGACGACCGGCATCCCCAATGACCGACATAACGGGATGCACGTCCTGCGGCACACCTACGCCTCGGTCCTCCTGGATGCCGGGGAAAGCATCAAGGCTCTGTCGGCCTACCTGGGCCACGCGGACCCGGGCTTCACCCTCCGGACCTACACCCACCTACTGCCGGCCAGCGAGGATCGCACCCGCCGGGCCATCGACAAGGCACTCAGTGGGCAACAGGTCGGTGAAGACGCGCCGCAAGCCCTTGACGGCCTGGACACGGCATGATCATGGTTCATCGGCCCTGGCAGCGGCTTGCTATGCAGGTCAGCGACTATGCCGCTCCTACTTCCAGCGGAAGTAAAGCCCGATCTTGCCTGACCAGCAGAAAGGGCCGGAACACCGGCCCTGACCTGCGGTTTTACGTCTCTTGTTGTCCCGGGCAGTCCCTGCCCGTCCCGGTGGTCAGTGCCCCACATGTGCCCCAAACTCAGGGTGACTCTTCCCCTGCGTTGATCACGGCAGGTCGTTGGGGCATCTTCGCGCCCGGCACCCGCAGGTACCAGCGAATGAAGTCCCGGATGAGGGATGACCGGTCGGCACCCTGCCTGCTCGCCGCTGCGCCGAACCGCTCCCAGACGTCAGCGTCCACGCGGATTGGTCGCGTCGGTGTGCCTCTCGTGGGTGCCACGTCATGTCTCCAAGTCATCGAAGTTGACCTGAGGTTAGTCCCTTGCGGTGTAGCTACACAAGCCGCTAGGGTGTAGCTACACCTAACCCAATAAGGCGGCCCCCGGCAGCGTTCGCAGCGCTAACCGAGGGCCTTGATCGCCCCAGGAGGCGACCCGTGAAGATTCTTGCATCCGCGTCCGTCCCGCCGGCCAACCGGCTCATCGACGCCGACACGACCAACCTGACCGCGATCCAGCGTCCGGCCGACATCCGCCTCCCGATGAACACGGCGTACGCCGGGCGCGTCGAGGCGGACGACCTGGCGCTGATCCAGGCCGCGCTGGCCGCCAACCCGACCGCCGTCCGCGAGCTGGCGAACGCGATCCGCGCCGAGCAGGCCGCAGAGGACCGGTACGCCGAGGGCTACGCCGATGGGCTCCAGCGGGCGCTGGCCGCCCGGCCCCCTGCGTGCCCGTCGTACTGCACCGAGGACCACCGGGGGTTCGTCGACATGGTCGACGGCTTCTCCGTCGGCCTGGGCCACGAGGTCGTCGTGCTGGACTCCACCGCCGACGACCCGGCCACGACCGTGCAGTCGGCCACGGCGCGGGTGCTGGTGGAGTCGACCAGCGAGCGCGGCGAGGTCGTCACCCCGACCCGCGTGGTGCTCTCGATCGCTGAGGGCACCGACGGGCACTACCCGGGCAGTGAAGGCGTCCAGGGGTGGTCCGGCACACCCGCCGAGGTCGAGCAGCTGGCGCACGCGCTGCTGTCCGCCGCCCGCATCGCCCGTCACGCCTGATGGCCACCGCCGAGCACCCGGAGTGGTGCGTGCCGTCGCTGCACGTCGACGGCTACCACCGAGCCGAGCCGCTGCGCATCCGTCAGGGCCTGTTCGCGGTGTTGCAGCAGCACCCGACCCAGCCGCCGCGCATCTCCCTTGAGTGCTGGGAGGGCGAGGGCGACCGCGAGCCGTCCCAGCGGATCCTGCTCGACATTCCCGACGGGGCGGCGCTCGCCGACGCCCTGATCATGATCACTGACCGCCTGTGGGGTGAGAAGCCGTGAACGAGTACGAGCTGCTGTTGCTGATCGTGGGTGGCGGCCTGGCCGTCCCCGCCGCTGTCGGGCTGATCGCCCGGCACCTCGTCCACCGTCACGCCGACCAGTACGGCCAGGCGCACGCCGCCAAGGGGCAGCTTGAGGTGGCCACCGCCGAGGCTGCCCGCCGTGCCGCCGTGCGGCGCCTGCTCGACAGGGAGATGGCCCGATGACCGCCCCCGCCGTGAACGGCACGAAGTACCCGCAGCCCGTCGAGGCCCTGCTGCCGGAGGCTCGGAAGATCCTCAAGGAGTTGGGCGAGGTGCCGGCCCGCAACGAGCTGATGCGCCGGTTCCGGATCGGTGCCCCGAAGGCGCAGGAGCTGCGCGACCTGCTGATCGCCGAGAGGGCCCGCGAGATCATGGCCCGAGACACCACGACCTACAACCTGGCCCGGGGCGGCACCGGCGGCGCATCCGACGCCGACCTGATCGCCGCAGCCCGGCGGGTCGAGGCGGACCCGACCGCCTCGGACTACCTCCGGAGTGAGGCGCACGACCTGCTCCAGCGTCACGCTGAGCCGGCCGTCGACCCGTGGGACTACGCCGAACCGATCGGCCCGGACCCGCAGCCAGCCCCGGTCGTACCCGAGTCCGTGCCGCTGGTCGCACCGGATCCGACCCCCGTCGTTACGCCGGTGGTTGCCGAGCCGGTCGCGCCGGTCAGTCACCCGGGCACGGAGGCCGAGTCCAAGCCGCGCCGGCCGCTCGCGGTGTGGCCCGTGATCCTGCTGGCGCTGCCGGCGTTCGTGGCCATCTGGTCCGGGTGGGTGGAACTCGGCGAACTCGCCGGGTTCGGCGTCGTGCACCCGCTCCCGGGGATCTGGGACGACTTCTCCCTCAACTCGGCCATCACCCTGCCGATCGGGGTGGAGACGTACAGCGCGTACGCCTCATACGTGTGGCTGTCCGGGCGGGCATCGGCCCGGCTGCTGCGCTTCGCGAAGTGGTCGGCCATCGCCTCGCTGCTCGTCGGCGCGCTCGGCCAGGTCGCCTACCACCTGCTCGCGGCGGCCGGCGTGACGTCGGCCCCGTGGCAGATCACCACCGCGGTTGCCTGCCTGCCGGTGGCCGTGTTCGGCATGGGTGCCGGTCTGGCGCACCTCGTGCGAGAGGACGCCAAGCGATGAGCTGGGAGGACCGGACGCCGGACGAGAAGAAGAAGGCCCGCACCGAGGCCCGCCGCTACAGGGCCACCGACGACAACCACACCTACGAGGTCGTCACCAGCAAGGGCACGCGGCTGATCGCCAGCGGCATCAACTCCGCGAGGGCCCTCGCCGGCAAGGACGGCACCTACAAGCGCAAGGGAGACGCCCGATGAAGCGCGGGCCGGGCCTGTTCCTGGTCATGGCGATCGTGCTCGTCGGCCTGGCCGTGGTGGTCGACGGCCTCTCCCGGGTGACGTGCGTATGCGCCGCGATCACCTGCCTGCTCGCCTGGGTCAAGCCCAGCAGCACCAACCGGAAGGACGGCAAGCGATGACCGGGACGTTCGCGGCGGTGTTCGTCGCCCTCTACGCCGCTCACCAGGTGGCCGACCACTGGATCCAGACCCAGCACCAGGCCGACCACAAGGGCCGCAACGGCTGGGTGGGCCGGTGGAACTGCGCCAAGCACGTCGCCACCTACGGCGCGACGCAGCTGGTCGCCCTGGCCCTGCTCGCCGCGGTCACCGGGTGGCGGCCGGCGCTGGTCCCGGTGGTGCTCGGCATGGCCGTCAACCTGGCCACCCACTACATCGCCGACCGGCGGACCCCGCTGTTCCGGCTGGCCCTGGCCACCGGCTCGGCGGTGTTCTGGAAGCTCGGCACCCCGCGAGCTGACCGGGACGACAACCCGTCGCTTGGCACCGGCGCGTACGCCCTCGACCAGTCCTGGCACATCGGCTGGCTGTTCATCGCCGCCCTCATCATCGCCGCCTGAGCGGAAGGGACCAATCCAATGCAGGTATCACGAGACATCCTCACCGCCGGCCTGAAGCGCGCCTACGTCTACCAGGTCGGGGACAAGTTCGAGGGAATCTGCACCGGCTGCGGCTGGAGCGTCACGAAGATCGGGCTGGCCCCGGCACTCGTGGCCACCAGCGGGCACGCCGGGAAGTGCCGGGCCTGATGGCCGAGAACTGACCCACCACGAGCGCGGGGCCCGGCCCAACCTTCCCAAGCCCGGCCGGGCCCCGCTTCCCCCACGAAGGAGGAAAGATCAGCATGGCAGATGACATCGAACGCCTGGTCCGCCGGCTACACCGCCGGCGGATCGCTCTGCGCCTGACCTACCGCTACCTCGCCGGCCGGCCGCTGTCCGGGCGCGACGGCTACCCGTACCGCCACCGCGGTGCCGGCCGGCTCGCCGGCTGGCAGCGGCAGGCGTTCCGCCTCGGGATGCCCACCGCCGCCGGGGTGGCCGTTGCCCTGCCCGAGCAAACCCTGACCGGCGCGTCCCTGCTCGGCCTCGCCGCCGCGTGGCGTGGCCGGCAGCGTCTCGTGCAGCGCCGGTTTCACCGCGAGTACATCGCGCCGACCCTCGCCGCGATCATCCCGCCGCTCGGGCTACAGACCGGCGTGCAGCTGCACGTAGACCCGACGCTCGGCAACCTCACCCCACGGCTGGCAAAGCCGCTCTCACCGGCCGAGGAAGCCCTCAGGCTGTTCTACGGCGAGCGGATCGAACCGGTGCTCCGCTGGCTGCCCGAACGGGCACAGCGCGGCGCGTGGGCCATCCAGCGGCAGGCCCAGCCGCTCACCCGCCGCCTGGAGGTGTTCCGCCGCCCCGGCGAGGAACTGGGCCCGCGTATCGAGGTGCTGATCGACTCCCCGTACCTGACGAAGGAACAGCGACAGTTGGTGTCGTCCATCATCGGCAGCAAGATCCCCGTCTCTGACCTGGTCGAGTCGTGGCACCAGATCGGCCCGAAGGTCCGCGCCCGGTGGACGGTGCGCAAGCGCCCCCCGGCGAAGGTCGGGCACGACCAGGTCGCCGCGCACTTCCCGAAGTTGCCCGACTGGGAGTTCTACATCGGGCAGGGCTCCGGTGACGTGCCGGTCGTCATCTCCCTGCGGGAAGACTCGCCGCACATCGCCGTCAGCGCCGGCTCCGGCGCCGGTAAGTCGGTGCTGGCCCAACTGATCGCCGTGCAGGTGCTCGCCCGGCGCGGGCGGACGACCATCCTCGACCGGAAGGGCTCGCACCGGTGGGCGCTCGGGCAGCCCGGCGTCGACTACTGCTCGCGGCCGGAGCAGATGCACAACGCGATCCTGCGCCTGGCCGCCCTGGCGGACGAGCGGAACACCCTCGCCATGCACGAGGAAGAGGACTGGGATCCCGGCCCGCGAGAGCTGGTCATCTGCGAGGAGCTCAACGCCACCATCGGCCAGCTGGCGAACTACTGGATCGAGGTGCGGGAGAAGGGAGAGCCGAAGCGGTCGCCGGCCATCGCCGCACTGGCCGATCTGCTGTTCATGGGCCGCTCGGCGAAGGTGAACGTTCTGGCCATCGCGCAGATGCTCACCGCGCGGGCGATCGGTGGCCCGGAAGCCCGAGAGAACTTCGGCATCCGGTGCCTGGCCCGGTACACGGCGAACAACTGGAAGATGCTCGTTCCCGAAGCGTCGATGCCGCGGGCATCCCGGACGCTGGGCCGGTGGCAGATCGTCATCGGTGGACAAGCCACAGAGGTTCAGGTGGCCTACCTGACGACCGCACAGGCACGCGCCCTCGCCACGTCCCCGGCAGACCCTGATAAGCCGCTGACCAGCGATGTCCCCGGGGACGGGGACATGATGACCTTGCGGGACGCCATCGACGCCGGGGTGCTCCCCTGGTCGTACGAGGCAGCCAAGAAGCGGATGCAGCGGCGAGTCGGGAAGGTGCCCGAGGCGCGAGGCAGCCGGGGCAACGCCGACCTGTACGCCCGAACCGACCTCACCGAGTGGGCCGGCAGCAAGTAACCCAGCACGACGAATGGCCCGCCAGGCGCAATCCTGGCGGGCCGTTCGCTGTCTGTGATGAGGGTGGGGGCCGTCCCCTCCCCCGGCTATCGAGCGGGACCGCCGGGGAAGGCTGCCGGAAGTCCGCCGGGTTCAAACATTCCTTGGTACAAACGCAGAGTGACCGAGAGTGACCCAGCCGGGAAATCTCAGGGGTCCGCACTGCGAGCCCCCTCTCCGGCGGTCCTGCTCCGAGGGGGTGGGGAGGGGTCTGGCCCCTCACCCTCGGTCTGCGCCCACCCTCGGTGCTCACTGTGAGTGAGGGTGGCCCGGACGGCGGCGCAGGTCGGTCAACGCTGCGAGGTGAGCCACCAGCTCGCGACCTTCGCTCCCGCTGGTGCGGGTGACGTTGACGCCGCCGTCCGGGCCTGTGCTCACGCGGCGGCGTTGCCCTCGGGCTGTTGCGCCTGCGTGCGGATCGACCGGGCTCGGTCGACGATGGCGGCCAGGTGCTCGTCGTCGAGGCTGGCCAGGTTGGTCGCGGCCCGTTCGGTGAACTGCTCGCGCAGCTCGGCGTCGGGGTCGCGCTTCACGTCCATGCCGCTGGCCCAGCGGTGAACGCGCTGCACGGCGGCACTCAGCCCGGGGTGGTCGATGCGGGCGTCCGGGTCGTCGCCGTACTCCTCGAACATCTGGAGCACCACCGCCCGGTCGGGCTCGGACGCCGCGGCGTGCCGCACCCCGTAGGGCAGCTTGAGCAGCAACTGCGGGTCGAGGCCGCTCGCGGTGAACGGCGGCACGTCGGCCTTGCCGCCCGCGAACAGCTTCGGCGCCGGGCTCTCGGTGCTGGCCGCCTGGTGCGCGGTCGGGCTGAGTGCGGCCACGTCGTCAACGATCGGGTTGACCGCGAACGGGTCGATGCTGACGCGCGTACGCCGGTCGAAGTTGGACAGGCTTTCGTATGGCTCGGTCATCGGACGGTCGCCTTCCTGTGGTTGGTGTTGCGGACCAGCGGCGCGGGTTGCGGCGCTGCGGCGTAGGTGGCGGGGTCGGTGGGCTCGATGTAGCCGAGGGACAGGAGGTTGTCGTACTCGGCCTGGTTGACCCACTTCGGCAGGGCGGCGCCCTGGTAGGCGTAGACGACCTGCCCGTCGGGTCGGCGCAGCTGCACCAGCGCCGCGGTGATGAGCATGTCGGGCATGTCGACGACAGCCGGTGGGCGCGTCGGCTCGGCCGGCGGCGTCTGGTCGACCAGCTGGATGAGGTCGTTTGCGATGAGGTGGTTGAACTCTTCGGGGCCGACCCAGTTGGGCACGGGTTCCCCGCGGTACAGGTACTTGAGTGCCCCGTCGGGTCGGGTGACGCCGATCAGGTGGCCGGTGACGACCATGTCGGGCATCTGGGTGGTCGAGGTGGTCATGGTGGCTCCCTTGTGTGTGCCCCGGCCGCGACTGGTGCCGCGACAGGTACGGGGCTTGGTTCGTCGGGTGGTGCCCGTACCCCTCGACGGGGCCGGATCTTGGCTCAGATTTGCTCTCAGCGGGCCGGTGCTGGTCACGCGGGCATCCCTCGGTACGGGTCGTCGCGGATCTGGTAACTGCCGCCGGTCCGCTGGGCCAGGTCGGTAACCGCTTCGGCCACTTCGGACGCGAACGCCTCGCGGGTCTGGTGCGGCGCGCGGAGGAATACCAGCGCCGAGGTCCGGCCGGCACGGCGTAGGCGGGCGAGCATCGGGCATGTGTCGTCGTGCCGAACGTCGACCTGAGCGGTGCGCCGGTTGACGTTGACCACGCTGCGGCAGTCGGGGCACCGGTTGGCCTTGCGGAGGTCGCGCACGTCGGCGCCGGTGAGCTTCTTCATCGGGTGGCCTCCCGGATGGCTCGTGCCGCGCCTGCTCCGGCTTCCTCCTCGGTGTGCCCGTAGGCGAACACCCGCCCGGAGGCGTCCGGCTCGACGTTTGCGCCGGGCGTGTAGGGGCCGGCCAGGGTTACCGGCAGCAGGTCAACATTCGGGTCGTCGTCGGCGACGTACCAGGCGACGACGCGATCTACCTCGATGGAGGACTGAGCCGATTCGGTGGTGGCCAGGAACAGGGGGTACGGCTGGGGGATGAACGTGGTCATGACACTCCCTCGGGTCGGCTGGGCGCGTGCGGATCGCATCGCCAGCCGCAGGCGTAGAGACGGGCAGGGCTGGCACCGCAAGGCGTGACGCCCGCGTTGCAGGGCTTCCGGTTGGTCAGGTGCGCAATCACGGTTGGCTTGCTGGCGAGCAGCGCGCGGGCCAGGTCGCCGGCCTCTTGCGGCCCTCGGATCACCAGCCGGTCGCCGTCGACCTGAACGCGCAGCCCGGCGGCGCGGGCGTCGTGGATGAGACGGGCGACGGTCATGCGGACCACTCCTGTTCCGGTGACTCTGCGTCAAGGGGCAGGGTTGGCTCGTCCGCCAGTCCGGACAGTGGGGACACCAGTCCGGCCACTCCGGACAGGCCCTGGTGTGTGTCCGGAGTGGCCGGACTGTGGCCGGACTGTCCGGACTGGGTGCGCAGCTTCCACACGCTGCGTGACGGGAAACCGACCCGTTCGGTGTCGACTCCGGCCCGGTCACGGGAGCGTCGGAGGGTCCGCTCGTTGATCCCGTCGCGCTTCGCGGCCTTCTGGATGTCGTCGAACCCGGCCTCACCGCCCTGGTCGGCGAGGTAGCCACGAAGCCACTCGGCGGCGTCGTTGCGGTCGCTGCGGT
The DNA here is from genome assembly GCF_057766525.1 of Micromonospora sp. MGP-C2. NCBI lineage: Bacteria > Bacillati > Actinomycetota > Actinomycetes > Micromonosporales > Micromonosporaceae > Micromonospora > Micromonospora sp. MGP-C2. Next base: position 3,609,987 of record NZ_JBYMEN010000002.1, read on the forward strand.
CGTCGGCCGACTCCTGTGATGCGTGGAGCAGGTCGGCAGCGGTGTAGCCCACCGGCCCCTCGTCCCACTCGACCCGGGCGCACCCGTGCTCCGGACTGTCGAGCAGGCGGTAGGCCAGGCTCGCCGGGATGGCCGTGATGTTCGCCTTGGTGCACGCCACGATCACCCGGTGCTCGTCCTCGGGGTCACGGGCGAAGGTGAACCCGAGCCGGGCGGCACCGATGATGCCGATGGACCCGCCGCCCCGATAGAGCGCGTTGTTGCCGCCACCCTTGGTGTTGTGGCGGATCAGCTTGATCGCGGCGCCCGTTTCCTCGGCCATCTTCGCCAGCGGGGCAAGCGCCCGGCGCACGTCCTGGTCGCGGTGACTGTTGACGTCACCACCGAGGTACGCCATGAGCGGGTCGATGATGACCAGCGCGGCCCCGACCTGCTCGACGGCGGCACGGATGCGGCCGATGTCGCCGGGCAGGGCCGGCATCCGCTCGTACAGTTCGCCGGCCTCGTCGTCCCAGCTGGTGATGCCGGTCAGGGCGACAACCCGATCCAGGTCGGCGCCGGCCGCTTCCAGTCGTGGGCGGATGGTGTCGCCGAGGCCGTCCTCTGCGGAGAGCAGCACGACGCCGGCAGGGGTGCATCCGGGTTGACCGTCGGGCCACGGCTTACCGGCCGTGATGCGTGCGGCGAGGTCGGCGGTGGCGGTGCTCTTCCCGAGGCCGGGGTCGCCGTCGATGACGTGGAGCTTCCCGCGGGCGATGTAGCCGGGCCAGAGCCAGTCGATGTGCTCGCGCTTCACGTCCGACAGCCGCACCAGCTTGACCCGGGACTTCGGCTGCTCGCCGGTCGCTGACGCGTACGCCGCGTACAGATCCGGCTCGGCGTCGGGGTCGTACGGGTTGTCGGTCACGCTGCTACCCCTGCCGGCTCGGTGATGATCTGCCCGGGGCCGAGGCGCACGCCGCCGCCGCCGGGGACCGCAACGGGTGGCCAGTCGGGGTCGTCGAACTTGAGCCCGGGGGGCGGGTTGCTGCCGGGCATGGACGCGATGCGCTCGGCGACCCGCTGCTCGTACGTCTTGCGGGCGAACGGCTTCCAGGTGGCTTCCGTCTCGCACATCTCGTTGCGCTCGAACACTCGGCCAGCGGTGAACGCGTACCTGATGGCGCGCTCCATCTCGGCGAAGCGACGGGCGCTGCAACCGCCGGGCGGACACCAGCCGGCGAGGGGCTGGCGAATGTCGGCGGCGTGCGTAGACTGGCTACTGGTCTTGCCGACCTGCTCTGCCGCCGCCCCGTTGCCCGCGGGGCGGCTGTGTGTCTGGGTCATGCGACCTTCGCCCCCGCCTGTCGGTCGAGGTACTTCTCGACGTCAGCCCACCGGTAGCGGATGCGCCCGCCGACCTTCGCCCAGCGCGGGCCGGTCTTCAGGTACCGCCACTGGCGGAGGGTCTTCTCGGCCACGCCCAGGTAGGCCGCGACCTCTCGCGGGTCTGCCAGCGGTTTCCGCTCGGTCATCTTTCGTTCCTCTCAGGCACAAACAAGGACCTGTGAGGACTATGCGGGACGGTATGGCTTGTGTCAAGCCGGTCCGCTATGGTTCCCGCATGGAACAAACCGCAGAACCTGCGCGCCCGACATCAGTGATCGCCAGTCGCATCCGGGCTCTTCGCCAGCGCCACGGGTGGACCGCCGACCAGCTTGCCGAGCGCATGACGGACGCTGGAGTGCCGTGGACGCGCATCGTGGTGACGAAGATGGAGACCGGGCGGCGCCCGTCCGTGAGCGTTGAGGAATGGCTCGCGCTCGCGCTGGTGCTTGACGTCGCGCCAGTGCACCTCCTCGTGCCCACTGACGACGAAGCCCGCGCATACGCGGTCAGCCCTTCGAGGCCGCCTATCGGGGCGTGGGAGGCCCGAGAATGGATCCGGGGACGCGTACCGCTAGAGACGCTTGGGCAAGACCCGCGGGTCTACTTCAGCGAGGTGCCAGCGGGTGAGTTCCGGATCGACCAGCAGGTAAGCGATCGGGTCGCCGACAGGCACCGGGGCACCGATGGCGAGCGTTGAGAAACGCGTCAGGGAGCGCACGAAGCGCGGCGGGACAGGGGTCGAACTCAACACGACGTACCTGGTCCGCTGGCGGGACGAGGCCGGCCAGCAGCGGAAGAAGTCGTTCACCCGGAAGGTAGACGCCGACCGGTTCCGCAGCGAGGTCGAGCACAAGCTGAACACCGGCAGCTACGTCGACCCGAAGGTCGGCAGGCAGACCTTCCAGGTGTACGCGGAGGCGTGGCGGGCGGCGCAGCCTCACCGGCACAACACAGCGGTGCGCACTCGCTCGCAGCTGGAGAAGCACGTCTACCCGGTGTTCGGGTCACGTCCACTCGCGGCGATCCGTCCCAGCGAGCTACAGGCGTTCGTGACCGGGCTGTCGGCAACCCTCGCCCCGGGGTCGGTCCGTGTCGTCTACTCGACCGTCCGCGCCATCTTCGCCTCGGCGCTCCATGACCGGATCATCGTTCACGACCCGGCACCACCGGCTCGCAGCGGACGGAAGGGCGTGCGTCTGCCCGAGCGTCCGCGAACCCAGGTGGTGCCGCTGACGGTCGAGCAGGTCGAGGCGATCCTCGCGGCACTGCCGCCGGCGTACGCCGCCACCGGCGTACTAGCGGCCGGGGCAGGGCCCCGGCAGGGTGAGGTGTTGGGGCTGCGGGCCGAGGACGTCGACCAGGAGGCGCGCACGATCAAGATTGACCGGCAGGTCCAGCCGGGCCCAGACGGCACGGTCGAGGAATGCGCCCTGAAGAACGGGCCGAGCTACCGGACGGTGCCCGTCGGCCAGGTGGTGCTCGACGCGCTGGCGCCACACCTCGACGACACCAAGCCGGGCCAGTGGTTGTTCCGTGGCAAGGACGGGAAGCCCCTGCACCGGTCGCGGTACAACGAGTCGATCTGGCGGCCAGCGGTGAAGGCGGCTGGCGTCGAGGGTGCGACGTTCCACGATCTGCGGCACTTCTACGCCTCGGCATTGATCCGAGGCGGCCTGTCGGTCAAGGTGGTGTCATCGCGTCTCGGGCACGGCAACGCCGCCGAGACGCTCAATACCTACAGTCACCTTTGGCCGGACGACGAGGACCGGACGAGGCAGGCAATCGACGACGTACTACAGGGCCATGTGCCCCACATGCGCCCCAACGACGGGAAGTGATCTAAGGTGCCGCAGGTCAGGGCCAGTTTCATACCGGGTGGCGCTATTTCCAGCGGAAGTGCACGAAGAGCCTGCCGAAGTTCTTCGAATCCTTCTCCACGCGGTGGTAGAGCTGCTTGACGTCCTTCTGGTCGAGGAACCGCAGCACGCGTTTCTTGAGCTGACCGGACCCCTTGCCGGGGATGATCTCGACGAGGGTGGCCTTCTTCGCCACCGCCTCGTCCATGATTCCGCGCAACGCGCGGTCGATGTCCTGGCCCTTGTTGAAGATCTCGTGCAGGTCCAGCTTGAGCTTCATGCCGCAGTCCCCGGCCGGTCAGGTCCCATGTCCGCCATCCTAGGGCCCGTTTCACGAGGACCGGCCGGCCCGCGGCGGGCCCGGAACGACGGAGGGGCGGCCCCGGAGGACCGCCCCTGCCACGTCACCGTTCCACGCTCAGCGTGTGCCGCCCACCCGGGTCTCCACCCGCTCCAGCGCGATCCGGTAGTCGTCGTTGGTCGCGTACATCGCCGCGGCGATCCGCAGGTGCCGCAGCGCGTCGTTGTGCCGGTTCAGCCGCTCCAGCGTCCGACCGAGCACGTGGTGCGAGTAGTGGTCACTCGGGTCCCGGTCGACCAGCTCCCGCAGGTGCTCCTCGGCGCGGTTGAGCTGCGCCGACTGGAAGTACGCCCGGGCCAGCAACTGCCGTACGGCCGTGTTGCCGGGTTCGGCGTCGATGATCGGCTCCAGCAGTCGGGCCGCTCCGCTCGGGTCACCGGTTTCGAAGAACATGGTCGCCCGCCGGTAGTCCGCCAGAAGATCCATCTGCCCACCCCCTCGGGTCGCACCGTCACCTGTTCCGACGCTGGCACAACACCGGGCGTTTGGCGACTGTTCCCGGCAGTCGCGATCGGGTCAGTTGCGGCACCGAGAAGGTCAGGTGCGGGCGTCCCGGCGGCCGACGGAGAGCTCCCACGCGCGGACACCGCCGACGATCCCGGCGGTGTTCGGCACCACCACCACGTCGTCGCCCATCCGGGCCAGCTGCTCGGGTCGGATCAGCCGGGAGTTGCCCCCGCCCAGGTAGAGGCGGTCCCAGCGGAACACCGGGCGGAGCCCGTCGACCACCTGCCGGATCCGCCGGGACCAGAAGGCGTCGCCGAGCCGCCGGCGTTCCGGCTCACCCACGTACGTGTCGTAGGTGGTGCCCCACCGCACCGGCGCGTGTGACAGCTCCAGGTGCGGTGCGAGCACCCCGCCGTCGAAGAGCGCGCTGCCCAGCCCGGTGCCCAGGGTCAGCACCAGCTCGCAGCCGGTGCCGGCGACCACCCCGGCGCCGTGCACCTCGGCGTCGTTGAGCACCAGCGCCGGCACCCCGAACGCGTCGGCCAGCGCGCCCCGCGCGTCCCAGCCGGACCACTCGGCGAGCAGATCCGGGTCGACGCGGCTGCGGGGGCCGCTGCGGGTCACGTAGTGCGGCGTGGCGACCACCACCCCGTGCCGGATCATGCCGGGTACGCCGACGGTCAGGCGGTCCGCCGTTGGCAGGCGCCCGCCCAGATCGAGCAGGGTTCGGACGAAGAGCTCAGGCGGCAACGGGTACGGCGTGGGCACCCGCAACGGCCGGGCCCGCATCGTTCCCGCCTCGTCGAGCACGGAGGCCTTGATGCCTCCGCCGCCGCAGTCGATCGCGAGTGTGGTCACCACGTCGTTGAGTCTGCCCGCTGCCGGCCGCTCGTATGCGCGGGGCCGGATAGGCTGCCGTCCTGATGAGCGCCACGATGATCGTCAAGGACCTGGCAGCCGGGCACGGCGACCGCCCGCTTTTCGCCGGATTGGACCTGGTGGTCGCCCCCGGTGACGTGATCGGCCTGGTCGGGCCGAACGGGGCCGGCAAGTCGACGCTGCTGCGTACCCTCGCCGGGTTGCTGCCGGTCGAGGCCGGCAGCGTACGACTCAGCCCGCCCTCCGCGAGCGTCGGGCACCTGCCACAGGAGCCGGAACGGCGGCCGGGCGAGACAGTACGGGACTTCCTGGCCCGGCGGACCGGGGTGACCGCCGCGCAGGCGGCGTTGGACGCGGCGACCGAGGCGTTGACCGCCGGGGCGGCGGGTGCTGACGACGCGTACGCCGACGCGTTGGAGCGCTGGCTCGCCCTCGGCGGCGCGGACCTGGACGAGCGCGCCGAGCAGGTGAGCGCCGACCTGGGGCTCGCGGTCGACCTGGACCACCCGACGACCGGGTTGTCCGGCGGTCAGGCGGCCCGGGCCGGGCTGGCGTCGCTGCTGCTCAGCCGCTACGACGTGTTCCTGCTCGACGAGCCGACCAACGACCTGGACCTGGCCGGGTTGGAGCGCCTGGAGGAGTTCGTCACGGGGCTGCGCGCCGGCACGGTGCTGGTCAGCCACGACCGCGAGTTCCTCACCCGCACGGTGACCCGGATTCTGGAGTTGGACCTGCCCCAGCAGCAGGTGCACCACTACGGCGGTGGCTACGCGGCCTACCTGGAGGAGCGCGAGGTGGCGCGCCGACACGCCCGCGCGGACTTCGAGGAGTACGCCGACACCAAGGCCGGCCTGGAGGCGCGGGCCCGCACCCAGCGTGGGTGGATGGAGAAGGGCGTGAAGAACGCCCGCCGCAAGGCCACCGACAACGACAAGATCGGCCGCAAGTTCCGCAGTGAGTCGAGCGAGAAGCAGGCCGCCAAGGCCAAGCAGACCGAGCGGCTGATCGAACGGCTCGACGTGGTCGAGGAGCCGCGCAAGGAATGGGAGCTGCGGATGGAGATCGCCGCCGCCCCCCGCGCCGGCGCCGTCGTGGCCACGCTGCGAGGCGCTGTGGTACGCCGAGGCGGGTTCACCCTCGGCCCGGTCGACCTCCAGATCGACTGGGCGGACAGGGTGGCGGTGACCGGGGCGAACGGCTCGGGCAAGTCCACCCTGCTGGCGGCGCTGCTGGGGCGGCTGCCGCTGGACGCTGGCACCGCCACACTCGGGCCCGGGGTGGTGATCGGCGAGGTGGACCAGGCCCGAGGGTTGTTCCTCGGCGACGCGCCGCTGATCGACGCGTTCCACGCGGCCGTACCCCACATGTCGCCGGCGGACGCGCGGACCCTGTTGGCCAAGTTCGGGCTGCGTTCGGCGCACGTGCCGCGACCGGCGGCCACCCTCTCCCCCGGCGAGCGGACCCGGGCGGCGCTGGCCCTGCTCCAGGGTCGCGGGGTCAACCTGCTGGTGCTCGACGAGCCCACCAACCACCTGGATCTTCCCGCCATCGAGCAGCTTGAGTCGGCGCTGGCCAGCTACCCCGGAACGCTGCTGCTGGTCACTCACGACCGGCGGATGCTGGCCGCGATCGAGACGAACCGGCGGCTCCGCGTCGACGGCGGGCGGATCGCCGAGGATTGATCCGTGCCGGCGGGCCAGCGCGGGGTGAGAATGACGCCATGCTCAAGTGGGAGTACGCCCTGCTGGTCCGCCGCCGCCAGGCCGCGACCAACGACCTCGGCTGGGAGGTCGTCTTCGTCTGGTACGGCCCGGACGGCTCGATGGTCGACGTGACGCCGTACGGCGACACCGCCCTGGCCCACCTGAACCGGGCCGGTGACCAGGGCTGGGAGTTGGTCGCGATGAGCGAGGACCCGTCCCTGCCCGGCAACAACGAGCTGCACCGCTATCACCTCAAGCGGCCGAAGCCCGCCGAGCCGCCGCCCCGCCAACGGATGCGCGGCGGTCGCCGTACCCTTTCGGGCTGACCCGAGCCGGCTGGCCGGCTCGGCCCGTGCCGGCGGTGGCTCCTTCGAGCGTGATGCCACACAGTCATCTTGATGCCTGTGTGGCATCACGACGGTTGCCGTCCTGCCCCGCATCCTGCGACACGCCCATGGCCCGCCGCGCCGGGGCAGGCGACGACGCGGACGAGCGGGGCATACCGGGCGCGATTGCGGGTATCGCGCGGCGGGAGGTGGCCCGAATGGTCGCTTTGGCACTGACTCCGCCCTCGGCCGACCGGCTGCGGGCGATCGACGATTCCCTCGCCCAGGCATGGGCGGACCAGGCTCGACACGACGACCGGCTGCGGGGCCTCGCCGTGGAGGTGCGGTTCGACCGGGGGGTGGCCCATCTCAGCGGGGACGTCGCCGAGCCGAGCCAGTTACGGCTGGTACGGGACCTGGTGGGCCGGCTGGCCGGCGTCTACGGCATCTGGTGCCGGGTCGGCATCGGGGGGAAGGCGCCGGTGGTCGTGGACCTCGGTTGCGGGCCGACCAAGCAGTGGTCGAGCAACCTGGGGCTGGACATCTATCCGGCGCCGGGGGTGAACGCGGTCGCGGACCTGTCCGGCTCGCTGCCACTCGCGGACAACTCGGTGGACGTCCTGTTCGCGGTGCACATCCTGGAGCACCTGATCGACTTCCTGCCGCTGGTGGACGAGTGTCACCGGGTGCTGCGGCCGGGTGGCGTGCTGCACGTGATGAGTCCCTGGTGGGGGCACGTGAACGCGGTGGCCGACCCGACACACGTCCGACTGATGGACGTGCAGACGTTCAAGGGGATCTGCCAGGGTCGCCCACCGGGCACCCCACGGTGGTATCCCCTGCACGCAGGCTGCGACGGCGCCTCGATCTTCGCCGACCTGACTCCGCTACCACCGGACGCCGACACCGCCCCGAAGTCCCACCTGGCCCGCTTCTTCGACTGACCGGCCCGGTGACCGGCTTACGGGGTCCGGGTGGATTCGCGGAATTCCAGGCGGTAGGGGGCGGAGACCTCCTTCGCCGGGGCGGTGCGGTCGCCGTCCAGGCGGTTGGCGAGGAGTTCGACCGCCAGTTGGGCGATCTTCTCCTTGTCCGGGGCGACGGTGCTCAGGGTGGGGATGGAGAACCGGCCGTCCTCGATGTCGTCGAAGCCGACCACCGCCACGTCCTCGGGCACCCGCAGACCCGCCTCGTGCAGGGCGCGTAGGGCACCCAGGGCGAGCGTGTCGTTGAAGCAGAAGACGGCGTCGGGGCGAACGCCGGAGGTGAGCAGGCCCTGCATGGCGGCCGCGCCGTCGGCGCGGTGCCAGGCCGACGCGGGCGCCACCAGCGTTTCGTCGTAGTCGAGCCCGGCGGCGCGCAGCGCGTCGGCGTAGCCGGCCAGGCGCAGCCGGGCGCTGGCGCCCTCGTCGGTGCGCTGGGAGCCGATGGCGGCGATCCGGCGGTGGCCGAGCTGGATCAGGTGAGCGGTGATCTCCCGGGCCGCGGTCACGTTGTCGATCACCACTCGGTCGGCGGGGCCGTGTTCGACCCGCTCGCCGAGCAGCACCATGGGTGTGCCGTCCAGGCCGGTCAGGTCCTCGGCGGTCAGCGCCAACGGGCTGAAGATGAGCCCGTCGATCAGGTGGTCGGTGATGCCGGAGGCGACCACCCGTTCCTGCTCGCGCCGACCACCGGTCTGGTCGATCAGCACCGTCCAGCCGTAGGCGGCGGCAGCGTTGACCACGTAGCGGGCCAGCTCGGCGAAGTACGGGATGTCCAGTTCCGGAACGGCCAGCGCGATCACGCCGGTGCGGCCCTTGCGCAGGTGGCGGGCCGAGAGGTTGGGCCGGTAGTTGAGTTCGGCGATCGCCTCCTCGACGCGGGCACGGGTGTCCGGCCGAACGTGCACGTAGCCGTTGACGACGTTGGAGACGGTCTTCACCGACACCCCGGCCCGTTCAGCCACGTCCTTGAGCCTGTGTCGCACTCCGCAACCTCCCCGATGTAACCCAGCGCACCATACCTCGTCATCAGCTCTTTACAACGTTGCCTACAACGTTGTAGAAACGATGGACACCGGGTGAACGGTGACCGCGCTCACCCGGCATCGGCACGAGGAAAGGTGGCACCCCCTTGCGGACCGCGCAGCTGACGATCGACCCGGCCTTCTCCATCGGCCCGGCCGACCGACGCCTCTTCGGCTCATTCGTCGAGCACATGGGGCGGTGCGTCTACGGCGGCATCTACGAGCCCGGCCACCCCAGCGCCGACTCCCGGGGCCTGCGCCGCGACGTGCTGGACCTGACCCGTGAGCTGGGCGTCTCGGTGGTCCGCTATCCGGGCGGCAACTTCGTCTCCGGCTACCGCTGGGAGGACGGGGTCGGCCCCGTCGGCAACCGGCCCCGCCGACTCGACCTGGCCTGGAAGACGATCGAGACCAACGCGTTCGGGCTGGACGAGTTCATGACCTGGGCCGCCGAGGCCGGCGTCGAACCGATGATGGCGGTCAACCTCGGCACGCGCGGGGTCCAGGAGGCACTGGACCTGCTGGAGTACGCCAACCACCCGGGCGGCACGGAGCTCTCCGACCTGCGGCGCAAGCACGGCGCCGAGGACCCGTACGGGGTGCGGCTGTGGTGCCTGGGCAACGAGATGGACGGCCCGTGGCAGGTCGGCCACAAGACCGCCGACGAGTACGGCCGCGTCGCCGCCGAGGCCGCCCGCGCGATGAAGATGATCGACCCGTCGATCAGCCTGATCGCCTGCGGCAGCTCCAACCGGCGGATGCCCACCTTCGCCTCCTGGGAGGCGACGGTGCTGGAGCACACCTACGAGCACGTCGACTACATCTCGGCGCACACCTACTACGACCCGTCCGACGGCGACCAGGCCAGCATCCTGGCCTCGGCCGTCGACATGGACAACTTCATCACCGAGGTCGTCGCGACCGCCGACCACGTGGCCGCCAAGCAGCGGCACAAGCGCAAGCTGAAGATCTCCTTCGACGAGTGGAACGTCTGGTACGAGTCCCGCCTCCAGGCCGACCTGGACCGGCGCGGCTGGGTCGAGGCTCCGGCGCTGATCGAGGACGACTTCACAGCGGTCGACGCGGTGGTCGTCGGCGACCTGCTGATCACCCTGCTGCGCCACGCGGACCGGGTCGGGGTGGCCGCGCAGGCCCAGCTCGCCAACGTGATCGCGCCGATCCGCACCCGCAACGGCGGCCCGGCCTGGCGGCAGAGCATCTTCCACCCGTTCGCGCTGACCGCCCGGTACGCCCGGGGCACCGTGCTGCGCACCGACCCGGTGTCGCCGCGCTACGACACGAAGAAGTACGGGGACGTGCCGGTGCTCGACACCGTCGCCGTGCACGACGAGGAGACCGGTGAGTTGACCGTCTTCGCGGTCAACCGGGGCTCCACCGATCTCCCGCTGGAGATCGATCTGCGCGGGCTGCCGGGTATGTCCGGCCTGTCCTTCCAGAGCATCGCTGCCGGGTCTGACCCGTCGGCGACGAACACCGAGGCCGACCCCGACCGGGTGACGCCTCGGGACCTTCCCACCCCCACCCCCGACGGCGGCCGGTGCACAGTGCGCCTGCCCGCCGTGTCCTGGAGCGTGCTCCGCTTCGGCCCGGCCAACGCGTAGGTGTCACACCGGTTCTGAGCAGGCACAATTCATCCGTCCCCCACAAGGAGAGATAAAGCATGATCCAGAACGACATGAGCCGGCGTCGCCTGCTCGGCCTCGGTCTCGGACTCGGCGCCGCGGCCTCGCTGACCCTCGCGGGCTGCGGTGGCGGCGACGACAGCGCCTCCGGCCCGGCCGCGGGCAACGGGGGCAAGGAGTACACCGGCCCCAAGGTGGACCTGAAGCTGTGGAACGGCTTCACCGGCGGTGACGGCGAGATCTTCAAGACGCTGGTCAACCAGTTCAACACCGAGCACAAGAACATCGCCGTGTCGGTGGCCACGTACCAGTGGGAGGACTACTACAACAAGCTCCCCGGCGCGGCCTCCAGCGGCAACGGCCCGGACATCGCGGTCATGCACATGGACCAGCTCGCCACCTTCGCCGCCCGCGGCGTGATCACCGAACTGGACGACGTCGCCAAGAACCTGGAGCTCGCCGAGGGCGACTTCGCCCCCACCGTGTGGAAGGGCGGGCTCTACAACAACAAGCGGTACGGCATCCCGCTGGACATGCACCCGCTGGGCTTCTACTACAACAAGTCCGTCATGCAGAAGGCCGGCCTGGACCCGAACAAGCCGCCGACGACGAAGGACGACTACGTCGCCGCGCTGACCGAGCTGAAGAAGGCCGGCATCCAGGGCTTCTGGGTCAGCCCGTTCCAGTTCACCGGCGGCATGACCTTCTACTCGCTGCTCAACCAGTGGGGCGCCACCCTGTTCGACGCCGAGGTCGCCAAGGCCACCTTCAACTCGGACCCGGCGGTCGAGGCGTGCACCTGGCTGGTCGACATGATCAAGCAGGGCTTCTCTCCGGCCAACGTCGGTCAGGACGCCGACTACCTGTCGTTCAAGAGCGGCAAGAACGCCTTCACCTGGAACGGCATCTGGCAGATCAACGATCTGAAGAAGAGCCCCGAGGTGCAGTGGGGCGTCGCCCCGCTCCCCCAGATCGGCAGCAAGCCGGCGGCCTGGGCCAACTCGCACAACTTCACCATCGTGAAGCAGCGGGCCAACGACGCCAACAAGGTCTCCGGCGCCAAGGTCTTCATCAACTGGCTCAGCGAGCACTCGCTGGACTGGGCGAAGGGCGGCCAGATCCCGGCCCGTAAGGCCGTCCGCGAGGGCGCCGAGTTCAAGGCGCTGCCGGAGATCTCGTCGCTCGCCCCCGAGCTGGAGTACGCGGCGTTCCCGCCGGCGGCCCCGGGCCTCGGCGAGGTCATGACCACCTTCTACAACTCCTTCAACGAGGCCGCGCTGGGCAAGAAGTCGCCCAAGCAGGCGCTGGACGACGGTGTGGCGAAGGCCAACAAGCAGCTCGAGGACAACCGCAAGAAGTACGGGAGCTGATACCCCGTGGCGGACGTGATCGAGGTCGGGGCGGCGCGCGGTGACGCGCCGCCCCCGGCGGCCAGGGCAGCCCGCCGGGCCGCCTCGGCGGGTCGGACCGGACGGGCGACGCCATATCTGTTCCTCGCCCCCTACCTGGTCCTGTTCGGGGTGTTCGGCCTGCTGCCGATCGTCCTCGGCCTCTGGCTGAGCGTGCACCAGTGGGACTTCCAGCTGCCCAACCGGCCGTTCGTCGGGTTGGACAACTACAAACAGCTCTTCTCCAGCGACTCCGCCGTCTACGGCGACTGGTGGCAGAGCATCCGGGCCACCGCGATCTTCACTGTGCTGTCGGTGCCGCTGCTGGTGGTCGTACCGCTGGGGTTGGCACTGCTGCTCAACCGGTCCTTCCCGGGCCGGACGTTCTTCCGGGCGATCTACTTCGCTCCGTACGTGCTGGGTGTCGCGGTGATCGGCCTGCTCTGGCGGTTCCTGCTCGACGCCAACCTGGGCCTGGTCAACCGGCTCCTCGGCGTGGTCGGGTTGCCGTCGGACACCCCCTGGGTGACCAACATGCCGTGGGCGTGGATCTCGCTGGTCGGGGTGACCGTCTGGTGGACCTCCGGCTTCAACGCGGTGATCTACCTGGCCGGCCTCCAGGACATCTCGCCGGAGCTGTACGAGGCGGCCCGGATGGACGGCGCGAACGCGTGGCAGCGGTTCCGCAACGTCACACTGCCCGGGCTACGGCCGGTGCTGCTCTTCGTGATCACGACGACAGTGCTCGCCTCGGCGAACATGTTCGGCCAGTCGTTCCTGATCACCCAGGGGACGCCCGGCACGGAGACCCGCACTGTGGTGTGGTTCATCGTCGAGGAGGGCCTGCGCAACAACAACGCCGGTCGGGCCGCCGCGATGAGCATCGTGTTCGCCCTGCTGCTGGCGGTCGTGAGCATCGCCAACTTCCGCCTCTTCCGCTACAAGGAAGACTGAGGGGACCGCCATGACGACGCCCACGCCGACCACCGACGGCTCCGCACCGGGGCTGCGCCGGGTCGGGCTCTACGCCACCCTGGTCGCACTGGCCCTGATCTTCCTGGTCCCGCTGGTGTGGATGGTCATCACCTCACTGAAGACCTACACGGCCGCCCAGCAGATCCCACCGAGCTGGCTGCCGAACCCGCTCGCCGGTTACGGCTACGAGCAGATCCTCAACAACTCGGCGAACCCGGTGCTGCGCTGGTTCCTCAACAGCATGGTGGCCGCCACGCTGCACTCGGCGTTGGTGCTGGTGACCGCCTCGATGGCCGCGTACTCCCTGGCCCGGCTGAAGTTCCGGGGTCGTGGGGTGACCTTCGCACTGATCGTCGGGACGCTGTTCATCCCGCCGACCTCGCTGATCATCCCGAACTTCCTGATCGTCGACCAGCTGAACTGGATCGACACCCTCGCCGTGGTCGTGGTGCCCGGCGCGGCCAGCGCGTTCGGGGTGTTCTTCCTGCGGCAGTTCTTCCTCTCCCTGCCGAACGAGCTGGAGGAGGCCGCCACGCTGGACGGCGCCAACCAGTGGCAGATCTTCTACAAGGTGGTGCTGCCGCTGTCCAGGCCGGCGCTGGCCACCCTGGCCGTGCTGTCGTTCCTCACCAACTGGAACGACTTCCTCTGGCCGATCTTCGTGCTGTTCAGCCCGGAGAATCTCACCCTGCCGCCGGGCCTGGGCCTGCTCCAGGGCTCGTACGTCACCGACTACCCGGTGATCATGGCGGGCGCGGTGCTGGCCAGCCTGCCGGTACTGATCCTCTTCGTGCTGGCCCAGCGGCACATCATCCAGGGTGTCTCCCGCAGCGGTCTGAAGGGATGAGGCGTACGACCGCCCGGCGACGTGGCGCGGCGGCGATCGTTCTCGCCGCCGCGTTGCTCGTCGCGGGCTGCTCCGACGGCACCGAACCCACCCCCACCACGAGCAGCGGGAGCGACTCCAGCGTGTTCACCAACCCGGTCGTGAAGACCGACGCCCCGGACCCGCAGGCGATCCAGGTGGGCGACACCTGGTACCTGTTCCACACGAACTCCGGCGGCCGCAACGTCCCGGTGCTCACCTCGACCGACCTGGTCGACTGGACCGAGGCCGGGGATGCCCTGCCGACGCTGCCGGACTGGGCGGACGCCGGCAAGACCTGGGCGCCCGAGGCGATCCAGCTCGCACCGGAGGTGTTCCTGCTCTACTACACGGTCGCCGGCCGGGAGTCCGGGCGGCAGTGCGTCGGGCGGGCGGTGGCCAGCGCGCCGCAGGGACCGTACTCCGACGACGCGGCCGGCCCGCTGATCTGCCAGGCCGACCTGGGCGGTGCGATCGACGCCAGCCCGTACCGGGACACCGACGGCAGACTGTGGCTGCTGTGGAAGAACGACGGCAACGCGATCGGGGTGGACACCTGGCTCTGGTCGCAGCGCCTCGCCGACGACGGCCTGACCCTGGTCGGTGAGCCGACGAAGCTGCTGAAGCAGACCGAGCCGTGGGAGGGCACCCTGATCGAGGGGCCGTTCTTCCACCGCCAGGACGGTCGGCTGCTGCTCTTCTTCGCCGCCAACGCGTACGACCGGGCGGAGTACGCCGAGGGCTACGCGGTCTGCGAGGGCCCGACCGGCCCGTGCGTGAAGGCAGGCGAGAACCCGATCCTGAAGAGCAACGAGGCGGCCTCGGGCCCCGGCCACGGGTCGATGGTGGTCAAGGACGGGCGAACCTGGCTGCTGTACCACGCCTGGCCGCCGGGCCAGGAGGGCAGCACCGACCCGGGGCGGCAGGTGTGGCTCGACGAGGTGACCTGGGCCGACGGCAAGCCGGTCGTCAAGGGCCCGACGGCCACGCCGCAGCCCCGCCCCTGAGCTGGCCGTGCGGAAGGGTCCCGAAGCTGGGGCCCTTCCGCACGTGTCGGTCAGGCGGTCGGCTCGCGCGGGCCCGGGGCAACCGCCGGCTCGTGCTGGGCCAGCCGGTTGCGGCGGTGGCCGTAGCCGAAGTAGATGACCGCGCCGAGCAGCATCCAGGCCAGGAACCGCAGCCAGGTCTCCACCGACAGGTTGAGCATCAGGTAGAAGCAGGCCAACGCGGAGACGATCGGCAGCACCGGGGAGAACGGCACCCGGAACGGCCGCTCCAGGTCGGGGCGCTTGCGACGCAAGATCGGCACCGCGACCGACACGAGCACGAACGCGCAGAGCGCGCCGATGCTGACCAGGTCGGCCAACGCGGACAGCGGCAGGAAACCGGCCAGCAACGCGACCGCCACCGTCATGATCGCGGAGATCCGGTACGGGGTGCCCCAGCGCGGATGCACCTTCGCGATCGAGGGCGGGATCAGCCCGTCCCGGGCGATGGCGAACCCGATCCGGCCCATCGCCACCAGGTCGACGAGGATGACGCTGGTCAGGCCGGCGACCGCAGCGATGGAGACCAGCACCGCCGCCCAGCCCGCGCCGACCGACTCGAACGCCGACGCGATGGGGGCACCCCGGTCGATCTCGGTGTAGGGCACCATCCCGACCACCACCAGCGAGACACCGATGTAGAGCACTGTGGAGATCAGCAGCGTGCCGAGCAGACCCAGGGTGAGGTCCCGCTTGGGCTTCCGGGTCTCCTCACCCAGGTTGGCCACGGCCTCGAAGCCGGTGTACGCGAAGAAGACCACCGCGGCGGCGCTGAGCACCCCCACGAAGCCGAAGACCGACGGCTCCAGCCCGAAGAGCGCCTGCGTGACCGGCTGCTTGATGCCGTCGTCGCCGCTGCCGGCGGGCTCGGCCGGTGGGATGAACGGGGTGAGGTTGGCGGCCTTGACGAAGAACAGGCCGGCGACCACCACGAAGACGCAGATGGCCACCTTGACCAGCACCAGCAGGTTGGTGATCCGGGCGGACTCCCGGATTCCGACGATCGCGACGATGCCGAGGATCAGCACGATGGCGATGGCGCCGATGTTGACAGTGCTGCCCTCCTCGCCGAACCAGCGGGTCGGCAGGTCGAGCAGTTCGGCCAGGTAGCCGGACCAGCCTCGGGCCACCACGGCGGCGCCGAGCGCGAACTCCAGCAGCAGGTCCCAGCCGATGATCCAGGCGACGATCTCGCCCATGGTGGCGTACGCGTAGGTGTAGGCGCTGCCGGCGGTCGGCACGCTGGAGGCCAGCTCGGCGTAGCAGAGCGCGGCCAGCAGGGCGACCACGCCGGCTATGGCGAAGGAGATCACCACGCCCGGGCCGGCGCTGTCGCGGGCCTCGATTCCGGTGAGGGTGAAGATGCCGGTGCCGATCACGATGCCGATGCCGAAGCCGGTGAGGTCGATCGCACCGAGCCGCCTCTTCAGCCCCAGCTGGCCGTCGCTGCCGTCCGCCTCACCTTGAGCTATCACGTCCTTGATCGGTTTTGTGCGCAGCACGGACATGCGCTCACCCCTCCCACCACCGTGCGACCACCCCCGTGGCGGCCGGTGACCGGCGTTGCTACCCAGCGACGGGAATGGTCAACCACGAGCCCTTGCGGTAACGGCCCGACTGTGAAAATTTCCTACCAGCGGTAGATAGCCGTCGGCGAATCTTGCCGAGGGTGCCGCGCTCATCACACGGGAGCCCCAACGGAGGGACACACCGCATGAAGCCAACTCGCCTCGCAGCCGCCGGGCTGATCACCACCCTGCTCGGCAGCCTCGTCGCCGCCGCCCCCGCGAACGCGGCGCCCGACACAGCCAGCGCCACCAGCACCTCCAGCACCAGTTGCACCACCGACCCCGCCACACCGAAGCGGCAGTTCCGGGCCATGTGGATCTCGTCGGTGGTCAACATCGACTGGCCCAGCAAGGCGTCCCAGACCAGCCCGGACCGGGTCGCCGCCCAGCAGGCCGAATATCGGGAACTGCTCGACCTCGCCGAGCGGCTGAACCACAACGCCGTCGTGGTGCAGGTCCGGCCGACCGCCGACGCGCTCTGGCCGTCGCCGTACGAGCCCTGGTCGGAATACCTGACCGGCACCCGTGGGCAGGACCCGGGCTGGGACCCGCTCGCGTTCCTGGTCGACGAGTCGCACAAGCGCAACCTGGAATTCCACGCGTGGTTCAACCCGTACCGCGTCTCCATGCCGGCCCCCGGCGGCGCCGGCGCGGACCTCAACCTGCTCGCCCCCGGCCACCCGGCCCGGCAGCACCCCGACTGGACCTTCGCCTACCCGCCGGCCGGCGTGGCCGGCAGCCGGCTCTACTACAACCCCGGAGTTCCCGAGGTACGTGAGTTCGTGCAGACCGCGATGATGGACGCGGTCAGCCGGTACGACGTCGACGGCGTGCACTTCGACGACTACTTCTACCCCTACCCCAGCGGCAGCTACCAGGTGCCCGACGACGCCGCCTTCGCCGCACACAACCGGGGCTTCACCGACCGGGCGGACTGGCGGCGGGACAACATCAACCTGCTGATCCAGGAGATGAACGGCAAGATCAAGGCGGCGAAGCCGTGGGTGAAGTTCGGGGTCAGCCCGTTCGGCATCTGGCGCAACCAGACCGCCGACCCGCTCGGCTCGGACACCACCGGCAGCCAGTCGTACGACATCATCTCCGCCGACACCCGCAAGTGGGTCAAGCAGGAGTGGATCGACTACGTGGTGCCGCAGCTCTACTGGTACATCGGCCAGTACCCGGCCGCCGACTACGCGCGACTCGTGCCGTGGTGGGCCGAAACGGTGCGCGGCACCCGGGTGCAGCTCTACATCGGGCAGGCCGACTACAAGAGCGGCGACCCCGCGTACGGGCCGTTCTGGCAGAACCCGCGCGAGCTGTCCGACCACCTGACGCTCAACCGGTCGTACCCGGAGGTGCAGGGCAACGTGCACTTCTCCGCCGTCCAGGTGCGGGCCAACCGCCTCGGCGCCACCGACATCTACGCGGCCGAGCACTACTCCCGGCCCGCGCTGGTGCCGGCCATGACGCACCTGCCGGCCAAGCCACTGCTCTTCCCGGTGGTCACCAAGGCGGCCCGACAGGCCGACGGCGGAGTACGGCTGACCTGGCGCCAGCCGGCGGACGGCGCCGGGCCGTTCGGCACCGCCACCTCGTACGCGATCTACCGTTTCGACGGCACCACAGTGCCCGGCCGGTGTGCCACGGCGGACGCCGCGCACCTGGTCGACACCGTCCGGGCCACGCCCGGAGGCGCACAGTCCTGGGTGGACACCTCGGCCGTGCCCGGTAAGCGCTACACCTACCAGGTGACCGCGCTGGACCGGTCGGCCAACGAGAGCCCGGCCAGCCCGCCGGCATTCGTCCTGCGCTGACCCGTTCTCCCGAATGCCCCGGGCGCCTCGCGCGCCCGGGGCATTCGTCTGTTTGAACGCATGTCACCAATAGTTGGCGAGGCACATACCGAGCAGTTGATCAGTTGATCGAAACTGATCGACATCCGGTGACCCGCCGGTAACTTCCGTCCCACCCGCCCACCCCCGCGGAGGTAACCCGTGCCCCGACGTCTCGCCACCCTGTTCGCCTCCGGCGCGCTCGCGCTGCTCGCCACCCTCGCCATCGCCTCCCCCGCCGCCGCCGTCACTCCCGCAGAGAAGCTGTCCGTGCTGTCCAGTTGGACGCAGACCAGCGCGTCCAGCTACAACGCCTGGAACAGCGCCCGGGTCAACCGGGCCCCCTGGGCCGAGTACAACTTCAACTGGTCCACCGACTACTGCTCGTCCAGCCCGGACAACCCGCTCGGGTTCACCTTCAACCTGGGCTGCTACCGGCACGACTTCGGCTACCGCAACTACAAGGCGGTCGGCCAGTTCCCCGCCAACAAGTCCCGACTGGACAGCGCCTTCTACGAGGACCTGAAGCGCGTCTGCACCACGTACAACGCAGTCGTCCGACCCGCCTGCTACAGCCTCGCCTGGACCTACTACCAGGCGGTCAGCGTCTTCGGTTCCGTGGCGGCCGTACAGCAGGCCGACATCGACCGCGCCGCAAAAATGAAGGCCAAGGCCGAAGCCGCAGCCGCCGCCCGCGCCTAACCCCAACCCCACCCCACCCCCTTCGCCCGTTGATCATGAAGTTATTGCCCGTCCGCCCGGCGTGTCGCAGCAATAACTTCATGGTCAACGACGGCGGGTGAGGGTGGGCCGCAGTGGGTGGGGTCGGGTTGGTTAGGCGCGTTCGGTTCGGGTTGCCGGGTGGCGGTCCGGGTCGGCGGGTCGACGGGGGGTTGGCTGGGACAGGCCGGTGCTGAAGCGGGTCGAGTCGGCCGCCAGGTCCGGGTGTTCCACGTCGAGGGCCAGCGCCGCCGCCTCGTCCAGCCCCAACTCGGCACCCTCGCCGTACGCGTCGTCGAAGGCCGCGTCGCCCAGCACCGTACGCAGCTGCGCCTGCTGCTCCGCCCAGTAACCGCCGTAGATGCCCGGGGTCGCCCGCATGCTCGCCCGGGTGGCCTGCGCCGCCCCGAACAGGCGAGCCGCGGTCAACCGGTCCCCGCCGATGGCGCAGCGCACCGCGACCGCGTTCAACGTGTCGCACGCCCGGCCGTGGTAGCCGTGACCCATCCGGGAACGCAGCGCCACCAGCAGGTGCTCGTGTGCGGCGACGATGTCGCCCCGGGCCAGCGCGACCATCCCGAGCAGCATGTCCACCGAACGCCGACCCCGCTCCACAGGCCGGGCCGCCTCCACCGGGCGGACCGCCCCGAGCAGGTCGGCCGCCTCCTCCAGGGCGCCCCGCCGCCACAGCAGCTCGGCCAGGCTGAACACCGCGAACAGCGCTTCGCCGACCACGTCCTGCCCGTGCGCCCAGTCGATGACCTCCCGGCACACCCGCTCGGCCTCGACGAACTGCCCCATGTCCACCAGCGGCGCGGCCCTGCCGGCGAGCACCCGGGCCAGCAACCCGGCGTCACCGGCCTGACGGGCTGCTGCCTCCGCGCGCTGGGAGTAGCGCAGCTCCTCCGCGAACTCGCCGTCGGCGCCGGCGTGCAGCGAGTGCATGTGGTACGCCGCCGCCAGCTCCGCCTCCGGGATCCGCTCGCCCGTTTCGGCGATCCGCCCGTACAGCCGGAACAACCACAGCCGCCCCTCCCGGGCCAGGCCCCGCTCCAGCCACCACTGGTCCAGGCCACCAGCCAGACCCAGACCGGCACGGGCACTGCCACCGGTGGCGCACCATCGCAGCGCGGCGCGCAACTCCCCGGCCAACGGGTCCAGGGCGTACAACGACAACGTGACGGGCCGGCCGTCCTGGCCCAGGTGTGCCTGGCTCAGCGCATGCGCCGACCAGGCCACGTGCCGGTTCCGGGCGGCCTGCTCCTCACCCGCCTCGGCCAACCGCCGCGCCGCGTACGCCCGGATGGGGTCGAGCATCCGGTAGGTGCTGCCCGCCGCACGCGGCTCGGCCAGCACCATCGATTTGTCCACCAGCACCGACAGCGGGTCCAGCGGGTCGTCGCCCAGCAGCCACTCCACCGTGCCGAGGTCAACCGGCCCGGCGAAGACCGCCAGCCAGCGCAGCAGGCGGGCGGCCCGGGGCCCCAGCGTCCGGTACGACCAGGTGACGGTGGCCTGCATGGTCAGGTGCCGCTCGGTGGCCGAGCGATGCACCGCCCTGGTCGCCGGGCTTGGCGGTGTCGCGCCGGCCGCCGCCGCGACCAGGTCCACGGTGTCCTGCTGGTTGCCGGACCAGCCCCGCTCCACCGGCGGCGGCTCCGGGTCGTCCCGGCCGGCGTCCAAGGTGCCGAGCACGTCGTCCAGTCGCTCGGCGAGCTGGCCGACGGAGAGCACCCGCAGTCGGGCTGCGGCCAACTCGATGGCGAGCGGCAACCCGTCGAGCCGCTGCACCACCCGACGCAGATCCGCCGACTCGGCCGGATCCGGCTGCCGACCGCCGCGTGCCGCCGCCGTCCGGTCCAGCAGGAGCGCCACCGCGTCGCTCTCCGCGCCGTCCGGCCGTGGGTCGACCGAGAGCGGCGGGATCCGCCAGACCACCTCGCCCGGCAGGCTGAACGACTCCCGACTGGTGGCCAGCACCCGCACGCCGCTCCCACCGGACAGCAGCCGCGCGATCACCTCCGCGCAGGCGGCCGGTTGGGTGTCGCAGGTGTCCAGTACGACCAGCATGCGGCGGTTGGCCGCGTACTCGACCAGGGTGTCCAGCATCGGCCGGCCCGGCTCGGGGCGCAGGCCGAGCACCGCGGCGATCGCGAACGCCACCAGCCCCGGGTCGGTCACCGCGGCGATGTCGACGAACCAGACCCCGTCCGGGTACGCCTCGACGACGCCGCTGGCCAGCTCCACAGCGAGGCGGGTCTTGCCCGCGCCGCCCGCCCCCAGCACGGTGACCAAGCGGTGTTGTCGCACCAACAGGCCCAGCTCGACGCGCTCGGTCTGCCGACCGACGAACGACGTCACCTGGGTCGGCAGGTTGTGCGGCACCGTGTCGGCGGTGCGGGGCCGGGGGAACTGCCGCTCCAGGCCCGGTGCGATGAGTTGGAACAGCCGCTCCCGGTCGTCGAAGCCGCGCAACCGGTGCAGGCCCAGGTCGAGCAGGGTCGCACCGGGCGGCAACGGCTCGGCCCGACGGGCGGTGGACGCCGAGCAGAGCACCTGCCCACCGTGGGCGGCGGCGGCCACCCGGGCGGCCCGGTGCACCTCGGGGCTGGCGTACTCACCGTCGCGCGGCTCGGCGTAACCGGTGTGCAGGCCCATCCGCACCCTGGGTGCGGCTTCCGCTGTGGGCCAGTCGTGGTTGGACAATGCTCGTTGGGCGGTCAGGCAGGCGGTCAGCGCCGAGGCCGGGTCCTCGAAGGCGAGGAAGAACGAGTCGCCCTCGGTCAGCAGCTCCGCGCCCCCCGTGCTGGCCAGCGTCCGGCGCAGCAACCGCCGATGCTCAGCGAGCACCGGTCGGTAGTCCGGACCGAGCAGTTGGGCCAGCCGGGTCGAGCCCTCGATATCGGTGAACACGAAAGTCACCCAACCGCTCGGGAGCTGGATCCGTGGCGACATGCGTGGAACCTCCGCCCGTGACGTCGGATTCATGCTGCCTGAATCCGAGCGATCACGCATCGTGAGAACGGCCGGGCAGGTGCCGCCTCAAGGTGCCACTCGGACCCGCTCCCGGCAAGGACTGTCCACCAGGCGGCGGAGAACTGCCCCGATCAGCAGCCGCAGGCGCCACCGCAGCAGCCACCACCGGCGGGTGCCGGAGCACCACCGGCGGAACCACCCCGGCCGGTGACCGCGACGGCGGAAAGCAGCTTGACCGTGTCGGCGTGTCCCTGTGGGCAGGTGGCCGGCTCACCGGCCGCAGCCATCGAACGGTTGACCTCGAAGGTGTCTCCGCAGGCGCGGCAGCGGAACTCGTACCGGGGCATGGCACCCAGGGTACGTGGATCTGGCATTCGGCGGGGCATGGGTGATACTCGAAGGGTGGTGGACGGTGAGGACGACACGCGTGTGCAACCGTTACGACCGGCCGCGCCGTTGGACGGCCCACTGGAGGGCTCGGGGGCCGCGCCCGATCCGGTGCGCGCGGTGCCCCGTCCCCGCAGGCCATGGCTGAGCGGACGGTCCGGGGCTGGGCCGACCACACCAGCGGCCACACCCGCACCGACCGCCCCCGACCCGGCCGCGAAGGTCGAGGCCACCACGGTCGCGGACCCGAAGACCGCGGACCCGAAGACGGCGGACCCGAGGACTGCGGACCCGAAGACAGCGGACGCCACGGTGGAGGACGCGAAGGCGGACGCCGTGGCCGACGATGCGAAGGCCACCGCGGATCCGGCGAAGACCATGGTGGACGGCGTACCCGTCGTGCCGGCGTCCGGTCCCGCCCGGCGGCGGCGGGTGCCGTTCGCGCACGCAATACGGCTGGAGCCACGCCGGGCAGCGGCCTCCGCGGCCCACGCGACCCGCGCCTGGGCTCGTCGGCCGAGCGGTCGACTCACCCTGCCCGGTGTGTTCCTGCTGGCGCTGGTGGCCGCGACCGCGGCGGCCGGTGCGCTGCTCGTGCCGGCCACCATCCGCGCGCCACGCCCGGTCGCGGCCGACTCCTCCGCCACGCCGGCCGTACCGCCAGCGGCCCCGTCCGGCTTCCCCACCGGCCCGCTGCCCGCCGGGCCGGTGCCGACCGGCCCGCTGCCCAGCGGTGGGCTGCCCGGTGGCGGCCTCCCCGGCAGTGGGCTGCCGACCGGGCCCGCCATCGGGCCGGTGGTCGGGGGTCGACCCTCGGACGCTCTGGCCGGTTGGGCTCAGCAGGTCGGCGCCAAGGTCGGTGTCCCCGCGACCGCCATGCAGGCGTACGGGTACGCCGAACTGGTGCTCGCCCAGACCAACCGCAGCTGCGCGTTGAGCTGGACCACGCTGGCCGCGATCGGCAAGGTCGAGTCGGGGCACGGCTCGGCCAACGGCGCGCGGCTGGGACCGGACGGCATGGCGCT
This sequence comes from Micromonospora sp. MGP-C2, assembly GCF_057766525.1. Classification (NCBI taxonomy): domain Bacteria; kingdom Bacillati; phylum Actinomycetota; class Actinomycetes; order Micromonosporales; family Micromonosporaceae; genus Micromonospora; species Micromonospora sp. MGP-C2. Next base: position 3,633,363 of record NZ_JBYMEN010000002.1, read on the forward strand.
GCCGAAGATCATCGGGCTGCCTCTGGACGGCAAGGACGGCCGGATGCGGATCATCGACACCGATCGTGGGGCGCTCGACGGAGACCCGGTCCTCGACAAGGCGATCGGGCCGATGCAGTTCATCCCGACCACCTGGCAGGAGATCGGCGCGGACGCCGACAACGACGGCAAGAAGGACCCGCACGACCTGGACGACGCCGCCCTGGCAGCGGGAAACTACCTCTGCAAGGGTGGCCGAAACCTGAGCATTCCGGGCGACTGGTGGAACGCGATTCTCTCCTACAACGACGTGCGGCGCTACGCCCAGGACGTCTTCGACACCGCGAACCAGTACGGACGGGCCAGCCGCTAGTGAAGTGATCGTCTCGATACGTTGGAGAACTGGACACTTCCCCCCGGCCTCTGTTAGCGGCAAGCTAGACGGGTGATGGTGCGCGAGTGGGACCCCAGGACCGCGTCGTCCGCCGAGATCGCTTCGCTGCTGGCGACGCTGAACGCGGTCCTGGCGGCCGATCTGCCGCAGGACCCGCCGTGGCGGGAGACCTCGCTGCGGGAATACCTCGCCGAGGTGATGCCCGGCGAGCGGCGGATCTCCTGGATCGCCCAGGCTGAGCCGACCGACCCCGGCGACCCGGGCGCGGTGCTCGGCCAGGTGCACGTGCTGCTCCTCGGTGACATCGGCGTGCTCGAGGTGCTGGTGCACCCGTCCGTGCGGCGCAGCGGTCTCGGTCGTGACCTGGTGTTGCGCGCCGCCCGCCGGGTCTACCAGGAGGGCTTCCAGTCGATCGGGGTGGAGGTGGTCGGCGACACGCCGGCGGTGGCCTTCTACGAGTCGCTCGGCTTCGCCCGGGAATACGTGGAGACCCGCAGCGTGCTCGACCTGACCGCTGTCGACTGGGCCGAGCTGGCCGAGATGGCGACCGGCATCGGGGCGGGTTACCACCTCGAGTTCTTCCCCGGCGGGCCACCGGATGACCTGATCGAGGCGTACGCGCGGGCGAAGGCCGAGGTGCGCGACGTCGACGACGGTGAGCTGCGCCCCAGCTCCTACGATCCGGAGCGGCTGCGCGACAGCCTCGACACCCTGCACCGGCGGGGCATGAAGCCGTACATCGTGCTCGCCCGGCACGAGCAGAGCGGCGAGGTGGCCGGCCTGACCGAGGTGGTGGTCCCGGCGCAGCACCCGACCCGTGCCGACCAGTACGACACGATCGTCGCGCAGGACCACCGGGGCTACGGCATCGACCGGGCGATCAAGGCTCGGATGCTGTTGGAGCTGCGCTCCGCCGAGCCGGAGCTGATCGAGGTGCAGACCTGGAACGCGCAGGCCAACGAGGCGATGTTGAAGGTCAACGCGGAGTTGGGTTACCGGTCCGACCGGGACTGGTGCGAATACAGCGTGGACGTCGCTGAGCTGGTGCACCGCCTCGACCCACCCCGCTGAGGGAATTCACGAAACTGTCCACTTGGGGATGGACGGCGGACAGCCGCGCGCCTTAACGTGCGTTCGACCCCCATCCACCCATCGTGGAGGCCCTATGCGCCCGCGCCGCTCAATCGCCGCGCTCGCGACCGCCACCGCCGCCGTGACCATCACGGCGCTCGGCGTCGCACCCACCGCGGCCAGCGCCGCGCCCACCGACCTGTTCATCTCGGAGTACGTCGAAGGCTCGTCGAACAACAAGGCGATCGAGCTGTTCAACGGCACCGGCGCCGCCGTGGACCTGACGGCCGGCGGCTACCAGTTGCAGCTCTACTTCAACGGCTCCACCACGGCCACCACGATCGCGCTGACCGGGAGCGTGGCCGCTGGTGACGCGTTCGTGTTCGCGAGCGCCTCCGCCGGGGCCGCCATCCTCGCCCAGGCCGACCAGACCAGCGGGGCGAGCCTGTTCAACGGTGACGACGCGATCGTGCTGCGCCGGGGCACCACAGTGCTCGACTCGATCGGTCAGGTCGGGGTCGACCCGGGCACCGAGTGGGGGGCCGGCACGACCAGCACCGCCGACAACACCCTGCGCCGGCTGCCGACCGTGGCCGCCGGCGACACGGACCCGTCGGACGCGTTCGACCCGGCCGCGCAGTGGGCGGGCTTCCCGGTCGACACCTTCGACGGGCTCGGCGCGCACACAGTCGACGGCGGGGGCCCGGTCGACGTGCCGGCCACGCTGACCTGTGGGGGGCCGTTGGTCACCGCGGCGGGCACGGCCGCGACGCGCGAGGTCACCGCCACCGACCCCGATGACACGGTCGTCGATCTGGCGGTGACGGGGGTCAGCCCGACCCCGACGAGCGGCTCGATCACCCGCACCGCGTTCACCCCCGCGGAGGGGTTGGGCGGCACCGCCCGCGCGACGGTCGGCACCAGCGCCGACCTGACCGCCGGGGCGTACACCGTCACCCTGACCGCGACCGACGCGGACGGTGGCACCGCCAGCTGCGCGCTGGTCGTGCAGGTGACCCGGGAGCTGACCGTCGGCGAGGTGCAGGGTCCGACCACCGACGCCGAGTCCGGTCCGGCCGACCGGTCGCCGCTCGCACCGGCGAGCGGCAACGGCACGAGCAGCACGATGTACGACGTCCGCGGCGTGATCACCCAGTTGACCCTGGCGCGGACCTCGGCAGGGGCGGAGCAGCACGGCTTCTTCCTCCAAAGCCGCACGGGCGACACCGACGGAGACCCGACCAGTTCGGACGGCATCTTCGTGTTCATGGGCACGTTCACCTCACTGGTGGGCGGTTATGTCCCGACGGTCGGCGACGAGGTCGTGCTGCGGGCCCGGGTGTCGGAATACTTCGGCTTCACCCAGCTCTCCGGCGCCTCACTGGTCCGCCGGATCGCTGGCGGGCTGGCCGTGGACACGGCGGTCGAGGTCACCGACGCGGTGCCACCGGCCGAGGTGACCGATGCGCAGCGTTTCTGGGAGCGGCACGAGGGCGCCCGGATGCGGGTACGCGCGGGCAGCGGCGCGGTGAGCGGACGGGACGTCTTCTCGTCCACTGCCGACGCCGAGCTGTGGGTGGTGGACCGGGACGATCCACTGCTGGACCGCGCCGACCCGTACACCCGGCGGGTCTTCCGTGATTCGCACCCGCTGGACAACGACCCGACCCGCCGTTTCGACGACGGCAACGGCCAGCGGACGCTGCTCGGCAGCATGGGTGTGAAGGCCACCGCCGGGGACAGCGCCGCGCTGCTCCCGCCGGCGCACACCTTCGACACGCTGCGCGCGGACGCGGTGGGCGGGGTCTACTACTCGTTCGAGAAGTACGGCGTCCAGGTCGAGCGGGCGGAGTTCGACGCCGGGGCCGACCCGTCGAAGAACAACCCGCCCAAGCCGGCCGACCGGTCGCACGAGGTGGCCGTCGCCACCTACAACGTGGAGAACCTGTACGACTACCGGGACGACCCGTTCGACGGCTGTGACTTCACCGGCAATGCCGGCTGCCCGGGCGTCAACCCGCCGTTCGACTACGTGCCGAGCAGTGAGGCGGACTACCGGCAGCAGCTCGCTGCTCTCGCCGACCAGATCGTCAAGGATCTGCACGCACCGGACCTGATCCTGGTTCAGGAGGCCGAGGACCAGGACATCTGCACGGTCTCCGGCACCACGTTGAGCTGCGGCGACACCGACAACGCGGACGGCGCTCCGGACAGCATCCAGGAGTTGGCGCTCACGGTGGCGGCAGCCGGTGGGCCGGCGTACGCCGCTGCCTATGACCGGACCGGCGCGGACGCCCGCGGGATCACCGCCGCCTTCCTGTACCGCACGGACCGGTTGTCGCTGGCGGCCGCGACGGCGGACGACCCGCTGCTGGGTTCGGCACCGACCGTCCAGTACCGCTCTGCGGGGTTGCCGGCCAACGCGGACGTGCAGAACCCGAAGGCCCTCAACGCGGTGCTGCCGTCGGACGTGGACACGTCGACCGGTCGGGACGGCAGCAACGTCTTCACCCGCGCTCCCCAGTTGGGCAAGTTCACAGTGGCCGCCGCACCCGGCTCGACGGAGCGGTTCACCCTGTACGCGCTCAGCAACCACTACTCCTCGGGCCCGGACAGCCGGGTCGGACAGCGGCGGGAGCAGGCGCGCTACGGCGCGGCGATCGTCACCGCGATCGAGGCGGCCGACCAGGCCGCCCGGGTGGTCTACGGAGGGGACCTGAACGTCTTCCCCCGCCCGGACGATCCCATCGCGACCGGCAACCAGCCCACTCCCTCGGACCAGCTCGCACCGCTCTACGAGGCGGGCCTGCACAACCTGTGGGACAACCTGGTGGCAGACGTGCCGGCGTCGGCATACTCGTACAGCTTCGAGGGGCAGGCGCAGACGCTCGACCACCTGTTCGTCAACGACGCGCTCTACGGCGACCTGGTGCAGGTGCGGGCCGCGCACATCAACGCCGACTGGCCGGCGGAGTTCACCGGCGACGGGTCGCGGGGTTCCAGCGACCACGACCCGCAGGTGGCCCGGTTCCGGTCCCGGGCGTCGTTGACCGTCGCCGACACGGCGGTGGTCGAGGGCAACCAGGGCACCAGGCAGCTCACCTTCACCGCCACGGTGTCCCGGCCGCTGTCCCAGCCGGTGCTGCTCTGCGCCACGACGGTCGGCCTCACGGCGCAGGGTGGTGCGGACTTCGACCCGTACGCCGGTTGCAAGGTGTTGGCGGCCGGCCAGACGTCGGTGGCGTTCCCGGTGTCGGTGCGCGGTGACCGTAAGCGAGAGGCGGACGAGAAGCTGACACTGCTGGTGGCCGGGGTCCCTGGTCTCCGGCTGGCCGACCCGCTCGCCGTCGGCACGATCACCAACGACGACTGACGTCACGTTTTCCCGGCGGGGCCCGCAGATCCGTTCCGGATCGGCGGGCCTTGCTGGTGTCAGGGTGAGACCACCCCGCGCGGGGGCCACGGCGGTCGGGGCAGGTGCCGGTGTTGAGCCACACGCACCTCCCACTGGCTTCGGCGCCGCATCGCGTCCCGAACTGCCCGGTTGCGGTAGAACGTCTCGGGCGGGCGGGCCAGCCCGTAGATGTCCGCCCACCATTCGCCCGGCTCAGGGTCGAGAATGGTGTCGAGGTGCGACGGGTAGCGACGCTCCGCGCCGTTGTACGTGTCCTGCCAGTCCTGCATCGGTTTGAGCACCCGCCCGAACTCGTCCACCACGGCCAGCCGGCAGCCGAGCACACCGATGATGCGCCGGAGCAGGACGATGCTCGGCACCATGCGGCCGGCCTCGATCCGGCCGATGGTGGCATGGTGCACACCCGCCCACCGGGCCAGTTCGCGCTGGCTCAGGTCGGCGCGACGGCGGACCGCCCGGACGATACCGGCGGCAGGCCAGGGCGCGTCGGAAGGCTCGCTGAGCAGGACCGGCTCGGCTGAGGCTGACGAATCACTCATGCCGTCACCGTCTCGCCTGGTGGAGCCGGCCGCAATCCCGCTTACCGTGCCTGTGGATAACCAGCTGACCTGTGGACATCGTCCACGGCCCGGCGGATCACTTTCCGTGCTCGCGGCACCAATTGCACCGCCACTACAGCGCGTTACGGGGCTTTACGCTGCTCCGTCGAGCAGCCAGACCAGGCCCAGACACGCCACCGGGCTGACCAGGGGAATCCCCATCCTCGCCAGCAGACACACCACCCCCCGCCCGCCCCCTTTGCTCTGCAGCTCAATATGCACCGAGAGCGGAGGGTGAGCGTCGCCGTCGTGGGTGCAGAGCAAAGGCGGGAGGGGAGGTGGTGGTGGCGGCTCGTCAGATGGTTACGCTCCGCTAGCCGTTGTTGCCGGCAGGACCGCAGGCCGCAGGCCGGTCGATCCACAGGCCGGTCGATCCACGAGCCGGTATGGCCGAGAAGCTCAACCGCGCCGCCCGCCGGCGGGACACGCGGTCAGGACGCGCCGGCCGTGCGCAAGCCGGTGCCGCGCCCGCCCCCACACGCTAGGAAGACAGCGCAGTCAGAGTTGAACCTGGGGTCAGTAGCGCTGGCGCAGCAGCCCGGCGGCCTCGACCGCCCAGTAGGTGAGGATGACCTGCGCGCCGGCCCGCTTGATCGAGGTGAGCGTCTCCAACATCACGCGCTCCCGGTCGATCCAGCCGTTCGCGGCAGCAGCCTCGACCATCGCGTACTCACCGGAGACCTGGTAGGCGGCGACCGGGACGTCCACCGCGGCCCGCACCGCCGACACCACGTCGAGGTAGGGCAGCGCCGGCTTGACCATCACCAGGTCGGCGCCCTCGGCGACGTCCAGCGCCACCTCACGCAGCGACTCGCGCAGGTTGGCCGGGTCCTGCTGGTAGGTGCGTCGGTCGCCCTCCAGCGCCGACTCCACCGCCTCGCGGAACGGGCCGTAGAAGGCGGAGGCGTACTTCACGGCGTACGCCAGCACGGCGACATCCTGGTGCCCGGCGGCGTCGAGCGCCCGACGCACCACGCCGACCTGGCCGTCCATCATCCCGGACGGCCCGACCATGCCGGCCCCGGCGGCGGCCTGGGCCACCGCCATCTCGGCGTACGCGGCCAGGGTGGAGTCGTTGTCCACCTCGCCGTCGGGGGTGAGCAGGCCGCAGTGCCCGTGCGAGGTGAACTCGTCCAGGCACAGGTCGCTCATCACCACCGTGTCGTCACCCACCTCGGCCACCACGTCGCGGATGGCGACGTTGAGGATGCCGTTCGGGTCGATGCCGCCGGAGCCGGTCGGGTCCCGCCGTTCCGGCACACCGAAGAGCATGATCCCGCCGACGCCGGCCTGGACCGCCTCGGCCGCCGCCTTGCGCAGCGAGTCCCGGGAGTGCTGGAGCACCCCCGGGAGCGACCCGATGGCCCGCGGCTCGGGCAGCCCTTCCTTGACGAACATCGGCACGACCAGCTCGGCCGGGTCGACTCGGGTCTCCGACACCAGCCGGCGGACCGCCGGGGTGCGGCGCAGCCGGCGGGGCCGGATCTCGGGGTACGACATGGAAGGGCCTCCTCGAACGACTACCGGAAGCGCAGAGCGGTCGGGCCCTGCACCTTCGAGCCGCGGCGCTGCTTGGCCGGCATGGCGGCCAGCTTCTCGCGCAGCTCGACGGCGTAGGCGGCGAGCGCCTCCACCAGGTCGGGCACCGAGGCGTGTGGCGGCTGGACGTCGACCCGCAGGCCGAACTCCGTCGCGGTCTCCGCCGTCTTGGGCCCAATGACGGCAACAACGGTCCGGGCGTGCGGCTTCCCGGCGATGCCGACCAGGTTGCGCACGGTGGAGGACGAGGTGAAGAGCACCGCGTCGAACCCGCCCGACTTGATGGCGTCCCGGATCTCGGCGGGCGGCGGCGCGGCGCGCACCGTCCGGTACGCGGTCACGTCGTCGACCTCCCAGCCGCGCTCGGTGAGCCCGGCGGCGAGCGTCTCGGTGGCGATGTCGGCGCGCGGCAGCAGCACCCGGCCCACCGGGTCGAGGATCTCGTCGTGCGGGGAGAACTCGGCCAGCAGCCCCTCGGAGGACTGCTCCCCGGTGGGGATCAGCTCCGGCTGGATGCCGAACGCGCGGACCGCGTCCGCCGTCGCCTCACCGATGCAGGCGATCTTGACGCCACCGAAGTGCCGGGCGTCCAGACCGTGCTCGGCGAACTTCTCCCAGACCGCGCGGACCGCGTTCACCGAGGTGAAGATCACCCAGGCGTACCGGCCGTCGACCAGGCCCTTGACCGCACGCTCCATCTGCGCCGGGGTACGCGGCGGCTCGACCGCGATGGTCGGCACCTCACACGGGATCGCCCCGTACGCGCGCAGTCGGGCGCTCATCACGCCGGCCTGCTCCTTGGTGCGGGGTACGAGCACCTTCCAGCCGTACAGCGGGCGGTTCTCCCACCAGCTCAGCTTGTCGCGCTGACCCACCCCGACACCGACGGTGAGGACCACCCGGCCGGTGAAGCCGAGCGCGGCGGCCACGAAGCTGTCCACTGTCGACGTGGTCGTGTACTGGGTCTCGCCGGTGCCGTCGCCGGTCACGCCGACGCCGGTGGTGCCGTCGACCCCGGCGGCGAGCAACCCGTCCCGGACGGCGGCGAGGTCACCGGCGTCCACGGCGAGCGCGAGCGAACCCCGGCCGACGGCCGTGGCCAGCGCCTCGAAGTCCAGTGCGCTGACGTCCTCGACGTCGGCAGCCGTCCGCACACCCGGCAGCGGCACACCGGCGTAGGTGGCCACACCCTCGGCCTGGCCGACGCCGGGCACCACCTCGAAGTGAGCGGCGGTGCGGGCGACGGCCTGCACCTCCTTGACCACCGAGTCGTGGCCGAACGGGTCGCCGGCGACGAGGTGCACCGCGTTCAACCCGGAACGGGCCGCGGAGATCAGCACCTTCGCCACGTCCCCGGGCGCGCCCTCGGCCGGCGTGAACTCGGCATCGTCCCTGGCATCGGCACGAACGACGGCGAGCAACGACTCCGGGACTCCCCGGTCGTAGATCACCTGGTCGGCGTCGACCAGGGCGTCGTGTGCCCGACGGGTCAGCAGACCTGGGTCACCGGGGCCAGCCCCGACGAACGCGATACGGCCGACGGGCTTACGGGTGCGGGTCATTCTGTGCTCCCAAATTGCTGGGTCCCCGGGCCGGTGTGTCCTTCGTGGCCGAGGATCGAGTCGGCGCCGAGGTCGAGGAGTTCGGCGGCGAGTGCCTTACCGATCTCCGCCGCGTCGGCGGGCGTTCCGGTGCGGGACAGCCGGAGGTCACGAGTGCCGTCCGGACTGATCACCGCCCCGCGCAGGTAGATCTCATCGCCGTCGTCACCTTCGGCGAGTTCGGCGTAGGCGGCGACGGGTGCACTGCACCCGGCCTCCAGTGTCGCCAGCAACGCGCGTTCCGCGGTGACCGCGGCGCGCGACGGTGCGTGGTCGAGCAGCGCGAGCAGCCCGACCAGGTCCTGGTCATCGACCCGGCACTCGACCGCCAGCGCACCCTGGGCGGGTGCGGGCAGCATGAGCATCGGGTCGAGGGTCTCGGTGATCGTGTCGGTCCGACCGATCCGGGCCAGCCCGGCCCGAGCCAGCACGACCGCGTCGAGGTCGGCCTCGGGGCCGAGCACCCGCGCCAGGCGGGTGTCGATGTTGCCGCGGATCGGGGTGACCTCCAGTTGCAGCCCGAGGGCGTGCAGCTGGGCGATGCGGCGCAGCGCGCCGGTGCCCACTGTGGCACCGGGCGGCAGCTCGGCGAGCGTCCGCCCGCCCTGGGCGATCAGCGCGTCGCGCGGGTCCTGTCGGGCCGGCACCGCCGCGATGTGCAGCCCGGCGGCGGCGGCCGTGGGCAGATCCTTGTAGGAGTGCACCGCGAAGTCGATCGTCCCGGCGGTCAGCGCGTCGCGCAGCGCGGAGACGAACACCCCGACGCCGAGCCGGTGCACCGGCGCGTTGGAGCGGTCGCCAGCGGTGATCACCTCCACCAGTTCGACCGGGCGGCCGGTGGCGGCGGTCAACGCCTCGGCGATCTGGCTGGACTGTGCCATCGCCAGGGCGCTGCCCCGGGTGCCGAGGCGCAGGGGGGCGGTCATCGCGCACCTCCGGTGGGCGGGGTCGGCTCGGCGGCGTCGGCTCCGGACACCGGGTCGGTGCCGAGCAGTGCCGCGCCGAGGTCGGGGGTCAGCACGTCCGGGACGGTGTCCACCGGAGAGGTCTGCGGGACCTCGAGATCGAACAGCTCACGCAGCAGGGCCGCGTACTGGTCGCCGCCGGGCTCCGCGGCCAACTGGCGCACCTTGACGGTGGGCTGGTGTAGCAGTCGCTGCACCACCCGGTGCACGGTGCGGGCCACCTCGGCCCGCAGGTCGTCGCCGAGGTCGGGGCGGCGCTGGGCGAGCCGGCGCAGCTCGGCGGTGACCACGTCGTCGGCCCGGCCGCGCAGCGCGGCCACGGTGGGTGCCACGTCGGCGCCGCGCAGCCAGGTGAGGAAGCCCTCCACCTCGGCCAGCACGATCCGTTCGACGGCGGCGGCGTCGGCAGCCGCCGGACCGTCGGCGAGCAGCGCCGCCATCCGGTCGATGTCGATCACCTCGACGCCGGGCAGCTCGGCGACACCATCCTCGACGTCGCGCGGGACGGCCAGGTCGAGCAGGACCAGCGGGCCCCGGGCCGGGTCCCGCTCGGCCAGCGCCGCGCTGACCACCGGACGGGTGAGGACCGGTTCGGTGGACGCGGTGGCGGCCACTACGATGTCCACTGTGGAGAGGGTGTTGGCCAGCTCGGTCATCGGCGCCGCACTCGCCCCGTACGACTCGGCGAGCCGGACGGCCCGGTCGGCGCCCCGGTTGCTGACGGTGAGGGGCCCGGCGCCCAGCCGGGACAGCGTGGCCACCCCGAGCGAGCCCATCGCGCCGGCACCGACCACCAGGGCCGGGTGGCCGGCGAGGTCGCCGTCGAGGTGCCCGGCGGCGAGCTCCAGCGCGGCGGTGACGACGCTCTGGCCGGCCCGGTCGATGCCGGTCTCGGCGTGGGCCCGCTTGCCGACCCGCAACGCCTGCTGCATCAGCTCGTGCAGCAGCCGGCCGGCCGAGTCGGCGCCGGTGGCCCAGTGGTATGCGTCGCGCAGCTGCCCGAGGATCTGCGCCTCACCGACGACCATCGAGTCCAGGCCGGTGGCGACCCGGAAGACGTGGTCGACGGCGGCGGTGTCGTAGTGCACGTACAGGTGGCTGGCGAGCGCCGCCGGCGGGCTGCCGGCCTGCTCGGCCAGGACGGCGCAGACGTCGCCGAGCCCGCCGTGGAAACCGGACACGGCGGCGTAGACCTCCACCCGGTTGCAGGTGGAGACGATCACCGCCTCGGCCACGTACGGCTGGGCGATCAGGCGGTCCAGGGTGCGGGTCAGGTCGGCGGGGGGCACAGCCAGCTGCTCCAGCGTGGCGACCGGGGCGGTCCGATAGGACGCGCCGACGACGAGCAGTTTCACGTGCCGATCGCCTCCTGGGTGTCGGTGGCCGCGAACCCGCCCGGCAGGGCGGTGAGAGCGGACCCGCCGGTGGCGGGCAGCGCGGTCAGCGATGCCTTGCGGTGCTCGTGGAAGGACAGAATCTGCAGCTCGATAGCGAGGTCGACCTTGCGTAGGTCGACCCCCTCCGGAACCGAGAGTACGCACGGTGCGAAGTTGAGGATGCTCGTCACGCCGACGGCGACCAGTTGGTCGGCGACCTGCTGGGCGGCTGCGGCCGGGGTGGCGATCACGCCGATCGCCAGGGATTCCTCCGCAGCGACCGTCGGCAGGTCGTCGACATGCCGGACAACCAGGCCGTTGATCTCCTCACCGACCCGGGAGGGATCGGCGTCGAGCAGTGCGGCGATCCGGAAACCCCGGCTGGCGAAGCCGTCGTAGCCCGCCAGGGCGTGACCGAGATTACCCACGCCGACCAGGGCGACCGCCCGGCGTTGAGTGAGCCCGAGCACAAACTCGATCTGCTCGATCAGCAGCGCGACGTCGTAGCCGACGCCCCGGGTGCCGTACGAGCCGAGGTGGGAGAGGTCCTTGCGGAGCTTGGCGGAGTTGACACCGGCGGCGGCGGAGAGGCCCTCGCTGGAGACAGTCTCGTGCCCGGTGTCGGCGAGGTTGTGCAGCGCGCGCAGGTACTCCGGGAGCCGAGCGACGGTCGCCTCGGGCAGATCCGGTAGCGCCGGTACGGCACCGGCGCGGCCGGGCGCGCCTGGGTGACGGTGCTGACTCATGAGACTCCGTGCGGTGCGATCCTCGGCCAACTCCGCTGGTCGGCCGCTTATGGACTCCCGCTGGCGACCGAGATTGCCGGCTGTGCTAGCAGGGCGCGTCGGAGTCACAGAGTAGGCGCTTGTGAAGACGTGCACAAATCGCGATCTTGCCGCTGCGCCACGCAACCTCACCAGCACCTCCATTCCGCAAGATCGATCCGACGGGCCTCCGCTCACGCCACCCGGGCGATTATTGCTCAATCCCGACTTCTCTGACCAATCCCGCGCCGAGCCTCACAGGGACCGTCCCCCCAGGTGGTAGGGGCAGCACTACGGGGGAGAGGCAGGGCTTCGGGATGGGGACCCGAAGCCCGAATGCCTAGCCTTTTGGGCATGACCGCCGTTGCCGCCACCAGCGACCAACCGACGCTGGCACCGAGCATCCCCCGCCAACTCTTCGTCGACTCCGGGTACGTGCTGCTCGGCCTGCCCCTGGCGGTGGCCAGCTTCGTGGTCCTCATCGTCGGCACCGCGGTCGGCATCGGCCTGGTGGTGACGGTGGTCGGCCTGCCGATCCTCAGCGGCACCCTGTACGCCGCCCGTGGGCTCGCCGACATCGAGCGGCTGCGGCTGCCCGCGGTGCTCCGGCAGCCCCGGATCCGGCCGCACTACCGGCTCCCCGAGGCGGGCGCGAACGCCTGGCGGCGGATCTTCGTGCCGATGCGGGACGCCCAGTCCTGGCTCGACCTGGCGCACGGCATCCTGCGGCTGATCGCGGCGGCCGGCACCTTCGTGGTGGCCCTGGTCTGGTGGGCCGGAGCGATCGCCGGCTCGCTGTACTGGGCCTACGACTGGGCCCTTCCCCGAGCCGACGGCGAGGGTGACAAGGACCTGGCCCAACTGCTCGGCCTGGGCGACTCGACCACCGCCCGAATCGGCCTGAACACCGCGATCGGGGTGTTCTTCCTGATCACCCTGCCGATCGTGATCCGGGGTTGCGCGCTTCTCCAGGCCAGCTTCGCCAAGGCCATGCTGACCGGGGTGGCCGAGATGCGCGACCGGATCACAGTGCTGGAGGAGCAGAAACGGGCCGCCGTATCCGCCGAGGCGTCCGCGCTGCGCCGGTTGGAACGCGACATCCACGACGGCCCCCAGCAGCGCCTGGTGCGCCTGGCGATGGACCTCAGCCGGGCCCGGATGCAGCTCGCGTCCGACCCGGAGGCGGCCGGCCGGACCATCGACGAGGCGGTCACCCAGACCCGGGACACGCTGGCCGAGCTGCGGGCGCTGTCCCGGGGCATCGCCCCGCCGATCCTGGTCGACCGGGGCCTGCCCAGCGCCCTGGCCGCGATCGCCGCGCGTGGGCTGATCCCGATCGAGCTCCAGGTGGATCCGCAGCTCGGCACGCCGGGCGGGCGGCTCGACCCGGCGGTGGAGAACACCGCGTACTTCGTGGTGTCCGAGGCGCTGACCAACGTCGCCAAGCACGCCCGGGCCACCGAGGCCGTGGTGGCCGTCGCCCGGCAGGGCGCCCACCTCCAGGTGCGGGTGGGCGACGACGGTCAGGGCGGCGCACACCTGGCCAAGGGGCACGGGCTGGCTGGCATCGCCGACCGGGTCCGGGCCGCCGGCGGTGAACTGGTGGTGGTCAGCCCGGCCGGCGGCCCCACCGAGATCCGCGCTGAGCTTCCCCTGTGAGCGCGAGGAGTGAGCCGGGTTTGCGAGCCCCGCAGTCGCGAACGAAGGAGATGCTGTGATCAGTCCCGCGCCGCGCCCCCACCACGGGCCGGACGTGGTAGACAACACAGCCATGCGCATCGTGATCGCGGACGACGCCGTCCTGCTCCGGGAGGGGCTGGTCCGGCTGCTCACCGAGAGCGGCCACCAGGTGGTGGCCGCCGTCGGCGACGGCGACGCGCTGGTCGAGGCGGTGGTGGAGCACCGCCCGGACGTGTCGATAGTCGACGTCCGGATGCCGCCGTCGCACACCGACGAGGGGCTGCGGGCAGCGGTGGAGGCACGCCGGTTGGTGCCGCGTACCCCGATCCTGGTGCTCTCCCAGTACGTCGAGGTCTCGTACGCCGATGATCTGCTCGCCACCACCGGCGGTGCCGGCGGCGGGATCGGCTACCTGCTCAAGGACCGGGTGGCCGCGATCGACGAGTTCCTGGACGCGCTGCGCAGGGTGGCGGCCGGCGGCACGGTGCTCGACCCGGAGGTGGTCGGTCAGCTCTTCGCCCGGCGCCGCCGCGACGACCCGCTGAGCGAGCTGACCCCCCGCGAACGCGAGGTGCTCGCCCTGATGGCTGAGGGCCGCTCGAACACCGCCATCGCCCGTTCCCTGGTGGTCAGCGACGGCGCGGTGGAGAAGCACGTGCGCAACATCTTCACAAAGCTCACCCTGCCGCCCGACACCGAACAGCACCGGCGGGTGCTGGCCGTCCTCACCTACCTGCGGAACTGATCTCCCGGGCCAGGGTCACCGCGTCGGTGAGCGTGTCGGCCACCGGGTGACCGGAGTCACGCAGCCGTGCCGGGTCGGTGAACCCGCCGGTGTAGAGCACCGCACGGCCGCCCACCGCGAGGGCCGCGTCCGCGTCGTCGATGGAGTCACCGATCAGCACCACCGAGGCGCCGTCCACGCCCAGCTCGGTGAGGTGCAGCTGGAGCGACTCGGCCTTACGGCCGCCGCCGACCGTGGCCCGCAGCCCGTCGACCCGGGCGAAGTGGCCGGTCAGCCCGTACGTGTGCACGGTCGGCACCAGCTCCTCGTGGAACCACATGGAGAGCAGGCTCTGGCCGCCCGGCCAGGCGGCCATCGCGGTGCGCGCGTCGGCGGCCAGCTCACAGGTGGTCAACCCGGTGCGGTACGCGTCGTGGAAGATCCGGTCCAGTCGGCCGAACTCGTCGTCGTCGACGGCCTGGCCGAGCACCTCGGCGTAGTACTCGGCGATCGGTCGGCGGAACCGCACCCGGTGCTCGTCAAGGGTGACCGTCGGCCCGCCCAGGCTCGCGAACACGACGTTGGTGGCGGACACCACCAGGCTGAGGTCGTTGAGCAGGGTCCCGTTCCAGTCCCACACGAGGTGGGGGCGCGCAGGGGTCATCAGAGCACCTTAGGCACCGCTCAGAGCTGCGGGGTGGTCAGGTCCCGCAGCAGCCGGTCCTCCTCGACCCGCCAGTAGCCGTGCTCCTTGCCGTCGAGCATCACCACGGGCAGCCGGTCCCCGTACTCCCGCTCCAGCCCCTCGTCGCCGGTGACGTCCCACTCGACCCACTTGTCGCCGGTGACCGCCACCACCCGGTCGAGCGCGGCCTTGGCGTCGTCGCACAGGTGGCAGCCGGGTCGGGTGATCAGGGCGAGCCGGGCGTCAGTGGCCATCGGTTACCTCCGTGCGGGTGTCGGCGGGTGCGGGTGGGTCGGCTGGCGTCGCCGGCCGGATGGACCTTTTTACCTTGCCGAGCACGGCGGCAGGGCGCCGGCACCACGTACGCCCGCACAGTCTCGCCGGTCCTCGGGTGCGGCACACCCCGTACCGCCGACTCGGGCACCCCGGGGTGCCCGGTGAGCACCTGATGACCGGTGACCTACGGCGAAGCGCGCCGCGGCCGCGGGCTCCACCGGCGCCGCACTGCGAAAGTCCCATGAGCGGGACTCACCTGTGTGCCGTCGGCGGGCCGGCCAGGTCCTGTCGATGGGACGGGCGGCACCGTCCACAGACGCCTCGGCAGGCGGGCGCGCCACCCGGCGCGCCGGCCCAGCTGAACGGGCAATCAGCCCCCGACCAGGTGATCCATCCTGGAACACCGCGCCGACGCAAAGTCAAACGCACACGACGGACAACCGGTCCGCCATCGGTGCGGCGGAGGGGGAAATACTTCCGCCTTGTGTAACGGACTTGCCACGCGCGGGTGACGTTGGCCCTATCATCACTCGGGTCGGCTCACCCCATTTGCCGTGAGTCGACACCCCTCAGCCCGAGGAGGCCCCCGTGCCTGTGAGCGCATTGGACCAGCACCTCCAGGGGAATTGCCGCCCGCCGGCAACTCCCATGACCGTCCTGCCCGACCGGGATCCCGGTCGGCCCGTCCCGATGACCTACAGACCGGCCCGTCCGGTGGCCAACGGGACGGGGGCAGCCCGGTGACCACCTTCGGTTACGCGGAACGCCCGCTCGGCCTGACCGGTCAGCCGGCCCGCTCCCACGTCAACGAGCGGCCGATGGCCCGTTCCCCGCTGGACGAGTCAAACGGCACCGCCGTGCGGGGCGACGGCGCGGCGCATCGGACACGCAGCCGGCCACACCACAACGAACCGACGCCACGGCCCGCGGTGCCGGGCGGAAACGGTGGACCGCCCGGGGGTCGCGTCGCCGTACCGCCCCGGCCGTTGCCAGCGCAGGGTCGACGGGTCAGCGACACACCAGCGGTGACCACCGACCCGGCGGCGGGTGAGACAGCGGTGATCCCGGCAGTGCCGGCCACCACCGCCACCACCCCGACCGGCTTCCCGAGCCGCCCGGACCCGTCCGACCCGGCCACCGAGGTCTGGACGCTGATCGAGCGGGCCCAGGCCGGCGAGTCCGAGGCGTTCGGTCTGATCTACGACCGGTACGTGGACACCGTGTTCCGGTTCGTCTACTTCCGGGTCGGCAACCGGCAACTCGCCGAGGACCTCACCTCGGACACCTTCCTGCGCGCGCTCAAGCGGATCGGCAGCTTCACCTGGCAGGGCCGCGACCTCGGCGCCTGGCTGGTGACGATCGCCCGCAACCTGGTCGCGGACCACTTCAAGTCGGGCCGCTACCGGCTGGAGGTCACCACCGGCGACGTGCTCGACGCCGACCGGGAGGACCGGGGCCCGGAGGGCAGCCCGGAGGCCGCGGTGGTGGAGCACATCACCAACGTCGCGCTGCTCACCGCCGTGAAACAGCTCAACCCGGAGCAGCAGGAGTGCATCGTGCTCCGCTTCCTCCAGGGCTTCTCGGTCGCCGAGACGGCCCGTGCGATGGGCAAGAACGAGGGCGCCATCAAAGCCCTCCAGTACCGGGCGGTTCGCGCCCTGGCCCGCCTCCTTCCCGACGGCTTCCAGCCGTAGATTGTTTCGGCGGGGCCGATGGACGCCGATCAACGTCCTTGCAGGTCAGAGTCGGTCCCGCCCGGTGACGACGATCACTTTCTGTAATTTCCGGCCCGCCAGGCCCGTAACCCGTGCCCGGTCCGCCGCGTTTCTCCGGGTGCGACCGGTGGATGTCCTGGCAGGCCCGGGACACCGAGGTCCGACCGGCACGCCGGCGGCACCTCACCTCCGTGGTGTCACACTGCCGCCCGGTCGCTGGCAACGACCGCGGCCGACCGGCCGTGACCAGCGAGAGGGAGGTGCCTGCGGTGGACAACATCCTCTTCTCCCGCCGGCGCGCCGAGCGCTTCGCGCAGCTTCTCGACGAGGCCAACGGCGCTCGACGACACCACGTGCGATCCCGGGTGGACGGTCAACTCGCGCCGCTCGTCGCGGTGGGTCAGCAGCTCACCGTCGACCCTCCGGCTGTCGAGGTGAACCCGGACTTCCGTACCGGCCTGCGGGCAATGCTGCTCGCGACCGCCGAACGCGAAGGACTGGGCACCGCACCGGCGGCCAGCGAACCAACCACCACGACGACGACCCGCGGGCGGCTGCTTCCGGCTGTCACCGCTCGGCGGGCCCGAGCCCGGGGCGCGATCCTGATCGGCATCGCGGCCGGCGCCATCGCGGTCTCCGGCATCTCCGCCGCCAGCGAGAACGCCGTGCCCGGCGACGCGCTCTACGGCATGAAGCGCTCGACCGAACGCGCGCAACTCGCCCTGGCCAGCTCGGACATCAGCCGCGGCCAGCTCTTCCTGGACTTCGCCCGGACCCGGGTCGGTGAGGCCGCCAAGCTGCGCGGCGACCGGATCGGCTACAGCGCGGTCCTCGACGACATGGACGCCGACACCCGGCAGGGCGTACGCCTGCTGACCGCCGCCGCCGTGCAGCGGGCCGAGCCGGGCAGCCTGGACACACTCAACACCTTCGTCTCGGGGCAACGCCGGGCGGTGAGTGGCCTGCTCGACGGGGGCACCCGCGCCGACCGGGCCCGGACCCAGCGGTCGCTGGTCCTCCTGGACACCATCCGGGAACGTTCGGATGCACTGCGTGCGGCAATCGCCTGCGGCCTCCCGGCCCCGACCGCCAGCGACACCCTCGGCCCTAACCCGAGCGCCTGCCCCGGGGCGCGCTGACCCGCACCCCCTATACCGCAGGTCCGACCGGCCGCGCCACAGTTCGTTCTGTGCTCGGCCGGTCGACCGTATCCGGCGGCTACCCTTCGCTGGGAGGCATCCGTCGTGCCGGTGAGGAAGGGAGTCGCGTGGCGCGCAGCCGTAAGGTGACGGTCAGCACCGACGCCGAGGGGCACACTGCGGGCTGGGCGGAGACCGACCTGGCCCCGGCCACCGCACCGGATTCGACGGCCGCGGCGTTCTTCGACGTGGACAACACCATGATGCAGGGCGCCTCGATCTACTGGTTCGCCCGTGGGCTCGCCTCCCGCAACTACGTCACCACCTCCGACCTGGCCCGGTTCGCCTGGCAGCAGCTCCGGTTCCGGCTGCTGGCCCGGGAGCACGCCGGTGACATGTCGCTGGCCAAGGAGGCCGCGCTGGCCTTCGTCCAGGGCTGGCGGGTCGACGAGGTGGAGCACCTCGCCGAGGAGATCTTCGACGAGATGATGGCTCCCCGGATCTGGGCCGGCACCCACCAGCTCGCCCGAGGTCACCTGGGCGCCGGCCAGCGGGTGTGGCTGGTCAGCGCGGCCCCGGTGGAGATCGGCCGGGTGATCGCCGCACGGCTCGGCCTGACCGGTGCCATCGGCACGGTGGCCGAGATCGCCGACGGGGCGTACACCGGGCGGTTGGTGGGTGACCTGATGCACGGGCCGGCGAAGGCCGAGGCGGTCACCCAGCTCGCCGCTGTGGAAGGGCTCGACCTGACCCGCTGCGCGGCCTACAGCGACTCGGCCAACGACCTGCCGCTGCTCCGTGCGGTGGGCAGGGCGGTGGCCGTCAACCCGGACGGCAGCCTGCTGCGGCAGGCCCGCCAGCACGGCTGGGAGGTACGGGACTTCCGCACCGGCCGGCGCGCGGTCAAGATCGCCGTGCCGTCGACCGCGGCGGCCGGTCTGGTCGCCGGCGCGGTCACCGCCGGCCTGGCGTTGCAGCGCCGTCGCCGCGCCGACTGACTCAGGGGCCGAACGGGTCGGGCCGTCGCTCCAGCAACGTGTGCAGGGTCTGCTGGATGGTCTCCCGCACCTGGTCGGCGAGGTTGAACACCACCAGCGGGTCGTCCGCCGAGTCGGTCAGGTGGGCCGTCGGGATGGGCGGGCAGAACTCGATCAGCCACTTGCTGGGCAGCGGCACCATGCCCAGCGGACCGAGCCACGGGAAGGTCGGCGTGACCGGGAAGTAGGGCAGCTTGAGCAGCCGGGCCAGGGGCTTGATGTCGGCGAGCATCGGGTAGATCTCCTCGCCACCGACGATGGCGACCGGCACGATCGGGGTGCCCGTGCGCAGCGCCGCCGAGACGAAACCGCCCCGCCCGAACCGTTGCAGCTTGTACCGGTCGGCGTAGAGCTTGCCGATCCCCTTGAAGCCCTCCGGGAACACACCGACCAGGTCTCCCCCACCGAGCAGCCGCTCGGCGTCCGGGTTGCAGGCCACAGTGCCGCCGGTCTTGCGGGCGAGCTCGGACACCACCGGCATCCGGAAGACCAGGTCGGCGCCGAGCAGCCGTAGGTAGCGGTGGGCAGGGTGCTTGTCGTGCAGCGCAGCCGAGAGGATCAACGCGTCCAGCGCCACCGTGCCCGAGTGGTTGCCGACCACCAGTGCGGGCCCGTCGACCGGCACGTGCTCCACCCCACTGACCTCGGTGCGGAACCAGTCCCGGTAGAGCAGCCTCAGCAGCGGGTGGAAGACCGCGTCGGTCAACTCCGGGTCGAAGCCGAACTCGTCGACCTCGTAGTCGCCGGCGAGCCGTCGACGCAGGAACGCCAGGCCGTTGGCGACCTTGCGGTCCCAGTGGTCCCCAGGCCGGTCCGCCACGGCCGGCGGTGTGCCACCCGGCGTGGATGCGACGACCGGGCGCCGCGTCCGCGCCGACGGGCTCGTCGGTGGCCGCGGTGTCGACCTCGTCGGCCGGCGTGGGCGTCGGTGTCGGGGCGACCTGCGCCGCCGGCCGATGACCGTTGCGCCGCGCCGGGTCCGCGTCCGTTGCTGGCGACTGCTGGGGTACGTCGAAGCGCCCGACCCCCTGCGGGTCACGCCCCTCTGCCGGCCCGGTCATGACGCCACCTCGGTTCGCGACTGCGCGGCTCGTACAACCGGCTGACTCCTCGCGCTCATGGCCGCTCCTGAACCGCGGAGCGGACCTGCCGGATGCCGTCCAGGACGAGTTGCTCGGCAACGGCCAACTGACCCCGGGTGACCACGACCCCGCCCTGGTGGGCGCGGATGAAATCCTCGAACGCCTTGGCGGTGGAGCGGGGCGTGAAGCCGTACTCCTGCTCAAGCCGGCTGGTGTCGACCACCCGGCCGTGCACGAAGAGGTCGACCTGGTCCAGGCCGTAACGGCCGAAGCCCATGGTGCGGGCCAGCGCGGCGGCACCGGAGAGGCCCGGTTCCAACACCGGCACGGCCACCCGTCCGGCTCGCCGGATCGCCTGGGACAGCGACAACACCCCTGGGCCGGCGACGTTGTACGTGCCCGGGTGATCTTCCACGATCGACCGGTGCAGCACCTCCAACGCGTCGTCGAAGTGCAGGAACTGCAGACGGGGGTCACGGCCGAAGACGGTCGGCACGAAGGGCTGCGCGAAGTAGCGGGTCAACGTGGTGTCGGCGGTCGAGCCGATGAACGGCGCGAAGCGCAGCACCGTCGCGGTGACGTCGGACCGACGGCGCCGGAAACCACGGACGTAGCCTTCAAGGTCGAGGATGTCGCGGCCGAACCCGCCGCGCGGGACCTCGCGTGGCTCGGTCTCCTCGGTGAAGACCGCCGGGTCCCGGAACGACACCCCGTACGCGGCGGTGGACGAGCGGACCACGATCTTGCGCAGCCGGGGTGCCCGTTGGCACGCGGCCAGCAGGTGCATGGTGCCGATGACGTTCTGGTCCTTCATGGCCGACCGGCCACCGTGCTGCGGGTCGGGAGAGCTGACCAGTGCGAGGTGCACCACCGCGTCGACGTCCAGGTCGGCGAGGAGCCCACCGAGCGCATCGTTGTCGACGCGGATCCGTTCGACCCGGTCGAGCAGGTCGGTGAACTCGGTGCCCGAGTCCGGTGCGTCCACGCCGATGACCCGCTCGATCCGCGGGTCGGCGGCGAGTCGGGCCGCCACGTGGGCACCCAGATAGCGGCCGACCCCGGTGACGACGACGACCCCCGGAGCACCTGAGGTGCCACCGGGGGTCATCTGACGCACCTACCCCGGCAGGATGGACCGAGCCGGGACGACCACGGCCTGATCACCTGAGCCTCCGGGGGTCGACAGTTTGGCAAGTGACGCCGAACGCCGGGCTCTGAGCCCGGCGGCGATCACTTGCCGAGACGGCGACGCTGGACGCGGGTCTTGCGCAGCAGCTTGCGGTGCTTCTTCTTAGCCATGCGCTTACGGCGCTTCTTGACCACCGAGCCCATACGACAGCCTTTCGATACAACGTTCGGGGCGGACCGGATGACACCACGCAGGTGGCGACGGCGACCGCTTGCGGACAACGGACCGGACCAGTCTGGGCGGCGGGGCGCACCGGTGGGGTCTCGGTCGGGCTCCAGGGTAGCCGGAGAGCGTCAGCCGGACCAACGCGCCCCCGTCGGGGCCACCTTTCGCTCGCGACTGGGGGGCTCGCAAGCTCACTCCTCACGCTCACCGATGCCGGTCACGTGGCATCTGGAGGGCGGAACGGTGGCTCAGGCGGTTTCCTGAAATGCACCCCGAAGATATTCGTGCACCGCATGCTCGGGCACCCGGAATGAGCGGCCGACCCGGACGGCGGTGAGCTCACCGCTGTGCACCAGTCGATAGACCGTCATCTTCGACACCCGCATGACCGTCGCCACCTCAGCGACGGTCAGGAACTTGACCTCCGACAGCCGTCCGTCGGACTGCGACCCGGCCATGGCTCACCGACCCATCCCATGCCCGGCGCGTGCCAACCCGACGGATGCTCCGGGCCGGGCCGGCGACGCGCGTGTTACCAGTACGGTAGCGGGGCGGTTGTGACCGGCGCGATCCCTTCGTACAACTGATCATGCTTCGATCGCTGGTTCACCCGATCCGTGCTCCCGGTATCTGCCCGCCTGCGACCGCCGTCCCGTTGCTCCGACCCTGCTCATTCGGCGCGGAGCGCGACCACCGGGTCGAGCCGGCCGGCGCGCTGCGCGGGCACGACCCCGAAGACGATGCCCACCACCGCCGAGACGCCGAAGGCGAGCGCCAACGACCACCAGGTGATCGCGGCGGGGATCGGCGACAGCGCGTTGACCAGCAGGGCGGTCCCCACGCCCAGCGCCATCCCGGTCAGCCCACCGATCGTGGTGAGCAGCACCGCTTCGAGCAGGAACTGCACCCCGATGTCGCGCGGGCGCGCGCCGACGGCCTTGCGGAGCCCGATCTCCCGGGTCCGCTCCCGGACGCTGACCAGCATGATGTTGGAGACACCGACGCCGCCGACGAGCAACGAGATGCCGGCGATGGCGGCCAGGACGCCGGTGAGGACGCCGAGGATGTCGCCGAGCACACCGAGGATCTGCTGCTGGGTGACCGCGCTGAACTCGGTGTCGGGGTGGCGGCGGTTGAGTTCGGCGACGATCCGTTCGCCCAGTTCGTCGATGCGCTCCCGGTCGGGTGCCTTCACCGCGATGCCGTCCACCCGCTGGGTGCCCCACAGTCGCTGTGCGGCGGTCACCGGTACGTGCACCTCGTCGTCCCGGTCGACACCGAGGCTCTGCCCCAGTGGCGCGAAGACGCCGATCACCCGGAACCGCACCCCGGCGAGCGCCACCTGCTGGCCGAGCGGGTCCCGGTCGGGGAAGAGCGCGCGGGCCACCGAGTCGCCGAGCACCGCCACCCGCCGACTGGTGTCCACGTCGGTGCCGGTGAGGTAGCGGCCCCGGGCCAGCGACCGGGTGAACACCGCCGGGGTGGTCTCCAGCACCCCCTGCACTGTCGTGAAGTCCGAGCGGGCGCCGGCTCGCGCGGTCGCACCGGAGGCGACGGTGACCGCCACCCGGTCCGGGTCGCCGACCACCCTGGTGACGGCGTCCACGTCCTTGAGGGTCAGCGGCGAGACCACCGGCGCGTTGCCCACCTCGATCCGGCCGGGGACGACCAGCAGCAGGTTGGAGCCGAGGCCCTCGACCTGTTGCTCCACCTTCTGCTTGGTGCCGGTGCCGATGGCCACCAGCAGGACCACCGAGGCCACCCCGATGATCACCCCGAGCATGGTCAGCGCGCTGCGCAGCCGGTTGGCCCGTAGGGCGTCCAGTGCCACCCGCCACGCCTCGGCGACCCTCACGTCGCACCTCCGGACCGCTGGACACCGGGCTCGCCCGGGTCGGCCCCGCGCGGAAGGCGCCCGGTGGCTCCGGCGGCGCCACCGGAGCCACCGGACGGGTGCCCCGGACCGCTTCCGGACGCGGACCGGGGCTCCGCGCTGGGAGCGGGGACCAGTGTCGCAGGTCGACCGTGATCAACGGACGGCGGTCGATCATGGTCGGAGTGCGGGTCGTCGCCGTCCGCGTCCGCCGGGCGTACGGCCGCGGCGCCGTCGGCCGCGGCGCCGTCGGCCGCGGCGCTGTCCGCCACGACCGCGCCGTCGCGCATCGTGATCCGGCGACGCGCCCGCGCCGCCACCTCCTGATCGTGGGTGACCATCACCAGCGCCACGCCGGACTCCGCGTTCAGTCGCTCCAACAGCTCCAGCACCGCCGCGCCGGTGACGCTGTCCAGGTTGCCGGTGGGCTCGTCGGCCAACAGCACCGTCGGTTCGGTGACCAGCGCGCGGGCGATCGCGACCCGTTGCTGCTCACCGCCGGACATCTGGTTGGGCCGGTGGTCCAGTCGGTGCCCGAGGCCGACACGGCCGAGCATCGCCGCCGCCCGCTCGCGGCGCTGCCGGGCCGACACCCCCCGGTAGACCAGCGGCAGGGCCACGTTCTCCACCGCCGAGGTACGCGGCAGCAGGTGGAACGCCTGGAAGACGAACCCGATCGTCTCGTTGCGCAGGGTCGCCATCTCCGGCGGGGCCAGCGCGTTGACGTCCCGCCCGCCGATCACCAGACGGCCACCGGTCGGCCGGTCCAGCCCACCGAGCAGGTGCATGAGCGTGGACTTGCCCGAGCCGGACGGGCCGACCAGGGCCACGTAGTCCCCCGGTTGCACGACCAGCGACACCCCGCGCAACGCCTCCACGGACACCCCGTCGAGGTGGTACGTCCGGGACACGTCCACCGCCTCGATCGCCGGCGGGACGCCGGTCACCGCACCTCCTGGCCGTCGCGCACCTGGTCGGTGCCGCGCACCACGATCCGGTCACCGGGTTGGACGCCGTTGAGGATCTGCACCAGATCCGACCCCTGGACGCCCACGGTCACCGCCGCCCGGCCGGCCCTGCCCTCGCGGACCACCCAGACCGCGTCCCGGCCGTCGGCGGAGAACACCGCAGAGGCGGGAACGGTCACCGCGTCGGCTGCCTCGCGGACCCGCAGGTGGACGATCGCGTTCATGCCCGGGCGGGGCGTGGGGGCCGGCTCGTCCTCGGCGAGCTTCCCGGCGCCCAGTGCGAGGCGCACCCGGTAGCTGACCCCGCCCTGCGCGGAGCTGGTGGGCAGCACGTCGACCGAGCGGACGGTGGCGTCGTAGCTGGCGCCGGTGACGGCGTCCAGCTCGACAGTGGCCGTCACACCGGCCTTGACCAGCAGCACGTCGGTCTCGTCCACCTCGGCGAGCAGCCCCAACTGCCCGGTGTCGACCACGGTCAGCACCTGCGTACCGGCGGTGACCCGGCCGCCGACCGCGACCGCGTCGTCCACCCCGGCCGGCGGTCCACCCTGGCTGGGGGCCAGCACCGACGGGTCGAGGCCGGCGGCCTGAGCGCCACCGGCCTGCTCCAACAGCCCGGCGAGGCCTCCGGTCCCGCCGCCGCTGGCGCGGGTGCCGCCGGGTTGCACCACACCGGCGATCGGAGCGCGCAGGGTCAGCGCGTCGACTGTCGACTTCGCCAGGTCGTACCCCTGCTGTGCCTGGAGCCGCTGCGCCGCGGACAGCGCGCCGACGGCGGAGTTCAGCCCGCTGATCCCCCGCTGCACCGCGCGGACGGCCTGGTCGGCGCTCCGGGCGGCGGCAGCGTACTGCCGCTGGGCGGACGTCACCTGGGTCAGCAGCGCGTTCTTCAGCTGCGGGTCGGCGATCTTCTCGGCGGCCTTCCGGGCGGCGTCGAACGCCTCGTTCGCGGCCTTGTCGGTGTCGCGCCGGCTGCCGGTCAGGTCACCCGTCGAGACACCCCGCCCGGCGCGCTTCGCCGCGTCCAACGCCTCCTTCGCCTGCCGCAGCCGCTGCTGGGCGGAGGGCGAGTCGACCACGGCGAGAACCTGGCCACGCTTCACCGACTGTCCCGGTTGGACACGCAGGCTGGACAGGGTGCCGTCGGCGGGAGCGGTCAGGGTGGCGGCGGCCCGGGCCGTCACCGTCGCGGGCGCGTCGATGACCTCGCTGACCGGGTTGCGGGCGGCCGAGGCGAGCGCGACAGGCGGCTGGTCGTCACCGCACGAGGCGGCGGTGGTGGCGGTGAGGACGGCGACGGCGGTCAGGGCGATGAGCAGGCGGGGCCGCGTGGTGCTGGCGGGCCGCGGCAACTGAGGGCGGCGCACCCATCGATGGTACGACCAGCCGTCCCGCTGACCGCGAGCCGCTCGGTCACTCCCGCCCGAAGGCCCTGGACGACGAGGTGTCGGTCAGGCGGTGGCGGCGCGGACGTACGCGACGCACTCGTCGTGCAGCGTCGACCACTGCTCGCCGAACGCCTGCTCGGCGGCCTCGTCGAGGGTCTTGCGGTCGTGCACGACGATCTTGAAGAAGGACAGCAGCCGCTGCGGCCCGTACCGGTCGACGAGGTGTCGGACGGCCAGGTAGCCAACCCCGTAGCTGCCGCCGACCCGCTCGGCGGAGGCGTCGTCGGCGGGGTTGATGCCCTCCAACTTGCCGTCCCAACCGCCCCGGACCAGCTTGCGGACCTCGGCGATCCCCTCGTACCGGTCGACCGCCTGGCCGCCAGCGCCGGCGAACTCGGCCAGCCCCTCCACCAGCCACCAGGTCGCCTTGCCCGGGTAGCCACGCTCGGGCAGTGAGGCCGCGTGGGTCAACTCGTGCCGGAGCAGGTCGTCGGTGCCGCTGCTGGACAGCCCGTCGGCGTTGAGCACCACCTCGTGATGGCCGCCGCCCACTGTCACCGCGTAACCGCCGGTCCATTCTGGCCGGTCGCCGCCGTACCAGCGTTTCCACTCGTTCCGGCCGGCGTAGAAGATCCGGTAGCGGTCCGGCGGCGACGCCCCGGGCGCCACGTACCCGTCGGCGACCTTTGCCGCCGCCTCGGCCTGGGCGAGCAGGCCGGGCAGCTTGCCGCGCAGCGCTGGCGTGGTGGCGACGATGGTCCGCGCGCCGATCGCCACGGCGAGGTCGCTGATCTCCCATGGTCGGGTGCCGGTCTCCGTCGACCTGGATTCCTCCATGGCGACCAACCGGGGCTGGTCGCCGTTCTCCCGCCAGCGGGTGCCGATCAGCACCGGGCTGGGCTGGCAGTTCGGTGCGACGAAGCAGTACTGGAAACGCACCAGGAGCCGCCACTCGCCCGGCTTGTCGGTGATCGGCGCGGGCAGACCGCTCGGCTCGGCCCGCCAGACGGTGACCTTCAGCCCGCGTAGCGCGGCGAAGCGACGGCGCAGGTCACTGTGCGCGGCAGGGTCGGCGACGGCGAGGAAGGCGGCACGGTCGCCGCCGAGCAGGGCCGTGGACTGCCGTTGGAGCTGGGCGGTCATCTGGTCGGCCAGCCCTCGGGCCACCGCGGTGGCGGGATCGTCGGCCGTCGAGACGCCGGCCCGGCTGATCGTGGAGCGGATGCCGTTCTCCCGGATCACTCCGACGACGAGCAGCGCCGGCAGGCCACAGCCCAGCAGCAGGAAGACCACCACGAGCACCGTCCACAGCGGCCAGAGCCGCCGTGGTGCTGGCTGCTGCACCCCGTCAGTCACCCGCCGAAGGGTACGACCAATTGCTGAGAGGGGCGAGGCCGACCCTAGGCACCGGTGCACACCGCCAGGAAGCCGAGCAGCTCCTCGGCGGTGCGCTGCGGCCGGTCGGCGTGCGGGTAGTGGCCGGACTCCTCGATCATCCGGGCCTCGGCGGTGCGGAAGAGCCGGCGGGTGGCCCGGGCCTCCGCGCCCGGGTCGGGGAAGTCCGGATCCTTGGAACCCATCAGCACCAGCACGGGTTGCCGGACCTGGTGGGCGCGGGCCGTCCAGTGCGGCTCGGCCGGCGCGATCACGCCGCGCGTCGCGGCCATCCGGCCGGGTTCACGCAGGTTGGCCACCATCGACCGGCGGTACGCGACGTCGTCGGCGGGCCGGTGCACCGGGAAGAGCCTGTTGTGGAACATCCCGAACAGTCGAGGGCTGCGCAGCACTGCGGCCTGCGTCAACCGCAGCAGCGGGTTGAGCTTCGGCTGACCGACGAACGCGCCGATCTGCACGATGCCGGAGACCAGCTCGGGGGCGTCGGTGGCGGCGAAGACCACCGCCGCGGCGCCGGACGAGCTGCCGACCAGCACGGCCGGCCCGGCATCGAGGTCGCGAACCACGGCCAGCAGGTCGGCGCCGACCTCGGCCGGTGCGTACGTGGGCCAGCCGGCACTGGACTCCCCGTGCCCCCGGACGTCGACCGAGGCGACCCGGTAACCGGCTGCCACCAGCAGTGGCGTGAGGTGCCGGAAGCTCGCCCGGTTCTCCCCCATGCCGTGCACGAGGACGACCAGCGGGCCCTGCCCGTGCGCCTCGTACGCGATGTGTCCGCCGTCGCGCCGCACCTGGCCACTTGTCACAGCTCAGAAGCTAAGGCTCCTGGTCAAGCGCGTCACCCGGATCGCGCGAAACGGGCCGGCTGCGACCTCGGGGCGTCACCGCCGGCCCGTCGACCGATGTCGGGTTACTTCTTGGAGATCAGGGCGCGGCCGAAGAAGACCAGGTTGGCCGGGCGCTCGGCGAGCCGGCGCATCAGGTAGCCGTACCACTCGTCGCCGTACGGGACGTAGGTCCGCACTGTGTAACCCTCGCCCGCGAGGCGCGCCTGCTCCTCGGGGCGGATGCCGTAGAGCATCTGGAACTCGAAGCGCTCCGGCCCCCGGTCGAACCACCGGGCCCGGTCCTCACCGATCGCGATCATCCGAGGGTCGTGGGTGGCCAGCATCGGGTAGCCGTCGCCGGACATCAGGATGTTCATGCAGCGCACGTACGACTTGTCCACCTCACGGGCCGACTGGTACGCCACCGACTCCGGCTCCTTGTAGGCGCCCTTGCACAGCCGCACCCGCGACCCGGCCGAGGACAGCTCCCGGCAGTCCGACTCGGTCCGGCGCAGGTACGCCTGGAGCACCGCGCCGGTCGACGGGAAGTCCTTGCGCAGCCTGCCCAGCACCTCCAGCGTCGAGTCGGTGGTGGTGTGGTCCTCCATGTCCAGGGTGACAGTGGTGCCCGCCGCGTCGGCCGCCGCGCAGATCGCCCGCGCGTTGTCGTACGCCAACTGCTCGTCGAACATCTGGCCGAGCGCGGACAGCTTCACACTCACCTCGGCGGCCGGGGTCAGCCCCGCGGCGGCGAGCATCTTCAGCAGCTTCAGGTATTCGTCGCGGGTGGCGACGGCCTGCTCGGGGGTGACGGTGTCCTCACCGAGGTGGTCGAGGGTGACCGCGAGACCGTCGTCGACGAGCCCGCGGGTCGCGCGCAACGCGTCGTCGGTGGCAGCGCCGGCGACGAACCGGCGGACGACGTCCCGGGTGTACGGGGCAGTCGCGACGAGCCGCTCGACCTGGGATGACCGGGAGGCGGCGAGGATGACGGAACGGAGCATGAGCCGAGCGTAACGCCCCTGCCAGGGCCCCCGCCGAGGGGCGGCGGTGCGGCCCGGCCGGATGCCGGGAAGGGCCCGTTCCACAACAAAGTCCCTCCTGACCCAGGGGCGGGACGGCGGCGGTGGCGCCGATCGGCTACAACGATGCCGTGGACCAACGCCCCCGCCGCCGGCTCCGGTCGGCCTCCGTGCAGCTCGGCGCGCTCACCGCTCTCGCGCTCGCCCTTTCCGGCTGCAACATGACCTCGGACGACGACGATGACGACGACTGCGCCCTCGGGCCCGTCGGCGGCGGCGACACCGTCGCGCTGGCGATGCGGGTCCCCGACTCCGCCGCCGGTCGTGCCGCCCCGGAGCCGACCACCGCAGCTCTGCCCGATCGCGGCGGGTTCGGCACCCACCTCGCCTCCTGCGGCGGCTGACATGCGCCGTGTGACGGTCACACCCCGACCCGACTGGGACACCACGATCCGGGAGCAGGGGCTGGTCTACGTCGACACCGAGCTGCCGGACGGCGGGATCATGTCGTACTGGGACGAGACCGCCGCGTACGCCTTCGACCTGGACGAGGTGCTGCGCCTGGAGGAAGCCACCGAGGAGCTGCACCGGATGTCCGTGGCCGCCGCCGAGCACGTGGTGACCCACCGCCGGTACGCCGAGTTCGGCATCCCGGAGTGGGCAGCCGACGCGGTGGCCCGGTCGCTGCGCGAGGCGCCACCCACCCTCTACGGGCGCTTCGACCTGGCGTACGACGGCACCTGGCCACCGAAGATGCTGGAATACAACGCGGACACCCCTACCGCGCTGGTCGAGGCGAGCATCATCCAGTGGTACTGGCTGGAGGAGACCCGACCGGAGCTGGATCAGTGGAACAGCCTGCACGAGCGGCTGGTCGGCGCCTGGGCCAAGATCGGGGCCGGGTTGCACGAGCGCCGGGTGCACGTGCTCTGGTCGAACGAGGAGGAGTCCGGCGAGGACCACATGACCGCCGGCTACCTCGCCGAGACCGCCCGACAGGCCGGCCTCGACGTCGAGCTGCTCCCGATCCAGAAGATCGGCTGGGACGGCCGGCGTTTCGTCGACGCCGACGACCTTCCGGTGACCACGTGCTTCAAGCTCTACCCGTGGGAGTGGATGCTGGCCGAGCCGTACGGGCCGGCGGCGCTGGCCCCGGGCACCCCGACCACCTGGATCGAGCCGGCCTGGAAGCTGCTGCTGTCCAACAAGGCGCTGCTCGCCGTCCTGTGGGAGCTGTACCCCGACCACGAGTACCTGCTCCCGGCGTACCTCGACTCGCCGCGCGGCATGTCCGAGTACGTGGCCAAGCCCCTGCTCGGCCGGGAGGGCGGCTCGGTACGCATCGTCACCGCCGACGAGGAGATCACCAACCCGGGGATCTACGGCGACGAGGGCTGGTGCTACCAGGAGTTCCGGGCGCTGCCGCAGTTCGAGGGCAACCGGATGGTGCTGGGCAGTTGGATCGTCGACGGCGAATCGGCCGGGGTGGGGGTGCGGGAGAGCGCCAGCCTGATCACCGACGGCTACGCGCGGTTCCTGCCGCACTACATCGACGCGCCGCGCACCCCGTGAGTCGTCTACCGTTGGGGGCGTGAACTTCGACGCGTACGCCCGGACCGGTGTTGACCTGGTCAACGCCCGCCTGGACGACCTCGACGACCTGCGGGCCCTCTTCCCCGACGACAACGCCTGGATGCGCGACGAGGTCGCGGACCGGGACGTCGCGATTTTCCGACGGGCCCAGAAGCGGTTGCGCGACGTCTTCGAGTACGGCACCTCCGGGCGTGACGGCCAGGCGGTCACCGAGCTGAACGCGCTGCTGGAGGCGTTTCCGGTGCAGCCGCGCATCTCGGGGCACGACTCCAGCGACTGGCACATGCACGTCACCAGCCGGGGCGCCTCGGTCAGTGCCGAATACCTGGCCGGCGCGGTCTGGGGGCTGTCGGTCTGGCTCTGCGAGTACGGCAGCGCCCGGTTCGGGGTCTGCGCCGACGAGCGGTGCGGCAACGTCTACCTGGACACGTCGTCCAACTGCTGCCGGCGGTTCTGCTCGGAGCGGTGCGCCACCCGCTCGCACGTGGCGGCGCACCGGGCCCGCAAGCGGGCGGCGATCGGCGAGCAGGTGACGGTCGCCGCGCAGCCGACCGCCGGCGTCGACTCGCTCTCGCCGGTCAGCTGACACCGCCCCGCCCTGTTCGGGCGGACGGGTCAGACGTCGACAGGTGACGGCGCGGTCAGGTGCTGGCGGGCGAACTCCAGCGCGGCGCGCAGGTCGGCCTCGCGCACCGCGCGGCTCTTCGCGCCCCGGGTGGCGACCTCCACTGCCACCGACCCGGTGAAGCCACGCCCGGCCAGCGAGGAGAGCAGCTCGCCGCACGGTTGGGTGCCACGACCGGGCACCAGGTGCTCGTCGCGGCCCTCACCGGTGCCGTCGCCGAGGTGCACGTGCGCCAGGCCGGCGCCCATCCGGTCGGCCATCTCCAGCGGGTCGCTGTGCGAGGCCGCGCAGTGCGACAGATCCAGGGTGTACGACGGGTAGCCGGTGTCGGTGGGATCCCAACCCGGGACGTACGGGACGAACTGCCGGCCTGCCATCCGCACCGGGTACATGTTCTCCACGGCGAGGCGCAGCCCGGGGAACCGGTCCCCGGCGGTGGCCAACCCCTCGGTGAAGTTGCGCGCGTAGTCCCGCTGCCAGGTGAACGGTGGGTGCACCACGACGGTCGGCGCCTCCAGCGTCTCGGCCAGCTCGGCGGCCCTGCGCAGCCGCTCCCACGGGTCCGGGCTCCACACCCGCTGGGTGACCAGCAGGCAGGGCGCGTGCACCGAGAGCACCGGCACGCCGTAGTGCTCCGAGAGGCCGCGCAGCGCGCCAACGTCCTGGCTGACCACGTCGGTCCAGACCATCACCTCGACGCCGTCGTAGCCGAGTGCCGCAGCCAGTTGGAACGCCGCCGCGGTCGGCTCGGGAAAGACCGACGAGCTGGACAGGAGCACGGGAACGCGGGAAGTCACATCAACCAGCGTAGCCCGGCAGCGCCCGGGACATCGTGACGAGCGCCGGCAAACCGACCGAAACCGGGAGCCCGCTCAGATCGGTTCGAGTTGATCCAGCCGACGGAGGATGACCCCCTCGCGCAGC
Source organism: Micromonospora sp. MGP-C2 (assembly GCF_057766525.1). Taxonomy (NCBI): domain Bacteria; kingdom Bacillati; phylum Actinomycetota; class Actinomycetes; order Micromonosporales; family Micromonosporaceae; genus Micromonospora; species Micromonospora sp. MGP-C2. The sequence goes on from NZ_JBYMEN010000002.1 coordinate 3,665,373, forward strand.
GCCCACGGACAGATGTCCAGCGAGTCCAGATCCAGGCGGCGCATCACCGCCTCGGCGACCACCGCGCCGGCCAGCAACTGGTGGGCCCGCCCCGCACTGACACCCTCCAGCTCCATGAGCTGCGCCGGTGGGATGTGCCGAATGAACCCGATGACCTGCCGCAACCCGGCGCGGGTCAGGCTGCGACGCACCCAGAGCCCGGAACCGGACGGTGCCGCCCCGGCCAGTCGGGCCAGGGTGCGGAACGTCTTCGAGGTGGCCACCGTCCGATCCCAGCCGACCTCGGTCATCTGGTCGACCACCTTGTCCAGCCGGCCGTCCACGTACTCGCGGAGCTTCTCGACGGCCTCCGCCGACGGCGGGGCCGCGCTGGCCGGGTCGACCCGCAGTCGCTCCCGGGTCAGCCGGCCGGCGCCGAGCGGCAGCGAGACCGCGGCGGCAGGGTCCTCGTCGATCCCGGCGGCGATCTCCAGGGAGCCACCGCCGATGTCCAGCACCAGCAGCCGACCAGCCGACCAGCCGAACCACCGCCGCACGGCCAGGAACGTCATCCGCGCCTCGTCCGCGCCGGAGAGCACCGCCAGCCGTACGCCGGTCTCGTCCCGGACCCGGGCCAGCACGTCGGCCGCGTTGGTGGCGTCGCGCACCGCGGACGTGGCGAACGCGATGAGGTCGTCGGCCTCCAGCCCGGCGGCCGCCGCCTTCGCCATGCCGACGGCCTTGACCAGCCCGTCGGCGCCCGCCTCGGTCAGCGCACCGTCGGGGCCGATCTGCTCGGCCAGCCGGAGCACCACCTTCTCGGAGTGCGCCGGCCACGGGTGCGCGCCGTGGTGCGCGTCAACCACGAGGAGGTGCACCGTGTTGGATCCAACGTCGAGGACACCCAGTCGCATGGTGAAGACCCTAGGCGCAACACGTTTGCGCGGCTCGCCGGCCTGCGGACGTCACCGCGCGTACGCTGGGCCGGGTGACGATGGAGCTCCGTGTGCTGGTGGACGACCCGGGCGATCCGCGCAGTCGCGAGGTGCCACTGGATTTTCCCGGGAGTGGATCGAGTTCGCCGACCCGGCTGACGAGACGCACCTGATCCGGGCCGACCTGACCTGGCTGCTCTCCCGCTGGACCTGCATCTTCGGCAAGGGCTGCCACGGCATCATCGCCGGTCGGGCCTCCGACGGTTGCTGCTCGCACGGGGCGTTCTTCACCGACTCGGACGACGAGAAGCGGGTCCGCAACGCCGTCAAGCGGCTCACCCCGGAGACCTGGCAGCACTTCCGGCGCGGGTTCAAGAACTGGACCGACGAGGACACCATCGACGGCAAGAACCCGGCCCGCCGCACCGCCACGCAGGGCGCCGAGGGCCCGTGCGTGTTCCTCAACGACGCCGACTTCGCTGGCGGCGGTGGCTGCGCCCTGCACGGCCAGGCGTTGCGCGACGGCGTGCACCCGTTGGAATACAAGCCGGACGTCTGTTGGCAGTTGCCGATCCGCCGCGATCAGGACTGGGTCAAGCGCCCCGACAACTCCAAGGTGCTGGTCTCCACCCTGTCCGAGTTCGACCGGCGGGGCTGGGGAGCCGGCGGGCACGATCTGGACTGGTGGTGCACCTCCTCCACGGACGCGCACGTCGGCGCCGAGCCGATGTACCTGTCGTACGGGCCGGAGCTGACCGCGCTGATCGGCGCTGCCGCGTACGAGCGGCTGGCCGAGCTGTGCGCGGCCCGGACGAAGCAGGGCATGGTCGCCCCGCACCCCGCCGACCAGATTTAGCAGATCTTGGTAGCAGAGTTGCTACCATTTTCGGCATGGCCATGACGCTGCGACTTGACGACGACCGTGAACGGCGACTCCGTCTCGTCGCGGACGAAGAGGCACGGTCGATGCACGCCGTCGTCGTCACCGCGATCGACGACTACCTGGCCCGGCGGAACGCCAAGGAGTTCGGCGACCTCGCCGACGAGATCATCGAGCGTCACGCCACGCTGCTCGCTCGCTTGGCGGAGTGATGACGGAGATCCGTTACCCCACGCTCGCTGACGTGGCGGGCATCGCCCGCAAGATCGGCGTTGGGATCAGGGACGCCGGCCTCGTCGAGTCGGCTGTGGCCCGGCCGCAGACGAGCGTGTTCGGGGAAGACGCCTACCCCGACCTGTGGACCAAGGCTGCCGCACTGCTGCACTCACTGGTCAACAACCACCCGTTCGTGGACGGCAACAAGCGGATCGGCTGGATCGTGGCGATCACCTTCCTGCTCCAGAATCACGCCGTCACCATCGCTCAGCTCGACGAGGTCGACCAGGACATCGCGTACGACCTGGTCATCAGCGTGACGGAAAGCCGGCTGACCGAGGTGGCCGAGATCGCCGCCGCGCTGCGCAAGCTGTTCTGAGCGCTCGGCGGCCGGTCAGCGCAGGGCGTCGTCGACCAGAGTGCGGGCGCTACGCCGAGCCGCCTCGGCGATCGCCGGGTCGCCGTCCAGCACACCGCTGGCGAGCCCGCCGTCCAGCAACAGGGTGAGCTGCCGGGCGAGCAGTTCCGGTTCGGCAGCGCCGGCCTGCCGGGCCAACTCAGTCACCCAGGCGCGGACCACGGTCTTGTGCTCGACTGTCCGGGCGTGCACCGGCCCGCCCGCAGGTGACTCGGCGGCGGTGTTGATGAACGCGCAGCCGTGGTAACCATCCCGGCGACAGGCTCCGACCAGCGCGTCGAACATCCCGACCAACTGGTCGCGCGGCTCGTCGCCGGCGTCCCGGGCCGCCGCCCGCAACGCGCCGAACCACGCCTGGTCAACCCGATCGAGGTACGCCAGCACGAGATCGTCCTTACGCGGGAAGTGCTTGTAGAGCGTCGCTTTCGCCACGCCCGACTCGGCGATCACCGTGTCCACGCCGACGCCGCGCGGCCCGTGCGCGTAGAACAGCCGGAACGCGGTGTCCAGGATCCGGTCCCGGGCCGAGCCGGCCGGGGTGCGGGGCGCGGGCATCGGCACTCCCTCGATCTGCTGGTGGCGGCACAGATCCTACAGACGGTTCCGTCTGCAAATCCCACCGCGTCAACGGCCGGCACCGCTTGGGCGTGGCTCGCCTGACCTCCCACCGCCTTTGGCGCGTCCACTGTCCGGTCCTGGGGGCACCCCCCGCGACCCCTGTAGAGCTGCCCCAGATATGGGGCGGACCCTTCAAAGCGGGCGGCAGCACGGGCAGCACGGGCAGCACGGGCAGCACGGGCAGCGCGGGCAGCACGGGCAGCACGGGCAGCGCGGGCAGCGCGGGCAGCGCGGGCAGCGCGGGCAGCGCGGGCAGCGCGATTCCAGTCCGCCTGGAGCCACACGCCTGACCGCCCCACATCTGGGGCAGCTCTACAGGTTGCGCAGGGCACACCCAGCCCCGCCCTGGCACGTGACCTTGACGCGCACGACGCTTTCACGGGGCAGTAGTAGACAGACCTGTCTGTTAGTCTGCCGACACTCAGCACGAGTCCACCCGGCACACCGACGGAGGATCGATCGACATGCGTATCGCAGTTCTCGGAACCGGCTCGGTCGGGCAGGCGATCGCCGCTCGCACCGCGGAGTTGGGCCATCAGGTCACCATCGGCACCCGCGATGTCGCGGCCACCCGGGCCGGCGATTACGCCGCTTGGTCAGCGCAGCACCCCGAGGTCGGCCTGGCCACCCTGGCCGAAGCCGCCAGCGCCGCCGAGCTGGTGGTGAACGCCACAAACGGCAACGGCTCGCTCCCCGCGCTGACAGCGGCCGGCGCACCGAACCTGGCCGGCAAGGTGCTGCTCGACATCGCCAACCCGCTCGACTTCGGCGCGGGCTTCCCGCCCACCCTGTCGGTGCACAACACCGACTCCCTCGCCGAACGCATCCAGCGCGAGTTTCCACAGACCTTGGTGGTCAAGTCGCTCAACACGCTGACCGCCGAGCTGATGGTGCATCCGCGTCAGCTCGCCGACGGCGAGCACAGCGTGTTCGTCTCCGGTGACGACGCGGAGGCCAAGCGGATCGTCACCGGGCTGCTCATCAGCTTCGGGCACACCGACGTGATCGACCTCGGCGACCTCTCCACCGCGCGGGGCACCGAGATGCTGCTGCCGCTCTGGTTGCGGCTCTACGGCCGGCTCGACACCGCCATCTTCAACCTCAAGCTCGTCCGCTGACCGAGCGCCAACAGCCCGAAGGGGGCCTGCGTCGAACGCAGACCCCCTTCGGGTACGCCGATCACGGCTCGAACTTGTAGCCCAGACCCCGCACGGTGACGATGAAGCGCGGCGCGGACGGCTCCGGCTCGATCTTGGAGCGCAGGCGCTTGACGTGCACGTCCAACGTCTTGGTGTCACCGACGTAGTCGGCCCCCCAGACCCGGTCGATGAGCTGGCCACGGGTCAGCACCCGGCCCGCGTTGCGCAGCAGCAGCTCCAGCAGCTCGAACTCCTTCAACGGCAGCTGCACAGCGCCGCCGTCGACGGTCACCACGTGCCGCTCGATGTCCATCCGCACCGGCCCGGCGGCCAGCGTCGGGGCACCCGCCTCGGCCACCTCCGGGCTCTGCCGGCGCAGCACCGCGCGGATCCGGGCGACCAGTTCCCGCGGCGAGTACGGCTTGGTGACGTAGTCGTCGGCGCCGATCTCCAGCCCGACCACCTTGTCGATCTCGCTGTCCCGGGCGGTGACCATGATGATCGGCACGGCCGAGCGCTGCCGCAGTTGCCGGCAGACCTCGGTCCCCGACATCTCGGGCAACATCAGGTCGAGCAGCACGATGTCGGCGCCGGTCCGGTCGAACTCGGTGAGGGCGTCGGTTCCGGTCGCGGCGACCGAAACCTCGAAACCCTCCTTACGGAGCATGTACGACAAGGCGTCGGAGAACGACTCCTCGTCCTCGACCACGAGAACGCGGCTCAACGGGGATTTCCTTTCCATTGCTGTCAGACCTGCCGTAGCCCAGCCGGACCGGTCTCGATCCCAACCGGCGGCAGTGTCGCCAGGAGGTCGTCCGGTGGACTGGCAGGCAGCCGGAGGGTGAACGTCGATCCACCACCAAGAGTGCTCGACACCTCGACCCGTCCGCCATGGTTGCTCGCGATGTGTTTCACGATCGCCAGCCCGAGCCCGGTGCCGCCGGTGGCACGTGAGCGGGCCTGGTCGGCCCGGTAGAACCGTTCGAAGATCCGGTCCACGTCGGTGGGCGCGATGCCGATGCCCTGGTCAGCGACGGCGATCTCGACGTGCTCGTCGTCGCCGCGCAGGGTGACCCGCACCGCGGTGTCCGCGCCGGAGTAGTTGATGGCGTTCTCCACGAGGTTCGCCACCGCCGTGGCGAGTTGCGAGTCGCTGCCGTACGCGGTGAGACCCCGCTGACCGTCCACGGTCACCTCGACACCTCGGGCGGAGGCGGTGGTGCGGGTCCGATCGACGACCTCGGCGATCACCCAGTCCAGCGCGACCGGCTCCGGTGGCGGCTGCGGTTCGGCGCCCTGCAACCGGGTCAACTCCAACAACTCCTGCACCAGCCGGCCCAGCCGGGTCGACTCGTGCTGGATCCGTTCGGCGAACCGGCGGGCGGCCACCAGGTCCTCGGAGAGGTCGGGCGCCGCCGCGTCGGCCGGTTCGGTCGCGTCCAGCAGGGCCTCGGCCAGCAGTTGAAGCGCGCCGATCGGGGTCTTCAGCTCGTGGCTCACGTTGGCAACGAAGTCGCGTCGCACCCGGGTCAGCCGGTGCGACTCGGTCACGTCGACCGCCTCGACGGCGATGAAGCCGTTGCCCAGACCCATCGCCCGCAGGTGCACGCCGAGCGGGTTCTCGCCCGCGCTGTCGCGACCTCGGGGCAGGTCAAGCTCGATCTCGCGCCGCACGCCGGTGCGTCGCACCTGACCGGCAAGGGTACGGATCAGCGGGTGCGCGGCTATCGAGCCGGGGCTGCTGCCGGCACGCAGAAGCCCCATCGCGCGGGCGGCCGGGTTGATCAGCACGGGCTCGTCGTCGTTGTCGAGTACCACGACACCGGCCCGGAGCGAGTCGATCGTCCGGCGGCCGAGCCCGGTCTGCTGCTCGTCGGCTATCGCGGGCCTCCCCCTGCTCCAGCGGGAGCTCGCGCTGCCCGTCGACGTGGAGCGGCCGTCCCGCGCGGGCAGGAACCGGGGCAGCAGGAAACCGGCGGCCAACCCGGCCACCAACGCCACGGCGACCACGACCGCCACTGCCCACTCCACCCGGCGATCGTAGGGTCATTGTTAACCTGGCTACCACACAGATCGGGACGAACCACCCTCACTTTCAGAACTGTTCACCCACGCGTCTGGCGTCGTTCACCGTGGTTCATCCGGGGTCCGTCCGAGCGCCCTACCGTTGGCGTCGCACCTGCTCAACCCCCTGCGCCGGCACCCGTCGGCGGCGACCGACCACAGGACGTGATGATGCGCGACGAGTTCCGGGCCGACCTCCAGATCGTCAGCCAACTGCTGGTGGACATGGCGGAGGGCGTCCGCGCCGCCATGCGCCAGGCCACCCGGGCCCTGCTCACCGCCGACCGGCAGGCCGCCGAGACGGTCATCGAGCGGGACGCCGAGATCGACGACCTCTACCGGCACGTCGAGGAGCGGGTCTGTGACCTGCTCGCCCGACAGGCGCCGGTCGCCTCCGACCTCCGGGCGATGATCACCGCGCTGCACGTGGCCGCTGATCTCGAACGGATGGGCGACCTGGCCGAGCACGTGGCGAAGACCGCGCTGCGTCGGCACCCCTCCCCGGCCGTCCCGGCCGAGCTACGGACGGTCTTCACCGAGATGTCCGAGATCGCCGACCGGATGGCGGTGAAGATCGGCTCGGTGCTGGCGAAGCCCGACGTCGACCTCGCCAGCGAGCTGGACGGCGACGACGACGCCATGGACGAGCTGCACAAGAACCTGTTCGCGGTGCTCCTCGGCGACGACTGGCCGTACGGGGTGGAGACCGCGATCGACGCCACCCTGCTGGGTCGCTTCTACGAGCGCTTCGCCGACCACGCGGTCAACGCCGGCGAGCACGTGATCTACCTGATCACCGGGCAGAGCGCGCCCACCAGCAACTGACGTACGAGACGAGAAAGGGCCCCCGGTCATCGCTTCGCGCGTGACAGGGGGCCCTTTCCGACAGTTCAGCGGCCCTGGTTGGCCACCGCCGCGGCGGCTGCCTTCGCGGCGGTCGGGTCGAGGTAGGTGCCACCCAGCGTGAGCGGGCGCAGCTGCGGGTCCAGGTCGTAGCGCAGCGGGATGCCCGTCGGGATGTTGAGCTTGGCGATCGCCTCGTCGGAGATCTGGTCGAGGTGCTTGACCAGGGCACGCAGCGAGTTGCCGTGCGCGGCCACCAGCACCGTCCGGCCGGCCAGGATGTCCGGCACGATCGAGTCGTACCAGTAGGGCAGCATCCGGTCGACGACGTCCTTGAGGCACTCCGTGCGCGGCATCAGCTCGGTGGGCAGCAGCGCGTAGCGGGGGTCACCCACCTGCGACCACTCGTCGTCGTCCGCGATCGGCGGCGGCGGCGTGTCGTACGACCGGCGCCAGAGCATGAACTGCTCCTCGCCGTACTCGTCGAGGGTCTGCTTCTTGTTCTTGCCCTGCAGGGCGCCGTAGTGCCGCTCGTTGAGCCGCCACGACCGGCGCACCGCGATCCAGTGCCGGTCGGCGGCGTTGAGCGCCAGCTCGGCGGTGCGGATCGCACGGCGCATGACGCTGGTGTGCACGACATCCGGCAGCAGGCTGTGCTCGCGCATCAGCTCACCGCCGCGCCTCGCCTCGCCCTCGCCCTTCTCGGTCAGGTCGACGTCCACCCAACCGGTGAAGAGGTTCTTGGCATTCCAGTCGCTCTCACCGTGTCGCAGCAGGACCAGCGTCCCGACGGTGGGCCCTTCGCTCGCAGTCATGCGGATCATCCTGCCTCAACCGACGAGGGGACACGCGGGCAGCCGTCGTGACGACCACCACGTGAAAATCCGGGTGACCAGCGGCTCGGCCCGCCACTAGGGTTGTAAGGCGCGACAGTCATATCGGTCATTACTTGCAAGCGGGGCGCCATATGCGGACGATGCGGAGCTGGTTCCGGGACACCACCGGCGGCCTGCCCACCACCTTCTGGTACCTGTGGTCGGGCACCCTGATCAACCGGCTCGGCTCGTTCGTCCTCGTGTTCCTCGCCATCTACCTGACCCAGGAACGCGGCTTCTCGGCCTCGCAGGCCGGGCTGGTGATCGGTCTGTGGGGCGTCGGCGGCGCGTTCGGCACCACCGCCGGCGGCACTCTCGCGGACCGGTGGGGCCGGCGACCGACGTTGCTCACCGCACACGTGGGCGCCGCCGCGATGATGCTCGGCCTCGGCCTGGCCCGGGACCTCTGGGCGGTGGCGCTGGGCGCCCTGCTGCTCGGCATGTTCGCCGAGGCGGCCCGACCCGCGTTCGGCGCGATGATGATCGACGTGGTGCCGGCGAAGGACCGGCTGCGGGCGTTCTCGCTCAACTACTGGGCGATCAACCTGGGCTTCGCCTGCGCCGCCGTCCTCGCCGGTCTCGCCGCGCAGGCGGACTACCTGCTGTTGTTCGTGGTCGACGCGGCCACCATGCTGATCACCGCGCTGATCATCTTCAGCCGAGTGCCGGAGACCCGACAGGCCCGTTCGGTCACCGCCACCGCAACCACCACGGCTCCGCGCGGCGCCCTGCGCACGATCCTCACCGACCGGGTCTACCTCGGCTTCGTGGCACTCAACCTGTTCGCAGCGCTGGTCTTCCTCCAGCACATCTCGATGCTGCCGATCGCGATGGGCGACGACGGCCTGAGCCCGGCCACCTACGGCTCGGTGATCGCGCTGAACGGCATCCTGATCGTGGTCGGCCAGCTCTTCGTGCCCCGACTGATCCGGGGTCGGAGCCGCTCACACGTGCTCGCGCTGGCATCCGTGGTGATGGGCGTCGGGTTCGGGCTGACCGCGTTCGCCGGCACCGCCTGGTTCTACGGGCTGACCGTGCTGATCTGGACGGTGGGCGAGATGCTGAACTCGCCGTCCAACTCCACGCTGATCGCTGAGCTCTCCCCCGCCGAGCTGCGCGGCCGCTACCAGGGCGTCTTCTCCCTCTCCTGGCAGATCGCCGGGGCCAGCGCGCCGATCCTGGGCGGCCTGGTGCGCGAGCACATCGGCAACGACGCGCTCTGGTACGCCTGTGCCGCGCTCGGCGTCGTGACCGCGGTGGCCCACCTGGTGTCGGGGCCGGCCCGGGAGCGGCGTGCCGCCGCGCTGCGCCGCTCCGGCGAGGCGCTGACACCGGTCACCGCCACCCGGGGGTCCCAGCCCGCCGAGGCCGCCGTCTGACGACACGCCCGAGGTTCGGTATTCAACTGGCGCGAGGCGGGCCGGGTTTTCTACCGTGCAGGTGAAACGGTTAAGAAACTGAACTGTAGGGAGGTCGGTTGTACGCCGCGCGGCGCTGGTGGCACGACACCGCAGGCGGACTCCCCGCCACCTTCTGGTACCTCTGGGCCGGACTGTTGATCAACCGGGCCGGCGCCTTCGCCATGCTGTTCCTCTCGCTGTACCTCACCGACGTACGCGGGGCGAGCGTCGGGCTGGCCGGCACTGTCGTCGGCGCGTACGGGGCCGGTGGAGCGGCCGGAGTGCTGCTCGGCGGGGTGCTCGCCGACCGGTGGGGTCGCCGGGCGACGCTGCTCGCCGCGCACCTGGCAACGGCCGCCCTGATGGTGGCGCTCGCCTTCAGCCGACCCCTTCTCCTGATCGCGGTGCTCGCCGCGCTCGTCGGCGTGGTCCACTCGATGCCCAGCCCGGCGTTCGTCGCGGCGATCGTCGACGTGGTGCCCGCCGAACGCCGCTCACGCGCCTTCAACCTCCAGTTCTGGGCGTTCAACCTGGGCATGGCTGTCGCCTCGTTGCTCGCCGGGGTGCTGGCCGAGGCGAGCTTCACCGCGCTGTTCCTGGTCGACGCCGGTGCCACTCTGACCGCCGCCGCCGTGATCGGCTGGAAGGTGCCGGAAACCCTGCGGCTGGCCAAGCCCACAGCCGACCGTCCGCCGGCCGCTCGTCCAGCCACCAGGTCCGCCCGGCCCCGCGGGCCGGGGCTGCACACCGCGCTGACCGACCGCACGTTCCTGGTCTTCGTCGGGCTCACCTTCGTGCTGGCCGTACTCACCACGCAGACGTCCACGATCATGCCCTTGGCCATGCGGGCGGACGGCCTGGGCCCGTCGGCGTACGGGGTGGTGGTGGCACTCGGCGGCGCGCTGATCGTGATCGGGCAACTGTTCGTGCCCCGGCTGATCGACCGGCACCGCAAGGACGTCGTGCTGGCCGCCTCCACCGCACTGCTGGCGCTCGGCTTCGGGGTGCTCGCCCTCGCCGACGAACTGGCCGTCTACCTGGGTGCAGCGGTGGTCTGGACGGTCGGCTCGATGCTCGCCGCCCCGCCCAACGCGCAGATCAACGCCGACCTGGCACCGCCGCAGTTGCGCGCGCGCTACCAGTCGGTCTTCTACCTGACGTTCCCGGCAGCCGCCTTCATCGCTCCCACCCTCGGCGGAGTGAGCCTTCAGCACCTCGGCGATCTGCACTGGCTGATCGTGGGTGGGGTGGGCCTGCTGGCCGCGCTCGGGCATCTGCTGGCCGGGCCACCGCGGGAACGACACGTCGCCGCGCTGCGTCAGGCCGCCCAGCCGGAACCGACAACAACCGCAGACCGCGTGCCAACGGCGTAATCGGCATTCCACGGCAAAGCGCCCACCGTGACCCGAAAGTCATGGTGGGCGCCCGCCGGTGGGGCCGGCGGCGGCGGGCAGACACTCACCCCCGTAAGCGTCGCCCGCTCACGCCGCCGGTCCAAACAGGTGGTCACCGTCCCCCAACGGTTGTCCACCCGTCCCCTCGCACCTCGCCTGGTGCGCGGATCTGATCGATCCGCCGCTCCCCCGAACGTTTCCAAGCGTGGTGCGGTGCAATAAAGCTAGTTCGCCCGGATTCTGGATTCAACCCAGATCGGCTGTCTCGCCCGTCACAACTGGCGAGTATCCGCTGTTCCGGCCTCGGTCATTGGCAACAGCCGCGTACCCGGCAGCCATTCCCGCAAACGCCTAACCGTCTTCCCGATCGGGTGACTCGGTCCGGAAGAAGTTGCTCTGCCGGCCGTCGCGCATCTGTTCCTGATAAATCAGGTTCAGCTTGCGCAGGTCGAAAGTATAAAACCAGTCATCCCAGGTGATTTCCCGAATCCGGCTGCTTTCCCGGTATCCGGGGATGTTGAAGGTCAACACACCCGCTCGACCATCCCGCTCGGTGCCGGCGATGGTCGCCGGCTTTGCCCCGCGTTCCCGGGCCCAGCGCTGGATCACCTCGTGGTTGGCGGTGATCAGGCTCCGCCCGGGCCGCTCCGGCCGATCCGTCAACGACGAGATCACCTGTGAGCTGCGGACCGATCGTCCGGTTCCCCGTCCGGTTCGGATCCCGCCGGCTGCCGCGCCGCCACCGGCCGGCGCGGTGCGCTTGGCAGGTGCCGCACGCTTTGCCGTTGTGCGCTTGGCGGGCGCCGACCGCTTCGCCGTCGTGCGCTTGGCGGGCGCCGCCCGCTTCGCCGTCGTGCGCTTCGCCGCTGCCGTACGCTTCGCCGCCGGCCGCGCCGGTGCCTTCTTTGCCGGCGCCTTGCGGGCTGGCGCCGTACGGGCCGTCGCCGTCCTGCGCGCGGCCGTCGACGTCGCCGCCGTCGTCTTCTTGGCGGCTGTCGTCTTCTTCGCCGCGGCTGTCGTCTTCTTCGCCGCCGTCGTCCGCTTGGCCGCCGTCGACTTGCGGGCTGCGGTCGTCTTCTTCGCCGCGGCCCGCTTCGCCGGTGCGCTCTTGTTCGCCGGCGCGGCCTTCGCCCGGCTCGGCGCCGCCCTGGCCGCCGACTTCTTGGTGGCGGCGGCACGACCCGCCGACGCCCTGGTGCCGGTGGCCCGACCCGACGGGCCGGTGCTGCTCCGACCCGCGCCGGCCCGCATCGAGCGCACCAACTGTTTCACCAGGTCGGGCTTACGCAGCGCGGAGATCCCGGAGACCCCGCGTTTGCGCAGTTGCCCTCGGATGTCGTCCACCCGCATCCGGGAGATCTCCGACTCGGAGACTCCCGGGGTACCCGGCGTCTGGTTGCCGGCCTGTCGCTTCGTCCTGGTCGCAGTCGCGCCGCGACCTGAGCTGTTCCGCTGAGCCATGGGATGCTCCGCTCCTTGGCACTCCGTCCTCGGCGCGCGGGGGTCCCTTGCCGCACCGCGCGGTGCGGCATACCCGTCAGGAGCAGTCCGAACCACCCTGATGTCGGAGGCGCGGGAGGCGCGGGCGCCGAGCGCGGTGCAGCTGTGTGTCAGGCCGGGTCGGGGCCGGAGCCGGAGGGCTCGAAGAGATGGGCGAACGCGGCCAGGTTGGCGGTCGACTCGCCGCGCTTGACCCGCCACTCGTACTCCCGCCGGATCGAACTGCCGAAGCCGATCTCCAGCATCGTGTCGAACGACTCGTCGGAGTAGGTGAGCACGGAACCGAGCAGCCGGTCCAACTCGTCGGCGTCCACGCCGGCCGGGTTGACCCGACCGGTCAGGTACACGTCGCCGACCGCGTCGGTGGAGAAGGAGACGCCGTACATGCGCGCGTTGCGCTGCAACAGCCAGGCCCACAGCTCCTCGCGGCGCTCGTCCGGCTGACGCATCACGAACGCCTCGATGCGCAGCGCGTGCTCGCCGACGATCAGATTGCAGATCGTCTTGAGCTTGTGGGTGCCCGGCAGGGTCACCGCGTACGCGCCGGGGCCGGTCGACTCCCAGACCAGGTCACGCTCGGCACAGACCGACTCGATCAGGGTCGCAAGATCGCTCTTCGGGCTCACCGGACCCACTCTACGACCGACCCGGCCGACGCACCGGTTGGCGACCGGTGTACCCGGTCACCAGGAGCAGGACAGCGCCGGATCACCGGCCAGGTCCGCCGCGAGTCGGGCGCGGTGCCCGGCGATCGCCTCGCCGTACACGCCGAGCAGGCCGGTGACCGTGCGGTCCCAGGAGAACTGCCGGGCGTGCTGCTCGGCACCGCGGGCCAGCACCGCCCGGAGTGCCCGGTCCGGCAGCAGGCGGCCCAGCGCACGTGCCCAGTCGACCGGGTCGTGGCCGTCGATCAGTACGCCGCTCACGTGATCCCGTACGGCGGTGACCAGTCCTCCGACGGCGGCGGCCAGCACCGGCGTACCGCAGGCCTGTGCCTCCAGGGCGACCAGCCCGAACGATTCGTTGTGCGACGGCACGGCGACCAGATCGGCGGCCCGGTACAGCGCGGGCAGATCGTCGCCGGTGAGCGGGGGCAGGAACCGCACCCCGTCGGTGACGCCGAGCGTGCCGGCCAGCTCGATCAGGGCGGTCGGCCGGTCCAGGCCACTGCCGCTGGGCCCGCCGCAGATCACCACTGTCACCTGGTCGGCCAGTGCCGGGTCGCGCTCCCACAGCGCGGCGATCGCGCGGATCAGCACGTCGGGGGCCTTGAGCGGTTGGATCCGACCGACGAAGGCGACGACGTACCCCTCGGCCGGCAGCCCCAGCCGGCGGCGAGCCTCGCGGGCAGCCGCGGACCGCTCGCCCGGCGCGGGCCGGAACCGGCCCAGGTCGACACCCGGCTGTACGACGGACACGCGGGCGGGGTCGGCGTCGTACCGATCGAGGAGGTCGCTGGCCTCGACCCGGGTGTTGGCGACCAGCCGGTCCGCCTCGGCGACCACCTGCTCCTCGCCGATCACCCGAGCCTTCGGCTCTGGTCGGTCACCGGCGGCGAGCTGGGCGTTCTTGACCTTCGCGAGGGTGTGCGCGGTGTGCACCAGCGGCACACCCCACCGCTCCTTGGCCAGCCAGCCGACCTGGCCGGAAAGCCAGTAGTGGGAGTGGATCAGGTCGTAGTGCCCGGGCGGGCGGGACGCCTCGGCGCGCAGCACCCCGGCCGTGAAGGCGCAGAGCTGGCCGGGCAGTTCCTCCTTGGTGAGGCCCTCCAGGGGCCCGGAGGTGATGTGCCGGACCTGCACGCCGGGCGCCATCTCGACAACCGGGGGGAGGTCGCCGGAGGTGGCCCGGGTGAAGATCTCCACCTCGACGTTGGCCTCGGCGAGCCGCCGGGCGACTTCGAGGATGTAGACGTTCATTCCGCCGGCGTCGCCCGTGCCGGGCTGGTGCAGGGGGGAGGTGTGTACCGACAGGGTGGCGATGCGGCGAGGCCGGGGCCACGGTTGGGCACCTCGCTGACGCCCGACACCGGTGTGCATTTCCGCCACATCCGCTCCTTTGCCACGGTTGATGCCGTCCGCACGACCGGCGCTTCTCGGTCAACCTGTACGCCGGATGTCATCTTCCCCATCGGGCTTCGGAAATTCCCGGCACGGCCCCCATGGGTGACGGACCTCATCACCGGGACGCCGTCAATGGCTGGCCCCGCGCCCGGTCGGGGCGGGTCGTGCGGCCGGGGGACAATGTCGAAATGACCTCTGTCGCCATCGTCACCGGAGCATCCAGCGGGATCGGCGCGGCCACCGCCCGTCGGCTCGCCGCCGAGGGCTTTTACGTGCTCGCCGCCGCCCGCCGCGCCGAACGCCTCGCCGATCTGGTCGCCGAGATCACCGCCGCCGGTGGGCAGGCCACTGCGGTGACCTGCGACATCACCTCGGACGAGTCGGTGGCCGCGCTGGCCGAGGCCGCCGCCCAGGCACCCGGGCCGGTCACCCTGCTGGTCAACAACGCCGGCGGGGCACGTGGACTGGACCCGGTGGAGTCCGGCTCGGTCGCCGACTGGCAGTGGATGTACGACGTCAACGTGCTCGGCACGCTGCGGGTCACCCAGGCGCTGCTGCCCGCGCTGGAGGCCTCCGGTTCCGGCACCATCGTGGTGGTCTCCTCCACCGCGGGCCTGACCGTCTACGAAGGTGGGGGCGGCTACACGGCGGCGAAGCACGCGCAGACCGCCATCGCCGGCACCCTCCGCCTGGAGCTGTGCGGCCGCCCGCTGCGGGTGATCGAAATCGACCCGGGCATGGTGAAGACCGACGAGTTCGGGCTGGTCCGCTTCGAGGGTGACGCGGAACGGGCGGCCGCCGTCTACGCCGGGGTGCCGGGGCCGCTGGTCGCCGAGGACGTCGCCGACTGCATCGCCTGGTGCGCCACCCGCCCGGAGCACGTCAACATCGACCGGCTGGTGGTCCGGCCACGGGCGCAGGCCGCGCAGCACAAGGTGCACCGAGTCAGCCAGTGAGGCGCGAGGAGTGAGCCGGGTTTGCGAGCCCCGCAGTCGCGAACACCAGCGGTCCAGTGAGGCGCGAGGAGTGAGCCGGGTTTGCGAGCCCCGCAGTCGCGAACACCAGCGGTCCAGTGAGGCGCGAGGAGTGAGCCGGGTTTGCGAGCCCCGCAGTCGCGAACACCAGCGGTCCAGTGAGGCGCGAGGAGTGAGCCGGGTATGAGCGGCGCGGCGCGGCGTCGGCCGCTCGGCGTGGTCACCCGGGGCACGACCAACCCGAATCGACTGCGTCGGGTGGACAACTGGATCGTCGCCACCTGTGCCGACCGGCTGTCGGCGGCGGCCGACCCTCTGGTGGTCGACCTCGGCTACGGCGCCACCCCGGTGACCGCTGTGGAGTTGCGCGCTCGACTCGCGGCGGGGGTGCGTCCGGACGTACGGCTGGTCGGGTTGGAGATCGACCCGGCCCGGGTGGCCGCGGCGGCGCCGGCCGCCGACCCACCCGGCCTCACGTTCGCCCGGGGTGGGTTCGAGCTGGCCGGGCTCCGGCCGGTGCTGGTCCGCGCGTTCAACGTGCTCCGACAGTACGACGAGAGCGAGGTCCCGGACGCCTGGCGGACGATGACCGCCGCGCTCGCCCCGGGTGGGGCGCTCGTCGAGGGCACGTGCGACGAGCTGGGCCGCCTCGCCAGTTGGCTGCTGATCGACGCCCACGGCCCCCGGACGCTGACTCTCGCGGCGAAGCTCACCACGCTGGGCAGCCCCGCGGAGCTGGCCGAGCGGTTACCCAAGGCGCTGATCCACCGCAACGTTCCCGGTGAGCCGGTGCACGATCTGATCCGCGCGCTGGACGACGCCTGGCAGGCCGCCGCCCCGTACGCCACCTTCGGCCCCCGCCAACGCTGGCTCAGAGCGGTGAGCCGGCTCCGCGAGACCGGCTGGCCCGTCCTCGACGGCCCCAGCCGCTGGCGTCAGGGTGAGTTGACCCTCCCCTGGCCCCTCCCGGCGCGAGTCGGTTAGAGGGTGCAGTTCACCAGGACTGGTTCGGGGTGGAGGGTTACGCCGAAGCGGGCGTGGACCTGGTCGCGGATGTCGCGGGCCAGGGCCAGCAGGTCGGCGGTGTGGGCGGTGCCGCTGCGGTTGGTGAGGGCGAGCGTGTGCTTGCTGGAGATGGCCGTCCCGCCCGGGCCGGGGTGACCCTTGGTGAAGCCGGCCTTGTCGATCAGCCAGGCCGCACTGACCTTGACCATGCCGTCGGCTCCCGGCCAGGCGGGCGGGTCACCGATGTCGGCGGCGCGTTCCCGGAGCAGCTCGTACGTCGCCCCGTCGAGCACCGGATTGGTGAAGAAGGAGCCGACGGAGCGGGTGTCCGGGTCGGTGGCGTCGAGCACCATGCCCTTGCCGGCACGCAGCCGCAGCACCGTCGCCCGGGCGTCCGCCAGCGGCACCTGGTCGCCGACCTCGACACCGAGCGCCCTGGCGAGCTCGGCGTAGCGCACCGGCCCGGAGAGCGGGGACCGGGTGAGCCGGAAGTCGACGGAGAGCACGACCCAGCGGTCCGCGTACTTGAAGATGCTGCCTCGGTAGGCGAACCCGCAGTCGGCGGCGGGGATGATCTGGCGGGTGCCCTCGACCCGGTCGTACACCTCGACGCCGGTGATCGTCTCGGCGACCTCCTGGCCGTACGCGCCGACGTTCTGGATCGGGGTTGCCCCGGTCGAGCCGGGGATGCCGGAGAGGCACTCCAGACCGGCCCAGCCGTTGGCGACCGTGGCGGCGACCAGGTCGTCCCACGGTTCGCCGGCCTCGACCCGTACGGTGACCGACCCGGCGTCCTCCGCGACGACGCGCAGGCCCCGGGAGCGCACCAGGACGACGGTGCCGGGGAAGCCGGAATCACCGATCACCAGGTTGCTGCCACCGGCCAGGACCAGGACCTGCTCGTCCGCGTCCCGGACCGCGCGGATGATCTCTTCGGCACTGCCGGCGGCGACGATGCGCGCGGCCGACCCACCCATCCCTAGAGTCGTGTAGCTGGCCAGTGGACCAGGGATGGCACGATCGGCTGCGGTTGTCGGCTGGGCGGAGGCGTCTGGCACGCCCTTCACCTTAGGCTGAGTAGTAGCCGTGGCACCCACTGGTCGCCCGGCACCCCCGGGAGGATGGCGATGAGCAGACTGCAGGGCAGCAAGGATTTTTGGATCGGGGCGCTCCGGGCGGAGGGTCCGGCATTCGCGGCGGCGGTGGCCGAGGCGCCGCCGGAGACACCGGTGCTGTCCTGTCCGGGCTGGACGGTCAACGACCTGACACTGCACCTCGCTGGCATCTATAACTGGGTGTCGTCGTTCGTCGGCTCCGGCGCGACCGCGCAGCCGGCCCGCCGCGAGCCGCTCGAGGCGGACCCGGGCGTGAGCCCGCTCCAGCTCTGGCAGCAGGGGTACGACCGGCTGTTGACCGTCCTCGACGGCGTCGACCCGGAGGCACCGGCGTGGAACTGGGCGCCGCAGCCGAAGAAGGCCGGCTTCTGGCCGCGTCGGATGGCTCACGAGACGGCGGTGCACCGCTGGGACGCCCAGCTCGCCATCGGGGCCGGTGACCCGGTCGAGGCGAAGCTGGCGGCCGACGGGGTGAGCGAGGTTCTGGACACCTGGCTGCCGGCGGGCCGGCGGCACGTGCCGGGCGACTGGCACGGGGTGGTGCAGCTTTCCGCGACCGACGCGGCCCAGGAGTGGTATCTGCGGCTGCGCGGCGAGGGGGTGGCGCTGCTCGACACCGCGACCATCTTCGACCACGACGACCACCATGCCCGGGCGCAGGTCAGCGGCAACGCGAGCGACCTGCTGCTGGCGCTCTGGGGTCGGGTGAGCTTCGAGACGCTGGATGTCGCCGGCGACCGGGGCCTGCTGGAGGGCCTGCGCCCCGACTGAGCGGGCCTCGTCGACGAGGGCGTCTCCCATTGACGGGGGGCGCCCTCGAACTCGTCGTGGGTCACGTCGGGATATCAAAGAGAGCGCTCTCTTGACAGGGCCGGACACGTCCCAGCACCCTGTCCGTGAGAGCGCTCTCTTAACCATCTGCCACCACCGACCACCTTGAGAGAGGTCGAAACCCATGGCTGTCTTCCCGCGCCGCCGGCTCGCCGCGGTAGCCCTCGCCGCGACCACCGCCCTGCTCGTCACCGCCGGCTGCGGTGGCGGCGACGAGCAGAGCGGGGACGGGCCCGTCACCCTGACCGTCGACGTCTTCGGTCAGTTCGGTTACGAGCAGCTCTACCAGGAGTACATGACCGCGAATCCCGACGTGAAGATCGTCGAGCGCGGCACCGGCACCAACCTCGACGAATACTCACCGAAGCTCACCCAGTGGCTCGCCGCCGGCCGGGGCGCCGGCGACGTGGTGGCCATCGAGGAAGGGCTGATGGTCGAGTACAAGGCCAACCCCGGCAACTTCGTCAACCTGCTGGACCACGGCGCCGCCGACCTCAAGGGCAACTTCCTCGAATGGAAGTGGAACGCCGGCCTGACCGCCGACGGCAAGCAGCTCATCGGCCTCGGCACCGACGTCGGCGGCATCGCCATGTGCTACCGCAAGGACCTCTTCGAGAAGGCCGGCCTCCCCACCGAGCGCGACGAGGTTTCCAAGCTCTGGCCCACCTGGCCGGACTACATCGCCACCGGTGAGAAGTTCGCCGCGGCCAAGACCGGGGCGTCCTTCCTCGACGCGGCCACCAACACGTTCAACACGATCCTGCTGCAGACCGCCGGCAACAGCAGCGGCTACAGCTACTACGACACCAGCGAGAAGCTGGTCGTCGACAGCAACCCGGCCGTGCGACAGGCCTACGACACCACCATGGACATCATCGACTCGGGCCTCTCCGGCAAGTACGGCTCCTGGTCGGAGGAGTGGGTGTCCGCCTTCAAGCAGTCGAAGTTCGCCACCATCGCCTGCCCCGCCTGGATGACCGGCGTCATCGAGGCCAACGCGGGCCCGACCGCCCAGGGCAAGTGGGACATCGCACGGGTGCCCGGCAACGGCGGCAACTGGGGCGGGTCGCACCTCGCCGTGCCGAAGCAGAGCAAGCACCAGGCCAAGGCGATCGAGCTGGCCAAGTTCCTCACCAGCGCCAAGGGTCAGATCGGCGCGTTCAAGGCCAAGGGCCCGCTGCCCTCGTCCCCGCAGGCGCTCGACGACCCGGCGATCACCGGCGCGACCAACACGTACTTCTCCGGGGCGCCCGTCGGCTCGATCTTCGGCACCGGCGCGAAGAGCCTCAAGCCGGTCTACATGGGCCCGAAGAACCAGGCCGTCCGCACCGAGGTGGAGAACGCCGTGCGGACCGTGGAGCTGGGCCAGCGCAGCGCCGCGCAGGGCTGGACGGACGCGGTGACCAACGCCAAGAAGGCCGCCGCCAAGTAGCCCGAGCGATCGTGCGGGCGGGCCCCGGTCCCCGGAGTCCCGCCCGCACGGCGAAAGGAGTCCCCGGGCATGACCGCCCAGCTCGAAGCCCGCCCGCCGGTCGCACCGGCACCCCCGCGTCCGACAGGTCGCTTCAGCCGGCTCGACACCCGGTTCTCGCCGTACCTCTACATCGCCCCGTTCTTCCTGATCTTCGCGATCTTCGGGGCCTACCCGCTGGCGTACACCTTCTGGGTCTCGCTGCACGACTGGGACCTGCTCGGCACCGACCACCCGTTCGTCGGCGCCGAGAACTACACGCGGCTGCTCGCCGACACCGACTTCTGGCACGCGCTGGTGAACACGCTGGGCATCTTCGTGATCTCCACCGTCCCACAGCTGCTCGCCGCGCTCTGGCTGGCCAATCTGCTCAACCGGGGCCTGCGGGCGCGTACCGGCTGGCGGATGGCGGTGCTCGTCCCCAACGTGACCTCCACCGCCGCCGTGGCGATCGTGTTCGGAGTGCTCTTCGGCCGCGAGTTCGGCATGATCAACTGGCTGCTCGACCTGGTCGGGATGGACCCCATCGGCTGGAAGTCCAACCGGTTCGCCTCCTGGGTGGCCATCTCCGCCATGGTCGACTGGCGGTGGACCGGCTACAACGCGCTGATCCTGCTGGCCGCCATGCAGGCCATCCCCAGGGACCTGTACGAGGCCGCGGCGATCGACGGCGCCAACCGGGCGCGGCAGTTCTGGTCGGTCACCGTGCCACTGCTCAAGCCGACGATCATCTTCTGCACCATCATCGCCACCATCGGCGGGTTGCAGCTCTTCACCGAGCCCCGGATGTTCCACTCCGGCACCAACCCGATCCGCGGCGGGCCGCTGCGCGAGTCGCAGACCCTGACCATGTACATGTTCGAGAACGCCTTCGCCCCGCACTACAACTTCGGCTACGGCTCGGCGGTCGCCTGGCTGCTCTTCGCGCTCATCGCGATCGTCGCGGTGGTCAATGTGCTGATCCTGCGCCGCCTCGGCGGCGGATCGCGCCCCGACGCACGGAAGGGATCGGCGCGATGAGCCGGCTCTGGCGGGCCAGCCCGCTCACCTACCTGGCCCTGGTCGTCGCGGCCGGCCTGTCGATCTTCCCGATCTGGTGGATGATCGTCGTCGCCAGCCGCTCCAACGACGCGATGGGCCAACTGCCACCCCCGGTCACCCCCGGCGGCAACCTGGGCGCGAACATCTCCCGGCTGTTCGACAACACCGACGCGTACTTCGCCGCCGGCCTGATCAACTCGACGATCGTGGCCACCACGGTCACCGTGTCCGTGGTGTTCTTCTCCAGCCTGGCCGGGTTCGCCTTCGCCAAGCTGCGGTTCCGCGGCCGCAACGCGCTGCTGCTGGTCATCATCGCGACGATGATGGTGCCGACCCAGCTCGGCGTGATCCCGCTCTACCTGCTGATGACCCGGCTGCAGTGGAACGACCGGCTGCCCGCGGTGATCGTGCCGGTGCTGGTCACCGGGTTCGGGGTGTTCATGATGCGGCAGTACGCCGGCCAGGCCATCAGCGACGAACTGATCGAAGCCGCCCGGATGGACGGCTGCGGCACCGCCCGGATCTGGTGGCACGTCGTCGTGCCCGCGCTGCGCCCCGCCGCCGCCGTGCTCGGCCTGCTCACGTTCATGACCACCTGGAACGACTTCCTGTGGCCGTACGCTGTGCTGAACGATCCGGCGAATCCCACAGTGCAGCTCTCCCTGCGGGCTCTGTCGGACGGTTACTACCAGGACATGTCGCAGGTGTTCACCGGGACAGCGATCGCGACGCTGCCCCTGCTACTGGTCTTCGTGTTGTTCGGCCGGCAGATCATCGGCGGGATCATGGAAGGTGCGGTCAAGGCGTGAGCGAGCGAACCAGCAGGCACAGCGACGAACTCCGTTTTCCCGACCATTTCCTCTGGGGGGCGGCCACCGCCGCGTACCAGATCGAGGGCGCGGCCCGCGACGACGGTCGCGGTCCGTCCATCTGGGACACCTTCAGCCGTACGCCGGGCAAGGTGTACCAGGGCCACACCGGCGACGTCGCCTGCGACCACTACCACCGGTACGCCGACGACGTGGCGCTGATGGCCGAGCTGGGCCTGCGGGCGTACCGTTTCTCGGTCGCCTGGCCCCGCATCCAGCCCGACGGCAGCGGCCCGGCCAACCCGCGTGGGCTGGACTTCTACGACCGCCTCACCGACGCGCTGCTCGACCGGGGAATCGACCCGATCGTCACCCTCTACCACTGGGACCTGCCGCAGGCCCTGGGCGACCGTGGTGGCTGGACCAACCGGGACACCGCCGAGCACTTCGCCACCTACGCCACCGCCGTGTACGCCCGCCTCGGCGACCGGATCGACGTGTGGACCACGCTCAACGAGCCGTGGTGCTCGGCCTACCTCGGCTACGGCAACGGGGTGCACGCCCCGGGCGAGCAGGACCCGGGAGCGGCCTTCACCGCCGTACACCATCTGCTGCTGGGCCACGGCCTGGCGGCGCGGGCGCTGCGGTCAGCCGGCGCGAGCAGCGTCGGCATCACCGTCAACCCGGCCGACGTGCGACCGGCCGACCCGGAGAGCGCGGCGGACGCCGCCGCGGTGCGCCTGGTCGACGGCCTGCACAACCGGATCTTCCTCGACCCGCTGCTGGCTGGCGGCTACCCGGACGACGTCCGCGAGCACGTGGCGCGGATCATCGAGCCGACGTTCATCCGCGACGGTGACGAGAAGCTGATCGCCGCGCCGATCGACCTGCTGGGGATCAACTACTACGCGCCCGGTTACGTGGCCGGCCGACCCGACGGCGCCGGCAACGACGCCTACCCGGGCACCGAGGGCGCCGTGCACTTCGTGCCGCCGACCGGGCCACTGACCGACATGGGCTGGATGATCGAGCCGGCCGGGCTGACCCGCTTGCTGGAACGGATCGCCACCGACTACCCCGGTGTGCCCCTGCTGATCACCGAGAACGGTGGGGCGTTCCCTGACAAGCCGGGCGCCGACTCGCCCGACGGGCCGACGCAGGTCATGGACACCGATCGCATCGCCTACCTCGACGGGCACCTGCGCGCGGCGCACGAGGCGATCTCCCGGGGCGTGGACCTGCGCGGTTATCTCGTATGGTCATTGCTGGACAACTTCGAGTGGGCGGAGGGTTACCGCAAGCGGTTCGGGATCGTGCACGTCGACTACCTGACCCAGCGGCGCACACCGAAGGCCAGCGCCCGGTGGTACCAGGAGGTGATCTCCCGGAACGGGCTGTGACAAGCGGGGGGAAGGGCGCGATGACGACGGCGCAGCGGCCGACGCTCGAAGCGGTGGCGGCGCGGGCCGGGGTGTCCCGCGCCACCGTGTCGCGGGTGGTCAACGGTTCCACCACTGTCGCGGAGCCGATCCGGGAGGCGGTCACCCGGGCCGTCGCCGAGCTGGGGTACGTGCCCAACCTGGCCGCCCGCAGCCTGGTCACCCAGCGCACCGACTCGATCGCCCTGGTCATGCCGGAGGCGGCCACCCGGGTCTTCTCCGACGACCAGGTCTTCCCCGGCATCATCCGTGGCGTCAGCCAGGAGCTGGAGGCGGCCGACAAGCAACTGGTGCTGATGCTCGCCGGTTCGCCGGCCGGGCATCAGCGGGTCGAGCGGTACACCACCGGTCGGCACGTCGACGGGGTGCTGTTCGCCTCGCTGCACGGCGCCGACCCGTTGCCCGGCACACTGGCGCGGCTCGGCATCCCGGTGGTGGTCAGCGGTCGGCCGCTCGGCGACGTGCCCGTGCCGTACGTCGACGTGGACCACGTGGCCGGGGTGACCACAGCCGTCCGACACATGATCGACATCGGTCGGCGGCGGATCGCCACCATCGCCGGCCCACAGGACATGGTCGCCGGGATCGAGCGACTCAGCGGTTACCGCAGCGCGGTCGCCGACGCGGGGCTGCCCGAGCTGATCGCCGTCGGCGACTTCACCCGCGAGTCCGGTGCGGCGGCGATGCGTCGCCTGCTCACCGAACACCCCGACCTGGACGGCGTCTTCGCCGCCTCCGACCTGATGGCGCACGCCGCCCTGCGGACGCTGCGCGAAGCCGGCCGGCGGGTGCCCGACGACGTCGCGGTGGTCGGCTTCGACGACATCGAGACGGCCGCGTACACCGAGCCACCGCTGACCACCGTCCGGCAGCCGATCGTGGAACTCGGCCGCCGGATGACCCGCCAACTGCTCCGGCTGGCCGCCGGGGAGGAGATCGAGCAGGCGGTCATGTTGCCGACCGAGCTGGTGGTCCGCGAGTCGGCCTGATCTGCGGCCCGGCACTAACGGCCGGTGAGCGCGAGCAGAAACACGCATGGCCGCGTACCAAGACCTGGCACGCTGCCATGGGTGTGACGTGCGTCTGCAGATGTGCCGGCAGCCGCTTTCAGGACGGCTGCCGGTCAGCTCACGGCTTGACGGTCAACTGGAGCAGGGTGGTCGGCTCCTCGCCGCCGTCGCCGATCCCGAACTGGGTGCTGCCGTTCGGGTCCAGGTCCTTCGTGGTCCTCGTGCCGGCGTCGGTGGTGACGGTCGCCGTCCCGTTGTGCCCGGTGGTCGAGGTCTGCCCGTCGCCGCGGATCTCGTAGACGCCGGGCACCTTGAGATCAAGCCGGCCGGTGGCCGCGAGAGCCTTGAAGCAGACCAGGCCATCGCTCGCCTGGCCGATCGGCTCGGTCGTCCACACCTTGATCACGCCGATGTTGTTGCTGACGGGGGTGCCGCAGTCGGCCAGCACGATGTGACCGTCACCAGAGATCAGCTCGATGTTCTGTGCGGCCAGAATGGCCGCCGCACCTGGGTACTTGAAATCCTCCACGATGGAGCCGCCGTTGGTATCCGTCGGGGAGTCATCGTTTGCCGCGAGCGCAACGCCGGCGAAGGTCGCCGCCACCGCGGCCCCTACCACACCGACCACCGCAGCCTTGGACAGCACACGCATGCCTTACCTCTTCCTCACTCCAAATCCCAGCCGTCAACGCGGCGAGTCGTTTGCCCCCGTGCAGTGACGAACCCAGCCCGGGCAGAATACTGAAGGAATCGATGTATGTCTGCCCCCGGCCCGAGCAGAGCGAAGGAGGGCTCCGCGCACCCGGGCACAGCTGCGGATCAGCAGCCCGTCGTTCCCGTGAGGTCGCTGCCGCACCGGCGGATAATGCGTCGCCCGGGTCCGTGATCGTCGCTAGCCTCGCCGGCATGCCGGATCCTGTCGCGTTGCTGCACGTCCCCGCCCTGTCCGACGTCGCCGAGTACGCGTACGCGGCCATCGTCGAGCCGCCCGCCCGGCTGGTCTTCACCGCCGGGGCGTGCCCGCTGGACGCCGAGGGACGCACCGTCGCGCCGGGCGACCACGCCGCGCAGGCCCGGCAGGTGATGGCGAACCTGGAGACCGCCCTCGCGGCGGCCGGCGCCACGCCCACCGACGTCGTCAAGACCACCGTCTACGTGGCGTCGTCGCAGCAGAAGGACCTGGTGACCGTCTGGGAGGTGGTGCGGGACTTCTTCGGCGACCACGACCCACCCAGCACCCTGCTCGGGGTCGCCGTGCTCGGCTACACCGACCAGCTCGTCGAGGTCGAGGCCGTCGCCGCCGTACGGACGGAGGCCTGACATGCGCATTCGTGTGGCGCGACCCGAGGACGCCCCGGCCGTGGTGGCCCTGCGGGCGACTGTCTACCCGTACCTGGTGCGCGGTGTCGAGTCGACCCGGAAGATGATCGCCGAACCGCCGCCCGGGGAAGACTGGACCGCGTTCGTGGCCGAGGTCGACGAGCGGGTGGTCGGTTGGGTGTCCGCCGAACGCATCGGCACCACTTCGGCGGCGGACGTCGGTGGCATCAACCTGCTGCACGTGCACCCCGAACACCGGCGGCACGGCATCGGCACCGCCCTGCTGACCGCCGCGACCGACTTCCTCCGCCCGTTGGGAATCCGCCGGGTGCGTGCCATGGCACAGCCCGACGCGCTGCCGTACGCCCGGCGGCACGGCTACGAGCCCAGCCGGGAGGTGCGCTACTCCGCGCTCGACCTGAATCCGGCACCCGCGCTGCCCGACCCGCCTCCGGGGGTGCGGCTGCTTTCGATCGCCGACCTGGACCCGCACCTCCTGTACACGGCGGACGTGGCCTCGGCGGCGGACGAACCGGGGGACGTGCCGGTCGACGCGAAGAGCTACGAGAGCTGGCAGTACGACGTGTGGGACAACCTCGGGCTGGACAAGGCGTCCAGCATGGCGGCGGAGGTCGGTGGTGAGGTGGTCGCGTTCAGCCTGGTGAAGCGGGACGGGGACCGGATGTGGTCGGACTACACCGGCAGCATCCCGACGTACCGGGGCCGAGGGCTGGCGCGGCTGGCCAAGGTGGCCGCGCTGCACCGGGCCGCCGCGAACGGCGTACGGGTCGCGTACACCTCGAACGACGAGGCGAACGCGCCGATGCTGGCGATCAACGCCCGGCTGGGCTACCGGCCGGTGACGTCCCAGTGGTCCTGCCTGGCCGACCTGAGCTGATCGTCGTCGCCCGGCCGGGCCGAACCCTCAGCCGCTGTCGAGATCGAGGTACGGGCTGAGAAGTTCGCGGGCGAGGCCGGTTGCGGTCCGCAGGGGAAGCCCTCCCTCGATCATCCGGCTCAGGGCGTAGACGATCGACTGGACCAGTTCTGCCATGCGGGCCGGGTCCGACGAGCCGTGGTCCGTGAGCGCGGCCCGCAGCGGGGCTTCCAGGCTGTCGTGCATGAGCCGACTGGACGAGGCGAGCGTCTCGCTGCTGCCGGCCGATGCCAGCGCACGGGCCAGTGCGTGATCGCCTCGGGCAACCAGTTGCAGGTTGGCTTCCACGTACGCCTGGATCTTCGGCCCGGGGGTGGCGGCCTCGTCCATGTGCTTCTCGACGTACGCCGACCAGCGGGGGAACGTGTCGATGACGAGTGCGTCGAACATGTCGGCGCGGGACTTGAAGTACGAGTAGACGCTGGATCGGGCGAGGCCGGCATGCTGGGCGACCTCGGCCAGCCCGGGGATCTGCTCGGGGTGTTTCGACAGCAGGGCGCGGGCCGCGTCGAGCAGCGCGGCGCGTTGGGAGGCCCGGTGCTCAGCGACAGTCGCGGCCTGGATCTTCGGCACGCCGCCCCCCTTGTTCCGGACGGACGTGGCCGGCCTGGTCGTGCGCCGCGCCCGCACCCTGCCGTCGTGGCTAGCTGCTGGCCGCGAGCTTGCCGTCGACCATCTCGTAGACGGTGTCACAGTATTCCAGCACATCGTGGTCGTGAGTGACCATGACCACCGCGACCGACCGCTGCCGGGCCTCGTGGGCCAGCAGCCGCACGATGTCGTGGCTGCGCGCCCGGTCCAGCGCTGCTGTCGGTTCGTCGACCAGCAGCACGCTGGGCTCGGTGACCAGCGCTCGGGCGATCCCGACCCGTTGGCGTTCGCCACCCGACAGTTGGTGCGGGCGCCGGTCGGCCTTGTCGGTCATGCCGACGTCGGCGAGCAGCTCCAGCGGGTCTCGGCCGGACCGCGTCGACCGTGGTCCCAGGCGCAGGGGCAGCCGCAACTGGTCGACGGCGGTCAGCGCGGGCAGCAGGTTGCCCGACTGGAACACGAAGCCCACATGTTGGCGGCGCAGGGCGGTCCGTGTGCGGCGGCTCGGCACTGTCATGTCCTGACCGGCCACGGTGACGGTCCCCTGGTCGGGCCGGGCCAGGCCGCCGGCGACGGCCAGCAGACTGGACTTGCCAGCACCGGACGGGCCGACGATCGCGGCGAGCTCACCGGGTCGCACCGTCAGGTCGACGTCGTCGAGCGCCTGCACGGTCTCGGCGGCGTCGCCGTGCCGCAGGGACACCGCACGCATCACCAGGCCGAGCCGCTCGGACGAGTCAGCGGGTGCGGTCGAAGCGGTCGGAGCGGGACTGCTGCTCATCGGTTTCCTCCCAGAGCGGTGGCCGGGTCGACTGAGGTGATGCGGATGACCGCCGCGGCGGCTCCCACCAGGCCGAGGACGACGAGGCCGATCGCGGCGGCGGAGATGCTCGGCATGCTCAACGCGAACGGGACACCGCTGCCGGTGATGAAGGCACCGAGCGCCAGCCCCAGCCCCACGCCGACGAGGACAGCGACCGCCAACAGGACGAACGCCTGCGTCAACGCGTCGCGCAGCACCCAGCCGGTCGAGGCGCCCAGCGCCCGCAGGACGGCCACCTCGGGCTTACGTTGGATCGCCCACACCGCGAAGAACGCTCCGGCCACCAGCGCCGAGATCGCGTACAGGAATCCCTGAATCAGCTGCAGCGTCGTCGTCTCGGCCGTGTATCCGGGCGAAGCCCCGTAGGACTCCTTCAGGGTCAGGCTCTCGGTTCCGGTGGCGGCGTCGCCCGCAGTCAGATCGACGGACTTCCCGTCGTCCGAGCGGACCGCAACCGCCGTGATCTCCGTTGCGGCCCTTGACGGCAGATCCGCGTCGGGGGCGGTGCCGGATTTGATCGCCTGCCACGCCGCCAACGGCACGTACGCCACGTCCACGTGCCCGAAGGTGTCCTGTTGCTCGGTGACACCGACGACCCGCAGCCGCGTACCGACCCGATCCACGGTGACCGTGTCGCCCATCCGCAGCCCCGCGTCCAGCGCCGTGGGACTCACCACGATCCCGTCCGCCGTGCCCAACCGCTCACCCTGGCTGACCGGGGGCGACAGGAACGAGTCGGGTTGCACTCCGAACAGCGCGAGGTCGACCTCAGTTCCCCGATCGGTACGAGTGTTCACCAGCGTGTTTCCGAACGGCGCCGCGTCCGCGACGCCCGGCTGGGCACCCCAGCTGTCGACCGCCGACATGTCCACGACGCTTCGTGAGAACGCGGAGTCCCGCTGGACGCCGTGCGCGAAGGCGAACGACGTGACCGGCAGGTTCTGCAACCCGGAAACGCCGTCGCGCACCAGGCCGACCGACAGCCCCGACAGCATCACCATCAACACGGCGATCAGCGCGATCACGGCGCCCATCAGAGCGAACCGCAACCGGGCGAAGCTCAGCTCACGAATTGCGAGGAACATCAGCGCCCGCCCTCGTGGATTGTCGACATCATGTCGGCATCTTATCAACACGCTGTCGGCAAAGCGTCGCCTGCTGGAGGCACGGTGACCGGGCGTACCGCTCAGGCGTCGTCGAAGACCCGGCGGGCCGCGGCATGGCTCGCCGCCCCGAACAGCACCAGGCGGGCCTCGACGACGGTGGCGGGCGTGGCCGGGCGCAGCACCGTCAGGGCCTGCCGGACCGCGTCGTCGATCGGCCAGCCGTAGATGCCGGCGGAGATCAGCGGAAAGGCCACGGTTGTCGCGCCCAGCTCGTCGGCCACGCGGAGACTGTTGGCGTAGCAGTCGCGCAGCAGCGCCGACCGGTCTTCGCTGGTGGACCAGACCGGCCCGACGGTGTGGATCACCCAGCGTGCCGGCAGCTCCCCCGCGGTGGTCGCCACCGCCTGGCCAGTGGGCAGACCCCTGCCGTAGCGGGATGCCCGCAGCGCCCGGCACTCGGCCAGGATGGCCGGCCCGCCACGTCGGTGGATGGCGCCATCGACCCCGCCCCCACCGAGCAGGGACGAGTTGGCGGCGTTCACGATGGCGTCGACCTGCTGCGTGGTGATGTCCCCCTCGACCAGGGTGATCTCCATCTCAGTCCTTCTCGATGGACTGGCCGAGCGATCGGCGGGCCAGCAGAGTGGCGCCGGCGACCGCCGCCGGCATGATCAACACTGCGCCGAGCGGGATGAGGAAGCAGAGGAAGACGGCCACCCCGAAGCCGAGCGCGGTGGGTCGGTCGGCCTTCAGGATCGTCCGGCGCTGCGGCAGCCGCATACCGCGCCGGTAGAACGGCGCCCCGACCAGCTCCACGGCGAGGAACCAACCGCCCACTGCCGCGCCGATCACCGGGACGACCGTCTGGCCGACCACGGGGATGAAGCCCGCGAGGAACAGCGGAATCCCGACCAGCGCGGTGAGCGCCACCAGTCGTACCGAGTCGGCGAGGCTGCGCCGCAACGACGACCAGAAGGGCACGTCCACCGCGCCCGGCGTGCCGCCGTACCGCTGCTCGACCTGCTCGGAGATCTTCTCGTAGAACGGGTCGCCGATGACCAGGGTGACCGCGGTGAAGGTGAGCACGCCGAGCAGGCCGCCGAGCCCCAGGAAGGCCAGCCCGGCGATCACCCGGACCAGGCTGCGGGTGGTGCTCGACCAGTCGTCGGCGAACGGGGTGACCAGCGCGGCGAGATCGTCCACGAAGTACACCAGGGTGGCGAGCGCGGCCAGGAAGAACGCGCCGGAGATCAGCGCCGGCACGACCCCGAGCAGCATCAACCCCGGGCTGCGGACATAGAGACCCAGCCCCCGCACGAGCAGCCCCGCCCCGGCGAGGAAACGGCCGACGACTCCGGTGACCGGGCTGGCGACTCTGCTGACATCCACGATCGAGCAGCCTATCGACCGATGATCCGGTCCGCCGGGTGGAGCCGTACCAGCGACTGTTCGCGTCCACATCAACCGGTTGGCGGACGGGAGTGATCCACCGGGAACGCCGACGAACATCGCCGACCAGTCGATTCGCCGGCGGGTCACCCCGACAACCCTTGAGGGGGTACGAAGCCAGCGGCGAAAGGGCGGCACGATGTCGGTCATCGAGGTGACCCACCTGAGTAAGCGGTACGGCGATCTGGTGGCCGTCCAGGACGTGTCGTTCACGGTGGAGGCCGGCGAGATCTTCGGC
Organism: Micromonospora sp. MGP-C2; assembly: GCF_057766525.1. Taxonomy (NCBI): domain Bacteria; kingdom Bacillati; phylum Actinomycetota; class Actinomycetes; order Micromonosporales; family Micromonosporaceae; genus Micromonospora; species Micromonospora sp. MGP-C2. The sequence goes on from NZ_JBYMEN010000002.1 coordinate 3,695,856, forward strand.
GTGCTCGGCCCGAACGGCGCCGGCAAGACCACCACCGTCGAGTGTGTCGCCGGGCTGCGTGTCCCCGACGGGGGCGGGGTGTCGGTCCTCGGGCTCGACCCCCGCCGGGACGCGGCGCAGCTCCGGCAGCGGGTCGGGGTGCAACTCCAGGAGAGCCAACTGCCGGACCGGCTGCGGGTGGCGGAGGCGCTGGAGCTGTACGCCTCGTTCTACCGCAACCCGGCCGACCCGGCCGCTCTGATCGACAAGCTGGGCCTCGGCGAGAAACGGAACACTGCGTACAAGAAGCTCTCCGGCGGTCAGAAGCAGCGACTCTCCATCGCGTTGGCCCTGGTCGGCAACCCGGAGATCGCGATCCTCGACGAGCTGACCACCGGGCTGGACCCGCAGGCACGCCGGGACACCTGGGGTCTCATCGAACAGGTCCGGGACAGCGGAGTGACGATCGTGCTGGTCACCCACTTCATGGAGGAAGCGGAGCGGCTCTGCGACCGGGTCGCGGTGATCGACCGGGGGCGCGTCGTCGCCCTGGACAGCCCTGCGGGCCTGGTGTCGGCGGTGGCTCCGGAGCAGCGGATCCGGTTCCGGCCGTCGGCCCCGATCGACGACAGGCTCCTCACCGACCTGCCCGAGGTTTCCGCCGTGCAGCGCACCGGCAGCCAGGTGGTGGTGACCGGCACCGGTGACCTGCTGCACGCCGTCACCTCGGTCCTCGCCCGCCACCAGATCGTCGCCGCCGACCTGCGGCTGGAGCAGTCCACCCTCGACGACGCCTTCGTCGAGCTGACCGGGCACCGGCCCGTCGACTGAAAGGGGCAAGCATGCACGCCTTCCGTCAGATCCTGAGGATCGAGGCGCGGCTCTACCTGCGGGACGTACCGACACTGCTCACCACTATCGGGCTGCCCACAGTGATCCTGGTGGTGCTCGGGTTGGTCCCCTCGCTCCGCAAGCCGGATCCGACCTTCGACGGGCAGACCTTCGTCAGCTACTTCGCACCGTCGCTGCTGGTGGTCACCCTCGCCATGGTCGGGGTGAACACGCTGCCCACGGTGCTGGCCACCTACCGGGAACGCGGCGTGCTGCGTCGGCTGGCGACCACTCCGGCGCATCCGGCCGCTCTGCTCGCCGCGCAACTGGTGCTGGCCCTGGCCGGGATCCTGGCCAGCGCGCTGCTGCTCATCGTCGTCGGCCGGTTGGCGTTCGGGGTGCCGTTCCCTCGGCACCCGCTCGGCTTCACCCTGGCGTTCGTCCTCGGCACGGCGGCGCTGCTGGCGCTCGGCCTGCTGGTCGCCGCCGTGGCCCGCACGACGAAGGCGGCGCAGGCCCTGGCCGTGCCGCTGTTCCTGGTCACCATGTTCTTCGGCGGGGTCTACCTGCCCCGGTTCCTGCTTCCGGACGCCGTGGCGCGGATCGGCGACTACACGCCGCCCGGGGTGCAGGCGCTCCTCGACGCCTGGACCGGCACGTCGCCGCAGCCGCTGCACCTGGCGATAATGGCGGTGATCGCCGTGGCGGCCGGCGCCAGCGCGGCGAAACTGTTCCGCTGGGAGTGAGCGGAGATGCGATGACCAGCAGCGGTGGGCACGACCGTCTGACCAGTTGGCGAGAGCGCGAGGCTGCCCTCTATCGCGTGTTCCCGTATGGCGGGCTGGCTCTGGGCACCCTGCTGGCCCTCGTCGCACCGGCGCCCGCCAGCCCCGGGGCGGTGCCGACCCTCGCTGTGGCCGTGGCGGCCGGATGCTGGGTCGCCTGGTTCGTGACCCTGCACCCCGGCTGGCAAAGTCGGCGCAGGCCGATGGCGGTCTACTACGCCGGGCTGCTCACGTTCGCCGCCGCTCTCGTGGCCGCCAGTCCGTGGTACGGCTTCTTCGCCTGGATCGGTTACATCCACGCCTTCCCGGTGCTGCCCGGGCGTTGGCGGGTCGCCGGGATGGTGACCACGGCGGCCCTCGTCGCCACGTCTCAGGGCGGTGGTCTGTCGGTGGTGGTGTCGCACTGGCTGCTCTGGCTGGTGCTGGTGCTCTTCAACCTGCTGGTGGCCGGCTCGGTGAGCTGGTTCGCGATGATCGCCGAACAGGAGGACGTCAAACGTCGGCGGTTGATGGCGGAACTCGGCGAGGCCAACCGTCAACTCACCGAGACGGTCCAGGAGAACGCCGGGTTGCACGCCCAACTGCTCACCCAGGCACGGGAGGCCGGCGTGCTGGACGAGCGGCAGCGGATGGCGCGGGAGATCCACGACACCCTGGCCCAGGGGTTGACCGGCATCATCACCCAACTGGAGGCGGCCGAGCAGACCCGCGACCGCTCCGCCGACTGGCGGCGGCACGTCGACAACGCGCTCGCACTGGCGCGGGAGAGCCTCACCGAGGCCCGCCGCTCGGTGCGGGCCGTCCGCCCGGAGACGTTGGAGACAGCCCGGCTGCCGGACGCGCTCGTCGAGCTGGGCGGGCGCTGGTCGGCTCTGAACGGGGTACGGGCCGAGGTCGCCACCACCGGTACGCCCCGCCCCCTGCATCCGGAGGTCGAGGTGACCCTGCTCCGGGCCGCCCAGGAGGCGCTGGCCAACGTGGCCCGGCACGCTGCCGCGTCACGGGTCGGGCTGACCCTGTCGTACATGACGGACGTGGTCACCCTCGATGTGCGTGACGACGGGACGGGCTTCGACGTCACCGGGCAGCCGGCGCCCCGCGAGCCGGGCGGCGGGTACGGGCTGACCGCGATGCGGCAGCGGGTGACCCGGGTGGGTGGCGAGTTGGCCGTCGAATCCGAACCGGGAGGCGGCACCGCCATTTCGGCGTCCGTCCCCGCGCTGCCGGGAGGTGCCGGTTGACCGCCCCGATACGGCTGCTGATCGTCGACGACCATCCGGTGGTGCGCGACGGGTTGCGGGGGATGTTCACCGGCGACCCCGGCTTCGAGGTGGTCGGCGAGGCCGCGGACGGCGCGGAGGCGGTGGCCCTGGTCGCGACGGTGCGGCCGGACGTGGTGCTGATGGACCTGCGGATGCCTGGAATGAACGGGGTGACCGCCATCGGCAGGCTGGCCCGCTCCGGCAGCACCGCCAGGGTGCTGGTGCTCACCACGTACGACACGGACGCCGACGTGCTGCCCGCCATCGAGGCCGGTGCCACCGGCTATCTGCTCAAGGACACGCCCCGCGAGGAACTGGTCCGCGCTGTACGGGCCGCCGCCCGGGGCGAGTCGGTGCTCGCACCGAGCGTCGCCGGGCGGTTGATGGGCCGGCTGCGTGCACCGGTCGAGGAGCCGCTCAGCCAGCGTGAGCTGGAGGTGCTCACCCTGGTGGCCCGTGGTGCCTCCAACCGGGAGGCGGCGGCTCGGCTGTTCATCAGCGAGGCCACCGTCAAGACTCACCTGCTGCACGTGTACGCCAAGCTCGGGGTCAACGACCGGGCCGCCGCGGTGGCCACCGCGTACGACAGGGGGTTGCTGACCCCCGGCGGGAGGTGAGTGAGGGCCGGGCAGGATGGGCGGGTGCGCGCGTCCCGGCTGATCTCGCTGCTTCTGTTGTTGCAGGCGCGCGGGTCGATGACGGCGGGTGAGCTGGCGCGGGAGCTGGAGGTTTCCGAGCGGACCGTCTACCGGGACGTGTTGGCGCTCTCCGCCGCCGGGGTGCCGGTCTACGCCGACCGGGGCCGCGCCGGCGGGTACCGGTTGCTCGGCGGTTACCGCACCCGACTGACCGGGCTGACCCGGGACGAGGCGGAGGCGCTCTTCCTCTCCGGGCTGCCCGGCCCCGCTGGCGACATGGGGCTCGCCGACGCGGTCGCCGCCGCCGAGTTGAAGGTGCTCGCCGCCCTGCCGCCGGCCCTGCGCGACGCCCCGGCCCGTGCCGGGCAGCGGTTCCATCTGGACGTGCCGGGTTGGTTCCGGGAGACCGCGCCGCCGCCGTGGCTGACCGAGCTGGCCCGGGCGGTCTGGCGCGACCGGGTGGTGGAACTGCGCTACCGGCGCGGTGACCGGGAGGTGGCCCGGCGGGTCCAGCCGTACGGGCTGGTGCTCAAGAGTGGTGTCTGGTATCTGGTCGGCCGGGTCGACGACGACACCCGCACCTATCGGGTGGACCGGGTCACCGGGGTCGAGGTGGGCGAGGAGAGCTTCGAGCGGGATGAGGGCTTCGACCTGGCCGGGCACTGGCGCGAGCAGGCCGGGTCGTTTCTGCGGACCGTGCTGCGGGCCGAGGTCACCATCCGGCTCAGCCCGGCCGGTCTGCGCCAGCTCCGGCACCTGGTGGATGCCCCCTTCGTGTACGACGAGCTGGTCGCCGCCGCCGGAGCACCCGACGGGCAGGGCTGGGTGGTGGGCCAGCTGCCCGTCGAGTCCGTCGAGGTCGCCTACCACCAACTGCTGGGGCTCGGCCCCGAGGTGGAGGTCCTCGGCCCACCCGAGCTGCGGCGGTTGTTCACCGACGCGGCCGACCGGCTGCGGGCGCTCTACCGGTAGCCGGTGACGTCCGAGGGCTTGCCCGCGTCGACCACCTCGACGATGTACCGGAACCCCTCCGGCCGACTGCCGTCGAGGTCGGTGAATCCGTACACCTTGGACAGTGTTCCGGCGTCCACGGACTGGCCGTTCCAACGGGCCTTCTCCTCGTCGGCGGCGAGCGCCGCCACCGCGCGGCCGACGAAGGCCGGGGTCTCCGAGATGAGGAAGTTCGGGTCGGTGGCGGCGCCGTCGCGCCAGTTGTCCTCGGTCACTCCGAAGTGCTCCAGCATCGCCTCGGAGCGGATCCAGCCGGGGGTGAGCGCCACCGCCGTGCAGCCGTGCGGCTTCAGCTCATGCGCCTGGCTGAAGGCGAGCCGGTTGACCGACACCTTGGCCAGGTCGTAGAAGACGGAGAGCCGGTAGTTGTCGTCGTTGTACGCCTTGGTGCCGTCGCCCATCTCCACCAGCAGCCCACCCGGCTTGCGGATCAGCAGCGGCAGGGCGAAGTGGCTGGTGATGATGTGGGTGTCGATGGCCAGTCGCAGGGTCCGGAAGCCCGCGTCCAGCGGCTGCTCCCAGACCGGCTTGTCCCAGGTGACCAGCGGGTCACCGCCCCAGATGTCGTTGACCAGCACGTCGAGTTGGCCCTGCTCGGCGTCGATCCGGGCGACGAGGTCGCGGACCTGCTCGGGCACCAGGTGGTCGACCTGGACGGCGATGCCCGTGCCCCCGGCCCCGGTGACCAGCTCGGCGGTCTCCTCGATGGTCTCCGGCCGGTCCATCTCCGAGCGACCGGTGCGGCTGCTGCGACCGGTGGCATACACGGTGGCGCCAGCGGCGCCGAGCTGGACAGCGATCTGCCGACCCGCGCCCCGGGTGGCACCGGCGACGAGCGCGATCTTTCCTGCGAGCGGTTGTGTCATACCTGCGAGGTTGTCAGCGATACCTGACAACCGGCGTCCGAATTTCCGGACCGCTCCGATGAACCGGGGAGGGGAGACCTCGGCGCTCCCTGTAGAGCTGCCCCACAAACGGGGCAGCACTCGCCGTCCGCACCGCGCCCCATATTTGGGGCAGCTCTACAGGGCCACTGCAGGTATCCCGCCGCCCGACGACCTCTACCGGTCCAGCCCGAGCCGTCTCAGTCCACCAACCGGACGCGGACCCGGCGGTTGGCGCGGCCCTTGCTCTCCACCTTCACGACCTGCACCTTGCCGATCTGGGCGGTGGACGCGACGTGGGTGCCGCCGTCGGCCTGCACGTCCAGGCCGACGATGTCGACGATCCGGACCTCCTGCTCATCCGGCGGGATGAGGTTGGACTGGGTACGGATGATGTCCGGCAGGGCAAGCGCCTCGGTGCGCGGCAGCACTCGCGTGGCGACCGAGCGGTCGGCGGCCACCTCGGCGTTGACCAGCTCCTCGATCCGACTCTTGAAGTCGGGCGGGACCTCGGGGAGGTTGAAGTCCATCCGAGCCTCGCCCGGTTCCATCGAGTTGCCGGTCACGAGCGCGCCGAAGTCGCGGAACACCACACCGCAGAGCACGTGCAGCCCGGAGTGGGTACGCATCAGCCGGGTGCGGCGCTCGTCCTCCACCGCGCCGACGACCTCGGTGCCGGCCGGGGGCAGCGGGTCACCCTCGGCGGGGATCAGGTACGGGTCGTCGCCCTTGCGGGTGCCGACGATCCGGGTCTGCACGCCCTGCCACAGCAGCACGCCGTGGTCCGGCGGTTGGCCACCGCCGCCCGGGTAGAACGCCGAGCGGTCCAGCACGATGCCCTGCTCGGCGTCGGCGTGCAGGACCGTGCACGTCCACTCACGCAGGGTCGGGTCAGCTAGGTCGAGCCGGTGCGTCCGGCCATGTTGTGTGACGCCCATGACAGGGCACGTTACTCGTTGAGGAAGCCGGCGATGCGGTCCCGCAGGTCGGCGCGTTCCGACCAGAGGACGCCGGGCCGGTCGTACACGTGCAGGGTGGCCTGGGGCAGCGCGGCGGCGAGTCGCTCGGCGACCTCGACCGGGTGCAGGTCGTCGCCCGCGTTGGCGATCACCAGCGCTGGCGCGGTCACCGCCGCGAGGGCGGTGGTGTCGCGCAACGGCGTCTGCTCGGCGAGGCCCGCCAGGCCGGCGGCCAGACCGTCGCGGAGCAGCTGGTCGAGCCGTTGCCGCAGGTACGCCCAGCCGGCGGGAGTGTTACGCACCGCAGGAGGCAGCTCCAGGGTGACGACGTCGGCGACCGCCGAGGCGTCCCCGCTCTCCACCGCCTCCAGCAGGTCCGTGATGCGTTCCTGCGCGACCGGGCCACGCGGCCGGTCGAGCACCGCGGGTAGGAAGAAGACCAGCTTCTCGAAACGGTCCGGGCTCTCCACGAGCAGCCGGCAGAGGGCACCGGCGCCGAGGCTCGCGCCGAACGCCCGACTGGCCCCGCCGAGGTCCGCGATCGCCCGCAGGTCCCGGGCGAGGTCCAGATAGTTCCACGGCCCGTCCGGGGCCTCGGAACGGCCATGCCCACGGAACTGGAAGAACACCTTGCGGCCGGTCACCCCACTGCCGAACGGGCGGGTGGTGGCGATGCCGTTGCCCAGCCCGTGCGCGAACACGGTCACCGGGTCACCGGTGCCGGTGACCAGCCGCTCCAGCCGTACGCCGTGCGGGGTGGCGACCAGGTCGGTGTCCGGCTCCGGCAGCGCCGGGCGGCCGGTACGCGGCCCACCCGGACCGGGCCCCCAGGTGCGGGGGCCGCTGTCCGGTGGGGGTGGCCAGCGGAAACCTCTCACCAGAACCCTTTGCCGTCGCTGAGGTCGCGAAGGCCGACCCGAACGTCGAGCAGGTAGATGAGACCGGCGGCGATGCCGATCAGTCCGAAGAGGCTGATCGGCCCGAAGCCGAGCAGGGTCAGCACGAGACAGACCGCCAGGATGGCGATCCAGCCACCCTTGGGAAGTGTCCCGATGGCGGGGAAGGCGTCGGAGCGCTGGGTGATCGCGTGGACCAGGGCGACGCCCTGGACGATCAGCGCGAAGACGAGCAGGATCAGCTCGATCACGTAGCGGACTTCGAACGCGAAGATCGGCGCGGCGTTGGCCATGCCGGCAAGCTTATGTCGAGGACCCCGGCTACGTCCGACAAGGACGCCGCCGGGGTCGTCGACATGGCGAACTACTCGGCCGCCGGGCGGGTCCGCTTGGTGGCCCGGGGCAGCTTCGCCGACGGGGTCGCGGCCGGCTTGGCGGCCTTCGGTGCACGGGCCGCCTTCTTGACGGCGGCCGGCTTGGCCTCGGCGATCTCGGCCACGTCGGCCGGGGTCGGCACGTCGGCCGGGGCCGGGGCGGCGGGAGCCGAGGTCGTGGCGGCGGAAGCCGGGGCGGCGGCGGTGGTCGCCGGCACGCCCTCGGTGGCCTCGATGTCGGCGTTGACCGTCTCGGCGGCCTCCAGCACACCGGCACCGACGACGCGCTCACCACGGGCGACCAGCGCACCGTACGCGGCGAAGGCCCGCTCCTGGGCGGCCTGGGCGCCCGCGTACACCATGATGGCGTTGCGGGTCGCGGCAGCGCGCAGCTTATCGAGGTCGGTGACCTCGCGCAGCTTCGCCAGGTCGGCGGCCTCGCGCAGCTTGGCCAGCTCGGCCGAGTCGCGCAGCTTGGCCAGGTCCAGTTCGGCCTGCGCCCGCTCGCGCAGCGTGCCGGCGGTCTCGTTGGCGGTACGCAGGGTCTCGGTGGCCTTCTGGCGCAGCTCGTAACCGGTCAGCACGGCCCGACCGCCCAGGTCGGCGACGACCCGGGTGCTGAGGACGCCGACAACTGCCGGCAGCTTGCGCAACTGCTCGATGGCCAGCTCACCGGCGCCAGCGGCGGCGTAGATCGGGGCGGGGATGCGGTTGGTCTTCGGCTCGCTCATGACGTCTCCTCTTCGGCCGCCGTGGCGGCCTCGCGGACCGCCGGACCGGCGGCCTTCTTCTCGGGGGTGTTGGTGCTGCCCGGGGCGGGTGCGGTGCCCGTCTCGGTGACGGCGACCGACTCGAGTACGGCCTCGGTCGGGGTGCCGCCTGCGGTGGTGGGGCCGGTGGCGGCCAGATTGGCCACGTCGGCGGGCTGATCGCCGACATCGGTCGGGGTGGTCGCCCCGGCCGTGCCGCCGGTGGACCCGGTGCCGCTGCCCTCGGCGGGGGCCTGGGCGTCGGCCAGCCGGGTGTTCTCCCGGCGGAACGTCTCGTAGATCTGGGTGAGTGACTGCTTCTGGGCCATCGTCAGGTCGGCATCAACGGCGATGGCCGCGAGCACACCGTGGCCTTCCTTGTCGTCGAGCAGCCCGGCGCGCAGGTACATCGCCGGGGTGGAGACCCGCAGCGCGCTCGCCAGTTGCTGAAGCACCTCGGCGCTGGGCTTGCGCAGGCCGCGCTCGATCTGACTGAGGTACGGGTTGCTGACCCCCGCCTGGTCGGCGAGCTGACGGAGCGAGATCTTGGCGTTCCGCCGAAGATCGCGGATGAACCCGCCGACGTCGGGAAGGTCCTTCGGTGTGGCCATGACCGCGACGTTAACCGGCCGCGCTAGCTCCTGCAAGCAAAACGCTAGCCACAGTTAGCAAGGTCTCAGCGGTCGTTTGCGCCCCGCTCCCCCGATCCGTACGGTCCGTCCGTGCACAAGATCACAGTCAATGGAGCAAGCATCGCGTACGACGAGGCGGGCACCGGTTCGCCCGTCGTACTGCTGCACGCTGGCATCGCCGACCGGCGGATGTGGCGAGGGCAGCTTCCCGCGCTCGCCGCCCGCCACCGGGTGATCGTCCCGGACCTGCGCGGCTACGGGGACTCGGAGCTGCCGCCGACCCCGTTCGCGCACCACGACGACGTGGCCGGGCTGCTGGACGCGCTCGGCCTGCCCCGCGCCGCCCTGGTCGGCTGCTCCTTCGGCGGGGCGGTCGCCATCGACACCGCACTGGCCCACCCCGACCGGGTGAGCGCGCTCGCGCTGTTCGACACGGCGGTCTCCGGCAACGAGTGGTCCGAGGAGGCGAACGACCTCTGGGACGACCTGGTCGGCGAGGTCGACCCCGACGACTTCGCCGCGGGCGCTGCCGGTGAGGTGCGGTTCTGGGTGGTCGGCCCGGGCCGCCAGCCGCAGGACGTCGACCCCGCGCTCCTCGCGTTCGCGCAGGAGATGGACCAGCGTGCGCTCGCCGCCGAGTTGGCGCTGGGTGCGGTCGAGGTGGGAGAGCTGACGCCGCCGGCGATCGGTCGCCTCGGCGAGCTGACAGTGCCCGTCCTGGTCACCGCCGGCGCCGCCGACGTACCGGACATCAGCCGGCTCGCCGACCGGATCGCCGCCGAGGTCCCCGGCGCGGTACGGCTGCCGGACGTGCCGGACGCCGCACACCTGTTGCCGCTGGAGCGTCCGGAGCCGGTCAACGCCGCACTGCTCGACTTCCTGAGCTAGACGACAGTCACCAGAGCGGGCGGACCGCGCCGACCGGGACACCGCCGCCGAAGAGCGGCACCTCGGCGTACTCGGTCAGCACCGGGGCGTCCACACCGAGCCGGCGCAGCGCGGAGACCAGCACCGGCATCCGGGCCCGGTCGGCGCCGTCGTCGATCTTCAGTGCGACGGCGCCGACACCCGGCAGGGCCACCGCGATCACACCCTCGGCACCGACCTTGGCCAGCAGGCCCGGAACGCCGCGCATCAACCGGGTGTCATCGGCCTGGGTGCCACCGACGATCTCCGGGTACGCGCGCATCGCGTCGGCCACCGCACGCGGCACCGAGCCGGGCTCGGCGTCGACCAGCCGGAGGAACGCCCCCGCCAGGCCGGTGAGCGACACCGCGAGCACCGGGGCGCCGCAACCGTCCACGCCCACCGCCGCCGCCTGCTCGCCGGTGAACTCCTCGATGGCCGCCCGCAACCGCTGCTGCAACGGGTGCTCCGGCCGCCAGTAACCATCCAGCGGCCAACCGGCGACCTCGCAGGTCAGCAGCATCCCGCTGTGCTTGCCGGAGCAGTTCATCTGCACCCGGTTCGGGCCGCCCCCGGCGCGCAGCACGGCCTCCCGGGCCGCCACACCCACCGGCAGGTCGGGCGGGCAGTGCAGGGCCGAGGCGTCCAACCCGGCCCGCTGGAGCAACGCACCGACCCGGGCCAGGTGGAAATCCTCACCGGCGTGACTCGCCGAGACCAGCGCCACGTCGGCCGGGTCGGTCAACGGCAGGCCGGCACGCAGCATCCCGATCGCCTGCATCGGCTTGCTGGCCGAGCGGGGGAAGATCGGCGACGTCACGTCCCCGGCGGACGCCACCGCCGCACCGGCGGCGTCCAGCACCACCACCGAGCCTCGGTGCGCCCCCTCCACGAACCCGGAACGGACCACCTCGGCGAGTGGAGAGCCACCCTCGTACGTCTTCGTCACGCGCTGGACGGTACCGACGGTGCCGGGGTGCCCGTCGGCGGGGTGACCAGGTGGTCCTCCGCCCGGGTGACAGGAGCGTGGGACCGGCCCGGCCTTACAGCCCGAGCAGCTCGCGAGCCTCGGCGGTGGTCAGCGGCGGGCGTTGAGCGAGCTGGGCGAAGCCCACCGCGCGGGCGACCAGTTGCATGTTGGACTCCACCGGACGGCCCTTGGCGTACGTCACCGTGTCCTCCATACCGACCCGCAGGTGCCCGCCGGTCGACAGGGAGGCCAGCAGCACCGGAATCGTGCTGCGGCCGACCCCGGTGGCCGAGAACGTGGTGCCCTCGGGCAGGTCCCGCAGCATCCGGTGCGCCGCGACCAGCGTCTCGGTGGTGCCCGGCATACCGCCCGGCACGCCCATCACGAAGTCGACGTGCACGTGCCCGCCGGCCGGCAGGCCGTACCTGCCGAGCAACCGCTGCAACGCGGACAGGTGGCCGAGGTCGAAGATCTCGTACTCCGGCACGATCCCGCGTTCCTGCATCCGGGTGTGCAGGTCGACGATGAACTCCCAGCGGTTGAGGAAGACGTCGTCGCCGAAGTTGACGGTGCCCATCGTGCACGAGGCCATGTCCGGCCTGGCGTCGAGGACGGCCAGCCGAGCGGCCTCCGGATCGGTCACCGCGCCGCCGGAGGAGAGCTGCACGATCAGGTCCGTGCTCTCCCGCAGCGCCGCCACCGTGTCGGCCAGGCGCACCGGGTCGAGGCTCGGCCGCGCCTCGTCATCGCGGATGTGGACGTGGATCACGGCAGCGCCGAGCGCCTCGCACTCCTTGGCGGTGAGCAGCAACTCGTCGAGGGTCACCGGCAGCGCCGGCACCTCTGCCTTGGCCGACTCAGCGCCGGTGGGGGCCACCGTGATCAACGTCCCTGTCGTCATGCCGGCGATCCTAGACGGCCCGCTCAGGACGGGTCGATCGCCGCCGCGGTCTCCCCGATCATCAGCGCGGCGTCGTCGGAGACGTTCCGCTTGATCACGGCGAGGGCGACCTGACCCAGCTCGTGGTGCAGCACCGCGGTGCCGACGAAGCCGACCGCCCGGCCGTCGAGGGTCACCGGCGTACCGGCCGCCGGCGGCTGGTCGGTGGTCACCCCGTCCAGGTGCAGGAGTACGAGGCGACGCGGCGGCCGACCCATGTTGTGCACCCGGGCCACCGTCTCCTGCCCCCGGTAGCAACCCTTGTCCAGGTGCACCGCCGGGCCGATCAGGTCCACCTCGGCCGGGATGGTGCGGTGGTCGGTGTCCACCCCGACCCGGGGCTGGCGCGCGGCCACCCGGATCGCCTCGTACGCCCAGAGCCCCGCGACCGGCACGCCCGCACCGCGCAGCTCCGCCACGACCTGGTCCATCGCCGAGCGGGGCACCAGCAGGTCCACCCCGAGTGGGCCGCGGCGGGCCCAGCCGCCGATCGGCAGCGGTCGTACGTCGTACCGCGCGCTCGCCCGGAGTGGCACGGCACCGTGCGGGAACTTCGGGCCCGGCACCGCGACCTGGTCCGGCGCGGCGAGCCCGGTCACGCCGAGCGTGCTCAGCGCCTCCGTCGCCGCCGGCCCGACCAGCGACAACAGTGCCCGCTCGGCGGTCGCGTCGCGCGGCTCGACCTTGCTGAAGAACCGCATCTTGTTCAGGTAGGCCAGCAGACCCTCGGTGGCCCCCGGCTCGGTGTCCAACCAGGTGGTCTCGCCGTCCTCCGCGACCATGGCGTGCTGCTCGATGTGGCCGTGCGGGGACAGCACCAGCAGTTCGGTGCCCTCATCGGCGGCCAGTGCGCTCAGGTGCTGCGAGGTGACAGTGTGCAGCCAGCTGGCCCGCTCTTCCCCGGGCACCGCGATGATCCCCCGGTGCGACCGGTCGACCAGACCGACCTCGGTGTCGAGGGTGCGCTGCTCACGCAGCGGGTCGCCGTAGTGTGCGGCCACCCCCCGCACCCCGGCCGCGACATGCGCCGGATCCGGCTGGTCACGGCTGGCCTCGTCGATGCCCTCGACGGCCACCGCGCCCGCGATGTCGATCATTTGTCGTCCCCGTTCTCGCAGCGTACGCAGACGCCGAAAAGTGACACGTGCCCGATATCCACCCGGAACCCCCGCTGCGTGGCCAACTGGTCGGCGAGCGGGCGCAGCAGCTCCGGATCGATCTCGTCGATCGCGCCGCACTCCCTGCAGACCAGGTGGACGTGTTGGTGCTCACCGGCCGCGTGATAGGTCGGTGAGCCGTGCGACAGGTGCGTGTGGGTGACCAGGCCGAGCCGTTCCAACAGCTCAAGCGTGCGGTAGATGGTGGTGATGTTGACGCCGGCCGCGACCTCCCGGACGGCGGTGTGCACCTGCTCCGGGCTGGCGTGCCCCAGATCGAGCACCGCCTGGAGGACGAGCTGCCGTTGGGCCGTCAGCCGCAGCCCACGGGCCCGCAGCATTTCCGCGAGGGAGGATTCGGACACCGTCCGATCATAGTTCGGCCACCAGGCTGCTCCTCACATCGCGATCGACCGCCACTACGCTCGACGGTCATGGTGAAGTCGTCCAGCGGGGAGGACGCGGCCGGCCCGACCGCGCGGATCGCCGTGCTCGGGCGCGGCTTGATTCCGACCGGCGACCCCGTGCTCCGCGGCGACGACCTCGGCGTCCTGCACGGCGACGGCATCTTCGAAACCATGCACCTGCGGCACGGCCGGCCGTGGCTGCGCGACGAGCACCTGGCCCGCCTGGTCGCGGCGGCCTTGGCCATCGACCTGCCCCTACCCCCCACCGCAGCGTTGACCGACCTGCTCGACGAGGTACGCGCAGACTGGCCGACGCCCGTGGAAGGGGCGCTCCGGCTGGTCTGCACGCGGGGCCCGGAGGCCGGCGGCCCCCCAACGGTCTACGCCACGCTGGCCGAGGTGCCGGCGCCTTCCCGGGCAGCCCGGCGGAACGGGATCAATGTGGCCACCCTGCCGCTGGGGGTGCCCGCCGACACTCGCCCGGGGCTGAGCTGGCTGCCGGCCGGGATCAAATCCACGTCGTACGCGGTCAGCAGCGCCGCCCGCCGCTGGGCCGGCCGGGCCGGCGTGGACGACGTGCTGTGGGTCTCCTCCGACGGCTACGCGCTGGAGGGCCCCACGGCCAACGTGGTGTGGCTCACCGACGACACGCTCTGCACGGTGCCGACCGCGACCACCGGCATCCTCGCCGGCACGACCGTCGCCTGGTTGCTCGCCCACGCCGCCGAGCTGGGCCTGGGCGCCGCCGAGCGGCTGGCCACGGTGGCCGAGCTGCACGCCGCGGACGGCCTGTGGTTCACCTCGTCGCTACGCGGAGCCGCCGAGGTGCACACGCTGGACGGGGTGCGTCGGGCTCGCTGCCCGCGCACCCCCGCCCTGCACGCCCTGCTGGGTTTCCCGGTCTAGTCAGCCGCCGACCCGGACGAGCCGGGCGGAGAGGTGCGGGCTGAGACCGTGGCCCATGGCGGCCATCTCCTGGGCGTAGAGCAGCGCACCCTCGACGATGCCGAAGAGTCGCTTCCCACCGGTGACCTCCTTGGCGGTCGGAGTCCGGACCACCGCGTCGGTGGCGAACTCGACCTGGGTGCCGGTGCGCTTGCCCAGGTGCAACTCCATCACCCCGGTCGGGGTGCTCAGCAGCGCCTCCAGCTCGTCGGTCGCGCGCCCGTCCACCAGCACCGGCCGCCACCAGCCGATCTCACGACCGGCCGGCCGGACCGGCTTGCTCTGCTCGTCCAGGATCCAGGCGCGGGACTCGTAGTGCAGGAACGGTCGGCCGTCGTGGCTGATCCGGATCTCCTGCGCGTAGTCGAAGTCCTCGATGGTGGGGAAACCACCCTTGCCCCGGCCGCGCCACAGCCCGATGTAGGGCAGCAGGCCATCCAGCGCGGGGTGCAGCTTCGGCCCGACCCGCAGGTCGTGGCTCTCCTCGAACGGGTACTCCTCGACCGGCGGCGCGTTCAGCCACGGCGGCTGCAGCGGGTTCTCGCTCACAGGGCCACCTTCGTTCGCGACTGCGGGGCTCGCAGACCCGGCTCACTCCTCGCGCTCACCAGCGTCCTCTCGAAATGCGTACGGCAAGGTAGACCAGGCCACCGGCGAGCCCGCCCAGGCCAGCGACCAACAGGCTGACAAACCCGATCTCGGTAACCATCCCGGCCATCCTATGCTGGGCCACATGGCCCGCACTCTCGTCGTCAAGGCCACCGCAGGGGCGGACGCCCCGGAGCGGTGCGCGCAGGCATTCACTGTCGCCGCGACGGCTGTCGCGGCCGGGGTGGACGTGTCGCTCTGGCTGACCGGTGAATCGACCTGGTTCGCGCTGCCCGGTCGCGCCCAACAGTTCGAGCTGCCGCACTCCGCACCGCTGGCCGAGTTGCTGCACGTCATCCTGACCAGTGGCCGGGTGACTGCCTGCACCCAGTGCGCCGCCCGCCGGGAGATCGGCCCGGACGACGTGTTGCCCGGGGTGCGGATCGCGGGCGCCGCGGTTTTCGTCGAGGAGACGTTGGCCGAGGGCGCGCAGGCACTCGTCTACTGACCATCCGACCCGGTGGGGCTGATCCGGGCGGAGTGCCGATACCGACCCGACATCTCGGACCGCTGCCTACGATTCGGATGTGACCGAGGCGGCGGAGAGGTTCTTCGAATCACTGCCGGCGCGCGCCCCGGACGTCCTGGGCGGCCTGGCCGACGGAACCCTGCAGATCGACCTCGGCAGCGACCACCGGACCGAGCACTGGCTGGTCCGGATGCGGCCCGGATCGGTGCAGGTCAGCCGCGAGCGCGGGCCGGCCGACGCCATCTGGTTCAGCAGCGCCGCCCTCTTCGATCGACTGATCACCGGCGAGGCGCAGGGTGTCGCGGCGGTGCTACGCAACGAGAGCACGTTCAGCGGAAACGTGGTGCTCTTCCTCGCCTTCCGTCGGTTCTTCCCCGACCCACCCGGCACCCGCGACCCCCGCGAGGTGGCCCGCCGGGCGGCCAGGCGACCGACGTGAAGGAACTCGTCAGCATTCTGGACGGCAACACCTTCCTGGTCAGCGACCGGCGGGGGGACATCGAGCCGTCCTACGACTTCCCCACCGGGCTGTTCTCCTTCGACACCCGGTTCCTGTCCAAGTGGGTGCTCACCCTGGACGGCCAGCGGCTGCACGCCCTCTCCGTCGACGACACCCAGTCGTACCGCACCAAGTTCTTCCTCGCCCCCGGCGAACCCACGCACTACCTGGACGCCAAGGCGTCGGTGATCCGCAGCCGGGCCATCGTGGGCAGCTTCGCGGAGGAACTGACCGTCCTCAACCACACCGAGGCGGACGTCGAGTTCACCGTCCGGATCGACATCGCGGCCGACTTCGCCGACCTGTTCGAGATCAAGCACCGCCGGCAGAAACAGGGGCGCACCACTGTCACGGTCGCGGAGAACGAGTTGCGGCTGACGTACCGCCGGGAGGCGTTCCACCGGGAGACGACGGTCAGCACCAGTACGCCGGGGCAGGTCGACACCACCGGGATGACCTTCCGGATCCGGATAGCCCGCAACGGCAGGTGGACCACCCGGCTGCGCGTGTCCAGCGTCGTCTTCGGGGCGCGCGGTGAGGACATCCGCGCGACCCTCCCCTACGGCGGCAGCCGCAGCGCGGACGCCATCCGGGCCGAGCAGCAGGAACTGATCGACCGGGCGCCGAAGCTCGGCTGCGACTGCCAGCCACTGGCCGGGGCGTACCGGCGCAGCCTCAACGACCTGGCCGCCCTGCGCTACGAGTCGATCGCCCTGGGCGTGCGGCTGATCGCCGCCGGACTGCCCTGGTTCATGACTCTGTTCGGCCGGGACAGCATCATCACCTCGTTGCAGGTGCTGCCGTTCCTGCCGGAGCTGGTCCCCCCGACCATCCTGATGCTGGCCGGACTACAGGGGCACCGGGTGGACGACTTCCGGGACGAGGAGCCCGGCAAGATCCTGCACGAGCTGCGGTACGGCGAGACCGCCGGCTTCGAGGAGCAGCCGCACTCGCCGTACTACGGGTCGGCCGACTCGACACCACTGTTCATCATCCTGCTCGACGAGTACGAGCGGTGGACCGGTGACGCCACACTCGTCCGCAAGCTGGAACCGCAGGTCCGCGCGGCGTTGCAGTGGATCGACACGTACGGGGACCTGCTCGGCACCGGCTACCTCTGGTACCAGACCCGCAACCCGGAGACCGGTCTGCAGAACCAGTGCTGGAAGGACTCCTGGGACGCCATCTCGTACGCCGACGGCGAGATGCCCGGCTTCCCCCGAGCGACCTGCGAACTTCAGGGGTACGCGTACGACGCGAAGATCCGGGCCGCCCGGCTGGCCCGGACCTTCTGGAACGACCCGGCGTACGCCGACCGGCTGGAGCGGGAGGCCGCCGACCTCAAGCGGCGGTTCGACCGTGACTTCTGGATCGCCGACCGCGAGTACTACGCGCTCGCGCTGGACGCCGACGGGCGGCAGGTGGACGCGCTCACCTCGAACATCGGGCACCTGCTGTGGAGCGGCATCGTGGACGAGTCCCGCGCCGGCAAGGTGGTCGAGCACCTGCTCGGGCCGCGCCTGTTCTCCGGGTGGGGGTGCGGACGCTCGCCGAGGACGAGGGACGGTACAACCCGATCGGGTACCACGTCGGCACTGTGTGGCCGTTCGACAACTCGATCATCGCCTGGGGGCTGTGGCGGTACGGCTTCCGGAATGAGGCCGGGCTGATCTGCGACACGATGCTGGCCGCGTCCCGATACTTCGAGGGGCGGCTGCCGGAGGCGTTCGCCGGCTACGCCCGCGACCTCACCGACTACCCGGTGGAGTACCCGACCGCGTGCAGCCCGCAGGCCTGGTCGACCGGCACTCCCCTGCTGCTGCTCCGGGTGATGCTGGGCCTGGAGCCGCAGGGCGAGCACCTGATCATCGACCCGGCGGTTCCACCGGGCATGGGCCGGGTCGAGCTGCTGGACATCCCCGGGCGGTGGGGGAAGGTCGACGCGTTGGGTCGCAGCCGTGACCCGGAGGATCAGCCAGGCGGCGGCTGATCCGAGCAAACCGCCCGGCTCAACCCGGGCAGCCGACGGTGGCGGCCAACCGGGTCGCGTCCTGGTCGAACTCGGCCAGCACGGTGACCGGGCCGGTGCGGTACGCGTACACCGGGGGTTGGTCCAGCAGTGGGGCGTTGCCGGCCAGCGCGGCGAGCGCGGCTGTCGGCGCGGCCGGCCCGGGGCCCTCAGCGGAACGGACGGTGTGGGCCGACCCGCCACCCGGGCAGGGTGCGGCGACCAGCTCCGGCGCGGCGTCGGCCGGGCGGTCGAGCGCCCGCAGCGCCGCGGTCAGGGCGGCGGCCTCGGGGCCGGCGGTGGCGGCGACCGGTGTGTAGCCGGAGCCGACCGGCCGGCAACCGGTGTCGACGACCACTCGCACCCGGCCGTCCGCGGTTGGCCGTCCCTGGACGGCCACGAACTCTCCGGCGTCGGCGTACAGCTCGATGCCGTTCAGCCCGGGGCCCACTCCGGCCCGCCAGCTCGCTGGCAGGCGCTCGGCGATCCCCTCCAGCACGGTCTGCTCGGAGCCGGTGGGCGCGAGCACCCCGACGTCACGCCGCAGCCTCGCCCCGTCGGCGAACGGGGTGACCCGGCAACCCTCCGCGATCCGAGCCGGGCCCAGCTCCAGCAGACCGGCCGCACCGGCCGCCCGGGCCAGCTCGCCGATCGCCCGGTCGACCACCGGGCCGGCCTGGTCGAGGGACCGCTGCTCGCGCACGGTCGGTGGGTCGTCGCGGACCGACGTCCAGGTGAGCAGGGCCAGCAACACGGCCCAGGCCGCTGTCGCGGCCACCAACACACGCCGCCACGACCGGGCAGGAGGCGGCGCGGTGGGACCGGCCGAAGGAGCCCAACCCGTCTGGACAGCACCGTTCACCCGGCCATGGTGTCACGGGTGTGCCGCCGGCCCACCGGCGGTCAGGTCGAGCGGGGTGGTGGATCGAGCCGGTAGCCGATCCCCTGGACGGTGTGCACCTGCGGCCCTCCCGGGAGACCACGCAGTTTGTGCCGGAGCTGCTTGACGGCGGAGTGCAGGATGGCGCTGCCCCGGTACGGGCCGCCCCACACGGCGGCGAAGAGCTGTTCGTAGCTCCACACCACCAGCGGTGGGCCGATGAGCAGGGCGAGCAGTTCCCGTTCGGTGGGGGTGAGCGGGATCGGGTCCCCGCGCCAGGTGACCCGATGTCCTGCCCGGTCAACGACCAGCTCACCCCACCTGACCAGGCCCTGCGGCACGCCGGGCGGCACGATCGCGGGACGGCCCGGAGCGGCGGGCGGCACTGTCGCGGGGAGGGCCGGCGGCGAGGCGGTCGGCGACGACAACAGCTCGCGCAGCTCGGTCAGGTCGGCGCAGCTGAGCACCGGGCCGAGCCCGTCGAGTTGACGCAGCACCCGCTCCCGCATCGACATGTCCGCGCTGACGCAGACGACGATCGGAACCTCTTCGCCGGACATGCCACCCTCACCCGTGATTTCCACCAGTAGATAGTGACGTATGCCGATTGATTTCGCGGCCCGTCCCGGCGGGACGGCGGTGACCTCCGAGGACCCGTGACCGGCTGTCGCCCACACCACCGGCGCATCGCCGAACACACGACCGGGGCCGACCACCCCAGGAGGGTGACCGGCCCCGGTCGATCAGAGCAGTGGGTCAGGCGACGGTGACGCCAACCTCGTTGACGCCACGGCCAGCGGTGACGGCGGTGTCGCCGTTGCCGTGCCGGGACAGCGCCCGAAGCGTCCAGGAGCCGGGCGCGGCGAAGAACCGGAACTGGCCGGCTGGCGAGGTCACCACCTCGGCGGTGAACTCACCGGTCGAGTCGAGCAGCCGGACGTACGCGCCCGGCACCGGCTCGTCCTCGGCGGAGCGGACGATCCCGGTGATGACGGTTTCCTTCTCCAGGTCCAGACTGGCCGGCAACGGTGCGGCCTGGTCCGGTGCGGCGCAACCCGCGGCGATGGGGAGCGTCATGATCAGGCCTCCCCGGGTTCGTCACCGAGCGCGACCGGCACGCCGACCAGCGAGCCGTACTCGGTCCAGGAACCGTCGTAGTTCTTGACGTTGCGGTGGCCCAGCAGCTCCTGGAGCACGAACCAGGTGTGCGAGGAGCGCTCGCCGATCCTGCAGTAGGCGATGGTCTCCTTGCCGTCGTCGAGCCCCGCGTCGCCGTAGATCTTGCGCAGCTCGTCGTCGGACCGGAAGGTGCCGTCCTCGTTGGCCGCCTTCGACCACGGGACGCTGATCGCGGTGGGGATGTGCCCGGCCCGCTGCGCCTGCTCCTGCGGCAGGTGGGCGGGGGCGAGCAGCCGGCCGGCGAACTCGTCGGGGCTGCGCACGTCGACCAGGTTCTTGGTGCCGATCGCGGCCACGACCTCGTCTCGGAAGGCCCGGATCGACGTGTCCGGCTCCTGCGCGACGTACTGCGTCGCCGGGCGGGCCACCGAGTCGGTGACCAGCGGGCGGGCATCCAGCTCCCACTTCTTGCGACCGCCGTCGAGCAGCTTCACGTCGCCGTGGCCGTAGAGCTTGAAGTACCAGTAGGCGTAGGCGGCGAACCAGTTGTTGTTGCCGCCGTAGAGGATGACGGTGTCGTCGTTGCTGATGCCCCGCTCGGAGAGCAACGCCTCGAACTGCGTCTTGTTGACGAAGTCCCGGCGGACCTGGTCCTGCAGGTCGGTCTTCCAGTCAATCTTGATGGCGCCGGCGATGTGGCCGGTGTCGTAGGCCGAGGTGTCCTCGTCGACCTCGACGAAGACGACGCCCGGGGCGTCGAGGTTCTTCTCGGCCCATTCGGCCGAAACGAGTGCGGTGTCGCGACTCATCGAATCACTCCCTGGTGAGGATGGATGGTGAGCCAACGCGCGAGCATTGATGGGTGTAACTGTCGCACCACGCGCGGGACCCAGCGGAAGGACGGGATCACGGGTTCGTGCGACGGCGCCGCTGCCGGGCATTCGGTGGGATCACCGGAGGGTGCGAGAACCCTGTGCCGGTGGCCGCCGTCAGGCGGCCGGAGACAGCCCCGCCGTCAGATGACGGGGCGACACAGGCAGGTGGCCACGCGGCACAGGTCGACCGCGCGCCGTTTGGTGAGGTGGGTCCCCATGGCCAGGGAGCCTACCAGCCAGTGACGGGGCTGCCACTGAGCCGACCACCATCCGGGAATCGACCGGATCACCGGCCGGATGGGGTTCCGACTCAGCTGACGGAATTGATCGGTACGTTCTTCGCGTCGGCGGTGACCGCCAACCCTTCCGGCAGCGGCCGGACCTCCCGGACGGCGAGTTGGAACGGCAGGTCGGGCAGGGGCACGTCGATGGAGATGTCCTTGGCGAAGTTGTTCAGCAGGCCGCGCGCCAGAGGCAGGTTCGGCAGACCCGTGGCGTCCAGGTCGTTGAAACGCAGGGCGACGGCGCCGTTGTCTGCGACGGTGACGTCGGCGGTGCCGCTGATCGTGATCTTCCGACCGAGGATGTCGGCCGGACCCGTGACGGCGAGCTTGCCGTTCTGCTCGCCAAGCGTGAGCCCCGGACGCTTCAGCAGCGCGGCGAGGCTGTCGTAGCTGATCGTGCCGGTGCCGTTGACCGTGTCCGCCACGATGTCACCCTGGCCGGTGCGCAGAGTGTCCAGTGAGGCCCGGACGTTGCGGGCGTCCACGTCCAGCACCGACAGCCGCACGACGTCGCCCTCGACCGGCGCCTGCACGTCCCGAAGGTTGATGGTGATCCGCTGGTAGCGGCCATCGAGCACCTGGGTGAGGAACGGCGTGCCGCCCACCTCCACATCGGGCTCGGCGGATTGCGCGCCCTGCTTGGTGATCTCCTGGCGGACCCGGTCGGCGATCATCCGCTCGGCGACCCCGACCGCCACCCGGTCGGCGACGACCAGCAACCCCGCCACCACCAGGAGCAGGACGAACAGGCCGATGAGCAGCTTGCGGCCGCGCCGTCGGGGCCGCGCCCCGTCCGCCGGATAGTCCTCCGCCACGCCGCCTCCTGTCTCCACCCGCCGCACCGCGACGGGTCGTCCACACCGGTGCCGCTGCGCGGCGCACCCGTAGGTACCCGACCGGCTCCAGGCTCAACCGTGACTCAGAGGAAGAGCATGCACATCGCGTACGCGGCCGGCGCCGCCAGGGCGAAGCCGCCGAGCGGACCCTGCATGTGCCGGGCCACCCACATGGTGGGCGGTTCTCCGGCCATCAGCCGGCCCGCCTCGGCGTACCCGACGGCGAGGTCGGAGAGCACGGCGGCGACCGCCGCGACCAGGCCGATCACGGCGGCCCGGGTCGGCGTGAAGGGCGCCACCAGGTAGCTGCCGAGAAGTGCGCTGGTCAGCGTGCCGACCATCGCGCCGGCCACCACGCCAGCCGCGCCCCTGGGCACCTGCGGGGCCAGCCGGGGCCAGGGCAGTACGGCGTCGGTGAGCCGGGCGACGGTCAGCGCGACGCCGCTCGCCGTCAGGCAGACGGTGATCGCCTGGGTGCCGGCCGGGATCCGGCTGAGCACGATCAGGGTGCCGAAGGCCACCACTCCGACCACGATGAGCAGCGTGGCGCCGAGGGAGTCGGTGACCCGGACCCGGTCCACGCGACGGACCAGCTGGCCGAGCACCGCGGCGAGGAAGCCGCCGGCGGCCAGGTAGCCCAGCGGCGCCAGACCGGCGACGTCGGTCTGCACCGCGGCGATGTCGGCGAGTGCGGCGACAACGACGCTGATCCCGGCGACCACCAGCATCGCGGGAGGGCGCATGGCGATCGTCCAGGCGAGCACGAAGAGCAACTGGACGCCGAAGATGATGAAGGCGAACGGCAGCCGGTGACCGGGCCCGGACGTCTGCGCGCCGAGCACCAGGCCGACGCCGAGCAGCGCGGCGAAGCCGGCGATGGTCAACGCGAGCTGACGGTGCACCTCGACCGGGGGTATGACCTCCTCTTCCGGCTCGTCGATCTCGTCTTCGGATCGGCGCGCCGGTTCGCCGGAGCGACGGGCCCGGCGAGGCCCACTTCGTTCGCGGCGATCGCCGTCGGTGGTGGCCGGACCGGTGCGCGGCGCGGGCGGGTTGCCGCGCGTCGCTGCGGCGGCCGGGCCCGGGTGGGGCCCGGCGGGCCACGATTCGCGGCCGGCCTCGGGCGAGGTGGAGGGAAACACGACCCGATCGTGCCAGACCGGCGGCCGGACACGACGGTCACGGGTTTCGGCAACGTTAAAATCTGCTCCACGATCAGGGGCAAGGTAGACAAACGGGAAATGGCCAGACGGCGCGGCCGAGGCGATCGGTTACGCTCAACCCCGTTACCCCGCCCGTCAGCGACGCCGGGACCACGCAATTTCTCAGCACACTCCCCCGCGAGTGTGTCTGGTCGCGTGCGGCCGAGCGCCGCCGGGACGGAGGTGATCGTGGAGATCCTGCTGCTGGTGACCGCGCGCGCAGGCGAACCGTCGGCTGTGCTGCCGGCACTCGACCTGTTGCCGCACTCGGTCCGCACCGCGCCGCGTGACGTCCGCACCCTGGTCGCGGGCCCCAGCCCCGACGCGGTGCTGGTGGACGCCAGGTCGGAGTTGAGCGAGGCCCGGGCGACCTGCCGGATGTTGCACGCCACCGGGCTCGGCGTGCCGCTGGTCGCGGTGGTGACCGAGGCCGGCCTGATCGCACTGAACGCCGACTGGGGCGTCGACGACGTCATCCTCGCCTCGGCCGGCCCCGCCGAGGTGGAGGCACGGCTGCGGCTCGCGGTCGGCCGCCTGAGCAACGCGACCGCCGGCGCCGGCGGCTCGATCCGGGCCGGTGAGCTGACCATCGACCCCGACACGTACGCGGCCAAGCTCAAGGGCCGCCCTCTCGACCTCACCTACAAGGAGTTCGAGCTGCTGAAGTTCCTGGCCCAGCACCCGGGGCGGGTGTTCACCAGGGACCAGCTCCTGCGGGAGGTGTGGGGCTACGACTACTTCGGCGGCACCCGCACTGTGGACGTGCACGTCCGGCGACTGCGCGCCAAGCTCGGCTCGGAGTACGAGTCGATGATCGGCACCGTCCGCCAGGTCGGCTACAAGTTCGTCGTCCCGCCGTCACGGTCCCTGCCCGAGGCGGAGCACGCGCCCCTGCCCGTCTGATCGACGAGTCACTCAGCTTTCCTATATGCCCTTTTTGCGCGGCTTGGCGGTTCTATTCTGACTGCCGGGTTTGTCGGAGAAAGGGGCGACGGTGCGCGCAGTGACCACGGGGGCGACGGGTCGGCCTGGCCGGCAAACCGGGCGGAAGCCATGACGCGGGTCAGTTCGACCGCGCGGGCGACGGGAATCGTGACGCTCGTGTTGGCGGCGCTGCTCGGCTCGGCGTACGCGCTGGGCCGCAGCCTCGTCGTCGACCCGACCCCCCGGCATCCCACCGATGTCACCGCGCACGCCGACGGGCCGCACTACGCCGACCAGCCCAGCGACGGCGAGCCGGGCGACGTCCCGAACCCCGGCCCCAGCAACGGCCCCACCGAGGCCGGCCAGGACGGGTCGGAGCGGGACGGCGGCGGCGACAAGCTGTTCGGCGCGCACGCCACCACCGGCTCCCCACGGCTCGCGCTGACCTTCGACGACGGGCCCGACCCGCGGTACACCCCGCAGGTCCTCGCCATGCTGCGCGAATTCGATGTGAAGGCGACGTTCTGCGTGGTCGGCGAGAACGCTCAGAACCACCCCGACCTGGTCCAGGCGATCGTGGGCGACGGCCACACCCTGTGCAACCACTCCTGGCACCACGACGTCGGCCTGGGCGCCCGGTCGGCCGACGCGATCCGGGCCGATCTCCTGCGCACGAACGAGGCGATCAGGGCGGCCGTGCCGAACGCGCCGATCGTCTGGTACCGGCAGCCGGGCGGCGCCTGGACGTACCCGGTGGTGTCGGTGGCGCGCCAGCTCGGCATGACCCCGCTGCACTGGTCGGTCGACCCGTCGGACTGGGATCTACCCGGTGCCGCCAAGATCACCGCGACGGTGCTGAGCCAGGCCGAACCGGGCTCGGTGGTGCTGCTGCACGACGCCGGCGGGGACCGGCAGGGCACCGTGGACGCGTTGCGCCGGATCCTGCCCGACCTGACCGCGCGGTTCGACCTGGAGGCCCTGCCCACCGACCCGACCTGAGTCACAGCTTTCGCTCGGCGACGGACCGGGCGTCACGACACGCAACGGATACGGTGACGGGATGAGCAGCGCGGAGCCGACCAGCGACCAGGTGACCCGGACCGACCGACTGGCACCGGCGGACATCGCCGACGTGCTGGCCCTCGCCAGCTCCGCGGGCGACACCGACGGCGCCGACCCGCTCGACGAGCACGTCCTGCTCCGACTGCGCGACCCGGACGCCCCGGCCGTGCACCTGATCGCCCGCGCCGACGACGGAACCCTGACCGGGTACGCGCACCTGGACACGACCGACCCCGTCGGTGGCATCGGCGTCGAGCTGGTGGTGCACCCCGCGTACCGGCGGCGAGGCACCGGCCGCGCACTGGCCCGGGGCGTGCTCGCCTCGGCCACCGGGCCACTGCGGGCGTGGGCGCACGGCGACCACCCGTCCGCCGCCGCGCTCGGCGTCGATCTCGGGTTCACCCGGGCGCGGGTGCTCTGGCAGTTGCGTCGGCCACTGGCCGCCCCGCTCGGCGAGCCGCGCCTGCCCGACGGGGTGGCGCTGCGCGCGTTCCAACCCGGTGCGGACGACGCGACCTGGCTCAGTCTCAACGCGCGCGCCTTCGCCGAGCACCCCGAGCAGGGCCGGTGGACCTCGGACGACCTGGCGGCCCGCCTTGCCGAGCCGTGGTTCGACCCGGCCGGCTTCCTGCTCGCCGAGGAGACCTCGACCGGGCGGCTGCTCGGCTTCCACTGGACCAAGGTGCACGAGCGCCCCGGTTCGGCCCGGATCGGCGAGGTGTACGTCCTGGGAGTGGAGCCGACCGCCCACGGCGGTGGGCTCGGCCGGGCGCTGACCACCGCCGGGCTGGCGTACCTGCGGGACAAGCGCGGCCTGGACCGGGTGATGCTCTACGTGGACGAGTCGAACACCGGGGCGGTGGCGCTCTACGAACGGCTGGGTTTCGCCCGCTGGTCCGCGCACATCAACTATCACCTGGGCTGACCGCGGTCACCGGAGGGTAACGACCGGGCGTCGGCGGCATAACGCCGAACCGGAAATATACCCATAGTTCCGACAGGTGTACCCCGGTTCACTTAACGGACAACTCACCCTCAGCAAGCGGTCACCTCCGGGGCCGTACGTGTTCACCCTGCGTTCACTTGTGACCGGCGAACCGGCTACCTGGCACTTCTAACTTTCGTGTCAGCCGGTCAGTGCCGGTCCTCGGCCCCCGGGATCGGGGCGCCAAGTCAGACGCGAAGGGAAACCCCTCAGGTGAAGCTCCAGCGGTACGGCACTATTGCCTGCCTCGCCCTTGCCGCGACGCTCGGCCTCAGTGCATGCGGCTCGGACAACAACGAGCCCGCCTCCGGCGCCAGCGCTTCGGGCTCGACCGCCGCGGTCGACTGCGCTACCGGAACGCTGAACGCCCAGGGCTCGTCGGCGCAGAAGAACGCCATGGCCGAGTGGATCAAGGCGTACCAGCAGAAGTGCCAGGGCACCACGATCAACTACGAGCCCACCGGCTCGGGCGCCGGCATCCAGGCGTTCATCGCCGGCACCGCCGACTTCGCCGGCTCCGACTCCGCGCTCAAGCCGGAGGAGCAGCCGCAGGCCGACGCCAAGTGCGTCGGTGGCAAGGCCATCCACCTGCCGATGGTGATCGGCCCGGTTGCCGTCGCCTACAACGTCAGCGGCGTGGACAACCTCCAGCTCAAGCCGGCCACCCTGGCGAAGATCTTCGCCGGCAAGGTCACCAAGTGGGACGACGCGGCGATCAAGGGCGACAACCCGGACGCCAAGCTCCCGTCGACCACCATCCAGACCGTCCACCGCTCGGACGAGTCGGGCACCACCGACAACTTCACCAACTACCTGTCGAAGACCGCTGAGACCGACTGGACCCTCGGCAAGGCCAAGGCGTGGAAGGCCCCGGGCGGCACCGGCGCCAAGGGTTCGGACGGCGTGGCCAGCTCGGTCAAGGGCGCCGACGGCTCCATCGGCTACATGGAGTGGTCGTTCGCCGAGAACGCCGGCCTGAGGATGGCCAAGATCGGTAACGGCGCGGGCGAGTTCGCCGCGCTGACCGCCGAGGCGGCCGGCAAGACCATCGCCGGCGCGGCGATCGACGGCCAGGGCGACGACCTCAAGCTGAAGATCGACTACAACACCAAGGAGGCCGGGGCCTACCCCATCGTCCTGGCGACGTACGAGATCGTCTGCAGCAAGGGCCTCGCGGCCGACAAGTTGAAGCTGGTCAAGGGTCTGCTGGGCTACGCCGCCAGCGCCGAGGGCCAGACCTCGCTGACTGACCTGGGCTACGCCCCGCTGCCCGAGACGGTCCGCACCAAGGTCGAGACCGCGGTCAAGAACCTCTCCTGACCCGACCCCACCACCTCCGCAACCGAATCGAGCGAGCAGATGGGTGAAACCCCTCACCGCTCGGCCGACGCCGGCACCGGCGGGACGCGCGTGACCCAGAGTCACGAGTGGCCCGCCGGTGCCTCGGCGCGTGTGGCCGAGGCACCAGTCAGCACCCGTTCCCCGGGCGGCACCGGACTGGGCGGCGGCGGCGCACTGCCGCGCAGCCGCAAGTTCGGCGCCGAGCGGGCCTTCCGCGGTCTCACACTGGCCGCCGGCACCGCCGTTCTGGTCATCATCGCCGCCATCGCGATCTTCCTGGTCGCCAAGGCGGTGCCGGCCCTCCGCGCCAACACCGAGAACTTCTGGTCCTACGAGGGCTGGTCTCCCAACGAGACGCAGCCGAAGTTCGGCATCGGCACACTCGCCTTCGGCACCGTGCTCAGCTCGGCGCTGGCGCTGCTCATGGCGGTGCCGGTGGCGTTGGGCATCGCGCTCTACCTCTCGCACTACGCACCCCGCCGGCTGGGCACCGCGCTCGGCTTCCTGGTCGACCTCCTCGCCGCCGTGCCGAGCGTGGTGTTCGGCCTCTGGGGGCGGGACATCTTCATCAACCCGGTCCGGGACTTCTCCGTCTGGCTGAACGAGTACTTCGGCTGGATCCCGATCTTCGGCGGTGACGGCCCGTTCGGTAAGTCGATCATGCTGGGTGCCCTGGTACTCGCGATCATGGTGCTGCCGATCATCACCTCGCTCTCCCGCGAGGTGTTCCTCCAGACGCCGACCGCGAACGAGGAGGCCGCCCTCGCCCTGGGCGCCACCCGCTGGGAGATGCTCCGCACCGCGGTCCTGCCCTACGGCCGCCCGGGCATCATCGCCGCGGTGATGCTCGGCCTCGGCCGGGCGCTCGGCGAGACCATCGCCCTGGCGCTGACCCTCGGCATCACCTTCGGCATCTCGTTCAACCTGATCCAGAACGGCGGCAACACCATCGCCGCCAACATCGCCAACGCGTTCGGCGAGGCGAACGAGACCGGCCGGGGCGCGCTCATCGCCTCCGGTCTGGTGCTGTTCACCATCACGCTGATCGTCAACATCACGGCGCGGGCGATCATCTACCGCCGCCGGGAGTTCACGGAGTCGGCCGCATGACCACAACCGTCACCTCCCACCGCACCCGGCCGCCGGCCCAGCCCGCCTCGCTGCGGGCCAGGCGGCTACCCCGGTACGCCGCCCCGGCCATCGCCGTGGCAGCCCTGGTGCTCTCCGCCGTGATCGTCTACGGCACCGACATCGGCGGCCCGGTCCTCGTGGTCGTCCTCGGCGCGATCCTCTACCTGGTTGGGCTCTTCGCCGCCGCCAACACGGTCGAGGGGCGCCGGTCGGCGCGCAACCGCACCTGGAGCGCACTGATCCACTCCGCCTTCGTGCTGGCGGTGCTGCCGCTCGTCTCGGTGGTCTGGACGCTGGTCAGCAAGGGCGCCGAGCGGTTCGACGCCAACTTCTTCCAGACCTCGATGAACAACATCGGGGCCCGGGACGCCAACGGCGGCGCGTACCACGCCATCGTCGGCACGCTGGAGCAGGTCGGCATCGCCACAGTGATCACCGTCCCGCTCGGCGTCCTCTGCGCGATCTACATCGTCGAGTACGGCCGGGGCAAGTTCGCCTTCGCGATCCGGTTCTTCGTGGACGTGATGACCGGCATCCCGTCGATCGTCTCCGGCCTCTTCGTGCTGGCGTTCTGGGTGCTGGTCGTGTCGCCGTGGTTCAACGACGGCCGGCCGAGCTTCTCCGGCTTCGCCGCCGCGCTCGCGCTGAGCGTGCTCATGCTGCCCACCATCGTCCGGTCGACCGAGGAGATGCTCCGCCTCGTCCCGGCGCCACTGCGCGAGGGCGCGTACGCGCTCGGCGTACCCAAATGGAAGACCATCCTGCGCGTGGTGGTGCCGACGGCACTGCCCGGCATCGTCACCGGCGTCATGCTCGCCATCGCCCGCGCTGCCGGCGAGACCGCGCCCGTGCTGCTGGTCGCCGGCGGCGGCGCCGCGATCAACACGAATCCCTTCGAGAACAACCAGTCGTCGCTGTCCCTCTTCGTCTACCAGCAGGCCGGTGACGCGTCGAAGTACGCACCGGCACGGGCGTGGACCGCGGCACTCACCCTGGTCGCCCTCGTTCTCATCCTGACGATCGCGGCGAAGCTGCTGGCCCGTCGCAACCGGCTCAGCCGATGAACCCCGGAGGTACCACCATGGCCAAGCGCGTCTCAGCCTCGAACGTCACCGCGTACTACGGCGGGTTCAAGGCGATCGAGAACATCAACCTGACCGTCGAGCCGAAGACGGTCACCGCCCTCATCGGGCCGTCCGGTTGCGGCAAGTCCACGTTCCTGCGGTCGATCAACCGCATGCACGAGGTGCTGCCGGGTGCCCGGGTCGAGGGCAGCCTGACCATCGACGACCAGGACATCTACGACCGGGACGTGGACGTCACCGCGGTCCGGCGCACGATCGGCATGGTCTTCCAGCGGCCGAACCCGTTCCCCACCATGAGCATCTTCGAGAACGTGGTGGCCGGGCTGAAGCTCAACGGGGTCCGCAAGAAGTCGATCCTGGAGGACGCGGCCGAGAAGGCGCTGCGCTCGGCGAACCTGTGGGACGAGGTCAAGGACCGGCTGGGTAAGCCCGGCGCGGGCCTCTCCGGCGGTCAGCAGCAGCGGCTCTGCATCGCCCGGACCATCGCGGTCGAGCCGCAGGTCGTCCTGATGGACGAGCCGTGCTCGGCCCTGGACCCGATCTCCACGCTGGCAATCGAGGACCTGATGTTCCAGCTCAAGGACAAGTTCACGATCATCATCGTGACGCACAACATGCAGCAGGCCGCGCGGGTGTCGGACCGGACGGCCTTCTTCTCGATCGAGAAGACCGGCGACCCGGGTCGGCTGATCGAGTACGACAACACCCAGAAGATCTTCAGCAACCCGAGCGTGAAGAAGACCGAGGACTACATCACGGGCCGCTTCGGCTGAGCCGCATACCCCTACCCAGACCGCGGCCAAGATCCGCGCAACTACCCGGATACTGCTGCCTCCCGCACGCCCGAGGCAGCAGTATCCCTGAAGTTGCGCGGATCTTGACGGTGCGCGTCGGACACGCGCGCCGCCGGCAGCGGGTCAGCTCAGGACGAAGCGGGGTTCGCCGTTCGGGGGCAGGTCCAGGCGCGGGGTGACCGGGGTGGCCGCGTCCCGTTCCGCCGCCGCTCGCGCCACTCCGGCCAGGTCGCCGGCCGCCGCAACCTGCGCCAGCGTGACCAGGGTCGGCGGCAGCATGGTCAGTTCCCCGGCCTGGGCCCGGGCCAGCGCGTCCGCCGGCCGGATCCACAGGGTGTGGTCGGCCTCGCCGGAGACGTCGCGGGTCCGCTGCCCCGCCGGCAGCAGGGCGACGAAGAAGTACGTGTCGAAACGGCGCGGCTCGAACTCGGGAGTGATCCACCGGCTCCACGGCAACAGCAGGTCCGACCGCAGGGTGAGTTGACGCTCGGCGAGCAGCGCGGCGAAGCCCAGCCGGCGCCCCTCCAGGTCCTGCCGGGCGGCCTCCCAGTCGTCGCCGCTGACGTCGCCCACCACGGTCTCGCGGTCCGGGCCGGCGAGCAGCACGCCCGCCTCCTCGAAGACCTCCCGGGCGGCGGCGCAGACCACCGCCTGGGCGGCGTCCGGGGCCACCCCGAGTCGCCCGGCCCACTCAGTGGGTGCCGGTCCGGCCCAGTCCAGGTGTGCCTCGGAGTCGGAGCGGTCCACCCCGCCGCCGGGGAAGGCGTACATCCCGCCGAAGGTCATGGCGGCGACCCGGCGGATGACGTACACCTCGAAGTCGGCGTCGGTCGGACGCAGCAGCAACACGGTGGCCGCGACCCGCGGCGTCGCCGGGGTGCCACCCTCGGCCTGGAACCGGCGGGCGTGCTCGACCAGTGCGGCCGGGGCGGCGAAGCCAGCGCTGTCGATCGTCATGCCGCGAGCCTAGTTCCCCGACCGGCGGGGCTGGTTGGTGTGCCAGGCACCGCGATGCGGCAGAGGTTTGGCGGACGCGCCATCGGTCATCGGGCCGGGCGGCGGGTGGTTCACCTGGCTGGGCTAGCGTGCCCGACATGACTCGTTGGGGCATCCTGGCCACCGGCCACATCGCCAGCCGTTTCGCCGAAGACCTCCGGCTGGTGCCGGACGCCGAGCTTGTCGCGGTCGGCTCCCGCGCCGCGGAGAGCGCGCAGCGCTTCGCCGACACCTACGGCGCGAAGCGCGCGTACGGCTCCTGGGTGGAGCTGGCCGCCGACCCGGAGATCGACGCGATCTACGTGGCTACCCCGCACTCCGCGCACTACGAGGCGGCTATGACCTGCCTGACCGCCGGGCGCGCGGTGTTGTTGGAGAAGCCGTTCACCCTCGACCTGGCCACCAGCACCGAGCTGGTGGACACCGCCCGCGCCTCCGGGGTCTTCCTGATGGAGGCCATGTGGATGCGGCTGAATCCGATGATCCTGCGGGTGGTCGAGCTGATCGCGGACGGGGCGATCGGCACGGTGACCGGCGTCCGGGCCGACTTCGGGGTGGCCGGACCGTTCCCGCCGGAGCACCGGATGCGCAACGCGGCGCTGGGCGGGGGCGCCCTGCTCGACCTGGGGATCTACCCGATCAGCCTGGCCCACCTGCTGCTGGGCGTGCCGCAGCACATCCGCTCCTGGGCGCAGCTCGGCCCGGAGGGGACGGACGAGAACACCGGCATGCTGTTCGGCTATGACACCGGAGCCTTGGCGACCCTGAGCTGCGGCATGGTCGGGTTGAGCGGGCAGACTGCCTCGATCACCGGCACCATTGGGCGGATCGACCTGCCGGAGCCGTTCTTCCGGCCCGGTTCCGTGACAGTGCACCGGGCCGGCGCGGAGCCGGAGACGATCGTCGCCGACGGGGCCGGCAACGGCTACCAGTACGAGGCGATCGAGGTGCAGCGCTGCCTGGCCGCCGGCCTGACCGAGAGCCCGGTGGTGCCGCATTCCACGACCCTTGAGGTGATGGCGCTGCTGGACACGGTCCGCGAGCAGATCGGCGTGCGCTACGTCTGACGGAACGGGCCCCTTGTTGACGCGCGAGGCGTCGACAAGGGGCCCGGGCCGGGTCAGCCGAAGAGCGGCCGGACCAGCAGGTAGGTGACGCACGCGATCAGCGCGGCGGCCGGGAACGTGACGATCCAGGCGAGCACGATGTTGCCGGCGACGTTCCAGCGGACCGCGGAGAGCCGCTTGGTCGCGCCCACACCCATGATCGCCGAGGTGATGGTGTGGGTGGTCGAGATCGGGGCCTTCAGCACCAGGGCGTTGAAGTAGAGCACCGCGCTCGCCACCGTCTCGGCGGCGAAGCCCTCCGGCGGACCCAGGTCGATGATCTTACGACCGAGGGTGCGGATGATCCGCCAACCGCCGGCGTAGGTACCCAGGGCGAGCATCGTGGCCGAGGTCCAGAACACCCAGCCGGGGATGTGCGTCTTGTCGTCCTGGAAACCGCCCGTGTACAGGGCGAGAACCACGATGCCCATGGTCTTCGCGGCGTCCTGCATGCCGTGACCGACCGACATGGCGGCTGCCGAGACGGTCTGGGCCCACCGGAAGCCACGGTTGAGCTTGCCCGGCTGCCCCTTGCGGAACAGCCAGAGGATGGCCAGCATCAGCACGTAGCCGAGGGTGAGACCGACGATCGGCGACAGGATCATCGGCAGGATGACCTTCTCGCCGATGGTGACCCACTGCACGATGCCGCCGGTGGACAGCAGGGTCGCGCCGACCAGACCGCCGAAGAGCGCGTGCGAGGACGACGAGGGCAGACCGAAGTACCAGGTGATCAGGTTCCAGGCGATGGCGCCGAGCACACCGGCGAAGACCACACCGAGGCTGGCAACCCCGGTGGGGAGCGTGACCAGACCGTCGCCGACGGTCTTGGCCACCCCGGCGCCGAAGTGCGCGCCGACGAAGTTGCCGACCGCGGCGAGGCCGAGGGCGATCCGGGGTGTCAGCGCCCGGGTGGAGACGCTTGTTGCGATCGCGTTGGCGGCGTCGTGGAAGCCGTTGGTGTAGTCGAACGCCAGGGCCACCGCGATCACCGCCAGCACGGCGATGAGTTCAGGGGACACCGGCTCAGGACTCCTTGACGGCGATGGTCTCGACGGTGTTCGCCACGTGCTCGAAGGCGTCGCAGGCGGCCTCCAGCTCGTCGGCGACCTCCTTCATCTTCAGCACCGTCAACGCGTCGTACTCGCCGGAGAAGAGGCGGACGAGCAGCTGCCGGTTGATCCGGTCGCCCTCGTTCTCCAGCCGGTTGCACTCGATCCAGTAGTCCTCAAGATCCTTCATCGACTTCAGCCGGGGCATCGCGTCGGCGGTCAGCTTGGCCTGCTGGTCGAGCACGTTCACCATCTCGTGCAGCTCACGGGGCAGCGCCGGCAGCTCGGTCAGCCCGTACAGGTAGAGCAGGTCACCGACGGCCTCCAGGTGGTCCATCACGTCGTCCAGCAGCGAGCCGAGCCGGTAGATGTCCTCCCGGTCGAACGGCGTGATGAAGGTCGAGTTGATCTTCTTGTACAGGTCGTGGGTGATCTGGTCGCTGTCGTGCTCGACCTCGGTCAGCCGCTCGCTCACGGACTGCACGTCGACACCGGGCAGGGCCAGCTCGTTGAGCAGCGCGGTGCCCCGGACCAGGTTCTGCGCGGCCCTGGTGAAGAGCTCGTAGAAGGCGCCCTCGGTGGGGCGGAAGGAAAACTTCACAGCACAGACCTCGTCGCGTCGGTGGAAGGGTGGCGGCGCCCGAAGAGCGTCCGCTCGGTGAATGCTAGGAGCCGACAGAACCGCGAATTCGCCGGCCCACCCCTGGCCAAGCGTCATTCACCGCTCGTTCACCTGCTGTTCATCTCGGCCGTCCCACCCGCACCCGGTCCCCCAGCAAGCAACCGTTCCCGCTCTTGAGCCACGTCGAAATCGGCAGCCGGATACCCCAGATCAAGCGTGTCGAACGTCTCACGCAGCAGATGGGCCACCGCCCAGTCCCGATACCACTTGCGGTCCGCCGGCACCACGAACCAGGGCGCGGCGTCCGTCGCGCACCGGCTGAGGGCCTCGGCGTACGCGGCCTGGTAGTCGTCCCAGTGCCCCCGGGAGTCGATGTCGGAGGGGTTGTACTTCCAGTGCTTCTGCGGGTCGGTGAGCCGTTCCAGCAGGCGGTTGCCCTGCTCCTCGTACGAGATGTGCAGCATCACCTTGACCACTGTCATCCCACCCTCGGTCAGCTCCCGCTCGAACGAGTTGATCGCGTCATAGCGGGCCCGCCAGGTCGCCTCCGGCACCAGCCCGCCGACCCGGGCGATCAACACGTCCTCGTAGTGCGAGCGGTTGAACATCCCCACGTACCCCGCCGGCGGCAGCTCCCTCCGGATCCGCCAGAGGAAGTCGTGCCGCAACTCCTGCCGGGTCGGCGGCCCGAACGAGCGGATGTGCAGACCCAGCGGGTTCATCGCACCGGCCACCCGCTTGATCGTGCCGTCCTTGCCACCGCAGTCCATCGCCTGGAGCACCAGCAGCACCCGGTGCGCTGGCTGCTCCGACCCGGTCTTGGCCATCGCGAAGAGCATCTCCTGCTGCCGGCCCAACTCTCCGCCGACCAGCTCCACCTGCTCTCGCGCCCAGGCCTTACGGCGCTCACCGCGACCGACAGTCTCCGGCAGGCCGGGCGTGGAACGGGGGTCGATCGCGCCGAGATCCACCGGTGCGGTGACCCGCAGCAGCTCCCGCACGGAGCCGCCGGCCGGTGCCACGATCTGCCCTTGCTGGGGTGCGCTCATCCACGGATCATCGCCCACCCCCAGGCCTTCCGCCCGTCGAGGGCCACCCCTCGGGTGACGGGCGGGGCTGCCAGCGCGTGCGGTCGACGGGAGGATGTAGGCCAGGACGGTGCCGACCGGGAGGGTGGTGGGTCGTGCGGGACCTGGCGACGGAGTTCGAGGCCGAGCGGGGCCGGCTGCTCGTGGTGGCCCACCGGATGCTGGGCAGCCGCAGCGAGGCGGAGGACGCGGTGCAGGAAACCTGGCTGCGCTACGCCGGGGCGCTCGCCGACCCGACGGCCCGCGCCGAGATCCGTGAACTGTCCGCGTGGCTGACCACCACCTGCGCCCGGATCTGCCTGGACGTGCTCCGCTCGGCCCGGGTGCGGCGGGAGGCGTACCCCGGGCAGTGGCTGCCGGAACCGGTGGTGAGCGCGGTGGGCGGCCCGTCGTCGGACGCGTACGCCGCGGACCCGGCGGAACGGGCGGTCCGCACCGACCAGGTCGGCGCGGCGTTGCTGGTGGTGCTGGAACGACTCGCGCCGGAGCAGCGGGTCGCTCTCGTGCTGCACGACGTGTTCGCGGTGCCGTTCGCCCGGGTCGCCGACGCGCTCGGCACCACCGAGGTGGCCGCCCGTCAGCTCGCCTCCCGCGCACGGCGGGCAATCACCTCGTCGGACGTCCCCCGGCACACCGCCGACCTGGCCGAGCAGCGCCGGGTGCTCGAAGCGTTCGTCGCCGCCACCGAGTCCGGCGAGCTGGACCAGCTGCTCCGGGTGCTCGCGCCGGAGGTGGTCTTCGTCGGCGACTCCGGCGGGCACTTCCCCGCGGCCCGGCAGCCGGTGCTCGGCGCGGCGGCGGTGGGTCGCTTCACGCTCGGCCTGTTCGGCCGTGCCGGCCGGTACGCCGACCGCGTGCGGTCCCGACCGGTTCTGGTCGACGGCGCGCTCGGCCTGCAGATGGAGACGGTGCACAGCGACGGGCGGCCGATCCGCCTGGTCACCGCGTTCGCCGTGGACCAGGGCCGGATCACCGCCATCTACAACCAGCTCAACCCCGAGAAACTGACCGGCCTGGTGCCGTTGGGCGACGACGACGCCTGGCCGCCGCGCTGGTGAGCCGACCGAGCGGGGGTGCGGCCTCAGACCACGAGGGCCAACCACTTGCGGTACGCGGTGGCGAACGGCTCGGTGCCGTCGCCGAGGGACCCGAGCAGCCGCTGGGCCGCGGCTTCGGCCTCGGCCACCACGTCGTCCGGGTAACCGAACCGGGCCCGGTGCTCGGCGAACTCGTCCTCGTCGAGCAGCTCCACCAGGCCGGTGGCCCGACGCCGGACCACGTCGAGGTCCAGGTCGATGATGTGCACGACGTCGTCGGATTCCCAGTGGGCCGGCGTGGTGATGTCGCAGTAGACCTCGCTGGTGCGGGGCGGCGGGTTGAACATGGCCGTCCACCAGGCGCGATGTGGCACCAGCAGCACGAACGGGATCTTCTCCACCGATGGCCGGCCGTGGTAGACCGAGGCGGTGCCCTCGGGCACGCCGAGCCAGATGCCGAGATCGTCCTCGGTGAGCCGACGGGCCGGGTAGTCGCGGTGGGCGCTGCCGTCGTACTTGCGGTAGATCACTCGGACCATGTCGCTCGGCATGATTCGCACCCTAACCGATACTGCCCACGCGTCGTAGCGCGGCGGTAACCGGACGGCACGGACCGGACCGGCCGGTCGTGCCGGCATCTCGCCACGCGGCGGATGGGCGCGGCCGGTGTCGGCGGCGACGGGTACCGTCGCACGGTGACTCCGCCCCGCACCGCCACCGGTTCCGCCACCCCGTCGGCCCGCGGCAAGGGCCGCCGGCGGGGTGCCCGGCCCAGCGGCACGGAGCTGCTGGCGGCTGCGGTCGGCGCGGTGCCCGGCGGCGCGGAACGCCCCGGCCAGCAGCAGATGACCGAAGCGATCGAGGAGTGCGTGGCCGGCGGCGAGCATCTGCTCGTGCAGGCCGGCACCGGCACCGGCAAGTCGCTGGCCTACCTCGCGCCGGCGCTCACCGTGGACGGCCCGGTGGTGGTTTCCACCGCCACCCTGGCGTTGCAGTCCCAGCTGGTCGACCACGACCTGCCCCGGCTGGCCGACGCGGTCGAGCCGGTGCTGGGGCGTCGGCCCACCTTCGCGGTGCTCAAGGGTCGCCACCACTACCTCTGCCTCGCCCGACTGGACAACTCCACCGAGGAGGAGCCGGAAGACACCCTCTTCGACGCCCCGGCGGCCCGCCCCGGCGGTGGGACGAAGTGGCTCGGTGAGGCGGGCCGGCTGGGCAAGCAGATCGAGCGGCTGCGTGACTGGGCCGAGAAGACCGCCACCGGCGACCGCGACGAGCTGGACCCAGGCGTCGACGACCAGGCCTGGCGGCTGGTGTCCATGCCGGCCCGCGAGTGCGTCGGCGCGACCCGGTGCCCGTTCGGGCAGGAGTGCTTCGCCGAGGCGTCCCGGGCCCGTGCCCGCGAGGCCGACATCGTGGTGACCAACCACAGCCTGCTCGCTGTCGACATGCTCGCCGACCGGCACATCGTGCCACCGCACAAGCTGCTCATCGTCGACGAGGCGCACGAGTTGGCCGACCGGGTCTCCTCCGCGGCCCAGGCGGAGCTGGTGCCCGAGCTGATCGACCGGACGACCCGGCGGGCCCGTACGCTGCTGCGGCCGGAGACCGCCGAGGCGCTCACCGCTGCCGGTGACGCCCTCGCGGTCGGGCTGGCCGAGGCGCCGGCCGGGCGACTCACCGCCGGGCTGCCGACGCCCCTTCGGGAGGCGTGCACGCTGCTCGACGCGGCGACCCGCTCCGCCCTGGACGCGATCGGCGACGTCAAGTCCGACGATCCCGACCCGGTGCGCAAGCAGCAGGCCAAGGCCGCACTGGACGAGCTCTCCACCACCGCGCAGCGGCTGCTGGAGGAGGGCGACCACGACGTGGCCTGGGTGGAGAAGAACGACAGCGGCAGCCGCCGGGCGCTGGTCGTCGCGCCGCTCTCGGTGGCCGGCACCCTCGCCACCCACCTGTACGACGAACGCACAGTCGTCGCCACCTCGGCGACCCTGGCGCTGGGCGGCCGGTTCGACACGGTGGCCCGCGCCCTCGGGCTGGATGCGCCGCCGCCCGCCCCGCCGACTCCCGCCGCGGCCGCGCTGGCCGCCCGCACCGGCCCGGGCCGTCCGGCCGCCGAGGCGCCGGGCCGTCGCCTCGCTGGAGACGTCACCCTCGGTGCCGTCGTACCGGCCACCGAGGGCCCCGGTTGGCGGTCACTCGACGTCGGGTCGCCGTTCGACTACGCCCGGCAGGGCATCCTGTACGTCGCCGCGCACCTGCCCCGCCCCAGCGTCTCCGGGCTGCCCGAGGCTGCCGGGGAGGAGTTGCTCGGGCTCGTCGAAGCACTCGGTGGTCGTACTCTCGGGCTCTTCTCCTCCCGGCGGGCCGCGCAGCAGGCGGCGGAGCTGCTGCGCGCGCGGACCGACCTGCCGGTGCTGCTCCAGGGCGAGGAGGCCCTGCCCCTGCTGGTCCGCCGGTTCCGGGAGGAGCGGGCGAGCTGCTTGTTCGGGGTGATGTCGCTGTGGCAGGGGGTGGACGTGCCGGGTGACGCCTGTCAGCTCGTCGTCATCGACCGGCTGCCCTTCCCCCGTCCGGACGAGCCGCTGGCCGCCGCCCGCGCGGCGGCTGTGGACGCCGGCGGCGGGTCCGGCTTCTCCGCCGTCAGCGTGCCGATCGCGGCGGTCCGGCTGGCTCAGGGTGTGGGCCGGCTGATCCGGGCGACCGGCGACCGGGGCGTGGTCGCGGTGCTCGACTCCCGACTGGAGACGGCCCGGGGCTACGGGCCGTTCCTGCGCCGCTCGCTGCCGCCTTTCTGGTACACGACCCGCCCCGAGGTGGCCCGCGGCGCCCTGGAACGCCTCGCCAAGTCCTGAGCCCGCGTCGACAAGATCGCGCTGCAACACGAAACAGTGGCCTCCCCGAGCGGGGAGACCACTGTTTCCATGATCGTGCGCGATCTTGTCGCCGGCGGCCTGGGAGGTCAGGGTGCCTGGGAGGCGACGACCACGGCGTCGGGTGGGGTGTCCGGGACCCTTCGGGCGGCGAGCCGGCGGACCGCGGTGTTCAGCACCGCGATGAGCGGCACGGAGACCAGGGCGCCGGTGATGCCGGCGAGTACGACACCGGCGGCGATACCGATGATCACGGCGAGCGGGTGGAGAGCAACCGCCCGGCCCATGATCAGCGGCTGGAGCACGTGCCCCTCGATCTGCTGCACACCGATCACCGCACCCAGGATGATCAACGCGGTGACCGGGCCGCTGTCGACCAGCGCCACCAACACCGCCACGCCACCGGAGAGCGCCGCACCGACGATCGGGATGAACGCGCCGAGGAAGACCAGCGCAGCCAGTGGGAAGGCGAACGGAACGTCGAAGATGACCAGGAAGATGCCGATGCCGACCGCGTCGATGAAGGCGACCAGCACTGTCGCGCGGACGTAGGCGCCGAGCGTGTGCCAGGAAGCGCGGCCCGCGTCGTCGACCTTCCACCGAGCGGCGACCGGCAGGAGCCGGACCAGGAAACGCCAGATCCGGTTGCCGTCGCGCAGGAAGAAGAACGTCGCGAAGAGCACCAGCAGCGTGCCGGTCAGCACCTCCGCCAGCGTCGCGGCCGTGCTCAGCGCGCCGCTGGTGAACTTCGAGGTGTTGTCGTTGATCCAGGCCTGCGCCTCGTCGATGTAGCGGTCGAGTTGGCCGTCGGAGAGGTGCAGCGGGCCCGTCTTCAGCCAGTCCTGGATCTGCCGCACGCCCTCCGAGGACTTCTCGCTGAGCTCCGGCACACCGCGGATGAACTCGTTTACCACC
Organism: Micromonospora sp. MGP-C2; assembly: GCF_057766525.1. Classification (NCBI taxonomy): domain Bacteria; kingdom Bacillati; phylum Actinomycetota; class Actinomycetes; order Micromonosporales; family Micromonosporaceae; genus Micromonospora; species Micromonospora sp. MGP-C2. Next base: position 3,736,015 of record NZ_JBYMEN010000002.1, read on the forward strand.
AGCGTCAGCGTGCCGATCACCGCGGCCAGGCCGCCGACCAGCACCACCGCCGTCGCCAGCGACCGCGGCAGTCGGGCCCGCAGCAGCCACCCCACCGCCGGCGCGAGCAGCGCGGAGAGCAGCAGAGCGATGGCCAACGGGATGATCACGATCTTGATCGTGCCGACGATCCGGAGCAGGGCCCAGGCCACCACGCCGATCACGATCAGGCGCCAGCACCACGCGGCGGCGATCCGCAGTCCGTGCGGGACGTCGGCGTCATCCCGGCTGGAGGTCGAGCTGTGTAGGTCCACCGGAGGTTCCGCGCCGAAGACCGAGGCGCTCGGCGGCGCGGTCGGCCCCGGAACGGCCGGCGACGCCACCCGGGCGGCGTCCGACACGCCGCTCAACTCCTCGCTCGTGCTGCCCTCGTCGGAGCGCGCCGACTCCTGTCGTGACTGGTAGGCGCGGCGCAGCCGCCCGCGTACCCGCTCGAAGCGGCTCAAGCGCACCTCCTGGCAGAAGAAATCGGTCCGCCCACGGCGACAGGTCGGACAGCATACGTCCGTTGCCGACACCGTAGGGCAGTTCCGCCACACATTGCCCCCGCCACCACAGGCGTAACCACCGGCGGCCGGCCGTCGGCCACACGGTAGCGTCTGCGGCGTGACCGTCGACAACGATCTCGACGCTGGCCTGCCGATCCGCCTGCTGCACGACCGGGTGCTGGTGCGGATGGAGGGCAGCGAGGGCGAACGTCGCTCCACCGCGGGCATCGTCATCCCGGCGACCGCCCAGGTCGGCAAGCGCCTCGCCTGGGCCACCGCCGTGGGGGTGGGCCCGAACGTCCGCGCCATCGTCTCCGGCGACCGGGTGCTCTTCGACCCGGACGACCGCTCCGAGGTCGAGCTGCACGGCCGCGGGTACGTACTGCTGCGCGAGCGGGACGTGCACGCCGTGGCCGCCGAGCGGATCGAGAACGACCCCACCGGCCTCTACCTCTGACGCACCTCCCCGGGCCACCACGCCCCGCCGCGCGCCGTTTGCCCGGCCGCACGACGGGAAGCCATCCGGCGACCGTGGCCCTGGGGAGGGACGATGCCGGTATTCGTTAAGAAGTTGTTGACCTGGGGCAGCGTCGCGTTCCTGATCTACTTCGTGGCCTTCCGGCCGGACGGCGCCGCACAGATGTTCAAGGCGATCGGGGCAGCGCTGATCGCGATGTTCCAGGGTTTCGGTGACTTCCTCACCACCCTGATGACCTGAGCTGGGCCGCCGGCCGGGGCACCGGCCGTCAGGGGTGATTCGGCGGCCAGGGCGCGGGCGGTCGCAGGGCGGGCCAGCCGGACGGGGCGTAGCCCACCGGAGGCGCAGCAGGGGCCAGCACCACCGGAATCGGCACCACCGGCTCGTCCGGCGCGTCCACCGGGCGCTGCGTACCGTCCGGGAAGCGCAGGTGGTAGCGGCTGCCGTCCCAGACCCCGGTCGGGGCCTGCGGGTCCCGGCCGACGAAGAACGACCGGTACGCGGTGATCGCGTCCAGCAACTCCCGCTCCTCTCGCGCGCTCCGGTCCTGGTCGGCGGGCTTGCGGTCCAGGCCGCGCAGCGTGCCGTCGCGCAGCAGGGCCAGCCGGGTGGCGGCGGACTGGTAGCCGCGCATGGCGCGCACCCCGGCGTCGCCGGCGACCCGCTTGGCCCATCTGCGGGCCGCGTGCCGGCGGCCGAGGCTGCTCAGCGAGGCCACCTCGGGCGGGCTCAGCCAGCCGGCGCGTACGTAGTCCGGCAGGGTCCGCTCGGTGAGCCGCCCCTCCCAGGCGCGCAGCCACACCGCCAGCCCCACCATCCCGAAGAACACCGGCACCATCAGGCCCAGGAAGCCGTACAGCATGATCAACGCCTGGCCGGTGGCCTGGGTCAGCGTGGGCAGCAGGTTCCACGTGCCGTGCAACATCATCGCCAGCAGCAGGCCGCCGATCGGGGCGAGCACCCGGACCCGCCGGTCGGCCGTCCGCGCCGCGATGCCCAGCCCCACACCGGTCATCGAGGTGAAGAGCGGGTGGGCGAACCCGAACAGCAGGATCCGCAAGATGAAGATCGCGATGACCTGCTGGATGCCGGTGGCCGGGCCGTACCGGTCGACACCGGACGCGTAGCCCAACCCGCCCAGGTAGAGGATGTTCTCCACCATGGCGAAGCCGACCGCGGACAGCCCGCAGTAGACCAGGCCGTCGGTGATCCCGGACCACTCGCGGCGGCGGAACACCAGCAGCAGGATCGGGCCGAGCGCCTTGGTCAGCTCCTCGATGAACGGCGCCACCAGCACCCCGGTGAGCGCGGACGGCAGACCCCAGTCCTCGAAGCGGTTGGCCGCGAAGTCGTTCACGGTGAGCGAGGCGGCGGTGGAGACGAACGCTCCCCAGGCGAAGCAGAAGATCAGATATTTCAGCGGCTCCGGTTCGTACCGGTCCAGCCAGAGGAAGCAGGCGACCAGCACCGGCACCGGCAGGATGGCGGCGGCCACCCCGATCAGCAGGGCCTGTATGCCGAGCGACTGGCCGAGCGTGAAGACCATGAACACCGCGCAGGCGGCGATGAGCAGCACCACCCCGGCCAGCGCCAGGAACCGTCGCCAGCCCAGTCGGCGCAGCGGCATCCGGGGTGCCTCGCCGACGGACGGGGCCGCTGGCGCGGGCGACGACGGCAGGGGTGAACCGGGCGGGGTGTCGGCCATGCGGTCAGCGTAGCGATCTGCCGCCGGCTGGTCCGGTCGCATCGGCAGCCGCTATGCTGCCGGCAGGTCACGAGCGCCAGCGTCAAGCCCCGGCTTGCTGGCCGGCAACCCTCGTCGAGTTCGCGGTGGGGTGCCCCGGGTGATGACCGGGCCCAGCCCGATCGGTGTGCTGGGCAAGCGCGGACCCCGTCCCGATGCCGCACCCGGGGTCCCTGACCCCGGAGGTTCCGGCGTGTCCGTCACCCTTGTCTCCTCGCTGCCCATCCGCGTCGACGCCGCGCCCCGGTCGGCCTCGTCGCGACCGCTGGACGTCCTCGGCGTACCGGGCGAGATCAACCTGGACTACGCGGCCAGCGCACCATGCGCGCGGGCCGCCGCCGACACGGTGGCCGAGCTGCTGCCCTGGTACGCGAGCGTGCATCGTGGGGCGGGAGCGCTGTCCCGGCGCTGCACCCTCGCCTACGAGCAGGCCCGCCAGACGGTCGGTGACTTCTTCGGCGGCCGTGCCGACGACCACGTGATCTTCACCCGAAACACGACCGACGCGCTCAACCTGCTGGCGCGGGCCCTGCCGGCCGGCACAACAGTGGTCACCTTCGCGGGCGAGCACCACGCCAACCTGCTGCCCTGGCCGCGCGGCTCGGTGCGGCTGCCGGTGCCCACCGACCCCGACGCGGCAGTACGCGACCTCGCCGCCGCCCTCACCGAGCTGCGCCGGGGCAGCAACCCGGCGCTGCCGGTGCTGGTCGCGGTGACCGGTGCCAGCAACGTGACAGGTGAGCTGTGGCCGGTCGCCGAGCTGGCCCGGGTGGCACACCGGCACGGCGCCCGGATCGTGCTGGACGCCGCGCAACTCGCCCCGCACGTCCCGGTCGACCTGCTCGCGCTCGACGTCGACTATCTGGCCGTGTCCGGCCACAAGCTGTACGCGCCGTTCGGTGCGGGTGTGCTCATCGGCCGGGCGGACTGGCTGGACGACGCCCCGCCGTACCTGCCCGGTGGTGGTGCCACCAGCCACGTCGGGCCGGCGACCCACGACGTGACCTGGGCGACCGGGCCGGCCCGGCATGAGGGCGGCACCCCGAACCTGCTCGGCGCGGCGGCGCTGGCAGCCGTGTGTGCGGCGCTCGACGACGCCGACCGGGCCGAACTGGCCGCACACGAGCAGGCGCTGCTGGCCCGACTGCGCTCCGGCATCGCCGCCCTGCCGCACGTCGTGGAGCTGCGCACCTTCGGCCCGGACGCGCCCCGGGTCGGGATCGTCTCGTTCGTGGTGGCCGGCTGGGAATCCAGCGACGTGGCCGCGCGACTGGCGGCCGAGCACCACATCGGCGTACGGGACGGCTTGTTCTGCGCTCACCCGCTGGCCCGGCGGCTGCTCACCGAGGCGGCGGGGCGTACCGGTCGGCGGGACCTGCCGCCCACCGCGCTGCGTGCCAGCATCGGCCTGGGCAGCACGGCGGCCCAGGTGGACCGGCTGCTCGCCGCGCTCGCCGAGCTGGGCTGAGCCTCCGCGCGCCTCGCTCAGCCGACCGGCGGGGCGGTGGGTGGTTTCGGCGCCTCGCCCGGCTCGGCGGGCTCTCCGACGGGGCGCTCCTGCTCACCGAAGGCGGTGCGGATCCACCGGTTCGCCTCCTCCTGTTCGATTCCGGAGGCCACCAGCAGGTCGCTCGCGGTGGTCCGGATCTGGGCGACCACCACACTGCCCGAGAAGCCGACCCCGTCGCCGTACGCTCGGCCGGCCTCGCTGACGGCCCGCAGCGACCGCTCGCGGGCCTTCTCCGGTTCCTCGCCGGCGGCGAACTCGTGTTTGAGCAGCCGGACCGACTCGGCGAGGTGGTTGATCGCGTCCGGCATCGGATCGGGCACCGGTTCCTCGTCCTCGACCAGGGTCACGGACCTGCGGATCAGCGTGCCGCTGTTGCGCATCGCCCGGTCGATCGGGTCGGCCGCCTCCGCGTAGTGGGTCAACTCGTCGCGACGGTGCCAGCGGGCCGGGGACAGGGTGGCTGTCTCCTTCGCGCCCTCGATCGCCTCCCCCAGCGTGGCCAGTTCCTCCTTGTTGTTACGCAGCCGGTCCAGTGCCCGCTGGATGCCGGCGCGGTCCCGGCTGCGTAGCCCGTCGGCGGTGGCGTCGAGTTGGGCGGCGAGCAGGTCCAGCGCCGGCCGGGCAGCCCGGTTGATCACCCGGAGCGGATTCAGTGGCAGCAGCACAGCCGTGACCAGCAGCGCGATCCCACCGCCGAGGAACGCGTCGACGAAGCGGGGGATCTCCAGGTTCTGGGTCGACGGGCTCAGCGTGACGATCAGCACCGCCGTGGCCGCCGCCTGGATGACGATGGCGACGCTCGCCCCGGCGAAGATCGTGAGCAGGATCGCCACCGTGACCACCAGGCCGAGCTGCCACGCCCCGGTGCCGAGAAAGTAGATCAACAGGTCGCCGACGCCCACCCCGACGCCCACCCCGACGATCAACTCCACGGTCCGGCGGAATCGCTGGCCGACCGACGCGGCCAGGGTGCCGACAGCGGAGATCGGCGCGAACACCGGTTGCGGGTTGCCGAGCAGCCGGTGCGAGACGAAGTACGCCAGCCCGGCAGCCAGCCCGGCCTGCACGGCGAGCCCGCCGGCCATCCGCACCCGGTGCAGCCGGTCGTGCAGGGTGGCCCGGCCGCGATGGCGCAGCTCCTCGGTGGCCTCGGCGATCCGGGCACCGTCGATGTCCACCAGCCCCTTGCGCAGCGCGGTACGTCGCACCATCGGAGGTCGCTTGTCCCGGGCCACGGCCATGGGCGCGACTACCCGTGGTGGGCCCGCTGAATCCTCCCTTCTCGCACGTCATGGGCGGATGCGGCAGACTCGGGCGGTGGTTGATCTGCTGGATCGTTGGCGAATCGCGGCCCGGGGCGCCGGTGCGGGTTCGGGCCCGACGTCGACCAGAGCCGGGGAGCAGTTGCTCGCCCGGTGGGGGGAACCGCACCGGCACTATCACACGGTGGCCCACCTGACGGCGGTGCTCGACGTGGTGGACGAGCACGCCGACCTGGCCGGCCGGCCCGACGTGGTCCGGTTGGCGGCCTGGTTCCACGACGCCGTCTACGACCCGCGGGCCGCCGGCGACGCCAACGAACGCGACAGTGCCGCGCTGGCCGAGAGCGTGCTCGCCGGGCTCGGGGTGCCGGCGCCCATGGCCGCGGAGGTGCGCCGGCTGGTATTGCTCACCGCAGGGCATACCTTGGCACCGGGCGACCCGGACGGCGCCCTGCTGTGTGACGCGGACCTCGCCGTGCTGGCCGCCCCGCCGGCTGACTACGACAGGTACGCGGCAGCCATCCGGCGGGAGTACGCGCACGTGCCGGAGCCGGCCTTCCGGGCCGGGCGGGCCGCTGTGTTGACCGGCCTGCTGGCGCTGCCCGCGCTGTTCCGGCTGCCGCCGCTTGCCGCCCGATGGGAGGAGCCCGCCCGGGACAACGTGCGCCGCGAGCTGGCCGCGCTCAGCGAGGGGTCGACGGGCGCGGGCTGACCAGGTGTTTCGGGCGACGCAGTCCCGCGCAGCGGAGCAACCGGACCAGCTCCCGGCTCGGCACCACCTGGGCACCGAGCCACACCGCCACCGCGAACCGGTCGGCCGGAATGTCGTAGTGGTCCCGGTCGAAGCCGCGTCGGGGCGCGCCGAGTGTCTCGGCGAAGGCGTGCAGCTCGGCGTACGAGACGTCGCTGATCAGGTGCGACCAGAGCCGACCGCGCCACGGCCAGGCAGGCCGGTCCAGGTAGAGCATGGTGCCCAAGCTATCCCGCTCAGTTGATCATGTTGATGATCGCCCGCCGGCGACCTAGCCTCGGCTGCATGGCCCCCACCAATCTCCTCGACGACCTGCGCGACGCGCTCGGTGGCGACGCCGTGCTCACCGACCCGGACCTGCTGCGGATGCACCAGCGGGACGAGGCCGACCTGTGCGCCGCCGGCACCCCGATCGTGGTGACCCGTCCACGCAGCACCGAACAGGTGGTCGCCGTGGTCCGGGCAGCGGCGCGGCACGGCGTACCCGTGGTGCCGCAGGGTGCGCGGACCGGGTTGGCCGGCGCGGCGAACGCGGTGGACGGCGCGGTGGTGTTGAGCACCGTGGCGATGGACGAGATCCGGGAGATCGACCCGGTGAGCCGGATCGCTGTGGTCCAACCCGGGGTGGTCAACGCGGCGCTGGCCGGGGCGGTGGCGAAGCAGGGCCTCTGGTATCCGCCGGATCCCGGCTCCTGGGAGTCGTCGACGATCGGCGGCAACGTGGCCACCAACGCCGGTGGCATGTGCTGTGTGAAGTACGGCGTGACCACCGAGTACGTCCTCGGCCTGGAGGTGGTGCTCGCCTCCGGTGAGGTGCTGCGCACCGGCCGGCGTACGGCCAAGGGGGTGGCCGGGTACGACCTGACCCGGCTCTTCGTCGGCTCGGAGGGCACCCTCGGGGTGATCACCGAGGTGACCGTGGCGTTGCGGCCCGCGCCGGCCGAGTCGCTGACCCTGGTGGCGGTCTTTCCGTCCACGGCGGCGGCCGGCGCCGCAGTGGCCGAGATCGCGGCCCGCGGGCTCACGCCCAGCCTGTTGGAACTGCTCGACCAGACCCACCTGCGGGCGATCGAGGCGTACCAGCCGATGGGGCTGCGGACCGACGCGCAGGCCCTGCTGCTGGCCTCCGTGGACACCGGCAGCCGAGCCGCCGACGACCTGGGCGCCCTGGCCGCTGTGTGCGAGGCGGCCGGCGCCGACGAGGTCTACGCGGCCACCGACGCGGTGGAGGCGGCGGCGCTGCTCCAGGCCCGCCGGCTGGCCCACCCCGCCATGGAGAAGTTCGCCGCCGACGCCTACCCGGGTGGCAACGGCGGTCTGGTGATCGACGACGTGGCGGTGCCGCGCGGTTCGCTTGCCGCGCTGCTGGACGGGGTGGCCCGGATCGCGGCGGAGTGCGAGGTGCCGATCGGTGTGGTGGGGCACGCCGGGGACGGCAACATGCACCCGAACATCGTGGTCGACCGGGCCGATCCGGCGAGTGTGGAGCGGGGCCGGCGGGCGTTCGACGAGATCATGCGGCTCGGCCTGGACCTCGGCGGCACGTGCACCGGCGAGCACGGGGTGGGGCTGCTCAAGCGGGACTGGCTTGCCCGGGAGATCGGGCCGGTCGGCGTCCGGGTGCACCAGGCGATCAAGTCGGCGCTCGACCCGGCTGGTCTGCTCAACCCGGGCAAGGTGCTCTGACCTGGCTGAAGGTCAGCCCTTGACCTCGGCCGGGGTCGCCTGGGTGAGCAGCAGCAGGATCTCCCCGGCGACCGGCGTGCGCTCCTCACCAGGGCAGTCCTGCGAGGTGATCAGCCCGGTCGAGGTGAGCAGGCTGGACGTCAACGCGTCGATGCAGGTGGTCCGGTACCTCCGAGCCTGATCGGTCTCGGCGGCCAACTTCGGGTTGGCGAGCAGCACCTGGAGCCGTTCGGTCAACTCCGGTGCGAGGGTGCCCCGGGAGGTGACCCCGTCGCCGGCGCAGTCGAGGCACTGCCACGCGCCGTTGCGCTCGACGCTCAGGGTGCGCATCGGCCCGTCTTCGCCGAGCCGCTGGAGCAGGCTGACCTGACCGGCGGCGACGGTGGTCGGGATCTCCAGCTGAGATCCGCCCCCCGCAACCGGGGCGGATGGCTGCGCCAGAGTCGTACCCGGCTTGTCCCGGTCGAACAGCGAGCACCCGGTCAGGGCACCGACGAGCGCGACGGCGAGGAGGGGTAGGAGCAGACGAGGGTGCGCGCGGGGTAGCACGCGCGGAAACCTACCCCACCGTAGGTAGCGACCGAAACCACCATCCGGGTCGGTATCGATGGTTACCCATTGGTAACGTCGCAATTCGTCATCGAGCGGACGGACGCAGCTCCGCCTGATCGTCGTCGCCGCCACGGTCGGCGGCATAACCCCGCACGTCCGGAGCGCCGAGCCGGGCGGCGTCCGCCGCAGCGTCGTCCGGCATCAACTGGGACTGCCGCTCCGCCTCCACACGGGCACGGTAGTGATCCACCTCGCGGGCCCGGGTCGCCTCGTCCCAGCCGAGCACCGCGCCCATCAGCTCGGCGGTGTGCTCCGCGGACTCCAGCCCTCGGTGGCTGGTCTCGAACGAGATCCGGGTCCGCCGGGTCAGCACGTCCTCCAGGTGCAGCGCACCCTCGGCCCGCGCCGCGTACGCGACCTCCGCCGCCAGATACTCCGGAGCACCCGCCAGCGGAGACGCGAGCAACGGGTCGGCGTCGACCAGAGCCAGCAGGTCCAGGGTGAGGGTGCCGTACCGCTCCAGCAGGTGCTCCACCACACCCACCGGCACGCCGTGCCTGCGGGCCAGGTCGGCCCGGTCCCTCCACATCGCCGGGTAACCGTCGGCACCCAGCAGAGGCAGATCGGCGGTACGCGACGAGCGCGCGCCACCGAGCCGGCGGGCCGCCCGGTCGACCACGTCGGAGGCCATCACCCGGTACGTCGTGTACTTGCCACCGGCGACCAGCAACAGCCCGAGCATGGGCTCGAAGACCGCGTGTTCACGGGAGAGCTTCGACGTCGAGTCGGCCTCGCCTGCCAGCAACGGCCGCAGCCCCGCGTACACCCCCTCGATGTCGGCGGTGGTCAACGGCCGGTCCAGCACGGTGTTGACCTGCTGCAACAGGTAGTCGATGTCGCGGGCCGAGGCGGCCGGGTGGGACCGGTCCAGCCGCCAGTCGGTGTCCGTCGTGCCGATGATCCAGTGCCCGCCCCACGGGATGACGAAGAGCACCGAACTCGCCGTGCGCAGGATGAGCCCCGCCTCGCCGGTGATCGCCGAGCGGGGCACCACCAGGTGCACCCCCTTCGAGGCGCGCACCCGGACGCCGGGCCGCAGGCCCACGTCGTTGAGCATCCGCGACATGTCGTCGCTCCAGACACCGGTGGCGGCGATGACCGTACGGGCGTGCACCTCGAACTCCGCGTCCGGCGAACCGGCCGGCGCCTCCAGGTCACGGACGCGGACACCGGTCACCTCACGCGCCTGCCGGATCAGCCCGACGGCGCGGGCGCTGCTCACGACCGTGGCACCGAGGCTGGCGGCGGTGCGGGCGAGGGTCACCACCAGGCGGGCGTCGTCGACCTGCCCGTCGTAATAGCGGATCGCCCCGGCCAGCGTGTCGGGCCGAAGACTCGGGAAGACCCGCCGGGCCCCCTCGCGGGTCAGGTGCCGGTGCAGTGGCATGCCCCGGCCACCGCCGAAGATCCCGGCGAAGGCGTCGTAGGCGGCCACACCCGCGCCGTAGTAGGAGCGGCGGAAGATGCGGGCCGGCAGGTCTCGCAGCCCTCGCCCGGCGGGCAGGGGCACCAGGATCGGCACCGGACGCACCAGGTGCGGCGCGAGCCGGGTGGCGAGCAGGCCGCGCTCGGTGAGCGCCTCGTGCACCAGGTGGAACTCCAACTGCTCCAGGTAGCGCAGGCCACCGTGGATGAGTTTGCTCGACCGGCTGGAGGTGCCCGCCGCGAGGTCACGCGCCTCGACGAGGGCCACCTTGAGGCCCCGGGACGCCGCGTCCAGAGCGGCACCGGCACCGGTCACCCCGCCCCCGATGACCAGGACGTCGAAGCGCTCGGCGCGCAGTCGACGCAGGTCGGACACACGGCGGACCGGCGAGAGCTGGCCGGCGACGGATCGGGAGATGTTGGGGTCACGCACAGGTCCACGGTAACCGCCATGCCAGCGTGCCGGCATTCGCCGCCCGCCCGGCTGACGGAAACTGTCCAGCACCGGCACGGTTCTCCGATCGACCCGCAACACGACGGTCGGATGGAAACCGCTCGCCGTGGTCGTAAGGTTCTCGGATGCAAGGTCACCCCGCGCAACCCGGATTCAGCGACCGCAGCTCCCCGTGGTCGGTGGTCGCAGCCGTGCTGGTCGGCTGCTGGACGGTCGCGGTCACCGCAGCCACCCAGACCGGCGGCTGGGTCACCGATCAGGTGCTGCTGGGCTTCGGGCTGGACCGCGTCGGCTGGCTCTGGCCGGTCCTCGGCCTGACCACAGTCGTGCTGGTGGGCACACCCGCCCTGCTGCTGGCCGTGCTGCCCCGGTCGGCTGCGGTCCGGGCCACCGGGAAAGCCTGGCTGATCGGGGGTCTCGCCCTCGGCGTGCTCACGCTGCTGCGGGTCGTGCCGCCGGTGCACCACGAGGCGTACCTCGCCGGGCTGGCCGGCGTCGCGCTGCTCAGCGCGCTCGCCGCGCGCTGGTCGGCGCGACGATCGTCCGGCCCGGATGTCGACACCGCGCCCGCCGCCGCACAGCGGGTCGGCGAGCGCACCGAGCAACGCGACGCCACCGATGGTGCGGCGCTGAACGACGATGCCGCCGCCCGAGCCGAGGCCGTCGCAGGCCCGGGGTCGAGCGCCGACGCCGCCGGGAGTCCGAACCCGGTCGGACGTCAGCGTGGATCGCATCGGACCGGACCGGTGCCTCTGCTCGCGGTCGCCGCCGGGCTGGCGCTGCTGCTGCCGTGGGCCTGGCTGGGCGCGCTCGGCGGGCTCCTGGAAACCGCGCTCGCGCTGTTGGCGGCAGCCGCGCTGGGGGTGCTGGCCGCGACACTGTTGGACGCCACCTTCTGGGCCCGGTTCGCTGTTGGCCGACCGCCGCGGCCGGCCCGGCTCGTCCTGCTGGGAGGTCTGGTCGCCGGGGTGGCGCTGCTGCTGCTCGCGGCCGGCACCGGCCAGTCCGGCGCGCAGTTGCCCGCGCTGCTGACCCTTCCGCCGGTGGGTTTCGCACTGGCCGCGCTGTGGGCCGCGGCCTGGCGACCCAGCACCGACCCGGCCGTCGCCGCACGCGCCGGCCGGACTGCGACCGGCTGGCTCGTGGGCCTGGCCGCACTCGGCCCGCTGGCCTTCACCGACCCGGAAGAGATCACCCTGCTGCTGGTCGGCACCCGGGACATCCCGTTCTGGGTTGCGGTCGCCGCCGGCGCCGGGCTCGCCGTCGCGGTCCTGGTCGCCATCGGGTACGCGGTGCTGCTCGCCCGGCCGACGGCACGCACCCCGAGTCGCCGGTCGGCAGCGGTGGCAGCCGTGGTGCTGCTGGTGGCGTTCGGCGTGGTCGACCTGGGTCCGGGCCAACCGGGCCTGCACGGCGAGCGACTGTTCGTGGTGCTGCGGGCGCAGGCCGACCTGAGTGGACTGCCGGCCGGCGCTGCGGGTCGGGCCGGGAGGGACGCCCGCGCGACGGAGGTCTACCGACGGCTGGTGACGACCGCCGAGCAGAGCCAGGCCGACCTGCTCCGGGGGTTGCGTCGACTGCGACTCGACCCGGTGTCGTACTACCTGGTCAACGCGGTGGAGGTCGACGGCGGTCCGGCGGTGCGGGCGTGGCTCGCCCGCCGACCGGAGGTGGCCCGGGTGCTGGTCAGCCAACGTCTGCGGCCGCTGCCGGCCCCGGCGGGGCAGAGCCGCGGCACCGCGCCAAGGCCCACCGGCCCGGAGTGGAACATCCGCCAGATCGGCGCGGACCGGGTGTGGTCCCAGCTCGGGGTGACGGGCACGGGCATCGTGGTGGGCAGCTCGGATTCGGGGGTGGACGGCGCCCATCCGGCGCTGCGCGCCGGGTTCCGGGGCGGAGACGATTCCTGGTACGACCCGTGGGACGACACCCGCAGCCCGACCGACCAGGGTGGGCACGGCACCCACACGGTGGGCAGTGCGGTGGGGCGCGACGGCATCGGGGTGGCGCCTGACGCGCAGTGGGTGGGCTGCGTCAACCTGGACCGCAACCTCGGCAGCCCTGCGTACTACCTGGACTGCCTCCAGTTCATGCTGGCGCCCTTCCCGACCGGCGGCGACCCGTTGACCGACGGCCGTCCGGAGCGCGCCCCGCAGGTGCTCACCAACTCCTGGGGTTGCCCGCCCATCGAGGGTTGCGATCCCGGCGTACTGCGGCCGGCCACCGCCGCGCTGGACGCCGCCGGGATCTTCGTGGTCGCCGCCGCCGGCAACACCGGGCCGTGGTGCGCGTCGATCGACGACCCACCGGCGCCGTACGCGGACGTGCTGACCGTGGGTGCGGTGGACGCGCAGCGCCGGGTCGCCGAGTTCTCCTCGCGCGGGCCGGTGCCGGGTGCGAGCAAGCCGGACGTGCTGGCACCGGGTGTGGGTGTGGTGTCGGCCATGCCTGGCGGCACGTACGCCGCGCTGGATGGCACGTCGATGGCGACCCCGCAGGTGGCCGGGGTGGTCGCGCTGATGTGGTCGGCGAACCCGGCGCTGGTCGGCGACGTGGCCCGGACCCGGCAGATCCTGCGGGACACCGCCACGGCGGCCACGCCCACCTACCGCTCCGACAACCCGTCCGACACCTGTGGTGCTCCGTCGAACGTCACGGGTGCCGGTGAGGTGGACGCGTACGCCGCCGTGCGCGCCGCCCAGCAATAGGCAGGTTTCCTTCCGGATCCGACGGGCGGGAGCGCGGGCCGCCACACGGTGTTCTAGGGTCGGCGACCATGGACGCCGAGATCACCGTCACCGAGCTGACCCGCGACCTGGCCGACACAGTGGTGCGGCTCTGCGAACAGGCTCTCGACCTGCCCGAGGACGCCACCGAGGCCGCCGCCATCGTGGACGTGCTCTGGCCCCGGGCCGCCGCCGACCGGCCGGTGGTCGGGCTGGGCGCGTACCGGGGTGCGGACCTGGTCGGGGTGCTGTTCTGCTCGGTGTCGTCGGCCGAGCCGGGCATCGGGCACGTGGACCTGGTCGCGGTCCGTGCGGATCAGCGCCGCCGGGGCGTCGGCCGGGCGCTGCTGCGGCGGGCCGAGCAGGTGCTGGCCGAGCGCGGAGCGACCGAGGTGCTGCTGGCCGGGAACCCGCCGTACTACGCGTGGCCGGGCATCGACGTCCGCTACACCCCGGCGGTCTGCGCCGCCCTCGCGCTCGGCTACCAGCAGGACCGGACCGCCTGGAACATGACCGCCGACCTGTCGTACGACGGGTCGGCGGCACTGCGGTCCACCGAGGCGGCGGAGCGGCGGCTGGCCGATCAGGGCGTGACGGTGCGCCGGGCGGCGCCGGCGGATCTCCCGGCGTTGACCGCGTTCGCCCGGTCCACCTTCGGCGGCACGTGGGACGGCGAGTTGGCCGGGTCGGTGGGTCGTGACGGCGCCGGCTGCCACCTGGCGGAGCGGGGCGGCGAGGTGCTCGGCTTCGCCGCGTACGGGTCGTCCCGGCCGAGCTGGTTCGGGCCGATGGGCACCGCGCCGGAGGCCGAGGGGTCGGGCATCGGTGGTGTGCTGCTGCGGCGCTGCCTGCGCGACCAGCAGGCGGCGGGGCTGACCAGGGCGGAGATCGGCTGGGTGGGGCCCGTGCCGTTCTACTCGGGCAGCGCGGGTGCCCGGATCGAGCGGGTTTTCTTCCTGTACCGGAGGACCCTGCCGGTGGCATAACCGGGGCAAAGGGGACATTGATCCATTCGCCCGCGTCGGTCATCGACGCCCCCTACCGTTTCGGTAGAGGAGGCAGCCATGACCACGGATGACGACCAGACCGAGGACGGCCCGCCGATCACCTGGAAACCGGTCGGCGAACTCCCCGGCCAACTGCCGTTCGACCGGCTCGACTACGGCGACGCCGAGCAACTGGCCGAGATGACCACCGACGACGGGTCGGCGGTCGTCGAGGAGTCACGGGAAATGGTGGACGAGCCGATCAAACTGCTTCCGCCGTACGACCGGGCACAGAAGCGGCGCAACCAGCGCCCACTGCCGACCTGACGACGAACGGGGCGGACCGCATCAGCGGCCCGCCCCGTTCCGTGTCGGAACTGGACTCAGAAGTCCATGTCCCCGCCACCCGGGCCAGCCGGGGCAGCCGGGGTCTTCTCCGGCTTGTCCGCGACAACTGCCTCGGTGGTGAGGAACAGCGCCGCGATGGAAGCGGCGTTCTGCAGCGCCGAGCGCGTCACCTTGGCCGGGTCGATGATGCCCGCGGCCAGCAGGTCGACGTACTCGCCGTTGGCGGCGTTGAGGCCGTGACCCGCTTCGAGGTTACGGACCTTCTCCACCACGACGCCGCCCTCAAGGCCGGCGTTGACGGCGATCTGCCGCAGCGGGGCGTCCAGCGCGACCTTGACGATGTTCGCACCGGTCGCCTCGTCGCCGACCAGGTCGAGCTTGTCGAAGGCGGTCTTGCCGGCCTGGACCAGCGCGACGCCACCACCCGGGACGATGCCCTCCTCGACGGCGGCCTTCGCGTTGCGAACGGCGTCCTCGATGCGGTGCTTGCGCTCCTTGAGCTCGACCTCGGTGGCCGCGCCGACCTTGATGACCGCAACGCCGCCGGCCAGCTTGGCCAGCCGCTCCTGCAGCTTCTCGCGGTCGTAGTCGGAGTCGCTCTTGTCGATCTCGGCCCGGATCTGGTTGACCCGGCCCTGGATCTGCTCGGCGTCACCGGCACCGTCGACGATGGTGGTCTCGTCCTTGGTCACCACGACCTTGCGGGCGCGGCCCAGCATGTCGAGGCTGGCGGCGTCGAGCTTGAGGCCGACCTCCTCGCTGATGACCTGGCCACCGGCGAGGATGGCGATGTCGGTCAGCATGGCCTTGCGGCGGTCACCGAAGCCCGGCGCCTTGACGGCGACCGACTTGAAGGTGCCACGGACCTTGTTGACCACCAGGGTGGCGAGGGCCTCGCCCTCCAGGTCCTCGGCGATGATCAGCAGCGGCTTGCCCGACTGCATGACCTTCTCCAGGATCGGGAGCAGGTCCTTCACCGACGAGATCTTGCTGTTGGCGATCAGGATGTACGGGTCGTCGAAGACGGCCTCCATACGCTCCGGGTCGGTCATGAAGTAGGCCGAGATGTAGCCCTTGTCGAAGCGCATACCCTCGGTGAGCTCCAGCTCCAGCCCGAAGGTGTTGCTCTCCTCGACGGTGATGACGCCTTCCTTGCCGACCTTGTCCATCGCCTCGGCGATGATCTCGCCGACGGTGCTGTCGCCAGCGGAGATGGAGGCGGTGGAGGCGATCTGCTCCTTGGTCTCGACGTCCTTGGCGAGCTTGGACAGCTCCTCCGAGACGCTCGCGACCGCGGCCTCGATGCCCCGCTTCAGGGCCATCGGGTTGGCGCCAGCGGCCACGTTGCGCAGGCCCTCGCGAACCAGGGCCTGGGCCAGGACGGTCGCCGTCGTCGTGCCGTCACCGGCAACGTCGTCGGTCTTCTTGGCGACCTCCTTGACCAGCTCAGCGCCGATCTTCTCGTACGGGTCCTCGAGCTCGATCTCCTTGGCGATGCTCACACCATCGTTGGTGATGGTGGGGGCACCCCACTTCTTCTCGAGCACGACGTTGCGGCCCTTCGGGCCGAGGGTCACCTTTACGGCGTCGGCGAGCTGGTTCATGCCCCGCTCGAGGCCGCGGCGAGCCTCTTCGTCGAAAGCGATCATCTTGGCCATACGGCGTTGTCCTCCTGGACACTCACGGGCCACCCGAGATGTGTGCCCCGGATGGGCCGCCTGGTGTGCGCACCTAGGGACGTCGCCACCTGGCGACGACGACGTCCTTCGGCCGGGCCGGATAGCCCGCGACGACCGGCCATGTGCTGCCCCGGTGTCTCCACACCGGCACAACCTGGCCCCACCGTCCCGACCGTTGGCACTCACGGTATGCGAGTGCCAATGACTTGTTTAGCACTCTCCCCTGCCGAGTGCAAGCACGATGGGGCCGCTCAGCCGAGTTCCGCGGCCAGTCCGGGAGTGTTCACCGGCGCCTCATGAGCGCGCTGCTCGGCGTACGTGACCAGCAGACCGATCATCTGGGAGAGGTGGGCCGGCAGGGCCAGCACCGCGGTGATCCCGATCACCACCACCGCCCCGACCGCGCTGTCCGGGGACGCGAAGGGATCCGTACCGAACGCCGAGGTGCCAACGCCCTCCAGCGCGCCGGGGATCACGGTGCCGACGATCACCGCCAGGGCAACCAGGGCCACCCGACCGAGCAGCAGGCCGAGCCGGTCGTGGAACATCCGGAACGACCGGCCGATCGGGTTGTGGCGCTCGAAGAGGTAGACCGGGCCGGCCATGCTCAGCGCGAACGCCAGGTAGATGCCGGGCAGGACGCAGAAGCAGGCACCGATGCCGACGAGCAGGCTGATCAGCAGGGTCCACCCCCACAGCCCGAGTGCCCGACGGATGCCGTAGCGCAGCGCGGAATCCAGGCTGCCCGGCTGACCGGCCGCCTGCTGGGTGATCACCCAACTGCCGGCAGCCCACCCGACGGCCTGCAACAGCCCGACCAGCACGCTGCCGCCGATCAGCAGGACCAGGAGGCTCACCAGCTCCACGGCGAAGTTGTCCGGCAGTGCGGCGGTCGTGCTCGTCTCGGCCTCGGCGGCCCACCTCGCCGACGGGTCCGCCCCGAGAGAGATCACCGAGAGCACCGCCGCGGGCAGCACCTGGGTGAGCAGCATGATGGGCACCAGTTGCCGCCAGCCCCGGCCCAGCGCTCCCCAGCACCGGCTGAACCAGCCGGCCAGGCCGGCACCGGGTGGAGTGACCAGGGGGTCGTTCGGGTCGTACCCGTAACCCGGCGGGTACCAGTTGACCGGCGGCCCCGGATGCCATGGCTGCGGACCGTAGGGCCCCGCTCCAGGCGGGTAGCCCCCGGTGGGCGGGAACACCCACCCCTGCTGCGGCTGACCGGCCGGGCCCCAGGCGCCCTGCGCAGGATCCCAACCAGCCGGCGGGACACCCGGCACGGAGCCAGGCGGCTGACCGGCCGGGCCCCACGCACCCTGCGTGGGGTCGGACGGGCCTGGCTCACCCTGCCCGTAGGGCGGGGTGGACGAGGGTGGCTGGTCGGTCATGAACGCTCCTCAGCATCGGCTGGAACGGTTCACGATCTTCCCGGCTGCGCGCCCGTGCCGCCAGCCCCCAAGGCGGCGGCCGACCGGTGCGAACGGTCAGGCGATGACGCGTACGTGCTCCGCCTGGGGGCCCTTCTGGCCCTGGGCAATCTCGAACTCGACCCGCTGGCCGTCGTCCAACGCCTTGTAGCCGTCCATCTCGATGGCGGAGAAGTGAACGAACACGTCCTGACCGCCGTCGACGGCGATGAAGCCGTAGCCCTTTTCGGCGTTGAACCACTTGACGCTGCCCTGTGCCACGGTGCCACTTCCCTCACTCTGCGCGGTGCTGCCTGACCCGGCGCACGGAGCGGCCGGGCGCCCTCGGACCACCGCCCCGGCAATCGATGACCGCCATTGAAACAGGTGACCGAAATCGCACGCTACACGAGGACTGACAGCCGCGCACGACCACAAATCGGGCATGGCCCTGATCGCTTCCACACCAGCTCCGGCCGCACCGGTCGACCCGACGCGGCGACCCGGCGGATTCATCGACGTGAGTGCCACCGGGGAAGGAGACGAGGCTGCGCCGCGAGCCGGTGAAGATCGGGCCCGACCCGAAAAATGCCGTTCACCCCCTGTGATAGGCATGCGGCATGACCACCGATACGGGCTCGACAGCCGTTCGTCGGGCGGAGATCCGCCGGGGCCGGCCGGAGGACGCCGCCCGGATGCGGGCGCTGCGCCTGGAGATGCTCGCGGACGCACCGTTGGCCTTCCTGGAGACCCTGGCGGACGCGGCGGCCCGACCGCACAACGAGTACGCCGCACGGGTCGCGTACACCTCGGCCGGCCCGAACAACGCGCAGTTCGTCGCGGACCCGGGCGGCCGGCTGGTCGGGCATGCCGGTGGCACGGTCACCCCGGACGAGCCCGGGCTGACCGTGATCTACGCCGTGTACGTCACGCCGACCTGGCGGGGCAGCGGCCTTCTCGGCGACCTGATCGACGGGGTGGCCGACTGGTCCCGGGCGTGCGGCCGACCGGAGCTGCTGCTGGAGGTCGTGGTCGGCAACGACCGCGCCTACCGGGCGTACCAGCGGCTGGGCTTCAAGGACACCGGCGTGCGAGTCCCCCACCCCAAAATCCCAGCCCTGAACGAGCTACAGATGCGCCGACCCGCCTAGAACAGAGAACTCATCCCAAGGCAGAGCCACTGAGATGCCCTAAAAAAGCCCGCAGCGACGTCACCGCCGTGCCCACAAAGGGTTTCCGGGGCAGCCCGACCCGCGCAGGGATCAAGCCTGACCGCCCGGAGCGGGTCGGGCTGCCCCGGAAACCCCCACCGCAACTAAAGATCAGACATGACGCCGAGACTGAACGATCCGGAACCGGTTGGCCACATAAGCCCCATCGGTCAACGCCGAGTTGGCCGCCGCGTTGGCCCCGCTGCCGTGGAAATCGGAGAACGCCGCCGACTGGTTCACGAAGACCCCGCCGGTGAGGTTGCAGGACAGGTGCACCCCGACCTCGACCGCGACCGCCTCGGTGGCGTCCAGCACCGCCTCGTCGGTGGAGTAGACCCCGGCGGTCAGCGCGCCCTTCTCGCCGACCGTCCGGCGCAGCAGCTCCAGGCTCTGCGCTGTGGAGTCGGTGGCGATGGCGAACGAGATCGGCCCGAACCACTCCCGGCCGTACGTCTCCGCGTCGTCCGCCGCCAGCTTCACGATCGTCGGGGTACGCACCACCGCATCGGCGTACGCCGGGTGCGCCACGACCCGCGACTCCAGCACCGGCTCGCCGACCTTGGTCACCTCGGCCAGCCGCTCCAACACTCCGTCGTTGACGATGGCGCCGGTCAGCTCCACGCCTCGCGCCGGATCGGCGGTGAGCTTGCCGACCGCTGCGGCGATCCCGCCGGCCACCTCGTCGAAGCTCTTGTGCCCCTGGTCGGTCTCGATGCCGCCGGCCGGGATGAGGATGTTCTGCGAGGTGGTGCACATCTGGCCGCTGTAGAGGGTCAGCGTGAAACCGAGGTTGCGGCACATGCCGGCGAAGTCGTCGGTGGAGTCGATGACGACCGTGTTCAGACCGGCCTTCTCCGTGTAGACCGAGGCCTGCCGGGCGTGCGTCTCCAGCCAGTCGCCGTACTCGGTGGAGCCGGTGAAGTCGACGATCTTCACGGAGCGGTGCAGGGCCAGGTCACTGGCGAGCTTCTCACCGGGCGCCTCGGCCGCCAGCATGATCAGGTTCGGGTCGAACCCGGCCTCGGCGAGCACCTCCCGGGCGTACTTCACGGTGATGGCCAGCGGTAGCACCGCGCGCGGGTGCGGCTTGACGATCACCGGGTTGCCGGTGACCAGCGAGGCGAACAGCCCGGGGTACGAGTTCCAGGTCGGGAAGGTGTTGCAGCCGATCACCAGCGCCACCCCACGCGGCACCACGTGGAACGTCTTGGTCATCCGCAGCGGGTCACCCTTGCCGGCGGCCTTCTCCCAGCCTGCCGTGCCCGGGTGCCGGGTCATCTCGGCGTACGCGTAGGCCAGCGCCTCCAAGGCCCGGTCCAGTGCGTGCGCACCGCCGGCCTGGAAGGCCATCACGAACGCCTGCCCGCTGGTGAACTGCACCGCGTTGGCCAGCTCGAAGATGTTCTTGTGCAGCCGGTCGAGGATCTCCAGGCAGACTCCCACCCGGGCCTGCGGGCCGGCGTCGCGCCAGGCCGGCAGCGCGGCGGAGGCGGCGCTCACCAGCTCGCCGGGGCCGGCGTGCGGGTAACGCACCGCGAGCTCCACCCCGAACGGGCTCGTCTCGGTGGCGACCCGGTCGCCAGCGCCCGGCTGGTCGAGCGGGAAGTCCCCACCGAGGTACGCCTCGAAGGCGGCCTTGCCGTCGGCGGCGGCGGTCTCGCCGTACACCCGGGGGCTGGGGGATTCGGGATAGGCGGACCAGTAGCCCCGCTCCGTGATCGCGGTCAGCGCACGGTTGAGGGTGTCGGCGTGCCTGTCGTACAGGGGCTGCGGGGTCTCCGTCATGCCCGCCATCATGCCTCAGCCAGGTCCGCGAGCAGTAGCGCGAATGCCCGGCTGCGGTCATGCACGAGGACCGGCCACCAGCAGTAGCGCCGATACCCGTCAGAGGGTGAGCTGCCAGTTGTTCCAGGCGTCCACCGGGCGGAAGCCGAGTTGCTCGTTGATCGCCACCATGTAGCTGTTGCTGGCGGCGTTGAAGGTGTCGATGACGCGGACCGTCGGCTCGTGGGTCAGCAGGTGGTGCAGGTTCTCCGCCTTGGCGATGAGACCGAGCCGGTGCCCACGGTGAGCCGGGTCGACGATGGTGATCTGCTGGTAGGAGTGCCAGTCGGTGGAGGCGCTCACGTCCAGCAGGGTCCAGGCGACCAACCGCCCGGACGCCTCGTGGCGCATCCCGAGGTGGTAGCGCCGCCGACCCCGGGCGTCCAGGGCGCGCTCGGTGCCACGGATGCGCTCGGCGTCCACCTGCTCCGGGTCCCACTGCACGTCGCCCATGGGCGCGTCCATGAGCAACCGGCCATCCAGGTAGGCGATGTCCGCCACGTACTCCTGCGGGGTGGAGCCCTGCCAGCAGACCGACTGATAGCCCTCCGCCCGCGGCCGGGCCTCGGCCAGCGCCGCGCGCAGGGCGATCCGGTCGATCGCGTCGACGTCGAGGCGGCGACGCACCTCGGGCAGCGCCGACTGGGCGCCGGTGGTGGCGGCGAACGCGTCTCCCGCCGCTGATCGCGCCGGCCCGTCGGGCAGCGCGGAGACGGTCATCGCGACGACCCGCTTGCGGCCGCGCTCGCGGAGCAGGCGTACGCCGTACTCGTGCAGCGCGCGACCGACACCCCGGCGCCGCAGCTCGGGATGCACCGTCAGCTCGGCGGTGGCGTTGTCGGTGTTGTCGAGCTGCGGCAGGTCCAGCTGGAGGTAGCCGGCCGGCGCGCCGTCCAGCCGGGCCAGCGCCCAGAGCGATTCGGTGCCGGGCATCGGCGTGTGGAACAGCGCGTCGAAGCGGCGTCGGCAGAAGGGTGGGAAGTCCGGCAGGTCGACCTCGGTGGCCGCCGCGCCGATCCGGTACGCCTCGTCGACCGAGGTGCGGTCGGCGCCGTCGAACGACGCGATGGTGATGCTCATGCGGTGAGCGTGCACCGTACAAAAGCGATCGGGCCAGCGAATTACTCGCTGGCCCGATCGAACGTTGGTCGGGAGGGACACTCGCACAACGCCTCCGGCGTTGGGTCGCAAGAACTTCAAAAGTCTTCGGCGAAATGCCCTCCCGCACGGAGCATCTTGCGCCGTCCGGTTCCTGCCGTCAAGTCCGTAGCGGCGGGTTTTCCACACTCACAGCTAAAACCCAGTTACGGAGTGATCGACTCGGTTTCACTGAAGTCGGGGTGTCCAGTCAGCCCGGACACCCCGATTTCCGTAAACCCGAGTGGATCAAGACCGGCAGCGGGTCAGCCCAGGAGGCCGGCGTCGCGGGCGGCGCGCAGCGACGGCTTGATGTGGTGGGTAGGCCCAACCTGACCGGCCACCGCGTCGATGGTCTTCAGACCCTCGCCGGTGTTGAACACCACGGTCTCCGCCGTCGGGTCGAGCCGGCCGGACTCGACCAACTTGCGCAGCACCGCCACTGTCACCCCACCGGCGGTCTCCGCGAAGACGCCGGTGGTGCGGGCCAGGTCGCGGATGCCCGCCCGGATCTCGTCGTCGTCGGCGTACTCCATCCAGCCGCCGGTGCGACGGACCGCCTCCAACGCGTAGAGGCCGGCGGCGGGGTCGCCGATGTTGAGCGACTTGGCGATGCCGGTGGGCTTGACCGGGGTGATCGTGTCGGTGTCGGCGTGCAGGGCCGTGGCGATCGGGTTGCACCCGGCGGACTGCGCGCCGAAGACCTTCCAGCCGCCGGCCGGCGCCTCGACCAGACCGATCTCCACCAGCTCGGAGAACGCCTTGTCAATCTTGGTGAGCAGCTCGCCGCTGGCCATCGGGATCACCACCTGCGCCGGGATCCGCCAACCGAGCTGCTCGGCCACCTCGTAGCCGAGCGTCTTGGAGCCCTCCGCGTAGTACGGGCGGACGTTCACGTTGACGAACGCGGTGTCCTCGAACTCGTCGGTCTCCACCAGCTCACCACAGAGCCGGTTGACGTCGTCGTACGAGCCGTCGATGGCGACCAGCTCGCCCCCGTAGACGGCAGTGGTGATGACCTTGCCCTGCTCCAGGTCACTGGGAATGAAGACCACCGAGGGCACCCCGGCGCGGGCGGCGTGCGCGGCCACCGAGTTGGCCAGGTTGCCGGTCGACGCGCAGGCGAACCGGGTGAAGCCGAGCGCCTTCGCGGCGGTGAGCGCCACCGAGACGACCCGGTCCTTGAACGAGTGGGTGGGATTGGCGCTGTCGTCCTTGACCCACAGCTGCGCGGTGATGCCCAGCTCGGCGGCGAGGTGCGGGGCCGCCACCAGCGGGGTCAGCCCCGGGTCGAGGGTGACCCGGCTGGCCGGGTCCTGACCGGCGGGGAGCAGTGCGGCGTACCGCCAGATGTTCTTCGGCCCGGCCTCGATCTGCTCGCGGGTGACCGTCGCCAGGGCGGCCGTGTCGTAGTCGACCTCCAGCGGGCCGAAACACTCGTAGCAGGCGTGCTGGGCGGCGAGCGGGTAGCGCGCCGAACAGGCGCGACAGACCAGGGCGCGGGCGGGGCTGGCGGAGGTGTCGATGCCGGAGGCGGCGAGCGTCGACGTCATGTCGAGAGTCCTCTCATCTTTCCCCGCATCGCACGGTGCGGCGGGGACGGAATTGGCACCTGCCCCGCGGGTCGCTCAGCGGTGAGCGCGCGGGGTGGTTGCCGGGGCGTCGTCGGGCCGTATCCCTCAGCCCCTCTGGATGAGGTATGCAGTTGTGTCGTCGAGTCTAGGCAAAGCCGGGCGCGGCCTCCAGGGCAGATCCCAGGTAGTGGGTCAGCGGACGCTCACCGCCGCGGGGTCGGTCACCGCGATCGGGTCCGTGACCGCTGTGGCCCGGGGCAGCGCCGAGCCTCGGGTCCGGGGCCGGGTGGCGAGGTTCGCGGCGACCAGGGCGGCGATCGTGATGGCGGCCCCGACCAGCTCGATCGGCTCCGGGCGGTAGCCGCGGGCGATCTGCACCGCGAACGTGGTCACCGGGACCAGGTTCATGAACAACGCGGCGTTGGCGGCACCGAGTCGCTGCACGCCGGTGTTCCAGGCCAGGACCGCGACCACGGCGCCCAGGATCACCGCGTACGCCAGTTGCGGGGTGACCGCCACGAGGTCGGCGGCGGCCGGAGCGTGCTGCCAGCCGACGGCGTCGGCGCCGATGCTCGCGGCCAGCATGGCGGCCGTGCCGGCGAGTGCTGTCAGCGTGGTGAAGCGCAGCGGCGACCACTCGCCGAAGCGGCTGGCACCGTGCGTGTAGATGCCCCAGCCGAGCACCGCGCCGATCATCATCAGCCCACCGAGACCGAACTGACCGAGCCCGCTCAGGCTCCCGCGGGTGATCACCAGGCCGACACCGAGGAGCGCCACCAGGGAGAGACCCAGCAGGAGCGGCTTCGGGCGTACGCCGTCACGGGCCCAACGGACCAGTTGGGTGATCACGGGGGTGGTGGCCACGAAGAGCGCGACCTGCTGCGGTGCGGCGTGTTCGAGGGCCAGGCTGGTGAGCAGGTTGAAGCCGGCGAAGCCGACCACTCCGAGCACCACCACCTCGGCCGTCCGGCCGCCCGACCGCAGCGCGCCGGCACCCTCACGGAGCAGGAGGACGGCGACCAGGATGACGGCGGCGAGAAGGTAGCGGGCAGTGGTCAGGTTGAGCGGGTCGACCCGGGTCAGCGCGCTGGCCAGGACCGGGAACATCACTCCCCAGGCGAGCACGGCGAGCAGCGGGTAGGCGGCGGCGCGGGATCGCATCGTCAGCTCCAATGTTCGAGTATCGTCGAACCAACGGAACCGACAGTAGGAGCTTGTTCGATAATTGTCGAACAAGGGTTACACTGGTCACATGGAGCCGCACGAACCCGAACTGACCGCCGTACCGGTCACCGCCGTGCTGGCCGCACTCGCCGACGACGTGCGGCTGCAGATCGTCCGGGCGCTCGCCGAGGGCGGCGAGGCGGCCTGCGGCAGCTTCGACTTCGGCGTCTCCAAGGCGACCCGCAGCCACCACCTCAGGGTGCTGCGCGAGGCCGGCCTGACCCGCACCCGCGCCGCCGGCACCAGCCGCCTGGTCCGACTCCGACGCGACGAGCTGAACAAGCTCTACCCCGGCCTCCTGGACGCTGTCCTCAGCCCTCGCCCGCCGGCCTGATCCCGCCACCACCGTCGCCGAGCGCGTCGCCGGAGCCCTCTCGTCGAGGCCCCGGCGACGCGCGGCGCGCGTGCGGTCAGACAGCCACCGAGCTGGGTTCGACCGCCGAGGCGGGCGCTGGTGCCGACGGGGAGTCGGTGCGACGCCGGGCGAGCAGCGTGTCGAGCGCCCAGGCGCCCGGACCGAGGGCCGCTATCAGCAGGAACGACCAGCAGAAGAGGGCGGACAGCTCGCCCCCGTTCTGCATGGGCAGCAGGTGATCCGGCTGGTGCACCACGAAGTAGGCGTACGCCATCGAGCCGGATGCCAGCAGAGCGGCGGGTCGGGTGAAGAGCCCGGCCAGCACCAGCGCGCCGCAGACCAACTGGATCAGGGCGGCCCACCAGCCCGGCCAGGTGCCGAGCGGTACCGCCTTGCCGGTCATCGGGTTGCCGCCGAACAACCCGAAGACCGAGGTCAGGCCGTGCAACGTGAACAGCAGGCCGATCACGATGCGGAACAGGGACAGGGTCGGCCCGCCGAGCCGAGAGACGTTCATGGGACCTCCATTGAGGTGAATGGATGGATCCCGTCCATCGTGACGCATGGTTACATCGAAGTTAATAACTTCCTTGCTGGTGGGAAGATCCCCGGTTGAAATATGTCGGCGCTACGCCCGCCAGCGACGAGCAGGCGGGCCGGCGAGTTCGTCGCGCCGAGGCTCTGAGCTGCGGCTGAGCAGGAAAACCGACCTCAGCAGGGCGTCGGTCGGTCCATGGGAGCGCTCCCGAATGACGGTACAGCCCACCAGGCCCTACGCGCAGCCCGCCAACCCGCCGCAGATGCGGACGGCCGACCGACCCCGATGATCCACTCGGCTTCCTCGAAAGCGCGGTATCCCGAGGCCAGGATGCCCCGGGTTCAGGGAAACCGAGTCGATCAAAAGCGGCTCGGCGGCCGGGGACGGGCAGGGTGGGCAGCGACGGGACGCCTCCATGCGCGAGGATCGGTGGATGATCTCCCGCGAGATGACAGCACGACGGGCCGGCCGGTCGCTCGCGGTGTTCGCGTCAGCGCTGGCGCTCGGCGCCTGCGCACCCGGCGATCATCGCGGCCAGTCCGGGGATCCCCCGAGCCCGCCGCCGAGCGCACCCGGTGTGTCGACGAGCCCGTCCGCGAGCACCGACCCGCTGGCCGAGTGCCCGGCCTCCGGCGTCCGGATCCGGTCGACCGGGTCGGACGCCGCGATGGGGCTTCGCGCCCTCGGCCTGGAGCTGGTCAACTGCGGCGACCGCCCCTATCAGCTCAACGGGTACCCGGTGCTGCACGTCTACGACGAGCAGCGCGAGCCGATCATGCTGCGCGTGGTCAACGGCGCCAAGGAGATCACCTCGGGCTTCGACCAGCCGCCCCGGAAGGTCACTCTCGCCCCGAACGAGCGGGCCACCGCCGTGGTGCTCTGGCGCAACCTGGTCACCGATTCGACAGTGGTGGCCAGCAACGGGGAGTTCCTGACGGTGGCACCCGCGGCCGGCCAACCGCCCCATGAGGTCGACCCGGACGGGCCGGTCGACCTGGGCAACACCGGCCGGATCGGCGTCAGCGCCTGGAAGAAGGCCGACCCGTCCACGCCGGCACCGACGCGCCCGGCCCCGCCGCCGCAGCCCAGTGCCGTGCCGTCGTCGGTGAGCCCACCCGACAGCCGGCTGTGAGCCGACCCGCTACGACGTGATGTCCTTGCGGGTGAAGCGCCAGAACGCCAACCCCCAGAACAGCGTCGCGTAGCTGATCGCCGAGATGCAGCCGCGTACCACGTCGTCGGTCTGCACCGGGGTCGAGAGCAACCCCAGCCAGGCGGTGCTGAAGTGGGTGGGCAGGAAGTCGCGTACCGCGCCCAGGGCGGTGATCTGGTCCAGGATGCTGGACAGGATCCACAGCAGCACCGCACCACCCACCGCGCCCAACGCGGCGTCAGTGGTCACCGACAGCAGGAACGCCAGCCCGGCCACCACCAGGAGTACGACCGCCAGATAGCCGAGCACCGCCAGCAACCGGAGCAGCCCCTCGGTGGGTTCCAGCTCGGCGGCGACAGTGCTGCGCAGCGGCGACCAGCCGTAGCGCAGGGTCCCCGCCAGCAGCGCGGTGCCGGCCAACAGGATCAGGGCCAGCCCCGAGTACGCGAGCGCGACCACCAGCTTCACCGTCAGCAACCTGGCCCGAGGCACCGGGATCGCCAGCAGGTAGCGCAGGCTGCCCCAGCTCGCCTCACTGGCGACGGTGTCGCCGCAGAACAGCGCGACCACCACCACCAGCAGGAACGACGCCGAGACGAAGATCGAGAACAGGGTGAAGTTGAGGCCACCCGAGGTGGCCAGCTCGACCAGGCTGGAGAACTCGTTGCGACCGTTGTCGTCGTCGCCGCCCGAGTCGAACTGGAACGCGATCAGGATGATCAGCGGCAGCAGCACCATGAACCCGAGCGCCAGCTGGGTGCGCCGCCGGGACGCCTGCCGCCGGAACTCCGCCGCGAAGGGCATGGTGGCCGACGGCCGGTAACCGCGGGCCGCACCGGCCGGGTCGGTCACGCCCAGCGGCGTCTCGACGGAAGAGCCTGCCATCACCGGTCACCGCTTCCCCGAGAGTTCTCGCCCACCAGGGCGAGGAACGCGTCCTCCAGGCGCCGCCGGGGCACCACCCGGTCCACTCCGATGCCGGCGCGCACCAGCTCGGCCACCACCTCGCTGCGGGCCGTGCCGTTGGTGTCGACCACCAACTGGCCGTCGCTCTCCGGCAGGACCCGGACCCCGTGCAGCCGGTCCAGCACCGCGCGCGCCGCCACCGGGTCGGTGACGTCGAACAGCACGCTCGGCGACTCGCCCACGATCTCCTCCACCGGCCCGGACGCCACGATCCGGCCCTTGTTGACCACCACCGCGTGCGTGCAGGTCTGCTCCACCTCGGCCAGCAGGTGGCTGGAGACCAGCACCGCGCGCCCGTCCGTGGCGTAGCGCTGGAGCACCCGGCGCATCTCGGCGATCTGCGGCGGGTCGAGCCCGTCGGTCGGCTCGTCCAACACCAGCAGCTCGGGAAGACCGAGCATGGCCTGGGCGATGGCGAGGCGCTGACGCATCCCGTGGCTGTAGTTCTTGATCTTCCGGTGCACCGAGTCGCCCAGCCCGGCGATCTCCAGCGCCGCGTCGAACTGCGCGTCCTCCCACGGCCGTCCGGTGGCCCGCCAGTACGCCTTGAGGTTGTCCAGACCCGACAGGTGCGGCAGGAAGCCGGGGCCCTCCACCAGCGCGCCGATCCGGGACAGCACCGGCGAGCCGGGCACCAACCGGCGACCGAAGACGTAGATCTCCCCGGCGGTCGGCTGGGTCAGCCCCATCAGCACCCGCAGGGTGGTGGTCTTGCCGGCGCCGTTCGGCCCGAGCAGACCCACCACCTGACCCGGGTGCACCTCGAAGTCCACGTTCGACACCGCGACGAAGCCGTCCGCGTACTCCTTGCGCAGTGCGCGCACGGCCAGCGGGGTGTCCGCGTACTCCGGGTGCACCGAGCGGTCCTGGCGGCGGTGCCGGCGGCGGACCACGGCGACGACCACGACGAGCCCGACCGCGATGGCGGCGAGCAGGCCGGCGAGCACCCAGCGCCAGAGCGTCGCGGCGGTGGGGATCGGCTCGCCGCTGACCGTGGGCAGGGTGACGGCGCCGTCCACCGCCACCGTGTAGACGGTGGGCTGGGCGGGCGTGGTGTACGCCTGGTCGGAGGTGGCCACGACGAGGCGCAGCCGGTGGCCGGCCTCCACCCGTCGGACGATCCCGGGCAGCGTCACGGTTACCGGGCGGGCGTCCTGCACCTGCTGCGGCAGGCCGGTGAGCCGGATCGGGGCGACCAGCCCGTTCGGCAGGGTGGCCGCGCCGTCCGGGTCGACGTCGTAGAGCTTGACGAACAGCACCGCCTCGCCGGTGGGTGACGCGGCCCGCACGGTGACGGTCGGCGTACCGGCAACGTCCACCGCCTCGGTCAGCGGCGTCGACTCGAACCGGGCATGCTGGCCGGGCACGTCACCGGCCACGCCGTCCAGCAGGGAGGCGAGCCCGCCGGCGAACGGGATCGAGGAGATCGCAGCCGGGTTGCCGTTGGGCGGGTTGGCGATCGGCTGGGCCGGGCCGGCGACCGGGATCTCCCGGCGGGCGTTGCCGGTCAGGCCCGGGTAGTCGGCGCGGCGGAAGCCGGTGGCGACGAGACCCCTGTCGAGCGCGTCGAAGCCGGCGATCCGCGACCAGGTGAAGTCGTCGCCGGGCGCGTCGCCCTCGCCCTTGACGTAGTGGTCGAGCCACTGGACGGTCAGGAACTTCACCCGGTCTTCGTCCGAGCGGGGTCCACTGCCACCGTCGTGCCCGCCGGTGAACCAGGCGACCCGCACCGGGGTGCCGGCGGCGGCGATGCCGCGCGCGTTGGCGTCCGCCTCAGCGAGCGGGAAGAGGGTGTCCGCCTCGCCCTGCACCAGCAGGGTGGGTGCCTTGATCCGGTCCAGGACACCCGCCGGGCTGGACCGGCGCAGCAGGTCCACGGCGGCCTGGTCGGCCTGACCGGTGGTGGCGATCCGCAGGTAAGCGGCGCACACGTCGGCGGCGAACCGGCCGCAGGACGGGTCGGCGGCACCGGCCGGGGCGCCACCGGGACCGGTGCCCGGGCCAGCGCCCGGTCCGGGGCTGGGCGGACCGGCCGACTCCGGGGCTCCCTGCGGCTGGGCGGCGGTCGCACCGGACAGCCCGGCCGGCCCGGAACCCACGTTGCCGCCGCCACCGAAGAACAGACCGGCCCAGCCCTTCTTGAACACGCCCTCGGTCGGCGCTCCGCCGGTGCTCTCCGGCAGGAAGGCGCGCGACAGGTCGTTCCAGGTGATCATGGGGACGATCGCGTCGACCCGACTGTCCTGGGCGGCCAGCAGCAGTGCCAACCCGCCGCCGTACGAGCCGCCGACCACACCGACCTGCGGGTCACCGGCGGCGTTGGTGCGCACCTCCGGCCGAGCGGCCAACCAGTCCAGCAGCCGTTGAGCGTCGCGCACCTCGTGGTCCGGGCTGTCCAGGTGGATCTCACCGCCGCTGCGGCCGAAGCCCCGGGCCGTCCAGGTGAGCACCGCATAGCCGCGCCCGGCGAACTCCTCCGCGTCGGAGCGCACCGACTCCTTCGTGCCGCCGAACCCGTGTGCCAACAGCACCGCCGGCACCTTCCGCCCGGACGACGCGTCGTCGGGCAGGTAGAAGGTCGTGTCCAGGTCCACCGGCTGGTCGCCGGACGGTCCGGAGCGGACGGTGAGCATCGCGCTTTCGGTGCGTACGCCCGGCCCCTGCGGCCACACCGCCCAGGTCACGGCGGCGGCCAGCAGCACGACGACCGCCGCTGCGGCGATCGCGCGACGGCGGGTGGGCAGGGCACGCCGGAACCACGCGGCCGGCGACGGCGATGTCATGCGGCACACGGTACGGCCCGCAGCCTGAGCGTTGGCTGAGATCCGCCGTACGTCCGTCCGGTTGCCCCGATCGGTGTCCAGATGGGTGCGAGCGCGCAACGTCGGACGCGGCACAGTGAGTTGACTTCGGATTCCGTGAATTCCGATCTATGCCGGATATCCACCTCGATCCCTCCATGTCACACCCATCGACGAAACAAAGTGGGCCGGAGGCGCGGACAAATGCTGACATTGCTCGAACTGACGCGAACCTGACTCGCCGACTGAGGTCTGACCGGTAGGCGGTTCGATTAGTTTTCCGGTCCGGTGCACGGGACTTTTCGGCTGACCCGAGACCGCGCCAATTCGCGCTTCCCCGCCGGAGGAGACACACATGACAGTCCCCGCGCCGCGGGCCCGTCGACGGCCGTCCACGCTGGGCCGACTGCTGCCGCTGCTGCTCGTCGGGGCACTACTGGCGCCCGTGGGTCTGCTCGTCACGTCTGCCTGGCGGCAGACCAGCGACGATCGGACCCTGGCCGCCCGCGAACGACTCGGCGTGCAGTACCTCGGTGCCCTGGCCGGGGTCACCGACGCCCTGGTCGAGGCCCAGTCGGCCGCGGTCAGCGGTCGCCCCGTCGCCCGGGAGCCGTTGGACCAGGCGGTCGAGAAGGCCGCCGCGGTGGACGCCCGCATCGGCGTCGAGCTGCTCAGCCAGGAGCGCTGGGCAGGGGTACGCGCCAAGCTGGAAGCACTGCGCGGCCGCAGCCCCGCCGACCCGGAGTCCGCCTACACCGCGTACGGCGAGGCTGCCGACCTGCTGCTGGCCCTGCACCGCAAGGTCCGGGAAAGCTCCGGGCTGGTACGCGACCCCGCAGTGGACTCCTTCTTCCTCCAGGACAGCGTCGGCGAGGAGCTGCCCGAGGCGGTGGTGGCCGCCGGCCGGCTCGCCGACCTGGGCACTCTGATCTCCCGCCGCCCCGCCGCCGAGCAACCCCGTGGCCTGATGGAGCTGACCGGCCTGCGGGTCACCGCCCTGGCGCCGGCCAACGACGTCGTGGACAACCTGCGCTCCGCCGTGGACGGCTCGGAGAGCACCGATCTCGGCGCCAACGTGCTGACCCCGCTCGACACCTACCAGCGCTCGGTGGAGGCGCTGGCCGCGTTCTCCACCCCCGGCGCCGGAGGCGTGGACCAGGGTCAGTTGGCTGCCGCCGGGCTCAACACGCACCGCGCGGCGCGCCAACTCCAGCCGGTCATCCTCGCCGAACTGGACGCCCTGCTGGTCGAGCGCATCGACGGGCTGGACCGGGACCGCTGGCTGACCATCGCCGCGGGGGTCGTCGCCGTGCTGTTGCTGGGCTGGCTCGCCGCGCTGCTGATCGGTGCGGGTCGCCGGGCCCGACGCCGGGCCGCCCTGGCCACGACCCACACGGAAGCCCCCGACACCCCGTCCCGGGCAGACCCCTGGCAACCGGCCGCCTCCGAACCGCGAGAGCTGCAGCCGACCGGCGCGCTCCGGGCCCCGGAGACCGCGCAGTGGGGGGCGTTCGATGCTGCTCGGTAGGCTCCGCATCCGCGGCAAGCTCGCTCTGCTCGTGGTGATCCCGCTGCTCAGCATGGTCGGCCTGGCCGTGCCCGTGATGCTCGACCGGGTGGCCGCGGCACAGCGGGCCGGCGACACCGCCGACCGGGTACGACTCGCCAGTCGCGTCGGCAGCCTGGTCCAGGACCTCCAGCAGGAACGCATCCTCTCCGTCGGTTTCCTGCTCGGCCGGGTCGACCGGAGTGAGCTGATCCGCAAGTCCGCCGACGTGGACGACCGGGTGGCCGACCTGCGGGCCGACGGGAGTGACGCGCTGACCGACCGCGTCGACCGCGCCCTGGACGGTGTGTCCAGCCTCAGCGACCTGCGCACGGCAGTGCTGGCCCGGGCCGCGAACCCCGGGCAGGTGATGAACGCGTTCGGTCCGGTCAACGTGGGCATGATCGACTCGCTGCGGCTGGCGTTCGGTGTGGACACCGAGACGCAGGCGGGCCGTCAGGTGCTCGCCCTCGACGGGCTGCTCCGCGCCGACGAGGGCCTGGGCGCCTGCGCCACCCTGAGCGTGCTCGTCAAGGTCATCGGCAGCCCGGACACCAGCGCGGCCTACGTGGCGTGCATCGCCGCGCTCCAGGTCGACAGTCGGCGCTTCCGCGCCCTGATCACGCCCGAGCAGCTCGCGGTGGCCCAGCTCAACGACGCGGCGGTGGCCGCGCGTACCAGCCCCGACTTCCTGGTCACCAGCGCCCGGGACCCGGCCGGCGCGGTCCGCGACGTGCCGATCGAGGCGCTCTTCCCGGCCGTCCGCACGATGATCCGACTCGGCCAGTTCGTCGAGAAGAAACTGGTCGCCGACGTGCTCACCGAGGTGACCGCCGAGCAGCGCCGGGCGCTGACCGCCGCGTACCTGGTCGGTGCCGCGACGGTGCTGATCCTGATGCTGGTGGTGATGCTCAGTGCGGCGGTCGCACGGACGGTGGCCCGACCGTTGACCCGCCTCACCCGCTCGGCCGACCGCGTCGCCCGGGTCGCCGAGGCCGAGCTGGTCCGGGTCGCCGACGACGAGACGGAGAGCCCACAAGCGGTCCGGCTGGAGCCGGTGGACGTCCGGGCCAACGACGAGATCGGCGACCTGGCGCGGGCCTTCGACCGGGTGCAGACCACCGCCGCGCGGCTGGTCGAGCGGCAGGTCGCCGGCCGACGCAACGTGGCGCAGATGTTCGGTCACGTCGGGCGGCGCACCCAGAACCTGGTGGGCCGGCAGATCGCCCTCATCGACCGGCTGGAGCAGCAGGAGGCCGACCCGGGCCGGCTGGAGCACCTGTACCGCCTCGACCACATCTCCAGCCGGCTGCGGCGCAACGCCGGCAGCCTGGTGGTGCTCTCCGGCGCGGCCGGGGCCGACGCGCACACCGCGCCGGTGCCGCTGGCCGACGTCGTCCGGTTGGCGCTGGGCGAGATCGAGGACTACACCCGGGTGGAGGTGCGGGTGCCGGCGGGCATCTCGGCCGCGCCGGCGGTGGTCGGTGACCTCATCCTGGCGCTGGCCGAGCTGATGGAGAACGCCACAGTCTTCTCCCCGCCGCACACCCGGGTGCTGGTTGCCGCCGAGGCGTCCGGCCTCGGCGCCCGGATCACCGTGGTGGACCACGGCATCGGCATGGGCGAGCAACGGCTGGCCGAGGAGAACGCCCGGCTCACCCGCCGGGAGCGGCTCGACCTGGCACCGACCGAGGTGCTGGGCCTGTTCGTGGTGGGCCGGCTTGCCCGTCGCCACGGCTGGGAGGTGGGCCTGACCGCCACCGGCGGCGGTGGGGTGACCGCACACCTGGAGATCCCGTCGGCGTCACTGGTGCTGCGCCGCGCCGACCGGGCCGGGGCCGCCGTGGCCCGGGCCGCCGTGCCGGCACGGGACCGACGTACGGCCACCCCGGCGGTCGACGACCACGACACGCGGTCCCTCGCGGCGGCCGTCGCCGCGCCGGCCCGCTTCGACTCGGACCTGCTCAGCCGAGCCACCCGCAGCCTGGAGGCCGGCCCGTCCTGGAACGCGTTCGGCCCCGGCCAGACGGAGCAGGTCGCTCCCGCACCCCAGGCGCCGGAGCCGTCGGGCACGCCGGCCGGACCGCGGGTCCGGCAGCGGGTGCCCGGGGCCAGCCTGCACGCCACCGCCGCGCCGACCCGGCCGGTGGACGCCACCGGCGCGGACCCCGCCGCCGCCCGCGCCCTGGTCGAGGCGTTCCAGGCCGGGGTACGCCGGGCCGAGGCCGCATCCGGTGTCCGGTCGACCATGCCGGACCCGAGCGTGACCGTCGACCTGCCGAGCACACCGGGCGGCGCCGGCCCGACGGTGACGGACAACGCGGGACCGTCGGATGGCACGTCGGGTCGGGGCCGGCTGAGCCGGCGGGTGCCGGGGGCGAACCTGACCGCCATCCCGGCCTGCCAGCCGCCCAGTACGCACCTCGGTGACCCGGCCGAGGTCCGAGATCAGATCAGCGAGTTCGAGGAGGGCGTCGCCCGCGCTCTCCGCGAAGTCAGCCCAGACCACCGGAACGAAGAGGGATCATCACGGTGACCAGCCCCTTCCTGCACGACAACGTCGACCAGAGCCCGACCGGCGCCATCGGGGACCTCAGCCCGGAGGCACGCACGTTCAACTGGCTGCTGGACTCCTTCACCTCCAGCACCGCCGGGGTGCTGGAGGCGATCGCGGTCTCCTCGGACGGCCTGCTGATGGCCATGTCGGCGATCAAGGATCGGTCCAACGCCGAGCGGTTGGCCGCCGTGGTCTCCGGAATGACCAGCCTCGCCGGTGGGGCGGCCAGTTGGTACGCGCTCGGCGGCCTGAACCGGGTGATCGTCGACATGGCCGACGGCTATCTGCTGATCAGCGCGATCAGCAGCGGTTCCGTGCTCGGGGTCGTCGCGGACCGGTCGGCCAACCTGGGCACCGTCGCGTACGAGATGACGCTCTTCGCCGGGCGGGCCGGTGGCGCCCTGACCCCGCGGTTGATCGTCGAGTTGAAGAACGCCGTCCAACAATGACCCCCGAGGTCGCCGGCGAGGATCCGGACCCGGACCCCCGGGTCCGGATCCGCCCGTACCTGCGCGCGTTCTCCCCGACCGGGGAGAGCGTGGCGGCACCGGCCCTGCCCGAGCCGGAGGAGGGTGGCGGTGGGCCGGCCGGTCCCCGTCCATTCGTGCTCACCTCAGGGCGGGTGGCGGGTGCCGATCCGGCGATCGGGCTGGAGACGCAGGTGACGGTCCGCCCGGACAGCGGCTGGTGGAGCAGCCCTCCCGGGGTCCTGATGGCACCGGAGATCCAGGCGATCATCGCGCTCTGCGCCGAGCCGATCTCGGTGGCCGAGATCTCGGCCCGGACCCGACTGCACTTCGGGGTGACGCGGGTCCTGGTCGGTGACCTCCGGGCGGCCGGGCACCTGGACGTGCACGTCACCGACACCGACGATGCTCTCGACCCCAACCTCATCCTGCGAGTGATTGATGGACTCCGTGCGATCTCCTGAATGGCCGGTCGCCCCGCTCGGCGGGGTCGCCGCGAACAGCGCCGCCGCCCGGTACGGCATGTCATCGGGCACCGGGCCGATCGTCGGTCGGGCCGGGCCGCCGTCGAGCGCTCCGCCGCCGCCGTACCAGCCTCCGTCCGCTACGCGGGCGTCATCGCCGCCGGCCGGAAGACCCGCCGCGCCGCCGGTCCCGGTCAAGATCCTGGTTGCCGGCGGCTTCGGGGTGGGCAAGACGACCACAGTGGGCGCGATCTCGGAGATCGCGCCCCTGACCACCGAGGCCGAGATGACCACCGCCGGGATCGGCGTGGACGACCCGGGCGCCCGATCATCCAAGACCACCACCACTGTGGCCATGGACTTCGGCTGCGTGACCATCGACCGCAGCCTCAAGCTCTACCTGTTCGGCACCCCGGGGCAGTCCCGGTTCGGCTTCATGTGGGACGACCTCGCCCGGGGTGCGCTCGGCGCCCTGGTGGTGGTGGACAGCGCCCGGCTGGACGACTGCTTCCCTGCGATCGACTTCTTCGAGCGGGCCGGGTTGCCGTTCGTCGTCGGGGTCAACGCCTTCGACGGGCGGCTGGCCCTGGAACTCGGCGAGATCCGCTGGGCGCTGGCCATCGGCGACCACGTTCCCCTGGTGCAGTTCGACGCCCGGGACCGGCTCTCGGTGCGGGACGCCCTGCTGGTCGTCCTGGACCGTGCGCTGGACCGGGCTACGCGGGACCGGAGGGCCTGAGCTGACCGGCTCCGGCCGTGGCGGGAAGGAGGTCTGTGGTGAGGGGTGACCTGGACGAGACGCTGGCCCGACTGGCCCGGCGCGAGGAGGCGCTACGCCGGCGGGTCAACGACCGTGCCGACACCACACCGCCCTCGGGTCAGCCCGAGCTCGCGCGCGGCGACGAGCGCGACGAGGTGCCGGGCAGCAATGGTCCCCGCCACGCGGGGGCGGACCCCTCGGCCGACGTGGCCGGTTGGGGGCCGGTCGAGGAGGTGGCCGAGGCGGTGCGTCAGATCGTCGGCGCCCACCCGGGGCTGGCGGTGACCGTGCACGTGGAGCACGCCGGGCGGACGTACCCGTTGCGGGTTTCCTGGGACGGGCCGGACGTCACGGTCGGGCCGGTGCCCCCGGCGGCACCGCCGGTGGCACCGGTGACACCTCCACCGACCTGGCCGCTGTCCGGCCGGACCGTTCCCGGCTGGGCGCCCGGCCCGAACGGGTTGACCCCGGACCCGGCGGCCCGGCTGGCCGAGCTGATCCGACGGGACCCGTCGCTGTTGGACGAGCTGGATCCGCGGCGCTGACCGGCAAGGCTGGCTGTCGGCGGCTACGGTCGGGCAGTGGCGCAACCCGACCTGACCTTGACGGCGAGCCTTCGGCCGGCCGCGCTGGACGCCCGACGGGGCATCGTCCGGCTGCACCCGGAGGCGCTGACCGCGCTGGGGCTGCGCCCCGGCGACCCGGTCCGGCTTGTCGGCCGCCGGGAGACAGCCGGGATCGTGGCGGCGGCGGCGCCGGGCGCGAGCAGCGCCCTGCTGTACGCCGACGACCTGATCCTGGGCAACCTGGGCCTGCGCGACGGCGGTCAGGTACTCCTCACCCCGGTGCCGCTGACCCCGGCGGGCCGGGTCGTCCTGGCCGGCCCGGTGGAGGTGGTCGCGGCGGTCAGCCCGGAGATGCTCCGGCTCGCACTGCTGGGCAAGGTGCTCACCGCGGGCGACGACGTGTCGCTGCTGCCGCAGGACGTGCTGCCGGACGCGTCGGTGCGCAGCCTGGTCGAGGCGGCTCGACGCAGCCTGGCCAACACGGTCGGCTTCGCCTGGACCAGCACCCTGCTCACCGTGGTCGCGATCGAACCGTCGGCCGGCGCTCTGGTCACCATGAACACGGTGATCGCCTGGGAGCATGGCGCGACCACCCACGGCGGGCCCACCCCGGTCGACACCGCGCCGGGCCGGCCGCGCGGGGCGACCGACGCGACGCCGGCGGCCGACGTGCCGGACGACGCGCCGGACGTCGACGAGCTGCCCGGGCTGCGGGCCCAGGCCGAGGAGCTGACCGAACTGCTCGACCTCGGCTTCCACCACCGGGAGGTGCTGGGCCGGCTGGGCACCACCATCTCGTTGGGCGTGCTGCTCGTCGGCCCGGCGGGCTCGGGAAAGTCGGCGCTGGTCCACGCCGTTGCCGCCCGGGTCGGGGCCCGCGTCCATCCGCTCTGGGCGCCCGAGGTGGCCGCGTTGACCAACCAGGCCGCAGCCGACCGGATGCGCGGCGCGGCGGCGAAAGCCCGGGACGGCGGGCCGGCCGTGCTGCTGGTCAGCGACGTCGAGGCGCTCGCACCGGCGGAGAGTCCCGGCCCGGTTGCGACGGTGTTCCGCCAGGTGCTCACCGAGTGCATTCGAGCCGGCGTCGCCGTGGTCTGCACCACCAGCCGACCGGAGGCGGCCGATCCCGCACTGCGTGCGCCTGACCTGCTGTCGCTGCGGATCAGCATCCCGCTCCCCGATCAGGCGCTGCGCCGCGAACAACTCACAGTGCTCACCCGGCAGGTGCCGTTGGCCGACGACGTCCGGCTGGACGAGGTGGCCGCGCGTACCCCCGGGTTCGTCGCGGCGGACCTGGCCGCGCTGGTCCGGGAGGCCGGGGTACGCGCGGCGCTGCGGCAGAAGTCCGCCGAGACGCCCACGGTGTCGATGGCCGACTTCAGCGCTGCACTGGAGGTGGTCCGACCGACCACGATGGCTGCGTCCACACTGGATCTGGCCTCGGTGACCCTCGACGACGTGGGTGGCCTGGACGAGGTCAAGCAGACCTTGACCGAGTCGGTGCTGTGGCCGTTGACCTACCCGGACACGTTCGCCCGGCTCGGGGTGCAGCCGCCACGCGGCGTGCTGCTCTACGGGCCGCCAGGCTGCGGCAAGACCTATCTGGTGACCGCGCTGGCCGGGTCGGGGCGGGCCAACGTGCTGTCGGTGAAGGGCGCGGAACTGCTCTCCAAGTGGGTCGGCGAGAGCGAGCGCGCGGTCCGGGAGCTGTTCCGCCGCGCTCGCGAGGCGGCTCCCACCCTGATCTTCCTGGACGAGGTGGACGCGCTGGCCCCGGTACGCGGCCAGGCCACCGACGGTGGCACCACGGACCGGGTGGTCGCCGCGCTGCTCACCGAACTGGACGGGGTGGAGACGCTGCGCAACGTGGTGGTGGTCGGCGCGACGAACCGGCCGGACCTGGTCGACCCGGCGCTGCTGCGACCAGGCCGGTTGGGACGGCTGGTCTACGTGCCACCGCCGGACGGGCCGGCCCGCTCGGAGATCCTGCGGGCCGCGTCCCGACAGGTGCCACTGGCCCCGGACGTCGACCTGGCTGCCCTCGGCGACGAGCTGACCGGCTTCTCCGCGGCGGACTGTGCGGCGCTGGTCCGGGAGGCGGCGCTGGCCGCGATGCGTGAGTCGCTCGCCGCCGCCACGGTGACCGCCGAACACGTCGCGGCCGCGCGAGCGCGGGTACGCCCGTCACTCGACCCGGCCCAGGTCGCCTGGTTGGCCGCGTACGCCGCCAACCGGGAGTGATCAGAGAAGGACAACCTTTCGCAACATCCCGAGCGTTCCTAGGACGTCACTTTCTTCAGTGGAGTCATCCACTGCGACGTCAGGCGGTGTTCCTTGCGTAAGTTGTCCTCTCTCCTCCTCGTCCCCCTGGTGGCGGCGGCGACCCTGGTCACGGTTGGTGCACCGGCGACCGCTCATCCGGCGAAGCCATTCCCGGCTCGGATCGCCCTGCCGAACGGATTCACCCCCGAAGGGCTGACGATCGGTCGCGGGACGACCGTGTACGTGGGATCTATTTTGGACGGAGCGGTGTGGCGGGGCGACTTACGCACCGGCCGCGGGTCGGTGCTGATCCCCGGCACACCGGGCACCGACAAGGCGGGCCTCAAGCTCGACCCGCAGGGCCGACTCTGGACAGCCGACTTCTCCGGAGGCGGCGCCAGCGTGTACGACGCGGGCACCGGCGCCAAGCTGGCCCACTACCAGTTCACGGATGAGCCGGGCAGCTACGTCAACGACCTGGTGATCACGGACCGGGCGGTCTACTTCACCGACTCGGGCCGGCAGGTCCTGTACGTCGTACCGCTGGGTCCGGGTGGTCGCCTGCCGGCCCCCACCGCGTTCCGGGTCCTTCAGCTCACCGGCCCGGCCGCGACGCCGGACGTCTACCACAACGGGATCGTGGCGCTGCCGGACGGGGATCTGTTGGTCGCGCAGATGCTCAGCGGCCAGCTCGTGCGGGTCGACCCGCGCACCGGCGGCAGCCGCGTCGTCGACCTCGGTGGCTACTCGGTGGAGCGGGCCGACGGGCTGGTGCTGCGGGGGCGCACCCTCTATGTGATCCGCAACCTGACCAACGTCATCGCCGTGGTCCGGATGAACGCCGGCTACACCGCCGGGGTGGTCCAGCGGGAGATCACCGGCCCGCAACTGCGGTCGCCGGCCACCGGCGACCTGCTCGGCTCGGCGTTGTACGTGGTCAACGGCCGGTTCGACGTGGAGTCGACGCCGAGCACCGACTACGACATCGTCCGCGTGCCAGCCTGATCCAGGCGGTCGGCGGTGGCCCACCGCGGTCGCCGCCGACCAGGGTCACCGTCGACCGGCCTCGCTCAGAGCGCGGGCGGCGTCGAGTCGAGGCAGATTTCGGCGCGCACCTTTCCGCCGTCCTCGCGCAGCTTCGCGCCGCATTTCTCGAGTACGGAGACCGCGCCGAAATTGTCCCGGGTCGTCTCCGCCACGACGGCCCGCATGCCGGCCCGTGCGGCCTCGTTCAGCAGCTCGCGCAGGGCGACGACGCCGATCCCCTGGCCCCGGGCCGAGCGCCCGAGCCACATGCCGGTCTCCACCGTGCCGGGCTCGTCACAGCGAGTCATCCGGACCATGCCCATGACCTCGCCGCCGACGAGGATCGCGTACATCTGGGAACCGGTCGGGCCGTCCAATCCACCGAAACTGGCCCGGTGAAAGTCCCGGAACGCCTCCCGGCGGGCGAGCGACCAACCTGCGGGCGCCTCGACCGGAGGCATCACGTCATCCGGCTCGGCCTCGGCAGCCGCTACGGAGAGCAACGGCTCCAGGTTCTGCTCGTCCACCGGCTCCAGCCGGACCGCACCCGCCACGTGCCGCAGTCTGCCGGCCTCAATGGTCGAAGTCCACCCCATTGGGCATCCAGTGGCGGTCCGGTCAGTCGTACCGGCCGGTCGGGCGGCGTGGGTGTTCCTCCTCACGCTCCGTTGTCACCCGTCGGGGTAGAAAATTTCTGATCCGCCTACTCGAACTCGCAGAACACCACCGAGGCGTCGTCGGTGGGCTTGTGCCGGCGCAGCCGATCGGGGTGGTCGCGCTCGGCGGCCCGGACCCGGTCGATCAACCCGCCCGGCCCGTCGGTGCTCAGCAGGTCCAGCAGACCGGCCCAGTCGGTCAACCCGAACTGCTCGACCGCGCTGGACGCGCCGTCACTGAGCAGCGCCGCCCGGCGTACCGCCGCCGGGCCGTGCCGTGGCAGGGTCCCGGTCACCGCGTGGAAGGCCGCGTCGGGGTCGGCCGCCGCTACCCAGTAGCCGTGGGTGCGGTTCATCCGCTCCCGCTGGACGCTCACGGCGTGCCGGAACCGGGTGACCGGGTCCGCCCCACCACCCGGCACGGCCGCGACCGTCTCCCGCAGCTCCGCCATGGCCGTGTCCAGCCGGTTGTCGGTCACCACGCTGACCTGGCCGCCGGTGTCCAGGACCAGTGGACTGTCGCAGAGCACCAGGTAGTCCACCTGGTCGCCGCAGTCACGCAGCAGGCAGACCGTGCTGGACGGGGTGCCCGGATGGTCGAGGTCGCACTGCCCGCCGTGGTCGGCGCGTACGGCGAGGATGGCCGCGGCCAGGTTGCTGGTCAGCCGGGCCGCCGGGCGGACCGCCTCCGCCACACCGATCCGGGCGGCCAGGTGCCGGACGTACCACTCCGGCCCGTGAACGCAGCCGGTGTCGAAGCCGTCCGGCACTGTCGCGCCGTCCAGGACGCCGACCAGCGGACCGAACCGGAAGACCAGGTCCTCGTTGACCGGCCGGGCCGGGGCCGGCGCGGACGCGGAGCGAACCCGCATCACCCGCCCCGGCCCCGACGCGTCCATCGGGTCAGCGCTGCCGAACGTCGTCGGCGGCCGCATGCGCCTCTCCCTGCACCTGACGGGCGGCCGAGCGGCCCTGGTCGCCTACCGCCGACATCCCGTGCTGGGCGCTGGCGCGCACCGACTGTGCCGCCTGCTGTGCGGGCTCCCGCAGGTTGTCCTGCACCTGGTGGCCGACCTGACTCGCCTGCTCACGCAGCTGATCGGAGTGCTCGCTGACCATGTCGCGGGCCCGTCCGGCGAGTTGCCGCTCGCGCCCGCTCGGCGGGATGAGCGAGGCAGCCAGCAGACCGACGCCGAAGGCGACCAGGCCAGCGGCCATCGGGTTGCCCTGAGCCCGCTCGCGGGACTGCTGCCCGAGAGAACGGGTCTCGTCGCGGACCGAGCCAGCCGCGTGGGACACCCGCTGGCCGGTCTCCTGGCCCATGTGACTCGAGCTGCCCATCATCTTCTCCTTCGCTCGGGTGAACGCATCCCGGGCCTGCCCGGCACGGTCACCGGCGATCCGACGCGGGTTGACCTTGTCAGTCAGCGCGTCGACGTCATAGCTCAACTCGGTGCGGGTGGTCTCGATCTCCCGCCGGATCCGATCCGGATCACTGGACATGATCTGTCTCCTCCCGATTCGTTCACCGACCCCGCAGGGCGTCCGGCAACTCCCGGGCAGTCTGTTTCGTCCGGGGCAGAACCGCACGCGCCCGCTTCAGCTGGGCCCGGGCGTTGATGAAGAGACCACCGGCAACGGCGGCCCAGAGGACCGCGACGATCAACGCCGCCCACCCCTGGTCCATCGTGTTGGACAGCCCCCACCAGAGGGCGTACGACACGAAGAGCACCGCCAGGAACCCGGCCAGCCCGGCGCCGCCGAACATGCCGCCAGCCTTGCCGGCCTGGCTGACCTCTTCGCGGAGTTCGGCCTTGGCCAGCTCGACCTCCTTGCGCACCAGGGTGGACATGTCCCGGGTCACATCGCCCAGCAGCTCGCCGACCGAGGCCTGGGTCCGTTCCTTCTCGGGGGCGCTCACGGGGCCACCCCACCCGGCAGGTCGGACGACTGTCGGCCGGCGGGCGAGACGTTCTGCGCCCGTGCCGTACCCACGTAGGGCTGACCAGTCTCCGCCGGCGCGGCCTGCGGTTGCGACGGCCCGCCGGCTGCGCTGCCCGTTCCACCGTTGCCGGAGGCCGACGCCGTCAGGCCGCGGGTGAGCCGCCCGACCAGCAGTCCAGCCACCGCCGCGCCCGCGAGGAACGTCCCCGGGTGGCGGCGCGCGTACGTGCGGACATCATCTAGCACCTCGCCGGGCTCGCGCTCGTCGAGCCACCCGGCGGCCTGCTGGGCGGCGTCGGCGGCCTTGCGCACCACCTGACCGGCGAGTCCGGAATCGCCGTCCCGTTCGGCCATCGAGCTGAGGTTCTGACCCAGGTCGCGAAGTCCCTCAGCGGCTCGCCGCTGCTGCGTCTGCGCCTGGTCACGAAGCTGCCCAGTAGCCTGGCCGGTCAACTGCTGGGCCTGCCGCCGTGCCTCGGCGGCCACCTGCCCGCCCTGTTCGGCAGCGGTATGTGCGACCTGACCCCCGGCCTGGGTGGCCTGCTGGCCGACCCGGGAGGCCTCCTGTCGAGCCTGTTGGGCTCTGCCGCTCTGGTTCGTAGCCGTCATCCTCCGCTCCCTTCCTGAGTCCGGGGCCGCGTGGCGACCTCGGAACGCCTCCCGCCTACCCGCCTGGTCGACCGGCATGCGGTTCAGCCGTCCGGCCTGGCCCGAGGATCGGCGACGGAGGCAGCAACGCGACAAAAGGAAGGAATCAGACGCCAGGGCGCCAAGGGAGTAACGCGGTCAGCGGCGCCGGTTGCGGGCGCGCGACGAGCGCAGGCGGCGCAGCCGGCCGATCAGCAGCGGCTCGGCGGCGAGCGCGGCCGGGTTGTCCAACAACCCGTTGAGCAGTTGGTAGTACCTGGTCGACGAGATCCCGAAGGTGTCCCGGACGGCCTGCTCCTTGGCGCCGGCGTGCCGCCACCACTGCTGCTCGAAGGCGAGGATGGCCCGCTCCCGCTCGGTCAGCCCGGGCTGCGGATCAGCGGGCGGCGCGGGCTCGTCGATGGTGTCGGCGGACAGCGCCGACTCGTCGGTGGTCTCGATGGACGGCGCCGGCCGGGGAGTCGGGACGATCGGCCCGGCACCACCCGCCGCGTCACCCGGACGAGCGTCGGTGGACGGCTCGGGAGTGGCGGGGGTGGCGTCGGCGGACATGTCGCTCAGCCTAGTCAGCGGCGACCAGGGACGCAGCAAGCGGCGCGGCCGCTCCGCACCGTCGGGAAACCCCGACGGCCGGGCCGGCCGCGCCGCGTCACTTCGGTCAGGTCATGAGATGTCGCGGCGACGCATCGCCCAGAGCGCCGCCCCGAGGATCACCACCACCCCGACCGAGAGCAGGACAGAGGACTGCTGCCAGGTGATGTCCAGAGTGTCCGGCTTGCACTCTCCGTAGTAGGTCGCGTTGCAGGAGTTCCAGTCCTGGAGGGTGACGGTCTTCGTCATCCAGGCCAGCGCGTACGTGGGCAGCAGGAATGCCTCGGCCCAGCGCACGTTCGCCATCGCCAGCAGGATGCCCAGGCCGAACTGGCCGACCACCATCAACGCCACGACACCGCCGAGTGCCATCGCGGTGTGCCGGCCCAGCGACGCCAGGGCGAAGCCGATGGTGGTGAGGACCAGCACCAGCACCACACCGCGCAGCCCGGTCAGCATGAACGACTGCCAGACACCCGAGGTCATCTTCTCGGTGCTGCCCCGGAAGGACGCGACCGCCCAGAACCCGGCGAACCAGAGCACCGCGGCGGGCAGCGTGACCGCCAGGATGCCGGTCAGCAGCGCGGCCAGCTTGGTGAGCAGCACGGTGAGCCGCTTGGGCCGCCAGAGCAGCAGATTCATCATGCCACCGGTGCTCCACTCGGCACCGACGAAGGACGCGCCGATCACGAACCCGACCAGGGCGAGGATCGCCGCGAACGGGATCAGCGTCTCGTCGAACGTCTCCCGGAAGTCGAACGTCGAGGGCAGGAACCACTGCGCCTCGATCTGGTCCCGCGACGGCGGCGTGATCATCGAGCAGTCGTCCGGGTAGCGGCCGTCGTTCGGCGTGCCGGCCGTCTTGGCCTGCTCGCACGCGACGCGCTCCTGCTCGATGTAGCGCACCTGCTCCTGGTACTGCTGGTCGGCCTGACGCTCAGCCCGG
Organism: Micromonospora sp. MGP-C2; assembly: GCF_057766525.1. Classification (NCBI taxonomy): domain Bacteria; kingdom Bacillati; phylum Actinomycetota; class Actinomycetes; order Micromonosporales; family Micromonosporaceae; genus Micromonospora; species Micromonospora sp. MGP-C2. Next base: position 3,780,825 of record NZ_JBYMEN010000002.1, read on the forward strand.
GCGAGCTGCTCGGCGCCGAGCTTCTGGTTGCTGAAGAAGACCCCGATCACCACCGCGGCCAGCACCAGCAGACCGAGCAGTGTCATGTACCGGCTGAAACGCCGCTTGGTGAGCCGGCGCAACTCCGTCCGAAAGAGGCTCACGCGCCCCACCCTCCTCCGGCGGGGCCGGGCTGACCCGCCCCGCCGACCTTCATGGACTCGTCGACCTGCCGGTGCTGACCGGGGACCGGCGCGGTGGCGGTCAGTTCGAGGAAGACGCTCTCCAGATCGACGGCGATCGGCGCCAACTCGCTGACATAGAGGTTCTGCTCGGCGAGCAGCCGTGTCACCGAGGCCGGCTTGTCGACGCCGGCGAGCATCAGGTGGTCGGGGTGCTCGGCAACCTGGATCCCCGCCCGGGTGAGCACCTCGGTGGCCGCCGGCAGGTCGCTGACCGCTTCCAGCCGGATCCGGACCGCACTGGACGAGTGCTGCGCGAGCACCTCGTCGACCGGGCCGAAGGCGACCCGCCGACCCAGCGAGATGATGGTGACCGAGTCGCAGATCAGCTGGATCTCGCCGAGGATGTGGCTGGACAGCACCACTGTCATGCCGGATTCGGCGAGGGTACGCATCAGCGTGCGCATCTCCCGGATGCCGCCCGGGTCGAGGCCGTTGGCCGGCTCGTCGAGGATGAGCAGCTTCGGGTTCTTCAGCAGGGCCGAGGCCACGGCGAGCCGCTGCTTCATGCCCAACGAGTACGTCTTGACCCGCTCACCGGACCGGTCGCGCAGCCCGACGAGTTCCAGCACCTCGTCGACCCGGGTGGCCGGCACCTCGCCGGCACCGGCCAGCAGGGACAGCGTGTCCCGTGCTGAGAAGTGCGGGAAGAACTGCGGGCTCTCCACGATCGCGCCGACCTGGCCGGCGACGGCGGGCAGCGCGTCGGGCACCTCGTGCCCGAGCAGTGACATCCGCCCTCCGTCGGGCCGGATCAGGCCGAGCAGAGTACGCAGAGTGGTCGTCTTGCCGGATCCGTTGGGGCCGAGGAAGCCGTGCACCTGCCCCGCGTCGACCCGCATGTCGAAGCCGTCGAGCGCGTTGCGGGTGCCGCGTCGACGACTCTTGTACGTCTTACGTAGACCTTCGATCTCCAGGACAGCTGGCAAGCTGCACCTCCCCCGATGGGTGGGCGTGACAGGCGACACCATACGCGGTATGCAGACGGCCGCAATACGCGGTATGCATCGACGCGCCGATCGGGCTACTTCATCGACGGAACGTGACGGCTCAGGCGCAGATGACCTGTACGCCGGCGGCGCGGAACCCCTCCACCACCGTCGGGTCGGCACCGGAGTCGGTCACCAGCGTCTCCACCCGTTCGACCGGGCAGATCCGGGCGAAGGCGTGCCCGCCCAGTTTGGACGAGTCCGCGATGATGACCACGCGCTTGGCCCGGGCCACCATCAGGTTGTTCATCGCCGCCTCGCCCTCGTGGTGGGCTGCGGCGCCGAGCTGCGGGTCGATCGCGTCCACGCCGAGCAAAGCGACGTCCAGGGTGACCTCGCGCAGCAGCGCCCCGCCCAGCGGGCCGACGAGTTCGAACGACTTCGGGCGCACCACCCCGCCGGCCACCACGACCTTCATCCGGGACCGGACCAGCAGCTCGTTGGCGATGTTGAGCGCGTTGGTCACCACGGTGAGCTGGGCACCCTCGGCACTGGTGTTGAGGTCCGGCCGGACGGCGAGGGCCCTCGCGACCTCGGTGCTGGTGGTGCCGCCGTTCAGGCCGACCACCGTGCCCGGCGTGACGAGCGCTGCGGCGGCAGCCCCGATGCGCTGCTTCTCCGCCGAGTGCTTGGCCGTCTTGTAGCGCAGGGGCAGGTCGTACGAGACGCCGTTGGCGACCGCGCCGCCCCGGGTCCTCGTGATCATCTGCTGCTGGGCGAGCTGGTCGAAGTCACGCCGGATGGTGGCCTGGGAGACGTCGAGCCGCTCGGCTGCCGCCTCCACGCTGACCCGGCCGTTGTCGGTCAGCATTTCGAGCAGGGCGTTCCATCTGGCGTACCGGTCCACCGCGGGGGCCCTCCCAGTAACTGCACGGACGGTGATTGATTGCGTGCACACTAGTGCGCGAAACTAGGCTGGCGCAAAAGACTGACCTGCGCGATCGGCTGGTCGGTTGCCACGGCCACCCGCGTTCGCGCAGAATAACGCGCGAAATGCGGGTCTAACGAGCCGTATTGCGCACCGGCCGCCCCTGCGAGGAGTTTCCCATGGCGTACGTGGACGCGGAGATCGCGAGCCAACCCGACTGTTGGCGGGAGGCCGCCGAGCTGGCCGACGTCGTACGCGGTGACCTGCCGCGCCCCGGTGAGCGGGTCGCCGTCGTCGGTTGCGGCACGTCGTGGTTCATGGCGATGGCGTACGCGGCCCGCCGCGAGCAGGCCGGCCAGGGCGAGACCGACGCGTTCCAGGCATCCGAGTTCCCCGCCGGCCGCCAGTACGATCGACTGATCGCGATCACCCGCTCCGGCTGCACGACGGAGGTGCTGGACCTGCTCGCCGCGCTGCGTGGGCGTACACCCACCACCGTCATCGTCGGCGACCCGGCGTCCCCGGCGGTCGACCTGGCCACCGCCACGGTCGCCATGCCCTTCGCCGACGAGCGGTCGGTGGTGCAGACCCGCTTCCCGACCACTGCCCTGGCCCTGCTCCGGGCCCACCTGGGCGACCCGGTGACCGCGCTCGCCGCCGACGCCGAGGTGGCCGTGCGCTCCCCGCTGCCGATCGACCCGGCCACCATCGGGCAGGTCACCTTCCTCGGTCGGGGGTGGACGGTCGGGTTGGCCCAGGAGGCAGCGCTGAAGTGTCGCGAGACGGCCACCTTCTGGGCCGAGGCGTACCCGGCGATGGACTACCGGCACGGCCCCATCTCGGTCGCCGCGCCCGGCCGGCTGGTCTGGGCGTTCGGCGAGCTGCCCGAGGGTCTCCCCGAGGACGTGGCCGCCACCGGCGCCGCCTTCGTGCACAGCCGCAGCCACGGTTGGCGCACGGTGCTCGGCAGTTGGTCCGCCGGTCGCACCCCGGTCGACCCGATGGCCGACCTGATCCTGGCGCAACGCTTCGCTGTCGCGCTCGCCACCAGCCGGGGTCTCGACCCGGACGCGCCCCGGCACCTGAGCCGGTCCGTGGTGTTGGCGTGAGCGCGAGGAGTGAGCCGGGTTTGCGAGCCCCGCAGTCGCGAACCGAGCTGGCCCAGTGAGCGACGCCGTGGACGCCGACCAGGTGGTCGTCGCGCTGGACGTGGGCGGCACCGGCATGAAGTGCGCCCTGGTCCGGCCGGACGGCGTCACCGTACGCACCGAGCGGCACCCCACCAACGCCAGCCGCGGCCCGACGGCAGTGGTCAGCACGATCCTGGACGTGGCCGAAGGGCTTGCCGAGAAGGCCCGCGCCGACGGCCTCACCCCGATCGCTGTCGGCATCGCCGTGCCCGGGGTTGTGGACGAGGCACGCGGAGTCGCGGTCTGGTCGGCGAACGTGGGCTTCCGGGACGTACCCCTGCGGGACCTGGCGGTCAAGCGGCTCGGCCTGCCGACGACGCTCGGCCACGACGTGCGCGTCGGTGGTCTCGCCGAGGCCCGGCTCGGCGCCGGGCGCGGCACCGGGCACGTGCTGTTCGTGGCGATCGGCACCGGCATCGCCGCCGCGCACGTCGTCGACGGCAGAGCCGCCGTGGGTGCCCACGACGCCGCCGGGGAGATCGGCCACATCCTGGTCCGACCCGCCGGCCCGCGCTGCGGCTGCGGTCGACCCGGCTGCCTGGAGGCGATCGCTTCGGCCTCCGCGATCGGACGCCGCTACGCCGAACTCGCCGGTGCGACAACTGACGCCCCGGTGACAGCCGCCGAGGTGGCCGAGCGGGCCGCGGCCGGCGAGCCACTCGCCGGCGAGGTCTGGCAGGAGGCCGTCGAGGCACTCGCCGACGGCCTTGCCACCGGGCAGGCGCTGTACGACGTGGCGACGATCGTGCTCGGCGGCGGCCTGGCCCAGGCCGGCGACCGGCTGCTGACCCCCCTGCGGGCAGCGCTGCACGAGCGAATGACCTTCCACCGGGAGCCGCGGCTGGTCGCGGCTGCCCTCGGCGACGAGGCCGGCTGCCTCGGTGCCGCCCTGCTCGCCCTGGACGCCGTTCGCGTCCGTGACCACCAGGAGAAACGATGACCGTACGGGTGAACGGCCGCGTGGTGACCCCGACCGGTGTCATCCGACAGGGCTGCGTCGAGTGGGACGGGGATCGGATCACCGCGGTGGCCGAATATCCCTCGGTCCGCGACGGGCACTGGATCCTGCCGGGCTTCGTCGACATGCACACCCACGGCGGTGGCGGGCACACCTTCACCACGGGGGATGCCGCCGAGGCTCGGGCGGCGGCCGACTTCCACCTCGCGCACGGCACGACCACCCTGCTGGCGAGCCTGGTCAGCTCGCCCTTCCCGCTGATGCGCGCGGCCACCGAGGCGTTTGCTCCCCTGGTCGACGAGGGTGTGCTGGCGGGCGTCCACTTCGAAGGGCCCTACCTCTCCTCAGCACGGTGTGGCGCGCAGAACCCGGAGTACCTGCGCGACCCGTCGACCGACGAGCTGGCCGAGCTGATCCAGCTGGGCCGGGGTGCGGTCCGGATGGTCACCCTCGCCCCGGAACGCGACGGCGCACTGGAGGCGATCAAGCTCCTCACCGCGCAGCGGGTGGTGGCGGCGGTCGGCCACACCGACGCCACGTACGAGCAGACTCGCGCGGCGGTCGCCGCCGGCGCCAGCGTCGGCACCCACCTGTTCAACGGCATGCGTCCCGTGCACCACCGCGAACCGGGTCCGGTGGTGGCCCTGCTCGATGAGCCCACCGTGATCTGCGAACTTGTCGCCGACGGGGTGCACCTGCACGACGGCATGCTGACCTTCGCGACCGCGACCGCAGGCCCGGACCGGGCCGCGCTGATCACCGACGCGATGGCCGCCGCGGGGATGGCAGACGGCGAGTACGAGCTGGGCGGCCAGGCCGTCACCGTGACCGACGGGGTGGCGCGACTGGCCCGTGACGGGTCGATCGCCGGCAGCACCCTGACCATGGACGCCGCCCTGCGGCACGCCGTGGACGCCGGGATCCCGATCTCGGACGCCGCGCGGATGGTGGCCACCACCCCGGCGCGGGCCATCGGCCTGGGCGACCGGGTCGGTGCCCTCCAGGTGGGCCTCCGCGCCGACCTGGTGGTGCTGGACGCCGACCTGAAGGTGGTCCGGGTGCTGCGCCGAGGCTCCTGGGTGGACTGACGCCGAGCCCGTCGACCACGCTCGTAGCGGTGGGGAGGTGACCGGCCCCTGTTGCGGCCGTCCACTGCGGCCACCTGTTGCGCAGCCTGTAGAGCTGCCCCGGATATGGGGCAGGCGGCGCCGGAAGCCCCGGCGATCGTGGAGAACCGTCCGCGCGGACCGCGCGGACGATCGATGTCGGCACATGGCGCATCACAACTGCCCCATATCCGGGGCAGCTCTACAGGACGTCAACACCAAGCTGCCGACTCCGGCGTTACGGAAGCGAGCGCAGGTCGGGCCAGCCGCGGGGCGAAGGTCAGTTGAGGCTGGGGACTTCCACGCCGAGGATGGCCTGCTCGTCGGGACGGTGCACCAGCACGTCGGCCAGGTACGACTGGACCGCGTGGCGCATCCCGACGTCCCGGCCGGCCTGCTCGGAGAGCAACCATTTGTGCTCGATGATCTGCGCGAACAGCTCCTGCGGCTCCAGCTTGCGGCGCAGGTGCGCGGGAACGGCCCGGACCACCGGCTCGAAGACCTCGGTGAGCCAGCGGTGTGCGGCCTGCTGCTCGTCGGTCAGGTCGCTCTCCGCCCGATAGGCGTCCAGGTCGTTGAGCAGCTTGCGCGCCTGATTCTCCTCGGCGTCCAGACCGGTCAGCCGCAGCAGCCGCCGGGTGTGGTAGCCGGCGTCGACCACCTTCGGCCGGACCAGGTAACGCCCGTCGTCGATGGACGACATGGCCACCTCGGCCACGTCGAAGCCCAGCTCGTTGAGGCGGCGGATCCGGCCCTCGATGTCGTGCCGGGCCTCCCGCTCGACGGCCTGCTCGTAGGTGATCTCGTGCCACAGTCGCTCGTAGCGCTGCACGACCTCCTCGCAGACCACCTCGGGGTCGATGGACTCGTGCAGCAGGCCGGCGGCTTGGAGGTCCAGCGCCTCACCGAAGATGTTCACCCGGGCGATCTCCAGGTCCTCACCGCGCTGACCGTTGGAGAGTGAGTTGTGCAACGCGCCCGTCTCCGCGTCCACCAGGTAGGCGGCGAACGCGCCCGCGTCCCGGCGGAACAGCGTGTTCGACAGCGAGCAGTCACCCCAGAAGAAGCCAGTGAGGTGCATCCGCACGATCAGGGCGGCGAGCGCGTCGAGCAGCCGGCTCATCGTCTCCGGCCGCAGGGTGTGCGAGAACAGCGCCCGGTACGGCAGGGAGAACTGGAGGTGCCGGGTGATCAGCACCGATTCGAGAGGTTCCCCGTCCTCGGTCTGCCGGTCGGCGACGACCGCCACCGCCTCGACCGAGGGAAAGTCGATCCTCTCCAAGGCCCTGAGCAGGTCGTACTCCCGCTCAGCGATCCGCTCGCGAGTCTCCTTGAACGCGTACACGTAGTCACCGAGCCGGACGAACCGGACGATGTGTCGGGAGATGCCCTGCGGCAGGGCCACCAGGTGTTGGGCAGGCCACTCCTCCAGCGGTGTCGACCAGGGCAGGTCGAGCAGCGCCGGGTCCACGAGGGCAGACGTGATCCGCACGGGCACAAGCATGACGCCTCGCCCCCCGCATCCGCCTCACATCGTGGTTGGGCCCACAGCGCCGAACACCCCGGCCTGGCGCCGGGCCGGTAGCGTGGTCGCGTGCTCAAACCCACGGCGGTACGACGTGACCTGCGGCTACGGCCCGTCCGCCCGGCCGGCTGGTGGTTCGACGCGCTGCTGCTGGTCGGTCTGGTCGGGTTGACGGTGGCGCTCGCCGCCGACCAACTCTTCGGGTTGGACCGGGCGGTGGCCGACTGGGCCGACGGGCACCGACCGACGGTCGCCTACTGGGTGGCCCGGGTATTCAACCTGCTCGGCCAGGGCACTCCACTGACCCTGATCGCCGCAGGGTTGGGCGTGCTGCTGGCCGTCCGGCTGCGGTCGGTGCGGCCGATCCTGCCGCCGGTGGTCGGGTTCGTGCTGACCTACCTGACGATCGGCCCGCTCAAGGTCTGGACCGCGCGGGCGGCACCGAGCGCCAGTGTCAAGGAGCCCTTCCTGCCGCCCGAGCAGACCCTGCCGCTGTTCCACGACGACCTGCCGGTCCGATTCGCCCAGTCGTACCCGTCGGGGCACGTCGCCAACGCCATCGTCTGGTACGGCGTCATCGCGCTGCTGCTCGCCCCGCTGGCCCGCAGCTTCGGCCGCCAACTGCCCGCCCGGCTCGTCACCGTGATCCGCATCGTGCCACCGCTTGTCGTCCTCACCACCACCACCTACCTGGGTTGGCACTGGCTGACCGACTCGGTGGCCGGGCTGCTGCTGGGCCTCCTGCTGGACCGGCTGCTGCACCGGGTGCCCTGGGACGACATACCGCTCCCCCGCCGGCTACGCGATTGGGACCGGCCGTTCACCTCGTACCCCTAGGGTTTCGGTCCGTGGACCAACTGTCGCGGCGGCTCGGCGTACCCGATGCGGTTGTCATCGGGTTGGGCTCGATGCTCGGCGCGGGCGTCTTCGTGGTCTTCGGCCCGGCCGCGGCGGCGGCCGGCGGCTCCGGGTTGCTGCCCGCGCTGGTGCTGGCCGGTTTCATCGCCTTCTGCAACGCGACCAGCTCGGCGCGGCTGGCGGCCCGCTACCCGGAGTCCGGCGGCACGTACGTCTACGGTCGGGAACGCATCGGGCCGTTCGCCGGGTTCCTGGCCGGCTGGGGGTTCGTGGTCGGCAAGACGGCGAGCTGCGCGGCGATGGCGTTGACCATCGGGGCGTACCTGTGGCCGGGCCAGGCCCGGTTGGTCGCGGTCGGCGCGGTGCTCGCGGTGACCGGGGTGAACCTGCGCGGCATCGGCAAGACGGCCACCGTCACGAAACTGCTGGTGGCGCTGGTGCTCGCGGTGCTGGCCCTGGTCGCGGTCGTCGGAGTGGCGGGCGGGCCGGTGCACCTGGATCGGCTCGGTGAGCCCGGCGGCTCCGCCCGGGGTGTGCTCACCGCCGCCGGGTTGCTGTTCTTCGCCTTCGCCGGGTACGCCCGGATCGCCACGCTCGGCGAGGAGGTCCGCGATCCGCAGCGGACCATTCCCCGCGCGGTGCCGTTGGCGCTCGGGGCGGTGCTCGCGATCTACGTGGTGTTGGCCGTGGTCACGCTCGGCGTACTCGGCGCCGACCGGCTGGCCGGGTCCGCCGCGCCCCTGGTCGACGTGGTGACCGCCGCCGGGCTGCCCGGCCTGGCCTGGGTGGTCCGCGCCGGGGCCACGATCGCGGTCGTCGGGGTGCTGCTGTCCCTGGTCGCCGGAGTCGGCCGGACCACCCTCGCGATGGCCCGCCGCCGCGACCTGCCCGGCGCGCTGGCCGCCGTGCACCCCGTGCACCGGGTGCCGCACCGCGCGGAGCTGACGGTCGCCGCCGTGGTGATCGTGGTCGTGCTCCTCGGCGACGTACGGGGGGCCATCGGCTTCTCCAGCTGCACGGTGCTGGTCTACTACGCGATCACCAACGCGGCGGCGCTCACACTGGGGCGGGAACCCGGTCGGCGGCTGCCGGTGCAGGTGCTCGCCGGCCTGGGGTTGGTCGGGTGTCTACTGCTCGCGGTCAACCTGCCCGTGACCAGCGTCCTCGCGGGCTTCGGTGTGCTCGCCGCTGGCGCCGCCTGGTACGCGCTGCGCCTCGCGCGCCGGTGACCTGAGCGGGCCACCGGCGCGGGGGTGTCAACGGCTCAGGCGTCGGTAGCGGCGCACCGCCAGCGGAGCGAACGTCGCGATCAGCAGCACCGGCCACAGCACCGCCAACAGCATGGCGTGCTCCGCCGGCCAGGAGTCGCCACCCAGACCCGGGTTGCCGAACAGTTCGCGGATCGCCGCGACGGTGGCCGACAACGGGTTCCACTCCGAGATCGTCCCGATGACCGGGGGCATCAGCTCCGGCGACACGAAGACATTGGAGATCGCGGTGAGCGGAAACGCCGCCGGGAAGACGATGACGCCGACGGTGTCCGGGCTGCGGACCAGCAGCGCCAGGTAGATCCCCATCCAGGTGATCGCGACCCTCAGCAGCAGGAGCAGCCCGACGGCGAGCAACGCCTTGCCCACACCCTCTCGCCACTGCCAACCGACGAGCAGGCCGCAGACCAGCAGGGTGGACATCTCCAGCAGGGCGCGCAGCAGATCGGCGGCGCTGCGGCCGGTCATCAGGGCGGACCGTGCCATCGGCATCGACCGGAACCGGTCGACGACACCCCGGCTGAGGTCCAGCGCCACGCCGGTCGCGGTAGCGCCGAGGCCGTACAGCATCGTCATCACGAAGACCCCGGGCAGCAGGAACTCGCGATAGTTGCCACCACCGGGCACCTGCATGCCGCTGCCGAACACGTACCCGAAGACCAGCACGAACATGATCGGCAGTGAGAAGTACAGGATCACCTCCTCCGGCTGACGGACGACATGGATCATGTTTCGCCTGGTCATCGTCCAACCGTCGGCTACCGCAGTGGTCATGCCACGTCCGCCTTTCGTCCGGCGCCCACGGGTTCGCGGGCCTCGTCGGGACGATGCCCGGTCAGGTGCAGGAACGCCTCGTCCAACGTGGCGCGCCGCAGGCCGATGTCCTCGACCGCGATCCCCGCGTCGTCCAACGCCCGCACGACGTCGACCAGCCCGGCGACCCGGTCGGCCACCGGCACGCTGAGTTGCCGGATCTCCGGGTCACGCTCGGGCTCCGCGCCGCAGATCGGCGCGACGATGCCGGCGGCCAGGTCCAGGTCGGCCGCATCGCGCACCACCACCTCGATCCGGTCGCCGCCGGTCATCGACTTCAGCTCGTCCGGTGACCCCTCGGCCACCACCCGACCGGCGTCGATCACCGAGATCCGGTTGGCGAGCTGGTCGGCCTCCTCCAGGTACTGGGTGGTGAGCAGCACCGTCGTCCCCTCGGTGACCAGGGCGCGGACCAGGTCCCACACCTGGTTGCGGCTGCGCGGGTCCAGACCGGTCGTCGGCTCGTCGAGGAAGAGCACGCGCGGCGTACGGATCAGGCTGGCGGCGAGGTCCAGCCGACGGCGCATCCCACCCGAGTACTCACCGGCGGAGCGGCTCGCCGCCTCGGCAAGCCCGAACCGTTCCAGCAGTTCGTTGGCGCGTTGCCGGGCCTCCCGCCGGCCGAGCCGGAACAGGCGGCCGAACAGTTCCAGGTTCTGCCGACCACTGAGGGTTTCGTCGACCGCGGCGTACTGTCCGGTCAACCCGATCCGGGCCCGCACCTCGTCCGGCTGTCGCAGCACGTCGAACCCGGCCACGGTGGCCCTGCCCGCGTCGAAGCGCAGCAGAGTGGTGAGGATCCGTACGGCCGTCGTCTTTCCCGCGCCGTTGGGCCCCAGCAGCCCGTACACAGTGCCGGTCGGTACGGCCAGGTCGAACCTGTCGAGCGCGCGGGTGGGGCCGTACCGTTTGCCCAGACCCTCGGCGACCACCTCGTATGTCGTCATGACCCCACGGTGCGGTCAGGCGCTGACGGGTCACGCACCGTCCGCTGACGGCAGCGCACCAGGCCTGCTCGCGGCTTCGGCCTTCTCCTGCTCGGTGATCTCGTCGAGCACGAGGATGATCTCCGACCGGGTGGCCTCGCCGACGTACCAGCCGGTGAGCCCGCCGACCAACGCCTCCTCGCAGAGCCGTCTCGCCTCGACCAGATCGCCGCGCAGCCGGGCCACCTGGGCGAGGCCGAGGCGAGCGCTGGCCACGAACTCGGGCGCGCCGCTGCGCTGCGCCAGGAGCAGCGCACCGGCGAAGTCGTCCCGTGCTGCGGCGAGGTCACCGGCACGCAGCCGGATCTCGCCCCTGGTCCGCAGCATGTCGGCCTGGTCGACGGCCGACCCGAGCGCCTCGACCAGTCCCATGGCCTCGTCCATGTGGGCGCCCGCCGTCTCCGGGTCACCCTGCCAGGCAGCAAGCTCGCCGAGCGCACCGAGTGTGATCATGCAGCCCCACCGGTCCCCCGTGCTCCGGAAGCCGTCGAGCGCGGTGGCCAGCGCACTCCTGGCCCGGTCCCACTCGCCACTCCACATCAGCGCCGAGCCGCTTCCCATCGCGCCGAGCGCGTTGATCCACACGTCCGGGCCGACCAGTCGCCTCAGCTCCCGCATCAGCTCCTCGACGTGCTCGGCGCCGCCGGTCGGCGGCCCGGTCGAGATCCCCGACAGATACAGCAGGAACGGTTGTCGAGGCGGCCCGTCGAGGCTGCGGATCACCGACCGCTGCGTTCCGAGCGACGGCAGGTGACCGGCACCGGCGAGCGAGCTGTTGTAGACGCAGAGGGCGAACTCCTCGCTCAGCCCCGGCGGCGCTTCGGCCCCCAGCAGGTCGAGGACGTTGGCGGCCAACCGGGCCGCTTCGCCGCGCATGCCGCGCAGCCACCAGTAGAACGACAGGGCCGCGACCAACCCGGCCGCGTCGGGCGCGTCACCGGCCGCGGTGGCACGGCGCAGGGCTGCGTGCAGGTTGTCCCGCTCGGCGTCGAGCCGCCGCAACCAGTGCAACTGTTCGGCTCGCCGAAGGTGGTCGCTGGCGGTCCAGGCGAACTCCAGGAAGTACGCGGTGTGCGCACGACGTAGCTGGTCGGCCTCGCCGGCCTCGGCGAGACGTTCCGCGCAGAAGGCACGCACCGTCTCCAGCATCCGGTAACGGCCGCCGGTCAGCTCCACGAAGGACTTGTCGGCCAGACCGCTGAGCGCGTCGACGAACTCGGCGCTGGGAAGGCCCGTGACCCTCCCGGCGGCCTCCAGCGTGGCGCCGCCAGCGAAAACGGTCAGCCGGCGGGCCAGTCTGCGTTCGGCATCGTCGAGCAGGTCCCAGCTCCACTCGACCACAGCCCGGAGCGTGCGGTGTCGGGGCGACGCCGCCCGGCTGCCCATGGACAGCAGCCGGAACCGGTCATCCAGACGGGAGGCCACCTCCGCGACGGGCAACGCCCGCAGCCGCGCGGCGGCCAGCTCGATCGCCAACGGCAGGCCGTCGAGGGTGCGGCAGATCCGCAGCACCACGTCGACGTTGGCCTCCGTGACGGTGAAGTCGGGTGCGACGTCGGCGGCCCGTTGGGCGAAGAGGCTGACCGCGGCGTAGTCGTCGGCATTCTCCGTCGACGCGTCGGGTGGCGGCAGGGTGAGCCCGGACAACGGGCACAGCGCCTCGCCGGCCAGCCCGAGCGGCTCGCGACTCGTGGCCAGCACCCGCAGCGCCGGGCACGCGCCCAGCAGTCGTGCGGCGAGCCGGGCCACGTCGGCGATGACGTGCTCGCAGTTGTCGAGCACGAGCAGCAGCCGCCGCTCGGCCAACGCCTCGACCAGTCGGTCGGTTGACTGCCGGCCCGGCTCGGCCGGGGCCCGCAGACCCGCGTCACGCAGACCGAGCGCGCTCAGCACCGCCTGTGGCACGTCCGACCCGTCGGCCAGTCCGGCCAGCTCGACGAAACGGACGTCACCGTGGACGCGTCCCGCCGCCTCGATGGCCAACCGGGTCTTGCCCGCTCCCCCGGGGCCGGTGAGGGTGACCAGCCTGCGCTGGCCGAGCAGCTCCCCAACGCGCCTGAGCTCCTCCTCCCGCCCGACGAACGTGGTGAGCTGGCTCGGCAGCGCCTGCTCGGCCGCCTCGCGTTCCTCACCACGCAGCACCGCCAGGTGAACGGCAGCCAGCTCCGCCGATGGGTCGACACCGAGCTGATCGGCCAGCGTGTGCCGCGCGTCCTCGAACTCGGCCAGCGCCTCCGCAGGCCGACCCAGTGCCGCCAGGGCCCGCATGAGCTGGCCGCGCGAGCGCTCCCGCAGGGGATGCGCGACGACCAACTCCCGCAGCTCCGCGATGAGCGCGCTCTGTGCGCCCAACGCCAGCTCCGCCTCGATCCGATCTTCGACGGCAGCCAGCCGCAGCTCGTCCAGCCGGGCCGCCTGCGCGGGCGCGCCGGCCGCGCCGACGGCATCGGCCAGGGCGGGACCCCGCCACAACTCCAGCGCCTCGCGCAACACCGCCGCCGCCCGGGGCCAGTCGCCGTCGACGAGCGCGCGGCGTCCCGCCGTGGCGAGCCGTTCAAACCGGTACGCGTCGACATCGTCGGGATCCACTGCCAGGCGATAACCGGCCGGGTGAAACTCGACCGGGTCGTGCTCGGCGGGCAGGGCCTGACGCAGCCGCGACACCTGGGACTGGAGCGCGTTGGCCGCTCCTCGCGGCGGATGCTCCCCGTACAGGCCGTCGATCAGCCGCTCGGCGGAGACCACCCGACCCGCGTCGAGCAGGAGGAGTGCCAGCAGTGCGCGCAGCCGCGGACCGCCCACGGGGACCTCTCGCCCGTCGGCCAGCACCACCTGGGTCGGACCCAGGATGCGGAAACGCATGTCAAGGATTGTCGCCCACTGCCGACCGGTTCCTGCTGACCCGATCCGCCGACCTTGCGGATCTGGGGGGTCAGCCGCTGAGCGCGCGGCGAAGATCCTTCATCAACAGCAACAGGTGCATGGGGTCGGTGGGGCTGGCCTCGAACTTAGCTAGCCGCTGGTAGAAGTCGCGGGCGGCTTCCGTCTCGCAGTGTATGAGCACCGCGCGTACGCCGATGACCTCGGAGGCGGCAGCTATCCGCCGTAGTGCGTCGACCACCAGGGCTCGACCCAGCCCGACACCCTGGGCGCTGCGGTCGACCCCGAGCCGAGTCAGGATCACCACCGGCTGGTGGTAGCGGCCGGCCCCCTGCTGCAGGCGAGGCGAGGCATCGGCGGGGGCGACGCTACCGGCAGCCAGGGCGTAGTAGCCGGCCACTCGCTGATCGGGGTGCTCGTTGTCCCGCACCACGTACACCCGGGACAAGCCCGCCCGGTGGGCTTGCAGGGCATGCTCGGCCAGCCACACCGACTGAGCGCGGGAGCCGCAGTCGAACCCCGCAACCGCGAACTCGGCCGACAGAGGCTCGACCACGGAGAAGCGGGAACTCACAGTGGCGCACCATCAGTCGGCGGGTCGAGCACCGTCGGACCGGTCAGCAGTTCCCGCAGCCCGGCGACGTCCTGCGCCGGCCCCTGCAACGCCTCGTCGAAGACCCGCCACGCGTCCTCGTCCAGCAGGAACGCCCGCCGGTCGGCGAGCACATCCGCCGCTGCTTCGGTCGCCGCCTTCAACACGAACGTCGACACGCTGTCGCCGGCCGCTTGACTGGCCGCCTCCAGCAACGCCTTCTGCTGCTCATCCACCCGCAGGTGCAGCCGCTCCGCCTTCGCACTCACAGAACGAGTGTACGCACAACGTACGCCACCGCAAGTCGACTACCTGACTAGCGCCTTCCAGCTTCGGGACCACACGTGGACTCAGCATCCTTGTGCGAGGAATACATCCGCATCGAGCGGTCGGCCCGCCAAGCGAGCAGCCTCTCGAACCTCTTCGGATGTCATCCGTGAGACGAACTGGTGCGCCTCGTGCACTCCGTCCCCGCTGCCCTCATTCAGCATCGCAAGGAACCAACGCAGACTCTGCACCAGATTTACGCTCGTACCGACGCCGTCCCGGTACCAGCCGCCCACGACGAACATGCAATTGACCTGACCCGCCTTGGCGCCGACCAGATACCACTCGAGTGCTTCTTCATCGAGGTCAAGGAAGGATAGATGGTTACCAAGAATCGCGTACGCCTCAGCGATTTTCGCCTCCGCTGCCACTCTTAGCCAGTGCACAGCACTCGAAACGTCGACTTCAAGAACGTGGCCGTTGGCGTAATGCAGACCGAGATTGAAGGCAGCTATCCCGTCTCCGCCCTCCGCTGCCGCACGATAGAGCTGCACCGCCCGCTCTTGGTCAACTGCAACACCCTGCCCTCGCTCCAGAAGGTAGGCCAGAGTTCGCTGAGCAACTACATCGCCCTCAGAGGCGGACTGGTCCAAAAAATCTATCGTCTCCTTCGGAGCGTCGACATATAACATGAAAATCACGCCCAACATCGTACGCGCGTGAGTATTTCCGAGTTCAGCCTGCGCCTTAAGCACCGGGCATAGGCGAAGCAGTTCGTGGATGGCCGACTCATTACCCGCGCCTGCCGACTCGAGATACCAGCCTGCTGCTTGAACCGGATCCTGGCGGTGATACGCGAAGAGCTTGCCCAGATCGGCAAGCGCTTCCCGCTGCCCCAGTTCAGCAGCAGCACGCCAAGCTTCCTCCGCCTTATCAAGATCCGGAGCACCACAACCCTGACCCGTCGCGTACATGAGGCCGGCCATCCGAAAGCCATCCGCATCTCCGCGTTCAGCCGAGCGTTCGTACCACCTCAATGCCGCAACCTCGTCGGCCGCCAAGCCGCGGCCCGTTGCATACAAAGCCCCGAGGTTG
Organism: Micromonospora sp. MGP-C2; assembly: GCF_057766525.1. Lineage (NCBI taxonomy): Bacteria > Bacillati > Actinomycetota > Actinomycetes > Micromonosporales > Micromonosporaceae > Micromonospora > Micromonospora sp. MGP-C2. The sequence goes on from NZ_JBYMEN010000002.1 coordinate 3,796,441, forward strand.
TATGCCGCGCACGCGCTACCTTTTTCGGCTGCCTCGCGATAGAGTCGGGCGGCCAGAAATGGGTCTTCGCTCCGCCCATCCCCATTGCTAGCCATTTGCGCGAGCAACAGCAGAGCCCTGCCGTCACCCTCGGCTTGCTGCAGCTTCGCCCAAGCAACATGGAAATCTCCACGGTGAAAGGCCAATTTACCGAGCTCATACACGTCCGTCATGAAATACCACCACCCATTGGGCCGACCTCGATTAATCGATAAGCGCAGCTCATTGGGGTGCCACTTGCCACGTTCCGTCCGGGCGGAAGATGTTGGTGAGCCACGTCAGCGGGAACTCCCCGGCCGGCCGGACCACGTCGGCCGGAACGGCGACGGTCAGACCGAAGACAACAGCCACCATGAATGCGACACGTCGTGTGTCACTGGCAACGGATCGGCTCATGGCCGGCCCCTCCCCCGTGAAGTGAAATTACCAACGCGGAGTGTGAGGGTTCTTCGATCATGGACACAAGATGGCCGAACGGCCAATCCTGAGAGAAGCCTTGGAGTGTCAGTCCTTGCCCGACGCCAGCGCGGAGACCACCTCAACGGCCTTGCGCTGCACGGATTCCGGGTCGGTGGCCTGCTCGACGACCACATTGGGGCCGGGCGTCGCGGGACCGAAGGCGACGAATCTCGCCGAGGGGAACCGCGCGGCTGTTGGAGGGACCGCCTGCACGGGCGCGTCGCCGACGGCCAGGATCACGCCGCAGCGACTCTGCACCAGACTCGCGAGGAACGTCTCGGCGTTCTCGCCCGTCTGCGGGCCGTCCACTTCGAGGAACTGCACCTTCACCAGGGTCGCGAGGGACGCCTTCTGCATGCCCGTCCACACGGGACGGACGACGGCCGCGCCGCGCCGCAGTCGTTGCGCGTCCCGGGCTCCTCGGCCCACCCCACCACCAAGCACGGGCGCACCCTACTCGGCCGCCGTCGACAGCGGGAACCCCACCGACCGGCATCGCGCCGGGCTGGTCACCCCGACTCGCCGGGCCCTTCTGGTTGGCGGATCACCTCGACCTCGGCGGGCGTGCCGCCGTTCGTCGCCGGTACCGCGGGTGGCACCGGCACGGGACCCGCCGCGCCGGCCGGGGAAGCGGCGACGTGCCACTCCGCCGACCCCGGCACCGACCTGGGTGTCGACTGCGGCTCCCCGCCGGGCCGGGGAAGAATCGGGCCGGAACCAGCAGGCGGCGCGCAGTGCCTGGTCAGCCAGTCCAGTCCGCGCCGCCGGGCGACCACTGTCAACCGGTCGCCCGCGAAGATCACCTGGCGAGGGTCGAGGTCCTTCCACCAGATCGTCTTGCCGCCACCGGCCGGGGTCCGGGCGATCAGCCGGACCTGCCCGTCCCGGTTGACCATGCCCAGGGGCCGGCCGTCCAACTCGGAGCCGGCGGCGACCGGCACCTCGGCGACCGGCAGCGCGTGCCGGTCGACCGGAATCGTGGTGATCACCGCCCGTTCGGTGAGGGCACCGATGAAGGCCGGGGCGGCCAGATAGGAGACCGACCGGGAGACGCCGAGAGCGAAGGTCTCCTCCACCCGCTCGGCGAAGTCACCGTCGAAGAACCGCAGCACCACCCGCAGGTCCCCACGAAGATCACGGGCCGCGAGCGCCGCCTCCAGGTTGGCCACGTCGTCGGTGGACGCCACCACCAGCGCCTGACAGTCGGCCACCGACGCGGCGACCAGCGTCTCCGGCAGCGAGGCGTCACCGACGATCAGCGGCACCTCCAGCTGACGGGCCAGGGCGGCACCGCGCGGCTCCGGGTCCTTGTCGATCGCCACCACCTCGACGTCGTACTCGCGCAGCTGCGCCATCACCCGGGTGCCGACGTTGCCCAGGCCGATCAGCACGACGTGCCCGACCCGCGCGGGTTGCAACTGGCCCGTGTGCAGGGCCAGTCGTGCGTTGACGATGCCGTCCACCACGACGGCGGTGATCAGCGGGATCAGCGCCAACCCGGCCAGGTTGAGCACGACCTGCATGATCTGCGCGCCGGCTGGCTTGGTGGTGTCCGGGTCGGCGCCGCTGAGCGTGGTCACCAGCGTCAGGTACAGGGCTTCCAGTGGGGAGGCACCCTCGGTGCGGGAGATCAGCGCCCCCAGCACCGCGATGACCGCGAGCACCAGCATCACCGCGACACCGATCTTGCGGGTCGCGAAGCCGCGTACCGCGCCCAGCAGCACCGCGACCGGACGGCGTCGCCGGCGGGCCCGGACCAGTCGACGGGCGGCGACCTCGGTGCCGGGCGGCTGCCCGGTCGCCTCGGCGAGCACCAGGTCTGCGCCAGCCTGCTCGGCCGGAAGCAGCTCCACCCCCTGCCCCTCGGTGAGGTGGGCCAGTGCGCAGACCACGTCCTGCGGCCGGACGTCGGCCCGGCGGGCCACCCGCAGCGTCTTGTCCCGGTGCTGGAAGGAACTTGGGTCGACCTCGCCGAGCGCGGCGGCCACGAAGGCCGGCGCGGCCATCTCGGCGTCGGAGAGCACCTCGACCGATGCCTTGAGCAGCTTGCGCACACCGTCGGCGAGGGTGCCGTTGAACATTCGCAGCACCTGGCGGACCCGCTGGTCGACAGCCTGGGCGCAGAGTGCGGCGTGCAGGTTGCCCACGTCGTCCTGGTGCAGCAGGGCCAGCCCGGACGCCCCGGCCAGGCCGGCGGCCTCGAAGGTGGCCACGTCCAGCCGATCCGAGCGGACCACCCGGACCCCCCGCAGCGCCGCCACGTCCGGGCCGTTGCTGCGGTAACGCTCCGGCACCACGACTGTCACCCGGGCGCCACCCGTCGGCAGCTCGGATTCGAGCATCGCCCTGGCCACGTAGTAGGCGAGCGCGTCCTTCCCGCAGATCACATAGTGCGGGCGTGGATCACCGACGGAGCGCAGCCGCCAGTTCCACTCGACCGCCCGTCGCGCCCGGTCCCGCCACGGCTCCGCCATGCCCGGATCGTAATCAGCACGGCCACGGTGGGCGACCCCGTCCGGATCATCCCCCGGCCAGGCATGCCCGCCCTGGCGACGGGTAGAGCAGCGACATGCAGACGTTCCTCCCGTACCCGGACTTTCTGGCCAGCGCCCGGACGCTGGACCAGAAGCGGCTGGGCAAGCAACGGGTGGAGGCCATCCAGGTGCTGCGCGGGCTCACCCGACCCGGGTACGGCTGGCGCAACCACCCGGCGGTGAAGATGTGGGCCGGGTACGAGGAGGCGCTCACCCGCTACGGGCTGGACATGTGCGCGGTGTGGACCGAACCGGGGCGGGCGGACACCTGTGCCACCACGATGACCGTCGACCTCGCCGCCGCCTGCGGGGCCGGTGTCGTACGGACCCAGGACGAGCTGGCCCGGGACGGCGAACTACCACCGTGGCTGGGCCGCGACGACCTGCACCTGAGCCACCGCTCGTCGCTGGTGCGCAAGGACCCGGCGCACTACCGGCCCCTCTTCGGTGACGACGTTCCAGCAGACCTGGAGTACGTCTGGCCCGCCTCCGACCGCGCGCGCCGATGCCTGGAGTAGGGGAGACTGGGGCCCGAGGAAGGTAGGTGCCATGGCGCTGTCGCAAGTGGTGGGTCGGCTCATCGGCGTACGCCAGCACCTGGTGGACCCGGGCGGCGGTGGCGCGGACCGCGTGCCGCGACCGGCCACGGCGGTGGTGGTTGGTGGCGGCATCGCCGGCATGTCGGCGGCGGTGGTGCTGGCCGAGCGGGGTGTGGCGGTGACGGTGCTGGAGGCGGCGCCGACGCTCGGTGGTCGACTGGGCGCCTGGCCGGAGGCGCTCGCCGACGGCAGCCAGCAGAACGAGCACGGCTTCCACGCGTTCTTCCGGCAGTACTACAACTGGCGGTCGATTCTCCGCCGGGTCGACAGTGACCTGGGTTTCCTCAAGCCCATCCCGGGCTACCCGATCCTCAGCGAGCAGTGGCCGACCGAGGAGTTCGGCAAGCTGCCGCCGGCACCGCCGACGAACCTTCTCGCGTTGCTGTTGCGCAGCCCCAGCCTGCGCCTGGCCGACCTGCGACTGATGGATCGGGACGCCGCGCTGCCGCTGCTCAGCTACGACCCGGTACGCACCTACGCCGAGTTGGACGGCACCACCGCCGACGAGCTGCTGGCGTCGCTACGACTGCCGGACCGGGCGCGGGCCATGCTGTTCGAGGTCTTCTCGCACTCGTTCTTCAACCACGAGGCGGAGATGTCGGCCGCCGAGATGGTCGCCCAGTTCCACTTCTACCTGCTCGGCAACCCGGAGGGGCTGGCGTTCGACTGCCCCGACGAGGACTACGCCACGGCGATCTGGGAGCCCCTGACCCGGCACGTCGAGAAGCACGGCGGCCGGGTGCTGACCAGCTCCGCCGCGACCGGTGTGCACCGCGACGGCGACGGCTGGCGGGTGACGACCACCGACGACGGCAGCCACCCGGCCGGTCACGTCGTGCTCGCCGTCGACCCGCCGGCGCTCGCCGCGCTGGTCGCGGCCTCCCCGGACCTGACCGGGCAGGCACCGGAGCTGGCGGCGCGGATGCCCGCCTTCGGCCAGCCCGGCCCGCCGTACGCGGTGGCGCGGTTCTGGTGTGACGGGGACGTGGCCGCCGAGCGGGCGGTGTTCAACGGCGTGTCCCGGCAACCCACTCTGGACTCGGTGACGCTCTACCACCGGTTGGAGAACGAGCCGCGGCGCTGGGCGCGGCAGACCGGCGGGTCGGTCATCGAGCTGCACGCGTACGCCTGCGAGCCCGGCGTGCCGGCGGAGGAGCTGGCCGAGCGGATGCGCCGCGAGCTGGTCGCGCTCTGGCCGGAGGCCGGCGACCTGCGGGTGCGCGAGCTGCGGGCCCGGGTCGAGGCGCAGGCCCCGGCGTTCACGCCGGGCAGCCACGCCTGGCGACCGGGGGTACGCACCGACGCGACCGGCGTCTACCTGGCCGGGGACGGCATCGCCACGGACTTCCCGAGCGCGTTGATGGAGCGCTCGGCGGCGACCGGGATCATCGCCGCGAACCACATCCTGCGCGCCGAGGGCGCCTCGGCCGAGCCGGTGCGCTCGATCCGACCGCGTGGACTGCTCGCCGGCCGCAGAGCACCAAAGCGACAAAACGCACCATAAGCATCGGCACGCTGTCGTACGCTCGATTGATCAACCGTCGATCGACCGGGCGGGAGGGTAGCGGCAGATGTCACCACTGCACCGCGTCGGCGCGGAAAGCGGCCCGCCGAACGACGAGATCGGCCGCGACGACGCGTACCCCCTGATCCGCGACGAACGCGCGTGCATCGTCACCGCGCTGCGGCTGGGCTGGTGGATGGCGGACGCCTACCACCACGGGCAGCACGCGGAGCTCGGCGCTCCCGTGGAGGCCCGACCGGCCGTGCCTCCGGCCAAGCTCTCCAACCTCACCGAGATGTCCGCCCACCGCCGGATGCGGATGTACCTCGACGGGGTGGACGTCGCCCTGGCCCAGATCGCCGACCTCACCCGGCACAACGGGCCGGTGCCCGACACCGCCTCCGCCCGGGCCCTGCTCCCCGACCTGGACCGGGCCGACCCCGCAGACCCGGTACCCCTGCTGCTCGCCCTCGACGACCTCAACGTGGACGTGCTCCGCTGGACGATGGCCACCAACCACCGGGTCGGCCTGGCCTATCGGCTGGGCCGATCGGTGGCCGACACCGTCCGAGCCGGCGACGCCGCCCAGTTGCTGAGGCAGTTCGGTGGGCGGCAGATCCAGATCCGCCGGTGGTTGGACGAGCTGGCCACCGTCCTGCCGCCGTACTCGGCCGCGGTGGTGCGCCGGTCACTCGCCGCCTGGTCGAGCGCTGTCGACCGGGCCGGCCTCGGGGACCCGGCCGTGCCGGCGCCCGCCGAGCTGAGCCGGGCCCTGCGCGGCCAGGGCGACCTCTGGCGCGACGTGCTCACCGGCGGCCTGCACCCGCGCGACCTGCTCGACGAGGAGGACTACGCGGTGATCGCCAGGAACCTGATGATCCGGGACCGGCGGCTGGTGGCGCAGGCGGCACGCGGCATCTTCTGGCCGGTGCTCGTACCCGTGCTGTTGGTGCTCTTCGCGGTGGTCGGGGTGAGTGCCGCCGCGGCCGCCGGCTCACCGGCCACCCGGGCCACCGTCGCCCTGGTGGGCCTCGGCGCCGGCCTGGCCGCGATCTGGCGGTCGGTCTCGGGCCCTGCGCTGGCGGTCGCCGGTGAGGTCAACCGACCCCTGCTGGACAGCGAACTCACAGTGCGGATGGCCCTGCGACTGAACCGCCCACTGACCACCGCCCACATCTCGACGGACGCCACCACCCCCACCCGCCGCCAACGACGTTCCGACGAGGCCAGCCGATCGAAATCCGTTGCCCGTCTGTCCCGTCCCGGCCTACCGTGAGCGCGCAAGGTCAACCACCACCGCGGGAGCAGCTCATGGCGATGTCGCACGTCACCATCGTGCCGTCGACGCTGCCCGGCGGCGGTTGCCGAGCGGAAGGTCCCCGGGCGGGCCGGCTCGACTGACGCGTATCCGTACGCGCTGAGCCGCCCCGTCCGACAGCCGGACCGGGCGGCTCTTCGCTGTCCGTCAGCCTCTGGAAAGGAGTCCCGGTGGACGCCGTCCTCGTCATCAACGCCGACCTCGGCCCGCTGCACCGGGTCACCGTCCAACACGCCGTCCGAATGCTCTGCCGTCGGGTGGCCGAGATCCACGAGGCCGAGCCGGACCGGGTGATCGGGGTCTTCCCGATGCCCCGGGTGGTGCGGCTGGTCCGCTTCGTGGTCACCCGGTGGCGGTTCAACTCCGGGCCGGCCTGGTCCCGGGCCGGGGTAATGCGCCGCGACGGCAGGTGCTGCGCGTACTGCGGTGGGTCCGCCTCCACGATCGACCACATCCTGCCCCGCTCGCGCGGCGGTCGGAACACCTGGCGGAACACCACCGCCGCCTGCTACGCCTGCAACCAGCGCAAGGGTGACCGGACGCCGTCGGAAGCGGGCATGCCGCTGCGCCGGGAGCCGGTCAACCCCGGGTGGGGGGCGCTGGCCGGGCGATGACGGACCGGCCGGCGGGAACGGGGGGCCGCGTTCCGGGTACGTCCCGGGCGCGGCACCCGCCGGCCCCCGGTCAGACAGCGCGTTCCCTGACCCTCGATTTCGGGCTGCCGCCGGGGCAGCGCACCCGGATCTCACTGCGGTGCTCGGAGGAGACCAGCTCGACCTGGATCTGCTTCGCCGGGCCCGGGTCGTACGCCTCGACCCGGAACCCGGGCACGAGCGTCACCGCGAGCACCTCGACGGACTTCCCGACGCAGCGAATGGTGACCGTCCCGCCTCGCGCGTCCACGGACGCACCCGAGCCAGGGGTGGGGGTGGGCGTGGGCGCAGCCCTGGTCGGGGTCGGCCCGGGGGTGGTGACGGTCGGGCTCGGCCTGGCCCGAGGGGCTGACCGGGAAGCGGGCGCGGTGCTCCCGGCCGGCGGGACGGCGGCCGGTCCGGTGTCGGCCGGCTCCTCACTGCGCGGCATTCCCACAGTGGTGGTGCCCGGGCCGATCCCCGTCGAGGACCCCTTCTGCCCCAGCCGGCGGTTGTGCGAGTCACCGAGCGACCCGGCAATCGCCACCGCGGCGATCACCGCGCAGCTGACCGCCAGCACGGCCCGCCCCCGACGCCATGCTCCTCGCCGGGAAGTGGACCCGGCAGCCGCCTCGCCCGGCTCGACCTTCGGCCCGGCCGGCTCGACCTTCGGCCCGGTCGGCTCGCTCGCATCGGCGGGCGTGTCGCCGGGCTGCTCGGTCCCGTCGGCCGCCGGGTCGACAGCGCCGGCCGCCTCGACCACGGCAGTCGCTGCGCTGGCGGCGGCGAGCAGGATGCGGGTCGCCTCGACGGCCGGCGGCCGGTCGACGGGGTCGCGGGCCAGGCACCAGCGGTAGAGCCGGTGCACCTCGGGCGGTACGCCGTCGACCGGGGGCAACGGATCCGGCTCGACGTGCGTGTGGGCGCGGAGCATCCCGGTCTGCGCCTCGGCGGGCCACGGCAGCCGGCCGGTGAGCACCCGGTGCAGCAGCAGGCCGAGGGCGTACACGTCGCAGGCCGGCAACACCTCGCCGGCCTCCAGTCGCTCCGGGGCCAGGTAGGCCGGGGTGCCCAACAGTCGACCCTCGAAGTCGATCTCCGACTCACCGGCGGCCGCCGCGATGCCGAAGTCGAGAACCTTCGCGCCGGTGGGCGTGAGCATCACGTTGCCCGGCTTGATGTCGCGGTGCACCAGATCCTGGTCGTGCGCGGCGGCCAGCGCGGAAGCCACCTGGGCGCAGACCCGCAGACCCGCGCGGGGCGGCAACGGCCCGGCCGCCAGCCGTTGTTCGAGGGTGTGACCGCCGAGCATCTCCATCACCACGAACGGGACCTGGGCACCGTCGACCAACGACTCGCCGAAGTCGTAGACGCTGGTGACATGCGGGTGCGACAGACGGGCCGCGGCCTTGGCCTCAGCCCGGATCCGCTGCCGCGCGTTGTGGTCGGTGGCGACGAGCACCTTCACCGCGACGTCCCGTTCGAGCACCTCGTCGTACGCCCGGTGCACCGCGGACATGCCACCACTGCCGAGGCGTTCCAGGAGCCGGTAGCGCCCCGCAAGCAACTGATCACGCTGCACGACCGACAGCCTGCCGTACCGACCGGCGGCGGGCCACCCCGGATCGAGGTGTTGCGATAAGTGCTCCGCCGGCTGGATGCCGATGTTCTGCCCACCCACAGCGACACCGACCGCAAGCGCGACGGCACAGACTGGTCAGTCGTCGGCCGGTTCCCGCCAGGCGAAGCGGGGCGTACGCCGCTCGGCCATCGCCGCGACCCCCTCGCGGGCCTCGCCGGTGGTCGCCACCTTCCGGTGCCACCAGGCGATCCGCGCGGGCCCGGCACGGTCGTCGATGATCTCCTTGGCGGCGGCGACGCTCAGTGGTGACCGCTGGGCGATCGTCATCACCAGTTCGTCCACCCGCCCGGCGAGCCGATCGGCAGGCAGCACCTCGTCGACCAGGCCGATCCGCAGGGCGCGCTCGGAGTCGATCAGCTCGGCGGTGAACAGCAGATGCTTGGCGGCGGACGGGCCGACCAGCCGGGCCAGCCGGCGCGTCGTCGGTGCCGGATAGACCAGACCGAGCCGGGCCGGCGGTACGCCGAACCGGGCGTCGTCCGCAGCGATCCGCAGGTCGCAGGCGACCGCGAGCTGAGCGCCACCCCCGACGCAGGCGCCTCGGATGGCTGCGACGGTCGGCTTGGCGAAACTGGCCAGCCGCTCCTCGGCGGCCACCGCGATGCTGGCGTCGCCGGCGTCCAACAGCTCGGCCAGGTCGCCGAGGTCGGCACCCGCGCAGAAGGCGTCGCCCGCGCCGGTGAGCACCAACGCCCGTACGCCCGGGTCGGGTTCCAGCCGGTCGAGCAGTTCGGGGAGCTGACGCCACATGGCTGCGGTCATCGCGTTGCGCCGGGCCGGGTTGTGGATCACCACGGTTGCGACCGGTCCGGTCACCTCGACGGTCAACTCCGCGTCCGACATACGGCGACCATAACGGCGCGGGCCCAGCGGCCACCCCGAGGGGCGGTCGCTGGGCCCGCGGTCAGGTCAGGAGACGGTCAACGCGGTGTCGTCGACCACGAAGGACGTCTGCAACGAGGAGTCCTCGGTGCCGGTGAACTTCAGGTTGACGGTCTGGCCGGCGTACGCCGCCAGGGAGAAGGACTTCTGGCTGTAGCCGGTGGCCTTGTTCAGGTTCGAGTAGGTCGCCAGCGTGGCCAGAACGGTTCCGCTCGAGTTCAGCACCTGCACGTTGAGCTTGTCGTAAGCGACGCTGGTGGTGGTCTCGGCCGAGTCGATGTGCAGCCAGAAGCTGAGCGCGTACGACGAGCAGCCGGCCGGCAGGCTCACCGACTGGGCGAGCGTCTCGGTGCGGGTGCTGCCGTACCCGTTCAGCCATGCCTTGTACGACCCGGTGCGGGCGGCCTGGCCGCTGGCACTGGTGATGACGCCAGAGCTGGCGGTCCAACCGGTCGCGCCGGACTCGAAGCCCGGGTTGGCCAGCTTCTGCCCCGGCGCGGTGCAGCCACCGCCGGTGCCGTTCACGGTGAGCCGGTAGGTGGCGCTGCGGGTGACCGCGCCCGCACCGTTCACGGTGATCGAGTAGGTGCCGGGCGGGGTGCTCGCCGTGGTGCTGATGGTGAGGGTGGACGAGCCGCCCGAGGTCACCGAGGCGGGGCTGAACGCGGCGCTGGCCCCGCTGGGCAGGCCGGACGCGGAGAACGTCACCGTCTGCGCCGAGCCACTGGTGGTGGCGGTGGACACGGTGGTGGAGACCGCGCTGCCCGGGTTGACCGAGCCGGCGGTCGGCGAGAGCGCGACCGAGAAGTCGTTGCCGGTCGAGCAGGCCGAGTCGCTGCCGGCCACGTTCACCGCGGTCCAGGCGGCCTGCACGGCCTTGTACTCGGTGGAGCAGCTTCCGTACAGGTCGGTGGCTGCCCGCAGGCTGTACGCGCGGGAGGTGTTCGCCGGGTTGCTGGTGCTGACGTACGCCGTGTTGGACGTGAAGTAGACGTCCAGCGCCCGGTACCAGATCTTCTCGGCCTTGGCCCGGCCGATGCCGGTCACCGCGGGGGCGGAACCGCAGACCGGGGAGGTGCCGTACGAGGTGGCGCCGGTGCCCTCGGCCAGGTTGAAGAAGAAGTGGTTGGCCACGCCGGAGGAGTAGTGCACGTCCTTGTTCTTGGTGCTGGTGGACCAGCAGCTGTCGGACGAGCCGTCCAGCGACGGGTTGTACATGTAGCGCAGCGGCGTGCCGTTGTTGTTGATGTTGATCTTCTCGCCGACCTGGTAGTCGCCCGGGTCGCTCGGCGCGGCGGCGTAGAACTCCACCATGTTGCCGAAGATGTCACTGGTGGCCTCGTTGAGGCCGCCGGATTCGCCGGAGTAGACGAGGCCGGCCAGCGCTTCGGTGACACCGTGGCTCATCTCGTGCCCAGCCACGTCCAGCGAGACGAGGGGGCGGGAGTTGCTGGAGCCGTCACCGTAGGTCATCTGGGCGCCGTCCCAGAAGGCGTTGACGTAGTTGTTGCCGTAGTGCACCCGGCTCGGCACGCCGGAGCCGTTGCCGAAGATGCCGTTGCGGGCGTGCACGTTCTTGAAGTAGTCGAACGTCTTCGCCGCGCCGAAGTGCGCGTCCACGCCGGCGGACTGCCGGTTGGAGTTGGCCCCGGTGCCCCACGCGTTGTCCGCGTCGGTGAAGGTGGTGCAGCTCGACGTGCCGTTGTTCATGTCGCAGGTACGGCCGTTGCCGTGCGACGGATCGATCATCTGGTAGGTGCTGCCGGAGAGCGTCGTGTCGATGCTGACCGCGCCGGTGTAGATGCCCTGGCCGCTGCCGACCACCGACTCGATCTCGTCGTACGACCCGACGGTCGTGCCGGTGGCGGCGTCGGTGATCACGTGCAGCCGGGACGGGGTCTGCCCGTCGGGCTGCCACCCGCTGACCACGGTCTCCCAGGCCAGTCGACCCTGCCCGGAACTGGCGTCCACGAACAGCTCCGGCGTGCCCACCGCCTCGGCCTTACCGACGAACCGGGCGCTGGCGGCCTTCTTCGCGGCCGCCGCGGTGGTCCTGGCCGAGGTGGCGAGGGTCAGCGGCGCGGCCAGCCCCACCGAACTGCCGGCGTACGTGCCGTTCGGCGCGGTGTGGATGACGAAGTCACCGCCGTACACCCGTAGGCCCTGATAGGTCCTGGTGTAGCGGGTGTGGGCCGCGCCGCTGGGGTCCACCTTGGTGCTGCGCACCTGGTAGGACTCGGCGCTCGAACCCTGGACGGCGCCGGGGTTCGCTCGTAGGACGGTTGCCGCTCGGGCCGCGGCGGAGGCGTCCGGCGCGGGAGAGGTGGGCGGGGCCGCGTGCGCCGTGGTGACGACGCAGGTCAGCAGGCCGCTGGTGAGCAGCACTGCACTGACGGCGGCAAGAGCTCTTTTCAAGTGCGCTCCTGAGAGGAGAAGGATGTGACGGAGGTAGTCACGCATGTAGATATAGCCATGTGTTGAAGAAAAGAGAAGCCCTGAACCGATGTCAGGCATCGACATTGGCCGAACGGATGAGGGGCTTGACGAGGGAACCAATACCTGCCCCAGCACGTCCGACGGACATGAGACCCGTCTCGACAGCCGGCGTCACGTTCGCCCTACTGGTCGCGCTCCTGGCCGGCTGCACCAGCACCGACCGCACCGGCGCCGCTCGTGACCAGCCGCCGACCAGCGCCGACCCCGCCCCGACCGGGCCGGCCACCGACGCCCCGCCGACGCCAACCGCGGGCCCCGCCTCCACGTTGCCGACCGGGCCGCCCGCCACCGATAGCGCGCCGACGCGGGTGATGCTGCTTCGCTCCGGCGGCTTCGCCGGCCGCGCTGACACCGTGACCGTCGAACCGGACGGCCGGTGGACGGCTGTGGACCGCGCCGGCGGGCGGCGTACCGGCCAACTCAACGCCGCCGACCTCGGCCGGCTGCGCGGGCTTACCGCCGACGCCCGGCTGGCCGCCGAGGCCCGCCAGACGGCCGGCGCGACCATCTGCACAGACGTGTTCAGCTACCGGCTGACCGTCGGCACCACCGAGATCGGGTACGACGACTGCCCCAGCGACGACGCGCAACAACTGCCGGCCACCCGCGCGCTGGTCGAGCTGCTGCTGCGGGCCACCGGCACTCAGACCACGTAGTCCGGAGGCAGGCCGGTTGCACGCAGCTCCGGCGGCAGGTGGGCCACGTCGTTGAGGGCGATCAGGTTGGGTGGGCCACCGGAGCTGTACCGGATCACCGTCAACCCCGCGTTGTGCAGGTTCAAGCCCAGCCATCGCCGCTCCGGCGCGTCGAGGGCGTGCCGCACCAGCCAGGCGATCAGGAAGGTGTGCGTCACGACCAGCTCGCGGACCGGCTCGCCATCGGGAGCCTCCCCGGGGACCGGGCCGGCGAACCGCCGCACGGCCTCCGCCGTCACCCGCGGCCCGTCGGCCCGCTCGGCAGCCGAGAACTGCGCCAGGAATGTGGCGTACGCGGGCGGCAGGCTGGCCGGGTCCGTGTCGTGTGGGAGGTGGTCGCCGGCCAGCTCCGTCGCGTACACCGGAGCTTCGGGCAGCGACCTGGCGATCAGCTCGGCGGTTTGCGCGGCCCGGCGCAGCGGTCCGTGGTGGACGGCGGCGAACCGGCGGCCTCGCAGGCGCTCGCCGAGCAGCGTGGCCTGCTGCTGGCCGCGCTCCGTCAGGCCGGTGTCCGGTTCACCCGCATCCGACTCCCGCAGCGCGGTCAGGTCCTGCTCGGCGTGTCGGGCGAGGTACAGCAGGCGAGTCACCATGCCGCCCACCTCAACACACCGGGAGGTGCGGGCTCCACCCCGCACCTCCCGGGCCTGCGTGCGTCAGCTCAGTCGGCCTGGCCGGACGCCGCTCGCGCGAAGGTGACCGACACCCACAGCCAACCGGCCGTCACCGCCAGACCGAACGCCACCATCACGGCCGGCGCCGGTCGGACGATCAGGGCGACCCAGGTCACCGCGAAGAAGACCCCGATCACCAGGCTGTACGCGGCTCGACCACGTGCCCCCTGCCGTGCGGCCCGACGGCCCGCCACCACGGTCGCCGCGATCAGCGACACGAAGGCGACCGCCGCCACCAGGAAGTGCAGGCCGCCGTGCCAGCTGATCTGACCGGCGCCCCGGGGCGTGCCGACCGGGAACCCGTCGGCCGGGTCGGCGCTGAAGATCGCCGCGCCGATCAGGCCCAGCCCGTACAGCGCGAGCAGCCGGGGAAGCCAGACCGACCCGCCGCCTCCGCCGGTACGGCGGCGCAGCGCGTCGGCGGCCAGCGCGCAGAGCGCGCCGGTGACCAGGAACGTGACGATCTGGATCCAGCCCAGCTCGCCGGTGCTCAACACGCTGACCGGATGCCGGCGAAAGTCGAAGCCGTCCCGGGTCGACGCCTGCACGATCGCCGAGCCGACGAAGATCGGGCCGGCCAGCACACCGCCGATCAGCAGTGCGCGGTCCCGACCGACAGCGGCCGGTCCTACCAGCGGGAAAGGTGCGGCCTGGCTCATCGTCGGCTCCCCTACGCCCGTGGGAACATCTGGCCGATTCGGATCCGGTTGCCGAACGGATCCCGGATGCCGAAGTCGATCCCGTACGGGCGCTCGGTCGGCTCGTCGGTGATCTCGACGCCCTTCGCCACAAGATCCTCGTGCGTCTTGCGGGCGTCGTCGGTGGTCATGAAGAGGTACCCGCCGAGGGCACCCTTGGTGAGCAGCTCCCGGACCTGCTCGGCGGTGGCCGGGTCCAGTGCGGGCGGGCCCGGCTTCTCCAGCAGGATCTCGCGTTCCGGGTCGCCGGGGAGGTTGACCGTCAACCACCGCATGAAACCGAGGTCCTGGTCGGTGTTGACCTCCATGCCGAGCTTGTTGACATAGAAGTCAAGCGCGGCGTCCTGGTCGAGGACGTAGATCTGGGAGCGGCTGATCGCGTTCATCGTCATGCCCATGACGCTAGAGGTAGACCGTGACCTGCGGCTTATCCAAAACTGCTGGGTCGGGTCCACGCTTTGGCGAAGCACGACGGCACATTGGCCGCCGCGACGCGGTGCCGCCGGAAATCCGAGGGCGACTCCCCGACGATCTGCCGGAACGTACGGCTGAACGTGCCCAGGCTGCCGAAGCCGACGGCATAGCAGATGTCCGTCACGTCCCGGTTCGACTCCACGAGCAGTGCCATCGCGCGCTCCACCCTGCGGCGTTGCAGGTAGCGGTGCGGGGTCTCACCGAACGTGGCCCGGAAAGTCCGGATGAAGTGCGCCTCAGAGACGAGCGCGATCCGGGCCAGCGCCGGGATGTCCAGCGGCTCGGCGTACGCCCGGTCCATCGCGTCCCGGGCACGCAGCATCGCCCGGTTCGACTCCTCTGCCGCGCGGCTCATCGGCCCCCGTCCCGCCCTGCTCGTTGCCCGGCCCCAGGCTACCGCCGACCCCGGTGACCCGGCTTTCAAACCCGTCTC
Source organism: Micromonospora sp. MGP-C2 (assembly GCF_057766525.1). Taxonomy (NCBI): domain Bacteria; kingdom Bacillati; phylum Actinomycetota; class Actinomycetes; order Micromonosporales; family Micromonosporaceae; genus Micromonospora; species Micromonospora sp. MGP-C2. The sequence goes on from NZ_JBYMEN010000002.1 coordinate 3,811,520, forward strand.
CGCTGTGACATCGGCCTATGGCCGGGACGGACCGGCCACGCCAGCATGGAGGGCATGACTCGTGCACTCATCGCCCTGACCAGTCACTCCGAGCTGGGCCGCACCGGCCGCTCGACCGGCTACTACGTCGGCGAGGCCGCCGAGCCGTGGGAGGTGTTCCGGGCCGCTGGCTACGACGTAGACCTGGTGTCCGTGGCCGGCGGCGAGCCGCCGGTAGACGGCCGGGACGAGAACGACAGCACCCAGAACGACTTCCTCGCCACCGCCGGCGTAACGGACACCCCGAGGGCCGCCGACGTCGACCCGGCCGGGTACGACGTGATCCTCTTCGCCGGAGGTCACGGCACCATGTGGGACTTCCCCGACGACCCCGACCTGGCCCGCATCGCCCGCTCGGTCCACGAGCGCGGCGGCGTGGTGGCCGCCGTCTGCCACGGTCCGGCGGCGCTGGTGAACCTGACCCTCACCGACGGCTCCCGGCTCGTCGCCGGCAAGCGGGTGGCCGGCTTCACGAACAGCGAGGAGGCCTCCGTCGGCCTCACCGACGAGGTGCCTTTCCTGCTCGCCGACAAGCTCACCGAGGCTGGCGCGCAGCACGTACCGGCGCCGGACTTCACCGAGCACGCGGTGGTCGACGGCCGCCTGGTGACCGGTCAGAACCCGCAGTCCGCCCGCGCCGTGGCCGACGCCGTGGTGAAGCTGCTCAGCTGATCGCCGGTCGGATCCGGTAGTCGTCTGGCGGGCCGGTGGCACGCAGCTCGGGCGGCAGGTCGGTGACGTCGTTCAGCGCGACGAGCGTCGACGGGCCGTCCGAGCTGCGACGGATCACGGTCAGCCCGCCTCACCTCACATCGTCAACAGTCCCCCGTTCCGGGTCTCGTCCTTGATCGCGACCAGGTTCGCCACCACGTACGCGGGGATGTCCAGCGGCTCGGCGTACGCCCGGTCCATCGCGTCCCGGGCACGCAGCATCGCCCGGTTCGACTCCTCCACCGCGCGACTCATCGGCCCCCGTCCACTCCGCTCGTCGCCTGGCCCCAGGCTACCGCCGGTGCCTTCGCCGGTCGGGTAGCGCGCCGCCGCCCGGTGAAAGCACCGGCGACCATCATCAGAGCGACGACGCCGAGCAGCGCGCCGAGCAGCACCGTGCTGCGCACACCGTGGCTCGGTAGCGCGAGGCCGGCGACCAGGGCGCCACCGGTGATGCCGACGTTGACGGCGGCAGAGACGGTGGCGGCGGCGAGGTCGGAGCGCCCGGGCGCAACCTCGAGCACAATGCCACCGAGTACCGCGGTGAACGCCGCGAACGCCAGCCCGGCCAGGGCGAGCAGGCCCACGGCAGCCGCCGGACGGTGGCCGACCGCGTACAGCCCGAGCAGTGCCACCGACTGGAGCGTGACGGTCGCAGCCAGGGCGAGCCACGGGCTGCGGTCCACCACCACTCCGACGGCGAGGATCCCGAGCACGCTGGCAACGCCGCGCACCAGCAGGATGACCCCGACCGCCGAGGCGGCGAACCCGCTGACCTCGGTGACGAAGAGGGCGACGTAGGTGTAGCCGGCGATGGCACCGGCGGTTGCCAGGATGGCCACCGCGACCAGCAGCCAGAAGCGGTAGACGTCGGGTGTCGCGCCCCGGGCGGCATGTCCCTCGTTGGGTGGCGTCGACGGCAGGAGCGAGGCCACCGCGACGAGCACGATCGCGCCGAGCCCGGCCACCGCCAGGAACGACACCCGCCAGCCGGTGCGTTCGCCCAGCCAGGTGCCCGCAGGCACGCCCAGGACCAGAGCGACGCTGCCGCCGGCGAACACGATCGCGACCACCCGACCGCGCAGTCCGGGTCGGAACAGCTCGGCCGCGGCCGGCACTACCACCGCCCAGAACAACGCATGGGTCGCCGCGGTTGCCATCCTGGCCGCCAGCAGCAGCGCAAACGAGCTCGCGAACACCGTGATCGCGGTGCTCACCACGAAGCCGGCCAGGAGCGCGGACAGCAGTCGCCGACGGGGGACTCTCCTGGCCAGCGCCGTCAGCGGGATCGAGGCGACGACCACCACCGCGCCGTACGCGGTGACGAGCATGCCCACCTGCGACGGCGAGACGGCAAGGTCCGCGGCCATCGGGAGCAGCAGCCCGATCGGCAGCGCCTCCGCTGTGGTGTAGAGGAACGTCCCGCCCGACAAACCGATCAGTGCTCCCACTGCTCGCCTGTGGCCCATCCGACCCTCCCCTTGTTACCGGCTAAATCACGTACGCCAGAAACAAGCTAGCGATCCCCCTTGCCGACGGTCAACTGGTAAAGTGGGTTTTGATGGAAACAGTCGAGGGCGTCACGCGGATGAACCTGGTGGGCGGCAACCTCGCCCTGGACTTCATCAACACGCGCTCCGGTCCACCCGTCGGGCTCCCGGACGACGACGTGCTGACCGGCTATCCGGAGCTGGTCGCCTGGGGGGTGCACGCGGGCGCCCTCACCCAGAGAGGCGACAGCTTTGCGCCGGCTGTCCCGCAACGACCCGGAAGGCTCCAGCGCTGCCTTCTCGCGAGCGCTGCACACCCGCGACTACCTCGACGAGGTGTTCCGGCCGCTGACCGTTGGAGAAGCCCCGACCACGTCTGCGCTGGCCCGGCTGCGTGACGACGAAGCGGACGCGCTCGGCCACGCGCAACTTGAGCACGGCCGCACGTTCGACTGGGTCTGGCGAGACGACCACACGCTTGCCCGACCTCTGCGGCCGGTGGTGCACGCAGCGGTCCAGCTGCTCACCACCGGTGCGCTGGACCGGATCAAGGGATGCGGAGGCTGCCGCTTCATCTTCAACGACGAGAGCAAGAACCGCAGTCGCCGCTGGTGCAGCATGGACGACTGCGGAACTGCCGAGAAGATGCGCCGCTACGTCGCCGCGCGTCGCACGCGCGCGACGCAGTGAGCGCGCTGCTGCCAGCGGGAAGCGTGGTGGATACCCGTTGCTGTCGACAGCCCACAGCGCGCTCGCGCCGGCCGCACCAGAACGCCTGATAACCGCTGTAACGGTCGCGGTGCATTCGGGCAGGATCATCGGCCGTGACACTTGTCCTGCCGCCGCGCCTGACAGCCTCGGCTCAGAGCTTGCGCGAAGCCGCTCACCGACGCGGACTACGCACCGTCCAGCTTCGCACTTTCGAAGTACCCGCCGGGTTGCGTGCTGATCACCTTCATGCGGGACCAAGCTTCGCCGACGTCGTCGTCGTGGACTTACCCGCCGCGAGATCACCTTGGTCGGCATCGGCGAGGCCTATGAACTCCGGCGACCGGCGTTCATCAAGTCGCCCAACGACAAGAACATCCCGGCGATGATCTACACCGATGGCTCCCGCCTGCCCGGCCCGTGCGCACCGGAAACCGCGGCAAGAACTGGGCACCGAAAGTCGGGACCGCGTTCGTGCCCACCGTCATCGACGACCATTCCCGCGTCGCCTACGTCGAGATCCGTGAAGACGAGAAAGCCATGACCGCCGTCGACGTCCTCCGCAACGCCGTCGCCCGGTTCACCGCACGTGGCGCTTGACCTGGGAACGCGGTCCGCCATCGTCCCTGCTCGTCCGCTGACGTCCGCATCGATCGTCACTCAGTTAGTCACCCGCCGGACCCGTCGTCTGATCGCTGACGGCGGATCGAGTCACCGAGCGCCACGCGTCGAAGGCCCAACTGAGGTCGGCCGTGTCGGCGCTGGTGAAAACCGTCTCTAGGTACGTCGCGTCGATGAAGTTGTAGCCGTAGAGGCTGAACTTGACATCGCCGTCTTGGCGGTAAAGCCACGCGGCACGGTGACCGATCCCGTCTCGGCCACCCTCGCCGACCTTGCCTGTCGGGTTCGGCGGCAGTTCGGCATCGAGCGAGGCGATGATGTCGGCCCCATCGGCGCAGCGCCACGGGCTTCCTGACACCACCCGCAACGTGCGGCCAGGAACGCGCCACGTTGTGACCCCGTCTTTGGCGCGCTCCCGCACCCAGGCAGGCGAGAGCTCGATCCACCAGCCGTTGCCCAGAGACCTCCGCACGCCTCAAGTGTGGCCCACGGCAGGTGTTCTCACGAGCGGCCATCGACTACGTGAGAGGAGACGCTTCGTCCCGAAGGAACGACCACCCCGCGACACCAACCTCGACGCCATGCGTCAGGCGCCCGGCAAGCTCGACAGGAAGCTCTCGTGAGTGCCGTTGCTGTCAACCGGTCGACTCACCGCAGAGCCGGTTGGGAAAAGCCTGATGGAATTGGAGCCCCCGGCCGGGATCGAACCGGCGACATCTCGCTTACAAGCTCTGTGCACGTCGTCCGCGCTCGTCCGGGAACGGCCGCACGCTCGGAGCTTCGTCCATGCCCGGACTCGTCAGCGTGCCGCCGTCCGGCGCGGTTGCTGTCAGCGCTGCTGTCGACAGCCAATCTGCCGACGAGTTGTGCCGACCTCCGTCGGGGGGATGCGGACGCAAGCTGTCGGCCAGTGCCAGGCGGTGGCGAATCGCGTCGACAAGCAGGTCTCGGCCGTCGTCGCCTGACGTTCGGGCTCGACCCGTATCAAGGCTCACGCTGCCTTCTCGCTGCCTCGCCGCACGGGGCATAGGAGGGGCGGCCGTCACCGCCCCTCCTACCGACCTATTTCAGAACCATGGTCAACAATCCCGTCAGGGCGGCAACCGTCGCCGCGACCCCGCCCAACACCCCGGGCGCTGTCTTCAGGTAGGCCAGGATCACCGCGTGTCGGTCCCTACCACCGTTGTCCCCTGCTTGCGCCCCTGATACCGTCGCCAATTGACGACACCCCCTTGTGTAGCCGCACTTGAGTGGAGAGTCACCAGCGACGCCCGGTCTAGGCCCCGGGCGTCGCTTGCTTTTGGGTGAACTTCACCCTTGTAACTCGCCGAGGTCGGCATCAGTCTCAGCCGACACGTGAGCAAGGGTCAAGTTGGCCGGCGTGTCCGGCGCGTCACCCGCATCCCAATTGGAAGCGTGGAAAACGGGCCGACGAATGCCCCCGAAGCCATGTTGCGCAGCCACCGAAGCGCCGGGAGCAGAACCTTGCACAATCTATTAGCGGGCGCGCGCCCCGACGCGCGCCCGGACGCGCGCCCGGACGCGCGCGGGCGCGCGTGTAGGAAGCCGGGCCAAGACAACAAGTTGGAGTGACGCAAATCACATTTAGCTACCCTCGCAAATGCATTGATACCGCACCCAGGTTCAACGACCGAAAGGCTGCGCCCATCCCGATGCTCCTGTGGATGTCAAGCTCCGTCGACCGGCTCCTAGCGGAGCTTGACCCCTTCGTCCCGAAGGAACCACCAGCCGGCTGTGAGCTGCACCAGCAGCAGTGGTTAGCTGTCCGAGCAGTCCGCAGGAGTCCACGGACGTCCGGCGTCGCTCGCGCCCGTCGTCACCCAGTTGGTCACCCAGCCTGCGTCAGACGTTGAAGCGGAACTTAGAGCCGCTAGGCCGCCACCAGCGGGAACGGCCCTCGGCACCTGCTCACGGGGCGTCTCCGGCTGCCATTGTTGGTCGCTGGCTGACGACGTTTGACAGTGTCTTGTGCCCCCTGTGTGCCCCACGCTGCCAGGATCGGTCAGACGTACCTCAGCCTTGCCCGGCACTGCTCAGCGGTTCCGCCGAAGTACGGCGTGTTCCGGCCGGGTACGCCGCCTTGGCTACTTCGGTGGCTACTCAGCCCCGCTGGGGGTCGTCTCATGCATGAGCAGCCGGGCCAACGCCAGCGCCGATGAGGTGGTTTCCTTTGATCATGATGCAGCCCCTACGCCGTGCCGCCTACCGGCTCTACGCCCACCGCCTGCGCATGCAGCTCGGCGGTAAGTCGCTGCCACGGCACGTAGCCATGGTCATGGACGGCAACCGCCGGTGGGCCAGGCAGGCGGGCTTCGATGACCCCGGAGTCGGCCACCGGTACGGCGCAGAGCACATCCACGAGGTACTGGCCTGGTGCGCCGATATGGGCATTCATCACGTCACCCTGTTCGTCGCCTCTGTCGACAACATGCGTAAGCGGGCATCCGAAGAGGTGGAGAACCTGATGCGGATGATCGAGGAGGTCGTCGCGGAGCCGCTCCTCCGTCCGTCCAACCCCTGGCGGCTCCATTTGGCCGGCCGCGCCGACGTCCTACCCGACTCGACACGCCACGCGCTGAAACTCGCGGAAGACGCCACAGGTGAACGCGGTGCCGACTTCCACCTCACGGTCGCCATCGGCTACGACGGCCGCGAGGAGATCGTCAGCGCAGTCCGTTCTCTCCTCGATCAGGAAGCACAAGCGGGCGCCACACTGGAAGACGTCGCGCAGCGGCTAACCGCCGACGATCTCGCGGCGCACCTGTACACCGGCGGTCAGCCCGACCCTGATCTCGTCATCCGTACCAGCGGAGAACGGCGCATGTCCGGGTTCCTACTCTGGCAGGCCGCCTATTCCGAGCTGTACTTCTGCGACGTGTACTGGCCAGGCTTCCGAAAGATTGACTTCCTCCGCGCCCTGCGCTCCTACTCGGCCCGCAGCCGACGATTCGGAGCGTGACCAGCTCCACCTGGCCAGCGGTGACCGGCTCGGTCATCCGCCGCCATCTTGCCGGTGTCCGTGCAGCCCTGACGACTCCTTGACCCCCAGGCAACCAACACGATCTCGTGAGCTGGCATAGGACGAGCGCTGAGCAGTGAACACCGTCCGACATCATCCCCGCACGTCCGTGTGTGTCCGTCGCGGTCGTCACTCAGTTAGTCACTCAGCCCGTGCTCCCCGATGTACAAAGCCAGGTCCCGATGCAGCACCATGAACGTCATGGATCAGGAGACTGCGCGCCAGCGGTGGCACCAGGAGCACGTGGCATCCTGGCTCCAGCTCATCGCCACTCTCCAGAGTGAGAACTGGCAGGCGCATCTGACCTGTGCGGCAGCTCCAGTGCAGGTGGAAGGCTCTCTGCCAAACGGTGAGCGCTTCTACTTCCGCGCCCGCCACAGCGATGTGTCGCTGGGCATCGGACGCGACGACCCCGCCGACATCCCCGAGTGGGAAGAGAGCGAATCGCACACGGAAGCCAGCTGGCTACCAGCAGCCGAGGGCGAGACCATCATCAGACGGCTTGCTTTCCGCTACGCACAGCAGAGCAACCCGACTGAGTGAGCACCGTCAGTTTGGAAGGTGCCGAGCATCAGCTTGGGAATCGGTTGTGCTCATGGCCCACGGCGCTACTGGACCTTTGCGCAAGGCGAATAAGGAACTAGAACGCGTCGGGCGCTTGGCCGCTGGTAGCCCTTGCTGCCCTCTAGATCGGGCACGGGTCGGGCACGACGCGATTCGAGTGAGCCCACAAGGATGGCTTTGGGGGCTCCGAGCTGCGACCCAGAGCCCCCACATGCGGCCCTTACCCAGTCCACGCGTTGAGCCAAGCAAGCGGTCCGTCGACCCGAGTATGGGTTCGGGGTTGTAATGAGTCAACGCTAGAAGCCTGCTCACTGGGTCCGAGATAGGCGATACACGACGGATAAATAGACCGCAACGGGGGGCATGGGCTGTGACCTTGGTCACAGCTCTACTTCAACGCTTAGGTGCCGTTTTCGCAGCTCAAAGCCGTTGGGTGCGGAGTGGGGGTGCTGTCCTATGCGTGTGGTATGGACAGACGTCTTGGTGACCCCCGACCGGCTCGGACTTGGCGGCAGCTATCGCATACTGAGTCTCGCTCCGGTCGGACTGCGAATCTGGCCAGGGCACTTACCCAGTCCACGCGTTGAGAAAGAGGTTCGGCCTCGGTGAACAGGAAGCCCATCAGCGGGTGCATAGTCATCCCGCACAGCGAAGTCACCGCCCCCGTCGCAGCCGTCGTCGTAGTCCTGGTCCTCACTTGGGTAGCCACCACCTTCATGAAGCTGACCGGCGCTGAGGTCGCGGCCATCATGGTCGCCACTGCCGCTCTGCTTCCGTCGGTGCGTAAGGAGGCCACCAAGAGGTCAAGGCGTTAGAGCAGTAACGCCAGACCGACGGCGTAACGCCATCCCGTCTGCCGTCGACCCGCCCTCAGGGGAGCGGGCCACCGCCCGGCCCGCCACGTCAAGCGGACCTTGACACAGGTTCGGACGCTGGCGGGCCGGGCGGTGGTTTGCTCGGCTTGCCCGGGTCGACGGCGGGCGGGATGGCCCGCGCAACCACCACGGACCGCAACCCGCCGACGGGTCTTCAACCATCTCGGAGCCCGAGCGCCCCCGCCGGAGGCGCAGTAACCGCAATACCGCGACCACCGCCAACGCTGACGCGGCCGGCGTGCGCTCACTCACGCCGCGCGGTGCTGGGCGCGCGGCCCGGCCGGCTGCCGGCCACCACCTCACTCATCAACGGCCTGTCGTGCTGCGGCGGCCCCTTGGGCTTCCCGCTTTCGCGCCAGCCGCCGGGCGTGTTGCGTGGCCGGAGTCGGAGCGCCAGCGGAGCGACGGACGCGCGCCCAGGCGGCGGCGCGTGCGGCCCGCTCAGGGCCGCCTTGAAGACGTACAGAAACTTTGAACCACTTCGCCGGCAGCTCGGCTGTCCTCCGTCGGCTGATGTGCGACACGCGTCCGCCAGGTGATCTGCGACGGTGGTCGGTTTCGGCACTCTGGGCCGGACGTCTCCGCGGGACGTCGGGACTCGGGGAGGCCGGGATTGGCGCTGGTTGTCTTGTCGGTTGTCGAGCAACGGTTGGATGCGGTCCGTGCGGTGTTGGCCGGGTCGGATGTGACAGAGGTAGCGGCCAACTGTGGGGTGCATCGGTCGACGGTGCATCGGTGGGTGGGTCGGTATCTGACTGAGCAGTTGGCCGGGTTGGTTGACCGGTCGCATCGGCCGCACTCCTGTCCGGGGCAGGTGGCGGAGGCGGTTGAGGTCGCGGTGGCGGAGATGCGCCGGGAGCATCCTCGGTGGGGATCGCGGCGGATCCGGTTGGAGATGCTGCGCAGGCCCGGCCCGTGGGCGGTCGATGAGTGGGTGGTGCCGTCGGAACGGACGATCGACCGGATTTTGCAGCGACAGGGTCTGCTGCGGGTCCGGCCCCGGAAACGACCGAAGGACTCGTATAAGCGGTGGGAACGGCCCGCTCCGATGCAGTTGTGGCAGATGGACATCGTCGGTGGGGTGCAGCTGGTGAACCCGGCCACGGGTGTGCTGCGGGAGGCGAAGCTGGTCACGGCGGTCGACGACCACTCTCGGTATTGCGTGATCGCGAAGGTGGTGGAGCGGGCCACCGGCCGGGCGGTGTGTCTGGCCCTCGCGGAGGCCCTGGCCCGTTTCGGGGTTCCCGAGGAAATCATCACCGACAACGGCAAGCAGTTCACCGACCGGTTCGGGAAGTACCGGCCCCGCACCGGTGAGGTGCTGTTCGACAAGATCTGCCGCCACAACGGCATCACGCACCGGCTGACCGCACCCGCTTCACCAAACCAGAACGGCAAGGTCGAACGGTTCCACGGCACCGTCCGGCCCGACTTCCTCGACACCGCCGAGGCGTTCACCAGCCTGGCCGAGGCCCAGGCCGCGGTGGACGCATACGTGCTGCACTACAACACTGACCGACCCCACCAGGCCCTCGATGCGAAGACACCGGTCACCCCGGCTGACCGATTCCAGCCGATCCCGGCCCAGCAGCGGGCACTGGTCGATCTGTGGCTGCCACCCACTTTGGACCCGCTCTCCTCCACCCCGCTCCATCAGCCCTCGACCGACCCTGAGCCCGTCCAGGTCCAGCCGCCGGCGGTCGAGCCGGGTGGGCCGGTGGAGTTCGACCGGGTCGTCCCGGCGTCGGGCAACCTGATGGTGTGCCAACGCCAGTTCTGGATGGGCACCCACCGCGCCGGCATGGTGGCCCGGATCTGGGCCGACTGCGACCTGATCCACGTCCTCATCGCCGGCATCCGGATCAAAACCGTCCGTTCCCACCTGAGCGTCAACGACCTGGCCACCCTCACCCGCCAAGGCGCCACCCCAGCCGGGCCGTCACCTCTGCCGCCGATCGAGGACGGCGACGCCATCGAGGTCGAACGCTGCGTCAACCGAGGCGGAGGGGTCTCGCTGGGCCAACACATCGTCCTAGCCGCCGAGATCCTCGCCGGCCGACGCGTCGGCATCCGCATCGAGCCGACCCTTCTCATGTTCTACGACCTGGACACCCGCGAACTCCTGCGCACCCGCGCCAACCCGCTGCGCCCCGAACAGATGAAGCGCCTACGCGGCGCCCGACCAGCCGGGCCACCACCACGACCCTCGGTCGAACCCGTCCGAGTGCAACGGCGGGCATCCAACAGCGGCATCATCATGGTCGCCGGCCAGAAGGTCGCCCTCGGCCGGCTACACCGGCACCAGACCGTCACCGTGACCGTCTCCGAAACGACCCTGGCCATCGAACTCACCGACGGCGACACCAAAGTCATCCGACGCACCACCACCCAGCCAGTCCGTAGCATCAAAGGCCAGCGACCGCGGATCGCTACCTCAGTTTCCTAGACCACCCGTCGCACATCACCTGGCAGAGCTACGTCGCGCATCAGCTGACGGATCACACGCCGGCAGCTCGGCCGGCACCTGAACACGGGATGGCGAGCGGACCGGGTGCCTCCGTACCCTGGCGATATGGCCGACCTCGTCGACACCGCTCGGGAAGTTGCACGACGCCTCCTGGAGACACCGTTGCCCCGTCGATGGAGTCACGTCCAGGCGGTCGCTGCCAAGGCGGACCGGATTAGCGGAGCAGTCCCGAGCGAGGATCGTGAGGTGCTCGTAGCGTCGGCCTGGCTACACGACGTCGGTTACAGCCCTGACCTGGTCGACACCGGCTTCCACTCGCTCGACGGTGGCCGCTGGCTACGCCGTGAGCACTTCAATGAGCGGATTGCCGCCTTGGTCGCTCATCACTCCTGCGCCTGGTTGGAAGCTGACGAGCGTGGCCTCGGTGAAGCCCTGGCCGCCGAGTTCCCTCGAGAGGAAACCGCGGTGACCGACGCCATCTGCTGCGCAGACATGACGACCGGGCCGGATGGCCAGGATTTCGAGGTGTTGGACCGGCTAGCGGAGATCCGTTCGCGATACGGGCCTGAGCACCTGGTGACCCGATTCATCGGCCGGGCCGAACCGGAGATGGTCGCTGCCGTGCAGCGAACTCAGCGCCGGCTCTCCGGCGTCCATCAGCCGATGTAGGGCTCCGGACGTTCCTCGTAGCCGTGGGTGATGCGGAGCAGGGTCGACGGGTGGATGTCGAGCGCGGCCAGCTCGTCGCGGGCCACCCACCGGACGTCATGTGACTCTTCGCTCGGCGTCGGTGTGCCGCTGACCGGTATGGCGCGGAAGCAGAGCGAGAACTGCTGTCGTACCTCGCCGTCTGAGTACTCGATGACGTGACCGGGGTCGGAGTAGACGCCGACCATCCCGAACACTTCGACGCGGATGCCGGTCTCCTCGTGAGTTTCCCGGACTGCTGTCTCTGCGACCGACTCGCCAACTTCCTGTCCGCCGCCGGGCAGGGACCACAGGCCGTTGTCGGTCCGCTGGATGAGCAGCACCCGTCCGCGATCGTCTCGTGCGAAGACGGAGACGGCGACGACGATGCTGTTGGCCTTCGGCGCGCTCGGGTCGTGGTAGTGCTCGGTTCTTGCCATGCTCTTAGGCTGCCATCTCGCCGCGTGGCTGAGTCGTCGAGGCAGCTAGGACCCGGTCGAAGCTGTCGGCGTACGTGCCGAACAGATCGCCCCCGTTGAGCCTGCGCAGATGCATCACGGGCGCATGTGGCGCCGGAAACCCGAGCACGTGCATGTTCACCAACATCTCGTCATCGAAGCGATAGATCGAGTTGTACAACGTCGTGTCGTGGTAACGGACCTTCACCCCGGGCGCATCGTCAAGCCGGTTGTAGTACTGCTGAACCTGGCGGATCTTCGCCGCCATCACACCCGGCAAACCTTCCTCGATGCTCTTGCGCTCGATCGCCCCGCTATTCGGGTCCCCGAGCAGGATTGTCACCGTGACGCCGTCAACAGCCTTTTGACGCAGAGTGTCGATCAGCCTGCGGTCCTGCTCCACGAGGAACAGGCCGGCGTAGGCCAGCACGTCGATTCGCTTCTCCGCGCGTTCGATCAGTCGACGCCATAGGTCGTACGGCACGGCAGAGCGCCGGGTGTAGAGCTGCACCAACTCGCTCTGCCCAATCCTCGACGCCTTCTCGGGGGTCACCGCGTCTGGCCACAGGTACGGCACGTCCTCCCGCACCATTGCCGCGATTGCGTGCCGGTGACGCGGGTACGGCGTCCGGTCCTGCGTGATCCACCGTTCTACGGTCTTCGCGTCAACCCCGATTTTCTCGGCCACAGCGACCGGCGTCAGGCCGTTGCGCAGGATGGCATCGCGGAGCCGGTCGTTTGGCATCGTTCCTCCTCAAGGGACGACTAGGGACGCATTCATCGTAACCAAGACGTCCCATAGTCGTCCAGCTCATCGGATGGGTTGTCCCTAGCTTTTCGGGAGCCTTATCCGCAGAGGCCACGAGCAACAGTCCACCGGGGACTAGCTCATTACCTGGCCCGAGACCCAGGAGGTTTGTTGTGAAGCTGTACGTGGACACCCAGAGCAAGCAGGTCCAGGTGACGAAGGACCCGGAGCCGAAGAACGACCAGAACGGCAATCAGCGGTCGGAGAAGAACACTGGCCGGCTCATGTGGTCGACCCAGGTCTTCGTGCTCGACGAGACTGGCGGCGAGATCATCACCATCACCACGGCGGGTGAGAAGCCGGGCGTGACGGTGGGACAGCTCGTCGCTGTCGAGCAGTTGGAGGCTATTCCGTGGGCGACCAACGGGCGTAACGGCGTCGCGTTCCGTGCGATCACGCTGAAGCCGAAGGCTGGTAACTCGGCGGCTAAGTAGGTCCCTCGCTCACCGCGCTGTGTGAGCCCTGGTGTCTGAAAGCACGAAGCGGCCTGATGGTCGGCTGATCCATCGATGATTCGTCCGGAGACGGTTCTGGTTCGCACGTTTCCGGCCGGTGACCACGTCAGGTGGTCACATCCCACAAGGCACGGGGTCGGTACTGGCTCGCATACCTGCCGGCCCCGTCTGCCTTTCCAACCTGTCTGCCCTCGTCATAGGGAGTGGTTGTCTCATGCTCGTTTCCGCCATCGTGTTCGCCGTTGTCGCGGCGACCCTCTACGCCGGTCACCAGGTGGCCGATCACGTTCTCGGTCAGTCCGACAAGCAGGCCGCGCACAAGGCCGCCCCGGGTTGGGACGGCTGGCGTCATCTGTTGGGCCACGTGATGGCCTATCACCTCGTGGTGGTGGTCATGCTGGCCATCACCATCGCCGCCCTGGACCTGCCCGTCACCGCTCTCGGGCTTGCCGCTGGGCTCGGCTTCTCCGCCGTCTCGCACGCGTTTCTTGACCGGCGGTGGCCGGTGCGCTGGCTGCTCACTCACACCGGAAGCGGCGACTTCGCCGACCGTCAGGCCCCGATCTGCGGGATGTACCTGGCCGATCAGTCCCTGCACGCGGCGTGCCTCTGGGCGTCCGCGCTGCTCATCGCCTGCCTCTAAGAACCCCTCACTTCGAGCAAAGGGAGATCCCTGCCATGGGCAAGAAGTACCTGTTCAGCGAGGACGACAACGGTCGTGTCCGTGAGGTCAAGGTCGACCCGAAGCACCTGGACAAGCAGCTCCGTGAGGAGCGCGCCGCTGGGCGCACCCCGACCGTCCTCGACGAGGACGACCGCATCCGCTTCGGCCTGCTCGGCAAGAAGCTGCGCAATCGCTGACCTCGGTCAGCTCTAGGAAACGAGCGCGGGGCCGGTACTGGCTCGCAACCTGCCGACCCCGCTCTCTCCAACCCATCCAACCCAATTGCTTGGGAGGACGTGTCATGTCCAAGTCTAGCCCTCGCCGGTTCGCCGGCAGGTCAACCGGAACGGTGACGGTCATCGAGGCCAAGGTTCACCGTTCCTCGGCCCGCAACGCCCGCATGGCGTTCATCCTCACGGCGGTCATCGTCGGCCTTCTCTCGGCCGTGGTGGCCGCTTCCTCTATCCACCCGATCCTCGCCGTCTTCGTCGGCGCGCTCATCGGCGTTCCAACCGGCGGGCTCGTCTGGCTGCTCGTACGGATCTGGCCGGTGATCCGGCTGCTGTGGTGGTGGACCCCCGAAACCACCCTCGCCGTCTTGCTGCTCACCGCGTGGGTGCAGCTAGCCAACCACACCCCAACCGTGGTGACCCTGCTCGTGGTCGCCCTGGTCGTCGGCGTCCCCGCCGCCATCCGCCCGGTACGCCGCCAGGTCATCGCCTGGACCTGGTGTCTCGTGGTGAGGCATCGGCTGCGTGTCTGCTTCGCGCAGTTCATCATCGCCAACCAGTCCGGTTCGCTGCCGCTGATCCTCTGGGCACGTCCCACCCCGGTCGGCGAACGAGTCTGGGTCTACCTGCGCCCCGGCTTGTCCGCCAAGGACCTGGAAGGCCGCCTCGACAAGATCGCGGTCACCTGTCACGCCTCGACGGTGCTCATCGAGCGCGCTTCGGAGAACAACGCCGCCTATCTGCGGTTCGACATCAAACGCCGTGAGGTGCTGACCGCCCACGTCGGTTCTCCGCTGGTCGACGTGATCGACCCGACCGCGCCCGTCTCGGCGTCGCCGCTGATGGTCCCCACCGCCCTGGACCTGCCGGACGTCGAGGCTCCGACGATCAGGATCCCCGCCCAGGGCAAGCCCGACAACAAGAAGCCGGCCGCAACGACGGCCAACGGCAGCAAGCCCGCGGCTTCCTCCGCGTCGCCCGAAGCAGACGACGTCTCCGACTGGATCTGACCCCAACCCAACCACCGGATGCGAGGAGCCATTGCGGCTCGTTCGTGTGGCTTCTCGCGTCCACAACGCCCAGGAGGGCACTGATGACCACCACGATTCCCACCACCGCCGATGCGGTTCCGGTGGGTCCTGGCCTGTCGATGTTCGACCCGATCTTCATCGGGATCGACGAGTTCGGCCAACCCGTCTACCTGGACGTCATCTACCGCAACCTGCTCACCGCAGGCGAACCCGGCGGCGGCAAGTCCGGGCTCATCAACAACATCTGCGGCCACGCCGCCCTGTGCGACAACACCCGCCTGGTGCTCTTCGACGCCAAACTCGTCGAACTCGGCCCCTGGCGCGACCTCGCCGACGCGTTCATCGGCCCCGACATCGACCAGGGCATCGACGTGCTGCGTCGCCTCCTGATCGTCGCCACCAACCGCTACGCCTGGCTCCTGGCCAACCGGCGCCGCAAGCTCGCCGACGGCGACGGCATGTCCGTCATCGTCACCATCATCGACGAACTCGCCATGTTCTCCACCGTGCTCGGCACCAAGGCACAGCAGGAAGAGTTCTCCACCCTCCTGCGAGGGCTCGTCTCCCTCGGTCGGGCCTGCGGCATGCCCGTCGTCGCCGCGACTCAGCGCCCGTCGTGGGACATCATCCCCGCCTCGTTGCGGGACCTGTTCGGCTACCGGGCCGCATTCCGGTGCACCTCGCTGAACAGCTCCAACATCATCCTCGGACAGGGCTGGGCCGAGCAGGGCTACACCGCCTCCGACATCAGCCCCACCAACCAAGGCGCGGCCTACCTCCTGGCCGAAGGCGGCGTCCCCCGCCGCATCAAAGCCGCCTACCTCACCGACACCGACATCTACAACATCGCCGACTACGCCGCCTGGACCCGCCGCCCCACCGGCACCAGCACCCCCACGGTCAACCCCACCGAATGGGAGATGGCGGCATGACCACCCGCGAACGCGCCTACGCCCGCGCGAACAACCAGCGGGCCGCCCAGTTCACCGAACTGTGGATCACCGGCAGCCCCGAGGACATCGCCGCCATGGTCCAGGCCGTCGCCCGCAGTGGGCGACTCGTCTACCTCTCCGCACCCACCCAGATGCCGGGTGACGACAACCGGCACCGCCGCTACCTGCGGCTACGCGCCCGATAGCACGGCCGACAGGACCGGATCTGCCTCGCAAGCTTCCCGGTCCTGCCGACCTCCACCAACAACCTCGAAAGGACGTGGTTGCCATGAAGGCTACCCAAAACCCACCCGCACCGATCCAGGTCACACCTGCTGATCTGCTGCGGATGGCTGCCCTCTACCTGCGCCGGCACGGCTGGCACCAGGGCACCTACTACGCCCACACCACCGACAACCTCACCCCGCCGGCCTGTGCCGCCGGGGCCATCGGCATCGCCTGCGCCGGACACACCGTCGAGCACTTCTCCCAGCTCGACCCCGACGCCCTCGCCGACTACCTCGCCGCCCTAGGCGTGTTCGTCGACTACCTCGACACCACCGCCCCGGTCTTCCACATCGACGAGGACGGCTACCTCCTCGACGAGCACACCTCCCCCTACTCGTGGAACGACGACCCGGCCCGCACCGCTGAGCAGGTCATCACCGCCCTTCAGGCGGCTGCCACCGAGTGGGACTCCCTCCGCAAGGCGGAAGGGGAGACGCGATGAATACCGTCAAGAAGCCCTTGACGTCCATTCCGCGCCAGCGGCGTCGGGACGTCGTCGAGAACGACGCCTTCGCCGGCTTCGCCAAGCGCATCATCCGCGCCCACGGCCGACGCGTCGCCACCGGAGACGTCGAAGCCCTCCGCGACCTCATCGCCCTGTCCTCCGTCATTGATGACGCCATCGGTGAAGCCGTGATCGGCCTGCGGGCCTGCGGCTACTCCTGGGCTGAAATCGGCTCCCGTCTCGGCATCTCCCGCCAAGCTGCCCAGCAGCGCTGGGGTGGTGACAAGCCATGACCGATCTACGCCGCGTCGACCTGGACAACCTGGCCGAGCGCACCGGTATCCGGGTCGAGTTCTACGACCCGCTCGGCACCCGCTACGGGTTCCCCACCTTCCCCTATCAAGGCGCACCCACCGGCCTGGCCACCCTGCGGCAACTCCGCGCCGCCGGCCTACGTCCGGGAGGGCATGACCCGGTCGCGCAGATCTATTGGCGACACCGCAAAAACAGGCGGGTCGCCTACCTCTACCGCACTGACCTCGCCGCGCCCAAGCGCACCGCTACCCCGGCGCAGCGGGAGGCCATCGCAAAAGCCCTGCTCGCTCGCCGGACCTGCCGGCACTGCGGGCAGGTGAAGCCCTACTACATCCCCCGCCGCTACGGCTGCTGCCTCGACTGCCACGGAGGCCACTAATGGCTGTCCTGATCACCTTCGCCGTCATCCTGCTCATCGGCATCGCCATGGCCTACATGGGCGGCATCCGATGAACCGCGAACCGGCCGGCACCCGCCTGGAGGGCCTGGTCCTGGTCCTCATCCTCATCACCGTCGGCGGCTCCGCCGGAGCCGCGTCCTTCACCCACGTCCACGACTGGACCATGGCCAACAGCCCCGACAACACCCCGGGATGGTTCGGCTGGGCCAACGCCGTCATCTCCGAACTCGTCCCCATCGCCGCCCTGCTCACCATCCGCCGACGCCGCCGCACCGGCGCACCCATCGGCTACCCGATGGTCCTGCTCATCGCCGCCGCCGGCCTCTCCCTTGCCGCCCAACTCGCCGTCGCCAAACCCGGACCGTCCGGGTGGCTCCTCTCGGCCGTTCCGGCGCTGGCGTTCATGGCCTTGGTCAAACTTGTCCTCGCCCCCGCACCCGCCGCGCAACCCATGACGGCTCCCTCTGAGCCGGAGCAGCCGATCCGGGTTCAGGCGGCCGAGCAGGTCACCACCGAGCCGGCACCACCGGCCGCCATCACTCCGGCCCCTGCGCCGGAACCTGTCACCACACCGGCCTCGGAGCCGGTCGAGGTCCCCGCTCACCTGCTGCCCACTGCCCGCTTCGCTGCCGTGCAGCACGAACAAGCCACGGGGCAACCCATCACCCCTGCCGAGCTGGCCGACCGCCTCGACGTCAGCACGGTCATCGCCGGGAAGCTCCTCGCCACCATTCCCCGGGGTGCCCGATGACCATCGTCTTGGTCGACATCGAGCAGGTCACCCACACCTGCCCCGCCTACCCCGACGCCCACCCGTTCGACATCCGCCGAACCCTCATCGACGTCATCCCCGGCGGTCCCTGCCGGGCACCGGTCACCATCCACTGCGGCGACACCACCGCCCTGATCCCGTGCCGCCGGCACGAGCCGGTCAAGCGCCAGTGCGGCGCCTGCCGGGTCATCGTCACCGAACGCACCATCACCACCCGCCACCTCACCGAGGTACGCGGCTGATGGCCTCGACGCTGGACCTCACACCCCAGACCGCTCTGGCCCGGGGTGTGGGCTCGAACGCCGACACCATCCCCGTCCACGACTACACCGCCACTGGTTCCGCCTTCACCCGCGCCACCCAACCCGACTACTTCGGCTGGCTGGAACACGTCCGCGCCGCCGCCGGCTGCACCCGACCCATCCGCCTCGCCGGCCAGCTGCTCACCGTCGACTCGTCAACGGGCAGGGTCCTGGACCAGCGGCACACCGACGCCATGCCCGACGCCGCGATCTACACCGCCTGCGGCAACCGCCGCGCCACCGTCTGCCCCGCCTGCGCCCACACCTACCAACGCGACGCCTTCCAACTCCTGCGCGCCGGCCTCATCGGCGGCAAAGGCGTCCCCGACACGGTCACCCAGCACCCGGCGGTGTTCGCCACGTTCACCGCGCCGTCCTTCGGCACCGTGCACACCCGCGCGGTCAAGCGGCACACCTGCGGCAACCGCAAACGCTGCGACTGCCGGCCCGACCCGTGCCACGCCCGCCGGGCCAGCGATCCCGCCGCCGGGCTCTGCCCTCACGGTCGACCCGCCGTCTGCTGGGCGCGACACGAGCCGGGTGATGCGATGCTCGGGCAGCCGTTGTGTCTGGACTGCTACGACCACACCCACCAGGTCGTGTGGAACCTGTTCTCCGGGGAGCTGTGGCACCGCACCAAGCAAGCCGCGGAACGATGGCTGGCCAAACTCGCCCGCCGCCGGGGCATCCTCCGCGTCCAGGTCGTCACCGCCTCCGGCAACACCCGCACCGTCGCACCGGTTCGGCTGTCGCACGGGAAGGTGGCCGAGTTTCAGGCACGCGGGGCGGTGCACTTCCACGCCCTGGTGCGCCTCGACGGCGTCCACCCTGAGGACTCAACCGCCGTCATCCCTCCGCCGCCCGGGTTCACCGTCGCCGACCTCGACGACGCGATCCGGGCCGCCGTCGAGCAGGTCGCCTTCACCACCCCGACCCACCCGGACCAGCCCGCTGGCTGGTCGATCGCGTGGGGTCACCCGGGCAAGGGCCTCGACATTCGACCCATCAGCCTCACCGGCGACGGTGAGGTCACTGACAGCATGGTTGCCGGCTACCTTGCCAAGTACGCCACCAAAAGCACCGAGGTAACCGGGCACCGCTCCGTCAGGCTCGACGCCGATTCGATCGGCGACTACGCCGACCCCGACGGCGACCACACCGCCCGCCTCATCGACGCCTGCTGGCACACCGGCCGACCCACCGGAACACCCGTGCCGCTCTCGGAGAGGCCCCGGGACCACCGGCCCCGGCCTGGCTACGTGAAGCGCTGGGAGTGCCCCGACTGCGGCACCCACACCCGCTACGCCGCCTGCCCCGTCTGCGTCGCCCAGCGTCAAGCCGCCCTTGACACCCAACCGGCCAGCAGACCACAGGCCACCAATCCCTACGCCCGGCTACGGCGCTGGGCGCACATGCTCGGGTTCGGCGGCCACTTCCTCACCAAAGCCCGCCGCTACTCCGTCACCTTCCAACTCCTGCGCGACACCCGCGTCACCTACCGACGCCACGAGCACGAGCACCAGGCCGACGAGCAATCCGGCACTCTCCGCGCCGTCGACCACCTCGACGACGACACGACGCTCATCGTCGGCACCCTCACCTTCGCCGGAGTCGGCTGGCACACCACCGGAGACGCACTCCTCGCCAACACCGCCGCCGCCCTCGCCCGCGAACGACGAACCGCCGGCCGCGAAGAACTCGCCCACGAACTCGGCACCACCCCGGCCGGCACCGCGCCGGCCGCCGCTTGACCCCCGCCGCGCCGCACGAGGAAGGCCAACCGATGGACGCCCCCACTTCGATCACTCCTCGCGTGCTGCGCGTGGAGGAAGCCGCCCGAGCGCTCGGCATCGGTCGCTCGCTCGTCTACGACCTGATCCGTTCCGGTCGCCTCCGCTCCTTCAAGGTCGGAAGCCGCCGGCTGATCCCCGCCGCCGCCATCGACGAAGTCATCACCACGCTCACGGAAGAAGCTGCCTGATGCCCAGAGAGCCCAAGCAACGCCAGTCCGCCGCTCGTCGCAATCCCAACGGCGAAGGCTCGATCTATCAGCGGTCCAGCGACGGTCGCTGGGTCGGGCAGGCATACGTACTCACCACCGAGGGCACCCGTAAGCGCAAGTTCGTCTACGGCGCGACCTGGGAAGAAGCTCACATCAAGCTCGTCGATCTGAAATCCCGCTCGCAGCGGGGCATTCCGGTTCCCGACCGGACCTGGAAGCTGGCCGACTATCTGCCGTACTGGCTGGCTGCCTACGTCAGCGACCTCAAGCCCACCACCGCCCGGGGTTACGAAAGCGCCGTAAGGCTGCACCTTGTTCCGGCACTCGGCACTAAGCGTCTCGACGGGTTGCAGGTCCAGCACGTCAAGGCGTTCATGGACGAGTTCCGTCGCAAGTGCCTCTGCTGCACCAACGGCCTCGACAAGATTCGACCCGCTGAACGCCGCTGTTGCTCGGTCGGTCGCTGCTGCCAGCACTACCCCAGCGCCCGCCAGATCCAGTTCGTGCACGCGGTGCTGCGCAACGCGCTTCAACACGCCATGCGAGAAGAGTTGGTGTCGCGCAACGTCGCCAAGCTGGTTCGTATCCCGTCGCCTCGCTACAAGGTTGGCAAAGGGCTGTCCGTCGATCAGGTACGAAAGATCCTGGCCGCCGCAGCCGGTCACCGGCTCCACGCGCTCTATGTCGTAGCGGCGACCATGGGTCTGCGTCGAGGTGAGTTGGTTGGCCTCCGGTGGTCGGATCTCGACCTGGACGAGGGCACGCTACGGGTGCAGCAGACCGTCCAGCGGGTTGCCGGGCAGCTCCACGTCCAGGACGCCAAGACCGAAGATTCGGAGGCGGTGTTGCCTCTGCCCGAGGTCACCTGGCTCACTCTTCTCGAACACCAGGAACGGCAGCAGGCAGAGCGAGCCGCCCTCGCCGAGGTGTGGGAGGACCACGATCTCGTGTTTCCCTCGGAGCGGGGCACTCCGATGGAGCCCACCAACCTCAGCCGCTCCTTCGCCCGGCTCCGGGAAACCGCCGGCCTGCCTGGTGTCCGCCTACACGACCTGCGGCACACCGTCGTATCGCTGCTGATGGAGTTGGGCGTACCGCCGCACGTCGTTCAGGCCATCGCTCGGCACGCCGACGTGAAGATCACGCTCAAGGTCTACGCTCACGCCAACCTCGACGCGATGCGTCAGGCTCTCGGCAAGCTCGACGGGAAGCTCTCGTGAGTGCCGTTGCTGTCAGCGTTGCTGTCAACCGGTCGACTCGTGGCAGTGCCCATCGGGAAATGCCTGATGGAATTGGAGCCCCCGGCCGGGATCGAACCGGCGACATCTCGCTTACAAGGCGAGTGCTCTGGCCAGCTGAGCTACAGGGGCGCGTGCGTCGAGGTCAGCATAGCGAGTGACGTCCGGATATCCCGCTCGCGATGCCTCCCGAGCACGGGAAACGTCAACAACCCGACGCCTGTACGCCTTTCCGCCGCCCGGCCGTGTGTCGATTGATGTCCGACCGTGCCGGAGTGACCGGAATGTGTAATCCGTCTGTCACGTTCGACGCTCCCCGACCTTGGCAGCAAGGGGAAACACGTTTACGGTTCACACACGGACGACAGCCCGGCGCCCCCGCGTGACCGAGCCGCCGTCCGCTGACCGGCACGGACACGCGCCGGTTGCTCCTTCACTCGGATCGTCCGGCACGTTCCTGCCGGTGAAAGGAAGCGCTTCACCATGGCTACGGTCACCTATTCCAAGGCGTCCCGGGTCTACCCGGGCCAAGAGCGTCCCGCCGTCAACGAGCTGGACCTCGAGATCGGCGACGGCGAGTTCCTCGTCCTGGTCGGCCCCTCCGGTTGTGGCAAGTCCACCAGCCTGCGGATGCTCGCCGGCTTGGAGGACGTGGACGCCGGCTCGATCTACATCGACCAGCGTGACGTCACCCACCTTCCTCCGAAGGCCCGCGACATCGCGATGGTCTTCCAGAACTACGCGCTCTACCCGCACATGACGGTGTACGAGAACATGGCGTTCGCCCTCAAGCTGCGCAAGACCTCCAAGTCGGAGATCGACCGGCGGGTCAAGGAGGCGGCGGCGCTGCTCCAGCTGGAGGAATACCTCGGCCGTAAGCCGAAGGCGCTCTCCGGTGGTCAGCGTCAGCGTGTCGCGATGGGCCGGGCGATCGTCCGCGAGCCGCAGGTCTTCCTCATGGACGAGCCGCTGTCGAACCTCGACGCCAAGCTGCGTGTGCAGACCCGTACCCAGATCGCGTCCCTGCAGGCCAAGCTGGGCGTCACCACGGTCTACGTCACGCACGACCAGGTCGAGGCCATGACCATGGGTCACCGGGTCGCGGTGCTGCTCGACGGTGTCCTCCAGCAGGTGGACACCCCGCGGGCGCTCTACGACACCCCGGCCAACGTGTTCGTCGCCGGCTTCATGGGCTCTCCCGCCATGAACATCAAGACCGTTCCGCTGAACGAGCAGGGCGCCGAGTTCGCCGAGCTGCAGATCCCGCTGACCCGGGAGCAGGTCGCGGCGGCCCGCGCCGAGGGTGGCGACGGCAAGGTCACCGTGGGCTTCCGCCCGGAGGACTGCGAGCTGGTCAGCCCGACCGAGGGCGGCATGCCGGTCGTGGTCGAGCTGGTCGAGGACCTCGGCTCGGACGCCAACGTCTACGGCCACGCCGCGCTGGGTGGCAACTCGGAGCGCTTCGTCGTCCGCACCGACCGGCGCACCATGCCGAACATGGGTGACACCGTGTTCGTCAAGCCGGTCGCCGGTCGCAGCCACGTCTTCCACGCCGCCACGGGTGGCCGGATCTGACGTAACGCCTCACCGACGGGGGCGGTCCGCTTCGGCGGGCCGCCCCTTTCGTCGTACCGGCAAGGGCTCTTCACCCTGCGGAGCCAGCGCGGAGGTGGCTCTGTGGGGTGACTCGGCACGGCGGCTCTTGCTCGTACCGTCACGGCGACCCGAGCCCGAGGAGACGCCGTGCCCACCGTTCCCGCCCAGTCCACTGCTCACCCGATCGCGCGTGCCCGGCCGTACCAGGTGGTTCGCCTGGCGGGCCGCAGCCTCGCCTACTGCGCGACGCTGGTCCCGGTCGCCGTACTCGCGCTGGTGACCGCCCCGCTGGGCGGGGCCGGCGCCGCCGTCGCACGCTGGCGTGCCCTGCGTACCGGGCTGCTCGGGATGCCACCGGCGGCCGCGCCCGGCCGGCGGCCCGGCACGGTCGCGGTGCTCGGCCACGCGCTGCTCAGCCTGCTCCTCGGTGCCGTGGCTCTGCTGCCGCTCGGCGTCCAACTGCTGATGGTGCTGCGCGGCGCGCTGTACGGCCTGGTGGACCGGGGGCCGTACGACGATTCCTGGGGTGGTCCGACCCGGGCCGGCGCGTGGGTGGCGCACTTCCTCGTCGGCCTGCCGATCACGGCTGCCGGGTTGGCCGCTCTGATCGGCATCGCCGCCGTGCACCAGCGGCTCACCCGACGCCTGGACGGGGAGCGGGGTCCGCGCTGGCTGATCCCGGCCGTGCTGCTGATGGCGCTCGCCGGGGCGCTGCTCTTCGTCGCGTGGACCCGTCAGATCTGACGGCGAAGCCCCCTCCCGCGCTGGGCGGAAGGGGGCCTCGTCGACGTGGTTACAGCTCGGCGGAGCGTCGGCGGGCGACCTCGGCCAGGGTGACCGCGGCGGCCACGCTGGCGTTGAGCGACTCAACCTCGGAGATCATCGGAATGCTGACGGTCAGGTCGCAGGTCTCCCCGACCAGGCGGGACAGCCCGCGCCCCTCGGAACCGACGACCACCACCAGCGGACCGACAGCGGCCTCCAGGTCGTACAGGTCGGTGTCACCGTCAGCGTCCAGGCCGACCACCATGAAGCCGGCGTCCCGGCACGCCTTCAGCGACCGGGTCAGGTTGGTCACCTGCGCCACGGGCACCCGCGCGGCCGCGCCGGCGCTGGTCCGCCAGGCGGTCGCGGTGATTCCTGCGGCACGTCGCTCGGGTACGAAGACACCCTGCGCGCCGAACGCCGCGGCAGACCGGATCACGGCACCCAGGTTGCGCGGGTCGGTGACACCGTCCAGCGCGACCAGCAGGGGGGCCTGCTGCTCCAGGGAGGCGGCGACCATGTCCTCGAAGGGCTGGTACGCGAAGGGCGGCACCTGCAACCCGACGCCCTGGTGCAGCACCCCGCCGGTCATCCGGTCCAGCTCGGCCCGGCTGATCTCCAGGTTGGCGATGCCCCGGTCGGCGGCGGTCCGGATGATCTCGTTGATCCGGTCGTCCATGTCGATGCCCTGGGCGGTGTAGAGCGCCGTCGCCGGGACGTTGGCGCGCAGCGCCTCCAGCACCGGGTTGCGCCCGACCAGCAGCTCCGGGGAGTCCTTGGACGGGTTGGACTTGCGCCCCGGCGCGACCCGGGGGCCGGACCGGCCGGTGGGCTTGCCGCCCCGACCGCCGCCGCTGGCGCCCCGACCGACCGGTACGCCCCGACCGCCGCCCCTGCCCCAGGTGGTGTCCTTGCTGCCCGGCTGACCGATCTTCGGGGCGCGCCCCTCCTCGGCAGCCGCGCGGCGCTCCTTGTCCTGCTTCCAGGCGGTGCGCTGGGGCAGCTTCTCGGTGCCCGAGTAGCCCTTGTGCCAGGGACGCTCGTCCGCGGGCAGGGTGCGACCCCGCCCGGCCAGGGAGTCCTTGTTCTTGCCGCCGGTGCCCTTGGGGGCGCTTGCCTTCGACGTCAGTCGCCGGCCACGGCGCTGCGAGTTGCCGGCCATCAGTCCTGCTCTCCAATAGTCCAACGGGGGCCCTGGGGGGTGTCCTCGACCACCACGCCGGCCAGCTTGAGCTGGTCACGCACCGCGTCGGCGGCAGCCCAGTCCTTGCGGCCCCGGGCCTGCGCGCGCTGCTCCAGGGCCAGCGCGATCAGGGAGTCCACCACGGCACGCAGATCATTCGATCGGCCGCCACCGGTCCACGCCGGGTTGAGGGGGTCGATCCCGAGGATATCCAGCATTGCCCGTACCACGGCCAGGGTGGTGCGGACGGTCACATCGTCACCGGCGCTCAGCGCGGTGTTGCCGTCCCGGAGGTGCTGTTGCAGCACGGCCAGCGCGGCGGAGGTGTTGAGGTCGTCGTTCATCGCCGCGACGAAGCCGGCCGGCAGCTCACCGGGCTGCCCGGCGCCGACCCGCTCGGCCGCCCGCTGCACGAACCCCTCGATCCGGCGGTACGCGGTGGCCGCGTCGCGCAGCGAATCCTCCGAGTAGTCGATCACCGAGCGGTAGTGCGCGGCGGCGTAGTAGTAACGCAGCTCGACCGGCCGCACCCCGAGCGAGTCCACGTACGCCAGGTCGAGCGCGTTGCCGGCGGACTTGCCCATCTTGGCCCCACCGATGCTGAGCAACCCGTGGTGCACCCAGTAGCGCGCGAATGGCAGCCCGGCGGCCTTGGACTGCGCGATCTCGTTCTCGTGGTGCGGGAACGTCAGGTCCAGCCCACCGCCGTGGATGTCGAACTCCGGGCCCAGATACCGCCAGCACATCGCCGAGCACTCGATGTGCCAGCCCGGACGACCGAGCCCCCACGGCGACGGCCAGTAGGCGTCCGCCGGCTCGTCCGGTTTGGCACCCTTCCAGAGCGCGAAGTCGCGCGGGTCCCGCTTGCCCCGGTCCGGGGCGTCCCCGGCCGACTGCATCGCGTCCGGGGACTGACCCGACAGCGACCCGTACGCAGGCCAGGACGCCACATCGAAGTAGACGTCGCCGGAACCGTCAGTCGCCGGGTACGCGTGCCCGTCGGCGATCAACTTCGTGATCAGCTCGTGCATCTCCGGGATGTGCCCGGTGGCGCGCGGCTCGTAGGTGGGGGGCAGCACGTTCAACGCCCGGTACGACTCGGCGAGAAGCAACTCGTTGACGTACGCGATCGACCAGAACGGCCGACCCTGCTCGCCCGCCTTCACCAGAAGCTTGTCGTCGATGTCGGTCAGGTTGCGGATGAAGGTGACCTCGTAGCCGGCGGCCAGCAGCCAGCGGCGCAGCACGTCATAGTTGACGCCAGAGCGAAGGTGACCGATGTGCGGCGGGGCCTGAAGAGTGAGACCACACAGGTAGACCCCCACCTTGCCGGCTTCCCGCGGGACGAAGTCCCGCACCGATCGGGTGGCGGTGTCATACAGGCGTAGCGTCACCGCACAAGGGTAGCTGTCCGTGCCTGTCCGGGTCCGGCGGTGCCGGGTCGTACGCTGCCAGGCGTGGATGCGACCGCACGCTCGGGTGAGACTCCGGCCAACCCCAGCGGCCCCGCTGACGCCGTCCCTGGACAGGCGGGCGCGGCGGGGCATGTCAATGCGGCCGGACAGGCTGGTGCGGCCGGACAGGGCGATCGGGTTGTCGGGCGGGCTGACGCCGTTGCGGGACGGGCCGTTGAGACGTCGCAGACCCTCGACCGGGGTCTGCGGCTGCTGCACCTGGTCGCCGACGCCTCGGGCGGTCTGACCGTCACCGAGGCCGCCAACCAGCTCAACATCGGTCGGGCGGCCGTCTACCGGCTGGTCAGCCCGCTGATCGGGCACGGCATGCTGCGCCGCGACGGCGACGGCAGGCTGCGCCTCGGGGCCGGGCTGCTGCACCTGGCCCGACGGGCCCAGCCATTGCTCGCCGAGGGTGCGCTACCCGCGCTGCGCCGCCTCGCCGAGCAGGCCGGAGCGACCGCGCATCTGACCGTCGTCGAGGGTGGCGAGGGCGTGGCCCTGGCCGTGGTCGAGCCGAGCTGGACGTCGTTCCACGTCGCGTACCGCGCCGGGGCACGGCATCCGCTGGACCGAGGGGCGGCGGGCCGGGCCATCCTGGCCGGTCGAGCCGGGGATGCGGCGCCGGTGAGCAGCAGCGGGGAATTGCAGGCCGGGGCGTACGGGGTGGCTGCGCCGGTGCTCGGCGTACCCGGTCTGGAGGCCAGCGTCGGCGTGGTCGCGCTCGCCCCGCTGGACGTCGACACGATCGGTCCCCAGGTGCTGGCCGCAGCCACGGCCATCACCAACGCCCTCCGCTGACAAACGAACCATCCGCCTGTTCCGACCAATTGCGGGCGGGCTCGCGCCCCGCTTGATCAACTCGGATTCCTGAAACTCGCGGTATCCCGGTGCCGACGACACCTCGACTTTCATGAACGCGAGTGGATCACAGCAGCACGATCACCAACTCGTCACAAGTTTCGCGGGCAGTTGGCTCGTCTGAGCCCCGCCTGGGGCCGACTGGGGCGGATGGCAGCGCCCTGGAGACTGCCGGCCGAGGGCGTCGCCCGCGAGGTGCAGCCACGCCTGCCAGCCGACGATCGCGTCATACCACGATCGCCGCACGGATTTTCGGTTGTCCACAGGGTCGGACGGCCGCCCGGGGCAGGTTGTCCACAGGGGTTTCGGCGGTCCGAGGATGGTCGGCAGGCTGCTCGGCATGCCACCACGTCCGCACCGCCCCGACGCCCTGACGTGGCGGGTCTTCCGCGGCTCCGATGCTGTCCGGGATGGCCTGCTCACCGAACATCAGCTGCGCAGTGCCGCCTGGCTGCGGCTGCGCCAGGACATCTACGCCGACGCACGGCTCGACCGGGACCACGCCCTGGCCTGTCGCGCCGCACTCCTCCGACTCCCGCCCGGGGTGGTGATCGGAGGCCCGTCAGCCGCCTACCTGCACGGTGTCGAACACGCCGCCGCCTTCACCGACGACGTGCACGTTCTCGTGCCCCGGCCGATGCGGATCGGCCCACAGCGCGGCCTTCGCGTGCACGTCAACGCCATCACCCCGCTCCTCGACGACGAGATGGACGAGATGCCGGCCCTCGCCGCGCCGCCACCGGCCTCGCGCCACCCACCAGCAACATGGGGTCCGCCGGACGCAGAACGTTCGCCGGAGACAGGACGATCACGTGACGTAGCGCGCCCATCGCGAACCGGGCTCCCCACGGGAGCAGGGCGCCCGCCGACCATCGGAGCACCATCACGCCCAGCTCGGCAGCCTGCCCGACCGGAAGCGGTGACGGCCAGGACGGGCAGCATGGCGATCACCAGAGCGGACAGCGTCGTGGTCGCCAGACCGGGCGACGGGGGCGGAGCGGGCGTCACGTCCCAGCCCAACTGGGACCCGAGCGGCGCGATCCCCCGCTCCGACCCGGGGCGGGCCGCCTGGGAAACGGCAGTGTGGCTTGACCCGATCCCGGCAGTCGCCGTCGTCGACTCGCTGCTTGGGCAGGGGCTGACCGATCGCGACACGTTGGCCGCACTGGCTGCCCGCAACGCCGAGCGGCCTGGTGGGCGGCGGGCACGATGGGTCTTCGACCTGGCTGACAGCGGAGCCCAGTCACCGCCGGAGTCACACCTGCGCGTAAGGCTGGTGCTCGGTGGGCTGCCACGGCCGGTCGTTCAACATCCGGTATGCCTGGCCAGCGGCGTTGTCCTGCACCCCGACCTGGCGTGGCCGGAGTATCGGGTCGCAGTCGAGTACGACGGCAGGTGGCACTCCGACGCAGATCAGCTGCACCGGGACCGCCGTCGGCTCAACCTGCTGGTCGGCGCGGGTTGGTTGGTCCTGCATGTGACGAGTCGACGGCTGCACGCCGAGTTTCCGGCGGTGCTCAGAGAGGCGCGCGACGCGCTGGTCAGCCGCGGATGGCGACGGTGATCCCCGACCTGTCCTCGATCGACTCGGGTTCCTGGAAACCGTGGCATCCATCGACCCCCGACACCCCACCTTCAAGAAACCCGAGTCGATCAAGGCGAGGAGCGGAGCCGCGCACACCGACACCACCGCGCACACCGACAGGGCCCGGTCGACGATTGTCGACCGGGCCCCGAGGTGGTGCTTTACGGGCGGGCGTTCGGCTTGAGCGGGGTCTTCACCGCCGCGTAGGCGTCGACGATCCCGTAGCCGTAGAAGCCGTTGAAGTTGACTCCACCGGCGCAGTAGGCGTCGTAGGTCTCGTCCCGGCCCTCGTTGCGGTACTGCTGGAGGCGCGGCTCCGGGCAGGCGTGCTCGGCTGCCGTCCGGTACAGGTGCTGCTCGACCAGGTCCGGCGACATCCCGAAGCCGCCCCGGCGCTCCGGCTTGCCGTACCGGCTGACGATCAGCGCGGCGACGCCGGCGGCGTGCGGGGACGCCATCGAGGTGCCCTGCAGGTAGGTGTAGTAGCCACACTCACCGTTGGCCTTGCACTGCTTGAACACGCTCGTTGCGACGCGCGGATCGATGTTGCCGTCCGCGTCCACCTTGGGGTCAGGGATGGTGAGGGAGATGGGCTCCTCCTGGAGCACCTTCAGCGGATAGCTGGAGAGGATCCGGTTGCCGGGGGTGTTGTACGTCGGGGTCCCGAAGCCGTCCCGCGCGAATCCACCGGGCGCGGCAACCGAGGTCTGCTCGGTGCCGTAGTTGGAGAAGTCCGACTTCTTGCCGGACGGGCCGACCGACGACACACCAATCACGTGTGGGCCTTCGGTGGGCATGTCCCAGCAGCTGTTGTTATCGATCGGCCGGGGGTACGGGTCGGCGCCGTAGTCCGGGCTCGTGACGTCGGTCCGGGGTGCGCCCAGGTCCTCGTTGTTGTTGCCGAGCGCACCGACGAGGGTGACGCCCTTGTTGTGAGCGAAGATCAACGCCCGCTTCATCGCCTTGATGATGGCCCGCTGTTCGGCCTGGTCCTCGGGCGAGTCGGCAGGGTTGGCGGTGCAGTTGTAGAGCCACGGGTCCACGTAGAACGACATGTTGACCACGTCGATCCCGGACCGGCCGGCGTAGACCAGGGCGTTGACGACCGGGTCGAGGAAGAAGTAGCCGGAGTCCTGGCCACCCTTGAGTTCGACCAGCGAGACGTTCGGGGCAACGCCGGAGAGGCCGAAGCCGTTGGCCGCGGCGCCGATGGTGCCGGCCACGTGGGTGCCGTGCCCGCCGTCGTCGGTGCCGACCGGGTCGAGGCAGCTCGGCACCTCACAGGGGCCGTCCACGTCGGTCAGGTCGGGCGCGAAGTTGCGCGACAGCGACCAGTTGAAGTTCGGCGCGATGTCCGGGTTGCTGGCATCGACGCCCGTGTCCAGTACGCCGACGGTCACGCGACGGTCGCCGGGCTCGATCTTGCGGGCCTTGTCAGCCCGGATCATCTCCAGGCCCCACAGCTTGTCGTCGAGCGGGTCCATCTTGGCGCCGCGCCGGGCTGCCGCCCCCGCCGGCGCCGCCGTCAGGTTCTCCTGCTCGACGCGGTCCAGCTTCGGCTTGCGGCCGATGGCCTTCTGCTCGGCGGCGCCGAGCAGCGTCGGGGCGGCGTTCGCCCTGGCCGCGAAGTCGGCCCGGTCACTGGTGACCTGGAACATGCCGACCTCGTCGGACCGCGACACCACCGTGCCGCCGGCTGCCCGGATCGCGGCGACCGCCGTGTCGGCGGCGACGCCGTCCTCGGCGACGACGGTGAAGGTGCGGGAGTCGCTTGGCGCGGCGCTGGCCGGTACACCCAGCCCCGAAGCCGTAAGTGCCAGCACTGCCGCGGTTGCGACAGTGCCGACGGTGAAGCGTTTGCTCACCACATCAGATCCTCTCGTTGAGGGACGTGGCAGCCATCACACAACGCCCAACGGGTTTACGCCAGATGAACGTCCGTTATGTCGATGAATCTCTCTTTCATCCGCGCAGCTCGATACAGGCTTCCACCCGGTCGGACGACACCGTAGGTAGATCGACGAGCACCGCCGGCAGCTCCGCGAGGGTGGACACTTCGGCGTCGGGCGTGCACCCGGCGGGGCGGGGCAGCCCCTGCCGGTTCAACCACACCGACCGCA
Source organism: Micromonospora sp. MGP-C2 (assembly GCF_057766525.1). Taxonomy (NCBI): domain Bacteria; kingdom Bacillati; phylum Actinomycetota; class Actinomycetes; order Micromonosporales; family Micromonosporaceae; genus Micromonospora; species Micromonospora sp. MGP-C2. The sequence continues at coordinate 3,842,626 of NZ_JBYMEN010000002.1, forward strand.
GGCCGGCCCGCTGGGGTGCCACCACGTCGTGTTCCCACGAGTCTCCGACGTACACGATCTGCTCGGCCGGCACCCCGGCCGCCGCGACCACCGCTGCGAAGAACTCCGGCGCCGGCTTCTTGGGCAGGCCGTTCACGTGCGCGTACACCTCGAAGGCGAACTCACCGGCGAGCCCGCACCGTTCGGTGCGGCTGTTGCCGTTGGTGGCGAATCCCAGGGTGTACCGGTCGCGCAGTGTGGCCAGCGCCGGTGGCACGTCCGGGAACGGTCGGGTGAGGGCGAACCGGCGGGCGAAGAAGAGGGTCGCGACCTCGTCCAGGTGGTCGTCCAGTCCGGCGCGGGCCAGCGACCGGGCCAGCGCGGCCCGGCGGATCTCCACCACCGGCGCGGCCTTCATCTCGCCGAAGACCGCGCCCCAGTCCGACTCCAGTTCAGCGAGCGTCACCTCGGCCGCCGCCGGGATGAGCCGCCGCATCTCGTCGAGGACGGCCACCAGCCCGCCCGTCACCGCCGGCCGCAGATCCAGCAGGGTTTCGTCGGCATCGAACACCACAGTGGTCAGCACGCCACCCACTGTCCCACCGACCACCGACCACCGACCGCGGCCGCCGAGCACCAGCACAGTCACCAAGCACCGAGCACACTCACCGACCGGCGAGCACCAGCTCCGGCTCGGTCGACACCCGCGCGGACGCCGCCGGTGTCCCGCGCAGTTCGTCGAGGCGTACCAGCGCGACCCCGGCAATGATCATCGCGCCGCCGAAGAGCTGCCAGCCGGTGGGCAGCTCGTTCAGGAACAGCCAGGCGATCAGCACCGCGAAGAGCACCTCGGTCAGCCCGACGAACGACGACAGGCGGGGGCCGAGGATCCGGGTGCCGGCGATACCGGCGAGGTATGCGATGACGGCGGCCACCAGCGAGAGCCCGGCGATGGGCAGTAGCCAACTGGTGGGTTGCCCGGCGAAGGTGACCTCGCCGAAGGTGGCGTGCAGCGGCAGCAGACCGGTCAGCCCGACGAGGAGCAGGACGGCGGCGCCGACGGCCATCCCGCCGCTGGCCAGGGCGACCGAGGGCAGCCGTGGGTCGACCCGCCCGGCGAGCACGAAGTACCCGGCCAGGCCGATTGCCGCACCCAGTCCCCAGAGCACACCGACCGGGTGGAAGTCGGCGGTGCCGGCGAGGTCGAGCACGAACGCCAGCCCGGCCAGGGCGGCTACCGATCCGGCCACGGTGAGCCGGCGGGGTCGCTGCCCGTGCCGCACCCACATCCAGCCGACGACGAGGATGATGCCGAGGTATTCCAGCAGCAACGCGACACCGACCGGCAGGTAGCGCACGGCATTGAAGAAGCAGACCTGGGCCAGCGCCACCCCGAGGAGGCCGAACAGCCCGATGGCCGTGGCGTTGCTCCGCAGCACGGCCCACCTGCCCCGCAGCGACAGCAGGGCGGGGATCGCCAGCACCAGGGCGGCGATGCCGACCCGGGCGATCACTGCGGACCCGGCCGACCAGCCGGCGTCGATGAGTGAGCGCGCGAAGGTGCCGGAGGTGGCGAAGGTGACTGCGGAGAGCAACGCCAACGCGGCGCCGGCAGCAGGTCGTGAGTGCATGTCGCGCTCCTCGGGACGGCACCGTGTCATGAGCAAACTATCCTTGTGCCCGTGACGTTAGGCGGAAGCCATGACAGGAGTCAAGATGCTATTTGCTCATGACACTGAATGTTCCCTGATCGCCGCCGCCGCGCTGGTCAACACGACGGGTCGGGACGGCGAGCAGCTGCCCGACGTCGCCGCGTTGGACGCGTTCTTCGTCCGCTACTCCTACAGCGGGCGACACGAGCACACCGACGCCGAGTTGCGCGCCGTCCGGGAGTTGCGGCCCCAGCTACGCCGCATCTGGTACGCGGAGCCACCCGAGATCGTCGCGCTGGTCAACGGCCTGCTGCTGGAACACAGGGCGCTGCCCCAGCTCATCGAGCACGACGACGAGCCTTACCACCTGCACGCCGTACCCCGGGACGCGCCTCTGGCCACCCGGATCGCGGTGGAGGCGGCGATGGCGATGGCCGACCTGGTTCGCGCCGGTGAGCTGCGCCGGCTGCGGATCTGCGAGTACCCGGACTGCGACAGCGTGGTCGTCGACCTGTCCCGCAACCGGTCGCGGCGGTTCTGCGAGGCCGGTTGCGGCAACCGCGCCGCGGTGACCGCCTACCGCGCCCGCCGGGCGGCGGGTCGATCCTGAGCGGCTGCCCACTCCTCGGCCCGCAACTCGTACTCCACCTCGCCGTGCTCGGTGCCCGCAATCGGGTGGTCCCACTGAAGGTGGAAGGTCCGCAGGTAGCGCAACCCCGCCTTCGCCATCACCCGCCGGGACCGCTCGTTGACCGTCATCGTCTCGGCCCAGACGCGACGCACCCCGACGGTGTCGAAGGCGTACCGGACCAACGCCCGCGACCCCTCCGTGGCCAGCCCGAGCCCCCACGTCGAGCGCCGCAGCCGGTAGCCCAGCTCAGCCTCGGTGCCGTCCGCCGACGGGTCGAGCGCGAACCAACCCAGGAAGTCGTCGGTCCCCCGGTCGAGCGCCGCCCAACGGCCCAACCCGGGATGCCGCTCGTACTGGGCCAGCAGCCTCGGCAACTGCTCGTCGCGGACCGTGGCCAGCGGCGTGGCCACACCACCGCTGAGGAACCGCATCACCTCGGGATCGCTGTCCAGGTCGACCAGCGCGTCCACGTCAGCCATGGTCAACCGCCGAAACCGCAGCCGCTCGGTGCAGGGCAGGTCACTCATGACGGGATCATCCCGCCGCCAAACCCCACCGTCGAGCCGTTTACCCGCGCCTGTCCGCAGGCAAGATCCGCGCAACATCCGGGAAGTTGCTGCGTCAGGCCGCGACGAGGCAGCAACTTCCCCGAAGTTGCGGGCAACCAACCCCGCGACCACCGTCGCGGGCGAGGCGGTCGCGTCAGCGCGGGGGCGCGACCACGAAGAGCCGCCAGGAGTACGCGTCGACAACCAGCACGGGCCCGTCCAAGTCCTTGCTGTCTCGCACCCCGACCACGTCCCCGAGATTGGTCGCCACCTCGACGCACTGGTCATTGGAACCGCTCCGGCTGCTCTTCCGCCACGAAGCTCGGGTCAGTTGCTGGCCCAGCTCGACGGCGCTGACCATCGACGCCGAGTAGTTGACCGCCTTGGCCAGCTCGTCCTGACTCCAGCCCCGCCGCGCCCGGGCCCGGCGCAGCTCCGCGACCAGGAACGCCGCCGCCGTCATCTGTCCATCGGCCATGCCGTGCCGCCCCTCCACCCCGCTGACGATCAACTCCAGTCGGCCGCCAGCGGCGGCGCCACCCGAAACAGGGCGACTGTGACGACGCGGCCAAACCCTTCCGACCGTAGTCGCCTGATCACCAGACTGTGAAGTGCGGCGCCGCTCCCCGTCCCCCGGGTCTGTCGGCGCCGCACGGGACCGCCCGCTCCCCCGGCCGGGCGGTCCCACCTCCGGTGGAAAAGGGATGAGCGAGGGGCGAACGGGGCCGATGCCACAAACGATTCAGCTCCAAAGGAAGGCAGCAGCATGTCCCGGACCGCCCCGGACAACCGCGCCACGACGCCCTGTCGTCCACACCTGCCGTTGCGCCCGCTCTGGCTGTGCCGGGTCTGCGCCGCACCCTGGCCCTGCCCGGTCGCGCGGCTCACCCTCCGCCAGGAGTACGCCGACGACCGGGTCGGGTTGAGCGTCTACCTGTGCGCGGTCCTGCACGAGGCGGCCGCCGACCTGTACCGGCTCAACCCACACGACGGCCCGGAGCCCGCGGCGCTCTTCACCCGCTTCCTCGGCTGGGCCAGACCACGCGACACCCGCTGAGCCGGGCAGGCCGGTTGTCAGGGGTGGGTCATCCGCAGCAGGTCCAGCGTCTCGTCGAGCTGGGTCTCGGTGAGCTTGCCGGAGTCGACGTGCCCCCGGGAGATCACCACCTCGCGGATAGAGGTCTGCTTGGCCAACGCCTCCTTGGCGATCGACGCGGCCTCGTCGTACCCGAGGTAGCGGTTGAGCGGGGTGACGATCGACGGCGACCCCTCGGCGTACGCCAGGCAGACCTCGGCGTCCGCGACCAGGCCGACCACCAGCCGGTCGGCGAACAGCCGGCTCACCGCGGAAAGCAGCCGGATCGACTCCAGCAGGTTGCGGCCCATCACCGGGAGCATCACGTTCAGCTCGAAGTCGCCCTGCGAGCCGGCGAAGCCGACGGTTGCGTCGTTGCCGATCACCTGTGCGCAGACCTGCCGCATCGCCTCGGCCACCACCGGGTTGACCTTGCCCGGCATGATCGACGAGCCGGGCTGGAGGTCGGGGATGCGCAGCTCACGGAGGCCGGCACGGGGACCGGATCCCATCCAGCGGATGTCATTGGCGATCTTGTAGAGGCCGATCGCCACGGTACGCAGCTGCCCCGAGGTCTCCACCAGCGCGTCGCGGGCGCCCTGCGCCTCGAAGTGGTTGCGCGCCTCCGACAACGGCAACCCGGTCGACTCGCGCAGCTTGTCGATCACGGCGGCGGCGAAGCCGAGCGGGGTGTTGATCCCGGTGCCGACGGCGGTGCCACCCAGGGGCAACTCGGCCAGTCGGGGCAACGAGCCCTCCAACCGCTCGATGCCGTAGCGGACCTGCGCGGCGTACCCGCCGAACTCCTGGCCGAGCGTGACCGGGGTGGCGTCCATCAGGTGCGTACGCCCGGCCTTGACCACCGTCTCGAACTCGGCGGCCTTGGCCTCCAACGCCGACGCCAGGTGTGCCAGCGACGGCAGCAGGTCCTCGACGATGAACTGGGTGGCAGCGAGGTGGATCGAGGACGGGAAGACGTCGTTGCTCGACTGGGAGGCGTTGACGTGGTCGTTCGGGTGCACCGGCGACCCCAGCTCCCGGCTGGCCAGGGTGGCGATCACCTCGTTGGTGTTCATGTTCGACGACGTGCCGGAGCCGGTCTGGAACACGTCCACCGGGAACTGGTCGTCGTAGCCGCCGTCGGCCACGTGCGCGGCGGCGGCGGCGATCGCAGCGGCCACGTTGGCGTCGATCACGCCCAACTCGCCGTTGACCTGTGCCGCCGCCCCCTTGATCTGCGCGAGCGCCTTGATCTGGGCCGGTTCGATGCCCCTGCCGGAGATCGGGAAATTCTGCACCGCGCGTTGGGTCTGTGCCCGCCACAGCGCCTCGGCGGGCACCTCCACCTCGCCCATCGAGTCGCGTTCGATCCGGTAACCGGTCGCCTCTGGAGTCGTCACGCGTACCATCCTGCCGCGCCCGTGGCCGACTCGCAGATGATCCGTCAGCCCAACTCGGCCAGCAGCCGTTCCACCTCGTGCTGCTCCGGTGACTCGATCTGGCGGAACAGGGAGAGCGCCCGGAACCAGTGCGACCGTGCCGCAGCCGGGTCGGTGTCCCGCAGGCAGCGGGCGATACCGTCCAACGCCCCGGCCTGCTCGTGCGGGGCGTTCATCCGGACGGCATCGGCGAGCACCCGCCGGTGCAGGTCCACCGCGCTGGCCACGTCCCCCTGGTCGAGCAGCGCACGGGCCAGCAGGTTGCGTGACACGCTGGCGGCGATGCGGTCGCCGGACTTGGCCACGGCGGCGAGCGCCTCGCGGTGCAGCGTCGCGGCCTCCTCCGGCCGGCCCAGGATCCGCTCGATGCTGCCCAGCTCGTTGAGGACCTCGCCCTCGCCGAAGCGGTTGCCCTGCCGGCGCTTGAACTTCAACGCCAGCCGCAGGAACCGGCGTGCTCCCGAATAGTCGCCGAGCCGGGCCCGCACCGCCCCGAGGTGACCGAGGGCGTTGCACAGGCTGCTCATGTCGCCGGTCTCGCGGGCCAGGCGCAACTGCCGGCGCGAGGCCAGCCGCGCCTCCGGGTAACGACCCGATGCCAGCAGCAGAAACGCCTGATTGTTGAGCATCGCGATGACCTCCGCGGGCTGGTCACCGCCGGAGACGAGCGACAGTGCCGCGGCGGAATGGGCCATGGCGGGAGCCAGTTGCCAGTTCGCGCCGTACGCGACGGCCAGATTCCGGCGGACCGTCGCCTCACCACGCCGGTCGCCGAGCCGTTGACGCAGCCGGAGCGCGACCTCCATCAGTTCAATGGCCTCCGGGAACCGCCCGAGCCGGAAGTAGCCCGAGGAGAGGTAGTTGCGCACTGTGGCGATGGCTCCCGCGTCGCCGAGCTGCTCGGCGGCGCGCAGCGCGACGGTGTGGGTGTCCACCAGCTCGTCCAGGTGGCCGTGCCTGAACAGATAGAACCAGGATGTGCGGGCCAGCTGCCAGCAGCGTTGCAGGTGCCCCTCGTCGGCGGCCAGCCGCACCAGCGCCGGAAGCGCCGCGCGGTTGGCGTCGAACCAGGCAGCATCATCCGAGACGGACGCCCGCACCAGATCGGCTCGGGGAGGTTCCGGCAGCACCAGGGCGGACCGACTGGCGACCGGCTCCATCCGACTGGCGATGGCGTGGGCCACGTGCAGGTAATGATCAAGGAGTCGGACGGTGGCGGCCGTCCGGCTCGCTGCGGTCTCGCCGGTCTCCAGCAGTTGTCGGGCGTATTCGCGCATCAGGTCGTGAAAGCGAAAACGGCCGGCTTCCGGCTCGTCGACGAGGTGCGCGTCGACGAGACTGTCCAGCAGGTCCTGGGCGTCCGGCAGCAGCAGGTCGGCGATCGCCGCCGCCGCCCGATCGTCGAAGAAGCCCCCTGGGTGCAGCGCCAGCAGCCGGAACATCCGCTGCTGGTCGAGGTCGAGCTGTGCGAACGACAGAGCGAAGGCCTGCCCGACGGAGCGTTCGCCGGCCGACAGCTCGGTCAGGGTGTCCCGTCCGGTGGCGAGCCGGTCCGCCAGGTCGCGGACCCGCCACCGGGGACGGTGGGCGAGTCGGGCCCCCGCCAGCCGGATCGCCAGCGGCAGGTGCCCGCAGCGGGTGATCACCTCGGTGGTCGCCTCCGGCTCGGCGGCGACCCGGTCGGCGCCAACCACCCGTCCGAGCAGCTCCACCGCTTCCTCGGGGTCGAGCACGGCCAGCGACGACGGTTTGCCGCCGTCCAGCCCGGCGAGCCGGCGGCGGCTCGTGATCAGGGTGAGGCTGTCCCGACCGCTGGGCAGCAGCGGCGCGACCTGAGCGGCGCTGGCGGCGTTGTCGAGCACCACGATCGCCCGCCGTCCGGACAGTTTGCTCCGCCACAGGGCGGCGCGTTCGTCAGCGTCGGCGGGTATCCGGTCCCCGGGGACACCGAGCTGGCGGAGCAGCGCGGCAAGGGCAGCGGCCGGCGGCAACGGCTCCCGTTCGCTGTGCCCGTGCAGGTCGATGAAGAGGTGCGCGTCGGGGTAACGGTCCGCGAGCGCCGTGGCGACGTGCACGGCCAGCGTGGTCTTCCCGCTGCCCGCCATGCCGTCGACGAGCTGGATTCGGGCGTCGTCTTCCTCGATCTCCTTCACCAGTCGGGCGAGCGTCTCCTGCCGTCCGATGAAATCGTTGATCGCCCTGGGCAGTGCCCGGACCGGAGCGAAGGACCACTCCTCCGAACCGGTGACGGCCAGGTCTCCAGCGAGCACCCGTTGGTGCAGCTCCTGCAGCTCGGCACCTGGTTCGATGCCCAGCTCATCAGCGTAGAACCGCCGGCCGTCGCGATAGACCGCGAGCGCGTCGGCCTGACGCCCGACCGAGGACAGGGCCAGCATCAGTTGGCCCCGCAGTCGCTCCCGCAACGGGTGCTGGTCGACGCTCTCGGCCAGTTCGTCGATCAGCTCGGCGGCCCGCCCGAGGCGCAGCTCGACGTCGACGCACTCCTCAAGCGCGGTGAGGCGCTGTTCGTCGAGGGTCTGTGCGCGGCGACGGACGCTGCGGCTGGGGATGCCGCTGAGCGCCGGCCCGCGCCAGAGCGCCAGGGCCGCGTGGAACCGCTCAGCCGCCTCGGCGAACCGGCCGGCCGCGACAGCGGATCGGGCCTCATCGACGCCACGGGCGAAGGTGTCGGCGTCCAGGTCGCTCGGGGCGATACGGACGCCGTACCCGGCCGGGTCGGTGACGATGATCTCCGGTGCCAGCCCCAGCTCGGCGAACCGTCGCCGCAACCGCGACACACAGGTCTGCAGCTGGGCCCGGGCTGTTGCGGGCGGACGCTCCTCCCAGACCGCGTCGACCAGCTCGTCGACGGGCACCAGCCGGCCGGAGCGCAGCAGCAGCATGGCGAGCACGATCCGGTCCCGGCCGGCGGTGACGGTGGCCTCGCCACCGCCGACGCGCAGAGGCCCCAGGATCCCGAACCGCATCTGCTCCCCCGCCGTGATCTGCAACTTGCAGCAGCGTAACCCGGTGGTCACACATTGACGCATTCCGGTGATAGCGATGTGAGAGCGGATCGACAGGGGTGCACATCAGACTCGCACCGGGTTGTCGGTGACGGCATCCGACGGGGGCGGTGCGCCCGCCCCACCCCAGCGGGGCGGGCGCACCGATGTCGGCAGAGCACGGACGACAGAGGGGGTGCCGGGCGAGTTCGCCCGGCACCCCCTCGCGTACGTGTCGGTCAGCGGCGGCCGACGGTGAGCACCGGTTTGGTGACCTCGGCGAAGAAGTCGTTGCCCTTGTCGTCGACAACGATGAAGGCGGGGAAGTCCTCCACCTCGATCTTCCAGACCGCCTCCATGCCCAGCTCCGCGTATTCGAGCACCTCGACGTGCTTGATGCAGTCCTGGGCGAGGCGGGCCGCGGGGCCGCCGATCGAGCCGAGGTAGAAGCCGCCGTTCTGCTGGCAGGAGCGAGTCACCTGACCGGATCTGTTGCCCTTGGCCAGCATCACCTGTGAGCCGCCCGCGGCCTGGAACTTCTCCACGTACGCGTCCATCCGGCCGGCGGTAGTCGGGCCGAAGGAGCCGGAGGCGTAGCCCTCGGGGGTCTTCGCCGGGCCGGCGTAGTAGACAGCGTGGTCGCGCAGGTACTGCGGCATCGGCTCGCCGGCGTCCAACCGCTCAGCGATCTTGGCGTGCGCGATGTCCCGGGCCACCACGAGCGGGCCGGACAGCGACAGCCGGGTCTTCACCGGGTACTTGGACAGCTCGGCGCGGATCTCGTCCATCGGCCGGTTCAGGTCGACCCGCACGACCAGCTCGGCGTCGAGCGAGTCGTCGGTGACGTCGGGGAGGAACCGGGCGGGGTCGGTCTCCAGCCGCTCCAGCCACACACCCGACGGGGTGATCTTGGCGACCGCCTGCCGGTCCGCCGAACACGAGACGGCGATGGCCACCGGGCAGGACGCACCGTGCCGGGGCAACCGGACCACCCGCACGTCGTGGCAGAAGTACCGGCCGCCGAACTGGGCGCCGATGCCGAAGTTGCGGGTCAGCTCCAGCACCTCCGCCTCCAGCTCCAGGTCACGGAAGCCGTGCGCGCTCATCGAACCCGAGGTGGGCAGCGCGTCGAGGTACTTGGCGCTGGCGTACTTCGCGGTCTTCAGGGCGTACTCGGCGGAGGTGCCGCCGATGACGATGGCCAGGTGGTACGGCGGGCAGGCGGCGGTGCCGATCAGCCGCAGCTTCTCCTCCAGGAACTGCATCATCCTCGTCGGGTTGAGCAGCGCCTTGGTCTCCTGGTAGAGGTACGACTTGTTGGCCGAACCGCCACCCTTGGCCATGAACAGGAACTTGTACGCGTCGGGGTGCCCGTCCGGGTCCTCGGCGTACAGCTCCACCTGGGCCGGCAGGTTGCTGCCGGTGTTCCGCTCGTCCCACATGGTCAGCGGGGCGAGCTGGGAGTAGCGCAGGTTGAGCTTGGTGTAGGCCTGGTAGACGCCCCGGGAGATGGCCTCGGCGTCCCCACCGTCGGTCAGCACGTGCCGGCCGCGCTTGCCCATGACGATCGCGGTGCCGGTGTCCTGGCACATCGGCAACACCCCACCGGCGGCGATGTTGGCGTTGCGCAGCAGGTCCAGTGCGACGAACCTGTCGTTCGGCGAGGCGGCCGGGTCGTCGATGATCGCCCGAAGCTGGGCCAGGTGCGCGGGGCGCAGGAAGTGCGCGATGTCGTGCATCGCCTCGGCGGTCAGCGCGGTGAGCGCGGACGGCTCCACAGTGAGGAACCGGCGGCCCCCCGGGCCGTGTACGACGTCCACGCCCTCGTCGGTGACCAGGCGATAGTCCGTCTGGTCGGGGCCGGTCGGCAGCAGAGGGGCGTACGAGAATGCGGCGGCACTGCTCATGAGCGGCAAGCCTAGGGCAGACCGGTCGATCACTCCCACCCGCCGGGCGGGTCCTGGGACGTCGCTCTCATCGCCTCGGGCCCGCCACGCCTCCCCGCCGTCCGGATCCGCTGGTGACTCGCCCGCTCAGCCGTCCTTGCCGCCGTCCGGCTCGGGGCAGAGTTCGCCCTTCGGCCCGCAGTCGCCGTTGTTCGACCCGCCCGGCCCGGTGCCACCCGGCGCGGGATTACCGCCGTCGCCGGGCGGTCGGGCGGGCGAGCCCCCGGCCGCACCGAAGCGGACGTACCCGATCTCCCGCCCCTCGCCGACGATCATGCCCTGCGACCCGACCGCGAGGGCGTTCGCCGAGGTGCGCAGGACGGCCAGTTCCCGGCCGGTGCGCGGGTCCAGTGCGGCCAACCGGGACGGCTTCTCGTCGGCGACCACCGCCGCGTACGGGGTGAGCGCGGCACCGGCCTTGCCGCTGGCGGGTCGAGTCCACAGCACCTTCTCGGTGCCCAGCTCGTGGGCGGCCACCGACCGCTTGTCGGCCGCCCGGAACACCGCCAGGCGGTCGTCGACCGCGATCAACTTGGTGCCCGAGCCGCCGACCCAGAGGAGCCGCCCGTCGTACCCGTCGATGACTGCCTCGCGGCCGTCCGGGCCGACGCCGATCAGCACGTTCCGCGCGCCCTGCGGGTCTTCGCGCTGCACGCAGCCGGCGGAGTCGGCGGTGCGCAGGTTGACCCCGGCCCGCTGCCAGGCCTCCTGCCCGGTCGCCGGGTCCCGCGCGGAGATGGCGAAGTAGCAGGTGCCGTCCTGGGATCGGGCGGCGATCCGCAGCATCCGGCCGCCCACCACGGACAGCCGCTCGTCCCGGCCGGGTTCGACGTTCTGCAACACGCGACCGGTGGCGGTGTCGACCACGTGCACCCGGCCGTCCACCGGGAACCCGAGCAGCGGTGGCGCGGGTTCCGCCCCGGCCACCCCGTCGTCGATCCGGGTGTTGGTGAGCCGGCGGGTGCCGCGCAGGCCAGGGTTGTCGGCGAGCAGGCCGCTGTGCACACCGGGCAGGAACGCCGTCCAGAGTGGCGTGGTGCCGCGCGGGTCCCAGGCGCTCAGGGTGCAGTCGGTGGCGTCCGTGCAGCGGGCGTCGAGGAGCAGGTTGCGGTACGTCCACACGGCCACCGCGTCGTCGTCGCGTCGCCGGGTCACCCCGGTGGCCGGGTCGAGCAGCTCGTACCCCTTGACCAGGAGCTTGCCCACGGCGACGACCGGGTCACGGTCGCCGCCGGCGACCGCCGACCAGTCCGCCTTGCGCTCCCACAGCTGGGTGCCGGTGGCCAGGCTGCGGGCCTCCACCCGGGTGCGCTGCTCGACCACGACGGAGTCGCCGGCGATGGTCACGCTGCGCGGAGTGCCGCCGACCCGTTGCTGCCAGACCACGTCGGGCTCGGAGATGGGTTCGCTGCGGTCCACCCAGTCCCACAGGCCGGGGAAGGGGTTCCACACGCCGGTCGCGGCGAGGGCGACGACCACGGCAAGGCCGAGCAGCAGCCCACCGCGCACGCTCCCCTTCGCCACACCGCACACCGTAGCCACGATCACGGATCTTCCGTACGCCCGCGCCGCCGTGTCGCCACGCTTTCTGGGCTCGGAGGTGTTAGAGCGCCCTTCCTTCGGCCCGAACGGCGCTCCGCACCAACGGAAGCGTGCGGTAGGGGATCTGCTCGGCCAACGCGATGATCGTGGACGCCCGGGTGATGCCGGCGGACGAGACGATCTGGTCGATGACCCGTTGCAGGTCGGTGTTGGAGCGGGCCACGATCCGGCAGAGCAGGTCGCTGGAGCCGGTGATGGTGTGCGCCTCCAGCACCTCGGGGATGGCGGCGAGGTGGGCGGTGACCGGATCGTGGCCGTGCCTCTGGCTGATCTCCAGGGTGACGAAGCTGGTCACGCCGAACCCGATCGCGGCCGGTGAGATCTCCGGGCCGAAACCCTGGATGACCCGCCGCTCGACCAGCTTGTCCAGCCGGGCCTGCACGGTGCCCCGGGCCACGCCGAGGCGACGGGAGCACTCCAGGACCCCGATCCGCGGTTCCTCGGCGAGCAGTTCGATCAAGCGCACATCGAGCCCGTCGAGCTGTACATTCTGCTCACCATTCATGGGTGCCAACCATACCGAATGCACAACCTGACCAGCAATTCCGCCAACAGTTGCCCACCCGGTGCCGGGCCAGCGATCCTCGCCACAAGAACCGACCACGGCGGCCCACAAGGCCGGCCGGTACGCGAGGGAGCCCACCATGACCCAGGCGATCGACCGACCCCAGTCGACCGAGGACGTCGACGTCGACCGGCTCGTCGGCGCAGTCGATCACGACATCAGCCACGACCCGTTCCCGGTCCGGGGCCTCGACCACGTGCACTTCCTGGTCGGCAACGCCAAGCAGGCCGCCCACTACTACTCCACCGCGTTCGGCATGACCTGCGTGGCGTACCGAGGCCCCGAGCAGGGCTACCGGGACCACGCCCAGTACGTGCTGACCAGCGGCTCGGCCCGGTTCGTGCTGACCGGCGCGGTGCGCCCGGACGCCGACGGCTCCGAGCACGTGGCCCGGCACAGCGACGGGGTGAGCGACATCGCGCTGGAGGTGCCGGACGTGGACACCGCGTACGCGCACGCCGTCGCGCAGGGCGCCACCAGCGTCGTCGAGCCGCACGAGGTGACCGACGAGCACGGCACGGTCCGGATGGCCGCCATCGCCGCGTACGGCGACACCCGGCACACCCTGGTCGACCGGTCCCGCTACACCGGCCCGTTCCTGCCCGGCTTCGTGGCCCGTGGCCCGATCGTGAACCGGCAGCCGATGATCGACGCGGGCATCCAGCCGAAGCGCTTCTTCCAGGCCGTCGACCACGTGGTCGGCAACGTGGAGCTGGGCCGGATGGACGAGTGGGTCGAGTTCTACAAGCGGGTGATGGGCTTCTCCAACATGGCGGAGTTCATCGGCGACGACATCGCCACCGACTACTCGGCGCTGATGAGCAAGGTCGTGGCGAACGGCACCCGCAAGGTGAAGTTCCCGCTCAACGAGCCGGCGATCGCCCGCAAGAAGTCGCAGATCGACGAGTACCTGGAGTTCTACCAGGGGCCTGGCGCCCAGCACATCGCCGTCGCCACCAACGACATCCTGGCCAGCGTCGACGCGATGCGGGCCGCCGGTGTGGAGTTCCTGGACACCCCGGACTCGTACTACGAGGACCCGGAGCTGCGCGCCCGCATCGGCAACGTGCGGGTGCCGATCGAGGAGCTGAAGGCTCGCAAGATCCTGGTCGACCGGGACGAGGACGGCTACCTCCTCCAGATCTTCACGAAGCCGGTGCAGGACCGCCCGACGGTCTTCTTCGAGCTGATCGAGCGGCACGGCTCGCTGGGCTTCGGCAAGGGCAACTTCAAGGCGCTCTTCCAGGCGATCGAGCGGGAGCAGGAAGCCCGCGGCAACCTGTAACACTTGCGAGCGTGACGCAGCCTCCGTCGTACCCGACGCCGCCGGTCGGTGGGCCTCAGCCCGCCGCCGGCGCCGTCGCGCCGCCGCCCGGACCACACCCGCAGGGGTACGCCGCGCCGCCGCAGTACGCTCCACCCGGGTACGCCCCGCCGCAGTGGCACGCCGGACCACCCGGCCCGCTGCCCCCGCCGCTGAGCCCGGGCGGTCAGCCGCTGGCCAGCTTCGCCGACCGGCTGCTGGCCTGGCTGATCGACACGGCGCTGGCGACCGCCGTGTCGCTGGCGTTGTTCAGCCCGTTCTTCGTCATCCTGTGGCTGCGGATGTTCAGCGAGATGACCCGGACCAACCCGGACGGGACCTTCGTGGAACCCGACCCGGCCGTCTTCCTCGTGGACTTCTTCCTGCCGATGATCCTGCTCCAGTTCGGGCTCATCGTGGTGATGCTCGGGCTCTACTGGCTCTACCACGTGGAATACCTCAAGCGCCGCGGTCAGACCCTCGGCAAGAAGGTCATGAAGCTGCGTGTCGTGCCGCTCGACCCGACCCGCACGCTCAACCGGGGAATGGCCGGGCGACGGTGGGTGGTGCAGTACCTCGCAGGCTCGCTGGTCCCCGGGAGCAGCTACCTCGATGGGTTCTGGCAGCTCTGGGACAAGCCGTGGCAGCAGTGCCTCCACGACAAGTTCGCCGAAACGGTCGTCGTTAAGGTGTCCTCGTGAGTGTGCAACCCGGCTGGTACGTCGACCCCGCCGACACCGAGACCCGGCGCTACTGGGACGGCGAGGGTTGGCTCGGCGCGCCCATTCCCGTTGACGCCACCCCGCCGGACGGCCCACCGCCGCCCGAGCCGGTCACGCCGCCCGAGCCGCCCACGCCCCCAACCTCCGGTCCGACCTCCCCGGGGCCCGTCGCACCGGGCTGGCCGCCACACCAGGGCCCACAACCCGGACCACAACCGGGGTACGGCCCGACGCCGGGTCACGGCCCGGGCTGGGGGCCGCAGGCCGGCGCGCCCGGTTGGGGTCCGCAGGGCGGCCCTCCCGGCTGGGCCCCTCCGGGTGACCAGTCCGCCGGGACGCCTCCGGCCGGTCAACCCGGCTGGGCGCCTCCGGCTGGTCACCCCGGCTGGGTGATACGACCGCCCGAGCCTCGGCCGCACGGCCTCAGGCTGGCCGGTTACGGCCGCCGGCTCACCGCGCGGCTGATCGACCTCGCGCTTCTCCTCGCACTGAACGTGGTGGTCAACGGCTGGTTCGTCTGGCGCTGGGCACAGGAGTGGGCACCGTACTGGCAGGAGTTGTTCCGGCGCGCCGCGCGCGGCGACACCTCCGCCGAGGGACTGCCCGTTCCCGGCGAGCAGGCAGGGTCGCTCCTCGTGGTGATCCTGCTGATCGCCACCGCGCTGTGGCTGGCGTTCGAGGTGCCCGCCATGGCCGCCGGTGGGCAGACCGTCGGCAAGCGGGTGATGCGGATCCGGGCGGTGCCGATGGCCGCTGACCAGCCGTTGGGCTTCGGCCGGGCGCTGAGCCGGTGGAGCACGCTGGGCCTGCCGACGCTGCTCTGGTACTGCGCCGGGATCGGCCTGGTGCTGCAATTCGTCGATTCCCTGTCCCCCCTCTGGGACCACCCCCTGCGCCAGGCGCTGCACGACAAGCGCGCGCAGACGGTGGTCGTCGAAGTCCCCTACCGCCCCGCTTCCGCCCCCTCGAACGACCGCGACCAGCCCCCGGGAGACACCCCATGACCGACTCCGGACGTCACCAGCCGGCGCTGCGGCTGACCCGCGCCGACCTGGACGCGTTGCCCAACTACGTGCCGGGGCGCAGCCCTGCCGACCTGGCTCGGGAGTTGGGCCTGCCGGAGGCCATCAAGCTGGCCAGCAACGAGGTTCCCTACGGGCCGCTGCCCGGCGTGGTGGAGGCGGTCACCGAGGCGATCACCACCTCGCACCGCTACCCGGACATGGGCGTGGTCGCGCTGCGTGACGCGCTCGCCCAGCGGTACGGCGTGGACGCCGACCGGATCGCCACCGGCTGCGGTTCGGTGGCGCTGGCCGAGCACCTGGTCCGGGCCACCTGCCTGCCCGGCGACGAGGTGCTCTACTCGTGGCGGTCGTTCGAGGCGTACCCGATCATCGTGGCGACCAGCGGCGCGACCAGCGTGCGGGTGCCCAACGACGCCGGGCACGGGCACGACCTGGCGGCGATGGCCGCGGCGGTGACCGACCGGACCCGGGTGATTTTCGTCTGCAACCCGAACAACCCCACGGGTACGGCGTTGCGCCGAGCCGAGTTGGACCGGTTCCTCGACGCGGTGCCGGACGACGTGCTGGTGGTGATCGACGAGGCGTACCGGGAGTTCGTCACCGACCCGGAGGTGCCGGACGGGCTCGACTACCTGGACCGGCCCAACGTGGCGGTGCTGCGCACGCTGTCGAAGGCATGGGGGCTCGCCGGGCTGCGAATGGGCTGGTTGGTCGCCCAGCCGGTGGTGGCCGCCGCGATCCGCAAGGTGGCGACGCCGTTCTCCAGCAGCACGGCGGCCCAGGCCGGTGCGCTCGCGGCGCTGACCCAGGCGGCCGAGATGGAGCGCCGCTGCGCCCTGGTCGTCGCCGAGCGGGACCGGGTCACCGAGGCTGTCCGCAAGTTCGTGCCGGACCTGCCGACGAGTCAGGCCAACTTCGTCTGGCTCCCGCTGGCCGACCGCGCGGTGGCGTTCGGCAAGGCGTGCGAGGCGCGTGGCGTGATCGTCCGGCCGTTCGCCGGGGACGGCGTCCGGGTCACCATCGGCACCCCGGCCGAGAACGACGCGTTCCTGGCCGCCGCCGAGGCGGCGCTGACCTGAGCGTCGACCTGGTGTGACCAACCAGTGACATAAGGGGCGTTTGTCCTGTTTGGGGTGTTCTTACCCCTATCTTCCGAAGTAGCCGGTTGTGCGAGGACGCACACCGGCTCACTTCGAGAAAACGGGGTAACGAACAGTGCGTACTGCCAAGATCTGTCTCGCCGGGGCGGCCGCCGCCACGATGGTGGGAGTCCTCGCCGCACCGGCCGCTGCCGCGCCGACCGACACCACGACCACCACCTTCGAGGTGCTCGTCGGCACCCTCGACATCGACGCGCCGGCCGCCGCCGACCTCGGTGACGGCGCCCGGCGGCACCATCACCGGCCAGCTCGGCACGGTGACCGTCACCGACTCCCGGGGTGCCACCAACGCGTCCTGGGTGGCCTCGGTGACGGCGACGGTCTTCCAGACCGGCGGCGCCTCACCGCCCGAGACGATCCTTCCGGAAGAGATCAACTACTGGTCCGGCCCGTCGACGGCGTCCACCGGCGACGGCACCCTCACGCCGGGACAGGCGGCCGCCGGCGACGCCGATCCGCTGTCCAGCGTCACCCCGCTCACCGCGTTCACCCACTCCGGCGGCACCGGCGGCAACACCGCCAGCTGGAACCCCACCCTGGTGGTCAACGTCCCGCTGGACAGCATCGCGGGCGTCTACACCGGCACGGTGACGCATTCGGTGGCGTAGCCCCCGGGGGCGGTCGACCATCGCGGTCGCGCTCGCTCTGTTCTGCCTCGCCGGTCCGGGTCTGTCGACCCGGGCCGGCGCGGTCGAACCGGACGCGGGGTCGGACGACGGGGCCATCGGGATCCGGCTGTTGGAAGCCCCGGCCGACCGCCGCACCGATCCTCGGGCGCTGCGCTACGTCGTCGACCACCTACCGCCGGGCACCACCATCAATCGGCAACTGTTGATCGTCAACCGCACCGACGAGACCCGTCGCGTCGACGTGTATCCGGCAGCCGCGACCCTGGAAGCCTCGGCGTTCCGCTTCGGCGAGGGTCGTGCCGAGAACGAGCTGACCTCCTGGGTCACCCTCGACCAGCGCGCGGTGGAACTGCAACCGTGGGGCGAGGCCCGGGTCCGGGCGACCGTCACGGTGCCGCAGACCGCCTCGAAGGGCGAGAGGTACGGGGTGATCTGGGCGTCCACCGCTTCGGCACCCCGGGCCAGCGGTGAGGTGACACAGGTCCACCGGGTCGGCGTCCGGATGTACCTCGACATCGGGCCCGGCGGCGAACCGGTCTCCGACTTTTCGATCGGTGAGGTACGTCCCGCCCGCGGCCCGGAGGGTGACCCGTCGGTGACCGTCCAGGTCCGCAACACCGGCGGCCGCGCCCTCGATCTGACCGGCACGGTCTCCCTGACCGACGGTCCAGCCGGCAGCCGGGCCGGCCCCTTCCCGATCGGGCAGGGCGTCACGCTGGCACCGGGTAGCGCCGGGCAGGTCGTCGCCCGATTCCCGGTCGAGTTGCCGAACGGCCCCTGGAAAGCGGAGGTGAACCTGGAGAGCGGGCTGGTGAAGCGGAACGTCACCGCACAGATCCAGTTCCCCGGTGCGGGTCAGGTCGGAGAACGGGGCAGCGTCGTCAGCCGGATCGTGTCCGGCTGGGCCGTGGGGGCGGCCGTCGCGGGCCTGCTGTTGGTCACCGGTCTCGCAGTGCTGGCCCGCCGATCCCGGCGATCCGGTCGGCCGTCAGCCGGCCGGCCGGGGGAGCGGATCCGCGCCGGCGGCTGACAGCACGCCAGCGACCGCACGGGCCGCCGGCCTGAGGGCACAGGCCGCCGGCCGGAGGCCGCACGGGCCTGGCCGGGGAGGCTCAGGTCAGACCGGCCGCCTCCGGCGGACAGCGAGCCAACCGACGAGGAGCAGACCCCCGCCCAGCCCGACGAGCAACAGTGTCGACCCGCCCGGGCCGGTGACCGGCAACTGACCACCGTGGCTGGGCGTGGGTTGAGGAGGGTCGGGCGTGGGAGTGGGTGGAGGCTGGGTCGGTGTCGGTGTCGCCGGCAGGATCTCGAAGGTGACGCCGGTGTCCGCCGACTGGCTCGGCCCGGACGGCGCTGATCCCGCGCGCCGACGCGGGGTCGGCGCTCAGCACCGGCGGGACCGCCAGCACGAGGCTCGCGGTTGCGGCGAGCGCGCCGCCCGCGAGGTAGCTGGCTGCTGTCCGACCCATGCGCCGACCCCTTTCCCGGAAACCTGAACCATGAAAAACCTACCCTTTCTGGACAAAGGGTATGGGCTGGTCGAGGGTTCAGGTGCCGAAGACGCCACGATCAGGTGGCAGCCAGGATCACCGCTTCGCCGGTGTAGTAGTAGCGCTGGTCGTCACCGTCCGGGTCGACCGGCTTGCGGAGTCGTTCGACAGCGACGTAACCGTCCGCCGCCGCCACCGCCCCGGGGGCCCAGCCGGTCCCGTCCGAGCCGACGTTGAGCAGGAAGCGGGACAACTGCGTACCCGTCGCCGGATCCAGCGTCACCAGGTCGTTCGCCTCGGTCAGCAGGTGCACCCGGCCAGGCTGCGCGGCCAGCACCCGGGCCGCACCCAGGCCCTCGGACCGCCACAGCTCCGTGCCGGTGGTCGCCGACCGGCCCACCGCGACCCCGTCGAGCACGACAACGGCCTGGTCACCGACCAGCACCGCGCCGGCCGGATCCAGCGCCGGGGCGGCGACCGGCACACCAGCACCGAGCAACCAACCCCGGCCGCCCTCGTCACCCGGACCGGAGGTCCGCAGGGCCA
This sequence comes from Micromonospora sp. MGP-C2, assembly GCF_057766525.1. Lineage (NCBI taxonomy): Bacteria > Bacillati > Actinomycetota > Actinomycetes > Micromonosporales > Micromonosporaceae > Micromonospora > Micromonospora sp. MGP-C2. The sequence goes on from NZ_JBYMEN010000002.1 coordinate 3,861,946, forward strand.
GGCAGTCCGACTGGCCGGTGCGGCAGCCGAGGGGAGTCACCACCAACTCGTCCGGGCCACCCGGCGGTCGCCAGCGCTCGCGCACCACGCCGGTCGCGGCGTCCCGGAACTCGATCGTGGCCGGTCCGGCGCAGGTGTCCAGGCCGATCAGCTGTCCCGAGGAGCTGGTGCCGACGTCGCTGCGGCACCTGCCCGGCAGGTCGACCCGCCACAGCTCCCGGCCGTCGCTCAACTCGACCCCGCGCGCCTGGGCGTCCCCGCTGACCAGCAGCACCGTCCGACCGCCCGGAAGGTCGGCGAGCTGGAGCCCGCGCGGGTCCCACACGGGGGCCGCCCAGGTACGTCGCACCACCGCCGTGCCTGCGGCCGGCTTCGGACCGTCGGCCTTCCAGAGCACCCCGCCGGTCCGCGCGTCGAGGGCGACGAGTTGGCCGTCGGACCAGCGGCTGACCACCGTGCTGCCGCTGGCGACGATCCCGGTCAGCTCGGCGGGCCAGCGCCGGTACGACCAGTACGGGCTGGTCCGGTACCGCCCGTCGACCGGCCGGTCGGCGTAGACCTGACGGTGTGCGGCGTACACCCGCAGTCGCCCGTCCACGATCAACGGGGCGACCGGCAACCGACCGATCACTCCGGCAGCCGGTCGGGCCGGGGGCGGGTAGTCACCCCGCGCCAGCGTGCTCACCTCCGCCGGTGCGAGCACCCGGTGGACGATGACCGCGACAGCTGCGATCGCGAGCAGCGCCGCGACCGCCATCACGAGCCGTCGTCGACCCCTCGGGAACCCCATGCCGCACCTCCGACCGGCACCCTACCCAGCGGAACCGGCCGCACCCCGCTCAGGTCACGGCGACGACGGTCGCGCGGAGGGCGGATCTGACGGGTCGGCGCTCAGGCGGCTTCGACCGAGCCGAGGACGCCGGCCGCGACGGTCAGGTCGGCGAGATCACGCCGCAACGCCACCTCGACCGCCCGCGCGGCGAGACCGCCGAGCAGCAGCGCCACCACCCGACCGTACGGGTCGGTCGGCGCCGCCTCCTGGCTGACGGTGATCGCCGTGCAACCCCGGCGGCGACGACGGACCGGACGCAGGCTCCAGGTGATGCGGTAATCCACGCCGGCGCCCGAGGAACAGAGCACCAGCCGATGGGGAGCGACTGCCTCCACCACCAGGAACTCCTCGCTCAGCGTGCCGCCGCCCGGCTGGGCGCGCTCCTCACGCCAGGCGGTGCCCGGGCCGAACGGCCCCGGGGTGAGGATCTCGATCGGGCCGGCGGCGGTCAGCCGGGCCGCACGGCCGGGCAGGTCGGTCAGCAGACGCCAGACATCGACAGCGTGCGCCTCGATGAACCCGGTAACCGCGACCGTCGACATGCCACCCTCCCGTGTCCCCGACGGTACGCGGCGTGAGGGCCGGACGGGGCCCCCGGGACGGAATTTCCACCACCCGGAGGCCACGCTGTCCGTTTGGACCGTTGCTCGGCACCGGACGTCGTCGACCGGTGCCGATGCTCCGGTCAGTGCTCGAATCGACCGGCCCGGATCGCTCCGATGAAGGCTGTCCACCCCGGCGGGCTGACCGCGAGCGTGGGGCCGGCCTGGTCCTTGGAGTCGCGGACCGCGACCAGACCGTGGACGTCAACCAGGTTGTCGGCGACCTCCACGCAGAGCCCCTGGTCGTTCGAACGGCTGCTGGTACGCCAGATCGCGCCCGTAAGATCGTGCATCGTCGTTACCTCCGTGTGCAATGGAAGCCCCACCGCTGAGAGCCGGGCGGAGCCCGGCCCGGATCGCGCGGCGAGGCAACGGGATCCGGACGATCAACGGGTCAACCGGGGCCGGTTATCGCACGGGCTGTGCGATGACCGGTCCCGTGCACGAGACGGATGGAATGCGACCGTTCAGTTGGCCGGACGAATGGTGCCGCTGACCTCGCCGAGGGCGATGGTGGTGCCGTCCGGGCCGGGCGCGGTGGCGGTGATGGTCACCGTGTCGCCGTCGGCGAGGAAGGTGCGGCTCTCGTCGCCCACCTTCACCGGCTCCGCCCCACCCCAGGTCAGTTCCAGGAACGAGCCGACCTGCGATCGGTCCGGGCCGGAGACGGTGCCCGAGGCGTACAGGTCGCCGGTGCGCAGTGACGCGCCGTTGACGGTGAGGTGCGCCAACTGCTGAGCCGGCGTCCAGTACATGGTGGCGAACGGCGGCTCGCTGACCTGCTCGCCGTTCCACTCGACCGCCAGTCGGAGGTCCAGGCCCAGGTGCGGCACGTCACGCAGGTAGTCGACCACCGGCGGGTCCTGGTCGGGGGCGGGCACGAACGCGTCGCCGAGCGCGTCCAGCGGCGTCACCCAGGCCGAGACCGAGGTGGCGAACGACTTGCCGAGGAACGGCCCGAGCGGCTGGTACTCCCAGGCCTGGATGTCCCGGGCCGACCAGTCGTTGACCAGCACCACCCCGAAGACGTGGTCGGCGAAGTCGTCGACCGATACCCGACGCCCCAACGGGCTGGGCACGCCCACCACGAAGCCGACCTCGGCCTCGATGTCGAGGCGTACGGACGGGCCCGTGACCGGGCCCTCGGCGGAGGCGCGCTGCCCGGTCGGTCGGATCACCGGCGTGCCGGAGACGACCACGGTGCCGGCCCGCCCGTGGTAGCCGATCGGCAGGTGCTTCCAGTTCGGCAGCAGCGGCGGCTGGCCGGGGCGGAAGATCTGCCCGACGTTCGACGCGTGGTGCTCGGACGAGTAGAAGTCGACGTAGTCGGCCACCTCGATCGGGAGCAGCATCTCCACGTCGTCGAGGGGCACCAGCAGCGGCTCCACCGCGGGTCGGTGCGCCGGGTCGGTCAGCAGCTCGGTGATGCGCTGCCGCACCGCCGTCCACTGCGGACGGCCCAGCGCCATGAACTCGTTGAGGGTGGGCCGGCACAGCGCACCGGCGGCCAGCACCAGGTCGGCTGCCTCCGCGGCGGCCAGGTCGAACACCCAGGACCCGATCCGTACGCCGATGCGCGGCTGACCCTCGTCGGACCGGAACACCCCGTACGGCAGGTTCGTCACCCCGTACGGCGATCCGTCAGCGCCGATCACCCAGGTCATGCGTCGTAGCCCCCGTTCACCAGCCCCAGCCGGATCAGATCGGTCAGTGGTTCCAGGATGCTGCACGAGCCGAAGCCCACCCACAGTGGGCGCGGTAGGTCTAGTCGTGTCGTCGCCCGCTCCACCAGTGGGCGCGGGTCGACCACGGTCAGCAACTCGGCGACCGCCTCCACACCGTCGCCCTCGGCGGCGGCCAGGGTGGCGGCCAGCACGTTGGCGTAGCCGTGGTGGGTGAACCCGGTCTCCGAATCCAGGTGCCGGACCGCCTGGTGCAGCCCGGCGGTGAGCTTGAAGGGCAGGCCCCGGTCGCGGCAGGCGCAGATCACGGCGGCCAGCTCGGCTGGCGTGGGAAAGAGTTCGGCGGCCAGGCCACCGGTGCGGAACTTGGCCGCGACGGGCACCCCGTCGTTCCGGGCCGCGGCGAGTGCGTCCAGCGCGCCCATCAGCCCGAAGGTCAGCGGCAGCTCGGCGTAGACGGCCTCGACGTCCGGCAGCGCACCGGTCAGGCGCAGCAGCTCGGCGATGCCGGGCAGCGGGTCCTCGCCGCGCTTGGCGACAGCCACCTCGACCTGGCGGGTGGTGACGCCGTCCGGGGCGAGAAACGAGAGCGCGTACGGCAGGTTCCCGATCCCGGTGTCACCGATCAGCCCGATCACCAGGCCCTCACCCGGGTCGACCAGGCCAGTCAGCCCGCCCGCCGAGACTGTCGAGGCGGGGATCAGCAGCGGGCCGACCAGGTCGGCGTACCAGGCTGCGCGGTGCCGGCGGTGGGCGGTCAGCGCGTCGGGCAGCGTGGCGCTGCCCGGGGGGAAGACGGCGGCGTCGTCCACCAGGCCTTCGAGGAGTGCGGGCACCTGCGTTGACACGGAACAAGAATGTACGGGACGCTACGAGGAACGGACAACAGCGTCCGATTATCGGACGCGGTTGATCGGTGAACGGAACATATCGGGAGGCGAGATGCCGTATTACCGCAGCGTCGGCGATGTGCCGCGCAAGCGCCACACCCAGTTCCGCCAGCCCGACGGCACCCTCTACGCCGAGGAGCTGATGGGCCAGGAGGGCTTCTCCTCCGACTCGTCCCTGCTCTACCACCGGCACGCGCCCACCGCGATCCTGGCCGCCGACGAGTTCGCCCCGCCCGCCTTCACCAGGGCACCGAACCTGCCGCTCAAGCCCCGCCACCTGCGCACCCACAAACTGGACACCGGCGGCTCCGACCCCGTCCTCGGCCGGCAGTACCTGCTCGCCAACGACGACGTACGGATCGGCTACGTGCTCGCCGACCGGCCCTCACCGCTGTTCCGCGACGCCACCGGTGACCACTGCCTCTACGTGGAGTCGGGCACCCTGCGGGTCGAGTCCCCGTTCGGGGTGCTGGACGCCGTGGCCGGTGACTACGTCATCATCCCCACCTCGACCATCCACCGGCTGGTGCCCACCGGTGACCAGCCCGTCCGCCTGCTCACCGTCGAGGCGTCCGGGCACATCGGCCCGCCCAAGCGCTACCTCTCCGTCCGCGGCCAGTTCCTGGAGCACTCGCCGTACTGCGAGCGCGACGTCCGCGGCCCCGACTCGCCGCTGCTCGTCGATGGTGAGGAGGTCGAGGTGCTGGTCCGCCACCGCCGTGGTTGGACCCGCTACGTCTACGCGAACCACCCGTTCGACGTGGTCGGCTGGGATGGGCACCTCTACCCGTGGGCGTTCTCCATCCACGACTTCGAGCCGATCACCGGGCGCATCCACCAGCCCCCGCCGGTGCACCAGACCTTCCAGGGCCCCAACTTCGTCATCTGCTCGTTCGTGCCCCGCAAGGTCGACTACCACCCGGACGCGATCCCGGTGCCGTACAACCACCACAACGTCGACTCTGACGAGATGCTCTTCTACACGGGCGGCAACTACGAGGCCCGGCGCGGTTCCGGCATCGAGCAGGGCTCCATCTCCCTACACCCGTCCGGGTTCACCCACGGCCCCCAGCCGGGTGCCGCCGAGCGTTCCATCGGTGCGGACTACTTCGACGAGCTGGCCGTCATGGTCGACACGTTCCGCCCCCTGGATCTCTGCGACGCCGCCACCGGCTGCGAGGACGAGGGATACGCCTGGACCTGGGCGCGGCGCGGCTAGCGGATCGCGGTACGGGTGAATACGGCGAACTCGGCGATCGCCGTGGCGGCGATGGCCAGCACCAGCGGCCATGGCGAGCCGATCACCGCGTACACCAGCAGCAGCACCGGCGCGGCGGCCGCGGCGTAGACCGCCAGGGCCATCGCGCGGTCCGAGCGCAGCATGGCGGGCAGGACGGTCCGGGCCAGCCCGGGCAACCGGGCGGCGAGCTGCCAGACGACGATCCCGCCGGTGAGCGCGGCGAGCACCGCCAGCATGCGGGAGAATCCGTCGCTCGCCGACGCCGCGACCGCGACCAGCACCGCCGCCACCAGCGACCACCCTGCCCCGTAGAGCACCAGGCGGTGCAGGCCGGACGCGAGGGTTCGCGGCGAGTCGACTCGGCTCGGGCTGATCGACACCGCGTCCGCCACGTGCGCCAACGCCTCCGACCAGCGGCGCTGCTCCAGACGCATGACACCGACCTCGTGCCCGGCCTCGGCGAGGCGCGGGTCGAGCCGCAACGCCTCCCGGTAGGCCCGCTCGGCCAGGTCGAACAGGTCCAGCCGGGCGGCGACCAGGCTGAGCACCAGATGGGCCTGCGGCTCCTCCGGGGCAAGCTCGACCCCGCGCCAGGCCGAGTTCAGCGCCGGCTGGCCGTTGCGGGCACCGGCCAGGATCGCCGCCGCGCTGCGCTGGGCGTACGCGTCGGCCGGGCCGAGGGCGAGGATCCGGTCTGCGGTGGCAGCCGACTCGGCGTAGCGCTCCAGATCGGCCAGGGCCATGCCCCGGGCGACCAGCGGCGGGAGGGCCTCCGGTGCGGCGGCCACGGCCGTGTCCGCGGCGGTGAGCGCCTCGGCCGGACGGTCGGCGGCCAGGTGCACCCTGGCCAGCATGGTGAGGGCATCCACGTCGTCCGGCTGGAGGGCCAGCCCGTAGGTCAGTTCGCCGGCCGCCTCGTCGTGGCGGCCGAGCTCGGCGAGGAGTTGGGCGCGCTGGACGTAGCCGTCGGCGGCGGACTGGTCGGGAGCGGGGTCGCTGGACATCGCGGCGAGCTTAGGCGGCCGGCGCGTCGTACACCAGAGCCACCGCGATGCCGGTGAGCCCTTCCTCGCGGCCGGTGAAACCGAGCCCGTCGGTGGTCGCGGCGGACAGCGTGACCGGGGCGCCGACGGCGGAGGAGAGCACCTCCTGCGCCTCCGCACGACGCTTGCCGATCTTGGGGCGGTTGCCGATGACCTGCACGGACACGTTGCCGATCTCCAGGCCGGCGGCCCGCACCCGGCGGGCCGTTTCGGTCAGCAGCGCCACACCGGACGCGCCGGCCCACTCCGGTTGACCCACCCCGAAGACGGCGCCGAGATCACCGAGGCCGGCGGCGGAGAGCAGCGCGTTGCAGGCGGCGTGCGCGACCACGTCGGCGTCCGAGTGCCCGGCGAGACCGTCCTGGTCGGGCCAGAGCAGCCCGGCCACCCAGCAGGGCCGGCCCGGCTCGAACGCGTGCACGTCGATGCCGATGGCCACCCGGGGAACGATCATGATCAGAGCGTACGCGTCAACCGCCGGCGGCAAGCAGATGCTCTGCCAGAGCCAGGTCGAACGGTCGGGTGATTTTCACTGCGTACTCCGAGCCCGGCACGCAGGTCACCGTCACGCCCTGCTTCTCGACGAGACCGGCGTCGTCGGTGAGGGAGTCACCGGCTGCGGCGTGCGCGGCGCTGAGCACCGCCCGGCGGAAACCCTGCGGGGTCTGCACCGCACGCAGGGCGGAACGGTCGACGGTGCCGAGCACCACCTCGCCGGCGCCGACCTCCTTGATCGTGTCGACGACCGGCAGGACCGGGATCACCGCGTCACGCCCGCCACGGACTGCCGCGGCGACGGATTCGACCAGCTCGGGCGGCGTGAGCGCGCGGGCGGCGTCGTGCACCAGGATGATCGTCGGGCCAGCGGGCACCGCGGCCAGCGCGGCGGCCACCGACGCCTGTCGCTCCGCGCCGCCGGCCACCACGATCACCGGCGCGACCGGGGCCAGCAGCTCACGGACGGCCGCCACCTCGGCGACCGGCGCGGCCACCACGATCGTGTGCACCGACGGTGCGGCGGCCAGCCGTCGCACGGCGTGCACGAGGAGCGGCTCGCCGCCGAGCAGGCGCAGCGCCTTGGGTCGGCCGGGGCCGAGACGTACGCCCGCACCCGCCGCAGGCACGAGGACCGCGACGTCACCGCGCGGATTGAGCTGCGCGGTCACGTCACGGTCCTCGGTGGTTGCTTTGCTACGAAGTGGGTACGACGATGCTGTGCGGACTAGGCCTCGGTGAGGACCTTGTCGAGCAGCGTCTCCGCCTCGTCCTTGGTGCTCTTCTCAGCCAGCGCGACCTCACCGACGAGAATGTCGCGGGCCTTGGCCAGCATCCGCTTCTCACCAGCGGAAAGGCCCCGCTCCCGCTCCCGGCGCCACAGGTCGCGAACGACCTCGGCGACCTTCAGCGGGTTGCCGGAGGCCAGCTTTTCCAGGTTGGCCTTGTAACGCCGCGACCAGTTGGTCGGCTCCTCGGTGTGCGGAGCCCGGAGAACGTCGAAGACCTTGCCCAGGCCTTCTTCGCCGACCACCTCGCGCACACCCACGATCTCGGCATTCTCGGCGGGCACCCGGACCGTCAGGTCACCCTGCGCGACCCTCAGGACGAGGTATTTCTTAGGCTCGCCCTTGATGATCCGAGTCTCGATTGCCTCGATGAGTGCGGCCCCGTGGTGGGGGTAAACAACGGTCTCGCCGACACTGAAAACCATAGGTTCGAAACCCCTTTCGCTGTGTCTAGGGTAACACGGTCAGGCACTGATGTCTCTCCGATGTCCTGACCATTGGCGCAGCTCAGGGGCCCTGTGAGAGGTCTTGCTTCAGCTTGACAGGCGGTCAAACCAATGGTTCGAACACGCTCCGTAACGAACGAATGACTGCCCGGTACGGGTGAACGGAACGTCGAGATCAAGGGCTACGCGCTCCTCCCATGGTAGCCCGGCCAGCGGGACTGCGCCCAGGTGTAGCGGGAGGAGCCCCTGGTGCGCGACCCTGGAGACCGAGCCGCACTCCGCTCTCGAGACGCTTCCAGGAGGTCCGATGGGCAAGCCGGACGCAGAGGGCCACGGGCCGACCGACGGCCTGCCCGGCCTGCCGCCCGAGTGGGGCCGTGTCGTGGTTCCCGACGACGCCTCCGCGCTCGCCGCCGAGGCCGCCCAGATCCGCCGTGAGCTCCGTAGGGCCACCGGCCTGCCCCGCAGCCGCGCTCTGGGCCTACCGCTGCTGGTCCTGCTGGTGGCCGTCCTCACCACGCTGACCGGCCTGGTCGCGGTCACCTGGCCACGCGCCAGCCGCAGCGACCGGCCGACCCCGGCGCCCTACTCGCCACCCGCGACCCTCGCCGGGCGGGCACTGCCCGCACTGGACCTGGTCGACGCGGGCCAGGCGCCGGTGCCACTGCGCGGCCTGCTGCCCGCCATGATCATCCTGCTGGACGGCTGCCCCTGCCCGGACCGCGTCGCCGACGCCCTGACAGCTGCGCCCGCCGGGGTCTCCGTGGTGACCGTCAGCGGCGGCCGGACGGCGCCAGCTCCACCGACCAACCGGCCGCAGGTCCGGGCGCTGGCCGACCCAGCCGGAGGGCTGCGCTCGTTCCTGGGCCAACCGGCCCGCCCCGGCGTCGCCACCGCCCTGCTGGTCGACCGCGCCGGCACGGTGACCCTGGTGCTGCCCGACCTGGGGCCGGTAGACACCTACCGAGGTGAGCTGACCGCCCTCGGCGCCTGAGCGCGGCTCACCGCCTGAGCGGCCTGGTCGCGGCTCGGCGCCTGAGCGGCCTGGTCGCGGCTCGGCGCCTGAGCGGCCTGGTCGCGGCTCGGCGCCTGGGCGGCCTGGTCGCGGCTCGGCGCCTGAGCGGCCTGGTCGCGGCTCAGCACATGAGGGCCGGCGCGACGCGTCCGGACGCAGCCTGGCGGCCTAGCCGGGCAGGAGGACGAGCTGCGCCTGCACGTCGATCTCCCGCTCACCCGTCGCCGACAGCGACACCCGGAACGGCCTGCCGTGCGCCAGCACCTCGGCGCTGGCGACCGTGCCGTCGCAGTCGATCTGGGACGGCCCGGCAAGCCCTGCCCCGGAGACGCTCACCAGCATGGCGCCCGGCCTGGTGCACCGGTATTGCAGGAGGTGACGCCCACTGTCGCCCGGTGCCTGCCGGACCACGCTCTGCCCCGGAGCGAGTGCCGCCCGCTCCCGCCACACGGTGTCGCGGAACGAGGGCAGATCGCCCTCGAAGAAGAACCCAGCGAGATTACCGTCGATGTCGACGATCTTGCCGGTCTCCGGGTCGATCTCCGTCCGTACGCCGTCCGGAATGCTGACGACCTCACCGCTCTCGTCCACCCGCATCGTCAGCCGTTCACCGGGCACCCCGGTGACCAGGGCGCGTTCCAGCGCCGTGCTCACACTCGGCCCGGTGGACGGCGCGGTCTTCGAAGGAGCAGCCGACCTGGCCGTCGAGGCGGGCGCGGCGGCCTGCCACCACCAGCCACCAACGGCCAGCACGGCCACCGCGGCACCCACCAGGACGGCCGAGTGCAGTCGGTCGTCCGCCGTCGTATCCATCCAGCGAGCGTACCGGCCGGAGGATGAGGTATCAGTCCTGTCGATCGAGCAGAGCGGCGTACAGGGTGAGGCCGGGACCGAACGCCAACATGACGACACGTCGAGCCGCAGGAGTCGCACGGCCCAGCCGGTCCAGGATCAGCAGCACGGTCGGGGACGAGCAGTTGCCGTGCTCGTCGAGAGTCGCCCGGGACGCCGCCAGACCCTGCGGCGGCAACGCCAACTCACGCTCCACCACGTTGAGGATCCGCGGCCCGCCCGGATGCACCGCCCAGCCGTCCACCTCGGAACTGGTGAGACCGTGCCGGGCCAGCAGATCGTCGACCAGCGCACGGACGTGCCTCGACAGCACCTGCGGCACCTTCGGTGACAGCCCCATCCGGAAACCGGCGTCGGTGACGTCCCACGTCATGTGGTCCGCTGTCGAGGTGTCGGTGACGGACGTGACCTCGCGCAACGCGTACCCCGGGCCGCTCGGCGTGACCACGGCGGCGACCGCCGCATCCGAGAAGAGCGCGTGGGAGACGATCTGCTGGGTGTCCACCCTGGCACTCGACGGTTGGATGTGCAGGCTGGTCAGCTCCGCGCAGAGCAGCAGCGCCGGTCGTCCTCGCGCGGTGACGAAGTCACTCGCCGCACCGAGGCCCGGCATCGCCGCGTAACAGCCCATGTGGCCGATGAACATCCGCTGGGTGTCCGCAGCCATGCCGAGGTCCCGGGCGAGCAGGATGTCCAGCCCCGGGGTGGCGTAGCCCGTGCACGAGCAGACGATGAACAGCCCGATGTCGCCGGCGTCCAACCCGGCTGCGGTCAACGCGCGGCCCACCGCCTCCTTGCCCAACGGCAGCGCCTCGACCTGATAGCGACGCATCCGGCGCTCGGTCGGCCAGTCCGACACGTCCTCCAACAGCGGGTTGACCGCAGCCTGACGCCGGGTCACCCCGGAGTGCGCGAAGATCCGCTGGGCCAACGACCTGGTGGTGCCGGTGAAGTGCCGGGAGAAGTAGCCCTCCCACAACTCGTCCTGCGAAGCGGACGGCGGCTGTGCAATCCCGAGCCCCGCGATCACTGGTACGGACACGATCCCCACCTCTCGTCAAATGCTGTCCTCCCCCTGGCCGTCCCACCAGCCGCCTCGGCTGGCCGATCTTGCGTGCGAGCCCCGCAGGGCCGGCTCACCAACGCGGTGCCGATCCGTCGCGGTCCGGGTCGCCGCCCAGGGCGGCGATGCCCAGCCAGTCGGCGCAGACATCCGAGGTGGCCGGGTGCAGCGAGCCGCAGCGGGCATCCCGGTAGAGCCGCTCCAACGGATGACCACGTCGGGTCGCCGAGGTGCCCGCCGCCTCCAACACCGACGCCGCCACCTCGGCGGCCGTGGTGCCGGCGAGCAGCTTCGCCCGCCACACCCAACGGTTGGTCTCCTCGTCGCCCGGCGCCTCGTCCACCCGACGGGCCGCCTCGGCGACCACCAGCTGGGCGGCCGCCGTGGCTGCGTCCGCCCGGCCCAGTCGGGCCCGCACCGCCGGCAGACCGGCCAGGTTGCGGGCGTTGAGGTGCTCGGCCGCCGCGTCGATCGCCGCCCGGGCCACCCCCACGTACACCGCCGCGTAGCTGGCCACCAGCCAGTGCGGCATCAGTTGGGCGACCACCAGCGCCAGCCCCTCCACACCGCCGAGCAGCCGGTCCGCCGGAACCGTCACGTCCAGGTGCAGGTCGTGTGAGGAGGTGGCGCGCATGCCAAGCGCATCCCAGGTCGGCTCCACTGTCAACCCGTCACCGGTCGGCACCAGGAACTGCGAGACCACCGACTGGTCGGCCGCGCTGCGCGCCGCCACCAGGTAACCGTCGGCATGCCCGGCGCCGGAGCAGAAGGTCTTGCTGCCCTTGAGATGCCAACCCTCGTCGGTCGTCTCGTACGCCGTGGTCAGCTGGGACAGCCGGGCACCGGCGCCACGCTCGCTCATCGCGACCGCGTACCAGGAGCCCTGAGCCGCAGCGGTGAGCAGCCGGTCCCGGGCGACCAGCGCCTCGTCCGGCACACCCAACGCCTCGGCCAACTCCTCGGTGACCGCGCCCAGGGCACCGGTCACCGAGGCGTGCATGTTGAACACCAGGGCCGTCGCGCCGTTGCCTCGGGCAAGCTCAGTGGCCACCGCGGCGTACTCGGCGAAGCTGGCCTCCATGCCGCCCAGTGCCCGGGGCACCATCAACCCGAAAAGGCCAGCCTCCCGCAGGTCACGGAAGTCCTCGACGGGGAAGGAACCGTCCCGGTCGTGGTCCGCCGCACGCGCGGCGAACCGCGGCGCCAACCGGCGGGCCGCCTCAAGCGCCTGCACCGTCATATCGTCTCCTCCTCGGCGTCCCATACCCCCGCCAGGCCCGGACTATCCTTTGCGGACCCCCCGGCCCTGATAGAGCACGGCGGTGGACCGGGTCGGCACGATGCGTGGCGCGCGGCCCGTGGACGTCGCACCGGACGTCCGGGACGCGCGGGCCCGGCGCAGCAACCAGGCAAGCATGCCCCCGACCTGCGGACGGATGCCTCGCAGCCGCAGGTCGACACCGTGCCGGGCACACTCGGCCACCAGTGCCCGGGCGTCCACGAACAACCGTGGATCGTGGATGCCGCGTGGCACGGTCGGCAGCCGCTCGGCGATCCGTACCGCGACGAGCCGGGCCAGCGCCGTGTCGTTCAGGGTGTCCAACACCAGCAGACCGCCCGGACGCAGCAGACGGCACGCCTCGGCCACCGCACGCGGCCAGGCCGGCACATGCTCCAGCAGCTCACCTGCGGAGACCACGTCGGCACAACCGCTCGGCAGCGGGACGGCGGTGACGTCGCCCTGGACCACGCGCACCCCGTGCTCGGCCGCCTGGACCAGCGCCGAGCGGGTCAGATCCACCCCGACGTGGCGGTAACCCTTGCCGGCCAGGTGCGGCGCGAGCAGACCGGCGCCGCAACCCAGATCGACCAGCAGCGCGCCCGGACGGGTGGCCGGCGGCACCAGCGCCGCGCGTGCCTCCGCCAGCCAGTGCAGCATCGCGAACGCGCCATCGGGCCGCCACCACTCACCGGCCAGGTCGTCGTACTGGCGCGGATCGTTACGCGGCAGCACCCGGGGGCCGGTGGACGCCGCGGACGCAGCCACGTCTCGCATGGCACCGAGCGTGGCACGACTGCTCGGTAACGACCAGACTTCCCTTATGTCGTCGAGGGTGTTAGGGCTGGTCAGAGCGAGCCATCCGGAACCGGCCGCAGCGGTGACCGCGGTTTCCGGCCTGCTGGCCTGGGGAGTGGGTCACCGGCCGACCGGAATCGTGTCCGTCGTGCTCGCCGTTCTGGCCAGCCAGCTCGCCGTCGGCTGGACCAACGACGCGCTGGACGCCGAGCGGGACGCCACTGTGGGGCGTACCGACAAACCGGTCGCCGCCGGCGCTGTCGGTCGGCGCACCACGGCCTGGGCCGCGGCGGTGGCCGCGGTGGCCTGTCCGTTGCTGGCGCTGACCACGAACCCCACCGCGGCGTTCTGGTTGACCGTCGCACTGGTCTCGGCGCTGCTCTACGACTGGCCGCTCAAGGCCACCGCGTTCTCGGTGCTGCCGTACGCCGTCTCGTTCGGCGCGCTGCCCGCCTTCGTGGTGCTGGCGCTGCCCGGGCAGCCGACCCCACCCGCCTGGCTGCTGGTCGCGGCGGCATGCCTGGGGGCCGGGGCGCACTTCGCCAACGTGCTGCCCGACCTGGCCGACGACGCACGGACCGGGGTGCGCGGCCTGCCGCACCGGCTGGGCGCCGCCGGCAGCCGGATCGCGGCGGCCGGCCTGCTCCTCGCGGCGACCGCGGCCCTGGTCCTCGGGCCACCCGGGCCGCCGTCGGCGATCGGGGTGGCGGCGGTCGTCACGGCCGCCGTGGTGCCACCGCTGAGCTGGTACGCCGGGCGCTCGGCGGTCCGGGCCGGCCGGCGGCCGGTGTCGGCCTTCCGGGCGGTGATGCTGGTGGCCCTCATCGACGTGGTCCTGCTGGTCGCGAGCGGTCGGGTGGTGTGAACGGCACCCGGGCAGGTGGCATTGCCGGGTCCGCGTGCGGGCCTCGATCAGTCCCAACTACCCTGGAGCGCGGTCTGCGCGGGTATGGCCACCGTGCCCGGCGTGCGGCCCGGGTGGGGATTGTGACGAGGAGGACCGACGTGACGCGCTCGATCAGGGGATCCCGGCGTGCGGCCCTGTTGCTGTCCGGAATTGCGACGGCCAGTCTGCTGACGTCCGGCTGCGGCACCGGACAGATCGCCGAGACCGCCACCAAGGAGGCGTCGGTCCAGGGCGTCAGCCTCACCACCAACAACGGTTCCTTCTCCGTGCGTGGCCTGCTCGTGGACTACCCGGGCACCGAGGGCTACAAGGCCGGCCAGGACGCTGGGCTCAGCGCCGTGATCTACAACGACTCGAAGGAGACGGTGACGGTCACCGTCACCACCGAGAGCGCCCGTGAGCTGGTGATCAGCGGCGGCTCGGCGAGCCCGTCGCCGTCCGCCTCGGAGTCCGCCTCCACGAGCCCGTCTCCCTCCGGCTCGGCCAGCCCGTCGACCTCCGGGTCCGGCTCGGCCAGCCCGTCGGCGACCCCGTCCGAGACCGGGTCGTCCTCGGCCACCCCGTCCGCCCCGGAGTCGGCGCGGGCGTCCGGTTCGGCCAGCCCTTCCGCTCCGGGCACGCCGGCCCGGATCGAGCTGGCCCCGCTGAGCTACGTGCAGTTCAACTCCGAGGCCACCACCCAGCTCCGGCTGGTCGGTCTGACCGAGGCGCTGCGCTCCGGGCAGAACGTCCTGGTGACCTTCGACTTCGGCAACGGCAACACGGTCACCGGCCAGGCGCCGATCGCGGTGCCGCTCACTCCGGCCGCACCCCCCTCGCCGATCATCGAGCGCGAGGGCGGCTACGAGGGCGACGAGGGTGGCACCACCCACCAGTGACCCGAGCCCACATCGACGAACACCCCGGCGTGGTGACCACCACGCCGGGGTGTTTTCGTCGTACGCGAGGGCTAGCGTCCTGATGTGACCACCTCCCGATCGACCCCTTCGCGCGGCGGCACCGCCGGCGCCGCCCGTGGCCGGTCCGCCGCCCGCGAGCCGCGTCCGGCCTACCAGTGCGACGCCTGCGGGCACCAGCCGCCCAAGTGGGTGGGGCGCTGCCCGGAGTGCGGCGAGTGGGGCGCGGTGGTCGAGAGCACGGTGACCGGCCCGACCGTCTCCGGTCGCGTGGTCAGCTCCCGGATGCCGACCGAGCCGGCCCGGCCGATCGCCACCATCAGCGCCGCTCCGGCCCGCGCCGTGCCCACCGGGGTGAGCGAGCTCGACCGGGTGCTCGGCGGCGGCCTGGTCCCCGGTGCCGTGGTGCTGCTCGCCGGCGAGCCCGGTGTCGGCAAGTCGACCCTCCTGCTCGATGTGGCGCAGCATTGGGCGGTCGGTGCCGGCAGCCCCTCACTGGTGGTCAGTGGCGAAGAGTCGGTCAGCCAGGTGCGCCTGCGCGCCGAACGGATGGGCACCCTGCACGAGCAGCTCTACCTCGCTGCGGAGAGCGACCTGGCGTCGGTGCTCGGTCACCTCGACGCGGTCAAGCCGGGCCTGTTGGTGCTCGACTCGGTGCAGACCATCTCGACCACCGGCACCGAGGGCGTGCCCGGTGGGGTGACCCAGGTGCGCGCGGTGACCGCCGCGCTGGTCTCGGTCGCCAAGGAGCGGGGCATCGCCACCGTGCTGGTCGGGCACGTCACCAAGGACGGCCAGGTGGCCGGGCCCCGGGTGCTGGAGCACCTGGTCGACGTCGTGCTGCACTTCGAGGGCGACAAGCACTCGTCGCTCCGCCTGGTGCGCGGCGTGAAGAACCGGTTCGGCGCGGCCGACGAGGTCGGCTGCTTCGAGATGCACGAGGGTGGCATCAGCAGCCTGGCCGACCCGTCCGGGCTGTTCCTGACCCGCTACGCGGAGCCGGTCCCGGGCACCTGTGTGACAGTGGCCATGGAGGGGCGGCGGGCCCTGGTCACCGAGGTCCAGGCCCTGATCGGCGCGACGGTCGCCGGCTCACCCCGACGCACCGTCTCCGGCCTCGACTCGGCGCGTCTGGCGATGGTGCTCGCGGTGCTGCAACGACGCACCGAGCGGCTGACCCTGCACGACCGGGAGGTCTTCGCCGCCACTGTGGGCGGGATCCGGGTGGTGGAGCCGGCCGCCGACCTGGCGGTCGCGTTGGCGGTCGCCTCCGGCGGGCTCAACCTCGCCATCGCGCCGCACCTGGTGGCGATCGGTGAGGTGGGGCTGACCGGCGAGGTGCGCCGGGTCGGGGCGGTGCCGCGTCGGCTGGCCGAAGCGGCCCGGCTGGGGTTCAAGGTGGCCCTGGTGCCGACCGGTTGCGGGCCGGCCAGCACCGGCGCCGGCCCCGAGCACATGCGGGTGACCGAGGTCACGGACGTCCGTTCGGCACTGCACCATGCGGCCCGCGCGTCCGCCGAGTGACGCACCGTGCCGACGGAGACGGCGATACCGGACAGCACGTCGCAAGCGGGAATCGGTTGGAAGGGCCGCATCGTGACACATCACAGTAACCACGACAGCACCCACCGCACGGCAGTCCGTAGACTGTGCCCGTGCCGATCGACCGCGAAACCACCAAGCCAGCCGGCGCGCCGCCCCAGGCCCGCACCGGCGCCGTGGGCTCGCCCGCCCGCCCGATCAGCGTGAGCGTGACCGCGGGAGCCGCCGGGAGCGCCGGGGACCCGTTGCGGGCCAACCTCGCCCTGATGGCTCCGGGCACCGCCCTGCGCGACGGTCTGGAGCGCATCCTGCGTGGCCGCACGGGCGCGCTCATCGTGCTCGGCTACGACAAGGTCGTCGAGGGCCTGTGCACCGGCGGTTTCCCGCTGGACGTGGAGTTCTCCGCGACGCGGGTCCGGGAGCTGTGCAAGATGGACGGCGCCGTCGTGCTCTCCAGCGACGGCACCAGGATCGTCCGGGCCGCCGTGCACCTGATGCCCGACCCGTCCATCCCCACCGAGGAGTCCGGCACCCGACACCGCACCGCCGAGCGGGTGGGCCGGCAGACCGGCTATCCGGTCATCTCGGTCAGCCAGTCCATGCGGATCATCAGCCTCTACGTCAACGGCCAACGGCACGTGCTCGACGACTCGGCCGCCATCCTCTCCCGGGCCAACCAGGCGCTCGCCACCCTGGAGCGCTACAAGCTCCGGCTGGACGAGGTCTCCGGCACGCTCTCCGCACTGGAGATCGAGGACCTGGTCACCGTACGGGACGCGGTGGCCGTGGTGCAGCGCCTGGAGATGGTTCGCCGGATCGCCGACGAGATCGCCGGCTATGTGGTCGAGCTGGGCACCGACGGCCGCCTGCTCGCCCTGCAACTCGATGAGCTGATGGCCGGCGTGGACGCCGACCGCACGCTGGTCATCCGGGACTACCTCCCGATCGGCCGCAAGTCGCGCACCCTGGACGAGGCACTCGTCGAGCTGGACCTGCTCGGCGCCACCGAGCTGATCGACCTGGTGGCGGTGGCCAAGGCGATCGGCTACCCGGCCGCCTCCGACGCGCTGGACGCCGCGGTCAGCCCTCGCGGCTTCCGGCTGCTGGCCAAGGTGCCCCGGCTGCCGGTCGCGGTGGTCGACCGCCTGGTCGTGCACTTCGGCAGCCTCCAGCGACTGCTGGGCGCGACAGTGGAGGACCTGCAGGCCGTCGAGGGCGTCGGCGACGCTCGGGCCCGAGGCGTCCGTGAGGGGCTGTCCCGGCTCGCCGAGGCATCCATCCTGGAACGGTACGTCTGACGCCCGCTCAGCCGGTGATGGTGAGCTTCACGGGTGAGCTGAGCTTCGTGCCCACCCGGGCGAACACCTGGTACGACCCGAGCGGCGGGAACGGTCCGCCGGCCAGCGCACCGTCGCACCGGCTGGTGTCCCGCCCGTTCCACGGCACCTGGTAGGCGCGCTCGAAGTTCGGCGTGAACGTCTGCACGTCCGAACCCTGGACCTTGCCGCAGGTGTCCGACGACCAGATCTTCTCCGCACCGGACTTGATGAAGATCTCCTGTAGGTCGGCGCCGACGTTCCGACTGCACGTGCGGTCCGACGTGTTCTTGATCTTGAGTTGCAGCTCGACCACCGCCCCACGCTGGACCGAGGTCGGGCTCGCCGACGAGACCACGCTGATCTCCGCGTCGGTGCAGGTGCCGTCGTCCTCCGAACCGGCCGCCGCGCCCAGCGGAGGTGTGTTGCTGGTGATCGCGGGGCTCGGACTCGTCACAGCCGGATCGGCGGACGCGGGCGGCGGCGGAGCCCCGGTCTCCGGGGTCAGCACCGGGCCCTCAGGAGCGGGAGTGCCGGCGGAGGTCGGCGTCGAAGTCGCCCCCGCTGTCGGCTTCTCGCCGGAACGACCCGACTGGGTGCACGAGTAGAGCAGGACAATCAGGAAAAGTAGCCCCGCTCCGAGTACGACGACGCGACGCCGCCAGTACACGGCGGGTGGCAGGGGGCCGACCGTCAGACGCATGATGCCTCCCACCGTAGCCGCGCTCCCCCGGCCAGTACGGCGCGACGCGCCGGGGCCGCCCGCGGGCACCCGATCCACTCTCCACTCAGGACAAAACTGCCGACCGTCCGGCGACCGATCAGAGGTAGACCTTGCGCTGGTAGACGGCGTGCGCACCGGCCACCCGATCCAGGAAGAGCAACCCCGCGCAGTGGTCAATCTCGTGCTGCAACGCCCGAGCCTCGAAGCCGTCGGTCACCAATCGGACCGGCTCACCGGTGCCCGGCAGGTCACCCTCCACCACCAGCCGGCTGGCCCGCTTCACATCCCCGGTCAGGTCCGGCACCGACATGCACCCCTCCCGGCCGGGCTTCCACCGCGTCGCCTCGACCACCCGGGCGTTGCAGAGCACGAAGGTGCCGTGCACCGTGACCGCCTTCGGGTGCCCGGTCACATCGACGGCGAAGACGCGCGCACCCACCCCGACCTGCGGCGCGGCCAGCCCGACGCAGCCCGGCGACACCCGCATCGTCGCCACCAGGTCGGCCGCGAGCTGGACGGTCTCCTTCGCGGTCGGATCGACCCCCTCGGCGGCCCGACTCAACACCGGATGGGGGGCCGACACAACCGGCCGCACCTCACCGGGCACGACCAGCGACTCGGGTGTCCAGTCGCCCAGACCGACGTACGCCTCGACGTCCGGCCCGTTCTCCTCGCCGCTCACAACAGATCCGGGTCCGCCGGCCGGAGGGTGACCTCAACGCCCAGCTCGGCAGCCGTCCGGTGCAACCGGTCGATCAGTGTGTCGGCCACACCAGCCGGCAACTCGACCTCGGCCAGCACCACGTAGAGCGACCCGGCCAACCGCGTACTCAGGTCGGTGACGTTTCCGCCGGCGTCGACCAGCACCCGGGTCATCGCCGCGACGATGCCCATCCGGTCCGAACCGTGCACCGCCATCACGTACGGCTCACCCGCCGCAGGCACCTCGCCGTCCGGCGTGACCGCGCGTACCGTCGCCAGCAGTTGCCCCTCGGCGGCCAGCGGCGCCAACGCGGCCTCGACCTCGGCGGAGGCCGGCCCGGTGCAGATCAGGGTCATCGCGAAATGCCCCCGCAGGCGCGTCATCGTGCTGTCGGTGAGGTTCGCACCCAGTCGGGCGAGGACCTCGGCGACGTCGGCCACGATGCCCGGCCGGTCCCGACCGATGACGGTGATCGCGAGCTCGTTCATCCGGGCATTCTCTCCGATCCGTCGGGCGCAGCCGTGGCACCCCGCCCGAGCCGCCCATCCAGCGGGATCGCCAGGCGTGACATCATCGACGGCGCCATGACTCAACCCGATTTCGCCACCCTGGTCAGCCGGTGGTTCCAGCAACACGCCCGTGACCTGCCGTGGCGTGCACCCGGGGTCACCCCCTGGGCCATCCTGGTCAGCGAGGTCATGCTCCAGCAGACCCCCGTGGTCCGGGTGGTGCCGGCCTGGCAGGCATGGCTGGCCCGCTGGCCGGACCCGGCGGCGCTGGCCGCGGACACCCCGGCCGAGGCGATCCGGATGTGGGGACGTCTCGGCTACCCCCGTCGGGCAGTGCGGCTGCGGGAGTGCGCGGTCGCGATCGTGGACCGGCACGGCGGCCAGGTGCCGGACCGACTGGAGCAACTGCTGGCACTGCCCGGGGTCGGCACCTACACGGCGCGGGCCGTGGCCACCTTCGCGTACGGGCAGCGGCACCCGGTGGTCGACACCAACGTGCGGCGGGTGGTCTGCCGGGCGGTGGCCGGCGAGCCGGACGCCGGACCGGTCACCCGGCCAGCCGACCTCGTCGCCACCGAAGAGCTGCTCCCGGTGGAACCGGCCGCCGCGGCACTCGCCAGCGCCGCGTTCATGGAACTGGGCGCGGTGATCTGCACAGCCCGGTCACCGCGCTGTACCGCCTGCCCGGTCGAGTCGGTCTGCGCCTGGCGGGCCTCCGGCCAGGAGGCGCCAGCAGGGCCGACCCGGCGACCCCAGCGGTACGCGGGCACCGACCGACAGGTACGCGGCCTCCTGCTCGGGGTGCTCCGGGAGACCACCGGGCCGGTCCCACACCAGCGCTTGGATCAGGTCTGGACCGATGACGTCCAACGTGCCCGAGCCCTGGCCGGCCTGGTGCAGGACGGGCTGGTCGAAGCGGCCGGAGCCGACAGCTTCCGCCTCGTCGGCGACGGCCCGTCCCACCCGACAGCCGACCTGACCACCTGACCCACCCCGCCCTGCCCTGTCTTGTCCTGCCCCCCGCCCGCCGCGCGGGCCACGCCCCGCCGCGCGGACGGCCCCGCGCCACGCCGGGCCGGGCCGGGCCGGGCCGGGCCGGGCCGGGCCGCCACGGGACGTCGAAGCCACCCCCAGGCCCACCACTCCACGCCGCCAGCCGCACTCCGCCCACAACATCAGGGAAGTTGCTGCCTCCGGACGCCGTGAGGCAGCACTTTCCCTGATGTTGCGCGGATCTTGCGTAGCGCGGCGGGCTCGGGCGGGCTCGGGCGGGCTCGGGCGGGCTCGGGCGGGCTCGGGCGGGCTCGGGCGGGCGCGGGCGGGCTCGGGTGACCTGTGGGGGGTAGCGCAGAAAAGGCGGGGCCCCGGTGGCTCACGCCACCGGGGCCCCGCCCTCTTACTGCTGGTTACGCCACCTCGTCCGTCGCCGCTGCCGCGGTGCCGGCGGCCGTGCCACCGAGGTCGGCCGGAACGGCGTCCGGAACCTCGACCGGCTTCTCGGCACCCCGGAAGACGAGCTTGGACTTGTCGATGTCGTTCGGGTCGCCCTCGCAGTCCACCACGACGATCTGACCCGGGGTCAGCTCGTTGAACAGGATCCGCTCGGAGAGGTTGTCCTCGATGTCGCGCTGGATCGTGCGACGAAGCGGACGTGCACCGAGCACCGGGTCGAAGCCCTTCGCCGCCAGGTACTTCTTGGCGTTGTCGGTCAGCTCCAGACCCATGTCCTTGTTGCGCAGCTGGCCCTCGATCCGCTGGATCATGATGTCCACGATCGAGAGGATCTCGGTCTGACGCAGCTGGTGGAAGACGATGGTGTCGTCGATCCGGTTGAGGAACTCAGGCCGGAAGTGCTGCTTGAGCTCGTCGTTGACCTTCTGCTTCATCCGGTCGTAGTTGGACTCGGAGTCCTCCGACTGCTGGAAGCCCAGCGACACCGCCTTGGCGACGTCACGGGTGCCCAGGTTGGTGGTCAGGATGATGACCGTGTTCTTGAAGTCCACGATCCGACCCTGACCGTCGGTGAGCCGACCGTCCTCCAGGATCTGGAGCAGCGTGTTGAACACGTCCGGGTGGGCCTTCTCGATCTCGTCGAAGAGGACCACCGAGAACGGCCGACGCCGCACCTTCTCGGTCAGCTGCCCGCCCTCGTCGTAACCGACGTAGCCGGGAGGGGCACCCACGAGCCGGGAGACCGTGTAGCGGTCGTGGAACTCGGACATGTCCAGCTGGATGAGGGAATCCTCGCTGCCGAAGAGGAACTCGGCGAGCGCCTTGGACAGCTCGGTCTTACCGACACCGGACGGACCGGCGAAGATGAACGAGCCCGACGGGCGCTTCGGGTCCTTCAGGCCGGCCCGGGTACGCCGGATCGCCTTCGAGACCGCCTTGACCGCGTCCTCCTGGCCGATGACGCGCTTGTGCAGCTCGTCCTCCATGCGCAGCAGGCGTGAGGTCTCCTCCTCGGTCAGCTTGTAGACCGGGATGCCGGTCCAGTTGCCGAGAACCTCGGCGATCTGCTCGTCGTCAACCTCGCTGACGACGTCCAGGTCACCGGCCTTCCACTCCTTCTCCCGCTGAGCCTTCTGACCAAGGAGCTGCTTCTCCTTGTCACGCAGCTGAGCGGCGCGCTCGAAGTCCTGAGCGTCGATCGCGGACTCCTTGTCGCGGCGCACCTGGGCGATGCGCTCGTCGAAGTCACGCAGGTCTGGCGGCGCGGTCATCCGACGGATCCGCATCCGGGCACCGGCCTCGTCGATCAGGTCGATCGCCTTGTCCGGCAGGAAGCGGTCGGAGATGTACCGGTCGGCCAGCGTCGCCGCAGCCACGAGAGCGGCGTCGGTGATGCTCACCCGGTGGTGCGCCTCGTAGCGGTCACGCAGGCCCTTGAGGATCTCGATGGTGTGCGCCAGCGACGGCTCACCCACCTGGATCGGCTGGAAGCGGCGCTCGAGAGCGGCGTCCTTCTCCAGGTGCTTGCGGTATTCGTCGAGGGTGGTGGCACCGATGGTCTGCAGCTCGCCACGGGCCAGCATCGGCTTGAGGATGCTCGCGGCGTCGATCGCGCCCTCGGCGGCACCCGCACCCACCAGGGTGTGGATCTCGTCGATGAACAGGATGATGTCGCCGCGGGTGCGGATCTCCTTGAGCACCTTCTTGAGGCGCTCCTCGAAGTCACCGCGGTAGCGGGAACCGGCGACGAGCGCACCCAGGTCGAGCGTGTAGAGCTGCTTGTCCTTCAGAGTCTCGGGCACCTCGCCCTTGATGATCTTCTGGGAAAGCCCCTCCACCACGGCGGTCTTACCGACGCCGGGCTCACCGATCAGGACCGGGTTGTTCTTGGTACGGCGGGAGAGCACCTGCATGACCCGCTCGATTTCCTTCTCGCGCCCGATGACCGGGTCGAGCTTGCCCTCGCGGGCGGCCTGAGTCAGGTTGCGGCCGAACTGGTCCAGCACGAGGCTGGTCGACGGCGCGGCCTCACCCGGCGTGGCGCCCGCCGCGGCAGGCTCCTTGCCCTGGTAGCCGGAAAGCAGCTGGATCACCTGCTGGCGGACCCGGTTGAGGTCGGCGCCGAGCTTGACCAGCACCTGGGCGGCAACGCCCTCGCCCTCACGGATCAGCCCGAGCAGGATGTGCTCCGTGCCGATGTAGTTGTGGCCGAGCTGCAGCGCCTCGCGCAGCGACAGCTCCAGCACCTTCTTGGCCCGCGGCGTGAACGGGATGTGCCCGCTCGGCGCCTGCTGGCCCTGGCCGATGATCTCCTCGACCTGCTGGCGGACGCCCTCCAGGGAGATGCCGAGGCTCTCCAGGGCCTTTGCCGCGACGCCTTCACCTTCGTGGATCAGGCCCAGCAGGATGTGTTCCGTACCGATGTAGTTGTGGTTGAGCATCCGGGCCTCTTCTTGGGCCAGGACGACAACCCGTCGCGCTCGGTCGGTGAACCGCTCGAACATGCCCTCGTGCTCCTCACGTGCCGTGCGCCTTGATGGTCAAGATCTTGGCGGGGCCGGTGCACGAACGTCCGGGACGGGCGTCCGTGCCTCCTTACTCTATCGTCGTTGACCGACTCAGCTGAGGTCGTGTGTCTCTGCTCTGGGTCGGTTCCACGTCGTTTTGGACAACCGTCCGCGCTCAGGAGGTGTTCCGGTAGCCCTGTCGCTACGCGCAGAGCGAAATCCGACTGGCATGACAGAAGCCCGATCCGGGCTCCGGAAGCGCCGTGGAGGCGCTCCGAGGGGCTCGGAGGGGGTGGGCCGGAGGTCGCGACGAACGCCGCGCCGGGCCCTGAGGAAGGTTGTCCACAGGTTGTGGACAGCTGTTCCACTGGTTGTGGACAACGCCGCCAGGTGCCGAATGCTTCCCGGCCCCCGGACGGGCGTCGGCGGATATGGCGACGCCGGCCCGGAGAGGTGCTCCGGCCCGGCGTCGGTGTCGCCTGCGGTGGCGGAAGAGCCACCAGGTCGCTGACGGATCAGCGCTTCGCGTGGTACTCGTCGACGATCTCCTGCGGGATACGACCCCGGTCCGAGATGTCCTTGCCGGACTTCTTGGCCCACTCCCGGATCGCCTTGTTCTGCTCCCGATCGGCGGTCGCGCCACCCCGACCGCGGGCGGCACGCCCACCGATCACGACGCCGCCGCGACCGACCTTGGTGCCAGCGCCCACGTACGCGGCAAAAGCGTCGCGCAATTTAGCGGCGTTGGCCTTCGACAGGTCGATCTCGTACTGAACGCCGTCGAGGGCGAACTTGACGGTCTCGTCAGCGTCCCCGCCGTCCAGGTCATCGACCAGCTTGTGAATGATCTGCTTGGCCACGTCCCACATTCCTTTCGAGCAGGGCGCTCCTGCTTAACGAGAGCACAATAACCCGCGCGCCGCTCGCCCCGTCAATAGGATGCCGTTCCGGCCCGGCGTGAGCCGGGCCCGACTACTCGGGGCGGACCAACGGGAAGAGGATCGTTTCCCGAATTCCGAGCCCCGTCAGGGCCATCAACATCCGGTCGATTCCCATTCCCATGCCGCCGGCCGGCGGCATTCCATACTCCATCGCCCGGAGAAAGTCCTCGTCGAGACGCATCGCCTCGTCGTCGCCCCGCGCGGCCAGCTGCGCCTGGGCCACCAGCCGCTCGCGCTGCACCACCGGGTCGACCAGCTCGGAGTACGCGGTGCCCAGCTCGAAGCCGAGCACGTAGAGGTCCCACTTCTCGGCCAGACCCGGCTCGCTGCGGTGGGCCCGGGTGAGCGGGCTGGTCTCCTCCGGGTAGTCGCGCACGAAGGTGGGCGCCACAAGGCCGGGGACGACCAGCTCCTCGAACAGTTCCTCGGCCAGCTTGCCCGGCCCCCACTTGGGGTCCACGGCCAATCCCACCTTGTCCGCGTACTCGACCAGGCGGGAACGATCGGTGCGGACCGTGACCTCCTCGCCCAGCGCTTCGGAAAGCACGCCGAACAGCGTCACGGATCGCCACTCGCCGCCCAGGTCGAACTCCCGACCGTCGGCGTGGGTCACCACCATCGAGCCGCTGACCGCGATCGCCGCCTGTTGCACGAGATTGCGGGTCAACTCGGCCATCGTGTTGTAGTCGCCGTAGGCCTGGTACGTCTCCAGCATCGCGAACTCCGGCGAGTGCGAAGAGTCGACACCCTCATTACGGAAGTTGCGGTTGATCTCGAAGACGCGGTCGACGCCACCGACCACAGCGCGCTTGAGAAACAGTTCCGGCGCGATTCGCAGATACAGATCGGTGTTCAACGCATTGCTGTGGGTCACGAACGGTCGGGCCGCCGCGCCACCATGCAGCAGTTGCAACATCGGTGTTTCCACCTCGATGAAGCCCTGCCCGTGCAGTGAATCGCGCAGACTACGTACGGCGGCAGCCCGGGTGCGAACCATCTCCCGCGCCTGCGGCCGGACGATCAGGTCGACGTAACGCTGCCGGACGCGCGCCTCCTCGGAGAGCGGCTTGTGCGCCACCGGCAGCGGACGCAGCGCCTTCGCGGTCATCTCCCATTCCTGCGCCAGCACCGACAGCTCACCCCGGCGGCT
Organism: Micromonospora sp. MGP-C2; assembly: GCF_057766525.1. NCBI lineage: Bacteria > Bacillati > Actinomycetota > Actinomycetes > Micromonosporales > Micromonosporaceae > Micromonospora > Micromonospora sp. MGP-C2. The sequence goes on from NZ_JBYMEN010000002.1 coordinate 3,887,618, forward strand.
GGTGATCACCTCACCGGTGACGCCGACGTGGTCGCCGAGGTCGACCAGGCGCTTCCAGGCCTCCAGTCGCTCCGGGCCGACCCGGTCCAGCGAGAGCATCGCCTGCAACTCGGTGCCGTCGCCGTCCCGGAGGGTCGCGAAGCAGAGCTTGCCCGTGTTGCGTACGAAGATCACCCGGCCGGTGACCGCGACCTGGTCACCGGTCGCGGTGTCGGTCGGCAGGTCGGCGTAGCGTGCCCGGACCTGCGCCAGGGTGGTCGTGCGGGAGAAACCGACCGGGTAGGGCTCGACGCCCTCGGCGAGCATCCGGTCCCGCTTCTCCCGGCGGACCTTCATCTGCTCGGGAAGGTCGTCTGCGGGGTCCACTGGCACGGGGTTCTGCTCGCTCACGGCACGCTTCCTCGTCACGGGAGATACAGGGGTCAGGCCCGAGCGTACTCAAGCCCTCAGGGGGTCGTTACCGGATAACCTGCCCGGCATGGCGGATCACACCCAGGCTCTCTCATTCGGTGCGGCGGCAGCCGACTACGACCGGTTTCGCCCCCGTTATCCGGAACCGGCGGTGCGGTGGGCGCTGGACGGGTTGAGGAGTTCCGCCCGCATCGTCGACCTGGGCGCGGGCACCGGCATCCTCACCCGCGGCGTGCTCGCCCTGGGCCACGAGGTGACGCCCGTGGAGCCGGACCCCGCCATGCGCGCCCAACTGGCAGCCGCCACCCCCGGACTCACGGCGCTGGCAGGTGGCGCGGAGTCCGTGCCCCTGCCCGACGAGGTCGCGGACGCCGTGGTGGTGGGGCAGGCGTACCACTGGTTCGACCGGGAGTTGGCGCACATCGAGATCGCCCGGGTGCTGCGGCCCGGCGGGACGTTCGCCCCGATCTGGAACATGCGCGACGATCGGGTGGACTGGGTCGCCGAGCTGGGCCGGATCGCACACCTGGGGGACAACGCCGGCAACGTGATCGAGAGGTACACCGACTTCGGCCCCGCGTTCGAGCCGATCGAGCTGGGCGAGTTCAACCACCACACCACGCTCACGCCGGATGACATCGTCGCGATGCTGCACACCCGCTCGTACTGGCTCACCGCCCCGGCCGAGCGGCGGGCGACGATCGACCAGGAGCTGCGGGAGCTCCTGGCCACCCACCCCCAACTGGCCGGTAGGGAGACCGTCGAGCTGCCGTACCGCACGATGGTCCTGCGGGCCCGGCGGCGCTGACACCACCGCGACCACCGACTCCGCGTGGGCCGGTCAGAGGTTGCGCTCGTAGACCATCCGCAGGCCGATCAGCGTGATCATCGGCTCGTGGTGGGTGATGGTGTGACACTCGTTGATCACCAGGGAGGCCAGGCCGCCGGTGGCGATCACCGCCCGCACCTCGCCCAACTCCTCGGTCATCCGCTCGACGATCCGGTCCACCTGACCGGCGAAGCCGAAGTACAGGCCGGCCTGAAGGCACTCCACGGTGTTCTTGCCGATCACCGAACGAGGCTTGGTGGCCTCGACCTTGCGCAGCTGCGCGGCCCGGGCGGCCAGCGCGTCGAAGGAGATCTCGATGCCCGGGGCGAACGCACCGCCGAGGAACTCGCCCCGACCGCTGATCACGTCGAAGTTGGTGGTGGTGCCGAAGTCCACCACGATCGACGGCCCGCCGTAGAGGGTGTACGCGGCCAGGGTGTTCACCACCCGGTCGGCGCCCACCTCCTTCGGGTTGTCGATCGCCAACTGCACCCCGGTCCGCACCCCGGGCTCGACGACGACACTCGGCAGGTCGGCGTAGTAACGGCCGAGCATGGTGCGCAGCGACCGCAGCGCCGCCGGCACCGTGGAGCAGGCGGCCACGCCGGTGATCTCGACGTTGTCGCCGGCGAGCAGGCCCCGGAACATCAGGCCCAACTCGTCCGCCGTCGAGCGGGCATCGGTCTTGATCCGCCAGGAGTGCACCAGCTTGTCGCCGTCGAAGGTCGCCAGCACGGTGTTGGTGTTTCCGATGTCGATGCAGAGCAGCACGCACGCAGCCTAGACAACTAGTCGGTGCGCAGGTCCAGCGCGATGTCCAGGATCGGCGAGGAGTGGGTCAACGCGCCCACCGAGAGGAAGTCGACGCCGGTCGCCGCGTAGCGGCCCGCGACCTCCAGGGTCAGCCCGCCGGTCGCCTCCAGCTCGGCCCGGTCACCCACCGCGGCCACCGCCTCGGCCAGCAGCTCGGGCGTCATGTTGTCGCAGAGCAGGAAGTCCGCCCCGGCCTCCACCGCTTCCACCGCCTCGTCGACGGTAGTCACCTCGACCTGCACCGGCACCTCCGGGAAAGCCTCCCGGACCCGCCGGTACGCCGCCGTGATGCCCCCGGCCGCCAGCTTGTGGTTGTCCTTGATCATGGCCACGTCGTAGAGGCCCATCCGCTTGTTGGTGCCCCCGCCGGCGCGCACCGCATACTTCTCCAGCGCCCGCAGGCCCGGCGTCGTCTTGCGGGTGTCCAGCACCATCGCCTTCGTGCCGGCCAGGGCGTCGGCCCAGGCGCGGGTGTGGGTGGCCACCCCGGACATCCGGCAGAGCAGGTTGAGCGCCGTCCGCTCGGCCGTGAGCAGCAGCCGGGTCGGGCCGGTCACCGTGGCCAGCACGTCGCCGCGGGCCACCCGTTCGCCGTCGCGGGCCAGCACCGACACCTCGACGGTACGACCGAAGCCCGTCACCTCGCCCACCAGCTCGAACACGGCGGCGGCCACGGCCAGCCCGGCCAACACTCCGTCCGCGCGGGCCACCAGGTCGGCGGTGTCGGTCTGCTCCGCCGGGATGGTGGCCACGCTGGTGACGTCCAGGAAATCCGGGCCCAGGTCCTCGACCAGCGCACCCTCGATCACCTGTCGTACGTGCGCCGGGTCCAACCCAGCCGCCCGCAACGCCGTCTCCGTCGACTCGATCACGAGTTCCCCTCCCACTGTTGCGTCACCCGGCCCTGCGCCCCGACCGACCCGACCAGGTGGCCCAGCCACCGCTCGTCGGCCGTCGGGAAGTCCTCCCGCCAGTGGCAGCCCCGGGTCTCACCACGGGCGTACGCGGCAGCGACCAACGTCGACGCCACTGTGAGCAGGTTCGTCGCCTCCCAGTCGGCGGTCCGCGGCCGGCCCCGGGCCACGCCCAGCTCGGTCAGCGTCGCGGCCGTCTCCGCCAGCGTCGCCGCGGACCGGAGCACCCCGGCCCCCCGGGTCATCGCCCGTTGCAGGGTGGGAGTCACCTCCGCGGGCAGCACCCAGCCCGCACCACCACGCCAGGCGCCTGTGTCGGCCGGCTGAACCTGCTCGGGCAGGCCGGCCGCGATGTCCTCGGCGATCCGCCGGGAGAAGACCAGACCCTCCAGCAGTGAGTTGCTGGCCAGCCGGTTCGCGCCGTGCACACCCGTGCAGGCCACCTCGCCGCACGCGTACAGGCCCGGGATGGAGGTGCGGCCACGCAGGTCGGTGCGGACACCGCCGGAGGCGTAGTGGGCGGCCGGTGCCACCGGGATCAGGTCGGTCGCCGGGTCCACGCCGATCGCCAGGCAGGACGCCACGATGGTGGGGAACCGCCCGGCCAGGAAGTCCCCGCCCAGGTGCCGCGCGTCGAGGAAGACGTGGTCCGCCCCGGAGGCCAGCAGCACCCGGTGGATGCCCTTGGCCACCACGTCCCGGGGGGCCAGCTCGGCCAGCTCGTGCTGACCCACCATGAACCGCTTGCCGTCCGCGTCCACCAGGTACGCGCCCTCGCCGCGCAGCGCCTCGGAGACCAGCGGCTGCTGCGCGTGCCCGGCACCGGGCACCCCCGCGCCGGGCGGGGTGATCAGCGCGGTCGGGTGGAACTGGACGAACTCCACGTCGGTCACCGCCGCGCCGGCCCGCAGCGCCAGCGCCACCCCGTCCCCGGTGGAGACCGCCGGGTTGGTGGTGGCCGAGAAGATCTGCCCCATGCCGCCGGTGGCGAGCACCACCGCGCGGGCCAGCAGCGCGCCGACGCCGTCCTCGCTGCCCTCGCCGAGCACGTGCAGGGTGATCCCGCAGGCCGGGCCGAGCCCGTCCGGGCCGTCGCCCGGGGCTCGCAGCAGGTCCAGGACCAGGGCGTGCTCGAACAGCCGGATCCACGGGTCGCGCTGCACGGCGGCGTGCAGGGCCCGCTGCACCTCGGCGCCGGTGGCGTCCCCGCCCGCGTGCACGATCCGGTCCGCCCGGTGGCCGCCCTCACGGGTCAGCATCAGCGAGCCGTCGGGGTGACGATCGAACTCGGCGCCGATCCGGATCAGTTCCCGCAGCCGGGTCGGGCCCTCGTCGACCAGCACCCCGACCGCCGCCGGGTCGCAGAGACCGACTCCCGCGATCTCGGTGTCCCGGGCATGGGCCGCCGGGGTGTCCGTCGGGTCGAGCACGGCGGCGATGCCGCCCTGCGCCCACCTGGTCGAGCCGTCATCGATGTTGACCTTGGTGACCACCGTGACGTGCAGACCCGCCTCACGCAGGTGCAACGCCGCGGTCAAGCCGGCCACCCCGGAGCCCACCACGATCACGTCGGTGGTCTCGACCCAGCCGGGCGCGGGCGCGGCCAGTAACGCGGGCAGGGCCGGCAGGTCGACGGTCGGAACGTCCATCCCCCCAGTCAACCCGAACGGTCCTCGCTCGGGGCGGCGGGGGCGGGACGAGTGTTTTCGGCTACCCCGTCCGGCGCCGTCCGCGTCACGCCAGCCGGGGCCCTGCGGTCACTTCGTCCGGACCGGAAGACCGGCCGGGCCCGCGCCCTTCAGCGAGGCGGTCACCGTACGGTCGCTGAGCCACAGGTAGCAGCGGACGCCCCGGTCACCGACCCGCCAACGCCCCGCACCCGGCGGACGGACCACCACGCCGCTGCGGAAGCTCAGGTCGGCGTCGTCCGGCACGCCCACGTACCGGCCGAGGACGCTGCGACAGCCGTCGTACAGCGGGGACCAGTCGCTGTCCCTGGTCGGGTACGCCGTGTCCGGCGCGCGCCACACCCCGACGAACTCGGCGTCGTGCTGCTTGCCGCACTCCACCGGCGCCAGCGTCTGCACCCGGCTGGCGGTGCGGCCGGTCTGCTGGCACCCCAGCCGCAGCCCCGAGGCCCCCTTCAACGTGTCCCGCAGGCTGCCCGACCGGACGACCACGGTGGGCACCGCCTCCACGGTGGTCAGCTCCGTCAGATCGCACCGGAACCAGCGGGAGCCAGCCGCCCAGCCCGGCCCGGAGGGCAACGCCACGGACAGCCGGAGCCGACCAACCCGCCATTCGTCGCCCACGTAACCGGTCGCGCGGGTGTCGCACTCGGCGAACGCGCCCCGCAGCTCGGCCGAGCCACCTGCCGGGGCACTCGCCCGCTCGACGGGGAACGCCCCCACGTGCACGGTCTCCACCCGGTGCGGGCCGGCGCAGTCCACCGGCTCATAGGCGGCGAGGGTGACCACATCGGTGAAATCGGCGGCCTGACACACACCGGCGGTCGGGGTGAACGCCGACGGTGGCGGCAGGGCCGCCCAGTCGTCGGTCAGATCACCATCCAGGCCGCCGGAGCCGGCACAGCCGACCAGCAACGTTGCCGTCACGGCAGCGGCGAACAGAGTCGTCATGGCACTGCGCATATAGCGGCCTCCCCCAGCCACCCGCCGGCTTACGCCAGCGCGCCCAGGGTAACCGCAAATGACCTTCCGGTGACAGAGCGGAATCGGACCGCTCGGGGTCAGACGGCGGACACGGCCAACGGGCTGGGCACCGGGTCACCGGCCATGCCGGGTGCCACGCCGGCCGGGTCCGCACCCAACTCGATCACCCGGTTGTCGACGTCCACGTGCACCACCCGTGGCCGGTACGACCGGGCCTCGGCGTCGTCCATCTGCCCGTACGAGATCAGGATGACCAGGTCACCGGGGTGCACCAGGTGCGCGGCCGCACCGTTGATGCCGATCACGCCGCTACCCCGCTCACCCGGGATCACGTACGTCTCCAGTCGGGCACCGTTGGTGATGTCCACGATCGCCACCTGCTCGCCGGGGAGCAGGTCGGCGGCGTCGAGCAGATCCTCGTCCACCGTCACGGAACCGACGTAGTGCAGATCGGCCTGGGTCACGGTGGCTCGGTGGATCTTCGACTTGAGCATGGTCCGGAACATCGGGGTGGCCTTTCGCGGATTGGTGGAGGGGTGGCGGCCGGGTCAGTGACGCGGGGCGAGGTGGATGGCCGCGTTGTCGATCAACCGGGTGGCGCCCACCCAGGCGGCGATCACCAGCCGGGCCGGCCCGGAAACCGGCCCCGGCTCCAGCTCTGGGTCGGTGAGCACCAGGTAGTCGAGGCGGGCGCCGGGCGTACCGGCTCCGAACGCGGCGTGCGCGGCGGTCAGCACCGCCCCCGCGTCGCGGCCGTCGTCGGCGGCCCGCGCACCGGCCCGCAGCGCGGCGGACAGGCTCAGCGCTGCGGCCCGCTCCGACTCGCTCAGGTAGCGGTTGCGGCTCGACAACGCCAACCCGTCCGACTCCCGGACGGTCGGCACGCCGACCACCTCGACCGGCACGTCCAGGTCCCGGGTCATCCGCCGGACCAGGGTCAGTTGCTGGTAGTCCTTCTCGCCGAAGAACGCCAGGTCCGGCCGGGTGAGCTGGAGCAGCTTCAACACCACGGTGAGTACGCCGTGGAAGAAGCCGGGACGGCTCGCACCCTCCAGCTCCGCGCCGAGCGGGCCCGGGTCGAGGCGTACGCGGGGCTGGCCGTCCGGATACATGTCGGCGACCGACGGGGCGAAGACCAGGTCGGCGCCCGCCCGGCGGCACACCTCCAGGTCCGCGTCGAGGGTGCGCGGGTAGCGGTCGAAGTCCTCGTTCGGCCCGAACTGCAACGGGTTCACGAAGATCGTCACCAGCACGTGGTCGGCCTGTTCCCGGGCCGCGCGCAGCAACGTCTCGTGCCCGGAGTGCAGCGCGCCCATGGTCATCACCACCCCGACCGTGCCCTTCAGCGCGGCCCGAGCCTCGGCCAACTCGGCGCGCGTGTGCACGAGTTGCGTCATCGCTGCACCTCGGTTCGCGACTGCGGGGCTCGCAAGATCGGCTCACTCCTCGCGCTCACGCGGCCACCTCCCTACCGTTGTCGGCCAGCACGCCGAGCAGCGACTGCGCGTCCACCGGCTGGAGCCGGCCGGCGGCGATCGCCCGGTCGGCGGTACGTCGGGCCAACGCCAGGTACGCGGGGACGGATTCCGGCGCGGTGGAGGCCAACCGGGCCAGGTGCCGCGCAACGGTGCCCGCGTCGCCCCGGGAGACCGGGCCGGTCAGGGCGTCGTCGCCGAGCCGCAGGGCGTTTTCCAGGGCGGCGCGCAGCAGCGGGGCCAGCACCTTCTCCGGCCGGTCCACCCCGGCGTCGCGCAGCCGGTCGGCCGCCTCGTTCACCAGGGTCACCAGGTGGTTCGCGCCGTGGGCCAGCGCGGCGTGGTACAGCGGGCGGTCCGACTCGGCCACCCACTCGGGCACGCCACCCAGGTCGGCGACCAGCCGGGCGGCCAGTGGACGCAGCTCGGCCGGGGCGGTCACCCCGTACGAAATGCCAGCCAGCCGGGTCAGGTCGTCCGGCGTACCGGTGAAGGTCATCGCGGGGTGCAGGGCCAGCGGCCGGGCACCGACCTCGGCGGCCGGCGCCAGCACGGCGAGGCCGTGCGCGCCGGAGGTGTGCGCGACCACCTGGCCGGGGCGCAGCGCACCCCGGTCGGCGAGGTCGGCCACCACACCGGCCAGGGCATCGTCGGGCACCGCGATCAGCAGCAGGTCGGCGGCGGCGTGGGCCACGGCGGCGACCGGGCGGCGCGGCACCTCGGGCAGCAGCAGCGCCAACCGGGCGCGGCTGGCGCTGGAGCCGCCGGCGACGGCGACCACCCGATGCCCGGCGGCGGTGAGTGCGGCGCCCAGCACGGCTCCGACGCGGCCGGCACCGATGACACCGACGGTCAGCAGACGGGGGGCGACAGGGGCGCCGGGAACGGCGCGATCCCGCGATGCGGCGGGCCCGTGAGGGGCTACCGGACGCGGGCGCAGCGGTGCGCTCATGACGATGATCCAGTCCTCGAGAAGGGGTACCGGTCGATCGCAAGTATGCGCCCGCCCCGCCGAAGCAGGACAAGCATGTGTGAAAACCTTCACCACCGAAACAAGGGTCCCCCGCCGACCCATCCGATTGCACAGGAGACCCCTACTAGCAGGCGGAATGCACCTATTTGGGGCCTAAGGGGTGTTCGATCCCCGTCGTAACCGCTGACCGTAGGGTCGGCACCGTGACCCACGCTCAACCAGAGGTGATCTGATGTCGATCCGGTGGCGGGACGCGATGAGCCGAGCCCTCTACGGTCCGAGCGGCTTCTTCGTCGCCGGCACCGGACCGGCCGACCACTTCCGGACCAGCGTGCACGCCTCCCCCGCCTTCGCCACGGCGCTGCTGCGGTTGATCTACGACGTCGATGCTGGTCTCGGCCACCCGTCCCGGCTCGATGTGGTCGACGTGGGGGCTGGGCGCGGGGAGCTGCTCCGCACTCTGCTGCTGACTGTCGGAGACGCCGCCGGGCTCGCGGTGGGGGTTTCCGGGGAGCCCACCCGCTCCGGGCGGTCAGGCTTGATCCCTGCGCGGGCGGGCTCCCCGGAAACCCTGACTCCCACGGCCTCCGCCCGTTCCTTGCGGGACGAGCCGTCGTCCGGCACGGCTCGACCGTCGCTTGCGGAACGCGTCCACTTCACAGCAGTGGAGTACGCGAGTCGCCCCGAGAATCTGCCCGAAGAGATCACCTGGACCTCTGAGATACCCGCCGAGATCAACGGGGTGTTGCTGGCAACCGAGTGGTTGGACAACGTCCCACTCGACGTGGCGGTGCACACCGCCGACGGCTGGAGGTACGTGCTGGTCGACCCCGAGAGCGGCGCAGAGACGCTCGGGGAGTCGGTCAGCCCCGCCGATCTCGACTGGCTCAGCAAGTGGTGGCCCACGGGCCCAAGCGAGTCGGGTTTCCGCGCAGAGATCGGAAGGACCCGGGATGAGGCGTGGGCCAACGCGGTACGACAGATCAGCCGAGGGGTCGCGGTGGCCGTGGACTACGGGCACCTGAGCGGCGACCGGCCTGTCGACGGGACGTTGACCGGGTATCGGGGTGGGCGGCAGGTGCCTCCGGTGCCGGACGGGTCGAGTGATGTGACAGGGCACGTGGCCATGGACTCGGTCGCCTCCGCTGGTGCTGAGGTCGCCCGGTGCGCGTACTCCCTGGTCCTTCAGCGGGAGGCGCTGCGGGCGCTCGGGGCCGACGGCGGCCGACCGCCGCTCAGCCTGGCCGGCGCCGACCCGGCCGGGTATGTGCGGGCGTTGGCCGCGGCGTCGGCGGTGACCGAGCTGACCGACCCGGCCGGGCTCGGCGGGCACTGGTGGCTGCGCCAACCGGTCGGCATCCCGCACGAGCCGGCCGTGGCACGATGACGGGCATGACCACCGACGCCGGGGACCTTCGCGAACTGACCGTCGGCACCGGGGCCGGGCTGGTCGCCGGCACCGGCGACCAGCAGCTCGGCACCGACATGGTGTTGAACATCGGCCCGCAGCACCCGTCCACGCACGGTGTGCTGCGGCTGAAGCTGGTGCTCGACGGCGAGCGGGTGGTCGCCTGCGAACCGATCATCGGTTACATGCACCGGGGCGCTGAGAAGCTGTTCGAGGTGCGTGACTACCGGCAGATCATCGTGCTGGCCAACCGGCACGACTGGCTCTCGGCGTTCTCCAACGAGCTGGGTGTGGTGCTCGCTGTGGAACGCCTGATGGGCATGGAGGTGCCGGAGCGGGCCACATGGCTGCGGATGGCCCTCGCGGAGCTGAACCGGGTGCTCAACCACCTGATGTTCCTCGGCTCGTACCCGTTGGAGATCGGGGCGATCACCCCGATCTTCTACGCCTTCCGGGAGCGGGAGACGATCCAGGCGGTGATGGAAGAGGTCTCCGGCGGCCGGATCCACTACATGTTCAACCGGGTGGGCGGCCTCAAGGAAGAGGTGCCGTACGGCTGGACCGGTCGGGCCCGCGCGTCGATCGGTGAGGTACGCCGGCGGCTGCCCGACCTGGACCACCTCATCCGGCGCAACGAGATCTTCCTGGCCCGGACGGTGGGCGTGGGCGTGCTGTCCGCCGCCGACGCCGCCGCGTTCGGGGCGTCCGGGCCGGTGGCCCGCGCCTCCGGGCTCGACCTGGACCTGCGCCGCGACGACCCCTACCTGGCGTACGACGAGTTGGACGTGCCGGTGGTCACCCGCACCGCGGGCGACTGCCACGCTCGCTTCGAGGTGCTGCTGGACCAGGTGTACGCGTCGCTCGACCTCGCCGAGCAGTGCCTGAACCGGGTGGACCAGCTGACCGGGCCGATCAACACCCGGCTACCGAAGGTGCTCAAGGCGCCGGAGGGGCACACGTACGCCTGGACGGAGAACCCGCTCGGCATCAACGGCTACTACCTGGTGTCCCGGGGTGAGAAGACGCCGTGGCGGTTGAAGTTGCGCACCGCCTCGTACGCGAACGTGCAGGCGCTGGCGACCCTGCTCCCCGGCTGCCTGGTGCCGGATCTGATCGCGATCCTCGGCTCGATGTTCTTCGTGGTCGGCGACATCGACAAGTGAGCCGGGCGGTCTGACCGGTCAGCGCCAGCGGTCGCCGGGCGGGGTGCCACCGGCACGCGGTACGTCGTCCTGCGGCGGGTAGCCGTAGCGCTCGTCGACCCGGCGTCGGCCGGCCCGTTCCGGGGCGGGTTCGGCCTGGTGGCCGCGCTGGCGCGGTGGACGCCACTCGTCCGGCACCGGGACGCCACCCGTCGGCAGCGCCGGCCGGTCCGTCGGCTCGGCCCGGTGGTACGACTCGCGCTCCTCGTGCCGGCGCGGCTCGTCATAACGGTGCGCATCCTCGTGCCGGCGCGGCTCCTCGTAGCGGCGCGGCTCCTCGTGTTGACGTGGCCCGTCGTAACGGCGCGGGTCCTCGTGCCGGCGTGGGTCCTCGTGCCGGCGCGGGTCCTCGTGCCGGCGTGGGTCCTCGTGCCGGCGTGGGTCCTCGTGGCGGACCTCGGCCCAGCGGTCGGCCACCCGGTATTCGGTGCCGGTGGCGTCGGCGTGCACTTCGGCCCGGCGCTCGCCGACCCGCAGCTCACGGCCGTTTTCGTCGTCGCGGACGGCGGCCCAACGGTCACCGGCCCGCAACTGCGACCAGTACTCGCCGGTGTCGTCGGCTCGCAGAGGTGGCCCGGGCTGCGGTGCGGCACCCACCCGGTCGCGCTGCTCGGACCAGCCACGATCGTCCGGGTTGTCCCAGGAGTGCGCGTCGGGCCTCTCCGGTGTGCGGTGCGACCGCGCCGCCGGGGTGGGCTCGTCGGGCTGGGCGTACGCGTCGCGCCGATCGGTCCACTCCTGCGCTGGCGGGGTCCACTGGCCCGCGTATCCACCGTCGTAGCGCCCAGCCGGCTCGGCCGGCCCACCATCCACCACCGTGTGCCTTGTGGTGACGTGCACGGTTTCGGTGTGCCGGACCACGCCCGGCCGGTGCCCCGGCTCGGGGCGGTCGTGCTCCCGGGGGCGGGCTGAGCCGTACGCGGCGGCGGCCGGTCGTTCCGCGCCGTACATCCCGGAGGCAGCCGGCGGCGTCGCGGCCTCCCGTGGGTACGCCGGCTCGTCGTCCTCCCTGTGCGCGGAGCGAGCCCGCCGGGGTGCGTCGGCCGGGCCCGTGACCCGGGCGCGGCCCGCGGGGGCCTCACCCGGTGCCTGGACCCGGCTGCGGGCCACCGGCACGTCGTCCACTGGTGGCTCGACGGCTGGCACCCGCGCCCGCCCGGCGCCGGCCGGGTCGGCGGCGGGGGCGGCGCCAGCGAGGGCAGCGCCGCTGGCGTCGAGACGGCGACGGACCGCGACGATCCCCTCCTGGGCCCGCTGGGCCTGGTCGAGTGCCTGGTTGCCGCGTTGCGCGGCGGCCACGATCTCGGCGCGCAACTCCCGGCGGAGTTCCTCGATCTCGTCCAGCAGCTCGTCGGCTCGTGCCGAGGCGCCCTCCGCGTCGGGACGCAACGCGATGGAGAGACCGATCAGCACCACCGCGAGGATCGCGAGCACCGCGGCGAAGCGCAGCGGGCCGTTGCCGTCGGCGACCAGCAGGATCAGCGCCGCCACCGGCGCCAGAGCGACGCCCGCCCAGAAGAGCATGGTCAACAGCGGCGGTTGACGTCGGGCTTCAGAGGTGGCCGGGGCTGGCATGGATGTGCAGCCTACCGAGGAGATTCGCCGGAGGGAACGGGGTCCCCGGACGCGCGGACGCCCCCGCCCGGGTCGGGGCGGGGGCGTCCTCAGCGCCTGGGGGAGAGGTCAGCTCGTGGCGAAGGCGCCGTCCGAGGAAAAGATCAGGCCCACGCTGATCGAACCGTCACGCAGGCCGCTCTTGGTCAGCGGTCCGCCCTGGTCCAGCGAGGAGAACTTGCCCACCGACAGCCCGTAGGTCTTCTCCAGACCCGGCTTGCAGAACGGACGCTGCTCGCACTCCGGCGGCCCGCCCAGCACGGTCGCGCTGCCGGAGCACTTCGCGGCCAACTCGGACAGGGTCCGAACGCCGTACTTGTCGGCGAAGGCCTGGGTCACCGCGAAGGCGTTCTGGTCCTGAGCGGCGGCCGGGGTGCCGAAGGTGAGGCCGGCCTTGTCGCCCTCGGTCTTCAGCGCGGTCACCGTCGTGTTGATGTCGGGCGAGGAGATCGGCTGGGCGTTGGCGCCGTTGGCCTTGGTGTTGAGGAACTCGGCCATGGTCGCCGCGTACTCCGGGACGACCTGGATCTCGCCCTTCTCCAGCGCCGGCGCGTACAGCTCACGGTTGCCGATCTGCTGCACCTTGACCTGGTAGCCCGCCGCGGTGAGCGCGATCCGGTACAGCTCGCCCAGGATCTGGCTCTCGGCGAAGTTGCCGGCACCCACCGTGATGTCGCCGCCCGGGCCCTTGGCGATGCCCGCGGTGAGGTTATTGGCGCTGGCGAACTCCTCGGCCGCCACCTTGGGGGTCTTGCGGTCCTCGTTGACGGCCTTGTTGAGCTGGATCAGCTTCGGGGTGTCGAGCGCGGTGGACACCTTGTCCAGTGCGGCGATCAGCTGCGGGTTGGCCGCCTTGCTGTTGACCGCGGGAATGACGTTGTCGGAGTTCTGGAGCTTCTTGTCGTCCTGCAGAGCGATGAGCTGCTGACCGGCGACCGGGGCGCACCCGGCGCCGGAGGCGCTCGTCTGGGGTGCGTCGGTGCCGGACGAGCCGGCGCCACCGCATCCGGTGAGGAGTGCTGCCCCGGCGACGATGCCGACAGCACCGATCGCCAGACGTGAACCTGCGCGCATGTGCCCGCCTTCCGTGTCCCGGCGCGGCCCGTTCCGGGCCGGCCGCGTGTCCGACGGGCGATCCTGACTGTCGGTCGCCCGCGAATATCCACCCAACATGCTCCGGAACCGACCGACAACCTGAGGTGGACTTCGTCACCGCATCGTCACCGATCGGATGGATGCGGGTCGTCGGCTCGACGCAGGGCTCACCCGGACGGGTCAGGCGTTCCCGGTGGCGTCGGCGGGCCGGGGCCGTCCGAGGCGCTGCCGGCCGCGCCGCAGTGGCCGGGGGGTGACCAGTCGTTCGACGCCGCCGAGGACCACCTCGGCCAGCAGCGCGAGCCCGGCCACCAGCACACCGCCGGCGACGATCTGACCCCCGCCGACCGCGACACCCAGGCCGAACCCGGTGCGGATGATCTGGCCCAGGCCACCGCCGTTGACGAACGAGGCCAGCGCCGCGGTCGCGATCACCTGGACCGCCGCGGTCCGGAAACCGGCCGCCAGGTAGGGCACCGCGAGCGGCAACTCGACCCGGCGCAGCAGCTGCCCGCCGGACAGGCCCATCCCCCGGGCCGCGTCGCGGGCCTCCGGGTCCACCTGCCGCACCCCGGTGTACGCGTTGGCCAGCAGCGGTGGCACGGCGAAGACGGCCAACGCCACCACGACCGGCGTACGCCCGAAGCCGCTGGCGAAGACCACCGGCAGGATGGTCAGCAGCGCCAGGGTGGGGATGGCCAGGGTGGCGTTGGACACCAGCACCACAAGGCCACCGCCCCGGCCGAGGTGCCCCAGCCAGAGCCCGACCGGCCAGGCCACCAGGCAGCCGAGCGCCACCGCCATCGCCGAGATCGTCAGGTGCTCACCAAGGCGGTCCAGCATGCCGCCGGGGTTGGTCCAGTTGAGTGGGTCGTTGATCCAGACGATCGCCTGGCTGATCGGGTTGTCCGCGACGCTCACCGTGCCCTCCGGGCGGACCAGGGGGTCACCAGCCGGGCGACCAGGACGAGCAGCAGGTCGAGCACGAGCGCGAGCGCCACGCAGAGCAGCGCGGCGGTCATGATCTCAGCCTTGTAGAGGTTGTTCTGGAAACCCGCAAAGATCAACTGCCCGAGACCGCCGTGCCCGACCAGCACCCCGACTGTGACCAACGCCACGGTCGAGACGGTCGCCAACCGTACGCCGGTGACGATGCCCGGCAGCGCCAACGGCAGATCGATCCGGAACAGCCGCCCCCACCGGCCGTAGCCCATGCCCTCGGCGGCCTCACCGACCTCCGGAGGCACCTGGTTGAGCCCGGCCACCACATTGCGCACGATCAGCAGCAACGCGTAGAGGACCAGCCCGACCAGCACCGTGGTCGTCCCGGTGCCCAGGTACGGGGCGATGAACGCGAAGAGCGCCAGCGACGGGATGGTGTAGACGACCCCGCTGACGGCGAGGATCGGGCCGGCGAGTGGGCGGAACCAGTACGCCAGAACGGACAACGGCAGGGCGATCAACACCGCGAACAGCACCGCTCGCCCGGTGAGGGAGGCGTGTTCGCGCACCGCGGCGAGGATCGTGTCAGAGTTGTCCCGCACGTACTGCCAGGAGAACCAGGGGTTACCCGGGTCGGCCCGGTAGCTCAGGCGGAAGGACATACGTGGACGTTACCCCGGAGGCCGCCGACGTGGCCGAATCCCCTCGCGCGGCGCCGATCCGCCTACAGGGCATCCAGAAGCGCTACCCGAACGGCACCGAGGCCGTCCGGGACCTCAGCCTGGACGTCCGGGCCGGCGAGCTGGTCGTGCTGATCGGCCCCTCCGGCTGCGGCAAGTCGACAGTGCTGCGCATGATCAATCGCCTGATCGAGCCGACCGCCGGCCGGATCCTGCTGGGCGACGAGGACGTCACCGACGTCGACCCGGTCCGACTGCGCCGCCGAATCGGTTACGTGATCCAGAACGTCGGCCTCTTTCCACACCAGACGGTCCGGGCCAACGTGGCCACAGTGCCGGGCCTGCTGCGATGGCCAAAGGGCCAGACCCGGGCACGGGTCGACGAGTTGCTCGACCTCGTCGGGCTGGACCCGGCCGAGTTCGGCGGTCGCTACCCGCACGAGCTGTCCGGCGGCCAGCGGCAGCGGGTCGGGGTGGCGCGGGCACTCGCCGCCGACCCGGTGGTGCTGCTGATGGACGAGCCGTTCTCGGCCGTCGACCCGATCGTGCGGGCGCGCCTCCAGGAGGAGTTCCTGCGCCTCCAGGCCGAGGTCCGCAAGACGATCGTGCTGGTCACCCACGACCTCGACGAGGCCGTCCGGCTCGGCGACCGGATCGCGGTGCTCTCCGAGGGCGGGCACCTGGAGCAGTACGACACGCCTGCCGCGTTGCTCGGCGCACCCGCCACCGCGTTCGTGCGTGAGTTCGTCGGCGCCGACCGGGGCATCCGCCGGCTGGCGGTCACTCCACTGGACCGGGAGTCGCTCGAACCCGTACCCGGGGACGCCGCGGCGGACCTGCCGACCGTCGCGCTGGACGGCTCCGCGTACGACGCGCTGGCGGTGCTGCTCACCTCGGGACGGGACCAGCTCGTGGTGACCGACGGCGGCCGACCGGTGGGCACGCTCAGCCGACAGCGGCTGCTCGACCTCGGCCGCCCGGCACACTGACCCGACGACGACCGGGCTGCCGCAGTCGGCGGCCCGGTCCCGCTGCCGGAGGCGGTCACGTCCAGGTGGCCGCCCGGGCGACCGTGCCGACCGGCTCAGGCGCGACCGCCGAGGCTGGCGGTGCCGATGATCCACCCGGTCAGGAAGCCGTAGCCGGCGCCCGTGCTGGCATCCTGCAGAGCGCCCAGCATCGACGGGTTCGGCCCGAGCAGCGCCGCGAGCACGGCGGCGAGCCCACCGGCCAACACGTACGCGGCCCAGCCCGAGAAGAACTGGCTGACCGAGCCGGGCACCCGGGCGACCTGGGCGGCGGGCAACAGGTAGAGCAGGCCCACCGCGAGAACCAGCAGCAGCACAGCCCGTACGTCAGCGGCGAACAACCCGCCGGCCTGCCCGTCCGCGTCGAGCCGCCAGGCCGGCCACGCGAGCAGGCGCACGTAGAAGGCGGCGGCCGAGTCCGGGTCGGTCTGCGTACCGGCCCAGCTGGTGAAGGCCGGGCTGCCACAGATGCCGACCAGCAGCAACACGGCGAGAGCACCGGTGCCGGCCGCCGTGCCGTAGCGCCCGACCGGGCCGGATCGGTGCATGAGCGACGTGATCCGCCCAGGCCCCGAACCGGTCGTTCGGGCGGACCTGGGCTGCCCCGAGCGGCTCAGTGCTTCATCAGGTAGTCGATGAAGGCGGCCCGCAGCAGTGGCGCGGACTCCTCATAACCGTGACCGGTCAGCTCCCGCCACAGCGCGTTGGCCTCGTCGATCGTCGGGCCGATCGAGTTCGGTGCGCCGTCCAGCACGGTGGCCTCGTCCGCGTTCGGCAGGTGCCGCAGCACCGACCAGTAGAACTTGACGTCGCGACGCTCCCGGGCCAGGGCGAACGCCCGCTCCCGCAGCTCCTCGGTGGACAACGCGTCGAGTTCCTCGAACGAGGTTCCGCCGGGGGCGGCGGCAGGTGTGTCGGTCATGTCGCCGAGCCTAACGGTCGAGATCAGCCCCGGCCCGGCGGACGCGACGCGGCTCACCGCTCGTCGGTGTCCCACCGGCGTGGGCTGTCCTCCCAGCGCGGATCCCGCCACGGGTCGGCCGGTTGGGGCGCGGCGGGAGTAGGCAGCGTCGGGGGCCAGTTGTCGACCGAGCGGGACTGGGGCATGGTCCAACCCGTGCTGATCGTGCCGTCGCCGACCGGCTCGGGTCGGTCGGTGCTGCCCGGTCGGGGCCGCCCGAACGTCTCGACCAGCCTGGTGACCAGCAGGCCAACGCCGAGCGCCACCCCGCCGACCGCCCAGTTGCTCAACGTCCAGCCACGCTCCGGCGCGTACGTCTGGAAGAGGGTGACCACGCCGACCGCCAGCACCGTGCCGAACACACCACCCCGACGGCCGTACCCGCTGGTGCCAGCGAGCATGGCCACCCCCACCGCCAGCACCGTCCAGTCCAGGCCCGAGGTGGGCGCGACCGCTTCGAGGCCGTTGGCGGCGAACAGCACGCCGGCGAGGGCGGCCAGCACGCTGGAACCGACCAACGCGACAGCGGTGACCACGGCGGCCAACGTGCCCCGCCGACGGGCCGGATCGGCGATCGGCCGGTACCGGCCGGCCAGCCGGCGAACAGCCCGGGTGGCGCCGAACAACCCGCCGAGGATGGCCACCGCGGCGAAGCCGGCGATGAGATACCCGGCGTTGCGCCCCGGGTCGTAGTCGCCCTGCACCAGCACGGGCGCCGACCGACGTTCGATGTACACCACCACACCGGCAGCACCGGCCAGGCTGGCAGCCCAACCGGGCACGTGCAGCACCACCACGACCAGCGCCAGCGCCAGCCCACCCAGCGCGGCGACGCCCACGGCCGGGCCGACCGACGCCGGCAGGCCCCGATCGCCCTGCTCGGCGTAGTGCAGGGCGGCGGCGAGCGCGATCGGCCCGACGGCCAGGTTCGGTGCCGCCGTTCGCAGGCTCAGCCCGGCAGCCAGGGCGAGCAGCCCCAGCCCGACCGCGGCGACCAGCAGCGTCCGCAGGTTGTCGCCGCGCAGGGCGGCCGAGTCTTCCTGCCAGAGCAGCCAGCCCAGGGCCGCCAGCCCTGCCAGCAGCAGGAACTCCCAGCCCAGGTGCACGCCGATCCGATCCCGGCCGGGCTCTCCGTGGGTGGGGTCGTCGAAGACGTTCTCCAGAACGGCGGCAGGCACCCCCGACGAGGGTTCCGCCGACCGGTCCCGGCCAGCTTCTTCGTACCCCATACGCCGCCTCCCCAGTGGCCGGCCGTCCCCGGTCCGGCGCGCGGACGAACAGGGGGCGGCCCTTGCTCCCCGATCGCAGGCACCGTACCCGCGCCCGCAGCCGGGCGTAACCCCCTGCTCAGCGCTGGCCGGGGCGGCTCTCCCGTGGGTCCTGCTCGCGCTCGTCGTCGGGGCGTTCCGGCACCCGGCATGAGCGCTCCAGCCACAACGCGGCACCGACCAGAGCCAGCGAGGCGAGCAGGCCCCCGGCCGCCGCCGGACGGTCGTCGAGGGCGGCGCGGGTGGTCTCCACGAAGAGCCAGCCGGTGAGCCCCGCGTAGAACCCCGCGAAGATGGCCGCGGCCAGTGCCGACGCCTTGGCCAGCACCACGAAACGGGCGACCATCAGCGGGTTGACCGGCTCCCGGCCGGGCTTGCGCTCGATCCGGCCCCGGGTGTTGATCGCGGCGTACGCCTCGAGCACGGCGAGCCCGGCCAGCGTCACCACCGGCAGCCAGGGCAGCCGGGGGATGCCGCTGTAGTAGAGAGTGCTGATCAGCAGCCAGGCCACCGCCGCGGCGGCCAGGGCGGCCACGACCAGGGTCGAGATCCGGGTGGGACCCATCCTGGACCGGTCCGGGCCCGACCCGCCCGGTGGTGGGGACTTCGCCTGCGTCATGCCGGCCGGCTCCGCTCGGTCATGCCGTCGACTCTAACGCCAACTCCGGCCGAGGACGCAGTTCCAGCGCCTCGTCCGCAGCGGGGCCGGTGGTCAGCAGGTCGGTCAGCCAGCCGTGACCGGGCAGCCGACCGTACGGCTGGATGTCGATCCACGGTCGCAGCACGAAGGCGCGCAGGTGCGCCCGTGGGTGCGGCAGGGTCAGCTCCGGGTCGTCGCTGAGCACCGGCTCGTCGTCGTCGCCCCAGACGGCGATCACGTCCACGTCCAGGGTGCGCGGCCCGAACCGCCGCTGTGGGTCACGCACGCGACCGGCCGCGCGCTCCGCGTCGCGGGCCCGCTCCAGCCAGTCGCGCGGTGTCGCGCTCTCGTCCTGGACCAGCAGCACCGCATTGAGGTACGCGGGCTGGTCGGCGTCGCCCCACGGTGGAGTCTCGTACACCCCTGAGAGCACGAGCACGGCGTCGCCGAGCGTGGCGACAGCCGTGCGCAGGTGCTCCAGACGGTCGCCCAGGTTGCTGCCGAGCGACAGCACCGCCCGGGTCACCGGGCACGCGCCCGGGTCATGGTGACGGCCACGTCGCTGAAGGTGTGCGGCACCGGGGCCTCCGGTTTGTGCACGGTGATCGTGGCAACGCCGACCCGCTCGTCGGCCAGGCAGACCGCGAGGAGCCGGTCCGCGAGGGTCTCGATCAGGTTGACCGGCTCGCCGGTCACCACGGCGACCAGGCGTTCGGCCAACTCGCCGTAGTGGACGGTGTCGGTGACGTCGTCGCTGGCAGCGGCCGGGGCGAGGTCCAGTTCGAGGACGGCGTCGACCACGAAGTCCTGCCCCTGCGCCCGCTCGAAGTCGTACACCCCGTGCCGGCCGTGGGCCCGCAGGCCGGTCAGCTGGATCCGGTCCGTCGTCATCGTTGCACCTCTTGCCGGTGGTGGTGGCTGCGCGCGCCCTGCTGGCGATCGTGGTGCACGCCGGCCAGGCGCGGGCTGCCGGTCGCAGCCCAGACGGCGAGCGCGTCGGCGGTGGCCCGCACGTCGTGCACGCGTACGCCCCAGGCGCCCGCGGCCACCGCCAGCACGCTGGTCGCCACTGTGGCCGCCTCCCGCTCGGCGGTCGGCCGTGGGGTGCCGTCGGGGGCAGCCAGCAGCCCACCGAGGTAGGACTTGCGGCTGGCCCCGAAGAGCAGCGGGTAGCCGAGGTCCAGCAGCTCCGGCAGTCGGGCGCTGAGCTCCCAGTTGTGCACGGCCGTCTTGGCGAAGCCGAGGCCGGGGTCCACGACGAGACGGTCGGCGGCCACCCCGGCGGCGAGCGCCGCGTCGATGCGTTGGGCCAGCTCGGCTCGGACGTCGGCGACCACGTCGGTGTAGGTGGCCAGCTCGCGCATCGTGCGGGAGTGTCCCCGCCAGTGCATCAGCACCCAGGGGCAGTGCGCGTCGCGGACCACGCGGGCCATGTCCGGGTCGGCCAGCCCGCCGGAGACGTCGTTGACCACCGCCGCACCGGCGGCCAGGGCGGCTTCCGCCACCCGCGCTCGGCTGGTGTCGATGCTGACCGCGACGCCCGCAGCGGTCAGCTCGCGGATGACCGGCAGGACCCTGTCGACCTCGGTCGCGGAGTCGATCCGCTCGGCGCCCGGACGGGTCGACTCGCCGCCGATGTCGACCAGGTGCGCGCCAGCGTCGCGCAGACGGACGCCGTGTCCGACGGCCGCTTCGAGGTCGGCGTACCGTCCGCCGTCGGAGAAGGAGTCCGGTGTGACGTTGAGGACGCCCATCACCACCGGGCCCGGAGCCCGCACCAGATCGGTCACGACTAGACGGTACCGGTCGCGGCAGCGGCGTTCGCCGGCCCGGGTCGGGCTCCCATCACCACCCCTGACGTGCTCGTTAGAACAGGTGTACGATCGGTCATTCGGGCAGCACCGGGCAGGCCCTTCGCGGCTTGTCGCAATCCGGGGCGGCCCGTACGCTTTGGAATTGGCCAGCATCGAGATGGCGAAGCTTGGAGGGAGGGCCGAAGCGGGGGAAAACCGCCCAAACCTCGCCACCCTCCGTGGTGAGTAACGAACGCAGGGTCAAGAACGCTGCGCCCTGTGGAGCACATTTCCCGCCAGGTTCGTCCATTGCACCGCCGCGGCACCGCCGGCCGCGCTATGGGGAGGTTCCAGTGATCGCCTTCGAGCTCATGGAGACGGCGTCTTCGGGCGTCGCCCACGCGCTCTCCACTCTGGCGTCGACTCCACTCGCGGAGCCGGCACCGAAGGGGATCGACACCAACAGTGTCGTCACCTTCTTCGCCAGCAAGATCGCGCCGATCCTGCTCGCCGTCCTGGGCGTCATCTTCATCGGTCGCGCCAGCCGGGGCGAGATCTCCAAGGTGCTGACCAGCTCCGCGATCGCCATCGTCGGGCTCGCGTTCATCGCTGGCGCGGCAACACTCTTCTTCGTCGGCGATTACCTGATCGACCTGATCTTCGAATAGGCGCGTTCACCAGATGCGGCTGCGCACCGACGACGACATCTACCGGGCCCGCCTGGTCTACCTCGGGCCGCCCGGTTACACCCTTCCGGTCCACCTGCCCTACGCCCAGTACGGGCTCTTCATGCTGCTGGTCCCCCTCTACATGTTCATCCACTGGCTGTTCACGTTGACGGTCGAGCTCTTCCCGGCCTGGGAGATCGCGCTCGCCATCGTGACCACGTCGTTCATCTTCCGGCACGTCGACCCCGATCGGCCGGCGCGGGTGGTCATCCGCACCGCGCTGACCGACTGGCGACGCACCCGGGAGCCGGCGATCGAGCAGCGCGATCCGCGTCTGGTCGGCAGCCGGATCAGGATTCGGGAGGAGCTGGCATGACCGGGCGTACACCGATCGGTCCGTCGCACGACGCGGGCGACACTGTGCCCACAGTCGCTGAGGCGGTCGCATGAGCCGCTCTTCCACGCCGGGTTCTCCGGCCGGCCGCCCGGCCGGGCCGGCAGGTAACCGTGCGCACTCGTTCGACTACACCGAGGATGAGGACGAGGTGGCGCTCGACCCCGCGCTGGTGACGTCACCCGGCCACGGCGCGGTCGGCGTGTTCCAGGCGCCCCGGCCGATTCCGCGCCGGACGCCCCCGGCCGAGCCCAGCGCGGTCTCGGCCGGCGAGAACGCCGACATCGACTCCCCTTTCCTGGACCTCTTCGGCGGCGCTCGGCCCGGCGGGGCGCGAGCCGTCACGGCCGGCCCGAGCACCCGGGAGCAGCCGGCGATCCCGCAGCAGCAGCTCCCCGCACCAGCTCGACCGGCTCCCGAGCTGGAGCCACCGTGGACGCCCGACGACCAGGCCGGCGGCCGCAGTGTCGAGCCCCGACACGGCGGCGCGCACCCGGGCGGCGAGTCGCGGGTGCCGCATCAGGCCGGCGACCGGCTGCCGATGGTCCGTCCGCCGCGCGAGCCCGACGTCACCGCCGACGGCACATCCGGGTCGCGGGCCAACGGCCCGACGACCCGGCAACTTGACACCGCACCCACCGCACGGCCGACGACAACGCCGTCGGGTCGACCAACGGCACCGGTGGACCAGCCAGTGTCGCCGGTTGGCGGACCAACCGCCCCGGTGGATCGCCCGGCAGTCCGCGCGAGAGCGGCCCGGCCAGCTCTGGAGGGGGCCCAGCGCCGCCCCGCCGACTCGGAGCGACCCAAGGGTGCCGGGAAAGAGGTCGCCCCACCCCGCGAACGTGGTGCGAGCCGCCAGGACCGACCGACCAAGCCGACCCGGATCCGCGCCCCGAAGATCAAGTTCGGTGACCGGGACCCGTCGGTCGAGCTGGCCATCACCGAGATTGCCGGTCACCTGACCTTCACTCCCAACACGGTCACCGCCTGGTACTGGCTGCCCGAGGTTCGCTGGGCGTTCCGCCCGGACGCCGAACGCGAAGCGTTGTTGTCGGCGATCTCCGAGCAGTACGCAGGCCTGGCCGGCTTCCGGCTGCACCTGCGCCGCACCACCCGGCCGTTCCCCGCCGACGAGTGGGCGCGCACCATCGACGCCCACACGGCCGCACCGCTCGCCGACGTTCCCGGCACCACCGGCTGGGCCGACCACCTGGTCGCCGCGCAGCGGCACCTGATGGCGGTCAACCACGCCGAAGGCCAGACCTACCTGGGTGTCACCTTCGCCCGCCGATCCCTCGGCGACTCACTCACCGAACGCCTGCTGCGCACCTTCGGTCGGGGCACCGCTGACGGCGAACGCCGCAAGCTGGGCCGCACCGTGGAGCAGTTCGACGAGGTGCTCGGCGCGTTCGGCATGCGCGGTCGACGGGTCACCGCACAGGAGCTCGAATGGCTGCTCTACCGCTCGGTGGCGCTGTGCATGGCACCCCCCGGGCGGCTCTCCCCGGTGACCAACGGGCAATGGGAGCGCGGTGACCTGCTCGCCCTGACCGAGCAGGTCGAGCGCTACCGCACCCCGTACGGCTCCACGGTGAAGCTGGTCAACCGGATGACCGGCGAGGAACGGCACGTGGCCGTGCTCGCGGTCGGCCGGATGGAGCCGCTGGAGATCCCGGAACGGCACGAGCCCTGGCTGCACTTCCACGAGCGGCTGCCCTGGCCGATGGAAATCTCCACCCGCGTCGACATCCTCGGCTCCGGCGACTCCTTCCGTAACCTGGAACACCGGCTACGGATGATCCGCTCCCAGCAGCTCGACTACGCCGAGCACGGCATCGACGCACCGCCGGAGCTGGAGCGACTGGCCAAGCGGGCGCTGGTGATCGGCGACGAGATGACGACCGGCCTGCCGGTCGACTCGGCCCGCGCGCACGGCTGGCACCGGATCGCCGTCGGCGGCCGGACCAGGGAGGAGTGCATGGAGCGGGCCCGCAGGCTCATCCAGCTCTACTCCCGGGAGCTGCGCATCTCGCTGCAACACCCGAAGAACCAGGACTGGCTGGCCCGCGAGTTCATCCCCGGTGAGCCGATCGCCAACACCGGCTACGTTCGCCGCATGCCGGTGCCGCTGCTGGCCGCGGCACTCCCCCAGGCCGCATCGAACGTGGGCGACCGGCGGGGCGACCTCATCGGCCGGACCGCTGGCACCTGCCGCCGCCCGGTCTTCCTCGACCTGCACTTCCCCATGGAGGTCCGGGAACGCTCCGGGCTCGCTGTCTTCGTCGCCGAACCGGGCGGTGGAAAGTCCACCCTGCTCGGCGCGCTGGGCTACCTGGCCGCCCGCAGAGGTGTCCAGGTGACCCTGCTCGACCCGTCCGGGCCGCTGGCCCGACTCTGCGCCATGCCCGAGCTGCGGCCGTACTCCCGGGTGTTGAACCTGACCGGCTCGGAGCACGGCACCCTGGCGCCCTACTCGCTCATCCCGACGCCACTGCGCAGCGAGTTCGGCGCCGGTGCCGCCGGTGACCGGGAGTTCGAGATCGCGGTCTCCAACGCCCGGGCCGAGCGGCGGATGCTGGTCCAGGACATCTGCATGATGCTCGTCCCGCCGCAGGTCGCCCGGGAGGCGTCGACCGCCACCCTGTTCCGACACGCGGTCCGTCAGGTCCCCGCCGAGGAGACGTCCACCCTGGACGACGTCGTGAGCTGCCTCGGGCGCCTCGACGACGACGCCGGCAAGGAGCTGGCCAACCTCCTGCTGGACACCGCCGAGATGCCCCTGGCCATGCTCTTCTTCGGCCGGCCACCGGAGGGGCTGCTCGGCGCCGACGCCGCACTCACCGTGATCACCATGGCCGGGCTGCGGTTGCCCGACCTCAAGATCGAACGGGAGTACTGGTCAGCTGAGGAGGCACTGGCCCTGCCGATGCTGCACACCGCGCACCGGCTCGCCGTACGCCGCTGCTACGGCGGCTCGATGTCGTCGCGCAAGCTCGTCGGCCTGGACGAGGCGCACTTCATGGAGGGCTGGCGATCCGGGCGTTCATTCCTGGTCCGGCTCGCCCGCGACTCCCGCAAGTGGAACCTCGCCGCGCTGGTCGCCTCGCAGAACCCCAAGGACATCCTCGGCCTCGACGTGCAGAACCTCGTCTCCACCGTCTTCGTCGGCCGGATCGCCGAGGACGCCGAGATCGCCTCCGAAGCGCTACGACTGCTGCGGGTGCCCGTCAACGACGGGTACGAAGCCACCCTGGCCTCACTCTCCGCCGCCGACACCAGCTCGTCCAACCGACTCGGCTTCCGCGAGTTCGTGATGCGCGACGTCGACGGGCGGGTGCAGAAGGTCCGCGTCGACGTCTCGTACGTCGAAGGGCTCCTGGACCACCTCGACACGACGCCCGCCGCGATCGCCGCGGCGGCCGGAGTGCTGCCGAGCATCCCCCTGCCGGATCTGGAGGCGTGACATGGCGAGGGCCCGAGCGAGGATCGTGTCGTTCCTGCTCGCCCTCGGCGTACTGGCCGGGGCCTCACTCAGCTGGCCGCTGATCGGAGCGGAAGCCGCAGCCGCCGCACCGCCCGTGGCCCAGGCCCGCGCCGACCTCTGCACCACGGCCGAGTGGCAGGCCGACTTCCGGGCCTGCGTGGGGAAGCTCCAAGCGGTCAGTGAGGACGAGGTCAAGTGTCGTAACGCGCCGACCCCCGGCACGCCGGACTCTGGACTCGCCGGCTGGTTCGCCGGCCGGCCAGACTCCGCCAAGGAACTCGGACCGAAGGGGCTTTACAGCGACTACGGCTACGCCGGCTACAGCTACCCGACCTACGACATCCCGGGCGGTTGCGCGTCGTCGGTCCTGCATCCGGACTACAAGTTCACCACCACCGTGGCGAACGGGGAGTTCATGATCGCCACCGCGATCGTCGGCGCTTCGAACGCGCTGCGGGAGCGGGCCTGGGATCCGCGTTCGATGTGGGGTTGGGCCGATCCGCTGGTCGAGCAGGCAACCAAGGCCGTGTACCAGAAGGTCTTCAGCGTCTTCGGCATCGTCACCCTCTGCGTCGTGGGGCTTTATCTGCTCTGGCGGTCCCGCCAGTCGGACATGAGTAACGCGATGACCACCGCGGGCTGGGCCCTGCTGGTGATGGTCGCGGTCACGGCACTGGCAGCCTGGCCGGTCAAGTCGGCGAACATCGCGGACGGCACGCTGGTCACCACGTTGGGTGTGGTGCATGACGCCGTGGGTCCTGCGGCCCGAGACACCCCACCGGACCGTTGCGTCGTCCCCAACCCAGACGCTTGTGTGGACAAGCGGCCACCCGCTGTGCGAGCCAGTGACACCGCCACCGAGGCGATGCTCTACCGGAACTGGCTGCGTGGAGTACTCGGCTCCGCCGACAGCGAGACCGCTCGCAAGTACGGCCCAGCCTTGTACGACGCGAAGGCGCTTTCCTGGGACGAGGCAGAGAAGCTGCGCGCCAACCCGGCTACCCGGGAGGCGACGATCAAGGCGAAGCAGCAGCAGTGGGCGCGGGTGGCCCAGCAGATCCAGACCGAGGACCCGGAGGCGTACGAGTATCTCCAGGGTGTGCGGGACATGGATCGGGTGGGCGCGGGATTCATCGCGGTGCTGGCCGCGTTTCTGTTCGCGATGTTCGACCTGACTGCGTCGTTGCTGGTTCTGCTGGGCTTCCTCATCTTCCGGTGGGCGGTGATCGCGGCACCCATCCTCGGCACGGTCGGTCTGCTCCGGCCGGCCAGCGCTGGGCTGCGCCGGCTGGCGAACGCGGTCGTGGCCGCGGTCTTCAACATCGCCATCTTCGGCACCGGTGCTGCCATCTATCTGTTCGCTGTCGACCTGATCATGAGCACCCCCACCCTGCCGGGCTGGCTCCAGGTGGTGCTGGTCTGGCTCTGCGGCGTGGTCGGCTGGCTGCTGCTGCGGCCGTACCGGCGAATCACCCAACTCGGCGGCAAGGACAGCAGCGAAGCGGTCAGCTCGGCCGGGTCCTGGCACCGCCGGTTCTTCCGGGACATGCGGACAGCCGCGCGACTCGACGTGGCCGAGCCGGGTGGCACGGCCGAACCGGTGGGTGGGCGTCGACGGTCGCCGAACGCGGAGCAAACCCGGCTGCGCCCGGAGGCCCGCCGGGAGGACCCGGTCTCCACGCCGACGGTTGTTGCCGAGGGCCAGCGTGCTGGCGCGGGGCGACCCGACGGTCGGGAACGGCCCGACGAGGCACCGGCGGAGGAGACCAGAGGCCGGGGTCGCCCTGTCGCCCCCCAACCTCGCCGCCGGCAGCCGGCGACGTGGACCGAGCCGGACGTGCCGGCCGAGAACCCGTCGTTCGTGGTCTACCGTCCGGGCTCCTCTGAGCGCACACCGGACCGGACCGGACCACGGGTGCGCTCAGAGGCACGGTGACGGCGATGCGACGGGCCCTGGAGTTTCTCTTCACCCGAGCGCTGCGGTCCCGGCTGGGCGTGGCACTGGTCATCGCGGTGATCGTCCTCGGTGTGCTCGGGGCGGCACGGCTGGTCTCCGACCCGGCCGATCCGGCGGACGGGTTGAGTAACCGGCCGAACCGGCCGATCACCACCGTGGACCCGACGGCTGGCGACGACGGCGTGCTCACCAGCGCGGTGCCACCGTCACCCGTGACGTCGCCCGGCGCCGGCACGCCGGAGCAGACCTCCGACCGTTTTGCCGCAGCCTGGCTCGGCCGACCTGGAATGACCGCTGAGCAGTGGCAGGACGGCCTCAAGCCGTTGTCCACACCGGCACTGACCGAGAAGCTCGCCGGTGTTGATCCCGAAGGGGTCCCGGCCGAGAAGGTCAGCGGCACACCGTCGGTGCGGGCGCGCACCGAGACGTTCGTCGAGGTACTACTGCCGCTCGACAACGGCCAGCTGCGGCTGGAGCTGGTGGCTGCGGATGGCGGCTGGCTGGTCGACGTGGTGGATTGGGAACGGCCATGACCGCCACCAGCCGGCGGTCGGTGCGGATCGGCGTGATCGCCAGCATCCTCACCGGTGTGCTTCTCCTCCTCTGCTGCACCGGGGGTACTGCGGCGTTCTTCCTCAGTGGGCTCGGCGGCGACGGTGAGGACGGGGACTCCTTGGCGGGCTTCGGCTGCGGCCCGATCCGCCCGGTGGACATCGTGGGCGAGCTGCCGCGGTTCACCGAGTACGGCGACGCGCAGGTCCGCAACGCCGCCATCATCATCAAGGTCGGCCAGGACCTGGGGGTGCCCTCCCGGGGCTGGGTGATCGCGCTGGCGACCGCGATGCAGGAGTCCGCGCTGCGCAACCTGGCGAACAGTGACGTGCCCGAGTCCCTGGCCCTGCCACACGAGGGCGTCGGAGCGGACCACGACTCGCTGGGCCTGTTCCAGCAGCGGCCGGGGTGGGGCTCGGTCGCCGAGCGGATGACCCCCTCGTACACGGCTCGCAAGTTCTACGAGAAGCTCGTCAAGGTCCGGAGCTGGCAACGCCGACCGCTGACGGTGGTGGCGCAGCAGGTTCAGGTCAGCGCCTATCCGGACGCGTACGCCAAACACGAGGAGTTGTCCAGCAAGATCGTGGATGCGCTGGCCGGTGGGGCGGCCCGCACCGTCGAGATCAACGGCAAGGCGGTGTGCGACGCGGCCGAGCGTGGCGAGATTGCTGCCTCCGGCTGGACGGCACCGATCCCGGGCGACGTCGGTTCCGGCTTTCGCACCGCCAGCCGGCCCAGCCACAACGGGGTGGACATCGGCGCGGCCAAGGGCACCGAGATTCGCGCCGCCGCAGCCGGTCGTGTGCTGGTCGCCCGCTGCGACCCGGACAACAGGGGCCGGCGGGACTGCGACGTGGACGGATACCCCGGCAAGGGCGGCTGCGGCTGGTACGTCGACCTGCTGCACGCTGGCGGTTACATCACCCGGTACTGCCACATGGTGGTTCAGCCGCGCGTCAGACTGCATCAGATCGTCCCGGCCGGTGAGGTCATCGGGCAGGTTGGCAGCAGCGGCAACTCGTCCGGGCCGCACCTGCACTTCGAGGTGCACCTGCGCAACGACCGGTCCAGCCGGGGCGCGGTCGATCCGGTCCCGTTCATGCGCGCGCGGGGTGCCCCGCTGCGCGCCGCCGAGTGAGACCGCCACGGGGATGACCGGACCGCTGCCGGACCCGTTCGCCGACCAGCCCGACTGGGCACCACGGCCACCCCGTCCGCTGACCATCGTCCCTGCTACTGAGCGGGTGGAGCTCCGCGGACGCCGGGTTCTCGTTGGGCTGCCGGGGCTGGGCTGGCGCGGCGACCTGCGTGCGGACGACAGGGTGGTGCAGAGCGCCAGGACCTACGTACCGGTGATCCCCGAGCACGAGTGGTACCGCGCCGAGGCCGACCAGGTCGAGGTGTTCGCGCCGCTGGTGCCGGTGGAGCGGGTCTGGGTAGAGACGGTCGGCAGGCAGGTTGACTCGGAAGGTGGTCGGGACACCGGAATCCGGCTGGTCTCGCTGGACGGTCCGGCACACCGGACCCCCACACCGGTCTTCGAGGCTGACGCCGTCACCGGGCGCCGGGTCGTGCACGTCGAGGGCGGTCTGGAGCACCGCGACCTGCGAGCGGTCACCGAAACCTACTCCGGTGCCGAAGGGGACATCTGCGTCCGGATCACGCCCGAGGTGGAGTGGTACCGCTGGGCCTGGCGCGGTCAGTCACCCACCACGCTGGAGGTCCCGGTCCATCTGTTGTGGATCGAATGAGAGTCAGCTGGCGCGTCTGCCGCCGCAGACTCGCCACCCATCATCGTTCTTTGTTTCGAACCGCCAGGGCTGACGATCGCTTTGATTTATACCGTCCACACGAGCGGAAATGATCAATGTGACCTCGACAGAAGCGTTGTCGCCCTGCTTCTGGTCGTTGAGGCTCGCCCAGCTGACAGATATCGCTACGGCAAAACGCTTCTCACGCTCGAGAAGGTCGGCCCGCAGGGCGTCCAGTGCCTCCAACTGCGACCCGCGCTCGCAGGTGTAGAGAGCGGCCCTTGCGTCGTTGCGATCCACGAGGAATGCGCGCAGGTAGTTGTCCACCGCCACGTCGGGTGCGCTGCGATCCGGGGCTGCCGCGCGGTTGTACAGCACATATCCCGCAATGATCCCGCCCAGGCAGAGCAGCGCCAGCACCCCAGCCATGACCGTGAGCACCGTCCGCATTCGGCGGCGCGGCGGCTGCGGCGCCGGCGTCGGTGGGGCCGGCGGCAGTTGCTCGGACGGTGTCCGTTGGGCCGGTACGCGGGAGACCTGGGAACCGGCGGGGGGCTGCACTGATTCCACCTCCTGAAGTTATCGGCTGGACGCCCCGGAGCCAATAGCCTCAGATCCAGCGGATCGTGACGGACCCCTCCCCACCGGTGAGATCCACGACATCCCTGGCGCATCGCCGGGGCACCTCCCGGAGGAGCGGACCCGGCTGGGATACCGTCTCTGCTCGGGAGGGGTTGCCAACCTCGGGCAGAGGGGGTGGACGCGGTGGCCGGTCCGAAGGCACGTACGAACCGCGCCGCAGCTCTGCACCGCCGGGCGGCGGCCGTCGCCACCGCCGCTGCCGGGATCCTGGACGAGACCCGACCCGCTCCGGCCGATCAGCGCCGCCAGTATGAGGTGGCCGACCGCCTGCGGGAGGTTGCGGCACGACTGGCGCCGGGTTGGTCGGGCGCGGCTCTGGACTCGCTCACCGTGGACACTCCGGCGGGTGACTGTCCGCCGCCGTTCGTCCGGGTCGGCACGGCGGCGCCGTTGGACGACGCCCGTTTTCCCGCGTTGGTGCCACTGGTCGGCACCGGTCATCTGAGCGTGGACGCTGACGCCCGGGAGCCGCGGGTGGCGGGGTTGCTCCGGGCCGTACTCCTGCGGTTGTTGGGTGCGGCACCGGCGGGTGCCCTGTTGATTCGCGCGGTGGATGCCACGGGTGCCGTGCTGACGCCGTTCGGTGCGCTCGCTGATGCTGGCCTGCTGCCGCCACCGGCGGTGGACGTGGCGAGTCTGCGTGCGGTGCTGACCGAGGCGGAGCAGTGGGTCACGCCGGGTGCGAGCGGGCGACGCCGCCACGACCGGACGTTGTTGTTGGTGGTCGCGGCGCTGCCGGATTCGACCGGTCCGAGTGATCTGGCGCGGATCGAGGCGCTGGCCGAGCAGGGGCCTGCGGCGGGGCTGCACCTGGTGGTGGCGGGCTGGCCGCCGGCCGGCCCGTATTCGGCCCGGGCGCCGCTGCCGCACACCACCTCGTTGGTGCTGCGCAACGCGTACGCGTTGCTCGGTGATCCGCCGGGGGCGTCCTTCGCCGGGCCGGGCGCCGATCCGCCGGGTGGCTTGAACTCACCGGTCTTCGTCGAGTCGGACCCGCCGGCTGAGCTGGTCGATGCGGTCTGTCGGCGGCTCGCCGAGCAGGTGGAGGCGGGTTCCCGGTTGGGGTTGGCGGCCCTGTTGCCGGCGACGGGTGAGCGGCTGTGGGAGTCGAGTTCCGCGGACGGGTTGACGACCACGGTCGGTGATGCCGGGGGCCGGTCGGTGCCGTTGGGCTTCACCGAGCTGACTCCGCACTGGCTGGTGAGCGGCCGGTCCGCCGGGGGTCGCGCGGCGTTCCTGACCACCGCGTTGCTCGGTCTGGCCGCCCGGTACGGCCCGGACGATCTGGCGCTCTACCTGGTGGATCTCGGTGACGGTGAGTCCTTCGTGGAGTTCCTGCAGACCGAGCGTGACCGGTCGTGGATTCCGCAGGTGCGCGCTGCCGCGATGGCCGCCGACCGGGAGTACGTCCGGGATCTGCTCGACGAGCTGACGGCCGAGGTGCAGCGGCGGACGGAGGCCGGTGCGCGGGCTGGCGGGCAGCGCTTCGCGGAGTTGCGTCAGCATCGGCAGCTGCCACGGATCGTCTGTGTGTTGGACAATGTGCCGCTGCTCTTCGCCGAACGGGACCGGTTGGCGGCCGAGGTGGCGGCGCAGTTGGACGGGCTGGCCCGGGCCGGTCGGGCGTACGGCGTGCACCTGGTGCTGGCCGGTGCAGGTGAGCTGGGGTTGAGTGCCCGCGCGGATGCCGGTCACCGGGATTCGGTGCTCGGGCAGTTCCCGGTGCGGGTGGCGTTGCCGGGTGGCAGCCCGGTGTTGGAGCCGACGAATGATTCGGCGGCTGGTCTGCCGGTGGGCAGTGCGGTGGTCAACACCGCTGGTGGGCTCGGTGGTCCCCGGGGCGCGATCCGAGGTCACGAACGGTTGATCCGTCACCCCGACCCGCAGGACCACCCGGATGTGGTGGAGGCGCTGCGGCACGAGCTGTGGGCGGCCCGTCCGGCCGGTTCGGTGCCACCTGTGGTCTTCGCCGGTTACGCCCGACCCCTGTTGAGCAACGATCCGCGACACCGGGCGGCCCTGGCGGGGCAGGCCCACGGTCCGGCCGCTCTGCTGGGTCGTGCGGTGGACGTGACCCGCTCGACGGTCGCCGTGCCGTTGGGGCCTGCGGCCGGGCGCAACCTGGCGGTGCTGGGGTCGGGTGTCGCAGCGGGCGGGCTGCTGGTCACGGCGGCCCGGAGCACCGCCGACCATCACCTGCCGGGCACCGCCCGTTTCCTGGTGGCGGCACCGGACCCGGGCTCCCGAGCGCTGGCGGAGGCGTTGACGGCCGAGTTGGCGGCCCGGCATTCGGCCGAGATGGTGGATCTGCCGACGCTGCTCGCGGACCCCGCCGACGAGTTGCCGACGTATCTGGTGGTCTTCGGTCTGGACCGGCCGGGCCCCCGGGAGCTGCCGGTGGACCGGCTGCGGGCGCTCCTGCGGGACGGGCCGCCGGCTGGCAGACACCTGCTGGGCTGGTGGCGGGCGGTGCCGCCGTTCGCCGCGCTGTTCGAGCCGGCGGGCGAGGTCGACAAGCTGGCCGCCGTGGTCGTGTTGGACGTGCCGGTCGCGCAGCTCACTCCGGTCTTCGGGCGGCCGGTGGAGTGGCGGGCCCGCCCCGACCGGGCGGTGCTCTGGGACGGCCCGGACGAGCGGGGCAGGGTCCTGGTGCCGTTCGCCGACGAGGCCGGCTGATCCGGTGACGCGAGCGGGGGGTGTCGAGATGGGTCCGAACGCGACGGTGACCGGGCCGGGGCGGCAGCGGGCCGCTGCGGTGGGCGGAGACGCCACGCCGACGGTGGTCGAGCCCGGCGCGGCCTGGGGTGAGTATCTGGCCGCGGCACGTCAGCTGGACGGGGTACGCCGCAGCGCGGCTGCCGCAGCGGGTGAGCAGGCCCGGTCGGCGGAGGCTGCCCGGGAGGAGCTGACGGTGGTCCGTAGTGGGCTCGCGAGTCAGCAGGAACTTCTGCGGGAGCTGGGCGTACCGGCGATCTCCCTGGTGCCGTCGCCGCCGGAGCTGACCGAGGCGGCCCGGTCGATGGCGGGCGGCCCGGCTGCGGTGTTGGCGGCGCTGCGGGCCGCGCGGGGTCGGGCCGAGGCGGCGGACGCGGCCCTGGCGGCGCGCGGCCGGTTCCGGCCGGGGTCGTGGCCGGCGCGGGCCCGCAACCTCCTGGTGTACGGGCCGTTCGCGCTGGTGGTGCCGCTGATCCAGGTCGCGGTGTACGCGGCCACGGGCATCGGGCCGGCCAGTGTGGCGGCGTTGATCTGCGGGCTGCCGATGCCGGCGGTCGCGTTCGTCGCCGGGTGGGTGGGCATCGGTCGGTTGTTCCGTGTGGGCCCCGCCGAGCGGCTGGACCGTACGGTGCGCTTCGGCGCGCTGGTGTGCCTGGTGCCGGCGGTGCTGGTCACGGCAGGCCTGTTGCTGGCCCTGCTGGCCGGCTGACCCACCGGGGTCTGCGGGAGGACGGGCAGCAACGGAACCGGCCGGCCGTCCCGGGAGGGGGTCGGCCGGCCGTGGTGTGTCCAGGGGTGTCAGCGGGGGATGATCAACGCCATCGCCTCGGCCCGCGACTTGGAGTCCGTCTGCAGGATGCCGCGCACGGCTGAGGTGATGGTCTTGGCACCGGACTTCTGGATGCCGCGCATCGCCATGCACATGTGCTCACACTCCAGCACGACGACGACGCCGCGTGGGGCGAGCTTGCTCATCAGCAGGTCGGCGACCTGCGAGGTGAGCCGCTCCTGCACCTGGGGTCGACGGGCGAAGACCTCGACCAGTCGGGCCAGCTTGGACAGGCCGGTGATCCGCCCGTCCGGGCCGGGGATGTAGCCGATGTGCGCGCTGCCGCGGAACGGCAGCAGGTGATGCTCACAGAGGCTCATCACGTCGATGTCCCGAACGATCACCAGCTCTTCGTGGTTGGCCTCGAAGGTGGTGCTGAGCACCTGAGCCGGGTCGACCCGCAGGCCGGCGAAGAGTTCGGCGTACGCGCGGGCGACCCGGGCCGGGGTCTGCTGGAGCCCGTCGCGGTCCGGGTCCTCACCGACGGCGATCAGGATCTCGCGGACGGCCTTCTCGATCCGGCCGAGGTCGACGGCGTCCTCGACCGGGCGGCCGGTCAGCTTGCCGCTGATCAGCCGCGCGGCCACGAAGTCGAGCTCGTCGTCGGGTTCGGTCGCGGAGACGGCCAGCTCCCGGTGGGGGGAGCTGGCCGTCGGGTCGTTGCTCAGTGCGTGCCGTCCGAGTTGTTGGACGGCGCCCCGCCACCGACGGACGCCTGCGCGCCGTCAGCCTCGGCCTGCGCCTTGAGCTTGTCCTTCTCCGCGGGGGTGAGCACGGGCGGCTCGGTGGACGGCTGGCGCTTGCCGAAGCCGTTGTACGGAGCCAGCGGCGGGCGCTTGACCACCCGGGAGCAGATCCGCGCCATGTCGGCCGTGGAGAGGGTTTCCTTCTCCATCAGCTCGAGCACGATGTTGTCCAGGACGTCCCGGTATTCCACCAGGATCTCCCAGGCCTCGTCGTGCGCCAGCTCGACCAGTGCCCGCATCTCGCCGTCGATCTCGGCGGCCACCGAGTCGGAGTAGTCCCGCTCGTGGCCCATGTTGCGACCGAGGAACGGCTCGTCTCCGCTGGTGCCGTACTTGATCGCACCGAGCTTGGAACTCATGCCGTACTGGGTGATCATCGCGCGGGCCAGTTGGGTGGCCTTCTCGATGTCGTTGCCGGCACCGGTGGTGGGCTCGTGGAAGACCAGCTCCTCGGCGGCCCGGCCGCCCAGCGCGTACGCCAGGGTGTCGATCATTTCGGCGCGGGTCTGGGTGTACTTGTCTTCGGTCGGGAGCACCAGGGTGTGGCCCAGCGAGCGGCCACGCGACAGGATCGTCACCTTGTGCACCGGCGCGGCGTGCGGCAGCGCCCAGGCGACCAGCGCGTGCCCACCCTCGTGGTACGCGGTGATCTTCTTTTCGTTGTCGCTCATCACCCGGGTTCGTCGCTGCGGACCGGCGACCACCCGGTCGATCGACTCTTCCAGCGAGTCGTTGGTGATCGCCCGCTGCTCCTTACGAGCGGTGAGCAGGGCCGACTCGTTGATCACGTTGGCCAGGTCGGCGCCGCTGAAGCCCGGCGTGCGACGGGCCACCGCGTCGAGGTCGACGTCGGGCGTGAACGGCTTGCCCTTGGCGTGCACCCGCAGGATTGCCTTGCGGCCCTCCATGTCGGGGGCGTCCACCGGGATCTGCCGGTCGAACCGGCCTGGGCGCAGCAGCGCCGGGTCGAGGATGTCCGGCCGGTTGGTGGCCGCGATCAGGATGACTCCACCCTTGGTGTCGAAGCCGTCCATCTCGACGAGCAGCTGGTTGAGCGTCTGCTCCCGCTCGTCGTGGCCGCCGCCCATGCCTGCGCCACGGTGCCGGCCGACGGCGTCGATCTCGTCGACGAAGACGATCGCCGGGGCGTTCGTCTTGGCCTGCTCGAACAGGTCACGGACCCGGCTGGCGCCGACGCCGACGAACATCTCCACGAAGTCGGAGCCGGAGATGGAGTAGAAGGGCACACCGGCCTCGCCGGCGACCGCGCGGGCCAGCAGCGTCTTGCCGGTGCCGGGCGGGCCGAACAGCAGCACGCCCTTCGGGATCTTGGCGCCCAGGGCCTGGTACTTCGCCGGGTTCTGCAGGAAGTCCTTGATCTCGTACAGCTCTTCGACGGCCTCCTCGGCACCCGCGACGTCCGCGAAGGTCGTCTTCGGAGTGTCCTTGGTGATCATCTTGGCCTTGGACTTGCCGAAGTTGAGCACCCGGGAGCCGCCGCCCTGCATCTGCGACATGAAGAACAGCAGCAGGAGCACGAGCAGCGCGATCGGCAGCAGGTTGACCAGCAGGCTCACCCAGATGCTGTCCGACGAGACCTTGGCGTCGGCCGGGCCGGTGACCCGGTTGTTCGCCTTGGCGTCCAGCACCTCGTTCCAGATCTGGTCGCCAGCCTGGTACGGGAACTGAGCCTCGATCTTGTTGGTCTCGGTCTTACCGAACTTGGTCTTCTGGGCCAGGTCGAGCTGGAGCGTCTGCTCCTTGTCCTGGAAGACAACTTTGTTGATCTTGGCGGTGTGCAGCTGATCGAGCGCAACGGAAGTGTCCACGCGGTGGTAGCTGGGACCAGCGGTGAACAGCTGACTGAGCACAACGGCGCCGAGGATGACCAGGATGATCCAGACCACCGGTCGGCGGAAGAAACGCGTACGTTCCATACTGTTGTCGAGCGCCGGGGCGCCCGCATCCTCCTGATCGACGTCCTGACCGTCTGATGGTGTCGCCGCGGTGAGCGGCAGCCGGAGCCGCCGTGCGGGCCGGCCTCGACCCCGAGGCGCGAAACTGCCGCGCCGCGGTCATTCGACGGTACACCGTGTACGCGAGGAGTGAGCTTGCGAGCCCCGCAGTCGTGCACCATCAAAAGCCGCGCGTACGCGAGAAGCGGGCTTGCGAGCCTGCGCACCAGGCGCACCTTCGGGATCGACGGCACGCACCGTGGGCAGGCCCACCAGCCCGGCACCGAACGTACGGCGGGTCCGGGTAGGAACCGGCGTGGCGGGGAGTCCTGCCCGGCCACCTGAACGCCCGGTCACGCGGTCGAGGGGGTCGGGCGCGGAGTTACCTCCGGGCCACCGTGGTCCACGGTAACCGCAAGAGCTGAGAGCGCGCTGAACGTCGGCTTGATGGATGCCGATGCGAGTTGGCCTCACGACGCCGCCGGGTCGCCCCGACAGCTCGCCTCCCGCGTCAGGATCGGGCGTAGACCTCGGGCTTGAGCACGCCGACGTACGGCAGCTCCCGGTAGCGCTCACCGAAGTCCAGGCCGTACCCGACCACGAACTCGGTGGGGATGTCGAAGCCGACGTACTTCACCGGGACCGGCACCTTGACCGCGTCCGGCTTGCGGAACAGCGCGACCACCTCGACGCTGGCCGCCGAACGCGACTCCAGGTAGCGCAGCAGCCAGGAGAGGGTTAGCCCGGAGTCGACGATGTCCTCGACGACCACTACGTGCCGGCCGGCGATGTCCCGGTCCAGGTCCTTGAGGATGCGGACCACCCCGGAGGAGGTGGTGCCCTGGCCGTAGGAGGAGATGGCCATGAAGTCCAGCTCGGCCGGCGGACCGTTGCGGCCCAACGCCCGGGCGAAGTCCGCCATGAACATCACCGCGCCCTTGAGTACGCACACCAGCAGCAGGCCGTCAGTCACGTGGGAGTAGTCGGCGGAGACCTGCTTGGCCAGCTCCGCCGTCTTCTCGCGGATCTGCGCCTCCGAGATGATCACGTGGTCGATGTCGGCGTCGTACCAGGAGCCGTCAGCCATGACTCCTAGCCTGCCGTACGTCGGATGGCCTCCGTCGGCGGGGCCGCACCTTTTGGCGCGGTCCCGCCGGGGATTTCTCCGCAAATTACGCTAATCACATCAGTTGGTGCGTGACCGCCAGCGGCGGCCGTCGTCAGTGGGCTTCCAGTCGGCCGAGTCGTGGCTGTCGGCGGTGAGGCCGGCGGCCGAGGCGGCGACGAGCAGGACGAGGAACAGGAGGAAGAGCAGGAACTCCATGGCGGCGCTCGCTTTCGCATGATTGCTGTCGTTTTCGCCGCCGGTGCGCACCGGACTGAGACCAGTCTGCGACCACTCACGCCGACCGGACAGTGGCAGCAATGCCATTGGTCATCGATTTACTGCCACCCGTCGGGTTACCCTCGTCACATGCTCCGGTCCATCGCCGTTCTCGCTCTCGACCAGGTCGCCCCCTTCGAGCTCGGCGTGCTCGCCGAGGTGTTCGGCACCGACCGCACCGCCGACGGTTTCCCCGGCTACCGCTTCCAGGTGTGCAGCCCCGACGGTGCTCCGGTGCGTACGTCGTCCGGCTTCCACCTCACCCCGCACGCCGACCTCGGCCCGGTCGACGAGGCCGACCTGGTGGCCATCCCCGCGCACAGCCAGGGCACCACCGTTCCCGGCCCGGTGCTGGACGCGCTGCGCCGAGCCGACGCGCGCGGGGCGCACCTGTTCAGCGTCTGCTCGGGCGCCTTCCTGCTCGGCGAGGCCGGCCTGCTCGACGGCCGGGAGTGCACGACCCACTGGCGGTACGTGGACGAGCTGCAACGCCGCCACCCGCTCGCCCGGGTGCGCTGCAACTCGCTCTACGTCCAGGACGGTCGCCTGCTCACCAGTGCAGGCACCGCGGCCGGCATCGACGCCTGCCTGCACCTGATCCGTCAGGAGCACGGCTCGGCCACCGCGACCCGACTGGCCCGGCGGATGGTGGTTCCGCCGCACCGCGACGGCGGTCAGTCCCAGTACGTCGAGGCGCCCATCCCGAAGGCACCCGAGGCACCGACCCTGGAGCCGGTGCTGGAGTGGCTGATGGG
Organism: Micromonospora sp. MGP-C2; assembly: GCF_057766525.1. Lineage (NCBI taxonomy): Bacteria > Bacillati > Actinomycetota > Actinomycetes > Micromonosporales > Micromonosporaceae > Micromonospora > Micromonospora sp. MGP-C2. The sequence goes on from NZ_JBYMEN010000002.1 coordinate 3,926,171, forward strand.
TCACCTGGACCGGGCGATCACGGTGGAGGAGCTGGCCGCCCGTGCCGGGATGGCGCCTCGCACGTTCGCCCGCCGTTTCCGCGCCGAGACCGGCACCACCCCGCACGACTGGCTCACCAACCAGCGGGTGCTCCTCGCCCGACGGCTGCTCGAAGAGACCCCGTTGAGCGTGGAGGCGGTCGCCGACCAGGCCGGCTTCGGCGACGCTGCGGCGCTGCGGCACCACTTCAGCCGCCGGGTCGGTGCGACCCCGCACAGCTACCGGGCCACCTTCCGGGACCGGGCGCACAGCGCCTGACCAGGACTCAGCCCGGGATGACGGGTGACAGTCGGTCGGCGCGACGGAGCACCCGGACACCGCCCGGCAGATCGGTCGGGCCCTGGCCGTGCCAGTCGGTGACGAGCGCGTCCAGGGCGGTGACGTGCCGGTGGGACAGCGCTCCCGGCAGGGCGCCCAGATCACGCGCCCACGAGTGCAGCACCCGGCCACGCACCGCGGGGGCCAGAGCGGCCAGCGCGGGCACGGAGAGCCCTCCATCGGGACACCGGGCCGCCGCCAGCGCCGTCGCGGCCACCTCGTCCAGCGCGGCATTGTCGGCCGCCACCAGCCGGGCGGTACGCGCGAGGTTGTCCACCACGCCGGGACCGAGCGCGCGTACCAGCGCCGGCAGCAGGTCGGCCCGCACCCGGGACCGGGCGTACGACGGGTCGGCGTTGTGCGGGTCCTGCCATGGGCTCAGCCCCAGCACGGCGCACGCGGCCCGTGTCTGGTCCCGGCTGATCTCCAGCAGCGGGCGCAGCAGCGGCACACCGTCCAACTCCCGCCGGGCGGGCATCCCGGCCAACCCGCGGGGGCCGGCGCCCCGGGCAAGGGCGAGCAGCACCGTCTCCGCCTGGTCGTCGCGGGTGTGCCCGGTCAGCACCGCTACCGCGTTCTGCTGTTGGGCCGCCTCGGCCAATGCCTCGTAGCGGGCCTCCCGGGCGGCCGCCTCCGGCCCACCTGGGCGCCCGGCCACCTCCACCGGCACCACGCTCGTCGACGAGAACCCGACCTCGCGGCCCCAGGCGGCCACCGCCTCGGCGCGCTCGGTGGAGCCGTCCTGCAAGCCGTGGTCGACGGTGACGAGCACCGCGCTGCGGCCCATCCGAGGCGCCACGAACACGGTGGCTGCCGCGAGGGCGAGCGAGTCGGCGCCGCCGGAGCAGGCGACCAGCACCGGCCCGTCGGACGACAGACCGGTCAGAGCGCGGCGAACCGCCACCCGGATCGCGGCCACCGGCGGGGCGAGCGCGGCCACCGACGGGTGATCAGCCAGCGGCCGGGATGGTGCCGGCCGGGCCGTGCACCCGGGCGACCCAGGCGTCCGGGTCACCCAACTCCGACAGCCGGGGCAGGGTGAGCGGCGAGTTGAAGATCGAGTTGAACCCCTCCATGCCGACCCGTTCCACCACACCGTGGACGAACTTGCGTCCCTCGGCGTACTGACGCATCTTGACGTCCACCCCGAGCAGCCGGCGGATCGCCTTCTCCACCGGGTTGCCCGCCTCCCGGCGCCGGTTGAACGACGCCCGGATCCGCTCCACGCTTGGGATCACCTGGGGGCCGACGCCGTCCATGACGAACTCGGCGTGCCCCTCCAGCAGGGTCATCAGCGCGGTGAGACGGTCCAGTACGGCCCTCTGCGCGGGGGTCTGCACGATGTCCAGCACGCTCGTGCGGCTGTCCGGGTCGCGGACGACGTCGGACAGCGTGGAAACGCCCCGCCGCAGGCGCTCGACCATGTGCTCGCCGCCGCTGGACGAGGCATCCACGAAGGCCTGCACCTCGCTCAGGAAGTACGCGCGCATCCACGGGACCGCCGTGAACTGGGTGCGGTGGGTCACCTCGTGCAGGCAGACCCAGAGCCGGAAGTCCCGGGGGTCGGCGCCGAGCTTGCGCTCCACCTCGACGATGTTCGGTGCGACCAGCAGCAGTTGGCCCGGGTCGGCCGAGAAGACCTCGTACTGGCCGAGCACCCGGCCGGAGAGGTACGCCAGCACGGTGCCGGCCTGGACGCCGGTCAACCGGGACCCGATCGCCTCGGTCAACGCGCCCGGCTGCTTGTCACCGGAGAGCCGGCTCACCAGCGGAGTGATCACCTCGCGGAGACCGGCGATGTTTGTCGCGGCCCAGTCACGCCGGTCGACCACCCGCACCGGCGGGTGCGCCACCTGCGCCTTCAGCCCCGTGTAGTCGGCCACGTGCCCGGCCGCCTCGTCGGTCAGCCGACGCAGGTCACCGACCACGTCGGTGGCCTCGGTGTACGACACCCGGGGGCCCGACTTGCTCAGCGCCCCCGCGGTGGCGGCGGCCAGATCCCAGTCCACGAACTGCGCCATGGACCCACCGTACCCGCGCCGCGACACCCCGGCCCGGCCTCGCGCCCTCGATCGACGCCGATGGCGGTGGCCGGCAGGCGCGGAGACCCGCGACCGGCGACGGTCAGCGGCAGCCGCAGCCGGCCAGGGCGGCGGCGATCCGGTCCAGCGCCGGTTGGGCGGTTTCCTTGCCGCCCGGCACCTGGTCGGTGAGCACCGCGAAGGTGAGCAGCCGACCGTCGGCGGTGGTGACCAGGCCCGCGATGGAGTGCACGGCGGTCAGCGTGCCGGTCTTGGCCCGGACACTGCCCGCACCGGGAGCGGTGCCGGGTGCGGTGCGGTAGCGCTCGTCCAAGGTCCCGGACCAGCCGCCCACCGGCAGACCACCGAACACGCCGGCCAACTCCGGGTGGTCCGGGCTGGCCGCCAGCCGGACCAGGTCGGTCAGCAGCGACGGGCTGATCCGGTTGCGTCGGGACAGCCCGCTGCCGTCGGAGAGGGTGATCTCGTCCGCCGGCAGGCCCAGCTCGGCCACCTCCGCGTCCATCGCGGCGGCGCCCCGTCGAACGAGGCCGGCTGGTTGCGGGCCAGCGCGACCTGACGGGCCAGCGCCTCGGCCACCAGGTTGTCGCTCTCACTGATCATGATGTCGACCATCCGGATCAGCGGTGGGGACTGCACCACGCCCAACTCGGTGCCCGGTGCCGGGGTGCCACCGGCGGCGGCCTGGGCCGGCGCCGCGCCACGCTTCACGGCGTCGGTGGGCACGCCGAGCAGTCGGGCGAACGACTTGCCGGCGGCCAGGTCCGGCTCGGCGAAGCGCTCGGCGGCCCCGTGTTCGGCGCCCGGGTCCCTGCGCCCGCCGTCGGTCATCAACGCGGTCACCGCGCCCCCGGACCCGCCGGTGGGGATGTCGGCGTCCCAGCCCGGGCCGTAGACCGGGCCGGAATAGACCGAGCCGTCCACTGTCACGCTGGTCGGGGTGGTGCCGCCGAGCGCGGTACGCACCTGGGCGGCCAGGTCGTCGAGGCGCGCAGCTCCCGGGTAGTAGCCCTTCTTGTCGATCGCCAGGGTCGGGTCGCCGCCCCCGATGATCACCACTTCGCCGGCCTTCGCGCCGGCCACCGCGCGAGTGGGTATCCGGTAACCGGGTTCCCGGGCCGCCAGGACGGTCACCGCGGTCGCCAGCTTGGTCACCGAGGCGGGCACGGTGCCGTCGTCCGCCCCCTTGGCGAACAGCGTCTGGCCGGAGATCACGTCGGCCACCGAGACGTTCACCCGGCTGCCCAGGACGGCGGCACCGACCAGCGGGTCGAGCGCGGCACGTACCCCGTCGGGGGTGGGCACCGGGGCGTTCGGGTCCGGGCCGGCCAGCACGTCCGACGGGTTGGGCTCCGGGGTCGCCCCGGCGGCGTTCGACGCAGACTCGGGCTCGTCGCCCAGCCACCCGGCGACCGGGCCGGGCCGGGCGACGACGACTCCGACGCCGGCGAGCACCAGCAGCAGCACGACCGCCAACACCACAGGTAGCCGCCGGCGGCCCGACGCGACGGGCGCGGACGCCGGCCCGGCGTCAGCGGGCCCGGGCAGTGCGGAGATCGGCGGACCCAGCGGTGGGACTCGACCGGGGTCACTCGGACCGGGGCCCTGCGGGCCGGTCGGTGCCGGACTGACCGGAACCGAAGCGCTCCCACGCGAAGGGCCGCCCGAGGCGGGGCTGACCGGAACCGAGGCGCTCCCACGCGACGGACCGCCCGCGGGGCTGACCGGAACCGGGGCGCTGCCGCGCGATGAACCGCTCACCGGCCGGTCGCCACCGACCACCGGAAAGCGACCCGGATTCGGGCTGGGCGAGGGCGACCCGGTCGGCGAGCGCCAGGGCAGCGGCGCGGGCCGCTCGGGCATCCGCTCCGAGCCCGGATTCGCCGGCTCGGGGGCCCGTGGGAGGTGGGCGTCAGGCACCGGGACCCGCCCCGTCGCACCGCCGGATCCGGATCGTCCGGTACCGTGCGCGGAGCCCCCGTCCGGGCGGTAGTGTGAATCTTCCCTCCCCACGACCCCCTCCTCCCCCAGCGAAAATCGGCTTGGGTGACACTACTTCGGTCCGAAGACTATGCGGCGGCCGGAGTCGGCGGGTGGGCATTCACCTGTCCGGAGGGGCGCCAGTGGTTCCGTTAGCCAGCGTGGGCAGACGAGGGAGCGTGCAGATGGATTTCGACGTGACGGTTGAGATCCCCAAAGGTCACCGGAACAAGTACGAGGTGGACCACAAGACCGGCCGGATCCGGCTGGATCGCACCCTCTTCACCTCGACTCAGTACCCGGCCGACTACGGGTTCATCGAGGGCACTCTGGGCGAGGACGGCGACCCGCTGGACGCGCTGGTGCTCGTCCCCGAGCCGACCTTCCCGGGCTGCCTGATCCGCTGCCGCACCATCGGCATGTTCCGGATGACCGACGAGAAGGGCGGGGACGACAAGGTCCTCTGCGTGCCCTACGAGGATCCTCGCCAGGAGCACCTGCGCGACATCCACCACCTCGGCGAGTTCGACCGGCTGGAGATCCAGCACTTCTTCGAGGTGTACAAGGACCTGGAGCCCGGCAAGTCGGTGGAGGGCGCGACCTGGGTCGGCCGCACCGAGGCCGAGGCCGAGGTCCACGCCTCCTACAAGCGGGCCAGGGACGCTGAGGCACGCGGCGAATCCATGCACTGACCGACAGCTGACGCACCGGGCCCGGGGGCCGCTCAACCGAGCAGCCCCCGGGCCCGGTCGTACAGGTCGAGCACCGCGCAGGCGATCGGCACCACGGCGACCACCAGGGCCGTGTCGGTGAGGTCCGCGACCCTTCCGACGTACGGGGAGACCGGCCGACGGGCGTACGAGGTGCCGGCCGCGACGGCCACCAGGGCCAGCGCCGCACCGCCCAGGACCAGCGCCAGCCGCCCCGTGTCGTCGGCCCGGCCGACAAGTGCCGCGCCCAGCACCGCGTAGCCGGCCAGCCCGGCGAGCACCGTCGGGACCCGGTGTCGCAGTGCCACGAACAGCCGCGACCGCAGCAGCAGCACGGCCGAGGTGACCGCCACGAGCACCCGGCCGGCCGTTCCGCCGACCGCCCCGAGGACGACCGCCGCGGCCACCGCCAGCAGGGCGTGCCCGATCAACATCCCGGTGAGCATCTCCTCGGTGCGGGTCACCGCGGCGTGTACCCGGCTCCGGTCCGGCAGGTCCCGGGCCCGCTCCGGCTCTTCGGCGGGGGCCGAGGTCGGCAGCGTGATGGGCGGCAGGGGCAACTTGCCCAGCCGGATGGCCAGCAGCGGGATCACGCCGACGGCGAAGACCAGTGCGCTGAGCAGCACCGCCGCCGTGCCGGCCGGGGTCAGCAGCAGCCCGCCGAGCGCCGCGCAGGCGCCGGTCAGCCCGACCGTGACACCGGCCACGAAGACCCGCAGCCGGCTGGCCACCCCGAGCAGGCCGATCAACGCCACCAGCAGCAGCGCCACCGAGCCGGCCAGCAGCTCGGGAGCGCCCACCCAGCGGGCCGGCCCGAACGGTCCGACCGGGTCGCCGGAGCCGACCGCGAGGGCGCCGGCCGTGAACGCGTACGGCAGCGCGTAGCCGCCGAGCGTCGCCCCGGCGGTGCCGTCGCCGTTGGCGCGGGAGGCCACCGCGCCGGCCACGGTGAGCAGCAGCGCCACGGCAGCGGCCGCCAGCCAGCCAGGCCGGTACGTCGGCCCACCGGCGAACAGGGCGAGCAGCCCGACGGCGAGCGGCACGGCGGCACCGGCCAGACCGGCGGCCCGGGTGGCGGTGGGCGACCATGCGCCGCCCCGGCGACGGGCACCGTCGGCGATCGCCTCGACCACGTCGTCGTACTCCAGCTCGGGCCAGTGCGCGCGGGCCGGCACCAGGTGCAGCACCTCGCCGTCGCGGACGCCCTGGGGCAGCAGCGCCTGGGCGGTCGCGAGCAACGCGCCGTCGGTGCGGCGCAGGACCCAGCCGCCGTGCTGTTCGCCGTCGTCGGCCAGCCCGACACCGGCGTGCCGGAGCACGTCGGGCAGCAGCTCGGCCAGGGGCACCTGCTCCGGCAGGGCGACGTCCACCCGTCGTTGCGGCGCGCTGATGGTGACGCGGGCCAGCCCGGTAGTCATCGACTGGTCTCCATATCGAGGGGGATCGGAGGCTGCGCGGACGACAGGACTTTACCTACCATGAGTCCGGCTCGGGTTACCCAGCGCTGTCAGGAGGCCGAGTGTCCACCGTCGTCATCAAGCGTCCGCCACGTCGACCAGCGCCGGAGATCCCCGGCGGCGAGCTGCCGGTCGAGGCCCCACCGGAGATTCCCGTGGTGGCCGGCGGGCGGTGGCAGCAGATGCTCATGCTGCTGCCCATGCTCGGCGGCACGGTGGCGATGGCCATGATGTTCGGCCGGGGCGGTGGCGCCTACTCGTACGTGGTGGGTGGGATGTTCGGGCTCTCCTCGCTGGCGATGTTGGTGACGTCCTGGGGCAGCGCCTCCGGCACCCCGAAGAAGTCCGAGATGATGGCCGCCCGCAGGGAGTACCTGCGGCACCTGGCCACGCTGCGCCGGCGGGTACGGCGGACCGCCGGGCAGCAGCGGGCCGGGCTCTTCTACCGGCACCCGGACCCGGGCGGGCTCTGGTCGACGGTGGACAGCCACCGGGTCTGGGAACGGCGCCCCGCCGACCCGGACTTCGCGGTGGTGCGGGTTGCCGTCGGGCCACAGACACTGGCCACCCCGCTCGTCCCGCCGGTCACCCGGCCACTGGAGGAGCTGGAGCCGATGACCGCCGGCGCGTTGCGTCGCTTCCTGGACGCGTACTCCGTGGTGCCGGACCTGCCGGTGGCGCTGTCGCTGCGCAGCTTCGCCCGGGTGCACGTCCGGCCTGCCGGCCGCACCGGGGGTGGCGGGCCGGCCACCAGCGGGCCGCCCACCGGCGACCCGGGGGCGCAGGCGCTGGTCCGGGCCGTGCTGACCCAGCTGGCGGTCTTCCACGCCCCCGACGAGCTGCTCGTCGCGGTGTGCGCGGGACCGGAACGCCGCGCCTGCTGGGAGTGGGTGAAATGGCTCCCGCACGCCCACCACCCCAGCCGCACCGACGCGCTCGGCCCGGTACGCCTGGTGACCAGCTCCGCCGCCGAGCTGGAAGCGCTGCTGGCCGACGTGCTGGCCAGCCGCTCCCGGTTCAGCCCGGCCGGCCCGGCCACCGACGGCCCGCACGTGGTGGTGGTCCTCGACGGCGGCGAACTGACCGGGGCCAGTGACCTGACCGGTGACGGCGGCATCGACGCGGTCACCGTGCTGGACCTGGACACTCCGCCGCCCCGGCTGCTCGACCGGTACGCGCTGCTGCTTGAGCTGCACGGCCGGAGACTGCACTCGCGGTCGTCCGACGGGCATGCCGAGGTGGGCATCGCCGACCAGCTCGACCTCGCCGACGCCGAGGCGGTCGCCCGACGGTTGGCGCCGCTCCGGCTCGCCGGTACGGCACGCGGGCCGGACGCCCCGCTCCAGGCCGACCTGGGCCTTCCCGAGCTGCTCGGTCTCGGCGACCCGGAGAGCTTCACGGCCGAGCAGGGCTGGCTGCCCCGCTCGGCGCGGGAGCGGCTGCGGGTGCCGATCGGGGTGGGCACCGACGGCGGTGCCATCGAGCTGGACCTCAAGGAGTCCGCCCAGGACGGGATGGGCCCGCACGGCCTGCTCATCGGGGCGACCGGTTCCGGCAAGTCCGAGCTGCTCCGCACGCTGGTGCTGGGGTTGGCCGCCACGCACAGCTCCGAGCAGCTCAACTTCGTGCTGGTCGACTTCAAGGGTGGGGCCACCTTCGCCTCGTTCGACCGGCTGCCGCACACCGCAGCCGTGATCACCAACCTGGCCGACGCGTTGCCCCTGGTCGACCGGATGGTCGACGCCATCAACGGGGAGCTGGTCCGCCGGCAGGAGCTGCTGCGGCGCGCCGGCAACTTCGCCAGCGTGCGCGACTACGAGCGGGCCCGGGCGGCCGGCAGCCCACTGGCCCCGCTGCCGTCGCTGCTGCTGATCTGCGACGAGTTCTCCGAACTGCTCTCCGCCAAGCCCGACTTCATCGACCTGTTCGTGCAGATCGGCCGGCTGGGCCGGTCCCTCGGTGTGCACCTGCTGCTCGCCAGTCAGCGACTTGAGGAGGGACGGCTTCGCGGGCTGGACACCCATCTGTCGTACCGGATCGGACTGCGTACCTTCTCCGCACTGGAGTCCCGCACGGTGCTCGGGGTGCCGGACGCGCACGAGCTGCCCCGCTCGCCCGGCCACGGCTACCTGCGCGCCGGCACCGACCCGCTGGCCCGGTTCAAGGCCGCGTACGTATCCGGTGCCGTCCGCCGTCGGAGCGCGACGGCCGGCGTCGTCGTCGAGGGCGGCGCGCGGCTGCTCACCTTCACCACCCACGTCGTGCCGGTGCCCGAGCCGACCACCCCGGTCGTGCCCGTCGTTCCCGAGGATGAGGGCAGGGGCACACTGCTCGACCTGCTGGTGGACCGGCTCGTCGGGCAGGGCCCACCGGCGCACCAGGTCTGGCTCCCGCCGCTCGGTCAGCCGCCGACCCTGGACGAGCTGCTCGGCCCGGTCGAGGTGGACCCGCAACGCGGCCTGACAGTGGGCAACCCGGAGCTGCACGGCGCACTCGGCGTGCCGCTGGCCGTCGTGGACAAGCCGTTGGAGCAACGCCGGGACCTGCTCTGGCTGGCCCTGGACGGCGCCGCCGGGCACGTCGCGCTGGTCGGCGCGCCGCAGAGCGGCAAGTCCACAGCGCTGCGCACGCTGATCTGCGCGCTGGCGCTCACCCACACACCGGCCGAGGTGCAGGTCTACTGCCTGGACTTCGGTGGCGGCGGGTTGGCCGCGCTGCGCGACCTTCCGCACGTGGGCGGGGTCACCGGCCGGGCCGACCCGACCGCCGTCCGGCGCACCGTCGGCGAGATGACCACCCTGCTGGCCGACCGGGAGCGCCGCTTCGCGGAGCTGGGCGTGGAGTCGATGGCCACGTACCGGCAGCGCCGCGCCGCGGCGGGAACGACCAACCAGCCGGGCACCGACCCGTTCGGTGACGTGTTCCTGGTGATCGACGGTTGGAGCGCCGTCCGAGGCGAGTACGACGACCTGGAACCCCTGGTCACCGACCTGGCCACCCGGGGCCTGTCGTACGGGCTGCACGTGGTCGCCACCGCTCTGCGCTGGCTGGACTTCCGCCCGGCGATCCGGGACCTGTTCGGCTCCCGCCTGGAGTTGCGCCTCGGCGACCCGTCCGACTCGCTCGTGGCCAGGCGTGCGGCGGTGAACGTGCCGGAGCGCCCGGGTCGAGGGGTGACCGCGGAGGGGCTGCACTTCCTCACCGCGCTACCTCAGCTCGCCGCCACCGACGGGGACACCGCCGACCTGGTCAAGCGGGCTGCCGACGGGTGGGCGGGTCCTCCGGCGCCCCGGGTCCGGCTGCTCCCGCCCGTGCTGCCGTACGCCGATCTGGACCTCGCCGCGACGACCGGGCTGCGCTTGCCGATCGGGATCGCGGAGGCGGACCTGCGCCCGGTGCTGCTCGACTTCGCCACCGAGCCACATTTCGTGATCTTCGGGGACTCGGAGTGCGGCAAGTCCTCGTTCCTCCGCGCGCTGGCCACGTCGATCACCACCCGGTTCACTCCCGAGCAGGCCCGGGTGATCCTGGTCGACTACCGGCGCAGCCTGCTGGGCGCCATCGAGACGCCACACCTGATCGGGTACGGCACCGCTGCGGCGCACACCGCCGAGCTGGTCGAGTCGGCCGCCGGCTATCTGGAACGGCGGGCCCCCGGGCCGGAGGTCACCCCGCAACAGCTGCGGGACCGCTCCTGGTGGTCCGGCCCGGAGTTGTTCGTGCTGGTGGACGACTACGACCTGGTGGCGTCCGGTCCTGCGAACCCGCTGCGGGCGCTGGAGGAGCATCTGCCGCACGCCCGTGACGTCGGGCTGCACCTGGTGCTGGCCCGTCGCTCCGGTGGCGCGGGCCGTGCCCAGTACGAGCCGATCGTGCAGCGACTGCGGGAGCTGTCCACCGCTGGTCTGGTGATGGCGGGCAGCCCCGAGGAGGGCGCACTCGTCGGATCGGTGCGACCCGGTCCGCTGCCGCCGGGCCGTGGCCGACTGGTCACCCGGCGAGAGGGCGTACGCCTCGTTCAGCTCGCGCAACTTCCGCCACCGTGACCTGACTCGCCGGTTCTTCCCGTGACAGGTGGGGAAACCGGTAATCTCCGATCGTCATGGTTCCGTCGGGATGAATGGCTGAGGATGTGACTGGGGTTCGGCACAGCGGTCCGTCAGTGGCCCGCCGGACGGCAGGCCGGGCGCTGCTCGGTGTGGCCGCGGCGCTCGCTGTCGTGGCCCCGACCGCGGCGGCCGCCCCCGTCGCCGTGCCCACCAACGGCGGACAGCTCGCCGGCGCGCCGATGGCGTTCGCCCCCGGTGACACCGTCACCCGCACCGACCAGGTCCGCGACGAGCAGTGGCAGCTCGACGAGTTGCGGGCCGACACGGCCTGGCGCAGCTCGACCGGCCGGGGCGTGATCGTCGCGGTGGTCGACTCCGGAGTGGACGGCAATCATCCCGACCTGGTCGGCCAGGTGCTGCCCGGAAAGGATCTGGTCGGCCCCGAGGGTGGGGCTGGTCCGGATCCGGTGGGGCACGGCACGACGGTCGCCGGCCTGATCGCCGGGCGCAGCGACGACAAACGAGGCGTGGTGGGCCTGGCACCGGACGCCCGGATCCTGCCGGTCCGGGTGCTCGACGAGCAGAACCGCTACGACGACGCGTTGATCGTCGCCCAGGGGGTCCGCTGGGCCGTCGACAACGGCGCCCGCGTGATCAACCTGTCGCTGGGCGGCAGCGGCGACAGCCCGGCCCTGGCAGCGGCCCTGGACTACGCGTTCGTGCGGGACGTGGTCGTGATCGCCTGCACCGGCAACCTGGCGACCTCCACGAGCACCAAGGTCTGGTACCCGGCCCGCGAGCCGGGCGTGATCGCGGTCGCCGGCCTCGAACGCAGCAGCGACAACCTGTGGTCCGGGTCGATCACCGGCCAGGCGACGGTGCTCACCGCTCCCGCCAGCGGGCTCGTCGGCGCCAAGTCTCCCGACGGGTACTGGCGGGTGCAGGGCACCAGCTTCGCCGCGCCACTGGTGACGGCCACCGCCGCGCTGGTCCGCTCCCGCTACCCGCAGATGCCCGCTGGCGAGGTCGTCAACCGGTTGCTGGCCACCGCCCGGGACCTCGGCCCGACCGGGCGGGACGACCGCTTCGGGTACGGGGTGGTCGACCCGGTGGCCGCGCTGACCGCGCAGGTGCCGCCGGTGACCGCCAACCCACTGGACGACCAGACGTCGCCGGGCGTGACGGGTTTCGGCCCCGCCCCCGGCTCGGCCGACGACGAGCCGGTGGCCGGCGCCGGCAGCGACCCACTCGGTCTCGCCGCACCCCGCCAGCAGACCAGGTGGACGGCCCGGGCGGCGGGCGGCCAGGACACCTCGGCACCGGAACAGCTGTGGACCGGAGTCGTGCTCCTCGTCGCCCTGGTCGGGGGCGCCGCCCTGGTGGTGCGCCGGCTCCGGCAACGGGCCCGCTGATCGCTGCCCACCGTCAGGCCTGACCGACCGCCAGGTCGGGTAGAACCGACCCATGAGTACGCATCCGCCGTCCACCCTCGCCCCCGCCGGCCAGCCGTCCTGGCGGCGGCGCCGACTTGATCCGGACCATTCGCTGGGTCTGCGGCTGACCCTGGCCGCGACGGCGGCGTTCCTGGTGCTGGTGCCCTTCGCGCTGCTCACACTGCTGGTGCTCGGCGCCTGGGCGCCGCTGCACCGGCTGGACACGGCGGTCACCCACGCGTTGCACGGCTACGCGCTCGACCACCCGGCCTGGGTCACGCTGATGCGGATCTGGACCGAGGTTTTCGCCCCGATGCCGCTGCGCGCCGTCGCACTGGTCCTGGTGATCTGGCTGCTGCGCCGGGGCGCCCGTCGGTTGGCCCTCTGGGCGACCACCACCATGGTGGTCGGTGGGCTGATCGGTCCGCTCCTCAAACTGCTCGTCGGCCGGGACCGGCCGGAGCTGCTGGACCCGGTGGCACGGGCCGCCGGTTACTCGTTCCCCTCCGGGCACGCGTCGAACGCCACCCTGGCCGCCGGGGTGTTTCTGCTGGTGTTCCTGCCGTTCGCCGGGCGGGGGGCGGCGCGGGTCGCGCTCTGGGCCGCCGCGCTGCTGATCACCGTGCTGACCGGGCTGAGCAGGGTGGCGCTCGGCGTGCACTTCGCCAGCGACGTGCTGGGTGGTTGGCTGCTCGCTGTGGCGGTGCTGGCGGCGACCACCGCCGCGTTCACCAGTTGGCGGGCGCACACCGGCCTCCGGCCGGTCCGACCGACCCGTGACGGCGTCGCTCCCGAGGTGGAGCGTCACCCGGGATCGGCCTGAGGCGTGCCGACGAGGTCGGCAGGGTAATGGGCGGCACATGTCCGAGACCGCGCTCCAGATCGTCCGCCGGGTGCTGCTGCCGGTGTCCCTCCTGCTCGGCGTCATGGTCCTGCTCGGGGTGCTGGTCACCCGCGTGTTCGCCCGAACCTGGCCGTTCACAGTGGAAGACGCGGTGAACCGGGAGTTGGCCGCCGACCGCACCGGCGGATGGAACGACGTCTCTCTGGTGTTCAGCACGCTGGCCAGCACCCAGATGATCGTCGTGGTCACGGTGTTGGTGGCGCTGGCGCTGCGGCTCTGGTTGAAGCGCTGGCGGGAGCCGCTGTTCCTGTGCGCGGCGGTGATCGCCCAGGCGCTGGTGTTCCTGCTGACCACGCTGGCGATCGACCGGCAGCGGCCGGCGGTGGAGCACATGGATGTCTCACCGCCCACGTCGAGCTTCCCGTCCGGGCACACCTCTGCGGCGGTGGCGCTCTACGTCGGCATTGCCGTGCTGATGGCGTTGCGGGCGCGCAGCACCGGGGCGAAGGTCGCCTGGTGGAGCCTGCTTTTGACGGTGCCGCTGGGGGTGGCGCTGACCCGGATGTACCGGGGGATGCACCACCCGAGCGACGTGGTGGCGTCCTTCCTCAACGGCGGCACCTGCGTCTTGATCATGGCTCGGGCCGTCCTCGACCGGGGTCTGCGGTGGGGGCGGGCGAAGCTGCCGACCGTGGGGCGGCCGGCGCTGTCGACCCGGAGCTGACCCCGCGCGGACTCTCAGGTGCACTCGCCGGTGGCGACCTGCCGGTTGCGTTCGGCACCGGCCAACGCCACCGGGCGGGCCTCCGCGGCGGTCACCGCGAAGCCGGTGTTCGGGTCGTCGGCCGCCGCCGCGAAGATCACGCCGAGCACCAGGCCGTTGGCGGAGAGCAGCGGGCCGCCGGAGTTACCGCTGCGAACCAGCGCTCGGATTGTGTAGATCTCCCGGGTGACGTCGCCGGACGAGTAGATGTCCGGGCCTTTGATCCGGTCGACGTCGCGGACCCGCGCCGACTGCGCGTTGTAGGGGCCGTCGAGCGGGAAGCCCAGCACGATGGCGTCGGAACCGCTGCCCGCGTTGCCGGCGGCGAACCGCAGGGACGGGCCGGGCAGCCCGGGCACGAGCAGCACGGCCAGGTCCCGGTCCGGGTCGTAGACCACCACCTTGCCGTCGTACCGCTCGCCGCCCAGCTCCACAGCGACCGAGCGGGTGCCGGCGACGACGTGCGCGTTGGTCATCACCCGGTCGTCGGCGTACACGAAACCGGAGCCCTCGATGCGGCGCGAGCAGCTGGGCGCCGAGCCGAGCACCTTGACGACCGACTTCTGGCCGTTGACGACGACCTGCGAGCCGGCCAGGGCCGGGTCCGGTGGGTCGACCTGCCGGGCCCGGGTGGGCGTGAGGTCACCGAAGACGTCCGGGAACCCGTCGGTGTCGACGGTGTCCTCCAACGCGGTCGACAACTGGTGGGCCTGCTCCGGCACGACCCGGTTGACCACCGAGATCAACGCGCTGTTGCGCACCGCGGCCGCGAGCCAGGGCACCGAGGACGAGCCGAGCGGCACCGCGACCAGCCAGGCGAGCAGCAGCACCGCGAGCAGTGAGACGAACGCCCCACCCACGTCGTCGACCCGTTTGCCCACGTCGCTGGTGATGGTCTTACGCAGGTGCGAGCCGAGCCAGCCGGCCAGCGCCTGCCCGACCACGGCCAACCCGAAGATCGCGACGAGCGAGATCAGCACGCGGGTGCCGGCATCCACGAACTGTCTGGCGAACAGCGGCCCGAGCTGGAGGCCCAGCAGCAGACCCAGGAAGAAGCCGGACAGCGACGTGATGCCGATGACGAAACCCTGGCGGTATCCGCTGATCGCGAACACGAGCATGAGCAGCAGGAGGACGAGATCCACGACGGACACGGGTCAAGCGTACGGGCAGTGCGCCTCCCGGATGACCATCGCTTGCCGAAGGTGACCGTGCGATCAGCGCAGGGCTGTCTCGTCCGCGTTGTCGGTGCCCGCCGAGGGCGCCGGCGTCGCCCCGCTCGGCGGGAGCTCGACCACCCGGCCGTGCGGCCACGGACGCGCCCAGCCCCCCATCTCCAGGAGGGTGGCCAGCACCCCGGCGGTGAAGCCCCAGACGAGCATCCCGCGCGCCGAGAACGCCGGCCCGATCCAGCCGCTCGGGTGGCGGACCCGCAGTCGGTTGGCCGGGTCGACCAGCTCGCTGACCGGCAACCGGGCGACGTGCGCCACCTCGGCCGGCTCCCGGGGGTGCACCGGGTGCGGGTCGTGCCACCAGGCCAGCACCGGGGTGACCACGAAGTCGCTGACCGGGATCCACAGTTTCGGCAGCTCGGCCAGCACGGTCACGCTGGTCGGGTCGAGACCGACCTCCTCGTTCGCCTCGCGCAGGGCGGTGGCGCGGACGTCGGCGTCCTCCGGGTCGGCCGCGCCACCGGGGAAGGCCGGCTGGCCGGCGTGGTTGCGCAGGGTGGCGGCGCGTTGCAGCACCAGCACGTCGGGGCCGGCACCGGGTTGCTCACCGAGCAGCACCAGCACGGCGCTCTCCCGACCGCCCTCGGCCGGGGTGGTCAGCCGGGTGAAGTCCTCGGCGCGGGCGGTGCCGAGCCGGGTCAGCAGGGGCTCGATCCACTCGGGTGGTCGACGGGTCACGCCGGCACCGCCAGGCCGAGGTGCTGGCGGACCAGCTTGGCGAGCTGGGCATCGTCGAGCGCGCCGGTGGCGTCGATGTGCCGGATCTGGCCCTGCGCGTCGACGAAGAGGGTGAGCGGGAAGGCGTTGCGCTTCAACTCCCGTTGCAGCGCGTCGCCCTGGTCGACCAGGATCGGGAAGCGTACGCCGAAGTCCTCGCCGATGGACTGGGCGCCGCCCCGGCTGTCGCGGGTGTTCACCCCGACCACCTGGAGTTGGCCGGCGGTCCGTTCGCTCAGCCGTTGGAAGGCGGGCAGTTCCTTGCGGCACGGCCCGCACCAGGACGCCCAGACGTTGATCACGGCCGGCCCGGCCACGTCCCGCAGGGCGACGGGAGCGCCGCCGGTGAAGCAGGACAGCGTCAGCTCCGGCAGCGCCTGCCCGGCGGCGGCCGTCGTGCCGGTCGTGGTGGGGGCCGTCGTCGCGGTCGACGTCGGCGCGGTGCCGAGCTTCGAACAGTCCCGGAACGGCGACGGCCGCTCAGCGGCGGCCGGCGGCCGGGGGGCCGGGTCGTCGTCGGCCTTTCCTGCGGTGCAGCCGGCGACGACCAGCAGCAGCGGCAGGACGAGCAGGGTGAGCCGGCGGTTCACGGCACCTCCGCGGCGATCGCCTGTGCGGGCACCAGCTCCGGGTCGACCCCGGCCGCCACCGCCAGATCACGCGCCCGAGGGCCCTTGAGAAGCTTCGCGGCGGCTGCCGGATCGGTCGGCCCGATGCCGTACGAGGGGCAGAGCTTCGCGAGTGTGCACGCCCCGCAGGCGGGCTTGCGGGCGTGGCAGACCCGTCGCCCGTGGAAGATGATCCGGTGCGACAGCATC
Organism: Micromonospora sp. MGP-C2; assembly: GCF_057766525.1. Classification (NCBI taxonomy): domain Bacteria; kingdom Bacillati; phylum Actinomycetota; class Actinomycetes; order Micromonosporales; family Micromonosporaceae; genus Micromonospora; species Micromonospora sp. MGP-C2. The sequence continues at coordinate 3,942,574 of NZ_JBYMEN010000002.1, forward strand.
GTCCAGTCGCGCTTCGGGTAGAGAGCGCCGACCGCATGCTCGATCTTGACCGGGTCGGTCTCGGTGGTCAGCCGCCACCGGTGGACCAGCCGCTGGAAGTGTGTGTCGACGGTGATGCCCGGGACGTCAAACGCGTTGCCGAGGATCACGTTGGCGGTCTTGCGGCCGATGCCGGGCAGGGTCACCAAGTCGACGAGCCGACCCGGGACCTGGCCGTCGTACCGGTCGAGGAGCGCCTGGCCGAGCTTGAGCAGCGAGTCGGTCTTGTTGCGGTAGAACCCGGTGGGCCGGATCAGCTCCTCCATCTCGGCCCGGTCGGCCCCGGCGTACGCGGCGGCGCTCGGGTAGCGGGCGAAGAGCTTGGGGGTGACCTCGTTGACCTTCTTGTCCGTGCACTGCGCGGAGAGGATGGTGGCGACGGCCAACTCCAGGGCGTTGGAGTGGTCCAGCTCACAATGCGCGTCGGGGTGCGTTTCGGTCAGCACTCGACCGATCTTGCGGGCACGGCGGGTGCGCCCGAGGTCGGTCTCGCTGGCGCCGGGAGGACTGTCGGTCACGACGGTCAGCCTACGTCGCGCCCCGGACGTTCCTGGCGGGTCAACCGCCGGCCGGCGGCGAGATCTTGCCCTGCCCGTCGAGCCGGGCGCCGCCCTTGGGGAAGTCGGTGCGGCTCAGCTCGGTGACCAGGCCCAGACCCCGGTCGTTCGGGTCCATCGTCGGCTTGCCGGCGTCGTTCATGTACGTCGAGGTGAACGAGCCGCCGGCCCAGGTGCCGTCCGGCTTGAGCGACACCTTCAGCACCCCGCCCCAGCCGAGGCGGCCGTCGTTGTTCAGCGAGTTGCCGCCGCCTGCGAAGTTGCCCAGGCTGTACGCGATCAGCCGCCCCTGGTAGAACTCCATGCCGCGCAGCACGTGCGGCCCGTGCCCGACGATCAGGTCGGCGCCAGCGTCGATCATGGCGTGGGAGAACTTGACCGGGTCGCCCCGGTTCTCGCCCAGGAACATCTCGGTGCCCGGCTTCACCCGGGTCTTCTCCGCGCCCTCGCCACCCATGTGCACCTGCACCACGACCAGGTCGGCCATGGTGGCGGCCTTGGCGACCACCGTCTTCGCCTTGGCGATGTCGACCAGACTGTTGGACCAGACGTACGACGAGAAGCCGGCCACGGCGACCTTGACGCCCTTGACGTCGACCACGGTGATCTGGTCCGGGGCACCGGTGTGCTTGAGGTCGTACTTCTCCAGCGCCTTCTGGGTGTTCTCGTAGCCCTTCGGCCCGTAGTCGTAGCCGTGGTTGTTGGCCTGGTTGAGCACGTCGAAACCCGCGTCACGCAGGTGTGCGGCGTATTCCGGTGGGGCCCGGAACTGGAAGCAACGGGTGGAGTTGGCCCCGCACTTGCCGGTGCCGGTGTCCACCGTCAACGGCTCCTCCAGGTTGCCCATCACCAGGTCGGCCTTGAGCGCCTCGGTGACCGAGGTGAAGAAGCCCTTGCCGCCGGATGGGGGCAGCCGGCTCGGCGCGTTGCCCATGATGATGTCGCCGGTGGCGGAGAGCGAGATCGCGCCACCCGCGCCGGCGGTCGCGCCCCCGCTGGCATCCGGGCCGGCCGTGGCCACCGGAGCGCCCGTGCCACCACCACCGGCGCCGGGCTGCCACACGGGGGCCTCGCCGCCCGCATCGGAGCAGCCGGCGGCGAGCAGGGCGGCCAGCAGCGCGGCGAGGCCGAGGGCGACGCGGCGACGCGGGCGGGACGCAAGGGGGGCGGGAGCATACATCGCCCGCGACCCTACCGGTCGGCAAACGCGCCGACGACAGCCGATCGGTCGAATCTTCAGCTGGTCAGCTGGTCCGACCAGGGCACGACCGCCCGGGAACCCCCGGCGAGCACCGCCGCGTGCACCGCGCGAGCCAGCGGGGCGCCCCAACTGGAGCGCGGTCCCCCGTACGCGGCCTCGGGCCCGTCGACCGGGCAGAGGACGGTGACCGCGTCGGTCGGGGTGCCGGTCCCCGGCAGTCCCAGCTCGCTGATCGCCTGGGTCTTCGCCTCGGTCGCGGTGGCCACCGCGTTGACCAGTGCCGAGTCGGCGAGCCGCGCCGGCACGTACACCACGATGTTGACCGTGCCGACCCGCTGCACGAGCCCGGCCGGAGCTGGCGCGGCCGCGAGCACCGGCGTGCCGAGCCCGACCGTCGCCCAGGCCCGCACGCCGGTGTCGGTGCGCGCCACCACCTCGCCCACGTCCACCCCGGTCAGCAGACCCACCCCGGGCCCGTCGAGGGCCAGGTCGGCGGCGAGGGCCGTCAGGTGCGCGGCGGGGTCACCCCGGTCGTACGACATCGGTACGGTCGCGTTCAGCACCCAGTGCCGGATGCCGATGCCACCGCCCAGTGGGCCGCTGCTGACAGCTCGTAGGGGCACTTCCGCGCGCCAGACGAGCAGCGGAATGTGAAGCCCATCCTCGGCGCGGCTGGTCAGGGTCGGCTCGCTCAGCACGTCGGGCAGGTTACGCCCACCGATCAAGATTCCAGGGGCGACCTCCGATTCGTGCTCACGTGCGCCTAGACTTGGCGGCGCGCGAGGGGATCAGCGGACGGCGGACCCGGCCGACGGACGGCACGCGTAAGCGGAGGTGCGCGATGGACGAGGTACTGGCCCGCAGCGGGATCTTCCAGGGTGTTGACCCGGAAGCTGCCGAGGCGCTTGCCAAGGAGATGGAGACGATCGAGGTCCGCAAGGGCGAGATCGTCTTCAATGAGGGCGAGCCCGGTGACAGCCTCTATATCCTGCTGTCCGGGAAGATCAAGGTTGGTCGCCGCGCAGCGGACGGCCGACAGAACCTGATCGCGGTGATGGGGCCGTCGGACATGGTCGGTGAGCTGTCGCTCTTCGACCCTGGCCCGCGTACGGCGACCGCCACCGCGGTGACCGACACCCGGCTGGTGCGACTGCGCAAGCAGGCGCTGCGGCCGTGGCTGAACAACCGCCCGGAGATCGCCGAGCAGTTGCTGCGGGTGCTCGCCCGGCGGCTGCGTCGGACCAACGACTCGCTCGCCGACCTGATCTTCACGGACGTGCCGGGCCGGGTCGCCAAGAACCTGCTCCAGATGGCTGGGCGGTTCGGCACCCGCGACGGCGGTGTCCTGCGGGTGACCCACGACCTCACCCAGGAGGAGATCGCCCAGCTCGTCGGCGCCTCGCGGGAGACGGTCAACAAGGCGCTCGCCGACTTCGCCTCGCGCGGCTGGCTGCGTCTGGACGGCAAGAGCATCATCATCCTGGACCCGGAGCGCCTGGCCCGTCGCGCCCGCGTCTGAGCGGTACGTCCCGTCCCCGCCTTCCGTCACCGACGGACGGCGGGGACGTTTCGTCTACCCGGCGTCACCGCCGCCGACCTGATCGTGGTGACCGGCGACATCGCGGCCGGCCCGCAGCCGGTCGAGGCGAGGGCCGGCAAGCCGGCATCGCTTGAGGTGTCGAACTGGGCCGCCGGGCAGCTCCGCGACGACCAGGTGGCCCGGGTGGCGGCGGAGTCGACCTTCCCGGATGCCGCCGCGTGGGCCGACGAGTACCTGCGCTCCCAGCACAGCGACGCCGACACGCTGGCCGTCTTCGGCCCACGCGACGGCCGCTGACCCGGTCGGCCTCGCCCAGGGGAGATGCCCTCGGTCCACAGTCCGGACCCAGCCACGGGTCGGGCGTAGGGAATGGTCCTCGCTGCCTGTAGAGCTGCCCCGGATCTGGGGCGACGCGACTCAGCCGAGACGGCCAATGCGCTCCGCGAACTCATGGAGAGTCGACACGGCAGTGGGCACGGCTCGATGCGGCGCCTGGCCGACAAGGTTCAGCAGGCCACCAACGAATCAGATCCATACAAGACAATCAGTCGGCAGCTCGACGGCCAACCCAGATGGCGGCCACCACTCCGCCCCTTCCCGACCTTCGGCAGCCGACACCCCGAAACCACGGCAGGCCGGTCACGATGGCCGACGGGGCCCTGGGTACGGCTGGATGGGCGAGGGGACTTCTTCACCTGAAGGCAAGGTCGCCTCCCCCGGTGACGTCGGCACCTGCCCCATCCATGGGGCAGCTCTACAGGAGCTGTGCCACAAGGTCCCGTCCCACTCCACCCGCGCCGAGCGACACAGAAAAAGTCAGTCTTGACTGTTTGTTTCTCAGGCCGCAGGCTGTTCCCGTGTCCCCCGCATCAACCCGCGTCCCTCAGCAGGAACGCAGCCGCGCCACTCAGGCCCGGCTGCTGGAGGCGACCGTCGACTGCCTGATCGAGCACGGCTGGTCCGGCACCACGACCACCGTCGTCGCCGCGCGCGCCGGTGTCTCACGCGGGGCTCAGCTGCACCACTACCCGACGAAGGCCGCCCTGGTCACGGCCGCCGTGGCCCATCTCGCCGAGCGACGGGCCGCCGAGTTGCGCAGCGAAGCCGAAGCCCTGCCGGCCGGGCCGCAGCGGCTGGACCGGGTCATCGACCTGCTTGGCGTGGCGTTCACCGGGCCGCTGTTCGTGGCCGCTCTCGAGCTCTGGGTCGCCGCCCGCACCGATCGGGAACTTCGCGACGCCCTGGTGCCGTTGGAGGCGATGGTCGGCCGGGAGATGCACCGGCTCACCGTTGCCCTGCTGGGCGTCGACGAGCGTCGACCCGGCGTCCGCGAGGCGGTGCAGGCCACCCTCGACCTGCTGCGCGGGCTCGGGGTGGCCAACCTGCTCAGTGATGACTCGGCCCGTCGTACCGCCCTGTTGACCACCTGGAAACGCCAGCTCGCCACCCTGCTCACGCCCTGACCGCCGGCCGCACCGGCCACCACCGACCGGAGGCACCATGGTCGACCTCACCGACCTGCTCGCGGATCTGGCCGCCGAGTCCGCCCAGCTCGATGCCCTGGTGGCTCCGCTGCCGGCCACCGACTGGGCCCGGCCAACCCCTGCGCAGGGCTGGAGCATCGGGCACCAGATCGCCCACCTCGCCTGGACCGACCATGTGGCGTTGCTCGCCGCCACCGATCCCGAGGCGTTCTACGCGACGGTGACCACCGCCCCGGACGCGACCCGGCTGGTCGACGCGGGCGCCGAGGAGTTCCTCGCCCCGCCGGTGGAGCTGCTCGAACGCTGGCGGGCCGGCCGGACGGCTCTCGCCGACGCGCTGGCCGCCGTTCCGGCCGGCGAGAAGCTGCCCTGGTACGGCACCCGGATGTCTGCCACCTCGATGGCGACGGCCCGGATCATGGAGACCTGGGCACACGGTGAGGACGTGGCCGACGCGCTCGGCGTCGTCCGTCCCGCCACTGACCGGCTCCGGCACGTCGCGCACCTCGGTGTGCGTACCCTCGGGCACGGCTTCGCCGCCCACGGCCGGGCGACACCGACGTCGCCGGTCCGGGTCGAGCTGCTCGGGCCCGGCGGCGACACGTGGAGCTGGGGTCCGGCGGACGCCGCCGACCGGCTGAGCGGCCCGGCACGGGACTTCTGCCTGCTGGTCACCCAGCGCCGCCACCGCGCGGACCTCGCCCTGGTCGCCACCGGCCCGGTCGCCGACGAATGGCTCGACGTGGCGCAGGCGTTCGCCGGCCCGCCGGGTGTCGGCCGCGAGCCGGCCAGCGCGGACGGAGCACGCGCGTGATCCGGATCGGCAACGCCTCCGGCTTCTACGGTGACCGGTTCACCGCCTGGCAGGAGATGCTCGACGGCGGCGAGCTGGACGTGTTGACCGGCGACTACCTGGCCGAGTTGACCATGCTGATCCTCGCCCGGGACCGGTTGCGCGACCCCGACCTGGGCTACGCGAAGACATTCCTTCGTCAACTGGAGACCTGTCTCGGCACCGCCCTCGACCGTGGGGTGCGGATCGTGACCAACGCCGGCGGGTTGAACCCGGCCGGCCTGGCCGCAGCCATCGACACCCTGGCCACCCGGTTGGGCCTGCCCGCCAAGGTGGGGTACGTCGAGGGCGACACGATCCAACGCCCCGACGCCCTGAGCGCGAACGCCTACCTCGGAGCGTTCGGCATCGCCGCCTGCCTGGACGGCGGCGCGGACGTGGTGGTCACCGGCCGGGTCACCGACGCGTCGCTGGTGGTCGGCCCGGCCATCGCCCGGTACGGGTGGGGCCGCGACGACCTCGACCAACTGGCCGGGGCGACGGTCGCTGGGCATCTCATCGAGTGCGGCGCGCAGGTCACCGGTGGCAACTTCAGCTTCTTCACCGAGCTGCCCGACGGCGGGCACCGGCCCGGCTTCCCGATCGCCGAGGTGTCCGCCGACGGCTCGACGGTGCTCACCAAGCATCCGGGCACCGGTGGCGCGGTCACCGTGGAGACGGTCACCGCACAACTGCTCTACGAGGTCGGTGGGCCGGCGTACCTGGGACCGGACGTGGTCGCCCGACTGGACACGGCGACGTTGCGCCCCGCCGGGCCGGACCGGGTCCGCGTCTCCGGCGTCCGGGGCACCCCGCCGCCGCCCACGCTGAAGGTGGGCGTCAACAACCTCGGCGGCTTCCGCAACTCGATGACGTTCGTCCTCTGCGGACTGGACATCGAGGCGAAGGCGGCGCTGGTCCGCGGGCAGGTCGAGGAGTCGGTCGGCAAGGACGGCCTGGAGTTCGTGCTGGCCCGGACCGACCACCCGGACGCCGCCGACACCGAGGCGGCCAGCGCCCTGCTGCACGTCCACCTGCGCGACGGCGACAAGGCGCGGGCCGGCCGGGCCTTCTCAGCCGCCGCCGTGGAGTTGGCCCTGGCCTCGTACCCGGGCTGCACGTTGACCACCCTGCCGGGCGATGCGACACCGTACGGCGTCTTCACCGCCGACGTGGTGCCGCAGGACGCGGTGCCACACGTGGCGGTGCTGCCCGGCGGCGCACGGGTCCCGATCGCCCCGCCGACCCGCACCGCGCCCATCTCGGCGGCCGAGACGGCTCCGGAGGGCGACGCGACCCACGACGGTCCGACCCGGCGCGGCCCGCTCGGCGAGCTGGTCGGCGCGCGGTCCGGGGACAAGGGCGGGGACGCCAACCTCGGCGTCTGGGCGCGCAACGACGAGGCGTACGCGTGGCTGCGCGGCTGGTTGACAGTCGCGCGGCTGGCCGAGCTGCTGCCGGAGACCGCGCCGCTGTCGGTGCGGCGCTATGACCTGCCGAACCTGCGCGCGGTCAACTTCGTGATCGAGGGCCTGCTCGGTGCGGGGGTGGCCGCGTCCACCCGGTTCGACCCGCAGGCGAAGGCGCTCGGTGAGCTGCTGCGCGCCCGGATCGTCGACCTGCCCGCCGACGCGCCGACGGGGGCGGCGCGATGAGCATCGTGGACACTCCGGAACGGCGGCAGCTGCGGGAGCTGACCCGCGCCTTCGTGACCCGCGAGGTGCTGCCGCACCTGGACGACTGGGAACGGGCCGGCGAGGTGCCGAGAGCCCTGCACGCCACCGCCGCGAAGCTGGGCCTGCTCGGCGTCGGCTTCCCCGAATCGGTCGGCGGCAGCGGCGGTGACCTGCTCGACTCGATCATCGTGACCGAGGAGGTGATCCGCTCCGGCGGCTCGTCCGGCCTGATCGCGGCCCTGTTCACGCACGGCATCGCCCTGCCGCACATGGTCGCAGCCGCCGGTGTGAGCATCGGCGGCTCGCTGGGCGGCCGGCTCGGTGGCACCTCGGCGCCCGGCGACGACGACCTGGTCCAGCGGTACGTCCGGCCGACCCTGGCCGGCACGATGATCGGGGCGTTGGCGATCACCGAGCCGGACGGCGGTTCGGACGTGGCCGGCATTCGCACCACCGCCCGCCGCGACGGCGACCACTACGTGGTGAACGGGTCGAAGACGTACATCACCAGCGGCCACCGGGCGGACTTCGTGACCACGGCGGTCTGCACCGACTTCCCCGGCAGCGGCGAGCTCACCCTGCTGGTCATCGACAAGGGGCTGCCCGGGTTCACGGTCGGGCGCCGGCTGGAGAAGCTGGGCTGGCACTGCTCGGACACCGCCGAGCTGTCGTTCGTCGACGTGCGGGTGCCGGTGGCCAACCGGATCGGCGCGGAGGACACCGGCTTCCTGGCGATCATGCAGAACTTCGCCGCGGAACGGCTCTCGCTGGCCACCCAGGCGTACGCCACCGCGCAGCGCTGCGTCGAGTTGGCGGTGCGCTGGTGCCGGGACCGGGAGACCTTCGGGCGTCCGCTGGCCAGCCGGCAGGTGGTCCGGCACCGGCTGGCCGAGATGCACACCCGCGCCGAGGCCGCCCGGGCGTACGTGCACGAGGTCGCCGTTCGGGTGGCGGCCGGTGAGCCGGTGGTGACCGAGGTGGCGATGGCCAAGAACGTGGCGGTGGCCGCCTGCGACGAGGTCGTCGACCAGGCGTTGCAGTTGCACGGCGGGTTCGGCTACATGCGCGACGCCGAGGTGGAGCGGCACTACCGCGACGCCCGGATCCTCGGCATCGGCGGCGGCGCCACCGAGATCATGAACGAGATCATCGTGAAGGGGATGGGCCTGTGACCACACTGGACACCACGGTCGATCCGTCCGCGCCCGGCTTCGTGGCGAACCGGGCGGCGCTGCTGGAACGGCTCGCCGAGCTGGACGCGGCGCTGGACCAGGCCCGCGCGGGCGGCGGCGAGAAGTACGTGGCCCGGCACCACAAGCGGGGCAAGCTGCTGGCCCGGGAGCGGATCGAGCTGCTGGTGGACGCCGACAGCCCGTTCCTGGAGCTGTCGCCGGTCGCCGCGTACGGCACGGACTTCCCGGTGGGCGCCAGCGTGGTCACCGGCATCGGCGTGGTCGAGGGCGTGGAGTGCCTCATCGTCGCGAACGACCCGACGGTACGCGGCGGCGCGGTCAACCCGTGGTCGCTCGCGAAGACGCGGCGGGCCGGTGAGATCGCGCTGGCCAACCGGCTGCCGATGGTCAACCTGGTCGAGTCGGCCGGGGCGGACCTGCCCACCCAGGCGGAGATCTTCATCCCGGGTGGTCGGGTGTTCCGTGACCTGACCCGACTCTCGGCCGCGGGCATCCCCACGGTCAGCGTGGTCTTCGGCAACGCCACGGCCGGTGGCGCGTACGTGCCGGGGATGTCCGACCACGTGATCATGATCCGGGACCGGTCACAGGTATACCTGGCCGGGCCGCCGTTGGTGAAGATGGCGACCGGCGAGGTCACCGACGACGAGTCGCTGGGCGGTGCGGCGATGCACGCCGGCACGTCCGGGCTCGCCGACCACCTGGCCGAGGACGAGCGGGACGGCATCCGGCTGGCCCGGCAGTGCGTACGACGGCTGAACTGGCGCAAGCACGGCCCGTCGCCGCGTACGGCGATGCCGCAGCCGCCGAAGTACGACCCGGACGAGCTGCTCGGCATCGCCAGCGCCGACCTGAAGGTGCCGTTCGATCCCCGTGAGGTGCTGGCCCGGATCCTCGACGGCAGCGACTTCGACGAGTTCAAGCCCGCGTACGGGGGCGCGTTGGTCACCGGTTGGGGCGAGCTGCACGGCTACCCGGTGGGCGTGCTGGCCAACGCCCGCGGTGTGCTGTTCAGCGAGGAGGCGCAGAAGGCGGCTCAGTTCATCCAGCTCGCGAACGCCTCGAACACCCCGCTGATCTTCCTCCAGAACACCACCGGCTACATGGTCGGCACCGAGTACGAGCAGCGCGGCATCATCAAGCACGGCGCTTTGATGATCAACGCGGTGTCCAACTCGACGGTGCCGCACCTGACGGTGAACCTGGGCGCCTCCTACGGGGCCGGCAACTACGGCATGTGCGGCCGGGCGTACGACCCGAGGTTCCTGTTCACCTGGCCGAACGCCAAGTCGGCGGTGATGGGCCCGGCGCAGCTCGCCGGGGTGCTGTCCATCGTGGCCCGGCAGGCGGCGGCCGCACGGGGGCGCGACTACGACGAGGACTCCGACGCGGCGATGCGGATGATGGTCGAGCAGCAGATCGAGTCCCAGTCGGGCGCGCTGTTCCTCTCCGGCCGGCTCTACGACGACGGCGTGATCGATCCCCGGGACACACGGACCGTCCTCGGGCTCTGCCTCTCGGCGATCCACAACGGCCCGGTCAAGGGTGCCGACGGCTACGGCATCTTCCGGATGTGAGAGGCGAACTGATGATGATTCGGAAACTGCTCGTTGCCAATCGCGGTGAGATCGCGCGTCGGGTCTTCGCGACCTGTCGCGCCCTCGGCGTGGAGACGGTCGCCGTGCACTCGGACGCGGACGCCGCCGAGCCGTTCGTCGGCGAGGCCGACCAGGCGGTCCGGCTGCCCGGGGCCACGCCGACCGAGACGTACCTTCAGGTCGAGAAGATCCTGGACGCGGCCCGGCGCAGCGGCGCGGACGCCGTCCATCCGGGTTACGGCTTCCTCGCCGAGAACGCCGAGTTCGCGGCGGCGGTGACCGACGCGGGGCTGACCTGGGTGGGTCCGCCGGCCAAGGTGATCGCGGCGATGGGCGACAAACTCGCGGCCAAGGCGATGCTCGCCGAGGCGGGCGTGCCGATGTTGCCGAGCTGGACCGACACCGATGGGATCTCGGACTTCCCGGTGCTGGTGAAGGCGTCTGCCGGCGGTGGTGGGCGGGGCATGCGGATCGTCCGGGACGCCGCGGGGTTGGCCGAGGCCGTCGCGTCCGCGCGCCGCGAGGCGGCTGCGGCGTTCGGCGACGGCACGGTCTTCATCGAGCGGTACGTCGAACGCGGCCGGCACGTCGAGGTGCAGATCTTCGGCGACGCCCACGGCCGGGTGGTGGCCCTCGGTGACCGGGAGTGCTCGATCCAGCGCCGGCATCAGAAGATCGTCGAGGAGGCGCCGGCGGTCGTTCCGGAGCAGGTGCGCAGTGCGTTGCACGAGGCTGCGGTGGCCGCCGGTCGCGCTGTCGACTATCTGGGCGCGGGCACTGTGGAGTTCCTGCTCGCCCCGGGCGGCGAGTTCTTCTTCCTGGAGATGAACACGCGCCTCCAGGTGGAGCACCCGGTGACCGAGCTGTGCACCGGCCTCGATCTGGTGGGGTTGCAACTGCTCGTGGCCGAGGGTGAGCCGCTGCCGGCGACCCTTCCGGTCAGCACCGGGCACGCGATCGAGGTGCGCCTCTGCGCCGAGGACGCCGGGGCGGGTTGGCGGCCGGCAACCGGCACCCTGCACCGGTTCACGGTCCCCGCGGTGGCGGCCGAGTTCGGCGGGCTGACCCGGCCGGGGCTTCGGCTCGACTCGGGCGTGGTGGCCGGCTCGGTGGTCGGGGTGCACTACGACTCGATGCTGGCGAAGCTGATCGCCTGGGGGCGTAACCGTGCCGAGGCGACCCGGTTGTTGTCCACCGCGCTGGCCCGGGCCGAGTTGCACGGGGTGACCACCAACCGGGACCTGCTGGTGCGGGTGCTGCGCAGCCCCGCGTTCGCCGCCGTGGAGATCGACACCGGATTCCTGGACCGGCACGCGGAGGTGTTCGCCGCGCTGCTGCCCACCGAGCGGCTCCCACTGGCCGCGCTCGCCGCGGCCCTGGCTGCGGCGAGCCAGCGTCGGGCGACCGCACCGGTGCTCGCCGGGCTCCCGTCCGGCTGGCGAAACGTGCCCGCCGTTCCCCAGACCACCCGCTTCGCCGTGACGGGCGGCGACGAGATCGAGATCCGCTACCGCCTGGACCGGGCCGGCCGGCTCGCCGAGTGGTCCAGCACCTCGGCGGCCTCCGACTCCGCAGATGGACCCGAAGCTCCAGAGCCGGCCGTCGCGCCCAGCGTGGCGCTGGTCGAGGCCACCCCGGAGCGGGTGGTGCTCGACGTCGACGGGGTGCGGTGCGCGTACCGCGTACACCGGGTGGGGTCGGCGGTCTTCGTGGACGGCCCGGACGGGGCGGCGAGCCTGGCCGAGCTGCCGCGTCTCCCCCTGCCGACGGCGGAGGTGGCCGCCGGGTCGCTGCTCGCGCCGCTGCCGGGCGCGGTGACCCGGGTGCATGTTCAGGTCGGTCAGCGGGTCACGGCCGGCGAACCACTGCTCACGCTGGAAGCGATGAAGCTGGAACATCCCGTGCTCGCCCCGACCGACGGTGTGGTCGCCGAACTGCCGGTGCCGGCCGGCGGTCAGGTCCAGACGGGCGCCGTGCTGGCCGTCATCGACAGCTCCCCCGCCACCGGCGACCTGGAGCCGTCGAATCCCGAGGAGGACCCCCGATGACCTTCGACCTCACCCCCGAGCAGGACCAGTTGCGCGACGCCGTGCGGGCGTTGGGCCGTCGTTACGGCCACGGCTACTTCGTCGAGAAGGCGAAGTCCGGCGAACACACCACCGAGCTCTGGGCCGACGCCGGACGGCTCGGTTACCTCGGCGTCAACATCCCCACCGAGTACGGCGGCGGGGGCGGTGGCATCACCGAGCTGGCGATCGTCTGCGAGGAGTTGGCGGCCGCTGGCTGTCCGTTGCTGCTGCTGGTGGTCTCTCCCGCGATCGCGGCCACCGTGCTGAGCCGGCACGGCACCGAGGAACAGCGCAAACGGCACCTGCCCGGCCTCGCCGACGGCTCCCAGAAGATCGTCTTCGCGATCACCGAGCCGGAGGCCGGTTCCAACTTCCACCGCCTCGGCACTGTGGCCCGCCGCGACGGTGACGGCTGGGTGCTCAACGGCCGCAAGTGCTACATCTCCGGCGTCGACGAGGCGGATCACGTCCTGGTGGTAGCCCGGACCGAGGACTCCTCCACCGGCAAGCTCAAGCCGGCGCTGTTCCTCGTGCCGACCGACGCGGCCGGGCTGACCCGGTCCAAGTTGGACATGGAGATCCTGTCTCCGGAGAACCAGTTCCTGCTCTACCTGGACGACGTCCGGGTCCCCGCCGACGCACTGCTCGGTGAGTCGCTGGACGCCGGGCTGCCGGCGCTCTTCGCCGGGCTCAACCCGGAGCGGATCACAGTGGCCGCGATGGGGGCCGGCACCGGCCGGTACGCCATCGAACGGGCCAGCGAGTACACCGCCACCCGCAAGGTCTGGGGTGGTCGGAGCATCGGCTCCCACCAGGGGGTGTCGCACCCGTTGGCGCACGCGGCGGTGCAGGTGGAGCTTGCCCGCCTGATGATCCAGAAGGCTGCCACCCTGTACGACGCCGGCCGTGATCTGGAGGCCGGGGTGGCTGGCAACATGGCGAAGTACGCGGCCGGGGAGGCCGCCGCGCTCGCCGTGGACACCGCCGTCCAGGTGCTCGGCGGGGCCGGCATGACCACCGAGTACGGGGTGGCGACCCTGCTCGGCGCGGTGCGGGCCGGCCGGATCGCCCCGGTCAGTCGGGAGATGATCCTCAACTTCGTGGCGCAACACGTCCTGGGACAGGACAAGTCGTACTGACCCGAGCCTCCGCGTCTGCGCGGGCGTGCCGGGCCATGGCCGCGCGAGCCCGCGTTCCCGCACGTGCCCACGCTGCATGATCGACTCGGTTTTCTTGAATCCGGGGTGTCCGGGCGTCAGTGATGCCCCGACTTCCTGAAAACCGAGTCGATCAGCGCGAGCCACGCGTGGCGGTGGTCAGCCCGGGGTACGACAGGTGGCATCGATGCGGTGGACCGGGCGGACCCGCCGACCCATGCCCTCCAACAGTGAATCCTCGACGTGGAAGTCATGAATGCGCAGTTGGTGGCGGGGCAGCTCCTCCTCGCTCGGGCAGAGCACCTGCGCGCGGACCAGATCGACCGGCACGTACCGGACGCCGCCCCGCTCCTGAAGGATCACCATGTTGACGTCGTCAGTGGTGACCACGTGCCCGCGTACGTCCTCGGTCGGCCCGTTCTCCTCGCCGACGGTGGTGACGGTCAGCGGCAACACCGGCGTGCTGATCACCGGCACCGCGGCCCAGATCAGCGTGGCCAGCACCGCCACCTCGGTCGCCGACGCCAGCGGCCGGATCACCACACCCGGCAGCGGTCCGGCGATGAACAGGGCCAGCAGCGGCGGCACCACGATGAGCGCCAGCACCAGCCCCTCGTCGCCCTGCTGCACCGCTTCCCGCAGGGTGGGCAGCATCAGCCAGCCGTACCCGGCCAGCAGCGCGACGATGATCAGCAGCCGTGGCAGCACCCGTTCGTGCAGGCGCGCGGGACGGAGTTGGAACGCGGCCACGAATGCCGGCAGCAGCAGCGGGAGATAGAGCAGCGGCCAGGTGATCAGGGCGAGCAGGAAGCTGGCCAGCACCACCCAGGCGGGGGTGATGTCGGCCCAGCGGGCGAAGAGCGGACGACGACGGGCGCCCGGTGGCAGCCGGTCGGCGCTGACGGCCAGCACCGCGCCGAGCGCGAAGACGGCGACCAAGCCGGTCGAGAGCAGCCGAGCTGCCGTGGTCAGGAAGCCGGCGAGCAGGTTGACCGGCCCGACGTTCGCCACCAGCAGCAGTGTGGTCTGGAGTTCGCCGCCGGCCTCCACCCCGAGGCGGAGCACCGAGAAGATCGCCGGTACGCCCACCACGGCGGTCCAGAACGACTGGCTGGCGCGAGCGCGTCGCTCCGCCGGGTCCCAGCGGACCCGCCCGGGCTCGACGTCGGCGATGATCGGCTCGGCGGGTTCGGCGACGGGCACACCGGCTGGCCAGTCGACACCGTCCACCCCGGCGGGCGGCACCGACTCCGTACCGTCGATTATCGGTGCGGCTGCGACGCCCGGCACGGAGCTGCGGGGCGGCGGGACCGGGCCGTCGCCGCCGGCGGCGGTGGTCGCCGCGCTCACTTCGTGGGCGCCTTGTCGTCGAAGTCGACCAGCTTCGGCACCTCCAGCGGCTGCGGCTGGCGCTTCTCGGCCTTGAGCCACGGACCCAGCGTCCGGTTGTACGAGGTCTGCCACGGGCTCGCCTGCTCGTCGCGCCCCTGCTGGTAGCTCTTCTGCAGGAAGAACGCGACCACGTCGCGCAGTGCGGGGTCACCGATCGGCACGCCGATGCCCAGCAGCTCGCTGGTGCCGAACGGCATGTCGACGATCTCGAACTCCTTCGGGTGGCGGGCCAGGAAGCCGGCGAGGATCGTCTCGTCGGAGCTGACCGCGTCGTAGCGGCCCGCCCGGATGCCGGCGACGCAGTCACCGACGGTTTTCACGACCAGGGCCTTGACCTGGTGACCTCCCAGCTCGGCCTCGGAGGTGGAGCCGCCACTGGTGCAGATCTTGTAGTCCGGGTTACGGAGGTCCTCGATGGTGCTGATCTTGCCTCTCAGCCGGGTCGGCACCATCACCTCCTGGGTGGTGACGAAGTACGGCCCGGCGAAGCTCACCACCTTCTTACGCTCCTCGGTGATGGAGAAGCTGGACACCACGAGGTCGACAGTGCCGCCCTGCAACGCGGGGATCCGCTCCTCGGTGGCCACCGGAACGAACTCCAGCCGCTGGTCCCCCTCGTAGCCGAGGGAGGCCGCTATGTATTTGGCGATCTCGACGTCGAACCCGACGTGCTGGCCGTTGCGCAGCTCACCCATCAGCGGCTCGTTCGTGGCGACGCCGATGCGCAACTTCGACTGACCGTAGATGTGCGTCTCGCGCATCTTCTCCTGCACCGTGGGCAGGTCCGGTTCCTGCCGGCTGTCGCACCCAGCGGCGGCGGCAAGGGTGAGCGTGAGGGCCACCGCCAGCGTCGACGCGACCGAGCGGAGCCGGGACTGCGAACTGCCTGCGTTCATGGGCGACCTCGCTGCCGGATGAGCTTGCGGGACACCGAGAGTAGCGGCTCTTGTCCATTGAGTGTGGACGTCGTCGGCCTTGTCGGCGGGCCCGGCGGATCGACGGCGATCGGCGCGGCGGTCGGTTCTGCGGTTGACAGCCGGCCCCGTGACGACATGCTGGACAGGTGAGTCGATCGCCCAGACCCGATGCGCGGACGGTGGCGGTGCTCGCGGCGCTGGGAGCCCTCGCGCCGCTGGTCATGCTGGTCATCTGGCGCCGACAAGATATTGTCGGCGTGGTCCTCGCGCTACTCTGCGTCCTGCTGACCATGGTGGCCGGGGTCGCCGTCTCCGCCGCCCGTCAGGCCGACGACCCGGAGCCGGCGGACCGGTCGGCGACCGTCGGGCCGCCCGAGCTGATGCCGTACGGGATCGACGCGGACACCCTCGACGCCCTGGACAGCCGGGCCACCTTGCGTGCGGCACGTGACCGGCGGCGCGGGTCGAACGGACTCAGCGGCGGCCGGTGAGGGTGGGCGCGGCGAGCGCGTCCACGCCCCGCCCGGCCAGGCACCGGTACGTCCGGTCGATGCTGCCGTCGACCGGTGGAAGCACCTCCAGGTGCCAGCCGGTCGGCTCGGCGATCCCGGTGGTCAACCGGAACGTCGTTGCGCTGCACACCTGCCGCACCGGGGCAGCGGCGACCACCTCGTCGTAGTCGGCACCGACCAGCGCCACCGGCAAAATCCCCTCGGCGTACGTCTCCCAGGTGTGCCGGCCGGCGCAGGGAAGCCGCGCCGCCTCGGCGCGGCTTCCGCGGATCCGTACCGGGCCGAAGCACTCCAGCTCGGGCAGGCAGCGGGCGCCCTCGGGCAGGGCGGTCGGCGAGCCGGCGCCGGTCACACAACCGGGCAGCGGGCCGGTGGCCGGGGCGGCGACCTGGGTGACCGACGGGCTCGGGGTGGGTGATGGCGCTCGGTCGGCGACCCAGGCCCCAGCGGTGGCGGAGGCGGCGAGCGCGAGCACTCCCGCGCCGCCGAGGAACCAGCGCCGCCAGCGCCCGCCACCGGTCACGACCTGCTGAGTGTCCTCAATGGGCGGGCGGGGCACCGGCTGACTGGCCGCGTACGGGCCGGAGAGGGTGACGCCGCCGCTGACCGGGGCACCGCTGACCGGTGTCGACGGTGAGCCGAGGGGCAGGTTGGCGAGCAGGTCGTGCAGTTCGAGGGCGGAGGGACGCTCGGCCGGGTCATTGGCCATGCCGAGGCGCAGGACGTCGATCAGCTCGTCCGGTACGCCGGGCAGGGCGGGAAGCGGCTGGTTGAACAACTCCAGCACGGTGACCAGGCTGGGGTTGCGCTCGGACTGCCAGCGGGGCGGCCGGCCGTGCATCACCGCGTAGAGGGTGGCGCAGAGCGCGTACACGTCGACGGCCGGCGACGGCGGGCTGTGGCTGAACATCTCCGGTGGCGCGTACGCCGGGGTGAGCACCTCCAGGGTGACCGAGGCGTCCCGGTGCTCGGCGAGCACTGCCAGCCCGAAGTCGGCCAGCACTGCCGAGTTGAAGTGCGAGTGGAGGATGTTGGCGGGCTTGACGTCGCGGTGCAGCACTCCGGCCCCGTGCGAGTGGGCCAGCGCGTCGGCGATCTTGATGCCGAGGTCACGGGCCTCCACCGGGCCCAGCGGCGACGTACGCATCCGTTCGGCGTACGAGCCGTCGCAGAGTTCCATGATCAGGTAGGGGTGCTGGTCGACGGTGACCCCGACGTCGAAGAGGTCCACCACGTGCGGGTGTGACGACATCCGGCCGGCAGCCCGCGCCTCGCGCAGGAAACGGGCCTGATCCCGCTCGCTGTCCAGCGTCCGGTTTTCCACCTTGACGGCGACCTCGCGACCCACCGAGATCTGGGTGGCCTGGTAGACGGTCGCGTAGCCGCCCCGGGCAAAGACCCGCAAATCCGTCAGACCGGGCACGATCGGAACTCGCAAGCCGCCGGTCGGGGTGTCGGTCACCGCTCGAAAATACCCAACCCGACCGATGGCTCAGCGCACCGCGTCCGCCGGAGCGGCACCGGCCGGACCGGTACCCTCCTCAGCGTCCGCAGTCGCCCCGGCACCGTCGGACGTCGCCACGTCGCCCGCCGGCCCGCCCCGGCGGGCGTCCAGGCGCAGGCCGACGGCGGTGGCCACCGCCCCCAGGCCCTCCCAGGCCGCCACGCCGAAGAACCGGCCCGGAGCGATGTCGGCCAGCACCGCGATGGTGAACACGGTGAACGTGACCAGCCGGAAGACGACGGTGAACCGGTAGAACACCCGCCACTCGGTGACCGTGGCCAGCAGGTAGTAGACGCCCATGTTGAACGCCGCCATCGAGGACGCCAGCAGGAACGTGCCGGTGTGGTCACCGACGGCACGCGTCTCCGGCACCTCGAACCCGAGCATGCGCAACTGCGCCTCCGGCCAGAGCAGCCCGACCGTGCCCATCACCAGCGCCAACACGCCGAAGACCGCGATGGTCCAGCCCGCGATGGAACGCGGCAGCTTCATGAAGGGCCTCCCCAGGCACGGCGACGATCACACTGTGGACCGGCACACGGTGGTGACACGCTAGCCGCTCACCCCGACCGCCACATCCCCGGAACCGGCAGAAACCGTGCCGGGTGGGGTCAGGTGAGGGCGGGGGTCAGGCGGGCGCGGAGGGCGTCGGCGGCGGCGCGTTCGCTGCGCTGCTCGGTCGCGTACGCCAGGCGGACCGCCTCGTCCGCGCTGGCCAGGGCCTCCGTCGGCTGGCCGCAGGCAGCCAGCGCCTCGGCCAGCACGCTGGCCGCGATCACCTGACTGCGCACGTCCTCGGCCGGCGCGGTGACCGCCCGGCGGGCCCAGTCCAACGCCTGCTCCCGCTGACCGTGGGCGAGCAGCGCCGCCGCGTACTGGGCCATCGTCTGGCGCCGGGAGAAGAGCAGCGAGGGCGCGTTCGCGGCGGCCGTGGCCACCGGGGCGAGCAACCCGACCGCAGTCGCCGAGTCACCGGCGGCCAGACGTGCCGTCGCCAGCAGCACCCGGGGCGCCACCTGCGCCGGGGCCTGCGGGTTGTGCGGCTCCACAGCGGTCAGCACCGAGCGGGCCACCCGCTCGGCCGTCTCGCAGTCGCCCATGTCCAACGCGACGAAGCCGCGCAGCGTGCCGGCCATCCCGGTGAGCAACGGGTGCGAGGTGCGCTCCGCGTACGCGAGGGCGTCGGTGAGCAGGTCCGCCGCGTGCTCCGGCTCGCCCAGCCCACGCGCCACCACCGCGCGCACCACCAGCGCGAACCCGCGCCCCCAGTCGTCGGAGGCGGCGGCGAACTCCCGGTACGCCCGCCGGGCCTCCCGGTCCGCCTCGGCCAGGTCACCCAGCTCGGCGGTGGCGAAGGCGGCCACCGCACGAAGCGTGCCCACCGCCCACGCCTCACCGACCCGCTCCCCGAAGGGCAGGAACACCTGCGCCATCCGACACGCCTCGCGCAGTCGGCCGGCGAGCAGTCGGGCGAACGCCGTGGTGCCGCGCAGCCAGGCCCGCCCGTACGGGTCCTTCAGCTCGGCGAAGAGCCGGGCAGCCCTGCCGAGCACCGCGTCGGTGCCGGCGAAGTCACCCCGGGTGGTGGTCACCCAGGCCAGGTTCTGCAACGACCAGGCCTGCCCGCGTCGGTCCTTCGCGCCGAGGCTGACCTGGTACGCGGCAGCCAACCGGCTGCTCGCCTGACTCAGCCGGCCAGCCACGAAGTCGGCCATGCCGAGCCGGCGCATCGCCGTGGCACGTTGGATGGGCAACTGGCCCGCCGTGGCCACCTGCAACGCCTCCTGCCAGGCGGTCACCGCCCGACCCTGATCACCGAGGGTTTCCTGGGCCTGCCCCGCGAGCAGCAGCGCGCTGACCCGGGTGACCTCGTCCCCCGCGTTCGCGGCGATCTTCTCGGCGTACGCCAGCGCGTCGGTCACCCGGCCGACCTGGAGCAGCGCCCGTGCGTGCACCACCCGATCGGCCGCCGGCATGCCGTCGCGAGCCAACTCGGTGGCGCGCTCGGCGTACTCCACGGCCAGCACCGGCTCACCGGCGGACAGCGACCGGCGGGCGGCCCGGCCGAGCGCGGCGACGCCGAGCGGGACCACCGCCCGGGCCGGCGCGTCCGGGCGCAACTTCACTGCGTCGGCGAGCGTGGCGGCCCGCTCGACGTGCATCGCCACGAAGTCGTCCCGGGCCTCGTCGGTGAACCCGCCCGGTGCCCCGGCGGCGGCCTCGTTCGCGGGCGCCGCCCAGCGGGCCAGCGCGGCGTGCCGCTCGGCCAGTTCCGCCTTGCTCACCCCTGCGTACGCGGCCTCCCGCATCAGCGGGGTCGCGAACGAGTAGCCGGTGCGGGAGCGGTGCAGCATCCGACGTTGCAGCAGCTCCTCGACAGCCCTGTCGAGTTCCACGGCGACCACGGCCGACGGCCGGCCGTCGCGGCCGGCGCGCTGCTCACGCATCGCCTCCAGGGCCCCGGTCGGCACCGCGTCACCGATGACCGCGGCGTCACGCAGCACCGAACGGGCGTCCGGTGGCAGCGCGTCGATCCGGGCGGCGAGGACGGCGGCGAGGTCGCGGGAGAGCAGCCGGCTGCCCAGCGACCCGGGCACCAACCGCCAACCCGTCGACGGGCTCTGGTCGCGTTCGCCGGAGCCGGGACGATCAACCGAGGCACGCGCACCGCGCGCCGCCTCCGAGGCACCGGCACCACGCGCTGCCTCCGAGGCGCGCACACCACGCGCTGCCTCCGCAGCGCGGATACCGCGCGCTGTTTCCGCAGCGCGGATACCGCGCGCTGTTTCCGTGGTGAGCGCTCCGCGCTCGATGAGCAGGGTGACCAGCTCGGCCAGGTAGAAGGGGTTGCCCTGAGCGGTGGCGAGCAGCCGGTCCGTGTCGGCCTGCGGCAGCTTGCCGCCGCTGAGGTAGCTGGTGAGCAGCCGCGCCGCGTCGGCACCGCGCAGTGGCGGCAGGGAGTGCACCTCGGCGTCCGCGACCCGGGTCAGCGCGCCGGCCGTACGCACCAGCTCCGGCCGGCCGAGCAGCAGCACCAGCACCGGGCCGGTGAGCCGGGACAGGGTCAGCCCGAGGGCACTGATCGTCTCGGGGGTGGCGTCGTGCAGGTCGTCCACCACGATCACCAGTGGCGCTTCCGAGGCGAGCCCGCTGAGCAGGTTGGCGACCGCGTTAGGCACCGCCTCGGCATCCGCGGCCGGGACGCTCGACCCGCCCCACTCGCCCGAGTCGGTGCCGCCGTGGGCCGGAAGTTCGCCGTAGCCGAGCAGGGCGAGCAGCTGCTCGACGGCGATCGGGGTGGTCTCGCCGCCGGAGCGGGCGAGCCGCTGCCCGAGCCGTCGCAGCCTCTCGTCCACGGCCGGTCGGGTCAGTGCGGTGGAGGCGTCACTGGGCAGGCCGACGGCGGCTCGCACCAGGTCGGCCAACGGCGCGAGCCGACGTCGCTCACCGAAGGCGGCACACCGCACCGACAGCACCCGGGCGCCCGTGTGCGCCGCGTACCGGCCAGCGCCCACGTCGTACCCGGCGGCGAGGCGCTCGACCTCCGCGGCGAACCGGGACTTGCCGATGCCCGCCTCGGCGGTCATCAGCAGCACCCGCGGGTCACCCTGGTCGATCACCTCGGCGAGCCGGCCGGCGACCCGACCGATCTCCGTCTCCCGGCCGACGTACGGCGCTTCGTCGCCCAGCCCCGAGCGGGTGCCCGGTGCGTCCAGCAGGCCCAGCAGCTCGTACGCCTCGACCGGCTCACGCTTGCCCTTGAGCCGCAGCGGGCGCAGCGCCCGCCAGGACGACACGTGTCGGGTGGCGGCGGCGGTGCGACCGCCGGCGTAGACCGCGCCGACCGCTGCGGCGTCGGCCAGCCGGGCGGCCGTGTTCACCGTGTCGCCGATGACCGTGTATTCGATGGCGGCCTGGATGCCGGCGATGACGTCGCCGGTGTTCAACCCGACGCGCAGCCCGAGCGGCGCGCCGCCGCCCCGCTCGTCGTCGAGCACCCGGCGGACGGCCCGCTGCATGGACAGGGCGGCCCGGACGGCGCGTTCGGCGTCGTCCTCATGCGCCACCGGGGCGCCGAAGACGGCCATGATCCCGTCGCCGGTCAGCTTGTCGACGTGCCCGCCGAAGGTCTTCACCGCACCGGCGAGCGCGGCGAGCACCCGGTCGGTGACCGCACCGACCCGTTCCGGGTCGAGGTCCTCCGACCAGGAGGTGAACTCGGAGAGGTCGCCGAAGAGCACGGTGACCACCCGGCGCTCGGCTGCCGGCAACGTAGCGGCGGCCGGCAGCGCGGCACCGCAGTTGTGGCAGAACCGCGCGCCGGGAACGGCGACGGTTCCACACACGGGGCAGGTCACATGTGCTCCAACCCACTGACCCCCGGCGCAGATTCCCCGATGCCGACACCCAGATACTCAAGCTGCGCACGGACCGACCACTCGGCCGCCCACCAGAGCGAGCGGTCCACGTCCGCGTAGACCGCAGCCACCACGTCGGCGGGCGTGCGGGCGCCGGCCGCGACCGCCGCCCGGACCTGGTCGAGCCGGGCGCGACGGTGCGCGAGGTAGAAGTCGGCGGCGGCTGCGCAGTCGGCCAGCGCCGGGCCGTGCCCGGGCAACGCCGGGATCCCCCGGTACGCGGACAGCAACTCCAAGCTGGTCAGGTAGTCACCGAGGTGCCCGTCCGGATGGGCGACCACGGTGGTGCCCCTGCCGAGAATGGTGTCGCCGGTGAACACCACCCGCTCGTCACCGTGCCCGACCAGGAAGCAGACCGAGTCGGCGGTGTGCCCTGGAGTGCCCAGCAGGCTGATCTCCAGGCCGAAACCGCCGAGGCGTTCGCCCGGTTCGGTCAGTGGCTCGCCGCCGAGGGTGTGCGCCGGGTCGACGGCGAGGACGTGCACGCCGCCGAGCAGTTCGCTCAGCCGGGCGGAGCCCTCGGTGTGGTCGGGGTGGCCGTGGGTGATCAGGACCAGCCCGATCGGGCCGTGCTCGGCGATCCGGGTCAGGTGTCCCTCGTCCGCCGGCCCCGGGTCGACCACGACGGCGTGCTCGGCCGACGGGGCGCGCAGAACCCAGGTGTTGGTGCCGTCGAGGGTCATCGGCCCCGGGTTCGGTGCACGCAGCAGTGTCACCCAGGTCGGCAGCTCGTCGGCCAGCGCCGCAGCCGGTGCCGTCACGTGCCCGCTCATGGCTGCGATGGTACGACCCCGCCCGCAACACCCCACGATCTTGCCCACCGAACCCGGAGGAAGGGCCCCGTCGACGCCTGGTGGCGAGGAAGGGGCCCCTCCTGAGCGCGGATCGCGGGGGTGCTGGTGACGCGTCAGGCGACCTCGACGATGAGCTCGATCTCCACCGGGGCGTCGAGGGGCAGTTCGGCCACTCCAACCGCGCTGCGGGCGTGGCGGCCAGCCTCGCCGAAGACGGTCCCGAAGAGGTCGGAGGCACCGTTGATCACCGCCGGCTGACCGGTGAAGCCGGGCGCGGAGGCCACGAAACCCGTCACCTTGACGA
The DNA here is from genome assembly GCF_057766525.1 of Micromonospora sp. MGP-C2. NCBI lineage: Bacteria > Bacillati > Actinomycetota > Actinomycetes > Micromonosporales > Micromonosporaceae > Micromonospora > Micromonospora sp. MGP-C2. The sequence continues at coordinate 3,965,761 of NZ_JBYMEN010000002.1, forward strand.
CCTTGACGACGTTCTCCAGGCCGACGAGCGAGTCGACAGCGGCCAGCGCGTTGAGCGCGCACCGCTGGGCCAGATCCTTCGCCTGCTCGGCGGAGATCCCGGCGCCGACCTTGCCGGTCGCGAGCAGCTTGCCCTCGGCGATCGGCAGCTGGCCGGAGACGTACACGTGCTGCCCGGACTGTACGGCCGGCACGTAACTGGCCACCGGTGGCACGACCTCGGGCAGTTCGAACCCCAGCTCGGCGAGTTTCGCGTGCGGACCGTTGCTCACGCCTTGGGCCGCTTCAGGTAGGCGACCAGCTGGTCCGGATTGGGCCCGGGGATCACGGCGACGAGCTCCCACCCGTCCTCGCCCCAGTTGTCGAGGATCTGCTTGGTCGCGTGGACCAGCAGCGGGACCGTGGAGTATTCCCACTTCTGCATCGCTGAAGGGCTCCCTCTCGGTGCGGAATTGTTCGAGGGACAGCCTACGGTCCGCTGGCGGGGCGAGGTGCGGGACGCTGCTCCGGAGCGGCCGGCAGCTCCCCGCAGAGCCCTTCGTGCTCGTATCCCTGGGGGCAGCGGGAGCGGTCGGGCAGCAGCAGGTCGCAGAACACCCGGTGCCGGTTGTTCTGGTCGTCGGCGTTGGACACGGTGGTCTCGCCGGCGTCCAGCTCGGGCAGGAAGCCCAGGGACACCGCGACCCGGCCGGCCAGCACGGTCGCCGCGGCCAGACTCGGCACCCGGATCGGCAGGTGGATGACGAAGCCCGGCTCGTCGTCGTCGCGGGCCCGCTCGGCGGGGCGGCCCGGCGCCCGAGCCGCCTCCGTCTGCTCCGGCATCCGGCGGTACGACCGTTCGTTTACCGGCTGGCTGCCGACGGGCCCGCCGGTCTCGACCACGGACCCGGGCCGGCGCGGCCGGTCGTTGGTCGGGAACTGGGTGCGAGGGATGTTGTCCGCGTCGCGCATGCACTGCCTCCGGTCGTACCTCTCGGATCATGCTTCCGGTCCGAACCCATTCGTCCGTTCCGGCCCCCGCACCGGGACGAAGGTAGGTCGGTGGCCGCAGTCCCGCCAATAGGACGCGCACAACGGCCACCAACAGTCACATATGCGACAGATCGACAGTCGGAGGATGGACTGCCAAACCGAGCGCGGCTCATCACCGACCGAACCGACGGCCCGCGCGGCATGGCAGGGGCGACGCCGATCCGCTCATCGACCGCTACCCTTCCGGTCGGACGGTCGCGCTGCGCCCGGACGCCCGCTCGATCACGCTCGGCGCCAGGGGTGGCGGCGGGCGCCGCACCCCCGGGGGAAAGACCATGACCCAACCGCCCAGCGGCGACCAGGCCGGCCCACCCGCTCACCCGCCGGCCCACCCGGATCCCGCCGGTCAGCCCGGCTCTCCGAGCATTCCTGCCCAGCCAGCCCCCGCCGCACCGGCCGGGCGGCTCGCCCTCCCCGCGTCCCCGGCCCAGCCGGCGCTCCCCGCTGGGCCGGCCGCTCCCTCCCGACCGGCCTTCCCCAGCCAGTCGAGTGGTGCTGAGGGTGCCGGGCAGCCGGAGGGGCCGGGTGGCTCCACTTCGACCGCGGCACCGACCCAGCCGGGCAGCCCGGAGATCCCGCCACCGCCGTCGGGGTACCCGCCCTACCAGGGCACGGCCGCGCCGAAGAAGAAGCGCGGCCTGCTGATCGCGGCGATCGCACTGGTCGTGATCATGGTGCTCTGCGTGGGCGGCGGCGTGGTGGCGTTCCTGACCCTGCGCAATGCCGAGACCGGCGAGGGCGCGAAGGAGCCTGCGATCGCCGTCGACGAGTTCCTCACCGCGGTCTACAAGGATCGCGACGCCTCCAAGGCTGCCGATCGGGTCTGTGCCGCCTCCCGCGACGACGAGAAGATCGCCGCGAAGGTCGCCGAAGTGCAGAAGTACGCCTCAGCGCACCAGAATCCGCGTTTCCGGTGGACCACCCCGAAGGTGGACAACCAGACCGGGGACCGGGCCACCGTCTCCACCCGGATCACCATGACCACCTCCGACGAGAAGGTGGCCGACCAGGACCTGCGCTTCACTGTGGTGCAGAAGACGGGTTGGTGGGTCTGCGAGGTCGCGTGACCGTCGGGCCTGGATAGGCTCGACGGGTGTGTGCAGCTGAGCGGCCGATCGAGCCGGCCGGTACCGGATGGTCCGCCCGTCTTCATGTGGTGACCGGCAAGGGGGGCACCGGCAAGACCAGCGTCGCGGCGGCCCTGGCCCTGGCGCTCGCCGCCGGCGGCCGGCGCACCCTGCTGGTCGAGGTCGAGGGGCGGCAGGGCATCGCCCAGCTGTTCGGCATCGACCCGCTGCCCTACGAGGAGCGGCACCTCGCCGACGCGCCGGACGGCGGCGAGGTACGCGCTCTCGCGGTGGACGCCGAGGAGGCGCTGCTCGAGTACCTCGACATGTTCTACAAGCTGGGCGCGGCGGGTCGGGCGCTGCGCAAGCTCGGTGCCATCGACTTCGCCACCACCATCGCGCCGGGGCTGCGGGACGTGCTGCTCACCGGCAAGGTGAAGGAAGCCACCACCCGCACCTCGGGGCAGCGGCGGGTCTACGACGCGGTGGTGCTGGACGCCCCGCCGACCGGGCGGATCGGTCGTTTCCTCAACGTCACGGCCGAGACCGCCCGGCTGGCCAAGGTGGGCCCGATCAAGACCCAGAGCGAGGGGGTCGCCGCGCTGCTGCGCTCCCCGATGACCGCTGTGCACGTGGTCACGTTGCTGGAGGAGATGCCGGTGCAGGAGACGGTGGACGCGATCGCCGACGTGACCTCGCTCGGCTTCGGCATCGGGAAGGTGATCGTCAACGGCGCCCGACCCCCGCTGCCCGCCGGCCAGGCGATCACCGCCGCGGAGCTGCGGCGTGGGCTGGTCGCCGCCGGCCTGCCGGCCGATCGGGACACCGTGGCCGGTTTGCACGACGAGGCCCGGGACCAGGTCATCCGTCGCGAACTGGAAGATTCGCTCCGCGCCGAGCTGGTGGAGTTGGGGCTGCCGATGGTCGAGCTGCCGTTGCTGCCCGACGGGGTGGACCGTGCGGGCCTCACGACACTGGCCCGGGCCCTCGTCAGCGCCGATTGACTCACACCTGAGCTCAGCACCGGCGCATGGACCGACGCGGCCCGATACGCTCGATTGGTGCCTTCCGAAGACGCGGCGCCGCAGCTGGACGTCGACCAGATCCTCGCCGACCCCGGCGTGCGGATCGTCGTGTGTTGCGGTGCCGGCGGAGTGGGAAAGACGACCACCGCTGCTGCGCTGGCCCTGCGGGCCGCCGAGCACCACGGCCGACGCACTGTGGTGCTCACCATCGACCCGGCCCGCCGGCTGGCCCAGTCGCTGGGCCTGACCGAGCTGGACAACACCCCTCGCCAGGTCAAGGGCATCGACGTCGAGAGCAGCGGCGGCGAGTTGCACGCCATGATGCTGGACATGAAGCGCACCTTCGACGACGTGGTGCTGCAGCACACCGATCCGGCGAAGGCCGCGGAGATCTTCGCGAACCCGTTCTACCAGGCGATGAGCTCGACCTTCGCCGGCACGCAGGAATACATGGCGATGGAGAAGCTGGGCCAGCTGCACGCCCGGGGCGAATGGGACCTCATCGTGGTGGACACGCCGCCGTCCCGCTCGGCACTGGATTTCCTGGACGCGCCGGCCCGGCTCTCCCGCTTTCTCGACGGCCGGATGCTGCGGCTGCTGCTGGCCCCGGCCCGCAGCGGCGGGCGGAGCATGTTCAGCCTGGTCACGGCCTCGTTCGGGATGTTCTCGAAGGTGGTGCAGAAGGTGCTCGGCGCACAGCTGCTCACCGACCTGTCCGGCTTCGTGGCCGCACTGGACTCGATGTTCGGTGGTTTCCGGCAGCGCGCCGAGCAGACGTACCGCATCCTCCAGGCCGGGGAGACGGCCTTCCTGCTGGTCGCGGCGCCCGAGCCCGACGCGGTCCGGGAGGCCGCCTACTTCGCGGGCCGTCTGCGGGACGAGCGGATGCCGCTCGCCGGCCTGGTGCTCAACCGGGTGCACCGACCGGCGGTGCCGGAGCTGGACGCCGAGCAGAGCCGGCTCGCCGCCGAGCGGCTGACCGAGCTGGGTGGGCACGAGGCCACCGCCGACGTGCTGCGGGCGCACGCGGCGCTGGCTCGTCAGGCGGTACGCGAGCAGCAGGTCGCCGCGCGGTTCACCGAGGCGTTCCCGGCGGTGCCGGCGGTGTCGGTGACGGCGCAGCCCGCCGACGTGCACGACGTCGACGGGCTGCGAACGATCGGCGCGGCGATCAGCCGGCCGTGACCGGTGTCAGGTGGCCGCGCTGACGAGGATCTTGTCCTTGCCGGTCTTGTCCTTGCTGTTCTTCTTCATCGCTGCCTCGAACATCTTGCGCCAGCTCGTCACCTGCGGGTGACGACGCAACAGCGCCCGCCGTTCGCGTTCGGTCATGCCACCCCACACACCGAACTCGATCCGGTTGTCCAGCGCGTCGGCCAGGCACTCGTACCGAACTGGGCAGCTCCGGCAGATCCGCTTCGCCACGTTCTGTTCGGCGCCTTGTACGAACAACGCGTCCGGGTCCCCGTTCTGACATGCCGCCAGCGACGGCCAGTCAGTGATCATGCCCATGTGTACACGTCCCCCCTTGCAGTACCTACCGACCTCGTCGATGCACGTCAGCCGGCAATTCCCCCCGATCGCCCGGCCTGCCTTCCCCAAGGCGGCGCGGACGACATGTGGCGCTGTCGCCGCCCCCATCATGCTCTGTAGTCACCCGATTACGCAACGTTGTCGGCGAAATCCATCATTCCGGACACTCCCGGCTTCCCGGGCCTTCAACCGCCGGTTACCCCGCCGAGGTCAGCGATAACGCCGCGCCGCCTCCCTGAATCGGAGGAGACTCACGCCAGGTCACACGCAACCAAGCACGGGGGGTCGTGCGTTTAGCACAACGAGGGCAGCGCACGCAGGAAATGGGGAAAGAACGCCCCAGCGCACCTCGTTCCCTACTCGCGTACCCTGCTGAGGTGACCTGGATGCGGAAACGTGACCACAATGTGCTGACCAACGCCGCATCGCTACTCGTGTGTGGCCTGTTGGCCGGCGTAGTGGTCGCTGCGGCGGCCTTCCCCGCGGTGGCGATGTCCGGCTTGGCCGCGAAGGCGGGCGCCGAGACATTCGGCAACCTGCCCACGGAGCTGACGGTGGCCCGAGCGCCGCAGATCAGCTACCTGCTGGCCTCGGACGGCAAGACACCGCTCGCAACGATGTACGACGAGAACCGGCGCGACGTGAAGCTCGCCGACATCTCTCCCTACATGCAGAAGGCCATCATCGCGGCCGAGGACCACGACTTCTACAAGCACAACGGCGTCGACATCAACGGTGTCGCACGCGCGTTCGTCAACAACCAGGCCGAGGGCTCCGGCCGGCAGGGCGCCTCGACGCTGACCATGCAGTACGTCCGGCTGGCCATCGCCTACTCGGCCACCCACCCGGCCGACGTGGTCGCGGCGACCGAGGACACCAGCGCCCGCAAGCTCCGCGAGATGCGGTTGGCCCTCCAGGTCGACAAGGAATTCTCCAAGGACGAGATCCTCACCCGCTACCTCAACCTCGCCTCATTCGGCAACGGCGCGTACGGCATCTTCGCCGCCAGCCAGGTCTACTTCGGTAAGCCGCCGAGCAAGCTCAAGATCGAGGAAGCGGCACTGCTGGCCGGCATGGTCAAGGCCCCGACGACGAACGACCCGACCACCAAGGCCGGCTACCCGCTCGCTCTGGACCGCCGTGACTACGTCATCCAGAACATGGTCGAGATCCAGGCCATCACCCAGCAGGAGGCCGATGCGGCCAAGGCCGTCAAGCTCGAGGTGAAGGACAAGCGCACCCCGAACGGTTGCGTTTCCGCCAACGTCAACAGCTGGGGCTTCTTCTGCGACTACTTCTACCGCTGGTGGATGCAGCAGGAGACGTTCGGTTCGACCTCGTACGACCGGGAGCGGCGGCTGAAGAGCGGCGGCTACACCGTCGTGACGTCGATCGACGTCCAGGCGCAGAAGGGCGCCGACAAGGCGGTCCGGAAGGCCAAGAGCGAGAACAGCAAGGAAGCCGCCATGGTCGCGGTGGTCGAGCCCGGCACCGGCCGGGTCCGGGCGCTGGCTGTCAACCGGCAGTTCAAGCTGGACGACCCGAAGAACCCGAAGAACAAAATCTCCAGCGATCCCGCGAAGAGCAAGAAGAAGATCCGGGGCAACTACCCGGCGACGGTCAACCCCCTGCTCACCGGTGGCGACGGCATCACCGGTTATCAGGCCGGCTCGACCTTCAAGATGTTCACGATCGTGGCGGCGTTGGAAAAGGGCATCCCGCTCAGCTACCCGATCAACGCGCAGAAGCAGTTCAAATCGGAATACATCATCCAGCCGGGCCCCGCCGCCTGCCCAGGCACCAACTTCTACTGCCCCACCAACTCGACCGAGAGCATGGCCGGCCCACACAACATGTGGACCGCGTTCGGCCGCTCGGTGAACACCTACTTCGTGCCACTGCAGCAGCAGGTCGGCGCGGAGAACGTGGTCAAGGCCGCCAAGCGGCTGGGCATCAACTTCCGGTCCCAGGAGGATCTGGACCTGGAGAAGGGTGCGCACCAGTGGGGCGCGTTCACCCTGGGCGTCTCGCAGACCACCCCGCTGGATCTGGCCAACGCCTACGCCACCCTGGCCGCGGACGGCACGTACTGCGAACCGATCCCGGTGCAGGAGATCCGCGACCCGGAGGGCAACAAGCTCGACATCGCCAACCCGCGCTGCGAGAAGCGGTTCAGCACCGACGTGGCCCGCGCCGCGGTGGACGCGGCCAGATGCCCGGTCGGTGACAAGTCGTCGTCCTCCCGGTGCGCGGGAGCCACTGCCGGCAACGTCCGCAACGACGTCGGTTACCCGGTGGCCGGCAAGTCCGGCACCACCGACTCGGAGAAGACCGCCGCACTGGTCGCGATGACCAAGCAGTACGCGGTGGCGGGCATCATGGCCGACCCGGACTGGCCGCAGACCAACGTGAAGATGAAGCACGGGGAGAAGGACGGCATCAACCCGCCGGTGTGGGAGACGCTGCGGGACGCCATGAAGGGCAAGAAGGCGATCCAGTTCGAGCCGCCGGGCCAGAAGATCTCCGAGGGCGACCAGCGGAGCATCCCGAGCGTGAGCTGCATCCCGCTGGATCAGGCGAAGTCCCGGATCAAGGGTGCCGGCTTCGAGCCGGTGGTCTCCGACACCAAGGTCAAGTCTTCCTGTCCTCCGGGCACCGCCCACGGCACCAGCCCGGACGGGCGCACCATCAAGGGTGGCGTGGTCACCATCGAGGTCAGCAACGGTGGTGGCGGCACCACGCCGGGCAACACCGGTGGTCCCGGTGGCCCCGGGCAGCCTGGCAACCCGCCCGGTCGACCCGGTGGCGGTGGTCGTCCCGGCGGCTGAGCCGACGAGCAGGACACAACGGGCGGGCACCCTTCTCGGGTGCCCGCCCGTTCGTCTGTCCGGTTGACCGGCTACCGATCCCGAGGGTGCCAGTCGCGGTGCCGCTGGCGGGTCAGAGGCCCAGCTGTCGGCGTACCTCGGAAGCCACCCGGCCGCCCTCGGCCTGGCCCGCCACCGCGGCCTGGGCCGCCTTCATGGCCGGGCCCATCTGGGCCTTGCCGGTGAAGCCGCCCGCGGCGAGCGCCCCCGACACCAGCTCGGCCAGCTCGGCGTCCGAGAGCTGCTTGGGCAGGTAGCGGTCCAGCACCTCACCCTCGGCCGACTCCTTCGCGGCCTGCTCGGCGCGGCCGGCGTCGGCGAACGCGGTGGCTGCCTCCCGGCGCTTCTTGGCTTCCTTGGTCAACACGGCGAGCACCTCGTCATCGGTGAGCTCGCGCTTGGCCTTGCCAGCGACCTCCGCGGTGCCGACGGCGGCCAGAGCCATCCGCAGCGTGGAGGTGGTCAGCTCGTCGCGCGCCTTGAGCGCGGAACGCATGTCGGCAGTGAGGCGGTCCTTCAGCGTGCTCATGGACGGTCAAACTACCCTGAACGCCATGCGAAAGCGCACACTATTCCGGCTTGCCGCCGGAACCGCCACGGTCGGCGCGGCCACCCTCGCGTACGCGTCGCTCATCGAGCGCAACATGTTCACCCTGCGGCGGTACGACGTGCCGGTGCTGCCGGCCGACGCGGAGCCGCTGCGTGTGCTCCACCTGTCGGACCTGCACATGATGCCCGACCAGGCGCGCAAGCAGCGCTGGGTGGCGTCGCTGGCCGCCCTCGACCCCGACCTGGTGGTGGTGACCGGCGACAACATGGCCCACCCGGACGCGGTGCCCGGGGTGCTGCGCGCCCTACAGCCGCTGCTGGACTATCCGGGGGCGTTCGTGTTCGGCTCCAACGACTACACCGGGCCGGTCCTGAAGAACCCGTTCACCTACTTCCTGCCCGACCGTGAATACACCGAGGGCGTCGAGCTCCCCTACGAGGAGCTGCGTCAGGTGTTCACCGGCGCCGGCTGGGCGGACCTCAACAACGTCCGGACCACGTTGAAGGCCGGCGGTCGGCAGCTCGACCTGGTCGGCGTGGACGACCCCCACATCGACCGGGACGACTACCCCTCGGTGGCTGGCGCTGTCTCGTCGTCGGCCGATCTGTCCATCGCGCTGACGCACTCCCCGGAGCCACGGGTGCTCGACCAGATGGCGGCGGACGGCTTCGGGCTGATGCTGGCCGGGCACACCCACGGCGGTCAGGTCTGCGTACCGGGCTTCGGTGCGCTTGTCACCAACTGCGGCCTGCCCCGCTCGATGGCGCGCGGTCTGCACCGCTGGCCGGGCTCGGACTCCTGGCTGCACGTCTCCGCCGGCCTCGGCACCCACCCCACCGCCCCGATCCGCTTCGCCTGCCCCCCGGAGGCCAGCATCCTCACCCTCATCCCCCGCTGACCCGCCCACACCCCTGCGCCCCGCGCAGGCCTCAAGATCCGCGCACACCCCCGCGCCCGCGCACACCCCTGCGCCCGCGCGGGCCTCAAGATCCGCGCACACCCCTGCGCCCCGCGCAGGCCTCAAGATCCGCGCAACATCAGGGATGTTGATGCCTCAGCCCGCGCCGAGGCAGCAACATCGGGGAAGTTGCGCGGATCTTGAGGCCTGCGCGGGGTCCGGGCAGCGGGGGTACCGAGTTTGACCATCGGGGCGGGTGGGCTACTATTTGTCGGCACGCCTCGGGGTGTGGCGCAGCTTGGTAGCGCGCTTCGTTCGGGACGAAGAGGTCGTCGGTTCGAATCCGGCCACCCCGACCAGGTCAGAGGGCACATCCGATCCATGGATGTGCCCTCTAGTGCTTCCTGGGTGACCAACTGCGGCCGGATCGAGGCCAGCCAGGGTTGCGACCCGGCGGAAGGCCCGGCGGACGTTGGCCGCATCGAGGCCAGCGTCCGAACGTGCGTCAAGGCCGTCTTGACGTGGTGGACCGGGGTGGCGGCCCGCTCCCCAGGAGGGCGGGTCGGCGGCAGGCGGGATGGCAAGCAAGGCGACAGCGGTGACGATCTCAGTAGGATGCGCACATGTCTCGGCCAGTGATCTTCGATCTCTTCCATACCCTGGTTCACGGTGCCGATGACGAGCGTGACCGGGTAGTCGGCGAGATGGCGCTCGTGGTCGGGGTGGCTCCGTCCGCGCTGATCGCTGCGTACCACGCCACCTGGCGTGACCGGCTGGTCCGGTGGGACGTGGAGGAGACCGTTCGCATTCTCGCCGGACGGCTTGGTGGCACGCCAACCGACGCACAGGTGACACAGGCCGGTGGACATCGGCGAGCCCTCGCGCGCCGGGTGCTGGGCACTGTCTCGACCGCCACCCTGGACGTGCTTGATGCGCTGCGCGACGACGGGCATCCGCTGGCCCTTATCAGCAACGCCACCTCGGAGACCGCCGAGGCGTGGCCGCAGAGCCCGCTTGCCCGCTGCTTCGACGTCGCGGTCTTCTCCTGCGAAGTCGGGCTGGCCAAGCCCCACCCGGAGATCTACCGCATTGCCGCTGAGCGGTTGGGCGTCGCGCCGGCAGAGTGCGTCTTCGTCGGTGACGGCGCAGACGGCGAACTGGCCGGCGCGGCAGCGGTCGGTATGACCGTGCTTCGTACCACTGAGCACAACGACACCGACCCGAGCTGGGGCGGACGTGCGTTCGCCACCCTTGGCGACCTGCCCGCCCTGCTGGGTGAGTCGGCCGGTCTAAGTTCCGCTTCAACGTCTGACGGTCGGGTTGGATGACCAACTGGGTGACGACGGACGCGACCGAGGCCGGACGCCCATGGACGCTGATGAGGCGTTCGGGCAGTTCAGCGCTGCTACCCGCGCAGCTCATCGCCGGTTGATCGTTCTTTCCGCACGAAGAGGTCGAGGTGCGGTTGCAGATGTTGTGCCACGATCGGCCCGTGCGTACCTGGGGTGGCCTGAGCCATGAGGAGCAGTGCCTCATGGTCAATGCTCAAGAACATGACCTCTGCGGGCGTCCTGCTGCAACGGCCGGACGGCTGGCTGGGCAACGAGTTCCGCGTCTCCCAGCTGCCGCCCGCCAGTTCCTTCACCCCGCGCGGGCTCGCGGTCGCCGACATCAACAACGACGGCCTGAAGGATCTGCTGATGGCCAACTACAACTACGGGCTCGTGGTGGTACCGCAACGCCCCGCGGCGACGTCCGCGGCGACGTCGCCGAAGGTCCAGGTAGGCCGGGCCTGAGCCACGTTGGAGGACTCGTCGGTGGAGGGCACATCCGATCAACGGATGTGCCCTCCACCGTTCCCGGGCGTGCCTGCGCGCTCAACCCACAAGGATGAGTTCCGGGACCAGCGGATGCTGCCGTCGCGGCTGACGACGGAGCGACGCCCCGCTGGCTAGCATCGATCGCGATGGAGCTGCTGGAGCGCACGGACGCGCTCGCCACCCTGGACGGGCTGCTGGTCTCCCCCGGTGGCGCGATCGCGCTCGTCGCGGGCGAGGCAGGAGCCGGCAAGTCCACACTGGTTGGCGCGTTCGCGGCGACGGTCGGGGCCAGGGTGCTGTGGGGCAGCTGCGACCCACTGCTGACCCCACGGGCGCTTGGCCCGGTGCACGACATCGCTCGGCAGGTCGGCGGCGTACTCGCGGAACGACTGAGCGCACTGCACACGGCGACGGAGGCCGAAGGGCGCGGCGCCGTGTTCGACGCGCTTCTCGGCGAGCTGACCAACCCCCGGCCCGGTCACCGGACGGTGATGGTGGTGGAGGACGCCCACTGGGCGGATGGCGCCACCCTGGACCTCATCGCGTACCTGGGGCGGCGGCTGACCCGCCACCCGACGCTGCTCGTGCTCACCCTGCGCGATGACGAGGTGGGGGCTGATCATCCCCTGCACACCGTGCTCGCAGGGCTGCCCCGGCCACTGGTCCGCCGGTTGCCGCTGCCGGCCCTGTCCACCGATGCCGTCGCGCGGCTGGCCCGCCGCGCCGGCCGCGCCCCTGACGGGTTGTACCAGGCCACCGGCGGCAACCCGCTGCTGGTCACCGAGGTGCTGGCCGCCACCGGCCCGGGTGTGCCGCCGACCGTACGCGATCTGGTGTTGGCCCGGCTGGCCGCGTTGTCGCCGCCGGCCCGGGAGGTCGCCGCCCTGGTCTCGGTGGTCCCGTCCCGGGCCGAGTCGTACCTGCTCGACGGTCACCCACCGGCTGCCGTGCAGGAGTGCCTCGATCGCGGGGTGCTGGTGCCGGCGGGCAATGCGGTGGCGTTCCGGCACGAGTTGCTGGGTCGGGCGGTACGCGAGTCACTGTCCCCGGTGCACCGGGTCGCGCTGCACGCGGCCGTACTGGCCCGGCTCACGCCCCGGCCGGACGTGGACGCCGCCCGGTTGGTGCACCACGCTCACCACGCCGACGATCCGGCCGCCGTGCTGCACTGGGCACCCGTAGCGGCCCAACGGGCCAGCCGGGCGGGCGCGCACCGGCAGGCAGCGGACCACTACACCGTCGCACTCCCACACGCCGCGGGCCTGCCGGCACCGCGCCGGGCCGAGTTGCTCGAGGCGTACGCGACTGCCGCGTACCTTGCCGGGCTGGCCGCCCAGGCGCTGGACGCCCGGCAGGCCGCGCTCGCCCTGCGGGAGGCCGAGGGCGATCCGCTGCGGATCGGCGAGAACCTGCGCTGGGTGTCCCGGCTGTGCTGGTGGACCGGGGACAGCACTGCGGCCCGGACGACGGGTACCCGGGCGGTTCAGGTGCTGGAGTCCGCGCCGCCCGGCAGGCAGTTGGCGATGGCCTACAGCAACATGTCGCAGCTGCTCATGCTCGCCGACGACAACGGCCGGGCCATCGACTGGGGTGACCGGGCCCGGGAGCTGGCCCGGCGGCTCGGCGACGTGGAGACTGAGGCGCACGCCCTGGTCAACGTCGGTTCGGCCCGCCTCCAGAGCGGTGATGTCGCCGGCATCATCGAGCTGGAACGTGGGCACACCCTGGCCGTCGCCCACCATCTCGACGACCACGCGGCCCGGGCGCTGGTCAACCTGGCCACCATGTCGGTGGAGTGGCACCGGATCGGGCGGGCCGCCGAGGCCCTGGACCGGGCGTTGCGCTTCACCGAGACCCGGGACCTCGACGGGTACGCCCGGCACCTGCTCGGACACCGGTCCCGACTGCGGCTGACGACCGGCGACTGGGCAGGTGCCCGCGCCGACGCCGAACGGGCGCTGACCGGCACCGTGCAGCCCGGCGGGAGCCTGGTCCCGGCCCTGGTCGCACTGGGCCGGCTCCATGCACGCCGGGGCGAGCCGAGCACCGAGGACCATCTGGACAGGGCGGCGGGCTGGGCGACGCAGAGCCGGGAACTCCAGTTCGTCGTGCCGGTCGCCGCGGCCCTGGCCGAACGACACTGGCTGGCCGGCGAGCCGGAACGGGCGGTCCCCGAGCTGCGCCGTGCCCACCGGCTGGCTCTCGACGCGGGCCAACCCTGGTACGCCGGCGAGCTGGCGTACTGGCTGTGGCGGCTCGGCGAGCCGCCCGGGGACACCGAGGCGCTGGCGTCGCCGTACCGGCGGCTCATCGAGGGTGACTGGGCTGGCGCGGCCGAGGAGTGGCACCAGCTCGGCTGCCCGTACCCCCGGGCCGAGACGCTGGCCTGCGGCGACGACCCGGCGGCCGCTGAGGCGCTGCGGATCCTGGACGGGCTGGGCGCGGTCGCCGTGGCCCGCCGGATCCGGGCTGAGCTGCGCGGCCGCGGGATGGCCCGGGTGCCGAGAGGGCCGCGCCCGAGGACGGCGGGGGACCCGGCGGGCCTGACCGCCCGGCAGCGGGAGGTGCTGGCGCTGCTCGCCGAGGGGCTCAGCAACGCCGAGATCGCGGCCCGGCTGTCGCTCTCCGTTCGGACCGTCGGCCACCACGTGTCGGCGGTGCTGGACAAGCTCGCGGTGCCCAGCCGGGGCCAGGCTGCCGCGACGGCCCGCCGGCAGGGCCTGGCGCCCCCAACATAGGTGTTTCTACCGATCCCTCGGAGTGCCACGCCGCCTACGGTCGGTGACACACCGAACCGTCCGAGGGGGACCATCGATGACCACCGCAATCGATCTCAACGCCGTCAAGGCACGCCAGCAGGTGACCTGGGCCAGCGGCGACTACGGCGCTGTCGCCGCCCTCATCCACCCGATCTCCGAGTTGCTGGTGACGGAGGCCGACCTGTCGGCCGGTGCCCGGGTGCTGGACGTGGCGACCGGCACCGGCAACGCCGCCATCGCCGCCGCGCGCTGCGGCTGCGTCGTGACCGGCGTCGACTACGTACCCGAACTGTTGGAGCGGGGCCACGCCCGCGCCGCTGCGGAACGACTCCCGGTCACGTTCGTGACCGGGGACGCGGAGCGCCTGGCGTACGCCGATGGGTCCTTCGACGCGGTGCTCTCCGTCGTCGGCGTGATGTTCGCGCCCAACCAGGAACAGGCGGCAGCCGAGCTGGTCCGGGTCTGCCGGCCCGGCGGCACGGTGGCGCTGGCGTCGTGGACGCCGCAGGGATTCATCGGCGACCTGTTCCGCACGGTGGGGCGACACGTTCCGCCGCCGGCGGGCCTACGCCCACCGGTGCAGTGGGGCGACGAGGGCCGGGTCCGCGAGCTGCTCGGCGGGGCCGTGGGTGAACTACGGGCGGTACGCCGGGAGTACGTCTTCCGCTTCGGCACCCCGGAGGAGTTCGCCGACTTCTTCCGGGCCAACTACGGGCCGACGCTGAAGGCGTTCGAGGCGCTGCCCGAGGAGCAACGCTCGAATCTGCACGCCGATCTGGTGGAGCTGGCCCGTACCCACAACCGCGCCACCGACGCCACGCTGCGGATTCCGGCGGAGTACCTGGAGGTGGTGGCCGAGCGGACGGCCTGATCCGGGTCGGAAACGCGAACGGTCAGCCCGGAGACAGCCGGAGCCGGCACCGCAAAGCGGTGCCGGCTCCGAAACGGTGCTCAGGACGCGGCGGCGATGAAGTAGCCCGCCTGGTCGACGATCACGTCGGTGCTGCCCGAGCTGGCGTTGTACAGCGCCACCGTACTCACCCCGACCCGGACGACGGCCATGTTGGAGGCCGTCTCGCCGGCGACGAAGTTGAGATTGGACGTCGTCGGACGAGGAGCTTCGAACGGGTAGGCGATGAGCACGCCCGCGGTGGCCGGCCGGGTGACCGTCAGGTTGGCGATCAGCGCGGTCGGGCAATCATTGGTGCTGCTACCGCAGAACGATCTGGACTGCACGTTCGCCGGGGCGAAGCCGATCAACGAGTTCGGCGCGACCGGCCCCACGGGTCGATACGAGAGGCCGGTGCCGTCCCGCGTGTCGGCGATCCGGTGCGGGCCGTACGGCACGTAGGTCTGGTCGGCGCCGGAGGACGCGGACCCGAAGTACCCCGCCAGGTCGGCGATCACGTGCACGGTGCCGGAACTCTGGTTGTAGATGTTCACCTTGCCGTTGACGACCGGCACCATCACCAGGTTGGGGATCGTCTGACCCGCCACGAAGTTCAGGTTGGACGCGACCGGCACCAGCGAACTGCCCGGGTACACCTTCAGCACTCCGGCCGTCGCCGGAGCGGTGGCCGTCACGTTCAGAATCACGGCGGTCGCGTCGGCCGGCACCTTCGACGACAGGTCCAGCTGCCGTGAGGTGTCCGGCAGATACGGCCCGCCGGTGCCCTCGCGGCTGTCAGCCACCCGCACGGGAGTGAGCGGCTTGAAACCCGACCCGGAAGCACCGAACCAACCCTGCAGGTCAGCGAGGACGTGCACGGTGCCGCTACTGCTGTTGCGGAACCGGATCCCTTCGGTGGTCAGCGGCACGGTGACCAGGTTCGGCACCGTCTCGTTGGCGACGTAGTTGACGCTCGACGCGCTCGGTACCGGGGTGCCGTTCGGGTAGACGGTGAGGAAGCCGGACGTCGTCGGCTGGGTCGCCGTCAGGTTCAGCACCACCGCGTCGATGTTGGCCGCTGGCACACCACCGATACTCGGAACCGGCAGCAGCACCTCGGAGTTGGGCCCGACCGGCACGGAGGTGCCGACTCCGATCCCGGACCGGGTGTCCAGCAGACGGGTCGGGGTGACCGGGTTGTACTGGGCGCCGACGACCGTGCAGCCGCCCAGCCAGCTCACAAATTCAGGGATGACGCGGTAGCTGTCATAGCTCGTGAGCATCTGGACACAGGCTTTACCGGCACGCCGCACCGTCTGCTCGTAGGACGGGGATCCGGTGACCCGGAAGAACCGGTCGCCGACGTTCCGGTAGGCGTACGTGCCGCCGACCGTCTCGACTGGCCACTGGTGACGCCGTTCGACGCTGGTCACCACGTCGAACGGGCCGCCACCGACCTTACGCCGGGTCCCGTTGTTGATCGTCTCGATGATCGCGGCGCGTTCGACGGCACCCCGGTCGCGGTAGCCGGAACCGGTCCCGGTGTTCGCCACCGCCGGGTCGTCGGCGCGGGAGTTGCCGAGGAGGTCAGTCGCGTCGGATCCGGTGGCGGTCGCGTCAGCCGAGTCGATCGCCGGCGAGTTGGGCGTGAGCTCAATCCAGGGGCGCTCGGCACCCTTCTGCGCCGTCAGCTTCGGGTCGGCGGCAATGTCGTGCGCACCCTGCCCGGTTGCCGAGCGGAACGTCGCCAGATCGGTGTGCGTGGTGTCGCCCCAGGCGTACAGCGCTCCGCCGCTCGCTGGATCGATCAGGTTGTGGTCGGCGACACTCTGCGGCACAGATGCCACGGAGAGCGCGATCGCGGTGGCGGCGGTCGGGTCAGGACAGGTGGCCGGCGTGGCACCTGACAGTTCGGCGGCCTGGACGATGTTGTTCCGGATGGCGACCCCTGGCGAGGTGCCGATCACGCTGATGGCCAGGGCGCAATTGGTCACCAAGGTGTTTCCGGTGATGGCCGTACCGGGCGCGTCGGTCACGGCCAGGCCACCCCGGAACTGATTGCTGGTGACCACGGCGCCTGTCACGCCCGCACCGATGGCGACCCCGGGAGCACCGGTGGTATCGAACCAGCCGCGGCTGACCGTCAGGTCATCCGACGCACCCGTGACACGTATACCGGTCACGCCGCTCGGCGTACGGACCGTGAGCTTGTCCACGGTCACCCCGGACGAGGCTTCCACCAGGACCGGCTCGGCCAGGCCCGAGCCCCGCACCGAGAAGCCCTCGATCGTCACGTCGTGAACGCCGTTGAGCGTGATGGCGCTACGCCCGGCCGGGGCCGTCAATCGCACGAGGCCACCCGGACTGTTCACCGCGCGGACGGTGATCGGCGCGTCGCTGGTGCCCGACCGGGTGATCGACAAGCTCTCGACATAGTCGCCCGGCTGCACCAGGACGGTCTGACCCGGCTGAGCCACCGCGGCGGCGGCCGAGATCGTGCAGTACGGACGATCACTCGTCCCGTCCGCGCTGCTTGCCGGGTACGGGCAGTAGGTCCTGCTGACATACAGCTCGGACCCGGCCGCCGCCTGCGCGGCGACCGGCGCCGCTCCCGCCGACGTCGTCGGACCAACCAGGCCAGCCGCACCAACCACTGGCACGGCCACCAGTGACCACAGTCTTCTTCTCACCAACAGCCCCCGCTGAAAATAGGTCATGTTTGCGCGAGGCAGCCTATACCGACGATCGGCTATGTGTTGTCGCCAACCGGTCGACAGTTCGGGGTACCGGGCACGAGAAGGAACGGACGTCCATCGATATGCGATGAACGGCCGTTCTGGTATTCGACGGGTCAGGACGCGGCGGCGATGAAGTAGCCCGCCTGGTCGACGATCAGGTGCGTGTAGCCGGAGCTGTTGTTGAACAGCACGATGTTCTCGTCCTCACCGACGCCCACGATGGCGTGGTTCGAGGCGGTCTCACCGGCGACGTAATTGACGTTCGACGCGGTGGGCTGGCCCGATCCGTTCGGGTAGGCGGTGAGCACGCCGGCCTTGGTCGGCGTGGTGACGGTCAGGTTCGCCACAACGGCCGTCGGCTTCGGTGCCATCTTGTCGAACATCGGGTCGAGGTACGGAACAGGCACGCCTGTCGAAGTGATCGGCGCCTGCGGCCAGCCCTCGCCGGCAGCCCCTCGGGTGTCGTGGATGCGGCGCGGGCCGAACGGCACGAAGGCGTCCGTGGCGCCGCCGCCGAACCAGCCGGCAAGATCGACAACCACATGGGTACGGCCGGAGCTGACGTTCTGGATGGACACCTTCCCGTCCACCACCGGCACCATCACCAGGTTCGGAATCGTCTGCCCAGCGACGAAGTTCAGGTTCGACGCCGTCGGCACCGCCGAGCCGTACGGGTGGACGGTGAGCACCCCGTTCGTCGTCGGCCCGGTCACGGTCATGTTGAGCACCACCGCTGTCGTTCCGGACGGAATTCGACCGGTCAGGTCCAACGTGCGGCCGGTGTCCGGGGCGAACGCGGAGTTGCCGGCATCGCGGGTGTCCAACACCCGCAACGGAGCGACCGACCGGAACCCCGAACCAGTCGCCGAGTAGTACCCCTGCAGGTCCGCGACGACGTGGACCGTGCCGCTCGCGGTGTTACGGATGCGCAGGTTGCCGTTGATCATCGGCACGGTGACCAGGTTCGGCACCGTCTCACCGGGTACGAAGTTGACAGTCGACGCGTCCGGCAGGGTGGTGCCGTCCGGGTAGACCCGCAGGAAACCCGCGCTGGTCGGCGCGGTGGCGGTCACATTCAGCACGATCGCGCTGATGGCCGCGGCCGGCATCCCGTTGATCCGTGGCAGCGCCAGCACAACCTCGCTGTTCGCCGGAATCGGCACGGTTGCCGGCACCCCGAGCGCGCTGCGGGTGTCCAGCACCCGCTGCGGCGCAAGGGCGGTGTAGGTGGCACCGATCACTGTGCAGCTGGTCTTGGGGGCGCCGTAGGCCCAGCGGAAGTCGGTAAAGGTCACCTGGTGGGTCTCGCAGGCTTTGCCAGCCCGGTGGAAGCTGCGCTCCTCCGGCCCGATCGAACCGATCCGGCGGAACGGCTCGTCGCTCCAACTGCGCGACACCTTGCCCAGCGGGCCGTCAGTGCGCCAGGCGGTGGTGACGGAGATGCCGACGGTCACGTCCAGGGAGCTGCCGCCGACCTTGCGTTGGACCGGCACCTCGGTGACCGTCGTCGGGCCCTGTGCCTCGACCGCGCCCCGATCGTGGTAACCGGAGCCGGTGCCGGTGTTGGGGGCGTCGGGGTCGTCAGAGTGCGGGTTGTCCAGCAGGTCGGTGCGAGAGACACCCTCGGCGGTGGCGTCGGCCGAGTCGACGGCGGGGGACTGCCTGGCGATCTTGTAGTACGGCCGCTCGTACGCCGGCTCCGCCGACAGCCACGGGGTAGCGGCGATGTCGTGCCGGCCGTGGCCGGTGGCAGCGACGAACTCCGGCAGGCTGGTGTACTCGGTGGCACCCCACCGGTAGAGCGGACCGCCGCTGGCCGGCTCGATCAGGTTGTAGTCCGCCACCGTCTGCGCGACGCTGCCGGCGGAGACGGCGATGGCAGTCGCCTCGGAGGGCATCTCGCACGCCACCGCGTCACTGAGCGGGCCGGTGGCGGTCTCCAGGATGTTGTTCCGGATCGACACCCCCGGCGAGGTACCGGTGACGTCGATCGCCAACGTGCAGTCGGTCTCCAGGGTGTTGCCGACGATCTTCGTGCCCGGCGCGTCCCGCACGGTGATGCCGCTCTGGGTGAAGGTGCTCGCGGTCACCAGCGCACCGCGCACCCCCGGGTCCACCACCAGGCCGCTGCCCGGCGTGAATGCGCCACGACTCATCGTGACGTCCTGGGAGGCGCCGGTGATCCGGACCGCCGCCGGGGCGTCGTACTCCCCGACCACCAGGCGGTCCAGGGTGATCCGGGTGGAGCCGTCGACGAGGACGGCCTCGGCGGTGCCCTCGCCGGATGCCCGGAAGCCGTCGAGGACCACGTCGTGGACGCCGCGAACGGTGAAGGCGCTCTCGTTGCCGCCGGCACCACGACGCTTGCCCACCTTGACGACGGTGGGAGCCTCGCCCGGCCCGTTCACCGCCCGGAAGGTGATCGGCGCACCCTCGGTCCCCGAGCGGCTGATGACCACCGACTCCCGGTATTCAGTGCCGGGGTGCACCAGGACGACCTGGCCGGGTCCGGCCACGGCGGCGGCCGCCGAGATGGTGCAGAACGGGGCTGCCAGGCTGCCGTCACCGCCCGTCACGCATCTCGTGTTGCTGACGTGCAACTCGACGCCGGCGGCGGTCGGTTCCGGCGCCCGCACGACAGTGGCACCGACGGCGGCCGCCGGGACCACCAGGCACGCACCGGCAGTCAGCGGCAGGAGCGCGAGCCGCGCCATGGCAGACCGTCTCATCGATCATCTCCGTAAAGTGGATCTTCAACAACGGCGAGAGCCTATACCGGTGAACGCCAATACGATTGGCGCCGAGAGGTTAACTCAGCTCGCCGAACGGCCCTCGCCGCCCAATGAGGACGCGGCGGCGATGAAGTAGCCGAACTGGTCCACGATGACGTGAGACGTACCCCCGCTGTTGTGAAAGAGGTCGATGCCGGAGCCTACGGCGACCACCGCGGCATTCGACGCGGTTTCACCAGCGACGAAGTTGACGTTCGAGGCAGTGGGCCGCTGCGCACCGCCCGGATGGAGAGTGAGCACGCCCGGCGTGGTCGGCGCGGTGACTGTCACGTTCCCCAACAGGGCGGTCGGGGCGGGGCAGGCCGGGTTGCAGACCAGAGCACTGCGCATCGGCGCGAACCGGACGGTCTCCCGAGCGGCGAGAGGAGCCGAGGTCCGACCGGACAGCCCGGTGCTGTCCCGGGAGTCGACGATCCGCTTCGGTGTCATCGGAACGAATGTCTGGGTCGCCTCCGGGCTGAACCAACCGGCCAGATCCGCGATCACGTGCGTGTTGCCAGAGCTGTTGTTGAAGATGTTGACCTGGCCGTTCACCACCGGCACGGTGACCAGGTTGGGGATGGTCTGCCCGGCGACGAAGTTGAGACTGGACGCGGCAGGCGCCGTCCAGCCATACGGGTAGACGGTCAGCACGCCGCTGGTGGTCGGTGCGGTGACCGCCACGGAAAGGACAGCGGCGGTCGCGGTGGCGGGCATCCGGCCGGAGAGGTCGAGCGTGCGGGTGCCCTTGGCCGGGATCGGGGCTCCCCCACTGTCCCGCGTGTCCAGAACCCGCGTCGGTGGTGTCGACGCGAAGCCGGAACCGGTAGCGGCGTAGAAGCCTTGGAGGTCGACGACCAGATGGACGGTGCCCGAGGCGGCGTTGTAGAACTTCACCGACCCGTTGCGTACGGGCACGGTGACCTGATTCGGAACGGTCTCCCCCGCCACGAAGTTGACGCTGGATGCGTCGCTCCAGTCGCCGCCCGGAAAGGCACTGATGAAGCCCGCGGAGGTCGGCTGGGTGACCGTCACGTTGAGCACGACCGCGCTGATGTCCGTGTCCCGGACGCCGCCGATGATGCCGATCGGCAGTTCGATCGTTCCAAAGCCGGCCACCGGCCCCGAGGCGGGCACCCCGATTGGTGCTCGGGTGTCCAGCAGTCGTGTCGGGGTGATCGGTACGTAGCGCGCGCCGACCTGGGTGCAGACACGCTCCTCGCCACCAGCGGGCATCCGGAAGTCGGACACGCTGATCTGCACCTGGACGCAGGCATCGCCCGCCCTTCGCAGCGTGAACTCCGCGGTCGCGGCGTCGGTCACCCGCCAGAAGCGCTCGCCGTCAAGGTAATACGCGTACTTGGCCCGCTGCCGCTCGACCGGCCAGGTCTGGTGCCAGCCGGCCCGCGCGACGATGTCGAACGGCCCGCCGCCCACCTTGCGTTCGACACGTACCGGATCCTCGGTGATCGCCGAGAATGCCTCCACCGCTCCGCGGTCACGGTATCCGCTGCCGGTGCCGGTGTTCGGCACACCCGGATCGTCGGCGAAGGACCCGTCGAGCAGGTCGGTGTCGAGGACACCGACGGCGGTGGCGTCGGCGGAGTCCCGGGCTGGCGACCCGCCGAGGGTGAGGAGGTAGTCGCGGTGCAGGGCGTTCGTCCACACGAGCTTCGGGTCAGCCGCGAGGTCGTGCGTGGCGAGTCCCGTCGCCGCCACGAAGGCGGCGAGGTCCGGATAGTCGGTGCCCGCCCAGTTGTAGGGCGCCCCGACCGCTCAGCGGTTCGATCAGGTTGTAGTCGGTGCTGGTGCCGGGCACGGACTCGGCGGAGACCCGGATGCCGGCGGCGTTCGCCGGGGTGGTGCAGCGCTTGCGCTGACGCGCCGTGACGACGATGTTGTTGTGGATCGCGGCGCCGGGGGAACGCCCGGCCACATCGATGCCACGACGACAGTCGACGTAGACCGTGTTGCCGGTGATCGCCAGCCCGACGGCGTCGGTCGCGACGAGGCCGGCGTTGTCGAACTGGTTGGCGGTGACGGTCGTACCGGCCACGCCGGGCTCGATGGAAACGGACGGGCCCTGTGCGGCCCGGATGACACTCCGACTGAGCATCACCTCGTCCGAGTGCCCGCTGATCCGCACACCGGTGAGGCCGCCGAGACCGCTGTGGATGGTGAGCTTGTCCAGACGAACCCGGTGGGAGTCCCGTACCGATACGGCGTCAGCGAGATTGGCCCCGAACACAACCAGGCCTTCCACAGTCACATCGTGCACGTCGGCGAGATCGAGGACGGTGCCGTTCACGGACGTCGTGTCGAAGTTGCCGACCCGGGCCATCTGCCACTTGACGTTGACTGCCCGGAAGATGATCGGCGCCGTCTCGGTGCCGGACCTGGTGAATCGGACCTGCTCCTGGTAGTCGCCCGGTTGGATCAGCACCGTCTGGCCGGGGCCAGCCACCGCGGCTGCCGCCGAAATGGTGCAGAACGGCCGCTGCTCGCTGCCGTCGCCATCACTCTGGCACCACGTCTCGCTCACATACAGCTCGTCGCCGGCCGCCTGCGCGTTGACCGGCGCGGCCGCGACGGGCGCGGCCACGGCCGGTGCCGTGGGCCCCGCCAGCGCCGCGCAGCCGAGCAGTGGTACGAGCGTGAACCGCGCCCAACGGCGGATGTCCATGAGCTGCCCCCGTGAGAGAGATGATCGAACTCAGCGTGGTTGCCAAGCGGCTTCCGTGGCACAGCGGCCACACCCCGACGAGGAGTGTGGCTGCTGTGGACGAACGGTCAGTACAGCGGGTTGATGAAGACACCCGACTGATCCACGATCACGTGCGTGGTGCCTGAGCTGTTGTTGTAGAGAACGGTGCCGCGACCCGTCCCGACGATGGCGAGGTTGGAAGCGGTCTCCCCGGCGGCGAAGTTGACGTTCGACGCCGACGGTCGGGCCTCCTCTGCCGGGTAGGCGGTCAGCACACCCGCCGTGGTCGGAGCAGTGACGGTCAGGTTCGCCACCATCGCCGCCACAAACGGGCAGGAGCAGCTCACGCCGGCGGCGAAGTTGCTATAGGCCGTGATCGACTCGCGCGGATTGAGTGGATGGTTTCCGCGGTTCGGGTCAGCGCGGGTGTCGGCGATCCGAACCGGGGAGTTCGGCACGTACGTCAACTGACCGTCCGGCCCGAAGTAACCGGCCACGTCCGCGACGACGTGCGTGCTGCCGGAACTCTCGTTGTGGATGCTCACCTTGCCGCCAACCACCGGCGTGGTCACCAGGTTCGGAATGGTCTGACCGGTGACGAAGTTCAGGTTCGAGGCGGCGGGCAGCGCCGCACCGGCGGGAAAGACCTTCAGGACGCCGCTCGTCGTCGGCCCGGTCACCGTGACGTTGAGGACGACGGCAGTGGCATCCGCCGGGATCTGCCGGGCAAGGTCCAGCTGCCGGGTGGTGTTCGGCGGGAAGGCACCGCCGGCGGTACGGGTGTCGAGCGCACGCTGCGGGGTGAGGGCGGTGAACCCCTGCCCCTCTGTGCTGTACTGGCCCTGAAGGTCGGCGATCACGTGCACGGTGCCGCCGCTACTGTTCCGGATCCGGATCTTCCCGTTCTCCACCGGGACAGTGACCAGGTTCGGCACTGTCTCCCTGGCCACGAAGTTGACGTTCGACGCGCTCGGCGTCCCCGTGCCGTCCGGATAGACGGTCAGGAAACCCGACGTCGTCGGCTCTGTCACCGTCACGTTCAACACCACGGCACTGATCCGCGCCACGGGCACTCCACCGATGCTGCTGATCGGCAGCACCACGTCGGAGTTCGCTGGAATCGGGGTCCTCGTTCCTACTCCGACTGCGCTGCGGGTGTCGAGCAGACGGGTCGGTGACACAGGCATGTAGTGCGCCCCCAGCACCGTGCAGAGGGTGCTGTAGGAGCCTTCGGCCTCACGGTTACCGGAAACGTTCGAGCGGATGTAGGCGCAGGCCCGGCCCGCGCGAAGGAACCGGTGAGTCTCCTCTGGCGACTGGCTCACCCGGTAGAACTTCGAGTCGCTGAACTTGTAGGTGAAGGTCCCCACCGGGCCGTCGGACGGCCAGGACGACCGGGTCGTGCTCCGAGCGGTCGCGTCCAGCGGTCCGCCGCCTCTGGTCTGGCGAAAGGGGTCGACGGACCAACTGAGGCCGCCGACGCGCTCGACCGCGCCACGGTCGTGGTACCCGTTGCCGGTGCCGGTATTGGTCACCTCAGGATCGTCGAGGTGTGAGTTGCCCAGCATGTCGGTAGCGGGGAGGCCCCGTGCCATCGCGTTGGCCGAGTCGACCGCTGGTGAGCCCGCCTTCAGGGGGAAGAAACCCCGCATTCCGCCGCTCTGGTTACCCAGCAGCGGATCGGCGGAGATGTCGTGCCCGCCCTGCCCTGTGGCGGAACGGAACCCGTCCAAGGTGGGGTGCGTGGTGCCGGCCCACGAGTACGGGGCGACGCCAGCCGTCGGATCGATCAGGTTGTAGTCGGCCACGGCCGGCAGCGAAGCCGCCGATACCGAGATGGCGCCGTCGGCGACCGGCATCTTGCATGAGACGGCCTGCTTGCCCATTGGCTTGACGATGTTGTTCTCGACGGAGGCACCGGGTGAGGTGCCGGTGATGTCGATTCCCGGGCCGCACGCCGCGGTAACTGTGTTGTTGGTGACCGTGGTGCCAGGCGCGTCGGTGATACCGATCCGCCCTACCGCAACCTGATTGGCAAAGATCGTCGTGCCGGTTGCGGCCCCTTCGACAGCCAGAGCGACGGTACCGGTGTCATTGACGTTGACCAGCCAGTTCCGGCTGATCGTCACGTCGCGGGAGGCTCCGCTGACCCGTACCACTGCCGGCACCTTCCCCTGTTGCACGGCGACACCGTTCAGCGTGACCCGGGACGAGCCGTCGATCACCACGGCAGGCGAGGCGCTGGCACTCTGCCCGTACAACAAGAAGCCGTCCACGACCACGTCGTGGACCTGGTTGAGAGACAGGATGGTGCCGGTAACGTCCGCATCGGGGACCCGGCCCACGCGGACCCAGTCGTCGACGGTGTTGACCGCGCGGAACGTGATGGGCGCGGTCTCCGTGCCGGACTGGGTGAAGGCGACGGTCTCCGGATAGTTGCCGGGCTGCACCAGCACCGTCTGGCCGGGCTGCGCCACCGCCGCCGCGGCCGAGATCGTGCAGTAAGGCGCCTCCTCGGTGCCGTCGGCGACCGACGAGCAGTGGCCCTTGCTCACGTACAACTCGTTCGCCGGACCGGCCGCTGTCCGGGCGACCGGCTCGGGGGCCGCCGCCATCGCCGGCATCGTCGGCCCCAGCAGGCCCGCACCACCAAGCAGCGGTACGACCGTCAGACGGGCCACCTGACGTCTGTCCATCACACACCCCCGTGCAAGTCGATCATGCGGGGAGCAGAGTACCGCGATGCTGAACGATGTGATCAGCTCCGATCGGTCGGCACCCTCGCCCGTTCGGCCGCAACGCGTCAGTCGTGCCGCTCGGTGCGCTCGATCTCGGTGAACGCCGCGCTCAGGTAGCCGTCGAGCGGCCGGCCCGTCCCCGCCAGCAGGTCGGCCACGAGCAGTGGGGCGTGCCGGGCCAGCGCAACCGGGTCGGGCGGCGAGTCGTCCTCGCCCGGGTCGTACACGCCGAGCGCCCCGGCCAGCAGGACCAGCACGACGTGCGGGTCGACGTCCGGTCGCCAGGGGGCCGCCGCGCGGACGCACCGCTCCAGCACCTGCCGCACGTCGTCGCCGTCCAGCCCGTCCGGATGGGTCGCCTCCAGCAGCAGCCGCACCACCGCGCCGAGCACCAGCCCGGAGCGTTCGGCCACGGCGAGCCGGCCGGAAGCCACCTCGTACGCCTCGGTGTCCTGGTCTTTAGCGGCCTCGACCGCGTCGGTGGCGGCGCCGGCGATCTCGCGGGCGGATGCGGGCAGGTGTCGCCAGGTCACGCTCACCGGGCCAGCATGGCAGAGCGCCCCGACAGCCGCCGCCTGGGTAAACGGTTCGCACGATGTCGCACCTGGCGAACAGAATGTCGGTCATGTTGCGTCGCGCCCTCCCCCGCCGCCCAGAAGCTCGCCGGCTCCTCGTCGGCACTCTGTTGTCGGCGATCGGGCGCGGCCTCACCCTGCCGTTCCTCTTCATCTACCTCACCGACGTACGCGGCCTCACCGACACCCGGGCCGGGCTGGTGATCGGCTGGTACGGCGCGGTCACCCTGGCCCTGTCGCCGCTGGGCGGGACTCTGATCGACCGATTCGGGGCCCGCCGGGTGGTGCTGCCGTGCCTGCTGATCGAGGCGGTGGGCACCGGCTCGCTGGCCCTGGTTGATTCGAGCGCCTCCGCGTTCGCGGTGATGACGGTGATCGCGGTTGGCAGCTCGGCGATCTGGTCCGGGCAGAACACGATCCTCGCGTCGCTGACCGACGACGATGAGCGGCAACGCGTCTTCGGGCTGAACTTCGCCCTGCTCAACCTGGGCATCGGCATCGGTGGCATGACCTCCGGCGCGATCGTCGACACCGGCCGGCTCGGCACCTTCCAGGTGATCTACCTGCTGGATGCGGTGACCTACCTGCTGCCGGCCCTGATCCTGCTCACCCTGCCCGGCGTGGGCCACCGACTCGGCAACCGTCGGGGCGTCGACGAGCCGTCGGCCGGCGGCTACCTGACCGTGCTCCGGGACCGCCCGTTCCGGCGGCTGGTGATCTTCGGGTTGATCCTCACCACCTGCGGCTACGCACAGGTCGAGGTGGGCTTCGCCGCGTACGCGGTGCGGGTCGTCGAGGTGAACCCCCGGGTGGTGGCGTGGGCGCTCGCGGCGAACACCGTGATGATCGTGCTCGCGCAACTGCTGGTGATCCGTCGGATCGAGGGGCGCAGTCGCACCCGGGCACTGGCGGTGGTGGGTGCGGTGTTCGCCGCCGCCTGGTTGGTCCTCGGCGCGGGCGGCCTGGTCAGCGGTGAAAGCGCCCTGTTCGCCGCCCTGTGCGTGGTGGCCTGCTCGGCGATCTTCGGCTTCGGCGAGACGATGCTCTCACCGGTGATGCCCGCGCTGACCAACGCACTGGCCACCGACGAGCTACGCGGCCGATACAACGCCATGAGTTCGATGATCTTCGGGGTCAGCGGTGTGATCGGTCCGGTGACCGCCGGCCCGCTCATTGGCGCCGCCAACGGCATGGTCTGGGTAGCGACGGTGGTCGGCGGCTGCCTGGTCGCCTCGCTGGTCGCGCTCTCCCTGCGCCGCCTGCTCAGCACCGAGCAGGACGGCCTCGCAACCACCGCCCCGGCATCCCCCGCCCCCACGCCCGCCCCCGCCTGACGACCTCCGAGTCCCCTCCCCCGCGCTACCCCGCGCCCTGGTGCGCCCCGCACCCCGCGCCCTGCGCTCTGCGCGTTGCGCCCTGCGCGTTGCGCCCTGCGCGTTGCGCCCGCACCCCGCACCCCGCACCCCGCACCAAGCAACTTCCCGGATGTTGCTGCCTCCGGCGCGCAGGAAACAGCAACATCCCTGATGTTGCGCGGATCTTCCTCGTTGATCTCGCCGCGTAGGCGCGGGCGGGCGCGGCAGACGGGGAGACGGAACGGGTCGGGCCCCGGAGCGGATGCTCCGGGGCCCGACGTGGCGCGGGGTCGGCCGTCAGGCGGCGGGGACCTCGGCGGTGGTGCGGATCCGGTCCAGCGTCGGCGCGGAGACCGGCGACTGGGCGGTCAGGTACGCCACGAAGGCGTCCAGGTCGATCTGGCCGGTGACCAGGTTCGTCCCGCCGGTGAGGGCGCTGAACCCGTCACCACCGCCGGCCAGGAAGTTGTTCACCGTCACCCGGTAGGTGGCGGCGGTGTCGACGGCGGTGCCGCCGATGGTGAGGCTGCCCCGGACCACGCGGGTGCCGGCGCACGGGTCGGCGGCGGTGGCGCTGGTGCCGTTCAGGTCGACCACGTAGCGCAGGGTGGATGAGGGGTACAACGTCCGCCCGGTGACGAACTGCTGCTCCAGCACGCAGTAGAGCTGCGCTCCGGTCAGGTCCAGCGTCACCAGGTTGTTGGCGAACGGCTGCACCGTGAAGGCCTCCCCGTAGGTGACCGGTCCGGCGTCCAGGGGCGCCCGGACACCACCCGGGTTCATGAGTGCGGCAACCGCGCCCTGCTCGTCGTCGGTGGCGGCGAGTTGCGCGTCGGCGATCACGTTGCCGATCGGCGACTCTCCGCACGAGTTGGGCACCTGCGCTGAGCAGGTGCCCAGCAGGTTCTCCTGCGTCGTGGGAAGTGCGGTGGCGGTCACACCAACCTGGCGGTCGGCGACCGGGCCGAGCACCGTCTTGTACCGGTCGATCAGCGCGGTCTGCTTCGGGTCCTTGGCGACGTCCCGGGTGACCACCACGTTGTTCGCGGCGGCGGAGATGACATCGCCGGACCGGCGGTCGATCTTGAGGTCGATGTCGGTGATCAGGCGGCCGAACGAGCTGGCGCTGGTCACCAGCTTGCCGTTGATGTCGCAGTTGTACGCCTGGTGGGTGTGCCCACTGACCACCACGTCGATGGACGGGTCCATCCGGTTGGTGATGTCCACGATGGGGCCGGTCATGCCGACGCAGTCGTTGATGCCGCCGGTCGCCGCCTGGGCACCGCCCTCGTGCAGCAGCACGACGATCGCCTCCACGCCCTTGCGGCGCAGCTCACGGGCGTACCGGTTGGCGGTGTCCGCCTCGTCGGCGAAGCTGAGGCCGGCGACGCCCTGCTGGCTGACGATCTGCGGGGTGCCCTCCAGGGTCATCCCGATGAAGCCGACCTTGACGCCCTGCACCTTGTGAATGGCGTACGGCGCCATCAGCGGCTTGCCGGTCGCGGTCTTGAAGGCGTTCGCGGAGAGGTACTTGAAGCCGGCGCCCCGGTAGGGGGTGCCGTCGGCGCAGCCGTCGACCGGGTGGCAGCCGCCGTTCTGGATCCGCAGCAGCTCGGCGGCACCCTCGTCGAACTCGTGGTTGCCGACGCTGGCGTAGTCCAGGCCGGCCATGCTCAGTGCCTCGATGGTCGGCTCGTCGTGGAACGCGGCGGAGAGCAGCGGGGACGCGCCGATCAGGTCACCGGCGGCGACGGTGATGGTGTTCTTCTTCTTGGCGGCGGCGCGCAGCTCGGCCAGGTGCGTCGCCAGGTATTCGACACCACCCGCGGTCTGTCCGGCGATGGTGCCGCTGGACGAGGTCGGCGGTTCGAGGTTGCCGTGGAAGTCGTTGAGGGCCAGCAGGTTGACGTCGACCGGCTTCGGCCGTGCGTCGGCTTGCTCAGGGCTGGTGGCGACCGCGCCGAACGCGGCCACCGCAAGCACGGTCAGGCCGACAGCGGCCCGACGCATCCTGGTTATGGACATGGATCTCCTTGTGAGAATCGGCGCGTGCGGTGCCCGGCCTCTGGGTCGACCGGGCCGCCGGCCAGCGCCGTCGAAAGGGTCGCGATTGGCGGCGGTTGGGGTTGGCCGCCCGCCCCGACAGCCTCTCATCCGGACGCCGCCCGGTCGACCCAGGCAGCACATCCGAGCTGCGGGTACGCCCCGACCTCGGATCGACGGGCGTTTGGTGGGTCTGCCAGACAGTGTCGGACCCAGGGTCTAGAAAGGACGGGACGGTCAGCGCGGACGGAGGCGGCATCGTGAGCGGAACGACACCGGTGGTCGAGCAGGTGAGATCGGCGGATGGCACGCCCATCGCGTTCGAACGGGCCGGGACCGGGCCTGCGATGGTCCTCGTCGGCGGCGCGTTCAACGACCGCAACACGACCCGCGCACTAGGTGCGGCGTTGGCACCGGATTTCACCGTTTTCGGCTACGACCGCCGGGGTCGGGGCCAGAGCGGCGACACCCTGCCCTACGAGATCGGCCGCGAGATCGATGATCTGGCTGCCGTGATCGCGGCGGCAGGTGGTTCCGCCGCTGTCTACGGGGTCTCTTCGGGGGCGATCCTGGCCGCCCTGGCCGCCGCGCAGGGTCTGCCGGTGACCGGGTTGGTCCTGTTCGAGCCGCCGTTCCAGGTGGGCTCGCACGTGGGCGTCCGGAAGGACATCACCGCGCAGCTCATCGAGCTGATCGCCGCCGATGACCGGGATGGCGCGGTGGAGACCTTCCTCAGCGTCTCGGTCGGGCTGCCCGCCGAGGCGATCACCGGGATGCGGGCGCAACCGGTGTGGGGCGCACTGACCGCCATCGCGCACACGTTGCCGTACGACGCCATCGTGAGCGCGGGAGGGCGACTGCCGGCTGACCGGCTGGCCGCGATCACCGCTCCGACCCTCGCGGTGGACAGCACCGGCAGTCCACAGTGGTTGCGGGACGGGAGCCGGGCCGCGGCCGAGGCAGTCCCTGGCGGTCGGTCCATCAGCCTCGACGGTGGCTACCACGAGGTGCCGCCTGCGACGCTCGCTCCCGCGCTGCGCGAGTTCCTGCTCGGCTGACGACCACACCGGCGCACGGCCCGCCAGCCGGGCGCGCGCAACGCAGGGTCAGCCGCCGGGTCGGCACGAGACGCAGGGTCGACCACCGGTCCGGTGCGCGACGCCGGGTCAGTCGGCCGGGCCGGTGCGCGAGGCAGGGCCAACCGCCGGACCGGCACGAGACGCAGGCGTCAACCGTCGGGCCGGCCTGACGTCGACGGTGAGCCGCCGACCAGCGCCTCGCCGACCAGTGCCTCGTCGACCAGGGCTTCGTCGACCAGCGCCACGACGGCGTCCGGCGACCAGGCGTCCGCCACGCCGGGCCGGCCTGCCAGATAGCTCGCGATCCGCTCGGCCGACCAGCCGTGCGACTCGCGCAGGCCTCGGGCGATCATGCCGAGGTAGGTCGTCGGCGCGGGTGGCCGACACCGCACACCGGACGCGCCCTCGGGCGCGGTGAAGGTGAGCATCGGGACGCCGCTGCGACTGCCGGGGCAGACCAGCGTCTCGTACCGTCCGGGGCCGAGCGTCGCCCGCCCGTTGGCGACGGCGGCGTCGATGGCCGCGCCGGTCGCCGGGATGAGGTCGGTGGCGTCATCCACTGGGCGGTACATCTCCTGTGCCGCGATGTCGGTGAACTGCTCCAGGGTGACCAGGTAGGCGCGTGCGGCGGCCTCGCCCGGCAGGTGCGGGTCGTAGAAGGCCATCCCGCCGGTCCAGGCGCCGGACTCGCCGGCGAAGTAGATGCCGCCGGGCAGCGACACCGGCACCGACCGGCTCGGTGGGCGTCGGTCCCGGCAGCCCGGGTACGTCCGCTTTCCGCCGGGCGGGCAGCCTCCCCCGACGTACCACGCCAGCCGGGCGGCGTGCATGTTCGAGCCGTACGCGACGTACCAGACCTTCATGAGGGGTGCCGTCAGAAGCCGCCGGTCTGGCCGGCGGCGTGACTCACCTGCACGGTGTGTGTCACGCAACCGCCCGCCTCGACCAGGTGCAGCAGGAAGGCGGTCGGCTCGTCGACCCAACCGAACTGCTCGTCGGCGCTCATGGTGAGCGCGCTCTGCCTCCAGGTGCTGGGCGCCACGGTGAGCACCGTGCCCGCGTACGCCGTGGTGACAGCGCGGTGCAGGTGGCCGGCGGCTACCCGGACGACGTGCGGGTGCCGGCCGATCACCTCGGCGAGCGCGTCACCGTCGGCGAGCCGGATGGAGTCGGCCGCGGGGAAACCGACAGCGACCGGAGGATGGTGCAGGCAGACCACGGCGGGCACCTCGGGTCGCCCGGCCAGCACCCCGTCGAGCCAACCGAGCTGCTCTTCGCCGAGTTGGCCGCCGTCGCTGCCGGTGACGAGCGAGTCGAGCACCACGACCGTCGCCGCCTCGTGGTCGACGTGGTAGTAGGCGGAGAAGCCGCCGCCGAGCCACGGCGTACCCCCGAAGGCGTCGAGCAGCGACTCCCGGTCGTCATGGTTGCCGGGAACGAGGTGCACCGGCAGCGGGAACCGGCCGATCAGCTCGCGCAGTGCCGCGTACTCGTCGGGTCGTCCGTGGTCGACCAGGTCACCGGTGATCACCACGCAGTCCGGTCGGGGCCGCAACGCGAGCACCCGGCCGAGCGCACGGTGCAGCCCCGCGGTCGGTGCGGCGGCGAGCAGGCCGGTGGTCAGGTGCGGGTCACTGAGCTGGGCGATGATCATGGGTCGCTCCTCCGCGCCGGGATCTCCACGCTATCGCCGGTCACCGTTTCGCGTTGCCCGCGACCGGGACCCACAGCGCGAAGCCGCAAGCCAGAAGCCCACAGGCTGCGTCCACAGCCTGTGGATAGAACATGTGTACGACGTCAGTCGACTCTCAGCAGCCGGAAGTACGCTTGATCGCGCGGCTCGGCGACGCCGGGCTCCTCCCCTACCTGGAACGACGTGCGAGTGGATCATCAGCGAGTCATCCGTGACGTCACCGTCCGCCTGCCGATGGCGTCGAGCACGCCGGAGGCCTGTCGGTGGACGGTCAGCGCGCTGTCCCGCCACACCCCGGCGACCATCTCCGTGCTGCTCGCGGTCCACGACCGCCTGCGCTGCGTCGCGGCGACCGGGGCCTGGCAGGTCTTCGCGACCGTGCCGGCGCGGACCGGCATCGTCGGCAGGGTGTACGACACCGGCACCCCCGCTGTCGTCCCGGACGTCACCGTCGACCCGGACTACCTACCGGTACGCCCGGACGTGACCGCCGAGCTGTGCGTACCGGTGCTGGATCCGACGGGCCGGGCGATCGGCGTCCTCGACCTGCAGTGGAGTGAGCCGATCGACCTGGAGCCGTGGCGGGAGACCACGCAACAGCTTGCCGACCAGCTCGGCGCGCGGATCGCCGCCCTCGGTGGCCCACCAGCGGAGAGCCGCAGCGAGAAGCTGCTCCGGCACGCTGCCGCCCTCTCCACCGCACCGACCGAGGCGGACGTACTGGGCGTGGCGGCCTGCGCCGCGCGCGAGGTCTCCGGCCTCTCCACAGCGGTGCTGCTGATCGCGGGGCAGCTCGGCGCACCCCCGGCGGCCCCGAGCGACCTGGAGACACGGATCCGCGCCGAGCTGACCGAGTCGGGTCCGGCCGCACTGGTCCGGATGATCGACCGGGCGCACCGGTACGGCGCGGGGTACACGCTGGGCGAGGCCGGGCACCCTCCGACCGAGGACTATCGACCGCTGACCGGGGCGGGGGTGCGCACGCTGGTCGCCGTTCCGGTCGGGCCGCCGGACGCCGGCGGGGTGCTGCTCGTCGCCGACGAACGCGCACTGCGCCCGGACCCGACCACGGTCAGCCTGATGGAACTGCTCGCCGGGCAGGCCTGGACGAGCCTGGACCGGCTGCGCACTCTGGCCCGGCTGCGCGAGCAGGCCAGCTCCGATCCGCTGACCGGGTTGCGGCACACCGGCCCGTTCGGGCAGCGGATCGCGGCGGCCACCCCGGGGCGTACGGCCCTGCTGGCGATCGACGTGGACGGCTTCAAGACCGTCAACGACACGTACGGCCACCAGGCCGGCGACCGGGTGCTGGTCGGGTTGGCCCGGGCGCTGGAGGGGGCGCTGCGCCACGGCGACGAGCTGTACCGGATCGGCGGCGACGAGTTCGTCGCGGTGATCGAGGTGAGTCGCCCCGAGGAGGCGGTCCGGATCGCTGAGCGGCTGACCGAGGCGGCCCGGCGAGTCGGCCGCACGATCAGCGTGGGCGTCGCGCTACCCCGCCCCGGCGAAACCCCCGACCGCACCCTGAGAAGAGCCGACCAGGCCCTGTACGCGGTGAAACGCCAAGGCCGAGACGGAGTCCACCTGTCCGCCGCGTAACCCCAACCCCCACGCCGTCGATCATGCAGTTGTGGTGGGGGACATTTGCCGTTGCCGGTGTTGAATCACCCACCACAACTCCATGATCGACCCCGCAGCGGGGGCGGGGCGGGGAGTCGCTGGTTAGGGGGTGCGGAGTTCCTTGGCTAGGAGCTCGGCGATCTGGGCCGTGTTGAGGGCAGCGCCCTTGCGGAGGTTGTCGCCGGTCACGAAGAAGTCGAGGGCGCGGGGGTCGTCCAGGGCACGGCGGATCCGGCCGACCCAGGACGGGTCGGTGCCGACGGCGTCGATCGGCATCGGGAACTCCCCGGCGGCGGGGTCGTCGACAAGGATCACCCCGGGTGCGTTGCGCAGCGCCTCGCGGGCGCCCTCGGCGTCCACCTCGGTGGCGAAGACCGCGTGCACGGCCACCGAGTGGGCGGTGACGACCGGCACCCGGACACAGGTGGCGGACACCTTGAGGTCGGGCAGGCCGAGGATCTTCCGCGACTCGTTGCGGATCTTCATTTCCTCCGACGACCAGCCACCGTCTGCGGGCGAGCCGGCCCACGGCACCACGTTGAGCGCCATGGGGGCCGGGAACGGGCCCAGGTCGTCGCCGACCGCCTGCCGCACGTCGCCGGTGCGCGAGCCCAGCGCTCGATCGCCGGCGACCTTGGCGAGCTGGTCGTGCAGGATGTCGACGCCGGACTTGCCCGCGCCGGAAACCGCCTGGTAGGAGGCGAGCACGAGCTCCCGTAGGCCGTACTCGCGGTGCAGCGGCGCGACTGCGACGATCATCGCGAGGGTGGTGCAGTTGGCGTTGGCGATGATGCCCCGGGGCCGGTTGCGGACCTGCTCGGGGTTGATCTCGGGCACGACAAGCGGGACGTCCCGGTCCATCCGGAACGCGCCGGAGTTGTCGACCGCGATCGCGCCTCGGGAGACGGCGATCGGTGCCCACTCGGCGGAGACCTCGTCGGGCACGTCGAACATCGCCACGTCGACCCCGTCGAATGCCTCGGGGGTCAGCGCCTGGACGACCATCTCCTCGCCCCGGCAGCGCACCCGGCGCCCGACCGAGCGTTCGGAGGCGAGCAGCCGGATCTCACCCCAGACGTTGCGACGCCCGGTGAGCAGCTCACACATCACGGTGCCGACGGCACCGGTCGCTCCGACCACTGCGAGGGTGGGCAGCGCCGTCATCGGCGCTACCTACCCGTCCCCGCGTAGACCACGGCTTCGGTGTCGCCGCCCAGCTCGAACGCGTCGTGGATGGCGCGGACGGCGGCGTCGAGGTCGGTGTCCCGGCAGACCACGGAGACCCGGATCTCGGACGTGGAGATCATCTCGATGTTGACCCCGGCCGCGCCGAGCGCGGCGAAGAACCCGGCGGCCACACCGGGGTGCGAGCGCATGCCGGCACCGATCAGCGAGACCTTGCCGACGTGGTCGTCGTAGAGCAGGCCCTTGAACTTGACCGGCTCCTGGATCTTGCTGAGCGCGGCCATCGCGGTCGGGCCGTCGGTCTTGGGCAGGGTGAACGAGATGTCCGTCCGGCCGGTGCCCTCGGTGGAGACGTTCTGCACGATCATGTCGATGTTGATCTCGGCGCCGGCGACCGTGTCGAAGATCCGCGCGGCGGCACCCGGCTCGTCGGGCACCCCGACGATCGTGATCTTGGCTTCGCTGCGGTCGTGCGCGACTCCGGTGATCAGTGCCTGCTCCACGGAAAGGTCCTCCATCGATCCGGTGACCATCGTGCCGGTGTTGGTCGAGTATGACGAACGGACGTGGATCGGCAACCCCGCCCGCCGGGCGTATTCCACGCTACGCAGGTGCAGAACCTTCGCGCCGCACGCGGCCAGCTCCAGCGTCTCCTCGTAGGTGATGTGCTTGATGTGCCGGGCGTTGGGCACGATCCGAGGGTCGGCGGTGAAGATGCCGTCGACGTCGGTGTAGATCTCGCAGACGTCGGCGTGCAGGGCTGCGGCGAGCGCCACGGCGGTGGTGTCCGAGCCGCCCCGGCCCAGGGTGGTGACGTCCTTGGTGTCCTGGGAGACGCCCTGGAAGCCGGCCACGATGACCACCGAGCCCTCGTCGAGCGCGCCCTTGAGGCGCCCGGGGGTGACGTCGATGATGCGCGCGCGGCCGTGCACCGAGGTGGTGATCACACCGGCCTGCGAGCCGGTGAACGAGCGGGCTTCGTACCCCAGGTTGTGGATGGCCATGGCGAGCAGCGCCATGGAGATCCGCTCCCCGGCGGTGAGCAGCATGTCCAGCTCGCGGCCCGGCGGCAGCGGGCTGACCTGGTTGGCCAGGTCGAGCAGCTCGTCGGTGGTGTCCCCCATCGCGGAGACCACCACCACCACGTCGTCGCCGGCCTTGCGGGCGGCGACGATGCGCTCGGCCACCCGCTTGATCCGCTCGGCGTTGGCGACGGAGGACCCGCCGTATTTCTGCACCACGAGTGCCACGACGGTGCACTCCCTCCCAGTAACCCTGAGCGTGCCGACGCCGCCGGAACCGGGGCCGGCGGCGCGTGTCAGACCCCTTGAGGGTATCCGGCGGGCAACGACGGCGGGTCAGGTGATCCCACCATCCGGCCCGCGCGGGCCGGCGAGGGTCGGTCCCACCAGGTCGGGCGGTACGCGGGGAAGACCCCGTCCGACACGCCGGAACAAGCCCGGTACGCGTCGGCACCCACCAACGGCCCGCACCCACCAGAATGGGCCGGTGCCCGCCCTCATCCGCCCGACCGGCCGTGTGCTCGGGCCGCTCGTGATCGCCCTGCCAGCACTCCTGACTGCCTGCACCAGTGCGCAGCCCCCGAGCCCGATGCCCACGGAAACCGGGGCGGTCGAGGTGGAGGCGGCCCGGGACGAGCTGGCCGCGCTGGCCGCGGCCGCCCAGGACCGCCACCTGGTGGCGCAGTACGTGTACAGCCGGACGGGTCAACCGGACCGCACCATCGTCTTCACCAGCGCGAACGATGGCAGCTGGCGAGTCGACGTGCCGGGAGGCGCCCTGGGTCGGCGCCGCCGACGTCTCGATGGCCGCCACGGCCGACGGGCTGTTCCAGTGCGCCCTGCCGTCGGTCGGCCGACCGGAGTCGGCGAGCTGCGTACGCCTCGGTGACCGCGACGACGCGATCCCGCGCCGGTCGGACCCCCGGATCCAGCATCCGCTCACCGACTGGCTGGACGTGCTCACCGACCGGCGCGCGCCGTTGGCGGTGGCCCCGGCCAGCGCGCCGGAGGGCGTCACCGGCACCTGTTACTCGGTGGAGTCCACCTCGGCGTCGCTCAACGCCCCGCTGGACGTGGGCATCTACTGCTACGACCGGGACGGCACGACGACCGGCGTGCGGACCGGAGCGGGGACGCTGCGGCTGGCCGCGCCACCCGGCCCGGCACCGGCCACCGTGCAACTCGCCGGGCCGGTGGTGGTCGACCGGGACCCGCTCGACACCGCAGCGCCGCCGACGCCTGACCCGTCGGACAGCCCGAGCGCGGGAACGTCCTGATCTTCGTCCCGTTACGGGTGCGTTTCACCACATTTTGCAAGCCCGCCCTGAGCCGCGAATCACCCATACAGGACGATTCACGCCATGGCTGACCTGACCCCGCTGCTCGCCTACCGCTGGAGCCCCTGGGCCTTCGACCCCAGCGCCGAGCTGACCCCGGACGAGGCGGCCTCGCTGCTGGAGGCGGCGCGCTGGGCGCCCTCGGCGGAGAACCGGCAGCCCTGGCGGTTCGCCGTGGGCCACCGGGAAGACGAGACATGGAAGCGCATCCTGATCAGCCTCCCGGGCAGCGACCAGGGATGGGCTCGACACGCGGCCACCCTGGTGGTCGGCGCACACACCGGCGGCGACGCCGAGCGGGCCGCGTACGACCTCGGTCAGGCGATCGCCCACCTGACGTTGCAGGCCACCGCGCTCGGCCTGCACGTGCGCCAGCTCACCCGCTTCGACCAGGCCGGCCTCGCGACCGAGCTCGACCTGCCCGGCGCCGTCCGTCCACTGGTGGTCGCCGCCGTGGGCCGGCTCGGGGACCCGTTCGCCCTCCCGCCCGACCTGCGCGCCCGGGAGATCGGCCTGCGTCGCCGTCGCCCGGTCGCCGACCTGCTGCTCGCCTGATCACCCAGGCGGGTCACCCTCCCCGGCTGGCCCGGAGCAGGACCCTCGCGGCGTCGCTGTTGCGGTAGAGGACGTGCCGACCCTGTCGAGACCGGTGGACCAGCCCGGCTGCGCCCAGCGCGGCCAGGTGCTGGGAGACGTTTCCGGCGGACATGCCGGTGAGTCGGGCCAGGTCGGTGGTGGTGGTCGCCGTGTCGAGCAGGTGCAGCAGTGCGGCGCGGCCGGGGCCGATCACCCGTGCCAGCGGGTCGCCGGGCGGTGGGGCCGTCGCCTCCCAGAGCGTCCCGACCGCCCGGACCGGGTACGCGCCGGCCGGCAGTGAATCCTCCAGCAGGTTCCACAGCACATTCCGCCCGCTGAACACCGTCGGGTTCAGCGCCAACCCGCGACCGCGCAGGTCGAAGTCCCGCTCGAACGTGTCATCGCTGATCACCCGGTCCCCGTGCCAACGCAGGCTCGGGTGGAGCTGCTCGAAGAATCGACCGGCGCCGCTCTCGGCGAGCTGCGCGGCGCGGTACGCCACGTCGGCGTCGAGCAGCGCCCGCATCCGCGGCCAGTCCGGGGCGATCGCCTCGTCGTACCAGACACGCACCGCGTCGACGACCTGCGGCAGCAGCCCGCCGGGGTCGGCGAGCAGCGCCTGCCCGAACGGATTGAGCGGCCGGCGCGGGGTGGTCGCCAGCAGGTCCTGGACCACCACGGCCGGCGGGGTCGCCGCAATCTGGTCGAGCTGCTCGGCCATCTCCACGTTCGGCCGGGCCGCCGGGGTGAGGAAGTCGGGCAACCAGCGCCCCCGCCCGACCAGGTGCGTCAGCGGTCCGACCCGGTCGGCCACCTCGGGACGACGCAGAGTCACCCGGGCCCGGTCGATCCAGGGCAGGTGCACCGCGTAGCGGACCGGGCTGGCCAGCGCCCACATGCTCATGACCGTCTCGTTGACCGGCGACACGGCGAGGCGCACTCGCGCCACGTCGGCCAGACTGAACCGCAATTCGGACATGCCACCCCCGGCGCAGGATTTGGTTCAGCCTAAAAGGCTCGACCGAGGCCGTGGGGGCACGGTTCACTGCCGGCCATGGGGGCCAGAGAAACCATCCGTACCGCTGTCCGAAACGTCGTACCGCCGGCCGGGCTGACCCGCGCCCTGGCCGTGCAGGCGATGGTCTACGCCGTCGGCAGCGGCCTGTTCCACGCCGGCAGCGCCGTCTTCTTCACCCGGGCGCTGGGGCTCAGCGCCGCCCAGGTCGGGCTGGGGCTGTCCATCGCGGCGGGAGTGTCGCTGCTGGGCACGGTGCCGCTGGGCGGGCTCACCGACCGGTACGGGCCGCAGCGGATCTGGATCGTCGGGCTGGTGCTGGACGCGGCGCTCTTCGCGACCTACCCGTTCGTCGGCGGCTTCGCCGGGTTCCTCGCCGTGGTGGTGGCGCTGGCCGCCGTTGACGCCGCGACCGGCGTGGCTCGGCAGGTCTACTCCATCAACGCGCTCCCCCCGGCCGAACGGGTCACGGCGATGGCGTACCAGCGCTCGTCGCTGAACGTCGGCTTCGGGCTGGGAGCGGTGATCAGCGGCCTGGTGCTGGCGGTGGACACCATCGAGGCGTACCGGGGAATGGTGTGGTTCATCTCGACGGTCTTCCTGGTCACGGCTCTCTTCGTGCGGCGACTGCCCCGGCTGCCGCAGGTGGCCCGACCGACCGAGCCGATGAGTCGCCTCGCCGTGCTGCGGGACCGCCCGTTCATGGCGGTGTCCCTGCTCTCCGGGCTGCTCACCGCGCACCAGACGCTCTACCTGACGGTGATGCCGCTGTGGATCCTCACCCACACCGACGCCCCGAAGACGATCATCGCCGGGCTGGTGCTGCTCAACACGGTCCTGATCGTGCTGCTCCAGGTACGCGTCAGCCGGGGCGCCGACTCCGCGTCGGGCGCGGCTCGGGCCTCCCGCCGGGGAGCCCTGCTGATCGCCCTGTTCTGTCTGGTTCTGCCGATCTCCGGGCTGACCCGGGGCGCGCTCACCGTGGTGGTGCTGGTGGCCGCCGCGACGGTGCTGATCCTGGCCGAGCTGATCGAGTCGGCGGGCGCCTGGGGCCTCACCGCCACCCTGCCGCCGGCCGACCAGCGCGGCGCGTACGTGGGGGCGTTCCGGCTCGGCTCCCAAGTGCAGTACCTGATCGCCCCGGTCGGTCTGACCGCGCTCGGGGTGACCACCGGCGGGTGGGGATGGATACCGGCCGCAGCGATCTTCGTGCTGGTCGGGATGGCGATCGTACCCGTGGTGGGTTGGGCCGGGCGGACACCGCGGCTGGGTGCTGCGGCGCCGGAGCGGACCATGACGCCGGTCCCATAGTCCGGACCTGCCTTCCCACCCCCCGTTTCATCACGTAGGGTGACCTGGTCATGTGGCAGGCGCTTGTTCTCCTTAGCCGCCGCGACGAGGCCTGACCGGCCGGCACCTCGTCGCGGAGTTGCATCGCGCCGTCCAGCACATCCGATTTTCTTCTCGGCACCGCCGCGCACCGTTGCCCGGCATCTCGCCGACACCTTCCGATCTGCTGACGCCACATGTTCCAGGGAGCACTCTGAGATGGCTCAACCTGTCACCGATGCCGAGACCGATCCGTTCGCTCGGCAACGCCCGAGCCGGATGCCGTACCACCGCTACCAGCCCTACCGGGAGCAGTTCCGGGTCGAGCTGCCGGACCGCAGCTGGCCCACCCGCACCGTCGAGGCGGCCCCACGGTGGTGCGCGGTGGATCTCCGCGACGGCAACCAGGCACTGATCGACCCGATGTCGCCCGAGCGCAAGCGGCGGATGTTCCAGCTGCTGGTCCAGATGGGCTACAAGGAGATCGAGGTCGGCTTCCCGTCGGCCAGCCAGACCGACTTCGACTTCGTCCGGCAGCTCATCGAGCAGGACATGATCCCGGACGACGTGACCATCCAGGTGCTCACGCAGTGCCGGGAGCACCTCATCGAGCGGACCTTCGAGTCGCTGCGCGGCGCGAAGCGGGCCATCGTGCACTTCTACAACTCGACCTCCACCCTCCAGCGTCGGGTGGTCTTCGGCCTGGATCGGGACGGCATCTCCGACATCGCCACGACCGGCGCTCGGCTCTGCCAGAAGTACGCGGAGATCCACACTCCGGACACCGACATCTTCTACGAGTACTCGCCGGAGTCGTACACGGGCACCGAGCTGGAGTACGCGCTGGAGGTCTGCTCCCGGGTGATCGACGTGATCGACCCGACGCCGGACCGGCCGCTGATCATCAACCTGCCGGCCACCGTCGAGATGGCCACCCCCAACGTGTACGCCGACTCGATCGAGTGGATGCACCGGCACCTGCCGCGCCGCGACAGCGTGATCCTGAGCCTGCACCCGCACAACGACCGGGGCACCGGGGTGGCCGCCGCCGAGCTGGGCCTGCTGGCCGGCGCGGACCGGATCGAGGGCTGCCTGTTCGGCAACGGCGAGCGCACCGGCAACGTGGACCTGGTGACGCTGGGGCTCAACCTCTTCTCCCAGGGCATCGACCCGATGATCGACTTCTCGAACATCGACGAGATCCGGCGCGCCGTCGAATATTGCAACCAACTGCCGGTGCACGAGCGCCACCCGTACGCGGGCGACCTGGTCTACACCGCCTTCTCCGGCTCCCACCAGGACGCCATCAAGAAGGGCTTCGACGCCCTGGCGGCCGACGCGAAGGCTGCCGGCGTACCGGTGGACGAGCAGACCTGGGCCGTGCCGTACCTGCCGATCGACCCGAAGGACCTGGGCCGCACCTACGAGGCGGTCATCCGGGTCAACTCGCAGTCCGGCAAGGGCGGCGTCGCGTACATCATGAAGAGCGAGCACCAACTGGACCTGCCGCGGCGGCTCCAGATCGAGTTCTCCGGGGTGGTGCAGCAGGTCACCGACCACGACGGTGGCGAGGTCGACCCGGGCGCCATGTGGGAGATCTTCGCGACGCACTACCTGCTCGACCACCAGCCCGCCCCGGCCGTCCGGTTGTCCAGCTACACGATCGGCACGATCGACGGCAAGGTCGAGATCGAGGCCCAGGTCGGCGTGGGCGACGAGCACCGCTCGCTCACCGCGGTCGGCAACGGCCCGATCGACGCGTACGTGAACGCGCTGCACTCGATCGGCGTGGGCGTGCGGGTGCTCGACTACCACGAGCACGCGCTCTCCTCCGGTGGGGACGCGCAGGCCGCCGCGTACGTGGAGTGCGAGGTGGACAGTCGTACGGTCTGGGGTGTCGGCACCGACGCCAACATCGTCACCGCCTCGATCAAGGCGGTCACCAGCGCCGTCAACCGCGCCCGCCGCTGACCTACGCGCGACACCCCCGGAGCAGCTACTTCGGGGGTGTCGCGGCGGGCATCGAGTGGCAGGGCTGCGACGGCGGGGCTGCCCGAGGCGGTCGGTGGACCAGCACGAGGGCCAGCACCGCCCCGGCCACGAGCAGGCCTGCGCACCACTCCATCGCGCCCCGGAACGCGTCGGTCAGCTCGGCCTTCTGCTCGTACCCGCCCCCGGACAGGCCGACCAGCAGCGGCAGCGCCGCCACCGCGAGCAGACCGCCGGCCCGGGACGCCGCGTTGTTGAAGCCGCTGGCGACCCCGGAGAACCGGTCCTGCACGGCGGCCAGCACCGACGCGGTCAGTGGTGCCACGACCAGGGTCAGCCCGATGCCGAAGAGCAGCACCCCGGGCAGCACGTCGGTCCAGTACGACGCGCCCGGTCCCACGCCGCGCAGCAGCAACAGACCGATCGCGGCCACCACCGGTCCGATGGCCAACGGCAGCCGGGGGCCGATCCGGGCCGACAAGGCTCCGGCTCGGGCCGACCCGACCAACAGCAGCAGGGTCATCGGCAGCAGCGCGATGCCGGTGCGGAAGGCGGACCACTCGACCACGTTCTGCAGGTAGACGGCGAAGAAGAAGGTGAAGCCGCCGAGCGCCGCGTAGACGACCACCGTGAAGATGTTCAGCACCGAGAAGAGCCGACTGCTGAACAGCCCGGTGGGCAACATCGCGGCGTCGCCGCGCCGCCGTTCCAACAGGACGAAGGACACCGCCGACAGCACTCCGACCACTGCCGCGATCAGCACCGGCGCGGAGTCGAAGCCGCGCGCCGGTGCGTCGATCAGGGCGTACGTGACACCGGCGAGCGCGAGTGCTCCGAGCAGGGCTCCCGCGACGTCGAACCGCCGTCGGGTCCGCCCCGGGTCTTCGGTCCGGGAGGCGCTCTCGTCCCGGCTCTCCGGCACCCAGTGCATCGCGGCCAGCACCACCAGCACGGCGATCGGCAGGTTCAGGAAGAAGATCCAACGCCAGGAGAGCGCGTCGATCAGCCAACCACCGATGAACGGGCCGAGCGCTGTGGACACCCCGGACAGCCCGGCCCAGGCGCCGATCGCCCGGCCCCGGTCGTCCGGGTGGAAGCTGG
Source organism: Micromonospora sp. MGP-C2 (assembly GCF_057766525.1). Lineage (NCBI taxonomy): Bacteria > Bacillati > Actinomycetota > Actinomycetes > Micromonosporales > Micromonosporaceae > Micromonospora > Micromonospora sp. MGP-C2. The sequence goes on from NZ_JBYMEN010000002.1 coordinate 4,009,070, forward strand.
CCTGGAGCACCGACAGCGACCCGGGTGTGAGCAACGCCCCGCCGGCTCCCTGGAGGAACCGGGCCGCGATCAGCCACCCGGTGCCCTGGGCCAGCCCGCACAGCACGGACGCGGCGGTGAACCAGACCACGCCGATGAGGAAGATGCGTCGCCGACCGAAGCGGTCCCCGAGTGCGCCACCGAGCAGCACGAAAGCCGCCAGCATCAGCAGGTAGCCGTTGATGGTCCACTGGAGATCGGCCACGTTCGCGCCGAGATCCTGCCCGAGCTTCGGCAGCGCCACGTTGACGACAGTGCTGTCGAGGAAGACCATGCCTGAGGCGAGTACGGCGGCGAGCAGCGTCCCACGGCCGGCGGCGGTGCCCATTCGGAGGGCAGGCGCCGGTACGGGTGCGGTCATCCCACCAATCTGCCCTGCCTGATGTGGGAGACGCCACGAAATGCCAAAACCATCCCCGGGTACTGTGCGCAATCGCCGGGAGACCGCAAGCTGGAGAGGTGTCGTCTGTGCGTACCACATCAGGACCGCGAGCGGCGGTGATCGCGCTCGCCGCGACGCTGACGCTCGGCGTGGCCGGTTGCGTCCCGCAGGACGAGCCGGACACTCCGCCGTCGAGCGGCGGCGGCAATGCCGTGCAGCAGCTCGGCCAGCTCACCGTCGCCACCGCCGGCTCGATGAAGGGCTACAGCCGGGACCACTTCCCGCACTGGCGGGACACCGGCAAGAACTGCGACGTGCGGGACAGCATCCTCCAGCGCGACGGCAAGGACGTGAAACTCTCCGGCTGCAACGTGGTCGGTGGTCGCTGGGAGAGCGTGTACGACGGCCGCAGCGCCGCCGATCCCGCCGATGTGGACATCGACCACATGGTGCCGTTGGCCAACGCGTGGCGCTCGGGTGCCGACGAGTGGGACGACCGCAAGCGCGGCGACTTCGCCAACGACACGACACGTCCGCAGCTCCTCGCGGTTTCGGCGTCCTCGAACCGGTCAAAGGGTGACCAGGACCCGTCGCAGTGGAAGCCGGCGAACCGTGAGTACTGGTGCAAGTACGCTGAGAGCTGGGTGACGGTCAAGCACTACTGGCGGCTGACGGTGACCACCGCCGAGAAGGCTGCCCTGACCGACATGTTGGAGGGCTGCACAGTGGGGAGTGAATCGTGACCGCCGCCGAGGAGAGCGCTGGCACCGGCCCGGCCGCCGCCGGCATGACCGCTGACGGCACCGCCGAGGCGCCCGCCGCGGTGCCGGGTGCCGGCATGGTCGCGGATGCGGGCGGGGCCGCTGGCCCGCAGAGCCGCACCACCGACATCGTGCCCGGCCCAGGCGGGGTGATGACCGACGAGGTCGGCGTCGTCACCGGCGACCTGACCCTGCGCACCGAGTACGCGGACGGCAAGGTCACCCTGCGGGTGCAGTACAAGGACGCCGACGAGTGGTATGTGGTCACCGGCGCGTCGGTGGCGTTGGCCGACCCGGCGGGGCTGGACGCGGTGCACGGCGTCGCGGTGGGTCTGCTCAACCGCCCGGAGGGCTGAGCAGCTCCGACGTCGCCGGCACCGCGTCCAGTCTCAGACGTACGAGCCGGGCTCGGTGGGCGCGGAGACCACGGCCGGCGCGTCCCCCTCGCCCTCGGGGCGGACGATCTGCGCGCTGACCCCGTGCGGGCGCAGCTCGCCGCTGGCGATCTGCTCGGCCCAGTGGCAGGCCACCCGGCTGACACCGATGTCCCGCAGCACGGGCCGCTCGTCCGCGCAGCGGGTGGGCTGCGCCCACGGGCAGCGCGTGTGGAAACGGCAACCGGACGGCGGGTTGGCCGGCGACGGCAGGTCACCGGCGAGCAGGATCCGCTCCCGACGGTCCTCCACGTCCGGGTCCGGCACCGGCACCGCGGACATCAACGCCCGGGTGTACGGGTGCAGCGGCTCGTTGTAGAGACGGTCGCTCGGTGCCTCCTCGACCAGCGCGCCCAGGTACATGACGCCGACGGTGTCGGAGATGTGCCGGACCACCGCGAGGTCGTGCGCGATCACCAGGTAGGTCAGCCCCAGGCTGTCCTGAAGTTCGTCGAGCAGGTTGACGACCTGGGCCTGGATCGACACGTCGAGTGCCGAGACCGGCTCGTCGGCCACGATCAGCTCCGGCCCGAGCACCAGCGCCCGGGCGATGCCGATGCGCTGCCGCTGCCCGCCGGAGAACTCGTGCGGATAGCGGGACAACGCCCAGCGGGGCAGCCCCACCGCGTCCAGGGTCTCCCCGATGATCCGCCTGCGGTCGGTGCGGTCGGCGCCGATCCCGTGGGTCTGGAGGCCCTCGGTCAGGATCGACTCGACGTTCTGCCGCGGGTCGAGGCTGGACATCGGGTCCTGGAAGATCATCTGCATCCGGCGACGCATGCTGCGCAGCTTGCCGGGCGCCAGCGTGGTCAGCTCGACGCCGTCGAAGCTCACCTCGCCCGCGGTCGGCGGGGTGAGCTGGAGCAGCGCCCGACCGAGCGTGGACTTACCGCAGCCGGACTCGCCGACCAGGCCGTACGTCTTTCCACGCGCGATGCTCAGGTCGACCCCGTCGACGGCCTTCACGTGGCCGACCACCCGGTCGAAGAGCACACCCCGCTTGATCGGGAAGTGCACCTTCAGGTCACGTACCTCGACGAGGATGTCATTCTCGCTCACGCTGATTCCTCCTCGCGCGGGGCGGGCACCGTGCCGGGCACCGGCTCCGGGTTCACGCACCGGTAGCTACGTCCGTCGTACGCCTGCACCAGCTCCGGCGGCTCGCCCACGCACTCGTCGATCCGTCGGGAGCAGCGCGGGGCGAAGGCACAGCCGTCCGGCCAGGGCAGCAGGTCGCGGACCGAACCGGGGATCGGGTTGAGCTTCTCGCCCCGCCCGGCGTCCAGGCGCGGCACCGAGCCGAGCAGACCCACTGTGTACGGGTGCCGCGGCTGGCGGAACAGTGGACGACGGCGGGCCGTCTCCACCACCCGACCGCCGTAGAGCACGTTGACGGTGTCGACCATGCCGGCCACCACACCGAGATCGTGCGTGATCATCAGCAGCGCGGTGCCGGAGTCCCGGACCAGGTCCTTGAGGAGCTCCAGGATCTGGGCCTGGATGGTGACGTCCAGCGCGGTGGTCGGCTCGTCGGCGATGAGCAGCCGAGGCTGGCAGGCCACCGCCATCGCGATGAGCGCACGCTGGCGCATGCCACCGGAGAGCTGGTGCGGGTATTCCTTCAGCCGCCGCTTCGGGTCCGGGATGCCGACCCGGTCCAGCAGCTCCGCCGCCTCCTTGGCGGCGGCCGCACCCTTCATCCCCCGGTGCCGGGTCAGCACCTCGGTCACCTGCAACCCGATCGGGATCACCGGGTTCAGCGAGGAGAGCGGGTCCTGGAAGATCATCGCGATGTCCCGGCCACGGATGTCCCGCCGTGACCGGTCGTCGAGCTGGAGCAGGTCCGTGCCGTCGAAGACGGCCTTGCCGCCGACCCGGAGGCCGGGTTGCTTCGGCAGCAGACCCATGATCGCGAGCGAGGTGACGCTCTTGCCGCAGCCGGACTCGCCGACCAGGCCGACCACCTCACCGGCGTCGACCGAGAAGGACACCCCGTCGACCGCGTGTACGGCCCGCTGGCCGCGCCGGGCGAACGTGACGGACAGATCGTCAACTTCGAGCAGTGCCATTAGGGGCCTACTTCCGCAGCTTCGGGTCGAGGGCCTCACGCATCGCCTCACCGAGCAGGGTGAAGCCGAGCGCGGTGATGATGATCGCGACGGCCGGGTAGATCGCCAGCGACGGCCGGATACCGAGGTACTGCTGCGCGTCGGCGAGCATGACACCCCACTCCGGTACGGCCGTGTCCGGGTTGCCGAGGCCGAGGAACGAGAGCGCCGCAGCCTCGATGATCGCGGTGGCCAGGGTCAGCGTGGCCTGCACGATCACCGGGGCGAGCGAGTTCGGCACCACGTGGGTCAGCGCGATCTTCGACTTCTTGACACCGAGCGAGGTGGCCGCCAGCACGTAGTCGCTGTTGGCCTGGGAGATCATCGAGCCGCGCAGCAGCCGGGCGAACACCGGCACCGAGACCACGCCGACCGCGATCATCACAGTGGTCAGGCTGGCCCCGAGCAGGGCGGCGATGCTCACCGCGAGCAGCAGGCTCGGCATCGCCAGCAGCATGTCGATGAACCGCATCAGGGTCGTGTCGATCCAGCGCCCCCACCGGCCACCGAGACCGGCCGCGGCACCGGAGACGCCACCGATGACCGCGCCGATCGCCAGACCGATCAGGGTGGAGACCACACCGACGAGCAGGGTCTGGCGGGCACCCACGATCATCCGGCTGAACTCGTCACGGCCCTGGTGGTCGTAGCCGAACCAGTGGTCGCCGTTCGGGCCGGGAATGACACCGGGCTTGATCAGCCCTTCCCGGATGCCGATGGTGTCCGTCGCCGCGTACGGCACGAGGAACGGTCCGATGACCGCGACCAGCACGAAGAGCGCCAGGATGACGGCGCCGACGATCGCGGCCGGGTTGCCGCGCAGCCGGCGGAACGCCTCCTGCCAGAGGCTGACGCCACGCTCGTCGTCACGGGCGGCCAGTTCGGAGAGCCGGTCGATCTTCTCGCGCTTCTTGCCCGGGCTGAGTGTCATCGCACCCTCACCCTCGGGTCGATGAAGCTGTAGGAGAGGTCCACCAGGAGGTTCACCAGCACGTACACCACCGCGATGATCAGAATGAAGCCCATCAGCACCGGATAGTCGCGCTGGCCGATGGCCTCGGCGACGAATGCTCCGATGCCACTGAAGGCGAAGACGGTCTCGGTCAGCACGGCGCCGGAGAGCAGGCCGCCCGCGAGCAGACCGATCGAGGTGGCCACCGGCAGCATCGCGTTGCGCAGCACGTGCCGGCGACGGACCGTCTGCTCGGTCAGGCCCTTCGCCTCGGCGGTGCGCACGAAGTCCTCGTTGAGCACCTCCAGCACGCTCGCCCGGGTGATCCGGACGATGATCGCCAGCGGGATGCTGGCCAGCGCGATGGCGGGCAGCACCAGATGCCAGAGCGCGTCGGCGGCGGCGTCCCACTCGCGGGTCATCAGGCCATCGAGGACGAAGAAGTTGGTGACCCGGGTCGCCTCCAGCGTCGGGTCCTGCCGGCCGCTGGACGGGAACCAGTGCAGGTTCTCCGAGAAGATCGCCTTGAGCACGTAGCCCAGGAAGAACACCGGGATGCAGATGCCGATCAGCGAACCGCCCACGGACGCGTGGTCCAGGAAACGGCCGCGACGGCGGGCGGCCAGGTAGCCCAGCGGGATGCCGATGCCGATCGCGATGATCATCGCGGTGATGGTCAGCTCGACGGTGCCGGGGAAGCGCTCGATGAACTCCGTGGTGACCGCCCGCTTGGTGGAGGTCGAGGTGCCCAGGTCGAGCTTGATCATCCGGCGGACGAACCGGCCGTACTGCACCAGGATGGGCTCGTCGAGCCCCATGTTGCGGCGGATGGCGGCACGCATCTCGGGCGTGCCGCGCTCGCCGAGGATGGCGGTCTCGGGGCCGCCGGGGAGCCGGCGGAGCCAGATGAAGAGCAGAAGGGAGAGCCCGAACAGCGTGGGTATCAGCTGAAGCAGGCGCCTGACGATGAACCGGAACACGGCGGCCTCGAAGGGGTGCGGAGGGTTGCGGGCGGGCGCTGTGCGACAGCGCCCGCCCGCGTTCCTTGCGTCAGATCAGGACTTACTTGAACTCGGCGGTTGCGAAGCGCTCGTCGGTGAGCGGGCTCGCCTTGACGCCGGTCACGTCCTTGCCGAACACGATCGCCGGCGGCGAGTGCGAGATCGGCACACCGGGCAGGAACTCCATCACGGACTTGTTCAGGGCCTTGTACTTCTCAGTCCGGGCCGCGATGTCCGCGGTGGTGTCCGCGTCCTTGAACTGGTCGAACAGGGCCTTGTTGTTGAAGCCCCACTCGTCCTTCGGCCGGTCGAAGAAGGTGCCGATGAAGTTGTAGGCGTCGCCGTAGTCACCGGTCCAGCCCAGGAAGTGGATGTCGTGCTTGCTGCCCGAGGTGGTGGCGTTGAGGTAGTCCGGGCTCCACTTGAGCGGGATCGCCTCGACGGTGATGCCAACCGCCTTCAGGTCCGCCGACAGCAACTCGAAGATGTCCTTCGGGTTCGGCATGTACGGCCGGGTGACCTCGGTCGGGTAGTGGAACTTCAGCGTCAGGTTCGACGCGCCCGCCTCGGCCAGCAGCGCCTTCGCCTTGGCCGGGTCGTAGTTGTACTTCGGAACGTCGCCGCTCCAGCCCTCGACGGTGTCGGGCATGAAGTTCTCGGCGACCTTGGCGCCCGGGGGCAGCTTCGAGTCGACCAGCTGCTGACGGTTCAGCGCGTACGCGATGGCCTGCCGGACCCTCGGGTCGGCGAGCTTCGGGTTGCCCTTCTGGTTGATCGCCAGGTAGAGCACGTTGAACGCCGGGCGGGTGAGCATGTTGAAGCCCTCGCCCTTCAGCGGCTCGACGTCGGCCGGGCCAACCAGGTCGTAGCCCTGGATGTCACCGGAGCGCAGCGCCTGCTTGCGGGCGTTCTCGTCCGAGATCGTCTTGAAGATCAGGGTCTTCAGCTTGGCCTTGGCGCCCGAGTAGTCGTCGTTGCGCTCCAGGGTCAGCGTCTTGTTGGCGACGTCCCAGGCCTTGAACTTGAACGGGCCGGTGCCGGTCGGGTGCGCCGTCGCGTACGCCGGGTACTTGATGTCCTCGGCGGTGCCCGCGACGTTGCTCGCGTCGAACTCCTGCAGCGCCTTCGGGCTGTGGATGGAGAACGAGGGGAGCATCAGCGCGGCCGGGATCTTGCTGGAGACCCGGGTGAACGCCAGGTCCACAGTGGTCGCGTCCTTGGCGGCGCACGACTTGAAGAGGCTCGTCGGCAGGTCTTCGCTCTCGTTCTTCGCGAAGCCACCCATGACGTCCTGCCAGTACGCGGTCACGTCCGGGCTCTGCATGAGGCCCTTGGCGTTGTACCAGCGGTTGAAGTTGACGCAGACGGCCTCGGCGTTGAAGTCGGTGCCGTCGTGGAACTTCACGCCCGAACGGAGCTTGAAGGTCCAGGTGGTGCCCGCGGCGTCCGGGGTCCAGGACTCGGCCAGGCCGGGGGTGACCTTGGTGCCACCCTCCTCCGGTCGGACCAGGGTCTCGAAGACCTGACGCGCCACGCGCAGCGACTCACCGTCGCTGGCGAAGCTCGGGTCGAGCACCTTCGGGTCTCCGGCGACGCCGAAGACGAGGGTGTCCTTCTTGCTACCGCCGGATTTGTCGTCGTCGCGGTTGCTCTCGGCGCAGCCTGCTACCGCGAGGGCCGCGACCGCGATGGCCGCGATCGCGACCTTCGGCCTGGGTGCACGCATGTGTGCTTCACCTCGTCCTTGGGGGTACGGACAACGTGGTGACAGGGGTCACCGATGGCGGTGACCATAGCTCCCGTTGCGTCCACCCGGAAACCGCCAGGTGGACGGTTGGTATCGGATCGTGCCTCAACCGCCGCTTGACATTCGATTCGAAGGTAAACGGCCCTAAAAACCGATCAATCTGCACCCGCGATGCCAAACTGTTACGTCGAACAGCCCCGATGAGGGATCAAGTGTCAGATCAATTCCGGGCAGTGACACTCACCGACACGACGATGGCCGGCACCCGGTTCGGGCGCCGGCCATCGGCCGTGAATGGATGTCAGACCGCCCGGCGACCCTCGAAGGCCCGGCCAAGGGTGATCTCGTCGGCGTACTCCAGGTCGCCGCCGACCGGCAGCCCACTGGCCAGTCGGCTCACCGCGATGCCCATCGGCTTCACCATCAGGGCCAGGTAGGTGGCGGTCGCCTCGCCCTCGGTGTTCGGGTCCGTGGCCAGGATCAACTCCCGCACCCCGCCACCACCGAGCCGAATCAGCAGCTCCCGGATGCGCAGATTGTCCGGGCCGATCCCCTCCAGCGGATTGATCGCGCCGCCCAGCACGTGATAGCGACCGCGGAACTCACCCGTCCGCTCGACGGCCACCACGTCCTTGGGCTCCTCCACCACGCACAGCACCTCGTCGGTGCGGCGCGGGTCGCGGCAGATCCGGCACTGTTCGGACTCGGCCACGTTGTAGCAGGTCGTGCAGAACCGCACCAGCTCCTTGACCTTGCGCAGCGCGCCGGCCAGCCGGTTGACGTCGGCAGGATCCGCCGACAGGACGTGGAACGCGATCCGCTGAGCGCTCTTCGGGCCCACGCCCGGCAGCCGACCCAGCTCGTCGATCAGGTCCTGGATGGCACCTTCGTACATCTGCCGCCTCAGAAACCGGGCAGGCCGAGGCCGCCCATGCCACCGGCGACCGGGCCCATCTTGCGCTCGGTCAGCTCCCGGGCCGCCTCGGCGGCGTTGTGCACGGCCGCGACGACCAGGTCCTCCAGCGTCTCCACGTCATCCGGGTCGACGGCCTTCGGGTCGATTTTGATGGCCTTGAGCTCACCGGAGCCGGAGACGGTCGCGGTGACCAGCCCACCGCCGGCGGTGCCGGTCAGCTCGGCCTCGGCCAGCTCAGCCTGGGCGGCGGCGATCTGCTGCTGCATCTTCTGCGCCTGCTTCAGCATCTGCTGCATGTTCGGCTGTCCACCTGGGCGCACGGATGGCTCCTTCTCGCACTTGTCTGCTCGGCCGCCGCCCAGCCTATCCGCTGGGACCGACCCCGCCCCGCCCGGAGGCGTCCGCCCACGCCGAGCCTTCGGGTACGGCTACCACTACCCCGAACCGGGCATCTGCCGGTAGTGCGCCCAGAGCCGTCGCACTGGTGTGCTCGTGGCATGAATCTCAACCCCACCGGCCGGGTCGGCGCGCTGTGCTGGGCCGCGGCAGCACCGATCTTCCTCGTCGCCAGCCTGGTCACCGGCCTGCGGTGGCGCGAACCGACCTACAGCTGGGCCCTGCACAACATCAGCGACCTCGGCAACGCCCACTGCGGCATCTGGGACACCAGGCCCCGCTACGTCTGCTCGCCCTGGCACCCGCTGATGAACGCCGCGATGCTGACCACCGGAGTGCTGCTCGCCGCCGGGCTCCTGCTGACCTGGCGACTGCTCGGTCGCGGCGGCGTGGTGCGCTCGGCCCAGACGCTCCTGCTGGTGGCCGCCGGCGGGTACGCCCTGGCGGCCCTCTACCCGGCCGACGTCGACGAGAACCTGCACGTCCTCGGCGCATTCCTGATCATGGGTCTGGGCAACGTCGGCCTGCTCCTCGCCGGCTTCGCGCCGGGCACCACGACGCTCGGCCGGTGGCGACCGCTCACCCTCACCGCAGGGCTCATCGCCCTGGTAGGAACCGTGTTGTTCTTTGCCCAACAGGGCGTCGGGATCGGGGTGGGCGGCATGGAACGGGTTGCAGTGCTGCCCTTCCCCCTCTGGGCCTGCTGCCTCGGCGTCCTGCTGGCCGAAAGACCTGCCAGCCTGCCTCGCTCAAACCCAAGCAAGGTCCACTAGTTCCTTGATCGTTGGCAGCTGAGCAACTCGACACGCCGCACACGGCACTGCTGAGCTGCCACCGATCGCCGCGACGCAGTCCCCTACCGGGCGTCGACCTCGTTGATCTTTTCCGCTCCGAAGGTCTCCCGGAGCAGCCGTACCGCCTGCTCCTCGCTGGACTCCCGGGCGGTCTTCTCGTCGATGACCTCGTCCAACGGCTCGTCGCCCGGGTCGAACCCCTCGTAGACCGGGGTCGCCGGCGCCGCGCCGCCCGGCCGACCACCGCGCGTCGGGCCGTCGAAGTCCGGGTCGTAGGGAGGCTCGCCCGCCCATTCGGCGTCCGCGACGGGCCGGGCTGCCGCTGGGGTACGCGCACCGCGCCCCGCCGCCGCAGCGCGAGCCGCGGCGATGGCGCTGCTCACCGGTGCGTTACCGGCTGTCGCCGGCTGCCGGGCCGCCGGCGTCGGGTTGTCCCGTCCGCCCGGCTTACCGCCACCGGCCGATGCGCCGGTGGAACCCGCAACACCTGGTCCACCGCCGTTCGCGGTGCGGCCGTTGGCGGTACCGCCGTTCGTGCTGCCGCCGTTCGCGCTGGCCGATGCGGGGGCCGAGCCGGAGCCGCCCGACGCGGCGTCGGCACCTGATCCGTCGCCCGACGCGCCGCCGGGGCGGGCGGCCTCCGGCCAGTCCTCGTCATCGGTCGCCGCTGCCGCGGAGGCACCGCCGCCTGGGCGCGCCGCCTCCGGCCAGTCGTCCTCGTCATCGGCCGCGCCGGCCTGTGCTGCGCCCGGCCCACCCGCACCGTCTGCGGCAGCGGGCTGGGCTCCGCCCTGCCGACCTGGACCGTGATCATCCGCAGCGGTGCGCGGTGCTGCGCCCTGCTGGCCCGCACCGGAGCCGCTTCCGTTCACGCCGACAGCGCCGCGCGCACCCGGACCGGTGGTGCCGGTCGCATTCGCTGCGCTGGACGGCGCATGAGTCGGCCCAGCGGCACCGGTCGAGGTCGGTACGACGGGCGGCGCGCTCGTCGGGCTGGTGGCAGTCGGTGGTGGCGCACTCGTCGGGCTGGTAGCAATCGGTGCGGCGGGCGGCGCGCTCGCCACGCTGGCAGCAGTCGGTGCGACGGGTGATGCACTCGTCGGGCTGGTAGCAGTCGGCGCGGCCGGCGGGTTGGCAGCAGTCGGTGCGCTCGTCGGGCTGGTAGCAGTCGGTGCGGCCGGCGGCGCGCTCGTCGGGCTGGCGGCGGGTCGGGCCGGAGCGGCCTGTTGTGAGCGCTGCGAGCCGGACAGCGACACGCCACCGCGCTCACCGGCCACCTCGCAGCGGATCTGCCAGCGCCCGCCCAACTCCTCGTAGAGCGCGTCGGTCAGCACAGCCGCATGGTCGGCCATCATCTTGGCCAGCACTGTCGACTTCACCGTCAGCACCAGCATGTCGCCGTCGAGTTCGCGTACGACCGCGTCGCGCATCAGGGCCGCGATCCGCTTGTTGGTCCGGTTGACCTTGCCGACCACGTCGGGCCAGACACGGCGGACCGCGACCGCGTCCAACGCGGCGGCCGGCGCACCCGGTCGGGGTGGCACGGGCGTGGCCGGGTCGGGGAGCACCGCCGACGGCGGCACCACGCGACGCTGGGCGGGCGAGCCGGTGCCCGGCCCGGAGGGCGAGACAGGTGCGCCCTGATCAGCGGGTGCCGACCCGACGGTGGCACCGGGTGACGCCGGGATGGGCGAGTCGGCGGCCGAGGCCGGCACGCCCGACACTGGCGCGCCCGAAGTCGGGACGCCCGAAGCCGGTGCGTTCGACGCCGGAGCGGTCGGGACCCGGCCGGCCGGGGCCGGAGCACTCGACACCGCAGCGCTCAGGTCGGCGGCGTTCCGGGTCGGGGACGCCGCCGGATCGACCTCCCACGGCGGTGCGGAGGTCGGGGCGTTGGCGGGTGCCGGGCCTGCGGCAGCCGGAACCGGTGGGGCCTGCTGTGGGCGTACCCCTGGGTGGGCTGCTGGCGCGAAGCCGGCGGCGGCCGGCGGCGCGTCGGTGCCGCTCAGGGTGAGCCGACGTTCCATCCGCTCAAGCCGCTGGAGGAGGCCACCGGCGGAGTCGTCCACGCCGGGCAGCAGCATCCGGGCGCAGATCAGCTCCAGCAGCAGGCGGGGCGCGGTGGTGCCGCGCATCTCCACCAGGCCGTCGTGCACGATGTCGGCGCAGCGGGAGAGCGTGGCCGGGCCAAGCTGGGAAGCCTGGGCGGCCATCCGCTCGATCTGGTCGGCCGGGCCGTCGATCAGGCCCTTCGCGGCGGCATCCGGCACCTGCTGGATCACGATCAGGTCGCGCAGCCGTTCCAACAGGTCGGCGGCGAACCGGCGAGGGTCGTGCCCAGCCTCGGCGACCCGGTCGACGGTGGCGTACGCGGCGGCGCCGTCCCCGGCGGCCAGCGCGTCGCACATCTCGTCGATCAACGCGGCATCGGTGACCCCGAGCAGCGCGGCGGCCCGCGCGTAGGTGACACCCTCCGGACCGGCCCCGGCCATGAGCTGGTCGAGCACCGAGAGGCTGTCCCGGGCGCTGCCTCCACCGGCACGGACCACCAGCGGGAAGACCGCCGGCTCGACGGCGACGCCCTCGGCCTGGGTGAGCTGCTCCAGGTACGGGCGGAGCACCTTCGGCGGGATCAGCCGGAACGGGTAGTGGTGGGTCCGCGAACGGATCGTGCCGAGAACCTTCTCCGGTTCGGTGGTGGCGAAGATGAACTTGACGTACTCCGGGGGCTCCTCGACCAGCTTGAGCAGGGCGTTGAAGCCCTGGGTCGAGACCATGTGCGCCTCGTCGATGACGTAGATCTTGAAGCGGCTGCTGGCCGGCGCGAAGAAGGCGCGCTCACGCAGCTCGCGGGCGTCGTCGACACCACCGTGGCTTGCCGCGTCGATCTCGATCACGTCGATCGAACCGGCACCGTCGGTGGCCAGCGAGCGGCAGGACTCACACTTGCCGCACGGCTCCGGGGTGGGGCCCTGCTCACAGTTGAGCGAGCGGGCCAGAATCCGGGCGCTGGAGGTCTTGCCGCAGCCGCGCGGCCCGGAGAAGAGGTAGGCGTGGTTGAGCCGCCCGCTGCGCAGCGCCTGCGACAGCGGTTCGGTCACGTGCTCCTGACCGATGACCTCAGCGAAGGTACGCGGCCGGTACTTGCGGTAGAGCGCCAGCGTCACTCGTCCCGCCTCCTCTCGACCGAGCCATTCTGCGCCGGTCGGGCGCGGGTGACCACCCACCACCCCGGCACCCCGGCTGCCGTGCTTGATCGACCGGGCCGCCAGGGCTTGACCGACGCCGCGCCGCGCCTGACCGGCGCCGCGCTTGATCGGCTCGGCTTCCTGGAAACCGCGGTATCCGCGTGGCCAGGACACCCCGACATCACGGAAGTCGAGTGGATCAACCGGCCCACAGACAAAAAGGCCTCCCGTGCACCCGGCAGAGCTCGCTTATCCTTGCTGCCTTCCGGCCCTGGGGAGGTTCACGAGATACCGCCGCACGGGAGGTGCCGCCCAGCCTACCCGACCGCCCGTCGATCTTCAGGGGGTGGTGGGGTGGCCCGGCCGACGGGGGCCTGTATCCTGGCTCGCGGAGGATTCGCCTAGAGGCCTAGGGCGCACGCTTGGAAAGCGTGTTGGGTTTACACCCTCACGAGTTCGAATCTCGTATCCTCCGCTCTCTTGAGCAGCACCAACGACAGGGCCGGCCCCACTGGGGACCGGCCCTGAGTCGTTCTCCGCGCCGGGAACCACGCCCTCGACCCAGCCCCCTTCAGGCGCGAGCGCGGGCCCAGGAGAGGAAGCGGTCGGTCAGCCGACCTGGGTCGACCTCGCTGAGCTGATCACTGGCCTCGGCTTGGAGCGTCGCCAGGTAGACGGTCAACGCCAGCCGGTCGTGCCGGTATTCGCCGAGCAGCCGCAGCTTCGCCGCCGAGCAGGGCCAGGCGATGCCGCACGCGGCACAGCGCCAGGTGGGTCGGGTCGGCAGATGGTTCCGGTAGCGGCGGCGGGGCACAGGCGAACCTCCTTCGCGGTGGACGGGGGTCGCCCCGTCGGGGCGACCCCCGGACTGACGCCGACCGCCGGGCTCCTGCGCCTCCACCGGTCACGCCGTCTTCTGCGGACCACCCTCTGGCGCGTCACCGGACAGGTACACCGCGTAGCGATATGGTCCTCAGATATTCGAGACATCCGATGGAGGGGCCGTGAACGATGCGCTTCGGGTGGCGCTCAGCGACACCGGGCACACCACCGAATCCCTCGCCGAGACGGTCGGCGTCGACCCGAAGACCGTGGGGCGCTGGTTGACCGAGGGGCGCATCCCGCACCCCCGGCACCGCCTGGCGGCAGCGGAGGCCCTCCACAAGGACGTGTCGGACATCTGGCCGGACACTTCAAGACGTCGTGACCCCATCTGGTTTCGTCCATGGCAGGAGATAGAGCGCGAGGCGGTGTCACTGCGGTCGTACGAGTCGACCGTGCTGCCGGGGTTGTTGCAGACCGAGGCGTACGCCAGGGCAGTGCTGAGCGGCGCGGGCCTGATCCCCCGGGGTGACATCGAGCGGCTTCTCACGGTCCGGCTCGGCCGGCAGGGCGTGCTCAAGCGGGATGACCCGCCGCAGTTCACGGCGGTCGTCGACGAGGCGGTCATCCGTCGCCCGGTGGGCGGCGGATCGACAATGCGCGAGCAACTGTTGGCCGTCGTCGCGGCGTGCGCCGAACCACACATCCGGGTGCACGTCGTGCCCAGCACGGTCGGCGCCTACGCCGGGTTGAACGGGCCGTTCGTGATCGCACACAGCCACGACCACCGGGTCGCCGGCTACCTGGACAACCAACTCCAGGGACAAGTCGCTAGCGACCCCGAGGACATCGCGGCCATGATGGCGGCATGGGAGAACGTGCGCGGGGAGGCGCTGTCCCACTGGCAGTCGGTCGACCTGATGAGGGAAGTGGCGCAGACATGGAGCTGAACGGCGCACGGTGGCGTAAGAGCAGCCGCAGCAGCGGCAACGGCGGCAACTGTGTCGAGGTCGCCGACAACCTGCCCGGCGTCGTCGGCGTACGGGATTCCAAGGACCCGACCGGCCCGGCGCTCACCTTCGCGCCGGCGACCTGGCGCGCGTTCGTCAGCCGGCTCGCCATGCGGCTCTGACCAGGGCCTCAATCCGTCGTACACATGTTCTATCCACAGGCTGTGGATAGGGCTTGTGTCAGGAGCCGTCGCGGAGGTCGGCGAGGCGTTCCAGCCGGAAGCTGATCTCGTCGAAGGTCACGTGGCACCCGTCGCCGGTCGGCGACTGGCCGGCGAAGCCGATCCGGTCGCGGGTCGTCTCGCCGTCGAAGCTGAACACGCGGATCAACTGCCAGGTCGTGCCGTCGCCCGAGGCGTGGTACGCGTAGACCCGGCCAATTCGCGAGACGCGCAGCCACACCGACCGGTCCGCCACGACGAAGGCGTTCGCGTCGTCGGCGACACCACGACAGATGACGGAAACGATCATGGGCTCACCCTCGGGTGAGAACTCGAAGCACAACTTGCCCCAGCACCGCTCGTCACGCCAGATCAGCAGCACCCCGGCGTCGAAGGTGGCGGCGAAGGCGACGCTGACCCGGGCGCTGAACTGGAAGTCACCCTCCGGCGGCAGGTCACCGAGCAGCGTCGCCGCGTTGAGGACGGGCGCGGCGTTCTCGTCCCCGTCGACGCCGACTCCGCTCGGGTCGATGAAGATATCCGTGCGCGGCTGCGCCGACACCGTCACGGCGCCGGTCGTCTCGTCCACCCGCCAGAGCCCATCGGGTGAGGGCACGAGCGCGGACGGCATACCGGGGACGGTCAGTTGGTCAGCCATGACCAGGACCGTACAACGGGTCCCGGCAGGGAGTCTGTCGCCGCTGGGCGGGTACGGTCCGGGAATCGACGCCGGCTCGCCGGAGACCGTCGTACACATGTTCTATCCACAGGCTGTGGACGGCGGAGGGTTCGATGGCTTACCAGCTCAGCGCGGTGGTCGCGGACGCCGAGCTGCTCCGCGAGCAGACCGCCGAGCTGGATCACGCGGTCCTCGGCGAGCTGCGCCAGGATTTCGGGTTGTTGCCGGTTACGCCGCAGTTGGTGGTGGAGCTGACCGGGTCGCTGCCGGATTTCGCGGCCGACGACCGGAGCGTCGAGCACCCGTTCGGCCTGGTGCTGTCGCCGACGCTGACCGAGTCGCTGACCCGCTGGTCAGAGGCGGGGCCGGTGGCATACCTGGAGGCGGAGTTCGGCGGTGGCACCGGCTACCAGTCGGCGGCGGTGTGGCTGGGCGGGAGGCTGTCGTGGGGTCCAGGCTTCGACGACGTGTTGGACGCGCCACGCGAGCAGTGGCCGATCAACGCGGCCCTGACCCGGCTCGGTGTCGAGCCCGGCGAGTGGATCGACCCGTTCGCCGAACTGGGGTTGCACCTGGAGCGCAACACCGAGGGTTGGCTGGCGCACGGGCGGCGTCGACTCAGCGCCAACTACTGGGATGAGCTGGTCGAACAGTGGGAAAATCAGTAATCCGGCGATCGCCAGCAACCTGAGCGCCCTCGTTCCGTTGGGGACTGGGGGATTCCATGAAATTGCGACAATTTGCTTTTATAGCCATGCTGATGACGGCTGCCTCGATCGCAGGCAGCGGCGTACCGCCAACCGGGTCGATCCCGCACGGCCGGCCCGCCGGCAGCGTGGAGATCATCGACCTGAACGGCCTGCGCAACATCGAGTTCGGTGACACCGAGGATGAGCTGACCCAGCGCGGCATCCTGCGTACCAGCCTGGACGCCTGCGGGCCGATGCTCGTCGGCCACGACACGGTCAGCCCGGTCTTCATGGACGACAGACTGGTGCTGCTCTGGGTCGGCGACCCGATGCGGACACCGGAGGGCATAACGGTGGGCTCGCCCGTCGACCAGGTCTGGGCCCGCTACCAGTTGGTGACCAGACTCGATGCTCCACAGGGGACGCACCGCCTCGACGGGTTGCTCGCCCGCAGCGGCGACCGCGCGTACCTGTTCCTGCACGACGGGCGCACGGTCCGAAAAACCATCGCGGGGTACGCGGACTGGGCCCGCCGCCTCTTCGACGAGGGCGTCGGCCCCTGCTGAGGCGAACCGCGCTGGTCTGGCGCTGACGGGCGGGCTGATCCGATGTGGATGGACCCGCCCGGCACGTCGGGTCGATGCTTCAGTGTCGGGAACACCCGGCGGGCTGTTCGCGGCTCGCTGAGCGCTCAGACCGTCCCGGTGGCCTGCTCGGGCAGCCGCGCCCCGGACGCCGCGGCGAAACCGGCGAGCGCGATCTCCGCGGCCTGTCGCAGGTCTTCCCGGCTGACACCGGCGGCGGCATGCACCGCCTGCCCCTCGCTGACGATCATGACGAAGCGGGCGAGCGCGACCGGGTCGGCGTGAGCGGGTAGGTCGCCTTCGGCGACAGCGCGGGCGAACCGGTCGGCGAGAGCCCCTTCGCCGGCCAGGCGGCTGGCGGCAAGGAACCCGGCGACGGGTGCGTTCTCGCTGGAGCAGGCGGTGCCCCCCTGGATCGACAGGCAACCGGCGGGACGGTCGGGCCGGGTCACGGCGAGCACGTTCTCCCGCAGCAGGGTGGCGACCACCTCGTACGCGGTGGGTTGGGCGAACGCGTTCCGGGCGTACGCCATGTCCTTTTCGGCGTAGCGGGCCACGGCCTTGCGGAACAGTTCCTCCTTGCCCCCGTAGGCGGCGTAGAGGCTGGGTTTGTTGATGCCCATCGCGGCGGTGAGGTCGCTCACCGACGCGCCCTCGTACCCCTGACGCCAGAACACCTCCACTGCGCGCTCCAGCGCCTCGTCGGCGTCGAAACCCCGTGGTCGCCCTCGCTGTGGCATGGCCACCACCTCCTCCGGTCCACCCTACCCGCGACCCAACCGATCGGTACAGAAATTTGCGGACGCCGCCGCCGGTTGCTACGGTCGGATCCGTACCGCTCGGTACAGAAATCGTCAAAGGAGATCCATCGTGGGACAGCTCGACGGCAAGACCGCCCTCGTCACCGGGGGCACCACGGGCATCGGCCTGGCCGCTGCCCGCCGCTTCGCCGCCGAAGGCGCGTACGTCTTCGTCACCGGCCGGCGCAAGGGCCCGCTGGACGAGGCCGTGGCCAGCATCGGCACCAACGCCACCGGTATCGCAGGTGACGTCGGCAACCTCGACGACCTGGACCGGGTGATGCGGGCGATCGAGGCTCGGGGCGCCGGGCTGGACGTGGTGTTCGCCAACGCCGGCGGCGGCGAGTTCCTCCCGCTCGACTCGATCACTGTCGAACACATCGCCAGCACCTTCGACACCAACATCTACGGCACAGTCTTCACCGTGCAGAAGGCCCTGCCCCTGCTCAACGAGGGTGCCTCGATCGTGCTGACCGGCTCGACGGCCGCCAGCAACGGCACCCCGGCGTTCAGTGTCTACGCCGCGTCCAAGGCCGCCATCCGCTCGTTCGGCCGCACCTGGGCCGCCGAGTTGGTCGGCCGGAACATCCGGGTGAACACCCTGGTCCCCGGCTCGACCGAGACCCCCGGGCTCGCGGGTCTGGCGCCCAGCCCCGAGGAGGCCCCCGGCCTGCTCCAGTCCATCGCCTCAGGCGTGCCCATGCGCCGGATGGCCCACCCGGACGAGATCGCCAACGCGGCGCTCTTCCTCGCCTCCGACCAGAGCAGCTTCATGACCGGCGGCGAGCTGTTCGTCGACGGCGGCGAGCAGCAGCTCTGAGCGAAGCGCCCGGCCGGTCCTCGCGGATCGACCGGGCGCTCGTCTACCGCCACCCCGGCTCGGCGTTCACACGGTCGGGAAGAACCAGAGGACATCGCTCAGGCCGCTGTCGTTCGACACGACGATGTCGTCGCGCCCGTCCCCGGTGAAGTCGTCCACCACGGGCACGCCGGGCACGTTGGGCGTGGCCAGGGTGATCGGGGCCTGGAAGGTGCCGTCACCGTTGCCGAGCACCACCAGCACGCCGTAGTAGCCGCCGCCGAACGCGAGATCCGCCCGACCGTCCCCGTCGAAGTCGCCGCCGGTCGCGTTCCGCTCACCCTGTCCGAAGAATTGGGTGCGCTCCTCGGCGAAGGTGCCATCGCCGTTACCCGCCAGATAGAGCGCGTCACCCCACTCGGCTCCCGGTACGAGCGCGTCGACCCGGCCGTCCGTGTCGAAGTCGCCAACCACGGCCGGGTTGCGCGCGGTCCCCAGTTCCCTCCACACCCCCGGTGCAAATGTGCCGTTCCCGGCGTTCAACCAGGTCACCACCCGGCCGTACACGCCGCCGGTCGCCACCAGGTCGACGTGACCGTCCCCATTGAGGTCGGCGCCGGTCAGCCCGTTGTTGGCGGTCGGCTCGGCCGCCAGAGTCGCACCGAACGCGAACCGGCCCCGCCCGTCGTTGCGCAGCACCTGGACCTGTTCCCGCCCGGCGAGGGTCAGCGCCAGGTCGACGTCCCGGTCACCGTCGAAGTCGGCCGCCACCAGGTTGCGGGGGATGCTGTTCACGGCCAAGTCGATCACCCGAGGCGCGTGGAACCGGCCGTCGCCCCGGCCGAGAGCGATCACCACCTGGTTGAGACCGATGTCGACGACCGTGGCGACCAGGTCCCGCCGGCCGTCGCCGTTGACGTCGGCGAGCGCGACCGAGAGGGGCGAGCCGCCGAGGGCCACCACGCTCCTCGCGCGGAAGCCGGTTGCCCCCTGGCCGAGCAGGATCGAAACCCGGTCCGCGTACTCCTGCGCGACCGCCAGGTCGGGCCGCCCGTCGCCGTTGAGATCACCGGTGGCCATGGCACCCGGCACGGCGCCGGTCGCCACGTCGACCGGTGGGCCGAAGCTGGCGGTCGCGGCGGCCGGGGCGGCCGGGGCGGCCGAGGCGGCCGGGGCGGCCGGGGCGGCCGGGGCGGCCGGGGCGGCCGAGGCGGCCGGGGCGGCCGGGGCGGCCGAGGCGGCCGGGGCGGCCGGGGTGACGGCCGTCAGCAACGCGACGACCAGGGCGGGCACCCCTAGGGTACGGATTCGCATGCGTGATCCTCCCGTGACGATGTACCCGGACCGGGTCCATCGCCCGCCCGGGCAGGGACGAGCCTCGCGCGCGGTGAGATAACGCCGGGTTAAGCCGGCACTAACTCGATCACCTCGCCCATTGACTGAGACCGGAACTGAAACCAGAAGCGAAACGCCCGGCCGATCCTCGCGGATCGTCCGGGCGTTTCTGCATTCCATGAGCGGTGGCGGAGGGATTTGAACCCTCGGAGGGCGTTAACCCTCACACGCTTTCGAGGCGTGCTCCTTAGGCCGCTCGGACACGCCACCGCCGACGAGGGTACAGGACCGCTGGTTCCGACGCCGAACCGGTATCGCCCGTGCCAGCCTGGCAGGATCTTTGCCATGAGTACGCACATCGGCGCGAAGCCGGGCGAGATCGCCGAGCGGGTCCTGATGCCGGGCGACCCCCTGCGGGCCAAGTGGATCGCAGAGACCTACCTCGAGGGCGCCACCTGCTACTCGACGGTCCGGGGCATGCTGGGTTTCACCGGCCGCTGGAACGGCGTCGAGGTTTCCGTCCAGGGCTCCGGCATGGGCATGCCGTCGGCCTCCATCTACGCACACGAACTGATCAACGAGTACGGCGTGAAGACGCTGATCCGCGTCGGCTCCTGTGGTGCCCTCAGCACCGACCTGCAACTGCGGGACGTGGTGGCGGCCATCGGGTCCTCCACCGACTCCAACATGAACCGGATGCGCTTCGACGGGCTGATCGACTACGCCCCGGTGGCCGACTTCGGGCTGCTGCGTACGTCGGTCGAGGTGGCTGAGCGGCGCGGCATCACGATGCACGTCGGGCCGATCCTGGCGGCGGACGCCTTCTACACCGACCGGCCGGACCTCTATGACACGCTCGCCGACTACGGCGTGCTGGCGGTGGAGATGGAGTCGGCGGCGCTCTACACGATCGCCGCCCGCTTCAAGGCCCGCGCGCTGACCGTGCTGACCGTCAGCGACCACATCAAGACCGGCGAGAAGACCACCTCCGAGGAGCGGGAGCAGACCTTCAGCCAGATGGTCGAGATCGCCCTAGACACGATCATCGCCTGACCCGTCCGGGCGGCGTCACCGCGGAGTGCGTGATGACTGTGTGGCATAAATATGCCTCACAGTCATCACGCTCTTCAGCATCAGGCCGGCCCAACCCGCGCCACACCAACCCGCGCCACGCCACGCGAGCCCGATCCAGCCACCCAGGTCACACGGCGGCCAGCGCCCAGTCGGCGAGAGGCGAGCGGCCCGGCCTCAGCGGAAGAACGCTCGCAGCACGGCGGCGGTCTCGGCCTCCAGCACCCCGCCGTAGACCTCGGGGCGGTGGTTGAGCCGGCGGTCACGCAACACGTCCCAGAGCGATCCAGCTGCGCCGGTCTTGGGCTCCCACGCGCCGAAGACGACGGTGGAGACCCGGGCCAGCACCAGCGCACCAGCGCACATGGTGCACGGTTCGAGGGTGACCACCAGGGTGCAACCGTCCAGCCGCCACCGGCCGACCTGCTCGGCACCTCGGCGCAGGGCCAGCACCTCGGCATGGGCGGTGGGGTCGCCGGTCAGCTCCCGCTCGTTGCGCCCGATGGCCAACTCGGTCCCGTCCGGCCCGTAGAGCACCGCGCCCACCGGCACGTCGTCCACATCCGTGGCACCGGTGGCAGCGTCGGCAACGCCCGTGACGGCGACCTCCAGGGCACGGCGCATCCACAGCTCGTGCCGCTGCCGTCGGCCGACTTCGCCCAGGTCGGCCAGGCCCTCGTGGGCACCCGGGCCGGCGCGGCCCACCGCACCGGGGGTCGGCTGCCCGGGCCGGATCGACTCCAGCGACGGATCGGTGGCGTCGGCCGGCTCAGACCTCACGCAGCTCCTCGACCTCGTCGACGCACCCGAGCACCTGGCAGATCTCGGCGGTGACGTCCGCCGGCATCATGCCCTCGTGCGTACACAGGGTCAGCAGCTTCTGCGCGGAGATGCCCAGGTTGGCCAGCAGGTCGGCATCGCCCACCGGGTCGGCCTCAGGGTCGACGACGGGCTGCTCGCTCTCCTCGTCACCACTCGTCACCGGGCGCGGCTCCTCGTCGCCGTCGAGCCCGGTGACCGAGGTCTTCAGGTCACCGACCAGCAGCGAACCAAGAGGGGACTCCTCGGCGAACGCGGAGTCCGAACCGAACACCCGCAGGTCGTCGCCCTCGTCGAGACGCAGGACCACCAGATAGGCGTCATCGGCCTCGACGAACAGCAGCGACACGTCGGCCTCCAGGTCGACGTCACGCAGTCGGTCAGCGACCTCGTCGATGTCTGTGGCGCCACGCAGGCTGACCTCGGCGGCGGTCCAGCCACTGTCGTCGCGCACCACGGCCGCAGCGAAGTACGACACGGTCCCCCCAATAGCCCCTCGGCACAACGCCGACCCGTTACGCGTGCACGTTAGCCGGTCGGGTCGGCAGGCGACCGGTCAACGCCCCGAAGCGCCGGTCATTCCTGACAAAGTCGGATCAGCCAGCGACCCGACGGCGGGTGGCGATGAGTTGGCGCAGACGCTCGGTGCGCTGCCGCTGCGGTCGGCTGCGCTGACGGACCGCGCGGGCGCCCGCCAACTCTGCCAACAACTGAAGGCGGCGGCGGGTGCGATCCGGGTCCTGTCGCGGGGTGGTCCAGGCCATAGTGCCGAGCGTGCCGAGTCTCGGCGGCCACGTCAAGACGGCGTTCGCTACGCAGCCAACCGGCACACGGCGCAGTCATGGACACTCGTTTCGGAGCCGTTTCGGCACTGTCACGGGAGCAGTCGGTGACGCAGTCGGCGGTCACCACAACGGCCAGTCACCGCTGGTTCCCCAGCGGACCGCCAGCACGGCGGCGGCGATGCTCCAGCCTCCTGCCGTGACGATGGCGACCCCGGTGGCGACCCCTCGGTCGCCATAGCGGACCAGCACCAGGGCGGTCAGCCACGCCAGCAGACCGGCCACCACCGTCCACCACGCGTAACTGGCCACGTCGGTGCCGAGCAGCCCGAACAACAGGAACCAGCCGGCCGCCGCGCCGCCGCCAGCGGCGACACCACCGCCGGTGACCGGGTGTGGCTCGCGGTAGGTGGGCCGGGCCGGCGGGCCGGCGGGGAAAAGACCCGAGGGGGTACGCGCCACCGGGCGGACGAAGGCACCGGGATCCGAGCCAGGTTCTGGTCGGGCGATGGTCACCGTCGCTGCCCTCCCTCACGCGCGTCGCTCGTGCCCACGGTACCGGCTCTGCCAGGATGACCGGATGCCGTCGCCGACGATCGGCCGCCGCGCGCGTCCGGCGTACCCGATCCTGCTGCTGCTCGTCCCGGTGCTGGCCGCCGGCTGCGCGACGACCCGGCCGGGGGTGCCGGCCGACGGCGCCGCGCCCACGCCGCCGGCGGTCTGGGCGACCGCCGAGCAGCCGGCGGCACCGTCGCCGTCGGCTGCCACCCCGACCCCGGCCTCGACACCGTCGTCCGCCGGGCCGTCGGCGACGGCACCGCGCTCCGGGCTGCGGCATGTCTTCCCGGTACGCGCCGGCAACGTCGACTACCACCCGACGCACGGGGCATATCCGGCCACGGATCTCTTCGCCGACTGTGGTGAACCGTTCGTCGCGGTGACCGACGGGACGGTGCTGGAGGTGAGTCGGGTCGACCGGTACTCGAAGCGGGGGCCGCAGGGCCCGGAGAACGGTGGCCTGTCGGTTTCCCTGCTCGGCGACGACGGGGTGCGCTACTACGGCTCGCACCTGAGTGCCGTGTCCGGCGGGGTCGACGCCGGGGTGCGGGTCCGCGGCGGGCAGCAGCTCGGCAAGGTGGGGCGCACCGGCAACGCCAACAACGTGTGCCACGTGCACTTCGGCATCTCGCCGCCGTGTGCGGGCAAGGACGGTTGGTGGATTCGGCGCGGGGTGCTCTGGCCGGCCCGCTACCTGGATTCCTGGCGACGCGGCGGCAATCGGGAACCAGCCGCCGAGGTCACCGCGTGGCAGCGCAAACACGGCTGCCCGAAGGCTCCCTGACCGGCGCGGCACCGACTAGGTTCGGTGGGATGAAGGCCCGGGACCCCATCGCCGACCTGCGCCGGATCGCGTTCCTGTTGGAGCGTGCGAACGAGGCCACCTATCGGGTCCGGGCGTTCCGGTCGGCGGCGAAGGCGCTGGCCGGCCTGCCTGCGACCGAGGTGGCCGACCGGGCCGGCAACGGCACGCTCACCGAGCTGGCCGGGGTTGGTGACGTCACGGCCCGCTGTGTGGCGGAGTCGCTTGCCGGTGAGGAGCCGGTCTACCTGCGGCGGTTGGTGGCGACCGAGGGCAGCGACCTGGACGCCGAGGCGACGGCGCTACGCGCCGCTTTGCGGGGCGACTGCCACACCCATTCGGACTGGTCCGACGGCGGCTCGCCGATCGAGGAGATGGCGCTGGCCGCTGTGGAGCTGGGCCACGAATACCTGGTGCTGACCGACCACTCGCCACGACTGACGGTGGCCCGGGGCCTGACCGCGGCCCGGCTGCGCCGGCAACTCGACCACGTCGCACAGGTCAACGCGGCGCTGCCCGAGGGTTTCCGCATCCTCACCGGGATCGAGGTGGACATCCTCGCGGACGGCTCACTCGACCAGGACGACGAGCTGCTGGCCCGGCTGGACGTGGTGGTCGGGTCGGTGCACAGCAACCTCAAGGACGAGCGGTCGAAGATGACACGTCGCATGCTGACCGCGGTCGCCAACCCGCACCTGGACATCCTCGGCCATGTCACCGGTCGGATGGTGTCGTCCCGCCCGGCCGGAGTGACCGGCCCTGGCGACCGGGGTCACCGGGCCCGGACCCGGGCGGAGAGCGACTTCGACGCGGACGCGGTCTTCGCCGCCTGCGCCGAGCACGACACCGCCGTCGAGATCAACTCTCGGCCGGAGCGCCAGGATCCACCGAAGCGGCTGATCCGCCGCGCGCTGGAGGCGGGCTGCCGGTTCGCCATCAACACCGACGCCCACGCGCCCGGACAGCTCGACTGGCAACGGTTCGGCTGCGAACGGGCCGCCCTCTGCGGCGTCCCCGCCGACCGGGTGGTCAACACCTGGTCCGCCGAGCAACTCGTGGACTGGACCCACAACCACGCCTGACCTGGACGCCCGCCCCCTTCCGCGGGCCGGCGGGGCGGTGACCGGCCCTCCAGTGACCAACCCCTTCCAGCCCCGCCCCGGCGGCACGGCGGGCCTCAGTGGCGGACCGGCTCGGCGGCGGGCGCTGCGGGCGCACCGACCCCGACCACCGGCCGGGGCTGTCGGCGACCGAACACACCCTGCGAGACCGCGACCCCGAGCAGCACGATCAACGCGCCGACCGGTTGGTGCCAGTTGAGGCGTTCGTCGAGCGCCACGGCGCCGATCAGCACCGCGAAGATCGGGATCAGGTACGTGACGGTGGAGGCGGTGCTCGCGCCAGCCACCCGGATGTTGCGCATGTTGATCACGAAAGCGAGCCCGGTGCCGAGCGCGCCGAGGGTCAACACGCTGGCCACCACTCCCGCCGACAGCTCGGTGGGCAGCGGCGGCATGCCGGCGACGAACGGGGTGACGATGGCCAGTTGCCCGGCGGCGAGCAGCAGCTGCGCGGCGGACAGCGACAGGCCGGAGTGGGCACTGCCGGCGACGAACCGCTTCTGGTACGGGATGGCGACGCCATAGCAGGCGGCCGCGCCGAAGCACATCAGCTGGCCGGTGAAGTGGGCCCCGCCGATGCCCTCCCAGACCCCGAGCACCACCAGCACACCGAGGAAGCCCAGCCCGAGCCCGACCGCACGGCGCACGGTCAGCCGCTCGGTGCGGAAGACCAGGACCGCCAACGGCAGCACGATCAGTGGCGTGGTGGCGTTCCAGATGCCGGCCAGCATCGACTCGACCCGCTGCTCGCCGTAGCCGAAGAGGGTGAACGGCACTGCCACACCGAACGCGGCGACGACGCTCAGGTGTGCCCAGACGCGAGGCTCTCGGGGCAGCCGGTCGCGCAGCATGGCGAGGACGACGAGCAGGGTCAACGCGCCGGCGACGACCCGGTAGAGAGTGAGCTGGACCGGGTGCAGCTCGGCCACCCCGACCTTGATGAAGAGGAAGCTGGAGCCCCAGATCGCGGCGAGGGCGACGAAGCCTGGCAACCAGGAACGGATTGGCGCTTTGTCAGGAGTGGTATCGGCGTTCACCCCTGACACTCTGCCGTAGCGCTCCGACAAAGTCGCACGCCTTTTCGGACGTCACACGCTGCCGGAACCTGTTGCTGAACACGACAAACGTCATCGACACGGGGGCGGGGTGGTCACGTAGTGTCGCAGCGTGGGACGAATCGATGAACTAGCCAACCGATACGTGGCCGAGTGGGCGCCCTTGAGCCCCACCGGCGCGACCTTCGTCGGCATCGCCGGCCATGACGACCAACTCGACGACCTCTCGCCCGAGGGTTACCGAGCGCGTGCGGACCTCACCCGCCGGACTCTCGCCGACCTGGAGGTGACCGAGCCGGCAACCGAGTTGGAGCGGACCGCCAAGGAGGCCATGCAGGAAAGGCTCGGTCTGGACCTGGCCCGGTACGACGCCGGCGAGGTGACCAGCGAGGTCAGCGTCATCACCAGCGGGCTGCACGAGATCCGCATGGTCTTCGACCTGATGCCGACCGCGACGGCCGACGAGCAGGCCAACATCGCGGCCCGGCTCAACGGCTTCGCCGGCGCGCTGGAGGGCTACAAGACCACCCTGCGCGAGGCGCTCGCCGCCGGTCAGGTCAGCTCGAAGGTGCAGCTGGTCGAGGTGGCCAAGCAGTGCGACATCTGGGTCGACCCAACCGGGGACAACTTCTTCCACGGGCTGGTCGAGCGGCTGGACGCGGAGGGCTCGCTCGGCGCGGAGCTGCGTAGGGGTGCGGCGGCGGCGACTGCGGCGACCGCCGAGTTCGGCCAGTTCCTGCGTACCGAGATGGCCCCGCACGGGCGGGACAAGCAGGCCGCTGGCCGGGAACGCTACGAGCTGGCCTCGCAGTACTTCCTCGGCGCCAAGGTCGACCTGGACGAGACGTACGCCTGGGGTTTCGCGGAGCTGGCCCGACTGGAGGCGGAGATGCGGGTCGTCGCCGGGCGCATCGCCGGGTCCGGCGCCACCGTCGACGAGGCCGTGGCCCGGTTGGACGCCGACCCGGCCCGGACCATCCAGGGCAAGGAGGCGTTCCGGGACTGGATGCAGGAGCTCGCCGACAAGGCGATCACCGAGCTGAACGGCACCCACTTCGACATCCCGGAGCAGGTCCGCCGCATCGAGTGCTGCCTCGCCCCGACCAGCGACGGCGCCATCTACTACACCGGCCCGAGTGAGGACTTCTCCCGCCCGGGCCGGATGTGGTGGGCGGTGCCGCAGGGCATCAGCGACTTCTCCACCTGGCGGGAGGTGACCACCGTCTTCCACGAGGGCGTGCCGGGTCACCACCTCCAGGTGGCACAGACCGCCGTCCGGGCCGACCTGCTCAACCGCTGGCAGCGGCTGCTCTGCTGGGTCTCCGGGCACGGCGAGGGCTGGGCGCTCTATTCCGAGCGGCTGATGGACGAGCTGGGCTACCTGGAGGATCCGGGCGACAAGCTGGGCATGCTCGACGGTCAGGCGATGCGGGCGGCGCGGGTGATCGTGGACATCGGCATGCACCTGGAGCTGGAGATCCCGAAGGACAACCCGTTCGGCTTCCACCCGGGTGAGCGGTGGACGCCCGAGTTGGGCTGGGAGTTCATGCGGGCGCACTGCCGGGTGCCGGACGAGAACCTGCGCTTCGAGTTGAACCGCTACCTGGGTTGGCCGGGGCAGGCCCCGTCGTACAAGGTCGGTGAGCGGATCTGGCTCCAGGCCCGCGAGGACGCCAAGGCCCGCAAGGGCGCGGATTTCGACCTTCGCGAGTTCCACCGGCAGGCGTTGGACCTGGGCGCGCTGGGCCTCGACCCGCTGCGCCGGGCGCTGGCCCGGCTCTGAGCCGCTGACGGCTCCGGGTGCTGGCGGTACGGACGAGCCGCCAGCACCCGGAGCCATCGGGGCGGATGTGTCGTTCAGCCGAGGGCGAGCGCCAACGACGGCCGGGCGGTCAGCGTGTCACTTGTGACGTACGCCAGGTCCATGACCGGGTCGGTGAACGTGATCGAGATCGGCAGGGTGACCGGGATCCCGTCCGGCAACGGCAGGTCCGGCGTCAGGGTGAGCTTGATGCCGAGCAGCTTGCCGACGAACCGGGTGGAGTAGAAGGCCACGTCACCGCGGACGGTCAGCCGGTCGGTCTTGTACCGCTGGGTGCGCCCGTCGGGGCCGTCGGCGACCAGCAGGAAGTCGTCGGTCACCGCCTCCCGCATGCTGAACTTCAGCACCTTGAGGCTGCCCTTCTCGGTCTGCAGCTCGGTGGTCCCGTCGAACCGCAGCCCGGTCATGGTGACCTTGGAGCCGGTGAGCTTGGACGGCGTCTGGCCCACCATTGGCAGATTGGGGTCGGCGGCGATGCGGGGCAGCGGTTTACCCGGCTCCGCTTCGTCTGGCTTGTCGGGTGTCGTGGCCCCGGGCTTGCCCGACCCGCCCGGTTTCGGTGACGGGCAGGCCGTGGAGCCGGGACGGGCCGTCGGCGTGGCTGTCGGCTTCGCCGACGCGCTGGCGATCGGGGTAGCCGACGGCGTCGCTGTCTTCTCGCCGCGTCCACCGGTGAACAGGTCCCCGATGCCGTCCAGGATGTCGGTGATGATGTTGCCGTCCCGCTCCGGGCTGGCGCTCGGTGTCGGGGTCGGCGTCCCGGTGGGAGTGGTGGGGCTGGGCGACGGCGTGACGGAGCGGGACGGGGTCGGGCAGGCGGTCGCGGCGGGTCGGGTCGGTGCGGCCTGCACCGCTCTGGGCTGGGTGGCCAGGCCGGCCGCAGCGAGGCCCAGCACCAGCAGCGCAACCCCGAACACCCGCGGATCAGCGGAACGTCCCGGCCACTCGGGAGGTGCACCCGCGACGGTCGCGCCGCCCTGATCCGCGTCTTCCTGATCCGCGCGAGGCTGAACCGCGTCCGCCTGATCCGCGCCAGGCTGATCGGTTTCGGCCTGATCCGCATCGACCCGTTCGGCGAGGGGCGGTTCGGTGTCGGACAGTTCGGCGGCGGCCGGCGCGGGTCGGACCGGTGTCCAGGCGAAGGCAAGTGCACTACCGACGATGCCGAGCAGCAGACCGACGAAAAAGCCGCCGAGGTTGAGCCCGATCAGCGAGTAGACCGCTGTCACCGCCGCGACGATCGAATAGAACAGGTGCTGCGCCGGGGTGAACCAGAGCAGCAGGCCGCAGGCCGCCAGGATGACCGGGATCAGCAGCGAGAGCAGGCCACTCGCCCCGCTGTGGAAGCTGAGGCCGTTGACGGTCATCCGCGTGGAGCCGAACATCTCCAGCCCGGCCAGGACGATGAGCAGTCCGCCCCAGAACGGTCGGCTGCGCTGCCAGCGGCGGAAGGTCCGCCACACCTGGGCCATACCGCCGGGCCGGGCGTGGGACGGGTTGGCGGTTGTCACGTACTCCTCCTGGCGGAGCGGGGACGGGGAAAGGGCCGGGCCCGCGGTGGTCGGCCACCGCGGGCCCAGTCACCTCAGAAGCACTCCTTGCCCTTGGCGTCGTCGCCCACGTTGACCTTGAGTCGGAGGCCGACCAGGTTGAACGTGGCCGCCGTGGTGTAGCGGGACACCTGCTGGAGGTTGGTGATGGTGACGTGGTCGGAGTTCTGGCCGAACGAGCCGGCCTGCGCCGTCGGGTTCAGGTCGGTGGCGTCCCGACCGATCTTGATGTTGGTGAAGGTCGCGTTGCCGTTCAACGTGTCCATCGCGATCAGCAGGTCCTTGGCGCGGGCGGGTTCCTTGCCCTCACCGGCGTTGATGGTGAGCACCACCGGCAGGCCCGGCAGGTCCGCGCGGACGGACTGGCAGAGGCTGTACAGCTCGGCACTGCTGATCTCGGAGAGCGCGACCGGGTGGACCTGGCCGGCCTTTCCGTCCTTGCCGCTCTCCCGGACGATGCCGCCGTACTGCTTGAAACCGTCGCCCTCGAGGCGCTCGGCGCCGATCTTGAACGTCTGTCCGGAGACCGTGATGTCGGAGGCGATGGCGCCGGTCGACATTCCAAACAGGATGGCGCCGGCGGCGGCCGTGGCCGGCAACATCATGGCGGCGAACCGCCGCCACCGGACACGACCCTGACTGCTTGACCGATCCTGCACGGTTTCCTCCTTGAGTGGATGCGTGCGGCTGGCCGGTCCCGAACTGGCGGCCCACCGCCCGACATCTGTTACCGACTGGTAACCATCGCGCTTGATGGTGCACCCGCTGAGGCGCAGCTCACAACCCCCCGCTTACCCGGCAGTAACGGGTGACCCCGGCAGCGGCGGCACCCCGTCACGGTGTGTGCATTGATGAGGGCGCTGGAGGCGACGAGTCAGCATCAAAACCGACTTTTCCCTCGCCCAGGCGACGGAAAGTCACTAACGCATCGATGGATTACAATCAGGTAACGAATGTAAAGTAGGTGGCATCGCCAAACGCGAATCCGCGTCGCGTGCCCCTCCCTCAGGGGCTGCTCGATGGCTATGCTCTGCGGCGTGCCGCTGATCGATTACTACGGCCCCCAGGGCTGGGGCAGCCAATCACCCCCGTTGCGGCAGCGCCAGCACGTCGCAACCGACCTGATCTTCTCCGCGCTGTCCGCCGACCCGGCAGCACCGGCCGCACCGGCCACCGTCCTCGACGTCGGATGCGGCGACGGCACCTTCCTGGCCCACCTTGCGTCCACTGCCCCCGAGCGGAACATCCGCTGGATCGGGGTCGACTACTCGGAGCACCAACTCGCGCGGGCGGCCGCCCTGCCGTACGAGTTCCACCGGTGCGACCTGGCCGACGGCCTGCCTCTGCCCAGCGCCTCGATCGACCTGGTGCATGCCGGCGAGGTGCTGGAGCATCTGTACGACCCGGACCACCTGCTCGAGGAGTGCGCACGCGTGCTCCGGCCGGGCGGCCACCTCGTCCTCACCACGCCCAACCTGCAGGCCTGGTACAACAGGGCGCTCTTCCTGGCCGGCGTCCAGCCGATCTTCTACGAGACCTCCACGCGGTCGACCGAGGTCGGCGCCGGGGCACTGCGCCGCCTCAAGACCGACACCATGCCGGTCGGGCATCTGCGCCTCTTCAACCGCACCGCGCTACTCGACCTGCTCCGCAACGAGGGTTTCGAACCGGTCACTCTGCGGGGCGCGGGGTTTCACGGGGTCCCGTCGAGCATCGCCTGGTTCGACGCTGCCATGTGCCGCCGACCCTCTCTCGCCTCGATCCTCGTGGTTCTGGCCGTCAAGCGCTGAAACGCAGTTCGGTGGGCCCGGCGAACCGGACCCACCGAACTTGGCATCTCAAGGCTCAGAGCGGCGCCGTGCGCTCAGCCGGTGACCGCTGATCGGGCACCGTCCGTTCGACGGATTCTGCGGACGGCGCGTCAGGCGCCGGCGCATCCGACCCGTCGGAAGCCGCGACCTTGCCATCCTTCTCGGCTCGGTGGCTGCCGGCCCGCTCTTCCTCGGTCGGCTCGGTGACGGCACGCTTGCCGGAGTCGCGCATCGCCAACAGAATGCCGCCGGCGATCAGCAGCAGACCGAGCACTCCGAGAGCGATCGGCCCCCACAGTCGTACGAGCTGGATGGACCGGGCGTTGTCCGCAGCGCGATCAGCACTGGCGATCACGGTCGCCTCGTTGTAGCGGAAGTCGGCGTTCAGCAGCACCGTCGGCGTGCCCACGTCCGGCACCAGCACCTTCCGCGGCTGGTCGCGGAGATCCACGTAAGCGCCGGTGACGGGTTCCACCCAGAACGTACGCGTGTTGGTGTACATGATCCGGGCGGTCGTGGCCTCGGGGGCGAAGCGCGCCAACAGCAGCTTCAGGCTGCTCTCGGCCAGCACCAGCTGGGCCTCGGGAACCGTCTGCTCGAAGCGGTAGGCCTCGACGCCACGCACCTCGGCGACCTCTTTGAACTGGGCCGGGACCGTCTTACGAATCTCACGGTCGTAGACCGGGTAATCCTTCTTCTCGGTGCCGAACGGGAACTTGTAGACCTGGCCCGAGTAGTTCGCGGGTTGGTCAGTTCCGTCATCGAGCCAGGCAGGATCCCACTTGGCGGCGGCCCCGCTGACGCGGTCAATGGCGAGCTCGGTGCTGTACTCGCTGATGATCTCGTTGTTGTCGACGCGCCTCACGGACTGGAACACGTCCCAGACGACGGCCTTGCCCTCAAGGTCACCGGTCATCTTCTCATCGGTGACCTTCGGCAGCGGGACCACTTCCACAGTCGACCGGAGCGCACCCCGCTCGACATTCGCCGCGCCCGCCTTGATCTGAAGG
Organism: Micromonospora sp. MGP-C2; assembly: GCF_057766525.1. Lineage (NCBI taxonomy): Bacteria > Bacillati > Actinomycetota > Actinomycetes > Micromonosporales > Micromonosporaceae > Micromonospora > Micromonospora sp. MGP-C2. The sequence goes on from NZ_JBYMEN010000002.1 coordinate 4,041,068, forward strand.
AACTCGGCGTTCGCTGACTCGGCCACGGACTCTGACCGCTCAAGGTCGTACGGCAGCTGACTGACCAGGGGTGCGACGTACAGTGGCAGCCCCACTGCGGCGACGACCAGCAGGACGCCAAGGCCAAAAAGCGCGGCGCCGACAATCCTCTTCACTGCTCCTCCTTCGATGACAAGGGCGAAAAGGCACCAGCCAGCCAAGCGCTGAAGACATCGACGTCACGAGCGGACGCCTCTGGCATGGCGGCACGTTACTCTCCAGTCACCTCTCTCCGCGACCCCCGGGAAGCTTGATGTTCACTGCCCCTTCCGCCCCTGCGCTTCCGCGTCTGCCTGCCCTCGACGGGGTGCGAGTAATCGGTGCGGCTGCGGTGATTGCCCAACACGTCGGATTCATCACTGGCGTCACCACCAGGGAAACCTGGGGCGGCTGGATCGCCGCGATGGATTTCGCGGTCGCGCTCTTCTTCGTCCTCTCGGGCTTCCTGCTTTTTCGCCCCTGGGCGCGCGCGGTCGCCACCGGTTCGGCGATGCCGGGCGTCCGACGCTTCTACTGGAAGCGCGCGCTACGGATCCTGCCGGCCTACTGGCTCGCGGTCATCGTCTGCCTCACCGTGATTCCGGAGCGGGGCGTCGCTCCGCTGGGCGACTGGCTGCGGCACCTCACCTTCACCCAGATCTACGAGCGCGGACAGATCAGGCCCGGTCTGGGTCAGACCTGGAGCCTGGCCACCGAGGTGGTCCTCTACCTGCTGCTGCCGTTGGTGGCGGTCGCACTCGTGGGGAGGCGGTGGAGGCCGGTCCGGACGGTGGCGCTGGCGGGCCTCGGCCTGGTGATCACGGTGGGCTGGATCGCCGCGATGGGAATGGGCCTCCTGGACACCGGCCTGCACATCATGTGGTTCCCGTCGTACGGGTTGTGGTTCGCCGCGGGCATCGTGCTCGCCACGATCCATGTGGCCATCCGGACGTCGACGGCGCCCCGCTCGTGGCATGTCTTCGACCAGCTCGGCTCGGCGCCACTGGCCTGTTGGGGCATCGCGATCGGGTTGCTCGCCGTGGCCAGCACCTCGGTCACCGGGCCGAGGGGTGTTGCCGCCCCGACGGCCGGGCAGTTCGCCGCGCAGCTCGGGCTCTACGCCGGTGTCGCGGTAATGGTCATGATTCCCCTCGTGTTCGGCCCGACCACGCTGATGTCGCTGGCCCTCGGTAGCGCGCCGATCCGCTGGCTCGGCACGCTCTCCTACGGAATGTTCCTCTGGCACCCACTGGTGCTCGAAATGATCTACCGCGTCGAGGGCCGCGCGTACTTCACCGGCAACCCGCTGCGGATCTACGCGCTGACCCTCGGCGGTGCGATCGTGCTCGCGATGGTCAGCTACTACGTCGTCGAGCGACCGGTGCTGCGCTGGGGATCGACGACCGTGAAGCGCCGCGCCGGCAGGGCGACCGAGCACCAGAGAGCGGTGACGGCGGCCAGCGCCGCCAGCTGAGGCGCTGCGGACGTGTGCGGGAGGGGATCGACGAGCGAGATCCACCCCGCCGCACCGAAGCAGGCGACCGGGAGCAGCCATGCCACCAGTCGGCTGATCCGACGGAGCCTACGCAGCTCACTGCGGTGCAGGTGCGGCGCGACCAACCCGGGGGCGACCAGCGCGGCCACTCCGACGGTCGCCAGCAGGACCGCCCAGACACCGCCGACGCTCAGCAGTGCCACAGCACCGACGACGGCGGGCAGCAACCACCCTCGCCGGCGCCGTCCAGGAGCAACCGCGAGCGGCTTCGGCGGGCGGCGGGACGGCAGCACCGCGAGCAGCAGCACGATCCCGAGCAGCGCCGCGCCAGCCACCAGGCCGACCCGGTAGGTGCGGTCCGGCGTGAAGCGGAGTACGAGGTCCCCGCCCACGTTGGGCGGCAGCAACCAGCCCTGCTGCCATCCGTCGAGCACGATGGGTGACAGCTTCTGCCCCGCCACGGTTGCCTGCCAACCAGGGTTCTCGTTCTCCCGCACCGCGAGGACGGTCCCACCCGGGTTCGGCGCCACGTGCAGCCGCCGCTCCGACGCCGACCAGTGGTCGATGCGTACGGGGCTCGGTGTGGCGATCGGCCCGGTACGGCCAGCCGGGTCCAGAACGAGCCTCGTCGGCGTGGTCAGATCACTGCCGGTCGCCACCACCCGCAGCTCACCGGCCGGCAACTCCAGTGGCTTCGACACCTTCTCGCCACACGCCGTGGCCCGTACCTCCCTCAGTTCCAGCAGCTCCCGGCGGCTTGCCGTGACGGCTGTCCGCATCTGCCTGTCGGCGACCTGGATCGTTGGTCCGCTGCCGCACGGCAGCGTGACACGCTCATCGAGGTTCACCGAGATCGATCGGCCGGCGGGCAGGGTGCTCACCTCGCCGATACCCAGCGGCAACCGCTCCGACCTGCCCTTGTACGGGTCGAAACTCTTCACCGAGGTGTTCGTACGGAAGAGGATCGTTATCTCGTCGGTGCGCAACGGCCGGTCGAACCGGAGCAGTCCGTCCTTGCCGACAGTGCCCGAGCGCACGCCGCCGTCGCCGATGACGGTGACCCGCCACGGACGCGCGCGGGCCACCGAATCCGCCGAGGACAACCGCAGGCCGGTGATCGTGCGGGTGGTGAGCCAGTTGAGTTTCAACCACGGCCCCTCGTCCTCGCTCGCCGGCAGCCAGGCCGTCGCGGGATCACCGTCGAGGACCGCGCCTGGTCGGGCCACCGGGTCGGGCACCGCGCTGGACGAGGCGGTGGCCCGTGGCGGCAGGGTCAGCGGCCACGACTTGCCCACTTCCGCGTCGAGCAGGGCACTGAGCTGCGGGCCGGCCTTCGGTCGCGCCCAGATCGCCGGCGTGTACGAGGCACCGGCAGGCAGGACCACGGTCCGGTCGAGCTGACCGCCGTCCTCCGAAGCCCGCCCCACGCCCGATGCGCAGCGCGGCACGTCGTCGACGAAGAAGCAGGAGTCGACCATCGGCGACGAGGTGAGCACCACCGTCGCGGGTTGCTCGGTGGCGGGGCTCTGCGGCGTGACCAGGGTCCGCGCGGCCTCAAGACCGGGAATCTCCAACTCCGCGATGCCGACCCGACCCTGCCCGGTCCGGATCGACCACGCCTCTTCGATGGTGACCCTGATCCGGTTGCTGGAATGCACGCCGGGTAGCCGCACGCTCACCGTCGGGTCGAACGAGTCGACGGTGACCTGCTCAGGGCCGCTGCGTACGGTCACCTTCGTGGGCAACGCGTCCGCCTCCGTGTCGAAACGCAGCCGCACCTCCGAGATCTTCCGGGGCTCGGCGAGTTCGACCTCCAGCCACTGTCGGGTGGGGGCGCTGGGGGCGGTGCGCCACGAGGTGGACGGGTCGCCGTCGATCGCCGCGTACGGCAGGTGAGCTGGGCGGGATCCGGTCAGTGGGTGCGTCTGTGACCAGGAACTGGATGCGGTGACCCCGCTGATTCCGACGTACCGCGCCACAGTGGCGTACTCGTCTCCCCACACCGGCAGGTAGTCGCGCGCGACTCCGCTGAGCAGGGAACGCTGGTCGGCTTCGGTGGTGGCCGACGCGTTGTCGTGCAGGAGGCCGAAGGCCACCTCCCGACGGCGCATCCCGTCGGTCAGCAGCACCGGCCCCAGAGCCTGACCGGTCGGCAGATCACCGGCGAGCACCGTGGGTGCGGCGTCGAGCCTGCGCGCCGCGGCGATGTCCAGCAGCGACTCCGGTCCGCCGACCACCGTCGAGATCGCGCTCGCGTCGTACGCGACCACGGGCTGCACGACCTGCTGGACCTCGTACACCTCCAGTGCGCGGGTCGGCACGTCCAGGCCCTGGTCCCGATACCCGCCGAAGGCCTGACCTCCGCCGGTCATCGGGCCGAACGCGGCGACCCGCCGCAGCCCGGGGGATCGGTCGATGGCCTGCCGGACCTGCACCGGACGGGCGGCCCGGGACGCCCCGTAGTCGAGGTCCGATCGGAGCAGGACGTACCGCACGCCGGACCGGGAGAGTAGATCGGCAAGACCGTCCGAGCCAGCGCCGGTGCTCAGCACCGATTCGACGGCGTCGAGGAGTCGGATCGTCGTCGGCGGGGTGAGCGGGATCGAGTTGCGCACCGCCCATGAGCTCTTCAGCAGCGGCTGGGTCATCTCGTCGGCCGGGCTGCCCCACTTGTAGTTCGGAAAGCGGGCGGCCGGGGCCACAAGCACGCGGTCGTGCCCGAGGTTGTCGTCCAGCCAGCTGCCGGCGGCCTGCCAGTAGCCTGGCACGCTCTCGAAACTGCCCTTGATCGGCAGCTGACCGGCGAGGGCTGGGCTCGCGATGGCGGCGATCCCCGTCAACGCCACGACCTTCACCACGATGGCCCGCTTCTGCGCCGCGTGCCATCGCCGGCCGGCCACCGCGGCGGTGCGGGCAAGCACGCCGAGCAGGTGGGCCAGGCCGAGGATCAGTGGCAGCCGCACCACCACGTCGAACTTGTGCACGTTGCGCAGCGGTGAGCCCGCGCGGTCGAGGAAGGACCGTTGCGACTCGGCGAAGAGGCCGTCCACGGCGGCGACGTGTCCCATTCCGACCAGGGCGACGCCGACGAGCAGGCCGGTGATGAGGAAGCGCCGGTGCGGCATCCCGCTCCGGGCCAGGCCGGCGAGGCCGAGACCGGCTATCACGATGGTGGCGATGATCAGTGGGCCGTCGAGCGCCAGCTGGGCGCCGGCACCCCAGGACCGGCCGAAGGCGAGCCAGTGCGACGTCCCGCGCATCGTCGTCACCAGGTCGGTCACCCTGGTGGTCACGGGGGCCGTTTCGATGTAGTCGAGGAACGGCGGGCTGTAGCGGCCGAGCACCAGCAACGGCACCAACCACCAGGCGGTCGCGGCGCCCACCGCCAAGCCCCACGCGCCGAGCGCGACGAGGCGACGCCGCATCGGCCGCAGGGTCGCCAACCACAGGACCGCCAACGGTACGACCGCGAGCACGGCCGTGGCGTTGACGCCCCCGGCGCAGGCCACGGCCAGTGCGGACCAGGCGACGGCACGGCGCAGCGAGGCGCCGTGGGCCAGCCCGATCAGGGGTACGAGCACCCAGGGGGCGATGGCGCTGGGCCATGCCTCGACTGAGATCGGGCCGAGTTCGGTGATGATCCGGGGGGAGAGCGCGAACGCGACGCCCGCGATGATCCGCGCGGCTGGCGTGCCGATGGCCAGCCGTTCGGCCAGTTTCATGACTCCGACGAAGGCGACGCACATCAGCAGCGCCCACCAGAGACGTTGCACCACCCACGCGGGCACAGCCAGGGCATCGCCGGCAGCGAAAAATGGCCCCATCGGCCATAGATAGCCGTACGACTGGTTCTGCAGTTGACCGAACGTCCCCGCTGGATTCCAGACGTGCAATGAGCGTTCGAGCCATCCGACGGGATTTGTCGCAAGATCTATCTTCGTGTCCATCACGATCTTGCCGGGTTCCTGAAGGAACGCCAACGCCGTCAGTGCGACGCAGACGCATGCTGCCCGCAACCGCCATACCGCCGAGGAAGCGCCGTCCGGCGTCGAGCCTTCCGCCGGTTGCGATGCCTCGCGCATTTCGCCTCTCCCGTCTGCTGCTGGCCGCCTGGCGCACATCGGGCCGACGCGTCGACCCATTGCGGGTTCGGACACGAGCGCCTTAGGGTGGCGCGATCGCGAACACTACTCGGCAGTAGGAGCAGCGGGTGCACACCCTCGACGGCCCTGAACGGCACGTACTGTTCCTCAACTGGCGTGACACGCGCAATCCGGAAGGCGGAGGCTCGGAGGTCTACGTCGAGCGCATCGCCGAAGAGTTGATAGCGCACGGCCACCGGGCCACGCTATTGTGCGCCAGCCATCCGGGCGCACCCCGCGATGAGACGACGGAGTCCGGTTTACGGGTCCTTCGTCGGGGCGGTCGGCACACCGTCTACCTGCGGGCCGCCCTGCTCTATCTCGCCGGGCTGGCAGGGTTCGGCCCACTGCGGGCGCGATCGCTCGGGCGCCCCGATCTGATCGTCGACGTGTGCAACGGACTGCCCTTCCTCTCCCCGCTGTGGGCACGGTGCACGATCGTCATCCTCGTGCACCACGTCCACCGTGAGCAGTGGCCGGTGGTCCTCGGCGCCTTCGGTGCCCGCATCGGTTGGTGGATCGAGTCGAGCTTCGCGCCGCGCATCTACCGGCGGTGCCGCTACGTCACCGTCTCGGCGGCGACCCGCGACGAACTGGCATTGCTCGGCGTCGACCCGGGTCGCGTCACTGTGGTGTACAACGGGACGCCCGAATTGACACCCGACACCGCCCCTCGCACCCCGTATCCCTCGCTCCTGGTGCTGTGCCGGCTCGTTCCCCACAAACGAGTGGAGATCGCCCTGGAGACGGTGGCTCAACTCGCCGCGGAATTTCCGACCCTGCGGCTGACCGTCGCGGGGCAGGGCTGGTGGGAAACGCAACTGCGCAACCTGGTGGACACGTTGGGCATCAGCGATCGGGTGCATTTCGCCGGCTTCGTGTCAGAGTCGGAGAAGCACGAATTGCTCTGCTCGGCATGGGTCGCCCTGACCCCCTCCCTGAAAGAGGGATGGGGCCTGACGATCGTCGAGGCGGGAGCAGTTTGCACACCGACCGTGGCGTTTCGTGACGCCGGAGGCGTCACTGAGGCAATCGTCGCCGGGGAAACAGGCCTACTCGCCCATGACACGGCTGACTTCGTCGCCCAGGTGCGGAGTCTTCTGGCCGACGACGTTTTCCGTCATGACATGGGAAAGGCGGCACAGTCGCACGCCGCCGGCTTTACCTGGTCGGCATCGGGGAACCGTTTCGCCGACCTTGTCCGGGCCGTTACCGACGACGGGCCAAGGCCGGCGGCCGGCTACCGGACGCCGTAGTGCTGCGGGTCGCCGGTGTCGTCGGAGGTGCTCGCGGCGGTGCCCGACGACACGACGAGCTGCTGCGTCATGGCACCCAGCGCCACCACCGCCAGCACCGCACCGACCACTGCGGCCAGCATCAAGGTAAGCGGTTTCGGCATCAGGACCCCTCCTCCATCGACATACGTGGCGGCACGTTACCACGCGGTAGGACGGCGCGACAGGCTCAGAATCGCGAACAGGAGCATTGCCAGAGCGCACCCGAGGCTCAGGATCAGGGGCCACCCGGCCGGCTGCTCCACGCCGGGCGGTGACACCGTCGGGTTCCGGTAGAGCGTCAGCTCCGAACCACTGTGGACGACCTGGAGCCCTTCCAGCACCTGCGGCGGGACCGTGCCCCCCGAGCGGTGCTGCACCACGACCCACCGCAGGTCGCTACCCGCCAGCGAGCGGCCTTCGGTGATCGCCGCACGGAGATGCGCCACCCGGCTGCTCTCCCCATCCACCGCCCGGTCACCGACGAGAAGGGTGTCGTCCGTGACCACCTCCACCGGGAGGTAGCGCGCCAACGGATCGATCACCACCGTGCCGTGGTTCCACCCGTACGACCGGTACATGCTCATCGGCAACGAGAGGGCCGGCCCGGGCTCCTGGGCGACCGCCCGCGCGACGACCCCCCACTCCTGCGGGTACCGGACCGGCTGCAACCGGCCGGCGACCCCGTACGCCAGATCCGGGAGGACCGCCACCGGCAGCAGCACCAGGCCGATCAGCGCCAGGCGGTCTGCGGGCTGCCCGAGGCGTGCTGCCGTTCGTTCCCCGCCGAGCGCGGCGCAGAGCACCAGGCAGAGCACGTACGGGATGAGGAGCTTCTGACCGTCGCGTAGCAGGCCAGCTCCGGGCACCTCGGCCACCAGCCAGCGCAGTGCAGCCGCTCCGCCGGGCAGTGTCGCGGTGGCGGCACCCACGAACGCGCCGATCGACAGCACGCCCAGCCGCGCCGCCACACCCGCCGGCCAGCGGTCGCGCAGCACCGGAAAGCCGAGGGCGGCGAGGACGAGCAGCCCGGCCGTGACCACCGGCACGAGCAGCGCGCCCCGACTGGCCGGGGTCGTCAGCGAGTTCCAGATCCCACCCGTGCCGGCGAGCGAGACGAGGGGACCGGCCCAGTTCTCACCGCGAGCGGCGAAAGCCGCCACACCGTCGGCATCTGAACGGCCACCAGCGGTGGTCACCATGGCCGCGACCAGCCACGGCAGGTTGAGCGCGGCAACGGCACCGATCGCCGCACCGCATGCCCGCCTGCCCGGGCCACCCCGGCCCAGCAGAAGGACGGACACCGTCGTCAGGGCCAACAGGCCTCCGGTGGGAGTGATCGCCGCGGCGGCAGCCGCCACGATCAGCCGTGGCAACGCCCCCGGTCGGCCTTCGCGCAGCCCGATCAAGGCCCGGACCAGCCAGGGCAGCGCCGCGTACGTCAGCAGCAGACCCCACTGCCCCAGCAGCAGTCGTTCGGCCAGGAACGGCGTCCAGGCGTACCCGATGGCCGCGACGAGGCGGGTCAGCTCACGTCGGGCCGGCACCAGGCGACCCGCGCCCACCACGGCGAACCAGATGATCGCGACGAGCACGATCCGCTGCAGCAGCCATCCGGGCACCGCCAGGCTGAGCAGGGACACCACCGCGTCCTGCGGCACGGCACGCGGTAGCGCGTCACCCGAGGCGAACAGATCCCACCGCAGTGGCTGCCGGGGGACGAAGACCATGTCGTAGCGCAGCACGTAGCCCGGTCGGCCCAGCGGCGCCAGCACCAGGAGCGCGGTGACGGCGGCGGCGACGTGGAGACGCAGTCGACCGAGCCGGTCAGCGCTTACGGAGGACAAGGACCAGGTTCCAGGTGAGGACCTCGCGTACGCCAGGCACCCGGACCACTCCCTTGGCCCACGTCGGCAGGTAGCGCGGCAGGATGTCGACGATCTCCGCCTCGGTCTGTTGCCGAGCCCAGCGGAGCATTTCGCCGACCGAGACGGCGTACATGCTCTCGCCGAAGACGTTCTTCGGCCGCCGGCCCTGCCTGCGCTCATACCTCCGCGCTGCACGGTGGCCGCCCAGGTAGTGCCAGGGCGACGTCTCGTGACCACCCCAGGGCGACAGCCAGTTGGTGAAGGACAGGAAGATCGTGCCGCCGGACCGGGTCACCCGGAGCATCTCGTCGGCCATGACGTACGGCTGCGGCACGTGTTCCAGCACGTTGGAGGAGAAGCAGACGTCGACCGCACCGGAACGAACGGGCATGTCGAGCGCACTACCCATCACACCGCCGGGCACCACTTCACCTCGCGCGGACATCTCGCCCGCGTCGCAGTCCACGCAGACGATCCGCGCCCCGGCCCGGGTGAGGGCCTCGGCGAAGTAGCCGGCGCCCCCTCCGACGTCCAGGACGACGGCACCCCCCAGGTCGGCGTATGTCTGGAGTTGGTCGACGGTGTCCTGCGCGAGCAGGCCGTAGAAGAAGTCGGGGTCGGTCTGCTCCATGCGGAACGCACGGAACAGGCGCACCGATCGCGCCAGGTTGGCACGGTGGGCACCGGGGAGCTTCACGCGTGGCTCCTAATGTGGGCCAGGACGGGACGGTGTGCTGGCGACGCCGGGACGTCGTGCATCGTGAGGTGCCGCCCGACCCGATGGCGCGGGGAGACGTTAGCCCGTCTGCGGGCGCAGGTCGAGCGGCTGGACGGCCCAGCACCCGGCCCACACCACCTCGCTTCTCTCTGTAACCTGTGGGCGCCCGCAGGTTGCCCACCCTGTCGCGTACACCGTGGCGGGGAGAAGTGGAGTCAGACGGCCGGTATGAGAGGGACGACCGCACCGGTTTCCGACGCCGGCCGGATGGCGATCACCGGCGGCGCCGTGATGGTCGCGGCGACCCTGACCAACGGGCTGGCCTATCTGGTGCCCATGCTCGGTGCCCGCCACCTCACCGCCGCCGACCTCGGAGCGATGGCGACTGTGCAGGCTCTCGTGGCCATTGCCGGCGTCGCTGGCGCGGGTCTCCAGACCGCCGTCGCCGTGCATCGGGCACGGCATCCACACGCGCCCACCGCACGCGTCACCATGAGCACGGCGGCTGTCACGGCGGGCGTTCTGATCGCGGCCATTCCCCTGATCGTCACAAGCCTGCACCTGCCGGTCGAGGTGGTGGCCCTGTTGGTGGGCATGACGCTGCCCGTCGTCCTGGCCGCCCGGTGGCTCGGCGAGTTGCAGGGCGACCAGCGGTTCCTGCGTCTGGCGCTGGGCATGGGTGTGCTGGCCATCGGGCGCTACGGCGGTGTGATCGGCGGGCTCGCCCTCGGCGCCGGTCTGGTCGGCTCACTGCTGACCGGTCTCGTCTGCTGTTACGTCGCTCTGCCGATCGTGCGACTGGTCGCCGGGCCAGCAGCCCCGATGACCGACACTCCGCCCGCTGAGGGACGCGCGGCAGGCGGGTCGACGCTGGGGCTGAGGCAGGTCGTCACGGCCAGCAGCGCCACCCTGGCGATGCTGGTCGCGTCGTACGCCGACCTCATCCTGGCCCGGCAGCTGCTGACGCCGGAGGAGTCCGGCGCCTATTCGGTCGGGACCGTGCTCACCAAGGGGGCGCTCTGGGCGCCGCAGGTGGTCACCGTGCTGGCCCTTCCCCGGATGGCCCGCCAGGACGGCAGGACACGGCGGGCCGCCTGGGCCGTCGTCGGGGCGTGCGGTGCCGCACTCGTCATCGGCTCCGCGCTGGCCGGCGGTCTCGCCTTCCGGCTCGCTGGTGGGCAGGACTACGCAGCCCTCGGCAGGTACGCGCCGTTCTTCGCCGCCACCGGCGCGTTCTACGCGCTGGCCTTCGTGCTGATCAACGCGCAGATCGCGAGCGGCGCGCGCTGGCCCTCGGTGCCGCTCTGGGTGGCGGCCGGCGGGCTCGTGTTCGTGGCGGTCTTCGTGGCACCGCACACCTTCGCCGGCATCATGTGGACCGCCACCGCCACCGCTGCGGCCGCCGCGCTCGCCCTCGCGATCGTCGTTCGCGTCACGGCGCCGCGGCGCAGCCCGTCGGCCGGCCCGGCGCCGCTACCCGTCGGCCCTCCGGACCTGGCCGGCAGGGTCAGCTGACCTCCCGCCGGAACAGGACCGAATTGACGTATCGCGGCCGAGGGAACACGACCCGTCGCACGAAGCTCTGGTGTACCCGCGCCAACGCCTCGCGCTGATGGCCGCGGATGTCGAAGTCAGCGAGCGGCAGCCATTCCCGCTCCGGCAGCACATAGCCGCGGTAGCCCCACCCGGTCAGCAGGTCGATGATCGGGGCAACTGGTTGGACCCGCTCCTCGACCTCCACCAGCAGCACCGGGCCGTCCCGGTGAATCGTCGCGGCCGCGCCGCGCAACGTCGGCAGCTCGTGCCCCTCGACATCGATTTTCAAGAACCGCACGTCGTCGAGGCCGAGGCCATCGATCGTCACCCGAGGAACGATCACCGAACGACCGGCACCGTACTCGAGCGACGACGTGCCCACCGCGGGGCCGCTCTCCGGCAGGAACAGCTCGGCGCTTCCCTCGTGGTCGGACGCCACCGCGCGGATGACCCGCACCTCGGGAAAGGCGCGGGCGATGCTTCGCGCGAGCTCCTCGTTGGGCTCGAAGGCGACGACGTGGTCGGCCAACCTGCGCATGCGCCGAGTCCAGGGCCCGTACCAGGCGCCGACGTCGAGCGCGGTGCCGCCCTTCGGCATGAACTCGGCCAGGTGCGCGAGCTCAGGTTCCACCCGCGGGTAGACCGCGCGGATGGCCCCTGCCACCGCCCGATCGGGTAGCAGTGACGCCAGGCGCGAACTCACTGCGGTCAGCAGACCGGTCGAAGACGGCATGAGCGCAAAGGGTACGGGTCAGCGACTTTCCTGAACAGAGGCACTTACTGCCGAGTAGCGTCCACCCGACCAGTCAGGATCCCGCAGCCAACCAGTCCTCCAGGAGGCGGTGGTCGATCGCGTCCACCCGACCGAGGCTCCGGCCGGAGGCCATCCGGTCCCGCAGCTCAGCCCTGGTGAACCAACGCGCCTCCAGCAACTCCTCGCCGTCGACGCGTACCTCCTCGGACGTGGCGGTGGCCCGGAAGCCCACCATCAGGCCGGCGGGGAACGGCCAGGCCTGCGACCCCTGGTAGGTCACGTCGGTGACGGTCACGCCCGCCTCCTCGGCCATCTCCCGACGGACCGCATCCTCCAGGCTCTCGCCGACCTCGACGAACCCGGCCAGCGTCGAGTACGCGTCCTCCGGCGCACCCGCGTGCCTGGCCAGCAGGCACCGCCCCGGTGGGCCGGGCGCCTCGATCAACACGATGATCGCCGGTTCGATCCGAGGAAACAGGGTCCGCCCGCACTCACCGCCGGTGCAGGTCCGCAGGTGCCCGCCGCCACCGGCCACGGCCGCCGCACCGCACGTCCCGCAGTACCGCTGCTGCCGGTGCCAGTGCAGCAACCCCCTGCCGTACGCCTGGACGGCCGCGTCGCCCGGCTGGAGGCGCCCGACCAGTGCCCGTACGTCGACGGACCGCGTCGCACCGGCCATCTCGACGGCAGCCCGCTCGGGAAGCCCGGACAGGTCAGCTGCGAAGACGGCCACCTCCCCGTCGAGCCCCAGGAAGACGGTCTCACCGGCGGCGGACCGGACGAGCGACGCGCGCTCGGCGGTGAGCCGGACCGGCCCGTCCCCGTCCACGAGACAGCGGTCCCGCCACATGGGCAGAACCACCGTGGTCGGCTCGGTGAGCAGCGCACTCATCCGGGCCGGATCGGTGCGCAACGGGCCCGCCCGGTCCAGCCAGCCGCCCCCGTACGCCAACACCCGTTCCGCTGTGTCCACCCGGCCACCGTGCCACGTCTGCGGTTCGCCACCGGCAGCGCCCCCGGGGCCAGCACGACACGCCGGGAGACACGCGGTAGCTGGGCCTGGTGGGCGTAGCCGCCAAGGACGGCCGCGCATTCGTTACCGTAGGTGCCTCCGGGAGGGGAAACTCCCGCAGCACCCTGGCGATCGAGGTTGCAGTGACGCTGTACGGCGAAAAGAGTCCACCCGCCGACGACCGGCCCACCGTGCAGGTCACCGCGGTCACCTGGCCGGACGACGGACCGGCGGCCGGGCCGGCGCCCGTCCCCGGCGAGTCGGAGGGCGGCCCGCGCCGCCCCGGCCGGATGCGGATGCTGCTCGCCGCCGGCGTCACCGGTGGTGTGTTCGCCGCTGTCGCGGGTGCCGGCGCCTGGGCGTACGCCGGTGACGTTCCCCGCGGCACCAGCGTGCTCGGCACCGAGCTGGGCGGCCGGAGCCGCGCGGACGCCGACCGGGAGTTGCGGGCGGAGCTGGACCGGCGGGCGGCAGCCCTCGCCAAGCCGCTGACGGTCACCGTCGACGGGCGCACCGCCGAGATCAACCCGGCCGACGTGGGGCTCGCCGTCGACGTGCCGGCGACCGTCGCGGCAGCGGCTGAGGCCGACGCGCACCCGGTCAGCCGGCTGGTCGGCTCCCGCACGGTCGACCCGGTGGTCACCGTCGACGCGGGCCGGCTGGACGACGCGCTCCGCAAGGTGCTCGGCGACCAGGCCCAGGGCATGACGATGCCGGCGATCAGCTACCAGGGCACCACGCCGAAGGTGGTGCAGCCCAAACCGGGGTTGGCCCTGGATCCGCAGCGGTCCGCCGAGGTGGTCCGCGCCGCCTGGCTGGCCGGAACCCCGGTCACCGTGCCCCTGGTGGAGAGCCACCCGGCGACCACTCCGGAGGAGTTGGACAAGCTGGTCACCGAGCTGGCGAAGCCGGCGGTCGCCGCGCCGGTCACCCTGCGCACCAACAAGGGGTCGGTGAAGGTCCCGCCCGCCGCCATCGCGAAGAGCCTGCGGTTCACCGCCGACAAGACCGGGAAACTGACGCCGTCGGTGGACGTCAAGCGGCTGCGGGCGGCGCTCGGCGATGACCTGAACGCCATCGAGGTGCCAGCGAAGGACGCCACCGTGACCATCGCCGGTGGCCGTCCCACCATCACCGAAGGGCGTTCCGGCCAGCAGCTGGACACGGCGACCCTGGGCACCGAGCTGCTGGCGGTGCTGCCGAAGTCGGAGGGTCGTGAGGTGACCGGCGAGCTGAAGCCGACGCCGCCGGAGTTGACCGCGGAGAAGCTGACCAGCCTGGGCATCAAGGAGCGAGTGTCCACTTTCACCACCCGATTCACCGGTGGTCTGGCCTCTTCGCGTAGCCAGAACATCGCCACCATCGCCAAGGACGTGGACGGCACGGTCGTCCTGCCCGGAAAGACGTTCTCCCTGAACGGTCACACCGGCGAACGCGGTTACGCACAGGGCTACCGGGACGCCCCGGTCATCCTGAACGGCAAACTGGTGCCGGGCGTCGGCGGTGGCACCTCACAGTTCACCACCACGCTGTTCAACGCGACCTACTACGCCGGTTTGGAGGACGTCGAGCACAAGCCGCACTCGTATTGGTTCGACAGGTACCCGGCGGTCATCGAGTCGACGATCTTCTGGCCGGACCTGGACTTCAAGTTCCGCAACAACACCGATTACGGCGTTCTGATCGACACCTCGTACACGTCGAGCACGATCACGGTGTCGATCTGGAGCACGAAGATCTACGACAGCGTGAAGACGGAGTACGGGCCGCGTCGCAACATCACCACGCCGAAGCTGATCCACCTGGAGCCCGGCCCCTCGTGCATCGCGACCAACGGCATCAACGGCTTCACCCAGGACGCCTTCCGGGTCATCAAGAAGGGTGGCGCGGTGGTCAAGCGGGAGAAGTTCACCTGGCGCTACGACGCGGAGCCCCGCTACGTCTGCGGGCCGAAGCCCTCCTGAGGTCTCACCCGCTCCGAGGTCTCACCGGGACGTCTCACCCCCTCTGGGGTCTCACCCGCTGAGGTCTAACCCGCTCTGAGGTCTTACGTGCCGGCGTCACGGCCCTGGCCGTGGCGCCGGCCACCCTGCGGCGGTATCGGCACCACCCGTGCGTCCTGCACTCGGATTCGGCACGGAACCGGTGTGCGGCGGGATGCCACATCTCCTCGAACGGGCCCATGACCTCACCACCGATACCGCGCCGACGCACCCGGGACGCCAGCCACCACAGGACCCCCCAGGATCGCTGCCACGCAGCCGACCATGGCAGCGTGATCTGATCCCGTGATCGACTCGGCCTTCCTGATATGGGGCTGTCGAGTGGCTGCGGATCCCACGGTTTTCTGGGGAAACGCAGAAAGGGCCACCCGATAACGGGTGACCCTTTCTGGAAAGATTGTCCGGCGGCGTCCTACTCTCCCACACCCTCACGAGTGCAGTACCATCGGCGCTGGAGGGCTTAGCTTCCGGGTTCGGAATGTAACCGGGCGTTTCCCCTCCGCCATGACCGCCGTAACTCTATGAACATGTCAAACAACCCCGGCACAAAAATCACGGGTGTTCGCTTGTTCAGAGTTGCACAGTGGACGCGTAGCAGCTTAGTAGTCAAGTCCTCGGCCTATTAGTACCGGTCAACTGAACCCGTTACCGGGCTTACATTTCCGGCCTATCAACCCAGTCGTCTAGCTGGGGGCCTTACCCCACCAAGGTGGGTGGGATACCTCATCTTGAAGCAGGCTTCCCGCTTAGATGCTTTCAGCGGTTATCCCTTCCGAACGTAGCTAACCAGCCGTGCCCTTGGCAGGACAACTGGCACACCAGAGGTTCGTCCGTCCCGGTCCTCTCGTACTAGGGACAGCCCTTCTCAAGTATCCTACGCGCACGGCGGATAGGGACCGAACTGTCTCACGACGTTCTAAACCCAGCTCGCGTACCGCTTTAATGGGCGAACAGCCCAACCCTTGGGACCTGCTACAGCCCCAGGATGCGACGAGCCGACATCGAGGTGCCAAACCATCCCGTCGATATGGACTCTTGGGGAAGATCAGCCTGTTATCCCCGGGGTACCTTTTATCCGTTGAGCGACACCGCTTCCACTCGCAAGTGCCGGATCACTAGTCCCGACTTTCGTCCCTGCTCGACCTGTCAGTCTCACAGTCAAGCTCCCTTGTGTACTTGCACTCAACACCTGATTGCCAACCAGGCTGAGGGAACCTTTGGGCGCCTCCGTTACCTTTTAGGAGGCAACCGCCCCAGTTAAACTACCCACCAGACACTGTCCCTGAACCGGATAACGGTCCGAAGTTAGATACCCAAATCAACCAGAGTGGTATTTCAAGATTGCCTCCACCCATACTGGCGTATGGACTTCACCGGCTCCCACCTATCCTACACAAACTAATTCGAGTACCAATGTCAAGCTATAGTAAAGGTCCCGGGGTCTTTCCGTCCTGCCGCGCGTAACGAGCATCTTTACTCGTACTGCAATTTCGCCGGGCCTGTGGTTGAGACAGTGGGGAAGTCGTTACGCCATTCGTGCAGGTCGGAACTTACCCGACAAGGAATTTCGCTACCTTAGGATGGTTATAGTTACCACCGCCGTTTACTGGCGCTTAAGTTCTCCGCTTCGCCCCGAAGAGCTAACAGGTCCCCTTAACGTTCCAGCACCGGGCAGGCGTCAGTCCATATACATCGAATTACTTCTTCGCATGGACCTGTGTTTTTAGTAAACAGTCGCTTCCCCCTGCTCTCTGCGGCCATACAACGCTCCACCCGCGCGGGGCTTCACGTCTCCGGCCCCCCTTCTCCCTAAGTTACGGGGGCAATTTGCCGAGTTCCTTAACCACAGTTCGCCCGATCGCCTCGGTATTCTCTACCTGACCACCTGTGTCGGTTTGGGGTACGGGCCGCTAAGAACTCGCTAGAGGCTTTTCTCGGCAGCATAGGATCACTGACTTCACCTGAATCGGCTCGGCATCACGTCTCAGCCTTAAATGTGTTGCGGATTTGCCTACAACACGGCCTACACGCTTACCCCGGCACAACCACCGGCCGGGCTCAGCTACCTTCCTGCGTCACCCCATCGCTTGACTACTACCCATCAGGTTCCCAGCCTCCCCGACATCCGTCCGAAGACATCAGTCAGTTCAGGTGGTTAGCACAACGAGGTTCATCAGGGACGCTCTTTCGCGGGTACGGGAATATCAACCCGTTGTCCATCGACTACGCCTCTCGGCCTCGCCTTAGGTCCCGACTCACCCAGGGCGGATTAGCCTGGCCCTGGAACCCTTGGTCATCCGGCGGAAGGGTTTCTCACCCTTCTTTCGCTACTCATGCCTGCATTCTCACTCGTGCCGCGTCCACAACTGGGTCACCCCGCTGCTTCACTCGCGGCACGACGCTCCCCTACCCATCCACACACCTGCACAAGGAATCAAGTCCAAGCGAGGTTAAAATGTGAATGCCACAGCTTCGGCGGTGTGCTTGAGCCCCGCTACATTGTCGGCGCGGAACCACTTGACCAGTGAGCTATTACGCACTCTTTAAAGGGTGGCTGCTTCTAAGCCAACCTCCTGGTTGTCTATGCGACCCCACATCCTTTTCCACTTAGCACACGCTTAGGGGCCTTAGCTGGTGATCTGGGCTGTTTCCCTCTCGACTACGAAGCTTATCCCCCGCAGTCTCACTGCCGCGCTCTCACTTACCGGCATTCGGAGTTTGGCTGATTTCGGTAAGCTTGTGGGCCCCCTAGACCATCCAGTGCTCTACCTCCGGCAAGAAACACGCGACGCTGCACCTAAATGCATTTCGGGGAGAACCAGCTATCACGGAGTTTGATTGGCCTTTCACCCCTAACCACAGGTCATCCCCCAATTTTTCAACATTGGTGGGTTCGGCCCTCCACGCGGTCTTACCCGCGCTTCAGCCTGCCCATGGCTAGATCACTCCGCTTCGGGTCTAGGACACGCGACTGAATCGCCCTATTCAGACTCGCTTTCGCTACGGCTCCCCCACACGGGTTAACCTCGCCACATGCCACTAACTCGCAGGCTCATTCTTCAAAAGGCACGCCGTCACCCCGCAAGGCTCCGACGGATTGTAGGCGAACGGTTTCAGGTACTATTTCACTCCCCTCCCGGGGTACTTTTCACCATTCCCTCACGGTACTTGTCCGCTATCGGTCACCAGGAAGTATTTAGGCTTACCAGGTGGTCCTGGCAGATTCACGGCAGATTTCAGGGGTCCGCCGCTACTCGGGAACACCCACAGAAGGTCAGCAACTTTCACCTACCGGACTTTCACCGTCTACGGTCAGCCATTCCAGACTGTTCGACTAGCCACTAACTTTGTAACTTCTCGAACAAGTGTCAGCTTGTTCAGCAGGGTCCCACAACCCCGACCACGCAACCCCTGACAGGTATCACACGCAGCCGGTTTAGCCTCGATCCGCTTTCGCTCGCCACTACTCACGGAATCACTAAATTGTTTTCTCTTCCTACGGGTACTGAGATGTTTCACTTCCCCGCGTTCCCTCCACACACCCTATGTGTTCAGGTGTGGGTGACACCACATGACTGGTGCCAGGTTTCCCCATTCGGACACCCTGGGATCACAGCTTGGTTGACAGCTCCCCCAGGCCTATCGCGGCCTCCCACGTCCTTCATCGGCTCCTGGTGCCAAGGCATTCACCGTTCGCCCTTGACAACTTGACCACAAAGATGCTCGCGTCCACTGTGCAATTCTCAACAAACGACCAACCCACAACCCGATCCGCCCCACACCAAACCCAGCCCCTCAGGACCAGCGGTATGTGGAGCCAGGCCATGCCTGGCAGACTCCCAGCCCCCACACCGGAGGGCTGGCCAAGTCTCTGAAACAACAACCAATGGTTGTTCCTTCAGGACCCAACAGGGTGCTCACATCTCTTCTCAGCCGCACCAGGGACTTCGTTCCCACCACCCGAAAGCAGCTGTACTAGAAGCAACCCGGCCGTTGCCGAGGAAAAACTTGCCAGTGTCTCCGCCATCTGAGCACCCCACCACCACAGTCGGGCAGTGCGGGCTCCTTACCGACTTTCGTCGGAAGGTGCTCCTTAGAAAGGAGGTGATCCAGCCGCACCTTCCGGTACGGCTACCTTGTTACGACTTCGTCCCAATCGCCAGCCCCACCTTCGACGGCTCCCTCCCACAAGGGGTTGGGCCACCGGCTTCGGGTGTTGCCGACTTTCGTGACGTGACGGGCGGTGTGTACAAGGCCCGGGAACGTATTCACCGCAGCGTTGCTGATCTGCGATTACTAGCGACTCCGACTTCACGGGGTCGAGTTGCAGACCCCGATCCGAACTGAGACCGGCTTTTTGGGATTCGCTCCACCTCGCGGTATCGCAGCCCATTGTACCGGCCATTGTAGCATGCGTGAAGCCCTGGACATAAGGGGCATGATGACTTGACGTCATCCCCACCTTCCTCCGAGTTGACCCCGGCAGTCTTCGATGAGTCCCCGCCATAACGCGCTGGCAACATCGAACGAGGGTTGCGCTCGTTGCGGGACTTAACCCAACATCTCACGACACGAGCTGACGACAGCCATGCACCACCTGTGACCGCCCCCGAAGGACCTCACATCTCTGTGAGTTTTGCGGCCATGTCAAACCCAGGTAAGGTTCTTCGCGTTGCATCGAATTAATCCGCATGCTCCGCCGCTTGTGCGGGCCCCCGTCAATTCCTTTGAGTTTTAGCCTTGCGGCCGTACTCCCCAGGCGGGGCGCTTAATGCGTTAGCTGCGGCACAGGAAACCGGAGAGGTCCCCCACACCTAGCGCCCAACGTTTACAGCGTGGACTACCAGGGTATCTAATCCTGTTCGCTCCCCACGCTTTCGCTCCTCAGCGTCAGTATCGGCCCAGAGACCCGCCTTCGCCACCGGTGTTCCTCCTGATATCTGCGCATTTCACCGCTACACCAGGAATTCCAGTCTCCCCTACCGAACTCTAGCCTGCCCGTATCGACCGCAGGCTTGGGGTTGAGCCCCAAGTTTTCACGGTCGACGCGACAAGCCGCCTACGAGCTCTTTACGCCCAATAAATCCGGACAACGCTCGCACCCTACGTCTTACCGCGGCTGCTGGCACGTAGTTGGCCGGTGCTTCTTCTGCAGGTACCGTCACTCTCGCTTCGTCCCTGCTGAAAGAGGTTTACAACCCGAAGGCCGTCATCCCTCACGCGGCGTCGCTGCATCAGGCTTCCGCCCATTGTGCAATATTCCCCACTGCTGCCTCCCGTAGGAGTCTGGGCCGTGTCTCAGTCCCAGTGTGGCCGGTCGCCCTCTCAGGCCGGCTACCCGTCGTCGCCTTGGTAGGCCATCACCCCACCAACAAGCTGATAGGCCGCGAGCCCATCCCAAGCCGAAAAACTTTCCACCCCCAGCCATGCGGCCGGAAGTCCTATTCGGTATTAGCCCCCGTTTCCGAGGGTTATCCCAAAGCTTGGGGCAGGTTGCTCACGTGTTACTCACCCGTTCGCCGCTCGAGTACCCCGAAGGGCCTTTCCGCTCGACTTGCATGTGTTAAGCACGCCGCCAGCGTTCGTCCTGAGCCAGGATCAAACTCTCCAACAAAAAATTAGTTGAACAGCATCCTGACAACAAACAAATGTTGCCAAAGGAATCCCAACCAGCCAGCAAAAACTGACCAGTCCGGGGTATAAATCATAATTGGCACTGGCTTTACAAGCACCCTGTTGAGTTCTCAAAGAACAACCACACACCGACCAGAAGCCCCACCTCAGTGGAACCCCAACCGGGGCTTTTCGTTCTGTGTCCCCGCCGCTCTCGCGCCGGGCACTTTTACTACGTTACCTCACCGTCTTCGCCGTGTCAAACCGTGTGTCCCGGTCTGTCATGCTTCGTACGGGTTGGCACCGGCGCACTCACGCAGCAGCGGACCGCTGCGTCAGGTCGTCGGATTTGGCAGAACCGGCCGCTGCGGTTTCCCGCAGTCTCGCCCGGTGCCCTGCCGGTCGTGAACCTTACCCGGTCGGCTTCGCCGCACCAAATCCGCCTCGCGGCCGATCCGGCAAGCCCCGCCCGGACCGTGTCCCGCAGGAGCGAACCCCTGCTTGACCCGGTTGCCAGCTCGTTCCGGGCCCTCAGGACTTTCGTCCCGTTTGCCCCGTTCGCGCTGACAGAGAGAAAGTTACGCGTCCGCGGGTTTGATCGTCAAATCCGCGGGCAGCGGCGCGCGTCACATTCGCGTCGTCGACCGATCGCCGAGCTCGGACTGACGCCCGATCGGTTCTGCGACAGCCGCTGCCACCGGGAGGCGGGGAGGTCAGGCCGATTGCCGCCGACGAGCGGCGAACCAGGCGCGGATGCCGAGGACACCGACCGTCGTGCCAATGGCGAGAGAGGCCGCGATCAGCAGCGCGTGCACCCACAGGAAGCTGGTGGTGGCGCCGTCGGCGACAGTGCCGGACGCCCAGGACCGCGGGTCCTGCCAGATGGCGATCGCGAACCTCGGCCAGATCACCCAGGTCCAGATCCCGACCCCGATCAGGAAGACAGCCCAACCTCGCGACAGCACCATGGCAGCCGAGTATGCCAGCGCACCTGCTCACCTGGCCTATCAGCAGAGACATGCCCGCACTGGGAGGCGGCCCGGTCTGTTTCCGACGGCAGCGCGATGGGCACTTCGAAACAGGACAGCTGAGGACCGTCCCCCCGGAGGTGCCCCATGCAACCCTCGATCTTCAATCCCTGGGCCTGGCGTGACCCGTCCGCCCTGGCCGGCGGATACACGCAGACCACCCCCTCGGTCACCCCGCCCGAAGACCAGGACGGCGGGCACGACGGCCCGGACGCTCCCGGCCCCGGCACGCCGGTGGACCTGGTGGGCTACCAGGTCCAGGCGAGTGACGGGCGGATCGGCACCATCGACGAGGCGAGCAACGAGGCGGATGCCGGCTACCTGGTGGTGGACACCGGGCCCTGGATCTTCGGCCAGAAGGTGCTGCTGCCCGCCGGCACTGTCGAGCGGGTGGATCATCTGGAACGCGTCGTGCACGTCGACCGGACCAAGGAACAGATCAAGGACGCACCGCCGTTCGATGCGGATCCGGCCGACCCGGAGTACCGGGAGCGCGTCGGGAGCTACTACGCCGGCGGTCACCTTCCCCCGCACGGGGCTGTCCCGCGGGTAATGTGAGGCCGTGGTCCGGATGGGCAGCTGCGCGTCGGAGGCGGTCGACAAGGTCGACGGCCTCCCGCTCGGTGCGGTGCCCAGGATCCCGACCAGCTCCGGCGACGGCCGTGAGCAACTTCTGAACGTCCTCCGTGCCGGTGGTCTGCGATACCGCGCCGGCGCGCGATGGCGGACGGCTCGCTGAGCCGATCCCGCTGACCGAGGGGGCCTGAACATCGGCCCCACTCGGCGCGCGCCCACGCGTCACCCAACCTCGGATACGAGAGGCACACCACCATGTCCGTCGCACGAATGCTCACCGGCGACCGGCCCACCGGCCGCCTTCATCTCGGTCACTACGTCGGCAGCATCGCCAACCGGGTGCGGCTGCACCGACGCTACGAGAGCTTCTTCATCATCGCCGACCTGCACATGCTCACCACGCGCAACCGCCGCGAGGACATCGACCAGGTCTCCGGCAACGCCCGGGAGATGGTCACCGACATCCTGGCCGCCGGCGTCGACCCGGAGAGCGCCACGTTCTACCTCCAGTCGGCCATCCCGGAGGTCGGCGACCTCAACACCCTCCTACAGAACCTGGTGACCGTCCCCCGGCTGGAACGGGTGCCGTCGCTCAAGGACATGGCCCGCGACGCTGGCAAGGAGGAGATGCCGTACGGGCTGCTGGGTTATCCGGTGCTCCAGGCCGCGGACATCCTCTGCGTGAAGGGCGAGGTTGTCCCGGTCGGTCGGGACAACGCCGCGCACGTCGAGGTGACCCGGGAGATCGCGCGCCGGTTCAACCATCTCTACGGGCCGGTCTTCCCGGTGCCCGAGCTGATCCCGGCGGACACACCGAGCCTGGTGGGCACCGACGGCGCGGCCAAGATGAGCAAGAGCCGGGGCAACTCGATCGCGCTCTCCGACGATGCCGCCACCGTGCGTCGGAAGGTGCTCGGCATGTACACCGATCCCAACCGGGTACGGGCCGACGTGCCGGGCACGGTGGAGGGCAACCCGGTGTTCGCGTACCACGAGGTCTTCAATCCGGACCGCGACGAGGTGGCCGACCTGGCCCGGCGTTACCGGGCCGGGCAGGTGGGTGATGTGGAGGTCAAGGAACGGCTCGTGGCCGCGCTCGAAGGGTTCCTGGCGCCGATCCGGCAGCGCCGGGCCGAGATCGAAGCCGACCGGGGGTTGGTCGACCGGCTGATCGTCGAGGGCACCGAGCGGACCCGCCTGGAGGTACGCCAGACCTTGATCGAGGTACGCCGGGCGATGGGGCTGACCGGCGCGTACCAGCAGGTGCGGCGGCGGGCCGAGCGGAGCCGGCGGCGGACCGACGCCTCGGCCTGAGGCCGGCGCCCGGCGGGAAGAGCGGATGAACCCTCGACCGACCTGGGCAGAATGCCAGGATGAGGGGGATTTTCGACGAGCGTCCGGTGCGGGCTGCGGAGACGCACCGGACCACGATGTTCGAGATCTTCTTCGACCTGGTCTTCGTCTTCGCGCTCACCCGGGTCATCACGTTCATGGCCGGATCGCCGACCGCGCTGACCCTGGCTCAGGGGCTGCTCCTCCTCCTGCTGCTGCTCTACTCCTGGGGGCCGTACACCTGGGTGGGAAACCTGGTCCGCGCGGACGTCGGCCTGGTCCGCGCGGCGACCCTGGTCGCGATGGCGGCGATCTTCGTGGTCGCGCTGGTGCTGCCGGACGCGTGGAAACAGGGTCCGGGGTTGCTGGACGCCCCGCTCGCCCTCGCCCTGGCCTACGTGGTCGGCCGGGCGGTGCAGCTTGTGGTCCTGTTCTGGGTGAGCGCGACGAACCCGCCACTGCGCTCGACGCTGCGCTTCTTCACCGTGCCGGTGGTGCTGGCGTGGCTCCCGCTGGTCGGCGGCGCGCTGCTCGGCGGCGCGGCTCAGACGGCGCTCTGGACGGTCGCGCTGCTGGTGGACATCGGCGGCGCCCGGATCGCCTCCGCCTTCCGGCCGTGGCAACTGCGCAGCGTGGACCACTTCACCGAGCGGTTCGGCCTGGTGCTCATCATCGCGTTGGGCGAGTCGTTGATCTCCGCCGGTGCGGGGCCACGGACGATGGCACCCGTCGGTGCGGCGGTGGTGGCCGCGCTGCTCGGCCTCACCAGCACTGTCTGCCTGTGGTGGCTCTACTTCGACCGGCTGGCGCCCGCCGCGAGGAAGGCCGTCAGCGATGTGCCGGATGAGCGACGGGCCGGCGTGGCCGGCGACGCGTACGGCATCGGGCACTCCCCGCTGATCATCGGTGCGATCTACGTGGCGCTCGGCATCGAGGAGGTGATCAGCCAGCTCAGCGAGGAGTCGGGTCACTCCAACCCGCTGGGCTGGGAAGCGGCCACCGCGCTCTACGGCGGCGCAGCCGTCTACCTGATCAGCAGGCTCGTGTTCCGCCGGCTGACCGTGCGCGTCGTCCACCCGACGCAGGTCGTCGCCGCGCTGCTGCCTCTGGCCCTGCTGCCGATCGGCCGGTCCCTGCCCCCGCTGGCGGCGCTCGCCCTGCTGACCGTCTTCCTGATCGGGGTCACCTGGTTCGAGCGGCGGGTCGATCAACACGACTGGGCACAAGCAGCGCCACGCGTGAACTCCGGCCCGCAAAAAACCTGACGTGCCGTGTCGACATCCCCGTGGGTCGTTCGTCGTCATGCTGTACGGCGACACGCCGCACCGAGAGGAGCCGAAACGTGAAGTACATGCTGCTGTTCATGAGCCCCATGGTCGACGGTGAGGTTGTCGACAACGGGTGCAGTTTCGAGGACTGGATCCGCTACGACCGGGAGATGAAGGACGCCGGGGTCTGGGTCTCCGGGCACCCCTTGCAGGACCTGACCACCTGCACGACAGTGCAGGTGGGCCCGGACGGCGAGCGCACGATCACCGACGGGCCGTTCGCCGAGACCCGCGAGCTGCTCGGCGGGTACGACGTCATCGACGTGCCGGACCTCGACGCCGCGCTGGACTGGGCGGCCCGCAGTCCCGGGGCCATCGGCACCGGGTCGGTCCAGGTCCGTCCGATCTTCGAGATCGACATGCAGGCCTGACCGTGCCGGACGAGAGGGCAGCAGTCGGGTCGTCGGTGGAGGCGGTGTTCCGGGAGGAACGCGGCCGACTGCTCGCCTCGCTCGTGCGCCGCTTCGGTGACCTCGGCCTGGCCGAGGAGGTCGCCTCCGAGGCCATCGAGGCGGCGCTGGTGCACTGGCCGACCGACGGCGTCCCGAGCCGGCCGGGTGCCTGGCTGCTCACCACGGCGCGGCGTCGCGCCGTGGACCGGCTGCGTCGCGACCGGGTGCTGGCGACGCGGCTCGCCGTCCTCCGGGCGGAGGCCGAGCGGGCCGACCCCGCCCCACCCGCCGACGCGGACCGCGATCTGCCCGACGACCGGCTGGCGCTCTTCTTCACCTGCGCGCACCCGGCCCTGGCCGCGCAGGACCGGGGAGCACTCACCCTGCGGTTCCTCGCCGGCCTCACCACGGCCGAGGTCGCGCGGGCCTTCCTCGTGCCACCGGCGACCATGGCCCAACGGCTGGTCCGGGCCAAGCGCAAGATCCGGGACGCCCGCATCCCGTTCCGGGTGCCCGGCGACGACGAGCTGCCCGGTCGACTGCCCACGGTGCTCCAGGCCGTCTACTCGGTCTTCACCGAGGGATACGCCGCCAGCTCCGGCCCGGATCTGCAACGGATCGACCTGGCCGAGGAGGCCATCCGGTTGGGCCGGATCCTGCGTCGGCTGCTGCCCGCCGAGCAGGAGGTCGCCGGGCTGCTCGGCCTGATGCTGCTCGTCCATGCCCGACGTGACGCGCGTACCGGGCCGGATGGCGCCATGGTCCTCCTCGACGACCAGGATCGCGGACGCTGGGATCGCCCCATGATCGAGGAGGGGCGGGAGCTGGTGGTGGTCGCGCTGACCGGCCCGGCGCCCGGCCCGTACGGCGTGCAGGCCGCCATCGCCGCGCTGCACGACGAGGCCGCCGACGTGGCCAGCACCGACTGGCCGCAGGTGGTGGCCCTCTACGACGTCCTGCTCAGCCTGGTGCCCTCACCGGTCGTCGCGCTGAACCGGGCCGCCGCGGTGGCGATGCGGGACGGGCCGGAGGCGGGGCTCGCCCTGCTCGACGAGTTGGCCGACGAGCCGCGGCTGCGTGGCCACCATCCCTATCCGGCGGCGCGGGCCGACCTGCTGCGCCGCCTCGGCAGGTACGACGAGGCCGCGGCGGCGTACCGCAGCGCGTTGGAGCTGGTCGCCACGGAACCGGAGCGGGTGTTCCTGCTCCGCCAGTTGGAAGCCGTCACGAGCCCGTGAGCGGAGCTCGATGGCCGGCGCGCGCTGTACCCTTCCCCGGTGACTCTGCCTCTGCCTCCCGGTGAGTTCGCCGCGTACCTGTTCGACTGCGACGGCACGATCGTCGACTCGATGCCGCTGCACTACGTGGCCTGGCAGCGGGCTCTGGGCGAGTGGGGCTGCGAGTTCCCGGAGGACCTCTTCTACGCCTGGGGCGGCCGGCCGACGGCCGACATCATCGTCGCCCTCAACGAGCAGCAGGGTCTGAGCATGCCGGTGGCGACGGTCGTCGAGCGCCGGGAGAGCTACTACGAGGAGCTGCTGCCGCAGCTCGCGGCCGTGCCAGAGGTGCTGGCGCACATCCACGACGCGCACCGGCGGGTCCCGTTCGCCGTCGTCTCCGGCAGCACCCGCGCCTCGGTCACCGCCTCCCTCGACGCGCTCGGTCTGCTGGACCGGTTCGACGTGCTGGTCTGCGCCGACGACTACACGCGGGCCAAGCCCGACCCGCAGGCATTCCTGCTGGCGGCGGAACACCTCGGCGTAGCGCCCGAGTCGTGCCTGGTCTTCGAGGACACCGACCTGGGCATCCAGGCCGCGACCGCAGCCGGCATGGCATCGGTACGCGTGCCGCAACAGCGCACGTCCTGAGGTCTCAGGCCACCGTCAGCAGGAGCTTGCCGGCATAGGAGGTCTCCAGGCGCTGGTGCGCGTCCCGCACCTTGCCCAGCGGGAACTTCTCCGCGACGTGCACAACGAAAGGCCCGGCCTCGATGAGTTCGTTGAGGCGCTGCAACTGTCGAGGGCTCGATTCGCCGTCGTAGGCCCGCACCGTGACGCCCGGCCGTTCCTGCGGCTCCGGCCGCACCCCGTGGGCGAACGCGACGACCCCGCCGTCGGCCAGCGCCTCGGTGAGCCGGTCGAGGGTCGCACCGCCGGCCATCGCCAGGATGGCCTTCACCCCGTCCGGCGCCGCGTCCCGGATCCGGGCCAGCACGTCGGTCATGTCGCCGTGGCCGTCGAGGGAAACGTCGGCGCCGAGCCGGGTCACCAGGGCGACGCCGTCCGCACCGGATGCCACGGCGATCACGTTCAGTCCCTGCCGTTTGGCCAGCTGCACGGCCAGGTGTCCCTGACCGCCGCTCGCGCCGAAGATCAGCAACCAGTCGCCGGTCGACAGGCTGACGGTGTCGAGTCCGGCCAGCGCGGTCAGCGCGTCGGTGGGCATAGCGCCGGCGTGCTCCGCCGGTACGCCATCGGGCACCCTGGCCGCGTACTCCGCCTTGACTGCCGCGTACTCGGCGTAGAAGCCACCCTTCGGCCGGGTGGTGGCGGAGACGTAGACCAGGTCGCCGACAGCGACGTTGGACACCTTGCTGCCGGCCGAGATGACGGTGCCGGCACCGTCGGAGCCGGGCACGATCGGAAGGGCAGAGCCCTCCGGTACGAGCACGCCCTGCCGCTCGTACACGTCCCACACCCCCACGCCGGCGCTCCAGACCTTGATCAGCACCTCGTCGTCGGCGATCTCGGGGATCGGCAACTTGCGGAGGGTGATCACCTCCGGCCCACCGAAATCGTCCAGGGCCGCGGCCTGCATCCGCTCTGGCACATCCCCGTCAACCATGTGGATTCCCCTCCCGTGCCAGCGTCACCGTCGCAGCATGCCGGCTCGGGGACAGACGTGACCCCGGTGCCGGGTGCCGTTCACCCACAAGGGCGACCGTCCGCTCGCGGCGTGTCCCGGCGGGCGTAGTCGGGACGGGCACGGGAATGGCTGCGTGCCCGGAGTCAGTCGGCGCCGGGCCAGGGCTGGTGGCAGGACGACGGGAGGCAGCACCGTGCGCGCACCGTCGACGCGGGCAACGGCCTGGCTCCTGAGGCTCGCTGACCGAGCTGGTCCGACGTCGCATCGTCGACCCGCACCGGTTCGCCGACGTGGGTGGCGTCGGCCGATTGGCCGGGCTGGTGCTCGGCGCCGCGCTCGGCACGGTGCTGCTGCGCGCCGCCCCGACCTGGGCACCGGCGCTGGCAGCGGCGCTGGTGGTCGCGGTGATCGCGGTCGCCTTCGGTCTGACCCGCCGCGCGAGCGCCGCCGGCGACCACCGCCAGCGGCGCTGACGGCAGCTGGGATCAGGGCGTCTGCGGCTCCTGGCCGCGCAGCGCCTGCGCGACGGCGTCGCGCACCCGGGCGTCCTCGCGCACCTTGCGCTGCGTCCGGTTGCGGCGCCGATACAGGTACGCCCCGACGAGCGCGGCGACCAGGACGACGAGCGCCAGCACCAACGTCCACGGCAGGGCCCAGCCGTGCGCGGTGACCGTGACCGGCTTGAGCGAGGTGGTGGAGCCCGACGCGTCGGTGAGCAGCGGCGTGAGGGTCGCGGTCGCGGCCAGCGAGATGGCAGGGGCGACGCCGTGCACGGGCACCGTCACGTTCCAGCTCTCACCCGGAAGCAGCTCCGGCGGCGCGGCGATGTCCCTGGCCCGTACCCCCAGCAACCCGAACGGGCCCGAGACCGACACCGCCTGCTGCCCGGACAGTGCGGCGTTGCCGACGTTGTGCACCTTGTAGGTGATGGTGGCGTCGCCCTTGCCGAACGGGTTGGCCGAGCCGGCGTACGTCACGTGCAGGTCCTCGATCGCGAGGTTCGGCTTCAGCTCACCGCCGACCCGCAACTTGATCCGGATGCCGAGGCGCCGGTCGACGTTGATGCCCTCGGCCTGGTCGGCCTGCGTCAGCGCGGTGAGGATGCCGCCGACGTAGTCACCGGGCGTGGCGTTGTCCGGAACGCCGATCGTGAAGGGGACCTGCGCGGTCTTCCCGGGCTGGATCACGACACTCTCGGCTTTCGCCTTCACCCAGGCGCCGACCGCGATGGACTTCTTGTCCTTGGTGAGCAGGTCGAGCTGGCCCGCGTCGGTCGTGAATCCGTCGGCTGCGTACACGGACAGGATCAGCGGCGACGGGCCACGGTTGGCCACGACCATGGCGTCCTCGACGGCGCCACCGGGATTGACGTTGTAGCTGTAGCTGGACCGGGCTTCGCCGTAGCCGTTGGAGGCCGTCCGGACCGTCCAGGCGACGTTGCCGTCCGCCGCCGAGGCGGGGCCGGCACCGACACCGACGGCCGCGACGGCGGCGAGCAGGGAGAGCGCGGTGGTACGAAGGACTGTCTTCCAGCGCGTTACGGACGGATACATGTCGGTTCCTTGAGGTGATCTTGGGAGGGTGGCACATGGGTGGCGGGGCAGGCCCCGAAGGTGCCTACCCCGCCGAGTGGAACGTCCGGTCAGCTGCTCAGGGCAGTGATCGTGAGGGTGGTGCGGTAGCTGCCCTTCGCGATGCTGTCCGGGATCTTCAGGTCCAGGTCAGCGCCGAGCTTGGCGCCGCCCCGGGGGTGACCCTGCGCGGCCGCGCCGAGCCCGCTGGAGACCGAGAGGCCCTTGCCCTGGTCGTCGTAGGACGACAGGATCGGCGCCCCGGCCTCGGCGCCCGCGCCGCCGTCGAGCACGTACGGGGTCCAGCCCAGGTAGGAGCCGGAGAACTTCTTCTCGGCGTCCTGGAAGTCGCCGACGTTGGCCGAGATCGACCACGGGGCGAGCGAGCGGCGGCTGTCCGACACGAGGATCGGGTTGATCTTGCCGGTCGCCTCGAAGAAGGTGCCGTCGCGCTCCTGCGCGGTACCCAGGTCGACCAGACCGTTGTAGCCGTCGATCGTCCAGCCGAACTCGCCCGGAGCCGGGTTCGGCACGTTGACCTGGATGGCCTGGCCGTCACCGTGGAACGGGTGCACTGTCACGTTGTCGACGATCGAGCCGACCGGCTGGCCGTCCGGGGTGTTGACGCAGGAGAGGCCCTTCTCCACCGCCGCGTTCGGTGCCGCGCAGGTGCCGCTGCGGACGTTCGCGAGGACCAGCTTGTCGCCACGGACCTGCACCTTGACGTAGCTGCGGACGTGCTCCTGGTTCTGCACGGAGTTGTACCAGTACTTGTTCGGGTCCAGCGGGTCCGGGCCGTTGCCGCGGATGCCGGTGCCGGTGTTGTCCGGCTTCTTGATGTCGTAGTACTTCGAGCCGGAGGCCGAGTTGGCCGTCACGTAGATGACGCCACCCGGGCCGGGGAACACGTCGGCGGAACCCGGCTTCTCGGCCGGGTTCTCCTTCTGGCCGTTCTTGATGGAGTAGCTGCGGGTGTAGCTGTGGTCGTGGCCCTGGAGCACCATGTCGACGCCGAGGTTGGAGAACGCGGTGGTGAAGTCCTCCCGCCGCTGCTTGTTGTCGGTGTCGGTCGCGTGGCTGGCCGGCGAGTAGATGGAGTGGTGGTAGACCAGCACCTTCCACTTGGCCTCGGAGCCGTGCTTGTTGATGACGTCGGTGACGTACGCGACGTGCGCCGCGTCGCCGCCGGCGGAGCCGTCCGCCGGGTTGACGTAGCTGTTGCTGTTCAGGTCGATGAACAGCACGTCCTTGTGGATGAACCAGTAGTCGCCGCCGGACCGCGTCGCCTGGTCCCCGTTGTAGTACGCAGACGAGCGGTCGGTGTTCGGGGTGAAGTGGTGCTGCTCGTACGACTTGCCACCGACGTCGTGGTTGCCGATGGTGGCCACGAGGGGGACCTGGCGCAGCTGGTCGGGGGCCAGGAACGAGGTCCACTGCCCCTCGTCGTTGGCGCTCTCGACGTGGTCTCCGGCGGACACCAGCAGCTCGGCGTTCGGGTTGGCCGCGGTGGCCACCTTCAGGGTGTCCTCCCAGCCGGCCTGGTCCTTCAGCCGGTCGCCGGAGGAGCCGATCTGAGGGTCGCCGAAGAACAGGAAGTCGTAGTCGCCCTCGAAGTCCTGCGTCTTGAAGGCGTACGTCGGGGACCAGCTGCCCTCGGCGCCGACCCGGTACGAGTAGGCCGTCTTCTCCCGCAGGTTGCTGATCGTGGCGTGCCGGTTGAAGCCGGTGGTGGAGGTGTTCGCCGCACCGACGGCGTCGAAGCTGACGGCGCCGGCCGGGAACTCACCGTTGACGATCTCGGCGGTCGGGGCGAGCTGGATCTTCTGCGCGGTGTCGGCCGAGGAATACCAGCTCACGATGCGCTGGGTCTCGTTGGCGCCGACGCCGAGGACCACGCTGCTGATCGTGGTGGACTCGGCCGCACTCGCGGTGGCCAGCAGGCCACTGCCGAGGGCCGCGCCCATTCCCAGGAAGCCGGCTGCGACCCCGGCCACCAGACGCCGCCGCACGAGCCAGGAGGCCCGTGTCGAGGTCTTCAATGTCATCGACATTGTTCCCTTTTCAAATAGAGAAATGGATTGTGCCTTCACCCGACGCTGGGGAAGCAGATCCACGCTTTCGCCGCCTGATGAACCAACCATGAACGTGATCTTGCGAAAGACTGCACTTCACGAACTACTTAGCCCTACTCATGATCCAGAAATGCGCTGGACAAACCAGATCAATCCCATAATGGACACGCCCGCAGAAACAACCCCGGTCGCCCAGAGGCCGGCTTTCGGCGCACGGCGGCGCAGCACGAACAGCAGCGGGAAAACGACAGCGATAATCGTCAACTGAACGACCTCGATGCCGACGTTGAACACCAGCAGCGACCACAGCAGGGTCCAGGACCACGCCTCGTCGATGCCCAATGCGCCGGCGAAGCCCAGACCGTGCACCAGGCCGAAGCAGAACACCACCCCGAGGCGGATCCAGCCCGCCCGGTCGAGGCTGAAGTGACCGGCCCCGGCCGTCTCCAGGTCGGCCGCGTGCGCACCGCGCCGCCAGATCCCCCACAGGTGCCAGCCGGCGACGACGGCGATCGACAACGCGATGACCGGCTCCACGATCGCCGCCGGCACCTCGACCAGGCCGAGGGCGGCGAGCATGAACGTCACCGAGTGCGCCAGGGTGAAGCTGGTGGCGGCGAGCACGATCTCGCGAAGGCGCCGCGATCCCGCGATCAACGCCAGCAGGAACAGGATGTGGTCGATCCCGGAGAGCAGATGCTCGGCGCCCAGCAGGAAGAACTCGCCGAACCGCTGGTACCAGGCCTGCCCGGTGGAGAAGGTCGGGTGGTCGGCGTCGAGCGCCGCACTGCCCGACCGGCCGTCGATCTCGTACGTGACGATCGTCTTGGTGTCCTTGACGTAGCCCTCGCCATCGGGGAAGAGACCGCTGCGCACCTCGTGCTCGTCGCCCCGCTCAGGGCAGGTCCAGTCCAGCAGCAGATCCGCGTACGGCACGCCCTCGCGCTCGCCGATCGACGCGTCGCCCACCTCTGTCGGTCGGCAGGCCGTACTCCCCGACGTGACCGAGAAGCGGTCGGCGACGTACGCGAGGACCGTCGAGGCATGGCTCTTCAGGGCCGTCGCCTGGGCGGTGGCGTCACCCGCCTCGAACGCGGCCGTTCCCGCCTGGAAGAGCGGATCGGCGTCAGCGGAATCGGCGGCGGACACCACGAGAAGGTCGTATTCGAGCTCCAACGCCGTGCGGACGTGACCCTCGTCTCCCGCAGAGATTTTCGCGTACACGGTCGACGAAAAGCCGTGCGCGGACGCGGTTCCGGCGCCCAGAAAAGGAATCACCGCTGCGGCGATCCCGACAGCGGCGACGATTACGGTACGGCGGACGCGCCCTGACATGCGACTCCCTCGGTTGGCCAGTGCACGTTGCACGGCGCGGGTGAACACCAGCCCGCGCGCCGACGAACCGCCGGAAAACAAAGACCCCGAGCGCCCATCCACGGATAGTTGGCGACCAGAATTGAGATAGGAATACGAAGACGTACGCGCACTTTCCGCCACCACTCGAAAGGACGATCGCCTTGCGCCCCCCGCTCCGGGCCGTTGCCATGCTGGCCGCGACCGTCGCCCTGATCACCGGCTGCGACTCCGGCGACGACTGGTCACACCCACACCCTGAGCCCGCCGCCATCGGCACTCTCGGCCCAGGATTCGTCGCCCCGTCCACCACACCCGCTCCGGAGGCGACGATCACGCCGCAGCCGGGCTCCTGGGACGGCGTCCACCCGCCGAAGGACTACCGGGTGGTGTTGCTGACCTCCGGGGACGACGACCCGACCAAGGTGCTCGTGACAGCCGTCAAGGAGTGGGCCGACGACGAGCACGTCGACCTCCGGACGATCGTCGTCGGCACTGCGCACGACGCCGTCTCCAGCATCGCCAAGGCCATGGAGATGGGCCCGGACCTCATCGTCGGCGCCGGCAACGACCTCATCGACCCCCTCGCGCTGGTCACCCCGAGCCACCTGGACGAGAAGTTCCTGGTGGTGGGCGCGGAACTGGCCGAGCCCACCCACAACGTCACAGCGGTCGACTGGGACGGCGCGTCGTTCCGCGGGGAAGGGCTGGGCGCGTCCTCGACGTACGACCCGAAGTCGTTCACGGCCGAGCGCTGCGCGGCGGCCATCCGGGCCGGCGTGGCCGCGGTCCTCAACGACCTGACCGGGATCGTCGTCTGGCTCTGATCCCGTCGGTCAGGTCTGCTCAGCGGGCCGGCCCGCGATCCTCGAACTCGTACGTGGTGGTCAGGCCCTCGGGCAGGTCGGGAACCAGGGCGTTGGTGCCGTCGACCACCTGGACGTAGCGCTTGCCCTGGAAGATCGAGTAGCTGCCGTCGGGGACCTGATCGATCCGGAAGAACTGCGTCTCGGCGGCCGGGTCGCACCCCCGGCCGCGCACGCTGCCCGGCGCGGCGTCGTGCACGACGGTCATGCAGACCGCACCGGCACCCGTCGTCGAGGCGATCTGGTACCTGTCGCCCTGCGGGCGTAGGACCCAGAGCGACACGTCGTCGATGCCCGGCTCGCTGACGGCCCGCACCTGGTCGGTGCCAGGGCCGATCACCAACGCGGCTCCGCTCATGCCGGGCACCACGATCCGGACCTGACGCCTGCCACCGAGGATCTCCTGCGGACCGGCGGTGGCGGTCACGGATGGCACGACAGCCGGTGGGGCCTGGCTGGCCGGGCCGACATCGGGCGTGTCGACGTCGGCCCGTACCTGCGACAGCGCGGTGCCGGCGGCAACGGCCACGACAGCCAGCCCGGCTGCGGTGGCGGCCGTCCGGCGTCGCCGTCGCCGGTCGCTGCGGCGACGCAACGCCTGCGCCCCGGGCAGCGTGGTGACTCGCCGAACCTCGTCGGCGATCGCCGTGAGGTCGTCGCGCGGATCAGCCATGGGAGGTCTCCTCCTGGTGGGCATCGGTCAGCAGCCCGGCCATCGCTCTCCGACCTCGGGCGAGGTACGTCTTCACGGTCCCGACGGGCGCCTGCATCTCCGCTGCCACCTCGGCGACGCTGAGATCGTTGAGGTGGTGCAGCACGACGGCCCGGCGCTCGTTGGCACTGAGCCGCTGGAGCGCCTGCAACAGGGCGACGTGGTCCTCGTTCAGTCCGGGCACGCCCTGGTCGACGGCGGCCCGACGGTGGGCGCGTACCCGGTTGAAGGCCTTGCGCCAGCTGCTCACCGCGATCCGCGAGGCCACCCGGCGGACCCAGGCCTCCGGGCTGTCCGTCTCCCGCACCGTCCGCCAACGCTGCCAGGCCCGCATGAACGCCTCGGCGACGGCGTCCTCCGCCTCGGCGCGGTTGCCGGTCAGCGCGTACACGTGACCCACGACCCGACCCGCACAGGCCGCGTAGAGGGCGTCGAACTCCTCGGCATCACGCATCCGGCCGGTGCCCTCCCACGCCTCGTCCCCTGGTCACCGCGCATGCAACTCGCCCGGGCCGACCGGCCACGTCGGCGCGGGGCAGGAATGTGACCGCCATCACAGCATTGTGATCAACCTGACGCCCTGGCCAGGCGTCATCGTGCCGTCCCGGGAGAGGCCCGTGGCGGAGAGGACGATGTGCGACGACGGCAACGACGCGCCCTGACAGCCGGCGTACTCGCGACCGCGCTGGTCGCGGCAGGCCTGGCGGCCCAACCGGCGAGCGCGCAGACGAGGCCGACGGCCGCCGGCTCCGGCACTTCCGGCGCCTTCACCCTGATCACCGGTGACCGGGTGACGCTCGACGCGGACGGGCGGCCGGACATCCAGCGGGCGCAGGGACGGGCCGGCATGCGGTTCGTGAGCAGTCGGGAGGACGGTCACCAGTACGTCATCCCGGTCGACGCGATGCCACTGCTGCGCGACGGTCGGCTCGACCGGCGGCTGTTCGACCTCACCGCGCTCGGCGAGTTGGGCTACGACGACCGGGCAGCCGAGTTGCCGCTGCTGGTCGCGTACCCCGAGAACGAGGCGGCGCAGGCGCGGACCGCGACCGTCGGCGGTGACGGGCGGGTGCGGGCCGACCTGCCGGCCGCCCACGCGCTCGCGGTCCGGGCGGGCCGGGACGACCGGGTCACGCTCTGGGCCTCGCTGACCCGCGGGACGACCTCTGCGCGCACCCTCACCACCGGCGTCACCCACATCTGGTTGGACGGCAAGCGCAAGGTCTCCCTGGATCGCAGCGTGCCGCAGATCGGTGCGCCGGCGGCCTGGCAGGCCGGTTTCGACGGCACCGGCGTCACCGTCGGCGTGCTGGACACCGGAATCGACGCCAGCCACCCGGACTTCGCCGGGCACCTCACCGAGGTCCGGGACTTCACCGGCGGCAACGACCCCGGCGACGCGGTCGGCCACGGCACCCATGTGGCGTCGACCATCGTCGGCAGTGGGGCCGCGTCCGGCGGCAGGTACCGAGGTGTGGCGCCGGGGGCCAAGCTGCTCGTCGGCAAGGTCTGCGCCACCACCGAGTGCCAGGACTCGGACATCATCACCGGCATGCAATGGCTCGCGCCGCAGACGCGGGTGGTCAACCTCAGCGTGGGCGGCGACGACGCGCCCGGACTCGACCCGCTGGAGACCGCGGTCCAGGAGCTGAGCCACCGGTACGGCACCCTCTTCGTGGTCGCGGCCGGCAACGAGGGCAAGCCGAAGTCGGTGTCCTCACCGGCCTCCGCCGACGACGCCCTCGCGGTCGCCGCGGTCGACGCCGACGACCAGCGGGCCTACTTCTCCAGTCGGGGTCCGCGCATCGGCGACAACCACATCAAGCCCGAGATCAGCGCGCCCGGCGTCGACATCGTGGCCGCCGCGCCCGGCGGCGAGTACGCCACCATGTCCGGCACGTCGATGGCCACGCCGCACGTAGCCGGCACCGCCGCGATCCTCGCCGGGCAGCACCCGGACTGGGCCGGCCCGCAGCTCAAGGCTGCCCTGATGGACTCGGCAAAGCCGACCGGCGAGGACACCATCTACGAGCAGGGCGCCGGCCGGGTCGACATCGCCCGCGCGGTCGCCCAACCGGTCGCCGCCGAGGTCGCCGCCATCGACTTCCCGGTCCAGCGCTGGCCGCACGCCGACGACACCCCGGTCACCCAGGTCGTCGGCTATCGCAACACGGGCACCGCGCCGGTCACTTTGACGCTGGGCATCGCCCCGGCCCCGTCCGGCATGCTCACCGTCAGCCCGACCACCCTGGTGGTGCCGGCCGGTGGCCGCGCCCAGGCGACGATCACCGTGGACACCCGGGTGGACGCCCCGGACGGCGTCTACCAGGGGGCGCTGACCGCGACCGGCGCCGGCGACCTGCGGGTACGGACGCCGTTCGCGCTCAACCGCGAGATCGAGAGCTACGACGTACGGCTCGACCACACCGGACGCGACGGCAGGCCGGCCACCGAGTACACGACAGTGGCCGCGAACCTGGCCACCGGAGAGTTCAGCACCCTCGCCGTGGCCCCGGGCGGCGGAATCCTGCGCCTTCCCAAGGGCCGTTACGCGCTCTGGAGCACCATCCACGAGGCCGACATGTCGACCCTGCTCGTGCAGCCGGTCCTGGACGTACGCGGCCCGGTCACCGAGGCGCTCGACGCCCGTAACGCCAAACCGGTCGCCTTGACCGGGCCGGAGCGCGACGCCGCAGCCACCTCGATCAACGTGAGCGCCAACTGGGACGACGGCTTCCGCTATCCCGGCGTGCAGCTCAGCGGCGTGTCCTTCGCGGACGTCTTCTTCGGCCGGATCGGGCCCGCGGTCGCGGCACCCGAGTTCACCGCCACGCTCGGTGTCGGGCTCGCCCGACCGGGCAGGGACGGCACCTTCCGGAACAGCCCCTACACGTACGACCTGGCGTACGTCCGCCCGGGCGACATGTTCACGGGCCTGACCAGGAAGCTCTCACCGAAGAACCTGGCCACCGTACGGACGACCTACCGGAGCCAGTCCACGGCGACGACGGCCGTCCGGTTGCACCGTGCGGCGGCGCCCGGCGGCTCGGGCCCGATCGGTTCGAGGACGCCGATCGACCTGCCGTTCCGCGGCACCGAGTACCACAACACCGACGGTGGCATCAGCTGGACGTCCACGTTCGTCGAGGGCGACAACTCCACCACGCAGACGTCGACCTTCACAGCGGGTCGGTCGTACACCCAGACCTGGAACGCGGCGCCCTTCGGGCCCACCGTGGCCCAGGCACCGACGCTGTCGCCCCTGGGGTACGCGGGCCGCGACGGCGACACCATCTCGGTCGCGTCGTTGCCCCTGTTCGGGGATGCCACGGGTCGCCCCGCGAACCGCGATGACCGGCCGGTGCAGATCCGGCTACTGCGTGACGGCAAGGAGATCGGCACCTCGGACAGCCCGTGGGCCGAGTTCGCGGTGCCCGCCGGCAAGGCGACCTACCGTCTGGAGGCGACGGCCACCCGGGGCGCACCGGACACCCTGTCGACGTCGGTCTCGGTGGCCTGGACCTTCACGTCGGCGCACACCACGTCGCCGCAACGGTTGCCGCTGACGACGGTCCGGTCGACGCCCGTGCTCGACGACACCAACACGGGCCGGGCGGGCCGGATCACGACCATCCCGCTGGCGCTGGATCGGCAGGCGGGCTCGACGGCGGCGGCCAACCGCAGTCTCGGCGTGTCCGCGTCGTTCGACGACGGCAGGACGTGGATCGCGTTGCCGGTGCTCCGGAACGTCGCCCTCATCAGTCACCCCCGGCGAGCCGGGTTCGTCTCGCTGCGCCTGACGGCCACCGACACCGCCGGCAACACGGTCACGGAGACGATCCAGCGGGCCTACCGGATCGCCTGACACACTGCCCGGTCCGGGGTGGCGGCCGCTTGAGCCGCCGCCCCGGACCGGACCTCAGTGCCTCGGTGCTGGCGGGCCTGGCGTTCATGCCGATGGCGGTGCCGCAGGCCATCGGGGCCATGCAGATCGACGCCCGGCTGCCTACCGGACATCGCGCCCTTACCCGCGCACTGATCGGCGCGACTCCGCGTGCGGATGCGCGCCACCGGTGATCGAGGACACGGTGCACCGACGCGTCCGGCAGGGTGGAATCAGATGCGTGAGCAGAGCAGGCACCACGGGTGACGTTGTGAAGCGCACTCTGCCCATCCACGATCCGGCTTCCGCCAGCGGCGATGCCGCCTCCTCGCCGGACGAGCCGGTGCGGCCGGAGACCGCCCACCGGCAGCGCTGGGCGATCCAGACGATGGCTGTCTCATCCGACGACAAGGTGCTGGAGATCGGATGCGGTCGGGGGGCCGCCGTTTCTCTGGTCGCCAGCCGACTCACGACCGGCCGGATCGTCGCCATCGACCGGGCCGCGACGATGGTGCGAATTGCCACCAAACGGAACATGGCCCATATCAACGCCGGCCGAGCTGAAATTCGATGTGTCGGATTCGAGTCGGCGGACTTCGATTCGCTCCGTTTCGACAAGATCTTCGCAGTGAACGTCAGCATCTTCTGGCTGGGCGACGCAACACAGCAGATCGAACGGATGCGGAGCCTGCTGACGCCTGGTGGGCAGCTCTACGTGTTCGGCGAACGGCCCACAGCCGCACATGCCACCGCGAACCTCACCTCGACCACGATGCTGCTCGAAGCGCACGGGTTCGCGACAACCACAGCAAGCGCCACTCGCGGTAAGAGCCAGGTGCTCACCTGTGTGAGCGCCACACCAATCGACTGAATCGTGCATCTGCGGATGCGGTGTGGTCATCTTCGGGGCCCCGCCGAGACAACCGCTATTTGATCTATTGCGGACGGTGGATGCCAAACCGGGTGGCGCGGGTGACGTAGCATTGACCGCGAACGTTATTCGTCCCGGCACGGGGAGGAGCGGCATGAAGTTCGACATGGGAGCGCAGACTCTCGGCAGCCTCACCAAGCAGACCCAGGGATCATCTGATGATCTCGGCAGCCTGATCAAGCAGTTGATCGCTGCCGCTGAGCCGCTGCAGGGCAACTTCAACGGTGCCGGGCGGGTGGCATTCGATTCGTTCAAGGCCAACGCCGATTCGATCACCGCCTCTCTCAATTCCGCGCTGGGCGCGATTCTGGGCGGTCAGGGCGGAATGGATTCCGCGTTCGGCCAGGGTGACACCGAGATGGCCGACAACGCGTCGTCGGCGGCGGGCACCGCCAACTTCGACGCGGCCAGGTTCTCGAGCAGCCGCTGATTCCCGGGGGAGTGACAGGTTATGAGCACTGATCGACGCAGCTTTGACGTGGGCACCTCGCAGCAGGTCCAGAGCGACCTCGCCGGGATCATCGCCCGGCTGGAGGCCGTGATCTCGCAGCGCAGCGCCGACGTGTCGGCCGCGATGGCCGACTTCCAGGCCGACGGCGTCTCCGAGGAATACCGGACCGTCGAGGATCGGTGGAACCGCGCCGCCGGCGAGGTGCGCACGATCATCGATCTGGTGAAGACCACGATGGTCAAGAACGACGAGACGGCGACGACCACGCTGTCCAAGGCGCGCACGGCGGTGCAGTCCATCGGCTGAGTTATTTTCCATCGAGTGTTGACGAGGGAGCACAAGCGTGAGCGCCTGGGATATCTCCCCCGGTGGAGTGCGCGACGTCCTGAATCGCACCCATGCCGCGGCCGCCCCGTTCGAGGAGCAGATGACCAAGTTCAACTCGGCGCTGGAGGGTTCCGCCGTCCAGTCGAGTTCGGAGATCGTCGGCCAGGCACTTCAGGGCTTCGTTGAGTCGATCAAAACGGACCTCGAGTTCGTGTTCACTCGCACGGGGGCGTGCATGAATGCGGCGGCACAGGCGACCAACGCCTACGTCCAGGGTGATCTGGACATGGCCGCCAACGCGCAACGCAGTGCCTCGGCGGCACCCGACCCCTCGGCGACGATGCCGGGGCCGGGCCGTGGGGCGGTGCCGCGATGATCAATCCGGGGGAGATTCCCCAGATCCCCGGCAACATGGAGCAGTTGGCCACCCACGCACAGACGATCAAGACGACCGGTGTCGACTTTGCCAACACCGGTCAGACGATCGACACCACCTGGCAGGGGTTGGCTGCGGTATACGAGGCACCGGAGGCGGCACAACTGTTCGCCGCCTCCGGCCCGATACGCACCGTGTCGGCCTCGGTCGGTGAGGACGTCCAAGCCGTCGGCACCGCCCTGGCCACGTACGCCAGCGAGGTCAAGGAGATCAAGGCCCAACTCGCGGCACTGAAGGGCCAGGCGGAGCAGTTCGTCGAGTCGACAAAGGACGACGACGACTGGCGTGAGGACGAGGGCAAGGTCAACCAGCACAACGGCCTGATCTCTGCGGTGAACACGCAGGTCGCGGCGTTCTTCGAGGCGCAGCGCAAGTGCGCCAACACAATCAACGCTCTGTACGGGGGCCGCCAGTACCGCGTCGACAACGCCGACGGCCGAGCCGACGACGGCGAGTACGGCTTCAACGCCGACACGCTCAACGCCGCGGCCGGCGAGGACGGCGCACTGCCCTGGGGCAGCAACGAGGAGCACGACCGCGGGTTCCTCGGTGACGTGGGCGCGTTCTTCGGTGGCATTGGTGAAGGCTTCGTCACCATGCTCGAAGACCTCGGCGGGCTGATCGGCCGCGACCCGACGACCGGCGAATGGAGCTGGGGCACCGCCGGCCAGTCATGGTTGGGCCTCGGCAAGTTCGTCTGGGCGGTCTCCATCTACATCAACCCGGTCACCATCGTGATCGACCAGACGGTCGGCATGCCGTTCCTGGAGAAGCGCGAGGCGGGCAACCTTCTCCTCAACGCCGGCAAGAGCATCATCGCCTACGACATGTGGAGTGAGGACAAGTCGAGGGCGGGCGGCCTCGCCACGTTCAACATCGTCTCCGCCGTCGTCGGCACCAAGGGGGCCGGCTCCGGCGTACGCGGCGCGGGTGCCGCGGTCAACAGCATCCGGGGCAGCGCGACCGCCGCCCGAATCGGCGCCGGGCTGGTCCGCGCCGGCAACTGGCTCGACAACCTGCCCACGGTGGGCGAGGTCGCCATCAACTTCGCCAAGAAGTTCGACATCCAGATTCCGCAGATTGGGCCCTTGCCCGCCATCGCCGGCGACGTGCCGGTAGGGCGCGGCTTCGACGTCGAGATGCCGAACGACCGCGGCGGCAACCCGATGAACATGGACTCCGGCAACGGCCCTGGCGGCGGCCACCCGGACCCTGAGCCACGGACGCCGAGCGGGCACGAAGGCGACCCGCCAAGTCGAGACGTGGATCCCGACGGCAGCCCTCGGAACAACGACAGCAACGACTCGGGTCCTGACGTCGATCCAGATGACAAGCCCACAGGGCAGGGCGGCGGCGAACGCGGCGAGGGGACTGCCGACAACGAGCCCGTGTCAGGTGGGCCGCCCGAGCCCGACAACGCGAGAGACTACAAGCCGCCGTCAGCGGGTGACCAGCGCGTAGAGAACCCGCCAAACTTCCCCGAACCCGAGGACCCGGGTCCCGCTCCCAACCTGAGGGATCCGGATTACGCGCGAGACCCGAGCCGGGGCTCCATCGTCGATGAAATCGACGTGAGTGACACCAGCCGAGTAACGACTCGAGACGGCATTATTACCGAGATCGATGGCAAGCCGGTCCGGGATTACATGGAAGACCTGTCCCGGCAGCGTGCAATTGAAGACCATGCACCGGGGCGCGAACGAGGCGAGGGCCCAGTGTCCGCCACCGCCATCGATCTCCGCACGGGCAAGATCGCCGAAGGCGTCAACGGCACCGATCTTGACCTGATCGAGCCGAAGAATCTGCACCCGTTGATTCGGGACAACTACCTGGACATGGCGGAGTGGAAACACCCGGTCATGCGATCGGAGACCGAAGCCGCGCAGGTGCCGGTGCTCGATCCGGTAACCGGCCGGGCAGTCCGGAACGACGCGGGCGAAATCGTGACCAAGGACGCGGTGCTGGATGGGCAGGCGCACTTCGACCATCCGCTACGCCACGCCGAGGTCAAGGCGACCAATGAGCTGCTGTGGGAGCGCCAACGATTGCACGATGAGCAATGGAGACGCGAACACGGCCCGGATTCGGAGCCACCGCCACTGGGCCGGGACGTCCTCGAAGAAATGCGTTTCGATCCACGCTGGCTGGACGGACGTGGCCATTCGCCCGGCGACCCGGCCCCAGCCTGCGGAAACTGCAGCAGTATACTCCGGGGCGTCCCGAGTTACACCGGTCGCTACCAGTTCCCGCCTGGCGACTACCGGCGTAAGGATACGTTCGAGCCTCCGTGGAGTGACTGATGCGTGTTGACGAGGAAGAGACTTACGTAGGTGACGACCTTCGGGTGATGCACGGTGACAAACCCTTCACCGGCGAGGTGACAGCCATGGGTCCCGAGGGGAATATCGTCGAGCTCGCCACCTACTTCGACGGCGTTCCCCACGGGCCTCAGATCATCTGGTATTCGAATGGCCAAAAGAAGCAGGAAGGCGTGCGTGACTACGGTCGCAACGTCGGGGAATGGCGACGGTGGCATGAAAACGGCCAGCTGGCCGAATGCACCGTGTTCGGCGACCAGAACTTGCCAGCAAGCCGAAAGCGTTGGGATGACCAGGGAAATCTGACCGAGGACCGCTCGTAGCCTCCCAAGGCATCCCGCACCATGGCCGGACTGGGCCATCCCGACGGTTCAACCAGTGTTCGGCGAGCGCCTCAATTGTTGACCACCTCGGACGGTCTTCGTGGCCTCAGGGCTGCGGAGACCGTCCGGGATCGCTCAGACCGTAGCGGCGCAGCACGGCAGAAAGATTCTCGTACGGAGCGCTCGGCCCGCCGTCCAACCTGTACCACCACGCTCGACGCGCACTTCGGCCAAGTGCCCGACCGCTGACGATCTCGGGCTCGGAGTCGAGCGCCTGTTCCTGACGGCCGACCAGGATGCCCCACGGCAGCGAGGGAAGGCTCGGCGTGCTGGACCGCACTCCGCCGGACCGGCCCGGGTGCACGGCCACGATCATGCTGCGGACGGTCGACGCCAGCTTCTCGGCGAGTGCCTCGACCGTCGCCTCGTCAACAGCCGACAGTGGGGGGCCGGCCAGCCGGAGTTGTTCGCGGACGCCGACGTCGACCCGCTCGACAGTGAGGACACCGAGCAGCGCCGACCGGTTGTCGCCGCCGACGATCGCCACGCTGGTCGGTGCCGGTGCGCGCGTACGACAGAAGGACGTGAGGTCGCGGCGCGAC
The DNA here is from genome assembly GCF_057766525.1 of Micromonospora sp. MGP-C2. Taxonomy (NCBI): domain Bacteria; kingdom Bacillati; phylum Actinomycetota; class Actinomycetes; order Micromonosporales; family Micromonosporaceae; genus Micromonospora; species Micromonospora sp. MGP-C2. The sequence continues at coordinate 4,084,867 of NZ_JBYMEN010000002.1, forward strand.
CATGTCTCGGTCACCGGCTCGGCGACGCCCCACCCGGCCGGATCGTTGCTGGTGAGAGCGCGCACGGCGGCCTCGGTGCTGGCGCCGAGGTCCAGGGCCTCGGTGGCCGGGTGCAGCGTGACGATCTGGATCTCCAGGCCGCCGGTCCACGGTTCGGAGGTCGGCAGCGCGCCGGCGCCCCGGGAGCCGTTGGCGGACGAGAAGCGGTGGCCGTCCCACTGCAGCGGCAGGCCGGTGAGCCCGTCGCGGTACTGGTCGTCGGCGCGCACCACCCACTGCCCCTGTGCCTGCGCGAGCATCACCTCGACCGGGTACGTGATGAAGCCGTCGGCCGGAGTGACGAGCTGGAGCATCAGCCCGTTGCGGACCGCGTCGACAGCGGCTTCGGCGAGCCAGGGCGACAGGCCGACCACCGTACGGTGCTGGTGCAGGACGACGGCCTTGTCGCTGATCGTGTCGGTCGTCCCCGTCATCGGTCCGCCCATGTCAGCCCTCCCGTTATCGATACGAGCGCGGCGGTGAAGCGGCGGGTCACCTCGGCGGCCCGCGGGTCGCCGTCGGGTGCCCGACTCTCCACCCACCAGACGCGGCCGCCGAAGGAGTCGTCGAGCGTGACCCCGAGCAGCCTCTCCGCCTCCCCTGGCACCTGCACCAGTCGCGCGGTCTCGACGGTCAGCAGCAGCCGCCCGTCGCCGGGGTCGAACAACTGCACCAGCCCGGCCGAGTCGACAGTGTCCATCTTGAGATCGGACCCGACGGCGAGCAGGGCGCCGAGCATCGCGGCAGCGTCGGGCTCGGCGCGGCACAGGGCCACCGTGTCGTACGTCATCAGTGCTCCTTGGTCTCGCCGAGGTACGCGGTCTGGGTCATGCGTGGGGGGTGCCCGGGGCGGATGAGCTGTCCGCGCCCCACCGGTAGGACCATCGGCCGTACGCCAGTGAACAGTTGCCCCTCCGTCCGGTCACCGGACATGAGCAGGCCCAGGCAGCCGGCCTCGCGAACGGCCAGCGGGAACGGCTCGAACAGGCCACGTGAGGCGCCGGCCACCCGGCGGGTCATCACGACGTGCAGCCCGGTGTCGCGCCCGGCCGCCACGTACGGGACGAACGCGCCGAGCGGTTGGCTGGCCGACGCGGCGAGGATGTCGTAGTCGTCGATGAGCAGCACGATCCGTGGACGTGCCGCCTCGGACGGCTGCCTCTTCGCCAGCTCCTTGCACACCGCCGCAGACAACTGCTGGGCGAGTGTGGCGTTGGTGGCGTAACCACCGAGGTAGGACTCCGGCACCACGTCGGCGAGCCCCCGACGCGGATCGAACACGGCGAACACCAGCTCGTCGGAGGTGAACTGCCCCATCAACTCCTCGGCCACCAGCCGCAGCAGGTTCGTCTTGCCGGTCCGGGGATCGCCGAGGACGAGAAGGTGCTGGTCGCGGCCGAAGAGGTCGAGCACGGCAGGGGTGAAGTCGCTCTCGAACCGACCGAACGGCACCACCCCGTGCCCGGCCGGCGTGCCGGCGAGGTCGGCCACCGGCAGCACGGCGGGCAGCACCCGGACGGGTGGCGGCACGGGCCCCGACCACGATCCTCGTACCGACTGCACGGCCGCGACCAGGCCGGCGTTCGACGGGTCGGGCTGGCCGTCCAGGCGCGGAAGGGCAACCTGGGCGAACAGCTTGCCGCTGGTCAGCGCCCGGCCAGCCTGGTCCGCCGGGATGCCCCGGGCCAGCCTGCCGTCAATGCTGGACTCGGCGGGCTCGGTGAGCCGCAGCTCGATCCGGTTGGCGAAGGCGACCTGCTGCGCGGCGCGCACCTCGTTCCACCGCCGGGCGGTGCCGATCACATGGATGCCGTAGCGGCCACCCCGGGCGAGCAGGTCGTGCACCTTGGGTTCGAGGCTCTCGAACTCGGCGTTGAGCTGGCCGTACCCGTCGATCAACAGCACCACGTCGACGCAGCCGAGCTCCGCGCGTACGCGCTCGTCGGCGGCACGCAGGTCGTTGATGGTGTCGAACTGGTGCTGGGTGTAGATGCGCTGACGTTGCGCGAGCATCGCGTGCACCTCGTCGACGGTGCGTCGGATGCGCTCGCGGTCCACTCGACTGGCGACGCCGCCGACGTGGGGCAGCTCGGCCAGGCCGGCCAATCCGTTGCCCAGCAGGTCGATGCCGTAGATCCCGACGTCGGTCGGACGGTAGGTGGTGGCCAGGCCCAGCGCCAGGGTGCGCAGCGCTGTCGTCTTGCCGGTGCCGGGTCCACCGAGTACGAGGGCGTTGCCCCCGCCCACGGCCAGGTCGATCAGCCAGGGGCCCTGCCACTGGCGGGCCGGGTCGTCGAGGCGGCCCAGCGGCACCGGCAGCCCGGTGGCGGTCTGCTCGGCGATGTCCAGGCGGAGCCCGTCCGGGGTGCTGCGGATCCCACCGGCCGCCTGGTCGAGGGTGAGCGCGGCCGGCAGCGGTGGTAACCAGATGGCCTGGACACGCTGGTCACTCATCGACATCTGCTCCACCACTGTCGACAGCAGCGTCGGGCCGGTGGTGCGTCTGGTCGCCTTCGGCTCCTCGGGTGCGTCGTCATCGGTGTCCCGGCGGACGGTGCCGAACACCGGCATGGGCTTCGCCAACGGGCCGACGATCGGGGCGAGCTCTGCTTCGGCGCCGTCGGTGAGCGGGCCGGACACGTAGGCGGCCTTGAACCGCTGGTAGATCGAGACGTCGACCTTCAGATACCCGTTGCCGGGCAACGGCGGCAACTGGAACGCGTCGACCGTGTCGAGAACGGTGCGCGACTCCATCTCGGTGAGCGTGCGCAGCCCGAGGCGGTAGGCCAGGTAGTTTTCCAGGCCGCGCATCTTGCCCTGCTCGACCCGCTGGCTGGACAGCAGCAGGTGCACCCCGATGGACCGGCCGATCCGCCCGATCCGGAGGAACAGGTCGATGAACTCCGACTTGGCGGCGAGCAGCTCGCCGAACTCGTCGATGAGCACGAGCAGATGCGGCAGCGGTGGGAGGGTGCTGCGCTCGCCCTGCACCGCGCGGAGCAGGTGGTACTCGACGATGTCGGTGACCTTGCCCGCGTCGGCGAGCAACTGCTGGCGGCGCTGCACCTCGCCGTCGAGGCTGGTGTACATCCGTTCCACCAGCGCGGCGTCGGCGACCAGGTTGGTGATCAGGCCGGAGACGTGCGGCATCTCGGCGAACGGTGCGAACGTCGCGCCACCCTTGTAGTCGACGAGCACCATCGCCAAGCGGTCGGGCGGGTGGCTCGCCGCCAGGGCGAGCACGAGCGTCCGCAACAGCTCACTCTTGCCCGACCCGGTGGCACCGACGCACAGCCCGTGCGGACCCATCCCGAGCTGAGCGGACTCCTTGAGGTCGAGCAGCACCGGGCGTCCCACCGGGTCGACCCCGATCGGTACGCGCAGGAAGTCGCGCTCGCCCCGTGGCCGCCACAGCGTGGCGAGGTCCAGGTTCGTGGGATCGGACAGCCCCAGCAGATCCTGGAAGTCCGCCGGCGGGGTGCCCGTGCCGTCGTCGTAGGAGTCGGCCGACAGCCGCAGCGGCGCGATCCCCCGGGCGAGGCCCTCGACGAGCGGCACCGGCACCTCGTCGACAGTGCCGGTCACGGTCATCGGCGGCGACGCGGTGAGGTCCTCCAGGACGAGTGAGCTGCCGTCGATGGTGATCCGCCGGGAGATGTCGCCGGGCTCGTGCAGCCGGTCGGCGAGCAGGTGCACGACTGTGACCCCGAGGCTCCCGAGGCTCACGAACTGGTCGGGGCTCGCCAACCCGCGTGCGACCTCGCCGTGGGCATCGTCGATGACCAGCAACCTCGACCGCGTACGGGCCTCGGCGCGCCCGGCGTTGTGGCGGAAGGACTTGAGCGCGTTGGTGGCCCGCTCCTCCAGGTCCACGGCGAGCAGCTCGGCGAGCGTCTCTGGGGCGGTGACCAGCAGCGGGGTCGGGCCACTCGGGCCGATCGACGTCCGGTCGAGCAGGTGCGGCAGCCAGCGCGCCCACTGCCAGGTCACCGCCCGCTCCGGGGTGGTGACGATCGCGAGCGTCACGTCGTCGGGGGCGTGGAACGCGGCGACCTGGACGAGGATGGCGCTGGCGAGGGCGACCACCTCCTGGTGGTCCGGTGAGATCACGCTGACATCGCCGGCGCAGTCCAGGTCGACCCGCAGCGGCAGCCCCGGCGTCAGTTCGAAGCGGCGCATCAGCGAGTGGGCCTCGTGGCGCATGAACGGGTCGAGGGGGTTGGTCGGTGTGCTCTGCTCGCGCAGTTGGATCGGCCGGACGGGCAGCGCGCCCATGCCGACCCGTACCCGTAGGAAGTCGATGTCGGCGCGGCGGCGCTCCCACAACCGCGCCGGGCTGCGCACGACGTCGAGCAGTCGGCTGACCGGCGGGTCGAGCACTGTCGCCTGCTCCTGGAGGCGCTGCTCGTCCTCGCGCAGTTGCTCGCGTAGCTCTTCCAGGTAGTCCTGGTACCGCTCGCGCTGGACCCGGCGCTGCCGACCGGCCTTGCCGAGCTGGGTGAGGTACATCGCCCCGGCGGCGGCCAGCGCGACGACCATGACCACCGCCCCCAACGCCGCGAAGCCGGAGCCGCGCATGAACATCATCATGCTCATCGCCACCCCCGCGCCGGCCATCGGCAGCAGCGCCTGGAGCCCCACCGCGGATCGGCCGTCGGGCAGCTGCGGTGGCGCGTCCAGCACGAGCGGGTCCATGGTGGATGCCGGGCGGGCCATCCGGGTGGGGCGGTGCACCATGCGGGTCGACATCGGGGCGTCCTCCGCTTACATCCGCCTGGCCGCAGCCAGGGCGAACGCGGCCGCGCGGGTCGCCTCGACGACCGTCGCCTCACCGATCCGCGACGGCGTGATGAGCGCGCCGGCAGCCAGGTGACGGTCGTAGGGCAACACCACCACCGGTACGGCTGTCTGCTCGATCAGCTCGCGCGCGGCGTCGTCGACAAGGGCGGCCCGGCCATCGGGGTTGCTGGAGTTCAGGACGACCACCACACGTGCCAGCCACGACCCGTAACCGCTGTCGATGATCCGCCGCAGTGCCTGGTAGGTGGCCCGGACCCCGTCCGGCGTCGCCGCGGCGACGAGCACCACCGAGTGCGCGTCGGACATCGCCGCCGCCGCCGTCCGCGACTCCAGGCCAGGTGGGCAGTCGACGACGGCGACAGCGAAGAGGCGCGACAGTGACCGCGTCACCTCGCTGCACAGGGTCGGGTTCGCGGTGCCGCTCGGCAGCACCCACAGGCCCGTGCCGGTGCGCGGAAGGAACGGTTCGAGCGCGCGGAGATCACCGCCCCGTGCCCCGATCAGGTCGGGTGCCAGCCGGTCCAGGGGCGGTTCGCTCGGCACGCCGAGCCGCCAGGTCAGCGAGCCCTCGTACGGGTCGGCGTCGGCGGCGAGCACCGGATCGGACCGGCGCGCCGCGAAGACCGATGCCAGCACCGCCGCCACCGTGGTCTTTCCTGCCCCACCGTGCACGGAGGCCACCGCGATCCGCCGGCCGGTGTGCACCGGCACCTGCACCTCGGCGGCGAGGTCGGCGAGCGCCCGGGTCGCCCGGCTGCTGGTGAACATTCGGCTGGCGCTGCGCCACATCCGTCGCAGTGGCGGATCGCCGGCACGGATCCGCCGGACGATCGACAGGTCGTTCGGCTCCGACCCCGCAGGATCGCCAGGTGCCCGGGGCGTCGGTGCCGGTCGGGGTGCCTGCGCGGGCTGCGGCGGTGCCTGCGGTGCCGACGCTGGCTGGCGAGGAGCGGCAGCGGGGGTGGTCGAGCTGTCCTGCACCCGCCGCTGTGGTGGGTACGGTCCGTGCCCCCCGGAATGGGTCGGGCCGGGCACCGGTGGAGCGCTCATGCCACCGCCTCAATCAGAACGTGGTGAGAAGTCGCGAGTAGAGCCCGAACACCCCGACCGCCACGGGCACCAGTGCCATCACGGTCAGCGCCTCGGCGCGGTCGGCGTACTGCCGGGCTCGGGCCAGCGCGTGCGGTGGCGGCCGGTACGCCAGGATCACGAGGGCCACCGCGCAGACGGCCAGCGCCGCGAGCGCCGGACCCCACCACGCGTCGGGCGTGTCCCGCACCCAGCGCGTCAGCAGGCCGCCGACGATCACCAGAGCACCGGCCACCAGCCCCACCACCTCGACGGCCAGCGGGAACGCCCGCATCCGCAGCAGCAGAGCACTGGCCACCAGGGCCGCCAGCACCAGCGCCCACGGGCCCACCGTGGCCGCCAGGACGAGACCGCCGAGCGTCGCCGACGTCGCCGTCGCCACGGCCGCCACGGCCAGCCCGCGGTGCGCGGAGTCGACAGCGGCCTCCACCGTCACGCGACTCACCAGCTCGTCGTTGCTCCGCCGGTCGTCGAGGCGGGTGAGCCCGGACGCGATCATCGCGATCCGGGGCAGGAGCCCCAGCATGCCGACGGACACGATCGCCAGCACCGCCGCGACACGCTCGGCAGGCATGTCGAGCGCCAGCGGTACGCCCCAACCAGCCACCAGTGCCAGCACCGTCCCGCCACCGAGCACGCCGGCGCGACGGTTGCCCGTAACCGCGCCCACGGCGAGCACGACGCAGCCGACGCCGACAGCCCAGAGCGCCCAGCGCAAGGTCTGCCCGTTCGTCAGCCCGGGCACCATGCTCATCGCCATCGCGGCACCGCTGAGCAGCACCGCCATCCCGACGACCCGCTTGGCCACCAGCCCGACGAGGAGGCCGGCCAGCGCGATCACACCGCCGATCGCGCTCACCAGCACGGCCCCCAGTCGCGGGGCGGCGAGCACGGCCGCCATCGTCGCGGCGAGCAGGCACACGGCGGTGGCGGTCCACATCCGGGCGGCAACGCCCCAGCGGCCGTACCGCCGAGAAGGTCGTCGCCGACCTCGTCGGCGACGTCGTGCACGATCGCCGCCGGCGGCGCCTCGGAGATCGGGTCGACCCGCAGCATCGCGCCGTCCGGGACGGCCGCCTGTCGCAGGCTGCCGGCCGGATCGAGCACTGTGCCGTCGAGGGTGCTGATCTGGTATCCCCGCGAATCGTCCATCGGTCGGTGGCCGACCATGGCGACGATCTCGGGCAGCAGGAGGCCGAGCGGTTCGTCGGCCGGCAGCACCAGGTCGATGCGTCGACGCGCGCCGGCCAGGGTCACCCGGCTGAGCTGGCCTGCGGCGGTGGGCGATTGCGCCTGGGTCATCGCGTGCCCTCCGACTGGACCGTCGGAGGGTTGCGGGCCCTCTGCTGATCGGCGATGACGTCCTTGAGGAAGGACCAGCCCACACACCCGGCGCACGCCACGGCCGCCAACACGAGCCCGATCCGCAGCCACCTGAACCCGTCACCCGTGGCACGGACCCGGCGCTGCCGGCCCCACAGCAGCAGCTCACGCATCCGGGCGCGGCGGACCGCGACCGACTCGATGAGCTGGGTGTCGTATTCACGAGCCACGGGCCGATTCTATCCACGCCCGCTAATCCGAAGGGGGTGTCGATCGTGGGGTGCGACGGAGGTCGGGCCGCCAGCCAGATCCACGCGCCTGCATGTTCGCTCTTCGTGGAAAGAGCCCCCGGGCGGATCAATCCGCCGGGGGCCCTTCTCCATCACTTCGGTTACCTGACCTGCCCGAACCCGCCGAGGACGACGATCTCAGGAGGCCGACAATCCGCGACGAGTCAGACCTGCGTCATGACTCAGCGCTGCAGGGTCAGCAGACCCGGCCGGTACGGCAGGAGGCCGTAGTCGACGCCGTTGGAGCTGGGGGAACGACCCTGGTAGAGCAGTTGCAGGTTGCAGGCGTTGACCGTCATCGTCTGGTCGGCACTGGTCCGCAGCAGCTCACCGTGGCTGATGTCGTTGGTCCAGGTGGCGCCGCTGTTGGCCTTGCCGGCGAAGGGGTTGCTCTCGCTGGCGGCCTGCGGCGTCCACGAACCGCCGAGGCTGGTGGCCGTGAACGAGCGGAAGTAGCGGCCCTGCGAGCCGATCGCCTCGACGATCATGAGGTACTTGTTCAGGCCCTGGAGCTTGTAGACCTGCGGGGCCTCGAACAGGTTGTTCGTGGTGTCACTCATGATGGTCGTGTAGCTGCTGCCGAAGCTGCCCGGGAAGTTCCCGATCGGCATGCTGGCCCGGTAGATCTTGCCGTTGTCCCCGGCGAAGAACAGGTACATGTTCGTACCGTCGCCGATGAGGGTCTGATCGATCGGGCCGGTGCCCGAGCCGGTGATGCTTCCGGTGAACAGCGTCTGCGCCGCGGACCACCCGTTCGGGTTGGTCGGGTCGGTCGAGGTCCGGTAGGAGAACGCCGGCCCGCCCCACTGGTAGGCGAGCACCCAGATGTTCTTCGGCGCGAAGTAGAACAACGACGGCGCCACAGTCCCCGAGTTCATCGCGTTCTGACTGGCCGAGGCCATCTGCGAGTAGTTCGAGAAGAGGCCGAAGTTCATCGAACCCCAGCTGGACCCGAAGTCGTGCGTGGTGGCGTAGACGAGCTGCTGGCCGTTGTACGGAGCAACAGTGAAGTCCTTGAGCGACACCCAACCCGACCTCGGGTTGGCCAACACCCCTGTGGAGGACCACCGGTACGTCGAGGGAAGGTCGCACGTGCCGCCCGGCGGCGGGGTCGTCGGAGGCGGCGTGGTGGGGTTGCCTCCACCGTCGACGCGGACGAGCTGCCACTGCTGGTTGGCGCCGTTCCAGTCGTCGTACTGCACGATGTTGCCGCCGTCTGCGGTTGAGGCGCCCTGCACCTCCATCACCTTGTTGCTGTTGCGGTTGATCAGCCGGACGTAGCCGCTGTCCGAGTCGGCCAACCGGAACTGCTGGTTGGTGCTGTTGTTGTCAGTCCACTGCACGATGCTGGCGCCGTTGGCCGTCGAGAAGCCCGAGACGTCCAGCACCTTGCCGGACAGCCGGGACTTCAACCGGTAGTTGCCACTCCCGGAGTCGACGAACTGCCACTGCTGCTGGTTGCCGTTGTTGCGGGCCCACTGGGTGATCCGGGCGCCGTCATTCGTGGCCAGGTTGTAGACGTCCAGGGCCTTGCCGCTGTTGCGGTTGACCAACACGTACCACGCGGTCGTGTCGACCGTCGCCGCGGCGGCGGGTGACGACACCACTGCTGCGGCGACACCGCCGACCATCACCGCCATCGCGCCGGCAGCGAGAACTCGGGGCAACCACCATCGCCGCCGCGCCGGCGGCGCGATCGATGGAGACCTATCAAGGGCAGACATGATCCTCCTTCAATGACCAAGAGCCGAGCGGCCTGCCCGAAGATGGGCGCACCGCGACGCGTGGCCGGGCACATGCGTCGTAGTAGTTAGCGCTAACAAGACTTCCGCATGCCCTGGCGCACGCCTGATTCGAGGTCGACGAAGCGGGCTCGCCCGGTAAGCCAAAGGTGTCGTCGTCCTTAAGCATCGACTGTGAGCGATAACATGGCGTTCGTCAAGTCGTAACTTGCTGGGAACATCGGTCGATGGCGCACGGTGATCCTTGGACGTGATCACCTTCCGCGGGCTCCGCCCCCTGCCTCCGGCCCGGACCCCACTCGAACCCTTGAGCGAGGCCCCTCGTGCGCGCTAACATCGACGGCTGCCCATGACGCGGAGCGCCCCGCCGCAGCGCGGCCGGCCGAATCGGCCAGACCCGCATCAGGATTCAGAACACCACCCGGAGCCCTCGACTGTCGCCCGGGCTCGGCTCGGTGACGTCTGCCCCGTACACCCGGTTGCCGGTAGCGCGTGGACCGCACGGCCGGGCCCCCGGCGCGGAGACACCTTGTGGGGTGATGCGACGTCGAATATCGTCCCGATGTATCGGCTCGATATATCAAGGCGGCGCTTTCCGGCCGCCCGTTTGATTCGGGAGGTGCGATGAGGTCGATCGACTACGACACGGAGCAGCACCAGGACTACGCGCGAGGCCGGGCACTCGCCCAGCAGCAACTGCGCGAATGGATCAGAGCCTTCGAAGCGGTACTGCCCGATCGGCGTCCGCTCACGGGGCTCGACGTCGGGTCGGGGACCGGCAGGTTCACACCCGCGCTGGCGGAGGAGTTCGGGCCGGTCACCGGCGTCGAGCCATCGGTCCGGATGCGCGAGGTCGCACAGACGCAACCCCAGCACCCGGACGTGCGGTATCTGGCCGGCGCCGCCCAGGACCTGCCGGTGCCGTCCGACAGCGTCGACTACGCACTCATGTTCCTGTCCTGGCACCACGTCCAGGACAAGCCCCGGGCAGCCCGGGAGCTGACCAGGGTGATCAGGCCCGGCGGCCGGCTGCTGCTGCGGGCGAACTTCAGCGACCACCATCCCCGGCCGTGGTGGCTGGCGCACTTCCGCAACGGGTACGAGGTGGACGCTGCCCTGTTTCAGCCACTGCACGAGGTCATCGCGATGTTCACGTCCCTCGGCTGGCGCGTCGCCAGCTTCGACACTGTCACCGAGCCGTCCTCCGGCACCTACGGCGACATGCTCGAACGGCTGCGCCTGCGTACTCTCTCGTTCTTCGCGCAGCTCAGGCCCGACGACCTGGAGGTCGGCTTCCGCCGGTTGGAGGAGGCCGTCGCCGCGGACCCCGACGCGCCGGCACCCGTGTTCGCCGAGCCGCTGCTCACCCTCGAACGCGCCAACGACCACTAGGCGCGTATGTCAGGCGGTTGCTGGGGCGTCCCTGCGGTCCGTTGCCACGCCATCGGGCAGGGCGAAGCGGATCACGAGCGGACCACGACGTCCGAGCGCCCACACGGCGAGCGCGAAGCAGCAGAGTGCAGTACCCGTGATCGTGACCGCTGCCCAGCCACCCACGGACCAGAGCATGGTCGCGACGGCGGAGCCGACAGCCGCGCCGATGAAGTTGCTGACGGCCAGCGCAGTGTTGAGCCGGCTGCGGGCTTCGTGGGAGAGGGCGAACAGCCGCGCCCGATTGAGGAGGGCCTGCGTCTGGAGAGCAACGTCGATCATGACGATCACGGTGATGAGAAGGACGACGGACCGACCGGCGAACACCGCGACGACGAAGGCACACAGGGCCAGCACCCAGGCCGCACCGGTGGCCGGCAACGACCAGCCGCGGTCGTGCAGACGACCGCCGCGCAGGCCGGAGAGGACACCAGCGAGCCCAGCCAACCCGAACAACCCGATCACCGGCGCCGGGTACCGAAACGGTGGGCCGCTGAGCAGGAACGTCAGCGCCGTCCAGAACAGCGAGAACGCGGCGAAGCCGGTGGCGGCCAGGACCAGCGTCCATCGAGCCGCTCGCTCGCGCATGACCACCGCGCCGACCGAGGCGAGAAGCTGTGGGTACGGCATGCGCGTCCGCGGTGCCAGCGGCGGAATCGCGCGGTAGAGCAGGACCGCGAGCAGCACGGCGACGACCGCGGCGAGGACGAAGATCGCACGCCACCCCGCGGCCTCGGCGACGAACCCGCTGATGGTGCGGGAGGCCAGGATCCCGGTGAGGGTCCCGGACCCGACGGTGCCGACCACCCGGCCACGGTCGGCAGCACCGGCAAGATCACCGGCGAGCGGGGTGAGGACCTGCCCGGAAATCGTCGTCACGCCGAGCACGCCGAGTGCGAGCAGGAGTACGCCCATCGACGGCGCCAGCGCGCACAGCAACAGTGCGGCCGCCGAGGCCAACAGCATCAACGGGACGAGCCGACGACGGTCGAGGACATCGCCGAGCGGCACGAGCAGCAACACGCCCACGGCGTATCCGACCTGCGTCGCGGTGACGAGCCAGCCGGCCGTCGCGGTCGCGGTATGCAGGTCGCCTGCGATGAAGCCCAGCAGCGGCTGCGCCCAGTACAGGTTGCCGATGGCCACTCCCGCCGCCACCGCGAACAGGAACGTCAGTCGTCGGCTCATCTGCGACGGCGCTGCCATGCGGCTACTCCCGTCCCGGTCAGCCAGATGTCGGCGGCGGGTGCGACCCTCAGAACTCTGCCTCAAGCGACACGTCGCCCGCGAGGTCTGTGAAGCCCTCACCCCGTTTTAAAGGCATCATCCGGTGGCGCGACCGTAGACGACCAGAGCCCAGGAGAGGCAACCGAAGGCGACCGTGCTGGCCAGCGCGCGGACGATGTTCCAGGTGACCCAGCTCGATTCGAAGTGCGCACGTACGGCTGCGAGATCAGCGATATGGCCGGGATCGCCGGCCGACGCCAGCTTGTCGTTGAGCGGGACGTTGACGGCGGTGGTGATGACGAACATCGCCAGGTACAGGGTGAGCCCGACGATGATCCACGGCAGCGCCGGGCGGCCGTCTCCGCGCCAGGCCAGGAGAGCCGAGAGTGCGGCGAACACCAGTGCGCCCAGGAAGCTCAGCATGAACCAGCCGTTGACGATGGCCACGTTGATCCGCTGCATCGTGTCGACGAACGTCTGGTCGTCGGCCGTCCTGAGTGCGGGCATGACCGCGTAGGCGAAGGCGGCGAACAGTCCTGCCATGAGTCCGCTGGTGATGGTGGCGGCGATCAGCGACACCTGCTGCGCAACTCTCATGATGTCTGTCCTTTGTCCCAGACGCCGGTGGCGGCGGTGTCGGTGGCGTAGTCGGCGAAGTCGCGAGACGGTCGGCCCAGGGCGCGCTGGACCCCGTCGCCCAGATGGGAGTTGCGCCCGTCCAGCACGGTCGTGAACAGGTACATCAGCAGCTCCACGACCCCGGGCGGCGTGCCCTCCGTAGTGAGCGCCGCCGCGTAGTCGTCGGGGGGCACCTGAACGAAATCAATGCGGCGGCCCGTCGCTGCGGAGATCTCGGCGATCGCCTCAGCGAAGGTGAGCAGCCGGGGACCGGTCAACTCGTAGACCTGCCCTGCGTGCCCGTCCTCGATCAAGGCCGCCACGGCCACCTCGGCGATGTCGTCGACGTCCACGAACGGCTCAGGCACCTTCCCCACCGGCAGGACGACCTCGCCGCCCAGCACCGGCTCCAGCAGATAGTCCTCGCTGAAGTTCTGGCTGAACCAGCTGGACCGCACGATCGTCCACTCGACCCCGGCCGACTGGACGAGTCTCTCGCTCGCCCGTGCCTCGTCCTCACCGCGACCGGACAGCAGCACCAGCCGAGAGACCCCGGACGCCACCGCAAGCTCAGTGAACGCCCCGACCGTCTCGGGCGCGCCCCGCACCGCCAGGTCCGGGTAGTAGGACACATACACCGATCCGACCCCCTGAAGCACTGGCGCCCAGGTCGTCCGGTCCGCCCAGTCGAACGGCTCGGCAGCGGAGCGGGAACCAGCCCTAACAGGCACTCCGCTCCCCTGCAGCCGCTTCATGATGCGGCGCCCGGTCTTGCCGGTTCCGCCGAGTACCAGGACCGTCTTCCGCTCTCGTTCCTTCGTCATAGGGATCATTGAAATGCAGCGGCGTGAGACTGTGGATAGCCAAAGCTCGCGACTGTGTGTGTAGTCGTCTACGTGGACGCAGTCGCCAGTCTCCTCAACGGGCCCCGAGCCCAGGGCGCGTTCCTCCTCCGCTCGGTCCTGACCCCGCCCTGGTCGATGCGGATCGAGGACCAGGCGCCACTCACCCTGGTTGCCATGGTCCAGGGGGACGCCTGGGTCCTCGCCGACGAGAGTGCCGCCGTCCGCCTCGGTCCCGGCGACCTGGCGATCATTCGCGGCCCCGACCCGTACACGGTCGCCGACGACCCGACCACGGCACCGCAGGTCATCATCCATCCGGGCCAGCTCTGCACGACCCCGGACGGGCAGGAACTGCCCGAGATGATGGAGTTGGGCGTACGCACCTGGGGCAACAGCCCGGACGGCCCGACAATGCTGCTCACCGGCACCTACACGATGCGGGGCGAGGTCAGCCAGCGACTCCTGAGCGCACTGCCACCGCTGCTGGTGGTCGCGGGCCAATCCTGGGACTCCCCGTTGGTCCCGCTGCTGGCCGCCGAGATCGTCAAGGACGACCCGGGGCAGGAAGCGGTCCTCGACCGGTTGCTCGACCTGCTGCTCATCGCCGCGCTGCGCGAGTGGTTCGCCCGACCTGCGGCCAAAGCCCCCGGCTGGTACAGAGCGCACAGTGATCCGGTCGTCGGCCGGGCTCTGCAGATGCTCCACAACAACCCGGCCCAACCCTGGACCGTCGCCTCGCTGGCCGCCAGGACCGGGGTCTCCCGGGCGGCGCTGGCCCGCCGCTTCACCGCGCTCGTCGGCGAACCGCCCATGTCGTACCTCACCGAGTGGCGGCTGGCCCTGGCAGCCGACCTGCTCCGTGAGCCAGGAGCCACAGTCGGCGCCGTCGCCCGGCACGTCGGCTACGGCAGTTCCTTCGCCCTGAGCACGGCCTTCAAACGCAACCGCGGTGTCAGCCCGCGAGAACACCGACTGGCTGCCGGACAATAGCGGGCATCGGCATCGAGACGGCGCTGCCAGTCGGATGTTGAGTCGGTAACCGGGCGCGGTTGATCCGTCGCAGGCCGGGTAGCTGAACATCATGCGACTACCAACCCTGGTCAAGACCGCAGCGGCGGTCACCGTGACGGCCGCCGCAGGAGCGACCGTCACCGACGCTTCCTCGCGCTGGTACCAGCGGCTCCGCAAGCCGACCTGGCAACCCCCACCCGTGGCGTTCCCGCTGGCATGGACGCCGCTCTACGCGCTGATCGCAGTGGCCGGCGCACGTGTGCTGGACCGCACCAGCGAAGCCGACCGCGCCGCGTTCACCCGCGCCTACGCACTCAACCTGGCCCTCAACTTCGGGTGGAGTGCCCTGTTCTTCAAGGCCCAGAAGCCTGCCGTCGCGCTGGCCGAAATCGCCGCACTCAACGCCTCCAACTTCGTGCTGCTTCGCCGCGCCTCGCAAACCGACCGCGTTGCGGCCGTCGCACTGGCCCCGTACGTCGCCTGGACGCTCTTCGCCACGGCCCTCAACGGAACCATCGTCCGTCTCAACGCCAACAGGTGAGGCCGTGGTTTAGCAGATTTCTCAACATCGCGGGATGGCATCGAATTGCCGAACGGTTTCGGTACGGCGGGACCAGGTCCCCTCACGGGACGTGCCTGAACGGCGGGACTATCAGAGTCCGCCGGCGGCCCACTCAGCTAGCCGGTGCGTCATCGATTCCAGCCGCTGTCGGAACTCGTCGCGCAGCTGCTGCTCCTGCGCTGCGTGTACACCCGCCGGAACATCTGCCCAGAACTCCTGAGTCAGACGGCATGAGTCAGGGTCGAGCGCCTCGATGGTGAGAGCGCTCCAGCTAGGACACCAGGAGGTAAGGCTACGGGTAACTGCGCGACGGCCGGGATCAAGCTCAGTCACCTCGTGCAGGACACCCATTCGGCCACCTGGGGTCCGCTCTACGAAAGCCTGGATTTCGCCGACTCCCTCCCGACCTGGGAGAGCCACGGCTACCTCCGCCTCAAAAAGCTTGAGAGAAGATGCCGGGTCCCACATGAACGAAAAGGCCGCTTCCGCGCTCCGTGGTAGGTCAACGGCGGCTGTCTCTCGTACCTGAACGGGCCTGGTTGTCACTCTGACCATGCGTAGGCGTGTGCGCATGCCGCATCGTCTCAGGTGTTCGTGAGAGGCGGGGGGCGGAGGCTGGCGGACCGGCTCCCTCGCGGAACTCCGGTCGTACTTCTTGCGCTTCTGAGGTTGTCGGTCCTGCTTGTCGACGTCACTAGCCTGAGGAGCGAACCTCGGCAGTTTGAAGACGGAGGAGGCCGTGGCGTTTCGGTTCGAGCATCGCGACACCGACATCGACGTGAACCTCGTCGACCGCGTGTGGCGCACCCGCTCTGACGCTGAGGAGACGATGACGTCCGCAGCACGCACCTGCTGGCATCTCATCCTCTCGCGGGCGCAGGGACGCCTACTCGCCAGCCTGCGCGGGCCAGAAACGAGGGCGACTACGGCACCGGTCCCGCCGGGCACCGAGTTCCTCGGGGTCCGGTTCGCATTCGGCGCGGTTCTTCGGCCGCATCCTGCAGCCTCGATCGTCGATGGGTACGTGCCGTTCCCAGTGACCGAATCGGGCAGGATCGTCATCGGCGGCGAAACCTGGGAAGCGCCGACGTTCGAGAACGTCGAGCATTTCGTCCGGCGATTGCAGGACGCGGGTCTGCTGGTGCGATCGCAACTCGGGGACGAGGAGCAAATCGCCGAGCATCCCGAAGCCAGCCCGACCGAGCGAACCCTGCAGCGTCGCTACCGAGCGATCATCGGACTGTCGCAAACCGCCGTTAGGCAGATCGACCGCGCGAACGCCGCAGCCACGATGCTGCGCGACGGCCTTGACTGGCGCGCAGTCGTCGAGACGTTGGGGTACTTCGACCAAGCCCACCTCGCGCATGCGCTGCGTCGCTACGTCGGATGCACCGCACGCGAGCTGCAGGCGGACCACTTTGCCGCGATGTCGTTCCTGTACAAGACGCACCCTGGGCCCGGCAGCTAGCGTCCGTCTGCCAGCCAGCCCTGGCCGGCTGTCCGCAACCAGAACGTGAAGGAAAACCGTGCTACTCAGCGTCAACATCTTCGTCAGTCTCGACGGCGTCATGCAAGGACCCGGAAATCCCGACGAGGACCGCTCCGGCGGCTTCGACCGCGGGGGGTGGCTCGTTCCGCACGCCTCGACGCACACCAACGAAGTCGTCGAGAGCTGGTTCCGTGAGGCCGACGCGTTCCTCTTCGGCCGCACCAGCTTCGGCCTGCTCGGCGGGTACTGGCCGAAGGTCACCGAACCTGACAACCTGATTGCCGCCAAGCTCAACACGCTGCCAAAGTATGTCGTCAGCTCTACGCTGACCGACGATGAAGCCGATTGGAACCCGACGACGGTCCTACGCGGTGACCCGGCCGACGAGGTACGCCGCCTCAAGGAGCTTCCCGGCAAGGAACTCCAGGTTCACGGAAGCTGGAAACTCGTGCAGACGCTGCACCACGCAGGACTCGTCGATGTCTACCGGCTACTCCAATACCCGGTCATCGTCGGCACAGGAAAGCGCCTGTTCCCGGACGGATCGACGCCCGCGACGTTCGCAACCGTCGAAGAGAGCTCGCGCGTACTGCCCGGCGGCGTCGTCTCGCTGACCCTCAACCCCACGAGCCTCGGCGCGATCTCCGCAGGCGCGTACACGGTCGACGAAGGGCGTTCGGCGACGGTCCTCGACTGACAACGGTGCCCGACCGGCTTCGAGGGAGCGCGGGAACGGTTGCTGGTTGCCGCACTCAACAGCACCGACTGAGAGGCCGTTCAAACCTGCTTGAGCCGAGAGTTGTTCGCCTTGAGGATCTCGTCCGCCAGGGCGGGGGAGGACCTGACGACCGCTCGCGAGACGACGAGCGCGCCGACCATCTGGCTGAACAGAGCAATGGCCTGCTCGCGGGCCTGTTCGGCATCCAGGTGAGTGCCGGACTGACTGGCGTTCTCAAGCACCATCTCTGTGATGACACTGAAGAAGCCCTCGAGCCCGTGCTGGTACTCGGATTGGGCCTCGACGCCTTCACGTCCGACGTCCGTGACCAACGCGGCGGACGCGCAGCCGATTTCGGGATGGTCACGGTGCTCGACGGCCAGGTACTGGTCGAACATGTGATCCAGGGCCGCCCGGGCCGAGCCGGGATGTTCTTCGCGGATGCCGGCCAGGTTGCCGAGGGAGCTGCCGAAGCCCTGCCGGATGACTTCCAGGGCGAGCTCATCCTTGGAGCCGAAGTGATTGTAGAAGCCGCCGTGCGTCATCTCGGCGGCCTTCATCAGCTCGGCGATGCCGATCCCGTTGACGCCGTGGGTCCGGAAACCCCGGCCTGCGGCCTCGATGATCTTGTCGTGGTTGAGCTTTTTCCGCTCCGGCGTGAGGCGGGGCACGTGTGTCTCCTTCCCGGGCGGGTGGCGCACCCGAGCCGCTGCTGAACAGGGCCGACGCCACCCGAACCTTCGATGATACCCATCATCAATGACGCCCGTCACGTCGGCACCCACCTTGACAGTTAACGATGTCAACCATCATTATTTCTTTGATGACGGTCGTCATCGTAAGAGGCCTCAAGGGGTCTCCGCAACGGAAAGAGGCTGGGTATGGACGTGGGAACGATCGGGGCAGGTACCGTCGCGCAGGCCATTGCCAGCCACCTCGTGGCTGCGGGCCACCGCGTGATGCTGAGCAACAGCCGCGGGCCGGCGTCGCTGAACGAGGTCGTGGCCGGATTAGGGCCGCTGGCCAGCGCCGGCACGGTCGCCCAAGCCGCGGCAGCCGACATGGTGTTCCTCGCCGTCCGGTGGAGCGATGTACCGACTGCGCTGGCCGGTGTGCCCGCCTGGAAAGGGCGCATCCTGGTGGACGCCACCAATCACATCGTAGGTCAGACGCCCGCCGACCTCGCCGATCTCGGCGACGAGACCAGCACCGAGATTGTCGCCCGCCACGCCCCCGGCGCGCGGGTGGTGAAGGCCTTCAGCACTTTGTATGGGCAGTACATCGCGGCTGATCCCCAGCACGCCGAGGGCCGTCAGCTCCTCTTCTGCGCCGGAGATGACGCCGAGGCGAAAACGCTCGTCCAGCAGACGTTCGAAGCCGTCGGCTTCGCGCCGGTAGACGCGGGGCCGTTGCGCGAAGGCGGCCGTCTCATGCAGGTCGGAACGGGTCCGCTCTCTGCTCTGCACGCTCTCAAGCAGGACTGACTCCCAACATCCGACAGGAGTATCCAGTGAAGGCACTGGCCTATGAGAAGGCCCACCCGCTCGAAGAATTCGCCCTGAAGCTCACGGATACGGACGAACCGCAGATGCGTGAGAGCGATCTGCTGATCGAGGTTCGGGCCGTGGGCGTCAACCCGGGCGAGGCGTCCGTCCGAAAGCTGCGCAGTGCACCCCCGGGTGGGCGGGTCATCCTCGGCTGGGAGTTCGCCGGAGTGGTGGCCAGGACAGGATCGGCGACGCGGGGATTCGCCGTCGGAGACCGCGTCATGGGGACCGGAGACGTCACCCGGGACGGCTGCTGGGCCGAACGCTTGGCCGTTGACCACCGGGTCGTCGCCCGGATTCCGGATCAGCTCTCCTTCGCCGATGCCGCCTCCTTGCCGATCGGCGGCCTCACCGCCTCCGAAGCCTTGTTCCGGGACCAGGACGGCCTGCCCACTGGGGTCGAGAACGTCCTGGTGGTAGGCGGCGCCGGAGGCGTGGGTTCGCTGGCGACGCAACTGCTCAAGAGCAAGACCTCCGCCCTGGTGCTCAGCACAGCTTCCCGGCCTGACTCCCGCGAGTGGTGCGCGGCCATGGGGGCCGACCTGGTGCTCGACCATACAGCGGACGTCGCCGGCCAGCTGCGGAACGCGGGCGTCGACCGGATCGATCTGGTGCTCTCCACCAAGGGAACCGCCGCCAACATCGGCTGGATCGCCGACGTCCTGCGGCCGTTCGGCCATGTGGCAACCACCGACCTCACCAGCACCACCGACATCGAGCCCCTGATCCAAAAATCCGTTTCCCTGCACGTGGAGATGGTTTTCAGCCGTGTCATCGCCGGCCACGACCTCCACCGCCAAGGTCAGATTCTTGCCGATCTGGCGGGCCACGTACGTCCCATCGTGACGACGCACCTGCACGGTCTCACTGCGGATTCCATGCGGGAAGCTCACCGGCTGGCCGAAAGCGGACGCACCATCGGCAAAACCGTCATCAGCGTCTGAACACCGACCGAACTACAGAAGAGGAATGGACACATGGAAAAGCTTCTCGTCACTGGAGCCACGGGAAACCTGGGCCGCCTGACCCTGCAACTCCTCCTTGAACGCCTGCCCGCCGAGCAACTGGCCGGACTTTCCCGCAGCCCGGACCGGGCAGCCGATCTGACTGAGCGTGGTGTGGACATCCGCCAGGGCGACTACTTCGACTATGCCTCGCTCGTACGGGCCTTCGACGGCGTGGACAAGCTCCTGCTCGTCTCGGCGGTGGCCTTCACCGATCGAAACACCCAGCACTACAACGCCATCACGGCCGCGAAGCAGGCCGGTGTTAAGCACGTGATCTACACGGCGATCCAGCGCGACGAGGACCTCGGCATCAATCAGGTGGGCGTCACCGAGTCCGACGTCTTTACGGAGCAGACCCTGCGTGCTTCCGGACTGACGTACACCATCCTGCGTAACCCGATCTACCTCGACTATCTGGAGCAATACCTCGCGGCCGACGTGTACGAGAAGGGCCTGCGAGTTCCCCCCGGCGAGGGCACTATGGCGCCCGCGCTGCTGCGCGACCTCGCAGCAGGCAACGTGGCCGTGCTCACCCAGGCCGGCCACGAGAACAAGACCTACACGCTCAACGGCAGCCAAGCGGCGTCGTACCGGGACATCGCCGCCACATTGAGCGAGATCCACGGCCAGCCGGTCCCCTACCTGCCCGTCCCGGTTGAAGAATTCCTCGAAAGTTACCTCCAGAAGGACGTTCCCGGCCCGGTCGCCGAGTTCCTGACGGCCTGGGTCGCAGGTGTCGGCCTCGGATCGTTCAGCAAGCACACCGACGATCTGGAGCGGCTGATCGGGTACCGGCCCACCGGCTACCGCGAATTCCTCGAGAAGAACTACCCCGCGGTTGGTCCGGGAACGATGAATGAGTCGGCGCGCAGCGCATGATCGTCCAGACCAGTTCGGAGCCTCGCAAGCCGTCCGGTAGTGGGCGGCGCTCTCCCAGACGGCGTAGTTGAGTAACGCGCCGGCTCTACCGGTGCCGGCCTGGAACCGCGCAGAGACGAACCTCGGCGCCGACCTGAACCGACGCAGGACATCACCCCGGCAGGCAACCCGATCCTCACTCTGGTCCGGGGCTCCGTCACCCTCAGAAACCGGTCCGATGACGGAAAGACCCTCGCACACTTCCGCTGCGCTGCGGCCCCGTGGAACACCGTCCGCTGTGGACGATCTGTGTCATACCGATGCACTACCCTCCCCGCGAACTGTGGACGAGGAGGCTTTATGCGCAGGTTCGTGATGCCGGACGAGGACGCCTGGCACATGCCGAAGGATTGGTCGGGCCGTGTCCATCCGCGGCGAGGTGGCCGGTGGCGGCCAGCAATTGCCGATCCGGCGGGCGCCGAGCAGCGGCTTCGGGACCTCCTCGCGACGGACAAGGCCGCGAAGCAACGCGCCAGCGTGCTGGGCCGCAACGCCGTCTTCGACACGGCGCTGCTTGCCGCCGGTGAGCGGCATCTGCGGACACTAGATGACGACCCGATCGCCGCCGCGGTGGCGGCACTGCTGCTCGTCTATCGCAATGTGCCCGCCGACGGGCAGGGTTTGGTGGACGGGTGGGTGGCCCGGGCCGGGCTGCTGTTCGCGGTCCGGGCCGTCGTGGCGGCGAACCAGATCTGCCACACCGGTGAGTTCTGGACCCGCGCCTCCGAGGGCGACACCTACGAGCAGGGGTGGCGCGGCGATGACCTCGGCGCCACGTACGCGGTGGCCCGGGCGGTCCGGCGTCACCTCGCGGTCGCGTCGGACCGGGATTACAGGGAGGCGGAATCCGTCCTGGCCGGGCATCGGAGCTTCCCGGCCGGCCGCATCTTGGCCTCCTACCTGATGCCGACCCGGCAGGACTGGGTGGACGAGGACTGCGCGGCGGCAGCGGCCTGGTTCGACGAGCCCGGCCGGGAGGAGTGGATCCAGGCCGACCACCGCACGATGTCCGGGATCCTGTTGCTGGGAGCGAGCCGCACCGAGCATCTCGAGCAACTGCGCGGCGCGATCCGCCCGACGCTGCTCGGCTTCGAGGAACCCGGGGACGCCCTAACGGTGCTGGACGGTGTGGGACCGGCCGCCGTCACCTTTCTGGCTGACGATTTCTATCTGGAACTGCTCTACCTGCACGAATGGAGCGGCCTGAACCAGCCGACACGGCTCAACCCGGATGCGGCCCGGTTCGTCGCCGGCACACCCAGCGACGACGCGATGCGGATCCTGGTCCGCGACCACCTGGACGAGAAGCCGTGGCGGCCGGGGAACCTGCTCAAGTCGGGCGTGCTGACCCGCTACCCGCTGCGGGTTCTGCGTGTCCTCGCCGAGCGCGACGACGCGGTGTCGCGTGACCTGTTCGGCGCGATGGTGCTCACCGAGCCACGTTGGATCCCGCACCTGGCCGGGCCGGGCCGCGCCCGGGCCGAGGAGATCGTCGCGAACGGCGGGGCCGGGCTCGGCGCCGGGTGGGCGACGATGCTGGACCAGCAGGACTACTACCGTGGCATCGACGGCGCGGACAACGTGAAACGGGCCGTGGCCGCGCTGGCCGCGATCCCGACCGAAGAGGCGTTCGGGCTCGTCGTGGACCGGGTCGAGCGCCAATACTTCCGGCCGGCGTTGCTGGCGGCGGCCAAGCGCGATCCCCAGCTGGCGCTGCGGGCACTGCTCACCAGAGCCACCGAGCCACTCGTCATCGAGTTGCTGCGCGACCACGTTCTCGCGTACCCCCAGTCGCTGGCGGCCCTCGACGACGACGGGCGGGCCCGCGTCCACGCGATCGCCGGTCTGCCTTCCCCCGGCCCGCAGGGCGTGGTGCCGCCGGTTCTGGCCGGCGTGCTGCCGCAGGAACCGGACCTGCCGGAATGGCTGATCCCCGCCAAGCTTCCCGAGGTCACCGTCCGCGACACCGGCGAGACACTGGCTGCGGAGGCGGTCCACCGGCTGTGTGTGCTGCTCGCCCTCTCCACGATCACCGAGCCGCGACCGGAGCTCATTGCCGCCCGTGACATCTGCGAGCCACGACAGCTGGGCGCATTCGCCTGGGCCGTCCTCGAGCAGTGGCGGGCGGCCGAATACTCGCCGAACAGCGGCATCGCGCTGGTGTCCATCGCCGCGCTCGGTGACGACACCACCGTCGCCGACCTGGTGGCCGTACTCCCGCAATGGTCGTCCGCCAGCGCCCGGATCCGCGCCGCGATGGACGTGCTCGCCGCGATCGGCACCGACTTCGCCCTGACCCAGCTGCATCGGCTCAGCCGCAGAGCGTCAACCGCCGGTCTGCGCGAGCACGCCTCCCAACGCCTCGCCGGCACAGCCGCCGCCCGCGGCCTGAGCCCCGAGCAACTCGCCGACCGGATCGTGCCGGACCTGGGTCTTGACGCCGACGGCCGAACGATCCTGGACTACGGGCCACGCCGTTTCACGGTGGATCTCGACGAGCAGTTGCAACCGTGGATCGCGGCCTCAGACGGACGCCGGTTGTCCCGGCTGCCGCGCCCTGCGGCCACCGACGATCCGGTGCTGGCGCCGGCGGCGTACGCGCGGTTCGCCGACCTGAAGAAGGAGGTCAAGCAGATCGGCGGCGACCGGATCCGGGCCATCGAGGACGCCATGGTCACCGGGCGCCGGTGGAGTGCGGCCGAGTTCCGCGCCCTGTTCCTGGATCACCCGCTGATGTGGCAGCTCACCCACCGGCTGGTGTGGGCGGCGTCCGGCGAACACGGCACCGTCAGCTTCCGGGTCGCCGAGGACCGGACGTTCGCCGACCTGCACGACCAGGCATGGCAGCTCGATGACACGGCCACCGTCGCCGTGCCGCACCCGTGGGACCTCGGTGACGACAGGGCCGCCTGGTCGGAGATCTTCGCCGACTACGCCATCATCCAGCCGTTCCCCCAACTGGGCCGCGAGCTGGCAACACCGGGCGAGGTAGACCTGGCTACCTTCGCCGGCATGAAGGTCGACGCACGGAAACTGTTCGTGCTCACCTCGAAGGGCTGGCGCTTCGGCGACGACCACACCTCGGTCCTGCGCGACTGGCCGCAGACAGTCAAGATCACATATACGCCTCGATATAACTGGCATGACCCGGCCCAACCCAAGACCCTGACTGGCGTACGCGGGTGCGATGGCCTCGGCCCCGTCGCGTTCTGCGAGGTGGTGCGAGACCTGGGCTATTTGACGAGCTGATCCGCGGCTCGGGGCGCGGCAACGAGCCCCGAACCCACCGCCGCCTCACTGCTGTGACGATCGCGGCGACGGCGGCCGAGATGTTCGAACGGGGCAGTTGCACCGGAGCCTCCGTGGGCGCCATGAGCGCGGCGGCGACGCCACGCACTCGGGCAAGTGCCTGCTCCGCGAAACTCTCACGAAATAGCCGCACATCTCACCCGCCTCACCCGCGTTGTCCACCCTGGTCAGACAGCTAATGGCGGCTGCCGTAGTAGCCCTGCGCGCTTCAGCTCGGCGTCAGGGTGTCTATGTGGTGGTCGCCCTTGGTGTAAAACTGGTCGACTTCCTTCTGCACCTGAGCCACCGACATCACCTTGTTCGCTTTCGCGTAGACCCAGTTGATTCGCATGTTGTAGGTGCGGCCGCCCTTGAAGGGCAGATCGATGAACCAGGTGTTGAACATGAGCCGCATCGGTTCGCGTGGGACGGTCTTGCCTGTGCTGATGAACAGCGCGCGTCCGTCAACCGAGTAGGTAACCTTCTGGTCCGTGACGGTGATCATCAGGGTGCGCCAGCCGGCGAGGCTTCCCTTGTAGTCGTCCGTCGCCCGGTCGCCCGGCGTCGAGCTGCGCCAGCTGACCATGTCGATCTTGGACCCGACCGCACCCCAGCCTCCGTTCGGCTGGTACTCGAAGTCGAGCTCGCTGTAGTCCGCAGAGTTATGCAAGGGCGATATGGTACAGAACGCCTGGTTGAGATGGTCTCCATCGCGCCCGGTCACTGGCTTGTCGGTGAAAAACACGCGGGCCGCGACCGTCCCTCGGAAAAAGCCGCTTTCCGTGGTGAAAAGTTCGGTCTGGCGCGTGCCCGCTTTAGTACCGTCCGTCGAGGCCTGCAACTGCAGAGCCTTGCCACCCTTGGCGCTCTTGTCGACCGGGAAGCTGAGCGTGTCGGCGGTCCAGGAGTCGGCAATACCGGGACCACCGCCCTCTGTGCGAACCTGCCACCCGTTCGCGGCGAGCGCGGGGTCGTTGTGGGCGCGGTAATGGAAGTTGTCGAAGAAGGTATCGTCCGGATGCCTGGGGAGCTTCTTGTCTTTCGTTGAGCGCTGGCCGGGGAGCGGACCGTTCACGGACGCGGAATCGGGATCCGCCCCTTCGAACTCGGGGCGCACGAGGTTCCACCCGGTGAGACCTACTCCGGCTACGAGAAGGACCACGAGCAGCGCCGGCACGAACACCGACCCGCCACGTCGTCGCGTGCCGCGTCCCCGCCTAGCTTCGGAGATTCCGTCCAATCCGAGCATTCGGGTAATGCCGGACAACTCGGCGGTTTCCAAATCCTGACGGTTACGCTTGCGTGACGCAAGGTAGACGAACACTGCGGCAACCATCAGAATGGCCGTCACGATGAACACGAGGTAAGGGACGTCGGCCGCGAATTTGACCGCAACGGCAATCAAGCCGAGCACCCCGATGACACCCGCACCCTTGAGCGAATTCATCCCCGGACCGTCCCTATTTCCACGCGGGAACGGGAGTAAAATACGACTTTAGGACGGAGGAGATGGACCAGTACATGTTTAGCAGTGTGTACAGCATGCCCGGAATCAGCAACGCTTGGACGAGCATCGCTTTCCAACCGAGCTGACGGACCGCCACTGCCGAATAAACGGCCCAGAAAGCAGTCAGGAGCAAGATGGCCGGCCAGTGCTGGAAATTACCTCCGGCGAGCGAGGTCCAGTACGCCGATCCCCAGATCAGAAAGCACGCGAAGCCGAAGAAGTTGAAGAACAGGGTGACGATGGCGCGCCGGGTGAACGCGCTCCACCCCCGCAGGCGGAGCGCGTCGACAGTGCCGCGGGTCCAGCGTTCGCGCTGGACAACCAGTTCGCGCAGGGTCGGCATGAGGTCGGTGTATGCGATGCAGAACTCGTTCGCAGTCACTTTCCAGCCGGCTTCCTTGAGCGCCAGAGTGGTCTCGTAGTCCTCGACCAGGTTGCGGTGGTCCTCCCAGAAGACCTGACCCCGCCCATCGATCACGGACTGCAAGGCGGTACCCCGGTAGAAGGACCCGGCGCCGGACATGGTGTGGACGTTGGTTCGATACCGCGCGTGCGCCGCACGGCCGTACTCAAGGATCTGCATGCCGAGCAGGTATCGCTGCCAGAGGCTGCCCCACAGGCCGGTACGGCCGAAGCAGGCGGCACTGACCCCACCGATCTTCTGGTCGGAGGCCATCACGTTGATGGCTCGCTCGAGGAAGTTGGGATGCAGTTCGGTGTCTGCGTCCATGGCGAGGACGTGCCGGACGGCGTCCAGGCGACCGCCCACCCGCACTCGCAGCCACTCCATGGCGTAGTTGAGGGCGCCGGCTTTCTTGTGCGGATTTTCGTTCAGCGTGAGAACGACTGTCGGTGGGGTCCTCGGGTCACCCGCGTACCCGGCGGCGTATTGCTCGGTGTTGTCGGTCGAGTTGTTGACCACCACGACGATGAGATCGGGCCGCCGAGTCTGCCTGTGCAGCGACTTGAGGGAGAGCAAGATTCCGGCCTCTTCATTCCGCGCCGGAACGATGACGACCGTGTTATAGCTCGGCGTGGAAATGCGGTGGTTGATTCTCGGGTTCGGAGCGGGTCGCCTGGGGTATGCAGGATTGCCGCGGGAGAACACACTCCCGCTGTGACGTACAGACGTGCTCACGATTTCCCCCCGTGCCGTAGCCGACCACGGCTATCCCCCGTGCGCGCAAGATTGTAGCCGATGATCACAGGAAGAGAAGATCCCTGCGCAGCTCAGATATGAGTGCATCTAACCTCCTTCCACGCCAATTCGGACACCTTGCATGGCATTCGAGGCATGGCGCCACCGTCGATCGTGAGATACAGCATGTCAGTCAGTGCGGTGATCTCAGCGAGGCGTCGAGCCCGGTTCGGGATGACAGGGTCGTAACGTCCATGGCGGACAGCATGGGATAAAGACGCGGAGCCATCGGTCGACAGGTCCTTTCAACAGAATGAGCCTTTTCATCCTGGGTAGCGGTTGGCTTCGACGCGGTGCAGAACGAGGATGGCCTGCACGATGGGGGTCGCTCGCCGTGGGCAGCAGCGCAGCTTGTTCAGGATCTTTCAGGTCTTGAGGGTGACGATCACGCGTTCGCCGCGGGCGCGGATTTTCGGGTGGGTGCGGTTCACGGCCTTCTGCCGGCGTGACAGCTTTGGGCGGAAGCGGCGCCGCTTGAACGGCGTGCGGACGCTGCCGCGGGCTCTTGGTAGGCCTTGTCGGGGAAGGCATCACGTCTGCCTTGGTCAGTGCCTTGATGATGCCGTGGGTTCGGGCTGGGGTCAGGTCATGGACCGAACCGGGCAGCGTTGGTGAAGCCCAGACCAGCCGGCAGCGGCATCGGCGATGACCTGCACGTTCACGCCGTGGTGCTTATGTTTTCCGGAGTAGTACGGCTTCTGGTCCGCGAGCCGGTCGATCGGGATCAGGGTGCCGTCCAGGATCGTTTACAGCCAGCAGCCGGATGCGTCGCATCGCGGTGTCCAGGTCGTCGGCTGCTGAGCTGAGCAGGGCTATCGCTTCCTGGACGTACCGCCAGGCGGTAGCGACGCCGATCTCGAAGCCGGCCGCGAGCCGGGTGTAGGGGTCGCCGATACAGAGGTGAGCCAGAGTCAGCAGCGCCTGCTGGCCGGGTTCGAGGTGCCGCCACCGGGATCGGCGCTGGTTGCGGTGGCTGCGGATGCGTGCGGCGAGGTGGTTCAGGGTGCGGCTGGACAATGGAATCGTGGCGGGGCAGGACAGCATGGCGAGGCTCCCGGTCGGGGCTTCGAGTCTTGGTCGACAGCTGTCCTACCTGGAGCCTCGCACTCATCGATCACCGGGTTCGCCGCGCCCGTCGTGAGTTGCAAGATCAGATTGGAAAGGCTCAGTGGCAGCACACCGGCGTCCGGCCGGCCGTGGCGGTGTGGACCGCCGACCAGCTCGCCACCTTCCTCGGCGACGTCACCGACGATTCGCTGTTCGCGTTCTGGTGGCGATCGGCGAAGCGGCGGATGGACTGGAAGTCGCCGGGGAACATGGCCAGGCTCACCGCGCTGCGCGGCCTCCGGCGCGGCGAGATGTGCGGACTGCGGTGGACCGACATCGACCTGCTGGACAAACGCACCGTCCGGGTCCTGCGCGACCACCGACAACGCTAACGAGACCAGCAGGCCCGCCGGACAGCAGAAAGGGCCTGAGCCGCGTTTCCGCAGCCCAGGCCCCTCTTGATCTTGTGCGCCCGAAGGGACTCGAACCCCTAACCTTCTGATCCGTAGTCAGATGCTCTATCCATTGAGCTACGGGCGCTCGTGCTCAGCCAGTCTACACACCTGACTTTCGCGCGGAGACTCCGGGATTCGAACCCGGGAGGGGCTTTAAGACCCCAACCGCATTAGCAGTGCGGCGCCATAGACCAGACTAGGCGAAGTCTCCCTGGTGGCCCGTAGACCACCGCGCCCGAGGATACAGGTCGCCACCCACCGGGAGCAAAACGACTTCCGGGGTACGCCCACCGGGACCGCCCGCCCTCGTGTTTCACCGCTGTGCGGCGGCGGGTTCGGGACTACGCTCCATCGATATGCAGGAGCAGCCGCCCAGCGAGCCGACCCGTCAAGAGCCTGCTGAAAGAGCGCGTCGGCGCTCCCCGCGGGCCACCTTCACGCCGCCGACTGCCGCCGAGCAGCCCGCCGAGACGGCGGTGCCGCCGCCAGCCGCTCCGGCGAGCCAGCGCCCGCGCCGGGCGAAGCCCGCCCCGGCGGTGCTGTTCCAACCACCGGATCCGGACCGGCCGCTGCCCCGACAGCCCAGGCGCGCCCCGACCAGCGACGCGGGCGCCGAGCAGCCACAGCCGCCGACCGGCGACGCGAACGGCGACCGACCAGCTCCCCCGAGCGTCGACGCGAGCACCAGCCAGCCAGACCCGGGGAACGCCAAGCAGGCAGACCCGGCAAACGCCGAGCAGCCACGCCCGGCGACCCCCGACCAGCCACGCCCTGCGACCGACGACCAGCCGAGCCCGCAGGCCGCCACGGCAGCCACCGACCCACCACGACAAGCAGCACGCGTCGAGCCCAAGGCCCGGACCACCTCCGTTCGCAAGGCCGCCCCGAAGAAGGCAGCCGAGACCACAGTCGAGGTGACCCCGGCCACACCGGCACCGCGCAAGCGCGCCGCCAGTCCCACCAAACGCACGGCAGCCCCTCGCAAGAGCACCACGCCGAGGAAAGCCGTCCCCGAGCCCGCGGCCGAGCAGCACACGCCGCTGGCATCTCCCGCCGAGCAGCAGGTCGAGCCCGCTTCGGCGCGTACCCCGGAATCGGAGCTGCGGGCGGTCGCCGCGCGCGTGCTGGACCACCCGGGCTTCGCGCCGGAGCTGTTGGCTCTGGCGGCCGTGCGGGCGCTCGGGCCCGGCGCGGCCGACTGGGCCGGGCGGTTGCGTGCCCGGTATCCGGACGCGCCGGCGGACGGCCTGGCCCGGTTGGCCACCCGGCGGTTCGTCCGCTCGGCGGGCGCGGGTGGGGCGACGGCGGCCCTGGCCGGGTTCTTCGCGCCGCTGGCCGAGCTGACGTCGGTGCTGTGGACGCACGCCAACCTGGTGCTGCACCTGGCCGCGGCGTACGGCAGGGATCCGGCGCATCCCGACCGGGCCGTCGAGCTGCTGGTCCTCACCCAGGTGCACCCGGACGCGGCGAGCGCGGAGGCGGCCCTGGCTGCCGCGCAGGCGGCGGGCGACCCGGTCGAGGGGGCCTGGCCGCGGGCTGCGGAGGCCGCCTGGCGGCTGGCCGCCCCGCTCACGGCGCAGGCCGGTGGCTGGGTCGCGTTGCGGTTGGTGGCCCGGCTGCTGCCGGGCGCGGCGGTGCTGGCGGCGGCGCTGGGTGACGCGGCGGCGGCCGACCGGCTCGCGTCCCGAGCGGTGGCCGTCTACCGGCCCAACCGGCGCTGAGTCGTCAGAGCCAGTCGAACCACTCCCGGGGCAGCAGCGCGTAGCCGACGAAGGCGACCACGTCGAGCAGGGTGTGCGCGATGATCAGCGGCATCACCCGCCGGGTGCGCAGGTAGAACAGGCTGAACACCACGCCCATCACCGCGTTGCCGACGAACGCGCCGAAGCCTTGGTAGAGGTGGTAGGAACCACGCAGCAGCGCGCTGGCCGCGATGATCGCGGCGAGCCGCCACTGGAGCTGGCGAAGCCTGGTGACCAGGTAGCCGACCACGATCACCTCCTCCAGCACGGCGTTCTGCACGGCCGCGAGGATCAGCACCGGGACCGTCCACCAGACCTGCGGGAGTGCCGCCGGCACCAGCGTGGCGTTGATGCCGAGTTGGGCCGCCACCCAGAACAGGGCCAGCCCGGGCAGGCCGATCAGCGCCGCCAGGCCGGCACCACGGGCCAGGTCCTGACCGGGCCGCCGCGCGTCCAGGCCGAGCGCCCGTGCCGGGTCGCCGGGGTCCCGGGTGAGCAGGTGTACGGCGAGCAGCACCGGAAGCAGCGCGAAGACGATGCCGAGCAACTGGTAGGTGAGGTCCAGCCAGGGTCGGCTCGACGCCGAGGTGTTCAGCGAGGCGGTCTGCTTGGAGAGCGGACCCTCGGCGGTCAGCTTCGCGATGATCGAGACCACCGCGTAGACCGCTGACTGGCCGAGGGAGAGGCCGAGGACCAGCAGCGTCTCGGTGCCCAGCAGTCGGCGGGACACCGGGCGGGTCAGCTCAACGGTCACCGCACCACTCTGCCCGACAGGCGGCACCCGGGGCACGGCCGACCGGCCAGCATGAGCCGATCGCACATTCTGTGCGACCAGTCGACACTCTCCGTGGAGATTCTATGGGCGCCCGATCCGCTGCCGTCTGGAGAAGGAGCGCCCCGTGGACAACCTCGCGCGGTTGCTGAAGGAGAGCTGGACCCTGGTCGAGGACGACCGGGCCCGGCTGACCGACCACTTCTACGCCCGAGTGTTCCTGCTCGACCCCTCGCTGCGGCAACTCTTCCCGGTGCAGATGAGCGGCCAGGGCGACCGCCTGCTGGAAGCGATCATCGCGGCCATCCACACGGTCGACGACCCGGAGAGCTTCGACGAGTTCCTCCGGGCGCTGGGCCGCGACCACCGCAAGTACCACGTCGATGACCGGCACTACGCGACGATGGGAGTCGCCTTGCTGGACGCGCTGCGCAGCACCGCCGGCGACGGCTGGAACCTGGAGTACGACCAGGCGTGGCGCGAGGCGTACGCCGCCATCGCCGCCCTGATGGTGGCCGGGGCGGAGGCCGACGACGGCCCGCCGTTCTGGCACGCCGAGGTGCTGACCCACCAGCGGTACGGCCCGGACACCGCCGTGCTGACCTGCCGGGCGTTGCAGCATCCGCTGCGCTGGAAGGCTGGTCAGTACGTGAGCCTGGAGGTTCCGCGGCACCACCCACGGGTGTGGCGGAACTACTCGGTGGCGAACGCCCCGAACGACGACAACGTGCTGGAGTTCCACGTGCGGTCGCCGGGTGCCGGCTGGGTTTCCGGTGCGCTGGTGCGTCGGGTGCGACCGGGCGAGCTGCTCCGCCTCGCGGCGCCGATGGGGTCGATGACCCTGGACCGCTCCTCGGAACGGGACATCCTCTGCGTCGCCGGCGGGGTCGGCCTGGCGCCGATCAAGGCCCTGGTGGAGGAGCTGGCCAGCTACAACCGGACCCGCTGGGTGCACGTCTTCTACGGCGCCCGGCAGGCGGGGGACCTGTACGGCCTGGCCGGCTTGCAGGAGTTGGTGGCCGTACACCCGTGGTTGTCCGTCACCCCGGCGTGCAGCGAGGACCCGGACTTCGACGGTGAGCAGGGTGACATAGCGGACGTGGTGGCCCGCTACGGCCCGTGGACCACGCACGACTGCTTCGTCTCCGGCTCGGCCCGCATGGTCCGGTCCACCCTGCGGGTGCTCGCCGCGGACGACGTGCCGCCGCCGCAGATCCGCTACGACACCTTCGGTGACCTCTAGACGTTCCTCCCCCCACACCGGGGCGCGTGCCCCTGCCCCCTGGGGCACGCGCCCCGGTCCCTCGTTGGTCAGTAGCGCCAGGGGTGCCCGGTCTCGCGGTATTCCTCCACCGGCACCAACGGCACGCCGGGCGCCATCCGGTCGACGTAGAGCCGCCCCTCCAGGTGGTCGATCTCGTGGGCGACCAGCCGGGCCATGCCGAACTCGAACGAGGTGATGACCCGGCTGCCGTCCCACTGGGCGTGCTCCACGTCCAGTCGGAGCGGCCGGGGCACCAGACCCCGGAAGTCGAAGAAGGAGAGGCAGCCCTCGTACTGCTCGTCGGCGTCCGGGTCGGCGTCGACCACCCGGGGGTTGAGCAGCACGACCGGCTCCGCCGAGCGATCCGGCGGCCGGACCACGGCCACCGCCCGGTCGATGCCGAGCTGCGGGGCGGCCACCCCCACCCCCTTGCTGAACGGGTGCAGCTCGTCGAGCCGGGCCAGGGCCGTGACGAGCCGGTCGACCAGGTCCCGGGCAACCGGCTCCTCCACGGGCAGGTCGAACGGCCGGACGCGTCGGCGGAGCAGGTCGGCGCCGCGTTGCACGATGCCGAGCCCGCGCATCCGGTCGCTGGGCCGGACCCGGACGCCGCCGGGACCACTGTCGGGTTCGGTCTCCGGTCGGGCGCGGAAGCGCCACTGCATCCGGTAGCGGGCGTTCAGCGGCGGGTCGTCGGTCTGCCAGTCGTAGATCGCCCGGTCGCCCTCGTCGTGTCGTTGCGGGGCCGTCCGCAGCGGGCCCTCCTCCGCGGAGAGGGAGGTTTCCACGCCCCAGACCTGCGGGTCGAGCCTCACCGGCAGGTCCAGGCGTACGGCGAGCTGCCGGGTGGGCAGCCGGACGGCGCGTTGGAACCAGGGGCCCCACTTCTCGTGCCCGACGCTGTACGCGTACTCGATGGTGGCCCGGTCGCCCGGGTAGAGCGGGAAGCGCCGCTCCCCGTTCTCGAAGAGCAGCCAGATCTCCTTGAACGCGTCCCGATCGTGTTTGGCCCGCCAGTGCATCGGCTCCGGGTCGCCGCCGCCGTCGTCCCTGCGGGCCTGTAGTTGCAGCTCGGCGAACGTGAGCGGGTGCTCCCGGTGGTGCCGGTTGGAGCGGCCGGGGTCGTTCGGGTAGCGGTCGACGGCGACCCTGGCCAGGTAACGGGTGACGGGCTCGGTGCCGGCGTTGTACAGCTCGCGGTGGATCACGCACCGGTAGCCCTCGTCGGTGTGGGTGAGGGAGGCGAGTTCGCGCTCCACGACGAGGCCGGTGCCCGGCGGCAGCCACTGACCGGGCAGGTGCGGCTCCCGGTGTGGTTGACCGGCGCGGGCGTGCCGCAGGTCGTCGTACTCCCGGAAGCGCTGCCAGATCGCGCCGCTGGCCTCCAGGACGGCCTCGGCGCGGCGGGCGAAGTCCTCGGTCGGACGGTGCCGGCGCCCCTCGACGTGACTCACGTAGGACGGGTCGAACCCCATCAGGACGGCCAGTTGCTTCTTGGACAGCCCTCGCCCGGTCCGTTGCCGGGCGAGCTCGGCCGCGAAGGAGTCGGCAGCCCGTTCGAGGGGTGAGGTCGTCATCAGCTTCCTCGTGGCCGGGGCTACAAGTTTCACGTTCTGTGCCCGAGCACACACGCATCTGGCACCTTGCCGACACACTTCTTGACAGCCCACCGACAAACGTCGATCCTCTGGCAGCGTTTCCCCGTGTTGACGCCGGGTAGTACGCGAGGCACGGAGCGCTGTTCCCGCCGGAAAACCGGCGTGACCTGGGCCTCCCGATTTGGCCAAGGTGAGGCTTCCCTTAGACCAGAGGGCATGGTTAGGCTAGCCTTAGCTCAGGACGGCACTGGTCGTCCGCCGAGGCTCGCTCCTCGGTCACGCGGACGGGGGACCTCAGGTGACAGCGGTGCTGCCGAGGCGCGACGCCACCGCCACGCCACTCGCCCCCGTCACCGCGGCGCTCCGCGCCATGTTCGGCACCGACGACCTTCCCGGGCTCGCCCGGGGCCTGGTGGTCGAAGACGAGCTCGGCTGGGCACCCGCCACCACCCTGATCGACGGCAGCCGGCTGCCAGAGCTGCTGAACGGCGCCGCCGTCCGCTGGGGTGGCACCCCGCACGCCTGCGCCGCGTTGGCCTGGAAGTCGTACAGCTACTGGACCGCACTGCCGGTCGTGCTCGGCTGGGCCTCCGCCCGGCGGGTGCCGCTGTTCGACCCGGCCGACGTGCTGATCCACTTCGAGGACCACCGGCAGCTGCTCACCATGGGCCTGCGCCGTGGCATCACCGTGGCGGTGCTGCCGAACGACCCGCTGGCGCTCGCCGGCCTGCCGGAGGTGCGGGTCGTCGCCGACGAGGCGGAGCTGCTGGGCGCACTGCGCGCCTCCCTGCTCGACGCCCACCTGGCACCGCTCATCACGGCGATCCAGTCAGAGGTGCGAGTTGGCACCCGGACGCTGCTCGGCTCGGTCGCCTCCGGCATCGCACACGGCATCCTGCGGGCCGCCGACAACCTGCCCGGCTCCACGGTGCAGAGCATCGACACCCTGCTCGGCGCACTCGACCTGGCCGACCTGATCGAGCTGGTGCCGGGGCCGACCGGTGAGCCGAGCGTGCAGCGGCGCACCTGCTGCCTCGCCTTCACCCTGCCGCGGCCGAAGGTCTGCCAGGGCTGCTGCGTCCGCTGAGCGGGTGACTCAGTCGGTCAACGGCCGTACGTCCCACACCCACGCACCGCCGGTGAAGACCGGCTGGATCCCGGTCAGCTCGGTCATCCCCCGACGCAGCGCGGCCTCGTGCTCCTGCGGGCCGAGGATGACCACGCCGGCCCGCCAGAACCGCAGGTCGTCGACCGCCTTGACCCGGGCCTGCGGGGTGATCGGCGGCACCGCCCCGGTACGTCGGATGGTGGAGAAGAAGCTGCTGGTGGGGCGCGGCGTGGCACCGAACAGGGCGACCTTGGGAGGGTCGGCGTTCGGACGGGTGTCCGGGCCCAGGAAGTAGCCACGAGCCAGCGGCATGTCCAGCCGGGTCTCGGCGGACCAGCGCAGCGGCTCCGCGTAGGTGGTGTCCGGCAACGGCAGGGTCACCACACTGCGCCCACCGGTCACGTACGGACGCCAGGCCCCACTGGTCACGAAGGTGGGCACCGGGTCCAGATGGGCCACGGGCAGCGGGGTGGGCACGATCGGCAACAGGGCCATCACGAGCACCGTGACGGTGACGAAGCGAATCTGCCCACGGGCGGCCGGGTGCGACCGGGCCAACTCGTGGGCGCGTTGCGCACCGAAGGCGAGCAACAGGCCGACGATCGGGGTGATCGCCAACGCCCACCGCGTCGGCACGACCGAGTGCAGGATGGGCAGGTTCTCCAGCGCCGCCCAGGGACCGGGCACACCCGTACCCCGGTTGTCGAAGCGGACCTCGCGGCCCAACGAGAGCACCGCGAAGAGCAACCCGAGCGCGGCGAGCACGAGCACCACCACCGAGCGGCGCATCCACCACACCAGGGCGATCACCAGCACCACCAGTGCCCAACCGAAGAAGCTGTTCTCCTCGGTCGGGTTCTTGGCCAGGCCGGCGGCGGTACGCGGGCTGCCGGCGAGTGACTCCCGGGAGTACGCGACGAACGAGGCGAGGTCGCTGGAGTAGCCACGGATCAGTCGGGACAGCCCGGAGTACGCGCCCGGCCCGAAGAACTGCACGTAGAGCGGGTACGCGAGCAGCAGCCCGGCGACCCCGGCGGCGACGGCGAGGCCGGCGAGGAAGGGCCGGATCCGCGATCGTAGCTCCGGGCGGCCGAGGGCGAGCACGCCGACGACCACGCCGAGCCCGATCGCGGTCATCAGCAGGATCTCCAGGTTGAGGAAGGCCTGCCAGACGATCACGAGCGCGAGGAGGACCCCGTTGCGCAGCCAACGGCCCGGTTCACCGAGTCGCAGCGTGCGCCAGATGATCAGTGGCACGACGAACTGCGACACGATGTTCGGGTGCCCGTTGGCGTGCGACACCATGGCGGGCGCGTACGCGCAGAAGCCGGCGCCCAGCCACGCGGGCCCCCGGGTGCCGATCAGGACCCGGGAGAGCAGGAAGTACCAGGCTGTGGCGGTGGCAATCATGCCGAGGGTGAGAAAGACCAGGAATGCCGCTCGAGGCCCGAACAGCAGAGTGATCGGGGTCAACGGCAATGAAATGGATAATACGGACGTATTAGCCATCAGATTCACGCCGTCCGGGACGTTCATCTGGTCGGAATGGAACGGATATGCAAAATGCGTCACGACCCGCGCACCGTGCGCCATCATCCATTCGAACTGCGACTGATCTGACTGGTTGTCCCGCACATCACTGCCCGGGTCCAACCAGAGCCGACCGGTGACCCAGAAGCCGAGCACCACGAAGCTCAGCACGGCGGCCAGATCGGCCCACTTCCCGCTGCGGGACGGCCGAGCATCACCAGAGGCCCCCTGCGCCGACGACGCGGCGGCCGGACCGTCGCTGGGCACGTCCGGTTCGGGAGTAGTCATGACAATTCATAGGGTAGTCAGGGCCTGGCGCTGCCGTGACATGTTTCGGGGTACTGCCGTACTATGTGCCGGGTTCGCCGACCGCCGATCACGAACCCACCCCCCGACCACAATTCGGCCACCCCCGATGCCCCGATTCTTCTGCCGTCCCAGCGGATGATTCACTCTGTCGGTCCAGGCACGGGTCGAGTTCATATCGTGAGGAATCGACGCATGGCAGAAATCACTGGGGATCAGCGCGTGCAGTCCGAGGTCCTGGAAGGCCTGGCCACCGCTGTCAACCACCGTCGCTGGTTCATCGAACTGGCCGTGCCGTACCTCGGCGACGACCCGATCGAGATCGGCAGCGGCCTCGGTGACTACGCCCTGGAATGGTCGCAGCGGCTGCCCCGGTTCACCGCCACCGAGGCCGACCCGGACCGGCTGCTGCAGCTCAAGGAGCGCCTCGCCGAGCGGCCGAACATCGACGTCCGGCAGATGCTGCTGCCGCACGAGGACGGGGGCGACTACAGCTCCGCGGTCTCGTACAACGTCCTGGAGCACATCGAGGACCACGTGGGCGCGCTGCGCAGCATGCGCGACCTGGTCCGACCCGGCGGCGCCGTGATCATCATCGTGCCGGCATTCCAGTTCGCGATGGGCCCGGCCGACATCGCCACCGGGCACGTCCGCCGCTACACGAAGAAGACGCTCCACGCGGCGATGACCGAGGCCGGCCTGACCGTCGAGAAGATCCACTACGCCAACGCGCTGGGGCTGATCGGCTACTTCATGGCCACCAAGGTCTTCCGGCTGATGCCGAAGGAGGGCCCGATGGTGAAGGTGTACGACACCGTCGTCCTGCCCGCCACCAAGGCCGTCGAGCAGCTCGTCCGGCCCCCGTTCGGGCAGTCCGTCTTCGCGGTGGCCCGCGTTCCGTCCTGACCCGCCAACCCCGCGATCTTGCACTCTGTTTCGCCATCACGTGCAAGATCGCGGGGCGCGGATCACTCCTTGATCTGGTACGTCGGGCGGATCACCGCTCGGGCCAGGGTGTGGAACGTGAGGTTGAAGCCGACGTAGGCGGGCGTGGCGTCCGGGGTCAGGTCCAGCCGGTCGACGTCCACGGCGTGCACCGCGAAGACGTACCGGTGCGGGCGGTCACCAGCCGGCGGAGCCGCACCGCCATAGCCCTGCTGGCCGTAGTCGTTGCGGACCGAGAACGCCCCGCCGAGGTCGGTGCCCGCCGCGCCGCCGGCGCCGCTGGGCAACTGCGTGACGTCGACCGGCACGTTCACCAGCACCCAGTGCCAGAAACCGCTGCCGGTCGGCGCGTCGGGGTCGTAGCAGGTCACCGCGAAACTCTTCGTCTCGGCGGGGAAATCCGACCAGGTCAGCTGCGGCGAGACGTTGTCACCCCCGGTGCTGTCATGCGCGTGCCGGGCGTCCATCGGCTCGCCGTTCTGCACGTCGTCACTCGTCAGCGTGAACGAGGGCAGCGTCGGCAGCAGCTCGTACGGGTCCGGGGCAATCGGTCGTTCCAGGGTCATCGGGACGCGTCCTTCCGGTGTGCGGAGTTACCAGCCCCTTCTTACCCCGCCGCAGCCCCTCCGACGACCGGAAGTACGCGCTCACCGAGGGTGGTTTGCCGGAGCTACCGTTGAGGTCGGGCAACGTTCCTCAGGGGGACACCGTGGCCGGCATCTGGCGGGACTTCGTGGCAGCGGTCTTCACCGCGTTCCGCCGCCGGGACGAGCAGGCCATCGCCGAGGAACGCCGACGCGCGGTGGAGCGACTGGCCGAGGAGATGATCCGCGAGGCCCGACGGCCCACAGACCCGCCGGAGTGACCGGCCCTGATCCACTCGCCTTCAGGGAAGTCGCGGCATCCAGGGCGCGCCGATACGCCGATTTCATGGAAACCGAGTCGATCAGCGATCGCGAGCGTCGTGGCGGAGGGTGTGGGATTCGAACCCACGAAGACATCGCTGCCTTACCGGTTTTCAAGACCAGCGCCATCGGCCACTAGGCGAACCCTCCCAGGCCGCCACCCGCAGGCGTACGGCCACGCATAGTCTGCCACGGCTCCCGTCGGGCGGCCCGGCGTCCCTCCCCGAATGCGCCGGCCAGGCGGTCCGCCGCGTCCACAGTGGGCTGGAGGGTGCACCTGCGGTGCCGGGCGAGATCGGGTAAGACTGACTCCATGAAGGCGATCACCATCCCGCAGCCCGGTGGACCCGAAGCGCTGGTCTGGGCCGAGGTGCCCGACCCGGAGCCGGGCCCCGGCGAGGTGATCGTGGATGTGCGGGCCAGCGGGGTCAACCGCGCTGACCTGCTGCAACGGCAGGGGCATTATCCGCCACCGCCGGGCGCGTCCGCGTACCCCGGGTTGGAATGCTCTGGGGTGATCACCGAGGTCGGTTCGGAGGTCGCCGGGTGGGCGGTCGGGCAGCAGGTCTGCGCGCTGCTGTCCGGCGGCGGGTACGCCGAGCGGGTCGCGGTCCCCGCCGGGCAGTTGCTGCCGGTGCCGGCCTGCGACTCGGTGGACGCCGCAGGGCTGCCCGAGGTGGCCTGCACGGTCTGGTCGAACCTGGTCCAGGTGGGGCGGCTCAGCGCGGGCGACACGCTGCTGGTGCATGGCGGGGGCAGCGGGATCGGCACCTTCGCGGTCCAGCTCGGGGCGGCCCTCGGCGCGACCGTCGTGACCACCGCCCGGGCGGCCAAGCACTCCCGGCTGCGCGAGCTGGGGGCGTCGCACCCGATCGACTACCGCGAGCAGGACTTCGTGGAGGAGGTCCGGCGGGTCACCGACGGTCGCGGCGCGGACGTGATCCTGGACATCATGGGCGCGTCCTACCTGGGCCGGAACGTCTCCGCGCTGGCGACCGGCGGCCGGCTGGTGGTGATCGGCATGCAGGGTGGGCGCAAGGCTGAGCTGAACCTCGGCGCACTGCTGACGAAGCGGGCGACCGTCGCCGCGACCTCCCTACGGGCTCGGCCGATCGCGGAGAAGGCGGAGATCGTCCAGGGCGTACGGGACGAGGTGTGGCCGTTGATCGAGGCGGGCCGGGTCCGGCCGGTGGTGGACCGGAGGCTGCCGATGACCGAGGCGGCCGAGGCGCACCGGCTCGTCGAGTCGAACGATCACTTCGGCAAGGTGCTGCTCACCCTCGGGTGAGCAGCCGGCGTCAGGCGGGTGAGCCCGCCGGTGTCGGGTCGTCGGCCGGTCGGGGCAGCACCAGCCGGGCGCCCGGGCCCTCGCCGGCCAGCGCGTCCCCGGGGTTGTTGAGCGTGCAGCGCTGCAACGACAGGCAGCCGCAGCCGATGCAGCCGTCCAGGTCGTCGCGGAGCTTGGTGAGCAGCCGGATCCGCTCGTCCAGCCGGCTCCGCCAGCTCGCGGAGAGCCGCGCCCAGTCCTGCGGGCTGGGCGTACGGGCTTCGGGGAGCGAGTCCAGTGCCGCGCGGATCTCGTCGA
This sequence comes from Micromonospora sp. MGP-C2, assembly GCF_057766525.1. Lineage (NCBI taxonomy): Bacteria > Bacillati > Actinomycetota > Actinomycetes > Micromonosporales > Micromonosporaceae > Micromonospora > Micromonospora sp. MGP-C2. The sequence continues at coordinate 4,124,773 of NZ_JBYMEN010000002.1, forward strand.
GGGAGACGCCGACCTGCTGGGAGATCCGGATGAAGGCCACCCGCCGCAACTCGGCGCGGGCGTACCGGCGCTGGTTGCCGCCGGTCCGATCGGCGCGGATCAGCCCCAGTCGCTCGTAGTAGCGCAGCGCCGACGGCGCCACGCCCGAGCGGACCGACAGCTCGCCGATCGTCAGTAGATCCTGCATCATCAGGTCCTTGAGTTGAAGTGCACTTCAACTTACACAGTAGTGGCATGACAACCACAGTGACCACCGACACCGGCTCCCGGCTTCCCGGGCTGATCCGACGACTGACCGGCGACGAGAAGCACGCGCCGAGCGCGCACTCGACCATCGACGTGCTCCAGGTGCTCTACGACCGGGTGCTGCGGGTCACCCCCGACACCGCCGACGACCCGGAACGCGACAGGTTCCTGCTCTCCAAGGGCCACGGACCGGCCGCCTACTACGCAGTGCTCGCCGCGCACGGCTTCATCCCGGAAGCCTGGCTCGACGACCTGGCCGGGCCGGCGAGCCGACTCGGCCATCATCCGGACCGGCTACTCGTCCCCGGAGTCGAGATCGGTTCCGGCTCGCTCGGGCACGGGCTCGGGCTGGCCGTCGGCAGCGCCCTCGGGCTACGGGCCCAAGGGCTGCTCAAACCGCGGGTGTACGTGTTGCTCGGCGACGCCGAACTGGACGAGGGATCCAACCACGAGGCGATCGCGTACGCCGGTGCCACCGGCCTGGCGAACCTCACCGCGATCGTGGTCGACAACTCGTCGGCCACCCACGGCTGGGCGGGCGGCATCGCCAGCCGGTTCACCGTCAACGGCTGGACCGCCGACACCGTCGACGGCCGCAACCACACCGACCTGTACGTGGCGCTGACCGGGCACCGGCCGGGACAGCCGCACCTCGTCGTCGCCCACGTCGAGAACAAGGGATGACCGCCATGCGTGACGCCTTCATCGACGCCACCACCGCGCTGCTCGACGACGACCCGCGCACCGCAATCGTGCTCGCCGACATCTCGGCCACCCAGTTCGCGCCGGCCGGCACCCGCCACCCGGACCGGGTGTTCAACGTCGGCATCCGGGAGCAACTGATGATCGGGGTGGCCGGCGGGCTCGCCCTGACCGGGCTTCGCCCGATCGTGCACTCCTACGCGACGTTCCTGGTGGACCGGGCGTACGAGCAGATCAAGCTGGATCTGGACCACCAGGGCGTGGGCGCGGTCATGGTCAGCATCGGAGCATCGTTCGACGGGTCGGCTGAGGGCCGGACCCACCAGTCACCCGGCGACGTGGCGCTCTTCGACTCGTTGGGCGACGGCTGGACGGTGCGGGTGCCCGGCCACCCCGACGAGGTCGCACCGCTGCTGCGCGAGGCGGCGATCACCGACGATCCGGTCTACCTGCGGCTGAGCGAGCAACGCAACGCCCGGGCGCACCCGGACGCCGACCGGTTGCGGGTGATCCGGCAGGGCGGGACGAACACGCCGCTCGTGCTGGCTGTCGGGCCGATGCTCGATCCCACCCTGGCAGCGACCGAGGGGATGGCCGTGACAGTCGCGTACACCCACACTCCCCGGCCGTTCGACACGTCCGGGCTGCGGGCGCTCGCCGCGACCGACGTGGTGCTGGTCGAACCGTACCTGTCAGGAACGTCGAGCGCGGTCGTCAGCCGGGCCATGGCGGAGGTGCCGCATCGGCTGCTCGCCCTCGGGGTGGATCAGACCGACCTACGCCGATACGGAGATCCGGCCGACCACGCCCGGTGGCACGGCCTGGATGCCGACGGTCTGCGCCGGTCGATCAGTGCGTTTCTGGGATCAGCGCGCGGGTGACGCGGTGGAACGGCGGCGGGCGCGTTCGCGGCCGAGGATCCAGATCGCCTCGACGCCGTCCTTCCAGGTGATCTTCTTGCCCTCTTCCCGGCCACGAGCCCGGTAGCTGATCGGCACCTCGTAGGGGCGGATCCGGCGACGCAGCAGCTTGCCGGTCACCTCGGCCTCCATGCCGAAGCCGCGCGAGCGCACGTCGAGCGACCGGTAGAGCGCCACCGGCATCAGCTTGAAGCAGGTCTCCAGGTCGCCGATGTACGAGTTGAACAGCACGTTGGCCGCCATCGTGACGCCCTTGTTGCCCATCACGTACCAGAAGCTGTAGGCGCTGTGGCTGCCAAAGGTGCGATTGCCGTAGACGACAGTGGCCCGCCCGTCGAGCACCGGGTCGAGCAGCTTGGGGATGTCCTGCGGGTCGTACTCCAGGTCGGCGTCGAGGATGACCATGTAGTCGCCCTCCGCGCTGTCGACCGCCGTCTTGATGGCGGCACCCTTACCGGCGTTGCGCTGGTGGGTGATGACACGCAGACGCGCGTCGTCGGCGCGGCCGAGGACCTCGCCGGTGCCGTCCCGGCTGCCGTCGTCGACGACGACCAACTCGATCTCGCAGGGATAGTCAACCGCCAACGCCTGCTTGAGGGCATCCGCGATGCGTTCTTCCTCGTTGTAGACCGGCATGAGGATCGAGAGCTTCACGGGAATCTCCACGGTGGCGACAACACGTCGGGCACAGCCTAGCCTGGCTGGTTGACCTTCGATGTGCCGCCACCACCGGGGCCGTCGGCGTGGCGAGCGCAGACGAATGGTGTTTACTACCCGCCATGTCGGCTGCCGGCTCTCTGCTCGCGGCGGTTCCCGCCGCCGGGGCGCTCCTGCTCACCGTCGCGATGAGGCCGCGCGAGGTCGGCGTGGTCGCGCCGCTACGGCTCGCCGTGGTGCGCGCCGCACTGCTCACCGGCGTGTTCGCGGTGCTCGTCGTTGAGCTTCTCGGCGCGTTGCACGCGCTGACCCGGCCGGCCTTCGCCGCCGCGTGGCTGCTCTTCCTGGCCGCTGCCGCGACAGCAGCCGGTCTGCGGCAGCGACGCGCGACCCGTACCGCGCCGACGTTCACCGCCGCACCGCGACCGGTGCCGGTCGGTGCCGTGGTGTCCGGCGGCAGCGCCGACCCGCCGGCCGCCGTCGAGCGCGGTGCGGCCGGGCCCGACCCCACGCCAACCCGCGCCGTCCGGGCACCGTCCGGCCTGCTCGCCGTGACCCTCGACGCCTGGCGTACGGCGGGACGCGGCGAGCGGCTGCTCGTCGGCGCGATCGGCGGACTGGTCCTGCTGGAGCTGCTGGTCGCGCTGCTGGCCGAGCCGAACAACTTCGACTCGCAGACCTATCACCTGCCGAAGGTGGAGCACTGGGTGGCTCAGGGTGACCTGGACTTCTGGCCCACCGCCATCCACCGGCAGGTGACCATCCCGCCCGGAGCCGAGTACCTGCTGCTGCACCTTCGCCTCCTCACCGGCGGGGACCACCTGTACAACCTGGTGCAGTGGGCGGCAGGAGTGCTCTGCCTCCTGGTGGCCGCACGGATCACCGCGCAGCTCGGCGGCAGCCGGCGGGCCCAGCTGCTCACCGCGTTCGTGTTGGCGACCACGCCGATGGTGGTGCTCCAGGCGACCAGCACGCAGACCGACCTGGTCTGCGCGGCGTGGGTGACCTGCGCGGCGACCCTGGTGCTGGACGGGCTGCGTCGGCGGACAGGCTGGGGCACGGTGCTCGGGTTGGGGGCCGCCACCGGTCTGACCGCGGTGACCAAGACCAGTGGTCTGATCGCGGTCGGTCCGCTGCTGCTGCTCTGGGGGTTGGCCCAGCTCCGGCTGGCGCTGACCGCGAACACGGCGACGCCCGGCCCGACGGCCGTCGGCGCGGCACCACCCAACCCGACGGCGGCCGGCGCGGCATCGCCCGGCCCGACGGCGGCCGGCGGGGATCGGCGGCCTCGACCGGTCGGCGGGCTGACCCGCACGGTCGGCGCCTCGGTGGTGATCCTGCTGGTCGCGGCCGTGGTGGTCGGCCCGTTCCTGGCCCGGGTGACCGCCGAGTTCGGGCACCCGCTGGGGCCGCCCCGGCTGCGCGAGTCGATCCCGATGGAACGGCACGACCCGCAGTCGATCCTGGTCAACGCTCTGCGGATCGGGCACACCGCGTTCGACACGCCGCTGGCGCCCCTGCGCCGGGCCGGAGCCGAGGCGATCATCGACGGAGCGGGCGCGATCGGGGTCGACCCGCAGGACCGTGCGATCACCTTCGGTCGCGAGATCTTTCCGGAGCCGGCCTGGTATCCGGACGAGGACCGGGTGGCGTTCCCCCTGACCGGGGCGCTGGTGCTGATCGGTGCGGTCGTCGCACTCGCCCGTCCGCGCCGGATCGATCCCGAACAGGCCGGGCCGCTGCGCGCGTACGCGGTGGTGGTGTTGGCCGCCGTCCTGTTGCACACCTCGATGATCAAGTGGCAGCCGTGGGGCAACCGGCTGATCCTCTACGCCGTGGTGCTGGCCGTGCCGCTGGCCGGGCTCTGGCTCGACGCGCTCTTCCGCCGCCGCCGCGGCAACCCGGGTCGGCCGGGAGCCCGGCGGTCGGTGGCCACGCTGACGGCGGTCACCGTGCTGGCCACCTCGGCGCTGGCCGGCGTACTCGCGCTGTCGTACGGCTTTCCGCGACGGCTGGTCGGTGCCGGTTCGGTCTTCACCACCTCGGACTGGGACACCCGGTTCCTGCGGCGTCCGCAGTGGGCCGACGAGTTCCGCTGGGCGGCCACGGCGGTCCGCGACAGCGGCGCCCGACGGATCGGGCTGGTGCAGCAGAACGACAACTGGGAGTACCCGTGGTGGCTGCTGCTCCGGCAGCCGGACGGGGGTTCGCCGGACCTGGTGGCGTTGCAGTCGGTGCTGCCGGAGCGACCGCCGGCGGACCCTGCCTCGGTCGACGCGATCGTCTGCACCGGCAGTCGTCCGGCCTGCACGAAGCTGGTCCCGGCCAGCTGGCGGCTGGAGTTCCGCGGCTACGTCGGCTACGCCCTGCCGCCGGGCCGCTGACCCGGCGGTCCACTTCGGCGCATCTCGATCGCCCGGATAGTCCGATGCGGGCGGTTCTGCAGCCTGCGCGCAAGGATCCGAGACGCATTCACATCCATTGATCCGCACGTTACCTTCTGGTAACTCAGTCGACGTCCCGCGACTGAGCCGAAAGGAGTGCGTCGATGCCTGCAATCCCCGCCAGGCCCGAACGCGCGACCCGACGACGGGCCATCACCGTCGCCGTGGCCGTCGCCGCCCTCGTCCTACCGATGCTCGCCGGACCGGCCACCCCCGCCACCGCCGCCGACCGTCCAACCGTCCAACCGCTCCCCGCCAACCTCGAGGCCATCCGGGCCGCCGAGGCCACCGCCCTCTACGGCACCCCCGCGATCCGCCCGATCGAGCAACGCCGCACCGCGCTGATCACCATGGGCGACAGCCAGATCTCCGGCGAGGGAGTCGGCAACTACGTGCCCGGCACCCACCAGGACGGCAACTGGTGCGACCGCTCGTACGACCAGGCGGTGTTCCGCACCGGCATCCCGTCGGACGCGAGATACAACATCGCCTGCTCCGGTGCCACCCCGTGGAACCTCATCGCCGGCGGCCCGACCCAGCACAACGAGCTGAACCAGGGTGACTACCTGGGCATCAAGGCGCGCAACACGCACGTGAAGCTGATCTGGGTGGTGGTCGGCGCGAACGGCGACGGCACCATCCAGTTCGGCCCGGTCGCCACCGACTGCGCAGTCAGCCGGGTCTTCCTCCAGGGCAACTGCTACCCCGACTACACCGACCAGTGGACGATCCGCACCGACGGCAGCCGCCGGGCGGTTGCGGACGCCCTCACCGACATCCGGCAGACCATGACCAGGGCCGGCTACCTGCGCACGGACTACGAGCTGGTGCTCATGTCGTACCCGAGCCCGGCAAGCCCGGACGTGGAGGACAACCCGAACTTCCCCGGCTGGTACTCCGGCGGCTGCCTGCTCTACCTGGCCGACGCCGCGTTCGCCCGCAACAAGGCGGTGCCGCTGTTCGAGTCGGCGCTGCGCGCGGCGGCCACCCAGACCGGCACCCGCTACCTGGACGCCAGCCGGCTCTTCCACGGCCACGAGGTGTGCACCGACAACACCTCGGTCCGCGGCCTCAACATCGAGATCGGGATCTGGAACGAGAACGCCGCCCGGCAGTCGTTCCACCCCAACGCCCGCGGGCACGGCATGTTCGCCCAGTGCATCACCCAGTTCTGGAACTCCGGGCAGAACCAGGCCACCTGCGTCGACCCGGCCAGCACCGGCGCTGGCGTGCTCTACCCGGGCCTGATGCAGTTCAAGCAGTTGCGCAACCCTGCCACCAACACCTGCGTCGACGGTAACGGTTACGACTCCCGCAACGGCACCGCCCAGCAGTCGTACGGCTGCCACGGCGGGCGCAACCAGGGCTTCTGGTACGACTCGGCCAAGCGGTCACTGCACTCGGAGCTGTCCCACGACCGTTGCCTCGATGTCGCCGGCGCATCGATGACGGCCGGCACGGCGGTCAACATCTACGACTGCAACGGCACTGCCGCCCAGCAGTTCGCCTTCGTCGGCAACCAGATCAAGCCGACCGCCGCCAGCAACCTCTGCGTGGCGTTCGACAGCCCGTCGTCGGGCGCTCCCCGGCTGCGGTTGGCCACCTGCTCCACCAACACCCGGCAGCAGTGGTCGTTCGAGGCCCGTACCGCCGCCAACCCGGTCGGCTACGGTCACGACGACTTCATCGGCTCCCGCGTCTACTGACGGAAGCGAGGGGCCCCTGATCGACTCAGGGGCCCCTCGCTCACTTCGTACGGGGGATGAGGACGAGTCGCGCCACGCCCTTGTCGCCGTCCTTCGCGCCGGCGACGCCGACCGTCGCGCCGACCTTCACCTCGCTCGGCTGCACTGTGGCACGCCGCTCGACGACCCGCAGGTCCTCGCCGAAGGTCCAGGTCATGGTGAAGCCGTCGGTGGACTTGACGGTCATCGAGTCGCCGTCGATCGCGGTCACCTCGCCGCGCTGCACGGCGACGGTCTGCGTACCGCCGTCCTTCGTCTTCACGACCGCCTCACCGTGCAGGGTGTTCCTGCGCAGCTGCACCCGGGCCTGGCGGCGCTTGCGCCACTCCTCGCCGCGCTTCTCCCGGGCCTTGTCCCTGGCGGTGGAGGAGGCACCCGGCGTCGGGGTGGCCGGCGCGGCGACGGTCTGCACGTCCAGGTCGTCGGCGTCGAAGCCCATCGCGGTCAGCGCCTGACCCTCCACGCCCATCGCGGCGGCGACCTCGACGGCGGCCTCCCGGGCGGGCTGGCTGGCCACCTCGGCCGCACCGCAGCCGCTGACGCCCAGCGTGACCGCCGCGAGCAGTGCGGTGGTGCCGGTGGCGAATCCCCAACGTGGCATGACGTTCCCTCTCGTCCGTGGAGCCCTCAGCATCTCCGTCGAGGACGAGCGGAGCGTCAGGCCGATGTTCGAGCCAGGTAAGGATCGCCGGGCAGCCGGACCGTGAAGGCGGCGCCGCCCTCCGGGGCGTGCCCGGCGGCGATCTCCCCGCCCAGCCGGCGGACCAGGCCTGCGGCCAGCGCCAACCCCAGCCCGCTGCCCACCTTGCGCACGCCCCGGTAACGCTGGTGCAGCGCCCCGCGTTCGAACGCCACCGCCAGGTCGTCGTCGGTGAAGCCGGGCCCGCCGTCCCGGACCTCCAGCTCACCGCCGGAGGCCGGGTCCGCACCGGCCGCCCGGACCGCGAGCACCACCGGCGACCCCGGGGGTACGACCCGCAGCGCGTTCTCCAGCAACCCGTCCAGCACCTGCCTGATTCGCCCCGGATCGGTGTACGCGGGCACCGGCTGGCCTGGCGTCTCCAATCGGAACGGCACGCCCACCGCCGCGCACCGGCCGGACCAGGTCGGCTCCGCGTCCACGGCCAACTGGGTGAGGTCCACCGGCACCGGTTCGAGCGGGAAGTCGGCGGCCTCCAGCCGGGCCAGCGCCAGCAGGTCCCCGATCAGCCGGTCCAGGTGTTGGGCCTCAGCCAGCATCGTCCGACCGGTGTCGACGGTGTCGTCCGCCCCGAGCACCCCGTCGGCGAGCGCCTCGGCGTACCCCCGGATCGCGGTCAGCGGGGTGCGCAGCTCGTGCGAGACGGACAGCAGGAACTCCCGCTGCCGCCCCTCACTGGTGGCCAGCGCACCGGCCAGGCCGTTCAACGCCTCGGCCAGGTCGGCGACCTCGTCCGGTGACTCGACCGGCACCCGGACGGCGCGGTCGCCGGCGCGTAGCCGGGCGGCGGCGGTGGCCGCGACGCGGATCGGCCGGGCCAGCCGGCGGGCCAGCAGCAACCCGGCCACCACGCCGGCGGCCAACCCGGCGAGCAGCGGCAACCAGAGGCTCAGCAGCACCCGGGCCCACAACCCGTTCGCCGAGGGGCGGGAGAGCACCACGCCGTTGCCGTTGGGGAGCGCCCGGCCCTCGACCAGGGCACGTTCGCCGTTGACGACGCGCCGGACCGACACGTTGCGCCCCTGCCCGATCCGCTGCACCACCCGGGGTGGCAGGCCCGGCCGGTCGACCGCTCCGCGCCGGATCAGGTACGCGTCGATGTCCTGGTTGCGCAGTTGCTGGATGAGCCGCTCCTCGTCGGCGCTGCGACCCCGGTCCAGGCGGGTACGCAGCACCTCGGCGGCGAGCCTGGCCTGCGCGGCGAGCGCCTCCTGGTCGCGCCGCTCGGCGCCACGGATCGCCAACGGCACCGCCACGATCGCGGTGACCAGCACCGACACCAGCGCCACCGCGCAGGTGACCAGCACCGCCCGGGCGGTGAGCGTACGGCCCAGGCCGCCACGTCGAGGTGCGGCGGGTGAGGAGGTGCCGACCACCGGCAGCGACATGGTCGGCGACCCGGCGCGCCCGGATTGGTCAGGCATCGACCGCGTACCCGACGCCTCGGTGGGTCCGGATCACGCTGGCCGGGCCGAGCTTCGCCCGCACCTGGGCGACGTGCACGTCGACCGTGCGGGTGCCGGCGTGCGCCGCGTACCCCCAGACACCGGCCAGCAGCTCCTCCCGGGTGAAGACCCGACCGGGCCGGGCCATCAGATGGGCCAGCAGGTCGAACTCGGTGGAGGTGAGCTGCACCGGTGCTCCAGCGGCGGTGACCGTCCGGCGGGCCGGGTCGAGCGTCACCGGGCCGACGACGCGCTGCCGGTCCGCGCCCTCCGGGCCGCCGGCGGAGCGACGCAGCACCGCGCGCACCCGGGCGACCAGCTCACGGGGGCTGAACGGCTTGGTCACGTAGTCGTCGGCGCCCAACTCCAGGCCGACGATCCGATCGACCTCGTCGTCGCGGGCGGTGAGGAAGATGACCGGTGTCCAGTCGCCGGCCTCGCGCAGCTGGCGGCAGATCTCGGTGCCGGGCAGGCCCGGCAGGGCGATGTCCAGGACGCAGGCCACCGGGCGGATCCGGCGGGCGGCGCTCAGGCCGGCCGCACCGTCCCGTTCCAGGTGGACGCCGAAGCCGTCCCGGGTGAGGTAGAGCCGGACCAGGTCGGCGATGGCCGGCTCGTCCTCGACCACGAGGACGAGCCCGCGGTGCGGCGGTTCGACGGTCACCGGCCCATGATTGCCGACCCGGTGGACCCGGCGCGATCGGTGCGTGTTCGAGTCAGGTAAAGGCGACGCAAAGCCCGGTCGGGCGTCAGCTCACCACGGCGGGGCGGAACGCGTTGGGCCGCGCGGCGGCCGGCGCGTCACCGATGGTGGCGAGGATGCGCTCACGGGGCACCCGCAGGCGGGTCCGAAAGGCATGGTTGAGCAGCGCGTCGAGCTCCCAGACCTGCTTCGGGTGACTCGTGCGGATCAGGAACCGCTCGCGGATCCCGTCGATCGCGGTGGCCGCCATCTCGACCGACTGGAGTCGCGGGTCCGGGCTCCAGGTGACGTTGCTCAGCTCGCGCAACTCGGTGTTGAGATGCAGGCGCAGACGGTGCAGTAGTCGGGTCTGCTGGGTGACCACCAGTCGACGGTGGGTGAGCAGCAGCAGATAGTCGCCGGTGACCGGGCGGTCGGGGCGGCTGCAACGGGTGACCAGGATGGTGGCGTCACCGGAGCCGACGCAGCGCCGGAAGACCGGCATGTGCCGGCTCACGGTCTGCACGGCCAGGCCAGCCTCGGCGGCGGCCGGAAGGAACGTTCGGGAGAAGACGTCCATGACCTGCCCAACGACGTCTTCGGCGGGGTGACGTGGGTCACGCGGGTTTTTTGGAAGTTCCACGCCGCAGGTCGCACTGCCTGTCCGACTTCCGACTTGGACGGATCGTGGTCAGGAGTCCGATTGAAGGGGGCTTGCGGCGAACAGCTCCTCCAGCCAACCGGGGACCGCGTCGGCGTACTCGGCACGGGACTCGTCGACGGTGTCCAGGGCTCGCCGCCAGGACAGCGACCGGCTCACCGGCCCCAGGCCGATCGCGAGGTCGGCGGCCTCGACGAGGGTTCGGCGGTCGTACCGGTCGGTCCACGCCTCCAGGTAGGCGTCGCGCAGCCGCGCCAACCCCGAGTCGTCGGCCGCCAGCTTCTTCGCGTGCCGGATGGACCGCAAAGTCACCAGCAGCGTGCCGAACGGGTGCGCCACGGAGGCGTCGCCCCAGTCGAAGTAGCGGTAGCCGTCCGGGCCCGCGAAGACGTTGCCGTCGTGCAGGTCGTCGTGCTGCACCGTTGCCGGGATGCCGATGTCGGCGAGCCGGCGGCACCGCTCGGCGTACGACGGCAGCTCCGCCCGCAGCCGCTCGTGCAGGTCGGGGCTGAGCCCGCCCTCGGCACCGATCAGCAGCGACCCGCGATCGTCGAGCAGCTCGGCGAGGAGCCCGGCCAACACCTCGGGGCGGTGGTCCGGCACGCCCAGTGCGACCAGTTCGTCGGCGCGCGGCGCGGTGGTCAGTTGGAGCGCCGCGTACCCGGGCAGTGCCCGCTCCCAGTGCGCCAGATCGGGGTCGCGCGCCAGCACGTCGCGCAACGACTCGCCGCCGTCGGGCAGCAGCGACCAGCCCTGCTCCGGGTCCACCGCGATCGGTGTCAGCACCCGTTCCGGTGTCAGCTCGGCGAGCGTCGCGATCAGGGCGGCCTCGTGCACGGTGCCGGGGTTGTTGGCCTTGAACCAGACCGGGCCGTCGTCGGTGGGCACCCGCCAGACCAGGGACCACGGGCGCACCCGAGGCTCCACCAGACCCGTCACCCGCCGGCCGGCCTGGCTCAACCTCGTGTCGACCCAGGACCGGGCCCGCACCTGCCACTGCTCACTGGACCAGTCGGGGGCACGCTCACCGGCGATCGTCGTCACGCTGGGCACCCTAGGCGGCCCTCCCGGGCCGGGGCGAGGCGTTTTCCGGTGTCAGACCAGCTCGACGATGGTGGCGTTGGCCATTCCGCCGCCCTCGCACATGGTCTGCAGGCCGTAGCGGATCCCGTTGTCCCGCATGTGCTGGAGCATCGTGGTCATGATCCGGGCACCGGAGCCGCCGAGCGGGTGACCGAGGGCGATCGCCCCACCACGCGGGTTGAGCCGCTCCGGGTCCGCCTCGGTCTCGGCCAGCCAGGCCAGCGGCACCGGGGCGAACGCCTCGTTCACCTCGTACACACCGATCTCCTCGATGCCCAGCCCCGCGCGGCGCAGCGCCTTCGCGGTGGCCGGGATGGGGGCGGTGAGCATGGTGACCGGGTCGTCGGCGGCGACCACGGCGGTGTGGATCCGGGCAAGCGGCCGAAGGCCGTGCCGGCTGGCCCACTCGGAGGTCGTCACCGCGAGGGCCGCGGCGCCGTCGGAGATCTGGGACGCGGACCCGGCGGTCACCACGCCGTCGGCACGGAACGGCGTGGCCAGCTCCCCGAGCTTGGCCAGGGTCGTGTCCCGGCGGATGCCCTCATCGGCGGCGAACTTGCCACCATCGCCGAGTGGCACCGGCGTGAGCTCCGGGTCGAACGCGCCAGCGTCCTGTGCGGCGGCCGCCTTCTCGTGGCTGGCCAGCGCGAACTCGTCGAGCTGGGTGCGCGAAAGGCGCCACCGCCGGGCGATCAGCTCGGCACCGACGCCCTGGTTGAACGGCAGTGGCGCGTCGTCGGCGAAGCCCTCGACACCCCGGTAACGGTCCCGGAGCTGGTCGCTGAACGGCATGCCGCCGGCCACACTGGAGCCCATCGGCACCCGGGTCATCGACTCCACCCCACCGGCGACCACCAGGTCGGCCTGGCCGGAGAGCACCGTCGCGGCGGCGAAGTGCAGTGCCTGCTGGCTGGAGCCGCACTGCCGGTCCAGCGTCGTGCCGGGGACCGTCTCGGGCCAGCCGGCGGCGAGCACGCCGTTGCGGGCGATGTTCCACGACTGCTCGCCGACCTGGGACACGCAGCCCCAGAAGACGTCGTCGACCTGCGCCGGGTCGAGCCCGGTGCGCTCGGCGAGGGCGCGCAGCACGTGCGCCGAGAGATCGACCGGGTGGACGCCGGCGAGGCTGCCCTTGCGCCGCCCGACCGGGGTACGTACCGCGCCGACGATGACCGCGTCACTCATGTTTACTCCCCGGTAACTTGGGCTGTCCCGATCCTACGTCGTTCCCGGACCGACCGTCCGGCCCCACCATCACGAGATGCCGGAATCCGACGGCCGCTGGCATGCTGGGCGGGTGGATGAGATCACCGGGGCCCGGCAGTGGCGAGTGCCGTCGAGTCTGCCAGCGGCGAAGCTGGCCGGCGCCGTCCTGCTCGTCGCCCTCGGGCTGCTCTTCGCCGACGGCGACCCGGTCCGCCTGGTGGTGGCCGTCCTGGCCGCGGTCACGGTGGCCGTCTGGGCGGTACGCGACCTGGTCGTGCCCGTCCGGTTGGCGGTGGACCCGGCCGGGCTCACCGTCATCCACGGGTTCGCGGGCCGGCGGCTGCTGCCCTGGTCGACGGTCGAGGCGATCACCGTCGACCGTCGGCCACGGTTGGGGCTGACCAGCGAGACCCTGGAGATCGACGCGGGCAACTCGCTGCACCTCTTCGGCCGCTACGACCTGGGAGCCACGCCAGAAGAGGTCGCCGTCGCACTGCGTGTCGCCCGCCCGAACCCCTGAGCTGTCAGCCGAGCAGTTGGGCGGTCCGGAAGAGCACGAGCGCGAGCAGGACCACCAGGATGATCGCCGCGCCGGCGACCTGCACCAACGTTCGCCGGCCACGCGGCGCGTACGCGAGCACCAACGCCATCAACGCGCCGACGACCAGCCCACCGAGGTGCCCGGGGATCGAGATGCCCGGCACCGCCAGCGTGAACACCAGGTTGATCACCAGGATCGGGATGATCCGGGAGATGTCCCGACCCAGCTTGCGTTCGATGATGATCAGTGCGGCGAAGAGACCGAACACGGCCGTCGACGCCCCGACGGTGGCGGCCCGCGGGCTGCTGAACAGATAGGCGGCCACGTTGCCGCCCAGACCGGCGATCAGGTAGAGCGCGGCGAAACGGACCCGCCCGAGGTTGGCCTCCAGCGACCGACCGAGCACCCACAACGCCCACATGTTGAGCAGCAGGTGCAGCACGCCGTAGTGCAGGAACATCGCGGTGACCAGCCTGTACCACTGGCCCTCGGCGATCCCACCGAGCGTGTAGTCGGACAGGTACGCCCGGCCGAGCACCGCACCCCACTCGGTCAGCGGCGTGCTGCCACCCATGAGGCCGCCGAAACCGGAGCCCCCCATCGCCGCGTCCCCACCCCGAGCCGAGGCGATGGAGAGCAGCAGGAGCAGCGCGTTCACCGCGATCAGGGTCTTCGTGACATAGCCGTGCCGGCCGGCCGTACCACCACCGAAGGCGGTACGCGCCGGCCGGACACTGCGACGACCCTCGTTGACGCACTCCGGGCACTGGTGCCCGACCGACGCATCGCGCATGCAGTCCGGACAGATCGGCCGGTCGCAGCGGCTGCATCGGACATAGGTCTCCCGGCCGGGATGCCGGTAGCAGACCGGGGTGGTCGGCGGAGACTCGCTCACCGGGCCGACCCTCCGTCCACCGCCGCGCGAACCACCGGCGCAGGCCGGTGCGGTGCTCCGGAGCGCTCAATCATGCGAGCAAAGGTACCTCGCCCGTTGGTCAGGAAGCAGACCGCTCGATCTCGACCCGCTCGATGACGACGTCCTGGAGCGGACGGTCGCTCGGGCCGGTCGGGGTGCTGGCGATCGAGTCGACGACCTTCACCGACTGCTCGTCGGCGACCTGCCCGAAGATGGTGTGCCGGTTGTTGAGGTGCGGCGTCGGCGACACGGTGATGAAGAACTGCGAACCGTTGGTGCCCGGTCCGGCGTTCGCCATCGCCAGCAGGTACGGCCGGTCGAAGCGCAGCTCCGGGTGGAACTCGTCCGCGAACTTGTAGCCCGGTCCGCCCCGGCCGGTGCCGGTCGGGTCGCCCATCTGGACCATGAATCCGCTGATCACGCGGTGCGAGATGGTGCCGTCGTAGTACGGCCCACTGCCCGGCTGACCGGTGCGCGGGTCGGTGTACTCCCGGTTGCCCTCAGCCAGGTCGATGAAGTTGCGGACCGTCTTCGGCGCGTGGTTCGGGAAGAGCTCCAGCCGGATCGGGCCAGCGTTGGTGTGCAGGGTGGCGTAGACAGCCTCGGCCACGGGTACTCCTCACTTGTTGGTCAGTTCCATGCGGATCCTCCCATGTGCCCGATCTGGCATCGCGGAGGCATCCGAAGGTGGAGGATGACGAAGGAACAACTCCCAGGAGGTAGGACCGTGTTTGGATTCGGGCGGCGTAAGTCCCAGGGGCAGCTGGCCAAGGCCGAGCTGAACCAGAGCATCAGCCACCTGATGCAGGCAGCCAACCACGCAGCCAAGGGCGCTGGCGCAACCGTCGGTCCGCGGGTCCAGGTGGCCCGGGGCTACGTGGCACCGACCGCGGTGAAGGTGCGCGACCGCGCGTCGACCGGCTGGGGGACGACACTCACCACGCTGGCACCGCTGGCCGCGGCGGCCCGTGACGGCGCCGCGCAGGCAGGGCCGCTGACCAGGAAGGCCAAGTCGAAGACCATGCGGATCACCGGTAAGAAGAAGCAGCCGCGCCGTCGCGGCTCGATGATGACCGGCCTGTTGGCAGCGGGTGTCGTCGCCGGCGTGGCCGGCGCGGTGGCCATGCGCCGTCGCCGCGAGCAGCAGGAGTGGGCCGAGTACGACCCGACCCGCACCTTGGAGCCGATGCGCGACGAGGTCGACTCGATCGAGGTGCGCACGCCGCCCGCCACCAAGGGGACCGACGGGTCCGCGATGACCGGCGGATCCGCCATGACCGGTACTGCGGGGATGACGGGTGCGGCGGGGATGACGGGTGCCGGCAGCTCGGCGGTGGCCGGCGGCAGCAGCGCCAGCACCGCCGGCACGGCCAAGCAGACCAGCGTCCGGCCGACCGACAAGGTCCCCTCGGTCGCCGAGGGTGCCACGGACGTCTCCGGCCGGCCGACCGACGACCTCACCAAGGCACTGGGCAAGGACACGGCCCGCACCAACGGCCGTCGCTGACCCAGCGACAACGCATCGAGCGCCGGCGCAGCGGGGTCACCCCCGCTCGCCGGCGCTGTCGCGTGCCAGCGCTCGACGTGCGCTCCGCGTGAGCGGCGGTCAGGCGGCAGAGCGGGGTGCTTCCACCCCGGGCGGTCTAGAGCCAGCCGTTGCGGCGGAACCAGCGGTAGAGGGCCAGCGAGATGCCGAGCATGATGGCCAGGACCACCGGGTAGCCGTACGTCATCTTCAGCTCGGGCATGTTGTCGAAGTTCATCCCGTAGATACCGGCGATGGCGGTCCACACGGCGGCGATCGCCGCCCAGGCGGCGATCTTGCGCATGTCGTTGTTCTGGTCGACGGTGACCTGGGCCAGCCGCGCCTGGAGGATCGAGTTCAGCAGGTCGTCGTAGGAGTTGACCTGCTCCACGGTGCGGCTCAGGTGGTCCTGCACGTCCCGGAAGTAGCGGCGGATCTCCTTGGGCACGTCCCGGTTGACCTGGGAGGTCAGCGTCATCAGCGGCCGCTGCAGCGGCACCACCGCCCGCTTGAACTCCACCAGCTCCCGCTTCATCTGATAGATCCGCTGGATCCGCCCATGGCTGTGGCGGTCGAAGACCTCGGCCTCCAGCACGTCCAGGTCGTCCTCGAGTTGGTCGGCCACCTCCAGGTAGAGGTCGACCACCCGGTCGGTCACCCCGTACGCCACCGCCCACGGGCCGTGCAGCAGCAGATCCTCCTTGGTCTCCAGGTCGGCGCGGATCGGGGCGAGCCGGCAGGCGTCCCCGTGCCGGACGCTGATCACGAAGTTCGGGCCGATGAAGAGCATCACCTGCCCGGTCTCCACGACCTCGGAGTTCTCGGTCAGCTCGGCGTGCTCGCAGTACCTCGCGGTACGCAGCACCAGGAAGACGACATCGCCGAACCGCTCCAGCTTGGGGCGCTGCTCCGCCTTGACGGCGTCCTCGACGGCGAGTTCGTGCAGACCGTAGGTCTCCGCGATGGCGGTCATCTCGGCCAGCTCAGGTTGGTGCAGACCGAGCCAGACGAAGCCGTGCTCCTCGCGGCGGGCCGCCGCCAGGGCGTCCGCGTACGTCCACTCGCCGGGTTGCCGCTTGCCGTCGACGTACAGCGCGCAGTCGACCACCGAGCTGCGGTCGGTGCCGGTCGGGGTCGGCACGGGCGGCGAGCCGTCGGCGTTGAGGATCCGGGTCATCGCCCGGACCGGGGAGGGCCAGGCCCGAGGTCGCAACACCCGACCGGGGGTGGACGACGCCGTCCGGTCCCGCTCTGTGCGATCCGTCATCGCGTCACCTCCCACGCTCGGCTGCGGCTTGCAGGCTACGCCGACTGCGGTCGAGGACATGTGTGACGGCGGTCGCGTGGGGGTGGTGCCGGGTGGGCCGGGCCGCATCGGGGGGTGTGCGGGGACGACACGGCCCACCCGACACCGGTGGGGGCGGGAGGTTGTGCTGCCGCGTCGTCCGAGATGGGGGGCCGGCCCGGAGGCCGAGCGGTGATCTCCGCTACATCACGGGCGACGCTCGCAGCATTGTGGGCCGCCGGCCGCCCCGGACGGGAGTCCCGGGACGGCCAGCATCGTCGTTCTGTCAGGAACCCGACAGTTGGCTCAGGCGCGGACGGCCTCGACGGCCTCCGCGAGGCGACGGACGCCCTCGTCGATCCGGTCGGCGGTCACCGCCGAGAAGGCCAACCGGAGGGCGTGCTGCCCGCCGTCCAGCACGAAGTCGCTGCCCTTGACCACGGCGACCCCACGCTCGGCGGCAGCCGGAGCGAGCCGGTCGACCAGCACGTCCTCCGGGAACTCCACCCAGAGGAAGTAGCCGCCGTCGGGCTCCACGAAGCGCGCCTGCGGCAGGTGCCGGCGCAACGACTCGGCGAGCACCTGGGCCCGCTCACCCAGCGCCGCGCGGACCGTCTCGATCGAACGGTCGATGTCACCGGAGACGCAGAACTGGTGCACGATCGCCTGCGACACCATGCCGGGCGAGATGTAGAGGCTGGTCGCGTTCTTGGCGATGTCGGCGATCAGGTCCGCCGGGCCGACCAGATAACCGACCCGGACACCCGGGCAGACCGTCTTGGTGAAGCTCGACGCGTGCACCACCACGTTGCGGGTGTCCAGCGAGAGCATCGACGGCAGCGCCTCGCCACGGAAGCGGATGTCCGCGTACGGGTCGTCCTCGAAGATCGTGAACTCGTACTCGGCGGCCAGGTCGAGCAACTCCCGACGCTTCCCTTCCGAGAGCGTCATGCCCGCCGGGTTCTGGTAGTTCGGGATCACGTGCGCGAGCCGGGGTCGGACCCCCGACTCCAGCAGCTTGCGCAGCTCGGCAGTGTCCAGGCCGTCCGGCTGGACCGAGATGCCGTGCAGCTCGCTGCCCATCCGCTGGAGGTTGAGCAGCGTCCGGTCGTACGTCGGGCGTTCCACCACCACCGCGTCGCCCGGGCGGACCAGGTGGTCGAAGAGGAACGCGTCGGCCTGAAGCGACCCGTTGGTGACCAGCACCTGGTTGGCTTCCACACCGTGCTTCTCGGCGATCCACTTTCGCAGCGGAAGGTAGCCGACGGAGGTGCCGTACGCCGTGACCCCCGCAGGGTCGGCGTCGAAGGCGCGGACGGCGGCGGCCTTGAGCCCCTCGACATCGACGATGTCCAGCGAGGGAGCCCCACGGGCAAAGGAGATCAACTGCTCGGCGGTCATGGATGTTGAGCGTACGGGCGGCGGTGGGGGACGCGCGGACGGCACGGCGATGTCCGCATCCTGAGCCACCGGGACGGGTGACCCGACTCCACCGGTCGGCGACAGATCAGACCGGAAGGGCGAGCGCGTCGTGGTGCGCCGCCCGGGAAAGTCCCTCCAACTGCACGCCTAGCGCATCGAGGAGCTGGCTCCAGTCGAAGTAGGAGCGCCAGGCGGTGATCCGACCCTTGCGGGCCCGGACCACGTCGGCCACCTCCCAGCTCACCAGCCGGCCGGTGGGAGCGACGGTGCCGTACGGCGAATGCAGCGTGCCGGTGTGGGTGCCGGTCAGACGCAGCTCGACGGCGGCGCCACCGCCGGTGCGAACCGCGCCCAGCGGGTCGATCCGCAGGTCCGGGAAGGCGCCCGTCCAGGTGCGCAGGAGTGCGGGCAGCTCGATCGGACGGACCGTCACGCCCGGCATGGAGTAGAACGCCTCCGGGGCGTACAGATCCGGTAGACGGGCCACGTCCCGACGCAGGAGCATGGCGTACTGCTGCTCGACCAGCCGCTCCGCGTCGCGCATCGGGACCTCCCCCGCGGGCCACGGCATCTCCGCGCCCGCGAGGAATCCCTACCCGTCTATCCGGGCACGCACACCTGCGCGGGCCGAGATTCCGGCCCCGCCCCGGTCAGGTCGTGGAGACGGCGGCCTGATCCTCCGCCCACACCCGCATGATGTCCCGCACGGAGATCACCCCGGCCACCTCCCGACCGTCCAGCACCACCAGGTGCCGGAACCCGCCCCGGGCCATCGCCGCGGCGGCCTCGGCCACCGTCCACTCCGGCCCCGCGTAGACCACGTCCCAGGTCAGGTGGGCGCCGGTGCGTTCCACGTCACAGTCCAGGCCGGCGCCGATTGCCTTCAACACGTCGCGTTCGGTCATGATCCCGACGCCCTCGGAGTCCGGATCGATCACGACCGCCGACCCGACACCGCGGGCCGACATCATCCGGGCCGCCTGGCGGAGCGTGTGCTCCGGACCGACGACGAGGACCTGGCTGGACATCGCATCCCGTACCTGCATCACACATCACTCCCTTGGGACGGTGGCATCCGGTACCGACATGGTCGTCCGTGGATGTTTCCGGGACAAGACCGAGCCTCGGCGCAACAGCGGACGCTCGCTACTGTCGAGCGGTGTCCACCGAGCCCCTGCGCTGCGCCGGCGCGCTGATCGTCGACCACGACGGCCGCATCTTCTTCCAGCGCCGCTCACCCCAACGGCGCCTCTTCCCCAACTGCTGGGACATCGTCGGCGGCCACCTGGACCCCGGCGAGGACATCGACGAGGCGTTGCGCCGGGAGATCACCGAGGAGACCGGCTGGGTCCTCTCGCACGTCCTCGGCCAGGTGGGCGAGTACCACTACGTCGGCGACGACGGCCTGGCCCGCATCGAGTACGACTTCCTGGTCCGCGTCGACGGCGACCTCGACCGCCCGAGGTTGGAGGCCGGCAAGCACACCGAATACCGCTGGCTGGCCGAGGACGAGGTGACAGTGCTGGACGAGCACCGCCACGTCAACGACGGGCTGATCCGGCGGATCGCGGAAGAGGGCTTCGCCGTCCTGCGGTCGATCGGTCTGTGAACACCGTCGAGCTGGCGCCGCACCGGTTCGCCGGGCTGCTCGCCCCGGCCGTGGACCGGGCCTTCCGCGCCGGCATGCTGGCCGGCCGCGACGGTGGCGGAGCCGTTCTGTCCCAGCGGTACGGAGGAGTGGCGGCGACCGGCTTCCTGGTCGACCTGCGCACCCGACTGGCGGCACCCGGTGGCACTGTCGACGGGCCCGGGTTCGCGGCGATCACCCGTTACCAGGACCCGGTCGTCTGCCGGCGGACGGTGGACAAGCAGGTCGCGTACGGGATGCTCCACCGCGGCCCGGACGGCACACTCTCCGCCACCGAACGGGGAGCGGCCTTCCTCACCGAGCTGTACCAGGTGCACGCCGAGGTCACCGAGGAACTGTGGGCCGGGCACGGCGACCGGGTGTCACGGCTGGTGGCAGCCCTCGGCCGGCTGCTGTCGTACGCCCTGGTGCTGGCCGACGAGGCCGGTGACCGCGGCGGCTCCGCCTTCACCGCGATGGCGCCCCCGCACGAGCCGGACGGCATCCCGTCGGGCGTGCTGCTGCTCAACCGGCTCGGCACGCTGCGATACCACCGGGCCGACGCGCACGCCGCAGCCTGGGAGGCCGCCGGGCACACCGCATCGAGCATCGCCGCCCTGCCGGCCGGCCCCGAGCGGACCGCCATCGAGCTGGAGACCGACCGACGGGCAGCCGGCCCGTACGCCGCTCTCGGCGCGGAGGAGCGACTGACGATGCTCGCCGACCTGGCGGCGTTGCCCGGCTGACCCGGTTGACCAGAGCGGCCCGACCAAGCGGCGCTATCCTCCAGCGATGACGGGGAGCAGGACGAGGGAGGATGTCGCGATGATCGGAATGGTGCTCGCGGCCGGAGCGGGACGCCGGCTGCGCCCGTACACCGACACCCTGCCCAAGGCGTTGGTGCCGGTGGACGGCGAGACCACGATCCTGGACATCGCGCTGGGCAACCTCGCCGAGGTCGGGCTCACCGACGTCGTGATCGTGGTCGGCTACGCGGCGGACGCGGTCCGCGAGCGGCAGGCCGACCTGGAGAAGCGGTACGGGGTGACGATCACCCTGGTGCACAACGACAAGGCCGAGGAGTGGAACAACGCCTACTCGCTCTGGCTGGCCCGGGAATACTTCGCGCGCGGGGTGCTGCTGGTCAACGGGGACACCGTGCACCCGGTGAGCGTGGAGAAGACCCTGCTCGCCGAGCGTGGCCCGGGCATCCTGCTCGCCGTGGACACCCTCAAGCCGCTGGCCGAGGAGGAGATGAAGACGACCTTCGACGCCGCCGGTCAGCTCACCCGGATCACCAAGATCATGGACCCGGGCGAGGCGTACGGGGAGTACATCGGCGCCACGCTCATCGAGCCGCAGGTCGCCGACGCCCTCGCCGACGCGCTGGAGGCGACCTGGCGACGGGACCCGAACCTCTACTACGAGGACGGCTACCAGGAGTTCTCCGACCGGGGCGGGGAGGTGCGGGCGGCGCCGATCGGTGACGTCCCGTGGGTCGAGGTCGACAACCACGCCGACCTGGCCCGCGCGCGGGAGATCGCGTGCCGCTACTAGCTCGGAGCGTCCTCACCCCGCTGCACATCGACGTGCGACGCGGGGCGGTCGCCGACCTGGGCGCGATCCTGGCCGACGGGCGGATCTCCTCCGGGGGCGACGTCGCGGTGGTGGTCGGCCCCGGTCAGGGCGCCCAGATCGCGGAGCTGATCCGACCGTCGCTGCGCTCCGCGGACGTCTTCACCGTCTCCGGCGGGACGCTGGACGCCGCCGACGACCTGGGCGGCAAACTCCGCGCCCGGTCGTACGACGCGGTCGTCGGCATCGGCGGCGGCAAGACCATCGACGTGGCCAAGTACGCGGCCACCCGTCGGGGCCTCCCGATGGTGTCGGTGGCGACCAGCCTCGCCAACGACGGGATCGCCTCCCCGGTGGCCAGCCTGATCACCGACGGGATCAAGGGCTCCTACGGGGTCCACATCCCGATCGGGGTGATCGTCGACCTGGACTTCGTGGAGAGCGGCCCGGACCGGCACAACCGGGCCGGCATCGGCGACGTGATCAGCAACATCAGCGCGCTGGCCGACTGGGAGCTGTCCCGGCAGGTACGCGGTGAACCGGTCGACGGGCTGGCCGCCTCGCTCTCCCGAGCGGGCGCCGAGGCGGTGCTCAACCACCCGGGCGACATGAGCGACGACGCCTTCGTGATCGTCCTCGCCGAGGCGTTGATCTCCAGCGGCCTGGCGATGGCTGTCGACGGCACCAGCCGTCCGTGCAGCGGCGGCTGCCACGAGATCATGCACGCGGTCGACTCACTCTTCCCCGGCACCGCCTCACACGGCGAGCTGGCCGGGCTGGGCGCGCTGTTCTGCACCTGGCTGCGCGGGGACCTGCGCCGGTTCGGGGAGATGTCGGCCTGCCTCGCCCGACACGGTCTGCCCCGGCTCCCCGCCGAGGTGGCGCTCACCGACGACCAGTTCGTCGAGGCGGTGCAGTTCGCGCCGCGTACCCGGCCGGACCGCTACACCATCCTGGAGCACCTGGCGCTGTCGCCTACCGAGACGCGGGAGCGGCTGGCAGACTACGCCGGTGCAATCCGCGACCAGCTTGGCTGACCCCCGTCCCACCGTCGCCGACTTCCACCGGGTGAACCGGGGCGGCGGCCTGTTCAGCGAGTCGATCAGCCAGTGGCTGGGGGCCGTCTTCGCGTTGGTCGCCCAGCGGCTCGGGTTGCGCCCCACGGCGTTGACCATCAGCAACCTTGTGCTCGGGCTGGCCACCTCGGTCACCGTCGTGGCGCTCGCCGGCCCGGTCGCCGACGGCGACGTACCGGCCTGGGCGGTCGGCCTGCTCGCCCTGATCGGCTGGCAGGTGGCATACTCCCTGGACTGCGCCGACGGGCAGCTGGCCCGGGTGACCGGCCAGGGCAGCGCGGCCGGCGCCCGGATCGACATCCTCTGCGACGTGGCCGCGCAGATCGCCCTGGTGGCCGCGCTCGCCGCGACCGCCGTGGCGCAGGAACCCTCCACCCCGACCTGGCTGGTGGCGACCTTCGCGGGCACCTGGATGGTCAACCTGGTCACCTCGGTGATGCAGGCCGGCCCGAACGCCGCCAGCATGGTCACCTCGACCTCGCTGCCGGTCCGCCTGGTGAAGCTGATCCGCGACTACGGCGCGGTGATCTTCGTGGCCGCTCTGGTGCTGGCCGTGGCCCCCGCGCTGGTGCTCTGGGTGATGGTCGCGTTCACCATCGTCAACGGCGGCTTCCTGCTGGCGAGCATCGCCTTCTCCGCCCGCGCCTCCCTGCGCTGACCGCCACCGCCCAGAACCCGTCCGCACGCGCCACCCGCGCCACCCGCGCCGCTCGCCCGCACAGGCGCGCCGCTCGCGCCGTTGGCCCGCTCGCCCGCACGTCGCACGCCCGCACGCCCGCACGCCCGCACGCCCGCACGCCGCACGCCGCACGCCGGCACGCCGCACGCCGCACGCCCGCACGCCGCACGCCGCACGCCGCACGCCGCAAGATCCACCCAACTTCCCCGAAGTTGCTGCCTCGGACTCGCGTGACACCCCAACATCCCTGATGTTGCGCGGATCTTGCCGGCAGATCCGCCCGCTTCTACGGTGCGGCGCGGTGCGGCGGGGTGGGGTGCGGCGGGGTGCGGCGCAGCGCGGCGCGGTGCGGCGGGGTGCGACCCGGCGCGGGTCCCAAGATCGTGCGGAAGCGTCAGGTGCAGGAGCGTCAGGTGCGGCGGTTCAGACGTGGTTGGGGTTGCGGGCTACGCCCGCGTAGATGTCGATGAGCTGCTTGGTGACCACGTCGGGGTGGAAGGTGCGCTCGTAGCGAGCGCGGGCGGTCAGCGCCAGCCCGGGGCGCCGGCCCGGGCGACCGGCAGGGCGGCGGCGAGCGCGGCGGGCTCCGGTGCGACGACCCAGCCGGCATCGCCCAGACCGATCCCGTCCGGCATCGGCGACCCACCACCACCGCCGGCGACGGCGGAGGCGACCTGCGCCGGGCCGGTGCCGGCGGGCTCGTGCGGGGCGTCGGCTCCGACCAGGTAGGGGATGCCGCCCAACGCCGTGCCGAGCACCGGCCGGCCGCTGGCCAACGCCTCGATGATCACGGTCGGCAGTACGTCGTGCCACATGGAGGCGGCGATCACCACCGCACTCGCCTCGACGGCGGCCCGCACCCCGGCACGGTCGAGTTGACCGAGGTAGACGACGTCGGCCCGCTCGGCGGCGGCTGCCTCCACGAGCGGGCGCAGCTCGCCGTCGCCCGCCATGCGCAGCGTGCCCAGCGCACCCACCGGGTGCCGGCGCCAGGCGTCGAGCAGCAGGTCGACACCCTTCTCCGGGGAGAGCCGGGCCATGTAGAGGAACCCGTCACCAAGCGGCGTCGGCCGGCCCGGGTCGGGCACCGAGTTCGGCTTCACCACGATCCGTTCGTCCGGTATGCCGTAGTCACGGAGGTGATCGGCGATCGCCGAGGTGAGCGCGACGTACCGGTCGACGGAGCGCCAGGTGCCCCGGTGCACGGCAAGGGTGGTCGCCATCAACGCGCTCTGGGCCGCCGAGTCGCGGTAGCAGCGGTGCTTGATCGCCGGCACACCCAGCGCCCGGCCCTTGCAGTCCTGGCAGATCACGCCGTCACGGAAGTAGATCCCCGAGGAGCAGACCTGCCGGTAGTTGTGCACCGTCTGCACCACCGGCACGCCGTGGCGGTGCGCGGTCCGCACCACCCACGGCGACAGCAGGGGGTACGGGTTGTGCAGGTGCAGGACGTCCGGTCGGTGCTCGGTGAGCAGTCGGCTCAGGTCGTGCTGGGCGCGCGGCGCCCAGATCGGCGAGATCGGCAGCAGCGCCTTCGCCACCTTCGACATCGACGGGATCTCGTCCGAACTGCGGATGAACGGCAGCACCTCGACGCCGGCGGCGGTCAGCTGAGCGATCTCCGAGTCGACGATCGTGTTCTCGCCGGAGGGCTGTGCTTCCCGGTACCGGTTGTGCGCCACCACGATTTTCACGGAGCCTTGCCTTTCGTTCGCGGCCGTGCCGGCTTCTGCCCCCCGCCTGCGCGAAGGCTCGCTAGATCACGTCTGCGGGGCTCGCAGGCTCACGCCTCGCGCTCGCGACAGGGACTCGCGAGCTGATTCCGCACGCTCACCGGAAAGAAGGCTACCGTTGTGTCGTGCCCGAGCTACCGGAGGTTGAGGCGCTCGCGGGTTACCTGCGACAGCGCGCGGTGGGGCGGCGTGTCGACCGGCTGGAGATCGCCGCGATCAGCGCCCTGAAAACGTACGAACCGGCACCGACAGCGGTTGCCGGTCGAGCGGTGGTCGATGCCAGCCGGCACGGCAAGTTCCTCGACGTGCTCTTCGAGGGCGACCTGCACCTGGTGGTGCACCTGGCACGGGCTGGCTGGCTGCACTATCGGGAGGCGTTCCCGTCCACCACCCCGTTGCGTCCCGGCAAGGGCCCGATCGCGGTGCGCGTACGCCTCGACGACGGGTCCGGCTTCGACCTGACTGAGGCCGGCACCCAGAAGAAGCTGGCCGCATACCTGGTCAACGACCTGGCGACGGTGCCCGGGGTGGCCAAGTTGGGCCCGGACGCGCTCTCTGCGGACCTGCCCACCTTCGCCGAGCGGCTGCGGAGCCGGCGGGGGCAGGTCAAGGGGGTGCTGACTGACCAGTCGGTGCTGTCCGGGGTGGGCAACGCGTACTCCGACGAGATCCTGCACGCCGCGAAGCTGTCCCCGTTCGCGATCACCAACCGGCTCACCGACGACCAGATCGCCACCCTGCACGCGGCCACCCGGCAGGTCCTCGGTGACGCGGTCGAGCGGTCCCTCGGTCAACGGGCGGCGGAGCTGAAGGGCGAGAAGCGGTCCGGGTTGAAGGTGCACGCCCGCACCGGGCTGCCCTGCCCGGTGTGTGGGGACACCGTGCGTGAGGTGTCGTTCGCCGATTCGAGCCTTCAGTACTGCGCGACGTGCCAGACCGGCGGCAAGCCGCTCGCTGACCGACGGTTGTCCCGTCTCGTACGGTGAGTAGCCCCACTCGGCGACTACGGAGCGGAATCGCCCTTACTGAGCGGAAGCTCCGGTCCGCCATTCTGGCCACGCGCGCATCCATCGGTATAGTGGCCCGGTCCCCGGCTTCTGAAATGGTGCGGAGCCGGCCAGATCCCGCCGGCACCATCGGTCGCCAATCTCCTTCGGGGCGGCGACCGGTCGGAGCCCGCGTGGGAGACTGGGACGGTGGGCGACCCGGGCCCTCACTGCGAGTGAGCGGCCCGTGTCATGCGGGAGGACATGGGTGAGGTGACGGCAAGCCTCCAGCGCCCGGTATCCAACGAAGGCCGGAGCAGACTCGTGCGGCACGTCGACAGCTTCGAGATCCAGCCGCCGACGCCGTCGTCACACAACGGCGTCCCCCGGTCGGCGTGGACCAGGGCGCGACGTCGTGTCTCCCGTTGGCACCGCCCCTACATCGCGATCCTGCTGCTGCTCGACTTCGGCGCGGCGGCGTTCGCCAGCTGGATCGCGATCCAGCTGTTCGACCAGGCCGCCTCCGGTTTCTCCGGCACCCAGCAGGACCCGACCTGGTTCCACACGGTGTCCTACCTGCTGCTCCCGCTCGCCTGGGTGGTCATCCTCTGGAGCAACCGGGCGTACGACCGGCGCTACCTGGGGCTCGGCCCGGACGAGTTCAAGCGGGTGATCCGGGCGTCCGTGACCGTCGCCGCGACCGTCTCCTTCCTCGCCTTCTACACCAAGACTGAGCTGTCCCGGTACTCCGTCGGCACCGCGTTGCTCGGTGCGGCGCTGCTGATCCTCTGGGGCCGGTTCGTGGCCCGTTGGGCGCTGCACTACATCCGGCGGCGGGCCGGTCAGGCCGCTCACCGGATGGTGCTGGTCGGCACCCTGCCGGAGTGCCTGGAGGTCTACGCGGCGGTCACCCGCAACCCGAACGCCGGGCTGGTGCCCGTCGCCATCCACATCACCGACGGCTATGCGGCGGCCCGGGGCATGCCGACCCCGGTTCCGATCTACGCCGGTCGCGACGTTCTCGCCCTGGTCCGGGAGGTCGGTGGCGACACGATCGCCGTCTGTGGGTCGGCCAGCGCCGAGCCGGGCGAGCTGCGCCGGCTGGCCTGGCAGTTGGAGGGCTCCGGCGTCGACCTGGTGGTCGCACCGCAGTTGACCGACATCGCCGGCCCCCGGGTGCACATCCGGCCGATCGAGGGTCTGCCGCTGCTGCACGTCGAGGAACCGACCCTCTCCGGGCCGGCGCTGCTTGCCAAGAACCTGATGGACCGGGTCGCCGCCGGCCTCGGCCTGCTGCTGCTGATCCCGCTCTTCGCGGGCATCGCCGTGGCGATCACGATCTCCGACCGGGGTCCGGTCTTCTTCCGCCAGCCCCGGGTGGGGCACGAGGGGCGCACGTTCCGGGTGTGGAAGTTCCGGACCATGTACGTCGACGCCGAGGACCGGCTGGCCAGCCTTGTCGACCGCAACGAGACCGACGGCATGCTGTTCAAGATGAAGCAGGACCCGCGGGTCTTCCCGGTCGGTCGCTTCCTGCGGGCCACGTCGCTGGACGAGCTGCCGCAGCTGATCAACGTGCTCTGGGGTGAGATGTCGCTGGTCGGGCCCCGCCCGCTGCCGGCCGACGACGGCGACTTCCTGGGCGACGTGCGCCGCCGCCTGCTGGTCCGCCCCGGCATGACCGGGCTGTGGCAGGTCTCCGGCCGCTCCGACCTGTCCTGGGACGAGTCGGTCCGACTGGACCTCTACTACGTCGACAACTGGTCGCTGGCGTACGACCTCAGCATCCTGTGGCGCACCGTCGGCGTGGTGCTCGCCCGCAAGGGCGCGTACTAGGGGCTTGGCGCGCAGGCCCGCAGGGGCAAGGATCGCTGCGTGGCTGCCAACCTCTCCGCCGTGGTCGGCGTCGTCTCGCTCGTCACCGCGCTGACCGCCGCCCTGTTGGCGGTGCTGCGTCTC
Source organism: Micromonospora sp. MGP-C2 (assembly GCF_057766525.1). NCBI lineage: Bacteria > Bacillati > Actinomycetota > Actinomycetes > Micromonosporales > Micromonosporaceae > Micromonospora > Micromonospora sp. MGP-C2. Next base: position 4,152,588 of record NZ_JBYMEN010000002.1, read on the forward strand.
CGGGCTCGCCGGGGCATCGCCACCGCCACCCAACGGGCCACCTACGAGGTGCTGCACACCGCCGGTCTGGCCGCCGAGCCGCTGCGAGCCGGGCTGAGCGAGGCGGGCGCGGCGAAGGCCGTACGCCATCTGCGGGCTCTGGTGGGCGCGGCCGGGCTGGCGCTCGCCGACGCCGACCGGCTGCTGGCCCTCGACGGGCGCGGCACGCACCACGGCGAGCAACTGCTCGCGGCGGCCCAGCGGACGGTGGACACCGGCCGCTCGACGGTGCTCGGTGAGCAGGAGCTGCACTGCGACCGGGTCGACTGCCCGATCCGAGGGGCGGTGGTCGCGCCGTTGCAGGGGGCGGACGGCCGGGTGGTCGGCGCGTTGGTTGCCATCGCCGACGGCCCACCACCGCCGGGGTTGGTGCAGGCCACCCTGGAGACGGCGCACTGGGCCGGTAACCAGCTCGCCCTGGCCGAGCTGGATTCGTCCCGCGAGCGGCTGGCCCGCGCCGAGATCCGCGCGTTGCGGGCGCAGATCAGCCCGCACTTCATCTACAACGCGCTGACCGCGATCGGGTCGTTCGTCCGCACCGACCCGGAGCGGGCCCGGGAGTTGATCCTGGAGTTCGCGGAGTTCACCCGGTACTCCTTCCGGGCGCACGGGGAGTTCACCACCCTCGCCGAGGAGCTGCGCTCGATCGACCGCTACCTCACCATCGAGCGGGCTCGATTCGGCGACCGGTTGCAGGTGCGGTTGCAGATCGCCCCGGAGGTGCTCCCTGTGACGTTGCCGTTCCTCTGCCTGCAACCGCTGGTGGAGAACGCCGTTCGCCACGGGTTGTCCCGCAAGCCGGGCACGGGCATGGTGAGCATCGAGGCCCGGGACGCGGGTGCGGAATGCCACATCACGGTGGAGGACGACGGAGTGGGAATGGATCCGACCACGCTGACCGCCGGCATCGCCGAGCTGGCCCGCGGCACTGGCGACCCGGGCGACGACACGGGCCAGCACGTCGGTCTTTCCAACGTCGACGAGCGGCTGCGGTCGGTCTTCGGGGACCGGTTCGGCCTGGTCGTGGAGACCGGGCTGGGCTCGGGCACGAAGGTGAGCATGCGGGTGCCGAAGTTCCACCCCGGCGTACGGGCAGGGTCGTGAGCGAGCGAAGCGGGACGGGTGCGGTGAACGCGTCCGGTTTTCTGCGAGTGCTGGCGGTGGACGACGAGCCGCCCGCACTCGACGAGCTGGCGTACCACCTGCGGGCCGACCCCCGGGTGGCCCGGCTGCACACGGCCGGTGACGCGACGGAGGCGCTGCGGCTGCTCCGGGACGGTGACGTGGACGTGGTCTTCCTGGACATCCGGATGCCCGGGCTGGACGGGATGGAGCTGGCCCGGGTGCTGCGCCGGTTCGCCCGGCCGCCGGCGATCGTCTTCGTCACCGCGTACGACGACGGCGCGGTGGATGCCTTCGACCTGGGTGCCACCGACTACGTGCGCAAACCCGTTCGCGCCGACCGGCTGGCCGAGTCACTGCGTCGGGTGATCGGGTCGCGGGTGGTGCCGTCGCACCCGGCGGCGCTGGCCCGCGCCGAGGAGGACCCGACCATCCCCATCGAGTTGGCCGGCACCACGCGGATGCTGCCCCGCTCGGCGGTGCGGTGGGTGGAGGCGCAGGGTGACTACGCCCGGTTGCACACCGCCGAGGGGTCGCACCTGGTGCGGGTCTCGCTGGCCACACTGGCGGAGCGTTGGGCGGATGCCGGTTTCGTCCGGGTGCACCGGTCGTACCTGGTGCAGTTGAAGTTGATCGCAGAGCTGCGGCTGGTCAACTCCGGCTACGTCGTGGTGATCGACTCCACCGAGCTGCCGGTGAGCCGGCGGCACACCCGGGAGCTGAAGGACAAGCTGGTCAGGGCCGCGAAGCAGGACTGGAGTCGCTGATCCGGGAATGAGACGACAGCTGCCGTACGTTGTACGCTAGTCCGTACGACTTCCGGAGGCTGCCGTGACTGATTCCCCGTTCGACGCCGAGACCGAGTTCGACCGTCAGGTCGACCGACTGGTCCAGCTCGGCTACCCCGCCCTCGCCGGGCTGCCCGAGAGCGCCTTCCGCGAGAGGGTCGCGCCGCTGCGCGCGAGGGCGATCGAGGGTGCCGACGGGCTGTCCGCCCCCACCGACGCCCGGGTGCCCTTCCTGCTGGTCATCACCCGCGACCTGGTCGGTGTGCAGGAACGACTGGAGCTCACCACGCTGGCCGGCAAACGCAAGCCAGGCGTCCTGGACCGCCACTACGCCGAGGACGATCTGCCGCGCTTCGACCCGATCAAGGAGCTGGAGGTGCCGGCCGGACCGGCGTACCTGCTCTTCGACGTCGACCGGGGCGAGGAGTTCCGCAACCTGGCCCCGGCCACCGCCATGGAGGGGATCACCGCCCAGGGTCGGCTGCCGCTCACCATCGACGAAGGTCTGGCCTTCGTCACGCTGCACCCGGCCGCGCTGGCGAGCAACCGGTGCTTCTCGCTCGTCGGGTCCCGCTGCGGCGACAAGCGGGTGCCTGCGCTCTGGATCAGCCAGGGCGCGCCGAAACTGGGCTGGTGCTGGTACGGCAACCCGCACACCTGGCTCGGCTCCGCGTCGGCTCGGCCGGAGCGAGTCGGCCTGGAGTGACCGTCCGCTGAGGAGGGATGACCGGCCGCGCGGTTCCGCCTGACCGGCCCTCCCGGCTGACATAGCCGATGGCCTATTCTCCGAGTGCCGATTCCGTTACGGGGCGCAGGGTCGGTGTGGGCGGAGCCTGCTCAGGCCGCCCCGCCACCCTCACGTGGGGAAATCCATGAAGCTGTTCCCAGCCCGCCGCGCCCTGCTGGCCGGTGCCATCGTGGCGGCACTCGTGCTGCCCGGTGCCACACCGGCACAGGCCGCGGCAACGGGTGCCATCAGCGGACGACTGACCGCCAGCACCGGCACACCCGCCGCCGAGGTCCAAGTGCTGGTCTACGAGACTGAGAGCTGGAACTACGTCGACGACACCAGCACCAACGCCGACGGCAACTACACCTTCTCCGGGTTGCCCGCAGGCTCGTACCTGGTGGGCTACTTCCCGCTCGAGCAACCTGGGCAGTATTACCGCCAGCATTCGACGATCTGGGACGCCACCCCGGTGACCGTCACCGCCGGTGGCACCGCAAGGGCCGACGATCAGCTCTTCAGCACGGGCACCATCAGCGGCCAGATCGTCAACGCCGCAGGTGACCCGTTGCCCGACCTGGCCATCGACGCCCGAGAGGTCGACACGGACGCCTTGGCCGGGGGTCGCACGGACGACCAGGGTCGGTTCACCTTCGTCACGCGGCCGGGCCGCTACATCCTGAGCCTCCAGCCGATCCAGGGCTCCGACCAGGTGCAGTACGTGCCCGGAACGACCGACCGGGAGAGCGCCAGCGTCTTCGACGTGAAAACGGACGAGACGACCGTGGTGAACGAGACGGCGCTGCCGGCGGGCGGCCTCAGCGGCCGCTTCACCACTGCCGCCGGTGCCCCGCTCGCCGACGCCCAGGTCATCGTCAGCGCCACCACCGGTGCCAGCGGCGCCTACCTGCAGACCGACGCGAACGGTGAGTTCAGCGCGCAACTGCTCCCGGGCTCCTACATCGTCGGCCTGTTCGCCGGCGACCGGCAGCAGTACTACCGCGGCAAGTTGACGTCCGAGGAAGCCGACCACATCGAGGTGCGGGGCGGTCAGCAGACGACGATCACGGACTCACTGCTGGGCACGGGCTCGGTCACCCTGCAGGCGGTCGACTCGGTCACCGGCGCGCCCATCGCCGACTTCTGCGCCGAGTCGGTGTGCAGCAACGGCACGGGCACGGTGACCGTCACCGACCTGCCGCAGGGTCGCCACACCCTCTACCTGGACGCACCGGACCGGCTCCACTTCAACCGCGAGGTGACCGGGGTGCGGGTGAAGGCGAACGGCGACACCAAGCTGACCGTGAAGATGCGGCCCGGCGCGGTCATCAGCACCACCATCGTGGATCGGCAGAGCGGCGCACCGGTGGCGGACATCTGCCTGGACACCTTCCTGCCGAAGCAGGCGTCGCTCGGGGACGGCTACGGCGACTGCAGTGACCGCAACGGCAAGATCCAGGTGGGACCACTCGCCGCCGGCAACTACAAGCTCCTCGCGGTGCCGCGTAACGACACCTACGGCCGCCAGTGGGTCGGTGCCGACGGCGGCACCGGCGACGAGCGGCAGGCGGTGGCGGTCACCGCGACCGCTGGCCAGGTCGTCACCGGGCCGCAGGTCAAGATGGACCGGGCCGGCACGATCACCGGCACGGTCACCGATCCGACGGGGCAGCCGGTGCCGAACGCGGGCGTGTCGGTGTTGACCGCTCACCCCGGTGTCGGCGCCGAGGACGCCACCACCGACGAGCACGGCGTCTACACGCTCAAGCGGCTTGGCCCGTACGCGTGGCCGCTGGTGGTCGCCGCCAACCCGTACGCCAGTGAGTGGTCCGGTGACAAGACCAGCCGGTTCACCGCCACCCCGGTGACGGTGACCGCCGGGGCGGCCGCCACCCACAACGTTCAACTCGACCAGGGCGTCGAGCTGACCGGCACCTTCCGTACGCCGGACGGCACGCCCTTCACCAGCGGTTTCATCATCGCCCGCAGTGCCGACACGGGCGACATCGCGGGCAACGTGTGGCTCACCGACGGGCAGTTCAGACTGCGCCTCAAGGGACCGCAGCGGATCTTCTTCACATACAACACATCGCTCGGTGAGAAGCAGTTCGACGGTCGCTACCTGGTCACCCAGCCGGACGGCACCCGCAAGCTGGGGCTTTTCACCGTCCCGGCCAGCGGCAGCATGTCCGTGGACCTGGTCGTACCGACCAGCTGACGGTTCGACGTGGCGGGGCCGGCGGCGCGTGCCACCGGCCCTGCTCCGTGCCCGGGGAAGGCAGGTTCTGGCAGCGGCCAGCCGGCATGGTGGCGGAGTTATCCACAGCCGTGAACCGTTCTCCACAGGTTATTCACAACGCCACCCACTGATCTCCACGGCGGCTCCCTACAGTCGAGACCCATGACGCAACGCCGGGTACTGGTGGTCGAGGACGAACGGACCATCGCCGAATCCATTGCCGCCCGCCTCCGCGCCGAGGGCTTCAGCGTGGAGATCGCGGCGGACGGGCCCAGCGCGGTCGAGCAGTTTCGCAGCGGCCAGCCGGACCTCGTCGTCCTGGACGTGATGCTGCCCGGCTTCGACGGCCTGGAGGTGTGTCGGCGGATCCAGGCCGACCGTGCGGTGCCGGTGCTGATGCTCACCGCACGCGACGACGAGACGGACCTGTTGGTGGGGCTCGCGGTCGGTGCGGACGACTACCTCACCAAGCCTTTCTCGATGCGGGAGCTGGCCGCGCGGGTGCACGTCCTGCTGCGCCGGGTGGATCGGGCCGCCACCCCCGCGCCGCCAGCTATCCGCCTCGGCGACATCGAGATCAACGAGGCTGAGCGGCGGGTCCGCCGCGACGGCGCGGACGTGCACCTCACGCCGACGGAGTTCGACCTGCTGGTCCACCTCGCCGGGCGGCCCCGCACGGTGCTTCCCCGCGAACGGCTGCTCGCCGATGTCTGGGGATGGGTCGACGGGAGCGGCACCCGCACTGTGGACAGCCACATCAAGGCCCTACGCCGCAAGCTGGGCGCCGATCTCATCCGCACCGTGCACGGGGTCGGCTACGCCCTGGAGCTGCCGTCGTGACCGCCACCCTGCCCACCCGCCTGGACCGGGTGCTGGAACTGCTGCCCCGCCCGCTGGATCCGGTGCGCTCGATCAAGCTGAAATTGGGCGTGCTGCTGGTCGTCTCCGGTGCGGCCGGCCTCGGGTACTTCTCGTACGGCATCGGCTGGCCACCACCGGTGACCTCGGCGACCGCCATCGCCGTCGCCCTGCTCACCTCCCAGGTCCTCGCCCACGGGATGACGTCGCCGCTGCGGGAGATGACGGCGGCGGCCGGCGCGATGGCCCGGGGCGACTACACACGACGGGTCCGCGCCACCTCCCGCGACGAGGTCGGTGAGCTGGCCCAGGCGTTCAACAAGATGGCCGCCGACCTCCATGCCGCGGACCAGCGCCGGCGTGAGCTGATCGCCAACGTCTCGCACGAGCTGCGTACGCCGATCACCGCGTTGCAGGGCGTGTTGGAGAACATGGTGGACGGGGTGGCCGATCCCGAGCCCGCGGCGCTGCGCTCGGCGCTGGCCCAGACCGAACGGCTCGGACACCTCGTCGCCGACCTGCTCGACCTGTCCCGCCTCGACGCCGGGGTGGTGCCGCTGCGGCGGGTGCGGATGGGCGTGTGGGACTTCCTCGACGAGGCGGTGGAGCACGCGACGGCCAGCGCGTCCGGCGCCGGCATGGACGTGCACTTCGAGCTTCGCGAGTTGCTGACACCGCTGACGGTCGACGCGGACCCGTGGCGGTTGCACCAGGTGTTCGCGAACCTGCTCGACAACGCGGCGCGGCACAGCCCACCCGGCGGCGTCGTGCGGGTCAGCGCCGAGGAACACGGTGACCAGCTCCGGTTCGAGGTAAGCGACGAGGGCCAGGGCATTCCGGCGGACGAGCGTTCCCGGGTCTTCGAGCGGTTCACCCGCGGCGACCGGGCGGCCGGCGGCGGGACAGGTCTCGGTCTGGCGATCGCGCGATGGGTCGTCGAGTTGCACGGCGGCCAGATCCGGGTCCTCGATCCGGTCGGACCGCACCGGGGAGACCAGCCCGGCTGTCGCATCCAGGTCACCATCCCGATCGACGGGCCACACCGAAAAGAGGCCGCATGACCAGCCCTGGCAGCGTTCCCGTTCCGGCCACCGGGCCGACCGGAGCGCAGATCCCCCCACCCGTCAGACCCGGCACGGTTGCCCCGGCGGCCACCGGTCGGCCCCAACCGTGGCCGGTCACGCCGGCCCTGCCCAGGCCGCCGTCACTGATCGCGCGCCGCTGGCCAGGGCCGTCCGGCTCCGCCCGACCTCTGGTCCTGGCGGCCTTGACGGCAGCGACCGTCGTCGGCGCGTCCACGCTCACGATGGTTCGTCCCGGTCTCGGCTGGCTGGTGGCCGCGCTGGCCAGCACCGCCGCCCTCGTCACCGCCGCGCTGAACACCACCGCCACGCCTCCGACGAACACCCCCACGGCCGCGGTGCCACCCGGGCCGACGAACACCCCCACGCCTGCGGCACCATCCGGGCCGACGAGCCCCGGGACGGTCGCCGCGACACCGACCGCCACGCCGGCTCCGCCAGCCGCGGCGACCACCGCCCGTCCCGGTGCCACGGGGGCACCGGGGCGGGCGGCACAGGTCGCCTGGGCTGCCGCGACGGTCGCCTTGGTCGCCGTCGGCACGGTCCGGGCCGCCGGCTGGCTCTTCGCCCTCTGCCTGCTCGCGGCCGCGGTGACCGGGACGCTCGCGGTGACCGGTGGGCGAAGCCCGCTCGGGATGCTGGTCGCCGCGACGCTGCCGCCCGCCGCGACGGTACGGGCGCTCCCCTGGGCGGTACGCGGGCTGCGGTTCGGACAGCCGGCCACCTCCGGTATCGCGGTCGGACGCATCCTGACCAGCCTGGCGATCTCGGCCGGCCTGCTGCTGCTGTTCGGTCTGCTCTTCTCCTCCGCCGACGCGGTCTTCGAGAACCTGGTCACCGGCCTGCTGCCGGACGTCTCGTCGGTCGGAGTGCTCGGCTGGCTGGCGCGGCTGGCGCTGATCGGCGGAGCCCTCCTCGGTGGCGCGTTCCTGGTCAGCCGTCCACCCGATCTGGAGGGGCTGCGCACGACACCACCCCGACCGGCTCACCGGTTGGAGTGGACCCTCCCGCTGGTGTTGCTGGTCGCACTGTTCAGCGTGTTCGTGCTGGTCCAGCTGACGGTGTTGTTCGGCGGAGCGGGGCACGTCCTGCGCACGGCCGGGCTCACCTACGCCCAGTACGCCCGCGGCGGGTTCTGGCAACTGCTCGCCGTCACCGCACTCACCCTGCTGGTGATCGCGATCGCCGCCCGCCGGGCACCGAAGGCCACCCGGGCGGACCGCCTGCTGGTGCGCGTCCTGCTCGGCACGCTCACCGGGCTCACCCTGGTGATCGTCGCCTCGGCGCTGTACCGGATGCAGGTCTACGCGGACGCCTACGGCGCCACCCGGCTACGGCTCGTGGTGGCGACCATCGAACTCTGGCTCGGGTTGCTCTTCGTGCTGGTCGGGGTGGCGGTGGTGCGGTTGCGGGCCGACTGGCTGCCCCGGTTGGTGATCGGCACGGCGGTGCTGGCCCTGCTCGGACTGGCCCTGGTGAACCCGGACCGGTTGATCGCCGACCGGAACGTCGACCGGTACCTGCAGACCGGCCGGCTGGACGTCACCTACCTGTCCGGGCTGTCGGCGGACGCCGTACCGGCACTGGCCCGGCTGCCCGAGCCGATGCGCGTCTGCGCGTTGGGGCAGATCGCCGCCGAGCTGCCCTCGGACGGCCTGTGGGGGACGAACCTCGGCCGGGATCGGGCGCGGCGTGAACTCAGCAGCATCCCGCTGACCGCGCGGGCCGACTGCAACGGTGGCCGGTCCTGGTGACCTTCGCGGCTTGACAATCCCGCGCGGCGGGCGAGACTGCCGGGGTGGCCAAGCAACTCCCTGACGTGGGGTCGGGCGGTGCGGTACCGCCGCCCCGGCGGGCTCGGATCGTGCTGGCCGAGATCACCCGGCAGGACACCCGCGCCGAACGGACCCGCGCCGAGCTGGCCCAGCAGACCCAGGTCGGTGAGGCGCTGGTCCGCGGCCTGGTCCGGGCCCAACTCGCGCTGGCGTTGCGGCTCTCGCTGGTGGTGGTCATCGGGTTGGGTGGGCTGCCGTGGCTGTTCGCCATCGCGCCGTCGCTGGGCCGGACCACCATCGCCGGCGTCAACCTGCCGTGGCTGCTGCTCGGGGTTGCCTCCTTCCCGTTCCTGATCGGGGTGGGCTGGGCGTACGTGCGGCTGGCCGAGCGCAACGAGCAGGACTTCAGCGACCTGGTGCAGCGGCCGGAGCGCTGAGGTGAGCAACGATTTCGTGGTTCCGGCCATCGTGGCGGTCACCCTGGTCACCGTCGGGATCGGCTTCTACGGGCTGCGGCTGGCCCGGACCACGTCGGACTTCCTGGTCGCGTCGCGGGCGATCAGCCCGACGTGGAACGCGGCCGCGATCGGCGGGGAGTACCTGTCGGCGGCGAGCTTCCTGGGCATCGCCGGCCTGGTCCTCAAGGACGGCGTGGACGTGCTCTGGTACCCGGTGGGGTTCGCCGCCGGCTACCTCGCCCTGCTGCTCTTCGTGGCGGCACCGCTGCGCCGCTCCGGCGCGTTCACCCTGCCCGACTTCTGCGAGCTGCGGCTGGGGTCCCGCCGGCTGCGCATCCTGGCCACCGCCTTCGTGATCTTCATCGGTTGGCTGTACCTGGTGCCGCAGCTCCAGGGCGCCGGGCTGACGCTGGCAACGGTGGCCGGCTCCCCGTACCCGGTGGGCGCCCTGCTGGTGGCCGCCGTGGTCACCGCTAACGTGGCGCTGGGCGGGATGCGGGCGATCACCTTCGTGCAGGCGTTCCAGTACTGGCTCAAGCTGACCGCGCTCGCCGTACCGGTGATCTTCCTGGCGTTGCAGTGGCAGGCCGACGGCCGCCCGGCGGTGACCCCGCCCGACGGGCCGACGTTCCGGGTCGCGACCACCGTCGTGGTCGAGCACCGCGCGACCCTCACCCTGCCCGACGGCGAGATCCGGGAGGTACGCCCCGGCGACGAGCTGACCTTCGCCGCCGGCGACCCGGTGCCGGACGTGTCCGGGGTGGCCGCCGACGCCAGCGACTGGTTGCTGCCCAGCGCCGCGGGTGACGACGACCGGGGGCTCTTCGGGACGTACTCGCTGATCCTTGCCACGTTCCTGGGCACCATGGGCCTGCCGCACGTGCTGGTCCGCTTCTACACCAACCCCGACGGCGCGGCGGCCCGCCGGACAACCCTGGTCGTGCTGGCCCTGGTCGGTGCCTTCTATCTGCTGCCCACCCTGTACGGGGTGCTCGGCCGGATCTACACCCCGCAGTTGCTGGTCAGCGGGCAGACCGACGCGGTGGTGGTGCTGCTGCCCGGCGCGGCCCTCGGCGACGGGACGGTCGGGCGGCTGCTCACCGCGCTGGTCTCGGCGGGCGCGTTCGCGGCCTTTCTCTCCACGTCGTCCGGGCTGCTGACCAGCGTCGCCGGGGTGATCTCGACGGATGTGCTCGGCCGCGGCTCGGTACGCGGCTTCCGTCTGGCCACGGTGATCGCCGGAGCGGTGCCGACGGTGCTGGCGCTGCACGTCTCCGGACTGGACGTGTCGCAGGTGGTCGGGCTGGCCTTCGCGGTCGCCGCGTCGAGCTTCTGCCCGCTGCTGGTGCTCGGCATCTGGTGGCGTGGCCTGACCGACCTGGGCGCCGCCGCCGGTGTGCTGGTCGGCGGCGGGGCGGCGATCGGCGCGGTGCTGGTGACGGTGCTGGGCCCGCCGCTGTCCGGCTGGCCGGCCACGCTCACCACCCAGCCGGCCGCCTGGACGGTGCCGTTGGCCTTCACCGTGATGGTCGCGGTGTCCATGGCCACCCGCCGCCGCGCCCCCGCCGACGTCGCGGCGACCATGCTCCGCCTACACACACCGGAAGCCCTCCGGATGTAGAGCGCTCTGAGGTGCCTGTCCACCTCGGGGATGATCTCGGGTCCGCCCGTCGCGGGACGACAGAGCTGCCGATCGGCGGATAACGTCGGCGCATGACTGTTGAGCACCCCGCGCTCGCACTGCGTGGCCTGGCCAAGCGGTTCGACGGCACGATCGCGGTGGCCGGCGTCGACCTGGACGTCCCCGCCGGCTCCTTCTACGGCCTTCTCGGCCCGAACGGCGCCGGCAAGACGACGACCCTGTCGATGGCGGTCGGGCTGTTGCGCCCGGACGCCGGCTCGGCCCGGGTGCTCGGGCAGGACGTCTGGCAGGACCCGGTGGCCGCCAAGCGGCTGCTCGGCGTGATGCCCGACGGTGTGCGCCTGTTCGACCGGCTGACCGGTGCGGAGCTGCTGGCGTACAACGGTTTGTTGCGGGGGATGGACCCGGCGGTGGTCGACCAGCGGGCCGCGGAGCTGCTGGACGTGCTGGCGCTCGGCGACGCCGGTCGGACGCTGGTGGTGGACTACTCGGCGGGCATGAAGAAGAAGATCGGCCTGGCCTGCGCGCTGCTGCACGGCCCTCGGGTGCTGGTGTTGGACGAGCCGTTCGAGGCGGTCGACCCGGTCTCCGCCGCGCTGATCCGGGACATCCTCACCAGGTACGCGGCCGGCGGCGGCACCGTGGTCTTCTCCAGTCACGTGATGGAGGTCGTCGAACGGCTCTGCTCGCACGTGGCGATCCTGGCCAGCGGCACCATCAAGCGGGTCGGGACGATCGGCGAGGTCCGTGGTGACCGCTCGCTGGAGCAGGTCTTCGTCGAGGTGGTCGGCGGGCGCACCGCGACGGGTGAGGAGCTGTCGTGGCTGTCCCGGTGAGCACGGACGCCGCTCCCGTACGCACGGTCTCCGCCCGGCACTTCGTACGACTCAAGCTGCGCGTGATGGGCAACAACTTCCGTGGCCAGGGCTGGCGGATCGCGTTGTTCATCGGTGGCGTGTTCCTCGGCCTCTGGTTCGCCGCCAGCGGCTTCTTCCTCTTTGCCCTGCCCGGCCTGACGGGTGACGGCCAGTACGCGGTGCTGGTCGCGGCGGCGGGCGGTGGGCTGCTGGTGCTCGGTTGGCTGCTCCTGCCGCTGGTCTTCTTCGGTGTGGACGAGACACTGGACCCGGCCCGGTTCGCGCTGCTGCCGCTGCCCCGCCGCACCCTGGTGACCGGCCTGTTCGCGGCAGCTCTGGTGAGCGTGCCGGTGTTGGCGGTGCTGATCGCGTCGTTCGGGCTGGTGCTCACCGCCTGGTCGTTGGGCGGTTGGTCGGCGGGGCTGGTGGCGGTGGTCGGTGTGATCGCCGGGCTGCTGCTCTGCGTGGCCGCCAGCCGGGCGGTGACGAGCGCCTTCGCGACCATGTTGCGGTCCCGTCGGGTCCGCGACCTGGCGGCCGTGCTGCTGGCGGTGACCGCCGCGCTGCTCGGTCCGTTGCAGGTGTTCGGTCTCGCCGCGTTGCGGGAGGCCGACTGGACCCGGTTGACCGGCGTGGCGACGGTGATCGGTTGGACGCCGTTCGGCGCGCCGTGGACCGCCGGCATCGACGTCGCCCAGGGGCGGGTGTGGGCGGCCCCGGTCAAGTTGCTGATCACGGTGGTGGCGCTCGGCGCCCTGCTGGCCTGGTGGTCACGGTCGCTGGAGTCGGCGATGGTGGGTGCGGCGAGCGCCGGTAAGGCTCCGGTGCAACGCGGTGTCACCGGCGGCGCGATCGCCCAACTCTTCCCCAAGGTCGCCGGCTGGGCCCGTCGGGACCGGTTCGGCGCACTGGTCGCCCGGGAGGCCCGTTACTGGTGGCGGGACGCCCGCCGCCGGGCCAACCTGATCACGATCGCGGTGGTCGGCATCTTCGTGCCGGTGTTGATCAACGTTACGGGCGGGGACTTCGCGTTCGAGGACGGTGCCGGGGTCACTGCGGCCGCCAGCGACAGCTCACCGGTCGTGGTCACCATCTCCATGCTCCTCGTGGGTGTGCTCGCCGCCGTCACCCTGGCCAACCAGTTCGGCTTCGACGGCAGCGCGTACGCGACGAACGTGGTGGCCGGGGTGCCCGGCCAGGTCGAGTTGCGGGCCCGGATGACAGCCTTCTCGCTGTACGTGCTGCCGATGTTGGGCGTCGTCGCGGTGGTGTTGTCGTTTCTGCTCAGCCGACCGGAGTGGATCGGGCTCACCATCGGCGGCCTGGTCGCCACCTACGGTGCCGGGCTGGCGGTGAACAGCCTGATCTCGGTGCTCGGGGCATACTCGCTGCCGGAGACGAGCAACCCGTTCGCGATGAACAGCGGCGCGGGTATGGCGAAAGGGCTGCTCACCCTGCTGGCCATGCTCGCCTCGGCGGTCGCGGCGGTGCCGATGGTGGTGGCCGCTGCGCTGCTCGGCGACGCCTGGCTCTGGCTGGCCCTGCCGGTGGGTGCGGCGTACGGGCTGGGGGCGGCGCTGCTGGGCGCGTACCTGGCCGGTGACGTCCTGGACCGCCGCCAACCGGAACTGCTGGCCACGGTCACCCCACGCCGCTAGCCGGTCTGCCGGCTGGGGGCCAGGGCAGCGTCGGCGACGAAGCCACGCCAGGCGGCCGGAGCGAAGGTGAGGGTCGGGCCCGAGCGGTCCTTGCTGTCCCGAACCAGCACGACGCCGGGCAGATTGTCCGCCACCTCGACGCAATTGCCGCCGGAGTCGGTCGACCGAGTGGAGGTGCGCCAATGTGGTTCGTTGAGCGTCATGGTGTCACCTTCAGCTTCCGGATCAGATCCATTGAGGCGCTTGTGGAGAGTGCTTCGCCGAGGAGGCTATCCCATTTGCGATCAATCAATCGGAGTATCTCCGGGTCGTCAATAACGTGTCCGCGAGCGGCATTCTCCAGGTAGAGCACCCTGTCCCCGTCTGGCAGATCGGCGAACACGAAGCCGCCCCCGAAGCCGACATGCTCCCCGACGCTCAGTGGGATGACGTGCAACCGGACGAACGGCAGGTCGGCCACCTCAAGCAATCGGCCAAGCTGGGCATCGAGCACGGCCGGGCCGCCCACCGGCCGGTAAAGGCCCGTCTCGTCCACCAGGAAAACGCAATACGGCGGCATACTCCGGGACAGCAGCAGTTGGCGTTCCAACCGAACCGCAACAAGCTCGTCGACCACAGCCGGCGGATGCAGTCCACCGGCCGAGATGACAGCGCGGGCGTATTCCTCGGTCTGGAGAAGACCGGGCACGAGGCATGCCTCGAAGGCACGTAGGCGCGTCGCCTGCTGCTCGTATCCGCGCCACGGGACGAACCAGGATGGGCCGCGCTCCTGGTCCGCAGCCTTGAGGAGTTCGGCGAGGAGGCCGCCGGTGGCGAGGGCCTCGTCGGCGGCGACCGCGAATTCCATTGTCGGCCGACGCCGCCCGGTCTCGATGGCGGCCACCGTGGACGGACTCCACTTGGTCAGCGAAGCCATAGCCTCCTGGGACACCTCGGCACCGGCTCGGGCGGCCTTCAACGCCCGTACCCACATCTCGACGTTCATCCTTACCTCTCCGGTAAGTACGTGACCCCGCTGCGTAGTAAGCCCTGGCATCCTCCCCTCTCCGCGCCTCTCGGTCCAGGGTGGATGACACGCGGCCCGGCCGGTGGAGGCGATGTCCCGGCGTCCGGTCCTGCGTTCGGGCCGCCCTGGTCATCCCCCCGATCGGGGCGGCCCTCGTCGATCGGGAGGAGATCCGCCATGTTCGGGTTCATCCGTGGCAGGAACGGGCACGGCGCCGTCCGGAAGCGTCGTGCCACCGGCGCGGCCGCCCGCGCCAGGTGCTCGTGGCCAAGATCCGCGCAACATCAGAGTTGTTGGCGCCTCCCGCGTGTCGGAGGCAGCAACATCCGGGAAGTTGCTCGGATCTTGGAGCGTGACGTGGAGCGTCACCGGTGAGCCGCCCGCACCTGCCGATGCGGCCGCTGTGGCGGTGTCGGGGCTGCGGCGCGCTCTGGCCGTGCCAGCCCGCCTGGCGCTGCTCGCCGAGTACCGGCACGACCGTGTGGGGCTGCTGGTCTACCTGGGCTCGGCGATGGCGGAGGCGGGCGATCAACTCGCCCGCCTCAACGAGCGCCCCGCCGACCTGCACGAGCGCTTCCTTGGTTGGGCGAGGGCCCGGGGCGGCACAATGTTTCACGTGAATCATGAGCCGGGCGCCGAGATCCATTCCACCGATCCGTTCGCGGTGCCGAGCGGGCAGCGATCGCCGGTACGTCGACTGCGCGGCCGGCTCGCCGCGCCGGTGACTCTCTGGACGGCCCCCGGCCCGGCCGGGCTCACGGTGTCGTCCACCCTGGTCGCCGAGGGGGAGCCGGACCGGCTGGTCGGGCTGATCGACGCGGAGTCCGACTTCTGGGCGGCAGCCGAGGAGGCGGGCCGGTTCGCTGTCACGCCGCTCGGACCGCCGCACCGGCAGCTCGCCGACCGGTTCGCCGGCCTGTTCCCCTCTCCGGGCGGGCTCTTCGCCGCGGACACCTGGATCGAGACGCCCTACGGGCCGGTGCCGGCGGACGCGGGCGGTTGGGCCGCGTGCCGGCTGGACACCGCCCGGGAGTACGGCTGGGGCCTGCTGGTGGAGGCCACCATCGAGGCTGTCGACCTGGCCGAGGAGGCCGCTCCGCTGCTGCACTATCGCGGTCGGTACCACGAGCTGCCGAGCTGAACGGGCGACCCCCGGGGACCGACCGGTCACCGGGGTGATCTGAGTCACTCGGCGCAGCCAGGCAACCGCTCGGCGCACTCGACGACCGACGTCGATCTCGGCCTTCCCCGTCGGGGAGCGCGCTCTTTACGGTGCGCGAAACTCCCTCTGACGCCTGTGAAGGTGGTGATCCACAGATGTCCACGGACACACCCGCTCCGGCCGCTTCCCAGTCGGACAAGTACCTGGCCGTACAACGGTCGGACGAGTTCGCCGGGCTGCGGCGTGCGCTGCGCGGCTTCGTCTTCCCGATGACCGTCGCGTTCTTCCTGTGGTATGCGCTCTACGTCATTCTCTCCGCGTACGCCCGGGACTTCATGGGCACGAAGCTGTTCGGCAGCAACATCAACGTCGCGCTGGTCTTCGGCCTGCTCCAGTTCGTCTCCACGTTCCTGATCGCCTGGCTCTACTCCCGGTACGCGGACCGGAAGATCGACCCCATCGCCGACCGGATCCGCGCCGAGATCGGGGAGGTGACCCGTGAAGACGGTTCACGCGGTTGAGACGTTCCTCGCGGCTGAGGCGGGCAATCACACCGCCCGCAACCTGACCATCACGCTGTTCCTGGTCTTCGTGGCGGTGACCCTGGCCATCACGATCTGGGCCAGCCGGCAGACCAAGACGGCAACCGACTTCTACGCGGGCGGCCGGTCCTTCTCCGGTTTCCAGAACGGCATGGCGATCGGCGGCGACTACATGTCAGCCGCGTCGTTCCTCGGCATCGCCGGCATCATCGCGCTCTACGGCTACGACGGCTTCCTCTACTCGATTGGCTTCCTGGTCGCCTGGCTGGTGGCCCTCCTGCTGGTCGCGGAGCTGCTGCGTAACTCGGGCCGGTACACCATGGCCGACGTGCTGGCCTTCCGGATGCGCCAGCGTCCGGTGCGTACGGCGGCGGCGGTCTCCACCATCACGGTGTCGATCTTCTACCTGCTGGCCCAGATGGTGGGCGCCGGCGCGCTGGTCGCGCTGCTGCTCGGCATCAAGCCGGGCACGACCTTCCTCGGCATGGACGCGGCCACCGCGAAGATCGCCACCATCATCATGGTCGGCGCTCTGATGATCATCTACGTCACCGTGGGTGGCATGAAGGGCACCACCTACGTGCAGATCGTCAAGGCGTTCCTGCTCATGGGCGGCGCGCTGCTGATGACGATCCTGGTGCTGGCGAAGTTCAACTTCAACCTGTCGGCACTCCTGGGCCAGGCCGCCGAGGCGTCCGGCAAGGGCAGCGCGTTCCTCGAACCCGGGTTGCGGTACGGGGTCGAGGTCGCCGGCAACTCGACGCAGACCTTCTACAACAAGGTGGACCTGCTGTCGCTGGGTATCGCCCTGGTGCTCGGCACCGCCGGTCTGCCGCACATCCTGATCCGCTTCTACACGGTGCCGACCGCGAAGGCGGCCCGTAAGAGCGTGCTCTGGGCGATCGGCATCATCGGCACCTTCTACCTGCTCACCCTGGCCCTCGGCTTCGGTGCGGCGGCATTGGTGGGCAGCGCGGCGATCACCGCGCAGGACAAGGCCGGAAACACCGCGGCGCCCCAGCTGGCCGAAGCGCTCGGAATCGACTTCTTCGGCGGCGAACTGGGTGGTGCGGCGCTGCTGGCGATCATCGCGGCGGTCGCCTTCGCCACGATCCTGGCGGTGGTCGCCGGCTTGACGTTGGCCTCGTCGTCCAGCCTGGCGCACGACTTCTACGCCAACGTCATCAAGCGGGGTGACACGTCGGAGCGGCAGGAGGTACGCGTCGCCCGGATCTCCGCCCTGGTGATCGGCGCGGTGTCGATCGCCCTGTCGATCTACGCACAGAACCTCAACGTGGCGTTCCTGGTGGCGCTGGCCTTCGCGGTCGCCGCCTCGGGCAACCTGCCGGCGATCCTCTACAGCCTCTTCTGGCGGCGGTTCAACACCTCCGGCGCGGTGTGGGCGATCTACGGCGGTCTGGTCTCGGCCGTGCTGCTGGTGTTCTTCTCGCCGGTGGTCTCCGGCGCGGCGACGTCGATGTTCCCGGACCACGACTGGCAGTGGTTCCCACTGTCCAACCCGGGCATCCTCTCCATCCCGTTCGGTTTCCTGTGCGGGTGGATCGGCACCGTCATCTCCAAGGAGCACGACGAGGACAAGTACGCGGAGCTGGAGGTGCGGGCCCTCACGGGCTCCGGCGCCCACTGATCCGAGCGCTCGTCACGAGAGGCCCCCTGTGCTCAACAGGGGGCCTCTTCGTGCAAACGGGGGTCGGTAGGCTGACCGGCATGAAGGTTGCTGAGCGCTTCGGTTCCGGTCACCGCGTTCTCGTCACCGGCGGCGCCGGTTTCGTCCCGTCGCACCTGGTGGATTCCCTGATCGCCCGGGGCTGCACGGTGGTGGCGCTGGACAACTTCGTGACCGGCTCCAAGGAGAACGTCGCCCACCTGCTGGACCGGCCCACCTTCACGCTCGTCGAGGCGGACCTCTCCGACGGCCTGCCGACCGACCACCCGGCGCTGGCCGAGCGGTTCGACGCGATCCTGCACATGGCCTCGCCGGCCAGCCCCACCGACTTCGCGCAACTGCCGGTGGAGATCCTCCGGGTCGGCTCGGTGGGCACCCTGCACCTGCTGGAGCGCGCGGTCGCCGACGGCGCCCGGTTCCTGATGGCCTCCACCTCCGAGGCGTACGGGGACCCGAAGGAGCACCCGCAGCGCGAGACCTACTGGGGCAACGTCAACCCGATCGGGGTCCGCAGCGTCTACGACGAGGCCAAGCGCTTCTCCGAGGCCGCGACGATGGCGTACCACCGCTACCGCGGGCTCGACGGGGCGATCGTCCGGATCTTCAACACGTACGGCCCGCGGATGCGCCCGGACGACGGCCGCGCCATCCCCACGTTCATCTCCCAGGCGCTGCGCGGGGAGCCGATCACCGTGCACGGCACCGGCAACCAGACCCGTTCGATCTGCTTCGTCGAGGACCTGGTGCGGGGCATCCTGCTGCTGCTCGACTCGACCGAGACGGGCCCGGTCAACTGCGGCACCGAGCACGAGCTGACCATGCGGCAACTCGCCGAGTTGATCGTGTCGCTCTCCGACAGCAGCTCCGAGGTGACCTACGTCACCCGCAGCTCGGACGACCCGGAGATGCGCCGCCCCGATCTCACGCTCGCCCGTGAACTGCTCGGATACGAGCCCACGGTCGCGCCCGAAGATGGCCTGCGACGCACGATTGAGCACTTCCGGGCACGGCTAGGGTAACCAGTTCACCGCGTACCGCCTGCCGCTGAGTGTCGCCTGAAGGCGGCGGTGGCTCCCGCTACGTACCCTGAGTTACATGTCCGCGACTTCGTCTGCCGGCGTCCCGCATCCGTACCTGCACCGCAGCGCCGGGCGCGCGTCGGTGCCCGGCCCCGACCGGGGCGCCTCCGGGCGTGCCCGTCCGACCGAGGCACGCTTCTACCCGTCGTACGACGAGGAGGAGCCGAGGCCCGGCGGCCCGACGGGGCCACGTGGGCCCGGCGGCCCGGGTGGTGCCGGCGGCTCCGGGCGGCGTGGCCCGCGACCGCGCTGGGGTCGGATCGCCCTGGTGGCCGGGGTCGCGGTGCTGGTGCTGGCGTTGCTCGGCAGCGTGGGGGCCTGGCTCTACGCCCGCAACCTCAACAACGACCTGGCCCGCACCGACCCGTTCGCGGAGATCACCGGTGGCCGGCCGGTCAAGGCCGTCGACGGCGCGCTGAACATCCTGCTGGTCGGCAGCGACTCACGGGACCCGGACGCGCCTGTCGACACCAGGAGTGAGTGGCGCGCCGACACGGTCATCGTGATGCACATCCCGGCCGACCACCAGGAGGCCTACCTGGTCTCCATTCCGCGTGACCTCTACGTGCCGATCCCGGAGAGCGCCGGCGCGGACTGCGACTCCGGTGAGCGCGCGAAGATCAACGCGGCGTTCGCCTTCGGCGGGCTGCCGCTGGCGGTGCGCACCGTGGAGTGCTTCACCGACGTGCGGATCGACCATGTGATGGCGATCGACTTCGGCGGGTTCAAGGAGGTCACCGACGCCCTCGGCGGGGTGGACCTGAAGGTGGAGCGGACGGTCACCTCGATCCACAAGCCGTACCGGACGTTCACCAAGGGCACCAACCACATGGACGGCGCGGAGGCTCTGGACTGGATCCGGCAGCGTAAGCAGTTCCCGGATGGGGACTTCGCCCGGATGCGGCACCAGCAGGAATTCCTTCGGGCGCTGATGGACAAGGCGGCGAGCAGCGGCACGCTGGCGAACCCGAAGAAGCTCAACGATTTCCTCCAGTCGGTGACCGCGGCCGTAACCGTTGACCAGGGTTTCTCGGTTACAGACATGGCGCTGCAGTTCCGCAACCTGCGCGGCCAGAACCTCACCTTTGTGACCAGCCCGAACTCGGGCAGCGAGACGAGAAACGGCGAGTCGGTGGTCGTCTCGGACCGGGAGAAGGCGCTTGCCATGTACAAGGCCATGTCGGCGGACACCATGGCGGACTGGGTCAAGGCCAACCCGCCGAAGGGCAACGCCGGCGGCTGACCGTGACGGGCACCCCGCTGCCGACGGCCCGGCGGCGAACCCGCCGTTCGGGTCATCGAGTGGCGACGATCGACTGAATCCGGGAAGATCGACATCCGATTGATCCGAGATGAACTCGCCAAGTCGTTTTCATGTCCGTACAGTGGTGCCGCCCCCTCCTGATCACGAGCTGGAGCACGAATGCCGGTTCAGGCCAGTCGTCGCCCTTCCTCCTCCGGGTCTGCCGCGCCCAGCGGCCGGATCTCTGCGGCCATACCAGTGCAGCCACGCCCCGCGGGCGGTGGACCGGGCGGTCGTCCACCCGGCGGTGGCGACGGCGGCAGTTCGGGTGGGGGTGGCGGCCGCGCGGGTGGCGGTGGGTCGGCGAAGAAGGGGACCAAGCGCAAGGACCCCCTCTGGGCCCGGCTGACAGTGGTGTTCGGGGCGGTGCTGATGCTCAGCAGCGGGGCGGCCATCGTCGGCAGCAAGGTGGTGATCGGGCAGGCGACCGGCGGCATCGCCCAGCGCGACCTGCTGGGTGGGGCCGGCAAGTCCGACGCCGAGGGCGGGGCGAGCCTGGACGGGCCGATCGACATGCTGCTGCTGGGCGTGGACGCCCGGGAGCGCTGGGCCGCCGACGACGTCCGCTCGGACAGCATCATCATCCTGCACATCCCGGCCACGCACGACCAGGCGTACCTGATCTCCATCCCCCGGGACACCGAGGCGCAGATCCCGGCGTTCCCGAAGAGCGGCTTCACCGGCGGCACCGACAAGATCAACGCCGCGTTCCAGGCGGGTGCCCGCAACGGTGGCGGCTGGGAGGGTGGCGCGCAGTTGATGGCCCAGACGATCAAGCGCCTCACCGGGATCAGCTTCGACGGCGCGGCGATCATCAACTTCGGTGGCTTCAAGAACGTCATCGACACCCTGGGCACGGTGCGCATCTGCGTCAGCCAGGAAGTCAAGTCGCTGCACATGTCGTACGTCGACGGCAAGCCGATGTGGAACGCCGACGCCAAGAAGACCGGCAAGGCGCGCACCCCGGTGGTGCACAAGAAGGGCTGCCAGGAGATGGAGGGCTGGGCTGCACTGGACTACTCCCGGCAGCGCAAGACCCTCCGCAACGGCGACTACGACCGCCAGCAGAACCAGCAGCAGCTGATCAAGGCGATGGCCAAGAAGGCCACCGACCGCGGGATGCTGACCAACCCGGCCAAGATCAAGCAGTTGATCAAGGCGGCCGGCGAGGCGTCCGTGCTGGACACCGGCGGCGTGCCGATCGAGGACTTCATCTTCACCATGCGCGGGGTCACCGGCAACGAGCTGACCATGCTCAAGACCAACAACGGCACCTTCCACGCCAACGGCAACAACACCGAGGGTCTGAACGAGGAGACCAAGGAGATGTTCCGGGCGGTCAAGCAGGACAAGCTCGCCGAGTTCGTCTTCACCCACCCCGAGGTGATCTCCAACCGCAAGTGACGGCCGGGAGTCGCGAAAACCCAGCGACGGCATCGTCACCGCCCGTAGCCTGACGTGAGCAGGTTTCACGTATCGGCTGCGGGGAGGCGGTCACGTCCAGGTGGGGACGGAACGCGGCGGACCGGGCCGGAGCGGCCCCGTCGGCCCGAGCACACCGCGCCCGCGGGTCGCGGATCATGCTCGGCGTCGGCCTGGTCCTCGTCCTGCTGGCCGGGCTCGCCCTGGCCGGGATCCGGACACTGAGCAACCGGTACGAGCGAACGGTGAGCAAGGAGCAGTTGCTCGACGCCGACTCCCGCACCGACCGCACCGACCTGGACGGGCCGCTCAACTACCTCCTGGTCGGCTCCGACCGCCGCCCCGGAGGCAGCGGGCCGGACCAACGCTCCGACACCATCCTCATCGTGCACGTACCCGCCGGCCAGCGGGAGGCCTACCTCGTCTCCATTCCCCGAGACCTGCTGGTCCCCATCCCCGCCGGGAACGGCTTCGGCGGCGGCCAGGACAAGATCAATGCGGCGTACGAGCACGGCGGCGGTGGGCAGGCCGGCGCCCAACTGCTCTCCGCCACGCTGACCCGGCTCACCGGCATCCGGTTCGACGGTGCCGCACTGATCGACTTCTCCGGCTTCCGCAAGGTCATCGACCTGCTCGGCGGGGTGCAGATGTGCGTGGACACCGAGGTCCGCTCGATCCACACCAACCGGGTCTTTCCCGTCGGCTGTCAGCAGATGGACGGGGCACAGGCACTGGACTACGTCCGGCAGCGCTACGACCTGCCCGGCGGCGACTACGACCGGCAGCACCACCAGCAACAGTTGCTCCGGGCGATGCTGGACAGCGCCGGCAGGGCGGACCTCCGCAGCAACCCGATCAAGCTCGACCAGGTGCTCCGGGCGGTCGGCGGGTCGTTGACCGTCGACACCAACGGCGTACCCCTGGAGGACCTGCTCCTCGCGCTGCGCGCGCTGCCGCCCGACGGGATGCGCGGCGTCCAGGTGCCCTCGTCACCGCAGACCATCGACGAGGTCTCGTACGTCGTGCTGGACAACGGGGGCAACGGGCTTTTCGAGGCGGTTCGCGGCACCCGGGTGCCCTCCTGGGCGCAGGCCAACCCCCGCTGGGTGACCCGGTTGTGACGGTGTCGTCGGCCGGGTCGGTGCCGAACCGGCCGACGAGGATCTAGTGTTGCTTCCTGTGTTCGGACCCCAGGTTCCCACCGTGCCCGTGACCGAGATCGCCGACGAGACCTACGTGCTGGATGTGCGGGAGGACGACGAGTGGGCGGCCGGCCACGCCCCCACCGCTCACCACCTGCCGATGATGGAGTTGCCGGCACGGCTGGCCGAGGTGCCCACCGACCGGGAGGTGGCGGTCGTCTGCCGTTCCGGCGGCCGCTCCGCCCAGGTCGTCGCCTACCTGATCAACAACGGCTGGGAGCAGGTGCGCAACGCCGACGGCGGGATGCGCCAGTGGGCTGCCGTCGGCCGACCGGTGGTCGACGCGAACGGGCAGCCCGGCCAGGTCATCTGAGGCGGACGGCATGGGCGGGCCACTGGTCTTCGCGCACCGCGGCGCCTCGTACGACCTTCCCGAGCACACCCTCGCCGCGTACCTT
This sequence comes from Micromonospora sp. MGP-C2, assembly GCF_057766525.1. Classification (NCBI taxonomy): domain Bacteria; kingdom Bacillati; phylum Actinomycetota; class Actinomycetes; order Micromonosporales; family Micromonosporaceae; genus Micromonospora; species Micromonospora sp. MGP-C2. The sequence continues at coordinate 4,175,634 of NZ_JBYMEN010000002.1, forward strand.
CGCGCTCTCGACGAGGGCGCCGACGGCCTGGAATGCGACGTCCGGCTGACCCGGGACGGGCACCTGGTCTGCGTACACGACCGCCGACTCGACCGCACCAGCAACGGTCGCGGTCTGGTCAGCGCGCGTACGCTCGCCGAGCTGGACGCACTGGACTTCGGCTCGTGGCATCCGGGCGGCGCACCGAGCGGCGACCTGCCGCCGGACGACTCGCACACCCGGCTGCTCACCCTGGCCCGGCTGCTGGACGCGGTGCTCGACGCCGGCCGGCCGGTCCGGCTGCTGGTCGAGACGAAGCACCCGTCCCGCTACGGCTCGAACGTGGAACGCCGACTGGTCAGCCTGCTGCGACGCTACGGGTTGGCCGACCCGGCGCCGGACGACAGGGTGCAGGTCACCGTGATGTCGTTCTCCCCGCTGGCGGTCCGCCGGGTGCGCGAACTCGCCCCGACGCTGCCCACCGTGCTGTTGCTGGAGGTGTTGCCGCCCTGGCTGCGATTGGGCCGGCTGCCGTTCGGCTCCCGTATCGCCGGGCCGGGCATCGGCCTGGTCCGGGGCCGTCCGCAGCTGCTGCCCGCGCTCCAAGCGGCCGGCAACGAGGTGTACGTCTGGACGGTCAACGAGCCCACCGACCTGGAGCTGGTGCTGTCCGCCGGGGTGGACGGGATCATCACCGACCGGCCGGCGTACGCCCTCGCCCGGCTGGGCCGCTGACGGGCGGGGGTGCCCAAATCCGGGCCGACGGGGCAGACTCGCCCCATGCCGGAGCGTATTGACTTCCCCGCTCTCCTCGCCGGCCACACCGTCGTGATCGAGATGATCAATTCTGGGGACGCCGGCCTGCCGGTCCTCACCCAACTCCTCCGGGTGGCCCAGCCGGCACTCGGCGCGACCGGTATGGCGTTCGTCGAGTTCGGTCCGACCGGTGGTCGCGTGATCTCCGCGACCGGCGCGGCGGAATGGGCCCTCGGTCGTCCGCTGGCCGCCGACGACCCGGACACCGTCTGTCTGCTCGCCGGGCCACGGGTACGCCAGGTACGGGTGGACCACCTCAACGGCAAGCTGGCCGGCGAGCTGAGCGGCAGCGACCTGCACTGGATGGTGGTCTCCCGGGCGGAGATCGGCGGCCACATCGTCGGGAGCATGCACGCGCTCTACTCGGACGACGACGAGCCGGGCCCGGACCAGCAGGCGGTGATCGGCTACCTCGCCTCCTGCGTCGCGCACACGTACGGCGACCAGAGCGGCCTGCCGGTGCACGGCGACGGCCCGGTGGTGGCGGCACTCGCCGACGGGCTCGCCGTCGTCGACCGGGACGGGCACGTCCGACTCTGGAACCCGGCCGCCGCCCAGGTCACCGGGCGGTCGGTCGAGCAGGCGCTGAGCGCGCCGTTGCCGTTCCCGCTGCCCCCCTCCGGCCAGGTCCGGGACCACCGGATGCCGGACGGCCGCTGGCTGCGGATCACCTCCGGCGAGCTGCCCGGCCCGGGCACGTTGCGGGTGGTCACCTTCCGCGACATCACCGACCAGCAGCGCCGCGACCACGACCGGGAACTGTTCGTCGCGGTGACCAGCCACGAGCTGCGCACTCCGGTCACCGTCATCAAGGGGTACGCGGACACCCTCACCGACCACTGGGAGTCGCTCACCGAGGTGGACCGGCGGCAGGCCGCCCGGGTGATCGGGCAGCGTGCCAACGAGTTGGCCCGGTTGGTCGACCGTCTCCTCTCCTCGGCCGCCGAGACGGGGCCGGGGGACGACCCCGCGACCCCGTTCGACCTCGGCGAGGCGCTGCGCTCCTCCATCGGCGACCTGCCGGCGGACCTGCGTCGCCGGCTGGTGCTGCTCGTCCCTACCGACCTGCCCAAGGCGCTCGGCCACCGGCCCAGCCTGGCCACGGTGTTGACCGAGCTGACCACCAACGCCGGCAAGTACTCGGCACCGGACTCGCCGATCGAGATCACCGCCTCGGTGGACGGTCAACTGGTGGCGTTCCGGGTCAGCGACCGGGGCATCGGCATCCGACCGGAGCACGTGGAGCGGGCCTTCGACCGATTCTGGCAGGGCGAGTCCGGCGACCGGCGCGGCTATCCGGGGGCAGGGCTCGGCCTCTATCTCGTCCGCCGGATCGTTGAACAACAGAATGGATGGGTATCCCTACGTCCGAGGACCGGCGGCGGTACGGTCGCAGAGGTGCGGCTACCACGCGGTTGACCGAGGTGGCGCGACGTGGAGGCGACGGTGGCAGCGGCAGCGAGGGAGCGGGCGTGGTGCGTGGTGGTTCCCCACCACCCGGTCGGGGCACGGCTGGCCCGGCACCGGCTCGCCGGCGAGTTGGCGGACGTCGTACCCCCGACGCTTCTCGCGGATCTGATCGCGGTGCTCGCGGAGCTGGTGGGTAACGCCGTGCGGCACGCCCGGCCGCTGCCCGGCGGAGTCATCCGGGTGGCCTGGCACCTACGCCCCTCGGCCGAGGGCGCCCTGATCCAGTTGCGGGTCACCGACGGCGGTGCGAGCACCGGGCCGCGGATGCGGACGGCCAGCCTCGACGCGGCGGACGGGCGAGGGCTGCACATCGTGGCCGGTCTGGCCACCCGTTGGGGAGTCGAGCGCGACGGCATGGGCCAGCGCGTCTGGGCCGAGTTCGACCCGGTGCCGGCACCCCGACCCGACCTGGTGCCGGCACGCTGACCGTCCTTGATCCTGACCTCGTCGCCGGGACCGGTGCTCGACGGGCTCGGGATGGGTGGGTCCCGCCCACGGAAAGCCGGTCGGGGCTCTAGGCTGTGACGCCGTGAGCAAGCGTCGAAAGAGCCAGCGCACCGCAGCCGACACCACCCCCCGCCGGGAGAAGGTGCGGGACATCTTCGTGCCGCGTCCGTTCGACGGGCTCGTCGACGAACCCGAGTGGATCGCCCTGCGCGAGTTGGTGCCGGCCGCCTCCGCGCCGCTGCGACTGGCACCCGCCCTGGTCGAGGAGTTCGGCGACCGGTCGGCGACGCTCGCCACGGTGCTGCCGATGGCCGCCCCGGCGATCAGCAAGCCGGACGGTCGGGTGCTCATCGGCCTCCAGCGCCACCAGCAGTCCGGTGACGTCTCCCGGGACCTGGCCGAGGCGCTGCTCTGCGCACTGCGGACCGAGCCGGGTGGCCAGGTGGCCGTGCCGCCGCTGCCCGGCCCCGGCCCACGCCTCCAGGACATCCTCGCGGACGGTCCACTGGACATCACGATGCACGAGGGTTTCGAGTTCTGGCTCGACCCCGGGGCCGGCGATGATCCGACCGTCCAGGCGTCTCTGGAGCGGGCGAACGCGGCCATCTACCCGACCGTGCGGTTGACCGCCGCGAAGGCCGCGTACTGGTGTCAGGTCCCGGAGAAGGCACACGTGCGCTGGGTGTTGCCCGAGGACGAGGACGCCGCCCTGGACGCGCTGGCCCGCCTCGGCGCGGCCGGTTCGCTGACGCTCGGCGAGCAGACCAAGTTCGCCGGCATGTTCCGCGCGCACGGCCGTCTGGTGCCGGTCTGGGACCTGCCGGAGGAGACTCCGGCGGCCGACTGGGAGGACCCGGTGGCGCAGTTCGCGAAGCGGTACGCGGAGGCGCTCGCCGCCACCGACCCGCTGGACGCCGCCGGCCGACGCGCCCGTCAGGGGCTGCTCGGCCGCCAGCTCACCCTCCGCTGAGCCCGGCCCGGCCCGTTCCGGCCGGCAACGGCTCGCGGGTGATCGGGCAGGACATGCAGCGCGGCCCTCCCCGGCCGGACCCCAGCTCGGAGCCGGCGATCGGGATCACCTCGATGCCGGCTCGCTCCAACTGTGCGTTGGTCTCGGTGTTGCGCTCGTAGCCCACGCAGAGCCGGGGCGCCAGCGCGAGGGTGTTGTTGCCGTCGTCCCACTGCTCGCGTTCCGCGGTGACCGGGTCCAGCCCGGTGTCGATGACCCGGAGCAGGTCGAGGTCCATCGCGTCGGCGGCGGCCCGCAGGAACGGCGCCGGCCCGTCCACCCGCGGGTCCTCACCGTCCGCGCCGGCGATGACGGTGTACGCCGACAGCGTGCTCGCGATGTTGGGGTACATCAGCACGGCGTCGACGTCGACCATCGTGCAGACGGTGTCGAGGTGCATGGTGGCGCGCTTCTGGGCGATCGGCACCACCAGGATGGTGTGGGCCAGGCCGGCGGCGAAGACCTGCCGACCGAGGCGTTCGGCGCCGGCCGGTGTGGTCCGCTCGCCCACCCCGACCGCCAGCACCCCGGGTGCGAGCAGCAGGACATCCCCGCCCTCGAGGTGTTCGAGGTTGGGGCGGTAGACGAACTCGGTGCCGGCGAAGCGCGGGTGGTGCCGGTAGATGGCGTCGGTCAGCGTGGTCTCGCGGCGGCGGGCGGGCATGGCCAGGCTGGTGACGCCGACCCGGTCGCCGATCCAGAGCGACGAGTCTCGGGTGAACAGCAGGTTGGGCAGCGGGTCGATGACGAAGTCGTGCCGATCCATCAGGGTGTAGACCAGCCCGCCGGGCCGCTCCGAGCTGATCCGCAGTTCCTCGTGGGCCAGCCCGGCGGTCAGCACGTCGGCCAGGGCCGCCGGGTCCAGGTAGGAGAGGTGGTCGGCGACGCGGGCCCGCAGGGTGTCGCCGAGCCGTCGGGAGCGCAGCACCTGTTCGGTGAGCTCGGCGCGGGCGTCCGCGACGGCAAGCGTCTCGGCCAGCAGGGTGGCCAGGTAGAGCACCTCCACCCCGCGCTCGCGCAGGGCGGCGGCGAACGCGTCGTGCTCCTCCTGGGCCCGCCCGACCCAGGGGATCGCGTCGAACAGGAGCGAGTCGTTGTTGCGTGGGGTGAGCCGGGCCAGTTCGGGGCCGGGCCGGTGCAGCAGTACGGTGCCGAGCCGCCCGACTTCACTGTCGACGTAGTGGGTCACTCCCGCAGCGTAGGGCAGGGTTTGGCGGCATCCGAGAAAAGAACTGTGGATGAATATGGCATTCATCCACAGTCATTCCGGCGCTCCGGCTTGCCGAACCCCGGTAGTGGCAACGTAGGGTAGTGGGGACATAACTTCGAGGGACCTTTTGCCGGAGGTCGACGACGATGACTGTCTTTCCCGCACGACGAGCCGTACCGTCCGCTCGGGCACTGCCGCCCGTCGCGGTGCCACACCCCCGTGCCGAGTCGACGGGGGTTCTCGAACCAGTCCGTCCGACACCGCTCGAATGGGCCCGCCGCCGTCGGGCCGAGCGGGGGGCGCGCCGCCTGGAGGCGGCCGGGGCGCGGGCGCTGGGGCAACTCGATCACCTCGGGCCCGCCTGGCACGTGATCGAGTGGCCGCGCACCGACGTGACAGACATCCTCGACCGCGGTCAGGACGAGCGCGCCGGGTTCCTCGCCATCGGGCCGAGCGGCCTCTTCGCCGTGACCATCGCCGACCACGGCCGGGCCAGAGTGCTCGTCGCCGGGGACGTCGTGCAGATCAACGGCAAGCGACCGCCGTACGTGGCGGAGTCCCGCCGGGACGCCAAGCGGGCCAGCAAGGCCCTCTCCGACGCGGTGGGGCTGCCCGTCCCGGTGACGCCGGTGCTGACCTTCGTCGGCTCCGGCGTTATCAGTGTCTACGGCCTTCCGAAGGACTGTCTGATGGCCACCCACCGCGAGCTGGATCGGCTTCTCGTGGCCGGTGGCAGTCGGATCAGCCCTGCCACGGCCGAGAAGCTGTCCCGGGTCGCACAGCACCCTGGCACCTGGCTGAACGGCACGTACCGTCCAGCTGCCGACTACCGGTGGTATGACGAGGGCCGAACGGCCGCTGACAAGCCGGCCAGTCGCCGGTAACGTCACCGGCGACGCCACGCGGCTCCGGTCCCCCCGTCCACCTCACCGGCTTCCCGCGCCGTCACCGGCCGCCTCGGTTCAGGCTGTGCGGCCAGGGTGACCAGGTGCGCTCGGTGATTCGTCGGCGACCCGCTAGCGTGGACAGTCGATCGGTGCACATAGGAGGCGCGGTGGCCCACGTCGAACTTTCGCTCTCGGAAGCGTTCGTGCCGGCGGCGCGGGCCTCGACAGAGCCGGAGTCCGACAATGTCGGCCAATGGTCCTCGACAGTGTCCCGGGCGGACGAGCCGTGTCTGCTGATCGACGCCGACACGAGGGTGGTGGCGATCTCCACGGCCGGCTGCGAGCTGCTCTGTCTGGGCGAGCCGGGCGCTCTGATCGGGCGACCGCTGCTCGACGGAGGGCTGCGCCTGCTCGATTTCACCGCCAACCGGGGCGAGCTGACCGAGGCCGAGGCCGACAAGATCCCGCCCCTGCTGGCGCTCTCCTCCGGCCGACTCGCTCGTGGGCTGCTCCGGGTGCAGGCCGCCTCGGCCGACAACTCCGACGCGACCGTCGACGCGATCTCCACTCCGGTGCTCACCGACGGCACCGTCGCCGGTTCGCTCACCTTCTTCTCTGAGGTCTGACCTGCGGCGGAGTGTGTTGTTCACCGCACGCGGCGTTGCTGGGATGAGCCCGCGCGCAGGCCGTAGGGTGCCCTCATGCTCGATATCGCGCTGCTGCCGGGGGACTACGCCGTGTGCCGTCTGGCCGCCGGCACCACCCTGCCGTACGCGTTGTCCAACGGGCTTCGCGACACCGACGTGGTCACGGTGAGCTGGACCTCCGACGGGATCTCCGTGATCTGCCCGACCGACCGGGCTCCGGCACAGGCCGTGGTGGAAACCGTGTGGCGCTGTCTGCGGGTCACCGCCCCGGTGGGGATGGCCGCCATCGGCAGCCTGGCCGCGCTGGTCGACCCGCTGGCCGAGGCACGGGTCAGCGTGGTCACGTTCTCCACCTTCGACACCGACTATCTGCTGGTGCCGGCCGTCCGGCTGACCGAGGGCACTGCCGCGCTACAGCGCGCCGGGCACCGCGTCACCGGCTGAGCTTCACCCCCACCGGCCGCTCACCCTACGATGGGCTCGGCCACCCCGGCCGCGACGAATTCTCCGATGTCCCGAGGATCGGCCCGTGCCGTTCACCCCACCCCGCCCCGCGTCTCCCCCATCGCGGGCGACGATCCACATCTCACCGGCGACTCGTGGCCGGTCGACCGGTCGCGTCCCCGTGCGGACCGCCGCCCGGGTCCTGCCGGTCGCACTCGCGGTGTTCGTCGTCACGGTGCTGGCCGGCTGTGGCGCCCCACCCGAGCTGAGTGAGCCGACCGCCCTGCCCACCCACACCGCAGCACCGACGCCACCTGGCGCGAGCACCGCTCCCGCCACCCCGCAGGTGACCGCACCACCGCCCGTCGCGGTCGCGCCCACCGCCGATGCCGGTCTGGTCGCGACCGCATGCCGCAACGGGCCGACCGGGCAGCGGGTGGTGCAGCTGTTGCGCGGGCGGGCGGGAGTCCTCCCGGCCAACGTCCGGGTCCAGGTCCGCACCGGCCCACTCTGCGCCGCCGATTGGCAGTTCACCGTGCTGGAGGTGACCGGCCACGAGGAACTCCAGGTGGTAACCCGGGGCCAGGCGGCCGCACCGACGCTGGTCACGGCCGGCACGGACGTCTGCACCATCGAGGTACGCGCCACCGGCCCCGCCGGGATCCGCGCCCTCGCCTGTGAGGCCGGTCCGGCCGCCGGCCCGGGTGCGTAGGCTGATCGGCATGCCGGGAACACCGCCGACACGTTTCGTCTACCTCGGGCCGGAGGGCACCTTCGCCGAGCAGGCCCTGCGTTCCGTCCCCGCCGCCGAGCGCGGCACCCGTACGCCCGCCCGCAGCGTCGGTGAGGCACTGGACAGCGTCCGTGACTCCGACGCCGATGCCGCGCTGGTGCCGCTGGAAAACTCGATCGGCGGCGCGGTCGGCGTCACGCTCGACGAGATGGCCGAGGGCGAGCCGCTGGTGATCACCCGGGAGGTGATCCTGCCGGTGGAGTTCGTGCTCGGCGCCCGACCCGGCACGTCGCTGACCTCGATCCGGACGGTGGCGGCCCACCCGCAGGCGTCCACCCAGTGCCGGGGCTGGCTACGCGACCACCTGCCCGACACCGTCGTGGTCGACGTGCTGTCCAACGGCGCGGCTGCCGCCGGCGCCGGTGCCGGCGAGTACGACGCGGCGATCTGCGCACCGATCGGGGCGACCCGGCACCGGCTCGCGATACTCGCCGACAAGATCGCGGATCATCCCGACGCGGTGACCCGGTTCGTGCTGGTGTCCCGCCCAGGGCCGCCCCCGCCGCCGACCGGCGACGACCTCACCTCGCTCGCGGTCTACATCGCCCACGACCGTGTCGGCGCGCTGCTGTCGGTGCTGATGGAGCTGGCCGTCCGCGGAGTCAACCTGACCCGCATCGAGTCCCGCCCGACCGGGGAGGCGCTGGGCCGGTACGTCTTCTTCCTGGACTGCACCGGTCACGTGGCCGACGTACGCCTGGGCGAGGCGTTGCAGGGGCTCCGCCGGGTCTGCGCCGACGTCCGGTTCCTGGGCTCGTATCCCCGGCACCGGTGGGCCGAGTCGGCGGGCGAGCGGCCGGTGCCCGCACCGGCCGGCCTCTCCGACGTCGACTACGCCGACGCGGCGGCCTGGCTGGCCCGACTGCGCACCGGCGAGTTGACCTGACCAGGCGCGGGACGCCCCCAAACTCGGGAGCGCCCGCACCGCTGCGTCAGCTCAGCAGACCGCCGAGCAGACCGCCCTCCTGCTGCTGCTGGCCACTGCCCAGGACCGGCGGCTCCTCGGACGGCTGCACCACCACGAAGCCCTGGCCGGCGAAGCTCATCGTGAACGACTCACCGGTGCGTCGGCCGAGCAGCGTGCCGAGGCCCATCTGCTCGGCCCGGTGGTAGCCGGTCTGGAGGTTGGCCGACCAGCAGACCGCGGCCTGCGGGTCGACGTACGTCGGGGCGTCCACGTTGAGCACGACCGGCGTGCCCTTGGTGGTGATGGCGATCCGGCCGTAGCCGCTGAACACACAGTTGAACAGGCCGGACGACGAGGCCATCCCGGCGCCGCCGACCATCCTGATGTCGTACTGCAGGGTCGAGTCGAAGGCGAGCACGCTGGAGCCGTTGATGGAGAGGGCGTCGCCCGGCTCCAGGTCGATGATGTGCACGTCCTTGGCCAGCTCGGCGAGGAAGACGTCACCCTGGCCGGAGACCTTCATCAGCGGGACGCCCTCGCCGGTGAGCTTCTGCTTGAGGAACTTGCCGAGCCCACCCGAGCCCAACGCCTGGAACTGCACATTTCCCTGGTAGGCGACCATCGACCCGACCCGGGCCATCGCCTCACCGTTGAGCTCGATCTTCAACATCTTGGAGTTCTGCAGCCGCATGCCGGGCTGTGCGGACTCCTTTTCCAGATTCTCCGAGGAGAACAGCTCGCTGCGCATGAAAGGGTGCCTCCTGACAGGGTTGCGGTCGCTGCACCGAAGGTAGGCGACCCGGGCAACCACGTGCCAGCGGCCGCGCTGCGAGGACCGGCTGCCGCTGATCGGCGGCGCTCAGCCCCAGCCCAGCGCGTGCAGCCGCTCGTCGTCGATGCCGAAGTGGTGGGCGATCTCGTGCACCACGGTCACCGCCACCTCGTCGATGACGTCGTCGTCGTTGTCGCAGATCCGCAGGATCGGGTGTCGGTAGATGAAGATCCGATCCGGCAGGACGCCGGAGTAGTCCCAGCCGCGGCTGGTGAGGGCGTGACCCTCGTAGAGACCGAGCAGATCGGCCTCGCCCGGCGGCGGGTCGTCCTCGACGAGGATCACCACGTTGCTCATCAGGCCGAGCAGTTCCTCGGGCACCTCGTCGAGGGCATCGCCGACCAGTTCCTCGAAGCGCTCGCGGGTCATCTCCACCGGCACCTCACCCATTCTGCCCGATGCGGGGTGCGCCCGGCCCGGTCAGTTGGAGCACCGCAGGGATCCGCGGGGCCACGGAGAGAGTGATTCCCGAGGTGGGCGAGGACTCTCTCCGTGGTCGAGCGGTTCGTGGGGTCGACCGGCTCAGGAAGCCAGGCGGGCGTTGAGGGTGATCTCGGCGCCCGGCGAGAGCAGGCGGGAGATCGGGCAGTTGGCCTTGGCGGCCTCGGCGAGCTTCTGGAACTCCGCGTCGTCGATGCCCGGGACCTGGCCGACGGTCTCCAGGTCGATCCGGGTCACGGTCATCCCGGCGTCGGTCTTGTCCAGGTGGACCTTGGCGGTGGTCTCGACCGAGGTGGCCGTCGAGCCCGCGTCGGCGAGGGCCTTCGAGAACGCCATCGAGAAGCAGCCGGCGTGCGCGGCGGCGATCAGCTCCTCGGGGTTGGTGCCCTCGCCCTCCTCGAAGCGCGACTTGAACGAGTAGTTGCCCGACAGGCCGCCCTTACCGGTGCGGACGGTGCCGGCGCCCTCGGTGAGATTGCCCTGCCATTGTGCTGAAGCGGTACGGATAGGCATGGGGAGAACGCTAGCGGAAAGGTGACCGCCGAGCGACCGACCGGGGCGGACGCCCGCCCTGCGATCCCCGTCACGCACAGCTGGCTGTGCCATGATGCGACCCAGGTCCGTGACCGGACGGAAGGATGACCGATGTCCGAGGAGCTTCCCATCCCACGGCAGGGCGACCGCTCCGACGGTCTGGCCGTGATCGAGTGGGGTGCCGACGACGACCCGGCCCCGCGCCGCCGGTTCGGTTGGTCCCTGGCCGGGCTCACCCAGGACCCTCGGCTGCCCCTGCTACTCGCCGGTCTGGGCGCGGTGGCCGGGGTCGCCTCGATGGTCGGTGAGTGGCTGGTGATGAGCCTGCCGAACGGCGGGCCCGAGGGGGACGCCACGATCGAGGTGCCCGCCGGGGTGTCCGAGGTCGGCGGCTTCGGTGTCGGCTACCTGGTGGGGCTTCTCGCACTGGTCTGCACCGTGGTGTTGGCACTTCGCGGCACCGCGTCCGTGCGGTCGAATGCCCGGCTGACCGGCCTCACGCTGGCCGGTGCCCTGCTGGCGTTGCTGATCGCCGCCACGGCCACCCTCAACGATTCCGGTCAGCGGACCTTCTTCTACTCGGCACAGGACGGCTTCAAGGCCGAGTACGGTCGCGGCCTGATCATGGCCTTCGCCGCCTGTGTGCTGCTCGGTGCGGCCCTGCGGCTGGCCCCGGCCGGGACGCCGGAGGACGACCAGCCCGGGGACGCGCCGGCGGCCCGTGCCTGGCGCCGTCGCCGGGACCGCGACCCGGTGCAGGAGGACGGCCTGCCCGCACCGGCCGACCTGACGGTCACCCCCGCCGCGCCTTTCGCGCGCCCCGACACCCCGTCCTGAGCTGCGCGGATCCCGGCAACGGCTGTCCTCGCCGCGCCGCGACCGACGGACACCGGAGGGGTGCCGCTCGTTGGCGTCCGATTCGCCTGGAAGCCATGGATGCGACCCGTTCCGCGAGGTACGGTTGCTGCCCGCCGTTACGCCGGGCCTCGGCTTTTCCGACCGCACGGCAGGCTGCGACGGCGGCGGGCGAAGGAGGAACGATGACCCGCCCGGGACTACCCAAGCTGATCGCGACCGACCTCGACGGGACACTGGTCCGCGGCGACGAGACCGTCTCCGCGTACACCCATGGGGTGCTCGACCGGGTGCGGGCCGCCGGAATTCCGGTGGTCGGCGCGACCGGTCGCGGCCCCCGGTTGACCGAACTGACCCGAAACGACATCCGCGCCGCCGACTTCCTGGTGATGGCCGGCGGCGGACGGGTGGTCGACCAGAGTGACCCCTCCGGCCCGCTGGTGCTCCGCGACGAGCGGCTGCCCGCCGAGGTGCTGGCCCGGCTGCTCGCCGACCTGGAAGCCGAGGTCGGCCCGCTGACGGTGATGGTCGAGGCGTCCGACGAGCATGACGCGCCGCTCTGGGGTGACTACCACGAGAGCTGGCCCTACCAGGACCGGTTCGAGGCGCGGACCCGCGCGGAGTGCCTCTCCTGCGATGTGATCAAGGCGTTCGCCCGGACCGCCGACCACCACGTGGACGAGCTGCTGGCGGTGGCCCGCCGGATCGTCTCACCGCAGGTCGCCACGCTCACCCAGGCCGGGCTCGGCTTCATCGAGATCTGCCCGCCCGGCGTGGACAAGGCGAGTGGGCTGACCGTGGTGGCGCAGACCCTCGGGGTCGACCCGGCCGACGTGCTGGTCTTCGGTGACATGCCCAACGACCTGCCGATGTTCGAGTGGGCCGGCTGGGCGCGGGTGGCGGTGGCCAACGCGCACCCGGACGTCCGGGCCGCCGCCGACGAGGTGACCCTGCGCAACGACGACGACGGAGTGGCGGTGTACCTCGACCGGCTACTGTCCCGGTGATGCAAGAGACACCCCGCCTGATCGCCACCGACATCGACGGCACGCTGATCCGCGACGACCACACCGTCAGCCCACGCACCGCCGACGTGCTAGCGCGGATCTCCGCGCAAGGCACGCCGGTCGTCCTCGTCACCGGCCGTCCGGTCCGCTGGCTCAAGATGGTGTACGACCAACTGGCCGAGCCTCTGCCGGCCGTCTGCGCCAACGGGGCAGTGGTCTACGACCCGTTCTCCGACGAGGTGCTGCGGGCTGACCCGCTGGCGCCGCAGCACCTGGCCGAGGTGGCCCGGAAGCTGCGCGCCGAGGTGCCCGGCATCAGCTTCGCCGTCGAGATCCTCAACAGCCGGGAGATGCGACACGAGGCGCACTACCCGCTGCGTTGGGACGCCGACGCCGCCGGCATCCGACCGGTCGAGTCTCCCGAGGAGCTGCTCTCGGCCCCGGCGGTGAAGCTGCTGGCCCGGGCCGGCGAGCAGGACCCGGACGCGTTCGCCGAGCTGATCGCGGCAGCGGTGGCGGGGCTGGCGGAGGCCACGCACTCGTCGTCGTCCGGCCTGGTGGAGATCTCCGCCACCGGGGTGACCAAGGCCGCCGGCCTGGACTGGTACTGCGATCGACTCGGGGTGAGCGCCGCCGACGTGCTGGCCTTCGGCGACATGCCCAACGACGTGCCGATGCTCACCTGGGCGGGGCGGGGCGTGGCGGTCGCCAACGCGCACCGCGCCGTCCTGGCGGTCGCCGACGACGTGACGACGGCGAACACCGAGGACGGCGTGGCGGCGTACCTGGAGAAGGTCTTCGGTCTGGACTGAGCGGGCCGCGACCGGTCGGTCAGAGGTACTGACCGGTGTTGTGGCCCTCACCGCCGCCCGGCTGGGCGATGCCCGGCATCCCGGGGACCATCCCGCCGGGGCCGCTGGGCAGCGCCTGCCGGCCGCCGCGCATCTGCTCCAACTGGACCCGGGCGGCCATCTGCTGGGCCACCAGGGCCGCCTGGATGCCGTGGAACAGGCCCTCCAGCCAGCCGACGAGCTGGGCGTGCGCGATCCGCAGCTCGCCCTCACTGGGGGCCTTGTCCTCGGCGAAGGGCAGCGAGATGCGCTCCAGCTCGTCGCGCAGCTCGGGGGCGAGGCCCTCCTTCAGCTCGACGATCGACCGCTCGTGGATCTCCCGCATCCGGTTGCGGCTGGCGTCGTCCAGGGGTGCGGCCTTCACCTCCTCCAGCAACTGCTTGATCATGCTGCCGATCCGCATCACCTTGGCCGGCTGTTCGACCAGGCGGGTCGGGTCCTCGCCCTGGCCCTCGTCGGTCTGCATCGTGCCGATCGGCCGGCCGTCCGGGCCGACCACCACAACGGTGCCGGAGTGGCCGGAATCGTCGGGGCCGGGCTCGTCGTCTTGTCCAGCGGAGCGCGCTTCGGTCATGGGGTCCATCTTTACCCAGCGAGCGCGACCCATGCCGCCCGGGACCTACTCCCGGAGCCGAAACACCCGGGCGGGGCGCGCTACCGTCGCGCCATGCCTGTCGACCCGCGCGCCGTGCTGACCCGACCCGCGCCGGAACCCGACCGGACCATCGCGTACGGCGACCACCCGGATCAGGTGGCCGACCTGCGCTTCCCGGCGGGGACCGGCCCCGCGCGACCGCTGGTCGTCGTGGTGCACGGCGGTTTCTGGCGGGCCGAGTACGACCGGCGGCACACCGGCCCGCTGGCGGCCGCTCTCGCTGCCTGCGGCTACCCGGTGGCGCAGCTGGAATACCGGCGGACCGGGCAGCCGGGAGGCGGTTGGCCGGGCACGTTGACCGACGTGCTGACCGGCGTGGCCGAGCTGCCGGTGCTGGCCGCCGAGGCGCTGCCCGGCCGGGTGACCCGGGGCGCGCCGATCCTGCTCGGGCACTCTGCCGGCGGCCACCTGGCGATGTACGTGGCGGCCAGCGCCCCGGCGACGGTGGCCGGGGTGCTCGCCCTGGCCCCGGTGGCCGACCTGGGCGAGGCGTACCGGCGGGACCTGGACGCGGGCGCGGTGGCGGCGTTGCTCGGCGGCGGCCCGGCGGAGGTGCCGGACCGGTACGCGGCGGCGGATCCACGAATGTTGGTACCCATTCGAACACGCACCGTAGTCATTCACGGCTCGGAGGATCAACAGGTTCCAACGGAGATGAGCCGCGACTTTGTCACAGCAGCCCGTGGCGCAGGATCCGATATCTCCCTTGTTGAACTGCCCGGATGCGAGCATTTCGGGCTGATCGACCCTGAGTCGTCCGCCTGGCCTCAGATTCTCGACGCTTTGCGGGCCCTACACGATGATCTATAGCCATTGACGCAGCGTCGCGGAGCAGGTAGAACGCCGGAGGGGCGGTGTTCGGCCCTGCAACGCTCCTTGGAAGGAACTCGGTGTCGCAGATGAATCGCAGGCGGGCGCTCCAACTGTTGGCCGCGCTCGGTACCACCGGGTTCGTCGCCGGGTGTGGCTCCGACACCGACGCCCAGCCGGCCGCCGACCGCAGCCCGGTCAAGATCGGGTTGATCACGCCGCAGGGCGGCGGGTTCAAGAGCATCGGCGACGACATCACCAACGGCTTCCAGGTCTTCCTCGACCTGCACGACCAGCGGCTGGGCGGCCACCCCGTCAACCTGCTGACCGCCGACGAGGGTGACACCGCCAAGACCGGCAAGGCCGCCGTCGAAGGCCTGCTCAAGCAGGGCGTGCTGGCGCTCACCGGCGTGGTCAACTCCGCGGTGATGGTCGGCATCCGCGACACCGTCGAGGAAGCCCGCGTCCCGCTGATCGGCTCCAACGCCTCACCGAGCAGCCTGCAGAGCGTCTTCTACATCTGGCGGACGTCGTACGTGCTGGACGAGGCCGGCCGGGCGCTGGGCCGCTACCTGCGCGACCAACTGCCGGCGAACGGCCGCGTCGCGATCATCATGCCGGAGAACGTCGGCAGCCCGGACGTGGTGCGCGGCTTCCGGCAGGAGTTCGGCGCGACCGACCCGCGCATCTCCGACCCGGTGACCTACACGAACGCCACCAACAACCCCGGCAAGACGACGTACGCCTCGGACATCACCAAGGCACTGGCCAAGAAGCCCACGGCCGTCTTCTGCTTCTTCGCCGGGGCTGCCGCTGTGGAGTTCATCAAGCAGCTTCGGGAGAAGTTCGCCGGCCCGGTCTACGCACCCGGCTTCCTCACCGAGGGCTCCGTGCTGGAGAACCTGAGGGACAACGCGCTGGGCATCCAGACCGCCCTGAACTACTCGGCCGACCTGAACAACACGTCCAACCGGGTCTTCGCCTCGGCCTACCGCAAGAAGTATCAGGTCACCCCCACCACGTACGCGATGGCGTCGTACGACGCCGCGCAGGTCCTCGACCAGGCCATCCAGCTGACCGGCGGGAAGCCCACGCCGCAGCAGGTCAACCTGGCCCTCGGCAAGATCGGCCAGATCGACAGCCCGCGCGGCATCTGGCAGTTCAACCAGCCGCGCACGCCCCAGCAGAAGTGGTATCTGCGGGAGGTGCAGCGCGACGGTCAGGTCATGTCGAACGTGCTGATCAACGAGCTGGCCACGCTGGGCTGAGCGCCCACCCGGAGCACGATTCGGGGCCGGTCTCCCAGCGGGAGGCCGGCCCCGAGGCGTTCGCGGGTCAGTGCCGCAGCTCGGCGATGCAGCACTTCACGCTGCCGCCGCCCTTCTTCAGCTCGGCCAGGTCGACCGCCACCGGGTTGTATCCGGCGGCCTTCAGCTTGCCGGCCAGCCGGGTGGCCTCGCTGTTGAGCACCACGTTGGCGCCGTCGCTGACCAGGTTGAGCCCGAAGGCCATCGCGTCCTCGTCGTCGGCGATCACCGCGTCCGGGAAGAGCTGGGTGAGCACCCGCTGGCTGGCCGCGGAGAACGCGCCCGGGAAGTAGACGACGTTCGAGTCGTCGATGGCCGCGAGCGCCACGTCCAGGTGATAGAAGCGAGGGTCGATCAGCCGCAGCGACACCACCGGCCGACCCAACGCCTCCTGAGCCTCACCGTGCGCCGGAAGCTCGGTGCGGAAGCCGTGCCCGGCCAGGATGAGCCCGCCGTGCGCCTCCGGCACGTACGCGAAGTCGCCCTCGCCCTCGTTGGTCTCGCTCGGTGCGATGAACCGCCAGCCCTGCGACTCGTAGAAGGCGTGGTGAACGGCGGCTTCGCCGGCCCGCTGCTCGTGCTTGAACCGAGCGCCGTACACGCTGCCGTCCACGGTGAAGCCGCCGTTGGCGGCGTAGACCATGTCGGGCAGGCCCTGCTCGGGGGTGAGCAGGTGCACCTCGTGACCGAGGCCGACCAGCGTCTCGCGCAGCCGGTCCCACTGTTTGACGGCCAGGTCCCTGTCGACCGGGGTGGTCACGTCCATCCACGGGTTGATCGCGTACTCAACCGCGAAGTGCTCCGGCGAGCACAAGAGATATGTCCGCTTTCGCGGGACTCGGTGCTGGTTCACGGTCACCAAGAGTAGGTACCGTTGAACTTTGGTAACAGCCACAACCGTTGCTTCCCAGAGGCGGAACGTTGCAGATAGACGCGGTAGACCAGCGGATCATTGCGTTACTCGTCGCCGACGCCCGTGCGTCGTACGCCGACATCGGCACGCGGGTGTCACTCTCCGCCCCGGCAGTCAAGCGTCGCGTCGACCGGCTGCGGGCCACCGGCGTGATCAGGGGATTCACCGCCGTCGTGGACCCGGCCGCCGTCGGGTGGACCACGGAGGCGTTCGTCGAGCTGTTCTGCGCCGGCCGGACCACCCCCGCACAGATCGGGGTGGCCGCACGCCGACACCCCGAGGTCGTCGGCGCGTACACGGTCTCCGGGGAGGCGGACGCGCTCGTGCACCTGCGCGCCGCCGACATCGCCCACCTGGAGGCGGCGCTGGAGCGGCTGCGCGCCGAGTCCTTCGTGACCTCCACCCGCAGCACCATCGTGCTCTCCCGGCTGGTCGAATCCCCGGGCGTGGGTCCCTCCACCCGACCTTGACCTCAAGCCCGCTTCAACAGGTGCAATGGTCGTGGCGTGGCACGAGGCCCGCCGAGGCCGAGGGGGACCACATGCGGGCGATCTGGTTGCGGGAGTTCGGCGGGCCCGACGTGCTGGTGCCGGGCACCGCCCGCGACCCGACGCCCGGCCCCGGGCAGGTGCTGATCGACGTCGCGCACGTGAACATCACCTTCGTCGAGACGCAGCAGCGCTCCGGTCGCCCCGGGCCGTTCCAGGTCACCCCACCGCTGATCCCCGGCAACGGCGTCGGCGGGACGATCACCGCCGTCGGGCCGGACGTCGACCCGGCACTGATCGGGCGACGGGTGGTCAGCGCCACCGGCGGCTCCGGCGCCTACGCCGAACGCGCGGTGGTGGACGTGTCCGCACCGATCGAGGTGCCCGCCGGGTTGGCGCTGGACGACGCGGTGGCACTACTGGCCGACGGGCGTACCGCCACCATGCTGATCGAGGCGGTGGGCGTACAACCCGGTGACCGGGTGCTCGTGGAGGCCGCCGCTGGCGGCGTGGGCAGCCTCCTCGTGCAGCTCGCGTCCCGGGCCGGCGCCCGGGTGGTCGGCGTCGCCGGCGGGCCCCGCAAGGTGGAGCTGCTGACCGGCCTGGGCGCCGACCTGGCCGTCGACTACCGCCTGCCCGACTGGGCCGACCGCATCCGAGCTGCGACGGGTGGGGTCGACGTGGTGCTCGACGGGGTCGGCGGGGCGGTGGCCCGAGCGGCATTCGAGCTGCTGGATCCGGGTGGCCGCATGGTCAGCTTCGGATTGGCCAGCGGGGAGTGGTCGCCGGTCTCCGGGGAGGCCGCCACGGCACGGCAGGTCACACTGATCCGGCCGGACGTGCCGCCCGCACGGCTGCGGGCGTACACCGAGCAGGCCCTGGCGGACGCGGCGGCCGGCCGCCTGCGACCGCTGATCGGCCAGCGATTCCCGCTGGACCGCGCCGCCGACGCGCACGCCGCCATCGAGGCGCGCGCGACGGTCGGCAAGACCCTGCTGGACGTGCGCTAGGGCGCGTTTCGGAGGTGTCGGTCGAGCCCAGCACTTCCGAAACGCGCCCTAGAGATACATGCCGGTGCGGTGCTCCGAGTCGTCGCGTCGGACCGGCTTGTCGCCCTCACCGAAGAACCGTTTGCCGCCGAACTCGCCGTGCAGACGGTCGTCCAGCTCGTCGGCGAGACCGGTCATCACCTGCACCGCCAGCATCAGGTGGGTGGCCTGGAAGTTGCGGCCGAAGACCGGGATCGACGCCCAGACCGTGTCGTCGGCGCAGTAGAGACGGCCGATCGGCATCCGGTTGGTCAACTCGGAGAGCTTGACGTAGAGGCGTTCGGTCGGCTCCACCTCGGTGAGAACCGGGGAGAAGACGTCCACCAGAGGTGGATTGTCCCGCACCCGCACGAAGACCATCGCCGAGCCGGCGCGGATGGTGATGTCGCCGTCCGAGTCGATCTGCAACCGGTCGGTGTCCGACTTCAACATCGTGGAGACCACGGTACGGACCCGATCCGCCAGGTCGAGCACGTCGTCCCGCTCGACCTGCGCGGCGGCCGCCTCGGCGAGCGCCTCCTCTAGGTCCGCCTCGACATCGGCGTCCGGGCCGAACTCGCTGCGCGCGGTGCCGAGCGGTTCCGAGGACAGCGGTTCGCCCTCGGCGTCGTGCACCAGATAGACCAGGAAGGCCGGGTGCGGAGCACCGTAGACGTCGCGCAGCGTGCGGGAGAGCAGCGTGGCGACCCTGGTCGACTCGCCCGTCGTGGCGTTCAGCCCGAAGGAACCACCGGAGCCGGGGACCACGCCCGGCGGGGACCAACCGAGCGCGACCATGTCCGCAACCGCGCCCCGGTCCAGTCGGTAGCCCGCCGGCAGGGCGGCGTTTCCCACCGCACGGGCGGACAGCACGCGGTCGGCGTCCACGTCGACGCTGATCGAATAGACAGCGTCTCCGGTGCCGGAGGCGGTCGGGTCCAGCGTCACGTCGAGATGCGCCCCCACCGGAAGGTCCCGCAGTCGCACGGCGAGCGCGCGAGCGAACTCCTGCCACGCCTCGGTCACCTTCGCCCGCAGGTCGGTGGTGCTGGGCTCGTCGAGCAGGATCGATTCCGCCGGCTCAGCCGTAGCGCCAGGCAGCTCACCGTGCGGCGCCGAGGGGTGGTCAGCCGTCATGATCGCCTCCGTCCGTCACGATCACCCTACCCACGCCGCCCGTGGGCCGAATCAGCCCGGACCGGGATCGGACAACGGCGGTCAGGGCGCCGTCGGGTCCGCAGGGTCGGCGCCCAGCTCGACGGGCCAGGTGCCCGCCAGCGCGCTGACCCGGGCCGCGGCGTCGGCCGGGTCCGCCCCTCGACCAACCGCCAACCCCAGGAGGTACGCGGTGACCGGCGCCCCGGGCCGCAGCACCTGGTGGGCGACGTCCCGGGCCAGATCCAGCACCGCCGGCACGGGCACACCGGCCGGGTCCAGATCCAACTCCGTGCACACCGCCGTGACCCAGTCGTCCATCACCGTCATCGCGCCCACTCCTCCGCCCGGCGTACGTCCTCGTCAGTGTCGCAGTCGAACCAGGGCGGCGGGCCGTCGCCGGACCAGGGCACCTCCCGTACGACGAGCCCGGCCAGCAACGCCCGGACCGGTGCCCCGCTCAGGCTGCCGCCGCGCTCGACCGCCAGCCGGTCCAGCCCGGCGCGCAGCGCGGCGACGTGCCAGACACCGCAGAGCGACTGCCGCCGCCCGTCCCCGTCGACGAAGCAGGCCCCGTCGGGCCGTCGCTCGCCACCGCCTGCTGCGGCCTCCTCGGCGACGTGACCCAGCAACTTTCCGATCGCGGAGCGGGTGAGCAGCGGCAGGTCGGCGGCGAGCAGCGCGACAAGTGCCGTGTCGGGATCCAGCAGCGCCAGGCCGGCAGCCGCCGCGGCGACCGGCCCGCCGCCGGGTGGCTCCTCCCGGATGACCCGCACGCCTGCGGGGACGGCGTCGGCCGAACCGACCAGCACCCGGAGCGTGGCATCGCTGACGGCGGCCAGCACCCGGTCGCGCATCGGCCGGCCACCGACCGGAAGCGCGGGTTTGTCGACTCCGCCCATCCGTCGGGCGGCCCCACCCGCGAGCACCACGGCGGCGTACGTCCCCATCCGGCCACCGTAGCCGTGTGGACGCCCCGGCGGCGCTGGCCGTGTGGATGCCCAGACGCGCTCGCTGCCGGTGCCTGGTGGCCGGTGGCCGTGCGGGCGTGCCGGCCTGGGGTGGAGGATGGCGGGATGGGACGGGCAACTGATCGACGGGGCGTACTCCGGATCGACCTGGACGCGGCGACTGACGGACGCGGGTCGGTCCGCCGACCCGACACGCTCGCGGTGGAGGAGCCGCTGGAGATCCGGGTCGGTGCGGCCGGTCCCGGCCGCCGGCGACCGCTCGCCGTCACGATGCGCACCCCGGGCGACGACCTGGACCTGGCCATCGGGTTCCTGCTGACCGAGGGGCTGATCCGGTCGACCGATGACGTGTTGACCGCGCAGCTCTGCGCCGGCGCGGAGACGCCGAACACGTACAACGTGGTGGACGTGGTGCTCGCGCCCGGTGTGCCGGAACCGACCACCGATCCGTCCCGGAACTTCTACACGACCAGTTCCTGCGGGGTCTGCGGCAAGGCCAGCATCGACGCGGTCCGCACCCGGTCGCTGTTCCCGGTCTTGGAGGATCCGCTCAGCGTGCCGGCCGCCCTCCTCACCGAACTGCCGGACCGGCTGCGCGCCGCCCAGCGCGGCTTCGATCGGACCGGCGGACTCCACGCGGCGGGGCTGTTCACCCCGGACGGTGAGCTGGTGGTGCTCCGGGAGGACGTGGGCCGGCACAACGCCGTGGACAAGGTGATCGGCTGGGCGGTGCGGGAACGGCGGCTGCCGCTGGCCGGGCACCTGTTGCTGGTCTCCGGGCGGGCCAGCTTCGAGTTGACCCAGAAGGCGTGGATGGCGGGGTTGCCGCTGCTGGCTGCGGTGTCCGCGCCGAGCACCCTCGCCGCCGAGTTGGCCGAGGAGGCCGGCATGACGCTGGTCGGCTTCCTGCGCGGCAACACCATGAACGTCTACGCCCGTCCCGAACGGGTCACAGTCTGATCACCAGATCGTCGAGCAGCCCCAGCCGGATCACGGCATCGCGGGCAACCAGGAAACCGGCGATGCCGAGGACCCAGCCGAGCATGCCGCCGGAGTGGCGTGCGATCCAGCCGTTGAGCCGCACCAGCACCGGCTCGACCAGCCTCGGCCACGCCATTCGCGCCCCGAGCAGCAGCACCGCAGGCAGGACCATGACCAGGCAGTAGGCAGCGAGCAACCCCACGATCTCCGCAGCACCGATCCCGGAGGTGGTCAGCAGACCGACCGCACCGAGGTACGGCAGCATCGTCGCCACCTCCGCGAGCGCGGCGAGTAGCGCCAGACCCACCAGCCAGCGCATCGAGGAGTCACCGGCGGTGACCCGGTCCCGCCACCGCAGCACCCCGCCGCCGCGTGGCCGTCGTTTCCCGTCGTACCGGAAGCTGAGAGCGAACAGGGCAACGCCGAGAACGAGCTGCGCCCAGAGCACCGGCCGGTTGTCCATCGCCCCGCCGAGGACGTCGGCCAACTGGCTGCCACCCACGGCGAGCAGCAGCCCGACGGCGAAGTAGAAGAGGGCGATGGTGCCCAGGTAGACGAGGATCCGCCGCGCGTTGACCGTGCCGGGCGCGAGCAGCAGCCAGATCGGGATGAAGAGGGTGCCGATGCTGGTGCTGTCGATCAACGCCAGCCCGGCCAGCGGCAGCAGCAATTCGGGGGTCACGAGATCATTCTCCGGTGGTTGTGGCGCTGCCGCGTCGGCCGTGGACAGGAGCACCGCCTACATCCTTCGACGGATGCCCTGGACCTTCGCGCACGGATCGGTGATCGACTCGGGTTCGTTGAACTCGGGGTATCGCGGAAGCGGGGACACCCCGAGTTCCGGAAAGCGGAGTCGATCAAGCCCGAGTCGATCAAGCCGGCCCGCCGCCCACCTGGACGCCGCACGCCGATGGCCTCGCCGCCGGGTCGCCAGGTCAGGCCAGGTCGAGGATGCTCCAGTTGGTCGGCAGCACCTTCGCCGCCAGCTTGGGCTGCACTGTCGCGTAGTGCGCCTCGTGGGTGAGTGCCGCACTGGCGGCCTGACCCAGCGAGATGTCTCCATCAACGGCACGGGCCAACGTGCCGGTGTCCCGCACCTCGGCTGCGTCGAGCGGCAGCAGACAGATCACCGGCGCGCTCATCATCAGGGCCAGCAGCGCCGCGCCGACCTCGTCGCCCGCGCCCGCGATGGCGGCCGCCAGACAGGCGGCCGGGACGGCAACCTGCCTGCCCTCGTCGGCGACCTCCAGCATCAGCTCCCCTACCGAGACGTTGCCCTCGATGTAGGCCGTCAACGCCGACGCGTCGAACACGGCCGCGATCTGATCGCTCATCCGGCCCGTCCCAGCATCCGGCGGCCCTCCGCCAGTGCGTCCGCCGGAATCGGTGTGGCCAGTCGCGCCCGCCACCGCGCCCGGCCCGCCTCGGTCGGCTCAATGCCGGCTCGCCGCAGCACCTCGTGAAGATGCCCGGCGGCCATCTGGGCACGCACCGCAGCGGTGATCGCGGCCGAGACGTTGGGCTGCTGGTCGAGCCACTCCGCGACGTCGTCGGGGAGGCTCACGGAGCGCTTCACGGTCATGCCCGGCAGCCTACCCACTCTGGTAGCACCCACGGTATTACCACGCTGGTCAGCGGCGGCCACGTCGGCTCCGTCTGCGGGGACGGACCACGCCCGGCATTCCGACCGACGGCCAGCCGTCCAGCTCGGACGGGGGCACGCCGCGGCGGAGCAGGTCGTCGAGCAGCACGGCGAGCGAGTAGTCCGGGTGCAGGCTCAACGTGCGTTCCAGTGCGACCGCCGCCAACGCCCCCTGCCCCGCTCGCCACGCCGCGAACGCCAGCAGCGCGCCCGGGGCGGCAACCAACTCCGGCTCGACCCGACGCAGCACGTCGGTCCAGAGGGCGATGTCCCGGTCCCGACCGTCGGTGCGTTCCCAGGCGTGGTCGCGGACCGGCAGGTGGGTCATCAGCAGGCTCAACCAGGCCACCTCGTCGTCGTCGAGCCGCTCACCACGTCGCTGCCGGCGCTGGGCCTCGCGGACCGCCGTCACCCCGGCGGAACGCACCGCACGACCGCCGAGCAGATCACTCTCGGGCGCCTGCTCGATCAGCTCGGCCAGCCTCAGCCGGGCCCGAGCGGTCGCCGCGCGCGCATCCTCCCGGGCCGAGCCGTCCACGGGTGACACCTGCGCCACGAGGGCGGCCCGGTCGGGGAGCGCGACCTGGCCGGCGAAGACAGCGGATGCGGTCAACGGATTGGCGTCGGGGTCGTAGCGCCGGCCCTCGGGTGGGCAGCAGTCGGGCTCGGTGCAGAGATAGGACCACCACCGGCCGTCGGTCACCCGCAGCGCGTCGAGCACGTCCATCCCGCCGGCGCTCAGTGCGGCGCGCACCGCGTCCACGGCCGGCGTCACCCGATCGGGTTGCCCGTAGCCGACCACGGTGGCGGCCTCCGCGCCCTGCCGGCGGATCACACCGGCCAGGTGCCGGGCCCGCTCGACCTGGTCGGTCGACGGGTCGGGCAGGTCCGCACGAGCGGCGAAGATGATCTGCCGACCGAGCAACGCCACGGCGACCACGCTGTCGGTGGGATGAAAGCCGAGCAGGTACGGCACCGCGGCGATCAGGTCGGCGGGTGAGCGGACGGCGAGCTGGGGGCGGTCGGTCGAGGTCATGACGGAAGCGTGCGGCGGGTCCGCCCGGATCGACAGCCCCTGTGGATGACACGCGGCTTATCCACAGCTACTCAGCGTGTTTTCCCTGTTCAGCCCGCACCTACGGGTTGCCGGAACGGTGTGGGTGTCCTCGGGCGGGACCGTGCTGTCGTGGGGAGCGGTTACGGTGCGCTGATGGACCTGGCGTACCTGCGCGCGTACCCGGCACACCTGCCGACCTTCCGGACCCATCAGCGGCTCCGGGAGACGCCGGTGGCCGGCGGAAACATCTGTGCTGCCGCCCGGCTCACCCTGGACGACGGCCACTCCGTCTTCGCCAAGTCCTGGCCGGAGGGGGCCGACCGACCGGCACCGGAGGGCTTCTTCGCCGCCGAGGCGGCCGGCCTGCGCTGGCTGCGGGAGGCCGGCGCTGTCGGCGTACCCGAGGTGGTCGTGGCATTGCCGGACCTGCTGGCGCTCGACTGGGTGGAGCCCGGCGAGCCGACGCCGGAGGCCGCGGACCGCTTCGGCCGTGAGTTGGCCGAGCTGCACCGGGCGGGTGCGGCCACCTTCGGCGCCGCGTGGACCGGTTTCATCGGGTCACTTCCCCAGGACAACACCCCGACCGACGGGCCCTGGTCGACGTGGTTCGCCGAGCGACGCCTCACCCCCTACCTGCGGCGCTCGGTCGACGCCGCTGCGCTGACCAGCGCCGACGTCACAGTGGTCGAGCGGGTGATCGAGCGGGTCGGTGGGCTCGGCGGCGACGAGCCACCCGCCCGCATCCACGGCGACCTGTGGCCGGGCAACGTGCTGTGGGGCGCCGACGACCGGGCCTGGCTCGTCGACCCGGCGGCGCACGGCGGGCACCGGGAAACGGATCTTGCCCAGCTCGCCCTCTTCGGCGGCATCCCCCACCTGGATCGGGTGCTGGCCGCCTATCAGGAGAGCTGGCCGTTGCCGGACGGCTGGCGCGAGCGGGTGCCACTGCATCAACTGCATCTGCTGCTCGTGCACACCGCCCTGTTCGGCGGCAGTTACCGAGATGTGGTGTTCCAGACCGCCCGTGCCGCCCTGGGCGGCGCCGAGCGCGCTACGGTCGACAGGTGAGCGCCGCCCCGGGGACCAACGGGGTCCTCGTCGACCGGTACGGCCGCGTCGCCCGGGACCTGCGCGTGTCCCTCACCGACAAGTGCAACCTGCGCTGCACCTACTGCATGCCGGCCGAAGGTCTGCCCTGGCTGGCCGGCCCCGAGTTGCTGACCGACGAGGAGATCGTCCGGCTGGTCCGGGTGGCCGTCGAACGGCTCGGTGTGACCGAGGTGCGGTTCACCGGGGGTGAGCCGCTGATCCGGCCCGGGCTGGTCGGCATCGTGACCGCGGTCGCCGCGTTGCAGCCCCGCCCCCGGATCTCGCTGACCACCAACGGCATCGGGCTGGACCGGCTGGCCCCGGCGCTGAGCGCCGCCGGCCTCGACCGGGTGAACGTCTCACTGGACACTCTGGACGCGGACCGGTTCACGCGGCTCACTCGCCGTCCCCGCCTCGACGCGGTGCTGGCGGGGCTCGCCGGTGCGGCGGCCGCCGGGCTCAGTCCCGTGAAGATCAATTCTGTGCTGATGCGCGGTGTCAACGAGGACGAGGCGCCGGCCCTGCTGCGCTTCGCCCTCGACCACGACTATCAGCTGCGAATCATCGAGCAGATGCCGTTGGACGCCCAGCACGGCTGGGACCGCAGCACGATGGTCACCGCGGAGGAGATCCTGACCTCCCTGCGGACCGCCTTCGACCTCGGTCCCGACCCGGCGGAGCGCGGCGCGGCACCCGCGGAGACCTGGCTGGTCGACGGCGGCCCCGCCCGGGTCGGTGTGATCGCCAGCGTCACCCGCCCCTTCTGCGGAGACTGCGACCGCACCCGGTTGACGGCGGACGGCCAGGTCCGCGCCTGTCTCTTCGCCACCGAGGAGTCCGACCTGCGTGCCGCGCTGCGCACCGGCTCGGACGACGACGAGCTGGCCCGACGCTGGCGCACCGCGATGTGGGGCAAGCGCGCCGGGCACGGCATCGACGACCCCACCTTCCTCCAGCCGACCCGGCCGATGTCCGCGATCGGGGGCTGAGCCGTGACCCCGGGCCCGCTGACCGTCCGCTACTTCGCGGGCGCCCGCGCCGCCGCCGGCCAGACCGAGGAGGTCCTGCCCGCCGGCCGGTCCCTCGACGACCTCACGGCCGAGTTGGTGCGGCGCCACGGCGACCGGCTCGCCGTAGTGCTGCGAGTGGCGAGTTTCCTGGTGGACGGCGTCACCTGTCATGATCGTCAGGCACCCCTGCCGGCCGGGGCCACGATCGATGTCCTGCCCCCGTTCGCGGGCGGCTGAGGGAGGCGCACGCATGTTGGCGGTTCTGGGGTTCGTGGCCGTCCTGGCCCTGATCACCGGCTTGATCCACCTCTACCTGTGGAAGCGGCTCGTTCGGGACACCACCACACCGGGCCGCTGGCGCCGGATCGGCGCGGTCGCCGCCCTGGTGCTGGCGCTGCTCGTGCCGGTCACCCTCGCCGGGACGCAGGCCGGGCTCTACTGGCTCGCCTGGCCGGGCTACGTGTGGCTCGCGCTGATGTTCTACCTGCTCGTCGTGCTGATCGTGCTCGAAGTGCCGATGCTGGTCACCCGGCTGGTGCTGCGTCGCCGGGTGGTCGCCGCGGAGCCGACCGCCCCCGCACCCGAGCCGGTGCTGGTCGGTGCCGCCGGGCCGACCGACCCGCCGGCCGCCGGCGCCGTCGCGGCACCGGATCACGACCCGGCCCGCCGGCTGCTGCTGGCCCGTGGGGCGGCCATCTTCGCCGGCCTCACCGCTGCCGGCACCGTGGGGTATGGCGTCCGCACCGCCCTCGGCCCACCACGACTCGACCGGGTGCAGATCCCGCTCGCCAAGCTCCCCCGCAGCATGGACGGCCTGCGCATCGCCACCGTCTCCGACATCCACCTCGGTCCGCTGCGCGGCCGCGCGCACACCGAGCGGATCGTCGCCGCGATCAACCGCCTCGACGCGGACCTGGTCGCGGTCGTCGGGGACCTGGTCGACGGCTCGGTCGCCGAACTCGGCTCGGCCGCGGCGCCGCTGCGCGACCTGCGCTCCCGTTACGGCAGCTTCTTCGTCACCGGCAACCACGAGTACTACTCGGGGGTGGAGGAGTGGGTCCAGGAGGTCGACCGTCTGGGCCTGCGGGTCCTGCAGAACCGGCGTCAGGAGATCCAGGCCCGGGGTGGCGTGCTGGACCTGGCCGGCGTGAACGACCTGGACGCCACCGGAGACAGCGGCCTGGCGGCCGGGCCGGACTTCGCCGCCGCGCTCGGTGACCGTGATCCGAGTCGCCCGGTGGTGCTGCTCGCCCACCAGCCGCTGGCCGCGGTTGAGGCGGCCCGGTACGGCGTCGACCTGCAACTGTCCGGGCACACCCACGGTGGGCAGATGGTGCCGTTCAACCTGGCCGTGCGGCTGGAGCAGCCGGTGGTCAGCGGGCTCGGCGAGGTCGACGGGACCAAGGTCTACGTGACCAACGGCGCCGGTTTCTGGGGGCCACCCGTCCGGGTCGGTGCCGAGCCGCAGATCAGTCTGGTCGAGTTGCGCTCGGCATAGCGGACGTCACGTCCGCGCGTGGCGGCGGGCGGCCGGCGCGGCGGGCGTGACAGGATGCGGCGTGCCTCCGTTCAGCGCCGTACCCCCCGGTGGCCTCCCGCCATTCGTCGCGGACCTGCACATCCACTCGAAATACTCGCGCGCGTGCAGCCGCGACCTCACGCTGCCGAATCTCGCGTGGTGGGCCCGGCGTAAGGGCATCGGTCTGCTCGGCACCGGCGACTTCACCCACCCCGCCTGGTACGACCACCTGCGGGAGACCCTGCGCCCGGCGGAGCCGGGTTTGTACCGGCTGGACGCCGAGGCGGAACGGGACATCGCCCGCCGGCTGCCGCCGCGGCTCGCCGGGACGGCGGAGGCGGACCCGGTCCGGTTCATGCTGAGCGTGGAGATCTCCACCATCTACAAGCGGGACGACCGGACCCGCAAGGTGCACCACCTGATCTACCTGCCGGACCTGGACGCGGTGGCGCGGTTCAACACCGCGCTCGGCCGGATCGGCAACCTCGGCTCGGACGGCCGGCCGATCCTCGGCCTGGACTCCCGCGACCTGCTGGAGATCACCCTGGAGGCCAGCCCGGACGGCTACCTGGTGCCGGCGCACATCTGGACGCCGTGGTTCTCCGCGCTGGGCTCGAAGTCTGGCTTCGACGCGATCGCGGACTGCTACGCCGACCTGGCCGAGCACATCTTCGCCGTGGAGACCGGTCTCTCCTCCGACCCGGCGATGAACTGGCGGGTCGGCAGCCTGGACGGCTACCAACTGGTGTCCAACTCGGACGCGCACTCCCCGCCGGCCCTGGGCCGGGAGGCGACGGTGCTGACCGCCGAGCGGGACTACTTCGCCGTCCGGGAGGCGCTGCGGACCGGCGACGGCCTGGCCGGCACGATCGAGTTCTTCCCGGAGGAGGGCAAGTACCACGCGGACGGGCACCGGCTGTGTGGGGTCAACTGGTCCCCGGAGCGCACTCGCGCGGCTGGCGGGCGCTGCCCCGAGTGCGGCAAGCCGCTCACCGTGGGCGTCCTCAGCCGCATCGAGGAGCTGGCCGACCGACCGCAGGGGCACCGGCCGGCGCACGCCCGGGACGTCACCCACCTGGTGCCGCTGGCCGAGATCCTCGGCGAGATCAACAAGGTGGGTGCCCGGTCGAAGAAGGTCGAGGGGCGGTTCAACGAGCTTCTCGCCGCGCTCGGCCCTGAGCTGGAGATCCTGACCACCACGCCACTGAGCGACATCGCGCAGGCGGGTGGCGAGCTGCTCGCGGAGGGCATCGGACGGTTGCGGCGCGGCGACGTCCGCCGGGTGCCGGGTTACGACGGCGAGTACGGGGTGATCACCCTCTTCGACCCGGCCGAGCTGGGCGCCCACGCGGGCACGGCACAGGAGACGCTGTTCGACGTACCCGTGCCGGCGCAGCGGCGACCCGCGGAGCCGGCGGCCAACGCCACGGCCAGGCGCCCGGCGGCGGCCAGGGCGGAGCCGAAGCGCAAGCCGGCCCCGGCGCCGCCGATCGCGTCGCCGCCGTCTCCCCACGAACCGTTCGAGCCGATGCTCTCCGGCATGGAGGAGGTCGGCACCGGCCTGCTGGACCGGCTGGACGCGATGCAGCGGGTGGCCGCCTCCGCACCCGGTGGTCCGCTGCTCATCGTGGCTGGTCCGGGCACCGGCAAGACCCGGACGCTCACCCACCGGATCGCGTATCTCTGCGCGGAGCTGAACGTCTTCCCCGAGCACTGCCTGGCGATCACGTTCACCCGCCGGGCAGCCGAGGAGCTGCGGCACCGCCTCGACGCCCTGCTCGGCCCGGTCGCCGAGGACGTCACCGTCGGTACGTTCCACGCGCTGGGGTTGACCATCCTGCGGGAGAACGCGGACGCGGCCGGCCTGCCGGTCGACTTCCGCATCGCCGACGACGCCGAGCGCGCGGCCGCCCGCGCGGAGGCGGGCGACGACAACGCCAGCTACGCGGCGCTGCTGCGCAAGCAGGACCTGGTCGACCTGGACGAGCTGGTGAGCCTGCCGGTGGAGTTGCTGCGGGCCGATCGGAAGCTGGTCGCGCGCTACCGGGACCGCTGGCAGTGGATCTTCGTCGACGAGTACCAGGACGTGGACGCGACGCAGTACGAGCTGCTGCGGCTGCTCAGCCCGGCGGACGGCAACCTGTGCGCGATTGGCGACCCAGATCAGGCGATCTACTCGTTCCGGGGCGCCGACGTCGGCTACTTCCTGCGCTTCTCCGCGGACTTCACGGACGCGCGGTTGGTGCGGCTCAACCGCAACTACCGCTCGTCGGCGCCGATCCTGGCCGCCGCCGTGCAGGCCATCGCACCGTCCTCGCTGGTTCGTGGCCGGCGTCTGGACCCGGCCCGGCTCGACCCGGAGGCCCCGCTGGTCGGGCGCTACCCGGCGGCGTCGGTGGCCGAGGAGGCCGACTTCGTGGTCCGTACCGTCGACGAACTGGTCGGCGGGCTGTCCCACCGCTCGCTGGACTCGGGCCGGATCGACGGCCGGTCCACCTCGTTGTCCTTCTCCGACATCGCCGTGCTGTACCGCACCGACGCGCAGGCCGCGCCGGTCGTCGACGCCCTGACCCGGGCCAACATCCCGGTGCAGAAGCGGTCACACGACCGGCTGCGGGACCGGCCCGGGGTGGCGGCCATCGCCCGCGAGCTGCGGCACGCCGACGGGCTGGCGGGCTCGCTGGCCGCCCGGGTGCGGCTGGCCGGCCAGGTGGTCGCGGAGCGGTTCGCCGTGCCCACCCTGGACGGCGCCGCCAGCACGGTCCGTCCGGATGACGTCCGCTCGGCCGTGGACCTGCTGACCCCGCTGGCCCGGCGCTGCGGCGACGACCTGGAGACGTTCCTGTCGCAACTGGCCACCGGAGCGGAGGTGGACGCGCTCGATCCGCGCGCGGAGGCGGTCACGCTGCTCACCCTGCACGCCGCGAAGGGCCTGGAATTCCCGGTGGTCTTCCTGGTCGGCGTCGAGGACGGGTTGCTGCCGCTGCGCTGGCCGGGCTCCACGCCCGACGAGGACGCGGTCGCAGAGGAGCGGCGGCTCTTCTTCGTCGGCCTGACCCGCGCCCAGGACCGGCTGTACGTCACGCACGCGGCCCGGCGGACCCGGCACGGTGTGGAGCGGGACTGCGCCCCGTCGCCGTTCCTCGGCGTCATCGACCCCGGCCTGTTCGAGCGGTTCGGTGAGGCAGAGCCGCGCCGTCCGAAGGACCGCCAGCTCCGGTTGATCTGACGATCGCCACGCCGTCCCGGCCACGGTGCCGGCGATCTGTCCGGTGGGGCGCCGGGGCATCACCCTGAGGAACGCCGGTCAGCCGACGAGCACGCCGAGCCACGCGCCAGCGAGCAGAGCCGGCCCGAGTGGCAGCAGCGTGTCCCGGCGTACCCGTTGCGCCGCGAGCAGACCGAGCACCAGAGCACCGTGCAGCACATGCGCCAGGATCAGCCCGGTGAGCAGGGCGTCCCGGCCCAGGCAGCCAAGCGGCAGGCCGAGGACGGCAGCGAGTTTCACGTCTCCGAAGCCCAGCCGGGAGCCGGGGAGCAGGGCCAGCAGCACGTGCGCCGCCCCGGCGACGACCGAGCCGGCCAGCGCGCCGAGCAGCCGGTCCGGGTCGTCGGCCAGCACCGCCACGCCGGTCAGGCCGGCGAGGGCCAGCAGCCCGGCGGCGAGGACGAGCGGGTTGGGCAGCCGCAGGCAG
This sequence comes from Micromonospora sp. MGP-C2, assembly GCF_057766525.1. Taxonomy (NCBI): domain Bacteria; kingdom Bacillati; phylum Actinomycetota; class Actinomycetes; order Micromonosporales; family Micromonosporaceae; genus Micromonospora; species Micromonospora sp. MGP-C2. The sequence goes on from NZ_JBYMEN010000002.1 coordinate 4,207,083, forward strand.
GCCAGGTCGACCGCGGCCAGCACCAGCCCCACCGCCGCCAACGCGAGGAACACCGGCAGCGCCGGGTCGTCACCCCGAGCGACGGCGAGGCTGCCGTACACGACGGCCGCCACCGTCGGGCCGAGCAGGACCCAGGCACCGCGCACAGGTCGCGGCCGGGCCGGCGGGGTCGCGAAACGCCGGGCCAGCGGGGGTACGACGAGACCGACCAGCCCGCCGAGCAACGCCACCCCCACCAGTGCAGCGGTCGGCATGAGCCGGACGTTAGCTGTGGTCGCCCGTCGGCGCGGTCCCCGATCGCGCTTCCGCGCTCACCCGACGGGGGCGTTCGGTGCTCACCACCAGGGCCACCCCGGCGACGATGACCGCACCACCGAGCAGCACCTGCGGGGTGATCGGCTCGGCGACCAGCAGCGCGCCGAGGGCCACCGCGACCGCCGGGTTGACGTAGGCGTAGGTGGACACCAGCGAGATGGGCGCGTTGTGCAGCAGCCAGACGTAGGCGGTGAACGCCACCAGCGAGCCGGCCACCATGAGGTAGCCCAACGCCAGCCAGGATCGGGTGCTGACCGCGGCCGGGTGGAAGTCCCCCAACTCGCCCCGACCGGCGGCGACGACGGCCAACACCAGCGCGCCGGCCACCATCTCGTACACCGTGGCCACGAAGGGGTCGGCCGGCATCCGGATCCGTCCGGACAGGAACGACCCGACCGACCATGAGGTGGCCGCTGCCACCACGGTCAACGCCCCCACCAGCGGTACGGCGTCCGAGCTGCCGGCGGGCAGCACCAGCAGGACCAGACCGGCGAAACCCACTGTGACCCCGGCGAACGTCCAGAGCGGCGGCCGGTCGGAGTTGGCGGAGCGCAACAGCACCACGAGCAGCGGGACGGTCGCGACCAGCAGCGCGGCGATGCCGGAGGGCACCGCCACCCCGGGCGGTCCGGATTCGGCGAGCACCACCAGTCCGTTGCCGCCGGCGAGCAGGAGCACCCCGACCAGCGCGGCGGAGCCGAGTTGCCGGCGGTCCACCCGCAGTGCGCCGGGTCCTCGGCGGAGCCGCAGCACCGCCGCCAGGATCAGCCCGGCCACGGCGAACCGCAGTGCGGCCGACAGCAGCGGCGGCAGCGTCTCCACTGTGATGCGGATGGCCAGATACGTGGAACCCCAGAGCAGGTAGACCACGATCAACGCGGTCCAGATCAGGGTCGGCGTGGCGCCGGCGCGGCGGCCGGCGAGGGCTGCGGCGCTCGGTGGAGGTGAGCTCATCAGTGGACCACGCTACGGTGACCTCGGAGTCGGCGTCCCGCATTGGTGGCCGGCCTCTCACCACTCGTGCAGGAGGGCGGCATGACGAACTACGGACCACCGGGTGGCGGCAACCCGGGACCGTGGCGTGGACAACGACCCGACGAGACGCCCGGACGGCCGGTGCAGCAGCCATACCCGCCAGCAGCCGAGCCCTACCCGCCGGCGGTCCCGTCCTACCCGCACGCACCCCAGGGGCATCCCGGGCCGTACAACGGCCCACCCGCCGCGCCCTACGGTGGCGGAGCGCAGCCGCCCTACGGCCGTGAGCAGGGTGCCCCCTACGGCGGGGCCGAGACGCCCCACGGTCGCGAACCCGGTGCGCCCTACGGCGGCTCGTACGGGTCGACAGGGGTGAACGCAACGTACGGCGGGCAGCCGTACCGGCCGGAGGGCGATCCGTACGGCGGCGATCCCTACGGTGGCGATCCCGCTCCGGCACCGCGCCGGCGCGGTCGAGGGCCGCTGATCGCGGTGCTGGCCGTCGTACTGCTGCTGGTGGTGGCCGGCGGTGCGTTCTGGTTCCTGCGCGGGCAGGGCGACGACGCGGCACCGGTGGCCGCGCCGTCCGGTTCGGCCGTCGCCGGTGAGCCCAGCGCGGGCACGGACGCTGCCGAGCCGGCGCCGAGTGCCGCAGCGCCGGAGTCGTCGGCCGATCCCCGCTTCGCCAAGGTCGGCCAGTGCGTCCGTAACGAGGGCGCCGCAGGCGGCAAGCCCAAGTTGGTGATCAGCGGTTGCGCCGCGAAGTCGTACGAGGTGCTGAGCCGGATCGACGGCGCCACCAGCGGCGAGCGGGACGCCGAGGCCAAGTGCGGCAAGGTCGAGGGCTATACGAACTGGTACTTCTTCGACAGCGAGCTGGACACTCTCGACTTCGTCCTCTGCCTCAAGCAACGCTGAGACCACCCGGGGATGACATGACGACCTACGGACCAGCGGGCTCCGGTCAGCCGGACGACCCTTACCAACGCCCACCCACCGGGTCCGGCGGCTCGCCACCGGTCGATCCGACAGTGCCCCAGTGGGGCCCGCCGCCGCCCGCCGAGGATCCGACCCGGCAGGAGTGGGGCCCGGCGCCGAGCGGTGGGGAGCCGCCCACCGCGCCGATGTGGGCACCGCCGACCGCCAACCCGGAGCCGCCGACCGCGCCGATGTGGGCGCCCCCGCCCACTTCCGGCCCGGGCTATCCACCGCCCGGTCCGTTCCCGCCCGCCGGTCCGTTGCCGGGTCAGCAGCCCGCGCCATGGGGTCAACCGGCTCCCGGCGGCTACGGGATGCCGCCCGCCGCGCCGGTGAAGAAGACCGGCGGCAGGGTCGCCCTCATCGTCACGCTGGTGGTGCTGCTCGTGCTCTGCCCGTGCCTCGGCCTGGCCGGTTGGGCGGTCTGGAAGATCGCCGACGCCAGCGACGACGTCACGCCCAGGCCGTCGAGCGCGCCGGTCTTTCCGCCCGCCCTGCCCAGCGACGCACCGCCGTCGGCGGCACCGACCCCGGCCCGGGAGTTCGCCAGGGGCGACTGTGTGGTGAACGAGGGCACCGAGGAAAACGCGGAGCTGCGCAAGGTGCCGTGCGGTCCGGACACCTACCAGGTGCTGCTGCGGATTCCGGCGACCACCGACGGGGACCGGTGCGAGACGCTCGCGCCGCAGGCGACCGCGAACTACGTGCACGACAACTCGGTCGACCTGTTCGACTACGTGCTCTGTCTGAAGAAGCGGTAGCTCACGATTGCCGAAACTAGGGCTGTCTAGCGTCCAAGCTAGACAGCCCTAGTTTTGTCTCGACGGTGTCGACACGCCGGTAGCCCCATCTATCCATGTCTAGCCCCGCAGCTAGATGGCCCGATACTCTCCGATGCGTGGATCCGGTCCGCAACCCGTACGCGCCGGGCGCCGGCCAGCGCCCGCCCGAACTCGCCGGGCGGGGGCGGGAGCTGGACGTCTTCGACATCGTGCTGGAACGCATCGCACGAGGGCGCCCCGAACGCAGCCTGATGCTCACCGGGCTGCGTGGCGTCGGCAAGACGGTCCTGCTCAACACGCTCCGGTCGCAGGCGATCAACCGCCTCTGGGGCAGCGGCAAGATCGAGGCACGTCCGGACCAGTCGTTGCGTCGCCCGGTCGCCGCCGCGCTGCACATGGCGGTCCGGGAGCTCGCCCCCCGACACCGCGCGCCAGATCGGATCGACGCGTTCCTCGGCGTCCTCAAGGCCTTCGCCCAACGATCCGCCCCGACCGGCCGGGCCGGTGCCGCCCCTAAACTGCGCGACCGGTGGCAACCCGGCATCGACGTGCCGGCGGCCAGCGGCCGGGCCGACTCCGGCGACATCGAGATCGACCTGGTCGAGTTGCTCAGCGACGCCGCCGCGGTGGCCAGTGACGTGGGCACCGGCATCGCCATCTTCATCGACGAGATGCAGGATCTCGGCCCGGAGGACGTGTCGGCGCTCTGCGCCGCCTGTCACGAGCTGTCCCAGCTCGGAGCGCCACTGATCGTCGTCGGCGCCGGCCTGCCGCACCTGCCGGCGGTGCTCAGCGCCGCCAAGTCCTACTCCGAACGGTTGTTCCGCTACCAGCGCATCGACCGGCTCGACCGGATCGCCGCCGACCAGGCGCTCTGCGCGCCCGCCGAACGTGAGGAGGTCGAGTACGAGCAGAAGGCACTCGACCTGCTCTACGAGAAGTCCGGCGGCTATCCCTACTTCGTCCAGGCGTACGGCAAGGCGACCTGGGATCACGCCCCGCGCTCGCCGATCACCGCCGCCGACGTACGGGTCGCCGCGCCCGAGGCGGAGGCCGAGCTGGCGGTCGGGTTCTTCGGCTCCCGGTTCGAACGGGCCACCCCCGCCGAACGCGAGTACATGCGGGCGATGGCCACGATGTCCGCGGTCGAGGGCGAGTCCGGAGCGGTGGTCCGCGACGACATGGATGCGGCCGTGCCCACCGCCGAGATCGCCCGCGCCCTCGGTCGCAAGCCCGCCAGCCTCTCGCCGGCGCGGGACGCGCTGATCAAGAAGGGGCTCATCTACTCCGGTGAGCGGGGCACTGTCGCCTTCACCGTGCCGCACTTCGGCAGGTACCTGCGCACCCAACCGGCCTGACCGCCGACCGGGGCGACAGGGTCAGACCTTCGACCAGGGCGTCGGAAAGAGCACTTCGCCGCGGGGAGGAGGGCCCTCCTCGCTGGTGGACGGCGGCAGCACCAACGCCTGCCAGGGCTCACCGAGACCAGCCCACGGGCCTGTCAGGCCCAGCTCCGTTGCCGGGCTGAAGCCGAACCGGCGGTAGAAGGCCGGGTCACCGAGGACCACGACCAGCCGCTCGCCCAGCTCGGTGGAGGCGTCCAGTGCGGCCTGCACGACCGCCGTGCCGTGCCCGACGCGCTGCCGGTGCGGTGCGACCGCCACCGGGCCGAGGGCCAGCACGGGCACGTCCGAGCCTCGCTCGGGCCGCACACGCACCCGGGTGAGCAGCGCGTACCCGACCACCTCGCCGCCGTACTCGGCGACCATGGCCAGCTGCGGCAGCCAGGCGGGGGTGCCGCGCAACTCGTCGACCAGGATCACCTCCGGCGGCGTTGCCACGTCGGGGCGGGCGAAGGCGGCGGCCAGCACTCGGCGTACCGGGCCGGCGTCGGCCGGGTCCTCGGGGCGTAGCCGCAGCGTGGTCACCCGCGCGACGTTACCCTCCGCAGCCGGTCCATCCGTGACGGTCGCTCGAATCGGCGTGGCGCACGTGTACGAGCACCGATCCGATCCGGCCGTTGGCGGGGTAGCAAACGTCGCGAAGGGGTATGACTGATCCATGACGCCCGTACGCTCCCTCGCCCGAGTCATGCTGAGCGGCATTTTCGTGGTCAGCGGTTACCGCAACCTCCGTTCCCCGGAGCGGCTGGCCAAGAAGGCCGAGCCAGTGACCGACCGGGTGGCCCCGGCAATGCAGAAGTTGAACCCCCGTCTCCCCACCGACACCGTGCAGCTGATCCGCCTCAACTCGGCGGTGCAGCTCGGTGCCGGGTTGATGCTCGCCACCGGACGGCTCACCCGGCCCGCCGCGCTGGTCCTCGCCGGCACGATTGTGCCGACGACCATCGCCGGGCATCCCTTCTGGAACGACGAGGACCCGGTCACCCGTGACACGAACAAGGTCCACTTCCTGAAGAACCTCGGTCTCCTCGGGGGTCTGCTGCTGGCCGCGGCCGACACCGAGGGCAAGCCGGGTCTGCGTTGGCGCACCGGCCACCGCATCGGCCACTCTCGACGTTCCATGCAGCGCGCCGTCCGTACGGCCCGGCGCGAGGCCCGGATCGCCGTCCGATCCGCCTCCACCGCACGTCGACTCCCCGGCTGACCTGCGTCGATCCGTCTCCGTGCCACCCCCACCCCCCGCTAAGGCCGCGAATTACCTGAACCACCCGGTAGGCGTTAACGCGGTGGAAATGTCAAAAACATGTGTGGGATCGGACACGGTCGCATAACGCGGGAGGCACTGACGTGAGGCGCCGTTCTAGGCTCCGTGCAGGACCTGGACGGGTAGGACGACCTTGGTATGGGGGTGGCCACGCCATGCCGACGGCTGTCGGTAGACGGGCGGACCGCCTCGCCCCAATCCAACGCGTGACGCGTGGGATCGATCGCAGGAACGTCGTACGGGGCGCCATCGTGGCCGCCGTCGCCTACGCCGCATGGCTTGCCATCGGCACCTTCGGGCGGCCGTACAACTTCTTCGACATGAAGATCTATCACGGTGCCGTGGTGTGGTGGGCGAGCGGTCATGAGCTCTATGAGTTCATCGCGCCCGGAACCACACTCGGTTTCACCTACCCGCCCTTCGCCGGCCTGGTCATGCTGCCGATGGCGCAGCTCCCGATCGGCATGGCCGGCATGGTCAACGCCGCCGCCAGCATCGCCGCGTTGGCGCTGGTGCTGGCCGGGTTGCTCCGCCCCATCGTGGATCGGCTGGCGTGGCCACTGTGGTTCGTCGTGGCCCTGGCGGTGCCGCTCGCGGTCGCCATCGAGCCGGCCCGGGAGACCCTCGGCTACGGCCAGGTCAACATCCTGCTGTTCGCGTTGATCATGGCGGACCTGATCGGCCTGCGCTGGCGCTCCCGCCGGGGCACCCACTACTCCGCGACCGACGGTCCCCTGCTGCGCTTCCTCTACGGCGGCGCCTGGGCTGGCGCGGGCATCGGCCTGGCCACCGCGGTCAAGCTCACCCCGGCACTGTTCATCGCCTACCTGCTGATCACCCGCCAGTGGCGGGTGGCAGCCACCGCCATCGGCACCACGATCGGCGTGACGGTGGCGAGCTTCGCGATCGTCGGTGACGAGTCGCGGGCGTACTTCGGCAGTGTGCTCTGGCAGACCGAACGGGTCGGCGCGGCGGACATGACACCCAACCAGTCCCTCGCCGGTCTGCTCGCCCGGCTGTACGACTCGATCGAAACCCCCGGGCTGCTCTGGTTCGCCTTCTCGGTGCTGATCCTGGCGCTGGGCCTGTCCCGGGCGGCGAGTTCCCGTGCCGACGGTGATGAGCTGACCGCGTTCACGCTGGTCGGTCTGACCGCGAACGTGATCAGCCCGATCTCCTGGACCCACCACCTGGTCTGGGTGATCCCGGCGATCATCGTGCTGGCCGACGCCGCCGTGCGCCGCCGGGAGGCCAGTCGGGGGATGCCGCAGCGCACCGGCCAGGGGACGGTGTTCGGCGGGCTGCCCGGGCTCAACGGGCTCCGCCCACCGATCTGGTATCCCACTCTGACCGGGCTCCGTCACGGGGTCGCCGCGATCGGGCTCTATCTGCTCTTCCTGATCTCCCCGATCTGGCCGTACGAGCACCAGCTACCGGAGATGTCGCACTACCAGGACGGCCTTTTCGGAGCGCTGATGGAAAACTCGCTCGCGGTCGCGCTGATCGTGCTCGTCGCCGCGCTGCCCTGGCGGCCCGGTGCGGAGCCGGCGTTCTACGGCGACCGGATCACCAGGGCCGTGCTGGTCAACGGCCGCCGCTGAACGGTCAGGGGCAGTTGACCCATTCATCGGTGCCATCGGTGAAGACCTGCCGCTTCCAGATGGGCAGGCGCGCCTTGACCTCGTCGACCAGCCGGGCGCAGGCCGCGAAGGCCGCCGCCCGGTGTGCGGTGCTCACCGCGGCGACCAGCGCCACGTCACCGATCGCCAGCGGGCCGACCCGGTGCGAGACCGCCACCGCGTAGACGTCGGGCTCCGCGGCGATCTCGGCGGCCACCTCGCGCAGCACCTGCGCGGCGCTCGGGTGCCCCTCGTACTCCAGGCTCGTGACCTGACGCCCATGGTCGTGGTCGCGGACCACGCCCTGGAAGGAGACCACGGCGCCGGCCCGACGGTCGGCGACCGCCGCCTCGTGGGTGGCGAGGTCGAGCGGCTGGTCGGTGACCTCGCCGAAAGTGATCGCCGGTGCGGTCATGAAACACGCTCCCCAGGAAGCAACGGCAGTGGCACGATGGGCACCCGGTCACCCGGCTCGCCGCTGGTGCCGGGCCTGATGACGGCGAACCCGTCCGCGCCGGCCAGGCCACGCAGCATCGCCGAACCGACGTGTCGCACCGGAGTCGCGGTGCCGGCGGCCCGATCCAGTCGGACCAGCGCCAGGTGGGTGTGGTCACCGCGACCAGGCACCGCCTCGGCCAGGGTGACCTGCGGCAACACCGGCATCGAGCGGCCCTGCAGACCGGCGAGCAGCGGCGCCACCAGCGACACCAGCGCGACGATGGCGGACTGCGGGTTGCCCGGCAGCCCCGCCACGAAGCGGATCCGCCCGTCGTGCCCGGCCAGCCGGGCCAGGAGCATCGGGAAACCCGGCCGGACCGCGACCGTGTTGACCACGTAGTCGGCGCCCAGCGCCTCCAGGGTCGGGTGCAGGTGGTCGACCGGGCCGTTCATCGTGCCCCCGGTGGTGCACACCAGGTCGGCGCCGGCCAACGCCGAGCGCAGGGCCGCCACGTGCGCGGGCAGCGTGTCGGCCACCGGGCCGACCACGTCGGACGGGCGGATCTGGCAGCCGTACCGCCGCAGCCACCCGGGCACCGCCGGGCCCAGCGCGTCCCGGACACGACCGGCTGCCGGCGGGCCGGCGGTCAGCAACTCGTCACCGAAGACGAGCAGCGCGGCGCGCGGCGCGCGCCGGACCCGCAGTGTGTCGTGCCCACAGGAGGCCGCCAGGCCGATCACCGCCGGGTCGACCGGCGTGCCGACCGGCAACAGCTCCTCATCGGCGTACGCCTCCTCGCCGGGTTGCCGCCACTCGGGCGTCTCCCGGGGAGTGCCGCGGACCAGACCGTCGACGGTCGTGGACTCCTCCACGCGCAGCACGGCGCTGGCACCCTCGGGCACCATGGCACCGGTAGCGATCTCGACGGTCGTGCCGTCCTCGGTGAGCGGCGCGGGAGTGCTGCCCGCCAGCACCCGGCCGACGACCCGCCACGGGCCGGTGCCGCGCACCGCCCAGCCGTCCACGCTGGAGGTCGGGAAGGCGGGCAGGTCGGTGCGGGTGGTCAACGGCTCAGCAAGGGTGGACCCGTCGATGTCGGCCAACGGTCGGGCGACGGCGGGCAGCGCGGCGGCCAGACCGACCGCGTAGACCCGCGACCGCGCTTCCTCCCAGCCGGCTGGAGGAGGTGCGACGACCCGATCCGCGGTGGGTGCGGTTTCCGTGCTCACCGACCGAGCCTATCGGCACGGACCGACACCCGTCGGGGCCTGGCGTGGACCGGTCGGTGGGCGCAGCCGCGAACCTCAGTGGTCGCCGCCGCGCAACTGGTCGACGGTGTGCCCGAGGATCGGCCCGAGCACGGCCAGGCCGTCCCGGGCGCCGCCGGTCGAGCCGGGCAGGTTGACCACGAGCATCCGACCAGCCACCCCGGCCAGACCCCGGGACAACACCGACGTGGGCACCCGGTCACGGCTGTGCGCACGGATCGCCTCGGCGATGCCCGGGATCTCGTAGTCGAGTAGACCCCGGGTCACATCCGGTGTGCGATCCGACGGGGTCACCCCGGTGCCACCACTGGTCACCACCACATCGACACCGTCGCCGCGGGCGGCCTGCAAGGCGGCACCAACCGGCTCCCCGTCGGGCACCACCACCGGCTCGTCGACCTCGCACCCCAGCTCGCGCAGGCCGGCGACGAGCAGTGGACCGCTGGTGTCGGCGTAGACACCAGCCGCGGCCCGGTTGGACGCGACGATCACCCGCGCCCGGATCACGGCCGGTCCTCCGGCCGGACCCACTCGCCGGTCTTGCCGCCCTCCTTGCGCAGCACCCGGACTGCCTCCACCGAGGCCGCCGGGTCGACCGCCTTGACCATGTCGATCAGAGCGAGGCCGGCGACGGCAACCGCCGTCAGCGCCTCCATCTCCACCCCCGTGCGGTCCGCCGTGCGGGCGGTGGCCGTGATCTCCACGGTGTCGGCGGTCAACTGCAGGTCGACAGTGACGCCGTGCAGGGCGATCGGGTGGCACAGCGGGATCAGATCGGGAGTGCGTTTCGCCCCCATGATCCCGGCCAGCCGACCGACCGCCAACGCGTCACCCTTGGGCAACCCGTCACGATGCAGCAGGTCGATGACCTCGGGCGTGGTCCGCAGACGGCCGGCCGCGACGGCGAGCCGGCCCGTCACCGCCTTGGCGGAGACATCGACCATGCGGGCCGCGCCAGCACGATCGACGTGGCTGAGCTGTGCGGGTTCGGTCACGGTCGTGAGCCTATCGGTGCGGTACGACGGCGTTCGGAAGGAGCGGCGTCGCGCTGACCGCCGCGCCGGGTGCTGACGGCGCACCGGTCGGACGCCGCTCCTCCCTCGCCGACCCGCCGCCGAGGTCGCTGGGGGGACCTGGCAGCGGGTACGTGTCGACGACCCGGTTCTGCCCAGGGGCAGAACCTCCCCCGTTCGTCGATACGGCCGAGAAGCTACCGGGTGTGGCGATAAGAAATCGATAAACGCTGTTCGGGCAGGTCAGCGCTCTGCGGCCGGGGTCGCGTCAGCCAACTCGGCGAGACGGCCTTCGACCTCGAAGCGCTCCGGAACGCCCATCCGCCGGAAGATCGCCAGCGCCCGCTCCCAGTGCCTCCGGGCCTCGACCGGGTCGACGCGGACGAAGTGTTCAGCAAGCCCGGCCAGAGCGCGTCCCTGCTCATACGGGTCAGAGACGCGTTCGGCAAGCTGCAAGCCCTGGCGGTGAGCCTCAAGGGATGCCGGCCCATCCCCGCTCGCCAACAGGGTCGCGCCAAGATCGTTAAGGGCGATGCACTGTGCATGCCGCTCGCCCGACTCAACGGCCAACTCGAAGGCATCCAGGTGCTGTCGTCTGGCAAGGTTCAGCTTGTTGAGTCCGCGATACGCGACTCCCAGGACGTTGCGGGCCTCGGCCTCGCCGTACCGGTGACCGGTGCGGCGGAACAATGACAGCGAGGAATTCAGCAACGCCGCGCTCTGCCTGTACTGCCCGAGGCGAACGCGCACCGCCGCGAGATGGCTCAGGGCATTTGCCAGGTGGTAGTAATCCTGATTGAGCCGTGCCTGGAACAGGTGCTGTCGGTGAATCTTGAGCGCCTCGTCCCATCGGCCCAGCAATGCCAGCGCGATACCCAGATTCGGCAGGGCCAACGGCACGCGTTTGTCGTAGAGGCGGCGCTCGGCCAGGCTCTGCCGTCCCATCGCGACAGCCAGCTCAAGGTCCCCGCTGAGCAGGTGGACGACGATCAGATTCGAACGAAGTCGGGCCAACTGCCGCCAGTCGCCAGACTCACGGCAGAGCGATATGGCCGCGCCGAGATGAGTTGACGCAAGACGGTGAGAGCCTGTCTTCACCAGGGCTGATGCGAGATAGTTGTGCATCGAGACGATGGCGGGTTGGTGTTGGAGCGCTATCGCCGAGGCGAGACCCGCGCGATGGATGGCAAGAATATCGTCGAAATGTCCCCGCACGTGAAGAAAGCGCCACAGGGCCCGGGCGAGCTTCCACACCTGGTGGTGGAGTCCGTGCTCCACACCGAGGCCCACCAACATGCCTAGATTCGTGCGCTCCCGCTCAAGCCAGTCAACCCCGGACACAGTCTCTGGGCCGATGAGGTCGGGACGCGGCGGCGGACCGGCACCGACCTCTTTACGGACGTCAACGGACTGGTGCAGCTCCGAGGCGGCCTGCAAAGTGGCGTGCAGAGCGAAGTCCAGTAGACGCGTCACGGCCGCCATCATGGCTTCGGGCGTCTCCGAAACCAGGCACTGTGCTCGCGAGTACTGCCGCAGGAGGTCATGAAGTCGGTACCGACCTCCCTCAACCTCGTCGACCAGGTGCAGGTCCATCAGATCATCGAGCAGCCTGGCGACGACATCGAGCGGAAGGTCGAGCAGGGCCGCGACCATCTCCACGCTGTGCTCACCGCGATGAAGACTCAACATCCGGAAGGCCCGTTGGGCGGGGACAGGCAAGGGCCCGTACGACGTGGCGAAGGCCCGTGCCAGCGTCCGGTCACCGACTTTGAGCCGATTCAACGCTGGAGAATCGGCCGTCAGGAGAGCCGCCAGATCCGCGACCTTGCGTGCGGGTCGATGGGCAAGACGTGACCCAGCGAGCCGGATCGCCAACGGGAGGTGCCCGCAGCGACGGACGACCTCTGCGGCCGCCGCCGGCTCCTGGCCGATTCGCTCGACGCCGGCAGTCTGCGCAAGCAGTTTCAGCCCTTCGTCGAGAGTCATCAGGGGCAACGACTCCGGTGGGCCGACGTCCAGGTCAGCCAATCGTCGACGAGAAGTCACCAGGACGACCGTGCCCGGCGACGCGGGCAGGAGAGGGAGGACCTGGTCACTGCCCCCCGCGTTGTCGAACACGACGACCGATCTCCGGCTTTCGAGTTCGCGGCGCCACAGCTCCGCCTTGGCGTCGAACTCGACCGGTATGCGCTCCGCCGGAACTCCCAACTGTCGGAGCAGTGTGACCAGTGCCGCCGACGGCCCGATTCGAGTCGTCTCGCTATCCCCGCACAGGTCGATGAACAAGCGTGCGTCCGGGTATCGCTTCGACAGACGGCGAGCTAGATGGATGGCCAGGGTCGTCTTTCCGCTGCCTGCCATGCCGTCGATCAGATGCACCGCCGAGATTCGATCCTCGACTCGGCGGGTCTCTGCCAGCAGCCGCGACACCACCTCCTCGCGACCAACGAAGTCGGTCACCGCTCGAGGAAGGTGATCAACAGGCGCACGCCGATGCCGTTCATCGGTCGGGGCGGGCGCGTCTGCAGCGAGCCAACGCGCTGAGGTCGGACGGGGTGAGACGCTGATCGCCGACTCGCCTGCTGAAGCCTCGGTGATGATCTTTGAGTGCAGGCCTTGGATGTCTGGTCCCGGTTCGACGCCCAACTCCTTGGTGAACGTCGTCCGAACCGCGTCATACACGACGAGAGCTCCTGCGTGATCGCCGCGCTCGTACAACGCCCGCATGAGGAGGGCATACGCCGGTTCCCGGAGGGGATGACGAACAATGACCTCCCGCAGCAGCGGTATCACCGAGTGGTTTCGCCCTGACCTCAGCTGGACGTCGGCGAGAAGCTCCACGGTCAACAGCCGTTCCTCTTCGGCGACGACGGTTCGGGAGGTGAGGACGGGCCCGAGCGTGACGCCGGCGAGCATCGGACCCCGCCACCGAGCCAATGCGCGCTCCAGCAGCTCGCGAGCACGGTCCAGACGGCCGGCCGTCAGCGCTTCCCGACCCGCGTTCCGTTCCAGCTCGAAGCAGAAGACGTCGACCCATTCCGGGTCCACAACGAGTCGATAGCCGTTGCCTTGGCGTTCGATGGCACCGTTACCGAGCGGGATGGACTCGAAGGCTCGGCGCAGATTGGCGGCGTAGGTTCGTACGTTCGCCACTGCGGAGCGTGGTGGGCCGTCTGGCCACAGCTCGTCGACCAGGTCGTTTACGGTCACCACTTGCCCGGGTCGGACGGCAAGCATCGCGAAGACAGCCTGCTGTTTAGGTGTCCCCAGGTGCAGCTTGCGACCGAGCAGGTGAACCGCAGGGCCGCCCAGAAGTTGAATCTCCACCCGTCCCCCTGCTCCAGCGGGGTATTCAGCCGATCACGCCACGAAGCTTACGGGCACGGACGTAACGCCGACGTCATCAAGCACCTGATGCGTACACTCCTGCAGTCGCGGACTGCGACGGGATCGACGAGTGCAATGCGAATGTTGCATAAACCATCCCTTTCCACTGGTCCACCGCCTGCCAGTCGCTCTTCGGCTGATCCCTGAGAACCCTGCGCGGCGAGGTTCTGCGCCCCCCGGTACTGGTTTCCGAAATGGATGAGGTCGATTCCGTCCGGGTCGAGTTGCAGACGGTAGCCATTCCGCTGCCGATTCAGAAGAGCCTTGCCCGATTCTGTGGATTCGAACGTACGTCGGAGGTTGGCAGCGTAGCCACGCACGTTTGGCACGGCCGAACGTGGGGGCGCCACTGGCCACAACTCGTCGGTCAGTTGGTCGACCGAGACGATCCGGCCGGCGTGGAGAGCCAGCATCGCAAGCACGGTCTGCTGCTTCAGCGTCCCGGGATGCAACTTGACGTTGGCAAGCCGCACCTCGTGCCCATCCAACACCTTGATCTCCAACGATCCCCCGATCCAGGATCTCTGTGTGGTCGAAGGATCATTCGGAAGAAAGGTTAGCGGCGACGGATTCGACGTCGAAGCCTTTAGCGTCAACCCCGGAACGGCGACATTACGGTCTGTAGCGCAAAATTCATCCCGCAGGACCTACGCTGAGCCGTACTCCGGATGAGGTCGATGAGTTTGCGAGTTCAGACTGGGGGATGAAGGCGGCAGGGACGCGGACCCAAGCGCCAGCTTCCGTCGATGACCCGCAACGTGCCACCTGCAGAATGAACAGCGCGACCGCGCTCCGCACAGGAGTCGTGGACACAACGTTACAAAACCCTCTATCTTGGCTTATGTTGCGCATACCGACATTTATTGCTGCTAACCGCATCGACTTCACCTTAGGCTCTCGCCACGAAATACCGCCCGGGACACAGCACGAAGTCCCGGGGTACGAGAGTGGAGGGAGCGTGCAATGCGCGGTAGCGACTGGCACTGACATTCCAGAGATACACAGCGGTAGGCTCCTGTCGTCAACATGTAACTGTCGGCAACGACAGGAGCCTCATGAGCCGGGTTTCATCCGAGGACACCACGAGCGCAGACCGGCGACTTTTGTTGCTCGTCGGCTTCATCGTCGTACTGGCTATCGGTCCGACGCTCATCGCCATCGCCGATCTACTGGCCCATCCGCCCGTCTCGGTGGGCGATGGGGCGACGATCGTCGCGCTGACGTGCATGACGGCCCTTGGCACGATCATCAAGGCGCCGATCCGCATTCGCTCGACCACGCACGCAATCACCTGGATCGAGGCGGCGATCGTGATCGGGCTCGCGGTGGCTCCGCCTGCCTGGGTGTTGCTGGCAACCGGGGTGGGCGTCGGTATCGCGTCAGCGATCATGAAGCTTCCCTCCATCAAGACCGCTTTCGGCGTCAGCAAGAACATCGTCGTCGCCGGTGGAGCGAGCGCCACCGCCCTGGCGGTCCACTGGCAATGGCCGCCCGTGGGGATGATGGACCTCATCGCCCTGTTGGGAGCCATCTACCTGGTCGCCGCACTCCTGGACGACCTGCTAGCCATCCCGGTGATCGCGCTGGCGACCGGCACCCGGATTTCCCGTCAGTTCCTCAACAACCTTGACCTCCGGCTCGCCGGTTTCGGCGTGCGCTTCGTCGTCGCCCTCTGCACGCTGTTCATCCTCTGGGCGGACCCCCGGCTGCTCCTCGCCGTTCCGCCCCTGGTCCTGAGCCTGCACCTGGCCTACTCCGCGCGCATCCGCGGCCGCACCGAGCAGCAGGCGTGGCAGCGGCTCGCCCGCACCACCGACGCGCTCAACGTGGTCGACCTCGACGCCGTCCTCACGACCGCCGTCACCCAGGCCGCCGAGCTGTTCTCCGCCGACGAGGTCGAGATCGAGCTGCACCTCGGCGGTCGCACCGTCCGCGGCGGCACCGGCGGCATCACCTTCGACGGCCCGACCGGCACGCCCACCGACGTGGACGGCACCATCGTCCCCACACCGCTGGAAGGACACGACCGCACCGTCGACATCGGCATACTTCGACTGCGTTTCCGCGGTCCGGTGCAACTCTCCGAGCGGGAGCAGTACACCCTGCGCACCTTCGCCTCCGCGCTCTGCACCGCCGTTCGTAACGCCCAGGCGTACGCCGAGCTGGCCAGGGTCGCCGACGAGCACGCGTACGCCGCCGCGCACGACGCGCTGACCGGCCTGGCCAACCGCCGGCACCTCCTCGACGAGGGCACCGAGCAGTTGAGCACCCGGCACGCCGACGGGGTGACCGCGCTGGTGCTGATCGACCTCAACCACTTCAAGGAGGTCAACGACACGCTGGGGCACGCCGCCGGCGACCAGGTGCTGGTGCAGGTCGCCGACCGGTTGCGCGGTGCGGCCCAGGCGAGTGACCTGGTGGCCCGCCTCGGCGGCGACGAGTTCGCCGTACTCCTGCGAGGTCTGCCGGCCCCGGCGGTCGCCGCGCACCGCGCCGAGACCCTGCTCACCGCCCTGCACGAGCCGTTCGAGCTGGACGGCATGCGGATCAGCGTCGAGGCCAGCGGCGGAATCTCCGTCGCCCCGTCCAGCGGTGGCATGGCCGAGCTGCTGCGCCGCGCCGACGTCGCCATGTACCAGGCCAAACGGGCCGGGCAGCGGATCGCCACGTACGCCCCGACCCGGGACACCGCCGACCTTGGCCGCCTCACCCTCGGTGGCGACCTGCCCCGGGCGGTCGCCGACCACGAATTCGTCGTCAACTTCCAACCGATCGTCGACCTGGGCACCGGCGAGGTCACCAGTGCCGAGGCGCTGGCCCGCTGGCACCACCCCACCCACGGCATGATCGACCCGCTGCGTTTCCTGGAGGCCGTGGAGCGTTCGGGCCTGCTGCCGGCCTTCGCCGAGGCGATCCTCGACCAGGCGCTGATCGCGGCGGCCAACTGGCGCGACGCCGGCTTCGACGTCCCCGTCGCGGTCAACGTGTCCCCGCGCAGCCTGCTCGACGCGCGGTTCCCGGGCTCGGTGCTGGCCCGCCTGCGCGCCCACGACCTGCCGCCGGACCGACTGGTGCTGGAGCTGACCGAGACGCTGACCCTCAGCCAGCTCGACGTCGTCGACCGGGTGCTCAGCCGGCTTCGCGACGAGGGTGTCCGGCTGGCGCTGGACGACTTCGGCACCGGCTACTCGTCACTCTCGCTACTCTCCCGCATCCCCGTGCACGAGCTGAAGATCGACCGGAGCTTCGTGACGACGATGGAGAGCTCGGCGGAGGCCGCCGCCGTCATCCGCTCCACCCTCGACCTGGGCCGCAGCCTCAACCTGGACGTCGTAGCCGAGGGCGTGGAGAGCGAACCGCAGCGGCGGGCCCTGTGGGAGTTGGGCTGCGTCGCCGGCCAGGGCCACCTGTTCGCCCGGCCGATGCCGGCCGGCACCCTGCTCGCGGCGATGCAGCGCGGTTCGGGCGGCCGACCCGGCACCCTGGCCGCGCCACTGCACGACGCCGGCGCCGTGATCCGGCTGAGCCAGAACCGCCGCCAGGCCGGCCGTTCCCGCCCCGACCGCCTCCCGCACCTGCCCGCCTGACCCAGCATCGGCCAGGTGCCGACGCAGGCCGGTCTGCCAGACTGGCGCCGTGATCGCCGACGACCCGACCGCCCGCCGCCGTCGCTGGCACTGGCGAACGCTCGACGCCGCTGGCGGCGGACTCGCCCTCGACCTGGGCCTCTACGCCGCCTCGGCCGCCTTCGCCGCGATCACCGCGGTCACGTCGACCCTGCTGCCGCACCGGGCGTGGGGCGCCGTCGCCGCCGTCGGATACCTGGTCGCGACGCTGGTGGCGCTCGTCCAACTCCTGCTGCGTCGGCGCTCCCCAACCTCACCCCTGGTCGGGCTGCCGGCCCGCTGGGCGGTCACCGGTCTCGCCTGGGCGGGCACCGCACTGCTGCCCCTGCTCTGGCAGAGCATCGACCGGGCCGGCGGACGCACCGACCGGGCCCAGGAGGAGGTGCTGGTCGTGGAACAGGCCGGCACCCGCCTCCTGGAGCACGGCACGCCGTACCTCGGGCCCGACGCGATAGCCGCCCTGCCACCCGGCGAACAACTCATGGGCTACACCCCGTACCAGCCCGGCATGGCGATGTTCGGCCTGCCCAGAGCCCTGGCCGACACCTGGTGGACCGACTCCCGGGTCTGGTTCGCGGTGGGCACCGCACTCGCGCTCGCCCTGGCCGTGGCCGCCCTGCGCAGAACACCGATCGCCACCGACCAGGTCGACACCCGCCACCGCCGGGACGCCGCGTTGCTGCGCGGCGTGCAGGCCGCCACCGTACTGCCGATCTGCGCACTCACCCTCGCCACCGGCGGCGACGACCTACCCGTACTCGCGCTCTGCCTGCTGGCCCTCGCACTCGCCGCCACCGACCGACCCGGCCGGGCCGGCCTCGCCGTCGGGCTGGCCGGCGCACTGAAGCTGTTCGCCTGGCCGGTCGCCCTGGTTTTGATCGTCTGGGGTCTGACCCGGCGCGCCGGCACCCGGGTCGCTGCCGGCGCGATCGGCCTGCCCGTCGCCGCCCTCCTGCCCGCCATGCTGGTCGACCGGGACGCGCTGACCGAGAACGTGCTGCGCTTCCCCCTCGGCCACGGCCTGGTCACCAGCCCCGCACAGTCCCCTTTCCCCGGCTACCTGATCGCCACCGCACTGCCCGCCGGCCGGCTTATCGCCGCCGCACTGCTGGTCGCGGCGGGAGTGGCCATCGCCGTCCGACTCGCCCGCCGCCCGCCCCGCACCGCCGTCGCCGCCGCGCTCATCTGCGGGTACGGGCTGCTCGTCGCCATCGCCCTGATGCCCTCGACCCGCTTCGGCTACCTGCTCTACCCGCTCGCCCTGCTCACCTGGGCACCTGCCCTGCACCGCCCCGTCGACACACCGCCGACCCCGGTCCCCGACCACCTGCCCGGTCGGGCCACTTCCGCGTAACTGGCGGGCGGAACGACTCCTCAGGGCGTAGACCTGAAGACATGACGACGTACCGCGACCGGGCCGACGCCGGCCGGGTGCTCTCCGACCGGCTCACCGCGCTCATCGGCGAACCCGACGTCGTCGTCCTCGGCCTCGTCCGCGGCGGCGTGCCCGTCGCCCGGGTCGTCGCCGAACGACTCGGCGCACCACTGGACGTGCTGGTCGTCCGCAAGCTCGGCATGCCGTGGGCCCGGGAGGTCGCCTTCGGCGCGCTCGGGCCGGGAGGCGTCCAGGTGCTCAACGACGCGGTCGCCAGCCGACTCAGCAGCGACGACATCGCCGAGGTCAGCCGTCGAGAACAGGCCGAACTCGAACGCCGGGAACGCCTCTACCGGGGCGGTCGCGCACAGTTGGACCTCACCGGGCGCACCGCGGTGATCGTCGACGACGGCCTGGCCACCGGCGCGACCGCCCGCGCCGCCGTGGAGGTCGTCCGCCAACTCGGGGCACACCGCGTCGTGGTCGCGGTCCCGGTCGGCGCGCAGGAAGCCTACGAACTACTCGCCGCCGAGGCCGACCAGGTCATCTGCGCCCAACGCCCAGCGGATTTCGGCGCGGTGAGCGTCTACTACGACGACTTCCACGAGGTGTCCGACGAGGAAGTCACCGAGGCGCTCACAGCAACTGCCTAGGTCCACCAGGTACCGTCGGGCGATGAGTAGTCTCACCTGTCCCAAGTGTCACGGAGAAATGCGCCAATACGAGCGCAGCGGTGTCGTCATCGACCAGTGCGGGGAATGCCGAGGCATCTTCCTGGACCGCGGCGAGCTGGAGAAGCTGTTCGAGGCGGAGGCCAACTGGAGCCGCCAACAGAGCGCCGGTGCGCCGCCGCAGCCTGCCCAGCAGCCGGCCGGCTACCCGCCCCCGCCGCCCCCGCCCGGTTACGGTGCCGTCCCGCCGCCCCCGCCCGCCCACGGCTATCCGCCGCAGCCGGCGTACGGCCACCAGCAGCAACAGCACCACGGCTACCACGGGCACTACCGGCAGAAGAAGCGCAAGGGCTTCCTCGACGACATGTTCGGCTGAGCCCAGAGCCGACATTCCGCCCGGGTCGATCGACGTGTCGGCCCGGGCACACCGCCCACCCCATCGATGGTTGGCGGGGCGCGATCGTCCATGCCAGGGTGATTCGCATGACCGTGATCCGACCGGACGAGGCGCTGGCCCAGGCGTACGACGGGATCACCGCTGCCGTCGACGGCCTGGACGACGCCGGCCTGCAACGAGCCACCCGCTGCCAGGGTTGGCTCATCGCCGACCTGCTGCTGCACGTGCTCGGCGACGCCCAACGGGCACTGGTCGCACTGGCCAGCCCCGTCGACGGCCCCGCCGACGTCGACGACGTGAGCTACTGGCGCGACTTTCCCGGCGGTGACGACAACGCCACCCGGCACGCCTGGTGGGTCCGCCGATCGGCCGCCGCCTTCGACCGTCCCACCGGGATCGTCCGGCTCTGGCAGGAGACCGCCCCGGCGGCGGTCCGCGCCGCCGCGTCAGCCGACCCCGAGGGGTACGTGACCACGCAGGGGCACGTGCTGCGCGTACCGGATTTCCTCGCGACCCTGACCACCGAGGCCGTCGTGCATCACCTGGACCTGACCGTGGACCTGCCCGGCGCGCCCCCGCCCAGCCCACTGGCGGTACGAGTCGCGGTGGCGACCATGGACGGTCTGCTCAGTGACGACACCGTCCGCCCCACCGCCTGGGACGACCACGACTTCCTGCTGAAGGCCACCGGGCGCGTGCCCCTCACCGAACGGGACCGGCTGGAGTTGGGCGAGTCGGCGGGCTGGTTTCCACTGCTCGGCTGACCGACGGCGGGTCGTCGCACCGGTCAGCCGATGGCCATGTCCACGAAACGGGACAGGTGCAGCTGCGCTGCCACCGTCACGGTGTCGGTTGGTCCATTTCGATGCTTGGCAACAATGAAATCCGCCTCGCCCGCTCGCGGCGACTCCTTGTCGTAGTAGTCGTCACGGTGCAAAAGGATTACAACGTCAGCATCCTGTTCAATTGATCCACTTTCCCGCAAATCAGACAACTGCGGTCGCTTGTCCGTGCGCTGCTCGGGGCCACGGTTCAGCTGACTGACCGCGATGACCGGGCACTCGACCTCCTTGGCCAACAGCTTCAGGCCACGGGACAGGTCCGCGACCTCCTGCTGGCGGCTCTCGGTGCGCTTCGGCGACGTCATCAGCTGGAGATAGTCGACCACGATCATCTTGAGGTCGTGCCGCTGCTTGAGCCGTCGAGCCTTGGCGCGGATCTCCATCAGGTTCATGCTCGGCGTGTCGTCGACGAAGAGCGGCGCCTCGCTGATCTCGCCCATGCATCGGGCCAGCTTGGTCCAGTCGTCGTCGGAGAGCTGCCCGCTGCGCAACACGTGCAGCGGCACCCGCGCCTCGGCGGAGAGCAGTCGCATGACGATCTCGACCTTGCTCATTTCCAGCGAGAAGATCGCGGCGGCCTGGTTGGCGCGAATCGCGGCATGCCGGGCAAAGTCCATGCTGGCCGTGCTGTTGTGGGTAGGGATCATCGCCCGGCTGGCCAGGTACAGGTGTTCGTCGTTGTCGACGGTCACACACCGCACCGGAACGCTGGGGACCGGCCGGACGTCGACGACGAACCGCGAGGTCGTTCGCACGTCGGAGGTGGTGCGGCGGCGTGCGGCGTGTGCATCCCGCTTGCGCCCGAGCCGGAATATGACGTCCGGCGTGGAGAAGTTCAACGTGTACGCGATCGACGACTCGCTGGTGCGGCCGCGCACCGGCTTCGCGTTGACCGTGCAGCGGTAGCCGAGGCTGACGATGAGTTCGCGCACGTCATCAGCCAGCCGCTTCGAGGTCGACGTGTACTGGAGGTTGCCGGAGGGCGCGACAGTCCCATCGGTGTCCATCAGCCCAGCGAGCAACGCCCTGCGCTGGTCCTCCGAGGCGCGCAGATAGACGCCCGGGATGTGCTTGTTCCCCGCTACCCCGACCTGACGCAACAGCCCGAGGAAGGAACCGTTCCGGTGACGGCAGTCGGCACACTTCCTGGTCGCTGGATTCTCACGCAACGCCCTGGTGGAAACACCACAGTCCACGCAGAAACCGTTCTGAGGAGCAGCGGACGTGGGCTGCAGCAGAATGGTGTAGACCATCGGCCCGCTGGGCCGCACAACGAAGCCGTCAGCCTCGACGTGCGTGACCATCTCCGGATCTGCCGTGGTGAAGCGGCTGGCGTCGCTGTGCCCGTCACCGAGCCACGCCCCCAAGGTGTAGGGCGGGACCAGCAGCTCACGGTCCGGGAGTTGGATGGGAGCGCAGTTCCGTACGGCATGGTTGAGCCGCCGCTGGGCGGTGTCAGTACGCAGCGTAGCGGCGATCTCGGCAGTGGTGACGACGCCGTCGTGGTCGGCCCGGCTGCCGGCATTGACCTCCCGCTCGGCTCGTTCGAGGAGCGCGCTCAGAAGCGGCCCGGCCGGATAGCCGGGCGCAGTCCAGTTCTGCGGCTTGCCGTTGCGGACGGTGGGACGGCTGATCCGGCCAACCGACCCGACCTCGTGGGCGACGGTGTGCAGGACATGCCGGAACTCCGGCCCCACCTGCTCAATCGTGTCGAAGAGCGTGATCGGCTGATTCCGTTGGGCGCTCAGCCGCTCGTGTGCCGCACGTACGTTGGCGAGTGACGACTCGGGCCAGTGTCGCCTTCGCCGCGCCGGCCCCTGCCGCCGACCAGCCCGGCTGGTGGTCTTCCACAGGTGCTCCGCGTCGGCCACGATGACCGTGCCGTCGGAGAACTCCACCTCGTAGCAGGGGCGGTCGTGCATGACGTCGAAGGCGTGTGTGACCGTGGTGGGTCTGCCGTCTGCCGCCAGAAGTTGATCGCCCGCCTTGACCTCGCCCATCGTGGTCCAGCCGTCAGGCGTGGGTAGCGGGGTGTCAAGCGCGAGCGCCTTCCCGAGACCCGGCCTGCCTGCCACGATGATCAATTGGCCGGCGTGCAGGCCGTTGAGCAGTCGATCCAGGTCGCTGAAGCCGGTCGGCACGCCGGTCATCATGCCGCCGGTCGCCCCCACCGCCTCGATCTCGTCCAGCGTGGGCTGCAACATGTCGGCCAGGATCGCGAAGTCCTCGCTGACCCGGCGTTCGGTGACGTCGTAGACGGCCTGCTGGGCGAGGTCCACGACGTCGTCCACGTCGCGGCTGCCGCCGCTGGCGGTGCCGTAGCCCAACTGCACGATCTTGGTGCCGGCCTCGACCAGACGGCGCAGCACCGCCCGTTCGCTGACGATCCGCGCGTAGTAGGCCGCGTTCGCGGCGGTGGGCACGCTGGCGATGAGGGTGTGCAGGTAGGGCGCGCCACCGATGCGGACGAGATCGCCGGAGTCGGCGAGCGCCGCCGCGACGGTGATCGAGTCGGCCGGCTCACCCCGGCCGTAGATGTCCAGGATGATGTCGAAGATGGTGGCGTGCACCGGCCGGTAGAAGTCGTTGGTCTTGAGGATCTCGACGACGTCGGCGATGGCGTCCTTGGAGAGCAGCATGCCGCCGAGGACGCACTGCTCGGCGGCAACGTCCTGGGGCGGAGTCTTGTCGAAATGGCCGTCCCGCGGCGCAGGTGGCTGGCCTCCGCCGGAGCGTGACTCTGCCCGCATGTCGTCGGTGACCGACACGGGTCCCCCCTCCACTGCGCCGGATCTGATTCCAGCTCTACCGCTGGGGTGCGACACTTCCGTCCGACCGGGCCGGTCGATCGGGGGCCATCGCGCCGGCGGTCGAGGGCCAACCATACGGACCCCGAGGTCAGAGACTCAACAACGCCGGTGGACGAGCCTTGGGACAACCTGTGGATGCCGGGGGACAGCATGTGCGCGGCGTGTGCACAGCCTGTGGAAAACTGTTGGGGAATTCTTCGCCATAACTCGTTGACCTGCGGAAACATGCTCCCCAGCCTGTGGAGGAAGATATTTCGGTCGGGCCTGTGACACGATCGTCCCGTACTATCTCCAGCGAACGGCTACACCTGGACAGCGGATTCCGCTTTCGGTTCAGAAGGGTCACACTCCGGCCGTGAGTTACCGGGACTGGGGACGCGGGGATGGCAGCCCGCGCGAGCGCCAGCCGACCGCCTCGTGGGGCGAACGCGCGGCGTCCGTTCCGGTCGATCCGTACGACGAGGATGGGCGATACCGCACCTCCAGTCGGCGGCGTGCACTGGACCGGGGCCAGGACGAGCCCGTCGACGCCTACCTGCCCCGGTGGGCGTTGGAGTCGGGTGTCCGGCACGCTGACGGCGGCGGGCGTCACGCTGCACCGGACGAGGACGAACGCGAGCGGCCCACCTCCGCTGCCGGCCGACGCTCGGCCGAGGCGCCGAGCGGCCGAGGTCGGCGCAGCGAGGCGGGTTGGCGCGAACAGGCGGCGATCGGTGCCGGCCCGGACTCCGACCACACTCGGGAGTGGACGCTCGACCGCCCGCAGGACCAGGGGTACGCCGGCCGTCGACGCGCCGACGCCGGGGAGGACGAGCCGGTCTCCGGTGCGATCCAGGACCGTCGCCCCCGCCGCGCCCCCGCCGGCCGTCCTCAGGTGATCTGGTCGGGCGGGGATCTGGAGTCCGCCCCGAGCGAGCCCGCCCCTGAACCGGACGTGAGCCGCCCCACCCGGCGTAGCCGCCGTGCGGCGGAGGATTCCTGGTCCCGTCCGGCGGCCGACCCGTGGGTGCGCGGGTCCGACCGGGTGGCTGAGCCCGAGCCGTCGTACCCGCCCGCTGTGGATCCCTGGGATGCCTCGGGCGTGCACGCGTGGCCGCCGGCCGCCGGGGCGGACGTCACGGATCTGAGCGGGCAGTGGTCGGCTGTGGAGAGCGTCGGTGGCTGGCAGCGGTCCGACCGCACCGGCCAGTGGGAGCGGTCCGCGATCGAGGACGACCAGTGGGACCGTACGCTGCCGCCGCGCTCGGACCGGTCCGTGGCCGCGGAGGGTTGGCCGGCACGGGACGACGGGTTCTGGCCCGGCACGCGGCTGGCCGATGACGACCCCCGGTGGATGGATCCGGCGACGTCGGCGCCCAGGTCCCCGGTGGTGGGTTACACCGCTCCGCGACCGCGCAGTGCGCCGGTGCCGCGTGGCGGAGCACCACGGCGTCGGCCGGACCGGCCTGCGGTCGGGGCGGCGTCGGTGCGTCAGCGGGTCGAGTCGGCGGCCAGCGGTGCCTTCTCGCGGCGCCTGGAGGACGATCTGCTCGACCCGGATCCGGGCGGGCCCTTCCGGCCATTGCTGTTCACTGCGGCCTGTTACCTGGTGCCGGCGATGCTGATCTTCGTTTGGTTGTTGACGTTGGACAGCCAGGCGCCGGCTGGTTGTGTGACGGACATCAGCGGGGGTGGCTGCGAATCGGCCCGGTCGCGCGCGTTGGAGTCGCTGCTCGCGGGCTCGCCGCGCTTCGGTCTGGCGCTGGTGAGCAGTCTGGTGGTGGCAGCGCTGCTGCGTCGGGTGGGTACGACGTGGCGCTCGGCGACCATCGCGCTCGCCGCGGCGGTGGTGGGCGGCGGCCTCTCCACGGTGTTGATCAGCGCGGTGACCGGCCAGCCGATCGGGTGACCTGCCCTGCGAGGGAGGGCGGCACCAACCGGGCGTCCGCCTGACCTGCCCGGCAGGTCAGGGGGCACCGACCGGGGCCTCGTCGGGCTCAGATGACGTACGCACGAAGGCCCGCACCGATCGCTCGGTGCGGGCCTTCGTGGTGGTGTTGCGGACGTCAGCCCTGAACGACGTTCAGGTTGAACGACGCGGTCACCTCGGGGTGCAGCTTGATCTTCACCGGGTAGGTGCCGGTCGACTTGATGTGACCGGGCACCTCCAGCCGACGCCGGTCGAGGACCGGGCCGCTGGCCGCCTTGACGGCGTCGACGATCTCGGCCGGAGTGACCGAGCCGAAGAGCCGTCCGCCGTCGCCGGCGCGGACCTTCATGTTGACCTTGAGACCCTCGAGCTGAGCCTTGACCTCGTTGGCGTGGTCGAGGTCGCGGATCTCGCGGGCCCCACGGGCCCGCTTGATGACCGTGACCTGCTTTTCCGCGCCCTTGGTCCAGGCGATCGCGAAGCCCTGCGGCAGCAGGTAGTTACGGCCGAAGCCGTCCTTAACCTCGACGATGTCGCCCGGGGCACCGAGGCCGGACACTTCCTGAGTCAGGATGATCTTCATATCGGTGCCTCCTCTCAGCGGGTGGTGGCCGTGTACGGCAGGAGCGCCATCTCACGGGCGTTCTTGACCGCACGGGCGATCTGCCGCTGCTGCTGCGAGGTCACGCCGGTCACCCGACGAGCGCGGATCTTGCCGCGATCGGAGATGAACTTGCGCAGCAGCGCGGTGTCCTTGTAATCGATGTAGGCGATCCCGTCCTTGTCGAGCGGGTTCACCTTCTTCTTGGGCTTGCGCAGTGCCGCAGCCTTGGCCGTTGCACGTGCTCCTGGTTTGCGATCGCGAGCGCTAGGCGCCGATTAGAACGGTGGCTCCTCGTCAAAATTGGTGCCCGAACCGGCACGCGCGGGAGAGGGAGAGGGAGCAGCCGAAGCCCAGGGGTCGTCGAAGTTGCCTCCGCCGCCACCCTGGTTGCCACCGCCACCGCCGCCACCGAAGCCGCCGCCACCGCCGCCGGAGCGGGACATCTTCTGCACCTTCGCCGTGGCGTAGCGCAGCGACGGGCCGATCTCGTCGACCTCAAGCTCGATGACAGTGCGCTTCTCACCCTCGCGGGTCTCGTACGACCGCTGACGCAGCCGGCCCGACACGATCACCCGAGCGCCGCGCTGCAGCGACTCGGCGACGTGCTCGGCGGCCTGCCGCCAGACGGTGCATGCGAGGAACAGCGGCTCGCCGTCCTTCCATTCGTTCGACGCCTTGTCCATGAAACGGGGCGTCGAAGCGACTCGGAACTTGGCGACCGCAGCCCCGGAGGGGGTGAACCGCAACTCGGGGTCATCGGTCAGATTGCCGATGACCGTGATGGTGGTGTCTCCTGCCATGACCATCTCCTCGCGCACTCAGCGTCTCGTCGTACAGGCTCGCAGAGCCGTACGACAGAGTCGCGGAGGCTGATCCGGACGAACCGGGGTTGGATGCTCTAGCGCATTTCCGGTCGGATGACCTTGGTGCGCAGCACGGACTCGTTGAGCCGGAGCTGACGGTCCAGCTCGGCCACCGCAGCAGGCGTGGCCTGCAGGTCGATGACGGCGTAGATGCCTTCGGCCTTTTTGTTGATCTCGTACGCGAGGCGCCGGCGGCCCCACACGTCGGTCTTCTCAACCGAGCCACCCGCGGTCCGAATCACGTTCAGGTACGTGTCGAGCGACGGTGCGACGGTGCGCTCCTCGAGGCTGGAGTCGAGGATGACCATTAGTTCGTAGTGACGCAAGACGTGCTCACCTCCTGTGGGCTAAGCGGCCACGGTCCTTCCGTGGCAGGAGGTCTTGTGTCGCTGCCCGCACATGCCAGGGGAACCCGACCGGACGCGGACAACCTGACCAGGATACCCGGTCCGAACGATCATGCCCGGGGTGGTCGGGTCAGCGCCCGGACAGACCGACGGGGGCCCCCATTCGACCGTCATCCGGCCGATGGTGGACCCCCGTCTACGAGGCCGCGGGGCGTCTGGTCCGCATTCCTTGGGTGGGACCTGGGGAGGAACGACCACACCGATGAGGTTGGACCGAAGACGCCCCGCGGAGCTTTATCGTGTTGTTACCTGACGATACAACGGCACTCGTACCTTGTCGGAGGAAAAAGCACAAATTGCCGAGATTCTTCATCGGTGGGCGATCGCTGTGCGAAGGGTCCCCTCCGCCACGCCGGGCCGCACGGCGGAGGTGACCTCGCTGTCGGCCGTCGACCTCCGGTCGCCATCTGCGGGCTTGCGTCGCTGGCGGCACCGGGTGCTGGTCGCCGGTTCAATTCCATCAACGATCGTCGGTCCGTCCGGTGACGCGACCGCACGCGACACCGCCCCGGCCGTCACCCCGCCAGTCGGGGTCGCGACGTAGGCTCGCTCGCATGCGTATCGGAGCCCACGTCGATTCGACCGACCCGCTGGCGGAGGCGGCCGCCCGGTCCGCCGACACCGTGCAGTTCTTCCTCGCCGACCCACAGGGATGGAAGGCACCCAAGCCCCGGGAGGACGCCGAGCAGCTGCGCACGGCCGAGGTTGACCTGTACGTGCACGCGCCGTACGTCATCAACGTGGCCACCCTCAACAACCGCATCCGGATTCCCAGCCGAAAGCTGCTGCTCGGGCACGCCAACGCGGCCACCGCCATCGGCGCCAAAGGCCTGATCGTCCACGGTGGACACGTCAACGCCGGGGACGATCTGGCCGTCGGCTTCGACAACTGGCGCAAGACCTTCGCGTACGCGGCCGACTCCGGCGGCTTCGGCGTGCCGGTCCTGATCGAGAACACGGCCGGCGGCGACAACGCGTGCGCCCGGCGACTCGACGCGCTCGCCCGACTCTGGGACGCCATCGGCGACTACGAGGTCGGCTTCTGCCTGGACACCTGCCACGCGTACGCGGGCGGCGAGGATCTGCTCGGCCTCGTCGACCGGGTCAAGGCGATCACCGGAAGGATCGACCTGGTGCACGCCAACAACTCCAAGGGCGCGTTCAATTCGGGCCAGGACCGCCACGACAACCTGGGCGGGGGCACGATCGACCCGGAGCTGGTCGTCGCGGTGATCCGGGCCGCCGGGGCCCCGGTGGTCGTCGAGACACCGGGCGGCGTGGAGGGCCAGACAGCGGACATCGGTTTCCTCCGCCAGCAGCTCGGGACGGCGAGCCCGGCAGCATGACGACCGGACAGCCCGGGACCGGGAAGGCCCGGCCCACCCCCACCGGCACGGACGCCGAGACCCGATCCGCCTCCGCCTCGGGCACCCCGGCCCAGCCGGCTCGCACCTCCGACGCCTCCGGCAAGGCTTCCGCGCCGACCGCCGAGACCACCGCGCCGAGCGCGGGGGCCGTCGCCGACCAGCCGCGGTCGAGCGACGGCGGCACGACCGGAGCCACCACGAGCGGCGACCCGCAGCCCTCGAAGGGTGGCGGCGCCAAGGAGGAAACCGCCGGGGACGCCGCCACCGGTGAGGGCGACGGCCGGAAGGGCAGCGCGGCCACGGGCGGCACCGAGGGTGGCACCGCAACCAGCGACGGCAGCGCCAAGGACGGCACCGCCAAGGACGGCAGCCCGGCCAAGGACGGCACCGCCAAGGCCGACAGCACGACCAAGGACGGCGATACCGCCAAGGCCGACAGCACCGCCAAGGCCGACAGCACGACCAACGCGGGCAAAGACGGCGCCCCGGCCAAGGACGGCACGGACGGCGGCTCGGAAGACGTCCCGGTCAAGGGCACAGGAGCGGGCAAGGGCAGGTGGTGGAGTAGGGGCAGGCGAGCGGGCAGGACCGGCGGCCAGGCAAAGCCCGACGGTGACACCAAGACCGATGAGGCCAAGCCGGACGACCCCGATCGTTGGGAGGCGTTCGCCTCCGCTCCGGAGCCGCGGCCTTCCATCGTCACCCGGGCGGGCGGAGCCGTCGGCCGGTTCCTGATCCACGAGTGGACCCTGGCCACCCTCGGCGCGTTGGCACTGGCTGTGCTGATGACGTGGCCGACGTTGCGCTATCCCCGCTACACGCTCCCGCAGGACTACTGGGACCCGAGCCTGCAGGCCTGGCAGATGGCCTGGTCCGGGCACATCCTGCTGGCTGAACCGGCGCGCCTGTGGCAGTCCAACACGTTCTTCCCCGAGCTGTGGAGTTTCGCGTTCTCCGACACCCTGCTCGGGTACGCCCCCGCCGGGATGCTCGGCAGCGGCCCCGAGGACGCTGTGCTGCGCTACAACATCATGTTCGTGCTGGCGCACGCGCTCGCCACGCTCGGGGCGTACGCGCTGGCCCGGCAGCTCGGGGCTGGCCGAATCGGCGCCGCCGTCGCCGGCGTCAGTTACGCGTACGCGCCGTGGCTGCTGGCCCAGGCCGGGCACCTGCACGTGCTCTCCAACGGCGGGATTCCGTTGGCGCTGGCGATGTTGGCCCGCGGGCACGGCTGGTCACTGCGGCACGGTTACCGGCCCGAGCGCCGACACGACGGATGGGTCTACGCCGGTTGGCTGGTGGCGGCCTGGCAGCTCAGCCTCGGTTTCGGTATCGGGTTGCCGTTCGCGTACTTCCTGGCCTGCGCGGTGATCGTCACCGCCGTCCTCTACTACGCGCGGCGGCTGCGCACCGGCCAGGCCGCGCCCTTCGGTCGCCGGTTGTTCCTCGCGGACCTGCTCGGCGGGTTGTTCTTCGCCGGTGTGGGTCTGCTGATGGCGTTCCCGTTCTTCAAGGTGACCGAGCTGCACCCGTACGCCGAGCGGACCATCGACGACATCAGCATCTTCTCGCCGCCGGCGTCGGGTTTCGTGACGGCACCGGCTGAGTCGCGGATCTGGGGTGGGTTGCACGAGGGGGCACGCGCGGCGCTGCCGTGGCACCCGGAGATGACCCTGCTGCCCGGGTTCGTGCTCTACGCGCTGGCCGCGGGTGGGCTGTTCTTCTCGGTCTGGCGGCTGCGGCACCGACTGCTGCTGCTCGCCGGAGTGCTGGGGACGATGGCCTTCGCGATGGGCACCCGTTTCTTCGACGGCACCTTCACCTACGTGCCGCTCTTCGAGCACCTGCCGGGCTGGAACGGACTGCGTACCCCCGGTCGGTTGATGTTGTGGACCACGCTACTGCTGGGTCTGCTCGCGGCGGGCGCGGTCACCGCGCTCACCGACCGGGTCCGTGAGTTGACCGCGCAGCGGATCCCGTCGTGGCCGGGGCCGTGGCTGCGGACGGCCACCCTGCTGCCGCTGCTGCTGGTCGCCGTCGAGGGCCTGAACACCACGCCGCATCCGGTGGTGCCGACCCAGCCGGCAGCGATGCGTTCCGCCGAGGGGCCGCTGCTGGTGCTGCCGAGCAACCAGAGCCTGGACCAGCACGTGATGCTGTGGTCGACGAGCGGTTTCCCCGACGTGGTCAATGGCGGCAGCGGCTTCACTCCGCGCCAGCTCGACGACGTCCGTCGGGTGAGCCAGTCGTTCCCCGACCAGACCAGCGTCGACTACCTGCGCACGCTCGGGGTCCGCTCCGTGGTTTTGCTGCGCGGGCAGGTGGTGGGCACTCCGTGGGAGATCACCATCGACGCGCCGGTGGAATCGCTGGGCATCAGCCGACAGGAGATCGACGGAGCCGTGGTCTACCGACTCTGAACCGCCGGGTCAGGCGGCGGCCCGACCGCGTGGCCGCCGCCCGCAAGCGCTGCCAGCGGTCCCGCCATGACACATCCTGTGCGCCGTCGAGGACACCACCGTCTGGGTCGTCCGGATAGGTCGCCCGGACCGCATCCCGCTCGGGGTGCAGGATCTCCTGGACGACCAGCACGCAGAGCACCACCACGGTGGCCAGCCGGAACGTCGAGGCCAGCACGAACACCCCCTCCGGAAAGACCGGACGGCTGGTCGCCGCCCCGAGCAGCTCTCCGTAGAAGGCGACGAAGTAGCAGACCTCGGCGATCTGCCAGGCCAGGAAGGCACCCCACTTGGGTCGGGCCAGCACCACCAGCGGCAGCAGCCACAGCACGAACTGCTGAGACCAGACCTTGCTGAAGATGAGGAACGCGGCGACCACCAGGAAGGCGACCTGCGCCAGCCGCGGGCGACGCGGTGCCCGCAGCGTCAGCGCGGCCACACCGAGACAGGCCAACCCGAACAGCGCATACGAGATGGTGTTGAGGGCGGGGATGTTGGCGTTCAGCCACTCGAACGGCCCGAGTTGGCCGGGGTCGTTGCCGACCTTGCCGTCCAGGTAGCGGCCGATGTACCAGAGCGTGCCCCAGTCGATGGGCCGGGTGGTGTTCAGCTCGAAGAACCGGTCCCAGTTCTCCGGGTATGCCCGGGCGGTCGGCAGGTTCACCAGCACCAAAGCCGCGATCGCCGTGCCGGTGGTGATGAGCGCGGCGCGGATCCGGGCGGCCCGCAGCGCCAGGACGAGGAGCGGCCCGAGCAGGAACAGCGGCCACAGCTTCGCCGCACCGGCGAGCCCCAGCAGCACGCCGGCCACGGCTGGTCGTTTCCGAGCCCAGGCCAGCAGACCGAAGGCGGCCAGCCCGATGGCGAGCAGGTCCCAGTTGACGGTGGCCGTGAGCAGCAGCGCCGGGGCCAGCGCGAACAACGCGGCGTCCCAGGGTCGTCGGCGGCGCAGGGCCAGGATCACCGCCACGGTGGCCACCGCGAGGGCGCCCAGCACCAACGCGTTGAGGTTGTAGAACCACTGGGCCTGGTTGATGCTCGGGTCGTCCTCGCCGATCGCGTGCACCGGCAGGCCCAGCGCCCCCATGAAGTAGCCGGTCAGCACCGGGTACTCGACCGGGTGGTCACGGTAGGGCACCTTGCCCTCGTTGAGCCCTTCGGCGTAGTAGAGGGCGAGGACGTCGGTGTAGCAGAACCGGGTGTACTGGACGTTGTTCTGCCAGGCGCCGTCCTGGCAGGGGGACTTCTGCACCCAGTGCAGCGCGAGCGTGAGACACGCCAGCGCCAGCACGATCCGGACCGCGGTCCAGAAGCGACGTTCCTGGCCTGCCGGCCGGTCCAGTGCGGTCGCGTGGTCGCCCAGCGGGCCGCCGATCGCGCTGGACATGCCGCGGACGAACCCGTCGGAGCGGGACGGGTGGTCGGTGGTACCGGCGTCGTCGATGCCGGGCGTCGACTGGGTGCTCATGAAGAGGCATCCTGCCGTACGACGGGGGTGTCCGTCCCGTCCCGGCGCGGAGATCCGGGTATGAAAACGCCGCCGCCGGCCGGGACAGGTCGTCCGGCCGGCGGCGGCGTCATGAAGCGGTGCGGGTCAGTTTCGCTCGGGTGGTAGGCCGGGCAGTAGTCCGCCACCGCCGCCACCGCCGCCACCGGGGTTGCCGCCCGGGTTGCCTCCGGGGTTGCCGCCCGGGTTACCCCCGGGGTTGCCGCCCGGGGTGCCGCCGACACGCGGGCAGAACGGGTCGGTCAGCGGATCACAGGTCGGGCCGCCCGGCAGACCCGGGATGGTCGGCAGCGCCACCGGCTCCTTGCCGTTGCCCTTGGTGACGTCACCCTCGCCGGTGACGCTGGGCAGGGAAATCTCCTCCAGGCCCTTGAGTGCGGTGTTCATGAACTTCTCCCAGATCGGGCCGGGGAGCGTCGAACCACCAATGTCCTTGCCGCCGGTGAGCTTGATCTGCGGCTTGCTCGGGTCCCGACTGCCCACCCACACCGCTGTGGCGTTCTGCGGGGTGTAGCCGACCGTCCAGGCGTGCGAGTTGTCCTTGTCGTCGTACTCCCAGGTGCCGGTCTTGGCGGCGGCCTGGCGGCCGTTCTCCAGGGAGATGTTGTTGGGGCGAGGGATCTGCTTCAGAACGCCGGTGACCTCGTCGGTGATCTTCTTGGGGATCCGCTGCTCCGGCTTGATGCGCTCGCTGCCGACGACCTTCCACTTGCCGCTGTCCTTGTCCTGCTGCTCCACCTTCAGGACAAAGTGGGCCTTGATGTACTTGCCGTCGTTGGCGAACGTGGCCATGGCGTTGGCGTGATCGAACACGGTGATCGGGTACTTGCCGAAACCGGTGTAGTTGTCGAACGGTTTCGGCCCCTTCTTCGACAGGTCGAAGGCCTGCGGCGGGTCGACGCCCCACATGGTGGTCACGCCGGCCTTCCGGGCCATGTCGACGACCTTGTCGGCGCCGATCGTGTCGGCGACCCAGTAGAAGGGCACGTTGTACGACTGGACCGTCGACTCTTCGAGGGTGCAGTACTTGCCGCACTTGAGGTTGGTGCGGCCGGCGTTACCGATCGTGTCCCGGGAGCCCTTGGGCTTGTAGGGCGTGGGGTCCCAGTGCGACTTGACCGAGATGCCCGCCTCGATCGCGGCGGCCAGGGTGTACACCTTCATCGACGAGCCCGGCTGGTGTCCACCGGTCAGGTCACCGTTCTTGTCGGTGTTCTTGCCGGCGTAGTCGAAGTCGGCGCCGCTGTCACCGCCGTAGTAGGCGAGCACGCGACCCTTCGACGGGTCGATCGACACCACCGCCGCCATCAGGTTCTTCGGCTGGTCGTTGAGCTCGGAACCCTTCTTGGACTGCATGGCGGTGTTCTCAGCGGCGGTCTGCAGCTTGTGGTCGATGGTGGTGGTGATCCGGTAGCCGCCGTCGCGCAGCGCGTCCACGCAGCTCGTCTTGCCCTCCGCGCCGGTGTCGGAGCAGAGGCCCATCGCGTCCATCTCCTGGCGGACGTAGTTGATGACGTTGCCGCGCGGGCTGTCGACACCGAACCCGTTCCCGCCCTTCTTCGGCGCCTGCACCTTCGGATACTCGGTCGGCGAAGCGGGCTGCCCGGGGGCGTCCAGCCAGCCCTCCTTCTTCATGCCGGCGATCACGTAGTCCCACCGTGACCTGGCGTCCGTCGGGTTGACCGCGGGGTCGAACCCCCCGTGGGTCTCGCTCGGCTGCGGCTGCTTGATGACCGCCGCCAGCACCGCACCCTCGCCCACGGTCAGGTCCTTCGCCGAATGGCCGAAGTACGTCAGTGCCGCGGCCTCGATGCCGTAGGCACCGCGCCCGAAGTAGATCACGTTGAGGTAGTGCTGCATGATCTGCGGCTTGTCGTACTTCTCGTTCAGCTTGGAGGCGAGGATTGCCTCCTTCACCTTCCGGCCGTACGTGTCGTCCTGGAGGTTCTCGAACGCGTTGCGCGCGTACTGCTGGGTGATCGTCGAGGCGCCCTGCTTGTCACCGCCGGAGACGTTGTTCCACGCGGCTCGGACGATGCCCTTGTAGTCGACGCCGGAGTGCCGGTAGAAGTTGCGGTCCTCGGCCGCCGCCACCGCGTGCTGCACGTGCAACGGGATCTGGTTGATGGTGACGAAGCTGCGGTTCTCGCTGCCCAGCTTGGCCAACTGGGTCTTGCCGTCCTTGGCGTACACAGTGGTGGACAGGGGCAGCGGCATCTCGTCGGGCATGACCACGTTGGTCGAGTAGTAGGTGAACCCGACCACACCGGCACCGGCGAGCATGATGAAGACCGCGACACCGGCGATCAGCAGGTTCATCCGCTTGCGCTTCTTCGCCCGTCGGGCGGCGCCCGGGTCACCCGCACCACGGCCGCCCCGGCCCGGACCGTTCGGTCCACCAGGACCGCCCGGCCCACCGGAGACCGGCGAGACGCTCGCCCGGGCGACGGCGGCACGGCCACCAACCGACGCGGAACCGACACTGGCCCGGCCCGCCGGGGCGGCACCGACGGCGGCGGCGCCGACCACGGCTCGGCCTGCCGGGGCGCCCGGCGCAGGGGACACGGGCACCGAGGCCCGGCCCGCACCGGCGCGTCCGGCGGCCACACCCGGTGCCGGCGACACCGGCACCGACGCCCGCCCAGCGCGGCCGGGGGTTGCCGAACCCACCGAGGCGGAACCGGCCGCAGCAGCGCCGCGCGGCGGCACCGAGGCCGATCCGCCCACCGTGGCCCGCCCACCGGCGGCCCGTGGGGTCACCGAAGCGCGGCCCGGGGTCGCCGTGCCACCCTCCGGGGCCGACCAGCCATTCCCGCGGGAGTCACCGCCGGGGCGGCGGTACGCGTTGTCCGCGACCGGCCCGGGGTCGCCCTCGGGGCCCGAGTGCTGGGCCCGTCCACGCGCAGAACTGGGATCGCCGTACGAGTTCATTCCTCACACCCTGCCGGTCGCGGTGGGGCGCGACTGCGCCGCCACCGGGTTGCCGTGAGTTGCTTCACCCGGGAGACCGGCACGGGGGTGCCGTTTCACCGGGGGACTTGCCGCATTAATAGGGCTAATCGGACCAACGAGCGGTTGACCGTCCCGGGTTTCGTCTACGGCCCCGGGGCCGGTCCAACCAGCTGTGATCACCGTTGCGCCTCTCGCCTCCGCCGACCCGCACCTTCGGCGGCCGCCACGTCCTGCTCGCCGGCGCCGTCGCTGTCGCCGGCCAGACCGTCCCGGCCGAGCAGGTACTGCTCGACCAGATGGTTCCAGTCACAACCGAGGCACACCTCCACCACGAAGACCTGGAACTCACGCAGCGTCATCGCCAGGACAGGCAACTCGGTCAGTGTCCGGGCCTGCCCGGCGGACTGCTTGAGCTCGTCACCGTAAATGTAGTGGACGAGAGTCAAGTTCTCGCTGCGACAGATCGGGCAGCGCCGGTCGGTCGGCTCACCGTGGAACCGGGCGGCGTTCTTCAGGTACGGCGATGCGTCGCACACGTCGTACGTGCCAACCCGGCCGGCCAGGAGCTCACGCAGCACTGCTCGCTTCTGAAGCGAGTAGTCGACGACCTGGCGCTGCGTACGCATGCGAAGAAGGGTACGCGGTCCGGCCCGAGCAGGCGACCACGCTCACAATCCGTGACGACACCGTCTCGGAGCGGGGGTTTGCCCTGGCACGCGTGACCCGCTAACGTGCGATGTATCGGTCCGATACATCGCGGCGGTTACCGCTCCACGCCGGAGGGTAAAGAGAGGGTGGCCAGTGCTTGAGTTCGCCATCCTCGGCCTCCTGCAGGAGTCTCCGATGCACGGCTATGAGCTGCGCAAGGAGCTGACCGCCAAACTCGGCGCGATCCGGGCGGCGATCAGCTACGGCTCGCTCTATCCCACGCTACGCAGGCTGCAGGCGGCGGGATGGATCACCGAAGCTGATGAGACGCCCGCCACTGCCGAGGAGGTCCCCGCGCTGACCAGCCGACGAGGTCGGGTGGTCTACAAAATCACCGCGGAGGGCAAGGAACGCTTCGCCCAGCTGATCGCACAGGCCGGGCCCGAGACGTACGACGACACGGGCTTCGGGGTGCACTTCGCGTTCTTCGCCCGGACCGACCAGGCGACCCGCCTGCGCATTCTGGAGGGTCGCCGCCGCAAGATCGAGGAGCGTCGCGAAGGGCTTCGCGACGTGCTGGGCCGGGCGGCCGAGCGCCTCGACGCTTACACGCTGGAACTGCAGCGCCACGGCCTTGATGCCTGTGAGCGCGAGGTCCGCTGGCTGGAGGAGCTCATCGCCAACGAGCGCTCCGGCCGAGCCCCGACGGTCCCGAACATCGGGACAGCCGGCGGCCGACGAGAAGACAACAGCCCGCCTCCGCCTGGAGAGACCAGGAATGAGCGGCCGTGACAGAAAAGAAGGAGGCAGACGCTATGGGCTCCGTCCGCGTCGCCATCGTCGGTGTGGGTAACTGCGCCTCGTCCCTGGTTCAGGGCGTCGAGTACTACCGGAACGCCAACCCGAACGACCGCGTCCCGGGTCTCATGCACGTCGCCTTCGGCGACTACCACGTCAACGCTGTGGAGTTCGTCGCGGCGTTCGACGTGGACGCCAAGAAGGTGGGCATGGACCTCGCGGAGGCGATCGTCGCCAGCGAGAACAACACCATCAAGCTCTGCGACGTGCCGCCGACCGGCATCAGCGTGCAGCGCGGTCCGACCTTCGACGGTCTGGGCGAGTACTACCGCGAGATCGTCGAGGAGTCCGACGCCACCCCCGTCGACGTGGCGCAGGCTCTGCGTGACGCGCAGGTCGACGTCGTCGTCTGCTACCTCCCGGTCGGCTCCGAGCAGGCCGCCAAGTTCTACGCCCAGGCCGCGATCGACGCCGGCTGCGCGTTCGTCAACGCCCTGCCGGTCTTCATCGCCTCCGACCCGGAGTGGGCCCAGAAGTTCACCGATGCTGGCCTGCCGATCGTCGGTGACGACATCAAGAGCCAGGTCGGCGCCACCATCGTGCACCGCGCACTCGCGAAGCTCTTCGAGGACCGCGGCGTCGAGCTGCTGCGCACGTACCAGCTCAACTTCGGCGGCAACATGGACTTCATGAACATGCTGGAGCGCAAGCGGCTGGTCTCGAAGAAGATCTCGAAGACCCAGTCGGTCACCTCGCAGATCCCGCACGAGATGAGCAAGAGCGACGTGCACATCGGCCCGTCGGACCACGTGCCGTGGCTGGACGACCGCAAGTGGGCGTACATCCGCCTGGAGGGTCGCTCGTTCGGTGACACCCCGCTCAACGCCGAGCTCAAGCTCGAGGTGTGGGACTCTCCGAACTCGGCCGGCGTCATCATCGACGCCGTCCGGGCCGCGAAGATCGCGCTGGACCGGAAGATCGGCGGCCCGATCCTGTCGGCCTCGTCGTACTTCATGAAGTCCCCGCCGGTGCAGTACGCCGACCACGACGCCCACCAGGCCGTCGAGGAGTTCATCGCCGGCGAGGTCGCGCGCTGACCCGCTGAAGCAGCAGTACGGCCGAGGGCCGGGTCCTTTCGGACCCGGCCCTCGCCCCGTTCACTACATCGCCGTGGGGTACGACGACCAGCTCACTTCCAGCTCGGCGTCCCCTGCTTGGCCGCCACGGCCCGCTTCGCCCGGCGCTGCTCCGGCGACTCGGCGCCACGCGCCGTCGCGCCAGCGGAGAACGGCAGGATATCCTCGTTGACCGCACCGACGCCGATCACGAACGCCACCACGTCGATAATGATGTGGGTGGTCCGGGCAGCGTAGACGGAGATGACGTCAGTGAGAGGCGACTCGGAGTCCGGGTCATAGCCGACACCCGACATGAACGAGTTCGAGATCACCTGGTTGGTCAGGTAGTTGATCGTCGAGAAGTTCGCCGGGCGCGGGCTGCGGTACGGGAAGATCTGCACGAAGCCCGACGCGACTGCGGTCGTCACGGTGAGGTTGCCGAAGAGGGCGTCGCTGAAGAAGGCGAAGTCGCTCAGGTCGACGTGGATGGTCTGGCCGTCGCGCAGCCGCCCCGAGCCGTCCAGGGTGGTCGACGAGGCGTTGAGGATCCGGGTGCGCGACCCGGCCGAACGGGTGTCGATGACCCGCTGCGGCGTGATCGGCACGATGTTGTTCGAGTTGCCGGTCGTGTGCACGTACTCCAGGTGCGTGCTGCCGCCGTACTCGGCGACCACCTGGAGGTTGCTGTCGCTGTCCATACCGATCGAGCCGCCGGGCGAGTCGGGGTGCAGGACATCGCCGATCGGCGTCAGCTGCAGCGCCGGCCGGGCCAGCACCGTACGACCGTCGGGGGCGGTGGTCTTGCTCGTGCTCGTCAGCTGCAGGGTGACACCAGTCCCGTTGCTGACCAACGCCGTGGTGTGGGTGCCGGCAAGGTTGCCGGTGCCCAGGATCAGCGGGTCGCCGGGCGCGGCCTGAGCGGGCGTGGCTGCAGCGGCACCCACCACGGTGGTTCCGGCGACGCCAGCCGCGACGGCGCCGGCACGGCGCAGCAGCCGGCGCCGGTCGACAGTCTTGTCCTGCTTCTCGGTCATTGTTCCCCCGCAAGAGTCGGTCGAGTGATCCCCGATCATCACGCCTACGGTCGGCCGTCCACATCGACCGATCGGCCGACAAACCACGATCTGGTTCGATTCGGCGGACCGGTCAGGACCACGCCCGCTGCAGGGCCACCCGGGCTTCCAACTCCAGCAGGTGCACCTTGCGCGGCAGACCGCCCCCGAAGCCGACGAGCCGCCCACCGGCACCGACGATGCGGTGACACGGCACGATGACGGGGATCGGGTTCCGGTTGCAGGCCACCCCCACCGCCCGGGCCGCCCCGGAGTCGCCGACCCGACGGGCCACCTCGCCGTAGGTGAGCGTCTCGCCGTAGGGGATCAGGGTCATCTCCCGCCACACCGCCCGCTCGAAATCCGAACCACGGGGGATGGTCACCGGCACGGTGAACGCGGTCAGCTCGCCAGCGAAGTACGCCCGCAGCTCGGCGACGGCCTGCCGGGACACCTCCTGGTCAGGATCGTCCGCCGCCGCGTCGACCCGGCCGAAGTGCGCACCGCAGACGCTCGCACCGTCGCTTGCCACGGAGAACTCACCGATCGGTGAGTCGAGCACGGTCCAGCGCATGAGCCCATTGTCCCCGACCCGCGCCGGTGGCCGCCTACCCCGGCACCACTGATCCGCGTACGCCACGTCGGGTCGGTGGGTGCCGCCGCGAACCGCCGCCCGCCGGGCCGGCCGGGAGATCGTTTCCGCGTCCCGCTGGGCCGTCGGCCGTTGCGCGGCATCGATACCGTGCAGGTCGTGGCAATGGGGACGCTCATCTTTCTGATCATCGGCGGGGCGGGCATCGGTGTGCTCGCGCTCGCCCTGCTCGGCACCGAGCTGTTCCAGTTCGGGCACGCCGACGTCGACGGGCCGATCTCGGTCGAGACGGTCGCCGGCTTCGCCGGGGCGTTCGGGTTCGGCGCGGCCATCGTCAACGAACTGCTCGGTGCGCGTACCCCCG
The DNA here is from genome assembly GCF_057766525.1 of Micromonospora sp. MGP-C2. Lineage (NCBI taxonomy): Bacteria > Bacillati > Actinomycetota > Actinomycetes > Micromonosporales > Micromonosporaceae > Micromonospora > Micromonospora sp. MGP-C2. The sequence goes on from NZ_JBYMEN010000002.1 coordinate 4,246,887, forward strand.
GCATGGTCGTCGGCGCGGCGGTCGGCGGCGTGCTCGCGGCCGTGCCCACCGCCTGGTTGGCGTCCCGACTCAGCCGGGCGGCGCGGAACATGCGCACCGACCCCACCCCCACCCGCGACGACCTGGTCGGTGCGCTCGGCCTGGTCGTCACCCCGGTGCCGGTTGACGGCTACGGCGAGGTACGAATTCGTCTCGCCGGTCAACCGGTCAAGCTCAGCGCCCGTGCGGACCAGCCGATACCGGTCGGCGCCCAGGTCTTCGTGGTGCAGGCGCTCAGCGAGACCAGCGTGCAGGTCGAAACCTACTGACTTTCCTCGTAGACAGGACTCCTTTATATGGCCCTGCTAATCGCCATCGGTGGCGCGGTCCTCCTCGTGCTCATCCTGGTGCTCTTCGTGCTCTCCCGGATCAAGGTGGCCGGACCGAACGAGGCGTTCATCGTCACCGGTCGCAAGGGTCGCACCACCCAGACCGCCGACGGCGGGCGCTCGACCGACAACTCCGGGCAGAAGGTCGTGCTCGGTGCCTCGGTCTTCGTGCTGCCGGTGGTGCAGAAGCTCCAGTCGCTCGACCTGTCCAGCCGACGGATCGACGTCGGCATCCGGGGGGCGGTGAGCAAGCAGGGCATCCGCGCCGACCTGCACGGCGTGGCGATCGTCAAGGTCGGCGGCACCGAGGACGCGATCCGGGCCGCTGCCCAGCGGTTCCTGCACCAACAGGACGAGATCGACAACTTCACCCGGGAGGTGCTCGCCGGAGCGCTGCGCTCGATCGTCGGCCGGCTCACCGTCGAGGAGGTCATCCGGGACCGGGCGGCGTTCGCCAGCGCGGTGGCCGAGGAGGCCGAGCACTCGATGACCAACCAGGGCCTCGTGCTGGACACCTTCCAACTCCAGGACATCCTAGCCGAAGGGTCCTATCTGCAGGACCTGGGCCGGCCCGAGGCCGCCCGGGTGCTCAAGGACGCGGCCATCGCCGAGGCACGGGCCCGGCAGCAGGCCGAGCAGGAGCGGCTGCTCGCCGAAGAGGCCATCGCGGAGGCGAACCGGAACCTGTCTCTCAAGCAGGCCGGCATCCAGGCCGAGATCGACGCGGCGAAGGCGAAGTCCGCCGCCGCCGGCCCGCTGGCCCAGGCCGAACGGGACCAGGCGATCCTCTCCGAGCAGCAGAAGGTCGCCGAGCGCAACGCCGAACTCAAGCAGCGCCAACTGGACACCGAGGTGCGCAAGCCCGCCGACGCGGCCCGGTACAAGGTGGAGCAGGAGGCCGAGGCGTCCCGCGCCGCGGCGGTGCTGCACGCGGACGCACAGCGGCAGTCGGTCATCGCGGCCGCGCAGGCCTCCGCCGAACAGGCGCGGCTCACCGGTGAGGGCGAGCGGGCCCGGCGTGCCGCGCTCGCCGAGGCGAACGCGATCGAGGGCGCCAAGGAAGGTGAGGCCGAGCAGCGTCGGCGCTCCGCCATCGCCGAGGCCGTGGAGCGGGAGGGTCAGGCCGAGGCCGCGGCCATCCTGGCCAAGGGTGAGGCCGAGGCGGACGCGATGGCGCGCAAGGCCGAGGCTTTCGCCGCCTACGGCGAGGCGGCGGTGCTGGACCTGCTGGTCAAGGTGCTGCCGCAGGTGGTCGAGGCGGCCAGCGCGCCGATCGGGGCGATCGACAAGATGACCGTCATCTCCACCGACGGCGCGTCGTCGCTGACGAAGTCGGTGGCCGGCAACGTGGCCCAGGGGCTTCAGCTCGGCAGCGACCTGACCGGGATCGACCTGGCCGGTCTGCTGTCCCGGCTCGGCTCGGCGTCTGCGGCCGGCAACGGCACCCCCGCCGGCAAGAGCGCCCCGGCCGTGGACGGGACCGCCGTCGAGACCCGCTGACGACGTACGCAGACGGGCGCCGCTCCCGGTTCGGGGGCGGCGCCCGTCAGTTCCACTCGGGTTCGGTGCGAGGGCTACTCGACGAGGCCCTCGGCGCGGGCCCAGCGCAGCAGCTCGACCTCCGCGGCGTCACGGTCCAGAGGGCCGTGCTCAAGGCGTTGTTCCTTGAGGTGCTTCCAGGCCCGCCCGACCACCGGCCCCGGGGGTACGCCGAGCAACTCCATGATCGCGTTGCCGTCCAGGTCGGGACGGACCCGGGCCAGGTCCTCCTCGACCGCGATCCGGGCGATCCGATCCTCCAGCGCGTCGTAGTCGGCGGCGAGCTGGGCCGCCTTGCGCCGGTTGCGGGTCGTGCAGTCCGAGCGGGTCAGCTTGTGCAGCCGGGGCAGCAGGTCACCGGAGTCGGCGACATACCGGCGCACCGCCGAGTCCGTCCACTCGCCCCGCCCGTACCCGTAGAAGCGCAGGTGCAGCGCGACCAGCGCGGTCACCTTGGCGATGACCTCCTTCGGGTAGCGCATCGCCTTCATCCGGGCCTTGGTCAGCCGTGCGCCGACCACCTCGTGATGGTGGAAGCTGACCCGACCGTCGGGGGCCGCAGCCTTCGTCGCCGGCTTGCCCACGTCATGCATGAGGGCGGCCATCCGCAGGATGAAGTCGCAGCCCTCCTCCTCGTAGGAGACCGCGTTCTCGACGACCGTCAGGGTGTGCTCGTAGACGTCCTTGTGCTGCGCGTGCTCGTCGATCTCCAGCTTCAACCCGGTCAGCTCAGGCAGGAACCGTTCGGCCAGCCCGGTGTCGACCAGCAGCCGCAGCCCGGTGATCGGGTCGGCACCGCAGAGCAGCTTCGTGAACTCGTCGCGGATCCGCTCGGCGGTGATCCGGTCCAGGTCGGCGGACATCTCGCTCATCGCCCGGTGCACGTCCGGGTGCACGGCGAAACGCAACTGGGCGGCGAACCGGGCGGCCCGCAGCATCCGCAACGGGTCGTCGCCGAACGACTCCCCAGGGGTGCTCGGGGTACGGATCATCCTGGCCGAGATGTCGTCCAACCCGCCGTGCGGGTCGGTGAACCGGTGCTCCGGCAGGCTGACCGCCATCGCGTTGATGGTGAAGTCGCGCCGCTTCAGGTCCTCGTCGAGGCTGGTGCCGTAGACCACCACCGGGTTGCGGCTGACCTGGTCGTACGACTCCGCGCGGAACGTGGTGATCTCCAGCCGGAGGCCGTCGCGCTGGGCGCCGATGGTGCCGAACTCCCGACCGGTCTCCCAGATCGACTCGGCCCAGCCCTTGAGGACCCGCAGCGTCTCGTCGGGGTGCGCGTCGGTGCAGAAGTCGAGGTCGTCCCCGAGTCGGCCGAGCAGGGCATCCCGCACCGAACCGCCCACCAGGTGCAACTCGTGACCGGCGCGGACGAAGCGGCGGCCCAACTCGTCGGCGACCGGGGAAACCCGGAGCAGTTCGGCGACGGCGTTGCGCTGCGCGGCGGTGAGTTCGCGGCGGTCGGCGGCGTGAGGAGCGGAAGCTTCGGACATGGGATCGCCAGCTTATCGGGCCAGGGTGTGATCCGATCCGCCGGGCGCGGGTAACGGGTGGGGGTTGACTATGGTCTGTGGCGTGCGGGTCGGTGTCCGGCTCGACGTACCCCTGGGAGGCTGGAGATGAGCGGCGGGCTCTACCGCAGCGCCAACGCCACGCCGGACGGCGGGCCCGGGGCCGGCGGACGTCCGGGCGACGGCGCCACCTTCATCTCCGCCGAGCCGCTGAACCAGCCGGCCCTGGAGTCGACCGCGCCACCACAGGAGCAGGTGGGCGAGGCGAGCGCGGCGACGAACAGCGCGGTGATGGCCGTCGGCAGCCTGGTCAGCCGCGGCACCGGCTTCCTCCGCAACCTGGTGATCGGCGCGGCCCTCGGCGGTGCGCTGGTCGGCGACGCGTACACGACCGCCCAGATCCTGCCCGGCATGGTCTACGAGTTCCTGCTCGGCGGCGTCCTCACCAGCGTGCTGATCCCGGTGCTGGTGCGCCGACGCAAGATCGACCCGGATGGCGGGCAGGCGTACGCGCAGCGGCTGCTCACCCTCGCGGTGCTCGCCCTCGGCGCGGCGGCCCTCCTGGCAGTGGCCCTGGCCTGGCCGTTGACCTGGTTGTACGGCAGCAGTGAGTCGACCGAGGCGTATTCCGGACTGGTCCGGCACCTGTCGTACCTGATGCTGCCGATGATCTTCTTCTCCGGCCTCTCCGCGTTGATCAGCGCGGTGCTCAACACCCGGGGTCACTTCGCCGCCCCGATGTGGGCGCCGATCCTGAACAACCTTGTCGTGATCGGCACCGCCGGCCTCTACATCGCGATCTTCGGCGCGAAGATCGTCCAGCCGGAGGACATGACGGCCGGTCGGATCATCCTGATCGGTGGGGGCACCCTGCTCGGCGTGGCCATCCAGGCGACCGGCCTGCTGCCGGCGCTGCGCAAGGTCGGCTTCCGCTGGAAGATGCGATTCGACTTCCGCGCACTCGGGCTGCGCGAGCTGGGCCGGCTCGGGGCGTGGATGATCTGCTACGTCGCGGTCAGCCAGGTCGGCCTGATCGTGCTGTTCAACCTGCTCAACCGGGCCGGTAAGGAGAACGCTGCCGGCCCGCTGATCTACAACAACGTCTTCCTGCTGCTGATGACGGCACACGGCATCATCGCCGTCTCGATCATCACCGCGCTGATGCCCCGGATGAGCGCGGCGGCGGCCGACGGCCGCTACGGCGACCTCGCCGCCGACCTGTCCCGGGGCACCCGGACGGTCACGGCGGTGCTCGCGCCAATTGCGGTCTGCTACGCCGTCCTGGCCACCCCGATCGCGTTCACGTTGTTCCGGGTCGGCGCCTTCACCGAGGACAACGCCACGGCCACCTCCGTTGTGTTGCTCGCTGCGGCGCTCGCGCTGGTCCCGTTCGCGGTCAGCCAACTCTTCACCTTCGCGTTCTACGCGCTGCCGGACACGCGCACCCCGGCGCTGATCAACATCCCGGTGGTGGCACTCCGGATCGGGGTGCAGATCGTGCTCTTCGTGGCCTTCTCGGCGAGCTTCGCCGGCGCCGGAATGATGATCGGTAATGCGGTGTCCTACCTGGCTGCTGCGATCGGCTCGGCCTGGCTGCTCCGACCGCGCGTCGGTCGGATCGGCCTCGGCGGCATCATGCGCACCGGCGGCCGGGTCGCGGTTGCGGCGCTCGGTTCCGCACTGGTCGGCCTGCTGGTGGTGAAGCTGCTGCCCGGTGACGACACGCCCAGCCGACTGGAAGCGGTGGTACAGCTCGTGATCGGTGGGGCGGTGATCGGCGGGACGTACCTGGGTCTGGCCATGCTGCTGCGGATCAGTGAGATCACCGAGGTGGTCGGCATGGTCCGCCGCCGCCTGGGTCGCTGACCGTCAGCACCCGATCACAAGAAGTTTCTGCACGCACGGACCGTGACCGCGGATCACCAGGCTGGGGATCCACCTGTGGATAACTCAGCGATTCGCCGGTCAACCACCGCATCGGCCTGTGGATAACCAACCGTACGGCCGAGCGTGCCGGGCCGATCGGTGGGAACATGCCAGTTGTAGGGAGGGGTCGCGCCAGCCCAGCCCCGGCGTCGGTCACTTGCGGTGAAGCCGTAGATTAGCTAGTACATGTGCCAGCAACGTGGCTGACAACGGTCGTAACCGGACGAGCTCTTCGACTGCCGGGAACCCGCCGGGTACGGCGGGAAGATGACATGTCGAGGAGACGGGCAACCCAGGTAAGGTCGCTCTCGACGGGTACGGCAGGGGCCGACGCTGCGCGTCGACACCGGTCGGCCGGTTCCTTCAACGGCAGAGCGGGAAGCCACATGCCCAGCAGTGCGGGTCCATCGATCGACACGATCACCGAGGGAGGACGGGTGACCCAGGTCGGCGAGGGTCAGGAGGCGGACGAAAGCGCTCCTCCGGTCATGACCTTCGGTGCTCCCACGGCCGGTGAAGTCCTCGCCGAGCGGTACGAGCTGGTTGAGCACATCAACAACGACAGCGCGGGTCGGCTGGTCTGGCGCGGGGTCGACGTCATCCTGCGTCGTCCCGTCGCGGTGGTGCTGCGCTACCCGGGCGGCGACTCCGCCACCGAAATGCTTCAGGCGGCCGTCGCGGCCAGCCGGGTCATCCACCCCAACCTGGTCGGCGTCTACGACGCGATCGACGAGGCCGACCGCGCGTACGTGGTGCGCGAGTGGGTCGACGGGCAGTCCCTGCGGGACCTGGCGGCCGACGGTCCACTGGACCCGGCCCGGGCCACCGCGATCGGCAACGCCGTCGCGAGTGCTCTCGCCGCGGTGCACGCCACCGGCATGGTGCACGGCAACGTCCACCCTGGCACCGTCATGATCAGTGACGAGGGCCGCGTGGTCCTGGCGGACGCCCGCACCGATGGCGACGACAGCCAGGAGAACGACATCCGGGCGGTCGGCGGTGTCCTCTACTTCGCCCTGACCGGTTACTGGCCGCACGCCGAGGCACCGCTGCGTGGCGCCACCGCCGGCCACGGCCGGGCCGCCATCCCGGACGCCGTTCGCGACGCCGGGGGCGCCATCGCGGCACCTCGCCAGGTCCGGGCGGGTGTTCCCGCATACCTGGACGACCTGACCATGGATCTGCTCGACGCCGAGATCGCGCCGCCGTCGTCCGATGTGCTCGCCGCCGAGCTGGCCCGACTGGACGTGCCGGCCGAGGAGGAGCACTACCTCGACAACAGTGGGCCACTGCGGTTCGCCGCCGACACCGAGGAAGAGCCCGTCGCCGCTGGCCGCCGCCGGTGGTCGCAAGGTCGCCGTGGGCATCGCCGGCCTGCTGGCGGTCGCCCTGGTCGGTCTGCTGATCGGGATCAGCACGCTGGGCGACGGCGACAAGGACCCGCAGGCCAACCAGCCTCCCGCTCCCACCTCCAGCGCCCCCGCCGGCGATGCCACCCCGGCCGCCGCCGCGGTCCGCAAGCTGGCCGTCAAGGGCGTCCGGATCATCGATCCGGACAGCCAGAAGCGCGACGAGCTGGGCGGCGCCGACAAAATCATCGACGGCGACGCGGACAAGGGCTGGGGCACCGACACGTACACGGCGGCCAAGTTCGGCAACCGGAAGTCCGGCATGGGGGTCTGGCTCGACCTCGGCGAGCCGCACAGCGTCAAGTCGGTGCAGGCGGTGCTCTCCGCGACCGGCGCGTCCGCCGAGCTCCTCACCGGCACCACCGCACCGCCGTCGTCCTCCAACGGCGACAAGCAGATGGTCCAGGCCTACAAGACCCCGGGCACCACCATCGGGCAGCCGTTCCAGGACCACGACGGCACCACCATGACGTTCAACGGGTTCGACGTCGACCAGAAATACCAGTACCTGCTGTTCTGGATCACCGAGTTGCCGGCCAGCGAGCGGGGCTTCCAGGTCGACGTCCAGGAGATCACGGTCCAGGGATCGTGAGCCCGGCACCTCCTCCGTGGCACTGCTTCCACCGGACGTGGTGATGGACGGGCACGCCACAGCTACCGATCTGGAGCTGTTGCGTGCCCATGTCGATGGCGACCGGCACGCTTTCGCCGAGTTGTTCCGCCGGCACCGCGACCGGCTCTGGGCGGTCGCCCTACGGACCCTCGGTGACCGCGAGGAGGCAGCCGACGCACTCCAGGACGCGCTGCTCTCCGCGCACCGGGCGGCGTCCCGGTTCCGCGGTGACTCCGCCGTCACCACCTGGCTGCACCGCATCGTGGTGAACGCCTGTCTGGACCGGATCCGTCGCCGGCAGGCACACCCGACAGTGCCGCTGCCGGACGGCAACCGTGCCGAGGACGGCTCGGGCACCGGCGGGATCGAGCCGGCCGCCGTGGCACAGGACCACGACACCGTGCTGGTCGTCCGCGAGGCACTCGCCGCGCTGCCCCTCGAACAACGCGCCGCGCTGGTGCTGGTCGACGTGCAGGGCTACCCGGTCGCCGAGGTCGCCCGCATCCTCGGCGTCGCCGAGGGGACGGTGAAGAGCCGGTGTGCCCGGGGCCGGGCCCGTCTGGCGGTGCTGCTCGGGCATCTCCGCCCTGCCGTGGCCGCAACGCCCTCGGCGCGATCGGACCCGGCCGGGATGGTCGGTGACGTGCCGGGCGTCACGCCGGGGAACCCAGGCCCGGCCGAGGGCGTCGGATCGGGGTCGAGCCGGTACCGGCGGGACGCCAACCAGGAGGACACGTGACGACCGAGGGGTTCCGGGAGGTCGACGACGACCTCCTCGCTGACTACCTCGGCGGGGCGTTGGACGGCACCCCGCAGCAGGAGGAGATCGCCCACCTGGTGTCCGCGGACCCGGCCTGGGCCGAGGCGTACGCACTGCTGGCTCCCGCGTTGACGGAGGTCAGTGCGAGCCTGACCCGCTTGGCCGAGCCGTCACCGGAGATGCCGCAGGCGATCGTCGACCGCCTCTCCGCCGCGCTGGCCGCCGCGGAGCCGATGTCGGACGACCCCTCCGCCGAGCAGACCGCGCCCGGGGTCGACCCGGCCGCCGACACCGGGTCGCCGCTGGTCGTACCGGTGCAGGGCGGGGCCGGTCGCCGGCCCACCGCCCCCGCCTCGTCCAGGTCGGGACGCCGGGCATCCACCGGCCCTGGTCGTCGCTGGCGTGAATGGGCCCGCCGTGGCGCACCGGTGGCCGCCGCCACGGTCGCCGTCGTCGCGGTCGCGCTGGGCCTCAACCAGCTGGCGAGCGTCTCGGACGGCACCAGTGGCACCAGCGCCCAGGACCGGCCGGCCAGCGCACCCGAGGATGCCGCGGCGGCCGGCGCGGTCCGCACCACAGGGCCCGCCCTTCGCAGCGGTACGGACTACACCCCGCAGATCCTCGGCAACGAGCCGGGTGTCGGCACCCTGAGCACACCGACTCCCAGCCGAGTGACCGGCAACACCCCTGGCACCCAGCCGGAGGTGGACGACGAGGAAGGCCGGCGTCCCGCCGGCGACGGGCTGACCCAGTTGGCCCGGCTGACCGACGAGGCCGCGCTGGCGACCTGCCTGGCCGACGTGGCGGCCGAGCACGGCAACGCTCCACTGACGGTCGAGGTGCTCGACTACGCGCGGTTCCAGGGCGAGCAGGCCCTGGTCATCCGCTTCACCGACGCGACCGGAGCTCGCTGGGCCTGGGTGAGCGGCCCGGAGTGCGGGGTGCCCGGGTCCGGCTCGGACAGCCGGTATTCGGCGCGGGTAGGGTGAATCCACGGTCAACGGCACGATGACCGCCCACGTGACCTGACCCACCGGATGCCCGGCTCGGGAATCCCCGGTTCGTACGATGACGTTCTGGAAGTCAGCTGCCGGCCCCACCCAGGCGTCGGCAACTCGGATCGGCATCGGTGCTCGCGCCGACGCCGAACACACACAACTCGGGAGACGGCAGTGGACGAGGTCCGCAACCTGATCATCATCGGCTCCGGGCCGGCCGGCTACACCGCGGCGGTCTACGCCGCACGCGCCAACCTGAAGCCGCTGATCATTGAGGGCGTGCAGTCGGGTGGTGCGCTGATGACCACGACCGAGGTGGAAAACTTCCCCGGCTTCGCTGACGGCATCCTCGGCCCCGAGCTGATGGACAACATGCGCAAGCAGGCTGAGCGGTTCGGCGCCGAGTTCCTCACCGACGACGTGACCCGTGTCGAGCTGGTGGACACCGGCGACGCCGGCTCCGGCGCGGTGAGCACCGTCTGGGTCGGCGAGACCGCCTACCGGGCCCGATCCATCATCCTCTCCACCGGTTCGGCCTGGCGTCCGCTGGGCGTGCCCGGCGAGCAGGAATACCTGGGCCACGGCGTCTCCTCCTGCGCCACCTGCGACGGCTTCTTCTTCCGCAACCAGCACATCGTGGTCGTCGGCGGCGGCGATTCGGCGATGGAGGAGGCCAGCTTCCTCACCCGCTTCGCCGAGTCGGTCACCATCATCCACCGGCGTGACTCGTTCCGGGCCAGCAAGATCATGGCCGACCGGGCGCTGAGCAACGAGAAGATCAAGGTCGAGTGGAACAGCACCGTCGAGGAGATCCTCGGCGATGACGGCAAGGTCACCGGCGTACGGGTCCGCAACGTGCACACCGGCGAGACCAAGGTGCTGGACGTGACCGGCGTGTTCGTGGCCATCGGCCACGACCCGCGCAGCGAGCTCTTCCGTGGTCAGGTCGAGATGGACGACGAGGGCTACGTCAAGGTCCAGGCCCCCGGCACCCGCACCAACGTGCCGGGTGTCTTCGCCGCCGGCGACGTCGTCGACCACACCTACCGCCAGGCGATCACCGCGGCCGGCACCGGTTGTGCCGCCGCGCTCGACGCCGAGCGGTTCATCGCGACGCTCAGCTGAAGCAACCGAACACATCTGAGGAGGGGCCATAGTGGGAAAGACCAAGGCGGTCACGGACGCGAGTTTCGTCGCCGACGTGCTGCAGGCTGACAAGCCGGTTCTGGTGGACTTCTGGGCCGAGTGGTGCGGCCCCTGCCGCAAGGTTTCGCCGCTGCTCGAGGAGATCGCCGGCGAGATGGGTGACCAGGTCACCATCGTCAAGCTCAACATCGACGAGAACCCGGAGACCGCGCGGGCCTACCGCGTGATGTCGGTGCCGACGCTCACCGTCTTCAAGAACGGCCAGCCGGTGCAGTCGATCGCGGGCGCCAAGCCGAAGGGTGAGCTGGTCAAGCTCATCGAATCGGCCCTCTGACCAGCAGAAACACCAACCGGACCCCGTACCCGCTCGCCGGGTGCGGGGTTTCGTTGTCTCCCGGGCCGCACCGGCGACGTTTTTCCTGGCCCCAGCCACCTCACCGCCCCGGAACGCATAGCCTCAAGCCTGGGCCGCCCGGCCAGCCAGCGTCGTGCAGAGGGGGTCGTGCGTGCGTCCGATCCGACCCGGTGACCGGGGACCCGCGGTCACGGAGATTCGTACCATCCTGATCGGCCTCGACCTGCTCGCCGCAGCCGGGCCGCACGCCGACGAGTTCGACCTGGACACCGAGCGGGCCGTCCGGGCGTTCCAGCAGTCCCGAGGGCTCAGCGTGGACGGCCGGGTCGGGGCGGAGACCTGGCGCGCCCTGGACGCCGCCCGCTGGCGGCTCGGCGCCCGCACCCTCTACCACGCGGTCCCCGAGCCGCTCACCGGCGAGGACGTCCGGTCACTGCAGGAGCGACTGCTGGAGATGGGGTACGACGTGGGCCGCGCGGACGCCATCTACGGCGTCCGGACGTCCCGCGCTGTGGCCCAGTTCCAGCGCGAGGTCGGTCTCACCCCCGACGGCTCCTGCGGCCCACACACCATGAACGCGCTGCGCCGGATCGGCCGCAAGGTGGTCGGTGGCCGCCCGCAGTGGCTACGCGAGTCTGACGCGATCCGGCAGTCCGGGCCGGCGCTGGTCGGCAAGACGGTGGTCATCGACCCGGGGCACGGTGGCACCGACCCCGGGATGGTGGTGCCCGACGGGCCGCTGCGCTGGACGGAGGCCGACCTGGTGCACGACCTCGCCAGCCGGTTGGAGGGGCGGCTCGCCGCGTCCGGGGTGCGGGTGCAGCTCACCCGGGGGCCGTCGCCCGACCGTTGTCTGCCGGACACCGACCGGGCCGAGCTGGCCAATTCACTCGGTGCCGACGTGTTCATCTCCCTGCACCTGGACGGCCACGCCAACCCGGATGCGGAGGGCGTCGCGACCTACCACTACGGCACCGACAACGGGGTGACCTCGGCGACCGGTGAGCGTCTGGCCGGGCTCGTGCAGCGGGAGATCGTCGCCCGGGCCGGCCTGCGGGACTGCCGCACCCACGCCAAGACGTGGGACCTGCTGCGACTGACCCGGATGCCCGCCGTCCGGGTCGAGGTCGGCTACCTCACGTCGCCCACGGACCGCGCCCAACTGGTCGACCCCCGGTTCCGGGACCGTGTGGTGGAGGCGATCGTGGCTGCCGTGCAGCGGATGTACTACCCGATCGAACGGGACGTTCCGACCGGCTCGCTGGACGTCAGCGAACTGCGGGCCGTCGTCGCCGCCGGCACCGTGGTCGACTGATCCTCCGCCCGAGTGCGGTCGCCGCGCGCGAGCCCGGCGGTCAGCCGTTGGTGGAACGGGTGGCCGAGGCGGGACGGACCGGGCGGAGCAGCGTCTCCGGGCTCATCGAGCCGAGCAACTTCTCCAGCGCGTACTCGACGTCGGACTTCCAGCTCAGCGCCGTACGCAGCTCAAGGCGCAGCCGGGGGAAACGCGGATGCGGACGTACGGTCTTGAACCCCACCGAGAGGAAGAAGTCGACCGGCGCCACGCAGCCACCCGAGGGGTCGTCCGCGTCGCCGAACTTGGCGTCGCCGAACGCCTCGATTGCCTTGATCCCCCGCTTGGTCAGGTCCCGGGCGACGCCCTGCACCAACATCCGGCCCAGGCCGCCACCGGCGAACGCGGCGACCACGTTGGCCGTCATCAGCAGTGCCGCGTCGGCGGAGACCGGCGAGGTCGGGAACGCCATCGAGCGGGGCACGTAGGCGGGTGGGGCGTACATCACGAAGCCGGCCGGCATGCCGTCGACGTACGCGAGCTTGCCGCAGGAGCCCCACTCCAGCAGCGTCTGGGAGACCCACGCCTCCTTCTCCAGGCCCGGATCGCCAGCGGCGCAGGCGCGCTCCGCGGAGACCGGATCGAGCTCCCAGTAGACGCACTGCCGGCACGGGCGCGGGAGGTCTTCCAACGTGTCGAGGGTCAGGCTGACCAGACGTCGCGACATATGGAGCATCCCCACAATAGGCTCGGTGGTGAGACCGGCATGGAACGACAGCGCCGCCTTCCTGCCCCCGACGAGCGATCGTACGCCGACGATCGGAGATGCGGGAGGGGACGCGCAGATGCCCACCCCACCGGGGAGGCCGGACACGGTCCGCCATGTGGTCGATCCGTCTCGGCACGGTCGCGGGGCGGCTTCGGCGGACTAGGATCGACAATCGGTGTCCCGCCGCCATGGTCAGCGGCTTGTGGGGTACCCGGGGCGGGAGCCACCCGAGCAGCGATCGAGGTGAGGTCATGACCGGCACGACACTCGACGACTACACCGACCGGTACGCCCGGCGGGTACGCGGGATGACCGCCTCGGAGATCCGAGCACTGTTCGCGGTCGCCAGCCGTCCGGAGGTCGTCTCGCTCGCTGGCGGCGCACCGTACATCGCCGCCCTTCCGCTGGACGCTGTCGGTGAGATGCTCGGCCGGCTCGGCTCGGAGCACGGCGTGACCACCCTCCAGTACGGCATCGGTCAGGGCACCCTCGAGCTGCGCGAGCGCATCTGCGAGGTGATGTCGCTCTCTGGGATCGACGCCGCGTGCGGCGCCTCTCCGGAGGACGTCGTCGTCACCGTGGGCGGGCAGCAGGCCCTGGACCTGGTGGCCCGGCTGTTCCTCGACCCCGGTGACGTGGTGCTGGCCGAGGGTCCGACGTACGTCGGTGCGCTCGGCGTCTTCCAGGCCGCCCAGGCGCAGGTCGTGCACGTACCGATGGATGAGGACGGGCTCGTCCCGGAGGCGCTGGAGGCGGCCATCGCCGACCTCGCCCGCGCCGGGCGTCGGGTGAAGTTCCTCTACACGATCCCCACCTACCAGAACCCGACCGGCGTGACGCTCAGCGAGGAACGCCGGGAACGGGTCCTCGACATCTGTGAGCGCGCCGGCCTGCTCGTCGTCGAGGACGACCCGTACGGTCAGTTGGGTTTCGAGGGTGAGGCCCCCGCGCCCCTGCGGGCCCGCCGCCGGGACGGGGTCTTCTACCTCAGCACCTTCTCCAAGACCTTCGCGCCCGGGCTGCGGGTCGGTTGGATCCTGGCGCCACACGCGGTCCGCGACAAGCTGGTCATCACCAGCGAGGCCCAGATCCTCTGCCCCAGCGGTTTCGCCCAGGCCGCCGTCTCCACCTACCTGGGCACGATGCCCTGGCGGCAGCAGCTCAAGGTCTACCGCGAGGTCTACCGGGAGCGCCGGGACGCCCTGCTCGACGCGATGACCGACCTGATGCCCGAGGGCACCAGCTGGACCACGCCGGCCGGCGGTCTCTTCGTGTGGGCCACCCTGCCCGAGGGGCTCGACTCCAAGGCCATGATGCCGCGAGCGGTCGCCGCCCGGGTCGCCTACGTGCCCGGCACCGGCTTCTACGCCGACGGCACCGGCACCGGCGCGATGCGGCTCAACTTCAGCTTCCCACCACCGGAACGGATCCGCGAGGGCGTCCGCCGGCTGTCCGGTGTGATGGAGCAGGAGATCGCGATGCGCCGCGTCTTCGGTGCCGTGGGCGGTGCCGCCGGCCGACGCGGCCAGGCCGGCTCCGACGTGCCAGGGCCCGACTTGGCATGATGCCGCCATGGGTACGACCGCCGTTGAGCGCCTCCTCGTGACCGATTCCGTCGCCTCGCCCGACCTACGCGTCGTGGTGCTCGCGGGTGGGCTCTCCTACGAGCGGGACGTGTCGCTGCGCTCCGGTCGCCGGGTGCTCGACGCGCTGCGCGCCGTTGGGGTGGAGGCCGAGCTGCGCGACGCCGACGTGGCGCTGCTCCCGGCGCTGGCCGCCGACCCACCGGACGCGGTGGTGATCGCACTGCACGGCGCCACCGGCGAGGACGGCTCGCTGCGCGGGGTGCTGGACCTGTGCGACATTCCGTACGTCGGCTGCGATGCCCGCGCCTCCCGGGTCGCCTGGGACAAGCCCTCGGCCAAGGCCGTGCTCCGCGAGGCCGGCATTCCCACCCCGGACTGGGTGGCCCTGCCGCACGATCGCTTCTCCGAGCTGGGTGCGGTCGCCGTACTGGACCGGATCGTCGACCGGCTGGGCCTGCCCCTGATGGTCAAGCCCGCCCAGGGCGGGTCGGGGCTGGGTGGCGCGGTGGTCCGCGACGCGGCGGCGCTGCCCGCGGCGATGGTCGGCTGCTTCGCGTACGACTCCACGGCGCTCGTCGAGCGGTACGTGCCCGGCATGGACGTGGCGGTCTCCGTTGTCGACCTCGGCGACGGACCGCAGGCGTTGCCGCCGGTGGAGATCGTGCCGCGTAACGGCGTCTACGACTACGCCGCCCGCTACACGGCCGGCCGGACCACCTGGCACGCGCCGGCCCGGCTGGACCCGGAGGTGGCCGCCACGGTCGCCGACGTGGCCCTCGCCGCGCACACCGCACTCGGCCTGCGGGACCTCTCCCGCGTCGACGTGATCGTGGACGCCTCGGGTCAGCCGCACGTGCTGGAGGTCAACGTCTCGCCGGGCATGACCGAGACGTCACTGCTGCCGCTCGCCGTGCAGGCGGCTGGGTTGGACTTCGGCCGGCTCCTCGGCACGCTGGTCACCCGGGCAGCGGCTCGCCTCGCCGCTTCCTGATCTGCTCACCTCAGACACCCCCTGTCGGGGTGTTCGCGTGGGTCATCGAATCGCCTGGCCGACGCGGGGTGCGATGAACCGCCGCAGCGGCAGGGCGATGAGCAGTGCGACCGTAACCAGAAGGCCGCTGACCCACGCCGGGCCAAGGTCGTTCGCGTTGGCCCCGAGCGTCGCTGCAGCAACGGCAGGGCCGCCAGCGGCACCGATGTTGAGCGCCGCGGTCGCATACGAACCTCCCATGGTGGGGGCTCCTGCTGCCTCATAGAGGACCCTGGCGATCAGGGTGCTGCCCAACGCGAAGGAAAGCGTGCCCTGCACGAACACGAGGAGCAGAAGCGCCACCGGCTGGGCAGCCAGGGTCGCCAACGCGAACCAGCCGACCAACAGCAGCGGGCCACCGACTGCGATCACGAGGCCGGGACGCTGATCGGAGAGCCGTCCCGCGAGGGTGACGCCGAAGAAGGACCCAACACCAAAGAGCACCAGCACGACCGAGACCCACAGCTCGCCCAGCCCGGCGGTGTCAGTCACGATCGGTGCCAGGAAGGTGAATGTGGCGAAGGTGGCCGCGTTGACGAGGGCACCGAGCAACATGACCAGGACCAGCCTGGGCATCGCGAGCTGGGCGATCTCGTTCCGAAGAGACGAGCCAGCCGGAGTGTCCCGAGAGATCTTTCCGACACGGGCCGGGATGCCCTTCATGACACCGAAGGCAGCGGGAAGGCAGAGCAGTGCGATCGCCCAGAAGGTTGCCCGCCAGCTGAGCACCGTGCCGAGGATCGCGCCGCCGGGAACTCCAGCGATGGTGGCCACCGTCGTACCCGAGAGCAGCACCGCCAGCGCACGCCCTTTCTGGTCAGATGCGACGAGCGTGGCCGCCGCGCTCAGTGCCACAGCAAGGAAGCCCGCGTTGGCCAGGGCGGCGGTCACCCGGGTGATGAGCAGAACCGCGAAGCTCGTCGTGAGAGCGCCTACGACGTGGGCCACGGCAAAGACCAGCACGAAGCACAGCAGGCTGGCCCGGGCAGGCCACCAGCGCGCAAGCGCCGCCATCAGTGGCGCGCCGAAGATCATCCCGAGAGCAAACGCCGAGGTCAGAAGCCCGGCGGCTCCGACCGACACGTCGAGGCTTGCGGCGATGTCCGGCACCAGGCCGGCAAGCATGAACTCCGAGGTGCCCATGGCGAAGACCGCCACGGCAAGCAGGTACAGCGGCAGAGGCATCAAGAACTCCGAGGTGAGAGAGAACGAGGAGACGTCTCGTCACCGCGGCCAGCGCCCCAAGGGTGCGCGCAAATGCCCATGCAGCGAAGGCTGCTGGGAAGCGGACTATGAACTCAGTGGTTCAGGGGGGCTGACGGCGTGACCGAAAGCCCCCACCTTGGATGCCTCAGGGCTCGACATGGCGCAGACACTACTCAAACCCGCCGGTCACCACGCAACTGGTTTCCGCCCGGCGCGCGTGTCGTCAACCTTGTGCCCCGGGGCGCCGGTGTTCTAGGCGTCGCTGTTCGGGGCGGCCCTGCGGGGTGCCTCATCTAGCGTGCCGGCGGTGGCCTTGTCAGCAGCGGCGCCCTCCGGATCGTTCCGGACCACGGCTCCCCGGAGAATCGCGGGTCCGTTGGCGGGCACCGCGCCGGCGACACCGGACGTGGGTGTGCCGGACTCCGAGACGCCAGATGGTGTCGCGCCGGACGATGTTGTGTCGGACGTTGAGGCGCCGGACGATGTCGTGCCGGCGGGCGCGCTGCTCGCCGCGTTGCCGGCTCGTGCCGGGCTGGCGGTTTCGCTCGTCCGAGCGATGTCGGCGACCGTGGACCCGGCGTCGGCGTCCCCGTCCACAGGATCCGCTGAGAGTGCCGTGTCGCCGTCGGTCGGATCGACGCCGGGAGTGGAACCCGCTGGTTCGGGGATCTCCTCCGCCGCCTCGATGACCGAGGCAGCAGCAGCCGCCGCTGCGGCATCGGCGGCAGCGGCAGCGGCATCCGCAGCTTCGGACTGAGCCAGGAGGCTGGACGGCGCCTGCCACTGGATGCGGGGCGGCTCGGCGAGTGGGCGACCGCCGAACTCGGCGAGCCAGGCGGCGACGAGCGCCAGGTTCTCCCGCCACTGCGCCTCGGAGATCGGCGGCAGGATCGAGTCCCACAGTGACAGGAAAGTGCCCCGCAGCTGGAGGCGACCGTACGGCCGAGCGAGGAACCACATGTGCAGGTGCGCCGAGCCGTCGCCCCACCGGTTGACGTGGACTCGCGCCACCCCGTCGAGCGACCGGATGGCCCGCTCCAGACGAACGGTCATCACGCCCAGCTCGGCGGCGAGCAGGTTCGGCAGATCGCCGAGGTCGAGGTGCGTCCGCGATTCCAGGATGAGCACCATGGGCAGCCCGGTGGGCCGGTCCATGGCGCGTACCCGCCAGCGCTCTCCCACCCAGATGTAGGCATCGTCGGGTGCGTTGCAGGCGGTGCATTCCCGGAGACCCTCGCCCTTCCGGGGCGGTTCGACCGGGACCGGATCATCGAGTTGCTTCACGTGGAGGTCGCCCTCGAAGGGGAACGACGGCCACTGGGTGAAGTCCGGGACTGAGGGAGGGGTGTCGTGCACGACGCTGACCCTAACCGAGTCTGGCACCGCTGTCCCTACCTGAATGATCGGTCCGGGCCTGCCGAATCAGGGCCCGTCGTCGACCGGGTACACGGTGTCACCGCTGCGCCGTGAAGCGATATCCACAGGCTGCCGAGATCCTCAACACAGGCCGTCATCCACAGGCTCGCACCCGCTCCCACGCGCTGTTTCACGTGAAACAGGGGGTGCCTGTGGACAAAGGGTGTGGATAACTTTTCGGGCCGTCGGTCGTTGTCCGCGAACTGCCCGAGGGGGCGTTGGCGACAGTTCGCAGACGGCATCGGGGGCGCTGCCGTTCGACTCGGTTGCGCTGGAGCTTTGGATTCCGCTCCCAGCGGGAGAAGGTCGCCCTGCCGGGGTGCCGAAGCGGTCCTGGATCGAACCGCTGCCTCAGCCGCGTGGAGTTTCCACCGGGCTCAGCCCCTGAGAGGTTTTCCCCAGGGGCACTGCCTCCCCACTCCGGGCCGAGCGACGCGGTCCACCACGCTCAGGCGCGGCCAGGTGGCGTGCACTGTGAGACGAGAACAGGGCGTCGGACGGCCGCCTGTCGAGGTGCCAGCCGAGCGGGAGGGTGGCACCGGAGCTGACCCCGGCGTTGCGCGCCCGGATCGACGCGGGACGGCTGGTCGCACGGCAAGACCCCCAACGGTGCAGGGTCGACGGACAACGCGGGGCGGGCAGCACGACGAGGGGCGCGGGCAACGACGAGGGCGGACAGCGCGACGAAGGGCGCGGTCAGCACGACCAGGGGGCGGCACCGCGAGGTGGACAGGGCGGGACAGGCGCAGACCGAGGCGCGCGCGGACCGAGCCGCGATACGACGGACGACGGCAGGCGATGAGGTGGGCGCCGCTTTTGCTGCGGGCTCCCGCCATCGCTGCCGGCGGGTGCGGTCCAGGTCGCAACGCACCGCCGCCGACCACCGCCTCCTGATACTCACGTGCCCCGAGAAGAGCGCCCGGTGCTCCGGTCGATCACAACCACCCTCTGCGGCACACGACGCGGCAGCGGGCAACTGAGCGGCGCACAGGGCACTCCATGAGCATCTACCGGGGGCCGGGTGAGAGCTGGCGGCCAATTGCGCATCACCCCGCATCTCGGTGGCCGAGCTGCGCTCCCAACGGATCGGGTGCAGCCGGGGAGTCGACCACCCTCGACCCCCTCCCGTTTCACGTGAAACAGAGCCTTGAGCCTTTGCCCACCGGCTGACGTCGACCGGCGCAGGATCGGGTGGCGAGGCGCCCACGCGCTCAGGCTGAGCGAGTCGTAGGCGTTCGAGTCGCGCTGGCGGGGGCCGCCAATCGGTGGGGCGTGAAACGACGGCCGTTTCACGTGAAACATGGCGAGCGGCATATGGAACGGCCGCGCACCCCTGAGGGGTAGCGCGGCCGTTGGCACGGAGGGAGGACTCAGCCCTCGCTCTCCTCCTGCTGCACTCCGATGATCCCGACGATCCGCTCAAGGTCGTCCACGGTCGCGAACTCGATCGTGATCTTGCCTTTGCTCCGCCCGATGTCCACCTTCACCCGGGTGTCGAACCGGTCGGACAGTCGGTCGGCGAGATCGGTCAGGGCCGGCGCATGCGCCTTCGGCCGGCGCTTCGCGGCCTGCCCCTTCGCCGGCCCGTCGTTCAGCGTGAGGGCCACGATCTCCTCGGTCGCCCTGACCGACAGGCCCTCGGCGACGATCCGCAACGCCAACTGTTCCTGTGCCTCTGCACCGTCGAGGCTCAGCAGGGCGCGGGCGTGACCGGCCGACAGGATCCCTGCGGCCACTCGGCGCTGCACCTGCGCCGGCAGGTTCAACAGTCGGATCGTGTTGGAGATCTGCGGGCGACTCCGTCCGATCCGGCGGGCCAGCTCCTCGTGGGTGGCCCCGAACTCCTCCAGCAGTTGCTGGTAGGCGGCGGCCTCTTCCAGAGGGTTCAGGTTGGCCCGGTGGATGTTCTCCAGCAGGGCGTCGCGGAGCATGGCGTCGTCCCGGGTGTCCCGGACGATCGCTGGGATGTTCTCCCGCCCCACCGCCTGAGCGGCGCGCCAGCGTCGCTCGCCCATGACCAGCTCGTACTTTTCGTCGTCGAGCTGCCGGACGACGATCGGCTGGAGGAAGCCGACCTCCAGGATCGAGGTCTTGAGCTCCTCCAGAGCCTCCTCGTCGAAGACCTGGCGGGGCTGCTTCGGGTTGGGCAGGATCGCGTCGACCGGGATCTCGGCGAACCGTGCACCCGGCACCGGACTGAGCACGGGCTCCGGCTCTCGGACCGGCGCCCCGACGGGAGCCGCGGCGACGGCCTCGGTGCCCACGTCGTCCACGTACTCGTTCTCCGGTTCGGCCGTCGCGGTGCCAGCGGCAGCCGGCGCCGGCCCGGTCGGGATCAGTGCCCCCAGGCCCCTACCCAGACCGCCCCGAGGACGGTTCTTCATGCCACGCCTCCCAGCGACTCATCCGCACTACGCATTCCGGCCCACCGGCTCCTTGACGCCTCGTTCCGCGATCTCCTGGGCGGCTTCGAAGTAGCTCGTCGCTCCCCGCGAACCGGGATCGTAGGTCATCACCGACTGGCCGTAGCTCGGCGCCTCCGAGACGCGGACGTTGCGGGGGATGACCGCCTGGAGGACCTTGTCGCCGAAGTGGTTCCGGACGTCCTGCTCGACGGCATCGGCCAGCCGGGTACGGCGGTCGTACATGGTCAGCAGGATGGTGGAGACGTCGAGTTTCGGGTTGAGGTGCTGGCGTACCAGGTTGATGTTGTTGATCAGCTGGTTGAGCCCTTCCAGTGCGTAGTACTCGCACTGGATCGGAATCAGCACCTCCTGCGCGGCCACCAGAGCGTTGACCGTCAGCAGACCGAGCGAGGGCGGGCAGTCGATGAAGACGTAGTCGAACTCGCCCGGGTAGGCGGCGATCGCGCGGTCCAACCGCGACTCCCGAGCGACCACGGAGACCAGCTCGATCTCCGCGCCGGCCAGATCGATGGTCGCGGGGACGCACCAGAGGTTGGGGATGCCCTCGACCGCCTGCGCCACCTCGGCCAGCGGAACGCTGTTGATCAGGCAGTCGTAGACGTCCGGGATGCCGGTGTGGTGCGGGACGTTGAGCCCGGTCGAGGCATTGCCCTGCGGGTCGAGGTCCACCACGAGCACCCGGTTGCCGTGCAGGGCGAGCGCCACCGCAAGGTTGACGGTGGTGGTGGTCTTACCCACGCCGCCCTTCTGGTTGGCGACGCACATGACCCGGGTCCGGTCCGGTCGAGGCATGGTCACCTCGCCACTGGGATTCAGGATCTGCACGGCGCGCATCGCCTCCATAGCCAACGGTGGGTCATCCTCTTCGCGCGTCGGGGTTTCACGTGAAACGTACGTGGGGTCGGCCGCCACGGCGGCCAACGATTCGGTCGAAGCCACCGGTGCTTCGGCAACCGCAGGTGCGGCATCCCGAACGACTGCGGCGGTGGGCTGGTGCGGAACCGCAGGCTCGAAACGAACCGCCGCGGCGGTGTTGCGGCGACCCGAGGTCGACCGCACCTCGGCGGCGTTGACCGGTCGGCTCAGCCCTTCCGGCGTGCGACGAACACTCGCCGGATCCGGGACGGCCGCGCCCTCCGGTCGCCCCGAGCCCGGGGACTGCTCGGGTGCTGCCGGCGCATCGCCGTCCGCTGGACCGGTCGGTGACCCGGTCGCGCCGGGCGACCAGCTCGGGTAGTCGGTTTCACGTGAAACGGGATCGCTGGTTGACCCGGTCACGCGTGGATCGTCGTACCTGCCGTCGTCATGCACCTGTCATCCCTGCCCGCTTCGGATGGTCGGTCCGCGCCCCGGTCAACTTTGGCCACACCACGCTCGCATCCCGGAGCGTACGGCCCTCGGGAGCGATCGGAGACCCGCGACGTCCACCGCTCGCTCCACACTATCGACGCGCGGTCAGCCTACGGCGGACGGGCGCGGCCGGTCCACGTCGGGTTGTCATCTCCTCGTCCATCCGTACCGGTACAACGAGGCAACCCACCAGCCGGAAGCCCGATGGCGCGAAGTGTCAGCGTCGGCGGGAGCGACCGGCCCGCGAGCGCTTGCTGGCCGCCGGGCGAGCCGGGCCGACCATTCGCTCGCGCACGATCTCCACCACGGTGGTCGGCGGATCGATTACCCCAACGCCGCACAGCTGCACGGTCGGCTCTCCACCACCGAGTCGCGCCACCACCTCGGCGTGCTCTTCGATCTCCGCCGCGGCGGACGACCCCTTGAGCGCCAACAGTCGGCCGCCCCGAACCGCCAGGGGAAGGCTCCAGCCCGCCAGCCGGTCCAGTGGCGCGACCGCGCGGGCGGTCACCACGTCTCCGCTGATCGGGTCCCGCCCACTCGATCCGCTGGCCGCCTCGTCCGCCCGACCCCGGAAGACCCGCACCGACTTCGCCAGGCCGAGTCGCTCGACGACCTCGATCAGGAACGAGGTTCGTCGGGCGAGCGGCTCGATCAGGGTGACAGTGAGGTCGGGACGGGCGATGGCGAGGACCAGACCCGGCAGGCCGGCGCCGGAGCCGACGTCGAGCACGGTCGCGCCGGACGGGATCCGCTCGGCGACGGCCGCGCAGTTGAGCATGTGCCGATCCCAGATCCGCGGTGCCTCCCGGGGGCCGATCAGACCGCGGACGACGCCGTCGGTGGCCAACAGCTCGGCGTACGCGGCGGCCAGGTCGAGACGGTCACCGAAGAGGGTCAGTGCGGCCGGTGCCAGCTCGGGCGGCAGAGCCGCGTCCGCTGGCGACGGGGCGGTGTCGGGTCGGGTCGATTCAGCGTCTGCGGGCTGGACAGCGGGCGGCCCGGGCGGCGTGCCGCCCGGGCCGGTCACGGTGTCGGCCGTGATGTCGTCGTGGGTCACCCGGTCAGTCCGCCGGCCGTACGACGATGCGCCGGTTCGGCTCCACACCCTCGGACTCGCTCGCCACGCCGGACATGGCGTTGACGACGTCGTGCACGCACTTGCGCTCGAACGCGGACATCGCGTCCAGCCGGACCGGCTCGCCGTACTCCTTGACCTTCTCGACGGCGTTCTTGGCGACCGCAGCGAGTTCCTTGCGACGGTTCGCCCGGTAGCCGCCGACGTCGAGCAGCAGGCGGCTCGGCGTCCCGGTCTGCCGGAAGACGGCGAGGCGGGTGAGCTCCTGGAGGGCCTCCAGGGTCGCCCCGCGCTGGCCGACCAGATTTTGCAGCCGCTCGCCGACCACCTCGACCATGGGGCGGCCCGCGGCGACCAACTCGTCGATGTCGCCGTCGTAGTCGAGGATGTCGAGCAGCCCCTCGACGTAGTCGGCGGCGATCTCGCTCTGCCGGAACAGGTCGCCCTCGCCGACGGCCTTCTTGGTCCGACCGCCGGTAGCGGCGGTGTCGGTGTCGTCGTCCGCCTCGGTCTCGTCGTCCTCGGTCTCGTCGTCCTCGGTGTCGTCGCCGTTCACCGCGAGCGTTGCGGTCTCCTCCTCGTCCAGGGACTGCTCGGCGCGGGGGATGCTGGTCTCGGTCACGGTCTCATCTCCGTACTCGCTCGGCCGGACCGTCGGGTCCGACTGGTTTCCCGGGGCCGGCGGGAGGTCGCCGGTGCCCACGGGCACGTCTGTACGGGCAGTGTCGCCCGTGGCCGCGCGGTGCGCGGTCGATTCCGCCCGGCGCCGGCCTCACGGCGGCTGCACAGTGCGGAACGGGCCGCCACCAGTCACCTGGCGGCGGCCCGCAGAGGTCAGCCCTGCCGCTTGGCGGGGCGGTTCTTCTTCGGGTTGTTCGTCGGCTTGGCACCCGGCTTCGGCCCGGCCACCTTGGGCGCGGTGGCCTTGACCGGCGCCGGCGGAGCCGACTTGCCACGGCCGAACAGGCCGCCGGTCTTGGCGGGCTGCACCGGGTTACGGCTGGCAGCGGGGGCCACTGCCTTCTTGGCGGTCACCGGCGGCGGGAACTTCCGCAGCACCCACTGCTGCTGGCCGAGGGTGAAGAGGTTGTTGGTGACCCAGTAGATGATCACGCCGATCGGGAAGATCGCGCCGGAGATCAGCAGTGACGCGGGGATGCCGTAGAGCATCAGGCGCTGGATCATCCGCTGCTGCGGGTCCTCAGCCCAGCCGGTCTTGAGGATCATCTGACGGCTGGTGAGGTAGGTGGTCGCGATCATGACCAGGACCAGGACACCAGCAATGATCTTCACGGTGGTGCCGTTGGCACCGAGGCTGGCCAGCTCGTCCGCAGTGGAGCCGAACTTGCCGGCGATCGGGGCGGTGAAGAGCTTCGCCTCCGAGGCGCTCTGGAACTGGTCGACGGTCCAGCCGTAGAGGGTCTTGCTCTGCTTGTCCGGGTCGAGGCGGCGCAGCACGTGGAAGAGGCCGAGGAAGACCGGGATCTGAAGGAACATCGGAAGGCAACCCATCAGCGGGTTGGCCTTCTCCTTCTTGTACAGCTCCATCATTTCTTTCTGGAGCGTCTCCCGGTCACCCTTGTGCTTCTCCTGAAGCTCCTTGACCTTGGGCTGGAGCGCCTGCATCGCCCGCTGCGACTTGATCTGCTTGACGAAGACGGGGAACAGGATCACCCGGACGGTGACCACCAGGAAGACGATGGACAGGATCCAGGCGAAGTTGGTGCCGATGACCGCGCCGACCGGCACCCCGATGGCGTCCCAGGCAGAGTGCCAGGTCAGCAGGATCCACGAAATCGCATAGTAGATCCAGTCAAGACTGAACAATTCTCAGGCTCCAGTCACATCGGCGCGGCGGCGACCGCCCGGCTCCGGCACCGGGTCATGTCCACCAGGGTGGAAGGGGTGGCAGCGCAACAGCCGCCGGACCGCGAGCGCGGCTCCCCGGAGGGCACCGTGCCGGGCCACCGCCTCCTGGGCGTACGCACTGCACGACGGGTAGAACCGACAGCGGGCCGGCAGTGCCGGACTTATCCACCGACGGTACGCGATGATGGGTGCGATCAGCACCCTGGCACCGGTTGACGTGGGGCGCGGGGTGGTCGGGTCGGCACTCATCGGGACCGCCGCTCTCGGGACGACCGGGCAACCGCGAGGGCCGCGTCCAGGTCGGTGGCGAGTCGGGGGTACGACGCCTCGGCCGCGGCGGGCAACGCTCGGACGACCAGGGTGCTGCCCTCGGGCAGAGCGGCGAGCCGCTCTCGGACCAGCTCCCGTAGTCGGCGCTGGACCTTGTTGCGGGTCACCGCGTTGCCGACGGCCTTGGACACGACGAAGCCGGCGCGGGACGGCGCGGAGGACTGCTCCGCACTGTTGTCCCGCACCGGCTGCGACGAGGTCGGTGTGCTCGGGTCGGCGCTCACCGGCATGGTCAGGTGGACCACGACGGCGCCACGTCCGGCGCGCCGGCCACCACGGACCGCTGCGGCGAAGTCAGTGCTGCGCCGCAGTCGCTGCGCGGCGGCCAGCACGACTGCCCACGTTCCCTGGACCGGCCCGGTCGGCTCAGGCCGACAGGGTGGTGCGACCCTTGGCGCGACGGCTCGAAAGGATGGCACGGCCGGCACGGGTGCGCATGCGCAGCCGGAAGCCGTGGGTCTTCGCGCGCCGGCGGTTGTTCGGCTGGTAGGTGCGCTTGCTCACGTCAGGCTCTCCGTTTTCGTACGCGCCCCGTGCGACGGGATCGCCGGGGTCGTGTGGTGGTCCAGGCCACCTCGACGGTGGCCCACGATCGGTGCTGTCCGGCGGAGCGGAACCTCGGCGGTGCGGGGGATGCAACCGCGGACAGCAAGCACCCATCACCCTAGCAGAGGGCGAGAAAGCAACCGTTCCAGCCTACGCAGGGGTGCAATGACCGTCAAACACCCCGAGGAGCGGCCAACGGGACGCGCCCGGGCCGAAGGGCGGTTTTCGCTGATGCCGAGAAGGGTGCCGCCGCGTCGCCGGTTGATGGCGCAGGGACAACGCTGTTACCGTGCCCGATTGCGGTGAGCGTCGGAAGCTCCGGTCGTCGCACAGGCAAGACCGGACAAGGCAGTGAATCGTTCGGCACGGTGAACCCGCTTCAGCGCCCGTTCAGGCAGGGGCAGGTCCCACCCGCGTCCGGCGGGCGGCCACAATCGGTCGGTACACAGGCTGTGGATAACTTGTGGATGACCACCGGTCGACCGTCAGGTGGGTGTTGTTCCACCCGCGAACGCGGCGGGCCCGGGACGGCCGGCTGGCAGACAGCGGCGGCCGGGAGCAGAGGCGAGGGGGTGGCACGACGGTGGCCGGTACGACCGACCTTGCCGCAGTGTGGTTAGCGGCGACCGACGAGCTGGCCGACGAGATCATCTCCGCCCAGCAGCGTGCCTATCTCCGGCTGACCCGGCTGCGGGCGATCGTCGAGGACACCGCGCTGCTCTCCGTCCCGGACGCGTTCACCCGCGACGTGATCGAGTCCCGGCTGCGCCCGGCGATCACCGAGGCGCTGACCCGCCGGCTCGGCCGGCCGATCCAGGTGGCGGTCACCGTTCGGGTCGCGGAGGACGCCACGGGCCGACCCGCCGGCACTGTCTACCGCAGCGCTCCGGAAGCCAGCCCGTTCGACGTCGAGGGTCCGGCTGCCGCATCCTTCGACGACGACCAGGGCGCTCGGACGCATGCCGATGCCCTGATCCCTGAGCAGTCACACGCGCCGCGTACGCCCGAGCCGGCCGCGCCACCCGCACCCGCGGGTGCGCCGCTCGCGCCGAGCGTCGACGCGCATCGTCCCGGGATGATCCCCGCCAGCAGGGACGGGCAGGAGGCGCTGTTCAGTGCCTCCTTCGCGGAGCCGATGCGGTCGCCCCGACCTGGAGCGGACCGGCGCGGCTACGACGAGCAGACCGGTCGCCTGGATCAGCCGGGCCCGGACACCAGGCCCTACGAGCCCCGCTACCGGGAAGACTCGGCGTCGCCGCGCGACCAGCACGTGATCCGCGCGCTGCCCCGGGACAGCGGAACGGACAGCGGCCCGGGCCGCAGCGGTGTGGACCACCGCGCGGGTGGCCGCGACGACCGCCGGCTGCCCGGCGCCGACACCGGCGGCAACCGGCTCAACCCGAAGTACATGTTCGAGACGTTCGTGATCGGCTCGTCCAACCGGTTCGCGCACGCGGCGAGCGTGGCGGTTGCGGAGTCGCCTGCGAAGGCGTACAACCCGCTGTTCATCTACGGCCACTCCGGCCTGGGCAAGACCCACCTGCTGCATGCCATCGGGCACTACGCCACGACGCTCGGCAACGCCCGCTCGGTCCGGTACGTCTCGACCGAGGAGTTCACCAACGACTTCATCAACTCGCTCCGGGACGACAAGACCAGTGCGTTCCAGCGGCGCTACCGCGACGTCGACATCCTGCTGATCGACGACATCCAGTTCCTGGAGAACCGCGAGCGCACCCAGGAGGAGTTCTTCCACACCTTCAACACCCTGCACAACGCCAACAAGCAGATCGTGATCACCTCCGACCGGTCGCCGCGGCAGCTCGCCACCCTTGAGGACCGGATGCGAACCCGGTTCGAGTGGGGTCTGCTGGCCGACATCCAGCCGCCGGACCTGGAGACGCGGATCGCGATCCTGCAGAAGAAGGCGGCGCAGGAGCGGATGTACGCCCCGCCGGACGTGTTGGAGTTCATCGCGTCCCGGGTGTCGAACTCGATCCGGGAACTGGAGGGGGCGCTGATCCGGGTGACGGCGTTCGCCAGCCTGACCCGGTCGACCGTCGAGCTGTCCCTGGCCGAGGAGGTGCTTCGGGACTTCATGCCCGACGGCGCCGGGCCGGAGATCAACGCCGACCAGATCATGGCCTCGACCGCTGACTACTTCGGGGTGAGCCTGGAGGACCTGCGCGGTCAGTCCCGGTCGCGGGTGCTCGTCAACGCCCGCCAGGTGGCCATGTACCTGTGTCGGGAGCTGACCGAGCTGTCACTGCCCCGGATCGGGCAGGCATTCGGTGGCCGGGACCACACCACTGTCATGCACGCCGACCGGAAGATCCGTCAGCAGATGGCGGAGCGCCGCTCGCTCTACAACCAGATCGCCGAGCTGACCAACCGCATCAAGCAGAACAGCTGAGGCGTACGCCAGCCGTCGCGACGGCACTCAGTTCGGGACACGCCCGGCCGGAATCTCCGGCCGGGCGGTCTTTTTTTCGTCCTCGGCTGGACTCTCGACATGGTGGAGACCACAGCATCGAGGCCGTGACCGCCTGGATGCCCACTCGTTGTCCACAGCTCGTCATCCACCGTCGGTGGATAACTACGATCCGTCTTTCGCCGGTTACCCACAGGCTGTGGAGAAACCCTGTGTACGGAGCTGTGGACGCCTGGGGACAACGGTCACGTTATCCACCGATGACGGTCCGCCTGTGCATGAGCTGTTGAAGGTTCTGGGGATGAAGGCAATGGTGATCTTCACCGTGATCCACAGGCTTGGGGAGAAAGTCGGTGGATTACCGGTGGACAACCGGTGGACAACGGTGGACAACCGGCCGGCCGGAGCGGGCTGTGGACACGCGAGCCAGTTGTACCCCCGGTTCTCCACAGCTAAATCACCTGTGGATACCCTCTCTGAGCTGCGCAGACTCGGGTTGTCCACAGTTTGCACAGGTGCGATGAAGACGATGAGTTATCTCTTCTAAGAGAACAAAAACCAATCATCACCGTTGGGCTTTCTGTGGATCGGGCCGAACGCTGCCGGATCAGCCGGTCAGCACCGACACGATCCATGGGGTCGGGCGCACAGCCGATGCCTACGCGCCCTAAGGTGCGATGGGTACCCGCACGGTTGGGCGGGACGGTAGGCAGCGGTCGGCATGAGAGAGTTGTCGCTGACGTCGACGCGGAGGCATTGATGAAGTTCCGAGTAGAGCGCGACGCGCTCGCTGAGGCCGTGGCCTGGACCGCGAAGAGCCTGCCCAACCGGCCATCCGTACCGGTGCTGGCCGGGGTGATGCTCCGCGTCACCGACGGCAACCTGCGGGTCTCCGGGTTCGACTACGAGGTCTCCAGCCAGGTCACCGTCGAGGTGCAGGGTGACGCCGACGGCGCCGCTCTCGTCTCCGGTCGCCTGCTCGCCGAGATCACCAAGGCGCTGCCGGCCAAGCCGGTCGACATCGCCGCGGTCGGCGCCCACCTCGAGCTGGTCTGTGGGAGCGCCCGGTTCACCCTGCCCACCATGCCGGTGGAGGACTACCCCGCGCTGCCCGAGATGCCGCAGAGCGCCGGCACTGTCGACGCCGCCGCGTTCGCCACGGCGGTCTCCCAGGTGGCCATCGCGGCCGGCCGGGACGAGACCCTGCCGATGATGACCGGCGTCCGCGTCGAGCTGTCCGGCAACACGCTGTCGATGCTCGCCACCGACCGTTACCGGCTGGCGCTGCGCGAGATCCAGTGGCGGCCGGACGACCCCGACGTGAGCATCAACGCCCTGGTGCCCGCCCGCACCCTGAACGACACCGCCAAGGCTCTCGGCCCGCTCGGCGGCGAGGTCACCCTCGCCCTCGCCCAGGGCGCTGCCGGCGAGGGCATGGTCGGTCTGGCAGGCGGCACCCGACGCACCACCAGCCGCCTGCTCGACGGCGCCAACTACCCGCCGGTGCGTTCGCTCTTCCCGGCCACCCACAACGCCGCGGCCCGGGTGCCGGTCAGCACCCTGATCGAGGTCGTCAAGCGGGTCGCGCTTGTTGCCGAGCGCACGACCCCGGTGCTGCTCAGCTTCAGCGCCGACGGCCTGGTGGTCGAGGCCGGCGGTTCCGAGGAGGCCCGGGCCAGCGAGGCGATGGAGGCCACCTTCACCGGTGACGCGCTGACCATCGGGTTCAACCCGCAGTACCTCATCGACGGCCTGGCCAACCTGGGCTCCCAGACCGCCGTTCTCTCGTTCGTCGACGCCTTCAAGCCCGCGGTGATCTCTCCCGCCGACGAGGATGGCGAGGTAATTCCGGGGTACCGGTACCTCATCATGCCGATCCGCGTCTCTCGCTGATCGCGCCCAGCAACACCCAGATCCACGGAGGTAGAAACACATGCAGCTCGGCCTTGTAGGACTCGGCCGTATGGGCGGCAACATGCGGGAGCGGCTGCGCGCCGCTGGTCACGACGTTGTCGGTTTCGACCACAACGCGCAGATCAGCGACGTGACGACCCTCGCGGGCCTGGCAGAGAAGCTTGAGTCGCCCCGCGCGGTCTGGGTCATGGTGCCCGCCGGTGTCACCGACGCGACGATCGACGAACTGGCCGAGGTGCTTGGCGAGGGCGACATCATCATCGACGGCGGCAACTCGCGGTTCAGCGACGACGCGCCCCGGGCCGAGCGGCTCAACGAGCGGGGCATCGGCTACCTCGACGTCGGCGTCTCCGGCGGCGTCTGGGGCCGGCAGAACGGCTACGGGCTCATGGTCGGCGGCGCCCAGGAGCACGTCGACCGGCTGATGCCGATCTTCAGCGCTCTCAAGCCGGAGGGCGAGTTCGGCTTCGTGCACGCCGGCCCCGTCGGTGCCGGGCACTACTCGAAGATGGTGCACAACGGCATCGAGTACGGCCTGATGCACGCCTACGCCGAGGGCTACGAGCTGATGGCCGCCTCCGAGCTGGTGACCAACGTGCCGGGCGTGATCAAGTCCTGGCGGGAGGGCACCGTCGTCCGTTCCTGGCTGCTCGACCTGCTGGACCGGGCACTGGACGAGGACCCGGAGCTGGCCGAGTTGAGCGGCTACACCGAGGACACCGGCGAGGGCCGGTGGACGGTCGACGAGGCGGTCCGGCTGGCCGTGCCGCTGAACGTCATCACCGCTTCGCTCTTCGCCCGGTTCGCGTCGCGGCAGGACGACTCGCCCGCCATGAAGGCCGTCTCCGCGCTGCGTCAGCAGTTCGGTGGCCACGCCGTCCACAAGCGCTGAGGGGTATCCACACCCTGTGTACGTCCAACGGTTGGAACTGGTCGACTTTCGCTCGTACGAGCGGGTGGCCGTCGACCTCCAGCCGGGGGCGAACGTCCTGATCGGCGCCAACGGCGTCGGCAAGACCAATCTCGTCGAGGCGCTGGGCTACGTGGCGACCCTGGATTCGCACCGGGTCGCCACCGACGCGCCGCTGGTCCGGATGGGCGCCGCGTCGGCGGTGATCCGCTGCGCGGTGGTCCACGACGGGCGGGAACTCCTGGTCGAGTTGGAGATCGTGCCCGGCAAGGCCAACCGGGCCCGGCTGGGCCGGTCACCGGCACGGCGGGCCCGGGACGTGCTCGGCGCGCTGCGACTCGTGCTCTTCGCCCCGGAGGACCTTGAGCTGGTCCGCGGCGACCCGTCCGAGCGCCGCCGTTACCTGGACGACCTGCTGGTCAACCGCCAACCCCGGTACGCGGGGGTGCGGGCCGACTACGAGCGGGTGGTCAAGCAGCGCAACGCCCTGCTGCGCACCGCGTACCTGGCTCGCAAGACCGGCGGGTCCCGGGGCGGTGACCTCGGCACCCTCGCCGTCTGGGACACGCACCTGGCCCAGCACGGCGCGGAGCTGCTCGCCGGTCGGCTGGAGCTCGTCGCCGCGCTCACCCCGCACGTCGCCAAGGCGTACGACGCGGTGGCCGCCGGTCGGGGCGCGGCGAGCATCGCCTACCGGCCCTCGATCGAGCTGGCCGAGCCGACCACCGACCGGGCCGCGTTGGCGGAGGCACTGACCGCCGCCCTGGCCGCGTCCCGCTCCGCCGAGATCGAACGGGGCACCACCCTGGTCGGCCCGCACCGCGACGAACTGGCGCTGACCCTCGGGCCACTGCCCGCCAAGGGGTACGCCAGCCACGGCGAATCGTGGTCGCTCGCGCTCGCGCTGCGGCTGGCCGGCTACGACCTGCTGCGCGCCGACGGCATCGAGCCGGTGCTGGTGCTCGACGACGTGTTCGCCGAGTTGGACACCGGCCGCCGGGAGCGGCTGGCGGAGCTGGTCGGTGGGGCGAGTCAGCTGCTCGTCACCTGCGCGGTGGACGACGACGTGCCGGCCGCTCTGCGGGGCACCCGCTATCAGGTTGGCGAAGGGACGGTACGCCGTGTCGGATGAGCCACGCACCAACAGTCCCGAGGCCGGAAAGGGCGACGCTGCGCGTACCCCTGGGGGAAAGTCGACGGGCGGTGAGCCGGCGGCGGCCGCCAGCGGGCCGGAGCTGGCCCGGGCGGTGCTCGACGCTGCGCTGTCCCGGCGGCAGCAGGCGGCGCGCGCCCGACGTGCCCCCGGCGGCGGAGGCGGCGACGCTGCCGGCGGCTCGGGGAGGCGGTTGCGGGGCTACTCAGGCCCGGGCCCCGACCCGCGCGATCCCCAGCCGCTCAGCGCGGTGCTGAACCGGTTGGTGAAGGCGCGTGGTTGGCAGCAGCCCGCGGCCGAGGCCACCGTGTTCGGTGCCTGGGAGCGGGTCGTCGGCGCGGAGGTCGCCCAGAACAGTCGCCCGGTCAAGCTGGAGAACGGTGAGCTGACAGTGGAGGCGCGCTCGACGGCCTGGGCCACCCAGCTGCGGCTGCTCGCCGGCTCGTTGCTCAAGCAGATCGCCAGCGAGGTCGGCCACAACGTGGTGCGCAAGCTGCACATCCACGGCCCGGCCGCGCCCTCCTGGGCGAAGGGGCCGCGCCGCGTACGCGGGCGGGGCCCACGCGACACGTACGGCTGAGGGCGCCTCAGCTCCGCCGCTGGGCCTCGCGGTCGGCCCGCTTGCGTTCGCGCTGTTCCCGGGTGAAGCGCTTGCGCTCGGCCAGGTCGCGCTTCCACGCGTCGCGGGCCTCGGCCGAGCCGCCCTGCACCGCGCCCTTCACACCCTCGGCGGGGCCGGCGAGGTGCCGGAAGGCCCAGCTCAGGAGTCGGCCGCCCTCGCCCGGGGCCTTGGTGACCGCGCCGTCCTCGCTCATCTGCCGCACTCTCCCGCGTCGTGTGGTCCCGCAACTGTTGGCCTACCAATGGTTGGTACACCAATGATTGGTACGATAGCTATCGTGCATCAGGAGGGCAACCGATGAGCGAGAGACCGGAAGGCGTCGACCCGCTGGCGCTGGAGCAGCAGGTCTGTTTCGCCCTCTCGGTGGCCGCGCGCAGTGTGGTGGCGGTCTACCGCCCACTCCTGGAGCCGATGGGGCTGACCCACCCGCAATACCTGGTCATGTTGGCGCTCTGGCAGCACGCGCCGCTGTCCGGCCGCGACCTCAGCCGCCTGTTGCAGCTCGATCCGGGCACCCTGTCACCCCTGCTCAAGCGGCTCGAAGCAGCCGGCTACCTGCGCCGGGAGCGCGACCCCAGCGACGAGCGCAGCCTCGCCGTCACCCTCACCGACAGCGGCGCCGCACTGCGAAGCCGGGCCGAGCTGATCCCGGCCGCGATCGTGCAGCGACTCGGGCTGCCCGTCGAGGACCTGCAACACCTGCACGCGGTGCTCACACAGGTGATCGCGGCGGCCAACCGACCGGGCGGCGACCCGACCTCGCCGGGGGCCGGCGCGGCAGCTCAGGCGTCGGCGTAGACGGCGAAACCGCGTTCGGCGCAGCGCCGGTAGAACGCGGCCAGCACGCCCAGCTCCGCGCAGGTGAAGTTCCACTGCGGCGGGTCGCCGCGCTCGTCGCGCAGCGCGTCGAGCCGGGTCTCCAGCCACCGCAGCTGCTGCTCGGCCAGCCTGCCGTCGCCGAGCAGAGAACGCAGCACCGTGCTCACCGACTCGAAGGTGACCGCCTCGCCGTAGGGACGGTGCCCGGCCACGAATCTCTCGATGCCGCTGGCGATCCAGGAGCAGCCGTCCGGATCGATCACCGGGTCCTCGTCCTCGGCGGCGGCGTCTGTGGCGTACAACACACCTTCCAGGCCGAGGAGCAGATCCACCAGCTCGGTGTACGCGGTCGCCCGGATGGTGCCGGTCTTCGCGATCAGCTCGGCCAGGGCGGCCGTCGGCGCGGAGATTCGCGGCAGGTCGACGATCTCGCCGAAGTCGACGAACTCGGCCGGTGCGACCGGGTCGTAGAAGCGGCCGGTCCGCGGCCAGTGCACCGCGACATTGTCCAGCCCCATCTGTCACCTCTTAAAGAGCACGTGTCGGGTCGATCGGGTCGATCGTCCCGGTTCCGGCCGGTAAAGATCAAGGCTGGTTCCGGGGCGCCGCAAACGTACGGCACGGATGCTTTGGCCGCGACCCCCGACCCGCCCGGGCGCGGGTCAACCCGTTCGGGGACGGCGCGTGCGATCGGACCCTGGCGTGTGGGGGGAGTCGCGGGCAGCGGGGTTCTGCCGGCTACGGACATCTCAGCCGCCTCTCTGAGGGTGCCGAGTGGTGGTTCTGTCCCCCGCGCACAGTAGGATTGACAGCGAGACGAAGACCCGGTGTGGGAGAGGGACGGGGCCGGTGGCCCCAGATTCATTCTCCACGTCGGGTCGAGCCGATCGCGATCCGCGGGCAACCGCGGCGACCGGCGCGTTCGACCCGCTGTCCGGAGGTCTCCGGCACCGGTCCGCGCGCCGACGTCGCGTCCTGTCCGCCGAACCCGCGCCCGACGCGCCCTACCGGCGTGGATGACGCGAGAAAGTGGCCGAGGGTGGCAGCGCAGGACAAGCAGGAGTACGGCGCAGAGTCGATCACCGTTCTTGAGGGTCTGGAGGCGGTCCGCAAGCGGCCCGGTATGTACATCGGGTCCACCGGCGAGCGCGGTCTGCACCACCTCGTCTGGGAGGTTGTGGACAACGCTGTCGACGAGGCGCTCGCCGGATACTGCGACACCATCGACGTGGTGCTGCTCGCCGACGGCGGCGTGCGGGTCACCGACAACGGCCGTGGTTTCCCGGTCGACCTCCACCCGAAGCTCAAGAAGCCGGGTGTCGAGGTCGCACTGACGATCCTGCACGCGGGTGGCAAGTTCGACGGCAAGGCGTACGCGGTCTCCGGCGGTCTGCACGGCGTCGGCGTGTCCGTGGTGAACGCGCTCTCCACCAAGATGTTCGTCGAGATCCACAAGTCCGGCGCCGTGTGGCGGCAGCACTACACCCACTCCAAGCCGGGCCCGCTGGAGAAGGGCGAGGCCACCGACCGCACCGGCTCGGCGGTCTCCTTCTGGCCGGACCCCGACGTCTTCGAGACCGTCGACTTCGACTTCCAGACCATCTACCGACGCCTTCAGGAGATGGCCTTCCTCAACCGCGCCCTGCGCATCCACCTGCTCGACGAGCGGGTGGCCGAGGAGGAGGACGGCCGGCAGCGCGAGGTGACCTTCTACTACGAGGGTGGCATCGCCGACTTCGTCCGACACCTCAACGCCTCGAAGAGCCCGATCCACAAGACCGTGGTCGAGTTCATCGCCGAGGAGGAGGGCATGTCGCTCGAGATCGCCATGCAGTGGAACGAGTCGTACGGCGAGTCGGTCTACACCTTCGCCAACACGATCAACACGCACGAGGGCGGCACCCACGAGGAGGGCTTCCGCTCCGCGCTGACGAGCGTGGTCAACCGGTACGGCACCGACAAGAAGCTGCTCAAGGGCGACGA
This sequence comes from Micromonospora sp. MGP-C2, assembly GCF_057766525.1. Lineage (NCBI taxonomy): Bacteria > Bacillati > Actinomycetota > Actinomycetes > Micromonosporales > Micromonosporaceae > Micromonospora > Micromonospora sp. MGP-C2. The sequence continues at coordinate 4,282,247 of NZ_JBYMEN010000002.1, forward strand.
GAAGCTCTCCGGCGAGGACATCCGCGAAGGGCTCGCGGCGATCATCTCGGTCAAGCTGGCCAACCCGCAGTTCGAGGGTCAGACCAAGACCAAGCTGGGCAACACCCCGGTGAAGAGCTTCGTGCAGCGGGTCTGCAACGACCGGCTGGTCGACTGGTTCGACCGCAACCCGGCCGAGGCCAAGATGATCATCACGAAGGCCTCCCAGGCGGCGCGGGCCCGGATCGCCGCGCAGCAGGCGCGCAAGCTGGCCCGGCGCAAGTCGCTGCTGGAGTCCGGCTCGATGCCGGGCAAGCTGGCCGACTGCCAGTCCACCGACCCGCGCGAGTCCGAGGTGTTCATCGTCGAGGGCGACTCGGCCGGTGGCTCCGCCAAGCAGGGCCGCGACCCGCGGACGCAGGCGATCCTGCCGATCCGCGGCAAGATCCTCAACGTGGAGAAGGCCCGGATCGACCGGGTGCTCAAGAACAACGAGGTCCAGGCGCTGATCACCGCGCTGGGCACCGGCATCCACGACGACTTCGACATGGAAAAGCTGCGGTACCACAAGGTGGTGCTGATGGCCGACGCGGACGTCGACGGCCAGCACATCCAGACGCTGCTGCTCACCCTGCTGTTCCGTTTCATGCGTCCGCTGGTGGAGATGGGCAACGTCTACCTGGCCGCCCCGCCGCTCTACAAGATCAAGTGGAACAAGAAGGGCGACGACGCCCAGTACGCGTACTCCGACCGCGAGCGGGACGGTCTGATCGCGCTGCGCCAGCAGAAGAAGCCGAACGCCAAGCCGGACGACATCCAGCGCTTCAAGGGCCTCGGCGAGATGAACTATCCCGAGCTGTGGGAAACCACGATGAACCCGGCGACGCGTACCCTGCGTCAGGTCACTCTCGACGACGCGGCGACCGCCGACGAGTTGTTCAGTGTGCTGATGGGTGAGGACGTCGAGGCGCGCCGGTCGTTCATCCAGCGCAACGCCAAGGACGTGCGGTTCCTGGACATCTGACGGATCGCGGTGGATCGGCCGGGTGCTGCCCGGTCGATCCACCGATCCACAGAGTTATCCACAGCTTGGCCGCTATCCACAGCGGTTATCCACAGCACGAAAACGACTCTGAGTCTGATAAGGGTATACAGTGACCGATTCTCCCGAGTCCACACCGAACGAGCCCGAGGTCCCCGCCGAGGCCATCGCCGCGGTGGTCGCGCACGACCGGATCGAACCGGTCGGGCTCGAGGTGGAGATGCAGCGCTCCTACCTCGACTACGCGATGAGCGTCATCGTCGGTCGCGCGCTGCCGGACGTCCGGGACGGCCTCAAGCCGGTCCACCGCAAGATCCTCTACGCGATGTTCGACTCCGGCTACCGTCCCGACCGCGGCTACGTGAAGTGCTCCCGCGTCGTCGGTGACGTGATGGGTCAGTTCCACCCGCACGGCGACTCGGCGATCTACGACGCGCTGGTCCGGATGGCCCAGTCCTGGTCGCTGCGCTACCCGTTGGTCGACGGCAACGGCAACTTCGGCTCGCCGGGTAACGACCCAGCCGCCGCCATGCGATACACCGAGTGCAAACTCGACCCCCTCGCCATGGAGATGCTGCGGGACATCGACGAGGACACCGTCGACCTGCAGGACAACTACGACGGCCGGGCCAAGGAGCCCACCATCCTGCCGTCGCGGATCCCCAACCTCCTGGTGAACGGCTCCGAGGGCATCGCGGTCGGCATGGCCACCAAGATCCCGCCGCACAACCTGCGGGAGATCGGCGCGGCGGTGCAGTGGTGCCTGGAGCACCCGGAGGAGGACGAGGAGACCACCCTCGAAGCCCTGCTCGGCATCGTCAAGGGTCCGGATTTCCCGACCCACGGCCTGATCGTCGGCACCACCGCGATCCAGGACGCCTACCGCACCGGTCGCGGCTCGATCCGGATGCGCGCCGTGGTGGAGGTCGAGGAGGACAAGCGGGGCCGCCCCTGCCTGGTCGTCAGCGAGCTGCCCTACCAGGTCAACCCGGACAACCTCGCCGAGCGGATCGCCGAGCTGATCAAGGAGGGCAAGCTCGCCGGGATCGCCGACATCCGCGACGAGTCCTCCGGTCGTACCGGTATGCGGATCGTCCTGGTGCTCAAGCGCGACGCGGTCGCGAAGGTCGTGCTGAACAACCTCTACAAGCACACCCAGCTCCAGGAGACCTTCGGCGCCAACATGCTGGCACTGGTCGACGGGGTGCCGCGCACGCTCAACCTGGCCCAGTTCCTCCGCTACTACGTCGAGCACCAGATCGACGTGATCCGCCGGCGGACCGCGTTCCGGCTGCGCAAGGCCGAGGAGCGGGCACACATCCTGCGCGGCCTGGGCAAGGCGCTGGACGCGCTGGACGAGGTGATCGCCCTCATCCGGCGCTCTCCGACCGTGGACGACGCCCGGCAGGGCCTGATCCGGCTGCTGGAGATCGACGAGATCCAGGCGACCGCGATCCTGGACATGCAGCTGCGCCGGCTCGCCGCCCTGGAGCGGCAGCGGATCGTGGACGACCTGGCCAAGCTCGAGATCGAGATCGCCGACCTCAAGGACATCCTCGCCAAGCCGGAGCGGCAGCGGAAGATCGTCTCGGAGGAGCTCGGCGAGATCGTCGCCAAGTGGGGCGACGAGCGGCGGACGAAGATCATCCCGTTCGACGGTGAGGTCTCGATGGAGGACCTCATCGCCCGCGAGGACGTGGTCGTCACGATCACCCGCACCGGGTACGCCAAGCGCACCAAGGTCGATCTCTACCGCTCGCAGCGGCGCGGCGGTAAGGGCGTCAGCGGCGCCACGCTGCGGCAGGACGACATCGTCAGCCACTTCTTCGTCTGCTCGACCCACGACTGGATCCTGTTCCTGACGAACAAGGGACGCGTATACCGGGCCAAGGCATACGAGTTGCCGGAGGCCAGTAGGGTAGCCAAGGGCCAACACGTGGCCAACCTGCTCGCCTTCCTACCCGACGAGCAGATAGCGCAGATCATTGAGATCCCGAACTACCAGGTAGCCCCCTATCTGGTACTGGCCACGAAGAACGGCCTGGTGAAGAAGACGCGGCTCGAGGAGTTCGACTCCAACCGTTCCGGCGGCATCATCGCGATCAACCTGCGCGATGAGGACGAGCTGGTCGGTGCTGCTCTGGTTGCGCCGGAGAACGACCTGCTGCTGGTCTCGAAGAAGGCACAGGCGATCCGGTTCAACGCCTCGGACGAGGCGCTGCGGCCGATGGGCCGGGCCACCTCGGGTGTGATCGGCATGCGCTTCACGGACGACGATGTCCTGCTCGCCATGGAGGTCGTCCGGGACGGCCTGGACGTTCTGGTGGCCACGAACGGGGGATACGCGAAGCGGACCCCGATCGAGGAATACCCGGTGCAGGGCCGGGGAGGTAAGGGCGTGTTGACTGCGAAGATCACCGAGCGGCGCGGTGGTCTGGTCGGCGCGGTGGTGATCGATCCGGACGACGAGCTGTTCGCGATCACCAGCAATGGTGGTGTCATTCGGACTCCGGTGAAGCCTGTACGCCGTACGCGTGACCGGAACACAATGGGGGTCAAGCTGATGGACCTCCCGGACGGCGTGACTATCGTGGCGATTGCTCGCAATGCCGACGAGCCTGACGAACAGGACTAGTTGAATGACGGAGACACAGGCGAAGTCGGGGAACACGGGGACCTCGGCCAACCCGGTCGACGAGGAGGCCGCCAAAGGCGGCACACCAGCGACCGGCCGCGCGGCCGTGGGCCGGGCTACGGTCCCCGCCGATGCGCCTGCCCCGAAATTCACGAGGGCTCCGGGCATGACACCCCCGCCGGAGCCGGCCGGTGAGGACGCTGGGGCCGCCGACAAGACCGAGAAGACGTCCGGTGCCGAGGCACCGGTGCCGGCAGCCGCCACACCTTCGGGTGCGGCGGCGCCACCCTCGGCCCGTCCGGCGACAACCCAGCCGATCAACGTCCGGCCCGGCCAGGCGGCGTCTGCAGGGTCCACCGGCACCCAGCCGCGGATCACACCGGGCATGACCCAGCCGCAGTCGGACGCGTCGCGTACGGCCGCTGCCGGCCGCCCGGCCAGCGGCGGTGGCCTGCCGCCCGGCATCGGCAACGCGTCCGCCGTCGGGGCAGCCCGCGTTGGCGATGCGGTACGCGCGGCGCGTACCTCGGTCAGCTCGGCCGCTTCCCGCGGACCGCGCCGGGCCCGGCTGAACCTGAAGCGGATCGACCCGTGGTCGGTGATGAAGTTCGCATTCGCCGTCTCGGTGGTGCTCTTCATCGTCGTGGTGGTCGCCACCTCGGTGCTGTACCTGGCGTTGGACGCGATGGGTGTGTTCCAGAGCGTCAACGACAGCCTGAGTGACCTGGTCAATGCCGGCGGTGGAGAGAGCACCAGCGGGTTCCAGATCACCGCCAAGGGCGTGATCCTCAGCTCGGCGCTCATCGGCCTGGTCAACGTGGTGCTGTTCACCGCGCTGGCCACGCTGGGAGCGTTCGTCTACAACGTCTGCGCCGACCTGGTCGGCGGGATCGAGCTGACCCTCGCCGAGCGCGACTGAGTGACCGGGACGCCGGGGCACCGCGGAATGCGGTCGCTCCGGCGTCCCGTACTCGGGTAGGTTTTGCAGGCGACGACGGCCCGGCTCGCAGGGCCGGACCCCGATTTGGGGCCGGCAGAGTGGATGGGTTAATCTTGCTCGTCGCAACGCGGGGCTATAGCTCAGTCGGTTAGAGCGCAGAGCTGATAACTCTGAGGTCGATGGTTCGATTCCATCTAGCCCCACCGCATTGTCGTCCGACGCTGGTCGAGCGCGAGGGGTCGCCCCATGTTCAAGAAGCTGCTGATCCTGGCCGGCGTCGTCGGCGTGGCTGCCGTCGTCTTCAACAAGGTCAAGGCCGCCAACGATGAGCGTGCCCTGTGGCACGAGGCGACCACCGCACCCGACCTGCGCTGACGTCCGGCCCGGCGACGAGCGATCGACGCCACGGCCACTCACGGGGCCCTAGCTCAACTGGCAGAGCACTGCCTTTGCAAGGCAGGGGTTAGGGGTTCGAGTCCCCTGGGCTCCACCAGCACTTTCCTCGGTTGATCTCGGTCCCGAGGACAGCCAAGCCGGTCACGCGTCCCCTCCTGGCCGAGAATCCGGTCAATAGCCGAGGCAGCCGGACGAGCCCGCGCCGGCAGGACGTGGCCGTAGGTGTCGGCCGTCATCCGGATCGTGGAGTGCCCGAGCAGCCTCCCCCGGACGGGGCCAAGGTCGTTCGTCGGGTAGGGCCCCTCCACCTTGTCCCCGTCCGGGGAGGCTGGACGGTCTACGACTGCCCGACGAGGAGATCGGCCTTCAGCGCATTGCAGGTTGGTCAGAGTCAGCTCTGTGTGCGTTGTAACGGGCTGACCTGTTGCATGTCGTACCCGCATGTAGCGGCCGCTATGGAATAGCAAACGCTGACTGCGGCCAGAATGAGGCCGACGGCGAGGCCAACGCCTGCCCCGCCCTTGGCGGACATCCCGGGTCGCCAAACGAGCGCGGTCGTCATCAGAGCGGCCACGGGCAGCGAGAAGGCGAGGGAGAGCCATACAGCATCACGGAAAACCCATACCGACCAAGCCAGATCTTCGGTGATCTTCTCGCAGGGCACCGCGTGTGAGGGCATCGGCGCCGCCGCCAAGGGCGCAGTGGCCAGACCAGCCACCGCGTATCCCAACAGTGTCCAGCCCAAAGCAGCACGAATCCTCGGCCAGTCGATCACAACCGCGTACTGTGCCAGAGACAACCGAAAGCTGCTACGACCGCCTGCACCGCCCATAGTCATTAGAGCTGCGTGCTTCTGGAGAACCGTCGTCGCCGAGACAACCCGATCTCAGTCGGGCCATTCCCGGGCCAGTGCCAAGGCAGCCCTACGACGGTGACCCGTTCGATCGGCTCGGCATCGCCGGCCGGTCATGCCGCGAACTCCTCATCCGCCGCCAAGAACGCATCCAGCGCAGACAGCGGAATCAGCCGAGCACGACCCGCCTTGTTCGAACGCAGCCGGCCCGATCGCATCAGGACGTACACGGTGTCCCGACAAACGCAGAGCAGGGCCGCAGCCTCGGCCTGCTGGCGACCTCCGGCTGGCATCGGCCGGGCCGACCTGCCACGCTGCTGCGAGACAAACCCAAGAGCGTGTCTCCGCCGGGATCTCTGGCCCCGGGGATTGCAGGCAAGCTCGGGAATCTAGTTGGGACATAGAGGCCGACGGCTACGTTTCGTGCATGACCTTGACTGGAAACGGGCTCGCTCCGGCAGAGGACTGCATCTTCTGCGCCATCGTGCGAGGTGAAGTGGAAGCAAGCCTGGTCCATCAGGATGACGAAATCGTCGCATTCATGGACTTGTACCCGGTGACTCCGGGGCATCTGCTCGTCGTGCCACGCCTGCACGCCGTTGGCTTGGAAGACTTGCCCGAGGATGTCGGTGGACGAATGTGGACGCAGGCTCACCGGCTCGCCGGAGCGCTTCGCCGTTCCACGTTGCAGTGCGAGGGGGTCAACATGTTCCTCGCCGACGGAGAAGCTGCGTTCCAGGAGATCTTCCATGTGCACCTGCACGTGTTCCCGCGCTTCGCCGGTGACACCTTCCGTATCGACGCGGACTGGCGGCGCAGGGAGCGCGTTGAGCTGGACGCGGCAGCAACTGCCGTTCGTGAGGGGATGACCTCTGCCGCTACGTCCCTGCCCGCTGACGAGCGGCCCGCATATGGTCCGTAGGAGGCCGGCGGACAGAGGGGGCGTGGTGAGAGATGCCGAGAGGCATCTTCGCTGCTAGAAGGCCATCTGGGCAGCTCGCCGGGCCGCCCACCTTGGCGTGGTGACCATCACCAAGGGTGCGACCAGAGACGTTCCAGCTCGCGCGAAAGCCGGACGAGCGGCGAGAGCGGAGCGGACAGATCCCGCGAAATTCTTCTGGCACAGTGTCGAATCCGAGGCGAGTCGTTCGTAGAGCAGACGAGAGGTGGCCGGAGGAGGCCGCCGGGACAAGGGGGTCATGAGGATGACGCAGTACCTGATCTCGTTCAATGACGGCGCGATGGACCACATCCCCGCGGAAGAGATGCCCGACGTGGGCAAGGCCTCGCACACGGTGGTCCAGGAGGCCGTGAACGCCGGCGTGTGGGTGTACGGCGGCGGACTCGAAAGGCAGCAGGCGAGCGTCGTGGCCACCGACGGGACGGTCACCGATGGCCCATACCCGGAGACCAGGGAGGTCATCGGCGGGTTCTCGGTCGTCGACGTGGCCACGCGCGAGGAGGCGCTGGCGTGGGCTGCGAAGATGGCCGCCGCCTGCCGCTGCGCCCAGGACGTCCGGGAGCTCATGCCCGACCCCGAGACGGACGCCATGATCCGTGAGGCCGCGATTCGGGGGTGACTCCCGACGAGGTCTGGTCGAAGGGACCTGCCACGTGTGAGCCGTCCTTGTCATGATCCGTGCATGGATCAACAGTCGGCACCCCTCACCATGCACATCTACTGCCGGGTCGAGGTGATCGTCACCGACCCGGCGTCGATCACCCGTCAGGCGGTCGCCGAGCTACGTGCGGCCGACATCGACTGGTCCACAGAGGAGGACGACCTGGAGACGGCGGTCGAGGAGCTTCGATCGGACCTCGCCGCCTCCGTGTCGGACCTGGTGGACATCAGCCACCTTGTCGAAGGCATCCCGGGGGTGGAGTTTCGCGGTGGCCTCTGCTGGACCGAGCAGGGCCCGGTCCGGGACCCGTTCCGTTCAGAAGAGCAGTGAGGGCTGGGACGGGCGGTGACGGCGCGGGCACGCGGTGACGAAAGGCGGGCGGCATGGTCGTGCCGGACCGGGGTAGGAGAAACGGCAACAACCCCCCGGAAGCGAGGTGTCTTACCAATGCCTACGGCACGCGAGATCATGACGAACGACGTGACCTGTGTCCGCGAGCAGGACGACCTGAAGTCGGCCGCGAAGCAGATGGCGGAACTGGGGGTCGGTTCACTGCCGATCTGTGGCGACGACAACCGGCTCAAGGGCATGCTGACCGACCGCGACATCGTGGTGAAGGTGCTGGCCGAGGGCCGCGACCCGGCCAACGTGACGGCCGGTGAGCTGGCTCAGGGCGAGGCGGTGACCATCGGCGCGGACGACGACGCGGCCGAGATCCTGCGGACCATGGGCCAGCACAAGGTACGCCGGCTGCCGGTGATCGACGGGCATGAGCTGGTCGGCATCGTGGCTGTCGCCGACGTGGCTCGTTCCCTGCCGGAGCGCCCGGTGGGTGACCTCATCGAGGCCATCTCCGAGCGCAGCTGACCGTCGCACCCTTCCTCGATCGCCGCCCGGGTGGGCGGCGATCGCCGTGTCCGGGCTCTGTCCGATCGGCGGTCAGGAGGACGAGCCCGATCGGCGGTCAGGAGGACGGAGCGACGGAGGTGGTCAGGAGGGCGGGGTGAGCGGGACGGTCTCCCCGCGGGCGATGGTGCGTACCTGCTTCACCCAGCCGCGGCGGCGGGCCTCGTCGACGAAGTGCGCCAGCGGCGAGCGGAACACCGGGTAGTCGTCGTAGTGGATCGGCACGGTCAGCTTCGGGCGGACCAGTTCCACCAGGTCGGCGCCCTGTCGGGCGTCCATGGTGAGCAGGATCCCGGCGACCTTGGTGCCGCCGAGATGGATGAGCATCGCGTCGATGTCCGGGTAGCGCTCGGGGATGGCGGTGAGCAGCGGCCGGTTGAGCGTGTCGCCGGTGACGTAGAGCCGGAACTCGCGCCGCCCGGAGCGCGCCACGTCGATCATCGTGCCCATGACGTCGGGCATCAGCCGGTCCAGAGCACCGGGTCCGTGCTGTCCGGGCATCGAGGTCAGCCGCAGCGTCGTACCGTCGCGGTGCAGTTCCCGGGACGACCAGGTCGGCAGGCCCTGGGCGGCCTGGAAGCCCCAGCGACGCAGCCTGCGTTCCGCCGCCGGGGTCGTGACGATGGGCAGGTCGCGGTCCAGTTCCCGGCGGGCCACCCGGTCGAAGTGGTCTCCGTGCAGGTGGGAGAGGACCACCGCGTCCAGCTCCGGGAGCTGGGCGATGCGCAGCGCCGGGTCCGTGCGTCGGCGCGACCACAAACCCTTGCCCAGGTACGCCCGCTGGCCCCGGTGCAGAAAGTTCGGGTCGGTCAACAGGGTGAACCCGCCGATCCGCAGCACCGTCGTCGCGGTACCGATGAACGTCACCTGTGGTTGCTCCGCCATCCTGCCCACCTCCTCCGGCTGCGGTACCCCGGCGAGCCCTGAGCATGCGGGTTGGTTCGGTGCTCAGCCTTCGGAACCGCTGGCGCCGTTCCTGTCCGGTCGGGCCTGCGGCACGTGTTCCATCAGCTTGGTGAGCGCGCCGTTGGCGAAGGTGGCGCCCAGCGCCGACCCGGCCCCGATGGTCCAGCCGACCGGGCCGAGCGGGGTGCAGCCGAAGAACTGGCTCACCCCTGGCGTCTGCACCACGACGACAAGCACGCCCAGCGACGCCGCGGTGGACGCCAGCACGGCCGGGCTGGTGCCGCCGGCCAGGATGGTCTGGCCGAGCTGGGTGCCGACCAGGGAGACCAGGGCGACCGTTCCGGCTCGCTGACGGCGCCCGGTGTAGCGGGCCAACGTCCAGCCGGCGGTCGCGCCCAGCGTGGTGGCTGCCGCCCGCAGGCCGATCTCCCGGGTCAGGCTCTCGCCGAGCGCCGTGTCCGGGCCCTCCCGCAGCAGCGCGTCGGTGCGGTCCGACGCTGGTGGTCGGACGGCGATGGCCAGAGCCGGCGCCAAGTCGGTGAGCAGGTTGACCAGCAGCAGTTGTCGTCCGGTGAGCGCGGAGCGGCCGGTCGCCGCGGCGGTGAGCACACTGAACGCGATCTCGCCGAGGTTGCCGCCGACCAGGATGCTGAGGGCGTGTCGCACCGACGACCACATCGCACGTCCCTCGATCAGGGTCGCGATGATGGTCTCCAACCGGTCGTCGGTGACCACCAGGTCGGCTGCGGCGCGAGCGGCCGGGGTGCCCCGTTGGCCAAGGGCGATGCCGACGTCGGCCAGCCGGATCGCCGGGGCGTCGTTGGCGCCGTCGCCGGTCATCGCCACAGTTCGCCCGCACTTCTGCAACGCCTGGATGATCCGCACCTTGTGTGCCGGGGTGCAGCGGGCCACCACGTCGGTGTTGGCCAACCGCTCGGCGAGCGCGTCGTCGTCCAGTTGGTCGAGTTCGCCGGCGGTGACGACCCGCTGTTCGTCGTGCTCGCTGATGGTGGCGGCGATCGCCTCGGCGGTGGCGGGGTGATCGCCGGTGATCATGATGGTGTGCACGCCGGCCTGCCGGATCCGGCGTACCGCCGGGGCGGCACTCTCCCGAACCCCGTCCGCGAGGGCCAGGAAACCCACGAAGGTCAGCCCGCGAACACTCGCGTCGGTCACCTTCGGGTCGTTCACTGTGCACTCGGCGACGGCCAGGATCCGGTTGCCCGCCCCGGCCCGGTCGGCGAGCATCCGCTCCAACTCCGCGCGGCCGGCATCGTCCAGCGGCTCCTGAGTGCCGTCCGTACGCCGGGCCGAACAGCGCGGCAGCACTGTCTCCGGAGCGCCCTTGACGCTCAACAACAGGCGGCCGTCGGTCTCCCCGACGCTCGCGTGGTAGCCGCGGGACGGCTCGAACGGCAGCCCACCGGCGGCCCGCCAGCCGGGGGCACCGGTCTGCTCCACCACCCCAGCCTCGCCGGCGCCCCGCCAGACGGCCCGGTCGGTCTGCAACGCCAACTCCTCCGGCTTCGTCGCGGCGGGAGTGGCCCGCAGCGCCGCAGCCAGCGTCAACTGGAGTCGGTCGTCCAGTCGGTCCACCGGCGCGTACCGGTCACCGGTGCTGTCGCCGACCCCGGCGAGCAGCAACTGGCCCTCGGTGAGGGTGCCGGTCTTGTCGAAGCAGAGCACGTCGACCCGGCCCAGCGCCTCGATGGTGCGCGGGTTGCGAACCAGGGCGCCGTGCTCGGCCAGCCGCCGGGCGGCGGCCAGCTGCGCCGCACTGACCAGGAACGGCAACCCCTCCGGCACGGACGCCACGGCGAGGTTCGCGGCGGTCGCCGCCGTCTCGGCCAGGGGTACGCCCCGAAGCAGGCCCGCGCCGGCCACCGCCACCGCCGAACCGGCGGCCAACGGGATGGCCGCCCTGGTCAACGAGCCGAGCCGGGCTTCCACCCCACTGGCGGGTGGGGCCTGCTTGACCAGGGCGAGGCTGCGCCCGGATTCGGTGTCCGGCCCGGTAGCCACCACCACGGCAGTGCCATGCCCGGCGGCGACGGTGGTGCCCTCGTACAACATGGAGTGCCGGTCGGCGATCGCGGCGGCCACCACCGGCCGGTTGGACTTGGCGACCGGCAACGACTCACCGGTCAGTGACGATTCGTCCGCCTCCAGACCCACCGCCTCCAGGACGCGGCAGTCGGCGGGCACCGAGTCACCCGGCTCAAGGGCGATGACGTCACCGAGGACCAGGTCCTCGGCGGCGAGAACCTGCTCGGCGCCGTCGCGACGCACCCGTGCGGTCACCGCCGAACGGGACAGGAGTTCGGCCAGTGACCGTTCGGTGTTGCGTTCGTGCACCGCGCCGATCAGGGCGGACCCACCGACGACGCTGCCCACCAGCGCGGCGTCGACCAGCGATCCGAACGACGCGGAGAGCACCGCCCCGGCAACCAGGACCGGGGTGAGCGGGTTGGACAACTCGTCCACGAAGGCGCGCAGCAGCCCTCCGTTGCCTGGTCCGGCATCGCCGTTTCCGCTGGCGCCGTGGTGCCGGCGTTGCGCATCGGCGCTGGCCAGACCGTCCGGCGTGGTGTGCAGGTGGTCGAGCACGGTGCCGACGGGCATCAGGTGCCAGGGGGTCGTGACCGGCGCCGGGGTGTCCGACTGGTCGTGCAACCGGCGGGCCTGCCAGACCCCGTTCGCGAAGGCCAGTCCGGCCGCGCCGTTCACCGCGACGAGTGACCGGCCGGGCAGCTCGGTCGGCGGTGCCGTGAACGCGCCCAGCGCCCCGAGGCCGGTGCCGGCCATGGCCAGCCGGATGTTCTGCTGGGCCGTACGCCGAGCCACGCCGGTCGCCTCGATCACCAGGGCCACCACCCGCAGGTCGGCGCCGACCAGCAGGTGCGCGCCCCACGGCGGCAGGTCCTCCGGCGGGGCGAACCCGAGACCACAGTCGGACGCGCCGAGCGCCCTGCGGTCCGCGGAAACCAGCATCACCACCGCGCCGTCGCGCTGCAACGCGCGGACCGACTCGGCCAGCTGGTCCCCGCCGGGCAGCATCGCATCGGCGAAGCCGTACCGCTGCTCGTCACCGCCGGCCACGACCAGCCGCAGGCCGGCGTGCCGGGCGGCGGCCGGCAGCCCGTCAACGCCGGGTGCGGGTTCCGGCTCGACCCGCAACAGGGCGGCGAGTCGGTCGCCGTGGGCGAGACCGAGCAGTTGGCCGCCGGCCGAACGCAGCCGATCGCCGTCCGGGACGTTGCCGGGGTCGTGAGCGGGCATCTGGTCCAGCGGCCCGAGACGCCAGCCGTCCGCCGTCCGGGAGGCGGCCGGATCGTCGGGGTCGAACAGCGCGAAGGCCCGCTCCGCCACCTGGTCGACGTCCGCACCGGGCACGGGTGCCAGGTCGGCCAGTACGCCCCGGTCCGAGCCGAGCACCGCGGCGTCCAGCACGAGCGTGTCGATGCGGTCCAACTCCCGCAGCACACTGCGGTCCATCGCGATCACCCCGCGCCGGGCCAGCATCCGGCCGAGTTGGGCGCCGTACCCCTCGCGTCCGCTGCCGGGCGCCTTCGGCAGGGCGGACAGGCCCAGCGCGGCGGCCCGCTTGCGCCCGGCGAAGGGCACCGCCGCCGCGCCGGCCGCTGTACCGGCGGCGAGGGCCCGGTTGATGTACCGCTCGACCGGGCCGTGCGGCTTTGGTCGGGGACGGTCGGCTATCGGCCATCGGGCGACGGCACGCTCGGGGTCGCCGGTCAACCGCGGTTCGGCCCTCTCCCAGGCGGAGAACTGGGCCCGGTCCTCGCCCCACTCCACCAGCCGTTGGGCGCTGTCGAGGACGATGCCGGTCCAGCGGCCGGTCAGGCCCTGCACGACGGCCTCGGCCAGGGGAAAGAGGATCTCCCCGCGCGGGTCGGAGCGCAACGCCCTGCCGAGGAACGCGTGCAGCTTCGGTTGCAGGTCGACGGCCGACAGCACGCCGGCCACCTCACCGGGCAACGGTGCGAACGGCAGGATCCGGGTGGCCGCCCACAGGGTCAGGCCCAGCGCGTCCGAGGCGAGCGCGCCGAGGGTGCGCGGGTTGTGTGGTCCCTCCTCCGGCGGGTGCGGGGGCGGAATCTCCGGGTCGGGCTCGTGGTCGCAGGTCCGCTCGACCCGGCTGATCGTGGCGATGAGGTCACCCAGAGCCGGTTCGGGGGCCTGCACGGCCACCACCACCCGCCCGGATGGAGCGTTCACCCTGGCCCAGGCCACTCCGGGCATCCGCTCCAGCGCGCCCTCCACCTGCCGGGCGAGCTGGTCGCCGCCCTCCTGGCACACGCCGTGCACCTCGATGTGGTGCCGACCGGGACGGGACCAGACCCGACGCCGGGCGAGCCCGACCGACCGGGCCAGCCGGGTCGCGGCCGACCCGACGGTCCGGGACGCCTCGCCGACCAGGTGCGGCACGCCGAAGGACGGCAGGATGCGGCCGGCAGCGCGGCCTGCCGCCGTCATCGAGGCGTACGGCTGGACGGGCGCCGGCCCGGCTCCCTGTTGCTGCTGGTCCTGACCTTGGCCATCTCGTCCTCCCACCGCCTCACGTCCGGCGGCCTGGCTTCCCGACCTGCCGTCCGTTATGCCCTTCGAGTGGTGGAACTTTCCGCCCTCGCCGAAGCATGGACGGGTTGGGCGGTGGAATTCGACGACCATCACCGGACATGGGGAGGCCGGAATGAGCATGCTGACGCGACACCTCAACGGTTCGCAGGAGAACGTGCAGATGTACAGCCGGCGGATGGACCTACCGATGCTGGGCGAGGTGGCCCTGCCGCCACCCGACAAGGTCATCTACTACGCCGGGATCGGCGTGCTCGCCGCCCTACAGGTCATCGAGTGGCCGATCGCTCTGGTGGTCACCGCTGGCCACCTGCTGGCAGACCAGCATTTTTCCGGACTGGCGCGCGGGGTCGGGAGGGCGCTGCAGGACGCCTGACGAGAGCCGGGTCACCGGCGATTGACATGAATCCGGGTTGAGGTCGCATGCTCGGTCCATGCCGAGCACAGTCGCCCCCGCCATACCCGCCGCAGCGGGACTGTTCGCACCCCGGCTGCGAGCGATGACGGTGGGCAGCGTCGCGTTGATCTCGTTGCTCGCCTTCGAGGCGCTGGCGGTCGGTACGGCGATGCCGACCGTCGCCCGCAGCCTGGACGGGCTCGCGCTGTACGGGATCGCGTTCGGTGGTCCGTTCGCCACCGGTGTGCTGGCCATGGTGGTTTCGGGCATCTGGTGCGACGCCCGAGGGCCTCGGGGGCCGATGTGGCACGGCGTCGCGTGGTTCGTCGTCGGGCTGCTGATCGCCGGGACCGCGCCCGTGATGAGTGCGCTGGTCGTCGGGCGGGCGGTGCAGGGTTTCGGCTCAGGGTTGCTCTCGGTGGCGCTCTACGTGATCGTCGGGCAGGCGTACCCGCAGGATCTGCACCGGCGGATCTTCGCGGCGTTCGCGGCGGCGTGGGTCGTACCGTCGCTGGTCGGGCCGGCGATCGCCGGTCTGATCGTGCAGTACCTGGGCTGGCGGTGGGTCTTCCTGGCGGTCCCGGCGGTGGCCGTGCCGGCGGTGTTGCTGATCCATCCGGGCCTGCGGTCGCTGGGCCGGAGTGTGGCGAGCAGCCCGGCGGCCGGTGCGGCGGCACGGATCGGTTGGGCGTGCGGGGCGGCGGTGAGCGCCGCACTGCTGCACATCGGGGGACAGCAGCGTGGCGTCACCGCCCTGGTGCTGATCGCGGTCGCCGTGGTCGGCCTGCTGGTCTGCGCTCCCCGCCTGCTGCCGGCCGGGTTCCTCCGGGCGGCCCGAGGGCTGCCCACCGTCGTCGGGCTGCGCGGGCTGGCGTCGGCGGCGTTCGTCGGCGCCGAGGTCGTCATCCCGTTGATGCTCTCCCGGGAGCGGGGCCTCTCGCCGACCGCGGCCGGGCTGGTCCTGACGGTCGGCGCGCTGGCGTGGTCGGTGGGCTCCTGGTTGCAGGGCCGGATCCCGGTGCCGGCCTCCCGGGCCAGCCTGCCGCGTGCCGGGCTGACCTGCATCACGGTCGGCACCGCCACTGTGGCGCTGGCCGTCCTACCCGAGTTGCCGATCATGGTCGCCGTGCTCGGCTGGGCGGTCGCCGGCCTCGGCATGGGGCTGCTCTACCCGTCGTTGTCGGTGCTCACCCTGGAGCTGTCCGCCCCCGGTGAGCAGGGCCGCAACAGCTCGTCGCTGCAACTGGGCGACAACCTCTTCGCGGCGACAGTGCTCGCGCTCACCGGGGCGGTGCTGGCGGCGGGAAGCGCACCTGGCCCGGCCAGTTACACGCTGACCCTGGTGGTGGCCGCGGGCCTGGCGCTGCTCGGGGCGCTGCTGGCCGGCCGGGTCGTGGTGGGCAGGGGCGCGTAGCCGGGCTGGCGATCCGCAGATTCGGCGCCGCCCGACGCTGGTCGGCCGGGAGGATGGCGGGCGATGAGTTTCCTGACCGTCCTGCCGCTGGCCGTGGTGATGGTCGCCGGGACCAAGGTGGTCGTGGCGGTCTTCCTCGCCTCGTCGGACCGCCCTCGGGCCGCGTCGCTGGGGTTCCTCTTCGGCGGCGGGCTGGTGGTGGCCGCCGGAGTGACAGTGAGTTGCCTGGTCACCCGCCTTGTGGGCGGTCTGGCCATGGATGCCGGCGCCGTGGCCGGCCGGATCGACAGGGGTCCGGCCATCGACCTGGTGGTGCTCGTCCTGCTGGCCAGCCTGGCCGTGGTGGTGTGGCTGCGCCGGAATCGGGCCGGGCAGCCGCGGTGGCTGGGGGACCTCAACCACGCCGGTCCGGCCCGGGCCGCGCGACTCTGCGCGCTGCTCTTCGTCGTGACGCCCAGCGACGACCTGACCATGGCAGCAGTGGGAGCGAGCGTCGCCCGGCACGACCTGCCGTGGTGGAACCTGGTGCCGTTCGTGCTGGTCACGGTTTTTCTGCTCGCTCTTCCGCTGCTGGCTCGGTTGGTGCTCGGGCCGCGCGCGGTGCGGTCGCTGACCCGGATGCGTGACTGGGCCGAGGGGCATTCCTGGGTGGTCGACGAGGTGCTGATCGGCTTCTTCGCACTGCTGACCGTTGTGGATCTGGTGCGGTCGGGATGAGCCAACCCCGCACGGGTCACCGGCCGACCACCTCGCTGACACGTACGGGGGAACCGGGCGGAGATGAGAGCAACAACGGTTCACGTTCGTCTTACGGTGACGCCATGTTCGCTGTCGTCACCACGGTGATCCTCTACGTCTTCGGCTTCGTCTTCCTCTACGGCGTGATCCGGCTGGGTGTCCGCCACGCGTTGGAGGACCTGGAGTTGCAACGGGCCAAGGCCCACCGCGAGGAGGAGTTGGCGGCCGCCCGCGACCGCTCCTTCATGCGCGACAACGCCTTCCTCTCGGGCAGTTGAGCACCGGTTCGGTCCGGCCCAGGCCGGCGGTGTCCCGGGACGGCCCGGGAGTCGCCGGGCGGTTCGGCATGCCGGATGCGAGGATCGCACCCGTGATGGGAACGTTGAAGACCGAACCGGCCCGCGCCCGCCTCGGCCTGCTCGCCCCGCCGGTGGCGGAGGCCATCGCGCAGTGGCCCGCCGACGCGCCAGTGGACGTCAACGATGTGCTGGTCGCGCCGATCGACGCCGAGCTCGCCGACACCGCCGCGTTCTGCGCGGCGTACGAGGTGGGGTTGGACGTGTCGGCCAACTGTGTCGTGGTGGCTGGCAAGCGTGAGGGTGTGGTCCGCTACGCGGCCTGCATCGTCCTGGCGACCACCCGGGCCGACGTCAACGGGGTGGCCCGCCGCACGTTGGACGTGCGCAAGGCGAGCTTCGCACCGATGGACGACGCGGTCGAGCTGACCGGCATGGAGTACGGCGGCATCACCCCGATCGGGCTGCCGGCGCAGTGGCCCATCCTGGTGGACGCGCGGGTGATCGCCACGCCGCACGTGATCATCGGGTCCGGCGTACGGCACAGCAAGATCGCACTGCCGGGGCCGGCGTTGGGCGCACTGCCCGGTGCGCAGGTGGTGGAAGGGCTGGCCAGGCCGGCCTGAGCAGGCACCGGCATCGATGTTGTTGCACGTGAAACATCGTGATCATCAATGCCGGGCGCTCACGTGGCTCAGTGTGCCGCAGCCTCGCGCTGCTCGACCTCGCTGAGCGCGGCGAGCAGTGTCTGCACCTCCTGCGCGCCGGAGACCGCGTACTTTCCGGCCAGGACGAAGGTCGGCACGCTGGTGATGCCGAGGTCCCGAGCTGCGGCCAACTCGGCGGCGGTGTCGGTGACGCGCTCGTCGGAGTCGAGGAAGCGGCGGACGTCGACCGCGTCCAGGCCGATCCCACCGGCCACCGCGGCCAGCGCCTCCCGGGAGCCGACGTCGGCACCCTCGTTGAAGTGCGCCTGGTAGAGCGCCTCCACCATCTCGGCCGCCCGACCGTGGTCGGTGGCGTAGGAGACCAGCCGGTGCGCGTCGAAGGTGTTGGCGATCACCGCACGGTCGTAGTCCAGCCGGAGCCCGTCAGCCGCCGCGATCTGGGTCACGTGCGCGACCATCTGCTGGGCGCGCTCCGTGCCGCCGAACTTGCCGGCCAGCGCCTGCACCAGCGGGAGCGGCTCGGGCACCGGTGACGGGTCGAGCTGGAACGGTCGGTAACGGACCGTCACCTCACCCTCGTAACGGGTGAGGGCCTCATCCAGGCGGCGCTTGCCGATGTAGCACCACGGGCAGATGACGTCCGCGTAGATCTCGATCTCCATGATCGGTGGCAACCTCGCGGTCAGCCGAGTTGTTCCCGCACCTGACGCTTGAGCCGGCCCAGGATCGCCGTGCCGCCGCGGATCCGCAGCGGGCTGATCGCCTGGGCCAGGCCCATCCGCTGGTAGAGGTCGTCCGGCACGTCCAGCACCTGCTCGGCGCTCGCGCCCGCCAGCCCTTCGGCGAGGATCCCCGCGAACGCCCGGGTGGTCGGCGCCTCCGGCGGGCAGTCGAAGACCGTCTCCACGGTGCCCTCCGGGGTCACCCTGGCGCGCAGGAAGAACGACGTCTGACACTCCGGCACCTGCTCCATGCCCTCGCGTGCCGCAGCGCCCTCCGGCAGCACCGGAATGACGTCGGCGTACTCCAGGAGCATCTCCAGCACCAGGTCGCGCGGGGCGGCAGCGAACTCGTCGACGATCTCGGCCAGTCGGGCCGGCATGTCAGCCATGCGTCGAGGCTACCGCCGGTCAGTTGCGAACAGGCCGGCGGCGCATTGCTGCGCCTGGCCGGCCTGTTCGTCACACCGTTGGCGACTGCTCGCTGATCTCGCTGAGAGCGCTGGTGGGGTCGAGCTGCATGGCCAGGTCGCCGAGCGAGACGATCCCGACCAGCTTGCGATCACTGTCACAGACCAGCACACGCCGAATGCCCCGGTCGCGCATGAGCGCGGCCGCCTCACCCGCCGTGCAGTGCTGCTCGATCATGACCACCTCGCGGGTGACGATCGAGCCGATGGTGGTGGCCGCAGGGGAGCTGTTCTCCGCCACTGCCCGCACCACGATGTCCCGGTCGGTGAGCATGCCGGCGAGGCTGGCGCCGTCGGTGACCACCACGTCGCCGATGTCGGCCTCCTTCATCACCCTGGCCGCTTCGTCCAGTGTGGTTTCGGCCGGCAGGTACACGACCTGTCTGGTCATCACGTCACTGACCCGGTAACCGGTCATGAGAGCCCTCCGAAGACGTATCCACCCGATCCGACTGCACTACCCCGTGACGCGACAGCTACACCAGGCTCCCACGTTCCTGGCGTACCTCGTGGACGAGCTGCTCCACCAGACCCTCCAGCGGCAGCTCGGTGCGCCCGTCGCCGGCCCGCTCGCGCAGCTCGACGTACCCGTCGGCGAGTCGGCGACCGACCACGACGGCCCGGGGGATGCCGATCAGCTCGGCGTCGGTGAACTTCACCCCGGCCGAGACGTGCGTGCGGTCGTCGACCAGCACCCGCAGGCCAGCTGCGGCGAGGCGCTCGCCGAGCGCCAGCGCCGCGTCGAGCTGCGGGCCCTTGCCCGCAACCACCAGGTGTACGTCGCACGGCGCGATCGCCGCCGGCCAGACCAGCCCTCGGTCGTCGTGGTGCTGCTCGGCGATCGCCGCGACCGCCCTGGAGACCCCGATGCCGTAGCAGCCCATGGTCGGCCGGACCGGTTTGCCGGCCGGACCGAGCACGTCGACCGCGAAGACGTCGGTGAACCGGCGGCCGAGCTGGAAGATGTGCCCGATCTCGATGCCCCGCCGGATGGTCAGCTCCCCCGCGTCGCAGTCCGGGCAGGGGTCGCCGGCGCGCACCTCGGCCGCCTCGATCGTGCCGTCGGGCGTGAAGTCCCGACCGCAGACCACGTCGGTCGCGTGGCGGCCCGGCTCGTTCGCCCCGGTCAACCAGGCCGAACCGGTCACCACCCGCGGATCGACCAGGAGACGGATGCCCAGCTTGTCGAGCAGTTGCGGCCCGATGTACCCGCGTACCAGCTCGGGATGGTCGGCCCACTCCTCGAAGACGGCCACCTGGGCCGGGTGCAGGGCGGCACCGACCCGCTTGAGGTCGACCTCCCGGTCGCCCGGCAACCCGATCACCAGAGGTTCGGAGCGCTCGGCGCCCGGCTGGCGGACGGAGAGCACGACGTTCTTCAGTGTGTCGGCGGCGGTCCAGTCGTCCCGACCGCCCAACCTGCGGGTGTTGGCCAGCTCCACGAGGCTGGCGATCGTCGGGGTCTCCGGCGTGTCGTGCACCTCGACGGCCGGCTGCGCGCCCGGGTCGCCAGTGGCCGGTGCCCGGGTCACCACCGCCTCGGTGTTGGCCGCGTAGTCGCAGGCGGTGCAACCGACGTAGGTGTCCTCGCCGACCGGTGTCGCCGCCAGGAACTCCTCCGACGCCGACCCGCCCATCGCCCCGGACATCGCGTGCACCACCGTGTAGTCCAGGCCCAACCGGTCGAAGATTCGCCGGTACGCCGCGCGATGCCGTGCGTACGCGTCCCGCAGCCCCGCATCGTCCAGGTCGAAGGAGTACGCGTCCTTCATCAGGAACTCCCGGCCGCGCAACAGACCGGCCCGGGGCCGCGCCTCGTCGCGGAACTTCGTCTGCACCTGGAAAAGCGTCACCGGGAAGTCCCGGTACGAGGTGAACAGGTCCTTGACCAGCAGCGCCGCCATCTCCTCGTGGGTGGGCGCCAACAGGTGCTCGGCACCGCGCCGGTCGGCGAGGGTGAAGATGTCGTCGCCGTACTCCGCCCAGCGGCCGCTCGTCCGATAGGGATCGGCCGGCAGCAACGCCGGGAAGTGCACCTCCTGGTCGCCGATCGCGAACAACTCGCCCCGCACCACGTCGGTGATCCGATCCAGCACCAGCTTGCCCAACGGCAGCCAGGTGTAGCCGCCCGGTGCGGCGCGACGGATGTAACCGGCGCGCAGGAGGAGCCGGTGGCTCGGCACCTCCGCGTCGGCCGGATCCTCGCGCAGGGTCCGCAGCAACAGGGTCGACATGCGTAGCAGCATGCGCGCAGCGTAGAGCCGTGCCGAGCGCCCGAGCGACCCAATTCGTCCGGTGCGTCGCGGGCCGTTGCCCGGAATCCCGGAAATGGCCCGTCCGTCCCGGCAACCGTCTGGAGAGGCGTCACGTCTCTCACGCACCACGACCCAAAGGAGCGGCCCGTGGACCCTCTGCTGAGTCTCGGGTCAGACCGCAGGGATTGGCCGACGGAGGTGTCGCGCGGCTGTCCATGACCTCCGCCACGTCGCCCGTTCGGGGCACTTGCCGCCGCGCCTCCGGTGACAGACTGGTCGCCGCAGGCAACGAACGGCGTAAGGGGAACGCGGGTGGGCTGGCGCAGTTTTGTCGCGGTCGGGGACAGTTTCACCGAGGGCATGGATGACGCGTACCCGGACGGCACCTACCGGGGTTGGGCGGACCTGGTGGCGACCCGGCTCGCCGCCGACGCGGGGCCCGACTTCCGGTACGCGAACCTGGCCATCCGCGGCCGGCTCTTCCCCAGCGTGGTCGCTGAGCAGGTGCCCTCAGCGGTGGCGATGAAGCCGGATCTGATCAGCTTCGCGGCTGGCGGCAACGACGTGCTGCGCCGCAGCTTCGACCCGCACACGCTGGTGGCCCGCTTCGACGAGGTGGTCCGGCAACTGCGTTCCGGCGGCGCGGACGTGCTGCTCTTCCGGTTCGCCGACGTGATGGCCCGACTGCCCGGCCAGCGCCTCGTCGCCCCCCGGGTGCAGTTGCTCAACCAGGCGGTCGGCGAGACCGCCGAGCGGCACGGCGCGATCATGGTCGACCTGTACGCCGACGACACCTTCCTCAACCCGATGCTCTGGAGCACCGACCGGTTGCACCTCTCCCCGGCCGGCCACCGGCGGGTCGCCGGGCAGGTGTTGAACGCGCTCGGTGTCGGTTGCGACGAGGAGTGGCTGATGGTCCCGCCGCACCCGGCCCCGTCGCCGTGGCTGGCCGCCCGCGCCGCCGACCTGCGGTGGGCCGGTCAGCACCTCGCCCCGTGGGTGCGGCGGCGGCTGACCGGTCGGTCGTCCGGTGACACGGTGACGGCGAAGCGCCCGCTGCTCGGGCCGATCGTCGACTGAGCGTGCTCACCCTTCACACCGCGCCGCTGCTGTGGCGCGACCGGGTCGGCGAGGCGCTGCCGGAGCACGCGGTCCTGGTGGGCGGCGACCGGATCGAGGCCGTCGGACCGTTGGCCGAGCTGAGTGGGGCGTACCCCGGTGTTCGGATCCGCCGATGGTCCGGCACCCTGGGGCCGGGTCTGCTGCACGACGGCCCGCTGCCGGCGGCACCCACCCCACGCGAGCGGGTGCACGCGCTGCTGCGCAACGGAGTGACGGCGGTGTTGGCCGAGCACCTGACCGACCCGCTGCTGCGGGCTGCCGTCGACAGGAGCGACCTGCTGGTGCTGCCCGTCGCGGTGTCGGCGGTGCTGCTTCCGGGCGGGCGCGCCGACCTTGCGGTCCACGGTGTCGACGGTGTCTGCCTGGTGACCGTGGTCGCCGGGCGAATCGTCCACCGCCGCGCCTGAACGGCACTGTCAAAGTTCCCCGCACCACATCTGTGGCCCCCGATCCTCGATGGCGGGCCGTCCGGTCGTGTCGCGGCGTAGTTTGGGGATCATGTCTGTGCCGAGCGATCCTGATCCCCGCCTCCAGTCGTACGCGGACCCGCAACGGCTGGTCACCACCGAGTGGCTGGCCGAGCACCTGGGCGACGAGGGCCTCGTCGTTGTCGAGTCCGACGAGGACGTGCTGCTCTACGAATCCGGCCACATCCCCGGTGCCGTGAAGGTCGACTGGCACCTGGAGCTGAACGACCAGGTGACCCGGGACTACCTGGACGCGAAGAGCTTCGCCGAGCTGTGCGCCGCGAAGGGCATCGGCCGGGGCGACACCGTCGTCTTCTACGGCGACAACTTCAACTGGTGGGCCGCGTACGCCCTCTGGGTGTTCTCGCTCTTCGGCCACGCCGACGTGCGACTGCTCGACGGCGGCCGGCAGAAGTGGATCGCCGAGGGCCGCGAGGTGACCCGCGACAAACCGGCTCGCCCCCGCGCCGACTACCCGGTGCCGCAGCGGGACGACGCGCCGCTTCGCGCCTACCGTGAGCAGGTCATGGCGCACATCGCCGCCGGCCGGCCGCTGGTCGACGTCCGGTCGCCGAGTGAATACACCGGCGAGACGCTGCACATGCCGGACTACCCGCAGGAGGGCGCGCTGCGTGGCGGGCACATCCCGGGTGCGGTCAGCAAGCCGTGGAAGTCCGCCGCCAACGAGGACGGCACCTTCAAGTCCGCCGACGAGCTGCGGGCGATCTACGCGGACCAGCTCGGGCTCAGCCCCGACGACGACGTGATCGCGTACTGCCGGATCGGTGAGCGGTCCAGCCACACCTGGTTCGTCCTGCGGCACCTGCTGGGCTATCCGCAGGTGCGCAACTACGACGGCTCGTGGACCGAGTGGGGCAACCTGGTCCGGGCACCCGTCGTCAAGGGCGATCAGCCCGGCGGCCTCGCCGCCTGACCAAGCTGGCCAGCCCTGTCCCCGCGCGACCACCCGGCCGCGCGGGGACGAGGGCTCAGCCGGCCAGTGCCACCACGCCGGCCAGGTCGCGGACCACGCCGGTGACCTCGCCGGTCTCCGGGTGCCAGCGCACCAGGCCGCCCGGTTGCAGGCGGAGCAGGACGGCACCCCGGTTGTCCCAGCCCAGCACCTCGCAGCAACCCTTCCACCGGTCGCGGCCGAGGTCGAGCACGTGGGCCACCGCACCGGTCCGGGCATCCAGCACGGCCACCCCCTCGGCACCGTCCATCTCGCTGTTGGTGATCCACGCCGAGCGGGCCAGGCGTTCGCCGTGCAGCCAGCCCCGGCCGTAGAACTCGTTGACCTGGTACGGCACCGGTAGCGGGCCGCCGGTGATCTTCTGTTCGGAACGAACCGTGCCCTCGCGGGCGGTACGGCTGCGCAGGGTCAGGTTGTCCCGCATGCCGCTCACCTCGACGAGCGCCGCCTCGCGACCGGCCGCCGGGTCGGGCGCGACCAGGTCCCAGAGCGAGACGTCGAGCTGGCTGGCCGCGCCGGAGACCCGGTCCACCGCGTACGTCCGGCCGTCGCCGCCGACCAGCACCCGGTCGCCCGCCCAGACCACCATTTCCAGGTAGCCCTCGAGGGGGATGCGGCGCACGGTCGCCGTGGTGAGGTCGACCATGATCAGCTCATTGGTCTGCGCGAACGCGGCCAACCGGCCGTCCGGCGAGAGCACTCCCGCCTTCACGGCGGGTGCCTGGTTGCCGCCCGAGTCCCGGGTGGGGGCCGGGGTCACCACGTCGAGACTGCGCACCACACCGTCGTCCCCGAGGATCCGGATCGGGCCGTCCGCGCGGTACTCCTCGTCCATCGGCTGAAACAGCGCCAACGCCCGCTCGACCGGTCGCTCGGAGAGTCGCACCGTCGCCGGGTTGCCGAGCCGGGCCAGCGGATCAGGCGGGAAGGTCAGCTCGGCGGGGGCGCGCACCACCGGCCCGGCGTGGTTCGGCGCGACGGTCGGCGCCACCGAGTGGTCCGGCGGTGGGTTGGCGGGCGGTCGGAGGGCAGCGACAGTGCCGCCACCGATCAGCACCACGGCCACGGCCACCGCGCCGACGGCCCGGCGGGTACGCCGAGTGCGCCGAGCCCGTTCCCAGCCGGTGACCGCGGGGTGGCTGGGCCGGACGTCCTCGACGCTGACGGTCAACAGTTGACGCAGGTCCTGCTCGTTCACGGGTTCACCTCCAGGCCGTTGGCCAGGTCGGCGGGGCGCTGGCTCGGTCGGGCATCCCGGGCCAGGTCCGGAGCGACCTCGCGGAGTCGGCGCAGCGCCGCGTGACACTGGCTCTTCACCGTGCCGACGGTCACCCCGAGCGCCTCGGCGGTGGCGACCTCGGTCAGATCCTCGTAGTAGCGCAGCACCAGCACGGCCCGCTGCCGTGGTGGCAGCAGGCCCAACGCGTCGTGCAGCGTCAGCCGCAACGCGCCGTCCCGGTCGTGGGCCACCTGCTCGGGAGGTGTGGCGCTGAGCCATTCCCGCCGTCGGCGACGCCACCACGACACCGCGTCCCGGTAGAGGATGGCCCGCACGTACGCGGAGGGGTCGCCGTCACGGACCGAGGACCAGCGCAGCGCGAGCTTCAGCAGGGCGTCCTGGAGCAGGTCTTCGGCCTGGTGCCGGTTGCCGCAGATCAGGTAGGCCGCGCGCAGCAGCCGGTGTTGGTGGCTCTCCACGAAGGCGAGGTAGCCGTCGCGTCCGTCGCTTCTCGTGGCTGCCATCCGCCCCCCTTCCGGCCGTCGCGATGCGCGTCACCTGGCAGACGCACGGGAAGGGGGAAAAGGTTGGGTCAGCTCTCCGGCGTTCCGGTCAGATAGCGCTGGAGGGTCGGTGCGACCCAGGAGACCAGGTCCTGCGGTGTGGTGTCCACCATGGGCGGCAGGCGGACGACGTACCGGGTGTAGGCGAGGCCGAGGATCTGACTGGCCACCAGGCCGGCGCGCCGGGCGGTAGTGGTCGGGTCGGTGCCGAACGTGGCCACGGCCGCGGTGAGCTGGTCGGCGAAGATGCCGCGCATCCGTTCGGCGGCACCGGGGTTGGTGCTGGCGGCCCGCAGCAGCGCCACGAGCGTCTCGTCGCCTTCCCAGCGGGTGAGGAAGTGCCGGACCAGCGTCTCACCGAGCTGCTCGGGTGGCACCGCGGTCAGGTCGGGCAGGCGGAGGTCGAACTCGGCCGCCGCCGCGAAGAGCCCCTCCTTGCTGCCGTAGTAGCGCATGACCATCGACGGGTCGATCTGGGCGTCGGCGGCGATGGCCCTGATCGTGGCCCGCTCGTAGCCGTCCGCCGCGAACCGTTCCCGGGCCGCGCGCAGGATCGCCGCCCGGGTGGCGTCCGAGCGACGGGGAGAGGTTGGTTGGGCCGGCGCTGTCATGTCAACGACCGTAGGCCAACACCTGTTGACATGCAATCGACTGGCCTCTAGCGTCGCCAACAAGTGTTTGCCAACAGATGTTGGCAACGGTCTTCTGGAGGTGGCCGTGCTGCCCACGAGCACCGACGTCCTGGTGGTGGGCGCAGGCCCCACTGGCCTCGCCACCGCGCTGACGCTGGCCCGGCGCGGGATCGAGGTGACAGTGCTGGACCAACTGGCCGAACCGCCGATCACCTCCCGCGCAGCCGTCGTGCACGCGTACACCCTGGAGGTGCTGGACCGGATCGGCGCTGCGGCGCCGCTGGACGCCCAGGGGGTGCGGACGCCGCGCTTCACAGTGCGCGACCGGGACCGCGTGCTGCTGTCGGTGCCGTTCCACGAGCTGCCGTCCCGGTTCCCCTACGCGCTGCTGGTCTCCCAGTCGGTCACCGAGGCGGTGCTCGCCGGGCAGTTGGCCGAACTCGGCGTCCAGGTGCGACGGCCCTGCCGGCTGACCGGGTTGACCACCACCGGTGACGGGGTGCTCGCGCAGGTCGACGGGAAGACGCTGCGTGCCCGGTTCGTCGTCGGCGCGGACGGATTGCACAGCACCGTCCGGCAGTTGGTGGGCATCGACTTCACCGGCCCCAGCGACGAGGAGTCCTTCGTGCTCGCCGACGTACGGGTGCGAAGCGTCCTGCCCCGTGACGAGGCGGCGCTCTTCCTCGCCCGCTCCGGGCCGCTGATCTGGGCTCCGCTCCCGGACGGGGTGGTCCGACTGGTCGCCGCCGTGGCGACGGCCCCGGCCGAGCCGGACGAGGCGTACCTCCAGGCCCTGCTGGACGAGCGCGGTCCGGCACGACGACCCGACCGGGTGACCGAGGTGCTCTGGGGCTCCCGGTTCCGGGTGCATCACCGGATCGCCGACACGTTCCGAGCCGGGCCGGTGCTGTTGGCCGGAGACGCCGGGCACGTGCACAGCCCGGCCGGCGGGCAGGGCATGAACCTCGGCATCTGCGACGCGGTCGCCCTCGGCACCGCGCTGGCGGACGTGCTCGACGGTGGTCCGGACGCGCTGCTCGACGACTACACCGCCCGGCAGCGGCCGATGGCCGAGGACGTGCTGAGCTTCGCCGCCGGGCTGACCCGGCTGGCCACCGTCTCCCCGGCCCGCCGGCCGGCCCGTGACGTGCTGCTGCGGCTGCTCGGTGCCGTGCCACCGTGGCGCCGACGGATCGCGCTGCGACTGTCCGGGCTGTCCCACCGGGAACGCACGCCGGGCTAGGAGATCAGGTCTCGCGCGACCGGAACCGGCTGGGCACCCGCGGGCGGGTCGACCGGCCGCAGTGTCCGCCACGCGGCCACTGTGACCAGCGCGAAGATGCCGGCCGCCGCACCCGCCACCGGCGCCGTCCCGTACGCGGCGGCGGCCAGCCCGGCGAGCGCCGCACCGATCGGCGCGGTGAGCAGGCCGACCATCCGCTGGGCCGATCCGACCCGGCCGAGCAGCCCGGCCGGCACGTTCCGCTGCCCGTACGACGCCCACAGGCTGTTCCACACCACAGTGCCGGCGGCGAAGACGGCCAACGCGAAGCCGCCCGGCACCGGATGCCTGGCCAGGGCGAACCCGGTCAGCGCCACGGTCTCCGCGGCGAGCACCACGCACAGCGCCGGCACCGTGCCGAGTCGGGCGGCGAGCCGACCGGACCCGAGCGCCCCCACCAGGCCCCCGACGATCGCGGCGGCGGCGAACAGCCCGTAGCCGGCTGGCGGCACCCGCAGCACGTCCAGCGCATAGAGCACCAGCACCGCCATGATCCCGCTGATCGCCAGGTTGCTCGCGGCGGTGAGCAGAGTGACCCGCCACAGGGTCCGGTGCGCACGCAGCCAGCGCAATCCTTCGACGATCTCGCCCCACACGGAGCCGCGCCGAGTGCCGGGCCGCGCCTGCACGCTCGCGACGGGAGTGGGGGCGAGGGCCAGCACGAGCAGCGCCGCCGCGGCGAAGGTGACGGCGTCGAGGGCGAACGGGAGGGCCGGGGCGACGGCGAAGAGGACACCGGCGGCCGGCGCCCCGAGGAAACCGCCGGCAACCGCCGACCCCGCCTGGAGTCGACCGTTCGCCCGGGGCAGCGCGTCCGGTGGCACCAGCGCGGGGAGCAGCGCGAACGAGGCCGAGTCGAAGAGCGTCCCCAGTGTGGCGAGCAGGAACGCCGCGACCAGCAGCACCAGGACACCAACGCGGTCGAGTGCGACGGTCACGGCCAGTGCCGTCACCACGACGGCACGGATGCCGTCGACCAGGGCCATCGTCCGACGACGGTCCCAGCGGTCCGCGTACACGCCGCCGAGCAGGCCGAAGATCAACGGCGGCAACTGACCGGCCACGGTGACCGCCGCGATGACCCGCGGGTCGCGGGTCACTGTCGCCGTCAGCAGGGCCAGTGCCGGCGTACGCAGCGCGTCTCCGAACCGCGACGAGACGGCGGCGGACCAGAGCAGCCGGAAGTCCCGGCCCAGAGCTGAGGAGGTCATCCGGTGACCGTGCGGGTTCGACCGGGTCGAGGGTCAAGCCGCCGGGCGAAAGGGGGACGCGCGTGTCGGTGATCATCGGTACGGTGGGCGCCGGCATTTCGGGACCGGGGGAGAAGACACGCGTGGATCACACCTTCCAGGTCGACCTTCGTGGCGTGGTCGACCTGCTCAGCCATCACCTCTACGGCAGCCCGCGGGTCTACGTCCGAGAGCTGCTGCAGAACGCGGTGGACGCGATCACCGCGCGACGCTCGACCGAGCCGGACGCGCCAGCCCTGGTCCGCATCGAAACTCCCGAGATCACCGGCGACGGCACGCTGCGGGTGCACGACACCGGGATCGGCCTGACCGAGGCGCAGGTGCATGAGCTGCTGGCCACCATCGGTCGCAGCTCCAAGAGGGACGATCTCGGCTTCTCCCGGCACGAGTTCCTCGGCCAGTTCGGCATCGGCCTGCTCTCCTGCTTCCTGGTCGCCGACGAGATCCAGGTGCTCACCCGCAACGGCGAACACCCCACGGTCCGCTGGACCGGCTACGCCGACGGCCGGTACGCGGTGAGCCTGGCACCACCGGAGGCCGCCCGCGCCGAACCAGGCACCACCGTCACGCTGGTGCCCCGCCGCGACGCCGACCAGTGGTTCACCACACCGACCGTCACCGACCTGGCCCGCCTCTTCGGTTCGCTGCTGCCGGTCACCGTCCGGGTCGGCGACGTGGTCACCACCACCGGTGAGCCGCCGTGGCCGACCGCGCCGGGCGCGCCGGTCGACCGGGCCGCGCTGATCGCGTACGCCCGGGAGACGCTCGGCGTCGACCCGTTCGACGTGCTGCCGTTGACCGTGCCGGAAGCCGGGTTGACCGGTGTCGCCGTCATCCTGCCCACCCCGGTGAACCCGGCAGCCCGTGCGGGGCACCGGGTCTACCTCAAGCGGATGCTGCTCACCGAGCACGCTGACGGGTTGCTGCCGGACTGGGCGTTCTTCGCGCACTGCGTCGTGGACGCCACCGAGCTGCGCCCCACCGCCAGCCGGGAAGCCCTCTACGAGGACACCCTGCTGACCGCGACCCGGGAGGCGCTCGGCGACCAGATACGCGGCTGGCTGGTCCGGCTGGCGCGACACGACCCGCACCGGCTGGCCGAGTTCCTCCAGGTGCACCACCTGGGTGTGAAGGCGCTGGCGCTGCACGACGACGAGATGCTCCAGCTGGTCGACCGGTGGTGGCCGATGGACACCAACGTCGGCACGCTCACCCTCGCCGAGTTCCGGGAGCGCTACGGCGTGCTCCGCTACGCGGCGAGCCTGGACGAGTTCCGCCAGCTCGCCGCGGTGGCTGCCGCACAGGATCTGGCGGTGGTCAACGGCGGCTACACGTACGACACCGAGCTGATCGAGCGGCTGCCGGCGGTGGACCGCTCGGTGCTGATCGAGCGTCTGGAACCGAGCGATCTCACGACCCGCTTCGACAGCCTCGACCCGCACGTGGAGCTGGCGCTGCGGCCGTTCCTCACCGCCGCGCAGCGGGCCGTCGAACGTTCCGGTTGCGAGGTGGCGATCCGGGCGTACGACCCGGTGTCCCTGCCCGCGCTCTACCTGGTCAGCAGGTCGGCGGCGTTCAACGACCAGCTCGCGGCCAGCCGGGACCGGGCCGACGAACTGTGGGGCGGGGTCCTCGACGCGCTCGCCTCCACCGCACCACCGGACCGCCCGCAGTTGGTGCTCAACCACCGCAACCCGCTGGTCCGCCGCGTCACCGCGCTGGCCGACCCGGAGCTGGTGGGGCTCGCCGTCGAGGCGCTCTACGGGCAGGCGCTGCTGCTCGGGCACCATCCGATCCGCGCGGCCGACGTGGCCCTGCTGAACGATTCCTTCCTCGGCCTGCTCGGCCGGGCCGTGCCGGGACAGGAGTGAACGTGAGCGACGAGGATCTGTGGCGGGTGCTGCGCGGCATCGCCGACATGCCGTACGGGGCGGGGCAGATCGCCGCGCTGGAGCAGCTGTTGCGTCGGGTCGACGCAACCGACGACCGACACCTTGCCTTCGTCACCCGGATGCAGGCCACCACCGGCTACATCTACGGCGGCGAGCCGGCGAAGTCCTTCGTGACCTTCTCCTGGTGCCTGTCCGAGTTCGACCAGGATCCGCAGCCCTACCACCAGCGGCACCTGCACAACCTGCTCTGGCACTTCAAGTACATGGTCAACGGCCTGCTGAACTTCCCAGAGGTGCCACTCGACCGCACGTACGCCGTGTTGGACGACATGGAACGCCGCTACCGGGCCGGTGGGCACAGCCTGCAGACCGTCCACAAGCATCGGTTCCGGGTCGCCAACCACGTGGGCGACGCCGAGGCGGCCGCGCACTGGTACCGGCTCTGGCAGACCACCCCGCGCGACGCCCTCTCCGACTGCGCCGGCTGTGACCCGACGAGCCAGGTGAACTACCTCGCCGAGACCGGGCGGGACGCGGAGGCGGTGGCGTTGTCCGAGCCGGTGCTCGCCGGCCGGCTCACCTGCAACGAGCAGCCGCAGGCGATCCTCACCGCGCTGCTCCTGCCGTACCTGCGGACCGGGCGGACCGAATCGGCGCGGGACGCGCACCGGGAGGCGTACCGCCGGTTGCGTGGCAACCTCGCCGACCTGTGGGACATCGGCGACCACGTCGAGTTCTGCACGTTGACCGGGAACGAGGCGCGGGCGGTGGAGTTGGTCGAACGGCACCTGGACTGGCTGGACCGGGCACCGTCGCCGGCCGCCGCGATGCACTTCGCTGCGACGGCCGCCGCAGCGCTGCGCCAGGCCGGTCAGAGCGGTGAGGCAACCCTGTACCGCCGGGCCGCCGAGGGCCGACCGGCCGGCGAGGTGTCGGCGTTGGTGCTCGCCGACGAGCTGACACGGACCGCGACCGGGCTGGCGGAGCGCTTCGACGCCCGCAACGGCACCACCCACCAGTCGGAGTGGATCGCCCGCCGGCTCGCTGTGCGGCCGCGCGGCGAGCACCTGCCGCTGTCCGCGAGCGTCCGCCGTCGCCCGCCACGCCCGACCGAGGGCGAGCCGACCACTCCCACGAGCAGGGCCTCTGCGGCGACCGGCGACGTGGTGCGCTCCGGCATGGCCGTGGCGACCGCCGTGCCGGTGCCCGCCGACGCCGGGCCGGACGAGCTGCTGAACCTCGCCGAGCAGAGCTGGGGTCGGCACGACCCGGCCACGTTCCGAGCGGTGCTGGCCGCCTACGACGAGCGGTTCGGTTCGGCCGACCTGCCCCCGCGTACGCTCGCCCACCGGTTGGCGTTGCGGGCGGCCGAGCGCGGCGACGAGGACGACATCCCGGGCGCGATCGAGATGAGCCGAGCGGCACTGGAGGCGTACCGGACGGGGGGCGAGGAGTTGTCCGCCCAGGTGATCGCCGGGCGGCTCGGCGTGCTGCTGACCCGGTCCGACGACGACGCCGACGAGGGGTTGGCGTTGGTCCAGAACGCAGCCGAGGTGCTGGACCGGGACGGCGACGCCCGGCAGCGGGCCGCCGCCCACGACCGGGTGGCGTTGGCGCTGCTACACCGGGAACGCTGGGCCGACGCGCTCGCGGCGCTGGACCGGGTGCCGCCCGACGCGGGTGGCGATCCATACCTGGCGGCCCGGGTCGCACTGCACCGGGCGCACCTGCTGGAGCAGGCGGACCGTGTCGAGGAGGCACGCGCCGCCGCCGACGAGTCCCGTCGGATCGGCCGTGAACTGGGCGTCGGTGAGCTGGTCACGGCGGCCTGCCTGGCGTACGCCCGAACGGTGGACGACCCGGCCGAGGCGGTGGCCGCCTGCGACGAGGCGCTGCCGTTTGCACCTGGGGACGCGGAGTTGCCGGTTCGCGTCGCCCGTGCCCGCGCGTTGCTCGCCGCAGGCCGGGCCGCCGACGCGGTGGACGACCTCGTCGAGGCCGTGACGCTCTGCGTGGAGCGGGGTGCCGAGGGAGACGCGTTCCTGCGGTGGGAGCTGGCGAACGCGTACCGGATGGTGGGTCGGCTCGGCGAGGCGGCCGAGGTCGCCGAGGAGGCCGTCCTCGGTCTCGACCGGCTTGGCGCCCAGGCCGAGGCGGACCGTTGCCGGCACCTGCTGGCCGGCGTGTACGCCGGTCTCGGCGAGATCGACCCGGCGCTGACCCTGCTGGAGCAGTTGGCCGACAACCTGAATGGTCCGGACAACCTCCCGTATCGGGCGCAGGTGCTGGAGGAGGCCGGCGACATCCTCTACGACGCGGACCGGGACGCGGCCGGTGCAGAGCGGTTCGCCGCAGCCGCCACGGCGTACCGGCTCGGCGGCATGCCGCTGGACGAGCTGCGGGCGCGTCGGCGCGAGGCGTACGCCTGGTTCTGGGCCGACGACCGGCTGGCGGCGATCCGTGCCGTCGAGCAGGCGGACGAGTTGGCGGCGACGCTGGCCGGACAGGCCGAGCCACCGGTGACGTACGAGCTGGCGATGGCGGCCGAGGCCGGGGCGCGGGTGCTGACGGCCGACGGTCGGCTGGACGAGGCGCTGGCGCGACTCACCGGGGTGCCCGACCAGCTGCGGTCGATCGAGGCATTCGGTGAGGCCGCCCAGGTGGAGGGTCTCACCGGCGAGCTGCTGCTTCGACTGGACCGGCCGGCCGAGGCGGAGCCGCTGCTGCGGCGTGTCCTCGGTGGGCTGCCGGCCGACTCGCGGCCGGTCCGCCAGACTGCCTGGCTGCTGGCCCGTGCCCTGGATCTGCTGGACCGGCCCGCCGAGGCCGCCGCGCTGCGGACGGAGCACGACCTCGATCCGGACGACGACTGAGCGCGCCGAGGTGTGCCCAATCGCTGGGGAACCAGCGGCCCCCCGTGGTCAGGTCGCGGTCTACGCTTGCCCGGTGACGGTGGAGCAGCAGGCACGGGGTGCGGCGGGCGCGGGCCGGCGCAGGTCCCGCAAGGACGAGATCCTGGAGATCGCGGTCGGTCTGTTCGCCGCCCGTGGCTACCACGGTGTGTCGATGGACGACATCGGTGCGGCGGCGGGGGTCACGGGTCCGGCGCTCTACCACCACTTCGCCGGCAAGGAGGCCATGCTGGCCGCCGCGCTGATCCCGGTCAGCGACGGGTTGCTGGCCGGTGGGCGGGAACGTGCCGCCGGCCGCCCGGACGACCCGCGCGGTGTGCTGGAGTCGCTGATCGACTTCCACGTCGAGTTCGCGCTGGCCAATCCGGCGGTGATCGCGTTGCACCTGCACGAGTTGGATCGCCTGCCGGAGGAGCCGCGACGGCAGATCCGTCGCCTGCAACGGCTCTACGTCGAGGAGTGGGTGACAGTGCTCACCGCGCTGCACCCGGGCATGCCCGACGGTGAGGCTCGGGTGCTCGCGCACGCCGCGTTCGGTCTGATGAACTCGACCCCGTTCCTTGGTGGCGAGGTGGACCGCCGACGCCGTGCCGAGCTGCTGCGCGGCGCGACCCTGGCCGCACTGCTCGCCTGAGCCCGACTCGCTCGCCTGAACCCGACTCGTCAGAAGCCCGTCGGTCATGATTCCCTGACTACCGTCCCACCATCCGGACGCCGGGAGGAAACATGATCGAGTCACTGCTGGTCGCCAATCGGGGCGAGATCGCCCGCCGGATCATCCGGACCGCCAAGCGGCTCGGCATCCGCGCGATCGCTGTGTACTCGGAGGCCGATGCCGACCTCCCGTTCGTGGCCGAGGCGGACGAGGCCGTTCTCATTGGCCCGCCGAACCCGGCGCAGAGCTACCGCAACGCCGAGGCGATCCTCGCCGCCGCGAAGGCGACAGGTGCGCAGGCCATCCACCCCGGTTACGGCTTCCTGTCGGAGAACGCCGAGTTCGCCCGTACCGTCGAGTCGAGCGGCCTGATCTGGGTCGGGCCCGACGCGGACGCGATCACCGCGATGGGCGACAAGATCAATGCCCGGAACCTGATGGCGGCCGCCGGCGTTCCCGTCGCGCCCGGCACCGCCGACCCGGCCGCCGACCTGGACGCGGCGGTGACCGCCGCCGCCGGGATCGGCTACCCGGTGATGGTCAAGGCCGCGGCCGGCGGCGGCGGCATGGGCATGGGCGTCGCCGTCGACGAGGCCGCGCTGCGCACCGAGTACGACAAGGTGCGCGCGTTCGCCGAGCGCATGTTCGGCGACGGCTCGGTGCTGATCGAGCGGTACTTCCCCCGGGTGCGGCACGTCGAGGTGCAGATTCTCGGCCTGGCCGACGGCCGGGTGGTGGCGCTCGGCGAGCGGGAGTGCTCGGTGCAGCGACGCAACCAGAAGCTGGTCGAGGAGTCGCCGTCCCCGGCCGTGTCGCCGGAGCTGCGATCTCGCCTCCTGGCGGCGGCGGTGCGCGCGGGTGAGGCGGTCAGCTACCGCAACGCGGGCACCGTGGAGTGTTTGCTCGATCCGGAGACGAACGAGTTCTTCTTCCTGGAGATGAACACGCGCCTTCAGGTGGAGCACCCGGTGACCGAGTACGTCTACGGCGTCGACCTGGTCGAGGAGCAGTTGCGGGTGGCGTCCGGGCTGGCGCCGACCTTCGACCCGGACGCGTTGGCGCCGAGCGGTCACGCCATCGAGCTGCGGATCAACGCCGAGGACCCGAAGCGCTTCCTGCCCGGCCCCGGCGTGATCAGGACCTGGGTGGAGCCCACCGGCGAGGGTGTGCGGGTCGACTCCGGTTACACCGAGGGCAACACGGTCACGCCGTTCTACGACAGCCTGCTGGCCAAGCTCATCATCAGCGGCGCCACCCGTGACGAGGTGCTGGAGCGGGCGAAGGCAGCGGTCGCCGCCTTCCAGATCGAGGGCCCGAAGAACAACGTCCCCTTCTTCGCCGAGCTCCTGACCAACGAAGAGTTCCTCTCCGGCGCCTACGACACGGGCATCGTCTCCCGAATGCGCTGACCGGCCAGGCCGTCGCCCCTGCGGGGAGGCAGGACTGGTTCGTTCGCCCTTTGCTCTGCTTACCTATAGGCGACAGCGGTTGTCCGGATGACGGACAGTAGCCGTCGCACATAGGTCAGCAGAGCAAAGGGGCCGACATGCTGTCCCGATCCGACGTCACAGCGAGGTGACCGATGAGTCAACTGCCAGATTCCGTCTCCATCCGTGAGGTCGGGCCGCGGGACGGGTTGCAGAACGAGGACCCGATCCCGACCGACGCCAAGGTGCGGCTGCTCGACGCCCTCTCCGGCACCGGCGTACGTCGGATCGAGGCCGTGTCGTTCGTGCACCCCAGGGCGATCCCGCAGATGGCCGACGCCGACGAGGTGTGGCAGCGGGCGGTCAAGGCCGACGGGGTGCGGTATTCGGCGCTGGTGCCGAACACCCGGGGCGCTCAGCGGGCCCTCGCCGCCGGCTTCACCGAGATCGAAGTGGTGGTCTCCGCCAGCGACACGCACAACCGGCGCAACGTCAACCGGTCGACCGACGAGTCGCTGGACGACATCGCCGAGCTGATCGACCTGTTGCACGGCGCGTCCGCGCAGGTCGAGGTGATCGTGGCGACCAGCTTCGGCTGCCCGTACGAGGGTGACATCGACCCGGCGCGGGTGGCCGGCATCGTCGACCGGGTGGTCCGCGACGGCGCGGACCGGGTCGCTTTCGGCGACACCACCGGCATGGGCACCCCACGCCGGGTCCGCGAGCTGCTGACCGCGGTACGCGACCGCAACGCGCACGTGCCGGTGCTGCTGCACTTCCACAACACCCGGGGTACGGCGCTGGCCAACCTGTTGACCGCGCTGGAGCTGGGGGTGACCGAGTTCGACGCCAGCGTCGGTGGCCTGGGCGGCTGCCCGTACGCGCCGGGGGCGAGCGGCAACCTGGCCACCGAGGAGGCCGTGCACATGCTGCACGACATGGGCATCGACACGGGCATCGACCTGCCGGCCCTGATCGAGGCGGCGGAGCTGGCCGAGGAGTTGCTCGGCAAGAAGCTTCCGTCCGGCGTGCTGCGGGCGGGCCCGCGTACCCGACTGACGCCGATGCCGAGCTGAGCGGTTCGGACGCGACGAAGGGGCCGGCGCACGTGCGCCGGCCCCTTCCACGTGCCAGGTCGATCAGCTCACGGAGGTGAGTGCGCTCGGCCAGCTGTCGCGGAAGATGTCCGCGCTGCGGTCGGTGGCGCTGAACGTGCCGGCGAAGAGGTTGCTCACCCGGCTCGCCTCGGCGGAGCTGGGGTAGGCGTTGGTGCAGCTGGTGCCGGCGCTGCCGCCGGACATCAGCAGCGCGCAGTTCCCGTTGTAGTTGTCCGGCAGGCCGAGGATGTGCCCGATCTCGTGGGTCATGATCCGCAGCACGCTGTACTGGGCGGCCTGCTGGGTGTCGATGTAGACCCGGCCGTTGCCGAGGCTGGTCCGCTGGGCGTACGAGCCGCCGCCGGTGATCCGGTAGATCCGGAGGTTGGAGCCGCAGTTCGCCGAGAGGGTCAGGTTCACTGTGGCGTTGTTCCAGATCGATGCGGCCTGGTTGGCGACGCTGGCGTAGCTGCCCGCCTGGCTGGTGTTGTAGCAGATGGTCATGGCGGCGGACGCGGGCGACGGGTTGGCGACCGTGACGCCGAGGGTGGCGAGTGCCGTCGCGAGGAACGCGACCGCGAGCCGATTGAGTCGTGAGGTCATCGCTGACTCCGATCTGGGAGGGGGTGTCAGGAGCCTAGCGACAAGCATTCATATATTTCAATGTCTTGCGTCAAGCTTCGCCGTCTGATTCGCCAGTGGGTCGCCGACGGTCGTGCCGATGCGCTAGCCTAACGATCGTTCAGGTCGTTATGGCGAGGGAGTCGGCGTGACGCTCGACGGTGAGGCACTGGAGCAGCTGCGCAAGCGGGCCCGGTCCGGCGGCGCGGACAAGTACCACGCGGCCAACGCGGCCAAGGGCAAGCTGTTCGCGCGAGAGCGGGTCGCGCTCCTGGTCGACGAGGGCTCCTTCGTCGAGGACGGCCTCTATGCCAACACGATGGCCGAGGGGCTGCCCGCCGACGGGGTGGTCACCGGCACCGCCACGATCGACGGCCGACAGGTCTGCCTGATGGCCAACGACTCCACCGTAAAGGCCGGCAGCTGGGGCGCCCGCACCGTCGAGAAGATCATTCGGATCATCGAGCGGGCGTACGGCGCCGGTGTGCCGATGGTCTACCTGGTCGACTCGGCCGGCGCCCGGATCACCGACCAGGTCGACCTGTTCCCCGGCCGCCGTGGCGCCGGCAAGATCTTCTGGAACCAGGTGCGCGCCTCCGGCTCGATCCCGCAGGTGTGCGCGCTGTTCGGCCCGAGCGCTGCCGGAGGGGCGTACATTCCGGCGTTCTGCGACGTGGTCGCCCTGGTCGACGGCAACGCGAGCATGTATCTGGGCTCGGACCGGATGGTCGAGATGGTCACCGGCGAGAAGACCACCCTGGAGGCAATGGGCGGGGCCAAGGTGCACACCGCCGAATCCGGCGTCGGGCACTTCCTCTGCAAGACCGAGGCCGACGCGCTCGACGTGGTGAAGACCTACCTGTCGTACCTCCCGGCGAACTGGACGCAGGCGCCGCCGAGCGCCCCTGCCGTCGCCGCCCCGGCCAAGGCCGACCTTGCCGCGCTCGTGCCGGCCAGCGAGCGGCAGGCGTTCGACATGCGGCGCTACGTCAAGGGTCTGCTCGACGAGGGTTCCTTCTTCGAGATCCAGGCCCTCTGGGCCAAGGAGCTGACCATCGGCTTCGGCCGACTCGACGGCCAGGTCGTCGGTGTCATCGGCAACAACTCGATGTTCAAGGGCGGCGTGCTCTTCGTCGACTCGGCCGACAAGGCGACCCGGTTCGTGCAGCTCTGCGACGCGTTCAACGTGCCGCTGCTGTTCCTCAGCGACGTACCCGGCTTCATGGTCGGCAGCGTGGTGGAGAAGCAGGGCATCATCCGGCACGGCGCGAAGATGATCACTGCGATCTCCGAGGCGACGGTGCCGAAGATCTGCGTGGTGGTCCGCAAGGCGTACGGCGCCGGCCTCTACGCGATGGCCGGTCCCGGGTTCGAGCCGGACGCCACGATCGCGCTGCCGACCGCGAAGATCGCGGTGATGGGGGCCGAGGCCGCCGTGAACGCGGTCTACGCCAACAAGATCGCCGCCATCGCGGACGAGAACGAGCGGGCCGCCTTCGTCGCCGCGAAGCGGGCCGAGTACGAGCAGGACATCGACGTCGTCCGCCTCGCCAGTGAGCTGGTGGTGGACGCCATCGTCGAGCCGCAGGACCTGCGCACCGAGCTGGTCCGTCGGTTCGCGGCGGCGCGTACGAAGGACCGGCACTTCTCCCGCCGTCGGCACGGCGTCACCCCGGTCTGATCCTCGATCCGGGCACCCCACAGCGACCCGCCCCGGCGTCACGAGCGCCGGGTGGGACCGTCCTTACAGGAGGATGAGATGGACTTCCGGCTCACCGACGAACAAACGGCGCTGCGGGACAGCGTGCGGGACTTCGCGCGCGAGGTGGTCGCCCCGGTCATCGCCGAGCACTACGAGCAGCACACCTTCCCGTACGAGGTGATCCGGCAGATGGGCAAGATGGGCCTCTTCGGCCTGCCCTTCGGCGAGGAGCACGGCGGCATGGGCGGCGACTACTTCGCCCTCTGCCTGGCTCTGGAGGAGATCGCCCGGGTCGACTCCAGCGTGGCCATCACGCTGGAGGCGGCGGTGTCATTGGGCGCGATGCCGATCTACCGCTTCGGCACCGAGGAGCAGAAGGCGACCTGGCTGCCCAAGCTGCTCAGCGGCGAGGCGCTGGCCGGTTTCGGTCTCACCGAGCCGGGCACCGGCTCCGACGCCGCCGGCACCCAGACGCGGGCGGTGCTGGACGGCGACGAGTGGGTGATCAACGGCTCGAAGGCGTTCATCACCAACTCGGGCACCGACATCACGGCCATGGTGACAGTCACCGCGGTGACCGGCACGAACCCGGACGGTTCCAAGGAACTGTCGACCATCATCGTGCCGACCGGCACGCCCGGGTTCACAGTGGCGCCGGGCTACTCCAAGGTGGGATGGACCGCCTCGGACACCCACGAGCTGACCTTCGACGACTGTCGCGTGCCGGCTGCCAACCTGCTCGGTGCACGCGGCCGGGGTTTCGCCCAGTTCCTGCAAATCCTCGACGAGGGCCGGATCGCCATCGCCGCGCTGGCCGTCGGCCTCGCCCAGGGCTGCGTCGACGAGTCGATCAAGTACGCGAAGGAGCGGCACGCCTTCGGCCGGCCGATCGGCGCCAACCAGGCGATCCAGTTCAAGATCGCCGACATGGAGCTGAAGGCGCACACCGCCCGGTTGGCCTACTACGACGCCGCCGCCCGGATGCTGGCCGGCGAGCCGTTCAAGCGGCAGGCCGCCATCGCCAAGCTGCACGCCAGCACGATCGCCGTGGACAACGCCCGGGAGGCCACCCAGATTCATGGCGGGTACGGCTTCATGAACGAGTACCCGGTGGCCCGGTTCTGGCGGGACTCCAAGATCCTGGAGATCGGTGAGGGCACCAGTGAGGTGCAGCGCATGATCATCGCCCGCGATCTGGGCCTCTGAGAGATCCAGTCGGACACCCGCACCGGGTGGGCCGCCAGTACGGCTGTCGGGTTTCGGCGGGTGGGCGTCAATAGCCCGACGTTCGACTGCCGAGCGTCGGAGTCGATCCGTACTCTTCGTGCCCATGACTCCGGATCATGATCGGTCGCGGAGCCCGGCTGGTCGTACCGCCCTGTCGGAGCTGCTCCGCGAGCATCGACGCGCCGCCGGCCTGACCCAGGCCGAGCTGGCGTCCCGGGCCGGGGTGGGTGTGCGGACGGTGCGTGACCTGGAGCGCGGTCGGGCGGTCCGGCCGCAGCGCACCACAGTGGACCTGCTCGCCACGGCGCTGGCGTTGACCGACACCGGCCGGGCGGCGTTCCTGGCCGCGGCCCGCGGCTCCGCCGGTGAGCTGGTCCGCCCGGACACCACCTCGCCGGCGCTCGCGGTCAGCGGCAGAGCCACGTCCGCCGACCGGCCGGTCAACCTCCCACCACCGGTGACGCTGATCGGCCGGGACCCCGACATCACCGAGCTGACCGGAATGCTGACGGCGGAGCGCGGGCCCCGGCTGGTAAGCCTGGTCGGGTTGGCCGGGGTCGGCAAGACCGCCCTGGCGACGTCGATGGCGCACGTGGTGGCCTCGGCCCACCCGGCCGGCGTGACCGGGGTGCTGATCGGCGAGGGCTCGGACGGGCCGGACGTGCTCGCCGCCTCGATGTCGATGCTCGGCGCGGCACGGCTACCGGACCTGGTGGCCCGGCTCGCCGGGCAGCCGGCGCTGCTGGTGATGGACGCGGTGGAACGCGCCCCGGGGCCGGTGGCCGCGACGCTGCACCGGCTGCTCGCGGCCCTGCCCTCGCTGCGGGTGCTGGTCACCGGACGGCACCCGGTTGGCCTACCCGGCGAGCGGGTCTGGCCGGTCTCCCCGCTCGACGTGCCGCCACCGGACGCCGAACGCTCCGGGCTGGCCACGCTCGAATCGTGGCCGGCGGTCGCGTTGTTCACCGCCCGGCTCGCTCAGGTCCGCCGGGAGACACCCACACCCGACGAGCTGCCAGCCCTTGCCGCGCTGGTTCGTCGCCTGGACGGGCTGCCGCTGGCCATCGAGCTGATGGCCGCCCGGGGCCGGCTCCTCGACCTCACCGAGCTCCTCGACCGTTACGGCGACCGGGTGCTCGACCTCGCCACTCCCGCCGATCCCCCCGTCCACCCCGGTTGGGACGCGTTGGACGCGTTCACCGCGGGGTCGCGCCGCCCGGAGACCACCCCGGCGGTGGCCACGGTCACCCTGCGCGACGCGGTGGCGACGAGCTACCGACTGCTGGCGCCGGACGAGCGGGCGGCGCTGCGGCAGCTCGCCGTGTTCGGCAACCGCTGGTCGGTGGAGTTGGCCGAGGAGATGCTCGCCGACGAGGCCGACCGGGACGGCACGGTGGCGATCGATCCTGTTCCGCTGTTGGACCGGCTCGTCGAGCTGGGGCTGCTGGGCGTACGCGGCACCGGGCCGTTCCGGTTCCGGCTGCTCGACGCTGTCCGTGACTATGCCGTGGAGCAGGCGGCCGGCGAGGGTGAGCTGACCTGCATCCGGCGGCGGCACGCGGAGGTGATCGCGCGGTTGGTGGCACGGACCGCGATCGACCTGATCGGCCCACGAATGTCCGACGCGGTGCACCGGCTGGACGAGATGAGCAGTGACATCAGCTCGTCGCTGTCCCACGCGGCCACCGACGACCCGTTGACCGCGCTGCGACTGGCGGCCTGTCTGACCCGCTGGTGGCGGTTCCGTGGGCGCGACGTCGTCGGACGACAGTGGCTGCACCGGCTGCTGGCCGACCCGCGTACCGCCGACGCCGATCCGGTCCTGCGTGGCTGGGCCGCGCTCGGG
This sequence comes from Micromonospora sp. MGP-C2, assembly GCF_057766525.1. Taxonomy (NCBI): domain Bacteria; kingdom Bacillati; phylum Actinomycetota; class Actinomycetes; order Micromonosporales; family Micromonosporaceae; genus Micromonospora; species Micromonospora sp. MGP-C2. Next base: position 4,323,966 of record NZ_JBYMEN010000002.1, read on the forward strand.
GTTGCCCGGCTCGCGGCCGAGCACGGCGCGAGCGCCGAGGAACTGCCGACGGCGCGCGCGGCGTTGGACACCTTCCTGGAGGCCGGCGACGTCACCGGGGAGTTGCAGGCTCGCACCGTGCTCGGCACCCTGTTGATCTCCGTCGGCCGGCACGACGAGTCTCGCGAGCAGGCCGAGGTGGTGCTGCGGCTGGCCGCCCGCAATGGGCGGACCCGCGACCTGGCGGTGGCCCAGAACAGCCTGGCCTGGCACGAGATCCGGGTCGGTGACCTGCCTGCGGCCCGACGCCGGCTCGCCGCGGTGGACCGGCTCGCCGCCGAGAGTGGGGAACAGCGGCTGCGGGTGCTGGCCTGGGCCAATCGCGCCGAGGTCGCCCGCCTGGAGGGCTGGTACGCGGACGCCGTCGACCATGGTCGGCGGGCGATGGCGGGGTTCTCCGAGCTGGGCGATCCCGGGCACCGCCGCCGGGTGCTGGGAACGGTCGGGTTGTCGCTCGCCCAGGACGGGCGTGCTGCCGAGGCGACCGAGGTGCTCACCGAGCTGCGTACCGGGGTGACCGAGGCTGCGGCGGCCGGGTCGGGGCGGGTCCTGCCGCGACCGCGCTCCGGTGACGCGGCACTGCCCTGGGGTGGACCGGACGCCGGGCTCTGCGCGCTGATCGAGGGGAATCTCGCGCTGCACCGGGGTGACCGGGAGTTGGCTGCCGAGTGGTTCGCCGCCGCCGCCGATGAGGCGGGCCGGGATCGCCGGGACGTGGTGGAAGCGCTGGTGGGGCTGGCCGCGAGCACTGCCGACCCGGCAGTGCTCGACCGGCTCGCCCGGGCCTGCCAGGAGAGCGGCATCCAGCTGCTGCCGCAGGAGACGGGACTGCTCTACGCGTTGACCACCGCTCGGGAAGGGCCGGCGGCCCAGTAACCCGGACCGTGTCGGCAGCCTCGGGCGCGCCCGAGGACGACCGGGGGTGAGAGAGTGGCGCGGGCGAAGAGCCCCCTTGGTGCTACCCCTCGCTGATCGCCCGCGCCGTCACCCCCCGGTGATCCCCGGTGCTCGAAGCCTGCCACCGCTGCGACGGCAGAAAGCCGGCTTCGCCCGGATCATCCAGCTTGGCTCAGCCAGTTCTGCCGGTCTTTCTGCCGGTGCTGTCACCCCGCCCACCCTCGCGTGTGCTCAGGACCGGGCGGCGTCGGTCTGCTGCTCGAAGCTGGTGTCGTCGCTGCCGGCGGTGGCGCACGGATGCGCGGCGTCGCGGACCCGGCGCAGCCCGTCGAGAAGGGCCGCCAGTGCCTCGGGGTCGAGTTGGCCGGTGAACCACTGCTCGATCATCTGCAGATGCCCGGGCAGCGTCTCGTTCAGTCGCTGCATCCCGGCGGCGGTGACCACCGCATACGAGCTGCGCCGGTCGCTCGGACAGGCGCGCCGGGTGAGCAACCCGTCACGTTCCATCCGGTCCACCACCCGGGTTACTCCGCTGGTCGACAGGGAGGTCTGCGCGGCGAGGTCGGTCATGCGTAGCTGGTTGCCCGGTGAGCGGGCCAGACGGGTGATGACCTCGAACTCGACCGCGGAGAGGCCGTGCTCTTCGAGTTGGGCGTTGAACCGGGCTGAGAGCCCGGCGTGTGCCTCGAAGAGCAGGCCGACGGCGGTGATCCGGGGATCGTCGAAGACGTTGGTCACCGGTTCATCGTAGCAGTACTTGACACGGGGAATATTGCAGTGGTTATAGTTGCTCAGGCAGTCGTTGGGCTACTAAACAATCTCCTGGAGGACAGCAGCATGACCAGCAGCATCGATGCGGTTACCCGCGACTGGGACGGCCTCACCATCCCGGCGGCCGGCACCTACGCGCTGGACGTGGCGCACAAGCGGGTTGGCTTCGTTGCCCGGCACATGATGGTGAGCAAGGTTCGCGGTGAGTTCAACGAGGCGACCGCCACCATCACCATCGCCGAGGACCCGCTGCAGTCGTCGGTCGTCGCGACCATTCAGGCGGCCAGCATCGACACCACGCAGGCCGACCGGGACGCACACCTGCGCAGCCCCGAGTTCCTGGACTCGGAGAAGTTCCCGACGCTCGAGTTCCGCAGCACCGGGGTCAAGTCCCGTCGTGGCAACGAGTTCGTGCTCACCGGTGAGCTGAGCATCAAGGACGTCACCCGCCCGGTCGAGCTGGAGGTGGAGTTCGAGGGTGTCGGCCGCAGCCCCTTCGGCCAGGACATCTTCGGTTTCTCGGCGAGCACCGAGATCGACCGCGAGGAGTTCGGCCTGACCTGGAACGTCGCCCTGGAGACCGGGGGCGTGCTGGTCAGCCGCAAGATCAAGATTGAGATCGAGGGCGAGGCCGTCCGTCAGGCCTGATCCCTCCCGGATCAACCACGCAGGGCCCGCGCCGCACGTCGGCGCGGGCCCTGCGTCGTCTCTGACATCCGATGCCGAGGTCGTGGTAATTGTCACGAGTTGTTCTCACCGCCATCGGGTCCTGGCGGCTGGCGGCGGGGTACAGATGGCGCCACGAGCAGCGTCCGCTCGGGTCGATGTCGGATCACCGCCATCGGCCTCTGGCCCCGGTCAGGTGGGCGCTCTTACCGTGATGGTTCACAATGCGCTTCCGGGACGGCAGGATCCCGACCGCGCCGGTTGTCGGGAGGACACCACATGGGCAGGGACGTCTCGCAGGGCGCCTTCACCCGGGATGATCGCGTCCGGTACCGGCAGAAGGTGCGGCGGTGCCTGGACGTCTTCGCCCTGATGCTGGACGACTTCGGGTTCGACGCCGACCGACCGATGACCGGCCTGGAGATCGAACTCAACCTGGTCGACTCGGCGGCCGAGCCGGCGATGCGCAACGAGGAGATCCTCGCCGACATCGCCGACCCGCTCTTCCAGACCGAGCTGGGGCAGTTCAACCTCGAACTCAACGCCGAGCCCCGGCTGATCGAGGGCGCCGGTTTCGCCGAATACGAGCACGACCTGCGCGGCAGCCTGTCCCGGGCCGACGAGCGAGCGGCCAGGTCCGACGCCAAGATCGTTCTGGTCGGCATCCTGCCCACCCTCACCGAGGGGCACCTGGTCGAGGACAATCTCTCCACCAACGAGCGCTACCGGGTGCTCAACGACCAGATCGTCGGCGCTCGGGGCGAGGACATCGAGCTGGACATCCGTGGCGTCGAACAGCTCCGCACGCACACCGACTCGATCGCCCCCGAGGCCGCCTGCACCAGCCTCCAGTTCCACCTCCAGGTGGCACCGGACAGCTTCGCCGACTACTGGAACGCGTCCCAGGCCATCGCCGGTGTGCAGGTGGCGGTCGGCGCGAACAGCCCCTTCCTGTACGGCCGCCAACTCTGGGCCGAAACCCGGATCGCCCTTTTCCAGCAGGCCACCGACACTCGTCCCGATGAACTCAAGGCTCAGGGCGTACGGCCCCGGGTGTGGTTCGGCGAGCGGTGGATCACCTCGATCTTCGACCTGTTCGAGGAGAACGTCCGGTATTTCCCGCCGCTGCTGCCGATCTGCGAGGACGAGGACCCGGTGGAGGTGCTGCACGCCGGCGGTGTGCCGCAGCTCGGGGAGTTGAGGTTGCACAACGGCACGGTCTACCGGTGGAACCGCCCGGTCTACGACATCATGAACGGCCGCCCGCACCTGCGGGTGGAGAACCGGGTGCTCCCGGCCGGTCCGACGGTGGTGGACATGCTCGCCAACGCGGCCTTCTACTTCGGGCTGGCCCGCGGTCTGGCCGAGTCGGACCGCCCGATCTGGAGCCAGCTCACCTTCAGCTCCGCCGAGGAGAACTTCCACGCCGCCGCCCGACGTGGCCTCGACGCCGTGCTGCACTGGCCCGGGCTCGGTGAGGTGCCGGTCACCAAGCTGGTGCTGGAGCAGTTGCTGCCGACCGCCGCCGTCGGCCTGGACGGGTTCGGTGTCGCCCCGGCCCAGCGGGACCGGCTGCTCGGCATCATCGAGCAGCGCTGCCGGACCGGCCGCAACGGTGCCGTCTGGCAGACCGAGGCGGTCTGGGCGGCGGAGCGGCGGCACGGCATGGACCGGAAGGACGCGCTGCACCACATGGTCCAGCGCTACGCGGAACTCCAACGCACCAACAACCCGGTCCACACCTGGCCAGTCCCCTAACCCCCCATCCCGCCCCCCACCCGCGCCGCCCACCCCCCACGAGCGTCGATCATGAAGTTGTTGCCACGACACGCCGCGTGGGATGGCAACAACTTCATGGTCAACAGAGCAGGGCAGTCCTCAGTCCGTCGTGGGGCGGGTGGCGCGGCGGGTTGAGCGGGTGCGCCGGGCGCTTGACGTCGGATCCTCGGTGGGGGATGGGGCGACAACCGGGACGTCCGGGTTCACGCGTGGTGCGGGCACCCTGGGTGTCGGACCCTCGTTCGGCGGGGAGACAGCCTTAGTTGCCTGCGGTGCGGTGTCGGCCCTGCTGCGCCGACCAGTGGTGCGGGTCGACGAGTCGGTGGCCGGTGGCGCGGGATCGGCTTCGGCGACCGCAGTGGGCGTGGCCCGGGCGGTCGGAGTCGGCCCGCCGTCGGTAGCCGGGGTCAGTTCGGGCTCAACGGTCGAGGTCGGGCCGGTGGTCGTACCCGGCGAGGCCGCGCCGCGGTGCGCCGCCCGGTGCCGGTCGGCCCGCTCGGCGAGGACGGCGGCCAGCACCGAGCCGCCGACCCCGGCGATCACCGCGTACGGGGCGATCAGTTGGGTGGACAACTGTGCGGGGCCCAGCGTCGACCAGTGCGGCAGTGTGGTCAGGTAGGCGAGCGCGACGAGCACCGGGCCGGCAGCGCCGGAAGCTGCCGCGCCGACGCGGTGCCCGGCCGGGCGGGCGGCCCGCCGGGCGGCCAGCAGACCGATCAGCAGCGCGGGTACGAGTGCCAGCAGCGCTCCGGGCCAGTAGAGCTGGTCACCGATCCAGTACCGCGAGTGGTCCGGGTCGAGCTGCCAGGTGCCCAGTTGAGCACCGGTCAGCCCTCGCCCGACGCGTACCCCGTCAATAACCGAGACCACCGCGAGCAGCCAGAGCCAGGCGGCCGTCGCGGTCACGTTGACCGCGGCTGCCCGGGAGCGGAGCGCCCAGATCGCGACGAGTACGCCCAGCAGGATGCCGAGCGTCGCCTGGACGGCGGCGGTCCGTTGCGGTGCGCCGGTGTCCGCGCCGGTCGCGACCCGGGCGGGCACGGCGATCAGCAGCACCGTCACCAGGCCGCCGATCCCGGCGCCGAGCGCGAGGGCGACCCGGCGCAGCAGACCGCCACGGTCGTCGGGCGCGGCCACCTTGCTCGCGTGGGGGTCGGCGGCAACGGTGGCAGGTGGAACTCCGCCACTCTGGGTCACCTGCTCCGGCACGGTGGCGGGGCCCGTCACCTGCGGCTCGGCCGTCGTCGGTGTGGCGCGTTGGTGCAGTCGCTGCGCGCAGACCGCGCCGAGGACCGTTGAGCTGGCAGCGAGCCAGGTCGCCCAGGCGAGGCCATCCGCCCAGGCGGTGTCGGTGGCCCCGGCATCGGTGGGCGTCCAGGTGATGACGCCCAACCCGTAGCCGAAGCCCAGTTGGGCGGCGCCCGCGCCGGCAGCGACCCCGATCGCCGTGGCGATCGACACTCCCCAGCCCTGTCTGGCCATGCCGGGCAGCGTAACGTCCCGTCGTCGGCGCGGCGAGTCGCACGACCCGCCGGTATGAACGGCCCGGCGCAACAGGTTGGGCGACGGGCGGTACGGTCGCCGGTGATGAGGCGGTGGGCGGTATGACGGACACGAACACGGGCCGACAGGATGCCGTCGGTGGTCAGGACGGCGGCGGCGCCGGCCGGGCCAGCGTGCTGCTGGGCGGTGGGCTGGCCGCTGTGCTGCTCGCCGCGGTCGGAGCGACGGGCGGTTGGCTGCTGGCCGGCGAGGACGGCGCATCCTCGGGGGATCCGTTGGCGGTCGCGACGACCGGTTCGCCGACCAGCCGGGCCACCGCTTCACGGCCGAGCACCGGCCGGGCCACACCGTCGGCCATCCGGACCTCCGCCACCGCGACCAAGGGTGCGGATCTGACCGTGCCACCGGTGATCGGCACCGACTTCGTGCAGGCCCGGGACGCGTTGCGCAAGCAGCGGCTGGGCTGGCGGTTGGTCTTCGGAGGCGGCACCGGCCGTACGGTCGAGAGCACCTCACCAGCCGTGGGCACCGAGGTCACCCGGGGCACGACTGTGCAACTTCAGGTGTCCGGGCCGGCGCCAGCGGCCGAGGTGCCGGACGTGGTCGGGGACAACTGCGACAAGGCCGTCAACGAGTTGATCGACGAGGGCCTCTACCCGCGTTACGTCAGTGGACGCAGCGGTAAGGTCACCCGGCAGGAGCCGGCCGAGGATGGCCCTGCCCGCTGGAACGACGAGGTCAGCATCTGGTGTGGGGCGGACGCCCCGAACAGCCGACCACGAAACCCACGCCCTGACCTCGGTGCGAGCTGATTCTCGGCGGCGGCTTGCGCGGCCCCGCCGCGGGTCGGTTGGCCGCGACCGGCGCGACTCGACACGCTGATCCCCACCGAGGGCGCTACGGCCGGCTAGGTTGACGGTCCGAGGGCCATGACGCCCGTCCGGTCCGGGAAGGGACGAGCGATGAGCGACGACCGCCAGGAGCCTCCCGCCGGCGAGCACGACGACGACCGGACCCGCCCTCTGCCACCGGCCGACCGGCCGGAACCACCGCAACCGGCTCGACCTGCCCCTGCGCCGGATGAGACCGCACCGGTCACTCGGCCTGCGGTTCCGGATGAGACCACACCGATCGACCGCACCGAGCCGGCTGGTCCCGCCCTGTCGCCGGACCAGACCATGCCGATCGACCGTTCCGCCGGGACGCCGTCGGGCGCCCCGAGCGACCAGACCATGCCGATCGACCGTTCCGCCGGTACGCCGTCGGGCCCGTCGAGCGACCAGACGAGGCGGATCCCCGCCGAGTCGCCGAGCGCGCCGCCGACCCCGCCGTCGTGGTCTGGACGGGCCGAGGTGCGGCCGCCCCGGTCGGCGGAACCCGCCGGGGAGTGGTACGTGGAGGAACAGGGCGGCCGGCGATGGTGGCTGCCGATCCTCTGGGGTGTGCTCGCGTTGCTGCTCGTCGCCCTGCTCGGAGGGGCCCTCTGGCTGGTGCTCTCCAGCCGGGAGAACGATCGGGACGACCCCGGGTCCACCCCGTCACTCCCGTCCGCCAGCGCGACCAGCGCCGCGCCGACCAGCGCGTCCCCGACCTCGGCGGCGCCGACCAGCGAGACGCCGAGCAGTTCGGCGACCAGCACGGCACCGGAGGAGGTGCCGGTGCCGCCACTCGCCGGCCTGCCGCAGGCCACCGCCGAGGGGTTGCTGGACCGGCTCGGCCTGGCCCACCGGGTGGTGTACCGGCCGTCGGAACTGCCGCCGGGGACCGTGGTGGGCACCGAGCCGGAGGCGGGCACGTCGGTGTCGACCGACGACGAGGTGTTGTTGGTGATCTCCCAGGCCCGACCCTCGACCGGGGCGAGCCCGACCACGGCGCGCCCCACGGTGACGAACACGCCGTGACCGGTGGTCACCACATCCGACGGCGGGTGCCGACCAGGCCGAGGCCGGCCAGCGAGATGGTGAGGCCGAAGATTCCGGACCAGAACAGGGAGCGGCGGACGTCCGTCGCGGTGTGTCCGGCCGGGGCTGCTTCGGTGAGTTCCTGACGCCCGTCGGACTGGCCGCCGGCACCGTGGCCGGCCGCCGGGGTGGTCGGGTCGGCAACTCCGGCGTGGCTGCTCCGAGCATCGGCGCCGATCCAGCCGGGGTCGTCGCGCACCGATGGATCTGCGTCGGACGGAGGGTCGACGTCGACCACGGTGATCTCCGGTGCGGGCACCGGCGCGGTCAGCCGGGTGGACGACATCGCTGGGTCGCGGACGAGGACCAGCAGTGTGGCCATCGCCCCGAGGAGGGCGAGTAGTCCGAATGCGTAGGCGATACGGGAGCGGTGGTGCCGCCGCAGGGCGGGCTGATTGACCATGACCATCCCAGGGTCAGGGTCCTGGACGTGCGGGTGGAACGGTGCCGGGGTGGGCGTACCGATTCTATGGCGACGGCACGCCCACCGGCGGCGGATCGGGTCGGTCAGCCCACCCGGAGTGGGGTACGGGCGACCGGCCGCCGGGCCCGCACGGTGTGCGGACGGGGCTCGGGGGCGGCCTGCAGCTGCTCCAGCCCGGCCCGCTGGACGAAGATCGAGCGTCGGTTGACCGCGTCGCCCGCGGCGTTCAACTCGTAGCCGTCGAGCCAGAGCCAGCCGTCATAGGTGGGCCAGTCGAGGACCCGGATCACCCGGAACTTGATAGGCCTGAGGAACTGGACACTCGCCGCGCGAGTCACGTGCAGTACGTCACCGGTGCGGGGAAGCACATGGGCTCCTGGGGAGGATCGGCCGGCCGTGGTGCCGGCGGTGCCTGAACGGGGGACGTCTCGGCCGGCGACGGGGTCGTGCCTCGTGAACCGGTGGTGCGGATGGTGGTGGTCGGGCCGTACTCCGCTGGTGACGTGCCGCCACCCGACCACCACCCGACTGCTTCCGGGAACCGCGCCCGCCGCCGCAGCTTGCCGGCTTGCAGCGGCGGGGTCATCACCCCGGAGCAGGTCTGGGTATCGTCGGCCGGGTCCGCGTCGTGTCCGGCTTCCCCGGCTCGGTGGGGTAACCACTCCGAGGGACCGGACGGAGACGCTGAGTGATCCGTGCCATACGGACAGACTGCATCAGGGACGTGCTTCATGCAAGTTGCACGTCGACTTTTGCCGATACGTGAGCGTGTCGCGCGAATGGCCTATTGAAGCCATCCGCGTCCGGACGGCACACTGAGGGCCGGTATCGCCCGTCGCGGCCGGCCGAGGACCGGCACCACCCCCTTCGTCGCGAACGCTCGCCGGTCGACGGTCGCGCCCCCGGCGGGTGTCACCCAGTGGCGCGTGACCGGAGGTAGCCCGAGTGGGGTCGAGCAGCCAGCGGCGGAGACCAGTGGCGCACGGGTTGCGCCATGAGTGAGAGGCGCAGTCCCACCATCAGACGGCGACGGCTCGGTGCCGAGCTACGCCGCCAGCGGGAGTCCGCCGGAATCACCATCGAGGTGGTCGCCGAGCAGTTGGAGTGCTCCGCCTCGAAGGTCTCCCGGATCGAGACCGGCCACACCACAGCCACCCCTCGCGACGTGCGGGACATGCTGCGGATCTACGGCGTGGTCGGCGCCGAGAGCGACGAGCTCGTGCAGATCGCCCGGGAGGCGCGCCAGAAGGGCTGGTGGCACCCGTACAGCACGGTGCTCGTCGGCGCGTACGTCGGGCTGGAGGCGGCGGCGAGTTCGATCCGGGCATACGAGCAGCAGGTCGTGCCGGGTCTGCTGGAGACCGAGGAGTACGCCAGCGCCATGATCCGCGCCGCTCGGCCGGACTTCACCCCCGACCAGGTGCACCAGAGAGTGCGTGTCCGTCTGGGCCGTCAGTCGTTATTGACCCAGGACGATCCGGTCGATCTGTGGGTGGTGCTCGATGAGGCGGTGGTAAGTCGGCCGGTGGGCGGGGACGAGGTGATGCGCGGCCAGCTCAAGCGGTTGGTCGAGGTGGCCGAGTTGCCGAACGTGACGCTGCAGATCCTGCCGTTCGAGGTTGGTGCGCATGCCGGCATGGACGGCACTTTCACGATCCTCAGCTTCCCTGAGCCCGGTGATCCGGATGTTGTGTACGCGGAGAACGCCACGGGTGGGCTTTTCCTCGAGAAGAGCGACGAACTACAGAAGTACAGCTTCATCTTCGATCACATCCGCGCTGCGGCCATACGTCCGGAGGAGTCCGTCGCACACATCGCAAAACTGGCAGAGGAGCCGTTGTGGAAATGGCGACCAAGGGGTTCCCCGTGAACCTGGCGCAGGCAGCATGGTTCAAGAGCTCGAAGAGCGGGCCGAACTGTGACAACTGCGTGGAGGTGGCATACGTGACGGGGGCGGTCGGAGTGCGGGACTCGAAGGACAAGGCGGGCCCAGCCCTGGTCTTCGCGCCGGGTGACTGGCACGCCTTCGTCGCCGGCACCCGGGGCGGTGCGTTCGGCGTGGCCTGACCGAGTGGTCAACAAGGTCCCCGTCCGGTCCTCCGGACGGGGACTTTGCCACGGCCGGGGAAAAGCCCTGGTGGGAGGCCGGTTCGTGACGGTGGTGGGTGAGGTTCCGTGGGCGATCCCGTCGCCACAACGCGCCCGTCTCGTTGAACCGGTCGGTACGGCGATGGCCAACGGTCTGCCGCACCGACCCGCAACCGAGCGAGTAGGCGAGACGGATGACGACGATCGGTTCAGACAATCTCACCAACGGTCCGGCCAAGCCGGAACGATTCGGTGGCAAGTACCGCGGCGCCCGTCGGGACACCGTTCTGACCGAGGTGGTTTCGACGGACCAGGAGTTGAGCGGGCGGGAGGGGTCCTCCGAGTCGACGGACCCGCCGCTCTCGCTGCCCTCGCTGGACCCGAATCCGCTGATCGAGCCGTCGTTTCCGCCGACTGGCTGGCCGATGGAGTCCACCGAGTCCCTTGCCGACCATCCGTTGCTGCGTGGCCTCCTGATGGAGTTGCCGCCGAAGGGCAGTGCGCCGCCGCAGGAGTGGCTGGACCGTTGGTTCGAAGCGACGAGGGCAATCCTGGAGCTGCTATACGTGCAGGGGGTTGGTCGCCCGCGTTGACCGTGGCACGTCGGGCTGGGCCCGCTCGGCGAGACGGCTGTGGCGTAGCGCGTGCCGGACCGCGATGGCGGCCACCGCGAGCGCGCCCACGGTGATCGCCGGCCCGGTGACACTCGGATCGGCGCCGAGGTCGGTGCCGGTCGCCGCGATCACCGCAGGCACCGTGGCCAGGGCGGTCACCTGCAGTGGCAGCCCGAGCAGCGGGTGGGCCGCGGCGGCGCGCAACCCGTGCGGCGCAGGTGTCGCGGGCGCGCTGGCGAAGGCGCCCGCGCCGGCCCACAGCCGGCGGACCCGGCGTACCGAGCAGACCGCGGCCACGAGCGCCGGCCCCGCCGCCAGGCCGAGCCCGGCGGCCGCCCGGTCGACCGGCGTGGTGCCGGCGCTGAGCAGACCGCCGCCGAGCACGGCCGCGGTGAGCGCCACCCCGGTGAGGGTCAACACCAGCAACCATCCGGTACGCCGACGCAGCACGCGGGTGTTGTGCAGCCGAGGGAGGCCGTCGGCAACGACGCCGGCGGCCAGCCAGAGGGCGGCGACCGGAAGCAGGATGGTGAGCTGACTCTCCATGTTCGAGAGTCTTTCCCGGATCGACGCGAGGCGAATCCGGGCCGGTCCCCCGTTCGTCCCGGACGTCGTGCCCGTAGGGGGGCATCCTCCTGGAGTTATGGACGTTTCGACATGTCCAACTGCCTGTGCCCTGATCTACCCTCAGCTGGATCGGCAATGGTCGATTGATTCAGGGGACTGGCGGTCGCGTTCCGCCGCCGGTCGGAGGGAGGTAGGAAATGGGTCTTCCACGAAGGTCCGTGCTGGTCGGGGTGGCCGCAGCGACCATGCTGGCGGTCGGCACCCCAGCGCTGGCAGCCGAACCCACCGGAGCGGTCCGGGCCGCGGGCGGCGCCACCGCCGTGCCGGACAGCTACATCGTCGTACTCAAGGACAGCGCGGTGGCCCGGGACCGGGTCGGTGACACCGCGAAGCGGCTCTCCGGCCGCCACGGTGGCACGGTGGCCCGCACCTACGGCGCGGCGCTGCGCGGCTTCGAGGTCAAGGTCAGCGCGAGCGCGGCGGCGCGGATCGCCGCCGACCCTGCGGTGGCGTACGTCGAGCAGAACCACACCGTGTCGATCTCCGGAACGCAGGCCAACCCGCCCTCCTGGGGCCTGGACCGGATCGATCAGCGCAACCTGCCGCTGGACAGCTCCTACACCTACCCGAACACGGCGAGCAACGTGCACGCCTACATCATCGACACCGGCATCAAGTTCTCCCACAACGACTTCGGTGGCCGGGCGACCTCCGGCTACGACGCGGTGGACGGCGGCTCGGCCGACGACTGCAACGGGCACGGCACGCACGTCGCCGGCACCGTCGGCGGTTCCTCGTACGGGGTTGCCAAGGCCGTCCAGCTCGTCGGCGTACGGGTGCTGAACTGCTCCGGCAGCGGCACCAACGCCGGCGTGATCGGCGGTGTCGACTGGGTCACCGCGAACGCGATCAAGCCGGCCGTGGCCAACATGAGCCTCGGCGGCGGCGCGAACACCTCACTGGACAACGCCGTCCGCAACTCGATCGCCTCGGGTGTGACGTACGGCCTGGCGGCCGGCAACGACAGCGGCGCGAACGCCTGCAACACCTCGCCGGCGCGCACCACGGAAGCCATCACGGTCGGCTCGACGACCAACACGGACGCCCGGTCGTCGTTCTCCAACATCGGCACCTGCCTGGACATCTTCGCGCCCGGCTCGTCGATCACCTCGGCCTGGTACACGAGCAACACCGCCACCAACACGATCAGCGGCACCTCGATGGCCACGCCCCACGTGGTCGGAGCGGCGGCCCTGGTGGCCAGCGCCAACCCGGGCTGGACCCCGGCGCAGGTCCGCAACCAACTGGTGGCCAACGCGACCCCCAACGTGGTCTCCAACCCCGGCTCGGGTTCGCCGAACCTGTTGCTCAACGTGGGCACCGGCACCACCCCGCCGCCGCCCACCGGCTGCACCGGCACCAACGGCTCCGACGTGTCGATCCCGGACGCCGGCGCCGCGGTCACCAGCTCGATCACCATCTCCGGCTGTGGACGCAACGCCTCGTCGACCTCCACCGTCGCGGTGAACATCGTGCACACCTACCGCGGTGACCTGGTCATCGACCTGCTCGCGCCGGACGGCAGCGCGTACCGGTTGAAGAACAGCAGCACCTCGGACAGCGCCGACAACGTGAACGCCACGTACACGGTCAACGTGTCCGGTGAGGCCGCCGACGGCATCTGGCGGCTCCAGGTGCGGGACACCTACTCGGCCGACACCGGCTACATCAACACCTGGACCCTGACCGTCTGACCGGTCTCCCACGGCCGAGGCCCCAACCGGAAGACCGGTGGGGCCTCGTGCCGTACGGGATCGGGTCAGACCGAGAAGGTGGCCGGCATTTCGGTGGCCGGCGCCGGCGGGCGGGCCTTCCACAGGCCGGTCTTCTGGGCGGCGAGCCGGCTCAGGTAGGCCGGGTTGAGGATGACGTAGCGGCGCCAGAGCCTCTTCGGCTCCAGACCCAGACGCCAGAACCACTCCAGGCCGGCGCGCTGCATCCATGACGGGGGCTGGCGGAGCAGCCCGGCGTGGTAGTCGAAGGCCGCGCCGACCGCCATCAGCGGCATGTCGAGCAGCGGTCGCATGGCGTACGCGAAGACCTCCTGGCGCGGGCAGCCGAGCCCCACCAGGACCAGCCGGGCACCGCTGGAACGGATCCGGTCGGCGATCTCGGCATCCTCACCGGGCTGGGCGGCACGGAACTTCGACGGCTCCACCCCGGCGATCTTCAGCGCCGGGAACATCCGCTCCAGGGCCGGGATCAACCTGGCGAGGGTCTCCTCGGTCGAGCCGTACAGGTAGACCGGAAGGCCCTCGTCGGCGAAGCGCGACAGCACGTGCAGCGTCAGCGTCGGCCCGTAGACCCGGTCGGTGAGCCCGGCGTGGTGCAGCAGGTTGAGCGCCCAGCGCACCGGCTGCCCGTCCGGAGTGACCACGTCGAAGGAGTTGAGCCGCGCGTTGTGCGCCGGGTCCAGCACTCCGGTCATCACACCGTGCACGGCCAGCGCGGTCAGCGCGAGCGGGCGCCGCTCGTGCGCCGCGGTCACCACCGCGTCGGTCGCCGTGGCGTAGTCGGTGGCGTCGACCAAAACACCGAGGACGTTGCGCTTGGTCCGTGGCGTGGTCATGACTGGGGCACCCATTTGCCGACGTTGGCCTCGTAGATCTCGCGCAGGATCATCGGCACGTCGTATGTGATCTTCCAGTCCGGGTACTGCTCCTCGAACCGGGCCATGCTGCTGACATACCACTGGTGGTCGCCGGTGCGGTTCTGCTCGACGTAGTTGATCCGTGCCTCGCGGCCGGTGATCTCCTCGGCGATCCGGAACGCCTCGATGTGGGAGGTGTTGGAGTGCCGGCCGCCGCCGAGGTTGTAGACCTCGGCGGAGCGCGGGGCCCGGAAGAACGCCTCGAACGCGGTCAGCACGTCACGCGAGTGGATCGCGTCGCGGACCATCTTGCCCTTGTAGCCGTACAGGTTGTATGTGCGGCCCTCCATGACGCAGCGCATCAGGTAGGCCAGGAATCCGTGCAGCTCGGCCGCGGAGTGGGCCGGGCCGGTCAGCGTGCCGCCCCGGAAGCAGGCGGTCTTCATGTCGAAGTAGCGCCCGTACTCCTGGACCATCACGTCCGCGGCGACCTTGGACGCGCCGAAGACCGAGTGCAGCGAGTGGTCGATCGACATTTCTTCGGTGATGCCCTGGTGCCAGCGGTGGTCCTCGGGCAGCTCGTACCGCGTCTCCAGCTCGACCAGCGGCAGGCTGTTGGGCCGGTCGCCATAGACCTTGTTGGTCGAGCAGTGGATGAACGGCGCGTCGATCGCGTGCTGGCGGGTGTTCTCCAGGATGTTGAGCGTGCCGCCGGCGTTCACGTCGAAGTCCGTGTACGGCTCCTTGGCGGCCCAGTCGTGGCTCGGCTGCGCGGCGCTGTGGATCACCACGGCGATGTCCGAGCCGTACTTCTTGAAGACCTGCTCCAGGCCGTCCCGGTCCCGGATGTCCACCGCGTAATGGGTGTACGAGTTGCCCAGGTCCCGGCCGAGCCGCTCCAGGCTCCACGAGGTGGAGCCGTCCTCGCCGAAGAAGTACCGGCGCATGTCGTTGTCGATGCCGACAACGTCCAGGCCGAGGCCGGCGAAGTGCCGGACCGCCTCGGAGCCGATCAGGCCACCCGACCCTGTCACCAACGCGACACTCACACGCCACTCCTGGTCCATCGGAGGCAGAATCCAACGCAGCATAGCGTGACGCCCGGCACGTCCCGATATGACGGAAGGGCCCCGCATCAAGCGGAGCCCTCGTCGGTGGTGGGGATGGGGGGAGTTGAACCCCCACGCCCTTTCGGGCACACGGACCTGAACCGTGCGCGTCTGCCATTCCGCCACATCCCCGTGGCACGACCCGGAACACTGTAGCCGCCCCGGTCCCCCTGTCTCCAGCGGGCCTCGGGAATACTACGCTGTCCCTGGCGCTCGCCACGAGCGGTTACCGTTCGTGGCGGACGAAAGATTAGCACGACAATCCCGGCCCTTCCGAACGGGTCGAGAGCAGCCGGCCGAGCGGCGTGTGAGCTGCGCGCGCGCCGGCCGGATACCATCATGTCCTCGGGACCCGAGGAGGAGCCGGTGAGCGTGCTGCAACGCTTCGAGAAGCGTCTGGAAGGCCTGGTCGAAGGGGCCTTTGCCAAGGTCTTCAAAGGGGTGGTCCACCCCGTGGAGATCCTCAACGCCATGCAGCGGGAGGCCGAGGCGCACAAGGCGATCCTGGCCGGTGGGCGCACGTTGGTGCCCAACCGCTACGTGATCGATCTCTCGCCGTTCGACCACAGTCGGCTGGCGCCGTACGCCGCTGCGCTGGCCCAGGAACTGGCCCAGTCGCAGGCGGAGTTCATCGGCGAGCAGGCCTGGACTGTCTACGGCGACGTGATCGTCGAGATCGAGCGAGGCGAGGGCCTGGACACGGGCATGTTCCGTGTCACGGCCGAGGTCTACACCGGCGGCGAGGTCGCCCCGGTGTCGGCACCCGGCTACGACGCTGGCCCGCCCGCCTACCCCGCGTACGACCAGGGCGGTGGCTACGGCCCCCCGCCTGGGCACGGTGGCGGTCGCAACGTGCGGCTGGTCTCCGGCGACGGTCGCACCTACCCCCTCCAGATGGGGTCGACGGTGATCGGTCGCGGCGACCAGGCCAACCTGCGCCTGCCCGACGTCGGCATCTCCCGGCGACACGCCCGGCTGGATTTCGACGGGGGTCAGGTCGTGCTGACCGATCTGGGGTCGACAAACGGCACCATGGTCAACGGGCAGCGGGTCTCCGCCGTCGCTCTGAACCCCGGTGACATGGTCCAGCTCGGCACCACGACGCTGACCTTCCGCGTGGACGGCTGACCCGCCTTGCCGGAACTGGTCATCACGGTTGCCCGGTTCGGGTTCCTGATCCTGCTGTGGATCTTCGTGTTCACGGTGGTCGGCGTGATCCGGCGGGATCTCTTCGCGGGCGCCCGGTCCGGTCGTCTGGTCGCCGCACCACGCGCGGTGGGAGCCTCGACCGGGCAGGGGGCGAAGCCGGCGAAGGTGAAACGGGGCAGGGCGGCGCACCAGATGGTGGTGACGGCCGGCCAACTGGCCGGCACCAGGATCACTCTGGGTGAAGCGCAGATCACCATTGGTCGGGCCGAGGACTCCACCCTGGTCATCACCGACGACTACGCCTCCGCGCGACACGCCCGGCTCGTGCCACGTGACGGGCAGTGGTACGTCGAGGACCTTGGCTCGACTAACGGCACGTACCTCGATCGCGCTAAGGTCACCGGACCAACCCCCGTCCCCCTCGGCGTGCCGATCCGGATCGGCCGCACTTCCCTCGAATTACGGCCATGACTCTGACCCTGCGCTATGCGGCCCACAGCGACCGCGGTCTGATCCGAGACGGCAATCAAGACTCCGTCTACGCCGGGCCGCGGCTACTCGCCGTTGCCGACGGCATGGGCGGTATGGCCGCCGGTGACGTCGCCAGCAACATCGTCATCGGTGCCATGGCGCCGCTCGACGAGGACGTCCCGGGGGACGCCCTCGTCGATGCGTTGCGTTCGGCCGTCGGCACCGCCAACCAACAACTCCGCGACACGGTGGACGCCAACCCGCAGTTGGAGGGGATGGGCACCACACTGACGGCGACCCTCTTCACCGGCAGCAAGCTGGGAATGGTCCACATCGGTGACTCGCGGGCCTACCTGCTGCGTAACGGCGAGTTCGCGCAGATCACCAAGGACGACACCTACGTCCAGATGCTCGTCGACGAAGGCCGGATCAGCGCAGAGGAGGCGAGCAGCCACCCACAGCGGTCGCTGCTCACCCGAGCGCTGGACGGCCGGGACATCGACCCGGAATACTCGGTGCGCCAGGTTCTGCCCGGCGACCGGTACCTGATCTGCTCCGACGGCCTCTCGGGTGTGGTCAGCGCCGAAACCATCGGCGAGACCCTGCGGGAATACGTCGACCCGCAGAAGTGCGTCGAGCGGCTGGTGCAGCTCGCGCTGCGCGGCGGCGGTCCGGACAACATCACGGTGATCATCGCCGACGCGACGGATCATGACATCGTCGAGGCGACCCCCATCGTCGGCGGCGCCGCCGCTCGCGACCGGGGCATGGCGACCTCCGCGGACGACTCGACCCCGGCCGCACGGGCATCGGCGCTCTCCGCGCCGCGCCCGCCCGCGCCGGAGGAGCCGGCAGCATCGGACGACGAATCGGACCGGCCGAAGCGCCGCCCGGTGCGGACCGCAGCCATGGCCCTGGCCCTGCTGATCATCGTGGGCGGAGCAGCCTTCGGCGGCTGGACGTACACCCAGCGGCAGTACTACGTGGGAGCCACCGACGAGGGCCAGGTCGCCGTCTTCCGTGGCGTCCAGGGTCAGATCGCCGGGATGGACCTCTCCACCGTGCACCGGCGCAGCGGCACCCGACTGGACGACCTCACGGTCGCCGCGCAGGACACCGTCAAGGTCGGCATCCGGGCCAAGAACGAGCCGGACGCCGAGCGTCAGCTCGCCGAGCTGACCAGCGACACCCCGAGCAACCCCAACCTGAAGCCGCTCTGTCCCCTCGACCCGACCGGCACGGTGGGCGGCACTCCGACGCCCCCGCCGACCGGCACGACGCCGACCCCGAACGGCAGCCCGAGCGCCGATGCGTCGGTGACCCCCAACGGGGTTGCCAGCGCGAGCCCGACCGTCGGTGCCACCGACGCCGTCGGTGCGACCGGCCCGACCACCACACCCGACGTCACGCCCTCCGATTCGGCCACACCGGCGCTCGACCCGGCCGGTTGCCGGTCTCCTGAGTGAGCGTCGGCTGAGATCCAGAGGACTCCACCCGTGACCGTAGCGGCCACACCGGCACCCTCGCCCGCCACCGCGGGCGAGCAGTCCGGCGTACGCCTGGCGCGGTCGCGCCGCAACGCCGAGCTGTCCCTGCTGCTGCTCGCGATGGTGCTGGTGGCCGCGTACGGGGCGACCGTCGAAGCGAACCTGCTGGACACGGTCACCCCGGACTTCTGGATGCCCGCAGCCGCGCTCGGTGCGGTCTTCCTCGGGTTGCACCTGGTCATCCGGTTCCTCGCCCCGTTCGCCGACCCGGCCCTGCTGCCGGCGGTGGCCCTGCTCAACGGGCTCGGGGTGGGCTTCCTGCGTCGCATCGACCTGGGCGACGCCCCGGTGGCCGAGCGGGAGAGCCTGGCTATCTTCGCGGGGCAGGGCGGGCGCCAGCTGGCCTGGACGCTCCTCTCGGTGATCCTCGCCGCCGCTCTGCTCGTCATCATGCGCGACCACCGTTCGGTCTCCCGGTACGCGTACACCCTGGGCCTGGCCGGCATCGTGCTGGTGATGCTCCCGGCGGTGCTGCCGCGCAGCATCTCCGAGAAGAACGGCGCCAGACTGTGGATCGATGTCGGCCTGTTCTCCATCCAGCCGGGTGAGTTCGCCAAGCTGGCGCTGCTGGTCTTCTTCGCCTACTACCTGGTGCGCAAGCGCGAGGTGCTGTCGCTGGCCAGCCGGCGTTTCCTCGGCATCGACTTCCCGCGTGGGCGCGACCTCGGCCCGGTGGTCGTGGTCTGGCTGATCAGCCTCCTGGTGCTCATCTTCGAGAAGGACCTGGGCACTTCGCTGCTCTACTTCGGCATGTTCGTGGTGACTCTCTACATCGCCACCGAACGGGTCAGCTGGCTGCTGATCGGCCTGGTCCTCTTCTTCGGCGGCGCCTATCTCGCCTACGTCCTCGGTTCGACGGTCGGCGGGCCGTTCGCCAACTTCTACGTGCGTGCGGAGATCTGGCTGGACCCGTTCGCCGACCCGACCGACCAGGGCTACCAACTCGTCCAGGGGCTGCTCGCCCTTGGCACGGGCGGGCTCTTCGGTGCGGGGCCGGGCGGTGGCCAGCCGGAGATCCTGCCGGAGGTGCAGAACGACTTCATCTTCGCCGGCCTCGGTGAGGAGCTCGGCCTCTTCGGTCTCTCCGCGCTGCTGGTCGTCTACCTGCTGATCGTGGAGCGAGGGCTGCGTGCCGCGCTCGCGGTCCGGGACTCGTTCGGCAAGCTGCTCGCCGGCGGTCTGGCGTTCACCCTCGGCCTCCAGGTCTTCGTGATCGTCGGTGGGATCAGCAAGCTCATTCCGCTGACCGGTCAGACCACCCCGTTCCTGTCCGCCGGTGGCTCGTCGTTGATGGCCAACTGGTTGCTCATCGCGGTGCTGCTGCGGGTCTCCGACGGAGCCCGCCGGCCGGTGGGCGGGAGCGCCAGCAAGGCTGCCCGACCCGCCGGTGGCCCGCCCGAGCAGCTGCACGGTGCTCCCACGGAGGTGATCAAGCCGTGAACGCACCATTGCGCCGCGTCGGCGTTGTCGTCATGGTCCTGTTCGGCCTGCTCTTCGCGAACCTCAACTGGGTTCAGTTCCAGAAGGCCGACGAATACCGCACCAGCGACTACAACGGTCGGGTCCAGGTCGCCGACTACAAGAGCAAGCGCGGCAACATCGAGGCTGGTGGCACCGCGCTGGCCACCAGCAAGGAGACCACCGGCAAGCTGAAGTTCCAGCGCACCTACCCGGGCGGCGCAAAGTACGCCCACGTGCTCGGCTACAAGCCGGTCAACCTCGCCGAGACCGGCATCGAGCGCGTGGAGAACGACTTCCTGGCCGGCACCAGCGACAATTTGATCGGCGACCGGTTCAAGGACATGTTCACCGGCGACGACACCGGTGGCGGCAACGTGCTGCTCACGCTCTCCAAGCGGGCTCAGGACACGGCGTACGACCAACTGCGCAACAACCAGGTGGGGGCGAAGAAGGGCGCGGTGATCGCCATCGATCCGCGTACCGGCGCCGTTCAGGCGCTGGTCTCCATGCCCAGCTTCGACCCGAACCCCCTGGCCAGCCACGACGGAGCCGAGGCGTCTGCGGCGTTCAACAAGCTGGAACAGGACCCGGACGGCCCGCTGAAGAACCGCGCGCTCTCCGAGACGCTGCCGCCGGGCTCCACCTTCAAGATCGTGGTCGCCGCGGCGGCGTTGGAGAACGGGATCAGCAAGACGACCCAGATCCCGGCCGGCTCCAACTGGACCCCGCCCACCTCGGGCAGCCCGATCCGCAACGCCGCTGCGTCGATCTGCCCGGAGCCGAAGGTGACCCTGATGGAGGCGGTCACCGAGTCGTGCAACACCGGCTTCGCCCAGCTCGGTGTGCGGCTCGGTGCCGAGACCCTCAAGGAGAAGGCCCGGCAGTTCGGCTTCGAGCAGGAGGACCTCACCGTCGGTCAGCTCGGCGAGGGAGGCCTGCGCACGGAGGCCAGCCGGACCGGGGACATGCAGAACCCCGACGGCAGCACCGACCCGGCCGCACTGGCCCAGTCCTCGATCGGCCAGAACAACGTCACGATGACCCCGCTCGAAGGCGCCATGATCGCCGGTGCGGTCGCCAACAACGGCAGTCAGATGCGGCCGTACCTGGTGCGGCAGTTGCTCGCTCCGGACCGGACCACCAGCTACTACACCGCCAAGGCCCGTGAGCTGCGCCAGCCGGTCGACGCGCAGGTCGCTACCGACCTGCGCGAGATGATGGTCAGCGTGGTCGAGAACGGCACCGGGCGGAAGGCCGCGATCAACGGCTACACGGTCGGTGGCAAGACCGGCACCGCGCAGTCCGCTCCGGACCGGCCCGACCACGGTTGGTTCATCGGCTTCGCGCTGGACAAGAACGGCACTCCGGTCTCCGCGGTCTGCGTGATGTTGGAGCAGGCTGGCTCCGGCGGCAGCGCCGAGGCGGCCCGGATCGCCGGCCAGGTCATGCGGGCCGCCATCGCCGACCCCGGGGGTCGCTGATGCTGAGCCCCGGCGTTCAGCTCGGCAACCGTTACCGTCTCGACGAGCGGATCGCCAGCGGCGGCATGGGCGACGTCTGGCGCGGCACAGACCAGGTGCTCGGCCGGACGGTCGCGGTCAAGAGCCTGCTGCCCGCGCTGCTCGACGACCCGGACTTCGCCGAGCGGTTCCGCGGTGAGGCCCGCACCATGGCCACCATCAACCACCCCGGCGTGGTCGACGTCTACGACTTCGGCAACGACCAGCAGATCGCGTTCCTGGTCATGGAGTACGTCGAGGGCGACGCCCTGTCGTCCACGCTGAGCCGGGTCGGCCGGCTCACCCCGGCCCGGACGATGGCCCTCGTCGCACAGGCCGCGGACGCGTTGCACGCGGCGCACGAGAAGGGCATCGTGCACCGCGACGTGAAGCCGGGCAACCTGCTGGTCCGGCCGAACGGCACGTTGGTGCTGACCGACTTCGGCATTGCCCGCTCCGACCTCGTCGGCCAGCTCACCGCCGCCGGCTCGGTGCTCGGCACCGCCTCGTACATCTCGCCTGAGCAGGCCACCGGCGGCGTGGCGACCCCGGCATCCGATGTGTACGCGCTCGGCGTTGTCGCCTACCAGTGCCTGGCCGGTCGGCGCCCGTTCGAGGGTGACAACCCGCTCGACATCGCGATGCAGCACGTGCGGGAGAAGCCCCGGCCGTTGCCCGCCGACATCCCGCCGCAGGTCCGCCAGGTGGTGGAACGGGCGCTGGCCAAGGACCCGGCGGCCCGGTGGCCGAGCGCCGCCGCACTCGCCGGGGTCGCCCGCCAGCTCAAGGTCACGCTCTCCCAGCAGGCCAGGGCCGGTGGCAACTCGGGGCCGGTCTCCGTGGCGCCGGCATCGCCCGCCGCGCCCGGCCGGGCCCAGGTGCCGCAGGCACACCAGATGCGCCCGCCAGGCGCCCGCCCACCGGCCGCCGGGCCGAGGCCGACAGCGGTCGCGTCAGCCCAGCAGCAGCCGCGCCCCACCGCCGTCGCGCCGGCAGTCCAGCCCGCCCGGCCGCCGATGGCACCGAACGGGTATCCGCGCGGCGCCGCCTCGGTGCCGTCGGCACCGCCCCGCCAGGAACACCCACCGGCGTACGTCCGGCAGGCCGGCCCGTCGGTGCCGTCGCCCGGTCCCCGCCGGTCCCGGCCCGGGATGGTCCTTCTCGCCATCCTGCTGGCCGTGCTGGTCCTACTCTGCTCCGGCGTGATTTCCTACAACCTGCGGAAGCAGTCGCAGGCCGGTGAACACGCCGGGATGACTCCACGTGCCGTGACGTCCGGCGCGCTACGACTCGACGGGCGCGACGATCCGACCCGAACGTCGTACCGTCGGGAGGTACGACTCCAGCCGGGCAACGGCGGGACGACGACGAGCGAAGGACGACAGACGCGATGACAGCGCAGGCCCGCCTGCTCGGTGGCAGGTACCAGGTCGGCGAGCTGCTCGGCTACGGCGGCATGGCCGAGGTGCACCGCGGTCGCGACCTCCGGCTCGGTCGGGACGTCGCGATCAAGATGCTCCGTACCGACCTGGCCCGGGACGCGACGTTCCAGATGCGATTCCGTCGGGAGGCGCAGAACGCCGCCTCGCTCAACCACCCGGCGATCGTGGCGGTCTACGACACCGGCGAGGAGACCGCGCCGACCGGCGAGACACTGCCGTTCATCGTGATGGAGTTCGTCAACGGGCGGACCTTGAAGGAGGTCCTCGGCGCCGAGGGGCGGTTGCAGCCGCGCCGGGCGTTGGAGATCTGCGCCGACATGTGCGCGGCCCTGGAGTTCAGCCACCGGCACGGCATCATCCACCGCGACATCAAGCCGGGCAACGTGATGCTCACCCAGACCGGCCAGGTCAAGGTGATGGACTTCGGCATCGCCCGCGCGCTCGCCAGCGGTGCGACCACCATGACGCAGACCAGCGCGGTGATCGGCACGGCGCAGTACCTGTCCCCGGAGCAGGCGCGCGGCGAGGCCGTCGACGCCCGCTCCGACGTGTACGCGGCCGGCTGTGTGCTCTTCGAGTTGGTGTGCGGGCACCCGCCGTTCGTCGGGGACAGCCCGGTCAGCGTCGCCTACCAGCACGTACGGGAGACGCCGCCGACGCCGAGCGACATCAACCCGGACGTCACCCCGGCGATCGACGCGATCGTCCTGAAGGCACTGTCGAAGAACCCGCTCAACCGCTACCAGAGCGCCGGCGAGATGCGGGCCGACCTGCTCCGTGCCGCCGCCGGCCGGCCCGTGTTGGCCACCCCGGTCATGACCGAGGCGGAGACGGTGGCGATGTCGCCGGCCGCGGGCCGGGGCGGCTACCCGGCTCCCGCCGGTGGGCCGCAGACCGGGCAGATGGCACGGGTGGGCGATCCGCGCCAGCGCAAGGCGTCCTCCTGGCTGATCGCGACGTTCAGCGCGGTCGGCGTGCTGGCGGTGATCGCCCTGGTCGCGGCCCTGCTCTGGAGTCAGCAGCAGGACAAGGCCAACAAGTCGGTGCCGACCCTGGTCGGCAAGGACCAGGCCGCAGCGGTCGCCGCGATCAGCGGCGCCGACCTCCAACCGCGGGTGGGCGACCCCGTCCTGGCCAACGACTGCACGAAGAACACCGTCGCCAAGCAGGACCCTCCGCCGGGCACTCGGCTGAAGCAGGCCAGCACGGTGACCATCCAGCTCTGCGGTGGCAAGCCCGACGTGAAGATTCCACCGAATCTGATCAACGCGCAGTTCGACAACGTCAAGACCCAACTCGAGGGCCTGGGGTTGAAGGTCGACGAGAAGAATGTCGACAATCCCGCGCAGGAGGGCATCGTCCTCAAGCTGACCCCACCCTCGGGCACCACCGTCCCGCAGGACAGCAAGGTCACCGTCGAGGTCTCGAAGGGCAACGTCAACAAGGTGCCCAACGTGGTCAACTCCACCCGGGACGAGGCCGCCCAGGAACTTCGCGAGGCGGGCTACAAGGTCGAGTTCCGGGACGGCGACGAGGTGCCGGCCAGCCAGGCCGGCCGGGTGCAGAAGCAGAGCCCCAACGCCGGCACGTCGCTGGCGAAGGACAGGACCGTGACCATCGAGATCAGCATCCCGGAGAAGGTCGACCCGACGCCCACCGTGACACCGTCCGGTACGCCGTCAGCCACGCCGACCACTCCCGGCAACGGGGGCGGCATCGGTCTGCCGTTCCCGCCCCCGCCGACCCGGCTCCCCGAGGACTAGTCCGACGCCCTCGGGCTCGGCCATCGGTATGACGGACGTCGAAGCCTCCGGGCCGGTGAGCGGCCGGTTTCGCCGCCTCCGCCGGGTGGTCGTCCTGGGCATCGCCGTGCTGACCCTCGTCAGCCTTCCGTGGCTGTGGACGACCTTCGCCGCGCGCGGCCACGTGCACGACGAGGCGGATGCGCCGTCCGCCGACGTGGTGATCGTCCTCGGCACCGCGGTGTCGGCCGATCGGCAGCGGCCAGGTGATCGGCTCGCCGGTCGCCTGGAGACCGCCGCCGCACTGGTGACCAGCGGACGGGCAACTGTCGTCCTCGT
Organism: Micromonospora sp. MGP-C2; assembly: GCF_057766525.1. Classification (NCBI taxonomy): domain Bacteria; kingdom Bacillati; phylum Actinomycetota; class Actinomycetes; order Micromonosporales; family Micromonosporaceae; genus Micromonospora; species Micromonospora sp. MGP-C2. The sequence continues at coordinate 4,348,684 of NZ_JBYMEN010000002.1, forward strand.
CTCGGGCGACGGCGGCGGCACATCAGGTGACGAGCCGGCCGTGATGACGTCGTACCTCACCGAGCGAGGTGTCGACCCGCGACGCGTCGTGGCCGACCCCTTCGGTCTGGACACCTACGACAGTTGCGCCCGCGCGCGTGAGGTGTACGGCGTCGAGCGGGCCCTGATCGTGACCCAGTCCTACCACCTGTCCCGGGCGGTGACGCTGTGTCGACATCTCGGCCTCGATGTCGACGGGGTGGTCGCCCGGTGCGACGGTTGCGGCCCTGCCCTGCTGGCCGAGAAGTCGGTCCGGGACTACTTCGCCAGTGGCAAGGCGGCGTGGGACGCGCTCCGGGGCCGCGCTCCGGCGGTCCGCTCGCCCGCTGACCCGGCGGTCCAGAACGCGCTGCGGAACTGACCCGAGCCGGGTGGCGGAGCCTCAGCTGGTGGCGAATGCGGCCAGTCGGCGGGCGTCGACCTCCGCGGCGAGCGCGGGTGCCCGCTCCAGCGCCTCCGGGTGACCGCAGCCGGCCAGCCAGTTGGCCAGCATCAGGTGGCCGCCCTCGGTGAGCACCGACTCCGGGTGGAACTGGACGCCCTCGATGGGCAGCGTGCGGTGCCGCATCGCCATCACCACGCCGGAGCCGGTCCAGCCGGTCACCTCCAGCTCGTCGGGGAGCGTCTCGGGGAGCACGGCGAGTGAGTGGTACCGGGTGGCGGTGAACGGGTCGGGCAGGCCGGCGAGGACACCCACCGAGTTGTGCCGGACCGCGGAGGTCTTGCCGTGCAGCAGCTCGGGGGCGCGGGTCACGGTCGCCCCGAACGCCTCGCCGATCGCCTGGTGGCCGAGGCAGACGCCGAAGATCGGCAGCTCGCCCGCGTACTCCCGGATGACGTCCAGGCAGATGCCGGCGCGGTCGGGGCTGCCCGGCCCGGGTGAGAGCAGGATGCCGTCCGCGCCGACCCTGCCCACCTCCGCGACGTCGATCTCGTCGTTGCGGCGGACCTCGCAGTCCACGCCGAGCTGGCCCAGGTATTGCACGAGGTTGAAGACGAACGAGTCGTAGTTGTCGATCACCAAAACCCGCATGGTCACCTGCTCGGGGAGGACGGCACGGGGTTGTTCTGGTCGGTGTCGTACGGCAGCTCGTGCTCGTCGCCGGCCGGCGTGTCACCGGTCACCGGGGCGTTGTCGCCCGACTCCGCGGGAACGCCGGACTCGACCTGCACGTCGTCGAAGGGCAGCAGGGGCTCGGCCCACGGGAAGGCGACATACCAGAGCAGGGCCACTGTGGCGGCCACCAGGAGCACCGAGCCGGTCAGCTTTCCGACCAGGCCGAAGGGCAGCTTGCGCCAGATGAACGCGTACATCGGATCAGCCTCCCAGCTCCGTCGGGCGGCCCGCTGACTTGGGTTGGGTGCGGTCCAGTTCGGCGTGGATGATCAGGCGCTGGTAGTTGTCGAACTTCGGGTTGCACGTGGTCAGGGTGAGCATCCGCTTGGTCGGCTTCTTGTCCGGATCGCCGGGCACCGGTGCCACCACCTCCACCTGTGTCGGTCGGACGATCCGCGACTGCGACACCCGGTAGACGTACCAGTCGGTCTTGCTCTCGACGACGATCGCGTCGCCGTCATCGAGCTCGTCCAGTCGCCAGAAGGTGGCCCGGTTGCGGTGGCCGGCGACGGAGAAGTTGCCCACCTGGCCGGGCAGCGCACTGGCCGGGTAGTGGCCCGGGGCGTAGCGGATGTCCTGTTGGGTGACGCCCTCGACGACGACCCAGTTCTTGTCGAGCTTGGGGATGTAGAGGCCCGCGAGCGGCTTGCCGCGTACCGGTGGCGACGGTTTGACGCTCGGGCCGACCGATGGAGCCACTGTCGGGTCGTCGGTCGGGCCCCACTCCTGCGCGAGTTGGCTGTTGAGGTCGTCCTGGTGGGCGTCGACGATGGCCGACTTGCCCCAGACCTCGTAGCCGGCGAAGAGCAGCACGACGAGGCCGAAGGTGATCAGGACCTCGCCGGTGACGCGGATGCCGGTGCGGATCCGGGAGCCGAGCGACGGCCGGGTCAGCTCGGAGTAGACGCTCTTGTAGCCCTCCCCGGTCTGGTGTGGCCGGAGTTGGATGACCCGTTCGCCGCGCCGGGGTCGAGGAGGCTCGGCGGGGTTGTCGCCGCCACCGGTCTGATCGTCGGGGATCGAGGCGCGGGGCACGGCACCCATCAGCGCCGTCGAGTCCATGGCTGGCGGCCGGGTTGCGGGGGTGGCGGGCACGGCCGGGATCAACGCCGTGGCGCCCGGGTCGACGGCGCGATCGGGCGCCGCCGGCGGGACTCGACCCGGCCCGGCCGGAGTGACCCGACCGGGCGCGGCCGGAGGGACACGGCCAGGGCCGGTCGGGAAGAAGTTGTCCTGCCCGGCTGCCGACACGCGGTCGGGGGCGGCCGGTGAGATCGGCGCGGCCGGGGAGCCGGTGGGGCGTGCGGGCCTGGCGGGGACCTGGGGTATCAACGCGGTCGGCGAGTCGGCAACCGGCGGGGTCGAGGGGCCGGACGGGGCAGGCCGGCCCGGCGTGCCCGAGGTCGGGTGGGTCGGCATCCCGCCGGCAGCGCCCGGGTTGGTCGGGACCGCACCCGGCCGGTCGCCGGTCGCCGGTGGCGGAGTCGAGGCGGCTCCGGCCGGTCGCGTGGACGAGGCACTGGGCCAGGAAGGTCGGGTCGGGACGTTGCCGGGGGCAGCGGGTCGAACGGGGCCCTGGTTGGTCGGGGTCGGCGGTGGGCCGGGGGCGCCGAAGGGGGCAGGCCGGCTCCACCGTGCGGGCTCGGCCTGTGCGCCGTGTTGCCCGGCCAGGGCGGAGGCGCTTCGACACCTGGGCGACCCGGGGCCGGGTCGGGTCGGCTGGCGCCCGGTCGTCCCGGATGGTCGACACGTCCGGGATTCTCGGTGCGGCCAGGCGGGGGCACAGCAGGCCGGTCGTCCCGAGGAGGCTCAGCGGCGCGCAGCGGCTCCGGGGTGCGGGGAGGCTCTGGAGTGCGGGGAGGCTCGGTGACGCGGGGAGGTTCGGTGACGCGGGGAGCCTCGGGGTTGGTCAGCGGGCGCGGCGCAAGGGGTCTGCTCGGCAGCACCGGCTCGGGCCAGTTGCCGGCCGGGGTCGGCCGGGGTGCCGGCTCGGGACGGTCGACCTTGGGAAGGAAATCGGTCGGCTCGTCGGTCTGATTCCGGTGTCGCCCGTCGCGACGCTCGTCCGGCCCACTCATTTGGGCACCGTAGCCGAACGCAGGGCGGTTGAGTCCTCAAATGCCGGGACCCGCACCGTGGAGGGCGTTTCCTTGTAACCGAGCTGGTAGTCGTCGACCGCGTCCTTGAACAACCGGACTCCCTCAGAGCTGGCGAGGGCCTGCTGGAGGGCAGCGGGATCGCCGATCGCCACGATCTTGAACGGTGGGGAGTACACCCGGCCATGGAGCAGCAGGGTGTTACCGACGCAGCGTACCGCGCTGGTCGTGAGCACGCGGACATTCATGATTGACATGGCCTCCGCTCCGCCGGCCCAGAGCGCGTTGACCACCGCCTGTACGTCAGACTGGTGCACCACCAGGTCGTCGTTGCTGGCGTCCGACTGGGTCTGGTCGAGCTGCGGCGCGTCGTTCAGCTCCACTGTCACCCCGGGGCCGGCGAGGGCGGTGAACCCGGCGGCCTGGAGGCTGCCCTGGGCGCGATTCTGCTGACTCTTGATCGGGGTGTCCGAGCCGGCGAGCGTGTTGGTGCGTTGCTCGACCTCGCCGCGCAGCGTGGCGGCCCGTCGCTCGCTCGCCGCCACCTGCTCGCGGCGGTCCTCGATGAGCTGGTTGAGCTGGGGTCGCCGGTCCTCGCGCAGGGCGGTGCCGTCGGCTGTGGTCGCGGAAGTGGTGAAGAGCAGCCCCGCCGCGGCGGCGATCAGGGGCACCCCGATCGACCAGCCCGGACGCCGTTGACGCGGCCGCCGGGGCAGCAGCCCGGCGGCGGCCCGGCGCAGGACCTTCTGCCAGGAGGTTGCGCCGGATGTGTACTCCACCGAGCGTTCCTTCCGCGTATCAGGGATCGGTCCGCTCCGGCCGGGCCGGTGATGCGAACAGTCCCGCCTCTTTCGGTCACTCCGTGCACCGGCCTGACCCCATTCGTGGTCCGGGCGGGCAATCGGGACTACGCTAGCTCTCGAACATTATTGGCCATGGACCGTCGCCCCGGCGCCCGGTTGTCAGGCCGGACGAGGTCGTCACCCCTCTGGAGAGCGCCGTGCCCAAGTCTCAGGTCCGTAAGAAGAAGGTGTACACCCCGCCGACGGACGTCCGTCCGACGACGACGGCGTCGTCGCGCAAGCCTAGCCCGGTGTGGTTGCCGGTCACCGCGGTCGCCTTGATCGTCGCCGGGATCGGCTGGCTGGTCGTCTACTACCTGTCTGAGCAGGAGTACCCGGTCATGGCGTGGGGTTACTGGAACCTCGCGGTCGGCTTCGGCGCGATGGTCGCCTCGCTGGCGCTGCTCTCCCGCTGGCGCTGAGCCGGCTCGGCGTCGCCGCACCGGCGCGTTCGCATCACCTCATCGAGCCCCTGCCCGGCAGGATCGGGTGGGGCACCCTATGGTGTCCGCAGGCAGCGTGGCCTACTGCGAGATGACTCACGTTACTGCTGGGTAACCTTCGCGTAGGCTGCACTGCATGACCGAGCGCAGCGAGGTCATCAGGCAGCAGACCGGGGAGGCCAACTCGATGGGCAGCGTCCAGATCGTCACCACGATCCTCGCGGCCGCCATCACCGCTGTGGCGGTGTGGCTTGCGGTGCGTGCGGTCCTGAAGATGACGGCAGTCATCCGGCTCGGGCAGCCCGCGCCGGAGCGGTTCACGGACAAGGGCGCCCGCACGAAGACGATGCTGGTGGAGACCGCCGGCCACACGCGGATGCTCAAGTGGGGCGTGGTGGGTGCCGCCCACTGGTTCGTGATGGTCGGCTTCATCGTGCTGTCGCTGCTGGTGCTCGAGGCGTACTTCGAGGTGGTCACCCCGACCGGCGGGCTGCCGATCATCGGGCACTGGACGATCTTCGGCCTGGCCACCGAGGTCATCACCGTGCTGGGCCTGGTCGGCATCCTGGTGCTGATGGCGATCCGGCTGCGCAACCGGCCGAACCGGCCGGGCGGTCGCTCCCGGTTCACCGGCTCGACCATGTGGCAGGGCTACTTCGTCGAGTGGATCGTGCTGCTGGTCCTGATCTTCGGCTTGCTGATCCGCGGTTTCAAGGTCGCCACCGACCACTTCGAGTACCCGTTCTGGGCCACTCCGGTCAGCCACGCCGTCGGCGCGGTGCTGCCCGACTGGCAGGACGGTACGAGCGTCGCCGCTGTCATCAAGATCATTATCTCGATGACCTGGCTGATCGTCATCTCGCTGAACGTCACCATGGGTGTCGCCTGGCACCGTTTCCTGGCGTTCCCCAACATCTTCTTCAAGCGCGAGCCGACCCGGCCGGCCGGCTCCGGCCTCGGGGCGCTGCGCCCGATGACGAGCCAGGGCAAGCCGCTCGACTTCGAGGAGGCCGACCCCGAGAAGGACCAGTTCGGCGTCGCCCACGTCGAGCAGTTCAGCTGGAAGGGTCTGCTGGACTTCAGCACCTGCACCGAGTGCGGTCGCTGCCAGTCGCAGTGCCCGGCCTGGAACACCGGCAAGCCCCTGTCGCCCAAGCTGCTCGTGCTGAGCCTGCGCGACCACGCCTACGCCAAGGCGCCCTACCTGCTGGCCGGTGGCGGCAAGGACCTGACCGGCGAGGAGAAGGCCACCCAGGCGCAGCTCGCGCACCTGGACGTGCTGGCCCTGGCCGAGGCCGACAAGCCGTTGATCGGCACCGCCGAGGAGGGCGGTGTCATCGATCCGGACGTCCTCTGGTCCTGCACCACCTGCGGCGCCTGCGTCGAGCAGTGCCCGGTGGACATCGAGCACGTCGACCACATCGTCGACATGCGCCGCTATCAGGTGCTGATCGAGTCGAGCTTCCCCTCCGAGGCCGGCGTGATGCTGCGCAACCTGGAGAACAAGGGCAACCCGTGGGGCGCCCCGCAGAACACCCGCGAGGACTGGACCAAGGGCCTGGACTTCGAGGTGCCCCGGGTCGGCGAGGTGGACGACTTCGAGTACCTGTTCTGGGTCGGCTGCGCCGGCGCGTTCGAGGACCGGGCCAAGAAGACCACCCGGGCCGTGGCCACCCTGCTCAACGAGGCGGGGGTGAAGTTCGCGATCCTGGGCGAGGGCGAGACCTGCTCCGGTGACCCGGCGCGGCGGATCGGCAACGAGTTCGTCTTCCAGATGCTCGCCCAGCAGAACGTCGAGACGCTGAACGAGGCGTTCGAGGGTCGGGAGAAGGCCAAGCGCAAGATCGTGGCGACCTGCCCGCACTGCTTCAACACCCTGGGCAACGAGTACGGCCAGCTCGGCGGCGAGTTCGAGGTGGTCCACCACACCCAGTTGCTGGCCCACCTGGTGTCCACCGGCAAGCTCACCCCGGTGCAGCCGGTCGACGGTGGGGTCACCTACCACGACCCCTGCTACCTGGGCCGGCACAACCGGATCTTCGCGGCACCCCGCGAGGTGCTCGGGGACGCCATCGAGGGCGACCTCACCGAGATGCCGCGCAACAGCGAGCGTTCCTTCTGCTGCGGCGCCGGCGGTGCCCGGATGTGGATGGAAGAGAAGATCGGCAAGCGGATCAACGTGGACCGGGTCGAGGAGGCCATGGCCACCGGCGCGAAGACGGTCGCCGTCGGCTGCCCGTTCTGCTCGACGATGCTCAACGACGGCGTCAACGGCAAGGGCGCCGGCGAGCAGGTCGAGGTGATCGACGTGGCGAGCGTGCTGCTCCGCTCGGTCAAGCCGGAGCAGCCGCAGGGCGGCAAGGAGACGGCGCCGGTCGGCTGAGGCGCGTACGTCTGGGATCTGAACATCGACGGCGGCGGCCCCCGAGGGGCCGCCGTTGTCGTGCAAGAATCTCGCCGAGGTGAGGCGACATCGACGGCCTACTCTTGACGACGCTGCTGCCCCTGGTCGGGTTCGTTGCCCTGACCGCGGGCAACGCGTTCTTCGTCGCGGCCGAGTTCGCCCTGGTCACTGTCGACCGCGCGGAGATCGACCGGCGGGCCGCCGCGGGCGACCAGGCCGCCCTGACGGTACGCGCTGCGCTGCGTGAACTCTCCTTCCAGCTCTCCGGCGCACAGCTCGGCATCACCATCACCGCGCTGCTCACCGGCTACCTGGCCGAACCGGCCCTGGCCCGGCTCTTCACCCCGCTGCTGCGCCCGCTGGTCGGGGAGAACACCGGGCGCTACACCCCGTTCCTCGCGTTGGCCCTGGCGACGCTGATCTCCATGCTCTTCGGTGAGTTGGTGCCGAAGAACGCGGCGCTGGCCCGACCCATGCCGGCGGCGCTGGCCACGGCCGGGCCGATGCACACCTTCTCCCGGACGTTCGGCTGGCTGATCCGGGGGCTGAACGGCTCGGCGAACCGACTGGTCCGGGCGCTCGGTGTCGAGCCGCAGGAGGAGCTGGCCAGCGCCCGCTCACCGGAGGAGCTGGGCCTGCTGGCGGCCATCTCGGCCCGGGCCGGCGCGTTGCCGACGGACACCGCCATGCTGCTGCGCCGCACGATCCGGTTCGGCGACAAGCGGGCCGCCGAGGCGATGACCCCCCGGGTGGACGTGGTCGCGCTGCGCGTCACGGCCACCGTGGCCGAGCTGCTTGAGGAGTCCCGGCGGACCGGACGGACCCGCTTCCCGGTGTACGAGGAGACGCTGGACCTGGTGACCGGCGTGGCCGGGGTGCCCGACGCGCTGGGCGTGCCGCTGGCCGAGCGTGCGTCGACCATGGTCGGGTCGGTGGCCCGTGAGCCGGTGTACGTGCCGGAGAGCCTCGACCTGGACGGCGTCCTGGCCGCGTTGAAGGCGGCCGGCGCCGATCTGGCCATCGTGGTCGACGAGTACGGCGGGACGGACGGCGTGGTGACGATCGAGGACCTCGTCGAGGAGTTGGTCGGGGAGATCGCCGACGAGTTCGACCCGGCCAGCGTGGACGACGCTGACGCGGGCGAGCTGACCGTGCCCGGCGGTGAGCGCACCGTGCTGGTCGACGGGGTGCTCCGCTCCGACGAGGTGGCCGAGCAGACCGGCTTCCGGCTGCCCGAGGGCCCGTACGAGACGTTGGCCGGGTTCCTGATGGCTCGGCTCGGGCACATTCCGCTGGCCGGCGAGACGGTCGAGGCGGACGGCTGGGAGTTCACAGTGGTGGAGGTCGAGCGGCACCGGATCGAGCAGGTCCGGGTGTTGCGCCCGGCGGAGCCGGACGACGATGACTGAGCTGTTGGTGACAGTGCTGCTGCTGCTCGGCAACGGGTTCTTCGTGGGCAGTGAGTTCGCGCTCATCGCGTCCCGCCGGACGGTGATCGAGCCGCTGGCCGCCGGATCGAAGCGGGCCCGCTGGGCGTTGTCGGCGATGAACCAGATCCCGCTGATGATCGCGGGCGCGCAGCTCGGGATCACTGTCTGCTCGCTGGGTCTGGGTGCGATCGCCGAGCCGGCGCTGGCTCACCTGCTGGAGCCTCCGTTCCACGCGGCCGGCCTGCCCGAGCGGGCGGTGCATCCGGTGGCGTTCGTGCTGGCACTGGGCGTGGTGGTCTTCCTGCACACCGTCGTCGGCGAGATGGTGCCGAAGAACATCACGCTGGCCGGTCCGGAGGTCTCGGCACTGTGGCTCGGCCCGGCGATGCTGGCGTTCTGTGTGGCCACCAAGCCGCTGCTGCTCGCGATGAAGTGGGCGGCCCGCCGCGTCCTCGCGTTCTGGCGCATCGAGGCGTCCGAGGCGGTGAAGACGGTGTTCACCGCCGAGGAACTGGCCGGGCTCGTCTCCCAGGCGCGTACGGAGGGTCTGCTCGACGAGGAGCAGCACGCCCGGATCACCGGGGCCCTGGCCCTGCACAGCCGCACGGCGGCGGACGCGCTACAGCCGTGGTCGACGGTGGTGACGGTGGCCGAGGACGTCTCACCGGCGTCGCTGGAGGTGTTGGCGACCCGGACCGGCCGGTCCCGGTTCCCGGTGGTGCAGCGGTCGACCCGTCGGGTGCTCGGCTTCGTGCACGTCAAGGACGTGCTCGGTTACGCCGGGCAGGGTCGCCGGTCGCCGGTGCCCGCCCGGGTCTACCGACCGCTGGCGGTGGTGCCGCCGGAGCGTACGCTGGCCGATCTGCTGCTGGCCATGCGCCGCGAGCGGCGGCACATGGTGCTGGTCAGCGACGGCCGGCGCCCTCTCGGTGTGGTCACACTCGACGATGTATTGACCGCAATCGTTGGCTAATCGGCGAATACCCTTGGTGTGCAAGCGGTTGCACGACAGTGATGGTTACTGCGCTCACCTTGATAACCGCTCCGAGCTTCCCTAATGTGAGGCACCGACCGCTGTGGGTCGTCTGCCTCGGCCCTTCCCTCACGCGAGGCGCCCGGCGGTCGGTTGCAAAGGAGTCGATGCCGGTGGCAACCATGCCCCCTCATCGTCACGGCCTGAACACGTCTGCTCGGCCAGGTGGCCTGCGCCGCGGCGTCCACCGTCTGCTCGTCCTGGTCGCCGCCGCCGCAGTCGGCGCCGGTCTGCTCGCCGCACCGGCTCACGCCGATCCGACGGTCGACGAGATCGAGGCGCAGATCGACAAGAAGTGGGAGCAGCTGGAGCCCACCATCGAGCAGTACAACAAGGTCCGGGCGCAGCTGAAGGTCAATCGACAGAAGTCGGCGGACCTGCAGAAGAAGATCGCGCCGCTGGCGCTCCAGAGCGAGCTGGCGCTCAACCGGGTCGGCGACCTCGCCTCCCGCTACTACATCTCCGGACCGTCGCACGACATCGGCTCGCTGCTGGTCAGCGTCAAGCCGGACACGCTCGCCGAGCAGCTCACCGTGCTCGATCGGCTGGCCGCGCAGGAACGCAAGGAGGTCGAGGGCGTGCTGGCCGTGCGGGCCAAGTACGACGGCGAGAAGCAGAAGCTGGACGAGCTGATCGTCACCCAGACCAAGCAGCAGAACGACCTGGCGGCCAAGAAGAAGCAGATCGACGCCGAGATCAAGCAGCTCGAGGCGTCGATGCCCAAGACCACGGTAAAGACCGCGGCCTGCCCGACCATCAACGGAGTGGTCAGCGAGGCCGCCCGCACCGCGATCAAGACGGCCTGCGGCAAGGTCGGCAAGCCGTACGTCTGGGGTGCCACCGGCCCGAACTCGTTCGACTGCTCGGGGCTGACCCAGTTCGCCTACAAGGCGGCAGGGATCTACCTGACCCACCACACCGGTGACCAGTGGAACGAGGGCAAGGCGGTTGCGCGAGCCGAGGCTCGCCCCGGTGACCTGGTCTTCTTCTTCTCCGGGCTGAGTCACGTCGGGCTCTATCTGGGTAACAACCAGATGGTGCACGCGCCACGTGCCGGCAAACCGGTGCAGGTGTCCAGCATCAACACCATGCCGGTCGCCGGGTTCCGCAGACCTGGCTGATCCAGATCACGCACACTGACGGCCCCCGGTCACCGACCGGGGGCCGTCGTGGTTCGTCAGCGCGGCGCGCCCACCGGGGAGGGCAACAACTGCACGTCAGCGAGATCGACGTACATGATGCGGTGGCCGAACTGGATCTGCGCGTAGCGGTTCTTGCCGCGGATCACCGTCCAGTCGCCCGGCGACGAGCCGTCGAACGTGCTGGCCCGGTAGTACTCGCCGGCCAGCACCGCGCCGACTGCGTACCGCTGTCCGGCGGCCAGGGTGTACTGCAACGGCGAGATCGTCTGGTAGGGCACCCCGTCCGGGTACGCCGCCTCCTCCGGGTACGCCCGTCCGTAGACGGGGATGGTCGTCCGACCGGGCTTCGGCGTGGCCACGACGCCGACGGTCCAACTGGCGGTCGGCGCGGACGCCGGGTTGTGGAACCAGGCCCGCTGCCCGAGGTACCAGATGGCGGTCCAGTCGCCCTGCCGTCCGGCGAGCGCGTACGTCTGCCCGGCGGATGCCCGGGCCCCGTGGTCCGACACGGCCATCGTGTTCGGGGTGCCGTCCGGTCGGAGCGCGATGTCGTTGACCAGCGGCGCGTCCGCGGACGGTGCGCTCCGCAGCACCACCGACGAGGAGCCGCGCGGCGCGCACGGGACGCCCACGGTGACGCAACCGGTGAACGCCGGCTGGTTGGTGGCGTAGTCCGGGTCGATCCGGACCAGCCCGGTGGCCGGGGTGCCGGTGTCCAGCCGAGGCGCGTGCAGCAGGTCGAAGTAGTGCGTCCAGTCCCAGTACGGGCCCGGATCCCAGTGCATCCCCCGCACGGTCGACGCGACGGTGCCGGGCACGTTGTCGTGGCCGATGATGTGCTGGCGGTCCAGCGGGATGCCCAACCGCAGTGCCAGGTGCCGCACCAGTTTCGCCGAGGTCCGGTACATCGCCTCCGTGTACCAGGTGCCCTGCGCGGCGAAGCCCTCGTGTTCGAGACCGATCGACTTGGCGTTGACGTACCAGTTGCCCGCGTGCCAGCCGACGTCCTTGCTCTTCACGTGCTGGGCGATGTGCCCGTCGACCGAGCGCAGCGAGTAGTGCCAGCTCACGTACGTCGGGTCCTGGACGAGTTTCAGGGTCGTCGCCCAGCTCGCCTCGGTGTCGTGGATGACGATGTACTCGATCTTCTGCCGGGCGGGCCGGTCGGAGAGGTCGTGGTTGCCGTAGTCACCGTCGCCGAACGCCTCGTAGGGCGCCGGGATCCACTCGCAGGAGATGGTGCGCGGGCACTCCAGCCCGTCCGGGCGGGCCAACCGGCGCAGGCCCAGCCGATCCAACCAGGAGCGCTCGGGTTGTACCGCGCGCGCCGGCAGGGTGATCCGCTGGCCGTCGTCGGTCAGCCGGGACTCGCCCGCGGCGATGGTGGTGAAGACCTCGTCGGCGAAGGCCGCGGCGGCGTCGGCGCTGTCCGCACCGGCGTAGCGGGCCACCGCGCCGTACCAGGCCGCCGGGTCGGTGTCCGCGCCGACCGGCGCACCCAACTCCCGCTGGTACGCGCTGAGCAACGCGGCCCCACCCCGGATGTTGACCGCTGCATCGGTGCGCAGCGCCTCGGGGGTGGCACCGGTCAGTGCGGCCGCCGCGTCCACGGTCTGCAACGCGGCGGCGGTCGGTGCGGGGGCCTCGACGGGTCGGGGCGCGGGCACCCGGGAGGGCCGGGAGTCGTCACCGCGTGGGTCCTCGGCGCCGGCGTCGTGGTGGCCGCGCCCGGGCAAAGCGGTCACGTGGCGGGCGTCGGTCAGGTGCATCGGGCCGTAGCCGCCGCTCGTGCTCGGTGTGCCGGCGTTGCTGTCCCAGCGGGACTCCAGATAGGAGACGCCGAGCAGCACGCCCGTCGGCACGCCGTACTCGGTCGCCGCGGCGGCGTACTGCTGCTGGCGATCGGCGGTGGGTGCGGCGGTGGCGGCCGTGGAGAGTGGCACCGCGCTCGCGGCGGCGACGACGGTCGTGGTGAGCAGCGCGCGCCAGCCGGCCGACACTGTTGGATGGTGCATCGAACCCCCTAGATTCTCGCGGGTAGAGGTCAGGTCACCATCGCGCCGCTGGAGAGTCTGCGTCAATACCTTTCCATCTATCTACTTGTTGAGAAAGAATTCTTCACACACGGTCGGTGACCCCCACCCAATCGGTACGGAGTGTCACGGCCGTACGGGTTGCGGATCGGTAACGGGCGTCTCTACTCTGGTCATTTGTCGGCCCGACAGCAGCTCCGCCCATCCCGGGCGGTAACGGACCGACACCGCCGAGTCGTTTCCGAGCGAACCGGGGACCCACGTCCCTCGGGGTGAATCCGCAGCCACTGCGGTAGGGCGCCGACTTCCCGCCCGAACCCGTCAGCTAACCCGGTAGGCGGTCAGGAAGAAGGAGTACGGAACCCCGGTGGCACTCCATGCCCCGCGGCCGTCGTCCGAGCGGTCGGCATTCGCCGTCCCGACGTCGATCGTGCCGCGCCCACGCTGGTCCCGCTTCACCACCGCTCTCGCCGCACTGGTCGGCGTCGCCGTCGTCCTGACGGGCAGCGCCACGGCCGCCCACGCCGACCCGTCCGTCGCCGAGATCGAGCGCCAGATCGACGCCGACTGGAACACACTCGAACCGATCATCGAACGGCACAACGCCACCCGGGCCGACCTTGCCGTCAAGCGCAAGCAGGCGGACGCGTTGGCCGCCCGCATCGCCCCGCTCGAGCGGCAGGTCGACGCCGCGATGGACAAGGTCAGCGCGCTGGCTGTACGCGCGTACAAGGGCGAGACCGTCTCGACCGTCAACGCGATGCTCGGCAGCCGGTCACCCAGCGAGGTGGTCAGCCAGCTCGAAATGCTCGACCGGTTCGCGCACAACCAGCAGCAGGACGTACGCGAGGTCGCCGACCTGCGCGACGAGCTGGCCGCGCAGAAGGCGCCGCTGGACGAGATGGTGGCCCAGCTGGCCCGCACCGAGGCCCAGTTGGCGGCCAAGAAGAAGCAGATCAACGAGGAGATCGACCGGCTGCAGAAGCTGCGCCTCAAGGTGTACGGCAACGGGGGCGGCGGTCCGCTGCGTCCGGCGCCCTGCCCCGGCAGCTATCCCGGCGGCGCTGCGGGCACGGCGGTCAAGTTCGCCTGCGCGCAGATCGGCAAGCCCTACGTGTGGGGTGCCGAGGGCCCGAACTCGTACGACTGCTCCGGGCTGATGCTGGCCGCATGGGCGAAGGCCGGGGTGTCGTTGCCGCACAACGCCGCCCAGCAGAGCCGCGTCACCAAGGACGTCAGCAAGGCCGACCTGCGGCCCGGCGACCTGGTCTTCTACTACAGCGACATCCACCACGTCGGCATGTACGTCGGCAACGGCTGGGTGGTGCACGCCTCGCAGGCCGGCCAACCGGTCAAGATGAAGAAGGTCGACGACGGCCCGATCCACAGCTACGGCCGCCCAGGCTGATCCTGGCTGACCAGGAGGGCCCGTCGCGATCAGTCGCGGCGGGCCCTCGTCGTCTGACCGTGGTGTCTCAGCCCGTCAGCGGGTGGGCCAGGTGCGCCAGTGCTGCCAGGCGCGGCTGGGCGTCGGACCCCGCTGGCCCTGGTAGCGCGAGCCGTAGACCGCCGAGCCGTACGGGTGCTCGGCCGGCGAGGAGAGCCGGAAGATGCAGAGCTGCCCGATCTTCATGCCCGGCCAGAGGGTGATCGGCAGGTTCGCCACGTTGGAGAGCTCCAGCGTCACGTGACCGGAGAACCCCGGGTCGATGAAGCCGGCGGTGGAGTGCGTGAGCAGCCCGAGCCGGCCCAGGGAGCTCTTGCCCTCCAGTCGGCCGGCGAGCTGGTCGCCCAGCGAGATGACCTCCAGCGTCGAGGCCAGCACGAACTCGCCCGGGTGCAGCACGAACGGCTCCCCGTCGGGCACCTCGACCGAAGAGGTCAGGTCGTCCTGCTGCATCGCCGGATCGATGTGCGTGTAGAGGTGGTTGTTGAAGACCCGGAACAGCCGGTCGAGTCGGACGTCGATGCTGGAGGGTTGGACCAGGGTGGGCTCGAACGGCTCCAGGCCCAGCGTGCCGGCCTTGATCTCGGAGACCAGGTCGCGGTCGGAGAGCAGCATCGGACCACCATAGCTGCGTTGCCGAAAGTGCCAGGATTCGGTGCCGATGACCAGCGAGTCGAGGTCGCTGGTCGTACATTTGTTCGATAGAATGCCCGCATGGCTTCCTGGTCCGAATTCGCCGCCGACGAGCCCCGACTCGCCGACGGGATCCGCGTTCTCCTCCAGCAGTACGGGCCAGGCTTCGGCTACCTGGCCACGGTCCGCGCCGACGGCGGGCCCCGGGTCCATCCGGTCTCCCCGGTCATCACCGACGAGGGCTTGTTCTGCTTCATCGTCGACTCTCCGAAGCGCCGCGATCTCGAACGCGACGGCCGTTACGCGCTGCACTCGTTCCCGCCGGAGGAGAGCGACGACGAGGCATACGTGGCGGGTCGCGCCCGTCCGGTGACCGATCCGCTCCGGGTCGCACGGTTGGCGCAGGGCGCCCGGGCGGAGCCGCAGGTCGACTGGCGGTTGTTCGAGTTCACAGTCGACGTGGCGATGTTGGCCCGCCGGGAGCAGCACGGCCTCGGTGTCGCCGTCGGCGGGCCGGAGGTGCAGGTGTGGCTCGACCCACTGGCCCCGGCCGCACCTTCAGCCGTACCGCAGGCTCGCCCGGCCCGCCGCAGCCGCAACGTCCAGTGTTCGGCCGCCTGACCTGGTCCTGGGGAGAAAGCGACCGGTGCCGGCCCCGTCGTGACGGGGCCGGCACCGGTCGTTCGCAGGGAAGTTATGCCGCCCGGTACGCGTTCCACGCGGTCAGCATCCGGCTGGCCTGCCCGGCGGTGAACTGGTACATGCACGAGTCGTAGGTGTAGTCCATGAAGTTGGTGATCGGGTCCAGCCCGGTCGCCGAGCAGGTGTCGCGCCCGGTCGGGCACTGGTAGGCCGGCGACGCCTCGGCCGGGGTGTCGCTGACGCTGTCACCCGAGCCGCCGCACCCGCCCTGGAAGGTGTGGTAGAGGTTCAGCCAGTGGCCCACCTCGTGGGTGCCCGTGTCGCCCTGGTTGTAGTTGGTGGCGGTGCCGCCCGGCAGCGACTCGCTCAGCGCGACCACGCCGTCCATGCTGCTCAGTTTGCGCTGCGGGAAGGTCGCCCAGCCCAGCAGGTCGTTGCTCAGCTCACCGAGGTAGATGTTGAGGGTGTTCTTGCCGCCCACCCGCAACGAGGACTTCATCGACCGCTCCGCCGACGAGCCCTGCACGATCGGGTACCACGACGGGTTCGTCACCCGGTTGATCTTGTCGAGTCGGAAGGCGAACGCGGTGACCGCTCCGCCGGTCGCACCGGCGTAGGCCTGGTTGAGCACGGTGATCTGCGAGGTGATCAGCGAGTCGGGGATGTTGCCGCCGGCCCGGGTGCTGTTCTCCTGGATCACGTGCACCACCACCGGGATGGTGACAGTGGCCAGCGCCGTCGCGCCGGCGCCGGTACGGAAGTTGGCGCGCTCGCGCAACGCCGCCGCGAGGTCCGCGTCCCGCTCGCGGACCTGCTGCGCGGTCAACTCGTTCGGGTCGTGCTTGGCCGCCGCACCGGGCTTGAGCCGGGCGTTGGAGTGGCTGTCGGCTGGCTCCACGCAGGCACCGCCGGGCGCCGCGGAGAAGGCCGAAGCGGCCGGAACGACGCCCACCGCAGCCGTGCTGAGCAGCAGCGCGAGGGTCGTCGACGCGACACCGGCAGCACGCCGGGTCAGCAGGTTGGGACGGAGTCCCATGGGCCCACCTCTTTCTGGCGGCGCGGCAGGGGGTGTGTCACGCCGTGGCTGGCAACGTGTGGCAGACGTTACAACCCATCGACGCATTTGAGAACGGGCATATGTTGCCGTCCGGAAACTTCTTCCTGGGCGCCTGGGGTGGTGGGCTCGCTGGGGTGCCTGGGTGCACCGGATCGACCACTCGGGTACAGTGGTGCCGCCTGCGGGTGTAGTTCAATGGCAGAACATCAGCTTCCCAAGCTGACAGTGCGGGTTCGATTCCCGTCACCCGCTCCACCGTGAGGCCCCAGCTCAGGACATGTTTCCTGGCTGGGGCCTCATTCGTTGCTATCACTTCTTGCGCTTACCGTGCCCGCTACGTGCCCGATCCTGACTCTTCTCGATCTGCGAGCTGAGCGCGTCGGCGATCTGCTCGTCCTGCTCGCGGGCGGTGTGCTGGTAGATCATTGCGGCGCGGGTCGACGCGTGGCCCATCCGCGCCATCAGGTCGGCGAGGCTTGCCCCGGTCCGTGAGGCGAGGGTGTTCCCGGTGTGCCGCAGGTCGTGAAAGTGGAAGCCGGGCAGGCCGACCGCCGACACGGACACCCGCCAGTTGCTGGTGCGTTGGAAATTGGAGCGGCGCAGGACCGCGCCAGTTGCGCCAGTGAAAACGAGCGCGTCCTGGTCCTCGTCAACGAAGCCGACAAGATGCGCGCGAACGTCACGGCGGATCGCCGCAGGGATGGTCACGGTTCGCAAGCCGGCATCGGTCTTGGGCGGGCCGAAAGTCAGGGTGCCGTCCTGGCGCTCGACCAGAGTCGCGCGGACCGTCAGGGTCCGACAGCGCGGGTCGAAGTCGCGACGGCGCAGGGCCGCCAGCTCTCCGTAGCGGAGGCTGGCGAAGGCGGCCAGCAAGATGAGGACGCGAAGACGTCGGGGCACGACGTCGGCGAGCTGGAAGACCTGGGCGACGGTGGCGGTGGGCCGCTCAGTGGCCCGTTCGATGCCCGCGCCCTGGATGCGGCAGGGATTGCGCCGGATGAGTTCGTCGTCAACAGCGGTGTTCAGTGCGGCGCGAAGAAGGCGATATGCCTTGGCCGTCATCGTGACGCTGACACCGTCGGCGAGAAGGTCAGCACGCCAGGCTCGAATAGCACCGGGAGTCAGATTGTTGAGGAAGCAGCCGCCGAGCTGCGGCGTGATGTGCTTGCGGTGTAGCCAGCGGTAGAGGTCGATCGTTCGGGGGCGCAGGTTCGGACGGTGGTTGATCCACTCGGTGAGGTAGTCATCGAGGGCGATGCGGCCAAGGTCCGGGTTACGCCAGGCTCCCCGGGTCATGTCCGTCTCAACGCCAGTTAGCCAGCGATCGGCGTCGGTCTTGCTGGCGAAGGTGTGTGGTGCCGGGCGGTCGATACCGTCCGGGTCGAGGTACCGAGCTTGAAAGCGACCGGATGGCAGCTTCCGTACTCGGCCGAAGCGGCGCTTGCTAGCCATAGACATGCTCTCCCTCCCGGTAGTGCAGGACAGGCCGGATGGCGTCAATGCGGCCTTGACGGATGTACTCGGCAATGTCGTCAGGGTGGAACCGGACGTACTTGCCGAGCTTGTAGAAGCGGATGCGGCGTTCGGCGACGATGCGGCGTACGAAGCGGACTCCGGTGCCGAGGCGTTGCGCGGCTTGGTCGACGGTGAGCATGTCGACGTCGCGGGGTTCGTTCAGGGCAGTGCTCCTTCCGATGGGTGACTGCTGGTCGTGCGGGTCAGGCGGCAGTGGCGAACTCCTCTCGGGCGACCTGTTGGCGGTCGCGGGCGAGTGCGGCGGCGGTGTTGGCGAGTAGTGCGTCTCCGGTGGTGCGCCAGCCGGAGCCGGCGTAGGCGAGGAGGCCGACGACGAGGGTGGTTTCTTCGGTGTGTTCGGCGGCGAGTTGGCCGGTCTCGGTGCGTCGCCAGATGATGCGGCGGTCGCGCAGGATGCGGAAGGTCACCGAGTAGCCGTGGGCTTTGGTGAGGAAGTGGCCGCCGAAGCCGAGCATGTGCGCCCATCGGCGTAGCCCTTGCCAAGCTTTCTGCGTGCCGAGGGTCCAGCAGGCGTCAATGAGCCGTTCGGCGTGGGTGCCGGTGGCGTTGGCGTAGAGATCGATGATCTCGCTGTCGAGGCGGCGGGAGACGTGGCCGGTGGCCTCGGTGCTCTTGGTGGCGTACTTGGCGAGGTAGCCAGCGGCCATGCTGTCGGTGAGTTCACCGTCGCCGCAGAGGCGGATGTGTCGTACGTCGGCGTAGTGGCCGCGCCCTTCGTCGCCCCAAGCCATAAACCAGCCCGACGGGTGGGCGGGGTGCGGATCGGTGATGAACGAGGTTGCGGCGGCGGCGGTGGTGACGGCGAGGTCCAGGACGTGAACGTCGAGGCCGGGCGGCGGGGGTAGCACCTGCTTCGGGTCGTCCGGGTCGCGACCGTCGAGGCGGATGACGATGTGGAAGTGCACGACGCCGCGCCGCTGCATCTCGGCAACCTTGGCGTAGCGCAGCCGCACGTACTTACCCGCCACACCGAGCGCGCGGGAGACCTTGCGGATCTCTCGCTCGATGGCGATGCGGGTGCGGCGCCACAACTCGGGTGCCTGTTGGTTCCAGACGACCTGGTGGTCGTGGTCGTAGCAGTCCAGGCACAGCGGCGTGCCGAGGGTCTTCTCATCCTCGGCGTGCAGCCGGTGGCAGCGCAGGTCGATACCGTGGGGGCACAGTTCGGGGCGGCGGCGGGGACGGCACGGCAGCGCCTGCCCGCTGGTGGAGGTGCGGCGGGTGTGAACCCGGCCGAACGACGGAGCGGTCAGGGTGACGAACACCGCCGGGTGCGTGGCGACCGACGTGGGGACGCCCTTGCCGCCGACGAGGCCGGCGCGGATGAGTTGGTAGGCGTCGCCCTGGTAGGTGCGGGCGCAGGACGGGCACACGCTGTGGCGGCGGTTGCCGCACGGCTTGTAGATCTCTCCGTCCGGCAGGTCGGCCGTGGCAGTTGAGGTCAGGAGTTGGCCGGTGGCCCGGTCGATGGTGGCCAGCTCGCCGGCGAGGCGGATGGGGTGGGAGCAGCCCGCGGCTGCCTTGACGTGGTCGAGCCAGTCGAAAACGTTCGGGTCGGTGGCCCGGTGGAACGCGGACTCATCCCGACCAACAAAAGCCGTCGACGAGGTGGGCCGGAGCCCCGGACCAGCAGTGGTGCACTGGTCCGGAACAACGGCGAGGTCAGCGGCCACGGGTGCGGGCCGCCTTCATCGGGAGGTGCTGGACGGGGCCGGTGGCGAACGGGTTGGGTCCGTCGAAGATCCGGCCGAGCAGGGAGGCCACGGGTGCGGGCAGGTCGGCCCGGTGGTGCTCCCACAGGTAGATGTCACGGATGAGTTGGTAGGTCTTCGGCAGCTCCACACCGTCACGAGCGGCGAGGATCTTCAAGCGGCCGATGAGTTGGACCGGTTCCCAGCCTCGGACAAGGCGGGGTTGACGCCACCGGTAGGCGGCAGAGGTCGAGATGGTCATGAGGCCACCGCCGTAGCGGTGCGGGTGCTGCCGTTGAGGGCGGCGTGCCAGCGGTGGGCGACCGTGTGGACGGTCATCGGAGCCGGGTGGTGCGCCATGGCGCGGAGGAAGACCCCGGCATTGGTTTCGGTCCAGCTCCACCGATTGGTGTCGGGGAACAGGTGACCTTCCAGCTTGTGATTGCGGGCCGTCAGCGCGTGAGCGGCCAGGTCGCCGACCTCGCGGATCAGGTCGATGCCGAGGTCATCGATCACGGCGGTGATCGTGGCCATCATGCGGCCGATGCCTCCGTCAGGAGACGTGTCGTGCTTCCAAGAGCGGTGGAAGTTCGCGGCGTAGAAGATGACGCGAACCTCTGCCTCGGTGAGGGCTTCGAAGTCGACCGGCGTGGTTGTGGCCCGGCTGTCCGGGCGGATCGGAGTGACGGTCATGCCGTCACCTGGCCGCGAGTGAGGGCGCACCGGAGCCGGTAGCCGAGGTCAACGGCGGTTTGTGCGCGTTGGGCAGAGCCCCACAGCCGACGAATCTCGGCGCGGTGGGTCTTGTCGCAATCGACGGTGTTGGCGGTGCGCCACCGCGTGTTGATGCGGCGGATCTCGGCCAGGCCGAGCCGGGAGATACCGGCGACCGCGAGAGCCTGGATCTGCTCGATGGTGAGCGTGTTCGCCTTGGCCGGGATTCCGGCGGCGTGGATAGCGATGGCGAGTTCGCCGTTGGTGAGTCGGTCCAGTCGGACCGGTGCCGGTGTGGGGTAGCCGGTGGTGGGGACAGGGGCGGGGGTGGTCGTAGTGAGTACGGACAGGGCCTCCAGCAGAGCGGCACGATCGAGCACCGCAGGCAGGTTCAGCGCCTTCCCAGGGGCCAACGCGTCCCGAAGCGTCGCCAGAGCAGAGAGCAGGCGAGCATCAGACAGCGCCGGAGAGTGGCCCGAGGCGCAATGAGCAGGGTGAACGGTAGGCTGGACAGGCATCGTGTGGTTCCTTTCGCGAGGACCGATGCACCGGCCTCAGCGAGTTGCACCTCGCTGGGGCCTCTTCTTGTTGGGTTGTACCAACAACATCTTGTCTAGCAGGTCGATAGTGCTCGGGTCAATAGGTTGTTAGCCTGTTGGGACAACTAGTCCGAGGAAGGCGACATGATGTTGAATCCGGCCGACAGCCGGCCGCTGTACCAGCAGCTCGCAGCACTACTCAGGGAGCAGATCAACGGTGGGGCGCTTGCGCCCGGGGACCGCGTTCCGACTGAGGCTGACCTGTCCGAGCGGTACGACACCAGCCGGAACACCGTCCGGCTCGCCTTAGACGTCCTCCGCAACGAAGGTTTGATCACTTCGCAGCAAGGGCGGGGAAGCTTCGTAAGGGCAGAACCGCCGATGCGCTACTACGCCTCTCTGACGGGATCTCGCCAGAGGCGGTTGGAGTCCGAGCGCAAACGAGACACATTCGGCCAGCAGATCGAAGCGCAGGGCAAGAGGCCAAAGCAGATCAGCAGCGTCGAGACGGTGCCCGCTAATGCCGAGATCGCCGCTCACCTCGGGTTGCAACCCGGGGACCTTGTGGCCGTCCGGCGACGGGTGCAGTACGCCGACGACGAGCCATTGCAGCTCGGCGACAGCTACTACCCATTGGCGATCGTGCAGGGTAGCAAAATCATGGATCCCGCCGACGTGGTCGAGGGGACGGATCAGGTGCTCGAAGACCGGGGTCACACGCCCACGCGCTACCAGGACGAAATCACCTGGCGGATGCCTACCGCCGAGGAAGCCAGGGCTCTGCACTTGGGGCCAGCGACGCCAGTCGGACGACTTCTCCGCACAACGCTTGACCAAAACGATCTACCTGTCGAGGTCTACCAAGTGATCCTGCCGGGTGACCGGCACGTCCTGCTCTACGAGGTGGAAGCCTGATGGATCTCACGCCCGTAACCCTGACTGGATCGATCATCCGACTTGAGCCGCTCGGGCTGCACCATTCGGCCGGACTACTAAAGGCGGCTTCGCACGACGAGATCTGGTCGTACCTTGACGAGCCCACGCCGAGGCGGATTGAGGATGCCGAAGCGCTGATCCGGGACGCGGAGACCGATCAGGCGCGGGGTGCCCGACTTCCTTTCGCCACCATTGACATGAGCACCGGCGAGGTCATCGGAAGCATCAGTCTGATCGACATTCGGCAGCGAGACCGAGCCGTCGAGGTCGGCTGGGCCTGGCTGACTCCGAGTAGCTGGCGGACCGGAGCTTCCCGCGAATCCGTGTTCATGCTCATGCATCACGCTTTCGAGACCATGGGCACCATCCGCGTCGCCTACAAGACCGACAGCCGCAACGTCCGGTCCCAGAACTCGATCCTTGGCATCGGTGCCAAGCAGGAAGGAATCTTCCGCAGTCACCGCATTCTCAGCGACGGCTACGTACGGGACTCGATCTACTACAGCGTCATCGAAGCGGAGTGGCCTGCGGTGCGCGACCGCTATCAAGCGAGGCAGGTAGCGGGCCGACTGCCGGCCTGTGATCCGTCAGCTGATGCGCGACGTAGCTCTGCCAGGTGATGTGCGACGGGTGGTCTAGGAAACTGAGGTAGCGATCCGCGGTCGCTGGCCTTTGATGCTACGGACTGGCTGGGTGGTGGTGCGTCGGATGACTTTGGTGTCGCCGTCGGTGAGTTCGATGGCCAGGGTCGTTTCGGAGACGGTCACGGTGACGGTCTGGTGCCGGTGTAGCCGGCCGAGGGCGACCTTCTGGCCGGCGACCATGATGATGCCGCTGTTGGATGCCCGCCGTTGCACTCGGACGGGTTCGACCGAGGGTCGTGGTGGTGGCCCGGCTGGTCGGGCGACCACCGTCGCAGATCACCTGGCGGACGCGTGTCGCACATCAGCCGACGGAGGACAGGCCGACTGCCGGCCGATCGGTGAGAACTTTCTATACGTCTTCAAGGCGGCCCGAGACGGGCCGCACGCGCCGCCGCCTGGGCGCGCGTCCGTCGCTTCGCTGGCGCTCCGACTCCGGCCACGCAACACGCCCGGCGGCTGGCGCGGAAGCGGGAAGCCCAAGGGGCCGCCGCAGAACGACAGAACGGTTCACCGGGTGGTGGGCCGGCAGCCGGCCAGGCCGCGCGGCCACGAGTCCGCGCGGCGTAGGGGAGCGCCCGCCGGCCGCGTCGGCGAGCTGGCGGCAGTCACGGGGCTGCGGTTACTGCGCCTCCGGCGGGGGCGCTCCGGCTCCAGGATGGCCGGTGCTCCGTCGGCGGGTCGCGGTCCGTGGGTGGTTGCGGTAGGCCATCCCGTCTGCCCTCGACCCGGGCGAGCCGAGTAGACCACCGCCCGGCCCGCCAGCGCCCGCACGAGCCGTCAAGGTCCGCTTGACGTGGCGGGCCGGGTGGCGGCCTACTCCCCAGAAGGGGCGGGTCGAGGGCAGACGGGATGCCGAACAGCCGAATGCCATTGTTTCGTTAACGAGATCTTCAGCCGGAACCGAGTTCTTGCACGTACTCTCAGCGTGCTGGGGCCGCGCCGCCCTTATCAATCTTGACGCAACGCGCCGCGACGTAGACGTCGAACTCAGACCAGGCTGGGTTGTAGACCCGAACCCAGGAGGAGCCTCCGCCACAACTCGAATAGGAGCCGCCGCTAATGCTATAGCAATAACTAGTCACGTACTGGCCCTGGTACAGGACCCCCTTGATCCCGCTAGAGGTATTCGGGCTGATCCTGGCATTAATAGCTCCTGAAATGGATGTGGTTGCGCACCCGTACGCCGCCGCCGATTGGTTGGGCGCAGCCGCATAGGCCGGTGCTGAAACAAGCGCTGCTGAACCGACGAGCCCGATCAGTGAGAGCCAAGCGCCGCGCCCAATGATTCGTCGCATGTAAATCCTTTCAAAGGGGATGTTGTGGCGAACTATAGCTGATTACGGCACCTGCGGCATAGGGCAACCCAGTGATAATCATAATCGTCTTAATTGCTATCTATTGCCGGAGTTGTAACGCTATGCATCCAAGGCGCTACTGATGCGGAATGCGCCAGCGGTGCTGACGGCAACCGGGCTGAAGGCAACGACCACCACGGCCCGTATGAGTTACGAACCGGCGGTATGTGGGTCACGTGCGCGCTGGTCAAGGTCGCGCTTCATCGTCTGTCGCCCGACCTCGGTGACCAACTGGGTAACGATGGGCGCGAGCATCGTCGGACGTCCATGGACTGCTGCGGACCGTTTGGGCAGCTCGGCGCGCGCCACTACCGGCCCAGCTCATCAACCGGTCGTGGTTCCTTCACACCGAGGCGGTCGTCGTGCCCGACCCGTGCCCGATGTAGGGGTCAACACCGGCGCACAGCGGCACTCCGGGCTGCGGCAGCCTGGACGCTGCGTGCTCGCCTACAAGCTGGGACGGCTACCCACGGTGCAACTCAACGCGATTCCCAAGCTGACAGTGCGGGTTCGATTCCCGTCACCCGCTCCACGTACGAAGGCCCTGGTGAGGACGCGAGTCCCCGCCGGGGCCTTCGACGTTGCTGCGGCCGCTACTGGTGTGCGGACCTGCCCATCCTGTGCATCGCGAGCCATCCCGCCGCAAGAGAAAGCACCACCGCTCCCTGTTGGGGCGCGATCAGCCAGAACCACTCTTCGTCGCGGTAGAACAGGGCCAGGTGCGCCGTCGACAGCAGAGCAAGACCGGCAGCGCCGAAGTAGCCAGCGAAGACAGCTCGGGGCAGCTTGGCCGCCCGCCCCCACGCCCGTTCGCTGGCGCGTTGGCCTTTCACGCCGACCAGGATCACGGCATAGGCGAAGACAACCGCCCCCGCGCACCCGACGGCGGTGATGACGGCCCCGAGGATTGCTCTGATCAGCACTCGGCGAGACTCCCACGGCCGTCAAGTGACCCCAGGCGGTGACCCATTCGATCCGGTCGATTCCTGCCTTCGCGCGCCGATCACCCTGGAAGACGACTGCAACAGGTTCGGCCCGACCGGCGATAGTCAGGTGTGACGAGCCAGATACAACCGTCCGACCAAGATCTGTGGTCGGCCATCGCAGCCAGTGACGAGGTCGCGTTCGGCCGGCTCTTCGACCGGTACGCCCGGGCGGTCTACAACCACGCGTTCCGGCTCACCGGCTCGTGGACGCTCGCCGAGGACGTGACGCAGTCGACCTTCCTGGTCGCGTGGCGCAGGCGTGGCGAAGCGGCGGTCCTGGTCGACGGGTTGGCGTTGCCATGGCTGCTGGTGGTCGCCACCAACACGACCCGCACCGAATGGCGCTCGGCCCGGCGGTGGTTGGCAGCCCTGCGGAGGTTGCCGCCGGGACGTGGGGTGGAGGCGGACCCGGCGGACGACATAGTCGCTCGGCTCGATGACGAACGGCAGATGGCCGACGTCCTGGCGGTCGTACGCCGATTACCTCGCGCCGAGCGCGAGGCGGTTGCCCTGTGTCTCTGGTCGGGCGTGCCGTACGCCGAGGCGGCTGCGGTCCTCGGCATCAACGAAGGCGCGCTCCGTTCACGTATCAGTCGCGCACGGGCCCGACTGGCACGGATGGTCGTCGACGGAACCAAGCAGGAGGATGAGCGATGAAGGGCATTTTCGAAACGCCTGTCGAGCGGGATCTGCCGCCCGGCGCGGCGGCGCGGATGCGTTCGGATCTGATGGCTTCTGTCCATCGTCCGCGATCCCGCCGGGCGCTACGGCTCGGAGTGGCCACCTTGGCGACGGCTGCGGCCATGGTCGCCGGTGTGGCGATGGTGCCGAGTGGCGACGATGTGCGGCATCTGGCGATGGGTCCGAGCGAACTGTCACCGACGCTGCGCCGATCAATGGAGCAGTGCCTGTCGTGGAACGAGGAGATGGAGCGGCTTCCGGTGTCGATGGACCAGTTGGCCGTGGCCGCCGAGCAGGACCACCGGGCCGTGGCACTTTTCATATCGGAGACCGGGTACTTCACCTGTGAAGTCTCCACGGCGCCACATCAGGAGATCAGCGGGGCCGCCAGCAGTGAACGGGACTGGCCACAACGGAACTGGTTGCCCGGCCCGGTCCAGCGACTCCTGCTCGTGTCCAGCAGAGTCAACGGCGGCGACGTCGCGGCGACTGGCCGGGTCAGCGCTCGGGTGCACCGGCTGGTGCTCGAACACGGGGATGGGCAGACGACCACCGCGCGGTTGGCCAACGGTGTGTTCGGCCTGATCACCGAGGATGCCAACGTCAACGAGGGCGCCGAGTTGGTCAGTTACGACGACACCGGTGCCGAAATCGACCGCCGTCCGCTCTTTCGTCCGTCGGACGAGTTCGACCACTGCTACGGGGACCCGTCGGGCACTGTCGTCTACGGCTCGCCCGGCACCAACTGCCTACCCGCGGAGCGTTGGAGCCGGTAGGCAGCGCGGTGGTGCCAGCGACGACCGGGGCTTCCGGCGTCGGACGCGGTGCTTTCGCGCTGTCAGCTCTAGAGCCCTCAGAGGGATCTCAGCGGCGGTCATCGTCCCAGCAACGGCCTTCCAATTTCCAGGGAGGATCAGGAGCGGGGCCTTGCGTTGCGCAGCCTGATGCCACTGAAGCCGACCGAGCTGTTGGTCACTACGTCCCAGAAGGACCAGAGGTTGTTCAGCACGCGAAGCTGGATTCCCGCCTCGGCGTGACACCGCAGCAGATCACCCACCGGCTCGGGAGGACCGAGGGGTGTGACGGGCTCGACTGCCACGAGCGCGTGTGGTTCGGGAGTGCCGAATAGTTGGAAGCGATCAGCTGGTAGCCGGTACGCGAACAGTCGCACCCTCTGCATCGCCTCCAGCCAGCCGTACTCGATCGCATGGACTCGCTCGCCGCAGCCCGCTCCGACGACCCGATCACGATCCGCCCGAGAAGTGGTCGGCAGCACCCAGGCCATCGCCCGGGGGCACTGGCGCGGGAACCAGTAATCGGGAGCCCGATCCTGGTCGACGGCCCACACGTATGCGTCCGGTTGCTGAGCGGTCGCGGCGACATGCGGAACGAACCGCGTGATCGTCGGATCTTCCGAGAAATGCAGCACCTGCCCAGGCTCTGGTCGCATTTGGTCGTTCCTACCTGGAAGAGGTGCTCAGCTCAACTACATTCGGGCGGCCTCCGGTCGCGCTCCGAACTCAGCGCCACCGCAATGCCGGCACTCGAACAACCGCTCGTCGATGACGGGCTACTCAAGATCCAGGATGACGTGCACCCCATCCTCTAGAGCTTCCAGAGGCGTTACCCAATCTGAGGATCTGCGGCGTCGGCGTTGATGTCCGCCGCACGCGCTGCCGGAGAGCCGGTCTTCACCGGTATCAGCAGGTCGATGGAATCGCGACGACGGTAGAACTCGATGCTGGGCCGGGTCGAATCATGGTCGGCTGCCCGCATCAGCTCCGCATAGCGCTCGGGGATGTGGGTGTAGATCTCGGGCGGCTCGCCGCGAAGTGTTGTCGACAGGTATTGACCGCCGGGGATTGACCCGGACTGGAGACCGGCCAGCGTGGCGTCGGCGCCGTCCTGGACCTGCACGCAGACCCGGTACGCCCCGTCCGGTGGGCCGAAGACCCCGAAGAACTTCCGCCCCTGGAGTGACCCCACCATTGTTTCCAGGCGATCCCATGCCTCGGTGATCGCGTCCTGCTCATCGGCCGTGGCGATGAACAGCACCGCTGTCTCGTCGCGCTCGACGCACCGTGTGCTCAGGTCCTCTGCGGGCGTCGACGCATCCATGAACGGCAACCTATGTCACCGGTACGACAGTGCTCCTAGCCGGTTGGCCGCGAAGCGCCGCCCAACTCCTGGTGGCGGCGGAGCAGCTCCCGCATGGCATCGATCTCGGCAGCCAGTGCGGCCTGCCCCTGCTCGGTGATCCTGAGTTCACTGAGCTGATGGCGGCCGGCGGGATCGACCGTGGTGGTTCCACCCGAGCCCCGGCGGGGCTACTGTCCGGCCTGGAGGTGGTCCGTGTTCACCGAAGCTTTTCCGATCGTGACGACACCTGACCTGCCACGACTGATCGGGTTCTACCGGGATGTGGTCGGCTTCGAGCTGACCTACCGGTTCCCGGACGAGGGTGTTCCGGAGTTCGTCGCACTCCGACTGGGCAACAGCGAGCTGGGCCTGGCCGCCAATCCGGAGGCCGGCGGGCCGGCCGAATCGCACCGCTGGGAGCTGTGCGTCTACGCCGACGACTGCGACGCCGCCGTGCACGCCCTGCGTTCGGGCGGTGCCACGGTCACCGAGGAACCCGTCGACCAGCCATGGGGGGAGCGGTCCGCCCGGGTCACGGACCCCGACGGCAACCGCATGCTGGTGCTGTCCCGCCTCGCTTAGGGCCTGCCCAGATCTTGGACAGTTCAGGCGTAACGGAAACTGCCCAGGATCGCGGGTCAGCGTCGCCAGAACAGGAGATGGGTGACTCCGCTGGGGCTGGGCACAGACTCCAGGTGGAAGCGGTCGAGAAGTTCGTCGGGGCTGTCCCACAGGCGCTCGCCCCGGTCGAGGTCGACGGGCGCGACGGCGATGTGCATCGTGTCGACCAGGTCGGCATCGAGGAACTCGCGGATGGTGGCGACCCCGCCGCCGAGGCGTACGTCCCGACCGTCGGCTGCCTGCTTCGCCCGGGCCAGCGCCTCGGCCGGGCTGGCGTCGAGGAAGTGGAACGTGGTGTCGGACAGCGTGAACGACGGGCGTTCGTGGTGGGTGAGCACGAAGACCGGCGTGTGGAACGGCGGGTTGTCCCCCCACCAACCCTGCCAGTCGTGGTTCTCCCAGGGGCCACGCTGAGGGCCGAACTTGTTGCGACCCATGATCTCCGCGCCGATGTTGCACTCGGCGTCGCGGGTCAGATAGTCGTCGAGGCCGCGACTGCCGCCGGGCTCGGTGCGATACACGAAGCTGGCGGTGGCGGCCCGCCAGGAGAACAGCGGGGTGGGGTCCGCGTGGCCGAAGGGCCGTTCCAGGCTCTGCCCCTCGCCGGTGCCGAACCCGTCGCGCGAAACGTTGAAGCACTGCACCCGCAGCAGTTGCGGCATGGTGTTTTCCTATCTCCTTCGATGGGCCGTGATTCAGTTCGCGGTTACCGTTGGGCCGCCTCCGCGGCCCCGGTCGTCGAGCACGAGCGGGGCGCGACCGCGCACCGCGTACCGGATGTGGGTCACCTGCGGGGTGGCGAGGACGCGGGTCGGCGTCAGCTCGATCCCCTCCCGGTCACCCAGGTCGAGGTCGGCGTCGAAGAGGCGCAGGCCGGTGCCGAGCACGACCGGTACGACGTGCAGTTCCAACTCGTCGAGCAGGCCGGCCTTGAGTACCTGCCGCACCAGACTGCCGCCCCCGGCCACGGCGACATCCTTGCCACCGGCCACGGCCCGCGCCTGCTCCACCGCGCTGGCCACGCCCTCGGTGACGTAGGTGAAGCTGGTGCCTCCTCGCTTCAGCAGCCGCTGGCGGGGGCGGTGGGTGATGACGAAGACCGGTGCGCGAAACGGCGGCTCCTCACCCCAGGGGATCTCACCCCCGTCGGCCATCCGGCGCCCCATCACGTACGCGCCGGCGGCGCCGAACGACTCGGCGATCACCTCGGAGTTGGTGTCCTGCTCCCCGCCGGCGAAGCCCTGCCGTTCGCGCCAGGCCGCCGCCTCTGTCGCCCACCGGGTGACCCGGAAGAACTTGGCGCTCTCCTCCGAGTCCATCCAGTTGCCGTTCCCGTCGAACTGTGGGCCGGCGTAGAAGCCGTCCATCGACACCGACAGCTGCGCGGTCACCTTGGTCATCGCGTTGGTCCTCTCCTCGGTCACACCCGAACGGGATGCAGCTCGCCAAGGGGTCGGAGCCGAACGGGAGTCCCCTACCCGAGAGCAGTGTGACGTGCATCACCCGAAGGCTCGGTCAGGTACCAGGTTCCGGCGTGTTCCGGGTCGCGGGACCAGCGCAGCCGGGGCTTCTCCTCGGGGCGGGGCCGCCAGTCCCGGTGGGGCGCGAGGGCCACCCGCCAGGCGATCACCGTGAAGACGTAGATGCCCGGACCGACCAGCCAGAGCAGGGCGTCGTGCCGCCGATAGGAGGCGTACGGCGCGAGCCACGCGGTCGCCGCCGCCATCGGCACCGCGACCGCGCTGAGGTCGGCCAGCGGGCCGCGGCCGGTTAGGGCCTCGATCAGCTCGCGGAGGACGAGGGACGGGACGATCACCCCGACCAGCAACGCCACCGTGCGGATCATGCGGACCCGTCGCGCCCGACGATCCGGGGATACGCGTAGGTCCACAGCGAAACGGTAGCCAAGGTCAGGCGGCGACGCTGTCCCGGACGGGAGCGTGATGCTGGGGCGCGGATGACCGGCCCGGCTAGGCTGGCGATCATGCGGATTGGCATCGTCATCCTGCCCGACCAGCGGTGGGCGGAGGCACAGCGTCGGTGGCGGCAGGTGGACGAGTGGGGCTTCGACCACGCCTGGACGTACGACCACCTGGGTTGGCGGGACCTGGTCGACGGCCCGTGGTTCGACTCGATGGCCACGCTGACCGCCGCCGCGACGGTGACCTCCCGGATCCGGCTGGGCACCCTGGTGGCGTCGCCGAACTTCCGGCACCCGGCGGCGTTCGCCCGGCAGATCACCACCGTGGACGACGTCTCCGACGGTCGGCTGCTGCTCGGCCTGGGCGCGGGTGGTATCGGTTTCGACTCGGCGGTGCTGGGCGGTGAGACCCTGCCGCCGCGTCAGCGGGTGGACCGGTTCGCCGAGTTCACCGAGCTGCTCGATCTCGTCCTGCGCGAGGACGGCACCACCTGGTGTGGTGAGTGGTTCGCCGCGGTGGACGCCCGCAACAACCCCGGCTGCGTGCAGCAGCCCCGGGTTCCTTTCGTGGTGGCCGCCAACGGGCCGCGATCGATGCGGCTGGTGGCCCGGTTCGGTCAGGGCTGGGTGACCACCGGCACCGATGCTGACGACGTGTCGGGCTGGTGGGACACCGTGTCGGCGCTGTCCGCGCGGATGGATCGCACGCTGGAGGAGGCCGGCCGCGATCCGGCCACTCTGGACCGTTACCTCTCGCTGGACGCGGCGCCGGTGTTCTCGCTCAGCAGCGCGCAGTTCTTCGCCGACCAGGTCGGCCGGGCCGCGGACCTGGGCTTCACCGACGTGGTGACGCACTGGCCGCGCGCCAGCAGCTGGTACGCCGGCGACGAGGCCATCCTCGCGGACGTGGCGACGCGGTTGCTGCCCGAGCTGCGCGGCTGACGTGGCCGCGTCAGGTGCCGAGGTCGCCGCTGGCCACTCCGCCCTCGCCGCCGGAGACCAGTCGCAGGCGTAGGCAGACGATCGGGGTGTCGCCGTCGACCGGGGTGCCGAGGCCCGCCCAGTAGGCCGCGTGCCCGGCCCGCCACTCCTCGATCGATCGGTCCCCCTCACCCTCGGCGCGGGCGAAGTCCCATGGCACGTCCGCGAAGCGGACCACCTCGACTCCGGTGATCTCCACGACGCCGGCCAGCGCGTCGTCGTCGTCGACCAGGGCCAGCCGTTCCCCGACCTGCTCCAACTCCTCGCCCTCTTCCGCGTACTCGGCGAGCCGGCCGGCCGTCGCGGTCTTCACGCCGGCCAGCACGAGGGTGTTGAGGGTCGCCCGCAGCTCGCCGGGGGTGCCGAGGGCAAGGGTGCGGAGTTCACCGATCCGAGGCCACATCCTGCCGAGGCTAGGCCAGCGCGACCCGTACCGCCGCCGCATTGCGCCGGGGCCTGCTCAGATCAGTTGACCGGCGTAGCCGGCGGCGGTGAGCAGCCGGTCGTCGCCAGTGGCCGCGTGCGCGTCGAGCACCGCGTCGGCGAGCTTGACCACGTGCTCGTCGCCGTGCCGAGCCGCCCGGGCGAAGACCTCCGCCGGCGTCACGGCGGTCACGGTCGGTGGCGCGATGCCGTCGGCTGGGGCGTACACCGAGGTCAGGGCCGCCGTCGCGGCCCAGGCCGCAGCGAGGCTCGGCGCCCACAGCGCCCGGTCTAGGGCCGGCAGGGTACGCAGCACCGCGGTCGGCGCGGTGACCGCGTGCACCAGCATGACCGGCGCGGCGTGGCCGAAGCGCAGGTAGTCCAGGCCGGCGCGGTGCACCAACGTGGTGAGCCCGCGCTTCGCCTCGTCCGGGCTCCGCGCGGGGCTCAGCGCCGCGAGCGCCGGCTCCCACCGGGGTACGCCCGGCAGTTGGCCCAACCGATCCCGGACGCCGCCGGTCTGGTCGTCGATCCGGGGCAGCCCGGCCAGCGCGGCGTCCACGTCCATCTGCTCGTGGCCGGCCCGGTGGCCGTCGAGAACACGGTCGGTGCCGGGGATCGGCTGCCAGCGGGCCGCCCAGTAGCCGAGGGCCTGGGCCAGTTCGGTGAGCCGAGGTGGGTTCACGTCGTCCGTTTCGAGGACGCGTACGGCGTGCCCGACCCGGATCACGCCATGGGTGGCGCCGGCGGCGATGCCCGGCAGCAGGCGGGGCCACCAGGTTCCGAGCACGTCACGCCACGGGTGGTCGCGCAGTTGCCGGTCGAAGTACGCCAGCCAGTCACCGGCCCGCTTCGGATCGCCCAGCGCCGCTCGCCAGTCGTCGATCGGGTGCAACCCCCGGGGCAGTTCGTCGAGTCGGCCGAGGTAGTCGTCGAGCCAACGGTGCACCTGTCCCTGATGCCCGTGTCGGGCCAGCGCCTCGACGGCCATCGGTCCGTGGTTGGAGAGCCACCCCTCGTATTCGGGGCCGGTGCGATGCAGCCGTTCGTACGCCTCGTCGAGAATGCCGTCACTCATGCATCGATCGTCGGACGTGAACCGAGGTTCAGGTCAAGCGTGCAGATCGGCGGCGTCGATCAGGCCGGTGATCCGCAGGTCGGCCGCAACCTCGGGCGGGCAGTCGACGGCCACCACGGCGGTGCCAAGCACCTCGGCGCCACGCGCCGCGCAGATGTCGTAGAGGGCGTGGAGCTGCGCGCCCGTACGCACCCAGTCGTCCACCACCAGCACCCGGTCGTCGGGGCCGAGGTGCCGGTCCCGTACCGCCAGGTCGACCCGTCGTCCCCGGTAGTCCGGTGGGCTCTGTGCCCAGGTGAGCGGCCCGGCCGGCAGCCGGCCGTCGGCGGGTTTGTGTGCGGCCACGAAGCCGACCCCGAGGGCGGTGGCGGCAAGCGGCCCGAGCAGCAGCCCGGTGACCGCCGGGGCGAGCACCACCGTCGGCCGGGCGGCCCGGTACGGCGCCACCAGGGCCGGTCCCAGTTCGGCCAGCACCGTCGGGTCGCGCCACCAACCGGAGATGTCGCTGACCAGGTGACTGGTGCCCGGACCGGGGTCGATCCACCGGAACAGGGCGGCCAGGCGTTCGGTCAGCTCAGCGGGCATCCGCTCATCCTGCGGCACGGCCGGTCGACGTGCCGACACCCGGGCCGGCCGGCCCACCCCGCCTCGGATGATCGGCTACACGTACCAGCGCAAATACGGGCATACCACTATGATCACGTTGACTTCGGAAGTGCTTCTCTCGTTACGGTCCGACCCGGTTTGTTCAGTCGACGAAAGGACCGGGCCGGTGGCAGGTAAGCACTCCCGTACCCGCATCTTCTCCTCCCCGGCGGGCATCGTGGCCACCGCGGCGGTCGGCGTCGCCCTCGCGGTCGGGGGCACGTTCGGTGCCGTGCAGCTGACCTCCGGCTCCGCTCAGTCGGGCCAGACGCCTCTCGACCTCACCCCGACCACCGCCGCCAGCAGCCTCGCCCCCAGCTCCCCGGCAGCCTCCGCGTCCCCGAGTGCCAGCGTCTCCCCGAGCGCGTCCGCCAGCCCCTCGGCCACCCGGTCGCAGCAGGCCGCCTCCCGAGGCAAGGAGCGCACCGCGTCGCCGAAGCCGAAGCCGACCGCCAAGAAGACCACCGCCGCCCCGAAGGTGCTGGACAGCGGCTCGTGCGGCGCCTCGTTCTACTCCGATGGGCAGCTCACCGCCAACGGTGAGTCGTTCAACCCGAGTGCGCTGACCGCCGCACACAAGACGCTGCCGTTCAACACCAAGGTCCGGGTGACCAACCCGGCCAACGGCAAGTCGGTGGTGGTGCGGATCAACGATCGCGGCCCGTTCATCGACGGCCGCTGCCTGGACCTCTCCCGCGCCGCGTTCGCCACCATCGCCTCGGTCGACGTGGGCGCGCTCACCGTCCGCTACGAGGTGCTCGGCTGAGCGGGGCAAGCGACGTCGATTCGGCCGGTCGATCGGACCGGCCGGTCAGAACCTCCTCGGACGACGGGTCAGGTTCATTCACCGTTTCACGCGGATCAGGCAAACTGTCTCTCGTACCCACGCGACTCCTTCAGCCGGTCCGTCGCCCGCTGAGCCCCGGATCCCGCGCCGGCCTCGGCGCGGCCCTCGTTCTGCTCGCGATCGTGTCGGCGGTCGAGGCGGCGGACGGGCGTTCGGCGAACTACATCGCACTGTTGGCGGCCGCACCGATCCTGGCCGCCGCACTGGCGGCCTGGCCGGTGGTGCTGGGGGTGGGTGTCGCCGCGACAGTGATCGGGGTCGCCTTCGCGCTGCTCGATCCGGACATGTTGCTGGTCACCTCGGTCAACGTGGTCTGGGTCGCGCTCGCCACCGGGCTGGCCGTGGCGGTGACGTCGGTCCGCCAGAAGCAGGCGGACCGGATCGTCGAGTTGACCAAGCTCGCCTCGGTGGCCCAGCAGGCTGTGCTGCGCCCGCTCGGCCCGCAGGTCGGCACGCTCTCGGTCGCCGGTCGCTACATCTCCTCCACCGCCACGGCCGAGATCGGCGGTGACCTGTACGAGGCGATCGACACGCCCTACGGCGTACGCATGATCATCGGTGATGTGCGCGGCAAGGGCCTGGACGCGGTCCGGCTGGCGAGCATCGTCCTCGGTTCCTATCGCCACGTGGCCTACGAGCGGGCCGACCTGCGCGCCGTCGTCGCCGACCTGGACCGCGCGGTCGCCCGCAACGTGGGCGACGAGGACTTCGTCACCGCGGCACTGGTTGAGGAGCGCGGTGGCACGCTCACGATCGTCAACTGCGGACATCCGCCGCCGCTGCTGCTGCGTCGGGGCGCGGTGATCCCGCTGGAGCCGCCGGCACCGGCCCCTCCGCTCGGGTTCATGCCGGTGGTCCGCCCCCGGGTCGAACGCCTGGAGCCCGGCGACCGGCTGCTGCTGTTCACCGACGGGCTCGGCGAGGCGCGGCGTGACGGGGAGTTCTTCCCGACCGCCGACCGGGCCTGGCGACTGCTCGGCCACGGCACTGTCGCCAACGGGCTGGCCTCACTGGAGACGGCGCTGATCGAGTGGGTCCATGGTCGTCTCGACGACGACATCGCTCTGGTCCTCATGGAGTACGTCGGTGCCCGCACCGCCGTGACCGCAGCGGTCCCGAGCTGGGAGGTCGGCGCCGCCGAGAGCTGACTCGGTCAGCGCGGCCCGGAGGTGTGTAATCGCCGTCACTTGGGTGATCCGCTTGTCGCTGGCTACCCGCGAGTAATACAGTGTGGGTTACTGATCGGTAACACCTGTCCGGAAGCGGGGCCAGCGAGCATGACCCACTACAAGAGCAACCTGCGGGACCTTGAGTTCAACCTGTTCGAGGTCTTCGGGGCGGACCAGGCGTTCGGCCAGGAGCCCTATTCGGAACTCGACGTCGACACCGCCCGCACGTTCCTCGCCGAGCTCGACCGCCTCGCCCGTGGCGATCTGGCCGCCAGCTACACGGACAGCGACCGCAACCCGCCGGTGTTCGACCCGGCCACGCACACCGCGCCGCTGCCGGCGTCGTTCAAGAAGTCGTACCAGGCGTTCATGGACTCCGAGTTCTGGCGCCTGGACCTGCCGCCGCACCTGGGCGGCACCAACGCGCCGCGCGCCCTCTGGTGGGCCCTCGCCGAACTGGTCCTCGGCTCGAACGCCCCCATCTGGATGTACGCCTCCGGCCCCTCCTTCGCGCACGTCCTGGAGGTCGAGGGCAACGAGCAGCAGAAGCGGTGGGCCAAGCTCTTCATCGACAAGCAGTGGGGCTCCACGATGGTGCTCACCGAGCCGGACGCCGGCTCGGACGTCGGTGCCGGCCGTGCCCGCGCGATCCAGCAGCCCGACGGTTCCTGGCACATCGAGGGCGTGAAGCGCTTCATCACCTCGGGTGAGCACGACCTGAGCGACAACATCGTGCACTACGTGCTGGCCCGCCCGGTCGGCGTCGAGGGCGTCGGTGGCCCCGGCACCAAGGGCCTGTCGCTCTTCGTGGTGCCGAAGTTCCACTTCGACGAGACCACCGGCGAGCTGGGTGAGCGCAACGGCGTCTACACCACGAACGTCGAGCACAAGATGGGCCTGAAGGTCTCCAACACCTGCGAGCTGACCTTCGGCGAGCACGGCGTACCGGCCAAGGGCTGGCTGCTCGGCGACAAGCACGACGGCATCCGGCAGATGTTCATGATCATCGAGTACGCCCGGATGCTGGTCGGCACCAAGGCCATCGCCACCCTCTCCACCGGCTACCTCAACGCTTTGGAATACGCGAAGAGCCGGGTGCAGGGCGCCGACCTGATCCAGCAGGCCGACAAGACCGCCCCGCGGGTCACCATCACCCACCACCCGGATGTGCGTCGCTCGCTGCTGCTGCAGAAGTCGTACGCCGAGGGCCTGCGTGCCCTGGTTCTCTACACCGCCTCCTGGCAGGACAAGGTCGCCATCGCCGAGGCCGCCGGCGACGAGAAGGCCACCAAGCTGGCCAAGCGGGTCAACGACCTGCTGCTTCCGCTGGTCAAGGGCGTCGGGTCGGAGCGGGCCTACGAGATGCTCGGGCACGAGTCCCTGCAGACCTTCGGTGGTTCCGGGTTCCTCCAGGACTACCCGCTGGAGCAGTACGTCCGCGACGCGAAGATCGACACCCTGTACGAGGGCACCACCGCCATCCAGAGCCTGGACCTGATCTTCCGCAAGATCGTCCGGGACAACGGCAAGGCGCTGATGGCGGTCGCCAGCGAGATCCAGGAGTTCATCTCCTCCGAGGCTGGCAACGGCCAGCTCAAGGAGGAGCGGCAGGCGCTCGGCAAGGCGCTGGCCGAGGTGCAGAACATCCTCGGCGTGATGACCGGCTGGCTGGGCGAGGCGCAGGGTGGCGAAACCCGCGCGCTCTACAAGGTCGGGCTGAGCAGCCGGCGGTTCCTGCTGGCGATCGGCGACCTGGTTGTCGCCTGGCTGCTCCAGCGGCAGGCCGAGGTGGCGCTGAAGGCACTGACCGGCGAGGTCTCCGCCAGCGACAAGGCGTTCTACACCGGCAAGGTGGCCGCTGCCCGCTTCTTCGCCCGCGAGGTGCTGCCCCGCATCGGTGCCGACCGGCGGATCATCGAGAACACCGACCTCGACATCATGGACCTCCCGGAGGAGGCCTTCTGACCGTGCCACGGCACGGTTGACCGGTCCCGGGTCGCACCACCTGGGACCGACACCGACGGCCGGTGGGGCAGCTGCCCCACCGGCCGTCGCCGCGTCCGGGGGTCAGCGACGCCGCTGCTTCCGGCCCCGACGTCCCATTCCGCGGCAAGGAACACCGGTCGGTCCCTCCCCGGGTCGGGTATTGGGCGAGCCTGGCCGGGTATGCCGGCGGCGTGGCGGGTAACCGTCGCGTGACCTCGAAAGGGAACGCCCAGAGCCACCGCACGGGGGAGTGCAGCGCATATGGGTGTCGGAAGCGGCATTTTTCTCATCGCGATCGGCGCGATCCTGACCTTCGCGCTGAGAGCCAACGTCTGGTGGATCGACGTACGGGCGGTCGGCTGGGTCTTCATCCTGGCCGGGCTGGCCGTACTGCTGACCACGCTCTGGTTCTGGCAGGACCGGCGCAAGCGGGCCCGGACCCTCATCGTGGAGGAGAACCGGCTCTCTCATCCGACCGCGATGATGCCGCCGCCGCCGGACCCGCCGCCACCAACCGCGCCGCCGTCCTGAGCCGGACCTGGGCGCGTACCTCTGAGCCACCCGTGGAGAAGCGGCGGGTGGCTCAGTCGCGTGCGGTGTGCCGCTCGATGATCGGAGCGCTCGACCGACCCAGTTCCGCCCAGGCGAGTGGGCCACGGTGCACCGCCAGTTCCGCGGTGCGTAACCCTTCGTCGGCCGCGCCCTCCGGGTCGAGGAGCGCGGAGAGCAGTGAGATGCCCGGATTGTGGGCGATCAGCAGCGCCGTGCGAGCCGTGGGATCGATCGTGCGGACCAGCGCCAGCAACTCCTCGGGGTGCGCGTCGTACGCGCCGGGCTCGTAACGGACGATCGGCCGTGGCCCGGTCGGGCCACCCTCCGGCGGCGAACCGGTCATCCCCATCGCCACCCCGTGCCAGGTCTGGCGGGTGCGTCTGGCCGTCGAGCAGATCACCACGTCGGGTAGCAACCCGTGGCGCGCCAGCCAGGCGCCGGCCGCTGCGGCGTCTGTGGTCCCGCGTGCGCTGAGAGGCCGTTCGGCGTCGTCCGCCGCGTCGCTACCCTGCTCGGCCTTCGCGTGCCGCAACAACACCAGCGTCCGGGTCTCGGGGTCGGCGTCCGTCATGCTCCCAGCTTGCCCGATTGGCGATCTCCGTGCCTGGGTAAGTCGATGGATGCCGCACCCCTACCGACGGCCGCGGCGCGTCGTACGCCAGGTTTTGAGCCGAGGAGCGAGACATGGGCATTGGTGGCAGCATCTTCTTGATCGCGCTTGGCGCGATCCTCGCATTCGCCGTGGAGGCCGACCTGGGCTGGCTGGACCTGTCCGTGGTCGGCTGGGTGCTGATGCTGGCCGGCGTCGCCGGCCTGATCACGACCCTCTACTTCTGGAACAGCCGCCGCCGCACTGTGGTCGCCGCGCCGGTGCGCGAGCAGCGCGTCGTGGCGGACCGGGTGGTGCCGGTCCAGGACGACCAGGTCGTGCAGGAGTACCGCGAGGTGCGTCGGCCGGGCCGACCGGTCTGAACCTCGCTCGCGAAACTCCGGGGTCCCGCAGCGTCGCGGGGCCCCGGCTCGCGTCTCTACCCGGAGGGACCACCACGCCGGCCCGCACCGCAAGATCCGCGCACTTTCGGGGAAACTGCTGCCTGAAAGCCCGTCTAGGCAGCAGTTTCCCCGAAGTTGCGCGGATCTTGCGGTGCGGGCCGCGCCTGCGTACTGGCCGGGCGCTCAGGCGAACAGCGCGAAGTAGATCGCGATGTGGTGGCAGAGCGCCGCCAGCAGCGTGCAGGCGTGGAAGAACTCGTGGTGACCGAAGACGGTCGGCCACGGATTGGGCCGCCGCAACGCGTAGAAGACAGCGCCGACGCTGTAGATCGCGCCGCCGACGACCAGCAGCACCAGTGCGGTGACGCCGCCGCCGTTCAGGATCTCCGGCAACATGGCCACCGCCACCCAGCCCAGCGCCAGGTAGAGCGGCGCGGACACCCAGCGCGGCGCGTGCGGCCAGACCACCTTGAGCGCCACGCCGGCCAGTGCGCCACCCCAGACCAGGGACAGCATCACGGTGGCCGGGCGGGGTGCTAGCAGCATCACGCAGAGCGGCGTGTACGTACCGGCGATGAACACGAAGATCATCGAGTGGTCCATCCGGCGCATCAGCTGGTAGCCGCGCTCCGACCACACCCGACGGTGGTAGAGCGCGCTGGTGCCGAAGAGCCCACAGACCGTCAGGCTGTAGATGAGGCAGCTGACCAGGGGCGCCCACCCGGGTCGGGTGGCGGCGATCGAGCAGAGCACGATGCCGCACACCACCGCGACGAAGAAGGCGTACGTGTGCAGCCAGCCGCGCATCCGGGGCTTACCGATGTCGACCGGCTTCAGGCGAAGCGGGGCGGAGGTGGTCACCTCCTTAGGTTACGGCACCGTAGGTTACTTGCAAGTAGGCACGGCGGTGACACCCGGCACCGTCGCCGTGAACACCGCGACCGCCGCCATCGGCGAAGATGAGCCGATGCGGATCCGACCCGTCGGGGCGCACGCCCTGCTCCTCGACTGCACCGACCCCGAAGGCGTGCCCGAGGTCGACCTGGTCGACGCATGGCGAGCCGAGCTGTGGCGGCGTCGGGAGCAGGGTGACCTGGCCGCCGTCGAGATCGTGCCGGCGGCCAGCACCGTCCTGCTCGACGGCCTGCCCGACCCGGCCGCCACGGCTGAGCAGCTGACCCGGTGGGCGCCGGCCATTGTGACCGCCGCCACCGCCCGTCGCGGCGCGGACGAGCACGACGACGGCACGGAGACCGTCGTTCCGGTCGACTTCGACGGGCCCGACCTGCCGGCGGTGGCCGAGCACTGGGGCGTCGACGTGCCCGCCGTGCTGTCCCGGCTGACCGGCACCCGGTTCCGGGTCGCGTTCTGCGGCTTCGCCCCCGGCTTCCCGTACCTGACCGGGCTGCCTGCCGAGCTGGCGCTGCCCAGGCTGGCCACGCCCCGCCCCCGGGTGCCACCCGGTTCGGTCGCCCTGGCCGGCCCGTACGCCGGCATCTACCCGGGCGCGTCACCCGGCGGCTGGCAGTTGGTCGGCCGCACCGACCTGGTCCTCTTCGACGCCCACGCCGACCCGCCGGCCCGACTCGGCCCGGGCACCCCGGTCCGGATGGCCGCGGCATGACCCGCCCGCCCGCCATCGAGGTGCTCCGCGCCGGTGCGCTCACCACCGTGCAGGACCTGGGTCGGCCCGGCTGGGCGCACCTGGGGGTCCCCCGGTCCGGTGCCCTCGACCCGGCGGCCCTGCGGCTGGCCAACCGCCTGGTCGGCAACCCGGAGCACGCCGCCGGCCTGGAGATCACCCTGACCGGCTGCACGGTGCGGCTGACCCGGGCCACCACCGTGGCGGTCACCGGCGCCGAGGTGACCGTCCACGCGGGCGATCGGCCCGGCGACACCGGGCGCCCGCTCACCGTGCCGGCCGGGACGGTGCTGCGGATCGGCCCAGCCCGTCGGGGCGTACGGAGTTGGCTGGCGGTGGCGGGCGGCATCGACGTGTCGCCGGTGCTCGGCAGCCGGGCCACCGACACCCTCTCCGGGCTCGGTCCGCCTCGGCTGGGCGACGGCGACCAGCTGCCGCTCGGCGAGCCGCTCGACGCACCCGCGCCGGTGGACCTGACCGTCTGCTCCGCGCCCCCACCGGAGCTGCACCTGATGCTCAGCCTCGGCCCTCGCGACGACTGGTTCACACCAGCCGCACTCGACCTACTGTTCGGCGCCGCGTACACCGTCAGCCCGGTGAGCAACCGGGTCGGCGCGCGACTCGCTGGCGCGCCGCTGCCCCGCGCGGTCGCCGGCGAGCTGCCCAGCGAGGGCATCGTGCTCGGCGCGGTGCAGGTGCCGGCCGACGGACAACCCCTGATCTTCCTGGCCGATCACCCGACCACCGGCGGATACCCCGTCATCGGGGTGGTCACCGACGTGACCCCGCTCGCGCAGGCCCGCCCAGGGACTACCGTCAGATTCCATGGACCTCAACGCTGACCTGGGCGAGGGCTTCGGCATCTGGCGACTCGGTGACGACGAGGCGCTGCTGGGCCTCGTCACCTCCGCCAACGTCGCCTGCGGCTTCCACGGCGGCGACCCGTCCACAATGCGGCGGGTCTGCGAGGGCGCCGCACGGCGCGGGGTCGCGGTGGGCGCGCAGGTCGGCTACCGGGACCTGGCCGGCTTCGGTCGACGGCACATCGCGTACGACTTCGCCGAGCTACGCGACGAGGTGACCTACCAGCTCGGGGCGTTGAACGCGTTCTGCCGGCTGTTCGGCACCCGGGTCCGCTACCTCAAACCGCACGGCGCGCTCTACCACGCGGCGAGCACCGACGAGTCCCAGGCAGCGGCGGTGGTCGCCGCGGTCACCGGGTACGACCCCGAGCTGCCCGTGCTCTGCCTACCCGGCTCGACGCTCGCTCAGCTCGCCGTTGGCGCGGGCCTGCCGGTCGTCGCCGAGGCCTTCGCCGACCGCGCCTACCTGCCCAACGGGGCTTTGATGCCGCGCGGCACCCCCGGCGCGGTGATCACCGACCCGGAGCAGGTGGCCGAACGGGCGGTGCGCATGGCCGTCGAACGGAGCGTGGTGGCGGTGGACGGCACCGTCATCCCCTGCTCGGTCGACTCGATCTGCCTGCACGGCGACACCCCGGGCGCGGTCTCCGCCGCCGAGCTGGTCCGCGCCACCCTGATCGACGCCGACATCCCGCTGGCACCGTTCGCGTGACCTTCAGGGGCCCGCCGGGCCCCTGAAGGTCACGTCAGGCGTCCAGGCCGCGGAGCACCAGAGGCAGCCGGGTCACGGCACCGTCGACCACCCGGACCGGTACGCCCCAGTCCTGCCGGGTCAGGTGGCACGCCGCGTGTTCGACGTCCGCGTCGCAGGTCGCCGCCTGGGCGGTCACCTGCAACACCCCGGCGGTGACCTCGCCGTTGAGCACCAGCCGACGGGACAGCTCGGTGCCCGTGCCGGCACCGTCCACCAGCAGCTCCGGCGGAGACGCGGAGACCACCAACCGGGTCGACGGCCCGTACGTCTCGTCCAGCTTCTGCCCCGGCGCCGGGGTGAAGACGATGTCCAGGGTGACCTCACCGGCCGCGACGTCGGTCGGCTTACGCTCGGTGCGGTGCCGTGGCCCGTCCACCGTGCTGGCACCCGCCGCCGACAGGGCACCCGGGGC
This sequence comes from Micromonospora sp. MGP-C2, assembly GCF_057766525.1. NCBI lineage: Bacteria > Bacillati > Actinomycetota > Actinomycetes > Micromonosporales > Micromonosporaceae > Micromonospora > Micromonospora sp. MGP-C2. The sequence goes on from NZ_JBYMEN010000002.1 coordinate 4,391,150, forward strand.
GAGCCGGGTCAACCGGTGCGCGGCGGACTCCACCACCAGCACCTCACCGGCCGGGGTGAGCACCAGGTCGCTCGGCTCCGCCAACCCGTCGGCGACAGTGGAGACCTGGTTGCTGGCCGGGTCGAAGCGGCGCACCGCGCCGTTGTACGTGTCAGCGATCAGCACCGAGCCGTCCGGCAGCGCGCACACGCCCAGCGGGTGCTGGAGCAGCGCCGTCTCCGCCGGACCGTCCACGTGCCCGAAGTCGAACAGGCCCTGCCCGACGGCGGTGCCCAGCACGCCGTTCTCCACGTACCGGATGGCGCTGGTCTCGCTGTCGGCGACCCAGAGCCGGGTGCCGTCGGCCGAGACCGAGAGCCCCGACGGCTGCGCCATCCACGCCTCGGCCAACGGGCCGTCACGCAGCGCCTCGACGGTCGTGCCGGCGTACATGCCCGTGGTCCGCTTGATCGGGTCGAACCACCAGAGCTGGTGGATGCCGGCCATCGCGATGATCAGCTTGTCGTCGTACCAGGCCAGGTCCCACGGGGAGGAAAGGTCGACGGCGAACGCGTCGTGGGCGTGGTCGTCGACCGAGGCGCGCCACTGCCGCCCACTGCCGGCCACTGTGGCCACCTCGCCGGACTCCAGCCGTACGCCGCGCAGCAGGTGGTTGACCGTGTCGGCCACCACCAGGTCGTAGCCGGCGACCTCGGCGACATGCGTGGGCAGCAGGCACACACCCTGCGGCTCGGAGAACGTCGCCGCGGCAGCCGGCCCGTCGGCCCGGCCCCGCTCGCCCGAGCCGATCCGGCGCACCGGCGTCTCGCCGTCCGGGGCAACCTCGACCAGGGAGTGCCGGGCCGAGTCCGAGACCAGCAGGTTGCCGTTCGGCAGCTGCACAGCCTTACCGGGGAAGCGCAGCGCGGTCTCCGGCGCCGGCGGCGGGACGTACGGACCGTCGCCCCGGTGCAGGGTGCCCTTGGCCTCGTGGGTGGCGATCAGCTCGTCGATCAGCCGGGCCAGCCCTTCGGCGTGCCCCTCGCCGGCCATGGTGGCCACCACGTACCCCTCGGGGTCGATCACCGACAGGGTCGGCCAGGCCCGCGCGGCGTACTGCTGCCACATCTCCATCTCAGGATCGTCGAGTACGGGGTGGTGCACCCCGTACCGCTCGACGGCGGCGGCTAGCGCGTCGGCGTCCTTCTCGTGCTCGAACTTCGGCGAGTGCACACCGATCACGACGAGCACGTCGCCGTACTTCTCCTCCAACGGGCGCAGCTCGTCGAGAACGTGCAGGCAGTTGATACAGCAGAACGTCCAGAAATCCGCCAAAACGATCTTGCCGCGAAGGTCGGCAAGCTTGAGATCGCGTCCACCGGTGTTCAGCCAACCCCGGCCGTGCAGCTCTGGAGCCCGTACTCGTGCAGTCGTTCCCATGCTGCCAGCCTGCCACGGCGAGGCTTCTCCGTATCGGTCGTCGTGACCCGGACGACAGTCAACATTTCGATCGGTGGCAGCTCCGCAGTGGTGGCAGCTCAGCAGTGCGGTGCTCGGCGTGTCGAGTTGCTCAGCTGCCAACGATCAACGGGACGAGGCAGGAAAGGCCCAGGTGGTACGACGGCGGCGGGGTCACGGTCGCCCGTGAACCCCGCCGCCGGTCGAGCTACTTCGTGGCCGGTTTGAGGCAGAGCACCCGGTTGGTGCCGTCACCCGGCAGCACCACGTGCGGCTGCGTCGTGTCGGTGCACTTCTCCTTGGCGTCCACCTTCGAGACGATCGTGAAAGCGTCCGTCTCGCCGCAGTTCGCCGCCGTGGCGCCACCCTGACCGGACTGCTTCACGCAGGTGCCGACCGCCGGGTCGAACGACGGACCGTCGTCGCCGCCGAACTTGCCGAGCAGCATCAGCAGGCCCAGCGGCACCGCCAGGATCAACACCGCAGCGATCAGCACCGCGGCCAGCACCCGGCCGTTGCGGACCTTCGGCGTGGGCGGCTCCGCCTTCGGCTCGTCGGCGTCCGGCTTGAACGCGTCGAACCGGCCGTGGTCCGACTGGCCGGCCTCCTGGCCCCAGGACGACGTGGGCTGCTGCGCGGGCGGGAACGACGGCGGGAAGTTTCCGCCCGGCACCGGCTCGGTTGCCGGCCCGGCACCGAAGCTCGACCCGCCGGACCCTGGCCCGCCGAAGTTCGACCCACCGAAGGCCGACGCCCCGTTCACCGCGGCGGCTCCGGAGGCAGGTGACGCGGGACCGCCGAACTGGTCAACCGGTCGTTCGGCACCGGCGTGCGGCCGGGTGCCGTTCATCGGCCGGTTGTTGCCGGGCGTGTCGACGAAGGACGGCACACCGGGCGGGAACGCCGGCGGCGCCGACGGGGCCTCACCGAACGCGTTCGGCGCGGGCTGCCGGTCGTCGAAGCGGGGATCGGCAGCCGACTCGCCGCCCCAGCCTTGACCGGCCTGGCGCTGCGACTCGTTCTGCCACTCCGGTGCGGCCTGGCGCTGGGCGTCGTTCTGCCATTCCGGTGCGGGCTGACGGTGTGAGTCGTTCTGCCATTCCGGTGCGGCCTGGCGGTCGGCTCCCGGGTCGCCCTGGAACGCCTCCGGCTCCGGCTCGTTCTCCGGCTCGGGTCGAGCCGGGCGGCCGTACACCCGGGGTTGTGGTGTCGCCGTGCCGGTCGGCCGGATGGCCTGGTCGGTCGGTGGCATCACCCGGCTGGCCAGCGGCACCGAAGCGCTCGCAGTGGCGCGGGCGGCCGCGCCGTCCGCCGAGTCGCCCTCCGACGCCGGCACGACCGCGCGGCCCGCTCCGGACTCCGGAGAGGTACGCGGGGCAGGCACCATGGCGCCGCCGCTCGCGGGAGCGTCGCCGGCGCGGCCCCAACCGGCCGGCTCCGCCTCGTACTGCCCGGCGGCGTCCGGGGCCTCCCGCTCGGCGTACGCGGGCTGCTCGGGGATCGGGGCGAACTGGGCCTGGGGCGGCGCGTAGTCGGCCGGCGGGGCGGCGGCCAGGCTGGCGCCCGGCACACGCTGCTCCTGTGGGGGCAGCGGCACGGCGTTCGCGGGCGAGATGCCCGGCGCGGGCCCGGGCTGGTAGGCAGGTGCCTCGTCGCCCCGGTCCGCCTCCCAGCCACCGCGGGACTGGGCGGAAGCCTCCGCTTCGGCGCGTCCCCACACCTCACCGGGTGCCCACGGTTCGACCGCCGGGTTGGCCTGTGCGGCGTTGTCCTGGTTGGCGGCCCAGCCGGGCACACCCTCGTTGCTGGGCACACTGACGCTGGCACGGGCGGGCAGACCAGTCTGCTCCGGCGGATTCCACACTGCCGGCTCCGGCCGTTCGGCCGGCTGGTCCTGGGGTGCGAGCACCCAGTCAGGCTGCTGCGGACGGCTCTCGGCCCCGTCCCAGGCAGCCGGCTGCTCGGCCTGGTCCTGCCGCGCGTCGCCGCCGTCATTCCAGGCTGCGGGTTGTGCCTGCTGCTGCGCGGCCCATCCACCGGAGTGGGCCGGGTCGTCCTGGCTGGGCCAGTTCGCCGCCGGTGCCGGCACCTGGGCCGCGCCACGGGCGGCGCCGGGCTGGGCGGCCTGTCCCCACCCGGGGGCGGGCTGCTCGGTCGGTTCGGCAGGTTGGCCCCAGGCCGGCGGCGACTGCTGCTCAGCCGGCGTCCACACCGGCTGGTCGTCGCGCGCGGCGGCGTTGCTGGCGGGCCAACCGCCGTTGCCGGGCGCGTCGTCCTGCTGAGCGCCGCCGGACCAGCCACCGGCCTGCGGCATCTCGGGCTGCTGCGACTCGGCGCCGTGCCAGTCACCGGCGGGCGGGTTGGCCTGCGGCGCCCCACCCCATCCTCCGGCTCGGGCCGGGTCTTCCTGGGCAGGCCAGGCAGCGGTGGCCGGAGGCACCTGCGCGGCGCCTCGCGCGGCCGGCTGGGCCTGCACCCACTCGGGCTGCTCAGCGGCGTTCGGAGTCCAGTTTGGTGCGGGTGCGCTCTGCTCGGCCGGCGTCCAGCCCTGCTGCTGCGCCGCCCAGGGGGCAGGCTGCGCGGGGGCAGGGGTGCCGTCGTTGCCGGGCCAGGTGCCGGGCTGCTGCTGTGGCGGCTCGCTCGTGCCGCCGGCCGCCCAGGCGGGCTGCGCCGGATCGCTGGGCTGCGGGGCAGCGGCGGCACCCCAGGCGGGGGCCGGTGGCTGCTCGGACTGGGTCGCCCATGCTGGCGTCGACGGGTTGGGCCGCGTCGGCGGCGGGGGCGCCCAGCCCAGGTCGGGGCCGGCGGCGTTGTGGCTGTTGTCCGGCTGCGCCGGGCGGTCGCCGTACGGCGCCGGTCCGCCGGCGCCCGGTGACACCTCGTCCGGCTCTTGGCCGGGGCGGTGCGGGCCCTCGGACGTCATGGGTGCGCCTCCTCCATCACATGTCGGCTCGCCGGTGCCGATCGGTCTCCTCGGCATGGCTGCCGGCGTCACCGGCGTACCGCTGTGCCGGCTCCCCGCACGGTATCGGGTGGTGGCACGGCCCGTCCAAGGAGCACCGGTCGTCACTTTGCGTGGCCGGTCGGTGTCGAGCAGCTTCTGTCAGCTCGGCCCCTGCCGGGTCGGCGGGCGGCGACCGAAGCCCACCGTACCGGGCGCTGCGGCAGGGCGGAATCCCGGTGGCCGATGGCCGGAAACGCCGATGGCCCACCCGGCGGACCGGGTGGGCCATCGATCTGGAGGAGGTAGGAATGTCGAGGAGCGTCAGCTCATGTGACGCTGGGCGATGACGAGGATTTCCTCGCGAACCGCCGGCGAGTTCGCCGAGCGCAGCGCGTGCTCGATGGCACGGGCGCGGCGGGTCGCGTCGCGGTGGTTGCGGATTCGCTCGATCATGCTCATTGGTGGGTCCCCCTAGCTATTCGGTTGTCAGCCCCTGATGCGTCTATTTAACCGCAGAACCCGGTCAACTTCCATCGATTATTAGGTGAGCTGAGACACCTGCCTAACAATCAAAGGTCAACAGTCGATCTGGCTGACGTTTCCGTCGTCCAAACGACACGGCCGGTGTGCCGGGTGTTAACCCGTGGCACACCGGCCGTGGCTGGCGTCGTGAACGATCAGGTCCAGGCGAGCAGCGCCGCCTCCGGATCGGTGAGGAAGTCGCCGATGTCGCGCAGGAACTTCGAGCCCAGCTCACCGTCGATGATCCGGTGGTCGAAGCTCAGCCCCAGCGTGGTGACCTGACGCGCCTTGACCTTGCCCTTGTGCACCCAGGGCATCTCCCGCACGGCACCGAAGGCCAGGATCGCGGACTCGCCCGGCGGCAGGATCGGCGTGCCGGTGTCCACTCCGAACACCCCGACGTTGGTGATGGTCAAGGTGCCACCGGACATGTCCGCCGGCGAGGTACGGCCGGACTTGGCCGTCTGCACCAGGCCGTTCAGTGCGTCCGCCAACTCCCGCAGCGAGAGCCGGCCGGCGTCCTTGACGTTCGGCACGATCAGGCCACGCTCGGTGGCCGCCGCGATACCGAGGTTGACGTAGTCCTTGACCACGATCTCGTCACCGGCCCAGGTCGAGTTGACCATCGGGTGACGCTTCACCGCCAGCAGCACGGCCTTCGCCACCAGCAGCAGCGGCGAGACCCGTACGTCGCGCCACTCCCGTCGACCGCGCAGTCGGTCCAGAGCCTTCATCGCCCGGGTCACGTCGACGGTCAGGAACTCCGTCACGTGCGGGGCGGTGAACGCCGAGCGGGACATGTTCTCGGCGGTGAGCTTGCGAACCCCCTTGACCGGGATGCGCTGCTCGCGGTCCGTGCCGAAGCTCGCGGCGTTCGTCGTCACCGACGGGGTCGCGATCGGCTCGGCCACGGCACTGCTCGCCGCCTGCTGCACGTCCTCCCGGGTGATCGAACCCAACGGGCCCGACCCGGTCACCGTGCCGAGGTCGACCCCGAGGTCCTTGGCGAGCTTGCGCACCGGAGGCTTGGCCAGGACCAGCCCGCCGGTCGCCGTCGCGGCCTGCCCGTTACGAGTCGGAGCCGCCACTGGCGCGACCACCGGCTGCGGAGCCGGTGCCGCCGGAGCGGGTGCCGCAGCGGCCTGCGCCGGGACACCGCCCTTGCGCGGGCGACGCTTCGCGGCCGTCGTGCGCGGGCCGTAACCGACCAGCACCGCCGTCCGCCCACCCGGGGCCGCCCCGCCGATCAGGCCGGGCTCGATCATGCCCTCGGCCGGCGCCACCTCCACCGCCGCCAGCGAGGCCGCCGACGGGGTGGGCAGGTCACTGCTGGGCGTGGCCGTGGTCGACGGCGCCTCCAACGCACCGGCACCCGGGTCGGTGTCGATCGCGATGATCGGCGTACCGACCTCGACGGTGGTGCCCTCCGGGTGGTGGATCGCCTGCACCTGGCCGGCCCACTTCGCCGGGATCTCCACCGCCGCCTTGGCGGTCTCGACCTCGACGATCGGCTGGTTCAGCTCGATGGTGTCGCCGACCTTGACCAGCCAGGCCAGGATCTCGCCCTCGGTCAGCCCCTCGCCCAGGTCGGGCAGGTTGAACGTCTTGATCCGGGACATGTCGATCACCAGCCGAAGGTGCGGTCGACGGCGTCGAGCACCCGGTCGAGGTCGGGCAGGTATTCCTCTTCCACCCGGGAGGCCGGGTAGGGGGTGTCGAAGCCGGTCACCCGCAGCACGGGCGACTCCAGGGAGTAGAAGCACTCCTCGGTGATCCGGGCCGCCAACTCGGCGCCGAGACCGATGTTGGACGGTGCCTCGTGCACCACGACCGCGCGGCCAGTGCGCTTCACCGACTCGTACGCGGCGCCCAGGTCCAGCGGGGAGAGCGAGCGCAGGTCGATGACCTCCAGCTCCCGGCCGTCCTCCGCGGCGGCGGTCGCCGCCTCCAGGCAGGTCCGCACCATCGGCCCGTAGGCCAGCACCGTGACGTCGGTGCCGGGCCGCACGACCCGGGCCGAGTGCAGGGGGTACGCCTCGGACAGCGGCGCGTCCAGGTCGACCTGACCCTTCTCCCAGTAGCGCCGCTTGGGCTCCAGGAAGACGATCGGGTCATCCGAGGCGATGGCCTGCTGGATCATCACGTACGCGTCCTGCGGGTTGGAGCAGGTCACGACCTTCAGACCGGCGGTGTGCGCGAAGTACGCCTCCGGCGACTCGGAGTGGTGCTCGACGGCGCCGATGCCACCGCCGAACGGAATCCGGATCACCATGGGGATGCTGAGCTTGCCGCCCGAGCGGTAGTGCATCTTCGCCACCTGCGACACGATCTGGTCGTACGCGGGGTAGACGAAACCGTCGAACTGGATCTCGCAGACCGGCCGGTAGCCGCGGATGGCCAGACCGACCGCCGTGCCGATGATGCCGGACTCGGCCAGCGGGGTGTCGATGACCCGTTGGTCGCCGAAGTCCTTCTGGAGCCCGTCGGTGATCCGGAAGACGCCGCCGAGCTTGCCGACGTCCTCGCCCATGATGATGACCTTGGGGTCGGTCTCCAGGGCGCGGCGCAGGCCGGTGTTGAGGGCCTTGCCGAGGGTGAGCGTCTCCGTGGCCATCAGTGGGCGCTCCCTTCGAAGGACTCCATGTAGCGGTTGAACTTCGCGCGCTGCTCGTCGAGCAGCGGAGAGCCGTTGGGGTAGACGTGGTCGAACATCGTCACCGGCTCCGGGTTGGGCATGTTGAGCACCCGCTCGCGCAGGTGCACCGACTCGCGGCGGGCCTGCTCGTCGACCTCGGCGAAGAAGGTCGCGTCGGCGATCTGCTGCTTCTCCAGGAAGGCCTTGACCCGGGTGATCGGGTCCTTGGCCTGCCACGACTCGACCTCGCTGGCGATCCGGTAGCGGGTCGGGTCGTCGGAGGTGGTGTGCGCGCCCATCCGGTAGGTGTACGCCTCGATCAGGCTCGGGCCCTGCCCGTGCCGGGCGTTGTCCAGCGCCGTGCGGGTCACCGCGTACGAGGCCAGCACGTCGTTGCCGTCCACCCGTACGCCGGGGAAGCCGAAGCCGGCGGCCCGCTGGTAGAGCGGGACCCGGGTCTGGCGCTCCAGCGGCTCGGAGATCGCGTACTGGTTGTTCTGGCAGAAGAAGACCAGCGGCGCATTGAAGACACTGGCCCAGACGAACGCCTCGTTCACGTCGCCCTGGCTGGTGGCCCCGTCGCCGAAGTAGGCGATCGCGGCCTCGCCGTCGTCGTTGCCGATCTTGCCGTCCATGGTGATGCCCATGGCGTAGCCGGTGGCGTGCAGGGTCTGCGCACCGATGACGATCGTGTACATGTTGAACTTGAACTCGTTCGGGTCCCAGCCGCCCTGGTCGACACCGCGGAACAGGCCCAGCGGCATGATCGGGTCGATGCCCCGGCAGTAGAGGACGCCGTGCTCCCGGTAGGTCGGGAAAGCCATGTCCTGCGATCGCAGCGCCCGCCCGGAGCCGACCTGGGCGGCCTCCTGGCCGAGCAGGCTGGCCCAGAGGCCCAGCTCGCCCTGGCGCTGGAGGGCGGTCGCCTCGGCGTCCAGCTTGCGGACCATCACCAGATCGCGGTAGAGCCCGCGGTATTCCTCGTCGGTGAAGTCCACGCGGTACTCGGTGCCGTCCGGCCCGGTGGCGCTGTCGATGCGCTCGCCGTCGGGGGTGAGCAGCTGCACCAGCTCCGGATTACCGGCCGCGCCCTTCTTGGAGCGGGGTGCAGGCCGCCTGCTGCGGGTGGTGCCCCCGGGGTCGCCCTTTGCCATCGGTCTCTCCCTGTCGTGTCTGCGTCGGCACCGGGGGGTCACCCGGCCGCGCAACTCGTGCGCCTGCCCGGCTGCTGCCGGGCCGGTTCCTGGCGGCCGCGCCTAGCCCCGGTGGGGGTTGCCGCACGGCGTGATCCGGGTTCTGGCCGAACCCGGATCGGGAGTGCCGGCGCTCAACCGCGCCTGCCGCGAGGGTGCGCGGAGGTCACGGCTGCGTTGCCGTCGTGCTCCATATTCGCAGAGCAGGTGAGCGCGCCCACAGTACGCCTGCCCCGCATTCCGACCGCCCACGCTTTGCCATCGTTTGTCGCCATCATGCTGGCCTGCGTTTCGAGGGCGATCCGGCGATGATTCGTCACCGTTCGGTCAGCACCGCGTGTCGACACGCGGTGGAGGTTGGACGACGGAGCGTCACTACGTAAGGCTGATTACCGCAGGATCGCGCCTATCGAGTTATTTGCCGGCTTCAGCGCCGGCGGCGTCCATCCATGTCCTCCGACGGCCGACGACAAGGGGTGTGCGGTGCACGAGCCAGGTGATGGTCCCGGCACACCAGCCCTCGGCCGGCACCGGTCCGCGGGCGGTTACCGCAGGGTGGTCGGCGTGCACCGTGCTCCCGGCGCGGGCGGCCCCACCCGGGGTTACCTGCTCACCGTCGCGCTGCTGGCCGGCACCGCGTCGATGCCGATCCTCGCCGCGATCAGCGCCGGCTCGGCCACCCCGGGCAGCACCGCGCTGCCGGACAGCAGCATCCCGTTCATCCCGACCCCGTCGGTCGGGCCGGTGCTGATTCCGCTGCCGATGACCAGCCAGCCGTCAGTCCCACCGCCCGGCTCACCCAGCGTCGGCCCCACCAGCGGCTGGCTGCCCGCCGCTCCCCGGCGTACCCGGGAAGGGCCTGGGTCGGGGCCCACAGTGGCCGACCGAGGGCCCGCCCCGCGGGCGCCGCACCCGCCGGTGGCGCCGAAGCCGCCCCGGGGCACCTCACCGGCCGTCCCCCCGTCGTCGCCGACCGGTTCGCCGACCGACCCCGGGCCGACCGACCCGGACCCGACCGACTCGCCGGGCCCCGATCCGACGCCGAGCCCCAGCCCGACTCCGACTCCGACCCCGACGTTGACGCTGGATCCGTCGCCCACGCTGGAGCCAACCTCCACGCTGGAGCCAACCTCCACGCTGGAGCCAACCTCCACGCCGACAGACGCCTCGACCGCCACCGCCGTCCCGACCTGCACCCGGTCGGTGCCGGCCACCAGGCCCGCGCCGCCCGCCACCCCCGCCGTGCCGACCAGCCGGCCCAGCCCGTCGGTCCCGTCGTCTCCGACCGATCTCCCGACGTTCGCGGCCGGCCTGGCATCGCTGGCCGGACCGACGCACTTGACGGTGTCCCCGGCGGTACGGTGACGAACAGGCGCGGCCCATCCGGTGCCGGCGGTGTTCGGCGGTAGGCGCATACCGGAGGGGGTGACGTGGGCGGCGGTACCGAACTCCGCCCGGTCACCAGCCGACCCGGCCCGGGGCGGCGGATCGCCCGGCTGGTCACCGAGGTGACCGCACCGGCCGTGCTCGTGTCGTTGCTGATCATCACGGTGAGCTGGCACAGCGCGCGCCGTCCGGGTCAGGGCCTCGTCTGGGGTCTGCTCGCCACGATCTTCGTCACCGGCATCCCGTTCGCCTACATCGTCGGCGGCGTACGCCGTGGCCGGCTCACCGACCACCACATCGGCCGTCGGGAGCAGCGCCGGGTGCCACTGCTGGTCGGCCTGGGTTCGGTCGCGGGAGGGCTCGCCCTGCTCGCCGTGCTCGGCGCGCCCCGCCCGTTGCTGGCGCTGGCGGTGGCCGGGCTTGTCGGCCTCGTGGTCGCCGTGTCCGTCAGCCACTGGTGGAAGATGTCGATCCACTCGGCGGTGTCCGCCGGCACCCTGGTCATCCTGACCCTGACGTTCGGGACGCGCGTGCTCGCCGCCGCCCCGCTGCTGGCGTTGGTGGGCTGGTCCAGGGTGCGACTGAGGGACCACACGGTGCCGCAGGTGCTCGCCGGTGGTGTGCTCGGCGCGCTGATCGCCGCGGCGGTCTTCGGCCCACTGCGCTGAGACCCGCCGCAGACGCCAGCCGGGCCGAGGCGGGCGGCGCTGTGCCGCCCGGCCTCGGGTGTCGTCAGGCCCCGTCGTCGGCCAGGCGGTGCCGGTTCGCCTCGATCCAGGCGTCCAGGGCGGCCGGGTCGTCCGGGTCCACACCGTCGGCCATCAGCTGTGCCACCGCGGCGGTGGCGGCGCTGCGTCGTTCACCAGTGGAGTACAGGCGAGCGAACTCCGGCACCATCTCCTCGATCGCCTCGTCGGTGCGCGTGGTCGCCGCCTCGGGCAGACCGCGCTGCCGGGACGCGTACCGCGCCCAGGCACGCAGCACCCGGGGCAACATCGCGGCGTCGTCCATGTCCAGCACGGCCCGGCGGTGCACCCAGTCGAGCAGGAAGAGCCCGGACACCGCCGGGCTCCAGCGCATCGGGTCGGCGTCCGGGAAGGTCGCCGAGTGGTCCAGCAGCAGGCTCAGGCAGAAGTGCAGCGAGGCCAGCTCCGGGCCGTCGACGGAATCCAGCCCGAAGCGGGTGGCCTCCGGCGCGGCGAGGAACCGCCGGACCAGGTCGGTGCGCTCGGCGGCGGAGAGTGGCTCGACCTCCGCCGGGCCGGTCGGGTCGGCCGCGGTGGGCAGCAGCGCCAGCCGGGCACCGACCAGCGCCCGGTCGGTGGCGAGGGAACCCTCGCCGGGCAACTCGCTCAGCTCGTCGGTCACCGCGAGATGGCGGGCCACCTCGCCACGGAGCTGGGCCGGATTCTCGGTGCGGAACCAGGTCAGCTCGTCGTCCGCGCACATCTGGCGGACCTGGTCCAGGATCCGTTCCGCCGGCCCGCCGACGAAGATGTCCTTGGTGATCCCGATGTTGTGGTCCACCAGGGCCACCAGCGCGTGCTCCGAGCCGCCGGACGCGTCGTCGTAGGCGAAGGTGGCGAGGTAGGACGTCTGGTCGCCGTAGACGTCGCCGTACGCCCACGTGCCGGTGAGGTGCACCCGGCCGAGCTGACCGGCCCAGGTGGGCGCCTGGCTGCCCGGACGCACCCGATCGGTGCCCTCGGCGTCCGGGACGAGCGTGGCGAAGACCTGCCGGATGGTGGTCGCGGCCGCGACCCGGCGACGGGCGGTGGCGGCGAGAAACCCGGTGACGAACTCCCGTACGGCGGTGTCGCGGTCGGTCTCCGCGATCGCGTAGACACTGCCCAGCAGCGCGCTGCCGAGCATCTCGGCGTCGAGGGCGGACTCCAGCTTGGTCACGTCGCGTGCGGCGTGCAGCACCGCGTCGTAGGGGGTCTGAGGCGTGGCCATGCTCCGACCCTACGCCGCCCGGGGCGTACACAGAGCGGTAGCGAGCCGTGCGGAGCGTCAGCGGCGGGCGGCGTCCCTCAGCGCGTCGCGTGCCTGCGCGTACGAGCCGAGCACGACCCGCACGGGTGTGAGCACGTACTCCTCGCCCACCCGGGCCACCTTCGCGGTCAGCCGTTGCTCGGCGCGGGCCCGGGCACGCCGCGCGGCCCAGCGCACCACGGGTCGGGTCAGCGCCGCCAGCAGCAGCCCGGCCAGCAGCCCGCCGAGCAGCAGCAGGGTCGGCAGTGGCACCTGCCCGACCATCGGGTTGTCCAGCGCGGGCAGGCCGAGTGCCCGCAGCGCGTAGCCGAGCACCAGCCAGCCCAGACCGACCACGGCGGCCAGGGTGACCAGCCACTGCAAACCGCCGACGACCCGCCACCACAGCGGTCGACGGCCGAGGCCGAGGTCGGTGCCGGCGATCGTGCGGTCCAGCGCGTCCGGCAGGTCGCCGAGGCGGGACCGGGCGGCGGCGGTGACCGCGCCGGGCCAGGCGGCGGGCAGGTCGGCGGCGGCCCGGTCGGCCACCGCGCGGATCGCCAGACCCAGTGCGGAGCGTTGGGCGGCCGTCGGATCCGGCACGGAGGTGGCCGCGACCAGGCTCTCCGCCGCGTCGGCCCCCGCGTCGGCCGGGCCGGGCAGGTGCAGCCGGCGCAGCGGGTCGGGTCGCAACCGGCGCCAGCCCCGGACCAGGGGCCAACCGGTGGCCGCGACGGCCCGGTGCCGGTACGCCTGCTGCACCGCCTCGGTCACCGCGGGCACGCCGGCAGCTCCGGCCAGCGCCCGGTTCAAGCCGTCGACTGTCGAGTCGTCCGGCCCACCGGCCGGTCTGGCCGAGCCGACCAGCTCGTCCAGCCCGGCGACGACCGTGTCGACGTCACCGGCGAGCCGGCGCAGCGCGGCCTGCCGCTCGGCGACGGTCCGCTCCAGGGCACCGCGCAGCCCGACCATCCCGGCCGGGTCGATGGCGGTGGTGGACAGCAGGGGCACACCGGTCAGCCCGTCCGTGTCGAGCAGTCGGCGCAGGTCGTCCAGGACCCGGGGCACCTCCGCCGGGGGCAGCCGGTCGGCCTGGTTGAGCACGACCAGTGTGACGTCGCGGTGCCGGTGAAACTCGCGCAGGTAGCTGTCGTGGATGACCCGGTCGGCGTACTTCTGTGGGTCGACCACCCAGACCACCTGGTCGACCAGGCCGAGCAGTCGGTCCACCTCGAGCCGGTGGGACCGCTGGACCGAGTCGAAGTCGGGCAGGTCGAGCAGGATCAGCCCGTGCAGCGCCGTCTCGTCGTCCGCGTCCAGGGCGCTCTCCCGGACGAAACGGTGTCGGGGCAGCACGCCGATCCAGTCGAGCAGCCGGTTGGCGCCCTCCAGTGGGCCCCACACGCAGGCGTGGGTGACGCCGGTGGTCGGCCGACGGACCCCGACCGGCGACAGCTCCAGCTGGGCCAGCGCGTTGAAGAGGCTGGACTTGCCGCTGCCCGTGGCACCGGCCAGGGCGACCACGGTGTGGTCCCGGGAGAGCGCGAGTCGGGTGCCGGCCCGCTCGACCAGGGTGTGCGCGGGCACCAGCTCCGCGTCCGGCAGCAGGCCGTCGACAGCGGTCAGGAACCGGCGTACCGCGTCCAGTCGGGCGATCAGCACGTCCGCGTCGACCCGCTGGTCTCCGCGGAACGCCTCGCGTACCCGGCCGGTGATGTTCGTCACCGGAAACCCTCCTCGTCGGCGGCCGGCTGAGTGTTGCCGGCGGCGGACAGACCGCTGCGGTGCCGGGCCAGCTCGACCCGGCCCGCGGCCCGGCGCAGGCCGTCGCCGGCGTCCGCGGCGGGGCGGGCGTCCGCGGTGCGGCTCAGGAACCGGTCGGCCTCCGCGTCGAGCAGCGTCCGCACCCGCTTCAGCAGGTCGGTGCGGGCCTTGGCGGCGAGGGTACGCACCGCCTGGTCGCCGAAGATCGCCTGGAGTACGGCCTGCGCGGCGACGGTGGTGCCGGCCCCGGTGGCCAGCTCCAGCCCGGTCGGGATGAACGCGGTGGAGGCGAACACGGCGATCATCACGGCCAGCCCGGTGGCGTTGACGGCGTACGCGGCGGTGCGGGCCACGAACCGCTTGTCCCCGCCCTCGACCCGGACCAGCTCCAGCACCCCGCGCTGCCAGTCCCGGACCATCCGTTCGGCGCGTTCGGGCAGGTCGGCGCTCGGGTGGGCGAGCGCCGGTTCGAGCAGGTCGGCGCCCGCAGGGTGTGCCCTCCACCCGGTGTACGCGGATTCGGCGGCCTCCGAGGCCACCCCGCGCAGCAGCGTCACCAGCTGCGACTCGATGGCGTTGCGGAGTTCGACGGAGGGCGCCGGCCGGCCGGTGACGGCGGCCACCACCCGGTCCCGCAGGCGGCCGATCCGTGCCTCCAGGGTGCGGAACAGCTCGCCGGTGCCGACGAACTCCTGCCAGCGCGCGAGCACCTCGCCCCGGAGCAGCCGACCGTCCTGGAGCCCCTGCTCGACGGTGCGCTCGGCACCCCGGTACGCGGCCCGGACCCGTTCGTCCAGCCCGTCGGCGGCTGCGAGCTGTTCGTCGGCGGCGTCGGCCAGCTCCTCGACGGCGGGGTGCAGGGCGGCCAGCGCCCCGTCCAGCGTCTGACGGACCACCGCCGCCCGGGCGTCCGCGTCGCCGGCCAGCCGGGCGAACCAGTCGGCCAGCGATGCGGTGACCCCCTCGGGCAGCAACCCCTGCCCGTCGACCCAGGTCTCCGGCAGCACGAACAGCGGCGCCCGGCCGAGGTCCTGTTCGGCGAGCATCTCGCTCAGGTGCGCGGCGATCTCCTCGGTGGCCTCGGCGGGCACCCGGTCCAGCACCATGGCGATCACCGCGCCTCGCGACCGGGCGCTGCGCAGCAGCTCCCAGGGCACCGCGTCGGCGTACCGCGCGGCGGTGGTGACGAAGAGCCAGAGATCGGCGGCGGCGAGCAGTTGGGTGGCGAGCGCCCGGTTGGCGTCCACCACCGAGTCGATGTCGGGCGCGTCGAGGAAGGCCAGCCCGGCGGGCAGGGCCGGCGCGGTGACGAGGTGCAGCGCGCGTGGATCTTCGCTCGGCTCGGTGGTGCGGGTCAGCCCGGGCAGCAGGTCACCCTGCCGGAACCAGGCCGCGTCGGACGGGTTGCAGACCAGCACCGGCGAGCGGGTGGTCGGCCGGAGCACGCCGGCGGCGCTGACCCGGGCCTTGACCAGGCTGTTGACCAGGGTCGACTTGCCCGCACCGGTGGAGCCGCCGACCACCACGAGCAGTGGGGCGTCCAGCCGGGCGAGCCGGGGCAGCAGATAGTCGTCGAGCTGGTCGGTGAGGGCGGTGGCGTTGTGCCGGGCGGACCCGGCGGTGGGCAGCGCGAGGGGGTACCGGGTCGCACCGATCGCCTCCCGGAGGCCCGACAGTGCGCCGGGGAGGCTGTTGTCCCCGGTGGTGGCGGGCGGCTCCTCCGCGGCGTCCGGCGGGCCGGTGCGGGATGCGACGGCGGGCGCGCCGGAACGGGTGGCGGAATCGCCGTGCGTCGTCACCGCTAAAGCGTGCCCGACCGATGCAAGAGAAGACAACCGGACGGTAATAACGGGTGGGTTGCGTCAGGTTGACTCAACTCAACTTGACGATTCGCCAACGCGTGGCACTATTGAGTCAAGTTCACTCAACTTGTGGTGGGGCCCGCTGCGGGCGGTGCTCGCCAGGCAGCCGCGGGCAGTGCCCGTCACCTGCACAACCTTACGAAGCGAGGAAGCGAACATGGCACGTGCGGTCGGTATCGACCTCGGCACGACGAACTCCTGCGTCAGCGTTCTCGAGGGCGGTGAGCCCACCGTCATCGCCAACGCTGAGGGGTCGCGGACGACTCCGTCGATCGTCGCGTTCGCCCGCAACGGCGAGGTGCTCGTCGGCGAGGTCGCCAAGCGTCAGGCAGTGACCAACCCGGATCGGACGATCCGGTCGGTCAAGCGCGAGGTCGGCACGAACTGGTCCGTCGACATCGACGGCAAGAAGTACACCCCGCAGGAGATCTCGGCCCGGACGCTGATGAAGCTCAAGCGGGACGCCGAGGCGTACCTGGGCGAGCAGATCACCGACGCGGTGATCACCGTTCCGGCCTACTTCAACGACAGCCAGCGCCAGGCCACCAAGGAGGCCGGTGAGATCGCCGGCTTCAACGTGCTGCGGATCGTCAACGAGCCGACCGCGGCCGCCCTGGCGTACGGGCTGGACAAGGGTTCCAAGGAGCAGACCGTCCTGGTCTTCGACCTCGGCGGCGGCACGTTCGACGTGTCGCTGCTGGAGCTGGCCGAGGGTGTCGTGGAGGTCAAGTCGACCAGCGGCGACAACCAGCTCGGTGGCGACGACTGGGACCAGCGGATCATCGACCACCTGGTCAAGACGTTCCGTGGTGAGCACGGCATCGACCTCGGTCAGGACAAGATGGCCCTCCAGCGCCTCCGTGAGGCTGCCGAGAAGGCCAAGATCGAGCTGTCCGCCGCCACCACCACCAACATCAACCTGCCGTACATCACCGCCGGCGCGGCCGGCCCGCTGCACCTCGACGTGACGCTGAGCCGCGCCGAGTTCCAGCGGATGACGCAGGACCTGCTGGACCGTTGCAAGGGCCCGTTCGAGCAGGCCGTGAAGGACGCCGGGATCAAGATCTCCGACGTCGAGCACGTCATCCTGGTCGGCGGTTCGACCCGGATGCCCGCCGTGACCGACCTGGTCAAGCAGCTCACCGGTCGCGACCCCAACAAGGGCGTCAACCCGGACGAGGTCGTCGCCGTCGGCGCCGCCCTCCAGGCCGGTGTGCTCAAGGGTGAGGTCAAGGACGTCCTGCTGCTCGACGTGACCCCGCTGAGCCTGGGCATCGAGACCAAGGGCGGCATCTTCACCAAGCTGATCGAGCGCAACACCACCATCCCGACCAAGCGCTCCGAGGTCTTCACCACGGCGGACGACAACCAGCCGTCGGTGCTGATCCAGGTCTTCCAGGGTGAACGTGAGATCGCGGCCTACAACAAGAAGCTCGGCACCTTCGAGCTGACCGGCCTCCCGCCGGCGCCGCGCGGCGTCCCGCAGATCGAGGTCGCCTTCGACATCGACGCCAACGGCATCGTCAACGTGCACGCCAAGGACCTGGGCACCGGCAAGGAACAGAAGATGACGATCACCGGCGGCTCCTCGCTGCCGAAGGACGACATCGAGCGGATGCGTCGGGACGCCGAAGAGCACGCGGAGG
The DNA here is from genome assembly GCF_057766525.1 of Micromonospora sp. MGP-C2. NCBI lineage: Bacteria > Bacillati > Actinomycetota > Actinomycetes > Micromonosporales > Micromonosporaceae > Micromonospora > Micromonospora sp. MGP-C2. Next base: position 4,408,513 of record NZ_JBYMEN010000002.1, read on the forward strand.
AGGACAAGCGCCGCCGCGACGACGCCGAGACCCGCAACGTGGCCGAGGCGCTCCAGTGGCAGACCGAGAAGTTCCTCGCCGAGAGCGGCGACAAGCTGCCCACCGAAAACCGGGAGCAGCTCAACGAGGCGCTCGGCGAACTGCGTGGCGCCCTCGGCGGCCAGGACATTGAGAAGATCAAGTCCGCGCACGAGCGGCTGGCGCAGGTCTCCCAGCAGGCCGGTTCGTTGCTCTACTCGCAGCAGGCCGAGCAGGGCCAGCAGCCGGGTGGCGAGCCTGGCCCGGGTGCGACCGGCGCGACCGGCGCGGCCGGTGCGACCGGTGCGACCGGCCCGCAGGCCGGTGGGGCCGACGACGTGGTCGACGCGGAGATCGTGGACGAGGACGGCAAGAAGTGACCACCGGCCTCGGACGCGTACCCACGGCGAAGGGGATGAGGTAGCCGCATGACGCAGAAGCCACGAGCCGCCGACCCGGCCGACACCGGGTCGACGCCGGGTGGCTCCGCGCCCACGGAGCCGACCACCGGCGACAAGGAGCGGGTCGTCATCCGCAACAACCGCAAGCTCATCGACACGTCGGAGCCTGAGGGCACCGCCGCCGACGCCGAGACCGGCGTACCGGCCGAGGGCCTGGTCGAGGACGCCGAGGTGGTGGTCGACGAGATCGAGGTCGAGGTCAACGCCACCGACGGTCCGGAACCATCCGGCCCGGCGGTGGTGGACGCCCCGGCGCAGCCGGTCGACGGCGGCGGCACGGGCACCTCGCTCGGCGCCGAGCTGGAGGCGCTCCGGGCCGAGCTGGACGAGCGCACCAGGGATCTGCAGCGGGTGTCGGCGGAGTACGCCAACTACCGCAAGCGGGTCGACCGGGACCGCAGCCTGGTGCAGGAGCAGGCGACCGGCTCGGTTCTGGCCGCGCTGTTGCCGATCCTGGACGACCTGGACCGGGCCCGGGAACACGGCGACCTGGTCGGGCCGTTCGGCACGGTGGCGGAACAACTCACCACCGCGCTGGGCAAGTTCGGCCTGAACGCCTTCGGCGAGCAGGGCGACCCGTTCGACCCGACCCGGCACGAGGCGGTCGCGCACCAGACCTCGGCCGACGTCAGCGAGCCGACCTGCGTCCAGGTCATGCGGCGTGGCTACCAGCTCGGTGAGCGGCTGCTGCGCCCCGCGCTGGTCGCGGTCGCGGATCCGGAATAGTGCGAGACAGTGACCGAGTCGTCCCGCCCACCGCGCAGCGGTGGGCGGGACGGCCGGGCCGCGAGGGTCGAGAGGGGGTGGACCGGTGAGTTCGAAGGACTGGATCGAGAAGGACTTCTACGCCGTGCTCGGCGTGGACAAGGCCGCCTCCGCGGATGACATCAAGAAGGCGTACCGCAAGGTGGCCCGGGAGTCGCACCCGGACCACAACCCGGGCGACCCGAAGGCCGAGGAGCGGTTCAAGGCCGCGTCCGAGGCCTACAACGTCCTGTCGGACACGGGTCGCCGTCGCGAGTACGACGAGATGCGCTCGCTGTTCGGCTCGGGGGCGTTCCGGCGCAGCGCCCGGGGCGGAGGCCAGCCGGGCGGCATGCCGTTCGACGTCTCCGACATGTTCGGCGGCGGTGGAGGCGGCGACCGTCGCTTCGGCGGAGCCGGCTTCCAGGACCTGTTCAGTTCGATCTTCACCGGTGGGCAGGCCGGTGGGCAGGCCGCTCCGCGCGGTCCGGCCCGTGGTCGGGACGTCGAGACCGAGGTGGCACTGGACTTCGGTGACGCCGTACGCGGGGTGACGCTGCCCCTGACGCTGCGCGCCCCCGGAGTCTGCGAGACCTGCCACGGCAACGGGGCCAAGCCCGGCACCCAGCCGCGTACCTGCACGGTCTGCCACGGCGCCGGGGTGACCACCCGCGACCAGGGTGCGTTCAGCTTCTCCGAGCCGTGCCGCAACTGCCAGGGCGTCGGCACCGTGGTCGAGGAGAAGTGCCCGGAGTGCCAGGGCAGCGGCGGGGTCACCAAGACCCGCACCATGAACGTGCGGTTCCCGGCCGGGGTGGCCGACGGTCAGCGCATCCGGCTGGCCGGGCGCGGTGAGCCAGGCGAGCGCGGCGGCCCCGCTGGTGACCTCTTCGTGCAGGTCAAGGTTCGACCGGACGAGCTGTTCGGGCGTACCGGTGACGATCTGACGCTGTCCGTGCCGGTCACCTTCGCGGAGGCCGTGCTCGGCACGGACCTGCGGGTGCCCACGCTCGACGGCGCGGTGACCCTGCGGGTTCCGCCGGGGACGCCGAGCGGGCGGGTGCTGCGGGCCCGCGGCAAGGGTGTGGTCCGCCGCGACGGGCAGGCCGGTGACCTGCTGGTCACGTTGGACGTGGTGGTCCCGGCCCGACTGTCGGACGAGGCGCGCACGGCACTGGAGGCGTTCGCCGAGCAGAGCCCGCCGGCGGCCCGGGAACATCTCGACGCTCGGGTGCGTCGGGTCAGTTAGTCCGATGGAGTGGACGCGGAGGTGAGCGGCATGTCGGGCGAGTTCCTCGGTTCGGGTGACCCTGCCTACGAGGCCAAGGTTCTGATGATCTCGGTTGCGGCCCGGATGGCGGGGATGCACCCACAGACCCTGCGCCAGTACGACCGGCTGGGGCTGGTGCAGCCCGGCCGGGCCGCTGGTGGCGGACGTCGGTACAGCGTGCGCGACGTGGTGCTGCTGCGCGAGGTCCAGCGGCTCAGCCAGGACGACGGGATCAACCTGGCCGGCGTCAAGCGGATCATCGGGCTGGAGCGGCTGCTGGAGCAGGCGCAGCAGCGGGTGGCCCGGCTGGAGGCGGAGCTGGACGCCGCGTACCGCCGGGTGGCCGAGCTGGAGTCGCTGGCCCGCTTCCCGGGTCGGGACCTGGTGCCGACCAACCGCACGTCCACCGCGCTGGTCGTCTGGCGACCCCGCCGCATGCCCGATCGCTGACCAACCGCTCACCCGGCGCTGTCTTTCGGCCCGGACCGTACCGGATTTCCCGGCGCGGTCCGGGCCGCTTCGGTTAGCCTGTCAATACGGTCCAATCGGCTTAATACGGACCTACCGGCATGGCGAGGGGGAGCGATGGCGGAGCCGGCGAAGAAGGTTGCCCAGCAGGCGGAAGACCGGTTGGAAGAGCTGGCCGAGACCGTCCGCAAGAAGTTCGACAAGGTGACCGAGGGAACCTACCGGGACCGGGTCGTCGGAGGGCGGTTCGCCGGCCGGGACGACCACGGCGGCGAGAAGGACCGAGCCGAGACGGAACGGCAGCAGGACTGACCGGTGACCGACGTGCGGGCCGGGACCCACGGGGGGTCCCGGCCCGTTCGCGTCGCTGAGTGCGGGCCGGGACGCGGTGACGCCAGGGCGGGGGTCGCAGCCCGTTCGCGTCGCTGAGTGCGGGCCGGGACGCGGTGACGCCAGGGCGGGGGTCCCGGCCCGTTCGCCGTCGTACTGAACCGACCTCAGCCGAGGCGGCGGTTCTCGCGGACCAGGCCGCCCTCGCACCAGTCCCGGTAGACGAAGAGATCCGGTCGGGCGAGCAGCACCCGGCCGTTGTGCGCCCAGATCTTCATCAGCTCGTCGCCCTCACGCTCGGCCTGTTCGACGAGCTTGCGGAAGCGACGCTTCGGGTGGGCGCGGAAGTTCGTCCGGATGCCGTCGGCCGCGTAGATGTAGAGGCAGTGCAACGCGAACCGCCGCGCCGGGCAGGACGGGTCCATCGCCAGCTCGAAGAGCGTCAACACCAGTCGATCGCCGGAGACCAGCAGGTCCCAGTCGGGCGGCATCGAAGCCAACGGCACAGAATCAGGCTGGTACGCCCAAGCTCGCAACTCCGCCGGACTCGGGTCGACGGGGTTGGCGAAGCCGTGGAACGTCGATTCCTGCACGCTCACCGGCCAACCTTCCGCTCTCGCCCGCGTTTGGCTGCGCTGCCTGCGGACCCTGGCTGCTGGGGCGAAACGGTAACCTGCCGTCGAGTGCTGCGGTAGTCCCCGTGGGGAGCAATTCAGCAACCGTTGGGGTCGGGGCTGCGCGGTCAGTCGTGGATCGGGACCGGTGCCGCCCGCTGGGCCGCCGCGCGGGTGCGCAGCCACCGCTTGAACCACGGGAAGTCCGGCAGCCGGGCGAGGATCGGCCCGGTCACCACGGTGATCAGGACGTACGTCGCGGCCAGCGCCGCCAACTGTGGCTCGACGCTCCCGGCGGCCACCGCGAGCCCGGCGATGACGATGGAGAACTCACCTCGGGGTACGAGTGCGAGGCCGGCCCGCCATCGGCCGGGTTCCGCGATGCCCACCCGACGCGCCGCGAGGTAGCCGGTGAGCGTCTTCGTCGCCATGGTGACCACGGCCAACGCGAGCGCCGGCAACAGCACCGGCGGGATGTCCCGTGGGTCGGTGACCAGGCCGAAGAAGACGAAGAACACAGCGGCGAACAGGTCCCGCAGGGGGGAAAGCAACTCGGTCGCGTGGTGCGCCACCGGGCCGGAGAGCGCGATGCCGACGAGGAACGCGCCGACCGCCGCCGACACCTGCAGCTTCGCCGCGAGCCCGGCGATCAGCAGGGTCAGACCGAGTACGCCGAGCAGCAGCGCCTCCGGGTCCTTCGCGGACAGGGCGGACGAGATGAGGTGGCCGTACCGGATGGCGACCACCAGCACCAGCAGCACCGTGCCCACCGCGACGGCGAGTGCGATGCCGCCGCCGAGCAGACCGGTGCCGGCCAGCACGGCGGTGACCAGCGGCAGGTACAGCGCCATCGCCAGGTCCTCGATCACGAGGACCGAGAGGATCACCGGGGTTTCCCGGTTACCGAGTCGTCCCAGGTCGGCGAGGACCTTGGCGATCACGCCGGAGGAGGAGACCCAGGTGATGCCGCCGAGCACCAGGGCGGCCACCCAGTCCCAACCGAGCAGCAGGGCGAACGCCGCGCCGGGCAGCGCGTTGAAGACGCCGTCTATCAGCCCAGCCGGGGCCGCCGATCGGAGGTTGCCGACCAGCTCGTTGGCCGAATATTCAAGGCCGAGCATCACCAGCAGCAGGATGACGCCGATCTCGGCGCCGACCGCGAAGAACTCCTCGCTGGCGGCGAGCGGAAGCAGCCCGCCGTGCCCGAACGCCAGCCCGGCGAACAGGTAGAGAGGGATGGGGGACAGGCCTACCCGGCGGCTGAGCCGACCGAGGACGCCAAGCAGCAGCAGCAGCGCGCCGACTTCGACGAGCAGAGTGGTGGAATCGTGCATCCGCCTCAGCCGTCCGGGTCACTGTCGGCGAGGATGGCGGACACGCCGTCGAGACCCCGTCGGGTCCCGACAACGACCACCACGTCGCCGGCCGCGAAGCGGAAGGAGGGAAGTGGCGAGACGATGACTTCGCCTTCGCGAAGCACCGCCACGATGGAGGCGCTCGTGCGGGTACGCGCCTTGGTGTCGCCGAGCTTCCGGTTGACGTACGGCGACCCGGCCGTGATGGCGATCTGCTCGGTGAGCAGACCGGCCGCCTGCTCACGCAGCCCGGAGAGCTGGCCGAGCATCAGCGACGCGCCGAGGATGTCGGCCAGGGCCTCAGCCTCGTCGTCGGTCAGCGGGATGTCCGACTGGCAGGCGTCGGGATCGTCGGGGTCGTAGAGAACGAGATCACGGCGGCCATTGCGGTGGGAGACGACGCCCAAACGGCGTCCTGACTCCGTCACCAGATCGTGGCGTACCCCGATCCCGGGTAAGGCGGTCTGCTCGACACGTACTCGCACCCACCAAGGCTACCGCCTCGTGAACAGAACGCAGATCTTGGAAGCCCTCGGCCCTCCGACCAGCCCCGACACGTCCAACAGGGCCGAGGCACGCAGAGGGGCGGGTGCCCGCCCCCGGTGGAGCGGGCGCGGGCACCGGGCTCGTCGTCGTCAGCGGAGGCTGGCGAAGAACTCGCGGATGTCGGCGACCAGAACCTCGGTGGCCTGGTGGGCGGCGTAGTGACCGCCGACGTCACCGCGGCCGTCGACGTCGTTGTCGTACGCGCTCCACCGGACGATGTTCGCGTGGTCCCGATCGGCGAAGCGGCGGATGGACTGGAAGTCGCCGGGGAACATGGCCAGCGCGGTCGGCGCGGTGGTCGGCCCGGTCGGTGACTCCTCGACGTGCGCGTCCTCCCAGTAGAACCGGATCGCCGACGCGGCCGTGCCGGTGAACCAGTAGAGCGCCACGTTGGCCAGGATGAAGTCCGCGTCCAGGCTCTCGTCGAAGAGTTGCGCGTTCCAGGCGAGCAGCCCGACCGGGGAGTCGGCCAGCGCGAACGCCAGGGTCTGTGGCTGCTGGCTGTGCACCTGGTTGAAGGAGAACTTGTTCTCGTAGAACCACTGGAGGTGCTGGAGCGCCGCCTGATCCGCCTCGGACAGCCCGGCGAACTCGGCCGGGTCGCCGGAGGGGAACGAGAAGAGCTGGGTGACGTGGACGCCGAGCACGTGGTCCCGGTCGATCCGGCCCAGCTCCGGCGCGACCATCGAGCCGGCGTCGTTGCCGACCGCGCCGTAGCTGGCGTACCCCAGGCGGTTCATCAGCTCGGCCCAGGCGCGGGCCGTGCGGTGCCGGTTCCACCCGGCGCTGCGGGTCGGGCCGGAGAGGCCGAAGCCGGGCAGCGATGGGATGACCACGTGGAAGGCCGGCGTGTCCGGGTCGGTCGGCTCGGTGAGCGGGGCGATCACGTCGAGGTATTCCAGCACCGAGCCGGGCCAGCCGTGGGTGAGCACCAGCGGGGTGGCGTCCGGTCGGGTCGACCGGACGTGCAGGAAGTGGATCTGCTCGCCGTCGATCTCGGTGACGAACTGCGGGTGGGCGTTCAGGCGGGCCTCGACGACGCGCCAGTCGAAGCCGTCCCGCCACCGGTCGGCGAGGGCGTGGACCCGGTCGCTGCTCATCCCGTACGAGTCGCCGGTGCCGGGCAGGTCGGCGGGCCAGATGGTGCGGCCCAGCCGGTCGGCCAGGTCGTCGAGGGCGGTCTGCGGGATCTCGACGCGGAACGGGCGGATCGCGGTGCCGGTCATCTGAAGCTCCTTCGGAACGGAATGTTTCGTTCTGCAACCAGAGTAGCAGACCGGAATGATCCGTTCCACTGGTAGTCTGGGGTCATGCCGAATCCCCCCGGAAAGACGCTGGCCGGCCGCCGCGCCCAGGCCGCCCGCAACGACGAGGTCATCCTCGAAGCCGCCCGCGCGGTCTTCCTGGACGACCCGAAGGCGCCGATCGCCGCCGTCGCCGAACGCGCGGGTGTCGGCATCAGTGCCCTCTACCGGAGGTACGCGGGCAAGGAGGACCTGCTGCGCCAGCTCTGCCACGACGGGTTGCGCCGGTACGTCGCCGCAGCCGAGGCCGCCCTCGCCGAGCCGGACGACTGGACCGCGTTCAGCGCCTTCCTGACCCAGGTGGTCGACGCCGACGTGCACTCGCTCACCGTCCACCTGGCCGGCATGTTCACTCCGACCGAGGAGATGGGTCGGGACGCGACGCGCGCCAACGAGTTGGCCACCGCCCTGTTCGAGCGGGCCCGCGCCAGCGGGCGGCTGCGCCCGGACGCGGTCGTGCAGGATCTGGGGTTGCTGCTGGAGGCGTGCGCTGCGGTGCGCGTACCCGATTCGGAGCGCACCGGGCAGTTGCGCCGACGCCAGCTCGCGGTGCTGCTGGCGGGTCTGTCCACCGGGCCGGCCTCGGATCCGCTCCCCGGACCGGCGCCCGCCGCTGGAGAGTTCGACTGGCGGTGGCGTCGCCGGGAGTGATGGGCATCACGCGCTAAGGTTGAGCGGAATACGCTCAACTCTGGTTGTGTCCAACTCAGTGGACAACGCCGATCCGGGGGAGCCCATGAACACCGAAAAACTCACCACCAAGAGCCGCGAAACCATCACGGGCGCCGTCGCGCTGGCCAACCAGCGTGGTCACGCCACAGTGGAGCCCTGGCACCTGCTGCTGGCACTGCTGGACACCGACGGCTCGACCGCCACCGGTCTGCTGCGCGCCGTCGGGGCCGACCCGACCGAGCTGCGCCGGGCCGCCCAGCGCGCGGTCGACGGCCTTCCCGCCGCCCGCGGCTCCAGCATCGCCGAGCCGACCCTGGCTCGGGAGTTCGTCAACGCCATCGGCGCCGCCGAGCAGATCGCCCGACCGTTGGGCGACGAGTACACCTCCACCGAGCACCTGCTCGCCGGCCTGGCCCGGGTGGGCGGCGCGGTGTCCGGTGCGCTGAAGACGGCCGGTGCCACCGAGGACGCCCTGGTCGCGGCCTTCCCGACCGTGCGGGGTGGCGACCGACGGGTCACCACCGCCGACCCGGAGCAGACCTATCAGGCCCTGACCAAGTACGGCGTCGACCTCACCGCCAGCGCCCGGGACGGCAAGATCGACCCGGTCATCGGCCGTGACTCCGAGATCCGCCGGGTCATCCAGGTGCTCTCCCGGCGTACGAAGAACAACCCGGTGCTGATCGGTGAGCCCGGCGTCGGCAAGACCGCGATCGTCGAGGGGCTGGCCCAGCGGATCGTCACCGGTGACGTGCCCGAGTCGCTGCGCGACAAGAAGCTGATCTCGCTCGACCTGGGCGCGATGGTCGCCGGTGCGCAGTACCGGGGGCAGTTCGAGGAGCGGCTCAAGTCCGTCCTGGAGGAGATCAAGAACTCCAACGGGCAGGTCATCACCTTCCTCGACGAGCTGCACACCGTCGTCGGTGCCGGCAAGGGCGAGGGCTCGATGGACGCCGGCAACATGCTCAAGCCGATGCTGGCCCGTGGTGAGCTGCGGATGGTGGGCGCCACCACGCTGGACGAGTACCGCGAGCACGTCGAGAAGGACCCGGCTCTGGAGCGCCGTTTCCAGCCGGTGCTGGTCGGCGAGCCGACGATCGAGGACACCATCGGCATCCTGCGGGGGCTCAAGGAGCGCTACGAGGTGCACCACGGCGTACGGATCACCGACGCCGCGCTGGTCGCCGCCGCGACACTGTCGGACCGCTACATCACCGACCGGTTCCTGCCGGACAAGGCGATCGACCTGGTCGACGAGTCCGCGTCCCGGCTCCGGATGGAGATCGACTCCCGGCCGGTCGAGGTGGACGAGATCGAGCGGGCGGTCCGCCGGTTGGAGATCGAGGAGATGGCGCTGGCCAAGGAGCCGGACGCCGCCTCCGCCGAGCGGCTGGAGCGGCTGCGCAAGGAGCTGGCCGACAAGCGCGAGCAGCTCACTGTGCTCTCCGAGCGTTGGCAGACGGAGAAGAGCCACATCACCAAGCTCTCCACCGCGAAGGAGGAGCTGGAGCGCCTCGGCGGTGAGGCCGAGCGGGCCGAGCGCGACGGCGAGTTGGAGCGCGCCGCCGAGCTGCGCTACGGCCGCATCCCCGCCCTCAAGGTCGAGCTGAAGCAGGCCGCGGAGGAGCTGGCCCAGCTCCAGGCCGACGGCGCCATGCTCAAGGAGGAGGTCGGCGCGGACGACATCGCCGCGGTGGTCGCCTCCTGGACCGGCATCCCCGCCGGCCGCCTGCTCGAAGGCGAGACGGCCAAGCTGCTGCGGATGGAGGAGTCTCTGGGCGGCCGGGTGGTCGGCCAGGCCGAGGCGGTCGGCGCGGTCTCCGACGCGGTACGTCGTGCACGGGCCGGAATCGCCGACCCGGATCGCCCGACCGGCAGCTTCCTCTTCCTCGGCCCCACGGGTGTCGGCAAGACGGAGCTGGCCAAGGCCCTCGCCGAGTTCCTCTTCGACGACGAGCGGGCGATGGTCCGCATCGACATGAGCGAGTACGGCGAGAAGCACTCGGTCGCCCGCCTGGTGGGCGCCCCGCCCGGCTACGTCGGCTACACCGAGGGCGGCCAGCTCACCGAGGCGGTGCGCCGCAGGCCGTACTCGGTGATCCTGCTGGACGAGGTGGAGAAGGCCCACCCGGACGTCTTCGACGTGCTGCTCCAAGTGCTCGACGACGGTCGGCTCACCGACGGCCAGGGCCGCACTGTGGACTTCCGCAACGCCATCCTGGTCCTCACGTCCAACCTCGGGTCGTCGGTGATCAGCGACCTGACCCTGGCCGAGGAGCAGCGCCGGGAGGGCGTCCTCGCCGTGGTGCGGTCGCACTTCAAGCCGGAGTTCCTCAACCGGCTGGACGACATCGTGGTCTTCGCCTCGCTGCTGGGTGACGATCTGCGTTCGATCGTCGACATCCAGTTGGACCGGATGCGGCGGCGGTTGGCCGACCGCAGGCTCGGCCTGGAGATCACCGATGCCGCTCGGGACTGGCTCGCCGAGCACGGCTACGACCCGATCTACGGCGCTCGCCCGCTGCGTCGCCTGATCCAGACGGCAATCGGCGACCAGCTTGCCAAGGCGCTCCTGTCCGGCCAGATCCGCGACGGCGAAACGGTGAAGGTGGACCGCGCCACCGAAACCAACACCCTCTCCGTAACCGCCGCCTGATCCGTCGCACCCGGGCCGATCCCGCCTCCGCAGGCGGGGTCGGCCCGACACGTTCTCCGCCCTCACCGACACTCCACCGGGACGCTGCGTAGCTGCCGCATCACCAGAGAATGATTTGTTTCCCCAGGTGCGCGGGGTTGTTACCGTTCCCGCCGACGCACTTGGGGAGGTGGTCGGCATGAATGGTCCTGTGGCGTACCTGGTAACGACGCTGGGGTGTCTGATCGGAGTCGCCGGGGTCGTGGTGGCGGTGGTGGCGGTACGCAAGGGCCGTAAGGCCGCCCGGCCGGCGGCACCCGCCGACCCGTTCCGGGACACCGACAGCGACGCGCTCCGCGGCGACCCGCGCAGGCTCAAGCCCGGCGACATCGTCGAGATCCGCCGGGTGTCGTACGCGGTCCGGGGCTCGGTGCATCTGAACGAGGGCGGCTGGGGCTGGGCCGAGCACCTGCTGGACACCGTCGAGGGCGACAAGCGCTGGCTCTCCGTGGAGGAGGACCCGGACCTGGAGCTGGTGCTCTGGACCGCCGAGCCGGCCGCCACGATCACCCCGGGTGCATCCACCCTCGACTTTGCCGGCCGCCGCTACGCCTCGGAGGAGTCCGGTCAGGCCCGCTTCACGGCCACCGGCAGCACCGGCCTCGACCCCAGTGGCACCCTTCGATACCACGACTACCGGTCCCAGGGCGGCGAACGGCTTTCCTTCGAGGCGTACGGCCAGGCCGGCTGGGAGGTCGCCCGGGGCGAGCAGTTGCACCGCGCCGACGTGATGGTGTACCCGCAGGCCGGACCGGAGGCCAGCTGACGTGTTGGTGAGCCTCCACGCCCCGTACGTCGACACCTGCGCCGCCGACTTGAGCCTGGCACTCGGTGGGCCGGAGCGGCCCGCGTTGCACGTCCACGACCTCACGCTGCCCGGGGAGGTCCGGCTGCGGCTGCGCCTGCTCGGCGCGTCCCACCAGGTCGTACTGGCCGAACCCGGTGATGCGGCCGGACTCACCGAGACGGTCGCCTGCCTGCCTGGTCGGCCGCCGCACCTGCCCGGCGCCCTGCATGACGAGGCGGGCGGCTACCGCTTCACCGCCAGCGTGCTGCGCCCCGCCGACGGCGAGTTGCACATTCGGATCGCCGGGCTCCGCGCCGACCTGGCCGGCGACCCGTACGCCCTGGTCGGAGTCTTTCCCGGTGACCCGGACGCGGTCACCGCGCTGGCCGTACGCACCGACCTGCCGCACGGGTCGGTCGGCTGGCGTACCTGGCACGCGTACCCCCAGACCAATGAGCTGGTCCTGACCGAGACGGTGGTGGCACTGCGATGACGTACCGACGCTGGTTCGTGGTGGGCGCGGCGGTGGCCGTGGTCGGCGTGCTGGTCGCGGCCTTCGCGCTCGTCAACGGCACCTTCTCCCCGCGCGCCTACGTGCAGGACAGGTATTCGCGAGCGGCCAGCCGGGACATCGGCCGGCAAGCAACCGCGTACACCTCGTCCAAGTCACCGACCACTGTCGCCAAGGAACTGACCGACGCGTGGAAGCCGTCCGACCGGTACGCCGACAGCAGCGGCGTCTACCTGCGCTACGACGACGACTCGGTGGTGATCCTGCCGATCGCCGCCGGCTCGGTGATCCTGCTCGAGGACATGGACACCGCTCACCCCCGCTACCACTCGACCGTCGGGTCGTACTGGGGCTGGGGACGCGGCAGCAGCGTTCGGGGCGGCGGCCCCGGCACCGGCAAGTAGCCCGACACCCGACCCCTTCACCTGGAGCCCCTCCGTGCAGAACCTCGTCACCGATCTGCTGGCCACCCTCGCCTTCGGCGCGGTCGGCGTCGTCCTCATGGGCGTCGGCTACGCGTTGGTCGACCTGACCACCCCTGGCAAGCTTCACGAACTGATCTGGACCGAGCGCAACCGCAACGCGGCGCTGCTGCTCGCGTCCAACCTGCTCGGCGTCGGCACCATCGTGGTCGCGGCGATCGTCGCCAGCGACGACGACTTCGCCCTGGGGCTGGTCGGCGCGGCGGCGTACGGGATCGTCGGCCTGGTCATCATGGCCGCCGCGTTCCTGCTGCTCGACGCGGTGACCCCCGGCCGGCTCGGCGAGCTGCTGGTCGACCCGGAGCCGCACCCCGCCGTGTGGGTGTCGGCCGTGGTGCACCTGGCCACCGGCGCGATCATCGCCGCCGCGATCCTCTGATGGCCGGGGGTCCGCGACCGGGCGGTGCCGGCCGGCCGTACCCGGGGCGGTCATGAGCACCGGGGCACCGCCGGTGGTCGACAGCGGCACCGAGGCCCGACCGCACTGGCGGCTGGCCCGCGCGGCGGTGCTGCTCGCGGTCTTCGTCTGCGCCGCCTGCGGGCTGGTCTACGAGCTGGCCCTGGTCGCGCTCGGCAGCTACCTGATCGGCGACACCGTCGGGCAGGCGTCGATCGTGCTCGGCGTGATGGTCTTCGCGATGGGGGTCGGCGCGCTGGTCGCGAAGCCGTTGCAGCCCCGGGCCGCGGCCGCGTTCGCGGTGATCGAACTGACCCTGGCCCTGCTCGGTGGTCTGTCCGTGCTCGGCCTCTACGCCGCCTTCGCCTGGCTCGACCTGTACGGCCCGGCGCTGGTCGGCACCGCCTTCGTGCTGGGCCTGCTGATCGGCGCGGAGATTCCACTGCTGATGGTGATGCTGCAGCGCATCCGCGAGCAGGCCGCCGGCAGTGCGGTGGCCGACCTGTTCGCCGCCGACTACGTCGGCGCGCTGCTCGGCGGGCTCGCCTTCCCGTTCCTGTTGATCCCCGTCTTCGGCCAGCTCAAGGGTGCCCTGGTGGTCGGCGCGGTGAACGCGGTGGCCGGTCTCGCCCTGGTCTGCACGGTGTTCCGGAGGGAGCTGAGCCGCCGGGCCCGGCTCGTCCTCGGCGCCGGCTCTGTCGTGGTCGCGCTCTGCCTGGGGTACGCCTGGGTGACCGCCGCCGACTTCGAGGTGACCGCCCGGCAGCAGCTCTACCGGGACCCCGTGGTGTACGCCGAACGCTCCCGTTACCAGGAGATCGTGCTGACCCGGTCGGTGCGGGAGGTTGGCCACGCCGACACCGACCTGCGGTTGTTCCTCAACGGCGATCTCCAGTTCAGCTCGGTCGACGAGTACCGCTACCACGAGGCGCTGGTGCATCCGGCGATGCGCGGCCCGCGCGGTGACGTCCTGGTTCTCGGTGCTGGCGACGGCCTCGCCGTCCGGGAGATCCTGCGGTACCCGGACGTCCGCCGGGTGACAGTGGTCGACCTCGACCCGGCGGTGGTGGCCCTGGCCAGCACCGTGCCGCAGCTGCGGGCTCTCAACGGCGGCTCGCTCGACGACCCTCGCGTACGGGTGCTGAACACTGACGCGTTCGGCTGGCTGCGTACCGCCGCCGAGCGCTTCGACGTGGTGGTCGCCGACCTGCCCGACCCGGACGAGACGGCCACCGCCAAGCTCTACACCGTCGAGTTCTACGCGTTGATCAGGTCGGTGCTCGCCGAGCAGGGACGGCTGGTGGTGCAGTCCGGCTCGCCATACTTCGCGCCCCGCTCATACTGGTCGATCGATGCGTCGGTGCGGGAAGCCGGCTTCGCCACCGTGCCGTACCACGTCGACGTGCCGTCCTTCGGCGACTGGGGGTTCCTGCTGGCCACGGCGGGAACCGTTCCGCCGGTGCTGGAACTGCCGGCCGACGCGCTCCGGCTGCGTTTCCTCGACCCGGGCGTGCTGCGGGCGGCGGCGGTCTTTCCCGCCGACCGCGCTCGCCTGAACGTGCCCCCCAGCACCCTCCTCCAACCGAGGGTCCTCGACTACGCCCGCACGGAGTGGCGCGGCTACTGACCCCATCATCTGGCGCCTGAACACGGTGGCTGTGTCAGGAGAGAGTCCGCTCATGGCGCAAACCTCTTGACTAACGGGGTGGAGTGGGTGCGAACGGGGAAAGGGTGGAGGCATGTTTGGGATGCGCAAGGCTTGGGAGCGCGAATTGGGCGCGGCCGTCGACGAGTTGGTGGCGGCTGACACGCTCGCCTTTGGCGGGGTGGGAATCGCGGGCAAGCTGTTGCCGGTGACCGAGGCGTACCAACGGGTCGAGGCCGCCATCGACGACCACCCCGAGGAGGTACGCCGGCAGCTCGACCGCGTGCTCGCCGACGGCACACCCGCCGGCCGGGCGTACGCGGCGACGCTGCTGGAGCGGATCGACCCGGCGGCGGCCCGAGCAGCCTGGACGTCGCTGCGCGACGACCCGAGCGAGTTCACCACCTTCGTCGGCTGCGTGATGGACCGCGAAACCATCGGGAACTACGCCACCCAGCGCCTCGCTGCGGCGTGAGTCATCCGCCATCAACGTGCGAGGGTGCACACCGGGCGACACCACGGGTGCCGTCGGTAGCTGAGCTGTCCGTCACGGTACGGGTCCGGATCGTGCCTGCGGTTGTTACCGTCTGCGCCGACGTACCTGGGGAGGTGGTCGGGTGAGCGGGTCAGCGGTGTACCTGGTGGTGGCCCTTGCCGTACTCGTGGCGGTCGTGGTTGTGATCATCGTGCGGGCCCGGCTGCGAGCCGCGGCCCGGCCCGACGGCACGCTGCCACCCGGCCGTGCGGCGGGGACGCCGGACGACGGACCGCTCCGCCTGACCCTGGGCGACCGGGTGCGGATCCAGGACCGGGAGTACGTGGTGAGTGGCACGGTCCGCCTGGTCGAGGGGGACTGGAGCTGGGTGCAGCACCTGCTCGACGACGACTCCGGCACCCGTCACCGGCTCTCCGTGGAGGACGGCCCGGAACTGGAGCTGGTGCTCTGGACGGCCGAGCCGGGCGCGACAGTCACCCCGGGGGCCCCGACCATCGACCTCGGCGGCCGGCGGTACACGTGGGCCGAGACAGGGCAGGCCCGCTACACCGCCACCGCGGAGACCGGGCTGCCGTCGGCCGGGACGATGCGCTACCACGACTACCAGTCGGGTGGCGCCGCGCGGCTCTCCTTCGAGGCGTACGGCGAAGAGGGTTGGCGGGTCGCCCGAGGTGACCTGCTCGACCCCGCCGACCTGACGATCCGTCCCACGTCCGAGGAGCACTGAGCCGAACCGGGCGGGACGCGCGGGGTCGACACGGCATGCCGAACTGGCTTGTTGTCGATACGGTGTGGGCGCGATCTTAGGGAAGGAGAATCGTGGTCGATTCCCAGAGCACGCCGGCCCGTCAGCGGCCATCCATTGTGTCGATTTCCAGCTATCTGCTCTTCCTGTTCCTGGCGTGCCAGGTGATCAGTCTGATCATCACGCTCAGCACCATCGGTAAGACGCGCGACGCCCTTCGTGACGCGTACGCGGGCAGCAACGTCGAGAACGCCGATCAGGTGGGTGACGTCTTCTACGCCATCGGCCTCGGCAGCGCCATTCTGGTGCTGTTGCTCGCGGTCGTGCTGGGCGTTCTGGCCCTCTTCAACAACCAGGGCCGCAACGGTGCCCGGATCACCACCTGGATCGTCGGCGGCATCATGGTCTGCTGCGTGGGTGGTGGCCTGCTCAGCAACGCGGCCGGTGGTTTCACCGCCGGTGGAGAGACCGGCGCCAACGGGCCGAGCAGTGAAGAGGTCCAGCGCCGGTTGGAGGAGGCCCTGCCCTCCTGGGCCACCGCGGTGAGCCTGCTGCTCGGCGTGATCAGCCTGATCTCGCTGCTCGCGGCGCTGATCCTGCTGGCGATGCCGAAGGCGAACGCGTTCTTCCGCAAGCCGACCGCGGCGTGGGAGCCGCCGACCCCGGGCGCCAGCTACCAGGCCCCGGGTCAGCCCGGTTACCCGCAGGCCCCGGGTCAGCCCGGTTACCCGCAGGCCCCGGGTCAGCCCGGTTACCCGCAGTCGTCCGGTGAGCCGGGCTACCCGCAGTCGAGTGGGGAGCCGAGCTACCCGCCGCCGCCGCCGGGCACGAACCGGCCGGACGACACGCCGCCCGCGGACCGTCCCGGGTCAACCCCGCCGTCAACGAGTTGATCGACAGATAAGCACGACGCCGACGATCCCTCCGAGTAGGTTGCAACCCGACGCCTACCGGAGGGATTCGTCGTGTCGTACCCGGAATCGGCACCGGCCCGCCGGCCCGCCGTCGTCCTGATGGTTGCGGGCGTGCTGCTGGTGATGGCGGTCGCCGCGCTCGCGTACGCCGTGGTCGACCTGGTGGTGCTGGGCGGGACGGTCGACACGTTCCGCACCGCCGCCCGGGACACCTCGGCCAGCCCGGAGCAGATCGACGACGTGGTGACCCTGCTCCGCGCGTCCGCGGTGCTGTCTGCGGTGGTGGCCGCCCTCTCCGCGCCGGTGCTCGCTGGCCTGGCCCTGGGGCTGCTGGCCGGTCGCAACGGCGTGCGGGTTGCCACCTGGGTGGTCAGTGGGCTTGGCCTGCTCGCGGGCTGTTGCAGCGTGGCCGTGCTGATCGGTGAACGAGCCGCACCGCTGCAACTCGGCTCCGGTGAGCAGGCTGTCGCCGAGTTGCTGGGGCTGATCGGCGACGCGTACCCGTCGTGGTGGATTCCGCTCAACGCCGGGCTTTCCGTCGCGCAGGGCCTCGGTTACCTTGTAGTAGCTACGCTGCTGGCCCTGCCGGCGGCGAACGCCTGGTTCGGTCGCCACCGCTCGACCGCGCCGACCGTCCCATCCGCACCACCGGCGTTTCCGCACACCCCGCACCAGCCGCCGCCCGCACCCCCGTACCCGCCCAGGTGAGGACCACCCCGTGACGCTCGACCCCACGACTGCCGAGCGCCGGGCCCTGATCACCGGGGCCACCGCAGGCATCGGCGCGGCGTTCACCCGGCGGCTGGCCGCCGACGGCTGGCATCTGGTGCTGGTCGCTCGTGACGCGGCCCGGCTGACCGAGCTGGCCACCGAGCTGGGTTCCACCTACGGCCGCCTCGTGGAGACGATCCCGGCGGATCTGTCCACCGACGACGGCTGCGCGGTCGTGGAGCGGCGAATCGCCGACGGCAGCCCCGTGCACCTGCTCGTCAACAACGCAGGCATCAGCCTCAACAAACCGTTCCTGCGCTCCACGGCAGAGGACGAGGCGCGGCTGTTGCGGCTCAACGTGCACGCGGTCATGCGGCTGACCCTGGCGGCGTTGCGACCGATGACCGTACGGCGGAATGGGGCAGTGATAAATGTCTCTTCGGTCGCCGGTTTCGGCACGGCGATGCCCGGCTCGACCTACTCGGCCAGCAAGGCGTGGGTCACCAACTTCAGCGAGTCCGTAGGCCTTTCGGCGCGCCCGTTCGGCGTCCGGGTGATGGCTCTCTGCCCCGGCTACACCCGCACCGAGTTCCACCAACGAGCCGGCATCAACATGTCCAAGACGCCCGAGTGGCTGTGGCTCCGCGCCGAGGATGTGGTCGACGAAGCCCTGCGTGACCTGCGCAAAGGCAAGATGGTCAGCGTCCCGGCATGGAAGTACAAGATGGTCGTCGCCGGCATGCGGCACGCCCCCCGTCGACTGCTCCAGGCCGTCGCGCGGGACACCCGCGGCCGGATCGGTCGCGACGAGCACTGAGCCTCGACCGGCCCACCAAGCCCCGTAGGTCGTTGGGGCGGTGCTGGCGCGCCGCTATCGGGCCAGTTGCTGAGCGTAGTCGAACATCGCCAACCATCGGTCCCCCGCCGGGCTGATCAGGGTGGACCCCACACACGGCGTTCAGACTTGCGCAGTAACCTCTATCGCCATGGGGGACCACGACGACCTGCGTAAATTCATTACCGACCTGGCTGTGGTCCACGGACGGGTCGTGCTCTCCTCGGGGCGCGAGGCAGACTGGTACGTGGATCTGCGGCGCGTCACGCTCCATCACCAGGCCGCTCCTCTGGTCGGCCGGGTGTTGCTCGACCTCACCGCCGACTGGGAGTACGACGCCGTCGGCGGCCTCACTCTGGGCGCGGATCCTGTCGCGCTCTCGATGCTGCATGCCGCCGCTCCGACCGGTCGGGCCCTGGACGCCTTTGTGGTGCGCAAGGCGGGCAAGGCCCACGGTCTGCAACGGCGGATCGAAGGACCGGAGGTGGCCGGCCGTCGGGTGTTGGCGGTGGAGGATACGTCCACGACAGGCGGAAGTGTGTTGACCGCTGTCGAGGCACTTCGTGAGGCCGGGGCAGAAGTTGTAGGCGTGGCGGTTATTGTTGATCGAGGCGCCGGCGACGCGGTGCGAGCCGCCGGATTGCCATACCGGGCGGCCTATACGTTGGCTGACCTCGGCCTTGTGGCGTAAAAGTTTGCCGATTCGGATCTGCTGATATGCAGGCGGATCGATGCTGCTGGTGGAAGGATGGAATACGTGGGAACTGCGTTGGCCGAAATGACTATGCCTCAGATCTCGCCGCTTAACGGCGAGCCGATCGAACGTGCCGATGCCGAGCGTCTTGCCGGGGTCCTCAAGGCCCTTGCTGATCCTGCTCGGTTGCGGCTGCTCAGCCTGATCCAGTCGGCCCCCGAGGGCGAGGCGTGCGTCTGTGACCTGACGGCGCCGCTCGGCCTCTCTCAGCCGACGGTCAGTCATCACCTGCGCATCCTCACCGAGGCTGGCTTGCTGCAGCGGGAGAAGCGCGGTGTCTGGGCGTACTACAGCCTGGTCCCGAGTGCGATCGCGACGATCGCCGACCTGCTGACCCCGCCGCGTAAGCGGGCCACCAAGAAGGCCCGCTGACGTAGGCACTGCACGCCGTCCCGCGCCGGGACGGCGTCCGGTGGCGAGCCAGGGGTGGCACCATCGGTGAGTAACACCTGCTCGTCCCCGGCCGCACCGCCGGAGGCCGGGTCCGACATGCCGACGGCCGACCCCCGCACCAGGGGGCCGGCCGTCGTCGTCGTACCGGGACGTCAGCGGTCCTGGCCGTGCTCCGGGCGATGGCGGCCGTGCTGGTGTCCGTCGTGGTCGAACGCCTCGCGGGCTGCCTCCACCGCGCCGGCTGCGCTGGCCGCGGCAATTACCGCAACCGCCTCGCCGCGCTTGCGGGCGCGCCGGTCGCGGAGGAACTCGAAGAAGATCGGCAGCACCGAGATCACGATGATCAGGGCCACCACCGGCAGGATGTAGTGGTCGATCTTGTCGCCGATGGCCTGGTAGATCTGCTCGGCCAGCAGGTAGCCGATCAGCAGGATGCCGTCCACCCAGAGCACCGCACCGACGATGTTCCAGAGCAGGAACTGCCGGGCCGGCATGCCGAGTGCCCCCGCGACCGGGTTGAGGAACGTCCGGACGATCGGGATGAAGCGCGCCAGCACCACTGCCTTCGCCGGGCCGAACTTCTGGAAGTAGTACTCGGCCTTCTCGACGTACTCCTTCTTGAAGAGTCGGGAGTTCGGCCGCTCGAACATCGGCCGGCCGTACCGGGCGCCGAGCCAGTGCCCCAACTGGGCGCCGACGATCGCGCAGATCGGCCCACCGATCAGCAGGCCGACCAGCGAGAGCCGCGTGCCGTCGCCGAAGATCGCGTCCGCCACCGGCGACGAGGCCACGCCGGCGAGGAACAGCAGCGAGTCGCCGGGGAAGAAGAAGCCCACCAGCAGGCCGGTCTCGGCGAAGAGGATCACCCACACGCCGATCAGCCCGAAGGTCTGCAACAGCTCCTTGGGGTCGAGCGGGTTCAGGGCGACGCTCTCCACGAGAGCGCGGGTCTGCTCAGCTGTGTCCACGGCCACAAAGGGTACCGAAGCCCGGGCCTCGGGCCGCGCCGGACCGGCACCTCACCACCCGTCGGCGCATTACCCGCGTGCAGGGTCCGAACGGCTCGACCGATGTCGCGCCGTGGACCCGGGCGCGCCTCCCGCGCCTCGCCTCGACTGATCGGTGCAATGTTTCCCGGGTCCGCAGCCGTCGTCAGGGGCAGGAGACCCGGGAGGTGCGGTGACGTACGAGGAGTTCGCGGACACGCGGCTGGCCCCGCTGCTGCGGTACGCGGTGATGCTGACCGGCGATCCACATCAGGCCCAGGATCTGGTTCAGGAAACCATGGTCCGGGTCCAGCTCAACTGGCGTCGGGTCGCCCGGGCGGACTCACCCGAGCGATACGTGCGCCGGATGCTCACCAACCAGTACGTCGACTGGCGGCGCGGCTCCTGGGTCCGCCGGGTGCTGCTGCGCGGAGAGCCCGACGCGACGGTGCCGGTGACCACCGACCACGCCCAGTCCGCCGTGGACCGGGACCAGATCTGGTCCTGGCTGTCCCGGCTGCCGCGTCGGCAGCGGGCCGCCCTGGTGCTGCGCTACTACGAGGACCTGCCCGACGCCGAGATCGCCGACATCCTCGGCTGCGCCGTCGGGACCGTACGTTCGTCCATCTCCCGGGCCCTCGCCACGCTCCGGGCCGAGTACGTGGAGGCGTGAACATGCTTGAGGACGACCTGCGTGCCGCCTTCACCCGGCACGAGCCGTTGACCCCGTCGACAGGTCCGCTGCGGGCCGCGATCGACCGGATAGCCGCGACCCGCCGTCGTCGCCGGCAGCGGTTCCAGGCCACCGGCGTCACGCTCGCCCTGCTCGCGGCGCTCGGCGTCGGCGTGCCGCAGTTGCGCCCCGACCGGCCGGCATCGGATTCGTTCCAGTCCGGACAATCGGCTGGCTCGTCGAACGGGTCGCTGAACGTCCTGCTGGTCGGCGTGGACGGCTTCGGGGAGGAACCGCCGTACCGGTTGGCGGACTCCGTCCTGCTGGTGCACGTCCCGGCCGACCGGAGCCGGCC
The DNA here is from genome assembly GCF_057766525.1 of Micromonospora sp. MGP-C2. Taxonomy (NCBI): domain Bacteria; kingdom Bacillati; phylum Actinomycetota; class Actinomycetes; order Micromonosporales; family Micromonosporaceae; genus Micromonospora; species Micromonospora sp. MGP-C2. Next base: position 4,429,674 of record NZ_JBYMEN010000002.1, read on the forward strand.
GTACCTCATCTCGTTGCCGCGCGACCTGGAAGTGTCGGTCCCCGGACGGGGGATCGACAAGCTCAACAGCGCGTTCTTCACCGGTGCCACCGAGCCCCGGCCCGACCTGGACGCCGGCTACGACCTCACCCGCCGGGTGGTCGCGGACCTGACCGGGGTACGCGTCGACGCCGGCGCGGTGCTGACCTTCGCGGGGCTGCGCCGGATCACCGACGCGGTCGACGGGGTGAAGGTCTGCCTCCCGAAGGAGGTGAAGTCCTGGCACACCCGCCGGACCTTCCCGGCCGGTTGTCAGCAGCTCGACGGAGCTGCCTCGGTCGACCTGCTGCGGCAACGGCGGGACCTGCCCTCCGGTGCGCTCGACCGGGACCGTAACGCCCAGCGCTACGTCGCCGCGCTGATCCGGCGGGCTGTCGCGCAGGACGTGCTGACCAACCCGGCCCGGCTCGCCGCGCTGCTGTCCGCGGCCGGTAAGGGGATGACGGTCGACGACGACGGCCTGCCGCTGACCCGGCTGATGGCGGTGCTACCCGAGCTCAAGAGCGTCGACCCGGTGGGGCTCAGCCTTCCGGTCGGCCCGCCGGTGCACCCCTCGGCGCGGCTGCCGCTGGATCCGAAGCAGGGCCCGGCGTTCCTCGCCGCGTTGGGCGAGGACCGGTTGGCACAGTGGGTGGCGCAGCACCCGGAGCAGGTCAACCCCATCAAGTGAGGTGACCCCCACGGACCGCGACAGCGCCGCGCCACCCTGGTACGGGACGGCGGGGCGCTGGTCACGCGGGGTGGGTCAGGCGACGAAGCGGCTGGCTCGGCGCCGGGCGAGCAGGTAGGCGCCCGCACCGGCGACGAGCAGCAAGCCGCCGAGGCCGGCGATCTGCCCGGTGGAGGTGCCGGTGATGGGCAGCGAACCACCGCCACCACCGCTGCCTCCACCGTCGCCACCGCCGCCACCGCCGCCCGGGGCCGGGTTGACCACGATGGTGGCGCGGTCGTTGGCCGGTTTGATGTCGTCCTCGAAGTTGCCGCCGCCGGGGCACTCGCACGGCGCGTTGACCCACACCGAGCCCCGGGCATTGCGGATGACCTTGTCGATGCGCAGCCGGAAGTCGATGGTGTAGGTCTCACCGGCTATCAGGAGCATCTCCGACTCGCACTGGTACGTGCGGGTGCCTGGCCGCAACTGGCAGTTTCCGGGGACCTCGACGGCGGTGGTGCCCGGTGGCAGCTCGACGACCGTGTGGGTGGCGGCCTCCCAGTCCGCGTTCGTCTTGTCGAGCGTCGCGGGGCCGTTGTTCCGGAAGCCGACGGTTGCCGTGACGACGGCACCGGCCCCGCCCCTGAGCGTGTCGCCGATCGCCGCGAGATCGGTGCCGTTCCTGCCAGTGACCTTGATGGTCCATCCGGTGTAGTCGTAGCCCGGGCCGACGTCGGTCTGGTCGGCCTGCCGCATCCGGCTGGGTGCCTCGGCCAGGGTCAGCTTCGGGCCGATCCCGCGGGTGGCGGCCCGAGCGCCGGCGGCCTCCCGCACCCGGGTCAGGTCCTCGAAGTCGGCAGTCGTCAGGAACTGCGCGTAGCCGGACTGGTTGGTCGGTGCGTAGGTGTCCTTGGCGAGTTCGAAATTCAGTGTGGTGGCGAGTCCCTCGCCCACCGGGATCTCCTCGTCAAACCGGCAGGACTCCAGGTGGTCGCCCGAGTAGAGGCAGTTGCTGAACCGATCCCTGGTTCGGATCGAGTAGCCGAGGTCGAAGACCGCGACGAATCCCGTGATGGTCTTCTTGCCGGCGTTGGACACGGCCAGCGGCACGCTGACCTTTCCGCCCGGCTTGGAGGTGTGCTCGGTGAACGGCCCGCCGGCCAGGTCCACCCCCTCGCCGATGCGGACCTGCGAGGTGTAGCTGCCCCGCTGCCCGCCGGCCGCCTGAAAGCTGACCACGACGTCGCCGGAGTCGCCGACCTGCGCGTCCTGGGTGGCGGCCATGTTCACCCGCTGGGTCACGCCGCGGTGGATTCCGCTGCCACGAGGCGGGAGCTCGCTGAGGGAGACGCCGTAGCGCTCCTCGCAGACGAGAACGCCGGGCTCCGGTGCCGCGCACTCCTGCCCATCGGCGGGGGCGACGGTGATCTTGCTGGCGAGGGAGCGGTAGTCGTACCGCACGGAGACGTCGTTGAGGGTCGTCGGCTCGTCGGCGTACAGGAGCAGGCGGTTGGTTTTCGTCGAGCCGACGGCCAGTGTGGTGTCCTGGAAGTAGGGCTCGATTTCGGCAGCGGCGACGGCCGGGGTGGCGGAGGCGGCGACCAACGCGCCTGCGGCGCCGAGTCCTACCAGGCAGCGGAGCCAATGCTTGAGCATGGGGGTCCTCCCGTGGGATACAGGTGGCGCCCGTCCAACCTAGGCAGACCCCGGCTCCTCCGACAGACCTAGCGGATCGATGACTGTCTAACGAGCCGAACGGCTGAGCAGGTCTGTCGCAACGGACAGCCGACCCTGCGACGGGGTCAGCGGTAGTCGTCCTCGTCACCGGTGACCACCCGGGCCTGCTCCATCGCGTCCCAGTCGTCGACCTCGAGGCCGCGCTGGGGCTCGCCGTCGGCGTCGGCGGGGCCGACCACCGTGGCCTGCTCGACCGCGTCGGCCGAATCGGCCTCGGGGTCGCGCTCGTCAGGGGCGAGGTGGTCGCCGGGAATGAAGTCCTCGTCGGGCTGACCCATCGTCCCTCCCGGGGTCTCGGGGCACGGTTCCCACCCACCGTACGGGTTGCGTCGGCGCCGCGCCCGGAAGCGGAGTAGGCGGAATCAGCCCTCGACGACGCGACCCGATGCCAGGATGGTGCCGTGGGCTTCCTCATTCGACTGGCGATCACCGCGGTCGCTCTGTGGATAACCACCCTGATCGTGCCCGGTGTCGACGTGCACGGTCGCTCGGGTGGCAACACCGCGCTCACCCTGATCGTGGTGGCGCTGATCTTCGGCGTGATCAACGCCGTGCTGAAGCCGTTGATCAAGGTCGTCGGCTGCGTGTTCTACCTGCTGACCCTGGGCCTGTTCGCGCTCGTGGTCAACGCCCTGCTGTTCCTGCTCACCGACCGGATCGCCCGCGGGCTCGACCTGCCGTTCCAGGTGGACGGTTTCTGGGCCGCGTTCTGGGGAGCCATCGTGATGACAGTGGTCACCTGGCTGATCAGCGTCATCGTGCCGGACAACCTGGACCGCCGGTGAACAGCTGACACCCGGGTCGGTTGTTCCGGCGCACCTCACCTACGGGATACTGCCGGGCGGAGGACAGCGCGGTCCGGCGCACAAATGAACAACAGCGGCCAGCACGGCCGAGAGTGGTAAGTAAGGAGCGTCAACATGCCCATCGCTTCCCCCGAGGCTTACGCGGAGATGCTGGACCGCGCCAAGGCTGGCCGGTACGCGTACCCCGCGATCAACGTGACCTCCTCCCAGACGCTGAACGCGGCGCTCAAGGGCTTCGCCGACGCGGAGAGCGACGGCATCATCCAGGTCTCCACCGGTGGCGCCGAATACCTCTCCGGCCCGTCGATCAAGGACATGGTCACCGGCGCGGTGGCGTTCGCCGCGTACGCGCACGAGGTCGCCAAGAAGTACTCGGTGAACATCGCCCTGCACACCGACCACTGCCCGAAGGACAAGCTGGACGGGTTCGTGCGTCCGCTGATGGGCATCTCGCAGGAGCGGGTGAAGCGCGGCGAGGAGCCGCTGTACCAGTCGCACATGTGGGACGGTTCGGCCGTGCCGGTCGCGGAGAACCTGGAGATCGCCGCCCAGCTCCTCGACGAGGCCGCCAAGGCCAAGATCGTCCTTGAGATCGAGGTCGGTGTCGTCGGTGGCGAGGAGGATGGCGTCGAGAACGCCATCAACGACAAGCTCTACACCACCACCGATGACGGCCTGGCCATGGTCGAGGCGCTCGGCCTGGGCGAGAAGGGCCGTTACATGGCGGCGCTGACCTTCGGCAACGTGCACGGCGTCTACAAGCCGGGCAACGTCAAGCTGCGTCCGGAGATCCTCAAGCAGATCCAGGACGCCGTCGGCGCCAAGTACGGCAAGGACAAGCCGCTCAGCCTGGTCTTCCACGGCGGCTCGGGGTCCCTGCTGAGCGAGATCCGTGAGGCCCTGGACTACGGCGTGGTGAAGATGAACATCGACACCGACACCCAGTACGCCTTCACCCGGCCCGTCGTGGACCACATGCTGCGCAACTACGACGGCGTGCTGAAGATCGACGGCGAGGTCGGCAACAAGAAGCAGTACGACCCGCGTGCCTGGGGCAAGGTCGCCGAGGCTGGCCTGGCCGCCCGGGTCGTCGAGGCGTGCGAGCACCTTCGCTCCACCGGCACCACGATGACCAAGTAACGACGTACCACCGACGGCCGGCTCCCCCTCGGGGGAGCCGGCCGTCGTCGTTCAGGCGGTGAGCAGGCGGACGGCCTCGCGTACGTCGTCGGTGAGGTGGATCGTCGCCGACAGGTCACCGAACGGGGACGCGGCCAGCAGCGGACGCAACAGCGCCTCCACCGGCAACTCCACCGTCCAGTACGCGCGGTCCAGGAAGATGTACGCGCCGCTGGCCCCGTCGGTGCCGTAGTAGGTCTTGGTGGCCGCCTGGAACACCTCCTGCACCGTGCCCGCCCGCCCCGGCGCGAAGACGATGCCGCCCCGGGCGAGTCGCAGGATGGTGTCCTCCCGGATCGCGTTGGAGAAGTACTTGGCGATCCGCCCGGCGAACAGGTTCGCCGGCTCGTGCCCGTACAGCCAGGTCGGGATGGCCAGTCCACCGGCTCGCGCCCAGCCCAGGTCGTCGCCACGCTGACGGGGAACGCTCGCGTACCGCTGCCGGACCGTCAGCGCGGTGGCCGTGTACAGGTGGTGGTCGGTGAAGTCCGGTGCGGTGGCCAGCAGGTCGATCGCCGCCGTCACGTCGGTCGCCGGCCGGTCCGCCAGGTAGGCGCCGAGGTTCGCCGCCTCCATCACCCCGGGACCGCCGCCGGTCACCACCAGGCGGTCGGCCCGCGCCAGCTCCCAACCCAGCACTGCCGCCATCCGGTACGCGGGACTGCCGCGCCGCACCGCGTGCCCACCCATGATGCCCACCACCGACTGCGGCCCGTGCCCTGCCAGCCAGGCGCGGGTGGCGTCGGTCAACGCGTTGTCCACGCCGTGGTCGTGCAGCCGCTGACCCAGCGCCTCCTTGACGTCCGGCAGCGCGCCGCCGTGCGCCCGGTAGTGGTCGTACACCCGGGTGTCGTACATCCCGGTGAACCCACCCTCGGCAAACCCCTCAGCCAGTTCCTCCGGGGTGTAGAGGTGTGTCGGCTGGGTCGGGTAAGGCAGCCCCGAGAACGGCGGCACCACGTTGGCGCCGCGTCGGACCAGGTCGGCGCCGACGTCCCGGGACGCGAAGCGGCAGCCCACGAAGAGGGTGCCGGCGACGTCGACGCCGGTCAGGTCGGGCACCGGTGCGAGGTCGAGACGCAGGCCCTGCACGGTCAGCCCGCTCAGTCGGCCGGCGGCCAGTTGGCGGTCGAACTCGTCCCGGGTCTGGATCTCGCCCGCGTGCAGGTGCGGCTCGATGACGTCCGCAGGAGGTGGGGTCGGCACCCGGCCATCCTGCCCCCGCAGCGGGTGCGGCCAAACCTCGGGCCCGGGTTGAAACGACAGGAGCCCGGTGGTCGTGGCCACCGGGCTCCTGCGTTGCCGGTTCCTGGGGAGGCTCCGGACCATTAGTTGTAGTGGAAAACACCTGGCAGCGGCATAGGCCGCAGGCGTGACCAACTCCTCAGCCGTTCAGCGGAACGTGTCGGCCGACCCGCTCGCGTGTCGCCCTGTCCAGCGGGTTGAATGGGGCGATGCAGAACCTTTTGCCAGAGCCACCGGCCACCCGCCTGCCCGCGAACAACGAGGCCGACGCCGCCCTGGCTGCCGCCGAGGAGGCCGGCACCGATGAGGCGTTCGCCAGCGTGGCGGCCGGCTTTCCCACCTACAGCGCGGCCTGGGCGGAGCTCGCGGCCCGGTCCTTCGCGCAGGGCCAGGTCGTGACCGCGTACGCCTACGCGCGCACCGGCTACCACCGGGGCCTCGACCAGCTGCGCCGCAGCGGGTGGAAGGGGCACGGCCCGGTGCCGTGGTCGAACGAGCCCAACCGGGGCTTCCTCCGCTGCCTCTACGTGCTGTCCCGAGCTGCGGACGAGATCGGCGAGGCCGACGAGGCAGCCCGCTGCGCCCAGTTCCTGCGTGACTGCGACCCGGCGGCGGCGGACGCGCTCGCGAGCAACTGAGCCCGATCCGACGGCCGGCCCGACACCGGGCCGGCCGTCGGAGGCTCACAGCCCTTCGGCGACCGCGGCGGCGATCTTGAGCCAGGCGTCCCGGGTGGCCGAGGAGAGCCCGCCGTACCGGATCGGCTCACCCGTGTCGATGAGCCGCTCGTACGGGGCCAGCAGCACCGCCCGGGTGCGGGCCGCGAAGTGCTCCTGGATGGCCGGCAGGTCGATCTCCTTGCGGGACGGCGGCATCGACACCACAGTCACCGCCTGGCGGACCAGCCGTTGCCGGCCGCTCTGCTCCAGGTGGTCGAGCATTCGGGCGGCCGTCTCCGCCGAGTCGTTACGGGCCGACATGGTGACCACCAACTGGTCGGTGGCGTCCATCGAGGCCTGCCAGTTCTGCGCCCGCACGTTGTTGCCGGTGTCCACGAAGATCAGTTTGTAGAACCGGCTGACCACCTCGCGGATCTCGGCGAACGCGGCCGCGGTCAACATCTCGCCGCCCGTGGCCGACTCGTCCGAGGCCAGGACGTCGAACATTCCCTCGCCCTGCGAGCGCACGTACTGCGACAGGTCGCCGACCCGCCCGTGCGCGCCCTGGAACTGCCCGAGGTCACGCAGCATGTCCCGCACAGTGCGGGAGTGGAAGTCCTGCTGGGCGCGCATCCCCAGGGTGCCCTGGGTCTCGTTGTTGTCCCACGCCAGCACGTAGCCACCGCGCTTCTGACCGAACGTCATCGCGAGCAGCAGGATGGCCACCGTCTTACCGGCACCGCCCTTCGGGTTGACCACGGTCACCTGCCGCAGCCCGCCGAAGTTGCGGCGCACCATCTCGATGTCCCGCTTGAGCTCCTGCTCGTGCCGCCCGGGAGAGAGCCGGAGCAGCCCCATCTTGTTGACCACCGCGCGTACGCCCATGGTCGCCACCGGGTCGGCGGGCCGGACCTGTCGACGCTTGCTGAAGTCCTCGGCGGTCGGCACCGCCGTGGACTCCGGCGTCCAGCTCGCGTCCGGGTATCCGGTGGTCGGCACCTGGGCCACCCCCTCGGCCTCCTGGTAAGGCTGACCAGGAGGTGCGCCGGGCGGGCCCTGCTGCCACGGCGGGGGATACCAGCCAGGGGACGGCGGGAACGGCCCGGGCGGTGCGGCCTGCTGGGGAACCTGCGGCGGCAGGTTGCTGAACTGCGTCAGGTCGGGCGGAGGCGGGATCGGCGTCGGGCCGGCCTGACCGGGAATCGCCGGGTTGAACGCCTGGACGGCCTGGCCGGCCTGGCCAGACTGACCGGCCTGCCCGGGGCCGGCCTGCGGGACGCCGGAGTGCGGCTGCGGCGGGGCCGGGATCGGGGGCGTCGCCGTGGCGCCCTCGTCGTGGGTCGGTGCGGCTGCGCCGGCCGGCCGTTGCGGCGGATACGCCCACGGCGACTCGCTGGCCGGCCGTGCCGCTCCACCAGCGGGCCCGTCCTCGCCGGTCCCGCCAGCCTGCGGCGCTGGTCCGGCCGTCGCGGACTCCGGCGTCGCCGGAGCTGCCGGGGCGGGGCCCGCGGCGGTGCGGCCGGTGGGCTCTGCCGGGGCGGGGGCCGCGGCAGTGGGCTCTGCCGCGGCGGTGCGGCCGGTGGGCTGTGGCACGGTGGCGCGGCCGGTAGACGGGGCACCTGCGGTGGGGTTGTCCAGGGTGAACGGCAGGTCCAGGTCGACACCGCCCGGGTTGACCGGCGGGGCGGGGACGGCGGCCGTGCCGCGGTCACCTGGCTGCGCCTGCGTCGCGCCGGCTGCGGTGCTCGCCCCCTCGGGTCGGCTGTCCGTCGGCCCGAAGGCGGTGTTCGGTGCCGGAGGAACCCCGGTGCCGCCCGGGACGCCGTTGCTCGCCGGAGCGTTGCCCGCTGGCGGCGTGCCCATCGCCGGCGGCGTGCCCGTCGCCGGTGGACCGGGCGGCGTCGCCGCGGCGGTCGGAGCGGCCGCTGGTGGCCAACTCGGCTGCGGCGGCCCCCAGCCCGACCCTCCGCCGGCCGGGCCGCCAGCGCCCCAACCCCCGGGCGCCGGAACGGCACCGCTCAGCGACGGGTAGTCGGACGGCGAGGGTGGCGGCAGCGGGGCAGCTCCGGGCTGTCCGGGGACCGGCGGCCGGTTGATCGGCGGGGCCGCCACCGGCGGCGTAACCGGCCCGGGGGCGGCCGACGACGGCGCGCCCCGCTGCTCGGCGACCGCCGCCCAGGGCGGTACGACGGTCCCCGCGCCCCGGTCGGTCGGATCCGGTGGCCAGAGTGGTTCGATGTCCCGCTCTGGCACCGGCTGCTGGCCGTGCACCTGCGCCCGGTCGGCGTTCTCGTCCATTAGGGCCCTCCCCAGTCCTCCTGCGAGGATAGGCGCATCCGCCCACGAGGGGCGGGCGGCGCAGCCGAGGTCGGCCGCTCCGCGCCGTCGACGTCAGATCGACCAGACCGCCCAGGCGCCCGGCTCGACCCACCAGGAGCGCTTCCGGGTCAGCTCGCCCTCGACACCATCGTCGAGGTACGGCACCTTCCCCTCCCTGGGCAGCACCGAAACCGCCCGGCCACGGGCCCGCCGAACTTCGAGGCGTACCCGTTTGCGGCCGAACGCCGAGCGGACGACCACCGGCACGGCAACCGCGACCTCGACCTGGCCGTCGGCCGGGTCCGGTGCGGTCAGCAGCGTGACGTCGTCGAGCGTCGCGTAGCCGCCGGCGTTGGCGACCGCGCAGGCCAGCAGCGGCTCGTCACCGTCGGTGAGGATGGCGTCGTCGACCTCCACCCGAGCCCGCCAGTGCAGCGGCCGCCCGGCGTCGTCGGCGGCACCGAGCAACGCACCGTCCAGCGTCACCGAACCACCGTCGTTGCGCAGCAGGTCCAGTCGGCGCGGCGTGCCGTCCAACACCGCGGCGGCCACCACCGCCGGGTCACGGGGCAGCCCGAGCTGCGCGGCCAGGTCGCGGTGGGTGCCGCCACGGGCCGGGTCGAGCGGGAGTACGCCCACCGGCGGCAGGTCGGGCAGAGTCCGGTTGCCGGGCAGATCCGCGGGGCGCTTGCTCGGCGCCGGGGCGTACCGCCGGACCAGCCGGCGCAGCACGGCGCGCAACTGCCCGTCGTTGGCCGTCGCGACGACCAGCCGGGTCTTGCCGTCCGGGTCCGGCCAGGTGAGCCCGTCCGGGCGGACCGGCCCGTCGAGCCGCGCCAGCACCGCGTCGATCTCCGCGTCCGAGCGGGCGGTGACCATCTCCACCCGGGCGCCTCGGGCGTTCAGCGCGTCGGCACAGGCCAGCACCGGCACCCGTGGCCGCTCGGTGGCGCACCGCTCGGTGTCACCGCCGGCCTCAGCCCGGGGTGACTGACTGGCGTCGGCCTGGTCGGTGTCGGTCTGGCCGGTCTCGGTCTGGCTCGTCGAGCTGGTGTCGGTCTGGCCGTTGTCGGTCTGGCTCGTCGGGTCGGTGGCGGTCTCGGCCGCACCGCCGCAGCAGGCCCCGCCGCTGCCACAGCCCCCGGGAGCGTCCCGCTCCGAACCGAGGGTGAGCAGCACCACGTCGTACACGGAAGGAGCCTCCTGCCTCTCGACGCGACCCCTGCCGGCCGCGCCGTCATTACTTGTTAACCTGACACCCCGGGCTCGCCAACCGGTCGCCACCTGGCACCCGAGCCTTCTGGAGGCGGAAAAGATGCCAGCGATCGTGCTCCTCGGCGCTCAGTGGGGCGACGAGGGCAAGGGCAAGGTTACCGACCTGCTGGGTGAGCGGGTCGACTACGTCGTGCGCTACTCCGGCGGCAACAACGCCGGCCACACGGTGATCACCCCGGACGGCCAGAAGTACGCGCTGCACCTGATGCCGTCCGGAGCGCTCTCGCCGAACGCGATGATCGTCATCGGCAACGGTGTGGTGGTCGACCCGAAGGTGCTGCTCGCCGAGATCGACGGCCTGGCCGAGCGTGGCGTCGACGTGTCCCGACTGCGGATCTCCGGTGACGCGCACCTGATCATGCCGCACCACCGGGCGCTGGACCGGGTGATCGAGCGCTACCTCGGCTCGTCCCGGATCGGCACCACCGGCCGGGGCATCGGCCCCGCGTACGGCGACAAGGTCGCCCGGATCGGCATCCGCCTGCAGGACCTGCTCGACCCGGGCATCCTGCGCAAGAAGCTGGAACTCGCGCTGCGCGAGAAGAACCAGATCCTGTTCAAGGTCTACAACCGCAAGGCGATCGACCTTGAGGCGACCGTCGAGGAGTACCTGGCGTACGCGGAGCGGCTCAAGCCGTACATCGCGGAGACCCGGGCGATGCTCTGGGACGCGCTGGACCGCGACGAGACGGTCCTGCTGGAGGGTGCCCAGGCCACCATGCTCGACATGGACCACGGCACGTACCCCTTCGTCACCTCGTCGAACCCGACCGCCGGTGGTGCCTGCGTGGGTGCCGGCATCCCGCCGACCGCGATCAGCAAGGTCATCGCGGTGAGCAAGGCGTACACCACCCGGGTCGGCGCGGGACCGTTCCCGACCGAGTTGTTCGACGCCAACGGTGACCACCTGCGCAAGATCGGCGCGGAGTACGGCACGACCACCGGGCGGGAGCGCCGGTGCGGGTGGTTCGACGCGGTCGTGGCCCGGTACGCCTGCCGCCTCAACGGTGTCACCGACCTGGTCATCACCAAGCTGGACGTGCTCACCGGCATGCCCAAGGTGCCGATCTGCGTCGGCTACGAGATCAACGGCGTCCGGGTCGACGACATGCCGATGAGCCAGACGGACTTCCACCACGCCAAGCCCGTCTACGAGGAGCTCGACGGCTGGTGGGAAGACATCACCAAGGCGCGGACGGCCGCCGACCTGCCGGAGAATGCCCGCCGCTACATCGCCCGGGTAGAGGAACTCTGCAACGCCAAGGTGAGCGTCGTAGGCGTAGGCCCAGGCCGAGACGAAAACGTGGTCCTCCACCCCCTCCTCCCCTAACCGCCCAGGGTCCTTGCTTGGTTGATCATGAAGTTATTGCTGTCCTGCCCGGCGTGTCATGGCAATAACTTCATGGTCAACGGGGGCTAGCTGCGGGTTATCCACAGGGGCTCGGTGGTTGTCCACAGGGGGGTGCCCCCGGCTTGTTGGTCGGCCAGGGTGGCTGGGTGGACGCTCTGGACGTTGTGCGGCGGATTTCGGCCGCTCGGAACGGCATCGTGACGATCAAACAGGCGCGAGCTGCCGGCTTGAGCACGTATGAGGTGCAGCGGTTCTGCCGCTCCGGGCGCTGGCGCGCCGTGGCGCGGGGAAGCTACCTCGTGGACGCCGACCTGTATGACGGCGTGCCTCGACGGGCGCGGATCAGAGCGGCGATGGCCTCCTTTGGTCCGGCGGCCACCGCAGTGCTCTCAACAGCGGCTGAGCTGCACGGACTGGCCGGAATGCCGGCCACCGAGTTGATTCATCTGTCGATGCCGGGCCCGGCCGTCCGGCCGGTTCGATCCGCACATCCACAGGTGGTGGTCCACCAGTTGGTCATCCCGCCCGAGCACCTCGTTCGAGTGGATGGGATCACTGCTACAGAGCCACTGCGCACCCTCGCCGACCTCTGTCTGCGGGCTGATCGTTACTCGGCGGTCAGCGTGTTGGACTCGGCGGTGAACCGGCGCCTCGTGGCCCCGAATGACCTGCTCGCCATCCCGCGCCTCGTACGGGGACGGCGGGGTGCGATCGCCGCGCGTGGCTATCTCGGCGAAACGGACGGACGGGCGCAGTCGCCGCTCGAGACGCGTGCCCGCCTCCGCTGCGTCGACGGCAGGGTTGCGCCAGACGCGTTGCAACTCGAGGTCCGCGACGACGACGGCTATCTGCTCGGCATTGGCGATCTCGGCTGGCGTGGGCCCCGGATCATCGCCGAGGCCGACGGCCGCGGTCCGCATGACGTTCCCGAAGCTGCATTCGCCGACCGCCGCCGGCAGAACCGTCTGGTCAATGCCGGCTGGACCGTCCTCCGCTTCACCTGGCAGGACACCCTCCGCCCCGACTACATCCCGTGGACGGTTCGGCAGGCGATCGCCGCTGCCCGGCGCCGTTGACCATGAAGTTATCGCCGAGACACGCCGGGACGGTGAGCAATAACTTCATGATCGACGGCGGTCGACCGGGGTTCGGGTGGGGGACAGTAGGATCTCGGTCGTGCGGGTTCTTTTGGTTGGTGGTGGTGGGCGGGAGCATGCGCTCGCCCTCGGGTTGGTGGCGGATCCGGCTGTTTCCGCGGTTGTTGCCGCACCTGGCAATCCGGGGATCGCCTCGGTGGCTGAGCTGCGGACGGTGAACGCTTCCGATCCGGACGCCGTGGCGGCGCTGGCCGTGGAGACTGCCGCTGACCTGGTGGTGATCGGGCCGGAGGCGCCGCTGGTCGCCGGGGTTGCCGATGCTGTCCGCGCCAAGGGGATCGCCGTCTTCGGTCCATCCGGTGCTGCCGCGCAGCTGGAGGGCTCCAAGGCGTTCGCCAAGGACGTGATGACCGCCGCCGGCGTACCGACCGCTCGGGCGTACGTCTGCACGGACGAGGAGAGCACCGCTCGGGCGCTGGACGAGTTCGGTGCCCCGTACGTGGTGAAGGACGACGGGCTCGCCGCAGGCAAGGGCGTGGTGGTGACCGACGACCGGTCCGCCGCGTTGGCCCACGCGAACGAGTGTGGACGGGTCGTGGTCGAGGAGTTCCTCGACGGCCCGGAGGTCAGCCTCTTCGTGGTGACCGACGGTGAGGCGGCGCTGCCGCTGCTGCCAGCTCAGGACTTCAAGCGCCTCGGCGACGGGGACACGGGGCCGAACACCGGTGGCATGGGGGCGTACGCGCCGCTGGCCTGGGCACCTCCCGGCCTGGTCGACGACGTCATGCGCGACGTGGTCCACCCGACGCTCGCGGAGATGCGCCGCCGGGGCACCCCGTTCGCTGGTCTGCTCTACGTCGGGCTCGCGATCACCGCCGCCGGCCCCCGGGTGATCGAGTTCAACGCGCGCTTCGGTGACCCGGAGACCCAGGTGGTGCTCGCGTTGCTGGAGACCCCGCTGGGCGGGCTGCTGCACGCGTCGGCCACCGGCACGCTGGCCGAGCATCCGCCGCTGCGATGGCGGGACGGCAGCGCTGTCACCGTGGTGCTCGCCTCCGCTGGCTATCCGGCCGCGCCGCGTACCGGCGACGTCATCACCGGCGCGGACCGGCCGGGCATCATCCACGCGGGCACCGCCCGCCGGGCCAGCGACGGCGCGTTGCTCTCCGCCGGCGGCAGGGTCCTCTGCGGTACGGCCACCGGCTCCGACCTGGCCGCCGCGCGGGACGCCGCGTACGCGCTGGTGGACGGGGTGGAGTTGGCCGGCTCGCAGCACCGCACCGACATTGCCGCCGCCGCCATCGACGGCCGGATCACGATCCCGGGGTGAGCAGCCGCCGGGCCGACGGCTGGGCGGCACCTCAGCCGAAGTAGCGGCGCAGTTCGCGGGTGAGCACCTTGCCGGTGGCGTTTCGGGGCAGGTATTTCACGAAGATCACGTCCCGGGGGACGCTGAAGCGCGCGAGATAGCGCCGGACATACTCGCGTACCGCATCGGGATCGAGCGTCTCGTCGGGGTGCAGGGCGAGGAACGCGGACAGACGCTGGCCGTACTCGGGGTCGGGTACGCCGATCACGGCCACTTCGCGGACCTGCGGCAGTTGGGCGAGCAGATCCTCCACTTCGGAGGGGAAGACGTTCTCACCACCGGAGACGATCATGTCGTCGGCCCGTCCGTCGACGAAGAGCAGCCCGTCGGCGTTGAGCCGGCCGAGGTCGCCGGTGTCGAGCAGACCGTCGCGGGTTTCCCGGCTGGTGCCGGAGGTGTAGCCCTCGAAGAGCATCTCGTTGCCGACGAAGATCCGCCCGACCCGTCCGGTCGGCACTGGCTGGCCGTCCTCGTCGAGCATTTCCAGCCGGGTGCCGTGCGGCGGCCGACCGGCGGTGGTGGGTGCCTGGCGCAGGTCCTGCGGGCCGGCGATGGACGCCCAGGACACCTCGGTGGAGCCGTAGAGGTTGTACAGGACGTCGCCATAGGCATCCATGAACTTCGGTGCCAGTCCGCCGGGCAGGGCGGAGCCGCTGACGGCGACGACCTTGAGTGGGGGGCGCGGGTCCGGCGGGGGCACCTCCATCAGTCGCTGCACCATCACGGGTACGGCGAACAGCGCGTCGCAGCGGTTGGCGGTCAGGGCGGCGAGTGTGGCGGCCGGGTCAAAGCGTCGGTGCAGCACGATGGTGGCCCGCAGGGCCAGGCAGACCTGGAGGGCGGCGAATCCCCAGGTGTGGAAGATCGGTGCGGCGATCATCACCCGGGTCCTGGTGTGCAGCGGGATGCGGCCGATGATGGACACCAGTGGGCCGAAGCCTTTCGGCGTGCGACGACGGGCGCCCTTGGGCGTACCGGTGGTGCCGGATGTGAGCACGATGATCCGGCCGTCCTGCTCCGGCGGGCGCAGTTCGCCCGGCAGCGCGCCGGCCACCAGCTCCTCGCGGGCGCGTTCGTCGAGCCGCGGCAGCTCGGCGGGGAGTCCGAGGACCCGCTCGGCGAACTCGTCGTCGTGCACCAGCAGTCGCAGCTGTTGCTCCTCGGCGATGGTGCCGAGCTGGGCCGCGGAGAGCCCGGTGTTGACCAGCACCGCGTCGACGCCGAGCAGGGTGGCGGCGACGATCGTCTCGATCAGCCCGTGGTGGTTGCGGCAGAGCACGCCGATCCGGTCGCCGGTCTGCACGCCGTGCCCGGCCCGCATCGACCTGGCCATCCGTTCGGCCCGGTCGAGCAGGTCGTGGTAGGTCAGCTCGACGCCGTCCTCGTCGACGACCGCCGTCCGGCCGGGATCCCGGGCGGCCGCCTGGCGCAATTCGCCAGCCAGGCTCCACCCCCAGGTACGCAGGGCGTTGAGTTGCGCGGCGACTCGGACCGGGTTGCCGGGGGTGAGCAGTCCGCGACGGGTCAGGGTGGCGACGGTGAACGGCAGGTCCATGCCGCAGACCTCCTAGGGGTGGTGCGCGGACGGGGCAGTGGCCTGCCCGTCCATCAGGGCTTCTTCCTTGATCATGCACTGGGGGCGGCTGAAGGCCCAGTTGGCGTCGGCGCGGGGTGACGAAGACGGCACAGATCGTGGAGTCCGGGCCACCGTCGGCCCGACCCGCCTTGAGGAGGCGCCGGGCCGACGGCGGTCAGCGGATCTGCATCCCGGAGATCGCCCGGGAGATCACCAGTCGTTGGATTTCCGAGGTGCCCTCGAAGATGGTGTAGATCTTGGCGTCCCGGTACCAGCGCTCGACCGGGTGGTCGCGCAGGAAGCCGGCCCCGCCGAGCAACTGCACCGCCTTCTCGGTGACCGACACCGCCACCTCGCCGGCCTTGAGCTTGGACATCGAGCCCTCGCCCGCGGTGAACGGGCGGTTGTTGCGGCCCATCCACGAGGCGCGCCAGACGAGCAGCCGTGCCGCGTCGATTTCCATCCGCATGTCGGCCAGCGCGAACGCGACCGCCTGGTTCTCGATGATGGGCCGTCCGAACTGGACCCGGTCCTTCGCGTAGTCCAGGGCGTACTCGTAGGCGGCCCGGGCCACGCCGAGCGCCTGCGCGCCGACCGTGGGTCGGGACAGCTCGAACGTGCGCATCGCGGCCTGTCCGGTGACCCGCTGACCGGAGCGGGCCCGGTCGAGGCGTTCCAGCAGGGCGTCCCGCCCGCCGAGCAGGCAGCGGCCGGGCACCCGTACGTCGTCGAGGAAGACGTCGGCGGTGTGTGACGCTCGGAGGCCGAGTTTGCGCAGCTTGCGGGTGGCGGCCAGGCCGGGGGTGCCCGGCGGTACGACGAACGCCGCCTGGCCTCGGGAGCCGAGTGTCGGGTCGACGGAGGCGGTGACCACGTGCACGCCGGCGATCCCACCGTTGGTGGCGTACGCCTTCTGGCCGTTGAGCACCCACTCGTCGGTGGCCTCGTCGTAGACGGCCCGGGTGCGCATCGCGCCGACGTCGGAGCCGGCCTCGGGTTCGCTGGTGCAGAACGCGGCGACGGCCGGTGAGTCGACGTCGCCGAAGCACTGTGGCACCCACTCGACCATCTGGTCGGGGGTGCCGGCGCCGTAGATGGCGGCGACGGCGAGTGAGGTGCCGAAGATGGAGAGGCCGATGCCGGCGTCACCCCAGAAGAGTTCCTCGCTGGCGATCGGCAGGGAGAGCCCGGTCGGGTCGGCCCAGCAGGTGGCGAGGAACTCGAAGCCGTAGAGGCCGACCTTGGCGGCTTCCTGGATCACCGGCCACGGGGTGTCCTCGCGCTCGTCCCACTCGGCGGCGGCCGGGCGCACGACCTCGGCGGCGAAGCCGTGCACCCAGTCGCGTAGATCCCGCTGTTCCTCATTCAGGTCAAGCGAGAACTCAGCCATGTCAGGCCTTGGGGATGTCGAACAGGTTGGCGATGTTGGCGGCGAGGCCGAGGTCGCCCTTTGCCTTCAGCTTGCCGGTCATGAACATCATCACCGGGTTGGCGCCACCGGAGACGATCTTCAGGAACTCGACCGGCCCCATGGTGAGGCTCAGCTTCGGGTCGTGCTGCGGGGTCTCGTTCACGGCGCACGCGCCGTCGGCGATGACCACCTCGTAGGTGTCGCTGCCGCCGTCGGGGCGACCGGTGATGATCCAGTGGATGACCGCGTTGGTCGAGCCGGCCCGGTCCGCGCGGAACAGCGACGGCATCCGGCCGAACACCTCGCCCAGGACCTTGTCGCGCATGTCACCGGACATCACCTGAGCGATCTTGTCGTCCGGGGTGGACTTGACCAGCTGGGCGAACTCCTTGGGGCCGACGTTGGCGAAGGTGGCCGGGTCGAAGTCAGTCATCAGGTGTGCCTTCCGGAAGATTTGGCTACTCGTGCGTAACCCTACGCACGAGTAGGTATGCTCGCAAGGTGTCCACCGTCCCCGCCTTCAAGCGCCTGCCACGCGCCGTCCGCGAGCAGCAAATGCTCGACGCGGCCGTGAAGGTCTTCTCCCGTCGCGGCTTCCACGCCGCCAGCATGGACGAGATCGCGGAGGACGCCGGCATCTCCAAGCCCATGGTGTACGCGTACCTCGGCACCAAGGAGGAGCTCTTCGTCGCCTGCCTGCACCGGGAGGGCACCCGGATGATGCAGGCCATCGCGGGAGCCGCCGCCCCCGACCTGCCGGCCGACGAGCGGCTCTGGCGTGGGCTGAGGGCGTTCTTCGGCTTCGTGGGCGCATACCGGGACGGCTGGGCGGTGCTCTACCGGCAGGCCCGGGGCGAGCAGCCGTTCGCCGGGGAGCTGGCCGCGATGCGGGCTCGGCTGGTCGAGGTGGTCGCCGGGATGCTCGACCACGCGCTGCGAGCCGAGGGCCGTGAGATCACCGCCGTCGACCTGGAAGTCGTCGCGTACGCCCTGGTCGGCGCGACCGAGTCGCTGGCCGACTGGCTCGCGGACCACCCGGACGCCGACCCGGAGAAGACGGCCACCCGGATGATGAACGTGGCCTGGCTCGGCGCCGCCCAGCTCCTGCACGGAGCGACCTGGCGCCCACCGGTCGACTGACCGGTCACCGCACCGGGGTCCGACCCAGCGGCGCGGTCACCGGCGCCGGCCGTCGGTCGGACGCTGGCGAAACTCCAGGCGGGCGACCGTGTGCAGCTGGCCATCCTGGTGCACGACGCTGACCTGCCGTGACGGGTGGCAGGGTGGTCCGGCCCGGTCAGTGGCGGGCGGCCGCCCGGCGGTGCGCCCGGTGCCGCAGCCACCGGACGCCCTCGATGCCCAGCGTGATGATCACCGAGAGGCCGATCCCAGCGAGGACGCCCTTGACGGGGTGGCGCTCGAAGGCCAGCCCACCGAAGTAGCCGAGCAGCCCGCAGTACAGGGCCCAGGTGACCGTCGCGATCGCGTCGTAGAGAAGGAACGACCGGCGGGGATACCGCACCGCGCCCATGGTGAGGGTGACCGCGGTCCGGCCGCCCGGCAGGTAGCGGGAGGTGGTCAGGATCAGCCCGCCGCGCCGGTTCAGCGCGCGCCGGGCCCACTCGGAGCTGGCCTGTCGGCGGCTGCCGTCGGGAAACCCGGCGAGCCGGTTCGCGCCACCACCACGCCCGATGGCGTACGACACGTGGTCGCCGACGCAGGCGCCCACGGCGGCGGCGACGATCACCGGCGCCAGGTTGGGGTTGCCGCTGGTGGAAAGCACGGCGGCGGTGATGACGGCCGCCTCGCCGGGTACGGCCGGGAAGAACGCGTCGACCGCCGTGAGCCCGAAGATCAGCAGGTACACCCATGGTGAGGTGACCAGCTGTCGGAGCAGGTCGAGCGCGGAGTCCATGCCCCCATGCTCGCCGGGTGCGACCCGCCCGGTGGCCGAGTCGGCGGATCACCTCCTCCGGTCCCGGGCGTCAGGCCGCGCGGACCAGGGCGGGCGGGGCGAGCAGCGGACCGTGCGGGGTCTTGTCGTCGGCGGTGGGGCCGTGCGAGGTCAGCACCACCGGTGCGTCCAGCTCTGCGGACACCGCCTCCGCCCAGTCCGTCGGCGGGTCGTCGTAGAGCGGGCGGGAGCGCAGCAGGCGGGCGGTGAGCGCGGCCTGCCGGTCCAGGCCACCGGGTGGGCCCGGGGTGAGCCGGTCGGTGGTGTCGTAGCGGCGGCAGATCCGTAGTTCGGGGCCGGCGAGGTCGAGGTGGGTCAGGGCCAGGCCGTCGACCCCACCGGCCACGGCGAGGGCGTACCGGTGGGCGACCGCGTCGAAGTGGCCGAACCGGAACCGGCCCTGCCACGGGTTCGTCGGGTTGTGTGGATCGGCCAGCGGCAGGGTCGGGTCCTCGGTCACCAGCGGGCCCGCCCCGTGCCGGGTGGTGACCAGCCGGAGCACCCCGATCCTGGTCGCGCGGGGCTGGCCCGCCTCGGCGAGCAGACTGTCGGCGTTGGCGAACGTGGTGGTGCTCCACGTCGTGTACGGGTGGAAGCCGTGCCACTCGTCGAGCAGCACCCCCTGCGCGCCCTCGAAGACGCAGGTCCCCGAGCGCAACGCCCCGGTGAGCCAGCTCCCGTCGACGATCGCGACCCGCCCAGCGAACCCGGCGAACGCGGGCAGGCAGTCCTCGACCGGTGGCGCGTCCAGTGGGCCGAGCTCTGCGGTCAGCCGCTCCCGCAGGGCGGTCAACCGGCGACGCAGCAGCGTTGGGCTGCGGCAGTCGGCGACCCGGGGCGCGTCGTCCGGGTGGGCGAGACCGTACGCAACGGTCTCGCCCACCCCCAGCCCGCAGGAGCCGTGCCGGTCGGCTCCCCGGGCGATCTCCCGGGACTGGTTGGCGGCCCGGTGGTACGGGGTGGCGAGCAGCGCGTCGGAGTCGACGGTGAGTCGGTCGAGCGCGTCGGTCACCCCGACCATGGCGAGATGGTCGGCCTCGGCGGCCAGCGCCAGCGGATCCACCACGACGTGCCGCGACAGGTGCGTACGGACACCGGGATGGAACGTGCCGGCGCCGAACTGCGCGAACGTGTGGTGCCGCCCGTCGCGCAGCACGACGTTGTGCGCCGCCTGCGCGCCCCCGTTGAAGCGGACCACCGTGTGCACGGGCCGGGTGGCGCAGAGCCAGTCCACCACCGTGCCCTTGCCGGCGTCCCCGTAGCCGAGGTCGACCACCGCCACGTGCCTCACAGCCGGGTCACCCCACCGGTGGTGTCGGTGAACGCGGGCAGCGTCGACACCTCGGCCCGCCGTCCCCGGCCGAGGCGGGCCAGTGCCTTCGAGACGGTGCCGGTGGCGCTGGAACCGGCGTGGTCCAGGTGGCGCAGGCCCTCGTCCAGGTCGATGGCCTGCTCGCCGAGGCCGATGGTGAGCGCGATGGTCTCGCAGACGGCGTCGAGGTCGTCGAGCACCACGGCGTTCTGCCCGAGCAGGCCCCGCCAGAAGTCGAGCACCTTGGCGTTGCCGGCGTAGTGGCTGCCGGCGGGGAGCAGGAAGTAGGTGTCCCAGCGGCGGGTCACCTCGTCGAAGATCTGCCGCAGCGGCACGTCCTCGGTCAGGTCGTCGCCCATCAGACGGGCCACCTCCCGGGCCTTCACCTGGGGGTACGCCAGCTCGTCGCCGATGATGAACAGGTAGCCGCGCCGGCCGCGCTTCTCCCAGTTGTCGGTGGCGGTGTGCCGGGCCATGAAGTACATGGCCAGCTCGTACGACTCGCTCATCTGCCCGCCGCCCCCGCCTTCGAGGACGATCCGGCCGAGGTCGTCGTCCATCCGGTTGTCCGACTCGAACTGGCCCACCTGCAACGGCACCCGGTCGCAGGTGGCGTCGCCGATCGCGCCGAACATGATCTGCGGGTCGCTGGCGTACCCCTGCCGTTGCAGCAGCCCGAGCAGTTGCGGCAGCTTGGTCTGCAGGACACGCGGCACCTTGAGCATCGAGCCGGTCACGTCGAAGAGCACGGCGACGGGCGTCGACCGGGGGTGCTCGTCGGAGTCGCGGCTCTCGCGCATCCCGTCGCGGGGGTCGAGCGCGGTGTGCACGGTGCGCGCCCCGCTGTCGCTGTAGGAGAAGGCGCTCTTGCCGGTGGACCGGCGGTAGCGGTCGGCGGCGTCGTACACGTCGGTGGACCAGATTCCACTGCCCATGACAGCTCTCCTTAGGGGGTGAGGGTGAAGGGTCGGAAGGTGCGTGGCCCGTAGAGCCGGTCCAGCACCTGGTCGAATTCGCGCAGCAGGCGCCAGGCGTCGTCGGGTCGGGCGTCCAGCGACCGCTGCCGGCAACCCTGCGCGAAGGCGTGCAGTTCGCGGGGCGCGCGTGACCCCATCAGCCAGCTCATGCAGCGGCTGGCCATCGCGATGTCGGTGCCCGGGCCGCACTGCCGCTTCCGGGGGACCTCCTCCGGGTACCACGCGTCGTCGTGGCCGGGCACCATTGCCGGGATCGTGCCGCCGATCGGGGCGGAGAAGCACCAGTCGATGAGCACCACGCCGTGGGCGGCCGGCTCGATCAGCACGTGTCGCGGCAGGACCGCGCCGTGCACGATGCCGGCGCTGTGGGCCAGGCCGAGCGCCACCAGCAGCCGCCGCCACATCCAGGCGACGTCGCGGGCGTCCAACCCGTCGGGGTACGCGCGCCGCACCTCGTCGAGGTCGTGCAGGCCGGGCGCGGTGGCGAGCACGTTGATCCGCCGTTCGGCGCCGGTCGCGGCGTCGCGGTGCGGGAACTCGTCGACGAGCCGGGGCACGTACGGCAGGTAGCGCGGGTCGCCGCGCTCGGCGATGGTGTGCAGGGCGTGTGCCTCACGGGCCATCAGGTCGTTGTCGGCGGGCCGCCGGGGGAGCTTGAGCAGCCGGCCGTCGCCGACGTCGTAGAGGTCGGCCAGGTCACCCGAGTGGGCCGGCGCGCGGAGCCGGTAGTCGCCGAGAACGGTGACCTGCCGGGCCTGCCACCGGGTGGTGACGTGGATGAACGCGTCGACTGCCTCGGCGCGTACCGCCGGGTCGGCCGGCAGGCGGTCGGGGTGCAGGGCCGCGACCAGCTCGCGGTAACGCCGGGCCGGCTGGTCCGTGCCGAACAGGTCGGCGTCGGTGCGGGCCGCCGCGACCAAATCGATGGCCGTGGCCGTCCTCATCGCACCGTCTCCTCGCGGGCGGGGCGCAGCAGAGCCGGGTGCAGCAGTCGGGCGTCGCCGGCGCGGTAGAGCCGGGCGCGGGGGCCGCCGCGGGCGCCACCGCGCTCGGTGCTGGCGCCGGTGCTCTCCACGAAGCCCGGCACGGAGAGCACCTTGCGGTGGAAGTTGCCGGCGTGCAGCGGGTGACCCCACACCGTTTCGTAGACGGCGCGCAGCTCGCTGATCGTGAACTCGGCGGCGAGGAAGCGCGTGGCGAGCGGCGTGTATTCCAGCTTGGACCGGGCCCGTTCCAGCGCGTCGTCGATGATCCGGTCGTGGTCGAAGGCGAGCTGCCGGCTGGTCAGCGCGGTCACCGGCAGCCAGATCGCCTCGTCGGCGTCGGTGCCGGCGGCCGGGTCCGGCAGGTCGGGGGCGAACGCGAGGTGGGCGATCGAGACGACGCGCATCCGCGGGTCGCGGTCGGGCGCGCCGTAGCTGCCCAACTGCTCCAGGTGTACGCGGCGCAGCCCCTCGCCGCCGAGCCCGGTCTCCTCGGCCAGCTCGCGCCGGGCGCCAGCGGTCAGGTCCTCGTCGGGTTGGACGAACCCACCGGGCAGCGCCCAGTGCCCCTCGAAGGGTGCCTGGCCGCGCCGGATCAGCAGCAGGTGCAGCGCGTCGTCGCGGATGGTCAGCGCCACCACGTCGACTGTCACGGCAACTGACGGATAGGCCCGGGGGTCGTACGCGGCCAGGAACTCCTGCTCGTTCATCGCGTCTCTCTCATTCTGAGAACATCTCGCTGTGAGAACAACCTAGCGCATGCGAGCGCCCCTGCCAAGAGGGGTGCCCGTCAGCGCACCAGACCTGCCAGGTGCGGTCGGCCGCGCGAGTCGTGCAGGGCGAACCCGCCGTCCGGCAGGAGAGCGAAGCTCACAGTGCTCGGAAGCGGGACGGGAAGCTTGAAGGCGACCTCGACGGTGTAGGCGTCCGGCAGCCGGTTCTCAAGTGCGGCCAGGCAGCGCGCCTTGCTCCACATGCCGTGCGCGATCGGCCGGTGGAAGCCGAAGAGCCGCGCTCCGAGCCGGGACGTGTGGATCGGGTTGTGGTCCCCGGACACCCGCGCGTACTCCGTGCCGACCCGGGGCTCCACCCGCCAGCGGGACGTGCCGGCCGGCGCCTCGGAGTGTCCACTCCGGTCGCCCCCGCCAGACTTGCGCTCCCGACCCAGGTACGTCGAGACACCCTCCCAGACCTTCTCGCCGGCGACCGAGCCGACCAGCACCACGTCCACCTGCCGCCCCCGGTCGTGCGGGCGCAGGTTCTCCGCGTACGTCGTGAAGTCGAGGGTCTCGTCGGCGGTGATCGGGCGGTGCACGGTGATCCGGTTGCCGATGTGCACCAGACCGATCAGTGGAAAGGGGAACCCCGTCGCGGTCATCAGCCGCAGGGTCAGCGGGAAGCCCATGACGTGCGGAAACGTGCCCGGCAGGCGATCGGTGAGCCGGAACCCGCAGACCCGGTCGTAGGCGGCCAGATGCGCCCGGTCGACGCTCACCCCGCCCACTGCCAACTCGACGCCCGGCACGCCGGGGCCGCGCCGCCCGCCGCCCGGACCGGGCAGCGCGCCGAGCAACGCCCGACGGTAGAGCGCCCCGGCCGCCGGCATCCGAGGCAGTTCGACCCGGTCACGGCCGGCGGGCTCCGGCCGGAGTGCCGCGGCCCGCATCTCCGCCGACAGTGTCTCCGTCGGGCCGTCGATCAGCTCGTGCAGGGAGAGGTCGTCGTCCGGCTGCCTCCGCGTGCCCATCACGCCCCCAGCAGGCTCTGGCCGCAGACCCGGACCACGTTTCCGCTGACCGCACCGCTGGCCGGCCAGGCCAACCAGCCGATCGTCTCCGCCACGTCCACCGGAAGCCCGCCCTGGGCCAGGCTGTTCATCCGCCGGCCCGCCTCGCGGACCACCAGCGGGATACGCGCGGTCAGCCGGGTCTCGATGAAGCCGGGGGCCACCGCGTTGACGCTGATCCCCCGCCCACGCAGAGCCGGGGCGAGCGAGTCGACCAGGCCGATCACACCGGCCTTGCTGGTGGCGTAGTTGGTCTGCCCCCGGTTGCCGGCGATTCCGGCGATCGAGGAGACCGAGACGATTCGCCCGCCGGTCGGGATGAGCCCCCGCCCCAGCAGCATGTCGTTGATCCGTTCCTGGCTGGAGAGGTTGACGTCGATGACCTGGTCCCACTGGTCGGCGTCCATCCGGCCGAGCGTCTTGTCCCGGGTGATGCCGGCGTTGTGCACCACCACGTCGACCCGGCCGTGTCGGCCGGCCAGGTGATCGGCGAGCCGGGTCGGTGCGTCCGGTGCGGTCAGGTCGAGTTGCACCGCCGTACCGCCGATGTCGTTCGTCACCGCGGCCAGCGCGTCACCGGCGGCCGGGATGTCCAGTGCCACCACCTGTGCGCCGTCGCGGGCGAGCACCCGGGCCAGCGCCGCGCCGATGCCCCGGGCGGCGCCGGTGACCAGCACGACCTGCCCGTCCAGTGGGCGGTCCCAGTCGGCCGGGGCGGTCGCCTCGCCGGCGCCGACCCGGATCACCTGACCCGAGACGTACGCGGACCGCCCGGACAGCAGGAATCGGAGCGTCGACTCGAGGCTGGTGAGGACGCCGTTCTCGGCGCGGGTCACGTAGACGAGTTGGGCGGTGGTGCCCCGGCCGAACTCCTTGCCGATGCTGCGCACCAGCCCTTCCAGGGCACGCTGGGCGGTCGCCTCGCGGGGCATCGGGCACTCCTGCGGTGGGGTGCCCAGCACGATCACCCGACCGCCGGGCAGCATGGCCCGGGCCTGCGGGTGGAAGAAGTCGTAGAGCTGGCGCAGCTCGGTCGAGTCGATGATCCCGGTTGCGTCGAAGAGCAGTGCGCCGTACCGCCGTGGGTTGTCGCCGGGGGCGGTGTCGGCGGCCGGGTCGGCCAGCTCGACCCCGGCGGCGGTGAGGATCCTGGCGACTGGCTCGGCGAGCAGGCCGCCGGTGGCCGTGCCGAGCAGGGCCGGCCCGGGCAGCAGCGGGTCGCCGGGAGAGTGCCGGCGCAGTCGGGGCGGGTCGGGCAGCCCGAGGCGCTTGACCAGCGTGCGGCCGGCAGCCGATTGGACGAAGCTCGCGTACCTGTCGGTCATGGGCGTAGCCTACTGGCGAGTAGGGTTCGAGCAACACATGTCGAGGAGGCGGATCGTGCAGAGCATCCGGAGGGTCGCGGTCATCGGGGGCAACCGCATCCCCTTCGCCCGTTCCAACTCGCGCTACGCGGACGCGTCGAACGCCGACCTGCTCGGCGCCGCGCTGGACGGCCTGATCGCCCGGTACGGGCTGGCCGGGCAGCGCGTCGGTGAGGTGGTGACCGGCGCGGTGCTCAAGCACTCCCGCGACTTCAACCTCACCCGCGAGGTGGTCCTCGGCTCCCGGCTCGACCCGCACACCCCGGCGTACGACATCCAGCAGGCCTGCGGCACCGGCCTGGAGGCGGCGATCCTCGTCGCCAACAAGATCGCCCTCGGTCAACTCGACGTGGGCATCGCCGGCGGTGTCGACACCACCTCCGACGCGCCGCTCGCGGTCAACGAGGAGATGCGCCGCACGCTGCTCAAGCTCAACTCGGCCCGCACGCTGGGCGAACGGCTCAAGGTCGCGGCGAAGCTGCGCCCACTCCAGCCGTTCAAGCCGGAGATCCCGCGCAACGCCGAACCCCGCACCGGCCTGTCCATGGGCGACCACGCTGCCCGCACCGCGGTGCGCTGGCAGATCGACAGGCGATCCCAGGACGAGCTGGCCCTGCGCTCGCACCAGCGGCTCGCCGCCGCGTACGACAGGGGTTTCTTCGACGACCTGATGACGCCGTACCTGGGGCTGACCCGCGACGCGAACCTGCGCCCGGACACCAGCGTGGAGAAGCTCGGCTCGCTCAAGCCGGTCTTCGGCACCCGCGGCCCGGACGCCGAGCAGGCCACCATGACCGCCGGCAACTCGTCACCGCTCACCGACGGGGCATCCACAGTGCTGCTCGCCAGCGAGGAGTGGGCGGCCGCGCACAACCTGCCGGTGCTGGCCTGGTTCAGCTGGTCGGAGACGGCAGCGGTGGACTTCGTGCACGGCGACGAGGGGCTGTTGATGGCCCCCGCGTACGCGGTGCCCCGGATGCTGGCCCGTGCCGGTCTGACGTTGCAGGATTTCGACTACTACGAGATCCACGAGGCGTTCGCGTCCCAGGTGCTGGCCACCCTCGCCGCCTGGGAGTCGCCGGAGTTCTGCAAGGACCGGCTCGGCCTGGACGCGCCGCTGGGCGCGATCGACACCGACCGGCTCAACGTCAACGGCTCGTCGCTGGCCGCCGGGCACCCGTTCGCCGCCACCGGCGGGCGGATCGTGGCGACCCTGGCCAAGCTGCTGGCCGAGCGGGGCAGCGGACGCGGGCTGATCTCCATCTGCGCGGCCGGTGGTCAGGGTGTGACCGCCATCCTGGAGCGTTGACGGCGGCAGCCCCGGACAGCCCCGGCCCGGTCCAGGTGTCGACCGGTGGGTGCGGGACAATGAGGTACGTGACGACGATCCCCAACGTGCTGGCCAACCGGTACGCCTCGCCCGAATTGGTCGCCCTCTGGTCTCCGGAGGAGAAGGTCCGGATGGAGCGGCGGCTCTGGCTCGCCGTGCTGCGCGCCCAGCGGGATCTGGGCGTCGCGGTGCCGGACGGTGTGGTCGAGGCGTACGAGCGGGTGCTCGACCAGGTCGACCTCGCTTCGATCGCGGAGCGGGAGCGGGTCACCCGGCATGACGTGAAGGCCCGGATCGAGGAGTTCAGCGCGCTCGCCGGGCACGAGCACGTGCACAAGGGCATGACCTCTCGGGATCTCACCGAGAACGTCGAGCAGCTCCAGGTGCTCGCCTCGCTGGAGCTGATCCGGGACCGCGTCGTGGCCACCCTGGCCCGGCTCGCCTTCCTCGCGTACGAGCACAGCGACCTGGTCATGACCGGCCGTTCCCACAACGTGGCGGCGCAGGCCACCACGCTGGGCAAGCGCTTCGCGTCGGCGGCGGAGGAGCTGCTGATCGCGTACGAGCGGCTGGAGGACCTGATCGCCCGCTACCCGCTGCGGGGGATCAAGGGTCCGGTCGGCACTGCCGCCGACCAGCTGGACCTCTTCGACGGCGACGCCGACAAGGTGGCCGAGCTGGAGCGGCGCGTCGCCGAGCACCTGGGCTTCTCCCGCGTACTGAACAGCGTCGGGCAGGTCTACCCGCGCTCACTGGACTTCGACGTGCTGGCCGCACTGGCCCAGACCGCCGCCGCGCCGTCGTCGCTGGCCACCACGATCCGACTGATGGTCGGTCAGGAGCTGGCGACCGAGGGCTTCAAGCCGGGCCAGGTCGGCTCCAGCGCGATGCCGCACAAGATGAACACCCGCTCTTCGGAGCGGGTGAACGGCTTCGCGGTGATCATCCGGGGTTACCTGTCGATGGTCGGCGAGCTGGCCGGCGACCAGTGGAACGAGGGCGACGTGTCGTGCTCGGTGGTCCGCCGGGTGGCCCTGCCGGACGCGTTCTTCGCCGCCGACGGGCTGTTCCAGACGTTCCTGACAGTGCTCGACGAGTTCGGCGCGTACCCGGCGGTGATCAACCGGGAGCTGGAGCGGTTCCTGCCGTTCCTGGCCACCACGAAGATCCTGGTGGCGGCGGTCCGGCGTGGCGTCGGCCGCGAGGTCGCGCACGAGGTGATCAAGGAGCACGCGGTCGCTGTGGCCCTGGCGATGCGCGAAAAGGGCTCGCCGGAGAACGACCTGTTCGACCGCCTGGCGGCGGACGGCCGACTCGGCCTGTCCCGCGCCGACATCGACACCCTGGTCGCCGACCGCTCCGCCTTCGTCGGCGCCGCCGCCGCCCAGGTGGCAGCGGTAACCAGCCGCATCACCAAGGTGGTCGAAACCCACCCGGAAGCCGCCACCTACAGCCCGCCCCCAATCCTCTAAACCCACCCCCACCCCACCCCACCCCTGCCGTCCGTTGATCATGAAGTTATTGCCATGACACGCCGATGTGGCGGGCAACAACTTCATGATTAACAGGACTGAGGTGGGGCCTGGGGTGGGGTTATTCGCCGGTTGGGGTTTCGGCGGCGGTTCTGAGGTTGGGTGCGCTGGCCGGTTCGGCGATGCCGCCGGGCGACTCGGTGAAGCCCGCTACCTCCGCGGTCTCCGCGGCGACCACTGGCTGGTCGGCCGGCATGACCTCGGGCATCTTGGGCACGACGACCACGGCCGTCCCGTACGCGCAGATCTCCATCCACATCTCACCGCAGTCCCGGCTGTCGAACCGCATGCCGATCACCGCGTTCGCCCCGAGCCGCAGGGCCTCCTCGCCGAGCCGGGCCACCGAGTCGGTGCGCCACCGGGTCAGGTTGTCCGGAGCCATCGGGTCGTACGCGCCACCGCGCAGGTTCTTGACCCCCTCGCGGTACGGGTTGCGCGTCCTGGCCATCGATGACACCACCTCACCGAGAATCTGGCGGATCTCGTAGCCGGGCAGTTGCTCTGTCGTCACGACCAGCACGTTTCCGATGCTGTCAGGAGTGGCGTGACCCGATCGGGTGCATTGTTCACCTGATCGGATGCTGCAAAACGACGCGGCGCGGACGGCCGGCACGCCGCCGACCATCCGCGCCGCAGCGGGCGTTAACCGTCAGACACCGGCCACCGAGGTGATCCAGGCCCGGTTGTACGCAACGCTGCCGTAGTTCTGGATGCTCTGCCCGTCGGCGGTGGAGGCGACGCCGACCTGCTGGCCGTTGTAGAACTGCGGGCCACCCGAGTCGCCCCGCCACGCGTTGCCGCTGATCTCGGTGCTCCGGATCGCCTGCCCGCCGTACGCGTCGGTGACGCTGTTGCTGGTCACCCGCACGGTGGCGGTCTTCAGCTGGCTCGACGCGGAGCAACCGCTGTAGCAGGTCATGCCCCAGCCGTAGATCGAGTTCGTCGAGTTGAGGGGCGGGTTGCTGCTGGCCAGGCTGACCGTCGAGGTGCTGACGGTGCTGGAGAGTCGCATGAGGGCGAGGTCGTTGCGGGTGTAGGTGGCGCTGACCGTACGGGTGACGCCGCCGGAGGAGCGGTACACGCTGCCGACCCGGACGGACATGGTGCCGCTGATGCAGTGCCGGGCGGTGAGCACCCATTGCGGGGAGATCACGCTGCCGGAGCAGGTGAACGAGCCGTTGCTCATGACCGCCGCCGCCCAGGGGGCGGACGAGACGGTGGTGCCGCCGATGATGGGTTGCGGGCCGGGCGGGGCGGCGGACGCGCCGGACGCGGTGCCGAGGGCGCCGACCAGCGCGATGCTGAGTACGGCGAGCAGGGGGCGGATGCGCATCGGGTGGACTCCTTGGGCGGGGCGGACCCGGGGTCGCCGGGTGTGGATGGGCGACAGCGGGAGGTCCCCTCTGCCGCCTGAATCGACTTACGTCGATGTACAGTAGGGCTCGAGCCGGCCGTTATCAAGGACCTGATCGAGGATCGCCGATGTAACGATTCGGCCTCCCGTTGCGCCGTGTATGCCCTGCTGAGGCCACCTGCCCCGCCTGTGGAGCCGCTCAGAGCGCCAGTAATGTTGATCACTGCTTGAACTGCAGCCGGCCGGTGCGTCCGTGGCCGTATCTGCCAGGTACGCTGGCTGCGCTCGCCCGTTGTGGGTCGGCACCCAACTGCGTACACAGTCAGGAGTGCCCAGTGCCTCGCGTCGTCGTCGACGTCATGCTCAAGCCCGAGATCCTCGATCCGCAGGGCCAGGCCGTCGCAAACGCGCTGCCCCGGCTCGGCGTCGGTGACGTCGCCTCGGTTCGGATCGGCAGGCGGATCGAGATCGAGTTCACCGGTGAACCGGACCTGGACCGCGCTCGGGAGATTGCCGACAAGCTGCTCGCCAACCCGGTCATCGAGGACTTCACCGTCCGCCTGGTCGAGGCCGACGAGACCGCGGACGCCCGCTCGTGACCGCCCGGGTCGGTGTGGTCACCTTCCCTGGCTCGCTCGACGACGGGGACGCGGCCCGAGCGGTCCGGATCGCCGGCGCTGAGCCGGTCCGGCTCTGGCACGGCGACCCGCAGCTGCACGGCGTCGACGCGGTCGTTCTGCCCGGTGGCTTCTCCTACGGTGACTACCTGCGCTGCGGCGCCATCGCCCGGTTCGCCCCGGTGATGGAGACGATCGTGGACGCCGCTCAGGGCGGTCTGCCGGTGCTCGGCATCTGCAACGGCTTCCAGATCCTGTGCGAGGCGCACCTGCTGCCCGGCGCGCTCACCCGCAACCAGCACCTGCACTTCCGTAACCGGGACCAGGTCCTGCGCATCGAGTCGGCCGGCACCGCGTGGACCAACGCGTTCCAGCCCGGCCAGGAGGTGCTCATCCCGGTCAAGAACGGCGAGGGCTGCTACGTCGCGGACACCGCGACGCTGGATCAGCTCGAAGCCGAGGGTCGGGTGGTCGCCCGTTACGTCGGCGGCAACCCCAACGGGTCGATGCGCGACATCGCCGCGATCACCAACGCCGCCGGCAACGTGGTGGGCATCATGCCGCACCCCGAGCACGCGGTGGAGGCGCTCACCGGTCCTTCGCTGGACGGCCTCGGGTTCTTCACGTCGGTCCTCAAGCACCTGGTGGGGGCGCCGGCGTGACCGGCGACACGATCATCGGTCTGCTCAACCGCCGGTCTGGCGGGCACGAGCGCAGCGAGGAGAGGTCATGACCACCCATCCGGACCCGGTACGCGACACACCGGAGGCGTACTCCGCTCCGTCGCAGCCGGCGGAGCCCAGCCTGGCGCAGCCCGTGGCACCGGCCACCGCCCCCGCCCAGCCGGCTCCCGCCGTCTGGACCGAGGGCGTGGACACCGTTCCGCGCGCCGACGGCACCCCGGGCGAGCTTCAGCCGTACACCGAGCTTGGTCTGCGCGACGACGAGTACGACCGGATCCGGCAGATCCTCGGCCGCCGGCCCACGCAGTCCGAGCTCGCGATGTACTCGATCATGTGGAGCGAGCACTGCTCCTACAAGTCGAGCAAGGTGCACCTGCGCCAGTTCGGCGAGAAGGCCCCGCCCAGCGACCGGATGCTCGCCGGCATCGGTGAGAACGCCGGTGTCGTGCAGATCTCCGACGAGCTGGCGGTGACCTTCAAGGTCGAGTCGCACAACCACCCCAGCTTCGTCGAGCCGTACCAGGGTGCGGCCACCGGCGTCGGCGGCATCGTCCGGGACATCCTCGCCATGGGCGCCCGCCCGATCGCGGTGATGGACCCGCTGCGCTTCGGTGCCGCTGACCACCCGGACACCGCCCGCGTGCTCACCGGCGTGGTTGCCGGCGTTGGCGGCTACGGCAACTGCCTCGGCCTGCCCAACATCGGTGGTGAGCTGGTCTTCGACCCCTCCTACCAGGGCAATCCGCTGCTCAACGCGCTCTGCCTGGGCGTGTTGCCGGTCGAGCGGCTGCAGAACAAGGCCGCCGCCGGCCCGGG
Organism: Micromonospora sp. MGP-C2; assembly: GCF_057766525.1. Lineage (NCBI taxonomy): Bacteria > Bacillati > Actinomycetota > Actinomycetes > Micromonosporales > Micromonosporaceae > Micromonospora > Micromonospora sp. MGP-C2. Next base: position 4,461,097 of record NZ_JBYMEN010000002.1, read on the forward strand.
CAACGTTGTCGTTCTGATGGGCGCCAAGACCGGCCGGGACGGCATCGGCGGCGTGTCGGTGCTGGCCAGCGCGACCTTCGACGAGGGCAGCGAGGCACGTCGACCCGCCGTGCAGGTCGGCGACCCGTTCATCGAGAAGCTGCTGATCGAGGCGTGCCTCGAGCTGTACGACGGCCAACTGGTCGTCGGCATTCAGGACCTCGGCGGCGCCGGCCTGACCTGCGCGCTCACCGAGACCGCCGCCGCGGCCGGCACCGGCATGCGGGTCTGGCTGGAGCGGGTGCCGCTGCGCGAGCCCTCGATGGACCCGCACGAGATCCTGGCCAGCGAGTCGCAGGAGCGGATGCTGCTGGTCGTCGAGCCGGAGAAGCTCGACGCGGTGCTCAAGACCTGCGAGAAGTGGGGCGTTCTCGCCACCGCGATCGGTGAGGTCACCGCACCGGAGCCGGACGGCAGCCCGGGTCGACTGCTGATCACCTGGCAGGACCACCTGGTCGTCGACGTGCCGCCGGGTTCGCTGGTCGACGACGGTCCGGTTTACGCCCGGCCGATGCGTGAGCCGGCCGACCTGATCCTGCTCCAGGCCGACCGGGCCGAGACGCTGCCCCGCCCGGCCGACCCGGAGGCACTGCGGGAGACCGTTCTGCGCATGATCGCGTCGCCGAACCTCGCCGACAAGACCTGGGTCACCGAGCAGTACGACCGCTACGTGCTGGGCAACACGGTGCTCGCCCAGCCGGAGGACGGCGGCGTGATCCGGATCGACGAGCGGACCGGGTTGGGTGTGGCCCTGTCGGTTGACGGCAACGGCCGGTACGCCAGGCTCGACCCGTACAACGGCACCAAGCTGGCCCTGGCCGAGGCGTACCGGAACGTGGCGGTGACCGGCGCGAAGCCGATCGCCGTCACCGACTGCCTCAACTTCGGCTCCCCGGAGGACCCGGGCGTCATGTGGCAGTTCGCCGAGGCCGTCCGCGGCCTGGCGGACGGCTGCCTGGAGCTGGGCATCCCGGTGACCGGCGGCAACGTCAGCTTCTACAACCAGACCGGCGCGGCGGCCATCCACCCGACCCCGGTGGTCGGTGTGCTGGGCGTGCTGGACAACGTCGCCGACCGGGTGCCGATGGGCTTCGTGCCGCGCGCCGGTGGCGACCACGACCAGCTCTACCTGCTCGGCGAGACGAACGTGGAGCTGTCCGGCTCGGAGTGGGCCTGGGTGACGCACGAGCACCTCGGTGGCATCCCGCCGCAGGTCAACCTCGCCCGGGAGAAGGCGCTCGCCGAGCTGCTGGCCGAGGCGGCCCGGGTCGGTCACCTGGCCTCCGCGCACGACCTCTCTGACGGTGGTCTCGCCCAGAGCCTGGTCGAGTCCTGCCTGCGGCGTGGCGTCGGTGCACGGGTCGCGGTGCCGGAGCAGTTCGCCGAGGGCTCGATGCCGTTCGTCTACCTGTTCAGTGAGTCCGCCACCCGGGCGCTGGTCTCGGTGCCGCGGGGCCACGACAAGGCGTTCGCGGCGCTCTGCGCCGAGCGGGGGGTGCCGTTCGAGCTGATCGGTGTCACCGACCCGTCCGGCGGCGCGCTGGAGGTGCACGGCCAGTTCCGGATCAGCCTGGACGAGCTGCGTACCGCGCACACCGAGACGCTGCCGCGCCTCTTCGGGGGTGCCGCCGCCGTCGAGGTGCCCGCGCCGGCCGCCGGCGTGGCGGGTGCGGTCGAGGCCGTCCCGCTGCCGGTCGCGGAGGCCGAGCCGGTCGATCCCGCGGAGGTGGTCTCCGAGCCGATCGCCTCGTTCGGGCCGGTCCCGCAGACCGGTGCCGTCGAGCCGATCGAGTCGGAGCAGCCGGGCACCGCCGCCGAGTCTGACCCCGGTGTCGCCGAGCCGTCGCCTGACGAGCGCTGAGGCGTTGGCGGCCGCCGTCCACGGCCAACCCGGTTCCGGTGCCCGGTTCGACTGGGGGCTGACCGGGGCGGCCGAGCTCGGACGGGTCTGCGCGGCACTGGTGGTGGTGGACGTCCTGTCGTTCACCACCTCGGTGGAGGTGGCGGTCGCCCGTGGCATGCGGGTGCACCCGTTCCCCTGGGGTGAACAGGCCGCGGACTACGCGGTGCGGGTCGGCGCGGTGGCCGCGGTGGGCCGCCGGCAGGTGACGGCCGACCACCCGTGGTCGCTGTCGCCCGCCGCACTGAGCACCGCGCCGGTGGTGGCGGACCTAGTCCTGCCCTCACCCAACGGCTCCGCCATCAGCGCCGCCGCCAGCGCCACCGGCCTGCCGGTGGTCGCGGCGTGTCTGCGCAACGCACCCGCCATCGGGCGTTGGCTGCGCCGCCAGGGGTACGGCACAGTCGACGCCCCGATCGGCGTGATCGCCTCGGGGGAGCGGTGGCCGGACGGCTCGCTGCGCCCGTCGGTGGAGGACCAACTCGGCGCCGCCTCCGTGCTGGACGCTCTCTCCGGCGTGCCGGGTGGGCTGTCCGTGGAGGCGGCCATGGCGCTCGCCGCCCTGGCCAGCACTCCGGACGTGCCCGCCGCGGTACGCGGCAGCGTCTCCGGACGCGAGCTGACCGAGAGTGGTTTCGCCGAGGACGTGGACGTCGCCGTCCAGGTGGGTGTGTCGGCGGTCGTCCCGGTGCTGAGCCAGGGAGTCTTCTCCGCCGCATAGGCGTTCAACGGGCTGAGCCCCGGAGCCGTGGTTCGGTTCCGGGGCTCAGCTTTGGTTGGTCAGGGTGTGGTGGTCAGTTGCCGGTTGGTCGTTTGGGTGTTTGGCAGGTGGTTCGGGCTGATTCGAGGGTGCCGTTGATGGAGGTGACGCAGTATTCGTAGTTCCAGAATCCTGAGGTTAGGTAGGCGATGCCGTGGGTGGGTTCGGTGAATGTTTGTTCGCTTGGGGTCAGGGGGCTGCCGTTGGTGAGGTCGCGGGTCCAGACGCGGTAGCCGGCGGCTGTGTCGTTTTTGGTCCAGGTGAGTTGGACGGTGTTGGCGTCGAGGGGGTTGATTTGTAGGCCGGTGGGTGCGGTGGGGGTTGTGGTGCCGACCCTGATGGGGCGTGCGTTGTTGGGGACGCCGGAGCCGGTGGTGTTCCAGCTGGCTACCGCGATGATGTAGCGGTGGTTGGGTTTGAGGTTGTCGATGCGGGCGGAGAAGCCTTTGATGCCGGTGCTGGAGAGGATGGCGTTGGGGGTGTCCTGGTCCCAGTAGATGACTTCGTAGCGTTCGATGGCGCCCGGGTTGGTGGGTACGCCCCAGGTGATGGTGAAGCCGGTGGCGGTGGGCTGGGTGATGATTCCGGTGGGTCCGGGGGGTGCTGTCGGGTTGGCTGTCGCGGTTCTGGTGGGTGACCAGGCGGATTTTTGGTCGTCGGTGTCGCCGTTGTCGGTGCGGACCTGGTATTCCCAGGTCAGGCCTTTGACGGAGAGGGTTTCGTGGCGGTTGGCTTGTACGCGGGATTCGTTCCAGGTGGTGGTGCCGACCATCCGGGAGCGGACGGTGTATCCGTGAGCGCCGAAGACCTTGTTCCAGTTGACGGTGACGCCTTGAGGGCCTTCGCCGGCGGTGACTCCGTCGGGTGTGGGGGTGGGTCGGTTGGGGATGGTGGTGGGGATGTCGAGGGGTTTGGTGCCGTATCCGAAGTCGTTGTGCAGCGTTTCGGTGAATGCTCGGGCGATTTGGTATTCGCCTCTGGCGTTGGGGTGCAGTCCGTCGTAGCCGGCGGGGCAGCTGGTCGGTCCGCATTCGTAGTTTTCGCGCCACTTGACTAGCTTCACTGGTGACTGGTCGGTGTGCCAGGTCGGGATCGCCTGGGCCAGCCGGGAGTTGTAGTCATTGGTTTTGTCGGGTAGTTGTTCGTTGCCGCCCAGCAGGGTGCGTTGCGGAACGTTGGCTATCGCGAGCTTGATGTTGGGATTGGCTTTGCGGGCTTCGTCGACCAACGTTTTCGTGCTGTCCAGGGTCCCCTGGGCGTCGCTGACGAACCAGCCCAGATCGTTGAAGCCCAGGCCGAGCAGGATAAGGTCAGGCTTCTGCTGCCGCACCTCGTACTGGATCAGGCTCTTGGCAACCGCTGCCTGCTGGCCCCACATCGCGAAGTGTTCGTCATCGTCGAAGCTCATTCGCTGGTCGTACTTGCCGTCGAAACGTGTCGACTTATCCTCAGGCTCGGGTAATTGCCCTTGCAGAGTTGGCGGTTTGCGTCCGGGTGCCCGGGCCGGCACGGTGCCCTTATAGGGGCCAACGAACTCAGCGTCCACGCCCTGTTCCCTGAACCACTCCGACAGCCGGTAACGCCAGGTCCAGTCGCCCTCGTCACCCTGACTCATCGAATCACCCACCACCATCACCCTGACGGTGCCGGTCGGAGCAGGGCCGGGGACGGGAGGGCCCGGCGGCGTACCGGGCGAACCCTCGTCGAGGTCGTAATCGAACGAGAAGGCGGGTGGTTTGTATTCATCGTGGCAGGGGATCGGCGGTATGGGGCATACATCCCTTTTGGGCATTGCCTTTTCGAGGTCACCTGCGAAGTTGGGATCTTTGAGCGCAATCGACGCTTTATCGAAATTATGGTCGAACAGCGCCGTGCGATACCTATCCTCTAGACCGTTGTAGGAGATCAGGGGTGATCTCTTCCATTCCTGGTGGTGGTTCTGGGGCTGTTCGCCCGCTCTGGCTGGGCGGAAGACGTGGGTGAATGTGTCGTCCTGGTCGTAAACGATCTTGGGGTGGTTGCCCTCCCATTGAATGTAATCGGCCGGCCAGCGAAAGTAGCCGCCGTGGGCCGACGTCGACACGTACTTGGCCTCATCGCCCTGGACCCAGACCACGACGTGTTCCCAGTCGTGGCGGTGACCGCCAGTGCCGAAGTCCTTCTCGAAGTAGTAGTCGTAGAGGTAGGCGCACCAGCCGGAGTTGCACCGTTGCCTGGAATAGGTGTTGGTGTTTCGCAGGTCCGCCTCGTCACGGCAGCTATCGTTGCCGTTCTCGTCGAGGCCCTCGGCCAGCTCGGGATTGTTGCCGTTCTGCCCGATGGCCGGGACGTTGTAGCAGCTGTTTCCGTCGTAGCTGAGGACCGGCTGCCACTTCAGGTCAGCCTCGGTGGCATTTTCCGGAAGTGCGGTCGGTGGGTTGCCGTTAGCGGCGGCGGCAGGGGAAGCCGGGACAAGGACACTGAACGTCGCCAGGACGATCGCTGTCGCGGCGGCGAGCAGGGCGCGCGGGCGGCGGGGGAGCTGGCGGCCCCTGCCTCGCTGAAGGTCGGGGAGAACCGGTGGTCGTGCTGCGTCGACCACGGGGGAAGAATCCGACAAAGGGGTACACCTGTCTCTCGGGGATCTTGAGACAGTTCTTCCACGACAGGCCTGCCCTGTCAACGATAGATTTAAATTAATAAACCTCCACTAGGCCCGGTCCAGGCCCCCTGGTACCCCGGCTTACGGCGAGGCGACGCCCTCCCATGCAGAGAGAGCGGCTGCCCGACCGGGCAGCCGCTCTCGTCGTTGGAGGTCGGGGGAGGTCGCCCGATCAGTCGTCCAGCCAGTCGAGGCGTCGGCCGCCCCGCTCGGTCGGCGGGGGGGTGTCCGGCCGGGCCCGCCCGCCCTGCTGGTCGTAGCCCCGGTTGTCGTAGCCGCCGGGCTGCGGGGGCTCCTGGCCGTAGCCACCACCCTGCTCGTAACCGCCGGCCTGCTGGCTGCTGCCGTAGCCGCCCTGGTCGTAGCCCCGGTCGTCGTAGCCGCCGCCGCGCTGCTGTGGGGCTTCCTGCCCGTAGCCGCCGCGCTGTGGGGCTTCCTGCCCGTAGCCGCCGCCCTGCTCGTAGCCGCCGGTCTGCTGGCCGTAGCCGCCCTGGTCGTACGCGCTGGTCTGCTGGCCGTAGCCGCCTGCTGGCTCCGCAGCCCGGCCGCCGCCGTACGGGGCCGGGTCCGGCTGGCCGTAGCCCTGCCCCTGCTCGGGCTGGTAGACGCCGGTCGCGTACGGGTCGGCCGGAGCCGGGTACTGGGTGTTGTCGCCGGTGTACCGGCCGGTCGGCTCGTCGTACCGTTCGCCGTAGGCCGCTCCGCCAGCGGGAGCCGGCGGGTAGGCAGCAGTCCCGGCCGGCGCGGTGTAGTCACGGCTGCCGTAGCCGCCGCCGGAGGCCGGAGCGTTGCCGTAGGCCGGTGCGCCGCCATAGCCAGCGCCGGAGCCGGGCGCGGCGCCGTAGCCGTCACCGGCCGCGCCAGCGCCGTAAGCGCCTTCGGGACCTGCCGGAGTGCCGTAGCCGCCACCGGAGGCAGGCGCGTTGCCGTAGCCGCCACCCGAGGCGGGCGCGTTGCCGTACCCGCCTGCGCCGTACCCGCCCGGTGCTGGCTCGTCGCCGTAACCGGCGCCGCCCCAGCCCTGCTGGCCCGCACCGCCGTACGCCTGTGCAGGCGCGGCGTACGGATCCGGCGGAACGTCGTCGACCACCGGGCGGTGCATCATCGTCGGCGCATCGCTCAGCGCCGCGCCGCCGACCATGGTCGGGTCCGCCCCGCCGCCGGGCCGTCCGCCGACCACCCGGGTCGCTTCGGCGCCACGGAAACCGCCCCGCGCAGGTGGGACCGGACCACCGCCAGCCGCCGCAGGGGCGTCGTCGTCGCCGCCGTTCTCCCTGCGCTTCATCCAGAGCAGCACGATCGTGCCGACGCCGGCGGCCACGAGAAGACCGCCGAGCAGAATGATCAGGTAAGAACCCATGCCGCCGCCGCTGTCCTCGTTGTTCGAGGCGTTCGCCGCGGCACCTGGGCTGGCGTCCTCGGAGGCCTGGTCCTCGGCGCCCTCGTCGGTCGCCTCCTCGGTGGGGGTGGCCTCGGTGCTGGCTGACGGCGTGGCGCTGGGCGTCACCTCGACCTTGATCGCGAGGCTGATCCGCTGCCCGGTGATGGACTGCCCGGCGGCGGCGTTGATGGTCTTCCGGGCCACGACGTTGTCGAAGGTCGCACCCAGGTCGATCCGGCCCGGTGCGATCGGGTTGGCCGTGGTGCCGGTGAAGCGGAAGTTGCCGCTGCCGTCGCTGGTGGTGTCGAAGGTCTTGCCGGTGCTGTCCAGCAGCATGACCACCGCGTTGGGCACGGCCTTGCTGTCGGCCTGCGAGACCACCTTGCCGGAGACCGACTGCACGGTCTGCTTGGTCGGTGGCGGAGCCGCGGCCTTGCCCTTGACCGTCAGCGCGACGGTGGCGGTGTCCGGGCCCGAATCGGCCTCGACGGCCACCGTGACGGTCGCTGTCGCGTCGCCGGCGTTGTCGTTGGCCGCGATCCTGACCAGCACCGACCTGGCTTGGGGGTTGCCCAGACCGGGGAAATCGACGTCGCCGCAGCCGCTGGCGCAGCTGACGCCCGACGGCAGACCGGACAGGCCGATCTTCGCCTTCCGGTCGTTGTCACCGGGAGTGACGCGCACGGTCACCGTGGCATCGCTTCCGGCGTTTACGGTGACGGAGCCGGGGGAAACTTCGACATCTGCGGCCATAGCTGGTGTGGCGGGGACGGCGAGCAGAGCGCCGGCAACCAGCGCTACGACCACACCGGCCCGCTGCTTCCAGGCACGTCGGTGTGTTGACACGTCCACCGCCTTCCGGGCTGACTTCCTCTGACCGGCGGGGCGCCGGGCCGGGGATCATCACGGTTCAGATACGCCGTCGGCAACTATGCCTTGTCCGACCGGATCGGCGCGACCCAGGGCCAGCGTCAGGTAGTTGGCCTGCGGGTCGTATCGTCCCGTCGTGTCCTCTCCGCACAGTAAGTCCGCTGCCGTGACGGCGGCGTTGTTGGCGCTCGACGAGGGGCGTACGCCCGAACGGCCGGTGTTCCGAGAGGCGGTCCGGTCGTTGTTGGCCGTCCTCGCGGAGCGCGCCCCCGGCCGATCGGTGGAGGTGCGCGTCCCACCATACGGGGCGATCCAGTGCGTACCCGGACCTCGACACACCAGGGGAAACCCACCAAACGTCGTCGAGATGGCTCCCGACACCTGGTTGCGGTTGGCGACCGGGAGGATCGGCTGGGTCGAGGCGGTCGCCGAAGGTCGCGTCCAGATGAGCGGTGTCCGTGCGGATCTCTCGGAGTATCTGCCCCTCTAATTATCTCCGAGTCCCACTCACGGTGACGGCCTGCGCAGGAATCGTGACTATCTGTATTGACGGCGATTCGCGTACACTGTCAGGCGACGACAGTGGTCCCGGCAGAGAAGTGTGGATCCGCCCGTGATCCCGCCCGGCCGGTCCAGACCAGCATGAGGGAGCGGTAGGTGCCCCGAGGCGACGGCCGGCTGAGCCACGACCTTGACCCCCAACGACCTGGCCCCCAGGATGCCTGTGGCGTCTTCGGCGTCTGGGCCCCCGGCGAAGAGGTTGCCAATCTGACCTACTTCGGCCTCTACGCCCTGCAGCACCGCGGCCAGGAGGCGGCGGGCATCGCGGTGAGCGATGGCTCCGGCGTGGTGGTCTACAAGGACCTCGGGCTGGTGGCCCAGGTCTTCGACGAGCCCACCCTGGCGAGCCTGCGCGGCCATCTGGCCATCGGGCACGCCCGCTACTCCACCACCGGCGCATCGAACTGGGAGAACGCCCAGCCGACGATCCGGTCGACCACCTCCGGCACGACCATCGCGCTGGCTCACAACGGCAACCTGGTCAACACCGCCGAGCTGGAGAAGGAGGTCGCCGAGCGCGGCCTCGTCGCGGACGGTTCGACCAACGACACCTCCCTGGTGACGATGCTGCTCGCCAGCCGACCGGATCTGTCGGTCGAGGCGGCCGCACTGGAGGTGCTGCCGCAGCTGCGTGGCGCGTTCAGCTTCGTCTTCATGGACGAGTCGACCCTCTACGCGGCCCGCGATCCGCACGGCGTCCGCCCGCTGGTGCTCGGCCGCCTGGAGCGCGGCTGGGTGGTGGCCAGTGAGACCGCCGCACTGGACATCGTCGGTGCCAGCGTGGTGCGCGAGGTCGAGCCGGGCGAGCTGATCGCGATCGACGAGAACGGCCTGCGCTCCACCCGGTTCGCGGCGCCGGAGCCGAAGGGCTGTCTCTTCGAGTACGTCTACATCGCCCGCCCGGACGCCACGATCGCCGGGCGCAACGTCCACTCGGCGCGGGTGCAGATCGGCCGGCAGTTGGCCAAGGAGCACCCGGTCGAGGCCGACCTGGTGATCCCGGTGCCCGAGTCGGGCACCCCGGCCGCGATCGGCTACGCGGAGGCGTCCGGCATCACCTACGGCGCCGGCCTGATGAAGAACCCGTACGTGGGGCGCACCTTCATCCAGCCGTCGCAGACCCTGCGGCAGCTCGGCATCCGGCTCAAGCTCAACCCGCTGCGGGAGAACGTCCGGGGCAAGCGGTTGGTGGTCGTGGACGACTCGATCGTGCGCGGCAACACCCAGCGCGCCATCGTGCGGATGTTGCGTGAGGCGGGGGCGCTGGAGGTGCACGTCCGGATCTCCTCGCCACCGGTCAGCTGGCCGTGTTTCTACGGCATCGACTTCGCCACCCGGGCGGAACTGCTGGCCAACGGGTTGGACAACGACGGCATCCGGCGCTCCATCGGCGCCGACACGCTGGGTTACGTCTCGCTTCCTGGCCTGATCGCCGCGACCGAGCAGCCGAAGACCAGGCTGTGTCGGGCGTGTTTCGATGGGGAGTACCCGATCGAGCTGCCGGCCGGCAACCTGATCGGCAAGCACGTGCTCGAAGGGGTGGGCCGACGGGTCGCCAACTCGGCGCCGGAGGCCCCGCACACCAACGGCTCGTTCGTCGCCACTCCGGGTGGCGTTACCGCAAACCGCCCGTAGCACCAACCGGCGCGGCCCGGCCACCGCCGGCGCGGCACCGAGAACCAAAGGGGAGAACCGTGACGCACGTGTCCGAGCGCAACGGCGCAGGAAGCAGCCCGACCGGCGCCGGCGGCGACCGTCAGCCCTGGACGGCCGGCGCTGGCCGTCAGGCGCGCAAACGCTCGGTCTCGTACGCCGATGCCGGGGTCTCGATCGACGCGGGCGACCGCGCGGTGGAGTTGCTCAAGTCGAAGGTGCGCCAGACCCGCCGGCCCGAGGTGATGGGTGACCTGGGCGGGTTCGCTGGCCTGTTCCGGCTGGACACGAAGAAGTACAAGAGCCCGATCCTGGCGTCCTCCACCGATGGTGTGGGCACCAAGCTGGTGATCGCTCAGCAGATGGACATCCACGACACGGTCGGCATCGACCTGGTGGCCATGGTCGTGGACGACCTGGTGGCCTGCGGCGCCGAGCCGCTGTTCCTGCTCGACTACATCGCCACCGGCGAGGTCGTTCCGGACAAGGTCGCCGAGATCGGGGCGGGCATCGCCGACGGCTGCCGTTACGCCGGCTGCGCGTTGCTGGGCGGGGAGACCGCCGAGCACCCCGGTGTGCTGCGCCCGGACGAGTACGACATCTCCGCGACCGGTGTCGGCGTGGTCGAGGAGGCGGACATCCTCAGCCCGGACCGGGTCGAGGTGGGCGACGTGGTGATCGCCATGCGCTCCTCCGGTCTGCACTCCAACGGCTACTCGCTGGTCCGGCACGTGCTGCTCGGCGCGGCCCGGATGCGCCTGGACATCGTGATCGACGACTTCGGTCGGCAGCGGACCCTCGGTGAGGAGCTGCTCACCCCGACCAAGATCTACGCCAAGGACTGCCTCAAGCTGATCGCCGAGGCGGAGGTGCGGGCGCTGTCCCACATCACCGGTGGCGGCATCCCCGGCAACCTGGTCCGGGTTCTGCCCGAGCACGTCGACGCTGTGGTCAACCGCTCCACCTGGAAGCCGCAGCCGATCTTCGACCTGATCCAGTCGAAGGGTCGGATCGACGACCAGGACATGGAGTCGACCTTCAACATGGGTGTCGGCATGTTCGCGATCGTGTCGGCCGAGGACGCCGACCGGGCGCTGGCCACGCTGACCGGCCGTGGGGTCGAGGCCTGGCAGGCCGGCGAGATCATCGAGGGCACCGGCAACGTGCAGATGGTTGGTCAGCACACCCGAGGATGATCACGTTCCGGTGATCGTACGGGCACCTGATCAGGGCTTCACCCGAGTGGCCTATGCCACCTAGCCTGAAGGGCTCAGGCTTGGCGGAGGAGGGCGATGGCTGCTCGGGGACAGTCGTTCAGCGGGATGCGGGGTCTTTCCACCGTCCCGTCGTACGTCGTCATGCAGCCCACCACCCTGTGCAACCTCGACTGCGCGTACTGCTACCTGCCGTTTCGTGCCACCGACCAGCGGATGTCGGTGGCGGTGGCCGAGGCGGTGGCGGCGGCGGTCAACCCGTGGGCGGCGGCCGGCCGGTTCTCCGTGGTGTGGCACGGCGGCGAGCCGTTGGCGGCCGGCCGGGAGCACCTGGCCGACCTGATGGCGCCGTTCGACCCCGAGGTCGAGCATCACGTGCAGACCAACGCCACGCTGATCGACGACGACTGGTGTGACTTCTTCGCCCGGCACGAGATGCGGGTGAGCGTGAGCGTCGACGGGCCGCGGGCCCGCAACGGCGACCGGGTCAACCGGGGCGGCCAGCCGGCGTACGACCGGATCCTGCGCGGCGTCGCGGCGCTGCGCCGTCATGGTCTGCCCTTCTCCGCCCTGGCCGTGGTGTCCCAGCCGGGCCCGGGGCTCGCCACCGAGCTGTACGACTACTTCCTCGAACTGGGCTGCGATGTGCTGGGCATCAACATCGAGGAGACCGAGGGGGTCAACACCCGGGACAACCGCCACGACTCCTCGGCGGTGACCGCGTTCTGGGCGGAGCTGGTCGCGGCGTGGCGCCGTGACCCCCGGATCCACCTCCGCGAGGTCGAGTGGACGTTGCGCTACGCCGCGGCGGTCCTCGACAACTCGGCTGACGGGGTGCTGCCCCGCCAACTGGACCCGATCCCGACCATCGGTCACGACGGCTCGGTGACCGTGCTGTCCCCGGAGTTGGCGGGCTTCACCGACCCGCGCTACGGCGATTTCAGCAGCGGCAACGTCCTGCACGCTCCGCTGGCGGAGATTCTCGGCGGAGCGGCGGCGACCCCGTGGGTGGGGGAGTTCCTGGCCGGGGTGGAGGCCTGTCGGGTGTCCTGCCCCTACTTCGGCTTCTGTGGCGGTGGCCACGCGGCCAACCGCTACTTCGAGCTGGGGCGTTTTGACGGTACGGAGACCGAGCACTGCCGAAACAGCAAGATCCGCCTATTGGATGGAGTGTTGGAGCATGCCCGAGAGCACCAGTAACCGGCGGCCTGAGCGCGAGGCGGATGACGGAGTCAACGAGCGGGTGCGGGAGGCGGCCCCTGCGCTCGTCGCGCTGCTGCAGGAGGCGGAGGACGCCAGGCGGCTGCGCTCGGAGGTGTCGGGCGGCGATGGTGCCAGCGCGGTCTGCGCCTGGAACCACTTCGAGAACATCCCGACCTTCTACAACTGGAACAACCGCCCGCGCTGACGGGAGCCGTGAACAGGGGCCTGTCGAGCGGCCGGATTAACTCCGGTCGGGTCAGGCCCCTGATCGTCGGCAGCTGAACCTGCACGGGACGTGCGTGAGCACGCGGGTATCACCGCGTGCTCAGCTGCGTCGAGAGGTCAGCGGGCCGGACGGACCCAGGGATCCGGATCGTCGTCCGCGTGATCCTCATCATCGTCGTCGACGAACTCTTTAGAGTCGTCGTCGAAGTGGTGCTCAGACTTACCAGCACCCGCCAGTTCGCGCTGCAAGGCGGTGAGGTCGGTGTTCGGGGAGTGGTACTTCAACTCCCGGGCCACCTTTGTCTGCTTGGCCTTAGCACGGCCGCGCCCCATGGCTCGACCCCCTCGCACAGAATGCGGGGCAGCCCGAAGGCGGGCCCCGATGACGTCAGGCATCTCTCGTGGCTCTTACGGTACATGGGGATGCCACCGTTCGGCACCTCGGGTTACCGTCAGCCGGCTCTGCGCGTCGCGTCGATCCGGCCGTCACCCAGTGTACCGGGTAAGGAGCGGAACGGTTAGCGCCCGTGACGCCGGACAAACCGCATCAAAATTCGATCCGGCCCTCAGCCTACCGAGCCGCGCCGGCACGGGGGGCCCGGAGGCGGATCCCGTCGATCCGCCTCCGGGGAATGCTCAGCGCAGGTGGATCGACCGCAGTCGGCCGACCTCCGCCATCCGGCGCTCGGCCAGCCGGTCCGCGGCGACCGCTGGTGGCACGCCCTCGGCGTCGGCCAGGCCCAGGATCTCCCGGGTGGTGTCGTAGATCCGGGTTGCCCGCAGCTTCGCCCGGTCGAAGTTGAAGCCCTCGATCTCGTCGGCGACCTGGATCACACCGCCGGCGTTGACCACGTAGTCCGGCGTGTAGAGGATGCCCCGGTCGGCCAGCAGCTTCTCGATGCCCGGGTGGGCGAGCTGGTTGTTCGCCGCACCGGTCACCACCTTGGCGCGCAGCGCCGGCACGGTGTCGTCGTTCAGCGCGCCGCCCAGCGCGCACGGCGCGTACACGTCGATGTCCGCGGCAACCAGCGCGCTGGCGTCGTCCATCAGCGTGACCTGCGGGTGGTTGCTGCGAACCCAGGCCAGCGCCTTCGGGTTGACGTCGGTGGCGACCACCTCGGCGCCGTCCTCCAGCAGGTGGCCGGTGAGGTATTTGCCGACCTTGCCCAGACCGGCGACGCCGACCCGGCGGCCACGCAGGCTCGGGGTGCCCCAGACGTGCTCGGCGGCGGCCCGCATGCCCTGGAAGACACCCCAGGCGGTGAGGATCGACGAGTCGCCGGCGCCGCCGTGCTCCACGCTGCGTCCGGTCACGTAGCGGGTCTCCCGTGCCACGACGTCCATGTCCGCCACGTAGGTGCCGACGTCGCACGCGGTGTAGTAGCGACCGCCCAGCGACTCCACGAAGCGACCGTACGCGCGCAGCAGCGCCTCGCTCTTGATCTGCTCGGGATCACCCCAGATGACGGCCTTGCCACCGCCCAGGTCCAGCCCGGCGAGCGCGTTCTTGTACGCCATCCCACGGGACAGGTCGAGCACATCGGCGAGGGCGTCGTCCTCGCTGGCGTACGGGTAGAAGCGGGTGCCGCCGAGCGCCGGCCCCAGCGCGGTGGAGTAGATCCCGATGATCGCCTTCAGGCCGCTCTGCTTGTCCTGGCAGAAGACGACCTGTTCGTGACCGGTCGATACCGGATCGTCGGTGCTCGCGAATACGCCCATGGTTGGCTCCTGGAGTGGTGTGCGTCCTTGTGGGACGCGGACCTGGTGGACCCCGGCGGGGATGCTGCCGGTGAGATCGAGCCTAGTATCGGCCGCCCTGGAGACGCTCGACGCGCCGCCGCCGTCCCACGTTGCGGCGCGCGTGGTCCGGCCGCTGACCTCATACGGCTGTGGTTCGTGGGAGGATCGCGCCGTGCCGTCGCTCTTCGCTTCTTACCTGCGCGTGTACGAACCGTTGACCGCCTTCGACCGGGACTGGCAGAGCTACTGGCGCCGCTACGTGTCCGAGGGGCGGGCGGTGGCCCCGGTCGAGGGGCCCGGCCGACAGCGGACGGCGGTGATCGAGGCGCTGGGCGCGGGCTGGACCCGGCTGCCGGACCTGCCGGAGGAGGCGTACGTCCTGGAGACGGACGACAGCCTGCTGGTCTGCCCGTGGAACCTGCGGATCCGGGTCGCTGAGGCGGCGCTCAGCGCTCGGGACGGGGTGCCCTCGGTGCTCGCCGACGCCTTCGTGCCGCCGGTGCTCGCAGGCCAGGCCAGGGCGGTCGTCGACGACTGGCGCAGCGGGGCCCGGGTGCTGGAGCACGGGGTGCCCCGGGTGCACGAGCAGATCGCCACCTGGGGGGTGCCTCTGCGGTGGTTCGTGCTCTTCGAGCCGGCCGAGCGGGACCTGGTCACCCAGCCGGGCCGGCGGGCGCTGCGCTACCGGACCGAGATCTCCAAGGCCCGTCGCCGGTCCTCACGGGCGCTGTCGGTGCTGCGCAAGTCGGTGGGCGAGGCTCCGATCACCGAGGCGGTGGAGGAGGCGGCGCGCTGGCTGGAGGAGTTCCATCCGCGTTCGGTGGTCGAGCTGGACTACGGCGGCCTGGTCGACCTGCTCTCCGACGAGACCCTCACCGCGGACGACTCGCCCGAGTTGGTCGCCACCGGCCTCGCGGGGCTGTCGCGCGGTGAGGCCGAGGAGGCGTCCGCCGCGTACGACACGTTGGTGGCCCGGTGGCGTGCCGTGCAGCTGCTGGAGCGGTGCAACTAGGGGCATATCGCCCGAGGAGCGCTCCCAAGGTGAGGTGTGCTCGTAGTTGACGCATCACGAACCGTGATCATGAGTCCGAATAAGGTACTTTCTGCCGTGTAAAAGTCGTAAAAATCGGGCATGGTTCATCCGTCCGTCTAGGGACCTTCATCCGTTCGGCCCATGTCGGACATCGGGGACTAGCCGGACCATGGGAGACGCGTCGGCCGGCGGGACCCCGGCCGATGTCTATACATGTGGAGGAGTGACCGATGGCATCGCGAACGCACGAACCAGAGCCGCTACTCACGCCGGCCGAGGTGGCGTCGATGTTCCGTGTCGACCCGAAGACGGTGACCCGGTGGGCAAAGGCTGGCAAGCTCAGTGCCATCCGCACCCTGGGTGGCCACCGTCGATACCGCGAGTCGGAGGTCAGGGCGCTGTTGCAGGGTCAGATCCCGCAGCAGCGGCAGGGCGACTGAAGCGGCAATAGTTTTCCGGTCAGGGGCGGTGGATCTCGATCCGCCGCCCCTTTCCATGTCCTCAGTGGCCGCCGCCGCTGCGTCTCAGCGCCGCGTCTCGGCCAGCGTCACCCGGATGCCGACAGTGCCGCCCTCGCCGCGCCGCAGCCGGCTGCCGAGCAGGCTGAGTCGACCGATCAGGCGGTACTTGTGCTTGAGCAGGTCCCGTACCCGACCGGTGTCGCCGTTGCCGTAGATCGTCGCGTGGGCTGGCACCTCCGCCCCGTGTGGCCGCCCCCGCACGTCGCACGGGGCCACAGTCACCTCACCGTTGTGGCGGATCCGCTTCACCTTGCCCGAGTCGGCCCGGGTCCAGACAGCCAACGCCTCGCCATCTCGTACCGCCCAGACGGGGGTCGGCACCGCCCGACCGTCCTTGCGGAAGGTCGTGAGCAGGATGTACTTCTCGGCCGACAGCCGGTCCAGCATGGTCACGCCGCCAGGATACGGCCGCTACCGGCCGCTGAGTGGACAGATAGCGTGAACGTCGTGACGGTTGAGCCTCGAATCGGTGACGTGGTCGGCGAACTGCTGCGGGACACGCTCGCGGTGGCCAGCGGGGTGGGCCCTCGACCCCTGGTCGGTGGGCGCCTGCCCCGGCCGGTCATCGAGATCATCGAGCGGGACGACGGTCTGATCAACGGCGCGCCGGCGGCCCACTATCTGGACGGTCCGCAGGACTGGCAGCCGTACGACCACCGCGCGGTGGACCGGGCCCGCGGCGAAACGCTGGACGTCGGCACCGGCGCCGGGCGGATCGCCCTGCTGCTCCAGGAGCGCGGCGTACCGGTCACCGGGCTGGACACCTCCGCGGGCGCGCTGGCCGTGAGTCGACGCCGCGGCGTCCGGCAGCTGGTGCACGGCACCGTCGACACGCATGTCGCGGACGGGCAGCGTTACGACACGTTCCTGCTGCTCGGCAACAACCTCGGGCTGTTCGAGGGGCGGGAGCGTGCCCCGGTGTTCCTGGCCGCGCTCGCCGCGCTGGCCCGACCGGGGGCGCAGATCATCGCGCACGGCACCGACCCGTACGGCACCCGTGACCCGGTGCACACGAGCTATCACGAGCGCAACCGCAGTCGGGGTCGGCTCGGCGGTCAGCTCCGGCTCCGGTTGCGCTACCGGGAGCTGAGCACCGAATGGTTCGACTATCTGGTCTGCTCGGCGGAGGAGTTCGCCTCGCTGGTGCACGGCACCGGCTGGCGGTTGACCGATGTGGACGACCGCGACAAGCCCTACTACCTGGCCACCCTGCGGCGCGCCGACTGAGCGACGGCCCCCGCGCTCCGCATCACGGAGGACAGGGGCCGTCGTACGGCTCAGACCTGGACGGTCGGGGGAAGCTGCTCGGGCGGCAGACCGCCGTCGCCGTCGACCACCTCGTCCGGCTGGCCGTCCTCGTCGATGTCGACCATGGTGATGTCCACCTTGCCGTCACCGTCGGTGTCGAACTGGAACAGGTCCGCCTTGCCGTCGCCGTCGGTGTCCACCACCCACACGTCGGTCTTGCCGTCGTTGTTGGTGTCGGCGCGCAGCAGCTCGACCCGCTCGTCGCCCCGGGTCTCCACGGTCTGCCCGTCAGTGACGCTCTCCGGTGCCTGGCTCATCTCGGTGGTCCTTCCCTCGGTTGACGGGCCGTCAGTACCCGATCCCGCGCTCCCCCACGCATGAGCCGGGTCGTCGAGCTGTCTAGGGTCGCACCATGAGCGAGCGGAGCGGGCGGAACACCCCGGTCGGCGTGGCGGGGACCCCGCGCGCCGACAGGCGGGACAGGGAGGCGTGATGAGCGATCGTTTCGTGGTCGTCGGTGCCGGCACGATGGGGCTCGGCATCGCGTACGTGGCGGCCGGGGCCGGTCACGCCGTGGAGTTGGTCGAGGTGGACCTCGAGCGGGGCGCCTCCGCGCTGAACCGGCTCGCCGACCTGTGGGAGCGGGCGGTGCAGCGCGGGAAGCTGAGCGCCGACGAGGCCGCCGCGAACCGGCAGCGGGTCACGCTGCGTCCCACGCTCGCCGACGTCGCTCCCGCCCCCGAGGTGATCGTGGAGGCGGTGCCGGAGCGGCTCGAGGAGAAGCGGGCAGTGCTGCGGGACGCCGCCGCGCTGCGCCCCGCGCTGCTGGGCAGCAACACCTCCAGCATCGCCATCGGTGAGCTGGCCGCTGGGCTGGACGCGCCCGAGCGCTTCCTCGGCCTGCACTTCTTCAACCCGGTCTGGGCGATGGCCCTGCTGGAGATCGTGGTCGGCCCGGCCACCGCCGAGGAGACCACGGCCGCGGCCGTCGCGCTCGCCGGCCGGTTGGGCAAGGACCCCGTCGTCGTACGCGACCTGCCCGGCTTCGCCACCTCACGGCTCGGGGTCACCCTCGGGCTGGAGGCGATCCGGATGGTCGCCGACGGGGTGGCCAGCCCTGCCGACATCGACAAGGCGATGGTGCTGGGCTACCGGCACCCGATCGGGCCGTTGGAACTCACCGACCTGGTCGGCCTCGACGTGCGGCTGGACATCGCCCGCACCCTCCAGGCCGCGTACGGCGACCGCTTCGCACCGCCGCCCCTGCTCGTGGAGATGGTGGCCGACGGGCGGCTGGGCAAGAAGTCGGGGCAGGGCTTCTACCAGTGGAAAGCCGGGGTCAAGCAGTGAGCGCGAGGAGTGAGCTTGCGAGCCCCGCAGTCGCGAACGGAAGGTGGGCGCAGTGAGCGGGCTGCGGATCGAGGAGCGGCCGGACCGGCTGGTGGTCACCCTGGACCGGCCGGAGAAGCGCAACGCCATCGACGCCGAGCTGATCGCCGAGCTGCACCAGGTCTGCGCCGAGCTGGAGGCGCGTCCCCGACTGCTGCTGCTCACCGGTGGCGCGGCGGGCATCTTCGCCGGTGGCGCCGACATCGGCCAACTGCGTGAACGGGGCCGCACCGACGCCCTCGCCGCGATCAACTCCGCTGCCTTCGCCCGGATCAGGGCGTTGCCGATGCCCACCGTCGCCGCCGTCGACGGCCCGGCGATGGGCGGTGGCGCGGAGCTGGCGTACGCCTGCGATCTGCGGGTGTGCACGGCGCGGGCGGTCTTCGGTCAGCCGGAGGTGCGGTTGGGCATCCTGGCCGGCGCTGGCGCGACCCACCGGCTGCCCGCGTTGGTCGGTGAGGGCCGGGCCAAGGAGCTGCTCTTCACGGGCCGGCGGGTGGACGCCGCGGAGGCGCTGCGGATCGGCCTGGTGAACCGGGTGGTGGATGAGCCCGACGAGTTGCTGACGGTGGCGCACGCGCTGCTGGACGAGATCGCCCTGGGTTCGCCGCTGGCGCTGCGGCTGACCAAGCTCGCGGTCGACGCGCCCGCCGCCGCGCATCCGCAGCTCGACCTGGTCAGTCAGGCGGTGCTCTTCGAGGACGAGGAGAAGCACCGGCGGATGACCGAGTTCCTGGAGCGCCGCCGGCCGCGGTGACTCCTGGAGACGAAACGGCCGCACCGGCGAGCGCCGGTGCGGCCTTCGTTTGCCTGTGGTCGTGCTACTGCCGGATCTGCACCTCGGCGTCGGCCAGGCCGCGGATCACCTGGGCGGACTCGCCGAAGCCGATGATCAGCACGGCGTCCGCGCCGAAGTCCTTGATCTCCTTCGCACCCCGGCTGAAGTCGACGGGTGCCGCCTTGGCGTCGGCCGGCGGCTCGTACGTCAGCAGCTTGAGTCGATCGGCAGCGATACCGGCCTTCTCCAGCTCCTCACGGACGGTGCCCTGGAGGCCCTCACCGTAGGAGTCCTTGCGAGCCACGATGACGATCTTCTGCGAACCGTCGCGGAGGATGACGTCGGCCAACGCCCGGCCCTGGAGGCTGTCCGGTGGGGCGGTGCGGAAGTAGAGGCCCTGGTCGTCCACGTCGGTCAGGCTGCTGTCGGTGTTCGACGGGGAGAAGAGGATCTTCCCGGCCTGCACCACGTTCGGCAGCACGGCCCGGGAGATGCCCGAACCACCAGCGCCGATGATCACGCTGACGCCAGCCGCCGCGTGCCGGGCCACCGTCGCCTTGGCCACGTCCGGGTTGGTGCCGTCGTCGCCGTCCAGCCACGTCACCGGCTTGCCCAGTGCGCCGCCGGCGGCGTTGATCTCCTTGATCGCCAGCGCGGCGCCGGCGGCCATCGGCGGGTAGGCGATCGACAGGTCACCGGTTTTCGGCAGCAGACCACCCAGGATCAACGGTTCCTGCTCGGGGTCGCCGCCAGGGCGCTGCTTCTTCGGCTTCGGTGGCGTCTTGGTGCTCGCCGCCGACTCGATGCCCGCGCCGACGAACTCGGTCTTGCCGTCGTTGATCTGCTGCCCGTCGAAGGTCAGCGTGGCGTAGCTCGCGGTGGCCGGCTCACCCTTGTCGGTGAAGCCCGCCCGGGTCAGCGAAACCCCGCGGTACTCGATGTCCTGCCCGTTGCGGGCCAGCGTGAGGCAGCTGACCGGGTCCTCGCAGCGCTGCCCGTCGTTGGTCACCGCGACGATCTGCTTCGCGATGGCAGCCGGGTCGGTGCTTCCGGCCAGCTGCGCGGCGAGCACGGCGATCACCACCGCGTCGTACGTCTCGGCCGAGTACACGTAGTCCGTCAGCGCCGGATCGACGGCCCGTAGCCGGCCCTTGAAGTCCTCGGGTAGCGGAACGAGTGGCGTGGTGCCCTTCATCCCATCCACGAGACCTGCGCGTTCTTTCAACTCCGCGGGGTAGGTGTTGAGCATGTTGCCGTCCGTGCCGTAGAGGCGCACCTGTTGGGCGCTGGTCTCCTTGGCCTTGTCATCCCCGCAAGCGCTTGTGGCGAGCAGGATCGTCGCGCAGGCGGCCAGTGAGGCCACCCGCGAGCGGCGTGATACGAGCATGGTCGTCCTTCCTCCGGCGAAGGTCCGCTGCGCACATTAGCGTGCCGAGGCCGGCCGCGGGACCGTGGAGGTGGCGTAAAGCGCAGGTAGCTCGCCTTGAACACGCACAGTGACGGTTGTCGGAGCCCTTGACCGGGCGTCCTACTGTGCGCTGCGTGACGGACCTACCACAGCAGACGTTCGACGACGCGGCCGCCGTGCTCCACTCGGCGCTGACCGGGGATGGAGAAGCGGTGGTGGGAGCGTTCGACGCGGTCGTCGACCGGGCCGGCCTGAGCGGCGCGTACGGGGTCGCGTGGTGCCTGGCCGCGACGATGCTCGGTGACGCTCCGGCGACCAGCGGTGCGGCCCTGGACTTCCCGGGAATCGACCAGGCTGAGTATGACACCCGCTGGGTGGCCCGCTTCGTCAGCGCGTACGCCAACCGGGACGAGCCGACCGGGGAGGCGCTGTTCGGTGCCGCGGCAGCCGACGGGCTGCTGCCCGACTGCCTGCTCACGCTCGCCGGCTCGACGATCGCCACCCTGCGCAGCCGTGCCGGGTGACCGGCCGCCGGCTCGCGGCGTCCGTCGGGGGGCGGACGCCGCGACCGCGCGGACCACTCAGAACGCGTGGTACGCGATCAGCGGCTCGTACTCGTAGCGCAGGTTCTCGAAGCGGACCCGGAAGTTGACCCCGTCCCGGACGTCGGTCGCCACCGTGATCCAGCCCGAGTTGGCCGGCAGGTAGGTCCAGTAGTTGCAGGCACTCGTCTTGTCCACGAAGATCACGCACGCCTCGGTGGCGTACACGCTCGCGTTGCGGACGTTGATGTCGCGACAGCGGGTCGTGGTGCGGTACTGGCCGGCCGAGCCGCCGTAGCGGCCCGTCTCGAAGTACGACCGGACCGCCCCGCCGTAACAGGTGGCGAGTGGGGCGAACGCGTTCGCCCCGGAGCTGACGGGTGCGGTCGGTGTTGTCGGCTCCGCCTGCGCGGGTGTGCCGGCGAAGAGCAGGGTGGTGGCCGTGGCGACGGCGAGCAGGCGAGCGGTCGGGGATGACATGCGTGCCTCCGAAAGCGGGTGACTGACCGTCCGTATTGGACTGATCATCCGACCGTGACGATGATACGTATCGATCAATGGCGCCGTGACCCCGTGATGTCCGGCCCGTGTGGTAGCTCTGTAGGCATGTCCGAGGCGATGCTCAGCAAGGTGCGCAAGCTGCTGGCCCAGGCCGAGGACCCGGCCTGTACGCCCGCCGAGGCCGCCGCGTTCACCGCCAAGGCGACCGAGTTGATCGCCCGCTACGGGGTGGACCGGGCGCTGCTCGCCGTCCGCGACCCGACCACCGACCCCGTCGGTGACCGGGTGCTGGACATCGTCGCCCCGTACGCCCGCGACAAGGTCGGCCTGCTCGCCGCGGTCGCCGAGCCACTGCGCTGCCGTTGCGTACGCCGCCGGCAGGGCAACGGCTTCGCGCTGCACCTCTTCGGCTTCGCCAGCGACCTGGAACGGGTCGACCTGCTCTTCACCTCACTGCTCGTACAGGCGGCGCACGGCCTGGCCGCCACCGCCGTGCCGGCCGACGACCACCCCGCCGCCTTCCGCCGGTCCTGGCTCGCCGGTTTCGCGAAAGTGATCGGGGGTCGGCTCTGGGCGGCCGAGACGGCGGCGGCCAGCGAGTCAGGCACGCCGTCGGTGGCGCTGGTGCTGGCCGACCGGTCCGACCGGGTGCAGCGACGGCTCACCGAGGAATACCCGCGGCTGCGCACCGCACCGCCGCGCCGGCTCGGCGGCACCGGCTTCGGTTCGGGGGCGGAGGCCGGCCAACGCGCCAACCTGGGTGGTCGGGACCTCGGCGGCCGCTCCGCTGGCGACCGGCAGCTCGGTCGGTGACTCCGTGCGCCCGTCAGGCGGAAGTGCCGGGGCCGCGTGACACAGTGGCGACGTAGCGGGTGAGCAGCTCGTGCCAGCCGGCGGTGAGCGCCTTGCGATAACCCTCGGCAGCCTCGCCGTGCCGGTCGAAGTGCCGGTGCTCCAACTCGACCCGGGTGCGCTCTGGCCCATCGGGAAGGAACAGCACCTCGACCTCGCTGGCCCGGGCCGGGTCCGGCACCGGCGCCCGGTCGGGGCCGATCTGCCAGACGAAGACCAGCCGCCGCGGTGGATCCCAGGTGAGCACCCGACCCCAGTCGGCGCGGAAACCGTACGGGCCGATCTCGTAGAGCATCCCGCCGGCGCGCGGCTCCATGCCCAGCTCCGCGAGAGCGTCCGGGCCGGACCAGGTGTACTCGGTGACCCACCAGTCAGTCAGCTCGTCGGTGAACACCGCGAACGCGTGCTCGGCGGCGCCCGGGACGAGGAGACTGCACCGTAGGGAGAACCGGTCGACGTCCTGCCGGATGTCGGCCGGATCAGTCATTTCCTGTCCCATAGGCCCGGACCATACCGGCTGATGCCCGCGTGTGCAGCTTCGCGCGGTGCCCGGTTCCAGACAGAGGGTCGCCGACTCGTCACGGACGGGATGCCCCGCCGGAAAGCGGGTAAGCGCGCCGAACGCCCGGACGACCGGGACGTTGTGCAGGCGGGGCGGGAGATCATGAGCGAGAGCGCGCAACAGCGAGGGCCGGACCGGAACGTCGAGAGCGCGGACCCCGACGTCCTGCTCGACATCCCGAAGGTCTCCGTCGACTCGATCCGACTGGCCGTCGACGGCCTGGACGCCGACCTGTCGCTGCGGGCCCGGGTGGCCAACCTGCTCCAGGTCGACGCCGGCGTACGGGTGCACCTGAACGGCGGCGAGCTGGACATCAATGGGGTGCAAGCCGAGGCGCAGTTGCGGGTGCGGCTGGAGCAGCTGACGAGGATCCTGGGCCGGGCGCTCGACACACTCGACGCCAACCCGGAGATCATCGAGGCGCTCGCCCGGACGGCCGTCACCACCGTCGACGACGTGAACCGCAGCGCGCAGCAGCTGGCCCCGGGGTCGATGGGGGCCGCTGAGGTGCGGGGGTCGGCGCGGCGCTCCAACGGCGTACTCCAGGAGTTTGGTCAGCAGGTCGGTGTGGTCGGGGCCGTCGACCGCGCCCAGCAAGGCCCCGGTCGGCCGGGGCCGGGTCCGGGTCAGCCGGGTCCGGGTGGGCCAGGGGCGGGTCCGGGCGGGCCAGGTTCGGGTGGGCCGGGGGCTGGTCCGGGTCGGCCTGGGGCGGGGCCCGGCGGCGCGGGGAAGGGTCCTGGGGGCCCTGGGCCCCATGCCGGAGGTCCGGGACCCAGTGCGGGCGGACCCGGGTCTCAAGCGGGTGGCCCCGGGCCGGGCCAGAAGTCGCAGCCGGAGTCCGGTGGGCCGCAGGGCGGCCGGGCTCCGGAAGGCCGACCGCACGAGGAGCCACGCCACGCTGAGGAGCAGCGGCACGAGGAGTCGCGCCACCCCGAGGGGCAGCGGCACGGCGAGCGACACCACCCCGAGGGTCAGCGGGCCGCGGGCCCGGGTGACGGGAAACGGCCGGCCGGCGCGGACCGGGGCGCTGAGGGTCCGGCGGGGTCGTCCACCGGGGAGCGTGGGGGCCGACCAGACCAGTCGGCGGGCCCCGGGCCAAGCCCATCCGGCGATCGTGACGGCGGTGGTGGGTTGCTGGGCGGGGCGCAGAGCGCAGCGCAGCTCGCCGAACAGGCGGGGGAGACCCTGCGGCAGGCCGGGCGCAGCGTGTGGGAGGCGATCCAGAGCGGCGTGGCGCAGCACCGCCAGCAGGGGCGCCGAGACGAGTGACGCCGGGCAAGGCGGACCAGCGACGCCGCGCGACCGGTCCGCGCAGCCGATCCGCGCAGCCGATCCGCGCAGCCGGTCCGCGCAGCCGGTCCGCGCGACCGATCGGCGCGACTCAGGCATGATCGACTCGCTTTTCAGGAAAGCGCGGTATCGGGCACCTTCCGATGCCCCGATTTCCGGGAAGTCGAGTGGATCACACCCGTGGCGGGCCGGTCCGCAGCCGTAAACAGCAAGATCCCCACCTGCGTTTCCGCTGGTGGGGACCTCTGTAGCCCGGCGAAAGGCTATGTGGCCAGGGGCGGGGTCGAACCGCCGACCTTCCGATTTTCAGTCGGACGCTCGTACCAACTGAGCTACCTGGCCGTATCGCTGCTCGGCTCATGCTACCCGGCAACCGGACGAACCGGTGGCAGGGCGACCTGCTCCGATACGCAGAACGCCGCGCGAGGCGCGGCGTCAGCGCTGCGGTCCTGACGGGACTTGAACCCGCGACCTCCGCCTTGACAGGGCGGCGAGCACTCCAACTGCTCCACAGGACCTAGCTTGTGTTGCTCCGACTTGCGCCGGTCGTGCCCCCAACGGGATTCGAACCCGTGCTACCGCCTTGAAAGGGCGGCGTCCTGGGCCGCTAGACGATGAGGGCGGCCCCGCCATCATTGCACACTCGCAACTTCAAGCGGACTTGCTCCCATCCGGCCCCGCCGGAGGCTTGGAAAGCATACGTGATGCCCGGTCGGTCGACAAAATCGGTATCCGCAAGTGCTTCGGAAGAGACATAACAGCAGGTCAAATCCGGTCTAGCGGAGTTTGGTGATGCCGAAGCGCTTCTTCAGGTCGGCGATCAGGTGGGGGCAGGCGGCGAGCGTCGCGGCCCGATCGCCACCCCCGTCGTGCAGCAGAACGATGGCGCCGGGGCGGGCGGCGGTGTGGATGCGCTTGCCGATCGTGGCGGCGTTCGGCTTGTCCCAGTCCTGTGGGTCGACCGACCAGTGCAGCGGGCGCATGCCGAGACCCTTCGCCACCGCCAGCACCTCCGGCGTCCACCGGCCGCCCGGCTGCCGATAGAAGGACACCTTGGCGCCGGGCGCCGCTGCCTGGATGGCCTTGTTCGTGCGTTCCAGGTCGGCCTTTATCTCGTTGACGGGGCGTCGGGCCAGGTCGAGGTCGTGCCGCCAACTGTGGTTGCAGAGCTGATGCCCCTCGTGGACGATCCGCCGGACCAGCTCCGGATGGCGCTGCACCTCGCGACCTACCACGCAGAACGTGGCGGTCACCTTGGCTGCCCGCAGTTGGTCGAGCACCTTGGGAGTCCAGGTCGGGTTGGGCCCGTCGTCGAAGGTCAGGACCACCGGGTGTACGCCACTGTTGCGCCGCAGGCCGGCAGGGAGCTTGGCCGGCAGCGGCCGCAGCGGCGGCTTGGGTGGCTTGGCGACCGTGGGATGCGGTGACGGCGTGGGGGTGGGCGCAGTGGTGGACTCCGCCGGCTGCGGCGCGCCGGCGGGCGCGATGGTGTGGTCCGGCCCCGCACAGCCGGACAAGACCAGCGCCACGGCGAGGACGGACGCCAGGAAGGCGCGGGCTCGCATCTGCTCGCTCCCGGAGGGTCGGGGTAGGCGGACCCGCCCGACGGTAGTTCACGCGATCACCGGGCAACAGTGCGATCAGTCACGCCTCGACTGGTCCAGGGAGTCACGGACCGCGACGGCGAGCGAGACCGCCTCGGCCAGGTCGACCGGCCGCACCACCCCGGCGGGCAGCGTGTCGGCGCGCCAGCCGGGGCCGGCGGCGAGCGCCAACAACGGGCGGCGGGGTGCGGCGAGCAACGCGCTGAGCTGGGACGGATCGGCGGTGGCCCGGGTGTGCGACCAGAGCACCACGGCGGCCGGACCGGTCCGGTTGACCGCCTCCACGAGAGCGGCCACCGGCACCCGGGCGCCGAGCATCCGGTAACTGGCCCCGGCCTCCGCGAGCGCGGCGGCCAACGCCTCCAGTGGCAGGGTGTGCTGTTCCTCGTCGGCACAGGAGAGCAGGATCCGGGCCGGCCCGGTGGGAACCTTGGCCCGACTGGCCGCCGCGAGAGCCTCCGAGACGCAGCGGGACACCAGGTGTTCCACCTCGATCAGGCCGGTTGTGGCGGCGTGGCGTTCGCCGATGCCGGCCAGCACCGGGCGCAGCAGACCCTCCCAGGTGGCGACGACCCCGACGGTGGCGAGGGCGTGCGCGATCGTCTCGCTGATCGCCGCCGCGTCCAGCCGCATGGCGGCGCGGGCCAGACCACGGGCTGCCGGGCCGGCGCGGCCGACCGGGATGGTGCCACCGCCGTCGCGGCCGGACGGGGGGATCCGGACGGGGGTGATGGTGCCGTTGGGTGTCGGATCCGGTGCCTGGCGAGCCCAGCGAGCCGCCTCGGCGGGGCTCACCCCCTCGGCGGTGAGCCGTCGCATGATTTCGAGACGGGCCAGGTCGGTCGGGGTGTACCGGCGGTGGTGACCGGGGATGTGCTCACTGGGCCCGAGCCCGTAGCGCTGGTGCCACGTGCGGAGGGTCGTCACCGCGACTCCCAACCTGCGTGCGACCGCGCCCGCGCTCAGCGCCTCATCGACCACCCGACCGCTCCGCCGAGTCATCCGCCGACAGAGCAGGCGGGGTCACGGCCAGGCCGGGTGCGCCGGACGTGGGGCCCGAGGGGTGCAGCAGCCGGTTCACCACCCCGCCCAGCCAGGGCGCGTACGACCGGGGGTCGAGATCCAGCTCGGCTTCCAGCGCGGTCGGATCGGCCCACCGCAGCTCGGCGACCTCGTCCGGGTCCGGCAGGAGCGGGGCCCCGGGCAGGAAATCGCCCCGCAGCACGTGGTCGTACTCGAATTCGACCCGACCGGTCGCCGGGTCCTCGGCGTAGTAGACGTAGACGCCGACCTCGGTCAGCTCGACCGGGCCCGCGCCCAACTCCTCGCGTAGCCGCCGGTTGGCCGCCTCGGCGAGGGACTCGCCGGGCTGGGGGTGGCCACAGCAGGCGTTGGCCCAGCGCAGCGGGAACCGGGTCTTGACGGCGGCGCGCCGCTGGAGCAGCACCTGGCCGTCCGAGTCGACCAGCAGCACCGAGAAGGCCCGGTGCAACTGCCCCGGAGCCTGGTGCGCGGCCGCGACGGTCGTCTCGCCGTGGGCCTCGCCGTTCTCGTCGACCAGCTCGACGAGGTGGTCCTCGCGGCTGCTCATCGCCCTTCCCCGGTGATCCGGCCGGCGGCGAGCTTGCCGGAGATGAGCACCATCGGTACGCCGACGCCGGGCTGGGTCCCGGAGCCGACGAAGACCACGTTCGACAGTTTGCGGTGCAGGTTCGACGGGCGGAACGGGCCGGTCTGGAAGAGGGTGTGGGCGGCGGCGAACGGCGTGCCCGCGGCCATGCCCTGGTCCTCCCACTCGGCCGGGGTGATCGCCCGCAGCACCTCGACGCCGGCACCGAAGCCGACGTAGCCGCGCTCCTCCAGGGTGCCGATCAGCTGGTCGCTGTAGCGCCGGGTCAGGTCGCCGCGCCACTCGAACGGGGCCCGGTGCAGGTTGGGCACGGGAGCCAGCACGTAGTAGGTGTGCCGATCGGGTGGGGCCACCGACGGGTCGGTCCGGCTCGGGTTGGTCACCAGCAGCGACGGGTCGGTCATCAGCTCACCCCGCCGGATGACCTCATCGAAGGTGCCCTTCCACGCTCGTCCGAAGTGGATGTTGTGATGGGCGATCTTTTCATAACCCTGTCGGGAGCCGACGTGCAGAACGACGCAGGACGGTGAGTAGGTGAGCCGGCGTTGCGGGGCGGCGGGGAGCAGGTCCCGGTAGGCGACCGGCAGGTCGGGGTTGAGCACCACCACGTCCGCCGGCACCAGTTCGCCGTCGGCGGTGATCACGCCGGTGGCGCGGCCGTTCGCGGTCTCGACCCGGGTCACCGTGGTGCCGTACCGGATCTGCACGCCGTGCTTCTCGGCCGCGCCGGCCATCGCCTTGGAGACCGCGTGGATGCCGCCGCGCGGGAAGTAGACCCCGGCCACCGAGTCCAGGTACGCGATGACCGTGTAGATGGCCAGCGCGTCGTGCGGGGCGAGGCCGGCGTACATCGCCTGGAAGGAGAAGATCCGCTGGGTACGCGGGTCCCGGAAGAATTGGTTGATCTTCGTCTGGAGTCGCCGGAAGGCGCCGCTGGCAAGCAGCTTGAGGAGGTTGCCGGTGATCAGGTCGGTCGGCGCGTCCAGGTTGCGCTCGATGAAGTCGGCGCGCTCCAGGCGCCACAGCTCCCGCGCGTAGTCGACGAAACGCAGGTAGCCGTCGGCCTCGCGCGGCCCACAGACCCGGGAGATCTCCGCCGCCATCCGGGTGGTGTCGGTGAGCACGTCGAGGGTGGAACCGTCCGGGTAGTACGCCCGGTAGGCAGGGTCGACCGGGGTCAGGTCGAGCCAGTCGTCCAGCTCCTCACCGACCGCGCCGAGCGCCTCGGCGATCAGGTCGGGCATGGTGAGCACGGTCGGGCCGGTGTCGAACTCGTAGCCGTCGACCCCGAGACGGCCGGCCCGCCCACCCGGCACCGGCTCGCGTTCCAGCACTGTCACCTGCCGGCCGCTGCCGGCCAGGTGCAGCGCGCAGGCGAGCCCGCCCAGCCCGGCCCCGACGACCACCACCCGGTCCGTCCGTCCTGTCACCGTCCGCACGTGACCACCTCTTCCAGAAAGTCGCTCATCAGGCCCGCCGGCTGGTGGCGGCGGTGGCCAGCCCGGTCAGCGCGGTCCGCGCCGTCCGGTCCACTGGTGCGGCGTCGAGCGCGGCCAGTGCGTCACTCACCCGCTCGGCGATCATCCGCTCCACCCGGGCCACCGCGCCGGTCTCCTCGACCAGCTCGGCGAGCCGGTCGACCGGCCCGTCGCCGGCCCGATCCATCGCCCGGAGCTGGGCCGGCGTGGCCAGCTCCCGGGCCAGCATGAGCAGCGTGGTCGGCTTGCCGGTGCGGAGGTCGTCGCCGGCCGGCTTGCCGGTGTCGGCGGGATCGCCGTAGACGCCGAGCAGGTCGTCGCGGAGCTGGAACGCCTCGCCGACGGCAAGGCCATAGCGGGTGTACGCGGAGACCAGCGCGTCGTCGACAGGCACCCCGGCCAGGCAGGCCCCGAAGAGCAGTGGCCGCTGGACGGTGTAGCTGGCGGTCTTGTAGCGGGCCACTCGCAGCGCCCGGTTGACCGACCAGCTCGCCGGGTCGTTCTCGCCGAGCACGTCGAGATATTGCCCGGCGACCGTCTCCACCCGCATCTGGTCATAGCAGCGCCGCACTTCGAACAGCCGGGCCGACGGGACTGTGGCCTGGGCCATCAACCGGTCGGCCCAGACCATGCAGAGGTCACCGATGAGCACGGCGACGGCTTCGCCGAATCGGCCGGGATCGCCCCGGTGGCCTGCGGCGATGTGCTGTTCGGCGATCGCGACGTGTGCGGTGGGCCGGCCCCGGCGGGTGGTGGACGCGTCCATCACGTCGTCGTGCACCAGGGCGAAGGTGTGCAGCAGCTCCAGCGCGGCCAGCGCGGGCAGGACGGGTGGTAGCGCCTCGGTGCCGCCGACCGCCCCGCGCCACCCCCAGTAGGCGAACGTGGAGCGGATCCGCTTGCCGCCCACGAGGACTGCTTCCCTCGCGGTGGCGGCGAAGCGGCCCATCGAGATGTCGATCTCGGTGAGGGAGTCGACCTCGGCGGTGAGGAAGGTAGCCAGGGTCTCGTCGACCGCGGTGATCAGGTCATGGGTGTACGCGGCCAGAACGGCGCGGACCGGATCGTCACCGTCCCCCGGCCCCCGCTGCGCCACACGGGTCGCATTGCCCGCAACTGCGTCGTTGGCCATGCGACTGAGCGTACCCTAGGCTACGAGTTGCGTCGATTGGTGCGTCGATAAATTAAGGAGGGCCGGTGGACACTGATCTCACCGCTGCCTATGACCGGTGTCGTGAGCTGCACAAACGCCACGGCCGCACCTACTATCTCGCCACCCGGCTGCTCCCCGCTTGGAAACGACGACATGTCCACGCCCTCTACGGGTTCACGCGGTACGCCGACGAGATCGTCGACCGCACCGAGGACCTACCGCAGGTCGAGCGTGCCGCCCGCCTCGACGACTGGGCCAGCCGATTCGTGTCCGGCCTGCACGGTGCGTCGGTCGACGACCCGCTGCTGCCGGCCGTGCTGCACACCATCGCCGTCTTCGACCTCGACCGGGACGACTTTGCGTCGTTTCTGAAGAGCATGGCGATGGACCTGACAGTCACCTCGTACCCGACCTACGACCACCTGCTCGACTACATGGAGGGCTCGGCGGCGGTCATCGGCACCATGATGCTGCCGATCCTGGGCACCTCCGACCCGGTGGCGGCACGGGAGCCGGCACGGCAGCTCGGCTTCGCGTTCCAACTAACCAACTTCATCCGGGACGTCGCCGAGGACCTCGACCGGGGCCGCACCTACCTGCCGGACGAGGACCTGGCGAAGTTCGGCGTCACCCGCGAGGAGCTGGCCGAGGCCTGCGCCCGGGGCCGCGGCACGCCCCGGACCCGCGAGCTGATCGAGTACGAGGTGACCCGCGCCCAGGCGCACTACGCCGCCGCCGCGCCGGGCATCACCATGCTGGCGCCAGCCTCGCAGGCCTGCATGCGCACCGCGTACGCGTTGTACGGCGGCATCCTCGACGAGGTGGCCGCGCAGGACTACGACGTCTTCACCCGGCGGGCCCTGGTGCCGCAGCGGCGACGGATGGCGGTGGCCGCACGGGCTCTGCTCACCTCGACCGGTACGCCGGTCACCATCCCCGGGCCGACGGTCCACCCGCAGACCCGGTGACCGCAAGCACCGCGATCGTGCTCCTCACCCGCGACCTGCGGGTGCACGACCACCCGGCGCTGGCCACCACCTGCGCGGCCTTCGACCGGGTGGTTCCGCTGTACGTGCTCGACCCGGCACTGGCCGGCCTGTCGGCCAACCGCACCCGGTTTCTGCACCAGGCGCTCGCCGAACTGCGGGCCGAGCTGCGCGAGCGCGGTGGTGACCTGGTGGTACGCCACGGCGACCCGGTGGCCGAGACGATCCGGTTGGCCGGCGAGGTCGACGCCACCGCCGTCGCGCTCTCCGCCGATGTCAGCCACTACGCCCGGCGCCGCGAGCGACGACTGCGCGCGGAGTGTGAGCGGCACCGGCTGCACCTGCGACTGTTTCCCGGGCTGACAGTGGTCGAGCCGGGCGCGTTGCGGCCCGGTGGCGGGGGCGACCACTACCGGGTGTTCAGCCCCTACCACCGGGCCTGGGCGGCCAGTCAGTGGCGTACGGAGTTGGCCGCGCCGCACCGGGTGGAGCTGCCGGGCGGGGTGAGCGTGGGCAGTCTGCCGAAGCCGCCGGCCGGGGACTCGCCCGACGCGGCGGTCGGCGGCGAGCGGGTCGCCCGGCAGCGGCTCACCGACTGGCTGCCCGACCTGGGCCGCTACGACGATCAGCACGACGACATGGCCGGCGACGACACGTCCCGGCTCAGTCCGTACCTGCGGTTCGGCTGCGTGTCCCCACTGGCGGTGGCCAACCGGGCCGGGGACCGGTCCGGGCCGTTCGTCCGGCAGATCTGCTGGCGGGACTTCTACTACCAGGTCACCGCCGCCTTCCCGGAGATCTCGACGTCGGCGTACCGGCGAGGCGCCACCGAACAGTGGCGCTACGACGACGACGCGTTGGCGGCCTGGGCCGAGGGTCGGACCGGCATGCCCATCGTCGACGCCGGAATGCGGCAGATGCGTACGCAGGGCTGGATGCACAACCGGGCCCGGCTGATCACCGCCGGCTACCTGACCAAGCACCTCGGGCAGGACTGGCGGCCCGGGGTGGCCGTCTTCTTCCGCTGGCTGCTCGACGGGGACGTGGCCAACAACTCCGGCAACTGGCAGTGGGTCGCCGGCACCGGCAACGACACCAAGCCGTACCGGGGGTTCAACCCGGTCCGGCAGGCCGAACGGTACGACCCGGACGGCGACTACGTGCGCCGGTGGGTGCCGGAGCTGGCGAAGGTGCAGGGCAAGGCCGTGCACCAACCGTGGCGTCTGCCCGACGCGCTCCGCCAGACACTCGACTATCCGCCGCCGCTCTCGGTGCCGGGCACCAACCCCGTCTGGCTGCGCTGATCAGAGGCAGGAGTGCAACACCTCGACCAGCTCGTCCACCCGGTCGTGCTCGGCGAGGTGCGCCGTGGCGTATCCCAAGGCGTAGCCGCGCTCCGGGTCGGCCCACGCGCTGCTGCCGCCGAGGCCGCCCATGCCCCAACTGCCGTCCGGCTCCCACTGCATGCCCAGCGTCCATCGGACCTGGCGGTCCAGCAGCAGGTCCGGCCCGTCGTACTGGACCCGGGTCGCCTCGGCCACCAGCTCGGGGCTGAGCAGACGGACTCCGTCCAGGACACCCCCGGCGAGCAGACCCGCGTAGAGCCGGGCCAGGCCGGAGGCGGTGGCGTGCAGGTTGACCGCGGGCATCTCCACAGCACGCCAGAGCGGGCTGTTCAGCACGGCGAGGTCCTGCCCACCGGCCGGGTTGCCCATCGCGCGCGCCCGCAGTGAGCCTGGCTCACCGAGCGCCCGGGTTGGCCACCCGGGGTCGCCGTAGCGCAGGTCGGCGCAGCGCCGCTGATCCGCGTCGGCCAGCCCGAAGCCGAGGTCGAGCTGCCACCGGTCGGCGATCTCCTCGGCCAGGAACCGGCCAACCGACCGCCCGTCGACCCGACGCACCACCTCGCCCACCAGGTGCCCGTACGTCCAGGCGTGTTCCGCGGCCACCGAGCCCGGTGACCACTCGGGGTCGGCGGCGGCCAGGTCGCTGGTGAGGAGCGTCCAGTCGGCGATCGCGGTGGCCGGTCGGGGTACCGGGAAGGCCGGTAGCCCGGCGGTGTGCGACAACACCTGACGCACGGTGGCGGGTGTGCGGAACTCCGGCCAGTACCGGTCGACGGGTGCGTCGAGGTCCACCTGCCCCCGGTCGACGAGCATCAGCAGGCAGAGCGCGGCCACCGGCTTGCCGACCGAGTAGACGTTGACGAGCGTGTCCGGCCGCCACGGCTCGCCGTCCGACCCGGCAGCCGTCCGGGTTCCGCCGATCAGGTCGACGACGGGCTGACCGTCGTACCAGATGACCAGGCCGGCACCGGTCTCCCGGCCGGAGGTGAGCAGGTCGTGGAAGCAGTCCCGGACCGGTGCGAAGCGTGCGTGCATCCCGCCACGGTAGGCGTCCCGGACCGGTGAGGGTGCCGACTTTTCTCCGACCCTGGTGGTCGGGCTGGTGTCGCTGGGGGATGCTGTCGGGGTGGCAGAGCCGGAGCTGGTGGATGTGGTCGTGGTCGGGCTCGGGGTCGGCGGCGAGGAGGTGGCCGAGCGGCTCGCCGAGGCCGGCCTGAGCGTCGTCGGCATCGAACGGGATCTGGTCGGCGGGGAGTGCCCCTACTGGGGCTGCATCCCGAGCAAGATGATGATCAGGGCGGCCAACGCCCTGGCCGAGGCGCGCCGGGTCGACGGGCTGGCCGGGACGGCGCAGGTCCAACCGGACTGGGCGCCGGTGGCCAAGCGCATCCGCGAGGAGGCCACCGACACCTGGGACGACACGGTTGCCGCCGACCGGTTCACGGGCCTGGGCGGCCGGCTCGTCCGAGGAAGTGGCCGCCTCGACGGCCCTGGCCGGGTCCGAGTCGGTGACCAGGTGTTCCAGGCTCGGCACGGGGTCGTGCTGGGCACCGGGACCCGGCCGTCGGTGCCACCGATCGACGGCCTGGCCGACACTCCGTACTGGACCAACCACCAGGCGATCGAGGTCGAGGAGTTGCCGGAGTCGCTGCTGGTGCTCGGCGGCGGCGCTATCGGTCTGGAACTGGCACAGGTCTTCGCCCGCTTCGGGGTCCGGGTCACGGTGGTGGAGGCGCTCGACCGGGTGCTGGCCGTCGAGGAACCGGAGGCGTCCGAGGTCGCCGCCGCGGCGCTGCGCGCCGACGGCATGGAGATCCACACCGGGGTACGCGCCGAGCGGGTCGAGCACGACGGCACCCGGTTCACACTGCGCGGCAGCGGCGGTTCGGCGTTCACCGCCGACCGTCTGCTGGTGGTGACCGGGCGCAAGGCCCACCTGACCGAGCTGGGGTTGGACACGATCGGCCTGGACGCCAGCCAGCGTTACCTGCCGGTCGACGACCGGTTGCACGTCACCGACCAGGTCTGGGCGGTCGGCGACATCACCGGCGAGGGCGCCTTCACGCACATCGCCATGTACCAGGCCGGGATCGTGATCGCCGACATCCTGGCCCGTGCCCGGCAGGCGAGTGCGGGAGCGGACGCCAGCGGGACCTCCAGCGTGGTCGGCGGTGCGATGGGCGCGTCCAGCTCGCTGGCCGCCAGCGGGTCGAGTGGGTCGGCCGGCACCGTCCCGCGAGCCGACTACCGCGCACTGCCCCGGGTGACCTTCACCGATCCCGAGGTCGGAGCGGTCGGGCTCACCGAGCAGCAGGCCCGCGAGCGTGGCATCAACGTGCAGGTCGGTTTCACCAAGCTGGGCAGCTCGACCCGGGGCTGGATCCACCGGCTCGGCGACGACGGCTTCATCAAGCTCGTCGCGGACGCCGACCAGGGCGTGCTGATCGGCGCGACCTCGGTCGGCCCGGCCGGCGGCGAGGTGCTCTCCGCGCTGGTCGTGGCGGTGCACGCGGCCGTGCCACTGAGCCAGCTCCGGCACATGATCTACGCGTACCCGACCTTCCACCGGGCCATCGAGTCGGCGTTGCACGACCTGTCCTGACGCCCGCCCCGGTGGTAGATGTCGGAAGAATCCGGCAGCAAGCCAGCAAATGACGGGCACTTTTCTGTTCATTTCTTTCATCCTGGTGACGTACGATTGCGACCGTGACCAAGCGGTTGACTGAAGTTGCCAAGAAGGCGGGCGTCAGCGAGGCCACCGTCAGCCGGGTGCTCAACGGCCGCGACGGGGTTTCCGAGACGACCCGCACCGCCGTGCTGACCGCGCTGGACGTGCTCGGTTACGAGCGGCCGACCAAACTGCGCGGCGAGCGCGCCCGGTTGGTCGGGCTGGTGCTGCCCGAGTTGCAGAACCCGATCTTCCCGGCGCTGGCCGAGGTCGTCACCGGGACTCTCGCGCAGCGCGGCTACACCCCCGCCCTCTGTGCCCGCACCATCGGCGGTGTCTCCGAGATGGACTACGTGGAGATGCTGCTCGACCACCAGGTCTCCGGCGTGATCTTCGCGGGTGGTTCGTACGCGCTCGCCGACGCCAAACACGACCACTACCGTCGGCTGACCGATCGGGGTCTTCCGGTCGTGCTGGTCAACGCAGGCGTGGCCGAGCTGGGCTTCCCCCGGGTCTCCACTGACGACGCCGTGGCGGTGGAGCAGGCGTACGGGCACCTGCGCTCGCTCGGGCACGAACGGATCGGGATGGTGCTCGGCCCGGAGGGGCATGTGCCGTCCCGGCGCAAACTGGACGCGATGATCCGGGCCGCGGGCTGGGACGAGGGTGACGCCGAGTGCGTCGAGCGTTCCAGCTTTTCCATGGAGGGCGCGCGGGTCGCCGCGACGAAGCTGGTCGAGCGAGGCGTGACCGGCATCATCTGCGCCAGCGACGTGCTCGCGTTGGGCACGATCCGTGCGGCCCGGCGGCTGGGTCGCTCGGTGCCTGGCGACGTGTCGGTGGTGGGCTACGACGACTCCGCGTTCATGACCTGCACCGACCCGCCGTTGACCACGGTCCGGCAGCCGATCGAGACGATGGGGCAGGCCGCGGTGGATCTGCTGGTCACCCAGATCGAAGGTGCCGGCGTCCTGCACGACGAGTTGCTGTTCGAGCCCGAGCTGGTGGTGCGGGGTTCCACCGCTCCCGCCCCGGGTCGCTAGGCACCACACCAGACGACGCTCCGGCCGTCGACCGCTCCATGCGGTCGGCGGCCGTTTTCGTCGTTGCCCGTCGGGAGCGGCATCGATCTCGCCGAATGACCCGCCATAAGGGACCAAAAGCCTGCATATCTGGCTGCTTTCAAGCGCTTGCCAACATCTGCCGTAATCACGTCGTGTCCTTTCGGAACAGGGTCGATACCTTGCCGAAATGAGTCCCCCTCGCTACAGTGACTCCACTCACACCTGGCTCCGCCGCAGCTACTGGGCGTCAGGTCGCATCACCGCAGATCAGCGAAGGTCATTGGAGACACCCGTTCCCGAAGGGATGGACAGATGTCCGTACCGCAATACCGAAAGGCTGCGGCGGTTGCGCTCGTGGCCGGCCTGGGGCTCAGCCTCACGGCATGCTCCACGAAGAGTGACGACAAGGACGCGACAGCGGGCGGCAAGGTCACCATCACTGTCGACTGCCAGCCGGTCGGCGCGCAGAAAGAGCTGCTGAAGAACTGGAACGACGACGTCGCCGAGTTCCAGAAGCAGAACCCGGACATCGTCATCAAGAGCGTCAGCGTCGGTGAGCAGTGCAACAACCCGCCGGACTTCACCGCCCGCCTCGCCGGCGGCACCGTCACTGACGTGTTCTACGGATACATGACCGATCTCCAGCAGGTGCTCGACTCCGGTCAGGCCATGGACATCACCTCCCAGGTCAGCAAGGACACGATCCCCACCTGGGACAGCGTCGACCCGGCACTCAAGGGCGTCTTCACCGACGGCGGCAAGCTCTACGCCGTTCCGGTGAAGAACTACTCGATGGGTCTGGTCTACAACAAGGTCCTGTTCCAGCAGGCCGGGCTCGACGTCAACAACCCGCCGAAGACCTGGGCCGACGTCCGGGCCGCCGCCAAGAAGATCTCCGCACTCGGCAACGGCATCGCGGGCTACTCGGAGTACAGCGCCGGCAACACCGGCGGCTGGCACTTCACCTCCCTGCTCTACTCACAGGGCGGCCAGGTGCTGACCCCGGACGGCAAGAAGGCCGACTTCAACAACGCCATGGGTAAGCAGGTCCTGCAGAACATCAAGGACATGCGGTACGGCGACAACAGCATGGGTGCCCGTCAGCTGCTCCAGTGGGGCGACCTGCTGACCAACGCCGGCGCGGGCAAGGTCGGCATGTTCATCGGGGCGCCGGACGCCACCCAGGCGATCGTCAGCCAGTTCCAGGGCAAGTTCCAGGACTGGGCGATGGCCCCGCTGCCCGGCCAGGACGGCGCAGCGAAGGGGACGCTCGGTGGTGGCGAAGGCTACTTCTTCAAGAAGGACCTCACCCCCGAGCAGGTCAAGGCCGGCCTGAAGTGGATCGCGTACCAGAAGCTCACCCCGGGCAAGGGTCAGTTCGACTATGTCCGGGCCAAGCCGCAGAACTACCCGGTGGGTCTGCCCCAGCCGCTGCTCTTCGCCAACGGCAGCGACGCGCAGAAGCAGGAGCTCGAGCTGCGCAAGGCGAACGCGAACGTCGACACCGCCAACTTCGCTCTCTTCGAGGCGACCCCGGTGCCGATCAAGGGTGAGCCGCGCAACGCACAGGCGATCTACGCGGTGCTCGACGCCGCGATGTCCGGTGTGCTGACCAACCCGAACTCGAACATCGACGCCCTGCTCAAGACCGCCGAGGAGAAGGTCAACCAGCTCCTCACCGCGGAGAGCTGACCTGAGCGTGTGGGGGCCGGTACGCCGACCCGGCCCCCACACCACCCGCGCCGCATCGTCGACGTCACCGACTCACCCAGGAGTTGCCTTGGCGATCACCACCGTCCCGGAGACCCCCAGGAAACCGGGCCGCCCGCCGTCGCCGTACTCGGCGAGGCCGCAGCGTACGAGCCTCGGCCGAAAGGTACGGGACAACCTCACCGGGCACGCGTTCCTGATCGGCGCGGTGCTCTGCTTCGTCGTCTTCTCCTGGTACCCGATGGTCCGCGGCATCGTCATGAGCTTCCAGCGGACCCGGCGCGGCGAGACCACCTGGGTGGGTTGGGACAACTACTCCCGCATCATCGCCGACCCCAGCTTCTGGACGGCCTGGCAGAACACCTTCTACTTCACGGTGCTCGCGCTCGTCCTCGGGTACGCGGTGCCGTTCTTCGTGGCGATCCTGCTCAACGAGTTCCGGCACGCCAAGGGCTACCTGCGGATCCTGGTCTACCTGCCGGTGATGCTGCCGCCGGCCTCGGCGCTGTTCCTCTTCAAGTTCTACGCGTACGACCCCAGCGAGGCCGGGCTCTTCAACGCGATCCTCAAGGCGTTGCACCTGCCCACCTCGCAGTGGATGCAGTCGCCCGAGATGACGATGCCGGCGATGGTGGTCGCGTCGACCTGGATGAACATGGGCGGCGCCGTGCTGATCTACCTGGCGTCGTTGCAGAACATCCCCGGGGAGTTGTACGAGGCGGCGGAGCTCGACGGCGCCGGGATCTGGCGCCGGATCCGGCACGTGACGATCCCGCAGACCCGGCTGATCCTCGCGCTCCTGGCGATGTTGCAGATCGTCGCCACGATGCAGCTCTTCATCGAGCCCCTGATCCTCGCCAACGGCGCGGGCGCGGAGGACTCGGCGACCTCGGTGGCGTACCTCATCTACCAGCACGGGTTCTTCCAGAACGACCTCAACGGCGCCGCCGCCCTGGGCGTGATCATGCTCGTGGTGCTGGCCGGCTTCTCCGCCGTGTACGTGCGGCTGACTGCGAAACAGGACTAGGACGGCGAGGAATGGCACAGGATTCCGGAACCCGGACCCTCATCTCCCACTCCCAGCTGAGCCGGGGGCGCGGCAAGGTCATCTACTGGACGCTGCTGATCGTCGTCGTGGCGGGGTTCACGCTCGTCTTCCTCGGGCCGCTCTACTGGATGGTCACCGGCGCGCTCAAGTCCGGCCAGGAGATCGCGCAGACCCCACCCTCGCTGTTCCCGAAGGATCCCCAGCCGCAGAACTACATCGACGCGTGGAACAACCTGGCCCTCGCCAAGCTGCTGTTCAACACGTTCTACTACGCCATCGGCGCGGTGCTGTTCCAACTGGTCTTCGACAGCGCGGCAGCGTACTCGCTGTCCAAGCTTCGACCGATCTTCGGCAACACGATCCTCGCCCTGATGCTGGGAACTCTGATGATCCCGGCGATGGTCCTCATCGTCCCGCAGTACGTGACAGTGCTGGACCTGCCGATCCTGCACATCAACCTGCTGGACTCGCCGTTCGCGATCTGGCTGCCGATGGTCGCCAACGCGTTCAACATCTTCCTGCTGAAGCGGTTCTTCGACTCGATTCCCGAGGAGCTGATGGCGGCGGCCCTCATGGACGGGGCGTCGTCCCTGCGTACCCTCTGGTCGATCATCCTGCCGCTGTCGCGCCCCATCCTCGGCGTCGTGTCGATCTTCGCGGTGACGGCGGTGTGGAAGGACTTCCTCTGGCCGAAGCTGGTCATGCCCTCGCCCGAGACCCGGACGGTCAGCGTCGGCATCTACACCTTCGCCGGCGGCACACCGATGAACGTGGTGATCGCCGCGTCGGTCATCGCCGCGATCCCGACTGTCATCATCTTCCTGATCTTCCAACGGAACATCATGTCCGGTCTGACCACGGGCAGCATCAAGGGATAGCCACCAGCGCATCCTCCCGCGCGGCGAACAACGCCCGTTCGCCCGACACATATCTAGGTCCGGCGAACACGCCGACGTACTGACGCAGAAAGCAGGTGCTCGTGTCCACAGCTGACAGAAGTCCGTGGTGGCGTGGAGCCGTGATCTACCAGGTGTATCCCCGGAGCTTCGCCGACGGTAACGGCGACGGCATCGGTGACATCGCCGGCATCCGGTCCCGGCTGAACCACCTGTCCGCGCTCGGCGTCGACGCGATCTGGTTCAGTCCCTGGTATCCCTCGCCGATGGCCGACGCCGGCTACGACGTGTCCGACTACCGCGACATCGACCCGGTCTTCGGCAGCCTGGCCGAGGCGGAGGCGCTGATCGCCGAGGCACACGCGCTGGGCATCCGGACCATCGTCGACGTGGTGCCCAACCACTGCTCCGACGCGCACCCCTGGTTCCAGGCGGCGCTCGCCGGCGGGCCCGGCGCGCCCGAGCGGGACCTGTTCTGGTTCCGGCCGGGCCGGGGCCCGAACGGCGACCAGCGGCCCACCGACTGGATCGGCGAGTTCGGCGGCGAGACCTGGACCCGCACCACCAACCCGGACGGCACCCCCGGTGACTGGTACCTGCACCTGTTCGCCCCGCAGCAGCCGGACTTCAACTGGGACCACCCCCGGGTACGCGCGGAATTCGAGGACATCCTGCGGTTCTGGTTCGACCGGGGCGTGGACGGCATCCGGATCGACTCGGCCGGGCTCCTGGTCAAGGACGGGGAGCTGCCCGAGGTCCGGCCGGACCACGCGCACCCCTTCCACGACCTCGACGGGGTGCACGACATCTACCGGGGCTGGCGGCGGGTCGCCGACTCCTACCCCGGCGAGCGGGCCCTGATCGGTGAGGTGTGGCTGCCGGACCGGCAGCGGTTCGCCAACTACCTGCGCCCGGACGAGCTGCACGCCGCGTTCAACTTCGACTTCCTCGGCTGCGCCTGGGACGCGTCGGCGCTGCGGGAGAGCATCGACGGGACGCTGAACGCGCACGCGCCGGTCGGCGCGCCGGCCACCTGGGTGCTCTCGAACCACGATGTCACCCGACACGTCACCCGCTACGGTCGGGCGGACACCCGGTTCAGCTTCGCCGCCAAGCGCGAGGGCACCCCCACCGACCTTGAGCTGGGCACCCGCCGGGCCCGCGCCGCCGCGCTGCTGTCGCTGTCGCTGCCCGGCGCCGCCTACGTCTACCAGGGCGAGGAACTGGGCCTCTACGAGGTCGAGGACATCCCGTACGCGTTGCGTCAGGACCCGATGTGGGAACGGTCCGGCCGGGTCGACCCGGGTCGGGA
The DNA here is from genome assembly GCF_057766525.1 of Micromonospora sp. MGP-C2. NCBI lineage: Bacteria > Bacillati > Actinomycetota > Actinomycetes > Micromonosporales > Micromonosporaceae > Micromonospora > Micromonospora sp. MGP-C2. Next base: position 4,502,303 of record NZ_JBYMEN010000002.1, read on the forward strand.
CGGCTGCCGCGTACCGCTGCCGTGGGCCGGTGACGAGCCGCCCTTCGAGTTCAGCCCCGCCGGTGCCGCAGCGCCCTGGCTGCCCCAGCCTGCCGACTGGAAGGACCGGACGGCCAGTGCGCAGACCGGCGACTCCGCTTCGATGCTGGAGCTGTACCGGGCGGCGATCCGGGCTCGAAAGGCCGACCCGGCGCTCGGTGACGGTGAGCTGACCTGGCTGCCCGCCCCGGACGGGGTGCTCGCCTTCAGCCGTGGCGGTGGCTTCACCTGCCTCGTCAACCTGTCCGACACGCCGGTTCCGATGCCGGCCCAGGGGCGGTTGCTGCTGGCCAGCGGGCCACTCGATGACGGGTTGCTGCCGTCCGACACCGCCGTGTGGCTGCGTACCACCGAATCCACCGACGGGCCGCGCGGGGCGGACGGCCCGGCCTGACCTGACTCTGCTCGCCGTGGTGCCGGCGGCCCGTCCCGGCCGCCGGCACCACACCACCAAAGGAAAGGAGAAACGAGGGGGAGACGCGCCACGCCGCACCGACACGGGGGGATCTGGCCTGCCTGACGAAAGGGAGAGCGCAGCTCATGGCCAACCACACCACCGGCACCCCGCACCACCGACACCCGACCCGGGCAGGGCTGGCCGCCATTGCCGCCACCCTGCTCGCCGCCACAACGGTGACCGCTCTCGCGGTCACCGGCACCGCAACGCCGGCCTCGGCAGCCGGACTGTCCCCCTTCGACATCCCCAATCGAGGCGCCACCGTCCCGTTCATCGAGCAGGAGGCGGAGGAGGCCGCCCACAACGGCTCGAAGATCGGCCCGGACCGGCGCTACGGCACGCTGCCGTCCGAGGCGTCCGGCCGGGAGGCGGTCACCCTCGACGCCGTCGGCGAGTACGTCGAGTTCACCCTCACCGCGCCGGCCAACGCGGTCACCTTCCGGTACAGCCTGCCCGACAGCCCGTCCGGCACCGGCCGGGACGCCGCCATCGACCTGCGGGCCAACGGGTCGCTGCTGAAGTCGGTCCCGGTGACGTCGAGGTACGGCTGGTACTACGGCGGATACCCGTTCAACAACAACCCGGGTGACACCAACCCGCACCACTTCTACGACGAGACCCGGGCGATGTTCGGCAGCACCCAGCCGGCCGGCACGAAGATCCGCTTCCAGGTCTCCTCGACCGCCCAGTCGCCCACGTTCACCATCGACCTGGCCGACTTCGAGCTGGTCGCCTCCGCGATCACGAAGCCCGCCGGTGTGCTCGACGTGGTCACCGACTTCGGCGCCGACCCGAGCGGCGCGACCGACTCGACCGCCAAGTTCCAGGCGGCGGTCGACGCCGGCAAGGCCCAGGGCAGGGCCGTCTGGATCCCGACCGGGACCTTCACCCTCTGGGATCACGTGGTGGTCGACGGGGTGACACTGCGCGGCGCCGGGCCCTGGTATTCGGTGCTCGGTGGCCGGCACCCCACCGACCGGAACAGGTCTGTCGGCATCTACGGCAAGTACGTGCCCGGTGGCGGCTACACCGGGCCGGTCCGCGCGCACGAAGCGAACGGGCCGAGCCGCAACGTCACGCTGCGGGACTTCGCCATCATCGGCGACATCCGCGAGCGGATCGACGACGACCAGGTCAACGCCCTGGGCGGGGCGATGACCAACTCGGTGGTCGACAACCTCTGGCTGGAGAACACCAAGGTCGGGGCGTGGATGGACGGCCCGATGGACAACTTCACCATCCGCAACAGCCGGATCCTGGACCAGACCGCGGACGGCGTGAACTTCCACACCGGCGTGACCAACTCGACGGTGACCAACACGTTCGTCCGCAACACCGGCGACGACGCGTTGGCCATGTGGGCGCAGAGCGTGCCGAACGTCAACAACTCCTTCACCCACAACACCATCGGTGTGACCCTGCTGGCGAACCACCTGGTCAGCTACGGCGGTCGGGACATCAAGATCACCGACAACGTGACGGCCGACTCGCTGACCAACGGCGGCGGCATCCACGTGGCCAACCGCTACCCGGGTGTGCAGGGCGACACCGCGGTCCGGGGCATCTGGACGATCGCCCGGAACACGTTGATCCGTAACGGCAACTCGGACTACAACTGGAACTTCGGTGTCGGGGCGATCTGGTTCTCCGCACTCAACGAGGCGTTCCAGCAGGCCACCATCAACATCACCGACACCGACATCCTGGACAGCTCGTACGCCGCGCTGCACTGGATCGAGGGCCAGACCAGCGGCATCAACCTGAGCAACGTGCGGATCGACGGCGCCGGCACGTACGCGCTCCAGGTGCAGGCACCCAGTCAGGTGTCGTTCACGAACGTGCGTGCCACCAACATCGCGCAGAGCAACCCGATGCACAACTGCGTGGGCGGTGGCTTCCAGATCACCCAGGGCAGCGGCAACTCCGGCTGGTACACGCCCACCCCGTACTGCGGCCCGTGGCCGAACCCGCAGTGGGGCGGTGGACCCACCACCCCGCCCCCGACGACCCCGCCCCCGACGACCCCGCCCCCGACGACCCCGCCCCCGACCACCCCGCCCCCGACCACCCCGCCTCCCACCAGTGGAAACCTCGCCCTGAACCGCCCGGCGACCGCGACCAGCACCAACCAGAGCTACACGGCTGGCAACGTGGTGGACGGCAACGCGGCCAGCTACTGGGAGAGCGCCAACAACGCGTTCCCCCAGTCGGTCACCGTCGACCTGGGCTCGGCCCGGCCCGTCGACCGGGTGGCGCTCAAGCTGCCCGCCGGCTGGGAACGCCGTACCCAGACGGTGTCGGTCCTCGGCTCCACCGACGGAACGTCGTACGCCACGCTGGCGTCGTCCGCCGGTCGGGTCTTCGACCCGGGCGCCGGCAACGCCGTGTCGATCGGGCTGCCCTCCGGCGACCGCCGCTACATCCGGGTCACCGTCACCGGCAACACCGGCTGGCCGGCCGCGCAACTCAGCGAGGTCGAGGTGTACGGCGGCACCCCCACCACGCCGCCGCCCACCACACCGCCCCCGACCACGCCACCCCCGACCACCCCGCCGCCCAGCGGCAACCTGGCGGCCGGGCGGCCGGTGACCGAGACCAGCCACTCCGACGTGTACGCCGCCGCCAACACTGTGGACGGCAACCCGAACACCTACTGGGAGAGCGCCAACAACGCCTTCCCGCAGTCGCTGACAGTGGACCTGGGCGCCAACCGGACGGTGTCCCGGGTCGTGCTCAAGCTCCCACCGTCATCGGCCTGGCAGACGCGCACCCAGTCACTGGCGGTGCTCGGCTCCACCAACGGCTCGACGTTCGCCACAGTGAAGGCGTCCTCCGGCTACACCTTCAACCCGGGCAGTGGCAACACGGTCACCGTGACCTTCACGGCGACCAGCCAGCGGTACCTGCGGCTGACCGTCACCGGCAACACCGGTTGGCCAGCAGGTCAGCTCAGCGAGTTCGAGGTCTATTCCAGCTAGGCCAGGTGCCCCCGCCCGCCCAGGTGGAGGCACCCCGGTCCGGGCGGTCCGGCGCAACGCAGCGCCGGCCACCCACCCGTCCCCCAACCCGCACCGTCCCCCACCTGTCGCGGAACGACGGGCGTACCCCTGCACCCGTCGCCGGGCAACGCACCCACACCCACCCCCGAAAGAGGTGTAGCGACCCCATGTTGAGAAACGGCACCAGACGAGGCACGCCGCCGACCGGCGCGCCCACTCCCGTCCCCGGCACCACCCGCTCCGGCCGTCGTCGGCTGCTCTCCAGCGTGCTCGCCGGGATGCTCCTCGTCACCGCACCGGTCGTCACCCCCGCGGCGGCCAGCGCGGCACCAGTTTCCGACCCGGTCGCGGCCGCCGCCCGCGTCGCCATGCTCGCCGGGCTCTCCGCCACCATGACCGCCAGCAGCTACAACCAGAACTACGTGGCGAGCAACGCCAACGACGGCAACGCGTCGACCTACTGGGAGAGCGCCAACAACGCGTTCCCGCAGTGGATCCAGGCCGACCTGGGCGCCACGGTCAGCGTGGACCGGGTGGTGCTCAAGCTGCCGCCCGCGTCGGACTGGCAGACCCGCACCCAGACGCTGTCGGTGCTCGGCTCCACCAACGGCTCGTCCTTCACCACACTGAAGGCGTCCGCCGGCTACACCTTCAACCCGGCCAGCGGCAACACCGCGACGGTCAGCTTCACCGCCGCCAGCACCCGCTACGTACGGGTGCAGGTCACCGGCAACACCGGATGGCCGGCCGCCCAGCTCTCCGAGGTCGAGGTCTACGGCGCTGCCGGCAACACCGACACCCAGGCGCCGAGCGTCCCCGGCAACCTGGCGTACACCCAGCCGGCCAGTGGCCAGATCCGGCTCGCCTGGTCGGCGTCCACCGACAACGTCGGGGTGACCGGGTACGACGTCTACGCCAACGGCGCGTTGCGCGGCAGCGTCAACGGCTCGACGCTCACGTACACCGACAGCCAGTCGGCCAGCACCACGGTCTCGTACTACGTGCGGGCCAAGGACGCGGCTGGCAACCAGTCGGCGAACAGCAACACCGTGACCCGGACCGGCACCGGCAACCCGCCGACCGGTTCCAACCTGGCGATCGGCAAGCCGATCACCGCCTCCGGGTACGTGCACACCTTCGTGGCCACCAACGCCAACGACAACAACGTGGCCACCTACTGGGAGGGCAACGGCAACCCGAGCACGCTGACCGTGCAGCTCGGCGCGAACGCCAGCCTCAGCCAGGTCGTGGTGAAGCTCAACCCGGACTCGGCGTGGGGTGCGCGTACGCAGAACATCACAGTGCTCGGCCGGGACCAGGGCTCGTCGAGCTTCACCACCCTGGTCGGCGCGGCGAACTACACCTTCAACCCGGGCAGCGGCAACACGGTGGCCATCCCGGTCTCCGGCGCGGCGGCCGACGTACGGCTCTCGATCGCCTCGAACACCGGCGCCCCGGCCGGGCAGGTGGCCGAGTTCCAGGTCTTCGGCACCCCCGCGCCGAACCCGGACCTGACCGTGACAGGCATGTCGTTCAGCCCGTCCGCACCCGTGGAGACCAGCACCATCACGCTCTCCGCGACAGTGCGGAACGCGGGTTCGGCGGCCTCCGGTGCGACGAACGTCAACTTCTACCTGGGTGCCACCCGGGTCGGCACCGCGTCGGTCGGCGGCCTGGCGGCCGGCGCCTCGACCACGGTCAGCGCCAGCATCGGCACCCGTGACTCCGGCAGCTACCCGCTCAGCGCGAAGGTGGACGAGTCGAACACCGTCGTCGAGTCCGACGACACCAACAACAGCTACTCCAACCCCAGCCCGCTGGTGGTCAGCCCGGTCGCCACGTCGGACCTGGTCGCCTCGTCGGTGGCCTGGTCGCCGGGCAACCCGTCGGCCGGCAACACGGTCACCTTCTCAGTGTCGGTGCGCAACGCCGGCAGTGTGGCGTCCGCGTCCGGCGCGCACGGCATCACGCTCACCGTGCTCAACGAGTCCGGCACCGTGGTCCGTACCCTGACCGGCTCGTACTCCGGCGTGATCAACGCCGGTGCCACGGTCGGCCCGATCAACCTGGGCACCTGGACCGCCGCGAACGGTAAGTACACCGTCCGGGTGGTGCTCGCCGCCGACGGCAACGAGCTGCCGGTCAAGCAGGCCAACAACACCAGTGACCGCCCGCTCTTCGTCGGTCGCGGCGCCAACATGCCGTACGACATGTACGAGGCCGAGGACGGCGCGGTCGGCGGCGGCGCCAGCGTCGTCGGGCCGAACCGGGAGGTCGGAGACCTGGCCGGCGAGGCGTCCGGTCGGCGGGCGGTGACCCTCAACTCGACCGGCAGCTACGTCGAGTTCACCACCCGGGCCAGCACCAACACGCTGGTCACCCGCTTCTCCATCCCGGACGCCCCGGGCGGCGGGGGGATCAACTCCACGCTGAACGTCTACGTCAACGGCACGTTCCACAAGGCCATCGACCTCACGTCCCGGTACGCCTGGCTCTACGGCAACGAGACCAGCCCGGGCAACTCGCCGAGCGCGGGCGGGCCGCGGCACATCTACGACGAAGCCAACGTCATGCTCAACTCCACCGTCCCGGCCGGCAGCAAGATCCGTCTCCAGAAGGACCCGGCCAACACCACCACGTACGCCATCGACTTCATCAACACGGAGCAGGTGGCGCCGATCGCCAACCCGGACCCGGCGCGCTACACCACGCCGACCGGCTTCACCCACCAGGACGTGCAGAACGCCCTGGACCGGGTGCGGATGGACACCACCGGCAACCTGATCGGGGTGTACCTGCCGGCCGGCAACTACTCCACCTCGTCGAAGTTCCAGGTGTACGGCAAGGCGGTGCAGGTGACCGGCGCCGGCCCCTGGTACACCCGGTTCAACGCTCCGTCGGGCCAGGACAACACCGACATCGGCTTCCGGGCCGAGAACTCGGCGGCGAACTCGTCCTTCAAGAACTTCGCCTACTTCGGCAACTACACCTCGCGGATCGACGGTCCGGGCAAGGTGTTCGACTTCTCCAACGTGTCGAACATCGTGATCGACAACATCTGGAACGAGCACATGGTGTGCCTCTACTGGGGCGCGAACACCGACTTCATGACGATCAAGAACTCCCGGATCCGCAACATGTTCGCCGACGGCATCAACATGACCAACGGCAGCACCAACAACCTGGTCAGCAACAACGACGCCCGGGCCACCGGCGACGACAGCTTCGCGCTGTTCTCGGCGATCGACGCGGGCGGCGCCGACATGAAGGACAACATCTACGAGAACCTGACGTCGACCCTGACCTGGCGTGCCGCCGGTGTGGCCGTCTACGGCGGCTACGGCAACACGTTCCGCAACATCTACATCGCGGACACCCTGGTCTACTCGGGCATCACCATCAGCTCGCTCGACTTCGGCTACCCGATGAACGGCTTCGGCGCGAGCCCGCCAACCCGGTTCGAGAACATCTCGATCGTGCGGGCCGGTGGGCACTTCTGGGGCTCGCAGACCTTCCCGGCGATCTGGGTCTTCTCCGCCTCGAAGGTGTTCCAGGGCATCCGGGTCAGCGACGTCGACATCGTCGATCCGACCTACAGCGGCATCATGTTCCAGACCAACTACGTCGGCGGGCAGCCGCAGAACCCGATCACCGACACGGTCTTCACGAACATCTCGATCAGCGGGGCCCGTAAGAGCGGTGACGCCTACGACGCGAAGTCCGGCTTCGCCATCTGGGCCAACCCGATGCCGGAGGCCGGGCAGGGGCCGGCCGTCGGGTCCGTCACCTTCAACAACCTGCGGCTGAGCAACAACGCGGTGGACATCCAGAACCCCACGTCAACCTTCACCATCAACCGCAACTGATTCAGCTCGCACCGGGTGCCGCCGGGAGGGGTCCCTCTCCCGGCGGCATCGTGCCGTGTCGGCCAGCGCCGGCCGCGAACCGGGCCGCGCCGGCCGCCGCGTCCGTGGCCAGCGAATCCATCCCGTAAGCCAACTCGGTCGCCAGCGCCTCCGGCTCTCCTCGCCCGCTGCCGGCCAGCAGCGCGGCCCGGTCGTTGCGCAGGCACGTCTGCGGGTGCCGGGCGATCGCCGCCGCCAACTCCTCGGCCGCGGCCCGCGCCTGGCCCGGTGGCACCAACCGATTGACCAACCCCATCGCGTACGCCTCATCGGCCGGCACCGGGCGGCCGGTGAGGACCAGGTCCATCGCCCGGCTCTCGCCGATCAACCGGGGCAGCCGGACCGTGCCGCCGTCGATCAGCGGCACGCCCCAGCGGCGGCAGAACACCCCGAGCGTCGCGTCGGACTCGGCGACCCGCAGGTCGCACCAGAGCGCCAACTCCAGGCCGCCCGCCACCGCGTAACCGGAGATCGCCGCGATCACCGGTTTGCTGAGCGCCATCCGGGTCGGGCCCATCGGCCCGTCCCCTTCCGGCTCGACCCGGTTGCCGCTCGGCGTGCCGATCGCCTTGAGATCGGCGCCGGCGCAGAACGTGCCACCGGCGCCCCAGAGCACGGCCACCGCCGCGTCGGGGTCGGCCTCGAAGGCCCGGAAGGCGTCGGCCAGCGCCCGAGCCGTCGGCCCGTCGACGGCGTTGCGAGCCGCCACCCGATCCAGCACGACTGTCGTCACCGGCCCGGCACGCTCCACCCGTACACCCATCGACTCAGCATGCCCGTAGCCTCCCGCACCCACAATCCCCGTCGATCTTGCGGCCGGCGGCCTGGTTCGGCCGAGTGTGGGCGGTTTCCCGGGGCAGCAACCGCAAGATCGCGCTCAGTGACGAATTTGTCGCCCGAGACCGGTTTGCGACCCCCTTCGCCGGGAAGTCGGTACGGGTGCGAGCACTTTTGACGAAAGTTGAGCAGGCATCCAGCCTCGACCGGACGGGTGACCGGTTGCAGCGAGTGGTCCTGAGCACGCTGCGTCCGCGGCGGCTCCGCGACCTGCTGCACGGGGTGACCCTCGGCCATCCGCTGCACCCGGCGATGGTGCAGGTGCCGGTCGGCGCCTGGATCAGCGCCGCGGTGCTGGACCTGATGCCCGGGCAACGCCGGCCCGCCACCGTGCTGGTCGGCCTGGGCACCGTCAGCGCGGTGCCGGCGGCGATCGCCGGGTTGAACGACTGGGCGGCACTCGCCCGTGACCAGCGCCGGGTCGGCCTGGTGCACGCCGCGGCCAACACCGTCGGCTTGACGCTGTACGCCGGGTCACTGGCCGCGCGGCTGTCCGGCCGGCACGGCGTCGGCCGCGCTCTCGGTTTCCTCGGGCTCTCCACCGTCAGCCTGGGGGCTTACATCGGGGGTCACCTCGCGTACAAGCAGGGGGCGCAGGTCAACCAGAGCATCTCCGAGTTGCATCGGATGACCGACGGCTGGCACTCGCTGGCCGACATGGCGACGCTGCCGCAGCGCACCCTGATCACCCGAGAGGTGGACGACGACATCTCGGTGATCCTCTACCGGCACGGTGACGAGGTGACCGTGATGCTGGAGCGCTGCCCGCACCAGAGCGGCCCGCTCGGCGAGGGTGAGGTGCAGGAGATCGACGGCCACGCCTGCGTGGTCTGCCCGTGGCACGGCAGCGCGTTCCGGCTCAACGGCGGCGAGGTCGTGCAGGGGCCGTCCGGCAACGACCAGCAGATCCTGCCCACCCGGATCCAGGACGGCGTGCTCCAGACCCGCCTGCCCTGACCCAGCGGTGCCGCTTTCGACGCTGATGCCTGTGAGTCATCTTGATGACTCACAGGCATCACGCATTCTGGAGACCTGGTCCTCGGCGAGGAACGCTACCGACCAGACCCGCCCCTGCTGGCCGCTGCGGCCAGCCAGCCACGCCCGCCCGTGCGGATCAGGTGCGTCGGTGGCGGCCGACCGCAGGTCCGTCCGGTGCGGCGTCCAAGCCGTGCCCGCCCCCGAACAACCCGCCCTCATCGCCATCGCCGGCCCAACTGTCGTCACCACCCCAGCCCGATGCGCCGGCCCCCGCCCCGCCGCCGGTAGCTGTCGCACCACCGGAGAGAGCCATCCCACCACCGGGGAACGCCGTGCTACCGGGAGGAGCCATCCCACTGCCGGCGGGCCACACCCCGCCGTCGCGAGGTGTCGTCCCATCGCCGGTAGGTGTCATCCCGCCGCCGGTGGACGTCATCCCACCTCCGCGCGGTGTCATCCCGTCGCGTGGTGCGAAGACGTCGCCGCTGGGTGCCGTGCCGTTGGTCCGTGTTGCCGGGGCTTCGATGGCCGCGGCCGCTCGGCTGGCGGCCCATGCGGCACCGCTTCCGACCGCTCCACCGCCAGTCCGCAGGTCCGCGCTGCTGGTCCGGTCTGCGCCGCTGGCCCGGCCCGCTCCGCTGGTCCGGCCCGCGCCGCTGGTCCGGTCTGCGCTGCTGGTTCGGCCCGCGCCACCGCTGCTTCGGGCCGCGCCTCCACGGGGCTTGCGGGAGGACGCGGCCAACCGGGGAGCCGCCCCGGCGGTCGCCGGGCGTCGGCGCAGGCCCAGCACCGCACCGATCTGTGCTCCGACGATGCTCGCCACGGCCAGGACGGCGGAGACCGCCAGCGGTCGATTCACCCGGTCGGCCGTGCCTGCTCGGGCTGCGCCGACGGTCATGGCGGGTGGCTGGCCTGCTGACTGCGTGCCGCTAGGGGGTGCCGGGTCCACCCGCTCCGGTGCGGCACGTTCGGGCGCCGGCCGGGGCGCGGGCGGTTTGGGCGCCGCCGGCCGGCCGACCAGGCGGCCGCTGGCGTGCTGCCGGGCCCCCTGGTCGGCGGCCTCGGTGGGGAGTCGGAGCAGTTGGCCGGGGCGGATCCGGTCGGGGTCGTCGAGCTTGTTCAGCTTGGCGAGCTGTGGGTAGTCGCCGAACTCGTCCAGGTAACGCTCGGCCACCTCACCGAGGTAGTCGCCCCGCGCCACCCGGTACACCGGCGCGGCCCCGTTGTTCGTCGCAGAGCCGCCGAATGCGGCCCGCTCTGTCCCGGCCAAGCCGAGTGGCCCACTGCGGGCCAGTGGAGCCGCCGTGTCGGGTGTCGCAGCCGCGCGGGCCGGAGCGGCCAGGGCACTGGCGCCTTGTGCGCCGGTGTACGCCGGCGCGCCGTAGACCGCGGCGGCGCTGGCGGCGGCCGGGCTGGCGACGAGGATCAGCGCGACCGAGCCGACCAGCGCGGCGGCGGCCTTCTGCTGGCGGCCCATCCCGGGCAACTTCGGCGCCGGTCGGCGCAGGCCCTGTGCCCCCAACTCGACGAGGACGGAGAAGGCGAACGTGGCCCAGCCGAACCAGCCGGCCACAGCCAGGGCGCGCAGGAAGAGTTGGCCGTCGTCCCGGCTGGTCAGCGCGGTGCCCAGCTCGCTGATCGTGGGAAGGTGATCGGGCAGCGGGTTTCCGGCGAAGGCCAGCAGCGCGATCGGCGCGCCGACCAGCAGAGCGCACAGCACGGCCAGGGCGCCGATGCCGGTGAGGATCCGTCCGGTCCGTCGTACGACGGACCCACCCGATACGGGCATGGCTGCCTTCCTTCCTACGGTGTTGCGGTGATGGCTCGCGCGGTCGCCTCGCCGGTGACGGTGACGGTCTTCTCGGGAACGAACAGCCCGAGCATCGTGCGGTGATAGGTGATCGGGACGGTCACCCGGATCAGGGTCTCCCCGCCGACCACGGGGAAGCTCACGGTGTGGCCGGAGACGCCAGCGGCAGCCAGGTACCTGTCGACCGCCACGCGGGCCTCGGACTCCTTGATCCGCTTCGGTCCGCCTTCGATGGCGACGGCCCGGTCGATGGCCTGACCGCCGGTCCGGGCCGCCTCGGCAGCCAGATTCTCGGCAGTCTGCAGGGTGCGTAGCTGCCCGGCGCCGTCGTAGGTGAGGCCGATGATGGCCAGTACGCCGATCATCGTCACCGCGAGGAAGATGCTCACCCGGCCGTGCTCGCCGTGCGAGTCTGCCCTGGCCCGCTGCCCTGACCCGGCCAGGCCTGACTGTCTGTCGGCGTTCATCAGACGCCACCCGCACTCGCGTCCGGCGCGGAACCCACGCCCACCGCCCCGGGCCCGAGAGCCCTGCCGCGGTAACGGTCCAGCGGCGAGGTGAATTTCGACTTGATCTGCTTCCCGGATGTCATGCCGGGCAGGATGTCGAGCGAGATGTCCTTGAAGGACACCTCGCAGATGATCTCGACCGTCACGGTGGCGTTCTGACCGACCGCGCTTCTGAAGGCGACGTCGAAGGTGGTGGTCTCGCCGCCCACCGTGGCGCTGAACGTGGGTGCCAGCTCGTTGGTGCAGGCCAGGTCGTACCAGTCCAGCTGCTGCCGGGCGGCTTCGAGCGCGGCGGTCTCGGCGGTGCTCGAGCTTCGCGAGATCGAGGCGGCGCGCGCGGCGTCGTGCGCGGCGGCATCGATGGCCTCCGCAGCCAGCGCGGTGCGCCCGACCACGCCGGCCAGCACCATCAGCGCGATGAAGGCGGGCGCGAGCACCGCCACCTCGATGGAGACCGAGCCACGCTCGGCGGCGCGGTTCATGGTGTGGTCACCCTCTCCACCGTCCCGTGGGCGGTCTGCTGCACGGCGAAGTCCACGCCCGGCACCACCGACAGGGATCGGCCACGCACCGTGCAGGTCACCTCGGTGTCGTCGTTGAGGACGACGCAGTTCGGGCCGGTCTTGTCCCAACCCACCAGCCAGCCGCCGGCGGCCTTCAGGAAGCGGGTGGCGCTGTCCACCCCGGCGCCGTCCCTGGCCTGGTACGTCCGCTGGGCGTTGACGCCGCTCTGCGCGGCGTTCAACGCTGTGGAGCGGGCGAGGAAGACGGCCGCGATCTGGATCGAGGCGAAGAGCAGCACCAGGATCAGCGGCATCATCACGGCCAGCTCCACCGGGTTGGCACCTCGCTCCCGGTCGCCGGCCGCGAGGTGGCGCCGGACGGCGGTGACCGCCCGGCGCCATCTGAGGTGCGCGGCTCGGCTCACAGCAGTTACTTGACCGGGTCTTTGTGCGTCGGGATGTTGGTCATCCAGTCGTCGGCCTTGCTCAGGGCCAGGCCGGTGACGGTGATGGCGACGAAGACCAGCCCGAAGATGATCACCGCGGTGGGCACCGGGCTGTCGCCGCGCTCGCCGTCGCGGCGCAGCTCGGCCAGGCGCGTCGTCATCACCACGTGCAGGTAGCTGAGGATGGACATGGCGTGCTCCTTCAGGGGGTGGGGTCAGATACGGGCGATGAACGGATAGACGACGAAACCGAGCAGCACGAAGACGAGCAGTGCGCCCGGAATGTCGAGTCGGCTGGTGATCCCCTCGGCGCGAGCAAGGTTGTCGGTGCGGATCTGGTCGCGCAGCGAGTCGGCCCGGCTGCGCAGGGTCTCGTGCACCTGTGCGCCCTCGCTGCCGGAGGAGCGCATGATCGCGCCGACGTCCCCCAGCTCCGGAATGCCGATCTTGTCGGCGAGGTCGCGCAGCTCGTCCCAGGGGGCGTGCATCTGCATCTGGGCGATCCGCAGCGACTCCTGGAGTCGATCGAAGACCCAGCCGTCGCAGACCGCCGCCGCGCGCTCCAGCGACTGCACCGGGCCGTGAGCGGCGGAGAGCTGCAACGCCACCAGATCGAGGTACGTGCAGACCGCCTGGCGGAACTCGTCCCGGGCGGCGTCGGCCTTGGTCACCACGGCGCGGTGCGCCAGCAGCGCGCCCAGCAGCGCCAGGCCGAGACTGCCGAGCACCGGTATGACGAACGGGAACGAGACGCCGAACACCAGCAGTGCCACCCCGAGCAGGGTCGGCGTGGCCAGCCCGATCAGCGCGGAGAGCAGCACCGACAGGGCGTACTGCTCGGGGGTCTGCCCGATCAGGGCGAGCTGCCGATGCGGTGGACGCAGCCAACGGGACAACCCGGTCAGCGAGTCCAGCCGGCGGGAGGCAGGAGTGGCGACCAGCCCGCTGCCCGGCGGCTGGTGCAGTCGACGCAGCGCCGGCCCCAGCGCCGGGGTCGCCGGCACCAACTCCCGGACCACCAGGAACACGCCCAGCCCCACCCCGGCGCCACCACAAACCGCGATGGCCAACTGCCAGTTCACGATCACGGGACCCGCCCTTCGTTCGCGACTGCGGGGCTCCGCTGCGCTGCACTCCTCGCGCTCACGCGATCACCTCGCTCGGGTCGGGCGCCGGTAGGAACCGGGCCGGCCGCTGCGGCTGACTCATCGACCGCACCCAGGCCAGCAGGGCGATGAAGGCGGCACCGAGGACCGCCATCACCACCTGGCCGATTGGGGTGCCGTACGGCTTGATGTACTCGGTGTTGATCAGCCCGTACGCGAGGGTCGCCAGGGTCATTCCGGTGAGGAAGCGGACCGCGAACCGGGGCTGGGTGCGCTTGGCCTCGATCTCCCGGCGGGTGGCGACCTCGGCGGACGCCGCGCCGGCGATCGAACCGAGAACGTCACCCAGCCGTTCACCCCGGTCGGACAGGTGCAGGATCAGCGCCGCGACCACCTGGTCGCAGACCGGGTCGGCGATCTCGTCGGCGAACGCCAGCAGCGCCGTGCGGGCCACCCAGCCGGCCTGCAGACGGGCGGCGAGCAGTCGCACCTCGTCCTCGACGCCGGGTGGCACGCTGCCGATCGTGCCGATGATCGACTGCTGGAGGCCCTGCCCGGTGTTGGACACGTCCTTGAGGCGTCGGGTCCACTCGCCGACCGCCTCGATCCGGGCGATCGCCCGCTGTTCGGCCTTACCCACCCCGAACAGCCACGGGGTGCCGGGCACCGCCACGGCCACCAGCAGGCCCACCACCGGCAACCCGGTCAGCAGGAACGCCAACGCGCCCGCGACCACCGCGGCGATCAGCAGCGCCTGGTAGGACCGCTGCTCGGAGGGCGTGCTGCCGGGCCCACGCCACAGTCGATCGAGACCCGAACCGCCACCGGGGCGGGACCCGGGAGGCCGTCGGGTGCCGACCAGGGCCACCACGGCCAGCAGCAGTCCGGCCACGCAGGCGGCCCCGGAGACCACCGCGATCAACTCCAGGCTCAGCATCAGGTCACCGCCGGGCCAGTCGGGTCTGCCGGGGTCGCCGCCAGGCCCCGGCGCCGGCCTCGATCCACCGGGTCAGCAGCCGTACGTCGTAACCCACCCGCAGCAACTGGTCACGCACCCGCTCCGGCAGGTGCCGGGGGACCGCACGACCGTCCGGCCCGGGCCCGAAGACCGTGGTGGTGGTGATCCGGCCGCCCTCGCCGGCGCCGATCACCTCCTCCACGTGGGAGACGAACCTGTGTTTACGCCCGCCGATCGCGGTCTCGTCCTCCACGGTGACGTAGACGATCAGGTCGAGGGCGTTGCCGGCCATCCGGCGGGCCTGGTCGACTGTCATCTCGCGGCCGTGCGCCAACGCCAGCTCGACGATCCGTTCACCCACGCCCGCCGCGGTGCGGGCGTGGATGGTGCACATCGAGCCCCGGCTGGTGGTCATCGCCTGGAGCATCGGCACGATCTCCCGGGACCGCACCTCACCCACGATGATCCGCAGTACGCCCATCCGCAGCGACAACGGGATCAGGTCGGCGATGGTCACCTCACCGGCCGGGCGGCCGTCGAAGCCGCGCTCACCATGGCCCTCCCGGGCCTCGAAGCTCATCACCGCCCGGTGCCGCTCCCGACGGCGGGCCGGCAACAGCTCCCGGCTCTCCTCCAGCAGCACGTACGGCTCGTCCTGCGGGATCTCGTTCATCAACGCCCGGATGATCGTGGTCTTCCCGGCGCCGGCCAACCCGGCGACCATGATGTTCAGCCCGGCGCGCATGGCCGCGCGGAGGAAGTCGCGCAGGAGCGGGTCGATCATCTCGTCCAGGTCGCCCCGGGCACCGGCCACGTCGTCGAGGCTCACGTCCAGGGTGTTGTGCTTGCGGATCACCGCGTACGGGCGGTGGCTGACCAGGAACACGGCGGCTAGCCGGCTGCCGTCGGGCAGTTGCAGGTCGAGGGTGGGCTTCACTGTGGACAGGGACCGCTCGGTCGCGCCCGCCCGGCGGGCCGCCGCTTGGAGGATCTCCACCAGCTCGGTGTCGCTGTCGGCGATCGGCTCGGCCCAGTCCACCCCGCCGCCGTGCCGGGTGATGCGCACCTGGTCGCAGCCGAGGATGTGCACCTCCTCAATGGTCTCGTCGACCAGCAGGGTCTGTAGCCGGCCGAGCCCGACCAACTCGGCGGTCACCTGGTCGAGCAGCAGGCGTTCCTCACCGGCGGCCATCGGCGTGCCGGCCCGGCGCACGGAGTCGGCGTACGCGGCGACCACCCCGACGGCGAGCCGCGCCCGTTCGGTGTCCTCCTCGTCGACGGTGAACTCCCGGCCGCGTTGCCACAGGGTGAGCCGTTCGGTGAGTTCCCGGCGCAGCTCCCGGACCACCTGGAAGTCCATTCGGGGCCGGGGTGCCGCCTCCGGCTGCGCCGTCGCCGTGGGCGGTGCCTGCGGCATCGGCCCGGCCTGCTGGTGTCGCCCGTTCGACGGGGCCAGTGGCGGCACGGTGGAGGTGACGCCCGGCGGCTGCTGACGCGGGTCGGTGGAGACCGGCTCAAACCGCATCCGGCACCCCCTGCTGCACGGGCCACGCGAGCCGGGCCCGTCGCCGTTCCAGCAGCGCGCCGATCGGCACCTCCAGCGCGGCCGCCGCGCGCATCAGCGGCCGTCCGGCGCGGACGGTGCCGCCCAGCGCGAGCACCCCGGCGGTACGCGGGTCGTGCGGCAGCCGTGCGATCACCGGCAGTTTCAGGGCGCGGCTGATCTCCGTTCGCCCGTGCCCGTCGCCGACCAGCAGCAGCCGCAGGGTGCCCGGCGGAACCCGGTGCTCGGCGAAGTCCCGTTCGATAGCGGTGACCACCGCCCGGGTGCCGGAGAGGTCCGGCAGCTGCGCCCCGGTCACCAGCAGCACCACCGACGCGGCCCGCAGCACCGGCCACGGTGGCCCGGTGACGTGCAGCCGGCCGCAGTCGACCAGGACGTCGTAGCCGGGGGTGCCACGGTCCAGCGCGTCGAAGTAGTCGGCGAAGCGCTGCCAGAGCGGGGTGACGCTGCCACCCTGGGCCGGGTCGACGAGCCCGGGCAGCAGCAGCCGTTCCCGACGGGGCGCGTCCAGGTCGACGAGCTGGGACCAGAACGCGGTTTCCAGGTTGCCGTCGCGCAGCTCCCCGACGGCCAGCTCCCCGATGCCGCGCGGGCCGTCCAGCTGACCGCCGAGGTAGCCGGCGAGGATGGAGCCGCCGGCCGGGTCGCATTCGGCGAGCACCAGCCGCCGGTGCCAGGCCAGCGCGCAGGCCAGCGCCGAGGTCGTGACGCCGGGCGAACCCTTCGCGGACACCAGCGCGATGATCGCCATGCTCAGGCCGCTTCGGTCAGCACGACGGCGAGCCGTTCCTGTGCGGCGAGCGCCACCACCGTCGGGACATCGCGGGTGAGCAGCGCCAGGTACAGGACCTTGTCGTCGTTCGCCGGGCTGACCATGTCGATCACGGTGGCCGTGAACCGGGTGCTCGTTGCGGCCGCGTCCCCGGTGGCGTTGCTGTCCGGCGTGCTGACCAGCAGGACCTTGTCACCGGGGTGCAGTTCGCGGGCCGGCACCTGGGCGGTCTTCAGACCGAGCGCGATCTGCTGTTGGCCGGGGCCGAGCAGCGGATCGTCGGTGACCTGCCCCAGCGTGAGCAGGGTGCCCGGGACCAGCGCCACCGCGGCCCGTTTGCCGATCACCTCGTCGAGCCGGCCGGCCGGCACCGGGCGCAACCCCTGACCGCCGGCGACCTGCACGCTGACCAGGTCAACGGCGCTGATCTCGCGGCCCACCTCCACCGGCCGGGCCACCGCGAGGTAGCTACCGGTGGCCCGGACCGAGGTGACCGCGAACGCCGCGCCCAGCCCACCCAGGGCGATCAGGAGTACGGCGAGACCGAGCAACCCCGGGCGGACCCGGCGCTGCCGGACCACAGTCGGTGGGGTGACCGGCGCGTCGACCGACCCGGTTCCGTTGCGCGTCGCGAGGCTCACTGCGTCATCTCCGTTCGCGGGGCTCGCACACTGGGCTCACTCACCGGGTCACCACCTGAAGCTCGTTGATCTGGATCTGCACGACGCCGCTGCGGCGGGTCACCAGGATTTCTCCGGTCTGGCCACCGCCGCGCCAGGTCACCTTCCAGTGCGTGGTGGCGCTGATCCGGTACGTGCCGGCCTTCTGGTAGCCGTTGTCGTAGCCGCAGGTCGGGGAGGTGCCGCCCGCACGCTCGCCGTCGCGCTTGTACTCGGTGCCCGCGCTGTAGCAGGTGACCGTCTCCTTGTTGCCCATGTCCCACACGGTCCGGTCGACCTTCGCCGTGATCTCGACTGTCACGTCCCGGTCGGTCGCCTTGGCGGTCAACGGGCCGAAGTAGTTCTCGCCCGGGTCCGCCCACATCCAGACCGGCAGACCGACCAGGCCGGGGCCGATGCCCTTGCGAGGTGCGACCTTCAGCGGTGCCGGCAGCAGTTTGATCGACGCCAGGGCGCGCCGGGCGAGTTCCTCCGGGTTGGGCGGCGCGCCGTAACCGGGTGGCGGCCCTGCCCGCAGCACCACGTCCCGATTGCCCACGTCGGCGCCGCCGTTGCAGGTCTGCACGTACCACTGCTGACCCTCGGGTGCCTCGTTCTGCGGCGAGGCCAGCTTGTAGTAGCAGCCGTCGCCGCTGTTGAACCAGCCCTTGAACTCGTCGTAGCAGGGGATGGTCCGCCCGTCCCACCGGCAGACGCCGCCACCACCGCCACCGCCGCCGTCGTCCCCGCCGTCGTCCCCGCCGCCGCCTGGGTCACCCGGGTTGCCGGGTTCGTCGTCCCACACGCTGCAGTCGGGCTGGTCGGGTGGGCAGCCGGCCCCCGGGTCGGCGCGGCCAGCGGCGGCGGCCGGTGGGGTCGCGCCGGCCACCAGCAGGAGCGCGAGGCCGATCCCGGCGAGCGCGCGCCAGGTGGCGCCAGCCCGACGCGTACGGGCCGGAGCGCCTCGTTCCTGCCACGTCAGCACGGCTGATCCCGGTGCGTCGCGCCGTAGTTGATCAGCCAGCGGCCGTCGGGATACCGGGTCGCGGTGGCGGTGGAGAGGTGCTTGCCGCCTCCGCTGCCCGGGACCACGCGCTTGTCCTTCGCGTAGACGAGTCGGTAGCCGGTCGTGTCCAGGCAGTCCTGGATCTCCACTGTCGCCGGCTTCGCGTCGAGGCTGACCGCGGTCACGGTCGGGTCGGACTTCACCGTCCCGGTACGCATAGCGCCGTGCTCCTTAGCGTCGCGAATGGACAATTGGACCCGACTGAGAAGTGGGTCGGCGAGATATCGGGCGAGTTCCGGCGCGCGTGGGTCACTGCGCCCACTCGCCGTTCGTGAGGCCGCGAGATAACCGGAGTACGCGTCGAGGGCCGCCTTTTCGGCAGCTCTCCGTTCTGCGTCGGGATCGGCCCGTTGTCCGTCTTCACGGGCTGCCGCCGGTCGTCCGACCGACTCCTGTCCGCTGGCGCAGGCGGTGACCGGCACCGCCGCTACGACCGCCAGCAGGCAGATTGCCGCTCGTCTGAGCTGCCGTCCGCGCACCGTCGAGCCTCCTCGTGGTCGCCCCGCGCGGTGTCGGTCCACCGCCGCCGGGCATGCGGAAGCGCGCCCGGATCAGCACATCCGGAGCCGTTCATTGCGCTTCTGCATTCACCGTTACGGATCTTCTACAAATGCAAGGTCCTGTGTCTTCCGGTTGTCGAGGTGAGGCTTGCGTCACACCCAAGGGGCGAGCATAGGCTGACGTTCGCCGATGCAACAGAGGTAATTCAAGTGAACACTCTCAGTGATGACAGGTGGTGGTGGCGGGTGTCCGCACTGCGCCCGAGGCAGTGGCCGAGCAAGGGTTCGTCGAAGATCGGGCGTCGTCGGGACGGGTGGCGTCCGGTACGTCCCGTCGCCGGTCCCGGGAGTAGGACATCGCGCCCTCATCCCGGCATCCCAGCGGAGTTGCCGACCCGTACGAGGGTCACCTCGTCCGACGAGATGCCCACTCGGAGGCCGGTCGAGAGCGCCGCCCGACGGCCGCTCGGCAAGGTCGCTTTCTGCGCCATTCGCTACACCACAGCGATCGTGCGGTCACGATCCGTGTTCACCTCCGCGGGGGACCACCCGGGCGTCAGGGATGCGGCATGGCGCTGACCGGCCCCCCGGCAGCCGTCCCGGGGCGCGAAGACCCACCCGATCGGAGCCTGGCCTCCCCACCGACCGGCGACACGACGAACCCCGCTGACCGGGAAGCGCTCCCTCCGGATCGCCGACCAGACGCGGAGCGCGTTCCTGCTGTGGCCCGCGCCCGACTCGCGACAGTGCTCGCGATCCTCGCCATCGGTCCACTGATGCGGATGGCCGCCCTGCGCTACGCCGTACCCCCGGGCATGCCCAGCCGCACCGGCTGCGACGCGTGCGGCGCGCCGCTCGGCCTGACCCGGCCTTGGCCGGCGCTCGGCCCGGCGGCCCGGTGTGGTCGCTGCCGGGCGCGGGTCGGGCCGCCACCGGGCACTGTCGAGTTGGCCCTGCTCGCCGCTGTGGTGCTGCTGGCCCTGGTCGGTCCCTCGGGCGGGGTGCTCCCGGCGCTGGCCTGGTGGCTCGGCTGGACGATCCCGGCGGTCTTCGTCGACCTGGCCGTGCACCGGCTGCCGGACCGGCTCACCCTGCCGGCGGCTGCCGGGACCTGGCTCCTGCTCGGCGTCGCCGCGCTCGACGCCGAGACGGGGCACTGGCTGAGAGCCGTCATCGGCGGCGCGGGACTGGCGCTGTTCTTCGCCAGCACCACGCTGCTGCTCGGTCGTCGCGGCTTCGGGCTGGGCGACGCCAAGCTGGCGCTCAGTGTGGGAGTACTGCTCGGCTGGTACGGCTGGCCGGTGCTGCTCCTCGGGCTGCTGCTCGCCTTCGGGCTGTCCGCCCTGGTGAGCCTGGCTCTGCTCGCCACGCGGCGTGCCCGCTGGAGCACGCACCTGCCGTTCGGCCCGTTCCTGCTCCTCGGCACGGTAGGTGCCCTCGCACTGGCACTCTGAGCGGGTCAGGGGCGGGAGCGGCTCGCCAGTTTGGGGACCGGGCTGTCGGCGCGGTCGGCTCGGCGGCGCAGCACCTCGGCGGTGGGTCGGGCCAGCAGCGGGGTTGCCACCACGGCGACCAGGGCGCCGAACAGCACGCCCGCGACCACGTCGTGCGGGTAGTGCACTCCCACGAAGACCCGGGAGAAGGCGCCGAGCGCGGCCAGCGGCAGCGCGATCAGACCGAGCCGGCGGGAGAGCAGCAGCGTGGTGACCGCCAGCGCGCCGGCGACGGTGGCGTGGTTGCTGGGAAACGACCAGTCACCAGGGGGTGGGCAGGCGCCCGCGATGATCGCCCGCCCGATCGTCCGGCAGGGGCGGTCCTCGTCCACCACGGTCTTGAACCACTCGCTGCCCACGTACGCCAGGAGGGCCGGCACCGGCGCGATCAGCGCGAGTGCCCGGTCGTGCGGGCCGCCGCCGCGGCGGCTCAGCGCGGCCATCAGCAGCAGCACGCCGAGCAGCAGGATCACGCCCTCGGTGGCGTGTCCGACGAACCACTGCACCGGTTCTGGGCTGCGGGCGGCGGCGTCGACGACGTCGTCGTACCACTCAGCGCTGATCTCCGGAACGTCCATGCTGCCGTTGTGGACCATGCATCACCTCACTTCACGTTCATACCTCGTTCACCTTGGGGACACCCTAGGAACCGGCAGAGGGCATGGCAGCCGTCGAAGGTCAGGTCGGCTTCACGACCTTCGTCCAGGATTCGTTCAGCCGGCTCTGCTTGGCTGGTCAAGGACGTCGGCATCCACAGGAGGCTTCGTGCACACCAGTTCGGCCACCGACCAACCGCCGCCCGCTGCCGGGGCGGTGGACGACCAGACCTGGCAGATTCGGCGTACGGAGGCCGATCTGGACCGGCTCGGCGAGACCGAATCGATCTTCGCGTTAGGTAACGGGTGGGTCGGTTGGCGTGGTGTGCTCGACGAGGGCGCACCCTGCGGGATGCCGGGCAGTTACGTCAACGGCCTGCACGAGCGGCGGGAGCTCACCTATCCCGAGGACGGGTACGCGTTTCCGCAGGCCAGCGACACAGTCATCAGTGCGCCGAACGCCGCGCTGATCCGGCTCTGGGTCGGCGACGAGCCGCTGGACATCCGGACCGGGACGCTGCGCCGCCACGAACGGGTGCTCGACCTGCGCAACGGTGTGCTGCGCCGGGAAACCGAGTGGATCTCCCCGGCGGGGCGGGCGGTGCGCATCCGCAGCACCCGACTGGTGTCCCTGCCGCGCCGCCCGGTGGCCGCCGTCCGGTACGAGGTCGAACCACTGGGCGCCCCGTCGAGCTACGGGTCTGCTCGGACCTGCTGGCCAACGAGACGGTGCCGGAGCGTTCCGACGACCCTCGGGCCGCCTCGGTGCCCACCGACCCGCTGACCGCCGAGTCGTACAGCGCGACCGGCCTCGACGGGATGCTGGTGCACCGCACCGAGCGCAGCGGTCAGCGCGTCGCTGTCGCCGTCAGTCACCTGCTGGACGGGCCGGACACCGTCACCACCACCGGTGACTGCACCCCGGACCGGGTCCGGCTGACCGTGACGGGTCGCCTGCACCCGGGGGAGCGGCTGCGGCTGACGAAGTTCGCCGCGTACGAGTGGGCATCGGTCGACGGGACACCGGCCGACGAGTTGGCGGCCCTGGTCGTCGCCGAGGCGGACGCGGCCCGCGCGGACGGCTTCGACGCCCTGCTCACCGACCAGCGTGCCGCTCTGGACGCGGCGTGGCAGGTCGCCGACGTGCAGCTCGACGGCGACCAGGATCTCCAGCAGGCGGTCCGCTTCGGCATGTTCCACCTGATCCAGGCCGGCCGCCCGGACTCGGGCCGGACCATCTCGGCGAAGGGGTTGACCGGCAACGGCTACGACGGGCACGTCCTCTGGGACACCGAGAGCTACGTCCTGCCGGTGCTCACCTACCTGGCCCCGGCGGTGGCCCGATCGGCGCTGACCTGGCGGCACGCCCACCTGGCGGAGGCTCGGGAACGGGCCCGCGAGCTGCGGCTGACCGGCGCAACCTTCCCGTGGCGCACCATCGGCGGCCGGGAATCATCCGGCTACTGGCCGGCGGGCACCGCGGCGCTGCACGTCAACGCCGACATCGCCGACGCGGTGCTGCGCTACCTGGCGGCCACCGACGACCAGCGGTTCCTCGCCGAGGCGGGGCTGGAGTTGCTGGTGGAGACCGCCCGGCTCTGGCACGGCTTCGGGCACTGGTCGGACGAGGGTGACTTCCACCTGCATGGCGTGACCGGCCCGGACGAGTACGCAGCCCTGGTCAACGACAACGTCTTCACCAACCTGATGGCCAAGCGCAACCTGCTGGGAGCGGCGGACGCCGTCGAGCGTCACCCCGACGTGGCCGGTCGGCTCGGCGTGGACCACGACGAGGTGACCGGCTGGCGGGCGGCCGCCGACGCCATGTTCGTCCCGTACGACCACGAGCGCGGGGTGCACCAGCAGGCCGCCGGCTTCACCCAGCAGCCCGAGTGGGACTTCGCGAACACGAGCGAGGACGACTACCCGCTGCTGCTGCATTTCCCGTACCTGGAGTTGTACCGCAAGCAGGTGGTCAAGCAGGCCGATCTGGTGCTGGCCATGCAGCTCTGCCCCGGTGAGTTCACCGCCGCCGAGAAGGCCCGCAACCTGGCCTACTACGAGGCCCGCACGGTCCGCGACTCGTCGCTGTCGGCCGCCCCGCAGGCGGTGCTGGCCGCCGAGGTCGGGCACCTGGATCTGGCGTACGACCTGTTCGCCGAGTCGGTCCTCCAGGACCTGGCGGATCTGGGGGACAAGACCGCCGACGGGCTGCACCTGGCCTCGCTGGCCGGTGCGTGGCTGGCACTCGTGCAGGGTTTCGGCGGACTGCGCGACGACCGGGCGGTGCTCTCCTTCGACCCCCGGCTGCCGCGTCGGATCGACCGGTTGGCCTTCAGCCTGCGTTGGCGCGGCCACCGGCTTCGGGTCACGCTGACCCCCAGCGAGGCCCGCTACGAACTGCCCGACGCCGCCGCCGACACCGAGGTCGAGCTGTGGCACCACGGTGAGTCGGTGCGGGTCACCGGCGCGGAGCCGGTCACCCGGCCGATGCCCCCGGTGCCCGACCCGGGGCCGGAGCCGCCCTCCCCGCCCGGCCGCCGTCCCACCCGTCGCTCGGCCGGCTGAGCCGCCTCGACCGACTCCCGCACCAGCTCGGGACCGCCGGCCCGGTCAGGTCGGCGGGAGGCCGCCGGCCATCCGTTCGCGGACGGCCTCCAACTCCTCGAAGGCGTACGCCCAGTTGTGGCACTTGAAGCTGCGCAGGCCGTCGATCGCTGTGTGGCAGTCGGCGCAGCGCACGCCGGCGATGGCGTCCGGGATCTCGGTGTTGACGTACTTGCGCTCGCCGAGGATGACGGTGGCGATCATGGTCTTGTCGTGCAGGCCGGAGAGCGCCGACGACACGATGTCGTACCAGGTGACCCGTCGGCCGCACTTCGGGCAGTCCGGTTCGTCGCCGCTGACCCAGAGCGGGGCGCCGATGCTGCGCGCCGGCATGCCGAGCAGCTTCTCCAGCCGCCGGACGTCCGACTCCGGGGTGGTCCAGCGGTGTCGGCCGGGCAGTGATGCGGGTGAGTCGTACACGGCGCGGAACAGGTCGTGATCGACCTGCACGGTCTCCCGCTGAGCGGTCATCGGCGTCCCTCCTCGTTGAGTCGGTGCCCCCACCGTGGTCAGCGACGACCATGGGCGCTGCCGGATCAACGACACGAGGGGTCAGCGGGTCGTCGCCAGGGGTGCTAGACATCGAGATCCGCCGCGCCGCCGAAGGGATCTCACATGACCGACCTGCCGGCTTCCGACCACACGAGCACACCCAACGTCGCCCGGATGTACGACTACTTCCTCGGTGGCAGCCACAACTTCGCCGCCGACCGGGCGGCCGCCGACCGGGTGTTGGAGATCTTCCCGGAGACGGGGGTCGCCGCCCAGACCAATCGGCACTTCCTGCGCCGAGCCGTCCGGTACGCCGCCGAGCAGGGCATCCGCCAGTTCCTGGACATCGGTGCGGGGTTGCCCACCCAGGACGCGGTGCACGAGGTGGTGCGGGCCGTGGCGCCCGACGCACGGGTGGTCTACGTCGACTACGACGAGGTGGCCGTCGCGTACGCCCAGCAGTTGCTGACCGACGTGTCCGGCACCGCCGTCGTCCAGGGTGACCTGCGACGACCGGACGAACTGCTGGCCCATCCGGACGTGCGGGCCACCCTCGACCTGGACCGCCCGGTGGCGGTGCTGCTCCTCGCGGTGCTGCACTTCGTGCCGGACGACGACGACCCGTGGGCCGCGATCGCCAGGCTGCGCGACGCCACCGCTCCCGGCAGTCACCTGGTGCTGTCCCACCTGACGTTGGACGGCATCGCGCCGGAGCTGGCCGAGCGCGGCCAGGCCGTCTACCGCAACAGCAGCGCCCCGCTGGTGCCCCGCACGCACGCCGAGACGTTGCGCTGCTTCAGCGGGTATGACCTGGTGGAGCCCGGCCTGGTCGCCACCACCCGGTGGCGACCGGACGACGAGCCGGAAACCGTGGATTCCCACGGGTACGCGGGGGTCGGCGTCCGCCGCTGACCCGTTTCCGCCTCCGGTGGCCGCCTCGGGTGGTACGACGGACGCGGGGCGTGCGTGTCACCGGGGAGGAGCGCCGATGGCGAGCAGGCCCGAACGGCTGCTGCGGGGCAGCGACTCACCGCTGAGCGCCTCGTTCCTGGAGCTCTTCTTCGACCTGGCGTTCGTGCTCGCCCTCAGTCAACTGGCAGGGCACCTGCTGCACGACCTCACCCTGGCCGGCGCACTGCGTACCGCAGTGTTGTTGGCCGGGGTGTGGTGGATCTGGGTGACCACCACGTGGTTCGCCGACTGGTACGACCCGGAGAGCCCGTTGGTCCGGTGGCTGCTGGTCGTCGCCGCGCTGGGCAGCCTGTTGGCCGGGGTGGCGATCCCGCAGGCGTTGGACGGGCGCGGCGTGCTCTTCGCCGGTGCGTACGTCGCGGTCCACATCGCCCGGGGCACGGTGACCGCGTTCGCGCTGCGCGGTCACCCCCGCCAGAAGAGGGCGGTGCGGATCCTCTGCTGGTTCGGTGTCTCCGCCGTGCCGTGGCTGGTCGGTGGGTTCCTGCCGGAGTGGCGGGTGCCGCTCTGGGTGCTCGCCCTCGCCATCGACTTCACCGGCCCACGAATCGGCTGGCCCACCCCGCGGCTCGGACGGACGAGCGGGCAGGAGTTGCGCCTCGCTGGCGAGCACTTCGCCGAGCGGTACCAGCAGATCATGATCATTGCGCTGGGCGAACTCGTCCTGGTCGCCGGTCTCTCGTACGCCGGCACCCACCTCGACCTCCCGCAGACCGCCGCCTTCCTGCTGGTCTTCGCCACCGCCGTGCTGACCGGTCTGCTCTACGTGACGCCCGCCGGCCAGCGGCTGGCGCCGGCCATCGATGACGCCGACCCGTCCCGGCTCGGCGTCATCACCGGATACCTGCACCTCGTGATGATCGCCGGGCTGGTGGTCACCGCCGTCGGGGCGGAGTTGAGCATCGCCCACCCCACCAGGGCAGCCGACATGACCGCGGCGGTCGTCATCCTGGGCGGTCCGATGCTGTTTCTCGTCGGGCGGATCCTCTTCTCGCTGTCGATCCACCGACGGCTCTCCTGGCCGCGGGTGGTGGCCCTGCTCGTGCTGGCTGTCGGCGCGGCCGTCCTGCGACTGCCGCTGCTGGCGGTCACCGCGGTCGCCACCGGAGTGGTGCTCACTGTGGTCGTCCTGGACCATGCCGGGATCCTCTCCTACCATCGCAGCCAGAATCCTGACTAAAGTCAGGCTTATGGACTCCGCGCTGATCGCCGCCGTACGGCGGTTCAACCGGACGGTCACCCAACGGGTGGGTGCGCTTGACGACGAGTACATGGCCCAGGGGCGACCCCTCGGGCAGGCCCGCCTGCTCTGGGAGATCGGCCCCGCCGGCGCCGAGGTCGCCGCGCTGCGCGCCCGGCTGGGCCTGGACTCCGGATACCTCAGCCGGCTCCTGCGCGTCCTGGAGAACGACGGCCTGATCACCGTGGGACCGGCCGACCAGGTCGGCGGCGACGGCCGGGTCCGCACCGCCGCGCTCACCGAAGCCGGCCGTACGGCATGGGCCGACCTCGACGAGCGGTCGGACGACCTCGCCGCCTCGATCCTCGAACCACTCAGCGAGCACCGGCGCGAACGACTCGTCGCCGCCATGGCCGAGGTCGAACGCCTCCTCGTCGGGTCGATGGTCGTCATCGAGCCGTGCCCGCCGAGCGACCCGCGGGCCCGCGCCTGCCTGCGCGCGTACGCCCGGGACATCGCCAGTCGATTCGACGACGGGTTCGACCCGGCGCTGAGCAACCCCGTCCACGACGAGGCACTCGTCCCGCCCGCCGGCGTGCTCCTGCTCGCCACCCTCAACACCGAACCGATCGGCTGCGGCGCGGTCAAACTCCACCCCGACGCGCCCGCCGAGATCAAACGCGTGTGGGTGGCCGACACCGTACGCGGGCTCGGCGTCGGGCGGCGGCTGCTGGGCGAGCTGGAACGGTACGCCGCCGACCGTGGCGCGACGGCCGTCCGGCTGGACACCAACCGCAGCCTCACCGAGGCGATCGCCATGTACCGGGCGGCTGGTTACCGGGAGATCGAGGCGTACAACACCGAGCGCTACGCCCACCACTGGTTCGAAAAACAGCTCGGGGAGTGAGGGCGTGCTGCGTCTCGACCAGGCATCGGAGCTCAAAGGAATTCGTTGGATTCACTCGATGCAGGCTGAGCTGGTGCGCTAACGCGCCCGCTCACTGAGGTCGATCCCTTAACGGCTCATAGCCTGTGTCGCACATCCGACAACAAGGTGGGACAACCTGCAGCGTCGGCTCATCGTACTGCAAGGCGAGGGTGAATTGCGGCGAGGTGGAGGGTGTTGATCGAATGTGAAGCGCCCGACCACGTTTTCCTTAGCCATTGATCAACGGCAGGCGGCGTCTGCCAGGCGAGTAACCTTTGTGAATCTTGCAACAGTCGCTATGCTGCCCGCCATGCCCCGAGAGACCGATCGCGACAACCTGCGGATCGAGCAGGCTGCGGTACGTGCCCGGCAAGCCGATCTTCGGGCTGATAAGGCTGAGCTGAGGACGAAAGAGATCAGCCTTGAGCTCGAGAAGCTCCGCGACAGGCACCTCCGCCGACGAGAGTACGAGAGGTTCCAGCTCTGGAGCCGTGTGATCCAAGGAGCCACTTGGGCGTTGATCGTGGCAGCAACGTACTTTCCGCTCAGGGCGGTCGAGCAGATGTTAACGCATTTCGAAAAGAACGCGCCGGAACTCACTAATGCACTGCAGATATCGATATCGTCCTCCTTTGCTTTACTCTTGGTCTTGGCGATCACCGGCGCGCAGAGTAGGCTGCGCAAGAGAAAGATCAAGGGGCAACGCGTTCGCCTTAAAGCCCTAGAGCAGGAGTTGAAGAGCTACACCGAAGAGCAGGAGGGTGCTACGTCATGAGCGCAGGATCCACTCCATTTTTCTTCATGCTTCTCTTTCTTGCGCTTTCACCGTTCCTTATCGTATTCCAAGTGACGCACTTGGCTCATAGTTCGTACAGGAATAAGCTTTGGCAATTGCGTGATCGATTGATTGACGAGCTCCGCACCGGCAGCATCTCCAAGAGTGCTGCGGCTCGCACCATGCAGATGTTGCTTGAGCAGCAAATTGAGGTCGCAGGTCGTCATACGCTGAAGGACACCATACTGGCGATCTCGATATATAAGGTAGACGGGGATACCTCGGTCTTTGAAGAGATCCTCCGTAAGGGAACCCCTCCTGGCGACAGGGAACGGCTTTCGATGTACTTGAGAGAGCTGAGAGAGGCGACTATCCAGCACCTTACTTGGGGGTCTGTTGTCGGTTGGTTCGTAATACCCTTATTCAAGGTTGCCAACCGAATACTTTTGGCCTTGCCTTCAGGTGCCCGTAGCAACGCTTCGGCGGCGGCAGGCGCGGAATCTCGTGTCCGCGCAAGGCAGCGCCAGGACGGCATAAAGCATGGCCAGGAAAGCAAACGCCCTCGCATTGCTGCGACGGGTGGTGTTAATGCCCACCATCCTTTGCAGGAGAGGACGCTCGAACGAGCTGAAGAGATGAAGCAAAAGGTTGAGCGTGCCGAAGTGCAGATAATGCCCGAAGCGGCGCCCAACCGCCGTGTGCGGCACGCAAAAGAGTTGCACATGGCAGATCTTCATCGCGCCTAGCCTTCAACTTCCTATAGCCTGCTTCATCGCGGTAACTGCAATGTTCTTTCGTCGTACTATTTCGTCGCCTTCTTCACTCAAGCCGTCCCTTAGTATCGCCATCAAATAGCTCTCGGCGGTTTCGGCAACGTCAGTTGGGCCGAGGATGGTAATTTCTGCTATGGCCGCCATGGCTTCAGATCGCGCATCCCTCATGGCGACCACGCTCTCTTTGTCGCTCGTCACCTGATTTGCAACGATTCTCGTCGCACAGTCTTCCATTCGGTGTGTTGCTTTCAGAAACTTTCCGTAGGCCGCTCGCCTGTCGGCCTTGAGTGCTCTGCCCTCCTGGAGCGCAAACTGCTTGTGCGCTAACCAAATCGTTGCAGATATGGTGACTGTGCCAACGATGCCGGTTACGGATGGTGCGACCCATTCCCATGCCATGGTTCAATTATGCGAATTAGCCGTGGGTTGTAAAGGCCGGGGAGCGCATGCCGTATCCATCTCGCTCTGCCGTCGTCTAGCTCCGAGGCACAGACGATCACCTTGAACGCCTGCGCGAAAAGGACCTTGACGGCAGGCTATTCGACGGAGTTGAGGTGGCGCGCGCCGAACGATCGAACGAATGGACGTCTCGTTGTCGATAGGGCTGATCACTCTTCCGTCGAGCCGGTGGGAGAATCTGGCTATCCAGGTGGCGATGGCACCTCGGATGGACGTCCTCTCGCGCGGGCGGCGTCCGAGATGGCGACCCCGGCCAGGACTGCGGCGGCGGCAAGGGCGGCCACGATCGGCGGTACGAGGAACATCAACGGCGTCAGGGCGGCCAGGGCGAGCAGCCCGATCGGCCGATCCCGGGACACCCGGCTGAAGACCACGTACTCGAAGCGGGAGCGCCCGGCCAGGAACAGCGCCGGTCCGCCGAGGATGATCGCGATCCAGGCCGGTTCAGGATGCCCGGACGGATGGGCGATGACGAGTTCGGCGCCGACCGCTGCGACGACCACACCGGCCACCATGACCAGGTGGGCGTAGAACGCCGACAGTCCGAGGCGGGCCGGATCGCGGGAGCCGGCGATGGCTGACGCCGACAACTCCCCGGCACGGTAGATGTAGATGCGCCAGAGCAGCACCGTGGCGGCGATCGACACCAGGAACGCCGTGGTCCGGTCGGGCGCGAAGCCGCTGCCGCCCAGGGTCGACGCAGAGACCAGGATCATCTCGCCCAACGCGATGATGAAGAACTGTCGGTGGCGCTCGGCCAGGTGTTCGGCCGCGCTCGGCAACTCCGAGGGCGGCGAGCGGCCCAGGCCGGGTGTCAGGTAGCGGAGTTTTCCGGCCAGATAGTCGATGGCCACCGCCAGCACCCACAGTGCCTCCCGGGCGGTGCCGTGCACCAGTGCCCCCGCGATCCACGGCACGGCAGACACGCAGAACCAGATGACCACCCGTAGGGCGCCGCGCTGCAGCTCGTGGCCCCGCAAGGCGATGAGAAGGCCGATGCTGCGACCGACCTGGACGGCGACGTACGCGCCCGCGAAGACCAGGCCCTGCGCGCCGAAGGCCTCCGGTAGCGCGACAGCCATCAGCAGACTGCCGACCAGGGTCGCGATGACCAGCAGTTGTATCGTCGGCCGCTGCGGGTCGAACCGGTCTGGCACCGTCGCCGTGCTGCACCAGACCCACCACACCGCCAGCAGCAGCACCAGCGTGTGGAAGGCCCCACGCCAGGTGAGGTTCTGGCTGAGCACCTGCCCGAGCTGGATGAGCACGTAGACGAACGCCAGATCGAAGAAGAGCTCCAGGAAGGTGGCCCGCTGCGGATCCCCGGGCTTCCGCAGCAGCTTGCCCGCCCTGCTCGTCGTCATCGGCTCGCCCGTTCTGTGGGTTATGCGCGCTCTGGGGCATTCGTACCACGCGGCAGAGGTGAGCCAGCCGGACTACTCGATGGAGGTGAAGTGGCGTGCGGCGCTGGCGAACGACCGGATGAGTTCGGTCTCGTTGCCGGTACGCCAGATGAGCCCCCACCGGCCCGGCGGAGCGTCGTGGATGGGCACGTAGGCGAGGTCCGGCCGTGCGTAGTAGCGGGCGGCCTGGGCGTGGACCGGTGACACGGCTTCGCCCGTGACGAGGATCGGGATCATCTCCTGGAAGTTGGAGACCGACGGGCCGATCGGGATCAACCGTCCGCTGGGTGTGCGTACGGGCACCAGGATCTCCCGCCAGTAGTCCGGCCGGGCCCCGCCCATGACCGTCTCGTCCGCCAGGTCCTCGTAGGAGACCGACTCACGGCCGGCCAGGCGGTGGGTCGCCCCGACGGCCAGCACGATGGGTTCGGTGTAGATGACCGGGCCAACGGTGAGGTCCGGTTCCTTGACGGGCAGCCACACGATCTGCACGTCGATGTCGCCGGCGCGCAGCTGACCGAACGGGTCGCCGAAGTCGACATGCCGGAGTTGCACCTCGCACTCCGGGTGGTCCTTCGCGAACCCGTCGAACAACTCGCGGAAATCGTGGAGGTTGACGGCGATCGACCCGACCCGCAGCACCCCGGTCCTGCCGCGGGCGGCGAGCCTGGCCCGGTCCATGCCCTCGTGCAGCCCTCGGTACATGGGTTGAATGTCGTCGAAGAGCCGTTGACCGATCGGTGTGAGTGCCACCTGCCGGTTGTTCCGCTCGAACAGCGCCGCGCCGATCCGACGTTCCTGCTTCCTGATCGCCTGGCTGACCCGGGCCTGGGTCACGTGCAGCCGCTCGGCGGTGCGGGTGAAGTGCAGTTCCTCCGCCAGGGTCAGAAAGATCTCGATGTCGCGGAGTTCCATCACTGTCCCCGATCCACTCATTAGCGAAGGGTTATGGCACGTTGCCAGTTGTGATCTTGTAGCCCGGGGCCTCGCCGGGCAGGCTGAGGGACGTCGGAGCGGAACAGCATCAGGCACCTTAACGAGGAGATCGTCGTGCGCAAGCTCGTGTATTACATCGCCGCCACCCTGGACGGTTTCATCGCCGGTCCCGACGGCGCCGACCCCACCGGCCCCGACGGCTTCTGGCCCATCCCGGACGACTACCTGCGCCACCTCGTCGGCGAATATCCGGAGACCCTGCCCGGTCCGGCCCGGCAGGCGTTCGGCATCACCGACCAGGGCAGCCGGTTCGACACCGTGCTGGAAGGGCGCCACTCCTACGAGGTGGGCCTGAAGGCCGGCGTGACCGACGCGTACCCGCATCTGCGCCACCTGGTGTTCTCCCGCACGCTGGGCACCAGCCCGGACCCGGCCGTCGAGGTCATCGCCGAGGACCCCATTGCCACCGTACGAGAGCTGAAGCGCCACGACGGCAGGGACGTCTGGGTGATCGGCGGCGGCGCCCTGGCCGGTGCCCTCTACCCCGAGATCGACCAGCTGATCATCAAGCTTGCGCCGTTGACCATCGGCGCCGGCATCCCGCTGTTCGGCCGCGACGCCGTCTTCGCGCCAACCACC
Organism: Micromonospora sp. MGP-C2; assembly: GCF_057766525.1. NCBI lineage: Bacteria > Bacillati > Actinomycetota > Actinomycetes > Micromonosporales > Micromonosporaceae > Micromonospora > Micromonospora sp. MGP-C2. Next base: position 4,534,664 of record NZ_JBYMEN010000002.1, read on the forward strand.
TGGCGCCTGACCGACCACACCGTTCTGGACAGTGGGGCTCTCTTCCTCACCTACACGCGCGCACAGACCGGGAACGAGCCCGCATGAGCACATCCCCCAACGGCGTCACGATCCGTCCCATCACCGGGTCGGACGAGATCGCCCTGTTCAACCGCCTGCCGTACACCATCAACCACGAGCTCGACGACGACCTCGCCGCCAAGCGCCGCCGACCGGGGTGGATGTGGGTGGCCCTGCGCGGCGACCGCCTGCTCGCCAGGGTCGCCTGGTGGGGTCGCGGCGACGACACCGCTCCGCTCCTGCTGGACATCCTCGACGTTGACGACGGTGCCGAAGACCTCACCGAGGTGGCGCAGGCGTTGTACGAGACCGCCGCGAAGCAGGTCCTGGCACCCGGCGCGGTCCCTCCCGAATACGGCCGCTTCCTCCCCGCCGACTGGCGCGAGGACCCGGACACGTACCGGGCGGTGCGGACCAGGATGGGCGTTCTCGAGAGCACCGGCGCACGCCTGACTGTCGAACGGCTACGCCTGGAGTGGCGCCCCGCGGCAGGCCTGCCCACGCCCGACCAGCGACTGGCCTTCCGCCCGGCCCTGGACACCGACGAGCTGGTCGCGCTGATGACCCGCGCCCTGGACGGGACCCTGGACGCACACAGCCGTACCGACCTTGCGCAGATGTCGCCCCACGAGGCCGCGCTCAAGCACTACGAGCAGGAACTCGCCACGTACTCCAGTCCTCGTGAGTGGTGGCGCATCGGCACCTTGGGCGAGAACGGCGACCCGGTCGGGTTCGTCATTCCGGCGCGCAACGCCTACCACCCGGTGATCGCCTATCTCGGCGTCGTCCCCGAGCACCGGGGCCACGGGTACGTCGACGGCCTCCTCGCCGAAGGCACCCGAACCCTCGCCGCCGAGGACGTCCCACGCATCCGCGCGGCCACCGACCTGGGCAACGTACCCATGGCAAAGGCCTTCGCCCGCGCCGGTTACGTCAACTTCGAGCGGGCCATCAACATGGCCTGGCACTGACCAGCGGCCGCCGCGGTGAAGCCCATATGCCGAGGTCATGGCCGGCTCGCGGCGGCTACAGCCGTTCGAAGCTTTCCATGCCGGCGAGTTTCAGCACCTCGGTCCGGGTTGCCGGGCATTCCTGTCGGGTCTGGTCGTCGATCTGCCGGCCGGTCGGCACGGGCCCCTGCTTCTCGTACCAGGAATAGAGGTTCACGGTGAGGTTGGCCATGACGCCCGTCTCGGACCCGATTCCCTTCAGGGTCGGCAACTGGCCGTCCAGGTAGGCGCACACCTCCTTCGCCGACACCTGCGTGGAGGCGCCGTCCGGAGCGGATTCGGCCGCGCTGGACGCGGCGGCGGTTGTGGTGGGGCTGTCCGGCGCCGCAGCCCCGGGCTCGGGCGCGTCGGTGCACGCCGTCGCGGCCAGCACGAGGCAGACGGCCGGCGCGAGCAAACGGATCGTCCTCATCGGGTTTCGTCCTGACGTGGTTGTTGGTGGGTGGCGGACGGGTTGTCAGCCCCGACGGAGGTTGCGGCGACGAGCCAGAGGCCGGTGGGCAGCCGGTAGCCGACGCCAGGCTCACGGAACCGGCCGAGCAGCCGGGCGACTCCCGCCCGGGCCGAAGCCTGCCCAGCCAGCGGAGCCGCCCGGTACGCGGCACCGGCCGGGCCGACCTCGATAAGCCACTCGGCCACCGCGTCGGCGTCGTCCGGAGTTTCCAGGTCGACATCGCACGGCGTGATCGTGACGGCGGTGAAGCCGGCGCTGGTGAGGATCCGGACGAGCCGGGCCGGGTCGGCGAACGCGAACGGACCGGGCTCGTCACCGACCGGGAGTGGTGGTAGCGGTCCGAGGTGCGGTGCGGCACCGAGCATCACCGCGGACAGCCACGGGTTGACGCCGCTGTCGCGAAAGACGGTCGCGGCGAGGCGCCCTCCCGGGCGCAGTGATCGCCGAATCGTGCGGCAGCCGGCAACCGGGTCCGCCAACAGCATCAGGGTCATTCGGGAGAACGCCGCGTCGAACGGGCCACCCGGCACGACATCGAGAGTCTCGATGTCGGCCACGTGGAACTGGATGCCCGGGTGCCCGTCGGTGGGGAACCGGCGCCGAGCGGCGGTCACCATCGCCTCGTCGATGTCGACACCGATCGCCGCGCCGGTCTCGCCGACCGCGGCGGCGATCTCGGCCGTGGTGCCGCCGCAGCCGCAGCCCACATCGAGGACTCGTTCGGCGGGTCGCGCGGCCAGTCGATCCATGGCCGCTGCGCCCAGCGGTCGGCCGGTTCCGTCCTGCCGATCGGCGTGGCGAATCCAGCCAGCTGCCGCTCCCGCCCAGAAGGCGGCGCCGCGGGTCCGCAGGCTGGCGGTGTCGGCCATCAGAACGGCATCTCGGTGCCGTCGACGCTCATCGAGCGGAAGTGAGCCGCCTTCGTCGGGTCGAAGCCGTCCTCCTGTGCCGCCAGGCCAGCGGCCCGGACCAGCCGTTCGGACTGGAACCGGCGGAATGCCGCTTCGTCCTGCCAGATGTTGATGATCCGCCAGCCGTCCTCTGTCGGCCCGGCGACATGGGCGAGGAGACCCGGGGGTCGGTCCGGCCCGAGGTGTCGTTCCACCTGCCGGTATTCCGCCTCGCTGACACCGGGCATCTCCTGCAACACACCGAACGGCATGGCCGCCGCCTCTCGATAGAGTGAGACTCTATCCAATAGAGCACTACACTTGAGAGGTGGTTGTCAAGAGACGTTATGACTCTTCGCGCCGACAGGAGCAGGCCCGACAGACCCGGCGAGCGATCCTCGAAGCGGCCGGCCGGCTGTTCGTCGACCCTGGCTACGCAGCCACACCGCTGACCGCTGTCGCCGTGGAAGCCGGCGTCGCGGTCCAGACCCTGTACGCGGTGTTCGGCAGCAAGCGGCAACTGCTCTCCCAACTGGTCGACGTCACCCTGGCCGGCGACGACGAACCGGTGGCCCTGCCGGACCGGCCCTTCGTCGCGGAGATCCGCGCGCTCGCCGACCCCCGCGCCAAGCTCACCCGCTACGCCCGCCATCTGGCCGAGGTCAACGCACGACAGGCTCAGGTGATGCTCGCGCTGGCCGGGGCTGCCACGGCCGATCCGGACGCCGCCGAGATCTGGCGCAAGAACGTCGACGACCGCCGCCGCGGCATGGCCATGTTCGCCGCGGAACTCGTCGGCACCGGGGGCCTCCGCCCTGACCTGGACGTCGAACAGGTGGCCGACATCCTCTGGTTGGCCCAGGACGTCCGCAACTTCGACTGGCTCGTCCGGCAACGCGGCTGGCGGCTGGAGCAGTACCAGCGCTGGTTTGTGGACACGGTGAGCGGTGCCCTGGCCGTCAGCGCCGACTAGCGGACAGGCCCGGCCCACCACCGCATCTCGACCGAGCGGCACTGGTCGAGATGCGGTGCTGGCGGCGAACGCTCGGACGGGTTCGTCTCGTTGCCGGTGCGACCCTCGTTGAGGTCAGCCCTTCACCGCGCCCGCGGTGAGCCCTTCGGTCAGGAAGCGCTGCCCGAAGGCGTACATGACGACCACGGGGATGCTGACGAGCAGCGACGCCGCAGCGAGTTGTCCCTGGGGCACGACGTCTCCGGCGATCATCGACTGCATCCCCACCGGCAGCGTCTTGTACTCGTCCTTCGTGATGAACACGAAGGCGAAGAGGAACTCGTTCCAGGCGTTGGTCAGGGTGAAGAGCGCGACCGCCAGCAGCCCTGGCTTGGCGAGGGGCAGCACCACCTTCCCGAACGCCTGGACGCGGCTGCAGCCGTCGACCAGCGCGGCCTCCTCCAACTCGACGGGGATCGACGAGAAATACCCCACCAGCAGCCACGTGGCGAACGGAAGCGTGAAGGTCGGATACGTCACCACCAGGGACCACAACGAGTCGGTGAGCCGCGCGCCGATGAGCATCTGGTACAGCGGGATGAACAGCAGCGCACCCGGCATCACGTAGGTGAGCAGCACCGTGACGGTGAAGCCCTGCGCACCGCGGAACCGCAGCCGGGCCAGCGCGTAACCCGCCAGGGCGGCGCAGACCAGTGCCACCGCCGTGGACGCCGCCGACACCAGCAGGGTGTTGAGGTACCAGCGGCCGAAGGGCTGGTTGTCGAACAGGGCACCGAACTGCTCCAGAGTCCACGGCGTCGGCCACAGGTCGTCGGTGCGCATGACGACCTGGCCCTCGGACTTGAAGGCCGTGACGAAGATCCAGTACAGCGGGCCCAGCACGAAGAAGAGCAACCCGGCCAGCGCGACCCAGGACCCCAGACCCGACACCGCTGACGACGACCGGCGACCGCCGCGGGACTGGAGGGTCGAGACCACCCGGCCGACCGCCACCGCGATCAGCAGAATCACTCCGAGGACCACCGCCGCCTTCCAGAAGATCTCTGGCGATGCCCAGAAGAGCAGACCGGTGACCACTGCGGTGACGACCCACGGCAGCGCCTTCCGCGCCGTCCCAGCCCACCGCCGCGCCCCGATCCGCCACGCCGCCTGGCGTCGCCGGGGCAGTCTGATGTTGGTGTCCTGGCGCAACAACCGGACCAGGACGAACACCAGCCCACCGATGACCGGCAGCATGACGAGCGTGACCGCCGCCCCCGCGCCGTACTGCAACTGCAGGATCGCCTTCGAGTACGCGACGAGCACGTACGGCGCGGTCACGTCGCCCGGGCCGCCCTGGGTCAGCAACCAGACGAGGTCGAAGTTGTTGAACGTCCAGATCGACGACAGGGTCACCGTCACGGTGAGCACGTGGCGCAGCCCGGGCAGCGTCACGTTGGTGAACCGCTGCAACGACGAAGCGCCGTCGATGGTCGCCGCCTCGTAGAGGTCCGCCGGGATGGCCTTCAACCCGGCGAGGAAACACACGGTGAAGAACGGCACCCCCTTCCAGACGTTGACCAGGATCACCGACGGCATGGCCAGTGACGGGTCGGACAGCCAGCCCGCGGGCCAGCTGTCGACCAGGTGCGCGCTGGCCAGCAGCGGCCCGATTCCGGTAGCGGTGAGCAGCGTGTTGACGCTGCCGAAGATCGGGTCGAGTAGCGCGCGCCAGCTGAACGCCGTCACCACCGTCGGCACCACCCACGGCACGAGCAGCAACCCGGTCAGCAGGGCCCGGCCGCGACGCCGATGATGCAGTAGCAGGGCCGCGGACAACCCCAGCACCACCTTGAAAATCTCGGCGTACGCGGTGAAGACGAACGAGTTCACGACGCCGGTGTGGAACTGCTCGTCGCCGACGAGCGCGAGGTAGTTGTCCAGGCCGACGAACACGGTGTCCTGCCCGTGCCGTTCGGTGGTGCTGGTGACGATCGACCGGGCGATCGGCACGAGGACGAGACTGCCGACCAGCACGGCCATGGGCGCCAGGAACAGTGCCCCCAGCCGCCAGTCACGACCCAGCCGCCGCTGGGTTGCCGTGAGAGAGCCGGGTCCCGGCGGCGGGGACTTCCTCGCCGCCGGGACCCGCGCAGGACGGACCGAGCTCACTGCGGCAGCCCCTGCTGGTTGAAGATCTGCACCATCTTCGCGTGGGCGGTCGTCACGGCCTGTGCCGGCGCCGTGCCCTGCACGACCTGCTGCATCATGTCGGTGAGGACGTAGGCCGACCCCACCGCCTGCTGGCCCGCGCTGGCCTTCTGCGGGAAGGCCAGGCCGTTCTTCGTGTTCAGCGGCAGCTTCAGTTCAGTGATCTTGCGCAGCATGGGGAACGCCGGGTCGCCGCTGGTGAAGAACGGGTCGGCGTCCCAGACCTTCTCCCAGGCGGGCATCACCAGGCCGGGTGCTTCCTTCGCGACCCCGAGCAGCGCGGGCGCGCTGACCAGGTACTGGGCCAGGAGCTTGGCGAGCGCGGGGTTCTTAGCACCCTTGAAGACGACGAAGCCCTGCGACTGGCCGAGCAGCAGGGGGTTGTTGGTCGCGGGCCCGATGCAGTCGGAGAACACGTGGGTGTTCTCGTGCACCGGGTTCTTCTTAGTCCTGGAGTCGGCGTAGACGCTGAACTGGTTGCGGGTGTAGCCGAGGACCCCGGCGAGCCAGTTCTCGTTGTTGCTGGTGTCGGTCCAGCTCGCCACCCCGGGCGGCAGCATCGGCTTGTACCTGGGATTGGTGTAGATATCGCCCAGGAAGGTCACCGCCTGCACCGTCTCCGGGGAGTTGAACGTGACCTTCCGGCCGTCGTTGGAGGCGATCGACCCCCCGTAGGCGTTGATCAGGGCCTCGATCATGCCGTTGCCGTCACCGGACCGGTTCACCGTCATGCCCCAGCCGAATCGGCGCTTGGCGGGATCGGAGATCTCCAGGCACAGATCCCGCAACTCCTCCCAGCTGTAGATGTCCTTGGGGGAGATGCCCTTGTCCTTCATCCAGTCCTTGCGCAGGAACGACCCGATACCGATGAAGTGGTACGGGATCGCGAACCACTTGCCATCGAAGACGCAGAAGTTCTTGGCCTCAGCGCAGGGTTCGCCGTACCTGGCGGTCAGCGCCTGGACGACGTCCGTCACGTCCTCCAGGTCGCCCAGTGCCTGGAACTGCGCGACGAACCGTGAGTCGGTCATGAACGCCAGGTCACGCGCCACCCCGCCCTTGACCTCGGCGTCGATCTTGGCCACCACGTCACCCGCGTCGGCCTGGACCAGACTGTTCTCGATCTTCGTGCCGGTGGTGTCGGCGAACTTCTTGATCGAGCTGTCGAGAGCGTCGTTCGCGGCCGTCGAGTACAGCTTCTGCGACAGCATCCCCATCGAGGAGCCCTTCATCGCCGCCGCGGCGTCGATCAGCTCCTGCGGAACCTCCGCCTGCACCTTGGAGGGCGAGTCGGATTCGCCGCCACAGGCGGCCAGGCCGGCTGCGCCGAGAACCCCCACCCCCATCCCCAGAAAGCCGCGCCGTGACCAGGCTGGATTGGTTTCCATTGACTTTCGCCTCCTCTAAGTCCCCGCACCACTGCACGCCGAGGGCGTAGCTCGTGCTTCAGGTGTGTCTTCATGACGGCGACCACGGACGAGTCGCCCGCATCGATCAGTGCGTTGAGGCGATCGGGGACCGGGCCGAGAAAGCAGCGCTGACGTACCAGTTCGGTCGGGCCACGGGACCACCACCGTTCGAGATTTCGAACTGAGTTCGAGATACCGTATCGAGTGGTCGCGACGCTAGAGCAGCGCTCTGAGTGATGTCAATGTTTCGATGAGGTTTCGAGCCGAAAGCGGGAAGTCGGCTAGCGAGACAGAGCCCGGTAGCCCATCCGGGCCGACAGCGCCGCAGCGCCCTCGCGAACCAACCCGGTCCACTCCACGTGTGCCTCGGGGGTCCAGCGAATGATCGGCGCGGACAGGCTCATGGCGGCGATGGTGGTGCCGGAGTGGTCTCGGATCGACGCAGCCACGCAGCGCATGGCGCTGTCAGACTCACCAATGTCGACAGCGACGTCGTCAGCCCGGACACGGTCGAGATGCTCGCGGAGCCGGTCAGGGTCCGTGATGCTGTCCGGCGTCATGCCCGGCAGGTCGCCCTTCGTCAGGACGTCGTCCAGGCTCGCCTCATCGAGGGCGGACAGCAGGATCTTGCCGACCGCCGTGCAGTGAGCCGGCAGCCTCCGCCCGACCGCGGAGACCATCCGAACCGGGTGCGTGCTGTCGAACTTCACCAGGTAGATGACGTCGGCGCCGTCGAGCACGGCCACGTGGACCGCCTCGTCACAGGCGGCGGCCACGTCCCGCGCGACGCACTGCGCCTCGCGAACCAGGTCGAGCCGGCCGGCGAACGCCGCGCCAAGCTGGAACAGCGGCATGCCCAGCCGATACTGCACCGGCTGACCCGGAACGGAGATCAGGTACGAGCGAGCCTCGAGCGTGACAAGCAGTTCGTGGACGGTGGTACGGGGCAGGTCGAGCCGCTCCATCACCTGACGGGCCGACAGTTGGGGGCAGTCCAGGAACAGTTCGAGGACGTCGAGTGCGCGGATGACCGCCGGTACCACACGGGGCATGTCGATAGTCCCTTCGCAGTGCCGGACCCAGTGTCAACGATCTCCACGGGCCAGCACCTGAAGAGGATAACTGCGTCAGCCGCCGGCGCCAGGTTCCGGACCAGCGCTGCCGTCCGGTGGGCCTGGCAACCGGCCGGCCCGGCCTGTTCCGCACCAGCAGCACACACGGCCGGCCCCCTGGTGTCCTGAACACTGACACCAGGGGGCCGGCCGTTGCACCTTGCGGTTGTCGTCAGTCGCCGTTGGACACGTAGACCGAGTAGCTGGTGGTGTCGGTGTCCGTACCGTCCGCCTTGTGGCCGGTCACGGACAAGGTGTGCGTCTCGAAATCCTGCGCCGGGGTGTAGGTGATCGACGCCTTCCCGTTGCTGTCGGCCGGCACGTCCGTCGACGGGCCATCGTCGATCTGCCAGGAGAAGGACACGATTCCCGCAGTGCCGCCGCTGAACTCGAAGGTGCCGGGGACACCGCCGCCGCCCGACCAGGTGCCGTCCGGATATTGAGCGCTCACGACGTAGGGAGCGTTGCCGACCGTGAAGTCGTACTCCGTCACGGGAGACAGTTCGCCGCCCGCCGTCAGGCTCTGTACGTGCAGGGTATTCGTGCCGTTGCGTTCGAACGGCACCGCGACCAGCGTCGACGTGCCCTCAGTGCTGGCCGGCAGCACCTGCTCTGGGCCGTCGTTGACCCGGTAGTGGTACTCGGTCACCTCGCCGAACAGTTGGGTGTGGAAGTGGAAGTACCCGGTCCAGCCGATCCCCCTGCGGGACCAGTCGTAGGTGCTGTACACGTCGACCTTGTTGTCCCGGACATCGAAGGGCTGCGTCCGCAGGTCCGATTCGGTGCCGTCCGCACCAACGCTCGTGACCCGTACCTCGTTGTAGCCCCACGAGGCCGGCGTGTACGTGACCGTAGCCGTGCCGTCCGGACCGGCCGCGATCGTCTCCTCATCGGCGCCGCCCAACGAGTAGCGGTAGGAGGCGACCCCCGGTAGCCCCGGGTGGAAGGTGAACGTCGCGGGCCGGCCGACGGTGCCGCTGCCCTCCGGCGTGTGCGTGACCACGGGACCGGACCAGATACCGAAGGTGTAGGTGGTCACGGGCGACCGAGTCCCGTCCGACAACAGCGCCTGAAGGGTCAGGGCATTGTCGCCAGCGTGCTTCGGCGTGACCGTGACGAGAGCGTACGTGTTGCCCTCGTTGGACACGGTCTGCTCGGCACCGCCGTCGAACCGGTAGACGAACCCGGTCAGGTTGGGCAGCTGACTTTCCAGCTCGATGCCCAGCGGTACGCCGACCCCGTCCCGACGCGGCCAGCTGTTCAGCTCGTGGGCGTACGCGGTCGGACGCGTGTCGATGATGTTGAACTGGTGGGACGCCTCCATCGACGTGGAACCATCCGACCTCACCGACCGTACGGTCATCGAGTGCCAGCCCGGCGTCGCCGTCCACGGCAGTACGGCGGTGTCGTCGTCCCCCGCCGGGATGGTCTTCCACTCGTTGTCGAGGTTGTACTCGTAGGCAACGACATCGTTGCTGTGCGGGGTGAACCGGAACGAGCCGGTTTTGCCCGCCACCTGGTCGGTGTCCAGGTTGAACTCCGCCGACTCCACGCCGGGCGCGTCGGTGACCCAGACCTGGAGGGTGTCCTGCCCGATCAGCCTGTTCCTGGCGTAGCTCCGGACGGCCACCTCGACCGAGCCGGTGGCGGTGAACGTGATAGGACCGGTCGCCTTGCCGTCGACAGCCGGGAGGCGGACCTCCGCGCCGTCCTTGAGCTCATACCCGAACGCGGTGGTCTCGGGCTTTGACGCGATCAACGTGATCGTGCTCGGCAAGCCGACGCCGCTCACTGTGACATCGGCGTACGGCGCCGTCTCGGCGACCCGGAAGCGGTACTCCTTCTCGGGCCCGCGGTTGCCCGCCGCGTCGACCGACGAGACATAGAGCTCCGTGGAGAACCGCAGCTTCGGGGTGTACTTCAGGATTCCCTTGCCGCCCGGGCGCCTGGCCGGAATCTGCCCGGAATACCCCATCGAGTCACGCCAGGCGAACGCGACCACGTCACGGTCGCCAGCCCCGTCGAAGCGGAACGTCCCCTCGATGCCGCTGCCACCACCCGGGGTGTCGCCCTCGGGATAGGTCCGCGACGACACCTTCGGCGGATTCGCCGGGGCGGTCCGATCCATGACGAGATAGCAGGTCCTGCTCCACGGCCCCGGGTCGTAGTAGTCGCTGGCCTGTGCCTGCCAGGCGAGGACTGTGCCGTCGGCGTACTGACTCAGGTCGGTGCCGTAGTAGTCATGGAACTCGCGCCGCTGATCGGGGTGGTCCACCGGCCAGATCGCGTACAGCACCGTCGGGCGGTCGCCCTCATCCGCATCGCTGGCGGTGGCCGCGAACACCGTGTTCCGCGCCGCCGGCGACGGCTTGGCCAGCGTGCCGCACGGCCGGTCCGGGTACGCCAGATGGAGGTTCGTGACCGTGGGCGGATGGTTCACTGTGGCACTGAGCACCGGCTTGTCAAAGGTGCGCCCGGTCCGCGCGTCGGCTTCCTGATTGGCGGTCACCCGATACTCCAGGGTGATGCTCTTCTCCTGCCGGCTCAGCGCCGCGTTGAGCGTGCCCACCATGTCGAAACCCAGGTAGCCCGGGCAGTAGACCGCACCGGCGCCCCGGTTGGCGGTAACCAGCTTCTCGAGCTCGGCCGGCGGGCGCAGCCAGGTCGTGGTGCCCTTGACCGGGCTGGTTCGCCACACCTCGATGGTTGCCGGGGCGGAGCAGTCGTTGACCGTCTTCTCGTTCGTCCACAGGTACGAACTGTGGGCGACCGTACCCTTCAACTTGGTCAGGTCGTACGTGAAGTACGAGCGGTAGGTGTGCGTCCGGCCGGCGTCGTCGCGGGACGTGCCGACCGGCGGCGCCACCGGCGCATCGACGACCTTCGCGCGAGGATTCTGCGAGTCGAGATAGGCCCAGCTTGTCAGAGGCAATTCGGACGAGCTGGCCGCCGACGCCGGAGAGCTGGTAGTGGTCAGTACAGCGGCCGTGACGGCGACGACCGTCAACGGGACAGCCCATCTGAGACGTTTCATGTGGACGTGGTTCTCCCCCTGTGGCGGCACCCCGATCGACGCCGGCGGGCGTCATCGTAGCGACGCATCACCATCCGTTGGGGGCGACGAGGGAGTCGTGGCGCAGAACCTGTCGGCTCACCCCCGCAGCTGGAAACCCTCGATCGGGTGTCTATCCCCGCGTGGGCACCGGGCGGGAGAGCGAGGAACTGCTCGATGTCGGCGATGGCGTCCTCCACCGTGCCGCCGACCTCCGGGTCGCGCAGCCGGGCGTGCAGGGCGGGCAGGACTCTGTCGGTGTCGTCGCCGACGTGGTACGCCCGCGAACCCGGGGGGTCCTGGCGAGTTGCGTGACCGGCTTGACCAACGCCGACTTCACCTCGGGCGGCTGCCCGCGCCCGGACGACCACCCAGGAGCAGAGAGTCAGGGAAGGCTCTCTTCCTGTCCGGCCTCCAATCGGTCTGCCCGGCTGTGAAGCTCCACAGCTATGGCATCCCAGTCGGGACCGAAGGCATGTAGGTCGCTGGCCGCCACACGCAACAGTTCGACATCCTCCGGCCGCTGGAGGCAGGCTAGCCGGAACGCGAGGTTTCGCGCCCAGACCGGAAGACCTATCCAGTCCTCCTCCAGCAGCACCTCCAGCATCGCCACGATCTCGTCAGCCGATGCGAAGGTCACCACCTCAACATATGCACTGGCAACGCGCTCGCTGTACCGTCGACCAGCGAGCAGCCGGGCCAACTCGAGCAGCGACATGCACTCCGGTGCGTAGGGCTCGGCGTCAGAGGACTCCTCGGGACGACCCCTGGTACCCCTATCCAGCAACGCCCGCAGCCAACCCGTCCTATTCACGACTCAGAAGCTAACCGCTCCCCACCAGGCGAACCCAGCACGGCACAGACGCCCGGCGGCGGTTCGACGCAGGTGAGTTGAAGCGGCACTCAGAGCCGCGCCGCCGCTACCGGCGGCGCCACCGTCCGGCACCTGCTCACCCGGCGTTTCGGGCTCTCATGGTTGTTCGCTGGTTGACGACGTTTCACGATGTCTTGTGCCTGCGTGCCCCACAGACCCTCCGCGCTACGACTTCCGCCGCCATTCGACGCGCCCTCGATGCGCCACCGCCGGGACATCCCCTCGCTGGACGTACAGCACCTCGTCCTCAACCCACCAGACATCGCCGACACGAATGAGGACTGGATCCTCCAACGTCAGGGCGAGAAGACAGCCGCCGGAACTGCCGGGCAGCCCTTCCAGGTCATCCACCAACTCCATCCGACCTGCGGTGACGGGCTCGGTCATCACGCCACCATTCTGCCGGTCTGTGCGGCCCGACGACTCCTTGACCCCAGGCAACCAACACGCCCTTGCCACCTGCGGCTTCGCCCATTCCTAGCTGCCAGCACCGTCCCCTGCCGTGCAGGATTGTCCACCGGCCTCCGTCGTGATCGTCACTCAGTTAGTTACCCATCTCCTCGGCGCTCGGCCCATTCCGGTCTCCGACCAGGCGGCCGAGGAGATATCGCGCTCCACCATCTCCGGACCGTCCCCGCTGTCGTAGCTCCTCACTTCGGCCTTCCTCGTACAGCAGCCGGTTTAGTCGCCTGCGAGCGTGCACATCGCGTTGGCCGAGTGCCGCCAGCTCGATGTGACGCCCGGCGCGGGCGAGCAGATCCACGGACATCATCGTAGGCGGCCCGTACCCTCTGCTTGGGAATCGGATTGATCACGGTGGTAAGTGGTCGTCCCACCTGGTTGCCAAGCGCGGCAGGGGCCGACCGCCACTCCTTGTTGTCGGCTTGTTCAATGCTGTGATGACGGCGACATCGACCGGTCATGCGAGTGCTGGCTGTGCGACGGAGTTGGCGGCCCTGCGAGCCGATGTTGCTCGTCTGCTTCCGCCGCCTGGCGGGGTGGCAGCGCAGCGTCCGACCGCTGCCAGCCGATCGGCCGGTGCCCGACTAGCGAGGATGCTGCCAGCGCAGTTGCGTTTTTAGCGTTTGTGACGCAAGCTCTAACTATGGCAGCGCTGAGTGGTGACCTTCTGACCACGGGTCAGGTTGCCGAACTGCTGGGGTCGTCGCGCCAGCAGGTGGTCAACCTGTGCGAGCGTGGAGATCTGCCGTTCGTAAAAGTCGGTAAGCATCGGAGGATAGAGCGGGCTGCGGTTGAGGCGTTTCTACGTCCCAAGCCGGTGTTGACTCGTGAACAGCTCAAGTCGCTGTGGCTACATCAGGCGGTGGCTGGCAGCTTGGTGACTGACCCAGACGAAATACTGAGCAAGGCCAGAGAGAATCTCGATCGGCTCCTCCGGCAGCATCAGGGGACCATGACCGAGATCTGGCTGAAGCGCTGGCAGGAGAAGATCAACGAAGGAGTGGGGGCCGTCCTCAAGGTGCTGGCCTCGGAGGACCCGGAAGCTGTGGAGCTACGACAGAACTCACCCTTCGCGGGGGTCCTTTCAGAGTCGCAGCGTAAGAAGGTTCTTGAGTCCTTCACGCGCAGCGGTTGGAGGCGAGCAGCGTGAGGCGCGAGCAACTGGAGCATGTCCTGCGGTCGGCGTGCCAAATCGTCGGAGACCCGGACGTGCTCATCATTGGCAGTCAGTCGGTGCTGGGTCGATCCCGGAGAGCAGGCTTCCGCTAGAGGCCACTGCCTCGATGGAGGTCGACGTGGCCTTCTTCAACGACCCGGACGATAAGAAGGCTGATCAAGTCGATGGCGCTATTGGCGAGCTTTCGCCGTTTCATGAGATGAACGGTTACTACGCGCAAGGCGTGAGCATGTCGACCGCCGTGCTGCCCGATGGGTGGCGGGACCGGTTGGTTTTGGTGGAGTCTCAGAGCACCCAACCGGGGCGCGGCTACACGCTCGAACCGCACGACTGTGTGGTATCCAAGCTGGTAGCCGGCAGAGAGAAGGACCACGCCTTCGCCAACGCGCTGATCCGGGCCGGGCTCATCGATCCAGCAGTGGTTGCCGAGCGGATCGAGTTGGTCGACGTCCACACCGTGGTGCTGGCCCGACTCAAGGGCTGGATCGCCACGTACCTGCCGGCGACCTGATTCGCGGCTCCAGCCGAAGCAAGGCGCCTTCACTCTCTGCGCCACTTCTTCGCCACGGCCCTGATGGGCAACGGCGTCGATCCTCAGGAGTGCAAAGGCCCTGAGGCACGCCAACCAGTGGATGACGTTCAGGGGACCATCATCCACTGGTTGCCGAAGAAGAACCGCCCGCGCGGTCTGGTCGACGACCTTCTGCGCAAGGTAGACGGCAAGCGGTGGGCATCTGCCACTGGCGAGATCCGACCTGAGTTTCCGGAGCTCAGAGGGGGTCTGTGGTGGGCCGCCAGGGACTCGAACCCTGAACCTATGGATTAAAAGTCCACAGCTCTGCCATTGAGCTAGCGGCCCGCGCGCTCAGGTTACCCGACGGTGAGCGCCGGCGACTCTCGGCTTCCGGCCGGCCGTCGATGCCTGCCGTCAGCCGGCGCTCGCCGTGCCTGATCATCGCCGGGTCATCGACAGACCCGGCGCGGTGAGGTTGATCAGGCGATGGTGGGGAACCGGATGGGCATGAGGGCGAGCAGCATCCCGGCCGTGGCGGCGTCGGGCGAGGAGATCGGGCCGGACGGCGTACGCCAGCCGGGTGGCGAGGTGCATGCCTGGCGGCCCGGTCAGAACCAGACCTTGTGCGGCCTCGCTCTGAGCCGGACCCGGCTGCGTCGTTTCCCGCATGTGCGCTTCGACTACTCGGGCACCGACGTGCTCACGGAGGCTGACGCGGTGGGCTGGATCTGCCCGCGATGCCTGGCCGCTACCACTGGCCGGCGGGGGACGGAGAAGCACGGCTGGGTCCGGGACTCTCCTCGCCCTTGATCGACTCGGGTTTCCGGAAGTCGGGCTGTCGTGCCCGCCGGGATACCGCGACTTTCAGGAAGCCGAGTGGATCAAGCGCGCCGAGCGCGGGTGGGTGGTTGAGCTGCTGCTGGGCGGGTACCGGGTCGGGCATGCGGATCGTGGTGGTGGGGGCGAGCGGCAACGTGGGTACGGGGCTGCTGCGGCGGCTGCGCCGGGAGCGGGGCGTGGAGCTGGCCGGGGTTGCCCGGCGGTTGCCCGGCCCGGATGCCGGCGAGCCGTACGACCAGGTGGAGTGGCACTCCTGCGACATCGGCGCGCCGGGCGCGGCGGGGCAGCTCGCCGAGGTGTTCGCCGGTGCGGACGCGGTGGTGCACCTGGCCTGGCAGATCCAGCCCAGCCACGACCAGCGGGTGTTGCGGAGGACCAACGTCGACGGCAGTCGGGCGGTGATCGACGCGGTGGTCCGGGCCGGTGTGCCGGCTCTGGTGTACGCGTCGTCGGTCGGCGTCTACGCGTCCGGCCCGAAGGACCACCCGATCAGCGAGCGGTGGCCGGCCACCGGTGTGCCCGGCTCGTCGTACAGCGAGCACAAGGCCGAGGTGGAGGCGCTGCTGGACGGGGTGGAGCGCGAACACCCGGCGTTGCGGGTGGTGCGGATGCGACCCGGGTTGATCTTCCAGCGGGCCGCGGGCACGGAGATCACCCGCTACTTTCTCGGCCCGTTGGCGCCGGTGCGGCTGCTGCGCTTCGGCCGGATCCCGTTGGTGCCGACGAACCGCCGGTTGCGGATGCAGGCGGTGCACGCCGATGACGTGGCCGATGCGTACGCCCGGGCGGTGTTGGGTGATGCGCGCGGCGCCTTCAACCTCGCCGCGGACCCGGTGCTGACCCCGGAGCTGGTGGCCCGGCACTTCCACGGTTGGACGGTGCCGGTCGCCGCGCCGGTGCTCCGGGTGGCGGCGGCGCTGACCTGGCGAGCGCGGCTGCAGCCGGTCGACGCGGGCTGGGTGGAGCTGGGTCTGAACGCCCCGCTCATGTCCAGCGAGCGGGCGGAGACCGAGCTGGGCTGGCAGCCCACGATCAGCGCGCTCACGGCGCTCAAGGAACTCTTCGCCGGCATGGCCGACGGTGCCCACACGGGAAGCCCGCCGATGTCCGGCGCACGGGACCTGCCGGGCCGCCCCACAGCCCTGCTCGAAGCCCGCCCTCCAGGCCAGGGAAACCCCTACTGACCCCAACCCGCCGCTAGGCCCGGGTGATCAAGAGGTATCGGTCAGGAAACGCGCCTCCGGTGACCGAAACCTCTTGATCACCGGGGCAGGCGCACATGCGCCGGGCCCGCGCGGACGCGCAGGCGCCGGGCCGCGCCGGACCGCAGGCTGGGTCAGCTCAGTTTGGATGCGGTTACCGTCGGGTTCTGGGCACCCAGGAAGAAGATGCCGGGGAAGCCGCGGGTCTCGAACTTGCCGCTCGGGTTGCGGCGCAGGGTCGAGTTTTCGATCTTCATAGTGCCGGTGCGGTTGTTGCTCACGAAGAAGACCGCACCGCCGCCCTCGTTGGCCTTGTTGTTCTCGATGATCGTGCCGGCGATCCGTACGGTGAACTCGTTGCCGTCGCAGTAGATCGCGCCACCGCTGCCGCCGCCCGGCGTGCCGGACTTGGCCGGGTTGGCGCCGCTGCCGATCGCCTCGTTGTGGCTGAGCACGCTGTTGAGCACCACCCAGGAAACGCCGATGCTGCTCAGCGCGCCCCCGTTGGAGCAGGAGCCGCCGTCGAAGGTGCTGCCCACCACGTACACCGGCTTGTTCTCATGCTGGCTGAGCGCCCGGATGGCCGCGCCGCCCAGGTCGGGGCCGGTGCGGTCGCAGCGGTTGCGGACGAAGCGCGAGTTGACCACCTTGAACCGCCCACCGCGGACGAAGATCGCCCCACCGCCGCCGCCCTCGGCCTTGTCGCCGGTGGAGTTGCCGTCGGCGAACGTCAGGTTCTGCACGGTGAGCTGCGGGTGGTCCTGGTTCTGGCAGTGCGAGGTGGTGAAGCCCTGGGCCTCGTCGCAGGTGTTCATGTAGAGGATGCGGCGCTGGCCCTGGCCGCTCAGCGTGACAGTGCCGCCGCCGTCCAGCACGACCTTCGGCCCGTTGGCGTTGCGGACCTTCGCGGTGGCGGTCATCTTGATCGTCACCGGGGCCGGCCCGCAGTTGAACGTGATGACACCGCCGGCCGCGACGGCCTTCACGACCGCGGCGGAGGTGCAGCTCGCCGGGGTGCCGGTGCCGACGGTCCGGGTCGGCTTCGAGGTGTCCACCGCCCGGGCCTCCGCCGGCACGCTGGCCCTGCCGTTCGGGTTGCCGGCCGCGAGGACCTTCTCGGCGGGCTTCGGGCTCGCGCTGGCCCCTGGGCCACCGAGGCCGTCGCGGGCGACCGGCGCTTCGCCCGGGCCGCCGGTCGGCAGGGCTGTCGGCGAAGCGGACGAGCCGGCCTCGAAGGTGGGGGCCGGCTCGTTGGGTGCGCAGGCGGGCAGGGTCGCGGTGGCGACACCGAGGACGACCAGAGCGACAAGCGACGTCATGCGCACCCCGTGATGCTAGGAGCCGCGACGGCATCGCGACGAATCCGCCGGGCCGGTTTAATGCACCGCTAAGCCACGCCCGCCACCGTCGCCGCCCGCCACCGTCGCCGCCCGCCACCGTCGCCGCCCGCCTGCAGACCACCGCGCCGCCCGCCGCCGCGCCGCTCGTGGCGGTGTGTCCGGTGGTCAGCTGTGGGACAGGGCGAACGCGGTCAGGAAGCCGGCGACCGTGACCAGACCGACGAGCAGGTGCGCGTCCTCGAACGCCTCGGGGACCATGGTGTCGGTGATCATCGCGAGGATCGCGCCGGCGGCCAGTGCGGTGATCCCGGCCAGCACCTCCGGCGGGGCGCCACCCAGCAACGTGTTGCCGAGCAGCGCCGCGACCCCGCTGATCAGGGCGATCCCGGTCCAGAGCAGGAAGACGTACCGCCGGGTCCGGCCGGCCTGACGCATGCCGGCCGCGCTGGACAGGCCCTCCGGCACGTTGCTGAGGAAGACCGCGGCGACCGTGACCAGGCTGACCGTGCCACCACTGAGCAGGCTCGCGCCGATCACCACCGATTCCGGTATGCCGTCGAGCAGCGCGCCCACGGCTATCGCCGACCCGGAGCCGGGCTGCTCGTTCTCGGAGGGTTGCTGGTCGCCGGACCGCTTCCGGTGCCGGGCGCCCTGCCGGGCGAGAGCAACGTTGGCCAGTGTGTAGACGACCGCTCCGCCGGCAGCGCCGAGCGCGGTGGGCAGCAGGCCGCCCTGCTCGTGTGCCTCGGCGATCAACTCGAACGACACGGCGGAGAGCAGCACCCCCGCCCCGAACGCCATGATCGACGCGGTGACGCGCTGCGGCACCCGGGCGAACCAGCCGACCGCCGCCCCGACCAGCAGAGCCGACCCGGCCAGCAGCCCCCACCCACCCGCCTGTAACCACTCCGGCATTCGCGGGACCCTACCCACGCCCGCCGGGGCGACAAACCCGGTCGTGAGGAAGGCTCAGAAGTCGGCGAACAAATATGGCACCCGGCGGGGGAAGATGCCGCGCAGCTCCGCGGCGGCGTCCACCGGCACTTCACCCAGACCGCGCAACGGCAGCTCGGCCGGGTCCAGCACCCCGTACGCGAGGGCGGAGAGCCCGGCCGCGGTGAGGGTGGCGGTCGGCGTGCGGTCGGAGGTGTCGCCGACCAGCTCCAGCGCGCCGGTCGTGCCGTCCAGCAGGTGCGTGCCGGCGAGCCATCGGTCCCCGGTCAGCTCGACGCGTACCCGGCCGGGGCCGGCGGGCAGCCCACGCAACGCGTCCAGCGACAGCAGGCGGGCCATCGGAGCCGACGCACCCGGCACTGCCGTCCGCGCCTCGACGTGCACGTCCAGGTCGGTCAGCCACAGCTCCGGCAACTCGTCGGGCGGGACCTGGACGGTGATCCGGTCGATCTGGTCGACGTGCCGGGCGAAGAACTGCAACAGCAGCGCCCGTGCGAGCGGGTCGGTGAACAGCAGCTCGTTGCCGTGCAGCGTGCCGCCGTGTTCGTCGATCCGGTACGTCAACGCGCCGGTGACCTCGCCGGCCACCCGGGCGGTGACCAGCCAGTATTCGTCCCGGTCGCGCATCCCGACCGCCCGGTAGTCCGGGAAGATCGAGAAGCCGTGTCGTTCCTGGAGGTTGCGCTCGGTGAAGGCCCGCCACGCCGGATAGCCGGCGGCGATGCGTTCCCAACTCACCTCGCCGGGCAGGTCCACCCGGAGCAGTGACCCCAGGTTGGCCGGTGTGAAGGTGACCCGGCGCGGCTTGGGCAGCCCCGTGTAGCCGAACCGGGCGTAGAAGCTGGGACGGAACGGATAGAGCGCACTGAGCGAGTGCCCCTCGTCGCGCATCTCGTCGAGGAGTTGGTGCAGCAGCGTCCGGACGTGCCCCTGCCGGCGGGCCAGCGGGTGGGTCGCCACCCCGGCGACACCGGCCATCGGCAGCACGACCCCGCGCAGGTTCTGCCGCATCGGAATGGCCGACACGGCGGCCAGCGTTGCGCCGCTCTCCTCGGCGATCAGCGTCCGGTTGCCCTCCTGGTAGGGCAGGTAGTCGCGGAACTCGTCGATCCGGGCCGCACTGAGCGGCGAGGACTCGAAGGCGTACGCGGCCAGCGGGAAGCTGGTGGTGAGACGGTCGTCGGCGGTCACCCGGCGGATGGTCATTCGCCCATCTCAGCCTGCCGTACAGGTCGCAGCAACCCGATTGGCGGGATCCGTGCCACCGGCACGGCGCTCGACGCCGGCCGGCACACCGGTCATCCGACCGGCAGGTGCCGCAGGTGCCGGCGGCGGCGCAGGCGGACGCTGACCACGGCGGCCACACCGACGACCAGCAGGACGGTCACGGCGAGCCCGTGCAGCACGCCACGCGAGAGGTAGCCCTGGTCGGTGTGGTCCACCGCCCAGGTGGCGATCTCCCGGGTCGACCAGAACGGCGTCAACTTCGCCCCGGACCCGGCCGGGTCGATCAACATCTGCACCGTGACCACGGTGAGCAGCAGCAGCGTCCCCTCCATCTCGCGGGGCAGCAGCGCGCCGATCAGCATCCCGAACGGCGCCGCCACCGCGACGGAGCAGAGCAGCGCGGCGGCCAGGCCGCCGTACCGCAGGTCCGCGCCGTCGATCATGGGGAGCAGGAAGAACGGTACGGAGATGACCAGCCCCACCGTCCACAGGCCCAGCACCCGACCGAGGTAGAGGTGATGTGGACGGTAACCGGCCAGCCGCAGCCTCGGCTCCAACTCCCGAGCCGCTGTGGTGGCGAACAGCGCGGCGGTGCTCACCGCCCAACCCACGCCGAGGAGCAGCGACCGGACCGACTGCCCGAGGTAGGCGTCCCGCCGGATCAGGTAGAAGGTCAACGGCATCAACAACAACAGCAGGAGTACGCCCCGACGCCGCAGCAGCTCACGCAGTGTCATCTCGGCGACGGTCAGGAGCCGGTTCACGGGTGGCCTCCCTGGACGCCGGGCGCGTGCCACCCGGCGTCCTGTGCAGGTGTCAGGTCGAGCACGATGTCCACCCGGTCGAGCTGGTTGAGCAGGTGGGTCACCACGACGATCGCCGCGCCGCCGTCGCGCAGTCGGCTGAGCTGGTCCCAGAAGTTGACATACGTGCCCTGGTCGAAGCCCTGGTACGGCTCGTCGAGCAGCAGCACGTCCGGGGAGCTGAGCGTGGACATGGTCAGGTTGAGCTTCTGCCGGGTGCCGCCGGACAGGTGGCGGGCCTGCACGTCCCCGCCCGCCTCCCAACCGAGCTGGCGTGCTGCCGCCCGACCGGCCCGGCGGGCGGGACCCCGGGCCACGCCCTGACCGGCGCCGACCAGCACGAAGTGCTCGTCGGGGAGCAGGAAGTCGGCGGTGCCGCCGGACTGTGGGCAGTAGCCGAGCCGCCCGGAGACGGTCACCTCACCGGCGTCGGGTGAGATCAGTCCGGCGCAGATCCGCAGGAAGGTGCTCTTGCCACAGCCGTTCGCGCCGATGACGGCGGCGATCTGTCCGGCCCGGACGGTCAGCGTGGCGTCGTGCAGCACCGTTCGCCGCCCGTACCGCTTGGTGATGCCCGCCGCGTGCAGCCGCACCGGCCCGGGGCGCGGCCCGGGCGCGGTGCCGATGCTCTCCACGACGGCGCCCGCGTATTGCTGGGGTGGACCGAAGACGACCCAGGGGTCGCCACCACCCTCGCGCAGGTGCGTGGCCGCCTCGGCGACCACGTGCCGGGCGGCGTCCGCCGCGACCCGGCGCTGGTGCAGCTCGGCCGTGAGCGTTCGCAGCCAATCGTCGGCGTTCACCGGGTGACCCCCTTCGTGACGATGTCGTTCACCGGCTGGACGAAGGTGAGCCAGGCGCTGCCGCCCGCGCGGAGTGCCGCGTACCCGTCGTCGGTGAGCCGGTAGTACTTACGGGCCGGCCCGGCGCTGCCCTCCCGCCACTGGGCGGTCACCAGGCCGGTCTTCTGCAGGCGCAGCAGCACGGGATAGAGCGTGCCGCCCTGGATGGGCCCGACGCCCGCGGCGTCGAGCGCCTGGGCGAGCTGGTAGCCGTAGGACTCGCGGTCGGACAGCAGGGCCAGCACGCAGATGTCGAGCACCCCCCGCAGCCATTGCCCGCGCCGGTCGGAGTCCACGCGTCGGACAGTAGCGGCGCAACCTAGATGGCACAACTACCTACTGGGTCGACCGGATCCGGTCCGGCCGGTTCCGCGAAACCGTCGAACAGGTCCGGCGAGGTCAGCGGGCGACGACGTCGGAGACGACGACTGTCACGTTGTCCGGTGCGCCGGCGTGGTGCGCGAGCTTCACCAACTGCTCACCGCACTGCTGGCGGTCGGCGTACATGCCCAGCGCCGCCGCGATGGCCTCGTCCTCGACGTAGTCGGAGAGCCCGTCGCTGCACAGCAGCAGTCGGTCGCCGGGGACCACTGTGAGCACCCCGATCGCCGGTGGGGTGTCGGCACCCTGCACGGCCCGGGTCACCAGGGACCGCTGCGGGTGGTGGCGGGCCTGGTCGGGGGAGAGCGTGCCCTGGTCGACCAGCGCCTGCACGAACGTGTCGTCCCGGGTGAGCTGGGTCAGCTCCGCGTCGCGCAGCAGGTAGCAGCGGGAGTCGCCGACCTGGGCCAGCACCAGCGTCTCCCCGGCCAGCAGCGCCGCGGTGAGCGTCGTGCCCATCCCGTCACGGGTCGGGTCGACGGTGATGGCGGCGTGGATGCGCTGGTTGGCGGTGCTGACCACGGCACGCAGGGCGTCGGCGGCGGCGTCGGGCTCGGTGGGCGGTGCCAGCTCGTCCAGGATCCGGATCACGATCTCGCTCGCCACCTCGCCCGCGGGCAGCCCGCCCATGCCGTCGGCGACGGCGATCAGGCGGTCACCGGCGAGGGCGGAGTCCTCGTTGTTGGTGCGCACCAAGCCGATGTCGTTGAGGATGACCGAGCGGAGGATCAGCGTCATGGGGTCAAGCTTGCCAAGAAGACCCTGCCTTCGTCTCTACGCACTACTGCGTAGGGTTGAGAAATGATGCCGGTGTCCATGGTCGGACGCGCCGGCGAGCTTGCCGAGCTCGACCGCGCGTGGTCCGTCGTGTCGGCGGCCGGCCGCTCGGCGCCGACCGTCGCGGTGATCACCGGCGCGGCGGGAGTGGGCAAGAGTCTGCTGGTCGCCGCCGCTGTGGACGCCCTCACGCCTCGTCCCGCGATGATCCTCTCCGGGGCCGCCCGGGTGCACGGCCCGGCCCCGTACGACTGGTTGGCCGCCGTGCTCACCGGGCGCGACACCGGTCGACTCGCCCTGCCGTCGGACGCGCTGGCGTGGCTGGCACAGCAGCCCACCGCACCCCGGGAGCGGTACGCGCCCGGCACCCTGCTGCGACTCGCCGTGCGGACCGTCCAGTTGTTGGTCGGCGCCGGCCCGGCCGTTCTCGTGGTGGAGGACCTGCACGCGCTCGACCCGGCCAGCGTCAACCTGATCGGCGAGCTGGCCACAGTGGCCGAACTGCCCGCCCTGCTGGTGGTGGCCAGCCGGCCGGCCGCCGACGCGGTGGCGCCGGAGCTGACGCGTCGTGCGCTCGCCCGGCTCAGTGGGGTCCGGGGAGCCGTCCGCCAGCACCTCGGCCCGCTGCGCCAGGCCGAGGTCGCCGAGGTCCTCACCCAGGTGTACGAGGGCTGCGACCCGTCCGACCGGCTGGTCGCCTCGCTGTGGCGGTGCACCGGCGGCAATCCGTACGCGCTGACCGAGTTGCTGGCCGCGCACGCCGGAGACGGGCCGGAGGCGTTGCTCCGGCGACTGCCCGAGCCGCGCCCACCGGTCGACCCGATGGCGACGGTCGAACCGATGGCGGCGGTCGACCCGGAGTTGACCGCCCGGGAGGTCGAGGTGCTGGGCTGCCTGGTCGACGGGATGTCGAACAAGCAGGTCGCGAAGGCGCTCGGCATCTCGGTGCGCACGGTCACCGTGCACGTGTCGAACCTGCTGCGCAAGACCGGCTCGGCGTCGCGGACCGAGGTGGCGCTCTGGGCGGTACGCCGCCGGCCGCCGGTGCCTGCCCCGGTGGACTGAGGCGGTCAGCGGCGCGGATAGCGCAGCAGCAGGCTGGCGGCGACCTCCTCGTCACCCACCGCCGCGTACGTGTGTGGGACGTCCGACACCCAGCGGAGGTGACCGCCGGCCGAGGCGGTCAGCGGCGCGTCGGCCGGGCCTGCGCGCAGCACCCCGGCGAAGACGGTGACGTGTTCGGTGACGCCCGCCTGGTGGGCGGGGGAGAGCTGCCCGGGCCCGGGTGCGACCCGCATCCGGTACAGCTCGTAGGTCGCGTCGGTGTCGGTGAAGACCTCCAGCAGCGTGGCGCTGACCGCGGTGCCGTGCACTGTGGGCTCTTCGGATGGCTCGGCCAGCACACCGGTCAGCGGTACGCCGAGTTGCACGGTGACCGCCCAGAGCGTCTCCAGGGTCGGGTTGCGGGTGCCGTGCTCCAGGCCGGAGAGGGTGGCCTTCCCGACGCCGGCGAGTCGGGCGAGTGCGGACAGCGAGATCCCCCGCTCCTCGCGCAGCGCGCGGACCCGGCGACCGACGACGGCGGGGTCGACATCGAGGTTCGGGCGGCGGGCTGGTGGTGGGTGCGGCACCCGGCTATCGTCCTACACGCTGTCGTTCCGTAAACGGAACGGCCGGGGGAGGGTGGGGATGGCCGGACGTGTGCAACCGGTGCTGGCCGGCGTGGTCACCGCGCTGGTCGGCTTCGCCAGCTCGTTCACCGTCGTGCTGGCCGGGCTCCGTGCGGCTGGCGCGTCGGACGCGCAGGCCGCCTCCGGTCTGCTGGCCCTCTGCGTGGCGTGCGGGCTCGCCGCCGCCTGGCTGGGCTGGCGACACCGGATACCGATGAGCGTGGCCTGGTCCACGCCGGGTGCGGCGCTGCTGGTCGCGACCGGGCCGCCCCTGGGCGGATGGCCGGTCGCGGTGGGCGCCTTCCTCGTCTCCGGTGCGCTGATCGTCGCGGCCGGGCTGTTCCCACCACTCGGCCGCGCGGTGGCCGCCATTCCCAAGCCGGTGGCCGGCGCGATGCTCGCCGGGGTGCTGTTGCCGCTGTGCACCGCCCCGGTCCGCGCGCTGGTCGAGTTGCCCCTGGTGGCCGGGCCGGTGGTGGTCGGCTGGCTGCTCCTGCACCGGTTCGCCCGCCGCTGGGCGGTGCCCGGCGCGCTGGTCGTGGCGGTGGCGGCGATCGCGCTGACCACCCCGCCGGCCGGTCTGACCGGTGCCGCGCTGGTCCCGTCGGTCACGCTGACCGCGCCGGCCTGGAACGTGTCCGCGCTGGTCGGGCTGGCCCTCCCGCTGTTCCTGGTCACCATGGCCGCGCAGAACGTACCCGGCATGGCCGTGCTGGTCGGCTACGGCTACCGGCCGCCGTTCGGCGCCGCGCTGCGGGCCACCGGCCTGGCCAGCCTGCTCGCCGCCCCGGCCGGTGGGCACGCCGTGAACCTCGCGGCGATCACCGCCGCGCTCGCCGCCGGCCCCGACGCGCACCCCGACCCGGAGCGCCGGTGGGTCGCCTCGGTCACCGCCGGCGTCGGGTTGGCCCTGCTCGGGTTGGGTGCCGGCGCGGCCACCGCACTGGTCGCGGTCGCCCCACCGATCCTCATCGAGGCGGTCGCCGGGCTGGCCCTGCTGGGCGCCCTCGCGACCGCGCTCGCCTCGGCGGTGACCGACCCGGAGACCAGGGAGGCCGCAGTGGTCACCTTCGTGGTGACCGCCTCCGGGATGACGCTGATCGGTGTGGGCGGCGCGTTCTGGGGCCTGGTCGTGGGCTGCCTGATGCTGCTGCTCTTCCGCCGCCGCCGACCCGCCGAGGGGCCGGACGAGCCCGGCCCCGCTGCGCCGGGGCAACCCGCCTCCGCTGCGCCGGACCAGCCCGCGCTCGCAGCGCCGGAAAGATCCACTCGGGGTTCATGAAATCGGGGTGTCCTAAGGCTCCGGACGCCCCGATTTCCTTGAACCCGAGTCGATCACGCTGGTGGGGCTACTCCTCTGGCGGCAGGTCGGCCACACCCACGGCGAGGAGGACCCGGCCGTCGGCCACCGACCCGATCCGGTCGGCTGGCACGTACACCGCGCCCGTGCGGGTCAACTCGGTCGAGACCTTCAGATAGCCGCTGTGCAGCAGCCGCGCCGCCAGGTCGGCCGGGACGTCCGGCTCCTCGACGGCGGTCGCCTCGATCAGCTCGTCCAGGCTGCTGCCCGGGTCGGCGGTCGACGTCTGGACGGTCACCGCGTTGGGGTCGCCCCGCTGGACGAGGTCCACAGTCCCGACCTCGGTGCCGGCTGAGTCGATCACCGGCATCCCGGTGGTGATCCGCGAGATGGTCGCCTGCTGCTCGTCCTGCTGGTCCATCCCACCGCGGTTCCCAGGGCGATACGCCGCTAAACGCCGTCACCGCCCGACCCGCCGCCCGGGCAGCGGAGGTCGCGGGCGGCTGGGGCAGCCCACGAGTGGCAGTCGCGGGCGGCGCATGAGGGTGATGGGCATGATCGCCACCGAACTGCGGGTGCCGGGGTGGCGGGGGACGACGGACCGCGGCCGGTTGCTCAGCTGTTCGGGAGGGTCCAACTGCCCGGCGGGCGTGGAGACAGCTCCCGCCAGGTGTCCGGGCCGTCGAGAAGCGCCCGGACGGTGTCCTCGGCCTCGTCCGCACTGCCGTACTCGTAGAACCGGGAGATGCCCTCCGCGCCGCCGGCCCGCTGCTCGACGTGCCACCGGTCGGCGTCCACCCGCAGGAAGACGTCCCGCCGGGCCAGCCGCCCCCACTTCCCGTTCCACCAGTGCTTTCGCTGCTCCATGGCGGGACTCTATCGAACACACGTACGAGAAGATGCGGCCCCTGCGGGAATCCCGCAGGGGCCGATGTGCATCTCGTTCAGGTCAGCGCGGCGCCGGGGGTTCGGTCCGGCGGCCCAGCACGTCGTCGAGTGCCCCACGCTGCTGGCCCGGGGTGCTGTGACCGGCGGAGACCAGCGCGTCCCGGATCTCGGTGAGCAGCTTGACCTCCTCGCTCGGCGCCGCCGGCGGCGGCTCCTCGCCCCGCTGCCGACGCTCGGCCAGCTTGTTCATGGGGAACACCACGAAGAAGTAGAGCACCGCGGCGGTGAGCAGGAAGGTGATCAGGGCGTTGATGAACCCCGCCCAGTCCATGTAGTTGCCCTTGGTGATCTCCCACCTCCCGGCCGACAGGCCAGTGCCCCCGCCGAGTGCCTTGATCAGTGGTTCGAGGAACGACTTGGTGAGCTGGGTGACCACGCCCGTGAACGCGGCACCGATCACGATGCCGACCGCCAGGTCGACGACGTTGCCGCGCATGATGAAGTCTTTGAAGCCCTTGAGCATTCGTACTCCTGAAGTGTCCGCTTTTCTGTCCGGCACAACCTATGCCCGTTCGGCGGGTTCCAGAAAAGCGCCGGCTTCGAGCGCGGCCCGGCTGGGATCGCCGGCCCGGATCGCCTCGACCAGTCGGGTGTGGTCGACGTAGCGCTCGGGGGTGAGCGCGCCTCCCATCGCCTCGGCGACCGTGCTGCGCAGGGCGGTGCCGACCGAGGCGTACAGCTCGGCGAGCATGGCGTTGTGCGCGGCGGCGACCACCGCCGTGTGCAGCGCCGCGTCGGCCTCGACGAACGCGTCGACCCGGCCGCCGTGCCAGGCGGCCTCGCGCTCGGCGAGCGCGCCGTCGAGCGCCGCCAGGTCCTCCGGTGTACGCCTCAGCGCGGCGAGCCGGGCGGCCTCCACCTCGAAGGCCCGGCGCACCTCGATGACCTCGGTCATCCGGTCGTCGCCGAGGCGGCGGGCCACCACTGGTGCCAGCTCGTCGGTGGACACCACGTACGTGCCGGAGCCCTGCCGGCACTCCAGCACCCCGGCGTGCACCAGGGCTCGGACCGCCTCGCGGACCGTGTTGCGCCCCACGCCCAGCGCGGCGACGAGCTGTGGCTCGGTGGGGATGCGCCCGCCGACCGGCCACTCACCGCCCAGGATCCGGGCGCGGAGCTGCTCGGTCGTCTGCCGGACGCGGTGGCCGCGAGGTGGCACGGCGGGCTGGCCGTGGGGCGGCACCGGCGGGGCGGAGGGGAAATCAACCGACGGTGGCACTGGTTACATCACCGGTCCCAAATTCATCCCATGATTGTAGGTTAGAGGCCATGACCCCGCCACCAACCGCCGCTCCGGCGCCGCCCGCTCCCGTCACCGCCCGCCCGACGCGGGACCCCGACACGGGTCGACGGACGCACCCGGCGACCGGTGGCGCGCTCGTGCTGGTCGGGATGCTGCTGGTCGCGCTCAACCTGCGGGCCGTGGTGACGAGCCTCGGCGCGCTGCTCGATGAGGTCCGCGACGGGCTGGGCCTCTCCGGCGCCACCGCCGGTCTGGTCACCACCCTGCCGACCATCGCGTTCGCCGGCCTCGGCGCGCTCACCCCGTGGCTGGTCCGCCGGGTGGCGCCGGCCCGGGTGCTGGTGGTCGCCATGCTCGCCCTCGCCGTCGGTCAGGTGCTCCGGGTCATCACCGACTCGACCTTGGTGTTCGTGCTCACCAGCGCCCTCGCGCTGTCCGGCATCGCGGTCGCCAACATCCTGCTGCCGATGCTCGTCAAGCAGCACTTCCCGCACCGCACCGGCCTGGTCACCGGCGCGTACACGATGGCGTTGACAGTGGGCACGACGGTGGCCGCCGCCTCCGCGGTGCCGATCGCGCACGCCTTCGGATCGTGGCGGGCCGGGCTTGGCGTCTGGGCCGCGATGGCCGCGGTGGCCGTACTCCCGTGGGTGCCGCTGGCGCTGCGGACCCGGGCGGGCGCGCGGCGGGCGACCCCGACGGCGGTCGCCGCAGCGCCGGTACGGGTTCGGCCGGCGCGCACCCGGCTCGGCTGGGCGATGGCCGTCTACTTCGGGGCGCAGTCGCTCAGCGGGTACGCGATCATGGGCTGGCTGGCCCAGTTGTTCCGCGACGCGGGCTACCAGCCGGAGTCGGCCGGGCTGCTGCTCGCCGGGGTGACAGCGCTCGGCGTGCCGATCGCGCTGGTGATGCCCACCCTGGCCGGCCGACTGGGGAGCCTGCGCCCGCTGGTGCTCGGGCTGACCACCGCGTCGACGCTGGCCTACCTGGGTCTGGCCCTCGCGCCGAACCGCGCCGCGCTGCTCTGGGTCGCCCTCCTGGCGATCGGGCAGGGCGCGTTCCCGATGATCCTGACCGCCATCGGTCTACGTGCCCGCACCGCAGAGGGCACCGTCGCGCTCTCCGCGTTCGCGCAGAGCACCGGGTACGTGATCGCCGCTCTCGGCCCGCTGATGGTCGGCATCCTCTACGAGGTGACCGGGGGCTGGACCGCGCCGATCGGGTTCCTGCTGGGCGCACTCGCCGTGCAGACCATGGCGGGCCTGGCGATCGCTCGTCCCCGCTATGTCGAGGACGAGTGAAACCGCAACGCTCAGGAGGAAGCCGGCGTCGGTTCGCCGGCGACTGCCTCATCCACGGTGGGGTAGGTGTGCAGCACCTCGACCAGCCCGCTCACCTCGAGGATGCGCAGCACCCCGCGCTGTGGTGCGGCCAGCCGGACCACGCCGCCAGCCTCGTCGCAGCTGTTCTTGGCGCGGACGAAGACCGACAACCCGGTCGAGTCGCAGAACGAGACGTCCGCCAGGTCGAACACCAGCCGGCTACGGCCCTTGTCGAGCAGGTCGGTGATCTGGTCCTGAAGCTGCGGTGCGGTGGCCATGTCAAGCTCGCCCGCCACCGACACGACGACCACGTCGCCGCGCTGTTCCGTGTGCACCGTCAAGGACATTCGCCAGACCTCCTGTTATCGGGGGAACGGTATCCCACGACCGGGGTCGTACGCAGAACGGGAGGCAGGATCCGGTGGCCGTCGTCATTCCGTTGCTACGGGGCAACTAGTTGATCAGGCCCCGGTGATAGAGTCCGCCCGGTCCAGGTCAAGGGGGTTCGAAATGGCGTTGAGCACCGAAGAAAGTGGTCGGCTCGCTGCGCTACTCAGCGGGCAGGGCGAACGGGTCACGACTCGGTGGACCGAGATCGTCACCAGTTCGTTGCGGGGCCGGCTGAGCCAGGCCGAGTTGCGCCGTCAGGTCGAGGACCTGCACCGTGCCGTCGTCGCCACCGGTCAGCAGGGTGGAATCGATCTGGCCAGCGAAAACGCGGCCGAGTTGCGGGCCGCGCTCTCCGAGTTGTCCCGTGGTCGGGCCCGGCAGGGCTTCTCGGCCACCGAGACCACGATCAGCATCTTCGCGCTCAAGGACGTGCTGGCCGAGCTGGTGCAGGAGGCCGGCGGACCAACCGCGTTGCACGACTTCGTCGCCTTCTCCAAGCTGGTCGACGAGATGGGCCTGTTCACCTTCGAGAGCTTCGTCCGCACCCGGGAGAGCCTGATCGCCGACCAGGCCGAGCAGCTGCTCGAGCTCTCCACGCCGGTGGTCAAGCTCTGGGAAGGCGTGGTCGCCGTCCCGCTGGTCGGCACCCTGGACTCGGCCCGGGCCCAGGTGGTGATGGAGCGGCTGCTCCAGACCCTGGTCGACACCGGCTCCCCGTACGCGATCATCGACATCACCGGCGTCCCGGCGGTGGACACCCAGGTCGCCCAGCACATCCTGAAGACCGTGGTGGCCGCCCGGCTGATGGGTGCCGACTGCATCATCTCCGGCATCCGTCCGCAGATCGCGCAGACCATCGTCGCGCTCGGCATCGAGTTCGGCGACATCGCCACCAAGGCGAGCCTCGCCGATGCGCTGCGTCACGTGCTGCGGCTCAGCGGGGTGGAAACCGCCCGTCGCCAGCCGCGTCGGGGCGTCTGATGGAGCGCGTTCCGATCCTCAAGATCGGCGACATCCTGCTCGTCTCGATCCAACTGGACATGTCCGACCAGACGGCCGTACAGCTCCAGGAGGATCTCGCCGAGCGGATCGTGGACACCGGCTGCCACGGCGTCATCATCGACATCACCGCGCTGGACATCGTCGACTCCTTCGTCGGGCGCATGCTCTCCACCATCGCCTCGATCTCCAAGGTGCTCGACGCGGAGACGGTGGTGGTCGGGATGCGCCCAGCCGTCGCCATCACCCTTGTCGAACTGGGGTTGTCGCTGAACGGCATCCGTACCGCGCTGAACGTCGAGCGCGGCATGGAACTGATCGCGGCTGCCCACGCCGACGAGCTCGATGACCAGCTCGACGACGATCCGGA
The DNA here is from genome assembly GCF_057766525.1 of Micromonospora sp. MGP-C2. NCBI lineage: Bacteria > Bacillati > Actinomycetota > Actinomycetes > Micromonosporales > Micromonosporaceae > Micromonospora > Micromonospora sp. MGP-C2. Next base: position 4,565,449 of record NZ_JBYMEN010000002.1, read on the forward strand.
CGCCGAGACGGCTACGACGTGACCGCGGACATCGACCTGGGCCACCCGCAGGCGCAGGTGATCCAGAGCGATGAGGACGTGGTGCGCGTCCGGCAGTTGGTTCGCGCCGTTGCGGTGGCCGTCAAGCTGTCCCTCGTCGACCAGACCAAGGTGGTCACCGCGGCGAGCGAGTTGGCCCGCAACACCCTTGTGTACGGCGGTGGCGGCTCGGTCGAGGTGACGACCGTGGACAACGGCCGACGCAAGGGCGTCCGGATCGTCTTCGCCGACTCCGGGCCGGGCATCGCCGACCTGAATCTGGCCATGACCGACGGCTACACCAGCGGCGGAGGGCTCGGCCTCGGGCTGAGCGGGTCCCGCCGGCTGGTCGACGAGTTCGAGATCGAGACGTCTCCGGAAACCGGCACGCGGATCACGGTCACCAAGTGGTCCCGGTGAACGCCGAGGCGGTTACCGACAGTGGCATCTGGTTCCGGGTGGAGGCCAGCAGTGCGGCGAGCGCCGTCCGGCGCGCCGCCGAACGCCTCGGTGCGCAGGTCGAAATGGGTGCGGCGCGCATCGCCGACCTGGCCATCGTCGCCGCCGAGCTGACCAGCAACCTGGTCAAGCACGCCGACGAGGGAGTGCTGCTGCTCCGGCCGGTGCGCCGTGCCGGGCAGGCCGGCGTGGAACTGATCGCCATCGACTCCGGGCCCGGCATGGCCGACCTGACCGTCTCGTCCCAGGACGGGCACTCCACCACCGGCACCCTCGGCATCGGTCTGGGCGCCATCGTGCGGCAGGCCAGCTGGTTCGACGGATATTCGCTGCCCGGCAAGGGCACCGTCCTCGCCGTGCAGGTCTGGCCGGCGGAGCCGGCCCGGCCGTCCTGGGCCGGCGCCCTCACCCGACCGCTGACCGGTGAGACGGTAAGCGGCGACGGGTACGCCGTCCGGATCGTCGACGGACGGCACCAGGTGCTGGTCAGCGACGGGTTGGGGCACGGCCCGCTCGCCGCTGCCGCCACCGAGGCGGCACTGGCCGCCTTCCGGGACGCCCCGGCCGGCCCACCGGCGGTGGTGGTCGGTCACCTGCACCGGAGCATGTCGCACACCCGTGGCGCGGCGCTCGCGGTCGCCGAGCTGGCACCGGCTGCCGGTGTGCTGCACTACGCAGGCCTCGGCAACATCGCCGGCGCCGTCGTCGAGGGCAACGGTCACCGGCGAGGGCTGGTGTCGCTGCCCGGCATCGCCGGTCACCAGCGGCCGACGATCCGGGAGTACGACTACCCACTCGCTCCGGGCGCCCGGCTGGTGATGCACAGCGACGGGGTGGTCGACCGTTGGCGGTTGGCCGACTACCCGGGCCTGGCGCAGCGGTCCCCGCTGGTCATGGCGGCGACTCTCCTGCGCGACGCGGGTGTGCGACGTGACGACGCCTGCGTACTGGTCGCGAGGTCCTGGACATGACCGGCGAGCCGGCTGCGCTGCCGCTGTTGCAGATGGCGCTGCGGGTCGAGCAGGACATCTTCGTGATCCGCCAGCGGGGCCGCGAGGTGGCGGCGGTGGTCGGTCTGGAACACCAGGACCAGGTTCGGATCGCCACCGCGCTCAGCGAGGTCGCCCGGGACCTGTTGCGGACGACCGGCGGTGCGGACATCTCCTTCCACATCGACGCGGGCATCGACGGCCGGTTCCACCTGCGGGCCGACCTGGCCCCGGTGGCTCCGCTCCCGGACGGCCGCTACCAGCCGCAGTCCGGCGCGGTGTCCCGACTGGTCGACACGTTGAGCGTGTCGACCGTCGGTGGGGTTACGGTCGTGAGGATGTCCCGACGAGTTCCGGCCAGCGCGCCGACGCCGACACCGGAGCGGCTCGCCGAGTTCCGCGCCGAACTCGGTCGTACCGCGCCGGGCAGCGCGCTGGACGAGTTGACAGTGCAGAACGGGCAGCTGATCGCCGCCCTCGACGAGGTGCGCAGCCAGCGCGACGAGCTGGCCGTGCTCAACGAGGAGCTGGCCGAGACCAACCGGGGTGTGCTGGCGCTCTACAACCAGCTCACCGAGGAGTTGGAGGAGACCAACCGCGGTGTCGTCGCCCTCTACGCCGAGCTGGACGAGAAGTCGGCCCAGCTCCGTGCGGCGAGCGAGTCGAAGAGCCGGTTCCTCGCCAACGTGAGCCACGAACTGCGCGCCCCGGTCACCGCGATCATCGGGTTGGGGCGGCTGCTCACCGACTCCGCCTCCGACCCGCTCACCGACGAGCAGGGCCGCCAGATCGACCTGATCCGCTCGTCGGCGGCGGATCTGCTCAATCTGGTCAACGAGCTGCTGGACCTGGCCAAGGCGGAGTCCGGCCGGATCGAACCGGACCTGACGGACGTCGACCTGCGGTCGGTTCTCGGTCAACTGCGCGGCACGATGCGCGCGCTGGCCACCCGCCCGGAGGTCGCGCTGGTGGTGGAGGAGCCGACCGCGCCGACTCTGCTGCGCACCGACGAGGTGCTGCTCGGCCAGGTGCTGCGCAACCTGCTGCACAACGGGTTGAAGTTCACCCAGCGCGGTGAGGTGCGGCTGCGGGCCCGCCAGCACGGCGACCGGTGGACCTTCGAGGTCACCGACACCGGGCCCGGCATCGCCGCCGAGCTGCACGACCGGATCTTCGAGGAGTTCTACCAGGTGCCGGGCGCCACCCGGGTCGGCGGCACCGGCCTCGGCCTGCCGTACGCCCGGCGGTTGGTGACACTGCTCGGCGGGTCGCTGGAGCTGACCAGCGAGCCGGGGCGAGGCAGCACATTCACCGTGTCCCTGCCCACCGGCGGGGCGTGACAGCATGGACGGCATGCCGGCAACCATCCTGGTCGTCGACGACAGTCGTACCAAGCGTTACCTGCTGGTCAGCTGGCTGACCCGGGCCGGGTTCACAGTGCTGGAGGCGGAGAACGGCGCCGAGGCGCTGGCTCGGGTCGAGGTGGACCGGATCGACCTGGTCGTCCTCGACGTCCGATTGCCGGACCTGAGCGGGTTCGAGGTCTGCGAACAGATCAAGATCCGGCATCCGGCGATGCCGGTGATCCACGTGTCGGCGCACGCCGTGGACGTGGCCGACCGTGCCCAGGGGCTGACCCGGGGTGCCGACGCGTACCTGACCGAGCCGATCGAGCCGGAAGAGCTGATCGCCACCACGCGGGCGGTCCTGCGCTACTACCAGGCCCGGCAGCGCGCCGAGCTGCTCGCCGAGCGGCTGCTCGGGCTCGCCGACACGACAGTTGCGGTGCACGCCGCACCAACCTTCGCGCGTCTGCTGGAGGCCGCCGCCGAGGGCGCCGCGCAGATCTTCAAGAGCCCGGCGGCGGTGATCGCCGAGACCTTCGACGGTGACTGCATCGCGGGAATCTGCGCCGGCCCCGGCGCGGTGGCCACTGTGGTGCCGTGGGTCGTCGACGACACCGGGGTGCCGACCGGCGCCACGGTCCGGGTGCAGACCCCGCAGAGCTGGGCGCTGGTCGAGTGGCCGACGGACGACACGGTGACAGTCGCCGCCGCCCGGCTGCGCGAGGACCGGGCCCCGCTGTACGTGGTGGTCCCGACCGCCACCCAGACCGCTCGGACCCCGGTGCTCAAGCAGCTCGCTCAGGCGGTGGCGGCGGCCGTGGAGGGGCAGCGCTCGTTCGACGAGGAGCACCGGATCGCGGTCACCCTCCAACGCAGCCTGCTCCCGCGCGGGCTGCCCACCGTCGCCGGACTGGACCTCGCGGTGCGCTATGAGCCGGCCAGCGCACGGACCGAGGTGGGCGGCGACTTCTACGAACTGGTGATGCTCGACGGGCACCTGCTGCTGGCGATCGGAGACGTGGCCGGCCACTCTTTGCACGCGGCGACCGTGATGGCCGAGCTGCGGCACGCGGTGCGGGCGTACGCGGTCGAGGGGCACCAGCCCGGAGAGATCCTGCACCGGGTCAACGAGCTGATGCGGACCCTGCTGCCCAACGAGATCGCCACACTCTGCGTGCTGCTGCTGCACCCACCGACCGGGCGGGTTCGGCTGGCCAGCGCCGGGCATCTTCCGCCGGTGCTCAGCATGGACGGCAAGGTCGAGTTCGTGCAGCACTCCGCGCCGCTGCTCGGCGTCCGCGCACCTCGCCCGGACGACCTGGAGTTCGTGGTGCCGGCCGGGGCCACGCTGGTGTTCTACACCGACGGGCTGATCGAGCGGCGGGACGCGACCATCGACGAGGGGCTGGCAGCGCTCGCCGGGGTCTGCGCCACCGTCGACGACGACCTGGACCGCTTCTGCGCCCGGCTGCTGGTGGAGTTGGCCCCACCGGAGATCCAGGACGACGTCGCCGTGGTCGTCCTGCGCCGCCGCTGAGCCGGCGCGGCCTCAGTGCACCGAGCGGGCGTACGCGGCGGGTGACACCCCGGCCACTGCGGTGAAGTCGCGAACCAGGTGGGCCTGGTCGCTGTAACCGAGGTCGGCGGCGAGGGCCGCCCATTTCAGTGGGCCACCGGCGGCCTGCTCGACGGCCTCCTGGAGCCGGTAGCGGCGGATCACCCACTTCGGGCCGACCCCCACGTACTCCAGGAAGAGTCGCTGCAACCGGCGGACCGGAAGGTCGTGCCGCGCCGCGAAGTCGTCGACCCGCAACACCGTCCGGTCGGTGCGGATCGCCTCGGCCAGCCGGACGGCCTCGTCCGCAGTCGGGTCCGGCGCTGGGTCCCAGGCGGTGAGCAGGGCGTCGATGGCGCGGCAACGCTCGTCGTCGGCGACCGCGCACACCGGGAAGTCGGGGCGTGCCAGCCGGCCCGTGGGCAGTGGCACCCGGCGGCCGGTCAGCTCGCTGATCGGCTGGCGCCAGAACGCGTGGAAGCCACCGGGGCGGAACTGCACCCCGCCCACCCGTCCGGTGCCGCTGAGCGTGATCCGGAACAGGTCGCGGCCCACCCCGGCCACCTCGCCGGACTCGGGCCCGTCGCCGTCCCGCCGGAACACCACGTTCACCGCCGGGTGCGGCACCACCCGCTGCTCGAACGGTGTGCTCAACTCCCAGTCGATCAACCAGTAGTGCTCGACCCACCGGCGTAGCGGCTCCGCCGGCAGGTGCCGACGGAAGCGCACCTCGCGCAGCATCCGCCCGGGGTCGAGAATCCCCCGGCTGTCGCCACGCGGTCGCTGTCGCATTTGTTCAAGACCACCCTCATACGCTGGCCCTATGACCACTCAGACTAGCGACCTGCTGGCGGCTGCCGCGCCGCGAACCGTCGACGTGGTGCGTGGCATCGCCGACGACCAGTTCGATCTGCCCACCCCGTGCCGCGACTACGTGGTCCGTGATCTGCTCAACCACCTCTTCGAGGTGGTGGTCAACTTTCAGGAGTTGGCAGTGAAGCGGCCGGTGGAGTGGGCCGAGAAGCCCGACCACCTGGGCGACGGCTGGCGGGACCGGTTCGAGGCGGAGACGGGTCGCCTGGTCGCCGCCTGGTCGGAACCGTCCACCCTGGAGGGTGTGTCACCGGGCATGGGCATGCCGCAGACCGTCATCGGCGGCATGGCCCTGCTGGACCTGACCGTGCACGGCTGGGACCTCGCCGTCGCCACCGGCCAGCCCTACCAGCCGGCCCCGGAGGCAGTCGCCGAGCTGCACGGGTTGGTCGAGCAGTTGGGCCCCACCGCCCGCAAGATGGGCGTGTTCGCCGACCCACTGCCCACCCCAACTCGCACCCCCGACCTGGCCCCGACGCCCGACCTGGCCCACCTCCTGACCCAGACCGGCCGCACCCCCACCTGGCCCCAAACCCCCTAACCAACCGCCCACCCCACCCCACCCCACCCACCCGCCCCGCCGCACCCCACCCCATCCCGCACCGCGTGCCCGCACCCTCCGCTCTCGGTGATCAAGAGGTTCGCGTCAGATTTCGAGGCTCTGGTGACGCAAACCTCTTGATCAACGAGGTGGGGTGGGGTGGGCCGGGTGGGAGGTGGGGGTCGGTGGGTGGGGGTGGGTTGTTGACTTGGGTATTCGCTCGGTGAATAGTTGCGGGCGTGTCCACGTCGCATGTTCTGCTCGGGTTGTTGGCTGCTGGCAGCCGGCACGGCTATGAGCTGAAGCGTGCGCACGACGAGCGGCTGCCCAGGGCTCGACCGCTGGCCTTCGGGCAGGTCTACGCCACCCTCGGCCGCCTGGAACGGGACGGCCTGGTGGTCACCGCCGGGCAGGACCGCGCGGCCGGGCCGGATCGCACGGCGTACGCGCTGACCGACCAGGGGCGGGCCGCGCTCGACCAGTGGCTGACCACTGTGGAACCACCCATGCCGTACGTGGCCAGCACACTCTTCGCCAAGGTCGTGGTGGCGCTCCTGGTCGCCGACGTCGACCGGGCCCAGTCCTACCTGATCGCCCAGCGCGCCGCGCACACCGCACGGCTGCGTGAGCTGACCGCGGTCAAGGCCGACCCGGCCGCCACCCTCAGCGACGTGGTCGCGGCCGACTTCGCGATCGCCCACCTCGACGCGGACCTGCGGTGGCTGCACGCCACTCTGGGCCGGGTCGCCGACTGGCACCGGGAGGTGCATCCGTGACGCAACTCCAGGCTCGCGGCGTGGTTCGGGCGTACGGCCCGACACCCGCGCTGCGCGGCGTGACACTCGACGTGGCCGAGGGTGAGATCGTCGCCGTCACCGGCCCGAGCGGCTGCGGCAAGTCGACCCTGCTGCACTGTCTGGCCGGGATCCTCCGGCCGGACGCCGGCGAGGTCACCTGGCGGGGGCAGCGCATCGACACCTGGTCGGAGGCGGCCCGATCCCGGTTGCGACGCACCGAGTTCGGGGTGCTGTTCCAGTTCGGCCAACTGGTCGCCGAGTTGACCGCGGCGGAGAACGTCGCACTGCCCCTGCTCCTCGCCGGCACGGGGCGGCGAGAGGCACGGACGGCGGCGCTCACCTGGCTGGACCGGTTCGGTGTGGGGGAGCTGGCCGACCTCCGACCGGGTGAGATGTCCGGTGGTCAGCAGCAGCGGTGCGCCACCGCGCGGGCGTTGGTGACCGAGCCGCGGGTGCTCTTCGCCGACGAGCCGACCGGTTCGCTGGACACGCTCGCGGGCGAGCAGGTGCTGACCCATCTGGTCCGGCTCGCCCGTGAGCAGCGCACCGCCGTCGTGCTGATCACCCACGAGCCGCGGATCGCCGCGTACGCCGATCGGGAGATCGTGTTGCGCGACGGCCTGGTGGACCACACGGGCCTGGGGCTCGACGTGCCGCTGGCCGGTGGCGCCCGGTGAGACCGGCGACGCTGGTCCGGCTCGCGCTCGCCGGCAGCCGCACCGACACCGCCCGGGTGGTGCTCACCGCGCTCAGTGCCCTGCTGGCGACCCTGGCGGGGCTCGCGGCGCTGACGGTGTTGGCCATCGAGAAACCCGCTGGCGACGCCTGGGTGGAGTCCGAGCAGTACCGGAACGCGTTGCTGCGTGAGCCCGGGTTGCGCGGCGGGACGGCGTTCGCGCTGCTCATGTTGATGATTCCGGTGCTGGCGCTGGCCGGTCAGTGCGCGCGGCTCGGCGCGCCCGCACGGGATCGCCGGCTGGCGGCGATCCGGCTCGCTGGCGCCACACCCGGCCAGGTCACCCGGTTGGCCGTGCTGGAGACCGGCATGGCCGCACTGCTCGGCACGTTGGTCGGGCTGGGTGCCTACCTGGTCGGCCGCGAGGTGCTGCACCGTCCGGACGCGCAAGGTCGACTGGCCCTGCCGACCGATGTGCTGCCGTCGCCCGCAGCGGTGGCCGCGGTGGTGCTCGGCCTGCCGGTCGTCGCGGCACTGGCCACCGCCCTGATGTTGCGTACGGCCACCATGAGCCCGCTCGGGGTGAGCCGCAAGGCCGCCCGCGAGCGCGGTCCGGGCCCGTGGGCCGGGCTCCTGATCGGGCTGGGTCTGGCCTCGTTCCTCGCGGTCCGTCCGGTCGCCTACCAGCTCAGGGGCAGGGATGAGCTGCTCGGCTGGCTGGTGCCGCTGCTGTTCGCGGTGGGTGCGCTCGCGGCGATGATCGGGGTGGTGATCGGCACCGGCTGGATCTCGTACCACTGTGGGCGGTTGTTGCGTCGGCACGCCCGCCGGCCCGCGGCGCTGCTCGCGGCGGGCCGGCTGATGGCGGACCCGTGGGCGGGCAGCCGCACGTTCGCGGCGCTGCTCGCCGCCCTGATCTTCGGCGGGGGTGCGGCCGCCCAGCGCGCCTACTTCGCCACCGAGGACCAACTCGACCGGGAGCAGAACCGGCTCGTCGGGGTGGACGCCGGCGCTGACCCCTTTTATCTGTCCACCATGGATCTGGTCGATGCCGCGGTCGCGGTGGCCGTCCTGATCGCGACGGGTGGCCTGATCGTCGCGCTGGTCGAGGGGATCGTCGCCCGCCGACGCGCCTACGCGGCGTTGGTCGCCACCGGGGTGCCCCGAGCGACACTGAGTCGTTCGGTGGCCTGGCAGGCGCTGGCCCCGGCGGTGCCGGCGATCCTGCTCGCGCTCACAGTGGGCACGTTGCTCAGCCGGGGGCTCTTCGGGGAGGTGTCGACGGGCGTCTCGTCGACGGAGATCTGCGAGGCCACGGCGGCGCTGTGTGACGACCCGGCCACCCGCGAGCAGTACACCCGGATCGTGTACACCCCCGAGATCCAGCGAGCCGTTGCCGTACCCCTGGAGCACCTGGCCTGGCTCGGTGCCGGGGCTCTGGCGGCGGTGCTGGTGACGGTCGGTGTCGGCCTGCTCTTCCTGCGCGCCAGCACGGCCCTGGACGAGCTGCGCATGACCTGAGCCACCGCGCGTGCAGCCCGGTCAGGCGGTGAGCAGCCCGGAGGAGAGTGCCACCAGCGTGCCGACCACCGCCGAGCAGCAGCAGACCAGGAGGCCGGCGACCACCGCGAGGATCAACCAGACCCGGCGATCCCGCGCCACCGCCGCGACGCTCGGCCGGCGCACGTCCTCGGCGGCCCCGCCGTCACCATCCGTGGTCCCGGTCACCCCGGAAGTCTAGGCCCCGACATCGGTCCGGGGCCGGGAACGCCGGACCGCGCGGCCCACTCATGATCGCGCCCGATCGTGGAAGTGGCGGCCTCCCCGAGCCGCCGAGGGGACCACTCCCACCATCGAGCGCGATCATGCCGACCCGACGGGTCAGGCGCGGCCGATCCGATCCAGGATCCAGGCGTTGATGAACGCCTCCTCGCGCCACGCGTCGTAGCGACCGCTCGGACCGCCGTGCCCGGCACCCATCTCGGTCTTGAGCAGGTAGTCGCCGCCGGGGGCGACCGCCCGCAGCCGGGCGATCCACTTCGCCGGTTCCGAGTAGAGCACCCGGGTGTCGTTGAGGCTGGTCACCGCGAGGATCGCCGGGTAGTCCACAGCGGTCACGTTCTCGTACGGCGTGTAGGACTTCATGTACGCGTACACCTCGGGGTCCTCCAGTGGGTTGCCCCACTCCTCCCACTCGGTGACGGTCAGCGGCAGCGACGGGTCGAGGATCGAGGTGAGCGCGTCCACGAACGGCACCTGCGCGACGATCCCGGTGAAGGCGTCCGGCGCGAGGTTGGCGACCGCGCCCATCAGCAGGCCACCGGCCGAGGCGCCCCGCGCGACCAGCCGGTCGCTGGCGGTCCAGCCGGCCTTGACCAGATGCCGGGCGCAGGCGACGAAGTCGGTGAAGGTGTTCTTCTTGGCCAGCATCTTGCCCTGGTCGTACCAGCGCCGACCCAGCTCACCGCCGCCCCGGGTGTGCGCAACGGCGAAGACCACGCCCCGGTCCAGCAGGGACAGTCGGGCCACCGAGAACCACGGGTCCATGCTGGCCTCGTACGAGCCGTAGCCGTACAGCTCGCACGGTGCCGAGCCGTCCCGGGGTGTGCCCACGCGGCAGACCAGCGAGATCGGCACCCGGGTGCCGTCGTCGGCGAGTGCCCAGTCACGGTGCTGTTCGTACTCGGCCGGGTCGTACGGCCGCCCGTCCGGCCCGGGCAGCACCGGCTTCTGCTTGCGCAGCACCATCTGCCGCGTGACCAGGTCGTAGTCGTACACCGAGTCGGGGGTGACCAGCGACGAGTACCGCAGGCGGACCTGCCCGGTGCGGTATTCCGGGTTGGCGTCCAGACCGACGCTGTACAGCGGCTCGGGGAAGTCGATGTCGTACGAGTCGTCGCTGCCCACCGGCAACACCCGTAGCCCGGTGAGCCCGTCGGTGCGCAGCGACACGACCAGGTGGTTGGCGAAGGCGTCCACGGCCTCCAGCCGGGTGCCGGGGGTGTGCTCGATGACCGGCACCCAGTCGCCCGGCGCGTCCGCGGAGGTGAACGCGAGCGCGAAGTCCTCCGCACCGTCGTTGTGCAGGATCAGGAAACGGTGGCCGTGGTGCTCCACCGCGTATTCGACGCCCTGGCGGCGGGGTGCGATCACGGCCGGGGCGCCGGTCGGGTTGCCGGCGGGGATGACCAGGACCTCGCTGGTCACCTTGCTGTGGATGTCGATCAGGATGAACTTTTCCGACCGGGTCAGCTCCACGCCGACCCAGAACCGCTCGTCGTCCTCCTGGTGGACCACCACGTCGTCGGCAGCGGCCGAGCCGACGGTGTGCCGCCAGACCCGGTTCGGCCGCCAGGCGTCGTCCACCGTCACGTAGAACAGCACCGAGGCGTCGGTCGACCAGGCGGTGCCGTAGAAGGTGTCGGGCACCTCGTCGGGCAGTAACTCGCCGGTGGTCAGGTCCTTCACGCGCAGGGTGAACCGCTCGTCGCCGGAGAAGTCGGTGGAGTAGGCCAGCCAGCGACCGTCCGGGCTGACGTCGAACGCGCCCAGCGAGAAGAAGTCGTGCCCCTCGGCCAGGAGGTTGCCGTCGAGCAGCACCTCCTCGCCGTCGAGCGGGGCGCCGTCGGCGCTGACCGGCGGCTCGACCTCCCCGTCGCGGACCGCGCGGCGGCAGTGCACCCCGTACTGCTGGCCCTCGACCGTCCGGGTGTAGTACCAGTGCGCGCCCTTGCGGGTCGGCACGGACAGGTCGGTCTCCCTGGTGCGCTGGCGGGTCTCCTCGAACAGCGTCGTGCGCAGCTCGGCCAGGTGCGCCGTACGCGTGTCGGTGTACGCGTTCTCGGCGGTCAGGTAGGCGATCGTCTCCGGGTCGTCCTTGGCGGCGAGCCAGGCGTACTCGTCGACGACGGTGTCGCCGTGGTGGGTGCGCTCGCTGGGCACCCGCTTCGCCGCGGGCGGGGCAGTCTCGGTGGTCACGGCGGCCACGTTACCGGCCGGCACCCGTTGTACGCCGGACCAGCGGCATCCCGATAGCCCCTACCACGGCTTTCGAACACATGTACGATGAGCGCCATGGCGGCAGCAGCGAGTTCCCTCGGCCGGTCCGGAGCCCTCGAAATCACCCGGCGGTTGGCGGCGATCTGTGGTCCACCGTTCTCCCGGCCGGGTGGGCCCGCCGACGAGGTGGCGGGGCGGCCGGCGCGGTGGGTGGCGGTGCCGGGCGGCCCGCACGCGGCTGCCGAGGTGCTGCGGCTGGCTGCCGCGCACGACCTGGCGGTGGTGCCCAGAGGCGCCGGCACGAAGATCGACTGGGGTGCCACGCCGGTGCAGGTCGACATCATGCTCGACACGGGCCGGCTGGCCGGCATCGGCCACGAGCCGGTCGGCGCGATGGTGGCCGAGGTGGGCGCCGGCACCCCGCTGCGGGCGGTGCAGGCCACGCTGGAGCGCACCGGGCAGCGACTGGCGATGGATGCCCCTTCACCCGGCGCGACTCTCGGTGGGGTGCTCGCCGCGGGCGAGGCTGGTCCGCTGCGCCACCGTCACGGCAGCCCGTGCGACCAACTGCTCGGTGTCCGCTACCTCGCCGCCGACGGTGAGCTGGTGAGCGCCGGGGGTGGTGCGCCCGGGCTCGACCTGGCCCGGCTGCTCTGTGGCTCCCAGGGCGCGCTCGGTGTGCTGGTCTCGGCGACCCTGCGGGTGCAGCCGTTGCCGGCCAGCCGACTCTGGGTGTCCCGCCCGGTGTGGACACCGCTGGAGGTGCACGACCTGGTCCGGACGATCCTCGCCGCCCGGCTGGAGCCGTCGGCCATCGAGCTGGACCTGCCCGGAGGCACGCCACGGCCGCGCAACCCGTACCCGCCCGGACACCCGGCGGCCACCGCCCGGGAGCGCCACCCGTCGATGTCCGGCCGGGCCGGTGCGCCGTCCCGGGCGGGCAGCCTGGTGGTGCTGTTGGAGGGCGGCCCCGCCGACGTCACCGAACGCGCCGAGCGCCTGGTCGGCCTGCTGCACGGGGAGGCGACGATCGCCCACTCCGCGCCGACGTGGTGGCGTCGCTACCCGTTCGCGCCCGGCGACACGGCGCTGCGCCTGGAGGTGCCGATCGGCGACCTGCACGCCGCCGTCTACGCGCTGCGTGACGCGGCCGGCGCACCGGTGCCGGTGCGTGGGTCCGCCGGGCTGGGCGTGGTGCACGCGGCACTGCCCGGCGCGATGGCCCCCGATCGGGTGGCGTCCATCCTGGCCGCCGTCCGAGGGGTGTTGTTGGCCCGGCAGGGTCGTTGCGTGGTGGTCTCCGCGCCGACGGCTGTCCGGAGGTCCGTCGATCTGTGGGGCGAGCTGGCCGGCCTGGCCCAACTGCGGGCTGCCAAGGAGCACCTCGATCCGGAACACCGCCTCGCCCCCGGGCGCCTCCCCGGCGGTCTGTGACACCGACGCAGACGGCGGTCAGGTCGCGTCGTTGCGGAGCACCAGGATGGCGATGTCGTCCCGGGGTGGCTCGACCGAGAAGTTGATCGCGGCGGAGCGCAGTCGGGCGGCCACCACGTCGGCTGAATATCCGGCCAGGGGCGCGGCCGCGTCCCGCAGTCGGTCGGTGCCGAACAGCTCCCGGCCCCGCCGGCGCTCGGTGACGCCATCGGTGTAGAAGATCAGCGAGTCGCCCGGCGCGAGCGCGATCTTCGCGGTCGGCGAGGTGATCGTGTCGAGCAGGCCGAGTGCGGTGCCGCCGGTGCCGACGAACCCCGCGCCACCCGTGCCGGCCAGCAGCACCGGCCGGTCATGTCCGGCCAGGTGCAGCGACACGTCCAGCTGGTCGCCCTCGCCCGGGCCGACCGCCGCCAGCGCCAACGTGCAGTACCGGCCGCCACCCCGCTCGACCAGGGTCTCGTTGAGCCGCGCCAACGCCTCCGGCAACGGTTTGCCGTCGCCGACGAGGACCCGGATCACGTCCCGGACCAGCCCGGTCACCGCAGCGGCCTGGACACCCTTGCCCGAGACGTCGCCGATCACCACCAGCCAACGCCCGTCGGGCAGCGGCACCACGTCGTAGAAGTCGCCGCCCACCTCGGCGTCGTCGCCGGTCGGGACGTACTCGGCCGCGAAGCCGATCCCGTCCACGAGCGGCAGCACCGGTGGCAGCAGGGACTGCTGGAGCGTCTGCGCCACGCGGCGGCGTTCGGCGTGGATCCGGGCGTTCTCGATCGCCAGCGCGGCCCGGCGGGCCACGTCCTCCAACACGGCGACCTCGTCCGGGTCGTGCCGGTGTCGCTGGTGCCGCCCCACCGCCAGGGTGCCGAGCCGCTGCCCACGGGCGATCAGCGGCACCGCGAAACCCTCCATCGGGCCGCCCAGGGGGATCTGCGCCGCGCTGCGGGACGCCTCGCGCAGGCGAGCCTGGATCGAGTCCGGCCCGGTCTCCGCCAGCACCTTGTGCAGTTGCGGAAGCATCGACTCGTCGGCGTGGCTGGCCGCTGCCAGCCGCAGCCGGCCCCACTCGTCGGTGGTGTGCACCGCGCACCACTGGCCGAGTCGCGGCACCACCAACTGCGGCACCAGCGCCATGGTCAGGTCGACGTCCAGCGACTGGGCGAGCAGCTCACTGGCCTCGGCCAGGAACGTCAGCCACACCTGCCGGCGGATGTCGGTCCTGCGCAGCCGGTCGTTCTCCAGGTGCAGCGACAGCCGCTCGGCGGTCAGCACCGCCAACGGCCGGGCGTACGCCGACGGCGCCGCGTCCAGCTCCAGCTCCCCGGCGTACGGGCGGTGCACCGTCAACGGCACCCGGAGCAGGTCGCTGCCGGGGCGGGGCGGCCGACCGAAGCGGGCCAACACCTGACGGCCCTGCCCGTCGCCCCGGTCGAGGCGGATCGAGCCCCCGGCCGCGCCCACCATCTCGGCGACGCGGCTGAGCAGGTTGGTGGCGAAGTCGGGCAGCGGGTCGTCCGCGTACAGGTCGGGGGCGGTCTGCATGAGCTCGCTCATCGCGCTGGCGCTCGGCGTGGACCCGTCCGCGCTGGTGGCAGGCCCCGCGCTGGCCGGGGTCGACCCGCCGGCCGCGGTGCCCTCGGCCAGCGGCTCGGTGCCGGGACGGTCCAGCCGGAACCAGACGCCCTTCCCGGTGGGTAGGTACGTCGTGCCCCAGCGGCTGGCGAAGTGGTCGACCAGCAGCAGGCCCCGGCCCCGCTCGGAGACCTCGTTGATCTCGGTGGAGTCGTTGCGGGCACCGACGGTCAGCTCGTCACCGGAGCCGGGCGCGAAGTCGGAGACGGTGACGGTCAGCCCGATCTCGTCGGCGACGACCTCGATGTCCAACTCGGTGCGCGCGTGCTCCACGGCGTTGGTGGTCAGCTCGGTGGTGAGCAGCAGGGCCTCGTTGGCCAGCTCGTCGAGGTGTGACTCGGTCAACACCGAGCGGACCACGGCGCGGGCGGCGGCTGGCGTACGACGGTCTGCGGGCAGGCGGACACGCCGGACCGCCCCGTCCCGGGCCCCGGCCGTCGCGGGCCCCGCCTCGGCTGACACCCCCGTATCCTCCACCGTCCCCCTGCCGGGTGCCAAGCTGATCACCTTGTCGCGCCTCCCCCCTGGCGGAGGAAGCGCACGCACCGTATCAACGCTTCCAGTAGAGCAGGGGCCCCTTCCGGCCAGCGCACCCTTCGCCGGTATGCGTCGGTCGGGCGGGTTCGGCATCGCTGCGAGGTCTGCGGCGGGCTGTGCCGGATCGGCCTCCGTCGAGCCGGTCCGGATGGCGATCCGGGCCACCTGGCGGGTCGCGCACCCTGGCACTACGGCTCGCGCGGGCACAATATGGGGTGCCGGTGTGTCCGCACGGACCGGCGCCCCCCGAGTTGAGCGAGGAATGATGACCACGGCGAAGCAGTCGGTGGCGGATCCGTCCGCGCCCGACCACGAGGCGCTCCTCGGTGAGTTGACCGAGGCACTGCGACGGATCGGTCGCGGCGACCTGAAGGTCCGGCTTCCCCGCCGCGCCGGCAAGGCGGGTGAGGTGGCGGACGCCTTCAACGAGGTGGTCTCGCTCCAGGAGCGTCATCACCTGGACCTGCGGCGGATCAGCCGGATCGTCGGTCGCGACGGCCGGCTCACCGAGCGGCTGGACGACGAGGGGCTGGACGGCTCCTGGGCGGAGGGGCAGCGGGCGATCAACTCGCTGATCGACGACCTGGGCCGACCGACCACCGAGATCGCCCGGGTCATCGTGGCGGTCGCGGACGGCGACCTGTCCCAGCACATGGCGTTGGAGATCGACGGCCGGCCGCTGCGCGGTGAGTACCTGCGCATCGGACGCACCGTGAACACGATGGTCGACCAGTTGTCCTCGTTCTCGAACGAGGTGACCCGGGTGGCCCGCGAGGTCGGCACCGAGGGCAAGTTGGGGGGCCAGGCCGACGTTCGGGGCGTCGCCGGCACCTGGAAGGACCTCACCGACTCGGTGAACACCATGGCGTCGAACCTCACCGGCCAGGTGCGGTCGATCTCGCAGGTGGCGACCGCGGTGGCCAAGGGCGACCTGTCGCAGAAGATCACGGTGGGCGCGCGCGGTGAGGTCGCCGAGTTGGCGGCCACGATGAACTACCTCACCGACACGCTGCGGCTCTTCGCCGAGCAGGTGACCCGGGTGGCCCGCGAGGTGGGCACCGAGGGCAAGCTGGGCGGCCAGGCCGAGGTGCCGAACGTGGCCGGCACGTGGAAGGACCTGACCGACAGCGTCAACTCGATGGCGTCGAACCTGACCGCCCAGGTCCGCAACATCGCCCAGGTGTCGACGGCGGTGGCGCGCGGTGACCTGTCGCAGAAGATCACGGTGGCGGCGCAGGGCGAGATCCTGGAGCTGAAGGACACCGTCAACACGATGGTGGACCAGCTGTCGTCGTTCGCCGACGAGGTGACCCGGGTGGCCCGTGAGGTGGGCATCGAGGGCAAGTTGGGCGGTCAGGCCCAGGTGCGGGGCGTCTCCGGCACCTGGCGGGACCTCACCGAGAACGTCAACCAGCTCGCCGGCAACCTGACCAGCCAGGTCCGCAACATCTCCCAGGTCTCCACCGCCGTGGCGAAGGGCGACCTGTCGCAGAAGATCACTGTCGACGCCCAGGGCGAGATCCTGGAGCTGAAGAACACCGTCAACACGATGGTCGACCAGTTGTCGTCGTTCGCCGACGAGGTGACCCGGGTTGCCCGCGAGGTGGGCACCGAGGGCAACCTGGGTGGTCAGGCGCAGGTGAAGGGCGTCAGTGGCACGTGGCGCGACCTCACGGACAACGTGAACTCGATGGCGTCGAACCTGACCAGCCAGGTCCGCAACATCGCCTCGGTGACCACCGCCGTGGCGAAGGGTGACCTGTCGCAGAAGATCACGGTGGACGCGCGGGGCGAGATCCTGGAGCTGAAGTCGACTGTCAACACGATGGTCGACCAGTTGTCGTCGTTCGCTGACGAGGTGACCCGGGTGGCCCGTGAGGTGGGCACCGAGGGCAAGCTCGGCGGTCAGGCCCAGGTGCGTGGCGTCGCCGGCACCTGGCGGGACCTGACCGACAACGTGAACTCGATGGCGTCGAACCTGACCGCCCAGGTCCGCAACATCGCCCAGGTCTCCACGGCGGTGGCGAAGGGTGACCTGTCGCAGAAGATCACGGTGGACGCGCGGGGCGAGATCCTGGAGCTGAAGTCGACCGTCAACACGATGGTCGACCAGTTGTCGTCGTTCGCTGACGAGGTGACCCGGGTCGCCCGTGAGGTGGGCACCGAGGGCAAGCTCGGCGGTCAGGCGCAGGTCAAGGGTGTCAGTGGCACCTGGCGGGACCTGACCGACAACGTGAACTCGATGGCGTCGAACCTGACCAGCCAGGTCCGCAACATCGCCTCGGTGACCACCGCCGTGGCAAAGGGCGACCTGTCGCAGAAGATCACCGTGGACGCCCAGGGCGAGATCCTGGAACTCAAGTCGACTGTCAACACGATGGTCGACCAGCTGTCGTCGTTCGCCGACGAGGTGACCCGGGTCGCCCGTGAGGTCGGCATCGAGGGCAAGCTGGGCGGTCAGGCGCAGGTAAAGGGTGTTTCCGGCACCTGGCGGGACCTCACCGAGAACGTCAACCAGCTCGCCTCGACGCTGACCACGCAGTTGCGGGCCATCGCCCAGGTGTCCACGTCGGTGACGCGGGGCGACCTGACCCAGCGGATCGCCGTGAAGGCGCAGGGCGAGGTCGCCGAGCTGAAGGACAACATCAACCAGATGATCGTCACCCTCCGGGAGACGACCAAGAAGAACGCCGAGCAGGGCTGGTTGGACTCCAACCTGGCCCGTATCGGCGGCCTGTTGCAGGGCCAGCGCGACCTCGGCGAGGTCTGCCGCATGATCATGACGGAGGTGACCCCGCTGGTCGAAGCCCAGCTCGGAGCCTTCTTCCTGGCCGACGACACCGACGGCAGCATGCGACTGCGGCTCACCTCCTCGTACGGGTACGTGGCGCGGGGCAACGACGTCACCTTCGGGCCGGGCGAGGGGCTGGTCGGGCAGACCGCGCTGTCCCGCCGCACGATCCGGGTCAGCGCCTCCCCGAACAGCCGGCTCACCCTGCGTTCGGGTCTGGCCGAGACGCCCCCGTCCGACCTGGTGGTGCTCCCCGTGCTCTTCGAGGGCGAGCTGCTCGGCGTGATCGAGTTCGCCAGCGTGTCGGCCTTCTCCGACCTGCACCTCGCGTTCCTGGAGCGGCTGGTGCTCACCATCGGCATCGCGGTGAACACCATCCAGGCCAACCGGCGTACGGAGGAGTTGCTGGCCCAGTCGCAGCGGCTGGCGCACGAGATGCAGGAACAGTCGGCGGAGTTGCAGCGCACCAACGCCGAGCTGGAGGAGAAGGCCACTCTGCTCTCCGAGCAGAAGGGCAACATCGAGACGAAGAACCGGGAGATCGAGCTGGCCCGGCTGGGCCTGGAGGAGAAGGCGCAGCAGTTGACCCGCGCCTCGGCCTACAAGTCCGAGTTCCTGGCCAACATGAGCCACGAGCTGCGTACGCCGCTGAACTCGTTGCTGCTGTTGGCTCGCCTGCTGGCGGAGAACTCGGAGCAGAACCTCAGCCCGAAGCAGATCGAGTTCGCCCGGACCATCCACGGGTCCGGCTCGGACCTGCTGCGCCTGATCGACGACATCCTCGACCTGTCCAAGATCGAGGCGGGCCGGATGGACGTCGAGCCGACCGAGATCCGCTTCGCCGAGCTGCGCGGCTACGTCGAGCAGGCGTTCGCGCCGCAGGCCGAGGAGAAGAACCTGGACTTCCAGGTACGCGTCAGCAAGGATCTGCCGCCGGCGTTGGTGACCGACGCGCAGCGGTTGCAGCAGATCCTGCGCAACCTGCTCTCCAACGCGGTGAAGTTCACCGACAACGGTGCGGTGACGCTGCGGATCGCCCCGGCGGCGGAGAACGCGGTCTTCGACGTGCCGGCGCTGACCAACGCCCAGCAGGTCATCGCGTTCACCGTGATCGACACCGGGATCGGCATCTCCGACGACAAGTTGTCGATCATCTTCGAGGCGTTCCAGCAGGCGGACGGCACGACCAGCCGCCGCTACGGCGGCACCGGCCTGGGCCTGTCGATCAGTCGCGACCTGGCCCGGTTGATCGGCGGCACCATCACCGTGTCGTCCGCGCCTGGTCAGGGTTCGACGTTCACCCTGTTCGTGCCGCAGGTGCTGGCTCCGGACGCGGTGGTCGCGCCCCAGGCTCCGTCTCCGCAGCGCGCCGGTCTGCCGTCGTCGCTGCTGATGCCGCCGCTGGAGCTGTTGTCGGAGCGGCCGGAGGCACCGGCCACCCGCCAACTGGACGGCGCCACTGTGCTGATCGTGGATGACGACGTCCGCAACGTCTTCGCCTTGACCAGCGCGTTGGAACTGCACGGGATGACCGTGCTGTACTCGGACAACGGAGCGGACGGTGTCCGTCTGCTGGCCGAGCATCCGGAGGTGGACATCGTGCTGATGGACGCCATGATGCCCGACCAGGACGGTTACGAGACGACCCGCCAGATCCGCCGCAACCATCGCTTCGCCGACCTGCCGGTGGTGTTCCTGACCGCTAAGGCGATGCCGGGTGACCGGGAGTCGGCGCTCGCTGCCGGGGGCAGCGACTACATCACCAAGCCGGTCGACCTGGACGACCTGATCGAGTTGATGTCGTCCTGGATCAACGGCAGCCGGACCGAGGAGACTTCGTGACCCAGATGGCCAAGGCGCTGCTCGTGGACGACCGGCGGCAGAATCTGACGGCCCTGGAGGCGATCCTCCAGGGCCTGCCGGTCCAGTCCGTGGCGGTGGAGAGCGGTGAGGCGGCCCTCAAGCAGCTGTTGGTGGACGACTTCGCGGTTATCCTGCTGGACGCGCAGATGCCGGACATGGACGGCTTCGAGACGGCGAGCCACATCAAGCGCCGTGAGCGGACGAGGCACGTGCCGATCATCTTCCTGACGGCCGCCGACCGGGACGCCCAGCTCGCTCTCCGGGGCTACCAGGTGGGCGCGGTGGACTACCTGACGAAGCCGTTCGACCCGTGGGTGCTGCGCGCCAAGGTGTCGGTCTTCGTCGAGCTGTGGGTGAAGACCCGGCAGTTGGCCGCCCAGTCCGACCTGGTCCGGGAGCGCGACACGCAGTGGCGCAGGCTCACCGACGCTGTCGACGAGGCGACCACCCTGCTGCGGTCCGACGACGGGGAGGCCCGTGACCGGGCGGTGAGCATGTTGGAGCAGGCCCGCTGGGGCAACACCGCCTGACGCGGCGGGGCGGGTCAGCCGGTGGGCTGGTCGTTGCGGATCATCAGGGCGCTGCGGAGGCCCGTGATGTCCAGGACGCGGATGAGGAAGTCACCCACGTGGGTCAGCATCAGCAGGCTCTGCGCGTGGCTGGCCTTGCGGCTGAGCACGACCAGGGTGCCCAGGCCCTGCGAGTCGCAGAAGGTGACGCCGCCGAGGTCGAGGACGATCTTCGGCGGCGGGTCGGCCAGCACCTCGTTGACCACTGTCGAGAGCTGCGCGGCCGTGAGCATGTCGATCTCACCGGCCAGGCGAAGCACAGCTTCGTCACCCGTCCGGTGTAGCGTGATGGACAGCTCGGCACGATCCACCCGGTCAGCCTAGCGCGATCCGACCGGTCCGGCCTGTTGAGGCCGCGAGCCGTCGCCGTCCAGGCCGAGCCCCCCGCATGTCGACGCTGCTGGCGGGTGCCGGCCACAGGTGAGCCTGGTAACCCCACCGCGGGGTGGCTGCTGGTGGGCCGTTCGTCGCTGACACAATGGCGGCATCGTGACCGACATATTTCCAGCCGGATCCGGCCGCTACCCGGCCGACGCGCCGGCCTCCGAGGCCCTGTTCGACCGCGCCCGCGCCATCGTGCCGGGCGGGGTGAACTCCCCCGTGCGCGCCTTCCAGGCGGTCGGCGGCACGCCGCGTTTCATGGTCCGTGGCGAGGGCCCGTGGCTGTACGACGCCGACGGCCGCCGCTACGTCGACCTGGTCTGCTCCTGGGGTCCGCTGATCCTCGGGCACGCCCACCCGGCGGTGGTGGAGGCCGTGCAGGCTGCCGCTGCCCGGGGCACCAGCTTCGGCACTCCCACCCCGGGTGAGGTGGAGCTGGCCGCCGAGCTGGTCGACCGCACCCCGATGGAGCAGGTTCGCCTGGTCAACTCGGGCACCGAGGCCACCATGTCGGCGATCCGGCTGGCTCGTGGCTTCACCGGTCGCTCCAAGATCATCAAGTTCGCTGGTTGCTACCACGGGCATGTCGACGCCCTGCTCGCCGCCGCCGGATCCGGCGTGGCCACCCTGGGCCTGCCCGACTCGCCCGGCGTGACCGGTGCGGCGGCCAGCGAGACCATCGTGCTGCCCTACAACGACATCCGGGCCGTCGAGGAGGCGTTCGCCGCCGAGGGCCCGCACATCGCAGCGGTGATCACCGAGGCGGCAGCCGGCAACATGGGTGTGGTGGCCCCCCGCGACGGCTTCAACCAGCAGCTCGCCCGGATCGCGCACGCGCACGGCGCCCTGCTCGTGGTGGACGAGGTGATGACCGGGTTCCGGGTGTCCCGCGCCGGGTGGCACGGCCTCGACGCCTCCGACGCCGACCTGTGGACGTACGGCAAGGTCATGGGTGGCGGCCTGCCCGCCGCTGCCTTCGGCGGGCGTGCGGACATCATGGCGCGACTCGCCCCGGCCGGCCCGGTCTACCAGGCCGGCACGCTCTCCGGTAACCCTCTCGCGTGCGCCGCCGGCCTGGCCACGCTGCGACTCGCCGACGAGTCGCTCTACCGCAAGCTCGACGACACGGCCGCCGTCGTGGGCAAGCTGGCGTCCGACGCGCTGGGCGCCGCCGGGGTTCCACACCGACTGTCGTACGCGGGCAGCATGTTCTCGATCTTCTTCACCGACGCCGACGTGGTCGACTACGACAGCGCGCGCACCCAGCAGGTGCCGGCGTTCAAGGCGTTCTTCCACGCGATGCTCGCCGCCGGCGTCTACCTGCCGCCGAGCGCGTTCGAGTCATGGTTCGTGTCGGCGGCGATCGACGACGTCGCTCTGGAGCACATCGCCGACGCGCTGCCTACGGCGGCGAACGCGGCGGCAGCGGCTGGCCACGGGGGTTGACGTGCGCGCGAGGAGTGAGCCGGGTTTGCGAGCCCCGCAGTCGCAAACAAAGGGGGCACAGCGGTGAGCAAGACGGTGGTCCACGTGCTCCGGCACGGCGAGGTATACAACCCCGACCAGATTCTCTACGGTCGGCTGCCCGGTTTCCGCCTCTCTGAGCTGGGCGTGCAGATGGCCAAGGCCGCCGCTGAGGGCCTGGCCGAGCGAGAGATCGTGCACGTGGTGGCCAGTCCGCTGGAACGCGCGCAGCAGACCGCCGAGCCGATCGCGGCCCAGTTCGGGCTCCCGGTCGGGGTGGACGAGCGGCTGATCGAGAGCGCCAACTGGTTCGAGGGCAAGAAGGTGTCGCCGGGCGACGGATCCTTCCGTGACCCGCGCAACTGGTGGGTGCTGCGCGACCCGATGACCCCGTCCTGGGGCGAGGCGTACCGGGTGATCGCCGAGCGGATGTTCGCCGCCGTGCAGGCCGCCCGGGTCGCCGCCGAGGGGCGCGAGGCGGTGCTGGTGTCGCACCAGCTCCCCATCTGGACGCTGCGCCGCTACGTCGAGCGCAAGCGGCTCTGGCACGACCCGCGCAAGCGGCAGTGCGGGCTGGCGAGCCTCACCTCGTTCCACTTCGACGACGCGAAGGTGGTGGGCATCGGCTACAGCGAGCCGGCCGCGCACCTGATCGCTCTCTCCGCGACCGCCCGGACGGCCAAGGGGGCCTGATGAACGCCCGGAGGTGGACCGCCGGTCTGCTCGCCGCCGTCGCCGCGGTGGCGCTGGTCGGCTGCACGTCGAAGGGGCAGGAGAAGACCTGCACGACCACCACCGACGGGATCTTCGAGTGCGCACCGGACCAGCGCTCCGCACCCCCGAAGGTCGCCGGTGAGCTGCTGCTCGGTGGCACCTACGACGTCAGCCAGGCTCGCGGGCAGGTGGTCGTGGTCAACTTCTGGGGTTCCTGGTGCGCGCCGTGCCGTGCCGAGGCGGACGACCTGGAAGCCGTCTACCAGGCCACCAAGGGTTCCGGGGTGAGCTTCCTCGGCATCAACGTCCAGGATTCGCGGGACAAGGCCAAGGCGTTCGAAAAGGGCCGGGTCACCTATCCGAGCCTGTTCGACCCGTCGAGCAAGACGGCACTCGCGCTGGACATCCCGCCGAACAGCGTGCCCGCGACGGTGGTGCTCGACCGGGACGGTCGGATCGCCGCGGTGATCCGGGCCGCCGTCAAGCAGGAGGGCCTGCAACCGATCGTCGAGCGGATCGCGGCTGAGAAACCGGCGCCCAACTGATGGGCGAGACCTTCCGGGAGCTGGCCCTGAGCGGGCCGCTGCTGCTCGCCATCGGCGCGGCGGCGCTCGCCGGCCTGGTCAGCTTCCTCTCCCCGTGCGTGCTCCCACTCGTTCCCGGCTACCTCTCGTACGTCACCGGCCTGGCCGGTTCCGACCTCGAAGGCCGTGCACGGCAGGGCACCTCGTCGACCCCTGCGGCAGCGGAAGCCGCCGAGGCCAGCGACCGCGGAGGCGTCGCGGTCCGGGAGCGGATCGCGCGGGCCGGTGCCGTCAAGGGCCGGGTGCTCGCGGGCACGCTGCTCTTCATCGCCGGCTTCACCGCCGTCTTCGTCGCCACGGCGATCCTGTTCGCCGGCATCGGCCAGGTCTTCTTCGAGTACGAGCGGCAGCTCGAAATCGTCGTCGGCGCGTTGATCATCGTGCTCGGGTTCGGCTACCTCGGGATGATCCCGGCCCTGCAACGGGAGTTCCGGATCTCCCGGCTGCCGTCGGCCGGGCTGCTCGGCGCACCGGTCTTCGGCGCGGTCTTCGCACTCAGCTGGGTGCCCTGCACGGGCCCCACCCTCGGTGCGGTGATGGGCATGGCCACCGCCTCCGGGCAGAGCGACCGTGCCGTGGTGCTCGCCGTGGCGTACTGCCTCGGGTTGGGGATACCGTTCATCGTCTTCGGGCTGGGCTTCCAACGCCTGCTCGGGGTCTTCCGCGCCGTTCGGCGCAACAGCCGCTGGGTCACCCGGGTCGGCGGCGCCCTGCTCATCCTGATCGGCCTCGCGCTGGTCACCGGCGGATGGCAGAGCTTCGTGATCTGGTTGCAGACCACCGTCGGGGTGGGCGAGGTGAGCATCTGATGACGGTCGTCGACGACCGGCCGGAAACCGTGGCGCCGGCGCCACGCCGTCGGCCGAACCGCCTCCTGGCGCTGCTGCGCAACTCGTGGCGGCAGTTGACCAGCATGCGTACGGCGCTGATCCTGCTCTTCCTGCTCGCGATCGCGGCCATCCCCGGCTCGGTGCTGCCGCAGCGCGGGATCAGCCCGGAGAAGGTCAACGAGTACTTCGTCGACCACCCGGAATGGGCCCCCCGACTGGACCGGATCGGCGCGTTCGAGGTCTTCGGCTCGGTCTGGTTCTCCGCGATCTACCTGCTGCTGTTCACGTCCCTGATCGGCTGCATCACGCCCCGACTGCGGGACCACATCCGGGCGTTGCGGTCCCGCCCGCCGGCCGCGCCGAAGCGGATGGCGCGGCTGCCGCAGCACACCGTGCTGCCCGCCCCGCCCGGCGGCGCGGCGGCGATCGCCGAGGTGCTGCGCAAGCGTCGCTGGCGGGTGGAGGTCCGTGGCGACGAGGTCTCCGCCGAGAAGGGCTACCTCAAGGAGACCGGCAACCTGCTGTTCCACACGTCGTTGATCGCGGTGCTGATCAGCGTCGCCCTCGGCTCGTGGTACGGCTGGAGCGGCAACCGACTGCTGGTGGCGGGAGCGGACAACTCGTTCTGCAACACCCGGCAGCAGTACGCCGAGGCGAAGCTCGGCCCCCAGGTGGACAGCGCCGACCTGCCCCGCTTCTGCCTGCGGCTGGACGACTTCGAGGCCCGCTTCCTGCCGTCCGGTCAGCCGGAGTTCTTCAATGCCACGGTCACCGTCGACGGCCCGGACGAGCCGACCCGCAGCGCCGACTTCTCGGTGAACTCGCCGCTGCGCCTCGCCGACGCGAGCGTCTACCTGCTCGGCCACGGGTACGCCCCGGTGATCCGCTACACCGACCGGTTCGGCAACAGCCAGGTCAGCGACGAACCGTTCCTGACCACCGGCGACATGGGGCTGACGAGTGAGGGCCTGGCCGCCTTCCCGGACGCCAACGTCGACCCGGCCACCGGCCAGCGCGCACCGGACGAGCAGATGGCGTTCACTGGCATCTACCTGCCCACCGCACCCCAGCAGGCGCCGTTCGTCCGCTCGGAATACCCGACCGAGCGCAACCCGGCGCTGAACCTCGTCGCCTACCGGGGCAACCTCGGCCTGGACGCCGGCATCCCCAGCTCGGTCTACCAACTCGACCAGCGGCAGGTGCGGACCGGCAAGGTCCAGGAGGTCGGCACCAAGCTGCTCCGCAAGGGCGAGACCTGGAAGCTGGACGACGGCACCACTGTCGAGTTCCTGGGCACCGAGCGGTACGTCACCCTCTCCATCCGACACGACCCCGGCGCGACGCCACTGCTGATCAGCTGCGGCTTCCTGCTGGCCGGCCTGATGGGCTCGCTGTTCGGGCGACGCCGCCGGGTGTTCTTCCGGGTGGTGCCGGCCGACCCGGCGGAAGGATCTCCGACGGGCGGTAGTAGCTTGATGGAGGCCGGTGGGTTGCCGCGCACCGACTATCCAGGGTTCGCCGACGAGTTCGCCCAGCTCATCGCCGAGGTCAACGGCGACGAACGGGCGGCTGAGCGGGCCAGCACGGGCGCTGACTCCAGTGACCGGGCCGGCGTGCGAGAAGGAGCCGAGTGATGTCCGCACTCTCCGACAATCTGGTGACCTTCGCGATCCTGGCGTACCTGGTCGCGATGATCGGTCACGCCGTGGAGTACGCGTTGGGCAACGCGCGTACCCGGGTCGCCGCTGCGGCTCCGGTGCGCGAGCTGGTGAGTGCCGGCGGCGGCATCGTGCCGACGCCGCCCGCGCCCGTACCGGCGCAGCCCGGGGCCGACCGCTCCGCGCGACGGGCCCGCCTCGCCGGCCTGATCGGGGTGGGCGCCACCGCGGTCGCCGCCGTGCTGCACCTGGCGGCGCTGGTCACCCGTGGCCTCGCGGCCGACCGGATGCCGTGGGGCAACATGTACGAGTTCGTGCTCACTGTGACGTTCATCGGGGTCGCGGCCTGGCTGGTGGTGCTCTGGAAGCGGCCGTCGCTGCGCAAGCTCGGGCTGTTCCTCACGCTGGTGATGGTGCTGCTGGTCGCTACCGCCGAGCTGGTGCTGTACGTGCCGATCGTGCCGCTGGTGCCGGCACTGAACTCGTACTGGTTCGTCATCCACGTCTCGACCATCGTGTTCGCGTCCGGCATCTTCCTGCTCGGTGCGGTGCCGGCGGTCGGCTTCCTGATGCGCAACGGGTACGAGAACGGCAAGCGGAGCTTCCCGTACACCCTGGCCAAGCGGCTGCCCGCCGCGGCCGGGCTGGAGCGGTTGACCTTCACGCTGCACGCCTTCGCCTTCCCGATCTTCACCTTCGCGGTGATCGCCGGTGCCATCTGGGCCGAGGCGGCCTGGGGTCGGCCGTGGGGCTGGGACCCGAAGGAGACCTGGGCGTTCATCTCCTGGGTGGTGTACGCCGGTTACCTGCACGCCCGGGCCACGCCCAGCGTCAAGCGCAACGTGGCCACCTGGCTCGCGGTGCTCGGCTTCCTCACCATGCTGATGAACCTGTTCGGCGTGAACATCTTCTTCACCGGCCTGCACTCGTACGGTGGGCTGGACTGACCCTGGCGACACGATGCGGGCCGGCCACTGATTCGTCAGTGACCGGCCCGCGTCGTTCAAACGGCTTCGGTCAGCTCACCGTGACCAGGGCGATGTCGTTGCCCGGGTTGTCGTCCACCCGCGGGTAGCGGCCGTGTGGCTCGACCTGTCCGGCAACGCCGGTGATGCGCTCGATCCGAAGGTCGAACGTGACCGTATGGCTGGTCCCGGCGAGGAACACGGCCTCCCGCCCGTTGCAGTACCAGGTTGCCGGGGCGTCCGCCGTGCCCTCGTCACCGCCAAACGGCCAGCAGTCTGACGGATGGTCCACGACGGTGACTCCGACGGGTGGGGTGAAGTAGAACGCGCCGACGGTGTCGCCGGAGTTGGTGCCGTCCGGCACGCCCGGGCCCTCGTTGTGGAGGCCCACGGTGACCTGGACGGTGTCGCCGACGGCTCCGGTGACGGCGGCGCCCTGGGCGACGATGTCGAAGGCTCCCTGGACCTCCAGGTAGGTCCCACCGCCGGCGCCGGTCACCGTGATGGGGACTACGTCGAGCGGTGGACCGGTCGGCCGTAGGCGCAGTGCCTGGTCGGCGTCGCGGTGCATGAACCTGACGCCGCTGGGGAGCGGCCCAGCGCTGGTCAGCGGCTCAACCATCTGGCCGATTCGCTTGCCGCCGAGGGTGGCTGGACCGACTGTGGTGAGAAATCCGCCCCGCAGCTCGTGCCGCTGGCCGGGCGCGAACGTGCCCCGCACGGTGCAGACGACAACGGTGGCGAGCACCTGGTCGGTGCCGTACCGGCAGTTGCGGTAGCTGACCGGCACGAGGCCCACCGGGAAGCGCATGGTGAGCCGCAGATCCACGGCCGGCTGGTCACCGGCATTGACCACGGCCACCGGGACCGGGCGTGTGTCGCCCACCTCGACGCCGGAGACGTACTCGTCGACCATGTCGAGCAGGTCGGGCCCGGACCGCACGGTGATCACGGCCTGTTGCGAATACGCCTCGGTCTGCTCGCCGAACGCCGTGTAGTCGAGGGTGCCCGTCGCGCCGTCCGCCGCGCCGGGATCGGCCCGGAACACCACCGGCACGGTGCCGGTGAGCGTGCCGAACTCGTCGACGGCCGTCGGCGGCATCGGGCAGGTCACCGAAGTGCCCTGGTTGACGCAGAAGTCGGGGAAGCTGGCGGTTGCCACGCCAGCGAGGCCGGTCAGGTCGATGGTCACCCGAGGCTGGGTGGCTCCGGTGCTGGTCAGGGTCAACGGCACCGTGCGGCCGGGAGCGCCGGCCGCGCCGAGCGTCACGTCGCCCAGCCAGCCATTGACCCAACCCGGGTCGTCCTCGGCCGAGGCGGGCGTTGCCGCCGCGCCGATCATCGCCGTCGCGAGGACCAGCGTGGTCAGCCCGTGCACAAGCCTGCCACGCGTAACGCGCACAGATCTCATCGATCTCCTTGGTGGGGGATGAGCCGACCGGAAGAAGCCAGGTTTGCGGCACCCCGACCCGATCGGCATCCATGATCTTAGAGATCACCTGTGACAGTTCTCGATCGGTCGACCAGGTCGCGATCTTCGTCGAAACCGGATTCGGTCGGTGCCCGCCACGCCGGTCGCCAGGCCCGCAACGTCCGCTCGACCTGGACGGTGACCTGGTAGGACACCTCCGGTAGGTCGGCCAGCTCGATCCGTTCACCACGCAGCGCCAGTTGGGCGTGCAGCTCCCGGGCGATGGTGTCGCGAAGCGCGACCAGCAGGGGCGACAACCCGTCCGGGTCGCCGACGACATAGGCGTCCGACATGCCCACCACCCTGCACCCGGCTCCCGCCGTTCCGCCACCACGCCACTCCGCCACTCCGTCACGGTGCTCCGCCACGTTGATCCACTCGGTTTCCGTGAAATCGGTCTATCCCCTGCCGCAGGAAACCCCGACTTCATGAAAGTCGAGTGGATCTAGGCCGCACGCGACGCATGGTGTGCCCTGGGACCGCCGTGAGCCTCACCGGTGCTCGCGTTACCCCGATATCCGCGTCGTGTGCTGACGCAGCGTCGCGATTTCGCTACCTTGCGGCAGACGGGTCGGCGCGGCTCTTCACCGACGGCGGAAGGCGGACGTGATGACCACAGTGGTGTCCACTGCGGCACTGATCCGGGATCAGCTCCGGCGGTCGCGGCTCGCGGCCGGGCTGACCCAGGAGGAGTACGGCAAAAGGGCGCACTACTCGCCGTCCATGGTGTCGGCGGTCGAGCTGGGGCAGGCGGCGCCCAACCTCGCCTACCTGACCCGGGCCGACGAGGTGCTCGACACCGGCGGCCTGCTGGTCTCGCTGCGCGAGCTGGGCCGGCGTGACGGCGAGCCGGTCTGGTTCCGCCCCTGGCTGGAGGTCGAGCGGGTCGCCACCCAGTTGCGCTGCTTCGGCGCGACGATGATTCCGGGGCTGTTGCAGACCGCCGACTACGCCCGTGCGGTGTTCCGGCTCGACCTGGGGTTGACCGCCGGCCGGGTCGAGGAGTTGGTGGCCGCCCGGCTGGAACGGCAGGCGATCCTCGACCGGGAGCACCCGCCGCAGCTCACCGCCGTGATCGACGAGGCCGCGCTACAGCGCTTCGCGGAGGGCTGCGCCGGTGTGCTGGCCGAGCAGCTCCGGCACCTGGTGGCGTGCGCCCGCCGTCCGCACATCAGGGTGCACGTGCTGCCGCAGAGGGTGGGGTTGCACGCCGGCCTCTTCGGGCCGTTCATCCTCGGCCGCACCGCCGACGGCAGTTGGCTCGGCTTCCTCGACAGCCAGACCGGTGGCACCGCTGTGGACGACATCAACGAGGTGGCGACCCTGCTCGGAAGGTGGGAGAGTCTGCGCAGTGACGCGCTGCCCCGGCAGCAGTCCATCGACCTGCTCGAGGAGATCGTGAAGCCATGGATCTGACCGGAGCCCGCTGGCGCAAGTCCACCCGAAGCGGCAATGACGCTGGCGCCTGTGTCGAGGTCGCCGACAATCTGCCCGGCCGGGTGCACGTCCGCGATTCCAAGGACCGCGACGGTGGCCTGCTGACCTTCACCCCGGCCGCGTGGAAGGCCTTCGTCGAGCTGGCCCGCACCCCCTGATCCTCCGCTGGCCCCTCGTCGCAGACGTCCATCAAGGTGACGGTCCGGCGTGCGTCACCTGGCGCGGTCAGCCGCCGAACCAGCCCGGCATGTCGAGGCGGAACCAGTTTGCCGAGGCCATCGTGCCGAGGTCGTCTTCCATCGCGGTGACCCGGTCCGGGCCGAGCGTGTCCGCCCACCGTGCACGCAGCCGGTCGAAGATCTCGGCCGAGCGGCGTAGCCCGTCGGCGCCATGCGGTGTCACCCGGACCAGTCGGCGTCGGGCGTCGGAGGGATCGTCGGCCCGCTCCAGGTAGCCGACGGCCACCAGCCGGTCGATCGTCTTGCCGGCGGCCTGTTTGGAGATGCCCAGTCGCTGGCCCAACTCCGTGGCGGTGGTGCCGTCCGCGCCGACGGCCTGGAGCACGAACCCGTGCAGCGGCCGCAGCTCCGGATGCCCCTCCCGGGCCAGTTCGGCGTGCAGGTCGTCGATCAGCGTCCGGAAGCCCGCCAGCAGCAGCAGTGGCAGGTGGAACCCGGGGCGCGCGGGATCAGCGGTTGCCATGTTCGACAACCACGTTTACTATTTCGTCAACCACGTTGACTATCTTACGGGATGCGGCACCGACCCTCCCGACCGACGCTGCCGAAAGCAGGTAACCATGCCCGTCTTCACCGCTCACACAGCCGAGACCGCACCCGCTGCCGCCCGCCGAGCCATCGAGGGCGTACGCGGCCGGTTCGGCTGGCTGCCCACCCCGGTGGCGCTGATGGCCGACTCGCCACAGTTGCTCACCGGCTTCCTCGCCACCAGCGCGGGCTTCGAGCAGACCGACCTCGCCCCGCTGGAGCGGGAGGTGGTCATCCTGGCGGTCTCCACCACCAACGAGTGCCACTTCTGCGTCGCCCTGCACACCGGCAAGCTCACCCAGCTCGGAGCGACCACCGAGCTGATCACCGCACTGCGTGCCGGCTCGGCGCTGCCCGAGCCGCGACTGGAGGCGCTGCGCCGGTTCACTCTGGCCGTGCTCGACCACCGGGGCGCGGTGCCCGACAACGAGTTGCACGAGTTCCTGACCGCTGGCTACCAGCCCCGGCACGCGCTGGACGTGGTGCTCGGCGTCGGCGCGTACACGATGTCCACCTTCGCCAACCGGCTCACCCAGGCACCGCTCGACCCACCGCTGGCCGCCCACGCCTGGACGCCCGCCGCCTGACCGGGGGCGCCTGCCAACCGCTGCTCAGGCCGCCCCGAGGAAGTCCCGCAGCAGGGCGAGCATCTCGTCCGGGCGCTCCTCGTAGAGCCAGTGCCCGCAGTCCTCGATCACCTCGCCGCGGACCGTGTCGGCGTACCGGCGAACCTGCTCGGCGACCTGCCCGCCCAGGCTGGCCGCCGCCCCGACGGCCAGCACCGGCATCGTCAGCTTCGTGTCCCGGTACGCCGTGTTGTCGGCGATGTCCTGATCGAACGCCCGGAAGTAGGCGAAGCTGGCCCGCAGATGCGCCGGGTCGCGCAGGTGGCTCGCGAACTCCTCGATGTCGGGGGCGGCGATGCTGCCCTTGCGCACCATCAGGGCGTCGGTGAACCGGTCCACCCAGAGCGACTCCCGCCCGCGGACCAGCTCCTCCGGAAGCCCGTTGCCGATCGAGAAGTAGCCGAAGTTCCACACTCCCGGGCCGGCCGAGGTGAGCGCGGGGAACGTGTAGATGCTCTCGTCGGGGATCGGTGCCTCGGTGAGCACCAGTCGGCTCACCCGCTGCGGATGGGCGGCGGCGTACGCGTACGCCACCATGGTCCCCAGGTCGTGCCCGACCAACCGGAGGTCACTGACCAGGCCGAGCTGGTCGAGCAGCCCGTGCAGGTCGGCGGCGACGGTCTTCTTGTCGTACCCGCCGGCCGGGGCGTCGCTGCTCCCGAAGCCGCGCAGGTCGGGTGCGACCACGTCGAAGGATCGGCTCAACTCGGGCAGCAGGTTCCGCCACATGTGCCAACACTGCGGATACCCGTGCAGCAGAACCAGCGGCGGGCCACTGCCGCCACGGACGTAGTTCATGGAGATCTGGCCGACCCGCGCCCGTTGCTCGGTGAACCCCGCCGGAACCCGCTCCGCGCCCATCGCCGCCTCCGTCCGCCAGCCGTCCGCCGCCGGCTGCCCGGCTACCCGCTCGACCGCCCACCATGCCTGCGAGTTCTGCGCCCTGACCGTTGATCCACTCGCGTTTCAGGAAGTCGGGCCCTCCCAGGCCAGTGGACACCCCGACTTCCGGAAATCCGAGTGGATCAAGGTGTGGGCCGAGCCTCCTGACCGGCAGCCGACCGGGTCATCGCGAGTGTCACAGCACCCGGCCTGGGCCGTTCGGCACCCCGTGCGGGAGACTGGCGACATGGCGGCTCGTGGCTTCCCGTACACCGATCTCAAGGACTTCCTCGCGGCGCTGGAGCGCGCGGGGGAGCTGCGCCGGGTCGACGTCCCGGTCGACCCCACCCTGGAGATCAGCGAGGTGGTCACCCGCACGGTGCGGGCCGGCGGCCCCGCGCTGCTCTTCGAGCGCCCGACCCGGGGCGACATGCCGGTGGCGATCAACCTGTTCGGCACCGAGAAGCGCATGGCGATGGCCCTCGGGGTGGAGAACCTCGACGAGATCGGCGCGCGCATCGGCGAGCTGCTCAAGCCGGAGCTGCCGCAGGGCTTCTCGGGCATGATGGGCGGGCTCGGCAAGGTCATGCAGCTCAAGTCGATGCCGCCGAAGAAGGTCAAGACGGCCCCCTGCCAGCAGGTGGTCTACCGCGGCGACGACGTCGACCTCAACCGGTTGCCGGGGCTGCAGATCTGGCCGGGTGACGGCGGGATCTTCCACAACTTCGGGCTGACCCACACCAAGCACCCGGAGACCGGTAAGCGCAACCTCGGGCTCTACCGGCTGCAACAGCACTCGCGCAACACCATCGGCATGCACTGGCAGATCCACAAGAACTCCACTGCACACCACGCGGTCGCTGAGCGGCTCGGGCAGCGCCTGCCGGTGGCGATCGCCATCGGCGCCGACCCCGCCGTCGCATACTCGGCCAGCGCGCCACTGCCGGCCGACATCGACGAATACCTGTTCGCCGGGTTCCTGAGCGGCGAGCGCGTCGAGATGGTCGACTGCCTGACCGTGCCGCTGCAGGTGCCGGCGCACGCACAGATCGTCCTCGAGGGCTACATCGAGCCGGGCGAGCGGCTGCCCGAGGGCCCGTTCGGCGACCACACCGGCTTCTACACCCCGGTGGAGCCGTTCCCGGTGATGCACATCGAGTGCATGACCATGCAGCGCGACCCGGTCTACCACTCGATCGTCACGTCGCAGCCGCCCCAGGAGGACCACGGTCTCGGCAAGGCCACCGAGCGGATCTTCGCGCCGCTGCTGCGCTTCCTGATCCCGGACATCGTCGACTACGACCTGCCCGCCGCCGGGGTGTTCCACAACTGCGCGATCGTGTCGATCCGCAAGCGGTACCCGAAGCACGCCCAGAAGGTGATGAACGCGATCTGGGGCGCGCACATGATGTCGCTGACCAAGCTCATCGTGATCGTCGACGAGGACTGCGACGTGCACGACTACAACGAGGTCGCGTTCCGGGCCTTCGGCAACGTCGACTACGCGCGCGACCTGCTGCTCACCGAAGGGCCCGTCGACCACCTCGACCACGCTTCGTACCAGCAGTTCTGGGGTGGCAAGGCCGGCGTCGACGCCACCCGCAAGCTGCCCACCGAGGGCTACACCCGCGGTTGGCCGGAGGAGATGCGCATGAGCCCGGAGGTCACCGCCCTGGTCGACAAGCGCTGGAAGGAGTACGGGCTCTGATGGCCGTCCTCGACGCACCGGCGGAGAAGCCGGGCCGGGTCAAGTCCTTCCTCAAGCTCGTCGCGATCGAGCACTCGGTGTTCGCCCTGCCCTTCGCGTATCTGTCGGCGTTGAGCGCCATGCAGGTCAACGGCGGACGGGTGCGCTGGTGGGACCTGCTGCTGATCACCGTGGCGATGGTCGGAGCGCGGACGTTCGCCATGGCCGCCAACCGGATCCTCGACCGGCGGATCGACGCGCGGAACCCGCGTACCGCCGGCCGGGAACTGGTCACCGGGGCCGTGAGCGTGCGGACGGCCTGGACCGGCGCGGCCGTCGCGCTGGTGGTCTTCCTCGCCGCCGCCGCCCTGCTCAACCCGCTCTGCCTGGTGCTCGCGCCGCTGGCCGTGGTGCCGCTGGTGGTCTATCCCTACGCCAAGCGGTTCACCAACTGGCCGCACGCCATCCTCGGGATCGCCCAGGCGGTCGGCCCGGTCGGCGCCTGGCTGGCCGTCACCGGCACCCTGGACGGCTCCTGGCCGGCCTGGCTGCTCGGCGTGGGTGTCGGGCTGTGGATCGGCGGCTTCGACCTGATCTACGCCTGCCAGGACTCCGAGATCGACCAGG
Organism: Micromonospora sp. MGP-C2; assembly: GCF_057766525.1. Classification (NCBI taxonomy): domain Bacteria; kingdom Bacillati; phylum Actinomycetota; class Actinomycetes; order Micromonosporales; family Micromonosporaceae; genus Micromonospora; species Micromonospora sp. MGP-C2. The sequence continues at coordinate 4,599,621 of NZ_JBYMEN010000002.1, forward strand.
AGATCGGCGTGCACAGCGTGCCGGCCCGTTACGGTCGGCGCTTCGCCCTGCACGCCTCCACTGTCGCGCACGTGGTGACCTTCGGGCTGTTCGTCTGGTTCGGGGTGCTGATCGGCTTCGGCTGGCTCTGGTGGATCGGGCTGGTGCTGACCGCTGTGGCGTTCGGCTACCAGCACCTGGTGGTCACGCCCACCGACCTGAGCAAGGTCAATCGGGCGTTCTTCACCGCCAACGGGTTCGTCGGCATCGCGCTGTTCGTGTTCGCCCTGCTCGATCTTGTGGTGCGGCTCGGCCTGCGCGCCTAGGGCCTGTGTCGTCATCGGCGGACCCGCTGACCCGGTAGCCCCCCGGGGTCAGCTCCGGGCTGCCGAATACCTAGCGCTCTCCATCGACCAGTCGATCGTCCCCCGCACCGAGCGGGCGACTCCCTCGACGTGCGCGGCCACCGCCCGGTCCAGCTCCGGGCCGAAGGACGGGATCGTGGCCCGCAGCTCCATGAATCGGCCCATCGTCGTGCGCCAGCGGGCCACCGCCGCCTCTACGGCCCGCTCGTCCGGCAGGCGCTGCTCCCGTGCGATGGCCAGCACCAGGTTGTGCCCGCCCGAGGTGACCCTGTCCTTCTCCAAAGACACCAGGTCGTTGAACCAGGAGAGCAGGTCGTTGCCGGTTGCCGCGAGCGCCCATAGCGCCGGGTGGTGGTAGACGGGGTCTGGCAGCGCGTGACCGGTGACGAACTCGATCATGGTGTACGACACGTACGCCGCCGAGGTCGCCCGGCGCAGCGCAACGTATTCGGAGACGGCGGGGACGTGGCCCCTGGTCTTGTTCTCCGCCTCCGTCCGGTCGCCTGCCAGGTGGTGGGCGACCGCGTCGGCGAAGCGCTGCTGCCAGGGCGGGGGCATCCGGGCACGCGGCGCTTGCCACGCGTCCGCGAGCATCTGGCGCAGCGGTCCCCGGAACCCTGCCGTGCGGGCGCCGGGGCCGTGGCGCAGCACGTGGAGCACGCCGTCCCGCAAGGCAGCGACGTCCGCGCCGCTCGCACCGTGCGGTCCGTCGCAGGCGTCGTCGAGCAGGAAGAACCAGGTCCAGAGGGCGGCGACCGTACGCAGGTCGGCGGCGCTGGCGTCAGGGTAGAGCCGACCCGCGTACCAGGCGATGTGACCGGCATCCAGCCGGCGCAGCTCGTCGTCGTCCAGCGGCAGATCGAAGCGGCGCACCCAGCCCGCCAGCCACTCCTGGGTCGCCTCGGCATGCGGCGAGCACCGCGAGAGAAGGGGACACTCGGCACGTAGTGCGCGGGCTGCCGCCACCGTCATCGCTCGTACCGTCCCTCCGGTTGCCGCACAGAGGTTTTCCCCCCATCCGAGCATGTCAGAAATCGGCTGTCGATGATGTCCGTCGCAGGCCGAGAGGACGGCGGACGGGCGAGGGCGGGGGGCCACGGCACGGTGCACGGCCGGACCAGGCAGGCTGGGGGCATGCGCGAACCATGGGTGGTCGGAGTCTCCGGCGCTTCCGGTACGCCGTACGCGGCGGCCGTCATCGGCGGACTGCTCGACGCGGGCGAGCCCGTGGACCTGATCGTGTCCCGCGCGGCACGACTCACCGTGCTCGACGAGACCGGCCGATCGTTCCGCGACGGGCACTGGGCCGAGGACCTCTCCGCCTGGCTCGACCGGGACCTGACCGGGGCGGATGTGCGGCACTGGCCGGCCGGCGACCTGGCCGCCGGGCCGAGCAGCGGCTCATACCGGGTACGCGGGATGGCCGTGGTCCCGGCCAGCACGGCAGCCTGCGCCGGGATCGCGATCGGGCTCTCCAAGGACCTGTTGCAGCGTGCCGCCGAGGTCAACCTCAAGGAACGCCGCCCGGTGGTGGTGGTCCCCAGGGAGACACCGGTGACCCGCAGCCATCTGGAGCACCTGATCGCGCTGCACGATGCGGGCGCGGTGGTGCTGCCGGCCAGCCCTGGCTTCTACGGGGCTGGCGCGGCCGCCACCGCCCAGCAGTTGGTCGACTTCGTGGCCGGCAAGGTGCTCGACGCGCTCGGCGTCCCACACACCCTGTTCCGTCGGTGGTCCGGGCAGCTCGGCGCGACCCGGACCTGAGCCGGCCTGATCCTCAGTCCGCCCCGCCGTGCCGCCCGGCGGTCGTAGGTCGTAGCGGGACGCGGACCGGACTGGTGTCCGGTCCGCGTAGCGTTGTCCGCACCAGTTCAGTACATGCCAGCGTTGGCCGGACCCGGCCCCGTGGATGCGGCCGGCCCCACATTGCGTGGCTTTCCGACCTCATCCACCTCGTCCAGCATGCCCTCCCCCTCAAGCAGGGCTCGCACCTCGGATTCCCGAAACCGGCGATGCCCGCCTGGAGTCCGGATGCTTCCTATCCGGCCGGCCGCCGCCCATCTAGTCACAGTTTTCGGGTCTACCCGAAACAGCGCGGCGACCTCACCCGGTGTCAGCAGGCGATCTCCAGTGTCCACAGCCCCCTCCTCGCGTCGACGAAGCCCCCGGCTGAACACACTGCCCCCGGCTGGTGCGTAGCCCAGAGCCGTCATGAGGGACGTATGGCAATTACAGCACCAGGGACATGGCCTGTCCGCCCAAACGCGAAAAATGCACTGAGTGGGGAGTTAGTAATGGTACTGGTGCTACCTCTGCCTTGACCGGCGGTTTGCGAACAGTGACTCACCGCTCAGTCCAACGGATGCCGAACGCCTCGCGTTATGCCTCAGCGGTTAGGGTCACTCTCTGTGGACGCCATCGACCTGAACCTCGTCGACCTGCTTCGCGGCAACGCTCGCCTCTCGTACGCCGAGTTGGCCCGACAGGTGGGCCTCTCGGCCCCGGCCGTGCACGAACGGGTCGGCAAGCTGGAGAGCAGCGGCGTGGTCCGGGGCTACCGGGCGGACGTGGCCCCGGAGTCGATCGGGCTGGGCGTCACCGCGCTGATCGGCATCGTCGAGGACTCCGGCGCCGACAGCGACGACATGCTCGAGTCTCTGCGGGTGCTGCCCGAGATCGAGTCCTGCTACTTCATGGCCGGCGTGGAGTCCTTCCTGCTCAAGGCGCGGGTCGGCACGATCGCCGAGTTGGAGCAGTTGATCGTGCGGCTGAACCGCACCCCCGGGGTCGCCTCCACCCGCACCGCCATCGCCCTCTCCACGAAGTGGGAGAACCGCCCGCAGCCGGTTGGCCCGCCCACGGCCTGACCGCCGCGTACCCCTGGTGTCGCCCGGCCTGCCGGCGGTAGCGTGCGCCGATGACCCCGCCGGTACGTCCTGTGGCCGTGGTGACCGGCGCTGCCGGGGGCCTCGGCCGGGCCATCGCCACCGCGCTGCACGCCGACGGCTGGTCGGTGCTGCTCACCGACCTGGACCCGGCGGCGGTCGCCGCCGCCGCGGCACCCCTCGGCGGCTGGTCGGCGGCCCTGGACGTCCGGGACGAGGACGCCTGCGCCGCCGTCGCCGCGACCGCGGCGGGCCGGGGCGAGTTCGCCCTCTGGGTCAACAACGCCGGAATCCTGGTCACCGGGCCGTCGTGGGAGCACGACGGCCCGACCCGTCAGCGGGTGTTCGACGTCAACGCCCTCGGTGCCATGAACGGCACCCTCGCCGCACTGGCCGTGATGCGCGGGCAAGGTCACGGCCACGTGCTCAACGTCGTCTCGCTGGCCGGGCTGATCGCCGCGCCCGGCGAGACGGTGTACGCGGCCAGCAAGCACGCCCTGCTGGCGTTCAGCCTCGGCACCCTGTCCGACCTGCGGATGGCCGGATACCGGCGGGTGCACGTCTCCTGCCTCTGCCCGGACGGCATCTGGACCCCGATGCTGCACGACCGGCTGGACGACCCGGGGGCGGTGGCCTCGTTCACCGGCTCGATGCTGACCGCGCAACAGGTGGCCGCCCGGGCGGTCCGGTTGGCCCGCCGACCCCGCCCGGTGGTCAGCCTGCCCCGCTGGCGGGGAGCGCAGGTGCGCCTGCTGGACGTCCTACCGGGGCTGGCCGTCGCACTGACCCCGATCGTCCAGGCCGCCGGCCGCGCAGGTCAGCGCCGCCAACACCGTCGGAGCACGCCGCCGGACCGGCGCTGACCACCGCTGGCCTGCTTGCTACGTTTCCGAGCGTGACTCATCTCGACCGCTGCGACGATGCCAGCCGGACCTGGGTGACGGAGGCGATCGCCGCCGTCGAGGCGGACGCGAACCGCTCGGCCGACACCCACCTGTTGCCGTTCCCGCTGCCCCGCGCCTGGGGGGTCGATCTCTACCTCAAGGACGAGTCGTCCCACCCCACCGGCTCGCTGAAGCACAGGTTGGCCCGCTCACTGTTCCTCTACGGCCTCTGCAACGGCTGGATCGGGCCGCAGACCACGATCGTCGAAGCGTCCTCGGGCTCCACGGCGGTCTCCGAGGCGTACTTCGCCCGGATGCTCGAGCTGCCGTTCATCGCGGTGATGCCGGCGTCCACCTCGCCCGAGAAGATCGCGCAGATCGAGTTCCAGGGCGGCCTGTGCCATCTGGTGGACGACCCCGCGAGCGTGGTGGTCGAGGCCCGGTGGCTGGCCGAGGACTCCGGCGGGCACTTCATGGACCAGTTCACCTACGCCGAGCGGGCGACCGACTGGCGGGGAAACAACAACATCGCCGAGTCGATCTACGCCCAGTTGGAGTTGGAGCGGCACCCGATCCCCACCTGGGTCGTGGTGGGCGCCGGCACCGGGGGCACCAGCGCGACCATCGGCCGGTACGCCCGGTACCGCCGGCTCGCCACCAAGCTCTGCGTGGTCGATCCGGAGAACTCTGCGTTCTACCCGGCCTGGCTGGCCGCCGACTGGTCGGTGCGCACCGGGAAGGGCTCCCGGATCGAGGGGATCGGCCGTCCCGCCGTGGAGGCGTCGTTCCTGCCCTCGGTGGTGGACCGGATGGTCCAGGTGCCGGACGCGGCGTCACTGGCAGCCATGCGTGCCGGCTCGGCGGTGCTCGGCCGCCGGGTTGGCGGCTCCACCGGCACCAACCTGTGGGGTGCCTTCGGCCTGATCGCCGCGATGCTCGCCGAGGGCCGGACCGGCTCGGTGGTCACCCTGATCTGCGACCCGGGCGACCGCTACGCCGACACGTACTACGCCGACGACTGGGTGGCCGCCCAGGGCCTCGACCTGACGCCGTACCTGGCCACGATCGAACGCTTCCTGACCAGCGGCACCTGGCCCGCCTGAGTCACGCGGGCGCGGTCAGCGCGGGTCGATCCGCTCGGCGAGCCCGGGGTAGCGCACCACGAAGCCGCTGTCGTCCAGATCGATGTCGGCGGTGAAGGTGCCGCTGGCGAAGCGCACCCGGCCCGGCCCGAGCCCGCTGTAGATCTGCTCCGCCGCCACCACCTCCAGACCGGGCAGCAGCACCCAGGCGACGGTGATCCGGTGTGCCAGGTCGGCCGGCTCGGCGGCCAACCCCAGCCGGTGGACCGGCAGGGAGTTGAACAGCGGTGAGCCGCTCAGGTCGACGTCGAGCGCGTCGGCCAGCCGGTCCGGGTCGTCGGTGCCCGGCAGGCCGGCCCGGGGGTGACCGGCCGCGACCAGTGCCGCGTCCAGGTCGCCCTGCTCGGCGGTGGTCACCCGCCACCGGTCCGCGGCTCGCTCCAGCTTCACCCTGCGCAGCCAGCCCAGCCCTTCGGCCTCGACCTCGACCCGGGTGGTGGTCCAGTCCGGCGCGGTCGTCAGCTGGTAACGGGCGGTCCAGGGGATCGGGTCCACGGCGAGCAGGGTGCCCCGAGCCGTCAACCCGCGACCGTCGTCGAGCAGCACCTGCTCGCTGCCGGCGGTGTCCGTCCGGGACCAGAAGATCGTCTTCGGCATGGTCGGCATGAGCCGGACGTTACGCGACCAGGAGGACATCGGCAGGGCATGCGCGAACGCCGCCGCGAAGCCTGGGCTCCGCGACGGCGTTTGGTGGATCAGTGAATCAGTGGGTACGCGCTGGCGGTCGCCCGCCGAACCCGCGCCGGTCGTCACGCGGACGGTCCTCACGGGGCCGGTCGTCGCGGGGACGGTCGTCCCGAACACGGCTCTCCGGGCGGAAACCGCCCCGAGTGTCGCGGTCGCCGAAGCGCCGGTCACCGGTCGGCCGGTCGCCCCGGCCGTCCCGGTCGCCGAACTGCGGCCGGTCCCCGAAGCGACGCTCACCGGTCGGGCGGTCGCCCTGGGGCCGGTCGCCGTAGCGACGCTCGCCGGTGGGCCGATCGCCGTAGCGGCGCTCGCCGCCCGTGCGGTCACCGAACCGACGCGGACCGCCGGAACGGTCGTCGAACCGACGCGAGCCGCCGGAGCGATCGCCGTAGCCCCGGGGCTCCGCCTCGAGGCGAACCGGGACGCCGCTGGGCTCCCGGGCGCCGACCAGCTCGGCCAACGCCTGGTCGCCGACCCGGACCCGGGTCTCGGCCGGCGCGACGCCGGCCTTCTCCATCATCGCCAGGGTGGTGCGGCGCTGCTTGGGCAGCACCAACGTGGCGACCGCGCCGGACTCGCCAGCCCGCGCGGTGCGCCCTGCGCGGTGCAGGTAGTCCTTGGGGTCCTTCGGCGGGTCGACGTGCAGCACCAGGGTGACACCGTCGACGTGGATGCCCCGAGCCGCCACGTCCGTGGCGACCAGCACGTTCATCCGGCCCTCACGGAACTCGGCCAGCGTCTTGGTGCGCATCCGCTGGGTCTTGCCGCCGTGCAGCCCACCGGCGCGTACGCCGACCGCCGCGAGCTGCTCGACCAGCCGGTCCACGCCGAGCTGGGTGCGGGCGAAGACCATGGTCCGACCGTCCCGAGCGGCGATCGAGGCCGCCACCGGGAACTTCTCGTGCGGCGGGATCAACAGCATGTGGTGGTCCATGGTGGACACCGAGGCGGTCGACGGCGCGGTGGAGTGGGTCACCGGGTCGGTCATGAACCGCCGGACCAACGCGTCGACGTCGCCGTCCAGGGTCGCCGAGAAGAGCAGCCGTTGACCGTTCGCGGGCGTCTTCGCCAGCAGCTGGGTCACCTCGGGCAGGAAGCCCATGTCGGCCATCTGGTCGGCCTCGTCGAGCACCGTGACCTCGACGTCGTCGAGCTGGCAGATGCCCCGCTCGATCAGGTCGCCGAGCCGGCCGGGGGTGGCCACGATGATCTCCACGCCGCGCCGCAGCGCGTCGATCTGACGGTCGTACGGAACACCGCCGACAGCGGTCTTGAGGAAGATGCCGACGGCCTTGCCCAGCGGCAACAGGGCGTCGTTGACCTGCATGGCCAACTCCCGGGTCGGAACCAGGATGAGCGCGCGGGGGCGCATCGGACGGGCCCGGTTGCGGGTGGCCAGCCGGGCGATCAGCGGCAGACCGAAGGCGAGCGTCTTGCCCGAACCGGTCTGCCCACGGCCCAGCACGTCACGGCCGGCGAGCGCGTCCGGCACGGTGGCCCGCTGGATCTCGAACGGGCTGGTGATGCCCTGCTGTGCCAGCGCGCGGACCAGCGGCTCGGGCAGGCCGAGGGAGGCGAAGTCGACCGGTGCGGCGGCCTCGGCCGGCGCGGACTCGGCCGGCTGGGCGGCGGTCGCCGCCGCGGTGCCGGCCTCGCTCAGAGCGGCGTCGAGCGGCTCCGAGGCGGTGTCGGTCGCCGGGGTTGAGTGGAAAACGGACGTAACGGTGCTGGGGTCAGCAGAGGTGGTCAACAAATGCCTTTCGAGCGGGGCGCATCTTCGCGATGGCCTGCCGCGGCTGTGCCGCCGGATCGCCCGCAAGACCGCCCATGGGCGCACACCACGCGCGCCGGGTCAGTGATCTATGCCAGTGTACGGCGGTCCGGCGAACCCGCCAGTCGGTTGTCCGGCGGTAGTGGGCGGACTCACCATCACGCCCGCCCGATGACTCACCCGTTGAGCGCGCCGCCGACCAGACCGTCCAGGGCGTCGCCGGCAAGCAGAACGATCATGACACTGATCGCGACCAACAGCCCCAGAGCGGCGGCCAGGACGATCATGACCTTGGCGTTGCTGCGCCGCTCGGACGGCGTGTCGGCCCAGCCCTGGGCCAGGATGTGCCCGGTCAGCGAGCCGGAATTCTCCACCGCGTTGGCGGGCATCGCGATCGTGGCGAAACCCGGCCCGTCGCCGCTGCCGTAGACGGTTCCGGCCAGGTCGGTGTCGCCGCTGTGTCGCCCACCACGAGCACCGGTCGTGCCCTGTCTGGAGCTGAACGAAGGGCCGGCGGTCCCTCCGGTGAACCGGGAGTTTCCGCTGGCGCTGCCCGTCGACGGGGGAGTGCCGACGCTGGACGGCGGCCAGCTCGGCAGCGCTGGCGCGGGCACCACCGGCGGTGCGGAGACGGGTGCCTCGGCCCAACCGCCGCCCGCTGCGGGGCGGGCCGCCTGGGCGGTGGACTGCCATCCGGCCGGCGGTGCGGAAACCGATGCGCTCGCTCGTACGCCGGGCGTGTCGGTCATCGCCGGCGGAGGCGGAAACGGCGGCGCCGGCATCGGGCCCGGCGGACCCGGCGGCGCGGGCACCGGCGGACCGGGCGGCGGCACGGGCGGGCCCGGGATGGGCGGCGAGGGCGGGCCCGGCATGGGCGGCACCGGCGAGGGCGGCGGTACGGGTGGACCCGGGACGGGCGGAACCGGACCGGGCGGCGGCGTGGGTCGGGGCCCTGGCGTCGGCATCGGGCCGGGCGGGTACGGCCCCGGATCCGGCGCGGGCTCCGGCTCGGGCGGTGACGGTTGGGTCGGCCCGGGGCCGGGTGGAGTGGGTGACGGCTCCGGTTCCGGAGTCGACGGCTCCGGTGGCTGGGCCGGCTCCGGTGGCTGCGCCGGCTCGGGCGGCTCGGGGTTCACCGGCCCGGCTCCGTAGACGGTGGGCGTGCTCCCCCGGGAGGCCGGGGTGCGGATGGCACCGGCCGTCACCCGGCTGCTGCCGGGAACCGTGGCACTGGCCCGGGCCGGTGCGGTCGAGTCGTTCCGCTGCCCGGGCAACGACACGTCAGCCGGACTGGCCGAGCCGGTCGCACGGTACGTCGTGGCGGTGACCGGGGCCCTGACCGGCAGGTCACTGCGGAGAGCCCCGGCGGTGGCGACGCTGGCTCTGGCCCGTACCGGCGCGGCGGGTTGGTCCGGGCGGGCGTCGGCGGTCGCCGCCTGCCCGGGGCCGACGGCGGGATCGTCCGTGTCGACGCCGCGGCCGACGGAAGCGGCGTCGGCCGCGTCGGCGTCGGCGGGCGCGGCATCGGCGTCGGCTGAGTCGTCACGGGGGGACGGGGTGTCGTCAGTGGCGGCCGAAGCTGTGCCGGTGGCGGCCGGGGCCGTGTCGCTGGCAGCCGGGTCAGCGGGAGGGCTGACCGGGGCGGCCTCGGTGGGAGACACCGGGTCGCCGGTGCCGAGCCCTGGCGGGTCGGCTTGGTCGACCACAGGGTCGACAGTCTCCGCCGGATCTTTCTGCTCGGCCATCTCCGCCCTCCGCGCCATGCTCGCACCCGGACTCGTGACGTCGAGTCGGATGTGCCTGGTTGTCACGGTGCCACAGATCGCCCCGACCGGACAGCCGGAGCCGGTCGTGGCGGATCAACCAACGGTGCTGGGGCTGCCCGACGGGCTGTCGCCGCCCGACGCGCTCGTGGTGGCCTTCGGGGTGGTCGCCGGTGATGAGCTGCTCGGGGCGTTGGTCGGTGGCGGGGGCAGGGTCGTCGGCGTGTTGCTCGGGGTGGCTGGCGAGCTCGGCGAGGTGGTCTCGGTGGGCGTCGGCTTCGGCGTGGGCGTCGCGCTGCCGGTCGGCTTCGGCGTGGCCGAACCCGTCGGCGTCGGGGTGGCCGACTTCGTCGGGGTGGGCGTCGGCTTCACGGTGGGCGTCGGCTTCACGGGCGGCTTGCTGGGCGTCGTGACCGGCGGGGTCGGGATCGACACGATCGGTCCCGGCACCGCGCCGATGACCCGGGTCGCCGCGTACAGGCGGGACCAGCTGACGACCGAGATCTTGACGACGTCGCCGGTGGTGGGCGCCTGCACCATCTTGCCGTTGCCGATGTACATGCCGACGTGGTGGATCGTCGTCCAACTGCTGCCGGAGGCGAAGAAGAGCAGGTCGCCGGGGAGCAGCGCGCTCTGCGGCACCGTCCGGGCCCGGGTGGCGGCGTACTGGTCGCGGGAGACCCGGGGCAGGTCGAAGTAGTCGGCTCCGGGAGACCGGTACGCCGCCCACATCAGACCCGAGCAGTCGAACTGGTTCGGCCCCTCCTCGGACCACTTGTACGGGTCGCCGAGCTGGGCGAGCGCGTACCGGACCGCGGCAAGTGCCCGCGGGTGGGCGGCCATGCCGCTGATGTTCTGGTTGGAGACGTAGCCGGCGCCGATCTGCTGCTCGGCGGCCTCCTGCTGACGCTCGATCTCGATCAGCTGGGTCGCGTTGTCGCGGCGCAACTTGAGCAGGCTCGCCTCGGCCGTGCGGAGCGACGCCTCGCCGGCGGTGAACTCCGCCTCGACGGAGTCGACGCGGATCTTGGCGGCGGCGTGCGCCTGGTAGGCGAGCTGCTCGTTGCTGCGGGCCCGGGACAGTTCCCCGGCCACGCCGGTGGTGCCGCCGTCGACCTTCTGGCCCCGGGTGATCTGCTGGAGGCGGTTCAGCTCGCGGATGTCCTGGGCGAGGTCGCTGTCCGGCAGCGCGGCAGCTGCCTTTACGGCGTCGGCGGCGGCCGCGTCGGCCGCCTGCTGGGCCCGGAGCAGGGCGTCCTGCGCGGTTGCCAGTGTCTTGCCGGCCGCGTCGAGCTGCGCCTTGGCGTCGACGCGTTTCTGCTTGGTCAGCAACAGCGTCTCGCCGAGCGCGCCGACCTGGGCCTCGCCGGCGGAGATGGCGGCGGCCAGCGGACCCGTGCCCACGTTGACCACCGGCGGGACCGGGACCCCGGCGACGGGAGCGCCACCGGGCAGTTGAAGCGCACCGGTCACCGCGGGGCGGGAACCGGTGTCCGGCACGGTGGTCGGCAATCCGGGCTCGGCGTACGCGGGGGTGGACAGCACGGCCGCGGCGATCGCGCCGAGCAGGGCGGCCCAAAGCTTCGGACGCAGCACCGGCGAGATCACCGGGTTCCGTCGTCGCTGCCGTCGCCCGCGCCCGCTGTCGACCATTCCGCTCCCCGTCCCGCAGTCCGTCACCGCGCTTGGTGGGCGCGGCGGTCGGGACGGTACCAGTGTGTGGCTCCGCCCCGTTCTGTCTTACCGCACGACGGCAGTGATGTCGATGCATCTCCGGGTTACAGGAGGCTGAGAGTCTGGTGAAGTGGATCGCTGCCGGCGACCGTGCCGCCGTGGCTGTCGGCGTCCCGACGTACGCTCGACGAGGACCGCAGGTGGAAGGGACGTGCCATGGACGCCGGACTCAAGCGTGAGCTCGAAGCGAAGGTGTACGCCGGTGAGCGGCTGACCCGGGAGGACGGGGTCGCCCTCTACGACAGCGACGACCTGACGTGGCTGGGCCGGTTGGCGCACCACAAGCGCACCGAGCTCAACGGTGACCGGGTGATGTTCAACGTCAACCGGCACCTCAACCTGACCAACGTCTGCTCGGCGTCCTGTGCGTACTGCTCGTTCCAGCGCAAGCCGGGCGAGAAGGACGCATACACGATGCGCATCGACGAGGCGGTCCGCAAGGCCAAGGAGATGGAGGATGAGCAGCTCACCGAGCTGCACATCGTCAACGGCCTGCACCCGACCCTGCCCTGGCGCTACTACCCCAAGGTGCTGCGCGAGCTGAAGGCGGCGCTGCCGAACGTCAAGCTCAAGTGCTTCACGGCGACCGAGGTGCAGTGGTTCGAGAAGATCAGCGGTCTGAGCGCCGACGAGATCCTCGACGAGCTGATGGACGCCGGTCTGGAGTCGCTGACCGGCGGTGGCGCGGAGATCTTCGACTGGGAGGTCCGGCAGCACATCGTCGACCACGCCTGCCACTGGGAAGACTGGTCGCGCATCCACGCCCTGGCGCACCGCAAGGGCATGAAGACCCCGGCGACGATGTTGTACGGCCACATCGAGGAGCCCCGGCACCGGGTCGACCACGTGCTGCGGCTGCGTGAGCTCCAGGACGAGACCGGGGGCTTCGCGGTCTTCATTCCGCTGCGCTACCAGCACGACTTCGTGGACTCGGCGGACGGCAAGATCCGTAACCGGATCCAGGCGCGCACCACGATGGCCTCGCCGGCCGAGTCGCTGAAGACGTTCGCCGTCTCCCGGCTGCTCTTCGACAACGTGCCGCACGTCAAGAACTTCTGGGTGATGCACGGGCTGTCGGTGGCCCAGCTCTCGCTGAACTTCGGCGTGGACGACCTGGACGGCTCCGTCGTCGAATACAAGATCACGCACGATGCCGACTCGTACGGCACCCCGAACACGATGCATCGCGAGGACCTGCTGCACCTGATCTGGGACGCCGGGTTCCAGCCGGTCGAGCGGGACACCCGCTACAACGTGGTCCGGGAGTACGACAAGGCCCCGTCGCTGGCCGAGCGGCGCGCCGAGCCGCAGCAGGTCTGGGCCTGAGCCACCACGTACCCTCGCAGTCGATGACCGAGCAACGCGAACCTGAGCAGCAGAGTGGGTTTCCCCGCCGGGACGCCGAGGGCCGCATCCGTACCCTCGGCGATCTGCTCGGGGTGTGCCTGGCCGGCCTGGTCATCGGTGTGCTGGCGTTGGTGTTGTTCGACTGGGCGTTCGCCTCGATCGGCGCCGGTGATTTCGGGCACACCAACGGCTGGCTGGCGGTGATCCTGCCGGCGTGGCTGTTCTGGGACGACTTCCGGGCCTGGGGGTTCGGCGCGGCCCGGGTGGTGGCTGCGCTGGTCGCCGCCGCAGTCGGGGTGTTCGTCGGGCTGCTGATCGCCGGTCTGGGCTCCGGGTTGCCACCGTTGCTCTCCGGCGCGTTGGCGGCGGCGGCGTTCACTGTGGCGTACGCGGCCCTCTGGTTCCCGGGCGTCCGCTGGCTGGCCCGCCGAACCGGCTGACCGCGACCGCCCGCCGGGCGGATCGACCCTCCCGCCGACATCGGCGGGCGACGGAGAGAACGGAGTGGTACGGGTGAGCGCCGCGCTCAAGTACACGCTGGGCCGGATCGGGCTGTTCGTCGCCGTGCTGGCGGGCCTCTGGCTGATCGACATGAACGTGTTCCTGAAGCTGATGTTGGCGCTGGCCTTCTCCGCCGCGCTCTCCTTCTTCCTGCTGCGCGGTTGGCGGGACGAGATGGCCGAGGAGATGGGCACCGCCGCCGAGCGCAGGCGCACCGAGAAGGAGCGCCTCCGCAGCGCCCTGGCCGGCGAAGACAACCCGAACCCCAACCCCACCCGCCCGGCCGAAGGCCCGGACGCTCCGCGTTGACCATGAAGTTATTGCCCGATCGCTCGGCGTGTCGGAGCAATAACTTCATGATCAACGGCGCGCCCCTGGCCCTGGCCCTGGGTGGGGTGGGTTGGTGGGTTACCAGTTGGTGGAGCCGGGGACCTTGGGCCAGGGCTTCGAGGTGGGCTTGATCAGGTACGCGATGCCGCCGGAGCCGCCGGAGACGCCGCCGCTGGCGTTGGTGCGCTTGGTCCGCAGCCAGATCTGCTCGAACTGCGCGCGCTTGTAGACGTTGCGCACCACGTCGTTGCTGGACGAGGCGGGGTCGTTGACGATCACGTCGCCGTCGGCGGTGAAGCCGACCACCACGAACAGGTGCCCGGAGGTGCCGTAGTTCGCCCCGTCCAGCTCACTGGCGAGGAAGGACTGGCTGGTCACGACGGGGATGCCGGCGGCGATGAAACGCTCCAGCTCGTCCAGCGAGTGCAGTCGGGTCACCCGGCCCTCCAGCCCCGGGAAGCTGGCCGCGTACGCGGTGTTGAACGGCCAGTTGCCGGCGCCGTCGTACGCGTAGTCGTAGGTCATCCGGGCCGCGTGGTTGACCGTCGGGTCGGGGTAGGTCGGGTCCACCCAGGAGGTGTCGGCCGCCGAGGGCTTACGACCCCAGTACTCGACCACCATCTCGGTGGAGGTGGGTGAGCACCAGGCCTCGCCTCCGCCGTCGTACTCGGGGTAGTGCCCGGAGTGCACGTTCTGCGAGTAGCGCGGCACCGGCAGCTCGACGCCCCAGGCGATGTGCCCGGCGCTCGGGGTCACGGTGAACCGGTCCGGCACTGTGGAACTCATCGCGCCGAGCATCCGCACCACAGGTGCGGCGGTCTGACCGGGTGCCCGGTAGAGGGTCAGCCGCAGCTGGTACGACCGCAGCAGCACCCCGGCGGTGGCGTCGTCGATGCTGAAGGTGTCGGTCCAGATCGTCGACCAGGGGTCACCCTGCCGGTTGACGCTGGTCCGCTTGATGTCGGTGTCGCCGGACGCCCAGCGACCCATGACGTACCACGGGGTCTGGTCGCCGCTGGTGTAGCTGCCCTGCATCTCCACCTGGATCCAGGTGCCGGCGGGGGTTTCCGCGTTCCAGGAGGCGATCAGCTCGCTGGCGTCGAACCCGACGCGGGTCACCGGTGAGGTCCAGGTGCCGTACTCCCAGGTGCGGGTGGTGCCGGTGTGCGGGTCGGCGTACTCGGTGGTGCCGGCCGGACGGGCCAGGGTGAGGCCCGCTCGGGCGCCGGGCACCACGCGGGTGCCGGACCGGCTGCCCCGGTGCCAGTCGGCGGGCCCGGACCAGTCCTGGAAGGTGATCTGCTCGTCGTGGGTGGCGGCGGGCGGGCGGGCCGCCGTCGCTGGCGCGCTGGTGGCGAGCAGGGTGAGCGCGGTGACGCCGGCGAGGGCGGCCGCGTGCAGGCGGGATCTGGCCATGGGTGCTCCGCGGTGTCGAGAGGGGCATCGTCGCTGGTCAGTTTCCCGCTTGGAGGGAAGTTTCGCCAGATGTTCCTGAGTGGAAAATCATTGCCGCCGGGATGATCGGCTCGGGATGGACAAGGCAGCGAAGGATATTGATATGACCATGTGACAGGTGGTGAAGTGTGCTTCACCGAGCGGGATCTCCCGCCCATCAAGGAGGTAGTTGATGGCCCTCCGCACGCCCATCCCTCTCCGCCGCGTCCTGGTGCTCGCCGTCGTCACCGGTCTGGGCATCGTCACCGTCGCCGCCGGTCCGGTCGCCGCCCGACCCGCACCGGACCGGTCCACCGAGCCGGCCGCCGCCAGCTACCGGGTGCTCGGCCCCCGGACCCTCGCCGACCGCAACGCGGTGGCCCGCACCGGAGCCGCCATCGACTACTCCGAACACGGAGTCCTGCACATCTCGGCGACGGCGGGTGAGGCCGCCGAGATCGGCAAGCTCGGCTTCCGGCTGGAACCGCTGGCCCCGCCGCCCAACGCCGAGCGCGGCGCCGGCGAGATCGGCACGATGGCCTTCCCGCCCGCCGACTCCAACTACCACGACTACGCGGAACTGACCGCCGTCGTGAACCAGGTCGTCGCCGACCATCCGGCGATCGCCCGCAAGATCAGCATCGGTTCGTCGTACGAGGGCCGCGACCTGATGGCGGTGAAGATCTCCGACAACGTCGGCACCGACGAGAACGAACCCGAGATCCTGTTCAACTCCCAACAGCACGCCCGTGAGCACCTGACCGTCGAGATGGCGATCTACCTGCTCAACCTCTTCACCGACAGCTACGGCTCCGACTCCCGGATCACCAACATCGTCAACGGCCGGGAGATCTGGATCGTGCCGACGGTCAACCCGGACGGCAGCGAGTACGACATCGCCACCGGGTCGTACCGGTCCTGGCGCAAGAACCGGCAGCCCAACAGTGGTTCGTCCAACGTCGGCACCGACCTGAACCGCAACTGGTCCTACAACTGGGGTTGCTGCGGCGGCTCGTCCGGCACCACCTCCTCGGAGACCTACCGGGGGCCGTCGGCGTTCTCCGCACCCGAGACGCAGGCGCTGCGCAACTTCGTCAACGGTCGGGTGGTCGGTGGCGTGCAGCAGATCAAGGCCAACATCGACTTCCACACGTACTCGCAGCTGGTGCTCTGGCCCTACGGCTACACGACGGCGAACACCGCGACGGGCATGAACGCGGACCAGTACAACACCTTCGCCACCATCGGCCAGCAGATGGCGGCCACCAACAACTACACCCCGGAACAGTCCAGCGACCTCTACATCACCGACGGGGACAGCCTCGACTGGATGTGGGCCACCCACAACATCTGGGCGTACACCTTCGAGATGTACCCGGGCTCCTCCGGCGGCGGCGGCTTCTACCCGCCCGACGAGGTCATCGGAGCGCAGACCTCGCGCAACCGGGAGGCGGTGCTGCTGCTCAGCGAGTACGCCGACTGCCCGTACCGGGCCATCGGCAAGCAGGCGCAGTACTGCGGCAGCGGCGGTGGCGGCACCACGGTCTGGTCGGACACGTTCGAAACGGCCACCGGCTGGACCATCAACCCGTCCGGCACCGACACCGCCACCCTCGGCGCGTTCGAGCGGGGCGCCGCCCAGGCGACCACGTCCTCCGGTGCCAAGCAGCTCACCCCGTACGCCGGATCCAACGACCTGGTCACCGGCCGGCTCGCCGGATCGGCGGCCGGTGACTACGACGTCGACGGCGGCGTGACCAGTGCCAGGTCCCCGGCGGTGACCCTGCCGTCGTCCGGCACGCTGAATCTCTCGCTGGCCTGGTATCTGGCGCACGGCTCGAACGCCTCGTCGGCGGACTACCTGCGGGTGAGCGTGGTGCACAACGGCGGCACCACCGCGCTGCTCACCCAGGCCGGCGCGGCGACCAACCGCAACGGGAGCTGGGCTGTGGCCAACCTCAACCTCACCCCGTACGCCGGGCAGTCGGTCCGCATCCTCGTTGAGGCGGCGGACGCCTCCGGCGCCAGCCTGGTAGAGGCGGCTGTGGACAACGTCACCATCACGTCCTCCTGATCGGGTGGGGCCCCGCTCCGCCCCGCGGGGCCCCACCACCCGTCTCCGAACACCACCAACTCGGACATACGCCCTCCGACGGTCACCGTGTGACGGTTCCGGGGGATCGACTCGCGGCGATCGGCGCGTGATCGATCCGGCACGTCCCGGCGGTGCGCTACCGTCTTACCGACCAGTCCGCAGCGAAGCCGGTGCGAAACCCGGCGCTGTCCCGCAACTGTGATGCCCCACCCGACGGTGGGGACGAGCCAGGTCGCCTGCGGATCGGTCGCGAAACGCGCTCTCGAGGAAGGGCGCCTCGTGGGCGGGCGTACGAAAGTCCTGTCGGCGAAGCACCACACTCCTCGACCGACAGGAGGCCCCATGTTCAGACGTACCCCTCGGCTCTTCGCCGCGACCCTCGCGGTCGCCGCGCTGGCCCTCGGCGCCTGCGCCGAGAAGGCCGACGACAAGCCGACCACCGGCACTGCGGCCGCCGCGTACCCGGTCACGGTCGGCGCGCTCACCCTCGACAAGCGCCCCGAGAAGATCGTCGCGCTGTCGCCGACCGCCACCGAGATGCTCTTCGCGATCGGTGCCGGCCCGCAGGTGACCGCCGTCGACGACCAGTCCAACTATCCGGCCGACGTGCCCAAGAGCGACATCTCCGCCTTCCAGCCGAACGCCGAGGCGATCGCCGGTAAGAACCCCGACCTGGTGGTGCTCTCCGACGACCGCAACAAGATCGTCGAGCAGCTCGGCAAGCTGAAGATCCCGGTGTACCAGACCCCGGCGGCCACCACCCTCGACGACACGTACCGGCAGATCACCGAGCTGGGCACGCTGACCGGGCACGCCGACCAGGCCACCGACGTCGCCAGCCGGATGAGGGACGACATCGCCAAGCTGGTCAAGGACGTGCCGCAGCGCGCAGAGAAGCTCACCTACTACCACGAGCTGGGCCCCGAGCTGTACAGCGCGACCAGCAAGACCTTCATCGGCACGCTCTACAGCCAGATCGGTCTGACCAACATCGCCGACCCCGCCGACGCGGACGGCAAGAGCGCCGGCTACCCGCAGCTGTCCCAGGAGTTCATCGTCAAGGCCAACCCGGACTTCGTCTTCCTGGCCGACTCCAAGTGCTGCCAGCAGAACGCCGACTCGGTCAAGGCGCGCAGCGGCTGGTCCGGGCTCACCGCGGTGAAGAACAACCAGGTGATCGCACTGGACGACGACGTCGCCTCCCGCTGGGGGCCGCGGGTCGTGGACCTGCTCCGGGTCATCATCGACGCGGTCGCCAAGGTGCCCGCGTGACCGTCGTCCGTCGGTGACCACAACTCCGCCTCCGTCCCGGCGGGCCGGGCTGCGATTCGGCAGCCGGCCCGCCGGGTCGGCGTCCGGGCCGTCGTCGTCCGCGCCCTCCGCCGCCCGGCTGCCGTCAAGGGCCCGGCCCGCCGGGCTGCGCAAGCGGTGGCTGGTCGCCGGGGTGTTCGCGGTGCTCGTCGCGCTCGTCGCCGGGGTGTCGCTCGGCCCGGTCAGCCTGCCCGCGGGCAGCGTCGCGGCCGAGCTGCTCAACCTGATCCCGGGGGTGCACCTCGACAGCGGTCTCTCCGAGCGGGAGATCGCGATCGTCACCGAGCTGCGGTTGCCCCGGGTGGTGCTGGGCCTGCTGGTCGGCGGGTTGCTCGCCCTCGCCGGCGGCTGCTACCAGGGCGTGTTCCGCAACCCCCTCGCCGACCCGTACCTCCTGGGCGTGGCCGCTGGCGCCGGCCTCGCGGTCACCGCGGCGATCGCCCTCGGCGGCGCCGGCCGGCAGGGCGCGATCTCCGGGCTGCCGATGACCATCCCGTTGGCAGCCTTCGCCGGGTCACTGCTCGCCGTCACGATGACCTACGTGCTCGGCGCGGCCGGCGGGCGCGGCGGTTCACCGGCGATGCTGATCCTGGCCGGAGTGGCGGTCTCCGCGTTCCTCTCCGCCGGGCAGACGTACCTGCTGCAGCGCCACTCCGACAGCATCCAACCGGTCTACTCCTGGCTGCTCGGCCGGCTGGCCACCGCGGGCTGGCACGACGTGCTGCTGGTGCTGCCGTACGCCGCTCTGACCACTGTGGTGGTGCTGCTGCACCGCCGCGAGCTGGACGTCCTCGCGGTCGGTGACGACGAGGCGAGGAGTCTGGGCCTGCACCCGCAGCGCACCCGCTACCTGTTGATCGCCGCAGCCTCCCTGGGCACGGCTGCGGCGGTCTCGGCGACCGGCCTGATCGGCTTCGTCGGCATCATCGTGCCGCACACCGTCCGGCTGCTCGCCGGGTCGAGCTACCGGGCGATCCTGCCGCTGTCGCTGCTGTTCGGCGGTGCGTTCCTGGCACTGACCGACGTGGTGGCCCGCACCGTCGCCGCTCCGTCCGAGGTGCCGATCGGAGTGGTGACCGCTCTGCTGGGTGGCCCGTTCTTCGTGATCGTGCTGCGGACAGCCCGACGGGTGCTCACGTGAGCCGCGAACCCACCGCCGGCCCGCCCGGCGGTCGCCCGCCTGGCGGTCTTCCGTCCGGCGGTCTTCCGTCCGGGGGTGGCGACGACGGTGTGCCGGCCGTCGAGGTGCGTGGGCTGCACGTCGACCTCGGCGGGACACCGATCCTGACCGGCGTCGACCTCACCGTCGCCGTCGGCGAGTGGGTCACGGTGATCGGCCCGAACGGCGCCGGCAAGTCCACCCTGTTGCGCGCCGTCGGCGGCCTGCTGCCCGCGCCGGGGGCGATCACCCTGTTCGGTACGGCGAGCACCGCGCTGCGCCGCCGGGACCGCGCCCGGGTGGTGGCCACCGTGGCACAGTCGCCGGTGGTGCCGCCCGGCATGTCGGTGCTGGACTACGTGCTGCTCGGCCGCACCCCGTACATCCCCACGCTGGGCCGGGAGTCGACCGCCGACCTCGACGCCGTGCACGAGGTGCTCGGCCGGTTGGACCTCACCGGCTTCCACCGCCGTGAGCTGGCCACCCTCTCCGGAGGCGAACGGCAGCGGGTGTTCCTCGCCCGGGCGCTCGCCCAGGGCGCGACGCTGCTGCTGCTCGACGAGCCGACCAGCGCACTCGACATCGGGCACCAGCAGGAGGTGCTGGAACTGGTCGACCAGTTGCGCCGCGAACACGGCCTGACCGTCCTCGCCACGATGCACGACCTCTCCCTGGCCGGCGAGTACGCCGACCGGATGGTGATGCTCGCCAGCGGTCAGGTGGTGGCCGCCGGAACCCCGTCCGAGGTGCTGACCGAGCACCTGCTGGCGACCCACTACCGGGCCAGCGTCCGGGTCGTCCCCGGCACCCACGGCCCACTGGTGGTCCCGGTCCGCCCCCGCGCCAGATCGTCCGGGTCAGGGGCCGAGGTCGATGACGGAGAAGAGGGCGCCCTGGGGGTCGCGTAGGGCTGCGAACCGGCCCGCCGGGATGTCCCGGGGCGGCACCAGGATCGTTCCGCCCAACTCGGCGGCGCGGGCCGCAGCGGCGTCCGCGTCGGTCACCGCGAAGTACACCGTCCAGTACGCGGGCAGGTCGGCCGGGAAGTCGTCGGCCAGCGGCGGCATCATCCCGGCGACGATCTGCGTCCCGAGCCGCCAGCCGGTGTACGTCATGGGGCCCACCGCCTGGTCGTCCGGCTG
The DNA here is from genome assembly GCF_057766525.1 of Micromonospora sp. MGP-C2. NCBI lineage: Bacteria > Bacillati > Actinomycetota > Actinomycetes > Micromonosporales > Micromonosporaceae > Micromonospora > Micromonospora sp. MGP-C2. Next base: position 4,620,150 of record NZ_JBYMEN010000002.1, read on the forward strand.
CCAGCCGAACACCAGCTCGTAGAAGACCTTCGCGCCCTCGGGGTCGGGGGTGACCAGTTCGTTCCAGCTCATCGCGCCCGGCACGTTGAACACTTCGGCCCCGGCCATGGCCAAGGGCTGCCAGACGCTGAACGTGGCGCCGGCCGGGTCGGCGAAGACCGCCATCCAGCCCCGGTCGAAGACCTCGAACGGCGGCACGACGACCTGCCCGCCGGCCCGCTCGACCCGGCCGGCGACCAGTTCCGCGTCGTCGGTGGCCAGGTACGTCGACCAGATCGGCACCTGGTCCGGGATCGCCGGTGGCCCGGCCCCGGCCACCGGCCTGCCGTCGAGCAGGAAGACCGTGTAGCCGCCCGCCTCGGGCTCCGGTGTCACCCGGCCGGTCCAGCCGAACAGCTCCGGGTAGAAGCGTCGCGCCTCGGTCAGGTCCGGGGTGGCCAGGTCGGCCCAGCAGGGCGTACCCGGCGGGACGGTGCTCACGTCAAGACCCCTCTCGGCCCGGGCGGTCACGGCGACCCCCTGCCGGAATCCTGGCACCGTCCCGCCGCGGCCCGGGGCGGAAACGGACGAATCGTCAGCTGAACCGGCGACCCTCGTCCCGTCGGTACGCCCAACCGGCGAGCGCCGCGAGCAGCACCACCCAGACGCCGAGCATGATCATTGCCAGCGGCTCGACGCGGTAGTCGCCGACCGCCGACCACATCAGCTCGGCCGCGCCCCGGGTGGGCAGGTACGGCGCGATCGTCTCGATGAACCCGGGTGCGTCACCCGGCGCGGAGAGCAGGCCGCCGCCGAACGCGAGTGGCAGGAAGACGACCTGCGCCACGACGATCGCCGCCTTGCTGGGCAGCGAGTAGCCGATCGCGAGGCCCATCAGAGTGAACGGCACCGAGATGACGGCCACGGTGCCGATGGTCAGCAGTAGGGCCGCGGGGGTGATCTGGGCCGCGGTCAGCGTCGCGCCGATCACCACGACCGGGATCAGCGAGAGGTACGTGAGCGCCAGGCCGGCCAGCACCCGGCCCGCGAACCTGGGCGCGGGCCCGGCCGGCAGGGTCCGGGTGTACGGGTTCCAGGGCTGGTCGCGGTCCTCGGCGACGCCGACGCCGTACTGGAAGATGTTGGCGCTCATCACCGAGAAGGTGACCATCGACGCGGTGGCGAAGGTGGCGCCGGCCGCGTCGTCACCAGCGAACGGCACCACGAAGAAGATCATGGCGGCGGCCGGAAAGAAGGCGCTGCCGACGACGGCCACCGGAATCCGGATGATCTCCAGGAGTTGGTAGCGGGCGTGAACCAGGGCGAGCTGCACGGCGGCCTCCTCAGACTGTTGTGGTTTGGCCGCCGGCAGCGGCGGTGGTGGCTCGGCCTTCGGTGGCCGGCTGGTCCCCGGCGGGCGCGTCCCCGCTGGTGATGGCGAGGAACGCCTCCTCCAGCGAGGTCGGTCGTACCTCCAGGTCGGTGAAGGCCGTTCCGGCCGTGACCAGCGCTCGGACCAGTTCGTCGGCGTCGGTGGTGAGCAGGTGCAGCCGGCCGTCGACCCGTTCGGTGCGGACGACGCCGGGCAGGTCGGGCAGTTGGTCGGCGACCAGGCTGACCCGGCGTACGCCGACGATGCCGCGCACGGCGTCCACCGTGTCGTCGGCGAGCACCCGGCCCTGCCCGATCACCACCACCCGGTGCGCCAGCGCCTCCACCTCCTCCAGGTAGTGGCTGCTCAACAGCACGGTGCCGCCGTCGGCGTGGAACGCGCGGATCGCCTCCCACAGGGTGTGCCGGGCGGCGACGTCCAGGCCGGTGGTCGGCTCGTCGAGCAGCACCAGCCGGGGTCGGCCGACGAATGCCAACGCCACCGCCAACCGGCGACGCTGCCCACCGGAGAGGCCTCCGGTCTGCCGTCGGGCGAGGTCGCCCAGGCCGAACTGGTCGAGCAACTCACCGCGGGGCACCGGGTCCGGGTAGTGCGCGGAGACGAAGTCGACGACCTCACCGACGCGCAGTGTGCCCGGCAGGCCGGTCTCCTGCGGGGTGACCCCGATCTGCCGCCGGTTCGCCGGGTCGCGGGGGTCGCCGCCGAACAGCTCGACCCGTCCGGAGCTGGGCCGGCGCAGGCCGACCAGCAGGTTCATCAGTGTGCTCTTGCCGGCGCCGTTCGGGCCGAGCAGGCCGACCAGCTCACCGGCCCGGACTTCCAGGTCGACACGGTCGAGGGCGAGGACGTCACCGTACCGGCGACTGGCCTGGTCGGCGCGGGCGAGGGTCATGACTGCTCCTTCGACGGGCTGGGGTCGAGCAGGGTGCGGATCGCTTCGGTGTACTCCTCGAACGCCAGCCGGCCCCGCCGGCTGAGCCGGACCAGGGTTGCCGGGGTGCGTCCACGGTGGGTCTTGCTGATCTCCACGTAGCCGGCCTCCTCGAGCTTGCGCAGGTGCACGGAGAGGTTGCCGGCGGTCATCGCGAGCAGTTCCTGCAACCGGGGGAAGGCGATCAGGTCGCCATCGCCGAGAGCGGAGAGGCTGGCGACCACCCGGAGCCGGGCCTGCGCGTGGATGACCGGGTCCAGTTCGCTCATCGGCGGTGTCACTGTCGCCGTCGGGCGATCGCGCCAGCGACCAGGATCCCGCCGCCGCCGGCCACCGCAATGACCAGCGCGTGCCAACCGGGCCCGGCGATCACACCGGCCAGGTTGATCAGGCTGATCCAGACGCCCAGCCGGAAAAGGTCCCGATCCAGCCAGATCGCTCCACCGGCCATGTGCAGCGCGCCGGTCAGCCCGACGGCGGTCGCCGACCAGACCAGGCCCGCCAGATCGTCCGGTAGGTGCTCGGAGATCCGGCCGAGCCCCGCGTAGATGCTCACGGAGCCGAGGGCCCACGTGCACCCATACCAACGCCCACGCTGGGCGGAGTCACCGATCACCTGGCCATAGGCCCGTGTGCTGACCACTGCCTGGATCACTCCGGCCGACACGAGCAGCGCGAAGAGAACGGTCAGCGGCAGCCAGCTCGGCAGCCGAAGCAGCTCCCGGTCGTCGGGGGAGAACCGCAGGAAGAACAGCCCGAAGCCGACCAGCCAGGCGACTCCCCAGGGCCAGTAGACCAGGCGGGCGTCGGGGTCGAGGCGTCGTGCCGTCGCGGACCGCTGGTCCTGGATCAGCCGGAGGGCCGCTGCCGGGTCGGCGGGTGGAAGGTCATCGTCTAGGTCCACGCAAACTACTTTACGGGACAAAGTCGAGGCCTGGTGACCCCGACGTCGCGGGCGGGCCACCGATTGCGGCGGGCAGTGCCTATGGTGGTGAGTCGTAGCGGCTGATCCGTCGCACAGGACACAGGGGAGGGTCCGTGTCGAGCCCGAGCAGTGAGCTGGAGGTCCAGCCGGAGGCGCTGACGGCATTCGCCAATGCGTCCACCGACCGGGCGGGGCGCTTTCGCGAGCTGCACCGCTCCTTCGGCGACGGGCACGTGCCCCGGCACGCGTTCGGGGTCATGCCGGCGTCGTTCGGTCTCGCCGCGGCGTACGCCGAGCAGTTCGAGGCATGCCTCCAGGGGCTGGCCGAAGGCGCCGAGGTGATGGCGGACATCGCCGAAGGGCTGGACGACACGGCCGCCGCCTACACCGGCACCGACGTGGCCAACACCGACATGTTCGTGCCCGGCCGCCCGCCCGCTCCCGACGTCATCGCACCCGGCCCCTGGTCTCCGGGCACCTCGTCCCCCGGTGGCCCGACCGGGCAGGTGCCGGCGTGAGCACCGAGGCGTTGCAGCGCAACAAGACCTACTTCGAGCAGATCGTCTCGGGCACCCCCGACCCGTTCAAGCCGCTGTCCAACGCGGTGCTCTGGCCGTTCGAGCAGCTTCTCGAACTGGTCGCGGGCGAGCCGGACGACCTGATGCGCGCCGCGCAACTCTGCCTGGACACCGGCGCCGCGGTGCGCGAGATCGCCGGGGAGCAGATCCAGGACCGGGCCCGGTTGCGGGGTGCCTGGTCGGGTGACGCCGCCGAGAGCTTCCACGCCTCCATGGAGTCGGTGGAGGAGGCGATCGAGGAGCTGGCCAAGGGGTTGGACGGCACCAAGGAGGTGCTTGTCGACGCGGCCAACGCGGCGGTCGACGCGTTCAACCTGCTGGTCGAGTTGATCCTTGAGTTCCTGCTCTGGTTCCTCACCGAGGTGATCATCGCGGCGGTGGCGGCGGCGCTCAGCGCCGGCATCTCGCTCGCGGCAACGGTCGTGCGGGTGTTGGCGCGGCTCGCCACCACCGTCGGGCGGATGGTCAAGATCGTCGCCCGGTTCGCCGAGATCCTGACGAAGCTCGCCGCCAAGATGCAGAAGGTCGCCGAGCTGCTGATGAAGTACCGTCGCGCGGTCCTCGAGATCCGCAAGGCGAAGAAGGCGTACAAGGTGTGGAACAAGTCCGGGTGGACCGCCGAGGGCAGAGCGTTCCAGATCGAGAAGTTCAAGACGCTCTTCCCCGGCAAGTTCCTGATCAACCAGACGTCCCCGGTCAACATCCCCGGCATCGGTGGGGCCCTGGTGGACACCGGCGTCGGGTTGCACGACGTCTCCGACGGCACGAAGGACCGCAACTATCTTGTGGACGGCACGTACCGCGAGGATCTGGGCCCGTACACCAAGGGCGTGCAGAATGTCTTCGACTCCATCCTGACCTGATAGGGACCGACATGACCTTTCCCGGTCTGGACCGCATCGAGGCGCTGGCCCGCAACCTGGACAGCTGGCAGCGCGAGCTGGCCGGCAAGATGACCGAGCTGGAAGACAGCAGCGCCGAGGGTGTCAGCGACTCCGGCCTGGTCCGGGTCACCGCCGCGGCGGACGGCACCATCGTCTCCACCGACGTCAACGCCCGGGCGATGCGCCTCGACTCGTACACGCTGGCCGAGGAGTTCACCACCGCGGCCAAACGCGCCCAGGAGGCAGCCGCCGCCCGGGTCCGCGAACTGGTCGGCGAGGTGATCGCCGACGCGCCGGGCGGCAGCCGACCGGCCGACGGCGGTCGAGTGGCTGACAGCAGTCGTGTGGCTGACGGCAGTCGCGCCGCTGACGACCGCCCGGACTGGTACTGAGCCCATGACGGACAACGGCTACCAGGAACGAGTCGGCCAGCTCGTCGAGCCAGGCGAACGGGTGCTTGCCGTCGCGAAGACGGAGGTCGCCCATGGCGCCCTGCCGGCAGATCCTCCGGCTGCCGACAACGCGGAGCCGTCCGGCAGCGGTCGCGGCGGCGGTGTCTCCGGGGTGTTGCTCAACCTGATCTCACCGGTGATCTCCTTCCCGGCGGGCGACCGGTTCGTCGACCGCATCACCCATGGGATCGCCGGTCGAGGAGCTCCGGGTTCGGCGGCGTCCACCCTGCAACACTCCCGGCGGCCGGTTCCCCCGGCGACCACGCTTGAGGACACCATCCTCGTCGTCACCGATCAGCGGTTCCTCGTCTGCGCCTCCGGCCCCGTCAAGCTCTGGTCGAACAAGGCCGACGACGAACGGGCGGCAGCCGGGACCCGCATCGTCTGGTCGGCACCCCGGGCCGCAGTGGCGGACGCTCGGGTGGGCTGGCACCGGCTCAACCCGAAGCGGCTCCGCATCGAGTTCACCGACGGCTCCTGGTTGGCCTTCACGGTGCCGATCGCCGAGCCCGGCAAGCCACTACGCGAGATCGCCGCAGCCCTCACCGGCCGCTAGCCTGCGCCGGCGGTTGGCGCACTGCGGTTGGCCTGCGGCGGCGGCCCGGTCTGTGCTGGCGGTCAGTCCACTGTGACAGCTGATCCGGCCAGCGCTGGCGCGGTGGACAGCGGCGCGGGCAGCGGCTCGTGGTGCAGCACCGCCAGCCGGGACACCGCTCGGGTGAGCACCACGTACAACCGGTGCAGCCCGCGCGGTTCGGCCGCGACGATCGCTGCCGGCTCGACCACCACCACATGGTCGTACTCCAGGCCTTTGACCAGCGTCGCGGGCACCAGGGTGACCCGCTCCGCGGCCGCCACGTCGTCGGCGGTCGCGGTCGCGACACCGGCGTCGGCCAGTGCGGCGCGCAACCCGTCGACCGCGTCGTCCGCGGCGATCACACCGACCGAGCCGTCGTGCGCGAGCGCCGAGCGCACCTCCGCCACCGTCGCCGACGTCAGGTCGGTCACCGTACGCACGTCCAGGCCGCCGTCGTGCCGCAGCGACTCGGCCGGCGGTACGTCCACCGCGAGCGCCGGAAGGAGCAGGTTCGCGAACGCGACCACCGCGGCTGGCACCCGGAAACCGATCGTCAGCGGGACCACCACGGCGTCCGGCTTGCCCAGGTGGGCGAGGGACTCCTTCCAGTCCGTGGCCGCCCATGGCGAGGTGCCCTGGGCCAGGTCACCGAGGAGGGTGATCGAGCCGTGCTCGCTGCGCCGGGCGATGGCCCGACACTGCATCGGGGAGAGGTCCTGCGCCTCGTCCACCACCACGTGCCCGAACCCGGAGGGTCGTTCCAGCAGCCCGGTCGCCTCGTCGATCAGCACCGCGTCGGCGGCGGTCCAGCGGGTCGCCTTGGGGGTGCGAGCCGGCTTCGCCCAGACGAGCAACGCCTGCTCCGCGTCGCTGAGCAGACCGTCCGCCGCCGCGGCCAGCCGATCCGGGTCGGAGAGCAGGCTGTGCACCAGCCCTTCCGGGGTGAGTGCCGGCCAGACCGCGTCCAGGAAGTCGACCACCGGGCGGCACCGGCTCATCCGACGCAGCCAGGCATCACCGGGCGACTCGGCCCGGCGGGCCTCGGCCTGCCGTTGCAGCAGGCTCACCACCCGCGCCCGGACGCGCTCCCGGCCGGTGCCGTATGGCAGACCTTCCCGACGGGTCTCCTCGACGATCCGGTGCAACGGCTCCAGCCCGATCCGCCACCGGAACGAACCGTCCGACACGGTGATCGACTCGGTGGGCGTGCCGATCTGTGCCTGCACCGCGCGTTGCAGCACACTCGCCATGCGTACGTCGTGCTTGAGCGTGGCGACCGTCGGCGCCTCGACCGCCCGAACCGGCACCCGGGAGATCAACTCCTCCACCGTGGCCTGCTCGACCTCGACCTCGCCGAGCGCCGGAAGCACCGCCGCGATGTACGACAGGAACGCCCGGTTGGGTCCGACGATCAGCACACCGGCCCGTCGCAGACGCTCCCGATGCAGATACAGCAGGTACGCGGCCCGGTGCAGGCCGACAGCCGTCTTGCCGGTCCCCGGTGCTCCCTGCACACAGATCGAGTCGGCCAGGTCGGCCCGGACCAGCTCGTCCTGCTCCGGCTGAATGGTCGCGACGATGTCCCGCATCGGCCCGACGCGCGGTCGTTCGATCTCGGAGGTGAGGATCCGGCTGGTCGTGCCGAGTTCCTCGCCCCGATCCAACCGTTCATCCTCGAAGCTGGTCAGCACGCCGTTGCTGAACCCGAACCGCCGCCGGACGGCCACCCCCTGCGGATCCCGCGCGCTGGCCCGGTAGAACGACCGGGAGACCGGTGCCCGCCAGTCCAGCACCAACGGCTCGCCAAGCTCGTCACTGACGTGCCGCCGCCCCACGTGGTACCGCCGGCCTTCATGATCACCGCTGCCGCTGCCGCTGCCGCTGCCGCTGCCGCTGCCGCTGCCGCTGCCGCTCTGCGTCGGGCGGCCGTCGGTAGATCCGCTGCTGGTGGCCTCGCTGTCCGCGGTCGCGTTGTCGATGGTTTCGCGGTCCGTGGTGCCGGTGAAGTCGAGGCGACCGAAGAAGAGCGGCGTGGTCGGGTCGTCCGCCAGCTCGGCCACCCGGCGAGCCAGGGTGCGACCCAGCGTCTCGGCCGCGTAGGCGTCGCCGGCAACCTGGTCACCTGTCGAGAAGAGGGCTTCGGCCCGATCCCGCATCCGGCGTAGCGCTGCCCGCGAGTTTGCGAGGTGCGTGCGGTCGGCGGCCAGATCCGTGTCGAGGTGGGTGTCGAGGTCAAGTGCGGGCATGCTGACGTCCCATCGTTCACATCTGCTGCGCGCTCGCGTGTCCGGGGGCGGATGGCCGGCCGCCCGGCGCGAAGACGTCCGTTCCGGTGCAGCTCACCTCGGCCGTCAAGCGGGCTGCAACCCTACGCTCCCCAGCCCGTCCGTTCCACCGAATTACCCACGCAACCATCCGTACGAGAGGGCGTGTCGCCGGGCGCGGCGCACGAAAGTGGGCGTGTCGTCGGGTGGCAACACGCTGCCCGACCTCAGCGGTCGGCCGGGGTGGTTGATCCCGTTCTCGGGTGGCGACGGCACGTCTGCCGGGTGTCAGCAGCGCCGGTGGTAGAGGTTGCTCGCGGAAGTCGGCTGCTGCGCAGTGCGGGGGTGATGGCGGGTCGGGGAACCGCCCGGGATCATGGGCTCATGACCGAGGCCAGCCCCGATTCGCGTCGGATGACGATCAGTGACCCGCAGGTGATGCGGGCGATGGCTCATCCGGCCCGGATCACGATCATGGAATACCTGAGTAGCCGCGAGAGCGGTGGGACCGCCACCGAGTGCGCGGAGATCGTCGGGCTGTCGCCGAGCGCGACCAGTTACCACCTGCGCGCGCTGGCGAAGTTCGGCCTGGTCGAGCAGGCGCCGAGTCGCGGGGACGCGCGCGAGCGGCTGTGGCGAGTGCCGGGTGTGAGTGTGTGGGTCGAGGCGGGTCGCGATGCCGGGCCCGAGGCGCGCGCGGCCGAGCAGGCGCTGGTGGAGGCGCATGCCGTTCGGGCGATGGAGCGGACGCGGGACTGGCTGCGGCGCGCCGGGGACGAGCCCGCCGAGTGGTACGACGCCGCGCTCTTCAACGACACGTTGTTGCTGCTCACCGCCGAGGAGTTGGCCGAGGTGAACCAGGCGGTCCTGACCATGCTGCAGCCGTACCGGGCTCGCCTGCGCCAGGCCGATCCTCCGGCGGGGGCCCGCACGGTCGCCGTGCAGTACCGGGCCGTGCCGCTGGCCTGACTGGATGGTCGCGGTGCGCCGAGCCGCACGCGGGTTGATCGTCGACCGGCCATTCGCCGTCGTGGCGGCGGCAGGGGGTTGTGCTGATCAGTTGTGAAGGATTATTTTCGAAGTATGTCCTTCACAACTGAGCCGTCGCGCTGGCCGGACGTCTGGCTCGCCGCCACCGCCCGTGGCACCACGATCTGCGGCGACTTCCTGGCCGCCACCGCGCTCGCGCTGGCGCTCCAGGGCTCCGGCGCCGGAGGGCTTGCCGTGTCGGGGTTGCTGCTCGCGGCCACCCTGCCCCTGGTGGTGTTCGCCCCGCTCACCGGACGGCTCGCCGACCGGGTGGACAGCCGCACCCTGCTGGTCACCGTCGGGCTGGCGCAGGCTGTCATCTGTACGCTGCTCGCCGTCGCCGAGCACCCGGTCCTGGTCGTGGGCCTCGTCGCCCTGCTCGCCTGCGGGCTCGCGGTGACCCAGCCCTGCCTGGCGGCGCTGCTGCCGGCGATGGTCCGCCCGGCCGACCTGCCCCGGGCCAGCGCGATCAGTCAGAACGCCGTCTCCCTCGGCGCGCTCGGCGGGCCGGTGCTGGCCGGCCTGCTGGTGGGGCAGTTCGGCACTCGCGTACCCCTGCTTCTCGATGCCGTGACCTACCTGGCGCTGGTGGTCGCGGGCCTGCTCCTACGGACCCGGCGGGGCGGCCGGCGGCCCGCCACCGCCGCGGCCGGGCCGGCGGGCGGGCGAAGCCCCGCGAACCAGGGCGACCCGAGCGGTACGGGGACGGGCTGGCGGCTGCGCCGTGACCCGCTGATGCTGGTCATGGTGGCCAGCACCGCGGTGGTGATCGCGGCGATCGGCGGCATCAACGTGATCGAGGTCTTCTTCATCCGGGAGACGCTGCACGGTTCGGCGACCACGTACGGCCTGGTGGGAGCGGCATGGATGGCAGGCATGCTGCCCGGCAGCTGGATTGCCGCCCGACTCGCCCGCCGATTCGACCACGACGGGGCGCTCATCCGTGGGGTGCTGGTCACGCTGGCCATGTGCAGCCTGCTGGTGCTGCTCGCCGCGACGGTGCCGACGGCCGGCCTGCTCGTGCCGCTCTGGCTGCTGGCCGGAGCGGCGAACGGCGGCGAGAACGTCTTCGCCAACCTGCTCACCAGCCGCCGGGTGCCGGAGGCGATGCGCGGCCGGGCGTACGCCAGCTACGGCGCTGCGGTGCAGGGTGGCTCGATGGCCGGCTATCTGATCGGCGGGGCGCTGCTCACTGTCGTCCCGCCCCGACCACTGATCGCCGCAGCGGGCGTGGCCGGGCTCGTGGTGGTGTTGGCGTTCGTGCCGGTCGTCGCCCGGGCGGTACGACGGCCGGTGCCGGACGAGGCCCACGGACATCCCCAGGCCGCTGGCACGGATGCGGGGTTGGCCACTTTGGGCCGGCCCGCCGAGCCGGAGCCGGAGGCCGGGGATACGGTCGGGTCATGGCTGAGCGCATCGCACGCCCGCGGGTCGGGCACATCCAGTTCCTGAACTGCCTGCCGATCTACTGGGGTCTGATGCGCTCCGGCGCCCTGCTCGACGTCGACCTGCACAAGGATTCACCGGACCGGTTGAGCGCTGCGCTGGTCGCCGGCGACCTCGACATCGGCCCGATCACCCTGTTGGAGTACCTGAAGCACGCCGACGAGCTTCTGCTCCTGCCGGACCTGGCGGTGGGCAGCGACGGGCCGGTGCTCTCGGTCAACATGGTCTCCACCCGACCCCTCGCCGAGCTGGACGGCGCCCGGGTGGCGCTCGGCTCGACGTCGCGGACCGGGGTCATGCTGGCTCAACTGCTGCTCACCGAGCAGTACAACGTGCGGCCCGACTACTTCCGTTGCCCGCCGGACCTGACCCAGATGCTGCTCGAGGCCGACGCCGCGGTGCTGATCGGTGACGTGGCGCTGCGGGCGTACTACGAGGCGCCCCAGAGGGGCCTGACCGTCACCGATCTCGGGCAGGCGTGGCGGGAGTGGACCGGCCTGCCGATGGTCTTCGCCGTCTGGGCGGTCCGCCGTGACTTCGCCGCCGCCCATCCGGGCATGGTCAAGGAGGTGCACGAGGCGTTCCTGCGCTCGCGGGACCTCTGCCTGGCCGAGTTGGACCAGGTCGCCGAGGCGGCGGCCCGGTGGGAGACGTTCGACGCGGAGACGCTGGCCACGTACTTCCGGACTCTGGACTTCTCCCTCGGCGACCGTCAGGTCGCCGGGCTGCGCGAGTGGGCCCGGCGGGCCACCGCCATCGGCGAGGCCCCGGCGCTGCCGGACGGCGGCCCGGAGTTCTTCGCGGGCTGAGCGGCGGGCGCGGCCCCTGCCAGCCAGCCTGTGCGGGCCAGCTGAGCAGCCGGCCGGGGCCGGCGCGGCTCAGGCACCGGGGCGGAGCAGCGCCTCGGTGATCTTCTCGCAGTTCTTCATGCCGTAGTCGTAGCCCATGTCGATCGGGTACTTCACCATCACGCCCATCGTCCAGGTGTCGCCGATGGCCAGGCAGTTGATGTGCATCTCCTGCTCCCTGGTCCGGTCGATCCACCCGTTCTTGATGGCGATCTGCTTCTGCTCGGCGGCCGGGAATGCCTTGCGGATGCCGAAGTCACCGGCGCCGCGCACGAGCTTCATCTCGTTGAGCAGCCACTTGGTCCACTTCGGCCCGGCAGCGGTGCCTGTGGCGATGCAGTTGCCCAGACGGGCGGTGTCCCGGGGGGAGAGAGCCGTGCGGCTCCAACCGCGGTCGGGAGCGACGCTGCTGTCGGTCAACTTGCACATGGAGATCAGCCGCTTGATCGAGGCGTCCCGGCCGACCTGGTTGTAGAACTGTTCGGCCCGGGTGTTGTCGCTGTCCCGGATGATCCGCGTCGCGTCGGCGAGCTTCGCGTCGCTCGGCGTCTGCCCGGCGTCGGCTGCGCGACGCAGGTAGTCGGCGACGATCCACGACTTGATCATCGAGGCGGTGGTGCTGGTCTCGCCCATGTTCCTGGAGCCGATGATCTGCCCGGTCCGACGGTCCAGCACGCTCCAGGAATACCAGCCCTCGATGTCCAGGTCGAGGTCCTTGGCCGCGAACGGCAGCGGTGCCAGCGAGGGGCTGGGGCTCGGCGACGGCGGGGCCGGCTGGCGGGCGCTGCGGTCGGTGGGTTTGCCGGTGGACCGGTCGCTGGTCGTCGTGCCGGCGTTGCCCCACTTGGCGGCGGCGGACGACTCGAACGGCGACCCGGGCAGCAGCCGCAGCGACACCAGCACCAGGCCGATCAGGATGACCGCGATCGCGACCAGCCGAAGGGGGGACGCGTCAGCGCCCTCGCGCCGGGCGGCCCGACGGTTGCCGGCCATCAGAGTTTCCCGACCGGTTGCTGCGGCACCTTGAGCGCGGCACCCGGCTGCGGGGTGACCAGCTGGGTGGCCACGCTGGCACAGACCTTCGCGCCGTAGTCCAGACCGCTCTTCTGCGGGTAGCGCAGCATCACCGCGAGACTCCACTTGTCGTTGACGGCGAGGCAGTTGACGTGCCAGTTGCCGTCGTAGTTGAGCGGGGTCCACCCGTTCTTGATGCTGACCGGACCCTGACTGGTGATCGACTTGGGTAGGCCGTCGATGATCCCCCAGCGGCCGCCGCCGGACTCGGCCTTCTGGTCCTTCAAGGCGGTGGTGCCCTGAACCTGGCTCATCTCGCTGAGCACCCACTTGGTCCATTTCTCGCCGGCGGCCTTGCCGTCGGCGATGCAGTCGCCGAGCCGGACCGCGTCCCGGGGGGACATCCGGGTGAAGCTCCACCAGCCCTCGAACTTCGGCACGTTGCCGCGCTTGGTGTCGGTCAGCCCGCAGATCTTGATCGCCCGCTGGATGACCGGCCCGGGCTGCCCGTTCGGCGGAACTCGATAGGAGCCACCCGCGGCGGCATAGACCTTGTTGGCCGCGACGTCGTTGCTGTCCCGGATGGCGAGGCTGGCGGCCTTCTTCAGCGCTGCTGGCGGCTCCTTGTCACCGAGCTGCCGCAGATAGTCGGAGACGATCCACGCCTTGATCATCGACTCGGTGGAGCTGGTCGCGGTCATGTTCGGCGATCCGGAGATCGTGCCCGTCTGCCGATCCAGCAGCGCCCACGAGAAGAACTCACCCTGGAAGCTCACCGACACCGGTCCGGCCGCCAGCGTGGGCGGCGGCGGCGGGGTGGGCGCGGGCGCGGCGACGGTCGAGGCGGCACCGCCGCCTCCGCCTCCGCTGCTGTCGCCGTCGGAGAGGCGGGCGTACGCGGCGGGGACCAGTAGGACGCCGCCGAGCAGGACCGCCGTGATGGCGAGCACCATGGTCACGCGAGATCGCATGAGTGGGTGAGCTCCAGGTGTCAGGGCCGGGGGGACCGGCTTGTTGTCCGGACAAACCGGCTGATCGCCAAGGCCGGGGGAGGTGGCCTCTGTCGTACGGCGATCGTTTGAAGCCGATCGGTGTGACGGCGGAAAGTCTACGTCCGGTTGCCGGACCCGCCAGAGTCCGACACCAGGCACGCCGCCATAAAGACGCGATATGGCACCGGTATGCGGTTCTTGTGGGGATTCACCTTTGTTTCGTGGCCCAAGTCACTGCGACGTCCGGCGATCCATGTGACGCAAAGCGCTCATTCCGTTACGGATGGGATCCTCGGATTCCTGTTACACCCCCTGGTGCAACGTGGCGCAAGCTGTAACACTTAGCGTCATGTATGGCAACGACTTCTCCGCCCCGAACGGCGCCCCGGACGACGCCCCCGGCAGCGGTCTGCTGGGTGAGGTCGAGGCCGCCGAGGCCGAGCTTCGCGCGGCGGCAGCGCGCGGACGGCGTGGCGGCCCCGCGCCGGACGAGGACCTGGCGGCATACTTCGCCGAGGTCGTCGACGCCGAGCAGAAGATCGAGCCACGCGACTGGATGCCCGACGCGTACCGCCGGACGTTGATCCGGCAGATCGCCCAGCACGCCCACTCCGAGATCATCGGTATGCAGCCGGAGGGCAACTGGATCAGCCGGGCGCCGTCACTCAAGCGCAAGGCGATCCTGCTGGCCAAGGTGCAGGACGAGGCGGGCCACGGCCTCTACCTCTACGCGGCCGCCGAGACCCTCGGCATCAGCCGCGACGAGCTGGTCCGGCTGCTGCTCGACGGGCGACAGAAATACAGCTCGATCTTCAACTACCCCACCCTGAGCTGGGCCGACGTGGGCGCGATCGGTTGGCTGGTGGACGGCGCGGCGATCGTCAACCAGGTGCCGCTGTGCCGCTGCTCCTACGGCCCGTACGCCCGGGCGATGATCCGGGTCTGCAAGGAGGAGTCGTTCCACCAGCGGCAGGGCTACGAGATCCTGCACACCCTGGCGCACGGCACGCCGGGGCAGCAGGCGATGGCTCAGGACGCGGTGGACCGCTGGTGGTACCCGTCGCTGGCCATGTTCGGCCCGCCGGACGGCGACTCCACGCACTCCGGTCAGTCGATGGCCTGGAAGATCAAGCGCTTCTCGAACGACGACCTGCGGCAGCGTTTCGTCGACATGTGCGTCCAGCAGGCCGAGATCCTCGGGCTGCGCATCCCCGATCCGGACCTGCGCTGGAACGAGGAACGGCAGGCTCACGACTACACCCAGCCGGACTACGACGAGCTGATGCGGGTCATCTCCGGCGACGGGCCGTGCAACCGGGAACGGATCGCCCACCGCCGGGCCGCGCACGCCGACGGCGCATGGGTGCGGGAGGCCGCCACGGCGTACGCCGCGAAGCGGGCAGAACAGCGGGAGAAGGTAGCGGCATGACGGATCACTCGCCTCTGTGGGAGGTCTTCGTGCGGGCGCGGCGCGGGCTGTCGCACACCCACGTCGGCAGCCTGCACGCCCCCGACGCCGAGCTGGCCCTGCGCAACGCCCGGGACCTCTACACCCGCCGCCAGGAGGGCGTGTCGATCTGGGTGGTGCCGGCCGGCGCGATCACCGCGTCCAGCCCGGACGAGAAGGACGCCTTCTTCGACCCGGCCGCCGACAAGGTCTACCGCCACCCCACCTTCTACGAGGTGCCGGACGGGGTGGCCCACCTGTGAGCGAGCGAACCAGCCAGCTCAGCAACACGGCGGCGCGCAGCGAGGTGGCGGCGTGAACGGGCCCTTCGACTTCACCCTCGGCCTCGGCGACGACGCGTTGATCGCCGCGCAGCGTCTGGCCGAGTGGACCACCCGCGCGCCGGAGATGGAAGAGGACGTGGCGCTGGCCAACATCGCCCTCGACCAGCTCGGCGCGGCCCGCCTGCTGCTGTCGTACGCGGGCGAGCTGGAGAGCGCGGGCCGGGACGAGGACGCGTTGGCGTACCTGCGCGACGACCGCGAGTTCCGTAACGCGCTCCTGGTCGAGCTGCCCAACGGCGACTTCGCGGTGACGATGGCGAAGCTGTTCTTCCTGGCGGCGTACCAGTTGCCGCTGTACACGGCACTGGCCGGCTGCGCGGACGAGCGGTTGGCCGCGATCGGCGCGAAGACGCGCAAGGAGTCGGCGTACCACCTCGACCACGGCGCGCTGTGGGTGAAGCGGCTCGGCGACGGCACCGAGGAGTCGCACCGTCGCATGCAGGCCGCCGTCGACCAGGTGTGGCCGTACACCCATGAGCTGTTCGCCGCGGACCCGGCGGCGCCGGTCGACCCGGCCACCCTGCGACCGGCGTTCGACGAGACCGTCGGCTCGGTACTGGCGGAGGCGACGCTCACCCTGCCGGGAAGCGGCTGGGCGCCGGCCGGTGGACGAACCGGCGTGCACACCGAGCACCTGGCCTACCTGCTCGCCGAAATGCAGGTGCTGCACCGCGCCCACCCCGGAGCGCAGTGGTGAACCCCAGGGAGGCGGCCGCGTCGGTGGTGGACCCGGAGATCCGGGTGATCACCATCGACGAGCTGGGCATCCTGCGGGCGGTCGAGGAGGATCCGGCCAGTGGCCGGGTCACCGTCACCATCACCCCGACCTACACCGGCTGCCCGGCGATGGACGTGATCCGGGCCGACATCCGCCGCGCGCTCGCGGTCGCGGGCCACGCCGACGCCGAGGTGCGCACGGTCTTCAGCCCACCGTGGAGCACCGACTGGATCTCCGACGGTGGGCGGGCCAAGCTCGCCGCCGCCGGGATCGCCCCGCCGGCCCCGGTGCCGGCCGCCGGCGTGGTGTCGTTGACCCTCGCGGTCCGCTGCCCGCAGTGCGGTTCGCCGGAGACCGAGCAGGTCAGCCGGTTCGGCTCCACCGCGTGCAAGGCGCTGTGGCGTTGCCGTTCCTGCTCCGAACCCTTCGACCACCTGAAGGCGCTGTGACTGTCACCATCACCCGCCCGGTCCGTCGCCGGCCGGCCTTCCACCCGTTGTCGGTCGCGGCCGTCGACCGGCTCACCGACGACTCCGTGGCGGTCACGTTCGCCGTACCGGAGGAGTTGCGGGACACGTTCGCGTTCCGGGCGGGCCAGCACCTCACGGTGCGGCGGGTGGCTGAGGACGGCTCGGACGTGCGCCGGTCGTATTCGATCTGCTCCACCCCCGACGACCTGACCCGGCACGGCCGGTTGCGGATCGGGGTGCGGGAGATCCCCGGCGGCGCGTTCTCGGCGTTCGCCTGCGGGGCGCTGCGCGGCGGCGACACGGTCGAGGTGCTGCCGCCGCTGGGCACCTTCACGACGGCCTTCGCGCCGGACCGGGTGCGCCACTACGGCGCGGTCGTCGCCGGCTCCGGCATCACACCGGTGCTCGGGCTGGTCGCGACCGCCCTGGCCGTCGAGCCCGCCAGCACGTTCACCCTGGTGTACGGCAACCGCACGGCGAACACTGTGATGTTCGCCGAGGAGTTGGCCGACCTGAAGGACCGCTATCCCACCCGGCTGCACCTGGTGCACGTCCTCTCCCGGGAGCAGGGCGAGTCACCACTGCTCTCCGGGCGCATCGACGCCGAGAGGCTGGGCCGGTTGCTGGGCAGCATCGTGCCGGGCGACCTGGTCGAGGAATGGTTCCTCTGCGGCCCGTACGGCATGGTGGTCGACGTCCGCGATGTGCTGACCGCGCGCGGGCTTCCCGAGTCGGCGGTGCGTACCGAGCTGTTCCACGTCGACGCGCCGCCGGAGCCGGTCCGCCGACCCACTGACCGGGTGGGCGCCGGGGCCGAGGTGACCATCGTGCTGGACGGCCGCTCGTCGAGCTTCACGATGGGTCGCGAGGAGCGGGTGCTGGACGCCGCGCTGAAGGTGCGCGGCGAGCTGCCGTACGCCTGCAAGGGTGGTGTCTGCTCCACCTGCAAGGCGAAGGTCGTGGACGGTGCCGTCACGATGGCCCGCAACTACGCCCTGGAGCCCGACGAGCTGGCCGCCGGCTACGTCCTTACCTGCCAGTCGAGCCCGACGACCGACAGGCTCACTGTCGACTACGACGCCTGAGTCTCGTCGCTTCGGCTGATACGCGGCTCTCGGCCGTGGCGAGGGTTGGCGACCGCCTGGTCGTCAACGCCGCCGTGTCGGTGTCCGGCGCGCTCTTTCGCCGGGCCCTGTGCCGTCCGCCGGATGGTATCCGGTTTCGAATCGGTTTTCATGGTCCGAGCGGGACAGTTCCGTGATCTCCGAGGATCTATATTCCCTCTGTCGCCGCAAGGTGAATGCGCCGTCCATAGGCCCACGACGCACATGCCATGGTCCTACATGGACGGTGTCGGGGCGCCGGGACACCGGGCCCCGTGATGGAGGAGACGGGAGTCCTGATGAGACAGCTGGCACGACGACGGCGAAGAGCCCTCGTCATCGGTTTCGCCGCCGCGTTGGCGGCGGGCGCGGTCGGGTCCGCGCCGACCCGGGCCGCAAGCGGGGGTGGCCCGGTCACCGACAGCGCGTACGCCTTCACCGCGAAGGTCGCCTACGGCGACGCCCTTGCCTGTTCCGGGGCGCTGGTCGCGCCGCAGTGGGTGTTGACGGCCCGTTCCTGCGTCCCCGTGGCGGAACCGCGCTCGACCGGGGGAGCCCTCTCGCTGCCGACCACCGTGACGGTGGGCCGGTTGGATCTGACCACGAACAACGGCCGGGTGCAGCGTGCCAACCGCATCGTGCCGCACCCGGACCGGGACCTCGCGCTGATCCGGCTCACGCTGCCGGTGTTCGACGTCGCTCCGGTGGCGATCGCCACGGCGGCGCCGGTGTCGGGTGAGACGTTGCAGGCGCTCGGCTTCGGCCGCACCGCCACGGAGTGGGTGCCTGACAAGCTGCACGGCGTGCCGGTCATGGTCGGGGCCGTCTCGGCCGCCTCGATGGCGATCAGCAACGAGCCGGGTGCCGTCACCACCTGCCGGGGTGACGCCGGTGGGCCGGCGGTGCGGGTGGTGAACGGCCGTCCCGAGCTGGTGGCCGTACACGCCACCTCCTGGCAGGGCGGCTGTCTCGCCGAGACGGAGACCCGGCGGGACGCCACCGAGACCCGCGTCGACGACCTGGCCGACTGGATCCGCCAGAACACGCCCCTGAACTGTAATGCCGGTGGAGCGAGCCACGATTCGGCAGGCCAGGCCGGGGTGGTGATTCTGGGCGACTTCACCGGCGACTGCCGCAGTGACGTGCTCGCCCAGCTGGCGGACGGTCGGCTGCGGGCGTACCCGTCGAGTGGGGACATCTCGGGGACCGCTCCGCTGTTCCCAGGGCCCTATCGCGATGTCGGCACGAACTGGGGCAAGAGCAACCGGCCTCGGGTGCTCACCGGGGACTTCACCGGCGACGGCCGGACGGACATCATCGCGCAGAGCAGCAACGGCACTCTGACCGCGTTTGAGTCGACCGGCGACCTGTCCGCCGACTTCCGGCTCTTCGGCGGAAGGTCCGCGATCGTCGGCACCGCCTTCACCAGCGGCTCGATCCCCCGGCTCATCCCGGGCGACTTCGACGGCGACGGCCGAACCGACCTGATCGGTCAACTGCTCGACGGCACCTTGCGAGTCTGGATCTCCACGGGTGACCTCTCCGCCGACGCCCGCCTGTTCGGCGGAGTCACGCTGGACGTCGGCACCGGCTTCACCACCACAGCCGTGCCGCGGATCCTGACCGGTGACTTCAACGGCGACGGGCGGACCGACCTGATCGCGCAGTACGCCGACGGTTCCATGAAGGGATACCCGTCCAACGGGAACATCTCCCTGGGCTCGCGGCTCTTCCCGACGACTCTCAACGCGAAGGTGGTCGGGACCGCGTGGACGGGTTCCTCGATGCCCCGGGTCCTGCCGACAGACATCGACGGTGACGGCACCACCGACCTGGTGGCCCAGCTCGCGGACGGCCGGCTGCGGGCGTACCGGTCGTCGGGTGCGATGACCGGGGACGGGCTGCTGTTCCCGGGCCCGTACCCGTACGTGGGCACCAACTGGGGTACGACGAACCAGCCCCGCATCCTCGTGGGGGATCTCACCGGGGACGGGCGCGCCGACCTGATCGGCCAGGGCGCCAGTGGGGCCCTGCGCGGCTTCCGGTCGACTGGAGACCTCAGCGCCGACTTCAAGCTCTACGTCACCAGCACCAGTGACGTCGGCGTCGGCTGGACGACCAGCAGTATTCCGCGCATCTTCTGACCGTGGCGTGCGGCGTCGTCCGAGGGGCGACGCCGCACCGCCGGGGCTCGGCCGGCAGCGTGAACGGTGTCACAGGCGATGGCTGCCGAGGACTCAGCTCGGCAGCCATCGGCCGACCGGCCGAGCGGGCGACGTAAGCTCGGGGCGTGACGGTGAGCCGGGAGATCGACGACATCCTGCAGCGTGGCGCGGACGGCGGGCGGATCACGCCCGAGGAGGCGCTGCTGCTCTACACCGAGGCGCCCTTCCACGCGTTGGGCGAGGCGGCGGACGCGGTGCGTCGGCGGCGCTACCCCGACAACGTCGTCACGTACCTGATCGACCGCAACATCAACTACACGAACGTCTGCGTGACGGCGTGCAAGTTCTGCGCGTTCTACCGCGCTCCCAAGCACAAGGAAGGGTGGACCCACCCGACCGAGGAGATCCTGCGCCGGTGCGGCGAGGCGGTCGAGCTGGGCGCGACCCAGGTGATGCTCCAGGGCGGGCATCACCCGGACTACGGCGTGGAGTACTACGAGGAGCTGTTCTCCTCGGTCAAGCAGGCGTACCCGCAGCTGGTCATCCACTCGATCGGCCCCAGCGAGATCCTGCACATGGCGAAGGTCTCCGGTGTGAGCCTGGACGAGGCGATCGCCCGGATCAAGACCGCCGGTCTGGACTCGATCGCCGGCGCCGGCGCCGAGATGCTGCCTGAGCGACCGCGGAAGGCCATCGCGCCGCTCAAGGAGTCGGGCGAGCGCTGGCTGGAGGTCATGGAGCTGGCCCACCGGCAGGGCATCGAGTCGACCGCCACCATGATGATGGGCACCGGTGAGACGCACGCCGAGCGGATCGAGCACCTGCGCATGATCCGTGACGTGCAGGACCGCACCGGCGGTTTCCGGTCCTTCATCCCGTGGACGTACCAGCCGGAGAACAACCACCTCAAGGGCCGCACCCAGGCGACCACGCTGGAATACCTGCGGCTGGTCGCGGTGGCCCGGCTCTTCTTCGAGACCGTGCCGCACCTCCAGGCGTCCTGGCTGACCACGGGCAAGGACGTCGGGCAGCTCTCGCTGCACATGGGCGTGGACGACCTCGGCTCGATCATGCTGGAGGAGAACGTCATCTCCTCCGCCGGTGCCCGGCACCGCTCCAACCTGCACGAGCTGATCGGCATGATCCGCTCGGCGGACCGGATCCCCGCGCAGCGGGACACCCTCTACAACCGGCTCGCCGTGCACCACACGCCGGCCGACGACCCGACCGACGAGCGGGTGGTCTCACACTTCTCCTCGATCGCGCTGCCCGGTGGCGGGGCGGGCAAATCCCTGCCGCTGGTCGAGGTCAACTGACGCGGGTCGGCGTCCGGCCGTTCGGCTGACCGAGGCTCATGCTCCTGCCGGGTCGTGCCGGCGGTACGGGTGGTCCCCGTCGCCGCAGCGTCAGGCTGCCCGGTCAAGGGCTGGTGGAGATGATCGTCGACGGCTAGCGTCGCGCCTCGTATCCGTTGCCACCGTCGGCCGCCGAGAACGGCGCGACCGTGCTGGTGGCGGATGGTCTGATGGCCGTGGGCTGTCCTCCATCGGCCCGCTTGAGGGTCGTTCATATAACGCAAGGCGGTACGGGCGGGATGGGTGACCATCCCGCCCGTACCGTCTGGCCAGCTCGGGCCGGAGGGATGAAAACGCCCTCCCCAGCTGGCGTAAGAGATCGACCTTCGATAGCGTCCGCTCCGTTCCGCAACCATTCTTCTTCCCTACCCCCGGGGGACTGATGACAGCGTTCCACCGCTCGACCCTGGCGCGCGCTGGCGTTGTGGCTCTGCTCGCGACCGGTGGCCTGGCCACCGTGGCCGCCCCGGCGCAGGCCGCCGACCAGGCCGACCTTGCACTGGTGCCGCTCAGCTACGAGCTGGCCAAGGGCGTCACGCAGGCCAAGGCCAAGCCCTTCAAGTTCCTGGTCGACAACACCCGGAGCACGGTCGCCGCCAAGGGCGTCAGCTACACCGTGGACACCAGCAACCTGCGCAAGGGCCGGGTCGGGGTCTTGGTGCCCGACGGTTGCCAGGTGAAGGGAAGGACCTTCACCTGCCAGCTCGGCGACGTGCCCGCCGGCACCAGCGAAGACTTCGGCATCCCGATCTTCTCCACCGGTGGCCGCGGTGAGGCCGGCACCTTGGTGGTCACCATCAAATCGGCCACCGCCGACCCCCACCGCGAGGACAACACGGTCGAGCACGACATCACCGTCGCGAAGCCCGGCTACGACCTGACCAGCTGGGTGCAGGACGTCAACGCGAACGTGGTGGTGAACGGCGTCCAGGGCGACGACCCCAACCTCAGGCCGGTCCGGCGCGGCGAGACGGTGCCACTTGACTGGGCGGTCTACAACGACGGCAGTCAAACCGCCACCGGCCTGTCCTACCTGCTCACGCTCCCGGCCGGAGTCACCTTCGCCACCCTGCCGGACACCTGCGTCGTGCAGACCTTCGGCGGCGTCGCCCAGGCGCTCTGCCAGGACGACGGCGCGGTGATCCTGCCCGGTGAGTACTACACGGCGGACATCAAGGTGACGGTCGGCACGAACGTCACCCAGCCGGTGCTGCGTGTTGGTGAGCTGGTCGCGCATGGTCTGGACGCGGCGACGGGTCAGCCCGAGGAGGAGCCCGAGCGGGCGACCAGCGCCCAGCGGAAGGCCTTCACCGAGGTCGACGAGGGTGACAACCAGGCGATCTTCGACGTCTTCGTCGACCTGACCACCGAGCCGTCCCCGACCCCCACCGCCACCCCGACGCCCACGGCCACCCCGACCCCGACGCCCACCGCCACGCCGACGCCGGACGGCACGCCGAGCCCGAGCGGCACGACGACCCCCGGCACGACCACCTCGCCGGCCGCCGGTGGCGGTGGCGGTGGCTCCGACGACGGTGGGTTGCCGGTGACCGGTGTGCAGGTCGGCCTGATCGGCGGCATCGGCGCGATCATCCTGCTCGTGGGCGGGGCGCTGCTGGTGCTCTCCCGTCGGCGCAAGGTCGTCCTGGTCGCTCCGGGCGACGAGAAGTCGACCGACTGATGACACCGCGCCGCTGACCCGAGGCGCTTCGACACGAGGCGCAACGGCGGCGGACCTGGCACGACGCGAGGGCGGGGTGGCGACCACCCCGCCCTTTCGCGTACCCGTGCGACGGCACCGTACCCAGCTGGCGGCGCTCGTCGGCCGGCTGGCAGAGTGGAGGGGTGAGCCGTACCCCGCAGGGCCAGCGAGCCAGTCTGGACAAGCAGCCGCACGAGGTCGCCGCGATGTTCGACGGCGTGGCGGAGCGTTACGACCTGACCAACACGGTGATCTCGCTGGGTCAGGATCGTTCGTGGCGTCGCTCCACCCGGGCGGCACTGGGGCTGCGGCCGGGTGAGCGGGTGCTGGACGTGGGCGCGGGCACCGGCGTCTCGACGCGGGAGCTGGCGCAGTCCGGGGCGTACGCGGTGGGCGCCGACCTGTCGTTGGGCATGCTGTACGCCGGCAAGCGGGCCCGCCCCGAGGTGCCGCTGCTGGCCGGCGACGCGCTGCGGTTGCCGTTCGCCGATGCCAGCTTCGACGCGGTGACCATCTCCTTCGCGCTGCGCAACGTCAACGACACCGATGCGGCCCTGCGTGAGCTGGCCCGGGTCACCCGACCGGGCGGGCGACTGGTGGTCTGCGAGTTCAGCACCCCGGTCAACCCGGCCTTCCGGACGGTCTACCTGTCGTACCTGATGCGGTCGCTGCCGGTGGTCGCCCGAGCGGTGTCGAGCAACCCCGAGGCGTACGTCTATCTCGCCGAGTCGGTCCGGGCCTGGCCGGCGCAGGCCGCGCTTGCCGGGCGGATCGCCGCGGCCGGGTGGGGACGAGTGGCGTGGCGCAACCTGACCGGTGGTGTGGTTGCCCTGCATCGGGGCATCCGCGAGTAGTCTGCGATCGACACGGGACGGCACGGACATTATTCAGGTTTCGTGAATATCGGTCTTTAGTCCACTTTGCCCCGTACGCTCGATCGCATGACCGGAGCAGACCCGGCGGACCCGGTGGCCGCCACCGACGACGACGCGGCCGAACTCATCGCGCAGTTGCGCGCGTTGGCCGGAGCCGACCCGGTGGAGGTCCGGCTGGTGGTCGCCGAGGTGTTGGCGGCACTGGACCGGGCGGCGGGTGGCGCGCTCCGTGAGCATCTGCCGGAGACAATCCGGGTCGATGCGGGGCTGGACGCCTCCAGCTCGGCCTGACACCTGACTGCTGTGGACGGTCGGGGACTGTCACATCGGCGAGTTAGGTACCCCTGATCCTGCGCTGGTATGACGCCGGTCATACACTCGTCCCGTCTGGCTTGTGAAGCATTTCACGAGCGTGCGGGAGGAGGCGCGAATGACCCCGGTGGAACACGACGCCGACGTCATTGTCGTGGGCGCCGGTCCCGGTGGATCAGCTACTGCGTACCACCTGGCCCGGCACGGCGTACGGGTGCTGTTGTTGGAGAAGACCGAGTTCCCGCGGGAGAAGGTCTGCGGCGACGGGTTGACCCCGCGCGCCGTCCGTCAGCTCATCCGGATGGGTGTGGACACCTCGCCCGAGGCGGGCTGGCTGCACAACCGCGGTCTGCGCGTCATC
Source organism: Micromonospora sp. MGP-C2 (assembly GCF_057766525.1). Taxonomy (NCBI): domain Bacteria; kingdom Bacillati; phylum Actinomycetota; class Actinomycetes; order Micromonosporales; family Micromonosporaceae; genus Micromonospora; species Micromonospora sp. MGP-C2. The sequence continues at coordinate 4,644,314 of NZ_JBYMEN010000002.1, forward strand.
GGTGGCGGGGTGCGCCTGGAACTGGACTGGCCGGAGCTCGCGAGCTTCCCCAACTACGGCCTGGTGCGTACGAGACTGGACTTCGACGACCTGCTCGCACGGCAGGCGGTGGCCGCCGGTGCCAAGCTGCGGACCAACGTCAACGTGCTGGGCCCGGTGCTCGACGGCGACGGCCGGGTCACCGGCGTCGAGGCGGAGGTCGGGCCGGGTAAGGAGCCGACCACCTTCCACGCCCCGCTGGTCGTCGCGGCGGACGGGGTCTCCGGCCGCTTCCCGCTCGCGCTCGGGCTGGCCAAGCGGGAGGACCGGCCGATCGGCGTGGCCGTCCGCCGCTACTACCGCTCGCCGGCCAAGCACGACGACAACTACCTGGAGTCCTGGCTGGAGTTGCGCAGCAAGGACAGCGGCGACAACCTGCTGCCCGGGTACGGCTGGATCTTCGGCCTGGGTGACGGTCGGGTCAACGTCGGTCTCGGCGTGCTCAACTCGTCCTCGGCGTTCGGCAAGACCAACTACCGCCGGCTGCTCACCGACTGGCTCGCCAACACCCCCGAGGACTGGGGGATGACCGACGAGACCAACGCCGACGGCCCGATCCTCGGCGCCGCGCTGCCGATGGGCTTCAACCGGGTGCCGCACTACACCCGTGGCGTGCTGCTGGTCGGTGACTCGGGCGGCATGGTCAACCCGTTCAACGGCGAAGGCATCGCGTACGCGATGGAGTCCGGCGAACTGGCCGCGGAGGCCATCGTCCAGGCCCTCGCCCGGCCGGCCGGCCCGGAGCGGGAGCGGGCGCTGATGGCGTACCCGAACGAGCTGAAGGCCCGACTCGGCGGTTACTACCGGTTGGGCGGCATCTTCGTGAAACTGATCGGCCGCCCGGAGATCATGCGGATCGCCACCAAACACGGCATGCCGCACCCGACGCTGATGCGTTTCGTCCTCAAGCTGTTGGCCAACCTGACCGACCCGCGTGGCGGGGACGCGATGGACCGGGTCATCAACGCGATGACGAAGGCAGCTCCAGCCGTATAAGTAGGACGGCATCGGTGCTGGTCACAGCCCCGACGCCGACAAAGATCGACCCCCGCCGACTGCCACTGCGAGGGACGTGAATAGTGTGATTTTCGTCAAGCACCGAGGGCAGGGAAGGACGAGCAGGAGAAAACGATGTCGCTCTCGCCTTACGCACCGATCATCGGGCTGTTCGCCCTCGCCGCGGCGTTCTCGCTGTTTTCCGTCGGCGCCGCCCGCTTCGCGGGTCCCCGTCGCTACAACAAGGCCAAACTCGAGGCTTACGAGTGCGGCATCGAGCCCAGCCCGCAGCCGGTCGGCGGCGGCCGGTTCCCGATCAAGTTCTACCTGACGGCGATGCTCTTCATCGTCTTCGACATCGAGATCATCTTCCTCTACCCCTGGGCGGTCTCGTTCGACGCTCTGCCGATCTTCGGCTTCGTGGAGATGGTCCTGTTCATCGTCGCGGTCTTCGTTGCGTACGCCTACGTGTGGCGGCGCGGCGGCCTGGACTGGGACTGAGGAAGGAACGTCAGATGGGCATCGAGGAGAAGCTTCCCGCCGGCGTCCTGCTCACCTCGGTGGAGAAGCTGGTCAACTGGTCCCGGAAGTCGTCCGTGTGGGGCGCTACCTTCGGCCTGGCCTGCTGCGCCATCGAGATGATGGCAGCCGGTGGTCCGCACTACGACATGGGCCGCTGGGGCATGGAGGTCTTCCGGGCGTCGCCCCGGCAGGCCGACCTGATGATCGTGGCCGGCCGGGTGAGTCAGAAGATGGCCCCGGTTCTGCGCCAGATCTACGACCAGATGGCCGAGCCCCGCTGGGTGCTCTCGATGGGCGTCTGCGCCAGCAGCGGCGGCATGTTCAACAACTATGCGATCGTGCAGGGCGTCGACCACGTGGTGCCGGTCGACATGTACCTGCCGGGCTGCCCGCCCCGGCCGGAGATGCTCATCGACGCGATCCTCAAGCTCCGCGAGAAGATCATGTATGAGCCGCTGGGCCCGAACGGCCGCAAGATGCTGGCTGCCCGCCAGGAGCGCGGCGACGTTCCGGTCGTGCCCTACGGCTCGATGCCCTCCTCGTACCGCAGCGACAAGGCCCGGCGTGCCGAGTGGACCCGGGCGGTCCGCGAGGGCCGCGAGGAGCAGTTGCGGATCGAGAACTGGATGAACGCTCAGAACCACCTCCACCCGCAGGCAGGCCCCAAATGACGTCACCCACGGACAAGCCCAACGACGGCGGCGTACCGCTGCCGGTGGTGCCGGCCGGCGCCACCAGTGGTGCCCCCGCCGAGTTCCCGCCGGCCAGCCCGGCCGGGCGTGGGATGTTCGGCAACCAGGGCACCGGCGACGTGTCCGGCTACGGCGGCCTGGTCCGCCAGCGCCAGCCCATCGAGGAGGCGTCCCGTCCGTACGGGAGCTACTTCGACGAGGTCCGCGACGCGTTGGAGGAGGCGTACCCGGCCTTCGGCGACGCGATCGAGAAGGTCGTGGTCGACCGGGGTGAGCTGACGCTGCACATCCGCCCGGAACGGATCGCCGAGGTCTGCCAGGTGATGCGCGACGACCTGGCGCTGCGGTTCGAGCTGTGCTCGTCGGTGTCCGGCGCGGACTACCTGGGCGCCGACGAGCGGCGGCTGCACGTGGTCTACCTGCTCACCTCGATGACGTACCGCCGGCGGGTCCGGCTGGAGGCCGCGGTCTCCGTCGAGGCACCGCACCTGCCCAGCGTGACCGCCATCTACCCGACGGCGGACTGGCAGGAGCGCGAGGCGTACGACATGTTCGGCATCGTCTTCGACGGCCACCCCAACCTGACCAGGATCCTCATGCCGGACGACTGGGAGGGCCACCCGCAGCGCAAGGACTACCCGCTCGGCGGTGTGCCCGTCGAGTACAAGGGCGCGGAGATCCAGCCGCCGAACGAGCGGAGGTCGTACCAGTGACGACGTCGAACTACGCCAGCGAGCGCGAGACCGACGAGGGCCGGGTCTTCACCGTCACCGGTGGGGACTGGGACACCATCGTCTCGGGCACCGACCCGATCAACGACGAGCGGATCATCGTCAACATGGGTCCGCAGCACCCGTCCACGCACGGGGTGCTGCGGCTGATCCTGGAGCTGGAGGGCGAGACGGTCCGCGAGGCCCGTTCCGTCGTCGGCTACCTGCACACCGGCATCGAGAAGAACCTCGAATACCGCAACTGGGTTCAGGGCTCGACGTTCGTGACCCGGATGGACTACCTCGCCCCGATCTTCAACGAGACGGCCTACGCCCTCGCCGTCGAGAAGCTGCTCGGCATCACCGACGACATCACCGAGCGGGCCACCACCATCCGCGTGCTGATGATGGAGCTCAACCGGATCTCGTCGCACCTGGTCTGGCTGGCCACCACCGGCATGGAGCTGGGCGCGATCTCGATCATGCTGTACGGCTTCCGCGAGCGGGAGTACATCCTCGACATCTTCGAGACCATCACCGGTCTGCGGATGAACCACGCGTACGTCCGGCCGGGCGGTGTGGCGCAGGACGTGCCGGACGAGGCGATCGTCAAGATCCGCGAGTTCCTCAAGATGATGCCGAAGAAGCTCAAGGAGTACGAGGATCTGCTCTCCGGCCAGCCGATCTGGACCGAGCGGACGAAGAACGTCGCGGTGCTGGACGTGACCGGCTGCGTGGCCCTCGGCATCACCGGGCCGGTGCTGCGCTCCGCCGGTCTCGCCTGGGACCTGCGCAAGACCATGCCGTACTGCGGTTACGAGAACTACGAGTTCGACGTGCCGACCCACCCCGACGGTGACGTGTGGGGCCGCTACCAGGTCCGGCTCGCCGAGATCCGGGAGTCGATGAAGCTGGTCGAGCAGGCCCTGGACCGGCTCCGCCCGGGTCCGGTGATGGTCGCCGACCGCAAGATCGCCTGGCCGGCGCAGCTGGCCATCGGTGTGGACGGCATGGGCAACTCGCTGGAGCACGTCGCGAAGATCATGGGTCAGTCGATGGAGTCGCTGATCCACCACTTCAAGCTGGTGACCGAGGGCTTCCGGGTTCCGCCGGGCCAGGTGTACGTCGCGATCGAGGCTCCCCGGGGCGAGTTGGGCGTGCACGCGGTCTCCGACGGTGGCACCCGGCCGTACCGGGTGCACTACCGCGAGCCCAGCTTCGTCAACCTCCAGGCCCTCCCGGCGATGGCCGAGGGCGGTCTGATCGCCGACGTGATCGCCGGCGGCGCCTCGTTGGACCCGGTGATGGGTGGTTGTGACCGATGAGTGTTTTCACTGACGAGACCCGGGAGCGGGCGCGCGAGATCATCGCCCGCTACCCGGCGGACCGGTCCCGCTCGGCGTTGCTGCCGCTGCTGCACCTGGTGCAGGCCGAGGAGGGGTACGTCTCCCCGGCCGGGGTCACGTTCTGCGCCGAGGTCCTGGGGCTGAACAAGGCCCAGGTCGGCGCGGTGGCGACCTTCTACACGATGTACAAGCGCAAGCCGACCGGTGACTTCCTGGTCAGCGTCTGCACCAACACCATGTGCAACGTGCTCGGTGGCCAGGAGGTCTACGACACCCTGTCCGAGCACCTGGGCGTCGGGCACGACGAGACGACCGCCGACGGCACCATCACGCTGGAGCACGCCGAGTGCCTGGCGGCGTGCGACTACGGCCCGGTGATGACTGTCAACTACGACTTCTTCGACGGCGTGGACGCGTCCACAGCGGTCGGTGTCGTCGACGAGCTGCGGGCGGGCGGGCGGCCGATGCCGACCCGCGGTGCCCGGCTCTGCACCCTCAAGGAAATGGCGGTGCAGCTCGCCGGTTTCGCCGACGAGCGCGAGGGCGCGGTCGCCGACGGTGGGCCGGGTGAGCCCACCCTGCGCGGGCTGCGGTTGGCGCAGGAGCACGGCGTCTCGGTGCCGGGCTTCGACCCGAACACCCCGATCCGCAGCAAGGCCGAGGCCGACAAGGCCGCCGCTGAGGCGAAGGCGAAGGCGGAGGCCGCCAAGCCGGCGCCCGTCGAGGCCAGCGCGGCACCGGTCAAGGGCGGCGACGGGGCGTCCGCCCCGACGGGGGCGGCCGGGGTCGGCGAGCCGGCGAAGCCGGCAGAGGCCACCGGGCCGGCGAAGCCGGCAGACGCCAGTGGCAGCACCACGCGGGACGTGAAAGCACCGGACGACAAGTCGCCGCAGGTGCGTACCGCCGAGACCCGGCAGCCGGACGCGGGCACGGCGGTGCCGGACGCCCCTGGCACCAAGGTCCCGACGGACGGCACCGGCACCGCGCCCGAGGCTGGCGACGCACGGTCGGCCGAGGCCGCCGGTGTGGCGGCCAACGCGCCGGCCGGTGACGGCAAGCCCGCCGGCGACGAGGCCGGGGCGCAGGAGCGCAACCTCACCGAAGCGAAGGCTGGCACGGACGCCGACGGCGCCGGGCCGGCGGACGCGAACGAAACGGGGGCCCAGAAGTGACCACTCCCCGCCCGGAGACCGTGGCCAAGCTGACGCCGGTGCTGACCAAGCGCTGGCTGTCGCCGGACGCCTGGCGTATCGGCACGTACGAGCAACTGGACGGCTACGCCGCACTGCGCAAGGCGCTCAAGGCCCACCCGGACGACCTGATCCAGCTGATCAAGGACTCGGGGCTGCGCGGCCGGGGTGGTGCCGGCTTCCCCACCGGTCTCAAGTGGGGCTTCATCCCGCAGGGCGACGGCAAGCCGCACTACCTGGTGGTCAACGCCGACGAGGGCGAGCCGGGCACCTGCAAGGACCTGCCGCTGATGACCCACGACCCGCACGCGCTGGTCGAGGGCGTGATCATCGCGTCTTACGCGATCCGGGCCAACCGCGCCTACATCTACATCCGGGGCGAGGCGGTGCACGCCGCGCGTCGGCTGCGCAACGCGGTCCAGGAGGCGTACGACAAGGGCTACCTCGGCCGGAACATCCTGCGCAGCGGCTACGACCTGGAGCTGGTGGTGCACTCCGGCGCCGGGCGTACATCTGCGGCGAGGAGACGGCGCTGCTGGACTCGCTGGAAGGCTTCCGGGGGCAGCCCCGGCTGCGCCCGCCGTTCCCGGCCACCCACGGCCTGTACGCGAGCCCGACGGTGGTGAACAACGTCGGCACCATCGCCAGCGTGCCGCCGATCGTGCTCGGCGGGGCCGACTGGTGGAAGAGCATGGGCACCGAGAAGTCCTCCGGGCCGATGATCTATTCGCTGTCCGGTCGGATCGTCAACCCGGGCCAGTACGAGTGCTCGATGGGTGTCACGCTGCGCGAGCTGCTGGAGCTGGCCGGTGGCATGCAGCCTGGGCACAACCTGCGGTTCTGGACCCCGGGTGGCTCGTCCACCCCGCTGCTCGCCGCCGAGCACCTGGACGTGCCACTGGACTTCGAGGGGGTGGCGGCGGCCGGCTCGATCCTGGGCACCACGGCCACCCAGATCTTCTCCGACCAGGACTGCCCGGTCTACGCGACGTACCGGTGGCTGGAGTTCTACCACCACGAGTCGTGCGGCAAGTGCACCCCGTGCCGCGAGGGCAACTACTGGATGGTTCGGGTCTACCGGCGGATCCTCGCAGGTCAGGGCACTCACGAAGACCTGGACACCCTGCTGGACACCTGCGACAACATCCTCGGCCGCTCGTTCTGCGGCCTGGGTGACGGCGCGACCAGCTCGGTGACCTCGTCACTGAAGTACTTCAAGCAGGACTACCTCGACTACATCGAGGGACGTACCGCGCCGAAGCTGTCGGACAAGCAGCTAGTTGGAGCTCACTGATGCGAGCGCGAGGAGTGAGCGGAGCGAGCCCCGCAGTCGCGAGCGAAAGGCAAGCACTGTGACCGACGTAGCAAAGCAGACCGAGACCGTCACGCTCACCATCGACGGCGTCGAGGTCACCGCCCCCAAGGGGACGTTGCTGATCCGGGTCGCCGAGCAGATGGGCACCGAGATCCCCCGGTTCTGCGACCACCCGCTGCTGGCCCCGGCCGGCGCGTGCCGGCAGTGCCTGGTCGAGGTGGAGGGCCAGCGCAAGCCGGTGGCCTCCTGCACCCAGACCGTCGCCGACGGCATGGTCGTGCGTACGCAGATCACCTCCCCGGTGGCCAAGAAGGCGCAGGAGGGGGTGATGGAGCTGCTGCTGCTCAACCACCCGCTGGACTGCCCGATGTGTGACAAGGGCGGTGAGTGCCCGCTCCAGAACCAGGCGATGTCCACCGGCCGCACCGACTCGCGCTTCCACGAGCACAAGCGGGAGTACGAGAAGCCGATGGCGATCAGCAGCCAGGTGCTGCTGGACCGCGAGCGGTGCGTGCTCTGTCAGCGGTGCACCCGGTTCTCCGAGGAGATCGCCGGCGACAAGTTCATCGACCTGATGGGCCGGTCGTCCGCCGAGGAGATCAACATCTACCGGGACGACGCGTACGGCGAAGAGGGCGACGCCGGTGACGTCCCGTTCAACTCCTACTTCTCCGGCAACACCGTGCAGATCTGCCCGGTGGGGGCGCTGACCGGTGCGCAGTACCGCTTCCGGGCCCGCCCGTTCGACCTGGTGTCCAGCCCGAGCGTCTGCGAGCACTGCTCGGCCGGCTGCGGGCAGCGCACCGACTGGCGCCGCGGCAAGGTGCTGCGCCGGCTGGCCGGCGACGAGCCGCAGGTCAACGAGGAGTGGAACTGCGACAAGGGCCGGTGGGGTTTCCAGTACACCCGGGCCGCCGACCGGTTGACCACCCCGCTGGTCCGCGACGAGCACACCGGTGAGCTGCGCGAGGCGTCCTGGAGCGAGGCGCTCACCGTGGCCGCCGAGGGCCTGCACACTGCTCGGGAGAGCGGGCAGGGCACGGCGGTGCTCACCGGCGGCCGGCTGACCGTCGAGGACGCGTACGCGTACGCGAAGTTCGCCCGGGTCGCCCTTACCACCAACGACATCGACTTCCGGGCCCGGCCGGTCTCCCGCGAGGAGGCCGACTTCCTGGCCAGCTCCGTTGCCGGGGTCACCGATGTCACCTACACCGACGTGGAGAACGCGCCGGCGGTGGTGCTGGTCGGCCTGGAGCCGGAGGAGGAGTGCCCGATCCTCTTCCTGCGGCTGCGCAAGGCGTACCTGAAGAAGACCCTGACGGTGTACGCGTTGGCGCCGTTCGCCACCCGCGGCCTGGAGAAGCTCGGCGCCAAGCTGGCCCGGGTCGTGCCGGGCGAGGAGGCCAGCGTGCTCGCCGAGCACGCCACGGTCGCCGAGGCGCTGAGCGCACCGGGCGCGATCCTGATCGTCGGCGAGCGACTGGCCACTGTGCCGGGCGGGCTCTCCGCAGCGGCGGACGTGGCGCGGCGTACCGGCGCGAAGCTGGTGTGGGTGCCGCGGCGCGCGGGTGACCGCGGCGCTGTCGACGCGGGCTGCCTGCCCAACCTGCTCCCCGGTGGACGGCTGGTCACCGAGCCGGCCGCCCGCGCCGAGCTGGGTGAGGCGTGGGACATCCCGGCCGGGGTGATCCCGAGCCAGGCCGGGCGGGACACCGACGGCATCCTCACCGCGGCGGCCAACGGGCAACTCGGCGCGCTGGTCGTCGGCGGCGTCGACCCGGCCGACCTGGCCGACCCGCGACTGGCCGAGGCCGCCCTGGACGCGGTGCCGTTCCTGGTCAGCCTGGAGCTGCGCGCCAGCGCGGTGACCCGGCGGGCGAACGTGGTGCTGCCGGTCGCCCCGGTGGTCGAGAAGGCCGGCAGCTTCCTGGACTGGGAGGGTCGGCTGCGCCCGTTCGAGGCCGTGCTGAACACCGCCGCGATGACCGACGGTCGGGTGCTCGACGCGCTGGCCGCACTGCTCGACGTGCGGCTCGGCACGGCGGATGTGCCGAGCGTGCGTCGTGAGCTGGGCACGCTGCCGGCGACGCGTACGTCCCGGCCGTCCGCACCGTCGGTGGCGCCGGGCCGGGTGCCGCACCCGGCTGCCGGGGAGGCCGTGCTGGCCACCTGGCACCAACTGGTGGACCTCGGCAGCCTGACCGAAGGCGACGAGAACCTCGCGGGCACCGCCCGCCCGCCGGTGGTCCGGCTGGGTAAGGGCACCGCCGAGGCGCTCGGTGTAGCCGACGGCGACGCGGTCACGGTCGGCACCGACCGGGGGGCACTGACCCTGCCGGCGGAGCTCACCGAAATGCCGGACGGCGTGGTCTGGTTGCCGACCAACTCACCCGGCTCGACCGTGCGACGCAGCCTCGGGGCGACGTCCGGCACTGTCGTCCGGATCTCCGTTCCCGCACCGAGCACGGCCATCCCGGCCGGGCGGGTGGCGGCCGACGAGACCGGGCTCCCGGGTCCGCTCCTCAACTCCGGGGGTAACCAGTGACTTCGTCAATCCTGGCCCAGGATCCGACGCTTGCCGACTTCGGCCGGGATCCGTGGTGGCTGGTTCTCGGCAAGATCGTCTTCGCGTTCGCCTTCGGTCTGCTGGCCACCCTGCTCGGTGTCTGGTTCGAGCGGCGCGTGGTCGGTTACATGCAGGTGCGGCCCGGCCCCAACCAGGTCGGCCCGTTCGGCCTGCTGCAGACCCTCGCCGACGGCCTGAAGATGGCCTTCAAGGAGGACATCCTGCCGAAGGCGGCCGACAAGGTCGTCTACTTCTTCGCCCCGACCATCTCGGTGATCTGTGCGGTCACCGCGCTGTCGGTGGTGCCCTTCGGCCCGATGGTGAGCATCTTCGGTCACCACACGCCGTTGCAGGTCACCGACGTGCCGGTGGCGGTGCTGCTGCTGCTCGCCTGCTCGTCGATGGGCGTCTACGGCATCGTGCTGGGTGGTTGGGCCTCCGGCTCGACGTACCCGCTGCTCGGTGGTCTGCGGTCGAGCGCCCAGATGATCTCCTACGAGGTCGCCATGGGCCTGAGCATCGTGGCGGTCTTCATGACCGCCGGCACGATGAGCACCAGCGGGATCGTCGCCGCTCAGGGCGACGCCACGCGGCTGACCATCATGGGCACCGAGATCCCAGCGCCGGGCTGGTACGCGATCCTGCTGCTGCCCAGCTTCATCATCTTCTTCATCGCCACGGTGGGTGAGACCAACCGGGCGCCGTTCGACCTGCCCGAGGCCGAGTCCGAGCTGGTCGCCGGCTTCATGACGGAATACAGCTCGCTGAAGTTCGCGCTCTTCATGCTCAGCGAGTACGTCGCGATGGTGACCATGTCCGCGGTCACCACCACGCTGTTCCTGGGCGGTTGGCGGGCACCCTGGCCGATCACCATCTGGGAGGGCGCCAACTCCGGTTGGTGGCCGATGCTCTGGTTCTTCGGCAAGGTGATCGCGCTGGTCTTCGTCTTCGTCTGGCTGCGCGGCACGCTGCCCCGGCTGCGCTACGACCAGTTCATGCGCCTCGGTTGGAAGGTGCTGCTGCCGATCAACCTGGTCTGGATCCTGGTCCTGTCGGGCCTGCGTTCCATCGAGGACTGGGACACCCGCGGCAAGGTCATCGCGGTCGGCATCCCCGCCGGCCTGCTGCTGATCGCCACGCTGTTCTGGCCCAGCCGCCGGCCGCAGCCGAAGCCGACAACTCAGGAACAGGTCGACAACCGGCCGTACGGGAGCTTCCCGCTGCCACCGATGGATCTTCAGGTACCACCGAGCCCGCGCATCACGCGCGTGGTCGCCGAGCGGGAGCCGGCCAACATCGTTGCCGGCTCGGACTCCAGGGAGGTGTGACGTGGGCGCGATCACCGGAACGTTCAAGGGATTCGGTGTCACCTTCTCGCACATGTTCAGGAAGGTCGTCACGACCGACTACCCGTTCAAGCCGCCGGTGTCGGCGCCGCGCTACCACGGGCGGCACATCCTCAACCGGCACCCGGACGGCCTGGAGAAGTGCATCGGCTGCGAGCTGTGCGCCTGGGCCTGCCCGGCGGACGCGATCTACGTGGAGGGTGGCGACAACACCGACGAGCAGCGCTTCTCGCCGGGTGAGCGGTACGCCAGCATCTACCAGATCAACTACGCCCGCTGCATCTTCTGTGGGCTGTGCATCGAGGCCTGCCCGACCCGTTCGCTCACCATGAGCAACGAGTACGAGCTGGCCCGGGACAACCGGCAGGACCTCATCTTCACCAAGGAGCAGTTGCTCGCGCCGTTGCTGGAGGGCATGGAGCAGCCTCCGCACCCGATGCGGCTGGGTGACAGCGAGAAGGACTACTACGTCGGCGCGCTGGACAACCCGGGCACCTCCGCCGGTGCGGAGAGGTCCCCGATGGGTCCCGGCCGCTACCAGGTCGAGGAGCACCCGGGCGTGACGTTCCCGGGCGCCGAGCAGGCCGCCCAGCGCGCGGCTGCCGGCAAGGGAGAGGAAGCATGACCACGTCTACGGTGCTCGCCGCGGCGGGTTCGGTCTCCACCGGCGAGGCGGTCACCTTCTGGATCCTCGCCCCGCTCGCGCTGCTCGGCGGAATCGGGATGGTGGCCGCGCGCAACGCCGTGCACTCGGCGCTGTGGCTGGTGCTGACCATGCTCTGCCTGGGCGTGTTCTACGTCCTCCAGGCCGGTCCGTTCATCGGCATGGTGCAGATCATCGTCTACACCGGCGCGATCATGATGCTGTTCCTCTTCGTGCTGATGCTGGTCGGTCGGGACTCCACGGACTCCCTGATCGAGACGCTGCGCGGCCAGCGCGTCGCCGCGATCGTGCTCGGCCTGGGCTTCGCCGGCCTGGTCGGCACCGGCCTTTACCAGGCGCTGGACCGGACCAACCCGGTCGGCCTGGAGCAGGTCAACGCCGAGGGGAACGTGCAAGGCATCGCCCGGCTGTTGTTCACCAAGTACGTCTTCGCGTTCGAGCTGACCTCGGCGCTGCTGATCACTGCGGCGGTCGGTGCCATGGTGCTGGCCCACGTGGAGCGGCGTAAGCAGGACAAGGTCGACCAGGTGTCGACCATGAAGGCACGCTTCGCCCCGGGCAACTACCCCGGGCCGAAGCCGGGCCCCGGCGTCTTCGCGACCTCGTCCTCGGTGGCCACCCCGGCCCGGCTGCCCGACGGCCGCCTGACCGACCGCAGCACCCCGGCGATCCTTCCGCAGCGCGAGCTGACCGCCGAGGAGACCTCGCTGAAGGGGACGGACCGGTGAGCGCGAGGAGTGCAGCGGAGCGGAGCCCCGCAGTCGCGAACGGAAGGCAAACCAAGTAATGGGAACGTTCTTCTCGGTCGAGCCGACCTACTACCTCGTCCTCGCCGCGGTGCTCTTCACCATCGGCGCAGCCGGGGTGCTGATCCGGCGCAACGCGATCGTGCTGTTCATGTGCGTGGAGCTGATGCTCAACGCCGCCAACCTGACGCTGGTCACCTTCAGCCGGATCAACGGTGACCTCAACGGCCAGATCATGGCGTTCTTCGTGATGGTGGTGGCGGCGGCCGAGGTCGTGGTCGGGCTCGCGATCATCATGTCCATCTTCCGGACGCGACGCTCGGCGAGTGTCGACGACGCCAACCTGCTCAAGTACTAGAGGGGTCCACCGGTGGAAGAGACTGTGGAATACGCCCAGGCCACGGGGCTGCTCGGGGGCGTCTGGCTGCTGGTGGCGATCCCGCTGCTCAGCGCGGCCATCCTGCTGCTGCTCGGCCGGCGGGCCGACCGCTGGGGGCACTGGTTGGGTGTTGCCGCCATCGGCGCCGCCTTCGTGCTCGGCCTGTCCTTCTTCTTCCAGCTGCGTGGCCTGGAGAACAAGTCGGTCGAGCTGAGCCTCTGGGACTTCATCGCGGTCGGTGACCTGCGCGTCGACTTCGGCCTGCTGTTCGACCCGCTGGCCGCGGTCTTCGTGCTGCTGATCACCGGGGTGGGCTTCCTGATCCACCTGTACGCGGTCGAGTACATGGCGCACGACGCGGGTCGTCGGCGGTTCTTCGCGTACTTCAACCTGTTCGTCGCGGCGATGCTGCTGTTGGTGCTCGGCAACAACTACGTGATGCTCTACTTCGGCTGGGAGGGCGTCGGTCTGGCGTCGTACCTGCTGATCTCCTTCTGGACCGAGCGGCCGAGCGCGGCCACCGCCGGCAAGAAGGCGTTCCTGATGAACCGGGTCGGCGACGCCGGCCTGGCCATCGGCATCTTCATCATGTTCGCCACCCTGGGCACCACCCAGTACGACGAGGTGTTCAACGGCGTCGGCGCGCTGACCGGCACCACCGTGCTGGTCCTCGGCCTGTTGCTGTTGCTCGGTGCGGCCGGCAAGTCCGGTCAGTTCCCGCTGCAGGCGTGGTTGCCGGACGCGATGGAGGGCCCGACCCCGGTGTCGGCGCTCATCCACGCGGCCACCATGGTCACCGCGGGCGTCTACCTGATCGCCCGGTCCAACCCGATCTTCTCCGCCAACTCGACGCTCCAGCTCGTGGTGGTCAGCGTCGGCGCGCTCACGCTGCTGATCGGCTGCATCATCGGCGCGGCCAAGGACGACATCAAGCGGGTGCTCGCCTGGTCGACGGTGAGTCAGATCGGCTACATGTTCCTCGGCGTCGGCCTGGGCGGTGGGGCGTACGCGCTGGCCATCGTGCACCTGCTGGCGCACGGCTTCTTCAAGGCCAACATGTTCCTGGGCGCCGGCTCGGTGATGCACGGCATGAAGGACCAGGTCGACATCCGCCGCTTCGGTGGCCTCTCGAAGCACATGAAGATCACCTGGCTGACCTTCATGATGGGCTGGCTGGCGATCATCGGCATGTTCCCGTTCTCTGGCTTCTTCTCCAAGGAGCCGATCATCGTGGCCGCCTTCGAGCGGGAGGACTGGACCGCCTGGCTCTTCGGCGGTGCGGCGCTGCTCGGTGCCGGACTGACCGCGTTCTACATGACCCGACTGTTCGTGCTCACGTTCCATGGGCCGCAGCGGTGGACCGAGGACATCGAGCACCCGCACGAGTCGCCGAAGCTGATGACCATCCCGCTGATCCTGCTGGCGGTCGGCTCTGTTGGTGCCGGCTTCCTGCTCTCCACGTCCGTTCCGGACTGGCTGACGGCCACCGCCGGCCTGGGCGGCGAGCACGGGGAGCACGAGGCGGTCCTCTCGCACGCCGTCATCACCACCCTGTCGCTGCTGGTCACCGTGCTCGGTGCCGGGCTCGCCTGGTTCCTGTTCCGGGCCGGGACGGCCACCGCGCCGCAGCCGGCCGGGGTGCTGGTCACCGCCGCCCGGCGCAACCTCTACACCGACGCGGTCAACGAGGCCGTCTTCGAGAAGCCGGGCATCTTCCTCACCCGAGCGCTGGTGTACCTCGACAACCGGGGCATCGACGGGCTGGTCAACGGGCTTGCCGCCGCGGTCGGCGGTGGCTCGGGTCGGCTCCGGCGGATGCAGACCGGCTTCGTCCGCTCGTACGCCACCTCGATCCTGGCCGGTGCGCTGCTGGTGATGGCGGCGTTCCTGGCGGTGCAGGCCGGGTGGTTGGCGTGATCGACCTGTTCCCGGCCGCCCCCGCCGGCGGACCACGCAGTGACGACGGAGGTAAGGCCGCATAATGTCCAACTTCCCGTTCCTCTCGGTGCTCACCGTGGCGCCGCTGGTGGGCGCCCTGGTGGTGGCCTTCCTGCCGCGCCACCGGCCGGAGCTGGCCAAGCAGGTGGCGTTCGCCTGGTCGCTGCTCGTGCTGGTGCTCTCGGTGGTGATGTGGGTCAGCTTCAACGCAGGCGGTGACCGGTTCCAGTTCCGCGAGTCGTACTCGTGGATCCCGAACTGGGGCGTCAGCTTCACCTTCGCCGCCGACGGCATCGCGCTGGTGATGCTGATGCTGATCGCGGTGCTGGTGCCGTTGGTGATCCTGGCCTCCTGGCACGACGCGGAGTCGTCGAAGCGGTCGGTGCCCGTCTACTTCGCGCTGCTGCTGGTCCTCGAGTGCACGATGATCGGTGTCTTCGCGGCCGCCGACGTCTTCCTGTTCTACGTGTTCTTCGAGGTCATGCTGGTCCCGATGTACTTCCTGATCGGCAGCTACGGCGGCCACCAGCGGCAGTACGCGGCGGTGAAGTTCTTCCTCTACTCGCTGGTCGGCGGTCTGTTCATGCTGGCCGCCGTGATCGGCCTGTGGGTGGTCGGCGGCAAGACCTTCGACTGGCAGGCGCTGTCCCAGGTCGACATCAGCACCGGCACCGAGCGGTGGCTGTTCCTCGGCTTCTTCCTCGCGTTCGCCATCAAGGCGCCGTTCTTCCCGTTCCACACCTGGCTGCCCGACGCCGGTGGTGCGGCCCCGGCGGGAGCGGCGGCACTGCTGGTCGGTGTGCTGGACAAGGTCGGCACGTTCGGCATCCTGCGCTACTGCCTGCCGCTGTTCCCGGAGGCGTCGAAGTGGTTCGCGCCGTGGGCGCTGGCGCTGGGTGTGATCGGCATCGTCTACGCAGCGCTGCTGGCGGTCGGGCAGAACGACCTCAAGCGGCTGGTGTCGTACACCTCGATCGCGCACTTCGGCTTCATCGGGGTGGGCATCTTCGCCTTCACCACCCAGGCCGGCACCGGCGCGGTGCTCTACATGCTCAACCACGGGCTCGCCACCGGTCTGCTCTTCCTGGTGGTGGGCATGCTGATCAGCCGGCGCGGCTCGTCGTTGATCAGCGACTTCGGCGGCGCCGGCAAGTTGGTTCCGGTGCTCGCCGGTGTGCTCTTCTTCGCCGGTCTCGCCTCGCTCGCACTGCCCGGCACGGCGCCGTTCATCTCCGAGTTCCTGGTGCTGATCGGCACCTTCACGGTGAACAAGCCGGTCGCGATCATCGCCACGCTCGGCATCATCCTGGCCGCCGCGTACGTGCTGTGGATGGTGCAGCGCACCACCCAGGGCACGCTCAACCCGGCTCTCACCGAGGTCGACGGGATGCGCAAGGACCTCAACCTGCGCGAGAAGGTCGTGGTCGCCCCACTGATCGCGCTGATCGTGCTGCTCGGCTTCTTCCCCAAGCCGGTCACTGACGTGATCAACCCGGCCGTCCAGGCGACCATGGACGACATCGGCAGAACCGACCCGGCGCCGTCCGTGGGCGGCACCGTCCAGGAGGCGGCAAAGTGACCGAGCTGAAACTGCCGTCGATCGACTACGCGGCGATCTCCCCGATCCTGATCATGCTGGGCACGGCGTTGCTCGGCGTGCTCGTCGAGGCGCTGGTGCCTCGTCGTTGGCGGCACGTGGTGCAGCTGACGCTTGCGCTGCTCGCGGTGCTCGCCGCGCTGACCATGGTGGTCCTCAACTCCGATGAGCGGATCATCACCGCCGGCCAGGCGCTCGCGATCGACGGGCCGACGCTGTTCCTCCAGGGCGCGATCCTGGTGCTGGCCGCGATGGCGCTGCTGCTGATCGGCGACCGCTCGGTCGAGCGGGGCGGGGCGTTCGTCGCCCAGGCCGCGGTGACCGCCGAGTCGGCCGACGACCGGCGGCAGGCCGAGGGGCGCAACGGCCTCACCGAGGTCTACCCGCTCACCACGTTCGCGATCGGCGGCATGCTGATCTTCGTGGCGGCGAACGACCTGCTGACCATGTTCATCGCGCTGGAGGTCTTCTCCCTTCCGCTCTACCTGCTCTGCGCGCTGGCCCGTCGCCGGCGTCTGCTGAGCCAGGAGGCGGCGATGAAGTACTTCCTGCTCGGCGCGTACGCCTCCGCGTTCTTCCTGTTCGGCGTGGCCCTGATCTACGGCTTCACCTCGGGCATCCCGGGCCGGACGGCCGGCGTCGACTTCGCCACCATCCACGCTGCGGTGAGCGAGTCCCCGGCCAGCAAGGTGCTGCTCTTCGCCGGCATGGCACTGCTCTCGATCGGTCTGCTCTTCAAGGCCGCGGCGGCGCCGTTCCACGTCTGGACCCCGGACGTGTACCAGGGCGCGCCGACCCCGGTCACCGGCTTCATGGCGGCCTGCACCAAGGTCGCCGCGTTCGGTGCCCTGCTGCGCGTCTTCCACGTCGCGTTCACCGACGCCTCCTGGGACTTCACCCCGGTCCTCGGCGCGGTGGCGGTGCTGACCATGCTGATCGGTGCAGTGCTCGCGGTCACCCAGACCGACATCAAGCGGCTGCTCGCGTACTCCTCGATCGCCAACGCCGGCTACCTGCTGGTCGGCGTGCTGGCACCGAGCCGCGACGGGCTCTCCGGCACGATGTTCTACCTGGTCGCGTACGGCTTCTCGGTGCTGGCCGCGTTCGCGGTGGTGACCCTGGTGCGGGACGCCGACGGGGAGGCCACCCACCTGTCCCGCTGGGCCGGGCTGGGTCGGCGGTCGCCGTTCTTCGCCGGGCTGTTCACCTTCATCCTGCTGGCCTTCGCCGGTATTCCGCTGACCAGCGGCTTCACCAGCAAGTTCGCCATCTTCGGGCCGGCCCTGGAGGGTGGTCAGGCCTGGCTGGTGATCGCCGGTGTGCTGACCAGCATGGTGCTGGCGTTCCCGTACCTGCGGGTCGTGGTGATGATGTGGCTCTCCGAGCCGGGCGAGTCCACCCCGACCGTCATGGTGCCCGGCGGGCTCACCTCCGCCGCCCTGATGATCGGCGTGCTGGCCACTCTGGTGCTGGGCATCGCCCCGGCGCCGCTGCTCGATCTGGCCACCGGAGCTGCCGAATTCGTGCGATGACCGAAGGATCGACCACCGGGGGCCGGCTCGTGTTCACGTGCCGGCCCCCGGTGCGTATCCCCGACCCGGAGCAGGTCGAACGGGTGTGGCATGGTTGATGGTGTGGTGAATCCGGCGGGCGAGCGTTCAGGTGCCTCCGGCTCCGGCGGTCGGCGGGGTCGGGCGAGCACGAGTCAGTTCGGCGCGCTCGGCCTCAATCTCGCCGATCCCCGCGTCGAGGCGTCCGTGTTGGGTCTGCTGGAGACGGTCGAGGTCGAGCTGCGGGCCAGTGTCTCCAGCGCCGACCCGTTCGTCACCGAGGCCGCCCGGCACCTCCTGGAGGCCGGCGGCAAGCGTTTCCGGCCGCTGCTGGTGGCGCTCGGTGCCCAGTTCGGTGATCCCACCGGTGCGCAGGTCGTTCCGGCCGCCGTGGTGATGGAGCTCACTCACCTCGCCACCCTCTACCACGACGACGTGATGGACGAGGCCGCCGTCCGCCGGGGCGCGCCCAGCGCGAACTCCCGCTGGACTAACTCGGTCGCGATCCTGGTCGGCGACTATCTCTTCGCCCGTGCGGCGGACATCGCCGCCGACCTGGGCCCCGAGGCGGTCCGGTTGCAGGCGCGCACCTTCGCCCGGCTGGTGCACGGCCAGATCGCGGAGACGGTCGGGCCGCGCGCCGATGACGACCCGGTGACCCACTATCTCAACGTGATCGCCGACAAGACCGGCTCGCTGATCGCCACGTCGGCACGCTTCGGCGGCATGTTCGGTGGCGCACCGGCCGAGCACGTGGAGGCCCTCGCCGGATACGGCGAGACGATCGGCGTCGCCTTCCAACTCTCCGACGACCTGCTCGACATCGCCTCCGAGTCGGTGCAGTCGGGCAAGACGCCCGGCACGGACCTGCGCGAGGGCGTCCCGACCCTGCCGGTGCTCTACGCCCGCGCGGCGGACGACTCCGACGCGTCCTCGGTGCGACTGCGGGAGATCCTGGCGACCGGCCCGCTGACCGACGACGCGCTGCACGCCGAGGCATTGGGTCTGCTGCGCGAGAGCCCCGCGCTCAAGCGCGCCCGGGAGACCGTGCGCAGTTACGCCGAGGACGCCCGTGCGCGCCTCGCCCCGCTGCCCGAGGGCCCGTCCCGGCACGCCCTCGAATCGCTCTGCGACTACATCGCCGACCGCACCAGCTGATCGTCACCCCGGCTCGCCGCACTGGTGACGCGGGTCAACAGGCGGCCACCGCAGAGCATGAGGACGGCCGCGAGCAGCATGGACACCGCCGAGGCGGTCCACATGGCCGGATAGCCGAGGTGGGCGGCCAGTGGGCCGAGGGTCAACGGGCCGAGGCAGCCGCCCGCGTACACCCCGGTCTGGGTGATCGAGGTGGCGGCGGCCGGTGACTGCGGGTGGAGTCGGACCACCGCGAACGTCATCAGGCCGGGCCAGGCCCAACCCAGGCCGAAGCCGAGCACCACGCCGGCCACCAGCGGCACCGGGCCGGTCAACGCGAGCAGGCCCAGTCCGGCCGCACCGACGACCAGCATCGCGGCGATGACGGCGACGTGACCGGTGACGCGGCGGTCGGCGAGCCAGCCGGCACCCACCCGCGCGGTCATGCAGATCGCACTGCCCAGCGTCAGGGTGAGGCCGGCGAGGCCCGGCGACATGCCCCGGGCCGCCGCGGAGTCCACCAGGAAGGTGCCCAGCGCGTTCGCTGCGGCAGCGGCCAACGTCGCCGCCGCGCCGACCACCACCAACGCCGCAGTGGCCCGGCCAGCGCGCGTCGCGCCGGCCCGCCGCGCCCGCAGGGGCACCTGCCGGGGTACGGCGGCCAGCGTCATCGTCGCGACCACGGCCGCCGCCACGAACGCCCAGCGCCAGCCGACGGTCAGCGCGATGGTGGGCACCGCCGCCCCGGCCAGCAGTGTGGAGACCGGGATGGCGGCCTGCTTGACGCCGAACGACAGCCCCTGCCGTCGGGCCGGCACGTGCTGGGCCAGCGCGGCGTTGCTGGCCAACTGGCCGAGCGCGTTCGCGGCGGCGCTGAGCGCCAGCAACCCGACCAGCACCGGGTACGAGCGGGCGAAGGCCGCCACGGCCAGCATCGACCCGGCGGCCAGCACGATGCCGCAGCGGGCCACCGGGGCCGCTCCGTACCGCTCGACGAGGCGGCCGGAGGGCACCGAGGCCAGCGCGCTGACCCCGAAGTAGACGGACACGGCCAGGCCGAGGCCGGCCGGGGAGAAGTCGAGGTCCCTGCCCATCTGCACGGCGAGACCACCGAGCAGGAAGACGGGGAGTACGCAGGCCACGGTGGTGGCCACTGCGCCGGCGCTCGCCCTGATCGGGTGGGAGGGGGCGACGGTCGGGTCGGAGGTGATGGCGTTGTTGGTCATCGTCCGGCAAACCTACGTGAGACTCGCTCAGGCCACTCCTGGTGACGGTCGGGGCACAACGAGTGGATGGTGATCTGGCATCCTCGACCCGAACAGGCATTTCGCACCGGGCCTGTTTTTCATATGGTGTAAGTCCCCGGCGGCGGAGGTGGTTGTGCGCGACCCCTTGGCAGAACCTTCGGACCTGATCCGCAGCGTGTCCCGAGCGCTGCGGGTGCTGGAGTCGGTCGGTCGCGCCCCGAAAGGCCTGACCGTCAAGCAGATCGCTCGACGGTGCGAGCTGACCGTGGCCACGACCTACCACCTGGTCCGCACCCTGGCCTACGAGGGCTACGTGATCCGTCGCGAGGACGGCACGTACATCGTGGGGTTGGAGGTGGCCGACCGGTACCGGGAGCTGGTGACCGCGTTCCGGGGCCCGCCAGCGGTCGGTGAGACGCTGCGGCGGGCCGCACTGGACACCGGCTACAGCCACTACCTGGGTCGCTTCGTCGGCGGTCAGGTGGCCCTCACGGCGGTCGCCGAGGGGCACCGGTCGCCCTACCTGGAGGACCTGGTCCCTGGCTTCGACGAGGGGGCGCACGCGACGGCCCTGGGCAAGTCGCTGCTCGCCACCCTCACTGTCGACCAGCGCAACCGCTACCTGCGCGAATACGGCATGCGCCCGTTCACCACGGCCACGTTGACCACCACCGAGACGTTCGAGGCCGACCTGGCCGCCGGCGACCGGCGTGGCATGCAGTTGGAGATGGGCCAGTTCCGTCAGGGGGTGGCCTGCGCGGCGGTGCTCGTCGCGCCGGACAAGGACATGGAACGCCGCGTCGTGCTGGCCTGCGCGTTGCCGGCCAGCGAAATGATGACCTCCGCCCGGGTGGTGCGCGCCAAACTGCTCACCGTGGCCCGCAGCGTCGCCGACGGCATCGCCTCCGACAACTGACCCACCCACGCATGAGAGGCCCTCTCCCAGGCTGGGAGAGGGCCTCTCGCGGCGGCCCAGCGCCGGACCGCCTGAGCAACGTCAGCTGCCCACCGGGCCGCCGCCGAGACGCGGGTGCCATGGCGGGTGCCGGTTAACAGGGGGAGCATCCGGGGGCGGTCGCTCATGGGAGAAGCCTCCATGAACACCTTCGCGGGCGGCAACCGGCACGCAACCGGTCTGACCTCGGGCTGAACCGATCGGCGTGACGGCACGTATTCCCGAGCGAACGCACCGCCGGACGCGCGCCGGAAGCGAGGAGACCGCCATCAGCGACCACGACGCCCAACTGCTGCGCGCGCTGCACGACGAGCACGCGGAGGCGCTGTACGCCCATGCCCTCCGGCTGGTCAACGGGGACCGGCAGCGCGCCGAGGACCTGGTGCAGGAGACGCTGCTGCGAGCCTGGCGACATCCGGAATCCCTCGACCCGCAGCGCGGTTCGGTGCGGTCCTGGTTGTTCACCACCGCCCGCAACCTGGCCATCGACGCCTGGCGGCGGCGGTCCACCCGGGTCGGCGAGGTGTTCACCGACGATCTGCCCGAACCGCCGGACGTGATCGACGAGGCCGAACGGGCGGTGGAGGCGTGGACCGTCGCCGAGGCGCTGAACCGGCTCAGCCCGACCCACCGCGAGGTGCTGGTCGAGTGCTTCTACCAGGGGCGGTCGGTGGCCGAGGCGGCATCCCGGCTGGGCGTACCGCCGGGGACCGTGAAGTCCCGCACCCACTACGCGCTGCGGTCTCTACGGTTGGTGCTGGCCGAGATGGGGGTGACGGGATGACGCAGTGCGAGTTCGCGTACGACGATGGCGCGTACGTGCTGGGCGCCTTGGCCCCCGCCGAGCGGGCGGCCTACGAGCGGCACCTCTCCGGCTGCGCCTCCTGCCGGGAGGCGGTCGCCGAGATCGCCGTCCTGCCCGGGTTGCTGGGGCGTCTCGACCCGGCGGGGTTGGAGCAGATCCTGCCGCCGCCAGCCCCGCCCCGGGTGCCCGCGCTGATCGAGGAGGCCAGGCGTCGCCGCAGGAGGGACCGCTCCGCGGACCGCCGACGGTACGCGCTGACCACACTGGCCGCTGCCGGGCTGGCCCTGATGGTCGGTGTGGGCACTGCCGTGGTGCTGCCCCGACCCACCGGCCCGTCCGGACCTCCCGTGGCGCAGACCAGCGCCCCGGCCACGCAGGTGTCGATGGTCGCCATGCGACCGGTGGCCACCGCCGGGCCGGTGCACGCCGACATCGGGTTGTCCGGCACCAAGTGGGGCACGGCGGTGACCATGCGGTGCGGGTACGACGCGCGGACGAGCTATGGCAAGGCGTACCCGTTCCGGCTGGTGGCGCACGGCCCGAACGGCGCCAGTGAGCAGATCGGCTCCTGGCTGGCGGCCCCCGGCGACGCCCTCCAGTTCACCGGCGCCACCAGGTTCACCGACGCCGAGCTGGTCAGCGTGGAGCTGCAACGAGCCGACGGCACACCGCTGCTCACCTACGCGGTGCCCTGACCGGCCGTCTGGGCATGGGCGGTCAGGGGGTGGGAACGGGTTCCAGGATCCGGGCCTGGGCCCGGGTGCGGCGGGAGTTGCGGACCGCGTCGGCGGTGAAGACGATCAGGGCGAGCCAGACCAGCGCGAAGCCGGCGAGGCGGGCCGGTGGCATCGGTTCGTGGAAGATCAGCACGCCGCAGCCGAGCTGGAGGATCGGTGCCAGGTACTGGATCATGCCGAGGCTGCTCAGCGGCAGCCGGTTGGCCGCCCCGGCGAACATCAGCAGCGGGATCGCCGTGGCCGCACCGGCCAGCACCAGCAGCGCGGTGTGTCCGGCCGAGACGTGCCCGAACGTCGAGTCGGCTCTCGCCATCAGCCAGCCGAGATAACCCAGCGCCGGCAGCGCCAGCACCGCCGACTCGACGAAGAGCCCCTCCGCGGGCGGCAGCCCCAGCCGCTTCTTGACCAGGCCGTAGCCGGCGAAGCTGAACGCCAGGGTCAACGCCAGCCACGGCAACCGGCCGTAGTCCACGGCGAGCACCGCGACCGCCGACGCGCCGATCGCCAGCGCCACCCACTGCGCCGGGCGTAGCCGCTCCCGCAGCACCGTCACGCCGAGCAGCACCACGACCAGCGGGTTGATGAAGTAGCCGAGCGCCGTCTCCACCACCCGGTCGGAATTGACACCGTAGATGTAGGTGCCCCAGTTGACAGCGATCAGCGCGGCGGCGGCGACCATCCCGGCCATCGCCCAGGGTCGACGCAGCAGCGCCCGCAGGAAGCCGACGTTGCGCAGAGCGGCCAGCAGCAGGGCCACGAACACCACCGACCAGACGATCCGGTGGGCCAGGATCTCCAGCGGGCCGGCCGGCCGCAGCAGCTTGAGGTAGAGCGGGAAGAAACCCCAGAGCAGGTACGCGCCGAGGCCGTAGAGGTATCCCAGGCGGAGAGGCGTCACGCCTCCACCGTAAGGGGCGTACCGTCGCTTTGTTCCTTTCCGGTGACCGGGGTCACCGGGATCCGCCGGTCGAGGTTCATCCACCGCTCCGGCACGTCGAGCGGCGTGAAGCCCACCTGCGCGTACACCTGGTGTGCGTCGTTCGTGGCCAGCAGGATCCGGCGTACGCCCAGCTCGTCCAGGTGGTCGCGGGCCGCGCTGGCCAACCACCCGCCCAAACCGCGACCACGGGCGGCGCGGTCGACGTACACGTCGCAGAGCCAGGCGAAGGTGGCCCGGTCGGTGACCACCCGGGCCACCGCGACCTGGCGGCCGTCCTCAGGCCGGTAGACGCCGAACGGCAAGGAGCCGGCGAACGCCCGGTCGACGGTGGCCCGGTCACGTCCGAGTGCCCAGTACGCGTCGGTGGACAACCAGTGGTGCACCAGGCCCAGGTCGAGCAGAGCCGGGTCGGTGCTGAGCAGATAGCCGTCGGTGCGGGTCAGCGTGAACACGATGCGACGCTAACCGCCCAGGTGGGGACCCGTGCCGGCCAATTCCCGAACTCTGGTCACCGGCCTGCCCGGGCCCCGGCCGGAGCCCGGGGCGGGCCGGTGCGGTCGGCGGTCAGTCCCGGTCGAGGACGGCGCCCAGGATCCAGGTCACGATGCTCACGAAGAGGGCACCGAGCACGGCGGCCGGCCAGAAACCGTCCACGGTGAACGGCAGCCCGGCCTGGTCGGCGATCCAGCTGGTGAGCAGGAACAGCAGCCCGTTCACCACCAGCGCGATGAGACCGAGGGTCAGCAGATAGAAGCCGCAGCCGACCGTCTTGATGAGCGGCTGGAGAACCGCGTTGACCACGCCGAAGATCACCGCCACCAGGAGCAGCGTGGTCACCGTCTCGCCAGCGGAGTTCGACTCCAGGGAGATGCCCGGAATGAGGAGTGTGGCCAGCCAGAAAGCCAGCGCTGTGCTGGCCAGCCGAATCAGCAGACCTTTCAGAAAACCCATGGCGGGGATCGTGCCACGGACCACGCACCGACGTAACCCGCCAGTTGACCACCACGGTGGATCAGCCGCGAGCCGGACGCCCGATCAGTTGCGACTCGATCGGCGTGGGGGAGAGCAGTGCCCAGCGCAGCGCCCGCCGGTTGACCACGGCCACCATGTCGTCCCGGATCCGGGTCAACCACTCGGCCGACCCACCCAGCCCCAGCGCGGTGCCGGCCAGCGCCGCCTCGGTGACGCTCAGTGGTTGCAGCAGCGCCAGGTCGGCCCGGCTCAACGCGTCCACGTCCGCCGGGGTCAGCTCGTCGCGTACCACCAGAGTGGCGCGCCACGGCGGGCCCGGCTCGGCGTCGGCCGGCACCGGCCCGGCGTCGACGACCAGCAGCAACGGGCGCAGCGCGCTGCCCACCCCGTCGGCCACCGGTCGACCGGGTGGGATCAACGGGATCGTCCCGCCCGGTGCGCCCACTCCCCGGACGAACGGCTCCCAGACGCGCGGTCGGGAGGTCTGCACGACCACCAGCGCGCCGAGCGCCAGGGCGCGCAGGGCCACCAGCTGGGCGGCGCGCACCCCGCCGACCAGCAGCACCCGGGTGCTCTCCGGCCGGAACAGTCGGACGGTGACCGCCCCGCCGTGCCGATTCGTGCCGACCATCATTCCGGCATCGCCCAGAGTGAGATCCCAGTCGTCCAGTGCGGGGCGGGGCTGAGCTTCCCGGGTGGTCAGCGCCAACGGCAGCGTGGCGGCAAGCCCGCCCAGGTGTGCGCCGTCGAGCCGCCGCAGCTCCCCACCCAGGTCGCTCACCAGGCGCTCCAGGGCCTCGGTCGCCGCGGTCAGCTCGGTCGCCGTCTGAGCGGCCAGGCGCACGGTCAGCTCGGTCGGCACCCCGGCGGCGGCGGTGACCGGTGCCGGCCCTGCGGAGATCGACACCGTCGTCGCGGTTGCCGGGAGCGCGAGCAGCCGGGGCACCAGCCGCCGTGCACCCGTTCCGTCCGGCCACCGGATCAGCCGGAAGGTGGCCTGGACCAGGGTGCCGGACCGGAGCGCCGGCCAGGACTCCCGGACCCGGTCGCCGTCGTGATGGGCCAGCTCGCCCAGGACACGCAGCGCCGCCGGCACGCCGAGCGGCCGCGCGGTCAGCGACCCGAGCCGGCGGACGATCCGGCGTACGGTGCCGGCGAGCACCCGGCGAAGGTCCTCCTCGGACCAACCGTCGACGCGCAGCACTCGCACCGCCAGCACCGCTCGTTCCCGCCCGGCGAGCCGCCCGTCGGTGAGCTGCCGGTACGACGTCCCGACGGTGCCACCCGCGGCCGGCACCGGTGCCGGTGCTCCACTGAACAGCAGTTGCACCCGCAGCGGGGGCGCGTCCGGCCCGGTCTGGGGCAGCAACGCGGAGGGCGCCGGGATGGCCCGGGACGCGTCGCCGAGCAGATCGCCGGGGTCCCCGAGTTCCAGGAGCACCACCATGCCCTCGGTGTCCTCCAGCACTGCCGCAGGCCCGCCGGTCAGCTCGGTCGAGTGGACGACGGTGCCCGGAGCGACGAGGTCGAGCAGGTCGGCCGCTCCGGCCGGCGCGGTCAGCTCCCGACGACGGGTCAGATGCCCGGCGGCGGTGCCCAGCCACTCGAAGAGCCACCGGCCCCGGACCCGGAGCACGGCGACGGCCACCAGCAGCACGGCGACCAGTGCGGCGGCCGCGGTGACCGGTGCGGGTCGGCCCAGGGCGGTGAGGACGAGCGCCCCCGCGACCTGCGCGGCGACCAGTTGACCGGCCCGCACCCCTGTGCCGGTGCCCGGATTGGGCGACGCCCAGCGGCCGAACGGCGAGCGGCGACGCGGTGCGCGCTGATCGGCCGGGCCCGGGCTGCGGTCGGCGGGTTGGCCCGGCCCGATCGCCCGGGGAGCGGCGCCCGGCCCCGGCCCGACCGGTGTCGCCGGGTGCGGCCCTCCGGTGGTGATCGCCGGCACCGCGCCTCCTCGACCAGTCGGGACCGCGTCGGGCGGTCGGCCGCCCTCGGACGGCCCGTCACGCGCCGCGACGTGGCTGCAGCACATCGTAAGTGACCGATGGCTGCCGTGGTTGTCCACAGGGGAGAGGCGGGGGGTAGCAGAACTGCTACGGGATCGCTACCGTCAGCCACGAAGTTCGTCGCTGACCCGTGTCTCAGTGCTCGACGACCGGGCCAAGCGAACGACGCGCCCCCAGGGCGGGCGCGTTCGAGGGCCACGCGCGATCAGAGAGACGAGGTGACATCGGGGTGTCCCAGACGCAGGCAGAAGCCGCGGTGATGCAACAGACCGCCGCGAAGTTCGAGCAGGTGGACCAGTCGTTGCAGTCCATGCTGACCGGCCTGCTGGCCGAGCTGGAGGTGTTGCAGCAGGCCTGGCGTGGCGCAGGCGGCCGATCGTTCGAGCAGGTCAAGCAGCAGTGGTCACAGGACCAGGCGGCATTGCACCGGGCGCTGCGGGAGACCGCCGGCGCGATCCGTACCGCCGGCCGGCAGTACGACGCCTCCGACGACGAGGTGGCCAGCCGGGTAGCCGGCACCAACCGCGGCGGCATCCAGCTGCCGCTCTGATCCCGCCCGGGAAGGAAATCCGATGGACCATGGTGTGCTGGTCGTCAACTTCGCCGCGCTTCAGCAGGCCGGCGCCGACATCCACAAGGCCCTGAACAGGCTCGACTCGCAACTCGGTCAGCTTGAGCGGGATGCCGCTCCGCTGGTGGCGAGCTGGACGGGCGAGGCCCGCGAGGCCTACGAGCAGCGGCAGGCGCGGTGGCGCTCCGCCTCTCAGGACCTCCAGGCGATGCTGCGTGACATCAAGCTGGCGGTGGGCGACTCCGCCAACGACTATCTGGACACCGAGAAGAAGAACACCGGGCTGTTCCAGTGAGCGCGGTGGGCCGGGAGCGCTGACCATGTCCAGGTCGGTGCCCCGGCCGCCGCCGCGCTGCGGCCAGGGCGGTGGGCTGACCGGGTCAGGCCTGGCCGGCCGGGCGCCAGCGTCGACGGGCACCACGGGGCAGCACCAGGGCGAGCAGCACCACGGTGGCTGCCGTCGTGCCGACCACCGCGCCGACCAGCAGTGCTCGGTCCCGTGCCGTCGCCCGTCGGGCCCGGTGGGCCAGCATCGCCGGGTCGGGCCGGTCGTCGGCGAGCGCGGTGACCGGTCGAGGGTCGCCCGCACGGCTGCCGCTGGTCTCGGTGACCGCCCGGTACGGGTTCAGCACGCCGGCGCCGTACCCGCCGCCGTGGCCAGCGCCGGGAGCCGGATCGGCGGTGGCGATGATCCGCTCCGCCACCTGGGCCGCGGTCAGCTCCGGTCGATACTGGCGCAGCAACGCGGCGGTGGCGGCCACGAAGGGTGCCGCGTAGCTGGTGCCCTCGACCTGATGGTGGCCAGCGCCGGGGGCGGCGGTCAGCACCTCGCTGCCCGGTGCGACCAGGTCGACGTACGCGCCGGTCTGCGAGAACGTCGCCCGTCCACCGTCCGCCCCGATCGCCCCCACGCCGAGCACCCCGTCATAGCCAGCGGGAAACGGTTGGGGGTCACCGCTGTCGTGCAGGTTGCCGGCTGCGGCCACCAGCACCACGTCCCGGTCGACCGCGTACCGCACGGCCGAGCGGACCTCCGGGTCGTCCGCGTACAGCACCACGGACAGGTTCACCACGTCGGCGTCGTGGTCGACGGCCCAGCGGATGGCCTGCGCGAACTCGCCAGCGCTGACCGTTCGCCCCGATTCCCGCCCCTGCACCACCTGCTGCTCACTCACCCGCACCGGCAGGATCCGGGCATCCGGTGCGAGACCCTGGAAGGCGACCCCTGCGCGGGGTGTCGCCGCGATGATGCTCGCCACGCCGGTGCCGTGCCCGGCGCAGTCCCGACTGCCGTCCCCGCCGGGGTCGAGCAGGTCGGTGCCGGCCAGCACGCGGTCGGCCAGTTGGGGGTGCGCCCGGTCCACCCCGGAGTCGACCACCGCGACGGTCACCCCGGCGCCGGTGGCCAGGGGCGCGAGCCGGGCGGGGTCGTACCGTTGCTGTGGCCAGGGCGCGGCCGTGACCGGCCGGGCCGGGGCGAGCGGGGTCGCACAGGCCGGTGCCGCACGGAGCCCGGCGGCGGCGGCGACGGTCGGGAGGGCCGGTACGGTCAACAGGCTGGCGGCCAGACCTGCGAGGACCGGGCGCGCGATCGATCGGGACATCGACAGCCTCCGTATCGTGTCGGCTCCGGTACGGGATGTTATCGCCTCATCCGCGCCCCGGCAGGCCGCCGACGGCCAGCAATTGTGATCTTGATACCACCTTGTAGGTTGTACGCGATACCTGTGGCCTGTTCTCGGAAGGGGAGGTGGCCGTGACCGCATGGGAGCCGGCCACGGAGGCCGAGGTGGCGATGCGCGACGCGCTGCGCGCCAATGACCAGGAGCTTTACTTCCGACTCCTGTCCCGCACCGATCTGCTGTTGCCGGTCGCCGCCCCGACGCAACCCGGCCAGCCAGCCGCAGGCTGGGGCACCTGGACCACCGGCGGCCGGACCCACGTCCTGGCCTTCACCTCCGCGGCCGCACTGCGGGCCTGCCTCGGCGATCACCCCGGCAGCAACCGTCGTGTCCCCTTCACCGATCTCGCGGTCGGATGGCCAAACCACGAGTGGTGGCTCGCCGTCAACCCCGGTCTGCCGGTCGAGGGCTACCTGCCGGCCTGGTTCGTGGCTCAACTCTCCCGGGGCGACGTGCGACTGCCCGGCCGCGCCATGGGTGCCCGCGCCCGCCTGGAGCGGGTCGAAACCCTCGCCCGCACCCGGACGGGCCCGCCCGGCCGGGACACCGCGCCAGCCGCTGGTCGACCCTCCGGGGTGGGTACCTCGTCGCCCGGGTCCGAGCCGGTCCCGCCGGCTCCGGCTGCCCCAGGCCGGCCTGCCCCGGTTCAGCCTGCCCCGAGTCCGCTCGCCCCGAGTCCGCTCGCCGCCGTGCCGCCTGCTGCGGTCCCGTCTGCTCCGGTCTCCCCTCGGAGGCCCTCGCAGGGTGTGTCGCCTCGGGTCGCTGCCCCGGCGTCCGGGACGCCCGGCACCGCTGATCCGTCCCGCCGACCCGGCGAGGAGGACCTGCCGGCCGCCGGTCAGCGCCACCCGACCGAGCCGCCGCGACCCGGCCTGCCGGGCACCGGTGCCCTTCCCCGCTCCGCTCGGCCGTCCCGGTTCGCACCGTTGACGCCCGTCGAACGTCCCACCACCGACCAGTCGAGGTTCGGCGCGGGCTGGCCGGCGGCGGACCGGCCGGGCGACGACGGCCTGACCGGGGGCAACGGCAACGGCGGTCCCCAGGCCGCTCGACGTTCCTTCTTCGAACCGACCCCCGTCCGGGACCGGGCAGCCGACCCGAACGCGAGTGGGGGCCGCCCCGGGGACCGGGCGGCACCACCGACGCGCTTCGGGCCCGGCAGCCAGCCGTTCCCACGCCGCCGTCCGGCCGACGGGCCCGCCGACGAGACCGCGACCCGCGCCTTCCCGATGGCGGATCCGGACGCCACCCGGCCACTTCGGCAGCCGGTGGGCGACCTCGGCACGTCCCGAGGGGTACGCGCACCGGCGTCCGGTGAGGAAGTCACCCAGCCGCTGCCTCCCCGCCGGCCCGACCCGGCGGCGGAGGAGGTCACCCGCGCCTTCCGGACGACCGGTGAGTCCCCGCCGACCCGGTCGTCGGCGCGGCCGAGCCCGCCGGCGGACGAGACCCAGGCGATCCCACGCGACCTGCCGAACCGGTTCGCCCCGGTGGAGGAGGTGTCGGCCGCGGAACCGGTCTCCAGTCCGCCCGCACCACGCCGCGGCTTCACGCCCATCGTCATCGAGGGCACCATCATCGAGTCCCGCGACCTCACCGACCCGGTCGAGACCAGCGGCCCGGCCGGCCCTCCCCGAGGGCCCCGCCCCGCCGAGACCGCCCCGCCACCCTTCGGCACGACGCACTCCGGGCCGGGTCTGTTCGAGCCGTCGTCAGCCGGTCCCCGCCCGTCCGGTCCGGCGTCGTTCGTCCCCGCGCAGCCCGCCACGAGCCCGTCCACCCCGCGCCCCGCAGGTCCGGCGGAGGCCGGCGACGTGAGCGGTGTCCACGCCGACGCCCGCGCCGGCGATCCGGCCGGTGCCGAGCGCGCCGACACCGACAGCCCGTCGGTTGGCGTGGCCAGCGCGGACCCGACCAGCGAGAGCGCCACCACCGGCGATGGGCAGCGCCCGCCGGCCGACGAACCGGCGGTGGTCGAGTTCGACCCGGCCAACACGGTCGAGGAGGACCTGCTCGGCGCCGCCGGCTCCGGCAGCACCGACACGTTCCTTTCCACCCTGCTGCTGGCCCGGGTCCTGCTGCCGGCGGCACCCGAATCGCTGCGGGGAAGCCGCCCCGGCGATGCGGGCTTCGTCTGGCGTACGGCACAACTCGACGGCGAGACGTACGTGGTGGTCTACACGTCGCCGGAGCGCCTCGCCGACCACTTCGAGGGTGACGTCGACACGGTCCGGGTGAAGTTCGCCCAACTGATCCGGCGCTGGCCGGACGAAGACTGGTCGTTCGCCGTCAACCCGGGCACCCCGGTCGGTGCCAAGTTGCCCGGGGAGCAGATCATCGCGTTGGCCAACTGGGCTGCCGAGGTCGGGCTCGGTGACGACCTGGAGGTGGACCAGGAGGAAGCGCCGGCCGTGGCGGAGCCCGCCGCCCGCCCCCGGTACGCTCCAGCGGCCGTCGACCCGACCCGACCGACGGTCATGCAGAAGGCGATCGCGCCCAGCCAGCTCGCCTACTACCTGGATCGGGGCTACGACCGGGTCTCCGGCTTCGTGCACCGGGCAGGTGAGCTGGCGCACCTGACCACGCCGGCTCAGGTGCACGACGCGCTCGGCCTCAGCTACGCCGGATCCCCGTTCTCCCGCGACGCCAAGGAGATCTACGTGCTGCGCTGGCCGGCGCACCGGCCGAGCCTCTATCGGATCCCGTACGGCGGTCAGAACGAGGCGGCGATGCGGGCCATGGAGGGCTGGGTCATCGAGCGCCCGCCGTTCCGGGGCAACGGCTTCGCCCCGGGTGAGAGCAGCGACGTGGTGGCCGAGTTCAAGGTGGACAGCGCGCGCCTCCCGCACGGCGCGCAGCTGTGGCGGGTCGGTGCGGACGGCACCGAGCGGGTCATCGCGGAGCTCGACACCGACGCGGTGGTCTGGCGACGGGTCGGGGAGGCGTGATGCGCGACGGTTACGTGGCCCGTTGGCAGGGTCGGGAATACCAGGCCAGCCCGGACGGCGACAACATCCGCCTCTACCAGCCCGAGCCGGGCGAGGGCTTCGAGGAGGTCCGCGCGGGCCGGTACGTCCGGGTGCTGCCGGCGAGCGAGATCGAGGATCTGGCGTACGTGCGCACCACCTGCACGTGGCAGGGGCAGCCGTTCATCGTGCTCGGCGAGCACGACGCCTGGCTGCGGGTCGAATACACCGGTGGCCGCTGGCCGGTGGCGGAGGCCATGCGGCTGGAGGTCTTCGACTTCGGCGTCTACCAGGGCTGGGCGCCGGCCGCCGAGGTCACCGACCTGCGGGAGCAGCGGGTCTGACCGGTCAGGTCTTGGCCCAGCGCAGGATTTCGCCGAGCACCAGCTCCGGTGCCTCCAGGTGCGGGAAGTGCCCCACCCCGTCGAGCAGCCGCCACTCGTACGGGGCGACGACGTAGCGGCCGGAGCCCAGGGCGGTGCGCGGCAGGGAGGCGACGTCCAGCGCGCCGTGCAATTGCAGGGTCGGAGTGGACAGCGGCTTCTGCATGAGGCGGACGAACCGGTAGCCGTGCAACCGCAGCAGCGAGCGGAACGCCCAGCGGTACCCCTCCAGGGCACAGAACGCGGCCTGCGGGATGCACATCGCCTCCCGACACCGCTCGGCGTACGCCTCGAACTCCGACCCGGCCACCCAGCGCGGCCCGCCCCAGCGGTGCAGGATCTCCCCGATGGCCGCCGCGCCGTCCCGGGTCAGCACGTGCTCGTAGCGCGGTAGCTGGAACTTCAGCGCCAGCGTGGAGGCGGCGAACTGCCCGCGCGGGTCGGCGAAGGTGGCGGTGCGCAGCCGCAGCGGATGCGGCGCCCCCAGCACCACGAGCCGGCGGACCAGGGACGGGTGGAACGAGGCCACCGTCCAGGCCACCATGCCGCCGAGGCCGCTGCCGACGATCGTCGTCGACCGTTCACCGAGCGCGCGGATCAACCCGGCGATGTCGGCGGCGAGGGTGTATCCGTCGTACCCCCGGGGTGGTTTGTCGCTGGCGCCGTAACCGCGCAGGTCGACGGCGACCGCCCGGAAGCCGGCGTCGGCGATCGCCGGGAGCATCTGGTGCCACGCCCACCAGTGCTCCGGAAAGCCGTGCAGGAAGAGCACCATCGGGCCGGTGCCGGCCTCGACCACATGGAACCGGCTGCCGTTGGCGCCGACGAAGCGGTGCGTCCACGGCCCCTCGGTGAGGACACAGGACTCGTCGACGGCTCCGCCGCGCTGGTCGGTCATGGCAGACAGCCTAGGACCCGGTTGCCGCTGACGACCCCGGTGGTCGTATTGAACAGGGAGAAGCCCGGGTTGTCCCCTACCGA
This sequence comes from Micromonospora sp. MGP-C2, assembly GCF_057766525.1. NCBI lineage: Bacteria > Bacillati > Actinomycetota > Actinomycetes > Micromonosporales > Micromonosporaceae > Micromonospora > Micromonospora sp. MGP-C2. Next base: position 4,677,295 of record NZ_JBYMEN010000002.1, read on the forward strand.
CACGAGGGTCCGGGTCGACGGTCCGTGGACCGTCGACCCGGACGCCGCCGATCGGATCTAGCGCAGGTAGGTGTTGAAGACCCGGTTGGCCACCGCGTCACCGGTGCTCAGGCCCGCGTCTGCGTCCCACTGGTAGTGCACGCCCAGGTAGATGCGGCTGCGGGCGTTCTCGGTCGCTGCGGCGCTGAAACTGGTGAACGAACGGGTGACGCCCACCGCGTTCGGGTCCTCGGTGGTCGCGACGAATCCGATCGCATCGGTGCCGTAGTACCGCTTCATGACACCCGCCCAAGCGCCGGCGAAGCTGGCGTGGCCCGAGATGTACGCCGGGAACGGCGGGGAGAACCGGGTGCCGTTGCGGTCGACGGAGAGCGGGCGCCAGGCGGCGTTGGGAACGGTGGCCGCGTTGCCGTCGCTCTGCGGCTCGGCGATCGCCGTCTCCGGTCGCCACAGGTCGATGCTGGTGTTGTATTTGGCGTCCCAGGAGGCGATGGCGACGTCGGCCATGGCCATCGCGACGAGGGCGAAGAGTCGCGGGGTGTCGGTGGTCCGCTGGCTGGCGACGATCTGGGTGTGCTCGAAGAGTTGACCCGGCGGCTTGTAGGTGCCACTCACGTCGTTGGCCCAGAAGAAGGCCTGCTGCGTCTGGTCGGCGTTTCGGTCGGTCAGTGGCGCGGTGGCCGAGCCCAGCCTCTTCACCTCGTTGACCTGGGCGGCGTAGGCGCTGCTGGTCAGCATCGCGGACACCGTGCCGAAGCCCCCGGGCAGCGGTGGGCGGAACTGGGAGCCGGACGTCAGGGCGAAGGGTTTCACCAAACCCCAGTTGGGGCCGACGGCCGCGCCGGAACCGGTTGGCCGCCACTGCCCGGCGGTGTTGCTGGCGGTGTACCCGGCGTTGTTGGTCGAGCCGTCGTTCGCACGGGCGTTGATGATGTTGTGTGCGGCCGTCTCGCCGATGCTGCTGCTCCACCCCTCGGGTCCCGGCTCGCCGATCGGCGGGTCGGCCTGCCGGGCGTCGTTGAACCTGGCGGTGAAGTAGCTGGCCTGGGCGGGGAACAGCGTCCGGAGTACGTCGTACGCGGCGACGTCGAGGTTGGTGTCGCGGTCGTAACTGAAGTTGGGGATCGGGGACACCTTCGCGATGTAGGGCGCCCGGTTCCGCCCATGGAGATCGAGGTGTCGTACATGGCCAGGTGCATCATCGCGCCGGCGCGGGACAACGTGGTGGGTGGGCCGTTGCTGGTGCGGAAGGCGTCCAGTAGGACGTCGTTCCAGTAGACGACATGGTCGAAGTTGGGAGGAATGGCGCTGGCGGACGTGGGTGTGATGACGCCGCCCCCGACGACGACCGCGGCGAATACCGCGACCAGCCGTCCCAGCTTCACTCTTGTGTTCAAGGTGGTCCCTTCCCGGACGTGAGCCGTAGGGTCTCTATCGGCTTACGTCGATGATCTGGGACGGCTTGATCACGGAGAAGGGCGAAGCGGTCGCGTTCCGCAAGTTGCAAGGTCAGATCCAGCCGCGGCGGGCGGCGGCAATGCCGACGGTGAGCCTGTTGGACGCGCCGAGTCGCTCGGCCAGCAACTCGAAGTGCCGCCGGACCCATCGCGGGCTGCGCCCCAGGCTGCGGGCGATGGCCTCGTCCTTGGCGCCGTGCGCGGCGAGCCGGAGAATCTGCAGCTGCACCTCCGACGGCGCGTCCCTGCCTGCGGCCCTCGGGGTGGACAGGGGCTGTGACTGCCGCCAGAGGCTGTCGAAGTAGTGGCCCGCCAGATCGACCAGCGCCGGCGCGCGCAGCACCCAGCCGACGGACCGGTGGGTGCCGATTGGTGCGACCACGGCCATCTTCGCGGAGACCACCATCGAGATGGGGACCTCCCCGACTATCCGGACCTGACCTTCCGGTCGGGCGGCTCGGTCGGCGCGGTTGAGGCCACCGGGACGTTCGAGGAGTCGTCGGTCGAGGATCGTGCGGTGCCGCGGCTCCGGAGCCAGGTCGGGCTCCCCGGCGGCGGGGTCCGGAGGCATGCCGAGCAGGATTCGGCAGTCCTCCGGCGCGTCGGTGGCCAATCGACCGGAGAGCCGGGTGAACGCCGCCCAGTCGCGTACGACATCGTCCGGGCCGAGCGCGACCGAACTTCGGTGCTCCTCCAGTTGTTCCAACTGGGCGTACTCGGCGATCAGACGATGCTGGGCGCGGACCAGCTCCCGCTGTCGGGCGGCGAGCAGCAGTCGCAACTCCACCGCCGACACCATGGCGGCGTCGAGTGGCGTGGAATTCACCCTCCAGAGCGGATCTGCGCCGCTGCCGTCTGTGTCCGACCAGATTCCACCTGACAAGCCTGACCACCCCCGTGGACGATGCCGAGGTGGTGGTCGGCTGCGACGTGAGCGCAGGTGCCGGTCCACCATCGACATCGATGATCGTGCTTGGATGGCGACTCTGCGTCAAGTGCCGGACGACGTGAGGGGTCGTGGTGACTGTGTTCGATTCGTCACGCCGGTCAGGGTCTACCCGACGGGGTCAACGCATGACGATGCTCACGGGGACACCCACACCGCAGTCCACTCCGGCTGGCCTGGGGACGATCCGCAGGGTGACGAAACTGCCCTCGGTCAGGTTGCCGTAGCCCGGGCCGTGCAGGGCGTACGCGCGGCCGTCCTCGGCGACGAGCCCGTAGCAGGGGCCGGCGCCGCCCCGGGTGATGTGGCCCGTGATCAGGCCGTTGTCCCGTAGATCGGTCGGCGGTGTCGGCTTTGGTGGCTTTGGCGGAATGCCGATGGGCGGCCGGAGTGTGCGCGACGGCGGCGGTGTGAAGGCCGGTGAGGGCGTTGCTGCGGGCTGGGCGGGCCTGAATGCGCGCGAGGTGGGTGCGTCCGGCGTCGGGGTCTCGGAGGCCGAGGGAGCAGCCAGGGGGCCCGCACCCTTCGGGTCGGCGCACGCGGTCAGGGGCAGCAGGAGGAGCGCGGCGATGAGGGTGACGCGTGAGGCGAGGTGCACGGTGATGGGACGTTCCAGCAGGTCGCCGGGTTCCACCTGTCGGTGGGACAAAGGGCGGTGGGACAAAGGGCGGCGCCCGGGCAGATGATCCGCCCGGGCGCCGCTGGGTGTTGCTGAATCAGTGGTCAGCTGATCCGGATCTTCATCGAGGTGCCGTTCTGCTCCTTGACCTCGATCTTGACACCGGCTGCGGGGAGCTTGACGCCGTGGTTCGGCAGCTCCTCGTAGAAGTACTTCTTGGTGTCGTTGAACACGGGCTCAGCGGCCTGACCGCGGATGTACTGCGGCTGGCTGTTGAGGTGCAGCGTGAACGAGTCAGCCTTCTTGAGGCTGAACGGTGCGTCGTACACCTGGACGCGGGCGCGCCACGGAGCACCGGTCAGGTTGTAGATCGGGCGCGGGTGCGCGTCGATGTACAGGTTGCGACCCTCGCCCGGGTGACCACCCGGGTTGGTGGGCGAAACCGGAGCGGTGTTGTTGTCGGAGAACCGCGTGTTCCAGTACGAGATGAGCAGACCCTCCTGGTACGCGTAGTGGTCCACCCAGTCCGGGCGGGTGTTCGCGTAGCCGAAGAAGTACGGGCCCGTCTTCAGGTACTTGTCGTACGAGACGTACGACCGGTTGCCGGCGATGTAGTAGTTGTCGAACAGCCGGGTGTAGGTCGCCCCGACCACCTCGAACTTCTCCAGCGCCCAACCCGCGTCGGTCTCGGCACCGTCGCTGAGCACGGTCTGACCGTCGGCGGTCACGGTGATCGCGTCACCGAAGAAGCCGCCCTCGGAGACACCACCGTCGGTGACGTAGTGCAGGCGAACCTGAGCGACCTTCCCGGCGACCGAGGTCAGCGGGATGTTGATGTCAGCCCAGGCACCGTTGCTGCTGCCGGCGAGGGCCGGGCGACCCGCACCGTCGACGCCGATCGGCTTGCCGCCGACAGTGCCGTCCAGGTCGGTCCAGGTCTGACCGCCGTCGGTCGACGCCTCGAAGTAGAGGTAGTCGTAGCCGGCCTCGATGCTGTACTTGCCCTTGAGCGACATCGCCGCCGCGGACTTGCCGGTGAGGTCGAACGTCCTCGTCATCTTGCTGTCGAGGTCGTCCTCGTTACCGGAGAAGTACTGCTTGGCGCCCTCGAACGGCGCGCCGTAGTTGAACGTGTATTCCCGCTGAGGAAGCACCACGACGGCGGCCTGTGCCTTGTCCGAGTTGTACTCCTGCGGGCCGAGGTCCAGCGTGCGCTTCTGCCCCGCCACGACCACCTCGTAGTCGAGCCAGCCGAGCTGGAGCTTGTTCCACGCGCCGAGGTCGCCGCCACGGTCACCGATGGCCGGGTCGTTCTTCGCACCGAGCCGGCTCTGGGCCATCAGGGTCCAGTGCTCGTTGCTGTTGTCCGCCGGGCCGTAGTCGTCCGGCAGGCCCAGGTCGTGGCCGTACTCGTGGTAGAAGACGCTACGGCCGCCGTTTTCCGGCTGGATCGTGTAGTCGCGGATCCAGACGCCGGTGTTGCCGATCTGGGTGCCACCGATCGGGAAGTTCGGCGGGCCCACGGGCGAGCTGTTGAACGCCGACCAACGGTGGCTCCAGATGGCGTCCTCACCCTGCTGCGGGTCACCGTCGGCCTGGTCGCCGCCGGAGTGGACGATCTGGAAGTGGTCGATGTAGCCGTCCGACTCGTTGAAGTCGCCGTCACCGTCGAAGTCGAAGCGGTCCCACTGGTCGAAGGACTTCATCTCCTCGGCGATCTGCGCGTCCGTCCGGCCCTTGGCCTTCTGGTCGGCGACCCACTGGTTCGCGGCGTCGCGGATCAGGGCCCAGGTGTTCGAGCAGACGTTGTCGCCGCAGACGGCGGGGTCGCCGGTCGGGTCGTCGTCGGCCTTCGGGTCGTCGGAACGACCGTAGCGGGCCTCGTTGTACCGGACCTTGACCCAGTCGGTCACCTCACCCTCGACGGTGTAGCGACCCGAGGACTGAGCCTCGTAGTACTGCTTGAGCGACTCGTCGCCCGGGTTGGTGCCGAAGTAGACCTGGCGGAAGTGCTCCGGGCTGAAGTCCGGCTGCCAGATGGTGGAGTTGTCGACCGCCCGGTTCGGCTCCGGGATCTTGTTGTGCAGCGGACCCTCGAACGTCGCCGGTCCGGCGATGTTGGGGTCCATGTCCTTGTCCGGGTAGGACGGGTGCCGCTCGTCACCGAACTCGGCCAGGATCACGAAGATCTTGTCGGTCCGCTCCCGCTGGAGCTCGACGTACTGATCCTGGGTCGGCTGGGCGCCGGCTGCGGAGCGGGCGTTGGCGTTGGTGCCCGTCTTGCCGACCTGACCGACCTTGACGACAGTGCTTCCGTTGCGCTGAATCGGCTTGCTGCGACCGCTCAGCACATCGCTGAGACCCTGCTGACGCAATGCGCGGCGCTTGTCCTCGAGCTTGTCGGGGAGTTCGTCCTGCAACGCCTGCGGTTCGGCAGCGGCTGGTGCTGCTACCGGCAGTTTGGGCTGAGGCGCCGCCGAGGCGGACGGGCCGAAAGCCAGGCCTGTCGCCGTCAGTGAGAGCCCGAGCAGACCCACTGCGACTTTGCGCACGTGGTACCTCCGGTGTGAGGGAACCGGCCATACGGGGGTACGGGCCGGTGGGAGATCGATCCCACTAGTGGGACCAATGGTGAACATAGACACTGCTGCGACGGGTGGGAAGATGCACGCGTCGATTTGTTGCAAGATTTTGTTGGGAATGCTTTTCACCGTCACATACCCGGGCTTCATCAGCCACGCTGACCAGCGAGGACGGCGCGACCCCAAATATAGCGACTCATTTCGATCAACATGATCGATGTACGGCAGTGGGGCCGACGGCGTCTCCGCCACCGGCCCCACTGTCAGTTGTTGATCCGCGAAACCGTTACTTCCTCGCCGGGGTGACGAAGATCGTGGCGGACGAGTTGTCCCGTGCCGCCTTCTTGATGGTGAGCGAGACGCCGTAGTTCACGCCCTGGTCTCCGGGGTTACCGGTGCCCAGCACGATCGCGCCACCGCCGAGGGTCGTGCCGTAGAACTCCGGTGCCGGGCTGCCGTCCGGGTGGGTGACCCGGGTGGTGTACGGCGCGTTGTTCCGCGACGGCACCACCACCGAGGCGTCGTTGTCCCGCGCGTACGCAGCCCCGTCGCGCATCTCGATGCCCGGGTACCAGGTCTTGGCGTCCGTGAAGCCCTTCACCGGCGCCTGCGCCCTGAACTTCGTGCAGTACGCGCTGTACGGCTCGTCCGCCGCCTCCAGGCACTCCGTGAAGGGGTACGTCTTGTTCAGCGAGAAGGCCGCGTTGGCCGACTGCGGACGGCTGGGCAGGTTGTCCGTCACCGACGGGTCCTTCACCGCCGCCTCACCGGTACGCCGGTACGGGTCGAAGTGCGAGTCGACGATGAGCAACCCACCCTTCGCGCCGTAGCTGGGCAGCGCGGTCATCTGCCCGGTGACGTGGTTGACGTCGCCGAGAGCGCTGTCCCGGTACCAGACCAGCATGCCCGGCGCGTTGTAGGAGATCCGGTCGACCTTCCACGCGTCGTGCGAGTAGATGGTGTCGTAGGCGTACTTCAGGCCCTTGTCGAAGCCGTCGAAGTTGCGCCACTCCGCCAGGTAGAACTGGGCGTGGACCTCGGTGCCGCTGGAGACCTTCCAGCCCCCGCCGGTGGTGTCCACGAAGGTGCCGCCAGTGGCCGTCCAGCCGTTGGCGCCGCCCTCGACGTCGTCACTCCACGTCGTGGCGCCGCCGCCGGTGACCGAGAAGTCGTCGGCGAACCAGTTGCGCTCCTCGAACGCCTCGTCGGTGGCCTGACGCAACCGCAGCTGCACCGTCGTGCCCGCGTACGCCGACAGGTCGACGTAGTCGTGGCGCCAGCCGTTCGTGCTGCCGGTCAGGCCGTACTTCTTGCCGCCGAAGTCGTTCATCCGGCCGTTCGGGTCCGAGTAGCCGTCCGGCGTGGTGACCACCGTGCCGCCCTCGTCGTACACCTTCTGCTCGGTCCAGGTCGTACCGCCGTCGGTCGAGAGCTCGACGAAGCCGTAGTCCCAGTCCTCCTCGATGATGTAGTTGTTCCACATCCAGAACTTCGAGTCCGCTGCCGCCGGCACGTCGACCGAGCGGCTGAGCTTGACGTCGGCCCATTCCTGGTCGTTGTTGCTGTGCCACATCTTGGTGCCGCTGTGTGGCGTGGCCAGCGTCGTCACCTTGTCCGGCAGGTCGACCTTGATGCCGTCCTCGGAGTCGATCGGGGTACGCGACGTCTGGCCGAGCTTCACCTCACGCGGGTTCGACCCGGGGCGGATGGTCAGCGGGTCGGCCCAGCCGAGCACCCACTTGTCCCAGATGCCCATGTGGGTGGGCAGCGCCTGGAAGATCTCACCGGAGTGCGACCCCGACGCCATCAGGTCCCAGAAGTCCACGTCGGAGTCGGCGTTGCCGGACGTGTCGTAGAGGTCCGGCAGGCCCAGGTCGTGGCCGAACTCGTGGGCGAAGACGCCAACGCCGGCGTCCTCGGGCTGCACGATGTAGTTCGACGCCTTGAGGTTGGTGCCCGGGATGGTGTAACCACCGGCGACCGTGGAGGAGTGCGCCCACACGGCGTACACGCCCTCGGCGCCGCCGCCGCGCGACTTGCCCTGACCGGCGTGCACCAGCACGAGGTGGTCGATCACGCCGTCCGGCTCGTAGACGTTGCCGTCACCGTCGCGGTCGGCCTGGTCCTCGATGTCGTAGTCGGCCCACGGGAAGCTCGGGTCCTTCGCGACGAGCGCGTCGATCGCGTCGACCGCCAGGCGGTCCGCGCCGTCCGGGTTGTCCGGGTGACCGTTCATCGACTGCTCACGGCCGGGGACCCAGGCGCCGGTCTCGTCCTGTTCGCAGCGGTTGGCGGCGTACCAGCCCTCCGAGTGCGGCACGGTGATCCACGGGCTGGCCTGCCCGTCCACCGTGTACGCGTTCTTGGACATCTCCAGGTACATGTTGTGCATGGTGCGGCCGGACAGGTCGACACCCTTCCTGCCGTCCGGGCCGCGCAGGTCGGTGCGGACCCGCTCGGTGATGCCCTTCTTGCTGTAGAGCATCTTGTCGTAGTGCGACGGCGAGAAGTCCGGCACCCACATCGAGTTGTTGTCCTCGTGGGGCAGGGTCGCCGGGTTCGGGATGTTGTTGTGCTTCGGGCCGTTCTGCACCGTGCCGAGGACACAGGTCCGGTCCTCGAAAACCGTCTTCGGGACCATCACGTCGGTGAAGTCGTCGTTGGCCTTGTCGTTGAACTCCACCAGCAGCGTGAGCAGCTTCGCCGTCTGGGTGGTCGGCGACTTCTTGAACTGCCGGGGGTTCTTGCCCGTCTTGAGCGACCGGGCTTCGTCCTTGGCGAGCTGCCGCGCGGTCACCGGGTTGCCCCGGGCGTGCTTCTGGTCGAACTCGCGCGCGGACTCCACGGCCGGGGTGTAGACGCCACCCTTGCCCTTGACCTCACGGCCGGTGGTGTCCGGCTGCACCTCGGGCTCGGCGTAGTTGATGTAGTGCTCGTCGGCCCCGATCACCGCCCGGGGGGTGGGGGAGGACGACTGGGCCGCCGCACTGCCGGTCACGGTCAGTGACGTGGCCGCGAGGGCGATGGCGGGTAGCGCGACGAGTAGTCGTCGGCGCGCCCCGGACTGCGGTTTGTGGTTCATGCCGCTCCATTTCTCGGGCATGGGGAGGAGGACGCTGGCGTGGCCGACCATCGATGCGATGAGCGTCGAACTCTGCCAACCTGCGTGAACCTAAATCACAACCGGCCGAAAGGACAGGGGTGGTCCGCCTCGTGTGTCCGTTCAGCTTCCCCGGCTCCACCGACCGACCGATGTGACACTGGTCAGGCCGTGCGTGCCGTACCCGTAAGAAAATGACGGAGGGTGGCGGTCCGCACGGACCACCACCCTCCGGCGTGTACGCCTGCCGTCAGTCCTCGTCGGACTTGGTGCCGCTCATCCCCGAGGAGATCAGGTCCATCACCGACGAGTCCTGCAAGGTGGTGACGTCGCCCAGCGACCGGTTCTCCGCCACGTCCCGCAGCAACCGGCGCATGATCTTGCCAGAGCGGGTCTTCGGCAGCTCCGCCACCAGCATGATCTGCCGGGGCTTGGCGATCGGGCCGAGCGTCTTCGACACGTGGTTGCGCAGGTCGGCGATGAGCTGCTCACCCGCCTCGCCGGCGATGTCCGTGCTGCCGCGCGGGATGGCGAAGGCGACGATCGCCTGACCGGTCGTCGGGTCGGTCGCACCGACCACCGCCGCCTCGGCCACCGACGGGTGCGACACCAACGCCGACTCCACCTCGGTGGTCGAGATGTTGTGCCCGGACACCAGCATCACGTCGTCCACCCGGCCGAGCAGCCAGATGTGCCCGTCGTCGTCCTTCTTCGCCCCGTCACCGGCGAAGTACATGCCCTGGAACCGCGACCAGTACGTGTCGATGAACCGGTCGTCGTCACCCCAGATGGTGCGCAGCATCGACGGCCACGGCTCACGCAGCACCAGGTAGCCGCCACCACCGTTCGGCACCGACTGGCCCTGGTCGTCCACCACGTCGGCCACGATGCCCGGCAGCGGGGTCATCGCCGAACCCGGCTTGGCAGCTGTCACACCCGGCAGCGGGGAGATCATCATGGCGCCGGTCTCGGTCTGCCACCAGGTGTCCACCACGGGCAGCTCGCCCCGGCCGACGAACTGCCTGTACCACATCCAGGCCTCGGGGTTGATCGGCTCACCGACGCTGCCCAGCAGGCGTAGCGAGGACAGGTCGAAGCCGGCGGGGATGTCCTCGCCCCACTTCATCATCGTGCGGATCAGGGTGGGCGCGGTGTACAGGATGCTCACCCGGTACTTGTCGACGATCTCCCAGAACCGGCCCTTGTGCGGGGTGTCCGGGGTGCCCTCGTACATGACCTGGGTGGCGCCGTTGGAGAGCGGCCCGTACACGATGTAGGAGTGCCCGGTGACCCAGCCGATGTCCGCCGTGCACCAGTAGACGTCCGTCTCCGGCTTCAGGTCGAAGACCGCGTGCGTCGTGTACGACGCCTGGGTGAGGTAACCGCCGGTGGTGTGCAGGATGCCCTTCGGCCGGGCCGTGGTGCCGCTGGTGTAGAGGATGAACAGCGGGTGCTCGGAGTCGAACGGCTGAGCGGTGTGCTCGGGCGACGCGGTCTCCACCGTCTCGTGCCACCAGTGGTCCTTCTCCGTCCACGCGACGTCCTCGCCGGTGCGGCGGACCACCAGCACGTGCTCCACCGACGGGCTGTTGGCTACCGCCTCGTCCACTGTGGGCTTCAGCGCCGACGGCTTGCCCCGCCGGTAACCACCATCCGCGGTGATCACCACCTTGGCGCTGGCGTCCTGGATGCGGTTGCTCAGCGAGTCGGCCGAGAAGCCGCCGAAGACCACGCTGTGCGCCGCGCCGACCCGGGCGCACGCCAACATGGCCACCGCCGCCTCCGGGATCATCGGCAGGTAGATCGCCACCCGGTCGCCGGCGGTCACCCCCAGGTCGGTGAGCGCGTTCGCCGCCCGGCAGGTCAGCTCGTGCAGATCGGCGTACGTGAGGGTGCGGGTGTCGCCCGGCTCGCCCTCCCAGTGGATCGCGACCTTGTCGCCGAGCCCCGCCTCGACGTGCCGGTCGAGGCAGTTGTACGCCACGTTGAGCTGCCCGCCCACGAACCACTTCGCGAACGGCGGGTTCGACCAGTCGAGCACCTCGTCCCACTTCTTCGACCAGGCCAGACGGTCGGCCTGCTTCGCCCAGAAGGCGAGCCGGTCGGTCTCGGCCTCGGCGTACGCGTCGACGGTGACGTTGGCGTGCGCGGCGAGTTCGGCCGGCGGGGGGAACTGGCGCGTCTCGTTCAGCAGATTTGCCAATGCCTCGCTCATGCCGTGACTCCTCGTCCTCGGGGTGACCTGGTCCTCGGGGTGACCTGCGTTGGTCCTCGGGGTGACCTGCGTTGGCACGAGGGTAGTCGCGGGACCCTCGACGGGCGACCGCTGCCCGGCACGTCGCGCCGAGCGGCCGTCACCACGCGCCCGACGGCCCGCCCTGGTGTGCGGGCTCGGTGTGCGGGCTCGGTCGGCGCGGAGTCGGTAGGTCGGCCTTGATCAACACGGGTTCACTGGAATCGCGGTGTCGGGGCCGATGGGATGCCCCGAGTTCACCAAACCCGTGTTGATCAAGGCGAGGCATCGGCTCGGGTGGGGTGCTGGCTGAGTGTCGCGGCTGGGCGCCGGGTCGGGTGGGCGCCCGGGGTGGGTGGTCCGGGTCGCGTTGCGGCCGGGTGCGGCCCGACCGGCCGGGCCGGGTCGCTAGCGTGACGGGGGTGACCACCGATCCGCTCGCCCCGCTGCTCGCGCTCGCCGACATCGCCACTGCCGTCGAGCAGGCCCGCGAACGGTTCGACCAGGCGCTCGGGCACCGCGCGCTGCGCCGGCACGGTGGCCAGGTCGCGGCCGAGGTCAGCCTGCGCTCCGCGGTGGCCAGCGCCGCCCTCGAAGGGGCCGTGCACGAACGCGAGGCGGTCCGCGCCGGCACGGTCACCGATCCGCTGCTCCAGGGGGCGCTGCGGGTTGCCGGGGCGCTGCCCGGCCTGAGTGAACTCTGGCCGAAGGCCCCCCGGCAGGCTCTCGCGAAGCTGCACGTCCTCGCCGCCCGGGAGTTGGTGCCGGAATCCGAGCTGGGCCGCCCGGTGGCCGATCCCGTGGTCGCCACGCGGCTGGACGGGCTGGCCGGGCTGGTCGCCGGTGGCACGAAGGTGTCGCCGCTGGTGCTGGCTGCCGTCGTACACGGGGAGTTGTTGAACCTGCGTCCGTTCGCCGGGCCGTCCGGCGTGGTGGCCCGGGGGGCCGCCCGGCTGGTGCTGCTCGCCAGCGGCCTCGACCCGCGCGGCCTGCTCGCCGTCGACGTCGGGCACCGCGAGCGGGAGCCGGAGTACGTCGGCTCGGCCGGCGCCTTCGCCACCGGCACCCCGGATGGTCTGCGCTCCTGGTTGCGCCACTACATGGCGGCCGTCGAGGTCGGGGCCGACCAGCTCACCGTCATCGGCGACGAGATCCTCGCCGCCGCCTGAGCCGCGATCAGTCCCGTCGGGTCGCCCGGTTGACCTTGGCCTGGAGCGCCCGGCGGGCGATCGGCCCGAGGTCGTCGACGATCTCGATGAGGAGCGCGAGCTGGTCGAGCGCGGCCATCGCCTGGTCGGCGCCCGCCGGGTCCACCCCGTCGTAGAGTTCCAGCCCGATGAACGCGGCCGAGACCGCGCGGGCCAGGCCGGGCACGTCGGCGACCTCGGCGAACGGGGACCCGGCGAGCAGCCTCCGCAGCACCGCCTCGATCTCGTCCACCCACAGTTGCAGCGCCCCCGCGGTGGGGGCCGCCATCCGTTGGTCCGCCTGCGCCCCCGCCAACATCTGCGCCAGGAAGGTGACGTTGCCGAGCTGGCGTTCCTCCTCGTGCAACGCCCGCCCCACGGCGAGCAGTTCGCGCAGCGAACCGGCCGAGGCCAGCCGCGTCGACCAGTGCTCGACCCGCTCGGCCGTGCTGACGCGGCAGGCCGCCGAGAGCAGGTCGTCGACAGTGCCGAAGTGGTAGAAGACGAGCGCCTGGTTCACCCCGGCGGCGGCACCGATGGTGCGGGCCGAGACGCCGGCGATGCCGTGCTCGCGGATGGCGGCGATGGCGCCGTCGAGGAGACGCTGCTTGGTGTCGGACATGGCTCTCCTTCCGGACGGGCCGGGTGCGGCGCTGCGATCATCGCATCGGTGACCAGTTGGGCGAGCCAGGTGGCCCCGGGCAGTCGCAGGGTCCAGCCGACCAACGCCCAGCCGAGGTGGACATGTTCGAGCCCGCGGGCGACGGCGGCCACCCCCCGTTCCGTGTGACCGTCGCCGCCCACGTACTTCGCCCGCCACAGCACGTGCTCGTGTTGGCGGGCCGGTCGGATCCGCAGTCCCACCGGATGCCGCCGGGCCAACATCCGCCAGGTGGCCGCGCAGGGCCCGCAGTCGTCGTCCAGCCAGAGCACCGCTGTTGGCCCGGAGGAGTACGGCCGCCATCGAGGCCACCAGTCGCGCACCTGCCGCCGGTAGGACCGCCAGGAGACGCCGTAGCGCACCCGTAGGTCGTGCTGCTCGTGCGGCCCGGCCACGGCTGCTCCGAACGCACACGCCGACACCGCGGCGAGGACCAGGGCGACGCTGCGGGTGGCCGCCGCGGTGAACAGCAGCAACACCACGGCGGAGACCTGCATCGGGTTGGCCAGATAGGCGTACGGGCCGGTGGTGACCAGACGACGCGGCGGGTCCCACGGGTACGGGGTGCCGCCGCCCCGGACGGCGAACTCCACGACGGCAGCCAGCGCAGGCGTGGCCACCAGCAGGGCGAGCTGCGCGACGACCAGCATCCCGGTGCGGTCCAACTCGGTCAGTGCCGCCCACGACCCGTCGCCGAACTCGAAGGCCAGCGTGGGGATGAACCAGAGCAGCAGCGCGCTGAAGACGCCCACCTGCAGGAACGTACGCACGCCCAGGTGCCGACCGTCGGCGCAGAACCGACCGAGCAGTTGGGCGGGCAGGGCCACCGCGAGCAGCCCGACCACCTCCCCGACGAGCCAGTGTGGGCCGAGGCTGACCAGCGGGTGCAGCGCCGGCATGGCCACCGCGTCGACCCAGAGCAGCAGACCCAGCGCGACCGGCAGCGGCAGCACCCGGCGCAGCAGCACCGGCAGCGGACCCCAGAGGGCGGCCCAGCCGATCCACAGGTCCACCGGCATCCCCCGGTACGACCCGTCGACGGGCGCGAAGGCGTACCAGTCGGCCAGGCCGGCGACCTCGTGCAGCGCCGCGATGCCGATCCCGGCGGTCAGGAACGCCAGGAGCGCCGCAGCGCGGACGGCCCGGTCCCGCTCGCGGGCCCCGACGGCGAGCACGGCGAGAAGCGGCAGTGCCAGGCTCAACCAGCGGGCGACCGTCACCGCAGCGCCAACATGTCGAGCAGGTGCCGCATGCCGGCGCCGAGCAGCACCTGCTGCACCGGGCCGAAGTACCAGGAGGGGTCCAGACCGCGCGTGTAGTCGACCCGGACCTGGACCTCGGTGTGCGCTGGGTCGAGCGCCCGCCAGGTCAGCTCCGCGTGCTGCCAGGTGAACCAGCGTGCGGTGATGGAGCTGTCCTCGACGAAGCGGAAGCCCACCCGCCCCGGCGCGACGGTCTCCACCTCGGCGAGCAGATGGCCGCCCGGGCCGTGCGCGCTGCCGTGGTAGCCGAACATCCACCGGTCGCCGACCTCAAGCCCGTCGCCACTGACCTGCCCGGGCGTGGGCACTCCCAGGAGTCGCAGCGGCGCGGACCGGACGGCGGTCGGGCGGGGGCCGGTGGAGAGCCGCTCGGCGACCCGCTCGACGGGGAGCCCGACGACCCGGACCACCTCGACCGTCTGCTCCGGGTCGACCCGGGGAGCGATGCCGCTGCCCTCCAGGCCGGGCAGGAGCAGCAGCGGAACGGCGATGATCGCGTACGGCCGGTTGGCCTCCCGCAGGGCGCGGATCAGCGCTGTGGTGCCGTGTGCCACCCCGTAGACCAGTGGGGCGGCGAGGATGACGCAGACCGCGCCCTCGTGCAGTGCCACCGCCGCCAACAGCAGGGTCACCGTGGTGGCCGCGAAGACCTGGCCGTGGGCCGTCCGGCGGGGGGTGAGCGCGAGCCCGGCCGCCAGGAGCACCGGCAACGCCACGAAGAGCACAGCGCTGTCGGCGCGTCCCTGGCGCACCACCCCGACGAAGAGGACCAGCCCGAAGAGCGCGATCAGGCCGGCCAGGATCCAGTGCGCACTCGTCCGCTGCGGTGTCGACTCATCGTCGTTCTCCATCCGAAACCCCCCGTGTTGAGCAGTCGCTTAAACGGAGGGTACGGCTATTTGAGCGACCGCTCAATCCCGTACTCAGGCGGTAGCGAGGACGCTGGTGGCGATGTGGTTCTGGGCGGCCCTCACCGGCGCCCGGGCTTCGGGTGCTGGCTGGTGCGCCCTGCCGGCCTGGTCGGACTCAGGCGGTGGTGGCGGCGGCGCGGGTCCGACGGTGCCGGCCGTACCAGGCGATGCCGATGGCCACACCGACCCCGACGCCGAGCGCGGCCGCGGCCACCGGGACGGCGGGTCGCTCCCGCAGACGACGTCCCAGCGGGATCGGGTGCCGGAACTCCAGCACCGGCCACGCGTTCTCCGAGGCCAGCTTGCGCAGCTGCCGGTCCGGGTTGACCACGCTCGGGTGGCCGACGCACTCCAGCAGCGGGCGATCGCTGTACGAGTCGGAGTAGGCGTACGAGTCGGCCAGGTCGTAGTCGCGGGCGGCGGCCAACTCGTTGACCGCCTCGACCTTGCTCGGGCCAGCCGCGTAGAACTCGACCTCGCCGCTGTACCTACCGTCGCGCACCGTCATCCGGGTGGCGATCACATCGGTCACCCCGAGCAGCTCGCCGATCGGCCGGACCATCTCCTCGCCCGACGCCGACACCAGGACCACGTCCCGCCCCGCCGCCTGGTGCTCCGCGATCAGGACGGCGGCTTCGGCGTACACATAGGGGTTGATCAGCTCGTGCAGCGTCTCCGCGACGATCTGGCGGACCTGCTCCACCTGCCAGCCCTTGCAGAGCGCGGCCAGGTAGTCCCGTGTTCGGGCCATGGTCTGCTCGTCGGTGCCGCCCAGCCGGAACATCAGCTGCGCGTACGCCGACTTGACCACGTCACGTCGAGTGATCAGCCCGTCCCGGTAGAACGGCCGACCGAACGCCAGGGCGCTCGACTTGGCGATGACGGTCTTGTCCAGATCGAAGAAAGCGGCACTTCGGCCCACGGCGCGAAAGTCTAGCCGGATGGTCTATCGTCGGCGGGTGCCCGGGGTCAGGCCACCCCTCAGACCTGCGGGCAGGCACCACCACCTCCGCTCCGCGTGACCGTGCTCACACTCTGCGAGGAGATTTTCGCACTGAGTGGAGGCGGCACCACTCGACGTGACGGGCCCGCTCAGGCAGACTTGTCCGTACGACGAGTTTTCACATCTCCGAAAACAGACAAGACCCTCAGCGGTTGCACCCCCCGTGACCGCTGAGTGGTTCGGCTCGACCCCCCCGGAGCCGAACCTTTCGACGACCCCCGTCTCCCCCGACGGGGGTCGTCCCTTTCTGCTGGAAACGCTCCACCGCTGGTCGCAGGCCGTCCCCCGGCCGGTTCGGGCGTTTGCGGACGGCGTTTCTGCGGTTGGAAAGCAGCAGAGCCAGCGGGTGCCTACGGGGCGCGGCGGGGGTCGTCCAGGTGTCGCTCACCTGAGCACCGAGACGGTCGATGAGCAGACCCGAGACTGGATCTGCTCATCGACCGGTGCACCTGACCCGACTTCACCACGGATGCGCCCGGCTCCTGGACCGTTGTGACCACCGGTCCGCCAAGGGCCGGGTCCCGGCGCGGAATGGATCAGGGCCGCTGAAGCTGCAAGGTCGACCGGGACATGCGTGTCGGACAGCCGGTGTGACTACGCGCCACCTACGCCCGCGACCCGGGAGTGCGGCACGGGATCGCCGTTCTGGACCTGGCCGCCGGCAAGCTGCACCACCGCATTCGCGACCGTGGACGGCGGCGCGGTTTCCTCATTGCGAAGCGCTAGCAGGAACCGTGCCAGTTTACCTTGGTCACGATTACCTGAAGGTAGAAGATGTTGCCGCGCGGGGTGGCGCAGTGTGTGATAACCGTCGAGTCGTCCTGCCACGTGTGGTGGTATTCCAATTCGACGTTCGCGGTCGTGTAGTTGTAGAAGGTTTTCGTCGGGGCGCTGCCGGTCCACGGACCGGTGGTCACCAGGGACGGGGTCTCCGTGGGGCCGGAATTCACGGGAGCCCAGTTCGGCCAGGCGCAGAAAGTGCCCTGCTGACAGTTGCCGGGCGGCCACGGCTCCTCGTTCGGCCACGGGCCGTCGGCTGATGCCGGCGCGGCGGGGATGGCGGCCAGCAGGCCTGCGGTGGACAGGGCGATGGCGAGGGATTTCAGTCGCACGTTTCTCTCTTTCCCAGAGGAATCGGTCGATGAAAGTTACCACCGGGAAAGTTGAGAGCGCAAGTATCTGATTTATTGTCGTCAAAGCTTGGAAATTTCTGTGATCTCCCTGAAATTGCTGGCCAGTGGCGGTTTCCGTGATTGCCTTTCCGGCGTTGTGGCTGGTCAGGCAGTTCTGATGAGAGAGCCTGTTGGGTGCCTCAGTGGTCACCGAAGAAGCGGGACGAGGACTGGTTCACCAGCCTGTGAGCCGCCGAGTACGCGCACACTTGCGGGGTCGCTTCTTCCGGGAGCGGCCCCGCTGTTTCCCGGGCAGCGGCAGGAGCTGCGGAGTTGCCCGCGCCCGTAGCAGATCAACTGTCTCGACGGGCGTTGTCCACAGCCCACGAAGTTGTCCACAGGCGACGCGGTCAGGGCGGCTCGCGGAGCGGTTTCCGAGCAGGGTCGGCGGCATACCAGAGCCCGACCGCTGGAGGCCGCGATGCCACCCCGTACCTCCGTTCCGCCGATCCGTCGGCTTCCGCTGGTCGTCACCGGCGACGACGATCTGCTCGATGATGTGCTCCGGCTCGCCGCAGCAGGCGGGACGGAGGTGGACCTCGCCCGCGATCCGGCGGCCGCCCGTACCCGGTGGCTTCCTGCGCCGCTGGTGTTGCTCGGCGCCGATCAGGCGCAGTCGTGTCTGCGCGCCCGGTTGCCGCAGCGCTCCCGGCTGGTGCTGGTCGGCCGGGCCGGTCAGCTCGATCCGGGCTGGCAGATCGCCGAGCTGATCGGGGCCGAACACGTCGCCATGCTGCCCGACGCGGAGCCGTGGCTGGTGGACCGGTTCGCCGAGCAGGGACCCGGCCGTCCGGACGGCGTCGGGGCTCGAATCGTCGCGGTCTTCGGCGGTCGGGGCGGTGCTGGCGCGAGTGTGCTGGCCGGTGGTCTCGCCGTGACCGCAGCCCGGGCCCGGCTGCGCACTCTGCTGGTCGACGCTGATCCGCTCGGTGGTGGCCTCGACCTCGTGCTGGGCTGGGAGCAGTTGGAAGGGCTGCGGTGGCCGTCCCTCACCGGTGCCGACGGGCGGGTGGATGCCCCGGCGCTCGTGCAGGCTCTGCCCAGCCGAGGTGACCTGGTGGTGCTCTCCTGGGACCGCGGCGAAATGCTGCCGCTGCCGGTGGCAGCGATGGCGGCAACCGTGGATGCCGCCCGTCGGGGGCGGGACTTCGTGGTGGTCGACCTGCCCCGACAGTTGGACGACGCGGCCGTGGTGGCGTTGCAGGCGGCCGACCAGGCGTTCGTTGTCGTCCCGGCCGAGCTGCGCGCCACCGCCGCGGCCGCTCGGGTCGTTGCCGCCGCCGCCCCGCACTGCGCCGCGCTCTCGGTGGTGGTGCGCGGTCCCGCCCCGGGCCGGCTGCGCGCGACCGAGGTGGCACGGGCTCTTGGGCTCCCACTGGCTGGCACGCTGCGCCCCGAGCCGGGGCTCTGCCGCGGGCTGGAACGGGGCGAAGCACCAGCCGCCGCAGGCAAGGGCCCGTTGGCCGTGCTCTGCCAACGGATCGTCGCCGACCTCACCGGTGCGCCGGCGACGGGTGCGGCATGACCGGCCGGCCGGAGGACAGCGGCATCGCCGCCCGGGTGCGCCAGCGCATCGCCTCCGCCACCACCCCGGTCACACCGGCGGCGATCGTCTCGGCGGTACGGGCCGAACCGGCCGCTGCGGTGCTCGGCGACACCGCCGTGCTGCGGATCGCCGACCGGGTGCATGACGACCTCGTCGGCGCGGGGCCGCTGGCCCCGCTGCTCGCCGACCCCGAGGTGACCGACGTCCTGGTCAACGGGACCCGAGTGTGGGTCGACCGTGGGTCGGGGCTGCAACAGGTCGCGGTCCCGGTGGGCTCGGTGGAGGATGTCCGCCGGTTGGCGCAGCGAATGATCTCCAGCGCCGGCCGGCGGCTCGACGACGGGTCCCCGTACGCGGATGCCCGGCTCCCCGACGGCACTCGACTGCACGCCGTGCTGCCACCGGTGGCGACCGAGGGTCCCTACCTGTCCCTGCGGACCTTCCGGCACCGGCCGTTCACGCTCGACGAGCTGGTGCGCCAGGGCACCGTGCCGCGACCGGTGGCACCGCTGCTCGCCGCCGTCGTCGCGGCCAGGCTGGCGTACCTGGTGACCGGTGGAACCGGGTCAGGCAAGACCACCCTGCTCAACACGTTGCTGGGGATGGTGCCGGCCACCGAGCGGATCGTGCTCGTGGAGGACGCCGCCGAGTTGCGTCCGGGGCATCCGCACGTGGTGGGGCTTCAGGCGCGTACCGCCAATGTGGAGGGATCGGGGGTCGTCAGCCTCGGAGACCTGGTCCGACAGGCGCTGCGGATGCGCCCGGACCGGCTGGTGGTCGGGGAGTGCCGGGGCGGTGAGGTGGTCGACCTGCTGGCCGCGCTCAACACCGGCCACGACGGGGGCGCTGGCACGCTGCACGCCAACACCCCGTCCGATGTGCCGGCCCGGCTGGAGGCGCTGGGCATGCTGGGAGGGCTACCCCGCGCCGCGCTGCACGCCCAGGTCGCCGCCGCGTTGCAGGTGCTGTTCCAGGTGCGACGAGGCGGCCAGGGGCGCGTCCTGGAGTCGGTCTGCCTGCTGCTGCCCGAGGGGCCCGATCGGTTGGTGACAGTGGTGCCCGCCTGGGTGCGCGGCGGCGGGCTCGGGCTGGCCGCCCGTGCACTCGGAGCGCTGCTGCGAGCGCGCGGGGTGGCGGTGCCGCCGATTCTGAGCGAGCCGTGGCCCGGATCGGCAGGCCCGGCATGACCGGCGGGGCGCTGCTGGTGGCAGCGCTGCTCCTGGTCGCCGCCGCCCTGGTGGCGTGGCCCGTGCAGACCATCCGGTCCCGCCGGCGTCGCGTGTTGACGCCCGGACAGGGGAGCGCCGGTCCCGATCCGGACGACGCACTGGTGGAGTGGATCCGGGAACTCGGTCGTACGTTGGACGGGCCGGTCGACGAGACCGGCGAGTCGCTGGCCTCGGGTCGTCCGGTCGGCATGGCGTACCAGCCGCAACCCGGCGCGGATTCCGGCGCGAGACGAACGGCGCTCGGCTGGCCTGCCCGGGACATCACCGGGAGACCGAGCTGGCCCGGGGCGCCGGGCGGGTCGGTGGGGTCGAAAGGTCCGGCGGGGCCGACGCGTCCGCCGATCCGTCGGGATCCTCGGCGTCCGGCCGGCACCGCAGTGCCGGAGGTCACGACCACCGACGCGGGACGTGGGGGCGGCACGTCGGTGGCCGCGATCGCGATCGACGGCGTAGGAGTGGCAGCGGACCGGTGGGTCGACGCCCCAGGCGCGGCGCCGATCGGTGATCGCACCAACGGCGAGGCGGACAGTCGAGGCGACGTGTTCGGCGCCGAGGGGCGCGGCGACGTCGATCGCCGTGACCATGGCGACCCGGCGGAGGTGACGGCCGCCGACCTGGCCGACATGACGGCCGTTGGCCCGAGTGCCGTCGCGGCGGTGCCTGCCGTGCGATCGAGGGCACGGGTGTTACCGCTGGTCAGCCTCCTGGGAGGCGGCGTCGGTGCGGTGGTCGGCGGTCCGGTGGCCGCGGTCGCGTTGGCCAGCTACGGCACGCTGGCCGTACGGGGTGTGTTGCGCTGGCGGGCGAATCGGCGCACCGAGCGCATCCGACGACGTGGGCTGGACCAACTCTGTGGTCTCGCGGCGGATCTCCGGGCCGGCCTGCCCGTCCCGCACACGCTTGAGGCCGCCGCCGGTGGTCCCGGGCAGTCGGACCGGCTGCGCCAGCTGACCTCAGCGGCGGTGCGACTGGCGGACCGGACCGGCGCGCCGCTCGCCGAACTCGTCGAGCGGATCGAGGCGGACGCCCGGGCGACCGACCGAGGTCTGGCCGCCGCAGCGGCACAGGCGGCCGGTGCCCGGGCCACGGCCTGGTTGCTGGCGGCGCTGCCGATCGGCGGGATCGCCCTCGGGTACGGGATAGGTGTCGACCCGGTGGCAGTGCTCCTGCACAGCAGGGTCGGCGGAGCCTGTGCCGTTCTCGCGGTCGCCCTGCAGGTCGTGGGCCTCCTCTGGGCGGAACGGCTCGGCTCGGCACCGGGACGGGCCGGATGACCTCCCGGGCCCCGGCGACTCGACGCGGCCCGGCCAGCGGCCGACGGCCGGACGCCATCCGGCTCGCCGCGGCGCTGTCCGGGCTCGCCGTAGCCGTGGTCGTCGGGGGGTGGCTGGGGCTGCTCGGTGCAGTCCCGACCGCATTCCTGCTGGACGTCCTCCTACGCCGGATCGAGCCGCCGGCTGTGCGCAAGCGGCGGGTCCAGGAGGCCGCCGACCTGCCGCTCGCCGCTGATCTGCTGGCTGCGGCGATGCGGGCGGGGGCCCCTGTTGATCGCTCGGTGCTGGCCGTCGCCGAGGCCCTCGATGGCCCGCTCGCCGGCCGGTTGGCCCGGGTCGGCCGCACGCTGCTGCTCGGCGGTGGCCCGCCGGAGGCGTGGTCGGTGTTGGACGGGATCCCTGGCGCGGAGCGGCTGACCGCGGCGGCCCTGCGCTCAGCCAACAGTGGTGCCGCCCTGGCCGGTGCGCTGACCCGGCTCGCCGACGACCTGCGCGCCGACCGTGCCACCGCTGCCGAGGCGTCCGCACGCCGGGCCGGCGTGCTCATCGTCCTGCCGCTGGGGCTCTGCTTCCTGCCGGCGTTCATTCTCGCCGGCCTGGTGCCGGTGATCGTCGCCGTTCTCGGCGACGTGCTCTGACCACATCGAGAAAGGGAACAGTCATGCGCAAACTGATCGCCCGCCTGCGCGGCGACGCCGGGATGAACACGGCCGAGTACGCGGTCGGCACGCTTGCGGCGGTCGCCTTCGCCGGAATCCTGTTGAAGGTGCTGACCTCCGGCAACGTCCAGTCGGCGTTGACCGCCGTCATCGACCGGGCGCTGAAGTGACCGGGCGCCGGCAGGCCGGTCGCGGTCCAAGGTCGGGCATCCCTGGGCGGGCAGGTGACGGCGAGCAGAGCGCCCGCTTCGTCGAACGCGCCGCTGGTGGGGACCGTGGGTCGTTCACCGCCGAACTGGCGGCCGGCCTGCCGGCGCTGCTCCTGCTCCTGCTGGCCGGCCTGACCGCGGTCAACGCCGTCACCGCGCAGGCTGGCTGCCTGCACGCGGCCCGGGAGGCGGCGCTGGCCGCCGCCCGTGGCGGGGACGGCAGCGCGGCGGCCGGGCGTGCGGCACCGCCGGGGGCGTCGGTGACGGTGTCCGTCGACGGCAACCGGGTGCAGGCGACGGTACGCGCGCCCGTCCGCACGCTGGGCGGCCGGCTACCACGGGTCACCGTGGTCGCGACCGCCGTCGCAGCCGTGGAGCCGGGCGCCGCCGAGGGAGTTTGGTGATGGGTTGTCGAACCCGCCTCGGCCACGGACCGGACGCTGAGCGACTCGATAATGGGCTGCCGGACGCGCAGCGTGGTGGTGCAACAGTCCTGCTGCTGGCGATCGGGCTGGTCTTCGTGCTGTTCGGGATGTTCGGCGCTGCCATCGCCGCCGCTGGCATGGCCGGTCAACGGGCGGCGGTGGCGGCCGATCTGGGCGCGCTGGCCGGAGCTGCCCAGGCGCTCGACGGCGACGCGGTGGCCTGCGCATCCACCGCCGACATCGTCGGCCGCAACGCTGGTCGCCTGGTCGGCTGTCGCCTCGACGGACTCGACGTGCTGGTGACCGTCGAGGTGGCCTTCACGCCACTTCCCGGGCTGACCCGCGCCGTCACCTCGACGGCCCGCGCCGGCCCGGCGCGCGGCTGACGGGATGAGGCTGGGCGGTGCGTCGACAAGCGCGTGGAGCTGACCGTTTACGACATCTGCCGACGACCTGCTGGCCGGGATCGGGGCTGAGAGCCGCGTCCCGGCCAGCGGCCGAGGAACGGGTGGCCGGGCGGGCCGGGTGGGTCAGCGGGCCTGGAGCGCGTCGAGGGCGACGGCCATCGCGATGACCAGGCGACGGTCGATCTGCGGGTGCTGCACCTCGACGATGTACTTGTCGCGCAGGCCCCACTTCTTGACCACGGTGAAGACCGGCTGGCCGCCCGCGGTGAAGTCGAAGTGGTACGGCAACCAGGACAGCGAGTCGACGAACCGGCGCAGCAGCGCCACCGGCATGCTGCGCTCCTGGCCCGTCACCTGCGGCAGGCCGTTCTGCTCGACGTGCCAGGTGGAGCGCAGCAGCGACTGGGCGAAGTCCTTGCGGAACAGGCCGATCGGGTTCCCGGCCGCGTCGGTGACGTCGTACGTGGCGCCGAGGTCGATGCGCTGGCGGGCCTTGAAGCCGAGCAGGGGCTGCTGCTTCGAGTCGTCCGTGTAGATCGTCACCTGCTCCTTGAAGGCGAGCCGCTTCTGCTGCGCGAACGCCAGCAGTTCGCCTTCGGTGCCGTCCGGGGAGACTGCCCGGACCTCGTACTGGTTGACCATCATGCGCAGTCGCTGGCGGATGTGGAACTGGTGCTGACCTTGCAAGTTGTCAAGCTGCATCTGATCTCCTCAGGGGGTTCGTGCGCCGGAGTCTCGCACAGCCCGACAACCGTCGCGTTCCCCGCCATCGATGATCACAGGATGCGGGGCGGTCAGGCGACCGCCCCGCATCCCGGTGCCCGTGCCGACCGGGAATGGAGGATCAGCGGCCGTCGGCGGTGGTCGCGGCGCGCAGCGCCCACGTGTTGAGCACCTGGTGGATCACGCGCAGCCGTTCGTTGATCTGCTCCAGCCGTTCCGCCTGAGCCAGGGCGGCCAGCGCGGTTCCGAGCGCGATCTGCTGGTCGAGAGTGAGTTTGTCCTGGTCGATGGTGTAGAGCAGGTCGACGGTCTCAGCGATGGTGTCGGCCACGGCTTCTCCTCGGGCACGGGGGGCGATCAGCAACAAAGGCATCGATGGAAGCGCTCCCACACATTGTGCCCCGCGCCGAGTCGATTCATGCAACCTGCTCACCCGGGCAGGTTCGCCAACACCACGTCGAGCACCCGGATGGCGTCCGGCTTGGAGAGCGGGTTGTTGCCGTTGCCGCACTTCGGCGACTGCACGCAGGACGGGCAGCCGCTCTCGCAGCCGCACTCCGCGATCGCGTCCCGGGTGGCCCGCAGCCACGCCGACGCCGTCCCGTACGCCCGCTCGGCGAACCCGGCGCCACCCGGGTGCCCGTCGTAGACGAAGACGGTCGGCGCCTCGGTGTCCTGGTGCACGGCGGTGGAGAGCCCGCCGATGTCCCACCTGTCGCAGGTGGCCATCAGCGGCAGCAGGCCGATCGCGGCGTGTTCGGCGGCGTGCAGCGCACCGGGCACGTCGGCCGGCTGGACCCCGGCGAGAGTCAACGACTGCGGCGACAGGGTGAACCACACCGCCACCGTGCGCAGCTCCCGGGCGGGCAGGTCCAGTGGCCGGGTGTCGATCACCTCGCCGGTGGCGATCCGCCGCCGCTGGTACGACACGACCTGACTGGTCACGTCCACCTCGCCGAGGAACATGCCGACCGGCCCGGCGTCCACGTAGGAGCGCACCGACACCACGGACAGGTCGGTGACGTCGCGGGCGTGGGTGGACCAGTCCGGCTCCTCGGCGTGCACCAGCGCACAACCGTCGACGAGGTCGAGGTCGTCGACCACGTACGAGACGCCCTGGTGCAGATAGACCGCGCCGGAGTGCAGCAGGAAGTGCGAGGAACCACCGTCGACCGTGCCGAGCAGCCGGCCGGTCGACGACTCCACCACGCAGACCGGGGCGCCGCCCTCCCCGCGCAGGTCCACCTCGGGCCGCTCCCGATGCCGCCAGTACCAGCCGGTGGGCCGCTGCCGCAGCGCCCCGGCGGCCACCAGTTGGTCGACGGCCTCCTTCGCCCCGTCACCGAATAGCGCCAGGTCAGCCGGGGTGAGCGGGGCCTCGAACGCGGCGCAGGCTAGCTGCGGTGCCAGCACGTACGGGTTGGCCGGGTCGAGCACCGTCGCCTCCACCGGCGCGCCGAAGATCGCCTCCGGGTGGTGCACCAGGTAGGTGTCCAGTGGGTCGTCCCGGGCCACCAGCACGGCGAGGGCCTCCTGGCCGGAACGCCCGGCGCGGCCCGCCTGCTGCCACAGCGACGCCCGGGTGCCCGGGTAGCCGCAGATCAGCACCGCGTCGAGCCCGACCAGGTCCACGCCCAGCTCCAGCGCGTTGGTCGAGGCCAGGCCGAGCAGGTCGCCGTGCAGCAGCGCCCGTTCCAGCTCGCGCCGCTCCTCGCGCAGGTAACCGCCCCGGTAGGCGGCGACCCGGTCGCCGAGCCCCGGGACCGCGTCGTCCAGCGCCCGGCGCGCGTTGGCCGCCACCACCTCGGCGCCCTTGCGGGAACGGACGAACGCGAGCGTGCGTACCCCCTCGGCGACCGTGTCGGCGAGCAGGTCTGCGGTTTCGCGCAGCGCCGAGCGGCGGATCTGTTGAAGGTCGTCGTGGTCGCCGGTCGACTGCGGTGGCACCGGGGTGGAGGGGCCCGAGTCGGGTGGCAGCAGCGGCGGCTCCCAGAGCGCGAAGGTCACCCCGCCGCGTGGCGACGCGTCCTCGGTGACCGCCGTCACCGGCAGGCCGGTCAGCCGTCCGGCCGCGGTCGACGGGTCACCGGAGGTCGCCGAGGCGAGGACGAAGACCGGGGTGGACCCGAACCGGGCGCACTGCCGCCGCAGCCGACGCAGCACGTGCGCCACGTGCGAGCCGAACACCCCCCGGTAGGTGTGGCACTCGTCGATCACCACGTACGCGAGCCGGCGCAGGAATCCAGACCACTGGGCGTGCCCGGGCAGGACGCCGTGGTGCAGCATGTCGGGGTTGGTCAGCACGAACCGGGAGTGCCGGCGGATCCACTCCCGCTCGGCGCGCGGAGTGTCCCCGTCGTAGCAGGCGGGGCGTACCCCCTCCAGTTCCAGCGCGGCGACGGCCCGCAGCTGGTCGGCGGCGAGCGCCTTGGTCGGCGCGAGGTAGAGCACTGTGGCCCGGGGGTCGGCGAGCAGGGTGGCCAGCGCCGGGAGCTGGTACGCCAGTGACTTGCCGGACGCGGTGCCGGTGGCGACCACGACGTGTTCACCCTCGTACGCCAGTGTGGCCGCCTGGGCCTGGTGCTGCCAGGGCGCGACCACGCCGCGCCGGGCGAACGCGGCGCGCAGCTCCGGTGGGGCCCACGACGGCCACGGCGCGGGCACCCCGGGGCGGGCCGGCACCCGTTCGACGTGGGTGACCGGGTCGGCGGCACCCCGGGCCCGGAGCCGGCGCAGCAGGTCGGCCGGCGTTGGCCCCGGGCTGGGAACAGCGGATACGGTGGCCGCGGACGACGACTCCAGCTCAGGGCGCGACGCGGGATGCGCCGTGCTGAAGTCGTTGGAGGTCACGCCCTGCACTCTCGCACTGGTGTTCGGAGATGAAAAGTCGGACACCGGGGTAAGGGGAAGCCTCCACTGGCGTCCGCAGGCCGCGCAGGCGGTAGTGGTTAGATGCCCACGAGAGTTTACGGCTCTGGCGAGGAGGACCGATGGAGCTGTCGCTGGCGACGCACACCGTGGGCGAGCACACGGTGCTTGAGGTCGGTGGTGAGGTGGACGTCTACACCGCGCCCCGGCTCCGCGAACGACTCCTCGAACTGATCGACGGTGGCGCCCGTCACGTGGTGGTCGACCTCGGTCGGGTGGACTTCCTCGACTCCACCGGGTTGGGCGTGCTGGTCGGCGCGCTCAAGCGGCTGCGCTCGGCCGGCGGTTCGTTCGCCCTGGTCTGCGACAAGGAGCCACTGCTCAAGATCTTCCGCATCACCGCGCTGGACCAGGTCTTCCCGCTGCACCCGACGGTCGACGCGGCGATCAGCGCCGACTCGGCGGGCGCCGGCGCGTGATGGCGACAGTCAAGCTCTCGTTCTCGCCCGCCCCGGTGCACGTGCGCACCGCTCGCCTGGTCGGCGTCGCCGTCGCCCGCCGTGCCGGGGTCCGGGAGGACCTGCTCGACGAGGTGCGCCTGGCCATCGGCGAGGCGTGCACCCGGGCGGTGGCCCTGCACCGGCAGTACGGCCTGGCCGACCCGGTGCTGGTGGAGATGTCCGACGGCGGCTCGTACGCGGTGCGGGTGGTGGACCGGGCGCCGATCGAGGCTGGCATCGGTCTGACCGCGCTGCCGCCGGACGAGCTGGCCAACGAGTCGCTCACCGACGAGGCGCTGACCACCGGCGTGGGCTTCGCGCTGCTCGCCGGCTTCGTGGAGGACCTGCAGGTGCGCCCGGTCGACGAGGGCATCGGCACCGAGGTGCGGATGGTGTGGCCGGTCGGCCACTGACCCGTTCCCGTTCGTAGGCCGCATCCCCAGCAGGGGGTGCGGCCTTCTTGCATGGACCGGGCCCTATATCAGATTTCGTTTCATAACACAGCGACGAAGATCATCGCGACACGGTGGCACCTGCGTGTGACCTCCGACACTGTGGAGGGCTACAGTACCCGGGTTGTCAGCAAGTGACCTATCCCGCAGCCAGCGGGTATGGGTGTTCATCGCTGATCCGCTGGTGGGTTGGCGCGCGCTTGCGAGTCCGCAATCAGGCGTCGGTCAGTGCGTCTCCACTCACCGGCGCGAGTGTTCGGTAACAGGAGGACACAGATGTCCGAGACCTTGGCCGCCGACGGCGGCGGGCTTTCCCTTACCGGAAGCAATGTCACCTACGTCGTCATCGCCGCGGTAGTCGCGCTGGTGGCGCTCGGTTTCGCTGCCGCCCTGACAAAAACGGTGCTGGCCGCTGGTAAGGGCACCGAGAAAATGCAGGAGATCTCGGGGGCGGTCCAGGAGGGCGCCTCGGCCTACCTGCTCCGGCAATTCCGCACCCTGGCGATCTTCGTCGTCGTCGCCGTCGTGCTGCTCTTCCTGCTGCCGGTGCACGACACCGATGGCAGTGAGCTGGCGGTGAAGATCGGCCGTTCACTCTTCTTCGTGGTGGGCGCCCTGTTCAGCGCGTTCATCGGTGGCGCCGGCATGTGGCTGGCCACCCGCGCCAACCTGCGCGTGGCCGCCGCCGCGAGGGAGCGAGTAGGTGGCCGCGAGGCGGCCATGAAGATCGCTTTCCGGACCGGCGGCGTCGTCGGCTTCTTCACCGTCGGCCTCGGCCTCTTCGGTGCCGCGCTGGTCGTCCTCGTCTACCGGGGTGACGCGCCGACCGTGCTGGAGGGCTTCGGCTTCGGTGCCGCGCTGCTCGCGATGTTCATGCGGGTCGGCGGCGGCATCTTCACCAAGGCCGCCGACGTCGGCGCCGACCTGGTCGGCAAGGTAGAGCAGGGCATCCCCGAGGATGACCCACGCAACGCCGCCACCATCGCCGACAACGTGGGCGACAACGTCGGTGACTGCGCCGGCATGGCCGCCGACCTGTTCGAGTCGTACGCGGTGACGCTGGTCGCCGCACTGATCCTCGGCCGCGCCGCGTTCGGCGAGGAGGGCCTCGTCTTCCCGCTGATCATCTCCACCATCGGCGTGCTGATCGCGATCGTCGGCGTCTTCATCACCCGGCTGCGCGCGACCGACCGCAACGCCCTGACCGCGATCAACCGGGCCTTCTACCTGTCGGCGGTGCTCTCCGCGGTGCTGGTGGCGATCGCCGCCTTCGCGTACCTCCCGGCGACTTTCGGCGAGTTCGACAGCGGGCTCACCGACGCGCCCGGCAACCCCCGGTTGGTGGCCATCGGCGCGGTGGTGATCGGCATCGTGCTGGCTGCCGCGATCCAGGCGCTGACCGGCTACTTCACCGAGACCAACCGGCGACCGGTGCAGGACATCGGCAAGAGCTCGCAGACCGGTGCGGCCACCGTCATCCTGGCCGGCATCAGCATCGGCCT
Source organism: Micromonospora sp. MGP-C2 (assembly GCF_057766525.1). NCBI lineage: Bacteria > Bacillati > Actinomycetota > Actinomycetes > Micromonosporales > Micromonosporaceae > Micromonospora > Micromonospora sp. MGP-C2. The sequence goes on from NZ_JBYMEN010000002.1 coordinate 4,706,222, forward strand.
GGAGTCGGCCGTCTACTCGGCGCTGCTGATCGGCGCCGGCGTCTTCGGCGCCTTCCTGCTCGGCGGCAGCTCCATCACGCTGTCGCTGTTCGCGGTGGCACTGGCCGGCACCGGCCTGCTCACCACTGTCGGTGTGATCGTCGCGATGGACACCTTCGGGCCGATCTCCGACAACGCCCAGGGCATCGCCGAGATGTCCGGCGACATCGACGAGCACGGCGCCAAGACGCTCACCGAGTTGGACGCGGTCGGCAACACCACCAAGGCGATCACCAAGGGCATCGCGATCGCCACGGCGGTGCTCGCCGCGACCGCGCTGTTCGGCTCTTACACCGACTCGCTCACCAGCGCGTACGCGACGGCTGGCGTGAACGATGTCGGCAACGAGATCCTCAACGCGCTGAACGTGGCGAACCCGCGCAACCTGGTCGGCCTGATCATCGGGGCGGCGGTGGTCTTCCTCTTCTCCGGGCTGGCCATCAACGCGGTGTCCCGCTCGGCCGGCGCCGTGGTCATGGAGGTTCGCCGGCAGTTCCGTGAACTGCCCGGCATCATGGACGGCACCCAGCGCCCGGAGTACGGCAAGGTCGTCGACATCTGCACCCGGGACGCGCAGCGTGAGCTGCTCACCCCCGGCCTGCTCGCCATCCTGGCGCCGATCGCGGTCGGCTTCGGCCTCGGGCCCGGCGCGCTCGCGGCGTACCTGGCCGGTGCGATCGGTGCCGGCACCCTGATGGCGGTGTTCCTGTCCAACTCCGGTGGGGCCTGGGACAACGCCAAGAAGCTGGTCGAGGACGGCGCGTACGGCGGCAAGGGCTCTGAGTCGCACGCCGCGACGGTCATCGGCGACACCGTCGGTGACCCGTTCAAGGACACCGCCGGTCCGGCGATCAACCCGCTGATCAAGGTGATGAACCTGGTCTCGCTGCTGATCGCTCCCGCCGTGGTGGCGTGGAGCGTCGGCGATGAGCGCAACGTCGGCCTGCGGGTCGGCATCGCCCTGGTCGCGACGCTGATCATCGTGGCGTCGGTGGTGTTCAGCAAGCGCAAGGGCATCGCGATGTCCGACTCCGACGCCGACGGCAACACCGGCGCCGGCAGCACCGACCACCGCCCGGAGACGGTCAACGCCTGACCAGTCAACGGCCCAGGGTCCCCGGTCGACGTCCGCGTCGGCCGGGGACCCCGGCCGTCCGGACCGGTGCCACACCTGGCCAAAGGCCGTACGCTGCAACGCATGCGTACGTGCCGGGCGTCTGCCGCCGGAAAGCTCACGGTGGTCCTGGCCACGATCGTCGTCGTGCTCGCCGGTTGCGGCGGGGGTCCCAGCCCGCGGGCCTGGGCGGCCTCGGTCTGCGGCGCGCTCACCCCGTGGCGTTCCGAGATCAGCAAGTTGACCAGCAGCACCGACGAGCAGATGACCGCGCAGACCACGCCGGCGCAGGCCAAGGAGAACCTGGTGCGGCTCTTCGGTGGGGCCGAGAAGGCCAGCGAGACCGCCCGCCGCAAGGTGGAGCAGGCGGGCGTCCCGGAGACCGACAACGGCGAGGCGATCTCCGCCGGTTTCCGCAGCTCACTGGGGAAGATGCGGGACGCCTACGGCCGCGCCCGGGACACCATCGACGGGTTGGGCACCGGCGAGCCGACCGCCTTCTACGACGGAGTGCGGGCCGCGGTGGAGACCCTCAACAAGGAGTACGACGCCAGCGCGCTGGACACCAGCAAGCTCAACTCCGAGGAGTTGAAACAAGCCTTCGACGAGGTGCCGGAGTGTCGCTGAGCGGGCTTGGTGACACCGGGAAGGCAGAGCCGCCCCCGGCGCTGTTTCCCGCGCCCGAGTCGGACGCGCCCGCACCCGCGCGGCGGCGCGGCGGCCAGCCCCAGAATGATCCACCCCGCAACGGCTCAGCTCAGGGTGACGACGCGGGGCGGCAACTTGTCTTCTTCGGCGCGGAGGCGGCCGAGCCGACGGTCGCCGACCTGGCCGGGTTGCTCGCCGGGCCGGGCGAGGTGGTCCGGATGGGGGGCACCGCCCGTCTCTCGGTGCAGGTGGACGCCGCGTGGCGGGTGCACGTGCTCGTCGCCGAACTGGCGGCGCGCGGGCTCGCGGCGAGTTGGGAGCCGACCGAGGGCGAGCGACACGCCGTCCGTACGTCGTACACCCGGGTGTTGAAACCGCTCGCGGCTGCGTGGCTGCACAGTTCGGCGAAACGCCCGCCGGCCACCTTCCATCTGACCGGCCGGCGGCTGCGGCTGTGGCTCGCCGCCGCCGGGACGCCGGAGCCGCCGGATGCTTATCTGCTGCGGCTCGGCGCGAACGACCAGGAGTGCTGGGAGCCGATCGGGGTGGCGCTCGCCGCCGCTGGGCTCGCCGGCACGCTCCTGAGCCCGAACGAGGGTGGCCCCGCCTACCGGATCACCGGCCGCCGCCGGCTCGCCCGGCTGGCCGAGCTGGTCGGCGAGCCCCCCAAAGCGGCACCGCCAGAAGCCTGGCCGTCCTAACCCCGCCCTGCCTCGATCTTGATCCGCCCCGCACCGCCTCGTCGATCTTGGAGTTGTGGTGGTGGACGTACTTCTCGTCGGGGGTTAAAACGCCCACCATAAGTCCATGATCGACGGGGGCGGGGCGTGGCGGGGCGTGCGCTTCCGGTGTCCGGTCCCGGACAGCTGGCGGGTTGATCCAGGCGGAAAACGGGCGGGTCGGACCTCCGCCGTCAGTCCGCCATCGTCACAGTGACCCGCTTCGAGCCCTACCCACGGTGTACGGTGGCGCCGTCCGGCAGTGCCGAACGCGGCGAGGCGGCGTCCACCGCCGCGTTGAAGCGGATTGCGGCCCGCGAAACCCGAAACGCGGGCGGCGCGTTACGTTGGACATCCGGACCGCCGGTGCGACGGCGGGGGTCGAAAGCGGTCGCTGTCCGGGCGCCGGAAGGCCACGAGCAGGAGTGAGGTCGGGGAGAGACGTGCCAAGCGAAGCTGGAACCACCCGTCTGGTCATCGTCGAGTCACCGGCGAAGGCCAAGACGATCTCGGGCTACCTTGGCCCGGGGTACGTCGTGGAGGCCAGCTTCGGTCACGTCCGCGACCTGCCGCGCAACGCCGCCGATGTGCCGGCCAAATACAAGAAGGAGCCCTGGGCCCGTCTCGGGGTGGACGTGGACAACGGCTTCCAGGCGCTCTACGTCGTCTCCGCCGACCGCAGGCAGCAGATCAGCAAGCTGGTGAAGCTGGCCAAGGAAGTCGACGAGATCTTCCTGGCGACGGATGAGGACCGCGAGGGCGAGGCGATCGCCTGGCACCTGGTCGAGACGCTCAAGCCCAAGGTCCCGGTCAAGCGGATGGTCTTCCACGAGATCACCAAGCCGGCGATCCAGGCGGCCGTGGCCAACCCCCGGGAGATCGACCGCGACCTGGTCGACGCCCAGGAGGCCCGGCGGATCCTCGACCGGCTCTACGGCTACGAGGTCTCCCCGGTGCTGTGGAAGAAGGTCATGCCGAGGCTCTCGGCCGGCCGGGTGCAGTCCGTGGCGACCCGCATCGTGGTCGAGCGGGAGCGGCAGCGGATGGCTTTCCGCACCGCCGAGTACTGGGACATCCTGGCCACCCTCGCCGTGGCTAACGCCGGCGAGGGCCCGCGCGCCTTCAACGCCACGCTGATCGCGTTGAACGGCGACCGGATCGCCACCGGTAAGGACTTCGAGCCGACGACCGGTCGGGTCCGGCCCGGCGCCGGGGTGGTCCACCTCGACGAGAGTGGTGCCCGGGGTCTCGCGGCCCGACTCGACGGACGGCCGTTCACCGTCACCCGGGTCGAGGAGAAGCCCTACCGTCGCCGCCCGTACGCGCCGTTCATCACCTCGACCCTCCAGCAGGAGGCGGCCCGCAAGCTGCGCCTGTCCTCGCAGCAGACGATGCGCACCGCGCAGCGGCTGTACGAGAACGGCTACATCACCTATATGCGTACCGACTCGGTGAACCTGTCGGAGACCGCCATCTCGGCGGCCCGCCGGCAGATCGTCGAGCTGTACGGCGAGCGCAGTGTGCCGCCGGAGCCGCGTCGCTACACCGGCAAGGTGAAGAACGCGCAGGAGGCACACGAGGCGATCCGCCCGGCGGGGGACAACTTCCGCACCCCGGGTGAGGTGGCCAAGGAGCTGTCGACCGAGGAGTTCAAGCTCTACGAGCTGATCTGGCGGCGGACCATCGCCTCGCAGATGACCGACGCGGTCGGCTCCAGCGTCTCGGTGCGGATCCGGGCGGTCTCCACCTCCCAGGAGGAAGCCGACTTCGGCGCGACCGGCAAGACGATCACGGACCCGGGCTTTCTGCGCGCGTACGTCGAGTCCAGCGACGACGAGAACGCCGAGGCCGAGGACGCCGAGCGCCGGCTGCCGACCCTGGTCAAGGACCAGCCGCTGACCGCCGACGAGCTGGCCGCGCAGGGCCACCACACCCAGCCGCCGTCGCGCTACACCGAAGCGTCGCTGGTCAAGGCCCTGGAAGAGCTGGGCATCGGTCGCCCGTCGACCTACGCGTCGATCATGCAGACGATCCAGGACCGGGGGTACGTCACCAAGCGCGGCCAGGCGATGATCCCGACCTTCCTGGCCTTCGCGGTGATCGGGCTGATGGAGCGGCACTACCCCCGGCTCATCGACTACGACTTCACCGCCACTATGGAAAACGAGCTGGACGAGATCGCCGGCGGCGACCACGCCGCTGTCGACTTCCTCACCGCGTTCTACTTCGGCAGCTCCAACGGTGCCGGCGACCAGGACATCGCCCGCTCCGGTGGGCTCAAGAAGCTGGTCACCGAGAACCTCAGCGACATCGACGCCCGCAGCGTCAACTCCATCCCGCTCTTCACCGACGACGACGGCCGCGAGGTCGTGGTGCGCGTCGGCCGGTACGGGCCGTACCTGCAACGGGAACTGCCCGGCGGTGAGCAGCCGGCACCGGCTGCCGAGGGCGAGGAGGGCGGCTCCCAGGGTGACCGGGCGCCGATCCCCGAGGGCCTGGCCCCGGACGAGCTGACGCCGGAGAAGGTGCACGAGCTGTTCCTCGGCGGCAGCGGGGAGCGCAAGCTCGGCGACGACCCCGCGACCGGCGAGCCGATCGTGCTCAAGTCCGGCCGGTTCGGCCCGTACGTGTCCAGCGGTGAGCGGAAGTCGTCGCTCCTGCGGACGCAGACGCCGGACTCGCTGACCCTGGAGGAGGCGCTCAAGCTGCTCAGCCTTCCCCGGCTGATCGGTGTCGCGCCGGACGGCGTCGAGGTCTTCGCCAACAACGGCCGCTACGGCCCGTACGTCAAGCAGGGTGAGGAGTTCCGTTCGCTGGACTCCGAGGACAAGATGTTCACCGTCACGCTGGACGAGGCGCTGGCTCTGCTGGCCGCCCCGAAGGCGCGTGGACGGCGGGCGGCGGCGCCGCCGCTGCGCGAGATGGGCGTGGACCCGGCGACCGAGAAGCCGATGGTGATCAAGGACGGTCGGTTCGGCCCGTACGTCACCGACGGGGAGTTCAACGCGTCGCTGCGGCGCGGGCAGACTCCCGAGGCGCTGACCATCGAGGAAGCATCGGAGATGCTCGCCGAGAAGCGGGCGAAGGGCCCGGCGCCGAAGAAGAAGGCGGCGGCGAAGAAGGCCCCTGCCAAGAAGGCCACGGCGACGAAGAAGACGGCTGCTGCCAGCAAGTCCACGGCCGCGAAGAAGACCACGACGGCCAAGGCGACGACCACCAAGGCTGCGGCCAAGAAGGCCCCGGCGAAGAAGGCCGCCCCGCGCAAGGCGGCCACCAGCACGGAGTGACCCCGCGCCAAGTCCGCTCACACCCGACCGAAGATCCACTCGCTTCCCGGGAAATCGGGGTATCCGAAGCATGCTGATACCCCGACTTCCGGGAAGCCGAGTCGATCAAACGCACCCGGCTGGCCGTCAGACTCCGAGGACGTGGGTCAGGTGCGGGTTGGTGAAGACCCGGTGCGGGTCCAGCCGGTCGCGGACGGCCTGGAAGTCCGCGAAGCGGGGGTACGCGTCGGCCAGCGAGGCGGCGTCACGGTAGTGCAGCTTGCCCCAGTGTGGACGACCGCCCAGCTCGGCGGCCACCTTCTCGAAGGCCTGGAAGTACGGCTCGTAGGGCATGCCGACGTACTGGTGCACGGCGATGTAGGCGTTGTCCCGCCCGTAGCCGTGGGAGAGCCAGATGTCGTCGGCGGCGGTGAATCGCACCTCCACCGGGAAGAGCACCTTGAACGGCAGCCCCTCCACGATCCGCCGGAGGGCGGCGAGCGCCTCGGGCAGCGCCTCGCGGGGCAGGCCGTACTCCATCTCCACGAAGCGGACCCGGCGCGGGGTGCAGAACACCCGGTCGGAGCGGCCGGTGTAGTGGCGTTCGGTCAGGGCGCGGGCGGAGACCGCGCTGATCCCCGGTGCCAGCGCGGGCACGGCCCGGCCGAGTCGGCACGCACCCGCGAAGACGGTGTTGGACAGGAAGTCGTCGTCCAACCAGCCGCGCCAGCGGGGCAGTGGCCGGTCGTTGGCGGGGACCCGGTCGTTGGTCTTGACCTGCACCCGGGAGGTGTAGGGGAACCAGTAGAACTCGACGTGGTCGTGCCCGCCGATCAGGGTGGGCAGGTCGCCGAGCACGTCGGCCATCTCGGCCGGGCGTTCGTGGGCGTGCAGGACGAAGGCGTCCACGCAGCGCAGGGTGACCTCGACCAGGACGCCGAGCGCGCCGAGTGACACCCGTGCGGCGGCGAGGACGTCGGGGTTCTCGTCGGCGGAGCAGCGCAGCACCTCGCCGGTGCCGGTGACCAGGGTGATCGCCTCGACGAAGGTGGACAGGCACCCGTAGCCGACGCCGGTGCCGTGGGTGCCCGTGGAGATCGCCCCGGCGACTGTCTGGGCGTCGATGTCCCCGAGGTTGGGCAGCGCGAGGCCGTGTCGGGCGAGCAGGCCGTTGAGCGCGTGCAGAGTCATTCCGGCCGGTACGGTGACCAGTCGGTGGGCGACATCGACGCTGACGGTGCTGTCCAGCTCGGACAGTTCCATCCGGCGGTCGTCGGCGAGCGCGACCGCGGTGAAGGAGTGGCCGCTGCCGGTGACCCGGATCCGACCGCCGTCGGCCGCGACCGATCGGACAGCTTCCGCGACCTCGGTCGGCGAGCCGGGGCGCAGGATGGCGGTGGCGCTGCCACGCTGGTTGCCGGCCCAGTTGGACCATTTGGCGGTGAGCGATGCGGTGCCGGCCATGCGCGCTCCTCATTCATGAATATGAACTGACTTCATATCAGGAACGTTGTACCTGGTAAATACCGCAATTGCGATCCGCTCGTTGTACCGGTAGTCACGGACTCGTGACGTGGAGATATGTTCATCCGTCGAAGGGGGGTGGCGCCGAGTGTCCACACCAGCCGCCACGACCGGGCCGCTGCGCCGCGTACCGGTGCAGGGTCGAAGTGTCGCGCGGGTACAGCGCATGTTGGATGCCTGCGCCGAACTCGTCGACGAGGTGGGGTACGAGGGGCTGACCACGACCCTGCTCGCCGAACGAGCCGAAGTGGCGATCGGGTCGGTTTATCAGTTCTTTCCGGACAAACGGGCGATCGTGCAGGCGTTGACCCTGCGCACCATGGAGTCCTACCTCCAGCGCCTCGACGAGCGGTTCGCCTCGGACGAGATGACCCACTGGTGGGATGGCGTCGACGCGGGGATCGACGAGTACATCTCGATGCACCGCACCGTGCCCGGCTTCCGTACCCTGCACTTCGGCGACGTGGTCGACCTGCACCTGCTCGACGAGCAGCGGGACAACAACGGCGTGATCGCCGACCAGTTGGCCCGGGTGCTCACCGAACGTTTCGGGCTCACCGACGTACCGAAGCTGCGCTTCGTCCTGGAGATCGCGGTCGAGGCCGCGGACGCGCTGATCAAGCTCGCGTTCCGGCGCAGGTCCGACGGCGACGAGCGGGTGCTGCTCGAGGCGAAGGCCCTGATCCGGGAGTACCTGCATCGCCAGGTCGACGGCCCGGACAGCGGTCGGGTCGCCGCCGAGCAATCGGTCGAGGTGGCCCAGCCCGCCTGACCCGTGTCGGCCGGCCCGGGGCGGGCGGCAGGTCAGAGGAACGCCTGCCCCTCACCCCGGTAGGTCGGGACGGTCGCCACCACCGCGTCCCCCTCGACCAGGTGCAGCTCGTTGACCCGTTCACACAGCTCACCAGCCTTGGCGTGCCGGAACCACACCCGGTCGCCGACCTGGAGGGTGGCCGCGGCCGCGCCGGACAACGGGGTCTGCACCTCGCCGGCGCCCTCGCTGCCGACCAGCTTGAGCCCGGCCGGCAGCCACGGTCGGGGCAACCGGCTGTCGGCCGCCGGGCCGGAGGCGATCCAGCCGCCGCCGAGCACCGTCGCCAACTCCGGCGTCGGCCGGCGGACCACCGCGCAGGCGAAGAACGCCGCCGGGGTGGGCCGCCAGGCGCGGTACGCGTCGAACAGCGTCGGCCCGTACAGGCCCGATCCCGCGGTGACCTCGGTGACCGCGGGATCGGCGCTGGTCGCCGCCACGCTGCCGGTGCCGCCGCCGTTGACGAACTCCAGGTCGGCGTGCTCGCGTACCGCGGCCACCGCCGCACCCCGGCGGGCCAGCAACTCGCGGTACGACCCGCGCTGGGCCAGCCTGATCGCGCCCGCCAGCAGCGTCTGCCCCGGCGGCGCGTCACCCAGGCCGGCGATCTGCGCCTCGTACGACATGAGCCCGACCAGCCGGAAGCCCGGCCGCCCGGCGACGGTGGCGGCGAGCGCGGCGGCAGCCCGCGCACTGTGCACCGGTGAGCGGCGGACGCCGACGTGCACCCGCCCGCGCATCGGCCGCCAGGAGGCGTCCAGATCCAGGCAGAGCCGCAGCTCGGCGCGCTGCCCGGGGGCGCGCACGTCGTCGATCAGGTCGAGCTGCCCGGTGCCGTCGATCATCAGGGTGATCGAGGCGGCCAGAGCCGGGTCGGCGGCCAGCTCGGCGAGTGCCGCCCGGTCCACGCTCGGGTACGCGACCAGCACGTCGTCGCTGACACCGGCACGGACCAGCCAGATGGCCTCGGGCAGGGTGAACGCCATCACTCCCCGCCAGCCGGGCCGGGCGAGCGCCCGGTTGATCAGCTCCCGGGAGCGGACCGACTTGCTCGCCAGCCGGACCGGTTTGCCGGCGGCGCGGTCGGCCAGGGCGGCCGAGTTGGCGTCGAAGGCAGTGAGATCGACCACCGCGTACGGCGGGTCGAGGTGTGCGGTCGCCCGATCCAGGCGCTCGCGAAGTTTGTCGCTTTCGATGGCCACGTATGCACGCTAACTGTCCGACGGAGAATGCGAAATACCCTCGCGTACGTCCGGGCTGCGGCCGGTACCTCCGGCGGCCTAGGCTCAGCGAGCAGGAGAATGTCGCCCGTGGGGTGGCCCCCCACCGGGTCTAGAGTGTTCCACCGGAGGTGCCCAGCGATGGGCCGGCACGTGGAGGTACGGCCATCGAAAGCCAGAACAGCGGCGAGTCGCCCGGCGTGTCGCGCTCGGGTGAGCAGTCGGGCAACGCCGCCAAGCAGCCCAACGGCGGTCAGGTTGATCCGTCCGGTTATGCCGCGATCCGCTCGGTGCTGCGCATCCGGCCGTTCCGGCGGCTCTGGATCGTGCTCGGCGCGGCCTCCTTCGGTGACTGGCTCGGCCTGCTCGCCACCGCCCTCTTCGCCGCCTCGCAGGTGCAGGGCAGCACCGCCCAGGGCGCCGCGTTCGGCGGGGTCACCGCGATCCGGCTGCTGCCCGCGCTGGTGCTCGGCCCGGTGGCAGGCGTCTTCGCCGACCGGTTCGACCGACGCTGGACGATGGTCATCTGTGACCTGCTGCGCTTCGTGCTCTTCGCCTCCATTCCGCTCTACGCCCTCTCCGGCGCCCCGGGCGGCCTGGTGGTCGGCTGGGCGCTGATCGCCACCTTCCTGATCGAGTCGCTCACCCTGCTCTGGATTCCGGCCAAGGAGGCCGCGGTCCCCAACCTGATCCCGCGGTCCCGGCTGGAGGCGGCCAACCAGCTCACCCTGATCACCACGTACGGCCTTACCCCGATCGCCGCCGCCATCGGCCTGGCCGTGCTCGACCGTGGCGTCCGTGGTGCCGTCGGCGGCGACCTGCCCTCCTGGGCCGAGCCGGCCCAGCTCGCGCTCTGGATCAACTCCTTCTCCCGGCTCGCCACCGCACTGGTGGTGGCATTCGGGATCAAGGAGATCAGCGAGGCGCAGCGCGGTGAGGCCGAGCGTTCCGAGCAGAGCATGTTCCGGCAGTTCTCCGAGGGCTGGAAGTACATCGGCGAGACCCCGCTCGTCCGTGGCCTGGTGCTGGGCATCTTCGGCGCGTTCGCCGGTGGCGGCATCGTGGTTGGCACTGCCAAGTTCTTCGCCAACTCGCTGGGCGCCGGCGACGCCGCGTTCTCGCTGCTCTTCGGCGCTATCTTCTTCGGTTTGGCGCTCGGCATCGGGCTCGGCCCGATGGTCGTCAAGGAGATGTCCCGGCGCCGCTGGTTCGGCATGAGCATCGTGCTGGCCAGCGCCGCGGTGATGACCCTCGCCTTCGCCATCCACCTGTCCATGGCGATCGTCGGCGCGGTGCTGGTCGGCGCCGGCGCCGGCATGGCCTTCCTGGCCGGCACCACGCTGCTGGGCGGCGAGGTGGCCGACGAGGTGCGCGGCCGGGTCTTCGCGGTGGTGCAGATCGGCACCCGGCTGGTGCTGATCCTGGCCATCGGGCTGAGCAGCGTGCTGGTCGGCGTCGGAGGCTCCCGCAAGCTGACCATCGCCGACCTCGGCATCTCCGTGTCCTCCACCCGACTGCTGCTGCTCGCCGCCGGTGCCGCCGGCATCTTCGCCGGGATCAGCGCCTTCGGCCAGATGGACGACAAGAAGGGCGTGCCGGTCCTCGCCGACCTCTGGGGATCCATCCGGGGCCGTCCGCTGATGCCGGCCGAGCCGTTCGTCTCCGCCGGGCTCTTCGTGGTCTTCGAGGGTGGCGAGGGCGCGGGCAAGTCCACCCAGCTCACCGCGCTCGCCGAGCGGCTGCGCGGCCACGGACGCGAGGTCGTGGTCACCCGCGAGCCGGGTGCGACCGGCGTCGGCCGACGGATCCGGTCTCTCGTGCTGGACACCTCGGGCGACGACGCGCCGTCACCGCGCGCCGAGGCGCTGCTCTACGCCGCCGACCGGGCACACCACGTGGCCACCGTCGTCCGGCCCGCCCTGGTCCGGGGTGGCGTGGTGATCAGCGACCGGTACGTCGACTCGTCCCTGGCGTACCAGGGCGCGGGGCGGACACTCCCGGTCGACGAGGTGTCCTGGCTGTCCTCGTGGGCCACCGGCGGGCTCAAGCCCGACCTGGTGGTGCTGCTGGACGTCGAGCCGAAGACCGGCCTGTCCCGGGTGGCCTCACGCAACACCGGCACCGACCGGCTGGAGGCCGAGTCGGTCGCCTTCCACGAGCGGGTCCGGTACGCGTTCCTGGACCTCGCCGCCGCCGACCCGAAGCGCTACCTGGTGCTCGACGCGTCCCGGTCGGTCGAGGAGATCAACCGGCAGGTGGTCCGCCGGGTCGAGGAGATGCTCGGCAAGCCGGGCGGCATCGTGCACCCCCGGCCGGCGCAGGGCCCGGACACGTCGGTGCAGCCTGAGTTATCCGACGCGGAGCTGGTGACGATGGAGCACAAGACCTGATGCCGGACGTCTTCGCCGACCTGGTTGGTCAGGACGAGGCGGTCACCGAGCTGCGCCGGGCCGCCGCCGCGGCGGCCGCCGTGCTGCGCGCGGGTGCGGTCGACCGGGCACCGGCGCTGGTCGCCGCAGGCCCGGCCAGCGCTGCCGAGCCCGCGAGCGCGCCCGCCGAGGTGGACCCGTCCACCGGGATGACGCATGCCTGGATCTTCACCGGCCCGCCCGGCTCCGGTCGCTCGGTCGCCGCCCGGGCGTTCGCCGCCGCACTCCAGTGCGTGCACGGCACCGGCTGCGGCGAGTGCCCCGGCTGCCGCACCACGATGGGCGGCACGCACGCCGACGTCCGACTGGTGGTGCCGGAGGGGCTCTCCATCGGCGTCGGTGAGATGCGCGCGCTGGTGCTCCGCGCGGCCAGCACCCCGTCCGGCGGGCGCTGGCAGGTGGTGGTCATCGAGGACGCCGACCGGCTCACCGAGGCCGCCGGCAACGCGCTGCTCAAGGCGATCGAGGAGCCTCCGCCGCGTACGGTCTTCCTGCTCTGCGCCCCGTCCACCCACCCGGACGACATCTCGGTGACCATCCGGTCGCGCTGTCGGGTCGTACCCCTGCGGCAGCCGCCGGCCACCGCGGTGGCCGAGGTGCTGGTCCGTCGGGACGGCATCGCGCCCGACGTGGCGCAGTGGGCGGCGGCGGCAGCGCAGGGGCACGTGGGCCGGGCCCGCCGCCTGGCCCGCGACCCGGAGGCCCGCAAGCGGCGCGAGGCGGTGCTCGCGGTGCCGCGCCGGCTGACCGGTGTCGGCGCGGCGTTCGACGCGGCGTCCGCGCTGATCGAGGCGGCCGAGGCGGAGGCCGAGGCGTCGGTCACCGAATCCGACACGACCGAGCGGGCGGCGCTGGAGACCGCGCTCGGCGCGGGCGGCACCGGGCGGGGCGCGTCCGGTGCGATCCGGGGTGCCACCGGCCAGCTCAAGGAGCTGGAGAAGCGGCAGAAGTCGCGGGCCACCCGGGCCCAGCGGGACGCCCTGGACCGGGCGCTGGTCGACCTGGCGGGCTTCTATCGGGACGCGCTCACCATGGCGCTGCGCGCGCCCGTCGCCCCGGTGCACACCGACACCGCCGCGCTGGCCGGCGCTGGCGCGCAGAAGTGGGACGCCGAGGGGTCGCTGCGGCGGTTGGAGGCCGTGCTCGCCTGCCGAGCGGCGATCGAGGCGAACGTCAAACCGCGGATCGCGGTCGAGGCGATGATGCTCGCCCTCTGGAAGGGCTGACCCGCACCCTCGGAGGCCCTGGTCCCGCTCGCCGGACTGGTCATCCACAGGCATCGACACACGCAATTGCTGTGCGGTACGGTCCGGTGTGCCGTGGTGACGGTGGCAGCACGCTGAGTGAGGGATCACCGGGAGGAGTCGGCCGATGCCGCGGGGGGAGATCGACGAAGCCTGGATCGAGGAGGCGGTGCGGCGCTACCGCCGGATCGAGTCGCTCCAGGCCGAGTTCGACCAGGCGGTGTCCACCGTCGAGGTGACCGTCCGGTCGCCGGACGGTCTGGTCGAGGTGGTGGTCACCGCTGGTGGGCGGATCACCGACGTCCGCTTCCTCGGGCCGCTGCACACCCGCAGCCCTCGGGATGTGGCCGGCTCCGTGCAGGCCGCGGTCACCGCGGCGGCCGATGCCGCCGAGTGGGCCCGGGAAAAGCTGCACAACGAGACGTTCGCCGCCTACCGACCGCTCGCGGGAGCCTGAGATGGACACACTGCGCGCGCTCTCCGCCCGGCTGGACGAGGCGAGCGCCACGCTCACCGCTGTTTCGCACACCGTCACCGCCACCGACCCGGCCCAGGCCGCGTTCGGCACCGACGCCCCCGGTCGCCCCGGCGAGATCGGTCGCGCGCTGCACCGGCAGTGGACCACCGCCACCGACGACCGGGCCCGCGAGGCCCGCGCCGCCGCCGGTCGACTGTCCGCCGCCGCGGCGGCGGTCCGGGAGGCCGCCGACCGCTATGCCGAAGTCGACCGGGCGGCCCGCCGCCGGCTCGTCGGGGAGCCCTGATGGACGCGCTGGACCGGCTCGCCGAGCCCGGCCTCGACCTGCTGCGCCGGGTGGACGCGCTGATCGCCGCGGGTGTCCCCGAGGGGCACCGGGTCTGGCCGCTGCTGCGCCGGATGCAGGTGCTGCCGGGCGACGCCGCCCGCGGCTTCCTCGACCTTCATTCCGCGCCGCTCGCCGGCGCCGGGCACGCGGTGCGCCGGCTGGTCCGGGGGTACGACGACGTCTCCGCCGCGCTCACCGACGGGCTGCTCTGGTCCGGTCCGGCCGCCACCGCGTACGGGCAGCAGCGGGCGGCACTGTTGCGTCACCTCGACGAGGGGCCGGACAGCCTGGTCGGGCGACTCGAGTCCACGGCCGGCTACGCCGACGCGCTAGCCGACTGGGTGGAGGGGAGCCGTCTCGCGCTGGCCCGGACGCTGGCCGACGTGCTCCGCTCGGCCGAGGCGGTCGCCGTGGTCGCCGCCACCGCCGCCGGTGTGTCAACGCGCCCCGGGCCGATCGGGCCCGGTGTGGCCGACGCTGCCGAGATCGGCGCGCGGGTGCTGGCGGTGCTGTGCGTCGCGTACGACGGGGCGGAGACGCTGCTGCGTCAGTGGGCGCCGAGTCTCGCCGAGGCGGCGTGGCGACCGCCGGTGGACGGGCGACCCCGTTACGACCAGCCCACCCGGGTCGGCTGGTAGCCAGATCCCCCGGACGGGGCCACCGGGTCCCGGACAGGCCACGGCGTCGCTCGCGGGCGCCTGACCTCAGCCGGCCCCACGGCGACGCCGTGGTCTTCCCCCTGCACCCCCCGCAGGTATGCCTCCACTCAACGCCTCCGGAGTGCGTCTTGTCTCGTGCCGCGGCCCGGAATCAACCGTCCGGTCGAGGAGCAACGGCACGACGGGCCGCCCGGCAATAGGTCAAGTCGACGGACGTGAATGGCAGCGGGGCGTAGTCGTCCGGCGACGGCCGACGTGCCCCTCGGCCCGGGACCGTCGTAGGGTGGGGGGATGGGCATGCTCTGCGCGGTCAGCTTCAACCGGTACGGGCGCCTCTACTACCTCGACCCGGGCGAGTTGCGCCCACAGGTGGGCGACAAGGTGCTGGTGCCCACCGACGACGGGCCCGAGGTGGCGGAGTGCGTGTGGGCCGCCCAGTGGGTCACCGAGGAGACCGACGGCTTCCCCCGCCTGGTGGGCCTGGCCGTCGACGACGACCTGCGCCGGGACGAGGCGCTGCGTCGCCGCAAGGCCGAGGCCAAGGTCGCCGCGAAACGGCTGATCCGCTCGCACGGCCTGCCGATGAAGGTGGTGGCCGTCGACCACGTGCTCGGCTCCGCCGAGGGTGGCGGCGAGCGCAGCACCGTCTACTTCACCGCGCCGCACCGGGTGGACTTCCGCTCCCTGGTCCGTGACCTCGGCGCCACCCTGCACTGTCGGGTCGAGCTGCGTCAGCTCTCCGCCCGCGACTCGGCGCGGGTGCAGGGCGGCATCGGCTCCTGCGGTCGGGACCTGTGCTGCGCCACGTTCCTCACCGACTTCGAGCCGGTGACCATCCGGATGGCGAAGGACCAGGACCTGCCGCTGAACCCGCTGCGCATCTCCGGCGCGTGCGGCCGGTTGATGTGCTGCCTGAAGTACGAACATCCGCTGTACCAGCGCTTCCAGGAGACCGCCCCGGCGGTCGGCAGCCGGGTCTCCACACCCGAGGGCGACGGTCGGGTGGTCGGCCACAGCGTCCCCCGCGACGCGGTGACGGTGCGGCTCGACGCCGACGGCTCCCGCTCCATGTGCTCCCGCGCCTCCGTCTGCGGCTCTCGCCAGGCCCACGACCAGCACTACACCCCCTGACCCTGTCCCCACCCCCACCCCTGTCCCCGTTGATCATGAAGTTATTGCCAACCAGACCGGCGTGTCGGGGCAACAACTTCATGGTCAACGAACGGAGAGGGGTGGGGTGGGGTGGGGTTAGTGCAGGACTGTGGGGGGTTCGGGTAGGCGGGGGATCAGGCGGGTTTTCGGGGTCAGCCAGCTCTGGGTGGGGGACTGGTCGGGGTTCACCTGCCAGTCGCGGGAGACCCGGTCCACCGCGATCGGGTAGATCGTCAGCGTGCCGTCCGGGTCGATGCGCATCCGCAGGAACACCTTGGAGTCCTCGATGCCCTGCCCGGCGAAGAGTTCGTTGACGTTCACCCCGAACGACCCCGCCACCAACAGGTACGCCGCCACCAGCTGACTGGCCACCAGGCCGATCACCGGGCCGTAGAGAACTGCCGCGGCGACCGCCGGCAGCGGCCACGGCCAGTCGTAGAACGGCAGCGCCAACCACGCCCAGGTGCCGGCCGCCGCCAGGGCCACATGCGCCACGCCATGACTGACGCCGAGGATGCCGTGCCGTGCGTGGCGTTTGCCGCTCGCGCTGGGCGGCTTGGCGAACAGAATCGCCGCCAGCACCGTCACGAGCACCATCAACACCAGCGGAACGCTGAACAGCCGCTGATTGGTGCTGTCCGCCCAGTTCGCGGTGGCACCCGCCATGGCCAGCATGAGCAGGGTGTGCAGGGTCCCGAGCAGAGTCGTGAAGCCGGGATTGCGGAACGGCAGCCGGGTGAAGATGCCCCAGCCGTAGCGCCGGGAGCGGGCCGCGTCCGGGTAGCGGGCCACCAGGTCGTACGGCTGGGCAGAGCTGGCCCGGCGGGCCAGCGTGTCCCGCGGTGGGACCTCGATGCGCTCGGGCAGCTTGTGTGTGGGGTAGAGATACGCCCCGCCACCGCCGCACGTGATCAGTTGCCGGTCCGGCCCGGAATAGCGGGCGTAGTGGTGCAGGTCGCCGGAGAGCAGCAGCCGCACCCGTGCCCCGGTCGGGTCGATGATCGTCCGGATGAAGTAGTCGATCGAGTCGTACGCCGTGGGGTTGTCGGCCGCCTTGACCCAGGTCGGCGCCGGCGCCGCGATGATCACCTTCGACTCCGGGCCGAGCTGCCGGGCGACCTCGTCGAAGTAGGCCAACTGCGGGTCGTCGAGGTACGAGCCGGACTGGTCGTCCACGCCGAGAAGCCACCAGCCGGCGGGCAACTCCACCGCGAAGTACGACCGTGACTGCCCGGTGCGCCACCCGGCGAAGTTCCGGTCGCGGGAGCGGACGAACAGGCGCAGGAACGCGGTCAGTCCGTCGTACCAGTCGTGGTTGCCCGGCACCGCGAAGAGCGTGGGCTTCTCGGGCGGTGCCACCGGAAGCGCGGCCTGGTACGGGCCCTTGCACCGGTCCTCGTACGAGGCGTAGGCCGCCGACGGGTACACCTGGTCGCCACCCATCACCAGGGTCTGCGCCCGGGCGAGCCGGTGCCCGTCCACCGTCAGCTCCGGCTGCGCCAGCAGGTACGCCACCGAGTACGTGGCGTTGAAACCGTCGCCCAGGTCGGCCACGTAGTCCAGCCACAGCCCGCCGTCCGGCCCGACCTGGCGGAAGACGTCGTCGCCGAACGCGTTCTGCAACTCGCGTTTGTCCAGGTACGCCCCGAAGAGCACGGCCAGCAGCGTACGGATGCCGGTGCTGATCAGCAGGAACGGCGCCAGCCACGGCACCGGTTTGCGCGGTGTGAAGCCCAGCTCCAGCGGGTCGGTGCTACGCGGACGGTGGGCGGCGCGTTCGCCACCCGGGGGGCGGGCAGGACGCTCCTGGTGGGGGGAATCGTCGCGTTCGTCGCTCACCCGCCGCAGCGTAGTCCCGCATTCGATCACCCGCTGTCCGGTAAACGGCTAGATGGCGGCCGATGTCCGGTTGGCGACGACAGGGCTGCCAGGGGTATCCCGTTCGAGCGGAGGGCGGGTGGTGCCGTACACTTGCTGATCGTTGCCGCCTTAGCTCAGTCGGCTAGAGCGACGCACTCGTAATGCGTAGGTCGACGGTTCGATTCCGTCAGGCGGCTCGGTACAGAAGCCCAGGTCATTGGCCTGGGCTTCGCCGTTTTTTAAGGTCGGCTCCTCTGACGGTCAGCGGTCCTGATGAGGTCGTGAAGCTCATCCGCCGGTGATCGTTTGCCGTGGAATGAGGGCGTCAGCGTCACCGGCAGTGCCGTAGCGGCCGCCCCGGTTGGCGGTAATCCGCTCAGCCAGGGCGAGCGCCGCTACGACCTGACCTTGCGCGCCAGCTACACCGTCTACCGTCGAGATCCGTGCATGGAGCGCTTCGTCGCCGCGGACTATCCCGATAGAGCTGCCGTCACCGGAAATCGTGCCCGCCAAGACGGTCGGACCGATCATGGCGATCTGTGCGACCATGGTCACGATCGCGGCGTTCCGCTCGGCTGAGTTTCGCTCCACGTACGGTGCCGCGGTCACCAGGACCGCCCCATCTGAGGGGCCATCGAGCTGCTTGGGTGCGGCGAGGTATCCGGCGTTCGCGAAGGCAGGCATCACCGTTGGATGGTGGGCGCTGGCCGGTCCGAGCAGAGTCGTGGCCAGGAGGGCGCTGGCGGTTTCGACTCCGTTGCTGTTGCCCGGCAGAGTGATCGGCGGAGGGCTGCTACGGCGGGTCAGCCCAAGCAGGTCCAGACTGTTCTTCGGGTCGAAGAATGCTTCCTGGATGTGAATGGGCCCGGATACGGCGGCGCCGGCCAGTTCAAGCTTTTCGATCACGCCCTCGGCGCGGTCGCGTCCGGATGGTGTCGTCAGCACCACGATCCGACGGTTGGCCAGCGTCCCGCGCAGTACTGCGGGCGCCGTGTCGTTGATGTAGTCGTCCTTACGGCTCGCCTCCTCTTGGAGGTCATCGGTCGTCTGACGAAGCTGATCGTTAGTCTTGTGCGCTGCATCGATGGAGCCCCGGAGCACGTCGGTGGCGTAACCGTTCGCTGCGGCGGTACCGAATACCGCACCGACCGCCAGGGCGACAAACACCGCAGCAAGCGAGATGACGTGGTAGCGAAAATTGATCATCGGCACACCTTAATGACGAGGTCCGTACGAGTCACTGGGACAACCCGCGCGGTGCGAGCCCGCCCGCCGCCAGCAGGAGAGCGGCGGTTAACTGGGTGATCATTCGGCGGCTGACGACAGGCGATTGACTCTAAACGGCAAATTCACCGTGGTCAGCGGCATCCAGCGCCCATCATCCGCCACTGCGAGGCAGTCCCGGCGAGGCGGCAACGGTGGCTGTTGACAGCAACGATGACAGCAACCGCGCCGGACGCTGCCGGCCGCTGGTGGACAATGTGCACAGAGCTTGTAAGCGAGGCGTCAGCTCAGCCGGCGGGTCGGTCGGGGATCCTGATGGGGTGGATAACCAGGATCTTGATGAGCTGATTCGGGCAGGACGGAACATACAAGCTCTTGTCCTCATCCGTGAACAGCGCGGGTGCAGCTTGCGAGAAGCGGTTGACCTGCTCGATGGCCATCACAAGCGACTGAAAGCCGAGCAGCCAAACCAGCGGTCATCGGCGGACGATGACGGACCGGGATACCAGGTTGGTTAGGAGTGGCAGGCGGCGGACCAGCGCCGTGCAGCCGACTCGTGATGCGTAGGTCGACGGTTCGATTCCGTCAGGCAGCTCGGTACAGAAGCCCAGGTCAATTGCCGTTTCTCCAAGTCGACCACGCCGCCGCTAATGGTGCCGGTCCGCATCCCGCGCAGCGACCGCTTCGTCCAGCCGGTTGGCGACCGCGTCCAGGTCGTCACCGAACAGACCCGCGTTGGACGTGCGAACCAGCTTGGTGACGCAGGTCAAGCCAGGTCATTGCCGAGCAGCTTCCACCCGTGTCCACCCTTCCTGAGCCGTGTGGCACCGTGACGGACGGGCCACTGAACGGGGGACACATCAGCAAGAAGAACCGATACATCGGTCCCGGCGTGAGCAGGCCGTACAGGGGGGTGCCTGAGCAGGCGGACCGCTTGACGCTGATTACCGAGTGGCATCGTTTCGTGCCCGAGCGCCCTGTCCTGGTCCAAGCCGGAGAGACGGTCTGGATTGAGGACCACCGACTAGCTGAGCACCGCAGGCCGCAGTATCACCTCATGGTGAAGCGGAACAGCGGCCAGCTGGACTCATACCCCGGCAAGCTGTACCGCTGAGGTGCTGTGACCAGCGCCGAAGCCCACGATGCGGACGCCAATGGCTGTATAGCCAGCGGCGCAGCCAAGCCACCCGATCCGGCCGGCATCCCCAGACGGCAGCAGACCCTCGGAACAGGGGTAATGGCCTCCCAGCAGGCCGCCGCGATCTTCTTCTAATCCCCGGCTTAGGACCTTCCCTGTCGTAACCGCCTGTTACGGTGCGCCGCAGTTGGCCGGTCAGAGCAACCCCACGTGGGACAGCGCGGCTACGGGGGGCGGGCACTGGTAGGTCCCCGGAGTGATCCCGGGACTGAATATTGGACACCGCAACCCGCCCCCCGCACGCGCACCACGAGCCCGAGGTAAACGGTCCGCCTCCAGTCCACAAGAGGTCGACGGACGGCGGGGGAGTGGTGCGAGATGTCGAGAAGTATTTCCGCTGCTGGACACCCCATGTGCCCAGGTCGCCGGCTTGATCGCCGAACATGATCTGGGCCTTTCGCTTGCCTTCCCTGGGCCGAGCAGCCAACCTACTCACCGGACCACAGCGCCCCTTCCAGCCGTGCCGCAGCTTCCCGCGTGGCCTCGGGGGCCACGTGTGCGTAGATGTTGAGAGTGACGCTGATCTGAGAGTGACCGAGGATCTCCATCACCACACGGTCGCGTACGCCCTGGGTGAGAAGGACGCTGGCCGCCGTGTGCCGCAGGTCGTGAAGACGAACCTGCCGTAGGCCGGCACCACTGAGTGACGATCGGTACGCGCGCAGACGGACGGACTCGCGGCCGACCCGAGCATGATCACCTCGATCATCAGGACGTCATCGCGGTGCGACGCCGGGACGTGACCATTGCGCGGTGGGGCGGCCGTTGAGACGCCACGGGTGCCCGGTGACCCGCGGCCAGCCTTCAGGCGAGTTTTCCCAGTTTTCCTGCCGGCCGTACACCGTGAGGTCCAGGGCTTGGTAGGTGGTCATCAACGCCTCCACGCCCCGCCCGGTGGTCCAGTAGGTCTCGTAGACCTTGTCGCCGTCGCGCAGGTAGCACGCGATGAACCCGAAGTCACGACCGTCGGCCAGAGCTGGGTCGGAGTCTTTCGCCGAATACCAGGGGAACCTGTAGCCCATGAACTCCGCGAACGGGGCACTTTCGTCGTAGGGACCCTCGCAGAACACGGCGTAGGTGACGTCCCGAGCGTGCAGGTAATCCAGCATCTGCATGTGACAGGTCGAGAAGGTGCACCCCTCACACTGATGCTCGTACGGTTTGCCGTCGTGCCACATGTGGAAGTAGGCGATGAGCATCCGGCGGCCCTCGAACACCTCCACCAGCGGGGTGTCCCCGCCTGGGCCCCGCACCGTCACCGTCGGCATCAAGGTCATCGGCAGCTGACGACGAGCGGCTGCGATCGCGTCTCCTTCGCGGGTATGGGCCTTCTCCCGGACCAGCAGTTCGTCGCGCTCGCGCAGCCAGGTCTCCCGGTCGACGACCGGGGGCGCGGCGGCGCTGGACGCGGGGGTTGCCGTCATGGCTATCTCCTTCGCGGAGTGGGGATCGGTCACAGGTACAGACGACCGAGTCGGCGATCGTCATCGGTGACCGATGACGGATGGGTCCGCGGTCGTCAGTACGGTTGTGAGGACCAGTCAGCCCCGGGGAGATCACATGTCCGACCCGCCTGATGAGCAGGCGGTCTGGCTGCAGCGCGCCTTCGACGAGCACCGGCGTGAGCTACACGTCCACTGCTACCGCCTAGCCGGGAACGTCACCGACGCGGAGGACCTGGTGCAGGAGACCTTCCTGCGTGCCTGGCGGGCTCGCGACCGCTTCGAGGGTCGGGCGTCGACGCGCACCTGGTTCTACCGGATCGCCACGAACGTCTTCCTCGACAGCCGCAAGGCGGCCGGTCACCGGACGGTACCGTACGGTGATCCGCTGGAGTGGTCCACCGAGCTCGGTCCCTATCCCGACGCCCTGCTGGCCGACGATCCGCAGACCGGTCTCGCCGCCCGGGAGACCGTCGAGCTGGCCGTGATCGCAGCGCTCATGTACCTGCCGCCGCGGCAACGGGCGGCCTTCGTGCTGCGCGACGTCTACGGCTGGACGCCGCAGGAGATCGCCGCCGCTCTCGACACCGCCGTAGCGGCCGTCAACAGCCTCCTCCAGCGGGCCCGCCACACCCTCCGGCGGCACGCTCCGTCGGACCCGACGGACTGGCGCCGCCCGCAGCTCACCAGTGAGGACGAAGAGATCCTGCGCCGCTACGCCAACGCGAAGGACCCGGAGACTTTCCGGGCACTGCTCGCCGAGGACGTACGGATCACGATGCCGCCCGAGCCGCCGGTCGTCGGGATCGACGCGGCCGCGGAGTTCCTCGGCCGACCGCTCGACTGGCGTACGTTCCCCACCTCGGCTAACGGGCGTCCGGCACTGATCAACTATCTCCGCCGGCCCGGCAGCCCGCACTACGAGGCGTTGGTCGTCGACGTACTCCGGATCGAGAACGGGAAGATCGTAGAGAGCAACGCCTTCATCGGTGCCCGTCACGTCGCCGCCTTCAGCATGCCCGCCACGCTCGGCACCGGACGAGTAGAAGGCCAGTTCGCCGGTGGTGCGGTAGCGGCGGATGAGCAGCCACCGATGCTCACCGGGTCGGGTAGCGGTGGTGATCCAGGCCCACAGATACTCGCGGGTGGCGCGAAGACCCGCGTTCGGAATGTTGCGGAGCGGGCCGCCATTCGGGGCGGTGAACTTCAGCGCGTCCCGGCGCTACCCGGCGACGTGCGTGGCCAGCTCGTCGACGAGGAACCGGGGCAGCGCGGTTGTCAAGCGTTGCCACCAGACCCGAGTAGCAAGCTGACCTGAGCCAACGTGCCTGGCGACATAGCCGCAGGGCGGCGGAACGCGTGCCTGGTCTCGCTGATCCGCCCGTCCGGGGTCAGAGTCCAGTGCTGCGGACCCCAGCAGCCCTGCTCCTCAAGGAGTATGCGGGCCAGCGCCCCGGTCTCTCCAGTGGCGCCGCAGGCGGTCAACATCGCAGCGAGGACGTCGTTCGCGTCTGAGGGGAGTTCCGCGTCGCTCATGATCGGCAGCAACAGAAGGAAGATATGGGGGTCAAGGCGCGGAGCCGATCCGGCTTCGGCCACCGTATGCGCGACAGCGAGCAACTCCGGCCAGCACAGCCCAGGTCCCCTGAAGCAACCTTCGACAGTTGCCAAGGGCACCGTCGCCTTCCATACAGGATGGTGCAGCAGGTAGTCGAACCCGTGTTCTCCGGGAAGGTTGCGGTAGACGACATGGAGCAGGTGCCCTGCCGAGAGTGGGACTGTCAGCACTGGCCACTGGCGCTCATCGCTGACCCGTTCAAAAATTTGCAACAGGTCGGCCTCGCTGACCCCGAATCCCGCACACAACGGCTCTTCGACGCCGTTGGTGCATTGCAACAGGTGGCTCGCCCAGAACAGTGGCTCGTCTACCAGGTACGCCCCATTGACCAGGGGGTCGTCTTCATAGCCTGGGATCTTGGGCATCGGCGATTCTGACACAGATCTCTGACCCCAGCACGACACCAAAAAGCCGCCATCAGATGAGCGCCCGCCACGAGCTGGCAGGGAGGCGAGCCGGGTGTCGGCGGATGCGGGGCCCTCCTACGCCTTCGGGTCGGACGAACCTCGCCGGAACAGCGCGATCGCGCCCGGCCCGATGGAAGCATCGAGCCGGGCGCGATCGGGTGGTTATGCCACGAAGCTGGAACGGCGACGGCGTCCGATCAGGTAGCCCACGCCGCCGAGGAGCAGAAGCGCACCGCCAATGCCGGCCACGGTCGCGGTGTTGGCACCGGTCACGGGCAGCCCACCGCCCTCACCGTTCCCGCCGCCGGGAGCGCCCAGGCTGGCGGAGGAGGTGGGGGTCGGTGCAACGGTCGTCGTGGCGCTGGGCGTGGCGCTCGGCGTCGGCTGAGACGTCGGCGTCGGCGTGGGCTGAGACGCGCAGTCAAGCGCACGCGCGGCGTGCTGGCCGTCGTTCAGGTAAGCCAGGTAGGCGTCGACGGCTTCCTCGTCGAGCACCTTCTGCGCGGCCGCCTTCACGTTGGGGCCGGCGTCCGTCATCGTCCGGCCCACCGAGATCCGCAGGTCCGTCAACCAGGCCCTTTGCAGGTCGGTCTTGAGGTAGGCGCGGAGATCATCCGCGGTGCCTTCCAGTCGCTCCCGTAGGGCAGGAGCCAGGACGGGATATTTGTGGGCGTCTGCCTCGTTCAGGATCCGGTAGGCCAGCAACCGCAGTTCCGCGGTGGCGGCGGTATCCAGGTCGATGGTGACAAGCTTGCGGATGTCCTGGTACATCTTGCGCTCGACCGTCTGGCAGGCCGCGTTCGGCACGGGCAATTCGGTCTGAGCCATCGCCGGTGCCGCCGGAATCAAAAGGGCCAGCGCTATCAGGGCGCCGGCTGGATACTTCCATCGCATGTGGATCTTCCTCCCCCGTTGTAGATCAGAACACGGGGATATTACCGTCAGTCAGCGAGAAAGCAAGATCGGATAGACGTCCTGAACTCCGTAATGAGCAGGACCACAGCGGCTGCCCCTCGCGTTCATTTCGTCGAGCGACCCGGTAGAAAAGGTCCAGAGGCGATTTTTCACCCTTTGCGATCTACGGTGTTGATCTGGGTGTACTAAGCCGAAGGGCCGTCATCCTCAGCGGCATCGCGGCCTTCGTCGCCCATCAACAGCAGGCCCATCCGGTCCGTGGCCTCGCGAGAGCTGTGCAGTGCGCCGACGGCCGTTAGCCCCGTCCCGGCGAGCGGGATCATCGTCTCCACGGCCGACGACACCTGAAGGGAGTCTTCCGTCGCCGTGCTCACCGCCATTCCCAATTCCAGGAAGGCGTCCTGGTCAGGATTGGCCATCTCCCACCAGCCCGACCACATCGCGGCGAGATCCGAGTACGCGTTGGCTGCTCCGAGTGACAGTAGGAACAGCCCCACGGGCAGCAGCCAACGCCGGTCGGCCCGCCACCCGGAGAGCGCGAGTGCCCCCATGGCCACCAGGGCAGCGAGCAGCGTTGGCCACACCGTCCCGAGCAGGTCCGACAGCGGATAGCGGACGAATTCCCGGGTGGAGTCCAGCCCGAACCAGGCGAGCAGCAGCAGCGCGAGGGCTGTCGTCGCCGCACCCCGCCGCCTGCCGCGGGACGGTAGTGACAACACGCCCGCCACGAGACAGGCAACGCCGAGCGCCAGACCCAGCGCGGCGAGCCGTTGCCGGTCGATCGAGTCCCGCCATGGCCCCAATATGGACGCCTCCGCTGCTGGTCCGTACGACACCCAGCCCACTTCGAGGACCTGCTCCTGATACCAGAGCAGTCTCATTACCTCCACCACGGCGAGGAGCCCGATACCGCCGGCGACGGCCCACCGTACGCGGCGCGCACTGCGATCCAGCAGGACGTAGGCGAGCAGTGCGAGCAGCATGACCAGGCCGAACTGCATCGACGCGCCTGGCATGGCGAGCACCGCCGCCGCAGCCGAGAGTAGACCGCCCGCGACGGACGCGACGAGGAGGCCGATCGGAAGACGCATGGCGGAGATCGTGACACGTGAGTCGGAAGTGCGTAGCCCTAGCATCGGCACTTGACCCCGGGCCGGCCTACGAGGGGCTGGTCGTGGCAAGTGCGGCAGCCACCCGTGACGCCTCGCGCCGACCCTGCTCTCGGGCGGCGGCGACAAGCGCGGGCACGACGGACCTGTCCATCACGTTCGTTCCCTGCGCTCGTCTGGACGCTGGATCCCGCAGGAGCAGCTCCACCCGGCGGGTTTCGCCCAGTGCGGCCCGCTGCTTGGCGATGCGCGCCCACGGGCCGATGGCGGCGGTGCTGGGCGCGAGGGCGACCACCGGGCCGACCCCGGGAGCGAGGTCGAGGTTGAGAGTCGAGCGCATGCCCCCGTCCATGTACCGGCGGCCGTCGATCGATACCGGCGCGCTGGAGAGCGGCATGGCGCAGCTCGCGGCGACGGCGTCCACGAGGGAGACACCGTTGTGCCGGGTGATGGTGCGGCTGTTGCCCGACTCCGCGTCGACGACGACGATGCGCAGGTCCGCGGCCTTCCAGGTGTGATCCGGCAGGCGGGCTTCGGCTGTCCGGCGTTGTCGTGACGGGTCGGGGGTGGGCGTGGCGAGGGCGAGGCGACCGAGGCGGCGAGCGGCCTGCTCGGGGGTCCGGGCGAACAGTTGTGCTCGGGCGAGGCGCAGGAGGTCGAGGAGGCCCAGTGCGGGAGAGGTCTCGTGGGCCACGCCCTGGCGTTGACGTTCGTAGAGCTCGCCGAGCGGCGTTCCGCTGGCGATCTGTGCTCCCACGACGGCACCGGAACTCGTGCCGATGAGCACTGCCTCCGGGGTGACGGTCACCCCCTCGTCCGCGAGTCCAGCGAGGACGCCCACCTCCCAGGCGATGCCGGTCACTCCGCCGCCACCGAGCACCCAGACGGGCCGCGTGTCGTCCGTCATCAGTTCCTCATTCAGGTTGGGCAAACCGCTAACAGTGTTCGCAGTTTCAGGCTAACAGGGGTTCCGGGGGGCTGGCAACGATGATCAGGGCTCTCGTCGTCCGAAGATGATGCCGCCGAGCCTGCTCTCCGGTGAGGTGAGAGTCGTCTGCGACTCGACCCGGAATCCGCTGTCGTGCAGCCAGGCCGCCACCTGGGCCGGCTGGCGACGATGGACGTGCACCTTCATCGGGTGGCCGCCGTAGCCCTCCGTCTTGAGGGTTGTCTCGTCGCCCACGTGAAAGCCGAGCAGCAGCGGACCACCGGGACGCACCACCCGCCGGAAGTGCGCGAACACCGCGCCGAGCTGGTCGTCGGGGATGTGGATGAGTGAGTACCAGGCGATCAGGCCGGCGACCGACCCGTCGGCCAGGTTGAGATCCGTCATCGAGCCCACCTCGAACCTCAGGCCGGGATGATCGCGGCGGGCCACGGCGATCATCCCGGGTGAGAGGTCTATCCCGAAGGCGTCGACGCCGAGCGTGCGCAGGTGGGCGGTGATGCGCCCCGTCCCGCAGCCCACATCCGCGACCGGCCCGCCACCGACGCCGTCCACGAGCTCGGCGAACAGCCTCAGCGCCGCCCGTTCGTGCGGTGCCTCCGACAGCAGACCGTTCACCAGCTGTGCGTAGCTGACCGCAACGGTGTCGTAGGAGGTGCGGGTGTCTGCCAACCAGCCGTCAACGTCCACCCCGGAGACGCTAGATCAGAGGGGAAAGTCGCGACGCTTGAGCTTCGCCATCCGGCCGTCCGGGTGATGCCAGACCACACCCTCCCAGTCCGGGTGAGCCAGGAGCCATGCGCGCAGCCCGTCGTGGTCCAGCGGTGCCTTCTCCAACTCGTCGTCGTCGCCAGACGTGCAGAAGCCGTGGCGGATGAGCTGGTGGCCCGCGACCTGCTCCGGATTGCCGTTCACCTTTGGCCCGACCAGCTCGTAGGTCGCGCCGAGCTGTGGGCCGGCGAACTGATCCGCGTCGACGATCGCGTCCAGAGCCTCGGCGTGGAACGTGGCGAAGGACGACTGCTCGACCGGCTCCCAGCCGACGGTCTTGCCGGTCACCTCATCGGTCATGACCGGCTGGTACCCCGCTGGTGTGGCCCTGCCCGGCTTCACCTCGCGCCGGGCCCACCAGCGCTCGCCGTCGTACATCACGCAGGTGCCGTCGTACTTTCGGGTGGCGGTCCCCTCGCCGTCGAGCACCCACTGGCAGTCCGGGTGGACATCCGACATCACCCGGCGCATGTCGTCCGGGTCGCGGAGGAACAGGGTCGGGATCTTGCGCACGCTCGGCGTCCTCTCCTGTCCGGCAGTCGTTGCTCGCCGGCTCCGCACAGCATGAAGGAGCGGCGATATCGGCCGCCACGTCTTATCGTGGCTTCGCGAACCGGGTCCGGAGCGGTCATGCTGCGACGGTGCCCGTCCGACGATCTGGAGGCGTCCGCCCATGACCTTCGTACCGATGACCGTCAGCCTGCCCATCGCCGACCGCGCCACCTCGTACCACTTCTATCGCGACGGTCTCGGCCTCGACCCCGTCGGCGAGCTGGCCGACGACGGCCTCCCGGAGCCGTTGCAGTTCGTGGTCAACGACGGTCTGCGGCTGATGCTGGTCCCGACCGGAGGCTTCGGTTGGGTGATCGGCCGGCACGAGGTCGCCGCGCGGGGGCAGAGCGAGTGCGTGCTCAGCCTCGGCGTCGCCACGTCCGCCGACGCGGACGCGATCGTCGAGCGGGCGCGCTCCGCCGGCGGCGAGGTGGTCACCGAGCCGCAAGCCCAACCCTGGGGGTACGCGGCTGTGTTCGCCGATCCCGACGGTCACCTGTGGATGGTGTCGACCGCCTCGGAGTGAGCATGCCGCCAGGCGACCGGAAGTGTCGGTGGTGGTCGATACGGTCCGGCGGTGACCGTGACCACCGATGCCCCGCCGACCATGCCCACCTCCGCCGACGAGGCCCGACTGTGGGCGCTCATCGAGTCGGCGTGGGCCGAGCTGGGCCCCGAGCCCCTGGCGCTGCGGCGGGCCCTCGTCGAGCGCGACCCCGCCGACGATGACGACGACGGCCCGTCCTACGCGATCGGCGACTGGCTGGACCGTTTCCTGGACCGGCTCGGTCATCTGAGTGCCGAGCTGACCGGGCAGGAGTTGACGGACCTCGACCGGGTGGTGGAGCGCAAGCTGCACGACATCGATCGGGAGGACGTCCACGAGGTGACCGACGGGTCAGACGATGGCTTCCTCTACTGCCGAGGCTTCATCGTCGCGCTCGGCCGGGGGTTCTACGAGGCGGTTCGCGCCGATCCCGCCATGGCCCTGCCGGACGCCGAGTGCGAGAGCTTGTGTTACTTCTTCGCCCATCTGCACAACGACCGGTTCGGTTCATGGCCGGAGACCGGCTCCGGCATCTCCCGGGAGTCGTTCGGCAACCCCGCCGGTTGGTCGGCCTGACCGAGCGGCGTGTCGACCATCATCCGGCACGACCCGGGCCGAGGTTGATCAGCCGACGGTAGGGATTTCCCCACCACAAGATCATGGGTCGCCGTGTGTTTCGGAAAGGCCATCTCCATCAGGCTTTCCACCATGCGAAACAGTGGTACGACCTCCGCGGGCCGTAGGCCGGTCGTCGAGGTGATCGACGTGACGAAGACCTATCCCGGCGGCGGTGGTGTCCGGGCGTTGGATGGCGTGTCGGTCGCCTTCGAGGCCGGTTCGTTCTGCGCGGTGATGGGCCCGTCGGGCTCGGGCAAATCCACACTCCTGCACTGCGCGGCGGGCCTCGATCGGCCGGACAGCGGCCGGGTGCTCCTCGCCGGCCAGGACATCGGCGGTCTGCGTGAGCCACAGCTCACTCAGGCGCGGCGGCGGCGGGTCGGGTTCGTCTTCCAGTCGTACAACCTGATGGACTCGCTGTCGGTCTGGCACAACATCCTGCTGCCGCAGCGACTGGCCGGGGTACGACCGGACCGAGACTGGGCGCGGGAGGTGATGCGCCGCGTCGGGCTCACCGGACGGGAGAACGACCGGCCGGGTCAACTGTCCGGTGGTCAGCGGCAGCGGGTCGCGCTCGCCCGCGCCCTGGCCAGCCGGCCGGAGGTCATCTTCGCCGACGAGCCGACCGGTGCACTGGACCTGTCGACCGGCCGTGAGGTGCTCGGGCTGCTGCGCGAGGCGGTGGACACCACCGGCACGACGATCATCATGGTGACGCACGACCCGGCCGCCGCGGCGTGGTCCGACCGTGCGGTGTTCCTCGCCGACGGTCGGGTCGTCACGGAACTCGCCGACCCGACCGCCGAGAAGGTTGCGGCGCAGATGATGGCGGTGACCGTCCGATGATCCGGCTCGCTCTCGGCACCCTTCGTCAACACCGCGGCGCGTACGCTGGCACGTTCTTCGCCGCGCTGCTGGCCGTGGCCCTGCTCGCTGGCGGCGGTCTGCTGCTCGCCTCCGTGCTCACCGCAAAGCCGCCGGCAGATCGGTTCGCGGCGGCGGCGGTCGTCGTGTCAGGCGACCGCGACGTCACCCTTGAGAAGGTCACCACGAAGGAGAAGAAGGACAAGGTCAAGGTCAAGCGCAAGGTCAAGTCGGAGCGGCTCACCGGCGCCGGCTCGCTGCCAGCGGACCTCGCCGGCCGGTTGGACAGCCTTCCGGGCGTCGCGACCGCGATCGCGGACGTCGCCTTCCCGGCGCAGGTGCGTACGCCGGACGGCCGTCCGCTGCGCGGCGCCGACAACGCTCCGGTGATCGGACACGGGTGGGCCTCGGCACCGCTGACGCCGTATGCGCTGCGTACCGGTGAGGCACCCGGCCCGGGCCAGGTCGTCATCGACGCCGACCTCGCCAAGCGCTCGGGTGCCGCGGTGGGCGGACGTCTCGTCGTCACCACGAAGACCGGCGTCCACAGCATGACCGTGTCCGGCGTTGCCGCACCGGCTGGCCGGGACGGACTGCCCGCCCAGGGTGCGCTGTTCGTCGCCGACAGCGAGGTGGCGTCGGTGTCGGGGCTGCCCGGTCCGACCGCGGTGGCCGTCCTGGCCAGCCCCGGCACCGACCCGGTCGCACTGCGCAGCGCCGTCGAGGAGGTCGCCGGGAAGGCTCCCGTGCTGACCGGCGCGGATCGGGTCCAGGCCGACCTGCCCGGTGCCCTGCCGGACTACATCGGTCCGATCTCGATGTTCGGCTTCGTCATCGGCATCACGGCGTTCTCGGCCATCTTCGTCCTCACCGGCACGGTCACGCTCGGCGTACGTCAGCGTCTGCGCGAATTGGCCCTGCTGCGCACCTCCGGCGCGACCCCCGGTCAGCTGCGCCGCCTCCTCGGCGTGGAAAGCGTCCTGCTCGCCGGTGTCGCCGCGCTGCCGGGCGCGCCGTTGGGTGTGGTGTTCGCCCACCTGGTGGCCGCCCGGTTCCGGGACCTGGGCGCGGTGCCGGCCCAGTTCGTCGTACGGACCAACGTGATCGTGCTCATCGCCGCCGCGGCGGCCGGAATACTTGTGACCTTTCTCGGTGCCCGGATCGCCGGCCGCCGAGCGGTGCGGATCGCGCCGACGCAGGCACTCGCCGAGACCGCGAATAGCCCGACCGGCGGCTTCGTCCTGCGGACCGCCATCGCGGTGGTGACCACCGCCGGCGCGATCGCCCTGCTCGTCTTCGTCCCGCTCGACGGGCCGCTCGGCATGGGCATGAGCTTCGTGTCGTCCGCATTGTTGCTCTGCACTGTCGCGGCTCCCGGCCCGCTGCTGATCCGGGTGTTGACGGCGCCGCTGTCCCGCCTCGTCGGTGCCGGCGGCGCGACCGGCTGGCTGGCCGGCCTGGTCACCCGAGCCGAGCCGCGGCGGGTCGCGGCGGTCGCCGTCCCGCTCGTGCTCATGTTCGCGATCAACGCCACCATGCTGCTCAACAGCGCCCTGATCGACGAACTGACGGCGCAGGAGCAGGTGGACCGGACGGCGTCCGCGACGGCGCAGGTGACCGCGCCGGGCGGGCTCCCGCTCGGCACCGTCGAAAGGCTCGCCGCCCTCCAAGGTGTGACAGGCGCGGCGGCCACGCTGCCGACCCGGGCCATCGTCGAGCAGGGCGGCAAGCCCGAGGACTACGTCACGCAGGGTCTGCTGGTGGCCGGCACCGAGACGGCCCTCGATCTCGACCTGCGCGCCGGGACGCTGCCGGGCACGGGCACGTTCGCCGCCAGCGAGTACATCACCGGCCAGTACGGCTGGCGGGTGGGCGACGAGGTGCGGATCTGGCTCGCCGACGGTCACCAGGTCAACCTGCGCCTCGCCGGGGTGTACGCCCGAGCCCGTGGCTTCGGAGACCTGGCGCTGCCCGCGGCCCTGGTGGCGGCGCACGACCCGCGTGGACTGGTCAGCACGGTCGGGCTGCGCTACAGCGGTGACGTACCGGACCGGATCGCCGCCTCGTGGCCTGGTCTGCGGCTGACCCCCACGCTCGGTGCGGCACCCGCCGGGGACGCGCAGAACCAGCAGGGTGCCTGGGAACTCATGGTGGTCATCTCCCTCGGCTTCACGGCGATCGCCGTCGTCAACACCTTCGCCATCGCCACCGCGGCGCGCCGACGCGAGTTCGCTGGCCTGCGGTTGGCCGGGGCGACGACCGGGCAGTTGCACCGGCTCGTCGGACGCGAGGCGATGATCACGGTAAGCGCCGGGCTGGTGCTGGGCATCGCGGTCACCGCGATCGTGGTCGGCGCGTTCAGCACCGCGCAGGACGGCACGTTACGGGTGTTCGTCGACGCCGGCACGTACGCGGGAATGCTCGGTGCTGTCGCGGCACTCGGACTGGTCGCGGGTGCCGTACCGGCCCGGGTCCTGCTGCGGCGGCGCAGCCTGCCGGCCCTGAGCGATGGACGCTGACCGTCGTCCCGACCGGATCGCCGCTCGGACCCGCCTCCCGGATCGTCGGGGGTCGGGGCCGGTCGGCGGTCGTCGGCCCGGTCCGTGCCGGCACATCGCGGGTACGATCGCCGCGATGATCCGCACAACGGTGTCGGCGCTGGCGTACCTGGCCAGCAGCCTCGTCGCCGGTGTCGTCGGCCTCAGTTGGGCCGTGGTGTCCACCCTCGGCGTCAGTCTGCTGGCGATCACGCAGCTCGGTGGGCCGGCGTTCCTTGGTGCCGCCTGGGTGACACGGCACCTCGCGGACCTGGAGCGGCAGCGGGCTCGTTGGATACTCGGCGCCGCAATCGCCGTGCCGTACCTGTCGATCGAGGGTGGCACCGTCCGGCAGCGGGTCAGTCGGGTCGCGGTGCAGCCGGCCACCTGGCGTGACCTGGCGTGGCTGGTCGCATTGTTCCCGCTGGGCCTGGCCGGCGGAATCGCCGCCATCGTGGTCACCGTCGTCGACCTCGCCGCCGTCGTGGCGCCGCTGTGGGCGTGGGCGGTGCCGAACCCGCACGCGCCGTTCCCGATGCGTCCGCTCATGACGACAGTGCCGGGTCGGTTCGGCCTGACCGTCCTCGGCGTGCTGCTGCTCCCGGTCACCGCATGGTGCCTGCGAACCGCCGGACTGGCCCAGGCCCGGGTGGCCCGGGCTCTCCTGGCTCCCGGTGCGCACCGGCACCTGGTCGACGAAGCCGCCCGCCTCGCGCAGACGCGCCGCCGGGTCGTCGATGCGCAGGCCGCGGAGCTGCGCCGGATCGAGCGGGACCTGCACGACGGCGCCCAGGCCCGGATCGTGGCCGCCGGCATGACGCTGGCGCTGGCCGCCCGCAAGCTGCGGATCGGTGCGGCCGCCGAGTCCGATGTCGACCTGGCCCGCCGGCAGCTCGACGATGCCCTCACCGAGCTCCGCCGGCTGGTACGCGGCATCCACCCGCCGATCCTCACCGATCGAGGGCTGCACGCTGCTGTCGCCGCCCTGGCCGGCGACAGTCCGCTGGCCGTCGAGATCCGGGGCGATCCGAACGACCGTTACCCGGCGGCGGTCGAGTCGGCGGCCTACTTCGTCATCGCCGAGGGTCTTGCCAACGCGGGCAAGCACGCCGACGCCCGCACCTGCGTCGTCACCCTCTCCCGGACCACCGGCACGGTCACCGTCACGCTCACCGACGACGGGCAGGGCGGCGCCGACCCGTCCGGTTCCGGGCTCGACGGTCTGCGCCGTCGTGTCGAGGCGCTCGACGGCCAGCTCTTCATCACCAGTCCACCCGGCGGTCCCACCGTCCTGTCCGCGGAGCTGCCCCACTGATGCGCATCGTGATCGCCGAGGACCTGTTGCTGCTCCGGGACGGCATGGTGCGGCTGCTGACCGACACCGGCCACACCGTCGTCGCCGCCGTCGACACCGCACCCGCCCTGCTGGCGGCCGTTGCCGAGCACCGACCCGACCTGTCCATCATCGACGTTCGCCTGCCACCCGGCTTCCGCGATGAGGGACTCCGCGCCGCGCTGACGCTTCGGGCCACCGACCCCGACACCAAGGTGCTCATCGTCTCCCAGTACGTCGAGCGGGCCTACGCCGTGGAACTGCTCGCCGACGGTCGGGGTGGTGTCGGTTACCTCCTCAAGGACCGCGTGATCGCCCTCGATGATTTCCTCGACGCCGTGGAGCGGGTCGCCAAGGGTGGGACCGCCCTGGACCCGGAGGTGGTTCGGCAGCTCTTCACCCGCAACAGCCACAACCACGGGGTCGACGGGCTCACCGCCCGGGAAGGGGAGGTGCTCGGCCTCATGGCGCAGGGCCTGTCAAACGCGGCCATCTGCGCGGCGCTCGTCCTTGCGCCGGTGTCGGTGGAGAAGCACATCACCAACATCTTCGCCAAGCTCGACCTGCCACCCGCCGAGGACGCCAACCGGCGGGTGCGTGCGGTCCTCGCCTACCTCAACCACTGATCACAGCCTGCGGGAACGCCGGATCGATCCTCCGGCGTTAAGGTCACCTCGTGACGGTACGAGGGCTGCGGCGGATCATCGTGTCGGTGGCGGATCGGGAGCGCGCGCTGGCGCTCTACCGGGATGCGTTGGGGCTGACCGAGAAATACAGTGCCGGCGAGATGGTGGCCCTGGCCGTTCCGGATTCCGGGGTCGAGCTTCTGCTGCACGAACGCCCACCCACGCCCGGGTTGGCCGGCGTCGCGGTGAGCTTCCTCGTGTCGGATGTCGACGCGGCGACCGCTGCGGCGGTGAAGGCCGGTGCCCAGGTCGTCGACGCGCCAGCTGATCAGCCCTGGGGTGAACGACAGTCGGTGCTCACCGATCCGGACGGCCATGTCATCTGCTTGGTGACGCCAGCGGCCTGACCGCCCGCCGGCTGGGGTCAGGCGTAGATCTTCCTGGCGTACTCCGGGCCGTAGTGCCGTTCCAGGTCTTCGAGGCTCTCCACCGGCGCCTCGACCTCCTTGATCAGGCGCGCTCGGGACGGCAGCGCGTCGGGCTGCCAGGTCTCCGGCTGCCACAGCGCGGACCGCAGGAACGCCTTCGCGCAGTGGTAGAAGATCTGCTCGATCTCCACCACCACGGCGAGCACCGGCCGGTGCCCCTTGACCACCATGTCGTCGAACCAGGGAGCGTCGCTCACCAGGCGGGCGCGCCCGTTGATCCGCAGGGTGTCGGTCCGCCCCGGGATGAGGAAGAGCAACCCGACGTGCGGGTTGTCGAGTATGTTGCGGTAGCCGTCGGCCCGCTTGTTGCCCGGCCGCTCGGGCAGCGCGACGGTCGTGTCGTCCAGCACCAGGGCGAACCCGGCCGGGTCGCCCTTGGGGGAGACGTCGCAACTGCCGTCCGCGCCGGCCGTGGCCACCAGGCAGAACGGCGAGGCGGCAAGCCATTCGCGGTCCCGCTCGTGCAGGCGGTTGCGTTCCTTGTTGGCGGCCCGCGCGGTCGGCACACCGAGCAGCTCGCGTAACTCCTCGTGCGAAGTGATCTCCACCGTCACGTTGATCCTCCCTCAGGCGTTGACCCGTTGGCGGGCACCACCATTTGTCAGCCTAGGCCGCCGTGACCAGCGCGAGGTTTGTGCCCGGTTGCCGGGGGTACGGCCTCATCCGACGCGCCGCCGCAACGAGACCGTTCGCAGGACGCCGACCAGTGGAGGCCGGGAGATGGAGAGCCGACTCAAGGTGCTGGGGCACCCAGTCCACCCGATGCTGGTCATGTTCCCGGTCGCGCTGCTGGCCACGGCGGTGCTGTTCGACGTGGTGGATACCGTCGGCGGGCCGGACCTGCTCGGCGAGGTCGCGTACTGGAACATCACTGTCGGCCTGATCGGCGGCCTCTTGGCCGCGGTGGCCGGCTCGTTCGACCTGCTGGCGATCCCGACGGGCACCCGCGCCAAGCGGGTGGGCCTGCTGCACGCCGGGGCCAACCTCGCGGTGATCCTGCTCTTCGCCGCGATCTGGGTGGTCCGGCTCAACGCCGACTCCCGCGCCGCTGGCGGCGCGTTGCTCGTCGTCGAGATTGTCGCGTTGGCGATCCTCGGCATCAGCGCCTGGCTCGGCGGTGAGTTGGTCGACCGGCTCGGTGTGGGCGTCGATCGCGATGCCGGCCTCGACGCGCCCAGCTCCCTACGGCCGCCGGCGGCCGTTCAGCGGATCGGAGATGTGTGATGAGCGAGCAGCAGTCCGGGGGCTTCGGCCGGGGTTGGCGGGGTGGCCGGCAGCAGGGCTGGGACCCGATGGGTGAGCTTCAGTCGCTGCGCGCCGAGCTGAGTCGCCTGGTCGGCGGCCGGGCCGGCGCGTCCGACGTCGAGTTGACCGAGACCGCCGACGGCTGGGAGGTCGTCGTCCGGCTGCCCGGGGTGGCACCGGAGGAGGTGGCGGTCGAGTTGGACGACCTCGAGTTGTGCGTGCGCGCCCGTTCCGAGGCGGAGGTCAACGCCGACCAGGGCATCCCTGGCGGGTTCGAGACCCGGGGCTTCGAATACCGCATCAACCTGCCGTCGCGGGTCGACCCGGATGCCATCGACGCGGTCATGGACCATGGCCTGCTCCGGGTCCGCCTGCCCCGGGCGACCCGGCCCGCGCCGCGCACCATCACCGTCGGTCGCACCGGGCCGCGCTCCGGCGACTTTTCCACTGGTACGCCGATGCCGGCCGATCCCGCAGCGGACCGGGAGTTGCACCGCCCGGACACCGAGATCGACCGGCCGTAGCGGCCTGCGTGGTCACCCCGGCTCTGCTCGGCCCGACCGCCGAGCGCCTTCCCGACGTGCGGCGGATCGCCGTGCTGCGCGCCAACGCACTCGGCGACTTCGTGTTCGCGTTGCCGGCGCTGGAGGCGTTGCGTGCCGCGTACCCGTCGGCGGAGATCGTGCTGCTCGGCGCGCCGTGGCACGCGAAGCTCTGGCGCGACCGGCCCGGCCCGGTGGACCGGGTGCTGGTGGTCCCGCCGGCCCCCGGCATCCGTGCGCCCGACGCGGGCGAGGCGGAGTCGTCGATGGACGACTTCCTGGCCGCTGCGACGGGTGAGGGTTTCGACCTGGCGGTGCAGATCCACGGTGGTGGCGCGAACTCCAACCCGATGATGGGTCGCCTCGGCGCCCGGCTGACGGTCGGCCTGCGGGCGGACGACGCGCCGCCGCTGGACCGGTGGCTGCGTTACGTCTACTACCAGCACGAGGTGATCCGCTACCTGGAGGTGGTGGCGCTGGTGGGAGCACCGGCGACCACCATCGTGCCGACACTGGCGGTGACCGACGCCGACCGGGCCGAGGCGGCCCAGGTGCTCGGCCCGAAGAGCCGACCCCGGGTGGCGCTGCACCCGGGGGCCAGCGACACCCGCCGTCGCTGGCCCGCCGAACGCTTCGCCGAGGTGGCCCGTGAGCTGCACGGCGACGGCTACGAGGTGCTGGTCACCGGCACACCCTCCGAGCAGGAGGTGGTGGACCGCGTCGTCGCGGCGGCCGGGGTGCCGGTGCGGCCGCAGGTGGGCACGCTCAGCCTCGGCGGGCTGCTGGGTTGCTACGCCGACTGCGCGCTGGTCGTCTCCAACGACACCGGCCCGCTGCACGTGGCCGCCGCGGTGGGCGCGCCCACTGTGGGCATCTTCTGGGTCGGCAACCTGATCAACACGGCGAATCCGTTGCGCGGCCGGCACCGCCCGATCTGCTCCTGGATGGTGCACTGCCCGGTCTGCGGGGTGGACTGCACACCGGGCATCTACCCGCACCGGCCCGGCGACGGCGAGTGCCCACACCAGGATTCCTTCGTGGCGGACGTCCCGACGATCGAGGTGCTGGAAGCCGCCCGGGAGCTGCTCGACCCGTAGTTCAGGCCGGCTGCGGGCTGTCCTCGTCGGCCAGGACGACCTCCCACGCCTCCACGTCCCGGTCGGTGACAGTGGTGGGAGACTCCAGGTGGTACGCGCCGCTGGGCAGGATGCCCGCCCCGCCGTACCGGGCCAGCACCGAGAGCTGCGCGGCCACGTCCTCACCCTGGTGCTTCTCCTGCACCCGACGCCAGAAGTCGAAGCCACCGGCGTCGACGAGCTTGGCCCGGTCGTAGAGCACGCACCCGCCGATCCAGGAGACCTTGTACGCCCGCCACGCCCCCGGCGGCAGCGCCAGGTGCTGGGTGATGTGCAGCAGGTTGGCCGCCGAGTGGATCCGGGCGCGGTTCCACTCCGGGGTGTCCGGGCGGATCCGCTCCGGCCTCGGGGGGCCGATCCACTCCTCGTAGTGCCCGTGCGACTCGGGCCGCACGTCGTCGGCGTACGAGAGCCCGTGCACGCCGTTGCCCACGAACCCGCAGCCCAGCTCGCCGATCGCCGTCACCAGCCGGTGCACCGCCCCCGGTTCCAACCAGATGTCGTCGTCGAGGCTGAGGACGTAACGGGCGGCCGAAGCGGCGAGCAGGTACGCCCGGTGTTCGGCCAACCCCCGTCGGGGCAGCCGACGGGTCAGCAGCACCGGGTGACCCCGGTGACGCAGCGCCCGGACCATGGTGGCGGCGGCGGGATGCGCGTACGCCGGATCTCCGTCGGACTGGTCGCTGACCACCACCCCGAAACCGGGTACGCCGTCCTGGGCTGCGAGGCCGCCCAGGGTGACCGCCAGCTCGGCGGGCCGGTTCCGGGTCGGAATCAGCACGTCGAGCAGCCGGTCGGCGCGGAACTCCTCCGGCGTGCCGAGGACCAGGGGGCGGTTCACGACGCCTGGGTGCGGGTGCTCAGCGACGGGTCCGGTTCCCGGTCGACGGGGTGCGCCGACGCGTCCTGGCTGTGTGACCGGATCCGCTCGATGATCGCGGAGGTGGACCGGTCCGGCACGTACCCGAGGGTGCGCACCTGGCCGCCCAGCCGGCGCACCAGCGGCGCCTCCGGGACCAGCTCCGGTGGGTAGTCCCCGCCCTTGACGTACACGTCCGGCCGGACCGCCTCGATCAGCGTGGCGGGCGAGTCCTCCTCGAAGACCACGACGTGGTCCACGCAGGCGAGCGCGGCGAGCAGGGCAGCCCGGTCCTCGAC
Organism: Micromonospora sp. MGP-C2; assembly: GCF_057766525.1. Lineage (NCBI taxonomy): Bacteria > Bacillati > Actinomycetota > Actinomycetes > Micromonosporales > Micromonosporaceae > Micromonospora > Micromonospora sp. MGP-C2. The sequence goes on from NZ_JBYMEN010000002.1 coordinate 4,744,989, forward strand.
CGGGTTGACCGGACGGTCGGCGCCCTTCAGCCGGCGTACGCTGCCGTCCGAGTTGACCGCCACGATGAGCAGGTCGCCCAGCGCGCGGGCCTGCTCCAGGTAGCGCACGTGCCCTCGGTGCAGCACGTCGAAGCAGCCGTTGGTGAACACCACCGACCGTCCCGCCTCGCGGTACTCGGCGACGATCGCGTCCAACTCGTCGGTGTCGACGAGCGCGGCATGGCCCGTGGTCTCGGTCGGCTGGTCGAGCGCGGTGAGCAGGTCCTCCCGCCGGCACACGCAGGTGCCGGTGTCGGAGACGGTGATGGTGGCCGCCAACTGGGCGAGCTGGGCGGCGGTGGGCAGCGGCGCGTCGGCGGCCAGGGCCAACGTCATCGCCGCCAGGTACGCGTCGCCGGCGCCCACGGCGTGGCTCGCCGGGACCGGCGTGCTGTGGCTGCGTCGTGGCGCCCGTCGGCGCCACCGACCACCGCGCCCTCGGTGTCCAGGGTCACCGCGACCACGTCGGCACCGGTGTGCGCGCGCAACTCGGCCAGCCGCGACTCGGCCAGGACGGCCCGGTCTACACCCTCCCCGGCCTGGGTGTTCACGGTGACGCCGGTGCCGGTGACGCTGAGCCCGTCGCCGGTGAGGGCCACCCGACCCTCACCCCGGACGGGTTCACCGACCGGCCCGGGGCGATCGGCCGGCGACGGCTCCGGGGTCGGGTCGGCGGTGCTGTCGTCGGCGCGTACCCCACCAGGTGCGGCGCCGACGCTCAGTTCGGACGGTCCGTCGGCCGGGTCGCCGTCGGGGTGTTCCAGGTGCAGTTCGGTCCCCGTGGTCGTCCGGCTGGTGCCGCCGGCCCGGGCCAGCAGCCGGGTCGCCTCGGCGAAGCTGGGGGTGACGACGGTCGGCGCGAGCCCTCGCCAGTCGGCGAGGTCGTGGGCGTCCAGCGCGACAGTGGCGTACCGCTCGCGTTGCTCGACCAGCCACGCGCGGACCTGCGCGGGCAGCGCACCCAGACCGTAGTCGCAGACCACCAGGGTCGGCGCCTCCCCACCGGCGGCGGCGCGCAGCTCCTCGGTGGCGCAGCTCAGGGCGGTGAGCAGCCGGGTCACGCCCTCCGGGTCGAGTGCGTCGTCCGGGTCGCCGGAGTCCTCGCGCAGCAGGATCTGGTTGCCGGCGAGCATTCGCCGCTTCACCGGGGTGGGCCGTCCCGGCTGGTTGACCGTCCGGTCCCAGACGCCCGCGCGGTCCAGACAGTCGTGCAGTTCGTCGCCGGCCACGTCGGCGCCGACCGGTGCCACCAGCACCGCCCGGCCACCCAGGGCGGCGACGTTGACCGCGGTGTTCGCGGCGCCACCGGCGGCGGAGATCCGCCTGCGCAGGGTGAGGACCGGAGCTGGTGCCTCTCGGCAGAGCCGGTCGGAGTCGGCGAAGCGCCACTCGTCCAACATGGCGTCACCGACGATCAGGACTGGGCGCCCGAGCCAGCTCTCCACGACGGTGGCGAGCCGGCGCTGTTCCGCTGCTGCTCCTGCCATGCCTCCCCGGGTCCCCACCGCCCTCCGGGCCAAACCTGACCCGCGCCTGACCTGCGGTCATGTCACCACCGCGCCGTTACCGCCCGGCTGGGCCGTTTCGGACATCCGGAGGCGGGAAGGGAATTGAGGTAACCCCGGAAAGGAGATGTACCGAGATGGCAGCGCAACTGCAGGGCAAGCGGATCGCCTTCCTGGCCGCCGACGGCGTCGAGGAGGTCGAGTACGTCCAGCCGCGCGAGGCGGTCGAGAACGCCGGTGCGACGGTCGAGCTGGTCTCGCTCAAGCCCGGCTCCATCCAGTCCTTCAACCATCTGGACCAGTCGAAGACGTACGACGTGGACGTGACCGCGGACAAGGCGGACGCCGCCGGCTACGACGCTCTGGTGCTGCCCGGTGGGGTGGCGAACCCGGACTTCCTGCGTGGCGATCCGGACGCGGTGCGGTTCGTGAAGGCGTTCTTCGACGCGGGCAAGCCCGTCGGGGTGATCTGCCACGGCCCGTGGACGCTGATCGAGGCGGACGTGGTGCGGGGCCGACGGATCACCTCCTGGCCCACCCTGCGTACCGACCTGACCAACGCGGGCGCGAACTGGGTCGACGAGGAGTGCGTAACCGACGGCAACCTGACCAGCAGCCGAAAGCCCGACGACCTCCCGGCCTTCTGCCAGAAGATCACCGAAGTCTTCGCCGCCTGACGACCCCACCCACCCACCCCAACCCCTGCCCAATCCCCGTTGATCATGAAGTCATTGCCCTCCGGCTCGGCGTGTCGTGGCGACAACTTCATGATCAACGCTCCGGATCGGCCCGGGTGGGGTGGGTTTTTTGTGGTTTGGCGCATGTTCCGCGCTGTCCGGGATAGAAGGCCACATGACCACCGAAGCCTCCGGCGCGCCGGTGCTGAATCGTCAGCAGATTCGGCTGCTCATGTTCGGTCTGATGACCGGCATGCTGTTGGCCGCGCTCGACCAGACCATCGTGGGTACGGCGCTGCCGACCATCGTCGGTGAGCTGGGCGGGATCAACCACTACTCGTGGGTGGTCACCGCGTACCTGCTCGCCTCGACCGCGTCCACACCGCTGTACGGCAAGATGGCCGACCTGTACGGGCGCAGACCGGTCTTCCTCTTCTCGATCGGCACGTTCCTGGTCGGGTCGCTGCTGGCCGGGCTGTCCCAGAACATGACCCAGCTGATCGTCACCCGGGGCATCCAGGGCCTCGGAGCCGGTGGTCTGCTGACCCTCGCGTTCACCATCATCTCGGACGTGGTGTCACCCCGGGAGCGTGGTCGCTACCAGGGTCTGTTCGGCGCCGTCTTCGGGATCTCGTCGGTGGCGGGGCCGCTGGTCGGTGGTTACTTCGCGGAGACCGACTGGCGGTGGATCTTCTACATCAACGTGCCGCTGGCGATCCTGGCCATCGTGGTCTGTTACCACGTGATGCGGTTGATCCCCTTCGAGCGCCGGGACCACTCGATCGACTGGCTCGGCGCCGGTCTGCTGGTCGCCGGGGTGAGTTCGCTGCTGCTCGCGCTGAGTTGGGGCGGCAACGAGTACGCCTGGGGCTCCGGCGTGATCATCGGGCTCTTCGTCGTCGGTGCGGTGCTGGGGGTGCTCTTCGTCCTCCAGGAGGCCCGGGTCGCCGAGCCGATCCTGCCGCTGCGGCTGTTCCGGAGCGCCACCTTCGCGCTGGCCAACTCGGCACTGCTCATCATCGGTCTGGTGATGTTCGGTTCGATCATCTTCATCCCGCTGTACCTGCAGATCGTCAAGGGCGCCTCGCCGACCCGCAGCGGTCTGCTGATGCTGCCGATGATGGCCGGCATCATCATCACCTCGATCCTGACCGGCCGGGCGATGACCCGGATCGGCCGGTACAAGTGGTTCCCGGTGGCCGGCTCGGTGACCCTGCTGGTCGGCATGTTCCTGTTCACCCAACTGGAGGTGGCCACCTCCCTCTGGGTCGCCTTCGGGTTCATGGTGGTGATCGGCGTCGGGCTGGGTCTGTGTATGCAGTCGCTGATCCTGGCGGTGCAGAACGCTGTCTCCGTGCGCGACCTGGGGGCCGGCACCTCCTCGGCGACCTTCTTCCGGTCACTGGGCGGTTCGTTCGGGGTGGCGATCCTCGGCACGGTGCTGTCGTCCCGGCTGGCCAGCGGGCTGTCCGACCGGCTGCCCGGTGCCATCGCACAGCTCCCGCCGCAGGAGCAGGCCGCAGTGGCGGCTAGTGGTGGCACCAACATCTCGATCAACGACCCGGCGACCATCCTGGCCCTGCCGGGGCCGGTCCGCGCGGCCATCCAGGGCGCCTTCGTCGACGCGCTGGACATGGTCTTCCTGACCGCCGGCCTGATCGCCATCGTGGCGGTGGTGGTCACCCTGACGCTGCCCAACACGCAACTGCGGGGCGCCGGCCCGCAGGGCGCGACCGGCGGCGCGGACCCGCTCGGCGGTGAGGCCCCGGCACCGGGCGGCAAGCCGCTGACCCGCGAGTCCAAGGAAGAGGCCGCCGCCGACATGGAGGCCAAGTCCCAGACGATGATCTGAGCGAGGCCGGTGTCGGTCCGGGTCGTCAGGCGGGGCGACGGTAGACGCCGTACCACCAGGTCGCGGCCAACTCTCTCGCTGCCGACGCGTCGGTGTCGGGGTCGGCCGAGGTGGCGCTGACGTGATCGGCGAGGAAGCGGTCGCCGCCGATCACGATGAGCCGGCTCGCGGTCACCGGGTCGATGCCCGCGGGGGTGCGCCCGGCCTCCTGTTCGGCGCGGAGCACCTGCACGGTGCGCGCCACGAACTGTTCCAGGCCTGCGGCCCAGTACTCCCGGACCACCTCGTCGTACGCGGCGACCTCACTGACCGCCGCCAGCACCGGGGCGTGCGTCCGGTATATCCGGATCACGTCGGCGAAGATCTCGGTCAGCGACGCGAGCGGATCGCCCGGCCGGGCGGGGTTCCACTCGCCGGTGCGGCCGAAGGAGCTCTCCCGCATGCTGCCGGCGAGACGCATGAGCAGTTCGCTCTTGTCCCGGAAGTGGGTGTAGAAGGTCGACCGCGCCACCCCGGCCTCGGCGGCGATGCGCTGCACGCCGAGGTCGGTGAAGCGGATCCCCTCCTGGAGGAGTCGCTCGGTGGCCGCCAGCACCCGCGCTTCGACGGCGGCCCGCCCATCGGGGTTGCGTGGGCGACGGCGGGTGATCGAAGGCATAGCCGGAATCCTAGGTGGGCGGGTGCGGGGTGGGCGACGTACGCTCGTTGCCGGACACACTGTCCGACACTCTGACCAGGGAGCGCCCGACCGTGGCCTCCGACCCCCGCACCGCGAGGAGCGACACGTGAAGTACCGACTGTTGGGCACCACCGGGGTGTACGTCTCGGAGATCTCGCTGGGCGCGATGACCTTCGGTGGCAGCGGGCACCCCCTCTGGGGCACCCTCGGCGGGCTGGCGCTGCCCGACGTCCAGCGGATGGTGGACACCGCGCTGGACGCCGGGGTCAACTTCATCGACACCGCAGACGGCTACAGCGACGGCGAGAGCGAGGAGCTGCTCGGCCAGGCGCTCGGCAAGCGGCGCCGCGACGTGGTGCTGGCCACCAAGGTGCACTCCCGGACCGGCCCCGGCCCGAACGACGTCGGCACCTCCCGGCTACACATCATGCAGAACCTGGAGGACAGCCTGCGCCGGCTGGGCACCGATCACATCGACCTGTACCAGATCCACAACTTCGACCAGGTCACCCCGATGGAGGAGATGCTGCGGGCGCTGGACGACGCGGTCCGGCAGGGCAAGGTCCGCTACATCGGCGCCGCCAACTTCGCCGCCTGGCAGATGTCCAAGGCGCTGGGCATCTCCGCCCGGGAGAAGCTGGCCGGGTTCGTCTCGGTGCAGGAGTACTACTCCCTGCTGGGCCGCGACGTGGAGCGCGACGTGGTGCCGATGGCGCTCGACGCGGGCGTCGGGCTGACCGTGTGGAGCCCGCTCGCCGGTGGTTTCCTCTCCGGCAAGGTCAGCCGGGACGGCGCCGTCGCCGACAGCGGCGCGCGCAGCGCCCAGCCCGGTTACGCCAGCTTCACCCCGTTCGACCCGGAGCACGCCTTCGCCGTGGTCGACGTGCTCAAGGGTGTCGCCGAGCGGCACGAGGTGAGCCCGGCCCGGGTGGCGGTCGCCTGGCTGTTGTCCCGACCGGCCGTGACCAGCGTGATCGTCGGTGCGCGCAAGCAGGAGCAGTTGGTGGACAACATCGCCGCCTCGGATCTCACTCTGACCGAGCAGGACCTCACCGAGTTGGACGAGGCCACCAAGCTGCCGGTCGCGTACCCGAACTGGATCCAGGAGGGGTTCTTCGCGGGGCTCCGCCACCCGCAGTGAGGCCACGGCCCCGGAGTCGGTGGCTCCGGGGCCGCCCTACTTGAGGATGAGCCGGTTGGTCTGCTCGAAGACGTCCAGATCTGCCAGCGTCTCGGTGACCGAGGCGGAGAGCGGGGCGGGGAACCGGTCCCGGGGGAAGAAGCCGGCGTCGGTGGTCTCGTCGGTGACCCGGGCGAGCTGCCCGTCCCACTCCTCCACCTTGAACGCCGTCGTGAAGACCTGGTACGTGTGCCCGTACATGTTGGTGCTCGTCCGGTCCGGGCCGGTGTAGAGGGCGAACGCGCAGACCCGCAGCGCGCGCAACCCGGTCTCCTCGCGGACCTCGCGGACCGCGCAGTCGGCGATCGACTCGCCCAATTCCATCGCACCGGCCGGCATGGCCCACTGCCGGTTGTCCGAGCGCTGGATCAGCAGGATCCGCCCGGCGTTGTCGCTGACCACGGCACGAGCGCCGACGAACATCAGCGTCCGGTCTCCGGCGATCGCGCGTAACTGCCCTACGTATGAGTCGGCCCAGGAGATGCTCACCTGCGACAACTTACGGGGGTTCCCAACGTGTGACCGCCGACACTAGCTTGTTACCCATGCGTAGCACGATGATGGACGCCCCCCTTCAGGTCTCCCGGATCCTCGACCACGGCGCAGGCGTACACGGCACGGCCGAGGTGGTGACCTGGACCGGCGCCGAGCCCCGCCGAATGACGTACGCCGAGGTGGGTCGCACCGCCGCCCGGCTGGCACACGCGCTGCGCGACGAGTGCGGGGTGACCGGCGACGAGCGGGTCGCCACCTTCATGTGGAACAACAACGAGCATCTGGTGGCGTACTTCGCGGTGCCGAGCATGGGTGCGGTGCTGCACACGCTCAACATCCGGCTCTTTCCCGACCAGGTCGTCTACATCGCCAACCACGCCGAGGACCGGGTGGTGCTGGTCGACAGCACGCTCATCCCGCTGCTGGCCCGGGTGATCGGCGAGCTGAGCACCGTGCGGCACGTGGTGGTGGTCGGCGGTGGCGACCCGTCGCCCCTGGTGGCGGCGGCCGGCGACCGGATCACCGTGCACCACTGGGACGCGCTGCTCGCCGACCGGCCCGAGGCGTACGACTGGCCCGAGGTGGACGAGCGTGACGCCGCGGCCCTCTGCTACACCTCGGGCACCACCGGCAACCCGAAGGGCGTGGCCTACTCGCACCGGTCCATCTACCTGCACTCGTTGCAGGTCTGCATGCCGGAAGGCTTCGGTCTCGCGCCGACCGACCGGGAGCTGGCCATCGTGCCGATGTTCCACGCGATGTCCTGGGGTCTGCCGTACGCGGCCTTCCTCTCCGGCGCGTCGCTGATCATGCCGGACCGGTTCCTCCAGGCCGCGCCGATCGCCGAGATGATCGCGGCCGAGCGGCCCACCCTGGCCGGGGCGGTGCCGACCATCTGGACCGATCTGCTCGCCTACCTGGACAGCCACGACGTCGACACGTCCTCGCTCACCGAGGTGATCGTCGGTGGCTCAGCCTGCCCGCCGGCGCTGATGCACGCCTTCGACGAGCGCTTCGGAATCGACGTGATCCACGCCTGGGGGATGACCGAGATGTCCCCGCTGGGGTCGGTCTCACGCCCGCCCGCCGGTGCGACCGGGGAGCAGGCGTGGCGTTACCGCTACACCCAGGGGCGGGTGCCGGCGGGTGTGCAGGCGCGGATCGTCGGCCCGTCGGCCGAGCCGTTGCCCGCCGACGGCAGGGCCGTGGGCGAGCTGGAGGTCCGTGGGCCGTGGGTGACCGCCCGGTACGTCGGTGACGACGCCCCGGACGAGGAGAAGTTCCGCGACGGCTGGCTGCGCACCGGCGACGTGGGCACCCTCTCGCCGGACGGCTACATCACGCTGACCGACCGCGCCAAGGACGTGATCAAGTCCGGCGGTGAGTGGATTTCCTCGGTCGAGCTGGAAAACGCGCTGATGGGCCACCCGGCGGTGCTGGAGGCATGCGTGGTGGGTGTGCCGGACGAGCGGTGGGACGAACGACCGCTGGCCACCGTGGTGGTCCGGGAGGGCGCCTCGGTGACCGCCGAGGAGCTGCGGGACTTCCTGGCCGGCTCGGTGGCGCGCTGGCAGCTGCCCGAGCGCTGGGCGTTCATCGACGCAGTGCCGAAGACCAGCGTGGGCAAGTTCGACAAGAAGGTCGTCCGTTCGCAGTACGCCGAGGGCGAGCTGACCGTCCGGGAGCTGACAGCCCCGTAACGTTTTCCCAGGCACTGTCGCCTGTTGGGGCAGGGGTAACTCCTGGAAGATCCCTCCCCAGGGGGCGGCCCCGGCGTTCGCACCGCGCCGGGGCCGCCCGTTCCACGCGGGGTTACCCCCGCACCGTCATTGTTGCGAAACTTGTTCGCCTCTGTCCTGATGACGGGGAAATCGGGTGCTCAGCGACCCGATCAGGCGTCGCTGGTGGTGATGAGCACCTTGCCCACCGCCGAGTCCTCCACCGCCTGGTGCGCCGCAGCCGCCTCGGCCAGGGCGTAGGAGTGCAGAGGTAGACCGGCGTCCGCACCGACCCGGATTCCACCCTGGCTGGCCGCCGCCGCCACGTCCTTCACGCCCTGCGCCTTGGCCGCCTTCGGCTCCGTGTAGACCAGCACGAACTGCCACCGGGCGTTCGGCACCATCATCGCCCGGATCGGGATGCTCACCTCGTCGCCGCCGTTGTCGGCGTACATGCAGACAGCGCCGCCGTGCCGCAGCACCTGCACGTCGACCGAGGCGTTGCGGGCGGGGGAGACCTCCACGATCGTGTGGACCCCGTCGGGGGCGATCTTGTGGACCTCCTCGACCACGTCCTGTTCCCGGTAGTTGATGACGTAGGAGGCGCCGGCCGCCGCCGCGAGCTGCGCCTTCTCCGCGCTGCTCACCGTGGCGATCACCGTGGCGTCGGCCCAACGGGCCAGCTGGATCGCGGCGTTGCCCACCGCGCCGGCCCCGCCCTGCACCAGCACGGTGTGGTCCGCCAGCGCACCGGCGCGCAGCGTGTCCGGCATGAACTCGCCGGCCGTCAGACAGCGGTGCGCGGTGAGGAACGGAATGCCCAGGGCAGCTCCCAGCTCGAACGGGGCGTCACCGAGGCGTACCGCCTGCCGGACCGGCACCAGCGTGTACTCCGCCGACGTGCCCCACGGCCGCTGCCAGGCGGCCTCCCAGATCCAGACGCGCTCACCGATCAGGTCCGGGTCGACCCCCTCGCCGACCGCCTCCACCACTCCCGCGCCGTCCTGCCCGGGAATCTGCCACCCGTTCGGCGGGGAGCTGCGGCGAGACTTCCAGTCCGTCGGGTTCACCCCCGCTACCGCCATCCGCACCAGAACCTCGCCCGCAGTCGGCTCCGGCACCGGCCGGTCGACCAGCTCCAGCACCGAAGGGTCGCCGGTGCGCTCGTACACGATGGCTTTCATCCGTGATCTCCTCACCATGCGCGGCATCCGCGCCGAGCACCGCCGGCTGCGGTACCCCGCTCAGCCTCGATCAACCCAGGTCGTCCACCAGCTCCGGGGTCAGCTCACCGATCGCTCCCAGTGTCACCACGGCCAGCCGGGCGGCGTCCGGGTCGAGCGGGTACGAACCGTGCGGCACCGCCACCACCCGCATACCCGCCGCGGCCGCTGAGCGCACCCCGTTGGACGAGTCCTCCACCGCGACGCAGCGGGATGGGTCGACGCCGAGGCGCTGCGCGACGCTCAGATACACGTCCGGTGCGGGCTTGCCCCGCTCGGTCTGCTCGGTGGAGAGGGTCGCGCCGAACGCGTCGGTCAGACCGGTGGCGGCCAGCGCCGCCTCGATCAGCCGGGTCGGCGACGAGCTGGCCAGCCCCAGCGGCCAGCGCGCGGCGAGCCGACGCACGACCTGATCGGCGCCGTCGATGAGGGGTACGTGGTCCCGGTAGCGCCGGGTCATCTCCTCGACGACCTCGCTGGCGACCTGCTCGGCCGTGCGGTCGACGCCCAACTCGCCGCTGAGGTAGTGGGCCCACTCCCCGGTGCTCATCCCCATCAGGCGACGTTGCGTGTCCGGTTGCCACGTCCCGCCGTGCGCCGCCACGTACGCCCGGCGGACCTCCTCCCACACCGGCTCGGAATCCACGATCACGCCGTCCAGGTCGAAGACCACCGCATCAGCCACGGCCCCATCCTGCCCGACGGGCGGGCGCCCGGTCAGCCGGGCAGTGCGGGCAGGCCGATCGGGCTGCCGGCCGGGATCAACGCATGGCAGGACCGTGCCGTCGGCTCCAGCAGCTCCCGGAGCCGATCCGTGTCGTCTCGGCCCAGCGCCTGCCACGGGTGCGCGGCGGCCCGGTCGGTGGCGTCCTCGACCGCCTGGAACTCGGCCCGGCCGTGGTCGGTGGCCGTGCCGTCCCCGGTCAGCCAGCCCCGCTGCGCCAACCGCTCGCGGGCGGCGTGCCACTGCTCCTCGGACCAGCCCCGGCCCAGGAGATTCAGTGGCGACGAGCCATCCATCGCGATCCGCCACGCCAGCGTCTCCACCGGGTCCAGCCCGGCGGCCACCAGCGCCGCCACGTGCCCGTCGCCGCGGTGCTCCCGCAGCGTGGTGGCGGCCTGCCAGAGCCGGGCCAGCGGGTACTCCCCGACGGGCAGCGCGGCGTTGACCGCGCCGAGCACCCGGCCGGCGGTCTGCGTCGCCGAGGCGGCCCGCTCCAGCAGGTCGGCGGCCTCCGCCAGGTGTGTCTCCGGCAGCTCGTACGTCAGCTCGGCGAGGGCCTGCACCGCACCGGTCAGGCGGGCACGCAGCGCCTCCTGCGGGGTGGCCAACCGCCACACCGCCGGCAGCGCCCGGGCAACCATCGGTGGTGCGAAGCTGAAGAACGCGGCGATCACCGGGGCCGCCTCGGTGGCGCCCAGCGGCGCGGCCCGGCCGGCGAAGTAACCCCGCCAGTAGCCGCGTAGCCCGACCGCCTCGTACGCGGCACGAGCCCGGGGGTGGAAGTAGGTGACCGCGTGCACCGGCTCGAAGTGCGTCCACATCAACCGAGCGGTCCGTCCAGGATCGTCCAGCGCTGTCACGTGCACCTCCGCGTCCCGGTCCCCGATGCTCACCCCGGGCGGCGAACCGCCCGGGGTGACGCCGAACCTACTGCCGTTGGGTAACGGGTCGGAAGCCCCATGTGAACAACTGCATCGCGACCGGGGGACAACCGGGGCGATTCAGGCAGGTCACTGGGCGGCGAGCACGTCCACCACGAAGCGCAGCGGGCCGGTCGGGCGTCCACCTGCGGCAGCCTCGTCGTTGCCGTACGCCAGCTCGCCCGGAATGTCGAGCTGCACCCGGCTGCCCACTGTCACGCCGACCAGGCCCTGGTCCCACCCGGGGATGACCTGGCCGACGCCGATCGGGAAGGTGGCCGGCTGCCCGGCCTTCCAGGAGGAGTCGAACTCCTTGCCGTCCTTGAAGAACACCCCCACGTAGTTGGTGGTGATCGTCTGACCCTTTTGCACGGCAGCGCCCTTGCCCTTGATCAGCGGGGTGACGGCGAGCTTCTTGAGGTCGCCAGTGCCCTTTGCCACCGTCGGCTTGCTGCCCAGCGCCGGGTCGGAGCCCTCGGGCAACTGCGGGGCGGGAGGTGCGGCGGCATCGGGGGCCGGGGCGGAGGCGGACGGGGTCGCGCCGGCCTGGTTGGCGGGCTTGTCGTCGCTCCGGTTCCGGTCGATCCACACGAACCCGCCGATCAGCAGCGCCATCACCGCGACGCCGGCGAGCCCGCCCGCCCACGCCTGGCGGCGGCGCTTCGCGTCGGCAGCCTTCTTCGCCGCCAGCTGGGCCGCCAGCCGGCGGCCCGACTTGGTCGCCGGGCTCTGGTCGCCCGCCGACCGGTTCTGCTGCGTCCGCTCGCTCACGTCGTCGACTCCCTGCTGCGAAGGTGTGGCCGGCACCCAGTGCCGGGGGGAAAGCCGACGCACACGGTACCCGCATCGCGGCCCACCGTGCCCGCCGCGGACGCCTCGGATCGCCCAGCGAGGCAGTTGCGGGGCCTTCGCGGGCGGTTATTCCGGGACGACCATGAAGTCGGTCACGAACGATGTCACGCGACCATCGGCGGCGCGACCGATCCAGGTGCCGTAGCAACCGTCTCCCCAACCGGTGGCCACGGTGACGACGTTGGCGCCGGTGGCCTCGTCCAGAACGGCGGTGATCAGCCCCGGGACCGGCGACGCGGGCAGCTCGGTCGGGATGAAGACCTCCTCGACCCGGTCCTCGTCCCACTCCTCCAGAACGGCCAGCGCCGTCGGGTCGGCGAGGGTGCCGGCGCCGGCGTCGACCCCGTACCCGAAGTAGTCGTCCGCGCCGAGCGTCGCGACGTCCTGGTCGCCCGCGACGGCCAGTTCCCAACGGGTGGTCGGCTCGTCCGAGACGACCAGCTCCAGGGCGGCCACCCGCCGGTCCACCTCGGCGTCCTCCCGCAGCACCACCGCCACCCAGGCGCGGGCGGGATGCCGACCGGGCGGCACGGTCACCGTGAACGGCTCGGCCTCCGGGCAGACCAGCGGGTCACACCCGACCACCTGACCCGTCGGCAACACGACGTCGCCCACCGGGTGGACCTCGATCAGGTATCCGCCGTGCTGGTCGGTGAAGCGGGCACCGGGCGTCAGCAACCGGTCCAGATCAGGGGTGTACGGCATGGGGGCTCCTCCGGTGGCCAGCGGCCGGCGGAGCGTACCCGGCCCGGCGGACACCGCCGTCGCTGCCGTACGGTCAGGCGCTCTTGCGGGGTGCGGCCTTCTTCGCGGTGGTCTTCTTCGCCGGCTCCGCCTTCTTCGCGGCTGTCTTCTTCGCCGGCTCGGCCGCCTTCTTCTCGGCGGTCTTCTTCGCGGTGGTCTTCTTCGCCGGTGCCTTGGCCGCCTTCTTCTCGGCCGCCTTCTGCGCCGACCGGGCCGACGAGATGGGCGTCGGCTCGCCGCCGCCACCACCGCCACGCGCGGGTTGCTCGCCGCGAGCGGCCTTGGCCCGTTCCACGGACGCCTTCAGTGCGGCCATCAGGTCCACAGCGGCGGCCGGCGCCTCCTCGACCTCCTCCGGCTGCACGACCTCCCGACCCTCCACCTTGGCGTCGATGACCTCCTGCAACGCCGCCCGGTAGTCGTCGGTGAAGACGTCCGGCTCGAACTCACCGGTCATCGAGTCGATCAGGGAACTGGCCATCGCCAGCTCCGGCGGGCGCACCTTGAGGTCCTCGTCGAGGAAACCGAAATCGGGGGTACGGATCTCGTCCGGCCAGAGCATGGTGTTGAGCAGCAGCACACCCTCACGGACCCGCAGCGTGGCGAGCTGCTCCCGCTGACGCAGCGCCACCTTGACGATGGCCACCCGTTCCGAGTCGATCAGCGCGTCGCGCAGCAGCACGTACGGCTTGGTCGCCGCGCCTTCCGGCTCCAGAAAGTACGCCTTGTTGTAGAGGATCGGGTCGACCTGCTCCGCCGGCACGAACTCCAGCACGTCGATGGCCCGTGAGCTGGTCAGCGGCAGGTCGGCGAAGTCCTCGTCGGTGAGGATCACCATCTCGCCACCGCCGATGTCGTAGCCCTTGGCGATGTCGTCGTAGGTGACTTCCTCGCCGCAGACCGAGCAGGTGCGCTTGTAGCGGATCCGACCGCCATCCTCGCGGTGCACCTGGTGGAACCGAATGTCCTTCTCCTCGGTCGCGGAGTAGAGCCTCACCCCGATCGAGACGAGCCCGAACGACACGGCTCCCTTCCAGATGGCACGCATCCTGCGCTCCCTTCCCCGGTATCGACCATGCTCGCATCCGAAAGAACCGGACGCGAGCTGTTCGGCCTGCTACTACAGTCGGGTCGTGCCTGGCGCGCCGCTCAAGCCGATGCTCGCGATGACCGGGCCGCTCCCGGCCGGTGACGGCTGGGCGTACGAGTTCAAGTGGGACGGGGTCCGCGCGCTCGCCGACATCTCCGGTGGTGGTCAGCACCTGTATGCCCGCTCCGGCGTGGAGATCACCGCCGCGTACCCGGAATTGGCCACCCTGCCCGAGCAGGTCGACGACGCGCTGCTCGACGGCGAGGTGGTGCTGCTCGGCGAGAGCGGACAACCGTCGTTCACCGCGCTGGCCGAGCGGATGCACGTGCGGGACCGGAACAAGGCGGCCCGGTTGGCGGCGGTCATGCCGGTGACGTACATGATCTTCGACCTGCTCCGGTGGAACGGCGACGACCTGACCGGCTGGCCGTACGAGCGCCGCCGGGAGGCCCTGGAGGCCCTCGCGCTCGGCGGTGCCCGGTGGGCGGTGCCCCCGACCTTCGCCGACGGGCCGGCCACCTATGAGGCGGCCGGTGAGCACGGCCTGGAGGGGGTGATGGCCAAGCGGATCGGTGCCGTCTACCGCCCGGGGGTGCGCTCACCGGACTGGGTGAAGGTCAAGCTTGAGGTGACCGGCGACTTCGTCATCGGTGGCTGGCGGCCGGGCGCGCGCCGGATCGGCGGACTGCTGGTCGGGGTGCCCGGCCCGGACGGTCGGCTGATCTACCGGGGTCGGGTCGGCGGTGGGATCGGCGCCGCCATCGAACGGCAGCTCCTCGCCGAGTTGGAGCCGCTGCGGTCCGGCGCGTCACCGTTCGCGCCAGGTGTGCCGCGCGAGGATGCCCGAGGGGCCATCTGGGTAGAACCCCGGGTGGTGGTGGAGGTGAAGTACGGCCAGCGCACCCCGGACGGTCGACTGCGCTTCCCCCGGGTGCTGCGGTTGCGCCCGGACAAACCCGCGGAGGAGGTCGACGATGCCGGCTGATCGGCTACGGGTGGACGTCGAGGGCCGCGCGCTGGAGTTGTCCAACCTGGACAAGGTGCTCTACCCGGCGGCCGGGTTCACCAAGGGCGAGGTGATCGACTACTACACCCGGATCTCCCCTGTGCTGCTGCCGCACCTGCGGGACCGGCCGGTCACCCGGATCCGCTATCCCAACGGCGTGGACGACAAGTCGTTCTTCGAGAAGAACACACCGGCCGCGACCCCGGACTGGGTGCGCGTGGAGAACCTGCCCGCGCCCGGGTCGACGAAGGGCCGGGAGACCATCGACTACGTGGTCGCCGACGACCTGCCCACCCTCGTGTGGCTGGCCAACCTGGCCGCATTGGAGCTGCACACGCCGCAGTGGAAGGTCGGCGAGCACCCGGACATGATGGTCGTCGACCTGGACCCGGGGCCGCCGGCCGGGCTCGCCGAGTGTTGTCCGGTGGCGGTGCTGATGCGCGACCGGCTCGCCGAGGACGGGATCGAGTCCTACCCGAAGACCTCCGGCAAGAAGGGCATGCAGCTCTGCTGCCCGATCGCGGGCACCCAGTCGTCGGATCTCGTCTCCGACTACGCCCGACGGATCGCCCAGGAGTTGGAGAAGGCCCACCCGAAGCTGATCGTGTCGAAGATGGCGAAGAACCTCCGCCCGGGCAAGGTCTTCATCGACTGGAGTCAGAACAACGCGGCGAAGACCACAGTCGCGCCGTACTCGCTGCGGGCCCAGTCGGTGCCGTCGGTGTCGACGCCGCTGACCTGGGACGAGGTCGAGGCCGGCGCCCGCGGCCGCAAGCCGGCCGTTCGCCAGTTCACCGCCGCCGAGGTCCTGGCCCGGGTCGAGGAGTACGACGACCTGCTCGCCCCCCTGCTCGACGGTGGCCCGGAGTTGCCGGGCTGACGCTGAGTGACGACGGATGCCCAGATGGCCAGGGGCGGCACCAGCAACAGAGTGTGACGAGCCGCAGTGTCCCCGCGCGGGTCACTCACCACCTTTGCTCTGCATACCTATAGGCGACACCGCGTTGAGCTGGGACTTCATGACGGCCGCGCGGTCGAGGGGTGGAAGCCCTCCTCGCGGAGCGTGCGCGTCGCATATGGGTATGCAGAGCAAAGGGCCTGGGGTGGGGGCGGTGGCTCGTGCCGGCGGGGTCACCTGATGTGATCGGCCGGCGCCCACCGAGGGTGGACGCCGGCCGCAGGGGAGCTGGCGATGGGTCAGTTGCGGCCGAAGACCTTCCGGCTGGACCCGAACCGCAGCAGCATCGTCAGGTCGTACCCGCACGGAGGCTGACACCTTTGCAGGAGCGTCAGCTCGCGCCGACACGAACACTGGGCGAAGCACGGCGCAGTCGCCACCAGGCGCCGCCGACCAGGGCGACCGTGATGACGGTGACCGCGACGTCGCCGGCCAGGGCCGCGGCCGGGCTCGCCGGCGAGTACGGCGGGACCAGGTACGCGAACGCGGCGGCGCTGACCAGGCCCGCCGTGCCGGCGACGAGCACGTGCCGCTGCCCCCAACCGTCGTGCGACGACCAGTGGGCGATCAGCGCTCCGACGGCTGTGGCGAGCGCCAGCGCTATGGCCACCCCCGCCCAGCCGGGCGTCAGGTCGGTGCCGAAGCGGACCAGGACGACCAGCAGGCCCACCCAGAGTGGGTGCGGCACCCGACGGACCCGACGTGGGCGAGGGCGGCGCCAGCGGGGCAGCAGTGCCGTTGCGACGAGTGCGAGGACCAGCATCGTGGCGAAGGTCAGCTGGAGCGGACTGGCCAGGAAGTCCTTGCGGCCGCTGCTGTCCGAGAAGATCAGCAGACTGCCGAGCAGGTAGATCACGCCGACCACGGCGAGACCGGGCCGGCCCAGCCACGGCCGCAGCCGGCGATCCGCCCGGAGGAACGACTCGATGAGCACGATCGGCGCGCAGATGGTCAGCACGATGTGGTTGCCCACGTAGTCGAAGGCTTGCCGGAGGCTGAACTCCAGCCCGGGCACCAGCGTCGCCTCGGCGGCGGCACGGGTGTCGGCGTACTGGGTGTCGTCCAGGTAAGCGGGGTTGAACAGCGACTGGTCGACCAGGCCCGCCTGGAGTACGCCGAACGCGGCGGCGAGCAGCACGATAGTCGGCCAACCCGCACCGAGACGCCGGGCGGTCTCCCGGACCAGGAGCGCCCCCCCGCCATACATCGGGCCCAGGAAGATCAGCACCGGAAGGAAGTCGTCGATGGCGAAGCCACCCCACGAGCACTCGGCCGCCCAGGGCGCGAGCAGCAGCAACGCGAGCACCGGCAGGAGCCGCCGGCGCAGCGGAAGCCGGGCAGTGGCGACAGGGCGCTCGGTGTTGGCGGGGCCGTCGGTGAGGTCGGGTCCGGGGGGCACGGGCGCTCCTCAGTGTTCCGGGGGTCATAGCACCGTGCGCCTGCCACCCGGGCACCCGATACGGCCGTCGGTAGACGACGGGCGCGACGAAAGTCGTTGAGTAGGGTGGTGCCGACGTCGACCCGGGGAGCGTGGAGATGCAGCCAACCGTCACGGCCGACCTGACGGCCCGACCCGCCGACGCCGAACACCCGCTGCTCAGCTACCGCGACGAGGCGACCGGCGAGCGCGTCGACCTGACCGCCCAGCAGGTCGGTGCCTGGGCGGCGCGCAGCGCGAGCCTCCTGCGCGACGGCTGCGGGCTCGGCCCCGGCAGCCGCGTAGCGGTCCTGCTGCCGCCGCACTGGCGTACCGCCGCGGTGTTGCTGGGCGCCTGGGCCTCCGGCCTGGCGGTGTCGTTCCGACCGCGCGCCACGGCGGGCCTGCCGGTCCTTGAGCCCGGCGGTGACCGGCCGTTCGACGCGGTCTTCGTGACGCCGGAGCGGCAGGACGACTGGCTGGAGGAGGTGCCGGACGCGCCGCACCGCTATCTCGTCGGCACCGGGCCGGGGCGGCTGGACGGCGTGCCGTTGGGCTGGTTGGACTGGTCCGCAGAGGTGCTTCGGTACGGCGACGGCGCGCCCGACCACACCGCCATCCACCCGTCGGATCCGGCCACAGCGGACGGCACCACCTACGGCCAGTGGGGTGCGCTCGCCCAGGAGTTCGCCACGATGCTGGACCTGCGCGCCGGCGACCGACTGCTGGTCGACGCCGCCGAGACCGAGCAGCCGCTGAAGTGGTTGCTCGCGCCGCTCTCGGCCGGCGCATCAGTGGTGATCAGCGCCAACCTCGACCCGGCGCGGCGGGACGCGATCGTCGCCGCCGAGCGGGTGACCCGGGTCCTCTGACCGGGCCGGACCGGCCCAAACAGCGCCGGCCGGCCCTGTTCCGTTACATCGGCATCTGCCCTGCTCAGAGGGTCTTTTGTCGATGCCGTCGGCATGTTCTTATACCGGAACAACGACGTCATCGACCACGCACCGCTCCCTCACTGAAAGGTGCACCGATGCACAGGAGATCGACCTTCCGACTGGCGGTCCTCACCGCGACCGCCGCCACGTTCCTTGCCTCCGGCGGCGCCTCCGGGGCGCTGGCCACGGCCGCCCCCGCGACCGCCTCCCCAGGTATCGTGGCTTGCGACCCGGGCACCGAGGCGCACAGCGCAGCCCGGGTCGCCAAGGGCGCCACCGCCCAGGAGCCGGAGCTGTACTCCAAGAACGAGGCGAACGCCTACGGCGTGATCAAGGACGCGCCGCGCCTGCCGAACGGCAGCGTCACCGTGCCAACGGTCTTCCACATGGTCTCCGACCATCCGCTCACCGCCGCCGAGACGACCAGGTGGAACACCCTGATCGCCGCGCAGATGACGGTGCTCAACGACTCGTTCGCGGGCCGTACGGCGGGAGACGCCTCCAACACCCCGTTCCGGTTCTCGCTCGTCGACACGACGTGGACGGTGAACAGCGCCTGGCACACGGTCGTGCCCGGCAAGAACGAGCGGGACATGAAGAAGGCGCTGCACACCGGCGACTCGGAGACCCTGAACGTGTACGCGGCCAACATCGGCGGCGGCCTGCTCGGCTGGGCGTACTTCCCGAAGGGCTACAACAACGGGCGCGACTACATCGACGGCGTGGTGATGCTCGACGAGTCGATGCCGGGCGGCACGGCCGGCAAGTACGCCCTGGGTGACACGCTGACGCACGAGGTCGGGCACTGGCTGATGCTGGAGCACACCTTCGCGCACGGCTGCTCCGCGTCCGGCGACTTCGTCGCGGACACCCCGCGCGAGGCGGCCCCGCAGTTCGACTGCCCGGTGGGCGCGGACACCTGCACCGCACCCGGGCTGGACCCGATCCACAACTTCATGGACTACACGCAGGACTCCTGCATGAACATGTTCACGCCGGGTCAGGCCGACCGGATGAGCGACGCCTGGGTGGCGTTCCGCGCCGGCGGCGCCGGGTAACCACGCGCTGGCAGGGGTTGGCGGGCCGCGCTGAGTGGCCCGCCAACCCCTCTCGACATCAGCTTCACAGGGAGCGAGACAGACACTCCGGTCCCGCACGTGCCAGGCCCAAAGCACTGATCGACTCGCCGTTCGGGAAACCGGGGTCGCAACCTGCACCGGACACCGCGACTTCCTGACAGCCGAGTCGATCAAGGCGCGCAAAGTCTGTCACATCGATGGACGGCAGAGGCTCCGATCCGGCAGAGGCTCGCACCGTTCAGCGGTCCTCGCGTGCGCCTCCGCCGGGGTACGCTGCCGCAGCCATCATTGTTGATCATCACGGGGCATTCATGAAGAGAGCTGTTCGTTCCCTGTTTGCACTGGTGCCACTGATCGGAGCAGCAGGCCTCGTCGGGCCGGGAAGTCCCGCTGCCGGCGCGGCGCCCGCGTCCTCTCCTGCCGCGGCGACGTCCACCGGTTCGGAGCTTTTCGTCAGCGAGACGAACTGCGTACCCACCGGCAACGGCAGCGCCCAGTCGCCGTTCTGCACGATCTCGGCGGCAGCGGCCGTCGCGCAGCCCGGTCAGACCGTGCTGGTGCAGCCGGGGCTCTACCCGGAGAGCGTCGTGTTGACCCGGTCGGGCACCGAGTCGGCTCCGATCACGTTCCGGGCGGTCAACACCGGAAACGGCGTGGTCCGGGTGGGACGGTACGGCGTGGACACCGCCACCGGATCGGTCTTCACCCTGCGCCAGGTGCACGACATCGTCGTCGAGGGCTTCGCCATCTACGGCCGAAGCGAGGTGCCGGTCGTGGTCGACAACTCGTCTCGGGTCACCATCGACGACACCTCCATCACCCAGGGCTCCATGCCCCTCATCAAGGTCACCGGTGGTTCGCAGGACGTGACCATCAGCCGGAACTTCCTGCACTCTCCCGGCACGACAGGGCTGGTCGTCGAGGCGGGCTCGACGGGCACCAGGGTGGTCGCCAACCAGATCCCGAACGGCGGCATGGAACTGACGGATGCCCCGGGCTCGATCGTCACCAACAACACCGTTCAGGCCGGGTGTGTACCGGGCATCTGGGTCGCCACCTCGTCGAATGCCTCCATCACCAACAACATCGTCAAGCCCTTGCCCGACCAGTCGCTCTGCGCCGGTAAACCGACGCTCAAGATCGCAATCGCTGGTGTCTCCGGCGCCGGACCCGGCGACGGTCGCCCACCACAACCTGATCGACCCCACCACCGGCTGGGCGCCCTACCGGTGGGGTGCGACCACGTACCCGACGGTGGGTGACTTTCAAGCGGCCACGGGGCAGGGCGCATCCGATATCGCCGCCAACCCTCTGCTCGACGTCAGGTTCGAGGACCGTGGCTACATCGCGCTGAAGCAGAGTTCCCCGGCCATCGACTCCGCGGACGCGTACGCGCGCGGGGTACCCGCCACCGACCTGATGGGCAACGCGCACTCCGACGATCCGACGTGGGCCAACACGGGCACGGGCAACGGCTACCACGACCGGGGGGCGGTCGAGCGGGTCGGGCCGACCAGCACGCGTCTCGAGCCCCTCCACCGAACGATCGGCGCGGGCCCGTTGGACACCACGCTCCGTGGCAGCATCTCGAGTCAGTGGACGACCGACGGACCGATCGGTGCCTACGTCTACAAGTTCGATGACTCACCGCTCTGGCGTGGCGTGTCGTCGCTCAATGTGAACCACCGGTTCCGTCGGGCCGGCACCGCCTGTGCGCAGTTGAACGCGAGCCTGACCGGCTTCCGGTCCAGCGCCGGCACCAGCTACCCGACCTGCGTGGTACTCGGGGCGCACTACACGGCGATGGCACCGACTCGCGTGCTGGACACCCGATCTGCCGTCGGCGTGACCACCAGCACGCCGGTGCCGCCGAAGTCCGAAGTGGTGGTGCCGGTCCAGAGCATCGGCGGGGTGCCGGCGGCGGACATCAGCGCGGTGGTACTGAACGTGACAGCGACCCAGCCGACGACTGCCGGGTTCCTCTCCGTCTACCCGGACGACACGAGCGCGCCCACCGCCTCGAGCGTCAACTTCGTGGCGAAGGAGACGGTGCCGAACCTGGTCACCGTGCCGATGAGCAACGGAAAAATCAGGATTCGGAACGGCAGCGGCGGCACCGTGCACGTGATCGCCGATCTCCAGGGCTGGTACGGGGAGGCCGGCGACGGCTTCGCCACCGAGACGTTGAAGCGGGTCCTGGACACCCGGACCGAGGATGGCGCGCTCGCCCCGAACGGCACGCGCACGCTCAACCTGGACCGGAAGGTCTCGCCGGGCGCGACGGCCGTCGTCCTCAACGTCACTGTCACCGCGCCGCAGACCAACGGCGTGTTGAAGGTCTTCCCGTACGGCTCGCCGGTGCCGAACGCGTCGAACCTGAACTTCGTACCGGGCCAGACCATCCCGAACCTGGTGATCGTCCCGGTCAAGGACCTCAAGGCGAACATCCACAACCAGAGCTCGGGCAGCGTCCATGTGATCGCTGACCTGGCCGGATACTTCGGGACGGACGGCCAGCTGAGCTACGTCCCGAACGGGCCGTTGCGGATCGCCGACACCCGGGACGCCACGGGCCTGCCCAACCGGGGAGGCGCGAAGCCGCTTCAGGCGTGGGAGACGGTCAACGTCAGCCCGGACGTCGACGACCTGGCCTGCTGCGTGACCGCGGCCGCCGTGGTGGCGAACCTCACCGTCACCGAGCCGACCACCTCCGGTTTCCTCATCGGGCATCCGGGCGCCGAGGCGCGTCCGCCGGTGTCCAACCTCAATTTCGTCGCGGGCGAGACGTCGTCGAATCTCGCCATCGTGGGGACCCGGGGCGGGTTGAGCCTCTACAACAGCAGCTCCGGCACCGCCCACGCGATCGTCGATCAGGCGGGCATCTTCATCAACCCGCAGTACTGAACCCCGCAGTACTGACCGTCCCGGCAGCGGCCGCGCCCCTCCACAAGGGCGCGGCCGCTGCTCGTCAGTCGACGGTCGGGAGTTTTGGGCCGAGGACGTCGTCGGCGTCGACGATCGTGTACGCGTACCCCTGTTCGGCGAGGAAGCGTTGCCGGTGTGCGGCGTATTCGGTGTCGATCGTGTCCCGGGACACGACTGTGTAGAAGTGGGCCTGCCGGCCGTCGGCCTTCGGCCGGAGTACCCGGCCCAGCCGCTGTGCTTCCTCCTGGCGCGATCCGAATGTGCCTGACACCTGGATCGCCACCGCTGCCTCGGGCAGGTCGATCGAGAAGTTGCCGACCTTGGAGATGACCAGCGTGCGGATCTCGCCGGTGCGGAACGCGTCGAACAGCCGCTCCCGCTCCTTGTTCGTGGTCGAACCCTGGATGATCGGCGCGTCGAGATATTCGCCGAGCTGGTGCAGTTGGTCGATGTACGCGCCGATGACCAGCACCTGGTCGTCCGGGTGCCGGTCCACCAGTGCCTTGACCACCGGCAGCTTCGTGCGAGCGGTCGCCGCCATCCGGTAGCGCTCCTCGGCTTCCGCTGTCGCGTATGACATGCGCTCGGCGTCGGTCAGGGTCACCCGGACCTCGGTGCACTCGGCCGGGGCGATCCAGCCCTGCGACTCGATGTCCTTCCACGGCGCGTCGTACCGCTTCGGGCCGATCAGGCTGAACACGTCACCCTCGCGGCCGTCCTCGCGTACCAGAGTCGCGGTGAGGCCCAGCCGACGGCGGGCCTGGAGGTCCGCGGTGAACCGGAAGATCGGCGCGGGCAGCAGGTGCACCTCGTCGTAGACGACCAGGCCCCAGTCGCGGGCCCCGAACAGGTCCAGGTGGGTGAACGCGCCGCCGCGCCGCGAGGTGAGCACCTGGTACGTGGCGATGGTGACCGGGCGGATCTCCTTGCGCTCGCCCGAGTATTCGCCGATCTCCTCCTCGGTCAGCGACGTGCGGGCGATCAGCTCCCGCTTCCACTGCCGACCGGCGACCGTGTTGGTGACCAGGATCAGCGTGGTCGCCTTCGCCTCGGCCATCGCCGCCGCGCCGACCAGGGTCTTGCCGGCGCCGCAGGGCAGCACCACCACACCCGACCCGCCGGCCCAGAACGCCTCGACGGCCTCCCGCTGGTACGACCGCAGCGTCCACGGCTTGCGCCCGTCCTTGCCGGCCTCGGCCAGCTCGATGGGGTGCGCCTCACCGTCGACGTACCCGGCCAGGTCCTCCGCGGGCCAGCCCAGCTTGAGCAGCGCCTGCTTGAGCCGGCCACGCTCGGACGGGTGCACCCGGATGGTGTCGTCGTCGATCTTGTCGCCGAGCATCCCGGCGAGCTTCTTGCTCTTGGCCACCTCGATCAGCACCAGGCGGTCCAGCGCGCGCAGCACCAGCCCGTACGCCGGGTCGTTGGCGAGCTGGAGTCGGCCGTAGCGGTCCATCGTGTCGGCCACGTCGACCAGCAGCGCGTGCGGCACCGGGTAGCGGGAGTACTTGAGCAGCGAGTCGACCACACCCTCGGCGTCGTGCCCGGCGGCCCGGGCGTTCCACAGGCCCAGCGGGGTCAGCCGGTAGGTGTGCACGTGCTCCGGCGAGCGCTCCAACTCGGCGAACGGTGCGATCGCCATCCGGCACGCCTGCGCGTCGGGGTGGTCGATCTCCAGCAGCAGGGTCTTGTCCGACTGCACGATCAGTGGTCCACCGCTCACGCGAGCGTCCTCTCCTCGGTTGGCCGTCCGGCCCGGGCGGGTCGCATACCCGCTGCTGGCCGACCATCCAGTGTTGCACGGTGCCGGCTGTCGGAAGAAAGATGCTCACCAGGTGCAACCGGGACGGCACTGACGAACGTCTAGGAAGGGGACGACTGTCAGGGGGAGCTGCCATGAAGCATGTTCGGAGCACCTCCCGGCTGGTCGCCCTGCTGATGGTCGTGCTGGTCGGTGCTGGTGCGTGCACGTTCGATCCGCAGTCCGGTGGGAGTGGCGGCGGGGGAGCCGCCCCAGCCGGTGCGGCGGACCAGGCAACGGGGGCGAGCGACACGCCCGGCCCGGACCAGCGCGGCCGGCCCACGCCGGCCGCGCCCAGCCCCACGCCGAAGGCAACCCGGTCCCCGACGCCGAAACCCACACGCAGCGCAACGCCGAAGCCGAAACCCAGCACCGGCGCGCCGACCGTCGCCGGCTGCCCGCAGGGCCAGCACCAGCGCGAGGTGGAGACCTACCTGGCCCGGTTGGGCGGGTTCGGGGCGGTGACCGTGGACGGTCGGCAGTCCGCCGCCGACTGCGCGGCGATCAAGAAGTTCCAGAAGAGGTACGGCATTCGCCCCGTCGAGGGTCGCGCCGGACCGACCACGTACGACGTGGCCCAACGCCTCGCCACCACCGACCCGGCCGCCTGCAAAGCCGGCACGGGCACCACGTTCTGCGTGGACCTGACCCGGCAGACCGTATGGGCGATGCGCGGCGGCAAGGTGATCATGGAGCCGACGGTGACCCGGACCGGCATGTCCGGCTACCGCACCCCGGCCGGCACGTTCACCGTCAACTTCCGCAATCCCAGGGAGTGGTCCGACCCGTACGAGGTGTGGCTGCCCTACTGGCAGCACTTCACCCAGGGCATGGGCTTCCACGAGACCACCACCTACCTGCACGACAAGCCGATCGGCTCGCACGGCTGCGTCAACCTCCTGCACGCCGACGCGGTGCGAATGTGGGAGCTGGGCAAGGTCGGCACCCGGGTGGTGCTGATCGGCCGCCGCCCCGGCACCTGAGCTACACGCGGCGAAACGCGGGGGATAACCCCCTGTCCGACCGGTCCAACGAGTGTCACGCTGGGAGTCCAGGGCCGGACCGGGCGGGGAGGCTTGGCATGACGGTCGACCGTGACGTGATCGTGGAGCATGAGCAGGCGGCACCGCCCGACGAGGTGTCGCGCGCGACCGTGATCGCGTACGCCGTCGCGGCGACGCTCCTCGTCGGGTGGTTCCTCTTCGGCTGGCTGGTGCTGCGACAG
Organism: Micromonospora sp. MGP-C2; assembly: GCF_057766525.1. Taxonomy (NCBI): domain Bacteria; kingdom Bacillati; phylum Actinomycetota; class Actinomycetes; order Micromonosporales; family Micromonosporaceae; genus Micromonospora; species Micromonospora sp. MGP-C2. The sequence goes on from NZ_JBYMEN010000002.1 coordinate 4,770,033, forward strand.
GGCTTCATCGACTCGGTCGGAGAGTCCGCTGGCGCCGGTTTCGCGCTGCTCCTGATCATCTCGGTGATCGGCACGGTTCGCCGCAGCCGCCGCTGACCTACAGCGCCGCGTCGGCGCCGTCGGCTGACCCGACCCGACCCGGTCAGTCCGCCAGCACCGCCGCGGTGACCCGGTGCAGCGCGAACGTGTGCAGCATCTCGGTCCGTTCGTCCTCGGCGCGCAGATAGCCAGCACCGATCGAGACCGGCTTGACCAGGCGGGACGCGGTCGCCCCGTGCGCGTCGACGTAACCGACCCAGACCAGCGCCTTGTCCCGTACCGCCTGCTGGAGCACCGCCAGGGCTTCGCTGTGCGTGTGCGCCGGCACCGGGCCACCGCCCAGCCCTGCCGCACCGCCACGCACCACCGCCGGTGCCCGTCGGGCCGCCCGCGCCGCCGCGTCACCGCGCCGGATGTGCTCCACCACCCCGAGCAGCCGGGGCATGGGCAGCTTCGGGGCGGCCAACGGGTCGAGTGTCCGGGTGGTCACCGAGACCCGAGGCGGGGCCCGTCGGATTCGTGGCCGGGTCAGCACGGTGCTGCCGGTGCCGTCCTCCTGCACCGGGGCGTACCCGGCGTCGCGCAGCGCACCCAGCAGGCGACCGACCTGGTACTGCGTGCACAGCACCGTCGGCGCGAGCCGGCGCAGCGCCAACGACTCCAGCCGCCGGTCCGCCAGCACCTCGCTGATCAGCGTCTCGTCGTCGCTGCGCAGGTACGCCCCGGCCAGGCCGACCCGCAGCCCACCGTGCTTACGGGCCACGTCGTCCACCAGGTAGGTGAGGCCCTGCGGAATCGGAGTACGCGATCGTCGCCGGAACACGTCGTGCAGGTCGTCGGCCGTGTAGCCGGAGTCGAGCGCTCGCCGGACGCTGGCCGTGGTGACCCGGTGGACGCTGGCCCCACCGGCCGACTCCAGCTCGGTCATCGCCTCCAACTCGACGCCGAGCGCCGGCTCGGGCGGGCCGGGCACCACCACGGTCAGGTCGGCCTGCACCAGGAAGTGGTCGACCGGGGCGGGCAGCAGTGCGTCCAACGCCCGGGCGGCAGCGGACGGGTCACCACTCTCGACGTCCGCGTGCACGCCCAGCGGGTCGCCTCCCCGCTCGTCGGTCGACGTCAGGTCACCCAGCAGCAGCCGACCGTACGAGGTGAGCGCCCCGAGCCCGGTGACGCCCAACTGCGCGGCCTCGGCCAGCACCTCCCGGTGGGCGGCGTCCCGGCCCCGGCTGCGGCGCGGAGCCCGCCAGTCCAGCAGGTCCTGCACCTCCTCGGGCGTGGGCGCGGTCGCCGGTTCCAGATCGGCGAGCACGCCGAGCACCGCCCGCCGGGTGGCCGGCACACCCGCCCGTTCGGCCTCCGCGGAGAGGGCGGTGATCGGGCGGTCCCGGTCGTCCCGGCGGCCGACCAACCCCACCTGCCGGGTCATGCTCAGCCAGGCTCGGGCCAACTGCTCCCACCGTTGGGCCAGCGAGGCGGCCCGCCACACCTCGTACCCGCCGGTCGGCAGCACCTGCTGATCCGCCCCGTACCGGCTGGTGGTCGCACCCGGCATCTCCAGCTCGCCGGCGAGCCCCGCCGCGTACGCCACCTCCAGCAGCAGCGCGGTCGTCGGCTCGTCCAGCCCGGCGGTACGCGCCAGCCGCCGCAGGTCCCGTACGCCGATGCCACCGGAGCGCAGCACCGGCGCGGGCTCGTCGGCGAGTTGCTCCAGCAGCCCTTCGGTGTGCCGGACCACTTCCATCGTCTGCCCGGCGCCGGCCGAGTCGACCGCCTTCGGCTCGCGGGGGGCGGCGGCCACCGGCGGTGGGCTGGTGCGTAGTGGCCCGAGGGGGCCGCTGTCCCGGCGCAGCAGCAGACCGACCTCGCGGGGCAGCTCCACAGTGCCGGCGGTCGTCGACGACCCGGTCGTCACGGGGACCAGCAGCCGGTTGTCGACGAGCCACCGCACGGGGGAGCCGGCCGGGGCACCACCGTTGGTCGGGTCGGAGAGCACCGGGTCCTCCGCGCCCAGCGGCGGTGCCTGCAACGCGCCCGGGGGCACGCTGCCCACCGGCGGGCCGGCCGCCAACCGGTCCAGGATCGCCCGGGCCGAGGGCGGGGCGGCGAGCAGCGTCCGCCGCAGCTTCGCCGGGTCCGCGCAGAGCGCGGCCGTGCGCGGGTCCAGCTCCGCGGCCGGTCGACCGAGCCCGGCAGGGTACGGGGCGACTTCGTCGACGGCTGGCAGCACCTGCAGTGCGTGCTCCGGGCCGTACAGCAGGAACAGCGCGCGTAGCCGGCCCACGGCGGCCCGGACAGCGGTCGGGGCCGGCGGTTGCGGCCCTGCGGTCGCCATGGCGAGCACGGTGTCGGTGGCCGTGGTGCCGTCGTCCGGGTTCCGGGTGAGGCGGGCGGCGTCGAGGATCTGGAGGGTGAACTGGTCCAGCCCGTCCAGCGCACGAGCCACCGAGACCCGGGACTGGGCCCGGATGGCCAGGGCGGAGACGTCGGCTGGCACGGGCACGACGAGGTCCGGCCGCAGCTGGAGGAGCGCGGCCAGTGACTCGTCGGGCAGCGACCGCAGGTGGTCGGCGAGTGAGGTGGTCATCGTCTTTCCACGCTAGCCCGGCACCGGGCTTCCGCGCCCCTCGGACGTTCGGCTGGGCAGGTGTCGACGGGTACGTTTCTCGGCATGCCCGCACTGACCGTCGGTTTCGATCTCGACATGACTCTGGTCGACTCCCGCCCCGGCATCGCCGCGACCTTCGAGGCGCTGACCGCGCGGACGGGCGTGCCGGTGGACGCCGACCTGGCGGTGTCCCGGCTCGGGCCGCCGCTGCGCACCGAGCTGGCGTATTGGTTCCCGCCGGGAGAGGTCGAGTCGGCCGTTCGCGCGTACCGCGAGCTGTACCCGGCGTATGCGATCACCCCGACGGTCCCGCTGCCGGGCGCGCGGGAGGCCATCGACGCCATCCGGGCCCGGGGCGGCCGTGTGCTGGTCGTCACAGCGAAGATGGGCCGGCTGGCCCGACTGCACCTGGACCACCTCGGTCTCACCGTCGACGAGTTGGCCGGTGACCTGTTCGCCGAACAGAAGGCGACAGCCCTGCGGGAGCACGACGCGACCCACTACGTCGGCGACCATGTGGCGGACATGGTGGCGGCGGGGGCGGCCGGGGTGCCGGGGATCGGCGTGGCGACCGGCCCGTGCTCCGCGGACGAGCTGCGCGCGGCAGGCGCGGAAGTCGTGTTGAACGACCTCACCCAATTCCCGGCGGCGCTCGACGACATGATCCAGCTAGCCTTGGAGCAGTAGCGGCTCAAGTGAAGCAGGGGTTTTCAGGTGCCTACGGGTCGAGTGAAGTGGTACGACACGGCCAAGGGATACGGCTTCGTCACGAGTGACGAGGGCGGCGACGTGTTCCTGTCCAAGGCGGCGCTGCCGGCGGGTGTCACCGACCTCAAGGGTGGCCAGCGGGTCGACTTCAGCGTGGTGGACAGCCGCCGGGGCGCACAGGCCATGGGCGTCAAACTGCTGGACGCGCCGCCGTCGATGGCCGAGTTGCGCCGTCGACCGGCCGAGGAACTGCACGGTCTCGTCGAGGACATGATCAAGCTGCTGGAGGCGAAGGTCCAGCCGGACCTGCGTCGGGGCCGGTACCCGGACAAGAAGACCGCGCAGAAGATCGCTCAGCTGGTCCACGCGGTGGCGAACGAGCTGGAGGTCTGAGGCACCAGCCCGGCGGTGGCGGCCCGGTCGAGCAGTGCCGCCACCGCGGCGAAACCGGCCTCGCCCAGGTCTGCGGTGAACTCGTTGACGTAGAGGCCGATGTGCCGGTCCACCACGTCGAGTTCCATCTCCTGGGCGTGCGCCAGCACGTACTCCCGGCTGGCCGCCGGGTCCGCCCAGGCCTGCCGGACGGACTCGCGGACCCAGCCGGCCGCGGCCTCCGGGTCCACCGCGCCGCGGCGGGCCAGAATCGCGCCGAGCGGAATGGGCAGGCCGGTGTCGGCCTCCCACCACTCACCGAGGTCGACCAGCGCGCTGAGGCCGTGCCGGTGGTAGGTGAACCGGGCCTCGTGGATGACCAGCCCAGCGTCGTAGCGGCCGGCCGCGACGCCCGGCATGATCTCGTGGAACGGAACCACCTCGATCCGGGCCGGGGGTCGTCCGGCCGACCAGAGCCGGAACAGCAGGTACGCGGTGGTCCGGTCACCCGGCACCGCCACCGTGGCGCCGGTCAGGTCGGTGCGGTCCGGCCCGCCGTCGCGGTCGCCCCGGGTGAGCACCAGCGGGCCGCAGCCACGACCGAGCGCGCCACCGCAGGGCAGCAGGTGGTAGTCGTCGAGCAGCCAGGGCAGCGCCGCGAAGCTCACCTTCACCAGGTCGAAGGCGCCCTGCTCGGCCGCCGTGTTGGTGACGTCCACGTCGGCGTACGTCACCTCGACCGGCGGCGCGCCGGGCACCCGCCCGTGCACGAGCGCGTGGAAGACGAACGTGTCGTTGGGGCAGGGCGAGATCGTCAGAGAGAGCGCCACGCCCTTCACGTTATCCCCGCCCCTGCCACACCGTCCGCGCCCACCCCGCCCACTGTGATCCGCACCGTCAGCGAGCAGCATTGAACTGCGGCGGGCGCTCGCAGGCACATGGGCGGTGGCGTGGGTGATGGCCATGTCTGGCGGACCGGACATCTACTTGTCACTCCCTTTGGAGCCGATGTCGCAAACGAGTCAGGCTCAGCCCCGGGCCGTGCTTTCGGAGGGCTGGGCTGGTTCAGACCGGAACGATGTCGCAAACGATTCAGCTCCAAAGGGCCTGCGGAGTGGGTCATCCACCGGCCGGAGTGGTTGTCCACAGGGCTATCCACAGCTTCGTGTGGGGGTGTTGATAGCTCGCTGACCGGCGGGGAGCATCGGCCTGTGACCGAGGCGACTGACCGCACCGACGCCACTGGTGCCGCTGCCGCCGCTGATCTTGGCGGCGTGCTCCGCGCTCTGCGTCGTCAGGCCGACCTGAGCCAGCGAGAGTTGGCCGAGAGAGCCGGAGTGCCGCAGTCCACGCTGGCCCGGATCGAGTCCGGGCGAGCGGCCGATCCCCGGTTCCGGACGGTGGAGCGGCTCGTCCGGGCTGCGGGCGGGGAGGTTGGCATCGGCGTGCCCGAGGCGGCTCCCACCAGCCCCACACCGGCGCCGGTTCCGCACGACGACATGCGGGACGAGGCAGGGCGGCGGTACCCGGCTCACCTGGACGTCTGGCCGGTCCATGAGCCTCGGGACTGGCCGGGCGCCTGGTGGGCGGAGTGGTACCGGTTGCCGCCCGAGCGTTATCCGCTTCCACTGCCACCAGCGGCGTACGAGCTGAATCGGCGGTACCGGGACAACCGGCGCTGGGCCGCGGAGGTGCGCCGGACGGCCCGGGTGCGACGGTTCACCGGGGGCGGCCTGCCGGACACCTGCTGGCGGTTCGTCGCCGAGCTCCCGGACGGTGAGCTGGTCGGTGAGCTGCGCGCGCATGAGCGGAGTCCGCACCTGGAGTATGGGGGGTGGTACGCGGGCATGCCGGAGCGGGAGATGGTGCTCGACGGAGTGCTCGTCGCTGCCCCGTATCGACGACTGGGGCTTGGTCGTCGGCTCGTGACCGCGTTGATCACCGAGATGCGGGCGGCGGGAATCGACGGCGCGGCTGCGCTCGCCGAAGGTTTCGGGATCGAGCTGCTGCTCGCCTGCGGCTTCGACATCGAGGCCAGCCGGCCCGCTGCGCTACGGCTGAATCCCCCGCGACGGCGCTACGGCTGAGCCACAGGGCTTGCGGCTGAGGCGGGGCCATGGTCAGCGCAGCGCTGGGGCCGCAGCGGTCAGGGCGGTGAGGGCCTCGCGCAGCCGCCAGGCGTCCCGGTCGCGGGGGCCGATCGGGTTCGAGATGGTGCGCAGCTCGGCGAAGGGCACCCCGGCCTGGGCGGCGGCGACCGCCACCCCGTACCCCTCCATGGCCTCGGCGACCGCCTCCGGATGCCTCCGGCGCAGCTCCTCGGTGCTGGCGGTGGTGCCGGTGACCGTGCTGACGGTGAGCACCGGCCCGGTCGTGGCCGCTGGGAGGGCGGCCCGCAGTGCCGCCAGCAGACCCGGGTCGGTCGGCACCACGCCGCCGACACCCAGCATCGCGGGCGGCATGCCCAACTCGTCGACGGGGATGAAACCGTCCGGTGATTCGGCACCCAGGTCGGCGGCGATGCTGGCGGTGCCGAGCACGGTGTCGCCGACCTCGACCCGCCCGATGAAGCCGCCAGCCACGCCGGCGCTGACCACGGCACGGTACGGGCGGCCGGCGGCCTCGGCCAGCGCCAGCAGCCGGGCGGTGGCGGCACCGGCGACGGCCGGGCCCACGCCAACCGGGGTGACGGTCACGGTGGGATCGGTCAGACCGGCGCGGACGGCTTCCGCCTCGGCTGGTACCGCGGTCACCACCAGCAGACCGCTCACGAGACTGAGCCGGGGGACTCCCGGCGGGTCTCGTCGTCCGCCCCGCCACCCGGGCCGCCAACCGCTGAGGACGGGCGGTAGATGTGGTAGCCGGGAGGGGCCAGGCTGGGATCGTCGTACTGCGGGGAGCTGGCCTGGGCCGGTGCCGGCGAGGTGGGCGCGGCGTCCCCGGGCTCGTCGGCCGGCTCGTCCTCGGTCAGCTCGTCGTCGCCGAGCGGCCGGCCGGCCAGCTTCTCGCCGCGCAGCCGGGCGGCGACCAGCACACCCCGGATCGCGGCCAGGACGCCCACCCCGGCGGCCACGGCGATGCCCATCCGACCGTCGAACGGGACCAGCCCCAACCCTCCACCGGCGACGAAGGCGAGCATCAGCACCGTCTCCGAATGGGCGAAGGAACTCGCGCGCAGCCGCTCCGGGATGCGCTCCTGGATCGAGGCGTCCACGGCCAGCTTCGATATCCCGCTGACCAGCGCGGCGACCAGGCAGAGCAGGGCGACCATCACCAGCGAGAACTGGATGACGGCGAGCACCGCCACCCCGGCCACGATGATCATGCTGCTGGACTGGATGGCGGTCGGCCGATGGATGCGCAGCCGGGTGCCGATGGCGGTGGCCAGGAAGGTGCCGACCGCGAGCGCCCCGCCGACCAGACCCAACGCCCACTCGGCGCCCAGATCCCGGCCGAACGCGACAGTGGTCAGGTCGCCCTTCTTGATCGCGAAGGCGAGGAAGAGCAGCAGGAAGCCGTACACCGCGCGGAGCGTCGCGGCGCCGATCAGCGACGCGATCACCAGGCGGCCGGCGGGTCGGCCTCGGCCCAGCGGCCGATCGCCACGGCGGCGGCCCAACGCGCGCAGCGGCCGGGGGACCCGCTCCGGTGGCTCCGAATCGGCCTTCGGTGGCAGACGCAGGGAGATCACCATGCCGACCAGGAAGATCACCGACGCGACGCGCAGCGGCCACTGCGGCCCGAACCAGAACGCGGCCAACCCGATCGGCGCGACCAGCGCACCCGCGACCGTGCCGTAGACGCTGGCCCGGGCGCCCACCTGGGACAGGCCGAGCCCTTCCGGCAACAACCGGGGCACGGCCGCGGACCGGGCCACGCCGTACGCCCGGGACAGCGCGAGCACCCCGAACGCGGCCGGATAGAGCCCGAAGCCGTGGATGTAGTCGGAGATCAACCAGGCCAGGAAGGCGCGGCCCAGCATCGTCGCGGCCAGCGCGTACCGCCGGCCGTGCCGGAAGTGGTCCAGCAGCGGACCCACCACGGGGGCGAGCATGGCGAACGGCACCATGGTCACCAGCAGGTAGAGGGCGACCTTGCTGCGGGCCTCGCCCAGCGGCACGTTGAAGAAGATCGTGCCGGCCAGGCCGATGGCGATCAGGGTGTCACCGGCGCAGGAGAGCGCGTGCAGGTCGAACAGGCGGACCATGCCGACCTCGCCACCAGCGCCCCGGGCCCGGGCGCTGCCGGCCCGACGGGTCACCCAGCGGCCGCTGCCCAGCGAACCACGCAGCAGCAGACGAACGGCGCGAATGCCGGTGCCGACGGTCCGCCCGAGGACGGATCGCCCGGAGCGGGAGTACGACGGCATGTCCACCATCCTCGCCCATCTGATCCGGGTACGCCGCACCACTGCGGGGAAAGGTTCCCCGGGAGTCCCTGTCACCCCTGCGAGGCGCATAGGGAACAATGGTTAGGTGACCAGGCCTGTCTCCACCCGTGCCGCCCGTCTCGACCAGGTCTGCGCCGCCGCCGTCGAGGTGGCCCGCGCTGGCATCACCGAGGTCGACGCCGACGATGTCGGCGATCATCTGCAGGTTGTGGCCGAGGGTGAACGGCTGGTCACCCACTACTTCGAATGCCTCCTCGCCGGCTACCGCGGTTGGCGGTGGGCGGTCACCGTCACCCGGGTGTCGCGCAGCAAGACCGTGACCATCTGCGAGACGGTGCTGCTGCCCGGGTCCGACGCGCTGCTCGCGCCCGGCTGGCTGCCCTGGCAGGAGCGGCTCAAGCCGGGCGACCTGGGTCCGGGCGATCTGCTGCCGACCTCACCGGATGACGACCGGCTGGTCCCCGGCTACCTGCTCTCCGACGACCCGGCGGTCGAGGAGACGGCATGGGAGCTGGGCCTCGGTCGGGCGCGCGTGCTCTCCCTCGAGGGCCGCATGGAGGCGGCGCAGCGCTGGTATGACGGCGACCACGGCCCCGCCGCGCCTATCTCCGCTGCCGCGCCGGCCGCCGCCCGCTGTGGCACCTGCGGTTTCTACCTGCCGCTGGCCGGTGCGATGCGGCAGGCGTTCGGGGCGTGCGGCAACTTCTACGCCCCCGACGACGGCCGGGTGGTGAGCGCCGACCACGGTTGCGGTGCCCACTCCGAGACGCTGATCGAGGCGGCCGAGACCGCGGTCGAAGAGCTACCCACGGTGTACGACGACAGCGCGGTGGAGGCCATGTCGGTCAGCCGTGCCCCGGGCTCGGTGGAAGCCGCCGAGCCGGCGGAGCCGTACGGGCACTCCTGATCGTTCGCACCGGGGGTGGCCCCGGTGCGTGGCCGGGTCAGCGCGCGCGGCGACGTCGTCGGTTGGCGTCGTGCCGCATCATCACGGCGAGGCCCGGGAAGCCCCACAGGAATCCGGCGAGGCAGGTCCAGAGCCAGTTCTGGTGACCGTGGTCGGTCAGCCAACCCCGAAAGAAGATCAGCAGGACCAGCCCGGCAATCGCCCAGGCGGCCAGCCCGGCGAGGGCGAACGGCACCATCGGCGGGTCCAGTGGTGCGGGCCGCGGTGGCTGCTCGTTCGGCATTCGGCAAGCGTACGCGACCTACTTCCCCTGCCCGTCGGTGATCTGGGACGATGCGCGCGACAACCGGAAGATCACCTGCGAGGACCTGATGGCAGTAGCGCCGCCCGAGAACGGCACCCCTCCCAACCCCGCTCACCCGCGTAACGGATTCGACCGGTTCTTCGAGATTTCCGCCCGGGGCTCGACGATGAGCCGCGAGGTACGCGGTGGCCTGGCGACCTTCTTCACGATGGCGTACATCGTGGTGCTCAACCCGCTGATCCTGGGTGGTGCCGTCGACGGTGACGGCAAGACTCTCCCCATTCCCGCGCTGGCTGCCGGGACCGCGCTGGTCGCCGGCCTGATGACCATCCTGATGGGCGTGGTGGGCCGGTTCCCGCTGGCGCTCGCCGCCGGTCTGGGCGTCAACGCGCTGGTGGCGTACGAGATTGCCCCCGAGATGACCTGGGCCGACGCGATGGGCCTGGTGGTGATCGAGGGTGTGATCATCGCTGTGCTGGTGTTGACCGGTCTGCGGACCGCTGTGTTCCGCGCGGTGCCGACCCAGATGAAGACCGCGATCGGGGTCGGGATCGGTCTGTTCCTGACCATCATCGGTCTGGTGGACGCCGGTTTCGTCCGACGGATCCCGGACGACGCCAACACCACAGTCCCGGTCGGTCTGGGCATCGGCGGCAAGCTGGTGAGCTGGCCGATGCTGGTCTTCGTGGTGGGCCTCCTGATCACCCTCGTGCTGGTGGTCCGCCGGGTACGGGGTGCGATCCTGATCGGCATCCTCGCCTCGACCGTGCTGGCGGTGATCGTGGAGGCGATCGGCAACATCGGCCCGTCGTTCGTCAACGGTCAGCCCAACCCCAAGGGTTGGTCGCTGAACGTGCCGGAGCTGCCGAAGACGGTGGTGGACCTGCCGGACCTGTCGTTGCTCGGCAAGTTCAACGTGCTCGACTCGTGGGGTCGGGCCGGTTGGCTGGTCGTGCTGATGTTCGTCTTCACGCTGCTGATCACGGACTTCTTCGACACCATGGGCACGATGGTGGCGGTCGGCCAGGAGGGCGGCCTGCTCGACGAGCAGGGCACCCCGCCACGGGCCAAGGAGATCCTGCTGGTCGACTCGATCGCCGCGGCGGCCGGTGGTGCGGCCAGCACCTCCAGCAACACGTCGTACATCGAGAGTGCCGCCGGTGTCGGGGAGGGTGCCCGGACCGGCGTGGCCAGCCTGGTCACCGGCGTGCTCTTCCTGCTGGCGATGTTCCTGGCGCCGCTGGTGGTGATCGTGCCGTTCGAGGCGGCCTCGACGGCCCTGGTGGTGGTCGGTTTCCTGATGATGACAGCGGTGCGGACGATCGACTGGTCCGACTACGAGATCGCCATCCCGGCGTTCCTCACCATCGTGCTGATGCCGTTCACCTATTCGATCTCGAACGGGATCGGCGCTGGCCTGATCACCTTCGTGGTGGTGAAGCTGGCCCGGGGTAAGGCCCGGGAGGTCCACCCGTTGCTGTACGGGGTGGCCGTGCTGTTCGTGCTGTACTTCCTGCGCGGGCCGATCGAGTCCCTGGTGCTCTGACGTACGTTCCGGGCGGAGAATCGAACGGGATTCCCCGCCCGGAACAGCACCAACGTCCTCGTGAGCCTGGTCATAACGGATGTCGTTAGCCAGGCTCATTAGTTAAGCTAACTAACGTGATGGAGCGGACGGTGACGGCGGAACGCGTGCCACCGGCGCAACTGGCTCCCCAGTTGCGTGATGCGATCACCCGACTCAACCGGCGGGTCCGCCAGGCCCGACCGGTCGGCGACCTCACGGTCACCCAGGTTTCCGCGCTCACCAGCCTGCGGCTGGCCGGCGCACTGACGCCCAGGGAACTGGCCGACGTGGAGCGGGTGCAGCCGCCGACGATGACCAAGATCGTCGGGAAGTTGGAGGACCGCGGCCTCGTGCGGCGGACACCCCACCCGACCGACGGCCGGCAGGTCATCCTCGCGGCGACCGAAGGAGGGCAGGCCGTGCTCGACCAGTTCGAGCGGGCCCGCGACGAGTGGCTGGCCCACCGGCTGGCCGCACTCGACGAGGACGAACGGGAGACCCTGCAGAGGGCTGCCCAGATTCTTCAGCAGCTCGCTCGCGCCTGAGCCGCGCCCGCGCCACCGGGTCCGTGCCGTCACCTGTCGATGACGCGTACGTTCTTAAGGAGGCGCACGAAGAGTGCAGGCCAAGTTGAGCACGATGTTCCAGTCCCTGCAGGTCCGTAACTACCGCCTCTTCGCATCCGGGCAGCTGATCAAGTTGATCGGCGTCTGGATGATGTTCATCGCCCAGGACTGGCTCGTCCTTGAGCTCTCCAACAACTCGGCCACCGCGCTCGGCGTGGTCACCGCCTGTCAGTTCACCCCGGTGCTCCTGCTCACCCTGCTCTCCGGCCGACTTGCCGACCGGTACGACAAGCGGGTGCTGCTCTTCGTCGCCAACGCCTTCTGGACCGTGCTGGCGCTCGGCATGTCCGTGCTGGTCCTCACCGACCTGGTGCAGCTCTGGCACGTCTTCGCCTTCGCCGCGCTGCTCGGCACGGCCAACGCAGTGGAGACCCCGGTCCGTCAGGCGTTCGTTTCCGAACTCGTCGGCACTCCGCTGCTGCCCAACGCCTTGTCGCTGAACGCCGCCGTGTTCAACTCGGCGCGGATCGTCGGCCCGGCCGTCGCCGGCCTGGCGATCGCCGCCTTCGACGTGGGCCCGGTCTTCCTCTTCACCGCCCTCAGCTCCGTCGCGCCCCTGGTCAACGTGGTCCGGATGCGTACGGCCGACCTGCACCGCGACGCCCTGCTGCCGCGTGACGAGCGGGCGTCCGCACGGGTCATCGACGGGCTGCGGTACGTGTCGCGCCGCCCCGACCTGCTGCTGCCGATGGCGGTCATGTCGGTGATCGGCATGTCGCTGTTCAACTTCCAGCTGACCCTGGCCGCGCTGGCGAAGACGGTCTTCCACACCGGTGCCGCCTCCTTCGGCCTGTTCAGCACGGCGCTGGCCGTGGGCGCGCTCGGCGGCGCTCTCAGCGGCACCGGTCGGCGGAGTCGGCCGTCGGTCTGGCTGGTGCTCGGCGCGGCGATCGCCTGCGCCAGCTTCGGCACCCTGGTCGGTCTCGCTTCGACGTACTGGCTGGTCGTGGCACTGCTGGTGCCGACCGGCTTCTTCATGGTCTTCTTCGCCCAGGCTGCCAACCAGCGGGTCCAGTTGGGCGTGGACGCGGCCTTCCGGGGCCGGGTGATGGCGCTGTGGGTGCTGGTCTTCCTGGGCACCAACCCGGTCGGCGCGCCGCTGATCGGCTGGGTCGCGGAGCGCTTCGGTGCCGGTGCCAGCATCTGGATGGGCGGGCTGATCTCGCTGGCCGCCGCGTTGATCGCCCTCACCTGGCAGCTGCGCCGCTCCGGTGCCCGACTGCGCTTCCGGGTGCTGCCGATGCCCCGCTTCTACGTCACGTCCGCCGACTGCTGAGCTCTCTGAAAGGGCCCCTCGTCATCGGACTTCGCATGACAAGGGGCCCTTCCGGGAACCGCCGGGACGGGGGTCCGAGCCGCACGCGCCGTCTTGAGCGGATGACGCGGATGCGGGGAAACCGCTGGCGGGGCAGCACGATGGGGCTTAGCGTCGATACGTGGGAGTCGGACGCGCGCTGATGCTGGCCCTGGCGTTCCTCGCCGTGGCCAGTCTTCCGGCGGCACTCGCCCTGCTCTTCTGCTATGACGAGATCCTCGACCGGGTGGTCTGCGGCTGGTCCGAGTGGCGTGATCGCCGACGGGAGAAACGGACGATCGCGCGTCTCGACCGCGCCATCGAGGCCGACGCGCTGACCCGGGACATCGACCTCAGCGAGTTCGACCGCACCGACCGTCGGCCCCTGGAGCAACTCGCCGCCGACCTGCGCCGCCTCGGCGGTCAGCGGCTCGGAGGCACCGGCCGCTCGATGGTCTGGCACGGCGCGCTGCTCCAGGCGTACGACGACCGGCTTCGCCTCGCCTGCCGCGCCCTCGGCATCACCGAGCACCTTGGTGAGTTGGAGGGTGTCGACCAGGAGATCGAGCGGGTCCGGGTGGAGGGTGTGCTGCACGCCGCCGGGCTGACCCTGCCAGCGGCTCGGGCCGGCCACCGGCAACGGCACCGCTGAGCGACGGTTGCGGCTCTTCGTCGCGGTCTACCCGCCCCCCGAGTCGGTCGGCCACCTCGGCGCGCAGGTCGCGCGACTACGGGTTGGCGCGGCGGCTGCCGCCGGCACCAACGTCCGGCTCGCCGATCCGGCTCATCTGCACGTCACCCTGGCCTTCCTCGGCGATGTCGAGGTGGCCCGGCTGGTGGAGGTGGAGAGCGCGCTCGGGCTGGCCGCCGAGGGGTTCCGCGACGGCCGGAACGCCCTGCCCCGGTTCAGCCTCGGCGGCGGTGGTCGGTTCGGTCAGGGCCGGTCCACTGTGCTCTGGGTGGGCCTGCGAGGCGAGGTCGAGGCACTGCACGTGCTCGCCGGGCTGGTCCGGTCCCGGTTGCGGCAGGCCCGGCTGCCGTGCGACGACGCCAGGCCGTTCCGCCCGCACCTGACCGTGGCCCGGCCGGGCGAACGGATGGACCTGGTTGACATCGAGGCGGACCAGGCCGACCTGGACGACTACCAGGGACCGGAGTGGCAGGCGACCGAGCTGCTGCTGATCCGCAGCCACCTTGACCCGCGACCATCGCGCTACGACCGGCTCGCTGCCTGGCCGCTCTGACCGACACTCTCGTCACGGCGACCCCCGACTGATCCTGGTCCGGATTCGGCTGGGCAGTGACCGCCTCCGGTCTGCTGTGGAGGACCTCGCGGGCCTGTTCGGCGAAGACCGTCGATGAGGCTCACGTGTTTCGCGTTGACGGGTGGCGAACCACCACCCGTCAACGCGAAGCGTCAGGAGGACTCGCGTGCGGCCGGGCCACTGCCGAAGAGGACGTCGTCCCAGCTCGGCAGCCGCTTACGCGGCTTGCCGTTCGCATCGGTGGACTCGCCGCCAGCGGCCGCCGCAGCGCCCGTCCGGCGGGGCCGGAGCACCGCCAGCGAGGGCACGGCCGGCACCTCCTTGGGCGCGTCCGAGTCGTCGTCGAAGGCCGACCCCTGGCCGCCGCCGAGCAACGCGGCGGCACCCCCGCCGACCGGCCGCTGCCGGGGCGCGTCCGAGCCGGTGAGAGCAGCCGGGGTACGCGGTTCCAGACCACGGCCCGACGAGGCGCCGAGTGGGCGGTCCAGTGAGGCGAGCAACGCATCGCGGCCAGCGCGGATCGGATCCCGACCGGGACGCGGGTGCTCGGACGCCGCCGGCAACCCGTGCCCACCTCGGCTCGGCTCACCGCGCGACGGACCGGGCAGGGCATGCCCGCCCCGCTCCGGTGCGGGCTCCTGACCGAGGATCGGCGTGGGCCGCTCGGCGCACAGATACTGCGCCATGTCGTCGTGCGGGGCGACCGACTGCCGGGTCTTGTCGAGATCCCAGATGGCCTGCGCGGTGGCCTTGCCGGACGGCCAGGTGGCGATGATCCGCCAGGTGCCGTCATCACGCCGGTATGCGTCCCAGGAGATCTTCTCGGTGTCGATGCCGTGCTGGCTCAGCCGACCGTTGACCACCTCGGCGAGCGGGGTGGGCTTCTCCGCTCCCTTGAGGCGGGTGCGGCGGGCATGCTGCGCGAGCATCGCCCGCTCCTGGAGGACCGGGCCGGCATAGCGCAGCACCCGGTCGACCGGCACACCGGCGATCCGGGCGACATCCTCGGCGGACTCACCGGAGCGGATGCGGGCCTGGATGTCCCGCGGGGACAGTGAGGGAATCGGATCGGCTGCGGTCGGCGCCGCCGCGAGCGGCGGCGAACCGGGCTCCGCGTGCAGCGCACCGGAGATCCGTTCGTCGATCGGCAGGGCGAGCAACCGCCCGACCTCGTCGGCGAGAACCAGAGCATGGCCGTCCTCGGAGAGGGCGACGAAGCGTACTGGGCGCATAGCGTTGCCTCCGTCCCGCTTCGCTGGCCGCACGCCACGAGTCGGCCACCCAGGCGTCTCGGACCACCGTACGCGCATCTGTCTCGGGGTGGGGGAAGCGACACCCCGCATGTCGTGACTGAGCTGCGGCAATGATCACGGTCGGTGTCGGTGGAGGCCTCCACCGACACCGACCGTGACGAACGTCAGAGTCGCTCGACCACGTAGTCGATGGACGCGGTCAGCGCCTCGACATCGGCCGGCTCGATGGCCGGGAACAGCGCCATCCGGAGCTGGTTGCGGCCGAGCTTGCGGTACGGCTCGGTGTCCACGATGCCGTTGGCGCGCAGCGCCTTCGCGATCGCGGTGGCGTCCACCTCGTCGGCAAAGTCGATCGTGGCGACCACGTTGGAGCGCAGTGCCGGGTCGCCGACGAACGGGGAGGCCACGCTGGAACGCTCCGCCCAGCCGTACACCGTGGCGGCGCTCTCGGCGGTGCGCTTGGCCGCCCAGGCCAGGCCACCCTGCGCGTTCATCCAGTCGGTCTGCTCGGCGGCCAGGAAGATGGTGGCCAGCGCGGGAGTGTTGTAGGTCTGCTCCAGCCGCGAGTTGTCGATCGCGGTGACCAGGTCGAGGAACGCGGGGATGTAGCGCCCGGACGCCTTGATCTCGGCGGCCCGGTCCAGCGCGGCCGGTGACATCAGGGCCAGCCAGAGGCCGCCGTCGGAGCCGAAGCACTTCTGCGGGGCGAAGTAGTAGACGTCGGTCTCGCCGACGTTGACCTCCAGGCCACCCGCGCCGGAGGTCGCGTCGACCAGCAGCAACGCCCCCTCGTCCGCGCCGGCCACCCGGCTGATCGGGACCGCCACACCGGTCGAGGTCTCGTTCTGCGGCGTCGCGTACGCGTCCACGCCGGACTCGGCGACCAGCGTCGGCGCGCTGCCCGCGTCGGCCTTGCGGACGGTCGGCTCGCCCAGGAACGGCGCGTCCTTGACCGAATTGGCGAACTTGGCGCCGAACTCGCCGAAGCTGGCGAACTGGGCGCGGTCGCGGATCAGGCCGAAGGTGGCGACCTCCCAGAACGCGGTGGTGCCACCGTTGCCGATCACGACCTCGTAGCCCTCGGGCAGCGAGAAGAACTCGGCGATGCCGGAGCGCAGCCGCGCCACCTGGTCGCGGACCGTCTTCTGCCGGTGCGAGGTGCCCAGGTAGCTCGTCGCGACCTCGGCAAGGGCGGACACCGCCGCTGGCCGGACCTTGGACGGGCCGCAGCCGAAACGTCCGTCGGCGGGCTTGATGTCATCGGGAATCCGGATGGTCGGTGCGTCAGCCACGGTCTTGAAGATCCTTCCGCAAGGGCGAGGGCGGGCCCGGCGACACTGCCGGCCCTCATCCTCGCACCCGGAACCATCGGTGGAAGCCGGGCCCCCGAGGGCAGGTCTGAGGCCTTCGCCACACCCGGCGTCCTCAGCGCGCCCAGAGGTACGAAAGAGGGCCCCTCCTCGACGGCAGGCGTCGAGAAGGGGCCCCTCGTGTCAAATCAGACGCCGTGCGGGATGGCGGCCCAGCCCTCGACGTCGGACGGCTTGCGGGTCTCCGGGCCGACGTAGCGGGCGGACGGGCGCACCAGCCGCTGAAGGCGCTTCTGCTCCAGGATGTGCGCGCTCCAGCCACCCATCCGTGCGCAGGTGAACATCGAGGTGAACATGTGCGCCGGCACCTCGGCGAAGTCCAGCACCACGGCCGACCAGAACTCGACGTTGGTGGCCAGCACCCGGTCCGGGCGGCGGGCCTGCAACTCGGCGAGGGCGGCCTTCTCCAGTGCCTCGGCGATCTCGAAGCGCGGCGCGCCCAGCTCCTTGGCCGTGCGCCGCAGCACGCGGGCGCGCGGGTCCTCGGCCCGGTAGACGCGGTGGCCGAAGCCCATCAACCGCTCACCGCGATCGAGGACGCCCTTGACGTAACCCTCGGCGTCGCCGCTGCGCTCGACCGCCTCCAGCATGCTGAGCACGCGGGACGGCGCGCCGCCGTGCAGCGGGCCGGAGAGGGCGCCGATGCCCGACGAGATGCAGGCCGCCGCGTCCGCCCCGGTGGAGGCGACGATGCGGGCGGTGAAGGTGGACGCGTTCAGGCCGTGCTCGGCGGCCGAGATGAAGTACGCGTCGACGGCCTTGACGTGCCGCGGGTCGGGTTCGCCGCGCCAACGCTTCATGAACCGCTCGACGATGGTCTGCGCCTTGTCGATCTCCTTCTGCGGCACCGCCGGGAGGCCGAGGCCCCTGGCGGACTGGGCGACGAAGGAGAGCGCGGTCACCGACACCCGGGCGAGATCTTCGCGGGCCTGCTCGTCGGAGATGTCCAGCAGTTGGTCGAGCCCCCAGTACGGGGCCAGCATGGCGACCGCGGACTGCACGTCGACGCGGATGTCGCCGGAGTGCACCGGCACCGGGAACGGCTCCGCCGGCGGCAGACCCGGCCCGAAGCGGCCGTCCACCAGCAGCGCCCAGACGTTTCCGAACGACACCTGCCCGATCAGATCCTCGATGTCGACCCCGCGATAGCGCAGCGCGCCGCCCTCACGGTCAGGTTCGGCGATCTCGGTCTCGAAGGCGACGACGCCCTCCAGCCCGGGTTTGAAATCAGCCATGTCGCTCTCCTGGATCTGGTCGGTGCGCCCGAACAGCTCATCCGGCCCGGTCGGCCGGGCGCCTTAGGCGACCCTCAGGGATGTGTTCGCAACATCTTGCCTGCTGAGTAAGGGATACGCGACCCGCTGCGACTGTGCTGCACGCGACATCCCCGGGCGCGCAATCTCCGCTGGACTCGGTGAGACTGGGCAGTGCGTGCTGGCCAGCGCGGGAGGGCGTTGGCGGGGCCGCCGAGAAGGAGTGGGCACGTGACGGGTGACACACCCGCCCCGGCTGCGATGCGTAACGAGTACGCCGCGGACCTGGGCCTGACCGAGGCTGACCTGGCCGCCGACTGGCACACCCAGTTCGCCAGCTGGTTCGCCGACGCGGTGGCCTTCGGGCTACCCGAACCGAACGCGATGGTGGTGGGCACCGCGGACCCGGCCGGTCGGCCGAGCGGTCGGACGGTGCTGCTGAAGGGGTACGACCCCGAGGGGTTCGTCTTCTTCACCAACCACCTGTCGCGCAAGGGCGTCGAGGTGACCGCCAACCCGTACGCCAGCCTGGTCTTTCCGTGGTTTCCCATGCAGCGTCAGGTGGTGGTCGCCGGGCGGGTCGCGCCGGTCGACCGCGCGACGAGCGAGGCGTACTTCACCAGCCGGCCGCGCGGCTCCCAGTTGGGCGCCTGGGCCAGCCCGCAGTCGCAGGTGGTGTCGGGCCGGGCCGAGCTGGAGGAGAGCTACCGGGAGGTGGCCGAGCGGTTCGCCGACGCGGACGTGATCCCGACGCCGTCGCACTGGGGCGGGTTGCGGGTCCACCCCGACTCGGTGGAGTTCTGGCATGGCCGGGCCAGCCGGTTGCACGATCGGCTCCGCTTCCGTCGCCTCGACGAGGGCGGTTGGATCGTCGAGCGGTTGGCGCCGTGACAAATGTGCAGGAGGCTCGGCCGCGCGGAGCGCGCCGCTGGGCCCTCGACGTACGCCCGCTGCGCGTGCCCGCGTACCGGCGGCTCTGGCTCGGCAACACCGTGGCGATGTTCGGCTTCCAGTTCACGGCCGTCGCGGTGCCGGTGGAGATGTACGCCCTGACCAGGGACTCCCTCTGGGTCGGCTTGCTGGGCGTGGCGGCCTTCGTACCGTTGCTGGTCTTCGGGCTCTGGGGCGGCGCGGTCGCCGACGCCCGCGACCGCCGCGCGGTGCTGCTCGGCGGCTCATTGTTGCTCTGGGCATCCACCCTCGGGCTGCTGGTCCAGGCACTGCTGAACGTGGGCAGCCCGGTGCTCCTGTTGGCGCTGATGGCGTTGCAGTCGGTGGCGTTCGCGATCAGCTCGCCGGCCCGCAGTGCCATGCTGCCCCGACTGGTCCCGGACGACCTCGTCCCAGCCGCCGCCACCCTGAACTACACGACCTTCACCGCCGCCTCGGTGGCCGGCCCGCTGGCCGCAGGCCTGATCCTCGCCGCGTCGCCGGACACCGCTGTGGTCCTGCCGATCGCGTACGGGGTGGACGCGCTGCTCTTCACAGCGATGCTCTGGGCGGCGCTGCGCCTGCCCTCGCTGCCGCCCGAGCCGAGCGCCGACGGTCAGGTCCGACGAGCCGGCCTGGCCAGTGTGATCGACGGATTCCGCTACCTGGCCACCACACCCGTACTCCTGCTGTCCTTCGGGGTGGATCTGATCGCGATGATCCTCGCCATGCCGCGGGCGCTCTTCCCGGAGATCGCCCACGAACGGTTCGGCGGTGGTGGGTCGGTCGGCCTGCTCTACAGCGCCATCGCGATCGGCTCGATGATCGGTGGGCTGACCTCCGGCTGGATCGGCCGGCTCCGCCGGCAGGGGCTCGGTCTGGTGCTCGCGGTGGTGGGCTGGGGCCTGGCGATCGCCGCGGCCGGGCTGGCCCAGCAGCTCTGGCTGATGGTCGCGCTGCTCGCCGTTGCCGGGGCCGCCGACCTGATCAGCGCGGTGCTGCGCCAGTCGATGCTGCTGGTCTACGCACCGGACCGGATGCGCGGCCGGCTCCAGGGCGTCAACACGGTCGTGGTGGCGGGTGGCCCACGCCTGGGCGACCTCCGGGCCGGCACCATGGCCGCCGGGTTCGGTGGCGGGGTGGCCTGGGTGGCCGGCGGGCTCGCCTCGGCGGTGCTCGTCGTCGTGCTCGCGGTGGCGTTCCCGGCACTGCTGCGCTACCGGGCCACTACCGCGTCGAGCAACGACCGGGCCTGACCGGTTAGGGTCGCCGGCATGGAAAGCCCCGATCAGCGCCCCTTCTCCGGCGCCCAGTGGACCATCTCCGCCGCCGGTCACGAGGCCGTCATCGTGGAGGTGGGCGGTGGGCTCCGGACGTACCGGCACGACGGTGTCGACCTGGTCGACGGGTACCAGACCGACGAGGTGTGCCCCGGCTGCGCCGGGCAGGTGCTGGCACCCTGGCCGAACCGGATCCGCGATGGCCGCTACGCGTTCGGGGAGCGGGCGCTCCAGCTCCCGCTGACCGAGCCGGAGCGGCACGTGGCCATCCACGGTCTGGTCAACTGGGTGCCGTGGCGTCTGCTGGAGCAGTCGGAGGCCGCGGTGACCCTCGGCTACGACCTGCCGCCGCAGCCCGGCTACCCGTGGCCGTTGCGGCTGCTCAGCCGGTGGAGCGTCGGCGCGGACGGGCTGCGCGCCGAGCACGAGGTGACCAACATCGGCGGGGAGGCCGCGCCGTTCGGCTTCTCCGTGCACCCGTACCTGCAGTTGCCGGGCGTCGCGGTCGACGACCTGGTCATGCGGCTTCCGACCCGTACCCGGTTGTTGGTGGACGGTCGGCTGCTGCCGGTCGGCGCGACCCCGGTGGCCGGGACCGAGTACGACTGGACCAGCCCGCGCCGGATCGGCGCCGCCGAGCTGGACCTCTGCTTCGGCGAGGTGATCCGAGACGCTGACGGCGGCTCGTCGGTGAGCCTGTCCGCACCGGACGGTTCGGCGGGGGTGAGCATCTGGGCGGACGCGGAGTTCGGCTGGTGGCAGGTGTTCACCGGGGACGCGCTCACCGGTGACCGGCACCGCCGCTCGGTGGCGATCGAGCCGATGACCTGCCCGCCGGACGCTTTCCGCTCGGGCCGGGACGTGCTCACGCTCAAGCCTGCTACAACCTGGCGGGGTGCCTGGGGCATCCGGCCCGGGGCCTGATGGAGTTCGCCGAGGTCGTCCGGCGTCGTCGGATGGTGCGCAACTACGACCCGGACCGCCCCGTCCCGCCCGACGTGGTGGACCGGCTGCTCGACCACGCGGTCCGCGCACCGTCGGCCGGGTTCGCTCAGGGCTGGGGTTTCCTGGTCCTGGAGGAGCCGGCCGACCGGGAGCGGTTCTGGGCGGCCACCACACCGGACGGCGGTGGGCGGGAGCGCTGGCTGGCCGGGATGCGCCGGGCACCACTGATCGTGGTGCCGCACGCCAACGAGTCGGCCTACCTGCGGCGGTACGCGGAGCCGGACAAGGGGTGGACGGACCGGTCCACCGACCGCTGGCCGGTGCCGTACTGGCACGTGGACACCGGCTTCGCGGCCCTGCTGATGTTGCTCACCGCCGTGGACGAAGGACTGGGGGCCTGTTTCTTCGGCATTCAGCCGCAGCAACTCGCCCCCTACCGCGACGCGTTCGGCGTGCCGGAGGAATACCAGCCCGTCGGTGCCGTCACAATCGGTTACCGGGCAGCGGACCATCGGTCACCGTCGCTGCGCCGGGGGCGTCGTCCGATGGACGAGGTGGTGCGGCGCGGCCGGTGGAGTTGAGCACCCTGTCCCGTTTGTCCGCTTGAGGATCGGACGACCGGTAGCGAAACTGACATCAGGGAGCGAAACGCGTCGTGCGCTGGGCGGCTAGGCTGGCACGGTCATCGGTGCCGCGCCGCGCGGTGCCCGCCGCGGCCCGGCTCGGCGCCGTCGGTCGGCCCGGCCACGGGGAGGGGAGCGTGCCGTCGTGATCTTCAGAGCGGTCCGGGACGGGCGTCCCTATCCGGAACACAATCTGACGCTCAAGCAGTGGGCGGAGATTCCGCCCCGGCCACTGCGCCTGGACCAGATGATCACCACCAAGCGTGAGCTGGCGCTCGACAAGCTGCTCGCCGAGGACTCCACCTTCTACGGTGACCTCTTCCCGCACGTCGTGCAGTGGAACGGTGGGCTCTATCTTGAGGACGGGCTGCACCGCGCGTTGCGGGCCGCCCTGCAGCAGCGCAACCAGATCCACGCCCGGGTGCTGGTGCTCTCCGAGCCGATCGAGTGACGAGCCCTTCTGTCGCTCGCTGAACCTTCGTTAGGGTGGCGTCCATGACCGCTGCGCTGGACCTGCTCGATCTGGACCCGTCGCTCACCGACGAAGAGCGACAGATCCGCGACGTCGTCCGCCAACTCGTCGACGACCGGGTGCGCCCGCACGTCGCCGACTGGTACGAACAGGGCCAGGTGCCCGCCCGCGAGCTGGCCCGGGAGTTCGGCAAGCTCGGCCTGCTCGGCATGCACCTCACCGGCTACGGCTGCGCTGGCGCCTCCGCCGTCGCGTACGGCCTGGCCTGCCAGGAGCTGGAGGCAGGCGACTCCGGCCTCCGATCCCTGGTCTCGGTGCAGGGCTCGCTCGCCATGTACGCCATCTGGCGCTACGGCAGCGAGGAGCAGAAGCAACGCTGGCTGCCGTCGATGGCCACCGGCGAGGCGATCGGCTGCTTCGGCCTGACCGAGCCGGACCACGGCTCCGACCCCGCCTCGATGACCACCCGCGCCCGCCGCGACGGCGACGACTGGGTGCTCACCGGCGCCAAGATGTGGATCACCAACGCGCCGATCGCCGACGCCGCGGTGATCTGGGCGCGCACCGACGAGGGCGTGCGGGGTTTCCTCGTACCCATGGACACGCCCGGTGTCACGGCCCGGGAGATCCGCCGCAAGATGTCGCTGCGCGCGTCGGTGACCGGCGAGATCGCGCTCGACGACGTCCGGCTCCCGGCGGACGCCCAACTGCCCGAGGCGATCGGGCTCAAGGCGCCGCTGAGCTGTCTCACCGAAGCCCGGTACGGCATCGTCTGGGGCGCGGTCGGCGCCGCCCGTGACTGCCTGGAAACCACCCTGGCGTACGCCACCACCCGCACCCAGTTCGGTCGCCCGCTGGCCGGCTTCCAGCTCACCCAGGCGAAACTCGCCGACATGGCCGTCGAGCTGGTGAAGGGGCAACTGCTCGCGCTGCACCTGGGCCGGCTCGCCGACGCCCACCGGCTGCGACCCGAGCAGGTCAGCGTGGGCAAGCTGAACAACGTGCGGGAGGCCCTGGCCATCGCCCGGCAGTGCCGCACCATCCTCGGCGCCAACGGGGTCTCCGGCGAATACCCGATCATGCGGCACGCCAACAACCTGGAGAGCGTGCTGACGTACGAGGGCACCTCCGAAATCCACCAGCTGGTCGTCGGGCAGCGACTCACCGGGATCTCCGCGTTCGCGTGACCTACGCGCGCGTGACCTGCCCGCGTGCTGACCTGCCCGCGTGCTGACCTGCCCGTTTGTGCTTTTCGGCCGCTCGACGCGCGGCTGTCGTACGGGGGCCGTACCGTCATTGACAGACGACGTGTCTGACGAGGACGGTGAGCGTGATGGCCCGCGATGCTGGCATCAACGAGCCCACGAGGGAGTTTCCCGGTTACCCGACCGGTGACGATCTCAAGGAGCGGTCGGCCGCGACACCCGAGCCGACCATGGACACACCGGGCGGCCGCGGTGGCCCGACGGGTGGCCCGATGGGCGGCAGCGGTGGCCCGACGGGTGGTGGTGGCGGGGCCCGTGGCCTGCTCCTGCTGCTCGGCGCCGCCGCGCTGGCCGTGGTCGTGCTGCTCGGCATCCAGGCGACCGGCATCCTGCCGGATTTCCGCAACCCGTTCGCCAAGGAGCAGACCGACCGCAGCCAGCCACCACTGCTGAAGTCGATCCAGGACCTCAGCCGCTACGTGGCGGCCGAAGGCAACTTCCAGGTCGTGGTCGACACCCAGAACGACCGGCGCAACGTTCCCGACTTCCTGCTCAACGAGCGCACCCTGTTCGTCGGGGCCGGCAGCGTCGAGGCGTACGTCGACTTCACCAAGATCGGTGAGGGTGCCGTCGTCCAGTCCGCCGACGGCAAGTCCGTCGAGATCAAACTGCCCGCCCCGCAGCTCGGCGAGACCAACCTCGACATGGAGAAGAGCTACGTCTTCGCTGAGCAGCGCGGTCTGCTCAACCGGCTCGGTGACCTGGTCGGCAACGATCCCAACCGGCAGCAGCAGGTCTACCAGCTCGCCGAGGAGCGGATCACCGCCGCCGCCCGCGACAGCGGTCTCTCCGCCCGAGCCGAGGAAAACACCCGCAAGATGCTGGAGGGGCTGCTGCGCTCCCTCGGCTACCAACAGATCACGGTCACCTACACGGCTCCCTGACCGGCGACAACCCGTACGCGGATGCGCCCGCCCCGACGTCCGTCGGAGCGGGCGCTTCTCCATCGGGACGTCGGCGGTCGCCGCTGGCATTCGTGGCTGGTAGCCCTCGCTGGCATTCGCAGCTGGCATTCGCCGTCGACGGTCGCAGCTGGCGGTCGCCGTTGGCAGCCCCTGCTGTCAGCCCGCTGTGTGAGTCGCTGTCGGCAGCCGCTGTTGGTCGCCGCTGGGCATTCGCTGTCGGTGGTCGCCGTCGGGCATTCGCTGCCAGTAGTCGCTGTCGTGCATTCGGCGTCGGCATTCGCTGTCGGTGGTCGCGTCGTTCACGCGGTCGGCATTCGCCTGCCGTTTTGCCGGCGGTCTGCAGCGCGTCTGAGTGCTGAATCCTGTGGACGCCGCGGAATCAGCAAACCCGAGTGGATCAACGGCGAGGTGGGCAGCAACTTCGGGGAAATTGGTGCCTCGGGCGCTCCTGAGGCAGCAACTTCCCCGAAGTTGCTGCCCGGGCTGAGGCGGGGAGGGGGCGGGCGGGGTGGGGTGGGGCAGGGCGGGGCGGGGGGTGGATGGGGGGCTTGGTTGGAGCGGCGGTTCCGGATGGAGTTGGCGAGCGCTTCTGCCCGCAAGTTCCTGGAAATGAGGGCCCTGGACGTGCGGGAGGCCACTACAACAGGGTTGTAGTGGCCTCCCGGAAGCGCGGCGCGCTTGAGGGGTGGGGGTCAGTGCTGGGTGGAGGCCAGGTAGCGATCCTCGTTCGGCATGAGAACCCAGAGGACCAGGTAGACGATCACCTGGGTGCCGGGCAGCAGCAGGGACAGCAGGAACAGCAGCCGGACCATCCCGGCGGACATGCCGAACCGCCGACCGAGGCCGGCGCAGACACCGGCGAGCATGCGCCCCTCGCGGGGCCGGACCAGTTTGCGACTCATCGTCGTACTCCCACTCTGCGGCAGTGCGCCGCGTCTGCAATCCACGGTAGAAGGGGCTGGCCACCTCGCCCTCGGTCCCGAGGATGAGCGGTGACCCGTGGACCCGTAGGTGCTTTACCCGGGCAGCCCCTCGCTGACGCCTCCCTGCGACCCGCCCGCGCCGCGCCCGAGCGCCGCGCACGGCGGGATCGGTGAAGATCGCGCTCGTTCACGGGGTGGCCTCGGGGAAGGGCCCAGACCACTGCACCATGGATCGAGCGTGATCTTGCAATGGCCGCGAGACGGCGGTCAGGTGCTCGCCTCCCGGTGGCCGGGTGGGCGTTGAGCTGGGCGGGTAGGCTGGCAGATCGGCCACCCACACCCCGGGTGACCGGCACCCATACCCCGGGCGGTCACGAGCGGGGCCGTCAGACCGGCGGTCACGACCCGGCCGGGTCCCGTACGCCGGGACGACGGCGAGGAAGCGCGGCCATGATCAGTGTTTTCGACCTCTTCAGCGTTGGTATCGGGCCGTCCAGCTCGCACACGGTGGGGCCGATGCGGGCCGCGCGTACGTTCGTTGGCGGGCTGAAGGCCGACGGGCTGCTCAGCGAGGTCGCGCGGGTGCAGGCCGAGCTGTTCGGCTCGCTGGGTGCCACGGGGCACGGGCACGGCAGTGGCCCGGCGGTGCTGCTGGGGTTGTCCGGTGAGTCGCCGGAGACTGTCGACACGGACACCGTCGGTCCTCGGGTGGAGCGGATCCGGGCCGAGCGGCGGATCAACATCCTGTCCGCGCACGAGATCGACTTCGACCCGGACCGGGATCTGACGCTGCACCGTCGCCGGTCGCTTCCGTACCACCCGAACGGGATGACCTTCGCGGCGTACGACGGGGCCGGTGCCGAGCTGCGCAGTCGCACCTACTACTCCGTCGGTGGCGGGTTCGTGGTGGACGAGGCCGCGGCCGGCGCGGACCGGATCAAGCCGGACAGCACAGTGGTGCGGTACCCCTTCCTGACCGGGGCGCAACTGTTGGAGGTCACCACCCGCACCGGTCTGTCGATCAGCGAGGTGATGCTGGCCAACGAGCGTTCCTGGCGCAGCGAGGCGGACATCCGGGCGGGCCTGCTGGAGATCTGGCGGGTGATGCGGGAGTGCGTGGAGCGCGGCTGTGAGCGCGACGGCGTACTCCCTGGGGGGTTGAAGGTCCGGCGGCGCGCGGCGGAGCTGCGGCGCGGCCTGGAGGCGGACGCCGGGACGCCCGACCCGCTGCACGCGATGGACTGGGTGACGCTGTTCGCCCTGGCGGTCAACGAGGAGAACGCCGCCGGTGGCCGGGTGGTCACCGCGCCGACCAACGGGGCGGCCGGGATCATTCCGGCGGTGCTGCACTACTACGCCCGGTTCGTGCCGGGGGCGTCCGACGACGGTGTGGTGCGGTTCCTGCTGACGGCCGGCGCGATCGGGGTGTTGTTCAAGGAAAATGCCTCGATCTCCGGTGCGGAGGTGGGCTGCCAGGGTGAGGTCGGTTCGGCGTGCTCGATGGCGGCGGCGGGGCTGGCCGAGGTGCTCGGTGGCACCCCGGAGCAGGTGGAGAACGCGGCCGAGATCGGGATGGAGCACAACCTCGGGTTGACCTGCGACCCGGTGGGTGGCCTGGTGCAGATCCCCTGCATCGAGCGGAACGCGGTGGCTAGCATCAAAGCGATCACGGCCGCCCGGCTTGCGCTGCGCGGCGACGGTGTGCACAAGGTGTCGCTGGACAAGGTCATCAAGACCATGCGGGAGACGGGCGCCGACATGAAGGTCAAGTACAAGGAGACGGCGCGTGGCGGTCTGGCCGTCAATGTGATCGAGTGCTGAGTCCGGTCGATTCGGGGCATTCGTTCACCGACTGCTAACCTGTCGTCCGTTTCAGGAGGCGGGAGGCTCGCGGTGACCTCTGGCGTCGCGGCGTTGTGGTCGCACCGCAACTCGCTGCGCATCCTGGTCAGGCGGGACCTGGCGGTCAAGTACCAGCAGTCGGTGCTGGGCTACTTCTGGTCGTTGATCGAGCCGCTCGGCATGGGCGCCATCTACTGGTTCGTGTTCGGGGTGCTCTACTCCCGCGACACCGGCCGGCATCTCGGCGAGGCGGCGGGGTCGTACCCGTTGTTCCTGATCACCGGCATCTTCGCCTGGATGTGGACCAGCTCGGCCCTGAGCGAGGCCACGAACGCGCTGACCGGCCAGTCCCGGTTGATCACCACGATGAACGTGCCGCGTCAGGTCTTCCCGATCGGCCGGGTCACCGGCCGGTTCGCCGAGTACGCGGCCGGCCTGCCGATCCTGATCGCCATCGCGGTGATCTACGCGGTGCACGGTCGGATCCACCCTGGCTGGTCGCTGCTCTCGCTGCCGCTCGCGGTGGCCGTCCAGGCCGTCCTGTTGACCGGGCTCGCCCTGCTGCTGTCCGCCTGGAACGTGCTGATGCGCGACGTGGAACGGTTGATGCGGCTGATCATCCGGGTGCTCTTCTACGCCACGCCGATCATCTATCCGCTCAGCCTGGTCCGGGAGTCCGGCCTGCCCGGCTGGCTGAAGGTGGTGTACGAGCTGAACCCCCTGGTCGGGATCTTCCAGTTGCATCACGCGATCTGGTACCCGGACGAGTTCCCGGACGCCCGGCTGCTCGCCACCACCGTCGTCGGCAGCCTGCTGGTGCTGGCCGCCGGCTGGTGGTCGTTCCGCCGGTTGGAACCTGCAGTGCTCAAGGAACTCTGACGTGGCCACCCCGATCATCGAGGCCGACGGCCTGGGCATCCGGTTCGTCCGGAACCGTCGCCGTCAACTGCGCCTGCGGGAGCTGTTCATCCACCGGGGTGCACGCGGTGCCCTGCCCGGCCAGTTCTGGCCGTTGCGGGACGTGTCGTTCACCATCGAACCCGGCGAGACGGTCGGCGTGATCGGCCGCAACGGCACCGGCAAGAGCACCCTGCTGCGGCTGATCGCCGGGGTGCTCATCCCCGACGAGGGCGACATCCGGGTGCACGGCGCGGTGGCACCGCTGCTGGAGTTGTCCGCCGGTTTCTCCAACGACCTGACCGGGCGGGAGAACCTGCACCTGGTCGGTGGCCTGCACGGGCTGTCGACGGGCTACCTGAAGCGGCACTTCGACGAGATCGTCGAGTTCGCCGGTGAGCAGGTGGAGCGGGCCATCGACACGTCGGTCCGGCACTACTCGTCGGGCATGAAGGTGCGACTCGGCTTCGCGATCATCTCGCACCTGCCGCACCCGATCCTGCTGATGGACGAGGTGACCGCGGTCGGGGACGCGGAGTTCCGCAAGAAGTGTTACGCGACGATTGATCGTCTGCTCGGGGAGGGGCGCACGCTGGTGTTGGTGTCACACAACGAAAAGGACCTGACCCGGTTCTGCCGTCGGGGGTTGTACCTCGACGCGGGCCGGTTGACGCTCGACGGCACCATCGCCGAGGCGCTCGACGCGTACCACGCCGCGGTCCCGCGGTGACGCTCGCGATCGTGCTCGCCGCCGGGTCGCCGGCAGCGGGCCTGACCACCGCGACCGGTGAGCCGCTGGCCGACCGCCTGGCCGCCCAGTTGCGCCGGGCCGGTGCCGACGAGGTGCGCTTCGCCGCCACCCTCGACGAGTTGACCGCGCTGGTCGCCACCGCCACCGCCCCCGTGCTGGTCACCGGCACCGACCTGGTGGCGCACACCGCCGTGCTGCGGCACCTGGCCACCAGCCCGGTGGGGCCCACGGTGGCGCTGGTGCTGGGCGACCCGCCGGTGCCCGGGCGCACTGCCGTGCGGGAGGAACGCGGCCAGGTGGTCGACGCCGGCGCCCTGGACGCCCTCGACGGGGCCGCCACCGGCGTGTTCGGCGGCGCGCTGCGGGTCGGCGTGGACGACCTGCCGACCCTCGCCGCAGCCGCCCGCGCCGCGGCGGGTGGCCCCGGGTCCGCCGTGGACCGGCTCTTCGCGGGTCTCGCGGCGCTCGGCACGCTGATCTTCGCCCAGCGGGTACGCCTGCTCGTCGCCCGCCGGGTCGAGGACGAGGACGAGCTGACCGCTGCCGAGGCGGCGGTGACCGCTGTCGACGAGGACCGGGCCGAATTGCGGCTGTCGGTGAAGGAGAAGGACGACTTCTTCTCCACCTACTTCGTCAGCACCTGGTCCCCGTACGTGGTCCGGTGGGCGGCCCGGCTGCGGCTCACCCCGACCGGGGTGACGGCGATCTCGGTGCTGTTCGCGCTGGCCGCGGCGGTGCTGTTCGGGGTCGGTGGGCGACCCGCGCTGGTCGGCGGCGCGGTGCTGCTCTACCTCGGCTTCGTGCTGGACTGCGTGGACGGCCAGTTGGCCCGCTACACCCGGCACTTCAGCGCCTGGGGTGGCTGGCTGGACACGATGGCGGACCGGGCCAAGGAATACCTGGTCTACGCCGGGCTGGGCTTCGGGGTGAGCCACGCCGGGCTGGGCAACGGCTGGGCGCTCGCGATCGCCGCGATGACGTTGCAGACCGTCCGGCACATGACCGACACCTGGTACGGGGTGCTGCACGACGAGGCGGCCCGTCGACCGAAGGCTGCGGCGGGTGCCAGCGGCGGGATCGGTGACCGGCTCAACGCGGCGTCGACCCGTGTGCAGGCGGACACCGGGTCGCTGTCGTACTGGCTGAAGCGGACCGTCGTCTTTCCCATCGGCGAGCGGT